>NZ_CAJHCR010000007.1 GCF_904848585.1 Paraburkholderia kirstenboschensis
CTGTGTGAGACTTGATACTTTCGCTTTGCGTGAATCCGGAGATCCACTCGCGTCGCGCATCAAGCGCCCACACTTATCGGCTGTTAGTTTTTAAAGATCGGTCCGCTTCACGCTGCGCTGCCCTTACCACACTACCCGGCACCGCTTCGTTCTGCGTCGCTGCATCAGCAGCAGAGAAACGAGATTATGGAGAGCGAGTGACGGGTCGTCAACCCCCTTCGGCGAATTTTCTTTCGCAGAAGCGCCAATCGGCGCGAAAAGCGTTCGCCGTACATATAGTGGAGCCTTCATTCTGCAGAGGAACGCAGTCGTGCGAACATGAACGAGTTGGTCTATAGTCGGGAGTCTGCCGTCCGTCGCGGGAGAACCGCTCGTTGTTGCAGCAAACTTTTTTCACGCCGCTCCGCGCCCACTGGCCGACAGTGAGCGGACCTACGGCAACAGCGTGCGACGAATTGCTGCGCACAATGCGCGCGAAGGCGCAAGCTCGTATATAATGCGAGCCGCGCGAATTTCGCATTTCTATCGGCCCGCTCAGAGCGGGCTCATCTTTTTGCTCCCCAGAGCACACAGCCATATAACCGCGTTGAGTCACTCAGGTGATGTTGAGCCATGCTCGAAACGCCTGACGGTCGCGTCTTGCGTCTCATAGCGAAGCCTCTCGAGGAGAATACGTGAACCCTTTTGATCGCGAAGATTCGCAACACGAAACCGCAGCCTACACGAAAGCTCCGTCGGGCCGTACGCCCAAGGGCAAAGGCGCGGGCAAAGCGATCCCCGTAGCGGCCGAACTGCCGCCGCAGCAAGCCGAAGAACGTCAGCGCCAGATGCGCGCGCTGATCCAGCTGGGTAAGGAGCAAGGCTACCTGACCCACGCGCAGATCAATGACCACCTGCCCGATAATTTCGCGCAAACGGCGGCGATCGACAGCATCGTCAGCGCGTTCAACGACATGGGCGTGCAGGTCTACGAGCAGGCCCCAGACGCGGAAACGCTGCTGCTGAATTCGAACGCCCCGGCAGTCGTTTCCGACGATCAGGCGGACGAAGAAACCGAAGTCGCGTTGTCGACAGTGGACTCAGAGTTCGGCCGCACGACCGACCCAGTGCGCATGTACATGCGCGAAATGGGCGCGACCGAGCTGCTGACGCGCGCGGGCGAAATCGCAATTGCGAAGCGCATCGAAGACGGCCTGCATGAAATGGTGCAGGCCATCGCCGCATGCCCGCTCGCAATTTCTGCGATCCTGGCGAGCGCCCAGCAGGTTGCGGACGGCGAACTGCGAATCGACGAACTGGTCGACGGCCTCAACGAAGACAACATCGCGGCCGAAGAAGAGACCGTAAGCGCCGAAGCGACAGCCGAAGTGGACTCGGACGCGGAAGAAGACGACGACAGCGATAGCGACGACGACGTCGGTCCGGCCGATTCGTCGGCAGCAGACGAAGCGCGCCTGAAACAACTCACGAGCGACTGCCTCGAGATCTTCGCGCAAGTCGGCATCCTGTACGATCAGATGAACGCGTCGCACACTCGCGGCGACGTCAGCTCGAAGGCGTATCAGCGGGCGCGCGAGGAAATTCAGCAGCACCTCGCGAAAATCCGCTTCACCGCGCGCACCATCGACCGTCTGTGCGGCGACGTGCAGCATCAGGTCGCGCAGGTCCGCGCGATCGAACGCAACATTCTGCAGATCGTGGTGACGAAGAGCGGCATGCCGCGCGAGAAGTTCATCGAATCGTTCGCGGGTCATGAAGCCGACCTCGGCTGGACCGAGCGCGCAGCACGCGGCACGACGTCGTACGGCGCCGCGCTCGAGCGTCACCTGCCGGCAATTCAGTCTGAACAGCAAAAGCTGATCGATATTGAAGCCACCGTCTCGCTGCCGCTCAAGCATCTGAAAGAGATCAACCGCCAGATGGTCGCGGCTGAATCGAAGATGCGCAAAGCCAAGAGCGAAATGATCGAGGCGAACCTGCGGCTCGTCATTTCCATCGCGAAGAAGTACGTGAATCGCGGCATGCTGTTCCTCGACCTGATTCAGGAAGGCAACATCGGCCTGATGAAAGCGGTGGACAAGTTCGAATACCGCCGCGGCTGGAAGTTTTCGACTTACGCAACGTGGTGGGTCCGTCAGGCCGTGACGCGTTCGCTCGCCGACCAGGCGCGCACGATTCGCGTGCCGGTGCACATGATCGAGACCATCAACAAGCTGAACCGCATCTCGCGTGAAATCCTGCAGCAGACCGGTCAGGAAGCGCACCCGTCGGTGCTGGCCGAACGCATGGACCTGTCGGAAGAGAAAGTGCGCGGCATCCTCAAGATCGCCAAGCAGCCGGTCTCGATGGAAACGCCGGTTGGCGACGACGGCGACGCCACACTCGGCGACATGATCGAAGACTCGGCGGCTTCGTCACCGGCAGACGCGGCGATGCAGGCCGATCTGCGCGCCGCCATCGACGATGCGCTCGACTCGCTGTCGCCGCGCGAAGCCAAGGTGCTGCGTATGCGCTACGGCATCAACACGAAGTCGGACCACACGCTGGAAGAAGTGGGCAAGCAGTTCGATGTCACACGCGAGCGCATCCGCCAGATCGAGAGCAAGGCCATGCGCAAGCTGATGCATCCGAGCCGTGCCGACCGACTGAAGTCGTTCCTCGACCGCTAATCCAGCGAGCCTGACTCTGCTTTACCGCGCTTGCCGTGCACCATGCACGGCAAGCGCAGCTCCCTCCTCAAGCTTCAGAATCCCACCGTTCTCAGATAAGCAGCGAGACGATCCCGCCAAGGGTGATGCCCGCCGCCAGCCAGCGTCCGGCCGTGTAGAACGCATTACGCTCTTCGTGCGGCTGATCCGGCCGTTCGAGCCCGAGCGTGCCATACGCAAACGACTTCACCGCGGACGAATCCACCGCCGACCTGCCGTCACTTCCAGCATCGGCCGCACTCGTGGCGCCAACTGCATTTCTATCCAAGGCCGCCGTAGCGGCGCCTTCGGTGGAGATATGCACAGCCTCGTCCTGCTCCGACGCATTCGAGGTAGCAGAGCGCGCTGTGGCGGCATCGCCGCCGGTGAAGGACGTTGACGACGCATTCCTCGTCGCGCGATCAGTTGCTTCTAATGTTGACGGCAATGCGCTGTCGATTTGCATTGCAACCTCCGTTCATTTCTTAAAGGCGTTCGGCCCAAAGCCGGTTACAAGATCTATCGACCATGACCGGCTGAAACTTGAAGCCCTGTAAGGGACGGTAAGTGCACGCGCGAGCCAGCGCGAGGGTCAATAACGACGCTTTCCGGCCAGCGCTATGTTGTCCACAGAAACTGTGCCCAAGGCTGTGGATATCTTGCGCAAGAGTAGTACAAGTACCTGAGCGCGCACGGTTTTTGTCCTCTGCACGCAGCAAGTCTGAACGGCAGAAGCAAACAGCAACGAGGCTCCCCTCAAGGCATCACAAACGTCTTCACAAGCGTCAGTTCGCCGGCCTTGCGCATCGGCACGCGGACGGTCTCGCTCTTTTCGTTCGGCGTGTTTTCATTGGTGATGATCGTCACCTGAGCGACCGTCATGTCGCTTCGGTCGCTGCCGCAGCCGTAGTAATTCACGAAGACGAGATAGGTGCCCTTCAGCGGCGCGGCCGACGAATAGATCTCCGGCCCATAGCCAGTCGTCACATCGACGTCGAGCGCGCCGCCGTTGGCAACGACGCGATCGCCGTACCATGCATGCGCGCCGTCTGGCGATACCACGTGTAAGTCGAGATCCGTGCCGTCGGTGTCCCACGCGAGCAATACGCGCAGCTTCGGCTGCGTCTTGCCGCTATACGCGTCGTAGAACTGCACGCGTTTGCGGCTGCCGTCCGGCGCGCGCAATTCAACGCCGTTGCTGCCCGCAGGAAACGCATAGGGCCGCGAGAACTTGCCGTCTTCCTCTACGCGCTGCGGCAACGGCGTGCCGTCGACCACCAGCGTGCCCACCGTCTTGCCTTTCTTTTTCGGCGCGTTACGGATCTGACCTTCGATCAGCGCAAGCTTCGACTGCCCTTCCGGCGTCGCTACCGACACCGCCGGATAATGAACGTCCTGTGTATAGCGCTCGCTGTCGCCGCTCGTATTGCGCCAGCCGTTCAGCGGCGCGGCGAAGTCGATATCGCTTGCATGCGCGGCCGACGCGCCTTGTAAGCAGGCGAGAACCAACAAGCCGTGGCCAGCAGCGTTCATCCATCCCGTCGTTTTGCGCTTCATCGTTACTGCTCCCGTCCCGCTTTCATAGTCGCTCGCTCTTCACGAGCATGAGGTCGCCGATTTTGCGCAGCGGCACAACCATCGTTTCACGCCGCTCGTTCGGCGTATTTTCGTTGAAGACCAGCGTCAACGTCGCCGTGATCACGTCGCGGTCGTGCGCGGCGGCGTCAAAGTTGTAGCCGGTCGAATCAAAATTGCCCCAGTAATTCAGAAAGAACAGCCACGTGCCACGCTCCGGCGCCGCGGACGAAAATATCCCCGGCCCCGCGCCGTCCACGGAGTCGACGTCGAAGCCGCTGCCGTCTTCGAGTGTCGGATTGGCGAAGAACGCGTGCAGGCCGCCCGGCGTAACCACGTGCAGATCGACCTGAGCGTGAGGATCGTCCCACGTGACGATTGCTCGCAGCTTCGCCTGCGGCTTGCTGCGGTCCGCTTCATAGAACTGCATGCGCTGATGCTGCCTGCCGTCGGCGGAAATGAGTTCGATGCTATTCGAGCCCGCACCGAACGCCCACGGCCGCGCGAATGCGCCTTCGTCGTCGGTGTAGAGTGGCGTCGGATTGCCGTTGACCACGAGCGTCGGCGGCTTGCGTGCGTGCTTGTCGATACGCTTCAGGCGCCCCTCGATCAATGTGCGGTAACGCTGCGCGCCACGATCGACCGGCGGTCGCGGATACGCCGCGACGAAATGCTCGCCCTCATTCGTCAGCCCGCTATGACGCCAGCCGCCGAACGAGCCGGTCAGATCGGCGACACCGCCATCTGTACCGGCAGCCCGGGCCCGCGTCGCTACGCCTGCGCCGAACGCGCCGCATGCAGCGGCAGCAACGAGCATCACGGCGCGCGGGCGAACCCGACGCAGCAACGAAAGCCGGCTCAACGAAAATAAGAAAGTGACGTGGTTCATTGGATCGGATTGTCGGTACGAATCAGCATGCGGGCGGTGCGCTCGACAAAATTTTCATCGAGCCCACGCGGATGATGCTGAAACGCGAGGTGAACATATTCATGCGCCAACGCAATGCGATCTTCTTCGGTTTGCAAGCGATACACATAGACACGATTGCGCTGCGCATCCGCATACGGACGCCCTTCGCGAACCGCACATACAGCCGGCAGATCGGGCGTCTCATATCCGGCTGCACCATCCATGCGCCGCGCCCAGGAAGGCGCATTGCGCTCCAGCCACTCACGCGCGCCGGCTACCGCGACGCAATCGCCGGACAAGGGGCTTTGAAACGAAGTCAGCGTTGCTTGCGGCCATGTGCGGGCAAGGATCGCATCGAACGTCAGCCCAGTTTGCGCGGATGCCTTCGCGGCAAGCCAGCTCATTTGCCCTGCTGCGGCCTTGTCGTGGTGATACTGGACAGGCACGCCGGTCAGCACGAGCGCGTCGGTCATATCGGAGGCACGGCGCGCCGCCGCGGTCGGCGCGCGCGGCAGAACGCGCTGCGTGTTGCTGCTGTCGTCGATACGCAAACAGCCGTGATCGCGTACGCCGTGCTGCACGGCATAAGTGCGCGCCGCCACGGCGAGTGCCTTCGCCGCTTCCGGCTGCGCCGTGTCGCCTTCGCGCTCCACTACGCGCGCCACATAGTCGTTCATGCCAAAGCGGCCGATCACTTGCGGTGCTCCCGCAGCGCTACGGTCGAGCCGCAACTCGCCGCGGCTCGTCAGTCGCGTCCAGTTGCCGTTCACAAAACCAACGCGAAACTCTCCGTTCAGCGGCCCGTCAGGCACCGTCGCGGGTCCTTTCTGGCCGAGCACTTCGCGAATCGGATAGCGGCTAAAGAAATCGACGATGACGCATGCGCCGTCATCGGGCACGGTGACTTGCGTGAGAAGCGGCGCAATACGCGGCGCAGCCAACGCGAGCACGCGTGCGCTGCCGCCGGGGCCACCGAGCCAAACCGGCGTGCCATCGGCGAGCCAGCCCGCGGCGCCGCCCACCGATGCCCCTGGCCGGGCCGCGTC
This sequence comes from Paraburkholderia kirstenboschensis, assembly GCF_904848585.1. GTDB lineage: Bacteria > Pseudomonadota > Gammaproteobacteria > Burkholderiales > Burkholderiaceae > Paraburkholderia > Paraburkholderia kirstenboschensis. The sequence goes on from NZ_CAJHCR010000007.1 coordinate 6,219, forward strand.
GGGCATCGTCCAGGTTTTGGCGCGCAACAGGCTGCCATAAAGCGACACGGTTCCTTCGCCACGCCCGCTCGTCAGCACCGAGACCAACGTGCTGGCCGCCGCTTCGCGCGGGCGTGCGGGCATTGCCTGCAACGCGGCGAGCAGTTGCACAACGGACACACGATGCGTCGGCGTCATCGCGTGAAGGTCGCGCAGCCAGGCGGGCGCGTGTGCCGCTGTCCAATACTTGCGCCAGTCGACGGGATCGAGTTGCAGACGCCCGGGTTCGAAAAAGAGCCCGCACGATTGCACGAGCGCATGTTCGCGATCGACATGACCGCCCGTCATGCAGCAATACACTTCTTCGGGATCGCCGCCGCTGCACGTGTAGTCTGGCGTTGCGATATTTCGATCCACCAGATAGCCGTAGACAAACAGCTTCCACACGCTGCCAAGCGGCGTTTCCAGCGTGGCGGGCAACGGCAGCGCGGATTGCGGAGACAGGCCGCCAACGGCGCTGTCGACGTCGGCTTGCCAAAGCTGGCTTTGCCCGTCGCGCAGCCACGCGAAGCGCAGTGTCTCTTTCGATGCCGCCTGCGATGAAGCCGGCCTGGCAGCATACGCGCGATCGAGTGTGACGCCGCAGCTCATACACACCGCCGCCACCGCGCCCGCGACGAACGCGATCCGCAGCATCATCGCTGCAAGACGATCGCGTACAGGCAGGAAAAGCGCGCGGAACATGGTCTGTGTCGCTTACTGGATGCGCAACGTCGTCACGCGATCGCTCTTGCCGCCTTCGAACGCCTTCGCGTCCGGTTGATACATGCGGAAATAGCGCGCGGGCGGCAATGCAAATGTGCCCGGCAACGCGAAGCGCACCAGTTGCCGCAACACCACTGGCCGATCGAGCAACGGCACCGGCTGGTGATACGAGAGCTCACCCATTTCATACGATGCAGCGCGCGCGAACGGTTGCGGGCCGCTCTCGCCTTCCTTCTCGCCAGGCAAGCCCTCGATCGACACGCCCCAACTCGTCGCTTCGACGCTCGCGCCCGGCGGCAGCGGCACATCGAGAAGGCCGTAGTGATAGGCGTTGCCCGAGCGCGGCGTAAGCGCGACTTCGTCTACGTACAGCGCATTGCTGTCGATCGCATCGCCCGACTTCACGAGGCGCGCTGTGAACGCGGAGCGTCCCACATTGCTGTCGCCCGCGCCCTGCTTTTTCGGATCGGCTTTCACCTCGACCGGTTCGAGCTTGTAGAAGCGGCGCGCGACGCTGATGTTCAAACGGCTGTCTTCGCTCGTATGACTGCGGAACGAGACGATTGCGCTGACGTCCGTGCGTGCGGCGCCTGCGTCGAGCGTGGACGGCACGCCTGCAGCGGTCCATTTCCACAGTGGCGTGCCGGTCGGCGTCGCAGCGCGCGTCCAGCCGGCGCCTTGCAGCGACGGCAACGAGGTAGCCGCCACGTCGCCACCGAGCGCCTTGCGCAACCAAAGCAGCGTCAGTGCCCGGTCGAGCGTCGGGTAATCGGCGCTGCTTTTTGCAAGCAATGCGGATGCATCGACGCTCGCGCCTTCGCCGGACATGGCAAGCAGGCTTTGAACGAGCGGCGCCGGATCATTGCTCAACGAGGCACGCGCGGCGCTCGATGCAGCATCGAAACCCTCCGGCGTTTGCGCGCCTGTCCCTCGTGCCATGTTCGCGATCAACAGCATCGCCATCTGCTTGCCGCGCGGCGAATCGGCCTGCGCGAAGACGATGCTGTCCGGCGCGCCATACGTAGCATTGGCGGCATTGCGAGCCTGTGCGGCGGCGGTGGCCGCCGCGTCGCTCATCAAGTCGGCGGCCACGCCCGATACAGGCGTCGCGACCGGCAAGCCCATTTGCTGCATGAACCACAGCGCCAGCGCGCGATGAAGCAGTGGCTCTTTTGCGCCGGCGTCGCGATAGACCTCCATCGCGTGCTGCCAGTTCGCGGCCGGCAGGCTGATGCCGAGGCTGCGGCTCGCGAGCCAGTCCGCGTAATACGCGTAGGCCGTAATCAGCGCGCTGCCGCCGGTCGTATCGCCCCACCAGCCGAACGTGCCGCCGACGCCCGCGAGCATCGCCAGACGCTGCCGCTGATTGCGCAACAGCGCTTCGATTCCCTGCGTCGAACTCGCGTTGTCGCCGCGGCCGATTGCGTCGTGCGCAAGCGCGAGCGGGATCAAGCGGCTCGACGTCTGTTCGGCGCAGCCATACGGGTAGTCGATCAGATCGTCGGCTACTCGCATGAACTGGCTCGTCGCGCTGCCGACGAAACGCACGCTCACTTCCTGTGCGTCTTGCGGCAGATTGAGCGGCTTGCCCGAGCCGTCCAGCGCGACAGTGTTCTGATGAAGATCGAGCCAACCGCTCGCGTCGAGATGAATCGTGGTCTGCAAGCGGTCCACATCCTTGTCGCCCTTGCGCAAGGTCGCGTTGACCACGCCGGCCTTCAACGCGCCGCTCGGCAGACGCAGATAATTCGCGCCGCGCTTAAGCGTGACCTTTTGATTCAATGACAGGCCGCCGCCTTCTACTAGCCACTGCGCGTCCATGTCCGCATCGGTCTGGTTGAAGGCGATCATGTCGATAGCCGGCTGATCGTTGACGCGGAAATGCGACGGGCCGCTCCACTTCAGATACAGCGCCTTGTCGGAGCGCACGTATGCGGTTCGCTGGCCGACCATGCCATCGGGCGCGGCCGCGCGCACGGTGATGCGCCAGCGAGCAAGCGAGTCGGGCATCCTGAACGTCATGGTGGCATGACCACTGGCGTCGGTTTTCAGACTGCCTTCCCACGCGGCCGTATCCTGATCGTCGCGGCGTGGGCGCTCGAGCACTTTCACGCCGCGCTCGTTGTAATTCGCGCGTTGCGGCCCGCCCGGCGCACCCTTGAGCGGCGAACGCGCAAGGTCGTAAGTGATGAACGACAGACTCGACGACGTCCGCACGTTATTGCGGCGCGGATGATAGAAAAAGTCGACGATGTTCGGCGCAATCTCCGGCTGCAGCACATAGACCATTTCATCGACCACGCTCACCGTCAGATTCGCCGCCTCCGGTTTGCCGTTCAACGTGCTGTCGAAATTCAAGGTGACCGTGTCGCCCGGACCGTACACAGGCTTGTCGCTTCTCACGTTCAGTTCGATTTGCGGCTGTGCCACCACGATGCCCGCGTTCTGGAATGCGTATTCGCCGGCATGCACGTACAGCACCGAGAAGGTCATGTTGGGCGCGAAGTCGTCGCCGACCTTGATACGCGCCTTCCATTGCGACGGCGTCACGCGTTGCAGTTGCAACCAGTCGCCACCCGCGCTCAGCAGCGCGCGTCGTTCGACGTTGTCGCGTTCGAGCGTCAGCAACGCATCGTCGACGGGCAGCGGGAACGTGATCAGCGCTTCCGCCGTGTCGCCGATCTTGTACCGGTCGCGATCGAACACAATCTCGACGCTGCCCGGAATCGCCTTCAGGCCGTCGCCCGCGACCCAATGGCTGACGGCGGCGAGCAGGTTGCCCGCGTCGTCCTTGACCGACAACATGTACGAACCCGGTTGCTCGAATGGCACCGCGAACGACAGCTTGCCGCCAGCACCGTTCGGCACGCTTTTCAACGCGCCTTCGCCGTGCGTCTGCGATTCGAGGCGCGTCCATTCCCATTTCGCCGGCGCATGGGCAGCCGGATCGACCGCGGCCAGCGCTTGCAAGTCGAAGCTCACCGATTCCTTCGGCTGCGAAAACGATTTCGACGTAGTCAGCCGGTACGGCGTCGCGCCGCGCGCGATCAGCACTTCGCGCGTCACTCGCACCTTGTATGCGGCGCCGTCCTGCGCGAACAGCGTCAGCGCATAACGGCTCGGCTCGGTCGCGGCGGGCAGCGTCAGGCTCGCGTTGCCGTCGCTATCCGTCTTGAGTTCCTGCTGTTCGAGCTTGACCGGGAAGAGCCCCGCATAACGCAGTTCACCGTCGACAATCGTCACTTTCTGCGCGCGCAGCGTGACCGAAATCTTGCTGTCGCGCACCGGCTTGCCGTCCGGATAGCGCAGCTGGATTTTCCCCTTCAACGGCTCGCCGGTCGCGTAGTCGGCCTTGTCCATTGAAAGATTGACGTCGAAGTGCGGCTTCACATATTCGGCAACGCGAAACGCGCTGCCATACACATCGCCGTTGTAGTCGAAGCGCAGCGTGTAGCCGCCGGCGCTTGCGTCGGCGGGCAGCGTGAACGAGGTGTCCGCGCCGGTATCCGAAGCGAAATGCGTCTTCGCCGTTGCGACCGGCGAGCCGTTCGGATCGAGCACTTCGAGCTTGATGTCGGCCTCGGCAGGCGCCGACGATTGAGTCGCGTTCTGAAACGTGCGGCCGATAAACTTCACATGGACCGGATCGCCCGGCCGGTACATCGGCCGGTCCGTCACGGCGTAGATTTTCGTGTTGTAAATCTCGCTGTCGTAATAGAAATTCTCCGAGACGAACACGCCGCCCTGCGGATCGACGCCGAGCACATAGCTGCGCTCAGGACTCACGTGTTGCAGCACGAGCGCGCCGTCGTTGCCCGTAGTGCCGCTTTGCAACACGCCTACGCCGTCGGTCCAGTTCACTTCCGTGTTGACGACCGGCTTGCCGTTATCGCGCCGCGTGGTCCACACCAGCATTCCACTCGATGCCGCTTTCACGACCGCCACCGTGTCCGACACGAACAACAACGTATGCGCGCGATAGTTGCCGATCACCGCCTCGACGATATAGAGCCCCGGCGGCAGCTTGCCGACCGGGATCATCACGTTGCCGGCGCTTGCCTCGATGAAGTTACTGCTGCTGCCCGCGAGGTTCACGCCCTTGGGCGGCTCGATCACTTTCGCGTCCCAGATCGGATAGCGAAAACGCGCGACTATGTCGTAGCCCTTCAGCGGGGCGAACTGCGAGTTCTGCTCGAATTGCGTCTGCTTGCCGGTCTGTTCGCCGAGCTTGAATTGCGGCGCGGCCTCCGTTGCCTTGCTGCGGGTGGCGAACGAGAGCACGCGTTGCCATGCACGGCGCGCCTCGGTGAACCAGCGGTCCCACAGATAAGCAAGCGTGTTCGCGAGGCCTTCGCCCTGATAATTCGGCGCGACATTCAGCCGATGCAGATTCTTCTGTGCCTTAAGAAACTCGAGCGGCTTGGGTACCCGATATACGACGATGTCCGCGCCGCCATAAGCCTGCAACGCGTCCTTGAAATCGCGGCCGGGCGCCTCCAGCCGGACCTGCGCGAGCTGATTGCTGCCGAAGCTCGCGTCCGACAATAGGAAGAACGGTTGACCGTCCACTTTCTGCGAGCTGAAGTTGCTCGACGGCGCCGGATTGAGCGTCGGATTCGCGGCGATGCTGGCATCCGCTGATGCGGCCGACGCCTCCTCGCCTGCGTGCGCGGCCCCGCTTGCTGTGACCAGCGTAATGGCCACGAACAGCGCGGCCACCGTGAAGGCCGCGCGACCGCGCGCATGGTTCAACCATTTGCAAGTGGCGATGACAGAGCTCATTCGGGTCATGGTGTCAAAAAGTCCAAACGAAACACGCCGACAAAATTCGGATTGCCGTCGAGCGGCTGCCAGCGGGAATCTTTCCATTGCATCAGGTCGGAAACGGCGACCGCGCGCAGACCGGTATCGGTCGGCGTAACGGTGCCTGTGTGATAAGCGATGTAGCGATCGAGCCAGATCATCAGATGCTGGTCGTCGCCCTGGTCGAAGAACAGCAGGTCGCCGGGCAGCGCCTGGTTGACGTCTTTCGAAACGAAGCGGCTATTGCGTTGAATCAGCGCGATGGCCGACGCGTATGCGCCAGTGGAGCCGTCGAGCTGCGTCCAGCGATTCGCGATCATGCGCTGCGCCGCGGACAACTGCAGTTCGGGCGGCAGGCTGCTCGTGTCGGCAAGGCCGGTCATGCCGTTGGCGTGCAGCCATTTGCTGTCGTGTGCTCGCAGCGTCTCGCCGACGGCAAAACGCACGAGCCCCGCGCAATCGCGTTGCGTCCAGCGCGGCGTTGGGCCGCGGCGCATCTGCTGGTCGACGATACGCGTGAACCACGCGCGAAACACAGCAGATTGCTGCACGGTTAGCGCGTCGGACTCGGGACCTGCTGTGCTTGGGCTCAGCGCGTGGGCATAGGGCGCGACGCTGACTGCTGCAAATATCGCGGCCGTGCGTAACAGCCATGCGCGACGTGAGGCCGCGACAAAGCTTGAAGTAGCGGCGGCTGCGCACACGGGATACGCGACTTGCTCCGCGCGGAGTTGGGACGCTGCGTGCCCACTGTCTCTCGCGAGCGCGCGCCGAGGCGCCTGGCGAGGCGCGCGCACCGCGCCGGCTAAGCGAAGGCGGCGCATTAATCGCCCTCTGTGCCTGGCTGGTCTGCGGACGCTTGCGACGAGTCGTTATCCGGACCCGCATCGCCTTTCGCGCGATCGAACCACCACTCCACCGGCACCCAGCCGGTCGAGCCCGGCAAGGTCTGCGGCAGCGTCAACGAAACGGCTGGATAGTGTGCGAGCGCGCGCAGCTTTGGTGTGAGATGCGCGCGCGAGGCGTTGCGGAACACGGCCTCCTGATCGGCGGGCAAGGCGGCGCCGGCCTCCCGCTCGATCAGTGCCGCAGCGGACGAAGGCGTCAGCGTCAGAATGGTGCGCGGCAAACGTTCGGGAGCAAGCGTGTCTGCAAGCGCGGGGTAACGCTTGTCGAGCACTGCCAGCGTGTCGTCGACGAGACGTGAGTCGGGCGAGAAGATCAGATAGCCGTGCGCGAGCGCGAGCGTCACCGGGAAATAGCGCTCTGCCGATAGCTGCGACGCGAACGACGCCTTGCTGCTCGACGCCGTTCCCGAACGCGCGCTGACTGGCCGCTGCCAGACGGTGACGTCGGCGCCCTGTTCGCGCCTCGTGACCGGCAAACGGCGATAGGCAGTGTCGTCGCCGTCCGTCTTCGCGGCCTTCGCTTCATATGCGCCGATCACGTCGCCGAACGTTTTGTCGAGGGCGGTCTTTAGCGTAGCGATCGAGGCCGCGTCCTGTACCTTATCCTGCGTTTTGACTCGAGCGATGAAAACCGGCGCAACCAGCGTGGATTTCGCATACCAGCACACCGCTGCGGGCCCCGTCAGACGATCGCCGATTGCCCCGGCGGCGTCCGAACCATCCGCCACCTTGCCAAGCAATGCCGACGCCTCCTTCCAGTCGGCGGGCAAGCTCGTGCACGCCGCGGCGTTTGCCGGCAATGCGCGCCACAAGGCCGCGCTGTTCCACTGCTGCGGCAGCTTGCCCGGCTCGATCAAGGCCGAGGTCCGCCAGCTCGCCGCCGCGCTGCCATTCGGCGAGAAGTCGAAACGCAGTGCGTCGATGCCCGAAAAGAACGCCTGATAACCGAACGACAGGTAATTCGCCGACACCACGAGACGATGCCCCTTCGGCGCCTCTCCCGGTGCATCCAGTTGATATGCGCGTGCGGCGTCGTCATGACCGGACGACAGCATGTCGGACACAGCATCGGCGCGTTCGCCCAGCAGGCCACCCTTTTCGTCGAGCAGAACGCCAGGTGCGGACAGCACGACGAGGCGATCGTCTTTCGTCGCGAACAGCAGCGTTCGGCCAACTGCCAGCTTCAGCGCATAGACCGGCACATCGCCGGAGAGTTTGGCGACCTGACTGAGTTGCGCGTCGCTTGCGGCAACGTTGCCCAAGCCCTGCAACAGCTTGGCAAGACCGTTGCGGCGCATCGACATGATCCAATAGCTGAGGCGGCCATCCGGTGAACGCCAGAGCAACACGTGCGCGGGTTCGTCGAACACGCGGTGGATCAGTTCGTCGCGCCAGTCAAGTTGATGTTCGAACGCGAGTCGCCGCAAAGCACCTTCGGCGGAAAGCCGCGTATTCGGCGATTCGTAATAGTCGACGAAGTCTTGCGTGAGCACGTCGTGAAGCAGCGGCACGCGCAGCATGTCGCGCGGCAAACGCGCCAGCGCTTCGCTGTCGATCACCGCGTCGGGATGATGAATATCCAGAACGACTTCGCCCGCATTGGTCGCCTTGCGATGCGCGAACGGACGCCACACGGCCTGAATGACGATGCCGGCCACGATCAGAAGTGCGGCCACGAGGATTGCAATCTTTTTACGCGACATCTTCATCTGAGTTTTTCTGGTTCGATGCGACGATATTAACGTTGATGCCAGCCGGATTAAGCCGCCGTGAGCGATCGCTGAAGGCAGCGATGATAACCGATATTTTTAACAGCAGACCACCCCACATTGCATTTAACAATCCGCGATGTTTCAAGCGTTCGGCGACAAAGAGTTTGCACTTGATTAATGCGTCGGAAAAGGCTAGAGATTTTTCCCGAAATCACCGCGGCTAAAAGGTCATTCGTTCAGGCGCTATGCCGCTGAGCGCCTGTGGGTGCGGGCTGCCGCTTAACTACATGCCACTTGCGAGCCAAGTGCGAGCGGCGCCCCGATCACCTCATGCAGGTAAGCAGCAATGCATTATGCGCATAAACGACCGTGATCCTGCGAAGTCGCCGGTTAATGCGGGACTTGCTCCTACACATTCAGAGAAATATCACTTTGATTCCCACGCTGAAACCTTCAGACGACCGGGCTTTTCATCGCGTGCGGGTTGAGGTTTCAGCTATTTATAATGGTTGACGCCTTGCGTTCGTGAAATTACTCAATCCCAGCTGTCGCTCGCATCGTCAAATAGCCTTCATGATCTTTTGCCCATAAGTCGATGGTTTTTCCATCCGCCGAGGGCGCGCCGCATACTTTGAAAGTGTGGTCCGCAAACGTCGGACGAAGCGCCTTGAAGGCAAAGCTCTGCAGCGTTGCGTCGGGTCGCTCGCGGCGCACGAGATCGAGCAGCAGCGTGGCAATCAACGGGCCGTGGACGACGAGGCCAGGATAAGCCTCGACTTGCGTCGCATACGGATAGTCGTAGTGAATGCGATGGCTGTTGAAGGTCAGCGCCGAATAGCGAAACAGCATGACGGGGTTGGCGTCGATAGTGCGGCTCCAACTCTCGCCCTGCGGCGCGAGTTGCGGCTGCTGAGGCCGCGTGTCTGCTTGCGGTGCGTCGCGGTAGACGATGTCGTGCTCTTCTTCGAGCTTCAGTTCTCCGCCGGCTTCAATCGAGTGCTGCACCGTGACGAACACGAGGCGCCCCGAGCGGCCTGTCTTGTCTTCAATGTTTGCAATCGTCGACGTACGCGTGGCGCGCTCACCCATCTTCAGCGGCGCATGAAAAGTAACGCGCCCGCCGGCCCACATGCGGCGAGGCAGCGGCACCGGCGGCAGAAAATCGCCGCGCTTCGGATGACCATCCGGGCCGGCTTCGGACATCGGCGCGATCGGCAAGAAGTAGAGCCAGTGCCACAGGGGCGGAACGGTGTCGCCGCTTTGCTCGCGATCCAGCGTCGCGGCGAGAGCCGCGAGCGGAAAGGCGGTAATGTGATCTTCGGCGACTTGCTGGGTGCCGAGCCAATCATCGAGTTTCTTGTGGGAATCGGACATGGGCAAAGCCTCCGGTGGAGCGACGAATTGACAGTACCTACTATGAACGACGCGACGCGCTTCGCAAAGCTTATCGTTGCGCTCGGTGGCTCTACGTTGCTTGGACCTGATCGTTCTGCGGGACGCATCGCCGCTTATTTCGCACGTCTTCGAACCGGGGAATTGCAGCGCAAGAGTCGGAGTGCGCGGCCCGAAAGACGCGCTTACACTCAATCATCGTTCGGAAATCGCTGAGGGAGACTCTCATGAATACGGTGGCGAAAGATGCCCGCGCGCAATCGCCGGAACAGAATCGCAACACTGAGTTGAAGCCGTCGCAGAACCGCACTCATGCGAGTTCGCTGACGGCGCGCATCGAGGCGACTGATTGGTTCAACGTGGAAGAAGAGCTGAACAGCTATGGCTGCGCGATGCTAGGCGGGCTGTTAAGCGGGCGCGAATGCGATGCCCTTACTGCGCTATATCCGAGAGAGGACTTGTACCGCAGCCGCGTGGTGATGGCGCGGCATGGCTTCGGCCGTGGTGAATACAAATATTTCGCTTATCCGTTGCCGCCGTTGATCGGACAGTTGCGCCGCGAGTTGTATCCGCATCTCGTGCCGGTGGCGAATCGCTGGAACGAGGTGATGGGCATCGACATCCGCTATCCGGCCGGACACGCGGAGTTTATCGAGCGCTGCCACGCTGCGGGCCAGACCCGCCCGACACCGCTGATGCTCCAGTACGTGACCGACGACTACAACTGTCTGCATCAGGATCTTTACGGCGAGCACGTGTTTCCGCTACAGGTCGCCATTTTGCTGTCGGAACCCGGTGAAGATTTCACCGGCGGCGAATTCGTCATGACCGAGCAGCGTCCGCGGATGCAATCACGCACGGAAGTCGTGCCGCTGCGCAAGGGAGACGCCGTGGTGTTCGCGGTTCATCATCGGCCGGTGCAAGGCACGCGCGGTGCATATCGCGTGAATTTGCGGCACGGGGTGAGCCGTTTGAGGTCGGGACAACGGCATACGCTGGGAGTTATTTTTCATGATGCGATGGCGCCGTCCTCCGAAGGCGTCGCCAACACGTAGTTTTGAACACGCTCGCACTCGGCCTTAATGACAGGGCCGACTCTTCGAACCGGGCACCGCAAGGCGTTTGTTCCTGAGACTCACAGATGCTCAATTCCCAACGCTGTCGCTGTCTCATCGCACACGCTGTCGCAAAGCGTTGCACCGTCGATGAGTGACACGCCGTAGGACGGAATGATCTCCTTCATCTTAGCGAGCCAGGCACCCGACTTCAGTTCTTTCGCGAAGCATTTTTCCAACACACTGATATAGGAAACCCTGAATAGTTCTTAAGGCCAGTTTGTTTCCATCGTGGTCGTGGTTATCTGCTTCGGGTAGCGCGCATGAATGGCTGTGCGCATGACCGCTAGCACACATGTCACCGTCCGAACGGAGTCCGGGTGTTCTGCTTGCCTGTATGTGAGGTGGGTCGGAGCAGGTGGACTCAAGCCGTGCCGGCTTCCATATCGATGAAGACACTGCCGAACTGGTGCGTGCTCCGAAGGCCGGCCAAACGGAGTTGGCCGAATAAAGCGGCTTACCGGTTGTGATAAACCGGCGATAGGTATCTATAGATTTGCCGTTGAGACCAGTTGAGCGCTTGTCCGTCCCGGCCGCCGAGCCGGACTGTTACCCCACACCGCTGTCTTTCTTTGCCGTCACGCTTGTTCAACGAATACTCGTTGTAGTTGTTCTTCTCATTCTTCTCATAGTCGCCTTCAGCGTTATAGATGCTGATCGACCCAAAGCCGTCCACAGGCACGTCGGATTGAGCGTGAGCGAGATTGTCGACTGTTCGCGGGTTGAGCTTTGAGCGTAAGCCGACGGGATGATGCAGAAGAAAGGAAGCCCTGCATAGCAGCTTGTTTTCATAACGGTACCCGATTAACTCGCAGGATGAGTTATCCCCAGTTTATGTGCCCAACCCTGTGGACAACCACCCCACAACCGCGCCAAGTACTTGACGCGGCTACCTTCCGTCTCGATGCGCACAGACTCAACCATTTACGCAGCCAGCCTATCAACACGAGCCGCCAAAAGACCTCAAACCGACCCAGCCGCCGTCCGATTCCCCACACGCATGAACGAGCTCCGCTCAACGATCGCGCCGAACAGCAGCCCAATCGTCGCCCACATGATCGCCTGCATGCCGAGCGCCGCCACGCGGAATTTCCACAGCAGCGCCGCAGGAAAACCGGCCGGTGTTTCGTCGATCACGGGCATCGACATCTGCACCGCGGCAATGATCGCGATGAACACAAGTCCGGCCACGATCGAGCCGTTCCATGCACCGAGTTTCATCGCCGCGCGACGCCGGACCTTCAGCGAAAATACCAGCGCGGTCAGCGAGATCGCGATCATCAGAAAGAACAGGCCCGTGCGCGTTCCGATTGTCTCCGGGTCGCCTACCGCCGGCGGGTTCGCCGGGTACTTGATGTTGGGAACGATCACCAGTGCGACGAAAGCGCCAAGCGCAAGCCACGCCGACAACGCACGCGCGCTCATCGCGCCGACTCGCCCGTACGCATAGGCAAACACCAGCGCGAATAGTCCGCCGAACGCCGCGCCGTAGGTCACCACGCCGGTCAGCAACCCCAATCCGGCTTGCGTATCGCGACTGACCAGCTCCTGCTCGTGCTCGTGCTCGTGCGCGTGCTCGTGCGCCTCCGCACCCGCACCCGCATGCTCATGCGCTCCACCGGCCCCGTCCCCGGCTTTCTCTTCGAAGGCAATCGCCTGATTGACCTGCGGCTCGCCCGCCACTCGCGCGAACGCGAACGTGAGCAGCCCCGCGGCGATGCCTGCAAGCATCCCGCGCAACAACAACTTACCGACCATGTTCTGCTCCGTTAGTGGCAGGGAAAGCCGAGCAGATGGCGGCCGTCGTGCACGAACTCATGCACGTACATGCCAGGCACTAAAGAAGTGGCGCCCTGTTCCGCACCGACGAAGTACAGCGCGAGCAACAGCAGCAATCCGCCGAACACGGCCCAAGGCAGCAGTTCACGCAACGGAATCGGCGTGGGCTGAATGGCGGGCTGGCGGGCGGGATCGAAAACAGCTTCGGTCATGATGGACATCTCCTGGGGTAGCGCGCCCCGTAGTCGATTGCAGAGGAATGGTGCGAAGCTCAGGTCTGGCTTTCGGCTTGTGATGCCGATTACAGTGGCGCGACCGCGCCGGGCTTTCACCGGCTTCCGCGCTTCGCAGTGCGGCTATTCTACGCGCTAAACTTCCGCGCCAGCTACCACACACCGACACGAGCGCATATTGACGGGAACTCAACGATGAACCTGCGGCTGTTACTGGTCAGCCACGCGCCGACCGCGGCCATGCGCGCGGGCCGCTTTCCCGCCGACGACCCGCTCGACGCTCGCGGCCTCTGTGAAGCGCAAGCGGCGCGAGCGCGCCTGTCGTTTGCCGACGATGCAATCGCATTCGTCAGCCCCGCCGCTTGCGCGCGCGAAACGGCCTTGGCGCTCGGCCTTGCCGCGAAGGTGGACCCCGCGCTCTCTGATGTCGAATACGGCAAGTGGCGCGGCCAACGCCTCAACGATCTCGCCGCGCAAGCGCCAGACGCCCTGGCGGCCTGGACGCGCGACCCCGACGCCGCTCCTAACGGCGGCGAATCGTTCAGACAGGTGGTGAAGCGGATCGGCAAATGGCTCGACGCAATAGACGTTGCGCCAGATGGCGCGTCGCGCGCTGCCCACGATGTAGTCGCCGTGACGCATGCGCCGCTGATCCGCGCGGCAATCGTGCATGTGTTGGGCGCATCGCCAGAGGTCTTTCCGCGCATTCAAGTCCCGCCGCTCGCGGTCGTCGAATTGCAGCGCTCGCAACAACGTGGCTGGACATGGTGGCCGGCGTCGTCGTGACTGTGCTGGAACGTCCTGGCTTATTTACCCGATACCGACAGACGCAGCTTGCCCGAACCCGCAGGCGTCAGCGTAATTTCCGTGCGCTTGCCGGGCACGCCAAGATAGAAGTGCTGGCGTGCCGGCGAATTCTGATCGTGCGTCGCCTCCGGCAGGCACGAAGCAATGTCGGCGGCGACAGCTTCCAATGCATCGGCAGTCGAGGCCGAATCGCGATGCGGTGTCCACGCGCACTGATAGCTCCCGCGCGCCGCCGAGCATTGCGCGTCGTCGCCATAAGGCTGAGCAACGCCTTTGCCGTCGTCCGGCGTAAGCGCCGCAAACCCGCCCGGCGCAGCCGCTACGATCCGTTTCAACGATGCACAGGGGCTCGGTGCATCGTCGGCATTCGCGGCGCTCGGCGCGAGGCTGCCGAGCGATGCAACAACAAGTGTGGTCACGACCAGCATGTCGGCTTTCATAGGCGGCGCATGTTTTCAATGGATTGAAGGGTTCCGATCCGGAGCACGCTCCATGCCGTCCCACAACGTAAAACGGCGGCTTCTCGTCAATAGGCATGCAACTTGCATTCTGCCGATACCGGCTGACGGACCAGGCCAATTTATCAATGCTATAACCACGCTATGTCAAAAGACGCTGCCACACACACGCCCAACCGCCTTTGCTCAGGAATCGAGGGGATCGATAACATCTTGGGAGGCGGCCTCACCCCGCACCGCATGTACCTTGTAGAGGGCGCGCCCGGTACGGGTAAAACCACCCTGGCGTTGCAATTTTTACTTCAGGGCGTCGAGGAAGGTCAGGCAGGTCTGTACATTACGCTGTCCGAGACGCGTTCGGAGCTCCTATCGGTAGCCGACAGCCACGGCTGGGATCTGAGCCGCTTCCATATCCTGGAGTTGCTCTCCGACGAAGGTCTGGATCCGCAATTCGAGCAAACGGTGCTGCATCCGGCCGAGGTCGAACTCGGCGAAACGGTGCGAAACGTGATCCAGCAGGTCGACGAGATCAAACCTGTGCGGATCGTGCTCGACAGTCTGTCCGAGTTGCGCCTGCTGTCGCAGAACGCACTGCGCTACCGTCGGCAAATCCTCGCATTGAAACGCTACTTCGCCACGCGCGCATGCACGGTCTTGCTGCTCGACGACAACACGTCCGACCCGGGCGACGTGCAACTGCATAGCATCGCTCACGGCGTGATCGCGCTGGACAACATCGTGCACGACTACGGCGGCAATCGACGGCGCGTGCGCATCGCCAAAATGCGCGGCATCAAGTTCCGCGAGGGATACCACGACTTCACGCTCGACACCGGCGGCATCCATGTCTATCCGCGCCTCGTCGCGGCCGAACATCACGCGCAATTCGATACACATGTGGTGACCACCGGCACAGCAGGCCTCGACGCGCTGCTTGGCGGCGGACTGATACCCGGCACCAACGCGCTGTTGATCGGACCGTCGGGCGTCGGCAAAACCACCACCGTGGTTTCATGCCTGATCGCGGCTCTCGAACGTGGCGAACGCTGCGTCTACTATGTCTTCGACGAAACGCTGGTCACGCTTATCGCGCGTTGTGCCACGGTCGGCATGAATCTGCAGCCCTACGTCGACAACGGACTATTGACGCTGCGTCAGATCGATCCCGCCGAGATTTCGCCCGGGGAATTCGCGAGCGACGTCCGCATCTCCGTCGAGAAAAGAGGTGTCAAATATGTCGCGATCGACAGTCTCAACGCATACCTGCAGGCAATGCCGGGCGAGCGCTACCTGCTGTTGCAGATGCACGAATTACTCGGGTATCTCAACCAGAAAGGCGTTATGACGATGCTCGTGCTGGGACAACACGGAATTATCGGCGAGGTTCAGAGCGATATCGATATCAGCTACCTGAGCGACGTGGTCATCCTGTTCCGCTATTTCGAACACCACGGCGAAGTCCTGACCGCCGTGACGGCCGTTAAGAGCCGCGCCAGCGCCCATGAACGCTCCATCCGCCAGTTCCGGCTCACGAGCCGGGGCGTCGAAGTGGGTGAAGCGCTGCGCGATTTCGAAGGCGTGCTTTCCGGGTTGCCGTCTTACCGCGGCACCACGGCGCTACTTGGCACGGCGGAGCACGTCATCGACACGTCGCGGCAGTAACGTCATGGAGCAACGGGTCCTGATTCTCGCGCCTTTTGGCCGTGACGCCGACGTTATTGCCGAGGTCCTGCACAAGGATCACCGCGTATGCGTGCCGTGCCGCGACGCGGACGCCCTCACCGAGGCCCTCGACGCCGGCGCGGGCAGCGCGCTCATCGCCGAAGAAGCGCTCGCTGGGGAACATGCGACGCGTCTATTCCGTTGGCTCGAACAGCAGCCGGCATGGTCGGACTTTCCCTTCATTCTGCTCGCGGCCACGCGCGTGGGGCATCGGTCGGCGCGCGGGATCGAAGTGCTGGAGCGCCTGGGCAATGTGGTCGTGCTGGAACGTCCGCTGAACTCCGAGACGCTGCGCCGCGCGGTGGCCTCGGCGCTGCGGGCCCGCGCACGGCAATATGAATCGCGCCGCCATCTGGCCGAGCGGATCGAAGCGCAGGAAGCGCTGGTGCAACTGAACGACTCGCTCGAAGGCCGCATCGCGGAACGTACGCATGAGCTGGCTTCAGCCAACAACCGGCTGATGATGGAGATTCACGAGCGCGCAAAAGTGCAGGCCGTGCTCGTGCAATCGCAGAAGATGGAAGCGCTCGGGCAGCTCACCGGCGGCATCGCACACGACTTCAACAATTTGCTGAACGTCATCATGGTCAACTCGGAACTGATCTCTCGCGTGAGCAGTGACGAGCGCATTCGAGGGATGGCGGCGACGGTCAAACGCGCGACCGAACGCGGCGCGAAACTGACCGGCCAGCTGCTGACGTTCTCGCGCAATAGCAACCTCGACCTCAAGGCCGTCGACGTCGTCGCGTTGCTGCAAGGCATGCGCGACATCATCACCGTGTCGCTGGGATCGGGTATCAGCTACAGCAACGACTTCGAAAGCGACGAGCTGTGGACCCAGGCCGACGCGAATCAGCTTGAACTGGCCGTGCTCAACCTCGCGATCAACGCGCGCGATGCAATGCCCGGCGGCGGCCAGCTCAGTGTGCGCGTGAAGCAGCGCACGGCGCCTGATCAGACGCTCGCCGAGGGCCGCTATGTCGTGATCGAAGTCACCGATACGGGCTCGGGCATACCGCCCGACGTCGTATCGCGCGTGTTCGATCCGTTCTTCACGACGAAGCCGATCGGCAAAGGAACGGGACTGGGCCTCAGCCAGGTGTACGGCATTGCGCGGCAAGCCGGGGGCACGGCGAGACTCTTCAGCGAGGAAGGCGCCGGCACGACGGTCGAGGTGTGGTTGCCGCTACGCGACCGCGTCGCGCCGCAGGCTGCGGAGGCCTCCAATATCGAAGCGAACGCCGTGGGCGAAAAGCGCGTGCTGGTGATCGAGGACGACAGCGAAGTGCGCGCCATGCTCGTCGAGTCGCTGAAAATGCTCGGCTACAACGTGACCGAAGCCGCCGACGGACGAGCCGGACTCAACCGCCTCCAGGACGACAACCCCGACCTGCTGATGGTCGACTTCGCCATGCCCGGCATGAACGGCATCGACGTGATCGCCGAGGCCCGCAAGATGCGCAGCGACCTGCCGGTGATTCTCGCAACCGGTTATGCCGACATCGACATTTCCGGTCTTGCGGTGGAACGCTGCACGGTACTGCGCAAACCTTTTCAGCTCGACGACCTCGCGCGGACGATCCGGCTTGGACTGATTGCGTGAGGCGCGTGCGTCGCCGTGCGCCGCTAAAAATTCCAATTCGATAGTTTGCTAACGATTGTTTTGGAAATACAATACCGGCCATGACGAATCTCGACGCCTTACGCCGCAAAGTGAGCAGCACACTCGTGATCGCTGCCAGAAAGTGGCGGCGCACGAGTCATGGCGTGCTGTCCGCGTTCAACGTCTCCGAGGCGTGCGCAACGCCGCTGCTTACCGCGAGCCGGCTCGGCGAGGCGGTTCGTCAGGTCACCCTGGCCGAGTACATCGGCATCGAAGGGCCTTCGCTCGTGCGTCTGCTGGATCAACTTTGTGCCGCGGGCCTGATGCGTCGCGACGAAGATCCCGAAGACCGCCGCGCCAAAACGGTGGTGCTGACAAGAGCGGGCCGCGCCGTGACCGAGAAAATGGAAGAGGAACTGGTCACACTGCGCGCGCAGGCGCTCAAGGGCGTCTCACGCAGCGATCTCGAAGCGACCTTGCGCGTGCTTGCCGCGTTCACAGCCGATTCCGCGGAAGAGTCCGAAAGCGCCAGTACGGCCAAGGCGACGAGGTCCGCCAGCCCGGCGAAAGACACAAACCGCACAAGCCGCCCCAGCCGCACAACCGCGCCGCGCAACGTCGACAGATCGGCGTAACGCGTCATGATCTACCCCTCCGTTCGCGACTGGCTGTTCTCGGTCAAGACATTTGCCGCCGCGATGATCGCACTGTACATCGGTCTGGCGCTCCAGTTGCCACGGCCCTATTGGGCAATGGCGACCGTCTATATCGTGTCGAATCCGTTCGTCGGCGCGACGCGTTCAAAGGCGATCTATCGCGCGCTCGGCACCGCGCTCGGTGCGTCGGCGGCTGTACTGCTCGTGCCGCCCTTCGTCGAATCTCCGTATCTGTTCAGCGTGATTCTCGCGCTATGGGTCGGCACGCTGCTCTATCTCGCCGTATCGGACCGCACTGCGCGCAGCTACGTGTTCCTGCTCGCGAGCTATACGATGCCGATCATCGCGCTGCCTGCGGTCACGAATCCGGCCGGCGTGTTCGATCTCGCCGTTAGCCGCACGGAAGAGATCACGCTCGGCATCGTCTGCGCGAGCATTGTGGGCAGCGTGCTGTTTCCGAGCCGGCTCGCGCCGACCATCATCGAACGGACCGACGCATGGTTTCGCGACGCCGCGTTCTACGCGACCGAAACGCTGTCGGGCCGTATCGCGGGAGCAGCGATATCCGGCGCGAGACAGCGGCTCGCGACCACCATCAACGGGCTGGAATTGCTGTTGAGCCAACTGGCCTACGACCACACACGCCCCGACATCCTCACACGCGCGCAGGAACTTCGCGGACGCATGCAACTGCTGCTACCTATCATGTCGTCGCTCGCCGATCCGCTGATCGCGCTATACAACAGTGGTAGCCACAAGTGGCCGGACGGTCTGGAGGCGCTGCTTGCCGACGTCATCAAGTGGTTCAATGCGCCTCTGCCTGCAGCGAGCGAGGGCAATCATCCGGACGCCGCCGCAGATGCGCTGCGCGAGCGCATTGCGGCGATGCAGCCGCCGCCCGCCGCGCTCGCGACATGGGACGGCGCACTGCTGTCGAATGCGCTATGGCGCATGAGGCAGGTCATCGACGTATGGCAGGACTGCCGGACGCTGCGCATCATCATTACGCGTGAAGAGGGCTCATGGCGTCCTCGTTTTCGTCATTGGCGGCTCGGCGGTACCGAGCGCTTCTACGATCGCGGCATGATGCTGTTCTCCACCGGCTCGACGGCGGCGGCTGTCATTCTCGCGTGCAGTCTGTGGATCGGCTCGGGCTGGGCAGACGGCGCCAGCGCCGTGACACTTGCCGCGGTAGCCTGCTGCTTTTTTGCCGCGCTCGACGAACCCGCTCCAATGGTCTTCCGCTTTTTTGTCGCTACGGCTGTCGCCGTAGTCGCGGCAGGCGTCTATCTGTTCGCCGTACTGCCGCACGTGCATGACTTTGCGATGCTCGTGGTCCTGTTCGCCGCGCCGTTCATTCTCGTGGGCACGCTGATTCCGCGTCCGCAGTTCAACCTGGCCACGGTGCTCGTCGCAGTGAACACCGCCACGTTCATCAGCATCCAGGACGCGTACGACGCCAACTTCCTGACCTTCATGAACAGCAATCTCGCGGGCCTCGCGGGGCTGCTGTATGCGTATTTGTGGACCCGGGTCACGCGCCCATTCGGCGCCGAACTTGCGGCTGCGCGCCTGTTGCGTTCGAGTTGGACCGACGTCGCGTTGACCGCGTCCACGCGGACGATTGAAGACCCGCGCAATCACGCAGCCCGCATGCTCGACCGTTTGATGCAATTGATCCCGCGGCTTGGCGCGACCGACGACCATCGTCATCCTTCCATCGAAAGCTTTCGCGACCTGCGCATTGCGTTCAATGCACTCGACTTGCGCCGTCTCACTCGCAAGCTCGGCGGCGAAGCGGCGGCCGCGATCGACCACGCGCTCGACGGCGTACGCGCCTATTACGAAAACTGCGTGAATCGTCGCTCGCGCGAACCGGTGCCGTACAGTCTGATGTCGTCGATCGATTCGGCTGTTGCGCGCGTCATCGCACAAGGGCTCGCCAACGCCGGCGCGCCGGGCGCGATCTCGCAGGCTTCGGCACGCCATTTGCGCGAGGCGCTGCATGCGCTTGTGGGCTTGCGTCTTTCGCTATTTCCGGCCACGCTGCAGACACCCACGCCGCCCGCTGCGGAGGCCAACGCGTAATGGCCCGCTCAACACCCCTGCTCCCTTCCCGCGATGATCGGTGAAATAGACATCTTCGGCGTGTTCGTGCCGGCCGTGCTCGTGCTGATGCTGGTCGCCTATCTGATCAACCTCGCCATTCGCACGGCGCTTGCACGCGTCGGTTTTTACCGCTTCGTGTGGCATCGCTCCATTTTCGACCTCGGTATCTATGTGCTGGTGCTGGGCCTTGTCGTCGTCGTTTCGCACAGACTCGTTTCGTGAAATCAACGTGAAAAAAACCTGGTTCTCCGTCGGTCAGATCGTACTGACCCTGATCGTCGTCGTGGCTGCCGCACTCGTGCTGTGGAAGCTGGTCGGCTACTACATGTTCGCGCCGTGGACCCGCGACGGGCACGTGCGCGCCGACGTGATCCAGGTCGCGCCGGACGTGTCGGGGCTGATTTCATCGGTTCAAGTGGTGGACAACCAGCAGGTCACACAAGGCCAGGTGCTGTTCGTCATCGACCAGGCACGTTATGCGCTTGCCCTGCGTCAGGCCCAGGCCACCGCGCAGCAACGCCGCGCCACGCTCGATCAGGCGCGCCGTGAGGACGTACGCAATCGCAAGCTCGGCAATCTGGTCGCCGCCGAAGTCGCGGAAGAAAGCCACGCGCGCGTCGACCAGGCGGAAGCGGCGCTCGCGGACGCGAACGTCGCGATCGACACCGCAAAGCTGAACCTGCAACGCGCCACGATCATGAGCCCCGTCGACGGTTACCTGAACGACCGCGCGCCGCGTGCCGGCGAATTCGTCGCTGCCGGGCGGGCGGTGCTTTCGGTTGTCGATATGCATTCATTCCGTGTCGACGGCTACTTCGAGGAAACCAAGCTGGGCGGTATCAACATTGGCCAGCCGGTCGACATCAACGTGATGGGCGAGCCGCATTTGCTGCGCGGCCACGTGCAAAGCATCGTCGCGGGTATTGAAGATCGCGACCGCACGCAAGGCTCCAATCTGCTGCCGAACGTGAATCCCGCCTTCAGTTGGGTGCGGCTCGCGCAGCGCATTCCGGTGCGCGTCGCGCTCGATGAAGTGCCCGCCGATTTCCGCATGATCGCCGGGCGTACCGCTACGGTGTCGGTGCGCGACCTGGCGAACGCGCGCGCTTCGCATGCCGCGGGGGCTTCGAGCGCTTCCGCTGCGCAGCCTGCGACTGCTGCGGCCACTTCGGGCGCCTCGCAATGAAACTGTCGCGCACCGTGCCGTTTCTGCGCTCGCTCGGGCTGCCGCAACTGCAACGGCAGCTGCGGCTGCTGCCGCTGTTGCCGCTGCTGCCGCTGTTGCCTTTAACGGCGGCGCTCAATGGCTGCATGAATGTCGGCCCCAACTACTCGCTGCCGAAAGACGCACTCGTCAACGCGCCGCTCGCGAATGCGCAGATCGAGGGCGCGGACGCTTCGCTCACCTCGCGCGGCAACGTACCGGCTGTATGGTGGAAGCTTTACGACGATCCCGTGCTGAACGGTCTCGTCGACGAAGCGCTGCAATCCAATACCGACTTGCGCGTGGCCGCCGCGAATCTCGCGCGCTCGCGCGAGGCGCTGGGCGTCGCGCAGGCGCAGGGCGGGTTTTCCGGCAAGGCTTCGGCGGTGGTCCAACGCGCGCAGGAATCGGCCGAACAATACTTGCTGACTGAAAAGCTGCCGGTCGTGAATGAAGGCGACATCGGCATCAGCGTCGCGTACGAGATCGATCTGTTCGGCAAGCTGCGACGCGGCGTGGAAGCAGCGCAAGCCGACACCGAGGCCGTGCAGGCCGCAGCCGATCTTGCGCGAATCACGGTGGTAGCCGACGTGGTGCGCGCCTACGTCGAACAATGCTCGGCAGCCGAGGAACTGGAAATCGCGCAGCAGTCGCTTGCATTGCAGAGGCAACGCGTGGATGTATCGCGCCGTCTGCGCGATGCCGGCCGCGGCAATCAGACGGAAGTCACGCGCGGCCAGACCCAGGTCGATACGTTGTCCGCGGATATTCCGCGCTACACCGCGCGTCGCAAGATTGCGCAGTACCGGCTCGCGGCTTTGCTCGCGCAAGCGCCATCCGACCTGCCGCCCGCCGTTCTGGCTTGCGAAACGCTGCCGCAGATCCGTCAGCCGATTCCGGTGGGCGACGGCGCCGCGCTGCTCAGGCGCCGTCCCGACGTGCGCGAAGCCGAGCGTCAGTTAGCGGCATCCACGGCGCGCATCGGCGTTGCCACCGGCGCGCTCTATCCGACGGTGAGCATCGGCGCATCGGCGGGTTTGACGGGCGTTCTCGAAGATCTCGGCACTTCGCCGACCGCGCGCTGGGGTTTCGGTCCGCTGATCAGCTGGACGTTCCCGGCGAACGGCGCGCGTGGCCGCGTACGCGAAGCGCAGGCGTCGAGTCAGGTCGCGCTCGCCCGCTTCGACGGCGTCGTGCTCACCGCATTGCGCGAAACCGAAACGAGCCTCGCCACGTATGCCTCCGACTACGCTCGCGCTGACGCATTGCGCGCCGCGCTGAAGTCGGCGGCGCAATCCGCTGATGAAACGCATCGGCTCTATCGCGCGGGCCGCGAGTCGTTCATCTCGGATCTGGATGCTACCCGCACGCTGACGTCGACGAAATCCCAGGTGGCGGTCGCGGAAGGCCAGGTGGCCATCGACCAGGTCAATCTGTTCCTTGCTCTCGGCGGCGGCTGGGAGGCGGCGCAGCAAACCGCGCCCCGTGTGCCGGCATCATCGGCGACGATGCCCGCAAAAGCACAACAGGCAACGCCGGTGACCAAAGCTCAATAACGCCGGCGCGCAAGCTTACGATTTATTTTTGGCGACATTTCTTTTGCCTTTCAATTGCGGTTAAATACGTGCCACCAACCACAAGTTACGAGGCCAAGCTATGTCGTCGTTCATGAAAAGCGCAGCAGCACTGGGCGGATGCATTGGTATCTTCACGGCCGTCGTGGCCGTAGTCGAGATGCTGGCAGGCTGACTCCATCTCCCGCGAAGCGCCGGCTGTCGCCGGCTGTATTACGCAGGCCGGCG
This sequence comes from Paraburkholderia kirstenboschensis, assembly GCF_904848585.1. Lineage (GTDB taxonomy): Bacteria > Pseudomonadota > Gammaproteobacteria > Burkholderiales > Burkholderiaceae > Paraburkholderia > Paraburkholderia kirstenboschensis. The sequence continues at coordinate 29,266 of NZ_CAJHCR010000007.1, forward strand.
CTTCGCCGCTTGATGAATCGCGGCACGCACGCGGGGATACGTGCCGCAACGGCATACGATGTTGCTCATGGCCGCGTCGATGTCGGCGTCAGTCGGATGCGGCTTCTGTTTGAGCAGCGCGCAGGCGGCCATCAGTTGCGCGCTTTGGCAATAGCCGCACTGCACCACATCGAGATCGATCCAGGCGGCCTTCAATGCTTGCGCCTCGGCACCTTGCATCCCTTCAATGGTCGTTATCTTCTGCGTATCCAGGTTCGACATCGTCGTCTGACATGACAGGCACGGCTTGTCGTTCAGGTGCACCGTGCACGCCCCGCAAATCCCGACGCCGCAGCCGAACTTGGTGCCGGTCATTCCGAGTTCGCAACGCAGAACCCACAATAGCGGCATATCGGGCTCCGCTTGCACTGCCACCGCTCGGCCGTTGATGTTCAGCGATCGCATGCGTGTCTCCCGCTTTACGTGAGCTTCAAGGGCAATGTCCGCAGACGCTTGCCGGTCAGCGCGAACACCGCATTCGCAACGGCGGGTGCAACCGGCGGCACACCCGGTTCGCCGACACCTTGCGGATGCATGCGACTCGGCATGATGTCGGTTTCGATCACCGGGCAATCGTTGATCCGCACCACCGGAAAGTCGACGAAGTTCTTCTGTTCTACCTGCCCGTTCGCAATCGTGATCTCGTCCTGCAACGCGGCGGAGAGGCCGAATACGATGCCGCTCTCCATCTGCTGACGAATCAGATTGGGATTCACAGGCAAGCCGCAATCGATCACACACACCACGCGATGCACGCGAATCCGGCCGTGCGGTCCGATCGATACTTCCGCGACTTGCGCCACCACACTGCCGAACGCCTCGTGAAGCGCGACGCCACGCCCACGCCGCGCGCCATCGGCGGCAGGGGTCAGCGGCTGGTGCCAGTCCGACAGCGCGGCCACGCGCTGCAGGACCGCCAGATGCCGCGGGTGCTGCGCAAGCAGCGCAGCGCGAAACGCCACGGGATCGTCGCCCGCAACGGCAGCGAGTTCATCGGTGAAACTCTCGGTGAAGAAGGCTTGATGCGAGTGCCCGACCGAGCGCCAGAAGCCGACAGGCACCGGCAATTCCACGATCTTGTGCGCCACTCGCACCACGGGCCACTCGTATGGCTGATCGAATGCGCCTTCAGAAGTGGTTTTGTCGATCGGAATGCGCGGCACGCCGTAATAACGCGAGAGCGCTTCGGGCACGATAGCCTGACTCGCGGATGCGCTGTGCCACGCAATCAGTTTGCCGTTGTTGTCGAGGCCGGCCCTCAACCGGGCTACGCATGCCGGCCTGTAGAAATCATGCGTGAAGTCCTGCGTGCGCGACCACAAAGTTTGCACAGGGTGGCCGTCCGCCTCGCGTGCAATCACCGCGGCCTGGGCGATGTAATCGAGCTCGAGGCGCCGCCCGAACGCGCCGCCGAGCAACTGCGCATGCACATTGACCTTGTCATCGTCGATATGCAGAACCTTCGCCACGTGATGCCGCACGAGCGCAGGCACTTGCGTCGACACCCAAACGGTCGCCGCGCCGTCCGCGACCTGCACCGTGCAATTGAGCGGTTCGACCGCGCCGTGCGCGAGATACGGCGCGTGATATTCAGCGACGATTGTGTGCGCCGCGCGGCTCAATGCGTCGTTAATGTCGCCGCGATGGTAGTACGCGTGGCCGTCGCCGTCGTCGAGTGCAAGCGCAAGGCGCCGCTCCACTTCCGCGCTCGAGAGCGATGCCGCGGCGCCGTGCCGCCACGTTACGTTGATGGCGTCGACCGCGTTCATCGCGCGAAACGGGTTGTTTGCGATCACGGCAACGCCGCCCGTGCCGCCGTTGTACGACGCGAAGGGCAGCGCCTTGATGCAGCCCGGCATTTTTTCTGCCGACGCGGCGTCGAAGCTCGCGACCGTGCCGCCTAGCGTAGGACACATCGCGACGCTCGCGTACAGCAGGCCGTCGGGCAACGCGTCGATGCCGAAACGCGCGGTGCCGTTCAGCTTCGAAGCGGCTTCGATACGAGGCAGCGGTTTGCCAATCAGCCTGAAACTGGCGGGGTCTTTCAATGTGACCTTGTCGGGCAAAGCTCGCTGAGCCGCCATCGACGACAACTCACCAAAGCTCGCCCTATGTCCCGACCGATGACTCACGTAGCCGCCCTGCGCGACACACTCGCCGGCCGGCACATGCCATTGCGCCGCCGCTGCCGCGATCAGCATGGCGCGTGCCGAGGCGCCTGCTTCGCGCATCGGCATCCACAGATCGTTGATGCTCGATGAACCGCCCGTCATCATCGTGCCGGCCTCGCGCATCAGTTTGCGTGTGTACCAGACGATCGTGCGCTTGGTGATGCTGTCGTGATCGGGACGAAACGGCAGATCGTCAATGACGCTCTGCACGCTGTTGTAGATGTTGTCGATCGGCGCGTCTTCGACTCGAACGCGGGACCAGTCGGCGTCCAGTTCTTCCGCGAGGACCATCGCGAGGCCGGTATGGATGCCCTGCCCCATTTCCGCTTTGCACATCATGATCGTCACGGTGTTGTCCGAGGCGATCTTCACCCAGCCGTTGAGCGCCGCTTGCGTGCCCTCGACGGGTAGCGGCGCGGCTGTGGTGAGCCGTTGTCGCGCGGGCAGCACCGACCAGCCGACCAGCAACGCGCCGAGTGCGCCCGCGCCGCCAACAAGGAAGGTTCTGCGCTTCATGACGATTGGCCTATCCGCTTGCCGCCGGTAACAAGCTGTGAAGGCGCCAGTTCGCGCCCTGCGTTCCCCGCAATAGTAGTAAGACGGGGGAGCGGGCGCGAACTTAAATTCGTCTGGTGAAGCGATGGGGGCGCGGGATGGGGGCTTTCGTTTGGGCGCCGCGTTTGCTCGGAGTCGTGGGGCGTTTCATTAAATGTCGGGGACTGGGACGGGGCCGCCCCAGACAATCAATAACCTCACCGCCTGTTCGACCCCGACACCACATCGATCCACACGGCCAGCACGAGAATGCTGCCTTTCACGATCATCTGCCAATAGGCGTCGACGTCGAGCATCGACATGCCGTTGTCGAGGCTTGCCATGACGAGTGCGCCGATCAACGCGCCGTACACGGTGCCCGAACCGCCGCGCATCGACGTGCCGCCGATAAAGCACGCGGCAATCGCGTCGAGCTCGCCCATCGAGCCCGCCGACGGCGAACCTGCGGCAAGCCGCGCCGTATTCACAATCCCAGCGAACGCGCACATCAGGCCCATCAACGCGAAAATGGCAAGCTTCACGCGATTCGTGTTGACGCCAGAAAGGCGCGTCGCTTCGAGGTTCGATCCGACAGCGTAGATGCGTCGCCCGAACACCGTCTGTGTGGCAATCCACGTGAAAATACCGAGTAACGCAAGCAGCAACAGAACGGGCACCGGAATGCCGCCGTAACGATCGAGCGTCGCAACGAAGCCCGCCAGAATCACACCTGCGCCGATCACCTTCGCGACGTCCTGCCAAACCGGCACCACGCTCAACTGGTAGCGCTCGCGATTGCGGCGCTGACGTATCGTCAGAAACGCGAGCAGTACAAATAACACCACGGCGAGCGTATCGCCTGCAAGCGTCGGCAGATAGCCTTGCCCGACGAACACGAAGCCGTCGGACACCGGCGCGATGGTCGAGCCGCCCGTCACGCCGAGCAGAATGCCGCGATAGGCGAGCATGCCGCCCAGGCCGACAATGAACGAAGGCACGCGCCGGTAGGTGGACCACCATCCGTTGAAAACGCCGACGAGCACGCCAAGCAGCATCACCACCGGTAACGTGACGCCTATCGGCCAGTGGCGGTTCACGTCGAGTATCGCGGCCACGCCGCCGAGCAAACCGAGCAGTGAACCGACCGACAGATCGATCTCGCCCGCAATGATCACGAAGACCATGCCGCATGCGAGCATGCCGGTAATCGACATTTGCCGCAGCAAGTTCGACAGATTGCGCGGCGTCACGAATGCGCCATGCGTTAGAACCGAAAAGAAAATCCAGATCGCGGCCACGGCGATCAGCAACGCGAGAATCTTGTAACGCGCGAATAGTTGCTGGATACGTTGTGGGCCGCCGAATGCGCCTCGCGGCGCGGTATCGTCGGCACGTTGTGAAGTAACGTCGGGCGTCATGCGGCACTCGCTGCGGTTGGGTTCGGGACTCGCTGCACGGGACGGATAGCGGCGCTGAGAATGTCTTCCTGCGTGAGGCCGTCGTTGACGAAATCGCCACGCAATTCGCCCTCGCCGATCACCAGCACGCGATCGCTAATGCCGAGTACTTCAGGCAATTCCGACGACACCATCACGATCGACATGCCGCGCTGCGCCAGTTGAAAGATGAGTTTGTAGATTTCGAATTTAGCGCCAACGTCGACCCCGCGTGTGGGTTCGTCGAGGATCAGTACTTTCGGGTCGGTCAGCAGCATTCGCGTAAGTACGGCCTTCTGCTGATTGCCGCCGGAAAGACTCGCGATCGACAACATCGGATGCGCGGCGCGCACTGAAAGCCGCTTCATCTCCGTGTGAATCGTGTCGAGTTCGGCGGCCGAATCGATACGTCCTCCGGAAGAAAAGCGCCGCAGAACCGCGAGCGTAATGTTGTGGCCGACACTTAGACCAGGCACGATGCCATGACGCTTCCGGTCTTCAGGCACCATGCCGATGCCCGCGCGAATCGCGTCGATCGGCGCGCGAATCTTCACGGTCTTGCCTTCCATTACGACCGTCGCCTCGCTCACGCCAGGATAAGCGCCGAAGATCGCCTGCATCAATTCCGTGCGGCCAGCGCCGACCAGACCCGCCACGCCGAGAATCTCGCCGCGCCGCAATGCGAACGACACATCGCTTACGCGCTTGCGGCGCGGATTCGTTACGTCGAAACAGGTTACGTTGCGCGCTTCGAAAATGACATCGCCGATCGGATGCGGTTCGCGCGGAAACAGGTTCTTGATCTCGCGGCCGACCATCAACGAAATGATGCGGTCCGTAGTGAGCGCATGCATTGGCTCGGTGGCGACATGCCGTCCGTCGCGAATCACGCTAATCGTGTCGCAAACCGCGGCGACCTCGTCGAGCTTGTGCGAGATGTAGACGCAGGCTACGCCGCGCCGCTTCAAATCGCGCACGATGTCGAGCAAGATCGCAATCTCGGAGGAAGTCAGCGATGATGACGGTTCATCGAGAATCAGCAGCTTCGCCTGCTTGTTCAGCGCCTTGGCAATTTCGATCAACTGCTGATGGCCGCCGCCATAATTCATCACGGGTTGCGCCGCGTTGATTCCGCTAATGCCGAGTTCGCGCAGCAATTCGTCGGCGCGCTGGTACATCGCCGCGTAGTTCATACGGCCGCCCGGCAGGGTTATTTCATTGCCGAGAAAGATGTTTTCCGCTACCGACAACTCGGGCACCAGCATCAACTCCTGGTGAATGATGATGATGCCGGCGCGTTCGGTGTCGCGTATGCTCGTTGCCTTGAGAGGCTTGCCTTCCCAGGTTATTTCGCCATCCCAGGTACCGTGCGGATATACACCGGACAGTACTTTCATCAGCGTGGATTTGCCTGCGCCGTTCTCGCCGCACAAGCCGACGCACTCGCCCGGCGAGACCGTCAGGTCGATGCCGTCGAGTGCTTTTACGCCTGAAAACGCTTTGACGATGTTGCGCATCGTCAGTAACGGTTGCGTCATTCGCTATGCCTCGCTGCAGGGCGCGCGTTCATGCCGATACGCTGCCGCATGTATCGGCGCGAAGCGCGCGCACGTTACGCTCATTGGCTCGCGAGCTGGGCCTGGGTGTAGAAGCCGTCCTTGATGACCACATCCACGTTGCTCTTCGTGAGCAACGTAGGCTGCAGCAGCACCGTGTCCACCTTCTTCTTCCCGTTGTCGTATTGCGCATTGAAGGCAGGCTTCTCACCCTTGGCCAGTGCCACCGAGAGCTTTGCCGCTTCGCCGGCAATCAGCTTCAGCGGTTTGTAGACGGTCATGGTCTGCGTGCCCGCAATGAGCCGCTTGACCGCCGCGAGGTCGGCGTCCTGACCCGATACGGGTACCTTGCCCGCCATGTGCTGCGCAGCCAGCGCCTGGATCGCGCCGCCGGCGGTTCCGTCGTTCGACGCAACGATTGCGTCGATCTTGTTGTTGTTGGCGGTCAGTGCGTCTTCGACGATGCGCAGCGCCGTGGACGCGCTCCACTCCGGCACCCACTGCTGCCCCACTAGCTTGATATCGCCTTTGTCGATGGCCGGCTTCAACACCTTGAGCTGCCCTTCGCGCAGCATCTTCGCGTTGTTGTCGGTCGGCGCGCCGCCAAGCAGGAAGTAGTTGCCCTTCGGTTGCGCTTTATAAACACCTTCCGCCTGCAGTTCGCCCACCTTCTCGTTATCGAACGAAATATAGGCGTCAACGTCGGCGTCGAGAATCAGGCGGTCATATGAAACCACCTTGATGCCCGCCTTTCTCGCTTCGGCGACTACGTTGCCAAGCGTCTTGGAATTGAACGGCACGATCACGATGACATCGACGCCGCGCGAGATCAGGTTCTCGATCTGCGAGATTTGCCGCGCCTCGCTAGCATCGGCGGATTGCACGGACACTTTCGCGCCGAGCTTTTCTGCAGCCGCGACGAAATAGTCACGGTCGCGCGACCAGCGTTCGACGCGCAGGTCGTCGATACAGAAGCCGATCTCCGGGTGATCCTTGCTGGCATGCGCAAGCGGCGCCGCAAGCGACAGGCTGGCCAGCACCGCTCCACATACGAGCGAACTCAGTACAGTACGACGTGTTGCGAATTTCATCTCTGTCTCCTTCTTCTGATAGCCGGAATTCCGGATTGGACGGCCTGCGCTGCGAGCCGCAGGTCCGGACAAGCGACAACCCAAAGCTTTTTTATTCGCGCGGTATATGTCCGCGCGTTTTATTCAAGTGCAACAGTGCTCTTCAGCGTCCGCTATAGATCGCCTGATTGACGATGTTTTCCATGCGCTCCTGCTGGCCGCTCGTGTGCCGCGGGTTCAGATCGCGCGATAGCGCGTCGGTGGCGAGCGCCGACAGCGAGTAGTCGCCCGAAAGAATCTTGCGTCCAAACTCGGCCTCCCAGCCCGCATAACGCTGACGCTTGAATTGGTCGAGACGGTCGTTTTCGATCAGCACGGCTGCGCGTTCGACGGCGAGCGCGAGGTTATCGATAGCGCCGATGTGACCGTAAAACAGATCTTCGGGATCGACACTTTGCCGACGCACTTTCGAGTCGAAGTTCATGCCGCCCGTGGTGAACCCGCCGTGCTTGAGGATTTCATAAAACGCGAGCGTCAGTTCTTCCACACTATTTGGGAATTGATCGGTATCCCAGCCGTTTTGCGGGTCGCCGCGATTGGCGTCTACGCTACCGAAGATATCGAGCGCATAGGCCGTCGCGATCTCGTGATGAAACGAGTGACCCGCAAGCGTCGCATGATTCGCCTCGATGTTCACGCGAATCTCTTTCGCAAGCCCATATTGCAGCAGAAATCCATGCACGCTCGCGACATCGTAATCGTATTGATGCTTGGTCGGCTCCTGCGGTTTCGGCTCAATCAGCAGTGAGCCTTTGAAGCCGATCTTATGCGCATGGTCCACGACCATATGCAGGAAGCGCGCGAGTTGATCGCGTTCGCGCACGAGATCGGTATTGAGCAGCGTGTCGTAGCCTTCGCGTCCGCCCCACAACACATAGTTCTCGCCGCCGAGCCTTTGTGTGGCGTCGAGTGCATGGCGTACCTGTGTCGCGGCAAACGCGAATACTTCTGGATCTGGGCTCGTGGCCGCGCCCGCAGCATAACGCGGATGGGAGAACAGGTTGGCCGTGCCCCACAGCAGCTTGATACCGGTGTCTTGCTGTTTGCGCGCGAGGTAGTCCACTATGCGGGAAAAGTTCTCGCTGTATTCTTTCAGGCTGGTACCTTCGGGCGCTACGTCGGTATCGTGGAACGTGTAGTACGGCGTGCTCAGCTTCGAAAAGAATTCGAACGCGGCATCCGCTTTCAGATGCGCCATTTCCATTGCGTCGCCAGCCTGCTGCCAGGGGCGCTTGAATGTGCCCTGACCGAAAATGTCGACACCCGGCCAGACAAACGTATGCCAGTAGCACACCGCAATGCGCAAATGTTCTTCGAGCGTTTTACCGAGGACTTTTCTGTTCTTGTCGTAGTGACGGTACGCAAGCGGGTTGTCCGATTGCGGGCCTTCATAACGGATCTCGGGAATGTGTTCGAAGTAGGACATCAGCGTCTCCAGTATTTGTTGCACTGCAACCCGTGCGACGTGGCCGCGCCGGTCGATAAGGTGACGCCATGCTGCCGCTTGCGGGAAGCATCGACAATTGCGAAATTGCGCAGCGTGCTTGATGTTTCTTACCGCCCGCGATTTTGTTTTGCACCGGTGTGCAATTCGCGGCCTAGAATAACCGGACGCTTAAAAACATCGAACCAGAGAAAGACGCTATAGCGCCCACTCTGTCGACATAGGAGACAAAGGCTTTGCGGGTTTAACTATCCGCATGCCGCGCACGCCATGACCCGTCCGCAAACACCACAGACGACCCATCGGATCGCGCTGCTGTTCAACGCGAACAAGGTCTACGATCGCGAGATCATTACCGGCATTGGTAACTACCTGCTCTCCACGCGCGTGGCGTGGGATCTCTTTCTGGAAGAAGATTTTCGCTGCCGTTTGACGGGTATCGAACGCTTTGACGGCGACGGCATCATTGCGGATTTCGATGACCCCGCCGTGAGTGAAGCATTGCGCGATTGTCCATTGCCGGTGGTCGCGGTGGGATCGTCGTTCGAAGACCCGGCACAGTACCCTCCGGACTTACCCTATATCGCGACCGATAACAGCAAACTCGTTTCGCTGGCTTATACGCATCTGATTGGCGCGGGCCTCGAACACTTTGCGCTGTACAGCTTGCCGCAAGCGCAAGAGAACCGCTGGGCGCAGCAGCGCGAACTTGCATTCGCCCATCTGCGCAGCGCGGACGGACACAGCGCCGGGCAGATCCAGGGCGAGATTTATCGCGGACTGTCTACCAGCGCGCCTTCATGGAACCAGGCGACCGAACAATTGACCGCGTGGCTGCGCGAATTGCCGAAGCCCGTCGGCATTATCGCCGTGACCGATGCGCGCGCGCGCCATTTGCTGCAAGCGTGCTTGATCGCAGGCATTCCGGTACCGGAGGAAGTCGCGATCATCGGCATCGACAACGACCCGCTCACGCGGACGCTCACACGCATTCCGCTTTCCTCTGTGATACAGGGTACGGAAGAAATGGGGCGCACCGCGGCTCACCTTCTGCATCAGATGCTGCGCGGTGCGCGCTTTCCTGGGCGGCGCATTCTCGTGCCGCCCGTCGGCATCAACGTGCTCGAGTCGACAAGACACCAACCGCTCGCGAGTCCCTATGTGATGCGCGCGCGGCATTTCATCCGTCAGTACGCGTGCCAGGGCATTCGCACCGAACAGGTGGCCGATTACGTGGGCGTGTCGCGCTCGTCGCTGGAAGAGTACTTTCGACGCGAGCGAAAGTGCACCGTGCATCAGGAAATCTTGCGCCATAAACTCGATGTCGCAAAGGCGCTGCTTGCGAAGCGCGATGCGTCGAGTGCGGAAGTAGCGATACGTTGCGGCTTCACGTCGCTGCAATACATGTATGCGGTTTTTCGGCGTGAACTCGGGTGCACGCCGCGCGAGTACCAGGATCGCGTGAACGCGACTCAGGCTTCCACGCCAGGCTGAGCATGCCTTTACTTTTCAAATTTTTATCGACGACATGATCAGCACCGCACAACTTTCATCCGAGCCGTGGGGCACGCTTAATGGCGGCGATCCGGTACGGCTCTTCACGCTGCGCAACGCGCACGGCATGAAGATCGCAATCAGCGACCTGGGCGCGACGCTCGTTTCGTGGCATGCACCAGATCGCACGGGGCGTCTCGGCGATATTCTGCTCGGGCATGACACGCCGGCCGAGTATGTCGCGGCCACGACTTATATGGGCGGGCTGATCGGCCGCTGGGCGAACCGCATTGCCGATGCACGTTTTACGCTCGATGGCATCGAGTACACGCTCGACCGCAACGAAGGAGCGAACCTGCTGCATGGGGGAAGCGTGGGTTTCCATCGTGCGATATGGGATGTCAGCGAGGACAACGGATCGCTGCTCATGCGGCTCGACTCGCCGGAAGGCGACGCCGGTTTTCCAGGCAACGTGACCACGCAAGTGCGATATATGCTCGACGATGACGGCACGTTGACCATCGAATACGAAGCCGTTACCGACGCCGCGACGCCGCTGAACCTGACAAGTCATGCGTACTTCAATCTGACTGGCCGCCCAGGCGCGGATATTCGCGGACACATGCTGTCTATAGACGCGGATCAGTTCTTCGAAGTCGATGCAGCGATGATTCCATGCAAGCTCGCGGATGTAGCGGGTAATGCATTCGACTTCCGGCAGAGCGCGCCGATCGGCGCCCGCCTCGACTGGCCGCACGGACAACTCGTGCAAGCGGGCGGCTTCGATCATTGCTACGTGCTGCGCGATTCGGCCGGTGGCGACAATCCGGCGGACAGCGTGCGCGAAGTCGCCTGTCTTTACGATCCAGCCAGCGGCCGGGAATTGACGGTGTCAACCGATCAGCGTGGCCTGCAGTTTTACAGCGGTAACTGGTTGAAAGGAGACGCGGGACGCGGCGGAGTTGCTTATCAGGCACATGCAGGGCTTTGTCTCGAAGCTGGCGGCTTTCCGAACCAGGTGAACATGCCGACGGAACAGGGCGATGTAATCGTTCGAGCAGGCGACACCTACCGGCAAGTGACCGCGTATAAGATCGACGTGCGCCACGGCGTTTGACGAACTGCCTTCATTCTTTACGCCGTCGATTACAGCACGCCGACTTATCATTTTCTGGAAGAGTGAATTACCGTATTGTGGGTTTACCCTGTAGTAAGGGCTTCCTAGAATCCACGCATGGTGCCCGACGATCCGCCGCGGCATCTGAGAACATCATGCCCGGAGGGAAGCATCATGAAATCGCTTATCAAAACAGTCGCGCTGGTTGTCGTTCTGGCCGCGCCAGTTGCCTCGTTTGCACAGTCGGCGCAGCCGCTCACGCGCGCTGAAGTAAAGGCTCAGCTGAAGCAGGTCGAGCAGGCGGGATACAACCCGGCGGTTGCGGAGAATGCGAATTATCCTGCCGACATTCAGGCGGCCGAGGCTCGCATTGCTACACAAAATGCCATCGCTCAAAGCGACACCACGGGCTACGGTTCTGCGGCTACGGGTTCGTCGCAAACAGGGACTCCTGCGCCGGCTAAGTGAGCGTTGAGCTGTTGCGCTATGGCCGGTTGCGGGCCTCGGTTGCTATCGCGCGGGAGCTTTGGAGCCGTGCGACTCCCTCTCTTCAGTCTCTTCCGCTTAAGATGATCGCTCGCAAACAGGAGCGGTCATGGGTTCATCCGTTAAGAATTCTCTGCTGTGGGTCTTCGAGCCCTTCGAGGACGATCCCGGCTTTATGAGGAAGCGCTTATTCGGCTTCGAAGCGGCTTATGTGGATGGCTTGCTATGCCTTGCGGTCGGCGACGGCGAGGAGCCTTGGAATGGACTGCTGGTGTGTACGTCGCGTGATCGGCACGCAGATCTTACTCGCGAGTTTGGGCAACTCGCGCCGCATCCCGTGCTCGGCAAATGGCTTTATTTGTCGCAGCGGGAGGAGGAGTTCGAGCAGGTCGCTCGCGTTGTTGTCGAGGTTGTTAAGAGGCGAGATTCGAGAGTGGGAGTTGAGCCGGGCGTCAGGAAGAAAAGGGCAAAGACGGTGATTGGCAGTTGAAGCTCGCAGCGCCTGGCGGGCGCTGCGAGCTTCAGTGTCTTTCTTATTTCAACAAGCCGAACACCGCCACGCCGTTGGTTGTGCCCACGTACACGTGGCCGTGCGCGATCATAGGCGTAATGAACTTGTTTCCCGCGCCGAATGTGTCTCTCGTACCGGACTGGTTACTGTTGTAGAGTTCCTGGCTGAGATCGCCGGCGTTGAAGGCGTGCAACGCGCCAACGGCGCCGTTCTCGGCGGCCCAAACAATCGCATTCGACGCGCCATTCGCCGAAACGCTCGGCGTCGCACCGGGATAAGGGAAGGTGCCGGGACTGCGCGATGCGGGGGTCGTTGCCAACAGTGCCGAGGTCACGGGAAACGCCTTGAGATTGTCGCCGACGGCGCCGAAATAGACGACGTGGTTGTAGTAAGCAGGCATGCCGAAAACGCCTCCTGGCAGTTGCCCGTCGATCTCCTGCCAGATCTGATTGGCGCTCGTGTTGAATTTGCCCATCGCATCGCGATTGACCACGTAGATCTTCGAATCTTTGCCCGCTCCCAAGGCGAGATGCCGAGTCGTGCCGCTTGCATCTGCCTGGTCCGGTAATACCAATGCTCCTCCCGATCCGAGATCTGCGTCCCTCGCCGATTGCGCGACAGTGTCGAAAGTCGCGAAATAGTCGGCCACGCCGAGCCTCGGTGCCGTCGACAGTTTGAGGAAGGCGTTCCCATAGTCGCCTGCAATGGGAAAACCCTGCGCATTCAGCGTTGCGTCGAACGTGCCGTTCGCGTCGAGCAGGTACAGGAATGCGCCGTCGGATGCCATACCCGCACCGCTCATCCAGACCGATCCCTCACTTCCGTTCGGCGTGAGGTTCAGTGCGCTTGTCTGCGAAAGCGTATCCGCGCTGTAGGCCATCACCCAACCGCCGTAAGTGCCCTGGTCGCAGTGCGACGTCCATGCAAGATAGACATTCCCGTTCACGAGGGTTAGCGCCTGGCGCTCCGCATATTGCTGAGGGTCGAAAGCGGTGACACCGTTGCTGCTGTTCGCGCCCGTTCCAGGGTAGGTGGCCGCGATCTCGGTAGGACCGCCGAGCGCCTCCGCTCCTGTCACCAGATCTATTGCATGCAGGCGCTGATGGATGCCTCCGCTCGCGTCCTTGCTCATTGCGACCGCGTACAAGACGCCGGCCGTGCCGCGCGTGCGGTCGATAACCGGTGTGGACGTGATGCCGATTTCCGGTGTGATCTGACCACAATGACGATCGTCGCTCGTCGTCTCGCCGGAGCCAAGCAGGGAGCGCTGCCAGAGTTGTGTATTGGTGTCCGCGTCGAATGCGTAAACGCTGGCGTGTTCAGTTACGACATAGACGACGTTGTGCGCAGTGCCGCCTATGGGCAGATTGCTAACGTAAAGCGGTTGAGCGTCGACCTTGCCGTCTGCCGCGAGGAAGGCAACCTTGCCGAATCCTGTCGCGTTAACGTTGGCGGGCGTCAGCGTTGTCTCTACAAGGTATTGTCCCGTACGGGCCAGGTCGTTGTGATACGTCAGAACGTCGCTCGCAGTGGCTGTTGCACCGGAGCCCGATCCACCAGAGCCGGTCCCGCCGCCGCCCGTTCCGCCGGACCCGGTTCCGCCGTTCGTACTGCCTGTGCTGGAGTTGCTGCCCGAGCCGCCGCCACAGGCAATACAAAAGATGGCAAACAGGCCGGTCGACACTACCCGGCGCCAGGACAGCGCGCATTTGCGCAGGCACTTGTTGCGGTTCATAGACGTCTCCCAGGCGATCGGGAAGACTGCCAGTCCCAATGACCGTCGACTTTCTAGTGCAGATCTACCCTTCGTTGCTTCGCAAAGAGCGGAGCCTTGCGTCGGGCCACTCGTCAGAATGCCAACTCGTGTTGGCCAAGATCGTCTGGGGTCGTCGTCGGGAATCGAATCGCGGCGGTGCTTTGAAGTCTGTCATCATTGATCCTCGCTCGAGGTTCCTGCACGCATTACGTCCGAACACCGGCGTTAGAGACCGCGCGTTGTACGCGGTAGTTGCCATTAGCCCGACGTCTTGCCGTACCGCCGGAGCCGTCATATGGACGACAGTTGCCGAGCCGCGCAGTAGTTTCACCGCCTTTGTGGCTAGGCATATCGCCGTCAACGCTTCGCCTGTCCCTTGTCCTCTTCCTTGTCCCGCTCCTCAGTTGCATTGTCGGCGCGATTGCCTCGCGGACTGGCATCCGGCACAGGGTGGACATCTCCCTCGCCTCTCTTTCCGTTCTCGGGCGCGCCTCCAGTGACTGGTGCGCCGCGCTGATTACCGAATGAGCCGCCTCCTGAAGCTCCGGTAGCCTTCGAAGCGTTGCCTTGATCGTCGACTTCGTCTGACTCGTTGTTCGCCATCTCGCGCTCCGTGCAATTTCGTTCGTGCACTGTATGAGCAAGCCGTGCGCCAGGGCTAGCGGCTGACTTCACGTTCGCGAGAACGCATCGCCTGCGTCAAAGAGGAACGCCGAACTCGAAAATCGTCATGAAGAACTGCGCAATTCGTAGGACAGCATCACCACGGCGCCCGCTTCTCGCTTTTGCCAAACCGCACAACGCATGATTCCGCCTCAGCGACAGCAAACACAGGCGCACAAAGCAGTTGCCGTTCATGTAAATCGAGAATTTTTATAATAGGCGGACAATCGACGCTTTCGATAACCCAAACACCATGACTTGCGCACGAAGCTGCGACATCGAGAATACGTTCAGCGTCGAGATAAACCTCACGTTCCACCGCCCCAAAACCTGCCTCCTGAAGGAACCAGGCGAGATAAAGCGCCTTGACGATTTTCGCGAGCAAATCCCCGTTACCCTGTCCTGTTTTGAAAGCAGCCAATGCGAGATGCCAGCAGAGCGACTGTTCGCGCACGTACGCAGCCGTATGCGGCAACAATTGCGTTTTTCCCAAGGGCCTTCTGCGTGCCTGATTCCCCGATTGGCGTTTCTTCCGATTCTGCGACATGAGCCGTTTATCTTCTTGATGCTATTTTTAGTTTCAGCATCGTAATACATTGGGACAATAAATCAATCGACACGCGCTTGTTTTAACCTAAGTTAATGGATATGCCGCCGGCATATCAAATCTCGCCGAGTCAGTTTTATGTCACCGAAAGGTTTTAAATAGTCTTTCGGCAGCAACGGCAGAATTGCCGCAGAGCCGGAAGCTTTTAAACGCCGCACCCAGCACACTCCTGTTTCCAATCAGAAAGCCGAAGCACCGACGATCATTTCGCCTACGGCGGACTCGCCAGCCGCAGCGCTAACTTTACGAGCCACGCTAAATGTTATTATCGGAAACGGAAAACCACCGCTCCAAGTAGCAACGAAAGCAGCACGCCCCATGGACACCCACATCACCAAGCCCGCTGAACCCCCGACAACCGATCTTGGCCGTCGCGTCCGCGCCGCCCGTCAGTCGCAGGATCTGACGCTCGAAACGGCGAGCCGCCTTTGCGGCGTATCTCGCTCGACCCTATCGAAAGTGGAAAACGGCCTGATGTCTCCCACTTTCGACGTCCTGCAGAAAATCGTCCTCGGGTTGAAGATCGAAATCGGCGAGTTGTTCGGCTCGATGCCCAAAGTCAGCGCAAGCGGACGTCGCGCGTTAACGCGCAAAGGCGAAGGGCAGCGTCACGCGTATCGCGGCTACCAGATGGAGTTGCTTGCGACCGACCTCGCGCACAAAGCAATGCTGCCGTTCCGCATCCGCATCTCGGCGCACACGCTGGACGCGTTCGACGACTGGGGCCGCCATGAAGGCGAGGAGTTTTTGTATGTCATCAGCGGCAGCGTGTGCCTTCATTCGGAGTTGTACGCGCCGACACATCTGAATGCCGGCGACAGCCTGTACTTCGACAGCCGCACCGGCCACGCCGCGGTCTCGACAAGTGAAGAGGATGCCGAAGTATTATGGATGGCGACCAGCGCCGACATTCCGGAATCACCGGCCGTCAACGAATCGCCGAAGAAGCAGCGCGAAATCTGACCTCAGGCGCCGACTTGCTCGCGCGCCCGCGCGAGCGCGCTGAGGTTGCCCTCGCCGAATCCATGATGTCCCTGGCGTTGCACGATCTCGAAGAAAATCTCGCCCGCACCGCGATGCACGAAAGTCTGGAAAAACAGCAGCGGCACACCATCCGGGCCGATCTCGCCATCCACGAGAACATGCGTGCGCTTGAGCCGCTCCACGTCGAGGCCATGTCCCGGTAACCGCGCGTCCAGCTGCTCGTAGTAGCGCGGAGGCGGCTCAACGAATTCGACGCCGTTTGCGAGTAACTGCTCGACGCACCCGAAAATATCGTCTGTCGCAAGCGCGAGGTGCTGCACGCCCTCGCCCGGATGATCCGGCAAATACTCGTGCATCAGGTCGGTCCGGCGCGTGCCCTCTTCATACAAAGGGATGCGGATTGCGCCGCACGGCGACACCATCACGCGCGATTCGGCCGACACATGCCAGTTCGCGTGCAGCTCATGAATTTCGCGGAAGTTGAGCAAGTCGCGGTAAAAGTCGAGCCATTCCTGCATGCGCCCCTCGCCCACCGTTTGCGTCAGATGATCCACAGCGACAAGGCCCGTGCCCGCATGGCTCAGGTCGGCGTGCGCCGTGTCGATCTGGATCGGACGAAAGTCGATGTCGAAGATCGAGATATCGCCAAGGCCGCCGCGTTGCCCGCCGCGTCCGCGCCAACGGTCGACAAAGTAGATATGCGAATCGCCAATGCCCTGAATCGCGGGAATCAGCAACTCGCCAGCGCCGATCCTCTCGCCTTCGAAAGCCCACGCGCCAAGCTCGATCGCGCGGTCGAAAGCGCGCTGCGCGTCGGCCACGCGAATGCCGATTGCGCAAATGCCCGCGCCGTACTCTTCGGCGTAACGCGCAGCAAACGAATCCGGCTCTGCGTTGATGAGGAAATTCATCTCGCCCTGCCGGAACAGCGTGACGTCTTTGCTGATGTGGCGCGCAATTGCCTTGAAGCCGAGTTTGGTGAACGTCTCGCCCAGCGCCTGCGGATCGCGCGAGGCAAACTCCACAAATTCCAGGCCGGCCGTGCCGAGCGGATTGTGCTCAGGCGCCGACACGGCGCGAAGCGCGGCGTCTGGAGTGGGCAAGTCGCTGGGCATGGCAATCTCCTTGTACTGTCTTACGACGCTGTTTCCAGTGTTTCCGATGTCGGTGCAACCCGTCTCGGTCGGCGACGGCTTTTGCAACGTGTTTGTACACCGGCTCGCGTGACGTTCGCAACTTCATTTTGTACTGACTGGTTCACTAGAGCCGCAACCGGCCCGCGCGTACAGCTAATCGCGCCGCACCGATCGCTGCGCTTTGCGCATCAAGTCGTCGGTGTCGGGCGGCGCGCACGCTTGCGCGAAGCGTTGCTCGCTGGCTTGCTCGCGCTTGCCGCCATTCGCAACTGCGCAACTTCTCGCACGGCGTCGATAAAAGCCCTTCCAACCGCTGACGGCTGCGTGTCCGAGCGCCGGATCAAGCCAACCGGCTCGCCGGTGCCCGCGAACGGCAACGACAGACGCACCAGCATGCCGTGCGCCAGTTCGTATTCCACCGCGCTGAGCGGCACGAACCACACGGCGTCGTTCTCGAGCGTCAGCGCGCGGCCGGTCGAGACCGACAACACCTCCACGAATGCCGACAGCGGCGGTACACCCCAAGCGCTCAGCAAACTTTCCGCCGACTGCCGGATCAGCGTTCCAAACGGCGGCAACACGACGGGAAAATCCTGCAATGCGGCCGACGGCAAACCGGGCGCCGAATCGAGCGGATGCCCTGCGCGCACGACCGCAATCAGCGGTTCGCTGAACAACTGCTCGAAGCTGAGACCCACCATTCGTTCGGGATCGGCCAGCCGCCCGACGGCAAATTCGATCGTGCCCGCTTTCAGGCGCTCGAGCAATTCGGGATTTGCGCCGGTCGCCAAGCGCACGATCACGCGCGGCCAGAGAGACGCGAAACGCTTGAGCGCGGGCGGTATCAGCGCCGCCGCGACGGTCGGCAGAATTCCGACTTCGAGCGTGGCCGCAGCCGCACCTTCGGCGCGCGCGAGCAGATCGACGCCCTGCCGCAACGCACTGACGCAGGCACTGGCGTGCGGCATGAAGAGTTGCCCCTCCCGCGTCGGCACCGCTCCGTGACGGCCGCGCTCGAAGAGTTTTACGCCCAGAATGGTTTCGAGTTCCGCGACCGTCTTCGAGACGGCCGGCTGGGTGATCGACAGGCTGTCAGCGGCCCGCTGGACGCTCCCGAACTGGGCTACGGCCAGAAAGCACTGTAGATGACGGAATTTGACGCGGCTGTCCGCGAGGCTGCGTTGCATAACGGCAGGTTATATGAAAAAGGCCAAAACGTCATTTTTCATAACCGTCCAGTTTGGATACAGTCCGTTCATAAGCCCTATCCCACAAATCCCGAAGGAGACACTAATGGACGATTCCTTTCTCAGCGCACGCGATTTCGCGTCGCATCCCGGATACATCTATCCCGGCTACGGTTCCTCGGTTAAACGCGGCCCGACACGTCCGCTGATTCCGCTGAAGGAGAAGCTCCGCGATCAGCGCGTGCCCGTCTACGGCACCGAAGACCTCGGCGAGCTCGACAACGACCTCACGCGCAACGCGGTTCGTAACGGCGAACCGCTCGGCGAACGCATCATCGTGACGGGGCGTGTGCTCGACGAGGGTGGTCGTCCGGTGCGAAATACGCTCGTGGAAATCTGGCAGGCGAATGCGGCTGGCCGCTACGTGCATAAACTGGATCAGCACGACGCGCCGCTCGATCCGAACTTCCTGGGCGCGGGGCGCTGCATCACGGACAACGAAGGCCGCTATCGTTTCCTGACGATCAAGCCGGGCGCATATCCGTGGGGAAATCATCCGAACGCGTGGCGTCCGAATCACATCCACTTCTCGCTGTTTGGCGAGCATTTCGGTTCGCGCCTCGTCACGCAGATGTATTTCCCCGGCGACCCGCTGCTGGCGTTCGATCCGATTTTCCAGGGCACGCCTGAGCAAGCGCGTGATCGTCTGATTGCGAACTTTTCGCTCGATACCACGCAAGAGGCCTATGCGCTCGGCTACGACTTCGACATCGTGCTGCGCGGCCGCAACGAAACTCCGATGGAGCGCTAAGCCATGACCACTCTTAAGCAAACGCCCTCGCAGACGGTTGGACCGTATTTCGCGTACGGCCTGTGCCCGCAGCAATACGATTTCGACTTCAAGAGCTTGTTCACGCCGGTGCTCGCCGACCGCGAAGCGGCAGGCGAGCACATCACGATCGTGGGCCAGGTGTTCGATGGCGACGGCAACGTGATCGGCGATGCCATGCTCGAAGTGTCACAGGTCGATGCCGATGGCCACTATCCGGAGTCGCGCGAGGAAATTCTCAAGACCGGCTTTCGCGGCTTTGCTCGCGTCGGCACGGGCACGGACCCGCAAAAGCGCTTTGTCGTCGAGACGGTGAAACCGGGCCGCGTGAGCCCGGACGAGGCGCCCCATCTGAATGTGATCGTGACGATGCGCGGCATGCTGCTTCACACGTTCACTCGCATCTATTTCGAGGACGAAGCCCAAGCCAACGAGCGCGACCCCGTGCTGGCAGCAGTTCCGGCAGACCGGCGCGAAACCCTGATCGCGCGCCGCGAGCCGAACACGGCCAACGTGTATCGCTTCGACATCTATATGCAAGGCGACAAGGAAACGGTTTTTTTCGACCTGTAACGCGAATTTCCTACACTTTCATAAAGCTTTCACCTACACTGAAAGCGATCCGTCTAGCGACTGGATCGCGAAACTCCGAGTAGTTGAGCCCGCCTTGCGCGGGCTTTTTTTGCGCTTGCTCAAAAGTACGGGCATTAGCGAGTCCAATGAGCAACGCAGCCAGCGGCGAATCGTGATCAGGTCCGCTATATGAGCGCGGACCTGGCGCACCCAGCACGACAATGCCGATTGGCTTGGGATTCACGAACCGCGTGTGCCGCATGCCCGAACGCGCGCCTTGCATCGAGCGACACGACGGCTGTCATTAGTTTGGATATCGAAGTAATCCGCATGAAGCGATCGGCCTGCTTTTCGGTGAGTACCGTGCGCGTTCGTTCATTATAAAAACACCGCTCACACGATTAAAGGCGGCTGGGTATCATCAACGTCCGACCGATCAGATAATGCAGACAAGAAGCAGCATTCTCATGCTATGTTTGGACGACACTCTCTATTCATATGCAATCGACCGGAGACACAACCATGCCAGCATCAACCGCCGTCCTCACTATTCTCGCCGCGCTGTTATTAGGCGCAATGAGTCCGGGACCGAGCTTTGTCATCGTCGCACGCAATGCGATCGGTCTGTCTCGCGGCGACGGTCTTGCGACGGCGCTCGGCATGGGAATTGGCGGAGTGTTCTTTAGCGGCATTGCGCTGCTCGGCCTATATACGCTGCTCGCTACCGTCGAATGGCTTTACATCGGGCTCAAAGTAGCCGGCGGGCTTTACCTGATTTATCTGGCCTCGAAGATCTGGCGCGGTGCCGCCAAACCGCTCGCGTTCGACGCCACGCAAACCGTCACCACCAATCCGCGCAAGTCTTTCTGGATCGGCCTTAGTACGCAACTGAGCAATCCCAAGACGGCGGTCTATTACGGCAGCATCTTCGCGGCGCTCTTGCCGCAACATCCGCCGCTGTGGTGCTACTTCGCATTGCCGCCCGCGATCTTCGCCATCGAAGCGGGCTGGTACACGGTCGTCGCGCTGTGCTTTTCGAGCAAGCGTCCGCGTGAAATTTATCTGCAATGGAAGGCATGGATCGATCGTGTTGCCGCAAGCGCAGTAGCCGCGCTTGGCTTGCGTCTGATTGTGACCGCACACAAGGTCGGCATCTAAACCCATCCCCGCGCGAGCGGCTTTCCCATGGTCGAGGCGGCCAGGTGAACAAACGGGCAAGCCGCTAACGGGGCCGCATTGCGGCGCCTTTGCCCCGCTGAGTGGAACCGCCCGACAGGACAGTTACAAGTTAACTGTTGACGCTGCTGGGCCAGAGCGGTTACTGTGGCACCCGAAGTTCAAGAAGTTCGATTGCTGTTCATCAATGTCTCGCTCTCTCAGCGGTATTCGTTGTCCTCTCCCTCCTTGACGCTTCTAACGCTCCTTCACAGAGCATATTTTCAATTTCTTTCCTCAAGGATTCTTCATGGATACCGGTACCGTTAAGTGGTTCAACGACAGCAAAGGCTTTGGCTTCATCACCCCGGACAAGGGCGGCGACGACCTGTTCGCACACTTCTCCGAAATCAGCGGCAACGGCTTCAAGACGCTCGCTGAAAATCAGAAAGTGAGCTTCGAAACGAAGCAAGGCCCGAAGGGTCTGCAAGCGGCCAACATCACGCCGCTGTAAGCTAGTTTGAAGGGCTCGGTGTCCGGCAACGGACATCGGGCTGCAGCGACATCCTCGCGGAGCTTTGTCTCCCACAGTTGGCGCACAATCGCTTTTGAGTTGCATGTATCAGGCAGCTCGCTCAAGCGCCAATCGCCTCGTTGCACCTCATTCTCCCCTCGGCTTTAACGCCCTTTTTAGCTTTCCGACTGCGTTCTGATTCGGCTCGCAATGGCTTTGAATCGACTCGTCCGCGCGACTCAATAGAAGTTCGCACGGCAGGCGCGCACTCGTACATTATTAAAATATAAAATGCAAAACCAACAAATTCACCTTTACAACGGCTATGCCATCAAACCCTCGGCGCATCGCTTGCCCGACGGTACATTCTCGTCCAACCTTTTGCTTGAGCGCGCCGACAGCGCACGCACTGAAGGGCTTTACCAGTTCTATTCGCTCGACTACTTCACCGACGAAGAACAGGCATTGCAGCACTCCGCGCGTTGGGCGCACGAGTGGGTCGATACACGCGGTTGACGCGACAATAAGCGCCGCGAAACAGCGTGCAAAATGCCTGCGCCTGGCGAATGTCTAGTTCAGGCGAACTCTCAAGCCGTCATCACTGTTCCGTTCGACGCGTCGAAGCAAAGCGCTAACGGCGCCATTGCGATGACGGCAACTGCTGATATTCGTTTCAGCGCAAGCAGCCCTTCCTTCAAGCGGTCGATCAGATCGCGCCCCCGTCCCGACTTGCGCCACATGCCCGGCGTTATTTGGCTCGACGTCGAATAACCACCGACGGCAGCTCAGCCGCCCTAAAGGTGACATCGCAAACGTGCCGCATATCCCCGGCCTGTCGCCCATGACATAACGGCGCCCTGCAACGCGGCAAGTGCCGACGCAGAAATAGTTTCGCTTCCAACAACACCTGATATCAGGCATACCGCCTCGCGACGCCGAATAGCTTCGCAGCGCTTGCGCGGACGATTGCATTCACCGCGCCTCAATGACGAATCAATGCCTGAAGTCGAGGCATTCATTTCCATCGAAAAACAAACTGAATTGGCGCACGTCACGAGTCGCTTATCTTTTGAACAACGAGTCCGCTTGGCGATCGTTTTATGCGCAATGCATTCAAAGCCGAACTCGAAAGATACTTCTCCAAATAACACTAAAGATTTTTCTTTTGCTGCCGTTTAAATCGGTGCGCGATTCTGCGCGGGCATATCGAGAGTTCAACAATCATATTGCGGAAGCAACGCTCCGCATGCCAAACACTATAATGAAAATGAAAGAAAAACTACCTTTAATCATTGCCGCGTTCGGTTCATTCACGCTCGCCGCGTGCGGCGGGGGCGGGGGCGACAGTTCGCCGGGTGCTCAAACCGGTGCGCCGGCCACGGGTGCCAGCGCACCGGCGCCCTCGTCGGCGCCCGTCGTGGCGGGCGAGTCGCTGCCGAGCCTGACGTCCCCGCAAGCCGGCTCGACTGCCGCCACGGGGAATGGCTTCGAGGGCATCTGGACGAACGCGTCGTCCTCCCGGACGACCGCCATGGTGGACCCGGCGAACAACATTTCCTACCTGAGCGGTCTCTTCACGGTCGTCACATCGACCTTCTTCGGCATCGCAGCGCCCGCCGCGCCGAACTGGGCATTGACGAGCGGCTTCGAGACCACGGGTGGCTTGCGCTACACGGCCACTTCGGGAAGCGGAACGTTCAGCGCGAAGCAGACCTTGACCGGCAGCTATGTCGCCAACGGCCAAACGGTGAACCTGGCATTGAATTACGATCCGGCGAACGCGCTTGCTGTAACGCAATCGAGCGTTGCTGGAACGTGGGCGGAAACTGGGACGACGCTGACCGTCGACGACGCCGGCGGCTTCACTGGCAACCTTTCCGGCTGCGGTGTCACGGGGACACTGGCATTGACCACCCCCGGCTCAAACAAGAACCTCTACACGATGACGGTGAGCGGCACCACAAGTACCTGCTTGCTGGCTTCGGGAGCGACTTACTCGGGTAATGCAGCTATCACGTTCCTGCCCGTTGCCGGCAGCACGACGCTGTATCAACGCTCGATCATCTATCTGATCAAGGCAGCCGATAACTCGGTGATCGCCTACGGCCAGGTGACGAAGCACTAAGCCGTTTAGTGGGCCACAGCAGTTCGGAAAGTTCTCCGACTGCTGACTGGCTCCTTTCGGTAGAACTGAGGTTCTCTTTGCGCGGGCCTCAGTTCTCCGCATCTCTTTCGGGTGCGGTCTTTAATGGACATGTTCTGGGCTTTGTCGCGAACAGAGGTCTCGGCGCTCGCCGGTGCGGATTGATTAAGCTCCCCTCCTCACGCTCGTCGAACGCCTGATTCCAGATGCCAACGAGTATTGTGGGACACGCCTCGTCGGTCATCTGTTTGGCTTTCAATCTTGCGGTACATTTTAGTCACGCATGGACACATCGCGGCCCTAGCTTGCAGCTAATCCGCTTCGCGGACAAATCCCCGCTGCAACCACAAGTTTCTCACCGACGCTTGCGCAGCCAAACATATCGCAGCCCGCGCATTCAACCGTGCTTATGTGCCGGATCGTTGCAAGTGCACGCGTAATTCGAGTCGTTCCACGCATTCCCAAGAATGATGCTGCAGAAGTTCTTGCGACGGAAACCCACATCCTTCAGCGCAAGCACGTCGTCGTTGACCGTGCCAAACGTCGAGTCCGGCCGGTGCTTCATTCCATCGTTGAAGGCGTTGATGATCTGCTCCTTGAAGTTCTCCCCGCGAGGGTGAGCAGAAACCACCACTTTGCGCTGTTCCTCGGTGAACTCGTCAAATGCAAAGCCGAGCACGTCCATCTCGACGCCTGCCGTCACCAGTTGGACCACCGGCTTCTTGAACGGCGGAATGCCCGGCGTGGTATGCAACGCAATAGCGTCCCACACGAGGTCGACATCGCCTTCAGGAATACCGTGCTCCTCAAGGAAGCTACGCGCTGCATTCGCGCTGTCCACCTCGAAGCGGTTCTGGGACGTCCTGAATTGTTCGGTAAGCCCCATGTCGTGGAACATTGCGCCGATGTACAGAAGCTCCGGGTCATACTTCAACCGCTTGCGCTCACCCGTGAGAGCGCCGAAAAGAAACACACGGGTCGAGTGATGAAACAGCAGGTCCGACTCCGTGTCGCGAACGAGTTCGGTGGCTGCACGTGCCATCTTGCTATCGGGGATCTTGATTCCTGCGATCGTCGTCATGTTCGTTGCTCCATATGTGCCTGGTCGAGCCGCGCGTCTTACGAGCGGCTTCAGCAAGCTATGTTGAGAATCGGGACCTTCGTGTGCCGGAGTTCGGATTGCCAGTCTTTCACTGCGTTAGCCGAGCCGGTGTGTCTATCGTCGAGTACTTCATCAAAGAAAATCTACAAGCCAAGTATCGGACGGCGACAGCCGACTTTCAATTTGATTGATGCCCGGAACACGGCCAACGAAACGGTGTTTTCTGCCAGGGCTGCCGTGTACTGGCCTGGCCGGCTTGCAAGCGGGACGAAGCCCGGCAACGCACGGTTCATTTTGAGGACGCACGCAGCGTAAAAGGCATCGCAAGTGAAGGCACCGGATACCCGCTGAAGTTGGAACTCGACCTCGATGACTATGCCGGCTATATCGACATGAACAACCGGCTTCCGTTCGCTGCCGCAAGCGCGATGCTGCCTATGCAATCAGCCATCAAGGAACGCCGCCAATGGCTGCTCATGGCCCATGAGCAGCATCACAGACTGGTTCAGGCGATGTGGAGCGCGGCGAGGGTACGCGAGCGCTCGCACTGGCCACAGAGCACGTGCAGATCGCGCAAAGGAATCTCGCGTACGCGCTGGAGCGGGAGCGGCCCGAAGTTGCATGAAGCTCGCGCCAGCGTTGCAACTCGCAGCCGAGGCGGGACTGTGAGTGCGCGACGGGACGACGCAGCGAGCGCGCCCCGTTGGGAAGCGCTTCGCTGCACTATTGCGCGTAAGTTGCTCCGCTCAAACGCAAACCGAAAGAACGAGCCTCAAGCGTTGACGCCGCGCTCATTGGCAAGCCATGCCCGCCATCCGCCGAATTCGGAGATGTCGGTGCCCGACTGAACGCCATACGGTTCGCACAGGAAACCGGTCACCCACGAGCCATCCGATAGTTCGATCTTGCCGAGAGCCAGCGGCGACGGAACAGTCGCGATGAATGAGCCAAACTCCGAGGCAGGCATCTTCCAGACTTCGACCTCGACCTTGACGCCGCCATCGCCGACTCTCCATAGCCCCGGACGCCGAGTGCCATCCGGTGACGCTGGCAACGCTGCAAGTCGATAGTGCGGCGCCGTCTGCGTGGATTGCTGCAAAACCGCGCCGCGAGAAAGCATGTCTCTATTCAGCGGTAAGCCTTGCATGTGCGCGCCGCATACCGCGACGAGCATTTGATCGTTCGTCGCCAGGCGTCGCCCGGACAGCGCTATCCGGTTTCCACCAACGCATTCGACGCCGCTTGCCCGTTGCAAAAGATCCGCAATCCCCAACAGATATTGGTCGGTAAACGCGCGTCCAAAAACGGTCACACCCCACGGAAGTCCGTTCTTCATGAATGCTGTCGGAGTGGCGACAGCCGCGTAGTCCAACAGGTTCATGAAGTTCGTGTAGTACCCGAGCAATGAGTTCGGCCCGATTGGATCTTGCTCCAGTTCGGCGAGCGTCACAGCGCGCGGATATGTTGGTGTGAGAACGCAGTCGAGTGTCTCGATCAATGCATCGCAACGAGCTTTCAATGCCTGAAGGCGATATTGCGCCTGGAACAATTCGACAGCGGTTGCGCCCGGCGCCTTGGCGAGCACGTCGCGAATGACTGGAAGCACTGCGTCCGGCCGGGTCGACATCAACTCGCCTGCCACGCTGTAACGCTCCGCGACCCACGGCCCCTGATAAAGAAGATTTGCTGCTTCAACGAAAGGCGCAAAGTCGATCTCGACAGCCTCGCCTCCTGCCGCTTCAAGCATCGCGCGGGCCTTGGCGAATAGCGCCGGACTCTCCGCGCATCCCGCAAACTCCAGTTGCGAAGGAACGCCGAATCGGAAAGCGGCCGGCGCGCCGAAGGCTCGTGCGGAATTCCACTGCGGATTCTTGCGACTGTATGCGTCGCGAGGATCGGTGAGCGCAGTCAGCGAGAGAAGCTCGCTCGCTTCTTCCGCTGTGGCCGTGAAGAAGGTCACGCAATCGAGGGTGCGGCAAGCGGGCACTACGCCCGCCGTGGACAGAATGCCTTTAGTTGGTTTGAGTCCGACGAGATTGTTGAGTCCCGCAGGCACGCGGCCGGAACCGGCCGTGTCTGTACCCAGCGCAAAACTGGCGACACCGAGCGCAACAGCTAACGACGACCCAGCGCTGGAACCCCCAGAGGGATAGTCGGGATGCACGCTGTTGCGGCACTTTCCATAAGGCGAGCGAGTGCCGTTTAGACCGGTAGCGAACTGATCGAGGTTGGTCTTACCGAGCGGTATGCCGCCGAGCGCAATCAGTTGCGCGACCAGCGTCGCCGACTCAGAAGGCGTGTATGCAAACCCCGGGCACGCAGCCGTGGTCTCGATACCGGCGAGGTCGATGTTGTCCTTGATGGCGAATGGAATGCCGTAAAGCGGCAGGTTCTCAATGTTCTGCCGATCGAGCCAGTCGAGATATGGCGCGACTTCTTCTTCGGTCAGAAGATGTATGAACAGGTTGAACTCTGCATTTAGCTCCGCGGCTTTCCGAAGAAGTTCATTCACGAGAGTGCGAGGCGCAAGGGTTCCGGCACGGTATGCATTGCGCAGTACCGGAAGGCGCAAATCAAATGACGACATGGCTGTGTGTCCTCGTATTCAGTGACGTTCAATGACTGCAATCCGCTGCCCGGCGCGCACAGGCGAACCGGGACCCACGTAAATCTCGCCGACGGTTCCAGCGCAGGGAGCACACACCGATATTTCCATTTTCATCGACTCGATAATAAGCAGTACGTCGTCTGCGGCAACCACGTCACCCGTCTTGACCTTCACCTGCCAGAGGCTCCCGGCAATCTCGCTGTCCACTGCAACCTCGCCATCTTCGAGAGGAGTCAGTTGAGCGTCTTCGGCCACGGGTGCCTCGATTGCATCTTCCGATGTACCCGCTTCTCGCCAGCGCTCACGCTCGGCTTCGAATGCTGCCTGTTGCCGGGACCGGAACTCGTCGATGCTGGCAGATTCGCTCGCAAGGAACGCCTGATAGGCTGGCAGAGAAAGCTCCGATTCCTCGATTCGCAACGGGTAGCGTCCGAGTGGAAAGTCAGCGCGAATGCGCAGCAGTTCTTCGGGCGAGACTTCATAGAAGCGGATCTGGTCAAAGAAGCGCAGTAAGTAGTGCTGCCCGGCGAAGTCCGCAACCTTCCGGTAGCGATTCCACATCTGCAGCGTGCGGCCCACGAATTGATAGCCGCCGGGTCCTTCCATTCCGTAGACGCAGAGATACGCGCCGCCGATGCCCACCGAATTCTCCGCGGTCCAGGTCCGCGCCGGGTTGTACTTGGTCGTCACGAGACGGTGACGCGGATCGAGCGGCGTCGCGACCGGTGCGCCCAGGTACACGTCGCCTAGCCCCATCACGAGATAGTTCGCGTCGAAGACGATGCGCTTGACTGCGTCGATAGACTCGAGGTCGTTGATACGCCGGATGAATTCGAGGTTGCTCGGGCACCACGGCGCGTCCTTGCGCACCGTGGTCATGTACTTTTCGATCGCGAGTTGGCACGCGGGGTCGTCCCACGAAAGAGGAATATGGACGACGCGCGACGGCACGCGAAGGTCCTTCATCAACAGGACTCGCTCCCAAGCCTCCCCTACGATGCCAAGCAGTTGCGCAAGAGATAAATCCTCGGGCCGATAATGAATCTGAAGCGAACGTATCCCCGGCGTGAGGTCGATTACGCCCGGAAGCGCTTTCGCTTCCAGTGCCTGCATCAGTGCATGCCCGCGGAAGCGCGAAACGAGGTCGAGTTCCGGCGGACCAATCTCCAGAAGAAGATGTGTGTCGCCCGACAAACGTGCTACGAGCCTTTCGCCGGCATCGCCCGAGTCGAGAACAATGGGAGACGTCAGCGACGAGCGTCTCCCGATTGGCGCGCATTGCCCAATCTCAAGGCTCTCCAGTTCGCGGTTGCGCTCGCGTGCCGCTTCACGCGCATATCCGATTTCTACGGGCACGAAACGAACCTTGTCGCCTGCCTTCAGCTGGCCGATGTGCCAAAGGTCGGCTTCGATAATCGTCACCGGACAGACAAAGCCGCCGAGACTCGGACCGTCTGGCCCGAGAATCACAGGCATGTCGCCGGTGAAATCGACGGCACCGACTGCATAGGGATTATCGTGAATGTTCGACGGATGCAGCCCGGCTTCTCCACCGTCTTCGCGCGCCCACTCCGGCTTCGGTCCGATAAGGCGCACGCCGGTACGACTCGAATTGAAATGTATCTCCCACTCCGTATCGAGGAATTGCTCGATGTAACGGGCACTGAAGTACTCCGGCGCGCCGTGCGGACCGTAGATCACGCGTATCGTGCGAACGCTCTCCAGCTTCGGTACATTGGCGAGCGCAGCGCCAGCTTGCGTATCCTGCAGTGGATAAAGGTGAAGCACGTCGCCCGCGCGAATGGCGCGGCCACCATGCCCACCGAACTGGCCGAGCGTGAAAGTGCTGCGGCTTCCCAGATACAGCGCAACGTCCAGGCCGCCGCGCACGCACATATATGCGCGCGCGCCGGCGCCCCGAATCGTACCGAGCGCCAGCACGGAACCCGCCGGGACAAAGACGCTGGTATTGAGCGGTTGCCTTACATCGTCCAGCAATACGGGAATGTCCGCACCGGTAATGGCGATGACGGCGTCGGTGTTGAATCGCAGCGTCGGCCCGCTCATCGTGATCTCTAGAGCAGCCGCTTCCGGCGCGTTGCCGAGCAGACGATTGCCGAGCCGCATAGCGCGGTCGTCCATCGGACCTGACGGCGGAATGCCTACGGCCCAGAAGCCCTGTCGGCCGGGGAAATCCTGCACCGTGGTTTGGGTGCCGCCACTGACCACTTCAACGGTGCTCGCTCGATACTTGAGGCCTTCCAGGCAGCGGGTCCACGGTTCTCCGGAAGCAAAAGGCTCGTCGTCGAGAATCTGGCGCAAGTAGTCACGGTTTGTCTCGACGCCGAAGATACGTGTGTTCTGCAACGCATCGTTCAGCGCGTGTCGCGCCTCTTCGCGCGTCGGCGACCACGCGATGATCTTTGCGAGCATCGGATCGAAGTACGGCGGCACCTCGCAACCGGATTCAATCCACGTATCGATACGCAGCGCACTTCCGTCGGCCTGCGGAAAAGCCACATCGGTGAGAAGGCCCGGACTCGGTATGAAGTCGCGGCCCGGATCTTCGGCGTAAAGCCGAGCCTGAATCGCATGGCCTCGCGGTGTGAGACCTGCGGCGAGTTCGTTCAGAGGCGCGAGTGTTCCTGCCGCCAGTTCGATCATCCAGCGAACGAGGTCGACACCCCAAACCTGTTCGGTCACACCGTGCTCCACCTGCAGACGCGTGTTCACTTCCAGGAAGTAGAACTGCTGGGCGGCGCTGTCGTACACGAATTCGACCGTACCGGCAGAGCGATAGTCCACCGCCTTTGCAAGCTTGACGGCAGCATCGCACAATGCCTCCGCTATCCCTTCCGGCAAGCAAGGCGCAGGCGTTTCCTCCAGCACCTTCTGATTGCGCCGCTGCACTGAGCAGTCGCGGACACCGAGCGCAATCGCGTCTCCCTTTCCATCGCCGAAAACCTGAACTTCGAGATGCCTGGCTCTTTCGATGTACTTCTCGAGGAACACCCCCGAATCGCTGAAGTTGTTTTCGCCAAGGCGTTTGACCGCATCGAAATGCGCGCCGAGTTCATCCGCATGCCAACACACTCGCATGCCGATACCGCCACCGCCCGCAGTGCTTTTCAGCATCACCGGATAGCCAATGGTTTCAGCTGCGTTGAGTGCTGCCGGCAAGTCTTCCAGCAAGCCGGTGCCGTTGAGCATCGGCACACCCTGATTGCCCGCGATCTCCCGAGCCGTATGTTTGAGCCCGAATGCTCGCAACTGTGCGGGCGTTGGGCCGATGAAGGCGATACCCGCTGCTTCACATGCCTCGCCGAAAGCTGCGTTCTCGGACAGGAACCCATATCCCGGATGAATAGCCTGCACGCCTTCGCTGCGAGCAATCTCGAGGATCTTCGTCGAGTCGAGGTAGGTCATCGCTGCGGGACCGTCGCCCAGCTCATGCGCAATCGGCGCTTCGCTCACATGACGGCTCGCCCTGTCGGCCTCCGAGAAAACGGAGACTCCGGTCACATTGAGTTCGCGCAACGTTCTGAGGATGCGGCAAGCGATTGCACCGCGATTGGCGATGAGGATCTTCTCAAACATGGGAGGAACCCGGATTCAAAGGCGGGTCGTCCCGCCGTGGGAATTTGCAGCCGCGGTCGTCCACGGCTGAAGTCGCGTCAGCGATTTGCCAGATTCAGTTGTTCTCGGGTGCAAGTCACGCAGCGTCCGGAGCGAACAAGCAGGAGGAAGTAGATCAAACTGCGAACGCGCTTCAGTCCCATATCAGCAACTCCGCAGGCGTAGGGTTGTAGGCATTGCACGGGTTATTCAACTGCGGGCAGTTCGAAATCAGCACGATGACGTCCATCTCCGCGCGCAGTTCGACATACTTGCCCGGCGCAGAAATGCCGTCTTCGAAAGTAAGGCCGCCTTCAGCAGTCACCGGCACGTTCATGAAGAAGTTGACGTTCGCGCCGACGTCCTGTTTGGAAAGACGGCCGTCATGCGAACAAGCACGCAGGAAGTTGTCGCGGCAGCTGTGCATGTATCGCTTTTCCAGCGCATAACGAACCGTGTTGCTCTCCTGCGCACAGGCACCGCCGAGCGTATCGTGGCGACCGCAAGTATCTGCAACGATGGTCAACATCGCGTTGCCGCGATTCGAATACAGAACGGAACCGGCGGTCAGGTACAGGCTCTTCTGACGCCGCAGCGTGCGTTGCGGGTCGAAACGCTCGCGAGGGTCGGCAAGACTATAGAAAAGCGTGTCGACCGCCTGATTGCCTTCGAGATCGACGATGCGCAATGTGCGCCCGGCCTTTACCTCGTGAAGCCAGGGTTCGCCGGCCGCGACGGTCTGACGGAAAGCCGCTGTTTCGGGACGTTTGTCACTGACAACATGTGTGCTGGTCATGAGTAGCCCTCCGCTCACAGAAAGAATCGTTCGGTATTGATAAAGCCGCGCACGTTCTCATCGCATGCGGTGCGACATACTTCGGCCACGCTCGGGTCTGCCTCGCTCAATTCGAGCTTCACAGGCTTCGGTGAATATTCAGGGCCTGGGTCCAGTGGATGCTGGATCGCAGTGAGCACGACCAGCGTGTTCATGGGCGCATACAGCTCGACGTAATCGCCGGCCTCCGAGTTTCCCTTCACGAAGCTGAGTGTTCCGCCGTCGCTAACGTCCACACGACTGAAGAGGTTCAGCGTCATCAGCAAATCGGATATGGTGAGTCCCCACTTGCTCATCTCGACGAGCAGGTTGTCGGTGCCGTTGCGATAGAAAGAGTTGCGCAATTCCTGGTAGCGCCCGCTGCCGTATTGCTCGAAGACTTCGTCAGCGTTCGACACCCCGCCGATGCTGTCATGCCAGCCGCACGTGTCTGCCACGATCGCAGCGAGAACGCGGCCCATGTCCGAATACAGGCAGTGGCCGATGGTCAGCTTCGCGGTGTGCTGGCACTTCAGCGAATCGGGCAGGTTGAGACGCTCGCTCTTTTCCGTTGCATTGACCATCATCACGCTGACGTTTGCGCCACCGCGCAAGTCGGTCACGCGAAGCGACTGTCCGCGCTTGACGATGAGCGACGTATGACCGCCGCCGGGCACGGTTTCTTCAAGTAACAGATTCATGTCCACGTTCCCTTCAGTCCGAGATTGCTTCGACATTCGACGCGCCTTGCACCGCCGCTTGGGCCAGATGAACAGCGGACACGGAATCGCGGCTACGGTCGAGCGGAATGTTGTAGGTAATGCGCGCCCCGTAAGCTCCGGGCGCTTGCGGGTCCACCCGAACCTTGTCGAAGACGAGCACGCGACTGCCCAGGGTGAAACCTTCTTTTAGGTCATGCGTGACCATAAAGATGGTCAGGTTCGATTCGCGCCACAGGTCGGACAGCAACTCATGCATGTCTCGGCGAATGCCGGGATCGAGCGCGCCGAACGGCTCGTCGAGCAGCAGGACGCGAGGCTTCATCATCAGCGCCTGAGCGATTGCAAGGCGTTGCTGCATACCGCCGGACAGTTGCTGCGGATACTTGTCAGTCGCGGCGCCGAGGCCCACGCGTTCGAGCATCGCGGCGGCCTCGTCGCGGGCCCGACGTCGTTTAGCGCCGAACAGTCGCCCCGTGAACTTCGCTCGTGGAAGCTCCAGTCCAAGCGTCACATTGCGCAGCACGGTGAGATGGTCGAACACCGAGTAGCGTTGAAAAACCACGCCACGGTGTGCATCCGGCTCGCCGGGCAGGGGCTGTCCGTCCAACAGAATCTCGCCGCGCGTCGCTTGCTCCTGTCCCAGCAGAAGTCGCAGAAACGTCGACTTGCCGCACCCAGACGCGCCGACCATCGAACAGAACTCACCCTCCTTGACGGTCAGATTCAAGCGCTCAAGCACAACCTGATCGCCATACTCTTTCCAGACGTTGCGGACCTCGATCATCGCGCGCCTCCGCCAAACCAGGGGAAGGACCACTGCGTAATCCGGCGAAGCAATTCATCTGTGAGCCATGCGAGCAGCGTAATCCACGCGACGTACGGCAGAATCAGGTCCATCGACAGATATCGGCGCACGAGGAAAATGCGGTAACCCAAACCATCGGTTGACGCTATCGCCTCGGCCGCGATCAGAAAGAGCCATGCGGCTCCCAGCGAAAGACGCATCGCCGCAAGCAATCGCGGCAGGAGTTGCGGCAGCACGAGCCGCAAGATCAACGTCCAGCTCGTAGCGCCAAGCGTCTGAGCCTTGACCCACAGCTCCGTTGGGATCTCTTTAGCGCGAGCATGCAAGTCCCGAATGATCATTGGCGTGATGCCGACGACGATGAGAACCACCTTCGACAATTCGTCGAGTCCAAACACGATGAAAAGAATCGGCAACACCGCGAGCGGCGGCACCATCGAGATCACCGTGACAAACGGCGAGAGCGTTGCACTCACCACCGGAAACGAGCCCGTCGCCACGGCCACCACAAGAGCAATCACCGCGCTTACGAGAAGGCCGATTCCGAGTCGTCTCAAGCTCGACAGCGTGTCGGCCCACAACAGGTACTCACCGGTGCGCTTGTCCTCGGTGAATGCGA
Source organism: Paraburkholderia kirstenboschensis (assembly GCF_904848585.1). Taxonomy (GTDB): domain Bacteria; phylum Pseudomonadota; class Gammaproteobacteria; order Burkholderiales; family Burkholderiaceae; genus Paraburkholderia; species Paraburkholderia kirstenboschensis. The sequence continues at coordinate 63,016 of NZ_CAJHCR010000007.1, forward strand.
CTGCCTTCACGGCATCGCTCATTTGCGCTGCGCTCGGCAGCAGCTTGTCATCAGGATTGAGCTTGAGCCGCTCGGCGGACCCCGTGAAATACACAGCCAACAGCACGACGAACGGCAGCAGAAGTAGCATCAGGCCGCCGATCCGGCTCGGATGTCGATTGATCAATCTCATGGTGACCGCCTCTTTAAGCCGGGAATATTCGTGTTACAGCTTGCCCGCGGCAGCCATCTCGACGTAGGTCGGATCAAAGCGAAGCTTGACGTTGTTCTTGTTGCCAACCACGACGTTCTTATCGAAAGCCATGCCCACGGCGTCCGCGCTGCGGGCATCCTGTCCGAGCAGGCCATGATCGAAGGAGAACTTTGCGACGCGCGTCATGATCTTCGGCATGTCGGGGCTGGTGACGAAATCCAGTGCGGCCTTCGGCGTGTAGAAAAGCGCCGTTGTTGAAAGCTGACCTCTGAAGTTTGCAAGGTCGGTACCGGAGGCTTTCGCCATTGCGGTCAAAGCGGACGTGCTTTCCGCCGAGTTGCTGTGCATCAACGCGACCATTTCGAACCAGGCGCCAGTCAGTGCTTTTCCAAGCGCCGGATTCGCCTGCAGCGTCTTCGTGTTGACGACCATCATGTCCATGATTTCGCCAGGAATCTTGCTGGAATCGAAGACTTCGGTCACGTTGGGCTGTGCTCGCAGATCAGCGAGCATCGGGTTCCACGTCACCGCATTGTGGACGGTGGGCGTCGCGAAAGCGCCTGAAATGTCGGCGTCGGATGTGTTCACCACTTTAAGGTCGCGCTCGCTCATATGCGCGCTTTCCAATGCGCGGGCGAGCAGGTAATGAGACACGGAGAACTGCACGAGATTGACCTGCTGCCCCTTCAGATCGGCGATCTGCTTGCCCTTGCCTTTCATGAGCACGCCGTCGTTGCCGTTCGAGTAGTCGCTGACAATCAACGCCGTCGAATCGACACCGCCCGAAGCCGGAATGGTGAGCGCATCCATATTGGTCATTGCACAGCCATCGAACTTGCCGGCGGTGTACTGATTGATGGACTCAACGTAGTCGTTCAACTGCACGACATCGATATTGATGCCGTACTTCTTGGCCCACTTGGAGACGATGCCTTGAGTCTTCGCCTGGCCCCACGGCATCCAGCCCGCGTAGATGGTCCAGCAAACCTTGAAGTCGTTGCGACCCGCGGCGAACGCGGCACTGGAGGCGAATGTGGCGAGGGAGATGGCGGCAATGCCAAGACAGCGAACGAGCTTGCGCATGAGGTTGACCTCGGAGGGGACGGTTAGCGACGGCAGGGAGCAGCGCAAACATCGCGTTCTCTCCCGGGCTTTTATCCCGCCGTGTAACCTCGCCTGAGGTCGACAGCTCTCGGACCAGCGCCTGCGAGAAGCAGGCCGGAACCCTAGCCGTCCATTTCCAAATTGTTTGACGAACCGGATGATGCGCCGGCCCCTTGCCCACTCTCTTAAGCGGGAAGTGTGCCAACGAAGAGATTGCAGGTTCTCCGCGTGTCAGACGTCTTTCGTGCCCTCGCGCGGTGATGACCTGCACTGCGATGCGTCAACGCGCACCCTTTTCGGGCGTGGCGGCCCGGTCGGGTCCGGCCACACCGGATTGGATGGTAGGCCGTGGCGGATTCGAACCGCCGACCAACGGATTAAAAGTCCGCTGCTCTACCAGCTGAGCTAACGGCCCGGTCCCCTCGCGCCGGCTCGCCGCCGGGCGCTTATAAGCTCTGCAAGCCCATGCCCATCGTGCTAGCCGATTTCAATGTTGCGGCTCGCGGCTCGGGTCGGCTCCTGCTTCGGTACGGTTAGAGTCAGCACGCCTTTGTCGAACCTGGCCAGTGTGCGCTCGGGATCGGCGTTCTCCGGCATGGGAATCGTACGCACAAACCTTCCGTATGCGCGTTCGAGCCGATAGCAACCGTCCTCCTCGCTGTGCACGTCCTGCTTTTTCTCACCGCGCAATACGAGTGAGCCGTCCTCGACGCTCACGGTCAGGTCCTCGCGCTCCATGCCCGGCAGTTCGACCGTCACGCGCAATATCTTGCCTTCGTCGACCACGTCGATACGCGGCTGGAAGCGCGACGAACTGAAGTCGCCAAACCATCGCTCGAGCGCGCCGCGGCCTGCAAACGGATCGTGGAAGAACTCCTCGACCGCGCGCCACGGATCGCGAGGAAAGAGCCGCGAAATGTCAGGCCACGCCGCGCGCCATTGCTCGCTCGACTGTGGCGCCGAAGCACTCTCCGCCTCGGGCTTGCGGCCTGAGCCGCGAAGAAACTTGAACGGGTTCCATTTCTTATCGCTCATGGTGTTGCTCCTTCGCCCCTGGAGGCGAACCGGACCACGCGCTCCAGCTCGCCGATCAGGGAAATCTGTCCACTGACAAACAAATCGAAACACGCAGCGCGTGGAACGCGACTGCTGAGCCGAAAATAAAATAGGCTGGCGGCCAAGGTTTTTCAAGTACGCGTTTTGCACAATGATACGGCGCGCCGGCCACCCTCGCCCGCCGAAAAATCTTGTTACAAACTCCCCGGCAAACACCCTCTTGAAGTCGCACGAAGAAACCTTATTTCGCTTTCCGCCAGCGCGCTGGCAACGGGTGCGCCGCAACCGCGGGCGTTACCCATTCTCGCTGTTTGCGCGCAGCCCGCCGCCGGTTCGCGAATGGCGGAGCCGCTTTTTGCATGAGCCGCAGCCACCTTGCGTGAGGTTCGAATACCTATGGAACTGACGCTCACCATCGACTCGCGTCCGCTGACGCTGGAACTCGACGACGTGGTCGCCGGGCTCCTCGCGGTACGCCTGAACGTGCCATCCGACACCGAAATGCGCGCCGCGCTGTGCCGCTATCTAAGCGACGCAGGCGGCCCGTGGCTGCTCGACGAGAACCATATGCGAAAGCGCATCCTGCGGCGCCTGATACTCGATATAGCCGACCCCGCGCTCGTGATCCGCTATCTGATGATCGAGCAGCCGCATTGAAGGACGCTAGCTCGAGTACTTCAGACTCCACGTGAACGTACGATTGCCGCCCGCATTCAGCGTGAAGGGCTGCGTGGTACACGCAAACTTCGAATGTAACTGGCCGATTGGCGTTGTCGACAATGGGTTCGTCGCGCCGCCCGCCGTGTCGAAGTTGGACAGCGCGCAACCGTCGAAGCCCGTGGTGCCGTAAGCAGTCGCGCTGCTATTGGCATAGCTAACCGAGAAGCCGTCGCTGTTGGTTGTCGTCTTCTGGAAATCGGCGAACGATGTGAAATCCGTTTCGACGGCCAGATTGCCGGTCAGCGTTGCCGAGCTTAGCGTATCGGTTCGCGTAAGCGTGCCCCGACCGAACGTGAGAACGGTGTGAGCCTGCAAATCGAGGTCGGTGAAAAACGCTGCGTTCTTTGTGGCTTGTCTGAACTTCGCGGTATCGAACGACACGATCACCTGGCCATTGCTTTCCGTGACGTTCAGATTTTTATAGTACGTGACCGGTATGTACGTTTTGCCGTTGTACGACACTTGCGGAATGAGCAGTGCGTAGCCGAGGTCCGTCGTGCCGTAGATGAGCTTGTCGGAGAAAGGAACAGGGTAATACGGCGTGTACGAGTTGTAGTCTGGCGCCTGACTCAGGTTCAGATTGATGACCCGATTGCCGTCGCGTACCGTGACAAGCGCCGCGCTGTACGGATGCGCGGTATCGCTAGGCTGGTTGTACCAGGTGAGCGTATAGCGAGGCCTCGCATCGAGCCAGGCCTGGAAGTCGGAGTCCGACATAGGCGCCTTGCCGCTGAAGCCGAGCTTGCTCCACCACGCATCCACGTACATGTACTGATGCAGCAGGCTGAAGTTCTCACCCATTACGCGCGGCTTGCCGCGGTAAGTGTCGGTGCCACGGCCTTTCACCCACATATTCACCGAAGGAGTCGGCAACGTCGGGTCATACCAGAACGTCTCGTAGCGATGAGCCGCCTTATAAATGAATGTATAGGCGATCTGCATTTCCTGCGGTGTCAATACGCCCGCATTGGCTGCGGCAGTGAGCACTTCCATGAACGCCGAATCGCCATAAGGACCGATCGAACGCCCGTAGTTGAAGCCCTCGCCGTCGGCATTCAATTGCGGAAGAATGAGATCCACCGATTTTCTCAAATAGCCCTTCAATTCCGGCGTGAGATTGGCCTCATTGCCCATTTCCAGTGTGCGCTCCACCACTTCGCCGATCAGCAGCGTGCTATATCTGTCGAAGCGCGCCTTGTCGTAATAGGTTGTGTGCGTGTTCGACGCTTCGTCCGAAAAACCTCCGGACGAGTCGTTGCGAATATGGTTGGCGAGCGTGTACAACAATGCATCGCGTGCGCTCATCGTGGCAACGGCTGGGTCGGTGGCAGACGAGAAAGTCGGATTGCTCCAGCCGAGCTTCTGCCGTAGTCCTGCAATACCGTACGACACGGCGTAATAGTTCTGCGCGGTATTGAGCGAGGCAACGTCGATCGGCACGCCGGCAGCAGGGCATGTGTTGGTCTTGCCGCTGGAATCGGCGCCGAACATGTCGCAAAATGTCAGGCGGTTTTGCAGCGTCGCCAGCATCGCGTCGCTGAATACTTCGTTCAGCATGCCGCGCGCCTTGAAATTGTTCAGGGCAACCAGGTAATAGTATTCGCCCCACGACGTGTTCGCGTACATGTAATCCGCGCTGCTCGTCTGGCTCATCATCGCGGTGGTGATCTTCTGGTACGTCGCGAGATAGTCCGCGTATTTCGGGTCGCCTTTCGCCTTCATATCGATCAGGATGTACGAAAGGCCGAGCGCCAGCTTGCCGGGCAAAAACTTGTCGCCGGTGTTGGTGTCGAGCACGTGTACGGGATTGCCGTCGCCGAGATCCATCACGACTTGCGTAAAGTCCGGCGCCTTTCTGATCAGGTCGAACAGCGCTCGCATCTGACCCATCATCGTAATGGGCACATCGGTCCCGGGCGGGACGCTCGTATCGCTCGCGCCGTAGACGATTGAATGAAGAGAAGGCGTGGGCGTGGCGGCAGGCGGCTGGATCGCATCGCTGCCGCCTCCGCAGGCCGTCATGAAAAGTGTCAGCGCACTCGCGGCACACACGTTGAAGGAATTTCGTGGGGAACGCATGTTTGTCTCCTGATTGGAATTGGATGGAGCACAACTAGCCTCTGAAAATCCCAAGAAAACGATTAACTATTCGTCAGATCTGCATGCTCGCACCACTGCGGCAGTGCGCACAAGCCTAGGTAAACTCAGTACTGGTAAAGCGCCAGCAAAGCTTCTATGCTTAGAAAAACGTTTTCCTAATTAGGTCCAAATCGTCGACTTGGCGCTGTTGCGCTGCGTCGCGCGTGACGGGCTTGGGGCGCTCGTCGCCCGGTACCTATAGCGCGGCGCGACGAGCGAGGCTGCGCGACGGAGACATTCATGCAAACTGCCGTAATCGGTCTTGCCCGTACCGCCAGCCGCTATCGCTGGACGGTGTGCGCGCTGCTGTTCTTCGCGACCGTCATCAATTACATGGATCGGCAGATTCTCGGTCTGCTCGCGCCGCTGCTGCAGCACGACATCGGCTGGAGCCAGGTGCAGTACGGCCGCATCGTCATCGCGTTCTCCGCGTTTTATGCAGTGGGACTGTTGTGCTTCGGCCGGATCGTCGACTGGCTCGGCACACGAATTTCCTACGCGCTTGCAATGCTCCTGTGGAGCATTGCCGCGATGCTGCATGCCGCGGTTGGCTCGGTCACCGGCTTCGCGATGGTGCGCGCGCTGCTCGGCATAGGCGAAGGCGGCAACTTCCCGGCCGCAATCAAGACCACCGCCGAATGGTTTCCGCGGCGCGAGCGCGCGCTGGCCACCGGCATCTTTAACTCGGGCGCGAATATCGGCGCGGTATTCGCGCCCGCGATCATCCCGCCGCTAGCACTGGCGTTCGGCTGGCGCTCGGCGTTCGTGATCATCGGCGCGCTCGGTATTGTGTGGCTCGCCGTATGGTTCGCCTTTTACCGTTCGGCTGAACCGCGTTCACACGACGACGAACTCGAAGAAGCCCGCGACGAAGTCGAAGCGCTCGATGCCGCCAACGTCAACGCCCGTGCTCCCGGTTGGGGCGTGCTGATCCGCAAGCGGCAGACGTGGGCGTTCCTGATCGGCAAGTTCCTGACCGATCCGGTGTGGTGGTTTTATCTGTTCTGGCTGCCGAAGTGGCTCAACGAGTCGCGCGGCATGGACATGCAGCACATCGGCCTGCCGCTCGTTTGCATCTACGCGATGACGACCGTGGGCAGCATCGGCGGCGGCTGGCTTTCGTCGGCGTTGCTGCGTGCAGGCTGGAGCGTGAACGCCGCGCGCAAAACGGCGATGTTCATCTGCGCATGTTGCGTGCTGCCGATCGCGTTCGTCTCGCAGATCGACAACCTGTGGGGCGCGGTTGCGATCGTCGGCCTCGCAGCCGCAGCGCATCAGGGCTGGTCCGCGAATCTCTTCACCACGGCGTCGGACCTCTTTCCGAAGCGCGCGCTCGGCGCGGTCGTCGGCATCGGCGGAATGGCTGGTTCGATTGGCGGCGTGCTGTTTTCGGAAGTGATCGGGCAGGTGCTGCAACGCACCGGTCACTACTGGGTGCTGTTCGCGATTGGCGCGCTCGCGTACCTTATCGCGTTTGCCGTGATGCACATGCTGACGCCGCGCATGGCGCCGGCAAAATTCGAAGCGTAAAAGCGCGAGAAACGTGAGGTGAGAGCGCGACGCGTATCAGCCGCAGGCCGCCGTCGATTCACGGACGATGAGCCTCGGCTCGAACATCGAATGTCCTGTTTCGGCGTGGCCCGCAAGTGCGTCGATCAGTTTTTGCATCGCGAGCTCGCCCATCTTCTCGCTCTGAATATCGACCGTGGTGAGCGCCGGCGCTGCGTATTCGCCGTACGGAACGTTGTCGACGCCGGTTACCGACAACTCCTGCGGCACCTTGATACCGAGCGACGCTGCCTCTTTCATGAAGCCAAGCGCGATCAGGTCGTTATAGCAGATCACCGCATGCGGCCTGCGCGGACCGAGCATCACGCGCGAACATGCATGTTCGCCGGCATGAGCGGTCGGCGCATGCGCGTCGTAGACGTCGAGCGTCAGACCGGCTTCTTCGAGACACTCGCGTGCGCCTCGAATCCGCTCGTCGTTGATGCGTGCCTGTCCAAAGCCGAGGTAAGCAATCTGACGATGCCCGAGATTTAGCAGATGCCGCGCGAGCATGTAGGTGGCAAGCCGGTTGTCGATGCCCACGCTCGGGATCGGCAACGTATCGCTGTGCCGCAACAGCACGAGTGGCTTGCCGAGATCGAGCAACCATTGCGACTCGCTGTCGGACATGCGCGAACTGAGGATAAGCCCGTCCACGCGCTGCGCAAGCGCTTCGATCAACGGCCGTTCGCGTGCCTGGTTTTCGTCGGTATCGACGAGCAGCAGCGTGTAATCGTGGCGCAGCGCAATGCGGTTCGCGCCCTTCACGACGTTGGTGAAGTGCGGATTGCTGATGTCGAGAATCGTCAGCCCGATAGCGCGCGTGCGGCCGGTGATCATGGATCGCGCGAGCGGATTCGAACGGTAGCCGAGTTCTTCGATCGCGGCCTTCAGTCGAGCCTCGACCGGCGCGGAGAAGCGCTGCGCGCCGTTCATGTACTTCGACACGGTTGCGACCGAGACACCCGCAGCGGCAGCGACGTCGCGAATAGTTGGAGAAAGTTTTTTCATCCCGAACCCGAAGGTAACGTTTTCTCTTTGTTAACCGATTGTCGCAGAAAAGACCGCATATGCGGGCCTTTCGGGTTCGCTGAGATGTTCACTAACACTCGGCATACCGTCGATTTGCTCGCTGTCAAAAACGTTTACCTAACCAACCACGCTACTTGCAGGAGTTTCACCGATGAGCCAAACGATGACTCAACCCGACGCCGGAACACGCAAGCCCTTCGGGCGTCTGCTTCTGACGGGCGCCGCCGGAAATCTGGGCCGCCAGTTGCGCGGCGCACTCGCCGAATGGGCCGATGTCGTTCGTGTGACAGACATTGCGAGCCTGGGCGAGCCCGCGCCGCATGAGGAGACGAGCGTGGTGGATCTCGCGGACCGGGCAGCGGTCATGCAACTGGTGGAAGGCGTGGACGCAATCGTGCATCTGGGCGGCATTTCAATCGACGCCCCTTTCGACGACCTGCTCGGCGCGAACATTGCCGGCACGTACAACCTCTATGAGGCGGCGCGCAAACACGGCGTGCAGCGCATTGCGTTCGCAAGTTCGAACCACGTCATCGGCTTTCATCCCGTAACCGAAGTAATCGACGCCGATGCGCCGCAACGCCCCGACACCTTATATGGCGTGACCAAGTGCTTCGGCGAGGCGCTTTCGCGCTACTACTACGATCGCTTCGGTATCGAGACGGTGTGCATGCGCATCGGCTCGTCGTTCGAAGAGCCGAAGAACCCGCGGATGCTCGTCACGTACCTGAGCTATCGCGACTTGATCGAACTCGTGCGCTGCTCGCTGTTCACGAACCGAGTGGGGCATGTGGTGGTGTACGGCGCGTCGGACAATCCGGTCAAGTGGTGGGACAACACCAAGGCCAGTTTCCTTGGCTTCAATCCGCGCGACAGTTCCGCGCCGTTTGCAGCACGCTTCGCGGCAACCGCGCCTGACGGCTCGCGCGACGACCCGGCGCAGCGCTTTCAAGGTGGACCGTTCGTGCTGGGCGAGCCGCTCGAGCGTGAAAACTCGCGATAGCGCGTCAACGTAGCGCAGTGTGTGCTCACAGCGCCGCGTGCAGGCATGCAACGCACGGCGCTAATACGCCGAGCGCGCCATATCGTTCGCAGAGTGGCTCACGCGTTCCGTCCGCGCCAGTTCGATCCGGCATTTGCCGGCTCGTTTCGCGCGATACAGCATTGCGTCCGCGCCGGCCAGCGCGTCGCTCAGACTCTCCGCCTGAGCGCATTCGTTGATGCCGGCGCTGAACGCATAGGCCAGCTTGCCATTTGCAGCCGGCAGCGGGCAACTGACGGCGGCGAGCATGCTGCCGACCAGTCGAGCCGCTTCCGCCATCGACGTATGCGGGAAAAGTATCGCGAACTCCTCGCCGCCCAAGCGACCGAACACGTCACCGGCACGCATGTGCCGATGCACCTCGGCGCCGAAGTCGGCAAGAACGCGGTCGCCTGTGGCATGCCCGTATCTATCGTTGATGGTTTTGAAATCGTCGATGTCGATGATCGCGACGCACAGTTCAGTGTGCGCCGCGCGTGCCGTCTGCGAAAGCGTAGCGCCGCGAGTCATGAATGCGCGACGCACCAGGGCGCCGGTCAACTCGTCGAAACTGGCCAGCTTCTCGACCTGTTGCATCAGACGGTCGTTGGCTACCATCACGAGGCCGATCGACAGGAGCGGCAATGAAAGAATGCTGATGCCGAGAAAGGCGAAATCCGGAGCGACATGCGTCGGCCAGGTTATCGACGGATCGGCGAAGAAAGCGTTCCGAACGCCCCGCGCGAAGTACACGATTCCGCCGACAAGCGCCGCGCAAAGCACGAGCCAGTAGCCGTATTGCGGCCGCTCACGCACACGCGAACTCCAGAGCGTCCACCCTACGGCGATGCGCGCATACGCAAGCGCGAACGACATGGCCGCGGCTCTCGCACTGACGTTCGGCGACTCCCACGTCCAGTACACCACGGCGCCCACGAACACACCTAACGCGAGATGCTCGCCTGTCCGGCACGGCGGCTTGCCGACGAACGCGCGGCAACCTTGCAGCATGAGTAGTGCGCCGCCAAGCACGAGCATGCACGATGCAAGCATCACGGCCGCCGAAGGGCGAGCATGCGCGAGAAACAGCACCCCGGATGCGACGGCGAACAGGCAATGCGCGGCAAGCCAGCGACGTAATCCGGCCACCTTACATCGCGCAAGGTAACCCAGCACAGCCGCGCTCGATAGACATGAGACGAACAAGGTAGCGAGCAGCGCAAGGGAACTGGACATGGTCTTTTGGCATTATTGTTGGCCGCACACGCGGCGTGCGGCCTTTGATTTTTCTATAGCGTCCGTTGGCACAGCCCTCGTCCGGACAGACTTTGTTTCGATGCTGCCGCTCTCCCGGCATCCAGTGCGTCGGCAATAGTGTGCGCGACTCGCGCCTGGGCGCCGTGCTATCGGTCCTTTCTTCGTCGAAAGGCCCACCAGGCCGTCAGTCCCGTGAAGCAGGCCACGAGCACCACCATCACCCAGAAACCGTGGTGGTTCTCGGCAAACGGAATGCCGCCCACATTCATACCGAAGAACCCCGCGACGATGTTGATCGGCATGGCGAGAACCGTGACCAGGGTGAGCGTGAATAGCGTACGGTTATTCTGTTCTTCCAGCCGGGAAATGATCTCTTCTTGCAATAGCCTCACACGTTCGATCAGACCTGCCATGTCGGAGAGCACGACTGAAAACTCTTCCGTCGATTCACGCAAATCCTGCACGTCTTCAGGATGAAGCCAGCGAGGCGGTCTTGCGAGCAGGCGAAAAATTGCACCCGGCTCTGGCGCAAGCATCCGCTGCAAACGAGTCAGCATGCGTCGCATCGCGCCGAGATCGAGCCGGTTTTGCGTGGGCCGCTGAGAGAGAAACCGGTCTTCGATACGATCCACATCCGCGCTCGTGCGGCGGACGATCTGCACGAGCAGGTCGGCCTGGTCGCGCATCAGATGGACGAGCAGCTCCACCGGCGAGCGGAACACTTCCCCTTCTTTCACCGACGCGCGCAACCGGTCCACGGAACGCAGCGGCTTCAGACGCGCCGTCACGATGATTCGCTGGTGCGCGTAAATCCATAACGTGGCGATCTCCGACGGAATGAACTCGAGATTGAACATGACGTCGTTGACCACCGCGCGCAGCGCGCCGTCTGCCTGTTCGATGCGCGTCGAGTGCGAACCCTCCTGCAACGCGTCGAAAAAAGTCTCGGGCAAATCTAGCTGCGCTCGCATCCAGCGTTCGCTCGCGCTGTGCGCGAGGTTGAAATGCAGCCATAGAAATTCGTCGGTGTGCGGCGCATGCAGCCATTCGAGCGCGTCATCGGCGGAAATGGGCCGGCCCGGTTGCGTCGGCGAAAAGACAAAGCCGCACACGATGCCGGAGGAATCCGAGCCGTAAGTTTGCAGCAGAAGTTCAGATTTCATAAGTCGTCCAATGTCTGCTTCCGCTTCAGGTTTATAACAACCCGCAATTTACCAGCCGAAGATGAAGCCGCGATGGCCGCCATCACCTGGTCACGCGATAGTCATATTGCCTTGGAATCACCGGAGTATGGCGATTTCTGATTGAGCAATTGCTCCATAGCGAATATCAATGACGCGCAAACCTTTGCGCTTGCATTGCCACAAGTAGTCGCCCTATTGCCGCCGCACCGCGGGCCGTTATTGCGTTTAGCATCGGCGCAAATGATTGGGATCGTGCGCTGCTGCCCCTTCGTGTTAAAGGGAATCGAAAGCCTTTACTTAGTTTTCGGCCAGAAAAGTGGCGACTGGAGTCCAAGATCATGAATTTTCGTAACCTGTCGGAAAAGGCCAAGCTGGCTGTCGCATTCGGTTCACTGGCTGTCGTCGTGCTGATCGTCTCGGCGATATCGCTGAAAGCGCTCAACGACGCGAACGAGCGCTTCACCGGCTTTATGAGTGGCGTCGATGCGCGCGCGCGGATGGCCGAGTCGGTGCGAAACGCCGTCGACGACCGTGCAATGGCAGTGCGCAACCTGGTGCTGGTTTCGTCACCTGCCGACATCGAACTCGAAAAGGCCGCCGTGCTCGATGCCGAGAAACGAGTGGAGAGCAACCTTGAGAAATTCAGTGCGATGGTGGCGAGCGCACAGGACATGACCGACAAGGCCCGTGCTCTGGCTGGCGAGATATCGCGGATCGAACAGCTTTACCGACCGGTCGCGCTAGAGATCGACAGGCTCGCCGTGAACGGGCAACACGAGGCCGCGATCGCGGAAATCGCGGGCAAGTGCAGGCCATTGCTCACCGCATTGATCAAGGCTTCGAATGCATACGCCGACGCCACGCATGATCATGCGATGCAGTTGGCGCAGGAATCGGCGGAACAGTTTGTACATCAGCGCAACCTGCTGATCGCGTTCTGTTTCGGTGCTATTGCGCTCGCTGTCGCGGCCGGAATCGTCATCACGCGCGGCTTGCTGCGTGCGCTTGGCGCCGAGCCGGTCGAGCTTGCGGAAGTCACGCGGCGCGTCGCGGAGGGCGACTTGCGCTCGGTTCCTGGAGCGAGCAATGCACCGGCAGGAAGCGTACTTGCATCGATGGGCGAGATGCAGTCGAGCCTCGTTCGTCTGATCGGCAATGTCCGCAACGCGGCGGACAGCATCGCGACAGGCTCGAGTGAGATTGCGTCGGGCAACGTGGATCTGTCGTCGCGCACGGAGCAGCAGGCGTCGTCCCTTCAGGAGACTGCGTCGAGCATGGAAGAGTTGACCGCCACCGTCAAACAGAACGCCGAAAACGCCCAGCAGGCGAGCACCTTGTCCGCCAATGCATCCGAAGTCGCGTTGAAGGGCAATGGCGTCGTCGGCCAGATGGTGGGGACGATGGGCGAGATCAGCGCCAACTCCACGCGTATCGCCGAGATCACCGGCATGATCGAAGGCATTGCGTTCCAGACGAATATCCTGGCGCTCAATGCCGCCGTCGAAGCCGCGCGTGCGGGCGAACAGGGGCGCGGCTTTGCGGTGGTGGCAAGCGAGGTGCGCAACCTCGCGCAGCGCTCGTCGAGCGCGGCAAAAGAGATCAAGGATCTGATCAGCACGTCCGTGCAGAAGATCCAGGACGGCTCGTCACTCGCCGACAAGGCGGGAATGACAATGGCGGACGTCACGCAGGCCGTCGCGCGCGTGACCGACATCATGGGCGAAATCGCGGCGGCCTCGGCCGAACAAAGCCGCGGCATCGAACAGGTCAACCAGGCAATCACGCAGATGGACGAGGTCACTCAGCAGAATGCCGCGCTGGTGGAAGAAGCGGCGGCCGCGTCCAAATCGCTCGAAGATCAGGGCCGGCAGTTGAATCAGTCGGTGTCGTTCTTCCGTCTCGAAGGCGCCGCGGTGTCGGCACCGCAGGTGTCCTCCGCTGCGCCTCATGCACGAAGCGCCTCTGCGAACAACAGGGCTATCGCGAACAAACGCACTTCGGCGGCCACCTTGCGCCCCGCTACGGCCGCTGCGGTTGGGGCTGGCAGCGCGGCCGGAGCTGCAACCCGATCGGACGGCTGGGATACCTTCTAAACGTTGTCCAGCGCCTCAGGCGCTTATTCAGGCGAGTGGCAGCCGGCGGTCTGCCGTTCGCTTTGTCGGAGTGCCGCGCATTCGCCGTTCGGTTGCCGGGCGGCAAACGGCTTACCGCTTCGGTGCCGTCACCAGTTGCAGCGGCGTTTCTATCGTCCGCGACAGTTCGCGCTGCTTTCTCTGCTCAGTCACGGCTTTCAACGCAACGTCCATGCCGAACACGGCCTGCCGGTCTGCGAACTGATTGACCGTGGCTAGCACGCGGCCGTCGGCAAGCAACGGCTTGATCGCTTCAATCGCGTTGTAGCCGGTGATGTAGATGCCGCCCGTTCGGCCTGCGTCGCGAACAGCGTCCGCCGCGCCCATTGCCATGTTGTCGTTCGCGCATAGCAAGCCGCGAATCTGCGGATGCTGGCCGAGCATTTTCGTCGCGACGTCGCGGCCCTTGCCATACTCCCAATCCGCAGCTTGGGTCGCGACCACTTGCATGCCCGCCGTGCTCATGACTTCCTTGTAGCCGGCCGTGCGTTCCTGTGCGTTGCGGTCCGCGGCGATGCCCTCGATGATCCCCACCTGGTCGCCGGCCTGAAGCCGCTCGGTAAGATAGTTCGCCACCAGCGTCGCACCCTTGCGATTGTCCGGTCCGACGAACGGCACGGAGATCTTCGCGGCGTCCTGCAATGCGTCGTCGAGCGGGTTGTCGATGCTCACCACGATGATGCCCGCCTTGATCGCGCGCGCCACCACGGCCGTCAGTGCTTTGGAGCCGGACGGCGCAATCACGATCGCGTTCATCTTTGCCTTGATCAGATCCTCGACGATACGGATCTGTCCGGCCGTGTCAGTCTCCGTCGCGGTACCGCGAACCGTCAACGCGAATTGCGACGCGTAATGCAGCTGATAGTTTTTTGCCGCATTAGCCATCGCGACCGTGAAGGGATCGTTGAGCGACTTCAGCACGAGCGCGATCTTCGGCGTGCCGCCTTCCACCGTTGCCGCACCGGCCGCTCGCGTGAGACCGGCGGCAGCCAGAGCACCGGCGATCAGCACGCGGCGGCGCATTCCCTGCGTCATGGTTTCTCTCCTTGCCGGCGGCGCTCGACAACAGCATCGACGCCAACGGATGAATGCGAGCTGGCTGGCCCGCAAGCGTCTTGCAAGTTCAGCATCATCGAGCCTTCAGCGCGCGGAGATCCGATGCGATCTGCTCGAAAAGCGGCCGGCTTTGAACGTCTTCGCTCAGGCAACTGTCTCTCAGCACCGCGAGCTTTTCAGCGACGCGGTGTTGCGCACCAGGATCGCCTACATGGCGCTGATCGCTACGATCGCAACGATTGCTCCCGTCGCTCCCATCGCAACGGTCGATCAACTCATCGAGCAGACAACCAAACGCTCGCACTTCCAGACGTTCGAGCGCAACGCTGCGTTCGCGGTTGTCCGTCGAATAGAAAGATGCGGCGCCGAAGTCTCCTAACAATACACGTGCCTGGCCGTCATGCAGAATGTTGTGCGCGTACAGGTCGCCGTGCATCACGCCCCGCCGGTGCAAGTGACACGCGGCAGATGCAATGCCATGCGCCATATCCACGACGTCGGCGACTTCGAAGCGTGCGCCCGCCGCGTAAATGTCCCGCGTGCACGACTCGAAGCTCGGTGGCCCAGCCAGATTGCGAAATTGCGGCTCGATCAGTTCCATCACGAGGCCGTGCGCGTTTGCCGGATGATCTTTTACTTTCCCCGCGACCGCAATCAGGTTCGCGTGATCGCCGGCCCGGATGCAGGCCGCCATTTCGCAGTCGGGCAAACCGTCGCTCGTGACGGCGCCTTTGAACAGCTTGACCGCGACGGACCGCGATGCGCCACCCCGCCCGCGTAGGTCGGCGCGGTAGATCACACCCGAGGCGCCCTCGCCCAATTGCTCCTGCAGGCGCAAATCGTCCCAGCCAATTTCGCCGATGGGCGTATCGGTCAACGCGGCAGCTTCCAATGTGTCGCCGAACGGATTGCCGGCATATGCGAGCCACGCGAGCCGCGGCATGCGAAATAGCCATGCCGGCAATTCGTCGAGCCGATTCGCCGCAAGCCGCAGCAACTCCAGCCGCGAACACCCGGCCAGTTCTTCCGGAAGAAAACGCAGACGATTGCCAGCCAGCATCAACTTTTGCAAATGTGCGCAGTTACCGATTTCCGGCGGTAACGCATCGATCTGATTGTCCGTGAGGATCAGCCAACGCAGCCGCGGCGGCAGCGCATGGCCGGCAACCGTACCGATGCGATTCGCCTTGAAGCCGACCATGCTCAATTGCTGGCATTGCCCGAGTACTTCGGGCAACTCGGTGAACGGATTGTTGGACGCAAACAGAATGCGCAACTTGTGGAGCCGCGCGAAATCGTCAGGCAATGCCGACAGCGCATTGCCGGAGAGATCGAGAATTTCGAGCGTGTCGGCGAGGTCGAAAACCTCGCGCGGAAACTCAGTGAGCCCGCACGCGAGTTTCAGTTGGCGTGCGCCCGATAGCTGTCCCGCTCGCAGTTGTTCCAGTGTTGTTGTCACAGTCGTAAGAAGATCCGGTGGCCGCGCCCGTGGTGCAGGAGGGTCAATTCTACTGAGTCATATCGTGACGTGCTGTTGCGCACCGTGAAGCCACGCTGCCGGTTCGCGATAGCCGACCGTCTCGCGCACAAATCCTTCATACTTGACGACGAAATAGACAGCAAGATCCGAAGTGTCTTCAGCAGGCGGGAAGTCCACACTGGAATCATTGCGACACCGCCAGCGTGCGGCATCCGTGCATTTGCAGCCTCGTGCCGCGCAGTCTCACTTCAATCGCAGGAGCAGATAAGTGACTTACGCCTACAAGTTGATGGATTCTCCCGTCGGCAAATTGAAGCTCGTTGCCAGCGGCGAGCATCTGGCCGCCATTCTGTGGGAAAACGACAAGCCGAACCGCGTGCGTCTGGCAGAGTCGATGCAAGCCGACGATCGGCCGATTCTGCTCGAAGCCGAGCGTCAGTTGAATGAGTACTTCGCCGGCAAGAGGCAGACGTTCGATCTGGCGCTCCAGTTTCAAGGGACGGAGTTTCAGAAGAAAGTGTGGGCCGCGTTGCTGACCATCCCTTTC
The DNA here is from genome assembly GCF_904848585.1 of Paraburkholderia kirstenboschensis. Classification (GTDB taxonomy): domain Bacteria; phylum Pseudomonadota; class Gammaproteobacteria; order Burkholderiales; family Burkholderiaceae; genus Paraburkholderia; species Paraburkholderia kirstenboschensis. Next base: position 79,485 of record NZ_CAJHCR010000007.1, read on the forward strand.
GGCCAGACACGCACTTACGCACAAATCGCCGTGCAGATCGGCAATATCAACGCGGTGCGGGCGGTCGGCGCGGCAAACGGCAGAAATCCCATTTCTATCGTGGCGCCGTGCCATAGGGTGATCGGCGCGTCAGGCGAGCTGACCGGCTTCGCGGGCGGTCTCGCGAACAAGATGCTGCTGCTTTCGCTGGAAGCGGGGCAGACGTCGCTCGAAGCCGCCGCGGATATGCAAGCGCAAGCACCCGCAGACGCAGCCAATGTCGCTGCGAAACGCGCACGCCCCGTGCCTCCTCGCGGCATGCAAAGCTCGTTGTTCGGCAATTGACGGCGCCAGAGTAGCGTCGCTGAAGCTATAAGCAGGCGCACTCAGAAGTTCGCGAAGAATGCTCGTGCAGCAATCATGCATGAGCCCGCAACGAGCCCTCCGTGATAAGAACGCAACACGGCAGAGGCGCCCCCGTCTGTCGCGCCAGCGGCAACGGCCCCGCGCGCAATCGATGCCTTCGCATTTGCAAAGCCCTGCTTGACGGTTGCGAAGGGATCGTCGGGTCCGGTGGCGGACGAGTCCACATCCAGCACGGATGTCAGTCCCGCAGGCACCTTGGCGTTGAGCCAATAAGCCTGCTCGATACGGGCGTTGAAGAAGAACACCATCGGGTCCGAGCCGCCGCCGCACAGCAGGACCGGCGCCTTCGGAACCCAGTTACGCAGATCGTTGCGCTTGAACGCCTGCCGCAGCGGATGCGCGGGATTGGCCGCCGGCGCGAGGCTTGCGCTTGCATTGGGGAAAGCGCCATCGGGATTGGCCGCCGCGTCTTCCAGAAGCGCGCGGCGGTAGGCGTTACGCACGAGGTTGGCGTCGCCGAAACCTGCGGCGAATAGCGGCGTCAATGCGGGCGGCGTGAGAAACGGCGATACGGGCGGTGTTACCGACGCGAACTGCGCGGCCGGCGGAGTACTGCTGAAAAGGTGCGTTGACGGCAGTTTGCGTTGCGAGAAAAGTATGTCGAGAGGTTGTGCGCTCGGAAGCACTCGTTCGATATCGTGCGCGTGGGCGGCTTCGAAAAATTCCGTCGGCTTGCGATACAGGTTCTTATACGCATGTTGATAGCCCGTCACCACCATCGTGGTGAAAAGTGTCGAGCCGAGACTGACCTGACCTGCAATGATGGCGTCGGCGGTAGCGGCAAGCGCATACGGGCCCGAGCCCGGCGCGGAGGCAGTCACCTTGACGCCCGCCGCTTGTAGCGCGCGATGCGTCGCCAACGCAACGAAACCGCCTTGCGAATAGCCAGTAACGAAGAGCTTGCCGTTCTCGCGCGTGGCGGTAGGCGAGCCTTCGTCGTTCAGCATCGCGCGCGCCGCGTGCAGCGCGTCGATCATATCGGCGGACTGCTGCTCGGCGTTCAGATAAGGATGGTACGGAAGATCGGACCCGGCATAGCCCGCATAGTTGCTGGCCGCCACGATGTAGCCGTGAGCCGCATACATCGCGGCCACGCTGAGGCCTTCGCCGGCGCCCTCGTTGTCCGCGTCGGATCGCTCGATATCGGCGAGATTGTATTTGCTGTAGGCGGTGGTGCCGTGCGCATACAACATGAGCGGACGCGGCCCGCCGCATGCCGGAGATTCGCCTTGCGGGGTCATCAATGCACCGCTTGCGGTGGTCGGTTCCCCCGCCCCGCCGATAGTCCGGTAGCGGAAATACACGACCTCGACGCCGCAAGCGGGCGCACCCGCCATTCGCATGAGGCGCTGCCCCGAGGGGCTCGATGCAAGCAGATCCGACAACTCGGCGGCGCTAAGCTTCGACGTGACCCGATGATCGAGAAGCTGGCCGCGCGCGCCGCATGCCGGATCGCACGATGAGTCGGCTTGCGCCGATGTGCCGATGGTCAACGCAAGACATGACAGCAATGCGAGGGCTGCGGTGCGGGTCGCTTGTGGCATGCTGGTCTCCGGGTCGAGGATCGGCGAGCGGACAGCTACTCTCAGTGCGCGGCCAAAGAACGTCAGGGCACTGGACGAAACCGTAGCATAGATGCTGCGTGGCCCACCATCGCAAACGCCCTGTGCCGTCGGACAGGAAGCCCCCAGATCGCAAACAAACCGCAATGTGATCTGCCGGGAACCACAGCGTCACCCGCCCGACGACCCGCCGCCTCCGAAACCATGACCGCTGCCATGGCTCGATCCACTTCCCCCGCGGCCGAAGCCGCCGCGCGACATCACGGCGGCAGTGTGCATCGGCATCGATGTCGCTGAATGGCCGCTGAGAATGCGTTGCGTGACAGTAGCCTGCTCGATAAACGCGGCGTGCGCAGGAGCCGGCTCGACAGACTGCGTCAGGCGGCCGTCCGCATCGTATGTCAGTGCCGGCTTGAGCGGTCCTGGCTGGCTGCTCGCTTGAGTCTGACTACCATCCGCGTGGTAGATAGTGCCGGAGCGTGTGTAGTACGGACCATACCAGTGGGCAACGGAACCGGCATGCGAACCGCCACTGCCTCCGGATACAGTACTCGCCGATGCGCTCGCGGCCGTATCGCTGGCCGTAAGATCCGCGCCCACGCCGGCAATCGGCGCATCCGTGCAGTCCGCCGTCGTGGTCCAGTCGGCGAGGCAGTCCTCAAGTGTGTCATAGCTCGCACGAGTGACCGGGACACCGGTATCGAGTTCGCTGTCGTCGTCGCCATTGGAGTACGAGTGCACAAGCACGCCACCGGCCAACACCGTACAGGCGCCGATCAGCAGCAACTTGGGCACACCTGATTTCTTCGGTTCAGCCATGCGGAGCGGCAAGTCTTTTTCCGTAGCCTCACGCATGTCGGTAGCGGCGACTTTGCCATCTTTCGGAAAAAAGTGCGGCACGAAATAGCTGGTGTTTTTGGCGATGGGCCCAGCCTCTTCGCGAACGCACAAGCCGCTCGGCACGTCGTCGACAATCCATACGCCGAGCGTGGTGTAAAGATCGCCAAACCGCTGCGCAGGACAATAAGCCTGGTAAATGAAACCTTCGTCGCCGTAGTCTCCCGGGTTATGGAAGCGCCCTTCAGGGGCCACCAAGGTCAGGCTTTCGCCTTCACGTGAATAGATCGGCTTTTTCGCATGCGGACGACCGTGAAACGATGCTTCGTCGAAGCTCGCTTCGAGCAGGTTTGGATGGCCTGGAAACAGTTCCCAAAGGACCGGAAGTATCGCCTTATTCGATAGCACGGCCTTCCACGGCGGCTCGACCCAGTTCACGGTGCTGAGGCTCAAATTTGGACCATATTCCGACTGCGCCATCCATTCCCATGGATACAGCTTGAAAGCAACCTCGATTAGTTGATCGTCGGCATCGTAGAACCGCCCTGTGGCATCTGCGCCGATTTTCATTATGTCGACGAGTTTGACCGACCACCCTGCCTGGACCGCGGTGTCCATCAGGTATTCGACATTGCAGATATCTTCCTGGCTGTCGAACACACAGGCAAAGTGAAGCACTTTCGCCTTCGGATAATGCTTGCGGATCCAGCGCCACCGGGAGATAAGCGCTTCGTGCAAGCTGTTGAACTGGTCCGCCCGGGGCTGAACCGACTCTTTCCAGAACCACTGGGCAAGACTGGCTTCGATAATGGACGTCGGCGTGTCAGCGTTATATTCATACATCTTCGGCACGCCGTGTTCGTCGAAGGTCATATCGAACCGGCCGAACAATGTCGGTTCGTCCCTATCCCACGACGCGCGAATTAGATCGGCGAATTCCGGCTTTATTGCCATGCGCGAGAACAGGTCATGATCGATCACATGCTGAACGGCATCGAGGCAGCGCGAATTAAGCTCAAGTGCTGCCGCGTACAGCGACTCGATCTCAGCTTCGCTGAACATGTATGCGGCGTCTTCGCGCCAGTAGTAGAACGTATTGCGATCGACCTTGCGTGGCTGGTTATGTTCATCGAGCGAGTGAAAATGAAAGCCAATGCGCTCGAGTTCGCTTGGCCAATCAGCGCGTGGAATCTGTTTCGTGCGTTTCATGAGAGCGACTCATTGCTCCAGTATGAATTGGTCGAAGATCAAGGAGTTGTCTGCCATGCGTGGCGACCAATCGGTGAAATGCGCCGATAACGGAGCCCATGCATGCTCCGCAGCGTCCAATATTGTTCGATGGTCAAGCGCATCGGATTCGATGACGCCGCGCGCCGGGTTGCTCAAAATCCAATGCATTGCGGCTGTGATGCTGGACGCGACCTGCAGGCTGGTTGCGGAGTTATACGGCGCGATAGACCGTGCACGATTTATATCGAGCTGGGAGCCATACCAGATCGCGCCATGTCGCGAACTCATCAGCAAGACGCCGAGCTCATCCATGCCGTACTCGATGTCGTCCTTCATCAGGCGATGTGTCGAAATTCGGTGAGCGGATCTGTCATCGAGCCATTGCATCGACAGACTGGTTGCCTCAGTCGGCCGGTAGGCGTAGTAAACGGTGGGGCTGTAGGCAGACTCACCTGGAGACTCGCAGGTGAGATATTCAGCAATCGAAATCGACTCATTGTGCGTGATCAGCCGGGCATTGAACGGCCCGTGCGTCGGTGACCACGAGCGCACCCAAGTACGGTGTCCGGGCCGGCTCAGCGCAATCGCGGCGCCCCCAGCATCTGGCTGACGATACGCTGCATCGGGAAGCCGAGGCTCGTGACTGCCCCAGCCAAGCTCGGCGTCCTGAAGGCATTCCGTGATAAACCCTTGCGGCGACCAGGTATTGGCGAACTCGTACGGCGCGGGGAGCGCCGCATGCTGACTATCGTATTCGCTCACTTGTATGACGCGAACATCGAGCGCTCTAGCCAGTTGTGCCCATTCTTGACGTCCGGATGGAATAGCGGCGAGCAGTTCGGCCTTTCGCGCAAGCCGAAGCAACGCCTCCTTGACCAGCACCGATACAAATCCGGGGTTAGCGCCATGTGCGACCAGCGCGGTCGCACGGTTCTCGCGGCCTCGTGCAAATTTCAACAAGCGAAACCTGAGAGCTTGATTCGTAACCAGCGACCAATCCTGCTCTTCATAAGCCCACGGTTCGATCCCGCTGTCCAGATAGAAGGTACTGCGGCTTTGCGCCAACTCGATGAGGTCGCAACTGTTGACACTCGGTGCCAGATTCAGGAGAAATCCGCCGGGCAAAAGGTTGGAGCCAAGCAAAGAAATGTAATTCGACTCACTAACCGTGGCCTCGATGGCTTTCAGTTGGTGACGCCGTATGATCGATAGCCGTGCTTCGTCCAGTACCCGGTCCACAACGAGGATTGGGGTTGAAGGGAATGCGTGCTCAAGCAAGGGCAAGACCGCTTGACCAATACAGCCGAAGCCGACGATCAAGATCTGTGTAGGAATCATTCTTCTAGTTCTTGGGCTGCCTGATATAAGCGAAGGCGGATATCTTAATCCTTTGCATTGCCGCGATAAACAGGGAAAGTTAACAGCGCGATAATTCCTCTGCGATGTTGGCTATTTGCTGCAGACAATTGGCGAATTGTCCTTCTTGGAGAGCGGCATTCTGCGAGCGGCGCTCCGGTCGGTCAGAATGCAATTGGAATACTCGCTTCGTCTCTTACAAAGGCTGTAGCCGGGAACCCGCCCAATGGTTTCCTGCCGCCCGTCCCACCCCCACGCCACCCCCACGCGAATCGTCTCGCACCTGGAAAGTATGAATCGACGCTTCCAGCAGTCTCGCCTGCTCGGTCAATGTTTGCGCCACCGCCGCGGCTTGTTCGACGAGGGCGGCGTTCTGTTGCGTGACGCTGTCCATCTGCGTGACGGCGTCTCCGACCTGATCGATGCCCGCGCTCTGCTCCGCGGCGGCCGCAGCGATGTCGCGCATGACGCCCGACAACTTCGCAATGGCGTCGCTCGCCGCCTGAATCGTCGTACCGGTTTTGTCGACGAGTTCAACACCGGTCTCAACGCGACCCACCGCGCGGCTGATCAACGCGCGGATCTCCTTCGCCGCCGACGCGCTGCGCTGAGCGAGCGTGCGCACTTCACCGGCCACCACGGCGAAGCCGCGCCCTTCGTCTCCCGCGCGAGCCGCCTCGACAGCCGCGTTCAGCGCAAGAATGTTGGTCTGGAATGCGATACCTTCGATCACCGCGATGATCTCCACCATCTTGTGCGATTCGGTCGATATCTCCTGCATTGTCGACACGGCCTCGGCCGCCATTTGTCCGCCCTGCGTGACGATCTGCTCGGCGCTCGCCGTCAATTGACTCGCCGTCTGCGCGCTCTCCGACGTTTGCCGGACCATCGCAGTCATCTGCTCCATGCTGGCCGCCGTCTCTTCGAGTGACGCAGCCTGGCTCTCGGTACGCGCGGACAGATCCGTATTGCCTTCCGCAATCTCCCGCGCGCCGGTCGCTACCTTCTCGGCCGCGCCGCCTATCTGCACGATGGTCTTTGCAAGGGCGTCGCGCATCTGCCGCATGGTGTGCAGAAGACTCGAGTCGTCGCCTTCGCGAATCTCGACGGGGATAACGAGATTGCCCTTGGTGATCTCACCGGCGACCTGCGCGACGTAGGCCGGGTCGCCGCCAATCGTGCGTTGAATGCTGCGATTGGTGAACGCGACGAGCGCGGACAGTAACAGTGCGACCGCGCCGAAAACGCTGCCGAGCACATACAGTGACTCTTTGAACGCGGCGTCGATATCGTCGACGTAAGCGCCCGTCGCGATGATCCAGTCCCACGGCGCATAACGCACGACATAGCCGATCTTGCCTACCGCGGCGGACGGCGGATTACCCGGATGCGGGAACACATAGTCGACGAAGCCGCCCTCCGGTGCCTGCGCCGTCGCGGCAAACGTCACGTAATGGTGACGGCCGTCGGCGTCCGCGGCGCCCGCGAGATCCTTGCCGTCCAATGCGGGTTTCATCGCATGCATGACCATGCGCGGCGTGGAGTTGAGCACGAGGAAGTAGCCGTCCTCTCCGTAGCGCACGTCGCGCAGGCGCTCGAGTGCCTGCTTGCGCGCATCGGCCTCGCTAAGCGCGCCGCTTTGCGCAAGCGCCGCATATTCCTTCACGATGCTGAGCCCAACGTGCGCAACATTCACGAGGTCGTGCTTGCGCTCTTCAACGCGCGTCTCACGCGACAACCACGCCGCCGACACCGACACGGCGAGGAGCGCCAGCAGGCTGACGACGAGCGGCACCCAGAGCTTCTGCTTGAAATTCAATCGATGCATGCTCGCGCTCCTGTTTCGTCCGGTCGAAGGAGGTCGATGGGCCGCTGCGCGCACCTCTAATTGTTCAGGCGGCGCGGCAGCATCGCACGACCACTCGACATATTTATCGGCACCTATGCGGGCCGCATGTGTAGAGACAAACCCTCTACAAGCCGGATTTTCAGATCGAAAGCATCAATTGCTGACGGCCGCAAACCATTGCGATTAGCGTGTGCGCATGAAGTGCCCCCTTAAGTTTTCTTCAACCCAGGAGGAATAGTTTTAGCTAGGGGCAAACCCGTATAATGACGAACAAGTGGTCAGACAACTTTGACACATCGCCTGTCCAGACCTCGCGCCCTTAGTGCTTCACCTTAATCGCCCTTCCTGCCCAGATCCGTGACTTCCACCGCCGCTGCTACCGCGCTGCCTTTCCGGAACGCCCTCTTCGCGATGCTCGGCATCGGTCTCGTCAACATGCTCGTGGCACTCGACCAGACGGTCGTCAGCACCGCGCTGCCGTCGATCGTCGCGGAGCTGCACGGCTTCGAGTACTACGCGTGGATCGCGAGTGCGTATCTGCTGGCGTCGGTCGTAACCGTCCCCGTGTTCGGACGCCTTGGCGACTACTTCGGCCGCAAGCGCTTCGTGATTGCCGCAGTGATCACGTTCACGATAGCCTCGGTGCTATGCGGCGTCGCGAACGACATGCTGTTTCTCGTGATCGCGCGCGGCCTGCAAGGCGTGGGGGGTGGCATGATGGTCGGCACCGCGTTCGCGTCGATACCCGACCTGTTCCCCGACCCGCGCGCGCGCGTGCGCTGGCAAGTCGTGATGGCCGCAGCGTACGGCATCGGCACGGCGGCGGGTCCGTCGCTCGGAGGATGGATGAGCGAGCACCTCGGCTGGCGCTCCACGTTCCTGATCAATCTGCCGGTTGGTGCGGCGGCGCTCTACTTCATCTGGGTGCATCTGCCGAGCTTTCAGCGGCCGCATGACGGCGAGGTCAAAATCGACTGGCTCGGTGCCGGGCTCGTGGCCGCGGTGCTCGGAGGTCTGCAGGCTTTCATCGAAGCTGTGCCGAAAGACGGCTTGACCGCCGGCAACATCACGCTTGCCCTGTGTGTGATCGTCGGCGCCATTGCGTTGTTCGTGTGCGAGAAGCGCGCCACGCATCCGATCATTCCGCTCGATCTGTTCAAAGACTCACAGCTCGTCACGCTGTTCACGCTCGGCATGTTGTCCGGCTTCGTGATGTTCTCGCTGATTTTCTTCGCGCCGCTGCTGCTGCAAGGCGGCTTCGGACTTTCTCCGCAACAGGCCGGCCTGCTCGCCACGCCCATCGCCGCATGCATCGCACTCGGCAGCCTGCTGAATACGCGCATCGTGATTCACATGAAGAAGCCGACGCGCATTCTCTCTATCGGCTTTGCGTTGCTGCTGTTCGCGTCGATCGGTCTTGCATTTGCGAATCCCGAAACACCGCACCTGTGGATCGAATTGCCGATGGCCGCGGTCGGCATCGGTCTGGGTTTCATCCTCAACAATCTGAATGTGTTCGGACAGGAAATTGCGGGGCGCGAGCGCTTTGGCATCACGACCGCGCTGCTGCAATCGACGCGAATGGTGGGCGGCATGCTGGGCACGAGCATCGTGGCGACGGTCGTGCAGCACCACTATCGCGATGTCGTCACGCGGACGATGAGCGTGCTCGGCGAGCCGACGGCGTCGCAATGGCGGCCGCGCTTCGTCGATCTGCGCATTCTGATCGACGAAGCATCGCGCCTGAGGTTGATCGCGGACATGAAGCCGTCAGGGCTGAACACGCTTGCATTGATCGACACCGCACGCGATGCGCTGGTGCAGTCGATTCACATCGGTGTGTGGCTGACCGCGGTGGCGGCGCTCGCCGCTGCTTTGCTCGTGCAGCGGATTTCGCACGTGGTGTTTCGCCGCGGGTAGCGCCAAGCCCGCGGCGAAACGCGTACAGAGCGCTTATTGCGGGCCGAGCTTCGCGATCAGAGTGCCGAGTTGCCCGGACTCTTCTTCGGTCAGATCGGTCAGCGGCGCGCGTACCGGACCGGCGTCGCGACCAACCAGTTTCGCGCCCGCCTTCACGATGCTCACTGCGTAACCCGCGCGGCGATTGCGAATAGCCAGATACGGCAGGAAGAACTCGTCAATGAGCCGTGACGTGGTCGCATGATCGTCTGCGGCAATCGCACGATAGAACTCCATCGCGGTCTTCGGAATGAAGTTGAATACCGCCGACGAATACACAGGCACGCCAAGCGCCTTATACGCCGCCGCATAAACCTCCGCGGTCGGCAGGCCGCCGAGATACGAGAAGCGGTCGCCAAGGCGCCGGCGAATGGTCACCATTGCCTCGATTTCGCCGACGCCGTCTTTGAAGCCGATCAGATTCGGGCAGCGATCCGCGAGCCGTTCCAGCATATCGGCATTGAGCTTTGAATTCGCGCGGTTATACACAATGACGCCGATGTTCTTCACCGCGTTGCACACCTGTTCGACGTGCGCGGCAATCCCTTCCTGCGAAGCTTCGGTCAGATAGTGCGGCATTAGCAGCACGCCACTTGCGCCGAGGCGCTCTGCTTCCCGCGCGTACTCGATCGCGACGCGCGTCGGACCGCCCGCGCCCGCGAGAATCGGCACCTTGCCCTTGCACGTTTCAGTCGCCGTGCGAATCACGTTGGTGTAGTCGCTTTTGGTCAGCGAAAAGAACTCGCCGGTGCCGCCTGCGGCGAACAACGCGGTCGCACCGTAGGGCGCGAGCCATTCGAGCCGTTGCGCGTACGTGTCGGCGCGGAAGTCGCCCTGCGCGTCGAAGTCGGTCACGGGAAAGGACAACAGTCCTTCGGATACGATCGCTTTAAGTTCTTGCGGTGAAGTCATTTGTATATGGCGTGAATATCGTCAAATGTTGAATGAGCGGGCGATAGACTGCGTCGCAAGCAATCAACGCACGAGGCAGGGGCGCTTGTTATCGAACTTCCAGTTGGGAATCAGGTACTGCATTGCGACGCCGTCGTCGCGTGCGCCGAGGCCGTGCTGCTGGTAGAGCGCGTGCGCCTTCTCGATCTCGTCCATATCCAGTTCGACGCCGAGCCCCGGCTTCTGCGGCACCTTCACCTTGCCGCCGACGATCTGCAACGGTTCGCGCGTCAAACGCTGACCGTCCTGCCAGATCCAATGCGTGTCGATTGCCGTGATCTTGCCGGGCGCGGCCGCTGCCACATGCGTGAACATCGCGAGCGAGACGTCGAAGTGATTGTTCGAATGCGAGCCCCATGTGAGGCCCCAGTCATTGCACATCTGCGCGACGCGCACTGAACCCTGCATGGTCCAGAAGTGCGGATCGGCGAGAGGAATATCCACGGACTGCAACTGGATCGCGTGGCCCATCTGGCGCCAGTCGGTCGCGATCATGTTGGTCGCCGTCGGCAAACCGGTCGCGCGGCGGAATTCCGCCATCACTTCGCGGCCTGAATAGCCGTTCTCGGCGCCGCACGGGTCTTCCGCATACGCGAGCACGTCGTGTTTGTCGCGACAGAGGCGGACCGCTTCCGCAAGCGACCATGCGCCGTTCGGATCGAGCGTCACGCGGGCATTCGGGAAGCGCTCGGCGAGCGCGGTCACCGCTTCGATTTCAGCGTCGCCGGACAGCACGCCTCCCTTGAGCTTGAAATCGTTGAAGCCATAGCGGGCTTGCGCGGCTTCGGCGAGACGAACCACGGCTTCCGGCGTCAATGCTTCTTCGGTGCGCACGCGGTCCCAGTCGTCGCGTCCATCGGCGCCGCTCGCATACGGCAGGTCCGTCTTGTTGCGATCGCCGATATAGAACAGGTAGCCAAGCATTTCCACTGCGTCGCGTTGCTGACCTTCGCCAAGCAGGGCAGCAACGGGCACGCCGAGATGCTGTCCGAGCAAATCCAGCAACGCAGCTTCGAGCGCGGTCACGGCGTGAATCGTGGTGCGCAGATCGAATGTCTGCAGGCCGCGTCCACCCGCATCGCGGTCGGCGAACTGCGTGCGCACCTTGTTCAGGATAGCTTGCAGATTACCGATCGACTGACCGACGACGAACGGACGCGCGTCGTCGATCGTCTTACGGATATTTTCGCCGCCCGGCACTTCGCCTACGCCGACATGACCGGCGCTGTCGCGCAGAATCACAATGTTGCGCGTGAAGTACGGACCATGCGCGCCGCTCAGGTTCAGCAGCATGCTGTCGCGGCCGGCAACTGGCACGACGCGTAGTTCAGTAACGGTAGGCGTATCGTTCGACATGGATGGTTTCGTGGACATAGGAACTAGACCAGTTGAGATGGTGAGCCGGACGGTGATGAGCAACGCATTGTGCGAACACGCTCACCACCTGTGCCGGACGTAAACTGTTTGCGCGCATGGCGCATGAGCGGCGGCCAGAGAAACAGCGGTCAGTGTGCGCTGCCTTGCAGCGGATCGCGCAACAGGTTGCCTTCGCCGCGCCGATTGCGCGTGAGGAAAGCTGCCCCAGCCGCTATCAGCGAGGCCACGCCAAGACCATAAAGTCCGCCGGTGATCGAACCGGTGTGCTGCTGCAAATAGCCGAACGTGGCGGGCGCGAAGAAACCGCCCAGATTGCCGATGGAATTGATCAGCGCGATCACCGCTGCGGCGACGCGCGCATCGAGATAGCCCTGCGGAATCGGCCAGAACAGCGAGGCCGCCGCCTTGAAGCCGATCGCCGAAAAGCAGATCGCGATGAACGACAGAAGCGGATTACCCGAGGTCGACGCAAAGAGGCCACACGCCGCAATCACGAGCGCCACAGCGAGCCACGCCTGCTGAAAACGCCACTTCGCCGAAAGCAATGCGAAGCAGTACATCGCAACCATTGCGATGAGCCACGGAATCGCGTTGAGCATGCCGACTTCGAAATCCGACAGGCCGCCAATCTTGCGGATGATGGTCGGCAGCCAGAAGGTGGCCGCGTAAATCGTCAACTGGATCGCGAAGTAGAGCAGGCAAAACAGCACTATCTGCGGATCCTTCAACAGCTTCACCGCCGGTAGATGCGCGCCGCCGTGTGCCACGCGCTCCGCCTGTTCGGCGGCGATCGTGCTTTCGAGAACGCCTTGCTCTTCTGCTGTGAGCCAGGAAGCATCGCGAATGCGCGACTTGAGGAAGATCCAGCTGACCGCGCACAGCACGATAGAAAAGCCGCCTTCTATCAGGAACATCCATTGCCAGCCGTGCAGGCCGAGTCCGCGAATGGACAGCAGGCTACCCGTGATCGGTCCCGACACCACCGAAGCGATGGCCGAGCCCGACAGAAAAATTGCCACAGCCTTGCCGCGTTCTTTTTGCGGCAGCCACTGCGTGAAATAGAACACCACGCCCGGAAAGAAGCCCGCCTCCGCGACGCCGAGCAGGAATCGCAACACGTAAAACGACGTTTCGTTCGACACAAACGCCATGGCCGCGGCGACGACACCCCACGTGCCCATGATCCGCGTCAGCCACGCGCGCGCGCCGTACTTCTGCATCAATACGTTCGAAGGCACTTCGAACAGCGCGTAGCCGATGAAGAACAGCCCGCTTCCCAGCCCGTACGCCGCCGCGCCGATGCCCAGGTCGGTTTTCATGTGGGTGTTGACGAAGCCGATATTCACCCGGTCGATGTAGTTCGCGATGAACATGATCAGGAAGAGCGGCAACACATGCCGCTTGACCTTCGAGACGGCGGACCCCAATGGATCGAGTGCGGTGGTGAGAGCAGAGGTCAAGAGAGTCTCCAGTGGCGACCGACAAGCGGTCTTGATCTGACGTCACGGGCGGCTGGCTGAGTCAGCAAGCGGAAAGTGACGTACAGATATGTTGTCTGATGACAGTCTAACGCCGTTATGTGACGGTTTCCAATGTGGTGTTTACCCTTTCTCCCCTGTTAGCACGCCCGTTTAGTGGGGTGACAAAGCGCGTCGGGAAGGCTGCACGTGGGTAAAGCGGGTAAAATAAGACGTCTGATGACAATAAACCCACTACAACGAGGAACAACCGCGCCGGCCAACCCGCTTCACCATCGCGCGAGCCATGAATTTTCGCGACAGACGCTATGATGGCTAATGTCCAGACGTCACCAGACGTCCCGCGCACCCTCAACCCGCGCGTTTTCAGCCGATTAGTCAACAAGCCACAGCAATGAGCAGCCTAACTGAGAAAGTGGTGGCCACCCTTTCCGATGAAATCCGCCGCGGCGTCCTGAGACCAGGAGACCGCATACCCACGGAAGTCGCGATGATGAAGCAGCTCTCCGTCAGCCGCTCCGTCGTGCGCGAAGCCATCTCGCGCCTGCAGGCGGCCAAGGTGGTGGAAACGCGTCACGGCATCGGCACGTTCGTGCTCGCGCCGACCACTGAGAAAAACATGCAGTTGCCCGCCGCCGATCTGTCGAGCATGCTCGACGTGATGGCGATCATCGAGTTCCGGATCGATGTGGAAGCGGCGTCGGCAGCGCTCGCCGCTGCGCGGCGCACAGAGCAGAGCCTCAGGCAGATGCGCGCGGCGCTCGCGCGCTTCGAGTCCGAACTCGAACGCGGCAGCACCGACACGCTCGCGCACGACGTCGAGTTTCATTTGCAGATCGCGCGCGCAAGCGGCAATCGCTATTTTTTCGACGTACTGAGCCAGTTAGGAAGCGCGGTCAGTCCGCGCACGCGTCTTGGCTCAGCGGAGATTGCCGAACTCGACCAGATCGAGACCTTGCGCAACGTGCTCAACGAGCACCAGCTCATCTACCTTGCGATCGAGCGCCAGGACCCCGACGACGCCCGCGCCGCGATGCGCATGCATTTGAGCAACAGCCGCGAGAGGCTGCGACGCGCGCATGAGTTGAGTGCGCCGGGCGAATAGCACAGCACGAAGGGCGGCGCATTGCCGCCGGCGAATTCACACCGACGGCGGCGCGTCGATTTCGAGGCTCATCAACGCGGAACTCAGCGACTTGCCGTGCGCGTCGAGCGCGAGCGAGCGCGTTACGCCTCCGCCAAGCGCCTCGCCGAGCACGAAGTTGAACGCCGCAATGGCCGGCAGTTCGTAGCGCGCGACATTGCCGCGCACGACATCCGCGAGATGCGCCTTCACGCGCTGGGGCGTCAATATGGCGCGCAAATGCTCGTAGTGCCGCACGTCGTAACAGATCACCGAGATGTTCAGCGTATTGCCCTTGTCGCCGGTTCGGGAATGGGCCAACTCACGTAGTTTCATCTCACGCCTCCACCATCGTGAACGTCGGCTTAACGTGCTCGCGCGGCAACAGCACCGATTGCACTGCAACGACTTCGCGCGCTGACTTCGTGACTCCGCCGCCGCCCGCCGGACCGTTCGTGTATAAAGTCTCGACTTCGTTGCCGACGCGCACAGCTTGCTCCAAAGATGCAGTGCGCCCCGCCACGCGCGCGCGCACTTCGTAGGGCTCCGCGGAATTAGCGGCAAGCGTCTCGCCGTGCAAGGCGTTTACGCCGGTCAGGTCGAAGCGCAACTCCTGAGTCTGAACTCCAGTCAGTGCAAGCCGCTCGCGCACGATCTCGAGTGCGAGACGGGCACGCGTCAGCGCACCCGGGCCCGCGTATGAAATCTGCCCCTCGCCGATGAAACCGTCGAAATATGCGACCGAGACCTTAAGCGTGTCCGTGCGCGGCGCACCGCTGCCACCGCTCACACGAACCCGATCTGCCGCCTCCTCCTCGACATGCACACGCGAGAAATCAGCAACCACGTCCGGTTGCAAATAACGTTGCGGATCGTGGATCTCGTACAGCAGCTGCTCCTTGCACGTCGCCTCGGTCACGCGTCCGCCAGCTTGCGCGAGCTTCGTGATGACCACGGCGCCGTTCTCGCCCACTTCCGCGATGGGAAAGCCGAGCCTCGCTAGCGCGGGAATATCCTTGAAACCAGGGTCCGAGAAATAGCCGCCGGTGATTTGCCCCGCGCATTCGAGCAGATGGCCGATCACCGTCGCCTGGCCCAGCGTCTGCCAGTCGTCCATACGCCAGCCGAACTCATGGATCAGTGGCGCCACGAACAACGACGGATCGGCCACACGTCCCGTGAGGATGATTTGTGCGCCCGCGGCGAGCGCGTCGACGATTGCGCTCGCGCCCAGATAGGCATTTGCCGAGACGAGGCGCGACTTGTAGTCCGCCACCCGCTCGCCGGATTCCTCGAAGCGAAAGTCGCCGTCACGCACGGCATCGAGCACGTCGTCGCCGGTAATCGCCGCAATCTTGATGTCGCCGAGCCCAAGCGAGCGCGCAATCTCTGCTGTCTTGCGCGCCGCCGCAAGCGGATTCGCCGCGCCCATGTTCGAGACGATGCGGACGCCATTGCGTAGCGCGGCCGGCAACACCGCCTTCATGCGCGTCTCGAGAAGCGGGTCGTAGCCGAGTTCGGGGTCTTTGCTGCGCGCCTGCTGCGCAATCGCAATAGTGCGTTCGGCGAGACATTCAAACACGAGGTAATCGAGCGCGCCATATTCCGCGAGTTCGACCGCGGGCTCGATACGGTCGCCCGAATAGCCCGCGCCCGCGCCGATTCGCACAAGGCGTTCATGCTGAGTGGCTGTCATGCTGCTCACACCTGTTTCGGTAAAGCTCACAGTGAGAATATCCCCAACGCAACGCACGCGATCGTCATCACGATGGATGCGCCGAACAACAAGGGGAACGTGAATCGCTGATGATCGGCGAGTTCGATGCCGCATAAACCGACCACGAGGAAAGTGGCGGGCGTCAATGGGCTGACTGGGAAGCCGGTCGTCATCTGACCGAGCAATGCGGCCTGGCCGACCTGCACCGCGGGCACGCCGAGCTGACCCGCCACCTCGGCGATAACCGGCAGTACCCCGAAGTAAAACGAGTCGGGATCGAACAGCATACTAAGCGGCATGGACATAATGCCGAGCGCGACGGGAATGTGGCTCGCCATCGCGGGCGGCACGAAGCCGACTGCTGCTTGCGCCATCGCCTTGAGCATGCCGCTGCCCTGCATGACGCCGGTGAACACGCCCGCCGCGAGAAGAATGCCGGCCATCATCAATGCAGCGCGTGCATGCGCGTCGATCCGTTTGCGCTGCATGTCCACGTTCGGATAGTTGACCATCAACGCGACGCACAGGCCGACCATGAACATGATCGCAGGCGGAATTTTTTCGCCCATCACGACCATCGTGCCGAGCACGACGAGCGTGAGCACGATGTTGAACCAGAAATTCTTCGGTCGACGCAACGCCTGTTCTTCTGGCGTCAGTTCGCGTTTTGGCATCGGCACGGCACCGCTCGCAGCGCCGAGACCGAGCCGCTTTTCCTCGCGACGTCCAAGCCAGAATGCAACGCCGAACACGAAGACGAGGCCGATTGCCTGCACCGGAATCAGCGGATTGAACAGCGCCGAGATGGGCAGATGCAGCGACGCGGACGCGCGAATCATCGGTCCGGTCCATGGCAGGAAGTTGATGCCGGCCGCCATCGACACGGCCGCGGCCAGCACGCGTCGGTCCATCTTCAGACGGTCGTAGAGCGGCAGCATCGCGGGGATCGTGACGAGAAAGCAGACCGCGCCGGAGCCGTCCAGATGGATCAGCAGCGCGAGCAGCGTGGTGCCCATCACAATGCGCGTGGGCCGCGTGCCGACCGCGCGCAGAATGCGGTCGATGATCGGATCGAGCGTGCCCGCGTCGGTAATGGTGCCGAAGTAAAGAATCGCGAACACGAACATGCCGACGACCGGCGCAAGGCCCTTGAGCCCGTCGATCACGAACTTGCTCGTTTGAAAGCCGAACCCGCCGATCAACGACGCGGCAATCGGCACGATGATGAGCGCCACCAGCGGCGACATGCGTTTCGACAGAATGGCGCCGAGCAGCACGACGATGGTGGCCAGCCCCAGTAATGGCAGCATGTGCTTATCTCCAATGTTGTTTTTTACTGCGTTCCAGCGTAAGTTCAGGTCACTGATAAATCAATTGAAATGAATTGATTGCAGCAATTACAAACAATCATGGATCTGAATCTTCGGGACATTCGCGCGTTTATCGCGGTGGCGCAAACGGGCAGCTTCACGCAAGCGGCAACGCGGCTGCATCTTTCGCAACCCGCATTGACGGTGCAGATCAGGCGCCTTGAGGAAACGCTGGGCTTGCGGCTCTTCGACCGCAACAGTCGCAATGTCGCCCTCACGCCAACGGGCCGCGACCTGCTACCGCTCCTGCAAAAGTCGCTGCACGACATGGAGCATGTGCTGATCGACGCGCGCGCACTCGGCGACGGCGCGAGCGGCACCGTGCGAATAGCCTGCCTGCCGACCTTCGCGGCAAGCTCGCTTCCCGAACTCGTGCAAAGCCTGAAGAAAACCGTACCGCGCGTGAGCTTCGAGGTGCGCGATGTGGTCGCGAGCATGGTCAATACGTTGGTGCGTAACGAAGAGGCCGATATCGGATTAACCGGCGGCGCTCTGGACGACGCGAACCTGGAAGTGCTGCATGCGGGCATCGACAGACTGGTGGTCGTCTGTCCGAAGCGGCACCCGCTAGCGAAGCGGCGGCGCATCACGCTTGCCGATCTTGCAGCGACACCGCTGGTGCTGACCGCGCAAGGCACGAGCGTGAGGGCGGTTGTCGATAGCGCGTTTTCCAGCGCGCGTTGCCTGCCGGAGATTGCCTGCGAGCCGACCTACATGATGAGCGCCGTAGCAATGGTTCGTGCGGGGCTCGGCGTGACGATACTGCCCGCGTCGGCGCGCGAAGTGAGGGCGGAGCCTGAACTCGTGGTGCGTCCCGTCGACGATCCGGCGTTCACGCGCCCTATCGCGCTGATCAAGAAGCGCGGGCGCACGTTGCCGCGCGTCACGGAAGCGTTCGTCGCGATGCTGATTGAGAAGCTCGACTCAGAGTGAACGGCGATTGGGCGTTTGCGGTGTGTTCGCGAGAATCGGCGGGGCGGCAGGGGCAAGGGGCAAGCAGAATCTCGTAGGTTTGTTGCTATGCGCGCCGCTGTGCTGGCAGGCTGGCGCTTGCGATGACAGTACTTGCATGGAAGATGGAAGAGGAGACAACGGCGATGGCAGCTTTCCCGGAACCGAACGACGACTCGCTTGAACGCTTCGAAGCGCACGGCGCGCCGCCGCTGCCCGCGTCGAACGAGTCGGGCTGGGTCGAGCACGAAGGCGCCCGAATCTGGTACGCGTCTCACGGCAGCGGCACGGCAGTGATCCTTTTGCACGGCGGACTTGGTCACAGCGGCAACTGGGGTTATCAGGTGCCGGCGCTCCTCGCTGCCGGCCACCGCGTGGTGGTAATCGACAGCCGCGGCCATGGCCGCAGCACGCGCGATGCGCGGCCGTACAAGTACGAACTGATGGCCTCCGACGTCCTCGCCGTAATGGACGCGCTCGCGCTCGAACGCGCGGCAATCGTCGGCTGGAGTGACGGCGCGTGTGTGGCGATGGTGCTCGGCATGGTGGCGCCGCAACGCGTTGCCGGTGTGTTCTTCTTCGGCTGCAACATGGATCCCGGCGGCACAAAAGAATTTGTAGGAACGCCGGTTATCGACCGCTGTTTCAGCCGGCACCGTCAGGACTATGCACACCTTTCCGCCACGCCCGACGACTTCGATGCATTCGTCGCCGCCGTCAGCGAAATGATGAAGACTGAGCCCAACTATTTTGCGGACGACCTCGCGCGAATCACCGTGCCGGTTGTCATCGCGCAGAGCGAACACGACGAGTTCATCAAACGGGAGCACGCCGAATATCTCGCCGGCGCCATTCCGGGCGCGGACCTGAACCTGTTGCCCGGCGTCAGTCATTTCGCGCCGCTGCAAAGACCGGCGCTGTTCAATAGGGCGATGCTGACGTTCGTGGAGCGCGTGCTGTCGCGAGGCCGGTCCTGAACGCATACAGGTGTGTATCTGCAAGACCCCCGAAATTTCACGATGCGACACGGGGCCTTGCTTCGTAAAAAATCGTGGTGCGTGGCACAAAGCTGTCATTTCGCAATGTCGCCCCACGTTGCACATCGCAAAATGAAACGCGCAACCCACTGATTTTTCGGTGTATTTTTCGTTCCAACGAACCTCTTCGCAACCGCTTGCGCCGTCGCCGGCTGACATAGACTCTTTTACAAGAGCAGGCGCTCCATGCGGTGCAGTGGATTGGATGCGACAAAACGGTGTCGGACAGTCCCCGAATCCCACGCAAGGAGCCGCCATTGCACAGCGGTTTTTATTGGCAATTGGGAGACTAAAAATGAAAGGCTTTCGCTTTGGATCGACCGAAGGAGCGTTCTACATTTTGCCGGGCGAGGACGGTTGGGAAGCATCCTACGGCAACGACAAACTCGGCGAGTTTTCAAGCCCGCAACAAGCGGCTGACGATCTCGCGCGCGGTTTGACCTGCCCGCATCTGTCTGAAGTCGACACCTCGACGCTCGAAATTCCGGAGAAACTGAGCGACTGGGAAATCGTTCACGTCTGACGGACCGCATTACGCGCGTCCGCGTTATGCAGCCAGAAACGACGATGGCGCTCGAGAGCGCCATCGTCATGCTTACCGCTTACTTCCATGCGGCGTTAGGTCTCTGCCTGGCTGCGTCTTCAAGAGCGTGCACAAGTGCATTGTCACCTGCGTCGCTCCTCACACGTGTCAGCACATGGCCGAACACTTCACGCGATCGAGTCCACGATCTGGTTCAGCGTGGCGCTCGGGCGCATAGCCTTGCTCGTCAGTTCGACGTTCGGACGATAGTAGCCGCCGATATCCACCGGCTTGCCTTGCGCTGCACGCAGTTCCTCGAGGATCTTCGCTTCGTTGTCGGCCATTGCCTTCGCCACGCCGGCGAACTGCGCCTGCAACGCGGCGTCTTCCGTTTGCGCGGCCAGTGCTTCCGCCCAGTACATCGCGAGGTAGAAGTGGCTGCCGCGGTTGTCGAGACCGCCAACCTTGCGCGCCGGCGACTTGTCGTTGTCGAGGAACTTGCCGGTTGCCTGATCCAGCGTCTTGGCCAGAACCTGCGCCTTCGGGTTGTGATACGCGCTGCTCAGATGTTCGAGCGACGCAGCCAACGCCAGGAATTCACCCAGCGAGTCCCAACGCAGGAAACCTTCTTCGACCAGTTGCTGAACGTGCTTCGGCGCCGAACCGCCCGCGCCCGTTTCGAACATGCCGCCGCCTGCCATAAGCGGCACGATGGACAGCATCTTCGCGCTGGTGCCCAGTTCCATGATCGGGAACAGGTCGGTCAGGTAGTCGCGCAGCACATTGCCTGTGACCGAGATCGTGTCCTTGCCGGCGCGGATGCGCTCAACCGAGAACTTCGTTGCCTCGACCGGCGTCATGATGCGAATGTCCAGACCGTTCGTGTCATGGCCCTTCAGGTACTGCTCGACCTTCTTGATGATCTGCGCGTCGTGTGCACGAGCCGCGTCCAGCCAGAACACGGCCGGCGTGTTGGTGGCGCGCGCGCGATTCACCGCGAGCTTGACCCAGTCCTGCACCGGTGCGTCTTTGGTCTGGCACATGCGCCAGATGTCGCCCGCTTCCACCGCTTGCTCGATCAGCACAGCGCCGCTTGCGTCGGTCACACGAACCACGCCGTTCGCCGGAATCTGGAACGTCTTGTCGTGTGAACCGTATTCTTCAGCGGCTTGTGCCATCAGGCCGACGTTCGGCACCGTGCCCATAGTGACCGGATCGAATGCGCCGTTCTTCTTGCAGTCTTCGATCACCGCCTGATACACGCCCGCGTAGCAACGGTCCGGAATCACGGCCTTGGCGTCGTGCAGTGCGCCGTCCGCGCCCCACATCTTGCCCGACTCGCGAATCATGGCCGGCATGGACGCGTCGACGATCACGTCGCTCGGCACGTGCAGGCTCGTAATGCCCTTGTCCGAATTGACCATGGCCAGTTGCGGACGCTGTTCGTACTGAGCCTTGATGTCGGCTTCGATCTGCGCAGCCGTTTCGGCCGGCAGGTCTTTGAGGCGTGCGTAAAGATCGCCGATACCGTTGTTCGGATTGAAGCCCGCTTGCGCCAGCGCGTCAGCGTGCTTGGCCAACACGTCTTTGTAGAACACCGACACGACGTGACCGAAGATGATCGGATCGGACACTTTCATCATCGTGGCTTTCAGGTGCACCGAGAACAGCACGCCCTTGCTCTTGGCATCGGCGATTTCCGCTTCGATAAAGCTGCGCAGTGCGTTCTTGCTGAGCACCGACGCGTCGATAATCTCGCCCGCCTGCACCGGCGTCTTTTCCTTCAGAACGGTCTTCGTGCCGTCGGCAGCCGTCAATTCGATCTTCACTGCACCGGCCGCTGCGATCAGCGCCGATTTTTCGCTGCCGTAAAAATCGCCGCCGCTCATGTGCGCGACATGCGACTTGGAGTCCGCAGCCCACGCGCCCATTTTGTGCGGATGCTTGCGTGCGTAGTTCTTCACCGACAGCGGCGCGCGGCGGTCGGAGTTGCCTTCGCGCAGCACAGGGTTGACCGCGCTGCCCTTGATCTTGTCGTAGCGTGCCTTGACGTCTTTTTCCGTGTCGGTCGTGGCGACGTCCGGATACGGCGGCAGCTTGTAGCCCTGATCGCGCAATTCGGTGATCGCGGCCTTCAGTTGCGGCACCGAAGCGCTGATGTTCGGCAGCTTGATGATGTTCGCTTCGGGGCGCGTTGTGAGTCCACCAAGCTCCGCCAGATCGTCGGAACCCTTCTGTTCCGCGGTCAGGTAGTCCGGAAATGCAGCGATGATCCGGCCAGCAAGCGAGATATCGCGCGTTTCAACGATCACGTCGGACGAGCGCGTGAACGCCTTGACGATCGGCAGCAGCGAGTAAGTCGCCAGAGCAGGCGCTTCGTCGGTCAGGGTGTAGATGATCTTCGGCGGTGTGGACATGTTTGATGCTTTGCTAGGTGAAGTGAGAGACAGAGCGTTGGACGCGCTGAGCCAGCGAGTTGCGACGAAGCAGCAAAACGAAGCGCGACCCGCAGCACTACTTTTTACGGCCCGACCGTGAGTATATGCGCGTTTTCCACTGTCCGCTGCTAAACAAACATGCCGACAAAGCCGGTGAAAGTGACGCGATGCCCGCCAGACAAGGCTTTCAGCGATTTAGCTCACGTCTAAAGACATATGTCTTATAGATGACTCACGCGCGGGAATTTCGTCTTAATGCGAATGGTATGCATTAACGCTGGCCCACCTCTGTCGGGCGTGATCGTCCGCTCAACACGGTGCTGCGGTTGTCGTGCCGCGCTACACCGTATCGCCGTGACGGTAGCTCTGTGCCATTGCAACGACCACCTTGCGCGGGCCTTCAAAAGGGTCGCGTGCGTGCGCCGTCAACATGTTGTCGAGCATCAGCACGTCGCCGGTCAGCCAGGGAAACACGACCCGCTGCTCGTCGAGCACGCCGCGAATCTGCGCGAGGGCGTCGGCTTCGAGCGGCGCGCCGTCGCCGTAATACACGTTACGCGGCACGTTTTCCAGGCCGACAGAGTCGATCAGTGCATCCTGCATGTCTTCATCGAGCGACGAAAGATGGAACAGGTTCGCCTGGTTGAACCACACGTTTTCGCCTGTGCGCGGATGCCGCGCCACCGCCTGGCAACGTTCACGGGTGCGCAGAAGCAACTCGCCGTCTTCGCTGTCGCGCCATTCGCATTCAATGCCGCGCGCGCGGCAAATGCGCTCGACGACGGCTGGATCGTCCGAGCCGAAGGCCTGCTGCCACGGCAAATCGAGCCCTTGCCCGAAGTTGCGCACGTATAGCAGTTCGCGGCTCGCAAAACGTTCGACGAGCGCGGGATCGAGCGCGCGATAAATCGCGCGGCTGTCCGCAATCGGCGTCGCGCCGCCGGAACGCGCGGCGAGCGCGCAGTGAAACCAGATCCGCAACGGCCATTCGCGCGTGTACGACTGCTCGTTGTGCAAAGGGATCGAGCGATGCGGCGGATATTCCGTCGACGTATACACCGCGCCCTCAACCTGGCTGCGCGGCGTAGACGCGAATTCGTAACCGATCAACGGATGCCCGAACGATGCCGCGAAACCCTGAAACGCATCGATCGAATCAACCCGGAAGCCTGAAAAGAGCACGCCGCCGGCGCGCTCGAGCGTCTCGTCGACAATCGCATGCAGCAGCGGAGCGGCGTCGTTCAACGACATGTCCTCGCCCGTACGCGGTGACACGACGGTGGGTAGCCCAGGCTCGATCGAAAGGTCGGCGAGCGTGGGCCGCGGAGTCGAAAGCATGGTCATAAGAATTCCTCGGGATGAAGCCGCGTACCGGCGCTGTTCTGGCGCGCCCGGTCATGCGGCGCTGGACGTAGCCGCCTCGTCCATGTGCGCGCCGCAATCATGAAAGCGAGCGGCAGCGCGTAAGTTCGCGCAGTGCTTCCATGCGCTCGACGTTGCGCGGACATCGTTTATCGGCGGCGCGCACGCTCGTTCTCTCGAAAAACACGGTCACAATCTAACGTAAACGCGAATCATTCTCAATATACGCTTCGAACGACCTGGCAGAGCTGATGGCTCCCCTGCGGAACGCAGAAGGACGACGAGTTCGCCGTTCAACGGCCGATCCGAATCTGGTACAACTGATGCTCTGCGCCGCGTCCACGCTGCATCGGCAATATCCGCGGCGCGCGGTGACATCGGCTTCGCACTGTGAGATTTCTACTACTGTCTTGTTGGAGTAACTAATGGCTAATGCCTACCTGCAGGTGATCGCGCATTTTTTCGCCAAGCCCGGCAACGGTGACGCGATCGTGGAGCATCTCACCGAGCTCGCCGCCGCCACTCGCGCGGAGCCGAAGAACCTCTACTACGAATTTTTCCGCTCACCGCTCGAGCCTGACCATTTTGTGATCCTCGAACAGTACAGCGATGCGGACGGCCTCGCCGAGCATCGCGATACCGAACATTTTCAGCGCCTTGGTTTCGGCACAATCGTTCCATTGCTGGAGCGACGCGAAGTGTCGAGCCATATGGTGCCGGGAGAAGCAGCATGACGAACGCATTCCGCTTTCAAACGGTGCCCACGCTGATAGTCGAATTTGGCGCGGCTCGTCGGCTCGGCGCTTTGTTGCGCGCGCAGTTTCCGGCGCTTGAACGTCTGTGTGTCGTGACGGACGGCTTCCTGCACAAGAGCGGCTTACTGGGCCCGGCGCTTGCCGATCTCGCGGCGCATGGCTGGAATGCGACGGTGATCGACGACGTAATCGCCGATCCGCCAGAACATATCGTGCTTGAAGCGACGGCTCGCGCGCGCAGCGCCGGTGCCGAGATCGTGCTGGGCTTGGGCGGCGGCTCGTCGATGGACGTCGCCAAGCTCATCGCGGTGCTCGCTCCACAGCAACAGCAGCAACTCAGTGAAATGTATGGCGTGAACAAGGTGACGGTGCAGCGCCTGCCGCTCGTACAGATGCCGACGACCGCGGGAACCGGCTCCGAAGTCACAGCTGTGTCGATTGTCACAGTCGGCGAGGCCAAGAAGATGGGCGTCGTCGCGCCGCAACTGATCGCCGATCTGGCGATTCTCGACGCCGAACTCACGCTCGGGCTTCCCGTTGCCGCCACGGCGGCCACCGGCATCGACGCCATGGTTCACGCGATCGAAGCGTACACGTCCGCGCATCTCAAGAACCCGGTATCCGACATGCTCGCGATAAAGGCGCTTGAACTGCTCTCGCGCAACCTGCTGCCCGCGTGCGAAAACGGCAGCAATCGCGAAGCGCGCGAGGCAATGCTGCTCGGCGCGACTTTCGCGGGGCAGGCATTTGCAAACTCCCCGGTGGCTGCGGTGCACGCGCTTGCCTATCCGATCGGCGGCATTTATCACGTGCCGCACGGGCTTTCCAATGCGCTGGTGCTGCCGCATGTGTTGCGCTTCAACGCTGAACCGGCGGCACATCTTTACGCGGAACTCGCCGACGTGGTCGTGCCGGGAGCGACAGGCAGCGCCGAAGCAAAGACCCAGGCGCTGATCGAAAAGCTCGAACAGATGATCGCCGCCACAGCGATTCCGGCGCGACTGCGCGATGTCGGCATCGAGCGTGAAGGGCTCGGACGCATGGCCAGCGACGCGATGTTGCAAACGCGACTACTCGTGAATAATCCGCGGCCAGTCAGCGAGGCCGATGCGTTGGCGATTTACAACGCTGCCTTTTGATACGTTTTGACTTCGACACTGGCACAGCAGCGAGCGCGAGATTTTCAACGCGATACAGCCGCCGGCGGCCGCGATAGCCGGCGCTGCTAACCTGCGCGCGAATGCCCCGACGCCGCGCGCGGAAAAGAAACGGTGATATGCACGCCTTTGCCGCCCTCGCCCGGTTCAAGCGCGATATCGCCTTTATGCGCGTCCGCGATTTCGCGCACGATGGCGAGCCCGAGACCAGTGCCCTCCGTATCGGTCGAGGCGCGAAAGAACGGTTCGAATACGCGGCTGCGAGACTCGGCTGGAATGCCGGGGCCGTCGTCGATCACGCTAACGGTAACCCTGTGCGCATCGGCGGTCACCGCGACCGTGACGTGCCCGCCGCTGCCCGTGTAGCGGATAGCGTTCTCCGCGAGATTCGCGATCAGCGCCTGAAGCAGGCCACGGTGTCCAGCCACCGGCGCCAGATCGCAAAGCTCCGCGCCGAGATCGATTTGCCGCCCCTGCGCAAGCAACGCGAGGTCTTCCACCACTTCCATTGCCAACGGCACGAGATCCACCGTTTCGACGATCACCTGCCGGTTGTCCGCCGCCTCGGCCTGAGCGAGCAGCAACAGCTTGTTGGTAAGTCCGACCATTGAACGGTTGCTGCGATGCATGGCGGCCAGTGCTTCATCGAGCGCGGGATTCACGCCGCCTTGCTGCCGCGCGAACTGCAACTGGGTGCCGAGCAGCGTGAGCGGCGTGCGCAACTGGTGAGCGGCGTCGGCGATAAAACGGCGTTGTGCGGCGACCTGCACGCCGAGGCGCGCAATGCACTGATTGATCGCTTCGACAATCGGCCGCAATTCCGTATGCAGACGGTCCACGCGAATCGGTTCGAGTTGCATCGGATCGCGATCGGCGACCTCGTCCTTGACCTTCATCAATGGACGCAATTCGAAGGTCAGACCGATGCACACGAGCGCCACGGCAAGCGCGATCATTTCGATCTGCCGCACGAGTTGCGGCTGCCATAGTTGTTCGGCCATTGCGTCGCGCGAACGCACCGTCTTGCCAACGGTGACGCGCACGCGGCGCGTCGCGCCGTTGTCGTACATGAGCCGTACCAGTCCCACGGCGCGCACGTTCTGGCCGTATAGCGCGGTGTCGTAGTGGTCCGGCGTATCGGCCGCTTGCGCGGGACGCGGCGGAAAATCCGGTGTACCCGCGAGCAGTTGCCGGTCGTCCACATTGACGCTGTAGAACACCTGATCGCGATAAGGCGACGCGAAGATCTCGAGCGCTGCTGGCGGTACATCCACGCGCAGGAAACCGTCGACCCATTCCACCTCGCCTGCAATCATTCGCGCGGAGGAAATAAGCTGATTGTCCTGCACCAGATCGGCCGTTCGCCGGGCATTGTCGTACTCGGCCTTGCCAGTCACGAACACATACAATGCGAGCGGCACCAGCAACCACCATAACAATCGGACGCGCAAACTATTGGTCATCTTCTTTCTTGCGCAGCAGATAGCCGAGCCCGCGCAGCGTGATGATGGCCGCCGAACTGCCGTCGAGCTTCTTGCGCAAGCGTGAGATATAAATCTCCACCGCGTCTTCGCTCGGCTCGTCAGCGAGCGTGAAGATCGCGTCGACGAGCGCGGGCTTGGTCACCGTTTTGCCCAGTCTCAGGATCAGCGTTTCGAGCACCGAGCGCTCGCGCGGCGTGACGTTCAGCGGCGCGCCCTTCAAGGTGAACTGGCGGGTGTCGATGTCGAATGCAAGGTCGCCGCATACTACTTCGCTCGCCTTCGACGGCGACTGACGACGGATCGCCACCTTGATTCGCGCGATCAACTCGCGCACTTCGAATGGCTTCACCAGGTAGTCGTCGGCGCCCGCGCCGAGCAACTCCACTTTCTCGTCGATCGAACCGCTCGCCGTCAGAATCAGCACGGGGGTCGCGTCGCCGCGCTGACGCAGCCGGCGCAGCACGTTTTTGCCCGACAACTTCGGCAAATTGAGGTCGAGCAGGATCACGTCATAGTGATTCGTGCGCAGCAAACGGTCCGCCGCGTCGCCGTCCTGCACGGCGTCCAGAGCGAATGCCTCCTGTTCCAGCATCTTCGCGAGCCAGTGAGCGAGCGTGGGGTTGTCTTCGATAAGCAGCAGCTTCATGGCGCAAACGGCGAGAGTCAGGGCGTCGATTGTGCCGTAAAAATAGGGCGCTGCGCGTATCGCGTGCGGTTCGCAGCATACAGTTCCATGTTTTGCCTGGAGCTTCCGGTGCATGCGCTGCGCGCGGTTTGCGGCACGATTTCGCGCGGTTCGGGGTTAACACTCACTATTTGCCGACACCGTCGAAAGCTCCCAGAAGGTTTCCGATTTCTATAATCGCCGTCATTCACTCAAAAAGCGCCGCATGGTCCATAGGGCGGCGGCCAAACCTCAGGAGACTGCCTCATGCGTACCTTGCGCCAGATTGCCGTTGTGTCCGGTGTTGCGTTTGCCCTTGCCGCAGCTTCGGCCGCCGCTCATGCGGAGAAACTCACGATCATGGTCGGCGGCGCCACCAAGATCATTTACCTGCCGGCCAAGCTGACTGAACAACTCGGCTACTTCAAGGAAGAAGGCCTCGACGTCGAAATTCTCTCGCAGCCGGCGGGTGTGGATGCCGAGAACGAACTGCTCGCAGGCGCGGTGCAAGGCGTAGTGGGCTTCTACGATCACACTATCGATCTGCAGAGCAAAGGCAAGGAAGTGCAGGCGCTGGTGATCTTCGGCCAGGTGCCGGGCGAAGTCGAAATGGTCTCCACGAAAGCGGCAGACAGCTTCAAGAGCATGGCTGATGCAAAAGGCAAGACGCTCGGCGTGACCGGCCTCGGCTCCTCGACAAGCTTCCTCACGCAATACCTGGCGCAACGTGCGGGTGTGCCGTCCACGCAATACACGCTGTTGCCAGTAGGTGCCGACAATAGCTTTATCGCGGCCATCAAACAAAGCCGCATCGACGCCGGCATGACGACCGAGCCGACGGTCTCGCAACTTCTGAAGACCGGCGACGCGAAAGTACTGGTCGACATGCGCACGCTCGAAGGCACGCGCGCAGCGCTCGGCGGCACTTATCCGGCTTCGAGCTTCTACGTGCAACGCGCGTGGGCCGAGTCGCACAAGAGCGACGCAGCGAAGCTCTCGCACGCTTTCGCAAAGACGCTGAATTTCATCGCCACGCATAGCGCTGAAGAGATCGCGGCCAAGATGCCGAAAGACTACTACGGCAATAACAAGGACCTTTACGTCGGCGCATTGAAGGCGTCGCTGCCCATGTTCACGAAGGACGGCAAGATGCCCGCCGACGGTCCGGAAACCGTGTTGAAAGTGCTCTCCGCTTTCAATCCCTCGGTGAAGGGCAAGCACATCGACCTCGCCAAGACCTACACGAACGACTTCGTGGCAACGCCGGTCAAGACCGCGGCGAAGTAACGTCATCCACATCAAGCAAACTGCGAGGCACCAGCCGATGAACCAACCTATGTCACGCGAGACGCCTGCAATCGAAATGCGCAACGTGTCCTGCCGTTTCATTTCTCCGGACGGCAAGGCAACAATCGCGTTGCGCGACTTCAGCATGTCGGTGGCGCGCGGCCAGTTCGTCGCGATTGTCGGGCCTACGGGCTGCGGCAAATCCACCACGCTCAGCATGATTACGGGGTTGCTCAAGCCCACTACCGGCGAAGTGCGTGTAATGGGCGCACCGGTTGACGGTATCGATCCGCGCATCGGCTTCGTGTTTCAGGCAGACGCGGTGTTTCCGTGGCGCTCCGTCATCGACAACGTCGCAGCCGGCCCGCTGTATCGCGGCCGCTCGAAATCCGCCGCCTACGAAGAAGCGAACGAGTGGTTGCGCCGTGTGGGCCTCGACAAGTTCGGCAAGCACTATCCGCATCAGCTGTCCGGCGGCATGCGCAAACGCGTGGCGCTCGCGCAAACTTTCATCAACCGGCCGGAAATCCTGTTGATGGACGAACCGTTCTCCGCGCTCGACATGCAAACGCGCACGTTGATGCAGGACGAGTTGCTGCAGTTGTGGGGCGGCGCCGGGTCGGTCGTGTTTGTCACGCACGATCTCGAGGAAGCGATTGCACTCGCCGACCGCGTGTTCGTGCTGACCGCGCGCCCCGCCACGCTGAAGAAGGTCTACGAGATCGATCTGCCGCGTCCGCGCGTCACGTCGGAAGTTCGCTACGACCCGCGTTTCATTGAAATCTCGCGCGACATCTGGCACGACCTGCGCGAAGAAGTGCAGATCGGTTAATCAAGGAAAGCGAAACATGTCTACTACCCCTCAACAGATGATGCCCTCGGGCATCGACGCCGCGTCGCTCGCGCAGGTCGAACGGGTCGCGCAAAAACGTATCCGGCAGCGTCAGGCGCTGGTGATTGCGCTGCGTATCGCCGTGCTGGTGATCGTGCTCGGCGGCTGGGAACTGTCCGCGCGCCTGAAGTGGATCGACCCGTTCTTCTTTTCGATGCCGACCGCGATCTTCGATCAGATCGTCGACTGGTTCGTGAACGGCACGTCTCAAGGCCCGCTTCTCACGCAGGTGTGGGTCACGCTCGAAGAGACGGGGCTCGGCTTCATTATCGGTTCCGTCGCCGGTGTGTTTTGCGGCATTCTGCTCGGCCGCAACAAGCTGCTGTCGGACGTGTTCAGCCTCTACATCAAGATCGCCAACTCGATTCCGCGTGTGGTGCTCGGCTCCGTGTTCGTGATTGCGCTGGGGCTCGGCATGGCTTCGAAGGTTGCACTCGCCGTGGTGATGGTGTTCTTCGTCGTGTTCGCCAATGCGTTTCAGGGCGTGCGTGAAGCGGATCGCTACATGATCGCGAATGCGCAGATTCTCGGAGCGTCGCGCCGTCAGGTGACCACGTCGGTTGTGATTCCCTCGGCATTGAGCTGGATTCTTGCAAGCTTGCATGTGAGCTTCGGCTTTGCGCTCGTCGGCGCAGTGGTCGGCGAATTTCTCGGCTCGAAACAAGGTATCGGCCTGCTGATTTCCACCGCGCAAGGTGCGTTCAACGCAAGCGGCGTGTTTGCCGCGATGATCGTGTTGGCCGTGGTCGCGTTGGCAGCGGACTACTTGTTGACCGCAGTCGAGCAGCGCTTGTTGAAATGGCGGCCGGCAGCCGTCTAGACCTAAACCACCTTGCCGTGTGAAAGCGCGGCGGTAAAAACAATGCCGTTCGGTGAGTGACCGAACGGCATTTTTGCATTCTGATGTCCCTGCTTTTGCGGGCGATTCGCTCGTGTGCACCACCATCTGACTTCGCGCACGCTGTTGGCCGTCAGCACACTTTGACGCGTGGGTAGTTGGCCGACGCACGACACTCTTCTTCGCAGATCACTTTGCCATCGGCCTGGCGGCCTTCGCAGATGCCGTTCGCAGATCCGTTCACGCGCATGGCACATTCGATGCATAACAGCGGCCACCGCAAGTCGCGCGTTTCCCAACATCGAACGAGCCGAGGTGAGTCATGTCGAGTGTGCAAACGCAACGCCGGTCGATGCATTTGCGAAGCCGTCCTTTGCATGGAAGCGGCGCACGTCGGCGTAATGGTCACCACTTCTCCGGTGTGATTGGGCTCGGTCTGCGAACTGCGGGCTTTATCGGTCGCGGTCCGAAAGAACTGTGGCCGTATGTCTTGCCGTGGGTCTTCGCGTTCCTCGCCATCGCGTTTTTCTGTCTTGTCCTACGTGGCGTGCTCACGCGGCAACTGCTGGTGCCGCCGGTCGAAGCGCCGCAATCGTTAGTGACACGCGGTTATACGTCCAATTTCCTCGCTGAGCGGATCATGTCCGCAATGAGGCAGATCGGGCAGGACGCCGAGTCGATTCCGCACGATACGATGGCCGATAACGACGCGCAGCCCGACATCCAGATTCCCGGTCAGGATATGTCTTATGCGTCCACGGTCCGTTTTATCAAATGCATCGTCAAACGCAAGGACGTAGTGGTTCACGTCGGCATCGCCAGGCTCGACGACGGCGCGGACTCATACGTCGCGCACGTGCAGATAGAAGGCGGCCCTTTCGACTCCCGCGAGAGCACGGTGCGGTTCGAAGGAAGCGATCTGACGACGTTCGTGCATGACATTGCGGTCAAAGCCATGCGCCTTGCCGAGCCGAACATACTCGCCAGCCATCTGTTTTCCGAAGTGCAGAGAACGAAGTGCTCACTCGCGCACTGCAATTACGGCGACATTGTCTCGATCTATGACGAAGTCCTGGCCATGCCCGCTTCCGAACAAAGCGAATGGGCGCTTGCCGGCAAGGCATGGTTGCTCGCCAGTCAAGGGCTCGCGAAAGAAGCCGAGCAGCAGACGCGCGAAGCATTGACTATCTATAAGGACTCGGCGATTTTGCGCGCGAGCCTCGGCATCGCACTCGAGCAGCAGCATCGCCTGGACGATGCACTTGACGCACTGCGAGCCGCAGCAAAGAGTAAGGCGACCACAGCAGAAAACCTGCGTCTTCTCGGCGACGTGTCATTGCATTCAGGCCGTTACGTGGAAGCACTGGATGCATTCAGGCAGGCGTATCGGATGAAACCCGACTCGGTCGACAATCTCCACGATTGGGGCGAAGCGCTCATCGCGATCGGCAAATACGACGAAGCCATAGAGAAGCTATCGCGCGCCGTCTCCCTACGTCCCGACCTCGCGCCCTCTTACGCGGAATGGGGCAGGGCACTAAACAAGAAGGGCGATCTGCACGGCGCAGCGAGCAAGTTCACGCAAGCGTTCCGGCTCGACCCGGGCGCATTGTCAGCGAGAGAGATCCGCATCGCGCAATTCGGCGCGGCGTTCCAGGATCGCAACAACGCTGGCCAGGCAAAACACGATGCACGCGTGCGACCAGCTTCAAATCAACCGGCAGATTACCGCCTGGAAGCTTCGCAACCAGCGAGCCGCAACGTTGGCCCGAACGCAATGCCAATTGCTTGACCGAAGCACGACCTGTTCGTCACCACACTCAATGCGAGGAGACCATCGATGGAGAACTTCGAGGATGCATTCAAGGCGCTGATCGGAAGTGAAGGCGGTTATTCCTTCAATCCTGCCGATCCTGGGGGCGAGACGATGTGGGGCGTCACAGCCCACGTAGCGCGCAGCCAGGGATATAACGGCGCGATGAAGGACTTGCCGCTCGATACCGCCAGGCAGATCGCCAAACAAAAGTACTGGAACCCGCTGCATCTCGACGAACTCGATCCGCGTGTGGCCTTCCAGATTTTCGACGCAAACTATAACGGCGGACTTGTCGTGCTGTGGATGCAGAAAGCGTCCGGCGCGATAGAAGACGGCAAATTCGGGCCGGACACATTAGAGGCAGTGAAGAACACGGACCCCATGAAATTTGTGATGCGATTCGCAGCTTATCGCCTGCGGTATCTGAGGAATCTTCACGCGTGGTCGAGTTTTAGCCGAGGCTGGACGGAACGGATGGCCTCCAATCTTCTTCTGGGAGCAGCATGATGGACTGGTCGAAAGTAGCGACGAATATCGGCAGCACCGCCCCGCTTCTTGCCGGGCTCATCGGCGGGCCTGTCGGTATCGGCGTATCGGCCGCCGCCGCGATTATTTCTCACTCGCTCGGCACGCCCAGCAATCCCGCTGAGGTTGAGCGGGCATTGAGCGATCCGGGCGCGCTGGAGAAGATCAAGCAGGCGGAAGGCGCCAACGCGCTGCAGTTACAGCAACTAGTGGTGACCGCCGCACAGGCGCGGCTTGCTCACGAGACGGACATGGCGCGTATCGAAACCAGCGACCGCGCCAGCGCACGCGCAATGTCGCTAGCCAACGGCGATTGGGTCCCTAAGGTACTCGCGATGGCGGTCACCGCCGGCTTCTTCGGCATCCTGCTGCTGATGGCTTTCCAGCCTTTGCCTGGAGTCAACAAGGATCTTGTCAACGTGATCGTCGGGGCATTAGGCACGGCCTGGATCAGCATCATCGGCTACTACTTCGGCACGTCGGTTGGATCGATGAGAAAGACTGAACTGCTCGCGAAACCGAGCGTACCAATCACACCAGACAGCGCAGTGACTTTGCGAGAACCCGCAACGCCCCCAGTTGCAGCGGCGCATATGGCCGCTGCCACGCCGCACGCGGAAGTGTTCCACCCGTTGGCGCCCGGTGGGCAAGGGCCGATTTTCTCTGGCGTCTCATAGCGATACAGGGCTTTCGTCGCAGGGCTTTCGTCGCAGCGCTTTTTGCGCTACGTTTGCAACACTGAGACTTCTCACGTTCAGTCTTGCATAGGACTGGTGGAGCGATGCACATGGGCGACGTCCAACTCGGCAACGCGGCACAACAACAAGCGCATGCGCAGAACGACCCGATTCGCCACGTGGTTCTTCTGCTCATGGAAAACCATTCTTTCGACCAGATGCTGGGCTGCCTCGACGAAGTGCATGAGGATCTGGACGGCGTACGCAACGCTGCGTCAAAAACAAACGACGACGGCAAAGGCCACACCTTCTTCCCTCGCCCCACGCGCGCACGGCAAATGAAGCTCGATCCGGATCATGGGCATTCGGCCGTGCTCAGTCAGATCGACTCGAACAACAGCGGATTCGTGCGCTCCTTCGTTAAGGACTATCCAACGAGCAGTCTTGCCGCGCGGCAGGACATCATGGGCTACTACCCGCGTGGCTTTCTGCCGGCGCTGCACACGCTCGGAGAGCAGTTCACCGTATGCGACAGATGGTTTTCATCGCTGCCCGGCCCAACGTGGCCCAACCGCTACTTCGCGCTTTCCGGCACTTCGAAGGGGCAGGTGGGCATGCCTTCCGGCCTCGACGCGCTCAATCCCAGGTGGTACACGGAGCAGGATCAAGACACGATATTTGACCGCCTGAACGACGCTAAAAAAACCTGGACCGTCTATTTCTACGACTTCCCCGCGTCATTGCTATTCAAGAATCAGCGCAAAGCCGAGAACCTCGCGAACTACCGCTATTTCGACAATTTCTTTCCCGATGCGGCAGGGCCGGCCGATGCGTTTCCGGAGTTCGTGCTAATAGAGCCCAAGTACTTCGGCGAGGCACAGAACGACGATCATCCGCCGCATAACGTCATGAAGGCGGAAAAGCTGATCGCGGACACCTACAACGCATTGCGTTCGAATCAGCCGTTGTGGGAAAGTACATTGTTAGTCATCCTTTACGACGAGCACGGTGGCTTCTACGACCACGTGCCGCCGCCGTCAGACTCGGTCGCGCCCGACGAATACACGCGCATGTTCGACTTCACGCGGCTAGGCGTACGCGTGCCCGCCCTCCTCGTGTCTCCGTGGTGCGACGGTGGTGTGTGCCACGCGCAATTCGACCATTGCAGCGTGCTGAGATATCTCTGCGACAAGTGGGGCCTGCCTCCGCTCGGCAAACGCACGGAAGCCTCGGCAAGCGTCGGGCTGGCGATCCGCACCATCGGCACGCCCCGCGCCGACACGCCTCAGTTCATTCGGGTGAGTAATCAATCGCTCATTCCGGAGCACGTGGAACTGGAAAAGAAGGCGTCGAACAGCAATCAGCGTGGGCTCCACCATTTCGCGGACTTTCTACATATCGAGCTCGACCGATTGGAGACATATGCAGTGGTATCAGCGGCAAATCTTGCGCGCGCGGACAACGGCTGGGTACGCGTGAAAAGCGTGCTGGGTTCGGCGTTGATCGGCTTGGGGCAGTGGCTTAGC
Organism: Paraburkholderia kirstenboschensis; assembly: GCF_904848585.1. Lineage (GTDB taxonomy): Bacteria > Pseudomonadota > Gammaproteobacteria > Burkholderiales > Burkholderiaceae > Paraburkholderia > Paraburkholderia kirstenboschensis. The sequence goes on from NZ_CAJHCR010000007.1 coordinate 114,631, forward strand.
AAAGACTTCTATCAGGTCCGTGATCTGCGGGATGAGCGCACCAACCACGCATTCACGCGGCTGTCGCAGCGCGCCAACGAAGCCGTGCACACCCGCAGCGAATGACAGCAGCTACACGCCGGGTTCCCGGGGCGTCAGAAGGATAAAACGGCCCGGCTCGCCGCCGTCCGTTTATCTCAATTTCAGCAACGAAGTTTACCGAAAAGCACCATTACTCTCTCCAGTTTGCAAACCTACAATGTAATCACTGGCTGCGAACAACAAGGTTCGTAGCGCGATAAAGACAGAACTGGAGGTAGTTCATCATGAAATCACTTATTCAAGCCGTTGTTATCGCCACTGTGCTGGCCGCTCCTGTCGCTTCGTTTGCGCAGTCCAACCAGCCCGTGACCCGCGCTCAGGTGCGCGCGGAACTGATTCAACTCGAAAAGGCCGGCTATGAGCCGACCCGCTCGGATCCTTATTACCCGGCCGACATTCAAGCCGCAGAAGCTCGCGTCGCCGCGCAGAACGGCACTGCGCAGCCGGCTGTGTCGAGCTATGGCGGTGTTGCAAACGGTTCTTCGGACTCCGGCCGCGCGGTGTCGGCTACGGGCGCCAAGTCGATTTACTTCGGCAACTAAGCCCGACAGCCAGACCCGGCAACCGGGTAGGTGAACTCGCAGAGAATCACGCGATACGTCGACCCCGAGGCGCGGCGGAGGTCGTTGCAGTCCACCGCCCGCCATGCCGCAAAGCGCCAGCTGTTTGAGCCGTTGCAAAAGAATAGGCCCGCGACCGGTTGTTCCGATCACGGGCCAGTTTGTTATCCGTTACCTCCGTCATCGGCTACCGATGACTTCGCCTGGACTCGTCGGTCCAGGCGCTTTTTTTGCCCACGCGAACGGTTGCGTGTGCAACAGCTAATCCGCCAGCCGAATCGACCGACTCAATCGCGAGCGATCAGATCGCCCACCTGCCCGCGCCCGGTAACGAGGCAGCTCGACAGGAAATTTTCACCCTGGCTGCTCGCTCCCACATCTCCAAAGCCCTTCTTGAGCGCGCCGGCCTTGACCAGTTCCGCGCCCTGATGGCATGTGATCGTCCCGACTTCGCCGGCCTGCGCGCGCATCAGCGCCCGATCCGCCATTAGATAGCCGAGCAACAGCACCACCGCAATATTGAACGCCTGCCTCATGGATTGTCTCCTCTTTCGAAGAGACTAACGCGAACCATCGGCACACGGTCTTAGGGGTTTCCCGATTCTGGCCTATCTGCTGATGCAGGTTAGATCAAGCCAGGTCAGGTAATGGTGCCGCGCTGGCGCCCATGCGCTGCTGTTGCATCCGGCTTGGTATGCCCGGACCGCAGCCGCCATATGCCTTGCTGCACGCGCCGCGTGTTCCGCTCGAACAACAGATAAACCGCGAAAGCGTACACGTAGCAGGCAACCAGCATTCCCGTCAGCACGAGTACTCCTTTTGCATCGAACGGGATTCGGTGCCTTAAACCGACCGCAGCCACAAAAAGAATGAACGAGAAGTGCGTGAGATACAGCGAATAGGAAAATCTGGAAAACAGAATTGCGGCTCGCGACAACACCGCTGGACGCAAGCGAACATTCTCGAGCAGAACGCAGCGAAGGAACGCAAAGCAAGGCACGCCGACGATCCACTCGTTATCGAGCAGAAAGAGACGTGTACAAATAAGCGCAGCAAAAAACACCGCACCGCTTACGAGCGTAAGCCACGGTAAGGCCGGCCGCTTGGGACGCGCGGGAGAACGCTTTTCGAGCACCGCGAGTAGCACTCCGAGTAGCCACAATCCGAAACCGCTCAGCAGCGACGGGAAGGCGATCATCGTGCCGAGCGCGAATGCGGCGATCGCAAAGGCGGCGAGTCCCCGTCGGCGGCGTAACAGCACGACGCATGCTGGAAACCACAGGTAATACCAGAACTCGTTGGCAAGGCTCCATAGCGGCCCATTCGATCCGTATGTGCCACACGCCAAGGTTTGCAGAAAGACGAGATTGCATGCGAGCGTCGCCGGGCCCAGATGCGATGCGACGTTGATCTGTTGATCGAATGTGCCTTCAGTCCCGAGATAGAAAGGTCCGCCCGCGAGTTGGATACCAAGACGGTCCCAGAACAACGTTAGCAGCAGCGCCGGCACCAGCACGACCCACAGGCGCGATAAGCGCTCAGTCAGATAGCGCTGCCAGCTCCATGTACCGGCGGCGACCTGGCGCAGTACCGAGCCGCCGACAAAGTACCCGCTCAGTAAAAAGAATACGATGACGGCCGTGTGCCCGTAGTTGCTGACGAAATAAAACGCCTTGCCCGCCAGGCCCAGTCCCACGCTGGACCTGTAGTCGACGAACATCAGATTGCGCAGATGGCTGATGCAAACAGCGCCCGCCGCCAATGCCCGGATCAGGTCGAGTGTGTCGCAATGCTGTTTTTCGGGCGGCGCCATGTGAGTCTGATCGGACAAAGAATTTGTCGATCAAACTACGGCCCGGCATGCTTTTAATCAGTACGTTGGACCACACACGAGTTGGGTCAAAACCGCCCTTCTATGTGCCGGATGCGCTGCTCTATCGACTGACGCACCAGCGCATTCGAGCCGACCAGCAGCAGCGACGACGCAATGATTCGATACACCGTGTTCCTGCGGACCTTCGACACTTTTTGCGGATCGAGCCACGCTTCGTTGTCCACGAGCAGCAGCAGCGTTTCGAGGCCGATCAGAATCGGCCACAAACACGCAAGCCGCAAGCGCACGGAAAACGCCGGAATGGCGAGCGTGTAGTCGAGCGCTTCACGGAAATGATCGAGCGTGGTGCGCAACAGCTCGATCATCAGCGGACGCGCACGCAGCGAATTGGCCGGCAACAGTAGGTCTTGTGGACTCAAGCCGTGTTGATCCAGCAACGTTTGCGGAAGATAGCAGCGGCCGATACGCAAGTCCTTTCCGCAATCGCGCAATACGTTGGTCATTTGCAGCGCCTTGCCGAATCGAACGCCACGGCTCGCCATTGTCTCGGGCCGCTCTTTCAGCGTGCCGGGCATATGCGCGTAGGTCATTGTGGTCCAGAATTCGCCGACGCAGCCCGCGACGAGATACGTATAACGGTCCAACTCCGGATATTCGCGCAACGCCGCTATGCGGCCCGAACGTTCGTCGGGGAACGCGCGCAAATCGAACTCCATGCCCTCGGTCAGCGTAGAAACGATTTCCCGCACGGCCTTGCGATCCGATTCATTCAACTGGGCCAGTATGTCGAGCGCGGGACCGAGCGATTCCAGCAGCACCTTCTCGTCCGACTGACTCTGCTGGCCCGCGACTTCCGCGGCCATGCGCTGGAACAGTGCACCGTCGCTCGACACGCCGTTGACCTGGTCGCGCAACGCCAGCAGTAACTGAAGGCGTTGTTCCGGCGCGACCAGCGATGTATCCGCGATCGTGTCGGCGGCGCGCGCGAGCAGATAGGCGAGGCCGATCGGGTCGCGCATTCCCACTGGCAGCACGCGCAGCGTAAGGTAAAACGAGCGTGAAACGCCTTTCAGGAGCGGGCCGAGAAGAAAAGCCCGGGTCGGATTCGGCATGGGTGCGATGTCAGTATTGGCAAAATTCAGGCGGTGGCGAATTGTATACGGCAAGCCGCGATAAGATGCGGGATAGACTGAATCTCGTGCCGACAATGAGCAAAAATCAGAATTCGACTCTCGAAGCCGCCACTACCCGTACTCGCCGGCCGGCCCTGCGCCTGACCTATGTGATAGGCAGTCTCGACCGCATCCTGCGGCGCCGTATGAGCGAAGCGCTCGCGCCGCTCGGCTTGACGCTCGCGCAATTTACCGCGCTGTCCGTTCTCGAAGCGAAGGGGCAAGCGTCGAATGCGCAGCTTGCCGAACGCTCGTTCATTACACCCCAGTCGGCAAACGAGGTGATGAACGCAATGGCGAGCCGTAACTGGGTGAGCCGCGAGCCGGATCCCACGCATGGCCGTATCGTGCTGCTGCAATTAACCGACGAGGGACGGGCCGTGTTGCGTCAATGCGAGCAGGCGGTTAAATCGATCGAAAAGCAGATGCTCGAAGGCATCGAATTAGAAGCGGCTGGCACCGTGCAGCGCCACCTCGAAACTTTTGTCCGCAACCTGCGCGGATAGCATCGACAGTCACACAAACTTTTATTAAGGATGGCTAATATAGCCGCTTGCCCATGAGCGCGCGAAGCGTGGCCCTGGCGTGACTAGATGCTTGCTCGCCGGCAGACGAACACCATGCGGTTAAGTAGCGCTCCGCGTACCTGTTTTGTACTTTGTGCGCCTCGCAGAACGACTTTTTCCATTTTCGGTTGGCTTTGCTGCGTTCGTATCGGAACGCGATCGACTCACTCGTCCGCTGAAACCTGGCAATATGCCCGTGGTCAAGCGCTTGACGGACACGTAGAATTGCGGGCATCCAGTCCTCCATATGAGTCAAGGCCGGACAAAAACCAGGAACGTACATTGCTCACTAGGGTAGGTTCAGGTTGCGGGCGGACGTCAGCGAGCCGCTTGTCTTCGCATTTCAACCACACAGCACAATGACTATTCACGAATCTCAGACCTCTCTTCGCGCCAACGTTGAAACGGGCGTACCCGGTCTCGACGAGATTCTTGGCGGCGGTCTGGTCCAGGGCGGCGTCTATCTTCTCGAAGGCATGGCCGGCGCGGGCAAGACGATTCTATCCAGCCAGATCGGCTTTCACCGGGTAAGCCGGGGCGAGAAGGTGCTGTACATGACCTTGATCGCCGAATCGCACGATAAGTTGCTTGCGCACCTTAAGCGCCTGACTTTCTTCGACGAAAAGGCAGTCGCGCAGCAGATGCTTTTCGTCTCCGGTTATCACGAACTCATGCAGGACGGTCTGGACGGTTTCCTGAAACTGATTGCATCGAGCATCTACGATTATCGGCCGAGCCTGATGATCATCGATGGCTTTCGCAGCGCGCGCGAGTTCAGCGAGACCGAACTGTCGTTGTCCAAGTTCATTCACGAACTCAATGCTCTCGTTGCTGCAATGGACTGCACGACGCTGCTCCTCGCGCCGCTGTCCGGCAACGAGCCGCATCCCGAGCACACCCTGGTCGACGGCCTGATCGAACTCAACCGCTATAGCGACGGCATGCGTCGCGCCCGCGAAATCGAAGTACACAAACTGCGCGCGCGCGATCATCTGATGGGCAAGCACTACTTTCGCATCGCCGAGAGCGGGCTCCTGATGTTTCCTCGTCTCGAATCGCAGTGCGCCCCGCCGGGCGGACCGGTGGATCTGAAAACCCGGATCAGTTTCGGCTTGCCGCATCTCGACATCATGTTCGGCGGGGGTCTGTCACAAGGCTCGACCACGACGTTGATCGGGCCCTCGGGCGTTGGCAAAACCATGCTTTGCCTGCAATTTCTTGCGGCGGGTGTCGCGCGCGGCGAACGTTGCCTATACCTTGGCTCTTACGAAGGACCGCAACGACTGCTCGGCAAAGCCGAGGCCGTTTCGATCCCGCTCAACGACGCGTACCAGGACGGCCGTCTTGTCATTCAATGGCAGCCGGCTGTTGAACTTGCCGTCGACGAAATCGCCGCTAATGCGCTTGCCACGGCCAGACAGATCGGGGCGACACGCATCGTGATCGACGGCGTGGAGGGTTTCCGCGATTCCGCGTTGCGCGTCGAGCGCTTCGGGCTGTTCCTGAACGCATTGCTGCATCAGTTGCGCGAAGCCGGTATCACGACGCTCGTGACCGAGGAAATGCCGCTTTACCCCGACCACGGCAATTCGAAAAGCACGCGTGTTTCGGCACTTACGGAAAATCTCGTACTGTTGCGCTACGCCGAAACCGAAGCAGGACTGCGGCGTGCAATCTCAATCGTCAAGCAGCGCGAAAGCGCTCATGATCCGTCCACACATGAGCTCGTAATCTCCTCGCAGGGGCTGGATGTCATTGAAAGCCCGTTTAGCGCCGCGGTGTCTTCGGCCTCAGGCTTGTCCGCGACGTTGCAGCCGCGGCGACCGGCGTAGCCCCCATGAAAACCATTCTGGTTGTGGATGACGAATTCGACATCCTCACGGTATGGCGGCTGCTGCTCGAACGTCACGGCTATACGGTGCTGACCGCGTCGAATGGCGCGGCCGCGCTCGAGCAGATACGCAGGACCCGACCGGACGTTATCGTGTCGGACTGCATGATGCCGGTCATGTCGGGCCTGCAACTGTGCGCAGCGCTCTACGCCGATCCGGACCTGTGCACCATTCCGGTCATTCTCTGCAGCGCGGCCGCCGACATTCCCGTGCAGCCGAATCCGTCTATCCAGTACGCGCGCAAGCCCATTTCATTCGACGCGCTGCTGACCATGCTCAAGCGGGTTTCGGGGTAAAGGCCCAGGCCGTTCGCGCCGCCGTTAAACCGACTGCGCCACCAGCACGCCGACGTCCGCAATCGCCGCGTTACAACGCGCGGCGTCGCCTGCAGTTCCCGTTAGATAGACCGCGACGAGAATGGGGCCGCGTCCCGGCGGCCACACAATCGCCACGTCGTTCGCAGTGCCGTGATCGCCTGTGCCGGTCTTATCGCCTACGCCCCAATCTTTCGGCAATTTCGCGCGAATCCGCTCGCCGCCGGTCTCATTGGCCGCGAGCCACGCGAGCAATTGCGCTCTCGACGACGAAGTCAAATGCTCGCCCAGCACCAGCTCGCGCAGATTGCCGAGCATCGCATTCGGCGTCGTGGTGTCGCGCGGATCGCCGGGCGTCCCCTCGTTAAGCGTGGGCTCATTGCGGTCCAGACGCGTGATGCCGTCACCCAGACTGCGCGCAAACGCAGTCAATGCGGCAGGACCGCCGAAGCTCGCGAGCAGCAGGTTGGCGGCCGTGTTATCGCTGAGCGTAATGGCCGCCTTGCACAGATCGGCGACGCTCATCCCCGCGTTGCCCGTGCGCTCACGCGTATGCTTCGAAGTCGCCGGCGAGTTCGACACAAGCTCGCTTTGCGAGTAGACGATGCGCCGCTGCAAGTCTTCTTCGCCTCGGTCGACCCGCGCCAATATCGCGCCGGCGACGAGCAGTTTGAACGTGCTGCACATCGGAAAGCGCTCATCCGCATGTAAGCCGGCGTGCAGGCCCGATGCCGTGTCGACGATCGACACACCGAGCCGTCCGCCACTATCTGCTTCGATCTCCTGCAGCCGCGCGCGGATCGTATCGGCCTTTGCGAACTCTTGCCGCGCCGTTGCCGCCATGGTGCGCTTGATCGGTCCGGCGTCTTTGCCCCATGCATCGCCGCTTCGAAACACGGCGCTAGCAGCGCCACCAACGCCAACTATCGAAACGCCCAGCATCGCGCGCGCAAATTTTCTTCTCGTGACCATTGCAGCTCCTTGTGTGAAGCCGCAACTATCGGTTTTCCAGCTTTCACTGACAAACGATGATAAGTTAGTGCGCTCACAAGAAAAACTTATGCCTCGGCTATGAGACCTTATCTTCCGCTCAATGCGCTGCGCGCCTTCGAATCGTCCGCGCGGCACCTGAGCTTCACTCGCGCCGCGCTCGAACTGAACGTCACGCAGGCGGCCGTCAGCCAGCAGGTCAGAACGCTCGAAGAACGTCTTGGCACCACGCTATTCAAGCGCCTGCCACGCGGCCTTGCGATGACCGATGAAGGTCTTGCACTGCGCCCCGTGCTGACCGACGCATTCGATCGCATCGAGGCGGTGCTCAAACAATTCGAGGGGGGTCACTTTCATGAAGTGCTGACGGTCGGTGTGGTCGGCACGTTCGCGGTCGGCTGGCTGATGCCGCGGCTCAAATCGTTCCGCGATGCACATCCCTTTGTCGAACTGCGGCTTCTGACCAATAACAATCTGGTGGATCTTGCCACCGAGGGCCTCGACTTCGCGATCCGCTTCGGCGACGGCACGTGGCCCGGGTCACTCGCCACACGCCTGCTCGACGCGCCGCTCGCGCTGCTATGCACGCCCGAGATCGCCGCGCGTTTGTCCACGCCAGCCGATCTCGTCGACGAAACGCTGTTGCGTTCGTACCGCGCGGACGACTGGATCAACTGGTTCGCAGCCGCCGGCATTGCGCCGCGTCCAATTCGCGGGCCGGTGTTCGATTCGTCCCGGCTGATGGTCGAAGCGGCCATGCAAGGCGCGGGCATCGCGCTTGCGCCCGCACTGATGTTCGATCACGAGATCAACACGGGCCGCCTCGTGCGACCGTTCGACGTCGAAGTGCAGGCAGGCAGTTACTGGCTGACATGGCTGAAGGGCAAGGCGATGACGCCCGCGATGCTGCTGTTCAGCCAGTGGCTCATCAAGGAAGCGGCTGCACAAATGCAGCGTTAGCAAAGCCCGGTGCGACGATAGCCGTTCATGGCAGGGCGTTCTGCTTGCGGCGGAAACACGTTCCACGAGCCATCGTCGTGACGAAAGAAGAAGATGGACAAGAGGCCGCTCGGGCGCAGCGCTTCGACACGCACGAACCGCTGATGTGAAGCGTGGTGGCAAAACTCCACTACACGTGCGGGCATCGACGGAGTGGGTGCGAGCCATTTGTCGACGGCCCAGTGCAAGGTCTTTTCAGCGGCAGCCATGATGGTTCTCCTTCATCCCTTTACGCTTGAATTCCCGAGGTCGATCCGATAGCTCACGCAAGCTGTGCGGCAAGCCGTCCGCTGTTTGCGCCGTTTTCGACGAATGCCTTCACGAGGCACATCAGCACATGCATGCCGGTACGCGGATGGCGCAAGCTGCAATGCACCTGTTCGCTGCGGCTTTCGCCGAGCAGCACCCACGCGCAAAAGTGCTCGCAGTTGTTGGTCAGCAGGCGGTAGTGGTTTTCGCCGAGCCGTGAGCGCGCGCGGCGCACCGCTTCATCGCCGACATAACGTGCACGGGGAGTCGCGCGAATCGAAAGCGGATGCCCTGCCGCGAAGCGATCGAGGTCGACTTCTTCGACCGGACCGCGATGCACCGATCCGGCGAAGCCTGCGTAATGAACCACACGGCCATTGCCCACGTAGATGCCGTGATGCTCATAACCGCAGCGGGCTGACACGAGATGCGAGCCGATCGGCAAGTCGATCGTGGACATCCAATCGCCGCGGGTGTCGCTCGTCTTAAGATGGATCGTGTTCATGGCTGGCCTCGCGTAGTTTTTCCAACACTGTTGCGAGGTCTTTTGCATCATCCGGGCCATGTGCGTAAAAGCCTTTATTTATAGGGCTTTCCGCTGAACGCGGCCTTCTTGACGAAGAAAACTGTGGGCTGATAAGCGACAGAAAATGTGCCGATGTGTTGGCGTGCGGCGCTCTCCCGGCCACCGCCAGAACGGCGATTCAGGATGCAGGCGTGAAGCTGCCCACGCGCCAGGAATGTGTTGGGCACCACACCGGCTCGCAAGCGCGCATGTTGGGTGCGCGCCGACCTATCGCGTGGCGCGGCGCCGGTCGCACAGCGCCCGAATCAGCGGAAAGGCCGGCCAGTCAACGCATTGCAACCATCCACATGGCGTCGCGCATCGACCGGCATAACACTTGCATACTCCCTGTCCAGGTCCATTGAAACCGCGCGCGTTGCGCACGCGGTCAACCGGAGAACGACATGGCTTCTATTTCTGTGAACGATCTCTCACTCAACCTCGCACTCGACCGTAAAGCAATGGCGGCGATTCGCGGCGGCGGCGGAGCGCCCTGGGTGTATGGCTGGATTCAACCTTATGTGCGGGAAACGCCCAGCATTGGACCGGTCGTGAACCTGTACGAGGTTTCCAACAACTTCTATGCTAACCAGATGATCAACCAGTTCCAGTCGGTCGACGTGCGCAATACTGGCGCGAACTCGAACATCAATGTCTCTCCCGACGCACGCAGCAGAAACGATATGGTGTAGCCGTTGTGACCTGTGCGAGCCTATTCCGATGGACGTCGTCCGCGCGCTCCGACGCGGGGCGCGTGCGTGAAATCAACGAAGACGCCTGCCTTGACCAGTCGGAACTCGGACGCTGGGCAGTCGCCGACGGCATGGGCGGACATGCGGTCGGCGATCTCGCGAGCCGCATCGTCATCGACGAATTGAAGCGGCTCGCCTCGCCCGTCAGCATGAAGGCGTTCATGGCCGACGCGCGCGCACATTTGCAGGTCGCTAATCGTCAGTTGAGAGACGAGGCCGCGCGCCGCCAGGTGCAACGCATCGGCAGCACGGTCGTCGCGCTTCTCGCCTGCGATCGCTTTTGCGGTTATGTGTGGGCCGGCGACAGCCGCCTTTACCTCCTTCGCGACGGACAGTTACGCCAACTCACGCGCGACCACAGTCAGGTGGAAGCGCTCAAGTCGCTTGGCGTGATTACCGACGAAGAAGCGCGGCATCATCCCGCGCAGCATATGATCACGCGCGCCGTGGGCGCGACGGACCTGCTCGAACTCGACGACGATGCGATCGAAGTCGCGGACGGCGACATCTTCCTGCTTTGCAGCGATGGCCTGAGCAACGAGATCGGCGAAGAGGACATGCTATCCGTATTGTCCACGGCGGCACACGGCAACGCGCCCGATCAACTGGTGAGCCTCGCCTTGGAGCGCGGCGGCCGCGACAACATTACTGCGGTCGTGGTACGGGCCGAAGACCCTCACGCCGCGGACAAAACGCTCCTGAATCCGGCGCCGTGAGCTGCACGCCGCTCGACATTGACGGCTGGCGGCGTTATGCGTCGCCTTCGCCGTCGTCCTCGGCGTGCTCGACGGCGCCATTCCTGTTCGAGGACGGAGCGCTACGGTTGCGGAAGTCTTTCGAATGCAGGCCGTGCTTCTTCAGCAGCATTTGCAGATGCGACCGGTTCATGTCGATGCGCCGCGCCAATTCGGCAACCGTGCCGTTCACTTCGCGCAGTCCGCGCTCGAGAAAGGCTTTCTCCGCGTCGTCGCTCGCGGCGCGCTTCGCGTCGCTTAGCGACATCAGGTTAGCCACGCTGATCGGTTGTTGCCCTGTGCTGTTCGCGCCGCTTTGCAACGCCGCTGCTCCCGGCGCCGCGGGCCGCATATCGGTCGGCAAGTGATCCATGTCCGCCATATCCCCGGCAAGACACGAGATGCGATACATCACGTTGCGCAACTCGCGGATGTTGCCGGGATATGCGTAATTAAGCAGAAAGTCCCGCAAACGCGGCGTCAATCTGACGGGCCTGCGTTTGAGCGTGCCGGCCGCCTCGTCACCGAACCATGCGATCAGCAGCGGAATTTCGTCGCGGCGTTCGCGCAGCGGCGGCAGCGTCACGTGAATGACGCTAAGCCGATAGAACAGATCCTCGCGAAACCTGCCTTCTTCGCTGAGCTTGCGCAGATTGCGATTCGTTGCCGCGACTATGCGCGTATCGACTGCAATGGTTTCGTCGGAACCCACGCGCTGAATCTCGTGCGCTTCCAGCACGCGCAGCAGCTTGACCTGGCCCGCGAGCGGCAACTCGCCGATCTCGTCGAGAAAGATGGTACCTGTATGCGCGCTTTCGAATTTCCCTTTACGGTCGTTCGAAGCGCCCGTAAACGCCCCCTTGCGATGACCGAACAATTCCGATTCCAGCAGATTGTCCGGAATCGCGCCGCAGTTCACGGAGATAAACGGCTTATCCGAACGCGATCCGTTAGCGTGAATGACTTTGGCCATCAACTCTTTGCCAGTTCCGCTTTCACCGTCGATCAGAACGGGCAAGTCGGTCGGCGCCGCTTTCTCGGCGATTTCGAGCGATTCGAGCAGGTGCGGATTGTCCCCGAACGTCCCCTCGAAAATGAAACTGCGCTCGAGCAGCGCCTGCCTGCGTGCACCGCGCGACTGCTCGGCTCGCTGTTCGGGCTCTGCCGCCACCGCGGCTTGCACGAAGCGCTCTTTGTGCGAGAGCTGCATGACCTCGTCGCGCAGCGAAGTGGCTTGCCTGAGCAGCTTGTCGATATCCGTGCGCTCCAGCCGCGACGACCACCGCAGTGTCGAGCGCAGAATCTCTATTCGCTCGATCAAGCCCGCATATGAAATAGCAGGACTGATGTCTTCAATCTGGTCGAGTATCTTCATCATCACGTACTCAGTTGTTTCTGAACCAGTTGGTAGTACATGCCACCGCGCTGGATCAGTTCTTCATGACGGCCCTGTTCGACGATTGCCCCTTCATAGAGCACGAGGATCTTGTCGGCACGCATGATCGTGCTCAGCCGATGCGCGATGATCACTGCGGTGCGGCCCTTGAGAATGTCGTGCATATTGCCGAGAATGTTGCTTTCCGACTGCGAATCGAGCGCAGACGTGGCTTCGTCGAATACGAGCAGGCGTGGATCGTGATACAGCGCGCGTGCAATGCACAGCCGCTGGATCTGACCGCCGGACAACCCTATTCCGCGCTCGCCGACAATCTGCTCGTAGCCGAGCGGCATCTTGCTGATGAACGCGTGTGCATCCGCCATTCTGGCCACTTCCTCGATGCGGCGGCGGTCCGGTGCGTCGTCGCCGCTTGCTATGTTCTCGGCAATCGTGCCCGAGAACAGCAGATTGCTTTGCATCACATAGCCGATCTGCGCACGGAAATAGGCTTTGTCGACCACGCCGATGTCGTAACCGTCAATTGACATCTTGCCCTCGGTCGGCGCGTAAAAGCCGACCAGCAACTTGGCTAACGTCGTTTTGCCGGAGCCGCTGCGTCCAACAATCGCCACTAGTTCGCCGGGCTTGATGTCGAAACTGATGTTCTCCAACACATAAGCGGCATCGTCATCGCCGTAGCGGAAGTAGACACCGCTCAGGCTTATCTCGCCCTGCAATTCCGGCAACATTACGCGTGACGGCAAATCCTGCGGCCTCTGTTCTGGCTCGATGTCGAGCACATCGCCAAGGCGCTCCATCGCGACGCCCGCGTCATTGAGCATGCTCCATAAGCCGACGAGTCCCATCAACGGGCCGAGCACGCTTCCCATGAATGCATTGAATGCAATCAACTGGCCGATTGTCATCTCGCGCGCGAGCACGAGATTCGCGCCGACCCACAGAATCGCGATCGTGGTCGCAGCGTTCAGCAATTGACTGCCGAGCCCAACGAGAATATTGAAAGCGTGCGCACGGTACTGCACTTCCAGCGCTTTCGCATATTTCTTCTCCCAACGCAAACGCACGGGTCGCTCGATGCCCATGCCTTTGACCGTTTCGACGCCGGCCAGTGCTTCCATCAGAAAAGACTTCGATTCCGTCGACGCGGTGAAAACCTCACGCGCATAATTCTTGATTCTGGGCGTGGCCAAAGCGGTCAGCGCCATGATAGGAATGACGAAGCCGATCAGCACGAGCGTCATCTTCACGTTGTAGACGAACATGATCGTGAAGTAGATGAACACCATCAGCAGATTCAACGCGGTCGTCACGGTGGATTCCGTGAGAAATGCGCGAATCGTCTGGTTCTCCTGAAAACGCGCAAAAATGTCACCAGTTTTGCGCTTTGCAAAAAACGAGAATGGCAACGACAACGTGTGCTTGAAGAACTGCGACATCATCGCGAAGTCCATGTTGCGCACCATGAAATTCGCGAGGTAGGCGCGAATCGACGACATGAGTTGCGAGAACACATTCGAAATAATGAGGCCGCCTATCAGCAGATGCAGCAAGCTCACATTCTGATGCACGATTACGCCGTCAAGAATGTTCTGGATGATGAGCGGCGGGATCACGCCGAGTACCTGAATCACAAACGTCGCGAGAAAGAGGTGCCCTAGTATTTTTCTATACGGCTTCAGGTAGCCTACAAAGCGTATCCACGGTGAACGCGCCGCCGACATTTGCAGCAAGTGAGGGCCGCCCGTGAACAGCAGACAAGTACCGCTCCAGCCGCGCTCGAAATCCTCCACGGTCAGTTTGCGGAAGCCCAGCGCCGGGTCCGCGACCCATACGTACTCAGTGGAGAGCCCATACACCACCACGTAGTGGTAGCCCTCCCAATGCACGATGAACGGTAGATCGAATCCACGTAACGAATCGAACGTGCATTGCACCCCACGCGCGGTGAAGCCGAGCGATTCCCCCGCACGGGCAAGGCTGTCGAGCGTCGCGCCCTGCGTCGTCACATTGGCGAGTTCGCGCAATTTGCCGAGCGTCATCGGAATGCTGTAGTGACGGCAGATCATGGCGAGGCATGCCGCGCCGCAATCCATTTCTTCGGCCTGTTCGACCAGCGCAAAGCGCTTGATTACTTTCTCGCCGAACTCGGGCTTGCTCTGCAGGTCCAGCATCAGCGGTAACTTACGGCGTTGTTCAAGCCGCTTCTGCCGCTGTAATTCACGGTCGACGTAACGAATGCGTTCGTCCAGCACCTCGCGCAGTTTGGGATTGCGCTCGAGAATGAAATGAACCGTGCGCTCGGGAATAACCAGCAGCCGGGCATCTGTCGAAGCAACCGCGGAGGCCATTTGTTCCTGGCGCATCAAGCACGCTTTCTCGCCGAATATTTCGCCTTCTCCGAGTGTGGCGAGCGTATAGTCGCGCCCCTCTTCATGCCGAACGATGCGCACTTCACCCTGACGCACGACGTATAAGCGCCGGTCGTCGCGCGCTTCCTGCTTGAGAATCTCCTTGCCTGCGGCCACCCGTTTCACACCCACGCTGCGTACATATTCTTCAAGCTCTGCCTTGTTCAGTTTGCCGCGCAAATCGAACAACTGTGCGACGAAGCCGCCGGCCGAATTGATCGCCACATAGCTCGCGACAAAAGCGAGCGCGGCCTGATTGCCGGTGATCACCGGCTCGATTGCGGCGCGCGGGATGAACAGCAACTCCGTCTTCGCCGACGCCCGCACCGAGGCTTCATGCACATACGTACGGAGCATTGCAATATCGGCGAAGATTTCTCCCGACTTGCGCACTCCCATGCTCGTTTCCTTGCCGTTCTCCTCGACAAAGATGCGCACCGATCCCGAACGAATCACGTATAGACCGTCGGCGGTCTCCCCTGCTGAACACACCGTTTCGCCAAACGAATAAAAGCGCGCCTGTGCATATTCAGCCAGGCGGTCGATCTCATCGCGAGAAAAAGGCGACAGTATTTCCACCGAGGCGAGAAACTCGGCGGCGGATGGTGCGGTCTGGGGTGCATCCATAAGCTTGCGAACCTCGATTCGGCCTTTTCAGTTCTGCGCCCGGCTAGCGCGCCTCGATCACATGTTCCTGCGCACGCGCGATCAGCCAGCTTTCGCGTAGCAGACGCCTGACTTCGGCGGCGACATCGGCGTCGAGCGTGGCTGGATACTTGGCCGTCACCGCAAAGATTTCAAAGCACGATCGATCAGCCGATGGGAACGGCCCGAGCAGATCTCCCACCGCAGCATTGAAGATCTTCGCCTCGATATCGGGCTTCAATGAGCCGCGCAGCACCTTGCCTATTACGCCACCCGCCTCACGCGTATCGGCAATGGAATGCTCGCGAGCCATGTCGGCGAAACTGTCGGGATCGTCGTGCAGATAGGAGATCATTTCCTTCGCCTTGCCTTCGCTATCGAGCACGATGTGGCTCACCTCGATCGCGTCGAACTTCGGTGAATTCAGCGCGAAGTAGTCTCTGACGGCGGCCTCGTTGCCGATCTCCTCGAGCATCTTCTCCTGGTACAACCCATCGGTAATGAACACCTCGAATTCGTCGAGGCTCACGTTGAGTACATCCAGGTACTGGTTCATATCGGCCGCACGATGCAAGCCCCGCACGCGGCGGAACTGGTCGGCGCGCTGCTGGATCTCGTCGGCGCTGACTGCGATGCCCTGCTTCTTCGCCGCATGCACGGTGAGCTTGTCGCGCACGATCTGCTCTATCAGGCTTTCAAACTGGCCAGTCAGTTTAAGAAGACGAATGAATTCGCTGACGTCGACAACTTCATCATCGATTCGCACTATCGCGGTCATGTTCTCCGCTCCCATGGTTGATGTGTGATCCGCACGGTCAACCCGCCACCTGTCTGAACGGATCGAGACCCAAGTCGATTAGCCGCCGCTCGCGCACCACGATCTCCGCACTCGCTGTCATGCCATAACGCAATGGATAACGCGTGCCCGCAATCTCGTAGTAGTTTTTATCGAGTGTGACGCGACCCTCATAAACCGGCTGTTTGTCCTGCAATGAAGGCTTGGTGGCCGGCGAAATGTAAGCGAGCGTGCCGCTGATCAAGCCGTAACGTTGATACGGAAACGCGTTGAACTTGAGTTTGACCGGCAGGCCTTCGTGCAGGAACGCGCGGTCATGTTCGGCAATCTCGATCTTCAACACGGGCTTCGCGTCTTTCGGCGCGACGCCGCCGAGTGGCGAGTTCGCCTGAATCTTGTCGCCGCGCTGAGTCGACGTTACATCGGTAATCACACCTGAAACTGGCGCGAGAATCAGCAGGAAATTGTCCTTGTCGATGTTCTCGAAACGGATCCGCGCGGCGGCTTCCGATACAAGCCGCGCGCTCTGTAGTTGCAGCCGCAACTTGTCTTCGACGTCGGTGACGTCGCGCACCGCCGCGTCGTAT
Organism: Paraburkholderia kirstenboschensis; assembly: GCF_904848585.1. Taxonomy (GTDB): domain Bacteria; phylum Pseudomonadota; class Gammaproteobacteria; order Burkholderiales; family Burkholderiaceae; genus Paraburkholderia; species Paraburkholderia kirstenboschensis. The sequence continues at coordinate 131,174 of NZ_CAJHCR010000007.1, forward strand.
TGAAGCTGAAGGTCGGTGGTTTGCTGGCCGCTTGTTTCCAGTTCCGCATTCGCCTTTGCATATTCGTGGCTCAAACGGAAGTCGAGTTCGGCAAGTTTCGATTGCGCGACGCGGTAGGCGTTATCCGCTTCCATCGCGGCGGTTCGCTTCTGCTCGACCTGCAATTCGGCTATTCCGCCGCCGCCCGGCTGCGCGAACAGCTGTGAATAGCGGTCCAGTTCCTGGCGCGCCGCCTCGCGCACGCGCCGCGCGTTATCGAGTACGCTGCGCGCCTCGTCGAGTTCCGCCTTCTGCCCCTCCGCGAGTTTGGTCGTGCCTTCCGAAACGCGATTTTCATGCAGGCGGGCCTCGACTTCCATTTGCGCCTTGAGTGCGGCGGCTCTTCGTTCCAGTAGCGCCTTCTTTTGCGGAAACTGCTTCCAGTCCCGCTCCGCATCTTCGAGCTTCAGTTGCGCCTGCAACGCATTGCTCGCGGCTTCGATAGCGCCGCGCGCGTTGAGCCGTGCGAGCACGTCGCCCTTCGACACGGGCTGCCCCTCGGCGATATAGAGGTCGGCCAGTTCGCCGTCGATAGGCGCATAGATGCGGCGCACTTCAGAATCAGGCGATAGCGTGCCCTGTGCGCTGACGATCACATCGGCGCGCCCCACGAATGACCACAAGAGTCCCGCCACCACCAACCCGACCATTGCCCAGATCAGCGCGCGCGCGAGCCGCACCGGCTCAGCGGTCAGTATCGCGATGCCTTCGACGCTGTGATCTTCCAGCGCTTCCGAAAGCGGCCTAGGGTGACTGTCGCGTTTCACTCTGCTCGCCTCCAATCAACGCCAGCTTCGCCTTGAGAAGACCGGGATCCAGCACCATGCGCAATTCGGTGAGCGAGCGGCGCTGCAAGCTTGTTTCGGCTTCGATATCCGCGAGCAGGCGGTCGAAGTCGGCAGGATGGTCCGCTTTCAACTGCGAATAGATGCGCATGCCCTGTTGCGCTGCGGTTTGAGCATCGGAGAGCAAACGCGCCTCATTGCGAAATCCCGGCGAGATGCCGGCTTCGAGCCGCTGTGTGCCACCGATGGAGCCGCTCGCGCGATATTGCTTCCACAGGCTCTGCGCACGCAGCATCAGGTCTTGAGCGCGCGCCAGTGCTTTATCGTGCAACGCGGCGACGTCCTTCTCGATCGAGTGCGCGAACCACACATCCGCCGACGGATCGAGGCTCGCATAGAACGACAACAGACGTTGGTCGTAATCCTTGCCGCCACGCGTTTTTTGCAAGTCGCTGTATTGGCTGAGCAACGCTTTTTTACGAGCCAGTTCGGCGGTCAGCATATCGGACCAAGGGCCGGCGGGCATCGACTGCAATCCGGCCAGCGCCTGTTGCGCGTCGCCGCGCTTCCATGCCTGGGCTACCGCGTCGAGCCGCTGGATTACATCTGACGATGGCAGACGCGTTGCGGCCAGTTGCCGATATTGCTCCTGAAACGGCGGTGTGCTGAAGCGCGCTGCTTTCATTAGCGAAAGCAGCGAGGTCAATTCGCGGGCCAGCGTGGCATCCAGCAATGCGGTGTATTGGCGCAGATCGTCGCGCACACGGTCGAGCCCCGCGAGGCGCGGATAGCGTTGCGCATAGTCATCCAGCACAGACGGCAGCGCTGCTGGTTTGTCGCGCGCCAACTCGGTGCGAATCGTCCCGTCTAACCGTTCGATTGCAGCGAGATAAACTGAATCGTCGCTCTCCAGCTTGCGCAGATGGCTCATGGCCCGCGCGTACGGTTCCGAAAAAACGGGTACATATGACGCGATTCTGTCGAGAGAACGCTGATGACTCTTCGGATCGTCGTCCCAGCGCTGCAACAAGCCGCCTATAGTCGCTTCATCCGCGTACATGTGGATCGGCGCTTCGACGCCGCCTCGTCCGGCCACGAAGCGCTCCAGATCGCCCACCCATTGCAGTTCGCCGAGCAACGACGCAGCATCCGCATTGTTCGCGCTCAACGACTTCATGTCGGCAAGCATCGCGTCGGCCTGTTCGAATTGCGCCTTTTGCAGTGCATTGAGCCAGCCAGGAAGCCTCCCCTTTAACAGCGCCTCACTCGCGAGCGCGCTGACTTTCGTGTCGGCGGGATGACTCGCCAGATAGCTTTTCGCCGACTTCACGGCGCTCGTATAGTCGCCGCTCGCGAGCAGATTTTTCACCTCGCGCTCGGGTGATCCGCGCAGATAAAGCGCCAACGCCACAGATCCGAACACCACCACGGCCACGCCGCTCCACGCAGCGACGCGCCTCATGCCCGCACGATCGTCGCCCGCAAATGCCTTGCCGAGTTCGCTAGCGACGAGGCGCCAGCGGCGCTGCCTGCGCTTCGAGACGCTCGCGCTCTGGCTGTTATCCGCCCCATTCGCGACGCTGTCGGCACCGTACCCGCCACTGGCGCCCTTCGCAACACCCACCGCCGCCCCGCCGCCCGACGACGCGCGTCTTGCTTGTGCGGACGACGCGTGCGCAGCCTCGTTAATCTCGTCCTCGCGTTGGCGCGCCGGATCCACGCAAAAGATGTCGAGAAACGAATGCGCCGCGCCCACGAACGTCGTTTTGTCGGGGTCCGCGGCTTCATCGACTGAGGGATTGAGGAGCAGTTGCGTCACGGTCGGCTCGTTTTCGGGCGGTTTTTGCAGCGTCACCCTGTAGACGAAGTGGTCTCCGCCAAATGCAACTACGTCGCCGTCCGCCAGCGGCAGCGCGGATTCGTCGAGGCGTTTCCCGCCGACGAATGTGCCGTTCGTGCTGCCGAGGTCTTCGACGTAAAGCTCCGTGCCCTTCAGAAAGATATGCGCGTGGCGCCGCGAAATGTAATTGACCTGATGCGGGTAGCGGTCCTTGTAGCGCGAAAAAACCTCATCGGCTTTGCTGACGAGGAACGGGAACGCTTGCACTTCGATTGGCTGAAGCTCGAGGTCGTCGCGCTGTGGCACGAGCAACAAGGCGGGGGCGTGGGTCGTGCTGCTCGCAGCCACGATGCGCGCGCGCGGCTCAATGCTCACGCGATAACACAACTCGCCGCCGAAACACAGTTCGTCGCCTGCCCGCACACGCGCCGGCGTCTGACGCACCGCAATGCCGTTTACCGTCGTGCCATTCTTGCTGTCGAGGTCCGCAACATAAATGGCACCGTGCTCGACGAACACCCGCGCGTGACGGCGCGACAGACGCGCGATCCGCTCAGCGGGGTAATCGGTGAACGGCGCTTCGCTGCGTCCAATCGCGAACAGGTTGTCGACAATGCGGATTGCGTCCAGCGCAGGACGTTGCCCGGAGGCAAGCGGAGACAACAGCACGTCGAAAGCGGATTCGACGGTCGCGCGTGCCTCTGCAATGGGTGTTCCACCGTCGGCCATTTTATCCGGATCACTAATCGTTTACCCGCTGCTGCGAGAGCACAGCGGGTTCAGCACGAAGGACGACGGCGAGAAGGTCTTTTATTAGCGAGCCATTGCAAAGCCGGCTCCTCAACGATTGTAAGTCACGCATCGCGAGTGTCAATTCCCTGTCGTCGGTTATGAAGCCAATGGGCGCCCGGTGTGAAGCTCGAATAAGGCTCACACTCGCCACATTGCGGATTAGCTCAGTGCTCCTTTACTTCCGCTGTGCTGCTCTATTGCTGTTTCACTTGCGCCTGCACGTCGACGTTTGGCCAGCCGCCGCCAAGTGCCTTATAAAGCAGTACCGTATCGGACAGAATCAATTCATGGTTGGCCAGCAAAGATTGCTGCGCTTCCAGCAGCGTCCGCTCGGTTTCGAATACTTCCAGTTGCGACACGAGACCAAGCCTCAGTTGCGACTGGATCTGATCAGCCACGATTTGCAGACGATCGACCTCTTGCTGCAATTCAACTCGCTGCGCCTTATGCGCGTTCAGATTGACCAATGCATTTTCCACTTCCTCGAATGCGCCCATCACCGTTGCACGATATTGCTGCTCCGCAACTGTCGATTGCGCCTGCGTCACCTTCACATGCGCGCGCACTCCGGGGTCGAGCAGTGGAATGTTGATACTGGGCATGAAGCCGTACGTGAATGACTTGAGCAAATCAGTAAGAGCGAAACTCGCCGTGCCGCCGTGCCCGGTCAGGCTGATCGTCGGCAATTGCGCGAGCTTGGCCTCACCGACGAGGTCGTACGCCTCCAGAACTCTAAACTCCGCGGCTACCACGTCGGGGCGCCGCGCCAGAAGTTGCGCGGGCAAGCCGTCGGGTACCGCAGGCAGTTGCACGCGCTGCTGCAGATGGCCTTTGGGCAATTGAAACTCGCCTGCAGGTACGCCGATCAGCGTACACAGCGCGTTATTCGCGAGATCGCGCGAGCGCCGCAGTTCGAGCAGTTGATTCGTCAGGCGATTGATCTCTGCCTGCTGTCGCAGCACCTGCGTCTGCGGGATGAGGCCGCTGCGGCGCTGGCCTTCGTAGATCGTCAGGATTTGCCGGTTGGTAACGAGCGTTCTTTGCTGCTGGTCTATCTGGTCGTCGAACTGAAGCAACTGGAAATAGGTGCTGGACACGTTCGACACCAGTTCCAGATAGCCGGCGCGCCAGTCGGCTTCGCTCGCATGGAACTCGGCTTTTTGCGCCTGCACACCCTTTTCGACTTTGCCCCAGATATCGATGTCCCAGTTGACCTGCGCCGCGACGTTGTACTGCTTCGTGAACGTCTGCCCGGTGGTCTTCTGAAAACTTGCGCCGGCGCCGAGATCCATCGTCGGCAGCGCGCCGGCTTTGGCTTCGCCTATTTGCGTGCTCGCCACGTCGATGCGAGCGGCCAGCACCTTGATGTCGAAATTGCCGCTGATGGCTTTATCGATCAGCGAATCGAGAGTGGAATCGTGGAAGCCCTTCCACCATTCCGGTTCGATGGTGGCCGCCGCTGATACCGGTGAACCTTTGTGATCGGACCACGACGCTTTGGCAGGCGTATCGGGCCGCTTGTAGTCCGGCATGCTGACGTCGACGCACGCACACAATGAAAATGCGCATACGGTTGCCGCGCACAGCCCGCGCAACGTCGCCGCGGTGGAGTGATTGAACGAGCGCTGACGGACCAGTGAATCAAGCAACGCTGACACGATTTTCTCCGATGACGCCCACTTCACTGCACGACGCAAGCGCACGCTTCAAGTAAAGCATCTCGGGCGCCGCTTCACCATCGAAGCAGTGCATGAACATGGGCTCGGAGATGTGCGGTAACGAGGTGTCGCGTGAAAAGAACGATTGGATGCGCGAACTTTTGAGGATCGGTGCGGGCGGACGCATGGGCCGGCAGGCGGCGGCGTCTGCTCGCGCCGCTTACGACATGTAGATGTTGTTATTGGACGTCACGTGCGGATCGATTGTGGTCGTCACGCCGGCAACGAAGGCTGCGTTGTTACAGTTGGCGTTCTGAATGTTTATCGTCGTGCTGATCAGTTGAGTCGCATCGACCTTCTTGCTGTTGTTCGGCGCAAACACCGGCGCAAAGTTCATATACAACAACGACGGATGCGTATGGCCGGTGCCGCCGCGCACGGCACTCATCGCCTTGCTGTCGAGTTGTTCGGTGATGGACAGGTCTTCGATCATCAGCGTGTTCATGGCAAATCTCCCGAAAGGGAAGGTCGCAGTCTTGCGGTTTAGGTTCGAGCATCTTGTCTGCTCGAACATCACAAACGCATAGGCTGTGCCAGTTTCGTTTTCCTATCCTAAGAAATGTGCAGAGGCGCCTTGAGCAAAGGGTTTGCGGGGAAGCACGGCCTTGAAATACCGCCAGCGGCAAAGATGCGTCTGCCTCGACCTGATGGATTGCAACCAACAACCGGCGTGCGATGGTTGGTCAACGCGTGACACCGCGCCGCTCGTTGTTGATGCCACGCGCGCAGCACGTCAACGCGCGATGACGGTGATTTTCTTCGAGTACACCGGCGGATCGTGCGGGACATGCATGTAGTCGCCCATCAATAGCTGCAACGTATGCTTGCCCGGCGGCAGCTGGAGCATGGTCTCCGTTTCACCAGCGCCAAAATGCAGGTGATTGCGGTCCGAGGGTATCTCCTGGTCCGGTGGCGGCAGGTCGGTGTCGATCAGAAGATGATGGTGTCCTGTGTTCGGAAACTTGACGCCCTTTGGCGCCACGCCCATGTAACGCAATCCGAACCACACGCGAAACGGCTTATTGGCTGGCACCACCTGACCGTCGTTTGGATAGCCGATATAGGCGTGTGCGCCGGCAGGCGCCGGGGTTCCCGCCGCCACGGCTAAATCCGCCGTGCCCCATGACGCCGACGCCACCAGCGCCGCGACTGCGATGAGCTTATACATGAACGTCTCTCCGTCCTGAGGAGTCCGCGATGAACGCGCGGCTCGCGCTAGTCTTTCTGCACGGTGATGGTGATCTTCTTCGAGTACACGGGCGGCGTGTGCGGCACGTGATTGTGATCGCCCAGAATCAGTTGCAAGGTGTGCTTGCCTGGTGGCAACTCGATACGCGCGTCGGTTTCACCCGCGCCGAAATGCAGGTGATTGCGGTCCGATGGAATTTCCTGGTCGAGCGCCGGCAGGTCCGTGTCGATCAATAGATGATGATGCCCTGTGTTCGGAAACACGACGCCCTTCGGGCACACGCCCATGTTGCGCAGCCCCATGCGCACCCACAGCTTGCCGCCGTGAATCACGGCGCCGTCGGGCGGCCAGATGATGTACTCCTCGGCACCCGTGGGCGATGCAGTCGACGCGGCGAATGCGGCGACAGGCAGCGCCGCACCGCCGATCATCACGGCGAGCACAGTGCCCGAAACCGCACGCCATGCATGCAGCCGAGTTGCGGCCGTTAGACTCCGGTTGAGAACAGCGGGGACGTTGGTTATTCGCATAGCGCACTCTCCCGAAGAGCGGTCGTGGCCACCTCGACTGCGCAAGGCAGTGCGGGGCGATGCTGCTGCGTTCGCGGCGCGCACGCGAGGCGGCTGCCGCGTAGTTAAAACGACCGTGCCGCGTTGCTTTGTGAATCAGCTTAGGACGTAACTTGCCAAAAAGATACGCCACACTCGTTAACCGTATAGCGCACTCGGTAGAAGTGTTGGTTGTGACCCGCCAAGTGCGTGCTATGGTTGTTGATACGTTGCAATGCGGACGGTCCAAAGGGCGTCGTCAGGTCCCATACGTGCACGACGGTAGGTACAGCGGCGACGTATAGCGGCGAACGGTGCTGTGCGCGAATGCCTATGTTCTGTCCGGAACAAACAGGATGCGAAGATGTGGCGAATATTCCTGCTGATGTGGATGGCCGGGGCCATTCTGGTGGATTGCGGCAATACATTTGCCGCCGGGCCGCGTGAAAGCACCGGCGCGACGGACCGGGCGATTCCAGCATACCGAGCAATCGCGCCGTTCGCATCCGAGCGCGATTACCCTGGCGCGACACGCATCGCACTCGTGATAGGCAATGGCGAGTATGGCGGCAATTCACACGACGTTATAAGGCAGAACGCGCCGCGCGACGCACAAGCTGTCGGCAAAAGATTGCGTGCGCTCGGCTTCGACGTGACCGTGCTTTCAAATGCAACACCAGCGGCTATGCAGCGCGCGATTGGCGAACTACGCGAGCGTTTGACTGCAGGTGGTGTCGGTCTATTCTATTTCGCCGGTCACGGCATGCGGATCGGCGGGCAGACGCTGCTGATTCCCGCCGGACTCGACGTGCGTTCGCCGGCCTCGCTGCTTCGCCAGGCCGTCGACCTGAATGACGTCTTGCAAGCAATGCACTCACGCGATGGCCAACTGAAGCTCGTATTCCTCGATACCTGTCTCGACAATCCGTTCGCCGCCGCTGTTGCGCCGGATGCGTCCGCACTTCCGCCAAACACTGTCGTTGCATACGCAACCGCGCCTGGTGGTTTTGCGGCGGACGGCATACACCATGGCATCTACACACATGCATTGCTGCGGGCACTCGACGAAGCACCGGCACAGCCCCTGATGAGCCTGCTTGCGAACGTTGCGTCCCGGGTGCGTGACGTAACGCGCGGCGAGCAGAGTCCGTGGATTGCGTCGTCGCTGACGGCATCGGCAGAAGCGGGAAATAGCGCGGTTAAAGCGTCTGCCGCATATGTGGCGAGCCGTGACGATACTGTCGTAACACTGCACAGCCGCGGCATTCTGCCAAAAGACAGCAGTGAACAATACGAAATCACGTTCTGGAATTCAATCAAGGACAGTAACTATCCCGGCGACTACGAAGCGTATTTGAAGGCCTATCCCAGTGGGCGCTTCGCCACGCTCGCGCATGCCCGCATAGATCGCTTGCGGGCGGCGGCATCGAATGCGCCTGCGGCCGCTTCGCCCGCGCCACCCGTCGCGCAACCGGCAGCGCCATCGGCTACACCGGCCCCGCAAGCCCCGCGTCCCTCAACACCTGCAACGCCCCCCGCCACGGCGACGCCGGATCGACAGCGCGCCGTTTCTGCTCCGCCCGCTGCGAGTGCTGCTGCACCGGGAACGCCGCCTGTCGCGGCAGCCGCGCAAAAGCCCGCAGCGCGTGCGCCGGTCGCAGGTGAAAGCCGCGATTGCGCGGCGTGTCCGATCATGATCGCGTTGCCCGCCGGCTCGTTCTTGATGGGCAGCAGCAGCGACGATCCATCAGAGAAACCCGTTCATCACGTGACGATTGGTGCACCGTTCGCTATCGGCAAGTACGAGGTGACAGTCGAGCAGTGGAATGCATGCGTCGCCGCGAACGCGTGCCCGAAGCTCACTCCCGAAACGAATGCGAACAAGACGGCTCCCGCCCGCGATCTCAGTTGGGATGACGCGCAGCAATATGTAAAGTGGCTCAGCAAAACTACCGGCAAGCCGTACCGTCTGCCCACCGAAGCGGAGTGGGAATACGCCGACCGTGGCGGCACGACAACCGCTTACTGGTGGGGAGATCAGATGCGCAAGGGCAACGCCAACTGTAAGGATTGCGGCGAGCCGTGGCACAAGGAAGGCCCCGAGCTGGCAGGCTCTTTTGCCCCGAATCCATATGGCTTGCACGATATGAACGGCAGTGTCTGGGAATGGACCGCCGACTGCTGGCACAACTCATACCAGTCCGCCCCCGCAGATGGCCGCGCGTGGGAGAGCCCCACTTGCGACATGCGCGTGATTCGTGGCGGCTCGTGGCGCGAAGGTAGCGGCTACATGCTCAGCGCGACACGCTTCAAATACAGCGCAGGCGTGCGCCAATCGCAGGACGGCTTCCGCGTGGTCAAAGAATTGAAGTGATGCGCTGCTATGACCGCTTTTGACGGTTAAGCAGAGAGCACGGGCGGTTCATGGCGCGTGAGGCTTCGTGGTGATCGGCGCGAAGTCAGCGACGATCCGCTCCCGGCCGTACTTCGCGCCTATCTGGGCGAGGCGTGCGTCGAGTGCTCGTAGATATTCGGCGCGCGATTCCGCTTCAGGGCGCGGCTTGTCGAATAGCGGCGCGGGCGTGATCAGAAGCACGACCATCTCCGAACCGAACGGCTTCGAAATAACCCAGTCGCCTGCGCTGCCGATCGTCGCCGAATAACGCGGTGGCGCCTGATTGTCCTTCGCGCGCGGGCTCGGCACCATATGAACCACGTTACCGTCGAGCTGGTAATAGTCGAGATTCACGTATGAGTCATAGCCGGGCGTGCTCACGTCGACAACCAGCGGATCGCCCTCACTCAACTGGCCGCTCGGCGGACGCACATGCAATCCGGCGATGTGGCCGGCTTGCCAGTTCTGCGTCCAGTACGGCGCGAGCGCCTTCACGGTGTCGCATTTATCGTCCGCGACGGGCTCGACATCGAGCTTCAACGCGTCCACGCCGGGCAGCGGCGTCAGCCCATCTTTCAGACGCGCTGTGCCGTAGCGTTGCGAGACATAGCCGCGCACCGTCAACGTGTGGTCCTGCGTCGAAGCAGATAACGCCGAACAGGGCACTTGCGCGAGCATCGGCGTGACGGCGGCGAGTGTTAATGCTGGCTTTGGTGCGGGGGGCGGTGCGGGCGGCGAGACAGTTGTCGACGCGTTCGTTGGTGCATTCGTTGGTGCATTCGTTGACGGGCCCGTTGACGCCACCGTTGGCCCGCCCGTTGACGAACTCGTCGACGCCACGCCCGTTGTCGCTACCGCTGCGCTCGCTTGCGTCGACAACGAAGCGCCCCGATCGACGCGTCCCTGCGACGAGCCCGCGCCCAACTGCGCCTGGCTCTGACGATTCGGCGCCGACTTCCACGCGTACACGCCGACAGCCGTGGCGCAAATTACCGCGAAGCCCGCGAGCCCCGCCTTCGCCAACGCACCGGATTTTTCGGCGCGCGCTTCGTTGTCGAACTCGGCGATAAAGCGCGTGACGCTCGGCATGCGCGTCGCGCGGTCGAACGAAAGCGCGGCGCGCAGCGCGCGCCACTGCCTTGCATCGAGATTAGCCGGCCGTTGCAGCTTGAAATCTGCGTTGCGCGCCTGCGTGGCGGACAACCGGTCGAACGGATGATGCCCTGTCAACAGCTCATACGTGATGCAGCCGAGCGCATAAATATCGTCGCGCGGATCGGGCTCGCGATGCTCGATCATTTCCGGGCTCGCATATGCGGGGGTCAACGCGCCGAGGCTCCCAGGATCGAAGACCGTTGCATCGCTCTCTTCCTCCGGCCGCTGAAACACGCGGGCGATGCCGAAGTCGATCACTTTGACCTCGGCATTCGTCGTGAGAAAGACGTTGGCGGGTTTGAAATCGCAATGCACAAATCCGCGTTCGTGCGCATACGCGAGCGCGCTGCACATGCCGCGCACGATAGGCAATGCCGCCCGTACAGGCATGCCCTGGTAGCCCGGCGTGCGCAGCAATTGGCTTAGTGGCTTGCCGGACAGATACTCCATCGTCAGATAGACGATAGGCCCATCGCGGTCGAAGTCGTATACGGTGATGATGTTGCGATGCGCGAGCACCTGTGCCTTGCGTGCCTCGCGCTGCAACGCGACGAGCGAGTTCGGATTGCCGCGAAACTGAACGTTCAAAACCTTGATCGCAAGATAGGGCTTTCTGTCCGACGCCTCCAGCTTGCGCAGATCCAGCGCCTTATAGACGGTGCCCATTCCACCGACGCCCAGGCACTCTTCGAGTACAAAGCGGTTGTTCAGCGTGTCGCCAGTGCCTTTGATCTGGTCATGTCCCGACACGCCGGATGCGTTGGACGCACCCGCTCCAGCGCTCGCAGGCATTGCGCCTGTGGAGCGCACAGATGGAATCTCAACCGTAGTTTGTATGCCGGTTTCGTCGCCGCCGGCCGCCACATTCGAGACTCGCAACTGCTCGATCCGCCGCCGCACTTCGACGTAAATGTCCTCCGGCAGCGGCGCTTTACGATGCGCGGCGCCGAGCATATCCAGCAGCTGCGTGGGACCGAGGCCTCCGGTCACCAACGTGCTGTCGAGTTGAGCGACGAACTCGTCACGGGACAGCTCGCCGTTCTGGAAGTCGTGAATCACACGCGCAAGGCTAGCCATTTTGTGCGAGATGCCGCCGCTGCCATAGATCCCGATCGCACGCGACCGAGGCTCCTGTGGCCGATAGGAAAGCTTTCGTAACCAGTTACATGTGCCGCTTCGATACTAGCTCCCGGCCCGCGCTTTCGCAAACCAGGATTGCTCCGCGCCATGCATGAGCGGCCGATGTCGGGCACGTTCCAACAGAACCATAGGCGTTGTCGGGCGACTGCCACCACTCGCTGTGAATTCGCCGCTCGCCGCGGATAGCTGCGAATGCGGCGAGTCGGTCCGCGAGCCATGGCCACAAGGGCCCCGATACTTTTATTAGGAACCTTGACTAAATGGGGCACGGGCCATGCATTAGCGACACTCGAGCAGACAAGTTGCTCGAACCCAACCGCAGAGCTGCAACGTTCCCTTTCAGGAGACTCACCATGACCACGCTGATGATCAAAGACCTGTCCATCACCGAACAACTCGACAGCAAGGCGATGAGCGCGGTGCGCGGCGGCTTCGGCCCGTCCACGTCGTACTTCAACTTCAGCCCGCTCTACGCGCCGAACTACAGCAAGAAGGTCGACGCGACGCAACTGATCAGCAACGAGCTCAACATCCAGAACGCCAACGGCAACAATGTTGCGTTCGCTGCCGACATCACCTCGACGATCAATCCGTCGGTCACGTCGACCAACAACATCTACGTGTGATAAGCGGCGAGGCGAATCGGCCGCTTCTTTGGGCCGCTCCGCCTCGTGCCAATCGCTTTCTTCTTCCGCGCAACGTTGGATAAACACCATGTCATCCCTCTTGATTCGCGATCTTTCCTGAGCCCGTGATCTCGACCGTCCGCGTTGTCGGCGGTGTCCGGCCGCGCCGGTGGCGTGCCCTCTGTAGGCGGCCTAAGCGGCATTGCCAACGTCAACGGCTCGGTGAACCAGAACCTCATCTAGTTGCAATACATAAGCATCGCCGCGCTCAACGACGTCGGCGTGATCGGTTTGACGGCGTGCAGTAGCGAAGGACCGGCGGCGTCCCTACTGCCGCCTGCCCATATCCGCCAGGCAGGCAGAAAACAGATTTCCTATACTTATAGTGCGACGAGACCTCAGCACACTTGACGACACCCGCGAGCGCAGACGAGACCATTACACTGTCCCACCGCGCGGCTTCTTCGGCGAACACACCATGGCCAGACTTCTCATCAACGACCTCACGAACAGCGTGGAACTCGACCGCGAGGCAATGGCCGCCATTGTCGGCGGTGCACGCATTGGCGCACGTTCGACAAGCGCCTCGCCACTCGTGCCGGTATCCGCGCGGGTCGTCGAGTATCCGCCCGGCTTTCCGGCCGCGCATCAGACCATCGGAAAGGTGGCTGCGACGCGCGAGAGACGGCGCGGCTAGATTCGCGTTCACATCAGCAATGCGGCGGCATGCGTTATCGACGCGTGCCGCTTCTGTTTTTGTCGCGCGGGGCGTAGCGAGCGGACCGTTGGCCAGCGCCGCCCGCGTGCTCGCGGGCCAACATTGCGGACGTGATCTGTGGGCTACGTCCGCACACTTCGCCTCGATCTTTCGCTCTCCGTAATCCACTTCTCGCGGCCGTGCCACGCACATCGTTGCCTGGCGCTGCGTTGCCGAAGAGACGACACCTTCCGCGTTCACCGAACCAAAATTGGCATATACCTTGCAGAAACAGATGCGAGCACCCTGCCGTGCTCGCCCGCCCTCTTCAAGGAGTATCGCCATGAAATCCACCGTCATCATCAAGGACCTGCCCCGCTGCGCGGACGCGGCGCGCGAGGAAGCCACGCTCGACGCCGAGCAGATGAAACTCGTGCGCGGGGGCCGTTCCGTCGTCGTCACAGTCGACGGCGGCGCCTCGGGCCACGTCGACGACTTCGACGTCAACACCGCCATCTTCGAGGGGCGCATTAAAGGCACCTATCTGTAGGACGCTTGAGATGTCCGCAATTGGAAACCGCCGCGCCGCGCGCCTGCTGGCGGGGCGCGGCGGTCCCGACACGCGCTCTCTAAAATTGCCCTTGCGTTCTGTATCGATCGATATATAATCCCGTTCTATATCGCACGATACAGAACCCGCCAGGCAGGCGGCAAAGGACATTGATCATGGCGCGACCCCGTGGTTTCGACGAGCAAGAGGTGCTCGAAGCAGCAAGCGCGACCTTCTGGCTCAAGGGCTACGAAGCGACTTCCACACGCGATCTGGTCAGATCGACGGGTCTCACCCAGCCGAGCCTGTACAACGCATTCGGCGACAAGCGCGGGCTGTATCTGCGCGCGCTCGAGCACTACCTGGACTGCACGCTGCGCGAGCGGATCAGGCGCTTCGAGAGCACCGTGCCGCCGGCCCAAGCCATTACAGGTTTCTTCGACGAAACAATCGAGCGGTCTGTCTCCGATCCGAACAAACGCGGCTGCATGCTGGTTAATTCGGCGCTGGAAATTTCATCGGAGGACGAAGCATTTCGTAAGCTCGTCGCGACCGAGATCGCCGAGATTCGCGAGTTCTTTTATCGTTGCCTTCTCGCGGCGCAAAAGAGCGGCGCAATCGCGGCCAACGTTTCCGCCGCCGACGCCGCCACTCATCTGCTCGCCACAGTGCTAGGCATGCGCGTGCTAGCGCGGGTCGATCCGCAGCGAGATGTGCTGACGAGCGCTGCCGCAACCGCTCTCGCGCTTCTTGGCTTGCCCCCGCTACCGGCCAAACCCAGCGGCGTCTAAGTCACGCGCCTAACGGGGCGCACACCATCGCATTTTCACCTACAGCCGACACCACGTTAAGCACGTTGGCCGGTAAAGGAATCGTCATGTCTTCAGCGCCCTCATTGACCTCTTCGGGCTCTACATCGCTCGACGCCCGTTCGCTCTACGCGACGCTCGCCGGGCTGTGCGGCAGCCTCGTCGCAATTGGACTCGCGCGCTTTGCCTATACACCGCTGATTCCGTCACTGATTCAGGCGCACTGGTTCACGTCGTCACAAGCAGTGACACTCGGCGCCGCCAACTTCGCGGGCTATCTGATCGGTGCGTTGATCGGCCGACCGCTTGCGTCGGCATTATCGAACCGCACCGCACTGCGCCTGCTGATGGCTGTTGTGACCGCGGCCTTCTTCGCCTGCGCATATCCGCTCTCGATCAGCTGGTTCTTCGCGTGGCGTCTGCTTTCGGGCATCTCCGGCGGCGCGATCATGGTGCTCGTCGCGACTTCGATTCTTCCGCACATTCCCGCGCCGCGCCGCGGCTTTGTCAGCGGCATGATCTTTCTCGGACTGGGTCTTGGCATTGCAGCGTCTGGAACGCTCATTCCCGAGCTGCTGCACTTCGGGCTGCGAACGGCATGGCTCGGTCTTGGCGCAGTCGCGCTCGCATTGACCGCGGTGAGCTGGTTCGGCTGGCCGTCGACGAATCCGCCTGCACCAGTTGCAGCAGCCGGCAATGGTCACGCTTCACACGCCAGTAATCTCGGGCTGCGTGTGCTGTATGCGCAATACGCAGCGAACGCGCTCGGACTCGTGCCGGCAATGATCCTGCTCGTCGATTACGTGGCGCGCGGCCTCGGTCGAGGCGCGGCAATTGGCGCGGACTACTGGGTGCTCTATGGGCTTGCCGCGATCGTGGGACCCGTCATCGCGGGCAACGTTGCGCATCGTATCGGTTACGGCAAGGCTTATCGCGTTGCACTGCTGCTGCAAGCGGCGGCCGTTGCCATGCTCGCGCTTTCCGGCAATGCATGGGTACTTGGGTTGGCGACTGTGATTCTCGGCATCTTCACGCCGGGCATCGTGCCGCTCGCGCTCGGTCGCATTCACGAACTGGTGCCGCACGATCACACCGAGCAACGGGCCTCGTGGAGCCGTGCGACGACCGCATTTGCGCTGTTCCAGGCGCTCGGTGGTTATGGCTACTCGTATCTGTTCTCGCACTCGCATAACAACTACGCGCTGATCTTTGCATTTGGCGCTGTCGCGCTCGCCATTGCGTTCATTGCGGACATCATCGCTTCGCGCATCAGGAGCGTACCTACGACCGCAATGTGAGCGTAGCCAACACGGCGACCGCCTCTTTCCGCGCTGGGCACGACGCTTGCTCCCACAGGTTCACGACGCTGCCTGGTCCCTCGCACGACAATCTAAAGTGCGAGGCCCACCGAAAGGCAGCTCCATCAACCAAGCGGAGGTCATATATGTTGGGAACTATTCTTCTGGTTGTGCTGATTCTTCTCCTCATTGGCGCGTTGCCGACGTGGCCGCATAGCCGTTCATGGGGCTATGCACCAATGGGTGGTCTCGGTGTCGTGCTGATCGTCGTGATCGTGCTGCTGGTCGCCGGAGTGGTATAGCCGTTCCGTAACGCGGTCACATCCTCAATAAGTCCACGCAGGCCCGGCCGCCGGATCGCGATGCAGTGAACTGCGCGCAAATCCGGCGGCCTCGCTATATTCGTACATAGACGAAATGCTCGTTCAACCCCGAGGAATTGCGATGGAAAAGTTACTCGCCAATCAATTCGCACTGGTCACGGGCGCAAGCTCGGGCATTGGCTATGGCGTTGCAAAGGCGCTCGCCGATGCGGGCGCGTCCGTCGCTCTGAATTATCATTCGCACGCTGAATCGGCCGAGAAGCTCGCCGATGAAATCAATCAGTCAGGCGGCGCTGCAATCGCGGTTAAGGCCGATGTATCGAATCCCGCTGATATCGATGCGATGTTCGAAGCCTGCCGCGCTCGCTTCGGCACTTTGGATATCGTCGTCGCCAATTCGGGTTTGCAGAAGGACAGCGCTTTTGCCGAAATGACGCTAGACGATTGGCAAACGGTGTTGGCCACCAACCTGACAGGGCAATTCCTCACCGCCCAGGCAGCCGTAAAAGAATTCCGTCGACGCGGGCCGACATCGGTATCGAAAGCGCTTGGCAAGATCATCTGCATGAGTTCGGTCCACGAGGTGATTCCGTGGGCCGGACATGTTAACTACGCCGCGTCGAAGGGCGGGATTCAGATGTTCATGAAGTCACTCGCGCAGGAAGTGGCGCCGGAGCGCATCCGCGTGAATTCGATTGCGCCCGGCGCGATTCGCACGCAGATCAATCGGGACGCGTGGGACACGAGCGCGGCGCGCGACAAACTATTGGAACTGATCCCCTATGGCCGGGTAGGCGAAGTGGAAGACATCGGCAAGGCTGCCGTCTGGCTCGCATCCGATGAAAGCGACTATGTTGTAGGCACCACCTTGTTTGTCGACGGCGGCATGACGCTCTATCCGGGATTCGTCGACAATGGTTAAAGGCCGGTATGCTCGTTGTCGTCATGACCTTCGAGCAGTTTTTCGAATAGATCTATCTCGCCCATCTGGCCGCCTTTGAGCATCAGCTCGATACCATCCAGTTGCGGACTGTCGGCGTGGACACGGCACACGCTCACGCCGGCCGACAGCGGCGCAAGATACGACAAACCCCATGCGCCGAGTGCTCGCACCGCGATACTCGACGTGTCACCGCCCGCAATGCCGACACGCTGCAACTTCACCGCGTCGAGCACTTGCCTCAGCAATGCCGCGCAAGCGTGAGCGAGTTGCGGTAACGCGCCGGGCGATTCAATAGAGCCCGGTTCGCGCCGCGACGTGAAGGCCAGTACATTGCTTCCATTGCCCAACGCATCGGCGATTGCTGCCACTTGCGCCATTAGATAGCCGTGTGCTGATTCACCTGTCATCTGCAGCGGGTCCAGTTCAATGCGGCGATATGAATGCGCGGCGCGGATCTGCACCTCGGTCAACGGCGACAGGCTGCCGGCCAGCGCGAATACCGGACTGCGTGCACGAGCCAACCGCTCGCGCTGCGGCGCTGCTTCACTCGCAGCCGATGGGCCAAGCGCGGAGGCATACGCCTGCGCCACGCTGCTCGCGCCTACCGCAAGGAGCGGCGCGGCGCTTCTCGCCTGATGCGCCAGCAAGCGCCCAATCGCATGAAGATGCGAATCGTCGAGCACGTCGAACAGCACGGCGTCGGGCCGCAAAGCGAGCCGGCGTTGCAGCTCGGTTTGCAGCGCGGCGTCGCCTGCCGCATAGCAGCGCCAGTCGATGGACTGCACGTTATCCACGCCCTGTCGCTGCAGATGCACGCGCAGGTCCGCCTCGTTCATCGGCGTAACGGGATGCCGGCTCATGGTTGGATGACGATCGATCCGATAGATGGACGATTCGCCATCGTCAGCGCCGGCCGCTGCATACAACTCACCAAACACGCAATAGCGCCCCAGATTGGGCTGTCCGCCAATCACTGCAACAAGCGGGTTCGCGCAATAGTTGCGCAACGTGCGGATCGCTACGCCGATGCTGCCCGTTCCCGGCGCGCTATCGAAAGTCGAACACACCTTGTAGTGCATCACGCGTACGCCGAGTTTGGCAAACGCCTGACCGACACGTGCGAGCTCGACCCGCTGCTGATCGGGCGACATCGTACGCGCGGCGCCCGCCACGCCAATCGCATCGAGCGGGCCGAGCTTTCCCAGATGCGTTGCGTCCGGTGGCGCCAATAGCAGCATGGTGCGCAAGCCGGCGCGTGCGAGATGCGCGAGCGTATCGGTCGCGCCGGTGAAATCGTCGCCGTAAAACGCGTATTGCGGGCCGCCGCCGGTCTCGCCGCTGCTCTTGGGGTCGTCGTGTGAGTTCACCCGCGGCCGCCGAAAAACTCGAGCGCGCGCCGCAGTTCCGGCATGCGCTCCGCGTAGACCGGCACGGGCGTGCGCGCCTGTACCGCGGCCCATGCCTGCCGCACACTCGTGACACCGGCTGCGGGGCCATCGGGATGCGCGAGGATGCCGCCGCCGCACATGAACAGCAAGTCGGTGGATTGCATTGCATCGAACGTCGCTTGGGCGGTGCCTGCCCACTGTCCTGAAGAAAACGCCGGCAATACCGTGTCATCGCAGCCTGGGGCAAGCGGCGCCGCGCAGTCGCGTGCCGACTCAATTACCTCGTCATCGCTTTGCGCGAACTTGCCGGCGAGGCCGTGTACATGCATATGATCGACGCCCGCCAGACGCCACAGCGTCTGATAAGCCTGAAACGATATGCCGAGCGACGGATCGCGCGACATCATGCCGTAGCCGTTGCGATGCGCGTGCAGCACCAACGGCGTGGCGCGACGCAACGTCTGAATAGCGGAAAAGCCGCACCAGTTGATGCTCGCCATCACACACGCGCCGCCCTCGCGCTCCACCAGTTCCGCGTGACGACGCATGGCGTCGAGGTCGTCGGTAATATTGAAGGCGACCATTACCTGGCGGCCGCTGCGCTCGCGGTAGCGGCGCACTTCAGACATGACCGCGCGCACGCGTTCCGCGAGCGGCGCATGCGCGGGGTTGGCGCTTACTTCGTCATCCTTTATAAAATCGACGCCTGCTTCGCAGAGATCGTGCACCAGTGCCGCGGTTTCTTCCGCACTCAGCCCCACGTTCGGTTTGATGATGGTGCCGATCATCGGCCCGTCGGCTACCTGTGTCAGCGCACGCGTACCCTTCACGCCATGCCGCGGAGTTTCAAAGCGCGCACGATAAGACGCCGGCAAACGCAGCGACAATAGCCGCATGCCGGTGACTTCGCCAAGGTCGTACAGGTTGCCCGCGACGGTCGCGGCGAGTGTCGGCAAGTTGGCGCCGATGTTGGCAAGCGGAAAAGACAGCGTAACGCGCGCGCGCCGCCAGGGTCCGCGCGCGCCCTGGCGCGCGAGCCATGAGCTATGGAGACTCGGCTGCGCCGCGGGCTCCAGTTCGTCGATGCGCAGCACGCTCGCGCGGCTTCGCGCGCGCAACGCGTCGGTTTCGTTGGCTACGCGCACGAAAGTCCCGCTCGACTGCTCGCCCGCCATGATCTCGGCGACGCGCGCGGGATCGAGCGGCGTCTCGATCAGATAGTCGGCTTCGAGCGAATCGCGATCGCCGCCATGCGGATGCTGTGCGTCGGTCATAGCGTGCTCAAATCCGGGAAGCGGCGCACCGGCTCACGGCCGTCCCAATCGCGTGAGGCTGCGTAGATCATGTCGAAGAGCTTGCCCTTAGGACCCGCAATCTCCGAGAGCTCGATGACCGTCCCCGGATGATCCTCAGTATCGAAGTAGACAAAGCGGCCATTGCGGCCGACTTCGCCGCTCATCGCAACCTTGAAGCCTTGCTGCTGCAAACGCGCGAGGTCGGCGTCGAACGAAGTGGTCCAGTAAGCGTTGTGCTGAAGCCCTGTATTGCCGGCAGTGAGAAAATCGCGATACATGGAGGGCGCCTCGTTCCTTGTCTGAATCAGTTCGACTTGAAGCGGCCCGGAGTTCGCCAGCGCAACGGAGTTATGAACTTCGTATGATTGCCCGCGATAGGTGTAGTTTTCAATGGGCACACGTTCGTTGTAAAACCACGGTCCCACACCGAGCACGCGGCTCCAGTAATCCATGGCGGCCTCGATATCGCGCACCACGTACCCCGCTTGACGAATCTCGCCAAAGAAACGACTCATGAAATTCTCCCCACGCAGCAAATATTGATAGACGAGCGACTCCCCGGCGCGGCGGAAATGCAGCGCCCGAAGGTCGAACGGATAGACAGCGGTTAGAGAAAGCCGGTTGAAATCCAGGGTATCGCGGCAACGACAATCAGCCCCACGATCAACGCCCCCATATAGCCGACGATAGGACGAATGCCCGCGTCGGGACTGACCTTGCTGATCGCGCACGCGGAGTAGTAGCCGACACCGAACGGCGGCGAAAAGAGGCCCACACCCATCGAGAGAATTACCACGATTGCGTAGTGAACCTCATGCACGCCCGCAAGCCGAGCGATGGGAAACAGCAATGGTCCGAACAGCACAATTGCCGGAATTCCTTCGAGCACGCTGCCGAGCATCACGAACACCACGATCGACACCGCGAGAAAACCGTATTTGCCACCGGGCATTGCACCCATCCATTGCGCAAGGTCCTGCGAGAAGCCGGATTGCGTGAGCGCCCATGCCATTGCGGTGGCGCAGCCGATAATGAACAGAATCGCGCCGGACAAAGTGGCTGCATCGACGAGCATGCGGGGAAGGCGTCGCCACTCGAAACGGCGATAGATGAGAAGGCCGATCAGCATGGAGTAAGCAATGCCGATGGTCGACACTTCCGTGGCAGTTGCGACGCCTTCGACCACCGCGGCCCGGATCACGAACGGCAACGCCAGCGCCGGCAGCGACACAATGAAGAGCCGGCCTATCTGCCGCTTGCTGAAGCGCTGCGTGCCGCTCAAGTCTTCCTTCCGATAGCGCCACCACACGACGACGCACAGAATGATCGCAAGCACGGCGCCCGGCAACATGCCAGCAGTAAAGAGCGCGGAAATGGAAAGCCCGGTGACAGAGCCAATCGTAATCAGCACGATGCTCGGCGGAATGGTTTCGCTTTGCGCGCCGGTGGTGGCAAGCAAGGCGACGAGGTCGCCCTCGGACGCGCCGCGCTTTTTCATCTCCGGGAACAACACGGGCGCGATTGCTGCCATGTCCGCCACTTTCGAACCGGAGATGCCGGACACTAGATACATCGCGCCGATCAGCACAAACGACAGACCGCCACGCACATGGCCGACAAGGCTCGCGAGGAACTGGATCATCGCGCGCGCCATGCCTGTCATTTCGATCAGCAGGCCGAGAAAGACGAACAGCGGCACCGCCAGCAGCACGAGATGCGACATGCCTTCGTCCATGCGCCCCACGACCACTTCCAGCGGAGTGAAGGTCGAAAGGCCGAGATAACCGAACGTGGCCAGCGCGAACGAAAAACCGATTGGCACGCCGGAGAAGATGCCGATTGCAACCACGCCTCCGAAGAAGATGATCAGATTCGCCTTGCCGAGCGTCTGGAACCACGGTCCTGCCAACGCCGCCGCTGCGCCGACGAGCGCCGCGATCACGAGCACGATAACAACGTCGCGCATGCGGCAAGTCTGCGCGAGCCGGATCACGCCGACGACCAACATCAGCGCGGCGCCTATCGGCAATGCAAACGCACGCCAGGCATTGCTGATCTGCAAAGCAGGCGTGACGATGGCCGCTTCGCCGGACGCGTAGTTATAAGCGGGTGCAACCAGCAGCGCCAGCAATGCGACCGACGCAGCAATGGCAAGCGTATCGACAAAGGCGCGACGCTCCGGCGATAACCGGCTGACAAGCGCGGTCATACGCATGTGTTCGCCGCGTCGCAATGCGAGAACAGCGCCTAACATGGCGAGCCAAAGGAACAGGATGCCGGCCAGTTCATCCGACCACACCAGAGGCTGGTGCAAAGCGTAGCGCGACACCACGCCCGCCAGCATCACTACGATTTCCACAGCAAGCAGCAACGCCGCGCACACTTCGACGACCGAAATCAGGCCGCGGTCGAGCACCTTCAGCCAGCGGCGCGGGGTGCTCACCGTCGGCAGCGGCACAGCCGCTTCCGCTGCGTTCAATACGTGATTCGACATGCTGCTATCTCCTCGCGGCCGGGCGCCGCGCGTCGTCTGATGCTTGCCCGCGCGGCGCTGCATCAGGCCAGTTTGCCGACCGATTGCTCGAGCAGGTCCCACGCCTGATTGCCGAACTTGTCTTTCCATTGCGCGTAGAAACCCGCTTGACGTAGCGCCGCGCGAAACGAATCAGGCGCGGGCCGGTTGATCGCAAGACCCTTGCTTTGCAGATCGGCGACAGCCGCGTCGTTGAGCTTGCGCACATCTTCGCGCTGCTTCAACGCGCACTGATTGAACGCGTCGCTCGCAATGCCTTGCAGGTCTTTCGGCAGACGCTGCCATGCGCGCGGATTCAGTACAAACCAGTAGCCGTCCCACATGTGATTGGTCAGCGAGCAATACTTCTGCACTTCGTAGAGCTTTGCGACCTGAACGATAGGCAACGGATTTTCCTGCGCATCGACAATATGCGTTTGCAGCGACGAATACACTTCGCTGAATTGCAAACTGGTCGGTGCGGCGCCGAGTCCCTTGAACATGTCGATGCTAAGCGGGCTCACCGGCACACGAATCTTCAGACCGCGCATGTTCTGCGCGCTCGTGATCGGTCCGTTGCTGGTGGTCGTCTGACGAAAGCCGTTGTCCCACATCTTTTCAAACGATTCGAGTCCGGCCTTCTGCATCGCCGCGCGCACATATGCGCCAAGCTTGCCGTCCATCGCAGCCCATACCTGGTTGTAGTCGTTGAACGCAAAGCCGACGGCGTTGATCGCGACCGACGGCGCGAGCGTCGATACGACGAGTGCGGAGGGCGTGAACATTTCGATGCCGCCGCTGCGCACCTGGGCAAGCATGTCCGTATCGCCGCCGAGCTGGTTGTTCGGGAATATACGGATCTCCATGCGCCCCTTCGACGCCTCGCGGATCTGATTGGCCGCCTCCTGCGCCCGAACGTTCAGTGGATGCGTAAGCGGCAGGTTATTGCCGTACTTGAACACGAACTCCGGGCCGGATGCAGCACGCACGATCGCCGGAAACCCGAGGGCGCCGGCCACCGGCGCGGCGGCTGCGGCACGCAGCAACGCGCGTCTCGCGAGGTTGGTCATTTGAGCGTCTCCTTGCTTATAATTGATGTGACTGTCGAATCCATCAAAAAACATCATCACTTGCTGGCAACGCGCTGACTTCCGATCAGGTGCGTTGAGTTGTCGAGTGATAGCTGCAAGACTAGGCGTGCGCGGCAATCGCTGTCAAACCGCGAACCTGATGGTTTTTGATGGACTCCACTCTGCGAAGGACGGTTATGGCCGATCCGGTTAACCTCACCACCGCTGCACGCGCCCGCATTCCGGATATCGCGCGCGCTGCGGGCGTTTCCACCGCCACAGTGGATCGTGTGCTCAACAGCCGCGAAGGCGTGCGCGCCGTCACCGCGCAGCGTGTATTGCAGGCGGCTGCGCACCTCGGCTATCTGCTCACACAAGAAGCGCCTGCCGCGCGCGCCTCCAAACCCATGCGCATCGCGTTTCTGCTGCCCGCGGGCACGAATCGCTATCTGCACATGCTGGGTGACTATATCGACTTCGCGCACGATCAATGGAATGCGCTCGACATGAAGTGCCGCGTGCATTACGTCGAAAGTTTCAACCCTAAAGAACTGGCCGACCGTCTGCTGCATTACGGACAACGCGCGGATGGCGTCGTGTTCATGGCGCTCGAGCATCCTGTGGTGCGCGATGCAGTCAATGCGCTGGCCGACCAGGGCGTGCCCGCGATTACGCTAATTTCTGATCTGTCGAATGCGCGGCGGCTGGCTTACGTGGGTATCGACAATCGTTCAGCGGGACGCACTGCCGCATTGTTGCTCGGGCGTTTCATGGGCCCGCGGCCCAGCGGAAAGATAGCAATGCTCGCGGGCAGCCTGAACTATCGCGGACATGAAGAACGCGAGATCGGCTTTCTTCATCTGATCGAATCCACGTTTCCGCAAGTGCGCGTAATTGGACTGCGCGAAGGGCAGGATGATAGCGAGCGCAATTATGTGCAGACGCGCAAGCTGCTGGAGCAGCATCCGGACCTCGCCGGCATTTACAACAGTGGCGGCGGATCGGATGGCGTGGCGCGCGCTATCGTCGAAGCGCGCTCGGAACAGAAGATTCTTTTCGTAGGGCACGGCCTGACGCCGGACACGCGAGCCTTGCTAATCGACGGAACAATGGACGCATTGATCACACAGACTCCGCAGGCAATGGTGGGAAACTGTTTGCGGATTTTCCGCAACGTGCGCGATAAGCGCGATGCAATGAGCGACGTGAAGCCGGTGCAGTTCAGCATCGTGTTGCGCGAGAATTTGCCTTGATTTATGGGACTTTCGCGCATGCCGGGCGCCGCCATGCAGCGATCACGGATACCCGGGCACGCAAGATGCTCAATCTCTTTCGTGTTCCAACCCGATACGAAAGGAGATACATCATGCCTTACCTACTTGGCTGGCTTCTCGGTGTTCCGGTAATCGTGCTGGTAATTCTGTACCTCATCTTCCATTGATCACTCGAAACCTATCCCGTGGCGCGGCCCCTATGTGGCCGCGCGTTTTTTCATGCGGGTCTTGATTGCGGTTTCGATGCTCCTGGCGGTACATGCATTCGTGTCCGAGCGAGCCTTCTCTGCGATACGGTAGCGTCGCAGTTTCTCTCTTGCCGCCTTCGGTAAAAGCAGCGTTATACCCGTAGCAGCTTGTGGCCGCGAGTGGCGCCGGCTTGTCGGCGATCCTGACGGTTGTCCCGGGCACGAATGCACCCTGAAAATATACCGGCCGCCGCTCTGGATAGGCTTCCGAATGCGACACGCGGTGTAGCGACTCTTAGGACGTTCTTCCGATAGAATGAGAGTTGGACGAACAACCTTCCGAGCCGGCCATGAGCCCCAAAAATCGCGCGCTGGACAATCAGGACCGCAGGATCATGCGCGCGCTGCAAAAGAACGCGCGCTTAAGCAATGCGGAGCTGGCTGAACTGGTCGGCATGTCGACCACCGCATGCTGGAATCGCACACGTCAACTGGAAAACGAAGGCTACATTCGCGGCTATGTCGCGCTGCTCGATCAGCAGAAGCTCGGCTTTGCGGATATCGTGCTGCTCGAAGTGACGCTCGACCGTCACGACGACGATGCGCTCGCGCGCTTCGGCGCCGAACTCGCGACACTCACCGAGGTCCTCGAAGCGTACCTGGTGTCGGGCGATTACGATTACCTGGTCAAGGTAGCTGTAGATGGCACCGCGGGTTATGAGCGCTTCCTGCGCGAAAAGCTATACAAGATCGCGGGCATTCGTCATAGCCGCTCGATGTTTGCGCTGCGCTGCATGAAGAGCATTCCGTCGGTGCAGGTATAACGCGCCGCCGCTCGCATTCAATGTACGCATTCAATTCTGGCGCAGCGGTCTTTGACATGCGGCGAGCACAGCGCCGCCCGCCAGCAACAGCGCGGAATAGATGAGGCCGCGAGCAAGACCTGCTCCGTCGGACACCCAGCCGATCACCATCGGCCCAACGATCTGTCCGAACGCAAAGACGATCGTGAACGCACTGATGCCTTTTGCCCAGTGGCTTGTCGGCAGGTTGTGGCGCACGAACGCCGTCGTCGATGCAACGGCGGACAGGAACGTCGCGCCGAACAGCGCGCCCGATACAAACGCGATCCACGGTTGCGTGAACAGCGCGGGCAACAGTGTCGCCACCGCAAGCAACGCATTGAGCACGGCGAGCGCCTGGCCGCCGCGCATGCGGTCGAGCAGCCCTGACCACAGGCGCGCGGAAAGCACCGTCGCGATACCAAGCAACAGATAGAAACCAGTGACGACTGTGGCGCTCATGCCCGCGTTGCGCAACAACGCGACAATGAACGTCATGTAGCCGATATAGCCGACGCCGAACAGAGCATAGCCGCCGAGCGCACGAACGAACTGCGGCCAGCGCGGGGCGTCGTCTGTATTAGCCAGGTGCGCCGGTGCCGCCACCGCGTGCACGCCCTCGATCTTGCGCGCCGCGCCGACGGCGGCAACGCTGAATGCCGCGCATGCGGCAGCCAACGCAAACCAGGCAAACTGCCAGCCATGCACGCGGTTGAGAATGGTCAACGGTACCAGTACTGACGAAGCGACAATGCCCCATCCCGTGCCCCCGTAATACAAGCCCAGAACGAGGCCCGCATCGCGCGGACTCGCCGATGCAAGCCGCGCGGCGAGCACGCCACCGCTAATGAAAACCGCAGCGCTGCTCGCGCCAGTGATCACGCGCAACACGAGCAGCGAATTGGTGTCGGCAAGCAGGCCGCTGGCCGCCATGAGAAACGCAGTGGCCACGCAGCCGGCCACGAACAGTTTGTCTGCCTGCCAGCGACGCGCGAGTCGTGGGAAAGCCAGCGCGCCGAGCAGATAGCCAAGCGCATTCGCGGTATTCATCGCCCCGGCTTCAGCGAAGGTCCAGCCGAGGTCGAGTTTCATCGACGATAATAGCAGCGCGTAGGCGAAGCGCGCGAGGCCCAGCGCGATCGCGCTTCCCAACGACAACGCGGCTGCCAGCATCAACATAGGAACGCGCTGCACCGCGTGGTTGGCCATGGAGGATGCGGCAGCGTCGGACGGGTTTGTCGGCATGGGCTAGTGTGGATGGAGAGGCATTGCTGCTAAGCGGTTGTGGTTCTCGGCTTTGTCGCGCAACGTCATCATATCGGGAGACGGGGTGCGGGGCTGACAGTTAGTTGCATTGTGGCGCGCGGCAAAGCGTGCACCGACAACCCGCGGTTACTGCGCAAGCGGCGGCAGCAACGGCGCCAGTGACCACGCGACGCACGCTGCATAGCCATGCGGCGCCGCTATCCATTGCGCGGCTATCTCACGCATGGCGTGCGCAATGGCATTGCGCAGCATCACGCGATTGCCTTCGCGCGGCAGCACGGCGAGATGCTGCAACCCTCGCGTGATGCCCACGCCTGTTGTTTTGACGAGCGCTTCCTTCGCCGTCCATGCGTCGTAGAACGCAGCCATCTGTTCGGAAGGATCGAGGCGCTCGATCCACGCAGCCTCGTCTGGATCGAGCGTTAACTTCATGATGGAACGCCAGTCGAACCTGTCGCTGTGCTGTTCGATATCGGCGCCGACGCGCCGCACATCAGACATCGCGATCAAACCAAAGGCGCCCGCATGGGAGACGTTGAAATCGGGCGCTGTCGAATCCGCGAGCCGTGGGCGCCGGTTTGCATCGAGTGCGAAGCGCACGGCATGAGCTTCGACGCCCATGCGTTGCGCGAGCAATTCGCGCAACGCCGCGCGGGTCGAGGCGAAGCGCAGCGCGTCTTCGCGGCGGCGGAAGGTGTGCGCTCTTTCGCGCTCGTCTTGGCTGAGGGACGCGAACACCACGGCATCGAGCGACGCGTCGAAACACAGATCGACCCGCCACAACGAAACGTCGGGCGGGCCTTGATGCTGAAGCGGAAGCGGTTCGACGGTGGCAGGCATCGGAAGAATTGAGCGCAATGGAATTACCGCGACTCTACATGATGGCTTCTCTTCGGAGCGGCCGGACCTTACGCCCTCTTTGCCTCTTTCGGCACGCCGATCAATAGCGCGACACCACTCGCGAAGAGCAATCCGGTGAGCAGATAAAGCGCGCTATCCATGCTGCCGGTGTGTGTTTTGATCTGCCCGATCACCCACGGGCTGACAATGCCGCTCGTGATGCCGATGCTGCTGATCAACGCAATGCCGCCCGCCGCCGCAGCGCCTGACAGATAGCTCGAAGGCACGGTCCAGAAGATCGGCAGCGCAGAGAAGATCAGCACCGTAGCGAGCGACAGAATCGCGAGCATCGCCGGAAAACTGCTTAAATGCAGCGTCAAAAGCGAGAGCGCAATGCCTCCGCCAATCGTGCATACCGCGAAATGCCGGCGACGCTCTGCCCGCCGGTCGGAATGACGCGCGATCAACACCAGACCGACCGCCCCGATTGCATTCGGAATGACGCTGTAAAGACTGATTGCGAGAACATCGCGAATGCCGAAGTCGCGAATCATCAGCGGCATCCAGAAACTGAGCGTCAACGACGCACATGTCAACGAAAAATAGATGAACGCGAACAGGTAGACGCGCGGATTGCGCAAAGCCTGCATGAACGAGTGTGATGAATGCGACGATGCCGTGCGGTCCTCATCGCGTTGGGCGATCAATTGCGCTTTCTCGCCAGCGGTGAGCCATTTTGCATGCTGCGGGCCGTCGACGAGATAAAACGCGGCGACCAGCCCAAGCAGGACGGCGGGTGCGCCTTCGATCACGAACATCCACTGCCAGCCGTACAGACCGAGCACGCCGCCCATATCACGCATGATCCAGCCCGACACCAGGCCACCGAGCACGCCGGCAACCGCGACGCCCGCGAAGAAAACCGACAGCACGGCCGCGCGCCGCCGCGCCGGATACCAATAGGTCAGATACAGCACGATGCCCGGAAAAAAGCCCGCTTCGAAGACGCCAAGCATGAAGCGCAGCACATAGAAATGCGCGGGCGTCGACACCATCATCATGCCGACCGACGCCACGCCCCAGAGCAGCATGATCCGCGTGAACGTGCGGCGTGCGCCGAATCGAGAAAGCAGGAGATTGCTGGGTACCTCGAACAGCACATAGCCGATGTAGAACACGGCGGCGCCGAGACCGTACATGGCGTCGCTGAAACCGAGGTCGTGCTTCATCTGCAATTGCGCGAAGCCAATGTTGATGCGATCCAGAAATGACACGACATAGCAGAGAAACAGAAACGGGATGATACGCAGCGATACTTTGCGATACAGCAGATCGTCATGCGCGGCAGTGCCTGAACTCGGCTCGAGCGCGGGGGCAAAGGATTGACTCATCGGTTATCTCCAAACATGAGGCGTGAAGGGTCCGACGGACCCACGGGTCCGGCGTCTTGATGCACCGCGTTGTTATCTGCTGGGGTGACGGCGCGCGAATGCGCGGAACCGCCCTACGGTCGTGATGAAGTGCGCGCGACCTGACGAGCCGGCCGCGCGTTCACGCTACATGCAGGGTGGATCACGCAGCGAGCGGATGAGTCTCGCCGCCTTGCGTCGCTGCATCAGCCACGCCTTCGCGTGCAAGCCGGATCGCTTCGAGCAGCGTCGCGTGATCGCCGATATGGTTGGCGAGCAACAGAATGAGTTGCGCATTCGCCGACTGGCTTTGTGCGTCGTCGAGGTCGCGATGCATGTCGATCAGCGCCTCGTAGAAATCGTCCGGACGCGCGAGATTCGGTTGCGTGTTCAGTGCCATGTTGTGTCTCCAGATTCTGTTTATCGCTACGCGTGCGGTGTTTTCAGGCCGTGCCTTCCACGCACAACGCGCGTTTCAACGCGTTCTCCACCGCGGGCGCGTCGAGCCGCCGCCAGCGCGCGCATACATGCTGGTCCGGCCGGATCAGATAGAACGTTCCCGGTTGCGCGTCGTAGCGCGCGCTCGCCAGGCCTTCCGCGTCGCGCACAATCTTCACTTCCGCTATCGCGGGCGTCGGTGCGTCGCCACGCGTGACCACAATGAGTTTCAAAGGAATCGCGCCTGTGCGAAGGGCATTTAACGCAGTTTCGGTTTGCGCGTCGATGCCATGTTCGTCGCAGAACAGCACGCCAGTAAATTGCTGGCCAAGATGAGCGAGCAGCCACGCCGGTTCGCGCGCCGCCTGCACTGGCGCATCAACACAGGCAGCGCCCGGCACCATCGAGCCTTCGAAGCTGTCGATGTCCGGCGTATTGAGCGGCGAGTCGCTCAACACTGCGGGCACCGACAGGCGGCCACTGTTCGTCAGTTGCCGCGCAAACGGATGATGACGCGCGAGCTTCAGCACAGCGTCGCGGAACACGCGGCTCACGGGGCTCTTCGGTGTGATGAAATCGGTGGCGCGTGTCGAGTTGCGGATGTTTTCGTCGGCGGCAAATTCGCGTTCGCTTGCATACGTGTCGAGCAACGCGTCCGATGCTTTGCCCTCGACCACCATCGCCAGCTTCCATGCGAGGTTTTCCGCGTCCTGCACGCCGCTATTTGCACCGCGTGCGCCGAACGGCGACACGCCATGCGCGGAATCGCCCGCGAACAGCACGTTGCCGTGCCGGAAGCGCTCCATGCGCAAACACGAAAACGTATAGACGCTGACCCATTCCAGTTCGAACTTTGCATCGGGTCCGAGCAATGCGCGCACACGTGGAATGACGCGCTCCGGCGTTTTTTCCAGCACCGGATCGGCGTCCCATCCAAGCTGGAAATCGATTCGCCACACGTTGTCCGGCTGACGATGCAGCAACACTGATTGATTCGGATGAAACGGCGGATCGAACCAGAACCAGCGCTCGGTCGGAAAGTCCGCTTCCATTTTCACGTCGGCGATCAGGAAGCGATCCTTGAATGTGACGCCTTTGCTGTCGAGTCCCATCAGATGCCGAATCGGACTACGCGAGCCATCGGCGGCGACCACATAGCGGCCGCGCAACGCGTACTGACCGTTGGGCGTGTCGACGGTCAACGTCACCGCTGCGTCGCACGTTCCCGGCGTTCCGCTTTGTTGCACGCCGACCACTTTGCTTTTCCAGCGAATCTCGATGTTCGGCATTTGCTGCGCGCGTTCGAGCAGAAAGCCTTCGACGTAATACTGCTGCAAGTTGATGAACGCGGGCCGATGGTGGCCCGCTTCCGGCTGCAGATTGAACGAATAGACGAGTTCGTCTTTGAGGAACACTTTGCCGACATTCCAGCTGATGCCCTTGTCCACCATCCGCTGACCGCATCCGAGCCGATCGAAAATATCGAGCGAGCGCTTCGAGAAGCAGATCGCGCGCGAGCCCGTGGACAACGAACAGTCGTCGTCCACAAGTACGACCGGCACGCCCTGCTGCGCGATGTCGATCGCCGTGGCGAGGCCCACCGGGCCCGCGCCGACCACGATTACCGGATAGGCCGTCTGCTCCGCGCCGCTGTGCATGTCCTGCACGTTCTGTTCGCGGCACGGCCGGTATTCGAACGACAGTGTCTGGTAGTTGATGCTCATCTCGTGTCTCCGTCCTTCTCCGCTTTGCTCTGCTGTGCTTGCCTGCTTTTATTAGCTTCTATTCGTATGCAGATCAGGCTTGCAGTGCGTCCCACATTTCCTTGTCGCGCTGCGCAGTCCAGATGCGCGGATGCGTGATGCCGCTCGCTTCGTCGAAAGCGCGCGAGACGTCGAACGGCAAGCAATGTTCGTAAATGAACACGTGCCCGAACTTCGGATCCATTGCCTTGCGCGTGTGCGCCATCGCGGCCTTCAGATCGAGCTTCTGTGCGACGGCTTCGCGACCTTGCTGCAACAGCGTGGTGACGAAATCCTTCGTGTAATCGAGGCCCTTGTTGACATCTTCGGGCGTGGTCAGCGCTGGGCCGCGGCCCGGCACGAGTTTCTCCGCATTGAGCGCGCGCAATGCTTCGAGCGTGGCGGGCCATTGTTCGAGTTGGGCGTCGCCGCAATAGCAGGCCGCGTCGTATTCGACGAGATCGCCGGAAAACAGCACCTTCTGCGACGGCAGCCACACCACCGTGTCGCCCTTCGTGTGACCCGCGCCAAGATGCGCGATGCGCACTTCGAGCTTGCCGAGGAACAGCGTCATTTCCTTTTCGAACACAAGCGTCGGCCAAGTCAGGCCCGGCACGGTTTCGACGCCGGCGAAGAGACGCGGGAAGCGCTCGATCTCCGACTTCATGTCCGCTTCGCCACGCTCGACAATCATCTCGTATGTGCCGCGGCTCGCAATGACTTCCTGCGCGCCTTCCTCGAAATACGCCGACGCGCCGAGCACGCGCACCGCGTGATAGTGCGAAAGCACGACGTATTTGATGGGCTTGTCAGTCACGCTGCGAATCTTCGCGATGAGGTCTTGCGCCATGGCCGGCGTTGCGGTGGTATCGACGATCAGCACGCCGTCGTCGCCAATGATCACGCCCGAGTTCGGATCGCCTTCCGCCGTGTACGCGTACGCGTTCTCGGACAATTGCGTCCACGTGACTTTCTTGACTTCCAGATCGGCCTGGGATGCGAATGCCTTTGCCATGCTTGTCTCCCTCAAAAGTTGGACGTGAGGCGAGACGGCCGGCGGCGCGCCTCGGCGCGGGCTGGCGGTATTGAAGGTTGTCTCGCCCCGTTTTTGACTCTGTGACTGCGCCGGTGTATCGGGGTGAATGCATCTTATGGCCGCGTCAGTTTATTTGTCAATAGCGAAATCTATCGCTATACGCAAATCTCCCGACCTCTAAGATGGAGGGTGTGAACAGCGAGGTTTGCGGCTGGGCTTCGCTGGGCTTCGGTTAACATGGATGCTTTTTCGGACGAACACAGGCGTGGGCAAAGCAGCGAAACCAGCCCCGAGCAAAGGCACGGGCGGCAGCCAGATGACGGACGGCAGCAAGACGCAGCGCGGCATTCAAAGCGTCGAAGTCGGCGGCCGGGTGTTGCTCGCGCTGGCGCGGGCGCGCGCACCGTTGGCACTGTCGGACCTGTCCGCCGCCGCCGAACTCGCGCCGGGCCAGGCGCACGCGTATCTGGTCAGCTTGAGCCGCCTTGGCCTCATCAAGCGCGATGAACTCTCCGGCCGCTACGAGCCCGGTCCACTGTCGTTGCGCCTGGGTTTGTTGCATCTGGAGAATCAACCGGCATTTCGCGCGGCCGTGCCACGCGTGGCCGCGTTGGCCGAAGCGATCGGATTCAGCGTCGCGATCTGTATTGCGGGGCCGCAGGGGCCGACCATCGTCCGCTACGAACATGCGGGATTTCCATTGCATGTAAATCTGCATGTGGGCACGGTGATGTCGCTGCCGGCCACGTCCACGGGGCGCGTGTTTTGCGCCTATCTGCCGCGCGAGACGCTCGACACGATGTGGGCGAATCAGTCGGGCGCCGCGCAAAGCACGTCCACCAAACCGGGCGAAGACGCCGTTTTTCAGGCGGTGCTGGACAGGATTCGCGCGCGCGGCCTGGAATGCAGCGTCGACGCGCCGAGTCCGGGCATCAGCAGCCTGAGCGCGCCAGTGTTCGCTCACGACGGTCGTCTGGCCTTGGCGTTGACGGTGATCGGCTCGACCGGCGCAATCGACGTGGCCGCCGATGGTCCCGTCGCTCGCGCGTTACTCGCGGCGGCTCGCGACATCGGCGGTGAGCTTGGCGCCGGATCTTCCCTGCTTGTATCGACCGCACCGTGACCGCTCCTGCCGATACCTCTTCTTTACCGCCCGCTTCCGCCGATGCGAAGCCGCAGCGCGGCATTCAGTCGCTCGACAGCACCGGCGACCTGCTGGCCGCGCTCGTCGCGGCCGCGCGGCCGTTGACATTGCGCGATCTCGCCGCCGCAGCCGGGATGCCGCCGGCGAAAGCGTTCCCGCATCTGGTGAGCCTGCTGAAAATCGGCTTGCTGAGCCGCGATGCGTCCGGTTGTTTCGAAGCCGGGCCGCTTGCGCTCGAACTCGGTCTGATCGGCCTGCAGCGACTTTCGCCGACGCGCGAAGCCGAGCCGGAAGTGGTCGAACTGGCGGCATCGACGGCTATGAGCGTCGCGATGGCGGTGCTCGGTCCGCTTGGGCCGACCGTCGTGCGGCTGGAGGAATCGGCGCGACCGTTGCATGTGAGCTTGCGGGTGGGGACGGTCATGTCGCTGGTGAATACGGCGATCGGCCGCGTGTTCGCCGCCTATGTGGCTGACGATGTGCGTGCTGGTCTGCTCGCGCAGGATCATTTGCGGCTAGCGGGTGCGAACGCTGCCGATGCTCTTGCGGACAAGCACGGAGCAAAGCTGAAGGAAGCGTACGCGCAGCGTCTCGCGCAGATTCGCGCGGGCGGCATGGACAGTGCACTGAGCCGGCCGGTGCCCGGCATCGACACGCTGGCCGCGCCCGTGTTCGACCACACAGGCAGCATTTGCCTCGTGCTCGCGTTGATGGGACCGAGCGGCAGCTTCGACAGCGACGCGACGGGCGGGCCCGCGCAGACGCTGTGTGCGGCGACGTTGAGGTTGTCGCGGAGGTTTGGGTGGATGGGGGCGGGGTGAGTCCTACCCACTGGATAAGCGATTTTCTGGCATATCGGCGTATCGCACTCGTTTTGATGCTGATATAAGCCAAAAGCCTGCGCCTACGCCAGCATATAATCGTTTTTTCAGTAGAAGTGCGATTCCTAATCGTTTTGAGAGCCCCATAATTCCTACTGAAGGAAAACCTGCCCCCATTCCTCTCAAGACATCCCGGACTGAACTTCATGCCGCAGATCGGATATCAATGGCTGTCTAACACTTACGGCGTCGTACCCGTGCACCCGTTTGCCGTCCAGAGCGAAATCGGTCGGATGCGTTCGTCTGCGACCGACGGCGACATTCGTCGGGAGGTGTATCCCGCAGCCTATCGCCCGGCTGCCACTCTGCCTGATCACCTGACATTCGCTTTCCGGTACGAGGGAATCCATCTGGAATTCCTCGCGCGGCTCTATTCGCTCGACTCCGTCCGCAATGAGTTGGAGGCATGGATTGCGAGGGAACCGACGGGCGCCTATGCACGCCGCGCCTGCTTCTTCTACGAATGGTTGATGCCGCGGCCGCTCAACGCACCAAGTGCGTCCCGAGGAAATTACGTGGACGCGTTAAGCCCCGACGAGTTCATTGTGGGCACCGCGATCAATAACCGGCGCTGGCGCGTGCGTGACAATTTGCCGGGCAATCGCGACTTCTGCCCGCTGATCCGACGCATCGATGCGATCCGGCGTGCGGAAAGCTATGACCTCGCTGCGCCGCTTGCCAAACTCGAGGCGGACTATGGCGTTGATCTGATCATGCGCAGCGCCGTCTGGCTGACGGTCAAGGAAAGCCGTGCAAGCTTTCTGATCGAGCATGAGCAGGATAACGAGGACCGCATTCGCCGTTTCGCGGCTGTCATGGAAAGCGAATGCGGACGCCATGCCAATCCGTTCGATTCGCAAGCGCTCATCGACTTGCAACGCGGTATCCTCGGCCAATCTGCCCTGCGCTACGGCATCCGTCGCTCGCCGGTTTACGTCGGACATGTCGCGCGCTATGAGCCCGTGGTCGATTACATTGCACCGCATTGGCAGCATATTGATGCGATGCTCGCCGGACTCTGCCAGTTTCTCGAACGTACGTCGGAGGGCGCGCCAATTGTTCGGGCAGCGGCGGCATCGTTCGGCTTCGTCTATGTGCATCCCATGGCCGATGGCAACGGCCGCATTTCGCGCTTTCTTATCAACGACGTTTTGCGCCGCGACGGAGCAGTGCCTGCACCGATCATCTTGCCTGTTTCTGCAACGATCACGCAAAGCACGCGCGATCGAGCCGCCTACGACAAAGTTCTGGAACGGTTCTCGCGTCCGCTTATGAAACACTACGCAGATCAATACTCGTTCGGTAAAAACGAGAGGGGCGAAGACGGCGTTGAATACAACCTGCACTTTCACGCCTACGACGACGCATTGCCCGCCTGGCGTTACCCTGATCTCACCGCGCATGTCAGCTATCTGGCCGCAGTAATTCACTCAACGCTGACACAGGAAATGCGAAATGAAGCGCGCTTCCTGCACGCGAACGACGAAGCTCGGCGAGCCATCAAGAACTTCCTCGAAGCCCCGGACAACGATCTTGACAGCATCATCCGTAGCGTCCGGCAGAACGGCAACAGCATTTCCAATAGCTTGCGCAAACGGTATCCGCTTTTCGACGAACGACCTGATCTGAGCGCTCAAATCATTCACGCCATCACGCAAGCGTTCCCCGACGATACCGGCCCCTAATCCCCCGTCTGCGGTTCATGCGACGACAGCCTCGCCTTCGCATGCCGCATCTTCTCCAGCGTCTTCGGCCCCGCCTTGAGCGCGACGCCGATTGCAAGCGCGTCCATGATGCAAAGATGCACGAGCCGCGAGACGCCGGGCGTATTCGGATCGATCGGGCTCGGCACGCGCAGCAGCAGCGGTATATCCACGAGCCACGCGAGGCGCGAGCCGACATTGGTGAGCGCGATCGTCGTCGCGCCGCGCTCCTTCGCGATCTGGATGCTTTCGTTCACCTCCGTGCTGCGTCCGGAATGCGAAATGGCAAAGGCGACATCGCCAGGTTCCATCATGCC
This sequence comes from Paraburkholderia kirstenboschensis, assembly GCF_904848585.1. Lineage (GTDB taxonomy): Bacteria > Pseudomonadota > Gammaproteobacteria > Burkholderiales > Burkholderiaceae > Paraburkholderia > Paraburkholderia kirstenboschensis. The sequence goes on from NZ_CAJHCR010000007.1 coordinate 167,366, forward strand.
GGCATACAACCGCTGCAAGTGACCGTCGGTAAAAGCCGTGGCTGCGATGTCCAGACGCAAGAACCGCAACGCCGCGTCTTGCGCGACTAGCCCCGAACCCGAGCCGACGCCGAAGAAGAACACGCGTCGTGCGCTCGACAGCGCAGCAATGGCGCTTTCGACCACCGCCGGATCCAGCGCGCCCCGCGCATGCGTAATGCCATCGACGGCGGCCTCGCCCACTTTGTCCATCAAGGTCTGCACGTCGTCGTCGCGCGCGATCGCCGCCGACGCATACGGCAACCCGCCCGCCACGCTCTGCGCCAACTGCATCTTGAAGTCGCGCAGACCATGCGCGCCAATCGCGCGGCAAAATCGCGTGACAGAAGGCTCCGACACGTCCGCGCGCTGCGCAAGTTCAGTAATGCTCGCGCGCATCGCGAAGTCGACGTCGCTCAGCACCATGTCCGCGACCTTGCGTTCGGCGGGCCGCAAATTGGCGAGTGCGCTGCGGATGTGGGGAATCAAATTCGGTGCGGACACCCGATGTTCCTTAAGGGTTAAATGACTCCGCGTCGGTCGCAGCTTCGAACGGCAACACGCGGCTCAGACCAGTCTGCGCCCACTCTCCGTATCGAACAGGTGAATGTGAGCGGCCGGCAAGCGCAGCGTGACGCGCTCACCAGGCTCGACCTTCGAACGTTGACGTGTCGTCACACACCACGTGTCGCCGCCTATCTTCCCGTACAGATGCGTTTCCGCGCCAGTCGGCTCCACCACTTCCACTTGCATCGCCGCGTCGGGCGTCTGCGCCATTGTCTCGATGTGTTCGGGCCGCACGCCTAGCGTGACCTTCGCGCCGACCGTCGCCGAAGCAGGCGCGCCTTCGAGCACGATCTCGCCACCGTCCGCGAGTTTCAATGCGAGTCCCGAGCCTTGCGTGCGGTTCACGAGGACGCCGTCGGCGAAATTCATCGACGGCGAGCCGAGAAAGCTTGCGACGAAAAGATTCGCAGGGTGATCGTAGAGATCTAGCGGACGCCCAATCTGTTCGATCCGCCCGGCGTTCATCACGACGATGCGGTCGGCCATCGTCATGGCCTCGATCTGATCGTGCGTCACGTAAATCACCGTGTTTTTCAGGCGCTGATGCAATGCCTTGATCTCCGTGCGCATTTGCACACGCAGCTTTGCGTCGAGATTGGACAACGGTTCGTCGAACAGAAACAGCGACGGCTCGCGCACCACCGCGCGGCCCATCGCGACGCGCTGGCGTTGACCGCCCGACAACGCACGCGGCAGACGATCGAGATAGCCGCCCAGATTCAGCATCTTCGCGGCGGCCTCTATTCGCGGCTTGAAATTGGCTGGGGACTCCTTGCGGATTCGCGGGCCAAAAGCGATGTTTTCGTACACCGACAGATGCGGATACAGCGCGTAGCTCTGAAACACCATCGAGATATTGCGCTGTTGCGGCGCAAGATTATTCGCGCGCGTGCCGCCGATCATCAGGTCGCCGCCGCTGATCTCCTCGAGCCCCGCGACCATCCGCATCAACGTGCTTTTGCCGCAGCCCGACGGGCCCACGAGCACGACGAACTCGCCGTCGTCGATATGAAGGTCGATGCCGTGCACGACCTGCGTGTCGCCATAGCGTTTGAAGATGCCGCTCAGTTGCACTGCTGCCATGCTTTCCTCATCGTCTTGCGGTTTCTATCAAAGCGATTCGAGCGTCAGCTCTTGAGCCATCAGACGGTTGCCCGCCATCAGTCCGCCGTCGACGGGCAACGCTACACCGGTGATCACACGGGCCATAGGCGAAGCGAGAAACAGCACCGCGTCGGCGATATCGTCAGGCGTTGCGAAATCGCGCAACGGGTACCACTTCTTCAGATCCTCGAACACCTGCGGGTTCTTGTCGACGCGCGCCTGCCATGCCTGCGTCTTCACCGTGCCGGGACAGACGATGTTCGCGCGAATGCCGTAGCGGCCCAATTCCACGGCAAGCGCCTTTGTGTAACTGATCAGCCCCGCCTTCGCCGCGCTATACGCGGGATGCCCGAGTGCGGCCAAACCGTTCACCGAACCGATCAGCACTAGCGCTCCGCTCTTACGCTCGATCATCGACGAACGCACGGCCTCGACGGTGTGATAGGTGCCGTTCAGGTTCAGATGAATGTCGCGCTGCCAGCTCGCGGCATCGGTCGTGGCGAGCGTCAAACCTTCGGCCGCGCCCGCATTGGCGACGAGCACATCCACCGGTCCGCGTTTCTCCACGGCGGCTGCAACCGCTTGCCGAACCGCAGCCGCGTCGCCGAGATCGACCGTAATCGGGCTGACTTGCGTTTCGCCGAGTTGCTTCGTCAAGCGCTCAAGCGCCGACGCATCGATGTCGAGCGCGAGCACGGTGTCGCCCTGCTCGACGAAACGCTTGCACAACACACTGCCGATGCCGCCGCAAGCGCCCGTCACCAACACCACACGATTCATTTTCGCCCTCGCTAATCATGCTTGCCGCGCTATCCAAATCGTCTGTAAATTTATTACAGCATGGAAGCTGCGCCACTCTTCGTCATCCCGAATATTGGGTTTCGCACCGTATGCCACACGCAGAATATGCCTTCTCTACAGGCATCTTATGCACAAAACCACCCTGAACGAAATATCGCAGACCCTACGTGACAACGCATTTTTAGCCGTGTAGGATTTTTTCAAACAATTCAACCACAGCGGCCGGCGACGGCAGCGGACCATCCCACCAATCGTTGATGGGACCTTGGCAAGTGCGCAAGCCCTAACCAGGTCGACACAGGAGAGAGAAATGTCGTTGCATGCCCGTGCTTCCCTCGCGCTCGGCAAAGTTGCCGTGGCGCTCGCGTTTGCAGGTATTGCCGTGGCGGCTCACGCCGACACGGTTCGCGTGACCGTCGCGCACTACAGCGATGCGACCGCGCCGTACTTCGAAAAGATGGCTCGCAACTTCGAGAAAGCCAATCCCGGCACGACCATCAAGATCGAGGACGTGAACTGGGACACGCTGCAACAGAAACTCCAGACGGATATTTCCGGCAACGCAAACGCCGATCTCGCGATCGTGGGCACGCGCTGGCTGCTCGACTTCGTGAAGGACGACGTGGCGGAGCCGCTCGACGGCTACATGGATGCGAGCTTCAAAGGCCGCTTCATCGGTCCGTTCCTCGCGCCGGGCGAGATCAACGGCAAGGTCTATGGTCTGCCGATTGCGGCTTCCGCACGAGCGCTCTACTACAACAAGGACCTGCTTTCGAAAGTCGGCTATCCCGACGGCCCTAAAACGTGGAATGACGTAATCGAAGCGTCGAAGAAGCTGAAAGCGCAAGGCATTGCCGGCTTCGGCCTGCAGGGCAAGGAAATCGAAACGGACGTCTACTTTTACTATGCACTGTGGACGAACGGCGGCGAAGTAATCGGCAAGGACAACAAGGCGGCATTCAACTCGCCTGCGGGTATCAAGGCCGCGACGCTGTACAAGTCGATGATCGATCAGGGTCTGACGCAGCCTGGCGTAACCGGCTATAGCCGTGAAGACGTGCAGAACCTCTTCAAGCAAGGCCGCGTTGCGATGATGATCTCCGCACCGTTCCTCGCTAAACAGATCAAGAAGGAAGCGCCGAACCTGAAGTACGGTATCGATCCGATTCCGATGGGCACCACTCACGCCACCTACGCGGTCACGGACTCGATCGTGATGTTCAAAAACTCGAAGGTGAAGAAGTCCGCATGGAAGTTCCTCGACTATCTGTTCACGAAGGAACCGCGTGTCGAGTTCACGACCACCGAGGGCTTCCTGCCGACCACCAAGGCAGAATCGTCGGACCCGGCGTTCAACGATCCGGATACAAAAGCATTCGTCGCATTGCTGCCAACGGCTCGCTTCGCGCCCACCGTGACAGGCTGGGAAGACACCGCGAAGGCCGTGACCGACGCAATGCAGTCGATCTATCTGGGTAAAGCCAAGCCCGCAGACGCATTGAATGCGGCGGCCGCGCAAGCCAACAAGTCGCTCGGTCATTGACCGGCGCTACGCGGTGAGATTGCGGTAATTCGCTGCACTCGGGACGCGCGCCGCCGCGGCTGCAATAGCAGCCGGATATAAAGCGCGGCGCGCATTCCGGCCGTCATGCTGGCCGTTATCGACCGTTATCGACTTTTCGGCCCATTCCGTCGCGCCCGCTCCGTTGTGCGGGCGCGTCTCACGATCGAGCACGTATGAGCCGTTCCGCTTCTTCACGCCTGCAAGCGCCCTGGTTGCTGATTGCGCCGAGCCTCGTGCTGGCGCTTTTTATCATCAGCTATCCGATTTTCAACATTGTCTGGCAATCGCTGCATGAAGTGTCGCGCTTCGGCGCGATTCGCGATTTCACGGGCTTGCAGAACTTCTACACGATCTTCGGCGACCCCGCGTTTCTCGCGGCGGCGAGGCGCACGATAATCTGGACCGTGTTCGTGGTGGGCGGCACCGTGCTGATTTCGGTGCCCGTTGCGCTCGTGCTGAATCAGGATTTCTATGGACGCGGCGTCGCGCGAACGATTGTCATGCTGCCGTGGTCCGTCTCGCTGACCATGACCGCCGTAGTGTGGCGCTGGGCCTTCAACGACGACTACGGCATGGTCAACGTCACGCTTCAGCGCCTCGGCTTGATAGGAGGGCCGATTCATTGGCTCGCGACTCCCGAACTTGCGTTTCCGGTGGAGATCGCGGTCGGCATTCTCGTATCGATTCCATTTACTGTGACAATTCTGCTCGGCGGATTGTCATCGGTGCCCGGCGACATCTACGAAGCGGCGCGCATCGACGGCGCCAGCGCATGGCAGCAGTTCCGCAAGCTAACGCTGCCGTTGCTGCGGCCTTTCATCAATATGACCATTCTGTTGAACGTCATTTATGTGTTCAACTCGTTTCCGATTATCTGGGTGATGACGCAAGGCGGACCCGATAACAGCACGCATATTCTCGTCACTTATCTGTATGAACTCGGCTTCAGGCTCGGACGTCCAGGCGAAGCCGCAGCCGTTTCGCTGATCATGCTGGTCATGCTGTTCGTTTTCTCAATGGCGTATCTGCGTTTGCAGCCCGCGAAAGAAGGAGAACCGTCATGACGCTCAGCGCAAAAGCGAAACGCTCGCTGTGGTGCTGGCTCGCATTGTCGCCGCTCGTGGTGGTCGTGCTGTTCCCTTTCGCCATAATGCTCTTCACCGCATTGAAGCCTGCTTCCGAGATCTTCGTGTATCCGGCGCGCTGGCTGCCGGTGCATTGGCAGTGGAGCAATTTCGTCGATATGTGGAAGGCCGCGAATTTCGGCGTGGCGCTGCGCAATAGCACGGTAATCAGCTTGCTTTCGACGCTGCTCGCGCTCGCAGTGAGCCTGCCGGCGGCTTACGCATTGGCGCGGTTCCCGTTCCGCGGACGCGGAACGTATCGCCAGTTCCTGCTCGTCACGCAAATGCTGTCGCCTATTCTGCTGGTGGTCGGCCTGTTCAGACTCGCGGCCATGATTCCTTATGGCGACGGCAATCTCGTCGATTCGAAAATCGGCGTCATCGTCTCCTATGCGGCGTTCAATATCGCATTTGCTGTCTGGATGCTGTCGTCGTATTTTCAAACGGTGCCGCGCGATCTTGAAGAATCAGCGTGGCTCGAAGGATGCGGCCGCACTAAGGCCGTTTTCAAGGTGTTTCTACCGCTTGCCGTGCCTGCGATCGTCGTCACGGCGATCTTCACGTTTATCAACGCCTGGAATGAGTTCGCCGTTGTCTACACGCTGATCCGCTCGCCGGAGAACAAGACGCTCACCGTGCAGGTCACCGATATGGTCGCGGGCAAGTATGTGGTGGAGTGGCATCTGGTGATGGCCGCTACACTTTGCGCGACGTTGCCGGTGTCGATTGTGTTTGCGTGGTTGCAGCGGTATCTGGTGAAAGGACTGGCGCTGGGGGCGGTGAAGTAAATCTGACGAGACCGCGCTGACGTGCAACGCCCGCAGCAGCGCAGTAGTCATGGCGGTCGACGAGTCGGCCGCCATAAACAGCGTTATTCAGCGCCGCGAACGATCCGCAGGTCGCGCTCCACTGCATCGCCCAAAGCTGCGAGCGCTTTCTTATAGTCGTCGCGATCATACGCGGCGACCGCATCTTCATAGGACGGGAACTCGATCACCACCGTCCGCTCCTTCAGGCCCTGCTCGTGAACTTCTTCCGCGACGCCGCGCACGAGGAACTTGCCGCCGGCCGCCGCTACGGCGGGGCCCGCCAACTGACCGTAGGCGGCCAGCTTCGACGGGTCGTTGATCTTGCGATACGTGGTTACCCAATACCCCTTGCTCATTTGACGCTCCTTGTGCGTGTTGGCCATGAGTCGAGGAGCGTAACAGAGAATTTCCGACGCGCCCTTAATGCCCCGATGCGTCGCGGTCTCTCCAAAAGATTCGCCGTGCCGACGCTCACCTCTACGAATAGCGCCACATGTCCGCAAAAGATGGCCCAAAAAGTTGAATAGCGGCGGGTGACAAACAGCGGACTTCTATAGAAACTCTTTCGTACGATCCACGTAATGCGTCGACGCTGGCCGCTCCTGCATGATTTGCAGCGGAGTGCCTTCACGGTGAGGCAACGAGTCGTCGTTTATCATGGACCTTACTCTGCCTTGAATGAAGCTTCAGTTTAGATATGACGAATACCGGCAAGACGTTGATTATCGGTCTGGTGCTAGCGGACCTGGTGGTCTGCGGCTATTTATTTTATCCGCGCGAGGACAGGAAGTCGGCGCCTCCAGCCGAGGCGGCCCTGACCGCGCCCGACACGACCGATTCGCGCTCCTACGGCGAGAGCCATGTGATTGCGGGGAGTATCGCGCGTCCTGGTTCGCCGGACGCGAGCGCGAATGCGAATGCGAGCGCGAAGACCAGTAACGGCACGATTGTGAGTGGCGGGGATGTGCGGGCGCCCGCACCGGCGGCGCCTATGCCGACGATGCCTGCAGCCACGGCGGCACCGGCCACCACACTGGCGAACATCCCAGCGGCGGAGATGCAACCTCAAGCACAGCTCGCGCAACCCGCACAACCGCAGACGCAGACGCAGGTGCAACCTCAACCTCAATCGCAGCCTCAACCGCAACCGCAGCCTCAACGCTACAGCGCCAGATCCAAGGCCACGCAGCATGCGGAGGACGCACGGAGCCATGAAGATCTGCGCCGCCATGGTTCCAGCGACGTCGGTGCGTTGATGACGGAGTTGCTCGTCCGCGAGTCGGCAAAGCTCGATCCGTCATTGCCGCCGCCGCCCGCGTCTCCGTCGCCGCCGCCGCCGCCGTCGTCCGTGACGGATCGCGAGCCGATCAATCGGCGCAACTCGAATCCTGTCGCGGCGGCAATGACCGATCAGCTGGTCAAGGAGTCGGCGCGAGTGACGCCTGCATCCGGCGCTCAGAGGCAGTCGGGCACGCAATAGCCGCCGACTGCTCAAGCGGATTGCCGCTTTGTTTGCGACAGCAAACCCCGCTATCTGAAGGCAATAGTGGTTTTCGCGCTGCGGCATCCGAAGCCGCCGAGGTGTTCGGCGCGCATCTTCATTAGCAACTGAGTTCGGCGTGTTTTCGCCGGATGCCGTCGACGCTATTCCACGACTACTCCGTCCGTCGACTTCCGGCCCGCCATTCCCCGGACGGCGGGCCTTTTCTCGGATTGTGTTGTTCAGGCAGCCTCGTCCTCCACGATCGGTTCGCGAGCCATGAACCAGTAGAACAGCGCCGCGCATCCGACAATGGCGCCGCCTGAGATGAACGCAAGCGCATACGAACCGGTACGGTCCACGATGAACCCCGCGACGACCGGCGAGAACGCACCGCCGAAATAGCCGCCGAAGTTCTGGATCGAACTGACAGAAGCAATCATCGACGACGGCGCAATGTCCGCCGCCAATGCCCACGCCGAACCGACCACGGCCGCGATGAATGCGAGCCCGACGGTGAACAAAGCGAGGGTGACGTTCAACGCGTGAGTGAACGGCAACGCGATTGCGCACACGGCGGCGCCCACCGCGCAGCATGCAATCAATAACCGCTTCGCGGCAATCGGCGACGCAAATCCACGGTCCACCATCTTCTTCGCAAGATAGCCAACTGCAATCTCGCCGAGGGCGCCGCCCGCCCAAGGAATGCCCGCATACACGCCAAGCTGCGCGAACGAAATGTGGAACCGGTCGAGCAGATAGAGCGGCAAGAACACGAGGAAGATATTCCACAGCCAGATCGTGCAGAAGTAGCCGAGAATCATGCCCCACACGCTGCGTCGCGCGAACAACGACCGCCACCGCAGCTTCGAATTGACGAGCGACCGTTCATGACCGCCGCCACCCGCTTCGATGTATTCGCGCTCATCTTTCGAAAGACGCTTACTGTCCACTGGATTGCGATACAACATCAGGAACAGTAGCGCAAAGGCAATGCCGAAAGCGCCCGTTACATGAAAGAGCGAGCGCCAGCCGAACGCGACCATCAGCGCGACCAGCATGGCCGGCGCGATCGCCGGCCCCCACTTCGAAGACGAATCCCATACGCCCGTCGCGAAGCCGCGCTCTTTCGCCGGAAACCACGCGGCAGTGATCTTCGCCGAAGTCGGCCAGCACGGCGCCTCGCCGACCGCGAGCAACGCGCGCATCACGATGAGTCCGGAGATCGACCCGACCACACCGGTAAGCCACGTCGCGACGCTCCACCAGATCATCGCGAACGCGTAAGCGCGTTTCGCACCGAAGCGGTCGATCACCCAGCCCGCCGGCAATTGCATAACCGCATACGTCCACGCAAATACGCTACCCAGCAGGCCGATCTGCGTGCGTGTCAGACCAAGTTCCTGAATCATGCCCGGCGCTGCGATTGAAAGACTCGCGCGGTCCATGTAGTTGATAATCCCGCCGATCAGCAACCAGATGAGCACATGCCAACGGAAGTTAAAACGAGCGGGACGCACTGCGGCGGCCGTGAGCGAACTGGTGGGCTTGTCCAAAACGTGTCTCCGTCTAGATGGGCGTTAATGGCCATTCGTCGTTGTCGGTATGCATCGTGCGGCGCAGCGTGGCGCGGTACTTGTATGCACATACTGAATGACAAGTGTACGGATGCGAACGCAAGAGCTCCAATGTCGAAACGGTATGTGGCGATAGCGTTTTCGTTATCGTTAGGACGCTATGGCCAATGCGGCGGTCGATCCGCCACGCCATCTGTGTGATCGCACGACTGCAATACGGCGGCGTGAATCAACGGAAGCGCGGCGCACTAAACTATCGGGCAACGCCCGCGCCCATCATCGTTCGATACAAGTGGAGACAAAGTGAAATTCGACACGACAACCGTCCGGCTGATCCTGGCCATTGCGGAAGAAGGCAGCATCTCGCGCGCGGCCGACAAGCTGAGCCTGGCAGTCGCGGCAGCGTCGCGGCGCGTGTCGGACCTGGAAGATCAACTTGGCGCGAAGCTCTTCAGGCGCGTGCCTCACGGCGTGGAGATCACCGAGTCAGGCGCGAAGTTAGTGGAGTATGTCCGGCAGATCGACAACCTGATAGACCGCATGGAAGGCGACGCGCAGGCGCTCAATCATGGGCTCGACGGACGCATCATTATCGGCGCGCCGAAAGCGGTCGTCATTCAGTTCCTCGCTCGCGAAATCGCCGCGATCCAGCGCAAGTACCCCCGCATCGCACTGAAAATCGTCGAGGAAAACAGCAAAATCGTGCAGCAACTGCTGCGCGATAAAGTGATCGACGTGGGTATCTACGAGAAGAAAAGCGGCTTTCTGGATCTGGACAAGTCCGCGTATAGAGATGATCGGCTCGTGCTGGTGTATAGCCGCGCGCATTTCGAATTCGACCGGGAGCCCGTGGGCGTCGACGATATTCTCGACCTTCCTATTGTGAGTCTGGGCAAGGGCTCGGCGGTGCTGTCCGCTGTCGAGCGCGCGTATCGCAGCCGCGGGCGGCTGTTTCCGAACAACTTCACGGTAAACGGCTTCGACACGATGCTTGCCATGGTGCGCCACGGTCTCGGCGTTGGCTTGATGCCGCCCGATGTTTTACAGAGCTTCCATCCCGAGGATTCGCTCGCTTCTGTCGAGCTCGACGCAGACTGGTCCCGGCGTAGCTATGTGTTGTCCTGCGTCGAAGGGCACGCGCAGGAGCAAACGCTGCGCAACGTCGTGGCTCAATTGCTGGCGGGCGGCGCCTAGCCGAACAACCTCGGGCGACGGTTTCGCGAACCGCGAAACCAGCCATGACGCGGCGATTCTTGCGGCAGCCCTCGCACTCGGCGACAGTGGAGCTACAACAAAGCCACTTATCCAGGAGGAAGCTCGACATGACGGAATCAAGGCAACTACCACTGCAAGGCATTCGCGTGCTGGACGTGAGCCAGGTCATGGCGGGCCCGTTCGCCTGCATGATGCTGGCCGACCTGGGCGCGGACGTCATCAAGGTCGAACCGCCCGAAGGCGATCAGACGCGCGGCTCGATGGGCTTCAAGATGAAGGGTCCCGACAGCATGGGGTTCCTTAACCTCAACCGCAACAAGCGCTCCGTCACACTCGACCTGAAGAGCGACGAGGGGCGCGAGTTGTTTTATAAGCTTGCCAGAACAGCTGATGTCATCGTGGAGAATTACCGCCCCGGCGTCGTGCAGCGCTTGCGGATCGACTACGAGTCGATCAAGGCGATCAACCCGAAGATCGTCTACGCGAGCATTTCAGGCTTCGGGCAGAGCGGGCCATGGGCGTCGCGGCCCGGCTTCGATCTGATGGCGCAGGCCATGTCCGGCGTGATGAGCGTGACCGGCTACAAAGGCGGCAAGCCTGTGAAGGCGGGCGTACCGGTGGCCGACATCGGCTGTGCGATGTTCGCTGTGTACGGTCTCCTGTCGGCCTATATCGGTGCGCAGAAAACCGGGGAAGGCCAGCATATCGACGCGTCGCTGTTCGACTCCATCATGGCCTTCTCGATCTGGGACATGTCGGACTATTGGGGCACGGGCGTGCCGCCCACGCCGCTCGGCACGAGCAACAAGATGAGCGCGCCCTATCAGGCGGTGAAGGCCCGGGACGGTTACTTCGTGATGGGGGCAACGAACCAGAAACTGTGGACAAAGCTGTGCAACGTGTTGGAGCGGCCGGATCTGATCGACCATACCGATTACGCGACCGTGTCGCTGCGCCTGAAAAATCGCGAGGCGATGATCGAGGTGCTGGAGCAGGAATTCGCCAAGCGCGACAGCAGCGAATGGGTGGACGTGTTGCTCGCGGCCGGCATACCAGCGGGACCGATTCTTTCGTATCCCGAAGCATTTGAAAGCGACCACGCGCGGCATCGCAACATGTGTATGGAAATCGACCATCCGAACGAGGGCAAGGTCAAGAACATCGGCTTTCCCGTCAAGCTGCTCGGCACGCCGCCAACCGTGCGCCGCCATCCGCCGCTGCTGGGTGAACATAACGATGAGATCTTCGCGGAGATCAACGGAGCCGCGTCATGAGCGAACTGGTTAGCCTCAGCGTCGACGGTTCCGGCGCGGCGGAAATCGTGATCGACAGACCTGAGCGGCACAACGCGATGACGCTCGACATGTACGAGTCGCTACTCGCACTCGTCGCCCAATGTGAAGCGAATAGCGACGTGCGCTGCATCTTGTTGCGCGGCGCCGGCGGCAGGTCTTTCATCTCCGGCACGGACATCGGCTATTTCACGGACTTCCGCGATGGGCGCGATGGCGTGGCGTACGAAGCGTTCGTCGAGCGCGTGATCGGCACGGTCGAGCGAATCGCGAAGCCCACCATAGCGGTGATAGACGGCTGGGCCGTGGGTGGCGGTCTGGCGCTTGCCACGGCCTGCGATTTCCGCATATGCAGCGACGCATCGCGCTTTGGTGCGCCGATTGCAAAGACGCTGTCCAACACGCTTTCATCGCGCAACATCGCGCGGCTCCAGGCGGCGTTGGGCACGCCGCGCGTCAAAAAGATGCTCTTGCTCGCCGACTATCTGACGGCCGACGAAGCGCTGGCCTGCGGATACGTCTATCAGGTCTGCGAGCCGGGCCTGCTGCAGGAGGCAGCGCATACGCTCGCGCAACGGTTGATAGCGCTCTCGCCCGTCACGCAGAAAGCGGTGAAGGAGAGCTTGCGCCGCATCGTCGTCGAACAACGACTCGACGATGAGGACCTGATCGAAGAAGTGTATGGCAGCACCGGCTTCAGGGAAGCGGTGCTTGCGTTTACGTCGGGCTCTTCGAAGTCATGAGTGCGTGGACCGCACCTGTATTGCCGGTGCGGTCCAGAAGCACCCAGGCCCGCCGCTTAATCGTAATGCCGATGCTTATGATGCTTCTTGCCCGAACGATAATCGCGCGAGTAGTCGTCGGCATACGGGTTGGAGCGCGAGATATTGCCGCCGAGCGCGGAGCCCGCGCCGCCGCCCAAGGCTGCGCCGATCAGGCCGCCGCCACGTCCGCCCATCGCGTTGCCGGCTGCGGTGCCCGCACCGCCGCCCAGCGCGCCGCCTACGATGGCGCCCGTGCGCTCACGACGGTTCGACGTCACCGCGCCGCCTGCGCCGCCGCCCACCGCGCCGCCAATCACAGCACCCGTGCTGCCGCCGACCGCGCCGCCCAATGCGGCACCCGCTACGCCACCAAGCGCGCCGCCCAGCGCATTGTTCATATCGCCGGCCATAGCCGAGAACGACGCCGCGCTCGTGAGCGCTGCAACAGCTACAATTTTCAGAATTCGCTTCGACATAAGAGGTCTTTGGTTTTTATGAGACGGCGCGAGTATAACCGGCGATCCGAAAGGCTTCTGTAACCGCCTCATCGCGTACCGGTAAGACGTGTAACAAATCCTGCCGCGCCGTCCTTGGCTCTTGCAGCCGCCTGCGCGTCAGCGCCTGCGTTTCTTTTTCAGTTCGATGGTTTCGAACAGTTCATAGTTCGCTGTAGGCGTCAGGTCCGCGCCGGGCGCATGATAGTAGTTCATCGTGATGGTCGTCTCGCCGCCCGGATGGCCCGGGTCATGATCGAACACGGCGATGCCGTAGCCGGTGCCGGTATCGCGTTGCGCGGACCAGATCGCGTCTTCGACCGCATCGGCGCTCGCCCGCACGAACGTGCCTGCCGTGCTGCCCGGAACCGGACGGTTAGGTCGCGTGAAAATGCGCGCTTGCGGCAGGCCGGTGCCCGCGTCGACACCGTACACGTCGAGTGGCGCGCTCGTACCGCCACCGCCGAGAATCAGGTGGATCGTGCCGTGGCTCGTATCGAATGTCGACGCCCCCGCGGAAATCGCCGACATCACCGGCTTTGGCTGCAATGTATCGACGGGACGACCCGTTGCGATATCGGTGCCCTTGTTGTGATTGCAGCCGCGCACGGGATAGCTGCGCTCATAGTCGTGATCGTGGCCGCATAGCACGAGGTCCACGCCATAGCGGTCGAACAGCGGCAGCCAGGCTTCGCGGATGCCTTTATCGGAACCGTTGCCCGTCTTCGAAGAACTCAACGCGTCCTGATGCATCTGCACGACGATCCAGTCGACGTCGTCGTCCTGGGTCGCGTGGCGGAGCGTCTTCTCCAGCCAGCGCGTTTGCTCTCCGCCGCTGTAGCCGCGCACATAGAATGACGTGCCTGGCTCGATCGGCGGATTGCCCGTGCTCGCTGCCGGCACGAGCGGTGCCGGCCCGGCCACGAACGCGGCGGCGTCCTGATAGACGACGTCGTCTGCATCGAGCGAAATGAACAGCACCGAGCTCACGCGAAAGCTGTACCAGCGCCCCTGAAAGCGCGTGTGATTATCAGGCAGCGTGTAGCGCGCGAGGTACGACGCGAACCCTTGCTCGCCGTTGTGAAACTCGATCTCGTGATTGCCGGGGCACGGCATCCACGGACGATTCGCGGCCGAACTTTGACAGTTGTTGCCGAAGTCGCGCCACACTTCGGGCTGCTGTGTCGGGTTCAGATTCGCATAACAAAGGTCGCCGTTGAGCAGGTGGAACAGCGGTTGAAAGCGCTCGACCGCCTGCACCGCGAAGCGGCTTTGCGGCGACGACAGCACCCAGCCGGTATTGGGCGTGGCGAGGTCGCCATAACTCGTCCAGCGAAACGGTGCGCGGCCTCGCGGCGCCGTGCGGAAGCCGCCGCTAAAGGGCTGCGCCGCGTTGCTGTCGTTATCGGCCGTGACCTCGTATTCGTAGCTCGTGTCGGGCTTGAGGTCGCGCAGGCGCGCGTGATAGTTGAATACCACTTCGCCATTGAGGCCGTCGGTGTACGTGGTCTGCACGCCATGCACGATCCGTTTGCCCTCTCCAACCCGGCCAATGCGCAAATGCGGCTTCACGGCAGCCGCGAGCGATGCCCACGACACCGTGACTTCACTGCATGGATCGTTGCCCCAGGTGAGGTGTACCTGCTCGGGTGTGCCGTCCGGCGTGCCGCTCGCGGCGCGCGCTGTTGAGAGCGCGCTGGCGGCGCTAGCGAGACCCGATGCGCCGGCGAACTTCAGGAACCCGCGACGCGAAACGATGGAAGCGCCCTGATCGGCTGGCGAAGCCTTAGCGTTTTTTGTGTTCGACATGTCTATGTTTTGTGGGTAGGAAGAACTGGCGTCTTTGACCAGCGATCCTAGTCGCGAAACAGTGACAGTTGAATGAAAACGGCAAACGCTAATGCCTGGGCGGCTGTGGGTTGTTGGCAGGATTCGTATCGAACTTCGAAACGCGTTCGATACCGCTTTTAATGCCGCCGGATGTGCCGCTCCCACTGCATAGCGCCAATATTTCGGTCTCCATCTCATCGGCCGTCTGCCCGTCGTAGATCTGTTCGCCATTCACGTAGACCGTGAACGACCGCAGGTACTTCGCTTTCTTCTCCGGGTTTTCGATCGTCTCGCGCGTCCACTGATAAAGCGAATATTTCTCGATACCAAGCCGCTCCGCCTCGCTCACGTAATCCGCGAATGCGTCGTACTGACAAATCACGGTCGCGTTATGCCGAAGCAAAATCCTCTGAAGCGCAACCTGCGCCGCGCCGGAAGAATCGGCGCGCAAGGCGCTGGCAAGTTCTGGCGAGACGGTGAGCCGTAGCTGGAATTTGAGAGTCGAGTCCACATGTCCCCCACTGTGGGATGTAGGCGACGTATTCGCCGCCTCATAATGCGCAGCATACGCTTACCGTTGCCGCTCGCCACGGCTGCGAAAGAGACCGGTCTTTGTTTCGCTGACCCGCTACGACAAAAAACCGGTAGTGCCCGCTTAGGCCGGATTCACCGATTGCGCGGCAAGCTTTTCGTCAATGCGCGCGATCTCGCAGCCTTGCACCGGTTTGCCGAGTAAAAAGCCTTGCGCGTGCGTGCAGCCGGAACGGCGCACGAAGTCGAGTTGCTCTTCCGTTTCGATGCCTTCGGCCGTGGTCGGCATGCCGATTTCGCGCGCCAATGCGACGATGCCTCGCACGACCGCGGCAGATTCGCGTCGATGCACCGACTCCTTGACGAACGAACTGTCGATCTTCAGCTTGTCGAATGTGAAACGCACGAGCGTCGACATGGTCGAGAAGCCAGTGCCGAAATCGTCGAGCGCAAGGCCGATACCCAATGCACGCAACCGCGAGATATTGCGCCGGGTCACCACGTCGTCGTTCAGCAGCACCGTCTCCGTCACCTCGATGTTAAGACGCTCGGGCGGAAGCCGCGTCTTGCGAAGCACGCCCGCAACGATCGAGGCGAACGTCTCTTCACGCAATTGCACCGGCGATACATTGACCGCGACGGGAACCTTGTCGCGCCACATGACCGCTTCCTTGCAGGACTGCAATAACGCCCATTCGCCGAGCGCGAGGATGAGGCCGGTACGCTCCGCAGTCGGAATGAAAGCCGAGGGCGACAGCTCGCCGCGTGTCGGGTGCGTCCAGCGAATCAGCGCCTCGCGGCCCGTCACAAAGCCGCTGGCCACATCGACAATCGGCTGATACTCCATGCGCAGTCCGCTGAACGAACGCAGCGCTCCTTCCAGGTCGCTGCGCAGCAGGCTCAGGTTTTCGTCGGATACATGCTGCTCCGCGTCGAAAATCAGGTACGCGCTCTTGCCGCTGCGCTTGACCGCGTATAACGCGCGGTCGGCGCAAATCAGCAACTGCGGCCCGGTCGAAGCGTGCTCGGGACACAGCGCAACCCCCACACTCGCGCCGATATGAACGAGCGCGTCACTCAACGCGAAAGGCCGAGCCAGCGTTTTGACGATGCTGTCCGCCAGCACGCGCACATCGCGGGACGGGTCGGGTGCTTCTGAAATGACCACGAATTCATCGCCCGCAAGGCGCCCGACGATGTCGGTGGCAGGCAGCACTTCACGCAAGCGGACCGCGGCCTCCTGAAGAATCTGGTCGCCGGCGGCATGACCCAGGCTGTCGTTGATTGCCTTGAAGCCGTCCAGGTCGATCAATAGAACAGCGAACAATGGCTCGCGATGCGACGCGCCCACCGCCGTGCGCTCCAGCAGCAATTCATTAATGCGCGCCCTATTCGGCAAGCCTGTAAGGCTATCGTGATGCGCGAGCCTCTGACTGTTTTCGCGCGCGAGCAGCAGCGCGACCGTATCGCGATTGCTGCGAAGCGCCACGGTCAGAAAACCGGCGGCACAGAACGGCGCCTGAAACAGCAGCACGAGTTTTCCCGAGCCGGGCGACAACGCCGCGCCAACGCCCAGCAAACCGAGAATGAAGAGGATCTGCAGCATGACGAGCCGCGGCGTGGCCGCATTGCGTCCGGCCAGCCCGCCGACGACGCCGACGGCGCAAACGTTGCCAAGCAGAAAAAGCGTCGCGTCGCCGCTGATATTGCAGAGCAAACTGCCGAAGCCGAACAACGCGCTCCACACAATGCTCGCGAGCACAAACGAGGAGGTAGGCGTTGGCAGACCGCGCGCACTACAGCGGCAACACAGCCAGATAAGCCAGAGACGCACCATGAGCAGCAAAACAACGGCGCCGGTCCAAGTCGCATATAGCAGGATTGGATACAGATAGCAGGCAGTCGCGCAGACGCTGATTTCGCAGATCGACGCGAACACGATTGACGATGTGCGCGTGAAAAGATTGGCGAGGAGTATCTGCCGGTTCTCGGGGCTCAGGTTCTGAGCGGAAGAGACGATCCACCTGAAAAATGGAGACCTTGGTTCGCTAAAAGCCATGACCTACGCATTTTTAATGGTTAGTGAATCGAACGGGCAGCGTGGGTCCCGATTATTACGTAAACATAAGTCGAAAGGTCAAATCGGCCAGGAGTCGGCGTAAATCGCCTTTCCCAATTGTTGGGCATTCCGAGAAAGCGGCAGGCTGCTAGTCGAGGCTTACGGAGACGCAAATCGACAAGGTTCTCTATTTCCGCCTTTCGTAAGGTTAACCCCGATTTAAACGCAAACCAACAAAAGGGACATTCTGTTTGCTGCATGTAATCAGAGTGCAAACCAATTGATGCCCGCCGCGAAGCTCCGGCTTTGCGGACGGCGCACAGACACACAGACATATCTCGCGCCTGAAAGGAGAGCAATTTGGTCCTGGAACTGGAGCAAGTCAGTGTCGTTTCTGGCGGGCAACCGTATCTGTACGGCGTGGATTTGCGTCTCGTGCCAGGCGCCATCAATGTGTTGCTCGGCCCCACCCAGGCAGGCAAGACCACGCTAATGCGCGTCATGGCGGGACTGGACAGGCCAAGTGCGGGCCGCGTGCTCGTCGACGGCCAGGATGTGACAGGCGTCAGTGTGCGCCAGCGCAACCTTGCAATGGTCTATCAGCAGTTCATCAATTACCCGGCGATGACGGTGTTTCAGAACATCGCCTCGCCGCTCCAGTTACAGAAGACCGATCCCGCCGAAATCCGCCGACGCGTGCAGGAAGTCGCGGCCAAACTGCATATCGAGCATCTGCTGGAGCGGCGGCCGAGCGAACTGTCAGGCGGCCAGCAGCAGCGGTGCGCGCTGGCCCGTGCGCTCGTGAAGCGCACATCGCTCGTGTTGCTCGACGAACCGCTCGTCAATCTCGACTACAAGCTGCGCGAAGAATTGCGCATGGAACTCGCCACGCTTTTCGCGGACGGCAAGACGACCGTGGTGTACGCGACCACCGAGCCGCTGGAAGCACTGCTGCTCGGCGGCTATACCGCGATCGTCGATAAAGGCCGCGTGCTGCAATTCGGTCCGACGCTCGACGTCTATAACGCACCGGTCAACGTCGGCGCCGCAGCCGTCTTCAACGATCCGCCGATGAACATGCTCACGAGCGAAATGAACGGTAACGGCAGCGCGCGACTGCCGATCGGCATCGACGTGCCGATCCGCCGCGGTACCGCTGTGAACGGCACATGCCGCATCGGCATCCGGCCCGGGCACTTGCGTCTTGCAGCGAAGACATCGCGTGCGATCGCCGTTCCATGCCGGCTCGAACTTGCCGAATTGAGCGGCTCGGAAACCTATCTGCACCTGCACACGCTCAATGGCGGCATTGATCTCGTCGCGCAGTTGCAAGGCGTGCATCAGATCGAACTCGGCACGCAACTCGACGTATTCATCGACCCCGACGAACTGTTTGTGTTCGGCGCGGATACGAAGCTCGTATCCAGCCCGGAGGCGGCTTATGGCGCGCATTGAGTTCCAGAATCTCGCGCACGCGTATCGTCCAAAGCCGGCGACGCTCGACGACTACGCGCTGCAACCCATGAGCATGGTCTGGGAAGACGGTGGCGCTTATGCGTTGCTCGGACCGTCTGGTTGCGGCAAGACCACGTTGCTGAACATCGTGTCGGGTCTCGTCAAGCCGTCCGAGGGCAAGGTGCTGTTCGACGGACGCGACGTGACCGCGCTGGGCGCACGCGAGCGCAACATCGCGCAGGTGTTCCAGTTCCCGGTGATCTACGACACCATGAGCGTGTTCGACAACCTCGCGTTTCCGCTGCGCAACCGCAAAATGCCGGCAGCCGAAGTGAAAAAGCGCGTGCACGAAGTGGCCGAAATTCTCGACATGACGCGCGATCTGCCGCATAAGGCGAGCAACCTGGCGGCGGACGCGAAGCAGAAAATTTCACTGGGGCGCGGCCTTGTGCGCCAGGACGTCGCAGCGATCCTTTTCGACGAGCCGTTGACCGTGATCGATCCGGCCATGAAATGGATGTTGCGCCGGCAGTTGAAGAAAATCCATCAGCAACTCAAGCTCACGCTCATCTACGTCACGCACGATCAGGTCGAGGCACTCACCTTCGCTGACGAAGTCGTGGTCATGACAAACGGTCGCGTCGTTCAGAAGGGCGGCGCCGATGCGCTTTTTCTAAGGCCGGATCACGCGTTTGTCGGCTACTTCATCGGTAGCCCCGGCATGAATCTTTGCCCAATCGAGCTTGACGCGGACGGCGCGAGAATCGGCGCGCAGCGGCTCGCTCTCGACGCCGGCACACTCGCGACGCTAAGAGATGCGCACCAGCACGCAAACGCCGCGCTCACATTAGGCATTCGCCCAGAGTTCGTGCGGCTCGCACAGGAAAGCGAAGCGGGTGCGGTCAAGGCGCAGGTGTTGCGCGCGCAACAGCTCGGCAACTATCAGCTCGTCACAGCGCAATGCGACGGCCATCTGTTCAACGCGAAGCTCGATCCGCATGTTCGCGTGGTGGACGGACCGGCCTGGCTGCGCCTCGCCGCGCCTGAAACGGTGTTCTTCTGCAACGACGAAAGAATCGACGCACGCATCTCCGAAGGGGCCGCGCGATGAACAAGCCCGTCAATCAGAAAGCGTGGCTGCTGGTCGTACCTGTGTTTATCTGCGTCGCGTTTTCCGCGATCCTGCCGCTGATGACCGTGGTCAACTATTCGGTGCAGGACATCATCAGCCCGACACAGCATGTGTTCGTCGGCACCGAGTGGTTTCGCAACATCATGACCGATCCCGATCTGCGCGGCGCGCTCGGCAGGCAGATCATATTTTCCGCTTGCGTGCTGCTGTTCGAGATTCCGCTCGGCGTGGGCCTCGCCCTTGCGATGCCAGCTTCCGGTTGGCGCGCATCCGCGGCGCTCGTCATACTCGCCATGCCGCTGCTGATTCCATGGAACGTGGTCGGCACGATCTGGCAGATCTTTGGACGCCCGGATATCGGTCTGCTCGGGTATTGGCTCAATAGCCTCGGCTTCGACTACAACTACACGGCGAGCCCCACGGCCGCATGGCTCACCGTGCTGGTGATGGACATCTGGCACTGGACGCCGCTCGTCGCGTTGCTGTGCTATGCGGGCCTGCGCGCGATTCCCGATGCGTTCTATCAGGCCGCCGAAATCGACGGCGCGAGCCGCTTTGCCGTGTTCCGCTACATCGAATTACCGAAGATGCGCGGCGTGCTGATGATCGCCGTGCTGCTGCGCTTCATGGACAGCTTCATGATCTACACGGAGCCGTTCGTGTTGACCGGCGGCGGTCCTGGCGATTCGACGACGTTCCTCAGCCAGTACCTGACGCAAAAAGCGGTCGGCCAGTTCGACCTCGGCCCAGCCGCCGCATTTTCGCTGATCTATTTCCTCATCATCCTGCTGCTGTGCTTCATTCTCTATAACTGGATGAGCCGTGTAGGCAAAGGCGGCCCCGCTGCGGAAGGAGACGAACATGCAGGATAAGCGCCGCTGGATGCGCACGTTGGTGCTCGTCGTTTATATGCTGTTCGCGCTGATTCCGCTGTACTGGATGTTATCGATCTCGTTGCGCACGAACGAAGAAACCATGTCGACGTTCGCCACGCTGCCGCAGCACGTGACGTTCGAGAACTACAAGATCATCTTCACCGATCCGTCCTGGTACTGGGGCTATATCAATTCGATCGTCTACGTGCTGATGAATACGGTGATGTCGGTGCTCGTCGCACTGCCTGCCGCTTACGCGTTCTCACGCTACCGCTTTCTCGGCGACAAGCACATGTTCTTCTGGCTGCTCACCAACCGGATGACGCCGCCCGCCGTGTTCCTGCTGCCGTTCTTCCAGCTCTATTCGAGCGTCGGTTTGACCGACACGTACATTGCCGTGGCGCTTGCGCACATGCTGTTCAACGTGCCGCTCGCTGTGTGGATTCTCGAAGGCTTCATGTCGGGCGTATCGCGCGAAATCGACGAAACAGCGTATATCGACGGCTATACGTTCCCCGCTTTCTTCGTGAAGATTTTCCTGCCGCTGATCAAGTCGGGCGTCGGCGTCACGGCGTTCTTCTGCTTCATGTTCAGCTGGGTCGAACTGCTGCTCGCACGCACGCTGACCTCCGTGAACGCGAAGCCGATCGCGGCGGTGATGACACGCACGGTGTCGGCGGCCGGCATGGACTGGGGCGTGCTGTCAGCGGCGGGTGTGCTGACCATCGTTCCAGGTGCGCTAGTGATCTACTTCGTGCGCAACTACATCGCGAAGGGCTTTGCGATGGGGAGAGTCTGATGTTCACGTGGATGTACTGGACGCCCGAAGTGGCGCTCTTCTTCGGCTGCATTGTCGTGATGCTGGCAGGCATGACCATGTGGGAACTGCGCTCGCCGACGACTGAACGCAAGGGCTTTCTGCCCATCTCGACCACACGCGGCGACCGTCTGTTCATCGGTCTGCTCGCGGCGGCGTATGTGAACCTCGCATGGATCGGCATCAGCGCCGAAGGCTCGAACTCGTGGCCGGGATTCGCGGCCTCGGTGCTCGTTTTGCTCGCGATCATGTGGAAAGGCTAGCGAGTCGGCACACGCAGACACGCACGCACAGACACACGCAATGAAGGCTCGCAACTCCCGGTTCCGCTGATGCCCCGAGCGGGCTCCGGCCAGATTCAAGGGGCACGAAAGACACAGGAGAAGACCATGCAACAGAGGAGACGGATCGTCGCGCTCGCAGTGGCAGGCATCGTGTCAGGTGCCCTCGCGAATCACGCAACAGCGGGTATGCCCGAAGCGCAAAAATGGGTCGATAGCGAATTTCAACCGAGCACACTTTCGAAACAGCAGCAGATGGACGAAATGAAATGGTTCGTCGACACGTCTGCCAAACTGAAGTCGCAAGGCGTCAAGGAGATACACGTGGTGTCGGAAACTATCGACACGCACATCTACGAATCGAAAACACTCGCGAAAGCATTCACTGAAATCACCGGCATTCAGGTAAAGCACGACATCATTCAGGAAGGAGATGTCGTCGAAAAGTTGCAGACGTCGATGCAATCCGGGCAAAGCATCTACGACGGCTGGATTTCCGACTCCGATCTGATCGGCACGCACTATCGCTACGGCGTGATCGTGCCGCTTTCCGATTACATGACGGGCGAAGGCAAGGAGTATACGAACCCTGGCCTCGACATCAAAGACTTCATCGGTACGAGTTTTACGACCGCACCGGACAAGAAGCTCTATCAACTCCCCGACCAGCAGTTCGCAAACCTTTACTGGTTCCGCGCCGACTGGTTCGCACGCAAGGACTTGCAGGACAAATTCAAGGCGAAGTACGGCTATGAGCTGGGCGTGCCGGTGAACTGGTCCGCGTATGAAGACATCGCCGAGTTCTTTACGAACGACGTGAAGAACATCGACGGTGAAAAAGTCTACGGTCATATGGACTACGGCAAGAAAGACCCGTCGCTCGGCTGGCGCTTCACGGACGCCTGGCTTTCAATGGCGGGCGAAGCCGACAAGGGCATTCCGAACGGCATGCCGGTCGACGAATGGGGCATACGCGTGACGCCGGACGGCTGTCATCCGGTGGGCGCGTCGGTGTCGCGCGGCGGCGGCACCAACAGTCCCGCGGCGGTCTACGCGACGACCAAGTACATCGACTGGCTCAAGAAATACGCACCGCCGGAGGCGTCGGGCATGACCTTCAGCGAGGCGGGCCCGGTGCCCGCGCAAGGCAGGATCGCGCAACAGGTCTTCTGGTACACGGCGTTTACCGCGTCGATGCTCAAGCCCGGCAATGTCACGAATCCGGACGGCACGCCGAAGTGGCGCATGGCGCCGTCGCCGCACGGCGCGTATTGGAAAGACGGCATGCAAAACGGCTACCAGGACGTCGGTTCATGGACCTTCTTCAAGTCGACGCCGGCCAATCAGCGCGCCGCAGCCTGGCTCTATGCGCAGTTCGTGACGGCAAAGAGCGTGTCGCTGAAAAAGTCGATAGTCGGTCTCACGTTTATTCGCGACTCCGACATTCATAGCGACTACTTCACGAAAAACGCGGACAAGTACGGCGGTCTGATCGAGTTCTATCGCAGCCCGGCACGCGTCGCGTGGACGCCGACCGGCAACAACGTGCCCGACTATCCGAAGATGGCTCAGCTCTGGTGGAAGAACGTCGGCACGGCAGTCGCCGGCGAAAAGACGCCGCAGGCCGCAATGGATAACCTCGCGAAGGAAATGGACCAGGTACTGTCCCGTTTGCAACGCGCCGGCATGAAAGTGTGTGCGCCGGAGCTGAATCCGCCAAGCGATCCGTCGAAGTGGTTGTCCGACCAACACGCGCCGTGGAAGAAGCTCGGCAACGAGAAGCCGAAGGGCGAGACGGTCAAGTACGAGCAGTTGCTGTCGGCGTGGAAGGCGGGCAAGGTGCGCTAAGCGGCTGATCTGGCAATTGGCGGTTCATAAGCGGGCGGCACCACGCGTGCCGCCCTTTTTTATTTCCGCCGATGCCACAAGCCGTATGCGCTACTCATTCGCCATGTCCACAAGCCTGGCAACCGTGTTCATGTTGCGTGCGGTTCCCGTTTTGGCGGCCGGGATTTTTAGCTTCGTAT
Organism: Paraburkholderia kirstenboschensis; assembly: GCF_904848585.1. Lineage (GTDB taxonomy): Bacteria > Pseudomonadota > Gammaproteobacteria > Burkholderiales > Burkholderiaceae > Paraburkholderia > Paraburkholderia kirstenboschensis. The sequence continues at coordinate 191,182 of NZ_CAJHCR010000007.1, forward strand.
CCGCCATTCCGTTGTTGTAGTGCACGTAGATTTCGCGCGTGCCGAGCGCCATTTCTTCTTCGCGCTGGCCGCTCGCGTGAGCGAGCGCGTCGGCAGGCGGCGCTGTGTCGAGAAAAATCGCGACCGTCCGGTTCGGCGCGGCGGACTTGAACGGATTAGCGGTCAGCACCTGCGCAAGTTCCTCGCTGGTTCGCACCGCGACGCCCACCGGTTTGCCCGCGTACTCTTCAAGGCGACGCTCGAGCCGGCTTTTCACCGATGCCTCGGCAAGCTTGCTGTCGAACACCACGTTGCCGCTTGCGATGTACGTCCGTACGTTGGTGAAGCCAACGGACTCGCACATAGTCCGCAATTCCGCCATAGGAAGCTTGCCGGTTCCACCGACATTCACGGCGCGCAGAAAAGCAACGTATCGGGTCATCGAATGAGTTTTTCTGATGTTGAATACAGGTCTTTACACGAGCGAGGCGGCTCGCACGATCATAAACAAACCGGCGCCGATAATCACGAACCCGAAGCCTCGCGCGATGAATTCACCGCGCGGCGCCATGCGTTCGAGTGCAAATTGCGACCGTGACGGCCGCCATTGCACGCAGATCCATCAAGCCGGACACGGCAAGCACCGCCGTCAGGCTTGCACAGCAGAAACAGCAATGGACACCCAAGCGCACACCGTATTGCATCGCGGCAACCGCGCGCGTCGGCAATGCATGAAGGCGGTATGGCGCCGCGTGGCGGCAACAGCGAAGATAATGCGCCTTCCACGCCGTGAGTTGCAACGCACCCGCGCCGAGCACGATTACGCCGGCTACAACGGGAACAGCGCGAGAAATCGCGGGTGTCTGCATCTCAAGCGCCGCTAATGTCGCGCCGAGCGCAAAGAGCGCCGCACCCAGCGCGGCCCACACAGCGAAATAGCCGACGCCGGCGAGCAACGTCATAAGCCCTGCTCGCGCGTGCCCCGCTCTGCCAAGCGCCTCACCGTATCGCCACAACACGGGTGCGAGCGACGGCAGCATCATCGCGATCATCATGACGACCCACATGCCGACGAACGATGCCGCGATGCGTGGCCACGTGCGGCCGCACATGGCCATCCACATCGTCGGCATGGTCCAGCCGCCGGGCATGGGCATGTCGCCCATGGTCGACATGGACACGCATGCAACGATGGTTGCCGCCGCGCTGAGTGCAAATAGCAACGCGCAGACACCGTAAAAGATCGCGCGCGAACGAGAAGCGCGCGTGCCGAATTCTCGCGTCGCGAAGTCGCCGCATTGGCTTGCGCGCCCGGGGTTCATCACGCACCTCAGCGCTTTTCATACTCGTCGTGACGGCGCCACCAGATGCCGGTCTCATTGCGGCCTTTCGGCGCGCGGTCGAGCCATTGGTACATGCCCCACAGGCCGTCCAGTCCACGCGCGTACGTGGAATACGTGTGGTAGACCGCGCCGTCTTCGAGTACGAAGGCGCTCAGGCCTGGCCGGTCGCGCGCGTAGGTGGATGCGTCGGTACCGCATGTCGCTGCGAATTGCGCGACGGGCTCCGGAGCCGGTACCGCGTCCATTGCGTGACGGCCGCGCTGATAGTTATATTCGACGGTGCCCTCGCGCTGCTGCTCCTCGGTGAACGAGATGTTGAAGTCGAAGTTGAAGTCGCTGCCCGCCGACGAAGCCCACGGAAACGTCCACCCCATGCGCCGCTGGTATTCCTGCAGCTTCACCAACGGCGCGCGGGATATGGCCGTCAGCGCCACGTCGTGATTGGCCAGATGAATCGCGATGCCGTCGAAGCCATCCGCAATCGACGAGCAAGACGGGCACCCTGCCTTGTAGTCCGGCCCGAACATGAAGTGATAAACGAGGAGCTGCGAGCGTCCTCCAAAAAGGTCGGCAAGCGATGCGATGCCCTGCCCGGTCTCGAATCGGTACGTCTTGTCGACGCGGACCCAAGGCAATTCCTGGCGTCGGCGCGCCACTTCGTCGCTGCGTCGCGTAAGTTCTTTTTCCGCGTTCAGCAGATCGAGGCGCGCTGCGAGCCACTGCTCGCGCGTCCCGGTCGGATGTGTCGTGGTCATGGTTCTCTCCGTTCGGTTTCACTCGTCGCTCGATCGCTTTCGATACGACGTACTGGTTGGCGGTCGTGCTAGATTAGTATCGGGATTCCGGACGGTGGGAGTGACAAGTGTGGCGCGATTTCAATCAACATGGACCCGCTAATCAAGGCCGCCGCGCAAGCGCTCGCTGCCGGTGATCCGCTCGGCGCATTGAAGCGCGTCGCGTTACGCGAGGACGCCCCGGCGCTCGCGCTTCGCGGCATCGCGATGGCGCAACTGGGCGATTTCATCCGGGCCAAGGCGCTCGTGCGAAGCGCGGCGCGCGCGTTCGGTTCGAAGCAAGCCGTGGCCCGCGCAAGATGTGTCGTGGCGGAGGCGGAGATTGCGCTGGCGTCGCGCGATCTTGCATGGCCGGCGAGAGCGCTCACCACTGCGCGCGCGACGCTCGAAGCACACGGCGACCGCGCCAATGCCGCGCATGCGGGCTATCTGGAGGTTCGCAGGCTTGTTCTGATCGGACATATCGACGAGGCTGAGCGCATGCTTGGCGCGCTCGATTTCGCGCCTTTGCCGCCCATGCTGAGGGCGGCGCATCAGCTAATGGTGGCAGGCATTGCGCTGCGGCGTTTGCAGGCCAACAAGGCTCGCGCCGCGTTCGCACGAGCCAGGCACGCGGCGCAAGCTGCGGATATTCCCGCGCTGATTGCCGAGGTCGAAAGCGCATCGCATACGTTGAACCTGCCAGCCGCGCGCCTGATCGCACGCGGCGAACAACGGCTGCTGCTGCTTGACGAGGTTGAAGCACTGCTGATGTCGAACGCGTTTGTGGTCGACGCCTGTCGCAATGTCGTGCAGAAGTCCGGCACGGCTGTGTCGCTGGCAAGGCGCCCGGTGTTGTTCAATCTCGCGTACCAGCTTGCCGAAGCATGGCCCGCCGATGTGCCGCGCGACGCGCTAATCGCACGCGCATTCAGAACGAGACTTGCCGATGACTCGCATCGCGCGCGTCTGCGGGTGGAGATCGGCCGGCTTCGCACGATGCTTGGCACGTTGGCCGATATAAGCGCGACGCCGCGTGGCTTTGCATTGGCGCCGCGCGATGGGCAGGAGGTTCGGGTGCTCGCGCGGCCCGTCGAAGAGACTCATGCGGCAATGCTCGCGCTGCTCGCGGATGGCGAGTCGTGGTCGAGCTCCGCGCTCGCGCTCGCACTCGGCGCAAGCCAGCGCACCGTGCAGCGCACACTCGATTCGCTCGCGGCCGTCGGCAAAGCCCAGTCGTTTGGTCGAGGACGGGCGCGCCGCTGGATGGCCCCGCCCGCGTCCGGATTCGCGACAACGTTGTTACTCCCCTCGCCCGTCACGCTCAATTAGGATGACAGCATGAATCGATCAAACGCCACTATCATCCGCGAATACGGTCCGTTCCCGGACGTCCAGCAAGTAGGCGGCGTCACCTACGACGGCCAGCAGGTCTGGATTGCAACGGGCAAGACGTTGAACGCATTCGATCCCGCGAGCGGCCAGACTGTGCGCGCAATCGAAATCGCCGCCGACGCGGGCACAGCCTTCGACGGCCAGCATCTCTTTCAAATTGCCGCAGGCCGCATCCACAAGATCGACCCGGCAACCGGCCGAGTGCTTTCGAGCATCCCTGCGCCGGGAGGCAATGGCGCGTCGGGACTCGCGTGGGCCGAGGGATCGTTGTGGGTCGGCGAGTATCGCGAGCGCAAAATTCATCAGGTCGATCCAGAGACCGGCGCGGTGCTTTCGAGCATCGAGTCGAACCGTTTCGTGACGGGCGTCACGTGGGTCGACGGCGAGCTTTGGCACGGCACCTGGGAAGACGATGCAAGCGAGTTGAGGCACATTGACCCACGTACCGGCGAGGTACTGGAAAGCCTTGAGATGCCCGAGGGCGTCGGCGTGTCAGGCCTCGAGTCCGATGGCAGCGGGCAGTTCTTTTGCGGTGGCGGAAACAGCGGGAAGGTGCGCGCCGTGCGCCGTCCGGAACGCGAGACGCGAGACGTCAGCTAATTGGCGCTGCCTTCGTGCCGCGAACCGCGTGCGTTTTCACGTGGCACTACGCACTTCGCGGCGCACCGCCTGCGGCGGCAGTCCAAACCCGCGTATAAACGCCTCGCGCAAATGGCGCCGGTCGCGAAAGCCGGTCTCTTTCGCGATGACGTCGAGCGGATGCCGGCTTTGCTCGATCATCAGGCGCGCGGCTTCGAGGCGCAGGCTTTCAACAGCACGCGCGGGCGATTGCCCCGTTTCGAGCGTAAACACACGGCTGAACTGACGCGGACTCAGGTTCGCCTTGCCGGCCAGTTCATCGACGGTAAGCGGCCGGCTCAGGTTCTCACGCGCGTAGTTCAACGCGCTCTGAACGCGGTCCGACTTTGGCGCGAGGTTCAGCATTTCCGAATGCTGCGATTGGCCGCCCGAGCGCCGCTGGTGCATGACGAGCTTATGCGCAACGGAGCGCGCCACCTCGGCGCCGAGATCTTTTTCGACCATCGCAAGCGCGAGATCGAGCCCGGCAGTCATGCCGGCCGACGTCCAGATCGGACCGTCGACGATATAAATGCGGTCGTCTTCCACGCGAACATCGGGAAAGCGCTTCTGCATTTCACGTGCGTAAGCCCAGTGCGTCGTGGCGCGTCGCTGCGATAACAGACCCGCCTCAGCAACCACGAAGCCGCCTGTGCAAATACCGCCGATGCGCCGTGCGCGCGGCCCGGTTTTGCGGAGAAACGCGAGCACGTCTTCGGGCGCCGGCGACGCGAGCGGATCGTTGACGCCCGCGACGATCCACGTGTCCGTTTGACGCCGCGATCTAAGCGGACTCGTGCTCACGGTCATACCTAGCGACGAACGCACCTCGCCGCCCGCAGGCGAAAAATTCTCCACCTGATAGAACGGCTCGCCCACTACCACGTTCGCGTATTCGAAAACGGCTTGCGTGGCGATCGCCATGACCTGGAAGCCGTCGCTCAGCAAATATCCCACGCGGTGCATGCCGGTTCTCCGTCCAAGTGTATGTCCTGAAACCTAACCATATATGTCATTTGCGCCGCCGTCAAAACGGGACAGAATTCCGTCACGCCATCAACGATTCATTGCAAAGGAGTGACACCATGACTGAAGCATACAAGGGCACAGCGCTGATTACGGGCGCATCGTCGGGCATGGGCGCAATCTACGCGGACCGCCTCGCGCGGCGTGGCTACGATCTCGTGCTCGTTGCCCGCAACCGCGAGCGCCTTGCCGCGCTCTCCAGTCGCATCACGACCGAAACGCGCCGCAGCGTCGAGATACTGGACGCGGATCTCGGCGACAAAGCCGGCCTCGCGGCAGTCGAAGCGAAACTGAAACAGGACGCGAGCATTACACTTCTGGTCAATAACGCTGGTGTCGGCACGCATACGCCGCTAGTCGACAGTGACGTCGATGCAATGCAGCGCTTGATCGACCTCAACGTTAGCGCGTTGACGCGGCTCACGTATGCGGCCGTGCCCGGCTTCGTCGCGCGTGGCAAGGGGGCGTTGATCAACATTGCGTCCATCGTGGCTATCGCGCCGGAGGTTCTCAACGGCGTGTATGGCGGCAGCAAGGCGTTCGTGCTGGCCTTCAGCCAGTCGCTAAATCACGAACTGGCTGACAAGGGCATTCACGTGCAAGCGGTTCTGCCGGGCGCGACCGCGACCGAATTCTGGCAGACGGGTGGTCTGCCGCTGGAAAACCTCGACAAGGCAATCGTGATGTCCGCCGACGACATGGTCGACGCAGCGCTGGTCGGCTTTGATCGCGGCGAGCTGGTCACCATTCCGTCGCTGCATGCGGTCGAGAAGTGGGACGACTACGAAGCTGCGCGCCGCGCGATGTTCTCGCTGTTGTCGACCAATGCGCCGGCGCCGCGTTACAAGGCGGCTTGACCGGCGACGGTGGAAACTGGCCGCGCATCGAGGCGAACCGCGGCGATTGCATTTGCGGCACGATTCGCCGGTTAGCAGCAAGTTGTATTGCATGCGGCACCCGAAGGCCGTCTCATCAGGCGAGAGGTCCTTCGGGCGCTTTGCGGCGCACCGCGACCGCAATGGCGCTGCCCACGATCATTAATATGCCGGCCACCGACAGAAGTTCCAGCGTTTCGCCCCACAGCACATAGCCGAACAGCGCAGCCCAGACGATACTCGTGTAGTTGTAGGGAGCGAGCGCGCCTGTATCCGCGCGGCGGAAGGCTACCGTCATCAGCATTTGGCCCGCTGTCGCGAAGACGCCGAGCGCGGCCATCACGAGAAGTGCGTCCACCGAAGGCGTGCGCCATTTGAAGAACAACGTGCAGCCCATGACCACGGTGCCCATCGCGGTGAAGAAGAGAACCGTGGTGGCGGAGTCGTCGGTCGGGCGAATGCGTTTTATCTGGACGATGGAGAGCGCGCCGCAGAACGCGCTTGCCATCAGGATGACGGGTCCCAACCAGGACGTCTGGGCGCCGCCCGGCCGGACCACGAGCAGCACGCCCAGAAAACCGACAATCGCAGCCGCGGCGCCGCGTGGTGTCAACCGCTCGTTGAGCATCAGCGGAGCCAGCACTATGACGATCAGCGTCTCGGAATAGGCAAGCGCGACCGCTTCGCTAAGCGGCACATAAGGCAAGCCGGCGAAGAACAGAGCCGAGGCGCCGAGGAGCGCGGTCGCACGCGCGGTCTGCCCTTTGATGTCGATATTGCGCAAGCGGTCGGACAGCGGGCGGCTTCCTCCGCAACACAGCAAAATGGCGGGAAACAGGCCGAAAAGCATGCGGAAAAACGTGACCTCGTTCGCCGGATATTGCAGCGCGACAGACTTGGCCAGCGCATCGACTACTGCGAAGCAGAACATCGAGGCAAGGATGGTGCCGACGCTGCCAAGCGAAAGTGAACTGCCGTGTGTGGTCGCGGAAGTCGGCATGTGAGAACGCAATCCGTATGGAGAATTGCATGATCTCACAGACCTACGGGCTGGCGGGTCACACTACGTGGTGCCGGAAAGCGCCGGCACCATGAAGGCATCGCCGCCATTGCACAAGCCCAACACCGGCGGCAAAGCGCGATCTACACGGTGCGGTGGGCCTTGCTGCGCCGCACCGTACGATCAGGCGTGACGATGACCGTGCCCGCTGTCGCCCATCGAGCGCGGCTCGTCGTACTCCTGCGAAATGTCCTTGTTCGTGTAGTCGCCGAGTTGCGAAGCGGCGATCAGGCTGAGCACTCCGCAAACAAACACATAGATCGCGATTGCGTAGCCGGAATGATAGTAAGCGAAGAGCGCGGTCGCGATCAGCGGCGCAGGACCGCCCGCAATCACCGAGGCCAGTTGATAACCGAGCGATGCGCCGCTGTATCGCAGCCGCCCGGTGAACGACTCGGCGATCAATGCGGCCTGAGGGCCGTACATCATCGAGTGCGGTACTAACGAAAGTACGATGGCCACGAAAATCAACGTCGGATTGCGCGTGTCGACCATGGCGAAATAGAGGAAGCCGAACAAGCCGGCTGCGGCCGCGCCGATCATGTACATGCGGCGACGTCCAATCAGGTCAGACACATGGCCGAACAGCGGAATGGTGCCGAATTCCAGCACCGACGCCACTAGCACCGCGGTCAATAGCAGATTGCGCGACGCGCCGAGTGTCGTGACGCCATACGTGAAGACGAAGGCCGTGAAAATATAGAACGGCGCCTGCTCAGCCATGCGCGCCACGGCCGAAAGAAGAATGTCTTTCGGCTGACGGCGCAAGACTTCTAGCATCGGCGTCTTTTCGGTCTTGCCCTCAGCGAGAAGCTTCGCAAAGATCGGCGTCTCGAGGATATTCAGCCGGATATAAAGCCCTATCCCGACCAGCAGGATGCTCAGGAAGAAAGGCACACGCCAGCCCCAGGTGAGGAAAGCGTCGCCGGAAAGCGCGCTCATGGCCAGCACGGCGAGGTTAGCGATAAACAGCCCCGCCGGTACGCCAAATTGCGGCCACGATGCGACGAAGCCACGATGCGCGTTCGTGCGGGCCCATTCCATCGACATCAACACCGAGCCGCCCCACTCGCCACCCACGCCGACGCCTTGAATGAAGCGCAGCACGGTAAGTATGACGGCGCCCCAGATGCCGATCGACGCGTACGTAGGAACAAATGCGACGGCGAACGTGGCGAGCCCCATCAGCAGCAGCGTGACGATCAACGTAGCCTTGCGCCCGATGCGATCGCCATAGTGTCCAAAAATGGCCGCGCCGACCGGCCTCGCTATGAAGCCGACCGCATAAATCAGAAAAGCTTGAAGTGTGCCGACCAACGGGTCCGATTGCGGGAAGTACAGCTTCGCGAAAACGAGACCCGTGACCGTGCTGTAGAGAAAGAAGTCATACCATTCGATCGTAGTACCGATCGTACTGGCGATGACGGCGCGACGCAGCTGGCGCCGCGCGTCTTCTTCGGAGAGGGGCGCAGCCCCCGGCTGAGTGGCAGTCATTTGGCATCCCCTGATAAAAAGGGCGACATCTCATATTGACCGCCGGCACGCGCAGAGGTTCCGGTGATGCGCTCCTTGATCAGACATGCTTATTAAATGGCGTGGCGCCGCTACCGCTCAAGTGCTCTGAGCAACCGCGAAAGGTCCTGCGGCTGGACGTGGATCAACCCGCCGCGCGGACTATCAATGTCCGCTATGAGCGCGAGCGATAACGAAACGGTCGCGGGCAAAATGACGAGCAACAGACTTCTTCGAAGTCTTCCCCGCGCGCCATATCCCTGCACGCCGCAACCAAGCATGGCGATGACGAACATCAAAGACCAGGCTCCTACGGGGATACGGTTGATGCGAGCGGCCTCCGCGTAGTCCTGTGAATTCAGCACGTCGTTCATTCCGGTGACCACCGTGGCGCCTATTGGCGTCGGCTGGTCGCGCGCCACCTGCGTCGCGAGCCGCCATAACTCCGACTCGACAGCAGCCGTATCCCGGCCGATTCGTGCAAGCTCCCCGGGATCGCGCGTCCGATAGTCGTCCAGCCGCAAATGCAGATACCGCACGAGCGCCTTTTTCATTGCCGCACCGACGGCAGGGTCAGCCAGATCGGCGCGCGCATATTGGGTGCCAACGGCGTTGGCGTTGGCCTCGGCCTCTTCGAGATTTTTTCGCTGGTCGTACCGGCCCACCGCCATTGAAAGACTGAAGCCGATAATCAGCGCTAGCAATGTCAGCGTAGCGGTCTGGACGACCTTGAAATCTTCTCTCTCGTCGTCGGGGAGTTCGGCAAAACGCTTTGAGACTGCCTCTCCGCAAATCACTGCGGCAATCAATATAACGATCAGGACAATAAACAGAACGGCGGGGTAGTCGACGAGTGCGGCCATGCTGTTCTCCCGATATGAACGGTACTGACTGTGTGGCAACGGTGACGAGACGCGCAGAATCCTCACACGATACACCTCGTGTGCGGCGCAGCAAGCCACTGCGCATAACTTTCGACGACTCGCGGGCAGTGATGCGAGTCAATAAGGTTGGTTACAGCGGCGGCAATGGGGCGGCTGCCAGAGCGCGGGCGGCTCGTCGTTTTACGACAAAACCGCCGCGAGTCTTGTGAACTCGCGGCGGCTTTCCGACACTCGTCAATGCAATCTATACGAAGACGACCGATAGTCCAGAACCAATCAATAGTCCCACTGAACCGGCACAAAACGGAAGCCATCACCGTTCTTTGCAATGTGACCGATGGACGGGAAGGCGACATGCGCTGCGGCCAGCAGAGCGCCGGTTTCAGCGGCTTCGTTGAACAGCGAGATGCGCACGTCCGCAGCCCCTTCAGGATCGTGCTCGAAGCCGTTTTGCCATTGGGGATTGTCGAAGTTGACTTCGAAAATCGCGTCGCCGACGAACGTCAGCTTCTCGCCTTTCGATGCGACATCCACAACACAGTGCCCCGGCGTGTGGCCACCCGTTACGCGCGCCGACACGCCTGCTGCGACTTCCACGGTCTGATCGAACTGCACGATGTTTTCGCTGTACAGTTTCACGAACTTTGCAGCAGCCTTGCGGAGCGCTGGAGGAACCGTTTCCGGCATCACCGTCCTGCTGAAGTCCGGATTCTTCCAGAACTCCACTTCTGCGCGCGACACGTGGATGCGCACGTCCGGGCGCAGCCTGGCCTTGACACCATCGACGTTCAGCCCGCCAACGTGATCCATATGCATGTGCGTGATCACGATATCGGTGATTGCGGCCAGGTCGATGCCGGCCGACTCCAGGCGCATCACCGACCGACCGGCGCGCGAGAAGTATTCGAAACCGTCGCCTACGCCCGAGTCGACCAGGATCAGGCGTTCGCCGCTGCGCACGAGCGCGACGTTCAGCGCCCAGTCGAACATGTCACGTTGCAGGAAGCGGCCATCGAACCATTCGTTGCGGTCAGCTTCGCTCACGTTGGTGGACATGGTGGAGGTCGGCAGCGGCAGAACGCCATCGCTGATCAGCACCACGTCGACGTCACCCACGCGCACGGCATAGCGGGAAGGCACGAGTTCGCCTGAACCTTCTTTGCCAAGGTTGGCGGTAACGGGCTGCACATTGCGGGTTGTTTCGCTCATCTTCAATAGTCCTGTTGATTAAGTGGGGCAAGCCGCACTGCACGGCGCGGCTCACGAGCACGACCACGAATTTCGCGCGCTTCGGTTGCTCGCCTTTCGACCGAGCGTGTGACGGATTGTAGTTAGGGGTGGCGAACGCCAGTAGCACCTCGAAGGTGTTCACCATGTTGTCCTAACGGCAACAATCGACAGTGGACAGGCGATGAGAGCAATGCGAGTGGCAGGGTTATTGAGCAGCGGTTGCATAGGGACACGCGCGGCTTTGCACCGTCTAACGCGACCTCTCGACTTCGCTCGCAGAGAGGCTGAATCCCTCGTCGAGCCATCCGGTGATCCCACCGATCATTACCTTCACCGGCCGCCCGAGCAGAGCGAGCCGTATCGCACCGCGTGTGGCACCGTTGCAATGGGGACCCGCGCAATATGTGACAAAGACCGTATCAGGCGGATAGTTCACCAGCTTCGACTCTACTATTTTGCCGTGTGGCAGATTGAGCGCGCCCGGCACATGGCCCTGCGCGAACAACGCCGGACTGCGCACGTCGAGCAGCACGAATCCGGGCGTGCCGCTCGCGAGCGCGCTGGCGACATCGGAGCAATCGGTCTCGAATTGCAGCGCCGCGCGGAAGTGGGCAAGCGCGGCTGCGCTGTCGGCGGGGGGCACGGCGGTGACGGCGTTGGTAGTCGACATGTTTGAACTCTGCATAAGTTTTCGGATGAACATAGCGCCTGGCGAAGTGATCCAGGAGCCTCATTCTGGCGTCGAGTCGCGAACCGGTTAAGTGGCGTAATCGACAATCTCCGGTAACATCACGCCATGAACACTCATCTCGTCGTCGCGCTGGCTTACGACCGGCTCTGTACTTTCGAATTCGGCTGCGTGACCGAGCTGTTCGCGCTCGAACGTCCGGAGCTCGGCGTCGACTGGTATCGTTTCGCCGTTTGCGCCATTGAGCCCGGGCCACTCCGCGCCGCGGGCGGCATCACGGTCGCCGCGCCCTACACGCTCAAGCTGCTCGACCGCGCGGATACCATCGTGGTGCCGGGTTGGCGCGATGCGGACGAATTGCCGCCCGAGGCGCTGCTGAAGAAGCTCCGCAATGCCCACCGCCGTGGAGCGCGTCTTTGCTCGATCTGCTCCGGCGTGTTCGTGTTGGCAGCGGCCGGCTTGCTCGACGGCAAGACTGTGACGACCCACTGGCGATACGCCGCGAAACTGCAGCAGCGCTACCCGCAAGTGCGCGTGCAGTCCGACGCGCTGTATGTCGACGAAGGACAGATCATCACGTCGGCGGGGTCCGCTGCGGGGCTGGACATGTTGCTCCATCTGGTGCGACGCGATTACGGTGGAGCGGTGGCGAATCGGGTTGCACAGAGGCTCGTGGTGCCGCCTCATCGGGAAGGCGGTCAGGCGCAGTTCGTGCCGCGTCCAATGCCGCAGGACGAGAGCGGGCGCCTGGCCAGGTTGATGGACTGGGTGCGCCAGCATCCTGCTTTGCCGCACACGCTGCGCTCGCTAGCAGAACGCGCTGCAATGAGTCCGCGCACGTTGCAACGGCAATTTCATGACGCCACCGGCATGGCGCCATACGAATGGCTTGTGCGTGAACGCGTGGCGGTGGCCCGTGAGATGCTCGAAGCACAGTCGCCGTTGCCGATTGGCCGCGTCGCCGAGTTAGCGGGATTTGGCTCGGAGGAGTCGATGCGCAGGCACTTCCGACGTATCGCGCTCACGAGTCCGGCCGCATACCGGGAGAAGTTTGGGCATGGCGCAAGGGCTCAGAAACTCGGTTCTGGAATCGCGGGGACGGTCGCGCGGGACTTGGGTTGAAGGTGCAGCGCGCTTCGCTTACGGCCAGCGATATGCCAACACGCGATCGAGCGGATAGGCCAATTCCCGTACCTCTTCAAGCTGATTGCCGCCGAACAAGTAGACGTTCTGTGCGTCCGATCGGAGAAAGAGCCCTACATGACCTTTCCATTCGACGGCGTCATCCGCAGTCAACACTGCAACACACCCGTATATGGGTGCATCGAGCGCATTACCCCAGGTTAGCCAGGAGCGCGCCAAGGCCGACCCCGTTCCGGGAATGCCCGATTGCCTCATGCACCAGTTCAGAAATGACGAACACCACGCGATCTTGTCGTCGTAGCCTGCAAGCTGCGTGCTTTCGTTATATTCGACGATCCTCGGGTTGCATTGACCCACGCCGTAGCGCTTGACGCCCCGCTCCTTGAACGCGATGTCCATCCACACGGGCGTCAACCTGCTCGCGGTTTCCTGGTCGCAATGCCGCTCAATCATCTGCGTCCCCTTTGGGAGTTCTGCTTTCAGGATCGGAAAGTGAGATCACGAGAAGTAACGAAGTAGAGTAACGAACGGCCCAACGGCAAGACTCGGATTGTCAACGATCTGTTGGCTAGTGTCGAGCGGCCGGTATTGGGCCGAAGCGAGTCCGTCACCTAGCCCTTGGTCCGCAGGGTCATTGTGACGTCGTCGACCGAGCGCCCGGATATACGAAACCTGTCATTGCGTCTGCCCACTTTGACGAAGCCCAAAGATCGATAAAGGCCGATTGCCGCGAGGTTATCGCTGAAGACAAAAAGGTCGATCCATTCGATATCATTATGCGCAGCAAATTCTATGGCCTTTAGCATCAACTCCCGCCCAATGCCTCTGCGATGAAAGGCGTCCTCTACGCCGATGCCGAGCGTAGCGCGATGTTTCTCGGACGGTATGCTGGAACCGCTGAGGTCAAGATGCGCGACGAGGCTCGCGTCCGGTCCTTCCACCGCCCATGCCCTCATCCATGCTGGCTGGTGTAGAGACGTCGCTAACCCATTCTCGAAGCGGGCACGACGCTCGGGCGATTGGAAATCCACGGCTTCCATAGGTGAGAAAAATGGCCGTCCATTCTGCCCTGATTCAGCAATCTGCCGATTTAAATGTTCTGCCCAACGCTGGAAGTCGTCAGGCGTTAGCGAAACGGTCGTCAGCATGCTCGACGCCTCGAATGGTGGAATGAGCCCCATTGTCGCCCATCCAAAATGACCGCGGAACGGCTGGTACCGGGCCGAGGCCGGTCTTAGCCGCGTGGCAACCGCACTCTCCCAAACAAGGTTCGAAGATTCACGGTATCCCTAAAGAGTCCAGGGCGCATTCTGCAGCACCACGCGATAACCATCGGGATCTTCGAAAGTCAGCCCGACGCGATCCCAGTAAGGATTTTCAGCGCGAACCGGTTCGATTCCTAAAGCGCGAATCCTTTGAACGGCAGCCTCCCAATCCGCCCGAACCGGTAGGTAGATCACCAGTAGATGCTCGCTCGTTGGCGCATCTGCAACGGTCGTTGAATGCTGGTGCGTCAGTTCGATATGCCATGGATAGTTCGCATGCCCGAGCACTATGCCATCGAATCCATCGTGGTTTGCAAATCTGGCCAATACGTCGAAGCCGAGCGCCTGCGTGTAAAACCTGGCGGCCCGGTCGAGATCGTTGGTCGGGCGTGCGACGCGCAGCACATTAGCTGGCATGGGAAGTTCCTGTGAAGCGGGTCAATGGAAAGCATCGCTGACACCGGTTGTCTGAAGCTGGATCCTTCGCGCCACCGTGTGCCGATGTCGAAGGTCGGCCATCGGCCAGGCATCGCCTCAAGCTACAGGCATATTTCCGGCGATTGGCAGTTGCTTTCCCATCTCGAACGCACGAAGCTCGTAGCCGAGTTCCCGATATAAACCGACCGCCTGCTCATTGAACGCCCAAACGGTTAGTCTCACATCATTGGCACCGTTTTCTCGCGCCCACTGTTCGGCAAGTTTCATTAGCGTGCTTCCAACGCCGCGCCCCCGCAGTCGCTCCGAAACAGCGACTGAGCCAATGCGGCCAACGGTCATCGGTTGCAGCAGTGGACTTGTCGGCTGCATCACTTGAACCGTGATAAACCCGACGGCAGTGCTATCCTGCTCCGCGAGAAATACAGCTCGATCTTCTCCACGAAGGCTGGATATCCAGTGCGTCTCGTCGCGAGCGAATTCTGGAGTGGCATTTGCATAGATGTCAGGACGCGCCCGGTGGTGGACCGCGTTCAGAATTTGCCCCAGTTTGCATACTGTCAAAACGTCGTCGGCATTTGCGCGTCGATAGCTTATCGGCTCGGTCATCTTCGGCTCTTCACGGTGGAAAATAAAAAAAGAGGACCCACGCGCCGTGGTCGTTTGCGCATGGAGTCGCAGTGTTGAATCCGACTTCCCTGCTATGGTCGTCACAGACCGCGGCGCTATGGTTTGTAGTCGCGATGATGAGACTGGCTCCGGACTTCGCTGGGTCAATCCGGCTTGTGTTAGCGAACTTTGCCGCATGCCCCGGAGCGTCGAATCGTTCAGCATGGGTTCAGCGCACGATCGTATTACGCGGCTCCTGGCACAAGCTCGCGACGCGGCCTTGCCGCCCTGAAACCCATTTGCAGCAATAGATCGGCAGCCAGACCAAGGTTATCGGGAAAGTAGCGCATTCTCAGAATCGTTGACAACGAACCGCATCGTTCATTTCCTCTATGCGTATTAATTCTCCGCTCAAGGCGGATTACAGAGTGCTGCAGGCCTCGTCTAAAGTCGGCTCCGTGTTTGCGATTCTCAGCGATCTACCCGGTCGTGTCGACTGGACGAAATTAGCCGGTTGTGCGCGTTCAGGCTCTTCACCGAAAGCCGCCGATGGAGCTCTCTCGCTCCAGGCCAACGGCAGCTTTGTCTAGTGATAAAAGTCGACGCAGGGAAGAAGAATTAGATGCCTTTCAGCGCGGCGCGCACGAAAGAAACGAACCGTGAAGTAACTGGATTTTTCCGCGCGTCCGCCCACACAAGCCCCACGCGCCATTTCGCTTGCTTTCCGCTGAGGGGCAGGACGGTAGCGTTCCGAAGCAGATGTTGCGCACGTGAGGGCACAAATGCGACGCCGACTCCTGCGGCGACAGACGCCAATACAGACTGCACATCATCGGCTTGCTGCGTCACATTAGGTACAAAGCCCTGTTCGCGACACCAGGCGTCGACTTGAGCAGCAAGTCCAGGCCCGCGCCCACGCCGCAACGCCAGGAAACCCATGTCATTCAGCTTGCCAAAATCGGCAGGAAGACGCACTCGCTCCAGACCCGGGGGTAACGCCAGGGCCAGTGTTTCGTCAATCACACGAGCCGACGAAAGACCCTCGACCGACGGCATCCGCATAAAGCCCACATCTAGCTTTCCCGCCAGAATGCGGCGGGTTTGCTCATCGGAAGACAGGTCGCTCAACGCGATGGCAATGCCCGGATATTGCTGACGGAAGTCGGCAATGATCTGCGGTGCAATTGTTAGCACGGACAGGCAAATGCCGATCCGCAGATGTCCGCGCCTGCCGCTGCCTGCCTCCCGCGCACGCGCGAGAATCTCGTCCGCGTCGCCGACGAGCGCTTGTGCATCGGGCAAGAAGATTTCCCCGAACGGCGTTAGCTCCGCACCATGACGACCCCGTTCGAACAACTTCGCGCCCAAACTCGCCTCTAGTGCGCCAACCTGTTTGCTCAACGCCGGCTGGCTCATGTGCAGAGCGTCCGCCGCCCGCCCGAAATGACGCAGTTCGACGACGGACAAAAACGTCCTTAACAGCTTGAGTTCCATTCTTCCCGGTTATCGTATCGATCAAATCATTCATTTTACTAATCGATGTCCGAGTTGTTCAATACGGATATATCTTCCTGCGAGCGACTACCAATGGCTTCGACAAACTCCAAGCGTCAACCACGTGGGCCAAGCCTCGCAGATGTCGCAGTAGGCGAGGACACGGGAGAACCTGATTTGGCGCGGCAGTATTCGACCAGTCAGGAACGCCGCTCTCGTCGCTCCCGCCTCGCTGACCTCGTCCCGGAAGACGATAGCCATGCCCAGGGTGGGGCGATCGCCATCACCTTCGCCGTCGTCTCTCGAAAGCGTTGGCCGCGGTGATCGAGACCACCCTACTGGCTCCGTTAGCCTCCGGGGTGAATGACCACTTTCGTCCAGCCGTGCTCGCGCACGTCGAAGTGCTTGTAGGCATCAGGCGCCTGCTCAAGTTTCAATTCGTGAGAAACAATAAAGGATGGTTTCGCGCGGCCCGCGTGGATCAGATCGCGCAGTTGCCGGTTGTAGGCCTTGACGTTGCACTGGCCGGTGGCGATGTGCTGGCCTTTGAACCAGCACTTGCCCCATTCGAATGCAATCATCCCCTTCTTCTCAAGTTCGTCCGCTGCATTCGGGTCCTCCGGAACGAACACGCCGACCACCCCGATCCCGCCAGTAAACTTCACTGATGAGACCAGATTGTTCATCGTGAGGTTGGGTCGCTCCTGGCGTTCAGGAGCCGGATCGTGGCACTGATAGCCGACGCACTCGCAACCCACGTCGGCACCTCTTCCATGGGTCAGGTCCATGACCCGCTGCACCGCGTCTTCCTTTGAATAGTCGATCGCGATCGCGCCGATCGACTCCGCCAGCTTGAGCCGGTCGGGATGGCAGTCCACCACCATCACGCTGCAGGCGCCTTTGATCATCGCCGAGTACGCCGCCATCAGCCCCACCGGTCCGGCGCCGTAGATGAGCACCGCGTCGCCGGGCCGCATGCCGGCCAGTTCGGTCGCGTGCCAACCGGTCGGGAAGATGTCGGCGCACATCACGTAGTCGACCTGCTTCTGCTCCGCATCCGGCGGCAGCTTCAGGCACATGAAGTCGGCCCATGGTACCCGCAGGTATTCGGCCTGGCCGCCCGACCATGGCCCCATGTCGGCAAAGCCAAAAGCGCCGCCGGCAATGCCCGGTTGGTTTGCGCTCAGGCAAAACGCCGTCAGGCCGCGCTCGCAATTCTTGCAATGCCCGCAACTGACATTGAACGGCAGGCACACCCAGTCCCCGCGCTTGACCCGCTCGACCGCCGGTCCTACTTCCTGGACCACGCCCAGATTCTCGTGGCCGAAGATGCGGCCCTGCTCGAAATCGGTCCGGCCCTCGTACATGTGCAGGTCGGAACCGCAGATGTTGGTAGTGGTGATCTTGACGATGGCGTCGGTCGGTCGTTCGATTTTTGGGTCCGGCACGTTTTCGACTGCGACCTGGCGCGGACCGCGATAAACAACGGCTTTCATAGTTTGCTCCTGAAAAACAGCTTTCAAAGCCTGCGCCGCATGAAGTGCCCGGCCGCCGGCGATGTGTCTGCAAAGCCCGCGGGCAATACCTGCGGGAGCTTCTCTGGTCTCTCCTTCCAACCCGCTCTGCTTTGTTGGCGGTGCCAATGTCGTTCTGACACACAGCAGATTTCTTCCTTTCAAAAAGGTAAATGCTTCCTATAGCAGTCCGAACTAAATGGACGAAGTGCTCAAATTGACGTTGTCGTCCAGATCGATCGTGCCGTGTTTTGCTTACTGTGCTCGCCTCGCGTCACCCTTATGGGCCGATGCCGGACAGCGAATAGTCGACCGGTGTCGAAACAGGCAGCATGTACTGGTCCCGCCTCCGCGTCACTGCCGCGCGCGCGTCTCCTCGATGCGCCACAACTGCGTCTCAAGGCGCGGGCCGGCCTCGGGCTTGAACCAGTTCATGTCCTGGATGTGGGAGCTAGTAACGTAGATGGTCCCGTCGGATCCCTCCGAGAATGTATCGGGCCAGCGCAGCCGCTTGTCCTGTACGAGGGTGGTGATGCGATCTCCTTCGCGCACCTTGACTGCATCCTGCTCGATCGCGCTCAGATAAAGCCTCCCGCGTCTGTCGATCCAAAGACCGTCCGTCGGCTCGGTTTCGGCGACAGGCTCCACACGAGCTTCGAGGTCCTTCTCGGACAAACGTGGGTTCTCCAAGGCATCCGTGGTGATGCGATAGAGGGTCCGGCCGGTCAGGGCTTTCCAATAGAGCGTGCGCCCATCGGGAGAAAGCGCGACGCTGTCAGCGGCGAATTCGACTCCACGCCCGTCGGGCCGGCGCAACTCCTGCCCATCGGTCTTCACCACCACATCCTTTTCAGGCTGGGTGCTCGGGTGGCCGTTAAGGACCCGTCGAGCCTTGCCCGTCTGTAGATCCACAACAACGAGAGCGCCTTTGGCCCCGGCATCGGTCAGGTAGGCATGTCGCCCATCCGGCGAAAACCGCACATCGTTCAGGTAGCTGCCCTGAGGTGCGACCTTTTCGTCGAAGCGGATCACCTGCGTAACTCTGTTCTCCTTCAAATCAATCTTGACCAGCTTGGGCCCACCCGGCACAATGAATGCTGCGGCTGGCGCGGCCGGATCAACGACCCATAGATTGCCGTGCGCATCGGTCACGACGCTTTGGACGCACACGAAGTGATCTCCGGCTGACACCTGGTTCTTCTTGGCATTGCGCCAGGAATTCCACTCGCCATCCGGGTAAGGATTGATCTGGCCGTCGCGCGTCACCTCGGCAACGGAGATCGGCGCATCCTCTGTCCACCGCGGGAAGTTGACGAAGATGCGTCCATCCGTCGAAACGGTCACTCCTGTCACCTGGTGCTCAAAGCTGGCGACCTGCTGCAGTTGCGCTGTGCCCTGAGATGGACCGGCGCGATGCTGTGCGAGGCCCGGATGGGCAAGGAGCATCATCGCCACTGCGGCGGACGCGGCTGCGAATCTGGTCATGCTTACCTCCTCTACACGGCGGGCTTGCTATGGACGGCAACCTTTACGGCGCGAACACCCCGTGCACACAGCCGTCTGTCTTCTGTTTGAACATGTCGTAGCCGCGCGGCGCGTCCTCGAGCAAGAAGCGGTGCGTGGCAAGGTAGGCGGGGTTTTGGTCGCCCTTGTAGGCGTGCGCAAGGAGCCGGGAGCGTGACGCCCTTGCCGCAGGCCATGATGGCCTCGCGGAGCAGCGCCTGCAGCTCGGGCTCGAGATGCGTGTTGTCGCTCAGCGAGTAAAGGTCGTGCTGGCAATACCAGCATTGGCCGCAAACAATCAATGAGGGAATCGCGACACGGTCACCGTTCGCTACGCGCTCCACTTCGGGGCCGATATCGTCGATCACGCCTATGAACTGGTGGCCGATTACGTCGCCGGGCTTCATGGTGGGGATATAGCCGTCGATGAAGCGCAGATCCGAGCCGCATGTCGCGGACAGGCTGACGCGCAGAATGGCGGCGTGGGGGTCGACGATCTCAAGATCGCCGACCGTGCCAGCGCGCAGGTCGTTCACGCCATTCCAGTGAAGTGCTCGCATGTCCTGATCGCCTTAGCGCGTGTCGGCGCGAGCAGCGGGCTGACGCACAGTGGTCGGAATCTCACCGGCTTCGACGAGGCCCTTGAAGCGCCGCAGCGCCCCGTCGGCGGCCAAGTCCAAGGGCGTGGTTCCGGGGAGTTTTAAGGACCGTGTCGGCAAACGCGCAACGGGGCGCGTCGAAGCGAAAGCGCAGGGTGTCGACGGTGCCGCGATCCGCAGGGGCGGGGTGGAAGCCCACCGATCCCTCGTTCGGAATCGTGGCGCCGAGGAGCGAGCGCCAACTGATGCCCTCGTCCGGCCGGTCCACGGTCTCAGAGTCCCATTCGTAGCCGCGGCCGAGCGGCCCCTCATGATGGCCGCGGCAGTGAGCGCGATGGGAATCCAACAAAGGCTTTCAATCGGCCTACCGGCCGAGGCATCCGAAGAACGGCGGCCGCGCCGCGATGTTTCGCCCCGTCGCAAAGCCGCAATGCAGCTTGCCATAATCAACCCTTGCCCGGTTACTGCCCGCGACGCGGACCGGCCGTGCGACCGGTGCGCTTACAGATGTTCGTGACGCTTCGAACCCGCATTCGGGATGCGCTTGAGTCACGGAACTGCGCTATGGGTTGTATCCGGCGAACGGTCCGCGCGCTCCGCACCCCTCATCGTAGGACAGTATTGCGTGCTCCGTTCGAGCCCTTTTGCGGTCGTAACCGGCCGAGTTGGATCGGGAAGGCCAATTCGACGACAGTGACAGCAGCCATCGCGACGCGAATAGCGCCTTTCGATCGAGTGCTGATAGTGTCCACGCTGGCGTCATGCAGCACCCTCCCTCGCATATTTGCTTGACACCTAAACTATCTAGGCCTAAATTAATCCCACCAGCAAAGTTCACAGTGGGGACCAGCATGCGCATTGTCTGTATCGGCGGCGGCCCGGCCGGGCTGTACTTCGGCCTGTTGATGAAAAGCCGCAACCCGGCGCACGAGGTCATCGTCGTGGAGCGCAACCGCCCGTACGACACATTCGGCTGGGGCGTAGTGTTCTCCGACCAGACGCTCGGCAATCTGCGCGCCGCCGACGCCCCAAGCGCCGACGCAATACTCGACGCGTTCAATCATTGGGACGACATAGAAATCCATTTCCGCGGACGCCAGGTGCGCTCGTCCGGCCACGGCTTTTGCGGCATAGGTCGCAAGCGCCTGCTGAATATCCTGCAGGCACGTTGCGAGGAACTGGGCGTTAAGCTCGTGTTCGAAACGCAGGTCACCGACGACACCGAATACCACGCCGATCTCATCGTCGCGTGCGACGGAGCGAACAGCGCAATTCGTCAAAAATACGCGTCGACCTACAAGCCCAACGTGGACATGCGCGATTGCCGCTTCGTCTGGCTCGGCACGCGAAAGCTGTTCGACGCTTTCACATTCGCGTTTGAAGAAACGGAGTTCGGTTGGTTTCAGGCGCACGCCTATCGCTTTGACGATCAAACGTCCACGTTCATTGTCGAAACGCCGGAGCGTGTATGGCGCGCCGCCGGACTCGACGACATGAGCAAGGAAGAGAGCATTGCATTCTGCGAAAAGCTCTTCGCGAAGTATCTGGACGGCAATGCGCTATTGTCGAACGCCGCGCATTTGCGCGGCTCGTCGCAGTGGATTCGTTTCCCGCGCGTCGTCAATGAAGAATGGGTGCATTGGCGCAGCAATGCAGACGGCACGCAAACGCCAGTCGTGCTAATGGGCGACGCCGCGCACACC
The DNA here is from genome assembly GCF_904848585.1 of Paraburkholderia kirstenboschensis. Taxonomy (GTDB): domain Bacteria; phylum Pseudomonadota; class Gammaproteobacteria; order Burkholderiales; family Burkholderiaceae; genus Paraburkholderia; species Paraburkholderia kirstenboschensis. Next base: position 212,830 of record NZ_CAJHCR010000007.1, read on the forward strand.
GCGCATTTTTCAATTGGCTCAGGCACGAAGCTCGCGCTCGAAGATTCGATCGAACTCGCCAATAGCATCGGCGCGCATCCTGGCGATTTGCATGCAGCGTTAAAGCATTACACGGACGTGCGCAGCGTCGACGTATTGCGCATTCAGAACGCCGCCCGCAATTCGACCGAATGGTTCGAGCACGTGGACCGCTACACATCGTTCGAGCCGGATCAGTTCGCATATTCGCTGCTCACTCGCTCGCAGCGCATTTCGCATGAGAACCTGCGCGAGCGCGACGCGCGCTATGTGTCCAGCTTCGAAGATTGGCTAGCACGGCGTTCAGGCATAGAGCGCGCGCCGCAAAAACATTCCATCCCGCCAATGTTCACCCCATTCACGTTGCGCGGCGTCACACTGAAGAACCGCGTTGTCGTTTCGCCGATGGCGCAGTACTCAGCCGTCGACGGAATCGCCGGCGACTATCACCTGATGCATCTCGGCGCACGCGCAATGGGCGGTGCTGCGCTCGTTATGACCGAGATGACATGCGTGTCGCCCGAAGCGCGCATCACGCCCGGGTGCCCCGGTATGTATGCGCCGGAGCACCTCGCCGCATGGAAGCGTATCGTCGACCTCGTGCACGGTCAGTCCAACGCCAGAATCGGCATCCAGCTCGGGCATTCCGGTGCGAAAGGATCGACGCGTGTGGCCTGGGAAGGCATCGACCAGCCGCTGGCCGAAGGCAACTGGCCGCTCATCTCGGCATCGCCGCAGCAGTATTTGCCGGGCATCAGCCAGCATTCGCGCGAAGCGACTCACGACGAGCTCCGCGAAATAGAAGCGCAGTTCGTGCGCGCGACGCAAATGTCGGCCGAAGCGGGATTCGACTGGCTCGAATTGCACTGCGCACACGGCTATTTTCTGTCGAGCTTCCTCTCGCCGCTGACCAACCACCGCACCGACGAATACGGCGGCTCGCTGGAGAACCGTCTACGTTATCCGCTGCAGGTCTTCAAGGCGATTCGCGCAGTGTGGCCGCAGGACAAGCCAATTTCGGTGCGCATTTCAGCGAACGATTGGGTCGAAGGCGGCACCACGCCCGACGACGCCGTGCAGATCGCACGCGCGTTCAAGCGGGCGGGCGCAGACATGATCGACGTGTCGTCGGGTCAGGTCAGCAAGGACGAAAAGCCTGTATACGGCCGCATGTTCCAGACGCCGTTCGCCGATCGCGTACGAAACGAAGCGGGCATCGCGACGATTGCCGTGGGCGCGATTTCGGAGGCGGACCACGTGAATAGCATTATCGCGGCGGGCCGCGCCGATCTGTGCGCGATCGCGCGTCCGCATCTCGCGAATCCATCGTGGACATTGAACGAGGCCGCAAAAATAGGCTACTTCGACGTGACATGGCCGAACCAGTACACCGCCGCGAAGTCGCAACTCGAACGCAATCTGGAACGTGAACGCGCGCAGGTTGCGGCCAATGCCGGCCTCTCGGCGCAAGAGCGCGCACAACGCGCGGAAGGAACCACGTGAACTCGATTCAATCCTCCCTCGCGGGACAACATGCCGTTGTCACCGGTGGCGGAAGCGGCATCGGCGCGGCCATTGCCGAAGCGCTGCTGCACGCCGGCGCGCGCGTTACGCTAATGGGCCGCAATTTGGAGCGGCTAGAAACTCAGCGTGAAAAATGCAGAGCATGGGGCGACGTTGCATGCGTTACGGTCGATGTCACGCAAGAAGAGTCCGTTGCAAAAGCATTCAACGAAGCGGGCGCCGTCGACATACTCATCAACAACGCGGGCCAGGCACAAGCCGCGCCGTTCACGCATACCGACATGACGCTATGGCAGCGCATGCTCGACGTGAACCTCACCGGCGTTTTCCTCGGCACGCGCGCCGTGCTGCCGGGCATGCTCGAACGCAGACATGGGCGCATCGTCAATGTGGCGAGTACGGCGGGTCAAATTGGCTATGCGTATGTCGCCGCATATTGCGCAGCAAAGCACGGCGTGATCGGCCTCACGCGCTCGCTCGCGCTTGAAGTCGCCACGAAGGGCGTGACGGTCAACGCCGTTTGCCCCGGCTATACCGAGACCGAACTGCTGCACGCGTCGCTCCAGCAAATCACCAGCAAGACGTCGCGCACGGAAGAGCAGGCGCGCGAAAGCCTGCTTCGCTCGAATCCGCAGCATCGCTTTGTTAGTCCGGAACAGGTTGCCAATGCCGTGCTGTGGCTGTGTCAACCGGGTTCCGATGCAATCACGGGGCAATCCGTTTCCATCTCCGGTGGAGAAGTAATGTGACCAGGTCAGCCAACGTCAAGAAGATTGCAGCAAACGATGCAAAGGCAGCAGAAGCGAAAGCGCACCGCAAAGGCGTTGCGAAGCCTGCGGAGAACGTCGTGGATCTGGAAATGAGCACCGGCGCGGACAGTCACATGGGGTTGCGCTTGTGGCTGCGCATGCTGACCACGACGAACCTCGTGCAAGCCGAACTGCGCAAGCGTCTGCGTAACGAATTCGACACTACACTGCCGCGTTTCGACCTGATGGCCCAACTCGAGCGTCATCCAGAAGGACTCAAGATGACGGAACTGTCCCGACGCCTGATGGTGACGGGCGGCAACGTGACCGGCATTACTGATCAGCTCGAGAAAGAAGGTTTGGTCTCGCGCGATACCGACCCCAACGATCGCCGTTCGATCAGCGTATGCCTTACGCCCGCAGGCCGCAAAGCGTTCGACAGGATGGCGGTCGCGCATGAGCAATGGGTCGTTGAACTATTCGGCGGGCTCAGTCTCGAGGAAAAGTCGCGTACGCATCAGCGGCTCGGGAAATTGAAGAAACATCTGCTGGACAGTTTGAAAGACTAACGCCCAGCGACAGGAGACACAAACATGCCACATTCAAATGCCGACGCGCTGTTGGCCGGTAATCGCCTGACGCTCGCAGGTTACGAAGCGCAGCACTTCGGCTGGTCGGTCGCGAACAAAGTCGCGACCATCACGTTGAACCGGCCGGAGCGCAAAAATCCGCTTACTTTCGAATCGTATGCCGAGTTGCGCGATCTGTTCCGCCAGCTCACGTATGCGACGGACGTGAAGGCCGTTGTGATCCACGGCGCGGGCGAAAACTTCTGCTCGGGCGGCGACGTGCACGACATCATCGCACCGCTGATCGATCTGCCGATGCCTGAACTGCTCCTCTTCACGCGCATGACAGGCGACCTTGTCAAAGCTATGCGCCATTGTCCGCAGCCGGTGATTGCAGCGGTCGACGGCGTATGCGCCGGCGCGGGCGCGATTCTCGCGATGGCCTCAGACATGCGTCTCGGCACTGCACGCAGCAAGCTCGCGTTTCTGTTTTCGCGCGTCGGCCTCGCGGGTTGCGATATGGGCGCGTGCTCCATCCTGCCGCGCATCATCGGTCAAGGGCGCGCCGCCGAACTGCTCTTCACGGGACGCTCCGCTAGCGGCGACGAAGGCTATGCATGGGGCTTCTATAACCGGCTTTGCGAGCCTTCTGCGCTTCTCGAGGACACGCAACAGCTTGCCGCCGATTTCGCCGCCGGTCCGACCTTCGCGCACGGCATCACCAAGAAGATGCTGCACCAGGAATGGAGCATGAGCATCGACGAAGCGATTGAATCCGAAGCGCAGGCTCAAGCCATTTGCATGAGCACTCGCGATTTCGAGCGCGCTTATCAGGCGTTCGCCGCGAAGTCGCGCCCCGTGTTCGAGGGAGACTGAGTTGAGCGAAGAAAGAAAAGTGGATCTGCACAGTGCGCTCGCGTGGCCTTTTTTCGAACCACGTCATCGCGAACTGGCTGCGGGTATCGAAGCGTGGTGTCAGGCGAATTTATCGCACGTTGAACACGGCGATGTGGATTCCACCTGTCGTCAACTGGTGCGCGAACTCGGCACTGCCGGCTGGTTGAAATATGGCGTGGGCGGCGTGGGCTATGGCGGCCACGGCGACACGATCGACACGCGCGCCGTCTGTCTGCTGCGCGAAACGCTAGCCAGGCATTCGGGCCTCGCCGACTTTGCTCTCGCGATGCAAGGGCTTGGCTCCGGCGCGATCTCGCTCGGCGGCACGCATGAACAGAAAACGCGCTACTTGCCGCGCGTGGCGAACGGCACCGCAATTGCGGCGTTCGCGTTGTCAGAACCGGAAGCCGGATCGGACGTCGCTGCCATGTCGCTCGCTGCGCGCGAAGACGGTGACGTCTATGTGCTCGACGGCGACAAGACGTGGATCTCGAACGGTGGCATCGCCGATTTCTACGTGGTCTTTGCACGCACCGGAGAAGCGCCGGGCGCACGCGGCATAAGCGCGTTCATTGTCGATGCGGATACGCCGGGACTGGAAATCGCCGAACGCATCGACGTCATTGCGCCACATCCCCTTGCGCGCCTGCATTTCGCAGGGGCACGCGTGCCGCGCAGCCAGATGCTCGGCGCACCCGGCGAAGGCTTCAAGCTCGCAATGCGCACGCTCGATATCTTCCGCACTTCCGTGGCGGCTGCCTCGCTCGGCTTCGCGCGACATGCAATGGCCGAGGGACTGGCACGAGCGGCATCGCGCAAAATGTTCGGCCAGACCCTGGGCGATTTTCAACTGACGCAAGCGAAGCTCGCGCAAATGGCGTTGACCATAGACAGTAGTGCGCTGCTCGTCTATCGCGCGGCATGGTTGCGCGATCAGGGCGAAAGCGTGACCCGCGAAGCAGCCATGGCCAAGTGGCACGCAAGCGAAGGCGCGCAGCAGGTGATCGACGCCGCCGTTCAACTTTACGGCGGCATGGGTGTGCAAAGCGGCGTCGCCGTCGAAATGCTGTACCGCGAGATTCGCGCGCTGCGTATCTACGAAGGTGCGACGGAAGTGCAGCAATTGATCGTGGGCCGCGATCTGTTGAAAGAGCATGCGGCGGCAAGCGCTGGAGAACAAGCGAAATGACCACGCACTTCGAAAGGCCCATACGTATCCGCTTTTCTCACTGCGACCCTGCGGGCATCGTGTTCTTTCCGCAATATCTGGTGATGACCAATGCCCTCGTGGAGGACTGGTTCAACGAGGGTTTGCATGTCGACTACGCGCAGATGATCAGCCAGCGCCGGATCGGCCTGCCGATCGTCAAACTGGAGTGCGAGTTTTCGCGGCCCAGTCAGATGGGCGAAACAATCATGCTGACGCTAACCGTTTCCGCAATTGGCCGGCGCTCGATCACCATCGACATTCTCGGTCACTGCAACGGCGAGGTACGGTTTCGAGCAAAGCAGGTGCTAGTGACAACCTCGCTGGAAAGCGGCCGTTCGATCGACATTCCTACCGACATCGCCAATGCACTGGCGAGATTCGCTCCACAGTCCGAATTCAGCGAGGCGCAACGCACATGAAAAAAGCTCTTCTTCCCGCCGGCTGGGTCAAGCCGCGCGGTTATGCGAACGGCGTCGCGGCAGCCGGCACGCAAGTGTTCATTGCAGGCCAGATCGGCTGGAATGAAGAGGCGCGCTTTCAGACCTCGGACTTCGCGGGCCAAGCTATTCAGGCACTCAAGAATGTACTTGCCGTGCTGCACGAAGCGGGCGGCAGACCCGAGCATCTGGTGCGCCTGACGTGGTACGTGACTGATAAGCGCGAGTACATCGCTTCGTTAAAGGAAATAGGCCGTGCGTTTCGCGAGTTGATCGGCGACTACGACATCGCAATGAGCGCAGTGCAAGTGGTCGCGCTGATCGAAGACGAAGCCAAGGTCGAGATCGAAGCAACCGCCGTCATTCCGCAGTAAGGACACGCAGCCCTCGTCAACTGAAGCGCATAGAGCCGGCTTGAAACCGGGGAGACCACGATGGAACCGTCAGCACACGTCGATACTTTCGCGCGCGACAATCTTCCGCCGCAGGATCAATGGCCTGTTTTTCTGCTGGACAATTCAGATGTCGCTTATCCGGCGCGTTTCAACTGCGCGACGGAACTTCTGGACAGGACGATCGAAGCAGGACATGGCGAGCGTACCGCTGTCTGGTCACTGGTCGACGGCGAGCCGCGTGCTACGAGCTACAACGAATTGCTTGCGATGGTCAATCGCAGCGCGCACGTTCTCGTCGATGAGATGGGTTTGCAACCGGGCAATCGCATTCTGTTACGGGGGCCTAATACATTGCAAATGGCGGTTGCTGCACTTGCTGCGCTGAAGGTGGGCCTGGTTGCCGTGCCGACCATGCCGCTGCTGCGCGCGAAGGAATTGAAGCAGATCATCGTAAAGGCGCAAGTGAGCGCCGCGCTCTGCGATGCGCGCCTGACCGAAGAACTCGCGCGTTGCAGCGATCCGCAGGACGAATTTTATTGTGCTGACCTGAAGCAAACGCTGCTGTTTCATGACGACGCAGTGGATTCACTCGATACGCTCGCGGTCAACAAGCCCGCCGACTTCGCCGCATGCGATACCGCAGCCGACGACGTGTGTCTGATCGCATTCACGAGCGGCACGACGGGCGCGCCAAAAGGCTGCATGCATTTTCATCGCGACGTCCTCGCCATGTGCGATCTGTTTCCGCGTCATGTGCTGAAGCCTTCGGCGAGCGACATATTCTGCGGCACGCCGCCGCTCGCTTTCACATTCGGGCTCGGCGGCTTGCTGTGCTTTCCGTTGCGCGTGGGTGCGTCGACGGTATTGATCGAGAAGCTCACGCCCGAGACGTTATTGCAGACGGTCGAGCGCTTTCACGCAAGCATCATGTTCACGGCGCCGACCTTCTATCGGCAGATGGCACCGCTCGTCGCGCGTTACGACGTGTCGAGCTTGCAAAAAACCGTGTCGGCTGGCGAAGCATTGCCCGATTCGACGCGGCGTTTGTGGCGCGACGCCACTGGCATCGACATGATCGACGGTATTGGCGGCACCGAGTTGATCCACATTTTTATTTCGGCGCAGGGTGACGAGATACGTCCGCATGCAATTGGCCGCGCGGTGCCGGGCTACGTCGTGCAAGCCGTGGACGATGCAATGCAACCCGTAGCGCCCGGCACGATCGGCAAGCTCGCGGTGCGCGGGCCGACAGGTTGCCGTTATCTCGCAGACGAACGGCAATTGAAATTCGTGCGCGACGGCTGGAATTTGCCGGGCGATTCGGTATATCTCGACGCAGACGGCTATGTTTTCTACCAGGCGCGCGCCGACGACATGATCGTCTCAGCCGGCTACAACATTTCGGGTCCCGAGGTCGAAAGCGTTTTGCTGCAACATGAAGCGGTGGCGGAATGCGGCGTAATAGGCGTGCCGGATGAAACGCGCGGGCAAATCGTGAAGGCGTTCGTAGTGCTGAACTCCGGCTATACGCGCGATGACAATCTCGTCGCGCAACTGCAGGACTTCGTGAAGAATGCGGTGGCGCCGTATAAGTATCCGCGCGTCGTCGCTTTTGTCGATTCACTGCCGCGCACTGAAACAGGCAAACTCAAGCGCTTCGAATTGCGTACGATGGCGTAGCCTCTTCCTCGCTATAGTTCGCAAACCTCAGGAGACACATCCATGGCAGGCTCTTTCATTGAAGTCGTCGCCCAGGACGGCGGCCGTTTCAACGCCTACGTTGCGCGTCCGGCGCAAGGCTCGGGCCCGGGGCTCGTTCTGCTGCAGGAAATTTTCGGCATCAACGACACGATGAAGGCGACGGCCCAGCGCTTCGCCGAGGAAGGCTACGTGGTGCTGGTGCCCGATCTGTTCTGGCGGATAACGCCGGGCATCGAACTGGGTTACGGCGAAGCCGACATGAAGCAGGCGCTCGACTACCTGAGCCGGTTCGACACCGATCTCGCCGTCGACGACATCGCGGCCACCATTGCCGCATTGCGCGCCATGCCCGAGCAGGCCGGCAAGGTCGGAGCGGTCGGGTACTGCCTGGGCGGCAAGCTCGCATTCCTGAGCGCGGCGCGCACCGATGTCGATTGTGCAGTGAGCTACTACGGCGTGGGCCTCGATGCATATCTGGACGAAGTGCCGGCCGTGCGCTGTCCTATGGTGTTCCATTTCCCCGAAAACGACGCGCTCTGTCCGCCCGAAACGCGTGAACGAATCAGCGCTGCATTGCGCACACGCCCGCAAATCGAGCAGTATGTGTATCCCGGTTGCGATCATGCATTTGCGGCGCCCGCGCGTCCGCAATACGACAAGCCCGCCGCGATGATGGCGTATTCGCGAACGCTTGCGCTGCTGCGCAAAGTGCTGGGACCGGTCTACGATCTGAACGCACTGTGGGAGGCGCATTGCTATCACGAGTTCGCCACGCGCGACGTGGAAGCGGTCATGCCGACAATGGTCGCGCAGCCTTACGTCAATCACGTGCCGACCATGACCGGCGGTGTCGGGCATGACAACCTCAAGCGGTTCTATACACATCACTTCGTCAATTCGAATCCGCCTGATACAAAGCTGATTCCGATTTCGCGGACCATCGGCGCAGATCGTATCGTCGACGAATTCATTTTCAGCTGCACGCATAGCTGCGAAATCGACTGGCTGTTGCCAGGCGTCGCGCCGACGGGAAAATATTTCGAGGTGCCGATGCTCGCGGTCGTGTGCTTCCGCGGCGACAAGCTTTATAACGAGCACATCTATTGGGATCAGGCTAGCGTGCTCGTTCAGGTGGGCTTGCTCGATCCCAAGGGACTGCCGGTTGCCGGCATTGAAAGCGCGCGCAAATTGCTGGACGAAACGTTGCCGTCGAACGAATTGATGGGAAGCAAGTCGCGAGTGTGACCACGTTGTCCCGCGGCTAGAGGCCCGCCTCTGCGCAATATGCCTATGATGTGACGCTCCATTGGCCACAATCTATCGACCCATGCTGACCGTCCATCATTTGAACAACTCCCGCTCGCAACGCGTCTTGTGGCTGCTCGAAGAACTCGGCGTGCCGTACGAGGTGAAGCGTTACGAGCGCGATCCGAAAACCATGCTCGCGCCGCCCGAGTTACGCGCGGTGCATCCGCTCGGCAAATCGCCCGTCGTTACCGATGATGGGCTGACCATTGCAGAGTCGGGCGCGATTATCGAGTATCTGGTGGAGAAGTATGGGCAGGGGCGTTTTGCGCCCGCGCAAGGCACGCCTGAGCGTTTGCGTTACACGTACTGGCTGCATTATGCGGAAGGCTCGGCAATGCCGCCGTTGCTGCTCAAGCTGATCGCGCGGCACATCGCGAGTGCGCCGATGCCTTTCTTTGCAAAGCCGATTGCGCGCAAGATTGCGGCTACGCTGCAAACGAGTTTTGTCGATCCGCAGTTGAAGCTGCATTTTGGATACATCGAGAAGGAACTGGCAAAGAGCCAGTGGTTCGCAGGCGATGAGTTCACGGCCGCCGATGTGCAGATGAGTTTCCCGCTCGAGGCAGCTACGGCGCAGGGAGGAATGGCGTTGCCGGCGGTCACCGCGTTCTTGCAGCGGATCCATGCGCGGGCCGCGTATCAACGGGCGTTGGAGCGGGGCGGGGAGTATGGAATTTTGGGTGGCGATTGATTCGAATTCCGCCCAGGAATTCGTAGTTGTGACGCAAAACTTGCGGGTGCTAGACTGAAAAACCCGTTGCTCTCGACGCATTGCCGAAACGCTCATCAACATCGTGCCGGGCGACGGGCCCGTTCGGCATCGCGTCGATACAGCCCATCATGCCCGAAGCCGCCGGCAATCCCCATCGACCGCGGCACAGGAGCTTCCGCATGACCCATTCCATTCACGACAACAAACGCTGGCTCGCGCTGATCGTGCTGTGCCTCGGTGTGCTCATGATCGTGCTCGATACGACAATCGTGAACGTCGCTTTGCCGTCTATCGCTGGGGATCTCGGCTTCACGGAAACGTCGCTCGTGTGGGTCGTCAACGCGTACATGCTGACCTTCGGCGGTTGTCTGCTGTTGGGCGGACGGCTCGGCGATCTGTACGGTCATCGCAGGCTGTTTCTCGGCGGCATTACGCTGTTCACCGTGGCATCGCTCGCGTGCGGCCTCGCGAACTCGCAGATTTTGCTCGTGTGCGCGCGCGCCGTTCAGGGTTTGGGCGGCGCTATCGTGTCCGCCGTGTCGCTGTCGCTCATCATGAATCTGTTCACCGAGCCCGGAGAACGGGCGAAAGCGATGGGCGTCTATGGCTTCGTCTGCGCGGGCGGTGGCAGCATCGGCGTGCTGCTCGGCGGTCTGCTGACCAACTTGCTCAGCTGGCATTGGATCTTTCTCGTCAATCTGCCGATTGGCATTGCCGTGTACGCGCTGTGCGTCGCGCTGCTGCCTTCCGCACGGGGTCATGCGCACGGCGAACGGCTCGACGTGGCCGGCGCGGTGACGGTCACCGTTTCGCTGATGCTCGCCGTGTATGCCGTGGTCAACGGCAACGAAGCGGGCTGGACTTCGGGTCAAACGCTCGGCTTGTTGCTCGTCGCGCTTGCGTTGCTTGCGGCGTTTCTGATCATCGAATCACGCGTTCAGCATCCGTTGATGCCGCTCGGCCTGTTCCGTCTGCGTAACGTGGCCACGGCGAATGTCGTCGGCGTACTGTGGGCCGCCGCGATGTTCGCATGGTTCTTTATTTCCGCACTGTACTTGCAGCGCGTGCTGGGCTACCGACCGCTTCAAGTCGGGCTCGCGTTTTTGCCAGCCAACCTCATCATGGCGTTCTTCTCGCTGGGTCTGTCGGCGCGTGTAGTGATGCGCTTCGGCCTGCGTATTCCGCTCACGGTGGGGCTGCTTGTTGCCGCGTGCGGCCTCGCGCTGTTCGCGCGCGCGCCTGTGGGTGGCAGCTTCGTGCTCGATGTGCTGCCGGGCATGATGCTGCTCGGCTTCGGGGCGGGCATCGCCTTCAATCCGATGCTGCTCGCCGCAATGAGCGACGTCGATCCCGCCGACTCGGGGCTTGCGTCGGGCATCGTCAATACGTCGTTCATGATGGGCGGTGCGCTGGGTCTCGCGGTACTCGCAAGTCTCGCGGCCGCGCGCAGCGGTGACTTGCTGGCGAAGCAAAGCGCGCTCGCCGCGCTCAACAGCGGCTATCACGTGGCGTTTGCCTTCGGCGCGATTTTCGCGGCGGCTGCGGGCGTGATCGGCGGCTTGCTGCTGCGTGCTGGACGGCCGGGCGGTGCAGATGCCGCTACTCATGCCGATGCGGACGATGGGCACGGTTTATCCTCGGCTGAGCGTCCTCGCTCTACGGGTAATGCGGCCGCTGCGGAAAACGTCTGAGCGTCGCGCGGGGCGCTGGCTGAGCGCATGAGTCAGTTGTGTTGCTTGCATCGATTGAAAAACAGCAAGCACGATCAAACGCGGCTGTGCGCGGCTGGCTATGCTGGCTTCATGCTCACATGAGAGTCGCTATGAACCCGGTTGGAAAAGCGCTGTGGTTTATCGAAAGCCACTTTGCCGACGAACTCACGCTCGACGACATCGCCAACTGTGCATGCGTGTCGCGCTTTCACCTCGCGCGTGCTTTTGAAGCGGCGACCGGCGTGCCGGTCATGCGCTACGTGCGAGCGCGTCGCTTCGGCGAAGCTGCGCGACGGCTCGCTAACGGTGCGCCGGACATACTGACGGTTGCGATCGACGCCGGTTACGGCTCTCACGAAGCATTCACGCGCGCCTTTCGCGAGCAATTCGGGCTCACGCCCGAAGCGCTGCGCTCGCGTGGCGATTCTGACAATCTCGTCATCGTGGAGCCGATCAAAATGGATGAAACTCTTCTCACGAATCTCGAGCCACCGCGCTTTGAGGACGGCAAGCCGTTTCTCGTCGCTGGTTTGAGCGAGCGCTATACATGCGAGAGCTCGGCCGCGATTCCATCGCAGTGGCAGCGCTTTAACCAGAACTTCGGCAAAGTGCCGGGCCAGGTGGGCGACGTGGCGTATGGCGTCTGCTACAACGCCGATGACGCCGGCAATATGGACTACCTGTGCGGCGTCGAAGTCAGCGACTTCTCTGCGTTGCCCGACGAGTTCAGTCGCTTGCGCATTGCGGCGCACAGGTATGCGGTGTTCAGTCATCGCGAGCATGTGTCGACGGTGCGGCGCACCTGGAACACGATCTGGAACAAGTGGCTGCCGGCGTCGGGACACCTTCCCGCCGATGCGCCCAACTTCGAGCGCTATGACGAGAAGTTCGATCCGGTTAGTGGCATGGGCGGGTTTGAGATATGGTTGCCTTTGAAGGGGTGAACTGCGTTGGTCCTTAAATGGACGTGTCAGGCGGGCTTTGTGTTCCTGCCCGCCTTTGCCTTTGTAGCTCAGCGTCTTTGCGGCGCGGCGGTTGACTGAGGCGAGCTCTACCATCAACGTCGCGGCGTTTTTCACGGACGATGGTTTGCGGCGTTTTCCGTCTGCCGCGGCCTCGGGCGCGCCGCCCTTCTGCGATGCCTCCGCCAGCAGGTTCGCCGCATGGCGCGCGGTCATGCGGCTCTGCGGGACGCCCTTTGCATCCAATGCGATGACCTGGAACAACTCGCGGTCGCATTCAAGTTCCTGCTGACATTGCTCTGCTGTGTCCACCAACAATTCGAGCATCTTCTGCCGACGCTGACGCTCGTCGCGCTTTATTGCAAGATTCCTACATATCGTGGACGCGAGTCTGATCAGTGTGTCGAATTGAGTCAGACGTCTGCCTTTTTCGTACACTTTTCGTAGGCCGAACGACTTTCAGCCCGATCCAATGCCTTTTTAGGACTTGTCGGATTTTCATGCCTTCAAATTCCTTATAGCGTGCTGGTGCTTCGCACCACCGACAATATAAGGAAAACGATGAAAAACTGCTGGGATATCCTTGGACTCGTCGGCATAAAAGCTCGTTTGCTGGCTGCATTCATAATGCTCATGGTCGCTACTGGAGCAAGCGCAGATGGAGGCGATGGAGTCTGCGCTCCTCTTTATGTCCGATCCGGCGCGATACAAGGGGCTTCGACATGTTTTGCCAACGCGTGGGGCAATACCCCCATCAATCTCTCAAATCACTATTGCGTTAACGAGCCGTCCCGGATCACTAGGTGGTGCGGCACGCCGCCCGACGACACAAGTGCAGACAATAGCTGTCCAGTAGCCGATCCGGTCTACCCGAGTTCAGGTTCGACAACCATCAAGGAAGTCGACTTTCACAGCGGTGACGACAGACCCTTTGTCTTCAGCAGGACCTACCGAGCTCGTCCGGTTATGCGAACGGATTCCGGCTTCGGCTCACTTTGGGTTCATAACTGGCAGCGTCAGTTGAATCTCGCAGGTGCTAACGGTACTACCCCCAAGGTCACTGCCTACCGCGGCGATGCAAACCCGCTGACTTTCAACAAAGTCTCCAGCGGATGGCGTTCTGCAGACGGAACGCCGCTATCACTGACCCAAGGCTCCACATCGTGGACGCTTCAGGACTTAACTAACGGTTCCCGCGAGGTTTATTCGTCGCAAGGAGTCTTGCTGTCTGTAACGGAACACGATGGCAGGACGACAACACTTACGTATAGCGATGCCAATACCTCCGCATCTATTGCGCCGGCCAGCGGCTTATTGATTGCGATTACAGACCATGCACCAGGGTCGAATCCGTACTATGACCTTGCCATTCGCTTGACCTACGATTCGAAGTGGCGCATTGCTCAAATCACGGATCCAAACGGCAACGTTACACGATATAGCTACGATGGCTACAACAACCTTGTATCTGTGAGTTGGCCGGATGAAACGATCCACCGCTATGCTTATGAAGACCCTCGCTTCACGAGCGCTCTAACTGGTGTGTTAGACGAAACAGGCACACGTGTAGCAACTTGGACTTACGACCCGACGGGGCGTGCGACTTCTGTAACGCACACGAATGCGCAGCAGAACGTGGCTTTCTCGTATGGCCCGAATGCGTCGACGATAACTACCAGTCAGCGCGCGACGATGTTGAACTTCGCCACATTCGGCGGAATGGTACGCGCGACAGGGAGCGACGCCGGATACGGCATGGGCTGGGACGCCGGTGGAAAACTGGCCAACGAGGCCACGCCGTACGGCAAGAACATTCAGTACAAGTACGATGACAACGATCGTCCCATCCAGTCCGTGTCAACAACAAGCGCTGGCGGGATATCCATTACTTCAGTGAGCTACGCCGACTCGGTCAGTCTGCGCCCGTATATGGTCGCAACGCCGGGGTGGCTACGTACGTTTGTATACGACGCGAACGGGAATATTGCCGGCCTCAGCGAAAGGCGGACCACTGATGCGACAGGGGAGGCCGGATTCTCCGCAAGCTTGGCCGAAGGGTCCACACGGACATACGGCATGGCATACGACACGTCAAACCGGTTGATCTTCGCTCAACGGTATGACAACGGTGAGCGGACAGGAGAATGGGGAATAACGCAAGATGCGACCGGAAACCTCCGCTCGATCAACGATAGGATTACGGGCAACTTACTGGCGATCACTCTTAGAGATTCAGCACACCGGATCATTCAGTTCAGTAGCCCAGGCTTTGTTGCGAATCCTTATTACGATGCTCGCGGACGATTGATCGGCTTCAATTACTATGAGGACGCGAGTCCAAGCAATGGTAACGTCAAACGTGCGCTGAAGATCAGCTATAGCTATTCAGCAGACGGCGCGCTGATCGCACGCACAGGCACTGTGTCGACCAACCTCGGCCCCGACTTGGCGATCAGTGATGAGGAGATTGATTCGTGGCTGGAACGCGTGGAATCTGGCATCGCGCCTGCTTCAACGACGCCAACCGTTCTCGGCATTATCAAACGTTTGGGTTACGAGCAGGAGGTTGGGCTGCAGCCTGTATGCCCTGAATGCATCATGTATGCTGGGGCGCGTTTCGCTTGGGAGATCTTTCAACTCGCTCGCGACCCAATGTGGGTAAACAAGCAAGGTATCCCGCGGGCGACTGAGGCGAAACAATGCAAACCAGCCGGTGCCTCCGAAGCGGGCGCCATAGTATTCAAAAGGCAGCATTATATAAATCGCGCGGTCAGGGACGGTCTGAACCTTGACCATGCGGAGGCACAGGTAGCCGATGAGATTAGTGCAATGAGATCAGATATGGTCCCCGACACAAACACAATCAAACAGATTACAGTCGATGGTCTACCTGTAGAATTCAGAGCTTACATGCGAGCGGACGGTCAGATCAGCGTTGGAACAATCTTCGTGGTGCATTGATGCTTCGTGAACTGACCGAAAACGAAAAGACCTTCATCAAGCTTATTGCCGCTCGGCTCTCACCAACGGAAAGCATGGAACTTCTTTCCGACCTGGCGAACGCTCACGCGGAGCCGCAGCTTGAGGACGAGTCTCTGATCCTGTTTCACATCGACGGCTACGAACGGCCCCCTTATATCGGCCAGCACACTTTCCCATTTGAGGGAAGGCTGGCTGATGCGGACGGCGAACCTGTCTGCGTCTTGCTGTTTGCGGACCCGGCAAACCGGCTCGTGGAACTTGAGTTCATTCGTTGGGCGGACGGCGAATTGCAGGGCCCAAACTGGACCACATTGCAAATAGTCGAAAAACCTTCACCGGTTAACGGGTAACCGCGAGCCTCCGACGAAGGTGCACATTGCACCTTCGTCGGAGCCCTCTGAGCGAAATTGCTTCGCCGCGCTGTTTGTCAGATGTAGGGGGTAATTGGTAAAACTGGGAATAGGAGGACGCGCTCAACCCGTGGCCTACGCATCCCGGCTAAACTTCAACTCTCTGACCCCAACAGCCGCATCCGCGCACTCACCTTGACCATCCACATCCGCCCCGCCGTCTCAGCCGACGCCCCGCTCATCCTCAACTTCATCACCGAACTCGCGGTGTACGAAAAGGCCGAGCACGAAGTCGTCGCCACAGTGCAAGACGTCGAAGCAAGCCTCTTCTCCCCCGCATCGACAGCCACGGCGCTCATCTGCGAAATGAACGGCGAGCCCATCGGCTTCTGCGTCTATTTCTTTTCCTACTCGACGTGGCTCGGCAAGAAAGGCCTGTATCTGGAAGACCTGTACGTATCGCCGAAATCGCGTGGCAGCGGCGCCGGCAAACAGATGCTGCGCCACCTCGCACGCATTG
Organism: Paraburkholderia kirstenboschensis; assembly: GCF_904848585.1. Taxonomy (GTDB): domain Bacteria; phylum Pseudomonadota; class Gammaproteobacteria; order Burkholderiales; family Burkholderiaceae; genus Paraburkholderia; species Paraburkholderia kirstenboschensis. The sequence continues at coordinate 228,876 of NZ_CAJHCR010000007.1, forward strand.
CATGCGAGACCGGCTGTGGCCGCTTTGAATGGAGCGTGCTCGACTGGAATGCGCCCGCCATCGGCTTCTATGAATCGATCGGCGCGAGCGCGCAAAGCGAATGGGTTCGTTACCGGCTCGCAGGCGACGCACTCAGGGCATTTGCCGCAGGCGAAACTTCGAACGCGTCGCCCGTAGCGAAAAACGTCCCGCCGGCGACGTAATGGCAGGTGCGAAGATCGGGATCGTCGCCGAAATGCCAGCGGTTGTTCGAGTACACGCGGCTGTCCGCATAGGCCGCCACCACCTCGCCGATAATCAGATCGTGCCGCTGACTATCGTCGGGAATCACCTTGCATTCCATCCACGTGATGCAGCCGGCCAGCATCGGCACGGCGATTTTTTCCGCGGCGAAGGTTTCGAGTTCGAAGGCCGAAAACTTGTCGAGTTCCAGCCCCGCGTTGGTGCCTACGGCGAGCGTCTGCGCGGCGAATTTGCGGCTCGGCAATTGCAGTCCGAACACACCGCTTGCTTCGATCAATTGCCGCGTCAACGTGCGGCTGTCCACCACGACCACTACCTTGGGCGGATCGAAGTCGAGCGGCATTGCCCATGAAGCCGCCATGACGTTCGAGCGGCCCTCATGCGCGCTCGTGACAATGGTGACCGGTCCATGATTGAGTAACTGCGTGGCGCGTGGCAATGCCACCGGTTCCCGCGTAACTGTCATACTTTGTTTTGTCCGAAGGTCGGATGTGTCGGGGCGGCAACCCGTAAGCCGCCGCCCTCGCATGCATCAATGCGGCGCTTTTCCGTTGGGAACGGCGTCCACCGGTTTGTGCTGCTCTTCGCCAAGTCCGGGGAAGAACGCGTTCCATGCAGCTCGTACGCCGTTCGCCGCGGTGGCCTCGGCGTCGATGGGTTCGTCTGCGCCTTTGGCGCCGGCCTCAGCGGCGGCTTCGGCCCCGTCGGCGGCTGCTGTCGCCTCACCTTCAGCGTCGCCTTTACCCGCCTGCGATGGATCGGCGGAAAGCCCGCGCCAGTGCGTGAACTCGTCGTCTGGCTTCTCGGTCCACTCGCCCTTGCCGAATCTGGCAAATGCCGTGTCCCCGCTCGCCAATTGCACCTCGTACCAGCCGTCGCGCGCGGGCAAGTCAGCGGCCAGTTCAAACCACGGGGTCGGTTCGATTTCCTTCATGTCATCTCCAATCGGATAAATCGTCATAGAAAACCACACCAAAGGGATGCTTCATGCCCGGACTGCACGGCCATCCGGCGACGCGCGCCAGACGGCGCGCGGAACATGATGCGGGCGATCCGTCGACATTGCCTGTTCGCAACCGCCGCGCATAAACGACACGATAGCGCGACATGGGCCGCGCGGACAAACGCTAAAACTCACGCCCGGCGCCGACGCGGTTTTTCCATGCCGGCAGCGAGCTCGGACAGGGTCCGCACGGCCGGCGCCAGTTCCTCCGCGGAGGTATTTCCATAGCCGATTACAAGGCCGTTCGTTCCGGCGTGCGGCTCGAGCGCAAATCCGGAAAGCGCGCGCGGACTTAGCCCTTTCGCAAACGCGTGTTGGATAAGCGCTTGATCGTCGATGCCCGGCGGCATGCGAAGTGTCAAATGCATACCGCAATCGCCGCCCAGTATCTCCGACGACGCGAAGTGTTCGCTAAGCGCTTCGCGCAGCGCCTGCTGCCGCTCACGATACAGCCGTCGCATGCGGCCAAGATGCCGCCCGAACTCGCCGCTCTCCATGAAATGCGCGAGCGCAAGCTGCTCCAGCCGATGCCCGCCACGCAGCATTTCGTATAAGGCCACCTCGACGTGCGCGGCAATCGCCTGCGGCAACACGACAAAGCCGATGCGCAGCGCCGGGAACATCGTCTTGCTGAACGAGCCGACGTACAGAACCGGCGCGTCGTCGACGAGCCCTTGCATGCTCGCAATCGGTTCGCCGGCGTAGCGGAATTCGCCGTCGTAATCGTCCTCGATCAGCCACGCGCCGCAGCGGCGCGCCTCGGCGATCAATTCCAGCCGCCGCGCCACCGACAACACCGCGCCCGTCGGATACTGGTGCGCGGGCGACGTGTAGATCAGTTTCGGCGGATGCGCGCGCCATGCGCCGGACGGCACGGACATGCCTTCAACGTCGACGGGCATGGGCACCGTTGTCAGATCGCCCTGGTTGAAAGCCGCCTTCGCGCCGCGATAACCGGGGTCCTCGATCCACGCGACGTCGCCGGGATTCGTAAAGAGGCGCACGCATAGGTTCAGCGCCTCCTGCGCGCCTTCGGTGATCACGACCTGCGAGCCTTCGCAGCGCACGCCGCGCGCCATCCGCAAATGCGCGGCAATGGCGTCGCGCAACGCCGGCTCACCTGCCGGCGTGCCGTAGCCGAGCGCGAGCGGCAGCGCGCGCTCCATCGAACGTTCCAGCGCGCGCCGCCATGCGGCCAACGGGAAGCGGTCCAGCGCCGGCGTGCCAGGCGTGAGCGGCAACGCAGCATCCACATGCGTGCGCGTCGCCGTGAACTGGCCGACGCGGGCTGCGTAGGCCACTTTCGGCGGGGCAGATCGTACGGGCGGCTCGCCACGCGCCGCTCGGCTCGACAGCGGACTCACACGCGTGCCTTTCTTGTCGGCCACCACATAACCGACTGCCGCCAGGTGCTCATAGGCGATGACCACGGTGTTGCGCGACACACCCATTTCCGCTGAAAGCAGTCGCGACGACGGCAGCAGCGAGCCGGCCGGCAAGCGCCCGCCGAGAATCGCCTGCTGCAAACGCTCGATCAATTGCTTCTGCAGCGGCGCGGGCTTCTGCGCGTCGCCGATACCGACGCCAGCGCCGACGCCGCGGTTCGCGGCTGTATGAGCAAGCGGGCCAATAATCTCGATCATGGACGGCTGGACCTATCAGATGCGGTTGTGATGGATCTTTTTAACATACCACGATTGCCGTATCGTTCATGATGTTCTCTGTGACCAACGATAACCCCAGAAGCCTGGAGTGCAGACATGGAACCCCGACGTAACGCGTTCGAACAGCCGATCGGAGCCCCGCTGCCCGACTGGAACGGCGCAAAGCCGCCCGCGCGGGCGCCGCTAGCCGGCCGCTCCTGCCGGATCGAACCGGTCAACGTCGAAGCTCACGCGGCGGACCTGTTCGACGCGTACCGCTCGGCAGCCGATGCCCGTGACTGGACCTATCTCGCAACCGGCCCGTTTGAAACGGTCGACGCCTATCGTGAGCATCTGACGCGCATCGCCGCATCGGCTGATCCGCTGCACTACGCGGTGATCGACGTGGCAAGCGGGAAAGCGGTCGGTACGCTGGCGCTGATGCGCATCGATCCCGCTAATGGCGTGATCGAAGTGGGGCATGTCACCTACTCGCCGCGTCTGAAGCGAACGCGCGTGGCGACCGAAGCCATGTTCCTGCTGATGCAATACGTGTTTGACGAGCTCGGCTACCGGCGCTTCGAATGGAAATGCGATTCGCTGAACGAGCCGTCGCGTGCTGCGGCGTTGCGCTATGGCTTCACGTTCGAGGGCATCTTCCGCCAGGCGATTGTTTATCGTCAGCGCAATCGGGACACCGCATGGTTTTCGGTTATCGACAGAGAATGGCCGGCGCTGCGTCCAAGCTATACGCGTTGGCTCGATAACGCGAACTTCGACGCCGAAGGCCGGCAGATCGAGCGGCTAGCGGATCTGATAGCGCGACAAAAAGCGTCTAACGACGCTCAGTGACACACGCTCGATGGGTTGAATAAGCCGGCTTCGCGCCGGCTTATGTCGTCGCACGAGGTACGCGCCGAAGCATGACGGTCGGCTGCCCCTTGTATGTCGTGCGAAGGTACTCGCGATAGCCGACCCTGTGCGCGACTCGCAGCGAAGCTTCATTCTCCGGCGCAACGATGCAAGCCGTCTCCGCGTCTGGCCATGTTTCGTCTGCCCAATTCAACGCGGCACGCACGGCTTCCGTCGCATAACCGTGGCCATGCAGTGCGGGGCTCAAAGCCCAGCCGATTTCCGGCGTGCCCGCCAGCGAAGGTTCGATATCGCGCTGATAATCGGCAAAACCCACTTCGCCGACGAAACGCCCGCTTTCCTTCTCGCACACGACCCAATACCCGTAACCGAGCATCGCCCAATGGCCGGCGTAGCGCAGCAAACGCGCCCACGCTTCCTCGCGCGTAGAAGGCTTGCCGCCGATATATCGGGTCACCTCGGGATCGGACCACATCGCGTGGCTGTCGGGGAAGTCGTCACGCGTATGAGCGCGTAGGATCAAGCGGGCGGTGGTGAGAATGGGCGGCTGTGTCGGCATTGAAAGAGCAGCGAAGCGGCGAGTTAGCTCGAAGGCGAGTGCGTTCGATGATCGCAGATTCCTCGCCGAAAAAAATTATTGCGCTTGCCCACGCCGCACTCAGGCCAACTCCAGAAACCGCGCCAGACACGGATTCCGGTTCGCCGGCGACCAGGCCAGCACCTGTTCGACCAAAGGCGCGTCCACCAGCGGTTTGAACACCACGCCGGCAAGCTGCGCCTTGCGCATGGAAGCAGGCACGAGTGCGACGCCCACCCCTTCATCGACGAGGCTCAGCACCGTCTGTTGCAACTGTACTTCGAAGCGAATGTCCGGTTCGAAGCCGCCCGAGCGGCAATGGTCGAGAATCGTCGCGCGTAAAGTGGGCGCCACTTCCGCGGATGCCAGCACGAACGGCTCGCCGGCGAGTTGCGCGATTTGGAGCCGCCGCGCGCGAGCCCGCGGGTGACCTCGCGATAACGCGACGCAAAGCGGCTCGCGCAAAACCGTGCGCGTGGCGAGTCCCTTGTCGGGCACGTGAGGAAACATGATGGCCGCGTCGATGTGCCCCGCCACCACCTGCGCGGCCAGATCGTTCGACACCACTTCCCGCAGATTCAGCGCGACCTCGGGGTACGCCGCGCCGAACGCCCGCGCATAGCCGGGCACAACGTTATAGGCGGCGCACATCGTGAAGCCAATGGCGAGCTTGCCCGCGTCGCCCGACGCCGCTGCCTGCGCATTGCTCACCGCCTGTTCGACCGACGCGAGAATCGCCTTTGCATCCGCGTAAAAGCGCTCGCCGGCGGCGGTCAGCGTGACGCTGCGCGGGCTGCGTTCGATCAGCATCACGCCCAGGCTCGCTTCCAGCGCCGCGAGTTGACGGCTCAACGGGGGCTGCGACAAGTTCAGGCGCGCCGCCGCCCGCCCGAAATGGCGCGTCTCGGCAAGCGTCACGAAGTAGCGCAACGGCTTGATGTCGATCACATTTCCACCTGACTCACCTGACTCACCTAACTTGAGTGGCGATGCATAAAAGGTATCGTCGGAAGCAAAAAACGGTATTTGATTGTATCAACGCAAATCACTACGCTGACGGGTCGCCTTGTTCCAAGCCGTATCGCTCGCGCGCTTCCCACCGATGTTAGCCACTCTCGAGATCCTGCTCCCCGTTTTCGGCCTCATATTCGCGGGCTTTGCCTGTCGGCGGCGCGGCGTGCTCGGGCCAAACTCGGCATCGGAGCTCAATCGCTTCGTGGTCGGGCTCGCGCTGCCCGCGCTGCTGTTCGACACCATGGCGCGCGCCACGTGGGAGCAGTTGTATCAGCCGGCGTTTGTCGTCACGTTTTCGATTGCATGCGCCGGCGTCTTTGCTGTGATTCTCGTCATGCGGCTGCTGAGCGGTCGGCATCTCGCCGATGCGAGCGTCGACGCGATCGCCGCGTCGTATCCGAACACCGGCTACATCGGCTTTCCGCTCGGCATGATTGCGTTCGGCCAGGCGAGCCTGACACCCACCACCATCGCGACGATACTCGTCGCATGCGTGCTGTTTGCAGGCGCCATCGTGTTGATCGAAGTCGGCTTGCAGACTGAACGCACACCGCACAGGCTCGGCTTGAAAGTGCTGCGCTCGCTGGCGCGCAACCCGCTGATCGTGTCGCCGATTGCCGGCGCGCTGTTTGCCGGTCTGCACGTGGCGATGCCGCCAAGCGCGGAGACGTTCCTGAAGATGCTGAGCGGCGCGGCCAGTCCTTGCGCGCTGGTCAGCCTCGGCTTGTTCCTCGCCGAAAAGCGTCCGTCCGAATCAGGTACGCGCGGCATTGCGTTGCTGCTGACGCTCGTCAAGCTGGTCGTGCAGCCCGCGTTGACATGGTGGCTCGCGGCGCGCGTCTTCCGGCTCTCGCCCGCGCTGGTCGAAATGGCGGTCGTGCTCGCGGCGCTGCCCACGGGCACCGGCCCGTTCATGCTAGCCGAGTTCTACGAACGCGAAGCGCACATCACCTCGCGCACAATTCTGTTATCGACGGTAGGCTCTGTCGTGACGTTGTCGCTCCTGCTGCTGTGGATGGGCCATCGCACCTGAACCGAAGCAGCGAAGCACTCGCAGGATGCACACTTCTCCATCGTCGAAGCGTCACACGCTAAGATTGAGGCCGCCGGGTCCACGCGAGCCCCGGATATGACAAAAGAGTTTGCCTCGGAGAATCTGATGCCTGAAGAGTATGAAGTGCATGGTCCACACGACCATGCGGTGCAGCACACCGGCCACCACGACGCGGACTCTTTCGGGAGCCGCATGGCCGTGATAACGGCGGTCCTCGCGACGATTGGCGCGTTGTGCGCGTATCAAAGCGGAAACAGCGAGAACCTCGCGCTGTACTACAAGAACGAAGCCGCGATCAAAAAGACCGAAGCGTCGAACCAATGGAACTACTACCAGGCCAAGGGCGAAAAGCAGAATCTCGCGGAGCTGGGCGCGGCGCTGTCGATCGCCAATTCCGACGCGCATGCGAAATTTCTCGCGGACGTCGACAAGTACAAGCAGCAAAAAGAGCCGATCCGCGCGAAGGCTGAAGCGATCGAAAAAGAAGTGCTCGACAACGACGCGAAGAGCGAGACGCTGCTGCATGGCCATCATCGCTGGGCGCAGGCCACTACGCTGATTCAGGTTGCCATCGCTCTGTGCGCGATCACGCTGCTTACGCGCAAAAAATGGTTGCGCAATGTGTCGTTCGTGGTCGCTGCAGCGGGCATCGCGACCGGTGCAGTGGCCTTCTTCTCGGCTTGACCGGAGCTTCGCGTGGTAGACAGTTCAGCCGTTCTCGGCGTGTTATCCGTATATGTGGCCGGCGTCGTGATTCCCGGTCCGAACTTCGTTGCGGTCGCGCATAAGGCGGCCTCCGCCACACGCACCGAAGCGCTTGCAGTGGTGGCGGGCATTGTGCTCGTCAATCTGTTCTGGGCGAGTTGCGCAATCCTCGGCGTCGGCATTGTGTTCGCGGCGTTTCCGTGGCTGGCCTTCGCCGTTAAAGTGGCCGGCGCCGCTTATCTGATGTGGTTCGGCGGACGGCTGATCGTCAAGGCTTCCGCAGGCAAGCCGCAACAGAATGCGCAGGCGCCTGGCGGCAGCGTCCGTCAGGCGTTCGCTCAAGGCTTTGCGACCAATATCGCGAATCCAAAGTCAGTCGCGTTTTTTGCCGCGGTGTTTTCGTCGGCGGCGCCGCCGCATGAGAGCGTCGGCACTTTCGTCGCGATGCTGGGCATGGTGTTCGTCGTGGCAAGCAGCTGGTATGGCTTCGTTGCGCTCACGTTGTCGCATGCGCGGATCGCGTCCGCGTACCGACGCAGCAAGGCATGGGTCGACCGCGTGTGCGGCGGCGTGATCATCGCGCTGGGCGTGCGTCAGTTGATCCGCTAGCGGGTTCTATGGCGTGTTCGGTAACGCCTCCCACTGCGCTTCGCAGAACGCCATCGTCGGCGAACGGCCGCGCGCAGTGCCGTGGCTATGCCCGGTTTATGCGCACAAAGTTGCGCAGCCTACTGCATCACCGCACGCGCGCGTTCGAGCAACAACTCGCGCTCGCGTGCGTTGCGCGTCATCGCGGCAGCACGTTCGAAGTCGGCGCGCGCTTCATCCATGCGACCGAGTTTCGCGAGCAGATCGCCGCGCACGCTCGGAAGCCAGTGATAGTTGGCGAGCGCCGCATCTGCCGCGAGCGCATCCACGATCTCCAGGCCTGCCGCCGGCCCGAACGCCATACCCACCGCGACCGCGCGATTCAATTCGACAACCGGCGACGGCGCGACCTGCGCAAGCGCGTCGTACAGCGCGACGATCTGCGCCCAGTCGGTGTCTTCTGCTCGATGCGCGCGGGCATGACACGCGGCTAGCGCGGCTTGCAGCGCGTACGGCCCGCTCGCGCCGCCAAGCGCGTGCGCGGTGTTGAGCGCGGCCAGCCCGCGACGGATCAGAAGCGGGTCCCAACGGCTTCGGTCCTGATCGAGCAACAGAATGGGGCGCCCGTGTGCATCGGTGCGCGCATGCGTGCGCGACGCCTGAATCTCCATCAGCGCGACAAGGCCGTGCACTTCACTTTCGTCAGGCACGAGACCGCTGAGCACGCGCCCGAGCCGCAGCGCTTCTTCGCAGAGCGCAGGACGCATCCAGTCGTCACCGGCCGTTGCCGAATAGCCTTCGTTGAAAATCAGGTAGATCACCTGCAACACCGACGCGAGTCTCGGCGCACGCGCTTCCGCCTGCGGCACTTCGAACGGCACCTTCGCCGCCGACAGCGTCCGCTTCGCGCGGACAATGCGCTGCGCGACGGTCGGTTCCGGCACAAGAAAGGCGCGCGCGATCTCGTCCGTCGTCAAGCCGCCGAGCAAACGCAGCGTAAGCGCGACACGCGCGTCGGTGGACAACACCGGATGGCATGCAGTGAAGACGAGCCGCAGCAGGTCGTCGCCGATATCGTCGACACGCGCGGCGTCGAGCGCATCGACGAAATCCGGTACGACATGCGCCTCGAGCGCGTCCAGGTCGTGACCCAGCTCCTCGCGCTTGCGCGCGTGCAACGCTTCCTGCCGCAAGCGGTCGAGGGCGCGATTCTTTGCGGTCGCCATCAGCCACGCTCCGGGATTGTCGGGCACGCCCGCGTCGGGCCAATGTTCGAGTGCCGACACGAGCGCGTCTTGCGCCAGCTCTTCGGCGAGCCCGACGTCGCGCACCATCCGCGCGACGTAGGCGATGACCTTGGCGGACTCGATCCGCCAGACTGCCTCGATGGCACGGTGAGTGGCCAGTTTCGTCACAGGCTCAGCCCGGCGCCTTCGCGTTGGGGTCCATGTAGATCAGCTCCCAGATATGCCCGTCGATGTCTTCGAAACCGTGGCCGTACATGAAGCCGTAGTCCTGCGGCGCGCGCGGCGCGGTGCCGCCCGCAGCGAGCGCTTTGGCGACGAGCGCATCGACCTCGCCCCGGCTTTCGCATGACAGGCCTACGAGCGCTTCGGTGCTTTCCTTCGGATCGCAAAGCGACTTGCGCGTGAAGGACTTGAACAGGTTCTTGACCAGCAGCATCGCGTAAAGATTTTCACCGAGGATCAAACACGCCGCCTGATCGTTAGTGAATTGCGGATCGAAATTGAAACCGAGTGCGCTGAAGAATGCCTTTGACCGTTCGAGTTTATCGACCGCGAGATTGACGAAGATCTGCTTGTGCATGATGGAGTCCAGTAATCGGTTGGCGTGAAGTCAGCGGCGGCCCGCTTCCAGTTCACGAAAGCGCTCGAGTTCCGCACTCGGCTCGAAGTCGTCGAGTTCGTAGAGTTGCCGCACTTCGATTTCGCCATCAGCCTGTTCGCCGAACGGCGCGGGAAAACGCCGCGCCCATTCCATCGCTTCTTCACGCGAACGCACCTGGATCAGCGTGTAGCCGGCGATCAATTCCTTTGTTTCGGCAAACGGACCGTCGATTACCGAGCGCTGACCGCCGCTGTAACGAACGCGCCATCCTTTCGAACTGGGCTGCAAGCCGGTGGCGTCCAGCAGCACGCCTGCCCTGGCGAGTTCTTCGTGGTACGCGCCCATCGCGGCCATCAGGGACGCTTCTGGCATTTCGCCGGCTTCGCTCGCGGCAGTCGCCTTCACCAGGATCATGAATCGCATCGCCGTCTCTCCTTTCGTCGTGAGGTTTGAGGTTGTGTAGTTGAGCGTGGCGCATTGGCCTGCTCTTACTCACACGACGAGCAATGCGCGAGCGATTCGACAGATACGCTGGGCGCCTGGGGAAAACCCCGAGCAAAGAGACGCAGACAACCTATGCAAAGCACGGGCCGAGCTTGCGTACCTCGACGGTGCACCAGGTGGCCGCCGGACAGGCTTGCGCAATGGCGACCGCTTCCTCGCGCGAGTCGCAATCGAGAAGGAAAAAGCCGCCGACCATTTCCTTTGCTTCTGCGAAGGGTCCGTCGAGCAGTTTCGGCTGTCCGTCGCGCACCTGCACCCGCACGGCGTCGCGAGACGAAGTGAGCGATTCGACCGCGAGCAGTTGGCCGCGCTCCTTGAGGTCGGCGGCGAAACGCACCATCTGATCGTAGACTTCACGGCCTTTCGCCTCGCCGCGCTCGATGCGTTGTTCCGGAGGCTCGACAATCAGCAGCATATAAGACATGGCGTCTCCAATAAATTGCGCTGCGGACAGGCGCCCGGCAGTCGTATGGCGGCAGAAAAACGCGCCTGGGGTGAGCGCGGGAAGCCAGTCTAACAAGCGCGGATCGTTCCGGTAAGACTGAACCGCGGACTAATCGGCGGGGAGCCGCGCGCTCTTACGGAGACTCGTAAGCTCCCCGGCTTTGCGGATTTACTTTTGCCGCGCGGCACGCTTGCGCCGATTTGAAGTATTCTCCCCACGCACCATTAGCCGTCATATAAACGGGCGATAGAAGTGCGAGAAAACATACGCATCGTTTTCAATCCAACGACACCGCGCGGGGATTTTGCAGTGGGCAAGCCGAATAACACCACGTTCGGGCAGTATCAAACGACGGTCAGCGCCGGAACCAATTCGCAAGGCGCTCGCACGTGTACGAATTGTCCGTTCCCCGCGCTGACCTCGGGCGGCTCGCGTCTGGTTGAACTCGGCGGCAATCAGAACTGGATCAGCTATTACGATGTGACGCAGTACAAGGATTAACCGTCACTGCACGAAAAAAACGCCCCGTGTGGGGCGTTTGTTTTATCTGCGGCTTTGCGGTTTTGCGGTTTTGCACTTTGCGCTTTTGCCGCTCAGAGCACCGCTTCGGCGATTGCTCTCGTCCGCGCGGACCGCATCAAACCTTCGATCATTCGCGCCTGAGCGTTTGCGATCTCGCTCAACGATGCCACGGACAATTGCTCGTCCAGAATCGCGAGCGACGTGCACAGGCGTGCGTATTCGTCGTCACTGAGTGTCCACGCGCCGGTTCTCTGTTCGCGGCTGTCCAACTGGACCATGGCGGCGTGGCCGCTCTCGATATCGTCGATAACGTCTTCGCCGAGGCCGAGGCGCGCAAGCTCCTGTGACACGAGCAAATGCCGGCTCAACGACATGTGCAGATCGCGCGAGCCGTGGCCGTGCTCGAACGCGTCGAGCGCCGCATAGCACTGCAGAAGCATCGCAGCGGTAACCGGCGCGTGCGTGCTACGGCTTTGGGTCAGCGCACGCAACAGCGGCGACATGGCCGGCGGATTGTGTTTGCGGACTCGCGATTTACTGGACATAGGTTTCACCTCCTTCGCTAACTCTCGGCTTCGTCGCACGATCGGTATGATTTCCCGGCGACGAGTGCCGCCGATGCGCCGGCGGCTGGACAGCCTCTAATGTGAGTCTGTGTAAGCATGATGGCAAGCGAATATTAAGTCCGGCTTAAAACGCGAAGGTCGCGCGCCTTCATCGCATCGACGAAAAAAAACCCTGTTCCCGCGAGAGAACAGGGCCGGACAGGATGGAAGAGTCGTGCTCGCGCGTGGATGCTCGCCGACCTGTGACCATCGAAACTGAAACGCTGTTACTACCTGTCTTGCTACTTATGCTGCTGTTGCGAAGACATCTTCTGTACTTGTACTGCTACTGCTGAGACTTTCGTTGCGACTTCAACTGTTACTGGAAAACGGTCGTTGCCAGGTCAACTACTACCAGCACTGCAAAAACGGTTGTTGCTACGTCACCTGCTACTGCGCCATTGTTCTGCTTCTACTTCGTGCTGCGTTACTGCCCTGCCGCGTGGAACACCGCGGCAAACTGCCATCAACGGTACGGTTCAAAACAACACGGGGGAAGACCGCGTCGATGGAGCTCGGTGACTTGTCGCTCCATGGAAAACAGTTTATGCGAGCGAGCGCTCAGGCAATTGGGCAAAAGGAAGGGATTTGCCGCGCCAGTTTGACGAATCGGCGTAACAATCGGGGACGCATGCAGGAGGGATGCGCAAGCCGCGTGAATGGCTCACACGCGAATGGCGGAACAAGCCGGCGAGCGGCGGCGCGATCGAGCGCCCGCTCGCACAAGACTCAGCGCGACGCGATCGCACGCAACGTCACGCGGACGATGCGTGCACAGCAATGAACCGCCATCAGCGCGCGGCAAAATCGCTGATCGTCAACAGGACTCTATCTCCCGGACGTGCCAGCATTTTTCTTTCGGCGACAGCTGTGATGCGTTTGCGGCCATCCGCAAACGTTTTCAGCATGCGGTCCTCGGCAGCGCCGCGTTGCAGCCAGAAATGCTGCTCCAGCGCTTCACGCGTCACCGCGCATTCGAGGTCTCGTCCTCGCGCCGAAAGCTGGAAAATCACCGCGCGCCCGTCTGCCGAGACGCTAGGTTCAAGCTCGATAATCTCCATGGCCCACCTCGCAAAGTTGGTTATGCCGTCCGCCGTACTGAAACGGACGACACCGAACAAAACTGAATAGACACGCAAACCGGCATCGATCTTTCGGCTGATGAATTCGCTACTGTGCTGCCGCCACGTTCATCGTAAGCGAACGCAACGGCGCGTGCATGTCCGCATCTCCCGACGACACCGCCGGCGTAGACGCGAGCCGGGGCGCGAGGCGAAGCGCCGGCGGAAACGCTCGCGCGCTCGCCGATGCAGGCATGCGCGCTCGGCCGCTCAACCACCACGAGCGTTTCACACAGAAGTCATGCAATAGCGTACTCAAGCCTTCGGACATCGAGTGTGTCCCGCCGCGCACTTCGCGCAACGCGGACGAAATCGCAAACCAGGAATGCGGCGGCCGTAGTTCGTGACACACCACACCGCGTGAATCGGCGAAACGCAGGCAGCCTGTGTCGGGATAGAAGACGAGCGTCATCGCGTCGCCATCTATCGCGCGCGTCAGAACATGTGGTTTCGTGTTCAGCATTGTTCGTTGTATGCCAAGTGGCGCCGTTTCCCGGCGTTTCGGCGTGTCGCGCGCAAAGTCTCGAACCTGCGCGCGTAGCAATCCGCGGGTAGGGCAAAAGCAAGGCACATGCCAATCAAACCGAAACGCGTTGCGCTCACGCTCCGGCGACACGCAGAGCGCGCGTGCACAGCGTGTCGCGCAAGCGGCAAACATCGGCGGCGCCTGATGCATCGCGGCTAAAGTCACGGCGCCGCTTCCGGCTTTCGTGAGCCGCGCGAGCGGCGGCCAACCCACATTCTCTGCGCAGGCGCGCGCACTGGAACAAGCTAGCATGGTAAAAAAGCACTGGCAGCGTGACAATTCGCGCCAATTCTTACTAACGGGACCCGCACCCGGCACCGCTCCCACATGTCCGACGACGAAGCTGCGATGACCCTGCGCCCCGCCGTCGCGCGGGACGAGCCCTTTCTCTTCGAATTGCGCAAGACGACGATGACCGAACACCTCGCGCGTGTCGGCGAACCTGCGGACGACGCCGAACACCTCGCGCGTTTGCTGCATCGTTACGACGCCGCGCGTGTCATTTGTGTCGACGGCATGCCTGCCGGTTTGCTCAAAGCGCATCGCACTGATACTGAATGGCTAGTCGTTCAATTGCAGATCGCGCCCGCGCTGCAAAGGCGCGGCATCGGCGAACGAGCGCTCAGCACAGTGCTGCGCGCCGCCGACGCCGACGCATTGCCCGTCGCGCTAAAGGTGCTCAAAGGTAACCTGGCACAGCGCCTATACGAGCGGCTCGGTTTCGAAATCGTGGGCGAGGATGAAAGACAGTTTCACATGAGGCGCGCGCCGCGCGCGTCGGCGGAAACTGAAGCAGAATAAATGGCGGATAACGACTGACACACCAAAGGCTCAGCATGACTCTTCGTGACACTTCCGCGATTCAAAGCTGGCACGCGCATGTCTATTTCGATTCCGCGACGCGCGACAGCGCCTGGGCGTTTCGTGAGCAGATCGAAGCGCGTTGGCATGGCAAGCTGCAGATGGGCCGTTTTCACGAGCGCCCGGTCGGGCCCCACCCTATGTGGTCGTATCAAATGGCTTTCGCTCATGAGCAGTTCGGCGAACTCATCGGCTGGCTCACGCTCAATCACGGCGCGCTCGACATTTTCGTGCACCCGAATACCGGGGACGCGCTGCGCGATCACCGTGACGCCGCCGTGTGGATCGGCCGCTCGCACGAGCTCGTGCTCGGCGCGTTGATATGACGAATGCGCGGCTGCCCGCGGCTCACATGTTCGTGTACGAGCTGCACCAGCCGCGCGCGGCGACCTGCTTGTCGCCGAACAGAGTGCAGCCGCCGTACGCATCGGTAGCCTTGCCCTGAAACAGCGAACATGTCGCGCAGTTTTGCCCCGCCGCGTACTGCGGATACTTCGCCTTGTCGACCTTCGACACATCGTCTTTATAGCCGAGCGCCTGCGCCTGCGGGTCTGCCTCGCTAAGTGTGTTCGCGCCGGCGGCAAACGCCGGGCGCGAAAGCATGAGCGATGAGCCCGCGCTCACGCCCAGCAATAAAAAATGGCGGCGCGATGTTTTCATTATTCGACTCCTATGCACGCAGTGGGACGCGCCTGAACCACAGGCCGTTTTATCGTCAGGCGTTCAATCGAGGAACCGCGTGAATCGTTCAACCGGTTCTCGTTCGGAGCGCAGTGCGTTGACCGGCGCGCTTTCGTCTGCGAAACCGAGCGACATGCCGCACACCAGTTGCTCCTCGGGCGGCAGATCGAGTTGAGCCGCGATCACCTGATGAAACGGCGTGAACGCGGCCTGCGGGCAGGTGTCGAGGCCACGCCCGCGCGCCGCCGTCATGATGGCTTGCATGAACATGCCGTAATCGAGCCAGCTGCCCCGCTCCATCACGCGGTTGATGGTGAAGAACAGACCCACAGGCGCGCCAAAAAAGCGATAGTTCTGCGCGTGCTGTTCATGCATGCGCACCTTGTCGTCCTTTCCAATGCCGAGCAGTCCGTACAGATCCCAGCCGATCTTGCGGCGGCGGTCGATGTAAGGCGACACCCATTCGCGCGGATAGTACGGATATTCCTCGCGATAGAGCGTGTCGCGCTCCGGATGATCGTAAGCCGTCAGCAAGGCCTGCGACAGACGCGCGAGCGACTCGCCCGTCACCACATAGACTTTCCACGGCTGCGTGTTGGTGCCGGAGGGCGCGCGGCTCGCCACTTCGAGAATCGCCTCGATGTCCGCGCGCGGCACGGGCGTCGGCAGAAATGCGCGGACCGAGCGGCGCGTGACGAGCGCGGCATCCACCAAGCTTTGCGCTTGGCTTGCGGTCTGGTTCGTGGCGTGGTTCGTAACTGCGGCGGCTGGGCGTGTCATCGTCGGAATTCCGGTTGAAGCGGTAAGCAAATGCGCTGCAACGATTCTAGCGCGAGCGGCCATTTTCAAGCGGGCAAGCGCGCAGCTTACGTTTGCAATGCATGCGTGCGCGCCTGCAAACGCAACTATCGTTTTGCGTTTATCCTCTTTGCACGCTTCTTGCCGCATCCCCTATCGCAACCCGTTCCGTTCAATTTCGGAGTCGTGCATGCAATACCGTAAATTCGGCCGCACTGGCCTGACTGTTTCCCGTTTGTGTCTCGGCACAATGACCTTCGGCCTGCAAACCGAAGAAGACGCTTCGCGCCGCATTCTCGATACTGCCGCCGACGCCGGCGTGAATTTCATCGATACGGCCAACGTTTATCCGCTCGGCGGCGGCGAGGGCAATGCGGGACGCACGGAGGAAATCGTCGGGCGCTGGCTGAAGGGCAAGCGCGACCGCTTCATTCTGGCCACGAAGGCAGTCGGCAAGATGGGCCCTTCGGCATGGGACCAGGGCGCGTCGCGCAAGCATCTGCTCGATGCAATCGACGCCTCGCTGCAGCGTCTCGGCACCGATTACGTGGACCTCTATCAACTCCATTCCGACGACGCGAACACTCCGCTCGACGAAACACTCGAAGCGCTGGACGTGATCGTGCGCTCGGGCAAAGCGCGCTACATCGGCGTGTCGAACTTTCTTGCGTATCGGCTCGCGCGTGCGCTTGGTCGCGCCGACGTGCTGAGGGTGGCGCGCTTCGTCTCGGTGCAGCCGCGTTATAACCTGCTGTTCCGCCAGATCGAACGCGAACTGCTGCCGTTGGCCACGGAGGAGCAACTTGCAGTGATGCCGTACAACCCGCTCGCGGGCGGCTTGCTGACCGGCAAGCACAAGCTCGATGCAACGCCCACAACGGGCCGCTTCACTGAAAGCGTCGGCAAGGCGGGCGCCATGTATCAGGAGCGGTACTGGCACCAACGCGAGTTCGAGACGATCGAGCGGCTGAAAGCGATTGTCGAGCCGACCGGCGAGTCGCTGACGCGCATGTCGCTTGCATGGGTGCTGGCGAACCCACTCATCACGTCGGCGATTATCGGCGCGAGCCGCGCCGAGCAATTGAACGATACGTTGGCAGCGTCCGAACTCGTGCTGGACACCGACATCAAGAAGCAACTCGACGAGGCCAGCGTCGAATATCGGTGGGGCGACGCGGCGCGCTAAACGTGGCGGGTGATCGCCGGCAGCAAGTCAGCTGCGATCATCGCCCGTATCGAAGCACTGTGCTGGCTGCCGCAATCACGTGATCTTTCATTGCGACGAACAGCGCGTCTCTGGTCAAGCCGGCCGGCAACGCGTCCGGCGCGAGATCGAGCGCATAGACCTGCACGACGTAGTGATGCGGCACATCACCGACCGGCGGGCATGGTCCGTAATAGCCCTGACCACCGGTGCGATTCGTTCCCGCGACGCTGCCTGGCGGCGGTGCGGCTCCCGCGCCGAGCGAGGTAACGGAAGGCGCAATGCCGTATAGAACCCAATGCACGATGCCTAAACCCTTCGCGCCGTCAGGATCGAAGATCGTCACCGCATAGCTGTTAGTGCCTGTGGGCGGATTGCGCCATTGCAACGCCGGCGACACGTTGCCGCCGCCGCAGTTATTGGCGCTAGCCGCGTGAGTCGATTCGAGTGTTCCGCCGTCGGCCAGGCCCGGCGACGTCAACGTGAACGCCTCAGCCGCATATGCAGCAGTCACGGTGAAGGCGAGCATCATGCCCACGCTGGCAGACATCAGGCGCCGCGCAGCGCCAACGTAACTCTTTCGAATCATTGCTGCTTGCTCCGGGCTATTTGCGATTGGCGCGAGTTGAAATTATTCGAATTCGCCAGTGCGCGCATTCGCTTCGGGAAGCTGCCGCGTTTCGCGCACCGACCGCGGATGCCATAACCGCGCGCCGCCTTCAATGCCCGCATCGTTCGAAACCGTCGCCACGTTCGCCGGCAATTCGAATTTCAGGCGTGCCGCGTTACCGCCGCCGATCCACAACTTATCGTAATTCACGAGCGAATCGAGAATTCGAATCACTTTTTCAACGCGCCGGTTCCAGCGCTTATTCCCGGCTTTTTCGCGCGCGGCGTCGCCGATGTACTCGTCGTAAGCAACGCCTTTGTTGCTCACCGGATGGTGCGCAAGTTCCAGATGAGGCATCAACTCGCCGTCGCGAAAGAGCGCCGTTCCCGCGCCGGTGCCGAGCGTCAGGACGAATTCAATCCCTTTGCCTTCTATCGCGGCGAAGCCCTGCATCTCGGCGTCGTTGATCATGCGCACCGGCAAACCGCCGAGCTTTTGCGCGAGCAGATCGGCAAGCGGAAAGTCGTGCCAACCTTCCACGCCGAAATGCGGCGCCGTCAGAATGCGGTTGTTGCGCAC
This sequence comes from Paraburkholderia kirstenboschensis, assembly GCF_904848585.1. GTDB lineage: Bacteria > Pseudomonadota > Gammaproteobacteria > Burkholderiales > Burkholderiaceae > Paraburkholderia > Paraburkholderia kirstenboschensis. The sequence continues at coordinate 246,880 of NZ_CAJHCR010000007.1, forward strand.
TACGCCTGGAAAGCCTATCGACATCAGCGCGGGCGGCGCTTTTCCGATCAGCGGCTCCACGAGTTTCGCCAACGCATCTACGAGTTGATCCGGCGTGCACGGATGCGGTGTCGCCACACGCACGCGCTCGGTTTGCATCTTGCCGTCCGCGTCGATGATTGCCGCTTTCAAGCCGGTGCCGCCCACGTCGATTGCGAGAATCCGCTCGTCGCTCGTTGCTGCTTGTGCGGCTTTTGCCGCATTCGCCGCATTCGCCGCGTTCGCCGCCTTAGCAGCCTTAGCCGCGTTCGCCGCCTTTGCTTTGGATGTCGCCACGGTTACCCCATATGTGTGGTTGTGCTTCATGGCATTACTTCTTCTGGACCGCGCCTGCTTTCAACGGACGCCATGCGCGGCCGTCGCGCGCCAGCAGCGCATCTGCTTCGGCGGGTCCTTCGCTGCCGGCCGGATAGCCGTGCACCGGAACCGCGCCGCCGGTTTTCGGATGCAACACATCGTCCACCGCGCACCAGCTCGTTTCGATGCTGTCGGCGCGCTGGAACAATGTTTCGTCACCCAGCATGCAGTCGTACAGCAGCGTTTCATAGCCTACGTTCGCGCGTTCCGTGAAAAAATCGCCGTAATCGAACGAAGACTGTACCGGGCCGATCTGCATCACCGGGCCCGGCGTTTTTACGTTGAAGTCGAAACTCGTGCCGTGCGCGGGGTCGATGCGCAAAGTCAGCACGTTAGGCGTAAGCGCGTCGACAGGCGTGTCGCGGAACAAACGGAACGGCACGGGTTTCAGTTGCACTGAAATTTCCGTGCGGCGCGCGGCAAGCCGCTTGCCCGTGCGCAGATAAAAAGGCACGCCAGCCCAGCGCCAATTTTCTACGAACACGCGCGCGGCGGCATATGTTTCGGTCGTGCTGTTAGGCGCAACATCCGGCTCTTCGCGATAACCCACGCCCGTGGCGCCGTTTTCGTATTGACCGAACACGACGTCGTTCGGCGTCAGCGGCAAGATGGCGTCGAAAATTTCGGCCTTCTTATCGCGCACGGCTTCGGCATCGAATGAATTGGGCGGCTCCATGGCGACCATGCCGAGCAACTGGAACAGGTGGTTCGGCACCATGTCGCGAAACGCGCCGGTTTGCTCGTAGAACTTGCCGCGCCCTTCCACGCCGATTGTTTCGGCCGCCGTGATTTGCACACTGTCGATATATTCACGCCGCCATACCGGCTCGAATAGCGCGTTGGCGAAGCGCACGGCAAGAATGCTCTGCACCGTGTCCTTGCCGAGAAAGTGGTCGATGCGATAAATCTGCGATTCCTTCGCGTATGAAAGGATATGCGCATTCAGATCGCGCGCTGTTGCCAGGTCGGTGCCGAATGGCTTCTCGATCACGATGCGGCGAAAGCCATCGCCTTCCTTGAGCAAACCTGCCTCGCCCAAATGCTCGACGATCGGTTTGAAGAAACGCGAAGTGACCGCCAGATAGAAAATCACATTGCCGCCCGGCGCCTGGGCGAGTTTCTGCTTGAGCCGCGCGAAGGTGTCGGGTGTCTCGAACTCGCCGGCCATATATTCGAGGCGTTGCGCGACCCAGTCCCACGCGTTGTCATCCAGCTTGCCGGCGTGAAAGGTGCTGGCCTTGTCGGCAGCGAATTTTTGCAGCGACTGGTGCAGGTCTTCGCGCCACTCGACCGTCTCCCGCGCGCCATGATTGACGCCGACAATCTGCATGCCGTTGTCGAGCAGGCCGTCCACCGCGAGGTTGTAAAGCGCGGGCATCAGCAGGCGCTTCGTAAGGTCGCCGCCCGCACCGAAGATCACCAGCGTGCAAGGCGGCGCGGGTCGTTTGCCCGCAGGCGACGGCGGCTCGCCGTGCGCAGTGGCACTGACCTTGCAACTCCGCTCGACAGCAACGTTACCGTTAGCGTCTGCGTTCGAAGGATTAGCGGCTTGAGGATTCGGTGTAGTCGGCATGGGATTCACTTGAAGAAGCCAATGAAACGGACGTGGCAATACTTGAAAGACCACGCCCGCAGCCACACAGTTCAAAACGATAGCGCGCTATTTGACGGAACTGGTCGCCAACGCAGACGCCGTTTCAGGCTCGACCTCTCGTGCCGGTGCCGACGGCGCAGTCGGAATCGGCGCGCGCCCCGCCTCGCCCGCGAGCGGCACGCTGCCGGAAGCGGCCATGACACGCGGCTGTAACAGCAGCGCTACGAGTCCGCTCCAGCCCGTTTGATGCGAAGCGCCGACGCCGCGTCCATTGTCGCCGTGGAAATACTCATGGAACAGAACCAGATCGCTCGAACGCGGGTCGGCTTGCAGCAAAGGATAAGCACCCATTACCGGACGCTCGCCGTCCTTGTTCTTCAGGAACAGCGTTGTCGCGCGGCGGGCGAGTTCGTCGGCGATTTCGCACAGCGAGAACTTCTGGCCCGAACCGGTCGGATATTCGACGCGGAATTCGTCGCCGTAATAGCGGTGAAATTCGTATAGCGATTCGATCAACAGATAGTTGACCGGCATCCACACCGGACCGCGCCAGTTCGAATTGCCGCCAAACACGCGCGTATCCGATTCTGCCGGCAGGTATTTGACGGTAAAGCTGTTGCCGTTGTGGTTGAAGACGAACGGATGATCGCGATGGTATCGGGACAGCGCGCGCACGCCATGATCGGAGAGGAATTCGCTCTCGTCGAGCGCGCGCCGCAGCAGCGCTTTCATACGATGCCCGCGCAACACCGACAGCAGCAGCGCATTACCCTTGCCCGGTTCGTTCCAGCGCGAGACGAGCTTTGCGAGGTCGGGACGATGCCTGAGGAACCAGACAAGCCGATCCCGCAATCCAGGCAAGTGACCATGCAAACGCTCTTCGAGCACGTGCACCGCGAAAAGCGGAATGAGCCCGACAATCGAACGTACACGCATGGGAATGCTGCTGCCGTCAGGCAGGCGCAGTTTGTCGTAGAAGAACTCGTCCTCGCTGTCCCAGAGTCCGGTATCGCAGCCGTCGTCGCAACTCACGGCTTGCGCGATGTACAGGAAGTGCTCGAAAAACTTCACGCCGATATCGACGAACACATGGTTCGCATACGCGAGTTCGAGCGCGATACGCATCAGGTCGAGCGCGTAAGCGGCCATCCACGCGGTGCCGTCGGCCTGATCGATGTGACCGCCGGTTGGCAACGGCGACGAGCGATCGAAGATACCCACGTTGTCGAGGCCGAGAAAGCCGCCCTGAAAAATATTGTGGCCGTCGGCGTCCTTGCGATTCACCCACCACGAAAAATTGAGCAGCAACTTATGAAAGACCAGCTCGAGGAAATCGCGGTCCGGCTTGCCGGTGAGCGCACGGTCGATCTCATAGACGCGCCAGGCAGCCCATGCATGCACGGGCGGATTTGCGTCGCCGAGCGCCCATTCGTAGGCGGGCAGTTGTCCATTCGGATGCTGATAGCGGTCTTTCACCAGCAGCAGCAACTGACGCTTCGCGAACGCGGGATCGATCAGCGCGAACGCCGCTGCATGGAACGCGAGATCCCACGACGCGTACCACGGGTATTCCCACTTGTCCGGCATCGACACGATGTCAGCGTTGCACAGATGCATCCAGTCCGCGTTGCGCCCACGCTTACGCGCGGCCGCGGGCTTCGGCTGCAAAGGGTCCCCTTCGAGCCAGCGATGCACGTCATACCGGTAATACTGCTTCGACCACAGCATGCCCGCGAGCGCCTGACGCTGCACGAGGCGCGCGTCAGGGTCATCCATGTTGTGTTGCAGCGCGCCGTAGAATTCGTCGGCCTCGCCGATCCGCTTCGCAAAGAGCGCATCCACGTTGAGCGGCACTTCGTCGGGGCTCGCTTCCGGACGCCAACGCATGTAGACCACCGCGCGGCCGTGCGGAGCGAGTTCAATCGGCGCATGCGCGCCGGCTTTCGTGCCGCGCTCGCGACGCACAGCTTGCTGGTCGCCATGCACGAGGTAATCGTTGAAGCCGTCTTTGAACGGACCTTCCGAATCCATGTCGTAGAGGCGCTTCACGTTGGTGTCGTTCTCGCAGAACAGCCATGTGACTTGCGGCACGTCGTTCGACCAGGCCGTCACGACGATCGGCTCTTGTCCATGCTGATGACCGATCAACTGCGCGTGGCCGTTATGGTCGGTGCCCGCAACGAGCGACGGTTTATCCGTGTTCTCTTTCCACGACCACGAATTGCGCGCCCAGATTTGCGGAAGCACATCGAGCGACGCGGATTCATCCGCGCGATTCTCGATTGTCACGCGCATTACGATGTCGTTTGGGGCATGCTTGGCGTATTCGACCTGCACGTCGAAATAGCGCAAGTCGTCGAACACACCGGTGTCGAGAATCTCGTACTCCGGCATGTCGCCGCCACGTCGCGCGTTTTCTTCTACCAGATCCTGATACGGGTAAGCGGTGTGCGGATACTTGTAGAGCATGCGCATGTACGAATGCGTGGGCGTGCCGTCCACGTAGAAGTACAACTCCTTCACGTCCTCGCCATGATTGCCCTGCGCATTCGTGAGGCCAAAGAGCCGCTCTTTCAGGATCGGGTCCTTGCGGTTCCACAACGCAAGCGACACACACCAGCTCAGCGTGTCGTCGCCGAAACCGGCAATGCCGTCTTCGCCCCAGCGGTACGCGCGGCTACGTGCATGGTCGTGCGGAAAGTAGTCCCACGCTGTGCCGTCCGCACTGTAATCTTCACGTACGGTGCCCCATTGGCGCTCGCTGAGGTACGGTCCCCAGCGCTGCCAGTGGGCGCAATCCGCCGAATGCAGGCGTGAGCCTTCAGTGGTGTCTAACAGATTGGCAGCGCGCAGCGGTGGCATGACAGCATCCTTGCGTCGGGCTTGGCGGAGAGACACACATCGTAGCGCGGTTTACGCGCCGGTGCGATCCAACCCGGCAAGCAGGTGTTCTATACGCAGCAGTTCTCCAAGCGACCACGCCTGAAACGGTGTGCCGGCAGGCGCATGCGGCGCATCGCCGTCGGCGATTTCGGAAATGTGATCGAGCCCGGCGTGATCGAAATGCGTGTACAGCGGATCGAGAAATCGTGTTCGGGCCTCCCGGCGCGAGTCTGGTGAAGTGTCGCGCACGCGCAACCAGGCCTCGACGAATGGCCCTAGCAACCACGGCCACGCCGTTCCTTGATGATAGGCGCCATCGCGTTCGTAAGGCGCGCCACTGTAGCGGCCGCGATAAGCGGGGTCCGACGGCGCAAGCGTGCGCAAGCCGAGCGGCGTGAGCAGTTGCGCTTCAACTTGATCGACCACCGCGCGCGCCGCCGCGCCTTCGAGCAATGCAAAAGGCAGACCGCCGACCGCGAAAATCTGGTTCGGGCGAATCGAGCGGTCCACGGTGCCGGTCACATGATCCACGTCGACGTTGTCAAAAAGCGTTTGCGTGGACGGATCGATGAAGCGTTTAAGAAATGCTTGCGACGCTTGCTCGGCCAGTGGTTGCCATTTGAGATTCCACGTTGCTGCAATGCGCAACGCGTTGATCCACAGCGCCTGTACTTCGACCGGTTTGCCGATACGCGGCGTCACGACCCAATCGCCGACCTTCGCGTCCATCCATGTCAGCTGCATGCCGGGCACGCCTGCACATAGCAGACCATCTTCTTCGGATGCCTTGATGTTAAAGCGCGTACCTTGCGTATAACCCCCGAGGATCGCTTCGACCGCTTGCTGCAGACGCTTCGTGGTTGCGGCGCTCGCATGACTCGTCGCCAGATAGTCGTATACGGCGACGATAAACCACAGCGATGCATCGACGGAGTTGTATTCCGGAGCATCGCCGTAATCGGGAAAGCGGTTAGGCAGCATGCCCTCGGACAGAGTTTCGGACCATTCCAGCAGGATCGCCTCGGCAGCGTCGAGACGGCCCGATGCAATCAGCAAACCGCGCATTGCGATAAACGTATCGCGGCCCCAGTCGGTGAACCATGGAAAACCCGCGAGTATTGTGCGGCCTTCGTTACGCTGCACGACGTAGGCGTCGGCGGAACGTTGCAGACGCGAGCCGAAGGCATTGCGGCGTTGTTGTTCGAAGCCGGCCAGTTGATCGGCATGGCTCGATGCCGCAGCGTGTGCGGTCGTCGTATCCGACGCGCTGAGGATCATCACTGCGTCTGCATCTGCGAGATTGAAACTGAAGACGCCGGGCGTTGCCAGGTCTTCGCTGAAATCGAGCCCGCGCTCCTGCTCCCGAACGTAGCAGAAGTTGCGATACCAGTCGGGCGCATGCGTGTAGACGCCGTTCGTCGTCGCATGAATACGCGGCAGATCTCCATACGGTTGCCAGCTTACGCAGCCGGCATCGTTGCCGGCTTGAGCGCTGAAGTCGAACGCAGCGTTCTCGTGATGCAGCGCGTGATAGTCGCGGCCCGATAACAGCGGCCTCACTTTCAACGTAAGCGCGCCTGCTTGCGATGCTGCTTGCGTGCGCTGCCACCGCCAGCGTAATACCGTCTCACGCGTCGCCTTGCTGACGAACACTTCGGCTGTGACAAGCGTTTCCGTATTGAACTGGAAGCGCCATGTCGGCCAGGGTTCCGTGGTGAAGTCGAGCAGGTTCGCCGCCGCATCGGGATAGAGCACATCAGGCACATAGCGTTGCATGCTCAATGGATAACGCTCGCCATGCGCTTCGAGCCATGCCTCGATACCGTTCACGAGCACGACACGGCCGCCCGGCGCTCGCGTGGCCGTCAACAACAACGCGTGGTAACGGCGCGTGCGCAGCGTGCCCACGGTTCCGGATGCGAAGCCGCCGAAGCCGTCCGCTTCGAGCCATTCGTCTTCGAGACGCGTCATGTCGAAAGGTCGTTCAATGCGTGTCATGGCGTGAGCACTCGTGCAAGGCGGTTGCTATGTTTCGGTGTGCTTGAACGTCAAGCAGATGGCGCTAACGTGTCCATTCTCCTACTTATCACTTTCCGATTGCTTTCGAAGAACTCACAACCGCGAGTCAATTTTCCCACTCGCAAACGTTTCACAATTATTTCTTGAAAGGGTTGGAGACTGCATCCGCTTTCACGAAACTGGATGCAGACATGAGAAGAGACATACGCCTCATTGGTGCGCTGTTCGTTGCGCTCGCAACGTTAGCGCTAACCGGCTGCGGCGCGGATGATTCCGCGTCGGCTAATGCGTCTTCATCGCCGGGCGTTGTGGCGAACAACGCGGCGACTCCTGCAGCATCTTCGCCAGCATTTCCTCTCAACGCGTCGTCGACGCTCGCGGCAGACCCCGCCCTCGCGTCCGACGCGATCACGCAGAACATGCAAGCCAGCCTCGCCGCCGACAGCCAGCAAGTGGCGCCCGTCATGCATTACGCACCCGGCGACAGCGCGAACAGCAACTGACCGATTCCACCGGCGCGCGCGGCGCGCTATTCTTTCCCCCCGCAGAAGGTGATATTCGATGACATCAAATAGCCGTCGCCGTTTCCTGCAGACCGTGGCTTCATCTGCCGGCGCTGCCGCCGCGCTGACCGCGCTGCCCGAGTCGATCCGCAATGCGTTGGCCGTTCCCGCGTTTTCGCGCACGGGCACCATTCGCGACGTCGAACATATCGTCGTGTTCATGCAGGAGAACCGCTCGTTCGACCACTACTTCGGCCACTTGCGCGGAGTGCGTGGTTACAACGACCGCTTCCCGATTCCGCTGCCGAGCGGCAAGCCGGTGTGGTATCAACCGTCGAAGGCGGACCCGACGAAACCTGTGCTGCCGTTCCATCTGGATACGTCCACGACGAGCGCGCAATGCGTGGGCGACCTCGATCACAGCTGGTACAAGACGCATGCCGCGATCGACGGCGGCCGCTACGACCAGTGGCCCGCCACCAAGACCGACATGACAATGGGCTATCACCTGCGCGGCGACATTCCATTCCACTACGCGCTCGCCGATGCGTTCACCGTGTGCGACGCATACTTCTGTTCGCTGCCGGGACCGACGCACCCGAACCGCTCGTATCTGATGACCGGCACCGTGGACCCAACCGGCAAGTTCGGCGGGCCGCTGCTCGACAACAACGACTGGGTGGACGGCGACGGCCCGCCGAACTATCAGTTGCTTTCGTGGACCACGTACCCCGAGCGCCTGCAAGCCGCGGGCATTTCGTGGCAGGTCTATCAGCAAGGGCTGACCGGCTCCGATCCGTTGAACGGAAATTACGGTACCAACATCCTGCAGAATTTCAGCAACTTCATCAACGCGCAGCCGGGCTCGCCGTTGTACGAACGCGCGCAAACGGTGCGCACCATCGACGATCTGAAAGCCGACGTGCTCGCCAACAAGCTGCCGCAAGTTTCGTGGTTGTGCCCGCCGGCTGCGTACTCGGAGCATCCGCAATACACGCCCGCATATGGCGCCGAATACACGTCGCAGATTCTGGATGCATTGACGTCGAACCCGGAGGTGTGGAGCAAGACCGTGCTCTTCATCATGTACGACGAGAACGACGGCTTCTTCGATCACATGGTGCCGCCGCAGCCCGCGACCACGCCCGCGCAAGGCAAGTCGACGGTCAGCACCGAAGGCGAAATTCACAACGTGGTCAACCCGGGTCGCGGCGGCAGCTATACGGCCGACGGCCTGCCTTACGGCCTCGGCCCACGCGTGCCGATGACGATCGTCTCGCCGTGGAGCAAGGGCGGTTTCGTATGCTCGCAGGTGTTCGATCACACGTCGGTGATCCGCTTCATCGAAACGCGCTTTGGAGTGTACGAGCCGAACATAACTGCATGGCGTCGCGCTGTGTGCGGCGACCTGACGACGGCGTTCGATTTCCGCACGCCGGATTCGAAGGTGCCGCCGCTGCCCGACACGAGCAACTACAAGACCATTGCCGACAACCAATGCGCGACGCAGCCGAAGCCGACCGTCCCAGCGACGCCGGGCGCGATCGACCCGCAGGAAGGCGGCATCCGCTTCGCGCGCGCATTGCCGTACGAGCTGCATGTGAACGGCCAGGCCGACGCGAAGAAGAGCACGTTCGAACTTTCTATCGGCAACACCGGCGATCAGGGCGCGCACTTCTATGTGTACTCGACGAACCGCACGGACGGTCCGTGGCGTTACACCGTTGAAGCGGGCAAGTCGCTCAGCGAGTCGTTCGATCTCACGACGACTAATGGCGCATATGCATTCGAAGTGTTCGGCCCGAACGGCTTCGTGCGCAAATTCGCGGGCAACGTAGCGGCAACGCAGGCATCGCAGCTTGCCGGGGGGCATCACAACGAGAAGCCCGCTCAGCCCGAAGTGAAGGTGCAATACGATGTTGCGAACGGCAACGTGTTCCTCAAGTTCAGCAACAAGGGCGGCAAGCTCGCGCGTTTGACGGTGACCGACAATGCGTATGGCGCGCGCCCGCGCCCGGTGCTGGTGCCGGCCGGAGCGCATATCGAAGAGGCGTGGGTGCTCGCGGCGAGCCATCACTGGTACGACTTGACGGTGACGAGTAACGACGACGAGAGCTTCTCGCGCCGCGTTGCAGGCCACGTCGAAAATGGCCGGCCGAGTATCAGCGATCCGGCTGCAATCGCGCCGGTGCTGGTGGCGACTTAAGGCGGATGAAGCTTAGACTTCGGCTGGGCGCGTGTTGTCTGCGCGTCTTGCCGAAGTCTCTTCGCATGCTGGCGCCAATCACGCCCCTAACAACACTCCTGTTCTGAACGGCCGCGCACCCGTCACTCGACCCAGAGGCGCGCCTGCCGTCACGAAGCGGATCGCGCGACGCATATAGAACACGCCTTCCGTGTGACTCGTCAGCGTGGTCGTTTCGTCGGTCAATGGATCGACGATATCGAACAGCGGCTGTCCCACGAGAATCGTGTCGCCGATTTTCGCGCGATGAATCAGAATGCCGCTCACTGGCGCATAGAACTGCTCACTGCCCGCAAGCGGCGTGGCGGCGGTCAACAGCGGCGGCACCGGCTTCGCTTCAAGTCGAATGGCTTTGCGCCACACGAGATAATCGACGATCGCGTCGGCATCCTGCTGTGCCGCTTCGTATGAAACGTCGCGCTGACCGCGGCATTCCACCGTTACGGCGATCGCGCCGTTGGGCACCGGCTTGTCGGCGGGCATTTCCTGCTGCAATTGCCACCACAACAGGCTGTGCGTTTCGTCGAAGGCCTCGCCGCCCGAGTTGGTCGCGAGCAAGGAGGCCTGTGCGCCAAGATAACGCGCGAACGGTTCGAATTGCGGCCACGCCGCCTCGCTCGTGTACAGATGCATCGCGGCTTCGAGCGAGCAGTGCAGGTCTATTACGACGTCGGCATCGAATGAGAGCTTGAGCATTGCCAATTGCAAAGACTCGAACTCGGTCAATGGTTTCTGCGCAGCCAGTTCCTCTGCAATCAACCGACGAACAATGCGCACGTTTTCCGCCGCATCGGCACCTAGCGCTTCGCGAGCCCGCGCAATCAGCTTGGGAAACTGCAGGAAATGCCGGTTGAAATTCTTGCCGCTCGCAAGATCGAAGCGCCCTAGAAACTGGCCGAGTATGTATTGCCCGAGTCCCACCGGATTGGCCACCGGCACGAGCACGATCTGTGCATGCAGTGCGCCCTGCTGTTCGAGTTCGACGAGACGCCGCTTCAACAGAACCGTGGTCAACATTGCCGGCGTTTCGTCGGCATGCAGCGACGACTGGATATAGATCTTTTCTCCGCTGCCAACCGGGCCGAAGTGAAACGACACCAGTTCGCGGTGCGTGCCGATAGCCGGCGAAAGAAGCGGATGCGATTGCCTGTTCATGAGTGGAAAGCTTTCGGTTGAAGAGCGAGACGCGCGGGCATCAGTTGCCGTAAGGGTCGAAGTCGAAGTACTTCTTTGCGATCTGCGCATAGGTGCCGTCTTTCAACATGGAGGCAATCGCAGCGTTGATCGACGCCTGTATCGCAGTCTCGTCCTTGCGCAAGCCGATGCCCGTGCCGCGATCGCCCATTGAAAGCGGTTCGCCGACAAACGCAAAGCCCTTGCCGGCAGGAGTGCGCAGAAAACCGAAATCAGCTTCGACCGAGCCGAGCAATGCGCCGTCCAGGCGTCCGTTTTGCAGGTCGGCGAATACTTCGTCCTGGCTCTTGTATGCGACGACATGCGCGCCGAGCGGCACCCAGTTCGTGAGCGCATAACCTTCGAACTGCGTGCCCGATTGCACGCCGATCTGTTTACCTGAGAGCGCCTGCAGGCCCGCGGCGAGCGGCGAGCCTTGCCGCGCGATCAGCCGCGATTTGAATTGGAAGAGCTTCGACGTGAACAGTATTTGTTGTTCCCGCTTTTGCGTGATCGCCATCGAAGAAAGAATCGCGTCGATCTTGCGTGCCTGAAGCGCCGGGATCATCCCCGAAAATTCGAGTTCGACCCATTGGCAACGTGCCTGAATGCGGCGGCAAATTTCGTTGCCGAGATCGACGTCGAAACCTTTGAGGCTGCCGTCAGGCGCTTTGGAGTCCATCGGCGGATAGCTCGGGTCGATGCCCAGGCGCAGCGTGCCGGACTCAGCGGCAAACACGCCGCAGCTGAACGTCAGCGCGGCGGTGAGGATCATCAGCGAAAGTTTCATGGGAGCGGAAGGTTCGAGTGGACGGATCGTGGCGAAGCCATCGTATGCCGGTGCCGCGCTCCATAGAAGTCCCGTTCCGACTATCATGATCACCTTTGCCGATCACGGACGCGGCCCGGGCGGCGGAGTACCTGCGCCACCCTGCGAACTACCACACGGACGCTCACATGGCGTTGACAATCTCCCAACTGCGAGCCTTCAAGGCAATAGCCGAACACGGCAGCCTGCGTGCAGCCTCGCGCGCGTTGGGCGTCGCGCAAAGCGGCATCACGCAGCAGTTGCAGAACCTTGAATCGATGTTGGGCGCAACGCTGTTTATCCGCACGAATCGCGGCATTGCGTTGACCGCGCTTGGCCAGCGGCTGTTGCAGCGCGCCGGGGCGATTATCGGCGAATGCGAACGCGCCGAGCAGGAAGTGCAGCAATTGCGCGGCGACTACGCGGGCGAGGTCAGCTTCGGCATGACCACCGAGCCGCTCGTCGACGCATTGGCGCCCGTGCTGATGGACTTCCGCACGCGCTTTCCGCAGGTCGCGCTGCATCTGCGCACCGGCACCTCGCGCATGATGATCTCGTGGATTCGTGAAGGCACGTTGGACTTCGCGCTCGCGCTGGTGTCGAAACATACCGATACAGCCGATCTCTCGGTCGTGCCGCTCTATCCGTCCGATCCGGTCATTGTCTGCCGCAAGGGTCATCCGAAAGCCGGCGCGCGAACGCTCGCGGAACTCACCGGGTGCGCGTGGATTGCGACGCGCTCGCCGAATCTTACCGACGATCCGCAAGTCAACCGGCTGAGTCATCTGTTCGAAAGTCATGGCTTGCCGCCGCCTGAAATCGTCGCGACCGTGGAAGGCTTGTACGAGACCTTGCACCTCGTGGGCGCCACGGATTGCCTGTCGCTGGAGTCGTCGATCGTCGCGAAGCAAGGGCCTTTTGCGAGTGCGCTCACCGTGATTGACGTCCGCGAGCGCGCCATCGAGCAGACCGTCTGCCTGCTGCAGCGCGCAGCCATTCCTCTCACGCCCGCCGCCCAGGAACTGGCGACCATGATCGCCTCGTACACACGTACGGTGAGAGCGCGTTGAAACGACGCCACTTGCGGCGCGGGCATCGAGCGGGTCATGTATCGGCCTGTCCACCAACGACCCGTACCGCATCCAGATCGACGAAGCGCTCCAAAGCGAGGCCGCCGCCCTACGACTACAATTAAAGCCCCCTGCCCGGCGCAAACAACATTCAAGGCGTTAGTCAAACGAAAGGCGCAAGGCAAACTCGCAGAACATCAACAGGAGTTTTCCCACATGATGAATCGAGACAATCCCGTCTGGCTGATCACCGGTTGTTCGACGGGCTTTGGCCGCGAACTCGCAAAACTGGTACTCGAGCGAGGCTGGCGCGCCGTTGTTACCGCACGCGACGAATCCAAAGTAAAAGACATTGCCGAGCCGCACGGCGAGCGTGCGCTAGTTCTGCCGCTCGATGTCACGAACCGCGCGCAGATCGCAGACGTCGTCGCACAAGCCACGCAACGTTTTGGCCGCATCGACACGCTCGTGAACAACGCAGGTTATGGCTACCTGGCCGCGATCGAAGAAGGCGAAGATGACGAAGTGCGGGCCATGTTCGAGACGAACGTGTTCGGTCTCGTCGACATCACGAAGGCGGTGTTGCCGGTCATGCGCGAGCAGCGCAGCGGCCTGATCGTCAACGTATCGTCGATTGGCGGTCTCACGAGTTTTGCCGCAACCGGTTATTACCATGCAACGAAATACGCGGTGGAGGGCTTGTCAGAATCCCTCGCCACCGAGGTCAAGCCGCTCGGCATCGACGTGCTGATCGTCGAACCCGGTCCGTTCCGAACCAACTGGGCCGGTCCGTCAATCAAGCAGTCGGCGACCGTTATCGACGACTATGCGGCCACCGCCGGCGAGCGGCGCAAGCAGACCGAAGCGCGTAGCGGTAAGCAGGCCGGCGATCCGGTGCGCGCGGCACAAGCGATAATCGATGCGGCGCTGTCGGAGCGCCCGCCGCTGCGTTTGCTGCTCGGCAAGACCGCGCTGGAACTGGCGCACAAGAAGCTCGACTTCATGCGCGGCGACTTCGATGCGTGGGAAGCGACTACCGTGGGCGCCGATTACCCCGACGCCTAGAACTCGACTAGCGCGAAATCTTCCTTACCCACATCGCACAGCGGGCAGCGCCAGTCGTCGGGAATGTCGGCCCAGCGCGTGCCCGGCGCGATGCCGTCTTCGGGCAAGCCGGCGGCTTCGTCGTAAATCCAGCCGCAGATCACGCAGACCCACTGCTTGAAGGCGTCCGCCGAAGCGGCGATGACGGCCGCCGACTCCGGCGTGCTTTGCGGTTGCAAGGCCGGCGTGTCGTCCAGGCTGACAACGAGCGGCGCCTGCGTGCTCGAACTGTTCACGGCGAAACGCGCCTGCAGGCTTGCCAGCAACTGCTGCGCTTCGTCTTGCGTCAGGTCGATCCAGAAGGGGTCGCCCGCGCCGTCGTTGAGTCGCTCGGGGGAAAACTGGATTTCTACCGCCACGCCCTTCTTGTACATAACGGCGTTACACCAGCAGATTGAGCAAAACGGAAGCGATCAGCCCGGCGGCGCCGATGATGCCGAGCAATTGAAGGAGAGTGAGGGGTTTGCGCGATGCGGCGGGGAATTGTTGCGTGGTCACGGAGCGGTCTTTAGGAATCAAAAAGCGAAATGGTACACGGGTCGCGGTGCGGCGCATGCCGATCTGCGCAAACCCGCGCGTATCGGTTGCCACCCGCTTGCCACCCGGTTGCCATTATCGCCGGTCGACCGCACCGGATTACTTACGCGATGGAGATGAACTAATTCGCGGCGAGGCGGAAAAGCCGCCTGCCGCTCGCCGCTCAGGTTTTCGCCAGCGGGCTGCCGCTGCGTGAGTCCCAGAAGCGGATGATTTCCGTGTCGCCGGTGCCCGCACCCACCACCTGATCCGGCGCACCGCTTTCGCGCAGCAACGCCCGCAGTTCGTTGATGACCGGAAACACTTCGTGGTTCCAGTCGGCGCCTTGCGAATCGTGCGCGCGTTGCTCGGCCTCGACGATCTCGCGGTCTTCCCTGAAGATGCGCTCAGTGAACCACACCAGCAGCGGCCACGCGAGGTTCAGCGCGCCCGGAAACCCCGGCTTGCGAATGGACAGCAGCCCGAAAGTGCGGTTAATGCGCTGCTCGCGATCGAGCGGCACGTAGACAATCCACAGGTCCATGACGAGCGTCTGCTCGGACGTGCGAATCTGCAGCGTCTGATACGGATACTCGGTGCGGATCGTCATCACGTCTTTGTCGTTGTCGCCGCCCGTTTTGCGGCTCTGGCCGAACACGATCGCCTCGCCAATCGGCTGCTGACCGGCCATGCGCGCAAACGTGTAATCGACCTCGACCCAGCCTTCGCCGCGCCGCCGCCCGAGCGAACGCGCGCGCATCTGCCCCATTTGGCGGCGGTGCAGAAACTGATGGTTCATGTCCATCAGGTTCTCGTGCATGAACGAGTAGTGGCAATTCACAGGACGGCCGAAGCGCCGCGTCTTGTACTTCTTGTCGGACACGGAACCGAGTGTGGGCAGCGGGCGAATTTCGGCCATTGCCGGGTCGCCGGGAAATACGAAGATCAGGCCTTCCACTTCCCGGCACGGATACGAGCGCACGCCGTTCGGCAAACGCTCGCGTCCAAGGTACGGCACGTCGATGCACTTGCCCGAGCAGTCATAGGTCCAACCGTGGTAGCCGCAACGAATCGACTCGCCATCGACCACGCCCTGGTGCAACGGCACCTGACGATGCGCGCAGCGGTCTTCGAGCGCGAATACTTTGCCGGATTCGGTGCGCGCGAGCACGATCGGATCGCCCGCAAACGTCACGCCATGTGTCTTGCCACGCTTCACTTCGTGCGACCACGCGAGCGGATACCAATAGTCGGGATGTATGCCGACGCGGCGCAGGTCTCGGACCGGCGCGTCGTTGGCCGCGTGGCCCAGCGTGGGAGCGGCTTTAGGCGATGTCGCATGCGTTGAGGACGCCTCGACGGTGTTTTGTTCGAGCGGGGGAACAGCATGCATAGTGTAGAGCCTCCGTGCACGTGCGGATAAAGTAGGCGGCCGCATCTCGCGGCCGTAATCGTCGTCAGTCTACTCGAACCGCGGACGGCATGGGTCCGGCGGGGTCAAAACACCGCGCCGCTAGGCCTCGTCGCGAGCGACGAGCCCAGTGCGGCGCTGCACGCCCCACGATCGCCCGCCGCGTAGGAAGTGTAGCCAGCCGAGCGCCGCGCCGAGGTGCCGCAGCAGCTGGAAAGTGAACGGCTCCGCGATGGCAGCCAGCATCGCCATGCCCATACTGGAGCCGCTGCGCTTGCCGGTCCAGCGCCGGTAGAGATGGACGCTCCACAGGTAAAAAGCCAGGTCGATCGCCGTTTTCAGCCCGATTACACTGAAGATCGACACGACGATTGCGCCGTGCCCGCCGAACACGAACGCGAGCAGCAATCCGAAAGCGGTCAGGCCGTAGATGGGTTGCATGGTGTCGAGCGCCTTAACGGGCAGCATCAGCATGCCGAGCGTTCCATAACGGCGATTGCCGGTCATGTCGCGGTTCCAGTACTGCGTTTGCAGGAACCCGGCGAACCACCGCCGCCGTTGACGCAGGAAGCTGCCGAGGTTGTCGGGCGCGTCGGTGTGCGCATGCGCGTCGCCAACCACTCGCACGTCCCAGCCGAGGCCATGATCGACCGAATAGCGACGCAGCCGGTGTATCAGCTCGTAGTCTTCGACGAGACACTGCGGATCGAAGCCGCCGACGTCGAGCAGCGCGTCGCGCCTGAATGAAGCGAAGGCGCCCGAAACCAGCAGCAGACTGTCCGCGCGCATCCACGCAAAGCGCGCGATGAAATTGCGCATGTATTCGTAGGTCTGGAACCATTGCAGCACACGGCCCGTCGCGGACTTGCCGCAAACCGGCACCAGGATGCCGGCCGCGGCCACGAGCTTGGGGTCGCTTGCGAAAGCGGCGCGCATTGCGTAAGTGGCGTCGTCGTCGAGAAGCGTATCGGCGTCGACGGTCATTACGGTGTCCGTGCTCATCACGGTGATCGCGGCGTTCAGCGCGCGCGCCTTGCCGCCGTGCGGCATACGCAGCCAGAAGAGATTGGGATAAAGCGAACTGGGCGCGCTCAACGTGCCCTCGGCGGGCGCGACGAGGCCGAAGCGTTCGGTAAGCAGCGCGTGTGTGTGATCGGTGGAGCCGTCGTCGGCAATCACGATTTGCGCCGGGCCGTGAACCTGCCGTAACAGCGCCGCAATCGTGACCGGCAGCACGGCCGCCTCGTTATGCGACGCGACAACCACGCCGATGTCCGGCAAGCTGCGCCGATCGTAGTCAGGCTCGAGCGGCGCCGCGCGACGCATGAGCGGCAACGCTTTCCACGTGACGAACGCGAGCAGCACGGTGTCGTAGATCACGTACGCGATACCTGTGGACCACGCAACCACGCCTTGCAGAAAGAAGGCACGCGCGAATAGCAGCAGCCACACGGCAACGACGCTCGCATGAATCAACGTGCTCGAAAGCGTCGTGCCGCGCGGCACGATACGGGGCGATGCAAGCGCGAACGCCTGTTCCAGGTTTTGTTTCAAGGTAACTAACGGGCCGGTCGTTGCTGCGGTTTAAAGAATGAGCGAAGCGGTGCTCAGGGCATCATGCGCTTCAGAACCGACTTTCGATCGATCCACTGGTGCTTCAGCGCGCCGCCTATATGCATGGCAAGCAATGCATACAGCGCGTAGCCCAGCCACGTATGCAACGCGCCGAAACGGTCGTGCAGCGTTTCCTTCAGTGCGGGATCAAGGTTCATCACGTAGCCTATACGCGGCCACGGAAACAGATCGAACAGACGCATTGGATGCGTGGCCGCGTCCTTCCATGCGGAATCGTGCAACCAGCCGGAGAGCGGCAGCCCGATCATCAGCAGATACAGCAGAAAGTGCGCAAGATGCGCAGCGACTTTCTCCCACGACGGAAACTCACGCGGGAGCGGCGGCGGCTTGTGCGACACGCGCCATAAGATGCGCATGAGCGCGAGACCGAGCACCGTGATGCCGATGGACTTGTGGGTATTGATTACCGGGCGCACCCAGTCGTCGGGCAGCGAATCCGCGCTCAGAGCGAGCGCGACGTTGCCGATCATGAGCAGCGCAATAAGCCAGTGCAGCGTGATCGCCGTGCGCGTGTAGCGTGAGCGCGCTGGCGTTCCGGTCTGGTTAATCAAGGGTTCGGCGTGGATGTTCATAAGTGGTGCGGCCTGAGAGAGATCGTTGCAAAGCCTTCGATTGGGCGGTGTTCCGTAGCGTGCCATTCAGGAAACAAGAACCCCTGAGTGTGCCGTTTTATTCCGAAACCCGCTTAATGTTCTGTTTCCGCTTATTTCAAGCCGCCTCAGTGCCTGGCGCTCGCACTAGGTCAGTGAAATTCGCACCGCAAGAAAAAAATCTCTGTGGCAGATGGCGCGCGATAGACCGATTCAATTGGCGGCGACGCGAATCACATCCTCTAATAAAATCCCGCGTATCGCCGCATCGCCCGTTCAACCGCTGCTTGTCTGGAGATAAACAATGTCGCAACCCGAGCCAAACGTAGACGAAGTGGTCAGAAGCATTGCAGAGGAAACGGATACGCCGCCGGAAACGGTCTCCAAAATGTATGCCGACACCTTGGCCGACTATCGCCACGACGCGCGGGTGTTCGATTATGTGCCGCTCTTCGCGGCTAAGAAAGTCCGCAACACGCTTCGCGACGCCTCGCATCGGAAGCACTGAACGCTGCGGCGCACGGACGGGCGCCGTTTTATGCAATGCGAATTGTCGGCTGAATCGGCTTCGACACACCCAACGCAGCAATTATTTTCCCGCGCTAGACTTACCCGGTTCAACCGACCGGAGGATTGGTATGCGGGTGGCAATTGTTGGCGCTGGAATCGTCGGCTTAAGTACGGCGTGGTCGCTCACCAAGCTGGGGCATGACGTCACGTTGCTCGAGCAGGGCTCGATACCCAGTCCGCTTGCCGCGTCGCGCGACACGCATGGCATGATTTGCCGCGCGTATGACGGCGCCGACGGCTATGCGGAGAGTATCGCTGAGATGTTCGATAGTTGGGACATGCTGTGGGACGATCTCGGCGTTTCCCACTATGCGAATTGCGGCGCGCTTGGCATTTCACAATCCCCAGGCGACAGCGCCGAGCAATGGCGTATGAGCCTCGACCGCGTGGGCTTCGAATACGAACGGCTCGATGCCCGCGAAGCCGCCGAGCGTTATCCGTTCCTCGACGCCGCCGCGTTTCGCTACGCGTATCTCGATCGTGACGGAGGCGCGCTCTTCAGCGGGCGTATCGCGCACGATGTCAAAGCGTGGCTCAGAATGCGCGGCGTCGACATTCGCATGCATACGAAGGCGGTTGCAATCGATGCGGCCACGGCGCTCGTGCATATCGACGACGGCACCGTGGTCCACGCGGATCGGCTCGTGGTAGCTGCCGGTGCGTGGACGTTGCGGCTCCTTCCCGCGCTTGCCGAGAACCTGGCGATTCACCGCAACGTAGTAGCATATCTGACGCCGCCCGCGGATCTGGAGAACGCGTGGTCCAACGCACCGGCGATCGTCGACATTGGCGGTTCGAGCAATGGCTACGTGTTGCCGCCAATCGACGGTGCCGATCTGAAGTTCGGTGCGGGCGCACTGAAGAAGCCGGTGCCGGATGCCGAAACCGACCGCACTGCGGCGCCCGGCGAAGGGGACCGCTTGCGTCGACTCTTCGCGCCGCCGTTTAGCCGCATCGACGAATACGCGGTCACCGAGGTGGAAACCTGCGCTTACACGTTCGCGGCGGACCAGCGGTTCTTTTCGAAGCGCGTCGGCAAGACACTCGCGGTGTGCGGCTGTTCGGGGCACGGCTACCAATTCGGTGCGGCGGTGGGGCTTCGCGTCGCGCATGCGGTTCAGACCGATGACGACGCCGCGCTCGCGCAATGGCTCAGAGCCGAGACGGTGTGAGGCTTCCCGCTTTTACGACGACGCGTGGTTCCAAATCCGAGGCATGCGGTGGAGCTAACAATAGCCGGCTGATTTTCTTATGCTGGCGGTTTGCGAGCCGGCGTCTGCTTCGATATGTGAAAGCACTTCATGGCGTTGGGCGATGGCTCGCTCATCGACAAGGAGCCGCGCATGTCCGACACGATTCAGATCCGCCCCGTCACACACCAGGATTTCCACGCATGGTTGCCGCTATGGGATGCGTACAACGCGTTCTATGGCCGCTCTGGCGAGACCGCACTGCCGCGTGAAATCACGCATCTCACGTGGGGCCGGTTTTTCGATTGCTATGAACCGATGCATGCGATGGTCGCCGAACGTCATGGCGAGTTGATCGGCATCGTGCATTTTCTTTATCACCGTCATACGACGCTGGCGGGACCGATCTGCTATCTGCAAGACCTGTACACGTTGGAGTCCGAGCGCGGCAAGGGCGTGGGCCGCGCGTTGATCGAAGCGGTGTACGCGCGCGCGAAGGCTGATGGTTCGCAACGCGTGTACTGGCAAACGCATGAGACGAATCACACCGCCATGCGGTTGTATGACACGGTGGCGGATAAGTCGGGGTTTGTGGTGTATCGGAAGCAGATGTGATGCGTGCAGCGTAGTGCAGGAAATGCCGGAGCACGTCAAAAAACAAAAGGCGCACCACCCAGTGCGCCTTTCGTCCTCTGCAATTGCGGCACTACATCACCGCCCACCGAAACCCGTCTTCAGGCTTCCAACTGCTCGAGCACCTTACCCTTGGTCTCGATGCCCAGAAAATGCACCGCCACCGCCGCAAGAAACGGCACCGCGGCAAGAATATAAAACGCCACCTGCAAATTGCCGCCGATCATCGTCTTCGACACAATGGCCGGTGCAAAAATGGCCGCGACCTTGAGCCACGCGCCGCCGACACCGCAACCCATTGCTCGAATGCTGGTCGGGTACAACTCCGGCGTGTACACATAAGCCGTGATAAAGCCGCAAGCCAGGAAGCCCAGCGAGAACGCGCAGAACGTCGCCACCACATACACCGACGACTCGTGGAACACGCCTGCCAGCAGCAACGACACCGCGCACGCCACGAAAGACAGGTTAATGATCGGCTTGCGGCCCACCTTGTCCACGAGCAACGCGCACGTCAACGATCCGACCACGCCAAGCACCGAAGCGGCCACCGCCAGATTCAGCGCCAATTGCAGCGGCGCGTGATAAATCGTGCGATAGATCGTCGGCAGCCAGGTCGAGAGACCATACTGAATAAAGCCGCACGTGATCCACAACATCGCGACGGCCATGGTGCGCTTCAGGTAGGCCGGACCGAACAGATCGCCCATGCGGCGCTTCGGATGACGATTCGCCATCGCTTCGAACTCGGCCGAATGCGCGACCGGCGGCAGCGGACCCTTCGCGGCACGCTCGAACGCATGCACCGCGGCATCGGCATCGGCCATGCGTTCACGTTCGGCGAGCCAACGCGGCGATTCAGGGACGAGCTTGCGCAGCACGAAGAACAGAATCAATGGCATGCCGCCGATGTAATACATGGCTTGCCAGCCAAAACGCGGCACGATCCACGCACCCAACGCATTCGACGCCAGCAGCCCCACCGGAAAAACGATCTCATACAACAGCACGAAGCGGCCGCGCCCATGCGCACGGCTAATCTCGTTGATGTAGGTCGCCGCGACAGGCAATTCGCCGCCGAGCCCAAGCCCTTGAATCACACGCAGCACGACAAACGCCGCGAACGTCGGCGCAAATCCGCAGGCAATACTCGTAATGCCGATAATGCCCGAGCTCAACGCAATCGCGCGCACGCGCCCATGACGCTCGGCGTACCACGGAAACACGAACGCACCGATCAGTTGACCGACCGAACCTGAACCGATCAGAAAGCCGATTTCCCACGGCGTGAGATGCCACTTCGCGATCAGAACCGGCAACGTGGCCGCGATCGCGATCACGTCGAAGCCGTCGAAGAACGTCGCCAGACCGATCAGAATTCGCGCTCGCACCTGCATTGCATTCTTCGGCAGCCGCTCGAGTCGCGCGATGATCGAGCCTCTCGTCACGGGCCCGGAGACGCCCGCACCGCTGCGCTCCGCAATTGTGTTGTCGATGGTTCTCATGCCGTAGTGCCGTCCGTAGATGTGGTTAGGCAAGCGCCGTTGAGGCGTCGGTCAGTGTCGCAAGGTCGATCGTCCGGCCTTGATTCATCCACTTGCGCGAAAGCTTCAGCTCGCGTGGAGTGTTGATAGCGATTACGCCGCGAATGGCGCCGTCTTCCAGATGGAAAAGCGTTGCGCGCTTGCCCGGCAGATCGCCGCGTACTGCAAGCTGCGCATCGGCGGGAATGTCGCCGAGAATCTGCAGATTGACGTCGTACTGATCCGACCAGAACCACGGAATGTCCGCGTACGGTTCGAAGGTGCCGAGCAGCGCTTTTGCTACGGCAATCGCCTGATTCTGGGCATTGGCCCACGATTCCAGCCGCACACGGCGTTTGAGCCACGCACTCGGATGATTGGCCACGTCGCCGCACGCGAAAATGCGCGGGTCGTCGGTCGCGCCGAAATGATCGACCACGATGCCGTCCTGCACCTTGACGCCCGCTGCTTCGGCCAAGGCCGTATGCGGAGTCAGACCGATGCCGGCCACCGCGAAATCGGCGTCGAGCGTCGAGCCGTTGGCGAACGTTGCGCGGATGCGGTTCGCGTCGTTCGGATGATCTTCGAGCTTCGCGAGCGCAGCGCTCAAGCGCACATCAACCCCATTCGCGCGATGCAGTTGCAGGAGAAAATCCGACACCATCGGCGGCAACGAGCGGGCGCAAAGACGCGGCGCGCCTTCCACCACGGTTGCGTCCACACCGAGCTTGCGCGCTGTCGCCGCGACTTCCAGACCGATCCAGCCGCCGCCCACCACCAGAACGCGCTTGCTTGCACGCAGCCGCTCGCCGAGCGCAACGGCTTCGTCGAGTGTGCGCAGATAGGCGATGTGCGATGTATTCACCAGCGATTCCGGCAAGCGTCGCGCCGCGCCGCCCGTCGCGATGACAAGGCGGTCGTACTGCACTTCGCGGCCTGATTGCGTGCGCACAATGCGCTGCTCGCGATCGATCGACGTCGCGCAATCCGGCTGCCATGCTTCGATGTTCAGCGCGTCGAAATCGTCGGGCTTCACGAGACGTACTGTGTCGATATCCGCGTCGCCCGAAAGCACTGCCTTTGAAAGCGGCGGGCGCTCGTAGGGCAAATGCACTTCGTCGGCGATCATCACGAGGCGGCCGTCAAAGCCTTCCTTGCGCAACGTCTTCACGACCCAACCAGCCGCCTGGCCGCCGCCGATCACGACAATCGTGCGCGGCGCTTCGAGTTCGGCATGCGCGGCTTGCGCCTTTGCGGTAGCAGCATCAGTCATTTTTGCGCTCCGTCATGAACTTGCCTTCCGGCGCCTTCGCGTTTTTCTGGCGACGCGTATTGCCGTCGATGCCGCCGTCGATCGCCCATTCGGCGAACACGGTCGGGCCAGGCTCGAAATCGCGCGGCTGCCACTCGGGCGTGAGTTGATCTTCGTCCGCGTAGTACTCGATCAGGCCGCCCGCCGGATTCTGGAAGTACCAGAAGTACGCCGACGAAACCGGATGGCGTCCCGGCCCAAGCTGCGTGTCCCAACCGCAGCGGCTGATATGCATGCCGCCGCCGAAAACTTCGTGGATGTCGCGCACGGTGAACGCAACGTGATTCAAACCGCGCTTACCGTTGGGCAGCGCGAGCAGAAAAATGTCGTGATGACCGCCGTGCGGCGCGCAGCGCATGAACGCGCCGCGGCCCGGATAACGGTCGGACATTTCGAAGCCGAGCAATTCCTGATAGAACTTCTCCTGCTCGGCAAGCTTGTTCGTGAAGAACACGACGTGGCCCACTTCAACCGGTTCGGCGCGTTCATAGATTGGCGACGGCTGATCGACGCGCAACGTTTGGCCCCACACGTTCGACGGCGAGCCGTGAATGTCGAGCGCACGTTTGCGGGTCACTTCCACGCGAATCGCCATGCCGTTCGGGTCGATGCAGCCAACGGCGTCGTCGGTTTCAAAGTGACCCGGCTGACCGGCGAAGCGTCCGCGCAATTCGTCGAGCTCTTCTTTGCTCGCGACGCCCCAGGTCACTTCGCGCAGCGTAGGACCTTCTTCGAACGCGGGAGGCAGCGACGGGTCGTTTGCATCGACGGCGAGAATCGTGCAGCCGTTGAGCGTTTCGAAGCGAGCATGCGTTTCGTCGTGCGCAACTTCCTTCAGGCCCCAGTCCGCGAAAAAGCGGCGACAGGTAGCGAGATCCGTCACGCCGTAGATAATCTGTTCAATGCCGAGAATCGTCATAACCTGCCTCTTGCCTAGTTTGCCCACGCCAGCGGCGCGTCGTTCAAGCCCCAGTAAAGGCTCTTCTGTTGCATGTATTCGCGGATGCCGAGCCGGCCTTTCTCGCGTCCCATGCCGCTCTCTTTCCAGCCGCTGAACGGCGTCGAGATGGAGAACAGCTTGTAGGTGTTGATCCAGATGGTGCCGGCTTCAAGCGCGCGGGCGGTCCGGTAAGCGCGCTTGTAGTCGCGCGTCCAGATGCCGGCAGCGAGGCCGAACACGCTGTTGTTCGCTTCTTTGAGCAGCGATGCTTCGTCGTCGAACGGCATCGCCACCAGCACTGGCCCGAAGATTTCTTCCTGGCAGATGCGAGCGTTGTTGGAGAGGCCTTCGAGAATGGTCGGCTGAAAATAGGTGCCTTGTTCACGGCCATCGCCAACCGGGCGTTCGCCGCCACACAGCAGACGGCCGCCTTCTTCAAGACCGAGCGCCACGTAACGCTCGACCGTTTCGCGGTGGGCTTGCGTAATCAGCGGACCCATCTGCGTTTCCATACGCGACGGATCGCCCACGCGCAACTTGCGCGCGCCTTCAACGAGACGCTTCATGAACGCGTCGTAAATCGAGCGCTGCACGAAGAGACGCGAGCCCGCAATGCACGCCTCGCCGGACGAACTGAAGATGCCGTACAGCACACCGTTGACCGCATGGTCGAGATCGGCGTCGTCGAAAACGATGGTCGGCGATTTGCCGCCGAGTTCGAGCGAGACCGGCATCAGCTTGTCCGCAGCGATCCGCGCGATGCCGCGGCCCACTTCGGTGCCGCCGGTGAATGACACTTTCTTCACGAGCGGATGACGCACGAGCACGTCGCCGATCACTGAGCCTTTGCCCGGCAACACGCTGATCACGCCCTTCGGCACGCCGGCTTCCTCGCAGATGCGGGCCAACGCCAGCGATATCAGAGGCGTCACCTCAGCGGGCTTCAACACCACGGCGTTGCCGCCCGCCAATGCCGGCGCAAGCTTCTGAGCGTCGGATGCAATCGGCGAATTCCACGGTGTGATCGCAGCGATCACGCCGATCGGCTCATAGACGCTCATCGTCAGGTAGTCGCCGCGCGAGGGCGTGACTTCTTCGTCGAGCGTTTCGAGGCATGCGGCGAAATAGCGGAACGTGTTCGCGGCGCTGGCCACCAGCACGCGCGTTTCGCCAATTGGC
Source organism: Paraburkholderia kirstenboschensis (assembly GCF_904848585.1). GTDB lineage: Bacteria > Pseudomonadota > Gammaproteobacteria > Burkholderiales > Burkholderiaceae > Paraburkholderia > Paraburkholderia kirstenboschensis. Next base: position 272,174 of record NZ_CAJHCR010000007.1, read on the forward strand.
TTGCCGTTGTCGCGGCGCTGCAATTGCGCGAGCGCTTCCTGACGCGCCATGATCAGATCGGCGATGCGGTACAGAATCAGCGCACGTTGATGCGGCTTCAACCCCGACCAATCCGCTTTACGCCATGCGATATCGGCCGCTTCCACGGCTTCGCGGGCGTCGTCTGCATTGGCCGTCGAAATTTCCATATTGACCGACTGGTCCGCCGGATACAGGCTTTTATACGGGTTGCCACGCCCTTGCCGCCATTCGCCGCCGATAAAAATATCGCCGGTCGGCACAAGGCTGGTATCGAAGTGAGTCATGTCGGTCATTCCGGTTTGCTCAAGCTGCTGGCTTGAATCGTCTAAATCACTTAGATCACGCAGCGGGCCGCGCGATTGCGTAGCGCACGAATCGCGCTGTACGCGGTCAATGCGGACGTCTTGGGGTTGTCGGGCAGCGGCTTGCCGCACATTTCCAGCGACATCTCGCCGAACGCGCCGCGCGCGAGAATGCGGTGTACGTTGCGCGTGACGTCCGGATCGGCAATCAGTCGAACTGTCGTGTGGTCGAGCCCGAGCCCGGCCAAAGCGATGGTCGCGGCAACGTTGGCGTTCTTCGGATAAAGCCGCGCCGCCTCTCGCGCGCTGCCTTCGAAGATCACCTTCTCTTCCTTCAGCGCGTTCAGATCGCAGACCTGTTCCGCGGGCGTGCCGAGCCAGCCCGTGGGTGGTTTGCGGCCCGTGTACAGCACTTCGTCGAGGCCACCGAGCTTCGCCGCGGCCAATGCATCGACTCCGCCAATTGCGCCGGACAGCAGCGTCAACGTCGCGTCGCCTTCATCGGCAGCGGCTGACAACGCGTCGAGCAACATTACATCGGACAACGCACCGATCGACGCCACCGCGCAATCCGTGCCGGCTTTCAGCAGCGGCACCACGTGATCGACCAGTGCGCTGTGACCCGCGCATTCCAGAGCGAAATGCGGGCGGCTGCTCAATGCGGACACTGAAGCCACCACGTCCACCGTCGAGCCGACCACTTCGCGCACCGAATCCATATGACGCTCCGGCACGATCACGTGCGACACACGCACCGCCGGATCGGCGGCGACCGAGCGATACACCGCCTGGCCGATCGCGCCGAAGCCGATCATCGCGACATCGACGGGAGCGTGGTGCCCCGCGTAGCCCGCTTCACGCATGTTCCGGCTCCTCTTCCTTGACCGGCGGACCCGCGAAAGCGGTCGCGAACGAGCCGACCGACAGCATGTCCACTTCCACCAGCACCGGACCGGTCTTCGCCATGCCTTCGCGAATGATCGCGTCGGCCTGATCGAGCGACTTGATGCGGTAGTGCGTGAGCTTCAGGCTGTCGCAGAACTGCGCGAAGTCCGGCTGATGCAGATCGACGTAGCAGCGCCGGCCGCCGTATTGCGCATCCTGAATGTTGCGGATCACGCCATAGCATTGGTCGTTCATCAGCACGATCATGACGTTGGCGTTTTCCTGCACAGCCGTTGCGAGTTCGCCGACGTTCACCATCAAGCCGCCATCGCCGACGAGGCACACGGTTTTCGCCGCGCTGCTCGCGAGCGCCGCGCCAATACCCATCTGCATGCCTTGGCCGATGCCACCGCCCAGCGCATGCACGCCCGCGCGCGGCGAGAAGATTTTCAGCATGCGGTTGCCCCACGTGCTGTTCGAGATCGTGACGTCGCGCACCCAGTTGTAGTCGCGGCCCACTGCTTCCTGCAGCGCGTCGACCAGGCGCTTGTAGGGACCCAGGCCCTTGCCCACGTCTGCGACGGCGCTTTCGCGTGCCGCGGCCAGGTCTTGCGCGAATGCGGGATCGACCTTCACGCGGCCTTCGAGCAGCGTGGCGAGTTCTTCGAGCACCGCCGATGCATCGCCGTGAACGAACATCTCGTTGCGATAGCCGCGGTTGTCAGCGAGCGCGTCTGCGTCGATCCGATAGAGCGGCTGCGGCAGTGCGAGCTTGTACTTCAGCGTTTCATTGCCACGCAGGCGCGAACCGACGACCACCAATGCGTCGCACGTCTTGTAGAAACTTTCGACCGCCGGATGAACGTTGAACGCGCCGAGCGTCGCCGGATGATCTTCCGGCAATACGCCGCGGCCCTGCACGCTCGTCACCACACCGAAGCCCAGCGCGACCAGGCGTTCGACCGCTTCTGCCGCATGCCGCGCGCCGCCGCCCAGCCACAACAGCGGACGCTTTGCGTTCGCCAGTTGCTCCGCGAGTCGCGCGACGCGCTGGCTGCAATGCGTGAGCGTGGTGATATGCGGCGCGGACAGATCGGCAGGCCATTCAATTTCAGCGGCTTGAATGTCGATAGGAATCTCGACGCTCACCGGACCGCTCGGCGCGGTTTGCGCGACGCGCACGGCTTCGCGGATCGTCGGCAGTGCGGTCTCGACGGAACGCACTCGGTACGCGGCCTTCGAGATCGACTGGAGCATCGACAACTGGTCAGGCGCTTCGTGAATGTACGCGAGGTCCTTGTCGAGATATTCGGTTTCGATCTGACCGGTCACGTGCAGCAGCGCCGTGCCCGCAGTCAGCGCTTCGACCATCGCGCCCGCTGCGTTGCCCGCCGCGGTGCCCGTGCTGGTGAAGGCGACACCGAGGCCGCCAGAAACGCGCGCAAGACCGTCGGCCATGTTCACGGCACCGGCTTCGCCGCGCGCGCCGACGTAGCGAATCTTGCCGCGGTTGTGGATCGCGTCGAGGATCGGCATGTTGTGGATCGAGATCACGCCGAACGCGGTTTTCACGCCGCATTGCTCGAGAAAAGCGGCGATCAATTCGCCAACGGTGGTTTTATTAGACATGTCGTGCAACGCCTCCAGAAACATCGATGTGACTGCCCGTCGTATAGGACGACAGCGTCGTAGCCAGATAAAAGAGCGCTTGAGCGGCTTCTTCGGGCTTGCCGAAGCGGCCTAGCGGAATGTTTTTCTTGCGCGCGAGTTCCGCGGTCCAGTCTTCCCAGCTCTGGCCCGGCTGCGCTTCCTTCGCATAACGGCGGCGCCATTGCCCCGATTCGACGATGCCGATCAGAATCGAATTGACGCGGATGCGCTGCGGCGCGAGTTCCACCGCGAGCGACTTGATGAGGTTTTGCACGCCCGCACGCGCCGACGACGTCGCCACCATATGCGGCTCCGGTTGCAGCGCGAGCAGCGAATTCACGCAGACCACGGCCGCGTTATTGCCTGCGCCAGCCGTATCGCGCAGCATCGGCAGAAACGCGCGGGTTGGGCGGATCACGCTGAAGTATTTGAGGTCGAGTTCTTCGCGCCAGGCTTCGTCGCTGGTATCGGCGAAGGTCGACACGCGGCCCTGGCCCGCGTTGTTGATCAGCATGTCAGCACGGCCGAAGCGCGCTTGCACCGCTTGCGCAAACGCGCCGACGTCTTCCGCGTCGAGCACGTCGCAGCGGCGCGCGAGCAGTTGCGCGCCGGGAAACTGCGCGTTCAACGCCTCCTCGGCTTGCGCAAGACGCTCCGTATCGCGGCCGCAAATGGCAACCGAGGCCCCGGCTCGCAGGAACAGTTCGGCGGTCGCGAGGCCGATGCCGGACGAGCCGCCCGTCACCACCGCCACCTGCCCGTTCAGATCTATTCGAATCATTTGAGCCCCAATGCCTTCATGTATTTGCTGCCCGCGTTCGACGCGTTGCCCGGCCGGTAGTTGAGCCGCTGCGACAGTTCGTCGGCCGCGCGGCGCACTTTGTCGACGAGACCGCTGTCCAGCAGCGAGGCGTCGATCTCCTGGCGCGGAATCGTCGTAGTGATCACGGCGACAATGCGGCCGGTGTCGTTGCGCACCGGCGCACTGACCACCGAAATGCCGCGCTCGAACGACGACTCGCTGATCGCGAAACCGCGCCGCGCGTCGTCGCGGATCCGTTCGTAGAGGTCTTCCACAGTCGCGGGCGTCTGCCTCGTGAAGCGCTCGAGTTCCGGCTCTGGATAGAGCTTCTTCAACTCGTCGAGCGTCATGTCGCCCATCAGCACCTGACCGTGCGTCGTTGCATACGCGGGCAAGCGAGTGCCGACGTTCACTTTCACGGAACTGAAAATCGGCGCGTGGCTTTGCGCCTTTGCGACGAATACGACGTCGCGTCCATCGCGAATCACGATGTGCGTCGTGAGGCCCGTTTCGTCGCGCAATGCTTCGATGATCGGCAAGCCGAGGTCGGTCAATTCGAGCGAGCTCAAATATTCGAAGCCAAGGCGCAACACCGCGACGCCGAGCCGGTAGTTGCGGTCCTTGTCGGCGCGTTCGAGAAAGCCGAGCGATTCGAGCGTTTGCAGCAGACGGAAGACCGTCGTGCGCGGAATCTTCAAGCGGCGCGACAATTCCGGAGCGCCGAGCACCGGCTCGCGCGGCGAAAACTCCGTGAGAATTTTCAGGCCGCGCTCAAGACCCGGCACGCGGTAGCCTGAGTCGCTATTGCTGTCGTTGCTGTCGTTGCGGTCGTCTTCCGCGTCACGCTCGTTGATGGTGTCGGGCGTCATTCATTGGCTCCGTTGTCCGGCGCTTGCGCGGCAGAACGTGTCGATGATCGCGGTGTACGCGGCAGGTGCTTCGATATAGCCGGCGTGCCCCGCGCGTGGCACGACTTGCAATTGGGTCCCCGCGACGAGCGCCAGTCGCTCGCAGGCCGCGGGAGTCGTAATGGTGTCGTCGGCACCGACCGCGATGTTGACGCGGCCTTTGAAGCGCGCGAGGTCGGCGGCGAGGTCGGCGTTTGCAAGCAGATGTGTGGCCTGCGCGTAGCCGCGTGCAATGACGCGGGACATGTTCCAGCGCACCCATTCGCGGGCTTCGTCGCTTGCGTATGAGGACAACATGTTGGCGCTGCGCTTGTCGGCGAGTCCTTGGGGGCCGAGTTCGTTCAACATTGCGAGGCGTTGATCGCGCTTCGTCTCGCGGACGTCAGCGCTGGCCGCACCGTAACCGCCTGCCGGCGATAGCAGCAAAAGACCGGGCACGCGCAGCGGATGCATCGCAGCAAAAGCACCGGCGATGATCGCGCCAAGCGAATGGCCGACCAGCACGCAATGTTCAATGTGAAGTGCATCGAGCCATTCCGTCAGCACGCTTGCGTAATCGCCGGCGACAGGCGACTCGGGTGCTACCGGCGTGGACATGCCATAACCAGGCGCGTCCCACGCGAGCACGCGGCGGTTCACGTTTGGTGCCTCGAGTTGCTGCACCCACGAAGCCGCGCCCGAACCGATGCCGTGCAGCAAGACGAGCGGCAACGCGTCGTTTGCAGCGGCGCCGTCCGCTTCGCGATAGCTCAGCACACGTTGCTGCGCCAGCTCGATTTGCCTGGCCGGAAAGCGCGCAAGGCGCGCTTCGAGCGTGGCGTTTGCATCGACGGCAACGGACGGGACTGCGGACATGATTTCCTTCGTGGTGTTGGTACAGGGACGGCTTAGCGCTTGAGCTTCGCGAGCGGCGAATCCGGCGGATACGTGGGCGTGATCGGCTTCGGCGAACCGAGCATCACGCACATCAACGCGTCTTCTTCGCCGATGTTGACTTCCGTGCGATACACGCCCGGCGGCACTGAGATCAGATCTCGCTCGCCGAGCACGGCTTCCCACGTTTCGCCGTCCTTTTCGCAGATCACTTTCATCTTGCCGCGCAGCACGAAGAAAATTTCTTCGACGTCCATATGAATATGGCTCGGTCCGATATTGCCGGCCGGAATCACCATCGTCGAAAACGTGAAGCCGCCTGCGGGGACCGTGTTCATGTCCTTCGCCACACCCGTGCCGCCGGTGCCGACATAGCGCATTTGCGCGCGGCGATACTTCGGGTCGTAGTCAGCCTGGAACTTCAGCGCGTCCCAGTCGTAGCGGCGCGTTTCCAGGCGCGCGACGCGGCCGTCCAGCCACTGGGCAAAGCTCGCGTCCGCGGGTTGTTCCCACGACTTGCGTTCGATATCGGCGTCCGCCATCTCTTTCTCCTTTCGATTCGACAAGATCAATTCATCACGAAGCCGCCGTTCACCGGCAGCAACTGGCCCGTCACGAAGCGCGCGGCATCGGACAACAGGAACAGCACCGGCCCGGTGACGTCGTCGGGCACTTGTGCACGCGTCAACGCGCGGCCTTGCAGGTAATACTCGTGACGCTCGGCGGGCACATACGCGGTCGCCTCGACTTCTGTGAGGCCAGGCGCGATTGCGTTGACTGTCACTTGATGCGCGCCGAATTCGCGAGCGAGCGAGCGCGTCATCGAGATCACTGCACCCTTGCTCGCCACATATGCGAGCAGCTTCGGCGCGCCCCACATTGCTGTGTCAGAAGCGATGTTCACGATGCTGCCGCGGCCCGAGTCGCGCAAATACGGCAGTACGGCCGTACTCATCAACCAGGTGCCGCGCACGTTCACATTCATTACGGCATCCCAAGTATCGACGGATAATTCGTCGGCAAACTTGCCGCCCGAATTCGTGATGGCCGCGTTGTTGATCAGCGCGTCGATTCCGCCGAGTCGCGCCGCGCCTTGTTCCGCGAATTGCTTGATGCTTTCCGGATCGGCGAGGTCGAGCGGCAGATAGATCGCCGCGTGGCCCTGCCCTGCGAGCGACGCAGCCAGCGCGCGCCCTTCGTCGTGCAATACGTCGCCGAACACGACCTGAGCGCCGGCTTGCACCAGCGCGCGCACAAACGCCGCGCCGAGACCGCGAGCGCCGCCTGTCACTAGGACGCGCCGGCCGTTGAGCGCCGCGGACGCGTTGTTATGCATGGCTGTGCCCTGCTGCTTCGGTTTGCGCGGTGCCGGCTTGAGCCGATTGCGCGGCTTCGGCGCGATGCGCTTCGAGCGCGGCGAAGTCCTGTTGCGCACGCTGACGCAACATGCGGCGCACGCGCGTCATACCGACGTCGTGCTGATAGAGAAATTCGTGCTCGCGCGCATTCGGCGCCATGCTTTCGAGCACATAGCGGTCTTGCTCCAGCACGGCCCAGTGCAGACCTTCCAGGCGATTGCGATACATGAAGCGCCATGCGTCGCGTTGCCAGCCCTGCACCTTGCGGGTACGCCAGAAGTACACCTGGCAGTTGTCTTCGTCGACGGGAACGGCGAAGCCGATGATCCCGAAGTTGCCGCCGGGGCCGAACTTCTTCTTGTACGGAATCGCGAGGCGCATCCACAGGCAACCGGTTTCGCCGAGTTCGACCCAGTCGAAGTTCACGTCGCGCTGGCCGACCTTTTCGAACATCAAGCCGGTTTCGGTTTTGCGCACACGCATGTCGGCCTGCTTGTCGCCTTCGGCCATCGAATGCGAAGTTGCATGCAGATAGGCGCCGTGCATCGGGTCCATCACGTTGTCGATCGCGTACTGGTAATTGCACTTCCAGTTCGACATGCAAAGGAAGCTCGCGTATTCCTCGCCGACCAGTTCTTCCGGCAGCTTGAGCGGCGCGGGCTCCTTGTGTGCGTCGTCGCCGAACCACAGGAAGATCGCGCCCGCATGTTCTTCCACCGGGTACGACTTCACGCATTTCTGTCCTTCTAGCGGACATGCCGACACGGCCGGCACCTTGGTGACTGTGCCGCCTCCGTTGATTTCAATGCCGTGATACCAGCACGCGACGCTGCCGCCCAGGTTCCAGCCGAGCGACAGACGCGCGCCGCGATGCGGGCAGCGGTCTTCGAGCGCGTGGACTTTGCCTTCCTTGTCGCGCCACAGCACGATCTGATCGCCGAGGCGGGTAATGCCGACCGGCGCATCACCGACTTGCCAGCTCGGCGCGACGGGATACCAGTAGTTGCGGAGACCGCGGTCCAGATACGACTGGATCGGATCGGCCGCGTGTTGACTTGTAGCGGGGGACGTCATGAAGAGACTCCGGATGCGGATGCGAGGAAACGTGTTCGGAATAGCGCGCTTATTCGGCGAGCAGGCGGAATTCGGCGGCGAGGCGATCGGCGTTCCACGCATTGCCTTCCGGCGTGCGAAAGCCAATGCCGTTCAAACCGTCGACGACTTCCTGCAACTCCACCGCGCCGGCTTCAAAGACTTTTTCGAGCGCATCGCCGAAGTCGTTTTCGTATTGCGTCGGCTCAGCCTTGCGCGTTTGCCAGATGAAGTTTTCTGTCTCGCCCGGCTTTTCGATTACGCCCTTGCCAGCGACGTTATTCGGCTGCGGCGCAAGCCACGGCTTCAGGAAGGGATTGAAGTTCACGGCTACCTCTCGCATGTCATTCCACCTTGATCTGGATTTCTTCGCCGGCAAGGCGGACCGAATACACCTTCAGGTCGCGGCCGCCAGGCTCTTTCAGGCACTTGCCCGTCGGAATATGGAACACGGCTTCGTGCAGCGGGCATTCGACGGTATCGCCGTCGACAAAGCCCTGCGTCAGCAACGCGTACGCGTGGGGGCAGACGTTTTCCAGCGCGTACAGCGCATCGCCCACCTTGTAGATGCCGATCTCCGCGCCGTCGAGCTTGAACTCGAGCGGCGCATCTTCGGACAGGTCGCCGGCATGGCCGGCGCAGCGCCATTGTTCAGTCATTTCTCGCCTTCTCCTGAAGCTCTGTGTTCCACATAAGGAACATCAGTTCGTGTATGGATAATTATAGGAGCGACATCGGCGGGACAAAATAAAAATCTGGAGCGTTAGGGGAAAACACTGAGTGTGGCGTCCACAACACATCATTGCGAGGACTGCAAGGACGGACACGCGTACGAGCTATGCCTTGCAGCGCGGGGCTTTGAGCGCTTTGTGGGCTCGAAACTCGCTGCGCAGATGCGGGTTTCTACGGACACCGAAAATTTATTTTGATCAGTTTCGAAGTCATTATACTTTTCCATAGGCGATACGAACGCCCATAGGTGGAACATAAAGCGTAGCAGTTTTGGCGCATAAACCCAGACTGCATCAACCCCACAGCAAAGGATCAGGGACGTCGGAATTCGCGCGAGCGATTCGTCGTGAGATCAGGAGAACCAACGGTGAAGCACATCATTGCAGCCGGCTTGACGGCAGTCTGCGCAACCACAGGCGCATGGGCGCAGAGCAGTGTGACGCTATACGGCAGCCTGGATGCCGGGATCGCGTATATCAGCAATGTCGGCGGCCACTCGAAGTGGATCGAGGAACAGGGCAACATGCAGCCGGACCGCTGGGGCCTGAAGGGTGTGGAGGATCTCGGCGGCGGTCTGAAGACGATCTTTCAGTTGGAGAACGGCTTTTATACGAACACCGGTGCCTTCGCCAAGTCGGGCACGCTATTCAATCGCCAGGCGTTTGTCGGTCTGAGTTCGGACAAGATCGGCACGGTGACACTCGGCCATCAGACGCCGTTCAGCTTTGATGTGCTGGGCCCGCTGAGCACGGCTTATCTCGCCGCCAGCTGGTACGCGTTCCACCCCGGCAATATCGACGAACTCGCGGACACGGGAGTCGTGCCGTTCGACAATTCGGTGAAGTTCCGGTCCGCGAGTTTCAACGGCTTTTCGGTCGGCGCGATGATGGGCCTCGGCAACACCACCAACTTCTCGACCGGCAAGACGTTGAGTTTTGCGCTTAGCTATGCGAACGGTCCGTTCAAGGCCGGTGCAGCGTATGCGAACGAGCACAATCGAACGCCGTCGATCGTGACTACGGGCATTACGACTTTTCAGGGTGTCGCGGCAGCCAACTACAGCGCCGACAAGGTGCAGAACATGGGCGCGGGCGCGTCATATCAGTTCGGCAAGCTGCTCGTGCACGGCTTGTACACGCGGGTGAAGCTGGAGTCGGCCGGACATTCGGACACGTATCAGAGCTACGACGTCGGTGCGAATTATCAGTTCACGCCGTTCAACAGCGTAGCCGGGGGCGCCGCAACCACGACGTTGGCCGGCCACCGCTGGACGCAGTTTGAAATCGGCGACATTTATGCGTTGTCCAAATCGACGCAGTTATACGTGAATGCTTTGTACGAGCGCGCGGGGTCCAATACGGACGCCGCTTTCTTCACGGCGGGCGTGTCGAGTGGCCGGAACCAGACGATCATCCTGACCGGTATTCACCACTCGTTCTGATCCGACGCTCGGAACTAGCTCGCCGCGACGGGTTTGCGACGAGCCTGCATCACTGTCGGTTCGTCCGCGCGCGGACGGTGGCCGAGCCGCTCGGACAACTCGAGCGCCGCCTGGCAAACGGCGGTGACGAGCGGCTCGCGCTCTTCGGTCTCGCCGAGATCGGAACGCGGGATCGTGACCGTCAACGCAGCCGCGATTTTGCCGCTCTGGTCGCGCACCGGCGCGCTCACCACGGAGATGCCCCGCTCGAACGACGCCTCGCTCAACGCGTAGCCGAGCGCCGCGCTCTCGCGCACTCTTCCATACAACTCTTCAACGGTGGCCGGCGTGCGCTCGGTGTAACGCTCCAGTTGCGGTTCGGGATACAACTGACGCAACTCGTCGAAAGTAAGGTCGCCCATCAGCACCTGGCCGTGCACGGTGGCATGCGCCGGCAAACGCGTGCCGACGTGCACTTTTACCGAACTGAACATCGGCTCATGTGTTTGCGCTTTGCCGACGAACACCACGTCGCGCTGATCGCGGATCAGCAGATGCGAACTCAGGCCCGTGGCGTCGCGCAGACGTTCGAGAATCGGCGTGCCCACGTCGGTCAATTCGAGCGAATTCAGATATTCGAAGCCGAGCCGCAACACTGCGACGCTCAGGCGGAAGTAACGGTCGCCATTGACCCGCTCCAGAAAGCCGAGCGCTTCGAGCGTCTGCAATAAACGGAAGGTGGTAGTGCGCGGAATGCCGATGCGCTTCGATAATTCCGGCGCGCCTAGCACCGGCTCGCGCGCGCTGAATTCGGAGAGAATGCGCAGCCCGCGCTCCAGGCCCGGCACGAGATAAGTCGAGCCGCCGGCGCTGTCTTCGTCGGTACTAGCGGCGCCAATGGTGCTGGCGGTGCTGGCGCTGCTGGCGTTGGAACGGGTCGAATGAGTCGAATCAACGCCGCCTTTTTGCGCCGACGACATGCTCTCGTGATGCGACGCCGGCGCTGCCATAGCGCGTGGCTTGGCCTGCTTGCGTCCCGCTCCTGTCTGCTCTTCTTTTGCCATCTTGGCTGCCGTTTTCTGCTGTTCATCGAGGTCAGATCAGCATCATAGCGTCTTTGCGGTGCTATGCTTTGATGCGGTCCGCTGCGCGAGGCCTCGCTGCCACGCCTTCGTTCCGCTCAAGCGTCCGGAGGCCACGCTCATGTCTGATTCCGTGCAGATTCAGGTTGCCGATTCGCATCTCTATCCTGGGTGTGCGGTGCACATAGCGCACTTGCCAGAGTCCGAGCGAGGGGCCGCCGCGGTGGTCGCGGTCGTCGAGTTCGCAGACGGCTCCGGCGCTAACGCCACCTGTCATCTGCGAGCGCACGACGAACTCGAATTGACAGTAGACGGCTATGCGACGCAGAAGCGCCACCCTGTCAACGCGAGACATTGGCTACTGCTGGCCGTCGATGCAACGCACAACAGTTGGCGCGTCAAACGCCGATTGCCTTAGCCGCAAAACCGCCGCATCCATTGATGCAGTAGTTCAACTGTACGTCCAGCCGTATCCGCAGCGAATCGTAGCTTCCGCCGGCGTTTCGCGCGCCGCCCCGAGCCGCACTTGAGCGCTCGTCACGCGCACTTCGGAACCGACCGATGACAGACCACGACTCCTCCCTGCCGCCGAGCCCCGAGAGCCCGGAGAACGCCTCCAGCGCCGCAGACGATCCGCACAATCCCGAGCGCCGCCGCGTTCTTACCGGCCTTGCGGCCGTCGGCATCGGACTCGCGCTGACCGCCTGCAAGACCGAACAAGCCGCGAGCGGCGTAGCACCGCGTACCGCCGCGGACTTACGGCTCGACGCCGCGCTGCGCGACCAGGTCAAGCAGATCGTGGTGATCTACGCGGAAAACCGCAGCTTCGCGAACCTTTATGGCAATTTCCCAGGCATCCAGCATCCGCTCGATGCAGTAACCGCCGAGCGATATCTGCAACTCGACCGCGACGGCAAGACGCCGATGCCGCGCCTGCCTGCCATCTGGGGCGGCCTTGTGCCACAGGCGCAGGAAGTGGACGGCAAGCGCTACATGATCGGCCAGAAGGACATCGGCAATCTGCGCAATGGACCTTTCCACCTGACCGATGCGCAAGGCGCGCCATTGCCCACTGGCGTGATCACGCGCGATCTCGTGCATCGCTTTTATCAGAACCAGATGCAGATCAACGCCGGGCGCAACAACCAGTTCGCGGCGTGGGGCGATTCGGGCGGGCTCGTCATGGGGCATTACCGAAACTCCGCCGACACGCTGAAGCTCTGGAGTCTCGCGCAGCAATACACGCTATGCGACAACTTTTTCATGGCCGCGTTTGGCGGCTCGTGGCTGAACCACATTTTCCTGATTTCGGCGCAGGCGCCGTTCTATCCGGACGTGCACAACAGCCCGGCCAGGAAGATGGTTTCCGTAGTCGAGGGCGACGACCTTACCGGCGCCCGGCTGAAGCTCGCGCCGGACTCGCCGGCATCGGCACTCGACGGTCCGCCGAAATTCGTCAATGACGGCGCATTTACCGCCGACGGCTATGCCGTGAATACAATGGCTCCGCCCTACCAGCCGAGCAACGTGCGCCCGGCGGAAGGCGGCAACCCGGCTTTCGCCGATGCGACGAATCCGCGGGTGCTGCCGCCACAGAATTACGCGACGATCGGCGACCGCCTCACGGACAAGGGCGTCGATTGGGCGTGGTACAGCGGGGCATGGCAATACGCGCTGGAACATCAAGACACCGGCGCCGTGCCCGACTTCCAGTATCACCATCAGCCGTTCAACTATTTCGCCAACTACGCGCCTGGCACGCCCGCGCGGCGCAGATATCTGCGTGATGCGGGCCTCGGCAGCGACGCATCGACCAACCACCTGATCGCCGACATCGACGCGGGACGTCTGCCCGCCGTCACCTTCTACAAGCCGCAGGGCGATCTGAACATGCACGCCGGCTACGCGGACGTCGAATCCGGCGACCGGCACATCTCACGCGTGATCGAGCATATTCAGAAGGGTCCGCAATGGGCTCATACGGTCGTGATTGTCACCGTCGACGAAAACGGCGGCTGGTGGGATCCGGTCGCGCCGCCGAACGGCGACCGCTGGGGTCCGGGCTCGCGGATTCCGGCGCTGGTGATTTCACCGCTCGCTAAAAAAGGCTATGTCGATCACACCGTGTACGACACGAACTCGATTCTTCGCCTGATCAGCCGCGTGCATGGACTCGCGCCGCTCGACGGCGTCATGGCGCGCGACCGCGCGTTCGCAAGGAACGGTCTGGCGCCGCTTGGCGATTTGACCGCGCCGCTAGATCTGGCCTGACGATCACTGCGCGGCGGCGTGAAGCCTGGCGACTACGGCATCGGAAATCTCTTGAGCCGTTTTCTTGATCGTCTTCTTCTCGTCGCCGCTTGCCATGACGAACTTCGCTGCGATCACGTATGGATTGAGCTTGATGGCAGCGCCGGGCGCGTGCTTGCTGTCGGCCTCTTCCACGGCTTCATAGAGAGGCGGCAAATTCGCCGATGCAAGACTGTCGCATGACACCGCGACCTGAATGTCGTTCTGACCGGCGCCCAGACCGACCATGGCGCGCCGCAGACGGTTGCCCTCGTCGACGCTCAGGAACACACCGCGCACTTGCCAGCCCGCCGCCGGCAAAGTCTGACCAGACGCGATGCGCCGTGCGTCGACGCCGCCCTGGCGCAGATCGGCCGTGAGCGCCTCCGCCATTTCGTTGACGATGTTCTTTGCGTGTTCCTGCGGATTCGCGTCATGGTCCAACGGTCCCGGCCCGCTCGGCAATAGACCTCGCAGACGGCGCACGCGTTGGCCGGGGCCGCTGTCCGGTGCGACGTTCGCGACGTCCAGTTCGAAATCCGATACGTAGACGATCGGCGCGGGCTCGGCGAACGGCGCGTTATCCGCTGAAAAACCAGGCGCCGGCGCCGCGCTTATGCACGCGGCCAGCGCGACAAAACGCAGAAATCGAAGCTGTATGACACGTCTCCAGGATCGGTGCAGCGACAACGAAGAAGCAAGTTCGCGCGGGTGGAAAGCGGAGGCCGGATCGCGACGCAAACATGGTACAGCCGTGTGTATCCAGCGTCGGATTTTTCGTGCACAAGTCTTACCATTTGCCTTGAATAACCGGCGTCGCGACATAGACTGTTAAAGCTATTCTGAGTACTTTGCACGGAACTGATATGCGCCTGACCATTCTCATTAACGGTTCCGATCCCACCGTCAGTCATGACTACGCTGTGCTATGGCTCGACACCGACCAACGCCGGTGGTCGAGGGAAGCGCATCAAGGGATCGATCTGCCCCCGTGGGGCGAATTACGCGACGAAGGCGGCGTGACGACATTGTGCGCGCCAAGCACGGACGCGCCGTTGTGTACGCTGCGTGGATTGCACGTCGACCGTAAGCAGCGCGTGAGCGCCGCTCAAGGCGACGCGGCGTGGACCGCCGTGCGCAATCGTGCGCCGACCAGCGGCTTCTGGCGCTTGCAAGCGGTCGATCGTCAAAACGTCCGCGCTGAGAACAGCGTGTTCGGCAATTAATTCCAGCGTCCTTTCTGCTCGGTCGATGTTCCCACCCGCGCGTCGCCGGACGCGCGGATGGAATCGTTTAACCCGCCACTCCGCACTGTCCGCTCTTCACGATCTAATGGACCGGTTTACGCGACGCATGCATTTAAGCTTGCCTTAAGTTTGCCTGCGTAGTGTCGGAAGTCCACGCATTCGGGTCGCCGCAAGGCGGCCCATTTTTTTTGCCCGTGCGACACCGCGTCATGTACCTGCTTCGGCGCGCGAGCATTGCATTGCCGCTCTTCTCTACGCTCTCCCACCCGTTTTACATCGCTCAATAGCCACGCTCAACGCTATACTTTGCGCCCCTCTCTTTTCACCGATCAACCCATGAAGAAGTGGTTCGCCAGTCTGCTCGTTGTGGTCGCCGCTCACGCAATTGCGGCGCCCTCCTGCACCCAGTTCACACCAAATGCGCAATGGCCGGTTCTGACCAATCAGAAGATGGCGCCCAAAGCGCGCATGCTTTGTTATAGCGATTTCGCCGTCATGCATTCGGGCATCACACACGGTCCATTGTGGTCCGCCGAACACCTGACGCGCGACCATATCGAAGCCGCCAAAGACATGGTGCGCACCAACAAGTTCTTCGAAGACGCGCGCTTGCCCGACGGCGAAGGCGCAACGCTCGCCGATTACAAGCGCAGCGGCTTCGATCGCGGACATATGAGTCCCGCGGGAAATCGCTGGAATGAGCAAGCCATGGCGCAGTCGTTTTCGCTCGCGAACATCGTGCCGCAAAATCGCGAAAACAATCAACGGCTGTGGGCGCGCATTGAAACGTCAGTGCGTAAAATCGCCATGGCTTATGACGACACGTATGTCGTCACGGGTCCAATGTTCAGCGGCCAGCAACTGCAAACAATCGGACCCACGCGCGTGTTCGTTCCAACCCAGTTGTTCAAGGTCGTCTACGTACCTTCGCGGCAACTGGCGTTCTCGGTAGTGGTCGACAATGTGTCCACGAACCGCTACGACATCAGAACGATTCACGAACTCGAAGCAGCATCGGGCATTCGCTTTCCGGGCATTCCGGAGAACCTCAAAGATCAGCGACCGGGAGGACTCAAAGGTGTTTAAACCCTATTCGAACGACGACGACGTACTCAACATTCAAGGCGACGCAATGACCGTGAGCAACGGCGCAAAGCGCGTCGTGCTGAACGGCACGCTCGAACTGACGCAAGACCAGCGAGGGCTGAAGGCCGCGCTCGCATTGAAGGAAGCGGTGGATGCAATCGTCGCGGCCTTGCAGGCGCATCCGGGGCTGCCCGCTAAAGTGAAAGACGAACCGGATGCAAAACCGGGTGTTGTGGACAATCCATTCAACTAACGTTTGGAGTCTTATTGCGTCGAGAGCGGGAAGGCCGGAAGAGTAGTCAGCAGCACGATATGTTTCTGCGGTTACGTTTTGTCACCAGAACATCGTCAACTGCTGTCCTCCGGACTGCGTTAAACCGGCAGCGCTGAACAATCCAGCCGCGAAACAGAAACTCGCAGGAATCCACAGGAATCCACCGGTTCAACAAGGAGTCACACCATGAAGACGCTTTTCGCTGCTCTCGCTTCCGCTCTGCTCGTGTCAACCGCTTTCGCTCAAACGGCCGCACCCGCACCGTCCGAAGCAACGCAGCCCGCGGGCCAGGCGAATCTTAAGGCAAGCACCGCCGTGCAAACCGGCGCGTCGAATGACACGACAGCCACCACCCACGCTAAAGCACCTTCGAGCACGACCGCGAAGTCGCATGTGAAGACTTCTTCCAAGCACGCCGCGAAGAAACACAACGCAGTGAAGAAGACTCCGGCCGATTCCAGCACGGCGAAAACGAAAACGGACGGCGCGCAAGAGGCCAGCAATGCGCCGGTGAGCGCTGACGGCGCCAAGACCGGCACGACCAAAACGCAATAACACGTGCACGGTTCCGGCACGCACCGGCCACGCATGCATTAGAAGAATTAAGCAAATAATCGAAGCCGGGCAATGCCGTTCAGGGAGGGCGAGTCGTATGACTCGCCTTTTTTTATGCCAGCTTTCGCGTTGTCGTAACAGTGGCAATCTATGGCAATCGCGCGGCGAAGCCGCTTTCAAGCCGTCAATGTGCACCTGGGCTCAACTGCGCAAGCTCGCGAAGTCTGCGCTCGTCGACTATCCGGATTTCCGCATAGCCGAGCTTCACCGCGCCCTGCGTTTCAAACTGCTTGAGCACCTGGTTGATGGTCTGCCGCGACAGTGCCAGCATCATCGCGAGATCTTCCTGGGGCACGTTGATGACGCGCCGCATAGTGCCGGCCTCGCCATATCCGCCAGCCATCAGCAACAGCCGCCGCGCTACGCGTTGCGCGGCGGGCAGCAACGCGGCTTCTTCTATCGCGTCGAAGGCGAGACGCAGTTTTTGCGTGAGCAGCAATCCGATTGTGTGCCAATGCGCAGGCGTGCGTTCGAGCAGCCCGGCGAGTGCGGCGCGCGTCACATGAAACAGTTCGGTATCGCGTTCGGCATACGCGTCGTGCGTTCGCGGACGATTGTCAAACAGCGCAATCTCACCGAACCAGTTCACCGGTTCGATCACAGCGAGCAATGCTTCCGTGCCGCTCGCACTCGCTGCGCCGATTCGCACGGCGCCGCCAAGCACGCAATAGATGCCGTCATCTGGATCGCCGCGCATGAAGAGACGCTCGCCAGCGGCGAGGCGTTCGATTCGGCCCGCGTCGATCAATTGGGCCTGCAAAGCCGCCGGGGCCGAGCGAAACCATGCGCTGTCTGAAAGCAGCGTGGCAAGCTGAGTACGAGGAAGACTTGCGGTCATTGAATCGCGCTTGTTCCGACTGTCGGCTACCCGATGGTTTCAAATTCCAATCGCCGCGATTATGCTGGCTTTGACGCAGGAGCGGCATCCATGAGAACGCTGACGCAACAGCTTACGCAATATGCGGCTTACCATCGCGACCGGCGCAATATCGCCACGCATTTCATCGGCATCCCAATGATCGTGCTTGCATTGGCGGTGCTGCTGAGCCGTCCGGCTTTCGCGCTCGCCGCGCCGCCGTTGACACTATCGCCCGCATGGCTGTTGTTCTCCGCGGCCACGCTCTATTACCTGGTGCTCGACGCGTCGCTGGGTCTGCTGATGACAGCGGTATCCGCGCTTTGCATCGCGTTTGGCCAGTGGATCGCGGCGCAGTCAACGTCGGTCTGGCTGGCAACCGGCGTGGGACTCTTCGCGACCGGCTGGGTGTTTCAGTTCATCGGCCACATTGCCTACGAGCACCGCAAGCCGGCTTTTGTCGACGACGTGATCGGCCTTCTGATCGGCCCACTGTTCGTGCTGGCCGAAGCGTTGTTCCACATCGGCTGGCGGCCTGCGCTACGCGAAGCGATAGAAAGAGATCTGGGGCCGACGCCGACGAACGAACAACGCGCGACGGCGCACGAGTAAAAGCGCGCAGCCTGGAACTGTCGCCGGCGCTTGGGTCTCACGCAAAGCGCACGAGCCGCACGCTGTGCAACGCTGTCAGCACGACCGCGATCCAGATCGGAATGTACGTGGCCAATTGCGCGGCACTCAACGTTTCGCCGAGCAACGTGATCGACACGAGCACGAGCAAAACCGGCTCGACATAGCCAAGAATGCCGAACAACGCGACGGGCAATAGGCGACTCGCGGTCAGATACGAAGCCAGCGCGAGCGTGCTCAACGCGCCAAGCCCCGGCAGCAGCAGGAGCCACATGTCGAGGCGTCCCGAGATCAGCGTGAGCGACCCGCCGGTCACGATCATCGCCACTGCCACAGGCAACAGCAAAATCATCTCGACGGTGAACAGTGCGAGCGAATCCTGCTTGATTTTGCGCCGCAACACGAAGTACGGCGGATAGCCGAGCGCGACGAGCAACGTCGGCCACGAGAAAGCGCCCGTCACCCACAGTTCATGACCCACGCCCGCGGCCGCGCATATCACCGCCGCCCACTGCAAACCATCGAGACGTTCGTGATAGTAGAAGCGCCCGACCAGTACCATCACGAGCGGCAACAGGAAATAGCCGAGCGATACCTCAAGCATGCGGCCATGCAGCGGCGCCCACAGAAACACCCACAATTGCGCGCCGAGCAACGCCGCGGCGGCGAGCATGGCGACGCCGAGTGCGGGCTGCGTCACCATCCGGTAAAGAAGCTGCCGCAGAATCGGCATGCGCTTGCGCGAGGCAACCAGCAGCAGCGCGCCCGGCACGGTCCAGACGATGCGCCACGCGAAAATATCCAGGCCGGTGAGCGGTGTGAGCAGCGTCGCGTAGGCCGACAGCAGCGCGAACATCGCGCAGGCGCTAACCGATAAGGCAATGCCGCGTTTGGGCGAATAGTGATTCATCGTGCGCCCCGCTGTGCGGGAGCTTCGCCGTGCGGCGCGAGCGCATGCGGATGCGGATGCGGCGCAACATGGCGGCGCACCGCGATTGTCGTTGTCATTCGAAGTGAAGGTCCGAGAGCCGCAGCGCGTGTCGCGCGCCGCTTTTTGTAGTTTTATCCTGCGATGCAAGCCGGGCATTCTAGCCGGATTATCGACGCGGCATGGGCACACCACGCGTTGCTTTCATTCTTGCGACGGCAATTAATCCGTGCAGAACGCGCGTCGATGAACTAGAACATAACTTCACGCGCGCGGGAGACACCCGCGCGCGTTCGACAAGGCAACTCCGTCGCTCAAGCGCGAATCTTGCTTCCAGCTTCTGCTGCAGCGTTTGCAACCAGCGTTTGCGACATCAACGAGCCGGGCCCGCATGACGGCCCGCTTCCTCCGCAGCACGCATCAATCGGCTTCGATTACGCGTGCGGCCTCCGGCCACCCATCCCGCTCATCGAATGTGACTACTGGAGCCACCATGACCCAGCCAGCCCTCTCGCACGACGCATCACCCGATCAACGCTCCGCTTTCGCCGCCGACGTCCGCACCGGCCTCACGCATACACCGCAGAAAGAGTTGCCCTCGAAGTATCTGTACGACGAAGTCGGTTCCGCTTTATTCGAAGTGATCACCGTGCTGCCGGAATACGGCGTGACACGCGCTGAAGAGCGACTGCTCGCGAAGCACGCGGTGGACATTGTCGAGCACCTTCCGCACGACGTAACCGTCGCCGAACTCGGCAGCGGCAGCGGCCGCAAAACGCGCCGCATTCTCGAAGCGCTGTGTAAAAAGCGCCCCACTTCTTACTGCCCGATTGAAATTTCGCGCACCGCGTTGCAGTTGTGCAGGCGCGAACTAGGCGACATCGAGCGGATTTCTATCGTCGGTTATGAACGCGATTATCTGGCCGGTCTCGCGGAAGTCAGCAAAAAGCGCGCAGCCGACGAGCGCTTACTCGTACTTTTTCTCGGCAGTACGATCGGCAATTTCGGCAGACTGGCGGCAACGCGCTTTCTGCGCGACATCCGCAACATGCTGGCGCCCGGCGACGCGTTGCTGCTCGGCACCGACCTCATCAAGCCGACGCCCATGCTGATCGCCGCTTACGACGACGCAATCGGCGTCACGGCGTCGTTCAACCTGAATCTGCTCGCGCGGATCAATCGCGAACTCGGCGGCGATTTTCCTCTCGATGCATTCGAGCACGTCGCGCGTTTCAATCCGGACGCGCGCAGTATCGAAATGCATTTGCGTGCAAAGCGTGACGTCACCGCGCATATCGCGGCCGCGAATTTGACGGTGTCGCTCAAGGCAGGCGAAACGATCTGGACCGAGAGCAGCCACAAGTATCGCGCCGACGAAATGCCCGCGATCGCCGACGATGCGGGCTTCGCGTGCAGCCACCAGTGGCTGGAAAGCGAGTGGGGATTTGCCGAAAGCCTGCTGATAGCGCGATAGCCCCGAACGGCTAAAGGGGCGGCGGGCTCTCACCGTGGCCGATGTGGTTAAACGCCCTTCAATGCTGTTCAAACCGCTCGTAGCGTTTCTCGGTCACGCGCTCTTCACCGGCCACTTCGGTCACGCGCGCCGCCGGCGGCCCGTGCCGCAGCCACGACAGCATGCGGTCGACCTGGTTCGCCGTGCCCTGCAACATGGCTTCGACCGAGCCGTCGTCGAGATTCGCAACCCATCCCTTGATGCCCAGCGCGTGCGCCTGCCGCACGGTCGCGTGACGAAAGCCGACGCCCTGCACGGTGCCGCGCACGCGCACGTAATACGTTTCGATCCGCTCATCCAGATCAGGGGCCATGCCGTTCTCTCCTCACAGTCTTTCAAGCCGGCATTCTAGTCGCGTCGCGGCGAGCCTGCTTGCGGAACGTGGGTTGAAATGACCGCGTCGACGGTCGTCAACGCTCAGTGCGCGGGGCGTGGGCGACGCGGCCCCCGCGCGCCACGTACAATCCCTCGACTGTCACGCAGGGAACGGAAACAGAATGACCGAACAGAATGGCGATCTCGTGCTCGTGACCGGCGCATCCGGCTTTGTCGGCTCGTCGGTGGCACGCATTGCGCAACAGAAGGGCTTCAAGGTGCGAGTGCTGGTGCGCGCCACCAGTCCGCGTCAGAACCTCGAGTCGCTCGACGCGGAAATCGTCGTCGGCGATATGCGCGACGAAGCGTCCATGCGCAACGCGCTGCGCGGCGTGCGCTATCTGCTGCACGTCGCCGCCGATTACCGGCTGTGGGCGCCGGACCCGAGCGAAATCGAGCGCTCGAATCTGGAAGGCACCGAGGCGACCATGCGCGCCGCGTTGAAGGAAGGCGTCGAGCGCATCGTGTACACGAGCAGCGTGGCCACGCTCAAGGTGACGAGCTCCGGCAATTCAGCCGATGAAACATCGCCGCTCAAAGCCGACCAGGCCATCGGCGTCTACAAGCGCAGCAAGGTGCTGGCCGAGCGCGCGGTGGAACGCATGATCGCCAAGGACGGCCTGCCGGCGGTGATCGTCAACCCGTCCACCCCCATCGGGCCGCGCGACGTCAAGCCGACGCCGACCGGACGCATTATTGTGGAAGCGGCGCTCGGCAAGATTCCCGCTTTCGTCGATACGGGGCTGAATCTCGTGCACGTCGACGACGTCGCGGCCGGGCACTTTCTCGCGCTCGAGCGCGGCAAGATCGGTGAACGCTACATTCTTGGCGGCGAAAATTTGCCGCTTCAGCAGATGCTCGCGGACATCGCGGCGCTCACCGGCCGCAAGGCGCCCACCATCAGCTTGCCGCGCTGGCCGCTTTACCCGCTCGCGATGGGTGCGGAAGCGGTCGCGAAGTTCACGAAGCGCGAACCGTTCGTCACCGTCGACGGATTGAAGATGTCCAAGAACAAGATGTACTTCAGTTCGGCCAAGGCGGAACGCGAACTCGGCTACCGGGCGCGTCCGTACCGGGAGGGTTTGAGCGATGCGCTCGACTGGTTCCGGCATGCGGGCTATCTCAAGCCGTAGCGCGAGCATTTTGTTACAACGTCGCTGTAATTGCGGAAGGTAAAGCCTACGCGCAGCAGTTAAAATCGCGGGTCTTACCAGAGAAATCTCGCATGAACCTTCACGAACAGCTCGGCGCGCTCGAAGTGGGCGTCGATCAGCTCATTCAGGCTGTCGTGGCCCCGCAGGCCCAAAGCATCTCCGAGACACGCGACCAGGCTGACGCGCAGCAGGCGTCGGCTGAACATGCCGTGCCGGAAGTCGAAGCGGAAACGGTCGAAGTTGAAGCCCAAGCCGAGGCCGCGGTCACCGAAGCCGGAGCGGAAACCGCTGCGCCCCCGGCTCTGCCCACGCTGGAAATCAACCGTCCGGCGCAGAATGAAATCACCATGACCATCGGCGGTCAGACCGTCGCATTGCGCGCGGAGCAGATCGGCCAGCTAATTGAGGAACTGTCGAACGCGCGCGCCTCGATGACGCCGGAACCCCCACCGGGCATTCCGCCGGGCTGGCGTTTCGTGTCGACGAAAAATCCGGTCATGGCGGTGCAGAAGCAGTCGAACGGCGACCGTTTGCTGGTATTGCGCCATACCGGTCACGGCTGGGTGCCGTTTACGTTTTCACCGGACATGGTGATTCAGCTCTACATGCTGCTTACAAAGGGCTAAAAGAAAAGCGGCGCAAAGCGCCGCTTTTTCGTTACCGCCTCGGGCCACCCTTTTTAGAGTGGCGCGCGAACGCGTCAACGTTCCTGCACGGGCGCCTGAACCCGCGCCTTCCACTGCCCGCCCTTGCCGCGCCAGTAGCGCACCGCCGACGCAAACGTCGCCCCCACATAGAAAAGCGCGATGAGCGGCAGAAACGGCGCCCATAGCGGCGAGCGGCGGTAATAGCTCAGCATCGGCGCATACGCGCAGCACATGGCGGCCCAGGCGAGCCACGCGGGCCAGCCCGTCGGCCCGAGTACGAGCGCGGCGACCGGCGGCATCAGGTAGATGATCGTCATGCCGGCAAGCGTGCCCGCCAGCAGCAACGGCGAATAATGCAATTGCGTGAACGCGGTGCGCGCAATCATGTTCCAGATGTCGCGCCAGCTATCGTAAGGACGCAGGGACACGCTTCGCGCCGCCACGTCGAGCCGGATCGGGTGGCGCCCGGTGCCGCGATGCTTGATGCGCGCCGCCAAACTGCAATCGTCGATCAGTTCAGCGCGGATCGATTCGATGCCGCCCGCTTCCTCCAGCGCGCTGCGCCGCACGAGCATGCAGCCGCCAGCCGCAGCCGCCGTGCGATTGCGCGGATTGTTGACCCATGCGAACGGATACAGCTTCGCAAAGAAGAAAACGAAGGCCGGAATAAGCGCTTTCTCCCAGAAGGAGTCGCAGCGCAGCCGCACCATCAGCGAGACGAGATCGCGCTTTTCCACGTCGGCACGGACGACGAGTTGCGTGACGGCCTCCGCGGGATGGCCGATATCGGCGTCCGTCAGCAACAGAAACTCAGCTGGCAAGTCAAGCGTGCGTACCGCCTCGATGCCTTGCGACTGCGCCCACACCTTGCCGGACCAACCCGGGGGCAACGGCTTCGCGCTCAGAACGGTCAGACGGTCCGGGCATTGCAGCTGCAATGCGGCTGCGCGGGCAGCGTCGGCGGTACCGTCGGTGCTGTGGTCGTCAACCACGATCACGTGAAATTCGCCGGGATAGTCCTGCTGAAGCAGCGTCGTAACGGCCTGCGCGATCACATCGACTTCATTGCGGGCAGGCACCACGGCGGCCACGCCGGGCCATGCGCTGCGCGGTTCGGGCGTAAGCGGCGCGGCGGGACGCGCGCGCCAGAAGCCGCCGCGGGCGAACAGCAGCACGAGCCAGATCAGCAGGGACAAACACGAAAGAAAAAACAGAATCACCGCCATCAACCCCATTAAGCGTTACCCTCGATTTCCAGCAAGCGTCGAATCATTTGTATTGCGAGGCGCGAGCGCTTCACAGGACGACGTAGTTTAAGGGTTCCGCCAAAGCGGTGCAGCGTGCAATTTTTTCCGCATGAGTTGTGGCGAGGCGAGGGCATGTGCCGCGTGCGCCCAACACCGTAGCGGCCCCGGCAAAGCAAAGCCGGCCTGATAGCGTTAGAATGCGCGTTTGGTTTTGCTGTACCGGCACGTCGCCGGAGCTCAAGACGTCAATTAATTAGATGGTCGCGGCGATAAAGTCAGAATTTCCGACTTGCTCGAAACCCGCGTCAGTCGGAGTCCGCCAACTTATGCGAGTCATCCTTGCCCAACCCCGCGGCTTTTGTGCGGGCGTTGTTCGTGCGATCGAGATTGTCGATCGGGCGCTGCAGCAGCACGGCGCGCCTGTATATGTGCGCCACGAAATTGTCCACAATCGTCACGTGGTCGATAATCTGCGCCAGAAAGGCGCGCGTTTCGTCGAAGAACTCGATGAAGTGCCGCAGGGCGCCGTGGCGATCTTCAGCGCTCACGGCGTCGCTCAAACGGTTGAGCGCGACGCGGAAGCCCGCGGTCTCGACGTGCTCGACGCAACTTGCCCGCTCGTCACCAAGGTGCACGTGCAAGGGCGTCAATATGTGAGCGCCGGGCGCACGCTGATTCTGATCGGCCACGCCGGGCATCCGGAAGTGGAAGGCACGATCGGCCAGATCCCGGGCAAGGTGCTGCTGGTGCAGAGCGAAGCCGAGGTCGAGCATCTGCACCTGCCGGTCGATACGCCGCTCGCGTATGTCACGCAGACCACGCTGTCGGTGGACGACACACGTGGCATTATCGACGCCTTGCAGCGCCGCTTCACCGACATCGTCGGCCCCGACACGCGCGACATCTGCTATGCGACGCAAAACCGCCAGGCCGCGGTGCGCGAGTTGAGCAAGCAGGTGGACGTGCTGCTGGTGGTGGGCGCAACGAACAGCTCGAATTCGAACCGGCTGCGCGAAATCGGCAGCGAAAGCGGCGTGGCGAGCTATCTCGTCGCCGACGGTTCAGAAGTGAAGCCGGAATGGTTTGCGAATGCGCAGACCATCGGCATCACGGCCGGCGCTTCGGCGCCGGAAGAAATGGTCAGAAACGTAATCGATGCGCTAAGCGCAATGGGGCCCGTCGATGTCACGACGATGGCGGGCCGTGAAGAGAAAGTTGAATTCAAGTTGCCATCGAAGCTGATGCAACCACTCGCCGCACGCGAAGTTTAAGGAGGACGTCTTGTCTATTCCGCTGCTACAGAAAGTCCGGGTCGGCGCATACATCATGCGTCAACACCTCTCCGGCAACAAACGCTACCCGCTCGCACTGATGCTGGAGCCGCTGTTCCGCTGCAATCTCGCCTGCAATGGCTGCGGCAAGATCGACTATCCGGACCCCATCCTGAATCAGCGTCTGTCGCTGGAAGAATGCCTTGGCGCCGTCGACGAATGCGGCGCGCCGGTGGTGTCGATTGCAGGCGGCGAACCGCTCCTGCACAAGGAAATGCCGCAGATCGTGAAGGGCATCATCGCGCGTAAGAAGTTCGTGTACCTGTGCACGAACGCGCTGCTGATGGAAAAGAAGATGGACGACTACGAGCCGAATCCGTACTTCGTCTGGTCGGTTCACCTGGATGGCGATCAGCAGATGCACGACCATTCGGTGTCGCAAGACGGCGTGTACGACAAGGCGGTCGCGGCCATCAAGGAAGCGAAGCGCCGCGGTTTCCGCGTGAACATCAACTGCACGCTGTTTAACGACGCGGTGCCGGAGCGCGTTGCCGCTTTCTTCGACACGGTCGGGCCGATGGGCGTGGACGGCATCACCGTCTCGCCGGGTTATGCGTATGAGCGCGCGCCGGATCAGCAGCACTTCCTGAATCGCGACAAGACCAAGCATCTGTTCCGCGAAATCTTCAAGCGCGGCAACAACGGCAAGAACTGGTCGTTCAGCCAGTCGGCCATGTTCCTCGACTTCCTCGCCGGCAATCAGACCTACGAATGCACGCCTTGGGGCAACCCGGCGCGCACGGTGTTCGGCTGGCAGAAGCCGTGCTATCTGGTCGGCGAAGGTTATGTGAAGACCTTCAAGGAATTGATGGAAACCACGGAGTGGGACAATTACGGCACGGGCAACTATGAAAAGTGCGCCGACTGCATGGTCCACTGCGGCTTTGAAGCCACGGCCGTGATGGATACGGTTGCGCATCCGCTGAAGGCATTGAAGGTCAGCCTGCGCGGCCCGAAGACCTCGGGTGCTTTCACCAAGGACATTCCTCTGGACAAGCAGCGCCCGGCTGAATACGTGTTCTCACGCCACGTCGAGATCAAGCTCGAAGAGATCAAGGTGGCCGGCAAGGGCAGCAAGGTGCAGACGGCTACGGCTGCACACTGAGCGTCGAATCGGGGCGGTCTTGGCGCCGCTCCTGAATCGCGCCGCATAACCAGGCATGATCACGCATAAAAAAGCGCGGTGGCTTTAAAGGCCACCGCGCTTTTTCTTTTGCTGTTTTGCTCGTGCCTCAAAGGCAATCGGCTTGCCGGTCCGGCTTACCCCCCGCTGCGTGCATTATGCGCGGTGAGGAACTTGATCAGGCCGTCGACCCCGCCCTTGGAAAGCTGGTCGGCGAACTGTGTCTGGTACACCTGAATCAGCCATGCGCCCATCATGTTGATGTCGTAGATCTTCCAGCCGGACGGGCCCTTGGTAAGCCGGTAGTCGATTGCGTCGTCGCCGCCATTGCTGATCACATGCGACTGCACCACGACGTCTTTCGCGGCGCCCGGCGCATTGACCGGCGCAAACTTGAACTTGACGTCCTGGTCGCGCAACTGCGAAAGCGACGAAGCATAGGTGTGCACGAGAAGCAGCGTGAACTGCTCATAGAGCTGCTTTTGCTGCTCGGGGGTGGCGGTGCTCCATGCCTTGCCGACCGCGATGCGCGTGGTGCGCTGGAAGTCCGTTGCCGGCACGAAGCGCGTCTCGACCAGTTGCGTGATCTTTGCCATATCGCCGCCGCGGGCTTGCGGATCGGCCTTCATGGCTGAGACCGTGCCCTCGACGGCACTTTTTACCACCGCGTCGGGCGCGCTTTGCGCATAGGCAGCCGTTGAGACTACGGCTGCGGCCAGAAAAGCAGACAGATAACGTTTCATACGCTGGACAAGACCCGAAAGAGAGTGTGCCGCCGACCAGCAAGATCGGGGCGAAAGCTGGATAGACCAGTATAACGACATTGCGTTCCCGCCCTTTCATCCTGCACCGGGAGCCGCATTTGCTACGCGCATTGCTGCCGAATACGATCCGGTTTGCTCTGGCTCTGTATACTTGTGCACTTTCGTCAAAATGCCACCCGTGATAAGGCCAAGTTCGCCTACATGCTGAAGTCATCTATTGTTCGCCTCGTCGCCTATTCGGTGCGCCATCCGTTGCGGATCATCGCACTGTCGATCGTGCTCGCCGTGTTGAGCGGGATCTATGTCGCGCATCACTTCAAGATCAACACCGACATCAGCCGCCTGATCGAAACCGACAAGGAATGGTCCACGCTCGAGCACGCGATGGACCAGGCCTTTCCCGATCGCGGGGAGACGGTGCTGGTCGTCGTGGAGGCGCGCGCGCCCGAGTTTGCCGACGCCGCGGCGAACGCGCTGACTGCGGCGCTCAAAGCGGAGCCGAAGGAATTCGTCGCGGTCTCGCAGCCCGCCGGCGGGCCGTTCTTCGAACACAACGGCCTGCTGTTCCCATCGACCGAAGAGGTCATGTCGACCACGTCGCAGCTCGTGCAGTCGCGCCCGCTCGTGAACACGCTCGCGCACGACCCCAGCCTCACCGGACTTGCGGGCACGCTCACCACGAGCTTGTTGCTGCCGCTGCAGATCGGTCAGGTGAAGCTCCCGGACATGAGCCGCCTGTTGTCGCAAAGCGCCAACACGCTGGACCTCGTGCTGGCCGGCAAGCCGGCCGCTTTCTCGTGGCGCGCGTTGGTCGACAAAAGCGCAGCGACCAATCCGGCGCGTGCGTTCGTGGTCGTGCAGCCGGTCGTGAACTACGATGCGCTCGAGCCGGGCGCAACCGCGTCGCAGGCGATTCGCGACACGGCGGCCTCGCTGCATCTGGACTCGCGTTACGGCGCCACCGTCCGTCTGACCGGCGAACAGCCGCTCGCGGACGAAGAGTTCGCGTCGGTTAAAGACGGCGCGGTGCTCAACGGCATCGGCACGTTCGTCGTCGTGCTGGTGATTTTGTGGCTCGCGCTGCGCTCAGGACGCATGATCGCCGCAGTCTTTATCACGCTGTTCGTTGGACTCGCGATCACCGCCGCGCTCGGCCTCATGATGGTCGGCGCGCTGAACATGATCTCGGTTGCGTTCATGGTGCTGTTCGTCGGGCTGGGCGTCGATTTCGGCGTGCAGTTCGGCGTCAAGTATCGCGAGGAGCGCAATCGCGACGACCGTCTTTCCGCCGCCCTTGCCCATACCGCGCACAGTATCGGCGTGCCGCTCACCCTCGCCGCGGTCGCCGTCGCGTTGAGCTTCTTCTCGTTTCTGCCGACCGCGTACCGCGGCGTGTCCGAGTTGGGTGAGATCGCCGGTGTTGGCATGTTCGTCGCGTATCTGACCAACATGACACTGCTGCCCGCGTTGCTGAAGATCTTCAACCCGCCGGGTGAGGCCGTGTCGCCGGGCTTCAAGCAGCTCGCACCCGTCGACGACTTTCTCGCCCATCACCGCAAGCCCGTGTTGATCGGCACGCTGATCGTCGTGATTGGCGCATCGCCGTTGCTCACGCGTTTGCACTTCGACTTCAATCCGCTGCATCTGAAAGATCCGCATACCGAGTCGATGGCCACACTGCTGTCGCTGAAAGATTCGCCCGAGGCCGCGGTGAACAACGTGCATGTGCTCGCGCCCTCGCTTGCCGACGCCGATCGCAAGGCCGAGCGTTTGCGCACGTTGCCCGAAGTGGGCCGCGTCACGACTCTGGACACCTTTGTTCCCGCGCAGCAGCAACAAAAGATGATGCTGATCGCAAGCGCCGCCCAGCAATTGCTGCCCGCGCTGCAACAGCAACCCGCGCCGCAGGCCACGGACGCCGTGCGCGTCGCCGCGCTCAAGCGCGCGTCGAACCAGCTCTCCCTCGCCGCCGAAGATCATCCCGGCCCAGGCGCCGCCGAAGCGCAACATCTGTCGGTCACGCTGCAAAAGCTCGCCGCCGCCGACGCCGCCACGCGCGACCGCGCGGAAAACGCGCTGTCCGAGACCCTGCGCATTGCGCTCAAGCAGCTGGAGAACCTGCTGCAGCCGACCGAAATCACGCGGGACAATTTGCCGAAGGAAATCTCGAAGGGCTGGGTGTCGAAGGACGGCCGCGCCCTCGTCGACATCGCGCCGAAGGTGAAGCCGGGCACCGATCCGAACGACGACGCCACGCTCGCCCGCTTCGCTCACGCAGTCAAAAAGGCCGAGCCCGGCGCGATAGGCGGCCCGATCTCCATCCTTCATTCCGCGGATACGATCATCAAGGCGTTCTTGCAGGCCGCGGGATGGGCGCTGCTGTCCATCGCGATCCTGCTGTGGATCGCGCTGCGGCGCGTTGGCGACATGCTGCGCACGCTGGTTCCGCTCCTTGTGTCGGCGCTCGTCACGCTTGAGTTGTGCGTGGTGTTCGGCATGCCGCTGAACTTCGCGAATATCATTGCGTTGCCGCTGATGCTCGGCGTCGGCGTGGCGTTCAAGATTTACTTCGTGATGGCGTGGCGCAATGGGCAGACCGGCCTGTTGCAGTCGAGCCTGACACACGCGGTCCTGTTCAGCGCGGCAACCACGGCGACGGCGTTCGGCAGCCTCTGGCTATCGCATCATCCGGGAACGTCCAGCATGGGCCGCCTGCTGGCGCTGTCGCTGTTTTGCACACTCATCGGTGCAGTGGTTTTCCAACCCGTGCTGATGGGCAAGCCGCGCCCACGTCGCGCGAAGCACAAAGGAATATAAGCATGAAACTGCGTACCACTGTGCTGGCGCTCGCTGCCACCGGCCTCATATCCGGCTGCGCAACCGGTCCTGACCGCAAGCCCGGCGACCCGTTCGAGCCGATGAACCGGGCAGTGTTCAATTTCAACGACGGGCTCGACCGCTACGTCGCGGTGCCCGTCGCGAAGGGCTATCAGAAGGTGACGCCGCAGCCGTTGCGCACGGCCGTCAGCAACTTCTTTTCGAACCTGGGTGACTTGACCAACGCCGCGAATGCGCTGCTGCAGTTGAAGATCACCGACGCGACCGAGGACCTCGTCCGTTTCGCGTTCAACTCCACCTTCGGCCTGGGTGGCCTGCTCGATTGGGCGACGCCGGCCGGGCTGCCGAAGCATCATCAGGATTTCGGCCTGACGCTTGGACACTGGGGCATTCCATCGGGACCGTATCTGGTCTTGCCGCTTTTCGGGCCGAGCACCGTGCGCGACAGCATGGGGCTGGTGGTGGACGTGAAGTTCAATCCTTTGAACTACATGGAGCCGGCGGTGCGAAATCCTCTGTACGTGCTGCAGTTCGTGAGCGTTCGCTCCGACCTGCTGGGCGCGACGGATCTTCTTCAGCAGGCGGCGCTGGATAAATACTCGTTCGTGCGGGACGCCTATACGCAGCAACGGCGGGCGCGTCTGCGCGGCACCGGCGACAATGCGGCGCCGCTGCCGGAATACGAGGATCAGGACGACTCGGGCGGTGCGACGATTCCGGCGAAGGGCGCCGCGGCCGGCGCGCCGGCGACGCTTCCGAACTACGCAGACCCGGGCGATACGGCTGACACGCCGGACGCGGCGTCTGGTGCTGCTACAGGCGCACCCGCGGGCGCACCGAATTACTCGGATCCAGGTGAGTCGCCCGCGCCGGCAAGCGGCGCGGCGGGCGCGGTGCCAGCTAGTGAAACGACGGGGGCAAAGGCGGGGACAACCGCGGCGCCGGCAACAGCGCCAACTGCGGCTTCAGCGCCCGCCACGGGCACGGCTATCCCTACGACGCCTGCGCCTGCCGGCAAACAGCAACCGGCGTCAGCGCCCGCTGCGCAATAGGATCGGCGCACGCACGCCCCAAGCGTGCGTCGATGCTGTTCAAGCGCTAGGCCAACTTCGGCAACGCCCCACCCGCACTCAGCGCTTGCCGGGCCTGCACCAGCGAGACGCGCGCCGCATGCGCATCAATCGCCACCTGAATCAGCGCGCCGATCTGCGACGGTTGCCGCATCAGCTCGCGCAGGATCGGCGCAAGGGCGGTGCTGCCGTCATCGCGCAACCCTGCGGTCGCTGCCGACGGCAACGTGCGCCACGCGGGATCCACAATCGCACGGCACACGGCGAACGGCAGCCCGCGGGCGGCGGCCATCGCGCCAGCCAGATGCGATTCCATATCCACAGCCAATGCACCCGTCGAGCGATGCAGCGCACGCTTGTCGTCGGCGGACATGAGCGGAGCCGCTACTGCGGCCATCGAACCACGTCGCACGCGTGACGCGAGCGGTCCGGTCGCCAGCGCGGCGGCAAGCCGGTCGGCCCACGCCGGATCGGTAGAAACGCGGCCGAACGGACCTTCGACGGCGTCAGCGACAATGAGCGCGCCCGGCTTCAAATCCGGCGCGAGGCCGCCCGCCGTACCGAAGCTGACGATCCCCGAGCAGCCGCGCGCCACCGCTGCGCTCAACGCGCGTTCCAGCAAATCGGCGCGCGCCGCGTAGACCACTTCGACGCCTTGGCCTCGCGCGATTCGCGCTTCGAACGCCATGCCCGTTACGACGATGACCGGCAAGCTGTTGCCGTCGGCATCGGCGGACGGCACTGTTGGGCGAAGCATCCGTTACATCCCGACGGCAACGCGCGTGAGCCCGTTGCGCTTCAGATGACGGAAACGCGCCAGCGCCCACAGCGGGAAGAACTTGCGATAGCCGTGATAACGCAGATAGAACACGCGCGGGAACCCGGTGGCGGTGAAACGCGTTTCGTCCCACAAGCCGTGCTCGCGTTGTTCACGCTGCAAATAGTCGATGCCCCGCGCAACCGCCTCGTGATTCACCTCGCCCGCCGCCATCAGGCCCATCAACGCCCACGCCGTTTGCGAAGCCGTACTCGGCGCGCGTTCGTAACCGTGGTAGTCGAGCTTGTAGCTCTCGCCGGCCTCGCCCCAGCCGCCGTCTTCGTTCTGGATCGACAGCAGCCACTGTGCGGCGCGTTTGATGCGCGGGTCGTCGTGCGAGATGCCGGCCGCGTTCAGCGAACACAGCGCGGTCCACGTACCGTAGATGTAGTTCAAACCCCAACGGCCATACCAGCTGCCGTCGGGCTCCTGCTCCTTCAGCATGTAGTCGAGCGCACGTTGCGCGGGTTCGCTGTTCTGCGGCAACTCGCCGAGTTGCGCGAGCATCGACAGGCAACGACCCGACACGTCCGCGGTCGGCGGATCGAGCAGCGCGCCGTGATCGGAGAACGGAATGTTGTTCAGGTAATACTGCGTGTTCTCGGGCTCGAACGCGCCCCAGCCGCCGTCGCTACTCTGCATGCCGACGACCCATTCGCGCGCGCGCGCAATTGCCTCGCGATCGACGCTCGACTGCGTGAGCGCGGCCGAGCGCTGCATGGCCATCGCGACCACCGCCGTATCGTCGACGTCCGGGTAATACGCGTTGTTGTACTGGAAGGCCCAGCCGCCAGGCCGCACGTTCGGCCGGCGCGAAATCCAGTCGCCGCGCACGTCGAGAATCTGCAGCGGACGCAGCCATGCGAGGCCGCGTTCGGCGGCCTGTTCGGCACGCGCTTCGCCGGTTTCGAGCAACGCGTGCGCGGCAAGCGACGTGTCCCATACGGGCGACAAACACGGCTGGCAATATGCTTCGTCATCCTTGATAACGAGCAGCTTTTCGATCGACTGACGCGCAATGGCACGGTTCGGATGGTCGGCCGGATAACCGAGCACGTCGTACATCATCACCGAATTGGCCATGGCCGGGAAAATCGCGCCCAAGCCGTCTTCGCCGTTCAGCCGCTGATCGACGAAGGCCACCGCCTCGCGTACAGCTCGCTCGCGCGTGGCTTTCGGAAACAGACCGTCGACCGCGCGCAACACCGTATCCACGACACGGAAAAAGCGGAACCAGCCGACATGTTGATGCGGCGCCCGCTGCGGCATGCCGGTGTTCACCGGCGCGCCGCGGAACAATTCGTCGATGCGCACGCGGCGCGGATTGCGCGCGAGCGGCCGCTTCGCATTGAGCACGAGCAGCGGCACGATCACGGTCCGCGCCCAGTACGACACCTTCGACAGATGGAACGGAAACCACATGGGCAGCAGCGTGATTTCCACGGGCATCATGGGCACCGCGCGCCACGACACCACGCCGAACAGCGCCAGCAGAATCCGCGTGAAGACGTTCACCGCTTCGGCGCCGCCGTGCGCAAGAATCGCCTCGCGCGCGCGGACCATGTGCTCGGCGTCGACGGGGTCGCCGATCATCTTCAGCGCGAAGTACGCCTTCACGCTCGCGCTGACGTCGAGTGCGCCGTCGGTGAAGAGCGGCCAGCCGCCGTCGGCTAGCTGGATGCGGCGCAAATACCGTGCGATTTTCTGCTCCAGCTCGACGTTCGGCGTTTCGCCGAGGTAATGGACCAGCAGCACGTATTCGGCGGGAATCGTCGCATCCGCTTCCAGTTCGTAGACCCAGTGGCCGTCCGGCTTTTGCGCGGCGAGGATCGCGTCGGTTGCGCGCGTGATTGCAGCGTCGAGCGCAGAGGCAGACGCGGCAGACCCGGCAAACTCTGCAGACGCGTGCGGCGCATCGCTCGCAACGGCCGGCGCGCCTCGCGCTTCGTCGGCGGATTCGGGCATGACGGCGCCCAGCATGTGGGCTTGAGATAAATCGTTCATCGGCGTTCCATCGGTTGATTCAGCAACGTATCCGCGGCCTTCTGGCCGGAGCGGATCGCGCCTTCAATCGTCGCGGGCAGGCCGGTAGCCGTCCAGTCCCCCGCGAGCATCAGATTGTTCCAGCGAGTGCGCGTGCCGGGACGCAGTGTTTCCTGGTCCGGCGACGCAGCGAATGTTGCGCGTTTGTCGACCACGATCTGCCACGCCGGCATCGGCGCGGCGGGCAGATTGGCCGCCTGGGCCACCTCGGCCCACAAACGCACCGCGAGTTCTTCGCGAGGCGCGTCGATAACATGCTCGGCGCCATAAACCGTAGCGGACAGCCGTCCGTCGGACGCGAACAGCCACTGCGCGGTGCCGTTCAGGAGACCGGTGACGGGCGGCAAGCCGAACGGCGGTTCAACGGCGAAATACGCGCTGAGCGTCGCGGCAAAACGGGCCGGCGCTCTCAGACCGGGGACAAGCGTCTGCGCGATGTCCGGCGGCACGGCCAGAATCACGGCCTGGTTTGCGTCGAGCGCGACGCTCTGTTGTGCGAAATCGAGCGCCTCTACGCGGCTCGCGTTCGCCGCAAAGCGGATATTTTCGAGCCGCGAGCCGATCTCGATCGTCGCGCCGCCGTGCTGCAACAGCCGCAACGCCGGGTCGACGAAAGCGCTGCTCAAACCGTTCCGCGCGATGAGCGGCCGGCATGCCAGCCCGCCGGCAATCAACGTCTCGCGCACCATCGCGGCAGTCAGCGCCGCCGAGGCATCGCGCGGCTCCGCGTTAAGCATTGCGCGAAATAACGGCGCGAGCAGGCGGTCCCACAGCGGGCCACTGCTGCGTACGGCTTGCGCAACGCTGCGGCC
Source organism: Paraburkholderia kirstenboschensis (assembly GCF_904848585.1). GTDB lineage: Bacteria > Pseudomonadota > Gammaproteobacteria > Burkholderiales > Burkholderiaceae > Paraburkholderia > Paraburkholderia kirstenboschensis. The sequence goes on from NZ_CAJHCR010000007.1 coordinate 306,958, forward strand.
GGGCTTTGCGAAAAGCAGCGGCACGAAACTCAGATAATCACTCGGGCCGGTGTTCGGCACGCGCGCGTTCTGATCGAAGATCCACCAGGGCAGCCGTCCCGAGGACAGGCGCACGGTCCAGCGCGCATGAGTGGCCAGGTCGACGAACGGGAATTCGGGCAACGCCGGTCCCGTCAGTTCGTCCACGGCGCCGATAGCCCGCGCGTAATTGAGCGTGGCGGCGTTGCCCGACATCATCAGGTGATTGCCGCTGTCGATCGTCGCGCCGAGCTTGGCGTCGTAGTACGAACGGCAACGGCCGCCGGCCTGTTGGGCCGCTTCGTGAAGCACGACTCGCGCGCCGCGCCGCTGCAACTGCACTGCGGCGGCCAGGCCGGCGAGGCCCGCGCCGACCACGTGTACGAGTCTCGGCATCGGCTCAGAAGAGCGCGTAACGCGCGACGATCCACAGCATGCGCAGCTTCGGCTTGCTGACTTTCGTGCGCGGAATGTCGAAGCCGCGTTCCAGTGTGCGCTCGAGCAGCACACGGTACACGCCCGACATGATGCGCGGCGCGCGCACCTGGTTGCGCGGCTCGCGGTCCATGATCGCGTCGGACGCGGCGAAGTGCTCCTTCGCGCGTTCAGCGAGCGTTGCGCAGACGCGCGGCAGCGAGGGGTCGTCGGCGATCTGCGCGGGATTCTTCACCGCGATGCCTTCGCGCGCCAGCAACTCGTGCGGCAGATAGCAACGGTTGATACCGGCGTCTTCGTCGATGTCGCGCAGAATGTTCGTAAGCTGAAGCGCACGGCCGAGATGGTGCGCCAGCAAACGGCCCGGCTCCTCCTGCATCCCGAATATCCTCACCGATAGACGGCCCGCCGCGCTCGCGACCCGGTCGCAGTACAGGTCGAGCGTGGCCTCGTCGGGGGCGCAGATGTCGGCGGCGGCATCCATCGCCATGCCGTCGATCATTGCGTGAAAATCCTCACGCTGCAGATGAAACGTGTGAATGTGCCGCGTCAGCGCGCGCAACGAGGCGCGCGGCGAGCCGGTATAGCACGCATCGATGTCGGCGCGCCAGCGCTCGAGCGCAGCGGCGCGGTCGGCGCGCGGCATGTCGCTGTCGGCGATATCGTCGACAGCGCGGCAGAAAGCGTAGACCTGATACATCGCGTCGCGCTGCGCGGCCGGCAGGATGCGCATTGCGAGATAGAACGAACTGCCGGACGTGGCGGCAGCGGCGTCGATTTCAGTATCGTCCACGACAAGATTGGATACAGCCAAGACGATCTCCGCAGGAGGGCGCCCGCTGAAAGGCGTACAGGAATTTTTATGCCTCGCCGCAGGGCGGGCGGCCCGCGCGCGCGGACACGCGCGAAACACTCGGCTGGGATGCCGGAAACGGCGAAAAGTATAACAACGTTTGTCCGACGACGCAGTTTCCACAGAGCAATGACCGACGCAAGCCGCTGCGATCGGCGAACCCGGTGCGGCGTGCGGCGCGTGACACGGCGGATACAACCGGCTTCGCGAGCGCGACCCGAGCGCTATGAGCGGCCATCAATCATGACCGTTCAAGTCAGCGCGACGCAGCGATTGCGGCCTTGCCGCTTCGCGCTATAGAGCGCCGCGTCGGCCTCGTTGATAAGCACGTCATACGAGGGCGAGCCGGCACGCGCGGCCGCGCCGCCCACGCTCGCCGTCACGGGCACGCTTGTGCCCTGCACTTCGACCGGCGTGTCGGCGATCGTGCGGCGGATTTTTTCGGCGACGCGCATGGCGTCCTCCAGCGGCGTGCATGGCAGCAGCAACGCGAACTCTTCGCCGCCGAAACGCCCGAACGTGTCCTGCGCCCGCACGACGCCTGCAACGCGCTGCGCCATCACGCGCAAAACGGTATCGCCGACGCCGTGGCCGAACTGGTCGTTGATCTTCTTGAAGTGATCGAGATCGAACAGCAGCACCGACATGTCGCCGCCATAGCGCTGCCAGCGCGTGTATTCGTCGAGCAGCCGCGCCTCGAAGAAGCGGCGGTTGGCAATGCCAGTCAGTCCGTCACGGTCGGCGTATTCCTGCAGCTTGGCCACAGCCTCCTCGCGCTCGCGCTGCACGATGCTCACATGCGTCACATCGGAGATGGTCACGCAAACGGCCACCACCTCCCGATCGCGCGTGAGCGGCATGAACGTGACGTCCTGCTGCATGTAATCGACGCCGCCCGTGATCGGCCGGTCATGGTCGAACTTGAACAGATACGGACGCTGTTCCCACGAACTGAACGCGAAACTGCCCAGCTGAAAGACACTTTCGATCTTGCGCGACAACCACACTCGCGGCAGTTCCGGAAACTGCGTGAACAGCGACTTGCCGACCACCTGCTCCGCGGACAGCCCGCTGTGGTCCTGCATGAACCGGTTCCACATCAGCACGTTCATGTCACGGTCGAGCACGAAGATGCCGAAGCCCACCCGCTCGACTACCAGATCGCTCAACGACTCCATAGGCGCGCTCATAGGCTGGAAAGCAACGCATCGAGCGCGTCGTTCATGTGACGGATGGATTCTTCCGCCATCAGCATCACGAGATGCGCGCGGAAGCTCTGGTCTTCCAGCGCGAAATTGACCTCGACGAGCAACGCGACTTCCCATTGCAGCACGCCGGGCTGAAACACTTCGTCGAGCGTCAATGCGTCGCCCAGCAGGCCGGGCGCGGAGAACACGGGCGTGCGGCCGAGCTGGTCGAGAATGCACGACACGCACGCGCCGGTGAGCACATTCGCCACGTCGAACATGAGTTCTTTCTGGCTGACCGCTTCGTAGGCGGAGCGCGAATACGGGTCGCTGACCAGCGCGCACAAGTCCTCTACGCTGTCGCTGCGGCAAATGACCAGCGCCTCGCCTTTGATGTCGGAACGAAAACCCTGGCGTACCGCGCTTACCCGGTCTTCGATACCCGTCATGTCCCGCAGCGCTTGCGCGGCCTCGCTGACGGCCACCACCCTCACTCGCGGCACCGACAATTCGATAAACGAATCGAGCAGCCGCGCGAGACGTGTCGCGGCTTGACCCATCGCCAGATTGGCGACCTCTTGCAGCGCGTCGCGCTGATCTTCGGTGAGGACTGGCTCAGACATACAACCCGTACTCCTTGAGGATGGGCAGTACCGCCTCCGGCGTCACGGGCTTGGCGATGAACGCCGCGGCGCCGAGCGCGCGCACGCGCGCCCGGGCCATCGGCTGGATATCGGCTGAGACGACGATGACGAAGGTGTTCAGATCCTCATGCTGCAATGCCTCGAGTACCTGATAGCCGTTCATTTCCGGCATGGTCAGGTCGAGGAACATCACCGAGGCTTTCCCTTGACGATACAAAGCGAGCGCTTCGCGTCCGTTCGAGGCGTACGACACGTCGACGTCCCAGTCCGGCGGCAATGCCTTGGTGAGCACCTTGCGGGCAAGCAATGAATCATCGGCGATCACGATTGGCAAAGGCATGGCAGGTCGAAAGACGGAATAAGCTCGTACGGGTTAACGGCGGATAGCGGGATTCCTTTAGGGCGGAGTCTGGCAAGCGGCGAACTGCGCGTCGTCTGGGTGGGAGGCTGCTTGCGGTCGCGCGGGGAGGTTGCGCGGCGACGCGCGTCTGGCGAAACCATGGCGCGCGCAAGACTGCGTGCGCTGGACGACGGTTATGACCGGCATGTGAGCCTACCCCGTAGATGAGGCGCGGCTGGTTGGATCGGCTGGTCCTGTGCCGCGCGCGTGGTTTCCGCGAACGCCGGCACTCACGCGTAAACGCATGATCCGATGCCCTCGCGGCGTATGCGTTCGAACATAGCGGACGCACTTTTTGTCATTGAGTCGATTCTCAAAGCAAACCAGTCGAAATGCAATACGCGGTATTTTCGTCCGGCTAACAATATCTTCCTTACTCCGCCGAGATTTGAAAAAATACGCCCCGCATAATAATAGTTTCCATACCGTTTATACTTTTGTGTACGTTTGCGCTTCTCGAATCTTCACTGTTTTAAAAGGCCAATGAATAGGCGTCGAAACATCTGACGCCGAGAATAACGGTAACTTCTACCGCGATTCTGCGACTATGCTTCTCGTATCCGCCGTCCTCCCAGCCGCGAAAGACCTGAGCGTTTAACAAATGACCCAAGACCGGTTCGACCCGCATCGAGCGAGCCGCCATTCCGCTGATGGGCAGGATGAGGCTGTGTTTCCCGCAGTACCAGAGCAGAACTTCCAGATTCGCCGAATGACGTTGATCGCGCTGCTCGTCGCCGCGATCGTGCTGCCGTGCCTCTACGTCGCGGCAATGGCATACAGCGACCTGCGAACCCGCGAAGCCGACGCCACGAACATCACGCTGCGCACCGTGCGCGTCGCCGAGGAACATGCGCTGAAGGTCTTCGACATGAACGAGACGCTCGACACGCGCATCGTCGATCTGACTGAAGGCCTGGACGATGACGGCATTCGGGCGCGCGAGGCCGCCATTCATCGCAAAGTGCGGACGATGGGCGGCGGCTATCCGCAAGTGGCCGCCGTGTCCATTTTCGGCCGCGACGGCGCGCTGCTCGTGAGCAGCCGGTTTTATCCGGCGCCGCCGGTTTCCATCGGCGAGCGCGAGGATTTCGTCGGCCTTCGCGACGGCCGCGACCTCGAACACGTGTCGAAGGTAATGACGGGGCATGTCGCCGGCGAACAGGTGTTCAACACCGGCGTGGAACGGCGCGCGCCCGACGGCACGTTTGCCGGCGTGGTATCGGTCGCGCTGCGCCCGAGCTATTTCGACGCGTTCTACCGCGAACTGCTCGGCGGCAACGACGGCGCGCCAATGACCATGACCCTCGTTCGCTCCGACGGCGCGGTTCTCGCGCACTATCCGCGTCGGCCGGGCGAACCGGCAGTCGTCGCGCCAGATTCGCCATTCGCCGAGGCGATGAACCAGGGACGGCGCGCCGGCGTCACGCGCATGCGCTCGAACATCGACGGCGACAACATGATCGTCGCGTTCCGGCACGTCGGCTCTTATCCGGTCTACGTCATGTGCGGGTATCGCGCGTCGGCGATGTGGGCCGCCTGGTATCGGCACCTGGCCGTGTTGATTCTGTCTATATTCACGCCTTCCGTCGCGCTATGGTGCGTGATCTGGCTGTCACTGCGGCGGCTCGGCGCCGAGGAAGAGGCGTGGGAACGCTGGCAGGCGGAAGCGTCGATGCGTCGTTCGATCGAATCGGCGTACCGGCAGTCGCGCAAGATGGAAGCGCTCGGCACGCTGGTGGGCAGCGTCGCGCACGACTTCAACAATCTGCTCATGATTCTCTCCGCCAACGTGCAGATCGCACGGCGGCGCGGCGCGCCGGGGCTGGACCGCGAGTTGTCGGCCATGGAGCGGGCGCTGAAGAGTGGCCAGTCGCTCACGCGGCAGTTGCTGGGCGTCGCGCGCAAGCAGCCGCTGCGCAATGAAACGGTCGCGCTCGAGCGTTGGCTGCCGGCGTGCCGGGACCTGCTGCGCGCGTCGCTCGGAGCCAAGGTTTCGCTGGTGATGGATATCGGCGCCGGCGTCTGGCCGATGCGAGTGGACGTTGCCGAGTTGGAGCTCGCGCTGATCAACATCGCCGTGAACGCGCGCGACGCCATGCCCAACGGCGGGCGGTTCACGGTGCGCGCGACCAACATCACGTTCCGTCACGAAGACGGCTTTCCGCTGACAGGTGACTTCGTCCAGGTGTCGCTGGAGGACACCGGTGGCGGGATGGCGCCCGAGGTGCTCGCGCGCGCTTTCGAGCCGCTCTTTACCACCAAGGCGAAGGGCATGGGCACGGGGCTCGGCTTGCCGCAGGTGTTTGCCTTTTGCGAGCGCTCCGGCGGGCTTGCCGCAATCGACAGCGCGGTGGGTGCCGGCACCTCGGTGCGGCTGTATTTACCGCGCGCGACCCAGGAGTTTGCGGTCGACGGGCCGATGGAAACGGGCGCAGAAGACCATGGCACGCTGCACGGACTGCGCATCCTGCTGGTCGAAGACAACGAGGAAGTGGCGGCAGGTACCGAAGCGTTGCTGCAGATGATGGGCCACCAGGTCACATCGGTCTTCAATGCGGACATGGCGCTGCGTCTTCTGCGCGACGCTCACGCGCGGCAGGCGCGTACCGGCGAGCCCGTGCCGTTCGAACTCGTACTGTCCGATATTCATATGCCGGGCGCCCTGAACGGCATCGATCTGGCCGAGGCAATCAGGACGCTCGATGCCAGACTGCCCGTCATTCTCGTCACCGGCTATGCGGAAGAACTCGATCGGGCACGGCATGTGAACGTGCGCGTGCTGTCCAAACCCTTCGATATCGCCCTGCTCGAAAGTCTTCTGCAGGGAATCCAGCGCGAACTCGCCCAGAGCGGGCTCGACCCGGCCACGCATCACGTGCAATAAGACCGTCGACCCACGGCTTTTAGGCCCGCTCCCGCTCGCGGCTTTGCTCTATTTGCGCTGAATTGTAAAAAGCACGGAGGCCGGGCTGCCGCGTCGTTCGGGCAAAACGCTCCGCGCAAACCCACAGCGGCCGGGCGTGCGGCGCCTGAACCAGGACCCCGGCATGAACGTTGCGGCATATCTCAGATAGTCGGGGATGGCGCGCGCCGCGCTGTCCGTCCTACCCAAAAACGGGAGACAGCCATGCGACATACCGTGATTGGTTTATTCAGCACCTATCCTGAAGCCGAGACCGCTCGGGACACGCTAGTACAGACCGGTTTCGCGCGCGAAACAATCGAGCTGCAGGCCAACGCCGAACCGTCAGTCGACTCCGCAACCGCCGAGGTCGCCGGTTCAGGAGTGCTCGCGAACATCGAGCGCTTCCTCTCGAGCCTCTTTGCCAGCGGCTCGCGGGCGCCGGAGACCGCGCGCTACACCGAAGCCGTGCGGCGGGGCGCCGTGCTCGTCGTAATCGACGCTGCCAGTGAATCCCACGCGGAACTCGCTCGCAACACGCTAACGCGGCTTGGCGCGACCGATATCGGCGAGCGTTCGCCCGACTGGGGCACGCAACCGGCCACGGAGAGTGCCCGCGAGCATTCGTTACTCGACGAGTTGGGAATCGGCGCGATCACGCCGGGAACACCGCGCGGACCCGAACCCGGAATGACGACAACAACGGTGCATGACACGCCGACATCCGTCAGAACGGGGACAGCAACACCGGGCAGTGTGGGAACACCTGCCTCTCCCGGTTTCAGTGCGAACGTCGCGCCAGCCGCTACGACTGCTGATCCGCTGTATTCGACTTCGCCTCGCAGCACCGACGCGGAGCCGTTCGTCCCGCCGCCGCTCACAGAAAGCGCCGCCACCGATCCGCTGCGCGACCCTCTGTCAGACCCGCTGGCGCCCGATGCGGGACGCAGCGCGATTGCCGCCGGCTCGGCGCCGGGCTCGGGTGCTGTGATGCAGCCGACCGAAGTGGTTTCCGGGGCGGCACAACCGACAGCCGGTCTGAGCGGCCAGATTCCGAACGAATACCTGGAGTACGAAGAAGATTTCCGCACGCATTACGACGAGCAGTACGCCGCCGACGACGCGCGTTACGAAGACTACGTGCCGGCCTACCGCTACGGTGCGGAAATTGGCAAGGACGTGCGTTATCGGGACAGAGCGTGGGACGACGTCGAACCGGAAGCACGGCGTCATTGGGAAACGACCTCGCCTGATAGCACGTGGGAGCGCTTCAAGCTTGCCGTGCGTCACGGCTGGGAGCGCGTGACCGGGCATCACCACGTCTAGGAGCAAGAACGGGGGTAGCGGTAGCGGCGGCGCGCCGGGAGGCTATGGCGACGCCGCCGCGTTTATGTCGATCGATCGGCCGAGGCTGAAAACGTCAGGCAGCGGTATGCCGCTTGACCCAGTCAACGTAGCGGTCGACGAAAGTCTGCAGGAACTTGCGCGTCCCATCGTTCAGAATCTCGCCCTTCTCATTGATGACCGCGGGATCGTGCTTGATGAACACCTCGGGCTGACCGAGCAGCGGGACGTCGAGATAAGCCAGCACATTGCGCAAATGTTGCTGCGCGAGGGCCGAACCCGTCGCACCCACCGAGGTGCCGATCACCCCGCCGGGCTTGCCACCCCACGAATTTGTGCCCCACGGGCGCGAGCCCCAGTCGAGCGCGTTCTTGAGTACACCTGGAATCGAGCGGTTGTATTCGGGCGTGACGAACAGCAGGGCGTCAGCGGCTTCAACCCGCTGTTTGAGTTGCTTGCCGGCTTCGGGATAATCCGCGTCGTACTCCTGGCTGTAGAGAGGCAATGAGCCGATGTCGATGAACTCGAACGTAAAGTCGGACGGCGCCAGCGAGACGACAGCTTGCGCCAGCTGACGGTTGAACGACTCGCGGCGCAGACTGCCGACGACAACTGCAATGTGTAAGGCCATGATTCGCTTCCTTGAATGAGGCGCTCGACGCGCACAGGGTACGGACTGTCATCATAGGCAAAAAGCCCGATCGAGGGCGCCTGCTCGCGCCGCGATGGGGCAAAGTGGCGGAAAAGGGCGGCGGCTCCAGGCTGCCGCGGTGGATAACGCGGCAACCGCAAAAGTTATCCACAGTTTTACTGAATAACCTTGTGGATAACTACTACTTTTGCCTTGTCAATCAAGCCTGCCTCCGGCCTACTCCATCTGGAGGCAGCGGCTGTTTTTCTGCGAGCAATTGTGAGTGGTGAAGGTGCGGGGTGTATCGCACGTTGAGGCGGTGGCCGCGTTGGATTACGGTCGGAAACGGCGTTCGTTGGAACGCGTTTGCGGCGGGATTCCCCGAGACGCACGAAACGCGACGCGACGTGCAGCAGCGGGCAGGTGCCGAACGCAGGGATGGAGCGCACGGCGTTGACGGGGCGCGGAGTTGCTACTTGGCTCACCCGACAGCGTTCAGCTTCGTGTGAAAGGCGGGACGAAAAAAAGGCGCCTATTCGGCGCCCTTTTTTGCTTTGGTCAGCTTGCGTCAGCGAGTCCCGCCGTCCGCCGCTGGTGCATGCATGATGCATGCGGCCATTAGCCGAGCTTAGTTGCCGAAAAACACGTTGCAGTACGATGCCGGACCGTTGCATTGCGCCGGAGCGGCAGCTTCGGCTGCGCCGGAAGCGGCGGCGAACAAAGCGACGGAAGCAATCAGGGCGGACAGGATGCGTTTCATGGTGCTACTCCTCGTGGTGTTGGCTGGCGATCTGGTGCGATCGATGGCCGAAGAATAGCGATTCGGTGTCTGGCTAAAAATGGGGTAGACGGGAAGACTTCTTTTCACTAACTGAAATAATGCTGGCGTCGCGGCTGGTCCACCCCGCCGCATCGCCTTGACTGGCGCGCGTTTGCCCGGGGCCGAAGCAACTCGGGCCCGAGCCACCTACGTTATTCTCACTTTCCGCAATAATTGATTTCGGTTTGTCATAAGATGGCCGCCCCGCGCGACGAACGCCTACAAGTCCTCGTGTAGGAGAGCTGCGTATGTTCAATACCCATTCGCTTACGCGGCAAGCTGCGGCAGAATGGCGCTCGTGCCAGAACCCCGTGCTAGACCAACTCCCCGTTTATGAGCGACATCCATCCAAGCGACCGCGCGCGCGTTTCGCGGAACGTGCAGCGGAGCCTGCCGTGACGCAACTGAGCGCAGGGGCGCTCGACGATCCCGTTTATCTGGCCCAGCTCCGTCGCGACCTCGTGCGCTTCGCCCGTTTGCAACTGCGCGATGCCGCCGCTGCCGAAGACGCTGTCCAGGAAGCGCTGGCCGCCGCCTGGACGCAGGCCGACCGGTTCGCTGGGCAGTCGGAGCATAAGACGTGGGTGTTCGGCATTCTGCGGCACAAGCTCGTCGATACGCTGCGCGCCCGGCAACGCACGGTGAACCTCTCAGCCCTCGAATCGGAACTCGATGGCGAGGCGCTACTCGATCGCGAGTTGTTCAAGGACAACGGCCACTGGTCGCAACAGACCAAGCCGCGCCCTTGGCCGACGCCCGAAACGGCGCTGCGTCAGCAACAATTCTGGGCGCTCTTCGAGGCGTGCCTCGAGCACCTACCCGAGCACATCGGGCGCGTTTTCATGATGCGCGAATTTCTCGACCTGGACACCGATGCAATCTGCGCGGAATTGCAGATGACCGCCAACCATTGCAGCGTGCTGATTTATCGCGCGCGCCTGCGCTTGCGCACCTGCCTGAGCGAGAAGGGCCTATCTAGGGAGGATGCAAATGGGGAAATGTAAGAACATCACCCGGCTGCTGTCCGACGCCCTGGACCGTCCGCTGTCGACGGGCGAATGGGTCGCCATTCGGCTGCATTTGCCTACATGCAGCGGCTGCCGCAACTATCGCAAGCAGATTCGACTGCTGCGGGAAGCTGCTCGTACGATGAGCGGTATTTCGGCACCGGGCGGGGTGAAGGGCGAGGATTGATGGTGGGGTGTTGGTGGGGTGTTGGTGGGGTGTTGGTGGGGTGTTGGTGGGTGTTTGGTGGGGTGGTGGTGGGGTGTGGGTGGGGTGTTGGTGGGGTGTTGGTGGGGTGTTGGTGGGGTGTTGGTGGGGTGTTGGTGGGGTGTTGGTGGGGTGTTGGTG
>NZ_CAJHCR010000008.1 GCF_904848585.1 Paraburkholderia kirstenboschensis
CCAAACGACAAAAAGAGGAGGAAATCGACGCACCAGAATGATGTTTCTGAGCATCAGGGGTGGGTCAATTCTAGATGCAAAAAGTGGGTCAGTTCGCGGTGCAAATCAACAATTGGGGGAGTGTGCGCGAATGTATTCACCTGCCGCCACTAGGAATCCGCAGGTCCCGCTGGCCGGGTCGCAAACCACGTCCATAGGTGTAGGCGCAGTAAGCTCCACCATCAGCTTGATGATATGGCGCGGAGTGCGGAACTGACCGTTCTGGCCTGCAGCGGCGATTTTGCTCAGCAGGTATTCGTACAGGTCTCCCTTTGTATCGCGGTCTTCCATCGACACCGCGTCGAGCATGTCCACCACTTTGGCCAGCAAGGCGGCGGTTGGGATTGTGTAACGGGCATCCTTCATGTGGTGGGTGTATGTGGAACCATCGCCACCCAGCGTGCGCAGGAAGGGAAAGACGTGCTCGGCCACCACGGTATGCATTTCGGCCGGGGCGAAGTGCTTGAGGTGCGACCAGCGTAGGTCGCTGTAGTCCCGGCCTTTGGGGTCCTGCCCCTCAGGGAAGATGCGCTTGGCCATGGGTTGGTGAAGAATGGCCGCCTTGCTCTCTTCCAGCGTGTGGGTGTCGTCGAGACGACGGATGAACAGCAGGTAGGTGATTTGTTCGAGCACCTCCATCGGGTTGGAGATGCCGCCAGACCAAAAGGCGTTCCAGATGGCGTCGATTTGGTTTTTGAGTTCGCCGGTAAGCATGGATTTCCGATGCTGAAAAGGTTGTCATTGGGCTTGGAGCATTATCCCAGACGTAATTGCATATCGTCGTACCATCTGCGCCTAGTTTATGCGGTGACGCAGATTGCGCCGGTGCTCGCGGAGAGATTCGGGAACGGGCGACGACCTGACCACGAATCACCATAAATCGAGCTATCAATGAAGAAAGACCCATAAGTTTCTCAACTTATGGGTCCAAAATTCTCAGGTTATGGGTTCATCTACAGCGGTCCTTAAACATCAATATTCCCCGCCCTCAACGCATTCGACTCAATGAAAGCCCTACGCGGCTCCACATCATCACCCATGAGCGTAGTAAAGATCCCATCAGCCGCGATAGCGTCCTCGATCTGCACTCTCAGCAAACGACGCACAGCCGGATCCATAGTCGTCTCCCAAAGCTGCCCAGGATTCATCTCACCAAGCCCCTTATAGCGCTGCTTGGAAACATTCCGCTCAGCATCAGCCAACAACCACTTCATCGCAGACTTGAAGTCGCTAACAGCCATACTCCGCTCACCACGCTTGATCACCGCGCCCGGACCAATTAGCCCCTTAAACGTATTAGCGGTATTGACCAGTTGCTGATAATCAGCCGTCAACTGAAACTCCTCGTCCAGCACCGAAACCTTCTGATTGCCGTGATGCGTCCTCGCGACGCGCAGCGAACGCAATTCACGCACCGGGTCATACATCGTCGTAACGGTAACTTCGGGCTTCAGCGCGTCATCCCGCAGCTTAGCCTCGAGCGCTTTTGCAGAAGCCTCAGCCGCATCTTCGCTAGAGAGATCGATGACAACGCCATCCATCACAGCCTCGAGCGCCCCAGCGTCATACAGCCTGCTCAACCGGTTGACCACCGCCTGCGCAAGCAGATAAGCACGTGCCAATTCGCCCAACGCATCGCCGGTAATCGCAGTCGCGTTCTCAGAAGGCAACAGCTCCGAACCCTGCAACGCCAGCTTCAAGATATGAGCATTGACCTCATTCTCATCCTTCAGATACCGCTCGTCCTTACCCGCCTTGATTTTGTACAGCGGTGGCTGCGCGATATAGATATACCCGCGCTCGATCATCTCCGGCATTTGCCGATAGAAGAACGTCAGCAGCAGCGTCCGGATGTGCGCGCCGTCCACGTCAGCGTCGGTCATGATGATGATGCGGTGATAACGCAGCTTGTCGAGGTTGTAATCCTCTTTACCGATACCGCAACCCAACGCGGTAATCAGCGTCACGATCTGCTCCGAAGAAAGCAGCTTGTCATAACGCGCTTTCTCCACGTTGAGCACCTTGCCGCGCAGCGGCAAGATCGCCTGAAACTTCCGGTCGCGACCCTGCTTCGCGGACCCGCCAGCCGAATCACCCTCGACGATATAAATCTCCGACTTCGCCGGATCTTTTTCCTGGCAATCCGCGAGCTTGCCCGGCAAACCAACGCCATCGAGCACGCCCTTGCGACGCGTCATTTCACGCGCCTTGCGAGCCGCATCGCGAGCACGCGCTGCATCGACGATCTTGCTGCAGATGATCTTCGCGTCGTTCGGCGTCTCGAGCAGGAATTCCTCGAGCGCTTTCGCGACCACATCTTCCACCGGCGCACGCACTTCGGACGACACCAGCTTGTCCTTTGTCTGCGCGCTGAACTTCGGCTCCGGCACCTTCACCGACAGCACGCACGAAAGCCCTTCGCGCATGTCGTCGCCCGACGTCTCGACCTTCGCTTTCTTCGCGACTTCATGGTCGGCAATGTACTTGTTCAACACGCGCGTCATCGCTGCGCGCAAGCCGGTCAAGTGCGTGCCGCCGTCGCGCTGCGGAATGTTGTTCGTGAAGCAAAGCACGTTTTCGTTGTAGCTGTCGTTCCACTGCATCGCCACTTCCACGCCCACGCCGTCCTTCTCGCCGTTCACGTGGAAAATGGTCGGGTGCAGCACGCTCTTGGTCTTGTTGATGTACTCGACAAAACCCTTCACGCCGCCGACAAACGCGAAATCGTCTTCCTTGCCCGAACGCTGATCCGTCAAACGAATCCGCACGCCGTTATTCAGGAACGACAGTTCGCGAATTCGCTTTGCGAGAATGTCGTAGTGATATTCGACGTTGCCGAAGATCGTCTCGTCGGCCATGAAATGCACTTCGGTGCCGCGGTTTTCGGTCTCGCCCACCACCTGGATAGGTGACACCGCGACGCCGTCGATCACTTCGATCACGCGGTTCTGCGGCACGCCACGGTGGAATTCCATGAAGTGCTTTTTGCCGTCGCGGCGAACCGTAAGACGCAGCCACGCGGACAGTGCGTTCACGCACGACACGCCCACGCCGTGCAGGCCGCCCGACACCTTGTAGCTGTTCTGGTCGAACTTGCCGCCGGCATGCAGCTCGGTCATCACGATTTCGGCGGCACTGCGCTTCGGCTCGTGCTTGTCGTCCATCTTCAGGCCGGTCGGCACGCCGCGGCCGTTGTCGGTGATCGAGATGGAGTTGTCGGCGTGAATGATCACCTGAATGTCGTTACAGTACCCGGCCAACGCCTCGTCGATCGAGTTGTCGAGCACTTCGAACACGAGGTGGTGCAACCCGGTGCCATCCGATGTATCCCCGATGTACATCCCCGGCCGCTTGCGCACCGCCTCCAGACCTTCGAGGATCTGAATGGACGAGGCGCCGTAGCTGTTGTCGGGTTGCGTATTGTTCGTTTCAGTCATGGATTTTTTCCGGTTCTGCATTACTGCTGGGTTGCTGCTCGGGACTTTTCAAAATGCCATAAAAACGCCAAAGGGGCGCTGCGCCCCTTGGTGTGTTCTGGTTTTTGGACGCGTTAGATGCGCATCGGCATCACGACGTATTTGAATTCGTCGTTCTCGGGAATCGTGATCAACGCGCTGGAGCTGGCATCGCCAAGGCTCACTTGCAACATGTCGACCTTCAGGTTCGCAAGCACGTCGAGCAGATACGTGACGTTGAACCCAATATCGACGCTGTCGCCGTCGTACGCGATTTCCAGTTCTTCTTGCGCCTCTTCCTGATCGGCGTTGGTCGACATGATCTTCAACTGGCCCGGCTCGATGATGCAGCGCACGCCCTTGAATTTGTCCGACGTCAAAATCGCCGCACGTTGCAGCGAACGCTGCAGCTCTTCACGGCCGATCACGAACTGATTCTTATGCGACTTCGGAATCACACGCTGGAAGTCGGGGAATTTTCCTTCCACCAGTTTCGACACCAGTTCGACCTGACCGAACGTGAACTTCACCTGCGTTTGCGCGATGTCGATGTTCAGCGTGTCGTCGATATCTTCCAGCAGACGCTGCAATTCCAGAATCGTCTTGCGCGGAATGATCACTTCCTGGCGCGCGAACGTGCCTTCGATCTTCATCGACGAAAACGCCAGGCGGTGGCCGTCGGTTGCGACTGCCATCAACTGGTCGCCGTCTACTACCAGCAGCATGCCGTTCAGGTAGTAGCGAATGTCCTGCTGGGCCATTGAAAAATGGACCATGCCGAGCAACTGGCGGAACGTCTTTTGCGGAACCACCAGGCTCGCGCCGTAGTCTTTAGCTTGCGCAACCGTTGGGAACTCGTCCGCAGCCAGCGTTTGCAGTGCAAAGCGGCTCTTGCCGGATTGCACCGTCAGACGCTTGTCATTCAGCGTGAGCGTGACCTGGCCGTCGGGCATGGCACGCAGAATGTCGAGGAGCTTTCGTGCTGCCACCGTGGTCGCCACCGAATCGCCGCCCACGCCGAAATCGGCGCGCGTGGTGATCTGCAACTCCAGGTCGGTCGACAGGAACGACACGTCCGGGCCGTTCTTGGTAATCAGCAAATTGGCGAGGATCGGCAACGTATGGCGGCGTTCGACGATGCCGCTCACGGTTTGCAGCGGCCTGAGGAGGTTATCGCGTTCGGTCTTGACCAGTTGCATAGAGTTCCTTCGTTGATATAACGGCCCACGCGCCTTTCAGCCCTTTTAGGCATTTTTCCGGCACGCACCGCAGCTCCCCGCCGGCGCCACGCAGCGCCCGTCACGGCGTGAAATCCGCCCGCGGCCGCCGGGCGGTTAAACCTGTATTGTGCCTGAAAAAGGAACCGCCTCACTAAAATGGGGGCGAGTTAGGAAATAAACAGGTCGATTTTTCCGTCGACGCCGCTCAGCCTTTCAGCGTCTGCTCCAGCACGTGCAGCTCGTGGTTCAGTTGAGCGTCCTTGCTGCGCTCGTCGGCGATTTTTCGCACCGCGTGCAGCACCGTGGTGTGGTCGCGTCCGCCGAACAACTCGCCGATTTCCGGCAAGCTCTTCTGCGTGAGCTCTTTCGCGAGGTACATGGCGATCTGCCGCGGCCGCGCAATATTAGCCGGCCGCTTCTTCGAATACATGTCTGCGACCTTGATGCTGTAAAAGTCAGCCACGGTCTTCTGAATATTTTCCACAGAAATCTGGCGGTTCTGCACCGTCAACAGATCTTTCAGCGCTTCTTTCGTCAGTTCGATCGTGATTTCGCGGCCGTGGAATTTCGAGTACGCGAGAATTTTGCGCAGCGCGCCTTCCAGCTCCCGAACGTTGGAGCGCAAATGCTTGGCGACGAAAAACGCGACGTCTTCGTTCAGGCTCACGAATTCCGACTGCGCTTTGCGCATCAGAATCGCGACGCGCATCTCGAGCTCGGGCGGCTCTATCGCCACCGTCAGGCCGGAGTCGAAGCGCGAAATCAGACGGTCGTCGATACCGGAAATTTCCTTCGGATACGTGTCGCTGGTGATGATCACCTGCGCCTTGTTCGCGACCAGCGCCTCGAACGCGTAGAAAAACTCCTCCTGCGTGCGCGACTTGCCCGAAAAGAACTGAATATCGTCGATCAGCAGCAGATCTAGCGAGTGGTAGTAACGCTTGAAGTCGTCGAACGCCTTGCGCTGGTACGCCTTCACGACGTCCGACACGTACTGTTCCGCATGAATGTAGCGAATCCGCGCGCCGGCCTTGTCCATCAGAAGCTGGTTGCCGATTGCGTGGATCAGGTGAGTCTTGCCGAGGCCCACGCCGCCATACAGGAACAGCGGGTTGTACGAGATGCCGGGATTGTCCGCGACCTGAATCGCCGCGGCACGCGCCAGCTGGTTGGCCTTACCGGTCACGAAATTGTCGAAAGTCAGGACCGGGTTCAGCTTCGAGCGCTCGTACATCGAGTCGTTGTCGCCGTTGCCATTGGAGCTCGCGCTCTGGCCCGGACGCCATGTGCGGCGTGCCGCCGCGGCTTCGTTCGCGTCGAGGCTCGGCAGGTCCAGGTCGGCGGAATCTTCGGCTGCGGCGCGTGCGTTTGCGTTGTGTTCAGCTGCCGCGCGGGCGTTGGCGTTGAGGTTTGCCATCGCGCTGTTGGCGCCGTTCGCGCGCGCGGCGTGGGCCGCTTGCACGGCGCCAACGGCCGCGTCCACCGCAGCGCCATTGCCCGCGCTACCGCCCATGGAACCAGGCGCGGAAGCCGGACGCGCCGCAGCCGGCGCGGCTGCCGCAGGGGCGCGCATGCCGGCTTTCGGGTCCAGTACGAATTGCACGTCGACCGGGGTTTGCCAGAAATCGCGGGCCATATCCGCGATGCGGCCGGAGAACTGGCTCTTGACCCAGTCGAGCTTGAAGCGGTTCGGCGCAGCAATGCTGAGCGTGTTCGCAGCGGCGTCGAAGGCGACCGGGGCCAATGGTTTGATCCACGTCACGTACTGCTGGGGCGTGAGTTCACGCTCCAGCAATGCGGAACAGTGTTGCCAGAATTCGTTCATCGAGTTGCTGTCGTTATGGTGTGCACGAGGTTCGCCCTCTGCCCCCGTCGCGCGCACGCAACAAGGCCCGAAGCAGCCAGGCGTGACAGCCCCAGGCGCCTGTGCCACAAGGGATTTGCGGGGCAAGCGAGCCGGAGCGGCGTGCATCATTTTTGGGAAGTAAGGCGAGATTCTAACGCCAAACGAGAGCCGAAAGGGAGTTATCCACAGGGACGGATCAACTGCGCAAGCGCACCGCGCGCCCGGACCGCACGGGCTAAAGTATTGACGGTCAACGAAAAACCAGTTTAAATAGCGGGTTCCGCGAAAACCAATTCAGTAGACCTCCGGCCATTGCGCTTTCAGCGATGATCGCGCGGTTATTTTTCGATCAAGTGAGAGCAACATGAAACGTACTTACCAACCTTCCGTTACCCGTCGCAAGCGCACCCACGGCTTTCGCGTTCGCATGAAGACCGCTGGCGGCCGCAAGGTCATCAACGCACGTCGCGCGAAGGGCCGCAAGCGCCTCGCCATCTAAGGCAGGCGAGCGGATTGCGCGTTCTGTCCGTGCCGGGCGAGATCGGTGGCGAAGCGGGACCGGCAGAGGCGCCGCAGCAGGGCTCGGTACCGTTGCGAGCGCAAGCCGCCTTCCCCAAAGCCGCAAGGCTACTGAAAACGGATGAATTTTCATCCGTTTTTCGTTTGCGCCCGTGGCGCCGCACTGCGCACTTCGTGGTGTACGGCCGGCCTACCGGCAACCAGGCTCGCCTCGGCCTCGTGATCGGCAAGAAGTATGCGCCGCGCGCGGCTACGCGTAATCTGGTACGTCGAATCGCGCGTGAAGCCTTTCGGGTGCGTCGCGCGGAATTCGGCGGTTGGGATGTGCTGCTGCGTCTGCACACGCGCTTCGACAAGAAGGCTTTGCCGAGCGCCGCGTCGCCGCCGTTAAAGGCGCTGTGCCGCAGTGAAATCGAGTCGTTGCTCGACAAGGCAGCACGCGAAATTGCCCGTCGTCAGGCGCCGCCCGCGGAAGCGCCCAAGACGGAATGACGCTCAGGTGACCGCCCGCTTTTTCGCTCAGGCCGACGTAGCTGCGGCAGCCTTGGCCAGCGGGTGTTGTCCGGTACTCCACGTTGCGCGGCGCCGTCCGGCCGCATCAGCCATGCAAACGGTACTCATCGCTTTACTGCGTTTTTACAAGCTTGCCGTGAGTCCAATGCTCGGCAACCGGTGCCGTTTTTACCCTTCCTGCTCTGATTACGCGCGCGAAGCAATCCAGTATCATGGCGCCGCGCGCGGGACTTATCTCGCCGCCAGGCGTATTTGCCGTTGCCACCCGTTTTCCGCGGGCGGCATCGATCTCGTCCCGCCTCCCACTTCTGAAAAGCGCTGACGCGCCGTTCCATCGACACTGAGACAACGCATGGATATCAAACGCACCGTCCTATGGGTCATCTTCTTCATGTCAGCGGTCATGCTGTTCGACAACTGGCAACGCGACCACGGACGCCCGTCGATGTTCTTCCCGAGCGCCACGCCGACCAAGACGGTCGGTAGCGCCGCACCGGGAACCACGACGCCGGGAACCCAGCCCGCCGATTTGCCGGCCACCAACGCAGCAGCGCCGGCCAACACGCCGGCGGCCACGCAATCGCAACTCGTCAAGTTCAGCACCGACGTCTATAACGGCGAAATCGACACCCGCGGCGGCACGCTGTCGAAGCTGTCGCTCGTCAAGCAAGGCGACGGCAAGCAGCCGGATCTCGTCATCACGCTATTCGACCGCACCGCCAATCACACGTATCTGGCGCGTACGGGTCTGCTCGGCGGCGATTTCCCGAATCACAACGACGTCTTCACGCCGCTGCCCAACCAGCCGCACGACCTGACGGGCGACGCCAAATCGTTCCAGCTCAGCTTCGAGTCGCCGGTTAAGGGCGGACTGAAGGTCATCAAGACCTACACGTTCACCCGCGGCAGCTATGTGATCGGCGTCGATACGAAGATCCAGAACGTCGGCACGGCGCCGGTGAGCCCGTCGGTTTATATGGAACTGGTGCGTGACGACCAGCCGGTCGAAACGCCGCGCTTCTCGCACACGTTCATCGGCCCGGCTGTCTACACCGACCAGCACCACTTCCAGAAGATGACGTTCGGCGACATCGACAAAAACAAGGAAGACTTCACGAAGCAAGCCGACAACGGCTGGATCGCGATGGTGCAGCATTACTTCGCGTCGGCCTGGATTCCGCAGCAGGGCGTGAAGCGCGACATCTACGTCGAGAAGATCGATCCGACGCTCTATCGCATCGGCGTGAAGCAGCCGGTTGCGGCCATCGCACCGGGCCAGACGGTCGACGTGTCCGCGCGTCTCTTCGCCGGTCCGGAAGAAGAGCGCATGCTCGAAGGCATCGCGCCGGGTCTCGAACTGGTGAAGGACTACGGCTGGGTGACGATCATCGCGAAGCCGCTTTTCTGGCTGCTCGAAAAGATCCACAGCTATGTCGGCAACTGGGGCTGGGCGATCGTGCTGCTCACGCTGCTGATCAAGGCGGTATTCTTCCCGCTGTCGGCCGCGAGCTACAAGTCCATGGCGCGCATGAAGGCGATCACGCCGCGCATGCAGGCGCTGCGCGAACGCTTCAAGGGCGATCCGCAGAAGATGAACGCCGCGCTCATGGAGCTTTACAAGACCGAGAAGGTGAACCCGTTCGGCGGCTGTCTGCCCGTTGTGGTTCAGATTCCGGTGTTCATCTCGCTGTACTGGGTGCTGCTGTCGTCGGTTGAAATGCGCGGCGCGCCGTGGATTCTGTGGATTCACGATCTGTCGCAGCAGGACCCGTTCTTCATCCTGCCGGTACTAATGGCTGTTTCCATGTTCCTGCAGACGAAGCTCAACCCGACGCCGCCTGACCCGGTTCAAGCGAAGATGATGATGTTCATGCCAATCGCGTTCTCGGTCATGTTCTTCTTCTTCCCGGCCGGTCTGGTGCTGTATTACGTCGTGAACAACGTGCTGTCGATCGCGCAGCAGTACTACATCACGCGCATGATGGGTCAGTCGAAGGCCAAGCCGGCCTGATGCCTGCCTGAAGCGGCGCGCGGCGGACCAAAAATGCCGCGCGCCGCCAGCGCTGACGGCGAGCCGACTCGCCCGCAAAAACGAAGCCGCCCGGTTCGAACGAACCGGGCGGCTTTTTCATGCGAGCTGCGTGGGCAGACGGCGCATCCGCTACTCTTCTTCGGTATCCTCACCGTAGAAGCGCACAATCATTTCTTCGACGAGAAAGCGGTCTTTCGGCGTCAACGACTCGATCTTCGAAGCCAGTTCGATCGTTTCCTGCGACGGCGGATATTTCTCGCCCCGGGCCATCGGTCTGGCGCTCGCACCGGGCGAAGGTCCGTAGTGCAGCCAATGCTCCTTCACGTTCAACCACTCGGCCAGCGTGCGCAACTTATCGGGCTTTGGAATCGTCGTACCCGTGAGCCACTTGTGCGCGGTTTGCGGAGTAACCGGACGGTCACCGCGATAGCGAAGGTTGAACTGTTCGGCGAGCTTGGTCCCGCCGCGAATCTTCAGCGGCTCCAATGTTTCCTTCAGCCTCTTCGAGAAGGCAGCTTTTTCTTTCGGGGTTGGCATGGGCCAGATTGTGCAATTCAGCGTCCTCCCAGTTGACAACTGACCAGGCTCATGTTGAACGTATTTGAGATAATTTTAGCTTGATTGCCGCAATGCGACGGCGATTCAGCGCAATGTCATTTTTTGCGACTTTTCTATGCGGGGCGTGCGTCCCCGCCGCGCAGTGCTCTCGCTGAGTCTGTATCTGTCCTAGCTAAAAAGTAAAAATCGTAGCTTGTTTAGGATCAATCTCAACGGTGACTCGGAAGCGCGATCGGACGGACAGGCGCCGCACGGACCGACCCGGCTTATGGCCCGCGTTACAATGCCCGGCGCGCCCGAGATGTCCGCGCCGCGCCGCCCCGCCCCACTCTTCCGATTTCGCCGCCTCACTCATGCTGACCACCGATTCCGATCCGATCGTCGCCATTGCCACCGCGCCCGGCCGGGGAGGCATCGGCGTCGTGCGCATTTCATTTGGACGCGCGGGCGAGGCCGCGGCGCAGCCGCTGATGCATGCGCTGACCGGGCAGGCGCTCGCGCCTCGTCACGCGAGTTACGTGCCTTTTTTCGACGATGGCGGCAACGCGCTCGATCGCGGTATTGCGCTTTACTTTCCCGCGCCGCATTCGTACACCGGCGAGCACGTGCTCGAGTTGCAAGGCCATGGCGGGCCGGTCGTGCTGCAACTGCTGCTGCAACGTTGCATCGACGCGGGGCGCGGATTTGGTCTGCGGCTTGCCGAGCCCGGCGAGTTCACCCGCCGTGCGTTTTTGAACGACAAGCTGGACCTCGCGCAGGCTGAAGCGGTGGCCGATCTGATCGAAGCGAGCACCGAGGCCGCGGCGCGCTCAGCGGGCCGTTCACTCGACGGCGCGTTCTCGCGCGACATCCACGCTTTGGTTGAAGAAGTAATCACGCTGCGCATGCTGGTCGAAGCAACGCTCGACTTCCCCGAAGAAGAAATCGACTTCCTCGAAGCCGCCGACGCCCGCGGCAAGCTCGCGCGGATTCGCGAACGCCTCGCGCACGTGCTCGCCGAAGCGCGGCAAGGTGCGCTGCTGCGCGAGGGATTGTCGGTGGTGCTGGCCGGCCAGCCGAACGTCGGCAAATCGTCGCTGCTGAATGCACTTGCCGGCGCTGAACTCGCCATCGTCACGCCGATTGCGGGCACGACGCGCGACAAGGTTGCCCAGACCATTCAGATCGAGGGCATTCCGCTGCATGTAATCGACACCGCCGGCTTGCGCGATACCGAAGACGAAGTCGAGAAAATCGGCATTGCGCGGACCTGGAGCGAGATCGAGCGCGCGGACGTGGTGCTGCATCTGCTCGATGCGCGCACGGGCATGACGGTGGAAGACGAAACCATCGCCGGGCGCTTTCCGGCTGGCGTTCCGGTCGTGCGCGTGCTGAACAAAACGGACTTGGTCGGCTTGCCGCCCGAGGCTCGCGCGCTCGACGCCGATTCCGACCTTAGCGAAGTCCGGCTGTCGGCGAAACAAGGCGACGGCGTGAGCTTGTTGCGCGACGAACTGCTGCGCATCGCCGGTTGGCAGGCGGGCGCCGAGAGCGTCTACCTGGCGCGCGAGCGTCACCTGATTGCGTTGCGCGCGGCGCAGGAACATCTGATGACGGCCGCCGCGCATGCCGATCAGAACTCGCAGGCGCTGGATCTTTTCGCCGAGGAACTGCGTCTCGCGCAGGACCAACTCAACTCGATCACTGGCGAGTTCAGTTCCGACGATCTGTTGGGAGTGATTTTCAGCAGGTTTTGTATTGGTAAATAGAGGTGCGCATTCGAGGCGCCTTGGAACGCGATAAGACCATCTAACACAGGGCATCCGCGCTTTATAGGCGAAACAGATCAACGTGCTTTGTGGACCAATCGCGCCACGTCCTCTTGGTACACAAACGCAGACAGTTTAAACTCGCTCCGTCGCGTACCAGCCACTACAGCATGCCCCGCCTAGCCGCCCCACTCACCGAATCCCAGATCCGCGCACTCGAACCGCGCGCCGCCCGCTACAGCGTCGCCGACGGCAACGGCCTCGTAATCGAAGTGATGACCACGGGCACCAAGGTCTGGCGCTTCCGCTATTCGCTGAACGGCAAGCGCCAGCCGCTTGCGACCATCGGCGATTACCGGATGATTTCGCTGCGCGTCGCCCGAGCCAAGGCGCAGAAGTACGCCGAGCTCGTCGCGCAAGGCATTTCGCCCGTCGCCACTGCGCGCCGCGACCGCGGGGCCGAAGCTAAAGCCGAGGTTCTGCGTGAAGCAGCCGAGCTCTATATGGCGACCGAAATGGCCGGGAAATCGGACGAATATCGACGCACCACGCGGCGCGCACTCGACAAAGACGTGTTGCCCGCAATCGGCGGCATGCGGGTCAAGGCGGTGACCGCGGAGCACGTTGTCGCTATCTGCGACGCAATCAAAAGCCGCGGCTCGCCAAAAATGGCGCTGCACACCCGCAACGTCATCAAGCGTCTCTACGAGTATCTGATCGCCCGCCAACTTGCGACCGCGAACCCGGCGGAAGTCGTGCCGGCGCGCTCCATCGCCACCTTCGAGAGCCGCACTCGCGTGCTGTCCGGCGAGGAGATCGGCACGATGCTGCATTCGATCGAAACGTCGAGCATCCGCCGGCCGCTCAAGATGGCGCTGCACCTGCTGGTACTGACGATGGTACGCAAATCGGACCTCGTGGAGGCGACGTGGGACGAGTTCAATCTCGACCGTGCGCTGTGGCGCATCTCCGCTGCGCGTCTGCACGGAGATACGGATCGGATCGTCTACCTGCCTCGGCAAGCGGTGGCGATGCTGCAAGAGTTGCATCGCACGCGAGCAAGCAGGACCTTTGTCTTTCCGAGCGCGAGGGGCGACGACCGGCCGATTGCAAAGAGCACGCTCAACCAGGCGGTGAAGGCGCTTGGCCTGGAAGTCGAGCATTTCGTTCTTCATGACTTCCGTCGAACGGCGTCGGCGCATCTGCGCGAGATGATCGAGCATGCACAACCGGACAAAACATCAGCGCAAACGCGACAAAGCGAGTCGCGAGCCAAGCCCGAATGCGATCCGGCCGAGCAGCGGCAAATCGCGCAGCAGTGGGCGGATTTCGTCGATGCCGAGCTCGACGCGGCGCGGAAAAGAGCGGTTAGCGCGGGCTGATCAAGCGAGAAGACCAGCGGAAAGGTGAAGGGTCGCGGCCCGCCATTTTTTAGGTACACAAAGACGCACCGCCACCCTCCAAGCCATCGCACCGCAAAGAAAACGTGCATCGTTCACGAGGTTATTAATACATCGTCACGAGCACGAAAGCGCCAAGCCGAGCCATCCCTTCACGCGGCGCTTCTCTCCTGCGACTGATCGCCTACACTGGAGCAACGATGCAACCTTTTCGTGGAGGCTGCCATGTCTGAATCGTTGATCGCTTACCTGCTTGGGCCGACCGTGATGGTGCTGGTCGGCGGGGCAATCTGGGCGGCCTCACGCTACCATCACAAGGCGGGACCGCAAAAGCTCGAGCGCTGGCTCGATACGCATTACGCCGAGTGGCTGCATCACAGGCACTGAGGGCGGCGCCTTGCGGCGTCAAAACAAAAGGCCGTCGCAGTGAGCGACGGCCTTTCTGTCTGCGCGCAGTCATGGCGCGCCTACTACTTACCACCGGGGCGCAGACTCGCCATATTCGTACTGCTGCTGCGGCGCTCCGCACGCCACATAACCGCGCTGATACTGGTCGTAGCAGTAGCCCGGCGGCGGGCCCGCGTAAGCCGGTGCCTGCTGATACACCGGCTGTGCATAGACAGGTTGCGCATAGACCGGCTGTTGATAGGCCACAGCGGGCGCAGGATTCAATATTGAAGTCACCACCGCGCCCAGCACCGCGCCGCCGATCAGCGCGCCGACTACATCGCCGCCGCCACCGCCGCTATGGCCATGAGCCGAGGCTTGTCCCGCGACGCTCAAGCTGCCCACCATCACCAATGCCACTGCTAACTTTTTCATTTTTCGCTCCCGCCGTTCAGGCATGGAACGAATTGTCGGCTACGCGCGTAGAAATAGATGCTGCAAGTGGTAACGACACATTACCTGTGTAACTACCGCCATCGGCAGGTCCTGGATCAACGCTGCCACGACGCTGCTTGCACCGGCGCATCGCCGTAATACCGTTGGCGCGCATTGCCCAGCACGTCCCCTTGAAGCGCGCCCTCGTCTGTCAGCGCTTTGAGCGCGGCCATGACGATTGCCTTGCGATCCACCTCGAAGAATTCGCGCAACGCCTCGCGCGTATCGCTGCGGCCGAAACCGTCCGTACCCAGCGTCACGTAGCGGCGCGGCACGTATGCGCGAATCAGTTCGGGCACGGCGCGAACGTAATCCGTTGCCGCGACGATCGGCCCGTCTGACTCGCCGAGCACTCGCGCGACGTAAGGCTCTTGCGACGACGCCTCGCCATAACGCGCGAGCCGCTCTGCCGCCATGCCGTCGCGCTGCAATTCGCTGAAGCTGGTCACGCTCCACACTGCGGCGTCGATCTGCCAGTCGTCCTTCAGCATGCGCTGCGCGGCGATGACCTCGCCGAGAATGGCACCGGCGCCAAGTAATTGAATCTGCGCCCTCGCGCCTTTTTCCGCACGAGCGGCGAGCGGGTAAATGCCCTTCAGAATGCCTTCGCGCACTGCGGCCACATCGCCGCCTGGCGCACAAGGCTGCGCGTAGTTCTCGTTCATCACCGTGACGTAATAGAACACGTCGCGCTGCCGCTCGACCATCTCCCGCATGCCTTCGTCGACGATTACTGCGACTTCGTAAGCGAACGCGGGATCGTACGCGCGGCAATTCGGGATGGTCGATGCCGCCAGATGGCTCGTGCCGTCCTGATGCTGCAAGCCCTCGCCGCCGAGCGTCGTCTTGCCCGACGTCGCGCCGATCAGGAAACCACGTGCGCGCTGGTCAGCCGCCGCCCAGATCAGATCGCCAATCCGCTGGAAACCGAACATCGAGTAATAGATGTAGAACGGCAGCATCGGCAGGTCGTGCACACTGTACGACGTCGCCGCCGCGATCCACGACGATACCGCGCCCGCTTCCGAAATGCCCTCCTCCAGAATCTGCCCTTGCGTGTCCTCGCGGTAGTACAGCATCGAGCCGAGGTCTTCCGGCTCGTAAAGCTGGCCCAGCGGCGAGTAGATGCCGACCTGGCGGAACATGTTCGCCATGCCGAAGGTGCGCGCCTCGTCGGCGACAATCGGTACGACGCGCGAACCGAGCCCGGCGTCCTTTAGCAGCGCGGTCAACATGCGCACGAGCGCCATCGTCGTGGACATTTCGCGGCCGTTGGAATCGAGCGCGAACTGGCTCCAGGAGGACATCGGCGGGACGATCAGCCCCTCCGATGCGACTCTCCGCCTTCTGGGCAGATAGCCTCCGAGAGCGGCCCGGCGGGCATGCAGGTATTGCATTTCCGGGCTGTCTTCCGCGGGTTTGTAAAACTTCAGCTGTTCGACGTCCACGTCCGTGAGCGGCAGACGGAAGCGGTCGCGAAACGCTTTCAGGTCGTCGAAATCGAGCTTCTTCTGCTGATGCGTGGTCATGCGGCCCTGGCCAGCCGTGCCCATGCCGAAGCCCTTCATCGTCTTTGCGAGGATCACGGTCGGCTGGCCGCTATGCCCGAGCGCTTTTGCGTAAGCCGCATGCAGCTTGCGCACGTCGTGACCGCCGCGCCGCAAGCGGTCGATATCCTCGTCGCTCAACTGCGCGGCGAGCGCGGCCAGTTCCGGGTTTTGGCCGAAGAAGCGCTCGCGGTTGTACGCACCGTCGTTCGCGGAGAAAGTCTGGAACTGGCCGTCGACGGTATTCGCGAACGCGCGCAGCAAGGCACCGCTGCGGTCGCGCGAGAACAGCGCGTCCCAGTCCGAACCCCAGATCACCTTGATCACGTTCCAGCCGGCTCCGACGAAATGCGCCTCCAGTTCGTCGATGATCCGGCCATTGCTGCGCACCGGACCATCCAGACGCTGCAAGTTGCAGTTGATAACGAACACCAGGTTGTCGAGCCCTTCGCGCGCGGCCAGCGACAATGCGCCGGTCGACTCGGGCTCGTCCATTTCGCCATCGCCGAAAAAGCCCCACACCTTGCGGCCTCCGGTGGGCGCGAGGCCGCGGTTCGCGAGGTAGCGCATGAAGCGCGCTTGATAAATCGCGTTGATCGGTCCAATGCCCATCGAGCCGGTGGGAAACTGCCAGAAGTCCGGCATCAGCCACGGATGCGGATACGAACACAGCCCGGGCCCGCCGATCTCGCGACGGTAATGCCGCAGATTCTCTTCGGAGAGAAAACCTTCCAGATACGCGCGCGCATACACACCGGGCGACGAATGCGGCTGGAAATACACGAGATCGCCCGTGCCCTCGCCCGCCCCCGGCATCGACGCGCGAAAGAAATGGTTGAAGCCGACTTCGAACAGATCGGCCGCCGACGCATAGCTCGCGATGTGCCCGCCGAGCTCGCCGTACGCCTTGTTCGCGCGCACCACCATCGCGAGCGCATTCCAGCGCAGCGCGGCGGCGAGCCGCTCCTCCAGTTCGAGATTGCCCGGATAGCGCGGCTGATCTTCGGCGGCGATCGTGTTGCGGTATGGCGTGACGTTGGTGCGCGCCGACTCGACGCCGAGCGACACCGCGTGACTCGCCAGCCGGTCGAACAGAAACTGCGCGCGCTCGCGGCCCACGTGTTCGACGACAGCGTCGAGCGCCTCCAGCCACTCGGCTGTCTCCTGCGGATCGGCGTCCGCCGGCTCCGTGCGCTCAACGCCGAGGGACCGCACCTGCTCGTTACCGCTGGACAAATCCGTCATGGCACCACTCCCGCATCGACACGTTCGGTTCAAGATCGAGTGAGGTAATGGTACTTACGAGTCTGCAAAATGAGCGTCTCATTTGCTTGCTATCGCTCGCTGCGATAGGCTATTTATTCCGGATTTCGCCTTGCTCACGGAATATTTAATCTATGACCTCGCCAACCAGACGGCTCGATCGCATCGACATCGGCATTCTGAGCCAGTTGCAGCAGAACGCGCGCATCACCAATGCCGACCTGGCGCGCTCGGTGAATCTCTCGCCCACACCGTGCTTCAACCGCGTGCGCGCGCTCGAAAAGCTCGGTCTTTTCAAGCAGCAGGTCACGCTGCTGAACCCGGAGCCGCTCGGGCTACGCATCAACGTGTTCATTCAGGTGAGCCTGGAAAAACAGGTGGAGGACGCGCTGCAGCGTTTCGAGCAGGCCATTTCGGAGCGCCCGGAGGTGATGGAGTGCTATCTGATGACGGGCGACGCCGACTACCTGCTGCGCGTGGTAATGCCCGACATGCAGACTCTGGAGCGCTTTATCGTCGATCATTTGACGAAGATTCCCGGCATTTCCAACATCCGTTCCAGCTTTGCGCTTAAACAGGTGCGTTATAAGACGGCGCTGCCATTGCCGTCGTCTGGATTGACGCTGACC
Source organism: Paraburkholderia kirstenboschensis (assembly GCF_904848585.1). Taxonomy (GTDB): domain Bacteria; phylum Pseudomonadota; class Gammaproteobacteria; order Burkholderiales; family Burkholderiaceae; genus Paraburkholderia; species Paraburkholderia kirstenboschensis. The sequence goes on from NZ_CAJHCR010000008.1 coordinate 17,652, forward strand.
GATCCGGACGACGTCGCGACCGACTGGCGCTGACGCGTCACCGCGCCTCGCTTCCGCCGAAGCGGCGCGCTGCTGTAACAGAGATGGCCGACAATAGGCACGACAGCGGGCGTCAAGCCTTACCCGCGAAAAGCGTGCAACAGGAATCAGGAGAAAAAGCGATGAACTACGACGACAGCAATCCCTTCGCAAAGATTTTGCGTGGCGAACTACCGTGCATCAAGGTCGCGGAAACCGATGCCGCGCTCGCCTTCATGGACCTGATGCCCCAAGCCGACGGCCATCTGCTCGTCGTGCCGAAGGAAGCGGCTGCCGAGATCTTCGACCTGTCGGACGCGGCGACTGTGGCATGCATGCGCATGACGCAAAAGCTTGCCGTTGCCGTGCGGGCGGCGTTGCGTCCAGACGGTGTGTTCATCGGCCAGTTCAATGGCGCGGCTGCCGGGCAGACGGTGCCGCATGTGCACTTTCACGTGATTCCGCGCTGGGAAGGTCAGCCGTTACGCATGCATGCGCGCGACGTCGCGGACGCGGACACACTGGAAGCGCTGGCCAAACGCATTCGCGCCCACTGGCGAGCGGATTGAGCCGCGATCTGCGGTGGAAAGCTGCGCTCGTGCGGTGCGTTAATGGAACGGCACGAGCGCCGCGTTACAGCCGATGCCGCGAGCGGCGCAGCGGATGACGCCAGTCGAGACGCCGCGGTCCCGCGTGCATGGGGCGCGTGTCATGCAGATGCCGGTGTTCTTGCCACAATTCGTCGGAGAAAAGAAACGCGACGATCAGCAGCGGAAGGACGAGAAAAACGCCCAATATGAGATTCTCGATCACGGCGGCCTCCGTTCTCACGTTCCATGGTGTTTATTGTAGAGCACCGCACGTACCCGCAAAGTCGGCCATCTGCCCGCCAGTTGCGACGCATAAGGCAGAGCGATGCCTGGCATCGTTTATCTTCTGCATTTACACCGTTATATCGACGGGTTTATTCAGTCGGTGAAATGACTTTGTGTGCAATGCACCAAGGGTAGTTGCAGTTCCTAATAAATCGCTTAAATCGAATATCGCGTTAACGCTAATGCGCCTCGCAAAGCGTTACTGGCTAGAGCGGCCCGCAGGCGGAGTCCTTTAGTAATCCCTCGTAATTCCACCTCTTTCATGCGCAACGGGACCGTTGGCTGGACGCCGCGCACGGTGCGACAATCTGCCGCTGTTGCGACCGCACACAAGATGTGCTTGTGGTTCTCTCGCGTTCTCCTAAAGTGCAAGGTGCGGGCTAGACGATGGAGTTAAATACATAGCTAACCTGAGCATTCGGCCCGCACCCGGAGGAACATATGAAAACTCGACTCGCCCTTGTTTTCGCCGTTGCAAGTCTGGCTGCCGCAAGCGTTCAGGCGCAAGACGTCATGATCAAGCCGCAGCAAACCATTCAGTTCAAAGCCAACTCGTACGGCTGCTTGTCGAAAGACAAACTGGACGCCGTCAACGAGCATGCGCAAGCCGGTGAACAGCAGAAAATGCAGGAGTTCTTCTCCGGGTATCAATGCGTTTCGACGCCGGAGAATTCGAGCTTCCGCGTCGTGCGTGTCGTCGGTCACGACTTCGAGTTCGTGAATGCCAGCAATAGCGACACACAAGGCCTCTGGGCGAACGATCGATTCATCAAGCAATGATCTTATAGAACGCCGGGTTCGCAGACATTTCGGCAGAACGCCGGAACGATGCGCGCTTACGTGAAATCTCTGGCTTTAAAAGCCGGAGACGGTGAGCTTGTGACTAAAAAAATCGGTTGGACATTTCAAAATGTCCAACCGATTTTTATTTTGTGCGACGTGCTGGCGTAACGGGCGAAAAAAAGCCGATGCGGTTATCTCAAGCCGCATCGGCAGTACGCCTTCTCGCAAAGCGCAGGAACAACCGTTTAACTGTTCAGAACGACTCGCGCCGCTCCTCAGTGCGAGTCGCGGGGCACGGGCGCACCGCTGGAGCCGACCAGGAAGTCGAGATCCGCGCCCTGATCCGCTTGCAGCACATGCTCGACATAGAGCTTGTAGTAACCGCGCTTCGGCGACTCGGGCGCCTGCCACGCGGCGCGCCGGCGCGCGAGTTCGTCGTCGCTTACGTCCAGGTGCAGGCGCCGCGCTTCGACATCCAGCTCGATCATGTCGCCGGTCTGCACGAAAGCGAGCGGGCCACCCGCAGCTGCTTCGGGCGACACGTGCAGCACCACCGCGCCGTACGCGGTGCCGCTCATGCGTCCGTCGGAAATGCGCACCATGTCGGTAATGCCTTTTTGCAGCACCTTCTTCGGCAACGGCATATTGCCCACTTCGGCAAAGCCCGGATAACCCTTCGGACCCGCGCCCTTGAGCACCATGATGCAGTTTTCGTCGATGTCGAGCGACTCGTCGTCGATCTTCGCGTGCAGCTCCTCGATGTTTTCGAACACGACCGCGCGGCCTCGGTGCTTCAGCAGTTCCGCAGTGGCCGCCGACGGCTTGATCACCGCGCCATTCGGGGCGAGGTTGCCCTTGAGGACCGCAATGCCAGCCTTCGGCTTGAACGGCTCGGCGAAGGTGGTGATGACCTTCTCGTCGTGATTCGGCGCGTTGCGCACGTTGTCCCAGATGGTCTTGCCGTTCACGGTAAGCGCCTCGCGATGCAGCAGCCCTTGCTCACCCATTTGCTTGAGCACCGCCGGCAGACCGCCCGCGTAGTAGAAGTCTTCCATCAGGTATTCGCCCGACGGTTGCAGATTCACGAGACACGGCACGTTGGAGCCGAGCTCCCAGTCCTCGAGCGAAAGCTCTACGCCAATGCGCTTCGCGAGCGCGATCAGATGCACGACGGCGTTGGTCGAGCCGCCAATCGCTGCGTTCGTGCGGATTGCGTTTTCGAAGGCCTGGCGCGTGAGAATCTTATCCATCGTCAGATCCTCGCGAACCATGTCGACGATGCGTCGGCCGGCCAGGTGCGCGAGCACCTGGCGTCGTGCGTCGACTGCGGGAATCGCGGCGTTGTGCGGCAAGCCCATGCCGAGCGATTCGACCATCGAAGCCATCGTCGAGGCCGTACCCATCGTCATGCAGTGGCCGCGCGAGCGGTTCATGCACGACTCCGCTTCGGTGAATTCTTCCTGCGTCATCGAGCCGGCGCGCACTTCCTCGGACATCTGCCACACACCCGTGCCCGAGCCGATATGCTTGCCGCGGAACCGGCCGTTGAGCATCGGTCCACCGGACACCGCGAGCGAGGGCAGGTTGCACGACGCCGCGCCCATCAACAGCGCAGGCGTGGTCTTGTCGCAGCCGACGAGCAGAATCACGCCGTCCATCGGATTGCCGCGAATCGATTCCTCGACGTCCATCGACGCCAAATTGCGAAACAGCATGGCCGTCGGTCGCAAATTGGTTTCGCCGAGCGACATCACCGGAAACTCGAGCGGCAAGCCGCCCGCTTCATGCACGCCTTTCTTCACGTATTCCGCGAGCTCGCGGAAATGCGCGTTGCAGGGCGTCAGTTCCGACCACGTATTGCAGATGCCGATTACCGGGCGTCCGTCGAATTCGTCGTGCGGAATGCCCTGGTTTTTCATCCACGAGCGATGCAGAAAACCGTCGCGGTCCTTGAGGCCGAACCACGCCTGGCTGCGCAGCGGCTTTTTAGTCTGGTTGGAATCAGCCATGAAATCTCCTGTTGGCAAACATGTAGGGCAGGGCGCGTGTCATTGCACGCTTAGTGCACGCGCTTGCTGCGGCGGAACTGGTCGAACAGCACCGCGAGCAGCAGAATCCCGCCGCGAATCAGGTATTGATAGAAAGTCGGCACGTTCATGAGGCTCATTGCGTCCTGCACGGAGCCCATGATCAGCACGCCCACCAGCACGCCGGAAATCGTCGCGACGCCGCCCGTCAGCGACACGCCGCCGAGCACGCACGCGGAGATCACGCCGAGTTCGAGACCGACCGACGTCTTCGGATCGCCCAGACTCATACGTGACGCAAGCATCACGCCCGCAAAGCCGGTTACGAGCCCTTGCAGCACGAACACGGTGATCTTGATGCGCGTGACTGGCAGACCCGCGAGCAGCGCTGCCTCGCTGTTACCGCCGACAGCCAGCACGTTCTTGCCGAACACGGTTTTCTTCAGCAGAAAACCGAACACCACGAAGCCGATGATGTTGCTCCAGATCGGATACGAAATGCCGAGGAACGAGCCGCCGCCCAGGTCGAAGAAGCTTTCTTCCGAGATCATCACCGCGTCGCCGCTCGACGTGATGAAGGCGAGGCCGCGCACGACTTCCATCATCGCGAGCGTGACGATCAGCGAATTGATCTTGTAGCGCGCGACCAGCACGCCGTTGACGAGGCCGACCGCGCCGCCTGCCAGCACGCCCGCTGCAACGCCGAGCAGTACGCTATGCGTCACGGTGATCAAAGTGGATGCCACGACGCCCGCGAACGCCACGATCGACGCGACCGACAGATCGACTTCGCCGAGCGCGAGCACGAACATCATGGTCACGGAGATCGAGCCGATCAGCGTGACGGAAAGCAGCAGGCCCTGAATGTTTCGTGAACTCAAAAAGTCGGGCACGGTAAACGACAGCGCCGCAAACAGGATGATGAAAACCATCACGATGCCGGACTTGTTGATCAGATCCCAGGTTCGCGCGGCGCGCGCGCTCAAGCCCGCGGAAGCGACGGCCGGCGTGGAGGGGTCGGTTGAAGGTGTGTGCATGATGTGTGTTCCGTTTCAATGCCGCGTGGTTCAGTTCAACGGCGCGATTCAGTTGCGTTCGGTTCAGGTGCCTTCGTTCGTCGGGCGACCGGGGCCAGCATGTGTTCTAGCGGGGCAGCGCGAGCTTGATGAGCGCATCGGGCGTGGCCTGTGCTTTCGGCAGATCGCCAACCAGGCGGCCTTCCTTCATCACGATCACGCGGTCAGTCACGCCGATTACTTCCGCAAGATCGCTCGACACCACGATCACCGTACGTCCCGCGTCCGCGAGCCCATACAGCAGACCGTAGATTTCGCTGCGAGCGCCGACGTCGATGCCGCGCGTGGGTTCATCCATCAGAAACACGTCGATGTCCTCGGCGAGCCAGCGCGACAGAATCACCTTCTGCTGATTGCCGCCCGAGAGCGTGCCGATCGGCGTCTCGCCGTTACGCGTCTTGATCGCGAGCTTGCCGATGAACTCTTTCGCGGTCTGCGCTTCCTTGCGTCCGTTGAGCACGTTGAAGCGGCTAAAGTGCCGGCGGCAACTGATGTTGAGGTTGTCCGAAACCGAAGCGATCGAGACGATGCCTTCCTGCTTGCGATCTTCGGGGCAGAGCGCAACGCCCGCGCGCACCGCGTCGCGCGGCGTGGCGAAGCGCACCGGCTTGCCTTTGAGCGTGATGTCGCCGGCCGTGGGTTTGACCGCGCCGTAGATGAGCTTCATCAATTCGGAGCGCCCGGCGCCGACGAGTCCGAAGAAGCCGACGATCTCGCCTTTGCGTGCGGAGAATGTGGCGGGTTCGCGCAGGCCCGGCCCCATCAATCCTTTCACGTCGAGTTGCACGTCGCCGAGATCGCGCGTGCGATAGCCATACACGTCGGCGATCGAGCGGCCCACCATGCAGCTGATCAAACGGTCACGGTCGAGGCCTTCGCCTGCATCGAACGTGTCGATGCGGCGGCCGTCGCGAAACACGGTTACGCGATCGCACAGTTCGTAGACTTCATCCATTCGATGCGTGACGTAGATAATCGCGCGGCCTTCGGCCCGCAATGCGCGAATGATCCGGAACAGCTGCGTGGTCTCGCGCGATGACAACGAACTGGTCGGTTCGTCGAAGGCAATCACGCGCGCGTCGCGCATCAGCGCCTTGCCGATTTCGATCATCTGACGCTGACCGATCGACAGATTCTTCACCTGCTGCGACGGATCGATTTTTTCGCCGAGCCGTTCGAGTTCGCGCACCGCGCGCGCGACGAGCGCCTTTTCATCCAGCACACCAAAGCGATTCGGCAGCGCGCCGAGCATCAGGTTTTCGGCGACCGTCAGTTCCGGCACCAGATGCAATTCCTGGTAGATGATCGCCACACCCGCCGCAATGGCCGCCTTCGTCGTGGTGAACTGCTGCTCGACGCCATCGAGCGACAACGTGCCCGCCGCCGGCTGGTTCACGCCGGACAGCACCTTGAGCAGCGTCGATTTGCCGGCGCCGTTTTCGCCCATGAGGCCGTGCACTTCGCCGCGACGCACTTCGAGCGACACCTGGTCGAGCGCGAGCACGCCGGGAAAGCGCACGGTGATGCCGTCGAGTTGCAGATACGGCTCGGTCGAAGCGGGCGCAGGCGAGGGCGCCTGCAGCGGCGTGGCGGCACCGCCAATGGATGTCGCAGTGTGTGAGGACGTCATCAAAAAACCTCAATGGTGGACAAGCTGTGCAGGCTGCTCTCGCGTCAGGCAAATGCGAGGCGCGGCCCGCCGCGTGCAAAGTCGAACGCGGCTTAAATGCCGAGTTCTTTACGCACGTCCTGCCAGTTGCCGCGCACCATCAGCTTGCCGGTGGTTTGCGTATCGGCGGGCGGCTGCTTGCCGTCCTTGATCCACTCGACGAGGTTCTCGGTGCTCTCCTTGCCGTGCATCGTCGAGCTGACGGCAATCGTGCCGTAGAAGCCCGTCGGCTCCTTCTTCTGGAACTCGGCAAATGCCTCGCCTGCACCGTTGATGCCGACGCCGATCACGTCCGCCGCCGGAATATGCAACTGCTCGGTAGCACGCACGCCGCCCAGCACGCTTTCCTCGTTGAGCGCGAAGATCACCCACTTCTTGATGTTCGGATGCTTGGCCAACACCGGCGACGACGCGTTGAAGCCGCCTTCGTCGTCGGTCGTCTTTTGCGGGGCGTCGAAAATGTTTTCCTTCTTGAAGCCGCCGGCGAGCAGCGTTTCGGTCGCGCCGTCGGTGCGCAGCTTCGCGGTCGGCAGTTCGTAGTTCGTGATGCGCAGTGCGCCGACTTCCTCGGGCTTCCAGCCGCGGCGCTTCATTTCGTCGCTGATTGCCTGGCCGACCTGGTTGCCGATCTTGAACGCGGACATGCCGAGGTGCGGCACATTGGCGAGCGGCTTGCCGCTGGAATCGACCAGTTGATCGTCGACGGTGACGAACTTCATGTTGTAGCGCTTGGCGCGCGCCTGAATGGCCGGTCCGAGACGCACGTCGGGTGCGCAGATCACGAAGCCTTTCGCGCCCTGGGCGCCGAGATTGTCGATTGCGGACAGCACTTTCTCGCCGTCCGGCGTGCCGATGTTCACCACCGAAAAGCCGTCCTTCTGACCGAGCGCGGTCGCGGCTTTCTGTTCGTTGATGAACCACGCCTGCTCCGGCATCTTCACGAGAAAGCCCACTTTAAGCTGCTGGTCCGCGTGCGCGGAAAGTTGGGCGGCGAAGGGCGCGGCGATTGCGGCGGCGGCGATCGCGGTTAGCGTCAAACGGCGAAGCTTGCTGGTCATGTCTGTCTCCTGAGGTTGAAAAGCTGCATTGATTTCGTTTATGTGCAGCGAGGCGATACGCGGCGGCGTTAGCCGGTGCGTAAAAACTTGGCTATCGAATCGAGGCGGGCGGCCACGCGAATGCAGGTCATCGCGATCAGCTCGCGACGTACGCCGTTTTCACGGCCGTCCAGAATGCTGCGTCGGTCGAGCCGTAGGCGGACGCCTTGCGCCCGCCGCCAGGCGCGTGATGCTCCACGGCCGTGGTCGGCAGATTGATCGTGACGAGGCCGCTATGCACGTGACGTCGAAAATGCCGCGCGCGGCTGAGCGAGCGCGTGCAGATGCCCGCGCATAGACCGTAAGCGGTGTCGTTCGCGAGATGCAACGCGTGGTCGTAGTCGTCCGCGCTCAGCACGACTGCGAGCGGACCGAAGATTTCCTCGCGCGCAATACGATGTTCCGCCTCGCCGACGAACAGCGCGGGCTCGAAAAAGTAGCCACGTGTCGCGCGTTCCAGCTGACGGCCGCCGTTCAGCAAGTGCGCGCCTTCCTGCTTGCCGATCTGCACGTAGTCGAGATCGCGTTCGAGTTGCGCGGCGTTCGCTACCGGACCCATGTCCGCGCCGTGCTTGAGTGCATGGTCCACGGTGAGCCTGGCGAGCTTTGTCTGCAACGCGTCGACGAACGGCTCGAACATCGAGCGTTCGACGATCAACCGCGCCGCCGCCGTGCTGCGCTGGCCGGTCGAGCCGTACGCGCCGGTCAATGCGGCATCGACCGCGCTGTCGAGATCGGCGTCGGCCAGCACGACAAAGGGATTTTTGCCGCCCATTTCCAGTTGGACGCGCGCCTGGCGAGCGGCAGCGGCTTGCAGCACGCGCGTGCCGGTTTCCGCCGAACCGCTGAAGCTGATCGCCGCGACGAGCGGATGAGCGACGATTCGCGCGCCGACCTGCCGGCCGCTGCCCATCACGAGATTGAAGACGCCGGCGGGCAAACCGGCGCGGCTCACGATCGACGCGAGCGCCGCCGCGCAAGCCGGCGTCGATTCAGCCGGCTTGTAGACCACGCAATTGCCATGCGCGATCGCCGCGCCGATCTTCGCCGCGGCGATCGCGAACGGCGCGCTCCACGGCGCGATGATGCCGACCACGCCGAGCGGTTCGCGCGTCATGTCGATTTCAACGCCAGCCCGCGCCGACGCAAGCGGCTCGGCATACGCGCGCTGCGCATCGGCGGCGAGCAGCTTGAACGTCTGACCTGCGCGCGTGGCCTCGGCCAACGCCTCGGGCAACGTCTTGCCGACTTCGCGCGCGAGTAGGCGACCGAGTTCGTCGCGGCGCGCCAGCATTTCGCTGCCGATTGCGTCGAGCGCGTCCGCGCGGCGCTGCGCCGAGCTGAGCGCCCATTCGCGGAAGGCGGCGCTCGCTGCTTCGATCGCGCTATCGGTTTGCCGGACGTCGGCGCGAACATATTCGCCGACGGGCTCGTCCAGATCCGACGGATTGAGCGAAACACCCGTAGTCGCGCCCGTCTCCCATCCGCCATTGATGTAATGGCGCAGCGGGCTGGCAACGAGCGGGACGAGCGGATCGCGGTTCATCGACGGAAGGGCGCCACATGAGAAGCTGAAAGTCCACGAATGGTATGAGTGCGCGTAATAACTTTCCAATCCCTTTTTGGGCCACTCCCATAACAATTTCGATATGGCATGATTGAGGCCATTCGAGAAATAAGGTTTGGAGACAGGCGATGACGCGTAGCTACTCGAACTGGTTCGTCCGTGCCCGGCTCAAGACGCGGCAGTTGCTGCTGCTCGCCGCGATGGAAGAGGAGGGCAACGTGCGGCGCGCCGCCGACGTGCTCGGCATGACGCAGCCGGCGGCTTCACGCCTGCTGAAAGAACTCGAAGACATGCTGGGCGTGAGCCTCTTCGACCGCACGCCGCACGGCATGCATGCGACGCTGTACGGCGAGGTGATGATCCGTCACGCGCGCATGGTGCTGTCCAATCTCAGCCACGCGCACGACGAAATCTCGGCGTTGCGCGCGGGACTCGCCGGTCAGGTGCGTATCGGCGTGATCGCGGCGGCGGCTGCAACCATGGTGCCGCGTGCCATCGCGAGCGTGAAGGAGCGTTATCCGCAGTTGCAAATCTGGGCTGAAGTCGAGACGTCAGACGTGATGCTGCCGCGGCTTGCCGAAGGTGAACTCGACATCATGATCGGCCGCGTGCTCGAGCGGCAAAATCAGTTCAAGACTGAAGTCCGCTACGAACCGCTCGCCGACGAGCCGCTGTGCGTGGTGGCGCGGCCCGGCCATCCTCTGGAAAACGAAGCCGGCCTGACGCTGCGCGGCATTGTCAACTCGAGCTGGGTGTTGCATCCGCCGGGCAGTGTTTTGCGGCATCGTTTTGACCTGATGTTTTCGCAGATCAGCCTGAATCCGCCACAGAACGTGGTGAACACCAACAACTTCCTCGCGATTTCCAGTCTGCTGCTCCAGAGCGACATGTTGGCGGTTTTGCCCGACGAAGTGGCGCGTCAGTACCAACAGTACGGCGTGTTGAAGCGGCTGCCGATCGATTTGCCGTGCAGGATGGACACATTCGGTATCATCACGCGCCAGTCGCACCTGCTTTCTCCCGCGGCCTCAGTGGTGCTCGACTCGTTGCGCGAGGCGGCCGGCGAGGTTTATGGCGCTCCCGTTGAGCAGGCCATGGCTCGGTAAATGCTTCTTCCCGTCTATAAGGTGGCCGACGAACGGCGCGGGAGGGACACAAAATGTACAACAAGCACGGAAGACGGCAGCGCGCCGTCGACGACTCATTTTCGGTTCGCTCCGCTGGAGCGAGCGTCTGGTTTAGCAACGGCATGGCTCTCAAATCGACGATTTACAAGGCGGAGTTGCAGATCGCCAATATGGACCGGCACTATTACGCCGACCATTCACTCACCATCGCGCGTCATCCGTCGGAAACCGACGAACGTATGATGGTCCGCGTCGCTGCGTTCGCGCTCTTTGCGCAGGAACGGCTCGAGTTCTGCAAGGGATTGTCGGATGTCGACGAGCCCGATCTGTGGCAGAAAGATCTGACCGGCGCGATCGAAACGTGGATCGAAGTCGGCCAGCCTGACGAGCGGCGCATCGCGAAGGCGAGCGGCCGCTCGAACGACGTGATCGTGATTGCGTACGGCGGCCGTACTTCGGATATCTGGTGGCAGGGCGTGCGCAACAAGGTTGAGCGCATGCGCAATGTGACGGTCTGGTCGCTCGGCGAGAACGTCGCGGCAGAGTTGGGCGCGCTTGCCGAGCGCACGATGCGGCTTCAATGCACCGTACAGGACGGCGAAGCGTGGCTCGGCAGCGCGGAAGCCGACGCGGTGAAGATCGAGTGGACGGTGTTGAAGGCGCCCGCCAACGGCTGACACGCCGGCGGCTCGCGGCCGACGCCGGGGGTTCGCCTTTAGCGCGACGTCACCCGCGCCGCTTCCGGCGGCCCTTTCAGTTCGACCATGTTGCCCTCCGGGTCGAACAGATACAGCGACGGCCCATAGCCGTCTGCGCCGTAACGCAGCGCCTGCTCGCCAAGCCGTGCGCCGTGTTCGCTCAGATGCGCCTTGAGCGCATCGGCGTCGAACGGTTCCACGCGCAAGCACACGTGATCCATGTTCCGCCCCGCGCCGGCCGCGCCGTTTTCCGGGCGATCGAGTTTCGCGCCCATCTGCAGCAGGTCGATCAGGGAGCGGCCCGCGCGCAACTGTGTGAGACCGAGCTCGCGCTGCTCCTTCTCGAGGCTGCAACCGAGCACCTCGCAGTAAAAGCGCGCCATGGCTTCGACGTTCGACGCCCGAATCACCACGTGGTCGATCTCGCGAATATGAATTTTCATTGGAACGTCTCCTCTGGCCGGCTTACGGAACGGATGAACCACCAGTTTATGAGAAAGCGGCGGCTGTGAACGGCTGGCGTTAAGAGGGCCAGACGCAGAACGTGCAGACGAAAAAAAGCCCGCTCTATGTGGAGCGGGCTGAATCCATATCAGGAGGAGACATGGAGGAGACAGGTACTAATATACACACGGGGTTGGTGCGACGCAATAACTTTTTAAGGGAAAACCCGATATCGTGGAAATTTGTCGCACTTTGAGGCGAAATGGGCGCTTGGCGGGGTTCCAACGGGCCGTCCGCTACGAGGAACCGCAATGACACAGCAAGAACCGGAGCGTAGTGTGTCGGCATGCGGCCTACATTGGTGAGCATCGACAGCACCTATCCGGGACCCATCATGAACCGCACTGCCGAGCCCGTTAACATTGGCCCTACCGCCGACACCGCCAGCTGGAATTCCGACGACGAACGCTGGGAAGCCGTCACTCGCCGCGATCCCCTCGCCGACGGCGCCTTTTTCTACGGCGTGAAGACGACGGGTGTGTTCTGCCGTCCGTCCTGCGCTTCGCGCCAGCCGCGTCGTGAGAATGTCGCCTTCTTCGCCGACCCCGGCGCCGCCCGCGCCGCGGGCTTTCGCGATTGCAAGCGCTGCCAGCCGGGCGGCTTGCCGCGCGAACTGGAGATCGTGAACCGGGCGTGCGCCGCGCTCGACGCCGATCCGCAGCGGCGTCTCACGCTCGTCCAATTGAGCGACGCCGTGCACGTGAGCCCGTTCCATCTTCAGCGCCTGTTCAAGCGCGTGGTGGGCGTGTCGCCGCGCCAGTACCAGGCTGCGCAACGCGGCGCTGCGCTGCGCGATGCGCTGAAGAGCGGCGCGGACGTCACGCGCGCGACGCTCGACGCCGGCTTCAACTCGCCTTCGCGGATGTACGACAGCGCATCGGCGGAATTGGGCATGGCGCCCTCGGAATATCGCCGCAAGGGCGCGGGACTGACGGTCCGCTATGCGAGCGCGCCGACGTCGCTCGGCTTCGTGCTGGTGGCCGCGACCGACAAAGGCATCTGCAAACTCGGTTTCGGCGACGACGCCGCTTTCCTCGTCGACGAACTGCGCGGCGAATTTGCCAACGCGGACCTGCTTGACGATCCCGAGCGGCTGGCACCGTTCATCGCTGAAATCGACGCGTACCTGCGCGGCACGCGTCAAGACTTCGACCTGCCGCTCGATATTGCCGCGACCGCCTTCCGGCAGCGTGTCTGGGACGCGCTGCGGCGCATTCCGTATGGCCAGACGCGCAGCTACACGGAGATCGCCGAAGCGGTCGGCGCGCCGCGAGCCGTGCGCGCGGTGGCGAGCGCCTGCGCGACGAACCCCGTTGCGCTCGCCATTCCGTGTCATCGCGTCGTGCAAAAGGGCGGGGCGCTGGCGGGCTATCGTTGGGGCTTGCCGCGCAAGGCGGCGCTTCTCGACAACGAGGCGCAGCACGCACGCAACGTTTCCGACGACGAAACCAACCCTTCGCAAACGGCTCCTACTAAGACCCTCGCTACTAAACTGGACCACGCCGCGTGAGCACGCTTGACGAAGTCGCAACCCTGGAACTGCCGTACAAATCGCCGTTCGACTGGCCGCGCCTGCTGCGCTTTTTCCGCGGACGCGCGACGCCCGGCGTCGAGACAGTCGAAGACGGCGCCTATCGTCGCGCAATCGAATGGGCCGGCGACAGCGGCACGCTCAGCGTGCGCCAGCATCCACGCAAGCGCTCCCTCGTCGCGAGCATCGAAGGACCGGTGAGCCGTCACGCCGATGCGCTTGCGGCACCCATCGCGAGGATCTTCGATCTGCACGCGGAGCCGAAGAAGATCGGTGCCGCCTTGGCCGCCGACCCGTGGCTAGCGCCGCTAATCGAAGCGGCGCCGGGTTTGCGCGTGCCGGGCGCGTGGTCCGGTTTCGAACTCGTGGTGCGCGCTATCGTCGGCCAGCAGATCAGCGTGAAGGCCGCGACGACGATCATCGGACGATTGGTACAGCGAGCGGGCGAGCGTATCGAAGGGCATCCGCACGAGAACACCGCGTGGCGTTTTCCGACGCCGGACGCGCTGGCCACAGTCGATCTCGCGCAAATCGGCATGCCGGGCAAACGCGTCGCGGCGCTGCAGGGTTTCGCGCGCGCCGTCGCAAGCGGCGACGTGCCGCTCGACAGCGCGACCGCCGATGCGCACAGCCTGCGCCCGGCGTTACTCGCATTGCCGGGCATCGGCCCGTGGACTGTCGAGTATGTCGCGATGCGCGCCTGGCGCGATGCCGACGCGTGGCCTGCGTTAGACCTCGTGTTGATGCAGTCGATCTCCGCGCGCGATCCGTCGCTCGTGCGGGCGACGCAGCAACGCGCACGCACCGACGCATGGCGGCCCTGGCGCGCTTACGCGGCGATGCATCTGTGGAACGAAGTGGCGGACCGCGTTGGTGCCGCGCGAGGCGGCTAGATTTGCGTGTTGGCCCGGGCGGGTTGGCGACACGCGCGGGTTGTGCGTTGTGCCGTTGTGCCGTTGTGCCGTTGTGCCGTTGTTCCATTGCGTCGTTGCGTCGTTGCGTCGTTGCGTCGTTGCGTCGTTGCGTCGTTGCGTCGTTGCGTCGTTGTGCCGGTTGCGCCGCATCTGCCGCATCTGCCGCCCATGCCGCCCATGCCGCCCCTGCCGCCGCACCGCCGCCGGCTAAAAACCCTACCGCCGCAATACCCTGAATAACCCCCAACTTCCCGTGGCTAAATTTGCGAATCCGGCGTGAAAACAGTCGGGCCGGCCAGCCGGAACAGCCCGCCGAGGCGGCCTCAAGCAGGCGCCGTGGCGAGATGTTAAAGTGCCCGCTACTGAAAATTCCGCCGAACGTTGTCGACCGCACCATCCTGCCAGCGAGCAGCGAAGCGGCACATGGCGGCCGACAACGCCCGACTCGCATCAATGCCAAACACCACACAATCCCGCACGACCGACGCGTTTTCGCACCGCCTGTCCGTGCTGACTTCTGGCCCGCAACGCGATGCGCTGCTGCACGGCCTGCGCGGCATAGAAAGGGAAAGCCTGCGCGTGACGCACAATGGCGAGCTCGCGTTGACGCCGCATCCGCGCGCGCTCGGTTCGGCGCTCACGCATCCGTCGCTGACCACCGACTATTCCGAAGCGCTGCTCGAATTAATCACGCCGGCCGAGCAGGACGTCGCGCTCACACTCGACAAGCTCGACAAGCTGCATCGCTTTGTCTACGCGGAACTCGGCGACGAGATTCTGTGGAACAACTCCATGCCCGGCCTCTTGCCCGAGACCGACGACGGCATTCCAATCGCGAATTACGGCACGTCCAATATCGGCAAGCTGAAGTACGTGTATCGCATCGGCCTTGCGCTGCGTTATGGTCGCACGATGCAGTGCATTGCCGGCATCCACTACAACTATTCGCTGAACGAAGAAGTGTGGCGGCTGTTGCATGCGGATCAGCAATCCACCGCGAGCGCCGTCGATTTCCAGTCGGATCGTTATCTCGCGCTGATCCGGAATTTCCGCCGCACCAACTGGCTGCTGATGTATCTGTTCGGCGCGTCGCCGGCGCTCGATCGCCGCTTCTTGCGCGGGCGCCAACATACGCTCGAAACGTTCGACGCCGACACGTTGTACCGTCCGTATGCAACCAGCCTGCGCATGAGCGATCTCGGCTACTCGAATACCACCGCGCAAGCGGCGCTGCATGCGGACTACGACACGCTGCCCGGTTATCTCGACGCGCTCGCAAAGGCCGTCAGCCAACCCTATCCCGCGTACGAGGCAATTGGTACGCAGCGCGACGGCGAGTGGGTGCAGATCAACACGAACGTGCTGCAGATCGAAAACGAGTTCTACTCGACGATCCGTCCTAAGCGCGTGACATATCCCGGCGAGCGTCCTTTGCATGCGCTGGCCGCGCGCGGCGTGCAATACGTCGAAGTGCGCTGCATGGACATCGATCCATTCGAGCCGGTTGGTATTTCGCTGGAGACGTCACGCTTTCTCGACGCCTATCTGCTTGTGTGCGCGCTCGACGACAGCGCGCCATTGCCGCCGCAGCCGTACGCGGAAGCCAACCAGAACTTCGCGCGCGTAACGACCGAAGGGCGCAAGCCCGGCCTCGAACTGATCCGCGACGGCCATCCGCTCGCGATGATCGATTGGGCCGAAGAGCTATTCGTCAAGATCGAGGCGGCGGCAGCCAGGCTCGACGCACTGCAGGGCGGCGACGCGCACGCGCGCTCGGTTGCCGTTCAGCGGGCGAAGCTTGCCGATGCGTCGCTCACGCCATCGGCGCGGGTGTTGCAGACGATGCGCGACAAGCAGCAGAGCTTCCTCGAATTCGGTCTGGAACTAAGCGAAGCGCATGCGGCGTATTTCCGCGCGCGTCCGCTGGAGCCGGGCGAGGCCAACGCATTTGCAGAACTGGCCAGGCAATCGCTCGAGGAGCAGGCGAAGCTCGAACGCGAGGAAGTAGGCTCATTCGATGCATTCGTCGCCGCTTACCGGGCGTATACGTTGAATCGTTTCAGCGTCTGAGCACACCGGCTCACGTGCGCGCAGCACTGTGCGAAAGCGGCTCGAGTAGCCGCTTTTTTTCATTGCGCGAAGCACGCACGGTAACGGCTACGTAATCGACGCGCGCAGCGTCGGCCGCATCGGCAAATCCTTCGCGGCTTCCACGTTTCTCTGATGTAAACGAAACGCCCTCCGCACGTTACGGTCCAAACTGTTACGACACGCTAGCGAGAGGGAGGATCAACGTGATGAAGCAAAGTCTGTTGGCCGCACTAAGCGTTGCTATGGCGGCGGTCGCCGCGACGGCATGTTCAACGCAAGGACAAGTCGATCCCGATGTCATGCAGATCGCAACCACGCCCCTGACGTGTTCGAACAAAGCCGAGTGCGACCTTTGGTGGCAGCGCGCGCAAACGTGGGTCACGAACAACTCGAAATACAAAGTCGAATCCGCGACCGACACACTGATTCAGACGGCCGGCCCCGATGGCGGCAAACGCGCGCTAGCGTATCAGATCACCCGCACCGCAAATCCCGACGGCACCGCGACAATCGGCTTCGCCGCACATTGCGATGGCTCGCTCGGTTGCACGCCCAACCCATGGGAAGCGGGCGCCGACTTCAAGCAATATGTGCGAGGCACCGCGGCGGGCACACAAAAACCCGTTGTGAAGCCGCCGCAGCCCGCACCCACCGCCATGCATCCCGACGCGTTGCAAGGGCAGTCGGTGACGCCAACAACTGGCGAAGCGGTCAGTCAATGACCGAAGCGTTGCGCGCCGCTCAATGGCCCATCGAAGGACCAACGCCTTTGCGCGGCTTCGTGATCCACACGAGCACGGCAAGTACGAGGAATGCCGCGCACGAAATGCGAAAGAAGTCGTTAGTGGCGAGCATATAAGCCTGCGCAGTCACCACCTGCTCGAGCTGCGCGGTGATGCTGCCGCCGGAAAAGCCGACGCCCGCGAGCGCATCGGTGTATGCATTCGTATTCGGGGTATACACGTTCACGCTGTCGACCAGCATTGCGTGATGGCGAATCGTATCGTTTTCCCAATACGTCGTACTGATCGCAGTGCCGATCGCGCCCGACAAGGTCCGGAAAAAGTTCGATAGACCGGATGCGCTCGCGAGCCGTTCGTCGGACACGCTCGATAGCGTGATGGTTGTCATCGGCACAAAGAAGCAGGCCACGCCAATGCCCTGCACGATACGCGGCCAGATAACGTGGTTAAACGGCACGTCGAGCGTGAACGTGGAGTTCCAGAACGACACGAACGCAAACACGATAAACGCGAAACTCGCCACCACGCGCAAATTCAACCGATGCATGTTCTTGCCGATCATCGGCGAGAGGAAGAGAGCGAGTAAGCCGACCGGCGCGGTGGCGAGACCGGCGAGGCCGGCGGTATAACCCATCACGGTTTGCAGCCATAGCGGAAAAATCACCACCGAGCCGAAGAACGCCATGAAGCCAAAGGAGATGATCAGCACGCCAAGCGCGAAGTTACGGTCCTTGAACAGCGAAAGATCGACGACGGGTTCTTTCTCGGTCATCTCCCACACCAGCATGAACGCAATCGACACCACCGCGATCACTGCGAGCGTCACGATAAATGTCGAGTTGAACCAGTCGCGATCCTTGCCGAGGTCGAGCACCATCTGCAGGCAGGCCACGCCGATCACGAGCAACGTGAGACCGACCGCGTCGATACGCTGTTGGGTCGTTTTCGTTTCGCGGCCGCGCAGCAGCACGAACGCGCAGCCCGCGGAGAAAAGACCGATCGGCACGTTGATGTAGAAGATCCACGGCCACGTGTAGTTGTCGGTGATATAGCCGCCCATCACCGGCCCGAAGATCGGCGCGCAGATCACAGTCATCGCCCAAAGGCCAAGCGCGAGCCCGCGTTTGTCCGGCGGATACGAGCGCATCAGAATGGTCTGCGAAAGCGGCACCATCGGCCCGGACACGAGTCCTTGAACCAGGCGAAACATGATCAGCGACTCGAAGTTCTGCGCAAAACCGCACAGCGCCGAGGCGATCGTAAAGAGCAGAACGGACAGCGTGAAGAGCCGTACTTCGCCGACGCGCCGCGCCAGCCATCCGGTCAGCGGCACGGCAATCGCCGAGGCCACCGAATAGGACGAGATCACCCACGTGCCCTGGCTCGTCGCCACGCCGAGGCTGCCGGAGATGGTCGGCACGGCCACGTTGGCAATCGACGTGTCCAGCACCTCCATGAACGTGCCGAGCGCGAGTCCCACCGTCAGCAGCGCGAGCGCGCCGCCTTTGAGCGGTGCCGGTTCGGCTGCGGGTGGACTGGCGGGTGGGGCGGCCGGTCGGGCAGCCGGTGGGGCAGCGTCGGAAACCGTAGCGTCCATATGTTTTTCTCCTCAACGCGGAAAAGATTGTTGTGCCACGTTTATCGCGTCATCCCGAACAGCTTGCATATATGCACGATCACACTCTGCCCAGACAGAGATTCGCTGACAGCGTCGCCCGAAAAGGCGCGCTCCGGTTACTGCTTGCCGTCTTCCGGCGATGAATCCTGAAGCGTCTCGTCGGGCAGGTCGTCCGGCGAGCACAGACCGCAACCGGCGCTCGAATCCGGATCGATGCCATTGGCAATGAAACGCCCAAGCAGATCGATCAGCGTGGCCAGGTCGGCGGCCGTGAAGCCGCGCAACTGTTCGTTCAGCACGGCAGCGCCGATGTCCGGCAACTGCCGCGCCGCGTCCTGACCCTGCGGCGTCAGTTCCAGCTTGATCATGCGTCGGTCGGAATCACTGCGCGTGCGCGACACGAAGCCTTTCTTTTCAAGGCGATCCAGAAGACGCGTCATCGAGCCGCTGTCGTACGACATAACGCGCGACAACTCGAACGGCGTGTGCGCCCGGCCCGAGGCCAGCATCAGAATCACGCCAATCTGCTGGGCCGTGAGCCCCAGCGGCTTGACCGCGCGGTCGGTGCGCTCCACCAGCACATTGCGAGCCTTCGACAGGTAGTAGCCGAGACTGGACTCGAGCCGGATTTCATCCGCTTTGTAGGGGCCGTCTGTCATCTTGTATCCGGTACACCGCTGGCAAGCGAAGTTTAACTGCCTAAGCAGGAAGATCAAATGCCGATTCTCGTAGATCGTCGTGACGGAGCCGCCGAAAAACAACAGCCCACCCACACATCGCGCACAGTATCTTGAAATTTACTTGCACAGTCAATATTATACGAAGCAACGAGTTACGCGTTCCGCGCCACCCGAGACTATGTTCTGACCGCTTTTTGTCCGCCCTCGATTACGGCGTGACCCAAGGATGTTCCTCCCATGCTGTACCTCAAAAATACCCTCGGCGGCCTTAGCCGCTCATTGACCGATTCAGCTTTGCACAGCTTCCAGGGTCCGCATCGCTGGTGGAAGCTCGCGTTATTTGCCGTGCTGTTCGTACTGCCCGGCGGATCGGTGGGGGTCGCGATCCTGGCGTGGGTCGAGCATCGGCGCGGGCGCAAAGGCTCGAAAAGCGCATCTGTCGAAATCGCGGCGGAGCCGGCGCGACTGCCCGGCGTTGCAACGGCCACCGCGCACAACGCGGCGAGCGCCTGCCAGTCGCGCGGCGACGCGCCATGCCGGGCGGCTGCGGGCAAGCTCGCGCGCAAGCCGGCATCGGCGGAATCGCGGATCGACTCGCGGGCGTGACGGGCGCGGCCCCGCCGCTCTCATTCAAAACATGCCGCTGGCCGGTAACAGCGCGTAACCTTCGCGACACTGTCGGTAACACACCTTCATCGCTCGCCGCATTAACCTTTCTGTTTCCCGCGCCCAGCGGGCTCTTACGCTAACATGCCGGCAAACCATACCGGCCGGCGGCGCCGTCATCGGCGGCATCGCGGCGTCCAGAAGGAAATCAATGCATGCAGTCTGACCGAATCTCGTCCGTGCGAAGCTTCGCGCCGCGCGTCCTGACCCTCGCGGTAGCTGTGTCCGTCGCGGGCCTCGTGGCCGCGTGCGCGGTGGGCCCAGACTACAAGCGCCCGGACGCCGAGATTCCCGCCTCGTACAAGGAAGCCGCGCCCGGCTGGAAAGTCGCGCAACCGGCGGATCAGCAGGACCGCGGCGCATGGTGGACCGTCTATCAGGATCCACAGCTCGATGCGCTCGAAGAAAAGCTGAACGCCGCGAATCAGACCGTCGCCCAATTTGCCGCCGCGTACCGGCAGGCCCGCGCGCTGGTCGGTGAGGCGCGCGCGGCGTATTTTCCGACCGTCGGCTTGTCCGCGGGCGGTACGCGCTCCGGCAGCGGTGTAGCGTCGAGTGCGGTGGCAGCGAGCGGGAGCAGCCGCTCGGGCGTCCACAACAGCTACAACGTGCAACTCGACGCCAGCTGGGAGCCCGATCTATGGGGCTCGGTGGGTCGTTCCGTCAACGCGCAGAAGGCCGGCCAACAGAGCGCCGCCGCTGATCTGGCCAACGCGCGTCTGTCCGCGCAGGCCACGCTCGCGCAGACCTATTTCGCGCTGCGCTCGCTCGACTCGAACCAGAAGCTGCTCGACGAAACCGTCGCCGCCTATCAGCGCTCGCTGCAACTCACGCAGAACCAGTACGCTGCGGGCGTGGCCGCACGCTCGGACGTCATCCAGGCGCAAACGCAGTTGCAATCGGCGCAGGCCGCCGCGATCGACAACGGCGTTCAGCGCGCGCAGGACGAACACGCAATCGCGGTCCTCGTGGGCGAACCGGCCTCCACGTTTTCCATTCCGCCGATGCCGCTCACCGCGACGCCGCCCGCCGTGCCCGCGCAAATGCCGTCCGCGCTGCTCGAGCGGCGGCCCGACATCGCGTCGGCGGAGCGCAAGGCTGCGGCGGCCAACGAGCAGATCGGCATTGCAATTGCCGCGTTTTTCCCGTCGCTGACGTTGTCGGCGAGCGGCGGCTTCCAAAGTTCGTTGTTCTCGCAACTGCTGACCGCGCCGTCGCGCTTCTGGACCGTCGGCCCGCAACTCGCGGCGACCCTGTTCGACGCCGGACTGCGCCGCGCGCAAACCGAAGCCGCCCGCGCCGCCTACGACCAGAACGTCGCGACCTATCGCCAAACGGTGCTGACCGCGTTCCAGGACGTGGAGGACAACCTCGCGTCGCAGCGCATCCTTGAACAGGAAATCGTGGTGCAGCAGCAGGCGGTGGAATCGGCGCGCCAGGCGCTTGCCATCGTGACGAATGAATACAAGGCCGGGACGGTGGGCTTCGTTAACGTGCTCACCGCGCAAACCACGGCGTTCACGGCCGAGCAGAAGCTGCAGACCATCGCAGGTCAGCGGATGGTGTCGTCGGTCGGTCTGGTAAAGGCGCTGGGCGGCGGCTGGGACGTCACGCAGATGAACCGCGAAACCGGCGATGTGGCCGCACCGGCGCCATTGCCAGCGTCATCGACGTCATCGGCGACGCCGGTTGCACGGAGCGATGCGCCGCAGTCGTAAATGCCCACTCAGGCGCAGATAGAAGCGCTAAGCAAATAAACCTCGCGGGCGGCAGCAAGCGCCGCACGGCGCTGAAATACGAAAGAGGCATGAACGGCTAACGGAGCCGGGCATGCCTCTTCTTCATTCTGTCTGGACTCGCACGGCCTGACCTAAACGCGGTTTCCCAGCCCGCACGCCGCGCTCAATGCGCGAACGACAACGTAACGGTGTCCGGTCCGCTCGGCCGTCCCAGCAAATTCAGCAGTCCCGCGAGATTGTCGCGAGCCTCGGGCGCGGACGTCGCCGTTCCGTGAAACGACGTGGAAGCCGGCGACACGACGCCGCGGCCGTTCAGCATCAGCGGGCCTTTGATTGTGCGCAACTCGAGCGTCGACGACACGCCCTCGGCCTGGAACACGAGCTGATACGAGCCGAGCGGCTTCACCGGCGATACACGCGAGCTGACATCGCTCAGCGCGACCGTCAGTTGGCCAAACGCCTCGCGCTTGAAACTGCGCCAGTCGGACCACGAAAGCCGCACGTCGCCCTGCAGGTCCAGCGTGTTGAATGGCGCGCCCAGGCCGCTTAGCAGCGAAGCCGGCACGCCTATCGTGCCGGGAGTGACGTTGGCGCTGCGCGGCGTCGCGTCGATGGTGATCGGATCGGGCATTGCCTCGCTATGCCGCATGGTCATGCGCACACGGCCGGTGAAGAGCGGCCAGAACGCCGTGTGCCATTCGATCCGTCCCGGCAGCAGCGTGGCGGCGCTCATGTCGGAGCCGGCCGCCAGCATCAGCGTAGCGGAGCCGTGCCAGAACGAACCGGCCGGGTCGACGAGGTTCACGTGGCCGCTGCTCTGGCGGGCAAACTGCGGCGTGATCCATGCGGCGGGTAATAACGCGAGCATCACGGCGGCGTTCGAGAAGACGGCAACCAGCAGCCAGGGCAGCACGGCGCGCAGGCGCCGCATCCAGTAAGTCATGCGAGATCCCGTGACAGCGCGGTCATTTCGCCGTGGATGGCTGCAACGACGCAGTCACATCCACCTGGCCGTCTTCCTTCAGCGCCGTCACGTGCGCTTCGGAGACCTGCACCTTGAACTGGCGGCGCACGTCGTCGACCCAAGACGTCCACGCCGGAAACGACGCGTTCTTCATCTGCACCTGCACCGCGTTGCCGATCACCTGCACTTGCGTGGCCGCAAGGCCATGCTCGCTGAGCGACGCGGAGAGCGCGTCCTTCAGCGCACCGCCGGTCGGCGCAACGCCTTGTGCCGCCGCCGCAAGCTGGTGCGCTTCGTTGGCCTGCGCGGTCATCTGCGCGAGCTGCCGCTGCAAAGTGGGCAGCGATTCGCGCAGACGCGCGCGCCCCTCCTGCGCCGGCGCCCACAGCACCGACCACGCGATCACCACAGCGAGCACGCCGCCGCCCCACGTCAACAACGCTTTTTCGCGGTCGGTCCGCTGGTCCCAGAAGCCTGCCCAGGTTTGCGCAAGTTCAGCTTTCATTGTCCGTTCCTGATGGTCCACTTGCCGGTGTTGCTGTCGATCGCGCCGCTGAGTCCGTTGCGCGCGAGGCGTTTGGCGAAATCGGGATCGAGCTTCACTTCGGGTTTGAAGGTAACGTCGAGACGCCGGTCGTGATAGTCCAGCGCGGCGATGCCGTTGACCGGCACAGGCGGCAGCGACCGCGCGAGGCCATCGGCGAGCGACAGGAAATCGCCCGGCGAAAGCTCACCGGCGGCCACGCGCAACTGCTGCAACTGACGCGACATCTGATCCGGCGCATCGAGCACGACCGTCGTCTTCGGGAAGGTGTTCAGCAGAAGTTCGGTCATCTGCGTGTTGATCGCGTCGCGCTGACGCGAAAGCATCAGCCACTGCACATTCGCACCGACGATGGCGACCACCAGCGCGCCCAGCGCCAGCAGCACGGGCAGGCGCAAGCGGCGCAGCGTCGCGCGGTCGAGCCGCCACGGCTGCGACGCGAATTCGAACTGGCAGAGATCGAAGCGGCACGTGAGCGCGCGGCGGGCAAGCTGCTCGAAAGGCAGCGGACTCGCGCCGTGCACGTGCGCGCCGAGCCGCGCCGGACTGCTCGCGCCAAGACTCGGCTCGTTGCCCGGAACCTCGGTCAGCATATACAGCGAAACCGGCGTTGCGCCGGCGAGCGCGGCAAGCGTCGAGTTCACCGCATTTGCAGGTACCGCAAGGCCTTCGCCTTGCGCGCCGCGGGCAATTGCCAGCTCCACGCGCGGCATGCCGCTCTCGACGGCGCCTTCCAGCAGCATCGCGGGCGCGGTCTGAACCACGGCGCCGAGCACCGCCGCCACCATCGGCACGACTTCGGGCGCAGCGTCGGCCGCACTCGCCACCGGCGCAGTGTCTCGCAGCGACGCACCCGCCTCCGCCATTGCCGGCTCGGCCGCGCTCACGGTTTCGGCGACTTCGGCCTGCATTGCGGGCAGCGTTGCTTCCGGCAGACATCGCGTAACCGGCACGGCGCGCAGACTCCGGTGGCCAGCTGCGGAAAAAGCCTCGTAGATAAAGCGGAACCATCCGCGGTCGATGATCGCGAGCACCTGACGACCGCCCGCGGCCGCTTGCGAATCAACGGCGATATGGCAGGTTTGCGGGTCCTGGATCAGCTGATCCTCGACGATATTCGGCAATGCCTGGCGCAGCTTCGGACCGCGCAGCGGCGGCAGCGTGGCGGGCATCATCAGCAGGTCGCGCGCGGCGACCATCAGCACCGTCGACGTGGCGCGCGGCAGCAGCGCAAGCGCTGAGCGGCCGGCGCGCTGGGTGCGTCCCGACTTGTCGAGCAGCACGAACGGCAGGTCCGGCAGTTGCCATTCCTGCGACGGCACCGCCGGATCACGCGGCGGCAATAAGACGATCAGCGTGCTCAAAGGCCACTCTCTTTGGGAAAGGCGTTATTCATAGTTGGTCTTGCACCCGCACGATACGTGTAGTGTGAGTCAAAGCATCGCGATAGACGAGCGTCGTGCGATCCACCTCGGCGCGCTCGTGCTGCACGCGGCCGTGAATCAGAAAGTAGTTCGTGTTGACGTCGAGCTGGTTCGGATCGACCGAAACCTGCTGCGCGCCCGCACCGCGCAAAGCGAGCTGCACGTCGCCGGCGTTATGGAAAAACACCGTCTGCCGGCGCGCAACGAATGCCTGCGCCGATGACAGGCTCATGCCCGGCACAACCGCGGCGATCACCTCCGCGGAGGCCGTGTTCATGTTGACCGCCGACACCGTCGGCAGCACGGTGACGAAGGGCCGCAAGCGCGCAACCATCTCCGGCGTGTAGCCGGGAATGTCGAGCAGCGAGTCGACGCTGGTCATTTGCAGTGGTGCGCGCGCGGCGCTGTCGTCGCTGTCTTCGATACCGGGCTTGTCGGTGAAGCCGCCGCTCATTGCGCCGCCCTGGATAGGCGGCGTCGACATCGTACCGGACGTCGACGTGACAGTCTGAAAACGCGTTGCCGACTGCGCGAGGCTCGCGCGCACCTGCACGGCGGTGTTCTTGGCGAGCTGGCTGTTCAAGCCGAGCGAAACGAGCAGACGCTGGTACGCGTCGATCTGCGCCATGTCCAGTTGCATGACCCCGGGCGCGGGGCTCGCGACCAGATTGCGAAGATTGAACTTGGCCTGAGCGTCTTCAATCGATCCCGACAGATACGTGGCGGCTCCTTGCTGGGCCCGGACCTCGCCGATCTGGCCAAGGAAATCGGAAAGTCTCGTCTTTGCGATCGGCACGCCCCACACGCCGCCAAGATACGTGATGCCTGCGGAAGTATCGCCTTCGGAGCGAAGAATCAGACGCGTCCAGTCGAGCGCGCCGCGCGAGACCCATTGGGCCTGCGCGAGCAGGCGCTGATTCTCGATGCGGCGAACCTGAACCTGCTGGCGCCACAGCATGCCGGAGACGAGAATGGCCGACAGCGCCACCACCAGCAACGCACTGATGATGGCCGCGCCGCGCTGTCTGCTTTGTTGTCCACGCTGTTGTCCGCGCTGTTGCCGACGTCCTTGGCCGCGTTGTTCCGCTTGCGTCGCTCGACGTTGCGCCAAGCCACGCGAGCCATCAATTGAGGCCGAACAAACGGTCGAACGCCGCGCATGAAGCGAGGAGAATCTCATGTCATTCTCCAATCAGAAAAACGCGTGTGACGGGCCGCGCGAGCGACTTCGCGCCCACACTCACTTCAAGTCCGGTCACCGAGCGCGGCAACGGCGCATTGCCGAGCTGCGGCACCTTCAGGTTATTGTCGGCCTCCGTGATCGCGCCCTGCACGTCTTTCATCTGCGTGGTCCAGCCGACTCTCGGCACGTAGAGGCGCGCGGAAATCGCGCCGACGCCGCCCATCAACGGCAAGCCGGTCCATCCTTCGCCTTCGCCGCCGCGCAGCGCCGAGCGCAATTCGCCGACGCTCGCGAGCGGCGGCGACGCATAGCGAATCACGCGCCCTTCGGTGACGCGGTATCGCACCACCTGCAAACGCGGCGCGGAGCCGGGCAGGGTCAATTGCCGCACGATCTGCAAGCCGCCGCCCGCGAGCGCTACCGCGGGCTGACCGGATTCGTCGTCGGAGGCGGCCTGACGTGCGTCGATACGCATCTGGTCGAACAACTGCGCGAAGACCCGCTCGTCTTCCATTGCATTCGTGATGGTCTGCCGGCCGCGAATGATCTGGTCGAGTCCACGCCACGACAACACGGCGATCACCGCCATGATCGCAATCGCGACCAGCAGCTCGATCAGCGTGAAGCCATGCGCGCCCGCACGGCGGCGGCGCTCAGAGCGAACGGTTGTTTTCATTTGCGACCACCGTGACCATCTGAGCGAGGTTGCCGGAACGCCCAGGCATCGTCACCATTACTTCCACGCGACGAAACACCGGGTTCGGCGTCGACGTCACATGCTCGGTACAGATCAACTGCAAATTGCCTTGCGAACAATCGAAGCTCGTCGAGCCCACATTGGGCCATGCATGCGTAAGACGCAATTGCGCGAGCGTGTTGTCCGCGCTCCAGCCAGCCAGCAGGCGCCGGTGAAGATCGGCCTCGCCGCTCGCGAGACTGCCTACCGCGCGCAACGATGCGGCGAGAGCCACCGCGATGATCGCGAGCGCAACCAGCACCTCGATCATCGTGAAACCGCGCTGGCGGTTAGCGGCATTGCGCGCCGCCGTGCTGCTGCAACGACGCATGTCAGTGAACCTCGTAGCGGCCGTTGCCGGTGCCGACGATTGTCGCGCTCCCCGCAGCGGAGAAGAGCGTGATGCGCACCGGCACGTCGATCGCCTCAGTGCCGAATACAACACGGCTCGCTTGCGAACTCGAACCCGGATAGTCGATCGTCACGCCGGTCACGCCGCCTTCCCACTGGCGGGGCTTCAGCAGATCGTCGCGCAGCGGACGCCAGCCGTCTTCGGTACGCATGTCGAAACGAAAGCCACCGTCCAATGGTTGCCATGCGATAGGACGCGCGCGCACCTGCGCTTCGTCGCCGGCCGATTCGAACAGCAGCGCGAGACGCTGCGCTTCTTCGTTCAGATCGGTGCGCGGATTACGCGTCATCGTCAATGCGGTCAAGGACACGAGCAAGCCTGCGATCACGAGCACCACCATCATTTCCAGCAGTGTGAAGCCCGCCGCATGTCGACGGCCGGCGCTCGCACTCATTGCGCTCATTGCGCTCGAACTGCCGCAGCCACGGGCGCGCGCAGCCGTGCCGTCCGCGGGGAGCGGCGGCTTGATCGTCAAGCGTGCTTTGTTATCGTCTATTGCCACGAGCCCACATCGGCGTCATTGCCTTCGCCGCCCGCCTTGCCGTCCGCGCCGTAGCTGAAGACGTCGATTTCGCCGTGCACGCCCGGATTCAGATACTGATAGCCGTTGCCCCACGGATCGTTCGGCAGGCGTTCGAGGTAGCCGCCGTCTTTCCAGTTGTTCGGCACCGGATCGGTGGCCGGCTTTTCGATCAATGCGCGCAGGCCTTGCTCCTGAGTCGGATAGCGGCCGTTGTCCAAACGATAAAGCTTGAGCGCCTGCATCACGGTGCCAATGTCCTGCTTCGCGGCAACGCGCCGCGCTTCGTCGGGACGGCTCATGATTTTGGGCACGATCAACGCGGCCAGAATGCCGAGAATCGCGATCACGACCATGATTTCGATCAGCGTGAAGCCGCGTTGACGACGGCTGCGCGGACCCGCGATTGCTGTGCGGCGAGTGGTCGACAGTTGCATAGCTTGCTACCTCTTTTCAGGTGAATTTTCGACTGGGCGGGATTCGCGTCCAGCACTTTCGGTGCCATTGAACACGCCCGGCCGGTCATTTTAATGTCATGTAATCGCGGGGTTTCAACCCAACGCAATTTTCACAATAGTCCGTACAATGATGCGCATGAACGCCATTCAAATCCGCCTTCTGTCGCTTGCGCTGTTCGCCGTGTTCTGCGCGACGCTGACCTACTGGACCATCACGCTCACTACGATGTCCGGCGCGCCGTTGCCAGCAGCCGCCGCGCACGCGCAGGTCTCGACCGACCAGGCCGCGACGCTGTTCGGCGGCCAGCTTACGCGCACCGCCAACCAGGACGTGCATCTGTTCGGCATTCTCGCTTTGCGCGAAGGCGCCGCGGCTATCGTCAGCGTGGGCGGCGAACCGCCGCGTGCGGTGTCGCTCGGCAGCACACTGATGCAAGGCGCCAAACTCTCCGAAGTCCGCGCCCGTTCGATCGTTATCGACCGCAATGGCGCGCATTCCGAAGTATTCCTGCCGGCCAACGCCGCGGGTCCCACGATCTACGTTCGCTAGAAAACCGGGCAAAGCCAGGCGACGCGCACACTGCTTCGCGTCGACCCACAGCGTGGCCACCGCCTGGTCTCCATGCGTCATCGCACCGGCTAATTCGCATAGGCCCGTCGCTTCTGCCGCCGCACAAAAGCGCCGCGGCACCGAACCCTCACTGCACCAGGTTGTTCAACTCGATGATCGGCAGCATCACCGCCAGCACGATCACCAGCACCACGCCGCCCATCGCCAGAATCAGCAGCGGCTCCAGCAGACTCGTCAAAAACATCGTGCGGCGCTCGAGTTCGCGCGCTTCGCCGTCGGCCGCGCGGTCGAGCATGGTCGTGACGTCGCCGGTCGCTTCGCCCGAGCGGATCAGGTGAACCAGCACCGGCGGAAACGTCTTCGTATTGCCGAGCGCGCGGGAGAGCGACGTGCCTTCACGAACACGCACGATCGCATCGTCGATGTTGCCGCGCATAGCCGTATTGCTGAGCGTTTCAGCCGCAGCCTGCAGCGCGCGCAGAATCGGCACGCCTGCCGCCGTCAGAATGCCGAGCGTGCTCGCGAAACGCACGGTGTTGTAGCCGCGCACGAGTTTGCCGAGTAGCGGGGCGGTGAGCAGCCACCGGTCGAAGGCGAGGCGCGGGCCGGCTTGTCTTAGCGTCGAACGCACCGCATAGAAGAGAATCGCCACGGCGATCAGCACGGCCCACCACCAGTTCCGCACGAAACCGGACAGCGCCATCATCATGATCGTGAGGAAGGGCAGTTGCTGCTTGGTGCTCGCAAACACGTTGACCACTTGCGGCACCACGTAACTCAACAGAAAAGTGACGATGCCGAACGCGATGATCGTGACGATGGTCGGGTACGTGAACGCGAGCACGATCTTCTGCTTGAGCGCGTTGCGTTGCTCGATGTAGTCGGCAAGCCGCGACAGCACGAGTCCGAGTTTGCCGGTATGTTCGCCGGCTGCAACCAGCGCGCGATAGATCTCGGGAAAGTCTTTCGGATGCTGCGTCAGCGCATTCGCGAGCGAGTGGCCGCCGAGCACTTCCGCGCGGATCGCCGCCATCAGTTCGCGAATGTAGTCGCGCTCCGATTGTTCGGTGAGCACGGAGAGCGCTTCGTCGAGCGGCAGGCCGGCAATCAGCAGGCTGGCCAGCTGACGCGTGAGAATCGCCTGCTCGCGCTGCGACAGGCGCCGCCCCAACGACAGACGTTGATTGCGCTCGCCGCGCGTGCGCGTGGCCGCCGGTTCGACCACAAGCGGCGTGAGGCCCTGCGAACGGAGATTGGTGCGGGCGCCACGCGCGCTGTCGGCGTCGAGCACGCCTTTTTGCGCCTTGCCCGCCGCGTCGATCGCTTCAAAACGAAATGCCGGCATGCGCTTATGCTCCGCCCGTCACGCGGATCACTTCTTCAAGCGACGTCAGGCCCGAAGCGAGCCAGCGCTCCGCGTCCTCGCGCAGCGTGAGCATGCCTTGCGCGCGGCCTGCGGCGAGGATGTCCGCGTCGGACGCATTGCGGTGAATCAGCGTGCGGATCTCGTCGTCGATCAGCAGCAGTTCATACACGCCGCGGCGGCCTGCATAACCGGACTGGCCGCATTTGTCGCAACCGACCGGATGCCAATGCACCCGACCGTCTTCTTCGACACGCTTTTCGCGGCACACCGGACACAGGCGCCGCACGAGCCGCTGCGCCAGCACGCCGAGCAGCGACGACGCGAGCAGATACGGCTCGACACCCATGTCGGTCAAACGCGTGACGGCGGACGCGGCGTCGTTGGTATGCAGCGTAGCCAGCACGAGGTGGCCGGTGAGCGAAGCCTGCACCGCGATCTGCGCGGTTTCGAGGTCGCGGATTTCACCGATCATGATGATGTCCGGATCCTGACGCAGAATCGAGCGCAGCGCGCGCGCAAAGCTCATACCGATCCGCTCGTTCACCTGGGTCTGGCCGATGCCCGACAGGTCGTATTCGATTGGGTCTTCCACCGTCATGATGTTGGTGGTCGCCGTTTCGAGCCGCGACATCGACGCGTACAGCGTGGTCGTCTTCCCCGAGCCGGTCGGGCCCGTTACCAGCACGATGCCGTGCGGCCTGCCGATCAGCTTGTCGAACTTGCCGAGCGTGTCCGCGCCCATGCCGAGCGCTTCGAGATTCAGGCGCGTCGCGTCCTTTTCCAGCAGACGCAGCACCGCGCGTTCGCCGTGGCCCGTGGGCAGAGTCGACACGCGCACGTCGACCGGACGCCCGCCCACGCGCAGCGTGATACGGCCGTCTTGCGGCAGACGTTTCTCGGCGATATCGAGCTGCGCCATGATCTTGATCCGCGAAATCAGCGCGCCGTGCAGCGCTTTCTTCGGACGCACGACGTCGCGCAGCGTACCGTCGACGCGAAAACGCACCACCGACGATGTTTCGAACGGCTCGATGTGAATATCCGACGCCTGTTCGCGCGCCGCCTGCGTGAGCAGCGCGTTGATCATGCGGATGATCGGTGCGTCGTCTTCCGATTCCAGCAGGTCTTCCACCTCGGGAATGTCCTGCATCAGACGCGACAGATCCACTTCGCCTTCCACCTCGCCGACCACCTGCGCCGCGCTGCCGTCGTGGCGCGCATAGGCCTGGTTGATCGCCTGCGCGAGTTCGTCGGCGGGAAGACGCACCACCGACACCGCGCCAAAATTGCGCGCTACTTCGGCGAGCGCGGCTTCACTCGTGCGCTCGCTGATCCACACTTCGAGGCTGTCGGCGTGCTGATGCGCGACCAGAATCTGGCCGCTGCGCGCGAAGCCGTAGGGCACGAGCCTGGCGGCGATCGCCGACGGCGCCGCGCGCTCCGCATGGTCGGCGTGCTCGGTCATCGCCGCCGGCGCAACTCCGGCGGCCCGCGACGATGCCGGCGACGTTGAGGCTGACGGCGGCATGGACGGCGTATTCACGGCTGAACTCCTGGCGATGCGGTAGACGGCGCAACCGGCACCGGGTTGCTCTGCACGGCGCCGTTCACCGCGGGGGCGGCGGGCATGCCCGTATTCGGCTGCGGCGCGGACGAATGCGGCTGAGGCGGCTGAGGCGGCTGCATCTGCTGACGGCGCATCTGGTCGAGATCGAACAGATTCAACGGCGATCCACCCTGGCTCGGGCCGACGGGCATTGGCGGAACCACCGGATCGTCCTTGTCCTTCATCAGGTTGTTGTCCTGCCGGTACGCGCCCTGCACACCTTGAATATAGTCGTAACGGTTGGACGTGACAGCCTGCGCGGTGTCGTGATCGCTGATGATCACGGGGCGCAGAAACACCATCAGGTTCGTCTTGTTGCGGTTCTTCTGCTCGGAACGGAACAGCTGGCCGATCCACGGAATATCGCCAAGCAGCGGCACCTTGCTGTTGCTGACCTGGTAGTTATCCTGCATGAGACCGCCGAGCACGATGATTTCGCCGTTGTCCGCGAGCACCGTCGACTGGATCGAACGCTTGGTGAACTGCGGGCCGGCCGGGTTCGTCGCCGCGTTGGTCGTGCCGTTCACGATCGCCGAGTCTTCCGTGTAGAGCTGCAGCTTGAGAATGCCGCCGTCGGTGATCTGCGGTTTGACGTGCAGCGTCAGGCCCACGTCGACGCGGTCGTACGTGTTGAAGGCCGAGCTTGTATTTCCGCTCGTCAAGTTCGAATACGAACCGGTCTGAATAGGTATGTTCGTACCGACGACGATCTTCGCCTCTTCGTTGTCGAGCGTGATCAGGTTAGGTGTGGACAGCACGTTCGCGTCGGCGGTCTGCGAGAGCGCCTGCAGCAATGCGCCGAGACCCTGCACGCCGAAAATGTTGTGAAGCCAGCCGATGTTCAACCCCTGCTGCACGTTTTGCGCGGCCAGCGCCGTGGCGAGACCGCCTGTGGCTCCAGCCGCCGCGGCCCCAGCCGTCAGGTTGATGATGCTGTTGCTCGAACCAGTTGCGAGGTTGGTGCCGGCGAAAATCGAATTGTTCGCGACCTGCCACTGAATGCCGAGATTGCCGCTCGTGTTCGAATTCAGTTCGACGATCAGCGCCTCGATATAAACCTGCGCGCGGCGCGCGTCGAGCTGGTCGATCACCGCGCGCAGATTGCGGTACACCGGCTCGGACGCTGTGATGATCAACGAGTTGGTGGCAGAGTCCGCCTGAATCATGCCGCCTGGCTGATTCTCGTCGTTCTTGTCCTTGTCGCCGCCCAGGAGCCCGCCCGAAGAACCGCCGCTGTTCGAGCCATAACCACCCCCACCGGCGCCGCCCATCGGCGAGGACATGGAACTGCTGTTGAGCCCGCCCGACGGCAACGGCGGCGTGCCGGAGGTGCCCGTCGAATTGTTGCCGCCGAGCCCACCGCCGCCGGTCTGGTTGAAGGCATTCGCTTCGTTCGATCCACCCGATGAGCCGGTTTCGCCGCCTTTGCCGAGCATGCCGCGCAAGGTCTTCGCGAGCTTGGTCGCCTCGGCGTTGCGCAACGGCACGACGTGCATGTTGCCGGGCATGCTGGTGGGCGAGTCGAGTTCGCGTGCGAGCGTTTTCGCGGCGGCAAGACGCGCGCCGTTCGACGCGCGGATCAGCAGCGAGTTAGTGCGCGGGTCGGCGGTGATCGACACTTTGAGCGTGGCGTCCGTGCTGCCGATCGCGCCCGGGTCGAGCATCTTGTTCAGTTGCGTGGCAATGTCGAGCGCGTTCGCGTTTTTCAGTTGCACGACCGACACCGACTGGCCGGCCGCCGAATCGACGCCGGCAATGATCTGCGCGATGCGCCGCACGTTGTCCGCGTAGTCCGTCACGACAATCGTGTTGTTGGCCGGGTAGGCGGCCACGGTGTTGTTCGGCGAAATCAGCGGGCGCAGCACCGGCAACAGGTTGTTGGCCGACTCGTTTTTCAGCACGAATACCTGCGTGACGACCTGGTCGCCTCGCGCAGTCGGCGCGTTGCCGACATAGGTCGGTACGCCTTGCAACTTGGCGTCGGCTTCTGGCACGACTTTCAGCACGCCATGGTCTTGTACCAGCGCGAAGCCTTGCATGCGCAGCGCGGATTGCAACGTCTTCAGCGCCTGGTCCTCGGGCACCGCGTTTTCCGACACGAGATTCAACTGACCTTTGACACGCGGGTCGACGATGATTGTCTTGCCGGTCGCCGCGCCTATCGCCTTGGCCACCTGGTCGATATCGGCGTTGACGAAGTTGAGGGTCACCTGTGCGTCTGCCGTCTGCGCAGTGATCAATCCAGCCACCAGCAACGCCGTTGCGACGCGACGCAAAGCCATACGATTTCTTCTCATGGAATGTAATGTCGATGCCGGCAGCGTGAGCCGCCGGCGGTCATGCAGCGCGGACATGGGAGCAGAGCGCCGGTCTGTCGGTCTGCTGGCGGGCCAGGTGGGCGAAAACCCGCCCTAAAATGCTGGCCATCCAATGTCCGAAAAAAGTGAACAGTAACAGTTTTTCATGTCGGATTTGTCACAAAAGGAAAGGCTCCGTGAGTTTCCGCCAGGATCCAGTCGGATCGTCAGCACATTGAAAGGCACGCGATACGGCCGGAAAACCGCGTCAGAACTCGTATTCCGCGCTCTTATGTCTGTTAGCCAACTTGACGGGTATCGGCCTGCCGGTATCATACGAGCCGTTCGAGCCGCCGGTTCGCTGTTGCCAACGCGGGTTTTCCCGATGTTGCGTCAACGCCCGACCCACAGTGCGCTTCCCGGCTTCCTGCGTCTGAACAATGGCCGACGCAATGCATTACGAAGCCTTACCCTTGCGGTTTGCCTAGTCAGCTTGACCGATGAAACGATCCCTCGTAACCGCCCTGGCAGGAATTACCTTATTGGCTTCAGCCGGGTCGGCGCGCGCCGATTGTTTCGACGAGGCTGCGAAATATCAGAAGGTCAACCCGCTGGTCCTGCGCGCAATCGCCTGGCAGGAGTCGCATAACCGGCCGGACGCGCAGCACAAGAACGCCAACGGTTCGACCGACTACGGCGTCATGCAGATCAACTCGATCCATTTGCCCACGCTTGCTCAGTACGGCATTTCGCAGGGCACGCTGATGGAGCCGTGCAAGAACGTCTATATCGCGGCCTGGCATCTGCGCCGTCAGATGAACAAGTACGGCAACTCGTGGCAAGCTATCGGCGCGTATCACTCGGAGACGCCCGCGTTGCGCGACAAGTACGCGCAACAGATCGCCGCGATTCTGCGCAAGTGGAACCTGATGCCGGCTGCGCGCTGAGTAGAGCACTGAGCAGCCCTCTGACTGGCCCGTTGGTCGGCACGCTCGTCGGCCTGTAGAGCGGCCCGGTCCGTAGCCTGCTGGCGACCTCCGTCCGCTTGCCTTCCTAGGTTTTGATGCACAATGCGGCTTCGTGCTGCCGTCGGCGCTCGAGCGTCGACCGCCGTCTCTACGCTCACGCAGCAATGCTGCGCCCGGCACGCCCTCCAATCTCTAGCTTTTCCGTACTGCGATGAACCAGCCGCCATTGCCCGTCACCGTGCTCTCCGGTTTTCTGGGCGCCGGCAAGACCACGCTCCTGAACCACATCCTCGCGAATCGCGCCGGCTTGCGGGTCGCCGTGATCGTCAACGATCTGGTCGCCGTCAATATCGACGCGACGCTGGTGCGCGACGCCGCCGCGCTTTCACATAGGGAGGAGCAGCTAGTCGAATTGTCGAACGGCTGCATCTGCTGCACGCTGCGCGACGAGCTACTGGTCGAGATCAAACGCCTTGCCGCCGAAAAACGCTTCGACGCAATTCTGATCGAGTCGACCGGCGTCGCCGAACCCATGCCGATCGCCGAGACATTCACGTTCGGCGACGATGACGGAGCGTCGCTGTCCGACGTCGCGCGGCTCGATACGATGGTGACGGTCGTCGACGCATTCAACTTCCTGCGCGATTACAGTTCGTCGGATGCGCTCGCCGAACGGGGCATCGCCGCGACCGAAGAAGACGACCGCACGCTGGTCGAACTGCTGATCGAGCAGATCGAGTTCTGCGACGTGCTGGTGGTGAACAAGGCCGATCTGGTCAGCGCCGACGAACTCACGCGTCTGCGACGCATCCTCGCGCGAATCAACCCGCGGGCGGTGCAGGTGGTGAGCCGCTTCGGCGCGGTGCCGCTCGATCAGGTATTGAACACGGGCCGCTTCGATTTCGACGAGGCGTCGAGCGCGCCCGGCTGGCTTGCGGCGCTTAATAGCCATGATGAGCACGAACGCCAGTCCGCGCCCGGCCACAGCAATCACAGTGAAGCCGACGAGTTCGGCATCGGCACTTTCGTTTATCGCGCGCGCCGTCCGTTTCATCCCGAGCGCCTGTGGGCGCTGCTGCATGAGGAATGGAAGGGCGTGTTGCGCAGCAAGGGGTATTTCTGGCTCGCGACGCGTAACGATATCGCCGGTTCGCTGTCACAGGCGGGCGGCGCTTGCCGGCACGGTCCGGCGGGCATGTGGTGGGCGGCGCAGGATCGCAGCGAATGGCCCGACGCGGACGACGAACTGGCCGCTGAAATTGCTGCCGACTGGTACGGCGCGCCGGACGATCTGAGCATCGGCGACCGTCGGCAGGAGCTCGTGATGATCGGCGTGGGCATCGACCCGGCGCTCTGGTCCGCGAAGTTCGACGCGTGCCTTCTGACCGACGCCGAATACGCGCTGGGACCGCAAGGCTGGCAGCAATTCGCCGACCCGTTCCCGGCATGGGACTTCGACGACGATCATGATCACCATGACCACGGCCATGACCACCACCACGGCGACATCGCGCATCGCCACGACTGAGCGGCCTCGCCTAGCACAGTGAAAGCCTCGACGCGAGATCCGGCACAGCGCCAAGCCCGTCTCGCGTAACCTTCACAGGCGGAACCGCAGACGAAAAAAAACCCGCCATTGGCGGGTGTCAACTGCCAGGCAGTAATCTGCTTAGCGCTTGTTGACTGCGTCTTTGAACGCCTTGCCAGCCGTAAACTTGACGGTCTTTGCGGCCGGAATCTTGATGGTTTCGCCTGTCTTCGGATTGCGACCCGTACGCGCTGCCCGCTTGCCCGAACCAAAGCTGCCGAAGCCGATCAACTGGACCGCGTCACCCTTCGACACAGACTTCTTGATCACTTCAAGCAACGTGTCCAGCGTTTCACCGGTTTGAGCCTTGCTGGCGCCCGTCTGTCCTGCGACGGCGTCGATCAGTTCCTGTTTGTTCATTAAGGTTCCTTTCTGAGTTTAGGTTGACACGAACAGCGCGAACGCGCCGATTATACGTGCGCGTGCCGCGCCGTCGAGCAGCTACGGCTCCGGAGCCCCTCCGGATCGAAAGCGCCGGACAGCGAGTGTCCGTCGGCCGTGCTGCCGCTCCTCTCGCGGCGCTTGCTATGATAGCGCAGCGCAAACCCAATCAGGACAAGGGTTTCGAAGAATTACGCGGTTTTGGAACAGATACAGCAAGGAAACGGTACTTCTTGCGTATCTCGCCACGCCGCGAGCGCCGAAACCCAGCACGGACGGGGCTTTGACGTTGGTTTTTGCCAACGCTCAGCGCGTCTTTTTCGCCGCCCGGGGAGCCGCGCGCGGGCGGTAACGTTCGACCCGCTCGTTGCGGGCGTCACTTTGCGTCACGCATGACCGATCCGCTAATGCCCGCCGTCCTCTCTTTCCGAGACAACGGCACGCCCTTTTCGCCCCTCTACGACGATATCTATCACAGTGCCGTCGGCGGTCTGGAGCAGGCCGACCATGTATTTCTGCGCGGAAATGCGCTGCCGGAACGCTGGCAAGGTCGGCGCATTTTCACCGTGCTGGAAACCGGCTTCGGCATGGGCATCAACTTCCTGATGACCTGGGCCGCCTGGCGTGCAGATCCGTCGCGTAGCGAGCGCCTGCATTTCGTTTCCACCGAAAAACATCCGTTCACGCTCGCCGATCTGCGCCGGGCCTACGCCGCGACCATCGGCGATCCGGCAATAGCAGCGCTCGCGCAAACGCTCACAGACGAATGGCCGATGCTCGTCGCCGGCACGCATCGCCTGGAGTTCGAGGACGGACGCGTGGTCCTCACATTGGTTTTCGGCGACGCCCAGCACAGCTTGCCGACCCTGCGCCTGCGCGCCGACGCGTTCTACCTGGACGGCTTCGCGCCAGCGAAAAACCCCGAACTGTGGACGCCCGCCATCTTCAAGTCGCTGGCTAGGGTGGCGGGCGAGGGCGCGACTTTCGCGACCTACAGCAGCGCCGGCGACATCAAGCGCGCGCTGACCCAGTGCGGCTTCGAGTATCGCAAGGTCGAGGGCTTCGGCTGGAAGCGGGCAATGCTGGTCGGCCATTTCGCGCCGCGTTGGCGCGTTCGCCGTCATGAACCACCGTCGCCGATCGGACCGTTCGCGCCCGACGAGCGGCATGCGGTCGTGATCGGCGCCGGTCTGGCGGGATGCTCGGTGATCGAGCGGCTGGCCGCTCGCGGCTGGCGCGTTACGTCGCTGGAGCGGCACGCGTCGGTTGCGCAAGACGCGTCTGGCAATCCGGCCGGCGTGTTCCATCCAATGATTTCCCGCGACGACAGCGTCGCCTCGCGCGTCACGCGCGCCGGCTTTCTGTATGCGCTCAGGCGCTGGGCCGCACTGGAACGGCGCGGTTACGCGCCGTCACGCGGCGCGCCGGGCCTGCTACAGATTGCCGAAAACGACGACGAAGCGCGCTCCATGAGCGAAGCCATCGCGGCGTTGGGCTACCCGCCGGAGTTCGTCACGCCGGTTTCCGCCGCAGATGCGCAAAAGCTCGCCGGCATGCCGCTCGCGCGGGGCGGCTGGCTGTTTCGGCACGGCGGCTGGATCGACCCGGCATCGCTTTGTGCCGCGCAGTGCGCCGCGGCGGGCGATCTGCTCGAACGGCGCTTTGGCGTGGACGTCGGGCGCGTCGAGCGTTCGGGCAGCCAGTGGACCGTGTTCGATACGACGGGCGAAGAACTCGTGCGCGCGCCGGTCGTGATCGTCGCGAGCGCCCACGATGCGGCGCGCATCGCCGGGTTGCAGCATGCGCCGACTCGCAGCATACGCGGCCAGCTTACTTTGCTGCCGGCGGGCACGGCACCCTCGCTCAGGCTGCCGGTGATCGGCGAAGGTTACGCGATACCGCTACCTGGCGGCGTCACGCTGACCGGGGCCACTTACGAACTCGACGACGCCGATACGTCGCTTCGGCCCGGCGGACATCTGGAAAATATCGAGCGCGTTGCGCAGATGTTGCCCGCGTTCGCAGGTGTTGCCGCTAATGCCGATCCAGCAGCGCTGACCGGCCGTGTGGCATTCCGCTGCGTGACGAGCGACCGCATGCCGATGATCGGCAATGTCGCCGACGAAGCGCTCGCCACGCGCGACGCCGACCGCCTGCGCGGCGCCTGGCCGCTCGACTTGCCGCGCACAGAGGGCTTGTACAGCGCGTTTGCTTATGGCTCGCGTGGTCTCGTCTGGGCCACACTTGGCGCGGAACTGATCGCCTCGCAGATAGAAGGCGAGCCCTGGCCGCTGGAACGCGATCTCGCCGAAGACATCGACCCTGCGCGCTTTCTCTTGCGCGCGCTGCGGCAGGGAAGCATCGCCAGTTAACGGTCGTCTGCGTGCGGCCCGGTTATCCACCGCAAATTGTGGATAACCGCATTGTTTACCCGCGCAACTCGTGTGGAACCGTTGTGGATGTAAACGGGGTAACTCGACCGCCGTCGAAATCCGCGAAAAGTTACCCTCGTATACGAGTCGCAATCTCACACGCAGTGCTTCCGGTTATGAAGTTTGCAAAGCGCTGATTCGCTTCGGTAAACAACGGTTATCCACAGAATTCGGGGCAGCTTGTTAACTGTTACTACGTATACATACAGTAAACACGTAAACAGCAAGGCCCGAGCTGGTTCACGCGTTGACGCTCGCATCGAACCATCTCGAAGCCGCATGCGACGATGTCTAACCACTGTCCTGAAAAACACATGCGGACGGCGCAAACTCCGTTGGCGAGCGTCGCAACAACGCCGGCGATGGTCCAAAGCCAGCAGGAAAAACGGTCGGTTTTTCCACACGTCGGCAAGATAAAGTATGTTTTTACCGTTTTGCCTGCATGTTGGCGTCTTTTCGGTTGAAGCTGAAAAAGCTATGGCACAATCGCCGTTCTTTTCCGCGTGGTGCCTGCTCCCGCAGTACCCGCTGCAACGGAACGGTGCCGTTCAATCAGACTCTGATTCAACGTCGACGGCGTTCTTTCACCGTGCCGTGCTGGTTGCTACGGCCGCACCCCTGAATGCGCCGGCTCCCTGCGACTGCGGCGCGTTCGAATCATCTGCTCGTTGAAAACTCGCAACGCGGATCACGCGAATCGATTGCGACAGTGAGCGCCTTGTGCGCGCACCCGCTTGCCGGCGTTCGCGCCGGTTTGCGCCGGTTCGTGTTATCCGCCGTTGCTGCAAAAGGAGAACCCATAACGATGAATTCGGCGTTTTCATTTTTTCCCGCCTGGCCGCTCGCACCCGACGCCATTTTTTGGGCGGGCCTCGCATTGCTTGCCGCGGGTTTATGCGGTGAGCTTTGTTATCGCGCGTGGCGCTTGCCGCGTATTTCCGGCTATGCGGTCATCGGTCTGATTGCCGGCGCGGCCGGATCCGGTGTGATCGACGCCGAATCGGCCAAGGCCGCGCGGCCATTGCTCGACGTAGCGCTCGGCTTGCTGCTGTTCGAACTGGGTAGCCGGCTCGATTTGCGCTGGATCCGCCGTAACCCGTGGCTCGTCATGTCGAGCGTCGCCGAAGCGACGCTGACTTTCGCGCTGGTTTTGCCGGTGCTGCTGTTTCTGAACGTGCCGCTGATGGTCGCGACCGTGCTCGCCGCGATCGCGATGGCGACGTCGCCTGCAATGGTGATTCAGCTAAAAACCGAGTTGCGCGCGGAAGGCCAGGTCACGCAGCGTCTGCTGACTCTCACTGCGTTGAACAGCATGTATGCGGTGGTAATCGAAAAACTCGTGTCGAGCTGGTTGCATCAGGAAGCGTACGGCAACGTCTTTGCGACGATCCTCCAGCCGCTTTATCTGCTCGCCGGCTCGCTGGTGCTTGCGTATCTGCTCGCGCGCACCTGTACGTTCTTTTATCGCCGGATGAACATGCAGGACGAGCATTCATTCGTCGCGCTGTTCGGCCTCGTGCTGCTCGCGATCGCGCTCGCGCATCTGTTCAAGCTGTCTACGATTCTTGCGCTGCTTGCCGCCGGCATCATCGTGAAAAATCTGGAAGCGCGGCCGCAATTGTGGCCTCAGCATTTCGGCACCGCAGGGTGGCTTCTCACTGTGATTCTGTTCGTGCTGACGCTCACGTCGTTCGAGTGGAAAGACATTGCGCTCGGCGGTGTCGCGGCGCTGGGCCTGATTGTTGCGCGTCTCGTCGCGAAACTGGTCGGCGTGCTCGCCTTTGCGAAGCCGAGCGGTCTGAACTGGAAGCAGGGCATGGCGCTCGGTCTGTCGCTGTCGCCAATGTCGGCACTGGCCTATCTGCTGGTCGACGACACGTACAACCTTTATCCGAACTTCGATCCGCAACTCCGGGCGATTGTCATGTGTTCGATCGTCGTGCTGCAGATCCTCGGGCCGTGGCTCGTATATCGCAGCCTTGCGCTGGTCGCCGAACGGCGCGAAGAGTAAGCGTTTCGCGTTTCCGGCCACGCATTAATCCACATATTCGCTAAAAAACGGCTGGGCGCCTGACAACTGCCCGGCCGACCTCACTCAGGGGACGCTATGTCACTCGAACCCTTCATCGATTCGAAGCCGTTCACTTTCGGTGTCGAACTCGAGATGCAGATCGTCAATACGCATGACTATGATCTGACCAAAGCCGGCTCGGATCTGCTGCGCCTCGTCAAGGATCAGAAGATCCCCGGCAACATCACGCCGGAAATCACCGAGAGCATGATCGAGCTGTCCACCGGCATTTGCACGAACCACGAACAGGCGCTCGCCGATCTGCGCAAGATTCGCGACACGCTCGTTTCGGCAGCCGATCATCTGAACGTCGGCTTATGCGGCGGCGGCACGCACGCTTTCCAGCAATGGAGCGAGCGGCAGATCGTGGATACGCCGCGCTTTCAATATCTTTCGGAGTTGTACGGCTATCTGGCCAAGCAGTTCACTGTGTTCGGCCAGCATGTGCACATTGGCTGCCCCGATCCGGATAGCGCGCTGTACCTTCTGCATTCGATGTCACGCTTCATCCCGCACTTCATTGCGTTGTCCGCATCGTCGCCGTTCGTGCAGGGCGTGGACACCGGTTTTCATTCGGCACGCCTGAATTCCGTGTTCGCTTTTCCGCTCTCGGGCCGCGCGCCGTTCGTGCTGACGTGGGACAGTTTCGAGGAATATTTCTCGAAGATGGTCCATACCGGTGTCGTCAACAGCATGAAGGATTTCTACTGGGACATCCGGCCGAAGCCCGGCTTCGGCACCATCGAAGTACGCGTGATGGATACGCCGCTGTCGGTGGATCGCGCGGCGGCAATTGCGTGCTACATCCAGACGCTCGCGCGCCATCTGTTGCTCGACAAGCCGATCACACCGCACGAAGACGATTACCTCGTCTACACGTTCAATCGTTTCGAGG
Organism: Paraburkholderia kirstenboschensis; assembly: GCF_904848585.1. Lineage (GTDB taxonomy): Bacteria > Pseudomonadota > Gammaproteobacteria > Burkholderiales > Burkholderiaceae > Paraburkholderia > Paraburkholderia kirstenboschensis. Next base: position 59,491 of record NZ_CAJHCR010000008.1, read on the forward strand.
CATGCCGCTTCGGACTTGCGGGGACTTGCATCAATCCGCAGACCGGCGAACGCAAGACGATCACCGAAGATATTCTGGAAACGCTCGATTTGATCGCACCGCACGCAGAGGCGTTGGGCTCGGGCCATGCGCTGGCCGAGATCGGCACGATTGCACGCGGTCAGGTAAACGACGCAACGTGGCTCAGGGGCGTGGTCGAACAGGAAAAGTCGCTGCATGAGGCTGTCCGGCAGCAGTGTCTGAAGTGGCGCGCATGACGAGCGCGGCGCCTGCTTCGTATTCAACCGTAAGAAACCCGCCGTCGGCGGGTTTTTTTTCGTAATTAAAATTTTCCAGTTCGGGGCCCTTAAGGTTTTTCAAATAAGTACGTATACATACGTAGTAGTAGTTAACAAGCATTGCCCTCGACTGTGGACAACTGAATAATTCCCTGCAAAGTCAAGGCGCTGCGTAAACTATAAGTAGGCCGTTGAGCAGTGCGTGGGCGGCGGTAAACGAGGACAACTTAAGACCGGCAGGCGTGCAGCAGATGCTTATCAAGAATCGGCGCACATGTCTTCCCCGGTGTTGTCCCATGGTTATCCACAAGTTGCATTGGATAACTTAGCTGTACGATTGGCCGCTCTCGCATAGAATGTCGTCTTAACTGCTTTGGCTTTCAAAGCGGTGAATTTTTGAGATAGTAGAATCCGTCTCGTCCTGTTTTGGGCGGGGCTACCCCACACAGGCTACGGGCGTTCCCGGCAAGTAAAGCCGGCACCGCACAAAAGCTGTAAATAAACCAATCGAAGATTATGAGCGAAGGCGTATACGGAGAACAGGCAACCGGGCGAGTCACCCACAGCCTCTTGCGACTGAGCACGGCCATGCGAAGCCAGGCTTGGGAGTGGGCGGAAGGCGCGGGTCTCACACCCACGCAGGGCGAAATCCTGGTTCTGTTGATGCAGCGAAAGGGCCCGATGCGGCTCGGAGAAATCGCGCGTGAAACGGCATTGACCGCCGCTACCACGAGCGACGCCGTCAGCACGCTTGAAACCAAGGGGCTTGTCGAAAAGCGCCGTGCACTCGACGATGGTCGCGCGCTCGCCGTTCGCCTGACCGCTCGTGGGCGCACGGCCGCCAAGCGCGCCGCGCAATGGCCGGACTTTCTGGCCAAGGCAGTCGGCACCTTGCGCGACGACGAGCAGGCCATGTTCTACCGCACGCTGCTCAAGACGGTTCATCAACTGGAAGCGCAGGGCCACATTCCGCCGCACCGCATGTGCCTGAGCTGCACGCATTTCGAGCCCAGCAAGAATCCGAAGAAGATGCCGCATCATTGCGCGTTGCTCGACCTGAACATGGCCGATACGGACCTGCGTCTCGATTGCGCGGTGCATGAAACCGCTGACGCCGCGACGCAGAAGAAGACCTGGAAGATCTTCGCCCAATAAGGCGGCTGCTTTCCTGACAATCCGCTACACTGCAAAGCCGGCTCCGGCAGGCGGCCTTGGCCGCCTGCCAGCCGTTGGGCGCCGCGTAGCGGCAGGTCTCCAGTCAACCTGAAGGTGACAGGCTGATGAATCAGGAAGTTCTGGCCATTCGCCACGTGCACTTCGAAGATCTGGGCAGTCTCGAACTGGTGCTCGGCGAGCGTGGACGTCCGGTCCGTTATCTCGACGTCGGCTTTGCGCGCATCGAAGCGCCGAATCCCGTTGCGCCATCGTTGATGGTGGTGCTCGGCGGCCCGATCAGCGCCACCGACGACGCGCTTTATCCCACCCTCGTGCCGCTGCTCTCGATGATCGAAAGACGCATCGAGGCGGGGCTGCCTACACTCGGCATTTGTCTCGGCGCGCAATTGATCGCGCGTGCGCTCGGGGCGCGGGTCTATCCCGCGATCCATGCGGAACTCGGCTGGGAGCCGCTCACGCTTACCGATGCCGGGCGAGCATCGCCGGTGCGTCATCTCGATGGCGCGCAGACATCCATGCTGCATTGGCATGGCGACACCTTCGATCTGCCCGCCAACGCCACGCGTCTTGCATCCACGAGCGCGTGCGAAAACCAGGCGTTCGCATGGGGCGACCATGTGCTCGCATTGCAATGTCATCCCGAGATTCGCGCCGACCGCTTTGAGCCGTGGTTGATCGGCAATGCCGGCGAACTCGTCGCCCACGGAATCGACGCACGCCGGTTGCGCGCCGAGACCGCGCAATTCGGTCCGGCTCTGGAAGCTGCCGCTTGCCGCATGTTCGGCGAATGGCTGGATCAGGTGGAACCCAGGCCCTGAGCGCGAGCAGGTCGGCGAGACTGAAGTTGGCGCCGCGTTGCCAGGCCAAAGCGGCGGCTTGAGCGTCCGGTCTGTCTCCGGCTTGAACGCGACCGGCAGTCAGAACGCCGACTCTTATCGACACTGCGCTGCCTGCAGTAAACGAACTGCGGTGCTATGCTCGTTCGCTCTTGGGTTTTAACTGGGCGGTGATCCATGAGCGCGCTATTTTCTCCACTCACGCTGCGTAGCGTGACGCTTCCGAATCGCATCGTCGTGTCGCCGATGTGCCAGTATTCCGCCGAACGCGGCGAGGCAACCGCGTGGCACATGATCCATCTTGGCAGTCTTGCGTTATCGGGTGCCGGCATGTTGTGCATCGAAGCGACAGCCGTCGAGCCGGACGGCCGCATTACGCCAGCGGATCTTGGTTTATGGGACGACGCCACCGAGGCTGCGCTCAAGCCGGTGCTCGCCGCGATTCGCAAGCATTCGCATATCAACGTGACGATGCAGCTCTCGCATGCCGGGCGCAAGGCGTCGAGCCAGGCGCCGTGGGAAGGCGGTCAGCTGATTCCGGTATCGCAAGGCGGCTGGTTGCCGCACGCGCCTTCGGCATTGCCGCACAAGGCCGGCGAAGAGCCGCCGTTGGCGCTCGACGCGCCGGGGCTGAACCGCATTCGCGAAGCCTTCGCGGCATCGGCCCGCCGCGCGGCGCGCCTCGGTATCGATGCATTGGAAGTGCATGCCGCTCACGGCTACCTGTTGCATCAGTTTCTGTCACCACTCGCGAACCAGCGTGACGACGACTACGGCGGCTCGCTCGAAAACCGCATGCGCTTTCCGCTTGAGATCTTCGACATCGTGCGCGCATCGTTTCCCGCCGACAAACCGGTCGGCGTTCGCGTGTCCGCGACGGATTGGGTCGAAGGCGGCTGGACGCTTGAAGACACCATCGTGTTTGCGCAGGAGTTGAAAAAGCGTGGTTGCGACTGGATCGACGTATCGTCCGGGGGCGTGTCGCCGTTGCAGAAGATTCCGCTTGAACCCGGCTATCAGATTCCGTTCGCGAAGGCCGTCAAAAAAGCGACGGGTCTCACGACCATCGGCGTCGGACTCATCACAGATCCGCTTCATGCCGAGCAACTGATCGAACAGGGCGACGCCGATCTGATCGCGCTGGCCCGTGCGCTGCTGTATAACCCGCGCTGGCCGTGGCACGCCGCGGCACAACTTGGTGCGACGGTCGAAGCACCTCCGCAGTACTGGCGTTCACAACCGCGCGAGCAAAAGGCGCTGTTTGGCGAGATTTCGTTTGGACAAAGATGAAGCCTCCAATGGGCATGATGCGGCCTCACGTTTTTGACGGTTGAACGAAGCCGTCGTCAGCGTGTAGGATGCCGGATGTGGCGCATGAGCGTCGCAGGTCGACGCGGCGCTCGCAGGGCGCCGCGTTTGCTATCAGCGCCAGAAAAAATCAGCGCGTCAGACGCGGGCGTTTCCGACGGCTGCCGGACTTCATCCCCAGTTCTTCACAAGGATTCATTCAATGAGTTCACGCAGGATCGCCGTGCGTCGTTCAGGTGTGCACGGCAAAGGCGTGTTTGCGCTCGAACCGATTGCGGCCGGCGAGCGGCTAATCGAATACAAGGGCGAGCGGATTTCCTGGAAAGAAGCGTTGCGCCGTCATCCGCATAATCCTGACGAACCGAACCACACGTTCTACTTCGCGCTCGACAGCGGCAAGGTGATCGACGGCAAGGTGAAGGGCAACAGCGCGCGCTGGATCAACCACTCGTGCGCGCCGAACTGCGAAGCCGAAGAGATCGACGGTCACGTGTATGTGCACGCGCTGCGCGACATCGCTGAAGGCGAGGAAATTTTCTACGATTACGGCCTCGTGATCGACGCGCGTCAGACCAAGAAGCTCAAGAAGGAATACGAATGCCGCTGCGGCTCGCGCAAGTGCCGCGGGACAATGCTGGCGCCGCCCGAGAAAGAGAAGGGCGCGGCCAAAACAGCGAAGCCGGCTAAATCGGCGAAATCAACAAAGGTGGCTAAGAAGGCCAAGAAGAAGTAGCGCGAGTTGCCCGGTTCGTCATGCGAATGACGGCGAGGCAACCCGTTCAAGAGACACTGCTACAGATCGACCGGAGCCGAGTGCGCCGGTTTTTTTTCGTGGCGCTGTATGTCGTCTTTCTGCCCGGACGGAACGGCGATATGCACGAGCGGAATACGCACGATGAAACGCGCTCCGCCTTCCAATGCGTCTTCGTAATGCACGCTGCCGTGATGTAACGCCATGATGTCGTGAACGATCGCGAGGCCGAGACCGGCACCGCCATCCACACCGTTATCGCTCTGACCGTCGCCGCGGAAAAACCGCTTGAACAGATCGGCTTGCTGCGTGTGGGGCACGCCCGCTCCATTGTCTTCCACTACGATTTCCGCCATGCGTACCTCGTCGATCACGGTTTGCGACACGGTGACCGTGATGCGCCCGCCGTCGAACCGCGACGGCGGCACATATTTCAGCGCGTTATCCAGCAGGTTCGCGATCACTTCGTGAAGCAGAACCGGATTGCCGCGGGCGATCAACGGATGATCGTTGGTCGGGTCGTCGAGCCGCTGAAAACCGAGGTCGACGTGCGACGTCAATGCGCGTGGCACCCATTCCGCGCCGGTATCGAACGCGAGCGCGGCCATATCCACATTCACGAAGCGTGCAGCCTGCTCGGCCGGTTCGGCGCGCGCAAGAGACAGCAGCTGATTCGACAGACGCACCGCGCGATCGGCCGCCGCACGCAGTTCGCGCACGGCGGCGAGCGTGTGTTGCGGGTCGCGGGCGGTGGCCGCCTGCTCCGCATGCAACTTGACGGCGGTGAGCGGCGTGCGCAACTGATGCGCGGCATCGGCGATAAATTTGCGCTGACCGTCGAGCGCGGTTTTCAGACGGCCAAGCAGCGCGTTCACAGCGCCAGTCAGCGGCCGGATTTCGACGGGCACGTAGGTTTCGTCCACCGGTTCAAGCGACGTATGAGTTTGCCGGTTCAGCGAGTCCGCGAGATCGGTTAGCGGATTGAGCTGCTGATTGACCACTCGCCATACGATCACCCAGCCGGCGAGCAGCAGCAACAGCAGCGGCATCATGATGGCGACGAGGAATTCGGCTGCGATACGAAAACGGTGATGCACCGGCTGCCCGACTTCGACGACGATCGGGTTGCCGACCGGCTGATCCACCCGTACCTGCGCGACGCGCACGGTCACGCCCTGGTGCTGGGTTTCGAACACATACGCGTAATGCATGCGCCGAACGCTCGTGCCTTGCAGCGGAAGGCTCTTATCGCCGGCGATTTCGGTTTCGCCGTTGCTGATCCGATAGACGAGATGCTCGACCGGATCTGAGAACATGGCCTGCGCGAGCGGCGGCACGGTGATAGGCGCTTCGGGGCCCGCGATCTGGATCTGCTTGGAGATGGCGGTCGCGAGGTCGGCAAGCGAGCGGTCGACCACGTGCTGCGTGTACTGCCACGCGAGCCAGTAGGCGATCAGGCCGCTCATGAGCGCGAGCAGCGAAAGAGGAGCAGCTAGGCGCCGCAGCAGCGTGCGGCGCAGACTATTGGCGGCCGGCTGGGGCATGATCGAACGCGCGGGAAAAGGGCAGGCGCAAGGCGCCGTGAAGTTTCGCCGGATGCCGGCGAATCGCGCAAGCAGTGCGCTGCGCCGGCCCGGCGCCGTCGGGCCGCAAGTGAATTGCGGCCTTCACGACGATTATGCGGCCTGGCGGATTTCCTGCAACAGATAACCGAAGCCGCGCACCGTGACGATTTCGACACGGCAGTTCTCGAGCTTTTTGCGCACACGGTGCACATAGACCTCGATTGCGGTGTCGCCAAGATCGCCGCCGAAATGCGTAAGGTGGTCTTGCAGTTGCGCCTTGCTGACCACGCGGCCGTGGCGCAGCAGCAGCATCTCGAGCACGGCGAATTCGCGCGGCGACAGTTCGAGCGGCTTGTCGTCGTTGAAAATGCGGCGATCGACGCCCGACAAACGCACGCCGCCCAGCGACACTTCCGGACGCGGCATGTCGCCGTGCGGTCCGCTGCGGCGCATCACCGCGCGAATGCGCGCTTCGAGTTCGGTGGGCTCGAACGGCTTCAGCATGTAGTCGTCGGCACCGGAATTCAGGCCTTGCACACGGTCGTTCAGTTCGTCACGCGCGGTGAGAATGATCACCGGAGTGTGGCGATTGCTCTGACGGAAGCGCGAGAGCAGCGTCATACCGTCGATGCCCGGCAAGCCGAGGTCGAGAATCACCAGTTCGTGCCGATTTTGCGTGAGGGCCTGTTCGGCGAAAATGCCGTCGTGGACCATGTCGACGGTGAAGCCGGCTTGTTCGAGACTGCTTTGGATGCCGCGCGCGATGGGACGGTCATCTTCGATCAGAAGGAGTCGCATGGATTTCGCTCAAGTACAATGGGTTTAGGCGTTTGGGCAAGCGGTTCGCCGGGCGCCTGCTACACAGTCCTGCTTCACAGACCGCCTGTGGTGTGCCTGTGCCAACTGGCGTAACCGGCCACGAAGCAGTCATCGAGCAGCCTGCTGGCGCACACCGGTAGTCGAAGCCATGTCCGAGATAAGCATTCACGAACTGGAAGCCGCGATCAACTTCTGGCGCGCCCGCTCACCTTCGAGCGGAGACGAACTCGTTCTGTGCAAGGAGGCAAGCGCGCTCTCCAAGCCGTATGCGCTCCTGATTGTACAGCGTCAGAACACGCTAACGCGCGATGCTTTGGACGCCTTTGCGCAGCAAGCGTGGGATTCTTACGTGCGCCTTAAGAATAGCCTGTAGAACTGAAGGTTTGAGTCCCGCGTTGCCTGCAAAGCCCTTTCAATACGACGAATTCTTTAACAAGCGGTAATACAGTCGATGAAACACCCTACATGCTAGAACTCGATCACTTCGATCTCGCACTCCTCGACGTACTGCAGCGCTTCGGGCGCGCAACGCATCAGCAACTGGCCGAACAGGTGCCGCTGTCGCCGTCGCAAATCGGACGGCGATTGCAACGGCTCGAACAGGTCGGCGTGGTGGACGGTTATCGCGTGGTGCTGCGGCCCGAGAAGCTGGGTCTTGGCGTGACGGCTTTTACGAGCCTGAAGCTCAAGCATCATGGCGATTCGATCATCGAGCAATTCCAGCAACAGATCGACACCTTGCCCGAAGTGCTGGAATGCCATGCGGTGGTGGGCGACGCCGACTATTTGCTGCGCATCGTCGCGCCCGACTTGAACTACCTGTCCACCTTCGTGATGAAGAAGCTGATGCGCGTGCCGGGCGTCGATAGCGTGCGCTCGAACATCGTACTCACCACGTTCAAGCGCAACGGGCCGTTGCCGCTTGGCCATCTGTCGCCGGGAACGGCCGCCGCCTGACGCGCGCATTGGCCGCGCGCTTGGCTTATGCCAACTGCTTCGGCTCGCTGTCCGGGCTCAGCAAATCGACGTAGGCGACCGCCACCAGATCCGATTCCGGCACACCGAGGCTCGCGAACATAGCGTGCGCTTCGGCCTGACCGTCTTCTTCATTGTCGTCTTGCGCGAGCACCACTTCGAGTTCCACGAAATCGCCGAGACCGTCGACGCGATCCAGATGAATGCGCGTGCGCCCTGCCAGATACACATGCCGTTCCTTGGTCACGATGCCGCGCGTTGTCAGCGCCGTGGCAAGCAGCGCGTGCATGGCTTCGGGGTTCGTAACAGGACTGCGTGTGTAATACGACGCCTTGGGCCCGTCGCGGTCGTCACGCTGATAGAAGATCAGTTCGGCGGGCGTGCCGTCGTCGAACTGGCGCAGCTTGAGGCGCCCGCGCGGCACGTCGTAGAAAAAATCCTGCTGGCGGAAGATCAAAGGCGTGTCCGGCGCGAGCTGCGCCGCGCGTTCGCGCAGTTGCTCGAAATGCTGCGCGCGGGCTTTTATTTCGATGTTGCGTGCCATGTCAGGCTCCTGTCGAAGAATTGAGTGGTGGGCGGCTTCCGGTGTGACCGGCGCCAAGCTGCCAGGAAGGACAGAGTCGGTTGGAACGGAAAGCGGTGAGGGCGGGCGCCACCGGCGTGCGCGCATGAGAGAACCGTCAATCTAACAAAAACTGCGTGACGCCGCGGTTTAAGCTCCCCAAGATCCGGCGGAAATCGCGCGAACGCTGTCATGAGGACCGCTCATATCGCAGCCGCGTATCGTACTCAGGCGGTCCATTGCAGTTCGACAAGCTTGAGCGCAGCGGCTATCGCCGGCTCGTCCTTGCGTTCGGCGAGCGTGATGAAGCTCAGTTGCGTCGGTACGGTAATGCCTTCGACGATGGTCAACGCGTGCGCATGAGCCTCGGCAATCGCAATTGCATCGCGCGCGAGCGTCAGGCCCACGCCGGATTTGACGAGATCCAGCATCGACGGCTCCTGATCCACTTCCGCGACCTTCACCGGCTTCACGCCGGCCTCCCCGAAAGCGCGGGACAGCAGGCGGTTATGCGCGGAAGCGGGCGGCGTCCAGATCCACGGAAATGCGGCAAGCGAGCGCCAGTCGCGCGCGCCTTTCACGCGGTCTTTCCAGCCGGCAGGCGCAAGCACGCGATACTGGAACTGCGTGAGCGTCAGTGTGTGGAAGGCAGGGCCGTCGCGCGTGTCGTCCTCGGAGGGCACGCCAATGTAATAGCCGACATCCAGTTCCCCTGCGCGGACCTGGTCGAGTACCCAGCCCGACATGCCGTGCCGCAAAGCAGTCTCGATGTGCGGCCACGTCTCCACCAGTTGCTTGAGGAAACCGCCGAGGCGCAGGAACTCCGGGTCGAGAATCGTGCCGATGCGCAAGCGTCCGCGCACCTCCTGGCGCAGCGATTGCGCGGCTCGCTGCACGTCGCTCGCCGCGGCCAGCGCACGTTCGGCGTGCGGCAGAAGCGCCTGACCGTCGCGGGTCAGCGACAGTCCGTGGGAGGTCCGTGTGAACAGCGTGACGCCCAGCGTCTCCTGCAAATGCTTGATTTGCAGACTGACGGCCGGCTGGGTCAAATGCAGTTGCACCGCAGCACGCGTGAGGTTGCCCTCGCGTGCAACGGTGACGAACGCGCGTAGCAGAGTCAGATCCATCCACTGATATTAACGCCGCTTATGGCCCAGTTGAGCATTACTCATTGGATTTCACCGGGCGAAGCGCCTTACGCTGGCGTTTGAGCACGCCAGCGTGTTGGCGGAAGATTCCCAGCAGCCATCTATGAATGGCCCACTATCCAGAGGACAGAACATGAGCGAGACATATCAGGACGATCGCGTCCGCGCGGACGCCGGCATCCGGGCGCTAACCCATTTCATCAACGGCAAGGCGATTGACGGAACGAGCGGCCGTTTCGGCGACGTCTTCAATCCCGCGCTGGGTGACGTCGCCGCGCGCGTGCCGCTCGCGAGCGTCGCCGAAGTGGATGCCGCGGTTGCCGCCGCATATGCCGCGTTTCCCGCGTGGAGCGAGACCGCGCCTATCAAGCGGGCGCGGGTGCTATTCAAGTTCAAGGAATTACTGGACCGCCATCACGACGAACTCGCGGAACTGATCACGCGCGAACACGGTAAGGTGTTTTCCGACGCGAAGGGCGAGGTGATGCGCGGCATCGAAGTAGTCGAGTTCGCATGCGGCATTCCGAATCTGTTGAAGACGGACTTCACGGACCAGATCGGCGGCGGCATCGACAACTGGAACCTGCGTCAGCCGCTCGGTGTGGTCGCCGGCATCACGCCATTCAATTTTCCGATGATGGTGCCGTGCTGGATGTTCCCGGTCGCGATAGCTTGCGGCAACACGTTCGTGCTGAAGCCGTCGGAGCGCGATCCGTCGGCGTCGAACCGTCTCGCGGAACTTCTGAAGGAGGCCGGCTTGCCGGACGGCGTGTTCAACGTCGTGCACGGCGATAAGGTCGCGGTCGATGCGCTGCTCGTGCATCCCGACGTAAGTGCGGTTTCGTTTGTCGGCTCCACGCCGATCGCCGAGTACATCCACACGGAAGGCACGAAGCACGGCAAGCGCGTGCAGGCGCTGGGCGGCGCTAAAAATCACCTGGTCGTGATGCCGGATGCCGATCTCGACCAGGCTGTCGACGCTTTGATCGGTGCCGCATACGGCTCGGCCGGCGAGCGCTGCATGGCGATTTCCGTCGCCGTTGCGGTGGGCCATATCGCCGATGAACTGATCGAGCGGCTCACGCCCCGCGTAAAGACCCTGAAGATTCTGAACGGCATGGAATCGGCTGCTGAGATGGGACCGTTGGTGACGGCCGCGCATCGTGAGAAAGTGGTCGGCTATATCGAAGCGGGCATCGCGGCGGGCGCGAAGCTCGTGGTCGACGGCCGCGGTCATCGGGTGGACGGTCACGACAAGGGCTTCTTTCTCGGCGGTACGCTGTTCGACGACGTATCGACCGATATGAAGATCTATCGCGAGGAAATTTTCGGACCGGTGTTATGCGTGGTACGCGTGCCGGACTTTGCGTCCGCGGTGGAATTGATCAACGCCAACGAGTTGGCCAACGGCGTGTCGCTCTTCACGTCGGATGGCGGCATTGCGCGCGCTTTCTCGCGGCAGATTCAGATAGGCATGGTCGGCATTAATGTACCGATTCCGGTGCCGATGGCGTGGCATTCGTTCGGCGGATGGAAGAAGTCGCTATTTGGCGATCACCACGCATATGGCGAGGAGGGCGTGCGGTTCTACACACGCTACAAGAGCATCATGCAGCGCTGGCCCGACAGCATCGCCAAGGGCGCTGAGTTCACCATGCCGGTTGCAAAGTAGTTCGAGATGTTGGCCTTCGGTGGAGGCGATCCTGTCGCGCCGAAGGCATCGATAAAACCGGTCCTGCATAGGCTGGTAAAAATGATTAGGAGACTGAACGATGAGCAACGCGCAAGCCGCGTCTTCTGGGCGGCGTCTCGAGGGCGAATTCGACTACATCATCGTCGGCGCTGGGACGGCGGGCTGCGTGCTCGCCAATCGCCTGACCGAAGATCCGGATGTGCAGGTGCTGTTGCTCGAAGCGGGCGGCAAGGACGACTATCACTGGATTCACGTGCCGGTCGGCTATCTCTACTGCATCGGCAATCCTCGTACCGACTGGCTCTATAAAACGCAGGCGGAGCCGGGCCTGAACGGCCGCGCGCTTTCCTATCCGCGCGGCCGCGTATTGGGTGGCAGTTCGTCGATCAACGGAATGATCTATATGCGCGGCCAGCGCGAAGATTATGACGAGTGGGCGCGCGTCACGAACGACGCGTCATGGTCATGGAATTCCGTGCTGCCAGTTTTCAGACGCAGTGAAGATCACTACTCGGGCGAGAGCGAATCGCATGGCGCCGGGGGACCGTGGCGCGTGGAGAAGCAACGCCTCAAATGGAAGGTGCTCGAAGAATTTTCGAAGGCCGCGCAAGAGACCGGCATTCCCGCCACCGACGACTTCAATCGCGGCGACAACACGGGCGTTGGCTACTTCGACGTCAATCAGAAGCGGGGTATTCGCTGGAATGCCTCTAAGGCATTTTTGCGCCCCGCAATGAAGCGCCCGAATCTCACCATCATCACCGGAGCGCATACACAGCGCGTGGTATTCGAGGGACGCCGCTGCACGGGCGTCGAATACCGCGGCAACGAAACAGAGTACTTTGCGAAAGCCCGTTGCGAAGTGATTCTGAGTTCAGGCGCAGTCAATTCGCCACAATTGCTGGAGCTGTCCGGCATAGGTAACGGCGCGCGTTTGCAGAACCTCGGTATCGACGTGGTCAACGACCTGCGCGGCGTCGGCGAAAATCTTCAGGATCATTTGCAATTGCGCATGGCTTATCAGGTCGACGGAGTTCGCACACTCAATACCGCATCCGCGCATTGGTGGGGCAAGCTCATGATCGGCTTGCAGTACGCGCTCTTTCAAAGCGGTCCCATGTCGATGTCGCCGTCGCAACTCGGCGCATTCGCGAAGTCGGACCCCGACGATCGCTCGCTCACGCGCCCGGACCTCGAATATCACGTACAGCCTCTTTCGCTGGATCGCTTCGGCGAACCGCTGCATCGGTTCAATGCATTCACCGCGTCGGTGTGCCAGTTGCGGCCCACTTCGCGCGGCAGTATTCATATCGAATCGACAGACGCCGCTGCGCCGCCGTTGATCGCGCCGAACTACCTGTCCACCGATTACGACCGCCATGTCGCCGCCAACGCATTGCGTCTCACGCGTCGCATTGCTGCAGCACCGGCATTGGCCCGTTATCAGCCGCGGGAAATATTGCCGGGCACGGAATATCAGACCGAGGAAGAACTGCAGCGCGCGGCAGGAGTGGTTGGCACGACGATCTTCCATCCGGTCGGCACATGCCGGATGGGTACGACCGACGATCCAGGCGCGGTCGTCGACAACAGACTACGAGTTATCGGTGTCGAAGGACTGCGCGTGGTCGACGCATCGGTCATGCCTACCATCACATCGGGCAATACGAACTCGCCCACGTTGATGATCGCCGAGCGCGCGAGCGACATGATCCGCGAGGATCGGCGTGCACGCGTGGCCGGCAGCCTTGCTGCGCATGCGGGTCAGGCCGTATCGATGTCCGCTGTGTGACACGCGTGTTTACGAGTAGGGCACGCCTCGCGCGTGCCTCGTGTTCTCATCTTCGTGTGTCAGGTCAATCTGCGCGTGTGTGTCTCCAGTGAGAGACTACAGTGCGCAAGCGCTCACACGCGTCATCCACTAAGTGCAAATCCCAATGAATGCGCTGCATCATTGGCGCGACAATGGCAGCCATGCTGCGTGTTGCCCCAAGGATTACCGTCCGGATTGGTGCAGCACGCCAACGAGCGTGCACGGGGTGCCGCCGTCCACATAAGTCGCGCAGAGCTTCGCGCGTAAGATCGTAGTGCTTCGCCTTACTCCGTATGGAAGGGAACATGATTCTCGGCGATACGATTCTCGAAACGCGCGGCCTCACTCGCGAGTTCAAAGGCTTCATTGCCGTGAACGGAGTGAACCTGCGCGTGCGCCGTGGCTCGATCCATGCGCTGATCGGCCCTAATGGAGCAGGAAAGACCACCTGCTTCAATCTGCTCACCAAGTTCCTCGAGCCGACCGCGGGCCAGATTGTCTTTAACGGCGTCGACATCACGAATGAGCGGCCGGCGCAGATCGCGCGGCGCGGCATCATCCGTTCGTTCCAGATTTCCGCTGTGTTCCCGCATTTGACGGCATTGCAGAATGTGCGCATCGGTTTGCAACGTTCGCTCGGCACCGCTTTCCATTTCTGGAAGAGCGAGCGCACGCTGCGCCAGCTCGACGACCGCGCAATGGACCTGCTGACGCAAGTCGGCCTGACTGATTTCGCCGATGTGTTGACCGTCGAACTCTCATACGGCCGCAAACGCGCGCTGGAAATTGCCACGACGCTCGCGATGGAGCCCGAGCTGATGCTGCTCGACGAACCGACGCAAGGCATGGGTCACGAGGACGTCGACCGCGTCACGGCGTTGATCAAAAAAGTATCGAGCGGCCGCACGATCCTGATGGTCGAACACAACATGAATGTGATCGCCGGCATCTCCGACACCATCACTGTTCTGCAACGCGGCGAGGTGCTCGCCGAAGGCAGCTACGCCGAAGTGTCGAAGAATCCGCTCGTGATGCAAGCCTATATGGGCAGCGCCGACGCGGCGCTCGCCGGAGCCCACGCATGAATACAATTGCCGAGCGCGAAAGCCTCGAAGTGAGCGGCACCGCGGCGGGCGCTCCTGCGCTTGAGATCGCGGGTCTGCAGGCGTGGTACGGGGAGTCCCACATTCTGCACGGTGTCGATCTGACGGTGGACCGCGGCGAGGTCGTCACGCTGCTTGGCCGCAACGGCGCGGGGCGCACCACGACATTGCGCGCGATCATGGGACTCACCGGCCGGCGCACGGGTTCGATCCGCATCGGCGGACGTGAAACGATCAACCTGCCCACGCATCGCATCGCGCACTGCGGCATCGGCTATTGCCCCGAAGAGCGCGGGATTTTTTCGAGCCTGTCGTGCGAGGAAAATCTGCTGCTGCCGCCGCTCGTCGGCGACAAAGCGCACATGATGTCGCTCGAAGAGATCTATTCGATGTTCCCGAACTTGCAGGAGCGCCGCATGAGCCAGGGCACGCGGCTCTCCGGCGGCGAACAGCAGATGCTTGCGGTAGCGCGTATCTTGCGCACCGGCGCGAGCCTGCTTCTGCTCGACGAAATCTCCGAAGGGCTGGCGCCTGTCATCGTGCAGGCGCTTGCGCGCATGATCGTTACGCTCAAGGCGCGTGGCTACACGATCGTCATGGTCGAACAGAATTTCCGCTTTGCCGCGCCGCTTGCCGACCGCTTCTATGTGATGGAGCATGGTGCGATCGTCGAGCACTTCGGGGCGAGTGAACTCGAAAGCAAGATGCCGACACTGCACGATCTGCTGGGCGTATAGAAAACGCGCGCCCGATTGCCTCTGATAACCACAAGCGTTGAACCAGGAGACAGGAATGAAAAAGAACCCACTCGCGCGGCTTGCTTCAGTTTGTTTCGCGGTCGCCGCCGGCGCCGCCATCACGATGAGCAGCGCGCAGGCGGCTGACGATGCAGTAAAGATCGGCTTCGTCACGGATATGTCGGGGTTGTATGCGGATATCGACGGTCAGGGTGGCCTTGAAGCCATTCGCATGGCCGTCGCCGATTTCGGCGGCAAGGTGAATGGCAAGCCGATCACGGTGCTGTATGCGGATCACCAGAACAAGGCCGATATCGCGGCCTCGCGTGCGCGCGAATGGTTCGACCGCGAGGGTCTCGATCTGCTGGTAGGCGGCACGAACTCGGCAACGGGACTTTCCATGAACACCGTCGCCGGCGAAAAGCACAAGGTGTATATCAGCATCGGCGCGGGCGCCGACACGCTGACCAACGAGCAATGCACGCCGTACACGATTCACTATGCGTACGACACTACGGCGCTCGCGAAGGGCACGGGCTCCGCGGTGGTGAAGCAGGGCGGCAAGACGTGGTACTTCCTGACTGCCGACTACGCGTTCGGCAAGGCGCTCGAAAAGAACACCGCGGACGTCGTGAAAGCGAGCGGCGGCCAGGTGCTCGGCACGGTGCGCCATCCGCTGTCGGCGTCGGACTTCTCGTCGTTCCTGTTGCAGGCGCAGTCGTCGAAGGCGCAGGTTCTCGGCCTCGCCAATGCGGGCGGCGACACCATCAACTCGATCAAGGCCGCGAAGGAATTCGGCATTACGAAGAGCATGAAGCTCGCCGCGTTGCTGATGTTCATCAACGACGTGCATAGCCTCGGTCTCGAAACTACGCAAGGCCTCGTGCTGACGGATAGCTGGTACTGGAACAAGGACGCGAACACGCGCAAGTGGGCGCAGCGCTACTTCGACAAGATGCGCAAGATGCCGTCGAGCCTGCAAGCCGCTGACTACTCGGCGACCATGAACTATCTGAAGGCCGTGCAGGCAGTCGGTTCGACCGACGCCGACAAGGTCATGGCGCAATTGAAGAAGACCAAGATCGACGACTTCTACGCGAAGGGCTACATCCGTCAGGACGGCAGCATGATCCACGACATGTACCTGATGCAGGTGAAGACGCCGGCGGAGTCGAAAGAGCCGTGGGACTACTACAAGATCACCGCGACGATTCCCGGCGAGCAGGCGTTCACGACAAAGTCGGAAACCCGCTGCGCGCTGTGGAAATAAACGCGGGCTGAAGAGCTGACTGACGGCTGGCTGTCCGCGCGCCTGCGGGCAGCCGTCCGTCTCTGTTCTTTTCATATGCCGAGCGCGGCCAGCGTCATGAGCGCTTCTCGCGTGCCGGCCGGATCGCGCACAACCGATCTCACCCTGACGATGGGTTAAGGCTTCAATGGACATCTTTGGCATTCCGCTTCCCGCGATGCTGAGCCAGTTGCTGCTCGGGCTCGTGAACGGCTCGTTCTACGCAATTCTGAGTCTTGGTCTTGCGGTGATCTTCGGCTTGCTGAACGTGATCAACTTCGCGCACGGCGCGTTGTTCATGCTCGGCGCGATGCTCGCGTGGATGGGGTTCTCATACTTCGGCGTGCCGTATTGGGCGATGCTCGTGCTTGCACCGCTGATCGTCGGCCTGTTCGGCGTCGCGATCGAACGCTCGATGCTGCGTTGGCTTTATAAGCTCGATCATCTGTATGGGCTGTTGCTCACGTTCGGGCTCACGCTCGTCGTCGAGGGCGTGTTCCGTTCTATCTATGGTTCTTCGGGCCAGCCGTACGACGTGCCGTCGGCGCTTTCGGGCGCGACCAATCTCGGCTTCATGTTCCTGCCGAACTATCGCGCGTGGGTGGTGGTGGCTTCGCTCATCGTTTGCTTCGCGACGTGGTTCGTGATCGAGAAGACCCGGCTCGGAGCCTATCTGCGCGCGGGGACCGAAAACCCCAAGCTCGTCGAGGCGTTCGGCATCAACGTCCCGCTGATGATCACGCTCACCTACGGCTTCGGCGTAGCGCTCGCCGCGTTCGCCGGCGTGCTGGCCGCGCCGGTTATCCAGGTTTCGCCGCTGATGGGCCAGCCGATGATCATTACCGTGTTCGCGGTAGTGGTGATCGGCGGAATGGGTTCGATCATGGGTTCGATTCTCACCGGACTGATGCTCGGCGTAATCGAAGGACTGACGCGCGTGTTCTATCCGGAAGCGTCGGCGACCGTCGTGTTCGTCATCATGGCGCTCGTGTTGCTCGTGCGTCCGGCGGGTCTCTTCGGCAAGGAAAAATGATGCAGAGAAAAGTACTGTACGGTTTGCTGCTGGTGGTGCTCCTCGCGGTGCCCGTGCTCGGCATCTATCCGCTCTTTGTAATGAAGGTGATGTGCTTTGCGCTCTTCGCCGCCGCGTTCAATCTGTTGATCGGCTACACCGGGCTGCTCTCGTTCGGGCACGCTATGTTTCTCGCCTCGGCCGGCTATGTCACCGGCTATGCGATGCAGACGCTCGGCTTCTCGCCCGAGCTGGGTGTGCTGGCCGGCACGGCGTCGGCGACGTTGCTTGGTTTCATCGTCGGCCTCTTCGCGATCCGGCGCCAGGGCATCTACTTCGCAATGGTGACGCTCGCACTCGCGCAGATGGTCTACTTCGTGTTCCTGCAAGCGCCGTTCACACATGGCGAAGACGGCCTGCAAGGCGTGCCGCGCGGCAAGCTCTTTGGCGTGCTGGATCTTTCTTCGGATGTGGCGTTGTACTTTGTAGTGCTGGCGGTGATGGTGCTCGCCTTCCTGTTGATCGTGCGGATCGTGCATTCGCCGTTCGGCCAGGTGCTGGTCGCGATCAAGGAGAACGAGCCGCGCGCCGTGTCGCTTGGCTACGATACCGATCGCTTCAAGTTGCTCGCGTTCGTTCTGTCGGCCGGCCTCGCGGGACTCGCGGGCTCGCTGAAGGTCGTGGTGCAGGGCTTCGAGACGTTGAGCGACGCTTACTGGACCATGTCGGGCCTCGTGGTGTTGATGACGCTTGTCGGCGGCATGGGCACGTTGTTCGGACCGCTGCTCGGCGCGGCGTTGATCGTCGCGCTCGAGGATCGGCTCGGCGATATCGGTGGCGCGCTCGCGTCGACAACGGGCATCGAGTGGTTCCGTTCACTGGGTGAATCGGTGACGATCGTGACCGGCGTGATCTTTATTGCGTGCGTGCTTGCCTTCCGACGGGGGATCGTGGGCGAGATCATCGCGCGCGTACGGCCGCTGCGCGCGTGAGATGCCGGTCACACGAATGATTGCTTCGACGTCCGATCTAATTGCGCTGCCATGCAGTATGACGACGATAGCTCGCTTGAGCCCTTATTTACGCATCGTGCGGCAACGCCGGTTAAACTTGCCCCAATTTTGTGCCGCAGTGCACCACTAGGGTAATTGCTAGTTGTGGCACGCGGGGTGCTCGTTTAACCTTCATGCAGTTCTGATGCACCACGAATTTGCAGGTGGAGAACGAGGAGACATGAGGCACTAAGTGCCCACACGAAAGCGCTGTTGGATTGATATCCAACAGCGCTTTTTTTATTTGGTTTTTCGAATTGCCTCATTCAATTCCTTTGCTAAGTCGGTGACTGTTTTATGTCTCCGATAGTTGCTCAATTTTCCCACGCTACCGCCCTGCAAAGTGCTTGCCGCGGGCGGCTCACGCCGCTACACTCCTTATTCACCGACCGCTGGGTCGGGATTTAAATCGCGAATTTAATCTGAATTGTTTTAACGGGGCATAGAGGAGCGGGATGAAGTCGGCATTGCGTTGGATCAGTGCGGCATTGGTCGCCACGGGCATTTCGGCTGCATGGAGCAGCCATGCATTTGCAGATGTGAAAATCGGCGTCACCGTGTCGGCAACGGGGCCGGCCGCATCGCTAGGCATTCCGGAAAAGAACACGGTCGCGCTGCTGCCCAAGGAAGTGGCCGGTCAGAAGATCGAATACATCGTACTGGACGACGCGACCGATTCGACGCAAGCCGTCAAAAACGCCCGCAAGCTCACGAGCGAAGATCATGTCGACGCGCTGATCGGCTCGACCGTCGTGCCGAATTCGCTTGCCATGATAGACGTCGCCGCTGAGAGCACCACGCCGGTGATTTCGCTGGCCGCTGCGGCCAGCATCGTCGAGCCAATGGATGCGAAGCGTGCGTGGGTCTTCAAGACGCCGCAAAACGACATTCTCATGGCTACTGCCATCGCTCAGCACATGTCCAATCATGGCGTGAAGACGGTGGCATTCATCGGCTTCTCAGACGGTTATGGCGAAAGCTGGTTCAAGGAATTCAGCAAGGCCGCAGATCTGGCAAAGATCAAGGTTGTCGCGAACGAGCGCTTTGCGCGTAATGACGCTTCCGTCACCGGCCAGGTATTGAAGATCGTGTCGCAGAACCCAGACGCGGTGTTGATTGCGGGCGCCGGCACGCCGGCCGCGTTGCCGCAGAAAACGCTCCGCGAGCGCGGCTACAAGGGCAAGTACTATCAGACGCACGGCGTCGCGAATAACGATTTCCTGCGCGTGTGTGGCAAGGACTGCGAGGGCACATATCTGCCCGCCGGCCCGTTGCTCGTCGCTGAGCAATTGCCTGATTCGAATCCGGTGAAGAAGAGCGCGCTCGCCTATAAGCGGGCGTATGAAGCCGCCTATGGCGCCGGTTCCGTGTCCACCTTCGGCGGTCACGCATGGGACGCTGGCCTGCTGCTGCAACGTGCTATTCCGCTCGCACTGAAGAAAGGCCAGCCCGGTACGCCGGCATTCCGCGAGGCGCTGCGCGCAGCGCTCGAAGGAACCAAAGAGCTGCCGGCGTCGCACGGTATCTTCAACATGAGCGCGAACGACCATGCCGGTCTCGATCAGCGGGCGCGCGTAATGGTGAAGATTGTCGGCGGCAAGTGGAAGTTGTCCGGCGACTGAGCGAAGGCGAAGCGATAGGGGACCCCATAACAAAAGACGCGTGCAGTTTGACGCGTCTTTTTTATTGCCCACGTCGCAGGAGAAGTGTGGTTGTGCGGCTTCAGGACAAACCCGCATTTGGGTCGCAGTCTATTGACCGTCAATGACGCGCAACGCAATACTACTAACATGTTAGTGTTTTGTGCACGCCGGTTCGGCGAGGCACTCAGGAATCGCAGCAGCAGGCAGTGACGGCAGGCAGCAGGGAGTGACATAAAAACGGCGAAGGCATGCGTGTTGAGCAGGGAAAACCATGCTTGGCACGCCCGGAGCCGATAACTAGATTCAGACACCCGGCCCACGAGTCGGATAACAGATACGCGCTTCGCAGCGTTTGGAGACTTGCAATGACAAAGACAAAACAATGGGTACGCACTGGCATCGCGATGGCGTTGATGTGCGGCGCGGGCGCCGCCATCGCCCAGGTGAAGATCGGTGTAACGCTATCCACGACGGGGCCGGCTGCATCGCTCGGGATTCCTGAAAAGAACACGATTGCGTTGCTGCCGAAGGAGATCGGCGGCAAGACGGTGCAGTACATCATCCTCGACGATGCATCGGACACCGGCAAGGCCGTGCAGAACACGCGCAAGCTGATCGACGAAGACCACGTCGACGCGATTATCGGCTCGACAGTCACGCCGAATTCTCTCGCCATGCTCGATCCTGCTTCCGAGGGTAAGACGCCGGTGATCTCGCTCGCCGCTTCTGCCGCGATCATTTCGCCAATGGACGCAAAGCGTGCGTGGGCCTTCAAACCGCCGCAGAACGATAGTCTGATGGCCGACGCGATTGCTGATTACATGGAGCATCACGGCGTGAAGACGGTGGGCTTCATCGGCTTCGCGGATGCGTACGGCGACAGCTGGAACAACGTATTTACCGCCGCCGCCAATGCACACAATCTGAAGATCGTTTCCAACGAGCGATTCAATCGCACGGACGCTTCGGTGACCGGCCAGGTGCTGAAGACAATGGGCGCGAATCCCGACGCAGTGTTGATCGCTGGCTCAGGCACACCGTCGGCGCTGCCGGCGAAGACGCTCAAGGAGCGCGGCTACAAGGGCAAGGTGTATCAGACGCACGGCGTCGCCAACAATGACTTCCTGCGCGTATGCGGCAAGGACTGCGAAGGCGAAATTCTGCCGGCTGGCCCGATCCTCGTCGCCGACCAGTTGCCCGAGTCGAATCCGGTGAAGAAGTCCTCGCTGGCTTACAAGGCTGCGTATGAGAAAGCGTATGGCGCGGGTTCGGTCGCGACCTTCGGCGGTCACGCATGGGACGCCGGCCAGATGCTGCAACGTGCGATCCCTGAAGCGCTGAAGACGGCACAGCCGGGCACCGAGGCATTTCGCGTGGCACTGCGCAGCGCGCTCGAAAGCATCAAGGAACTGCCGGTCTCGCACGGCATCATGAACACGACGACGACCGACCACAACGGCCTCGACAAGCGCGCACGCGTGATCGTGCAGATCGTCGACGGCAAGTGGAAGCTGCAGAACGACTAATACAAAAGCGGTACGCGCCTCTCGCGAAGTGCGGCATATGACGCCGCATTGCCATTCTGTTCGACGACAATGGCACCGACCGCCGCGCCGTGCTCCAGCGCGGCGGTCGTCTTTCAGGCATTGCAGTTCGATGGACGGCTGCGGGTTGCGCCGCCACGACTGTTTCCAGTTTCGATTTAGACGCTTCAGGACGAGGAAGTATGGATCTATC
Organism: Paraburkholderia kirstenboschensis; assembly: GCF_904848585.1. Classification (GTDB taxonomy): domain Bacteria; phylum Pseudomonadota; class Gammaproteobacteria; order Burkholderiales; family Burkholderiaceae; genus Paraburkholderia; species Paraburkholderia kirstenboschensis. Next base: position 80,987 of record NZ_CAJHCR010000008.1, read on the forward strand.
AATTGCGGCGATCCTCGCGCAGGACGGCATCACCACGGGCGCCATCTACGCGTTGCTTGCGCTCGCGCTGGTGCTGGTGTTCTCCGTGACGCGGGTGATCTTTATCCCGCAGGGCGAGTTTGTTTCGTATGGCGCGCTCACGCTCGCCGCGTTGCAAACACAGAAGTTTCCGGCCACCTGCTGGCTGCTGATGGCAATGGGCGCGGCCTGCTTCGTGGTCGAAGTGGCGGGGCTCGTGCGGCACGCCGAGCGGCGCCGGCATGCGGCTCGCACGCTGGCTCTACTGGTCGGTAAATATCTGCTGTTCCCGGTGGCGGTTTATGCGATCACTCAAGGGGTTTTCCTGCACCCATTGCCGATGATCGCGCAAATTGCGTTGACGCTCCTGATCGTGATTCCTATGGGCCCGTTCGTGTACAGGCTCGCGTATGAGCCGATCGCCGAGGCGACCACGTTGTTGCTTCTGATCGTCGCGGTGGCGGTGCACTTTGCGATGGTCGGCCTCGGCCTCGTGATGTTCGGCGCGGAAGGCTCGCGCACGACGGCGTTTTCGGACGCGACCTTCAACGTGGGTAGCCTGTCGATTTCGGGCCAAAGCCTGTGGGTCGTCGGGACAGCCGTTGTGCTGATCGGGGCGCTGTATCTGTACTTTGACCGCTCGATTTCAGGCAAGGCGTTGCGTGCGACCTCGGTGAACCGGCTCGGTGCGCGCCTTGTCGGCATCGGTACGACGCAAGCAGGGCGTCTCGCGTTTACGCTCGCAGCGGGGCTCGGCGCGCTGTGCGGCATCCTTGTGGCACCGTTGACCACCATCTACTACGACTCGGGCTTCCTGATCGGTCTGAAGGGCTTCGTGGGGGCGATTATCGGCGGGCTCGTCAGCTATCCGCTGGCGGCGGCGGGCTCGATCCTCGTCGGCCTGCTGGAGTCGTATTCGTCGTTCTGGGCTAGCGCCTATAAGGAAGTGATCGTGTTCACGCTGATTATCCCGGTGTTGCTCTGGCGCAGTCTTGCCAGCCCGCACGCTGAAGAGGACGAGGAGTGATGCGATGAAACGGATCATGAAAAACAAGTTCTTCTGGCTGTTCCTCGTCGTCCTGTTCGCGTTGCCGGTGTTGCCGCAACCGATTCACGTTCCCGAGTACTGGGTGACGCTCCTGAACTACATCGGCCTCTATTCGATCGTGGCAATCGGGCTGGTGCTGCTCACCGGTATCGGCGGGATGACGAGTTTCGGGCAGGCCGCGTTTGTCGGCATCGGCGCGTATGCAACTGCGTACCTGACGACGCGCTTCGGCGTTTCGCCTTGGCTTGCGCTGATCGCCGGGGTGCTGGTGACGGCGCTGATCGCCTTGATTCTCGGTCTCGTGACCATGCGTCTCTCCGGTCACTTTTTGCCGCTTGGCACGATCGCCTGGGGGCTCTCCCTGTTCTATCTGTTCGGTAACCTGGAGATGCTGGGCAAGTACGACGGCATCAACGGCATTCCGGTGCTGAATGTTTTCGGTATCGATCTGGAGTCGGGCCGTCATATCTATTACCTGATCTGGCTGGTCGTGCTCGGCGCGGTTGTCTCGGTTCAGAATCTGCTTAATAGCCGGCCGGGACGGGCCATTCGGGCTTTGCGCGGCGGCGGCATGATGGCCGAAGCCATGGGCGTGAATACGGCGTGGATGCGCGTCGTTATTTTCGTCTACGCCGCGGTGCTGGCGTCGGTTTCCGGATTCCTCTATGCGCATTTGCAGCGCGCGGTGAATCCGACGCCGTTCGGCCTGAATCACGGCATCGAGTTTCTGTTCATGGCGGTGGTGGGCGGTGTGTCGCACGTTTGGGGCGCAGTGCTCGGGGCGGCAATCCTCACCGTGCTACAGGACTATCTGCAAACGCTGCTGCCCAAGCTGTTGGGCGAGAACGGCAACTTCGAAGTGATCGTGTTCGGCATTCTGATGGTGCTGTTGCTGCAGTACGCACGGCAAGGCGTTTGGCCGTTCGTCGCGCGCTTTTTCCCGCGCGGCCCGCGCGCGCATTTGCCCGATCAGGCTGAAGCTTTGCCGCAACGCAGCAAGCCGGCGGGCGGCGAGAACCTGCTGACGGTGAACAAGGCGCGCAAGCAGTTCGGCGGGCTGATAGCGGTGAACGACGTTAGCTTCGAAGTCAAAGCAGGGCAGATCATAGGCCTGATCGGACCGAACGGCGCCGGCAAATCCACTACGTTCAATCTGGTGACCGGTGTGCTGCAGGCGACAAGCGGCGAGATCACCTTCCGCGGCGAGCGCATCGACGCGCTTAGTTCACGTGAAATCGTCAAGCGAGGAATTGGCCGCACGTTCCAGCACGTCAAGCTGCTGCCCGGCATGACGGTGTTGGAGAACGTCGCGATCGGCGCGCACTTGCGCGGGCATGCAGGCGTCTGGCGAAGCATCGTGCGCTTGAACAGCGTGGAAGAAGCGCGCTTGATGGCCGAGGCCGCCCGCCAGATTCGCCGCGTCGGCCTTGAACAACACATGTACGACGAAGCCGGAAGCCTCGCGCTGGGTCAGCAGCGGATTCTCGAAATCGCTCGTGCGCTGTGCTGCGACCCGACCTTGCTGCTGCTGGACGAGCCCGCGGCCGGGCTGCGGTATCAGGAAAAGCTGCAATTGGCCGATCTACTGCGCCGGTTGAAGGCGGAAGGCATGAGCGTGTTGCTGGTCGAGCACGATATGGATTTTGTAATGAATCTGACTGATCGACTGGTCGTGATGGAGTTCGGCACGCGTATCGCCGAAGGCTTGCCGCAGGAGGTGCAGCAGGACCCGGCGGTGCTCGAAGCGTACCTCGGCGGAGTGGAGTAATGGAGAACCTCATGAACGCAGCTGCACCCATTCTCGACGTGAACGGCTTGTCCGTCCGATACGGCAAGGTCGAGGCGCTGCACGGCGCTGCCATCAAGGTGCGAGCCGGGCAAATTGTGTCGGTGATCGGCCCAAACGGCGCGGGCAAGTCCACGCTGCTCAACGCCATCATGGGCGCGTTGCCGACCACCGGTCATGCGAAGGGCGCGGTCGTGTACCAGGGCGAGGATGTCAGTGCGGTACCGGTGGAGAAGCGCGTGGCTCGCGGCATGTGTCTGGTGCCTGAGAAGCGCGAGCTTTTCGCGTCGATGAGCGTCGAGGACAACCTGGTCCTCGGCGCCTATCGACGCAAGCGTGCAGGTGAGCGCAACTTTCTGGACCAGATGGAGCCGGTGTTCCAGCTGTTTCCGCGTCTGAAGGAACGCCGCAAGCAGGCAGCTGGAACATTGTCCGGTGGCGAGCGACAGATGCTCGCGGTCGGGCGCGCTTTGATGGGCAAGCCGGATCTGCTAATGCTGGACGAGCCCAGCTTGGGCCTCGCGCCGCTTATCGTGAAAGAGATTTTTCACATCATCAGCGCTCTGCGTCAGACGGGAGTGGCGACGCTTTTGATCGAGCAAAACGCTCGCGCGGCACTGCAAATTTCCGACTACGGTTATGTTCTCGAAACCGGAGAGCTAGCGCTGGAGGGCGCGGCGTCGGACCTTGCACAGAATCCTCGGGTTATTGAAACCTATCTGGGGCTTGCTAAAAAGGCAGCGTAGGCAGTCTATCTTTCGACTTTTAAGCGGCGTGTTTCACGTGAAACACGCCGCTTTTTTTGTTGCTTAGCCATTCGGCCGAATTCGGGCCGAAACCGAACCCGTTATAATTCGCCCATACTTTTTCTATGAAGGCTCACGCGACGATCTGGCGTGAGATCCGCGATGCTTTTTCCCACAGAATTTGACGTAATCGTCGTCGGCGGCGGCCACGCCGGCACTGAGGCCGCTTTGGCCTCGGCGCGCATGGGCAACAAGACGCTCCTGCTGACTCACAACATCGAAACGCTCGGTCAGATGAGCTGCAATCCGTCGATTGGCGGCATTGGCAAGGGTCATCTGGTCAAGGAGGTCGATGCGCTGGGCGGTGCCATGGCAGCCGCGACGGACGAAGGCGGTATCCAGTTCCGCATCCTTAATTCCTCCAAAGGCCCGGCTGTCCGCGCGACGCGTGCTCAAGCAGACCGGCTCCTCTACAAGCAAGCGATCCGACATCGGCTCGAGAATCAGCCAAATCTGTGGCTCTTTCAGCAAGCCGTGGACGACCTGATGGTTGAGGGTGATCGCGTGGTCGGCGCAGTTACGCAGGTGGGAATCCGTTTCCGCTCGCGGGCCGTCGTATTGACGGCGGGGACCTTCCTGGACGGAAAGATCCACGTGGGACTGAACAATTACACAGGTGGCCGCGCCGGCGATCCGGCGGCTGTGTCGTTGTCAGCGCGTCTGAAGGAACTGAAACTCCCGCAGGGGCGCTTGAAGACCGGCACGCCGCCGCGAATTGATGGTCGGACCATCGACTTCTCGCAGCTTGAAGAGCAGCCGGGCGATCTCGACCCGGTGCCGGTCTTTTCGTTTCTCGGCCGCGCTGAGCAGCATCCGCGGCAGGTGCCGTGCTGGGTCACGCATACCAACGAGCGCACGCACGACATCATCCGCGGCGGCCTGGACCGCTCGCCCATGTACACGGGCGTGATCGAAGGAGTGGGGCCACGGTATTGCCCGTCCATCGAGGACAAGATTCACCGCTTTGCATCAAAGGAATCGCACCAGATCTTTCTGGAGCCGGAAGGGCTGACCACAAACGAGTTCTACCCGAACGGGATCTCAACAAGCCTGCCGTTCGATGTGCAACTCGAACTCGTGCGCTCCATGCGTGGCTTGGAGCACGCGCATATCCTGCGTCCCGGCTATGCGATTGAATACGATTACTTTGACCCGCGTGGGCTCAAGGCGTCGCTGGAAACCAAAGTGATCAACGGCTTGTTCTTCGCGGGTCAGATCAATGGCACCACCGGCTATGAAGAAGCGGCGGCGCAAGGCCTGTTGGCTGGTATCAACGCTGGCTTGTTCGTGCAGGGCAGGGAAGCGTGGTGCCCGCGTCGGGACCAAGCCTATTTGGGTGTGCTGGTTGACGATCTGGTGACGCGCGGCGTCTCGGAGCCTTACCGGATGTTCACGAGCCGGGCGGAGTACCGGCTGAGTCTCCGGGAAGACAACGCCGATATGCGGCTGACGGAGGTTGGCCGCGAGCTTGGCGTCGTTGACGACGTCCGCTGGGATGCATTCAGCCGCAAGCGCGATGCTGTTTCACGTGAAACAGAGCGGCTGCGCACGACTTGGGTGAACCCCAAAACATTGTCGGGGGACGAAGCGACAGCCTTGCTAGGCAAGCCGATCGACCACGAATACAGCCTTGCGGATCTGCTGCGTAGACCCGGCGTGAGCTACGACGGTGTCTGTGCGTTGCGGGAAGGTGCTTGCGCCGCGCCCGACACGTTGGCTGACGACGACGTCCTACTGGCTCAGATCAAGGAACAGATCGAGATTGGCATCAAGTATCAAGGCTACATCGACCGGCAGGCGGACGAAATAGAGCGCAATGAGGCGCAAGAAGGTACGCGTCTCCCGGAAGGTTTGGACTATGCCGAAGTGAGGGGTCTGTCCTTCGAGGCGCGGCAGAAGTTGACGCAATTCCGTCCCGAAACCATCGGCCAGGCGTCGCGCATTTCGGGGATCACTCCTGCGGCTATTTCTCTGCTGATGGTCCACCTTAAGCGTGGATTGGGCCGCCGTCCTGCAAAAACGGGCGCACCGGGCGCGGATAGCAAGCCGGTGGCGCAATGACGTCCAGGCAGCAGGGAAGCGATCGAGAAGCGTTGTCACAACTTCTCGCCGAAGGCGTGCTCGAACTCGGGCTCGAGCTAAGCGATGCGCAACTGGGCAAGCTGCTTGACTATGTGGCGCTGCTGGCCAAGTGGAACGCCGTCTACAACTTGACGGCTATTCGCGATCCTCGGCAGATGTTGATTCAGCACATACTCGACTCGCTTTCGATCGTGCCGCACCTGGCGCAGCGCAACCCGAGCACGGTGCTAGACGTTGGCTCCGGCGGCGGTTTACCTGGCATCGTGTTGGCGATCGTTCGGCCTGACTGGGGCGTCACCGTGAACGATATTGTTCACAAGAAAACGGCCTTTCAGGCGCAGGCGAAGGCCGAATTCGGCCTGACGAATCTATCGGTCGTGACCGGACGCGTGGAAACGCTGCGGCCGGGCGCCGAAGTGTCGGCAAAGTTCGACGTAATTGTCTCCCGAGCATTCGCAGAGCTCGCCGATTTCGTTACACTGGCCCGTCATCTGGTGGCGGAGCGCGGCGCCATCATGGCCATGAAGGGCGTGCGTCCCGATGGCGAAATCGAGCGTTTGCCTGCAGGCGCCGACGTGAAGCAGATCGTCCGCCTCGACGTGCCGTTCCTCGACGCCGAGCGGCACCTGGTCACGGTTCTTGTGGACGAAGGCAGCTAAGCGTCGCCTCGCGTGTACGACGCCGTTCCAGATAGACGACGTAATCACTTCTTCAAGCAGCAAAGGGACACTCCAACGATGGCAAAAATTTTCTGCGTTGCGAACCAGAAAGGCGGAGTCGGTAAGACGACGACCACAGTCAATCTGGCGGCCAGCCTGGCAGCGCAGGGACAGCGAGTCCTTCTTATCGATCTGGACCCGCAGGGCAACGCCACAATGGGCAGCGGCATCGATAAGGCAGCGTGCGCCAACACCGTCTACGAGGTGTTGGTCGACGGAGTCGCGGTGGCTGATGCGCGGATGCGGCCCGAAGCCGTCGGCTATGACGTGCTGCCTGCCAACCGCGAACTTGCGGGAGCGGAAGTCGAGTTGGTCAGCGTGCAGAACCGCGAGCGACAGTTGAAGGTCGCGCTTGCGACAGTGGAAGGCGAATACGATTTCGTGTTGATCGACTGTCCGCCGGCTTTGTCGCTGCTGACGCTCAATGGCCTCTGTGCCGCGCATGGCGTAGTGATCCCGATGCAGTGCGAGTACTTCGCGCTCGAAGGGCTCTCCGATCTGGTCAACACGATCAAGCAGGTGCATGCAAATCTGAATCGCGACCTGAAGGTGATCGGATTGTTGCGCGTCATGTTCGACCCGCGGATCACGCTGCAGCAACAAGTCTCCGATCAATTGAAGGAGCACTTTGGCGACAAGGTGTTCGACGCGGTCATTCCGCGCAACGTGCGCCTCGCCGAGGCGCCCAGTTATGGTCTGCCGGGCGTGGTATTCGACAGGGCGTCGCGCGGCGCGCAAGCGTACGTGCAGTTTGGCGTGGAAATGATTGAACGGGTGCGCGCACTGAATGACGCGCCCCAAGCATCCTAAGCGGATCGAGGAAGCACGATGAACGCAGTAGCAAGAAAAAAGGGATTGGGCCGCGGCCTGGAAGCGTTGCTCGGCGGCAGCGCCGACATCACCGAGGCGGTGGTGATTGAAGGCGCGCCGAACGTGCTGCCGCTCAGCAAAATGCAGGCGGGGAAATATCAGCCGCGCACGCGCATGGATGAAGGCGCATTGCAGGAGTTGGCGGCCAGCATACGCGCTCAAGGCTTGATGCAACCGATCCTCGTGCGGCCGGTGTCGGCGGACAAATACGAGATCATCGCTGGCGAGCGGCGTTTCCGCGCGGCTCGCCTTGCTGGTCTGGAAGAAGTCCCGGTACTCGTGAAGGACGTGCCCGACCAGGCTGCCGCCGCCATGGCGCTGATCGAGAACATCCAGCGCGAGGACCTGAATCCGCTGGAAGAGGCGCAAGGCATTCAGCGTTTGCTCGACGAATTCAACTTCACGCACGAGCAGGCCGCCGAGTCGGTCGGCCGGTCGCGTAGCGCCGTGTCGAATTTGCTGCGCCTGCTCAACCTCGCGACACCGGTTCAAACCATGTTACTCGCTGGTGACCTCGACATGGGACATGCGCGCGCGCTGCTGGCGGTCGACGCAGCGACGCAGATCACGCTGGCCAATCAGGTGGTCAACAAGCGGATGTCCGTGCGAGAAACCGAGAAGCTGGTGACGGCGACCACGAAGGCGGCTCCAGCGGTCAAAGCGCGCGCCAACCCGGACGGCGGCCGCGATACGAGACGGCTGGAAGAAGAACTGTCCGATCTGCTGGCAGCAACCGTCAAAATCAAGCTCGGCCGACGCGGTCGCGGTCAGGTGCTGGTCGACTTCGGCGATCTGGATGCGCTCGAGGGTATCCTTGTGCGGTTGCGCGGAAACGCCACGGCCTGAGCTTCTGACGACCGGAGGTCCATGGTGTGAGCGGCGCGGAAGGGTGCTTGAGCGCCGCTCATGTACACTGCCGGGCCCAGCTGACCTGGGTTGGCTGAGCACCGGTTTTTGAGGGATCACAGCAGGCACGAAATATCTGGGAATCCTAACTAATTTCGAGTCAGTGGGCGCTCGAGTGGCCTAGGGCTTAGCGCGCGTTCGACTCGGGAAAACGGTAGCGTGCCTGTCGCGAACAGTCCGCAAAAGAAGCGGCGCGTCACGCGGGGTTGACCGCCTCATGATCGTCTGTTGCATTTTCGACACGGCCCCTTGAGCGGTTGCATGGACCGCTTGCTGCCAGTTAAACGGTTCAACGGACGCGCAGAAATTACCTTTGCATGACCGCCTTACAGTTGACAGGCTGACCATTCTTCCGAAGCTTTTTTCGCATCGCGGGGAGTCGTTTCGCACTGTTTATTGAACGGCCTAAAGTCTTGAATTGCCTGCAACTATCGCTTACAATCGCCCGGATTTAATTGCACGGCAACCCCGTAAGCGCAGCGAAAGCTCGCTGACCGGAACGAGACTTTCGGAACACTGCGATGGCGGTCAAAACGTCGAATCAAGCGCCTAAAAATGGGCGCGACGAACACCGCGACAAACGCACCGTTTCGGAGGCGTCCACCGCTCAGCAAGTCACGCATGAAGAACCGTGGGACGCCGAGCAAGACAATATCGTTCCGCTCACGCGGGCCGAGGCTGAAAAGCTGTTTGGTCCCAGTGTGAACCGACCATCGCGCGTTACCCCATTAAGGGTCGTGGCAGCGCAAATGGTCTTGTCCCTAGGTGCGACGCTGGTGTGGTGGCTGTTCTATGAGCCGCCGGGCGCTGCTGCGCTGTCCGCGTTCCTGGGAGGGGCGATATGCTGGGTGCCGGCTGCATTGTTCGCGGCGCGGCTGAGAACGCTGAGCGGCGCCGAAACAGTAATGAGCTGGATGATCGGCGAAGCGCTCAAGATGGGGACAACGATCGCGATGTTTGTAGCCATCGCCTTCTGGTATCACGACGTACGCTGGGTTCCGCTGCTCGTGACTTATCTCATCGCGCTCAAGACGTATTGGATCGCTTTGGCGTGGCGCTGAAGAGGCAACAGGTAACACCAGGATTCAAAGCTGGCGCGCGGCGCCGGCGAGAGTGTGCGGATAAGACAGGATCCGCACCCGGCGCGTTCCCGCAATAGCGTATTGCGGCGGGGCGGCCTAAGACGATTTTCGACAATTTGGGTGGCTTTAACGATATGGCAGCTAGCGAAGGCACGCGCGCAATGGATCCGTCCGAGTACATCGCGCACCACTTGCAGAACTTTTCCACCGGGCACCAGACGTCGATTTTCGACATCCATGTGTGGAATCTGGACACCCTTTTCTGGTCGATCGTTTGCGGTCTGGCCACCATCCTCATCCTGCACTTCGCTGCACGTAAGGCAACGTCCGGTGTGCCGGGCCGTTTCCAATGCGCGATCGAAATGCTGGTCGAAATGGTCGAGGATCAATCGAAGTCGATGATCCACGGCACGCGCACTTTCATCGCGCCGCTGGCACTGACGGTGTTCGTCTGGGTCGCGCTGATGAACGCGCTCGACTTTATTCCTGTCGACTTGCCGAGCCACGTGATCGGCTGGCTTGGTCTGTCAGAAGTCATCCCGCACCACCGCATCGTTCCGACTGCCGACCTGAACGGCACCATCGGCATCGCACTCGGTGTGTTCGTGCTGATGATTTACTACAACTTCAAGATCAAGGGCGCCGGCGGCTTCGTGCACGAACTGCTGTCCGCTCCGTTCGGCGCGCATCCGCTGCTGTGGATCCCGAACCTTGCACTGAACATCATCGAGTTCGTCGCGAAGACGGTCTCGCTCGGCATGCGGCTGTTCGGCAACATGTACGCGGGCGAACTGTTGTTCCTGCTGATTGCCCTGCTCGGCAGCATCTGGAGCTTCGGCGCGGACACGACGGTGCTTGGCTTCATCGGCCACGTGATCGCCGGCAGCGTGTGGGCAATCTTCCACATCCTGATCGTTCTGCTGCAGGCGTTCATTTTCATGATGCTGACGCTGGTGTACATCGGCCAGGCACACGACACGCACTAAACGGCGCTGTCGTTAAAGAATCGTAGTTTTTCAAATCCCAGTTCCAACCAGTTCTAAAAGACTTTTCACAAAGGAGTGATCATGCAAGCTTTCATCGCCAACATCCAGGGTCTGACCGCCATCGGTATCGGCATCATCATCGGCCTGGGTGCAATCGGCGCCTGTATCGGTATCGGCCTGATGGGTGGCAAGTACATCGAAGCATGTGCTCGTCAGCCGGAACTGATGAACCCGCTGCAAACCAAGATGTTCCTGCTGGCTGGTCTGATCGATGCGGCGTTCCTGATTGGCGTTGGTGTGGCAATGCTGTTTGCGTTCGCGAACCCGCTGCTGGCGAAGCTGGCAGGCTGAGGTTCCTCGGAAGTTTGCGCCTGAGCTATAACTGGTAAAGGCGCAGGGCGGAACGGGCACTCGGGCGCTGATCGAACACAGAATCGATGAGCGCCTTGCCGTTTCACTTTCCGAACTAGCAACGTTTAAGGAAACACCGTGAATCTCAACGCAACCCTGTTTGCGCAAATGGTCGTGTTCCTGATCCTCGCGTGGTTCACGATGAAGTTCGTGTGGCCGCCGCTGATCAACGCCCTCGACGAGCGCTCGAAGAAGATCGCTGACGGTTTGTCGGCTGCAGAAAAGGGCAAGGCAGAACTGGAAGCCGCTCACAAGCGCGTCGACCAGGAACTCGCTCAGGCTCGCAACGACGGTCAGCAGCGTATTGCTGACGCGGAAAAGCGCGCCGTGGCAGTCGCTGACGAAATCAAGGCTCAAGCACAAGCTGAAGCCGCTCGCATCATCGCGCAAGCGAAGGCCGACGCGGACCAGCAAGTCGTGAAGGCGCGCGAAACGCTGCGCGGTGAAGTCGCCGCGCTCGCGGTGAAAGGCGCTGAACAGATCCTGAAGCGCGAAGTCGACCAGGCAGCGCACGCTGACCTGCTGAATCAACTGAAAGCCGAGCTCTGATCATGGCCGAACTTGCAACCATCGCCCGTCCGTACGCAGAAGCGCTGTTTGGCGTGGCCGAAGCTGGTGACATCGCCGCCTGGTCCACGCTCGTGCAGGAGCTGGCACAGGTTGCGCGTCTGCCCGAAGTGCTGTCGATCGCCTCGAGCCCGAAAGTAAGCCGCGCCCAGGTCAGCGAACTGCTGCTGGCTGCGGTCAAGTCGCCGCTCAAGGACAACGCGCAAGCGAAGAATCTGGTGCAAATGCTGGTGGACAACCATCGCCTGCAATTGATGCCGGAAATCGCCGTGCAGTTCGAAGAGTTGAAGAACGCCCGCGAAGGGGCGGCCGATGTGCAGATCGTCAGCGCATTCCCGCTCGAGGGCGCGCAGTTGAACGACCTCGTCGCAAGTCTCGAACGCAAGTTCAAACGCAAGCTGAAGCCGACGGTCGAGATCGACTCGTCGTTGATCGGCGGCGTGCGCGTGACAGTCGGCGACGAAGTGCTCGATACCTCGGTCCGCGCGCGGCTTGCCAGCATGCAAACGGCTCTGACGGCCTGAAGCGCCTCGCGCTGAAGCGGCTGGCACGCAACAGAATTGACTATCAGGAGCGAATAATGCAACTCAATCCCTCTGAGATCAGCGAGCTGATCAAGAGCCGGATCCAGGGCCTTGAAGCGAGCGCAGACGTTCGCAACCAGGGCACCGTGATCTCCGTGACCGACGGTATCGTGCGTATTCACGGCCTGTCGGAAGTGATGCAGGGCGAAATGCTCGAATTCCCCGGCAACACCTTCGGTCTCGCACTGAACCTCGAGCGCGACTCGGTCGGCGCCGTGATTCTGGGTGAGTACGAGCACGTTTCGGAAGGCGACATCGTCAAGACGACGGGCCGCATTCTGGAAGTGCCGGTGGGTCCGGAACTGCTCGGCCGCGTGGTCGACACACTCGGCAACCCGATCGACGGCAAGGGCCCGATCAACGCGAAGAAGACCGATGCAATCGAAAAGATTGCTCCGGGCGTGATCTGGCGTAAGTCGGTTTCGGAACCGGTCCAGACCGGTCTGAAGTCGATCGACGCAATGGTGCCGATTGGCCGCGGCCAGCGTGAGCTGATCATCGGCGACCGCCAGTGCGGCAAGACCGCAGTCGCAGTCGACGCGATCATCAACCAGAAGGGCAAGAACCTCTTCTGTATCTACGTCGCGATCGGCCAGAAGGCTTCGTCGATCATGAACGTGGTGCGCAAGCTGGAAGAAACCGGTGCGCTGGAATACACGATCGTCGTGTCCGCTTCGGCTTCGGAATCGGCTGCGATGCAGTACCTCGCACCGTACGCGGGCTGTACGATGGGCGAATACTTCCGCGACCGCGGTCAAGACGCGCTGATCGTGTACGACGACTTGACCAAGCAAGCTTGGGCATACCGTCAGATCTCGCTGCTGCTGCGCCGCCCGCCGGGCCGCGAAGCCTACCCGGGCGACGTGTTCTACCTGCACTCGCGTCTGCTGGAACGTGCGGCTCGCGTCTCGGAAGAGTATGTCGAGAAGTTCACGAACGGCGAAGTCAAGGGCAAGAGCGGTTCGCTGACGGCACTCCCGGTCATTGAAACGCAAGCCGGCGACGTGACCGCATTCGTTCCGACGAACGTGATCTCGATTACCGACGGCCAGATCTTCCTGGAAACCGACCTCTTCAACGCAGGTATCCGCCCGGCAATTAACGCCGGCGTGTCGGTGTCGCGCGTGGGTGGTGCGGCTCAGACGAAGGTCGTGAAGAAGCTTTCGGGCGGTATCCGTACCGACCTCGCGCAGTACCGTGAACTCGCGGCGTTCGCGCAGTTCGCATCGGATCTCGACGAAGCGACGCGTAAGCAGCTGGAGCGCGGTCGCCGCGTGACGGAACTGCTGAAGCAGCCGCAGTATCAGCCGCTGCAAGTGTGGGAACTGGCCATTTCGCTGTTCGCAGCGAACAACGGTTACCTCGACGACCTCGAAATCTCGCAAGTCCTGCCGTTTGAAAAGGGCCTGCGCGAATACCTGAAGTCGAGCCACGCTGACCTGGTCAAGCGCATCGAAGACAACAAGGAACTCTCGAAGGACGACGAAGGCCTGCTGCACACGGCCGTCAAAGACTTCAAGAAGTCCGGCGCTTATTGATCTGCGAGTGATCCGCAAGGCATAAACGGACCTTGAAGCGGCGCGGGCCGCATGCGAATGCTCCCGCGCCGCTTCGATCGCTTTGCATGGGACCCGAGTAAGCGCTGAAGCACTAACTCGGGCCGACAAGGAGCAAGCAATGGCTGGAATGAAGGAAATTCGCGGCAAGATCAAGAGCGTGCAAAACACGCGCAAGATCACGAAAGCGATGGAGATGGTGGCCGCATCGAAGATGCGCCGCGCTCAGGAGCGCATGCGCGCTGCTCGCCCGTATGCCGACAAGGTCCGCGACATCGCTGCGCACATGAGCCGTGCGAACCCTGAGTATCGTCACCCGTTCATGGTGTCGAACGAAGGCGCGAAGACGGCGGGCATCATCCTCGTCACGACCGATAAGGGTCTGTGCGGGGGCATGAATACCAACGTGCTGCGTTCAGCGCTGCAGAAGTTCAAGGAACTGGAAGGCCAGGGCAAGACGATCGAAGCAACTGCGATCGGCACCAAGGGCTTGGGTTTCCTGAACCGCTTGCGCGCCAAGGTGGTGTCGAATGTCGTGCAGCTGGGCGATACGCCGCATCTGGAAAAGCTGATCGGCGCGGTGAAGGTTCAGCTCGACCTGTACTCGGAAGGCAAGGTTTCGGCGGTGTATCTCGCGTACACGCGCTTCGTCAATACGATGAAGCAGGAGCCGGTGATCGAGCAACTGTTGCCGCTGGCGGCAGATCAATTCGAGCGCAAGGAAGAGCAGGGCGCGACGCCGACCACCCAGTGGGACTACATCTACGAGCCGGATGCACAGGCAGTGGTGGACGAACTGCTGGTGCGTTATGTCGAGGCGCTGGTCTATCAGGCCGTCGCGGAGAACATGGCGTCGGAGCAGTCGGCCCGTATGGTCGCAATGAAGGCCGCTTCGGACAATGCGAAGACGGTCATCAACGAACTGCAGCTTGTTTATAACAAGAGCCGCCAGGCCGCGATCACGAAAGAACTGTCGGAAATCGTCGGTGGCGCGGCGGCCGTCTGACCTTGACGGTCAGGCATGTCGCCTTGCGTGCGCCCCCGTGGCGCACCGTCCAGGCAACCGGTCTGGGCGATTCCATCGAAACAGCGCCTTTGCGCGAGTGAAGAATTGAGTATCTAAAGGAAAAGCGATGAGTACTACTGCTTTGGTAGAAGGCAAGATCGTACAGTGCATCGGCGCGGTGATCGACGTGGAATTCCCGCGTTCGGACATGCCGAAGATTTACGACGCGCTCATTCTCGAAGGTTCGGAACTGACCCTCGAAGTCCAGCAACAGCTGGGCGACGGCGTTGTCCGTACCATCTGTCTGGGTGCATCGGACGGTCTGCGTCGTGGCACGGTCGTCAAGAACACCGGCAATCCGATCAGCGTGCCGGTCGGCAAGCCGACGCTGGGCCGCATCATGGACGTGCTGGGTCGCCCGATCGACGAAGCCGGCCCGATCAACTCGGACGTCGTTCGCGGCATTCACCAGAAGGCTCCGGCGTTCGACGAACTGTCGCCGTCGACCGAACTGCTCGAAACCGGCATCAAGGTTATCGACCTGATCTGCCCGTTTGCCAAGGGCGGTAAGGTCGGTCTGTTCGGTGGCGCCGGCGTCGGCAAGACCGTGAACATGATGGAACTGATCAACAACATCGCTAAGGAACACGGTGGTTACTCCGTGTTCGCCGGTGTTGGCGAGCGTACCCGTGAAGGGAACGACTTCTATCACGAAATGAAGGACTCGAACGTTCTGGACAAGGTCGCGCTGGTGTACGGCCAGATGAACGAGCCGCCGGGCAACCGTCTGCGCGTCGCACTGACCGGCCTGACGATGGCTGAGCACTTCCGTGACGAAGGCCTCGACGTGCTGTTCTTTGTCGACAACATCTACCGTTTCACGCTGGCCGGTACTGAAGTGTCGGCACTGCTCGGCCGTATGCCGTCGGCAGTGGGCTATCAGCCGACGCTGGCTGAAGAAATGGGCAAGCTGCAAGAGCGTATTACGTCGACCAAGACCGGCTCGATCACGTCGGTTCAGGCCGTGTACGTCCCTGCGGACGACTTGACCGACCCGTCGCCGGCTACGACTTTCGGCCACCTGGACGCAACCGTCGTGCTGTCGCGTGACATCGCTTCGCTGGGTATCTACCCGGCAGTGGACCCGCTCGATTCGACCTCGCGTCAGATCGACCCGCACGTGATCGGCGAAGAGCATTACTCGATCACGCGCAGCGTTCAGCAAACGCTGCAGCGCTACAAGGAACTGCGCGACATTATCGCGATTCTGGGCATGGACGAACTCGCGCCGGAAGACAAGCTCGCCGTGGCGCGCGCTCGTAAGATTCAGCGTTTCCTGTCGCAGCCGTTCCACGTTGCTGAAGTGTTCACGGGCTCGCCGGGCAAGTACGTTCCGCTGAAGGAAACGATCCGCGGCTTCAAGATGATCGTTGAAGGCGAGTGCGACCACCTGCCGGAACAAGCGTTCTACATGGTCGGCACGATCGACGAAGCCTTTGAAAAGGCCAAGAAGATCCAGTAAAGGTCGGGTGTAACGAAGCGGGCGCCGGCCTCGCGCGTGATGACTGCCAACAGTAGTTGTCCGCAAAGCCGGTGCCTCTCACTACGCTTAACCCAGCCTTGCACGGGGCCAGAGTGAGCGCTAAAGCGCTAACCCTGGTCGCCACAGGAGTCGACACTTATGGCAACCATTAAAGTAGACGTCGTCAGCGCGGAAGAGCAGATCTTCTCGGGCCAGGCGAAGTTCGTCGCGCTGCCGGGCGAAGCAGGTGAACTCGGCATTCTGCCGGGCCACACGCCGCTCATCACCCGGATCCGTCCGGGTGCAGTGCGCATCGAAGCTGAGAACGGTGACGAGGAGTTTGTGTTCGTCGCTGGCGGCATCCTCGAAATCCAGCCGGGTGCAGTGACGGTTCTCGCCGACACGGCAATTCGCGGCAAGGATCTCGACGAAGCCAAGGCCGAAGACGCGCGCAAACGTGCGGAAGAAGCGCTGCAGAACACCGGCTCGAACCTCGAATACGCAACCGCTCAGGCGGAACTGGCGTACGCGACGGCTCAGCTTGCTGCGATCCAGCGTCTGCGCAAGCTGCGCGGTCAGAGCTAAGCAACACGTATCAGAGAAAAGGCAGCCCGCGTGGCTGCTTTTTTTTGGCCTTCACTTGACGTTTACGGAAAGGTCAGCGAGATTGTGAGGCCGTCCCGGCGAGGGCAAAGAACTGACAGCCGTCCAATACGCCGGGCCGCTGCGGGTAAGACTTGATGCCGTACGGGCACGCGCCGGTGGCACAATCGGTTTCAAATTCATTTCAGTAGGGCGATCTGCTCACGGAGACAGCACCATGGCAACGCAAGTGTCAGGCGAAGGCGCAATCATCGAACCGAAAGACGGACTTTCGTACGTCCGCGGATCGACAGACATTCCGTTGAGCGAAGCGACCATCGGCGAGTTTTTGCGCGGGACCGCCGAGCGCTTTCCCGACCGGCCTGCGGTGGTTTTTCGTGAGCAGCGGATCCGGTGGACCTGGAAAGAGTTCGCCGAAGAAGTCGACATATTAGCCGCCGGCTTCCTGGCACTGGGCATTGTGAAGGGCGACCGCGTCGGCATCTGGTCGCCGAACCGGGTCGAGTGGCTGCTGACGCAGTTCGCGACCGCGCGCATCGGCGCGGTGCTGGTCAACATTAATCCGGCCTACCGGCTCGCGGAGTTGGAGTACGCGTTGAACAAGGTGGGCTGCAAGGCGATTGTCGCGGCGGAGCGCTTCAAGACGTCGATGTACCTCGAAATGCTGCAGCAACTCGCGCCCGAGCTTGCGACGCACGCGCCCGGCGATCTGCACGCGGCACGACTGCCTGATCTGCGTTACGTGATTCGCATGTGCGACACGGAAACGCCCGGAATGCTCACGTTCTCGGACGTCATCGAGCAGGGGCGCGCAACCCTCGACGTCGCAAAGCTCGACGAGATCGGCGCGACGCTCTCGTGCCACGAGGCGATCAATATCCAGTTCACCAGTGGTACGACGGGCAATCCAAAGGGGGCGACTCTTACGCATAGCAACGTGGTCAACAACGCGCGCTATATCGCGATGGCCATGAACCTGAGCGAGCAGGACGCGCTGTGCATTCCCGTGCCGCTCTATCACTGCTTCGGCATGGTGCTCGCGGTCCTCGCGTGCGTCTCGGTGGGCGCGAACATGGTGTTTCCAGGCGAGGCTTTCGACCCCGCCGCGACACTCGCGGCCGTCGCGCAAGAGCAGTGCACGGCGCTGCATGGTGTGCCCACCATGTTCATAGCCGAACTGGATCACCCGGACTTTGACTCCTACGACCTCTCACATCTGCGCACTGGCATCATGGCGGGCTCGCCGTGCCCGATCGAGACGATGAAGAAGGTCGTGTCGAGAATGCACCTCAACGAAATCACGATTGCGTACGGCATGACGGAGACGAGCCCTGTCTCGTTCCAAAGTTCGACCACCGACCCGCTCGACAAGCGCACCACCACCGTGGGCCGCATTCAACCGCATCTCGAGGTGAAAATTGTCGATCCGCTAGGCAACATCGTGCCGGTGGGCGAGACCGGCGAGCTGTGCACGCGCGGCTATTCGGTAATGCAAGGCTATTGGGGCGACGAGGCGAAAACGCGTGAAAGTATCGAGGACGGCTGGATGCGAACCGGCGACCTTGCTACGCTCGACGCCGAGGGATATTGCAACATCGTCGGTCGTCTCAAGGACATGCTGATTCGCGGCGGCGAGAACATCTATCCGCGCGAGATCGAGGAGTTTCTTTTCCGCCACCCGAAGATCCAGAGCGTGCAGGTGTTCGGCGTACCGGACAGCAGATACGGCGAAGAGGTGTGCGCGTGGGTAGTGCTTCGTCCAGGCGAACAGGCGACAGCTGAAGAGATCCAGCAGTTCTGCAATGGTCAGATAGCGCACTACAAGGTGCCGAAGTACATCCGCTTCGTCGACGAGCTGCCGATGACGGTGACAGGCAAAGTGCAGAAGTTCGTCATGCGTGAGCGCATGATCAGCGAACTGAAGTTGCAGGAAGGGAAGACGGCCTGACGTGCCTCGCCCGAGGCATGACGGCGGCAGTGCGAGGCTGCTCGCTTGCGAGCGGCTTGCGCACGTCGGTGAGGCCGACGGCAACTATCGCATACACCGCTAAACAGCAAATTGCGCCTAAAAGCATGTAAAACATGCCATTTTGCAGTGCGCAAACGTTTGGCTGGACGAAAAAAAAGCGGGCCTGGAGCCCGCTAAAAACCACACGCTACGGGGTTAGCGCGAGGAGACCAATGTAGGAACCGACTGAGACGACGACCCGGCGTCGACTACGGTCCCAGCAGGGATGCCCCTTCACAGGGCTTCGGCATAAGCCGACCGGCAAGTGCATCGTATCCGCTCACACCATGCACGCAGCCACATCCGTGTTGAAACCGTTGAGGGCATTGTGGGCGAATAAACAAAGGAGCGCCGTAACAAAGTGTTTCAGGTTGTAACGCCCGCCAGATAAGGCGCTGCGGGATTAATTGCGGAATTCAAGCGATAAAACCGTAATATATACCGATGACTGTGCGTCAATTTAATACGACCGTTTAATGATATTCGCGAAGCATAGCGCCGCATAAAGCGTTAAGTCGATTCCGCGTGAAATAGTTGTGCGTTCATCTTTCTGACAATAAACCGTTGTTGTTACAACTGGTTCCCGGCACGCAGAGATTCGCGTGCAGCCAGGAGCAGAGCTGGTGCGACGCAATAAACGTCGCACAACCTTTATGAATGTAAGGGCCGGTTCACGCGTTGGCCGGGTTCTCGCCTTTGTTTGACGTTTGCCCGGCTTTCTCGAGCCGCGTTACATGATGCGGCCGCCAAAAGGTTGCTCTACAGGGGCGCGGCCGTGGTTCTTTCGTCGATTACGCCGAGAAAGAACGCGGCCGAGCGGCGTGGCTTACTTGAGCCACTTGTCCAGTACAGCCTGATATTCGCCTGTCGCCCGCGCGAAATGCAGCCACTGATCGACGTACTGTTGAAACGCTACATCGCCGCGAGGCAGCAGCCACGCTTTCTCGCCATACTGGAACGGTTTGTCGGGATGCACCGCGCACAGGCCGGGATTGAGCTTTTGCTGCAGCAGGGTTTCGGACGCGTCGGTCACCATCACATCCGCCTTACCGGCAGCGATCTGCTTGAAGATTGTCACGTTGTCCGGATAGACAGTCATCGAGGCGTGAGACAAGAACTGCTTTGCGAAACGTTCGTTCGTACCGCCCGGGTTGACGATCACACGCGTTCCCGGCTGGTCGATCTGCGCGACGGTCTGGTATTTGTCGACGTCGTCGCATCGGACAATCGGCGTCTTGCCGTCGACCATAAACGCCTGGGTGAAGAAGGCTCGCTTTTGCCGCTCCAGCGTGGGCGAAACGCCGCCCACGCCGATGTCACATTTGGTGACGAAGTCGTTCATCAGGTTCGACCACGAAGTCTTGACGAATTCCGCCTTGACGCCGAGCGATTTAGCGAGC
Organism: Paraburkholderia kirstenboschensis; assembly: GCF_904848585.1. Taxonomy (GTDB): domain Bacteria; phylum Pseudomonadota; class Gammaproteobacteria; order Burkholderiales; family Burkholderiaceae; genus Paraburkholderia; species Paraburkholderia kirstenboschensis. Next base: position 100,947 of record NZ_CAJHCR010000008.1, read on the forward strand.
GATTCGGTCATATCGATGTCAATCCCCTCGAACTGACCGTCCCCCTTATAGAACGAGTGCGGTTTGTAGTCGCCGGTCGTGCATGCGCGCAACGTGCCGCGGGCGGGGATTTCGTCGAGCCGGGAAGATGTCGCGGCTGGGGCCGATGCTTGCGCCTGCACCGCGCCGGTGTGCATGAGAACGCCCGCCAGGACGCCGAGCAATGCGAGTGCTGCCTTATTCATTGAGTCTCCTTCGTTGCGGATCGTTATGGTTAAGCCGCTGCATAATAGCCGGGAGATTTCCGCTTGAACATTGGCCGTTTGACCAGGTTGCGCCGCTGCCGCCTGGCTGGGAAAATGGGTTTCCAACCGTTCGCGAATCACAGTTATTGGCCGCATCAAGCGGGATGCGGCGCGCGCCGTCCGGTAAAATGCCCCTTTGCTCTTAGTCGCACGCAACGTGGCCCATAAACTCCTGAACGACACCTTCCTGCGCGCGCTGCTGCGCCAGCCCACTGACTACACGCCTGTCTGGCTGATGCGGCAGGCGGGTCGTTACCTGCCGGAATACAACGCCACGCGGGCTCGCGCTGGCAGTTTCCTCGGACTGGCCAAGAACCCCGCGTTCGCAACGGAAGTCACGTTGCAGCCGCTCGAGCGCTACCCGCTCGATGCCGCGATTCTGTTCTCCGACATTCTTACCGTGCCCGACGCAATGGGCCTCGGTCTGGAGTTCGTCACGGGCGAGGGGCCGACGTTTGCGCGCCCGGTGCGCACAGAAGACGACGTAGCGCGGCTCGCGGTGCCCGACATCGACGCCACGCTGCGCTATGTAACCGACGCAGTGCGCGAGATTCGCACTGCGCTCACCGACGCTCAAGGCCGTCAACGCGTGCCGCTGATCGGGTTCTCGGGCAGCCCGTGGACGTTGGCGTGCTACATGGTCGAAGGCGGCGGCTCGGCGGACTTCCGCACGGTCAAGTCCATGCTGTACGCGCGTCCGGATCTGATGCATCGCATCCTCGAAATCAACGCGAATTCGGTTGCCGCTTATCTGAACGCGCAGATCGAAGCGGGCGCCCAGGCCGTCATGATTTTCGACACGTGGGGCGGTGCGCTCGCGGACGGCGCCTATCAGCGCTTCTCTCTGCACTATATTCAGCAGGTCGTAAATCAATTGAAGCGCGAGCACGACGGCGAAAAAGTGCCGGTGATCACGTTCACGAAGGGCGGCGGCCTGTGGCTGGACGAGATTGCGGACACTGGCGTGGACGCCGTCGGTCTCGACTGGACGGTCAACCTGCGTAAGGCACGCGAGCGGGTAGGCGCGAAGGTGGCTTTGCAGGGCAATATCGATCCGTCCGTGTTGTTCGCGCCGCCCGCTTCTATCCGCATCGAAGCGCGCGCCGTGCTGGACAGCTTCGGAAATCATCCGGGCCACGTCTTCAACCTCGGTCACGGCATCTCGCAATTCACGCCGCCCGAAAACGTTGCCGAGCTCGTCGACGAAGTGCATCGTCATAGTCGCGCCATTCGTAGCGGCGCGCATGCACCGACTTAATGCTGTAAAACATACCGTTTTATGCTGCGACGCAGCACGCTGGGCTCTGCCGCTCAGGAAAAATTCGCACTGCGCGGGCCGTCCGGCGGCGCTCTCGCAGTTGTCAAGACTTGACTTATACACATTTATCACGCTGCGGCGCGGTAGAAGCTTTAGTCCTGTCCTGACCCTTGCAGAGTGCGCGTACATTTGATCTCAGCCTTATCTGGCAAGGGTTTCACGGCTTCCCAAAGAAGTGTGCGGAACCCCACAGAACGCCGCTGCGACGCGGTTTCCGGGCTTTCAAAGCGAAGTTCTCAACAAAGTTATCCACAGGCAGTCGGGGTCGAGAGCAATTGTTCAGCGGAATCCAAAACTTAGCGCCGAATTTGAAGTTTTACTTTAACTTCGGCGGCTCGCTTCAGAGCGGTGCGATCTCGACTGCAAGCTGCGGCGCAATGACGCGACTTGCCTTTGCCAGCATCCGCGCAGCCGTATGAGCGAAGCGTTCGTCCGCGTCGCACTGGATCACCCACTGCCGACCCTGTTCGATTACCGCTGCGATTCATCGCAGTCGCCCGTGCCCGGGACGCTCGTCAGTGTGCCGTTCGGCAAACGCGACGTGGTCGGGCTCGTGTGCGAAGTGACTGCTCACAGTGAGGTCCCCGCCGATCGCCTTCGGTCGGTGAATAGCGTTTTCACCGCGTGCCCGCCGCTGTCGGCTGAATGGCTCGCGCTTGCTGCCTTTGCTGCCGATTACTACCAACGTGGACTTGGCGAAGTGGCGTTACCGGCGCTGCCGCAGGCGCTGCGCGACGCCTCGCGCTGGTCGCGGCTGCTCGCGCCGGAAGAGCGCTACAGCCTAACGCCGGAAGGCCGCGCGGCCTTGCCCGAGGCTCTCCCCGCGCGCGCCACTGCGCTGCGAAGCCTTGCGCAGGCGCTTGCCGCCAGCGAGTTCCTGAGTGCCGCCGACGCCCGCGGGCTGCACCCTAAAGCCATCACCACGCTCGCCGCATGGCAAGCCGAGGGCTGGGTTGCGCTCGACGTGGTCGATGCCGCCACGGTGCCGCCCGCCGTCGCGGCCACGGCGGTTCCTGCGCAGACGCTTCCGACGCTCACCGATGAACAAGCCGCCGCCGTCGAAGCGATTCGCGACGCGCACGGCTTCGCGCCGTTCCTGCTGCATGGCGTGACCGGCAGCGGCAAGACGGAAGTCTATTTACGCTCGCTCGCCGAGATTCTTGCCGCCAATGCAGACGCGCAAGCACTCGTGCTGGTGCCCGAAATCAATCTGACGCCGCAGTTCGAAGCGGCTTTCCGCGCGCGCTTCGCGGCGCTCGCGGACACGGCCATCGTCACATTGCACAGCGGTCTTGCTGAGGGCGAGCGCGCGCGCAACTGGTTCGCGGCGCATGCGGGCCACGCGCGGATCGTGCTGGGTACGCGCCTCGCGGTGCTCGCGTCGCTGCCGCGGCTCGCCATTATCGTCGCGGATGAAGAGCACGATCCGGCTTATAAGCAGCAGGAAGGGCTGCGCTACTCGGCGCGCGATCTGGCCATCTATCGCGCAAAGCAGCTTGGCTTGCCGGTCGTGCTGGGATCGGCCACACCGTCGCTCGAAAGCTGGTGGCAGGCGGATCAGGGGCGCTATAAGCGGCTCACCTTGTCGCGCCGCGCGGTCGCCGATGCGGTGCTGCCCACCGTGCGCCTGATCGATCTCGAGGACGAGCGGCGGCGTGGACGCGCTTCGGTGGAAGGATTGTCCGGCCCATTGATTGCCGCTCTGAAGACGCGGCTCGAGCGCGGCGAGCAGAGTCTCGTGTTTCTGAACCGCCGTGGCTATGCGCCACAACTTGCTTGCGATGCCTGCGGATGGGTCGCCGGTTGTCCCCGTTGCAGCGCGTACGTGGTTCTGCATAAGCCGGAGCGCGCGCTGCGCTGTCATCACTGCGGTTGGGAGTCGCGCATTCCGCGCTCATGTCCCGAGTGCGGCAACGTCGACATTGCACCGATGGGCCGCGGCACCCAGCGCGTTGAAGAAACGCTCGCGAGCGCGGTGCCTGGCGCCCGCGTGCTGCGCATCGACGCCGACAGCACGCGCCGCAAAGGGAGCGCGCAGGCGCTCTTTTCAGATGTGCATGCGGGCGAAGTCGACATTCTGGTCGGCACGCAGATGATCGCAAAGGGACACGACTTTCAGCGCGTTTCGCTAGTTGGCGTGCTGAACGCCGACACCGCGCTGTTTTCCCACGACTTTCGAGCGAGCGAACGCCTCTTCGCGCAACTGATGCAGGTGAGCGGCCGCGCCGGCCGTGCCGGTTTGCCGGGTGAGGTGCTGGTGCAGACGCGTTATCCGCGCCATGCGCTTTATCACGCGCTTGGGCGTCACGATTACGTCGGCTTTGCCAATTCGACGCTGGCCGAGCGGCGCGACGCGCATTTGCCGCCGTTCGTTTATCAGGCGTTGCTGAGGGCGGAGGGCCGCACGCTCGAAGCTGCGCTCGCTTTTCTGCAACAGGCCGCGGCTGAACTGACGGGCATTGCAGCCGCCGAACGAGTGACCGTCTACGACGCAGTGCCGCTCACCATCGTCAAGGTGATGCACGTGCACCGCGCTCAGTTGCTGATCGAAAGTGCCTCGCGCGCGGCGCTGCAGGCCACGTTGCGTGCGTGGCAGCCGTTGCTGCGCGGTTTGAAGGGCGTGCTGCGCTGGAACCTCGAAGTCGACCCGCTCGATATTTGAGCCGGCATGCCTGCTTCCGCTTTGCGTCGGCGCGGCTCAACAAACCATCAATATCGACAGCGGCTGCGCGCGCTCCGGGCACGCGCTCGCACCGTATTCGAATAGCTTGCGGCGGGAGCCGCGGCGCGCGTGGCTGTCCGCGTACCCAAGACTGCCGATGCCCGCGACGAAGCGTGCGCGCCGCGTGCCGCGAGTTGCCGATAGCGTGCGGAAGATCTGTAGTCGCTGGAACAAAGCATGGTGGATCTCACAGTGTTCACTTCTTCACTTCCCGACAGCAACGGCCGGCAAACCTCACGAACGCGCCGCAAACCCGCGCCCGACACGCGTGGCACGACAGGCAGCCACACGCCGCCTAGCTAATTGCGCCGCCGTTGCGCTTAATCGTTCAATGCCGCTTGCGCGTCGCCGGCTGACGCAGCCGACGTCGCACGTCCCCGACTTTCGGGCGCCTTACGTTTGTCCGAGCCGCCCGTAGCGCCGCGGATAAACAGTACAGCGCAAGTTGCGCACATCGCCCAGATGCCCAATACGATCAGCCACTTTTCCATTTCGCCTGTCCTCACCCCGTACCGTTCTTATGCGCGCATGACGCCGCGCCGCTATGTCCTCTATAACGGCGCGCACGCCGGTTTGATAAGGGCTCGAAGAAAAGAAATCAGGCCAGGGAAAATACCGATCCTTACCGACGTTGGCCGCCGCGCCAGGACTCGGCCGAAAGCCCCGACAGTCAAGGGCTCCAGCAAGGTGCAACCGTTTCTCGGTGTCGGTTGCACCTTTTTATTGGGAGGCGTACGATTCGCCCAACTTTTGTCTTTCACCAGCATTTCGTCTGGTATCCGAAGAAGGAAACATGGCTAGCACCACCCTTGGCGTCAAGGTCGACGACCTCCTGCGTTCCCGGCTGAGAGATGCCGCCACTCGCCTCGAACGCACTCCGCACTGGCTGATCAAGCAGGCGATTTTCGCGTACCTCGAGAAGATCGAGCAGGGTCAACTGCCGCCGGAATTGTCGGGCGCGGCAGGTTCTGCCGACATGGCCGACGGCGCGTCGGTCGAACAGGACGAGGACGGTGCGGCGCACCCGTTCCTCGACTTCGCGCAGAACGTCCAACCGCAATCGGTGCTGCGCGCGGCAATCACGGCGGCATATCGTCGGCCGGAGCCGGAATGCGTGCCGTTCCTGCTGGGTCAGGCGCGCTTGCCGGCCAACCTCGCGGGCGACGTGCAAGCGCTTGCTGCGAAGCTCGTCGAAACGCTGCGCGGCAAGAGCAAGGGCGGCGGCGTCGAAGGGCTGATCCACGAATTCTCACTGTCGAGCCAGGAAGGTGTTGCACTGATGTGCCTCGCCGAAGCCCTGCTGCGCATTCCCGATCGCGCGACGCGCGACGCGCTGATCCGCGACAAGATCAGCAAGGGCGACTGGAAATCGCATGTCGGTCAGGCGCCGTCGCTGTTCGTCAACGCCGCGACCTGGGGCTTGATGATCACCGGCAAGCTGGTCACGACCAACAGCGAGACGAACCTCTCGTCGGCGCTCACGCGGCTGATCGGCAAGGGCGGCGAGCCGCTGATCCGCAAGGGCGTGGACATGGCGATGCGCCTGATGGGCGAGCAGTTCGTCACCGGCGAGAACATTTCCGAAGCGCTGGCGAACAGCCGCAAATACGAAGCGCGCGGTTTCCGCTACTCGTATGACATGCTCGGTGAAGCGGCCACGACCGAAGCGGACGCGCAGCGCTACTACGCGTCGTATGAGCAGGCGATCCACGCAATCGGCAAGGCTGCTGGCGGCCGCGGGATCTACGAAGGTCCGGGCATCTCGATCAAGCTCTCCGCACTGCATCCGCGTTACTCGCGCTCGCAACAGGAGCGCACGATGAGCGAGTTGCTGCCGCGCGTGCGCTCGCTTGCGATCCTCGCACGCCGTTACGACATCGGCCTGAATATCGACGCCGAAGAAGCCGACCGCCTCGAAATCTCGCTGGATCTGCTTGAAGCGCTGTGCTTCGATCCGGAGCTCGCCGGTTGGAACGGTATCGGTTTTGTGGTGCAGGCTTATCAGAAGCGCTGCCCGTTCGTGATCGAATACATCGTCGACCTCGCGCGCCGCAGCCGTCACCGCATCATGGTGCGCCTCGTGAAGGGTGCGTACTGGGACACCGAAATCAAGCGTGCGCAAGTGGACGGCCTGGAAGGCTATCCGGTCTACACGCGCAAGATCTATACGGACGTGTCGTATCTCGCGTGCGCAAAGAAGCTGCTCGGCGCGCCCGACGCGGTGTACCCGCAATTTGCCACGCACAACGCGCACACGCTGTCGGCGATCTATCACCTCGCGGGCAACAACTACTATCCCGGTCAGTACGAGTTTCAGTGTCTGCACGGCATGGGCGAGCCGCTTTACGAAGAAGTGACAGGCCCGCTGTCCGCTGGAAAGCTGAACCGTCCGTGCCGCGTGTATGCACCGGTCGGCACGCACGAAACGCTGCTCGCGTATCTCGTGCGACGTCTGCTGGAGAACGGCGCTAACACGTCGTTCGTAAATCGCATCGCCGATGAAAACGTCGCGATCCAGGATCTGATCGCCGATCCGGTCGAAGAAGCGTCGAAGATCGTTCCGCTCGGCGCGCCGCACGCAAAGATTCCGCTGCCGCGCAATCTGTACGGCGCGGAGCGTCTCAATTCGATGGGTCTCGATCTGTCGAACGAGCATCGTCTGGCGTCGCTGTCGTCGGCGTTGCTGGCGAGCGCGAATCATCCGTGGCGCGCCGCGCCGATGCTCGCCGACGATCAGATCGCCTTGGGCAATGCGCGCGACGTGCGCAACCCGGCGGATCATCGCGACCTCGTCGGTACGGTTGTCGAAGCAAGCGCGGAACATGTGAGCGCCGCATTGACCCACGCGGTTGCCACCGCGCCGATCTGGCAGGCAACCCCTGTGGAAGCGCGTGCCGATTGCCTCGCGCGTGCCGCCGATCTGCTCGAAGCGCAGATGCATACGCTGATGGGCCTCGTGGTGCGCGAAGCGGGCAAATCGCTCGCCAACGCGGTGTCGGAAATCCGCGAAGCGATCGACTTCCTGCGCTACTACTCGACTCAGATTCGCAGCGAGTTTTCGAACGACACGCATCGTCCGCTTGGACCTGTCGTCTGTATCAGTCCGTGGAATTTCCCGCTTGCGATTTTCATGGGCCAGGTGGCCGCCGCGCTCGCAGCCGGCAACACCGTGCTCGCGAAGCCGGCTGAGCAAACGCCGCTGATCGCCGCTCAAGCCGTGCGCATTCTGCGCGAAGCCGGCGTGCCTGCCGGCGCCGTGCAACTGCTGCCGGGCGATGGCGAAACGGTCGGTGCCGCGCTCGTCGCCGACCCGCGCACGCGTGCGGTGATGTTCACCGGTTCGACGGAAGTCGCGCGTCTCATCAACAAGACGCTCTCGGGCCGTCTCGATCCGGAAGGCAAACCGATTCCGCTGATCGCCGAAACAGGTGGTCAGAACGCGATGATCGTCGATTCGTCGGCGCTCGCTGAACAGGTGGTGGCGGACGTGATGCAGTCGTCGTTCGATTCGGCCGGTCAACGTTGTTCGGCGCTGCGCGTTCTCTGTTTGCAGGATGACGTTGCGGACCGCACGCTAGAAATGCTGACGGGTGCGATGCGCGAACTGACGGTGGGCAATCCTGATCGCCTGTCGACCGACGTCGGCCCGGTGATCGACGTTGACGCGAAGCGCGGCATCGACGCGCATGTCGCGGCGATGCGTGAGAAGGGCCGCAAGGTCGAGCAACTGCCGATGCCGGACGGCTGTGCACAAGGCACGTTCGTGCCGCCGACGCTGATCGAGCTCGACAGCATCGACGAATTGAAGCGCGAAGTGTTCGGGCCCGTATTGCATGTGGTGCGTTACCGCCGCAGCCAGCTCGATACGCTGCTCGAGCAGATCCGCACGACGGGCTATGGCCTGACGCTCGGCATCCATACGCGCATCGACGAAACCATCGCTCACGTGATCAGCCGCGCGCATGTCGGCAACATTTATGTGAATCGCAACGTGATCGGCGCGGTGGTCGGCGTGCAGCCGTTCGGCGGCGAAGGTCTGTCGGGTACGGGTCCGAAGGCCGGCGGCGCGTTGTATCTGCAGCGTCTGCTCGCGACGCGTCCGGCGGGTTTGCCGAAATCGCTCGCGCAGGCGCTTATCGTAGATGTACCGCAAGCAGCAGAAAAAGGCGACAATCCGTCCGCCGCGCTGACAGCGCTGCGCGACTGGCTGATCGCCGAGCGCGAGCCGCAACTGGCCGCGCGCTGTGACGGTTATCTGTCGCATATGCCGGCTGGCGCGACCGCGGTGCTGTCGGGGCCGACCGGCGAGCGCAACACCTACACGCTGGGCGCGCGCGGCACTGTGTTGTGCATTGCGTCGACCGCGGGCGGTGCGCGCGCGCAGTTTGCCGCCGTGCTGGCTACGGGAAATCGAGCGTTGTTCGAAGGCGCGGCTGGTGAACAATTGGTGACGCAGTTGCCCGCGTCGCTGAAGTCTTATGCGAGCGTGCGCAAGAACGCGGAGACGCCGTTCGACGCCGTATTGTTCGAAGGCGACAGCGACGAATTGCTGACGCTCGTGAAGGAAGTCGCGAAGCGTCCTGGGCCGATTGTGTCGGTGCAAGGCGTCGCGTCGCGCGCGTTGGAGAGCGGCGACGAAGACTACGCGCTCGAACGTCTGTTGACGGAACGCTCGGTCAGCGTGAATACGGCAGCTGCCGGCGGTAATGCGAATTTGATGACGATCGGTTGAGCGAACCTCATCGATTACTGGCAAGAAAACGCCGGGCCGCCCCAAGTTTTCTTGCGCCCCCTCGGGGGGGCCTGGCGCGATGCGCCAGGATTTGGGGGCGGTCATTAGAACGGAAGCGGTAACGGCGATCCCGAAAGCCGCTCCATCCACACCTGGTACCAAGGAGAAGATATGCAACACAAGATGACACAGCTGGCAGGCGCAGCGCTGGTTGCGGCGATGTCGCTGGCGGGGACGGCCAACGCTCAATCGACAGACGACGTGAAGATCGGTTTCGCCGGTCCGATGACGGGCGCGCAGGCGCACTACGGCAAAGACTTCCAGAACGGCATCACGCTGGCTGTGGAAGACATGAACGCGACGAAGCCGGTGATCGGCGGCAAGCCGGTTCGCTTCGTGCTCGACTCGGCCGACGACCAGGCTGACCCGCGCACCGGCACCACCGTCGCGCAGAAGCTGGTGGACGACGGCATCAAGGGCATGCTCGGCCACTTCAACTCGGGCACCACGATTCCCGCTTCGCGCATCTACGCGAACGCTGGCATTCCCGAAATCGCGATGGCAACGGCGCCTGAATACACGCAACAAGGTTTCAAGACCACGTTCCGCATGATGACGTCCGACACGCAGCAAGGTTCGGTCGCGGGCACGTTCGCGGTCAAGACGCTCGGCGTGAAGAAAATCGTGATCGTCGACGACCGCACGGCTTACGGCCAGGGTCTGGCGGATCAGTTCGAAAAGGCGGCCAAGGCAGCGGGCGGCACGATCGTCGATCGTGAATACACGAACGACAAGGCCGTGGACTTCAAGTCGATCCTGACCAAGCTGAAGGCGGCCAATCCGGACCTGATCTATTACGGCGGCGCGGATTCGCAAGCGGCACCGATGGTCAAGCAGATGAAGGCGCTCGGCATCAAGGCGCCGCTGATGGGCGGCGAAATGGTTCACACGCCGACGTTCATCCAGATCGCGGGTGACGCGGCGAACGGCACGGTGGCATCGCTCGCCGGCCTGCCGCTGGAAGAAATGCCGGGCGGCAAGGACTACGTCGCCAAGTACAAGAAGCGCTTCAACGAAGACGTGCAAACGTACTCGCCGTACGCTTACGACGGCGCAATGGCCATGTTCGCGGCAATGAAGAAGGCAAACTCGACCGATCCGGCCAAGTACCTGCCGGTGCTCGCGAAGACGTCGATGCCGGCTGTGACGTCGTCGAACCTCTCGTACGACGCCAAGGGTGATCTGAAGAACGGCGGCATCACGCTGTACAAGGTTGTCGACGGCAAGTGGACGACGCTGCAAAGCGTGGGCGGCAAGTAAGCTTTTCTTTGTAGATCGGCTCGATGTTGAGAACCCCGCTTCGGCGGGGTTTTTTCATGGCCTTTCGTACCGGGCGCTTTTCCGCCGCACCGTTGCGCTTACTCGCCGCGCAACTTCCTACCCTGCTCCCGAATCTGCTCCAACGTCGCGCCGGGCGTGCTGGCCTCCTGCGGCATGCGGATCTCGATCACCGCCGCGCATTTCGCCGCCAATGAACGCTGCAACGCCGGCAGAAAATCTTCGGTGCGTTCAACCGTTTCACCATGCGCGCCGAACGATCGCGCGAATGCCGCGAAGTCCGGATTCGTGAGCCCAGTGCCGTGCACGCGATTCGGATAGTGTCGCTCCTGATGCATGCGGATCGTGCCGAAGTGACCGTTGTTCACGACGATGAACAGCACATGCAGGTCATATTGCATCGCCGTCGCGAGTTCTTGCGCGGCCATCATGAAGCAGCCGTCGCCCGCCAGCGCGACCACCGCGCGCTGCGGATACAGCGACTTCGCCGCGATCGCCGCCGGCACGCCGTAGCCCATCGCGCCACTCGTAGGCGCAAGTTGCGAGCGGTATTGGCGATACGAAAAATGCCGATGCAACCACGTCGCATAGTTGCCGGCGCCGTTCGTCAGTATTGCGTCGTCCGGAAGATGCGCGCGAAGTTGCTGGATCACTTCGCCCATTTGTACGTTGCCGGGAATCGGCCGGGGTTCACGCCATTCGAGATATGCGCGATGCGCCTCTTCCGCCGCGCCCGCCCAAGTCAGCTTTCCGGCAGACGGTTCCAACGCCGCGAGCGCCGCGGCAAGTTCAGGCATGCCGGAGACGATCGGCAGATCGGCGGCATACACGCGCCCCAGCTCTTCCGCGCCCTGGTGCACGTGAACCAGTGTCTGCTTCGTCTTGGGAATGTCGAGCAACGTATAGCCGTTCGTCGTCGCTTCGCCGAGGCGAGGACCAAGCGCGAGCAACAGGTCGGCATCGCGAATACGCTGGGCCAGCGCCGGATTGATGCCGAGCCCCACATCGCCGGCATAGTTCGGATGCTCGTTATCGAGCGTGTCCTGAAAGCGGAACGCGAGGCCGATCGGCAACTGCCAGTTCTCGGCGAAGCGTTGCAAGTCCGCACAGGCCGCGCTCGTCCACCCGCTTCCGCCTGCAATCACCATTGGCCGTTGCGCGCTTTCCAGCAATTCGCGCAGCTTGCCGATCTGCGCGGCTGACGGCGACGCGGCCACACGCTGATAACGAGGCGCGCCCGGTACGGCGTCGCATGCATCGCTCAGCACGTCTTCGGGCAAGGACAGCACCACGGGCCCCGGCCGGCCGGAAGTCGCCGTGTGGAACGCATGACTCAGATACTCGGGAATGCGCCGGGGGTCGTCTATCTGCGCAACCCATTTCGCCATCTGACCGAACATGCGCCGATAGTCGATCTCCTGGAAAGCCTCGCGATCGAGATGCTCGCGCGCGCACTGACCGATGAGCAGGATCATCGGCGTGGAGTCCTGAAACGCGGTGTGCACGCCAATCGATGCATGCGTCGCACCCGGTCCTCGCGTGACGAGCGCGACGCCTGGGCGTCCGGTCAGCTTGCCGATCGCTTCCGCCATGTTCGCGGCCGCCGCTTCGTGACGGCAGACAATGGTCTGAATGCGCTCGGTTTCGTCGTGCAATGAATCGAGCACTGCGAGAAAACTCTCGCCGGGCACACAGAAAACACGTTCGACACCGTGCGTGAGCAAAGCGTCGACAACAAGGCGCGCGCCAGTGGTTCGAGCGGCGGCAGTATTGGAAACGGGAGCATTCGGCTGCGACATTGCGATGAGGCCTCCAGGCAGTGCATGAGTGCGGTTGCGTCCGCATCGACTGCATGGTCAGCCGACCGGCGCCCTGACAGCTTACGCTGGGAGCGCGCTCAGTGTCACGGCGCAGCGCAATGCGCGCTGGTGCAGCGAGCGCGACCCGCAGACGCGCAAACAAAAAACGCGGACCCCAGGGCCCGCGTTTCGTCTACTTGGCACATGCCGCGTTTGCCGATCAACAATCAGCACCGGGCATCACATGCAGTCAACCATCAGCATTCGACGATATTCACCGCCAACCCGCCGCGCGACGTTTCCTTGTATTTCGTCTTCATATCCGCGCCGGTCTCGCGCATGGTCTTGATGACCGAATCGAGCGACACGTAATGACTGCCGTCGCCGCGTAGGGCCATGCGCGCCGCGTTGACCGCCTTCACCGACGCCATCGCATTGCGCTCGATGCACGGAATCTGCACCATGCCGCCAACCGGATCGCAAGTCAGCCCGAGGTTGTGCTCCATGCCGATTTCCGCCGCGTTTTCGACCTGCTTCGGCGTGCCGCCCATCACGGCGGCGAGTGCGCCCGCAGCCATCGAGCACGCGACGCCCACCTCGCCCTGGCAGCCCACTTCCGCGCCGGAAATCGACGCGTTCAGCTTGTACAGAATGCCGATCGCGGCCGCCGTCATCAGGAAGTCGATCACACCTTGCTGGTTCGAGCCGGGCATGAAGCGCGTGTAGTAGTGCAGCACGGCGGGAATAATGCCGGCCGCGCCGTTGGTGGGCGCGGTGACGACGCGGCCGCCGGCGGCGTTTTCTTCGTTGACGGCGATTGCGTAGAGATTGATCCAGTCGATCATCGACAGCGGATCGCGCAGCGCAAGCTCAGGGTTGCCCGACAGCGCTCTATATAGCTGCGGCGCGCGGCGCTTCACCTGGAACGGGCCGGGCAAGTTACCGTCCGCGTCCGGATTGTTGATGCCGCAGCCCCGCGACACGCACGACTGCATCACGTCCCAGATCTTCAGGAGGCCTGCACGGGTCTCTTCTTCGGTGTGCCAGACGCGCTCGTTTTCCCACATTAATTGCGCGATGCTTTTGCCGGTCGATCCGCACAGCGCGAGCAACTCGTTGCCGGTGCGAAACGGGTGCGGCAATTGATCGACGGCGGCAAGGACCTTGGTGTTCGGCGCGCCGGCCGTCACCACGAAGCCGCCGCCCACCGACAGATACGTCGACTCGCGCAGCGTCTCGCCTTGCGCGTCGAACGCGCGCAGCTTGAGCCCGTTCGGATGTTCGGGCAGCGCTTGCCGGTAGAACGAAATGTGATCCTTCTGCACGAACGGCACTTCATGCGTGCCGAGCAATGCGAGCTTGCGCGTGGTGCGCACGGCCTCGAGTCGTTGGGCGATCGTGTCGGGGTCGACCGTGTCGGGTGCGTCACCCATCAGGCCGAGCATCACGCCGCGATCCGTGCCGTGCCCTTTGCCGGTTGCGCCGAGCGACCCGTAAAGATCGACTTTCACCGACGCCGTGTTCGGCAGCAGCCCGTCGCGTTCGAGCCCTTGCGCGAACATCAGCGCCGCGCGCATCGGCCCGACCGTATGCGAACTTGACGGACCAATGCCGATTTTAAAGAGATCGAAGACGCTGACTGCCATTACTGCTCCCTGCTGATGAAAGTTGGTTTAGCGCGCCGGCATCGGCAAACACACGGCGAGCCACGCGGGTGGCGTCGGCGCGAGCTGCAGCGCAATCGGCGTATAGCGTCCGTCGAGACGCGCCGCCAGATGAAACAGTTCGGTCGCGTTCTTCGGATCCCACTGACCCGAGTAACCGGGCAAGCCGGCTTCGCGACGTTTTGCGTCGAACGCGACGCTCGAATGCACGAATTCCTCATGCGTCTTGCTGCCCGCCGCATACGGCGCCAGCCAGTTGAGCGCGGCTTGCAGCGACGCGCCGTTCGCGCCCTTCTCCGGCAGCCAGTTGCGGTTGTGGCGGCGGGCGGCAAGCGCGGCGGTTACGAGCGGCTGCAGATCGTAAGTGACATAGTGCAGCGCGTCACGCTCGCTGAAATCGATCGTCGAACCGTCCGGCTCAATGTTGTCGCCGATATGCTCGGCAAAGAGACGCTGGGCCGCATTGATCATCTTGCGGTTGTCGAGCGTAAAGGCGGCCATCGCTATCAATTTGATCCGGTGACTCTGCCAGTTGTTCCGGTAAGTGCCTTTCAAAGGACGCGGCTGGTCGTCGATCTCCGCGATGTAGCCGTTCGCGAGCTTCGTCAGGAACGCCATCGACGCGTTGCGCGTTTTCACAGGCAGCGCACTCGCGGTCATGTCATACGCGAGGATCAGCCCTTCGAAGTGCGTTTCGTCGATTGGATTGAAACTCGGCTGATAGGTCGTGACCCATGCGTACAGCAAACGGTCGACGAGCTTCAGATACCGGTCGTCGCTGGTGGCGCGCCATGCGAGCGCGGCGTCGCGCAGCAGATCGAGATCCTTTTCCGCTTCGACGCTCTGGTCGTAGATGCCCTCGTGCGGCAGCGTGCCTTCCGTGTGCAGTTTGGCTTGCGCGTGAGGCTTGTCGCCCAGATGCGCGAGCACATTACTCACCAACGCCTTGACGCCGGGATCGGCGTTCGTGCGCTCGCTGGTTTGCCAGGCAGGCGCAGCGCAAAAATTCATCGCCGCCTGCGCGTGACGAAGCGGCAGCAACACGGCTGCGCCGGCAAGCAGGCATGCGCAGGCGTGCCGCCACGTTGGTACTCGCGTTGCCCCGGCCGGGCTTTGCATCAATCGCACCTTTCGCACCATGCGAAACTCCTCGTTGGGCTGATTCGGTGTGTGATGTTAGCCGTTTGCGGCCTCCAGCGACAGAACCGCGCACCGCGCGCTTACAAGCTGCGGGCGGCGCGCGGCGACGGCCGGGTGTTACTCGTAATCCGCAACCGGCACGCACGAGCAGAACAGGTTGCGATCGCCATATACGTTGTCCGCGCGGCCGACCGGCGGCCAGTACTTCTTCGCGATCAGCGTGGGCAGCGGATAGGCGGCTGTTTCGCGCGCGTATGCATGCTTCCACTCGTCGGCGATGACCACTGCCGCGGTGTGCGGCGCGTGTTTCAGCGGATTGTCTTCCCGGTCCGAGCGGCCTTCTTCCACAGCGTGAATTTCGTCACGGATCGCGATCATCGCTTCAATGAAACGGTCGAGTTCTTCCTTCGATTCCGATTCGGTCGGCTCGACCATCAGCGTGCCCGGCACCGGAAAGCTCATGGTCGGCGCATGGAAACCATAGTCGGCGAGGCGTTTCGCAACGTCGTCCACAGTAATGCCGCTGGTTTCCTTGATCGGACGCAGATCGAGAATGCACTCGTGCGCGACGAGTCCGCCCGGGCCCGAATACAGCACTGGGTAATGCGGCGCGAGCTTGTTCGCGACGTAGTTCGCATTGAGGATCGCGGTCTCGGTCGCGGCGGTGAGATTTTTCGCACCCATCATCGCGATGTACATCCACGAGATTGGCAGGATCGAAGCCGAGCCATACGGTGCGCCCGACACTGCGCCGATGCCGTTGGGTGCGCGTTCGTAGCCCGACGAAATCTGGTTCGGCAGGAACGGCGCGAGATGCGCGCCGACCGCAACCGGACCGACGCCCGGTCCGCCGCCGCCGTGCGGAATGCAGAAGGTCTTGTGCAGATTCAGGTGCGAGACGTCGCCGCCGAACTGGCCCGGCGCGGTCAAGCCGACCATGGCGTTCATGTTCGCGCCGTCCACATAGACCTGACCGCCGTGCGCATGAACGATCTCGCAAATTTCGCGGACGTTCTGCTCGAACACGCCATGCGTGGACGGATACGTGATCATGATCGCCGCGAGCTTGTCGGCGTGCTGGTCGGCCTTCTTCTTCAAGTCTTCGATGTCGACGTTGCCTTGCGCGTCGCACGCGACGACCACGACCTGCATGCCGGCCATTTGTGCCGACGCCGGGTTGGTGCCGTGCGCCGAAGCGGGAATCAGGCAGACGTCGCGATGCGCTTCGCCGCGCGACGCGTGATACGCGTGGATGATCAACAGGCCGGCGTATTCGCCTTGCGAGCCCGCGTTCGGTTGCAGTGAAACTGCTGCGTAGCCGGTTGCGGCGACCAGCATCGCTTCGAGCTGATCGATCATTTCGCGGTAGCCGACGGTTTGCTCAGCGGGCGCAAACGGATGAATCTGGCCGAACTCGGGCCACGTGACCGGCAGCATTTCCGACGTCGCGTTCAGCTTCATCGTGCACGAGCCGAGCGGGATCATCGAACGGTCGAGCGCGAGGTCCTTATCCGAGAGGCTGCGCAGATAGCGCAGCATTTCCGTTTCCGAATGATGACGGTTGAATACGTGGTGCGTGAGGTATGCGCTGGTGCGTTCGAGCTCGGCCGGCACCGAAGCGGTGTTCGACGCAGCCATCGCGGCGTCGAGCGCGTCGACTTGCGGCACTTCGCTGACGAAAGCCGCTTGCGCGAACACAGCGAGCAGATCGGCCAGGTCGTGGCGCGTGGTGGTTTCGTCGATCGACAGGCCCACTTGCGTGGCGCTCACGCGGCGCAGGTTGATGCGCCTCGCGGTTGCCGCGTCGAGCAGCGCTTGCGTGCGCGCGCCGGTGTCGAATGTGAGCGTGTCGAAAAAGGTTTCGTTGACGAGCGAGTAGCCAAGCTGCTTCGCGCCTTCCGCAAGCAACGCGGCAATACGGTTCACGCGCAGCGCGATTGTCTTCAGACCGCGCGGGCCATGATAGACCGCGTACATGCTGGCCATGATGGCGAGCAGCGCTTGCGCGGTACATACATTCGACGTCGCTTTCTCGCGGCGAATGTGCTGTTCGCGCGTTTGCAGCGCGAGGCGCAGCGCGGGATTGCCTTGCGCGTCGACGGTCACGCCGACGAGACGGCCCGGCATCTGGCGCTTGAATTCGTCGCGCACGGCGAGGTAGGCCGCATGCGGGCCGCCGAAGCCGACCGGCACGCCGAAGCGCTGCGTGTTGCCGACGGCCACGTCCGCGCCCCACTCGCCCGGCGGCGTAAGGACGGTCAGCGCGAGCAGGTCCGCGGCGACCACCACGTGGCCGCCCGCTTCGTGGATCGCCTCAGTCAGCGCGCGGTAGTCGCGCACGTCGCCATTCACGCCCGGATATTGCAGCAGCACGCCGAATGCATTTGCGTTCGCGGCTTCGGCTGCCGGGCCCACTTTCACTTCGATGCCGACCGGCGTGGCGCGCGTTTTTACCACTTCAATGGTTTGCGGCAGCACGTCGTCGGCGACGAAGAATACATTCGACTTCGGCTTGCCCACGCGTTGCAGCAGCGTCATTGCTTCAGCTGCGGCGGTGGCTTCGTCGAGCAGCGACGCGTTTGAGATCGCGAGACCCGTCAGGTCGACGATCATTTGCTGGAAGTTCAGCAGCGCTTCGAGGCGGCCTTGCGAGATTTCCGGCTGATACGGCGTGTACGCCGTGTACCACGCGGGATTCTCGAGCACGTTACGCAGGATCACCGTCGGCGTGTGGGCGTTGTAATAACCCTGCCCGATGTACGAGCGGAACACCTGGTTCTTGTCCGCGAGTTCGCGCAGCGCGGCGAGCGCTTCCGCTTCGCTCTTAGGCTGTGCGAAGGGCCCGAGCGGCAGCGCTTCGGTGCGGCGGATCGTCTTTGGAATGACGGCGTCGATCAGCGCGGCGCGCGACGTGAAGCCCACGGCTTCGAGCATCGCTTGCTGGTCGGCCGCGTCCGGGCCGATATGCCGTTCAGCGAAGGCGTCATGCACTTCGAGCGCGGCGAGCGAGAGAGGAGTGCGGTTCATCAGACGATCCGGGTGTTCGAGCTTCATGGTGTTCCTGGCGGTGCGGCTGTCCGTGCTGGACCGTCCGAGACCTGGCGCAAAGCGCCCGGTCTCCTGAAGGGTCATCCCCAAAGGGACTTTCTTCACGGCGCGGTCCTGTGTGTTTCACGAGGGACGCGCCGCACCTGTCGGGTTATATATAAAAGTGAATCAGGCGCCGATCGACTTCGAGTACGCGTCCGCGTCGATCAAACGGTCCTGCGCTGCGTCCGAGGCCGGCTTGATCTTGAAGAGCCAGCTTTCATACGGGGCGCTGTTGACCGAATCGGGCGTGTCGGCAACGGCGGTGTTCGCTTCGATAATTTCGCCGGAAACCGGCGCGTAAATATCCGAAGCAGCTTTCACCGATTCGATCACGGCGACCGTATCGCCGGCCGTGACGGTCTTGCCCAGTTCCTGTACTTCGAAGAAGACGATGTCGCCGAGCGCTTCCTGCGCGTGGTCGGTGATGCCGACCGTCAGCGTGCCGTCCGCTTCGGTGCGGACCCACTCGTGCGATTCGGTGTATTTCAGATCGGCCGGGATGCTCATCGGATGCTCCTATGCGGTGTGATTCGATATGGACTAAAAACTGGAAAAGGACGCACGCGCCGGCTGCTTGCAGCGGTTCAATTCGCCGCGAGTACTTTGCCGTTACGCACGAACGGCAGTTTTACCACGCTTGCGGGCACCGATTTGTCACGAATTTGAACGTGAACCGTGTCGCCCGGCTGCACGCCTTTCGGCACCCGCGCGAAGGCAATGGATTCCTGCATGGTCGGGGAGAAGGTGCCGCTGGTGATTTCGCCTTCGCCGTGCGGCGTGACGACTTTCTGATGCGCGCGCAGCACGCCTGCCGCCTTGCCGTTCTCCTTCAGCAGGATCAGACCGACGAACGCGGCGCGCGAGCCGTCCGCTTCCAGCCGGCTCTTGCCGACGAAATCGCGCGCGGAGGTGAGGTCGACGGTCCACGCGAGGCCGGCGTCGAGCGGCGAGATGTTGTCGTCCATATCCTGGCCGTACAGGTTCATGCCGGCTTCGAGACGCAGCGTGTCGCGCGCGCCGAGACCCGCCGGCCGCACGCCTTGCGCTTGCAGCGCATTCCACAACGCGACGACGTGATCGGCCGGGACGATGATCTCGAAGCCGTCTTCGCCGGTATAGCCGGTGCGGGCGACGGTCAATTCGCCGAACGGCGTTGCTTCGACGCGCGCGGCGTTGAAGGGCTTGAGTGTTTCAGTTGCAGAGCGGATGGCCGGTACCGTTTGCCAGACCTTCTCACGCGCGTTGGGGCCTTGCACGGCGACGATCGCGAGATCGCGGCGCGGCGTGATGGCCAGACCGAAGCCGCCTTCGTTGAGTTGCTTGAACCACGCGATGTCTTTGTCGGCGGTGCCCGCGTTGACCACCACGCGGAAATGATCTTCCCCGAAGTAATAGACGATCAGGTCGTCGATCACGCCGCCGTCCGCGTTCAGCAGGCACGAGTACAGCGCGCGCCCAGGCGTTTGCAGCTTCGCGACGTTGTTGGCCAGCGCATACTCGAAGAACCCGCGCACGCGCTCCCCGGTGAAGTCGATGACGCACATGTGCGAGACGTCGAACATGCCGGCGTCGGTACGCACGGCGCGATGTTCGTCGATCTGCGAGCCGTAGTTGACGGGCATGTCCCAGCCGCCGAAATCGACCATGCGGGCATTGAGCGCGCGATGGGTGGCGTTGAGCGGAGTGTGTTTGAGTTCGGTCATGGGGCCTCGGGCGTCTCGCGAAACGAAAAAGGCCATGCGGAGCCGCGCCTCGCGGCCTGCTGGCTGCGAGCGTGGATCTGCATGGCCCCTCTGTCCTCGATACCTGAGAGATTGCGCTGCCGTGGTGACGTTGATTTGTCACGGCGGAACGCGCGCCCCTTCGGTGGGCAGCTTGCCAGGATCTGCACGACATTGCGATGCAGACGGCTACTGCCGCTCTCCAGAGTGCGAAAAACGGCGCCTTGATGTTGCGTGTGTTACGTAGCGGCGGGTTTTTCGACGCGTTCGGTCCTTTTGCCTGAGAGTTTGCGGGTGTGCCCCTTCGGCGGCGCGGCCTGCGAAACCAGCGGCCAGCGCGCTCTCCCGACGCGTGCGGCGAATGTACGCGAGGGCCGGAGGCTTGTCAAATGAACGGTTTATTCGCCGTTATTCGCCCTTATCCGCCCTTATTCACCGATTGCATGCGCCGCGCCGTCCAGTTCCTGGTTCAGCACGCGCTGTTCGTCGGCGGATAAGCCGCCGCCATGTTGCCCGGCCATCTCGTGCGCCTCGCGCCGGATCACATCGAGCCGATGATGCAACGCATCCCCTTGCGGCGGCGGGTAATAACCTTGGTTCACGCGATTGTCGATACGGCGGCTCAGATTGTCGATGCGGCCGTCGACCTGATGCAGGCGTTTATCGGCGATCTGTTGCGGGCTTGGGCGCGGCGCCGGTTCGGGCTGCGGTGCCACCACACAGGCGGCGAGCGAACTGAGTAATGCGCATGCGGCGAGGGCGCGGATGGGACGTGGCATGAACACTCCGTGAAGTCGTTGTGGTTTTGCGGTGCTACAGGCGTAGCAACGGATCACGGCAGACGAGCGCTGACCCGGAAGGCCGGCTCATTTGTAACGTTATATTGCTTTCCGGTTTGCAGGTTTGCCGGCGCGGCGTTCTGCGTCGCGCCGGCCAAACCGCAAACCTGCAACGCCGTTCAGCGGACCCGCTGGAACGGCAGACGGACACCTTCGTCGGAACTGCGCGCCGCGAGTTCGATAATGGTCATCACGTCGACGGCATCTTGCGAGCTCACCGGGAACTTCACGCCGTGCTGGATCGCCTCGGCGAGCGCGATATAGAAGCTCGCATAATCGCCATTGCCCGTTGGCACTTCGCGGTCGCCCTCCAGCACGCGCAACGTCCCTGCGGCATTGCCGGCCGCGAAGCCCTCGTCGCCCGGACGCAAGCCGGCTTTCAACTGGTCTTCCTGCGTGTCGAGCCCGTACTTCACGTAACTGCCGCGTGTGCCGTGAATGGCGAACCTCGGCGCGACGATCGCCGTCAGCGCGCTCGCGTGCAGCACGACTTCGAATTCGCCGTAGCCCAACTGGATATGCACGTAGTCGGGCGCGCTCGCCTGATCGCGATGCGTTCGCACGGTCGCGGACACGGTCTGCGGCGCGCCGAACAACGCCAGTGCCTGGTCGATCAGATGCGGTCCGAGATCGAACAGCAGGCCGCCGCCGCGCGACGCTTCCTCGCGCCAACGCTGACGCACTTCGGGCCGGAACCGGTCGAAATGCGATTCATAGTGCGTGATGCGCCCCAACTCACCGTTCGCGAGCAGATCGCGAACCGTCATGAAATCGCCGTCCCAGCGACGGTTGTGAAACGGCACGAACAGCTTGCCCCGCGCGAGTGCGATGTTGGCGAGCGTGCGAGCGTCGGCGGCGCTCAGCGTGACCGGCTTGTCGACCACGACGTGCTTGCCTGCTTCGAGCGTACGGCGCGCGAGATCGAAGTGCGTGTCGTTCGGCGTGGCGATCACCACGCAGTCGATCTCCGCGAGCGCGAGCAACGCGTCGAGATCGGCCACCACTTTCGCGTGCGGATAGTCGGCGAGCGCGACTTCGGGTCTGCCGGTCGCGATGGCGGCGACGCTGGCGCGACCGCAGTGCTCGATCACCGGCGCATGAAAGGTCGCGCCTGCGAATCCGTAACCCATCAATCCAATTTTCAGCGATGCGGACATGCGTGTCTTCCTGCAAAAACGGCGCGCCGCTTTGCCACCGCGGCGACGGCGCGCAACGCCGTCATTGTGGCATGGCCGGGACGGGGATTGCGACGGCACGCGAAGCGCCGAAGCTCCGCCTTTCCTCGCGACGCGGTGGCCGCCGGTTCTATCCATGGGATTCGTCGACTGAATCTATCCGCCGATTTCATCCGTGTTAACATCGCTCCTCTCGCGCGAACCGAGGCTCGCCGGGCTGGCCTCATAACACGTGGCATGCATTCCCCGAGCGCACGCCGCGCGGCGTTGCGCTGGCTTCGCGACCGGTAATACTGCGCTACGGCGCCTCGAGCGCCGCTTTCAAACGGCGCGTTTGAGAACTCCGTCTGAACAGCCGCTTTTCAACCCGCACTACCCCATCCACCGACGATGTCCGCAGGCCTGAATCCCGCTCAAAATGAAGCGGTCCGTTATCTTGACGGGCCGTGTCTCGTGCTCGCCGGCGCAGGGAGCGGCAAGACGCGCGTGATCACGCAGAAGATCGCGCACCTGATCGAGGCAAAGGGCTTCGAGCCGCGCCACATCGCGGCGGTTACGTTCACGAACAAAGCCGCGGCGGAAATGCGCGAGCGCGTGGGGAAACTGCTCGAAGGCAAGACGCTGACCACGCCCGGCAAGGAAGGCCGCAAAGTGCCCGTCAATCAGTTGACGGTCTGCACGTTTCACTCGCTCGGCGTGCAGATTCTGCGGCAGGAAGCGGAACACGTGGGCCTCAAGCCTCAATTCTCGATCATGGATTCCGACGACTGCTTCGGCATGATCCAGGAACAGGTCGGCTCGACGGACAAGGGCTTTATCCGCAAGATCCAGTCGATCATTTCGCTTTGGAAGAACGGGCTCATCATGCCCGAACAGGCAATCGCGATTGCCGCGAATGAGGACGAGCACCAGGCGGCGATCGTCTATCGCAACTATGTGGCGACGCTGCACGCGTACCAGGCGGTCGATTTCGACGATCTGATCCGCCTGCCCGCTGAACTCTTCGCGAGCAACGAGCAGGTGCGCGACCGCTGGCAAAACAAGCTGCGTTATCTGCTGATCGACGAGTATCAGGATACCAACGCCTGCCAGTATGAATTGCTCAAGCAACTGGCCGGCCCGCGCGCGGCATTCACGGCGGTGGGCGACGACGATCAGGCCATTTACGGCTGGCGCGGCGCGACGCTCGAGAACCTCGCGCAGCTCGGCAAGGATTTCCCGAAGCTGCATGTGATCAAGCTCGAGCAGAACTATCGTTCGACCGTGCGCATTCTCACGGCCGCCAACAACGTGATCGCGAACAACCCGAAGCTCTTCGAAAAGAAGCTGTGGTCCGAGCACGGCATGGGCGATTCGATCACTGTCACGCCATGCAACGACGAAGAGCACGAAGCCGAGTCGGTAGTGTTCCGTCTGTCCGCGCACAAGTTCGAGCGTCGCGCGAATTTTCGCGACTATGCAATTCTCTATCGCGGCAACTTCCAGGCGCGCATCTTCGAGCAGGTGCTGCGCCGCGAGCGCATTCCGTATGTGCTGTCGGGCGGCCAGTCGTTCTTCGACAAAGCCGAGATCAAGGACATTTGCGCGTACCTGCGCCTGATCGCGAACGCGAACGACGACCCCGCGTTCATCCGGGCGATCACCACGCCGCGTCGCGGTGTCGGTAACACGACGCTCGAAGCACTCGGCTCGTTCGCGGGTCAAGCGAAGGTGTCGCTGTTCGAGGCGGTGTATATGGGCGGCATCGAAGCGCGCTTGTCGCCGCGTCAGATCGAACCGATGCGCGTGTTCTGCGACTTCATGCAGCGCCTCACCGACCGCGCCGAAAAGGATGCGGCGGGCACGCTGCTCGACGAGTTGATGGACGCAATCCACTACGAAGCGTATCTCTACGACGCATTCGACGAACGTCAGGCGCAATCCAAGTGGCAAAACGTGCTGGAGTTCGTCGAATGGTTGAAGCGCAAGGGCACGAAGGCTGAGCCGCAAGGCTCGAATGGATCTGCTGGCTCGGCCAACGACGAGGCAACCGGCTACGACACGGCGGACGGCTTTGGCGACACCGGCAAGAATCTGCTGGGCCTCATCCAGACGGTCGCGCTGATGTCGATGCTCGAAGGCCGCGAAGAAGACCCGGACGCGGTGCGGCTCTCGACCGTGCACGCGTCGAAAGGGCTCGAATATCCGCACGTGTTTCTGGTGGGCGTCGAAGAAGGAATCATGCCGCATAGAGGCGGCGCGGACGACGAGCCGGTCGACGACGCGCGCATCGAGGAAGAGCGCCGTCTGATGTATGTCGCGATCACGCGCGCGCAGCGCAGCCTGCATCTGAACTGGTGCAAGAAGCGCAAGCGCGCACGCGAGACGGTGGTCTGCGAGCCGTCGCGGTTCATACCCGAAATGCTGCTGGACGACGCGCCGCCGCCGACGCCCGAAGAGGCGCCGATGTCGCCAAAAGACCGTCTCGCGAGTCTCAAGGCGCTGTTGCAGAAGCCTTGAAAACGGTGGTCAGCGCGTGCGCGGGTAAGACCCCGTTGATCTGAGGTGCTTCACCGGTTTTCGCGGATAGGCGCGCTACAGTGGCGCGGCTAGTAGGTCGCACGTTAGCGCGGCTTCATGCACGTTCACGCACCTTCGAGCACCTTCGCGCACCTTCGAGCACGCCAACTGGAGACCGCCCGCATGACCTCGCCGACGCTCGCGCCTTACACCCGCGCCCTCGAAGCCTACATCGACGCGAAAGACAACACGCGGGCGCAACGCATGCCGGATGCGTTTGCTTCCGACGCCGAGCTCACCATTTCTCTTGCGACGTCGGCAATCGCCTTTCCCGCGCGCACTGTCGGCATAGACGCGATCACGAAGACGCTCATCACCGATTTCGGCGCGACGTACACGCGGTGCCGCACGTATTACGTGTGCGACTCGCTGACGGTGCGCGACGGTGCGATCGATGCGCTGCCGTGGCTCGTGCTGATGCGTGAACCGGCCGCCGGCGCGTTGCGCGTGGGCCACGGCGTGTATCGCTGGACTTTCGACGAGACACCCGCTGTCAGCCGCTTTCATATTCACATCGCACGCATGGACGTCGTGCCGGATGCGAACGGCGCATTGCTCGACGCGTTGCAGGAAGGCTTGAGTTATCCGTGGCTCCCGCCCGCCGAACTGCACGCGCGTTTCACCGAGCTTGTGCGCAGCACGCCGGCGCTCTCATTTGTCGATGCGTTCGCTCGTCCCGTCGACGCGCAATAAAGCCGGCACTCGCCCGCGTGAATCCGTCGAGCATGAAAAAATCCCTGCCCGCGTCGCTGCGGTGCAGGGATTCGATTGTCGGGCAAGCGGCGCGCAGTTGTCTTTGCGCGCGATGAATGCGCATTTGCGCATTACTTCGCGGCACTGACCATGTAGTCGACGGCGGCCTTCACGTCGGCATCCGAGGCGTTCGAGCCGCCTTTAGGCGGCATGGCGCCCTTGCCGTGCAGCGCATAGTTGTAGACGGTGTCCATCGGCTCCTTCAGGCGCGCCGCCCACGCTTCCTTGTCGCCGAACTTCGGTGCGTTGAGTACGCCGGCAGCGTGACATGCCTGGCAGACCTGCTGGTACAAGGCCTTGCCCGCTTGCGATGCATCCGCGCTTTGCGCGGCGGCGGCTGCGGGCGCCGCGGCTTGCGGGACGCTCGCCATTGCCGCCACTGCGGCGGCGGCTTGTGCCGCGCCCGCGTCGGAAGCGCCGCCGGCTGCTGTTGCACCGGAAGCGCCGGCCGCGCCGGAAGCGGCAGCAGCGCTGGACGCGGCCGCCGCGCCCGATGCCGGTTGCGCCGGTTCAGCGAAGCTCGCGCCGGAATTGTTCGCCATGTAGGTCACCGCGCGAGCGATTTCGAAGTCGCTGTAATCGTCCGGGCTCGTGCCTCCGCGCGGCGGCATGGCGCCTTTACCGGCGAGCGCCGCGTGCAGCAGCGTGTCGAAGCCTTGCGAGATACGTGGTGCCCAGTCGGCAGTATTGGTGAACTTGGGTGCGCCTGCCGCCCCTGACGCGTGACAGGCGGAGCAAACTGCCTTGTAGACCTCTTCGCCGGTCTTGTAGACGCGTGGCGCGTTGGCGTCGCGAATGTCGACTTGAGCGAGAGGCTTGATGCGGGCGGTGACCTCGGCTTGGGAGAGACTGTCGGTGCCGGCGCCGGTGCGCGTCGAATTGTCGACGTAGTAAGCCAGCAGAACGATGATAACGATCGGCACAGCAAATCCGGCGATGACCGCGGCGATGAGCTGTCCAGGGGTTTTGATCGGGGCTCCGTGTGGTGCTTCGCTCATGCTTGTCTCGTCTCCGTGGGTATGTGAGCGGTACAGCGCGACGGCAACTTCTTGTTCTTGATCGGCCACGGACGATTATAGACGCAAGCTTTCGACGGCGGCGAGGGCCGCGGCGCGCTGTTCAGCAGGCGTTTACCCGCATCGCGCGAAGTGGTGCAAAGGTGTGCGAAGGCGCTGGAGACGGGCTCGAAGGCCGTCCGGTGGACGGTATGGCTGAAACCGGGTATCCTTTCGGTCTTGCTTTGGCGCCGCATCGCTCAGATTGCCGCGCTTTCGCGTTTCTTGTGTTTCTTGTGCTTCTTGTGTCATAGCGCCCGTAGCTCAATGGATAGAGTACTGCCCTCCGAAGGCAGGGGTTGCTGGTTCGATCCCAGCCGGGCGCACCAATAACGTTGGCTCAGAATCAAGGGTTTAGGCAAACAACGCCTAAGCCCTTTTTTATTTCCCGCGCGTTCACGGGTTCACGCGTTCAGCTTCCCACGCCATTCCCCGCCTCATCTCCAGGCTTGTCCGCTCCGCCCACTCCCGTTAGAATCCCCCGGTCATTGGGGAGTAGCCTTCCTTCACGCATCGCATGAAGGAGAGCGCGTCAACATACTTGACCTGACGGGTCATGGCGCGTTCGACCGGGTCGGTTTGGCGAGACCATTGGCGCACTGCTTCGTTCTGGTCGGACGGGTGGCGGTGCGTCATTGGTTCGTCTTACGTCCGACCGCGGAGCCGCTGTGAAATCACGTTGTCCCCTACCCAATTTCCCCCTGCGCTATGGGCTGCGCCGCGCGTTTCCCGTCGATGGGAGACGTGCATGACCGGTCTTCTCATCGAACTGGCCGTCATGCTGGTCGTCATTCTGGTGGCGGCCGAGCTTTTCACCAACGCGCTCGAACATCTCGGCGAGCGCCTCAAAATTTCGGAAGGCGTCACCGGCTCGCTGTTTGCAGCGGTCGGCACTGCGTTGCCGGAGACGCTCGTGCCGCTGATCGCGATCATCGGCGGTACCGCTGATCATGCCGTCAATGAGGAAATCGGTGTGGGCGCAATCCTCGGCGCCCCGCTGATGCTTTCCACACTGTCCACCTTCCTCATGACGCTCGCGATCCTGCGTTCGCGCGGCATCGGCGGACGCGTCGCGCCTGAACGCTCGGGCTTCACGCGCGACCTCAACTATTTCCTCTTCGCGTTCCTGCTGGCGGCCGCGGCCATGTATGTGCCGCACGAGCAAAGAATCGTCCGCGCGCTATTCAGCATTGCACTCGTGGGCGTGTACGTCGCCTATGTGGTGGCGACCTTCCGCGCGTCGAACAGTCTCGTGGATGCCGGCCACGGCACCGAGGCTCCAGGCAAAATGATGCTCGCGCGCCTCGGCGTGCCGACCAACCTGGCGACGATCGCCGTCCAGCTCGCGCTCGCGGTCGCCTTGCTGGTGTGGGGCGCCGAAGGATTCATCCACGGCGTTCGAGGCGTGTCAGAGGTATTCGGCGTCTCGCCGCTGCTGCTCTCCCTGCTGATCATTCCGATCGCCACCGAACTGCCGGAAAAGGTGAACAGCATCCTGTGGATTCGCCGCGGCAAGGACACGCTGGCGTTCGGCAACATCACCGGTGCGATGGTGTTTCAGGGCACGTTGCTTCCGGCGATCGGCATTCTTCTGACGCCGTGGACGCCGCGCATCGAGGTTGTCACGGGCATCGTCATCACGCTCGCCGCGGCGGCGTGGCTGCGGCTCAACGCGCGGGAGCGCGGCGCGCCGGTGTGGGCGTTGCTCGTGTGCGGTGCGCTATACGTGACTTATCTGGCGATTACGCTGAGCCGCTAGGCGTTGCGCCCGTGTGTGTCACCGTAGCCGGGCAGATTCCCGCGGCGCTGTAGGCGTTCCGGGGACCTCGCCGGGCGTTTTGCATAATGCGGCAGGGTTCGCGGAGTCTGCGCTGCAGCGTGCGACTGGGCGGTTCACTTCACTTGTCGGGTGTTTCACGCAGCGCGGGCGGGAACTGCGCAGCCCGCGCTAAGGTTCCGCGTAGACTCGCGGACCCGACGCGTCCCCCTACGCAGCCCCTTAAGGTTCACAAAACCTAGGGCGCCCTCACGCCACCCCGCCCCCGGCAACCCCGCTCAGCGCTCTTGCCCCCCGCCTCACGCGTTCCGCAATGCATCGATTTAAAGGCTTTTCCAGTGCTAACTCTTGGAATCGCACAGGAGGGCGCAACGGCATAATTTCGACCATGTTCCATTGGCCTCGGTGCCCATCTGTCTGGCGTGAGCGGCTCGCCGCATCAACCGCCATACGGGCCGCGACGCCGGCATTCATGTTCGGGTGAATCAAAATCGTGACTCTGAGACTTTTCGTGTACGGCGCCGGCGGCTTCGGTAAAGAAGTGATGGATGTCGCGCGCCGCCAGAACGCGGTGAGTCGACGCTGGGAGCAGATCTGCTTCGTCGACGACATTCGCACAGAGCGCGTGTTCTACGGCACTCAGGTATTGCGCTTCAACGATGCGGAAGTCGCCGAACATCTCGACCAGGCCGAATTCGTGATCGCCGTGGGCGAGCCGGCAGGCCGCGAAAAGCTCGGCAATAAGCTGCGCGAAGCCGGTGCCCGCCTGGGCCAGGTGATCGACCTCAGCTCGCTCGTCGCCGACACCGCAACGCTCGGCGAAGGCCTCGTGGTCACGCCGCTGTGCTCCATTTCCAGCGACGCACAACTCGGCCGCAATGTTTGCGTGAACACCATGTCGATTGTCGGCCATGACGTACAGGTCGGCGAAAACACCGTCGTCTCGTCGATGGTGAACATCGGCGGCGCGTGCGTGATCGGCGCGAACAGCTACCTCGGCATG
The DNA here is from genome assembly GCF_904848585.1 of Paraburkholderia kirstenboschensis. Lineage (GTDB taxonomy): Bacteria > Pseudomonadota > Gammaproteobacteria > Burkholderiales > Burkholderiaceae > Paraburkholderia > Paraburkholderia kirstenboschensis. Next base: position 129,916 of record NZ_CAJHCR010000008.1, read on the forward strand.
GGCGCGTTGATCAAGGAGGGCGTGCGCATCGGCTCGAATTCAATCGTCGGCATGGGATCGGTCGTGTACTCCGACATTCCCGACGACGTGATCGCCCTGGGCAACCCTGCGCGCGTTGCCCGTCCTAATACCGACCGCAAGGTCTTCAAGTGAGATTGGCAAAGAAATGACGAACAGAGATAAATACGATCAGGTGTTCATGGACAGCTTCGCCGTTCCGCGCGACGCGCTGAACGAAGCTTTCGTCTATCAGTGCGTGCCGGCGTGGGATTCGGTCGGCCACATGGGCATGATCGCGGCGCTCGAGGACACATTCGGCATCATGATGGAGACCGACGACATCATCGAATTCGGCTCGTACACGATCGGCGTCGACAAGCTCAAGAAGTACGGCGTAGAGCTATGAATTCCGGGTTCGTTAGCCGGCAACATCCTGAACGCGCAGCGCTCATTACGGAGAGCGGTGTGACGCTCACGTATGCCGAACTGCATCAGGCCGTTGACCGGCTCGCGACCGCGTTGCCTGCAAGGCAACTGCTTTTTATCGTCGGCGGCAACGATCTGCCGACGGTACTGTGCTATCTCGCCTCGCTCGCGAGCGGCACCGTGCCGCTGCTGTTGAGCAGCGGGCTCGATCAGCTGCAATTGAATCGCCTGATCGACACATACGACCCGGCGTACATCTTCGCCTCAACCGGTGCGGAACACGGCATGCTGGTCCACGAGGAAGGCGCCTACGGTTTGTATCGCCGCGCCGATTCGGCGCGCGTCGACCTTCACCCCGACCTCGCGTTGCTCATGACGACGTCGGGTTCCACCGGCTCGCCCAAGCTCGTGCGACTGAGCGCCGCAAATTTGCGCGCGAATGCGACGTCGATTGCCGACTATCTGCGCATCACGCACGAAGAGCGCGCGATCACGTCGTTGCCGTTTAACTACTCGTATGGTCTGTCGGTTATCAACAGCCATTTGCTGGCGGGCGCGTCGCTCGTCGTATCGGACCGCTCGCTGATGGATGCCGCGTTCTGGCGGCAGATCAACGAGCATCAGGTGACGAGTTTTGCGGGCGTGCCCTACAGCTACGACATTTTGCTGAAGCTGCGTCTTGCGCGAATCAACATGCCGTCGGTACAAACGTTGACGCAGGCGGGCGGCCGCATGGACCCGGCGAAGCTTCGCCAGGTCAGCGAAATTTGCCGCGCAAAGGGCATTCGCTTCTTTTCGATGTACGGTCAAACGGAAGCGACCGCGCGCATCGCCTATCTGAGCCCGGAGGAAATCGAGCACAAGGCGGGCAGTATCGGCCGCGCGATTCCGGGTGGCCGCCTGTGGCTCGAGAGCGACGACGGCCGCACGATCACGGGACCCGGCGAAGTGGGCGAACTCATCTACGCGGGCGGCAATGTGTCGATGGGCTATGCGCAAAAAGCGGCCGATCTCGCGTTGGGCGATCTGAACGGCGGCACGCTGCGCACTGGCGATCTTGCGCGGATCGATGAAGACGGCTGTTTCTTCATCGAAGGGCGCCGTCATCGCTTCCTGAAGATACTGGGCCTGCGAATCTCGCTCGATGCGGTCGAGCAGATCGCCGCCGACAAAGGCTTTGCCTGCGCCGCAAAGGGCACCGACGAGCAACTGGTCATTCACGTAGTGGACAAACCGGATTTCGTTGCAGACGAATTCAGGAACGCCATGGCGAAGTCGCTTGGACTTCATCCTTCTGTCGTCGCCGTGAGCCGCTTGCCGGAACTGCCGCGCCTACCCACAGGAAAGGTTGACTATCAATGTCTGACCCAATTGTGCTGAGCGACGTCCCGCAATGGCCGGTGTTCGCGCTTCCGAAGGCGGACAAAGAGCCTGCGCTGCTGGATGAACTGCAGCGCCTCACGCGCCTGCACTACGAAGGCTGCCCGCAATACCGCGCGATCGTCGACAAGCTCGGCGCGAAGCGCGAGGCGGCCACGTTGGGAGAACTTCCGTTTCTGCCCGTGCGGCTCTTCAAGCACGAGCAGTTGCTAAGCGTGCCCAGGAGCGAAGTCGTCAAGACGATGACATCGTCGGGCACGAGCGGGCAAAGCGTGTCGCAGATCTTTCTGGACAAGCAGACGTCGGCGCTTCAGGTGAAAGTGCTGTCGCGCATCGTGGGCGATTTCATTGGGCCGAAGCGTCTGCCGATGCTCGTGATCGACTGCCGCGCGACGGTCGCGGACCGCTATCGTTTCTCCGCGCGCACGGCCGGCATTCTCGGTTTTTCGATTTTCGGGCGCGACGTCGAATATGCGTTGAACGACGACATGTCGCTCAATCTCGAAGCGACGCGGCGTTTCCTCGACAAGCATCACGACCAGCCGGTGCTGCTGTTCGGCTTCACGTTCATCGTCTGGCAGCACCTCGTTCAGGCGCTCGAAGAAAGCGGCGAGACGCTGCCTCTCGAACGCGGCATTCTGATTCATGGCGGCGGCTGGAAGCAGCTTCAATCGAAGGCTGTCAGTGCCGATGAATTCAAGCGCCGCCTGCGAAATGTCGCCGGTGTTGCGCGTGTGCACAACTACTACGGCATGGTCGAGCAAACTGGTTCGATCTTCGTCGAATGCGAGCATGGTCACCTGCACGCGTCGTCGTGGTCGGATGTGATCGTTCGCGATCCGCTCGATTTCAGCGCGCTGCCGCCTGGCAAGCCGGGGCTGATTCAGTTGTTGTCGGTTATTCCGCACAGCTATCCGGGCCACTCGCTGTTGAGCGAGGATCAAGGCGAGATTATCGGTGTCGATGACTGCGCATGCGGCCGCCACGGCACCTATTTCAAGGTGCACGGCCGGATTCAGAACGCCGAGACGAGAGGTTGCAGTGATACGTATTCCCGATGACATTCAGAGCAGGACCACGATTCTGGTCGGCCGTCGGGACGAGATCTCGAACGCGCCCGCGCTGGTGTTCGACGCCGCACGCGTGGAGTTTCTCGCCGATCTGTCGCGCGCCTTGCTGGCCCGTGCCGAGACGCGGTCGCTGCCAGACGTAGTCAGCTTCGCCTATTGGTGCCGTCGCGCGAATCTGACCCAGCTTGCCGCGAAGTTCGGTTCGCGCGGCGAAGTGCGCATGGGCCTCGGCTTGTCGTTTCATGTTTGCCCGTCGAATGTGCCCGTGAACTTCGCGTTTTCGCTCGCGTTCGGCCTGTTGTCGGGCAACACCTGCGTGCTGCGTTTGCCGTCGCGAGCGTCCGCCACCGCAGAAGTTCTCGTCGAGGCAATCGCGGATTTGTTGAAGGACGAGCGGCACGCGGCGCTGTCCGATTGCATCCTGCTGACTCGCTTTGAGCGCGACGATCTGCTCAACCGCTTCTGGCTTTCCGTCGCGGACGCACGGCTCGTGTGGGGCGGCGACAAGACCGTCGAGCATATGCGTGCTCTGCCAAGCCGCCCGCGCTCGCGCGAGGTCGCGTTTTCCGATCGCTATTCGTTGTGTGTGATGGAACCGCAAGCCGTGTTGTCTCTCGACGACGAAGGTTTACGTGCGCTCTGCCATCAAATGTTCAACGACTTGTATCTGATGGATCAGGCCGCGTGTTCTTCCCCGCAACTCGTTGCATGGATAGGCGCGCAAGACACCGTGGAAGCTGCGAAAGACCGGCTTTGGCCCGCGCTCGTCAAACACGTTGCGCAGCGCTATACGCCGGAGCCCGTGCAGGTAATGGACAAATACGTGCAGGCTTGCCGCCATGCATTCGACAACGAGCAGGTCGTTGCCATCCGTCAGCATGGCAACCTGCTGTATCGCGTCGAGTTGTCGGCGGTCGCGGCCGATCAGGACGAATGCCGCGGTTACTTCGGCACCATTCACGAAGTCACGCTCGCGTCGCTCGATAAGCTCGCGCCGATCGTGAACGAACGCTATCAGACGCTCACCTACTTTGGCGTCGACAAGACGCAGTTGCAGGATCTCGTCGTCTCGCGGCGGCTGCGTGGCATCGACCGCGTCGTGCCGGTTGGGCGCGCGCTGGATATGAATATCGTATGGGATGGCTACGACGTTGTCGCGAGCCTCTCGCGCGTCGTGGACATTCAATGACGCATCGGACACCCGAGGAACAGATGGACAAGTTCAGTCTCAATTGCATCGAGCTGCAGGAATACCAGCCGAATCGCTATCCCTTCCTGATGATCGACCACGTCGATGAAGTCATGCCCGGCAAATACGCGCGCGGCTACAAGAACCTGACAATGAACGAGTGGTACTTCCCCGTTCATTTTCCCGGTGGCCCGAATATGCCCGGCGCCCTTCAGCTGGAAGCGCTCGCGCAGATGCTCACCGTGGCGATCACCACGCTGCCCGGTCTCAAGGGCAAGGTGACGCACGCGTTGCAGCACACCGTGCGTTACCGCAAGGAAGTTCTGCCCGGCAAGAAGTTCGAAATCGACACCGAAGTGTTGTCGTGGAATCGCGGCATCTGCAAGGGTCGCGGCGTGGCCAAGGTCGACGGCGAGATCGCCTGCGAAGCGGACATGCTCATTACGATTCCGGAAATCCTCGAACAATATCTGCCGAAGAAGAAATCGCCGGTATGAAAGAAGTCGCGGACATCGTGATCATCGGCTCCGGAGCGAGCGGCGCCGCCGCCGCCTGGAGTTTGAGCCGCGATCGCTCGTTGCGCATCGTGTGCATCGAGCAGGGCTCGGTCACGAAGCCATCCGAATACCCGTCGACGTCCGTCGACTGGGAATTGAGCCGTTCGGGCGCGTATAGCTCGAATCCGTCGGTGCGCCGCAACGCGGCCGACTATCCGATCGACGATTCCGCGTCTCCCATTTCGATTGCCAACTTCAACGGCTTTGGCGGCAGCACCATTCTCTATTCGGCGCACTTTCCGCGCTTTCATCCGTCGGATTTTCGTACACGCACACTCGACGGTGTCGGCGACGACTGGCCGCTCAGCTTCGAGGAACTCAAGCCGTTCTTCACGGAAAACGAGCGCATGATGGGCGTGGCCGGACTCGTCGGCGATCCTGCGAATCCGGACTACGAGTCGCTGCTGCCGCCCATACCGCTCGGCCCGATGGGTCGAACCATGGCAGGCGCATTCAACGAACTCGGCTGGCACTGGTGGCCGTCGTACAGCGCGATCAATACGCACCGGCACGGCAATCGCGGCGCGTGCGTCAATCTCGGTCCTTGCAATACGGGTTGCGCGCAGGGCGCGAAAGCCAGCGTGGATGTCACGTATTGGCCCGTTGCGCGTCAACAGGGTGTCGAGGTGAAGACGCAATGCCGCGTACGCGAAATCACGCTCGATGCGCGCGGGCAAGCAGACGGTGTGCTTTATATGGACGCCCACGGCGTCGAGCATCGGCTGAATGCGCGTGTGGTCGTTGTGGCCTGCAGCGGCGTCGGCACGCCGCGCCTGTTGCTCAACTCCAGGTCGAGCGCATTTCCCGATGGGCTGCTGAACGATAACGGTCTGGTCGGCCGAAATCTCATGCTGCATCCGCTCGCTTACACCGAAGCCGTGTTCGATCACGACGTGCAATCGAGCATTGGACCGCACGGCTGCTGCATTCTGAGCCAGCAGTTCTACGAGAGCGCAGCGGAGCGCGACTTTGTGCGCGGTTACACGATGCAGGTATTGCGCGGCGCGCCGCCGGTCGAGACCGCGGTGTCCGGCTATTTCATGCGGCAAGTGCCGCTCGGCGCCGAGCATCATGCGAAGTTCGACCGGCTCTTCAATCGAACCGCCGGTATCGCGATCATTACAGAAGATCTGCCGGAGCCGGAGAATCGCGTGGAGCTCGATCCGGACCATTGCGATTCGAGCGGCATGCCGGGCGTGAAGGTGTTCTACAAGCTGGGTGATAACACGAGCCGCATGCTCAAGCACGGCATTGAAATGAGCAAGCAAGTGTTCGCGGCAGCGGGCGCGAAAGTCACGTCTTCGTTTGCGCCGGTGAAGAACACGGGTTGGCATCTTATGGGCACCGCTCGAATGGGCGACGATCCGGCCACGTCGGTCGTGAACAAATTCGGTCAGGCGCATGCGGTGAAGAATCTGTTCGTCGTTGACAGCAGCATCTTCGTGACGGCGGGCGCTGTGAATCCTGTCGCGACAGCCCAGGCGTTGACGCTGATGGCTTGCGATCATCTGCAGCGTAATCTGCACACACTGGTGGCGTGAGCATGATCGAACTCGTTCTCGACACAATGCTTCCGGGCGACGCCGCATTGGGCATGCCTTCCGCTTCGGCGCTCGACTTCGAGGGCTATCAACTGCGTCATCGCGTGACAGATCAGGTGGACACATTTCTAAAGATGCTCGCGAATGTCGCGGGCGAAAAGTTCGATCGGCCGTTTGAGGCGCTCGACGCAGCCGAGCGGCTCGCGGCAATCAACGGCTGCAAGCTGGCCGATGTGCGCCTCTTTTCTGCGTTCGTGACTCATGTGATGCGCGCCTATTACACCGAGCGCCGCGTGCTGGGCCAGCTGTCAGTCGGCGCAGTGCCGCCCTTTCCCGCAGGCAATGAAATAGCCGCCGACGACTGGACGATTCTCGAGCCCGTCTATCTTCGTGGCCAGATCTGGCGTAATGCCGAATGAACATGCAGGAACCTTCGATGTTGCTAAAAGACAAGCTCGCGGTGATAACCGGCGCCAATCGAGGCATCGGCCGCGCGATTACGGAAACGTTCGCCGCGCAAGGCGCAAGCGTGATCGCTTGCATGCGCGAGGCGAGCGACGAAAGACACCAATGGCTTGCGTCGCTCGCTCAGCAGCACGGCGTGACAGCGCACGCGGTCAGCGTCGACCTCGCAGATGAAGCGTCGGTGAAAGCCGCCGTCCGCCAGATCGCGGGCCTCGCGCCGCGCATCGACGTACTGGTGAACAATGCCGGCGTGGCGAGCGGCGCGATCTTCCAGATGACGTCGATGACAGAATTGCGCCGTCTCTTCGAGATCAACTTCTTCAGCCAGATTCTGCTGACGCAAGGACTCGCGCGCTCGATGGCGCGGCATAAGGCCGGGTCCATCATCAATATCGCATCCACGGCCGCGATGGTTGCCGATCCGGGCACGCTCGCCTATGGATCGAGCAAGGCTGCGTTCGCACGCGCGACGCAAAGCATGGCCACGGAACTCGGAGCGTCGGGCATTCGCGTGAATGCGATTGCACCCGGCGTGACACGCACCGACATGTACGACCAGATGTCCGAAGCTGCGCGTGAGAAGTTGATTGCTTCGTCGGCGCTCAAGCGCGCAGTCGAACCCCAGGACGTTGCCAACATGGCGCTGTTCCTCGCATCAGATCTGTCCGCCAGTGTGACCGGGCAGATCATGCGGGTGGACGGCGGCATGGTTTGAATTCAGGACCAGACAATATGAACTACTCCGACATCGAGCGCATGGCTCTGCTGATGCGTCAGAAAATCCTCGAGGTGAGCCACCACTGCAATCTGAGCGCCCACCTGGGCGGCGGGTTGTCGATGGTGGAGATCATGGCAACGCTGTATGCAAGGCAGTTGCGCTACGATCGCGCCAATCCGCGCTGGCCCGAACGCGACCGCTTTATTCTCAGCAAGGGTCACGGCGTGCTCGGCTACTTTTCGGCGCTGCGAGCGGCCGGCATTATCGACGATGCGGTGTTCAACAGTTTTCAGACCAATGACAGTCATCTGATCGCTCATCCGGTCATGAACATGGATCTCGGTATCGAGTCCTCGAATGGCAGTCTCGGGCAGGGCCTTTCGATGGCGATCGGCATTGCGCTCGCGGCCAAAAAGAAGAAGCAGCCATTCAAAACATACGTGCTGCTCGGCGACGGCGAATGCAACGAGGGTTCGGTGTGGGAGGCGATCATGTCCGCGGCTCAATTGCGCCTCGACAATCTGGTGGCGATGGTCGACTACAACAAACTGCAAAGCGATGGCGAAGCGAGCCAGATCATGGACCTCGGCGACCTCGCGGACAAATTCCGCAGCTTCCGCTGGGACGTGCATGAAGTAGACGGTCACGATATCGCGCAACTGGTTGCCGCTTTCGAGGCACCCAAGGTTGCCGACCGGCCGCGCGTGCTGGTCGCGCACACGGTAAAGGGCAAGGGCATCTCCTTCATGGAGAACAACAATGAATGGCACCATAACCGGCTGACCAAGACCAACTACGATCTTGCGCTCGCCGAGTTGAGCGTCATGGCGGACTGAACGGAGACCGAATCAAATGCTGGAAATCAACGCAAGCAATGCGCGTCAGTGGTCGCGGCTCGGTTCGCGCGGCGTGTTCGGTCTCGCGGCTTTGTCGATTGGCGAGACGCATGACGATCTGATGCTGATGTCTGCCGACCTCGGCAATTCGTCGGGTCTGGATCGTTTCAAGAAGGCGTATCCGGACAAGTTCCTCAACATCGGCATTGCCGAGCAGAACATGGTGGGCGTTGCCGCGGGCCTCGCGAAGGAAGGCTACAACGTTTTTGCCACGTCGTTCGCACCGTTCATTTCGATGCGTGCGGCCGAACAGATTCGCATGAATCTCGGCTACATGGAGATGAACGTGAAAGCCGTGGCGATTGGCAGCGGCGTGTCGATGGCCTTTCTCGGCAATTCGCATTACGGCATCGAAGACGCGGCAGTCATGCGCTCGATTCCGAATATGACGGTGGTTTGTCCGGCCGATTGCGCGGAAATCATCAAGACCGTGCAAGCGGCGGCCGATTTCAAGGGCCCCATGTATATCCGGTTGACGGGCGCGGTCAACAATCCGCCCGTCTATACCGAGGACTACGATTTCCGCATTGGCCGCGCAATCACGCTGCGCCGCGGCTCGGACGTGACGATCATCGCCAACGGTACGATGGTGCACGAATCGCTCGAAGCCGCGAAGCTGCTCGAAGCGCAAGGCATGTCGGTCGGGGTGATCAACATGCATACGTTGAAGCCATTGGACACCGCGGCTATCGACGCAGCAATGGCGAGTTCAAAAGTGCTCGTCACCGTCGAGGAGCATTCGGTGATCGGTGGTCTTGGCAGCGCGGTCGCCGAATACAAGGCGTCGAAAAGAGCGGCGCCGCCGCAACTGATTCTCGGCTTGCCGGACCGCTTCGAAAAAGCCGGCGAGTATCGCTACATGCTCGAGAAAACCGGGCTTGTCGCGGAGAAAATCGCGGCGCGTATCGCCGCGTTTGCATCTGAGTCTGGCGACTGATCGGCGCAAAGCCCGGCTCATATGCCGGGCTTCTTTCCATCCGGCACTTCTAACCAGAAGAAAGACAAAACAATATGAACGTCGTGACATCGGACGACAGCATCGGCATCTTGCCGAACCATCCTCTCTCGAAGCAGTTCGTTGTAATCGGCTACAGAGACGGCGCTTTCTCGACTATTCCGAATAACTGCTTCCGTAACTGGCTGGACGAAGAAGCCACGTTCGGCACTTTTCATATCGGCCGATGCTCGGGGCTGGGTGTCGGTTCGGTCGTCAAGTACGACGGCGACGCTCAGAAGCTCGTGATCGGCAAGAACGTGGCCGGCGGTCAGCGGCTCAAGTTCGTGTTGAATGGCCAGCATGAGATCAGAGGCATCTCGATGACCCTGTTCTCGCTGTACGGAAACGGTCTGGACAACTGCGTGATGCCCCAATACGGCGACACGATCGTTCATAACGATGTCTGGATCGGCGACGAAGCGATGATCCTTGGCGGCGGCGTGATTGAAAGCGGGTGTGTGATCGGCGCACGCGCGGTGGTGCCGCCGAACTTCCGCAGCGAGCCATACGGAATATATGTCGGATCGCCGGCGCGACTGGTGCGCTTCCGCTTCCCGGAAAAGATTCGTGAGCGCCTGCTGGAACTCGCGTGGTGGGACATGCCGCTCGATTGGATCAAGGCGAACAACGGCGCATTTCTCGCAGATCTCACGAAGGACGAGGGCCACGCGCTGGAACTGCTCGCCGAGCTTCAGATGGCGAAGAACAACGCGCTCGAAGCAACGCGCGCGGCCGCAGCCCAACGCTAGCGGCCGATTCGATTATTCGTGGAAGGTGCAGCCAGGCGCGCGCTGCGCTGCCTGGCGATTCAGCTTTGCGGCAGCGCGCTGCCTGGCGCCGCCGTGCGTTCGAAGAGTCCGCTCAGATCTGTCAGCAGGACGTGATGATGTCGATAATCCGATCCATTTGCGCATCGGACAGAGTCGGGAAGATCGGCAGGCAGAGCACTCGTTGTGCGGCGTCGGACGCGATCGGCAGATTCGCTCGATGCGCGGTCGGCAAGCCACGGTACATCGGAAAGTCGGAGATTAGCGGATAGAAATAGCGCCGCACGATCACGTTGTGTTCGCGGAATCGCTCGTACAACGCGTCGCGGCTCAACGGATACTTGTCGCCGACGAGAATCGGGAAGTACGCGTGATTCGAGACCGTGTCCTCGCACGCGGGCAGGCAGTGAATGCCCTGCACATTGGCGAGCAGTTCACAGTAGCGCGCGGAGATATCGCGGCGGCGTGCAAGCGCTTCGTCGATATGTTCGAGTTGCAGCAAGCCGAACGCCGCGTTGATCTCGCTCATCTTGCCGTTGATGCCGGGCGCCACCACGGTGGTTTCGTCCACGATGCCGAAGTTTTTCAGGTGATCCACACGCTGCTTTGTCTTGGCGTCGGGGCAGATGATGGCGCCGCCTTCGAAGGTATTGAACACCTTCGTTGCGTGAAAGCTGAGCACCGAAAGATCGCCGTGTCGCAGAACGCTCTTGCCGCCCGTTTTCACGCCGAACGCGTGAGCGGCGTCGTAGATGACCTTCAGGTTGTAGTTGTCGGCAATCTTCTGGATCGCGTCCGTGTCGCACGGATAGCCGTAGCAATGCACCGGCAAAATCGCGGTCGTTTGCGGCGTGATTGCGGCTTCGATCTTCGCGGGGTCCATGTTGAGCGTCACCGGGTCCACGTCGACGAATACCGGCTTGATGCCGTTCCACAGTAGCGAGTGACCGGTCGCGACAAACGAATACGGGGTGGTGATGACCTCGCCGGTAATGCGCAAAGCCTGCAACGCGGTGACGAGGGCGAGCGTGCCGTTGGACAACAGCGCGAGGTGGTGGACGCCGAGATATTCCTCTAGCGCCTTCTCGAGGCGCTGGTGAAATGGGCCGCCGTTAGTCAGGATCTTGCGGTCCCAGATTTCCCGCAGATACGGGACGAAATCGTCGAGCGGCGGCAGGTGCGGCTGCGTGACGTAGATCGTTTCCTGGGTCAGCGCCGAGAGCGCTTCGGCTGGTAGGCTCGCATTCATATTCGCGTCTTCACTTTTATCGAGGACAATGCCCGGACGAATCCGTCACGCCGCTGTTTTGACTTCAGGCTCTGCTTCTGGCTTAGCGTCGGACTTCGCGTCGGCCTTAACGTTGGCCTTGAGGTCGGGCTTAACCTCGGGCGCAGGCGGCGGACACCAGTCCGCGGGCAAGGTCGCTTCGAATGCGCTCGGCGTTTCTTCGGTGCACCAGCGTTTCCACATCGTGCGCAGCGCGATCGACAGACCGCCGGCTACCTTCTCCGGCTGGAACGGCACGGAACCCATGCAGCGTTCGCGCATGCCGATGCGAAGACGGCTCAACGCGTCCAGATCGCGCGTCATGTCGATACTCTTCTGCACGAATTCTTCCTTGTCGCGCGCGACGAATTCGTGAAGTCCAACCTGTTCGAGCCAGCCCGCACCGCATCGGCTCGGCATCGAGATGCCCGGCATCGTCACCGTCGGCACGCCCATCCATAGCGCGTTAAGCGTGGTTGTCGAACCCACGTAAGGGAATGTATCGAGGCACAGGTCCACGTGATGATGCTGTTGCATATAGACCGGCAACGTCGTGCGAGGGCAGAACGTGAGCCGCGACGTGTCGATGCCTTCGGCCCTGAACCAGTCCAGGTACGTCTCTTCGTCGAGCTTGCTGCCGATCGCGCCGATCACCATGCGCGAGGTCGGCTGCGCACGCAGGATCGTGCTCCACAGCGCAATGACCTCGGGGCTCAGCTTGTTCAGCCGGTTGAAGCTGCCATACGTGATGTAGCCTTTGTGAAGAGCAGGCAGGCCGTTGACCGGCGGGCAGTTCGGCGGCGGCATATAAGCGGTCGACGACGGCAACAGTGCGAGTTTCTCGGTGAACTGTTCCGTGAACTCGTCGATAGGCGCGACGAAACGGTCCGCGATGTAGTAATCGAAGGCGGCCATGCCGGTGGTTCCCGGATAACCGATCCACGACGCCTGCACGGGCGCCGGCTTCTGCGCGAGCGCGACGATTCGCGTATGTGCAGTATGTCCGGACAGATCGACCACGATGTCGATGTCGTCATCGCGGATCTTCTTGACCAGCGCGGCGTCGCTCATGTCGGCGACTGCATTCCAGGCGTGCGCATGAGCGCGCAGTTGCTCCGTCATGTGATCCTGGAGCCCGAACGTGTAATAGAAATGCAGTGACAGATTCGGGTCGCGGCTCAGATGCTGCACGATCGGCAGGAAGTAGTAAGCCACCGCGTGGTTGCAGAAGTCGCCGGAAACAAAGCCGATCCGCAGCTTGCGGTCCGGATTGCGCTTGTTCGGATAGCGGCGGTTGCTGGCTGCGGGCACGTCGTGAATCTCGCCGAACACGCAGTGCTCCTTGTAGAGCGCCGCCTTGTCGATCGTGCTGTTGTGCGTCAGGCAGAACAGCAGGTTGCTACGCGCGTTGCTGTTGGTCGGCTCGAGTTCCAGCGAGAGACGCAGTGCCTTCTCCGCGAGATCCATCGCGCCGATGCCGAGGTAAAGCGTGCCGAGCGAGCTATGCACGGCGGCGGACCGCGGCGCGAGATCGGCGGCGCGCTGACATGATGCAATCGCCTCAGCGCGCTTGCCGCGCGCAATCAGCGTGACGCCCAGAATACGGTGCGCTTCCGCGTGATCGGGAACGATCGCGAGCAGCTCGCGCACCTGAGTTTCCGCCTCGGCCAATGCGCCAGTGTGGCGCAGCGTGTCCGACAGCAGCAGGCGGCAGATCACATCGTTCGGATCGAGTTCGACGGCCTTGCGCGCCGCTGGAATTACTTCGCGGAACTGGCTGTTCTTATGCAGCGAAATAGATAGCGCGCGCCAGCATTCGCTGTCCTTCGGATAACGAGCCACCAGCTTGCGCGCCACGGCGACCGACTCGGCGATCTGGCCTTTGTGCACCAGCGTGTTGTGCTTATGGAGGTCGCCCTTTTCGGCCTGACGGTGCTTGGTCGTTTTCAGCGACACAGGCGCCGCTTCGCGCCGCTCTTCCTGAGGCGCAGGTTCCTGCTGTTGCGCGCCGGCCGCCGTTTCGCCGACGATCAGCGTGATGTTGTTCGCCGTCGTTGGGCGCGCATTGGGCGTCGTCTCGAGCTTGCGGTCCGGATAGGCCAGCTGCGTAATCAGGCCGTTGAGCGCGGGACCGTTGACGCCCTGTTGCTGGGCCATTTCGACAGCGACCCAGCCCGCCGCCGTCTGGTCGCTCTGGAACAGCGCATTGATATAGGCCACCCAGTACTGCCCGTTGGACGGCCGGACGCCCAGCGCGACCTCGAAGTGGCCAACGGCTTCGGCGGCACGGTCTGTCTGCACTTTGATCACGCCGAGGTTGTAGTTCGCGTCGGGATGATTCGGCACTGCTTCGACGATGGCTTCGAAAAGCGCCCGCGCGTCGTCGACCTCGCCCGCGTGATATTGCTCGATGGCGCTCTGCATGACGAGAGCGATGTCCTGAGCGCGCTGCTGTTCAGGAGAGAGAGGCTGGGGAGCCGAGAAGTCGAATTGGATGGACATGATGCTCGCACGAGGAAGCTGTACGTTGGATTATCAAGTCGGAATTCGCAGCCTGAAGGGTGGAAGTGACGGCAAAATGGCCACCAATTCACCTGATTACGGGCGCCGGCGGCGCCGCCATGAAACGCCGCTGGCAGGCGTCCAGGCAACGTCTCGATATGGTTTGCGCGAGGCTGTCGCGCTGGGCTTTCAAAGCTGCCCGTTGTCCTCGCGCGCGTCGCGAAGAGCACAAAAAGAAACGCCCGCGCGAGGCGGGCGAGGGTGAAGCGAGCGCACCTTTACGCTGGCGCGCGTGTTGTTGTTCTTCTGTTCTGTTGTTCCGCCGTTCGTTGGACCGGCGAGCCGTTCGTACCGCTTACAGCTGTGCCGCCTTCTGATACTGATTCGCGGCGCTCACGCGGCGCATTGCAGCCGTGTATTCCGCCTGCAATTCGACCTGCGTGGTTTGCGCGTCGGCGAAGATCGCGTCGTTGCGCGCGACAATCGAGCGGATGACTTCAAGCGAGCCCTGAACCTGCTGAGCGTCGAGCGACATGATGAGCGGCGAACGGATCTCGGCAAGTCGCGCGGCTTCGGGCCAGTCGGCCAGCGCGGCCGCGTGCTCGATTTCGCCGGTCAGCGCCAGCACTTTCTCGATCAGGGCAGATTGGTCCATTTGCGATTCTCCGTGCTATTACTTGTTGGTCGCCAGCGCGCCGGCGCTGTTGGTGCCGCCGAAGAGCTGCGTCAGGTAAGCCGAGTTGTTGCTCGTCGTGGCCATCAGCGTGTTGAGCGCGGTGAACTGCGCCGAGTACTGGCTCGTCAATTGCGCGATGTAATCGTTCAGGCTGGTCTGCTGCGTCGTGAGACTCTTCAGGTCGGAGTTCAGCGCGCTGGTTCGCGCGTCGATCATGCCGCCCGTCTGCGTGAAGTTGGTGATGCTGGTGCTGAGCTTCGCGCCGATACCGTCGGTCGAGTTGAAAATCGAGGCCACGGTTGCCGAATTGTTCGTCAACGCGTTGTTGAGCGCCGTGCTGTCAACCTGAAGCGTGCCGTCGGCCTGCAGCGAGATACCGATCGAGCCGAGGCTGTTGGTCGTGCTGCCGTCTTTCACACCGCCTGCAACGATGGAAGCCAGTGTGTTCTTGATCGTGTTGAGCGTGGAGTCGCCGAGCAACGGGCCTTGCGTCGTCGCGCCCGAGGTGTACTGCGCGAGCGTGCCCATCGTCGTCACGACGGTGTTGTAGAGCGACACGAAATTGTTGATCGT
The DNA here is from genome assembly GCF_904848585.1 of Paraburkholderia kirstenboschensis. Lineage (GTDB taxonomy): Bacteria > Pseudomonadota > Gammaproteobacteria > Burkholderiales > Burkholderiaceae > Paraburkholderia > Paraburkholderia kirstenboschensis. Next base: position 144,940 of record NZ_CAJHCR010000008.1, read on the forward strand.
GCTGGCCTGCGTCGCGGTGTCGGTTGCCACGGTCAGCGTCTGCGTAGTCGCCGGAGTCGTAATCGCTGCGGAAGTCAGGTTCAGTGTGACACCCGCGATCGCGCTGGTCACGGCGTTCGTCGAACTGGATGCCGCGATGCCATTGATGCTGAATTCGGCGTCCTGCGCGGCAGAGCTTTGCGTCCACGCGTTCGAGCTATCCGCCGACACAATAGACGACTGGCCGCCCGTCGTGCTGGCAGTTGACGTCACGCCGAGGCTCGACAGACCGTTATCGCCCGTCACGTTGTTGACTGCGACGCTGATCGTACTCGCCGCGCCGCTCCCGGAAGAGGCGAGCACGAGGTGGGCGCCGTCGGTGCCGTTGACGACCGTCGCGGTTACGCCCGGATTGCCGGTCGCGCCGTTGATTGCTGCGGCGATGCCGGCCACGGTGTTATTGCTGCTGTCGATCGATACATTGAACGACTTGCTGCCGAGCGAAATGGCGAGCGTTCCGGAGCCGAGTGTCTGGCTCGCGGTGAATTTGGAAGACGTAAGCGCCTGCGCCGTCGCGACCTGCGAGACGGCGACGCTATAGCTGCCCGCGACCGCGCCCGTTTTGGCCGTCGCGGTGATGCCGGTGCCGCCGGTCATGGTGGCGGTGAAAGTGGAAGCAAGCCCGCCGTTCGACAGCGAGCTGAGGCCCGTCTCCAGCGCGCCGAGCGCGGCCGAAAGCGTGCCGAATGCAGAAATCTGGGTGTTGTCGCTGCTTTGCTTGGCTGCCAATGCTGCAACCTGGCCAGCAGTTTTGGAATTCACGAGCGCCGTAACGAGCGAGTTGACATCCAGCGAGCTGTTGCCGGTCGCGCCGCTGATGACCGACTGCATGGCCTGCTGCAGGGCTGCGTTGTCGGCTGCGACTGTCGCCGCGGCTGCGTTCGCCGCCGATGAACTCGTAATCGTTGACATGGAAATGCTCCGTGCGTCCGTTTTGATGCGTGATTGACGTGACAGAAATGCAGGATGGAAGGCGGACCTTCCATCGAATAGCTAAAAACCGGACAACGCGCTTTACGCGCGAAGTCCGGTCAAACTTCAGAAGCTATTACTGGAGCAGCTTCAGAACTTGCTGCGGCTGCGAGTTGGCTTGCGCCAGAACCGAGATACCGGCTTGTTGCAGCACTTGAGCCTTCGAGAGGTTAGCGGTTTCCTGCGCGAAGTTCGCGTCGGTGATCTGCGATTGTGCCGACGACAGGTCGGTTGCTTCAGCTTGCTGCGACGTTGCAATCGCGCTGAAGCGGTTCTGTGCTGCGCCGAGACTTGCCTGCAGGTTGCTCACCGCGGTCAGTGCGTTGTCGATTGCGACCATCGCCACGTTCGCGCCGCTGACCGTGCTGATGTCGAGGCTCGAAACGGTGGTGTTGGATGCGTTGACCGCACCGATCTGCGCCGTCGCGTTGGTGATCGACGTGCCCAGTGCTGCGTTCGTCGTGTCGTATGCACCCGTCGACATCGTCAGCGAGGTGATCGGCGAAGCCGTCGTCGCGGTCTGCGTACCGGTCGAGAAGATCGAGCCTGCAACCGTTGCGTTGATCGCCGAGCCGTTCTGGTCCGTGAACGTGAAGCCGCCCTGGCCGTCCGACAGAACGTTGATCGAGGTGATCGCGCTGCCCGTCGCGCCGGCCGTTGCTGCTGCACCGGTCGATGCGTCGATGTCGAGACCGCTGATCGTGCCAGCCAGTTGGCCGGTTGCCAGGGAACCGCTACCCAGGCCAGATGCCGACATGCTCTTCGAGAGGTCGAGGTTGATCGTCTGACCGACGTTCGCGCCAACCTGGAAGCCCACGATACCAGCCGAGCCGTCCAGAATGTTCGTGCCGTTGTAGGTCGTTTGCGACGCGATACGGTTCACTTCCTGGATTTGCTGCGCAACTTCCTTCTGCAGTGCAGCTTGGTCCGACGAGGACATCGTGCCCGTCGAAGCTTGCACAGCCAGCGTACGGATACGCTGCAGGCTGGACGTCAGCGAGGACAGCGCGCTCGACGCCGTTTGAATCAGCGACACGCCGTCGTTCGCGTTCGACACGCCTTGGCCCAGACCGTTGATCTGGGTTTGCATACGCGTCGAGATCGCCAGACCTGCTGCATCGTCAGCCGCGCTGTTGATGCGCTTGCCCGACGACAGGCGGGTGATAGCTTGCGACAGGGCGCTTTGCGAGCCGCTGAGGTTTTGCTGTGCAACCAGCGAGTTGATATTGCTATTGATTCCGAGCATGGAAAATCTCCTAAATAAGCCTGAGCCCAATACGCCACGTTGGCATCGGCGGAAGCACTCGTTCATTGCTGGCCGCCTCAGTGAAGGTTGACGGCCCTCCTAAAAAAAACTTGAGGGACTTTCTGTTATCGCGATGCAGATGCCATCACGGGCGAGGCGTGCCGGCCCCGCCTGGCAACGGTTTGCGGTGCGATTCACGGGTGCGCTGCAGGATTTGAAAAGGCGGCGTATTCTCTTTTTCTCTTGAGAATAAAGCCGGGAGAAATCATGCAAAGACGCCGCATTGGACGCTCGGAATTGCAAGTGGCACCGCTTATGTTCGGCGGCAATGTATTCGGCTGGACCGCCGATGAAGCTACGTCGTTTTCAATTCTGGATGCCTTCGTCGACGCCGGACTGGACTTTATCGATACCGCCGACGTGTATTCCGCCTGGGCGCCGGGCAATCAGGGCGGCGAGTCCGAAACCATCCTCGGAAAGTGGTTCCGGCAGAGCGGCAAGCGCGACAGGATCGTGCTTGCGACCAAGGTGGCGAAGCATCCGCGGCGCAAGGGACTGTCGGCTGCGAACATTCAGGCGGCGGTCGAAGACTCGCTGCGCCGCTTGCAGACCGATTACATCGACGTCTATTTTTCCCACGAAGACGACACCGAAACACCGCTTGCCGAGACGCTCGGTGCTTACCAGAGGCTGATCGAAGCGGGTAAGGTGCGGGTTATCGGCGCGTCCAACTACAGCGGTGCGCGCGTCGAGGAGGCGCTCGGCGTTTCCCGCCAGCACGGGCTGCCCGAATATCAGTTGCTGCAGCCGGAATACAATCTGTATGACCGGGCCGAATATGAGACCGACATTGAGCCGGTCGCGGTGGCCCATCAATTGGGCGTGGTCGTGTATTGGAGTCTCGCGAGCGGATTCCTCTCGGGAAAGTATCGTTCGCGGCAGGATCTGGCCAACAAGCCGCGGGGTAGCCGCGTCGAAAAGTATCTGAACGAACGTGGTTTGCAAATTCTCACAGCGCTCGACCGCGTCGCAGCGCGGCACGGCAGCACGCCGGCCAGCGTGGCGCTGGCGTGGCTGATCGCGCGCCCGAGTGTGACGGCGCCGATTGCGAGCGCGACGTCGCTGCAGCAGCTGGAAAGTCTTGTCGCCGCGGTTCATCTGACGCTGACGAGCACCGACATCCGCGAACTGGACGATGCGAGCGCATGAACCGCCGGGATGGCCTGGCGTAATCCCTAAACCCCTGGTAGCATGGAGAGTTTCCTGATATCATCGGGAGTGAATTGAGATCTTTGCCTGTTTCGTCATCGGTTTTCCGTTGGTGAAAGGTTGGCGAAACGGCAGCAGGCGCGGCTTTACAGTACGTCTGTCCGCGTTCCGCGGTGAGCTCCACACCTCTCTTTTCCGGCCTCCGTGGCCGCTTTGCCTCTCGTTTCATTCGTGGTTTGGCCGGGTTCTTCCCGCGTTTGCCTGTTACTGGCCATGAATCGAAACGACCGGAGGGCCGGCGCGTGAGCGGTCTCCGCCACGCAATCAACCCATATCAAGTGATTGAGTTAGGAATTACATGACGACGATTCTTCTGAAGGAAAACGAGCCGTTCGAAGTGGCGATTCGCCGCTTTCGTCGCGCAATCGAAAAGAACGGCCTGATCGCAGAACTGCGTGAGCGCCAATCGTACGAAAAGCCGACTACGGCACGTAAGCGCAAGAAGGCTGCTGCTGTGAAGCGCCTGCACAAGCGCCTGCGCAGCCAGATGCTGCCGAAGAAGCTGCACTAAGCAAGCTTCTCAGCACACGTCAAAACGGCGGTGTGAGCTTCGAAAGAAGCCACACCGCCGTTTTGCGTTGTGGTCGCGTGTTTTGCGGTCTTGGAGCGGGCGAGCGCGGCGCCGCACACAGGGCCTCGCCAAGCGACGCTCCCGGCGTGGTTACGCCGCGCTCTTCAGCTTGTGCACGGAGAGCCCGAACTGACGCGCGATCGAGTTCAGGCGCTCGTCCCACTCCCACGTGCCGAACACGTCGTGCACGTTTTGCAGGCAGCTGAGCAGATCGACGGTGGCCTGATCGTATACATTGATGCGCGATCGCAGCAGCGCCTTCCTCAGCGCGGCCACGCCCACGTCCATATAAGCAGGCGCCGCGACGCGCGTCTTGCCGATATAGCGCACGGGCACGCCTTCCATAGCTGTCATATAGTCGCGCAGCTTGATGAAGTTGCCGACAGGGCAGCCGCCGCAATAGCCGCGATAGGCGCCGCCCCCGCGTGGCAGAAGCGCGGCACGCCTCTGGCTGAAAAGGTGGCTCACGGCCTGGTCAAAAATGTCCTGATGCGTGAGAAAGGCAAGGGTTTTCATGGTTGGTCTCGCAATGCTGCGCGGTGGTTACTCGTTGTTGAGCGCCTGATACCAGTATCCAGCCTGCGTTCGTTGGCCAAGCGCCGACTAGCATGGCGAAAAGCCTTCAATTCCGGCCTTTGCCGCGGCTTTTCCGCGTGACTCCGGCGTGACTCCGGCGTGACTCAAAGCGGGGCTCGCGACGGCAAACGCAGCGGCGCTCATAACCGTATAACGACCGGCATCCGCGAAAAGCGCAGCAGGGCTTTACCGGATAGCGGTTTCGACCGGTGCGCGAGGACCGTGCAGACAGAGAAAAGTCGTCTCCCGCGCGACCGGTACCGGTCACCGGATAACCCCGCGGTCAACCCGCTTTGCGAGCTCGTCCCTTCTTGCCGAGGGCGGCGCAGCGTGCGCGGCACATGCAGGTCACCTCGTGATCGTTCACCATGCCGACCGCCTGCATGAACGCATAACAGATCGTCGAACCGACGAACTTGCAGCCATAGCGCTTCAACGCTTTGCTGAGTGCATCGGAAATTTCCGTCGATGCCGGCGCCTGCTTGTACGATGCCCATTCGTTCTGAATCGGCGTGTTGTCGACGAAAGACCAGATGAAGTTGGCGAGCGATCCGTGTTCCGCCTGGATCTGCTGCACGGCGCGCGCATTGGTGATGGCGGCCTCGATCTTTCCGCGATGGCGCACGATGCCTTCGTCCGCCACGAGCGTCTCGACGTGCTGCGGCGTGAAGCGCGCGACCTTGTCGATATCGAAGTCGGCAAACGCGCGCCGGTAGCCCGCTCGCTTATTAAGAATCGTCGACCACGACAGCCCGGCTTGCGCGCCTTCCAGCACGAGCATTTCGAAGAGATGCTGGTCCTCGCGGGACGGCACGCCCCATTCCGTGTCGTGGTAATGTGCGAGCGCTTCGCTCGATACCCAGTTGCATCGCTGTGTCATTTGGCGCTCCCCGTAGTCACGTCGCTCGCCAGCATAGCGGAACGCCTCGGCGCCGCAAGCTAGCCGTTCGGCTAATTGCCGGATCGAAATAGACCTGCCACGCTATGCACATTTCCCAGGAAACGCACCTTTGCCAATGAACGAAGACCTATTTCTGATCGGCGTCGACGGCGGCGGCACCGGCACGCGCATCGTGCTGGCCGACGCGCACGGGCGCGAGTTGGCGCAGGCGGCAAGTGGGCCGTCGGGTCTTGGGCTGGGCGTCGAACGTGCGTGGCAAGCGATCGCGGCGGGCTGTGCGGATGCGTTCGCACACGCGGGCGCCGCGCTCGACTGGTCACGCTGCGTGCTCGGTTGTGGTCTCGCGGGCGTGAACAATCGCGACTGGCTGGCGGCGTTCCTCGCGCAGACGCCAGCTCTGGCCGGGCTCGCGGTTGAAAGCGATGCGTACACGACATTGCTCGGCGCGCACGGCGGTGCGTATGGCGTGATTGTCGCGCTCGGCACGGGCAGCGTCGCGGCGGCGGCCGACCGGGACGACGGCGAATACCGGACCGTCAGCGGCTATGGTTTTCCGTCGGGTGATGAAGCGAGTGGCGCGTGGCTCGGAGTGCGAGCCATTGTTCACGCACAGCACGCGCTCGACGGACGGGGCCCGAACGACGACCTCGCGCAGGCGCTTCTCGCGCACGTCGGCGCACACGATCGCGACGGGCTCGTCGTGTGGCTTTGCGAAGCGAATCAAACGGCGTATGCGAGCCTTGCGCGAATCGTGATTGCGCACCGCGCGCATCCATTCGCCGCGCGGCTCCTCGGCGAAGCGGGCCTTCAGATCGGCAAGATGATCGCGGCACTCGATCCATCGGCGGCTTTGCCCATTGCCTTGTGCGGCGGTCTCGGCGCGCCGTTGCGCGAGTATGTGCCGCAGATCTATCAGCCACGGTTGCGCGAACCGTTGTCGGACTCCGCGCACGGTGGCTTGCAGTTGGCGCAGCGCGAAGCCGCGCGGCTTGTGGGCAACGCGTGAGCGAATGTCTGACCGGCGTCCGGAGCGTGCGCGGGCGCCGAGGGTTCAATGCCGCGCGCAAAGCGCTCGGGCCCATCTCGTCATCGACGGTAAAATAGCGCCTTCCACGCTGCTCGCCTTCCCACTATGTATAAAGTCATCGCCACGGATCTCGACGGAACACTGCTCAATGCCGACCATCAGGTCGACCCGTTCACGGTCGCCACCGTGCGCAAGCTGGAAAGTGACGGCGTGCAATTCGTGATTGCAACGGGCCGCCATTTCTGCGACGTCGCGGGTATTCGCGACATTCTCGGCATCAAGCCGTACCTGATCACGTCGAACGGCGCGCGCATCCATGCGCCCGACAACACCGTGATCCACGCCGACGACCTGCCGCCCGCCATCGTGCAACGTCTCGTGCAGCCCCGAATTGTCGGCGAGCACGGTCGCGTGATCGTGAATCTGTTCGCCGACCAGGCGTGGCTGATCGACCGGGACGCACCGGAGCTGCTGAAATTTCATCAGGATTCCGGCTTCACCTATGAAGTTGCCGAACTGCTCACCCACGACGGCGTCGACATCGCCAAGGTTCTTTACATTGGCGATCCGGCGGATCTGGCGAAGGTGGCGGCGAATCTCGCACGCGAGTTCGGCGACGCGCTCTATGTGACGTATTCGCTGCCGGACTGCCTGGAGGTAATGACGTCGAACGTATCGAAGGGACGCGCGTTGCAGATCGTGCTCGAGCGCGTGGGCGTGGACGCCGCGCATTGCGTGGCTTTCGGCGACAACATGAACGATATCGACCTGCTCGAAACGGCCGGCCATCCTTTCATGATGAACAACGCGAATCCCGATTTGATGACACGGCTGCCAGATGTGCCGCGCATCGGCAACAATTTCGAAGCGGGCGTCGCGCATCACTTGCGCAAGCTCTTTTCACTCGACGACGAACTGACGGCCTGACAGCCGAAGTCCCGAATGCAACCGGCCCGCATCGCGCGTTGCAGATGCGGGCCGGTTGACACCAGGCCGGGCTATCTCCGGCTCTTTTAGCGGAGGTGATGACTAGTCGCGCCATCCGCCACGGCGGTCGCCATGATCGCCACGATCGCCACGGTCGTCGTGGCCCCAACGGCGGTCGTTCCGGTTCCAACCGTGCTCGTAACGGTGGTCGCCGCGATAGTAGTCGCCGCGATCATAGCGACGGCCCCAGCCGCTATTGCCGTAGTACACCGGTTGCGGCGCTGCGTAGACCGGCGCGGGGCGGGTGTAGACCGGCGTGCCGAGCGACAGCCCGATGTTCAAATCCGTGTGCGCTTGCGCTACACCGCATGCGCCTGCTGCGAGACCTGCGGCAACCAGCAATTTAGTGACGATGCGTTTCATGTTGTTCTCCATGCAAGAGGCTTGCTGTGAAGCGACGGATGTTTGTCGCACAGGTCCAATCTACGCATTCCGGGTCGCGAGTACTGCGACCAGATGTTACGGACTGCAAGCATCGTCGAAGGGCTGGAAAGCACGCACTCCTGCCTGCTTTGCGTCGGATCGGTGCAGGTAGTTGAGGGGAAAGCCTGTCGCAGCGGGGCGTTGAGGCGGGCAAGCGGCGCGCGCATCGTATTGGCGGCAACGAACAGGAGCGTTAGCAGGCGTGGCGCGTAATCGCGGCTTACATCTGTATAACGGAATTAATCTGGTCCGCTCGCCGAAACCCCTTATGCGGCTTTCGGCGCATCGGCAGCGCTGGCTGACTTCAGTGTCAAACGGCCGCGAGGACCAGCAATATAGATACTGCTTTAAGCGGCTGCTCGACCTACCGGGCACGCGGGCCTCATAAAAAACGGGCGCCGTAGCGCCCGCTCTGACCGCAGCCAACCGGTTTCGTCTAGTCCAGTGCCAGCTTCCGCGCGTTAGCGCTGCGGCTTTCCGCGACCAAGGGATACAGCACGCCGGCAATTGCGGCACCGATGATCGGCGCGATCCAGAAGAGCCACAACTGATCCACCGCTGCCCCGCCGACGAACAGCGCTGGGCCCGTGGAGCGCGCCGGGTTGACCGAGGTGTTCGTGACCGGAATCGAGACAAGGTGAATCAGCGTCAGGCACAAGCCGATCGCGATGGGCGCAAAACCGGCCGGCACGCGTTTGTCCGTCGCTCCGAGGATGACGAACAGGAAGAAGCCGGTCATCACCGCCTCGCAGACGAATGCCGCGGCGAGCGAGTAGTGGCCCGGCGAGCGCTCGCCATAACCGTTGCTCGCGAAACCACTCGCGACGAGTTCGAAGCCGGGCTTGCCCGAGGCGATTAATGCCAGCACAGCCGCGCCCAGCACGGCGCCGACCACCTGCGCGACGATGTACGGGAGCAGGTCGCGAGCCGGGAAGCGGCCCGCCACCGTCAGGCCGACGCTGACCGCCGGGTTCAGATGGCAGCCGGAAATGTGGCCGATCGCATACGCCATGGTCAGCACCGTCAGCCCGAAAGCGAGCGACACGCCGACGAAGCCGATGCCGAGGCCATGCACCGGACCGGTGAAGTTGGCGGCCAGGACAGCGCTGCCGCAGCCCCCGAGCACGAGCCAGAAGGTGCCGAACAACTCGGCAGCAAGGCGCTTTGACAACTGCATGATTGGTAATCCTAAAATAGTTGATGCTGTGAAAGCACGGAGTCTGAGCGCACGCTCCGATCGGGCGCGTGCCTTTGACCGCCAATTCTAAGGAAAGAGTCGCCAATCGAGTGTCAAGAATTGTCAATGCCGGGCGGCATTACCGATTATTCCGGGATAAAGCCGTTTTGCAATTCATCGATCTTAATAATTATCAGAAGATACTGTCCTAAATCAGTAATGTTATCCATTGCGAATTTTTATAATTACAGTTAGTCTGCGGAGCGAATGAGATCTAAAAGGGGAGAACCGGAATGTCTCAATATGCAGACCTCAAGGCGCAGATCGCCAAATTGCAGGCACAAGCAGAAGAAGCCCGCCGTACGGAAATCGACAATGTGATAGCCGACATCCGCCAAAAAATCGCCGAATACGGCCTGACTGCGCAGGACCTCGGTTTTGCGGTAGCCGCCAAGCGCGGACGCCCGCCCAAGAAGGCGCCGCTGCCCGCTAAATATCAGGACCCGAAAACCGGTAATACGTGGAGCGGACGCGGCAAACCGCCGAAGTGGATCGTCGGCAAGAACCGTGAACGCTTTTTGATTGGCGCAAGCTGAGTCGTTCGCGAGTGAACGAAAGCGAATTGAAGGATGGGCGCGAGTCCGACTTTACTCGGCTGTTCTAATCGGACATGGAAGCGCATCCACGTCGCCATTAAAAAAGCCGCCTTTGCGAGGCGGCTTTTCTGTAAATGAAGCGGGATAAGTCCGAGTTACCGTTTGCGCAAACGATTCACGTGGAAAAAATACCTGCATTCCGTGCGTCAATCGAAAAGCGCTTGGGGCATGTGAGCCCGGATCGCGACAGAGTGACAGAGTACCGGCCCGTTTAAAGCACCGGCACCCTGGCTGCGCTGTCATCTACAGGCTCACCATGCTTTAGCCCACCGCGACCTGGCGAAGCATCGGCCGACGCGAAGCCTCAATCAGCGCCGAATACGCGTCCACGTAGTTGCGCGCCATCGTCTTCGAGCTGAAACGGCGCTCGAACTGCGCGCGGATCTCGCTGCGCGACAACTCGTCCAGACGTTCAAGCGCGGCCACGGCACCCTGCACGTCTTCTACGATGTAGCCGGTCACCCCATGGTCGATCACTTCCGGCACCGAACCGCGGTTGAAAGCGATCACCGGCGTGCCGCATGCCATCGACTCGATCATGACGAGTCCGAACGGCTCGGACCAGTCGATCGGAAACAGCAGCGCCTTGGCGCCCGACAGGAACTCGGGCTTTTGCGCCTCGTTGATCTCTCCGACGAACTCCACATGCGCCTGCGACAACAGCGGCTCGATCTCGCGTTTGAAGTAGTCCTGGTCGGCCTTGTCCACCTTGGCGGCGATCTTCAGCGGCAAACCGCTTTGTGCAGCGATCTTGATAGCTGTATCGACGCGCTTTTCAGGACAGATCCGGCCGAGGAACGCGAGGTATTCCGGCTTCTTATGCGCTTGCGGCGTGAGCAGCTGCTCGGGCAGGCCGTGGTAGATCGTGCTCAGCCAGTTTGCTTGCTGCAGCGGCAGGCGCTGCGAATCGGAAATCGAGACGACCGGCGCGCCGGAGAACGCGTCGAACACCGGTTGCAATTCGGGCAGATCGAGGCGGCCGTGCAGCGTGGTCACGAACGGCGTGTCCATCGTCGAAAAGAGCGGAAACGGCATGTAGTCGAGGTGGAAATGCAGCACGTCGAACTCGTGCGCGACCCGGCGAACCTTTTCCATCATCAGGATATGGGGAGCGAGCGCGTCGCGAATCGTCGGGTCGAGGCGCAGCGCACGAGGCCAGCACGCGTCGAGCTTCGCGGAAGTCGCCGAGTCGCCGCTGGCAAACAGCGTGACGTCGTGACCCTCGTCCACCAGTGCCTCGGTGAGGTAGGACACGACACGTTCGGTGCCACCGTAAAGTTTCGGCGGGACTGCTTCATATAGCGGCGCAATTTGTGCGATTCGCATGCGTTTCTCCTGTGAGTACGGCTTCGCACAGCGGCGCTCGAGTAGAGCGAGGAGCGAATGCCTGACGGACGGTTGGGCGCGGTATGCCGCCGCCCGGGGGTGCTCCGAATCTGCATCGGGTTATCCCTTAGCTTCATTATCGGGATCGGCCGCGCCAATTCGAGTTATTTTTCAAACGCTTAACGTTGTTACAGCGCGAAACACGAGACGTTACACACGCTCGGGCAGCCCTCCGGCGCTTTCAGACTGGTTCTGGCGGCGGATGGCGAACCCACGAGAAACCGCCGCGCCCTTATATAGCAAGCACCGAGCCAGGCCTACAGGGTCAAGTTATTACAGAGCGGTGAAAACGTCTTATAATTCGGCTCACCGTTGAACGGTGCAAACCTGGCGCTCACCAAACTCACCGGTTGGTTCATTTCCGCGAAGTCCAGTATCCACGGCGCATAGCGACTCCGACCACCGGGTCGACTAATCCGCTTCAATCCGCCTCCAATCGCAGCGCTGTAGGAAAAACTCCTACACGAATGACGGATTAATCCGTCAACCAAGCTGGGTGTCTGTCCGATTTCGTTTCGCTCCCCCTTTCGAGACAATGCTTGCAAGACTACAAACGAGCCGACCGGCGCGGTTTAACTGCGCGCGTTCGAGCAAACGTTTCCGTAACGGCCTGACCAGCCAGATACACCCCGGGGGAATCATGAGCGCGACAAGCGAAATGCTCAATGAGATCAGAGAAGTCAACCTTTCTTATCTCCTGCTCGCGCAGCGCCTGCTTCGCGAAGACAAGCCCATGGGCATGTTCCGCATGGGAATTTCGGACCAGTTGGCCGATGTGCTCGCCAACCTCTCGTTGGCGCAGACCGTGAAGCTGGCGGCGTCCAATCAGGTGCTGTGCCGTTTCCGTTTCGACGATCACGCCGTGCTGTCCGCGCTCGCGGACAAGGGCAAATCAAGCGCCGTTGCGCAGGCGCACTCCGCGATCCTGATGGCAAGCCAGCCCGTCGAGCAACTCGGCTGATGGCAGTCCGCACGAGGCAAGCAGTCGGGACGGGAACGTAAGCGGATGGCCTATAAAAGCGTGGTGCTCGAAGTCAAGGAAATCACCTTGGCCATCGAACTGATCGAACTCGGCGCGCGTCTGCAACTGCTCGAGGCGGAAACCAGCCTGTCGCGCGACCGGCTCATCAAGCTGTACAAGGAACTGAAAGGGGTCTCGCCGCCCAAGGGCATGCTGCCGTTTTCCACCGACTGGTTCATGACGTGGCAGCCGAACTTTCACTCCTCGCTGTTCTACAACATCTACCGCTTCATGGCCGACCATGGCGGCTGCGCGACGATCCAGTCGATCGTGAAGAGCTACCGGCTTTACCTCGAGCACGTGCATTTGCACGACGACGAACCCGTGCTCAGCCTCACGCGCGCATGGACGCTCGTGCGCTTCTTCGATTCGGGGATGTTGCAGATCACGCCCTGCTGCCGCTGCGGCGGGCATTTCGTCGCACATGCTCACGACCCGAAACACGGGTTCGTCTGCGGACTGTGCCAGCCGCCTTCGCGCGCCGGTAAGACAAAGAAAGTTGCCGACGCCCGGGCCCGCGAGAGTCTCGCCGCGCTCGTCGCCTGATCGGCAAGCGGGCCGCCGGCGCGCGGCCCTCGTTCACCTCCCCGTCCAATGGGCCTTGCCGCCCGGCTGATTGCCGCGCCGAGCCTCGCGCATCGCGCGTGTGGCCAGCCGCGCCCGCCTCTGGTTTACACCGGCGCGGCCAGCCTCTTTTCCGTCAAAGTTTTCTGGTGCGTTGCCGTAAACCAGTTTAACGACGGTCACCGTCGCTTCTTTGTGAGGGCTCCGCAGTGCTGATTTTCGTGGGAACACTCGTGACGCTTTTGTCCGTCTTCGGCGGTTACGCGCTGGAAGGCGGCCATCTCGGCGCGCTGTTGCAGCCCGTTGAAGTGCTGATGATCGTCGGCGCTGGCGTCGGCGCGTTCATCCTCGGTAATGGGATGAAGACGATCAAGGCAACGCTGCGCGTCATTCCGACCCTGTTCAAGGGCGCGAAGTACAACAAGGACGTCTATATGGAGCTGATGGCGCTCCTCTACGTCCTGCTCGCCAAAGCGCGCAAGGAAGGCACGCTGACGCTGGAAGCGGACATCGACGATCCGTCGAAGAGCCCCATCTTCACGCAGTACCCGAAGATTCTCGCCGACCATCACATCATCGAGTTTCTGACCGACTACCTGCGCCTCATGGTGGGCGGCAACATGAACGCGTTCGAAATCGAAAGCCTGATGGACGAGGAGATCGAGACGCATCACCAGGAAGGCGAAGCGCCCGCGCATGCGCTGAACAAGGTCGGCGACGCAATGCCGGCGTTCGGTATCGTGGCCGCGGTGATGGGCGTGGTGCACACCATGGCGTCCGCCGACAAACCGCCGGCGGTGCTCGGCGAAATGATCGCGCAGGCGCTGGTCGGTACGTTCCTCGGCATTCTGCTTTCTTACGGGCTGATCGGGCCGCTCGCGAGCGTCGCCGAACAGCGCGTGACCGAGTCGACCAAGATGTTCCAGTGCATCAAGGTGACGATTCTCGCCAGCCTGAACGGCTATGCGCCCGCGATTGCCGTCGAGTTCGGCCGCAAGGTGCTCTTCTCGACCGAGCGTCCGTCGTTCGCCGAGCTCGAAGAGCACGTGCGCCGCGTGAAGGCCAAGTAAGGGCGCCGGGAACGAACCGATGAGCAACAACAAAGACCGCGCCATTGTCGTCAAGCGCGCCGCGCCGAAGAAGGCCGGCCACCACGGCGGCGCCTGGAAGCTCGCCTATGCGGACTTCATGACCGCGATGATGGCGTTCTTCCTGCTGATGTGGCTGCTGAGTTCGGCATCCACGGTGCAGCTGAAAGGCATCGCGGAGTACTTCAACCAGCCGTTGAAGATCACGCTGTGGGGCGGCGACCGCAGCGCGGAAGATTCGAGCATTCTGAAGGGCGGCGGCCGCGATATTTCGACCGACGCGCAAGGAGTGACGCGCTCAACGGACGGTTCGAACAATCGAGCCGAGCGCACGGTCTCGCATAGCAGCGAAGACTCGATGAAGCAGTTGCAGGGTGAGCTGGAGCGACGCGAGCAGGTCCGTCTGCACGATCTGCAAGTGAAGCTGATGGCCGCGATCGAAGCGAATCCGGTGCTGCGCCAGTTCAAGCAGCAGATACGAATCGATTCGACGCTGACCGGCTTGCGCATCGAAATCGTCGACTCGCAGAAGCGGCCGATGTTCGCGACAGCGAGAGATCAGGTCGAGCCGTACATGCGCGACATTCTGCGCGAGATCGGCCACACGCTGAACGATGTGCCGAACCGCATCATCGTGCAAGGACACACCGACGCCGCGCAGTACGCGGGCGGCGAGAAGGGCTACAGCAACTGGGAACTGTCCGCGGACCGCGCGAATGCGTCGCGCCGCGAGCTGATCGCCGGGGGCATGGACGAAGCAAAGGTGATGCGCGTACTCGGCCTCGCGTCGACGCAGAACCTGAACAAGGCGGACGCAATGGATCCGGAAAACCGCCGCATCAGCATCATCGTTCTGAACAGGAAGTCAGAGGAGGCGCTCAATCATGACGACTCCACTACGACGACCTTGTCGGACGACGCAGCCGGCTCGAAGCCGCTGCTGCAAAAACTGGCGCAGCCGATGACGGTCGCGCCCAAGGTACCGGCGATAGCGCCGGCGGCTCAGTAACAGAAGGCGGTCGCCCGGCTGCTCCATGCGCCTCACTGGCGCGGACAGCGGGGCGACACATAGCGTAAGTGCAGCGAGGTTTTCATGATCAGGCATATCCTGGCAATCGACGATTCGGCATCGATGCGGCAGATTCTTTCCGCGACGCTGACGGCGGCCGGCTATGAGGTGACGCTCGCCGCGGACGGCGCGGAAGGGCTCGAAAACGCGCTCGCCGTGCGGTTCGACCTGGTGTTGACCGATCAGCACATGCCGGGCAAGACCGGCCTCGATCTGATCGCGGAACTGCGCGGCAATCCGGCTTACGCGGCGACGCCCATCCTCGTCCTGACGACGGAATCGGGCGAGTCGTTCAAAGCCGCGGCGCGCGAAGCGGGCGCGACCGGCTGGATCGAAAAGCCGCTCGACCCCGACATGCTCACGGAACTGGTGGCGGCGTTGGCCGAGCCAGATCAGGCGTAAGCATCAACCTTAGACAAGTTTTAGAAGCTCTCGACGCTGCGGCACGGTAGCCCAAGCCTAGACAGGAACTCTCGCGGTGACCCAGGCATGACACTCGACATCACTCAGTTCTATCAGACGTTCTTCGACGAAGCGGACGAACTGCTCGCGCAGATGGAGCAGCTGCTGCTCAATCTGGACCTCGCGCACCCGGACCCCGAAGACCTCGCGGCGATTTTCCGCGCGGCGCATTCGATCAAGGGCGGCGCGGCGACGTTCGGCTTTACCGCCTTGACGGAGACGACCCACATTCTCGAATCGCTGCTCGACCGTGCGCGCAACAACGAACTCGTTCTGCGCAAGGACATGATCGACACGTTCCTCGAAACCAAGGACGTGTTGTCGGGGCAGCTCGCCGACTACCGCGCGAGCGCAGAGCCCGACGCGGCGGTTGCAAAGGCGATCTGCGCGAAGCTCGAGCAGTTGCACGCGGAAAGCCGCGGCGTGGCTGCGCCGGCTGCTGCAGCGCCGGTCGAAGCCACAGTGGCCGCGCCGGTCGAGGAACTGGCAACAGTAGAAGAAGGCAGTCCGCCGGAACACGTCGTCGAACAGGCGGTGCAGGCGGCGGGCGAATGGAATGACGGCGAACCGGCACAGACCGGGCAAGCCGAAGGAACCGGCGACGCGGACGACGCCGCCGGTCCGCATCTGAAAATTACGCTACGGGGCGTTGATGAGAAGGACCAGGAGCTCCTTGCCGAAGAGCTGGGTAACCTGGGCAATATCGTCGGGCAGGTCAAGAGCGGCGGCGATCTCACGCTGTGGCTTCAGACCGATGTTACGTCCGACGACATCATCGCCGTGTGCTGTTTCGTGATCGACGAAAGTCAGATCTCGATCGGCCGCGGAACCGCACCGGCGGACGGTGCTCAGCAAGGCGAACCTGGAACGCCCGACGCTGAGCCCTCGTCTCCGGCGCAAGCAGCACCGGCGGCTTCGGCCGCCACTAATACCGCAGCACCCGAGGCGCCCACGGCGTCTGTAGCGCAGCCTGCTCCGACGCCGAGCGCCGAGCCCGCCAAGGCGGCTCCGGCTCCCGCAGCGGCTCAGGCCAGCGCACCGGCAGCAGCTCCGGCGACCGCTGGCGCGGCAGCCGGCGAGCAGGACCGCAAGGCCGCGCGTCCGGCAGCGGCGGCAGGCGGCGCGGAAGGCAGCTCGATTCGCGTGGGCGTCGAAAAGGTCGATCAGCTGATCAACCTGGTCGGCGAACTGGTGATCACGCAGGCGATGCTTGCGGAAACCACCAGCACGTTCGATCCGGCACTGCACGATCGCCTGTTCAACGGCATGGCACAGCTCGAGCGCAACGCGCGCGATCTGCAGGAAGCCGTCATGTCGATCCGCATGATGCCGATGGATTACGTGTTCAGCCGCTTCCCGCGTCTCGTGCGCGATCTCGCGGCGAAACTCGGCAAGGAAGTGGAACTCGTCACCTTCGGTCAGGCGACCGAACTCGACAAGAGCCTGATCGAGCGGATCATCGACCCGTTGACTCACCTCGTGCGCAACAGTCTCGACCACGGCATCGAAACCGTGGAAGCGCGGCGCGCGGCGGGCAAGGATTCGACCGGTCAGCTCGTGCTGTCGGCGGCGCATCACGGCGGCAACATCGTGATCGAAGTCAGCGACGACGGCGCCGGTCTGCGCCGCGACAAGATTCTCGCGAAGGCCGCGAAGCAGGGCATGCAGGTCAGCGAAACGATGACCGA
The DNA here is from genome assembly GCF_904848585.1 of Paraburkholderia kirstenboschensis. Taxonomy (GTDB): domain Bacteria; phylum Pseudomonadota; class Gammaproteobacteria; order Burkholderiales; family Burkholderiaceae; genus Paraburkholderia; species Paraburkholderia kirstenboschensis. The sequence continues at coordinate 162,062 of NZ_CAJHCR010000008.1, forward strand.
CGAGGAAGTCTGGAACCTGATCTTCCTGCCGGGCTTCTCGACGGCGGAGCAGGTCACGGACGTGTCGGGCCGCGGCGTCGGCATGGACGTGGTGAAGCGCAACATCCAGGCGATGGGCGGTCACGTGGAAATCACGTCGCACGCCGGCAAGGGCAGCACCACGCGCATCGTTCTGCCGCTCACGCTGGCGATTCTCGACGGCATGTCCGTCAAGGTCGGCAACGAGATCTTCATTCTGCCGCTGAACTTCGTGATGGAGTCGCTGCAGCCGCAAGCCGAAGACATCTACACGGTCGCCAACGGCGAGCGCGTGGTGCGCGTGCGCGGTGAATATCTGCCGCTCGTCGCGTTGCACGAAGTGTTCAACGTCGACGGAGCGAAGCAGGAGCCGACCCAGGGCATCGTCACCATCATGCAAACCGAAGGGCGTCGCTTTGCGATGCTGATCGACGAGCTGGTGGGACAGCAGCAAGTGGTCGTGAAGAACCTCGAAACGAACTACCGCAAGGTGCGCGGCATTTCCGCGGCGACCATTCTTGGCGACGGCCGCGTAGCACTGATCGTGGACGTGGCGGCGCTGAACCGCGAGTCGCGCAACGCGCATGGCGCAATGAGTCTCGCATGATGTCCGTCAAATTCGCTGTAACACTCACTCAACTTGATTTATCCCAACCGTTTGGGGGCTAACGTGGCAGAAGTTCAATCCATCAATTCGAGCGTCGCGAACGCGACGAATGGTCGCCGCGACGCGCAGCAGGCCGACGCCGGCGGTCAGGAATTCCTCGTCTTCACGCTCGGCGCCGAAGAGTACGGCATCGACATTCTCAAGGTGCAGGAAATCCGCGGCTACGACAACGTGACGCGCATCGCGAATGCACCCGAGTTCATCAAGGGCGTCATCAATCTGCGCGGCATCATCGTGCCGATCGTCGACATGCGCATCAAGTTCCATCTGGGCCGCGTCGAGTACGACCACCAGACCGTCGTGATCATCCTGAACGTCGCGCATCGCGTGGTCGGCATGGTGGTGGACGGCGTGTCCGACGTGTTGACGCTTGCCATCGACCAGATCATGCCGGCGCCGGAATTCGGCGCGACGCTGACGACCGAGTACCTCACGGGTCTCGGCACCGTCGACGGCCGCATGCTGATTCTGATGGACATCGAGAAGCTGATGACGAGCCGCGAAATGGCGCTCATCGAAACGCTCGGCGTCTAACGGCCGCGGCGTTCAGAAAAGTTTGGAACAGGGAGCATTGAGATGCTAAGCAGGTGGTCGATTCGCACATCGCTCACGCTAGTGGGGATCATTCTCGTCGCGCTGACCATGGTGGTCGGCGTGCTTGGGCTGACGGCGCTCGGCAGCGCAAGCAAGTCGCTCGACCGCATCGCGCGCGGCGATCTGGTTGCGATTCACGCGCTCGACGACGCTTCGGCATATCTGCTGCGCTCGCGTGTTTCGCTGGACCGCTTTACCGCGCTGACAGCCGCTGGCGACACTGAAACGGCGAAGAAGGTTCTGGACCGTGCAGTGGAACTGTACGGCTTCAGCAACAAGAACTGGCAGACCTACGTCGACGCGCCCAAAAACGGCGTCGACCAGGCGCAGATGGACGAACTGCTCGCGCGCCGCACGGCGCTCGTGCGCGACGGCATGGAGCCGGAATTCGCGGCGCTGCGGGCGAACGACATGGCCGCGTACCACGCGATCGCCGATACGAAGATCAGCCCGATGTTCGTCTCGTATGACAACGCGGCGTCGCTCGTCATCAAGAACCTGCAGCAACAGGCGGTGGACCAGCAGGCAGCCGCGCAGTCGAACATTTCGCTGATGACGACGCTGATCGTCGCGTTTGCCGCACTCGCGCTGCTGCTCGTGATCGGTCTGCGTTTCGCGCTGCGCGGGCTCATCGTGCAGCCGCTTCAGGACGCAACCGAATGCTTCGAGCGGATCGCCGCGGGCGATCTGTCCGAAGCGATCGAGGTGAGAAGCCGCAACGAAATCGGCCGCCTCTTTGCCGGCATCAAACGGATGCAGGAAAGCATGGCGTCGATGGTGACCGCGGTTCGCAGCAGCACCGAATCGATCGACACCGGCGCGCGCGAGATCGCGATGGGCAACACCGATCTGTCGCAACGCACCGAGCAGCAAGCCGCCTCGTTGCAGGAAACCGCATCGAGCATGGAGCAACTCACGGGCACCGTGCGCCAGAACGCCGAGAACGCGCGTCAGGCGAGCCAGCTCGCTGTGAACGCGTCCGACATCGCGACGCGCGGCGGCGAGGTGGTAAGCCAGGTCGTCACGACGATGCAGGACATCGCGAGCAGTTCGAGCAAGGTCGTCGACATCATCGGCGTGATCGAAGGCATTGCGTTCCAGACCAACATTCTGGCGCTGAACGCGGCGGTGGAAGCGGCGCGTGCCGGCGAACAGGGCCGGGGCTTTGCGGTGGTGGCCGGCGAAGTGCGCAGCCTTGCCCAACGCAGCGCGAGCGCCGCGAAGGAAATCAAGGAACTGATCGGCGACTCGACCGACAAGGTGCAAAGCGGTTCGGCACTCGTCGGACGCGCCGGCACGACGATGGACGAGATCGTGCAGGCCGTGCGCCGCGTGACCGACATCATGGGTGAAATCAGCGCGGCGTCCGAGGAGCAATCGGGCGGCATCGAGCAGGTGAATCGCGCGGTCGTGCAGATGGACGAAGTGACGCAGCAAAACGCCGCGCTCGTCGAAGAAGCGGCGGCAGCAGCAGGGTCGCTCGAAGATCAGACGCGTCAGTTGCAAGCCGTGCTGAGCGGCTGGAAGGTCGCCAGCAGCCCGGCTCGCAGTTTCGCCGCGCCGGCGCAGCCGCAGGTGAAGGCGCGGGCAGCGGTGGGCAAGAGCAAGACGATGGCGAAGAGCGCGCCGCGACCGGCGCATGGCGCCGCAGCGCAGCCGGCAGCAAGCGCAGCAGCAAGCGGAGCAGCAAGCGGAGCAGCAAGCGCAGCAGCAACGGCAAATGCAGCATCGGCAGGCAGCACCGCTTCCGCTTCGGGCAATCACGAAGCAGGCGCGGTGCGCGTCGAACCGGCGCTCAAGCCGAAGACGCCGCCTGCGGCATCCGCGCCCACAGCACGGCCGGCCGCTGCCAGCGTAGCCTCGGCGGGCTCGGACGCGGACTGGGAAACGTTTTAGGAAATGACGAAGAAACATGCAGTCATTCGGTATCGCGCGCCATGTGGCGCGAATCATCGAAGCACGCTCATACAGCGTGTCGCGGGCCGACTGCATGGTGGTGGAACTTGCGGGCGGGCGCGACCCCGTGAAAATAATCCCTTGCTCGCCGGCAGCTCCGTCGCGCAAGCGTGATGGCTCGTATCGCAGGCAGGAACTTTCATGATGGCAACGCGCGCACAGCAACGCACCGACCGGGCAGAACCGGTCAGATCCGGCGAACAGGGACGTGATTTCGAATTCACTTCTGCGGACTTCACACGCATTCGCGAACTGATTCACAGCAGCGCCGGCATTTCGCTCTCCGATCACAAGCGCGACATGGCGTATAGCCGACTCGCTCGGAGGCTGCGCGCCCGTGGTCTCGACTCGTTCAAGCAGTACCTCGATCTGCTCGAAGCGGAAAACGATCCGGCCGAGTGGGAAGCATTCACCAATGCGCTTACCACGAACCTGACCGCGTTTTTCCGCGAAGCGCATCACTTTCCGATCCTCGCCGATTTCGTGCCGCGCCGCGCGCAGCCCGTTTCGGTATGGTGCTCGGCGGCATCGACCGGTGAGGAGCCGTATTCGATCGCGATGACGCTGATCGAAGCGCTCGGCGAGACCGGCGCGCGCCAGGCCACGGTGCTCGCGACCGACATCGACACGCAAGTGCTTGCGAAAGCCGAAGCCGGTATGTACCAGTTCGACCAGGTGAAGCACCTTTCGCCCGAGCGGCTCAAGCGCTTTTTCCTGAAGGGCACCGGCGCGCATGCGGGCATGGTCAAGGTGCGTCCGCAAGTGCGCGCGATGGTGCGCTTCGAGCAATTGAACCTCACCGACCGGGATTATCAGTTGCGCACGCAGTTCGACGCGATCTTCTGCCGCAACGTGATGATCTATTTCGACAAGCCGACGCAAGCTCAGGTGCTCGGCCGCTTCGAGCCGTTGATGAAGTCGGGCGGCCTGCTGTTCGCGGGCCACTCGGAAAACTTCACCTACGTCACGCAGGCTTTCAAGCTGCGCGGTCAGACTGTGTATGAACTGACGCGCGATGCAGCCGGCGCGCGCGCACCGGCGCGCACGGCGGCGACGAGCGGGGTGACGGTATGAGCAGCGCCTTGCCTATCGCGACCAATCTCTACTACGACAACCACTTCCAACGCCCCGGCGTGAAGCTGTTGCCCAACGAGTTCTACACCACGCACGAGGACATGGTGCTCGTCACCGTGCTCGGTTCGTGCGTCGCGGCCTGCATTCAGGACCGGACGGCCGGCATCGGCGGCATGAATCACTTCATGTTGCCCGACGACGGCGCGGAAGTCGGCCAGCCTGCATCGGATTCGATGCGCTACGGCGCTTACGCGATGGAAGTGCTGATCAACGAACTCATCAAGGCCGGCGGCCGACGCGAGCGTTTCGAAGCGAAGGTGTTCGGCGGCGGCGCGGTGCTTGCGGGCATGACGACGATCAACATCGGCGATCGCAATTCGGAATTCGTGCGCCGCTATCTGGCGCTCGAAAAGATTCGCATCGTCGCCGAGGATTTGCAGGGCTCGCATCCGCGGAAGGTGGCATTCATGCCGCGCACGGGCCAGGTGATGGTGAAGAAGCTGCGTCTGCAGCAGGACCCGAGCGTGGCCGAGCGCGAACAGGCGCTCGTGCGGCAGACCGCCGAAGCGCGCGCCGAGCGGCTTGCCGCCGCGAGAAAGCGGGTCGAACTGTTTTCAGCGCCAGCCGCCACGAGGCCGAAGATAGAACTCTTTGGCTCGAACGGTGGCTCGGGCAGCACGGCAGCGAACGGCGCGGGCGCGCCAAGATCGCGTATCGAACTGTTCGGCTCGACCCCGCGCCCGACTAATTCAAATAACGCCAGAACCGCAGAGGAGGCGTGAGCGCTGTGCAAAAGATCAAAGTATTGTGCGTCGACGATTCGGCGCTGATCCGCAGCTTGATGACGGAAATCATCAATAGCCAGCCGGACATGACCGTCGTTGCAACCGCTCCCGACCCGCTGGTCGCGCGCGAGCTCATCAAGCAGCACAACCCCGACGTGTTGACGCTCGACGTCGAAATGCCGCGCATGGACGGTCTCGACTTCCTCGAGAAGCTGATGCGTTTGCGTCCGATGCCGGTCGTGATGGTCTCTTCGTTGACCGAGCGCGGCAATGAAATCACGCTGCGCGCGCTGGAACTCGGCGCGGTCGATTTCGTGACGAAGCCGAAGGTCGGCATTCGCGACGGCATGCTCGACTATTCGGAAAAGCTAGCCGACAAGATTCGCGCCGCGGCGCGCGCTCGCGTGCGCCAGGCCGCGCCGGTGCATCATGCGCCGGCTGCCGCCGGACATGCGCCCGTCGGCGCCGCGCCGCTTTTCAACAATCCGCTGCTGAGTACCGAGAAGCTGATCATCGTCGGCGCGTCGACGGGCGGCACGGAAGCCATCCGCGAAGTGCTCGTGCCGCTGCCGCCGGATGCACCCGCGGTGCTGATTGCACAGCATATGCCGCCGGGTTTCACAAAATCTTTTGCGCAACGCCTCAATGGTTTGTGCCGGATTACCGTTAAAGAGGCAGAGCACGGCGAACGTGTGCTGCCGGGACATGCGTATATCGCCCCGGGCCACGCTCACCTGCTGCTTGCCCGCAGCGGCGCGAACTACATCGCGCATCTGTCGGACGATCCGCCGGTGAACCGGCATCGTCCGTCGGTGGACGTGCTGTTCCGTTCCGCCGCGCAGCACGCGGGCAAGAATGCGGTCGGAGTGATCCTGACTGGAATGGGGCGCGATGGCGCCGCGGGTCTGCTGGATATGAAAAAGGCAGGGGCTTACACCCTTGCGCAGGACGAGGCGAGCTGCATCGTGTTCGGCATGCCGCGCGAAGCGATTGCGCTGGGCGCGGCCGACGAAATCGCGTCGCTGCCGGACATGTGCCGGCGCGTGATGGCGCGGCTTGCGTCGATGGGCGATCGCGTTCAGCGGGTATGATGCGCCGTTCGAATTGAGGCGGTCATACGCCGCACCGTGAATCAAGTAAAGGGAATCAAATGGATAAGGCAATGAAGTTTCTGGTTGTAGACGATTTTCCGACGATGCGCCGGATCGTTCGCAACCTTCTGAAAGAGCTGGGCTACGGCAACGTCGACGAAGCCGAAGACGGCCAGGCCGGTCTCGCCCGTTTGCGCGGCGGCACGTACGACTTCGTGATCTCCGACTGGAACATGCCGAACCTCGACGGTCTCGCCATGCTCAAGGAGATTCGCGCCGATGCAAACCTCAAGCACTTGCCGGTGCTGATGGTGACGGCCGAGTCGAAGAAGGAAAACATTATCGCGGCGGCTCAGGCCGGCGCGAGCGGTTATGTCGTAAAGCCGTTCACGGCCGCGACGCTGGACGAGAAGCTCAACAAGATTCTCGAAAAGATGGCCAAGACCGGGAGCTGATGTGAACCTGCCGACCAATGCACCAGGCGCCGAAGCGGTCAACGAGAGCGGCGACTTCGCGTCAGACCGCATTCTTGCCCGCATTGGACAACTGACACGTACGCTGCGTGATTCGATGCGCGAGCTTGGGCTCGACAAGCATGTCGAGCGCGCGGCCGAAGCCGTACCCGATGCACGCGACCGTCTGAAGTACATCGCGAACATGACCGAGCAGGCCGCCGAGCGCGTGCTGGGCTCGATCGACGTCGCGAAGCCGATCCAGGAGCAGTTGCAGAAAGACGCCGGCGAACTCGACGCGCGTTGGGAGCAATGGTATGCGGCGCCGATCGAACGCGCGGAAGTGCGCGCGCTGATGAACGATACGCGCGAATTCCTGCGCGGCGTGCCCGCAGCAACCACCGCGACCAATTCGCAGCTCATGGAGATCATGCTCGCGCAGGACTTCCAGGATCTGACCGGTCAGGTGATCAAGAAGATCACGGACGTCGTGTACCTGATCGAGCAGCAGTTGCTCGGCGTGCTCGTCGAGAACATCGCGCTCGAGCGCCGTGAGCAGTTCGCGGCGCACGCCGCAGCGCTGGTCGCCGAAGTATCGCCGACCGGCAGCCCCGAGCATCTGCTGAACGGTCCGCAGATCAATCCTGAAGGCAAGACTGACGTCGTGCAGGACCAGTCTCAGGTCGACGATCTGCTCGCCAGCCTCGGTTTCTGAGCGGCCCGCGCCCTTGCGGCGCGAGGCCAGCCAGTATGAATAGCAAGGCGCGCTCCCGCGCGCGAATGCTGTCTATCGACACAAACCGCAGGCATACTACGAGGTCAAGCAGCGGCGCGGCCCGAGGGTGAACGCTATCACCAGCGGCCTGCACGACGAGGTATTCCTCGACAATGCGGCCCCGTCCGTGCCCTATGATTTGCCTATTTGCAGCCGGTTGGCATGAGCATGCGCCGGCTAGCAGCCAGGGAGGAGTCTCGTTATGTGGAGTCGTGTACGTCGCGCCGGTGTGGTTACGGCGCTTGTTTTGCCCTGTTCGTTGTCGGTCGTGCAGTCCGCTCACGCGGCGCTCGGCGGCGCCCCAATGTCGCCTCCGGCAGATGCGTCGGTTTCGTCCCATAAGTTCCAGCCTGCCGACACCTCGGCGAACACCGTGATGCGCTCGGCATCCGGTGCGGCGTCTTCCGCTTCGGCTTCCGCGTCCTATACCGTTCGTGAAACCACGCTCGGCAACGGCACGGTGGTGCGCGAATATCTCGCCGCTGACGGCACCGTGTTCGGCATCGCGTGGAGCGGCCCGCAAATGCCCGATCTGAATGAAATGCTCGGCAGTTACTTTCCGCAATACGTCGCGGGTGTGAAGGCGGCGCGCGCGGCGCGCGGCGGCGCCCGTGGGCCGGTCGCGGTGGATCAGAGCACGCTCGTGGTGCAGTCCGGTGGTCACATGGGCGCGTTTAGCGGCCGTGCATGGCTGCCGCCCGCGCTGCCGGCCGGCGTCACCAGCTCAGACATCCAGTAACGGCGAGGACGAACGATGCGAACCATGCATATTGCAATGAAACTCAAGGACTGGATGCAGGTTGTGGCGACTGTCGCGCTGGTGTCGGCGCTTGCCGCGTGCGGTGGCGGCGGCGACAGCGGCGGGAGTTCCAGCTCCAGTGGCGGCTCGTCTGGCGGCCAGATCAACGGCTCGTTGCCGGCCAGCCCAACACAGCAGCCGATTGCCGCGACAGCCTCGAACACCGTGCCGATCACGGTGGCCCACGGCACCTCCGGTGTGATCAACATACCCACGATCAGCGTGACGCTGTGCGTGCCCGGCACTACGACCTGCCAGACCATCAACAACATTCAGGTCGACACGGGCTCGTTCGGGCTGCGCATCGTAGGCGGGGCGCTGAGCACGGCGATGCAGCGCGCATTGCCGGTCACCGCGACCGCGAGCGGCAATCAGCTTGCCGAATGCGCGACGTTCGCCGACGGCTACACGTGGGGCACCGTGCGTACCGCCACCGTCACCATCGGCGGCGAAACCACGACATCGGCGGTTCCAATCCAAGTGATTGGCGACAAGGACGCGAGCAGCGTGCCGTCGGCCGGTTGCGGCAGCGGCTCGGCGGAAAACACGGCGAGCGATCTCGGCGCGAACGGCATCATCGGCATCGGCACCGCGCTCTACGATTGCGGCACCACGTGCGCGAACGCGTCCACTGCGTCGACCTACAGCAATTACTTCGAGTGTCCCAACGGCACATCGTGCACTCGTGCCACGGTTGCGCTGGCGAATCAGGTGGCCAATCCGGTCGCCAGATTCCCCGTCGACAACAATGGCGTGATCGTGCAGATGCCGCCCATATCGAATAGCGGCGCGGCGTCGGCCACCGGCACGCTGGTGTTCGGCATCGGCACGCAGTCGAACAATGCGCTCGGATCGGCACAGACCTTCACGACCGATAACTTCGGCGACCTGACCAACAGCGTGTTCAACGGCAACACGGTGACGGCGTTCCTGGATTCGGGTTCGAACGGCTATTTCTTCACCGATAGCTCGCTCACGATGTGCGGCAGCAACTTCTCGGGCTTCTATTGCCCGTCCACAGCGCAAACCCGCTCCATCACGCTGGCCGGCCTGAACAGCGTGAAGGCGACGGCCAATATCGGCATCGTCAGTGCATCGACGCTGTTCGGCAACGGCACCAACTACGCGTTCAACGATCTGGCGGGTCAGGTCGGCGGGCTCGCCGCATTCGACCTCGGTTTGCCGTTCTTCTACGGACGCCACGTGTATCACGGCTTCGACCTGCGGCCAATCGGCGGGACCCAGGCGCCTTACGTGGCTTACGCAAGCTAAGCTGCGGCAACGCAAAGCCTGACGGCTGTCCACGACGCCCGCGCGGCCCCGCGCGGGCGTTTCTTTTTTCGGCCACGCGCGGGTCCACGCCGCGCTTGCCCATCCCCCGAAAAGCCCCCGTTTCCCCTTCCTTATCCGTCGATCGGTGCTTGCGCCGAGCGGGAATAATCGCTCTCACTGGAAAGAGGCGCTGTGCCTCGGCCGACTGGAGAGCTTTGTGGCAGAGGAAAGCGACCTCGAAAAAACCGAATCAGCCACTCCCCGGCGCTTGCAGAAAGCGCGCGAGGAAGGGCAGATCGTGCGTTCGCGGGAGCTATCGACGTTCGCGCTGCTCGCGGCGGGCTTTTTCGGCGTGTGGGGCATGTCCGGCAGCATCGGCGAACATTTGCAGGGCATGCTGCGCGCGGCCTTTACCTTCGATCACGCCACCGCTTTTGAGACCCGCCGTATGTTGATCGGCGCAGGCGCCGCCAGCCGCGAAGGGCTCTACGCGTTGCTGCCGATCCTCGCCATCACGGGCGCCGCGGCCTTGCTCGCGCCGATGGCGCTGGGCGGCTGGCAACTGTCGACGAAAGGGCTCGAGCCCAAGTTCGACCGTCTCAACCCGATCGCCGGCCTCGGCAAGATCTTTTCGATCAACGGACCTATCCAGCTCGTCATGTCGCTCGCGAAGACGCTGGTGGTGGGCGTGATCGGCGGCACTGCAATCTGGAACCGGCGCGAGGAAATTCTCGCGTTGGCCACGCAGCCGCTGCACCTCGCGCTCGCGAACACCGTGCATCTGATCGCCGTGTGCTGCGGCATGACGGTGGCCGGCATGTTCGTCGTGGCCGCGATGGATGTGCCGTATCAACTGTGGCAATTCCACAAGAAACTGCGCATGAGCAAGGAAGAAGTGAAGCGCGAGCACCGCGAAAGCGAAGGCGATCCGCACGTAAAAGGCCGGATTCGCCAGCAGCAGCGCGCGATTGCCCGCCGCCGCATGATGACGCAGGTGCCGAAGGCCGACGTCGTGGTCACGAACCCGACGCACTTCGCGGTCGCGCTGCAATACACGGACGGTGAGATGCGCGCACCGAAGGTGGTCGCCAAGGGCGTGAACCTGGTGGCCGCGCGAATTCGCGAACTCGCCGCCGAAAACAATGTACCGCTGCTGGAAGCGCCGCCGCTTGCGCGCGCGCTGTATCACAACGTCGAACTGAACCGCGAGATTCCCGGCCAGCTTTATGGCGCGGTCGCCGAAGTGCTCGCGTGGGTGTACCAGTTGCGGCGCTTCAAAACCGACGGCGGCGACGTGCCGGTCGCACCGACCGAGCTCGACGTGCCCGCGGAACTCGACAAGGGCGGTGTATCGGATGAAGAAGCCGATCAGGAAGCCGCCGACACGCTTAACCCCGCTAACGATAACGGAGCCTCCGCATGAACGCTCGCGCCGGTTTCCTCGCTCGACGGCCCGATGCCTTGAGCGGCACCAATTTACGCGCCCTGGCCGGCCCGGTGCTGATCTGCATGATCCTCGGCATGATGATTTTGCCGTTGCCGCCGTTCCTGCTGGATCTGCTGTTCACATTCAACATCGCGCTTTCCGTGATGGTGCTGCTCGTCAGCATGTACACGATGAAGCCGCTCGACTTCGCCGCTTTTCCGAGCGTGCTGCTGTTCTCGACCTTGCTGCGGCTGTCGCTGAACGTTGCGTCGACGCGAGTCGTGCTGCTCGAAGGCCACACCGGTCCCGACGCGGCCGGCCAGGTGATCGAGTCGTTCGGCCACTTCCTCGTGGGCGGCAACTTCGCGGTCGGTATCGTCGTCTTCATTATTTTGATGGTCATCAACTTCATGGTGATCACCAAGGGCGCGGGGCGTATCGCGGAAGTGTCCGCGCGCTTTACGCTCGACGCGATGCCCGGCAAGCAGATGGCGATCGACGCCGATCTGAACGCCGGTCTCATCAACGAAGAACAGGCGCGCAAGCGTCGCGCGGAAGTCTCGCAGGAAGCCGAGTTCTACGGCTCCATGGACGGCGCGAGCAAGTTCGTGCGCGGCGATGCGATTGCCGGCTTGCTGATCATGGTGATCAACATCTTCGGCGGGTTGATCGTCGGGATGGTTCAGCACGGCATGGACTTCGCGTCGGCGGGCAAGAACTACACGCTGCTGACCATCGGTGACGGCCTTGTCGCGCAGATTCCGTCGCTCGTGATTTCGACCGCTGCCGGCGTGATCGTGTCGCGCGTCGCGACGAACGAAGACATCGGCACACAGCTCACGGGGCAGCTTTTCACGAACCCGCGCGTGCTGGCGATCACGGGTTGCATTCTCGTGCTGATGGGCCTGATTCCGGGCATGCCGCACTTCGCGTTTCTGATTCTCGGCGGCGGTTTGATCCAGCTCGGCCGCACGATGAAAAAGCGCGCCGAAGAACGCAAGAACACGACCGCGCTCGTGGATGTCGCACCGGCAGCCGTCACGCCGATCGAAAACGCCGAAGCAAGCTGGGACGACGTGACGATGATCGACACGCTCGGCCTCGAAGTAGGCTACCGGCTGATTCCGCTGGTCGACAAAAATTCCGACGGCGAGTTGCTCAAGCGGATCAAGAGCATCCGCAAGAAGTTTGCGCAGGAAATCGGCTTTTTGCCGCCTGTCATCCACATTCGCGACAACCTCGAATTGCGTCCGAACGGTTATCGGATCGCGCTCAAGGGCGTGGAAGTGGGCGTCGGCGAGGCGTATCCGGGTCAATGGCTCGCGATCAATCCCGGCCAGGTTTCCGCTGCGCTGCCGGGCACGCCGACGCAGGATCCGGCATTCGGTCTGCCGGCCATCTGGATCGACACGAATCTGCGCGAACAGGCGCAGGTGTACGGCTACACGGTGGTCGATTCGAGCACGGTCGTCGCGACGCACCTGAATCACCTGGTGGTTACGCATGCATCCGAACTGCTCGGCCGCCGCGAAGTGCAGGCGCTGCTCGAACGGATGCAGAAAGACACGCCGTCGCTCGTCGACGATCTGGTGCCGAAGTCGCTGCCGCTCACCACGCTGCAAAAGGTGCTGCAAAACCTGCTGGAAGAAGGCGTGCCGATCCGCGACATGCGCACGATTCTCGAAGCACTGTCGGAACACACGCCGAAGATCACCGACGCACACGATCTCACCGCCGCCGTGCGCCTCGCGCTCGGCCGCGCGATCACGCAGCAGTGGTTCCCAGGCACCGGCGACATGCAGGTAATGGGCCTCGACTCGAATCTCGAACGCGTGCTGTCGCAGGCGCTTTCGACCGGTTCCAACCCGGGCCTCGAGCCTGGCCTCGCGCATACGCTGATGAACGAAACGCAGAAGGCGATGAATCGCCAGCAGAACCTGGGGCTCGCACCGGTGCTGCTCGTGCAACACGCATTGCGGCCGATGCTCGCGCGCTTCCTGCGACGCAGCCTGCCGCAACTGAAGGTGCTGTCGTATGCGGAAGTGCCCGATACACGCAACATCAAGGTCGTGAATCTGATCGGCGCGCACGGTTAAAGCGCGTTCTACGAGCGTGACTGCGATCGGGCGAGCTGCGTTTGCTTCATGGCTCGCTTCTCGGCCAGATCCACGCCCGACATATTGACCGGCGCCCCAGGGCGCCGGTTTTCATTTCCGCGCCTGACTTTTCGTACCGCCGCCGTATTGGAGCGTCCATGCTTCGACCGCGGGAGTGGGAAGCGCCCGGCGGGCGCGCTCACTCGATAGGCGCGGTGGCTGCGAATCGCTGCATGCGTCCATCGTTCGAATTACCCACGTTTAACAGCCTTTATCCACCGATCGTCGGTCGTCGCGTTTCGCAATAATGATCTCAATGGGAAGCGGTGTGTTGCCGGTCCGTCAGTCCGTTTACCTCATCGGGGGTCCAGCTTGAACATTCGTAAATTTATCGGTGCTACCAGTCGCGACGCGCTGCGTCTCGTGCGCGAAGCGCTCGGTGCCGACGCGGTCGTGCTGTCCAATCGCACGATGGACGACGGCAGCGTCGAGATCGTCGCCCTGGCCGACAGCGACCTCGCGGCGATCACGCCGAAGGCTCCGCGCGCCGACGCCAGCGCAGCGCAATTCGCATCGACGAATGCAGCGGCTGCACAGCCCGCGCTGAGTGCGCCGCGCGCAATGTCAGCCGCGCAGCCGATGCAGGCAAATCCGTACGCGAGCGGCATGCCGGACGTATTCTCGTCGGTGTTCGGCGCGAGCCCGGAAGCCGGCACCGAAACGACGGGCAGCTTCGCCGACTCAGCGCTAGCCGCCAGTCACGAAGCCCAGCCTGCTGCAAAGGTCGTTCCGAGCGCGGCCATGAATGCCGCGATGAATGCAGCCAAGGCGTCCGCCGGGCAAGCCGACTCGCGCAAGACCGCATTGCCGGGCGCGTCGGCAGCTACAGCCGCGAAGCACGCGTCGACGCCGCAATCGCAACAGATCCACGTCGGCCAGCCGAGCGCGCGAGCAGCCGCCGCGCGTTTGAACGAAGACATTCGCGCTGATCTGCTGAATGCCGCAGGCGTGCCGTCCGGCTCTGCCGCGCCAGCTTCGGACATTCACGCGCCGCGCACGATGGCCGAATCGAATCCCTGGCTGATCGATCACGCTCGACGGATCGCCGCCGACCACGAGCCGCAAAGCGAATACAACGCACGTCCCGGCGCGATGACGCCGGCCGCCGCGATGGCCAAGGGTCTTGGCGCCGCTGTCGAACCGGGCAACGCCGCCGCGTCGCAGGCGGACAACACACCTGATTGGGCTCGCGAAGCCGCGCAGGTCGCCGCACGCCGCGCCGCGCAGAAGATCGCACCGACGACGCTGCCCCCGACCGACGACTCGCGCACGCCTGCTGCTGTCGCTGAAGCGATCAAGGCGCGCATGGAACAGGTCGTCAAAGAAACCGTGATGAACGAGCTTTCTTCGATGCGCGGCATGATGGAAGAACAGTTCGCCGGCCTCATGTGGGGCGATCGTCAGCGCCGCAACCCGGCGCACGCGTCGCTCACCAAGCATCTCTTCGCCGCGGGCTTTTCCGCGCAGCTCGTGCAGATGATGGTCGCGAACCTGCCCGACGAAGTCGACAACATGGACGACGGCATGGACTGGGTGCGCTCGGTGCTCGCCTCGAATCTGCCGGTCATGGAAGACGAAGACACGTTGATGGAACGCGGCGGCGTCTTTGCGCTGATGGGTCCGACGGGTGTCGGCAAGACGACGACCACCGCCAAGCTCGCCGCGCGCTGCGTGATGCGTTTCGGCGCCAGCAAAGTGGCGCTGCTCACCACCGACAGCTACCGGATCGGCGGCCACGAACAACTGCGTATCTTCGGCAAGATTCTCGGCGTGTCGGTTCACGCGGTGAAAGACAGCGCCGACCTGCAACTCGCGCTCTCCGAATTGCGCAACAAGCACATCGTGCTGATCGACACGATCGGCATGAGCCAGCGCGATCGCCTCGTCTCCGAGCAGATCGCGATGCTGAGCCGCGCGGGTCAGCCCGTGCAGCGCCTGTTGCTGCTGAACGCAACCAGCCACGGCGACACGCTCAATGAAGTCGTGCAGGCCTATCAGCGCGGGCCGGATCAACAGCCGCTCGCCGGCTGCATTCTGACCAAGCTCGACGAGGCGACCAACCTGGGCGGCGTGCTCGATACGGTGATCCGTTACAAGCTGCCGGTGCACTACGTATCGACCGGTCAGAAAGTGCCGGAAAACCTGTACGTCGCGACCAAACGTTTCCTGATCAAGAGCGCGTTCTGCATTCCGCGCGATCACTCGCCATTCGTCCCGCATGACGACGATGTTCCGGCATTGCTGTCCGCGTTGTCCGCGCGCTCGACCGCCGAATTGCACGAGGTCCGCTTTGGATAAGCTCGTCTCCGATCAGGCAGAAGGACTGCGGCGCCTTCTCGCGCGGAGCGGCTCGCGCGTGATTGCGGTGACGGGCGGTTCGCTGGGCGCCGGCTGTACGGCGACAGTGATGAACCTTGCAGTGGCGCTCGCGCAGCAGGGCAAGGACGTGCTCGTGATCGACGAGTGCCTCGGCGACAAGTCGGTGAGCGCGATGCTCGGCAGCGTGCGCGGCGCCGGCAACTTTGCCGCCGTTATGCGCGGCGAGATGACGCTCGACGAAGCCGCTTTGCGCCATGCGCTCGGCTTCTCGGTGCTCGCCGCCTCACGTGCGCATCGCGAAGGTTATGGCGCGGCGCAGTTCAGCGCGGTGCTGCATGGTTCGGCCGACATCGTGCTGATCGACGCGCAACTGGATCAGCAAGGGCACCTCTCGGCGCTCGCGCTGCAGGCCCATGACGTGATGATCGTCACGCGCATGGCGGCACAGGCGATCACCGACGCGTATGCGTGCATGAAGCGTCTGCACTATGTGCATGCCATCGCGCAGTTTCGCGTGCTGGTGAACCACGTGCAGAGCGTGGAAGACGCTCGTACCGCTTTTGCAAACCTTGCCGGCGTGGCCGGGCGCTACCTCGCGGTGGCGCTGGAAGACGCCGGTTGTATTGCCGCGGATGCGCGGATGGCACGAGCCGAGGAGTTGTCGCGTTGTGTCGTCGACGCATTTCCGTCGACACCGGCAGCGCGCGACTTCCGGCACCTCGCAGCCGAATTGCAGTACTGGCCGATGCGGCCAGCGATGTCGCCGCAAACGCCATGGATGGCGCCTGCGGCAGTTACAGCGGCGCAACACGCCGACCAACCGTCTGCGCAGCACGCCTGAGAGGCGGCACAAGGACAAGGGGAGCACGATGTATAACGCTCAGGGAAAGATTTCCCAAGCCGATGTTTTGACGAAGTACGCACCGCTGGTGCGTCGACTCGGCTTGCAGCTCGTTGCAAAAATGCCGGCCAGCGTGGATCTCGACGATCTGATTCAGGCCGGCATGATTGGCTTGCTGGATGCCGCGAGTCGCTACAAGGAAGATCAGGGCGCGCAGTTCGAAACCTACGCGAGCCAGCGGATTCGCGGCGCGATGCTGGACGAACTGCGTAGCAACGACTGGTTGCCGCGCAGCTTGCGGCGCACGTCGCGAGAAGTGGAGACGGCAGTGCACAAGGTGGAGCAGAATCTGGGCCGCTCGGCGAGCGAAACGGAGATTGCCGAACATCTGCAAATGCCGCTCGACGAGTTTCAGTCGATGCTGCAGGACCTGCACGGAAGCCAGTTGATCTACTACGAAGACTTCGACCGTTCCGCGGACGACGAGCCGTTTCTCGACCGCTACTGCGTCGATCACTCGGACCCGCTTTCGGCCTTGCTCGACGACAGTCTGCGCTCGGCGTTGGTCGAGGCGATCGACCGCTTGCCGGAACGCGAGAAGTTGCTGATGTCGCTCTACTACGAGCGCGGCATGAACCTGCGTGAAATCGGCGCGGTGATGGAAGTCAGCGAGTCGCGCGTGTGTCAGTTGCACAGCCAGGCGGTGGCGCGTTTGCGCACGCGCTTGCGCGAGATGGCGTGGGCCAATGCCGAGGCAACGTGAGCGGCTCGCCTCGTGAGCTAGCGCTCAGCGGGGCGAATGAGTTGTGAAGCGAGGGCGTTACCCGCGCCTTCTGTCATGCGTCCGCCATTTCATGCTCGGCTGCGAGCGCGAGAAAAGCGGAACGCGACATGCCACGCGCCTGCGCGTATTCGTCGATTTCATGCACCAGAGCTTCGGGCAACGAAATGTTGATGCGTACCGCCCTCTTCAGCGCGGGAATATTCCGGGTTGTCACGAAACCCCACGTGAAACCCGCGTAGTCAGGATTACGCCGATGCTCGTCTAGCGTCAGCCTTTCGGGAATCGGCAAGCCTTCGTCGAGCAGCGTATCCAGATGCGCCTCGATCGCTTCTTTTGCGTTCGCATAAGCTTCTTCCAGCGTATCTCCCGCCGAGTGACAGCCCGGAATATCCGGCACGATGACGCCGAACGCGTGCTGCGCGTCGCCCGCCTCGATTGCGATCGGGAAGATCAGATTTTTCATTTCAGCCCTGCCTGTTTCAAGATGCTGTTCAGCGTGCCGGCTGGTAGATCCCGCCTGGGATGGGGGATGGTCACGAGCCCGGCTTTGAATGCGTGCCGAAAATGATGATGGCTGCCCGATATGCGGACGAGCCGCCAACCGTTCGCCTGAATCAGTTTTACGACTTCGGCACTGTTCATATTGCACTCCTCTAATCATACACACGATTACACACCCTCGCTAGATGGAAGTTGACTCCCGCTTCGTCGCGACGCGTCAGCGCGCTCGCTGGCAGCGAAAAACTTCGTTGGGGAAAGAGGTGATTTGATCGTGCGCGACGGATTCCCGCCACCTGGCCGAATGGCTAAAGCAGACGGGGAAAGAGAAGGACGCGAACGCTAGAGGAGGCAGAAAACAAAAAGGGTTCGTCGAGACGACGAACCCATCTGTTCACGCAAGGCTGCTTGAGTTGGCCGCGTTGCTGCGGCGAGCTAGCCGCGAGTCATGAAGTTGTGGGCGAGTGGGGCGTCAGTGTCAAACGCATGCAAAGCATGCGAGGCCCGCATCGCGACAATCAGCATTCGCAGAAGTGAACACGAAACGCTGTCGCTGAGCGCCAGCGTCACCCGGCGTCACACCGCGGCGCGCGCCGGAATGCGTCCGTCCGGGCCATAGAAGTTGGCCTTTTGCGGCAACGCTACCTGCAACGCCGTCAGCGCCCGCTGGTTGTAATCCATGCGCACGCGAATCAGTTCGCCGTTGCTCGTGTTGAAGCGGCGCGCTCGCTCGGCCGCTTTTTGCAGCAGCGACCACTGCGCGGCGAGCCGCTCGTCGGTGCTGGCCGCGAGTTCCATGCCGGCCCAACCGCCCGGAAAACCCATTTCGGCGAGCAGTTCGTCGCGGCGGGTTTCGAGCTGCGCGAGCTCGCCGATCAGCTCGGTTTTCTTGTCGATGACTGGCGGCAGCAGTTCGACCGGCGACAAGGCAGTCAATGCCTTGGTCTCCAGCGTCAAAACGGAGGCAAACGCCTCGACGGCGGAATACTCTTCGATGAGGGTGGCAAGCAGGGCGTCTTTCATCTCAACAACTCGCTGAAAACGACGGCTCGCGGACGATCCGCGAGTCGGGTTTGTCGAACGCCGCCCGGCCATTCACCGTACTTCGATGCGTCGATTAATTGCCGGTCGACGGGGTTTTGCTTTGCAACAGTTCGCGTGCGGTGCTCAGCACGCCGTCGGCGATCTTGCCCGAGTCGATTTGCAGCGTGCCGTCCTTGATGGCCTGCTTGATCGACTCGACGTGCGCCGTATCGATGTCGGCCGAGCCGGACGCCGCGAGGCTGCGCAGGTGCTGCGACAGACCCGACAGGCTGACGCTGGCGTCGCCCGAACTGCTGGGAGTGGCTTGCGAGGCAGTGCTCGCGGTCTGCGCGCCGGTGTTGGCCGTCGCCGCGTCGCTTTGTTGCGAGCGGGACACGCCGTCTTTCAACGTCGGCAGATTCGAATTGGTTTTGGAATCGACTTTCACGATTGGCTTCCTGAACGATTTGATTCTGATAACGGCAACCGTCGATCAAAACTTTAGCGCAATCGCTGCTGCTTTTTCCTTGTCTGTCAATACGATCCGGCCCTGAAACGGCGGACGCATCTGGATCGGCCGCCAGCTTGGAACGCTGGCGACTCACAGTTGGATCTCCACCGTCGCGCCGTCTTTGACGATGCCCGAGATAACCTGGCCGTTGGGGGTCTTCACGCGGACCTGTTGACCCGGCGACGCATTGTTCATCGCGCTGCCTTCCGACGAAATTGCGAATCCTTCGCCGGCTGCGACCACGCGCACCGTTTGTCCGATCGACACCGCCGACGCGCTCTTCAGCATATCGCGGCGCAGCGGCATGCCGGCGGCAACGCGTGTCAACGTGACGGAGCCGACCGCTTGCGACGGGTCGGTCACGATCGCCTGCGGCAAACCCGTCAGATCGCCCTCGCGCGCGACCAGATCGGCGGCCGTCAGCACCTCGCCCGGCGACATCGCGCGGCCTGCGAGGTAGTAGGTGGCATGCAGCGAAATGCGCGCCTGCAGATAGATGGTCCACGGACGCTGGCCCGCGCAACGCACGCCGACGGTCACGCGGCCCCACAGGCGTGCGCCGCTCGGCATGAACGGCTCCAGCATCATGCAGGCCGCGAGACCGCGCGGAAACGCGGGTGCGACGGTGATGTCCACTTTGCCAGGCAATCCCGCCGACTGCTGCTGCAGGAACGCGAGCGCGGTCGTGCGGATCGCTTCCGGGTCTTGCTGGCCGGGCAGCGGCTCAGGCTGCGCCGGTGCTGCCGCACGCAGATTCTGCTGTGCGACCGCGGGCGCGACGGGCCGTGTCGCGGACATGCGTGCAGTCGGCGGCGCGGCGGCGCCACTGGTCGAATTCGCGGGCGCGCTCAAACGGGCCTTGATGGGCTTGCCGTCCGCGCCGATCTGCGGCGGCTCGCCACGCGAAGCGAGCGTGTCGAACGAGTCGGTTGCCGATGCTCCCAACGCTTGCGACGGCGCGGCCGCTGTGCGACTCGTCACGCTGGTCGGCGCGTTGGCCGCCACCGGCTGAACGCCGGCAGCCTGACGCACGCCGTTCGCTTGCGGCGCCGGTGTCACGACAACCGGAACCACACGGCGCGAGGCCGGCATCTCATTGAGGCGTGCGGCACCGTCGGCCGGATTGATGTTGCTGGGTGCGTCGGTTGCGTTTGTTGCGCTTGTTGCGTTCGTCGCGGCAGAACCGGCACGGCCCGGCGCGGGAATGGTGACGACACCGTTCGCGTCCGGCTTGAAACTCGTACGGATCATTTGCGGCGCGGCCGGCGCGTCGCCCGAGCCCGCGATGACGATCGAGCCGCTTGCATTGGCGGCGCGGCTGAAAGAATCGGCGTCGCGCGCGGCCGAACCGCGCGTGAGCGATTGCGCGGTGGCGGAGGCGAGCGTCGCCGCCGAGCCGACGCGTTTCGCGGGCGCTGCCTGCATATGCTCGGCAAGCTCGGTGAGTGCCGCCGGATTCTTTTCGTTTGGACCGGCAATCACGATGGGGCCGTCCGCCTCGCCGGCATGCGCGGCATTGGCGAACAGCATAGCGGCGGCAGGCGCGCAAAGCGCGGCGGCGCCGACACCGGGCACACCCAGCGACGAACTCAGCACGAGCCGCGCGGCGACGCGCAGCGCGGCCGCACACAGGCGATGCGCCGCCGCGCGTTTCGCGCGGTGCGTCGGATCGAAAGTGTGCTGGTTCATTGCGGTTCTCCATCGAATGCATTTGGTACGCCTTGCATTCTATTGAGAGCCCCCTCTGCGCAAACGTTGAATAGAAGCCCCCTTTCCCGGTTATTCGTCCGATTGCTGCTTGCACTCGGCCCATAAGATGCACCTCATGCAAAAAGGTCTTCCCGCCTGATGCGGTCCTCACGCGAGGCGCACGGGAAGCCTCGGGACCGTTCTCCGGAGATTCTTATGCTGGACAAACTCGATGCCGAATTCGCCTTTGGACGTGAAGCGCTCGATGTGCGCGCTTATCGCCAGGAGCTCCTGTCGTCGAATATCGCCAATGCCGACACGCCCGGCTACAAGGCGCGCGACGTCGACTTCGCTTCGTCGCTCGCCGGCGCGCTGAAAAAGACCGGCGTGGCCGTGCACACGGCCTCGAACACCGCGACGCTTCCGATGGCGCAGCCGGCCGGCGTGACAAGCGGAATGTCGATGGCGTCGACCACGCCGGGCCACATGTCCGGCAAATCGACGCTGAGCCCGGCGGGCGGCATGCCCGACGACTACGGCAACCTGCAATACCGCGTTCCGACGCAGCCCGCGCTCGACGGCAACACGGTCGACATCGACACCGAGCGCGTTCAGTTCGCGGACAACACGTTGCACTTCGAATCGGGCATGACGATGCTGTCGAGCCAGATCAAGACGATGTTGTCGGCGATCCAGTCGGGCTCGTAACCGGGTAACGGTCTGCACGCAAAGAAACACGCAGTACGCAAGAACAATCGCTACGGGAACTAACTTGAAGCCGGATCGAACCGGCGGGAAAGGTCAGCAAACATGCCTTCTTTGATGAACATATTTGGTGTTGCAGGCTCCGCGATGTCCGCGCAGTCGCAGCGGCTCAACGTGACGGCGTCGAACCTCGCCAACGCGGACAGCACCACCGGTCCGGACGGCCAGCCGTACAAGGCCAAGCAGGTCGTGTTCGGCGTTGCGCCGCTCGGCGGCGCGCGCTCGGGCTCCGGCCAGCAGGTTGGCGGCGTGCAGGTCACCGGCGTGGTCGACGACCCGACGCCGATGAAGACCGCCTACGACCCCGGCAACCCGGCGGCCAACGCTGACGGCTATGTGACGCTGCCCAACGTCGACCCGGTCCAGGAAATGGTGAACATGATTTCGGCGTCGCGCTCGTACCAGGCCAACGTCGAGACCCTGAACACCGCCAAGACCCTGATGCTGAAGACGCTCACGATCGGAACCTGAGGAGAGCCCCTTGACTACTGGCACCACCATCGGCAACAACGGCACGACCGTGTCGCAAACGCTGCTCGATACGATGAACGGCACGAACAGCACGTCGGGTTCGAGCAGTTCGACGAGTTCGAAGAGCGGCACCTCGGGCACCTCGGCGACCGATCTGCAGAACACCTTCCTGAGCCTGCTCGTAGCGCAGTTGAAGAACCAGGATCCGACCAATCCGATGGACAGCTCGCAGATGACCTCGCAGCTCGCCCAGATCAACACCGTGTCGGGCATCAGCCAGTTGAACACGACGTTGAGCTCGCTCGCGACGCAGATGTCGGCGGGCCAGCAGTCGCAAGCGGCGCTGCTGATCGGCTCGACCGTGCTCGCGCCGGGAAGCTCCGTGTCGGTCGCGAGCGGCAAGGCCGGCGCTTTCGGCGTGCAGCTCGCGAACTCGGTGAGCGACCTGCAGGTCGTCGTGAAGAACTCGGCTGGACAGATCGTCAACACGATCGACCTCGGCAAGCAGTCGGCGGGCACGATTCCGGTGGGCTGGACGCCGACCGACTCGGCCGGCAACGCGCTGCCCGACGGCACGTACACGATCAGCGCGGTCGGCACGATCAACGGCCAGCAGGCCACGGCCACCACGCTCGCAGGCGCAACCGTTCAAAGCGTCGTCATGCAGAACAACGGTACGCCGGGTCTCGTGCTGTCGAACGGCACGACTGTCGGGCTGACCAGCGTGGCCGCGATCCTCTAATTCAGATTCAGTCAGTTAAGACTTTCCAGACACGGAGACCGTCATGGGTTACCAACAAGGTTTGAGTGGTTTGTCCGCATCGTCGAGCGATCTCGACGTGATCGGCAACAACATTGCCAACGCGAATACGGTTGGCTTCAAGAGCGGCGCAGCGCAATTCGCCGACATGTACGCGAATTCGGTGGCGACGGCTGTCGGCAACCAGGTCGGTATCGGCACCAAGCTCGCACAGGTGCAGCAGCAGTTCTCGCAAGGCACGATCACCAGCACGAACCAGGCACTCGACGTCGCGATCAACGGCAACGGCTTCTTCCAGTTGTCGAACAACGGCTCGCTCGTGTACTCGCGCAACGGCGTGTTCCAGCTCGACAAGAACGGCTTCATCACGAACGCGCAAGGCCTGCAACTGATGGGCTACGCGGCCAACAGTTCGGGCATCATCAATACCGCGCAGACCGTGCCGCTCAGCGTGCCGACCGCGAACATCGCGCCGAAGGCGACCACCAACATCGCAGCCGGCCTGAACCTGAATGCGCAGGACCCGCTGATGCTCGGCACGCCGACCGTCACGGCAGGAGGCACCAACACCGGTACGCTCAGCACGACCGGCGCGACGATCACCAACACGGCGTCGGGAACGAACAAGGACAACTACACCGTCTCGTTCACCAGCGCGACGGCATACACGGTGACCGACACCACGCTCGGCACGTCGACGACCGGCACGTACACGGCCGGCTCCCCCATTTCGCTCGGCAACGGTCAGACGATCACGTTCAACGGCGTGCCGGCGGCGGGTGACAGCTACGCCGTCGCGCCGACCGCCGTGGCGTTCAACCAGAACAGCTCGACGACGTACAACTATTCGACGAGCACCACGGTGTACGACACGCTCGGCGGCTCGCAGACGGTCAACATGTATTTCGCCAAGACGGCCGCCGGCACGTGGGACGTGTATGCCGGCGTCTCCACCGGCACTGCGGCGCTCGTCGGCCATGCGAACTTCAATTCGTCGGGCACGCTGCTCGGCACGACCGACGCTTCGGGCGCGGCGACTGCCACGCCGTTCGTCTTCAACTTCGCGGTGCCGACCACCGACGGTTCGGCGACGCCTCAGAACCTGACGCTGAACATCGGCGGCACCACGCAATACGGCGGCAAGGACGGCGTGAATTCGCTGCAGCCCGACGGCTATCCGGCCGGCACGCTGACGAGCTTCAGCATCGGCGCCGACGGCACGCTGACCGGCAACTATTCGAACCAGCAGACGGCCGCGCTCGGCCAGATCGCGCTCGCGAACTTCGCGAACCAGAACGGTCTGGTGAACCTCGGCAATAACGAGTTCCAGCAGACCGATGCATCGGGCGCCGCGCAAATCTCTGCGCCGGGTTCGACCAACCACGGCGTGCTGCAAGGCGGCGCCGTGGAAAACTCGAACGTCGATCTGACGAGCCAGCTGGTGGATCTGATCACCGCGCAACGCAACTATCAGGCGAACGCGCAGACGATCAAGACGCAGCAGACCGTCGACCAGACGCTCATCAACCTGTAAGCGAGCAGGACGGACCCATCATGGATCGGCTGATCTACACCGCGATGTCGGGCAGCACGCAAGCGCTCGAACAGCAGGCAATCGTTGCCAACAATCTGGCGAACGCATCGACCACTGGTTTTCGCGCGCAGTTGGCGACTTTCCGCGCCGTGCCGATGTCGTTCGGCGACGGCAGTTCGATCAACGACAACACCACGCGCACTTTCGTGCTGTCGTCGACGCCGGGCGCGGACTACACGCCCGGCCCGATCCAGCAGACGGGCAATCCTCTCGACGTCGCGATCGAAGGTCCGGGCTGGCTGTCGGTGCAAACCACTGACGGCGGCGAGGCCTACACGCGTGCGGGCAATCTGCACATCGACCAGAACGGCCAGTTGGTGAACGCCACCAATCAGGTGGTGCTCGGCAACGGCGGGCCGGTCTCGGTGCCGCCGGGTGCGCAGATCACCATCGGCAGGGACGGCACCGTGTCGGCGCTCACGCCGGGCGATCCGCCGACCGCCGTGGTGACGGTCGATCAGCTGAAGCTCGTCAACCCCGATCCGCAAACCATGACGCGCGGCGACGACGGACTCTTTCGCACCGCCGACGGCAATCCCGCCGACGCCGATCCGGCCGTGACGGTCGCGCCTGCATCGCTCGAAGGGAGCAACGTGAATCCGGTCAGCGCGATGGTCTCGATGATCACGAACGCGCGCCAGTTCCAGATGCAGACCAAGCTGCTGGAAAGCGCCGACAAGAACGATCAGTCGGCTAACCAGTTGCTCAGCTTTAGCTAACGGGCCGCCGGCTCGTGCCGGCCCGCAACGATGTTGCATGGGACCAGAGTAAGTGCTTTGCATGAGACCGGAGTAACGCGCTGAAGCGCGGACTTTGGTTCATAGCTGAAGCGCCGACTCCGGTCGACATAGGAGAAGGAATATGAATCGCTCGCTTTATATCGCCGCCACCGGCATGAATGCGCAACAGGCGCAGATGGACGTGATCTCGAACAACCTCGCGAACGTCAGCACCAACGGCTTCAAGGGCTCACGTGCGGTGTTCGAGGATCTGCTGTATCAGACCGTCCGCCAGCCCGGCGCGAACTCGACGCAGCAAACGGAATTGCCGTCGGGCATCCAGCTCGGCACCGGCGTGCAACAGGTCGCCACCGAGCGTCTGTACACGCAGGGCAATCTGCAGCAGACCGGCAACTCGAAAGACGTCGCCATCAACGGCCAGGGCTTTTTCCAGGTGCAGATGCCCGACGGCACGACCGCCTACACGCGTGACGGCTCGTTTCAGACCAACGCGCAAGGCCAGCTCGTGACGTCGAGCGGCTACCAGGTGATCCCGGCCATCACGGTGCCGAACAACGCGACGTCGCTCACCATCGGTAGCGACGGCGTGGTGTCGATCACCGTCGCCGGCTCGACCAACAGCCAGCAGCTCGGCTCGATGCAGGTCGCGACCTTCATCAATCCGGCCGGTCTGGATGCGAAGGGCGAGAACCTGTTCGCGGAAACTGCGTCGTCGGGCGCGCCCAACATTGCACA
Organism: Paraburkholderia kirstenboschensis; assembly: GCF_904848585.1. Lineage (GTDB taxonomy): Bacteria > Pseudomonadota > Gammaproteobacteria > Burkholderiales > Burkholderiaceae > Paraburkholderia > Paraburkholderia kirstenboschensis. The sequence goes on from NZ_CAJHCR010000008.1 coordinate 187,857, forward strand.
GCCGGGCCTGAACGGCGCGGGCACGCTCAATCAAGGCTACGTCGAAGCATCGAACGTGAACGTGGTGCAGGAACTGGTGAACATGATCCAGACGCAACGTGCTTACGAAATCAACAGCAAGGCCGTGACGACGTCCGACCAGATGCTGCAGACGCTCAGTCAGATGCAGGTTTAACGCTGAAGTCACTGGAATTAACAGGCTGTAAATCAGGCGGTAATCAAGATGTCGCACTTCACTCGTAATCCGGTTCATTCGCGTACTGCCGTCGCGCTCGCGCAGCTCACGCTGCTCGTCGCGCTCGGCGGTTGCGGGCTCGTGCCGAAGCAGCCGATCACGCAGCAGCCAATGACGGCGCTGCCGCCGATGCCGCCGCAAGCACAGTCGCCAGGCTCGATCTACAACCCGGGTTACGCGGGCCGGCCGTTGTTCGAAGATCAGCGTCCGCGCAATGTCGGCGACATCCTGACCATCGTGATTCAGGAAAACGTCAACGCGACGAAGTCCTCTGGTGCCAATTCAAACCGCTCGGGCAGCACCAATCTGGCCGTGCCGACGGCGGGCTTCCTTGCCGGACTGTTCGGCAAGGCGAGTCTCAGCGCCAACGGCGCGAACGTGTTCAGCGGCACCGGCGGCGCCAACGCGTCGAACACATTCAACGGCACGATCACCGTGACGGTGACCGGTGTGCTGCCGAACGGCAACCTGATGGTCAGCGGCGAAAAGCAGATGCTCATCAATCAGGGCAACGAGTTCGTGCGCTTCTCCGGCGTGGTGAATCCGAACACGATCTCCAGTCTGAATGCCGTGTACTCCACGCAGGTGGCCGACGCAAAGATCGAGTATTCCGCGAAGGGCTATCTCGACGAGGCCGAAAACATGGGCTGGCTGCAACGCTTCTTCCTCAACGTGTCGCCGTGGTGATCATGCGTACTGTTTCATTCCGCTTCCTCGCGCGTGCCGGCCGGATCGGCCGGGTGCTGGCTTTCGTCGCGCTCGCCTGCGCGGCGCTGCCGGCGGCGACGCCCGCTCACGCCGAGCGCCTGAAGGACCTCGTGCAGATCCAGGGCGTGCGTGACAATCCGCTGATCGGCTACGGCCTCGTCGTCGGTCTCGACGGTACGGGCGACCAGACCACGCAGACCCCGTTCACCACGCAGACGCTCGCCAACATGCTGGCGAACCTCGGCATCTCGATCAACAACCAGGCGGCCGGTTCGAGCAACTCGCAATCGTCGCTGTCGAACGTCCAGTTGAAGAACGTCGCCGCGGTGATGGTGACGGCGGTGCTGCCACCGTTCGCACGCCCGGGTGAACAGATCGACGTGACGGTGTCGTCGCTCGGCAATGCGAAGAGCCTGCGAGGCGGCACGCTGCTGCTCACGCCGCTCAAGGGCGCCGACGGCCAGGTGTACGCACTCGGCCAGGGCAATCTCGCGGTCGGCGGCGCCGGCGCGAGCGCCAACGGCAGCAAGGTGCAGGTCAATACGCTCGCTGCCGGCCGTATCGCCGGCGGCGCGATCGTCGAACGTGCGGTGCCGACCTCGGTGTCGCAAGCCGGCACGATGCAACTCGATCTGAACGAAATGGACTACGACACGACGCAGCGCGTGGTGGCGGCAGTGAACAATGCATTCGGCGGCGGCACGGCCACGGCGCTCGACGGCCGCACGATTCAACTGCGCGCGCCGGCTGACCCGGAGCAGCAGGTCGCCTTCATGGCGCAATTGCAGAATCTCGACGTGAAACCGGCGCAGGCCGCAGCGAAGGTGATCCTGAACGCGCGCACCGGTTCGATCGTGATGAACCAGATGGTCACGCTGCAGAACTGCGCGGTCGCACACGGCAACCTGTCGGTCGTGATCAACACGCAGCCGGTGGTGAGCCAGCCGGGCGCGTTCTCGAATGGCCAGACGGTGGTGGCGAAACAGTCGCAGATTCAGATGAAGCAGGACAACGGCGCGTTGAAGCTCGTGACCGCCGGTGCGAATCTCGCCGACGTGGTGAAGGCGCTCAACGCATTGGGTGCGACGCCCGCGGATCTGATGTCGATCCTGCAGGCGATGAAAGCGGCGGGCTCTTTGCGCGCCGACCTGGAAATCATCTAAGGAACACAGCAGATGAATTCGGATACGACCAATTCCGCCGCGGCGGCAAACGATCTTAGCCAGCGCTTCGCGCTCGACGTGCAGGGTTTCGCGAAGCTGAGCGCGCAGGCGAAGGCGTCGCCGCAAGCCGGCATGAAGGTAGCCGCGCAGCAGTTCGACGCGGTCTTCACGCAGATGATGCTGAAGAGCATGCGCGATGCGACGCCGCAGGACGGCCCGTTCGACTCGCACGACAGCGCGACGTTTACGTCGATGATGGATCAGCAGTTGTCGCAGCAGATGTCGCAGAAGGGCATCGGTGTGGCCGATGCGATGCTCAAGCAGTTGATGCGCAACCAGGGCATGCAGGTGAGCGGCCCGAATGGAGCAGGCGGCGCCGGCGGTCTGGCCGGCATGGCCAACGCGCTCGGCGGCGGCAGCGGCGGGGACGAAGGCCAGACTGCGGCGCTCAACGCGCTTGCCAAGGCCTACGGCAATGCGCAAGCCAACGGCCAGCTCGCGATGGGCAAGGGCTACTCGGCCAATAGCGCGCTGACGCCGCCGTTGAAGGGTGACGGCAGCTCGCCGAAGGTGGACGCTTTCGTCGACAAGCTCGCGGCTCCGGCGCAGGCGGCCAGCGCGGCGACCGGCATTCCGGCGCGCTTCATCATCGGCCAGGCCGCGCTGGAATCGGGCTGGGGCAAGAGCGAGATCAAGAAGGCTGACGGCAGCACGAGCCACAACGTGTTCGGCATCAAGGCGACCAAGGACTGGACCGGCAAGACGGTTTCCACGCTCACTACCGAATATGTGAACGGCAAGCCGCAGCGCGTGGTCGAGAAATTCCGCGCATACGACTCGTATCAGGAAGCCATGACCGATTATGCGAGCATGCTGAAGGGCAATCCGCGTTACGCGCAGGTCATCAATTCTGCGCACGACGTGAAGGGATTTGCGAACGGCATGCAGCGCGCCGGTTATGCAACCGACCCGCATTACGCGAAGAAGCTGATGTCCATTATGCAAAAGATGGGCTGAGCGGGCGTCAATGCGACCGGTCGACGGCGATTGGCCGCGACAGGCGGTTTTGCCGGGCGCGGCGAACAAAGGACGTACAAGCAACAAACACGCGGCCAGGAGACAGTGGGCGATTTACAGACGCGTTATCGGCGAGTTACCGGGGCTTTAACGTTTGCGAGTGATTATTCTAAATATATTATTAGTCGCCCCTAAATTTTGGCTCGATACTGCCGCTAATCCGTTAGACCCCATACCGGAAGCGTTAATGTCCGGTTGAATGTGCGTGCCGCGGCCGGGAATGAAAGACCGCGTGAAAGCCCCGTCAGGAGCTCTGGCACGTGCCCGCAAGAACATGCATACCGGCAAGCCCATGGAAACCAATCAGTCGAACGGCCAAACCGACACGCTTCAGCCGCACGTTCCGCTGGACGACAGTGCGCACGATTTTGGCCGCCGCAATCCGCTCGAAATCGGCGTTCAATTGCGCAACCTCGTCAATCGGGGCGATTTCCTCACCGTTCAATATGCGGGCGGCCAACTCGTTACGCGCCTGCTCGACGTCGACGTGCGCGGACGCACCTTCACGTTCGACTGGGGCGCGTTATCCGATCAGAACCGCGGTCTGCTTGCGGCGTCGAGCTGTCAGTTCCACGCGGCCCCCGAAGGCGTGCGCATGGAGTTCGTCACCGGCACGCCGCGCGAAACGCGTTTCGAGGGAATGCCGGCATTCGAAGCCGACTTTCCGCAAGTGCTCTTCTACGTGCAACGCCGTGAGTATTTCCGCGTCGACGCACCGATTCTCGATCCGTACGTGTGCAGCGGCCGTCTGCCGGAAGGCGATACCTTCCGCTTCGAGGTGCACGACCTCTCGCTGGGCGGCGTCGGCATGCGCACTTCCGACGAACGCGTCGCCGAGCTGCCCATGGGCACGCGTCTCGACGATTGCGAATTGTCGCTCGGCGGACTGGGCCGCCTCTCGCTCGATCTGCAGCTCGTGTCGCATCGCTCGCTCGCGCTGCCCAACGGCACGCAGCGGTATCAGCTGGGTTTCCGCTTTCTGACGCTGCCGGGCAACGCGGAGAACACGCTGCAGCGTCTCATCACGCAGCTCGAAATGAAGCGCCGTTCGCTGGTTCGCTGACAGCGCGCGGACCAGACATGACGCGCCGGCGAAGGCCCGGCGCATCGGCCTCGCAAACGTTGAAACAAACTCTCGCAAGCGTCGTGAATGGCCTCAATTTTCCGTCGCGAAAGCCGTTAAACACTAAGTTCAAGCAACGCGGCGGCATGTGTGGTGTCGCCCTTCAGGATGACGCATGTCCAATCTCATCAATCTCGGCCTCAGTGGACTGAATGCAGCCCAGTGGGGACTCACGACGACCGGCCAGAACATCAGCAACGCGTCGACGCCCGGCTATACCATTGAAACGCCGGTCTTCGCGGAAACGGGTGGCCAGTACACTGGTTCCGGCTATCTGCCGCAGGGCGTCTCGACCGTCACGGTCACGCGCCAGTACAGCCAGTATCTGACGACCCAGCTGAATAACGCGCAGTCGTCCAGCAGCTCGCTCGCGACCTACAACACGCTGATCTCGCAACTGAACAATCTGATCGGCAGCCCGACTGCCGGCATTGCGAGCGCGGTCACGAGCTATTTCACGGGCATGCAGAACGTCGCGAACAGCGCTTCGAGCCTCTCCACGCGCCAGACGGCGATGAGCGGCGCGCAGACGCTCGCGAACCAGATCAACGCCGCCGGCCAGCAATATGACGCGTTGCGCCAAAGCGTCAATACGCAACTGACCAACACCGTTTCACAGATCAACGACTACACGAAGCAGATCGCGCAGTTGAACGGCCAGATTTCCGCCGCGAGCACGCAAGGCCAGCCGCCGAACCAGTTGCTCGATCAGCGCGATCTCGCCGTGTCGAATCTGTCGCAACTAATCGGCGTGCAAGTGGTGAACAGCAACGGCAGCTATGGCGTCTTCATGAGCAACGGCCAGCCGCTCGTGTCGGGCGGCAACAGCTTCAATCTGGGTACCACGCCTTCGAAGGGCGATTCCAGCGAACTGTCCGTACAGTATCTCGGCCAGGCCGGCGCGAATCCTGCCGCCGCCCCGCAAGACCTGCCCGACAGCAAGATCGAGGGCGGCACGCTCGGCGGCCTCGTCGCGTTCCGCAGCCAGACGCTCGATCCGGCAGAAGCGCAACTCGGCGCGATTGCCGTGAGCTTCGCCTCGCAAGTCAACGCGCAGAATGCGCTCGGCATCACGCTCGCGGGCGTGCAGGGCGGCGCGCTGTTCTCGGTAGGCGGTCCGACCGTCTATGCGAACACGCAGAACACCGGCAATGCGTCGCTCAACGTGTCGTTCGCGAATTCCGCACAGCCGACCACTGGCGACTACACGCTCGCCTTCAACGGCACCACCTACACGTTGACCGACAATTCGACGGGCGGCGTGGTGGGATCGGCGACCAATTTGAGCCAGCCGATCAACGGCCTGAACTTTTCGACCACGGGCACGATGAACGCCGGTGACTCGTTCACGGTCCAGCCGACCCGCGGCGCGTTGAACAGCTTTGCGACCGCGACGACGGACGCCTCGGCGATCGCGGCCGCAGCGCCGGTTCTCGGCGCGGCAGCGTCGACCAACACCGGCACCGGCACCATCTCGAAGGGCACGGTTACGGCGGGCTACACGATGCCGAGCTCGACGACCACGCTGACGTATGACGGCACGGGTCTCACCGGCTTCCCGGTCGGCTCGACGGTGACCGTCGCGGGTTCGCCGGCGACCACTTATCCGATCACGAGCGCGACGACCGTCGTGCCGTATTCGTCGAGCAACGGCGCCAGTCTGACGATCAACAACCCGACCGCCGGCCAGATGAACAACGTGTCGGTGACGATCAGCGGCGTGCCCGCTGCCGGCGACAAGTTCACGATCGGTCCGAACACCGGCGCAAACAACGACGGCCGCAACGCGCTTGCACTGTCGAACCTGTCGACGACGAAATCGATGAACGGCGGCACGGTCACGCTGACGGGCGCCTACGCGAACTACGTCAACGACATCGGCAACCAGACGAATCAGATCCAGACTTCGAGCACGGCGCAGGCTTCGCTGGTGACGCAGATCACCACCGCGCAGCAGTCCGTCTCGGGCGTCAACATCAACGAAGAAGCAGCCAATCTGCTTCAGTATCAGCAGCTCTATCAGGCGAACAGCAAGGTCATTCAGACCGCGCAGACCCTGTTCCAGACGCTGCTCGGCATCTTCCAGTGAGGCGTTGAACATGCGCATCTCCAGCACGCAGTACTTCACCATGAACGTGGCGACGATGAGCGATCAGCAAGCTCAGTTGTCGCAGCTTTACGCGCAGATCTCGAGCGGCGTGAGCCTCGCGACGCCGTCGGACAATCCGCTCGGCGCGGCGCAGGCCGTGCAGTTGAGTTCGACCGCGACGAGCCTCGCGCAGTACACGAGCAACCAGAACACGGCGCTTGCGTCGCTGCAGCTCGAAGACACGACGCTCGGCAGCGTCACCGACGTGCTGCAAAGTATCCACACGCTCGTGCTGCACGCCGGCGACGGTTCGCTCAACAATGGCGACCGCGGCTCCATCGCGACGCAACTGCAAAGCTTGCGCAGCCAGTTGATGACGCTCGCCAACGCGACGGATCCGCAGGGCAACTACATGTTCGCCGGCTATCAGAGCAGCGCGCAGCCATACACCACGAGTTCGGCCGGTGTGGTCACGTATTCGGGCGATACCGGCACGCCTGCAGTGCAGATCACCGACTCGCACGTCGTGCAGACCGGCGACACCGGCATTTCGATCTTCGGCAGCGTCGCGCCTATCGGCACGAGCGCGGTGCCGGCGGCGACCGCGGGCAACACGGGTACGGGCGTCATCAGCACTGTGAGCCTGAACAACCCGACCGATCCGACGAACGCCGACAAATACGCGATCAACTTTACGTCGTCGACGACTTACACGGTGAGCCAGACCGATCCGGCGACCGGCGCGGTGACGACGAGCGGGCCGCAGGCGTTCACGGCGGGCACGGCGATCACGCTCGGCGGCCAGTCTGTGACGATCAGCGGCGCGCCGAACGCGGGCGACAGCTTCTCGGTGACTCCCGCGACGCAAGGCAGCATGGACGTGTTCGCGAACCTGAGCCAGCTGATCAGCACGCTGCAATCGCCGATCTCGGGCGGCGCCTCGACCGCGAGCTACCAGAGCGCGCTCACGACGAGCATGACGCAGCTTGAGAACACGATGAACAACGTCACGACCGCACAAGCGACGGTGGGCGGCCGCTCACAGGAGGTCAAGGCATTGCAGACGGTCACGCAGACCAATACGCTGCAAACGGCCAGCAACCTGTCGGATCTGACGCAGACAGACCTGATCAAGACGGTCGGCAAATACACGTTGGCGCAGAACGCGTTGCAAGCGGCGCAACAGGCGTTCGTCAAGATTCAGAATATGTCGTTGTTCCAGTACTTGAACTGATTGGGGAGTGGGCGGTCGGTACATGAACAAAGGGCGGAAGACCGGTTTAACCGGCTCCGCCCTTTTTGTTTTTCAATCTGTTTTCGACGTCTGTTGCGGGAACGGTTGGCTTATCTGAACCCCAGCGCAACTCGTCCCATCTGATCGATGCCCACCGCGAACAGACGCGTGAAGAACGGAATCATGTTCGGGATCATCAACTGCAAAAGCAGTATGCCGATCAGCATGGTCAGCGGAAAGCCGATCTGAAACACGCCGATTTGCGGCGCCGCGCGGTTCAGAATGCCGAGCGCCAGGTTCGTGATCAGTAGAGCCGCGACCACCGGCAACGACAGCAAAAGTCCCGCAGAGAAAATCGTGCTGCCGAAATTGGCGAGCGTACGCCAACCCGGCGAGCCAAGAATATTCGCCGACACGGGCAGCGAATTGAAGGACGCGAGCAGCGCGCTGATCATCTGAAGATGGCCGTCGATCACGAGGAACACCAGCATCGCGATCGTGTACATGTAGGTTGAAAGCACCTGGCTCGAACTGCTGGCCTGCGCGTCGAAGAACGTCGCGAAGCCGAGGCCCATGCCCAGGCCGACGAAATCGCCGGTCGCACTGATCGCCTGAAAGACGATCTGCATCGTCATGCCGAGCGCAATGCCGATCAGGAACTGGTTGACTATGATCCACACGCCCTCGGCGGAGAACACCGTGACTTGAGGCAGCGCGCCGAGCGTCGGGGCGACGATGATCGTGACGAAAGCGGACAGGCCGAGCTTCACACGCAGCGGCAGCGCGCGGTTGCCGAGCACGGGCGCAGTCGCCACCAGCGCGAGGATCCGCACGAACGGCCACAGAAACGCGGTGAGCCAGGCGTTCAGTTGCGCGTAGGTGACGGAAAACATGGCGGCGGGGCTCGATGCGCGAAGGAAAACGCGGCGCTCAGTTGACGAGCGTCGGGATATTGGTCAGCGTCTGGCGCAGGTAGTCGAGCATGGTCGTGAGCATCCACGGGCCTGCGATCACCATCGTGACCGCAATCGCGAGAAGCTTGGGGATGAACGACAGCGTTGATTCATTGATCTGCGTAGCGGCCTGGAACAGGCTCACCACCAGGCCGACCACGAGAGCGACCAGCAAAAGCGGAGCAGCGAGCAGCAGGCCGACATACATGGCCTGGTGCGCGAGCGTCATGACGGATTCTGGATTCATGGCGATTCAACCGGAAGCTTGAACAACGTGAAAGACCTGAACCAGGCGAGCGCAAGGCGCGCCTGGACAAACTTGAGCAAACTCACACGAAGCTTTGCGCGAGCGAGCCGAGCAGCAGTTGCCAGCCGTCGACGAGCACGAACAGCATCAGCTTGAACGGCAGCGAGATCGTTGCCGGCGACACCATCATCATGCCCATCGACATCAGCACGCTCGCCACCACCATGTCGATGATGAGAAACGGAATGAAGATCGTGAAGCCGATCTGGAAGCCGGTCTTCAGTTCACTGGTGACGAACGAGGGCACCAGCAGCGACAGCGGGACATCTTCCGGGCCTTGCATCGGCGCGGCGTGCGAGATGCGCGCGAACAGCGCGAGGTCGGTTTCGCGAGTCTGACGCAGCATGAACGTCTTGAACGGTGCGAGACCGCGGCTCACTGCCTGCTCCATCGGAACCGTGCCTTCGGAGAAGGGCTTATAGCCGTCGGTGTAAGCCTTGTCGAGCACAGGCGACATCACGAACAACGTGAGAAAGAGTGCGAGACCGACGAGCACCTGGTTAGGCGGCGTAGTGGTCGTGCCGAGCGCCTGGCGCAGCAGCGACAACACGATGATGATGCGCGTGAAGCTCGTCATCATCAGCACCATGGCCGGCAGGAACGACAGCATCGTGAGCAGCAGCATCGTCTGCACGCTCAACGAATACGTGGTGCCGCCGTTCGGGCCAGGGCTCGTGTTGAAGGCCGGCAAGCCGGCGGCTTGCGCGAACGAGAGCGACGGCAGCGCAAGCAGCAGCGCGGGCAATGCAACCGACGCGACAGGTGCGGCGCGGCGCAATCCGCGAAGGATTGCCGGGGCGACGCGCGAGGTGCCGGCGGATTGCGCGCAATGCGCCGATTGAAGACTGAACTGCATTACCGAACCCCGTTGCCTTGCCCGTTGAAACGTTTGCTCACTTCGCCTTTCAATGCGTCGCGAAAGCGCTGGCCGAAGTTGCCGGTCAACGTGGTGCCTGCTGCGCCGGGCGTGCCCGCTTGCGCATTGCCTGCTGTTTCGATGGCGACCGAGCCGGCCGGCATCGTATGAAGCAGGCGTACATTGCCAGGCGCCGCGCCGAGTACCAGCCATGTATCGCCGATCTCGATCACCGCGACGCGCTCCTTGCCGCCGAGCGACGTGCCACCCACTGTCTTGACGAGACCGCTGCGGCTACCCGGCTGCAAGCCGAAGCGGCGTGCAAGCCACGCGCATCCGAATACGAGGCCGATCACGACAAGCAGGCCGACGATCGTTTGCAACACCGCGCCGACGCCGAGCGCCGGAACGGCCGTGCCCGCGCCGACACCGGACGCGATCTTCGCAGCATTGTTGACCGCATTCATGTCGGCCGCAGATGCGGCGAGCGGTGCGCATAGCGCGCCAAACAACGACGTCGCCGCAAACACTGCCCGTACTGCACGGCTCGGAACATGGCGCGACGCAGGGAACACGGCGCGGCGGACTGCTGCTTTCATCGATTCAACTTCCGGATACGTTCTGACGGCGTGATGATGTCGGTCAGGCGAATACCGAACTTGTCGTTCACCACCACCACTTCGCCCTGGGCGATCAGGCAGCCGTTGACGAGCACGTCCATCGGTTCGCCGGCCATGCCATCGAGCTCCACCACCGAACCTTGCGCGAGTTGCAGCAGGTTGCGAATCGCGAGCTTGGTGCGGCCGAGTTCGACGGTCATCTGGACAGGAATGTCCAGAATCATTTCGATGTCGTTGCGTGTTGAGGTCGGCGCGACTTTCGACAGCGGCTGGAACACGCCGGCCGTGGTGGCGCTGATTTCGCTCGGGTTGTCGTTCTGCTCGGCGAGCGCGCTCGCCCAGTCGGCCAGCGCCGCTTCGTCTTCCGCGCTCGCCGCGTCGGCGGCCACCTGCGCGGCGGCGGCGGTCAACTCGTCCGCGGGCTTTGCGTTCAGATCACTCATATCCACCTTCCTTCATCGTGTCGGCTGCGCTGATCATCTTCTGCACGCGCAACGCGTATTGACCATTAAAAATTCCGTAGCCGCATTCCATCACCGGCACGCCGTCGACTTTCGCCGTGATGTGCTCGGGAATGTTGATCGGCAGAACATCGCCTTTGCGCATGTTCAGGATCTGTTCGAACGTGATCGGCACCTGCGCGAGGTCGGCCGTCAGTTCGACTTCCGCCGCCTGCACCTGCTGCGACAGCACGCGGACCCAGCGGCGGTCGACTTCGAGCGCCTCGCCCTGGATCGGCGACGACAGGATGTCGCGGATCGGTTCGATCATCGAGTACGGCATGCAGATGTGCAGCGTGCCGCCCGTCGTGCCGAACTCGATCGAGAACTGCGTGACGATGACGATTTCGTTCGGCGTCGCCACGTTGGCGAATTGCGTGTGCATTTCCGAACGCATGTACTCGAACTGCAGCGGACGCACGCTTTTCCACGATGCCGCGTAATGTTCGAACGTCAGATTGAGCAGCTTCATGATGATGCGCTGCTCGGTCTGCGTGAAATCGCGACCTTCGACTCGGGTATGAAAACGCCCATCGCCGCCGAACAGGTTGTCGACCACGAAGAACACCAGGTTCGGATCGAACACGAACAGCGACGTACCGCGCAACGGCTTGACGTGGACCAGGTTCAGGTTGGTCGGGATCGGCAGGTTGCGGGTGAACTCGCTGTACTTCTGCACCTTCACCGGACCGACGGAGATTTCCGCCGAACGCCGCATGAAGTTGAAGATGCCGACGCGCAAGAGGCGCGCAAAGCGGTCGTTGATGATTTCGAGGCCGGGCATCCGGCCGCGGACGATGCGTTCCTGCGTCGCGATGTTGTAGGGACGTACGCCTACACGCTCGCTCTGCTCGGCTTCAGAGTCGGACTCGCCGGTTACGCCCTTGAGGAGGGCATCGACCTCCTCCTGGGACATGAACTCTTCGTGGCCCATTCCTTATTCCTCGTGCATACCGTGACGGTTGATGATGGCAGTGCGGGATAGCGTCACAACGACGTCACTGCACGACGAATTCGGTGAACAACACGTCCTGGACATGGATCGGCGCGGCACCCTTGTCGGTCGGTTGCTCGATCAGCGTCCGCAGTTCGGTGGAAAGCGCGTGCTTGCCTTCGAGCGGAGCCAGTTCATCCGGATGATGGTTCGACAGCGCAAGCAGGATGCGGCTGCGGATTTCCGGCATGTGATCGGTGAGTTCCTGCGGCGTCTTCGCATCGGTAAGCTTGAGCGTGAGGCCGATGCGCAGGAAGTGCTGCTGGCCGTCGTCCGATTGCAGGTTGACCGTCATCGATTCGAGCGGGAAGAACGTGGGAGCGGGAGCCGGGGCCGGCGCAGCTGCGGAGGCGGCGGCCGGAGCGCGTTTGGACATGAAGAACCACACCCCTGCGCCGGCGGCGCCAGCGGCGACGATAGCGATGAGGGCGATCAGGATGATGCGCTTCAAGGGGCCCGGAGACGCGGGCGCGGCTTGCTGATTTGCGGGAGTGGTAGCCATGAGGTTTGCTTGCTTGCCGTTAGTGCTGGTGATAGTGATTGTTGTTGATTTGCCTGCGGCGCGATGGGTCGAACAGAAGGGTTAATGCGGGCTATCTCTAGTTTTTGGCCCGGCGGGGCAGTGCTTTTTGCTGATGGGTTTTGTGGATTTGTTTTCGTTCTTTTTTCCGGAAACTTTGGTTTTGGCCTGGTTTTCGGGCTTCTTTTTTTGGCCTTTCCTTGAATTCGCGGTGGTCTATTGGCGTTGCCCCTGTGCGGGGCGGCACTTACTTTCTTTGCGGCCGCAAAGAAAGTAAGCAAAGAAAGCGGCTTTACACCGCTAGCTCATAAGTGGGTCCCCTGGCTTGGAGGGGGTAGTGGTGCATCTGGAATCTGTGCTCTCGCACATTCGGCGCCGGTGACAAGGCAGTCATTCTTCCGGCGACGCTGCGCGCGCCGCAGCGGTCGTTCTTTAGACCATCGGGGGTTTCGCACCGACTGCTTGGGAGCCACTCTTGCGGGGCGCGGCGCTCGATCATTGTTGACGAAGCCGATCGCTCCCGCTGCGCAGCCGCGAGCGGGTGGTCTCAGCGGACCTTTCCGGCGAGCACGAAGTGCGAGGCGGGAGGTATGACTGCCTTGTCACTGATGCGAAATGTGCGAGAGCACAGACTCCAGATGCACCACTGCCCCCTGCGAGCCAGGGGACCCACTTATGAGCTAGCGGTGTAAAGCCGCTTTCTTTGCTTACTTTCTTTGCGGCCGCAAAGAAAGTAAGTGCCGCCCCGCACAGGGGCAACGCCAATAGACCACCGCGAATTCAAGGAAAGGCCAACACCGCGAACGGCAAAAAAGCAAAAAGCCGTCAGGCAAACGTATCGACCAATCCAACGGTACGCCGCACGGCAACATCCACCGCCCCGCCGCCGCCAGCCGCACCGCCCATCCCGCCTCCACTAGCCGCCGCAAAGCGGCTTCCAGACCCAGACCGTCCCGACTCGGCATTCTGCTGCTGCCCACCCTGGCGCCCAAACCCATCGCTCACGCTCGCGCTGCCGAGCCCGATGCCGTTCGCTTCCATCGCCTCGCGCAACTTCGGCAAAGCTGCCTCGACGGCTTCACGTACCTGCTGGTGCTGCGAAACAAACAACGCGTGGGCATGGTTATCGGCAACCTGCAGCACAACCTGGAGCGGCCCCAGATCCTTCGGGTTCAACGTCAGCTCGGCGCTCTGAGAATGAGCGTTCGACAGGAACACTACCTTCTGGCTCAGCGCTTCCTCCCAGTCGGTCGTGCCGACCTGCGGTCCCAACGCATTCGCCGCTGCAGCCGCGCCCGCACTGCCGGTCGTCTGCACGGCGGCCGTCGCGCTGGCTGCGCTCGCTGCTGCCTGAGTCGCGGCCAGCGCCTCGCTCGCCGCGTCGGCTGCGTTCTTGAACGCCGCCAGATCGTCCGCCTGTGCGCCTGCCGCGCCCGCCGATGCTAACGCGCCCGCCGCCGTTGCTGAAGCAACTGAAGCAGCCGCCGTCGGATCAGCCACCGCCGCGGTCGTCGTCGTCAATGCGCCGCGGGCGGCTGCCGAGCCCTTGCCGCCGCCGGAAAGACCGGCTTCCAGCGTCTTGCTGTCTGTATCGTTCAACGACGCGTTCGCGCTCGCCAGTCCGTTCGCCGCCGCAGCCGCGGCAGCGCCGCTCGCCAGCGCCTGCGATGGCACCACGGCCTGGCCGTTCGCGAGCGCCGCCAAAGCCGCTTGCAATGCGTCCTGCAGCGACTTCGGATCGGTCGGCGCTTTCTTGCCGGGCAGCCCGACCGTGGTGGCGTCGGTGGCCGCGCCGGTCGCGGTCGCGTCGGCATCCGTCGATGCGGGAATGTTCACGTTGGCCGCATCGGCGGCAGCGCTCGCATCCGCCTGGGCCTGGGCTTGCGCCTGAGCCGCTGCGGCTGCCGCCGCGGTGCTGGCGTCGCTGTTGCTTGCCGCGCTGGCGGAGTTGGCCGACTTCGGCGGCGTGGCCCCGGTCTTGTCGGTCGATGCCTGTTGCGGCTTGTCCGCCGGCGCAGACGCCGCTGCGTCTGTCGCGGTGCTGTCTTTGCTGTCGCTGCTCGCGTCGTCGGCGCTTTTAGTTGCGGAATCGTCCGACGGCGGCGCGTCATGCACGCTCGACGACGACGCCTGCGACGCATCCGCCGGCGAGGGCGTCGGCGCCGATTGGTTCGCGCTCGCGTTGAAGTTCGCAGCCGCGCTTGCAGCCGCGCTTGAAGCCGCGTTCGCAGCCACACTGTTCTGCAGGCTGATGCTTTGCTGCAAGGTTTGCGAGAACGGCTTCGCGCTTGCGGCGGCGCGAGCCGCGGCGCTGTTCGAACCGTTGGTGGAGGTGCCGCTGGTAGAACCTAGCAGCGAGCCGATCTGTGAAAGAAGCGACATAAGTGTCCGGTCAATCCGACAAAGGGTACGGTGTTCAGTCAGTCGAGGGCGGCGCGGGCGTCAGGCGCCTTCCGCGCGCATCCTCAGAATTCGTGCAGCGTGTTCGTCGGCGTCGCGCTGATCGCGCCGCGCCACGGTCTTGGCCTCGGCGGCTTCGCCGCGCGCCTGCAGCACTTCATACGAGCCGAGCTTCTGCTTCTGACGCTGCCAGTCGGGCTTGGCCGCCTCGACTCGCGCATTGGCCGTCACAAGCAGGTTGCGTTGCTGTTCGATGGCGGCGTCGAGCGTGTCGATGAACGCCTGAAAATTGCGCATGTTGCCGGCGGGCATGCCCGCCTGGGCGGTCGCCGTGAAACGCGCGTGGTATTCGTCGCGGTACTGCACGAGCGACTGTAGCTGCGCCTCCACGTCGTTGCGCTCGCGCTGAGCGCGTCCGAGACGTTGCGCGGCGGCGTTGACATCGTCTTGCGCCAGCCCAATCAACGTCTTGATCGGAAAGTGTTTCGCCATCCTCAGGCTCCTTGGGCAAACAGCGCGTCCAGCATCTCGACACTCGGTTCAAAGTTCGCGCACTCGCGGAAGCCTTGCTGCAGGAAGGCTTCCATCCGCGGATACAGCGCGATTGCGCGGTCGAGCAACGCGTCGCGTCCGCTCGAATAAGCACCCACGTTGATCAGATCGCGGTTGCGCTGATAGCGCGACAGCATCTGCTTGAACATACGCGTTTTGTCCAGATGGTTATCGTCGATCAGCGCGGTCATTGCCCGGCTAATCGACGCTTCGATGTCGATTGCCGGATAGTGGCCGGCTTCCGCGAGCGAGCGCGACAGCACGATGTGGCCGTCGAGAATCGCGCGCGCCGAGTCCGCAATCGGGTCCTGCTGATCGTCGCCTTCGGTCAGCACCGTGTAGAACGCGGTAATCGAGCCGCCGCCCGCGGGGCCGTTGCCGGTACGCTCGACGAGCGCCGGCAGCTTCGCGAACACAGAAGGCGGGTAGCCCTTGGTCGCGGGCGGCTCGCCGACGGCCAGCGCGATTTCGCGCTGTGCCATCGCGTAACGGGTCAGCGAATCCATCAGCAGCAGCACGTGCTTGCCCTGATCGCGGAAATATTCGGCGAGCGACGTCGAGTACGACGCGGCCTGCATCCGCAAAAGCGGTGAGACGTCGGCCGGCGCGGCGATCACGACGGAGCGCGCGAGCCCTTCCTCGCCAAGAATCTGTTCGATGAATTCCTTCACTTCGCGGCCGCGTTCGCCGATCAGTCCGATCACGATCACTTCGGCGCTGGTGTAGCGCGCCATCGTGCCGAGCAGCACTGATTTACCGACGCCCGAGCCTGCGAAAAGCCCCATGCGCTGGCCGCGTCCCACGGTCAAGAGCGCGTTGATCGCGCGCACGCCGACGTCGAGCACCTTGTGGATCGGCTCGCGGTTCAGCGGATTGATGACCGGCGCGGACAGCGGCGCATCGGCATGCGCGCCGAGCGGGCCGAGTCCGTCGAGCGGGCGGCCGGACGCATCGAGCACGCGGCCGAGCAGTTCCCAGCCGACCGGCAGACGCTTCGCGCCCGCCATCGGATCGGCGATCGGCGCGCTTTCGAGCGGGTAGACGCGCGCGCCTGGCAACAGGCCGATCACTTCGGTAGTCGGCATCAGAAACAGCTTGTCGCCGGAGAAGCCGACAACTTCCGCTTCCGCCATCGGCAGCGAACTGCCCGGCGGCAGTTCGATCATCACTTCGGCGCCTACCGAAAGGCGCAATCCGACGGCTTCGAGCACGAGACCGGCGGCGCGCGTCAGGCGTCCGCAGGCGCGCATCGGCTTCGCAATCGCGTTGCGCGCGCGCAGTGCGTCGAGCCGGCCGCGCCAGGCTTGCATATGCGGATTGCTGTCGAGCGCGGGGTCGTACGCAGCAGGCGTGGCGGCGCTTGCTGCCTTGGCGGCGGCGGAACTCGCACCCATACCGGCGCCCGCAGCCGGTGCCGACTCGCGGCTCGCGGCCGCGCCCGTCACCGGATGAGCGTGACCCGCGTCAGCCGCAGTCGAGACTGCGTCCGCGAACGGCGTGTCCGCGAGCGCCTCGGCGCCGAACGACGCCAGCGCCAGCTCGCGTTCGAGCGGCGTCAGGTCGCTTGCGCGGATTTCCTCGAGCGTCGGCTTCACCATGTACTCACTCTGCCGAGTGCCGCGGCAACGCGTTCCCAGCGTGTATCGATGCCCGCGTCCACCTCGCCGCTGCCGGCCTGCGCGCGGCAGCCGCCACGCTCCACGGCCGGATCGGTGCGCACGGTCCAGCCGCGCGTTTGCAATTCTTCCATCAGATACGCTTCGACCACCGGCAGATCGGCGGGACTCACGATCAACGCGGGCGCGCCGGTCAGCGCCGGTTCGGCGGCGAGCACCTCGCGCGCGGCCGCGATCAGCGCGGTCGGGTCGTGCTGCACGTGCTGGCGCACCACCTGTTGCGCGATGTCGAGCGCGAGTGCGACGAGCGTTTCCGAAATGGCGCCTTGCGCGCCGTCTAGCGCGGCCTTGAAGGTCTCGGCGAGCGCAGCGAGTCGCGCAGCTTCCTCGCGCGCTTCGCTTCTGCCCTGTTCAAAGCCTTGCGCGTGGCCCTGGTCGTAACCCGCCTGATAGCCGAGCGCCTGACCGGCCACGTGGCCGGATGCGATGCCCTGCGCGTGCGCGGCTTCGCGCAGGCGCTCGAGCTCGGCTTCGAAAGCCGCTTCGTCGATTTCGGACGTGGGCGGCGCCGGCGGCACCGGATCGAACGAGGCCATCTCCCAGCGCTGGTAGGCCGAGAGGCTTTCCTTTGCCGTGGAGTTGCGATTAGACATATGCATCTTCCGCCTTGCCGCCAATCACGATCTGGCCGCTTTCTGCCAGGTTGCGCACGATCTGCAGGATGCGGCGCTGTTGCGTCTCGACTTCGGAGACGCGAACCGGGCCGCGCGCGTCGAGGTCTTCCGCGAGCAGCTCGGCTGCACGCTGCGACATGTTCGACAGGAACTTCTGACGCAGTGCCGGTGCCGCGCCCTTCAGCGAGATGATCAGCGCCTCGGATTCGACTTCCTTCAGCAGCAGCTGGATCGCGCGGTCTTCCAGGTCGAGCAGGTTCTCGAACACGAACATCTGATCGACGATCTTTTGCGCGAGCTCCGCGTCGTACTGGCGGACGTTCTCGATGACGCCTTCCTCGTGGTTGCTCGACATGAAGTTGAG
This sequence comes from Paraburkholderia kirstenboschensis, assembly GCF_904848585.1. Lineage (GTDB taxonomy): Bacteria > Pseudomonadota > Gammaproteobacteria > Burkholderiales > Burkholderiaceae > Paraburkholderia > Paraburkholderia kirstenboschensis. The sequence continues at coordinate 205,842 of NZ_CAJHCR010000008.1, forward strand.
AATTTCCGCCGCCGTGCGAATGCCGCCCATCGGGCTGCGCTTCAGGTTGTCGCTACCCGACAGCAGATGCGTGAGCACGTCGTCGAGTTCGCGCAGCGCGGCCGGCTGGATGCCGTCGAGCGTCGCAATTCGCAACAGCACGTCGTTACGCAGACGGTCCGTGAAGCACGCGACGATTTCCGACGCCTGATCGCGGTCGAGGTGAACGAGAATCGTCGCGATGATCTGCGGGTGCTCGTTCTTGATCAGTTCAGCGACCGCCGGCGAGTCCATCCACTTCAGGCCCTCGATACCGCTGGTATCGCTGCCTTGCAAGATCCGGTCGATGATCGCGCCGGCCTTGTCGTCGCCGAGCGCCTTCGTCAGTACTGAACGGATGTACTCGTTTGAGTCGAGCGACATGCCGGTGTGCTTTTCCGCCTCGCGCACGAACTCGTGCAGCACCACGTCGATCTCGTCGCGCGTCACGGCCTTCATGGCGGCCATTGCGACACCGATCTTCTGAACTTCACGCGGTCCAAGGAACTTGAACACTTGCGCGGCTTCTTCCTCGCCGATCGACATCAGCAGAAGCGCGCTCTTCATTACGCCTTCAGCGCTCATCGGTCACCCAATTTTTGACGACTGTTGCAACGATCTTCGGATCCTGGCGCGCGATGCTGCGTGCGAACTCCAGATTCCGCTCATATTTGTGTTTCGCGTTTTCCAGCGCCAGCAGTTCGCTGTCGCCGCTATCTATTTCGACGGTGCCGTTGGCGCGTTCCGCGCTCGGGATGCCGTCGAGCAGGATCGGCTCGTCCGGCGACGGCAGCGCCGCGGCGGCGACCGGTTCCGGCGGCGGGAAGGCGCGGCGCAGCGCGGGCTTCACCATCACGAAGTAGAGGAACAGGGCTACGGCGCCGATGCCGAGATACGTCGCGATCTGCTTGTACAGAGCCAACATGTCATGCGTGCGCCACCATGGCAGGTCCGCGTTCGGGTCCAGGTCGGCGGTGAACGGGCTGTTGACCACGTTGACCGAGTCGCCGCGCTGCGCGTCGAAGCCCATCGCATCCTTCACGAGCTGGTTGACCTGCGCGAGCTTGTCGGCGGTGACCGGCTGCATCGTCGCGTGACCCTTGCCGTCGACCACGCGCAGATAGTTGACCACCACCGCCACCGACAGACGCTTGATGCCGCCCATCGGCTGCTCTAGGTGACGCACGGTCTTGTCGAGCTCGTAGTTCGTGGTCATGTCCTTACGATCGCTGACGGGTGTCGTCGTCACGCCGCCGCTCGCGCCGTTGGGCGCATTGATCGGCGCGGAGGCCGGCTGCGGCGGCTGATTCGACAGCGCGCCCGGCACGCCCGAAGCGCCGCCTTGCGACATTTCGGTCGCGGTGCTCGACTGCTGGCTGCGGATCGCCGCCTGTTGCGGGTTGCCGTTCGGGCCGTAGTTTTCCGAAGTCTGTTCGGTGCGCGAGAAGTCGATGTCGGCGCTCACCTGCGAATGCGCATTGCCGGCGCCGAAGAGCGGCGCGAGAATCGCGTCGATGCGCTGCTGCGTGCTGCGTTCGATCTGCTGGCGATACTTCAGTTGCGACGCATCGAGCCCGCCGGCAACCGACGGCTGCGTCAACAGGTTGCCGTCCTGATCGAGAATGGTCACGCCCTTGACCGGCATTTCCGGCACTGCGGAAGACACCATGTGCGTGATCGCCAGCACCTGGCCTTCGTCGAGCGCGCGGCCCGGATAGAGATTGACGAGCACCGACGCCGACGGCGCTTCCTTGTCGCGCACGAACACGGAGGGCTTCGGAATCGCCAGATGCACGCGGGCCGACTTGACCGACGAAACGGATTCGATCGTGCGTTCCAGCTCGCCTTCCAGCGCGCGCTGATAGTTGATCTGCTCGGCGAACTGGCTGATGCCGAACTTCTGGTTGTCCATCAGTTCGAAGCCGACCGAGCCGCTCTTCGGCAGGCCTTGCGATGCGAGGCGCAGGCGCATCTCATGCACCTGTTCCGCCGGCACGAGGATCGCACCGCCCGACTCGGAGAACTTGTACGGAATGTTGGCCTGCTGCAGCGCGGTGATGATCGCACCGCCGTCGCGATCGGACAGATTGCTGTAGAGCACCTTGTAGTCCGGCGCGCGCGACCACAGGAACAGGCCCGCCACTATGGCCACAAGCAGCGCCACCGCGAAAATCAGCGGGGCGCGCGGGTTGCCGCGCATTTGCGCGAGGCCCGACAGGCGCTGGCCGAAATTGCCGCCGAGGCCGCCACCGAGGCCGCCCAGGTCTGCGTTACCGCCGGGCTGACCGGCGCCCGCCGCCGCCGCGCCGGGCTGTGCGCCGGCGAGGCCCATGCGGGCGTCGGGGTTGATCAAAGAGTTGGCTGACGAATCCATGCGTCGGGTTTCTCCGGGAAGCCTTTTGCGTTCTGCCGCTCAACCGCACCGAGGCTCGGCGGGAGTATGGACAGATACTTTCACGACTGAAATTATCCGCACGGCAGGCGCGCGCGATTGCTTGAATAGAGCCGGGTTTCCCCCCTAGTTTCGGGGCTTTCCAGGAAAGCCCGCTGCTATGCTTTCGTCCAGATCGGTACGGTTTGGTCGTGCCGCTCGTCATTCCTGGAGAGAACATGACTTTGCCCGTGAACGCGCTTTCGTCGGCGCTGCAACAATTGCAGTCGATGGCGGCGCACGCCGCCGGCGGCAGCACCGCCGCGACCGGCGCTTCGGCCGCAGGCGAGTCCGGCGCGGCTACTACCGGCGGTTTTGCGTCGGCACTGAAGGCTTCGTTGGACAAGATCAGCGGCGATCAGACCAAGGCGGTCGGCGAATCGCAGGCGTTCGAGCTTGGCGCGTCGAATGTGTCGCTGAACGACGTGATGGTCGACATGCAGAAGGCGAACGTTGGCTTCCAGTTCGGCCTGCAGGTGCGCAACAAGCTGGTGTCCGCCTATAACGACATCATGCAGATGCAGGTCTGAACGAGGCCGTGGCCGCGGCGGCAAGAATGTTCCGCCCGCCCGGCTGCAACTGCCCGCGTGACACGCGCCGCGCGGCCCCCAAGGGGATCGCGCGACCTGGCCCCTTAATCCTCCTTACACCGGCCTAAAGCTTTTTCGCTGCGTATCCGATAACCAGATACAGGCATGAATCGGGGTGCGCTTACGCATCGCGATGGGCTGCCACGACCAACCGTAGTTGCAATTGAGGAGGAGCGCCGATGTTTTCCCCAGGACACTCTGGAGCCAATGCGTATGCACGCGTGGGCGTCGAGACAGGGGTGATGGGCGCGAGTCCGCATCGTCTGATCGTGATGTTGTATCAGGGGGCCCGGCAGGCAATCGCGCAAGCGCGGATGCACTTGCAGCAGGCCAATGTGCCCGGTCGTGGAGAGGCGATCGGCAAGGCGATTCAGATCGTCGAAAGCGGGCTGCAACAGTCGCTCAACCTTGAGGTGGGCGGCGAGATTGCACAGCGGCTGAACGCGCTATATAGCTATATGTCGCGCCGGCTGCTCGAAGCCAACATAAAAGAGAGCGAGGCAATGCTGGTCGAAGTAGACGGCCTGCTGGCTACGCTCGAAGAGGCATGGATCGGGATTGCCCCGGAGATAGCGCGGATGGCTGCTCAGCCGGCCGCGGAAAGCATGAGATGACATCGAACGCAGAATACTTTGCCCGCTACGAGGCCATTGCAGCGTTGTCCTGCCGCATGTTGATGGCTGCCCGACGTGCCCTGTGGAACGATCTGGTCCACTTGCAGGATGAATACCGGCTGCTCGTCGACGCGCTGAAAGAGGCGGAGACGGGCGTCAAGCTCGACGAGACGGAACGCCTGCGCAAGTACGCGCTGATCCGGCAAATCCTCGCCGACGACGCCGCGATCCGCGACCTGGCCAATCCGAGCCTCGCCAAACTGTCGGCGTTGTTCGGGGGCCGGCCGTCGCGGGTGCTCAAGGAGTTGTACGGGGCGCGCTGAGGGTGACCGCAAGGCGTCTGATTGTGTGAATTGAGCGCGTTGCCGCCAATGTGATCAAGGAATCGGCATGAACGGAATCGACACGGCCGTCGCATCGCTCCTCGCGACCCGCGTCGACAGCCTGCTCAACATTGCCCCCGGCAGCGCGGCCACCACGCAGACGGGCGCGGCCGATGTCGAGACCGCGCCGGCAACGCCGGCTCCGGTCGCTCCTTCTGCGCCGCAGCCTTCCGCGCAGACCGCGCTGTCCGCCGTCGCACTGACGCTCAATGCGATCGTGCGCTCCGGCGGCGAGGCGACGCCCGCTATCGTCGGGCAGTTGCCGATTTGGCCCGCCGCTCCCGCACTCGACGTCGAGGTGGGCGCTTTGCCGCTCTTCGACGCGCCTGCTCCGTCCAACATCGCTTCCAACGCCGCAGCTTCCGCGGCCACCGCCAATGTCGCGGCGGCCCAGGTGCCGGTGGCGGCGCTCGCAGCCGCGCTCGCGCACACGGTCGGCGACAGCGGCCTCTTCTACGAAGCGCACCTCGCGCAATGGCTGAGCGGCCAACGCTCGCCGGAGACACTCGCCAGCGAAGCGCAGAACAAGCTCGTCGCCGCCGCCGCGCAATTGCCGCTGAACTGGACAGGCGATACCGCCGACGCGTCGTCCGCGCAAGCTCCGGCGAGGCAAGGCATGGGCGCCACGCCGCACGGTTCAGCCGGCGCGGCCGATGCCGGCAGCGCGAATGCGGCGAATCCGAATGCCGCCAACACCGCCGGCCGCCCGATGCCGTCAATCGACACCGCGCAGGCCGCGCGCTTCGTCGCCGGTGAAGTGCTGGCGAGTTCCCTCTCGGACCTGAACGGCCAAACGCCCCATGCCGGCCTGCATAACGCAGCCTCCCCAGCGGCTGACGGCGGGTCGCAGCAGAATCCGCAGGCGGCCGCGGTACATCCCGCGACGGTGCCGCTCGTGCGCCAGCAACTGGATCTGCTCGCGACCGGCCAGTTCCGCTGGACCGGCGAAGCATGGCCCGGCGCGAAGCTCGACTGGACCATCGAGCAGGAAGGCGACGAGTGGGACCGTAGCGGCGGCGGCACCGCAAGCGAGGACGATCAGCCGTGGCGCACGCGCCTTACATTGTCGCTGCCGACGCTCGGCACCGTCGACGCCGAATTGACGTTGACCGGCATGCGCCTCGTCGCGCGTGTGCAGGCGAGTCCCGGCGGCGCGGCGCGTCTCGCGATGCAGGGCGAAAGTTTTCGCCAGCGGCTCGCGGCGGCGGGCATTCAGCTCAACGGTTTGACGATTCGCGAGATCGGCGGCGGTGCGCCTGCCACGGGCGCGGCGGCAGCTGGCGCCGCGGCTGCGGCTCAGGCAGCGGCGTCGGCGTATGCGCGGTCGGCTTCGGCGGCGAGTCGGGCGGACGCCGCGGCGTCTGCGGCGTCGGGGGGCCCGGCAAGTGCCGCGGCCGGAAAAAGCCGTCGCGCACCGCACGCGGCTAATGCCGCGACCGCGCCGCTCGACGACTTCGACTGGGACATGTGATGAGCCGCAAACATCGCCGCAGCGCGGCTGCGCTCGTCTACGACTCACAAGGCGGCGATCCGGCGCCACGCGTGATCGCCAAGGGCTACGGCATGCTGGCGGAGATGATCGTGCAGCGCGCCAAGGAAGCCGGCCTCTATGTGCACGAAGCGCCCGAAATGGTCTCGCTGCTTATGCAAGTGGACCTCGACGCGCGCATTCCGCCGCAGCTCTATCAGGCGGTGGCGGAATTGCTGGCGTGGCTGCACCGGCTGGAAAGCGAGCCGGCACAGGCAGCGCCTGGCGCCGCCCGCACTAGCGCGGACGATGTCACCGACGTGGTCGCGGTCGATATCGAGGGCGCAGCAGGCGCGCGCTAGGTACCCGTCCGGTCAAGCCACGCAGCCGGCCCTGCTCAAAACCGCATCATCAGTTTCAGCAGCGCGTTGACGCGCCGGCCATACGGCGGCGCGATCCATGCACGCGCGTTCAGACGCGCCTGCGTCAGAACAGGCTTCATCTTCGAGAAAGTCACGAAGCCTTCATAGCCGTGATACGCGCCCATTCCGCTTGCTCCGACGCCGCCGAACGGCAGGCTTTCGCACGCCAGATGCATCAGCGTTTCGTTGACCGCCATGCCGCCCGCAATGGTTTCGTGCGTGACCCGTTCGATGGTGGCTGCGTCGTCCGCATACAGGTAAAGCGCAAGCGGGCGTGGCCGGGCATTGATCCACGCGATCGCTTCGTCGAGCGTGTCGTACGGCACGATAGGCAGTAGCGGGCCGAAGATTTCCTCCTGCATCAGTTCGCAATGCTGCGGCGCGTTAGTGACGGCGATCAGCGGAAAGCGGCGGCTCCCGGCGTCCGGCGCGCTGTCGGTCAGGGGATGCAGTTGCGCGCCGGCGGCCTGTGCTTCGTCGGCCAGACGCTGGAGCCGCGCGAAGTGGCGCGGCGAAATGATCGACGTGTAATCCGGGTTGCGCGCGAAGCCGGGATACATCTTTGCCATCCGCGTGCGCGCGCGTTCGACGAACGCCTGTTCCTTGCCGCGCGGCACGAGCACGTAGTCCGGCGCGATGCAGGTTTGCCCGGCATTGAGCGTCTTACCGGCGACGAGGTTGTCCACGGCATTGTCGAACCGCGCATGCGCGCCGATGATCGCCGGCGACTTGCCGCCGAGTTCTAGCGTAACCGGCGTCAAATGCTCGGCGGCGGCGCGCATCACTTCGTGGCCGACCTTCGTCGAGCCGGTGAACAGCAGATGATCGAAGGGCTGCGCGCTGAATGCGGCGGCGAGCGCGGCGTCGCCGTTCACTACCGCAACGTGATCGCGGGCAAAAGTCTGGCCGATCAGCTGCTCGAACATCGCCGAGGTGCGCGGCGTCAACTCGGACATCTTGACGATCGCGCGATTGCCGGCGGTCAGCGCGCTAATGAGCGGTCCGGCCGCGAGCAGCACCGGATAATTCCACGGCACGATAATGCCGACCACGCCGAGCGGCTGCGGTACCACTTTCGCGCGGGCCGGCAACAACCATTTGTTGGTGCTGCGGCGCTGCGCCTTCATCCACCGTTTGCCGTGCCGCAGCGCGGCGTCGATTTCTTCCTTCACCAACAGAAATTCGGCGAGCAGCGCTTCCTGCTTCGCGCGATTGCCGAAGTCGGCACTCATCGCATCGGCTAGCGCGTCGCGGTTGTCGAGCAGGACTTTGCGCAGCGCTTTCAGATGCGCCGCGCGCGTTTCCCATGACGGATACGGCGCACGCAAATAAGCGTGACGCTGATCGCGAAGCAATGCGTCTAGCGCGGCGACCTCGGGCAGATCGTTCTTCATTGTTCACCACTCCCTGATGAAAGATGCACTGTCGCGCCGCGATTATTGGGTGTCGTTGCGGGCTGCTTTTCGTTGCTTGCCGCGCCGGGGGCGACAGGAAGTCCCCCGGAGAGTCCATCAGGCGTGCGGCTTCGAGATTCAACCCGGAAAGGCCCGCTCGACGATCGCCGCATGATCGAACGTGGCGGGCAGCGTGCCGTAGACGCGGCTGCTTTCGCCGCAGCCGCTAGCGAGACGCGTGGCGATGAAAGCCTCGGCGACAGCGGCGGGCGCATGCTTGACGAGCAACGTGGCCTGCGCGATCAGCACGATCTGCTGTGCGATGCGCCGCGCCGAGGCTTCGCGATGCTCTGCGGGACCATGGAGCGCCGCGGCAAGCTTGCCGAGCGCGGCGCTCAACGCCGGATGCGCGGCGGCATCCACTTGCCATTGCGCGAAGAGCGCTTGCGCCGCTTCCGGCTCGCGCTCCATCGCGCGTAGCACGTCGAGACACATCACGTTGCCCGAGCCTTCCCAGATCGAGTTGACGGGCGCTTCCCGATAAAAGCGCGCCATCGGACCGGTTTCGACATAGCCGTTGCCGCCCCACACTTCCATTGCCTCGCCGGTGAATTCGAGCGTGCGCTTGCAGACCCAGTATTTTGCCGCGGGCGTGACGATGCGCCGCCATGCGCGCTCGGCGGATGCTTCCGCCGGGTTCGCAGCAGACGTTGTCGAATCCGCATCAGCGGATTGCTCGAACGCGTGGGCAAGCCGCATGAACAGCACGGTGGCCGCTTCCGATTCCAGGGCGAGGTCGGCGAGCACGTTGCGCATCAACGGTTGATCGACGAGGTTGCGGCCAAACGCGCTGCGATGGCGCGCATGATGGATGGCCTGCACGAGCGCCGCGCGCATCAGCGCTGCGCTGCCGATCACGCAATCGAGCCGCGTGTAATTCGCCATTTCAATGATGGTCGGCACGCCGCGTCCTTCGTCGCCGATCATGATGCCGAACGCGTCGAAGAATTCGACTTCGCTGCTGGCGTTCGAGCGGTTGCCGAGCTTGTCTTTCAGACGCTGGATCTGCACTGCGTTCTTGCTGCCGTCCGGCGCGAAGCGCGGCACGAAGAAGCACGAGAGGCCAGCGTGATCGTGCGTGCGTGCGAGTACGAGATGGGCGTCGCATTGCGGCGCGGAGAAGAACCACTTGTGGCCTACCAGTTCGTAGGCGCCGCCGCGGCCGCCGGCTGCGATGGCACGCGCCTGCGTCTGATTGCTACGCACGTCCGAGCCGCCTTGTTTTTCGGTCATGCCCATACCGATCATCGCGGAGATTTTTTGCGTGAGCGGCAGGTCGCGTGGATCGTGCTCACGTGCGTAGAGTTTGTCGCGAAGCGTCTCGAACAATTGCGGTTCGCGCTGCAATACCGGAATGCTGGCGAACGTCATGGTCAACGGGCAAAGAGACCCCGATTCGATCTGCGCATGCAGAAAATATCCGGCGCAGCGCGCGGCCATCGCGCCGGGCTGCGGATCGGAGAACGGCAACGCGTGCAGCCCCCCGCGACGCAGCAGCGATAGCAACTCATGCCACGCGGGGTGAAACTCCAGCGCGTCGATGCGCTCGCCCCGCGGGCTGTGCGTGAAAAGCTCAGGCGTGTGGCGGTTGGCTAGTTCGGCGAGCGCGAGCGTCTCGGGCGTGGTGAGCGCCGCGCCGTGCCGCAACAACGCATCGCGATGCCATGCGGCGCCGTCGCGTTCTAGCGCGGCTGAGAGCGCGGCGTCGCTCGAAAACAGGTTGTAGTCCGCGAGCGGCGGCACCTGGTTGGTGACCTCGTGGGTCTGGCCGAAGCTATGGCGTTGCATCTGCTGTCTCCGTTCGCCGTGTGTTCGACGGCGGTTTGCCCGCGTGGGGTCATCGCGCCGTCGGTGGCCTTTGCGTTCGCTTGTTCACGTTCCGCTTAGGGCTCTTTGATCGCTCGTTGACGGCCCGTTCGTGGCCCGTTTTTGACCTCGCTCTTCGCGATTGGTCGCCGCCCTCGCGGACGGGTCTGCGGCCCAAATCGGCGCGACGCCGTTTGATCGCTGCATCTCGGCAGCGTGGGAAAAGCGTGACGTCCCCGGGCGCTGTTTGAATGCCGCACGCGGCCGTCCGGCGGGGCCGTGCGGGACTTTCATCATAGGGTCGCGGCGGCGCCCATGTTTAGAGTAATCGCTCTGACGCGAAGCCGCCGCGGCCTCCGAACGCTCCCTACAATGCCAGTGAAACACACGTAGACAAGTGTGCACGAGACAGGGTCCGCGAGCAACGCGGGCTATCAGGAGGAGCGATGGAATACGACTACATCATCGTAGGCGCCGGCTCGGGTGGGTGCGCCCTCGCGAGCCGTCTCGCGGACAACTGTCCGGACGCAACGATCGCCCTCATCGAAGCGGGGCCGCACACGAACCGCAACCCGTTGGTCAATATGCCGGTCGGCGTCGCGGCGGTCGTGCCGAACAGGCTCAAAACGAACTACGGCTATCTGACCACGCCGCAACCGGGTCTCGCCGGCCGCCAAGGCTATCAGCCGCGCGGGCGCGGCTTCGGCGGATCGAGTGCGATCAACGCGATGATCTACACGCGTGGTCATCCGCTCGATTACGACGAATGGGCGGAACTGGGCTGCGACGGCTGGTCCTGGCGCGACGTGCTGCCGTATTTCCGCCGCGCCGAGGGCAACGAACGCGGCGCCGACGCGTGGCACGGCGACAGCGGTCCACTCACCGTGTCGGATCTGCGCTACCGCAATCCGTTTTCCAGGCGATTCGTGCAGGCCGCGATGGAAGCCGGCTACAAGCCGAACGACGATTTCAACGGCCCGGACCAGGAAGGCATCGGCTTCTATCAGGTCACGCAGCGCGATGGGCGCCGTTGCAGCGTCGCGCGTGCGTATATCTACGACCGCGAGCGCGCCAACCTGCATACCATCGCGGACGCCACGGTGCTGCGCGTCGTCTTCGAGCAAAAGCGCGCTTGTGGTGTCGAAATCGTGAGCGGCGGGCGTCGGGAGACGCTGAAAGCGCGCGCGGAAGTCGTCGTCGCGGCGGGCGCCTTCAACTCGCCGCAACTGCTGATGTGCTCCGGCGTCGGGCCGGCCGCGCATCTCCAGGCGCATGGTATCGAGGTGTTGCACGATGCGCCGGAAGTCGGGCAGAACCTGATCGATCACGTCGATTTCACGATCAACAAACGCGTGTCGTCGATCGAGCCGACGGGCTTTTCGGTGCGTGGCATCGCGCGAATGGTGCCGCAGTTCGTCACCTTCATCCGGCATGGACGCGGCATGTTGTCGAGCAATGTCGCGGAGGCGGGCGGTTTCCTGAAGAGCAAGCCGACGCTCAAACGGCCCGACCTGCAACTGCATTTCTGCGCGGCGCTGGTCGACGATCACAACCGTCATATGCATTGGGGGCACGGCTATTCGCTGCATGTATGCGTGCTGCGGCCGTTCAGCCGGGGCGCCGTGACGCTCGCGAGCGCGGATGCGCGCACGGCGCCCGTGATCGATCCGTGTTTTTTCAGCGATTCACGCGATCTCGACCTGCTGGTGGAAGGCGTGCAGATGGCGCGGCGCATTCTCGATGCGCCGTCGCTCGCGCTGCATGGCGGTCGCGAGTTGTACACGCGCGCGGGCCAGACCGACGCGCAATTGCGCGAGACCATCGCGCGCCATGCGGACACGATTTATCACCCGGTCGCGACCTGCCGGATGGGCGGCGACGCGCGCTCCGTTGTGGATCCGCAATTGCACGTGCGAGGCGTCACAGGACTGCGGATCGTCGATGCATCGGTGATGCCGACGCTGATCGGCGGCAATACGAATGCGCCCACGGTAATGATCGGCGAGCGCGCGGCCGAGTTGATCGCGGCAAGCCGTCGGAGGCCGCAGACGGCGACAGTGAAAGCGTCAACCGTGGCGCCTGCGGGCAACGCGGCATGAATCCATCGCCCCACGCTCCGCCGATCAGGCCGAACACCCGGCTTTTCGATGCCAAAAAGGAGATAAGTCAGGCAAACGTCGTTTAAATCGTCATAAATTGTGCCATTCGGTTTATGAGACTTCCCGCTGCCTATAATCGCCGCGCAAAAACGGTCGCGTCAGGTGGCGAGTCCGGAAACTCAAGGAAGCGAAGGCATGAGTATCAATTTGGTTCACGCGATCCAGTCGGCGTTGACGGACGAGGTGGTCGGGCAGCTGGCAGCACGCATCGGGTTGCCGCCTGAGGCGGCGCGCTCGGTGATGAGCACGGCGGCACCCGCGCTGCTCGCGGGGCTGATGCAAAAGGCTGCGACGCTCGAGGGCGCGCGCTCGCTGTTCGCCACCGTCGTCTCGCCCGATGTGAACGCGAGAATCGCTGAACAGTTGCCGCACCTGACGGGGAGCACGGGCGGCGTCAGCGAACTGGAAGGCGCGGGGCGCGGTTTGCTCGAACGTTCGCTGGACCGCCGCGCCGAGTCGCTCAGCGACGAAGTCGCCGCGCAAACCGGCGTGCCGGCGCACGCCACGCATGCCATTACGGGTATCGTCGGTGCAACCATGCTGGGCGTGTTGAAACAGCACATGCTCAAAAGCCAGGGCAACGTCGGTCAGTTGCCCGCGCTGTTGAGCCATCAGATGCCGCTCATCGCACCGTATCTGAACGATCGTCTGCTTGCCGCGCTCGGCCTGGGCAGCATCGGCACTTTCGCCGGGAGCGTGCTCGCACAACTGAAGGCCGTGTCGGCGCATATCGAGCAGCCCACGCCAGCGGCAAAGCCCGCACCGGAGGTCACTGCCGCGGTCCACGTCCCGGCGGACGCGGTGGTCGGCGAAAAACGCCGCTCGCATGCGTGGCTGTGGTGGCCGCTACTGGCGATCATCGCCGCCGCAATGGCGCTGGTCTATCTGTTTCCAGGCGGCTTCCAGCGCGGGCAATGGGGTGGCGGGGCGGCGGTGGGCGCAGACGCAGAACATCGTGGCGCCGCGCGGACCGCTTCGGCGCCGGTCGCGGCGTCAGTTGAACTTACTGCGGTGGCTGCTTCGAGCGATGCCGCGGCGTCTACTGCAGCAGGTGCAGTCGCCGCGCTTGATGCCGCGAGTTCTGCGGCTGGGGGTGGGGCTTCTGCCTCGGCTGCGGGTTCGCCTTCCACGAGCGGCGTCAGTGCGGCAAGTGCCGCAAGTGTCGCCAGCGCTACTAGCGCCGCACGTCAGCCGGGCGTGGCCGCCGCGGCGACGAAAGACAGCCAGCTTGCTTTCACGGTCGGCGAAAGCGGGAAGCCGACGCTCACCGCGACGGTTGGCAGCGAAACAGAAAAAACCGAGCTTGTGGATGAACTGACGAAGCGCCTCGGCCAGTACAACTACGCCGCAAATATTGCCGTCGATCCGGCAACGAAGCCCGCCGGCTGGCTCCCGCGTCTCGACGGCCTGATGCCGCTGATGAGCGTGCCGGGCGCGGAACTCAGAGTGGACGGCACACATGTCGAACTGAGCGGCGCAGCCGCCAATGCAAAACTCGGCTGGCTGAACACGCTGAAATCGCTGTTCGGCGCTCCCTATGAAATCGGCACCTTCGACGCAAACAACGCGGTCCAGCAGGCAACGGCGAACTTTCGCAGCGCGATCAAGGTGCTGCTAGCGCCCGGCGCTACCTGCGCCGCAGCCGATGTCGCCAAGGTGCTGAACCTACAGGTGATCAATTTCACGAGCGCGAGCGCGCATGTTCCCACGTCGGCAGCGGAAGACCTGAACCAGTCCGCGCGCGTGCTCAACGCGTGTGCGCGCAACGGCCGGGCGGCGAAGCTCGAAGTGGCGGGATACTCGGATAACGTGGGCGGCGAGCAGGCTAATCTGCAACTGTCGAAGCAGCGTGCCGAGGCGGTTCGTACGTACCTCGTCAAAACCGGCGCTCCGGCAGATTCGCTGAGTGCTCAGGGCTACGGCCAGGCGCGCCCGATCCGGACCAACGATACTGCCAGCGGACGCTTTGCCAACCGCCGCATCAAGTTCGTTACGCAGCAATAAGGCCGGCGCTGCTTGCACGTAGGTAACGACACGCCGCCCGGGTCACGCCGGGCGGCGTGTTGTCATTCGGAACGCGGTGTTTGAAGCGGCGCGGCAATGCCGGTCAGGCCGAGCATCAGATCGTCGCCGGCACGACCGGGCAGCGTCTCGCGCGCCACGTCGAGCCAGGCACGCGCGGCATGCGACAGATAACCATTGCGGCGCCAGCCAATCGCCATTTCCCATGGAATTTCCGGCTCGGCGACCGGCCGGCACGTGAACTGCGCAGCATCCAGTCGCCGGCAATAGGGCGCAGGCAGCAGCGCAATGCCGACGCCGGCCAGCACGAGCGCCGCCATGAAATCCCAATGTCCGCTGCGGCCGACGATAGTCGGCGCGAATCCCGCGCTGCGGCACGCGCTGAGCACCACGTCGTTGAGCGCGAGGCTTTCGCCGTAGAACACGAACGGCTCGTCGGCGAGCTGGGCGAGCGGCACCTCGCGAAGCTCGTCCCACCGCGAGCCGGCGCGCGCGACGAGCCAGAGCAACTGGCGAGTGATCGGCAGCACGTCGATATTTTCGGGGTCCACCGGCTGGAGAACGCCCCCGAGTTCCAGCTCTCCGCTGATGAGCGCGGTTTCGATTGCGCGGGAGCCCTGCTCGAAAAGCTTCAGTTCGATTTTCGGGTAGCGCTGGCGGAACGTGGCGATAGCGGGTGTGAAGAGCGAACCGCCCATCGGCGGAATGCCGATGGTGAGTTCGCCGTGACCGAGCGTGCCGAGGTCGTTCAGCTCGGCTTGCAACTGCGCGTGCGCGGCAAGCACCTCCTGCCCGCGCTGATAGACGATGCGGCCGGCGTCGGTGAGCACCATCTGTCGGCCGTCGCGCAGCAACAGCGGCGAGCCGATCTCGTCTTCGAGCGACTTCACCATCTTGCTGATGGTCGGTTGGGTGACGAACATCTGCTCGGCGGCGACAGTGAAGCTCTGCTGACGAACGACTTCGACGAAATAGCGCAGCGCACGCAGTTCCACTATCGGGCTCCGGATTCCATATTGGAATGAACTCGCAGATTGTAAGTCATCGTATTTATGGCGGCGAGGATTGGCGAAAGCGGCTTTCAGGCAGACGCATGCAGTCCGCGATTTCGAGACGGGTCTTCCGACGCCCGCGCTACCATCGCCAGTTTTGCCGCGACCGCCGCCCGCCAAAGCTTCCGCCCATGACGCCCGCTTCCCCGATTTCCGTCGTTATTCCCTGCTACAACGGCGCCTCGACGCTTGCCCGCGCTCTCGAAAGTTGCCGGCTGCAGCCGGAGGCGGCGCAGATTATCGTCGTGGACGACGCATCGACCGATTCGTCCGCCGAACTCGTCCTTCGGTACGCGCGGACCGACTCGCGCGTCGCGCTGCTGCGCATGCCCTGCAACGGCGGCGCAGCGCAGGCGCGCAATTGGGGCGCGCTGCATGCGTCGCACGATCTGCTCGCCTTCCTCGATGCCGACGACGAATACCTGCCCGGCGCATTGGCTGCAGCAAGCACGTTCCTGGCGCAGAACCCGAAGCAGGTATCGGTGCGCCTCGACGTCGATTACGTTGGTTTTCCTGATGAAATCACCGGTCACCAGGACTTCGCGCAGCATGCGGCGACGCTCAGCAACACGGTGCCGAGCAGTCTCATCGTGCGTCGGGCGGCGTACGCGGCGCTCGGCGGCTTTCCTATGGACGACGCGTTTCGCCGTATCGGCGGCGAGGACGGCGCATTTTCGTGGGCGCTGCGCGAGCTTTTCGGCAATCCGCGGCTCGCGGACATGAAGCGCGTGCGCATGCATTACCACCCGGGCATTCACGCTGAGCGCTATTTCCGCATTGCGTTTGGCTGGCTGACGCCGGATCCCGCCGACGTCGCCGACGCTTTCCGCTTTTCCCGGCAGTTCCTCGACAGAGCGCGAGCAGGCATCGTCCAGTTGCACGGCGCGCAGATGACCGCCGAAGCTGGCGCGCATGCGGCAGGCGGCATGGCCGCTGTGTGAGCCACCCAAAAGCCCACCCTGAAAGCCCGCCCCAAACCGATCCTCGCGCCCCGAAGCCATCTCGATTTGCTACAATCGCCGTTCGTCTTCGAGGAGCGTTGCGACGGGTACCGCGAATCAGCATATTCGCCGGCCGCCCGCCAGGCTCGAAGGCTTCAATCGGAAGGATCGGATGCGTATAGCGCTTTTCGATCCACCGCATCGAACCGCGCTCACGTCAAATTTCTAGTCACTACTTAGAAAGGAGGGCGTGATGAACGCCGCAGTTATCGATTCCCAAGCTTCCAAAGACTACATCGTTGCCGACATGTCGCTTGCCGACTGGGGCCGCAAGGAACTCACGATTGCAGAGACGGAAATGCCCGGTCTCATGCAAACGCGTGACGAATACAAGGCGCAGCAGCCGCTGAAGGGCGCGCGCATCGCAGGTTCGTTGCACATGACTATCCAGACCGGCGTGCTGATCGAAACGCTGACCGCGCTCGGCGCGGACGTGCGCTGGGCATCGTGCAACATCTTCTCGACGCAGGATCACGCCGCCGCCGCAATCGCCAAGGCCGGCACACCGGTGTTCGCGTTCAAGGGCGAGTCGCTCGACGAATACTGGGAGTTCTCGCACCGCATTTTCGAATGGCCGAACGGCGAGTTCGCGAACATGATTCTCGACGACGGCGGCGACGCGACGTTGCTGTTGATCCTCGGCTCGAAGGCCGAGAAAGACCGCTCGGTGATCGCCAAGCCGACCAATGAGGAAGAAGTCGCGCTGTACAAGTCGATCGAGCGTCATCTGGACGCCGACCCGACGTGGTACTCCACGCGCCTCGCGCACATCCAGGGCGTGACGGAAGAAACCACGACCGGCGTGCATCGTCTGTATCAGATGGAAAAGGAAGGCCGCCTGCCGTTCCCGGCAATCAACGTCAACGACTCGGTCACCAAGTCGAAGTTCGACAACCTGTATGGCTGCCGTGAGTCGCTCGTCGACGGCATCAAGCGCGCGACCGACGTGATGATCGCGGGCAAGATCGCCGTGGTAGCCGGTTACGGCGACGTGGGCAAGGGCTGCGCGCAATCGCTGCGCGGTCTCGGCGCAACCGTGTGGGTCACCGAAATCGATCCGATCTGCGCACTGCAAGCGGCGATGGAAGGCTACCGCGTGGTGACGATGGAATACGCGGCGGACAAAGCCGACATTTTCGTCACGGCAACGGGCAACTACCACGTGATCAACCACGATCACATGAAGGCGATGCGCCACAACGCGATTGTGTGCAACATCGGTCACTTCGATTCGGAAATCGACGTGGCGTCGACGCGTCAGTACCAGTGGGACAACATCAAGCCGCAAGTCGACCACATCATTTTCCCGGACGGCAAGCGCGTGATTCTGCTGGCTGAAGGCCGCCTCGTGAACCTGGGCTGCGCGACGGGCCACCCGTCGTTCGTGATGTCGAACTCGTTCACGAACCAGACGCTCGCCCAGATCGAACTGTTCACGCAAGGCGAGAAGTACGAGAACCGCGTGTACGTGCTGCCGAAGCATCTGGACGAGAAGGTCGCGCGTCTGCATCTGGCGCGCATCGGTGCGAACCTGACCGTGCTGTCGGACGCGCAGGCGGGCTACATCGGCGTCGACAAGAACGGTCCGTTCAAGCCGAACCACTACCGCTACTAAGTACGCGCGTTCCGGTAAGCCCTTCGCGCGTAAGTGCGAGGGCAGCCTGAAAGCATACGTGATGGTGTGACGACGGGGCGGCGCTTAGGCGCCGCTTTGCTCGCCATGCCTGCCTCTTTCGTTCAACGGACATCCTGCCTGCAAGGAGCTTTACATGACCGTTCTGCTGACCTGGCTGATCAATGCACTGGCGCTGCTGATCATCACCTACCTCGTTCCGTCGATTCATATCCGCAGCTTCGGCACCGCGTTGATCGTCGCGGTAGTGCTCGGACTGATCAATACGGTCCTGCGGCCGGTGCTGATTCTGTTGACGCTGCCCGTCACGATTGTCACGCTCGGACTCTTCATTCTGGTGGTCAATGCGCTGTGCTTCTGGCTGTGCGCGTCGCTGCTGAAGGGTTTCGAAGTGTCGGGTTTCTGGTCGGCGTTCTTCGGCTCGATTCTGTACAGCATCGTTTCATGGCTGCTGTCCGCGCTCATTTTCGGCAACCGCAGTCTCGGTTGACACACTGAACCATGAACCCGATCGAACTTTCATTCGAATTCTTCCCGCCGAAAACGCAGGAAGGCGTCGACAAACTGCGCGCAACGCGTGCACAACTCGCTTTACTCAAGCCCAAGTTCGTGTCCGTCACGTTTGGCGCGGGCGGCTCGACGCAACAGGGCACGCTCGATACCGTCGTCGATATGGCGAAGGAAGGGCTGGAGGCGGCGCCGCATCTGTCGTGCATCGGCTCTTCCAAAGAGAGCTTGCGCGCGATTCTCAACGAGTACCGCGCGCATGGCATTCGCCATATCGTCGCGCTGCGCGGCGACCTGCCGTCCGGCATGGGCGAAGTCGGCGAGTTGCGTTATGCGTCGGAACTGGTGAGCTTTATCCGCGCCGAATTCGGCGACTGGTTCTGGATCGAGGTGGCCGGCTACCCGGAATATCATCCGCAGTCGCGCTCGCCGCGCCACGATCTCGAAAACTTCGCCCGCAAGGTGAAGGCCGGCGCCAATTCCGCGATCACGCAGTACTTCTTCAACGCGGACGCGTATTTCCGTTTTGTCGACGACGCAAGGAAACTCGGCGTCGACGTGCCGATCGTGCCGGGCATCATGCCGATCACGAACTTCTCGCAACTGATGCGCTTCTCCGAGATGTGCGGGGCTGAAGTTCCGCGCTGGATCGCGCGCCGGCTGGAGAGTTTCGGCGACGACCGCGAGTCGATTCGCGCGTTCGGGCTCGACGTGGTGACCGACCTGTGCAAGCGTCTGACCGACGCGAAGGTGCCTGGTCTGCATTTCTATACGCTTAACGGCGCCGCGGCGACCACGGCGATCTGCGAGCGGTTGGGCGTTTGAGCCGCTGACTCGTCGTTGTTGCTGGTTGTTTTGCCCGGGCCGTCGCGCGGATCGATGCGCGGCGGCTCTGGCAAGTTGTCTCTGTTCCAACGCCTTCTCCAATCTCCAATCAGGACAACTCGAAACGATTCCACAGGAATCGCTGCGATGTCCTACTCTGAAAGTCATTCGAAAGAGGTCTCGAAATATCCGCGCAGGCGCGCCGGCTGCGGCGTCGCGGATAATTTCCTCTGCTTGTGACACCGGGGAAAGCTCAGTAATATCGCGCTACGCTGGCGTCAGCCAGCCCCGAACCTGGAGGAAACATGAAGCAAAACAACCTGTTGCGCGCCGCGCGTGTTACGACGCTCGTCGCAGCTGCAGCGGCATCGCTGGTGGGTGCGAACAGCGCGCACGCCGAGATTCCGAACAAAACACTCGTTTACTGCTCAGAAGGCAGCCCTGCGGGTTTCGATCCGGCCCAATACACCACGGGCACCGATTTCACGGCCAATACGTTCACCGTCTATAACCGCCTCGTCGAGTTCGAGCGTGGCGGCACCAAGGTCGAGCCGGGCCTCGCCGAAAAGTGGGAAGTTTCCGCGGACGGCAAGACGTACACGTTCCACCTGCGTCATGGCGTGAAGTTCCAGACCACGTCGTTCTTCAAGCCGACGCGCGAATTCAATGCGGACGACGTCATCTTCACGTTCGAGCGCATGCTCGACGCGAACCAGCCGTTCCACAAGGCCTACCCGGTGCAGTTCCCGTACTTCACCGACATGGGTCTGGACAAGCTGATCACGAAGGTCGAAAAGGTCGATCCGTACACGGTCAAGTTCACGCTGAAGGAAGTCAACGCGCCGTTCATCCAGAACCTGGCAATGGAATACGCGTCGGTCCTGTCTGCTGAATATGGCGATCAGTTGCTGAAGGCCGGCAAGGCCGCCGACATCAACCAGTTCCCGGTCGGCACGGGTCCGTTCATTTTCCGCAGCTATACGAAAGACGCGACCATCCGTTTCGACGGCAATCCGGATTACTGGAAGCCGAACGCGGTCAAGATCTCGAAGCTGATCTTCTCGATCACGCCGGACGCCGGCGTGCGCGTGCAGAAGTTGAAGCGCGACGAATGCCAGGTGATGAGCTATCCGCGCCCGGCCGATATCGCGCCGCTGAAGGCCGAATCGAATCTGGCAATGCCGTCGCAGCCTGGCTTCAACCTGGGCTACCTCGCGTACAACGTGACGCACAAGCCGGTCGACAAGGTCGAAGTGCGTCAGGCGCTCGACATGGCGATCAACAAGAAGGCGATCATCGACTCCGTGTACCAGGGCGCAGGCCAGGCCGCCACGAACCCGATGCCGCCGACCCAATGGTCCTATGACAAGAACCTGAAGGGCGCATCGTACGACGCGGAAAAAGCCAAGGCGCTGCTCGCGAAGGCCGGTTATGCGAACGGCTTCGAGATCACGCTGTGGGCGATGCCGGTGCAACGCGCATACAACCCGAACGCACGCCTGATGGCGGAAATGATCCAGGCCGACTGGGCCAAGATCGGCGTCAAGGCGAAGATCGTCACGTATGAATGGGGCGAGTACATCAAGCGCGCACACGCAGGCGAGGACGACACAATGCTGATCGGCTGGACAGGCGACAATGGCGATCCGGACAACTGGCTCGGCACGCTGCTCGGCTGCGACGCGGTGAACGGCAACAACTTCTCGAAGTGGTGCCACAAGCCTTTCGACGATCTGATCCAGAAGGGTCGTTCAACGTCCGACCAGGGCGCGCGCACCACGGCATACGTGCAGGCACAGCAGATCTTCGCGCAGCAACTGCCGTTCTCGCCGATCGCTCACTCGACGGTCTACCAGCCTGTCAGCAAGAAGGTGGTCGACATGCGTATCGAGCCGCTCGGCTACGCTCGCTTCGACGGCGTCAGCGTCAAGTAAGGCGCCAGATATTGCGTCAGGCAAGTCGTAAAATTCGCGCAGTACGCTTTTCGCACGGTTAGAAAACTGGTCGAAATGGTCCGGCGACCGGGGTCACGAGCCCTCGTCGCCGGTTGCGTTTTTTCTTCATCAAGACCATAGGGACGAACCATGTTCCGCTTTGTTTTGCGCCGCATCGGCATGGTGATACCGACGTTCATCGGCATCACGATCCTTGCATTCGCGCTGATTCACCTGATACCGGGCGACCCCATCGAAGTGATGATGGGCGAGCGCGGCGTAGATCCGGCGATGCATGCCGCGGCTATGCACCGTCTAGGGCTCGACGAACCTCTGCCGATGCAGTACGTCCACTACATCGGCCGCGCGCTGCACGGCGATCTCGGCACTTCTATCATCACCAACACGAGCGTCATGGGCGAATTTCTC
Source organism: Paraburkholderia kirstenboschensis (assembly GCF_904848585.1). GTDB lineage: Bacteria > Pseudomonadota > Gammaproteobacteria > Burkholderiales > Burkholderiaceae > Paraburkholderia > Paraburkholderia kirstenboschensis. The sequence continues at coordinate 226,590 of NZ_CAJHCR010000008.1, forward strand.
GCCCGTTTCCCCGCCACCGTTGAACTGTCGATTTGCGCGATGCTGTTCGCGCTGATCGTCGGCCTGCCGGCGGGCGTGTTCGCGGCGCTCAGGCGCGGCACGGCGGTCGATCACGGCGTGATGGGTACAGCGCTGACCGGCTATTCGATGCCGATCTTCTGGTGGGGCTTGATCCTCATCATGGTGTTCTCGGTCAAGCTTGGCTGGACGCCGGTGTCGGGCCGCATCGCGGTCGAATACGACATTCCGCACGTGACCGGCTTCATGCTGATCGACGCGATGATGTCCACCGACGAAGGCGCGTTCAAGTCCGCACTGAGCCATCTGATTCTTCCCGCCATCGTGCTCGGAACGATCCCGCTTGCGGTCGTCGCTCGCATGACTCGTTCGTCGATGCTCGAAGTGCTGCGAGAAGACTACATCCGCACCGCGCGCGCGAAGGGTTTGTCGCCGGGGCGAGTGATCGTCGTTCATGCATTGCGCAATGCGTTGATTCCGGTGGTGACGGTGATCGGTCTGCAGGTCGGTACGCTGCTTGCGGGCGCGGTGCTGACGGAGACACTCTTTTCGTGGCCGGGCATCGGCAAGTGGCTGATCGATGCAATTGGCCGTCGCGACTATCCAGTCGTGCAGGGCGGTATCCTGATGATTGCCACACTGGTGATCTTCGTGAACCTCGTCGTCGATCTGTTGTACGGCGTGTTGAATCCGCGCATTCGCCATACGAGGTGATTTCGGAAATGGCAGACATACAAAACACAGTCCCCACAGCAGTAACTCCGCCTAGCGGCCGCGCTATCGCCGCTCGCGAATTCTGGGCGAATTTCTCGCGCAATCGCGGTGCGGTTGGCGCCGGCATCGTCGTTTTGCTGCTGATCGTCGTGGCGATTTTCGCGCCGCTCATCGCGCCGCATAGCCCGATCGAACAGTACCGCGACTTCGTGAAGATTCCGCCTGCATGGCTCGAAGGCGGCAACTGGCGGTTCGTTCTCGGCACCGACGAAGCCGGCCGCGACATCCTCTCGCGTCTGATGTACGGCGCGCGGCTGTCGTTCTGGATCGGCTTCGTGTCGGTGGTGCTCGCGCTGATTCCGGGCGTCGTGCTCGGCCTCATCGCGGCATTCTTCGAGAAGTGGGCCGACACGCCGATCATGCGCATCATGGACGTGCTGCTCGCGCTGCCGTCGCTGCTGCTCGCGGTGGCGGTGGTCGCGATCATCGGTCCGGGCCTCGTCAATACGATGCTGGCAATCGCGATCGTCGCGTTGCCGGGCTACGTGCGTTTGACGCGCGCTTCGGCGCAAGGCGAGTTGCAGAAGGAATACGTGACGGCTTCGCGAGTGGCCGGCGCCGGCACTTTGCGTCTCATGTTTTCGCAAGTACTGCCCAACTGCACCGCGCCGCTGATCGTGCAGGCAACGCTCGGTTTCTCGTCGGCGATTCTGGATGCGGCGGCGCTCGGTTTCCTCGGCCTCGGCGTACAACCGCCGTCGGCGGAGTGGGGCGCAATGCTGGCCTCGGCGCGTGATTACATCGACAGCGCATGGTGGATCGTCACGATGCCTGGTTTGTCCATCCTGATCTCGGTGCTCGCCATCAATCTGCTCGGTGACGGGCTGCGCGACGCACTCGATCCCAAACTGAAACGGATGGCATAAATGGACAATCTACTGACCATCCGCAATCTGGCGGTGAACTTCAACGGACTGCCCGCTGTCGACCGGATCAATCTCGACGTCGCGCCGGGCGAAGTGCTCGGCGTCGTCGGCGAATCGGGTTCGGGCAAGAGCGTGACGATGATGGCGCTGATGGGCCTGATCGACGCCCCCGGCAAGGTCACGGCGGACGAAATCAAGTTCAACGGCCGCGATCTGCTGAAGGCATCGGCGAAGGAACGCCGCAAGATCATCGGCAAAGATATCGCGATGGTGTTCCAGGACGCGCTCACGAGTCTGAATCCGAGCTACACGGTCGGCTATCAGATCAAGGAAGTGCTGAAACTGCACGAAGGGCTGCGCGGCGCCGCGCTCGACAAGCGCGCGCTCGAACTGCTCGATCAGGTCGGCATTCCGGACGCGAAGAGCCGCATTGGCGCGTTTCCGCATCAGATGTCGGGCGGCATGAACCAGCGCGTGATGATCGCCATGGCCATTGCCTGCAACCCGAAGCTGCTGATCGCCGACGAGCCCACCACCGCGCTCGACGTAACGATCCAGGCGCAGATCATGGAATTGCTCATGCGCCTGCAAAAGGAGCGCGGCATGGCGCTCGTGCTGATCTCGCACGATCTCGCGGTGGTGTCCGAGGTCGCGCAGCGCGTCGCGGTCATGTACGCTGGCGAAGTGATCGAAACGAACAAGGTGCCGGATATCTTCGCCGCGCCACATCATCCGTACACGGAAGCGTTGCTGGCCGCGATTCCCGAGCATAACGTGGGCGCCGTGCGTCTCGCTGCTTTGCCGGGCATGGTGCCGGGGCGCGACGATCGTCCCAAAGGATGTCTGTTCGCGCCGCGCTGCAAGTACGTGGTCGACGATTGCATGAAGGCGCGGCCCGCGCTTGCGCCGATGCAAGGTCACGCCGAAGTGGCGCGCGTGCGCTGCATCAAACCCCTGAACCTGAGCGGCGACGCGAACGTTCACACCCGTGGAGGCGCACGATGAACGCAGTACTCGAAACGCGGCGCCAGTCGGACCATGCGGGCGATCACGTGCTGGTCGCCGACAAGCTCGCGCGTTACTACACGGTCAAGCGCGGCATGTTCGCAACGGGCACGGTGAAGGCGCTCAACGGCGTGTCGTTCGCGCTCGAACGCGGCAAGACGCTCGCCGTGGTCGGCGAATCCGGTTGCGGCAAGTCCACGCTTGCGCGCCAACTCACCATGATCGAAGCGCCCAGCGCGGGCCGTTTGCTGATCGACGGTGAAGACGTGGCCGGCGCGGATCACGCGAAAATCGCGGCGCTGCGGCGGCGCGTGCAGATGGTGTTTCAGAACCCGTTCGCGTCGCTCAACCCGCGCAAGACTGTGGAGCAGACGCTCGGCGAACCGCTCGCGATCAACTCCCAATTGAGCGCAACGGAACGCGCGGAACGTATCGCTCAAATGATGCGTACCGTCGGCCTGCGTCCGGAACATGCGAAGCGCTATCCGCATATGTTTTCGGGCGGTCAACGTCAACGCGTGGCGATTGCCCGCGCGATGATTCTGGACCCGCAGATCGTTGTCGCCGACGAACCCGTGTCGGCGCTCGACGTGTCGATCCAGGCGCAGATTCTGAACCTGTTCATGGATCTGCAGCAGGAGTTCAAGACGAGCTATGTGTTCATCTCGCACAATCTGTCGGTGGTCGAGCATATCGCCGACGACGTGATGGTGATGTACTTCGGCGGCGTGGCCGAACTCGGCGACAAGAAGCGGATTTTCTCGAAGCCGCGGCATCCGTACACGCGCGCGTTGATGTCGGCTACTCCGTCGATCTTCGAGGCGGATCGCACCATCAAGATCAAGCTGCAAGGTGAGATGCCTTCGCCGCTGAATCCACCGTCGGGCTGCACGTTCCATCAGCGCTGCCCCTATGTGATCGACCGTTGCCGCAGCGAGGAGCCGAAGCTGCGTGAAGTGGATGGCCGTCAGGTGTCGTGTCACCGCGCCGAGGAGGTGGGGGACGTGGATGCCTGATGCGCTGGCGGCGCGTCGTCTTGCGCGCCGCTCGCGTGATGGCGGCCGCCGCGCTGCCTTCACGCGACGCTTGCGGGCGCGTGCACTGACCGGTGCCGCGCTCGTCGGCGTTTGCTCCGTTGTGTATTTCTCCGCGGCACTGGTCGGCCTCGCGCATGCTGCGGGCGCCGCGGCCAATACGCCCGCGGCTGGCGTCAATTCAACCGCGCAAGGTGCGCGTCCCGCATTACCGGTGCCGCACGCGCCGTCGCAGCCACGCGCCGCGCTGCCGGGCTTCAACCCGCCGCCCGCCACACCTGGTACGACTGCGAGCGGGCCGGTGCGCCTGCAACCGGCGCGCATGCCGTTCTACGTCGCGACTCGCGGTACGACCACCATCTACGTTCTGGGCACGCTGCATGTCGGCGATCCCGCCGATTACCCGCCGGCTCAGCCGTTTCGTCCGCCGATCATGGGCGCGTTGGGGGCTTCGCAGACCCTCGCGCTCGAACTCTCGCCGGACGAGCTACTGGTCTCGCAAGACGACGTCTCCAAGTACGGCGTATGCCGCCGCGACTGCCTGCCTGGCCTCTTGCCAGAGCCGCTGTGGCGCAAGCTCGCGTTCCGATTGCGCGGCAATCCCGCGGCGTTGGATGAAATCAAGAAGATGCGCCCGTGGCTCGCGTCGTTGCTGGTCGAAACCTACGACTCGCTCAGCGCCGGCTTGCAGACCGAGTACGGCACTGAAGCGCAGTTGCAGAACGTATATCTGCGTACGCGCGGCAAGATCATCGGCCTCGAAACCCTGCCGCAGCAGATGCGCGCCTTCACCGGGCTCACGCTCGCTCAGCAACGCGAGATGCTCGCGCAGGATCTGATGCAGACGCCCGCGCAAAACGTCGACGACGTGCGGACCTTGCACCGCCTGTGGCGTGTTGGCGATGCGGATGCAATCGCCGCCTGGGAGGCTGCGAAAACCGAAAAGCTGGCGCGCGACAAGCAGGTGTCCAACTCGATCGACGACAGGATCGTGTACGCGCGCAACCGGCGCTTCGTCTCGCGCATGCTGCTGATCGCCGCTCCGAACAAGCCGGTGTTCGTGGCGATCGGCGCGTTGCATCTTGGCGGCCGCAAAGGCGTTCTGCAGCTTTTGCGACAGCATGGGTTTGTGGTGGAGGCGGGGTGAGGCGATGCGCGATCTATGGCGCGGGATCGATTGCGCTGATCACCCGGGCAACGATTTCTTCGACGGTGTGTTTGTCGAGTGTTTCGATGTAACGCGCCGAACCGCCTAGCACGCGGGTGTTGATGTCAAAAGTGCGCACCTGATTGCACACTGCGACGCCGCTCGTATCGTGTCCCGTAACCGGCACCGCAAGCCCCGCGTTGCGCGTGAAATTCCCGCCGCTGGTGACGGGCACCGTCATGCAGACGCCCAGTGCATTGATCTCGGTTGGCGTGATGACGACAAAGCGGTGCCGGTCCTTCATCTCCCGGCCAGCCACCGGGTTCGGGTCGATCCAGTAGACGTCGCCGCGCTGCGGCACATTCCGTTTCACCATTACGCTAGCTCGCCCCCGACAGGGCCTCCGTCACGCGCCCATGCCGTGTCGGCATTCAGATCGGCGATACTGTCGGAGCCTTCAAGCAGTTCCGCAAGGGTGTAACGCTTTGACGTTGACGCAACTGGACGGGCGATTAATTGCCCGTCGGAGACGTCCAATGACATTTGATCTCCGGCATCTACGTGCAAGAGCTTCAGAAGCGCCGGCGGAATCGTCATCACAAGCGCGCCGCCCTGGCGCCGAATTTTAGATGTCACGGCCATGGTCCTTTCTCCGCTCGCTGACGAGCCGTTGATGTGCAACAAATGTAGCACATTTATACGGCACGCCCGGGCGCGCGAAGATTCGTCCAACGCCGCGCTATAGGGTGATTTGCTCATTGGCTGCTCCTTTGCAAAGCCTGCACTACTTCCCCCACCGCCCCCGCCCATTCCCCCAGCACCTTCTGCCGGAACAGCCGCATTCCCGGATACCACGGCGAGTCGCTGTGTTCTTCGAGCCAGCGCCAGTCTGAATTGGCCGGCAGCAGCAGCCACACCGGCTTGCCAAGCGCGCCGGCCAGATGCGCGACGGCGGTGTCGACGGCGATCACCAGATCGAGGTTCATGATCAGCGCGGCGGTGTCTTCAAAGTCGTTCAACTCGCCGCTGAAGTCGTGGGCACGGAAGGCTTGTGGGGCGACGGAGAGTTGCGCGTGCGCCGGGCCCTTCTGCAACGGATACCACTCCACATTGGCGACACCGGCGAGTGCGTGCAGGTCGGCAAGCGCCATTGACCGATAGCGGTCGTTGCCGAAGGTCGGACTGCCCGCCCACACGAGGCCCGCTCTACGGTTCGCATGGCCGGTTTTCTTCAGTTTCTTGCGCCAGACTTTGACCTTGGCGTCGTCCGCGAACAGATACGGCAGTTCGGCCGGGATGGTGGACAACTCGGTGCCGACGCATGAGGGCACGCTCATCATCGGGACCCAGAAGTCGTAGCTGGTTTCCGGCTTGCCGCTGAACACGCAATCTACCCCCGGCATGCGTTGGACAAGACTCAGCAACGGCTCGCGCACGCAGACGTCCACTGTCGCGCCGCGTTCGTGCAGCAAGCGCGCATAACGCAGGAACTGGAAATGATCGCCGAAACCCTGCTCGCCGACGATCAGCAAACGACGCCCCTTGAGTGGCTCGCCGCGCCATTCGGCCACGCCCGGAACCGCGAGCGCTTCGTAATCGCTCTTACGCCAGCGCAGCGCAAACTCGGCCCAACCCTGCTTGAAATCGCCGCGCTTGAGCAGCAGCCACGCAAGGTTCTGATGGGCGTCGGCGTAATGCGGATCGCGGGCGAGCGCCTCGCGATAGAACGTCTCTTCTTCGTCGAGCCGTCCCTGCGCGCCGAGCGAGCCGCCCAGGCACACGAGGTTGGTCGGATTCGGCGCGATTGCAACCGCGCGACGATAGTGCGACTCCGCGCCCGCATAGTCGCCGCGCTTGCCGATCGCACTACCCAGGTTGATGTGCGCTTCGGCGTAGTCGGGACGCAATGCGAGCGCACGCTCGAAACTGGCGACCGCCGCCTCGTGCTCGCCCTGTGCGTTGTGCGCGTTGCCCGTGTTGAAGTGCGCTTCCGCTGAAGCCGGATCGACTCGCAACGCATCGCGATAACACGCCAGCGCTTCCGCAAAACGGCCAAGCTTGCCGAGCGCGGTGCCCAGATTCAGATAGGCATCCACCAGTGCCGGGTTCGACGCGATCGCAAGCCGATACTGCTCGACCGCTTCGTTCAACGCGCCTTGCGCCTGCAAAGCGACGCCGAAATTGTTGCGCGCGTCGGCGAAATCGGGTTGCAGCTGCAACGCCTGGTCGTAACAGATGGTGGCTTCGTCGAGATGACCGAGCGCTGCGGCGGCAAGGCCCCGGTTGCTCCAGCAGGCGGCGTCGTGACGGTCGTATTTGAGCGCGTGGCTCATCAGCGCGGCGGCGTCCGCGTGTTGCCCGCGCTGATAATGCAGTACCCCGAAGTAATGCAAAGCCTGAGAATCCGTCGGCGCGAGCGTCAGGATTTCTCGGTAGATGGAGTCGGCGGTGTCGAGCCTGCCGGCCTGATGCGCATCGAGCGCGGCCTTCACGAGCGAGGCAACGCTGGCTGACGGCGGCGCGGTATGCGCGCCAGTGCGCTGGGATTGACGTTCCATGGAAACCTGCGGGAAAGGCTCCGGCGGCGCGCGCTGCACGCGCCGGCGCGTGTGGATGGGAGATCGCCCTGCATCTTATGATCGGCATCATGGACCGACGATCGGACGCATCCTATTTCCCTTGCAGGCTTTTCATGTTTGAGGTGCTTCGCCGATGTGCCGCGGAAACGTCGTGCGACACATCGGAAATTGCTGCATTTTAAGGAACGCTTTTACATGAACATCAGGAAATTAAGCAGGAAGATGTTCACCACCAGCAAGGTCAGCGCGGTCGGTATCTGAACCTTGATCACCGCGTTCTTATCCGGCAGCTCCAGCAACGCCGCCGGCACCATGTTGAAGTTCGCGGCCATCGGCGTCATCAGCGTGCCGCAGTAGCCCGAGAACATGCCGATTGCCACCATTACCGCCGGGTTGCCATGGAACACGCCGACGAGAATCGGCACGCCGACGCCGCCCGTCATCACCGGAAACGCGGCGAAGCCGTTGCCCATGACCATCGTGAAGAGCGCCATGCCGATGCAGTACACGGCCACCGCGATAAACCGGTAGTCGAGGCTGATATACGCCGTGGTCACGTGAGCGACGGCTTTGCCGACACCCGCGTCCGAGAACACGAGGCCGAGCATGCCGAGCATTTGCGGCAACACGGCGGCCCACGAGAGCGCGTCGACGAGGCGGCGCGTTTCCTTCATCGACTGCCCGACGGTGTCGCGCGTCAGCACGCAAGCAATCGCGAGCGCGATTACGCAGCCGATGCCGAAGCCGATCAACGTGACGTTGGCCTTCTCGATCAGCGGAACGCCGCCGAACACGAGGTGGCTCGCCGACAACGTGATGATCACGGTGACCACGGGAATGGTCAGCGCAGGCACGAAAAGCTTGTTGCCAAGGCGTGCGGCGCTCGCCTTGCGCGCTTCGAGCGACAGCACTCGCGGCTTGCCCGCGGTGACGCCGCCGAAGCCTGCAATCAGCGCCATCACGATTACCGCGACGCCGACCACTGCGGGCGGCAGTTTGTCGCCGATCAGAAAGATCAGCGCATAGAGAATCCAGAAGCCGCCGGCCGTCAGGCGGCGCGGATGTTCCTTATCGGCGACGATCATGCCGCCGACGATCAGCAGCACCACGCCCAACAGCCAGAAAAGATAGGTAATCGAGAGCGTCATGCTTTGTCTCCTGCGGCGGATTGCGTCGGCGATACGGCGGCATTGCCCGCTTTCGCGTTGCCGCGCAATTCGCGGTCGAGCTTGCGGTCAAGCAGATACAGGCGGAAGCCGTGAATGAGGAACGCGCAGATTGCAGTGGGAATGCCCCAGACCGCAACGTGGATCGGCTCGACGATAATGCCCGCCTCCTTGAGGAAGGTGGTCATCAGCACGATCGCACCGAACGCAACGAAAATGTCTTCGCCGAAGAAGAGGCCCACGTTATCCGTTGCCGCCGAAAACGCCCGCAGCTTGAAACGCACTGCGTCGCTGATCTTGCCGAAGCGGGTTTCGGTTGCACCTTCGGCCATCGGCGCGATGAGCGGGCGCACCATCTGCGGATGCCCGCCGAGCCCGGTCAGTCCAACTGCCGCAGTCAGCTCGCGCACGAGCAGATAGACGATCAGGAGGCGCCCGGCCGTGGCGGCCTTGATGCCGCTGATCCACGTCTGCGCGCGCTCGCGCAGGCCATGCCGTTCGAGCAGGCCGATCACCGCGAGCGGCAGAAGAATGATCAACGGAATGTTGCGCGTCTTGATGAAGCCAGTGCCGATCTCGGCGAGAATTTTCTCGACCGGAAAATGCGCGGCCAGACCGGTGATGATCGCGGCGACTGCGACGATCAGCATCGGATTGAACCGCAATAAAAAGCCAACGATGATGACGGCCACGCCGATGAGCGGCCATAGACTGACTGTTGTCTGCATCTGGATCTCCAAACAGGTTTCAACGTCGCCGCTTGTGACGGCTAACATGGGCCGGCGCGTGGCGATCCGCGCGCCGTCTTGTTTCCGCGGCTCTTGATGGCCGCGTTGCTACGCACTGCAACTGCTCATGCACCTGCATTCACTGCGATGAATCGACTGCCGATACTGCAAATACGGTACAGCGCCTCGCACCTGGCGAACGCCCCGCATGTAGCGGGGCGTTCAGGACATGGCCAGGATACGGCGGCGCGTGCTTCAGACGCTTGCTGCGCCGGCCGCGTGCACGTCGATACCGGCCTGTTCGAGCGCGCTGCGGATGCGCCGCGCGAACGCGAGTGCATGCGGCCCGTCGCCGTGCAGACAAATGGTCTGCGCGTTAAGCGGCACCCATTGACCGTCGACAGCGCGCACCCGCTGCTCGCGCACCATCGCAAGCGTGCGTTCGAGTACTTCGTCTTCATCTTCGAGGAGCGCGCCGGGTTCCTTGCGCGGCACGAGCGAGCCGTCGGCGCGATAGCCGCGATCGGCGAACACCTCTTCGATGGCGGTCAGCCCCGCGTTGCGCGCGGCCGTCACGAGACCGCTGTTGGCAAGCGCGAAGACCGCGACCGACGGATCGAAGTCATGCACGGCCGAGACGATCGCGTCGGCGATCTTCGCGTCGCGCGCGGCCTGATTGTAAAGAGCGCCATGCGGTTTCACGTGCGCGATGCGCCCGCCCTCGGCCTGCGCGATCGCCGACAGTGCGCCGAGTTGATACAGCACGCCCGCGTAGATGTCGCCAGCCGGCAAGTCCATCTCCTTGCGGCCGAAATTCTCCGGATCGTTGAAGCTCGGATGCGCTCCGATCGACACGCCTTTTTGCACCGCCCAACGCACGCAGTCGCGCATTGCATTGGCGCCGCCCGCGTGCCAGCCGCACGCAATATTCGCGGAGCTGACGAGGTCGAGCAGCGCCTCGTCGGAGCCGCAGCCTTCGCCGAGGTCGGCGTTCAGATCGATTTCCATGATGTTCCTCTACTCTCAAGAAAACGCCGGGCCGCCCCAAGTTTTCTTGCCCCTCGATAGGCCGGGCGCGACGCGCCAGGTTTCGGGGCGGTCATTGTCACAACGCTGCGGCGGCCATCTGCCGTGCGCAACGTTCTTCATGCATTGCTATGGCGGCGTCGATTTGCCGCAAATAGGTGCGCTCTTCCAGTAAAGCGTGGCGCGCTTCGTAGGGTGTGGTGGGAATGAAGCGGACCGCCGCATTCAGCCGCACCTGGGCGAGCTTCCACAAGTCGGCCTGAATGACCGCGCCGATCTTCGGATACCCGCCGGTAGTCTGCGCGTCGCTCATCAGCACGATCGGCTGGCCGTTCGGCGGCACCTGAATCGTGCCCGGCAGCACCGCGTGTGACAGCAGATCCGCTTTGACTTTGCGCTTCAGTTCCGTGCCGGCGAGCCGGTAGCCCATGCGGTTGCTGTTCGGCGTGACCAGCCACTCGTCGGACCAGAAAGACTCGTGGGCTTCTTCGGTGAAGCTGTCGTACTCGGGGCCGCGCAACACGCGAATAGGGACCGCCCAAGGCACGCCTGTCGGGTGACGGCCGCGCCGCAGCGGTTCGTCCACGAGCACGAACTTGCACCAGGCAGGCGCTTTGACGCCGAACTCCGGCGCCTCGGGCGAGAAGCCGACGTGCGCGCGCTGCGGCGGCGCGCCGACCGGCAGGCGGTCGCCGTCGCGCAGCGCGCGGCCCCCGAGGCCGCCGAAGTGAGCGGCGAGGTCGGTGCTGCGCGAGCCGAGCATCGGCAATACGTCGATGCCGCCCGCTATGCACACGTAGCCGCGCATGCCGCGCTTCGCCGCGTTCAGCACCAGCTCCTGGCCGGCCTTCACGGGCAGGCTCCACCAGGAGTAGACGGGCTTGCCGTCGAGCGTCGCGCCGAATTCGGTGCCGGTGATGGCCACCCGCGTCGCGCGCAAAAAGCGCAGCACGGTGGGGCCGAAGGTAATTTCGAGACCTGCGGCGTCGGGCCGGTTGCCGACGAGCCGGTTGCCGACTTCCAGCGACAGGCGGTCGAGCGCCCCGCCCATCGCGACGCCCAGATGCCGGTAGCCGTGACGGCCGAGGTCCTGAATCGTGGTCAGAAGACCTGCGCGAATCACGTCGATCATGCGTGTATCCCCGCAATCGTAAAGCGCACCCGGTCCCCCGGCTGCAACAAGGTGGGCGGGCGGCGCGTCGGGTCGAACAGCGGCAGTTCGGTGCGGCCGATCAGTTGCCAGCCGCCGGGCGACGTGGCCGGGTAAATGCCCGTCTGCTCCCCGCCGATGCCGACCGAACCGGCCGGCACTTCGAGTCGCGGCGATGCGCGGCGCGGTGTGTGCAGCGCCTCTTCCAGTCCGCCCATATAGGCGAAGCCCGGCTGAAAGCCGAGGAAAAACACCACGTATTCGCCACCCGAATGTCGCTCGATCACCTCGCGCACGCTCAAGCCCGTGTGGTTCGCCACGGCACCGAGGTCGGGACCGAACTCCCCGCCGTACTGAACCGGGACTTCGACTTCGCGGCCCGCCGCGGGCGCTGCGCTGACCGCTTGCCAGGCATCCTGCAGCCGGGCGGTTAGCGCGTCACGGTCGCCTTCGACGGGATCGAACACGAGCGTCAGGTTGTTCATGCCCGGCACGACCTCGAGCACATGAGGCCAGTCCTGCGCCAACTCGGCAGCCGCCCACACGCGGCGCTGGCAGTCCAGCGTCGCGGGTGGGGGCGCCTCGCAGACAAGCGCGGCGTCGCCGAGCGGAAAAATTCTGGGTTGGCTCATGGCTTGAAGACCCGAAGAAGTCGAAGAGTTCTGCGTTGGACGCCGTCGGAAACCACGGGGGCGGGTTACGCGACGTCTGAAGCGTACATTGTCAATAAAATATCAACAATTTATCAATAAGAGTTTTCGCCAGGCTCGCCGCCGTGTGCTGCTCGTCGTACACTGCCGACACTCTCCATCCCGTTTTCCTGAGAAATTCACATGTCGCGGCATCCCACCAAGATCGTCTCGTCGGAACATCTCGTGTCGGACACGAGCGCGGAACTGTCCGAGCTCGAGTACGCGCTCATCATGGCCGGCAACGCATTCAACCGATGGATGGTGCGCTGCATGTCGGCCGCCGGGGACAAGGACATGACCGCCATCGAGGTTTCGCTGCTGCATCACGTGAGTCATCGCGAGCGCCGCAAAAAGCTGGCCGACATCTGCTTCGTGCTCAACATAGAAGACACGCACGTCGCGACCTATGCGCTGAAGAAGCTCGTAGCTAGAGGGTATGTAAAAAGCGAAAAGACCGGCAAGGAAGTGTTTTTTTCGGCGACGGAAGCGGGCCGCGCACTGTGCCTGAAGTATCGGGAGGTGCGCGAGAGTTGTCTCATCTCGACGCTGAAGGAAAGCGGCCTCACCAACGAGCAGATCGGCGACGCGGCGCAACTGATGCGCAACGCGTCAGGAATGTACGACACGGCCGCGCGCGCGGCGGCGTCGCTATGAAAGTGAGGCGCTGAGGTGCGCACCCGCGCGCATGAGCTTGCTGGCCGCGCGCAAACCGCGTGAGCCACACTAAGCGGCGTCGCGCCGGTCGCTCACCAGACGCACCTAGCCGACGGCCCGCGCGTGAAGCCCTGTCTCGGTCACGATCATGTCTAGCGGAATGTCATGCACCTCGCGCTCCAGCGCAGGGGTGCGGCATGCGTCATACGCCACACCCACCGTGATCGGCTTCTTCGCGCCGGGCCAGCCGGCGAGCGTGCGGTCGTAATAGCCGCCGCCATAACCGAGCCGGTAGCCGTCGGCGTCGAAACCGACGCAGGGCACGAGCAGTAGTTCGGGAATCACCATTCGCCCGGTAGTGGGCTCCGCGATCTTGTGATGACCGACTTTCATCGGCGTATCCGGCGACCATGCGTGGAACTCGAGCGGCAGCCCGCGTTCCTTGATGATCGGCATACTGGCTTCGCGTTGCGGACTGCCGGTGAGCCAGATGGAGATCGCTGCGCGCGCATCGAATTCGCCCGCCAGCGGCCAGTAGAACCCCACGCTTTGCGCGTCGAAATGCTTGAGCGCATCGAGAACGCGGCGCCCGAGCGCGGCATTGTTCGTCGGCTCGGAAGCCGCTTGTAGCCTTGCTTCCAATAGCATTCTACGCAGCGCCTTTTTCGATTCCGCGACAGGGTTGCATGCTATGCTTGGGTTCAATTCGCGCTCCAGAAACAACGATGTCAAAAAGTCTTTATCGAGTATATCGCGCGGCCGGCATGGCGTTAGCCGCAGCGGCGCTCGTCGCATGCAGCACGGCGTCAGCCGTCAAGCCTCTTCCCATTTCGCAGCTCACCAACGACGATCAGATTTTCGTCCAGTTGCGCGAGGCCGCCCGCAATAACGACGCGGCTCGTGCCGTGCAGTTGGCGAGCATGATCCCGAGCTATCCGGCGCCTTCGTATCTGGAGTACTTCCAGATCAAGCCACAACTCTTCGATTCGAGCGGCCATGCGCGCGTCGACGCGCCAGACGCGCCGGTGCTCGCGTTCCTGCAGAAGTACGACGGCCAGGCGATCGCCGACCGCATGCGCAACGACTACCTCACGGTGCTCGGCACGCGCCACGACTGGCGCGCCTTCGACCAGCAATATGCGCGCTTCGTGCTGAACGACGATACGCAGGTCAAGTGCTATGCACTCGAATCGCGTGCGTCGCGCGGCGAGAATGTGGCGGACGCGGCGCGCGCACTGCTCGTCGATCCGAAATGGTACGGCGACGGCTGCGTCGATCTGATCACGGTGCTCGGCGTGAACAAGCAGTTCAGCACCGACGACATCTGGCAACAGATCCGTCTCGCGTACGAACAGAATTATCCGAATACCGGCAGCAAGCTGATCGACGCGCTGGGCGACCAGGCGCCCGATCCGGTGCTGTTCGGCCAGGCTACCAGTACGCCGCCGTTGTTGCTCGCGCGCGGTGTCAGTCCCGATGCGCAATCGCATCAACTCGCGTTGCTCGCCATCACGCGCATGGCTCGCAACGATCCCGCCATGGCCGCGGCCACGTTCTCGTCTGTCGCGCCGTCGCTGAATTCGCCGGAGCGCGCCATCGGTTGGGGCACCATTGCCTACCAGGCGGCCGCCAAGCAGATGCCGAGTGCCACCGACTGGTACAGGTTGTCGGCGAACGCGCCGCTATCCAATCCCGCATATGAATGGCGCACACGCACCGCGCTGCTCGCGGGAGACTGGAACATGGTGCGCTGGTCGATCGAGCAGATGCCGGTGGCACTGCGCAATCAGCCGTCGTGGGTCTATTGGCATGCCCGCGCGCTCAAGCAGGCGGGCGACACGACCACGGCCAACCAGGAATTCGAGTCGATCTCGCAGGGTTTTAACTTCTACGGGCAACTGGCCGCTGAAGAACTCGGGCAGAAGATTTCGGTGCCGCCGAAAACCATGGTGACCGATTCCGAAGTCCAGCAGGCCGGCAACACGCCTGGTTTCGATCTGGCGCAGCGATTCTACGCGCTGAACCTGCGGCTGGAAGGCAATCGCGAATGGAACTGGCCGCTGCGCACCATGAGCGACCGTCAGCTGCTTGCCACCGCCGAATACGCGCGCCGTATCCAGCTGTATGACCGCACCGTCAACACCGCCGACCGCACAAAAACCGAACACGATTTCTCGCTCCGTTACCTGTCGCCGTTCCGCGACATCGTCGAACGCGATGCGCAGTCGAGCGGCCTCGACGTGGAATGGGCGTACGGGCTGATTCGCCAGGAATCGCGCTTCATCATCAACGCGCGCTCTGAAGTCGGCGCGGGCGGTTTGATGCAACTAATGCCCGGCACTGCGCAACTCGTCGCGAAGAAGATCGGCCTCGGCCCGATTTCGCGCGAGCAGATGAACGACATCAACACCAACATCCTGCTGGGCACGAACTACCTGTCGATGATCTACAATCAGTTCGATGGTTCCGCCGTGCTGGCCACCGCGGGTTACAACGCAGGGCCGGGCCGTCCGCGCAACTGGCGGCAGACGTTGCAGCATCCGGTTGAAGGCGCGATCTTCGCCGAGGCGATTCCCTTCCAGGAAACGCGTGACTACGTGAAGAATGTGTTGTCCAACACGGTCTACTACGCGGCATTGTTCGAAGGCCGTCCGCAATCGCTGAAGGCGCGTCTAGGTTACATCGCACCGTAAGCGCCGTGCCACCGCTGCCTCGGTGCGAGGTAGCGGTGCGCCACGCCAGCCGTTGCCGCGGCTTCCACCAGGGAGTCGAAAATGCGACATAAAGCCATTGCGATCATAGGCGGTTCCGGTTTTATCGGAAGCCATCTCGTCAACGCCCTCGTTGAAGTGGGCAAAGACGTGCGCATCGCCACACGGCGACGCTATAACGCGCGCCACCTCACGCTGCTTCCTATCGACGTGGTCGAGACCGATGTCTTCGATCCAGTCCAACTCGCGCGCTTCGTCGAGGGCACCGACTGTGTGATCAATCTCGTCGGCACGCTGCACGGCAAGCGCCGCACGCCATACGGTCCCGAATTCGCGCGCGCTCACGTCGAATTGCCCACCAAGATTGCGGCGGCTTGCGAAGGCAAGGGCGTGCATCGGCTAATTCATTTGAGCGCGCTCGGCGCCGACTCGAACGGCCCGAGCATGTACGCGCGCTCGAAGGGCGACGGCGAGAAAGCCGTGCACGCGTCGAATCTTGCGTGGACGGTTTTCCGGCCATCCGTGGTGTTCGGTCCGGAAGACCAGTTTCTCAACAAGTTCGCTTTCCTGCAGCGCATTTTCCCGGTGATCCCGCTTGCAATGCCGGACGCAAAATTCCAGCCGGTCTATGTCGGCGACGTCGCGAAGGCGATCGTCAACGTGCTCGATCTGGACGCGGCCAGCGGCAAAACCTACGAGCTTGGCGGCCCAAGCATCTATTCGCTCGAAGAGCTCGTCAAATATTGCGGCGATGTGATCGGCCGGCACGCGAGCATCATCCGCCTGCCGCAAATGCTGGCGCGCATGCAGGCAATGACCTTTGAAATGGCGCCCGGTGAACCCGTCATCACGCGCGACAATCTCGATTCGATGAAAGTCGATAATGTGCTGAGCCGGCCGCTCGCACCCGAGCTTGGCCTCGAGCCGGCCAGCATCGAAACCATCGCGCCTGTCTATCTGACCGGGGCGTCGGCACGCTCGCGTTTCGATGCGTTTCGCGCAAGCGCGGGGCGCTGAACCTTTTTACTTTCTTCCTCATACTCTTCCTCATACGAACCCGCATGAAGCTGCTTATTGGTGACAAGAACTATTCGTCGTGGTCGATGCGTCCGTGGCTGCTGTTCAAGCATTTCGGCATTGCATTCGACGAAGTCCTGATTCATCTGGACCAGCCCGGCACCAATGCTGCCGTGCTTGCTCATGCGCCGAACGGGCCGGGCAAGATCCCATGTCTGATCGACGATGCGGGCCTTGCCGTCTGGGATTCTCTGGCAATCGCCGAGACGCTGGCCGAGCGCTTCCCTCAGCCCGCGCTGTGGCCGCGCGACCCGGCGGCGCGTGCGCATGCCCGCAGCGTGAGCGCCGAGATGCATTCCGGCTTCGGCGAATTGCGCTCGAACATGTGGATGAACATTCGCGCGTCGTTCCCCGGCAAGAACGCGAAGCCAGGCGTGCTGGCCGACATCGCGCGTATCGAGGCGATCTGGCGCAACTGTCTGGACACATATGGCGGTCCTTTCCTGTTCGGCGAGTTCACCATTGCGGACGCGATGTATGCGCCGGTGGCCATGCGCTTCAACACGTGGCAGCCGGCGCTGTCCGAGACGTCGGCGGGGTATGTGCGCCGGATCAAGGCCGTGCCCGCCGTAAAAGCCTGGATCGACGACGCGCTCAGCGAGACGCACGCCGTTGCATATCTCGACGAATGCCCATGAACATCTATGCAGTAGGCGGCGCGATTCGCGACGAACTGCTGGGCGTGCCGGTTCAGGATCGCGATTACGTGGTGGTCGGCGCAACGCCCGAGCAGATGGTCGCGCAGGGCTACCGTCCGGTCGGCAAGGACTTCCCCGTGTTCCTGCATCCGCAGACGCACGAGGAGTACGCGCTCGCGCGCACCGAGCGGAAAACCGCGGCGGGTTATCACGGCTTCCAGTTTTTCTACGCGCCCGACGTGACGCTCGAAGAAGACCTTGCGCGCCGCGACCTGACAATCAACGCAATGGCTCGCGAGGTGCGTCCGGGAGGCGAACTGACCGGCCCGGTGATCGATCCGTTCGGCGGTCAGCGCGACTTGCAGGCAAAGCTCTTCCGCCACGTCAGCGACGCGTTTCTCGAAGATCCCGTGCGCATCTTGCGGATTGCACGCTTCGCCGCGCGTTTCGCCGATTTCACCGTCGCGCCCGAGACACTCGCGCTCATGCGCAAGATGGTGGCGGACGGCGAAGTGGACGCGCTTGTCGCAGAGCGCGTGTGGCAGGAGGTGTCGCGCGGTTTGATGGAGAAGAAGCCGTCGCGCATGTTCGAAGTACTGCGCGATTGCGGCGCATTGGCGCGAATTCTGCCGGAGATCGACGCGCTGTTCGGCGTGCCGCAGCGCGCCGACTATCACCCCGAGGTCGATACGGGCGTGCACGTAATGATGGTGCTCGACCACGCTGCGCAGCAGGGTTATGCGCTGCCCGTGCGGTTTGCCGCGCTGACGCATGACCTCGGCAAAGCCACCACGCCCGAAGATATCCTGCCGCGGCATATCGGCCACGAAGGACGCAGCGTGGATCTGCTCAAGCCCCTATGCGAGCGCTTGCGTGTCCCGAACGAATGTCGCGACCTCGCTGTGCTGGTGGCGCGCGAGCACGGCAACATTCATCGCGTGATGGAAATGGGCGCGGCTGCGCTCGTGAGGCTGCTCGAGCGCAGCGACGCGATACGCAAGCCTTCGCGTTTCGCGGAAGCACTGCAGGCTTGCGAGGCGGACGCGCGAGGCCGGCTCGGTTTCGAAGCGCGAGAGTATCCGCAGGCGGAGCGTTTGCGAGTCGCGCTCGTCGCAGCGCGGGGCGTGGACGCGGGCGCCGTCGCCAGGCGGCTCGCCGATACGCCGGCCGGCATCAAGGACGCCGTGCATGAAGAACGCGTGCGTGCTGTGGCCGTGGCGCTAGAGTGAGTGAAGTGGGGCGGTAGCGTGCGGGCGGTGTTGCTGGAAGTGCTATCTGGGCTGTCGCTGCCGCGATCAAACCGCAAGGCGGCTTTATAAAAGCCTAGCGATAAGCGACAGCAGCATCGACAGCAACAACGTCGACATAAACGGAAAGTGATATTCGCGTCCGAAGAGACGCACGCTAACGTCGCCGGGCATTCGTCCAATGCCGAGCTTTCGAAGCCACGGCCAGCAAGCCGACAGCACCGCGAGGGCAACAAAAGTAGTCAACAGCCAGCGGATCATCGCAAGTACCCCGGCATTACAGCGTGTGCGACCGGTCGCCGCTGGAAAACGCCTGCAGCGTGTCTTCCAGTCCGCGCGAGAACGCGATCACCTTGAACAGTTCGCCCATTTCGGCCTCCGACAACAGCTTTTGCACCGCGTTCGCCGCGGGCAGAAAGCGCGCTGTGTCGGCGGGATCGATTTCGGCTAACACGTCCGTAATGCCCGCATTCAGCAAGAAGCGGGCTTGCGACGTGAACCCCAGCAGATCGGCGCCTGTTTCGACGCCCGCTTCGGCGATACCAGTGAATTCCACGTGCGCGGTAATGTCCTGCAAGCCCGGATAGACAAATGGATCGCCATGCGCGCGGTGCCGGTAGTGGCACATCAGCGTGCCTTGCGCGCGCTGCGCATGGTAGTACTCGTGACGCGGGAAACCGTAGTCGATGAAAAACGCCGCGCCGCGTGCGAGCATTGTGCAGACGGTGCGCGTGAAGGCGCGTGCGGCGTCGTGCGTTTCGGCGAGGTAATCGCCGCCGGCCGTGTCGATCTCGGACAGCAATGCCACATCGGCGGATGCGGAAACCCGGCGGTCTTCGAATGCGAACCACCCGTCGCGCCATGCAACACCGCGTTCCCGCCAGGCGCCGTCGACGGAAGCGAAAAGCCGCACCGGCATCGCGTCCAACACTTCATTGCCGATCACCACGCCCTCGAAGCGCTCCGGCAATGAGTCCAGCCAGCGCACTTTGCCTGCGAGCGCGGGTGCGGCGGCTTCGATCGTTTCACGCTGACGCTCGCGCAATTCCCCCGACAGATCGACGATCGAATAGCTGTCGAATTCGGCGGCGAGCGCGGCGAGCGCGTTCAGCAGACCGGCCGCGAGTTTGCCGGTGCCGGCGCCGAACTCCATCACGTCGCGCGTACCGCTTGCCTGCAGCGCTTCGGCGATGGGACGCGCCAGTGTTGCCGCGAACAGCGGCGATAGTTCGGGCGCCGTGACGAAGTCGCTACCGTCGTCGCCACGCAAGCCGAATTTGCGGGCGCCGCCGCTGTAGTAGCCGAGTCCGGGCGCGTACAGCGCGCGCTCCATATAGCGGTCGAACGGCAACCAGCCGCCGGCGTCTTCGAGTTCCGCTCGAATCAGCGCGACAAGCGCTTCGGACTGCGCGAGCGCGCTCGGGCCGGGAGCAGGTAAACTATCGGGTTGGTGAGCTTTCGGATTCATTCCCGCATTGTAAATGACCGCTTCTATGGACACCGCCGCCGCCCGCGCGCCTGAAACGCCGCGTGTCGTGCTGATTACCGGCGCCGCGCGCCGCATCGGACGCTCGCTCGCGCTCGGCTTTGCCGCGCGCGGCTGGGACGTGGCCGTCCATTACGGCGCGTCGCGCGGGGAAGCGGAAGAGGTGGTCGCCGAAATTGCGGGCATGGGCCGCCGGGCGGTGGCCTTGCACGCGGAACTGAGCGACGAGGCGCAGGTCGCGGCCCTATTGCCGGCCTGCACCGCGGCGCTCGGACGGCCGGTGTGCATCGTCAACAATGCGTCGAGCTTCGAGGAAGACACGCCCCTCGACGTCGGCTACGAACTGCTGCTGAAGCTGACCGCGATCAACCTCGGCGCGCCGCTCGTGCTGGCCCGCATGCTGTTCGACGCGACGCCGCAAGCCGCGCTCGTCGACGAGACCCAGCGCAGCGTCGTGATCAACGTGCTGGACCAGAAGCTGTACAACATGAATCCGGATTACCTGTCGTATACGCTGTCGAAGGCGGCGTTGCAGACAGCCACGGTCGCGCTGGCGCAGGCGTTGGCGCCGAAAGTGCGCGTGGTCGGACTCGCGCCTGGTCTGACCATGCAATCCGCCGATCAGACGGCGGAGAATTTCGCGGCCGCTCACCGGGTGACGCCTTTGGGCCGTGCGTCGCGGCCGGAGGATATTGTTGCCGCCGCGCTGTATCTCGCGGACGCAACCGGTGTCACAGGAACGACGCTGGTGGTCGACGGCGGGCAGCACCTCGTGCCGCTGCCGCGCGACGTGATGTTTTTAACGGGTTTTTAATGGTTTCTAGTGGGCGCCTGAGTGCTCTTTGCGTGCCCCCACGCTCTTTTGGACTGGAACGAACATGTTTGCCGCTCTTTCGCATCCCCGGCTCGCCGATTGCCGCCGACTCTTTCTGCGCAATTACGAAGTGCACATCAACATAGGCGTGCACGACTTCGAAAAGCGCGGCGAACAGCGCGTCGTGATCAACGTCGAACTGTTCGTGCCGCTCGCGCTCTCCACGCCGGTTGAGGACAAGCTGAACGAAGTGGTCGACTACGACTTCATGCGTTCGACCATTTCGCGCCGCGTCGAGCAAGGCCATATTCACTTGCAGGAAACGCTGTGCGACGACCTCGTCAAGACCATGCTCGAGCATCCGCAAGTGCGGGCCGCGCGCGTCTCGACCGAAAAGCCGGACGTTTATCCCGACTGCGACGCGGTGGGCGTCGAAGTTTTCCGTATCAAAGAGGATTGAGCCATGAATGCTCCGGAAATCATTGACGACACCACGCCTGCGACCCGTCAGAAGTCGCCGCTCACGCGCCGCGAGCAGAAGGAAGCGTATGAGAACAACAAGCTCTTCAAGCGGCTCGCGCGCCAGGTGGGCGAGGCGATCGGCGACTTCAACATGATCGAGGACGGCGACAAGGTGATGGTCTGCCTGTCGGGCGGCAAGGACAGCTATGCGATGCTCGACGTGCTGATGCGGCTGCGCGAACGCGCGCCGATCAACTTCGACATCGTTGCGGTGAATCTCGACCAGAAGCAGCCCGGCTTTCCCGAGCATGTGTTGCCCGAGTATCTGAAGCAGCTCGACATACCGTTTCACATCGAAAATCAGGACACGTATAGCATCGTCAAGCGACTGGTGCCCGAGGGCAAGACCACCTGCTCGCTGTGCTCGCGGCTGCGGCGCGGCATTCTGTATCGTGTGGCGGGCGAGCTTGGCGCGACCAAGATCGCGCTCGGCCATCATCGCGACGACATTCTTCAAACGTTGTTGCTGAACATGTTCTACGGCGGCAAGCTGAAGGGTATGCCGCCCAAGCTGCAATCGGACGACGGCAGGAATATCGTGATCCGTCCGCTCGCCTACGTGAAGGAAACCGATCTGGAAAAGTACGCCGAGTTGCGTGAATTCCCGATCATTCCGTGCAATCTGTGCGGCAGCCAGCCGAATCTGAAACGCGCGGAAATGAAGGCACTGATCCGTGATTGGGAAAAACGCTTTCCGGGGCGCATCGAAAATATGTTCAACGCGTTGTCGAATGTCGTGCAGTCGCACTTGATGGATCACAAGCTGTTTCCGTTCGCGGGCCTGCGTGCCACCGGCGAGGCCGATCCGCAAGGCGACATCGCGTTCGACGAAGAACCTTGCTCGACCGACGCCGATAATGGCGCACCGCTTGGCGCCGCGCGGCCGATCTCGATCGTCCAGTTCGACGATCTTTGATTCGAAGGCTCGCAAAAAAGGCGTCTGCGCGCGTCCTTTCGCTTGCAAAATGGCCGCTTTCGCGGTCATTTCGACAAGAGCGTGCGTGATAGAATCGTCGGCTCCGAACTCGTCTATATGCCGACGCCATGAACATCGTGATTTTGGCGGCAGGCACCGGTAAGCGCATGCGTTCCGCGCTTCCCAAGGTGCTCCATCCCCTGGCCGGCCGGCCGCTCCTCGCTCATGTCATCGAGACTGCACGCACACTGAAGCCCACGCGGCTCGTCGTGGTGATCGGTCACGGTGCCGAATTGGTCCGCGAAACCGTTGCCGCGCCCGACGTGCAGTTCGCCGTACAGGAACAGCAGCTAGGCACGGGCCACGCGGTGCAGCAGGCTTTGCCGCTTCTCGATCCGTCCGTGCCCACGCTCGTGCTCTACGGCGACGTGCCGCTTACGCGCGCAAACACGCTCCGGGCGCTGGTAGAGCGCGCGGGCCAGCATGGTTACGGCGTCCTGACGGTGACGCTTGCCGACCCGAGCGGCTACGGCCGCATCGTGCGCGATTCGCAGGGCAAGGTGTCCCGCATCGTCGAGCAGAAAGACGCGAACGCCGACCAGGTTCTGATTGCCGAGATCAACACGGGCATTATCGTTGCACCCACCGAGCGTCTGTCTGGCTGGCTCGCCGCGCTGAGGAACGACAACGCGCAAGGCGAGTTCTATCTGACCGATGCGGTCGAAATGGCGATCGAAACGGGCCTCGAAGTCGTCACCACGCAGCCTCAAGATGAATGGGAAACGCTCGGCGTGAACAGCAAGCAGCAGCTTGCCGAGCTGGAACGGATTCATCAGCGCAACGTGGCTGACGCGCTGCTCGTGTCCGGCGTGACGCTCGCCGATCCGGCGCGCGTAGACGTGCGCGGCACGCTGGAGTGCGGCCGCGACGTGTCGATCGACGTGAACTGCGTGTTCGAGGGCCGCGTAACGCTGGCTGATAACGTGACGATCGGGCCGAACTGCGTGATCCGCAATGCGACCATCGGCGCCGGTACGCGGGTCGATGCGTTCACGCATATCGAAGGCGCGGAAGTCGGCGCGAATGTCGTGCTCGGGCCTTATGCACGCTTGCGCCCGGGCGCGTCGTTGCACGATGAATCGCATGTCGGCAATTTCGTCGAGGTAAAGAACGCGGTGCTCGGCCGTGGCTCGAAAGCGAATCACCTCACGTATATCGGCGACTCGGATATTGGCGCGCGAGTGAACATCGGCGCGGGCACCATCACGTGCAATTACGACGGTGCCAACAAATTCCGCACGATCATCGAAGACGACGTATTCGTCGGTTCAGACACGCAACTGGTTGCGCCGGTGCGTGTAAAGCGGGGCGCGACAATCGCGGCGGGCACCACGGTCTGGAAGGACGTCGAAGCAGACGCGCTGGTCCTGAACGACAAGACGCAAACCAGCAAGACGGGCTACGTACGCCCGACTAAAAAGAAGAGTTGATGGAACGGCGCGGGGCGATGCGCCCCGCAAGCCTCCAGCACTGAACGAGGAACAGACCATGTGCGGCATTGTTGGCGCGGCAGCGCAACGTAATATCGTCCCCGTCCTGATCGAAGGACTGCGGCGCCTCGAATATCGCGGCTACGACTCATGCGGCGTGGCCGTGCTGGGTGAAGGCGGCCCGGCGCGCGCTCGCAGCGTGGCGCGCGTCGCCGATCTCGACGAGCAGGTACGCGACAGCCACCTGGGCGGCATCACCGGTATCGCCCATACGCGCTGGGCCACACATGGCGCGCCGGTCACCGACAACGCTCACCCGATCTTTTCGAAAGATGCGCTCGCGTTGGTACACAACGGCATTATCGAAAACTACGAATCGTTGCGTGAGATGTTGCGCGGCAAGGGTTACACGTTCGTCTCGCAGACCGACACAGAGGTTATCGCACATCTGATTCATAGCCTGTATCGGGGCGATCTGTTTGCGGCTGTGCGCGAGGCGGTGGCGCAACTGCATGGTGCTTATGCGATCGCCGTGCTGCATAAGGACCAGCCGCATACCGTGGTGGGTGCGCGGCAGGGCTCGCCGCTCGTGGTGGGACTCGGCGACGGCGAGAACTTCCTTGCATCCGACGCGCTTGCACTCGCGGGCAGCACGGAGCGCTTCATTTTTCTGGAAGAAGGCGACGTCTGCGAACTGACGCTCGAGGGCGTGCGTATTGCCGACCGCGAGGGCAACGAAGTGAGCCGCGAGGTGCGTCAGGTCGCGGCATACGGCGGCGCCGTGGAGCTGGGCCCGTACCGCCACTTCATGCAGAAGGAGATTTTCGAGCAGCCGCGCGCGATCTCCGACACGATCCCGCAGTCGGATTCGTTCGATGCTTCGCTGTTCGGTGAGAACGCCGAGAGCGTGTTTGCGGACATCGACAATCTGCTGATCCTCGCGTGCGGCACGAGCTATTACTCGGGACTCACCGCTAAATACTGGCTCGAGTCGATCGCAAAGATCCCGACGCAGGTGGAGATTGCGAGCGAGTATCGCTACCGCGAGTCGGTGCCTAATCCGAAGTCGCTCGTGGTCGTGATATCGCAGTCTGGCGAAACCGCGGACACGCTTGCGGCGCTCAAGCATGCGCAGGCGCTTGGGCATCGGCATACGCTCGCCGTGTGCAACGTCGGCACGAGCGCGATGGTGCGCCAAACGGAATTGGCGTTCCTCACGCATGCGGGCCGCGAGATCGGCGTTGCATCGACAAAGGCGTTTACGACGCAACTGGTCGCGCTGTTCGTGCTGGCCGTCACGCTCGCGAAACAGCGCGGGCGCGTGAGCGCGGAACAGGAAGCCGAATACTTGCGGCAGCTTCGCCATTTGCCCGCCGCGTTGAACAGCGTGCTGGCGCTCGAGCCGCAGATCATCGCATGGTCGGAAGAGTTTTCGCGCAAGGAACATGCGCTGTTCCTCGGCCGCGGCATGCATTATCCGATCGCGCTCGAAGGCGCGTTGAAGCTGAAGGAGATTTCGTACATTCACGCCGAGGCGTACCCGGCTGGCGAACTGAAGCACGGACCGCTTGCCCTCGTCACCGAGGCAATGCCCGTCGTAACCGTCGCACCAAACGACGCGTTGCTCGAGAAGCTCAAGTCGAACATCCAAGAAGTGCGCGCGCGCGGCGGCCAGCTCTATGTTTTCGCCGACGCGGATACGAAGATCGTCAACGACGAGGGCCTCCATGTAATCCGGATGCCGGAGCACTACGGTCTGTTGTCGCCGATTCTGCACGTGGTGCCGCTGCAGTTGCTGGCGTATCACACGGCTTGTGCGCGGGGTACGGACGTAGATAAGCCGCGGAATCTGGCGAAGTCGGTGACGGTGGAGTAAGAGGGGTTTGGCGGGTCTTTGTTGTAGTTGTTGCAGATTCAGATACTGCACCAAGCAAAAGCGCCGGCTATGAGCCGGCGCTTTTTCGTTTGCACAACGTCGGGCCTTGATTGCTACCTGCGAGGCTCGTCGTCGCCCCCATTGGGCTCATAGCTCCGGCCGGGCCAGGTCGGACAACGCAATGTGTTCGCCGTAGACCTGCGCGGCCGCGACCGCCTCCAGCTTCGTTGGATACGGGCCGAGTTCCGGTGCGCCATCGAACGGGAATAGCACACGGCCGTCGGTCGTTCGAACGACTTTCAAAACGCCGTAGAAACGCCGGTAGCCCGCGAGCTTGGACGTCGCCGATATTTCGAAATCGTCCTCCGATGCTGCGGGAACGCTGGGAATAAATGCGGTCTTGCTCATGCTGAGTACATCTCGTGTTCGATTAACCTGCGATTGTCGCGGACGGATGATCGCCGGCGACCGTCATTGTCTCAAATCCGCGGAAGCCAGGCTGTTTCACGTTCCCACCCGAGCGGCGAGGAGCACACAAAGCGTTCATCTTCGCAACTAACGGGACGCCTTCAACCCGTAGACACGCAGCGTGCGACTTCGGCGGCGGCACTTGCAGCCACTGCACACCCTGCGCTGTCCGCAGCATCTACGCTTGGCGTCCGCTTTTAACCAAACCGATGCCTATTTTTAAGGCAGGGTTATAATGCGCAAACTTTTTCCTCAGACCTATGCCATGAGTCGGTTACTTTGCCTGATACTGCTTTCGCTCGGCCTCGCCCAATCGGCGATGGCTGAGGAGAACGGTGACCGCATGTCCGCATATCTGACGCAGAAGTTCGGCCTCGCCAAGGAGAAGGCTGCAAAGATATCCGATGCAGTGCAATCCGCCGCATCGAAATATTCACTGCCGCCGGCGCTGCTGCTGGCGATCATCTCGATCGAGTCGCGCTTCAAGGAAAAGGCCAAGGGCGCCAATGGCGCGACGGGGCTCATGCAGGTCGTGCCAAGCGCGCATCGCGGACTTCTAAGAAACGTGAAGGATCTCACCGAGCCGACGGCGAATATCGAGGCCGGCTCCGCGATCCTATACGGCTACATGCGCTCAGCTAACGGCGATATGAACGCCGCGCTCAAGAGCTACGGCGGCTCGCAAGCGTACGCGCAGAAAGTCAGCACGCGTGCAGGCGATTTTGCCGGCGTCGCGACACCTCAAGACTCAGCCAAAAATCTCAACGGGCGAACGGGCTCCTGCGACGCCCGCTCCCCGTCCGACGGTTGCCCGGCATCCGGCAACTGGTCCGATGTGTTCACTGTTCCCTCGCCCGGTGCTGGCGGCGCGGGCGCGAACGGCGCGGTAACGTCTGCGGCACTTCCCACCGCGTCGAACTGAACGCCAACTCTTCTTTTCTCCAGGTTCGCCCTTTGCCGCAGCCGCGCTGTGCGGGGCGACGGTTGTCATCTCGCTAGATTCACGGTGAAAGACGGCGCAAGTCGCGCGTCGGCCGATTCGCTGCACGCTTTTTACGCACTAGCGACAACCGCTCTACAATGCGTTTCCTTTGCGATTTCTTTCGCATTCACGCAGCGTTTCTGATTGACCATGTCCATCTCGCTTTTAAAGACCACTGCGGCCTCGCTGTGCGGCCTGCTGATGCTCGCCGCTTGCAGCAGCGCGCCGACGCCCAAATTCCAGCAAGAGCTATTCGAAACCGGCGCGAGCCCGTATGCGCGCAATTTCAACTCGAGCGTGATTGACACATGCGAGGCTGCGCGTCGAGCACTGTTGAGCCAAGGCTATCTGACGACGATGACCCGCAACGATACCGTCGACGGCACGAAGAACTTCCAGCCCACCGGCGATACGCACGTGGTCGTCGAATTTCATGTGGTATGCACGCCAGGCGAAGAGGCGAGCAGTAGCAGCATCGTCTATGTGAACGCCGTGCAGAACGGCTTCGCTTTGAAAAAGAGCGACACGTCGGCGAGTGTCGGATTGAGCGTGCTCGGTTCGCTGTCGCTGCCAATCCGCTCGAACAGCGACGCTATGGTGAAGATTTCCAGCGAGAC
The DNA here is from genome assembly GCF_904848585.1 of Paraburkholderia kirstenboschensis. Lineage (GTDB taxonomy): Bacteria > Pseudomonadota > Gammaproteobacteria > Burkholderiales > Burkholderiaceae > Paraburkholderia > Paraburkholderia kirstenboschensis. The sequence goes on from NZ_CAJHCR010000008.1 coordinate 254,273, forward strand.
GATTCCCTCTGGCAAGTTCTACGACCGTTTCTTTGGTCTCGTCGGCCACTATCTGCAGACCGTGGTGCGCACTCAGCCTGTCGTCAATGACCGTATCGAGACGCATCTGCTGCCGGTGCCAGTCGAGGCAGCGGCGCCTCCGCCTCCGCCTGCGCCGGAAATGCCGGACCCGATCGGCAAAGCCGCTTCTGTGCAACCGGCGAGCGAAGCGGCCTCAGTGCGTTGAGTTCTAGCGAAGGTGTCGGGGCTGCGACCAATCGATGCGCGCGCAGCCCGCAAAAACAGCGCGCAGCCGCAGTTCTCCTATGTCTTTTACTTAAGACGTATACATATGTAGTAGTAGTTAACAAGGGTTAGTCCCGTCTGTGGATAACCGTGAATTCTTCCGTTAGATCAAAGTAATGGCGTCGCGATAACCGTGGGGGACCGCGCTGTAGAAAATCTACAAGCGCGGGATAACTTTCCCTGCTGGCGACGCCCCATCCGTTTTATCAAGATTTCGCGCACAGGCTGTTCCATGCGCTATCCCAACGTTATGCATAGGCCGCTGTGGATAAGTGGTGAACCGCGAGGCTATACCAGGCTGCCCGCGGGGCTACCTCTCTTACCGCTGATGGCTCGCGAGCGTACAGATCGCACACACAGTCGCGCGCAAATTGAGGCAGACGGAACGAAGATTGCGTGTCTCTTTTCTGCAGCGCGACCGTTGCTATTTAGTCAAAACAGGTTGGTAAATGCCCTATCCGGGCATAGAGTTAAAGTGGTTTCTGAAGTTCTTGGTGCAGTGCGGGGGTGCCGGATGAAACGCAGAACAGCACGACAGTTGGTCCGTCTTCTATCGGATATCAGGCATGCTGCCCATTGCAGCACGTTGCGGGCGGCGGCCACGAACCGGGATATCGCGCTTGCATCGGCCGAGCGCGACGGGGGCCTGGGCGAAAGTCACGAACGCGACGAAGGCGACGAAAGCGCCGACACGTCCCGTGACGTCCGCGAGAACAAGCCTGCCCGGAGCGGATCATGAGAGCCGCGAGCGAACAGTCGTTGCGTTTTCTCGTCGAGAAATGGCTCGCGCCGGCGCCTTGTGCGGCCGTGCACGTCACCGAATTCAGCCGTACGCGTGTCGGCGGCCGGCGCTACGTGCGCGTGGAGACATCGGCGGAATCCGGCTCGCGCGGACTTTTCTTCTTCCGTCACGACGACGGCTGCTGGTGCGTGTTCCCGCCCACCGGCGACGCCAGGCACATGTACGGGCATCCACGCGCCGCTTGACGGCGCTCAGCCGGACGCCTTCTCCATCGTGTTATCGCGCGTTCCGACTGCTCGAAAGGCGCCTGTTCATTTGCCTGTTCATTTGACCGCAAGCCTAACCATCGCCTGATCCAACGCCCCCGCGCGCGGTAGTCGCGCAAGACTGTGGCGGCTTCGGGCACAATCACGCGACGAGCCGCGCCAGCGGCGTAAGCAGCAAAGAGCCGCCAGCAGGGCCTTCGCTCGCAGCCCGAATCCCAGGCAACCTGATGGACGACAAAGACTGGATCGCCGGCGCCGCTAAAGCGCTCGCGATCATTGAGGCATTCGACGAAGAGCACGCCCGCATGACGCCGACCGCGGTGGCCGGACGCGCCGGTTTGTCGCGCACGGCGGCGCGCCGCTATTTGCTGACGCTGCGCGAACTCGGCTACGTCGACACAGACGGCAAGCTCTTCTGGCTCGCGCCACGCGTGTTGCGGCTAGGGCAGTCCTATCTCGACTCTGCGCGCTTGCCGCGCACGGTGCAGCCGTTCCTTCAACGCATTACGGCGACGCTTCAGGAGACGGCGCTCGTCGCAATTCTCGACGAGCACGACGTTGTCTACGTCGCCCGTAACGGTGTGAACCGGGCGATGGCGGTCGGCTTCGTGCTCGGCTCGCGCGCGCCGGCGCCGTTATCGTCGGCGGGATTGGTGTTGCTGGCGTTCCAGGCGCCGGAGAACATTGAACAATGGCTGGCGTCGTATCCGATCAAGGTGTTCACGCCGCACACATACTCCACGATCGAGCGGCTTCGCGAAGTGCTCGGCGAGATTCGGCGCAACGGCTATGTAGTCACCGACCAGCAACTGGAACTCGGTGTGCGCGGCGTCGCAGTGCCGTTGCGCGACCGGCATGGCACGGTCGTCGCGGCGATTAGCGTGAGCATGCCGATCGGTCAGGAGTCGGCGAACGCCGCGCTGCACCGCGTTCTGCCGACGCTGCTCGAAACCGCGAGCCTGCTGCGCAATCTGGTGTAGCGAGACCTAGGTGATGTCCCTGGTATCGGGCATTTGTGAGTGAAAGCGGCTCGAAAGCCAGCTGTCTCCCGGAAAATACATATCCCGTTTTGCGCATGACAAACCGCCTACGCCAGGTAATACTCTCCCGCGGGAAGCGGTACGGCGCCTGCAGCGCTGCCTGCTTCACCGCGCAGCTATTTCATTCACATTGACTCAGTCGTTGAGGTTTGGGGAACAACACATGAAAAAAGTTATCGTCTCGCTCGCAGCAGCATCGATCGCGCTGGTCTCGGTTCAAGCTTTCGCACAAGCATCGGACGCAGCCGCTCCGGCCGCTGCAGCTAGCGCACCGAAGAAGCATCACGTGAAGAAGCTGAAGACGCACGGCAAGCGCGCTCCGGTTGCTGCAGCAGCGTCGGCAGCGGGCACGAACGACAAGGGCACGCAGAACTAAGCAGGCGCCCCTTCGCCAGGCGAGCCGCTTCGCCTGCTGCACGCGCCGCGCGTTCGGCGGATGCCATGCGGGTTCGATGCAGGCGTCGCAAGCAAAAAGGCCAGAGCTCCTGCTCTGGCCTTTTGTATTCCGGTCGCGTTCGTCACGGGTCTCAGCGATTCGCAGCGATCTTCGTTGAGCGCACGCATGCCGCGCCGCGCATACGCCTTAGCGGTGTTTAGCCCGCGAGGCCGCGTTTGATCACTTCGTTCAGCAGTCCAGTCATGCCTTCAGGATGTGTCGCGGCGCGCTCTTTGAGCTCGGCAACCAGATCGCCGTTCAGCTTGCATGCGAACGCGACAAGACCTTGCGCCTGATCCAGTTTGCGCTGCTCCCGGCGATCCAGTTTCGGCTCCGCAGCCGAAGCCTTGCCGAAGCGTTCGGCAGTGGACTGCTTCATTGCATTGTTCAGCTTGAGTGCCTTGTTCTTTTCAAGGTCGGTCTTTTTCATCGCCATACGTCAGGCCTCTGCCAGATAGGTAATCCCGCATTGTACGCACCGCGCGTTGCGTTGCGTCGCGCGAGCGAACGGCGTTGCGCGTCAAGGCGAGGCGGCGGACGCACCGGCATCACGCGCGTCGGAGTCGAGCGGCGCCGCCGCCATGCTGTCCATCAGCGCGCGCATTCTTTGCCAGTGCGTGCCTTCCCAGAACACGCGGCGGCACACATCGCAAGTGACAAACTGGTTATGCCGCTGCAGCACGCCGTCGGGCGCGCGGTCGCCGACTTCGTCACGTGCAATGCGCCGCAGCGGCGCGTTGCACATCAGACATAGACGGAACGGCTGTGCGCTGCCCGCCAGATCCAGCCGTTCGAACACTTCGCGCAATTGCTCGCGCGGCCGGAGCGTGCGGACGTAGCAGCCATGCGTGATCGAGCGGCGTTTCAGTAGCTCGCGGTCGCGGGTGAGAACGATACGGTTTTCGGCGGCGGCGAGTGCTTCGATATCGGCGTCGGGATAGTGGTTGTCGTAGAGCGTATCGAATCCCGCCAGCCGCAGCAGCGGCGCAAGGCCGCCAAGATGTGCGTCGGCGATGAAGCGCACCACGCGCAGCGGACGTTCGCGCACACGCAGCAGCGGCCGGATGTCGAGCGCTTCGAATTTCGGATAGACGGCAACGCGGTCGCCTTCGGTGACAGGATGATTGAAACCCACCGACTCGCCATTCACCAGGATCAGTTCTACTTCGGTGTGCGGCACGCCGAGCGCTTCGATCGCGTGTTTCGTAGTGGCGTCGCGCGCGCATGCGTAAGCGAACGCTCGCCGGCGCAGCGGCCGGGCGAGAAAATCGTTCAGCTCCTCGTAGAAGCGGAAAGTCGCGGTGACCATCGCAGCAGTATCGCACCGTGCGCCATTGCGCGCCGCAATGGCATGCCCGGTTGCGTCCCGCCGTTGCGTCGTTTTCCTGCATATGTCCCACGGGTGTGCTTTACTTCCAGTTCTTTAGAAGACGGAGCTTCAGATGGACATCGGTTTTATCGGTCTCGGCGAGATGGGCGCAGCGATGGTTGCAAACATCCTGAAAGCAGGGCATCAGGTACGTGTATGGAACCGCTCGCCGGAACGTGCGCAGCCTCTCGCAGCCGCAGGCGCGCGAATCGTCGCGACGCCCGCCGAAGCATTCGCCGGCGACGCCGTGTTTTCAATGCTCGCCGACGATGCAGCGTTGCGCGAGGTCGTGACGGCATCGCTGCTGGAGCATGCGCCGCGTGGCCTGATTCACGTGAACATGGCGACGATCTCAGTTGCGCTCGCCGAAGAACTCGCGACCGCGCATGCATCGCGCGGCGTCAATTACGTTGCCGCACCGGTGCTGGGTCGGCCGGACGTGGCCACCGCCGGCAAGCTGACGATCGTGGCCGGAGGGCCTGCGGAGTCGATCGACCGCGTGCAGCCCGTTTTCGACGCGATCGGGCAAAAGACCTGGCGCATCGGTTCGCTGCCGCAACAGGCGAATGTCATCAAGCTTGCCGCGAACTTCATGCTCGGCGCGGCTGTTGAGACGCTGGGTGAAGCTGCCGCGCTGGTGTCGGGACATGGCCTCGCGATCCAGGATTTTCTCGACGTCATCACGAGCGGAATTTTCCCCGGACCGGTTTACGCGGGCTACGGCAAGATGATCGCGGAACAGAGCTACGAGCCGGCGCTCTTCAAGGCGCGTCTGGGGCTGAAAGATCTGCGGCTTGCACTTGCTGCCGCCGACGCAGTCACGACGCCGCTGCCGATCGCGAGCGTCGTCCGGGACAGCCTGCTGGAGGCGGTCGCGCATGGCGACGGCGAGAAAGACTTCGCGGTGCTGGGCCAGGTGGCGGCCCGCCGGGCCGGCCGTTGACGAATGCGGCGCGCGCGGGCGGCGGCGCTTCACGTGCATAATAGCTGCCCAACCTTTTCCCGGTGATGTCATGAGTTTGCATACCTGGTGGCTGTTTGCCGCCACTGTCTTTGTCGTGTGCGCCATTCCCGGCCCGAACATGCTGCTCGTCATGACGCACGGCGCGAGACACGGCCTGCGCCGTACGGGCGCTACCATGGCGGGCTGTCTGTCGGCGCTGGTGCTGATGCTGGCGGTGTCGGCGGCGGGGCTCGGCGTGTTTCTCGAAGCGTGGCCGGCTCTCTTCAACGCGCTCCGTTTGATCGGCGCGGCGTACCTGGTGTATCTGGGTATCAAGGCGTGGCGCGCGCCCGCTGACGAAACGGCCGCGACCGAGGCTGCTACGCCGGCCGATGAGCTGGCCGCAAAACCGGCTCGCTCGCCTTTCGCGCTGTTTCGCAACGGTTTTCTGGTGGCCAGCAGCAATCCGAAGGCGATTCTGTTCGCCGCAGCGCTGCTCCCGCAATTCATCGAGGCCTCGCTGCCCAAGCTGCCGCAGTTTGGCATTCTGGTGGCGACGTTCGCCGTTATCGAGGTCAGCTGGTATTTCGTCTACGCCGGATTCGGCACGCGCATCGGCAGCCGTCTGAAGAGCCGCAGTGTCGCGCGCATATTCAATCGCCTGACGGGCGGCGTTTTTGTCGGCTTTGGCGCGATGATGGCGTTAGTGCGGCACTGAAGGCGACCCTGCGGCCGATCCTCCGCAAGCACATGTGGCGAAACCGCAACAAGAGGGGACAACCCTTATTTTGATGTTGCGTCGCACCAAACCATTTGCTATAGTTTGTCTTGTCTCCTCCATGTCTCCTCTGATATGGATTCAGCCCGCCAACTTAGGCGGGCTTTTTTTTGCCTCGAATTTACTCTGTCCCGCAAGCAAAAAAGCCGGCTTCTCCACGCGGAGTCAGCCGGCTTTGTCGCGCGTCGCCCGGTTCAGAACTTATACGAGACCGCGAGGAAGGAGATGATCGGATCGGCCTTCAGCTCCGCTTTCGATACGCCCAGTTCCGTGCCGTCCGCCGCCTTGATGATGACCGACGACGTCGTCTTCAGCGGAATGTAAGTCACGGAGGCCACCAGGCCCCAATGTTCCGTGATGTTGTACGCGAGCCCCGCGTTGAACACCGGCGCCCACGAGGACGAAGCCTTCGCCGACACCTGTGTTTTGCCCGGCTTGCCCGCGCCCGCGGCGAGGATGGCGCCGAGGTTCTCCTGCGTCGATTGCACGAAGTTCGGGCTCAGCTGAATGTCCGAGAACCAGTTGTACGACACGCCGACGCCCACAAACGGCCTGAACTTGGCCGTCGGCGCATTGAAGTAGTACTGGAAGAGCAGCGCCGGGCTCCACTGGCGCACGCTCTTTACGATCGGATTCACCTGCGGATCGCCGATGTCCTGCTGGCCGAGCGCGCCGGCCGGCCCCGGCGGCTTGATCGTGCCGTGCCCGTAGATCTTGAACACCGGCGGCACGCCCGCCACCGTCGTCACGGCAATGTGGTCCGTCAGATAATGGCTGAACACAAGACCGACCGTGTCGGCATTGCTCGTCGACAGACTCGTGCCTTGTGAGGTGAATGAACTCGGCAAGCTCAACGGCGTGTTGATTGGCGTGGGCGCGACATGGGTCGTCAGCGGCGTGCTCGAATCCTGCGGCATGACGTGGAACCAGCCGAGCGCGGCGACGTTGTCGCCCGCATGTTGTGCGTGCGCACTGGCGGACAAACACGCGACCAGCACCGCGAGATAGATTTTTTTCATGTTGTTGCTCCTCCTTGGGCGCTCGTCGGGCGCGAGGTGCGCGCGGCGGGCGTTGGCGGCAGCCGCGAGGCCGGCGCGCAGGATCGCCACCGCCCCCGGGGCCGCCGCGCTGCAAGAGCGGGCGGCGACCTGGGCGCGAAGGCCTCATTGCGTGCTGACGGCGCGGGGCGCGCCCGTTACTGAACGAAGGCGCCGATCGTGAAGTACGGCGAGGTCGCGTTGGTGAGATCCAGGTAGCCGAATACGCCGCCCGTGAAAATCATCTTTCCGGTCGCCGTATTGCCCGTTGATGCGCCGACACGCGTCGTCGTGACCACGCCCGGCACTGTTTGCGTGAAGTCGAGATTCAGCGCGGTAGCAAGCGAGGGCTGCGACGCGTTGAACGGATCGAGCAGCGTCGCCTGAGTGCCTGCCAGTGCGGTCGTGCGATAGTCGAACTGGCTGTCCACGCCGATGTACTCGCCGTTTTGCGAGTTGACCGTTATCGGGCTCTGCGGCGAGAGAATCGAGATGCCCGATTCGTCGTCCGCGTACGGTCCAAGCGCGCCGTTTTGCGGCACCGTGACGGACGAGTTCGCCGCGCCGGTGCGCACGAGAATCGGCACCACCTGGTTGCGCAGCTTGCCGACGATCATGTAGCCGCGAGCTTTCGGCGTGGTGGCGAGCGTAGGCTTCGCCTGTCCCTGGAAGTTGTTGGTCTGGAACGCGCCGCTGCCGTCGGCGGCCGGCGTGAAGTTACTGCCCGGCTGCTGGCATTTGCCCGCGTTGACGCCCGAGTTGTCGCACTCGGTCCACGTTCCGTCGGCGTTGATCGTGATCTTCGTATCCACGGCGACGGGCGCGAAATTTTGCGACGGCACCTGGTGGTAGCCGAGCTGGTTGTAGGTGCCGGCCACCTTCGCAAGGTCGGTTTCGATCGACGAAAATCCGATGAACGGGTAGTAGGGGAACTTGGTGTCCGGCACGGCGCCGACGCCGAGAATGCCGCCGAATGAGATTTCCGCACCGGGGATGGTGCCGCCCGCAACGCCCTCGCCGACGAAGATCCGTGCCGGCCGGTTCGGATCGAGGCTTGCGCCGTTCAGGCGGAACGCGCACTGGTTGAGCTTGTTGGTCGGCAGCAGCGTTTCCTGGGTCAGTGTGCCGCTCGCCACCTGGCCCGCACGCGTTGGGACGACGGTGCCGGTGGTCGCGGGAATCGGAGATTCAACGTAGGTCACCTGCCACGTCATCTTTGCGGTGTCGAGTTGAAGTTTGACCAGTTCGCCGTCACCGCCACCGCCCGTGTACACCGTGCTGTAATCGAGCGACGCGGGGCACAGTCGAACTTCTGTCATCGGTCCGTCGCCGCCGCCACCACCGCCGCATGCCGCCAGTAAAGGTGCCGCAAGCGCGAGCACTGACAGGAATCTCCATTTCATACCGCCTCCATAATTTTTTCGTTGTAGGTGGCCGGCTCCCAGTCCAGCCACCGCTTGCTCTTTTATGTCTCGTCATGCGAACTGCGTTTGCTTCACCCGCTACTTGCTGATTTGCGCTCCGATGCCGAAGTACGGCGTGCTGGGCGTGTCCGCGTTGGCCGACGTCGACGCGATGCCGTTGTTCTCCGCGCCCTGGATCTCGATTGCGTACAGACCTCCCGAGGCGATCGCGAGGCCGCTCTTGCCGTTGGTGTCCTGCACGCCGACGAGTCCGGGGCTTGCCAATCCGTAGCCGAGACCGAAGCCGCTTTCGGCCGCCGAAGTGCTCGGGTTGATGAACGTGCCGACCGCGCCCTGGACCAGCGTCGCCGTGTACTTGAAGTTCGAATCCGCGCCGACGTAGCCGCCGTCGAAGCCGCCGGATGCGAGCGGCGTCGCCGCGGTGAGCATCGCGATACCGGATTCGTCGTCGACCTTGGCGTCGAGATGAAGCGGCGCCGTGCCCAGGTTGATGTAGCCGGTGCGCACGACGAGCGGCACGGTTGCGCCGTTCACCTGGCCGAGAATCATGTGCGCGGTCCCCGACTTGCCGGTCGCGCCGACCACCGGAAGCCGGAACTGCTGCACGATTTGCGGCGCCTGCTGGCTGTCGAAGTAGCCGTTGCTGTTGAGCGTCAACGGGTTGCCGGTGGTCAGGCAGCCGCCGGCGTTGGGCGAGTAATTCGGGTTGGCCGTGTTGCTGCTCGTGCAGGTGCCGCTTGCGTCGAACGTTTCGACGGTGTTGGTCGCGACCGTCGAGTAGTTGCCCGACGGCGCCAAGTGGTACAGCAGGCCGTTGTAGGTGCCCGGCAGTCTCGTGATGTCGGTGGTCGTGCTCGCGAAGCCGAGGAACGGGTAAAAGTCGAAATGCCGGTTCGGCACCGCGCCGATGCCCGAGCCGACGAGCGGAATCGACAATCCGTCGAACTGGACCGTCGCGCCCGGAATGCCGCCGCCCGCCACGCCTTGGCCGACGAAGATCATCGGCGGATTGGGATTGTTGGCGAAGCCTGGCGTCGTGTACGGCTGGCCGTCTCCGGCCGCGGTGCCGGTGCCCGCGCCGAGGATGAACGCGCAGCGCGTTTGCTCGGCGGTCGGCAGCGTGCCGGTGCGCGGGTGAATCACCGCGCCGGCGATCTGCGTGCCGGCGCGCGTGGGCGTGACCGTGCCGGTGCGCAGCGGAATCGGCGACTCGAGCCACTTCAGCGTGTAGGTCATCGCAGTGGCGTCGATATTGACCTGCACCACCTCGCCGCTGCCGGCCCCGCCGAGGAACGTGCTTTTGACGATGTCCGCAGTGGCCGGACAGAGCGCCGCCGCAGTGCCGTTCGAAGCAGGCGGGCCTTGCACGCCGCAACTGGAACCTGAGCATTGCGGCGAATTGATCGGGCCGGGATTATCGGATTTGCCGCCGCCGCAAGCGATAAGAAAAGGAGTCGTGGCAATAGCCATTGCCAGGCCTCGAATAATGGCGTCCGCCATGCTGTTGTCTCCCTTCATGTATTTGTGCGAGCTAATTTCGCTGCGGGATTAACGCCTGTCAATTGAATGAGCCGTCTAAAAAGGCCGATTCAAACAACGGCATTTTGGCCATGCACCCAGTGGGCGGGCGCAAGCGGCGCTTTTAAACAAAAACATGAATTCGACGCGAAAGGGCGACCCGTTGTTCGGCGGCACACCCTTGCCAGGTAAGCCTCGGAGCAAAATGGCTCTATGATCTTCGAACGATCGTTCGACAAAAAATCCGGAGTTTCCCTATGCGGAAAAGTATGCTGATCGAGTGGCGGCCGGGGAAGAGTTACCTGAAAAAATGGAGAGGCTCGCGATTTTGGGATTTCAAGGAATACGAGCTAATTGTGAATAACTGTAAATAATGTTTCTGCGGGTTGGTTTAAAACAAAAAAGCCGGTCTTTAAAGACCGGCTTTCGCAAAGCTGACAAACATCAAATCGATGCTGTATTTAAAACCTTGTTAGCGTTTCAAACCGCTTTCCTCTGGCGCGCCGATTGCCAGGTTCATGCACTGAATCGCCGCGCCGGAAGCGCCTTTTCCGAGGTTGTCGAGGCGGGCCACGGTCACGAAGCGCTCCGCCGTGCCAAACACGAACAGGTCCACGCGGTTCGTGTCGTTGTTCGCCTGTACGTCGAAGAAACCGCTGTCGAGGTTCGCTTCGGTGTCGAACGGCGCGACGCGCACGAACGCTTCGCCGGCGTAGTACTCGGCGAGATGTGCCTGCACCTGTTGCGGCGTGGTCTTCTTCGCCAGCTGGCGCGGCGAGAAGTAGGTGGTGACCGCGAGGCCCTTGTAAAAGTCGCCGACGATCGGCGTGAACACCGGCGCCGACGAGAGCCCCGTGTGCGCGGCCATTTCCGGCAGATGCTTGTGCGTGAGGCCAAGCGCGTAAGGACGCGGGCTCTTGAGCTTCGCGTTACCGCCGGCTTCGTAGTCGGCAATCATTTTCTTGCCGCCGCCGCTGTAGCCGGTGATTGAATAAGCGTGCGCGTCGAACTCGGGCGCGACCACGCCTGCTTCGACGAGCGGGCGCATGGCCAGCACGAAAGCCGATGCGTGACAGCCGGGCACGGCGATACGTTTGGCCGTGCGCAGGCGCTCGCGCTGCGAACGGGCAAGTTCCGGCAGCCCGTAAGCCCAGTCTGCGGAGGTGCGGAACGCGGTGCTGGCATCGATCAGAACCGTGCGCTCGTTCTCAACGAGTGAAGCCGATTCACGGGACGCAGCGTCGGGCAGGCACAAAAACGTAACGTCCGACGCATTGATGAGACGGCGGCGCTCTTCGAGATCTTTGCGCTTCGCTTCGTCGATACGCAGAATCTCCACGTCGGCGCGCTGCGACAGGTATTCAAAAATCTTCAGGCCGGTCGTGCCTTCCTGTCCGTCGACAAAAACTTTCGTGCTCATCTCGATCTCACTGGCTTCTCTGGAAACGGCGCGCGAGGCCGCGCGAAAACGCCATTTTAAGACCTCATCGCCGTGCGCGTGCGCAGGCGCTGGAAAAGGGCGCAAAAACAGCAGAAAACGACGATGCTCGCGCAAGGTGACAGCGGCGTGACCGAGGCGAGGCGGAGGGAGCCGGTGCCGCTCGACGGACCGGCTAACGGGACTTAACGCGGAGTTAACGCGGAGTCAACGCGGAGTATTAGCCAGCGGCGGATATCCAGCGGGCCGTCACCTGTGCCACGCGTGCGCCAAACAGGCGCGCCGTCTCGAGGTCACCTTCAGGCGGCGCCTCTTCCGGCGACGCATCGGCCGGAGACTGCGTGAGCACGCCAGTCGAACCGCCGACGTAATTCAGGTCGTTGCGGGTCGCGGCCTTGGTGTTGGACGGCATCAGACCGGTACCCACCCAGATCATGCCGTGCTGCATCGCGAGCGTGACGAAGTACTGGATGGTCAGGAACTTGTCGCCGTTCATCGTCGCCGAGTTGGTAAAGCCGGCCGCGATCTTGTCCTTCCAGGTTTGGCCGAACCACGGCTTCGAGCTCGCGTCGGCGAACCTCTTGAAGTCGGCGGACGGTCCGCCCATGTACGTCGGCGCGCCGAAGATGATCGCGTCAGCGGCGGCGAGTTCGGCCCACGCGGCTTCGTCGATGTCGCCGACCGGCAGGAGCTTCGCGTCTGCGCCCGCCTCCCGCGTGCCGGCGAGCACCGACTCGGCGACTTTCTTCGTGTGGCCGTAGCCGCTGTGATAAACGATGACGATCTTCGACATGAGACGCTCCAAGCAAAGAAGAGGAATTGAACGACGCACGATGCCGATGCGTTGGCGACCCGATGCAGCGCCGGTGACACCAAGGTGTGCAGCCTCACAGCACATAAACGTTCGCGGATCGCAGAACCTACGCGCGACGACGTTTGCGCATGCAAGCCGTGCGCCAATCAGCGTCCGGAGCGGCGCGGACAGCTTAGACGCGTGCCGCACTATCGACCGTAGTTGACCACCATCCTGGCGCTGCCGAGCGTGGCCGTGCCGATCTCGTGATCGAACATCAGCGCCGGTCGGCCTTGCGCGAGGCGCAAGTCGGCGGTGTTCAATGCATACACCGTAATCACGTAGCGGTGTGGTTTGCCGGGCGGCGGGCAGGGGCCGCCATAGCCGTCCGTGTCGAAGTCGTTGCGGGCTTCCACCGCGCCGAGTTTCCTGAGAAAGCCGGAAGCGCTCGCGTTCTCGGGCAGGCTCACGACAGTCGCCGGGATACCCGCGACGGCCCAATGCCACCAACCGCGGCCAGGGGCATCGGGATCGGACATGGTGATGGCAAAACCGCGTGTTCCGGGCGGCGCGTCACGCCAGGTCAATTGCGGTGAGCGGTTACCGCCCTTGCAGTCGCCCTGATCGAAAACCTGCGGAATAGCGAACGTGCCGCCGGCCCGGAAGCTGGCACTTGTTAGCGAGAACGCGCCCTGGGCGAAAGCGCGTGGCTGCTGCGCAAGCCAGAGCGCGAGGCCCAGCGTGGCGCAGACAAAGAACGGCGTGCGACGAAACGGTGAAGCGTACGAAACAACCAGGCAACGCAAGCGCATGTGCCGGTTCTCCTGTGTCGACCAGAGTGGCGCCTTAAGGTGAGATCGGAGCTTCAGCACCTAGTCGACCTCCTGCAAAGCGCTTACTCAGATCCTATGCAGCACAAGGTTGCTGCGAGGGCGCGAGGCGGTTGTCTCGCGCGGATTATTGTCCCTATTTTGTGCCCTAAGGTCGAATCAAGTCTAACATTAGCTCTACGATGCATCATTGTTGTGCCCAACCGGATTGCGGGCCTAAAAATGGGCTATAGTCGGAAGAATTTTCGCGTGCACTGGCCCGTGTTCCTATTCGGTAGCGTTAAACATTAAGAATAAAAAGAATGTCTGAAGTTTTGGAGAGGGGTTTTCCTGTCGAGGTACGGGCAATGCAAGACGTAGTCAAGGTCGTCATCGCCGACGATCATCCAGTAATCCTATTCGGCGCAGAACAGGCTTTGCTCAAGTTTCCCGGAATGCAAGTGGTCGCGCGTGCGCGGCAGTCGACGGAACTGATCAAAGTGCTGCAAACGGTTGAGTGCGACGTGCTCGTGACCGACCTCGCAATGCCGGGCGGCCAGTTCGGCGACGGTTTGCCGTTGATCGGCTACCTGCGGCGCAACTTTGCCAAGGTTCCCATCGTCGTACTGACGATGCTGGAGAACGCCGCGCTGCTGCAACGCTTGCGAGAGCTCGGCGTGACGTCGGTTGTGAACAAGTCGGACGACCTGAGCCACATCGGGCTCGCTGTGCAGCACGTGGCCCGCAACCTCGAATACATGAGCCCGTCGGTCAAGGCGTCGCTCGACGCGCTTCGCATGAATGCCGGCGGCAAGAGCGACGAGGTGATGTTATCGAGGCGCGAGCTGGAAGTCGTGCGACTCTTCGTCTCGGGAATGACCATCAAGGAAATATCCGAACAGCTGAATCGCAGCATCAAGACGATCAGCACACAGAAGAACACGGCGATGCGCAAGCTCGGCATTGACCGCGATTCGGAGTTGTTCCAGTACGCGCAAAGCAACGGCTTGCTGAATCTGTCGTCGCATTCGGTGGAAAATAACGGCAACCCGACTTAACTGTTCGCAGCTATTTTTCGCCGCAAAAAGATAAAAGGCCGCCTGTGCAAAACAGGCGGCCTTTTTGTTCGTGCGGTGTTTCGCAGTGACGCTTACTGGGGCGTCGACGTTGCGCCGCCGTGCGCTGCCGACCATTCAGCCGGCGCGTGCAGGAATTTTTCGACTTCGTCGAGCGTCTTCGTGTCGAAGTACTTGTTTTCCTTGGCGACGCGCAGCACGTCCCACCACGTAGCCAGCGCGTGCAGATCGACGTCGATGTCTTTCAGCACTGAGACGCTTTCTTTGAAGATGTTGTAGTGGAACAGCACGAAGCAGTGATTCACCGTCGCGCCCGCGGTGCGCAGCGCGTTGATGAAGTTGATCTTGCTGCGGCTGTCGGTAGTCAGGTCTTCGACGAGCAGCACACGCTGACCTTCGGTCAACAGACCTTCGATTTGCGCATTGCGGCCAAAGCCCTTCGGCTTCTTACGCACATATTGCATCGGCACCATCAGGCGGTCGGACAGCCATGCCGCGAACGGAATGCCGGCGGTTTCCCCGCCCGCCACCGCGTCGATCTGCTCGTAACCCACGTCGCGCAGAATGGTGCTTTCCGCCATTTCCATCAGGCCGCGGCGAACGCGCGGGTAGGAAATGAGCTTGCGGCAATCGATATAAACCGGGCTCGCCCAGCCGGACGTGAAAATGTACGGTTTCTCCGCGTTGAAGTGCACTGCCTGTACTTCAAGCAGCATCTTGGCGGTGGTGTCGGAGATCGTCTGGCGATCGAAGCCTGTCATGGGCGGATCCTTGGGTATGAGCGGGAGAAGCGGGCGCTAAGCCCGGTGGCGCAGCAAGCGGGATATGCCGCGCCGTACTGGGCGGAATATGCAGCCGGCCAGTGGATGCCGGCCGGTTTTTGCTGCGCGCGTAGGCCGACATTTTACCCGAAACGGACCCTTCCGAGGAGGCTGTCGCGCGCGGCCGCCGTGAACCGCAGCAGCCGCTGCTGCGCTGGAAGCGCCCGGCAGGCGTTGGGCGGCAAGGCTTGGCGCGGCTTTCGCCTGACGTCGCGGCATGATCTCGTGCTTGACGATCGGCTTTTTGGCTAGCTTGTGAGCGGCTTTGCCCGCCTTTACACTCACGCGAATTTCTCGGGCGCCGGCCGCCGCCGCCCTCCCAACGAACTACGGATTGCTTCCCATGACGCCCGCTTCCTCCGCCGCCGACAGTCCCTCTACCGCCCGGAACGGTTACGCCGCCCGTGCGTTGATTGCATCGGTGCTCGGCTATGCGATGGACGGCTTCGATCTGCTGATCCTCGGTTTCATGCTGCCGGTGATCGCCGCGGACCTTCATCTCAGTTCTGCACAGGCCGGCTCACTCGTCACGTGGACGTTGATCGGCGCGGTAGCTGGCGGTTTGATCTTCGGCGTGCTGAGCGACTATTTTGGCCGTGTGCGCATGCTCACGTGGACCATCCTGGTGTTCGCGGTTTTCACCGGTCTGTGTGCGCTCGCGCAAGGCTATACCGATCTCCTCGCTTACCGGACCATTGCGGGTATCGGGCTTGGCGGGGAGTTCGGCATCGGCATGACACTCGTGGCCGAAGCGTGGCCGGCGTCGCAGCGCGCGCGAGTGTCGTCGTATGTGGGCCTCGGGTGGCAACTGGGCGTACTGGCGGCCGCGTTGCTGACGCCGCTTCTGTTGCCGCTCATCGGCTGGCGCGGCATGTTCGCGCTGGGGCTACTGCCTGCCGTGGTGTCGTTCTTCGTGCGGCGGCGCGTCGAGGAGCCCGCGCTCTTCACCGAGCGCGTCGCGCGCGGTATGCGCAAGCTACCGCTGAAACTGCTGATAGCCGACGCACGCACGGCGCGCGCGAGCCTCGGTGTGGCGATCCTGTGCTCGGTGCAGAACTTCGGCTACTACGGGCTGATGATCTGGCTGCCGAGCTACCTGTCGAAAACCTTTGGCTATTCGCTGACGAAATCGGGAGTCTGGACGGCGGCCACGGTCGTCGGCATGGCGTGCGGCATCTGGCTGTTCGGCATCGCCGCCGACCGTTTCGGTCGCAAGCCGGCGTTTCTGTTCTATCAGGTGGGCGCCGTCGTAATGGTTTTCGTCTACGCGCATCTCGCTACGCCGGCGGCGCTGCTGATCGGCGGCGCGGCGATGGGCGTGTTTGTCAACGGAATGATTGGCGGCTACGGCGCGTTGATCTCCGAGCTTTATCCCACCGATGCGCGTGCGACCGCGCAGAACGTGCTCTTCAATATCGGCCGGGCGGTGGGCGGCTTTGGGCCTGTGGCGGTGGGCGCGCTGGCCGCGCGCTATTCGTTTGGCGCGGCGCTGCTGTCGCTCGCGTCGATCTATCTGCTCGACGTGCTGGCAACGCTCTTCCTGATCCCCGAACGGCGCGGCGCCGAGCTTGAATGAGCCTGCCGCGGAGCCTGCGCGTATGCGGCGCCGCAGCAAGACTGGCGGGGTGTTTCGCCGATGGCGAGCAGTGTTAACCAGTCAGTGCATCGACTCCTGCGCGGTGTACACTAACCGACCCGCGTAGCACTCCGCACCGTCCAGCCCTCCACCGAGGACCGACGCCGCGCCTAACCGGCGCACGCGAAAATCGCCTCGGTCGATTATCCATTCGATAGATCCAAGCGACGCCAACGTTGCGGTGTGCCGGCCCAAATTTCTTACGTCTCGCAGGCAAAAAATGGACGAACAACTGAAGCAAAGCGCCCTCGCATATCACCAGAACCCGAAGCCCGGCAAGATTTCGGTCACGCCGACCAAGCCGCTATCGAATCAGCTCGACCTGTCGCTCGCGTACTCGCCGGGCGTGGCCGCGGCCTGTATGGCGATCTACGACGAGCCGCTCGACGCGCAGAAGTACACCTCGCGTGGCAACCTGGTCGGTGTGATCACGAACGGCACGGCCGTGCTCGGTCTCGGCAACATCGGTCCGCTCGCCGCGAAGCCGGTGATGGAAGGCAAGGGCTGCCTCTTCAAGAAGTTCGCCGGCATTGACGTGTTCGATATCGAACTCGCCGAGTCCGATCCGGACAAGCTGGTGGAAGCCATCGCAATGCTCGAGCCGACGCTCGGCGGCATCAACCTGGAAGACATCAAGGCGCCCGAGTGCTTCTACATCGAGAAGAAGCTGCGTGAGCGCATGAAGATTCCGGTCTTCCACGACGATCAGCACGGCACGGCGATCATCGCGTCGGCGGCGATTCTGAACGGCCTGAAGGTAGTCGGCAAAAAGCTCGACGAAGTGAAACTGGTTTGCTCCGGTGCGGGCGCCGCGGCGATCGCGTGTCTGGATCTGCTGGTGAACCTCGGTTTGTCGAAGCAGAACATTCTGGTTGTCGACTCGAAGGGCGTGATCTACGAAGGCCGTGGCAATCTTGATCCGTCGAAGGAACGTTATGCGGCGAACACCGAGGCACGCACGCTGGCTGACGCGAGTCGCGGCGCCGACGTGTTCCTCGGCTGCTCGAGCGCGGGCGTGCTGAAGCCGGAAATGGTCGTCGAAATGGGCACGCAGCCGCTGATTCTCGCGCTGGCCAATCCGGAGCCGGAAATCCGCCCGGAAGAGGCGAAGAAAGTGCGTCCGGACTGCATCATCGCGACGGGCCGTTCGGACTATCCGAATCAGGTCAACAACGTGCTGTGCTTCCCGTTCATTTTCCGCGGCGCGCTCGACGTGGGCGCGACCACGATCACGGAAGAAATGAAGCTCGCGTGCGTGCGCGCGATTGCCGAACTCGCCGAAGAAACCGATCAGGGCGATGAAGTCGCAAAGGCGTACGAAGGCCACTCGCTCGAATTCGGTCCCGAGTATCTGATTCCCAAGCCGTTCGATCCGCGTCTGATCATCAAGATCGCGCCGGCCGTCGCGCAAGCGGCAATGGATTCGGGCGTCGCGACCCGTCCGATCAAGGACATGGACGCATATCGCGAAGAACTCGGCACCACGGTTTATCGCACGGGCATGGTGATGCGTCCGGTGTTTGCGGCGGCCAAGTCGGAGCCGGCTCGCATCGTGTTCGCCGAAGGTGAGGACGAGCGCGTGCTGCGCGCCGCGCAATTCGTGCTGCTGGAAAAGATCGCCAGGCCGATTCTGGTTGGCCGTCCATCGGTGATTGAGATGCGTCTGAAGAAGATGGGCTCGAAGCTCAAGTGCGGCGAAGACTTCGAGATCGTCGATCCGGAAGACGATCCGCGCTATCAGCAATGCTGGCAGGCGTACCACGAACTGGGCGCGCGCGAAGGCGTGACGCCGGACGTCGCGAAAGCCGCGATGCGCAAGTTCAATACGCTGATCGGCGCGATCCTCGTGCGCCTCGGCGGAGCCGACGGCATGATCTGCGGGATGATCGGCCAGTACCACACGCATCTGAAGTTCATCGAACAGGTGCTGGGCAAGGCGGATAACGTGCAGAACTTCGCGGCCATGAACCTGCTGATGCTGCCGGGCCGGAATCTGTTCATCTGCGATACGTATGTGAACGAAACGCCCACGGCCGAGCAACTCACCGATATGACCATGCTGGCTTCGCGCGAAATCGAGAAGTTCGGCATCACGCCGAAGGTCGCGCTGCTGTCGAACTCGAACTTCGGCAGCGCGCCGTCTTCGTCGTCGCAACGCATGGCCGCGGCTCGCAAGCTGATCGCGGAACGTGCGCCGACGCTCGAAATCGACGGCGAGATGCACGGCGACGCGGCGCTGTCGGAAATGGTCCGCAAGGCCGCGTTCCCTGGCACGACGCTCTCGGGCGAAGCCAACCTGCTGATCATGCCGAACGTGGAAGCGGCGAACATTGCGTACAACCTGCTGAAGATGGTCGGCGGCGATGGCGTGACGGTCGGCCCGTTCCTGCTGGGCGCTGAAAAGCCGGTGCATGTGCTGACGCCGGCTGCAACGGTGCGTCGGATCATCAACATGACGGCGGTGGCTTCGGCAAACGCGCGCAAGTCGGTGAACAGCAAGTAAGCGAAGCGGCGCCCGTTGGGGCGCTCACTTTTCGCGAGCGTGTGGGTGACTAGCGCCGCGAAAATAAAAACGCCACGGAAAGAGATTCCGTGGCGTTTTTTTATGCGTGCAGCGCGACCGCGGCGGCTGCCGCGGTCAATGCGATGATCAAGCCGCGTGCTGCGTCGTTCCGGCTTGCGGCGAGCGCCAGCGAGTCAGCAACTCGTTCCACTTCACGCGCACACCCTTCAGGTTGTTTTCCTTGATGTGCCCGAAGCCGCGGATGCCGTCCGGCAGATTCGCGAGTTCCACCGCCAGTTCGCGGTTCTGCACGGTCAGCCCACCGATCAATTCCCGCACCAATGCTTCGTACTCGCCGATCAGCGCGCGCTCGGTGCGACGCTCTTCAGTCTTGCCGAACACGTCGAGCGCGGTGCCCCGCAGGAACTTGAACTTCGCCAGCACGTGCATTGCGCTGAACACCCAAGGGCCGTACTTCTTCTTGATCAGGTGACCTTGGGCGTCCTTCCTGGAGAACATCGGCGGCGCGAGGTGAATGTGCAGCTTCCAGTCACCTTCGAAGCCCGCTTTCAGTTTTTCGATGAACGCAGGATCGCTGTACAGGCGCGCGACCTCGTACTCGTCCTTGTAGGCCATCAGCTTGTGCAGATTCTTAGCGACTGTTTCGGTGAGAGGCAACTGGCCGTCGATCGAATCGAGCGCCGACTCGGCCACCCGCACCTGCGATACCAGCGCGCGGTAACGGTCGGCGTACGCGTCGTTTTGCCATGCCGCAAGGTAAGCCGCGCGTTTGTCGATCAGCGTGTCGAGCGCCTTCGGCGTGTGCAGCGAAATAATCTTGCCGCTTGGCGTGTCAGCCGTGTCCGCCTGGCCTTGCGATTGGGCGAACTTGCGCACGGCCACCGGATCGTGCGCCGCGCGACGGCCCCATTCGAATGCCGCGCGGTTTTTCTCGACCTGCACATTGTTCAGTTCGATTGCGCGCATTAGCGACTGATAGGTCAACGGCACCCAGCCACGTTGCCATGCATAGCCGAGTACGAACGGATTCGTGTAGATCGCGTCGCCGAGCAAGGCCACTGCAAAGTGATTGGCGTCGACGGTATCGACGCATTCGTCGCCCGCGCCCGCGCGAACGTCGGCTTCAGTGCTGCTGCCCGGAAAGCGCCAGTTCGGATTCTTGATGAGTTCGGCGGTCGGCGTGTGCGCGCTGTTCAGCACGACGCGGGTTCGGCCGGCTTGCATCCGCGATACGCATTCGTCGCTGGCGGTGACGATGGCATCGCAACCGATCACGAGACTCGCTTCGCCCATTGCAATTCGCGTGGCGTGGATGTCGGCGGGGTTGTTCGCGATCTGCACGTGGCTCATCACGGCGCCGCCTTTCTGCGCGAGGCCGGTGACGTCGAGCACCGTGACGCCCTTGTTCTCCAGATGCGCGGCCATGCCGAGAAGTGCGCCGATTGTCACGACGCCCGTGCCGCCCACGCCCGTCACGAGCACGCCGTACGGCCGTGCGATCGACGGGAGTTCGGGCTCCGGCACTGGCGGCATAGCGTCAGCGACAATGCCCGACGCGGCTTTCGGCTTACGCAACTGACCGCCTTCGACGGACACGAAGCTCGGACAAAAGCCGTTCACGCAGGAGAAGTCCTTGTTGCACGTGGACTGGTTGATCTGGCGCTTCGTGCCATATTCGGTGTCGAGCGGCTCGACCGACAGGCAGTTCGACTTCACCGAGCAGTCACCGCAACCTTCGCACACCGCTTCGTTGATCACGACGCGGCGTGCCGGGTCCGGATACGCGCCGCGTTTCCTGCGCCGGCGTTTCTCGGTTGCGCAGGTCTGGTCGTAGATCAGAATCGTGGTGCCCGGAATCTCGCGCAGCTGGCGCTGCACTTCGTCGAGCTGGTCTCGATGGTGGATGTCGATGCCCGGCGCAAGGCCCACGTTCCCCGAGTACTTTTCGGGCTCGTCGGTCACGATCGCGATTTTCGTCGCGCCTTCGGCCGCCAGCTGATGCGTGATCTGCGGCACGGTCAGCACGCCGTCGACCGGTTGACCACCCGTCATCGCTACGGCGTCGTTATAGAGCAGCTTGTAAGTGATGTTCGCTTTCGACGCGATCGCCGCGCGAATCGCCAGCAGGCCCGAGTGGAAATAGGTTCCGTCGCCGAGATTGGCGAACACGTGCTTGTCGTTCGTGAATGGCGCCTGGCCGATCCACGCGACGCCTTCGCCGCCCATCTGACTGAAGGTGGTCGTGCTGCGGTCCATCCACACCGTCATGTAGTGGCAGCCGATGCCGGCCATTGCGCGCGAGCCTTCCGGCACATTGGTCGACGTGTTGTGCGGGCAGCCAGAGCAGAACCACGGCTTGCGCTCCACTTCGACACGTGGGCGCGCGAGCGCCTTTTCCTTCGCTTCGATCACGGCGATGCGCGCGGCAATGCGGGCGCGGACGTCGGAGGGCAGGTCGAACTTGTCGAGCCGCGTGGCGATCGCCTTGGCGATGATTGCCGGCGATAGCTCGTAATGCGCCGGCAGCAGCCAGTTGCCCATCGGCACGGACCATTCGCCGCCCGCGCCGTCTTTCTCGTCGAACTTGCCGAACACACGCGGACGCTGCGCGTCGGGCCAGTTGTAGAGCTCTTCCTTGATCGCGTATTCGAGAATCTGGCGCTTCTCCTCGACCACGAGGATTTCATCGAGGCCGCGAGCAAAGGCTTGCGCGCCTTGCGCTTCGAGCGGCCACACGCAACCGACTTTGTAGAGGCGTATGCCAATGCGCGAGCACGTTTCGTCGTCGAGACCGAGGTCGGTCAGCGCTTGACGCACATCCAGATAAGCCTTGCCGCCGGTCATGATGCCAAAGCGCGCATGCGGCGAATCAATTTCGACGCGGTCCAGTTTGTTTGCGCGCACGTAGGCGAGCGCCGCGTACCACTTGTAGTCGAGCAGACGCGCTTCCTGCACGAGCGGCGGATCCGGCCAGCGGATGTTGAGGCCGCCCTCGGGCATTGCGAAGTCGTCTGGCAGAACGATCTGCGTGCGGTGCGGATCTATGTCGACCGAAGCCGACGACTCGACGACGTCGGTCACGCACTTCATCGCAACCCACAGACCGGAGTAGCGGCTCATCGCCCAGCCATGCAGGCCGAAGTCCAGGTATTCCTGAACGTTCGACGGGAACAGCACCGGCAGGCCGCAGGCCTTGAAGATGTGTTCCGACTGATGCGCGAGCGTGGAAGATTTGGCCGCGTGA
Source organism: Paraburkholderia kirstenboschensis (assembly GCF_904848585.1). Lineage (GTDB taxonomy): Bacteria > Pseudomonadota > Gammaproteobacteria > Burkholderiales > Burkholderiaceae > Paraburkholderia > Paraburkholderia kirstenboschensis. Next base: position 276,452 of record NZ_CAJHCR010000008.1, read on the forward strand.
TCATCGCCGGCGAGCACCAGCACACCGCCGTGCCGCGACGATCCCGCCGAGTTGCCGTGCTTGAAGACGTCACCCGAACGGTCGACGCCCGGGCCTTTGCCGTACCACATCGAAAAGACGCCGTCGTATTTGGCGCTGGGGTAGAGATTGACCTGCTGCGAACCCCAGACGGCGGTTGCCGCGAGGTCTTCGTTGACGCCGGGCTGGAACACAACCTGATGTGAGGCGAGATGCTGTTTCGCCTTCCACAGAGATCGGTCGAGCCCGCCGAGCGGCGATCCACGGTAGCCGGAGATGAAGCCGGCCGTATTGAGTCCGGCGGCGCGGTCGCGTTCCTGCTGCAGCATCGGCAGACGCACCAGCGCCTGGATGCCGCTCATGTACGCGCGGCCGCGTTCGAGGGTGTATTTGTCGTCGAGCGTGACGGAAGATAGAGCGGCTTCGAGCGAGGCTCGCTGACCTGCGTCTAGCGGGGCATTCATTATGTGTACTCCTCCACCCAGTTTGGGATCGCCAAAACTTATGGGCCGCGGCATCTTGTGAATGCGTATGGCCGGGGTCGCCATATTGACGTGTTTTAAGTGATGGTAGCACTGGTAAAAACCCGCCGCACCATGCCGGAAACGTGCGATCTGATCGCCGTGCCGCACTTCATGCTATCGCGCCCGCTTGTGCAAACTTCGCGTGACGCTCGAGGCCATCGGTGTAACAAGCTGTAAAAGCTACAATTTCGCGGAACCGCAGCGGACATGTCTGTCTAACAGCGCACCTGTGAGCAATGTCTGTATAACGCGCTGCATGTTGTGGCGCTTCAGGACAACAGGGCAGTTAGAAAAGGAGTACGCATGAACACTAGAAATATCCAGACCTTCCTGATGGTTTCGGCCGCATTTTTCGCAATCAGTGCGCCGGTTCGCTCGAATGCGGGCGCGGGGGCGCCGTCAAGCGTGATTAGCCGTACGGCGCTCGTTGCGCCTGCGCGCATCGCCATCAATCGGATCGCGCGCGAGAGCAAATCTGACAAGGAAGACCAGAATTCCTGACGCGCTGCCAATGCGGCGTATCACTGGCTAACCCGCCGTCGCTCGAAGTCGAGCAGCGGCGCAAACGACAAGGGCGAGGATCATACGATCCTCGCCCTTGTCGTTTTATCGGTGCTTATTCCGGGTTACGGCCGTCGGCGTCAGGAATTCACGCTTTGTCCTGCACCACGCCGCGGCGGATCTGATCCAGTTCGATGGATTCGAACAGCGCCTTGAAGTTGCCCTCGCCGAAACCCTGATTGCCCTTGCGCTGGATGATCTCGAAGAAGATCGGGCCGATCTGGTTCTCGGTGAAAATTTGCAGCAGCAGGTCGTCCGGCGCGCCGTCGATCAGGATTTTGCGCTTGCGCAGTTCGTCGAGCGGCTCACCGTGATTCGGCACGCGGCGGTCGACCAGTTCGTAATACGTGTCGATCGTGTCGAGCAGCGAGATGTTCGCCGCACGCAGACCGTCGACCGTGCGGTAAATGTCGTTGCTGCCAAGCGCAATGTGCTGAATACCTTCGCCGTGGTACGCGTCCAGGTATTCCTGGATCTGACCGGACGTTTCCGAACCTTCCTCGTTGATGGGAATGCGGATCTTGCCGCACGGCGACGTCATCGCTTTGGACTTCACGCCCGTCACCTTGCCTTCGATGTCGAAGTAACGCACTTCGCGGAAGTTGAACAGGCGTTCGTAGAACTCAGCCCATTCCTGCATGCGGCCACGGTGCACATTGTGCGTGAGGTGGTCGATGTACGTGAGGCCGTGACCAACGGGGTTGGGATTCGCGCCCGGAATCGGCTCGAAGTCGACGTCGTAAATATCGATATCGCCCACGCTGCCCGGCGCTGCGCCGTTCTTGCCGCGCCAGCGGTCGACGAAATAGATCAGCGAATCGCCAATGCCTTTGATCGCGGGAATGTTCAGTTCCATGGGGCCGGTTCTATTGTCGAAGCCCCACGCGCCTTTTTCGACCGCCTGCCGGTAGGCCTTCCCCGCATCCTGGACGCGGAAAGCGATCGCGCAGATCGACGGACCGTGCAAGCGCGCAAAGCGCTGCGCGAACGAATCCGGCTCACCGTTGACGATGAAGTTGATTTCGCCCTGCCGGTATAGCGTCACATCCTTATGACGATGCCGCGCAACCGCGGTAAAGCCCATCTGCTCGAAAAGCTTGCCGAGCGCCTTCGGATCGGGCGCGGTGTATTCGATGAACTCGAAGCCGTCTGTGCCGACGGGATTTTCCCAAGTTGCAACCTGCATTGTCTGTCTCCATGTCGAAGGGCGCGTCGCGCCGGAGTCGCGGGGGTTACCGATGATCGACCGCGACCGAATGACGCAAGTGTAAAGGCCGATCCGCGGCGAAGGCTTGCGAACTTAATCACGTCGAGCTAGGCTCGCGCTATTTTCTAGCTCCGTTTGAGGAAGGAAAGGCAGAAAATGGCCAATATAGAGATAGACGCAATCGACCGGCGTATCCTGGCGATTCTTCAGGAGAACGGCCGGCTGTCGAATCAGGAAATCGCCGAACGGATCAATCTTTCGCCGAGTCCCTGTTTGCGACGCATACGGCGGCTCGAAGAGAGCGGCGTGATCCGCGGCTACGTCGCGTTGCTTGATGCCCAGCGCCTGGGGCTCGATTTGCTCGCGTACGTCAATGTGCGGTTGGAAAAACGCGGCGGGCCGGCACTGAGTCCTCGCGGCGACGCGACTCATGCGGACCTTTTCCGCGCGGCCGTTCAGGCGTGGCCGGAGGTCGTGGCTTGTCACGCCATGACCGGCGAGATGGACTATCTGCTGCGCGTTCAAGTGGAAGACATGGCGCACTTTTCACGCTTCGTGCAGGACCAGCTGTTGCATCATCCGTCGGTGATCGACGTGAAGACGAGCTTTTCGCTCGAAAAGATCAAGGAGACGACCGCGTTGCCGATCTTATGAGGCGCGCGAGCGAAGATCCACGCAGCAAACAGAAAGGGCAGCCCTGAGGCTGCCCTTTTTCATGTTCACTTGGTGCGGCCGGATGTTCAGGCTGCGGCGGCTGTCGGCATAAAGCTTTCGAACAGTTTTGAAGCACGGCGCGCTTGACGTTTGAGCGCGTAGTCAAACACAGCGGCCTGTTCCTGCAGCATTTCCGTAATGATGCTGGTTTGATCCGCCGGCGGCAGCGTCAGATAGGCGTCTGCTTCGCCGTACGCGTACTCGATCTTCATGCCCGCTTTCTTCGCGATGTGCATCATGGTCGAATTGCGCGACAGGCAGTGCATGTACAGCATGGTGACATGGGTGTTGCGGCTGCGAATTGCAGCGCGCTCGAACAGCTTGGAACCGATACCTTGGCCGCGCACACTTTCGAGCACGGATACGCCGAACTCCGCCGTGCGCTTGTCGCCTTCAGCCGGCAGGTAGGCGAGGTGACCGACGCCGGTAAGCTGCAATTGATCGTCAAACACGCCGAATACGGTGTCGCGCGTGAAATCGATAGCGCGCACGTAATTTTCGATGACGTGGTCCGGCACGAACTGCCCGAAGCGCAACAGGCGGTCGTCTTCGTCTAGCGCGAGGAAGTGGGCCAGCAGCCGTTCACGGTCGATCGCAGTGAGTTCACGAACCAGAGCGGGTGCACGACCGGCTGGCAGCGACGCGCGATCGTGCGCGACGATCGGCTGGGCGGCGCGGGGTGTAATCAGGTTCATGGTCAGGTTCTCCTTGTGATCGTGCGGCGTTGCTGCACCGCAAAAACGATTGTAACGGATATGCGAATCCATCACTAGGGAAAACCCGTATCAAATATGGAGGCCGCTGTCTAATCTCAGAGTGCCTTGCTGCTAAGTGCTTGAATCAATGTAATAAAATAAAAAGAACGAGCGTTCAAGGCAAGTTGTCGCGCCCATGCAACTTGCACGAATACCCGGCCTGGATATTGCTGTCCCGCGCAATTACGCGGCCGCCGAGCCCAGCCCGTGGTCCACCATGGCTACAACTTGCTCGGCAAATTCCCGGTAGCCCATGCGCCCGCCTGGCTTGAGCCAGGTGAACGTCCAGTTGATCATGCCGAACACCATCATGGTTAGCGCGGTCTGGTTTTCGCGCGTGGCGCGCTCCGGATAAGCGCGCGCCAGTTGCCGCGCGAACGCGGCCACGACATCCCGCTGGCGGTTGAGGATGACCTCGCGCTGGGCGTCGACGAGATATTTCACGTCGTTCAGAAGCGCGACGTGCCGGCTGTGCGAGGTTTCGTATTCGGAGAGGAAGGCGCGGATCAATTCGGCGAACGTCTCGCGCTCGGTCAGGCCGCGGCGCTGGCTCGCGCCCTCGACCTCCGCAATGATCAGCATCAGCCGTTTGGTGTAACGGTCGAGTAGATCGAACAGGATCGCTTCCTTGCTGGCGTAGTAGTGATACAGGCGCGCTTTCGACGTGCCGCTCGCCGCGGCGAGATCTGACATCGACGTGCTCGGATAGCTCGTCTGCGCGAACTTCGCTGCCGCTAGTTCGAGAATCTGTTCGCGCTGGGTTTCGTGGTCGGGGGCTCGGGTGCGGGCCATGGTGGTCTGTTTATTGGTGTGGGCAAGGTGCAAGCGCTGCGCACAATTCCAGCGTGCGCCATGCGGTGGCGTCGCCGCGCAGCCTGATTCGGCGGGTGGCGGCCAGTTCGCGGAAGCGCCAGAGCACAATGCTGTCGCTGACGAGGAACCACAACTCAGCGGTCATCACCTCGGCGGCCACGCGGGCGGCGGGCTGCCAGTCGGCCGTGACGTGCTCGAGTATCAGCGTGTCGAGATCGGCGAAGCTGCCGCTCGTGAACGTGTTGTCGCGCCAGCGCCGCGTTTCGCCGTTCGCGTGTTTAGCTTCCTGCCATTCGAGCGCGAGCCGGCTGATGCGCAAGACCGAGATAGGTGCGGCGTCTGGCAAACGTGCCTGCAACACGGCCGGCGCGAACATGCCGACGGACGTCGCGCGGTCCCTGCGGCTATGCGCCCAGGCGCCGGCGTCGGTGAGATCGCGAATTGACAGACGCACTTCGTTCAGACGCTGTGGATTGTTGCGCAGGTAATAGCACACCCGGCGAAGCATCAATTGATCGGATGCGCTTTCGCCATGCCAGACCACCAGATTTGCGTCGTCGCGTGCAATGGCTTCCAGCGCTGCAGCCTGCTCACGGAACTCGCGAAGGAAATCGCGCTTCGTGTCGGCGCTCACGCGGTCCCAGAATGCGGCGCGCACTTCGGGACCATCGTCGATGCCGCGCAGTGGGCCGACCGCCAGATCGTCGCGCAGTGCGTGCACGCGATCGTCGCGTCCCACTTCGCGCAACGCGGTGCGCAATGATTCTGCGGCGACATCGCCGTTGGTTAGGTGGATCGTGCTCATTGGCCGTGAGTGGATTCTTGTTGGGCGATTGCCAAAAGGGGCCGCTCGCGAGACGGACTCAACGGTCCGATTGCGAGCGGCCCCTAGTGTAAGCGGATCGCGGAACGGCTCAAAGCTTCGCGGCGTCGAGTCCTAAGCGCGCTCAACGTTCGTCGTAGCTCACCACCACGCGGTCGCTGATTGGATGGCACTGACACGTCAGCACGAAACCGTCGCGGATTTCATGCTCTTCGAGCGTGTAGTTCTTTTCCATCTTCACTTCGCCTTCAACCACTTTGGCGCGGCAGGTGCAGCACACGCCGCCTTTGCATGCATACGGCAGCGCAAGGCCGGCGCGCAGACCGACGTCGAGCACGCTCACGCCCTGATACGGCAGACGCAGCTTGCGGCGTTTACCATCAAGCACGATTTCGAGGTCCGCAGCGGGCGTATCTTCAGTGATTTCGACGGGCGGCACGCCCGCCTGGGGCAGCGGCGAGCCAAAGCGCTCCACGTGCACTTTTTCAGACGGCACGCCGGCGGCTTTCAGCGCGGCCTCGGCGGCGTCCATCATCGGCGCGGGGCCGCAGATAAACGCTTCGTCGATGGAACCGGCCGGCACGAGGCTGTCGAGGAAGGCAGCGCACTTTTGCTGGTCCAGCACGCCGTTGAACAGTTCGACATCCTGCAAGTCGTCCGACAGCACGTGATAGAGCACGAAGCGGTTCATGAAGCGGTTCTTCAGGTCTTCGAGCTCTTCGGCGAACATGATCTGGTCGACGCTGCGGTTGCCGTAGATCAACGTGAAGGTGCTGCGCGGTTCGACCTCGAGCGTCGTCTTGATGATCGCGAGCACCGGCGTGATGCCCGAGCCGCCCGCGAAGGCGACGTACTGCTGGCCGTGATCCACGTTCAGATGGGTGAAGAACCGGCCGTCGGGCGTCATGACGTCGATCGTATGGCCCGGCTGGAGCGTGTCGAAAGCGAAGTTCGAGAAGCGCCCGCCGCGGACGCGCTTGATGCCGATGCGCAGTTCGCCGTCGCGGTCGTAGTCGGTCACGCCCACGCAAATCGAATACGAGCGGCGCGTTTCCTCTCCGTCGATGTGCGTTTTCAGCGTGACGAACTGGCCCTGCGTGAAGCGATAAAGCTCGCGCAGTTCCACGGGAACTTCGAACGCGACCGAGACGGCGTCGGCGGTTTCTGGCCGCACTTCGCGGATACGGAGCGGATGAAATTGCGGAGTGGCCATATCAGTATGGTTTGAAATAGTCGAAGGGTTCGCGGCAGTCGATGCAGCGGTACAAGGCTTTGCAAGCTGTCGAGCCGAACTGCGCGAGTCGTTCTGTATGCGCCGAGCCGCACCTGGGGCAGGACGGCGCGGGTAGAGCACGCGGCACGAAGCGCAGCACCTTTTCCTGCGGCACACCGGCAGAACCGGCCGCCGACCCGCAATTGCCCGTGGGCGGCGCAATGCCGTAAGCACGCAGCTTTTCGCGGGCGTCGGCGGTCATCCAGTCGGTGGTCCACGCCGGCGCCAGGACGGTGGAGATCCGGTACGGTTTGAGTTCCGCGACGTCGAGCGCATGCGCGACGTCTTCCGCGATCTGCGACATTGCCGGGCAACCGGAGTAGGTCGGCGTGATCACGACTTCGAGTGCGCCGTCCTCGGCGCGCCGGACGTCGCGCAATATGCCGAGTTCACGAATCGACACCACCGGAATCTCCGGATCGGGCACCGCTTCGAGCACTGCCCACGCCTGTTCGAGCGTGGCGTCGGCTCTTTGCGTCGTAATCGAGGTCGTCATCGTCGAATGGCCCGTATTACCAGGTGGCGCCGGGATGCTGGCGCGCAAGGCTTTGCATTTCGGCCAGCACGAAGCCCATGTGCTCGGAATGCTCGCCGTGTTTTCCAGTCGTGACGTGCTTGACCGCTTCGGGCAGGGTGAGCGTGGCTTGCTCGAGCGTCGCGCGAACGTCGTCGAGCCACGCGGCTTCGAGATCTGCGGTCAGCGGTCCGATGCCTGTGGCGGCGATGGTCTCTTCGACCGGATCGGCAGTGAAGAACTCGCGCGTGTACGGCAGCAGATAGTCCAGCGCAGCCTGCGCGCGTCGATGCGATTCCTCTGTGCCGTCGCCGAAGCGGATCAGCCATTCGCTCGCGTGATGCACGTGGTAGCTCGCTTCCTTGATCGACTTCGACGCGATCGCGGCAAGCTGCGTGTCCGCCGATTGCGTGAGCGCCGTCCACAGATGCGCCATCAATGTGGAGTAAAGAAAGTTGCGGACGATTGTGACCGCATAGTCCTTCTCTGCTTGGGCGGTAGCCGACAGCGGACCGCAGTGCGGCAGTTCGGCCAGCGTGTAATTCGCGAATTCACGCTCGGCGCGAAAGTACGCGTAATCGTCTTCCGTGCGCGTCTTGCCGGTGAGTTGCTGCTCCAGCGAGGCCGCGTGCGTATAAAGCAGGCGCGCCTGGCCGACAAGATCGAGGCTCATGTTCGACAGCGCGATGTCTTCTTCGAGAATCGGGCCGTGGCCGCACCACTCGCTATTGCGCTGACCGAGTATCAGCGCGGTATCCGCGAGGCGCAGCACGTATTGCAGATGTTCAGGCGTGATGTTCATGGCCGCGCTTACATGTGGTTGACTTCGTCGGGAAGCGTGTAGAACGTCGGATGGCGATAGATCTTGTCGCCGGCCGGGTCGAACAGTTCGGGCTTGTCTTGCGGCGCGGAGGCTGTAATCGCCGAAGACGGCACGACCCAGATGCTCACGCCTTCCTGACGGCGCGTGTAGACGTCGCGTGCCATGCGCAGCGCCATTTGCGCGTCGGCGGCGTGCAGGCTGCCGCAGTGTTTATGGTCGAGTCCCTGCTTGCTGCGCACGAAGACTTCCCAGATTGGCCATTCCTTGTTCATTCCTGATCTCCTGATTCTTTGCCGGGCGTGCCGCGCTTGTCAGGCGGCGTGCTGTTGTGCGCGCAGGCGCTGCTTTTCGGCGTGGGCGAGGGCGGCTTCGCGGACCCAGGCGCCGTCGTTATGAGCTTTGACGCGGGTGCTGAGACGCTCGCGATTGCACGGGCCGTCGCCGTTCACGACGCGCCAGAATTCTTCCCAGTCGATGTCGCCATAGTCGTAATGGCCGCGAGCCTCGTTCCATTTGAGGTCCGGGTCGGGCAGTGTGACGCCGAGGACTTTGGCCTGATCGACGGTGGCGTCGACGAATTTCTGGCGAAGGTCGTCGTTCGAAATACGCTTGATGCCCCATTTCGACGACTGATTGCTATGGATCGAGTCCTTGTCGCTCGGCCCGAACATCATCAGCACCGGCCACCACCAGCGGTTCACCGCCTGCTGGACGAGCTCGCGCTGAGCTTCGGTGCCCGACATCATCGCCATCAACGCGTCGAAACCCTGGCGCTGGTGGAACGACTCTTCCTTGCAGATGCGGATCATGGCGCGGGCGTACGGCCCGTATGTGCAACGGCACAGCGGAATCTGGTTCATGATTGCCGCGCCGTCTACAAGCCAGCCGATCACGCCGACGTCGGCCCACGTGGGCGTCGGGTAATTGAAGATGCTCGAATACTTCGCTTTGCCAGAATGCAGCGCCGCAACCAACTGGTCGCGCGAGACGCCGAGCGTTTCTGCCGCGCTATATAGATAGAGACCGTGGCCCGCTTCGTCCTGCACTTTGGCGAGCAGGATCGCCTTGCGCTTGAGGCTCGGTGCGCGTGTGATCCAGTTGCCTTCCGGCAGCATGCCGACGATCTCCGAATGCGCATGCTGCGAAATCTGGCGCACCAGAGTCTTGCGGTAAGCGTCGGGCATCCAGTCTTGCGGCTCGATCTTGCCGTCGGCGGCCATCACGGCGTCGAACTGCGTCTGCTCGGGCGACGTCGCGCCGGAGTCCAGCGGAGCTACGTTGCCGGGAATATCCAGGGATTGCGTGTACATGGGGACGCTCTTTGCGGGAGTTGTCTGGTGCGAACAGTATAAACCAACCGACCGGTCGGTTAATAAATTTTTTTGAGACGGGGCGGTCACCGCAATAGCGACGGGCGCAATCGCCAAAAGCTGTTTCGTCGCCGCCGAGTCCCCGGCCCCACGCTTAACCTATAAAATTGCGAATTGGCCGCGATTCGCGGCCTTCCTGCATCCCTCGGTACTCATGTTACGTCTCAGCGAAATCAAACTCCCGCTCGATCATCCCGAGAGTGCTCTTGAAGCCGCCGTCCGCGCGCGCCTCGCGGAACTCGGCGTGCCTGACAACGGGCTCGTCCGATACACGGTGTTCCGGCGGGCTCACGACGCGCGCAAGCGCGCAGACATCAAGCTCACCTATATCGTCGATGTGGAGGTCGCGGACGAAGCGGCCGCGCTCAAGCGAATCGCCGACGTGCCGCACTGCGGGCTGACGCCCGACATGACGTACCGGTTCGTCGCGAAGGCGCCGGCGCAACTGGCAACGCCGCGTCCGGTGGTGATCGGCATGGGGCCTTGCGGACTTTTTGCAGGGCTGATCCTCGCGCAAATGGGCTTCCGGCCGATCATTCTCGAACGCGGCAAGGCCGTGCGCGAGCGCACCAAGGACACTTTCGGGCTGTGGCGCAAGTCGGTGCTGAACCCGGAATCGAACGTCCAGTTCGGTGAGGGCGGTGCTGGCACTTTTTCGGACGGCAAGCTCTACAGCCAGATCAAGGACCCGAAACACTACGGCCGCAAAGTGCTGGACGAGTTCGTGCGTGCTGGCGCGCCGGAAGACATCCTGTACCTGAGCCGGCCCCATATCGGCACGTTTCGCCTGGTGAGCATGGTCGAGAAGATGCGCGCGACCATTCATGAACTGGGCGGCGAAGTGCGCTTCGAGACACGCGTGGACGATATCGACATCGACCAGGGGAAAGTGCGCGGGCTCACGCTGTCGACTGGCGAAACGCTGCGCTGCGATCACGTCGTACTGGCCGTTGGCCACAGCGCGCGCGACACGTTCGAGATGCTGCACGAACGCGGCGTCTATATAGAAGCAAAGCCGTTCTCACTGGGATTCCGGATCGAGCATCCTCAAGGTTTGATCGACCGTAGCCGGTTCGGCAAGTTTGCGGGCCACAAGCAGTTGGGCGCCGCGGACTATAAGGTGGTGCACCACTGCAGCAACGGGCGTGCGGTGTACAGCTTCTGCATGTGCCCGGGCGGTACCGTGGTCGCGGCGACGTCCGAGCCCGGGCGCGTGGTCACTAACGGCATGAGCCAGTACTCGCGCGCTGAGCGCAATGCGAACGCGGGGATCGTCGTGGGCATCACACCTGACGATTACCCCGGCGGGCCGCTTGCCGGGATTGCGTTTCAGCGCAAATGGGAAGAGCGGGCTTTCGAGCTCGGCGGCGGCAACTACATGGCGCCGGGGCAACTGGTCGGCGACTTCATTGCTGGGCGGCCGTCCACGTCGCTCGGTTCTGTGGTGCCGTCTTATAAGCCGGGCGTGCATCCCACGGATCTCAGCACGGCCCTGCCGGACTACGTGATCGAGGCAATTCGCGAAGCGCTGCCGCAAATGGACAAGAAGATCGCCGGTTTTGCGATGCATGACGCTGTGTTGACCGGGGTGGAGACGCGGACCTCGTCGCCGATCCGGGTGCGCCGCCGGGAGGACTATCAGAGCATGAACGTCGAGGGTCTCTATCCGGCCGGAGAGGGCGCGGGTTACGCCGGCGGCATCTATTCGGCCGCGATCGACGGGATCGAAGTCGCCGAGGCGCTCGCTTTGAAGATGACCGGGGCAAAAGAGGCCTCGTGAGTGAGCAGGGCAGCAGCTTGCTGCGGCGCGCGCGCCGCGGGGTTGCCGTGGCGACACTGCTCGCCGCGTCGCCCGGTGCGTTCGTGCACAATGCCCGTTTCGCTTCGAGCCAGACACCGGAATGACCATTCGCTCTTTAGCCGCCGCCTGCGGCGCGGCGCTGCTTTGCCAGTTCGCCGTTTCATCAACCGCCGCTGCCGCCGATGCCCCGCCGCATTGGGTCACCGCGTGGGCTACGGCGCTGCAGCCCATTCCACAACGGTCCGACTTGCCGCCGTTGTACCGCGCGCCGGAAGTGGCTGGGCGCACTGTCCGTCAGATTGTTTATCCGACGCTGTCCGGAAGGTCGGCACGAATTCACCTCAGCAACGAATATGGCAAGACGCCACTGGTGATCGAGGATCTGCGCATCGCGCGGTCCGCGGGCGGCGCGGCGGCTTCGGCCAGCGGCGGCGCGCGGGTGACGTTCAATGGGAAGAGCGCCGTGAGCGTGCCGCCGGGCCGCGAGTTGGACAGCGATCCGATTGCGATGGACATCAACGAAGGCGCCCCATACGCAATCAGCGCATTCATGCGCCCGGAACAGCGGATCGCGGCATGGCATCGCGTCGCGAACCAGCTCAGCTACGTTTCGGGGCCGGGCAACCATACGGCCGACTCGGGCGCAGAGGCGTTTCGCGGACGCTTCACTCAATATGTATGGACGACGGCGTTGTCGGTGGACGCGGCGCCCGAAGCGACGGCAATTGCGGCGATCGGCGATTCGATCACAGACGGCATGCGCTCCAGCCTGAACCAGAATCGCCGATGGCCCGATGTCCTCGCCCGGCGGTTGGCCGCTTCGGGGAACGGGTCGACGGCGGTGGTCAATTTAGGGATCAGCGGCAACCGGCTGCTGAACGATTCACCCTGCTATGGCGACGCGCTAATGACGCGTTTTGGACGCGACGTGCTCGAGCGGCCCGGCGTCAAGGCGGTCGTTGTGCTGATCGGCATCAACGATATCAATTTCGCGGCGATGCCGGCACGCAGCGGTCTTGATTGCGACTACCCCCATGCTTCGGTGACGGCGGCCGACCTGATCGCGGGCTATCAGCGGGTGATTGCAGCGGCGCGACACGCGGGCGTAAAGGTGTTCGGAGGAACGTTGACGCCCGCGTCGCTTCCGCCGCAGCGCGAAAATATTCGTCTTGCGGTTAACGAGTGGATTCGGTCGAGCCATGCTTTCGACGGCGTTGTTGATTTCGACGCCGCGCTGCGCGATCCGGCGCAACCGGATCGACTTCAGGGCAAGTTCGATAGCGGCGATCACATCCATCCAGGCGATGCCGGTTACGCCGCCATGGCCGGGGCGGTGCCCGTCGAGGCGTTACTAAATTCGGTGCGCAGGTGAATCGCCAAAAAGTTATCGTCAAACCCTTGTCATGAGGTTGTGGGTGACCTATCATTCGGCTCCTCGTTTGCGAACGAGGGCCGCGGCGGAAACCAGCGGCGGTGGCGTCAACAAGGTTTTAAGCGAAAGCGAAAAAATGTAGTTGACGAAACAGAAGAGAGTCTTCATAATCTCGTTTCTCTGCTGCTGATGCAGCGACGCAGAACGAAGCGGTGCCGGGTAGTAGTGGTAAGGGCAGCGCAGCGTGAAGCGGACCGATCTTTAAAAACTAACAGCCGATAAGTGTGGGCGCTTGATGCGCGACGCGAGTGGATCTCCGGATTCACGCAAAGCGAA
>NZ_CAJHCR010000009.1 GCF_904848585.1 Paraburkholderia kirstenboschensis
GTCCTTCGACACTACGTGGATTCAAACCGTTAAAGACAGACTCAAACCTGACATCAAGACTACGACATCTGTATTTAGCCAGCCCTGCGACATTTCAATCTGGCCTCGACATCGTGTGTAGTAGCTTTATAGAAATGTCGTGTTCTAGCCATTTAGAAATGTCGTGTTTTGCTGCTGATGCCATGCTGGCGTGCGAGAAGCTGGCCGAATGCCATGGCGTGGTGCTGGCGAAGGAAACCATGCGACGCTGGATGCGCGATGCAGGCCTGTGGATTCCGCGCAAGCAGCGTCCGCCGAAGCTTCACCAGTCGAGAATCCGCCGCGCCTGCCTGGGTGAACTGGTCCAGATCGACGGCAGCGATCACCGCTGGTTCGAGGACCGCGCACCGGCCTGCACGCTGCTGGTGTTCATCAACGATGCAACAGGCCGGCTGACGGCACTGCATTTAACGGCGACCGAATCGACCTTCACCTACTTCGAGGCGATGCGCGCGTACCCTAAACAGCATGGCAAGCCGGTGGCGCCGTACACCGACAAGGCCAGCGTCTTCTCTTGCAACACCAAACATTGAGCCCGCATGCCGAATCCCGCTATGCACCAAACGCGCCGCGCAGCGCCTCCAAAAAACGCACGTATGCCGTTGCTCCGGGGTCCGCATGGCCGATGCTTCGTTCCTGCACCCACGCAGCACGGCCCTTTCGAGATTGGATCGCAGCCGTCGCAGTGACACCCTCCTGCGCCGTGGCGATCATCGCATCGAGCAGCACGACGGCGCTGCCTTGCGATGCCTCCAGCGTATCGAGGCTCGGCAGCAGCGCATCGAGCACCGTCTTGTCGCCGAGCTGACTCTTGCCGCGTTCGACGATGCGACCCGCCACCGCGCGCCCAATCGCCAGGGCTTCGGCGTGCCCGACCCCTTGTGCGCCGGTAACCGCCCTGGCAGCCGCAAGCAGACCGCCGCCCACGAGCGCCGCGAACGTCGACGGATTCGCGGTCGAGAACGCCTTGCCGGCGGCCAGCAGCACATCGCTGAGCGATGCGTCGTCGGGCAATGCGGCAAGCGCCTTCACGACCGCAGCCGATCCCGCCCGAACCGTGATGCCGAGATCGCCATCGCCCAGGGCGGCGTCGAGCTCACGCAGTTCGTCGGCGTGAGCGGGAAGCGCATTCAGTGCGCGCGTCAGAAGCTCGCGCAGTTCGTTGTTGGATACAGTCATCGCATGCCTCTTCAGGATGCCGTGCCGTCGCGGAAGAACGGCGACTTTGCCGGTGCTTCGAGCAGCGCCTGAAGTTCGTCGTCGAGCAGCATCACAGTGATGGATGCGCCCGCCATCTCGAGACTCGTCACATATTCGCCGACATACGAGCGCGCCACCTTCAACCCGCGATCCGCGACAAGTTGCGCCGAACGTCGATAGAGCAGATAGAGCTCTTCCAACGGCGTCGCGCCGAGCCCGTTGACGAGTAAGGCGACACGTGAGCCTTTCTCTGCATCGAGATCGTCGAGAATCTGGCGCGTGATGCGTTCAGCAATTGCATCCGCGGATTCGAGCTTGCCGCGATGGGTGCCGGGCTCGCCATGAATACCGATGCCGATCTCCATCTCGCCTTCGGGTAGCGTGAAGGTGGGCTTGCCGGCGGCGGGCAGGATGGTCGGCGACAAGCCGACGCCCATGGTGCGGCAATTGGCGTTTGCCTTGCCGCAGACACGCGCCACGTCCTCCAGCGAATCGCCGCGCTCCGCTGCTGCGCCCGCGCATTTGAAGGCGAACAACATACCGGCGACGCCGCGCCGGTCGGCGGCGCGCTCCTTGGGCGCGGAGGCTACGTCGTCGGTCAGCACGACCGTCCGGATCTGGATGCCTTCCGGCTCCGCCAGGTCGGCCGCGAGATCGAAGTTCAGCACGTCGCCGCCGTAGTTCCCATACACGTAGAGCACACCGGCGCCCCCATTCACAGCCTTCGTCGCTTCCAGTATCTGCTCAGCCGACGGCGATGAAAAAACGTTGCCCACTGCGACGCCGCTGCACAAACCCTCCCCCACGTAGCCGAGAAAGCCGGGCAGATGACCTGAGCCGCCACCCGTCACGATGCCGACGCGCCCTTCTTTCGGCGCGTCCTTGCGTACCAGCGCCCGCTTGTCAGCCGTTGCGCTTTTGATCCACGCCGGATGGGCGATCAGCAGGCCTTCGATGATCTCATCGACAAAGACATCGGGTTCATTGATGATTTTTTTCATGTCGTGCTCCTCCGGTTCGGGGTGCTTTCACAGAATGCAAAAAGACGCTTACTGCTTGCGTCGCTGACTGAGCGCATCCAGCAGGACAGCCGCGAATATGACCCCGCCCTGTATGAACTGCGTCCAGAAGGGATTGACGCCGAGCAGCGACAATCCCACATTGATCACGCCGATGAGCACGACGCCGATAAACGTTCCCACGATCGACCCGCGTCCTCCGGCAAGCGACGTCCCGCCAATGACGATAGCGGCGATCACCTGCAACTCCAGCCCGTTGGCCGCGGAAGGCAACGCGGAATTGAGCCGCCCCGCAAGCACGATTCCGGCGATTGCGGCCGTCACACCGGCCAGCATGTAAGTGAGGAACACGACGCGATGCACCGGGATACCCGCGAGACGCGCTGCTTCCTGATTGCCTCCCACCGCGAACACCTGATGGCCGAACGTGGTCTTGCGCAACAACACGTGACCTATGGCGAAGATCACGAGCATGACTATCATCGGCATGGGCAAGCCCGCGACCGTTTTCGCGCCGAACGCCGTGAAGGTATTCGGGAAATCGAACTTGGTGCGGCCATCCGAAATGGCGAGGGTCAAGCCGCGCGCCATGGCCATCATCGCCAGTGTGACGATGAAGGGCACGAGACGCAGCCACGCAACGGCGAGACCGTTCAATGCGCCTGCCGCTGCACCTACCGCGAGCGCCACGCAAAGCCCCGCCATCCCGAGGCCGATGGCTCCTGGACTCGACCCAGCCATCACAGTCGCGGCGACCATGCCCGTCAACGCGACGAGCGAACCGACCGAAAGATCGATCCCCGACGTAATGATGACGAAGGTTCCGCCCACCGCCGCGATGCCGACCACCGACACCTGCACCATGATGTTCGTCAGCGTACTGGTCGTCAGAAACTCGGGCGATGCAATCGACAACGCAATACAAATGATGACGAGCGCGGCGAACAGTGGGCCGATCCCGCTCCTCAATTGGCGGATCACGCGGCGCGACAGCGCCTCCGTATCCGCGCGGTTGGCTGCCGTGGAGGTCATGCGCCTGCTCCTGTTGTAGCCCATTGAATGACAGCTTCGGAATGCGCCTTGTCGCGCGGGATCTCCGTCACGATGCTGCCGCGATACATCACGAGCACGCGATCCGACATGCCGAGCAGTTCCGGCAATTCCGAACTCACCATGACGACCGCCCCACCCGCCCGCGCCATGGACACCATATGCGCGTAGATTTCCGTCTTCGCCCCTACGTCTATGCCGCGGGTCGGCTCGTCGAGCATGATCACGACGGGTGCGGTTGCGGTGGCGCGCCCGAGAATCACCTTTTGCTGGTTGCCGCCCGACAGTGTCCGCGTGACCTGCAAGACCGATGACGAACGCACGCCGAAACGCGTGCTGGCATCTTGCGCCAGCTTGCGCTTCCTGGCATGGCTAACGAATCCGCCGCGTGCCAGCGCTTTGAGACTGGACAGTGCGATGTTTTCTTCGATGCTGGCATCGAGCACGAGCCCCTCGAGCTTGCGATCCTCTGACGTATACACGAGGCCGTGACGCACGCCTTCGGTCGGCGAATGATTCGCGATCTTCCTGCCTTTGACGAGTATCTCGCCACCCGTCGCGGGCAGTGCGCCGAAGATCGTCTTGAGCAGTTCCGTGCGCCCCGCGCCCGCAATTCCCGCGATACCGACAATCTCCCCCGCCCGCACCTTGAAGCTCGCATTGCGCAGCAGCGGCGCGCTGACGAGATTACGGACTTCGAGCACGACATCGCCGTAATCGCGCGGCTCCCACGGGTAGAACGATTCCAGATTGCGCGCGACCATCGCCTGCACGAGTTCGGCTTCGGTCCATTGCGACATGGGACGCGCACCGACAGTGGCACCATCGCGCATCACGACCGCCGAATCGGCCAGTTCGAACACTTCCTCCAGATGATGCGAAATGAAGATGATGCCCATGCCCGCAGCACGCAGCCTGCGCACCACGGAATACAGATTGACGATGTCCTGACTTTGCAGCGCCGCAGTCGGCTCATCCATTACGAGGATGCGCGCATCGCGCGCAATTGCTTTCGCCACTTCGACCAGTTGGCGCTTGTTGAGCGGCAGATCGCCGAGGCGCATCCACGGCGGCACATTGTCGAGGCCCACACGCGCAAGCGCCTCGCGTGCGAGCTGATTGGCTTCGCGCTGCATGAGGAAACCCTTGCGCGCCGGCATGCGGCCGAGGAACAGATTCTCCGCCACCGTCATGTCGTTGATGAGCGAGAGTTCCTGATAGATGACGGCGACGCCGGCGTCGATGGCCGCATGGGTGCCGCGCGCAAGCGGCACTCCGTCGATTTCGATCGTGCCTTCGTCGGGCTCGTAGGCGCCCGACAGCGTTTTGACGAGTGACGACTTGCCTGCGCCGTTCTCGCCGACGATCGCCATCACATGCCCCGCCCGCAATTCGAGGCTCACGCCGCGCAAGGCCTTCACGCCCGGAAAACTTTTGACGATGCCATGCATGCGCAGCAGCGGCACGGGTGTATCAACGGGCGCGTGCTCCCGTTCTTCGGCTTGCACTGTCATGTCGCCTCATTCCGTTTGCAGGCTGCGCGCTATCCGATGCAACGCAGCCCGCGGCTTGTCTTACTGTTTGACTTCCTCGGACCACAGCCCGTATTTCTTCGTCGCGTCCGAGTCGATATTCGACTTGTCGATTAGCAGAGTCGGCCAGGCATAGTTCGCCGGCACCTCTTTCTTCGCGCTGTAGTCGGCGACGAATTGCAACGACTTGGCCGCCATCTGAATCGGGTTCTGCGAGATGGTCGCGTCCTGCTTGCCCGCGCGAATCGCCGACAGCGCCTGCGCCGTGCCGTCCGCACCGATGACAAGAATGTGCTGCTTGTCGCCGAGCGGCTTGTAGCGGCCCGCATTGTCGATAGCTTTTTCCGCGCCGACTGTGTTGTCGTCGTTTGCGCCGAAGACCGCGTCGATCTGGGGATACTTCTGCAGGATATTGGTCATCGCGTTGAGGGACTTTTCCTGATCGAACGCGCCTTCCTGACGAGCGACCACCTTGATGTCGGGATATTTGGCAATTTCGTCGCTGAAGCCTTTCTCGCGATCGGTGGCGGCCGTCGTGCCTACGAGCCCGATCAGATCGACCACGTTGCCTTTCGCGGAGCCGTAGCGCTTCGTCAACTGGTCGGCGATCCATTTGGCCGCCGTCTGCCCTAGCGCGACGTTATCCGACGCAACGAAAGACGTGACCTTGCCGCCGTCCGAACCGCGATCCAGCGTGAACACTGGAATGTTCATCGAATTGGCTTTTTCGACGGCGGGAATAATGGCCTTGGAATCGATCGGATTGAGCACGAGCGCTGTGACGCCCTGGCTCAAAAGATTGATCGCGTCGTTCACCTGCTGTTGCGCGTCGCCATTCGCATTGGTTTGCACGAGATCGAAGCCCTGCTCTTTAGCGCCCTTCTCCACCCCCGCCTTAAGGCCGACGAAGAATGCGTTATTGAGCGTAGAAACCGAGAATCCAACTTTTGTCTTGCCGCCCGACGCGTTGGCCACGGGCGCGCTGGCCGGCGCGCTCGCGGCCTGGCCCGAACTGGTGCTGGTCGAGCTGTTGTCGCTTTTGGAACAACCGGCAAGCGCGGCTGCCGCACACAGCAGCACCGCACAGGTCGGCTTACCCAATACGTCCCATCCGTCGAATCTTGCTGAACTCCAGGCCATAGCTGTCTCCGTTGTAGGATTTATTCACTGCGATGCCAACGATAATTTCCCTTGAAGCAAGCGCGCTAACGCCCTGCTTGCCTGGGCCTGCCATAAGTCTTGAACCTTTCCAGCACCTCATCCATCTGCACATCCGACAAAAGCGGCGGCGGACCCAGCTGACACGCGAGCAGGTATTGCCGTGCCAGCACTTCCACTTCGTGCGCGAGCCACACGGCGCGCGCGAGATCGTCACCCAGCGCGACGACGCCGTGATGCGCAAGCAGGCACGCACGCCGGTCCTGCAACGCCTTGAGCGCATGATCCGAGAGCAACTGTGTGCCAAAGAGCGCATAGGGCGCGCAGCGAATCGAATCGCCGCCCGCTGCCGCAACCATGTAATGCAGCGCCGGAATGTCGCGTCCATGTATTGCCATAGCAGTGGCCGCGGTTGAATGCGTATGCACGACCGCATGCATCTCGTGCCGCGCACGAAGAATGTCGCGATGAATGCGCCATTCAGACGACGGGCGCTTCAAGCGCAGCACCTCGGCGTCGTCGTCCACGTCGAGCGATAGCCACACGATGCTTTCTTCGCGCAGCTCGCGCGCGGGCACGCCGCTCGGCGTGATCAGAAAACCATCGCCCAGGCGCGCGCTGACGTTCCCGGAGGTGCCCTGATTGATGCCGAGCCGCTCCATCTCGAGCGCGGTCTCGACGATTCCCCGGCGCAGCGCGCGTTCCTGCGCCGCGCTCATGCCGCGTTCCCCGCCGCCGGAAAGAAGTTCCCGAGCGATCGTTCGAACGGCGCATTCGCGATGCCACGTTCGGTGATGAAGGCCGTGACGAGTTCGTGCGGCGTTACATCGAATGCGGGATTGCGGGCCTTGATGCCGTGCGGCGCCGTGCGCTGCCCCGCGAAATGCGTGACCTCTTCGTCGCACCGCTCCTCGATCTCGATCTGCGCGCCGGTCGGCGTGCGAAAGTCGAGTGTCGACGACGGGCATGCCACGTAGAACGGTATGCCGTAATGCTTCGCTGCAATGGCAAGCCCGAGCGTGCCGATCTTGTTGGCGAAGTCCCCATTGGCCGCCACGCGATCGGTGCCGACGATCACCACGTCGACGAGCCCTTGCGACATGATCGAAGCGGCTGCGCTGTCCATGATCAGTGTCACGTCGACGCCGGCCTGCTGCAATTCGAATGCAGTAAGACGCGCGCCTTGCAGCAGCGGCCGCGTTTCGTCCGCGAATACCTTGAACGTTATGCCCTCGCGATGCGCTGCATAAATCGGCGCGGTGGCGGTGCCCAGGCCAGTGGTCGCAAGCGCGCCAGCATTGCAATGTGTGAGCACGCCGCCGCCCGGTTTGATGAGCGGCATGCCATGGCGGCCGATGCCTTCGCACAGCGTCTGGTCTTCCGCATGAATCTGGCGGGCCTCTTCGACGAGCGCCTCGTAAAGCGCAGTCGAATCGCTCGCGCTGCAAGTGTGCGCGCGTTCCAGCATGCGTCTGAGGCTCCAGCTTAGATTCACAGCAGTGGGACGCGCCGTATTGAGCCAGCGCGCCCGCCTTTCGAGTTCCGCCCGGAATTCGCCGAGCGGCAATGCACGCGCATCCTGAACGGCGACGCATAATCCATACGCCGCTGCCACGCCAATAGCGGGCGCGCCACGCACGCGCAATTCGTGAATGGCCTGCCATACGGCGGCTGCATCGGCGACATGCTCCACCACGATCTCATGCGGCAGGCGGGTCTGATCGAGCAGCAGAAGATTGCCGTCGCGCCATTCGATCGTAGGGGCCAGCGCGGGGAACAGGGACTGCGCAACCATGAAAGCTCCGTGTGCGGTTAAACGTGTGTCAGCGTCTCGCGCCGGATATCGCGCGCAAGCATGGCGACCTGCTCGATGTCGGTCAGCGTGTCGCGTTCCACGAGCAAGGCTTCCGCGCAACGCAGACAACGCACTTCGATCAGCGCCCGCGCCTGCGCATCCGGTATGCGCGTGATTTCGGCGACCTTCGCCATGCCCACGATGCGGCGAATCATCTTGCAGCCCGCAAAGCCGAGGGTATCCGCAAGCAGGCGGCGCATGAAATGCGCGCGATAGCCTTCGGCCGCGCGCGACTCGGTCTGCCCGCCGATGAAGCGGCGCTCGCTGCGGCTTTCGTGATCGCGCCAGAGTGCGATGAACTGCTCGCTGAAGCCATTCCATATACCGATCGCCTGCGCGAGCAGCCATTCCTCGTAAGCCGCTGGGTCGCGCCCATCCACACGGCCATGCCAGTCGCGCGAAAAATAAGCCAGCAGCAGATTGGCCAGCAAGGCGCCGATGTCGAAGCTCATCGGCCCGTAAAAAGCGAACTCAGGATCGATGACAAACGTCTCTTCCTCATTGACCATGATGGAGCCGGTATGCAGATCGCCATGCAGCAAGGTCTCCGCACGATTCATGAATGCCCATTTCATGTCGCCTGCGGCAATACGCAATGCTTCGTTCGTTCTCAGGCGTTCGAGTACGGAAAGCGGCAGTGCCGGGCTATAGACATTGGAAGGATGGTCTTCGAAGGGAAAAGTGAATACGAGATCTTCGGTAATCCTGCACAACTCGACATTGACGGCTGCGCTCACGGCCTGCTTCTTGATGTCCGGCGCAAGAAAGAGATCCGAGCCGTAGAAAAGCGTATGTGCAAGATAAGTGGACAGATGCGCAGCGAGCTTCGGATAGGTAATGCCGTTAATGAGGCCTTGCCGCAGGATGCAATGCGAGGCAAGCCTTTGCATGACCATCAGGAAACGCTTGCTGTCGGCGTGATACACCTTCGGCACATGCTGCGGACAGAGCGCGCCGAAGCGGCGCAAGGCCGCGACTTCGTGCTCCATGCGCTGGCACGACAGAGGCCACGCCTTGCCGACGAGCCGCAGAAAAGGCGGCGCCTGTTTGACCACGACGCTGCGCTGCGGCGCCTTAGCATTCGTTACGAAGTACACGTAATTCAGATTGCCGTCGCCCACTTCGGCGACGTCCAGATCGTCCGGCTCACCGAGCAGCGCGCGCACCTTGGGAATGGCGCCGAGATACGCTGCCAGCTCACCTGCGGTAAAGGCTTCAAACTCCATCGGTGCCTCCTCCGATGTTGCTTCCGGCGCCCAGCGAACTAAAGACGTCTTTAGCGACGCTTGCGCACCAGATCGAACTTGAAGATGCTCGTGTTGTAGTAGTCGTTGCTATAGCAAAGCGGCTCGCCGCTCTGATCGAAATCCACTTCGTCCAGCAGGAGAAACATGCCGAAGCCATCGCCCAATTCCGGCAGATCCCGAGGCGTGAGGATGGTCGGCTGTATCGACGTGTGCGTATGCGACAAGCGCCGGCCTGTGCGCGCGAACATGCCAAAGAGCGATTCGCCTAATTCACCTTGAGCTTCATCTAGAAGCGTCTTCGGGATCGTGTCTATGCAGTAAGCGGCAATTGCATCGTCGGCACGCCTCACCCGTTCGATGCGGATGCAAGTTTCGCCGGGCGCGATCCCAAGCTTCTCGGCAAGACTCTCCGACGCCGCAATGCTGTCCATCTGAATACGGCTCGTGGACGGCACCGCGCCGACGCTCCTTATCATGTCGGTCACAGACATCAGATCATCCAGGCCGCCTTGCAGCTTGAGCGAAATTTGTCTGATGAAGGTACCACGTCCCTGCACGCGGGAGAGCAGCCCGTGCGAGATCATCTGCGCCACCGCCTCGCGCAAACTCGAACGGCCGACCCCCAGCAGCTCGCAGAGCTCCAGCTCCGTGGGAATCTGGTCACCGGGCTTGAGCTTGCGCTCACGAATCATGGTCAACAGCGACTCCTGGATCTTGTCGCTCATCGATCGCTCTACGCTTAGGCGCATGTTGCTCTCTCGCTCGTTACTGCACCAAATATACATCAGACATCTGATGTTTTTCTAGGGAATTTCCCTTGGTTTCGTGTCGCGCCGCGTGCGACTCACGGCTATCCTGGCGCGTCGCTCGCGCAACAAGCCAGTGCCGGCAACCCTGTCGACGTTGGCTTTGCGACACGCTGCGTTGCGCCAAAGCGGTGTGTTGCAGCAAGCCCTCGCTAAAGTGTCTGACGCGTTGTCTCGAGCGCGTTTCCAGGCTCCATGTGTAGAATGAATCGCACCAAGGCAGCTCTATTACAAACGCCTGAGAAGGCGCCAAAGTTCGCAAGGCAACTTTAAGGAGACGACAATGTGGTTTGTCGGCAAGAGCGAATTGCTCTCTTTGATCCAATGTCATTGCCTCGACGAGGTCATGCCCGCCTTTAGCGACCATCGCTCGCTACGCAAGAACGCCGTCATCTATCGGCCGGATGAATCGAGCGAGCATGTGTATCTGCTCAAGAGCGGCAGCGTAAGGCTTTATCGCCTCACCGAGGACGGTCAGGAAATCACACTTGCCTTCGTCAAGGCCGGCATGATTTTCGGCGATGGCGATGTGCTCAATGAGGAGAGCTACTCCCATCATGCGCAGGCGCTTACGCCGAGCATGGTCTGCTATATCCGCAAGGCGGATTTCAAGGAACTGCTTGCGCGCTATGACGTGATCAATCAGTTCGTGCTGCGCAACCACTATCTACGCTGGCAGGAAGCGCAGCAATTAATTGAGAATCTCTCGTTACACGACGTGAGAAAGCGGCTCGTCAACATACTCGTCATGTTTTCCGGGCAAGTGGGCACGCCCCTCGAACATCCGGAGCACGGCGATACCATTCTCATCGACTTGCCCATTGCGCAGGACAAGCTCGCGGAATTCATCGGCACGTCGCGCGAATCCGTCAACCGGCACTTTAGCGACCTCAAGGCCGAAGGCTTCGTCGACATGCACGAGCGCAAGATCGTGCTGACACCGGCCTTCATTACGCGGTACATCACGAAAGCGCCGGCCTTTGCGGCGCTGCCCGCGAACCCCGCTCCACATGTGTTCAGAGTGCCGCTAATGCGCGCTTGACCGAAGCTACGCCGCTTTGGGGACTCGACAGTACCGGCACTGAGAGCGAACCGAGCGAGGGCACGAGGCGTGCCATCGAGACTTGCGCGAGCACGATCACATCCACCTGTTCAGCGAGCTCGATAATCGTGCGCTTGAGGATGTCGTCGTGCTTCGCGGCCTGGCCCGCAAGCAGCGCTTCGAATGCACCTTGCGCGATGCATTCCGTGACCTGTATCTCAATGCGGCGCTCGGCGGCTTTTCTGCGGATGAGACGCACCGTGGGCTCCAGCGTCGTGGACACAGTCGCGACTACGCCGATCCGCGGTCCAAGCGCGCAGGCCTCCTCGGCCATCGCTTCGTCTACCTTAACGATTGGCGTGCGGATCATGCTGCGCAGGAGATCGGTCGCCTCGCCCACCGACGAGCACGCATTGAGAATGATGTCCGCGCCGAGAGCCTCGGCGTTCGCCATATAACTGTATAGACGGCGCGTCACTTCCGGCGTCAGGCGTCCCGCCGAACGCACATCGGCGAGCAGGCTGTCATCGACGATATTGACGATACGCGCATCGGCGAACTGCTCGGCGAATTGCGCCTTGAGTGGGTCGACCGTGACTGGGCCGGTATGTATAACGACGATCGTGGTCATGTTCGTATCCATTACTTCGTTTGATGGTTTGTCAAGCGGTGGCGAGCGCCATCACTTTTTCCTGCGACGCTTCCGCCCTGCTCAATTGCCCACTAATGCGTCCTTCACGCACGGTCAAGATGCGATCGCTTACAGCGAGCACTTCGAGAAGATCGGAAGAGATGACGATCACGCCAATGCCCTCTGCCGCGAGCCTCGCAATGAGCGCATGCACCTCCGCCTTCGCGCCCACATCGATGCCGCGCGTAGGTTCATCGACGATAAGCACTTTCGGGCTGCGCGCGACCCACTTGGCGATCACGATCTTCTGCTGATTGCCGCCGCTCAGGTTGACGACCTTCTGCTCGACGCCCGGCGTTTTGATGCCCAGCATCCGCACGAAACGCTGACAGCTCTCGCGTTCTCGCGCATGCTGCACGAACTGCAACGGCGAATAGCGCTCCAGATGAGTCAGGCTGAAATTCTCGCGCACGCTCATGCCGAGCACGAGCCCCTGGGCCTTGCGGTCTTCGGTAACGAAGCCTATGCCCGCCCTGATTGCATCGTGCGGATTGCGGATCGCCACCGGCTTGCCTTCCACCTTGACCGATCCCGTGCACGCACGCATCCCGAAGATCATTTCCATCATTTCGGTGCGGCCCGAACCGACGAGCCCGGCGATCCCGAGCACTTCGCCACGATGCAGCGTAAAGCTGATATCGCGGAGACGGGGCTCCGCCTTTCTGACCGGCTTGAGCGACAGCGCCTGCACTTCGAGCACGGGATCGCGGCTCGCATGAGAATCCGGCTCGCCGTAGAGTTCGCTCAACTCGCGAGCGACCATCATGCGCACGAGTGTCTCGCGCGTCATTTCGGCAATAGGCGCCGTGCCGACCGTGCGGCCGTCGCGCAGCACGGTCACGCGATCCGCCAGTTCGAAAATCTCTTCGAGCCGATGCGAGATATAAACCACCGCAATGTTTCGTTCACGCAAGCGCTTGACGATGGTCAGCAATATGCTCGTTTCATGATGACTGAGCGATGCTGTCGGCTCGTCCATGATGATGGCCTTGGACCGCGCACAGAGAGCCTTGGCAATCTCGATCATCTGCTGCTGGCCGACGCTCAATTCGCTCACGCGCGTAGCGGGATCGATATCCATGTCGATGGTGGCAAGCACCTCGCGCGCCTCACGATACATGCGCGGCCGGTCGATCAGTCCGAGCCGTGTGCGCGGTTCTCTCGCGAGAAAAATGTTCTCGCCGACAGTGAGATTGCCGACAACCGCAAGCTCCTGATAAATGATGTTCACGCCAAGCGCGCGAGCATGATGGCGGTCGGCGAGCGCAACTTCCCGCCCTTCGATGAGAATGGTGCCGCCGGCGTCGGGCGCATAGATACCAGTGAGAATCTTCATCAACGTGCTTTTGCCCGCACCATTCTCTCCGGCAAGCGCGAGCACTTCGCCCGCGCGTATTTCCAGATTCACGCGATCGAGCGCCTTGACGCCAGGAAAGGTTCTGGAGATGTTACGCATCTCCAGGAAGGGCACGCCTGTCACGTGGCTCATCACTTCGTATAGCTGGTCATGTTGTCTTTCGTGACGACGGTCACGCCGGTGTCGATGTCCTTTGGCTGCGCATCCTGGCCCTGGATCTGTGCGACAAGGTGCTCGACAGCAAGCGAGCCCATCGTCACCGGACGCTGAACCATGATGCCCTGAATATAGCCATCCTTGAGCCCTTTGAGCGTGTCGGGAAGATCGTCGAAGGCAAGCACTTCGAGCTTGCCCTTCATCGCACCGAATTCCTTCGTGTTGAGCACCTTCGCGACCGCCGGCCCACCCACCTGGCTCACGCCGAAAATGCCTTTGAGTTCGGGATGAGCACGCAGCGTGGTTTCGACCACGGAGACGCCGCGCGCCAGATCGTCGTCGGTACCTTGCGTCTCGACAATCTTGATGCCGGGATATTTCGCCAGCCCTTTCTTGATGCCGGCAATACGTTCGTTCAGATTAACCGCGCCCAGTTGGCCCGTAATGATCGCCACTTCGCCCTGCCCATTGAGCGCCTTGCCCATCGTCTCCGCCATGGTCGCGCCCGCCTGTTCGTTGTTCGTGCCGATATACATGGAACGGCCGCTCCGCGGCGAATCCGAGTCATACGTCAGCACCTTGATGCCGCTTTGCGCTGCGCGCTTCATCACGCTCTCGACCGACTTCGGCTCGTTCACCGATATCGCAATGCCGTCGACATGCCTCGAAATCAGGTCTTCGATGATCTGTACCTGGGTCGAACCTTGCGTGTTTTGCGGCACCACCCATTGATACTTCACACCGGCTTTGTCGGCCGCCGTTTTTGCCCCCTTGTTGCAATCGTCGAAGAACGGCACCGCGACTTTGGGAATAACGGCGACGGAAATATCTTTTGCGTCTTTGGCATGAGCCGTTGCGCAAACTGAGGCGGCAAGTGCGACCAGGGTGCTCGCGGTGAATCGTTGCGTGAGTTTCATACATGTCTCCTGATGTTATGTTTGCGGCATTCAGTGTTCTTAGCGTTCCTTGCGACGCACGCGCCAGATGTCGATGCTGACGGCAATGAGAATCACGCAGCCGGTAATGGCCTGCTGCGCATAGGTATCGATGTTGAGCAGCACGACGCCATTCGTGATGATTCCCGCGAGGGCCGCGCCGATGATCGCGCCCTCCACGCTGCCCGCCCCGCCTGACAGACTTGCGCCGCCGATGGCCGCCGCCGCGATGACATCGAGTTCCGCTCCGAAGCCAGAAGCCGGCTCGGCCGACACGAAGCGCGAGAACGCAATGACGCCTGCCATCGATGCAATCAGTCCAGATAGCACATAGACCGTGAATTTCACGCGCGCGGTGCGCACGCCGGACAAGCGCGCGGCCACTTCATTGCCGCCCGTCGCATACACGTAACGGCCAAAGCGCGTCTGTCGCATGACGACGGAGAAGACCGCCGTCATGGCCAGAAGAATGACGACCGGAAAAGGCACGAATCCAATGTAGCCCTGGCCGATGAAGGTGAAGCTGTCGGGTACGTCGGGCGTGACGGGCACGCCTTTAGTAATGATGTACATGAGGCCGCGCCCGATCGAGAGCGTGCCAAGCGTCGCGATGAAAGGCGGCAGCTGTATCCACGTGATCATGAAACCATTGAATGCGCCGACGGCGATTCCTACGCCGAGCCCCGCGCCAATGGCCAGCGGCGCGTTGTAACCGTGCTGGAAGGCGAGCGCGGTAATGAGCGACGACAAGCCCATGACCGATCCGACCGAGAGGTCGATGCCGCCCGTGATGATCACGAGCATCATGCCGATCGACATGAGCGCGATCAACGAGAACGAGCGGAACACGCCCATCAGGTTGTTGGTCGTGAGGAAGTACGGGGAGAAAATGCTGATCAGCAGTCCCACCAGCAGCAGCACCGAGAGCACGTTCAGCTCGCGTATGCGCAAGCACGCCTTGATCCATTCCGCGGCACGCGTCGGCCCGGACTGGGGTTCCTTCTTCGACGATATTGCAGTCACCGATCGCTCCTCCTTTGCAGGCTCGGAACAGATCATAGGAGCCCCGGCGTGCGGAAATCTGTGACGCTCGTCATAGATCCGTATCGGGGTTGACCCGTAGATTGTCTGCAGGTAGCGTGATGAACGCCCGCCTGCCTATGACGCGCGTCACAGCATTCGCGCGGCGCGCCGCGTTACGATGCGCGTGGTGTCACCAGCGGCGCATCGCAGCCGGGTGGCTTTATGAAACTGCAAAGGAGACAAGGCATGACGAAGCGAGTGATAGTGACGGGCGGCAGCGGACTTGCCGGCAAATGGGTCGTCGAAGATCTGGTGGCGCACGGCTACGAAGTGCTCAATGTGGACCGCGTGCCAATGGCCAAAGGCACGGCGCGGACCCTGATCACCGACATCACCGATGCGGGACAGGTGTTCAATGCGTTTGCATCCACTACGACGGCCAGGGAATTCGACGACGACATCGAGCCGAAGCCGATTGACGCCGTCGTGCATTTCGCCGCCATTCCGCGCATTCTCGTCACCACCGATAACGAGGTGTTCCGCATCAATGTGATGGGCACCTACAACGTGCTGGACGCGGCTGCGAAGCTCGGCATAAAGAAAGTTGTCGTGGCTTCGAGCGAGACGACCTACGGCGTGGTGTTCGCGCACCGGCATCGCGACCCGGTCTACTTTCCGCTTGACGAAGACTATCCCGTCGACCCGATGGACAGCTACGCCACGTCGAAAGTCATCAATGAAGTGACAGCAAAGGCGTTTCATGCGCGCACGGGCGCGGACATTTACTGCTTGCGCATCGGCAATGTGCTCGATCCCGTGGACTACCAGAAATTCCCGACATGGCTGAAGGACCCCGCCTTGAGAAAGCGCATTGCATGGAGCTATATCGACGGCCGCGACCTGGCAACGGCCTGCCGTCTCGGCATCGAAAAGGATGGCCTGGGCTTCACGGTGATGAACGTGGCCGCAGACGACGTCTCCTCCGACCGCCCGGTCGCCGAATTGCTGAAGACTTACTACCCGAATGTGCCGGTCAGGAAACCGCTCGGTGAATTCGAGACCTTGCTGAGTAATGAAAAGCTCAAGCGCTTGCTTGGATGGCAGCAGGCTTACCGGTGGCGCGAGCAGGTGTCCGGACAGTCGTAGGCGACTCACACTCGAACGAGGCGCAAACAATGCGCCTATCGACGACATCAGGCGCACTTTGCGCCTGATGTTTCGTTTCGATCCGGGCGCAATGCGCGAGGTACCGCAACGGGTCGGGCGGCGAGGCTAGTGACCGCCCGCGTCGATTTCGCTTAGTTGCATGCCCTTCGTTTCGCGCACCGACCTGAGAATCACAATGGCGGCCAAAGCCGCGCCGATGGTGAAGACGGCGATACCCAGCGCGATCGTCATATTCGCGGCCTTGACGGTCGACAGCACGATGTACGGTGCAATGCCCCCGCCTACCACACCAATGTTGTACAGAAAGCCCACGCCGGAAGCACGCACATCGCGAGGCAGGTTCTCTGTCAATATCGTTCCCCAGATGCCCGACGATCCGACGAGGAAGAAGCCGCTCAGAAACGCAAAGCATTCGGCGAGCAGAATGTGGTTCACGCTGTACACGAGCGCGACGACGCATAGCGCACCGACACAGAGCATCGCGCTGATGCCCGCGCGTCGCCCGAGGCGCTCCGCGATAAATCCGGACGCGAAGAAGCCAAAGACCTGCCCCACCGCCGAGGTCATCGTGAGCCACGTGATTGTGAGCGGTTCGAACGACAACGACTTCAGGTAGGTTGGGAATAGCCCTTGAAAAGGCCACGAACCGAAGCACAGGACCAGCATGAGCAGCGTGAGGTAACCGACGCGGCGAGGATAGCGCCGGAACAGCACAACGGCAGGGTTCTCGCGCAGCGGTGTGCGTATCGTCCGTACGCCTTCCCTGAAAGCCTGCGATTCGGGCACGCACAGCAGGATGAAGACACCAAGCAATATCGCCGGGATGACGCCGACGAAGAACATGCCGCGCCATCCGAAATGCGGATAGACGAGATCGTAGGCGATCGCCGCGCCGATCGCGCCAAGACCCCAGCCTGTATCGAGAATGCCGATGCCAATGGCACGGTGCCGCTCCGGCCACGACTCGGCCACCATCGTCGCGCCGAGCGAGAAGCCGGGCGCCATGCCGAAGCCGAGCAGCAGACGGAACACGGCGAGCGATGCGAAGCTCCATGAGAGCCCGGTCAACACCGCGCCCACCGTGAACCACGCGAGCGTAATCACGAGCGGGATCTTGCGGCCGATGCGATCGCTGAGACTGCCGAACATCAAGCCGCCGATCCAGCGCACGCCATACGTTGCGAACAGCAGCAGCGACGCTGTGGTCAACGGCACGCTGAAATGCTTCGCGATGTCGTTCAGCACGAACGTGATCGCGAGAAAATCGACGGCGTCCATGACCCACACACCCCATGCGGCGATAAGCACGCGCCACTGTGGCCATGAAATTTCCCTGTACCAGGGCAACACCACGCTCGACGTGTCTGCAGCTGCATTGGCAGCTTTCATCACACCTCCTGCCGACCGGTTGTCCATACCGGATCTCCTCTGTCTCTTACATCTTTTTAATGGGATGCCGCTCGCGGTCGCGACGTGCTGCGCGTATCCGGCAGATCTCGACGTTTCAGGCGAGCGCGGAATCTTCGAAAGCAATTACGGTCTGCTTTTGCGTGCCGAGGCCCTGCACGCCGAGCTCCATCACGTCGCCCGGCTTCAGGAAGCGCTCGGGTTTCATGCCGAGGCCAACGCCGGGCGGCGTGCCCGTGGTGATCACATCGCCGGGCTGCAGCAATACATGACGGCTGACATACGACACGATCGTCGCGATGCGGAAGATCATGTCCGACGTCGACGAGTTCTGGATGCGCTTGCCGTTCAGTTCAAGCCACAGGTCGAGATTCTGCTCATCGTCGATTTCGTCCGGGGTCACGAGCCACGGGCCGAGCGGGCCGAATGTCGGGAACATCTTGCCCTTCACCCATTGGCCTCCGTGTTCGAGTTGCATCTCGCGCTCGGACACGTCATTGCATACGCAATAGCCCGCCACGTGGTCGAGTGCGTTCTCCTCGGACACGTATAGCGCAGACCGTCCGATCACGAGCGCGATCTCCACTTCCCAGTCGCACTTCGTCGAAGCGCGCGGCAGAATCACAGGATCGTTCGGTCCCGAGATGCACGACGGCGCCTTGTTGAAGATGATCGGTTCGGCTGGAATGGGCGCATTGGTTTCTATCGCGTGCTGCACGTAGTTCAGGCCGATCGCGATGAAATTGCCCGGCTGCGCGATGCACGAACCGAGCCGCGGATTGCCTTCGACGACAGGCAGACGCGCGATATCCGCGCGACGCAATTTGTCGAGTCCACCATCCGCGAAGAATGCGGGTGTGTAGTCGGCGCATAGCGACGACGCGTCGCGGATCACAGCCTGCGCGTCGAGCAGGCCGGGTTTCTCGTGTCCTTCCGGTCCGAATCTGAGTAGCTTCATCGTGTTTCCTGAGTTCGATGGTTGGGAGTGGCGAGCCGGCTGATTTCGAGCGTGAAGACGCCCGCGCCCGCCGCCGCTGCGTCACGCTGTGCGGCATCGATGCCAGCAAGAAAACGCATCAACTGCTTTCGCGCCGCATCGAGCGTTGATGTTTCGACGAACAGCACGCGCGCCGGCACGACGTAAGCGCGCTCGCGTGCCTCGCGTGTGTCGAGATGGCTCGCCGCGTCGTCCGCGACGAACAGATGCGCTGCTAGCACGCTCGCATCCGCTGTAATCGCGGGCATGTCGCCTTCGAAGAGATGCTTGGCGTCGAATCCCGCAGGCAGCGGCAAGGTCAGCACGTGGCCGCCCGTGCTCGCGCCCACCGTCTTCTCGACGGTGCAAATTGAGCGCGCCGTATTGCGAAACGCGCGTACGGTGCTTTGGGTGAGCGGAGTCGGATCGTTCAGGCGCTCGAGGTACGCGGGACTCGTCAGAACCGCGACGTCCTCGGCTTCGTATAGCGTCAGCCACTCCGCGACGCCACTGCCGCGATAGCGGCGGCCGCGCAGAAACCCGGGCAGCGCGAGACGCTCGGGTATGTGCTCCTGATCGTGCCAGCGATAGAACACGTCTCGCTCTGTGTCGAGTACGTCGTTCCAGATCAGCACGGCAGCCTTGCCAAGCAGGGACATCATCGGACTCCTTTGAAGAAGGCTGAGATGGCGTCGAGTTGCCCGGCATGCATGTCCTGGCCGGTGACGACATGTGCGCCGGCTTCCTGCGCCAACCTCACGAGTACAGTCGGCGTTGCGGGCGGTCTCAGCACCACGTCGCCCACTAGCGTCCCGGCGCCGATCACGCCAGGATCTCCCGGCAGGCCGTCACCCTCTTTCATGCCGATAGTCGACGCGTTGATCACGATCTCATGCGTCGCGCCGTCGTTGCCGACCGTCACACTGCAACCGTCGAAATACGTGGCTAATGCGTCGCGCAGCGCCAGCGCACGGTGTTCGCTGGGATCCACGAGCGCGATCGAACGCGCGCCGTGGGCCGCGAGTTCCGCGGCGATCGCCGCGCCCGCGCCGCCGCAGCCGAAGAGCAGCGCCCGCTTCCCGCTGATGGCCACGATTTTCTGTGCGGCCCCGACGAAGCCGACGCCGTCGAACATGTCGCCCGTCCAGCTGCCGTCCGGTTCGCGACGCAATGCATTGATTGCGCCGACGATCTTCGCGCGCGTCGACAATTCGTCGGCGAATGCCATTGCCGAAGTCTTGTGCGGCGAAGTGATCAGCAGGCCGTCGAGATTACCGAGGGCCATCAGGCCGCGTATTGCCGCATCGAACGATTCGCGGCTGGCTTGTGCCGCGAACATGACCGCATTGATGCCGCGCTCTGCAAAATGCGCGGTGTACACGGCGGGAGACCGCACCTGTACGACTGGGTCGCCAATGATCGCGTATAGCCGCGTTGCGCCGTCGATGTTCATCGCTGCGCCTGCGTCTGCGCATGCCATTGCGCGATGCGCGCGCAACGGAAGCGACGTTCGCGCGCGACCACTTCGTCGTGAATGCCGAGCCGCGCCGGATCGAAGAGACGCGCGTCCATCGTCCTGAGATCCGGCGACACGTGCGGGCGAAATTCCATCTGTGCAAACACGTCGCGTTCGAGATCGATGCCGGGCGCGACCTCGATCAGTTCGAGCCCTTGCGCGCCGATCCTGAACACGACGCGCTCGGTGACATACAGCGCTGTCTGCCCACGCTCGCTTGCGAACGTGGCGTTGTAGCAGACCTGTTCCAGCTTGTGCACGAACTTCTTGTGCCGGCCCTCCTGGCGAATAATCGTCTTGCCACGTTCCCAGCCGATGTCCAGACCGCCCGCCGTCAATGTGCCGCTGAAGATCACGCACTTCGCATTCTGGCTGATGTTGATGAAGCCGCCGACGCCGATGATCTTGTCGCCGAAACGGCTGATGTTCACGTTGCCTTGAGCGTCGACTTCGGCGAACGACAGGAACGCGAGATCGAGTCCGCCGCCGTCATAGAAGTCGAATTGCGACGGCTGTTCGATCATGGCGGCGAAGTTCTGCGCGCCGCCCGAGTCGCGGCCCGTGATCGGCGCACCGCCAATCAGTCCTTGCTCGTTGGTCAGCACGACTTTCTCGAGCAGACCCTCTTCGGCCGCTACCGTAGACAGTCCTGTCGAAACGCCTGCACCGAGATTGCAGACGGCGCCCGGATACAGTTCCAGCGCCGCACGCCGCACGATCACCTTGCGCGGCCCGAACGGCAGCGGCTTGATTTCCGACAGCGGCACGCGCAATTCGCCGGCGTAGCTCGGGTCGTAGTCCGTCGCATAGGTCTGCCGCTGATCGGGCACGACGACGACGAAGTCTACGAGAATGCCGGGAATCTTGACCTGTTTGGGCGGCAAGGTATTGCGCGTCGCCATGCGCTTCACCTGCACGACGACGACGCCGCCCGCGCGGCGCGTCGCCTGCGCCATCGCGAGCATCTCGCCGAGCACGGCCTCCTGCTCCATCGTGATGTTGCCGTCTTCGTCGGCCGTGGTGCCGCGCAGGAACGCGACATCGATTGGGACGGGCTTGAAGCGCAGCCACTCTTCGCCGTCGAGTTCGATCAGTTCGACGAAGTCGGCAGGCGTTCGCGGGCTTTGACGCGCACCCTGCTGACGCGGATCGACGAACGTATGCAGGCCCGTCTTCGTAATCAGTCCTGGACGGCCGCCCGCCATGTCTCGCATCAGTTGCGACAGTACCCCTTGCGGAAACGTGTAGGCCTCGATCTTGTCCGCGGCGGCAAGCGTCACGAGCCCTGGCGAATCGACGAGCGCGCTCGTGATCGCGCGACGCAGCAGCCCTTCGTGCGCGAGGTGGCTCGCGCCGAGCGTCGCGCGGTCGCCCACGCCTACCACGCTGATCGACGTGAGGTTACGCGGCTCGCCCGCGCTCAGGAAGCGCTCTTCGAGCGCGGCGAGCAGAGCCTCGGGTACCGAATGCCCGCCTCCGGAGCCGCTGATCAGGACGGCATCTTCGTCGCGTACCAGAGAAGCCGCTTGCGTCGTTGAAATGATGTGCATGTCACCTGTTCCACTGCATTGGATTGATTACGCCGACGAAATGCCGTCCCTTTTGCGCCGGGTCGAGTGCAATGTAACCGGTTTCACGAATCTCACAAAGTATTTTTTAGCTGTCCAGGGAAAACCACGATGCCTGCATTTTATGCGCGGTTTTGTTGTACATTGGCCGCACCGGCTCGTTATGTAACCGGTTTCACCTACGCAGCAATATCGGGCGGATTGCCGCCTCGGATTCAATGGATATCCGTCGGCACACAGACGCCGCTTTTTGAGGAGCTTTGAACATGGCCATTAAAGGCGTGGAGATTGGACAGGAATTCAGATTCGCCAAGACGGTTGGCGAAGCCGACGTGACGCTGTTCGCCGGACTGACGGGCGACTTCAGCGATACGCACATCAACGAGCAGTACATGCAGGAGAAGTCGTCGATCGGCAGACGCATCGCGCATGGCGCGCTACTGGTCGGTTATATGTCGACGGCCTCCACAATCAGCATCGCGCACGTGATCCATCGCACCGATATCGATGAGTTCCCGGTGTCCGCCGGCTACGATCGGATCCGCTTCATTCGTCCCGTCCTGCTTGGCGATACCGTCACAGTGATCTACAGGGTGGCAGAAATCGACGACGAAAAGCGTCGCAGCACCGCGGACATGGAAGTCGTGAACCAGCGGGGCGAAGTCGTGGCGGCGGGCCGTCACATCATGAAGTGGGCAACGAAGCTCTCATCGAAGTAAGCAGGCGTCGCGCACGGTCTCGCTCATGTGCTTGCCCAATGAACCGGCCGGTATAATCGGAACGGAAAACAATTCGGCAATCGATATGGCAAAGGCCGCGCGCCCTACCCGAAATGAACAGCTAGCCGCGCCATCCGTTGCGGACCGGCCCGCAACAGCAACGCTTCGCGAAGTGGCGCAGCTTGCGTGCGTGTCAAAGGCAACCGTCTCGCGTTTCATCAACTCTCCGGAGATTGTGTCGCCAAGCGTGCGCGAGCGGATACAGCTCGCCATCGACCATCTCGGCTGGGTTCCGCATGCCGCTGCGCGCGCGCTTGCGACACAACGAACGGGCACTGTGGGCGCTGTCGTTCCGACGCTTGCGAATGAACACTTTGCTACGGCCATTCAGGTCTTGCAGGACGAACTGGAAGAAAAAGGCTATACGCTTCTGCTAGCTTGCTCCGAATACGATCTTCAGCGCGAATACCGGCAGGTTCGCAAGATGCTCGAGCGTGGTGTCGACGCCATTGCCGTGGTGGGCGAAGGGCATCATCCCGACCTCTATCCACTGCTAAAGCAACGGGATGTGCCTTGCGTGAGCACCTTCACGTTCGGGCCGAAGCAGCGCTCAATCTCCGTGGGGGTCGACAACTATCGCGCGTTTTACGACGCGACGAACTATTTGCTCGACCTCGGACATCGGCGCATCGCAATGATCGCGCAGAACGCCGATACTAACGACCGTGCCGCCGCGCGTCGCGAAGGCGTACGCGTCGCGCTAGCCGAGCGCGGCATCGCGATTCATCCGGCGCATATGGCGGAGGGCTACTGGGGCGTGCAGGAAGGCCGCAAGCTCTTCAGTCAGATCATGGCGGCGCCGATCGAGCCGCCGACGGCCCTCGTATGTGGCAACGGATCGTTCGCGACTGGCGCCATGCTGGAGGCGATGGCGGCCGGTTACGATGTGCCAGGCCATCTTAGCCTGATTGGTTTCGACGATTTCGAAGTGATGGCCGAACTGCCCATCCCCATAACAACAGTGCGGGTTCCAAGCGCGGAGATCGGCCGGCGCACGGCGGAACTGCTGATCGCGCAGCTCAACGGCGAAACTGACGTCAGAAGCGTCGAATGCAAATCCACCTTGATTTTGCGCGAGTCGTGCGCGCCGCCGTTCTCCGACTGATCCGACGCTGTCGGGTTTAGATCATGGCCCGCCTGAAAATGGCTCGTACTGAGGCGGGTCTTCGGCCGTGACTGCCCTCAACTGAGTACGCTTCTCCGCCGCCGTTTGCGCGTTCCACCGCGCAAGACTATCGATTCCCGCGGTCATAGTTCATTCGCATCATCCTAAGACCGTTGGTTAGTTGGCTCATCTGGCAATACGACCGGCTGGCCAAGATCGATCAGGGCTCGGTCTACGCCGCTCCTATTCAGCGGCGGCATAAAACCAACGATGGTCGCGCACGGCAAATCAACGAAATGAGGCTAGAACAAAGGCCTATTCGCGATTCGAACCCGCGCACATGCCCGATAGAATTTCGTCCATACCCGCTTTACGCACCGTCACACATTCGTTACCTGTCGGATCGCTTTCCCACATCGGATTTCCGGTTAATTCAGCATGACACGGCTCGCACGGCACTACGTTCCAGAACAACCTCAGCACGTTATTTTGCAGGGGCTCACGGGGCCCGCATTCCTGGACGAAGGAGACTACCTGTACTTCCTCGCCTGCCTGGCAGACGCAGCGCGCGTTGCCGATCTGGCAGTCCACGCCTGGGTACTCATGCCCGACGCGGTGCAGCTTCTCGTCACTCCTTCATATGAGTCGAGCGTGGCCATGGCGATGCAGGCGATCGGCCGTCGCTATGTCGAGACCTTCAACCGCCGCCATGGACGCCGCGGTACGGTGTGGCGTGGCGCATACCGGGCGACAGTGATCGAGCCGGACCGATATTTCCTGCTCGCGAGCCAGATCATCGATCATGCGCCGGTGCGCAATAACCTTGTAGCCGAGCCGGGAAAGTATCAGTGGTCGAGCTACTCGCACCACATCGGGCTGCGTGTCGACAGGTTCATCAAGGACCATCCGCTTTATCGCGCGCTCGGCAATACGCCGTTCGAGCGTCACGAGGCTTATCGGGATCTCGGCGCACAGCCTCCCGAGCAACGCGAGGTCGATAACCTGATGCAGTCCACGCTCAACGGCTGGGTACTCGGCAGCGCCGAGTACTGCGAGTGGGCGGCGCGGACAGCCAACCGGCGTTTGATGCCACTGCTGCTGCGCGACCGGCCGCCAAAGGTTCACACGACACGCGCTTTCGCGCACGGCGGCTAAACAAAAAAACGGGCAGGAAAACCCGGCTGGTTTGTTTGAGCGAGCTACGTCACGTGGGAGGGTTTCAATCCTCCCGGCCGCCGTCGCGCATTGCTGCGGTCAAGCCCGCGCTGTCGATCGACTGTCCCCGACCGACTTAGCGCAAGCTCCACTAAATGAACGTGAACAGTTGCTCGCGAGGCAAACGCGACTTCGGCAGCGCAGCGTTGAAATCCTGCTCGCTGCGGTAGCCCAAGGCCGCGAGCACCACGCTCGTCAATCCGCGTTGGCGCAGACCGAGTTCGAGGTCGAGTGCGCGCGCATCGAAGCCCTCCATCGGCGTAGCGTCTATACCGAGCAGCGCCGCTCCGAGCAGCAGCCCGCCCATGGCCAGGTAGACCTGCTTTTCCATCCACTGCGGCACATCGCGTAGCTCGTACCGGTGCATATCGACGTATGAGCGTCGGCTCTTGTCCTGAGCCGCTTTCATCTCGGGCGTAGCAAACCGTCCGTCGCGCGCCTCCTGATCCAGAATCGCCCCGAGGTGCGCTTCGTCGAAATCCGAGTGCATGCACAGCGCAATCACGTGAGAGGAATTGAGCACTTTCGGCTCGTTATACGCGTAGGCTCCCGTTGTCGCCCTGGCAATACGGGCGCGTCCCTCCGGCGTCGACGCGACAACGAAGTGCCACGGCTGCGAGTTGACCGACGACGGACTTTGCTGAAGCAGCGTCAGCAACGCGTCGATCTTTTCTTGCGGAAGTGAGCGGCCGCCCTCGAATGCCTTGACGGTGTGGCGGGCGTGAATGGCATCGATAAGATTCATGGTGAGTTCCTTGCTGTCTTGTGCGGTCGGGGTATCAACGAGTCGGTGCAGGCGCGGCATCGATACGCACGCGAAAGAGCGCGTACGGCTTTTCACGCAGGTCCTTGCCGCCGTTGAATACGGGCTGACGTGCCAACTGGTTGGCGGTGAAGTAGAGATAACCGTCGGGGCCGATCGACAGCGTGTCAGGCCACAGAACACGCGGGTCGTGGACGATCGTTTGCCAGTCGCTCCCGGTCGTCGACTTGCGAATTGAGTCGTGCTCGTAGTCTCCGGCGTACATCGCTCCTGCGGCGTCGGCGGCGAGCCCGTCCGAAGCGCCTTTCTCGCCGAGGTCGCGCACGGCTTCCGACAGCCGCACGTCGCTCACAGACGGATCGCGCAGCATCGCCGTTGGAATGGCGTACAGATGCCGGCTGGCGAGGGGGCAGAAAAACAGCGTTTGGCCGTCCGCCGAAAGCGCAATGCCGTCCGAGGCGACACGGAACGGCTCGGCATGTCCTTGCCCGTCGCGCAGCATGAGTGTCTTACCGTCGAACACGGGCACGAACTGCGGATCCGCCGAAGTCGAACGGTCGCCGGTGAGCCGCCTTATGGCGTGGCCTGATTGGAGATCGATCACGATGATGCCACCCGTGCCCGACAACGACGAATCCGTTACATACGCGACGCCCGCCTTGCCAATGCGGAAGTCAAAGCGCACATCGTTGACATAGGTCTGCGGGCGCATCACGTCGGCGGGAAATACGATCGTCTTCACGATCTTGTTCGTCTTCAGGTCGATTGCGACGAGCTTCGCGCCGCCTGCTACCGGGCTCGCGAACTTTGGCGCCGCCGTGTCGAGGACCCATACGCGCCCCTGGCCATCGGCAACGACGCTCTGCACGCTCAGGAAGTGACTAGCCGGTCGCGTGTCGTCCTCGCGATTCACTTCGGCATCGGGGTAAGCAACCACGCGTCCGTCGCGCAGTTCGCCGACGGTAAAGGGAACTTCGTCGCCCCAACGCGGGAAATTCACGAAGATGCGCCCGTTTTCGGCGACGGTGACGCCGGTAGGCATCGCGCCGTGAAACGTGGCAACCGTCTCCAGCGAACCATAGGTACTTTCTGCGGCAAGCCGGGCCGCAGCCGGATCGGGTTCCTGACTTCGGGCCGTCGACGTATAACCGGCGAGGCCGAACACAAAAGCCAGAGCGGTGGCGCGCGCAACACGGGTCAGGCCGAGCGTGAGAGATTCCTCGTGGAAGCGGTACATATCAATGTTCTCCCTTTTTATCCGTGGCATGGATGGCGTCGTTGCAGGGCTAGAATCCTTCCAGCACGAGTTTTCCCCGCGTTTGTCCACTTTCGATGAGTGCATGAGCCCGGCGCAGGTTTTCAGCGTTGATGGTGCCGAGGTGCTCCCCTATCGTCGTGCGTAGGACGCCATCGTCAATGAGGGCCGACACGCGATTGAGGATCTCGTGCTGGCGGATCATGTCGGGTGTCTCAAACAACGAACGCGTGAACATCAACTCCCAATGCAGCGACACGGCCTTTCGCTTGAGCGGCACGGCATCGAGCATCTCCGGGTCGTCGATGACGCCCAGGCGTCCTTGCGGCGCGATGGCCTCGACGATCTGCGGATAGTGGCCGTCCGTCTGTGTGAGGCTCGCGATCAGGCGGACGTTATCGAGTCCTATGGCACGCAGTCCTTCGAGCAGCGGTCGCGAATGGTCGATGACGTCGTGTGCGCCAAGCTCGCGGACCCACGACTGTGTCTCGGCTCGAGACGCGGTCCCGACGACTCGCAGTTTCGTCAGGCTGCTTGCGAGCTGAACGAGCATCGAACCAACGCCGCCCGCCGCGCCGATCACGAGCAGCGCGTCGCCCGCCCCAGCGCCCTCGACCGCACCGAGGCGGTCGAACAGCAGTTCCCACGCCGTCAGCGACGTGAGCGGCAATGCAGCAGCCTCCGCGTCCGTGAGCTTCGCCGGCTTGCGGCCCGCGATACGCTCGTCAACGAGGCCGTACTCCGCATAACTGCCCGGCCGTGCAATCGAGCCCGCGTAGTACACGGCGTCGCCTGGCTTGAAGAGCGTGACGTCGGCGCCGATTGCCTCGACTGTCCCGACAGCATCCCAACCCAGCACGCGCGGGTGATCGGTCGGCGATCCTTGCCGGACTTTGGTGTCGACCGGATTCACGGCAACGGCCCGGATTTTCACGAGCAGATCGCGAGGCCCCGGTGCTGGCTTGTCGAGGTCGGTATCGTAAAGCGAACGCGGGTTTTCCGCGGGCAAGCCGTGCTGTTTGTAGACGATGGCTTTCATCACTGCATTCCCTCTATGTCGTTGGCGGCGCTCGGCGGATCGTACTGGGAGCGCGTGCAACGAATTTTCTTCGATGCGGCACCGCGGAAAAACCAGCACAATTGCGCAGCACTTTCACAGCAGGAATGAAAATGATTCGAATTGAAGACCTGGAGCTTTTCGTCCGCACTGCAGCTTTGGGAAGCTTCTCGAACGCAGCGCGCGAGGCGGATCTGCTGCCCGGCCAGGTCAGCGCGGCGGTACAGCGGCTCGAGCGGGAACTCGAAATCCGCCTGTTCGCTCGCACTACGCGCAGTCTGCGGCTCACGAAAGAAGGCGAGCAATACCTGCCCTACGCAACGGAAGTGCTTGCAATGCTGAAAGAAGGCCGCGAGCAATTGCACGGCGAGCAGGAGTCTTTGCAGGGTACTTTGAAGGTTGCCGCACCATCGGACCTGGGGCGCAACGTGCTGTTGCCGTGGTTGACGGAGTTTCGCGAGGCGCATCCGAAGCTTGTGCTACGGCTGTCGTTGTCTGACCGGGTCACCGATGTTTTCCGTGACCCGGTCGATGTCGCGATCCGTTACGGCGTGGCTGAAAGTGCGAGTTACGTCGTACTGCCTCTCGCGGAGAACAACCGGCGAGTACTGGTTGCGTCGCCTGAGTATTTGCAGCGGCGCGGACGCCCGCGCACACTCGACGAACTCGTGATGCACGAGTGTCTGCCGTACGTGCTTGGCGGCAGAGTCTATGATCGCTGGGTGTTCCCGGCTAACGGCGTGCGCCGGCAGGTGGCCGTCAAAGGATCGTTGCTATGCGATGACGCCGAGATTGCGCGCCGCTGGTCTTTGGCCGGCAAGGGCATCGCATACAAATCGTGGCTCGACGTCTATCACGACGTCACAGCAGGCAGGCTGGAAGTGTTGATTCCCGATCAGCCCGGCGAATCATCGCCACTTAACATGGTGTGTCCGCACCGCCGGCAGTTCACGCCCGCCGTACGTTATCTTCATGCGGAACTCCGCGAGCGTACGGTGGCGATGACAGCCACGATGCGCGAGCACACCGAGTTTCGGGAGCCGTGATTGCGACTGAGCTGCCAGGTACCGTTCGCCAGTATCGAATCGTGGTCCGCACAACTCACATTCGATTCTGGCGGCGGCAGGCGTGCAATATCTCGTTGACTGCAAATGCCCCTCTCACGGTCTGCACATTCTGCAACACACATATGTGATAGGACTTTTCGCGCGGCAAAAGCAGTCCACTATTCTTGTAGAGTGCTACGCACGAATTTCTGATGACACGTGCCGCGTAGCTGCTCTGGCTATTCGCTAACGAATTCAGAATGCATTGATCGTATTCCCCATTCTCGCCGCCAAACGCCAGGGCTGATAACGGTGCGGCGAGCGTCAGAGAGACGACCATGTAAGCTAGTTTGAGCATGGACGTACGGCAAAGCGAACATAACCAAGGCAATCGTAGCACGCTGCGTTTAGATGCAAATGCGTACCCGATCCAGCGGGCATCGCCCTCATCGTCGATCGACGTCCGCAAGCGTGGCGCGCGACGTTGCGCGAAGTCGTGCATCAAGGTGCCGCGAGCGCTCGCCCACGTCTTCAGCTCACATCATTTCGGGGCTGCTCAGTTTCGTTCCGTCGGAAAAGCGCGCGAGTCTGTAGGGGCCGATGTCCAACTCCGGCGCCTCGTCCATTACCAGCCGGCTCACGAGTAAGCCCGCGCCCGGTCCTAGTCCGAAGCCGTGTCCGCTAAAGCCGGAGGCGATCACCAGACCCGGTTTTGCATCGACCTTCGAGATGATCGGGACGAGGTCCGGCGTCGTGTCGATCGCACCCGCCCATGCGTGAGCGATGCGCAAGCCCGACAACTCGGGAAACACGCGGGCCACGTTGTGCAGGCCGCGTTC
This sequence comes from Paraburkholderia kirstenboschensis, assembly GCF_904848585.1. Classification (GTDB taxonomy): domain Bacteria; phylum Pseudomonadota; class Gammaproteobacteria; order Burkholderiales; family Burkholderiaceae; genus Paraburkholderia; species Paraburkholderia kirstenboschensis. The sequence continues at coordinate 29,804 of NZ_CAJHCR010000009.1, forward strand.
GAGCCATTCGGCATCGGCGCGCGGGTCCAGCACCCGTGTTTGTTCAAACGGCGAGATGTCATCGTCGCGCCAGGTCGCGCTCGCTTCTGGTCCGTGGAAGAAGCTGGCACCGACGCGAATCTTGAGTTTCTTCTTCAGCTTACTGCGGAACATGGTGCGGAACTTCACCGAATGCCGCAGGTTTTGCGGCGCGAGTTCCACCCGTCCATAGCCGGGGACAGCGATGGTGTAGCCGCCGTCCAGCCTCCGCCTCAACGCGAAGTCAGGCCCGGAGAAACAGCCTTCGATGACCGCAGGCGCCTCAGCAGTGCGCAACGCCGTCCCTATTACGTTGATGGCGGGCAGATCGATACCATGATGCTGGCAGAACAACGCGCTCCAGGCACCTCCCGCGAGCACCACGGTGTCGGCTGCGAGCCGGCCGCGCTCCGTCCAGACGCCGCAGACGCGCCCCGCACTCGTGTCCAGACTGCGTGCCGCGCAGTTCTGGTAGATCCTGGCGCCAAGCCGTTGCGCGCCGCGCGCAATCGCAGGCGCGGCTTTCGACGGCTCGGCGCGGCCGTCCGTGACCGACCACAGACCTCCAGCCCACCTCGCACGTCCGGACGGAATGCGCGCTGCCAGTTCGCGCGCACTGAGGATCTCACTGTTGAAGCCGATCTCCCGTGCACGCGCAATCCACGACTCCCATTGCGCGACGTCCGATTGAAGCTCCGTGCCATACAGGATGCCCGCTTTACGAAAACCAATATCCTCGCGAAGTTCTCCGCTCAGTTCGCCCCAGCGCCTGAGACTTTGCATTGCGAGCGGCAACTCATAGAGGTCGCGGTTTTGCTGACGCACCCAACCCCAATTGCGCCCCGACTGTTCGCAGCCAATGACGCCCTTTTCGAGCAAAACCACCTGGATGCCGCGCCGCGCCAGTTCGTACGCGGTGCTGACACCAACAATGCCGCCGCCTATTACCGCGACATCGCATCGCTCGGGGAAATCTTCGCTATTCGTGACTTCGTCTATCCTTAACATTTCACAGCCGCCGGTTGCCGCCTCTTGGTTGGACTGCAGTAGAGACCTTCGGAAATGCGCACATGAGCGCGGTTCACCGTTTCACCATCTGCAGAAAGTGGCTACGATTTTGCTATCTTCCATCGCTTCGCTGATAGGACGATCCTGTCGCCTCTGAGGCGGATACGTCGAAGATCCACCGCAACACGCATTGCTGAGTTCGACGAGCGATGCTCACCGGCGCAGGTATCGGCGACCTCAAACTTCTGCGGTGAAACCCGCAGAGTCACGGCGTGGATGGCCGCTCGGTGTCGTACAAGCGGTCCGGGATAAACAGCGCGGTGACGCCGCTCAAGAAGAAGACCGCACCCACGACAAGAAAGCCGAAGCCGATGGAGAACTGGGTGGCGAGATAGCCGATAACAATCGGCGCTGCGCCCGCGCAGAAACGTCCGACGTTATAGGAACCACCAACAGCAGTGCCGCGGATGGAAGTGGCGAAGCTCTCGGACATGAAAGTGCCGATCGTGCCCAGCGGAACACCATACAGAAAGCCGAAGAAAAGCATGAGAGCCGCAATGTTCTCGCGCGTATGCCAGAAGATGATGACCGGCAAAAAGAGCGCGGCGCCCGCGCAGCCCAGCACATACACGCCACGCCGGCTCCAGCGGTCGCCCAGCCAGCCGGCGAAGATCTTGCCGATGAAAGCGACCACGTAAGTACCGATCATGTAGCCAGTCAGCGAGCTGAACTTGATATGCAGTTCTCTTTCCAGGTACGTGGGTAGCCAGTTGTTCAAACCATAAAAGCCGGAAAGAATGAAAACCGAGGCGAGAGTCCACAGGATGAACAGCGTGCGCGTCTGTCGATTGCGGAAAATCACGGCGTAGCGGCCGTCGCGCAATCGCGCTCCGCTCTGGCCTTGAGTGCTGCTTTCACTCTGGCTTTTGCGGTCGGCTGCACGGCTCGCCCGCCAGCTAGCCGGCTCGGGCACGGCAAACCTGATCGCCAGCGCAAACACCACGGGAACGGCCGACACGTAATACAGCGTGCGCCAGCCGTAGTGCGGCAAGATCCAGCTGCTCAGTGCAATCACCACGATGTAGCCGGCCGAAATACCGGTCTGCAACGCACCGAGAATCAGCGAGCGTCTTTCGGTGGGCACATATTCGGCAACCAGCGTGGTGACCAGCACCATGCAGCCGATTCCCAACGCACCGATGAAGCGAACAATCGCGAACTGCAGAAAGCTGTGAGTGAGCCCGAGCAGTCCCGCGCCGAGCGAAAAGAGCGCCAGCGCCCACACGATCACCCTCACCCGGCCCACACGATCGCTTAGCCAGCCGCCCAGTATCCCGCCCGCGGCCATGCCTAACAACGTCAGGCTGCCCAACGCTCCCGCCTGGACATTGCTCAGCCCGAAATCGTCCTTGATTCGCGTGAGGGTCAAGCCGTACATCATCACGTCGGCGCCATCGGCCATTAGCGCCAGATAGGAAAGGACGAAGACCAGCAGCCAACGGCCTTGCGATTCGACACCTGGTGTCGCCGGCGACGCTGTCACAGCACGCGGAGTTGTGGTCATGTCAGAGAGAGGTCGAACTGCCGGCAGATGCCGTATTGGCCGCCATGAGAGCGGGAGCGAGGAACGAACCGATCAGCAATCCGAGCGCTTCGTGCCCCTCGGTGTACCACCATTCCCGATGTGTCAGGTTCATCGTGCCGATGCACACGCCGTTGTACGCGACCGGAATGTTCAGTATCGATCCAAGGCCCATGCCGGTCATCACCGCATGATCGTCGAACGCTTCGCGAATGCCTTGCGGCGTTTCTGCGCGAAATGGCTCTAGGTCGTGCAGAACCCGTCTGGCCCACGGGGTGCCGCGTTTTTTCTTGCGCCCGCCAAGTGGATACACGTCTGGCATGTTCGTATAAGCGCGCTCGACTTCCTCGCGCTCCGCGTCGTAAGACATGATCGTAAAGAGGCGAAAGCCGATTACGCTTGCCGCCACCTCATGAACCGCACGGAAAAGCGCCGCCGGCTGACCGTTGAGCCGCATGGCCCTGGCGAGATGTTCCAGATGGGAAATGTCCAGCGTTTGCGGGACGGGCGGCGCAGTCACGATCCGGTTGGCTTGCATGGTGTGTAGGCGAAAAGTTGGCACATCGCGGCTTCAGCCGCCTAGTTCCGTGGAACTGAGCGGGCCTCGAACATCCTGTTCGCGCCCGAACTCCTCGGCCTCGATATCTTCGAGCGAGCGGTTGCGAGTCTCGATACCCAGGCAGAAAACCACGCATGCCCCGACGAGCAGAACTGTCGTGGTCATCGCGAACACGCCGAGAAATCCGAACGCGGGGTAGACGAGGCCGACCAGAATGGGCGCGCTCACCGAGCCGATGCGGCCAAACGATGAGGACGAGCCCGTACCCGTCGTGCGAACCGCAGTGGGAAAGACTTCAGGGGTGTACGCATAGACGCCCGCGAACGCGCCGTTCATGAAGAACGACAGGCATATGCCCGCAAGCATGATGCCGATTCCCGTGTGAGAGAACGCAAGCGCGATCGCCGCGAGGCCGCCCAGCAGCATGTACGACGCGACCACCGCTTTGCGTCCGATGCGCTCATTGAGCCATGCGGCCGAGAAATAACCCGGGATCTGCGCCCCATAGATCGCGATGGAATAACCGAAGCTCTTCGTCATGGTGAGCCCCTCCTTGAGGAGCAGACTCGGAATCCATGAGAAGAACGAGTAGTACGCGAATGCTACCGAGAACCACATGAGCCAGCTTACCGCCGTGGTGCGCGCGAGTCGCGGCGACCACAATGTGAGCACGTTCTGCAATGCGCGACCCTTTGACGGTGCCGACGTCGGCATCATGCGGACGGGAGCGACCGGCGCTAGATGAATGCCTCGGCCGGTAAACCATGATTCGATAGCGCTAACGATGCGATTCGCTTCTTCCGTTCGGCCCTGGCTCTCCAGCCATCGCGGCGACTCCGGCAGCGTCCTTCGCCACCAGAGCAGCATGACGACCGGCAACGACGTCACCACGGCCAGGTAGCGCCAGCCATCGGCAAAGTTTCTCACCACCAAGAAGCCGAGAATCGACGAACTCAGATAGCCAAACGACATGAAGCCGACCAGCGCGCCGCAAAACATTCCCCTGTAGCGGCGCGGCACGAATTCCGCGAGGAATGGCGCGATCACCACCGTCTCCGCGCCGGAGCCGAAACCCGCGACGATACGTAATGCGAAGAACGTGTGCCAATCCGTCGCCGCAGCACTCGCGAGCGACGCGACACAGTAGATCGCCAGCGCCGACATCATGATGCGGCGGCGGCCGATCAGATCGGCGAATACCCCCGATAGAAAAGCGCCGAAGAAATAACCGATATAGGTACTGCTGGCAACGAGGCCTGTCTCGGCGCTCGTCAAATGCCACAGCTTGCTCACGACCGGCAGCAGAAACGCAAGCGACGACGAATCGAGTCCGTCGAACAGATACCCCAGCCCGCCGATAAGCAGGAGTTTGCGGTGAAAACCCGATAACGGGAGTCGTTCGAGACGAGCGGCTACGGCAGACACGGCAAGGTTCTCCCTGAAGGATTGAGCGCGTTGATCGCGGGCGCGAAGTTCATCGCCCAACCGCATATGCCTGCATCTGACGAGGCGTCGCCGCGCCGCGCATCAGGCCATTTCTGATTCCCACTGCGCAGACCCGCCCCAATGCCCAAGGCTCGGCCACGGTCAGATCATGTCCACGCGCGCGCAATTCGGCGAGCGTGCTTTCCGGGAAACGGGCTTCGGCGGACATCTTGCCCAACTGCATCGCGCGCGGGTAGAACGAGCCGGGGAAGTGAGCGGTCTGGAACGACGGCGAATCTGCGGCGGCCTGGAAGTTCATGCCCGCGTGCACATGTTTCAGGAATAGCTGGAGCGACCATTGATCCTGCTGGTCGCCGCCGGGCGTGCCGAATGCCGCGTAGGGTTTGCCCGCGCGGGTGACGAGCGTGGGCGACAGCGTTGTGCGAGGACGGCGCCGAGGACCCAGCGACGAAGGCAGGCCCTCTTCCATCCAGAACATCTGCGCGCGCGTGGTGACGTTAAAGCCGAGCCCGGGCACCGCTGGCGACGCCTGCAACCAGCCGCCCGACGGCGTAGCCGACACCATGTTGCCCCACCGGTCGACGACATCGAGGTGAACGGTGTCGCCTCGCAACTCAGGCAACGGCGCGAAGGTCGGTTCGCCCTGCCCGAAGCCGCCGAACTGTTCCTTCCCAGCGAGTGCCATGATGCGCGCGGCGCGGTGCTCGCTGTCGCCCAGCGTTCCCGGACGAAATTCGAGCGACGCGCGCAGCGGATCGATCAGCCGGCGACGTTCGTCGTTGTAGGCGTCGCCGAGCAGCACGTCGAGCGGGACATGGGCAAACGCCGGGTCGCCGTAGAACACCTCGCGGTCGGCGAACGCGAGCTTCGAGCACTCGATAACCGTGTGGACGAAATCCGGTCCCAGCGGATCCATGGCTGCCAGATCGAAGCCCTTGAGCAGCGCGAGTTGCTGCAGGAACATCGGCCCCTGCCCCCACGGACCGGTCTTGTGGACACGGAGGTCGCCGTAGTCGTAGGACACTGGGTCTTCATAGGAGGGTTCCCAGCGAGCGAGATCTTCGGCGTCGAGCAAGCCGCGATTGCGCTGGCCGGAAGTATCGAGAACGGCCGTCGATCGAAAGTACTGGTCGATGGCGTCGGCCACGAACCCGCGATAGAACACCTCGCGAGCCCGTTCGCACTGCTCGGCGCGATCACTGCGGCTCGTCGCTTCTCGCAGAATGCGCTTGTAGGTATTGGCAATCGCCGGATTGGCGAAGAGTTGATTCGGCGTGGGTGCGTCGCCATTGCGCAGCCACTGCTCGGCCGAAGTAGGCCATTCGGTGAGGAAGAAATCCTTGATCGCGAGGATCGACGAAGCCATGCGCGGCAGCACCGGATAGCCGTTCTCCGCATAGCCGATCGCATAGCTCAACACGTCTTCGAGCGGCAACTGGCCATAGTCGCGCAGCATGGCCATCCATGCGCCGAATGCCCCGGGTACCACCGCCGGCAATAGTCCGGTGCCCGGCACCACTTCCAGCCCCAACTCGCGCATACGCTCGATGGTCATGCTCGCGGGCGTCACGCCCTGCCCGCAAAGCACTCGAACACGGTCTTCACGTGCGCTGTAGAACACCACCGGCAGTTCACCGCCGGGACCGTTCAGATGGGGCTCGACGATCTGGAGCACAAACCCCGCAGCGGCGGCGGCGTCGAACGCATTGCCGCCTTTTTCGAGCGCGGCCATGGCCGACGCGCTGGCCAGCCAATGCGTGGAAGCCACCATTCCGAACGTTCCAATCAGTTCGGGACGAGTTGTAAACGACATACGCTACTCCTCTGCGATGGCTAAGACCGGTGCTGAACCAATTGATATAGGTACAACTTGATTAACCAGCATGTGGCTCACGCCACTCATTCCTCGATGCTAACCTGGAACGTATCGTCGGAGAATCCAGCCAAAAAAACATTACATGAAAATTCCCGCCGTCAGTGCGCCGTCAATCTGTTATCTTTGATACCAATATTCATTGGTTCGGTAGGCGGAATGGAAGAAACAGCATTGAACGGCCTGCTCGGGTATGTCGCCAGCCATCAGCTCAAAGACGGCGACGCCTTACCGCCCGAAAGAAAGCTGGCTGAAGAGCTCGGCGTCAGTCGAAGAGAACTGCGCTCGGTGCTTGCCTCACTGGAGGCGTCGGGACGGGTCTGGCGCGGGGTTGGGCGCGGCACCTACCTGGGAGCACGGCCGCTCAAATTCGGTCCCACGCTGCGCGGCTTGCGCGCGGGCACCAGTCCAGCGGATATTGCCGAAATGAGGCTACTCTTCGAGCCCGCTCTGGCAGAACTCGCCGCGACCAAGGCCAGTTGGGACGATCTGCTCGAACTGGAGAAGTGCGCGCGTAAAAACGCGGCCGCGAACAGCGACGAGGAGTGGCAGCAATGGGATCACCGATTCCATTTGTTGATTAGCCAGGCAACCCGCAATCCGGCGCTCATTGCGCTCATGGAAGTGATCAACGGCATGCGCGTCAAGCCGGAGGTTCGAAAGAAAACTGTCAGCCAGGAGACGCGGCACTATTTCGCCCAACAACATCAGGCAATCGTCAACGCGATGAAAGCGCGTGATGGAGAAACGGCGGCTCGATGCATGCGCGAGCATCTGTCGAGCGTTCAGTCGCGGGCGTCGAGCAAGATGAGCGGCGCGGCGGATTCACCGGGTTGAAACTGCTTTAGCTGTGTATGGGTTTCATTGGGCTTTCGGTGGACTCGGGGCGCGAGCAGGTGTCCGGACAGTCATAAACGCCTGGGAATCGCCCAGCGATCCGCCTTTGCTACTTCACGCTCTCCGGTTTTCCATCAGCGTGTCGCGCAGCATTCGGCCTGTTTGCATAGCGGCGGCGCCAAGCCTCAATGGTCAGGGCCAAAGCCCCTGAGCCGCCCATAAAGAGCGAGATTGACACGATTACCAGGCCGACGCGGCCGTGGCCCGAGAACAGGCCGACCAGCAAGCCCGCAAGCGGCTGCGTCAGATTGTTAAGCATGATGATCACGCCGAGAGTCTTGCCGTAGTCCTTTGGTGGAATGATCGCCTGTCGCACAGCCCGAATGTAGATGCTGAACATCTTGTCGAAGCCTGCAATCAGCAGAAAGCCGATAACGTAACCCCACGCGGACGGGCTGGCACCTGCAATGATCCCGCCAGCGCATATCGCCACGAATGACAGCAAGCCCAGTACTCGGCGAGGAATTGCGGTTCTCGCTATCAGCAGCAAAATGACAACGGTTGCGACAGCCCCGGCGGTCTGCAAAAGGGCATAGAAAGCGTCAGATTTATGGTGCACGCCGGTCACCATCGCCGCTGAAGTCGCCAGCGTAACGCCAATGACGAGGTTTTCCGCCGCCGCCAGCGCTACAAGCTTCTTCAGTTTCGGCAGACGGGCTACGTGATTTAGCGCGACCTTGATCGGCGCGGACCAGGGCCCCTTAGCAACCTCAGGCGCTATCAGTTCGAAGTCGCTCGTGCGTTGCCATACGACGGTCGCCCAGTCCGCGGCGAAAAACAGAATCGCTGTTGCCACGACAACGAACTCCCATCGCCAGCAACCCAGCAGCAACGCGGCTAACATGGGTCCGGCAACCACGCCTATCTGATCGGCGAGTTGCGCGTGCGACAGGACGCGTTCGAACTTTTGATGTTTGAATACCTGCGGCAGCAACACCTCTCGTGCGACGAGCCCTTGACTCGTGAGAATGCCGCAACACGCTGAAAGTACGACGAGCCAACCAATGCCGGCGAATGCCGCGTAGCCGAGAACGCCTGCAATACACGCCAACCCGCGATACAACTGGCTTACCCGCAGAATCCTGACCGGCGATATCCGGTCACACAGGACGCCGCAAAAGGGAAACACCAGGTATCTCGGGAGTGCCTCGATGAAAAATGCGATGCCGGACCACGACGTGTCATGTGTGGTCTGATAGACGACCAGGGGCACCAGAAAGAGCAGGATCTGGTCCGCTAGTCTCGACAGAAACAAAGAGGCAAAGAAGGCATGTTGATTGGTGCGCACTGGACGATTTCCGTTTCGCTGACGCCGTAGCAAATTGAAGGCGGATACGTCACCGCCGTTTTATTTGTGCGGACCACGACCAGGCCTGTTGTCGGGCGCGATCGTGTTCTCAGAGCGAGATTGTCCACGATCCGGCTGTTTCGGCCGAGCGAATTATTAATGTGAATCTGTCCCGTGCGCACCAGATTGCCCGTCACCGCAACTGTGCGACCGCGTCGAACACGCGTCCAAAGAATTCGTCCGCATGCTCAGGATTGAGCCAGCGCACGATAACGGCGAGCCGCCGGGTCGGCTCGATCCACATGAACGAGCTACCCGCGCCGACGCCAAAGTAGCTGGATGCCGGCACGCTCGGGAACATCTTCTGCCCGGTATTGAGCCAGACGAGATAGCCGTAGAACGGCGCGATCGGGCAAGGCGTTTGCATACGCGCGATCCATTCCTTCGACAGCACACGGCGTCCCGATACGGTACCTTCGTCGAGGAGCATCTGCGCGATCTTCAACTGATCGTTCGCGCTGATCGACATGCCGCCGCCCCAGTGTGTGCCGCCCGGCACCGACTGCACGCGGCGTCCGCCGACCTCCACCCACGCGTGGTCGTAGCCAACCCAATCCCAGGCGTCGCTTGCTCCGGAAGGCCGCGCAATCGCCTCGCGGAACACTTCCGGCAGCGGCTCGCCGAACAGATGCAGCAGCGCAAGCGAGAGCTGGTTGATGCGCACGTCGTTGTACTCCCAATACGTGCCCGGCTGCTGTAGCGGACGCAGATCGCCCTTCTTGCCGTTCGGCGGCTCACCGAACGTGACCGCGCGATAGTGATCCGCCTGATCGGGCAATCCAAAGCATGTGCCCTGCCATTCGCTCGTCTGTTGCAGCAGTTGCGTCCACGTTATGTTCGCGTTGTGATCGTCGTCGAAGCCGATGCCGGGCACGCTCACGCGCACGGGTTCGTCGAGATCGGACAGCAGGCCGCGGTCGTGGGCCACGCCCGCGAGCAGCGCGAGATAGGTCTTTGCAATGCTGAACGTGAGGTCGGCGCGGTCCGGCTCGCCCCACGTCGCGAGCTTGCGTCCGTCGAGCGCAATCGCGCCCGATACCGGACCCCGGTCATGCACTGGCCCGAGCAGCCGGTTCCACGGCGCCGGGTCTTTCACATGCACGCCCCAGTTGGCATCGACCTGGCGATCCCACGTCGATTCATGGTCGATGGAAAACTGGATGGCCTGCTGCAATGCTTCGTTCATGCGTATTTCCTGTGAGTTCTCTGAAAAGGCGTTGCGCTTGCGGCGGCGATGACCGGCGATGAACTCCGCCTCGTCACCGCACATGCAGACGGCGCCGCGCCCATATCAGCGTGAAGAGACTGATTACAGCGGCGATCATCAGATAAAAACCGGGCGCCAGATTGTTATGTGTGAAGGCGATCAGCGCCGCCACCACGACCGGCGTGAAGCCGCCGAAAATCGTCGTGCCGATGTTGTATGCGAAGGCCATGCCGGTTGTGCGCGTTTCAACCGGAAAGAGGTCCGCCATCAACGCGGGAATCGGCGCGAAGTACGTCGCTTTGAGAAGCGCGACCCAGATCACGCAGGCAAGCAGCATGGGCAGCGACGGATAGGCGTTCATCAACATGAAGGCCGGATACACGGTGACGAGAAACAGCACGCCGACCGGCAGCATGATGCGTATGCGCCCCAACTTGTCCGACAGATGTCCCACCACCGGCACGAGCGCCATCACGATAAAGCCCGCCACGAGCGTCGCAATGAATCCCGACGACGGCGAGAGCTTGAGCTGATGCGTCGCGTACGTCGGCATATAAAGCAGCATGTAATTCGCGGTCGTGGTGAGCACGAGCGAACCGATCGAAACGAGCACCAGTTCCTTCTGTGTCGCAAGCACCGCTCGCACCGGCGACGCGAGCTTTTCGGCGCGAGCGAACTCCGGTGTCTCGTCCATGCGCCGGCGAATGTAAAGGCCGATGGGGCCGATCAGCATGCCGAACAGGAACGGGATACGCCAGCCCCACCCTTCGAGTTGCGGCGGCGTCAGCAGACCGGTCAGCAAGGCGCCGAACAGCGAGGCGAGCAAGGTGCTCGCGCCTTGGCTCGAGAACTGCCAGCTCGACATGAAGCCGCTGCGCGCCGGCGCATGCTCGACGAGAAACGCCGTCGAACTGCCGAATTCACCTCCAGCGGAAAAACCTTGCAGCAGACGCGACAGGAAGATCAGGATCGGCGCGGCGATGCCGATCGTCGCATACGGCGGCATGACGGCGACGAGTCCTGTACCGAGCGTCATCAACCCAATCGAAAGCGTGAGCGAGGCCTTCCTGCCATGCCGGTCGCTATATGAACCGAGAACCAGCGCACCAACCGGACGCGCGAGATACGACAGCGCGAACGTGCCGAGCGTAAGTAGCAGCGAAACGGTGCGGTCGTGCGTCGGAAAGAACAGCCGCGACAGCGTGGAGGCAAAGTAGCCGTATACGACGAGGTCGTAGAACTCGAGCGCGTTGCCTATCGATGTCGCCACGATCAGGCGCGCGATGTTGTGCGACCGCGCGGCGTCGAGCGGTTCCTGGATGGCGACGGTGTCAGTGCTCATTGCGCAGTCCTCGATATAGTTGACGGGGCAGATTGGCGGCCGGATTCGCGTCGGATGCGTCGCCCTCGCGCGCACCGAGATCCCAGAAGAGGCCCGCCATGATGCGCAGACCTTCCTCGACGACCGGCGCGAGCAGATGCTCGTCCGGCGCGTGCTGCGAACAGCCGGGATACGAATGCGGCACCCACAGCGTGGGCATGCCGAGCACGTCGGCGAACACATCGTTCGGCAGCGTTCCACCGAGGTTCGGCAGCAGCACCGGCTGCGCGCCGGTAGTCTGCGTAAGCGAGCGCAGCGCCCACCGCACCCAAGGATTTTGCGGATCGACGCGCGTTGCGGGCGCGCCGCGTTCGACGTTCACCTCGACCGTGCGGAAACCGTGCGCGTCGAGATGGCGGCGCACGATGCCGGCGATATCGGTCCAGTCGGTGCCCACCACGAAGCGCAGCTGCATATGCGCAAACGCGGACGGCGGAATGGCATTCACGGGCTTTTCGGGGTTGCCGGTGCGAAACGCGAGCACCTCCAGATTGTTCCAGCCGAACACGCGCTCGGCGGGCGTCAGGCCCGGCTCGCCGTAGTCGGTATCGACTTCAGGCTCGCCGGGGTTGCCGCCCACGGTGATGTCGGCCAGCGCGCGGCGCACCGCATCCGGCACTGGCGGCGGACGAAGCCCTTCGATCGCGATACGGCCGTTGGCATCGACCATCGACGCGATCGCGTTGGCGAGCACGATGCCCGGATTGCGCAGCAAGCCGCCCCAGTTGCCCGAGTGATGCGCGCCGTCGCGCAGCGTCACGTCGAGCCGGAAATTGATTACGCCCCGCGAGCCGAGAAAGAGCGTCGGGCGGTTGGCGGCGAGGCGCGGCCCGTCGGAGGCGATCAGGACATCGGCGGCAAGTTCGTCGCGCAACCTGGTGCATAGCGCGTGCAAACCAGGCGACCCGACCTCCTCGCCGGTTTCGAACAACAGCTTCAGATTGAAGCCGAGCTTGCCAGCGCGGGCGTCCATCACGGCTTTCAGCGCGGCCAGGTTGATGCTGTGCTGGCCTTTGTTGTCGGCAGTGCCGCGACCGTACCAGCGCTCGCCGTCAACGCTCACCTGCCACGGCGAGCGGCCGCCGGCCCATTGCGCGTCGTAGCCGCGCACCACGTCGCCGTGGCCGTAGCTGAGCACGGTCGGCAGATCGTCGCCTTCATGACGATGGGCGATCAGAAACGGGCCCGCGCCTTCGTGCGGATTCTCCGCGATGCGGCACACGAAGCCCCATGCTTCGAGGCGCGGCATCAGTTCGTCGGTGAGATAGGCGCGCAGAAGCGCGTCGCGCTCCGGCTCCTGACTTTCCGTACGCAGCGCGACGCGGCGTTGCAGGTCGGCGAGAAACTGGCCGGACCGGTAACCTTCGGTGGCTAGCTCAATGGCGGTGTGTCGGGTCAACTCGGTCTCCGTCGGGTGCGCTGGAAACTGCGTCGCGCCGCCGCGTCAGAGTGCGCGGCGCATGCGGGCAGCGGGTCAACACCCATGCTGTGGTGGCCGATATTTCTGCACAATTACAATATTTCTCACTCACCTTTGCCGGAACGGCAAAGGTCGCCACCGGGACTCAACGCATCCAATGGACCAGACAGCCTTGCGCTATTTCCTCGAAGTCGCGCGCAGTGGATCGCTCAGCAAGGCGTCCGAGCGGCTTTTCGTCGCCGTTTCGGCTCTGAGCCGGCAGATCGCGAGGCTCGAGGGGCAACTCGGAACGCCGCTCTTCGAGCGCCGTCCGCGCGGCATGGTACTGACCGATGCCGGTCGGCTACTCGCCAACCATGCGCGCCGCAGTCAGCTGGAGGACGAGCGCGTCACCGACGAGATCCGCGGTCTTTCGGCCGGCGAACGCGCGACGATCCGCATCGCGAGTTCGGAGGGCGTTGCACCGGACTTCCTGCCGCTCGTGTTCGCGCAGTTCCTGAAGACGCATCCCGGAGCGCATTTCCAGCTCGACGTCTCCGCGCCGTCGATAGCGACGCAGCGCGTGCGGGAAGGCACGCACGACGTGGCGGTATGCTTCAACATGGCGCCGGAGCGGGACGTGCAAGTGCATTACGCACAGCGTGCGCCGGTGTACGCGCTGATGCGGCAGAGTCATCCGCTCGCTGTGCGCGCAAGCGTCTCTCTGGCGGACCTGCTGCCCTGGCCGCTCGCCATGCCGAGCCAGACCCTGACGATACGGCGACTGTTCGATATCGCATGTAGTCTGGAAGGGCTGATCTTCGAGCCGGTAGTCGCCAGCAACTATCACGTGGCGTTGCAAAACTTCGTGCGCTACACCGACGCCATAACGTTGACTGGTTATCTGACGGTGCACAGCCGCCTCGTGTCCGACTCCCTTGCGATGGTGCCGATTTCAAACCCCGAACTGCACCAGCGAACGCTGCAAATCCAGACGATGGCAGGCCGCACGCTTCCGCAGGCCGTGACCGCGTTCATCGCACTGCTGATGGAAGCGATCGAGTCGCCGGAGCATGTCGACGTGGGAGTCAGCCGAGGTTAGCGAGGCGCGAAAGCTATGTGCGCTGTTGAGCGTGCCGCACTATGCGTGCACGATACCCGTGAGCGGTCTCGTCGCGGCGGTTTGACCGAACAGCGCGCGAGCCGTGCGCTGAGGATCGAGGCCGAGGCCTTCGCTCGCGACGCCGGCAATCAGCGAGTCGAGGGATGTAGTCGGTTTGAGGTCGCGCGCTTCGTAAAGGTCGCGAGGCGCGAGACCGGGCCAATCCGCGATGACCCGTCCGCCCGCGACCGCGCCGCCCAATACCATCGCCACCGAGCCCGTGCCGTGATCGGTGCCGCCTGTGCCGTTCGCGGCCGCGGTTCTGCCGAACTCGGTCGCCACGAGTACCGTGGTTTTGCGCCAGGCCGGGCCCATGTTGTCACGCAGCGCCGCGAGCATCGTGTCGAGCGCTTTCAGCTGATTGGCAAGGCGCGCGTTCTGCGCACTGTGCGTGTCCCAGCCGCCGGTTTCGATCATCGCGATACGCGGGCCGTCATCTCGCGACAGAAAACTGGCGGCCAGTTTGCCGAGGCTCGCGGGGTCCTGACGCGCGCCGGCGTCGCCTGCGAGGCCGCGCGCCGTCATTGCCGACTCCCACAGCGGGCGCAACTGCGCGTCCTGATCGTATAGCTGAGAGACGCGCATGAGCAGATCGTCCGGCGCTTGCGGCAATGCCGACGGCGCGTAAGAAGTCACCTCGGCCTTGCCGCGCAGCGCCATGGGCACCGTCGGCGCGAACGCAATCGCGCTTTCGCGTGCCGCGGGCAATTGCGCGACGAGCCGGTTCAGCCAGCCGTCCTTAGCCTGATATGGCGAGGCGCCGCCCGTCTCAAGCACGTTTTGTCCGTCGAAATGCGAACGGTCGCGATACGGCGATGCCACCGCGTGCACGAACAGCGCCTGACGGTCCGCGTACATAGCGCCGATTTGCACGAGTGCGGGATGCAGCGCGAAGGTGCCGTCCAGATGGCGCGCGCTCGACGCATCGATCGCAAGCGCGCCGCGCAACGTTGCATAGGCGGGCTCCGCGTATGGCACGACGATGTTCAGGCCATCGGCGGCGCCACGCTGAATCACGAACACGAAACGCCGATCCGTGACGACGCGCGCGAAAGCGATATGCGGCGATACGAGAATCGCACCCGCCCCGGCAGCAGCAACTTGCAGAAATTGACGGCGTGAATACATGGCGCTATCTCCGTTGAAAATCCGGCGAAACCAGCAAAAGCGCGATGGCCGTGGATGCGCTTTCGGCACGCGCCACGGCCGCTGCGCTCGGCGCGCTGAGCGATCCGGCGAGCAGAACCTGCCCCAGCGAACGGGCGTCGAGCCGGTCGCCGACGCGGGCGGCGAAGCGCTGCGCCACTTCCACGCGGCGCACCAGTGCATCGGGCGCGGCCCAGCTTGCAGCAATATCGTCGTAACCGGCAGGCGAGCCTGGCCGCCACACTGGTTGGCCGAGTTGCGCAAGCATGGGCGCTGCCTGCAGATTGCCAAGGTCTTGCCAGCCGAGCCCGCGCATCGAGGAGATCGCCCATTCCCACGGCGTCTTGAACTTGACGGCTGCGGGCGACCACGCTTGCGGCATGTCGAGCAATGCGCGGTAGACGGACGGCAGATCGCCGCCGCTGCGCTCGAACACGCTCGCAAGCCGCTCGCTCACGTCTGGCGGCGGATTGTCGGCAATGAAATGACGAGCCAGTTTCGAGCCGATGTGCTGCGCTGTCGCGGGCGCGCTTGCGAGATCATGCAGGATTGCGAGCGCCTGCTGTTCGCCTCGCTGATCGTAGCGGCGACCCATGATGGTTCGCGAGCCGGGCTCATGCAACGCCTCGCGGAACACGAAACTGCCCGGTGCAGAGGCCGCTTGCATCGGCGGGCTTGCCGGCATGCCTGCACTGGCTGAACTGCCGGGATTAACGGCATTAACGGCATTAACGGCATTAACGGGATTCCGTGGACTCGCAACGAGACTCCAACCGGTCAGCGCGCGGGCGAATTCGGTCACGTCGTCCTGGTTATAGCCACTGCGCACGCCTAGCGTATGCAGTTCCATGATTTCGCGCGCGAGATTTTCATTGAGGCCGCGCTTGCGCTCGGGATTGCGCTGCGCGGCCCGCATCGCCGCGACGCTGTCCGGCCCTACCGAGCTCGTCTGATCGAGAAACAGTTGCATGGCCGGATGACGTTCCACCGCGACCAGCATGTCCTCGAAACGGCCCAGCACATGTGGGCGGATCGCTTCGGCTTCGAATGAGCCGGCGAGCGCCGCCACAGCGGGTTTTTCCGCCGACACCGCAAAGTGGTTAGCCCAGAAATGAACCAGCCGCTCGACAAAGGGCGTCTGTGTGGTCAGTGCGCTGGTCACTCGCGCATTCACGGACGATCGATAGTTGTCGCGAATTTCCGCGCGAATCGCCTTTCTTTCGGCTTCCTTATCTTTGCGCGTGTCGCTTTGCGATGCCGCTTGCTCACCTGTCTGAGCATTCGTTTGTGCGGGCATGCTCGCTCCGCCCGGATTGCGCTGAGTCTGCAAACGCAACTGCATGCGCTGCTGCTCCAGTTCGCTTGATATTGTCAGCGCATCCGGCTGGCTCGCCCACGCAGCCGGCTTCGGCTGATACTGATCGAGCTGCGCGAGCAGCCAGGCTTTCGGATCGGCGGGCGCCTTATCGTCAGGGCGCGCGCCCAGGCCGAAACGGTTCAGCGCAATCGCAGCGGCAGTGAGATTCGGTTGCGCAGCCATGCCATCCTCTTCGGCGTTAGATAAAGCTTGAACGTGCGGCGCGATAGATATCCGTCGCGCCCGTCTGATTTTTAATCACCCGCAGATGCCGGACTCGCCGGCCTGGCGACATTGGCGCCGGACAGCGGCTCGCGCCACTGTCCGCGCAAGCGCAGGCTGTCGGCGAACTTGACCCGCTCTTCGGGCGACAGCCCCGCCGCGAAATCCGCCACACTGCTTTCCACTTGCGCGCGCAGATTGCTGTCGGCCGCGCGCGTGCGAGCGAGGGCGGCGTCGAGCGCCGGGCGATCGAGCTGCGGAGCGGCCAGCAGACGCAACACCTCGCGCCGCCCTTCGCGTGCTTCGCGCGCGAACTGCCGTGCCTCGCGGCGCCCGTTCTTCAGAGTGTCGGCAAACTCTTTCTGCCGCTCGGGTGTAAGCGTCTGCGCGGCAAAGCGCAGCGCGCGCTGTTGCACGGCGAGCGGTGTCGTCGCGCCGCGCGCCGCAAACCATTGATAGGCACCACCGGCAATCGCGCCCAGCAGGAACACATTGAGCACCAGCGAGGCCACGAGCACGATTTTCCATGAGCGGCTGTTCATTCGCCGCTCCAGTCGGCGGATGAACCACCGAAACTCGACGTCAGATAAGAGGACTCGTGCACGGGCGGCACCGTTTCGGTCAAGACGAAAAATGACACGGCCAAAGCGCCGGCTGCGCCGCCGAGCAAGCCGACGCCCGCGACCGCCGCGCCTGACCACCACCATGCGCGCCGCTGCAAAGCGGGCTTCCGCGGCAGCGGCGCGCCGCCGATGATGCCCTGCTGCAACGCCGCGTCCGGCGGCGCAACATGGTCGGCGGCGAGCCACGTGTCGAGCTCGGCCGCTTCAGCGAGGTACGCATCCGCTTGCGCGCGATGCGCGTCCGCCCACGCCTGCCCCGCTGCTCGCTCCTGTTGCGGCCAGCGGCGCGGATCGGCGCCATAGGCTTCGACGATCTGATGAAATCTTTCTGGCGTCATGACTTGTCCTTGCTAAGGCCGCTGCCGGCCAGTTGAGCGCGCAGATTGCGGCGCGCGCGGGCCAGCAGACTTTCCAGCGCATCGACGGTAACGCCCATTAGTGCAGCGGCGTCGGTGTTCGACATCTCCTGGTAATAGCTGAGCACCAGTGCCTCGCGTTGTCGCGCGGGCAAGGCGGCGAGTGCTTCGCGAACGCGCTCGTCGCGGGCGCGCGCTTCGAGCCGTGCATCCGGCGGCGCGGCGGGATCGACCTCGTCGGGCATGTCGTCGCGAGGATCTTCGCGTCGGCCGCGCAGGCGGTCATAGCAGAGATTGAGCGCGACGCGATGAATCCACGTGTCGAATTTCGCCTCGCCTTCGCGCCAGCGCGTGGCCTGTTTCCAGATTCGCACGAACACTTCCTGCGCGACGTCTTCCGCTTCCATGC
The DNA here is from genome assembly GCF_904848585.1 of Paraburkholderia kirstenboschensis. GTDB lineage: Bacteria > Pseudomonadota > Gammaproteobacteria > Burkholderiales > Burkholderiaceae > Paraburkholderia > Paraburkholderia kirstenboschensis. The sequence goes on from NZ_CAJHCR010000009.1 coordinate 47,797, forward strand.
GATCGCCCAGCATGCGCGTGGCTAACGCGAGCAGACGCGGCAGCTTGCGCGCAACCAGTGTGCGCACGGCGGCCGGATCGTGCCGGCCGACCTGCTCCAACAGTTCCGCGTCGGGATCGCGTTCGCTCAAGAGGCCGCGCCCTGCCACACACATGCGATGCCCTTCACGTCGGTTTTATCCTCGTAGGTTCGTTGCGCTTGCATTATTCGATCGCGGGTGCTCACGTGGGTGTTCACGCGCTTGTTCATGCGATTGCTCAATATACGACGACTGCCGGGCGATAGTAGACCGACCGCGCCGGGTAGACCACACAACCGCCGAGCGACGTCACGAGCAGCAATAAGAGCAGCGTTTTCATGGCAGCTTGCCTCCTTGAGTCACGCGAGACCTTCACGCCCAATGACCTTCGACCCAGCGCCAGTTCGGACCGCGCTGCACCCAATGTCCTGGCACCCAGTGATAACCGACGCGAACCGGCTGCCAATGGCCCGGCGCCCACTCGTAACGACCGTGGTGCCAACGCCAGCGGCCTTGGTCCCAGACATAGCCCGTGCGGGGCGCGGGCATGACTTCGACACGGGGCGGCGGTGGCGCGACAGGCGCGAGGATCACTGTCTGGGCGATGGCGGGTGCCGCCGTCAGCGCGGCAGCGCAGGTCGCCGCGACGGCGAGCATATAGCGTCCGAAGCGAAACGGCTTTTTCGATGTCATGTCGGTTTCTCCCATTCACTCAGTATCAAAGCGCGGCACGGCTTCGTTTCTTCTTAAACGCCGCAGCGGGGAAAATCCGTCGAACGCTTTGAATACTCATAAATCTCGCAGCGACAATCGCCGCTGCGACGAGCCGAAACCGTGCAACTCAGGACCGTCCGTGCTGCTCTTGCTCCGAGCGACGCCAGCCGGCGGGCGTCATGCCCAGATGTTGGGTGAAGGCGCGCCGGAACGCCGCCACGGATTGATACCCGACGTTCTCGGCTACGAGTTCCGTGGAAACGCCTGGTTTTTTCAACTCGTTGGCGGCCAATGCCATCCGGACATCTGTCAGGAGTTCATTGGGCGAGCGTCCCACCTTGTCCTGAAAGTGGCGAAGCAACGTCGCGCGCGACATGCTGCAAAGTGCGGACAGTTCAGACAGGGTCCACGGATAGGCCGGCTCGTTGAATATGGCCGCAAGCGCCGGAGCGAGGCGTGGATGTCCAGCGAGAGCCAGCAACCCTGTCGGCGCTTCGTCAGACTCGCCGGACATACGCAGCGCGAGCGCGAACAGCGCCGTCGACAGCGCGTTCAGCATTGCATAGCCTCCCAGCCTGTCCGCATTCGATTCCGCATGCATTAGCGCCATCAGACCTTTCAGTTGCGCAAGCGTCTCACCGTTGGACGAAGCCCCTGCGGGCGATGTCCGGACGACGAGCCGGGGAGGAAGGTATGCCCGGATCAAGCGGTCATGCGGCGGCGCCAGCATGATTCGACCGCAAAGCATTTCAAGGCGCTGACCGGTGCCTTTATTTTCGCTAATGGTCAGGTTCAACGCCTGGCGCTCGCGCGCAGGCTTCGGCCGCGCACCGCTGCCGTCGTGAAGAATATGGGCGGAGCCGTGCGTCAACATCACGATGTCGCCGGCGCCCAGGTCTTGCGGTTTGCCCTCGCCCGGCGTCTCCAGAATGGCCGATCCGCCGAGCACGATGTGATATGGCATTTCCCCGGCAGCCGAATCGTCGTAGATGACCTGCCAGGGGGCGCCGTACGAACATCGGAGTTCGAGCTGGCCGCGCACCGTCATCATGCCGAGCAGACGGCTCAGCCAATCAAGCGTGAGTGACATACCTACCTCGTTTGATACTTTCGAGCATGATATTGGCAATTCAGAGGCTCAACAAGATCATCGAGCGACCCTAAAGTGGAGGCTCCTAACCACCACTGCATGAGGTCAATCATGAGTCGCATCGCAATCCCCGCAGTCACGAACGCCACGGGCGCCACCGCCGAAGTCTATGCACGGGTGCGAAAAATCGCTGGCGGCAGCGTGCCGAACCTGTTCGCGGCGCTCGGTCACCTTGCCCCCGCGACATTGAATGCCGTGCTGGACGCCGAAGGCGCGCTAGCGTCCGGCAGTCTCAGCAAACAGGATCTGGAAACCATCAAGCTGCTCGTCAGCGAGCAGACGGGTTGTGACTACTGCGTGGCCGCGCACACGATGCTGGGAAAGATGACGGGCCTCTCGCCCGAGGCGCTCCGTCAGATTCGCGCGGGCAAGGCGACGAGCGATGCGAAGCGCGACGCGCTCATCCACTTCGTGCTGACCCTGCAGAGCACGCGCGGCACGATTGATGAAAGCGAGTTGACAGCCATTCGCGCTGCCGGCTACAGCGACACGCAACTGGCTGAGATTTCGCTGGCGATCGCCATGACTATCTTCACCAATACATTCAATCGCATTAACGACACGGACGTCGATTTCCCGCCGGTCAAGTGACACGTGCGTAGCCGGGCGGACTCGTCACGCGGTGACGTGCCGCTCGCCGCATCCGTTGTGCCCGGGCAGAAAGCTGGATCGCTGCCGCACCGGCCACACTAACTCGCAGGTGTATTGGAGGATTTCATGTCTCACGTTGAACATTTCGATACGTTGATTCTCGGCAGCGGCCAGGGCGGCAAGCTCTTGGCGTGGCATCTCGGGCGATTGGGACGACGGGTCGGCGTAGTCGAACGACAGTGGGTGGGCGGCTCATGCCCCGCCGTGGCTTGCCTGCCGAGCAAAAATGAAATATGGAGCGCGCGCGTCGCGCATCTGGCGCGGCATGCCGGCGACTTCGGCACGACCACTGGTCCAGTCGCCGTCGACATGCTGAAGGTTCGCGAGCGCAAGCGCGGAATGATCGAGAGAGAGGCGGCGTTTCATGTGCAGGCGTATGCGTCGAGCGGCGCCGAGTTGATCATGGGCTCCGGCCGCTTTATCGGACCGAAGACGATCGAGGTGCAGCTGAACGACGGCGGCACGCGCACGCTCGTTGGCGACCAGGTGGTGGTCAATGTCGGCACGCACGCTGCGATTCCCGATGTGCCCGGATTGCTAGCCGCCGATCCGCTGACCCATATCGGCGCGCTAGATCTTGACTACGCGCCGGCGCATCTGGTCGTGCTCGGCGGAGGTTATATCGGCATCGAGATGGCACAGGCTTATCGCCGCTTCGGCAGCCGCGTGACTATCGTCGAGCGCGGCGCCCGGCTGATGGCTCGCGAAGACGTGGACATCAGCGAAGAGATGCTTGGGATTCTGCGCAACGAAGGAATCGATGTCGTGACGAGTGCTGAAACGCTCCGCGTCGAAGGCCGCTCCGGCACACAGGTTCGCATCGTACTGCGCACCGCTTCAGGGGAACGGGTGATCGACGCCAGTGACATCCTCGTTGCGGCAGGACGGGTTCCGAACACCGCCGGGATCGGCCTGGAACTGGCAGGCATCGAACTCGACGAGCGCGGATACATTCGCGTCAATGACAGGTTGCAGGCATCGGCGCCGGGCGTGTGGGCGATCGGCGAAGTCGCGGGCAGTCCGCAGTTCACGCATGTTTCGGTAGACGACTTCAGGATAGTGCGCGACAACCTCGCGGGCGGACATCGAACGACAACCGACCGGCTGGTTCCGTACACGCTATTCACCGATCCGCCGCTCGCGCGCGTGGGCTTGAACGAAAGTGATGCGCTTCGTGACGGTATTGCGGTTCGCGTCGCAACACTCCCAATGAGCAATGTGCTGCGAACAGAAGCGACCGACGAAACTCAGGGATTCATGAAGGTACTCGTCGGCGCCGACGACGACCGTATCCTGGGATTCACGATGATCGGACCGGAAGCGGGAGAGGTAATGGCTTCGGTGCAGACGGCGATGATCGCCGAGCTTCCGTACCAGAAGCTACGCGATGCTGTCATCTCGCATCTGACGTTCGCCGAAGGTTTGGGGCCGCTTCTGTCGAAGGTACCCGCAAGGCTGGCTCCATAGCTGATCGGAGCCCGGGGCTGACCGAGCGAGCCCGTCGAATTTGACGCGCTCGCTCGTTACTTGCGTAGCCAGCCCGCCCGCGCCCGGACACGGTGAACGATCAGAGAAACGGGCGTCGCGACGGCCTGTCTTTCGGGTGTAGCACGACTTCAAACCAGTGCGATTTATTTCCCTGGTTCAATTGGATCGAGACCGGTCTTTTCGAACACTGCCGACGCTGCCGGCGTTTTCAGATAAGAAATGAGCGCCGCAGCCCCTTCCCGCTCCTGTGCGGTTGTCGACACCGCGGCAGACACGACGCTCGCCTTCTGCACTTCTTCCGGAAGCGGCCCGACGTACTGAATCCCCTGAATGGCGCGAAGCTCGCTGATCTGTTGCAATCCGAGTTCGGCGTATCCCCGCTCAATGGCCGTTCCGACCAGTTCCTTCCCTTTGATCTGAACACTCGTGGCTTTCATTTGGTACGCGATACCGAGCTTGGGGAACAACGTCCCAGTGATATAGGTGCCGCTAGCTCCCTCCGAGAAAGCAACTGACTTTGCTGTGAGCAGTGCACTACGCAGTTTTTCCACGGTACTCACATCCGGCTTCGGCATGCCGGCCTGCACCGCGACGCCGATTCGTGAAGCAACGAGGTCTGTGCGAGTGTCCGGGAAAAACCTTCCCTGCCTGATCTGTTCGTCTAGCGCAGGGCGGATCATCAAGCAGACGTCCATTGCTTCGCCATTGCTGATGCGCATGGGCAACGCGTCAGCGGACGTCCCGTATGAAGGTCCCCACGATATGATGAGGTGATTGCCCGTCTGCCGTTCATAGCCCGGTCCGAGTTCTTTGAACGCTGCTGATAGCGCTCCCGTTGCAAGGACATGAACTCCAGCGGCATGAACTGCAGTCGACATTAGTGACCCGCCGAAAAATGCCGCAGACAGTGCCGCACATCGGAGGTTTGCATTGTTGATGATCATCGGATTACCCTATTTTAGTAAATCTCGCGGCCGCTACGATGTGCTTTGATGCACTCGGATGCGGCGTCGATATTCGGCCTTTTCACATTCAGCACGGCAAACCCCCTGTCTATGGCGAGCAACAAGAATCACCAACCGGAACAGAGCGCTTCCCCATCGAATCGATCGCTCGAACGTGGGCTCGAGTTGCTGCGCGCCTTCGGCCCCGGCGCGACGCTTCTGGGCAACGGCGATCTGGCGGAACGCACGGGCCTGCCGAAGGCGACAGTGAGCCGCCTCACGCGAACGCTCGTGGAAGCCGGTTATCTCGAACACGACTCTGCGCGCAGGGCATATAGACTGGGGCTGCCGGTGCTCAGTCTTGCGCAGGCGCTGCGCAGCGGATCCACCGTACTCAATGCCGCTGGACCGCTAATCCGCGACACTGCCCAGACCAGGCACATCAATGTCGGAATCGCGGGCGCCGACCGTGAAGAGATGGTCTACCTCGAGTCCATTCGTTATAACCAGCGAGCCTCATTACGCACCATCGTCTCGGGACAACGCGTGCCGATGGAACTGACGTCGCTCGGCCGGGCCTATCTCGCGATGCAGCCGCAGGCCGAATTCGCCCGTCTGATGGATGCATTCAAGCGACGCGGACGGAGCGGCTGGGAGCGTCTGGCAAAAGAAATCGCACAGGCCGTGGACGACGTTCACAGAAACGGCTGTTGCGTCGCAAGCTGGCAGCCAGAAGTGATTGCGCTCGCAACGCCGCTCGCCATTCCCGGACACCGGTTGCTGGTCCTCAACTTCAGCGTCCGCACCGCCGCGCCGAAAGACAGCGTTGTGAGCGAACTAGCGGCGCCGCTGCTGCGTCTGCGCGATGAGATAACAGCCGCATGCGCGCGCCTCGAAGGTTGAGACTGCAAGCATGAATTTCATTCGCGGCGTTCACTGATTGCGCGCGCTGGAATACCCAGCACCACTGCAAGACCGCCGAGAATCGAGACGACCGCAACCGCATAGAGGCCCACAGTATTGCTGCCGAAGTGCGTCGATGCATAGCCGATCACCGAGGGCGCCGAAATCCCGCCGAACTGGCCGAGGCTGCTGATGAGTCCGATACCGCTCGCGGCGGCGGTGCTCGACAGGTACGCGGGCGGGATGGTCCAGAAGAGCGAGAGCATGCCCAGATAACCCGCCGTCGCGACGCAAAGCAGTGCCACCAGAATGCCTGCGTGATTCGCCGCCGCCGGCAAGAGCGCGACGCCCAGAGCGGCCATCAATGCACTTGCCATGAAATGCCAGCGCCTCTCCAGCATACGATCCGAGTTCCGGCCGAGCAGATACATCGCGATTGCGCCGACCACATACGGAATCGCGGATAGAAGCCCAATGTGCCAGTAGTTCGATACGCCGCTTTTCTGGATCACGCTCGGTGCCCAGATGTGCACGACGATGCTCGCCCACGGCACGCTGAAATAGGCAAACGTCAAGAAATAGAACTTTGGCTCCTTCAGCGCAACCCAGATCGAACCATGAGCGCGTGCGGCCTTCGTTTGCGCGTCGCGGCTGAGTTCCGCCAGCAGGAGAGCCTTTTCGTCGTCGGAGAGCCAGGTCGCCTGCTCGGGGCGGTCCGTCAGATAGACATACGCAAAGACACCGGCGATCACGGACGGAAAGCCTTCGAGAAGGAACAGCCATTGCCAGCCGTTGTAGCCGAGTAAGCCCGACATGCTATTGAGAATCCATCCCGACACGGGCCCGCTGACAATGCCCGATACGCAAATCGCCGTCATGAAGATCGACGTGACGCGCGCGCGGCGCGCGGCCGGAAACCAGTAGGTGAAGTACAGAATGACGCCTGGAAAGAACCCTGCTTCGGCTGCGCCCAGCAACACGCGCGCGATGTAAAACTGCGTGGGCGTCTGTACGAACGCTGTGCCAGCCGAGACGATGCCCCACAGCGCCATGATCCGCATGAGCGTTTTTCTCACGCCGACTCGTGCGAGCCACAGGTTACTCGGCACCTCGAAGAGCATGTAACCCACGTAGAAGAGTCCAACGCCCAGACCGAATGCCGCGTCGGAAAGACCGATGTCGCGCGAGAACTGTAGATGCGCAAAGCCGATGTTGGCGCGATCCAGATACGCAAAGACATAACAAACGAAGAGGAACGGCAGCAGCCGTGAGGTGACCTTCCGGTAGACAGCCTCTGTCTGCGGCGGGGCGACGGCGCTTACGTCGATTGGATTGGAACGGGCTGCGTGCATCATGTCTCCGGGCTTGTATGGGCCGCAGGATCGTCATGGCAAGTGTCCTGCGCTGGATTTCATTATCGACGCCGAACGCTCGATGACAATCCGCCAATTCCATGCAGTGGAATTGGCGGATGCAGCGCTAAAAATCTTCCGTTCCACAGAGTGGAATTGATGGGGTGTCGCAGGCGGCCGGTGAGGCTAAGCTGCATTGGCGACTGACCTGATCGGTCGACTCCAATTCAACCATCGAGACACGCATGAGCACATCCAGTATTCAAGTCACTATCGAGTCGCAGGTCGCTACGATCGCGCTCAATCGTCCGGAAAAGCGTAACGCCATCACCAACGAAATGCGTGCCGAACTGATTGCGGCGCTGGAGTCCGTGTCGCGCGACCGTGACGTGCGCGCCGTGGTGTTGACCGGCAACGGCAAGGGATTCTGCGCGGGCGGCGACGTCAGCGGCATGGCGCAACGCATGGAAGCACCCGCCGGCGAGGTTGCGTTCAACGGCTGGTCGCGTCAGCAAGTCGTTCATCACACGGTCAATCTGCTTTATTCGATGCCCAAACCGACCATTGCAGCAGTCAACGGCGCAGCGGCGGGTCTGGGCGCCGATATGGCGCTCTCGTGCGACTTTATCGTCGCGTCGCAGGAAGCGAGCTTCACGTGGAGCTATATCAAGCGAGGGCTGATTCCCGACGGCGGCGGCATGTACTTCTTGCCGCGACGGGTCGGTCTCGCGCGGGCAAAGGAACTGATTTTCAGCGGGCGCAAAGTAGACGCAAAGGAAGCGCTGGAAATCGGCATCGCGGATCGCCTGAGCGAGCCGGACTCGCTGATCGCCGACGCTCATGCCTGGGCCGTCGAATTGAGCCATGGTTCGGCCACAGCGCTCGCGCTCGGCAAGACCATCCTCAACCAGAGCTACGAACTGTCCGCGCACCAGGTGTTTGCACAAGGCAGCCAGGCACAGGCGGTCTGCTACACGAGCAGTGAACATCGCGACTCGGTGCTCGCGTTCCTGAACAGAAACAAGTGAGCGCGAAGGAGATCGACATGAACCCAATTTCAAAATTGATGCGCCCGGCGAGCGTCGCCGTGATCGGCGCGTCGGCGGACGCAGCCAAGACCTCGGGCCGCCCGGTGGCTTACCTCCGGAAGCACGGCTTCGACGGCGACATTTACCCTGTCAATCCGCGTTATGAGTCGATCGACGGCCTGCCCTGCTATCCAGACGTAGCGTCGCTGCCGCAGGCGCCCGATGTCGGTATCGTGCTGCTCGGCGCCGAGCGCGCCCACCTCGCGGTGCGGGATCTGGCCAGCCGCGGGACGAGCGCTGCAATAGTGCTGGCAAGCGGCTATGCAGAAACTGGCGAGGAAGGCGCACAGCGTCAGACGCAATTGATCGAGGCAGCAGGGTCCATGCGCCTGCTCGGCCCGAACACGATCGGGCTCGTCAACCTCACCGATCGCATCACATTGTCAGCAAGCGGAGCGCTCGAGACCGACGCTTTCACCGTCGGCGGGATCGGCGTGGTGTCGCAAAGCGGAGGGATTCTCGGCTCGCTGCTGTCGCGAGCGGCGGCACGCGGTATTGGCTTGTCGAAGCTGGTGTCCACGAGCAATGAAGCAGATCTCGACATGGCGGACTTTGTCGATTATCTCGTTGACGATGATTCGACTTCCGTTATCGCGCTTTACATGGAAGGGCTTCGTCATCCGGACCGGTTCCGGCGCGCAGCGTTGCGGGCGGCGACAGCGGGCAAGCCGGTCGTGGTGTTCAAGATCGGGCGCTCCGAATCCGGCGCGCGGTCGGCGGTCTCGCATACGGGCGCGCTAGCCGGCTCGGACCGCATGTACGACGCGCTTTTCAGCCAGATCGGCGTCATTCGCGCCCAGACTTTTTCCGATCTGCTCGACATTCCTCATGCGCTCGCCACGCGTCGCAAGCTCTCCGGGCGAAGAATCGCGATTCTGACCTCGACCGGCGGTGCGGGCACGCTCGTCACCGATAGTCTTGGCATGGCCAACTTCGAGACCCCGCCTCCCGATGAAGCGACTGCTGCGAAGCTGCGCGCGCTGCAGACCGGCGATCATGCGGTGCTCGACCGCAATCCGATCGACGTGACGCTTGCGGGCCTGCAGCCGGCGCTGCTGCGCGGCGCGATCGGCACGTTGCTCGACAGTCCGACTTACGACGCGGTCGCGGTTATCGTTGGATCGTCAGGTCTCGCGATGCCTGACCTGATGGCCGGCGCGATCCGCGATTCGCTGCCCGGAAGCGACAAACCCGTTATGGCTTTCGTGAGCCCTCACGCGCCGGAAATCACACGGTTGCTCAACGAGCATGGAGTGCCGGCGTTCCCATCGCCCGAAAGCGTGACGAGCGCACTCGCTGCAATGTGGCAGCACGGCAAATTCAGGCAACCCGCGGTGACTACGGGCGAACAACACGCTGAAGCCGAAGTCGACGTAAGCGATCTTCCTTCTGGATCATTAAACGAAGCGCAGGCGAAAGAGCTTTTTGCCCGCTTCGGAGTGAACGTGGTACGCGAGCGTGTCGTCACAGACCCGAATGAAGCCGGGAGCGCCGCGCGCGAGCTGGGCGAGAAGGTCGTGCTCAAACTGCTGTCGAACACGATCACGCACAAGAGCGATGTGGGCGGCGTAGCGGTCGGGCTCACCGCTGACACCATCGGGGCGCGCCTGAACCGTATGCGCGACGATGTCGAAACCGCGACCGGTGTATGCGCAAACGCGTTTCTGGTCCAGGAAATGGTGAGCGGCGGAACGGAACTGATTCTCGGTCTTCATCGAGACCCGTTGGGTACAGCATTGCTGCTCGGCATGGGCGGGCTCACGGCGGAATTGTTCAAGGACACGACAATGCGGCTTCTCTCTGCCGACGCCCCGTTGTCGCGCGATGACGCAATGGAGATGATTCATGAATTGAAAACGTGGCCGCTGCTCAACGGCTATCGTGGACGGCCGCGCGCTGATGTCGATGCGCTCGTGAGCGCAATCGTCGCTTTTGCGCGAATGGCCGTGCGGCTTGGCGAGCGTATTGTCGAAGCAGAGATCAATCCGCTTTTCGTGCTGCCTGCGGGCCAGGGCGTACGAGCGGCTGACGGAGTTGCCGTGCTTGCATCGGACGCTGCTGTTGAATGACGATCAGCCCGACTGAGGCCGCTGGCACTCCGTCTGGAACCAGTAGTCGACCAGGCGCTGTGCCGCTTGCAGGTCGTCCGGATAGTACGGGTCATACCAGGGGGATGGGTCGTAGCCCGCTTTCCTCAGGGCACCGAGTTCGCTCTGGTGTTGCGCCATGGTCGGGGGCGCGTTCGTTCGCAGCGCTGCGAGGTCGCGGCACTCGGTGGGGGTAAGGTGCGGCCCGGTGTATGGCATGACGGGAACCGCGCAACCGGCGACCAGAATCGACACAGCGAAAAGCGTCGACCAGTTTGTCAGCAGTCTGCTCATGGTACGTGTCCTTCGGTGCAATCGCGCCAGAGGCGACGCCATGCCGCTGCGGCTGGCGTGTCTCCTCGGGTTGTTTCGTGTTTCGGGTAATGACTCCGTTATTCTGCCGGAGGATGAAGTTTCAACAGTTTCGCCGGCTATGTTGCTCTGCCATAACGCCTCCTGATTGGAGCGACAGAAGCGACGAGCAATCGGCACGCCTGGATGTCGTCAAGCTGCGCTCACATTTCCCGCAGCCCGCGACGAGCGCGAACGAGCGCCACGAGCGCCACGCGCAGCGAACGAGTGTTCGTGTCATGCCGACTTTTGCATGAATTCCGTGTTGGCGACGCTACGACAGTTTCTCGCATTCGTCGCACCCAGCATTGTTCGAATCGCCGCTATACAAGGCTTGCAGCGATATGGCATGGACTCTGCAATACACAGCGTCCAGCCGTAGCGCGAGCCACCGTCCATCGAACCGGATGCCGTTGCATTCCGCCCCGTTCGCGCTGGTATTTGATCGACCAGGTCGCCGACCGGAGGGCATCATGTTCATCTATCTTTTTCTCCTGCTTCAAGAGTTGCTGGACCGCGCTGAACACAGCCGTCGAGATGCGTACCTCGCATCTGCCGTCGACATGTGCGAGCTCGAACGTCGCATGCAGTCGATCGACATCGACGGCTGACTCCGACAAACGTACGCACTGTCCGCCTATCAGTTCGGATGACGGAGCAAATTTTCCGGCGTTTCGAACATAGCCAGCCGGCGGCTTCGCGCCGATAGTAGAGACTCCCCGGCACGGCATCCGTGCTCTCAACTCTTCGAGTTCCAGGAACGACATGAATAGCGCCATCGCATCGCGAGTCTACTCATCCCCAACGACCGTAATCGCACTGCATTGCTCCGGCTCCGGAGCGACGCAATGGCGCAAGCTCGGCGAGGCGCTCGGCTCGCACCATGCATTCGTCGCGCCCGAGCACTACGGCTGCGACAGCACTGGCCCGTGGAGCGGCGAGCGCGCGTTCACGCTTGCCGACGAGGCGGCGAGGACCATCGGCATCATCGACGCCGCCTGTGGCAAGGTGCATCTCGTCGGCCACTCGTATGGCGGTGGCGTGGCGTTGCGCGCGGCCGTCGAGCGGCCCGAGCGCATTGCGAGTCTGACGCTCTATGAACCGTCGGCATTCCACCTGCTGAAGGCGATGGGCACCTACGGAGTCGAAGCGCTGTCGGAAATCGTCGCGATCTCCAAGCGCACCGCCGACGGCGTGAACTGCGGCGACTATCGCGGTGCGGCGGCTTCGTTCGTCGACTACTGGAGTGGACGGGGCGCATGGGAAGCGCTGCGGCCGTCGGTGCAGGCGGCGCTCACGCGCTGGGCGCCGAAGGCGCCGCTCGACTTCCGCGCGCTCCTCGATGAACGCACGCCCGCCAGCGCGTACACGAGCCTGCGTGTGCCCGCGCTGATCATGCGCGGCGAGCATGCGCCCATCCCGACGCGGGCCATTGCAGAGCGGCTGCCCATGCTGCTGCCCGCCGCACGCCTTGCAATCGTCGAGGGCGCGGGACACATGGGGCCGCTCACGCACGCAGACAAAGTCAATGCGACGATCGCGCGGCACATCGCCGAATCAGAAGCGGCGCATTGCTGAGGGAGTAAGCGACGGGGAGTCCGTGCGGGAGTTGCTGGTTCCCGTGCGTTATTCCATTGAAGCGACAACCTCGTCGGTAGTCACCACGCCGTGCGCGAGAAATGCGTAGTTGACCATTGCCGCTTTATATCCATCGCCCCAAACGGGGTGACGTGGTCCTGCAGTCGCATCGCTCACGACATGGACCTCGAATCCCTGTTCGAGCAGATCACGCAGATGCGATTCCACGCACATATTGGCAAGCATGCCTCCCAGGACCACCCTTCTCACTCCACGCTTGCGCAGTTGAAGGACGAGATCGTTGGTTTGCGGTCCGAAGACCTTATGCGGGCTCACAACAACGGTCTCGCCGTCGTTGATGTAAGGCTTGAATTCGGCCAGCCAGTCTGCGCCTGATCCCTCGAAACCTTCGAGACTCAACTGACCACTACGCGCAAACGTGCCGGTGGCGAATTCGTCGGACTCCAATGGCCCATTGAATTTCCATAAGCGATCGGTCGGAAAAAAGTAATGTGGCGATATGAAGACGGGAAACCTCGCGGTCTTTGCCGCCTTGAAGATTCGCAGCATGTTTTCGACCGTCCTGTTCTCTGTCACGCTTGCTCCCACCGCGCCCCAATTCTTGCCCGACTTGCTCAGGACATCGACTTGCGGGTCGATGAACACCACGGCTGTCTCCGTACGATCAAAGGACACTTCGGACCTCCAGGAAAACGCGTGACGGCTCACCGACCTTCTCCGACCGGAGCCTCCCGACCAGATTAGGAAACGAAGGGCTGGAAAGCAACGACGCTTTGATGCCGCATCCCGGTTTTGCACGCGAGCGCCGAGTGACGGGGCGCTCGATGCGTTCGCAGGTTGACCGCGCGTGAGTGCTTTTAACAAGGCGATGATTAAGACTCAAACGCGGTCATTGGGATCTGGCATGCAGATACAGTTTCCGCGACCGTTCGGCGCGTCTGTTCGAACGTGTGCGGGTTGTTGAGGGCTGCTGCTGGCGGTCGACGCCCGAGGCGAGCCTGGCCGCGCTGGCTTCCCAGTCCATCAATTCCGATCCTGAACGGTGATCAGTGATCGACACATACCGGTCCGCAGACAGCCGAATGCGGTATTAACCGCAGTGCATATTGTGGATGACATGCATGTGAAGATGCATTGGCAAATTCACAACCAAGTTTGGGAAATACGCCGTCAACATTAGGCATCCGCGACGTAAAGCGCCCCACCCACGCCTAATACAATCGTGCCTCGCCGGGTCAAGGTCGGAAAGGTAGGTGGTTCTTCCCACATACCGGATTGAAAACAAGGCATATAAATCGTGCACGTCACTGCGGGGGCTATGTCGCCTCTTGAACAATGACGACATGGCCACCGGCTGACAAAGAACTTTGGTTACAACAAAAACGGGGTAAGAGGGTTGCCGATGAATGTCTTCGATACCGCAATCCAGACCTTCCTGACCGGCATTGCTGCAGATCTGCCCTTACTGAACCACCCGATCCGAGTCGTTGCGGCTCTATACACATTCAAAGGTTTAGCGCTCGTAGCAGTGCTATGGTGGATCTGGTTCAAGCCCGGTCAGCGGGGTGAATGGGAACGTGAAATGGTCGTTGCGACGATCGCGAGCGCCCTGCTTGCGCTCGCAACGTTCAGACTCGTTGCCCATTTCCTACCGTTCCGGATACGTCCGGTCTATAACCCGGAGTTGCACCTGCATTTTCCATCGGATGATCTGGGTGCTGCCGTTTTGCCGACCTGGAGCTCGTTTCCGAGTGACCACGCCATGTTGTGGATGTCGGTCGCCACCGGCATCTTTCTCGTCTGGCGTGGCGTCGGCGTGCTTGCGCTACTGCACGCGGCGATCTTCATATGCCTGCCGCGCGTCTATCTCGGCTGGCACTATCCAACCGACATACTGGCGGGAGCGGCGTTCGGAGCGGCCACCACGTGGACCATGACTCGAGACGCAGTCAGGACCCGTTTTGCAGTTCCGATCCTGCGATGGCTGCAAAAATCTCCGGGGCCAGCTTATGCATTGCTATTTGCTTTATGTTTTGAGCTGGTAACTCAATTCGAAGAATTACTGATTCTCGGGCGGTTGCTTTTGAAGTAGCTCGAACAAAAGCCAGGTTGCCAATATCGTCGCCTGGGTAAACCGTCTCAATAGCGAGGGCGAGCATCTGAGCAAACATAAACGGTGGATGAATCCGAAAAAGCGCTCAGCTTCGCGCACACCGGCCCAATGCGCGTTACATCCGAAAGACGCGCGATTATGACCGCCGGCGCCGGGGAACACGGTCCGTGCGGTCGTCGGGGCATTGTCCACGGCTCAACTTTTTGCATCCGAAGCCGTAAACCCACTAGGGTGCCGCAATAGACGCAGCGACTGGCGAGACACAGCACGTTTGCCCGAATTTCGGAACGTACATGAATAAGCGCACTAAAAAGCGCCAGTTTGGACGTGCCCCAGGGAAACAAACTCCATTTTCTGCATGACAAGCTTGATGCCGTTAGCAATTGCGCTCCAACGGATCTAAACCGGGAGCAGCGTCTGAGACATCTCGAATCAAACCACCAGGAAGCGCGAATCCCCTGCCCTGCAAATGGTGCAGGCTTTCGCGAGACACAGCCCCCTGAACAAAAACATCGTTATTTCAACAGCGCAGCCGACGCGGCCCGTAATTGCATATGAAAGTCCGTAACGCCCGTTGTTGGGCACCCCAAGGGAAGCGGCGGTGGCTCGCCGCTGCCGCGGCGCTGGCCATCGCAAGTGCAGTACGAATGCTGCTGCATCCGTTGCTCGGGCCCGTCATGCCTGGAACCGCGTTCTGCATTGCGGCGGTGCTCGTTCAGTACCACTTCGGCCTTGCTCCGGCGCTGACCGTGATGCTGGCAGGCCTGGGCCTCGCCGACTATCTGTTTGTCCCGCCCTACGTGACCATCGCAGTCTTCGACCGGTCAGACCTGATATTGCTCGTGTCGTATCCAGTCGTCACGCTCGTGGTGATCACGTTGCTCGAAAAACTGCGCCGCGTACAGTTTCGCGCCGAACTTATCGCTGCGGTTGCGCAGTCGCGCTACGAAATGCTGCTTCGCCATGACAACGAGCGCGCGATCGCACGCCGTGCCATCGACGAAACGCATCGGCTGCTAAGGCATCTATCGCACCATCACAAGACGTTCATTCTGATTCAGGCACTCGAACGTGAGCCGCTACGGCGCAACGGCGCCGGCACGACGTCCGCGCTGGCCGTCGCAGCGCACACGTTCGCCGGGTTGCCTGCGGATCTCGCGCCGGGGCCACGCCTCTCCGAGGTCGATCCTGACGATATCCGACGGCTCTCGAATGGGCTCTCGGCCGGTTCACATCGTGTGCGATTCGCCGCTGGGTCGAACCTTGCCGGAGGCGCTGCACGCGTTGTCGACTGCATCTGCGAACAATTTACGACTCACGCAGGCGATTTCCTCGTGCTGCGCGTGGCGACCGACACATGAAATCATTAACGCAGTCCATCTTCCTCGAAGGCGGCGGACACGCGGTGCTATTGCTGCACGGCCTGTCGAGCTCGCCGCTCGAAATGCGCTATCTCGGGCGGTTCCTGCACGACGAGGGCTTCACGGTGTGTGCCCCAGTGCTCAATGGATATAGCGCGGGCACGGGCGGCGAAACAATGGAACACTGGCTTGACGCCGCAACGAGTGAATTCGATGCGCTCGCCGCACGATTCGATCGGGTGTCCATCTGTGGATTGTCGATCGGCGCGGCTCTCGCGCTCGCACTCGCTCATCGACGCCCGCAGGCACAGGCGGTAGTGCTGCTGTCGCTCACGCTCGCCTATAACGGCTGGGCCATCCCTTGGTACCGCTTTCTCCTTGGCTGGGCTTACTACACGCCCTTACGCTCGCGCTGGCACTATCGCGAGTCGGAACCCTACGGCCTGCGCAACGAAGCGCTGCGTGCAAAAATCGCGCGCTCAATGCAGCGCTCGAATTTCAGCGAAGTCGGTCCTTCGACGATTGCATTGCCCGCGTTGCACGAGGCGAGCCGCCTCGCATCGCTCGTCCGCTCGCAGATTCGTGGTATCCGCAACGATTGCCTCGTCATACACGCGATCGACGACGAAACGTCGAGCCCGCGTACCGCCCAATCCGCTGCATTGGCGCTTGGATCGAGCTTTCTGCGCACCATCTATCTCGACGATTCGTACCACATGATCACATCAGACAACGAACGCGAGATCGTTGCGCGCGAAACGGCATCCTTTCTACGCGAGAGCGAAGCCGCTTCGGGATCTGGAGAACTGCGCAGCCCCGTTGTATCGAAAGCGCTCGCGCGCCGCTTGCGGCAGCTTGCTGCCATCGGCAAGGACGACGCATGAAAGCGCGGACGTTCACGCACCGAACCGCGGGCGCCGCAGCGCTCGCGATATCGTTGGCGGGCTTCCTGCCCGCTTCGACCGCGCACGCAGCCGACGCAACAGCTGCCGCCGGTGACGGCAAATGGAAAGTGGCGCTCGGGCCGGGCGTCGTCGTGACGCCGGAGTCGCCCGGCTCGCGGCATACGAGGGTGTTCCCATTCCCTTCGCTCGATATCTCCTACGATGACCGGGTCTTCTCGCAGGGGCCTGACGTGCTTGGCGTCAATGCGCTGCGCGGTACGAACTATCACGTCGGCGCGGCGCTGAGTTTCGATTTCCAGTCACGCAACGAGAACGACGATCCGCATCTGCACGGTCTGGGCAACGTGCATGGCGGCCCGAAACTCAAACTGTTCGCCGACTATACGGTATGGATGTTCACGGGCTCGGTCGCCCTGTATCAGGACATTGCAGCGCACGGCCAAGGCAAAACGGTTCCGGTGGACCTGCTAGCGTCGGTGCCTGTTGGAAGCTGCCTTTTCTCTATTGGCCCGGGCTTAACGTGGGCCGATGCGCTATACACGCGGACGTTCTTCGGCGTGTCGAGCCAGCAAAGCGCGGCATCCGGACTGCCGGTCTACAGAACCGGTTCCGGCATTCGGGATGTTCATCTGAACGGCTACGTCAGCTACGACTTCTCAAAGCACTGGGTAGGCTCAGTCGCAGTCACTGTCGGGCGGCTGCAGCACTATGCGGCGGCGAGCCCGATCACTGAGCGCCGCAGCGAACTCAATACTCTGGCGTCGGTCAACTACCGCTTCTAGGTTGTGCGGGAGTCGAAAAACAATGTGCGTGCCGCAAAGCTCATTTTGATCCGAGGCCGGCCTCAGAACGAAGCACACCGTCGCCCGACCATAGGGCGCTGCTTCACCAGTAGATACGCAATGATTCGAGTTGATGCGAGCTGAACTGCCGGGCCATCTGCATTGCAGCCGCATCGTATTCGGATGAGGGCGCGAACGTCGTGCGACGATCGGCGCACGACGTTCTCCTCAAGGATGCGCTTCAGTTCTTGCAGAACAGTCCCGATGTACACACAAAGGACCGCGCATCGCCTTATGAAGCCGTCCGCGGCGGCTCGTTGCTGAGCACGCCGCGAGTACTACGTATGCGTTACTTCACCGGCACGAGAACAGGCGCGTTCTGCTCCTTCAACAGCAGAACGAGAAACTTCGCTGGTTGCGTCGCGCTGGCGTTGCGGCCGACCGTATGCACGTCGTTCGGGCCTTCATAGAAGGTCTGTCCGGGTGTGAGCGTGACTTCCTTGCCGCCCTTCACAGCCATCACGATCGTGCCTTCCAGCACGTAGATGAAGCCGTGCGCGCGATGCACGTGCACCGGATCGGCGGCGCCCGGCGGATAGACGACCGTGAGCATCAGCGCTTCCTTGCCTGGATAGTCCGCTAGCGGCTTCTCCATCAAGGGCGTGACAACAGCGTCGGGCGCGGCGTGAGCCGCTTGCGCGAGACACGCCGCCGCGATGATCGCAAGCTTTCTGAATTCAGGCATGATGTGCTCCGTGTTGCTGCAGATGGGCGGCTACGATTCGTCGCTCAGGCCAGATTGGCCTTTCCGAGTCCGAATGCCGCGTCCGACGATCCCGGCACAGTCCTGAACGCCACATTAACGCGGTTCCAGCCGTTGATCGCCATCACTTGAAACGTCAGGTTCGACAGTTCCTGGTCCGTGAACTGCGTGCGCACGCGTTCGAAAATATCATCGGGCACGCCGTCTTCCGGCAACTTCGTCAAAATCTCCGTCCATGCGAGCGCTGCGCGTTCACGCGGAGAAAACAGCGTCGACTCGCGCCAGATCGCCACATGATGCAGGCGCAATTCGCGCTCGCCGTGAATCTTCGCCTCCTTCACGTGCATGTCGACGCAAAAGCCGCAGCCGTTCATTTGCGATGCGCGCAGCGACACCAGTTCGCAGATCGACGTTTCGATGCCGGTCTCTTTCACCGCGAGGCCGAACGCGACGAACTTCTTGAACAGTTCGGGCGATTGCTGCATATAGTTGATGCGTTGAGTCATGGTTGCTCCAGCGAGGATGAAACCAGTGCGCACGAGCCGCGCACCGGGGCCGGCGATATGCCGTACGCAACCATCGTAGTCTTCGCGGCAGGCAACCGGAAGCCATGCTGCGCGCCTCACTCTGTTGTCCGTAAGACACCAATCTAAAGCGCGATGACCTGGGGCGCCGCATGCTCGACAGGCTCTCCGAGCATCCAGCGCAGATCGCGCTCCATCGCGGCGCACAGCGTGGAAATGGGGACGTCGTTCGCACTTCCTTCGAAGGGATTTTCCGTGCTTTCGCCCACCTGCGCGAGCGACGTGTACATCCACGAAACCATTACGCTGCAAGGCACAACGAGCCAGATCATGTTGCCGTGCATGGGTCCGCTTGCGCCGCTGTTGAGCTTGTCGAATTCCTGAAGCAAGCCGAACGGAAAGAGAAAGCAGAAGAACCGCACGAACAACGCGCTGATCGTCGCGTATTGGCGAGGGTAAGGGAAATTTTTTAAACGCTCCGCTTTCGCCTGAAGCGCGATGAAATCGCCAGTTGCCCGCTGAAGTTCGAGATAGAACGACAGGTTCAGATGCCCATCGTGATGCAGTGCCTTAAGGCAATCGCTTTGCATGCTCAATATGGCTGTCGTCGCCGAGGGCGATGCCAGCGCGCGCGCACTTTCCGCGCTGGAAAGATAGTTCGTCAGAACGTCTTCGATCGCTGTTTCCCATTCGGGGACATGATAGTGACGCCGGTACTCGAGATTGAAGCGCCGGGCCATGCTTTCCCAGATACGAGGGCTACGCAATTCGTATCGCAATGCGGTGAGCCACGCGAGATGCCGGCAGATCAGTTCGCGGCTGATGTTTCGTTCAGAGGGAAACGCGCACGCCAGTTGCCCCCACTTGCGGCTCGCGCCGACAATCTCGGTCCAGACGTCCTGTGCCTCCATTGCACGGTTATACGTCTGCACGTTCTTGAAGCCCACGATGAACGACGTCGCCGTGCCCAGCAGTACGACGATAGTGAACGGCACCGAAAGCCACGTCATCGACGCGTACTTGTAGAGAATCACAGGCACCGAGCCGCAAATGACGAGTGCGTAGATCTGCCTTCGCGTCCAGATGAGGAACTCGGTCAGCCGATACGATTTACCAAGGTGCATGTCGTGTGTGAGACGTTCGATTAAATAAGGTCTGGTCGAATGACCGCACTCTCACAAGACGTTTGATCCTGCGTCGTGTGACATTGACACAAGAATTTTTCGTTCGATTACCAAAGGCGCATGGCGGAAGACCGCATGACAATCTCCCGCCGAAGTCTACGGTTACTCCACCGAACGGTGATACCGCGCGACAAAGCGCGCCTGCCCAATGACCTTTCCATGCATCTGGTATGCGACGAGCGCCGGACTCGACGCCGCTTTCACATCGATGGCCGGCACAGTCAGCGCCGAAACCGTGACGACATATCGATGCGACTCGCCTTGTGGCGGGCACGGTCCACCGTATTTCGAGTCGCCGAAGTCGGTCAGGGTTTCGACAGCACCCGCCGGCAGCAGGCTTGCATTACCGGACGCGCCCTTTTCGATCGACGTCTGCGACGGCGCAATGTTGGCCACTTCCCAATGCGTCCAGCCGAGGCCGCCCGTGGGCGCATCGGGGTCGTGGATCGTGACGACGATGCTTTTCGTCCCCGCCGGAACATGCGACCACGAGATGTGTGGAGAGACGTTCTCACCGTGGCAGCCGAATCCGCCGTACACCTGTTCGTTTGCGAATTGCCCGCGATTCAGGCCATCGATTTTCACGGAAAACGGTTCGGCAAACGCGGCGGCCGGCACGATCGCCAGCAAGCTTGCGCAACAGGCAGTCGTTCGCAAAGCGGCACGCAATTTCATGATCAACTCCGTTGTAAAGAAGACTAGTGAACGTTTGGTCGGCGGGTTTCGATCAGCCGAAGGTTGCGAGCGGATCGCCCACTTCAAGTGCATCCGCGATTGGGCGTGGAGGGTAAATTCGTTGCGTATTGATCATCTGCTTGCAGGCCGTACCCTTGGCTTGGGTCAGTTCGGTCTCCCCTTCCCGGCCTGACGATGCGGGATTCGACGAAACTCTCATGCATGCTTGTTAGACACTGCTTCTTCGATTAAAAACGACTGACCGAATGCCGGGCATATCCAACTGGACTGCTAACGAATCCAAAGTGAGCGCGTAGAGATGGCCCGTCGTTATGGAAGCATGCATATCGGGCTGCTCGGTCCAACGTCGGCTTTACTGCACGCAGCGCCTTCGTCGAGACGAATTGTAGGATCGGGCTCTGATTGCCAGTAGAGGGCTCGCGGCGATCACCATGTTGTCCGCAGGACAACAATGATCAGGCTATTGAAATGTCTACTGACTCGTCGTGCTTAGCGGCGAACTCCGGGCCGCGCGGCGGACATATTGAGCACGGCCCGCCTGCCGTGGCGGCTGGCGACTGAAGCGCAGTATCGGCGAACGGATATGGCAGATTTTTGACGAAGGCGACACCACGAAATCTGCGATATGCTGAATTCGCGCCCCTGGAAGCTCGGATTTGGGAACCACAGAAGCCGGACCACCCGCGCTGCCGAGCGCAACCCGACGGAAATGCTTGTGGATCATTGATTGGACGCCGACCGCATTGTGCGAACCACACAACCAAATTAGCCGATATCTCGACAATTTGCGCCACTAGCTTTCGAGCGGCCTTCTCCGGGCTATGCTGAACCACCTCGCCGCTTTCGCTATTTCACAAAGTGGGCGGGCGTCTGAGTATGACAATTGGATGCCAGGACACCTAATCCATTGCTAACCGGCCCAGTCGCAAGCCTGGCGGCGCAATGGACTTATCGTGCGCGGCCTGCCCGACTGAAAACAGGCAGGTTCGCGCATGCGACCGGTTGCGGCCACTGACCGACCTATCGCGTTGGCTCATAACTGTGTGCCCTATATTCGGAGAGAGACCATGTGGCAGCCGTCCAGTGCGATTCTTCAGTTGATGAAGGACAACGCAAAACAATTGCTTCCCGATGCGCTTTTCCTGAGCTTGCTGCATCGGAAGCACATCGGGCGCTTTCCGAAACTGTTCCGTCCCACGACATTCAACGAGAAAATCCTGCAGCGCAGCTTGCGGCCAGACCCGCGATATGCCGCGCTGACCGATAAATTGGCCGTCAGAGACTATGTGAAGGCGAAAGTCGGCGAAAGGCATCTGGTCCCACTGATCTCGTCGCCCGACGTTTTCACGCGGGCGGTGTTCGATACGCTCCCGGACTCATTTGTCATGAAGGCCAATCATGGCAGCAGTTTTGTTGAGATCGTGCAGGACAAGTCGAAAGTCAGTTTCGAGGAACTGCAGACCTTGGCAAATCGCTGGATGGCTACCGACTTCTACCGGATTGCAAGAGAACGTCATTACCGGCAAATTCGGCCACGTATTTTCTTCGAAGCACTTCTTCTTGACGAGCATCGCCAGGTGCCAGCTGACTACAAGGTTCACTGCTTCGGCGGAAAGTCCGGACGACCGATGATGTATATCGTCGTCATCTCGGATCGGTTCGGCACTAACACGCGTGGCGACGTATTCGATGTTCATTGGAATCATCTTGACGTGGGCATCGGCCCGTATGCCCGCAGCGCGACGCCGCCGCCGCCTCCGGACAATCTGGATTCCATACTGGACATGGCCGCCGTACTGGCCGAAGACTTCAACTATGTTCGCGTCGATCTGTATGCACCGGGCAATGCGGTGTACTTTGGCGAACTCACTTTCACGCCGGGAGCTGGGGTGGTCCCTATGAGGCCCGATCGGGTCGATTTCGAGTGGGGCCGGCTTCTAACGTAACGCTTCCTTAGCCGATAAAACCACTCGCACGATCGATTCGGAATTCAATTTCACCTATTCGGGAGTTTGATCGTCGAAGGCGCTCCGAGCCTGGGTTACTGGAAGCCTGGCACGCTCGGACGGCGCGGAATTCCTGTGATGGGCCCACTCGCGCAGTCTGTCCAGTGCGCCGCCCGAATGCGGGTTGGCAAAATGAAACAGGACGGTCGATCTCACGCTGTGCGGCAGGCACGCCTGGTTCGCGTGGAGCGATCGCATTCCCCAGAAAAAATACATATTGCCTGGCTCCAGCGGCAAGACGCGTGCGCCGAGCGCACGCTGCACCGTCTCGCGCGCGAGTACCGAGCGCGTCAGTGAGTTCTGCACTAATGCTTTTTCGGCCAGATTGATCACCGATGAAGACCGGACCCTGCGCAGGTTCGGATACATCACGAGGTCGCCACGCGGTTCGTTCGGGCCGTTTGGAATGACCAGCGGCAACAGCGCGGTGACGACATAGGTGTCGTAGTGAAACAGGTTCGATGCCTTCAGTCCTAAATCACCCGACAGCACGCGAAGCGCGGCGACGATGTCGATGTCCGGTGCGGCTTTCCCGGTGCCGCGCCGGTACAGCCCGGCGAGTATGCGCCGCAGGTGCGGAGATTGCCCGAACGTCGCGAGCGGTGAGGCGTCGAGCCAAGGGCGTCCGGCGTAAATGAAATGCTGGCGCTGATGCTTGTCCAGTTCACGCTGCACATAGTCGCCCGCGATTGCAATTTCGGCTGGCGAGAGGACATCGTGAAGTGCGCTGATACCGACGGCATTCATCTCCCGGCTCAATGCGTCGAGCCTTTCGTCGGTCACCTGCTTCAATCTGGAGTCCAAAGCTTGATTCGGGGCACTTTCCATAGCTCCTCATGCGGTGTTGTCGCAGAATTGATGGTGGTTTCGTCCTGGGAATCGCCGGCTACTGCCTTACAGTTTGTCATGGGCCGATTACGTCGTTATGTGCGGTGGACCATATGCGGTTGCATAACCGTCCGGATTCACCGCAACCTGTCCGCCTTATCGACAGCGCACTCCTGCCGCAAATACTCGATGAAGCCAGACTGCATTGCCGTCCCGAGCCAATCGGCGCGCGACGTGTAACCCACCGCACGGCCGGCCTCTGGCGCCTCAGTTCCAGTGCGACCATTTCGCTGCCGAGATAAGCCTCGGGAATTTGCGAACGAGACAACAGCGTCGCGACCCCACGCCGTGCAATTCGAAGCTCGCGTCTATTCCACCTCACGTCATTTGCTTACGGCGAAAGATCGGTTCGTCAACTTCGCACCCGCAGGTAGGATGGCTCGCCAGATGCATCCCTAACCTTCCAGACTGCCATGTCCACGATAACGACACGACCCAATCGCCGCGCATTTCTCAAACTTTCCGCAGGCGCTGCCGCGGCTGCGGCAGCCGCCGTGGCCGCGCCGCTCTCTCTTGCACAAGCACCGGCTCCGGGCGCACAAGCGGGCGCGCCGCGCGCTTTGCGGATCGGCAACCAGAAGGGTTATCTGAATTTGCTGAAGGGGCGCGGCACCCTCGAAAAACGGCTGGCGCCGCTAAACGTATCGGTGAGCTGGACTGAATTCGCCGCGGGCCCTGTGCAACTGGAAGCGCTAAACGTAGGTTCGATCGACTTCGGCGATGTTGGCGAAGCGCCGCCGATCTTCGCGCAGGCGGCCGGCGCGCCGCTCGCTTATGTGGCAGCGACGGTTCCGCGACCGCAATCCGAAGCCGTGCTGGTACCGCCGGGTTCACAAATCCGTTCAGTAGCGGATCTGAAGGGCAAAAAGATCGCGCTTAACCGCGGCAGCAATGTCCACTACTTTCTCGTCAAGCTGCTGCGTCAGCATGGCTTGCAGTACGCCGACGTGAACGTTGCCTTTCTCGCTCCCGCCGACGCACGCGCTGCGTTCGAGCGCGCGTCCATCGACGCATGGGTGATCTGGGACCCGTTCTTTGCCGCCGCGCAGAAGTCGCTCGGTGCGCGTGTGCTCGCGGATGCCAGCGGCGTCGTGGGCAATCGCGGTTATTACTTCTCGTCGCAGAGTTACGTAGCGAAGAATCCCGACGTGATACGGATCGTCATCGAGGAGATCGAAAAGGTCGATCAATGGGGCAGCCGGAACAAGGATCAACTGTCGAGCGAACTGGCACAGTTGTGGGGATTGCCGAAACCGGTCGTGGATGTCGTAGTGGCCCGTCAGAAATTCGGCACGGAGCGGATCACTCGCGCCATTCTCGGCGAGCAGCAGCAGATCGCGGATGCGTTTCTCGACCTGGGATTGATCCCCAAACACGTCGACGTGCTGAGGGCCGGCCCGCCGAACCTCGCGTAGAGAAGCCGGCGCGGACGTCCGATGTCCGCCGACGAAGCGCTTAAGGCGCTGCGACGCACAACGCTGGCGATGTCGGCGCCAGCAAGCTCCATGAAAGTTTCGGTTGCTCTCGGCGCCGCGGTGAACTACATCTAAAGCCGGAGCGCGTTCGGCGCTAAGCCCGCGCCCGATCAGACAGAGGAGAAGCCGTCATGGGTATGCGCCCCGATCCCACATTCCACGCGTCGCCAAAACTCGCAATGGATGCGCCCGCCGAAGAATACGCGTACACGCTCCTGCTCAGCCCCGATTTTTCGCAGCCCGACGCGCTCGCTGTTATCGACGTCAAGCCCGGCTCGCCGACCTACAGCCAGGTGGTCCACACGGTGCCGGTGCCGAACAAGGGCGACGAATTCCATCATTTCGGCTGGAATGCGTGTTCTTCGGCGCTGTCGCCATTGACTGGCCACGCCTTCCTGGAGCGGCGCTTTCTGATCATTCCGGGTATGCGCTCGTCGCGTATGTATATCGTCGATACCAAGCCGCATCCGACGCAGGCGCAGATCCACAAGATCATCGAGCCCGAGGAGATCTTTCGCAAGACGGGTTACTCGCGTCCGCACACGGTTCATTGCGGCCCAGAGGGCATTTACGTCAGTACGCTCGGCGGCGCGGGGCCGGACGGCACCGACGGGCCGCCGGGCATCTTCATCATGGACTGCGAAACGTTCGACGTGCTCGGCCGCTGGGAAATCGACCGCGGGCCGCAGGAGAAACATTACGATTTCTGGTGGAATCTGCCGCGCGACTACATGGTGTCGAGCGAATGGGCGTTGCCGCCGCAGTTCGAGAACGGCATCGTGCCCGAGGACCTTCTGTCGAACAAATACGGCCACGCAGTCCACTTCTGGGATCTGCGCGCCCGGCGCAATGCGCAGACCATAGACCTCGGCGCGAATCATCAGATGGCGCTCGAAGTGCGTCCCGCTCACGATCCGAGCCGCGAGTATGGCTTTATCGGCGTGGTGGTCGACACGACCAATCTCGAAGGCTCGATCTGGACATGGTGGCGCGAAGGCGGCCAGTTCCACATCGAGAAGACGGCGACCATTCCGCCCGAGCCGGCCGACCCCGCGGCGCTGCCGCCGTTGCTGCAAGGGTTCGGCGCGGTGCCGCCGCTCGTCACCGACATTGATCTTTCCATCGACGACAAATTTCTCTACGTCGCCTGCTGGGGCACCGGCGAAATGCGCCAGTACGACGTGACGGAGTCGCGCAAGCCGAAGCTCGCCGGTTCGGTTCATCTCGGCGGGATCGTGCGGCGCACGCCGCATCCGAACGGCGAGGCCTTTGCCGGCGGCCCGCAGATGGTCGAGATCAGCCGCGACGGCAAGCGCGTGTACTGGACCAACTCGCTCTACTCGACGTGGGACAACCAGTTCTATCCGAACGGCGTGCCCGCGGCGCAGGTCATGGCGCACGCCGCTCCTGGCGGCGGCCTGACATTGGCTGACGATTTCTGGGTGAAGTTTCCCGATGGCTACCGCGCGCACCAGATACGCCTCGAAGGAGGAGACTGCTCGACGGATTCGTTCTGCTACCCGTCGGTGGGCACTTGAGCGGCGGCTGGTCGCAGACCGGCCTCTGGCTCGCGGTCGTCGCAAGCGGTTGCTATCACGGTGCCAATCCCGCGATGGGATGGCCGCTTGCGGTGTCGAACGCCCTGATGCAACGGCGCTCGCATGCGCTCTTCACCGCTCTCTTCTATCTCGCAGCCGGACATGTGCTGGCAATCTTTCTGATGGTGATGCCGTTTGCCATGCTCGCCGCCGTATTCGCATGGCAGCGCGAAATCCAGACTGGCGCAAGCGTGCTCGTAATTGGCTTCGGCGTTGTCCTGCTGATCTGGCAACGGCATCCGCGTGTGCTCGCCCGGATCGCGCCATCGCGGCTCGCGCTGTGGTCCTTCGCGATAGCGATTGCGCACGGCGCTGGGCTGATGCTCGTGCCGATCTACCTGGGCCTTTGCCGCGCCGACGATGCCGACCGGGCGCACCAGGCTGCGCAGACATTGATGCAAGCGCGGTTCGGCATGGCGCTGCTGGTCTCCGGCGTGCATGCCGCCGCGATGGTGCTCGCCGGCGGACTGATCGCGTGGCTCGTGTATCGCTATCTAGGGCTCAAGTTCGTGTCGCGCAGCTGGTTCAACCTGGACGCCGTGTGGGCCTTTAGTTTCATCCTCGTCGGCACCCTTGCACTGGTGCTCAATTCTGGCGATTTGCCTGGCTCGTGACGACACTGGGCTTCGACACCGGGAAGCCCCGTCAGGCAGTTCACGTCATCGCGTGCGAAGCCAGCACGAGCCGCTGCGATCCGCTAAAGCGCGCCAATAGCGCTACTCGACGTTCGATGCCTCCCGAACGACAGCCGAGACGCTGTCGAAATTGCGGTCGCCCATTCTCTTAAGGACGGCTAACACCTCGCCGTCGACGCCCTTGCGCTGCGCAAACTCGACCAGTTTGTCACGCGTAGTGGGAAACGCGGCGCCTTCGAGCGCGCGTGTAATTTCTTCCAGTGGCGGTTGGTCGGGGTGGCGGTGGTTCTGCGAACGAGCCGGATGCTGAGCCATATTCATCTCCTTGCCGGTTGAGAAAGCTTCTTCCTATGTTTCGCATAACGTGTGCCGCGCTTGTAATTCCGCATCAAGTTGCTTTGTAAGCTGCCGTTAATCTTGTTGACGTTCCAACACAGACTGACGAGAAGCTGAGAGACAACAATGCATTTCCCGCGCGCTTCGGGCGCTTTTACCGCCCTCCTCGCCCTGCTGCCGATCACGCTTGCCGGTTGCGGCGGCACCGTCAGCCAGCAGCCTTCGATCAGCGGCAGTGTCTATCTCGGTTCAGTTTCCGGCGCGACCGTCGTTGCCTATGCCGTCGACGCAAACGGGCACGCGGCGGCTATCGGCTTATCTATCAGACGAGCGGCGCGCAGTCGTGCTATCAGGCTGAGACGCCTTGAGGCGGAAGGGGTTGGAGACCTGTTCTATTTCGTCGTGGTAATGGCGTGCGGTGCGCCGTTAACGTGAATCACATGCGACGACGCCGTAGAAGATCTCGAGGTGTGGCGTGCCGTAGGTGCGGAGTCGCGCGTTGTTTTCGCCGATGTCGGCTGCGAGCATCAGGGCCGGTCTGGTCAACTTTGCGGCGCGGTTGATCGATTTACGGGGTTGGCGTATTGCAGTTTCATGAGCGTCTCAGTTCAGCACGTTCAGTCAAGCAGCCAGCCGTCGTCGCCTTCGATCAATGTGCCGCCGTGGCTGGTCGTATCGCCTTTGCGGGCGACGCTCGAACCGCCAAACGTGGTCGACGAGCCAGTAACGATGACAGCACCGCAACTTGTCAGATCACCTATGCAAGCGACAGCGCGCTCGTTGACCGTAACACTGCTCGTGCCACTGGTGACGGTGCCTATCCCATGCATGGGACAGGAATGGCGATGACCTAGGAGGACGACGGGACGCATGGGAAATTCCTGAACGTTGATGTGGTAGAGACCTACTGAACGCTGGCCTGACTATGTTCGCCGACGTATTTCCACTGGAAGCTGAATGGGTCCACGCCCTTTTCTCCCGGCAAGTTCGGCATCGAGTCGCCTTCCCTGACGAACACCTCGTGATAACCGCCCAGCCGTTCGATGCTTTTGCCAGTTGCTGACCAGTAGCCGGCTTTCGATGCGAAGTCGCCGGGGCGTGCATATGGAAAAGCCGGAATCTGTGTGCGGGCATCGACCTCGCCGAGGAATTCAATATGTCGGCCCTGTCGTGCTTCGTCGTCGGTCGGTTTATAGACCTTGAAGTACAGTCGGTTAGATGGTGCGTTGTCGGTGATCGGATACATCATCCTGCCCTTGCCCTGTGAGTCGGTACGATCGAGCACCTCGCGCACGTCGATCCAGTCCAGTTGACTATGCCAGTAGACGACTTCGTAGATGTGCGTGCCGGTGAGGAACTGGCTGTTCATGATGACAAATTCGGCCAGTCCATCGGTCGCCCACTTGTCCCTTGCTTTGACAACGCTGGCGTTCGCCTTTATCTCTTCGTCTCGGGGAGCGGCCTTGTTGGCCTCGATTCCGCTCTCAACTCGCGGGGCAGGCAGGATCTGTTTGCCTTCCGAATATAGCCGCATCTTGGGGCCGTCCGGCGTCGGCATAGCAGTCCACTTAACGTCCTTGTCGCTTGGATTGATGTACGCGAGGTAGTAGCGAACTTTGATGCTTGACGGGCGCACAATCGCATCGTGAAACCTGATTTGCGTGATCAGCGGATTCTTGACCCAGCTCACGCGCTCGTCCGGGACGATGCCGGTTCCATTGGCCACCTGCTGCGCCCACGGGGACGACAAGGAGAAAAGCATTGCCATCCCACACATCGAAATGGCCAACGTCAAGTTATTTATCATCAATCGATTAGGCTTCATCCTTCCGCTCTCGACAAAAATGTGAAACTCTCGGCATTAGTCACTGCCCGGTTGGGCGTAAATTCGGCCAGCGCGCGTGCGGCACGCGCGCCATCTGGTTTGCGTTTTGAATTTCCAGCGTAGCCAGACGACCACCACATAATCCGTCACACGTTTGTGCGACCTTCGCTCTCTATCGATCGCAATGTTTGCCCACCTGATGGCAACGTTATGCTATGCGGACGCGCGAGCAAATAGTCGTATCATGAGATAAATCATGTGCAAGCTTGCGTAGGTTCTTTGTGCCTACGAGCCCGTTTTTGGTTTTCGTCCTTCAGAAAATCCGTATGAAGGCCGTCGTCCCTCAGGAACCCGCTCTATCCAATACAACGGCCTGCTTACGTTCATGCGATTGACGATTTGCCCTTTGTTACCGGCGTACGGGAATTGGCCGGTCCGCAGGTATGCCAACGGCTGTCGCACCAACAAATTGTATTGAGTTAATGATAGTGAGCGCGTATGGCATTAAATCATCCCTATGAGCGTACAGACGTCCACTAGCGGGCAATCCACCACACAACACAACTGGTGGATGGCGCATGCAAAAGGCGAACGAACGAGGGTCATCGGTGGTGGCTTCCCGAGTCATTCCCACTCCACTGCTATTTATGCCGCGTAGTGGAAAAATCTTGGTAGTTTTGCGTTCCCCACGGGGCACGAAGGACACATCTTTTTTCCATCGTCCTTTGCCTTTGTCATAGGTGGCTGCGACGCTATACCTGATATGCTTCGTGTCATTCACACTAAAGCAAACAAGATAAAGAGATAGGCCTTCAAGTCCACTTTCCTTGTTTGGTAGATCTTTTAACTCGTAACCGTCCTCATCAAGTCGACCACCATATGGGTCGTTGATCTTAATCGGGCAGCTATGGCCCTCCGCCCGGATAGTTATCTGCTTGACTTCTATCGACTTGGACTCAGCAAACGCAATCGTGGGTAAACCCAGCGCAAGGCAGGAAAACACACCGGTCCTAAACCGATGACCGATGCATTTGGCACTTAACGATTTTAGACGGCTATACATTAGCTTCTCCTTAGGATCCCGTCTTCTGGGATATCCGGCGATTGCGCCACCGGGACCGGAAATTTCATCTCAGTGAGGACAGAAAGTGCCACGCTATAAGCCATGCAACGCGCCTCAAAGCCGTTCAAGGATGTCGAGTACAAGTGATCCATCGCGCTTGGTAGGTTTACCGCGGCGGAGACTCTCCAGAAGCTTCGGCTGCGGTAATAACTGTGCGGATGACCACTCGCTGTAACGGGCGCCCGCTCCAGTACGTGCGGTTCATCGGCGAAGCGCGCCATACGGAGCTTTGCCCAATAGAAGCCCGCGCTTAAAGCCGCTTCAAACTTTTCGGCGTCGGATACATCATCCCGCCACTGCCTCATTTCATCGGTCAGCGCGGCCTCAGACGAAAGCCAAGCCGCATTACAATCCGTTGCGATAGCTTGGTGTTCCGCATGCAGCAATGCTGTGCGTACTGTCGTTGGAATCCGAGAGCGCCGCCCGCGGAAATCCCAATAGTCCAAGTAGTTGCTTGCCCACGTGATCTGAAGAAACCCTTTCCCGTACCAAGGATAATATTTCCTCGCAGATGGGCTTCCTTCTTTCAGCGACTGCAACCACTGTGACTCCTGCATCGCGTTGCCGAAGAAGGAGGCCATGCGAAACGGAGTATTGATGCCATAGGTCCGCAGCATGCGGTTGAGCTGAACGCGCTGTCTTTGAAAAATGTTCCCGGTGACCGAGATCGTCGGCACTGGCTCCCAGAGTATCTGCCCGCCATGCTTACGCATCGCAAATGACGGTACCAGTTGTTTGAACTCTTTTTCACTCAGCCACATGCACTTCCGAAACGTCTGGATAAACCGCCCCGGGTGAAAGTGGTAGTGAACCTTGTCCAACGCAAGACCCTGAGCCTGTGCGTCCTCCCAGAACGCGAGCGCCGCATGGTGCGCCTTAAACTGTGCATAACCTGCATCGCTCAATCCGGCGGACGCTATGACATTCGCCGGCAGATCATTGGGATCGCCGCCTTTGACCCATACCCATCGCGTATCGAAGTCCGCCCTTGACCACTCGGTGGGCATCTTCACCACGCAGTAACTCAGGCGTTCGCGGATGGAACCGTCAAGACTGCGTGCATAGGCGCGTGCAATGTGATCGCGCCGCTGCTGCGGCGTGGCGGCACCGCTCGTTGAGACGCTAACCGGATCGAGCATGTCAGTCAGCACATCGGAATCGCACCGGCTATTGCCGTCGATATCGTCGTCGATAATCGTCCATCCCCGCCAGTCGGGAAAATCGGCATCGCTGTAGACCCGGACGCCCCGGCCGTTCAGGTCGGCATAGACCGCCGTATGATCGACCGGTGAGTGAATTTGCCGGATATGCGGCAGACGTCCCTGATAAAGGTCCGTCGCTGCCGGCGCATCCGGCCCAATCACCCGGCCAAAGCGCAGCATTTCATAGCCTGCGCTCGGGCAGCCGGGATAGCGCTTCGTGGCCCGTTCGTACAGGCCATAACCATCTTCGGGGGTCGCGGAGCCGAGCACCGCGCCGCGGATAGTGCGCGTGGTCAGCGTAATCAGTCCCTGCGCTTCGCTCGTGCTCACTATCGCAGGCGCCGTGGTGCGGGTGAGAACCGGCGTCTGCCACGCAGGATGGCCCGGCGTGCCCACCGACGGGTCGGTCGCATAGAGGGGCGTATTGGCTGGCAGAACAACATGCGTGTCACCCCAAAGGCTACTGGTACGCCCCTGTTCCGCAGCCAGCGGCCCCTGGTTGCGCCCCATCAGCGCTGCGACGCTGGCCGCATCAGCCACAATCTCGAAGTGGATGCGATTGGGCTGCCCATAGATTGCGCCTGCGGTGCCGATGGCGTCCTTGCGATACACCTTCTGCCCATGCGCCAGTTCGACCGGATGGCCGTTGACCGTTCGAGTGGCCAGCGTGTGCAGATGCTGGTAGATCGAGTAGAACTCGACGTTCACTCCGTCACCTATCTCGGTCGCGTGCTTCAGTATCACCACGCCGTTGCTTGTCCAACCTGCGTAATACAGCAGCGGATGGGCGGCGATCACCGCCGGATCGTCCTGATGTTGAGGAACGGGCTCACTATTGCGGGCAAACACCACCTCGCCATCCGCAATGGCCCGCACCGGCTCAACGTGATTTCCCGTACCCGGCGCATCCAGGTGGATGCCACCGTGCCAGCCAAATTCACGGCTGACCGGGAACGCACCTTTGCCGCTGCGTTCGCCCAAGGTGGTAACCGGTTGCGTGGGGTCGTCTTCCTGCGCCTCGGCGCTCAGAAACGGCGGGCTGATCAGCATGATGGGGACTTCCTGAAATTCATATTCATCTCGATGTGTGTTATTCGGAGAGCGGCAGATGGTCCACATCGAGCAGACGGCCGAGTAGCGGAATACCTTGCAAATCGGATGCGCCGCCGCGACCCGATTCCTGGGTTACCGAACCCTTGAGCTTGATCGCTACGCCGTCAAGCGTGATACCGCTGTTGTCGATGGTGACGGTGCCGCCCGGCCCTTTGATCACCACCTTATCGCTGGACTGCAAGGTGTACAGCCGGGTCCTGCGCTCAATGCTCTGGCCGGCCTGCAGTTGGTGATGGCCCTGGACCCTATGCTCGACATGGCCGCCGGTGCTGATGTGATAATCAGCCGCGATCTTCTCCGTGCGGTTATTACCGACGTTGCCGGTGTAGTCCTTGGCGACTGTTAATCTGAGATTACGGCCCACTGCAAGCGAGTCATCCTGGGTGATACGGTGCGTGCGGTCGTGACCGATATCAACCTGCTCGTCATTGCCTACATGCTTCACGCGATCATGACTCACCGTAACGGTCTGGTCGTGCTCGACCGCATGCACCTCGTCGTTTTCCACCTCGGTACGGAGGTTTTTCTCCGCATGGATCCACAGTTCTTCGCTGCCTCTCTTATCCTCGAAGCGGATCGCGTTGGCGGTGTTATAGCCGCCTCCTTTTGTAGATCGCGATAGCGTCCCGCTCTGCGTCGCATGATCCGGCAGCTTCCACGGCGGCATGCTCATTGCGTTGTACACGCGCCCGGTCACAATGGGTCTATCCGGATCGCCGTTCTCGAAGTCCACGATAACTTCGGTCCCGACCCGCGGAATGTTGATGCCGCCGAAGTTACTGCCCGCCCACGGATACGACACGCGCACCCAGCACGACGAATTCTGGTCGTTGATAGCCGACCGATCCCAGTGAAACTTGAGCTTCACGCGTCCGTACTGATCGGTCCAGATTTCACTGCCTTCATAGCCTGTCACGATTGCCGTCTGCGGACCCGTCGTGCGCGGTTTAGTCACCGTGCGCGGCGGCCGGAACATCGTGGTCGCCGGCTGTACTTCGAACGTCGTGCCGACCCGGTACTCGCCTCTTCCGCTCGCATCGCCAATTTCCTCTGCGTCAAGGCTCGAACGGATCACCAGATACTCGCGATTCGCCGCGTCCTGCGGATGACCCGCCAACGTGAAGGTCGTACCGCACACCACAGCACGCAGGTTGCCCCGACCTTCGGCGCGCTCGCCTCGTGAACGGATTTCCTGCATGCGCACGCGCGCGAGTTGCTCGCCCTGCTCCGGGTCGGTGTAGTCGCCCGGCCATTCATAGACGGTAAACTGGTTGTGCGCTGTCTTTTGCGGCAACGCGTTCTGCACGGCCAGATCAGCCCTCGGCTTCGTGAAGTCGAAATCGTCGGTCGTCCAGATGCCCGACTGGATACTTTCCGCGGTGTCGAAGTGGCTCACGTATTCCGTGTCGATTTTTCTGTCCGGCGGGTAGTACGGCAGTGTGTGATACGCCTCGCTTACCACGCGCTTGTGAGCGCCGAGGTTATCGACCAGCACCATCCGGTGTACGCCCTTCGAATGCTCGTAAAACCAATAGATGCCGTGCTCTTCCATCAACCGCTGAATGAACGAAAAATCTGATTCACCGTATTGGACCTGATAGACCAGCTTCGGATATGTGCCCCCCAGGCGCTTGACATAGGAGTACATGTAATTGCTCTTCAGCACTTCGTCGATGATCTCGATTACCGACCGGTTCTGGAAAATCCGATAGTCCGTGCGCCGCTCAGCCAGCACGATCCACGGCTTGAGGATCAGCCGGTAGCGGTACTGACGGTTCAGTTGCTCAACCAGACTGGCGGCGGTGACAATGCCACTGATCTCGCGTTCGCCCCGGCCGATATTTGCGGCGTCTGTGGTGCCCGCCATGCCGGAAACGAAGGTACCCATGCCGTCCAGTTGCACGGTCACCGTGAGTTCCTTGCCGACCACCGCCTTCAGGTCCAGATTGGCTGCGATGCTGTCGGGCAACAGCGGGTTGAGTGGCGTGACCAACCCCAGTTCGTACTCGTAGATCTTCGACAGCGCTTCCTCGCCCCTGATGGAGCGCAATTGAAGCGCAGGCGCGCCGTCGTCGAGCGTGGGCAACGCGGCGCCGCTGACCGTGAAGGTACGCGGGGTCGTAAAGTTCAGCATGAGCGCCATCCTCCGCGTGAACCGGACCGGTCGCCGTCCGCGCAACGGACACCGTTATGCCGGGCGTGCGGCGCCCAACGCTTCGTCATGCGTGTCTGCATCGATCGTTCTCCATGAATGCCGGTGTCCTGCCCGGATCGCGCCGGCTGCCTGCCATGTGTTTCACTGTGGTTGTGCTCATGCGACTCCGCGAGTGCCCATTCGCACAGGCCAGGTCGCCACATGACCGCGCTGCACCGAGCGCAATCGGGTTTCAACGAACGAATGGGCCGAAGCGCCCCGCGCCAGAAAACGTTCGAGAATCAGGCCGAACAGGTAGGGACTCACGCCATGAAAGCTCGTTTCGTCAACCGTGATCTCGCACTCGGCGCCGCAACCAAAAACAAGTTGTCCGTTGCCCGGCAGCATGCGAGTGACCGTGCGCGTCCTGATATCGACCAGACTTTCGATCTGCTGCCGGTAGACCTCGTCACCCGGAGCGAGGAACAGTCCGAGCAGATTGCGCAGGCTGGCGGCCGACGGGTCTTCCAGTGCCAGGTAACTGAAGCTCAACAGGCGAATCAGCTGCCAGGCGGTTTCCCGCTCCGCATACGGTGCGCGTGGCGCGCTCGGTGCGCGGATGAGACCCACACCGAGAACAGAGGCAGACTGTTCAAGCGTCAGGTCATCACGCCCGTCAGGAGCGATCAGGTTCGGGAGTTCGCGATTAGTCAGCAACGCGCTCAGCGCCAGGTAGTTCATGCGCTCGCCGTAGGGTTGGCCGTCGCGGTCAACCAGCGACACGAAAGTTTCCGTACCGACGTAAGGCGTGCGCGTGCCGTAGCGGCGACGTGACAGTTCCGTCGTCAAGCGGCGGGCGCAACGCGTGGTGAAATAGCGCCCGTGGTTTCCTTCGTCGTTCGTCAGCGGCTGGTGCAGCGGCCGGAATTCGAGCGGTGCCGACCTCTCGCTGACCTGGCCGTACAGCGTCTGAACGGAAAACACTTCATAGTCCTGCGGCTTCAGTACGTCCGGGACCAGTTGAAATTCCGTGCCGGTTTCTGGTAGTTCGACGGGGTCGCACGTGCGGGGAAAGAGGTTGATGACGGGCGTGCAGAAGAGCGCGAAGTGTGAGGCGTCCACGCGCTCCGCCAGTGCTCCAGTGAACTGGTTCAACAGCACGACGATTTCCGCCTCGCGCCCACGCACCTGACGCAGGCCCGCTTCGAGCCCCGTCAGCGTGAAGAAGTAGAAACGCGACGGGCAAGCAGAAAACTCGTGCAGCAGATTGTGTCCATGAAACTTCGGCCAGACGAGCGGCAAGAGGCTCTGTCCGGGATCGAGTCCCTCGTGTATCACCGCGTCGCGGCTTACCGCGTGGAACGGACTGCCCGGCGTGCCGAAATTTCCGGGCTCTCCGGTTATGGATGCGACGCCCGCCACATGCAGCAGTTCGAACAGGTGGGATGCCACCTGCTCATCCCCGGCCAGATACATCGGCAGACGGTCGAGCCCCTGCAACTCTGCAATGCCGACTTCGCCAGTGGTACGCAGTCGCAACCGCAACGCGCCACGCACCTGGGTATGCCCCGGCACGTACCGGTCGAGCGCGGGAATGTCAGGGGGAATGCCGGTCAGCCGCGCGCTCACGATCTCCAGCGGATACAACGTCACGTCCTGGCTGCTGCGGAACTCGCACGACGTCTTCTCGCCATCGGGCACGCGGCTTGTGAACGTCGCACCGCGCGCGACCCGGATGCCCTCGGCGAGATTGCCCTCTGTGCCGTTCGGATAGAGGCGCGCCACCGCGATGGAAGGCGTCGACGCCACGAAATTCGGATATACGCATTGCAGTAGCGGCTGGGTGAACTCCGGGAACCGGGCATCCAGTTTCATGCGCATGCGCGCGGCGGTGAAGCTGAATGCCTCGATCAACCGCTCGACGTACACATCCCCAATCTCGCCCCCCCGCATGCCTAGGCGCCTTGCGATTTTCGGATGCGCCTTCCCGAATTCGGCGGCGAGTTCGCGCATGTACAACAACTCTTCGTTGTAGTACCTCAGCAGTTGTTGATCCGTGCCGGTATCCGGATGTTGATTGGATGGAGCGGCGCTCGTCGCCGGCTGCTTCAGGTAGTGCTCCGGTTCGAAGCGCATGCCGGTAATGGGCGCGCAGGCGGGCGCGTGGCCAAGCCATCCGGACCAGCCGAGTCGTTGGGTTCCTCCCAGCACCGCAGGCGGTGCGCACTGCGGCTTGATACGTAATTCCAGCTCCCAGCGGGAACCGCGTCCGATGAATTCCATCACGCATGCGACCAGCTTCGGCAGGTCCGTGCCCTGCGGCGTGAAGCGCAGGTAGGCGTCCATGTCGAGCGGCCCGAGGATAATGCGGAACTTGTGCTGGCGATCCGGCACCTGATCGCCGAGCATCGCACCCATGGCCAGCGTCGACGACTCCACGGGCGTTCCCAGGTGGCTGTGGTTCGCAGGCGCGGTTTCCATCCAGTGAAAGACGTATTCTTCGATGGCGACCGGCACCCCGAAGTAATGCTCAAGCGTTGCTTGAAGCCCGTCCGGATTGCGCGCTTCGCGCACCAGGTGCGCGGATGCCGCCAGACGCGCATGCGCAGGAAACGGCTGATGAGCAATTTCGTCGACATGGTGGCCCGCGAGGCTCGCGATATAGAAC
Organism: Paraburkholderia kirstenboschensis; assembly: GCF_904848585.1. Lineage (GTDB taxonomy): Bacteria > Pseudomonadota > Gammaproteobacteria > Burkholderiales > Burkholderiaceae > Paraburkholderia > Paraburkholderia kirstenboschensis. The sequence goes on from NZ_CAJHCR010000009.1 coordinate 85,474, forward strand.
GAAAACGCTTCGTCATCCGGTCGATCAAGGCCTGCGGCAGCCTGGCCCGAGGCCCACGCCCGATACAGCAGCGTCAGATAGCGGTGATGAAAGATATCGAGGAAATCGACCAGCGTCGGGTCGTGCCGGTTCTGCTCGCGCTCACGTGCAATCTCGGTGACGTGAACCGGCAGCGGTCCGTTTGGCCCTAGCATACCCAGACCCAGAAGCCGGATCTTCAGACGCCCATCGATCTCACGCGCGTCGGCAATCTCACGCGGAGCGAACGCGAGGCTCGGCGCCTGGCCGAGACGGAATGGTTCGGCCTGTGGACGGCGTGCGGTGCCGACCGGATCGAGACGGGGATCGGCGCCGATACGGCGCAGCAGGGAGATAAACCCGTAGCGCCAGGGTTCGTCCAGCAGCCGGCCGACGCTCTCAGCAGAAAGCGCTACCTCGGGCATGGCCGGGTTTAGAGCGCTGTAGGCCATCAGGCCTTGTCCCTCGCGCTCATACACACACCGGAATAGCAGTAGGATTCCTTAACAGCGAGTCCGCAAGCACTTGCCGTTTCCGCAGATGGTGTATCCCACGCTGAACGAGCGCAGTAGTGGATGACGCACGCTTCATACGCATAACGGCATCGACATTCGGGCGCGCTGGAGTGTGAGAATGTTGAGTGCATCTGCTCATGACGTGTCTCGCGTTTGTTCTTGGGGCGGCCAGGCGTTGCTACCCGCTACCGAGCGCGCATGCGTGGGAATGATTGGCCGTTATGCGTTAGCAGTAACCGGCATAAGGCAAGTTCGACTCGAACGCTCGCCCATTGGAAACGGCGCGTGGACGCAGCCGCTCGCCTGTTTGCAGACGCATAGCCGGCGAGGCGAATGACGAGTTCGCCAGATCTGTTCGTCCCTGTTTGCGGCCGATCAGTCTAGAACGGATCGGATTCGGTACGCACGCTGAAGGCGGGCAGCACTGCTAATTCAGAAAATTCGGCGCGGCATCGTTTGGAGATCTGACGCCACGCGAGACTGATCCCCATCGATCAGCGCTACACGATGACCCGCGAAGCATCACTCACGACTCCAGCGCAAAACGCCAGTCGCCTTGCGACTAAAAAAACAGCGCTCACTGCCGCCAAAATTTCAAAGGCTACCAAGCGCGACTACAAACCGCCGCCCGGTTGACACGCGAGAACGGCCGACGACAGCCCCCTCCCCGCCATGGAATGCCAATTGCGTCCGCATATATCTATTGACAGTCGCATGGACCGCCATGAGTGAACCCGACCCGATAGAATCCGAAGTGCTCGATGCGCCGTCGCGGGACACCGCGGACGCGCCGCCCGCCGTCCCGAATGGCGAGGTGATGGACACCCGTTCGACCTGCGAATGGATTCTGAAGGCGCACCGCGCGAGCGTGCTGATCGACGCCGCCTCCTACTACGCAGTGTTGCGCGAGATGATTCCGCGCGCGCGTCATTCGATTTTCATCCTCGGATGGGATATCGACAGCCGCATCGAACTCGTCCCCGGCGGCGTCAACGACGGCTTTCCGCCCAAGCTCTCCGAATTCCTGTGCGCCGTGCTCGACGCGAATCCGCAGTTGCGCATTTATCTGCTCGGTTGGGATTTTGCGATGCTGTATGCGTTCGAGCGCGAATGGCTGCCGTCCTACAAGCCCGCGTGGCACGGGCACCGGCGCCTTTCGTTCCGGCTGGACGGGCGTCATCCGCTGGGTGCGTCGCATCACCAGAAAATCGTCGTGATCGACGACAGCCTCGCGTTCACCGGCGGCATCGACCTGACTGGTTCGCGCTGGGACACGCCCGAGCACCGGCTTGACGATCCGCTGCGCAAGAATCTCGGCAAGACGAGTTACGAGCCGATGCACGACGCGCAACTGATGTTCGACGGCCCCGCTGCCGCCGCCATCGCGCATCTGGCCCGCGAACGCTGGCGCCGTTCGCGCCGCAGCGGCAACGCGGGCCGGCCGTTCAACGGCAAGCCGCCGCCGCGCACCGATTTGTGGCCGTCGGGCATCGAACCCGATTTCGCAGATGTCGACCTGGGTATTTCGCTCACCGAGCCTGCGTACGACGGCAGGCCCGCGATCCAGCAGGTGAAGGCGCTGCATCTGGCCACCGTGGCCGCCGCGCGCCGCAATATCTATATCGAGAATCAGTATTTCACGGCGAATTCGGTCGGCTCGGCGCTGCAAAAACGCATCGCGGAAGAAAACGGCCCGGACCTTGCGGTAGTCTGCCCTTACCGCCAAAGCGGCTGGTTGCAGGAAGCGACAATGGGCGTTCTGCGTGCCCGTCTGCACAAGCTGCTAAAAACCGCAGACAGCAACGGCCGCTATGCAATGTATGCGCCGGCCGTCGATGCCCCCAACGGTCGGTTCATCAACGTGCACAGCAAGATCATGATCGCCGACGAGCGTTTGCTCGTGATCGGCAGTGCCAATCTGAACAATCGGTCGATGGTGCTCGACTCTGAGTGCTGCATCGTCATCGACGCCCGTGACAATCCCGTCAGACAAGCAGCGATAGCACGCATTCGCAACCGGCTGCTCGCAGAACACCTCGATTCGAGCGAAGCCGACGTGGAGCGGGCGCTCGCGCGCCATGGCCGTCTCAACGCGGCCATTGCGAGCCTCAAGGGACATTCCGCGCGCACGCTGGAACCGTTGACGCCGGAGGTGCCGCCCGAACTGCGCGACATCGCCGATCAGGTTCACGTTCTGGATCCCGAAGCGCCGATCGCGGCCAATGAACTGCTCGCGCAGTTCTTGCCCGAGCCGACGCGTCGTCCCGTTATTGCGAAGCTGCTGGTGCTCGGCGCGCTCGCGCTCGGCGTCGTCGCGCTGACCATTGCGTGGCGCTTCACGCCGTTCGGTCATGAGTTGAGCTTCGCCAAGCTGAGCGCCGACGCACAACGGCTCGCCGCAACGCATTTCGGTCCAGTCGCGGTGGTCGCGATGTACGCAGTGGCCGCGCTGCTGTCGGTGCCGGTCACCTTGCTGATCGCCGTGACCGGGCTCGTGTTCGGCGCGATAGCCGGGGCGGCCTATGCGCTGGCCGGGACGCTGATTGCCGCGGCGGCGGGCTGGGCTGCGGGCGCCTGGCTCGGGCGCGACGCCGTGCGCGAACTGGCCGGCGAACGCCTGAACCAGCTCAGCGAACGGCTTCGCAGCAAGGGGCTGGTCGCAATGATCCTGCTGCGGCTCGTGCCGGTTGCGCCCTTTTCGATCGTGAATCTCGCGGCGGGCGCATCGCATATCCGCTTTTGGGACTTCATGGCGGGCACTGCGATCGGCATGGCGCCGGGCGTGGTGCTCGCGACGTCGTTTGCCCGTCAACTGGTGACGGCGCTCACGCATCCAACGCCGCTTTCGTTGCTGCTGGTCGCCGCGATCGGCGTCGCGCTCGTCTCGATGTCGCTTGTGCTGCGGCGCGTGCTGTTGAGGCGGCAATGAGCGGCCGCGCGAACGATACCGTGACGCTCGACGAAGCGCAGCCCGCGCCGCGTGTGCGAACGGTGCCGGCCCATGCGAGCGATGCGGGCCAGCCGCTGCGCATCGCCACGTACAACATTCACGGGGCCGTGGGCACGGACGGCAAACGCTCGGCGGCCCGTATCGCGCAGGTGATCACGGCTTTGAAGGCCGACGTGGTCGCGTTGCAGGAAGTGCCGCTCGGCGGCGCGGCGAGCATCGACGTGCTGCGTGAATTGCAGGACCTGACGGGCATGCACGCGGTGCCGGGGCCGACGCTGGACGGCCCGGACCGGCGCTTTGGCAACGCGGTGCTGACGAATCTGCCGGTGCGGGCCGTGCGCACGCTGGACCTGTCGTTCGGCAGCCGCGAAGCGCGCGGCGCGCTCGACGTCGACATAGAAACGGGCCATGGCGTGATGCGGATCGTCGCGACGCATCTGGGCCTGTCGGCGCGCGAACGCCGCGCGCAGGTGCGGCTGCTGCTGGAAGCGTTCGATACGCCCGATCTCCCCGTGATCCTGCTCGGCGATCTGAACGAATGGTTCGTTTGGGGATGGCCGCTGCGCGCGCTCCTCACGCGCTTTGGCCGGGTGGCCGCGCCGCGCACGTTTCCTTCGCGCTTTCCGACTTTTGCACTGGACCGCGTGTGGGTGCATCCGGCCACGCGCCTCGTCGATATCGAGGTGGATCGGAGCGAGCCGGCGCGCGTCGCGTCGGATCATCTGCCGCTCGTCGCGCGCGTGCTGCGCTGAGCACCGATACCCGGGTGTTCGCAACCGTGCAGGCCAAGGCTGATGGAACGGCGCGTGCTGCGTCTGCAGTACGCATTGCACGTAAATGCCGTTCGTGACGACCCAGCCAGGAGATGACCCATGACCGAGCAGCAAGACGCTACTTCCTCTTCTTTGAGCAGCGACCCCGCCACACCGCCCTCGCCGTCGACGCCTTCGCAAGAGGGCTTGTCGGGGCCGGGACCGGCTCAGCCACGAGCGGTCCCGACACCGGCGCCGGGCACGCCGCGCACGCCGGGCGGCAATCAGCTCAACGCGATCGACGAAGCCGATGCCGACAAGGTCGTGCCGAAGGACCCAAAAGAGACGCAACTGCGTGACACGACCTCGCCGCCGGGCGCGGGCAGCCACAGCGTCGACGACGACGGGTCGCCGCCCAAGCCGTTATAAGCACGAGGCTGGCGACGCGCCGACGCGTCACGCTTCGATCTTCGATATGACCGCGGTTGCCGGATCGTACCGATAGCCCTTCTGTTCGAGGCGCTCGGCGAGCGTCGCGCTAATGAGCTTTTGCTGCGCGTCGCGCGAAACCAGATCGTGATCCGGCTTCAGCCGTTCAAGCTCGGACGACAGCCGTCGTAGCAGCGCGACCTCCGCCGCGCTGCGCGCGTCGAGGAAGGTCACCTTCTGATTTGTCGCGCTGAGCCGCTGCTTGAGTTCCTTTGCATGCGCGACCCACTGCTCGGCCAACGCGCGAAGTTCGCTGTACGCCTTCTCGTGGGCCTTCGCCTGACTGGACATCTGACGGCGTAACGACGCGATTTCGTCGGCCATCACCGTTTCCTTCGATTCGGATTCCGGTGACGGGCTATCCGGTGACGGGCTATCCGGCGACAGACGCTGTTGCTGAGCCTGTTCCAGTCGTTGCGTGTGTGCTGTTTCAAGCTCGGCAAGCTGGCGCTCGAGGTCTGCGGCGCGCTGTTCGGCCGCCTCGGCGCGGCTCGCCGACGACGATGCCTGCTCTGCGAGCCGGCTCGTCTCCGCCGTCGCCGTCGCATTGGCTTCACTCATGGCGACGAGCTGTTCGCGGGCGGCATCGAGTTCCTGTTGCACACGTTCGACCTCGGCGCGCTGGGCGGCCGCTTCGTCGCCGTGAGCCGAGTTCGCCTCGCGATGCGCCGCCAGTTCCGCGCGGGCCTGATCCAGTTCGGTCTGCAACGCCGCAAGCTGCGCGAGGCTTTCGCTCGCCTGAAGCGCCGCGTCCTGCGCACGCGACGACGCCGCCCCAGATTCCTCCGCCCATCGCTGCACTTCTCGCGCGTGTGCCTGGCCGGCCTCACCCAGCGTGGCCGCCTCGTGGCGCGCGGCATCGCGCTCTTCGATAAGACGTGCGATTTCCTCATCCTTGGCGATGGTAGCGCTGCTCAACGCTTCGCGCGCCTGACGCTCTTCGTTCAGGGATGTTTCGGCGGCTTGCAGCCTGGCTTGCGCTGCCGACGCACGCTCTTCTGCCTCTGCAATGCGTGCTTGCGCCGCCGATGCGTGTTCCTCGGCGCTTTCTTCGACATGGGTAACGCGCGCTTGCGCGGTCGTCGCACGCTCTTCGGCCTCTGCGACTTGCGCCGCCGCGCCGGCTGCCCGTTCATCTGCCTCCGCAATGCGCGCCTCTGCCGCCGAGGCGCGTTCCTCGGCCTGTGCGCCGCCCGCTTGCGCCGCTAATGCGCGTTGCTCTGCCTCTGCAACGCGCGTTTCCGCTGTCGAAGCGCGCTCTTCGGCTTGCGCGAAACGCGCCTCTGCCGTGGCTGCCCGCTCGTCTGCCTGTGCAACGAGCGCTTCTGCTGCCGACGCCCGTTCCTCCGCCTCCCTGATGCGCCGCTCGGCGTCCGCTGCCCGCTCCTCAGCCTGTGCGGCATGGGCCTGCGCGGTTGCAGCCAGCTCCTCGGCCTGGGCGACACTCGCTTCCGCAGCCGAAGCCCGCTCCTCGGCCTCTGCAACACGCGCCTGCGCAGCCGAAGCACGCTCCTCAGCCTCTGTAACGCGCGCCTGCGCAGCCGAAGCCCGCTCCTCGGCCTGGGCGATGCGCGCCTCAGCCGCCGCTTCGCGCTCCTCGGTCTGGGCCACGCGCGCTTCCGCCGCCGCAGTGCGGTCCTCGAGTTCGGCGACGCGCTCGTCAGCGGCTTTCGCCCGGTCCCGCAACGCCGAGAGTTCGGTCGCGAGGCGATTCACCGCGTCTTCCGAAATGCTCAGCGCGTTCGTGAGCGTCGCGACCCGCTCGCGCGCCAACTCCGCTTCGGCCAGCGTGTTCTGGTACTCGACTAGCGCCTCGTCGCGCTCCGCGGCAATCGCACCGGCGTGCTCGCTTGCCACGGCAAGACGCTGATTGACGACGCGCTCGGCTTCCTCCCGGGCGCTGGCCCACACATTGCCCGCGGCGTTCAGCATGGTTTGGGCAACGTCGTCCGGCAAGCCGGTCGCCACAGGCGCGGCATCCGGCGCGGGCTGCCGCGCTGCACGCCAACGCTCGAGAGCCACGGACACGGCGACGATCGAGCCGCTGCGCACCTCTCCCCAGACCGCCAGCGCGGAAACCTTCTTGCCTTCGCCAACCATGCGGTCCGCAATGTGAGCCACCTGTTCATCGGTGACGGTGTCTGTTTCCATGGACATGAACGCCTCGAAATTCAAAGTAAGCAGGCGGAGATCGAGCCTTCCGCGCCATCGGTAGTGGGCGGTATTTTACCGGGCAATTCCGGGAGGCTACGCCAGGACGTTCCGAGGCGGCCCGCTCCTCGCACGCGGCCTTGCCGTGTCGCATCCGCGCTCAAGCGTCAGGTGCCGCTGTAAACGACTTTCCAGACGACGTTGCCCACATCGTCGGCGACATACAACGCGCCCGCCTTGTCGACAGCGACACCGACCGGCCGCCCCAATGCATGCCCGTCCGCGCTCAGAAAGCCGCTTAGAAAAGTCTCCGGCATCCCTGCTGGCCGGCCATCGGCGAACGGCACGAAAATGACCTTATAGCCGCTATGCTGCTTGCGATTCCATGACCCATGCTGGCCGACAAATGCGCCGCCCCAGTAATGCGGTGGAAAACTCTTGCCGGTATAGAACACCAGTCCGAGCGACGCGGTGTGATTGCCGAGCGCATAGTCCGGCGCGAGCGCGCTGGCTACCTTGTCGGGGCGCTGTTCTTTCACACGCGTATCGACATGCTGCCCATAGTAGCTATAGGGAAATCCGTAGAAGCCGCCGTCTTTCACCGCGGTCATGTAGTCGGGCACGAGATCGTCGCCCAGTTCGTCGCGCTCGTTGACCGCGGCCCACAATGCGCCGCTATCGGGTTGCCAGTCCATCCCGTTCGGATTGCGAAGGCCCGACGCGAACACGCGCGAGCGCCCGGTCGCAAGCGTGAATTCGAGGATGAGCGCGCGGCCCTCTTCCGCCTGAATGCCGTTCTCCGCGACGTTGCTGTTCGAGCCGACCGTGACATACAGGCGCTGTCCGTCGCGGCTCGCCACGACATTCTTGGTCCAATGATGATTGATCGGCCCGGCAGGCAGATCGGCCACCTTCTCGGGCGCCGCGGTGATTTGCGTGTCGCCCGCGTGGTACGGAAAGCGCAACAGCGCGTCGGTATCGGCGACGTAAAGAGAGTCGCCGACGAGCGCCATGCCGAACGGCGAGTGAAGCCCCGAGAGGAACACCGTGCGGCTCTGTGCGCTGTCGCCCTGACCGCGCAGCAGCACGATCCGGTCGGGGCTCGGCACGCCCGCGCCCGCGCGCTTCATGACCTGCTTCATCACCTGTTTGCGGATCCAGCCGACGATGCCCTGATCCTCGTCGTGCTCAGCCGGCGCATTACTCTCGGCGACGAGCAGATCGCCGTTCGGCAGCACATACACCCAGCGAGGATGGTCGAGTCCGCTCGCGAACGCCGTCACCTTGAAGCCTTGCGGCGCAACCGGCACGCTTTGGCTGTCGCGCGCCTGAACGGGCGCGATGTTCACCGTCGGCAGCAGCGACGTTTGCGGCGCGGGCAGTGGCGGATTCGGACCCAGACCGGTGTCGCCGATATCGGCCGCCCCGGACGCGCAGGCAGCGAGACTTAAAGTGACAGTCAGCGAGAGACTCAGCGCGAGTATCCTCGCGATCCCGCTCAGCCGCGTTTTGCCAGATCCGGCGTGTTGGTTATTCATCGCATTCGCCTGCATGTTGCGGACTCCGTAACTGTGTCTAGATTTCGCTGCGCTTTAACAGATAGTCGAGCCCACCGACCCGATACCATCGGTAGCCATACGGTTCGAGTACGACCGCGTGGCGGCCGTCGTCCTCCTCTTCGCTGTGGTCGTCGGAGAGAAGGTTGATGAGCCGGTTCTGGCCCGGCTCGTTGCAGCCGGAGCGGAATTTCACCGTGCAGGCCTCGGCGCAGAAGTTGTGCAGGCACAAAACCGAGTTGTTGCGCCAGTCGAAACGAAGCGCAAGAACGTCGCTGCGCGAGGTGCGCAGCACGGCGAAGTCGCCCCAACTGATTTCGGGCACCTCGCGGCGCATGCGGATCATCCGCTCCATCCAGTTCAGAAATGAATTGGGATCGCGCCGCTGGCTCGCCACATTGACGCGCTCAAAGCCGTAAGCGCCGCCGCTTATCACGCGGCAAGGCGGCTTCGCATGCTTGGTGAAGCCGCCTTGCGGTTCCGTCGACCATTGCATTGCCGTGCGCGCGCATTCGCGCTCGGGTAGTCGCAGGTCGTCGCCCATGCCGATTTCGTCGCCGTAACGGAAAACGGGCGTGCCGGGCAAGGTCAGCATCAGGCTGTAGGCAAGCTCGAGCCGCCGCCTGTCGCCTGCGAGCATCGGCGCGAGTCTGCGGCGTATGCCGCGCTCGTAGAGTTGCATGTCGGGCTCAGGCGCGAACGCCGCAAACACGGCCTCGCGCTGTTCGGGGCTGAGGCGGCCGAGATCGAGTTCGTCGTGATTACGCAGGAACACGCCCCACTGCGCGGTCGCCGGGCGCGGTCTGGTCGCCGTGAGCGCCTTTTTCAACGGTGCCGTGTCGCCGGTTGCAAGCGCGTAGAACGTGTTCTGATTGAGCTGGAAGTTGAACATCATCTGCAGGCGTTCGCCTTCGTCGCCGAAATACTCCAGATCGGTATCGGGCAGCACGTTGGCTTCGGCGAGAATGATCGCGTCGCCCTGACGCCATTGCAGGAACTCGCGAAACTCGCGCAACATGTCGTATTGCTCGACGGGCTCGCGCACCTTCGGGCCTTTCGTCGCAATGACGAAGGGCACGGCGTCCATGCGGAACCCCGAGACGCCGAGCTGGATCCAGAAGCCCATGATCTTCAGCAATTCGGCTCGCACATACGGATTCGCGGTATTCAGGTCCGGCTGGAATTCGTAGAAGCGATGGAAGTACCAGCGCTTCGCCTGCTTGTCGAAAGTCCACGTCGACTTCTGCACGCCGGGAAACACCACGCCGTCCTTCGCATTGGGCGGCTGCCTGTCCGACCAGACATACCAGTCGCGATACTGCGAATCAGGATCGCTGCGTGCTTCCCGGAACCAGGGGTGCTGATCGGACGTGTGATTGACCACGAGGTCGATCATCACGCGCAAGCCGCGCTCGCGGCACGCGTGTGTGAACTCGGAAAAGTCGCCGAGCGTGCCGTATTTCGGATCGACGTTGTAATAGTCGGAGATGTCGTAGCCATTGTCGCGGCCCGGCGAGGGCTGGAAAGGCATCAGCCAGATCGTCGTGACACCGAGCCCTTGCAGGTAGTCGAGCCGGCGCAGCAGGCCCTTGAAGTCGCCGACACCGTCGCCATTCGCGTCCATGAACGTGCCCACTGAAAGGCAATAGACGATGGCGTTCTTGTACCAGAGGTCGTTGAGCATGCGGTCTGTGTGTGGCACCAAAACAATCGATCGTTGAGGGAAATTGCAATGTCGGAACTCGCATGGTGGCAACGCGGGGTGATCTACCAGATCTATCCGCGCTCGTTTCAGGACAGCAACGGCGACGGCATCGGCGATCTCGCGGGTATTACTTCGCGCCTTCCGTATCTCGCCGAGTTGGGCGTCGATGCAGTCTGGCTTTCGCCGATCTACCCGTCGCCCATGGCCGACTTCGGTTACGACGTCGCCGACTACTGCGATATCGACCCGATGTTCGGCACCCTCGGCGACTTCAAGCAATTCGCGGACCGGGCTCACGAACTGGGTCTGAAGGTGCTGCTCGATTTCGTGCCGAACCATTCGTCGGACCGGCACCCATGGTTCGAGGAAAGCCGCTCGTCACGCGACAATCCTAAGCGCGACTGGTACTTGTGGCGCGATCCCGCGCCCGATGGCGGGCCGCCGAACAACTGGCTAAGCCGCATGGGCGGCTCCGCGTGGGAATGGGACGAGCGCACCGGCCAGTACTACTACCACGCCTTTCTGCGCGAGCAGCCGGATCTGAACTGGCGCAACCCGCAGGTGCGCCGGGCGATGGACGACGTGTTGCGGTTCTGGCTGGATCGCGGCGTGGATGGCTTTCGCGTCGACGTGCTGTGGCTGCTGATCAAAGACGCGCAGTTCCGCGACAACCCGCCCAATCCGGCGTATGAGCCGGGCCAGCCGGATCATCATCGACAATTGCAGACTTACACCGAAGACCAGCCCGAAGTGCATGAGATCGTGCGCTCCATGCGCGCCACGCTCGACGAATACGGAGAGCGCGTATTGATCGGCGAAATCTATTTGCCCGTTTCACAGTTGGTCAGGTACTACGGCGCGAACGGCGATGGCGCGGACATGCCGTTCAACTTCCAGTTGCTGAATGCGGCGTGGAACGCGGGCGAGATCGCTCGCATGATCCGCGATTACGACAGCGCGTTGCCCGAACACGCGTGGCCCAACTGGGTGCTGGGCAACCACGACAATCCGCGCGTGGCGTCGCGCGTGGGAGCGGCGCAGGCACGCGTGGCGGCGGTGCTGCTCCTGACGCTGCGCGGCACGCCGACGCTTTATTACGGCGATGAAATCGGCATGACAGACGGGCTGATTCCGCCGGATCAGGTGCAGGACCCGGCCGAGATCCGGCAGCCCGGCATCGGCCAGGGACGCGATCCGGAGCGCACGCCGATGCAATGGGATGCGGCGCTGCCGGGTGCCGGTTTTACAAACGGCAGGTCATGGTTACCGATCTCGACAGACACCAGCGTGCACGCCCAGGACAGCGACGCGTCGAGCATGCTGTCGCTCTATCGCCGGCTGCTCAGGTTGCGGCGCAGCAACCCGGCGCTCGTGCAGGGCGCGATTGAAAACGTCGCCGCGTATGGCGATGTGCTCACTTATGAGCGGCACTATCGCGGTCAGCGGTTATTGATCGCGCTGAATATGGGTGCAGCGGATGCGGTCGTTCAGTCGCGCCCGGGCGTGGTGCTGTTATCGACGGTCGCGGGCCGCGAGGGGCAGGCGCTTTCGGAAGGCGGTTATCGTCTTTCCGGTGCGGAGGCGTTGATCGCCGCTATCTGACGTTGACGACGACTCGCCCAGCCTGCGCCCTTTCGATGTATGCCGAAGCAACGTTGACGCTTCAACCATCCTCCCGACCTTAATCCCCTGCGCCGCCTACCGTGCGTTCGCCATCGCCAGCCTGCCATGCGCTTTGACTCAGGGTAAATACCGCTTAGTGCCGGTGCCTGACGCTCCGTTAATTCACTCATGGCAGCGACGCCGGTCTTCAGAGCATGAGCGCTCTTGCGGCCCGCGATCACACGTTGCCGGCGTTGTCATTTCACGGGCCTTCGGGGTGAAAACCAATCTGTCGGAAGCTATTGTCGAGCGGGTGAATTGCGGTCTTTTTACGGTCGACCGCGAGTTGCGCATCGTCACATGGAATCGCTTCATGCAATCGCACAGCGGACGTTCAGCGCAGTCCGTGGTCGGCGAAAATCTGTTCGACACTTTTCCGGAACTGCCGCGGCAGTGGCTTCAAAGAAAGATCGAAGGCGTGTTCGTATTGGGCACGCCCGCTTACTCGTCGTGGGAGCATCGGCCGTATCTGTTCCGTTTCGAGCATTCGCGTCCGATCACTGGCACGATCGACGCGATGCGCCAGAATTGCAGCTTCATTCCAATCGAGGACGAGCACGGCGAAGTGGTCGCGGTCGGCGTCGCGATTGTCGATACGACCGATGTCTGCATCGCGTACGGCGAACTACAGGATCGCGAGAAAGCGGTCACCAGCGCACTCGCCGAATTGACCGTGCGCAACGAACAGCTCACCTCGCTTAACGAAGAACTGGAGCATGCGCACCAGCAATTGCTGCAATCGGAAAAACTGGCCGCGATCGGTCAACTTGCGGCGGGCGTCGCGCATGAGATCAACAATCCGGTCGGCTTCGTGCTGTCGAATCTGAACACGCTCGACGGCTATGTGAAGACGCTGATCCGTTATGCAGCGGACATCGAGCGCATGGTAAGCGAGGCCGCGCCCGCGCTGAAGAACGACATGCACGCAATCACGGAACAGGCGGACCTCGAATATCTGCTCGGCGATGCACCGACGCTCGTACAAGAGTCGAGAGACGGACTCGCACGCGTACGCACCATCGTGGTCGATCTGCGCGACTTCTCGCGCATCGACAGCACGCATGTATGGGAACGCGCCGACATTCACCGCTGTATCGAGTCGACGCTGAACATCGTCCATAACGAAGTGAAGTACTGCGCCCAACTCGTCCGCGAATATGCTCAGATACCGTTCGTGCACTGCATCCCCTCGCAGATCAGCCAGGTGGTGCTCAATCTCGTGGTGAACGCCGCGCAGGCCTACGGCAGCAATCACGAGCAGCACGGCGCGCCGCTCGGCACGATCACGGTGCGCACCGGCATGGATTCGGCCGATCCGTCACGTGTGTGGTTCGAAGTCGCCGATGCGGGGTGCGGGATCCCGCCCGAACACCTGAAACGTATCTTCGACCCGTTCTTTACGACGAAGCCCGTTGGCCAGGGGACCGGCCTCGGTTTGTCGGTGACCTATGGAATCGTCAGCGCGCATCGCGGCACGATCTCCGTGGTCAGTACCGTGGGCCGTGGCACGACGTTCCGCGTCACGCTGCCGGTCGATGGCTCCTTGCGCGAAGAAGCCGCCAATCCCGAGGCGCTTGCGCAATCCGCTCCACTGGATGAAATCGCGCTGCCGGCGCAGTTGCCCGCAGCCACGTGAGGTGAACCCATGCCATTGCCCGTCCTCGTTGTCGACGATTCGACGCTCGCCCGCAAGCTATTGATCCGCTCGCTGCCCGAAGGCTGGGACATCGAAATTACCCAGGCATCCGATGGAGCGGCCGCGCTCGACCTTTATCGCGCCGGCAAGGCCGCGGTGATGTTTCTCGACCTGACCATGCCGGTAATGAACGGCTTCCAGGTGCTCGAAGCGGTCCAGCATGAAGGACTCGACACATTCGTGATCGTCGTGTCGGCGGACGTGCAGTCCGGCGCTGTCGAGCGCGCAAAGGCGCTCGGCGCGATCGGCTTTGTTTCCAAGCCGGTATCGCCGGAGGCGATCCGGCCGATTCTCGCGGAGTACGGTCTCCATGAATGAACCGATTCTGAACGAAGACCAGCGCGACGCATTGCAGGAAATCTGCAACGTCGGCATGGGCAAGGCCGCCGCGGCGTTGGCAAAACTGCTCGGCGCATTCGTTACGCTTGCCGTGCCTGATATCCGGCTCGTCGGCGTCGAGCAGTTGCGCGTCCTGCTGGCCCCGCAGGCCGACGGCGAATTGCCGCCTGTGCGCCAGGCGTTCCAGTCCGACATATCCGGCGAAGCAATCGTGCTCGTCGGCAAAGACGGTCAGCGCGAACTGCAACAACTGATGGGGCATGACGTCGGCGACCCCGACGCCGAAGTAGAAGTGCTGTGCGACATCACGAACCTGCTGGTCGGCGCATGTGTGCGAAGCGTCTTCGAGCAGTTGGGGTGGCATATCTGCTTTTCGCAACCCACTCTGTTGCCGCCTGCCGGGAACAAACAGGGCGGACTGGTGCCTGGCGGCCGGTGGCAGATGGCGCTGTTGCTAGAGATTCACTTCACGATGGAGGAAGGCGGCTTCGGCGCGCGCATGGTGCTGCTGCTGCCGGATGCGGCCATTCGCGGAATGATGGAAGCGCTCGACCACTTTCTCGAGGCGCTGTAGTTCGGGCTAATGATGCAATGCGCGCTGCGACGCGAAAATAATCAATGAGGATGACCATGTCCGACCTTCAGGCAACCGGCAATTCGACGAGCCCCGCCGACCCGCGCGTTGAATCTTCCAATGGGGGTAGCTCGCCCCTTCCCACGCTGTTACTCGTGGACGACGAGCCCGGCGTGATTTCGTCGCTCAAACGCCTGCTGCGGCCGCTCAAATACGAAGTGCTCAGCGCGAACAGCGGCGCAGAGGCGCTTACCCTGCTCGAATCCGCGCACGTCGACGTGATTATTTCCGACATGCGCATGCCGAACATGGACGGCGCAGAGTTTCTGTCGCGCTCGCGGACCGTTGCGCCCGACACGATCCGCATTCTGCTTACCGGCTATTCCGAGGTCGAAGCGGTCGTGCGCGCTGTCAACGAAGGTCATGTCTATCACTATCTGCACAAGCCGTGGGACGACCAGGACCTGCTGCTCACGGTCAAGCGCGCGCTGGAACAACTCGCTCTGCAACGCAAGGCCGAGCGGCTAACAGCGCTGTTGCAGGAGCAGAACGAAAAGCTGTCGTCGTTCAACATGGAGCTTGAGCGCGAGGTCCATGCGCGCACTGAAGAGATCCGCCAGACGGTGATGTTTCTCGAAGGCGCCGAGCACGACCTGAAGAGCAACTTCCTGACGATGGTGAAGGTGTGCGCGAACATGGTCGAAATGCGCTGCGGCCTGCCCGGTCATTCGGCACGAATCGGGGAGACAGCGAGGCAGATCGGCGCCTCACTCGGCCTGAGCGACTACGCGTGCAACGAACTACTAATGGCGGGGTTGCTGCACGGCATCGGCAAGCTGTTTCTGCCCGACGCGTTGCTAAAGACGCCGGTCGCGAAGCTGCAACCGCAGGAAGCGAAGCTCTACCAGCTTCATCCTCTGCATGGGCAGATGGCGCTTTCGCCTGTATCGCAATTGAGCGCGGTGCAGACCATGATCCGCCACCAGTACGAGCGTTACGATGGACGCGGGACGCCCGATGGCCTCGTCGGCGGATTGATTCCGTTGGGCGCGCGCGTGCTCGCGTTGGCGCGCGATGCCGAAGACTTGCGCATCGGCGTCATTGCGCCGCAAAAGATGAACGACGCGCAGATCATTTCGACAGTGCGCGCGCAAACAGGTATTCGCTACGACCCGACGATTGCGGAGAAGTACATCGACTTGCTGACTCAGCATGCCGAATTGACGCCCGAAGGCGTGCCCGACCGCGTGGATGCCTCGCAACTGAAAGAAGGGATGAAACTAGCCGACGATCTGCGCACGGCGCGCGGCACGCTGCTGATGACGAAAGGCAAAGTACTTTCCGCCGAGCAGGTCACGCAAATCCGGCGCTTTGAGATACACGAGGGCGAGCCGTTCGTGATTCTCGTCGAGCACGCGGCGGATGCCCGCAAGGCGCAAGCAGCGTGAGCGTACGCTCGTACGTTGCGGTGCGGTGCTCCGAATTTCACCTCATTCGTCGCGAGTTCCGCGGCACAGTGCGGCTGCTGCAAAGCCCGCAGCAAGCGCGGCGTACACGTAAAACATCGAGCGCTTGGATAGATGCGCTTCGAATCCGGGCGTGAGACGGCTCGGCACCGCGTGATAGTCGACGGCATAGGCAACGGCCGCTGTCGTCGCCGCGGCAGCTGCGACTTCCCCAATGCGAGGGCTGCGATTGACGTGGCATTGCCAGCGGTCGAGCAGTCCCTCGAACAGCACGCCCCAAAAGATAGCCGACGCCTGATGAATCGCGAGACCCGTGAGCGTAAAGCGCGCACTCAAGCCGGTTTCCGTAAACGCGCGGCGCGGCCACAAGCAATGGGTGACCGCGTTGAGCGGCGCGTACGGCGTGCTGCCGTCGTTGCAGGCCCGAGCGGCTGCCGTCACGGCGGCGGCGCTGCCCGCCGCGGTGCCCGACACCGACGCGCGGCATACGAGATTGGCGAGGCGGTTCATCAGCTTTCTCCCGATCCGTGCGCCGAATCTTCAAGGCCGTGACCGGCGCTGCTTCGGTCGACGAGGTAGCAGCCGCGCTCAACGCCGTCGCGCAGTGCCTCGGCCTGTGTCGTCCATTCCGGCGTAACCGGCTCGACGTCGGGTAACGCAAACGGCTTGCCGTCGACGGACGCCTCGATTTGCGCGACCCAAGCGCCCCGGTCGTTCTGCTTTGCACTTACAACAATGTGCACGCCGCGATGCGTCACGCGCAGGGTGCCGTCGCTATGCGTCTCTAGGTCCGTGCTGCGGGAATCGGTGCCTTCCATGCGTGCCTCCGAATGGGTTTGCCAGATACGTTCGTGCTACGTGGAGTGCCCACACGCGCTGCTCGATATGCATGTGCAGCAACGCATGTGCCGCGCGATGGCACGGCCATTGCTCGCCGGTGATTCAACAGACCTCTAGCCCATTCGAGCATTAACGTGAAAAGCGCCGCAGGCCAGATTCACATAGGCATTTCCGGCTGGCGCTATAAAGGATGGCGCGGCACCTTCTATCCAGAAGGACTGAAGCAGGCGACCGAATTGCAGTACGCATCGGGCCTCATGCAGACGATCGAAATCAATGGCACGCACTACAGCCTGCAATCGCTCGACAGTTGGCGGCACTGGTACGAGGAAACACCGCCGGGTTTTATTTTCAGCGTGAAAGGCGCGCGCTATCTGACTCACCTTCTGCGGTTTCGCGACGAAACGGCGACCGTCGCGTGCGCGAATTTTTTCGCCCAAGGGCTGCTCGCTCTGAAAGACAAGCTCGGGCCGATACTGTGGCAGTTTCCGCCCTCGTTGCGTTTCGACCCGCAGCACATGGAGCGTTTCCTGACCCTGCTGCCGCGCGACACAGAAGCCGCGCTTTCGCTCGCGCAGCAGCACGATCAGCGAGTCAAGACACCGTATCTGGAAATCGACCGCAAGCGCAAATTGCGTCATGCGGTGGAAGTCCGTCATGAGAGCTTCGTCGACCCCGCGTTCATCAAGCTGCTTCGCCGTCATAAGGTCGCGCTGGTCGTGTCCGATTCGACCGAAGCATGGCCGCAGTTCGAAGACCTGAGCGCGGGCTTCGTATATATCCGGCTGCATGGCACGGAAACCAGGTATTCAGGCGAATACTCGGATGCATCCCTCGAACGGTGGGCACGCAGAATCGAGTCGTGGAGCCGCGGCTCGCAGCCAGCCGATGCTCGCCTCGCCGCACCGGATCTGCAGCCGCCTCGCGCGGCAACGCGCGACGTGTACTGCTATTTCGACAACGACGCAAAGACCAATGCGCCCTTCGACGCGCAACGGTTGATGGAGCGCCTGGGGCTGCACGCGCACCAAGGTAGCGGCATGAAGGCCGCATAACGGGTGGTGGCCCCATGGCGACATCCTGGCGGCCAGACAACGCCGGCACGCCTCTACTTGTCCCGCTGTGAGAGTTTCCTGGCGTTCTGCAGCGCGGCGACAATCGCGGCGTATGCGCGATGCCGGGTCTCAGGATCGGGCGCACGCAACGCAAACGACGGGTGATACGTCGCGACCACCAGACGGTCGCCATGTTCGATCACTTTGCCGATCGCATCCTGTAAGCGCGATTTTGGATCTTCGAGCACGGCCCTCAGCGCGGTCGCGCCCAACGCGACAATCACATGAGCGCCCACGCTCTCCAGTTCGCGGTCGAGCCAGTAGCGGCATGCATCCACCTCGCGTTGCCCCGGCGTTTTGTGCATGCGGCGCTTGCCACGCGGCGTCCATTTGAAATGCTTGACCGCGTTGGTCACATAGACTTCCTTCCTGCCGACGCCGGCCTCCACGAGCGCATCGTCGAGTAATGCTCCGGCCGGTCCGACGAAGGGCAAGCCTTGCAGATCTTCCTTATCGCCGGGCTGTTCGCCCACCATCATGATCGGCGCGCGGCGCGGGCCCGCGCCGGGCACAGCTTGCGTGGCGTTGGCCCAAAGCGGACAGCGGCGGCACTCGTCGAGCGTCGCCGGCTGCTGGTCGGGATCGACCTCGGGCCCGGCTGGTCGGTCGCCCTCCACTGCCGGCGCGCGTCGGGTTGTTCGCTTAGTCGTAACCATGGTTCGTCGCGTCGCGCTTTTTGTGTGCGGCAGATACCGTGGCGAAGCAAAGCGCATTCCGGTACCAGTCGCGCGGTACGCCGGGGTCAGGCGCGCAATGTGCTTGGATATAGTCCCGCTGATTGCCTGGCGGCGGTGGCATTGGGCACACCCGGCCGCCGATTCGGGGCAATGGCAGCGGCTCATCGGCGCGCACGGTAAATTCTGCACGGCAGGCAACCGTCGCCATCAGCCGAAACTACAAGGAGAAAAACGATGACTCTGCTTATCTACCTGGCCGGATGGATCATTTTCATTGGCGGCGTCGCGTGGGGATTGATGGCTCTACATGTCGCGCAGCACATTATCGCGATCGTGGCCGTGATTCTTTTCGGCATCGCCGTGATTACCGGCGCGACGCGAGCGCGGAATCGGGATCGGTCGTAGCGGTATCAGCCGGCCCGCTCGCGCGGGCCGCGAGTGCGCGGGCGAGCCGGCGCACTCGAATTGCCAGCATTCCCCAGTGCGAGTTGACGATCTGCGTGGTCCATGCCGTAGACGCTTCGCCGCGCGCCCAGTAGGCTTTGAAGCGCTCCGCGCCGACGCCGAAGTCGAGATCGAAGCCGTTGTTGAACGCCCACTTCACGCATTCCTCGACCGCGATCAGACCGGGGCAGCATCTGCCGTAGTACGGATCGTAGCCGGCAAAAATCGCGCTTGCCCACGGATTGCCGAGGCTCACGATAATGCCCGCCACCGGCGCCTCGTTCAGCGTGACGACGATCAGGCGCGCCATTGACGGCACATCGGGCGAATAGATCAGCTTGCCCAGAAAGCGCTCGAACTCGGGCGAGTCGAGCCACACGCTGCGTTTGCCGACGCGGTCGCTCCAGCTACGCTTGCAGTTGAACATCCATTCGATGATCGACGCGGTCTCGCCCTCTTCGGCCGGATCGATTACGCGCACGGCAACGGTGCCTTCTTTCGACAAACGCTTGACGAAGCTGCCGGGCCGCTTGCCGAATAGCGTGCCAAGCGATCGGCAATACTCGTCCCACGTGCCCTGCCCGCGCAAGCGTGCTGCCGACGCCTGGTGAGGCTCGGTGAACAGCACTCGGCGTTCGCGCGACACGAGCTTGTGGAGATCAAGCGTCTCGCGAACATACGGCATGTGAATGAAATCCGCGCCACAGCGGCGGCGCGCTATGTTCCATGCGCCTTCTATCAACGCCGGGGCCGATGCGTCGTCGGCAACCAGCACGCTCGTGTAGTCGCCGCCTTCGGGTCCGAGCGGCACGAGATACGTCCATAACGCACGCTTGGCTGTTTCGAGCGGCCAGATCATTACGAGCTGGCCGTCTTCGCGACACACGATGCATTTGAGCATGCGTCCGTGCGGCTTCGACACATGCTGCCATGCGAGCCAGCAGTAACTGAACGACTGATAGTAGTAGCCTTGCGCACGCATCCACAGCGCGTCCCATTCTGGCTGTAGCGCGCGGAATTGCGCTTCGTCGGTAATGATGTCGTAGTGCCGCGTGCGATGGGTTGTCTCGTTCATGCGGTCTCACAGAATGCCGGATACGGTTGCCGCTTTTGCACCAGTGTTGACCCGCGAACGACGGGGCAGGCGCAAGCGGCCGCCCCGGGTTCAAGCAGGTATTGCGAGCATGCACCGCGCGCCTCGCAGCGTGTGTGCGGGGCCGCACGCTGTGCTGGTCGTGCCGGTCATGAAGCGCTATGCGGCAGCAGGCGCTGGAGCCATTTCGCTCCTGCTGCTAAGAATCGGCCAAATGCTTCGTTGCTCACGGCGCATCTGATGCCGTACCGTTGACGGATTGCGCATTGCGCGCCTCAATACGGAGAATCCATGTCCGCGCCCACATCGCATGACAACCCGGCCCCTGCGGCCGGCATCGCCGACGCCGCACAGCTTTTCGACGACAACGCGCTAACCCGCCGTTTCGCGCCTGTCTTCGCACGGATCGCGCAAGGCGCGGTGCATCGCGAACGCCATCGCGAGCTTGCCTACGAACCCGTGGAATGGCTGCGCGAAGCCGGCTATACGAAGTTGCGCGTGCCGAAACAATACGGCGGCGAAGGCGTGTCGCTAAGCGAATTTCTCGCGCTCGTCACGCGCCTTGGCGAAGCGGACTCGAACCTGCCGCAAATTCTTCGCGTGCACGGCGGCTTCATCGAATCGCTGCTGGAATATGGCGACGACGCGTTACGCGACCGTTGGCTCTCACGCGTCGCGCAAGGGCAGATAATCGGCGGAGCGGTGGCCGAGCGCACGGCCGTCACGAACAACAGCGTGCGCCTGACGCAATCGGGCGGCGCGTGGTATCTCGACGGAGAGAAGTACTACACCACGGGCACGCTGTACGCAGACTGGGTGGATGTGACCGCGCACGACGGACAAAGCGACGTGCGCGTGCTGGTTGCCAGCGGCACGCCGGGCCTGGAACGTATCGACGACTGGGACGGCTTCGGCCAGCGTCTGACGGGCAGCGGCACCGCGCGTTTCAATCATGTGCCTGTCACGCGAGAGAACGTGTACCGGCGCTACGACGCGTCAGCACCGCGCCGCAACAGTGTGCTCACCTCGTACTACCAGGCGCTGCACGTGGCGAACCTGGCTGGCATCAGCCGTGCCGCCCTGCGCGATGCAGTAGCGTTCACGCAAGGCAAGACGAGAACCTTCGGTATCCCAGGCGAATCGAGTCCGCGCGACAATCCGCTCGTGCATCGCGTGGTCGGCCGGCTTGCGAGTCTCGCCTATTCGACGCAGAGTGTTAGCGCGTCGCTCGCGCGGGCCATCGACGAAGTATTGGTCGCGCGACAGGAAGGACGCACAACCGAAGAGACCTATATTCGCCTCGACATTCAGACCTTTCAGGCGCAGCAGATCGCCATCGAGCAGACCTTGCAGGCCGCCACGCTGCTCTTCGAAGTGGGCGGTGCATCCGCGACCAGTGAAACGCGGCGCTTCGACCGCTACTGGCGCAATGCGCGAGTGCTCGCGTCGCACAACCCCGCCATCATTCGCGAGGCCGCCATCGGTGACTTCTACCTGAATGGCAACGCGCACAACGAGCGCTTCGGCATTGCCCGGCCGACAGCCGAGGCCGCCTGACAGGCAGCGCGCCAAGCCGCGCTTTCATGTGGCACAGTAGCGTCAGTGCATGCGCGCGGGGCGCGGCACGCAACTGCCCTGACGAGCCCCATGAAGAACCTGCCAGCCTATGAGCCGCCAGTCGATGAACAGCAGCTTTTGCTGAAATGGATCCGGCGAGCGCGCGAATCGCAAATGAGCCACTACGACATGGCCGATCTGTTGTCCGCACGCGACCGCCAGGTCGGCTGGCTCGTCACCGTATTGGCAGCGTTCGTGGGCACGGCGGTGTTTGCATCGCTGAACACGAACGCAGTCTCGCTGGAGATCAGGATTCTGGTCGGCCTCGTGAGCGTGATCGCCGCGGTGTCGTCTGCGTTGCAAACGTATATGCGTTATGCGGAGCGTGCAGAAAAACATCGCGCGGCAGGCGCACGTTATGGCGCGGTGCGGCGGCGGCTCGAATCGGTTTTTGCGGGCGACGCCGACGCACGCGACGGCCACTATCTGACCGCGATTCGCGACGAACTCGACCGGCTTGCACAAGACTCGCCGAATGTGCCGCCGCGCAACTTTTACCGTACGCAGCGAGCGTTATCCGTGGATCCGCGCCGCGGCACCGACACCTGAGCGGGCGGCCTCAAGCATCGAGATCGTTCGCGTCGATGCCTAGTTCGGCAGCCATGCGCCGCACCACAGCCTGAAGGCGGTTGACCTGATCGGCGAGCCGTTTCTGCTCGGCCTTCACCGCTTCGAACGTGGACAGCGGCACGGTTTCTTCCTCGCCGCCGCCCGGTTGCGCGAACTCGCTCAAGCTCACTTCACCGCACAGCAAGTGCATCCATCTATTCTCGCGCTCGCCCGGCGTGCGAGGCAGCTTGACGACACGCGGGGGATCGTTCGCGGCGAGTTCGTCGAGGAATGCCTCGACCGAGGAGATATCGGCAAAGCCATGCAAGCGCGCGCTGTTCAGGCGCAATTCCGCGGCCGTCTGCGGGCCGCGCAGCAACAACGTGGTCAGTAACGCTGCGGACTGGCTCGGCAGACCGAGCACGCGATTCATGTTGTGCTCGAAGCGCGGCACGCGGCTGCTGCTGCCTTCCATCACGAGGCTTAGCCGTTTCAGACCGTCGAGCGCGGTCAGCACTTCGGCGTCGGTCGCATTCATTACCGGCGAGCGGCCGGTCTTCTGATTGCAGCCCAACGTCAAAGCATTGAGCGACAGCGGATAACTGTCGGGCACCGTGTGCTGTTTTTCGACGAGCACGCCAAGCACGCGCCCCTCTAGCAAGGTCAATGCGCGGATGGCAGGACGGGACGGAGCGTCGGGAGTCGAATTCATTTGATGTAGCGGCATGTGCCGATGTGGTCGTGGATAACACGCCTTACCATCGCTCTGCGAGGTGGCACTTTTCTGGTAGTGGGCACTATGATAACGGCCCGAGCGGCTCACGGCGCATGAATCGCCGCAGCGGACCAGGGGCGCGCGCCCCTGCGCTGGGCACGCGGTCTGCTCTCTCATCGTCTTTCTCGACACGGAGTGTTTCAATGCCGATGCGTTCACAGTCGGTCCTGCGCGTGAGCGCTATCTCCCTCGCGGTGGGCGCCGTTTGCCTGCTCGGCGCCTGTGCGCTGAGTCCAGGCGGCAAGAGCGGCAACGCGCGCGTGCCCGAGCCCGCCAAGCCGGTCGACCTCGGCCGCTATCTGGGCCGCTGGTACGAGTTCGCGCGCTACGAAAACCGCTTCGAAAAAGGCTGCGAGGCGGTGACCGCCGACTACGCCGCGCGTGAAGACGGCCTGATCGACGTGACCAACAGTTGCCGCAAGAATGGCGTTGAAGGGCCGCTCGACGTCTCGAAGGGCCGCGCCAAGGTGGTAGCCGGATCGGACAACGCGAAGCTGAAGGTGTCGTTCTTCGGCCCGTTCTTCGTCGGCAATTACTGGGTGCTGGATCACGCCGACGACTACAGCTGGTCGATCGTCGGCGAACCTGGCGGGCGCTACCTGTGGATTCTGACGCGTGAAGCCAAACCGGCCGCCAGCGTGAGAGATGGATTGATCGGGCGCGTGCGTGCGCTCGGCTACGACACGTCGATGTTGCGCGTCACGCAGCACGGCTAGCCCGTTAGAAAACACTTGCCGGAAGAAATTTTGCCCGGTATCGTCGTGGCGTTCTGCAAAGCAGCGCGGGAGAGATCGTCCGAAGGCAGGGCGACGCCGACGGAGCAACCGCCCCGGAAACTCTCAGGCAAAAGGACCGCGCAGCAGGAACATCTGGAGAGCGGCGCCGCGCGCGCCCACCGAAGGGGATTCCCGCACACGGCCAGCGCTTTCGCGCACCGCCGGGAAGAAACTCTCAGGTACATGGACAGATGGGGCATCGGCACCGGTTTCGCATGAAATCGAACCCGGTGATGCTCAACTACTCTGGACCATGTCATGTCACGAATCGCCATTATCGGCGCCGGCATTACCGGCGTTACGACTGCGCACGCCCTCGCGCAATGCGGCCACCACGTCACCGTGTTCGAACGTCACCGCTATGCGGCGATGGAGACCTCGTTCGCCAACGGAGGCCAGCTATCGGCCAGCAATGCAGAAGTGTGGAACAGCACGGCCACGGTTCTGAAAGGCCTGCGCTGGATGTTCACGCGCGACGCCCCGCTGCTGCTCAATCCCCTGCCCACGTGGCACAAGTATTCGTGGATGGGCGAATTCCTGCGGCAGATTCCGCACTACCGTGCGAATACCGTCGAAACGGTGCGGCTTGCCATCGCCGCGCGCGAGCATCTCTTTTCGATCGCCGAGCAGGAAGGCATCGACTTCGATCTGGAACGGCGCGGCATTCTGCACGTCTACAAGACGCGCAAGGAGTTCGACGCGGCGGCCAAGGTCAATGACCTGCTGCGCGAAGGCGGACTCGAGCGCAGCGCCGTGACGTCGAGCGAATTGCAGCGCATCGAGCCCACGCTGCACGGCGATTTCTACGGCGGCTTTTTCACGCCGTCCGATTCGACAGGCGACATCCACAAGTTCACGCGCGGTCTCGCCGATGCATGCGTGCGCCACGGCGTGCAGTTCCATTACGATGCAGAAATCACGTCGATCGAGCAACCCGCCGAAGGGCGCTTCTCGCTCACAGTCAATCTCGAAGGCGAGACGCAGCGCTTCGGGTTCGAGCGGATCGTCGTGTGCGCGGGCGTGAAAAGCCGGCATTTTGCGGCGATGCTCGGCGACCACGTGAACGTGTATCCGGTCAAGGGCTATTCGATCACCGTCTGTCTCGACGATCAAACGAGCAGGCAGCGTGCGCCGTGGGTCAGTCTGCTCGACGACAGCGCGAAGATCGTGACGAGCCGGCTCGGCGCGGACCGTTTTCGCGTCGCGGGCACGGCGGAGATCAACGGCTTCAATCGCGATATCCGTTCCGACCGGATTGCTCCGCTAGTAGACTGGACCCGGCGGCATTTCCCCGAGGTGTCGACCGCGCGCGTGATTCCGTGGGCAGGCTTGCGGCCGATGCTGCCGAGCATGTTGCCCAAGGTCGGACGCGGAAAGCGGCGCGGCGTGTTCTATAACACGGGGCACGGCCACCTGGGCTGGACGCTGTCGGCCGCAACGGCGCAGGCGGTGGCGGGCGCGATGGAGTAGCCTGCCGCCAGGAAGACGCGGCATCTGCTAGTGTTGTGCAATCCGCGTCTTGACCTTGAAAATCCATGGCTCATTCGGGCTTTGCCAATCCGGACAGTGCCGCCTCCCACGGCGCGGACGGCTCGCGTCTGAGCGACGAGCAGATTGGCGAAGAAGCGACGCGGCGGCTCGCATGGGACGCCGCGGTTCCTGAACATACGATCACGGTGGAAGTGTGCGACGGGCACATCGTGCTGAGCGGCGAACTCGAACACGATGCGCAACGAATTGCGGCGCTCGAAGACGTGACGCGGCTATTCGGTGTCGCGGGTGTATGCGATCGACTCGTTGTGAAGCACCCGTGAGCAGAGCACGATGCAACAGGCTCAAGCACGATCCGCACGCAGCAACGCGCGACAATGCCTCGCGATCTGCTTCTCTTCTTCGGTATGAAGCGCCCTCACCTTGCCTGATGCGTCGCCCTCGTGAAGGCCGAGAAACGACAGCCCGTCGCAGATACGCTTGCGCATCTGCCTGCTGTGCTCGCCGATGCCGCCGGTGAACACCAGCAAATCTATGCCGCCCAGCAAAGCCGCATATCCGCCAATGGTTTTGCGCACGGCGGTCGCGAACGCGTCGAGCGCCAGTGACGCATGCGCGTCGCCCGCCGCCGCGCGTTGTTCGAGCGCCTGCATGTCGCTCTCGCCATCGGCGTAACCGGCCAGGCCGCTGTGCCGGTTCAGAAGGGTCTCCAGCGCGTTTGCGTCGAGCTTTTCCACTCGCATCAGATATAACAGCACGCCAGGGTCGAGGTCGCCGCAACGGGTTCCCATTGGCACGCCGCCGGTCGGCGTCATGCCCATCGACGTATCGACCGAGCGGCCGTCGCGCAATGCGCACACGCTCGAACCGTTGCCGAGGTGGGCAAACACGGCCCGCGCCGGCAGCTTGGTGCCAAGCTGCGCGACGAGCGATTCGTACGAAAGCCCGTGAAATCCGTAGCGAATCACACCGGCGTCCGCATAGCGCCGCGGTAACGCGAGTTGCGCGGCACGCGGCGGCAGCGTCGCATGAAAGGCAGTGTCGAAGCAGGCAAAGTGCTGCGCGCCGCCGAAAATCTTCTGCGCTTCATCGATCAGATCGAGCGCGGGCGGAATATGCAGAGGCGCGAAATGCACTGCATCCTGCAAGCGGCGGTGGACCTCGGGCGTAAGCCGCTGATGCGAGCGCAAGTGCGGCCCGCCGTGCACCACACGGTGGCCGACCGCCGTGGGTTGCTCTTGACGTTGCTGGGCAAGCACGGTGGAAAGCTTCTGCAATGCGTCGGTTTGCGACTCCAGCACATGCTCCTCGTGGACCAGCACGCGCCCGTCGGGAGCCGCGATCCGCAAGCTGCCGTCGCGGCGGCCAATGCCTTGCGCGCTGCCTTCGAGCAACAGCGACTCGTCGTAGCCGGAATGCTCGAACAGCCCGAACTTCAGCGACGACGATCCGCTGTTCAGCACAAGAATGGTATGCGGCGAAGCGCTGTCCTGAGTGTTCATGACGGCCTCGCTCAGTTTTTCCACGTCCAGTTGCGGATTTCTTCCTTGTCGATGCCCTCGGCATGCGCGTAATTCAGATGCTCGATAATCTGGCCGCGCAGCCATTCTTTCGCATGATCGCCGACACCACGCAGCTTCGGCACGCGGTCGATCACGTCGATAGCCAGCGAAAAACGGTCCACCTGATTGATGATCGCGAGTTCGAGCGGCGTGTTGATGTTGCCCTTCTCGTGATAACCGTGCACATGCAGATTCTCGTGATTGGTCCGGTTGTAGGTGAGCTTGTGAACCAGCGACGCATACGAATGGAAATTGAAAATCACCGGCTTGCTCGTCGTGAACAGCGAATCGAAGTCGCGGCTCGACAGGCCATGCGGATGTGCATGCTCGGGCATCAGCCGGAACAGATCGACCACATTGACGAAACGGATTTTCAGATCGGGGAAACGCTCCTTGAGAATCTCAACGGCGGCGAGCGCTTCCATTGTCGCGATGTCGCCCGCGCAGCCGATCACCACGTCCGGCTCGGCACCCTGATCGGTCGACGCCCAGTCCCAGATGCCGATGCCCTTCGTGCAATGCGTAACGGCTGCATCCATGTCGAGATACTGCAGGTGCGGCTGCTTGTCGGCGACGATCACGTTCACGTAGTCGCGCGAACGCAGGCAGTGATCGGCCACGCTGAGCAGACAGTTCGCGTCGGGCGGCATGTAGATACGCACCACGTCGGGGCTCTTGTTCGTCACCACGTCGAGGAAACCGGGGTCCTGATGCGTAAAACCATTGTGATCCTGGCGCCACACGAGCGACGTGATCAGCAGATTGATCGACGGCACCGGCTGACGCCAGCCCAGCTCGCGTTTCGCTTTTTCGAGCCACTTCGCGTGCTGGTTGAACATCGAATCGATCACGTGCACGAAGGCTTCGTAAGTGGCGAACAGCCCATGTCGCCCAGTCAGCACGTAACCTTCGAACCAGCCTTCCAGCGTGTGTTCGCTGAGCATTTCCATCACGCGGCCGTCGGCCGACAGCGCGCCGCCGTCCGCGTCGCCGGGTTCGCCCTCCGCGAGCCACGTCTTGCCCGATGCTTCGTAGATGGCAGTGAGCTTGTTGCTTGCGGTTTCATCCGGGCCGAACACGCGGAAGTTGGTCATGTTGTTGCGCATGACATCGCGCAGAAACTCGCCAAGCACCTGAGTCGGCGACGTGTATGCGGACGCGGGCTTTCTCACGTCGACCGCATAGTCGCGAAACGCGGGCATGACGAGCGCCTTGCACAGCACGCCGCCGTTCGCATGCGGATTGGCGCTGATGCGGCGCGCGCCCTTCGGCGCGAGTTCGCGCAATTCTTCGACGAGGCGGCCGCTAGCGTCGAACAGCGATTCAGGCTCGTAACTGCGCAGCCAGCCTTCTACCAGTTTCAGGCTCCTGCTGTTCGTGACAGGATCGGCAATCGGCACCTGATGCGCGCGCCATGAGCCTTCCACCTTGTGGCCGTCGACTTCCTTGGGACCGGTCCAGCCTTTGGGCGAGCGCAACACGATCATCGGCCAGCGCGGCCGCTTGGCGTCGTCGTTCTCGCGGGCATGCTGCTGGATCGCGCGGATTTCGCCGACGCACTGTTCGAGCGTGGCCGCCATCTGCTGATGCATGACCTCGGGATCGTCCCCTTCGACGAAATACGGCTTGTGGCCGTATCCGGTCAGCAGCGCTTCGAGTTCCTCGCGTGGAATCCGCGCGAGCACAGTCGGGTTCGCAATCTTGTACCCATTCAGATGCAGAACCGGCAGTACGGCGCCGTCGCGGATCGGATTCAGGAACTTGTTCGAATGCCACGAGGTGGCGAGCGGACCGGTTTCGGCCTCGCCGTCGCCGACCATTACAGTGACGATCAGGTCGGGGTTATCGAATGCGGCGCCGTAGCCGTGCGACAGGCTGTAGCCCAGTTCGCCGCCTTCATGGATCGACCCTGGCGTTTCGGGCGTGCAATGCGAGCCGATGCCGCCGGGAAACGAAAACTGACGAAAAAAGCGCCGCATACCGGCTTCGTCTTCACTACGGTCCGGATAGATTTCCGAATAGTGTCCTTCCAGATAACAATTGGCGAGGGTGGCAGGCGCGCCATGGCCTGGACCCGAAATGAAGATCACATTCAGATCGAGCTTCTTGATCAGCCGGTTCAGATGCACGAGCAGGAAACTCTGCCCAGGGTCCGAGCCCCAGTGTCCAAGCAAACGATTTTTGATGTGCTCGGGCTTGAGCGGCTCGCGCAGCAACGGGTTGTCGCGCAGATAGATCATGCCCGCGGACAGATAGTTGCACGCGCGCCAGTAGCGATCCATGTTGCGCAGCGTATCGGGGTCCAGCGTTTGTGGCGGGGTGGGACGGGAGGTTGTCTCAGCCATGGCGTCACTCCTCGTAAGGACTGTCAGGCAGGTTGGCGGATATTGCGAAGCTTCGCGGATGAGCGTCATGCGTTTGACATGACAGCCGCGTGTGCGTGGAGCGCTATATGGAGGATAGTTCGCCGTTGCGCGCCGGTCGTCAGCGGTGTGACCGGATGCACGCACCATCGTTCGGGACTCTAGGCGAAAAGCTTGATGCTGCTCAAAACACACCGTCGCCGCGCGTCGCGCCGCAAGTCTTACGCCATCCTTGCTGCACGCATTGGCCGAAACGCTTAAGCTGTAGATCGCGACTATGAGATCTCGTCGTACCCGTCACACTGCAGTGTTCATCTCCTTGTAGTTAACCATACACATCGATCATGCCCACACCCAACCGTTTGAAAGCGCCGCTCGTTCTTCTTGTCACGCTCGTGCTGCTGTGCGCGGGCGTGGCCGTTCTGGTTGGCGTGTTTGGCTTGCTGGTAAAACTTTTCGGCGCCGTTTAGCAACACGCGGTGCGCGCGGCGGCTGCACGATCTGTGTATGCTGCCGGTGTTTATGCGTCGAGGCGCACGGCTTTATTGCAAGGAGATTTCAATGACTAACCCAGCCGACCCGTCCCCTCCTTCCATGCAACCCATCGACCCGCAGTTGCTCGAAGTCGCGCAACAGGTGTTCGATCTTGCGCGTGGCGGCGACGCCGCCATGCTCGCAGCGGTGATCGAAAAAGGCGTGCCGCCGAATCTGCGTAATGACAAGGGCGACAGTCTGCTGATGCTCGCAAGCTATCACGGACACGTGGATGCCGTGCGCACGCTGCTCGAACGCGGCGCGGACCCGAATCTGCGCAACAATAACGGGCAGACACCTCTTGCAGGCGCGGCCTTCAAGGGCTACGACGCTGTGGTCGAAACCTTGCTCGCGCACGGGGCCGATGTGGAAGGCGCGTCGCCCGACGGACGCACTGCGCTGATGGTGGCCGCAATGTTCAACCGCGCGGCGATCATGGACCTGCTGATCGCGCACGGAGCAAACCGCAATGCACGCGACGCCAGCGGAACTAGCGCACTCGATGCGGCCGGCAAAATGGGCGCCGCCGATGCGCAAGTCAGGTTGAAAGCGCAAGACTCGTGACGCGCGCGATCCTGTGATCGGCGGCGCATCGCGGCATGCTCAGTGCGCAGACCGCAATGGCTGTCCGGTAGATGCGCAGCGCATTCGCAACGCCTAGGGCTTCCCGGCCAACAGCGTTTCCACATCCAGTTGCGCCAGATCGCCAATCCGCTCGATGCTCACGTCCGCGGGCGGATTGCTCGATATCTCCTTGGGGTCCAGAGCGTAATGACCCTGACGCGGAAATACCGTGGTCAACCTGCTGCCCCAAACTTTCTTCATTGCAGTGAGAATCCGCAACTTGTCGTCGACCATCACATAGTGGCGCGCCGGATAGCATTCCATTACCTGGTCGAGCATCAGCTCTTTGTGGATGTAGATCAGCACGCGGCCCTCGACCTCTTCCCACAAGCCGGAACGCGCTATCTTGCGCGGCTGGAACACAACGTCGCCATCCGACAGAATCACCGTGGGCCCGCGTTTCGCGACGTGCTGCAAGGCATCCAGCGCGCCTGGATAGAGCCGGTTCGCAAACGGATAGTCGATCAGGAACGACGACATCAGCAACAGGCGCGTGTCCCGTGGATGCTCGGTGCGGTAACGCTGCAGCGCGCCGAGATAGTCCGCGTAGCCGAGCTCGCCGCGCAACTGCTCGAAAATCTCCCAATAACGGGTACTGTTCTCCGTCCCGAACTCGCGCATCATGTGGGCGCGCAAATCCGATAGCACGTGATCGTTGTCGAGCAACGTGTTGTCGCAGTCGAACAGGAAAACAACGTCGTGCGGCGCGGTTTCAGTGGATCGTGTGGCTTGCATGTGCGGCTCCATGAGATCGGCTGTGCTGTGAGCCGGAGGGTCAGGACAATCAGCCCTGCTGGCTGCCCGACGGCACAGCCGGTTTTTCAGCGTGACCGCCGAAGTCATGGCGCATTGCCGACAACACGCGGTTTGCGAAGTCCGCTTCGCCGCGCGAATTGAAACGGCCGAAGAGCGCCGCGCTGAGCACCGGCGCGGGCACGCCCTCGTCGACGGCCGCCGCCATCGTCCAGCGCCCTTCGCCCGAGTCGGATACGCGCCCTGCGTAGTTCTTCAGATCGGCGTCGCCGACGAGCGAGCCGGCGATCAGGTCGAGCAGCCACGAGCCGATCACGCTGCCGCGCCGCCACACTTCGGCGATATCGGCCAGGTTCAGATCGTACTGGTAAAGCTCCGGACGACGCAGCGGCGAAGTCTCGGCATCGGCTTCGCGAGCGTGCTTGCCGGCGTCGGCATGACGCAGGATATTCAGGCCCTCGGCGTAGGCAGCCATCAAGCCGTATTCAATGCCGTTATGAACCATCTTGACGAAGTGCCCCGCGCCTATCGGGCCGCAATGCAGGAAGCCCTGCTCGGCCGTGCTGCTGCCCTCGGGGCGTCCTGGCGTGGCGGGCGCCGCAGCCGCGCCTGGCGCCAGCGTCGAGAAAATCGGTTGGAGCCGTTGAACCACCTCCGCTTCGCCGCCGATCATCAGGCAGTAGCCGCGCTCGCGCCCGGCGACGCCGCCACTCGTGCCGACGTCCACATAGTGAAGTTTGCGCTCGGCCAACTGGGCGCCTCGGCGGATGTCGTCGTGGTAATAGGAATTGCCGCCGTCGATGACGATGTCGCCCGGTTCCAGCAACGGCAGGAGTTTGTCGAGCGTGCCGTCTACCACGGCGGCGGGCACCATCAGCCACACCGCACGCGGCTTCTCCAGTTTCGCCACGAGGTCTTCGAGCGACGATGCGCCCATCACGCCTTCCTGCCCGAGCCGCTCGACGGCAGCGGGCTGTACGTCGTAGGCGATGCATTGTTGACCACCCTTTGTCAGGCGCCGCACCATGTCGGCGCCCATCCGTCCCAATCCAATCATGCCTAGCTGCATTTCACCGCTCCCGAAAGTGCTTCGTGACGCTGCCTGGTTCAGTTAGATGTTCATGCTGCGATTTGCTGCGATTGCTGTGAGTTCAGGGGATGCTGCGGTGGTTGCTTCGGCCGCATTAACTGCGATAACTGCGTTAACTACTTAGCTGCGTTGGCGACAGCAACCGCGTCGATCGTAAGAACGATACGCCTCATTGCAGAGGTTTTGTGCGGCTTAAAGTTCCTCTCGTTCAGCTCGATGCAAGCTTCGGCTGAGCGTGCGATGCATGCCACCGCAGATCAGGGCTCGCGACCGCCGCGCAGCGAGCGCCCCGATTGAAGCTTGCCGTATTGCGTACGAGCGAAACGCCGCACCGCCCGCCACATGAGCGGATAGCGATAGCCGGGCACGGCAAACAGCACGAGCGCGCACAGCGCCAGCAAGCCGCAGAAAAGGAAGGTTCCTCGATAGCTGAAAGCCTGCACCAGCAAACCGGACAACACGCCCGACAGAATCGAGCCGACCCGCGCCGCGTTGAAGAAAAGCGCCGTGGCGCGCCCCGGCGAATGCGGCATCAGATCCTGCACGTAGGTCATGCCGAGGCACGAAGTCACGGCCACCACGAACGCGTTGAGAATCTGCATCGGGATCAGCACATGCACGTTTCCGGCGAGCGACATTGCGACGAAATACATAGCGTGAACCGCCGCGCATGCAGCCAGCCAGTTCGGCTTGTGCAAGCTGGAAGACTTCGCGCCGAGCGCGAGCATCATCGGAATTTCGGTCAATGCGCCGAGGCCGAGCATCACCGACACGTCCAGATGCGTGCCGTTCAGACCATGCACGATGTAAAGCGGCAAGACGATCATCGTGGCGTTCGCGGCGAGCCCGAGCAAGGCCAGCGCCGCGACC
This sequence comes from Paraburkholderia kirstenboschensis, assembly GCF_904848585.1. Classification (GTDB taxonomy): domain Bacteria; phylum Pseudomonadota; class Gammaproteobacteria; order Burkholderiales; family Burkholderiaceae; genus Paraburkholderia; species Paraburkholderia kirstenboschensis. Next base: position 118,520 of record NZ_CAJHCR010000009.1, read on the forward strand.
GCGCGGCCGATATCGTTCGCCGATGCAACGCCCGGCAAGTCCTCGTGCGCGTCTTCGCCCGGCTCGATCAGCGGCGGTACCGTGATCGACGCCGACGGCTCGGAGGCCGTGTCCTCAACCGTGTGATCGCCGAGATGCCCTTGCGGCTCGCGCATGCGCCAGACAATGGCGGCGCACGCGGCGAAGCTCGCCGCGGCGAACAGAAAGAGCCCGTAGAAACTCGTTGCCGCCAGCACCAGCGCGCCCACCGACGGCCCGAACACCCACGCCGCCGAGAGGATCGTGCGCAGCGTCGCGCTCGCAAACACGCGCTCGGCCGCGTCGGGTACGGGCAGCGCGGCGCGGCTGAACGAGAAAATCATCGAGATGGCCGAACCGCCGGCGCCTATGAAGACGATGCCGACGACGAGCAACAGCCGGTAATCGCGCACCACACATAAACTCAGGTAGCCGAGTGCGGCGAGTACCAGCGCCGCCAGCAGCAGAGGCCGATGCCGGCCGCTCGCGTCGCTCCAGCGGCCGGCGAAGGTGCTCGCAAGCACGCCGCTTGCCGCAATCAGCGTCATGAACACGCCGAGCCGGAACGGCGTCATGCCGGCGCGCTCGACACCGAAGAGCGACAGATACGGAGCGGTGAACGACATGGCGACGCCCAGCATCAGCGTGGCGGCGGCGAGCGGCTTGAAGCCGGGGATGTGCAGCAGGCCAAAAAAACGTGAGGTTTTCAACACGGGCGGCTGTGGGCTCAGAGCAAGCAAGCCTGCAAGGCGCGGCGCGCGCGGCAGGCTTCGTGGCGGGAATGACGGGGCATTATCGGCCGCGCGTGAGGGCGCGTAAAGGCGCGGGGATGCATCCCAAATTCATGGCGGCGGGCGATATGCCGGATAGCGAGCGTACCGGACCGGCCAAGCACGCTACTTGCCGTCGTTCGCGCGCATCTGCTGCGCGAGTGCTTTGTAGTCATACGTCGGATAGAACTCGGTGCGATAGCCGCCCCACGCGGTTGTCTCAATCGCGCGATTGACCTCGCGCAACCGGCTCGCGGGCACACGCAGTGTGACCACCTGACCGATGCCCATCATCACGTACCACGACACCACTTCGATGCCGGGCGGCGGGAAAGCCTTGAAGAAACCCTGTGCGCGCAATTGCTCGTTGATCTTCGGCAGCGGCCTGGATTCGTCGTGGCGCAAAAAGATCGTGAGCAGGAAAGTGTCGTCGGGCGCGTTGGCGGCGCGCGCGGCGGGGACCGCAGCCGGCATCTCCTGCGACGCGGCCGAAGGCGCAGAAGTCACATCGGCGCCGTAGCCTGGCAGCGCGGCGCGAGCGAGCATGCGAGCATCGCGCACTTCACGCCGCGGCGTAGCCTTGCAGGGAGTCCGACGGACCACTTGACGATCAATGCTGATGGCATGACATGCCTCCATGACGGTTGAACCTGCGCGTCCACACGTTGGCGCTTCGTCTGACCGGCCATATGCGTGGTATTCGAGGCTCAGGTGCTAGCAATATCTACTCCCGCAGGCGCCCGCGCCGGCTCATAACACGACCTAGCCTCGCTTTTCGAGCGCGCGCCCAGCGTGTACTTTCATGTCGAATGCCCGCCCCGCCAACTCCCGAACCAATAGCTGGTACTCTTATCAAACCAGAGTGCGGCGCGTGTCCGCGGCAGCGGGCGCGCCTTTCCAACCCGCGTTTCCAACCCCAGAGCGCATATCTGAACCCGCAGCGGAGCATGCATGGCAATCCGGACACCCTATTCGATCAAAGCACCTTCAAGAGCCGATATCGACGCGCTGCCAGGCGCCACCGTCATCGAATTCGGCACGGACTGGTGTGGCTACTGTCAGGGTGCGCAGCCGTCGATTGCAAAGGCTTTTGAAGCGCATGCCGGTGTCAGGCACCTGAAGATCGAGGACGGTCCCGGCCGGCCGTTAGGCCGCTCGTTCAAGGTCAAGCTCTGGCCCACGCTGATTTTCATGCGCGACGGCGCGGAAGTGGCGCGCGTCGTTCGCCCTGGAAGCGTGGAACAGATCGCCGACGCATTCGCGTCGCTCTGAACCGGAGTCGAGCGCTTCCATCATGCGACAGGCCATCCACCATCTGAGCGTCAAGGCGCCCTCTCGCGGACTCGTCGAATTCACCGACGAAGCGCGCCGCTTCGTCGCGGCGCAGGACATCCACACCGGACTGCTGACTCTCTTTTGCCGTCATACGTCGGCGTCATTGCTGATTCAGGAAAATGCCGACCCGTCGGTTCAGCGAGATCTCGAGCGCTACTTCGCGAACCTCGCACCCGAAGACAAGCAACGCTACGAGCACGACGCCGAAGGGCCCGACGACATGCCCGCGCATTTGCGCACCGCGTTGACGCAAGTGCAATTGAGCGTACCGGTCGAGCATGGGCAGATGGTGCTCGGCACATGGCAAGGCCTGTATCTGTTCGAGCATCGGCGTCATACGCAGCATCGCGACATCGTGCTGCATCTTATCGGCGAATAAAGCAGGTAGTGCAGCGGCCGCCAATGCGCCGCGGCCGCAGTTTTCTTCCGCAACCGGAACAAAGGGAGCACATCTCATGGACACCCGTAGCGAACTGCAAGCCACCGTCGACGCAATGGTTCAGCCCGGCAAGGGCCTGCTCGCCGCCGACGAAAGCGGCCCCACCATCGCCAAACGCTTCAAGACGATCGGCCTCGACTCCACCGAGGAAAACCGCCGTGCGTATCGCAATCTGCTGCTCACCACGCCGGGCCTCGGCGAATTTGTGAGCGGCGTGATCCTCTACGAAGAAACGCTCGGCCAGAAAGCGGACAACGGCACGCCGTTCCCAGAAGTCGCAGCGAAGAACGGGATTGTGCCGGGCATCAAGGTGGACCTCGGCAAGGTTGCGCTTGCTCATGCTCCGGGCGATGAAATCACCGAAGGCCTCGACGGCCTTGCGCGCCGCTTCGTCGATTACAAACAGCAAGGCGCGCGCTTTGCAAAGTGGCGCGCGGTCTACAACATCGCGGCCAACCTGCCGAGCCGTCTCGCGATAGAAGCGAATGCCGACTCGCTCGCGCGCTACGCCGCGATCGCGCAGGAAGCGGGCATCGTGCCGATCGTCGAACCGGAAGTGCTGATGGACGGCGACCACACGATCGAGCGCAGCGCCGGAGTGACCGAGGCGGTCTTGCACGAGGTGTTCGTCGCGCTGCAACGGCATCGCGTGGTGCTCGAACACATGCTGTTGAAGCCGAGCATGGTGCTTGCCGGTTCGGAGAGCGCGCGGCAATCGTCCACTGCGGATATCGCCGCTTACACGGTACGAATTCTGAAACGCACCGTGCCCTCGGCCGTACCGGGCATTGTGTTTTTATCCGGCGGGCAATCGCCCGAGGAAGCGACCGCGAACCTCGACGCAATGAATCGCCTCGGGCCGCTGCCATGGAATCTGAGCTTCTCGTATGGACGTGCGTTGCAGGAGCCGCCGTTGCAAGCCTGGAAAGGCGCGGCGAGTAACGTCGACGAAGCGCAGCAGGCGCTTCTGAAACGCGCGCGTCTGAACAGCGCCGCGGCGCTCGGCAAGTACGACGCGGCGCAGGAAAAGAGCTAGTCAGCCACGCCGCGTCGGTAAGCAGGCGATTCGTGAGGCGCCCGTAGCGCATTCGCGCCGCAGGCCCTCACTCAAGACACGTCGGGTTATTGGCCCTTCGTGTCGCTACTTGCGTTCGCACCCGGCATGTTGGTGGTGTCGTTTGCGGGCTTCATGGTCTTCGACTTCGACGAGTGCTTCTTCGCCTTCGAATGCGACATTGCGCCCGATGTGGCGTCGCCACCCTCGCGCGTGGAGGTGTTCGCGCCGCCGGTCGCGCTCGGGTCGTTGCCGGCCGGGCCGCCGCCCGCCCCGCCACCCGAGCCGCCCGCGCCCTGTGCCATGGCAAGCGAGGAAGCCGTGAGCAGTGTGGAAATAAGCAGTGCCTTCTTGATCTTCATGACTGTTCTCCTGTCGGAATGGAAGCGAGATAGAAGCGGATCGCGCACGCAGGCGTGCCAGGTGCGCTTGCCTCGTCAGGAGTTCAGCAAGGGGTGTGCCTCAAGATTGCAACGCATTACGGTTCGCAAGCCACGAGCGCGTGCAGTTCCTCGATGTTGAACGGCTTCGCCAGTATCGCCACGCCGAGGCGGCGTGCGCGTTCAAGTTCGTCCGCGTAGCCCGTCATCAAAGCGATCTTCTGCGAGGGCCATGCGCTGCGCACTCTTTCGGCAAGGTCGATGCCGTTCAGCTTGCCCGGCATCTGGATGTCCGACAGCACGAGTTCGAAGCGCTCGCCGCCGGTGAGTACGTCCAACGCCTGATCGGCGGTGGGCTCGTGACGCACTGCGCAGCCGAAGGTTTCCAGCACGGCCGCGACGCCCGCCGCGACGTCTTCGTTGTCTTCCACGAGGAGCACCATGCCCGCGTGCCTCAGTGCTGGCTGCTCCACCACTTCTTCGTTCACGATGCGCGTCTGACGGCGTTCTCGATAGCGCGGCAGATACATCCGCACCGTCGTGCCGCTGCCGGGCACGCTGTCGATCTTCGCGGTGCCGCCCGCCTGTTCGCACATCGACAGAACCTGCGCCAAGCCGAGGCCCGCACCCGAGCCGCTGAGCTTGGTCGTGAAGAGCGCCTCGAACGCGCGCCGCGCGACTGATTCGGGCATGCCCTCGCCGTCGTCGGAACATGCGATCAGCACGTATTCGCCATCGGGCAGCAAGGTATCGCTGCCGACCAGCCGGTTGTTCTGGCAACGAATCACGAAGCGTCCGCCGCGCGGCATCGCGTCGCGTGCATTCACCGCGAGGTTCATGATCGCAAGTTCGAGGTCGGTCGGATCCGCGAGCACATCCCATACATCGTCGACGATGCTCTGCGCCAGTTCGATCTGATCGCCGAGCGCCGCTTCGATGAGCGGCGCCGCGCCCGGCAGCCACTTCTTCAGGTGGATCGGCTCCTGTTTCAGCGGCTGCTTCTTTGCGACGCTCAACAGCCGCCGCGTCAGCGATTCGGCCGTGGCGGTGGCGCGCTGTACCGCCGTCATTTCCTTTTCGAGGTTGTTGAACCGCTTCAGACGGGCAAGCTCGATATTCGCGGAGACGACCATCAACAGATTGTTGAAGTCGTGCGCGACGTTGGCGACCAGATTGCCGAGCGCGCCCATGCGCTGCAATTGCCGGCCCGAAGCTTCCGCCGAAAGCCGCATCGCAACTTCGCCCTGCCAGCGTTCCCATGCGACGCGCTCGCCGTCGAGTTGACGCAGCGAGTAAAGCACGAGGAACCAGATCGCGACACACGGCACCGCGGTCAACGCGGCGATCACGAGGAAGTGCTCACGCCACGCGTCGACGATCGCGCCTGTTGCATAGGCGCTCGACACATACAGCGGATAGTCGCCGACCCGGCGAAACGCGACGAGCCGCTCATTGCCGTCTTCCGCTGATTTGACACGTACGTGGCCGGACAACTGTTTGTCACGCAACGCGGCGGTAAACGCGTCGGACGCACTATCCGCCACTCCTGCCGGCGACGGCGGATAGCGCACCAGCAGATTGCCGTCCTGGCGATAAAGGGCCAACGCGAGCGACGAGTCGCCATTGATCAGCTCGCGATAAAAGCGCGAGAAGTACTCGTTGCGCAACGCGACCGACACGACGCCGAGGAAATTGCCGTCGTTATCGGTGCGCGCAATGGTCGTGTTGAACACGTCCGTTTGCGATAGCGGGCCGAACATCGGCAACGAAATGTATGGATGCGGGCGCATCGCTCGCGCGGAGACGAAGTCTTCGCGGTGACCGATCGAGATACCGGTTGCGGGATACGCGCGGCTCGACACGAGCAGATCGCCGTTCACACCTATCAGGTTGATGGACGCCACTTGCGGAAAGTCCCCGCCGATTTCGCGCAGGCTCTTGTGCAACTGCGCGTCACGCGCGCGAAGCTGCGTATCGTCTTCGTTGCCGACCAGCTCGACGATGCGCGAAGCCATCTGCTGATTCAGGTCGAGCACCTTGACGGCCTGCTCCTCGGTTACGCGTACAAGCCGGTCGATTATGTCGTTCGAATCGGCTATGCGCCGCTGGTAATCGAAATAGCCGTAGCCCGCGAGGCATGCAAGGGGAAAGAGAATCGAAACGGCAAGCACGACGAGTAGCACACGCCGCGTCGCCGCAAAATTGCGCGACGGCATAGGGACATCAACTGCAACTCGCTCCGCACGCTGCACGGCCAACATCTCCACAAAAGTCATGAGAAGTCACGTAATTCATCGCACGTATCGTGCCTCGTGATCGTGCGCTATTTCCGTAAAAGGAATCTAGCGTACTTTTCGGCCATTCACATAGCGAGACGTGAAGAAACGAGAATGTTTTTGCATGCCCCCGCCTACGGGCCGCTTCGGGCACGGCGATTGCTGTTCGAGATAGCTTCAGGCTTTTTCTCTTTCCGCCCTTGCGGCCTCGGCGCGCGATCCTACCGCCCGGAGCCGCATCTGGCAACGCCTCGAGGAACCCGCATGCCCACGACTGCACGACACGTCGCCCAGCTTTCGCAGTTACGCGAGGACCGGGCACAACGCGTCGTCGTGGACGACGAAAAGATCCTGTTGGTCCGCGACGGCGACACCGTGCGCGCGTATTCCGCCGACTGTCCACACGCGGGCGGACCGCTCGAGCAAGGCGCGCTGTGCCGCGGCCGGATCGTTTGTCCCTGGCATAAGGGCACGTTCGACGCGGTCACAGGCCAGGTGCTGGAGCCGCCGCCGCTCGTGCCGCTCGACCGTTACGCGGTGATCGTCGACGGCGATGACGTGCTGGTCACGCCGGACAAACTGCCGAACGAAACAGAGCTTGCCCGCACACAGGAGCCGCACTTCGCGGTGATCGGCGCGGGCGCGGCCGGCGCCGCAGCTTGCGCTGCGCTACGTGAGTCCGGCTTTAGCGGGCGTATCACGCTGATCGGCGACGAACCGCACGCGCCGTACGACCGCACGTCGCTCAGCAAGTTTGTCCCTTCCGCGAAAATGGCCCCCGCCGATGTGCCGCCGCTTCTCGCTCACGACTGGTTCGAGCAGCACGGCGTGGAGCGGATTGTCGCGAAGGTAGTGCGCCTCGATGTTCCCAAGCGCACCGTTCATCTGGAACCCGGTGGCGCATTGACTTACGACACCGCGTTGCTCGCCACCGGCAGCGTGCCGAAAGTCCCTTCTATTCCAGGCTGCGAGCTTGGCGGCGTGTATGTGCTGCGCAATCTCGACGACGCCGCGGCAATCGTCGAAGCGCTTGGCGACGGGCCGACCGACGAACTCGCAATCGACGCCGCCTCTGCCGCCGCCACCAACTCCAGGCAGGTAGCGATTCTCGGCGGCAGTTTCATCGGACTCGAAACCGCCGCCGCGCTGCGCAAACGAGGCGTCGAAGTCACCGTTATTTCGCCGGACAAGGTGCCTTTCGCGAAGCAGTTCGGTGAACGCGTGGGCGCAATGTTCCGCGCGCTGCACGAAAGCAATGGCGTGCGGTTTCATCTGGAAGCGAAAGTCGCTTCGCTCGAAGGCGAAGAAGGCAGCGTGCATGAAGTGATGCTGGAAAGCGGCGAGCATATCGCCGCCGACGTCGTGCTGTTAGGCACGGGCGTTGCCCCCGCGACCGGCTTTATCGAAGGACTGCCGCTGCAAAAAGACGGTGGCGTGATCGTGAATGCAGGCATGCAGGCCGCGCCCGGTCTCTACGCCGCTGGCGACATCGCGGTCTTTCCGCTGCGTGAGAACGAGGAGCCGCTGCGAATCGAACATTGGCGGGTTGCGCAACAGCACGCGCGCATCGCCGCGCAAAACATGTGCGGCGCACGCAACCGCTATAACGGCGTGCCGTTTTTCTGGACCTATCACTTCGGCAAGACGTTTGAATATCTCGGCCATGCAGGCGACTGGGACGAACTGGTGGTCGACGGCGATCTCGATAGTTACGAGTTCGCTGCGCTATACGTGAAGGACGACGAGGTTCAAGCCGTGCTTGCGTGTGAACGCGACGCGCAGACCGCGCACCTGATCGACGCCATGCGCCAAGGTCCGCTCACGCGTGCCGACGCATTGCGGATTGTCGGGCGCGAGTCGTGCGGGGAAGCCTGACGCATGCCGATGTGTAACTCATGGAGCGCTCACCTTTCATGCAACTCTACATGCCGATGTAAAAAGCACCCCAAGTAGGCCGCGCGAACAGCGTGGCCGTCCGCCCACCACATTTATCAGCCAAAGGAGAAACGTCATGGCAGAACCCAAGGAACAACATCCGAACGCCGACAAGACCGAGAAGCAGATCGACAAGGAAATCGAAGACACGTTTCCGGCGAGCGACCCGCCCTCTACCGGCGGCACAACGAAAATCGTGACCGACGACGAAGGCAAGTCCTCAGAAGGCGGCGCCACCGGCGAATAAGCACTGCTGCAACGAACAACGCCCGACGCGCAAGCGCCGGGCGTTTTTTTCCTGCTTTTCCAGCGCTTTTTAGGCGTTGGCCACCGCGAGTGATTCGCCGCTTGTCGTGCTGGTGCACATGCGGCAGGCGGCCAGCATCTCCTGCAACGAAGTGACATAGCATTCCGCGCCCATTGCGTTTTGCAGATCGACGCTCCACTTCTCGATATCCTCGCGCGCCCACAGTCCAACGACAATCGACGCCTTCGGCAAGCGCGTGCGAATGCGCCGCACCATGTAGCGCAAATGCGAGGGAATGCCGTCGATCCGCAAATAGACGATGCAGACGACGCCCACGTCGTCGGCATTCAATTGCTCGATCATGGCGCGTGAAGCGGCCTCATGTGGCAGCGAGCGTGCTGTGAAGCCGTGCTTGCCAAGCAGCTGTAACAGAATGGTCGTCGCCAGAGGATCGAGCGGGCCCCGTCCGGGAATGCACAAGACGCGCTGATTCGCGACGCGCGGCGGGTCTTGCGCCCGCTCCAGCGCATCTTCGGCGGCTTGTTCCGCGCTATCGTCGCGCGGCCCTTGCGCGGCACCGCGCGAAACATGATTCGCAAACAACGCATGCATGCCCGCCGCTGCCGCCGGCGCGATGCGCGACGGCGCCACCGGGCCAATATCGGCGCCAGCGTCTTCCGCCAGGAGCCGCAGCGGCTGCTCGTCCGGATAACTGTCGAGTCCGTCGACCAGATCGTTGGTCGTGGATTCGATGCGAGCGAGCTGCGCCGCCGTGACGCTGCCGCGCACGACATCGTTGGCGGCGAGTTGCAGGCCCGGGATCGTCACCTCGTCGTAGTACGCCGACAGCGAACGCTCGCGCAGCAGCAACTCCGCTTGCGCGATCGCTTCGTCGGGATCGCCTGCGAGCGCACGTTGATAAAAATTTTCGACGGGCGTGAGCGCGGGCTGATCGCCCAGCATTACATCGAGAAATTCCAGACGCCTGATATGCCGGCCGAGCACGAGCAGGCAGAGCGTCAAAGGCGTCGACAGAATCAGCCCGATTGGCCCCCAGATCCAGCTCCAGAAGATCGCCGCCACGACAACCGAAAACGGCGAGAGCCCGGTGCTGCGTCCATAGAGCAGCGGCTCCACTACCTGGCCCAGCAGCAGTTCGACCGTTACGAAAAGCGCTATGCACCAGATCGCCATGTCCCACCCGGGACTCACCGCGGCGGCAAGCGCGGTGGCAAGCCCGCCTGCGATCCAGATGCCGACATACGGCACGAGCCGCAGCAACGCCGCGAGGATGCCCCACAGAATCGGACTCGGCACGCCGATAAAGAAAAGCCCCGCGCCGATTACGACGCCGAGCCCTGCATTCAATCCAAGCTGCGAAACGAAGTAGCGGCTCAGGCGCCGCGCGGCCTCGTCCATTACCGTGGTGGTGCGATGCAGGTCGCGCGAGCCGAACAGCCGGATCGCGCGGTCGCGAAGATCGTCGCGTTGCAGGAGGATCACGACCATCACGACGAACACGATGAACGCCGTCTCCAGCGGACTGATCGCCGGCGACAACACGCGGCGCGCGAGTTCCAGCGGCGTCGGCACCGGCTCGCGCACTTCGACGGGAACGGCGGCGGCGCGGCCATCGGAAGAAGACGCATCATGACGCGGCGCGGGCTGTGTCGGTTCCACGGTGGCGCGTTGCAGCGCCTGGCCCGCGGCTTTGGCGAAACGATCGAGCTTGCCCACGGTCAGCGTATGCGCGGCTTCCATCTTTTGCTCGATAGTCGCCTGATAGCGCGGCATACCCGCCGCCAATTCTGTCAGTTGCATCGCGATCACCGCGCCGAGCACGCCGATCACCGAGACCGAGATCACCACAGCGGCGAACACCGACGCGACATGACCGAGCTTCAAACGGCCAAGCGACTTCACAAGCGGCGCGACAAGAAAGCTCAACAAAATTGCGAGCGTCACCGGGATCAGCACCGCTCGCGCGAAGTACAGGCACGCCACGAGACCCGCGCCAACGCCCAACGCAATCAGCGCATCGAGACCGAACGCGGCAGGCGGAGCGTCGATGCGCGTGGGAGGACTGCCGCGCGACGGATCGGGGAAGTCCTTCATGGCGATGCGTACCGCTTGCCGCTATCTGTTGTAGTGCTCCCTGGCATGTGCTTATTTCTTCGGCTCTTCTGCAATCGGCCCGCTTTCCACTGGCGGCGCTTCCTTTTCGATCTCGCTGCGGGCCTGTTCCCAGTATTCGTCGGGCGTGCCTTTCGGCTCCGACGCCTGCTCCCACAGGTAATAAGCGCGCATGCGAATCTGTTCCTCCTGAGAGGCCTGCTCCTGTTCCATTTGGTCACCTACAGTAAAGGTCAAGCGGATGCCGACATGGCGAAGGCCGCGCGCAATCACTGAGTGAATACGCGCGGCCTTCAGGCAAATAGCAAGTGCTATTCCCGATCAGGAGGCAGGCGGGGCTTCGCTTTCATCGGAGGTGAGCTGCTCTTCCAGCCGGTCGAACACGCGTTGCGTCGCGCGACTCGGAGCCTCCAGCGCGAATAGCAGTAACGAGCGCGCCGTCACCTGATAGTCGTCGCCGGCGCTGAACTGAGGCAGTTCGGCGCGCACCGGCATGTTCGTGTCGAGCAGGCAAGTCCAGCGTTCGCCGTCGGCCACGTCGGGCAATGTGAAGTTGACGACGTCGTGATGCGCGTTCAGCACGAGCAACAAGGTCGCGTCCGACGCGGGACGGCGAATGCCGCTCGCCTGCGCGCGGCCGTCGATCACGAGACCGAAGCAGCGCATCAGCGGATCGGCCCATTGCTCAGGCGTGAGATCGGTGCCGTCGGGCGACAGCCAACGCGCGTCGGTCACGTCGAGCGCCTCGTTGTACTCGCCGGTGAGAAAGCGGCTGCGACGCAGCACCGGCAAGCGGTGACGCAGCGTCGTGAGGTTTCTCACGAACTCGGTCAGCGCGCGGCCGTCGTCGTCGATACCTTCCCAGTCCACCCAGCTGATCTCGTTGTCCTGGCAATACGCGTTGTTGTTGCCCTTCTGCGTGCGGCCGAACTCGTCGCCCGCGAGAACCATCGGCGTGCCTTGCGAAAGCAGCAACGTTGCCAGCAGATTGCGCTTTTGACGCTCACGTTGCTGACGAATCTCGACGTCGTCGGTTGGACCTTCGACGCCCATATTCCACGACTTGTTGTCCGAGTGCCCGTCCTTGTTGTCTTCGCCGTTCGCCTCGTTGTGCTTGTCGTTGTACGAGACCAGGTCGTTCAACGTAAAGCCGTCGTGAGCGGCGATGAAGTTCACGCTGGCCCACGGGCGCCGGCCGCGATGGTTGAACTTGTCCCCTGAGCCGGTCAGCCGCGCGGCGAGATCGGCAACCATGCCTTCGTCGCCCTTCCAGTAGGCGCGCACCGTGTCGCGAAAGCGGTCGTTCCATTCGGCCCAGCCAGGCGGAAAGCCACCCACCTGGTAGCCGCCGGGACCGCAATCCCACGGCTCGGCGACGAGCCGCACGCTGGAGAGAACAGGGTCTTGCCGGCAACTGTCGAGAAAGCCGCCGCCCTCGTCGAAGCCGTGCGGCTCGCGGCCGAGAATCGTCGCGAGGTCGAAGCGAAAACCGTCGACCTTCATTTCCGTCACCCAGTAACGCAGGCTGTCGGTCACCATTTGCAGTACGCGAGGATGCGACAGATTCAGCGTGTTCCCGGTGCCCGTATCGTTGATGTAATAGCGCGGCTCGTCCGGCATCAGACGGTAGTACGACGCGTTGTCGATGCCCTTGAACGAGAGCGTCGGCCCGCGTTCGTTGCCTTCGGCGGTGTGGTTGTACACCACGTCGAGAATGACTTCGAGGTTCGCGTTGTGAAAGCTGTCCACCATTCCCTTGAACTCGCTGACGGAATCCGTCGACGAAGCGAAGAAACGCGGGTCGGCCGCAAAAAAGCCGATGGTGTTGTAGCCCCAGTAGTTGGTGAGGCCCTTCTCAAGCAGATAGCTGTCGTTGACGAATGTTTGGATCGGCATCAGTTCGACGGACGTCACGCCGAGGCTCTTGATGTAGTCGATCACCGCTTTCTGTCCGAGCCCCGCGAAGGTGCCGCGCAATTCCTCGGGCACTTCCGGATGACGCTTCGTGAAGCCGCGAACATGCGTTTCGTAGAAGATCACGCGGTCCCACGGCAGCGGATTGCGCTCCGGGTGCGACCATGAGAACGTGGCGTCCACGACCTTGCACTTCGGCACGAAGGGCGCGCTGTCGCGCTCGTCGAACGACAGGTCCCCCTCTTCCGAACCCAGCGTATAGCCGAAAATTTCAGGCGCCCATTTCAGGTCGCCGATGTGCGCCTTCGCATAAGGGTCGAGCAGCAGCTTGTTCGGATTGAAGCGGTGGCCCTTCTCGGGTTCATACGGACCATGCACGCGATAGCCGTACACGGCGCCCGGTTTCAGATTCGGCACGAACACGTGCCAGACCTCGTCGGTGTATTCGGGCAGTTCAATGCGTTCGATTTCATGCTGACCGGTTTCATCGAATAGACATAGCTCGACTTTGGTCGCGTGCGCCGAAAACAGCGCGAAGTTCACACCGTTTCCATTCCATGTCGCGCCGAGCGGAAAAGGCGTGCCTTCCGCGATGCGCGTGGAGTAACTGGGCGGGGATGACATAGAGATTCCTGTGAGAAGCAAAAGCGCTTGCGCGCGGTTCCGGTGTAGGCGATATGAATAGCAGGCCCGCTCCTATAGCAATCCCCGGGCCCGGGCCTTGCGCCCTTGGGCCGACGCGGCACGCAATTTGCGGTAACGGGCTTGAAAGCTACTGGATGCGCCGCGAACGGCGCCACACATAACAAGGAGAAATCATCATGGGAAGCACGCAAGCCAGACCGCTGCTTGCAGCCGCACTGCTCGTCGGCATACTCGCGTCGCATGGCAACGCTTATGCGCAAGGCGCTCCGCAATCCATCACCGAAAGGCGCACCGACGTGGTTCAGCTCGCGAGCGGCTATCGCGCGTCGAAGCTCGCCGGGGCCGACGTCTTCAACAAGAACAAGGACACCATTGGAACGGTCGACGATCTGATCGTCTCGCCAGGCGGCGACCGCGGCACCTACGCAATTCTGTCGGTGGGCGGTTTTCTCGGCATCGGCAAGCATCTCGTGGCGGTTCCGTTCAACGATCTGCAGATCACCAACCGTCGCGTGGTTCTGCCGGAGGCGACCAAAAAATCGTTGGAAGCGCTGCCGGAATTCAAATACGCCGACTAATGCTGTGTTTCGATGTTTGGGTGTTTCGGTTGGTTCGCGCTGTGCGAATACGCCGAGTGCGAATGTTGAACCGCAGCACAATGAGCGAAGCGGAGCGCGGCTAATGAGCCCCGCTCCGCGTTTCTTCGCTTGTTAGCGCTCCTTGCCGCTTCGACTCCGCGCGACAACCGACATTCACACGAACAGCTTGTCCAACGTAATCGGCAATTCCCGCACGCGTTTGCCGGTTGCATGCCAGATCGCGTTGCTCACTGCCGCCGCCACGCCGAGCACGCCGATTTCACCTACGCCCTTCACGCCGAGCGGATTGACGATATCGTCGTGCTCCTCGACGAACAGCACGTCGATGTCATGAATATCCGCGTTGACCGGCACGTGATAGTCGGCGAGGTTGTGGTTCATCTGCCGGCCCATGTCGTGATCGAACTGTCCTTCCTCGTGCAGCGCCATGCTGATGCCCCACACCACGCCGCCCGCCACCTGGTTCGCCGCGGTCTTCGGATTGACGATGTGACCCGCGGCCACCGCACTCACCACCCGAGTCACGCGCACAGTGCCCAGCGCCTCATCCACGCGCGCTTCGACAAAAACCGCCGAATGCGTGCCCATCGAATACGCCTGCTGCTTTTCATGCGGCTTCACGGTGGCTTGCTCTTCGAGCGATTCGAGGCCGGCGCGCTCCAATAGCGTGTCGATCGCGATTGCGTCTTCGGTGCCCGATCCGCACACGATCTGCTTGCCCGCGCGCCTGATGTCCTCGCGCGCGGCACTCGCAAAACTCGCGCCGCCATATTCCCGCGCGAGTTCGACGAGCCGATTGTGAAGCCGCTTGCACGCGACATCGACCGCGCTTCCCACCGACGACACCGTCCACGATCCGCCTTCGAGCGGCGCCTTCGGCAAGCGCGTATCACCCAGTTCGAACACTACGTCGTGAAGCGGCACACCGAGCGCGTCGGCCGCGATCTGCGTCATCGCGGTGTAGGTGCCGGTACCGATATCCGCGGTCGAGCTCGACACAGTCACCTGGCCGTCGCGCGTGAGCACCGCGCGCGCCGACGCTTCATTCTGCATCGCGTCCCATACGCCCGTCGCCATGCCCCAGCCAATCAGCTCAGTGCCCTCGCGCCGCGCGCGCGGCGCGAGCGGCCGCTTCTCCCAGCCGAAGCGAGCCGCGCCTTCGCGATAGCATTCGCGCAGCGCCTTGCTGGAGAACGGCAGATTTTTGTTCGCATCGCGTTCGGCGTAGTTGATGAGGCGCAGTTCGAGCGGGTCCATCTGCAACGCCTCGGCCAGTTCGTCCATTGCCGCTTCCAGCGGGAAAAGGCCTTGCGCGGCGCCCGGCGCGCGCATGTCGGCGGGCGTCGGCACGTCGAGCCTCACGACCTTGTAGCCGAGCGTCACGTTATCGCATTGATATAGCTGGCCGGCCCAGTTCACCACCACGTCGCAGTAGTCCTCGTACTGGGACGTCTCGGAGACGGCTTCGTGAATCACCGCCTGCAGCCTGCCGTCGGCGTCGGCGCCCAACGCCACGCGCTGAATCGACTGCGGCCGATGCGCAAACGTGAACATTTGCTGGCGCGTCAACGTCACTCGAACCGGGCGCTTCAATTCGAGCGCCGCCATGACAGCGAGTGCAAGGTGATACTGCGGCCGCAGGCCCGAGCCAAACGCACCGCCGACAAACGGCGACACCACCTGCACCTGCTCGTCGCTCAAGCCGAACACGGCCGTCAGATACGACTTCGTGTTGACGACGCCCTGCGTCTTTTCATACACGGTCAGGTGGCCATGCTCGTCGGGCACGACCGTGCAGCCATGCATTTCCATCGGGTTGTGATATTCCGCCGGCGTGCTGTAGAACGCATCGACACGCGCCACGGCGCTGGCCAACGCAGCATCGGCGTCGCCGCGCGGCGCGGGCGGCGTGTCGAAGCCGCCCTTGTCCGTCGACGGCGGCACGGCCTCCATGAGCACCTCGCCCATAGCCGTTCGATGCGGCGCCGACTCATAGCGCACGTCCACGAGCGAGGCCGCATGTCGCGCGAGTTCGAGCGATTCGGCGAGCACGAGTGCGACGGGCTGGCCGCTGTACCACACACGGTCGTCCCACAGCGGCCTGAGCGGACTGCCGCCGGGCGCCACCATGTCCTTGTAGGGTTTGTCCTCGCGAGGCAATTCAGGGCGATTCTGATACGTCAGCACATGCAGCACGCCCGGCAGCGCAAGCGCGGCCGACGAATCGATCGACACGATGCGCCCAGCCGCAATCGTGCTCGACACGACGAAGCCATACGTGAGCCGATTGGCGGTGAAGTCGGCCGCGTACTGGGCGGCGCCGGTCACCTTCAGCCTGCCGTCGACGCGCTTGTGCGGCACGCCGCTCGCGCGCAGAGCAGGCAAAGTCTCGATACGGTTCATAGCCCGGACTCCTCGAACGAACGTTGTCTCGCGCCTAGGAATGCGCGCTCGATTGCGCGCGCCGTCAATTCGACCTTGAACGCATTGCCCCGGCGGCCTCGTGCGTCGCGCAGCAGGTCCGTGGCGAAGTCTCGTACTGTCTCCGCGCTCAGTGTCTTGCCTTGCAGCGACGCTTCAGCGTCCGTATTGCGCCACGGCTTGTGCGCAACGCCGCCGAGCGCGCAATGCGCATTCACGATCACGTCGCCGTCGAGTTCCAGTCCCAGCGCGACGGAGACAAGCGCAAACGCATAGGAGGCCCTGTCGCGCACCTTCACGTACGCGTGATGCTCCGCGAAGCCCTGCTTCGGCAATTCGACCGCGGTGATCAGTTCGTCGTCGCGAATGTTGGTGTCGATGTGCGGCGTGTCGCCCGGCAAGCGGTGAAAGTCGGCGAACGGCAATACGCGCGCTCCGTCGGGCCCGGATAGATGAACCGTTGCATCGAGCGCGGCCAATGCCACACACATATCGGACGGATGCACGGCAATGCAGTGTTCGCTTGCGCCGAGGATCGCGTGCATCCGATTCACGCCTTCCATTGCCGGACAGCCGGTGCCGGGTTCGCGCTTGTTGCAGCGCGTGCCCGCATCGTAGAAGTAGACACAACGAGTGCGCTGCAGCAGATTGCCGCCCACGCTCGCCACATTGCGAATCTGCGGCGAAGCGCCCGCGAGAATCGCCTTGGACAGCAAAGGATAGCGCGCGGCAATGGCTGGGTCGTAAGCGGCCGCGCTGTTGGTCACGAGAGCGCCGATCTTCAGTCCGCCCGCCGCGGTCGCCTCGATCTGTTTGAGCGGCAAACGGTTGATGTCGACCAGGACCTGCGGATGCGCGACGTTCTCGCGCCACAGATCCACCAGATTGGTACCGCCCGCGATAAACGCAGCGGCTGCATTTGCACGATGCTGTTCGATGGCTTGCGGCACTTCGCTCGCGCGCGTGTACGAGAAGCGGTTCATGGCCGCGCTCCCTGGTGCTTAGCCTCAAGCTCGCCTGCGTCGAGAATCGCGGCGACGATGTTGGCGTACGCGCCGCAGCGGCACAGGTTGCCGCTCATCAATTCGCGCACGTCGTCCGCGGTTTTCGCATGGCCCTCCTGCAGCATCGCCACGGCGGAGCAGATCTGTCCCGGCGTGCAGTAGCCGCACTGGAATGCATCATGATCGATGAACGCCTGTTGAACCGGATGCAGTTCTTCGCCGTTCGCGAGCCCTTCGATCGTCGTGATCGACGCGCCGTCGTGGACCACTGCCAGTGCTAGACATGTGTTGATACGCTGGCCATTCACAATGGCGGTGCACGCGCCGCATTGCCCGTGATCGCAGCCCTTCTTCGTACCGCTCAAATGGCAATGCTCGCGCAGCAAGTCGAGCAGCGAGGTCCAGGCTTCCACTTCGAACGGGTGCTTTTTTCCGTTGATCTCGAAGCTCACCGGCACGCGCTGGACGTCGCTCGGCGCGACGTCCAGCAGCGTTTCCGCTGTGGGTAAATTCATGAGGGGTTTCTCCTGACGATGGATACGTACAGCGAGCGCAAGACGAACCCATAACGCGCGCAAGCGCCGTGCCCGGCAGGAGGAGATCGCATCGATCCGCACTGGTACCGCAGCGTTGCGTCGACCGGGATATGAAGCGCGACCTTTGAAACCGCTGATTGCGCTTCGTCACGCAAACAGCGGCCCCTCGGCATTCGATCAATATGCCTAAATAATCGGCGCGCCACCCGTAACGGCGATCGTTGCGCCCGAGATGTAACTCGCTTCGTCGGATGCCAGCATCACGAACGCCGGCGCGACTTCGGCGGGTTGTCCTGGTCGTTTCATCGGCACTTGCAGGCCGAATTTTTCGACTTTTTCAGGCGGCATGGTCGAAGGAATCAGCGGCGTCCAGATCGGTCCAGGCGCCACGCAATTCGCGCGAATGCCCTTTTCAGCCAGCAGTTGCGCAAGCCCGCCCGTGAAGTTCTGAATCGCGCCCTTGGTCGTCGCGTACGCGATCAGGCCGGGATTCGGATGGTCCGCGTTGATCGACGTGGTGTTGACAATCGCGGCGCCCGGCTTCATGTGCCTGACTGCAGCGCGCGTGATCCGGAACATCGCGCCGATGTTGGTATCAAACGTCTTGTCCCATTCCTCATCGGTGATTTCGTCGAGCGACGGGTATGTCATCTGGTATGCCGCGTTGTTCACTAGCACGTCGAGCCGGCCGAACGACTCGATCGCCTTGTCGACAATTGCGTTGCAATGCGCCGGATTCGCGATGTCGCCAGGCACCAGCACCGCCTTGCGGCCCGCCTCTTCGACCCAGCGCGCGGTCTCGCGTGCATCGTCGTCTTCGTTCAGATAGGAGATCAATACGTCCGCGCCTTCACGCGCGAATGCGATGGCGACCGCGCGGCCAATGCCACTGTCGCCGCCAGTGATGATGGCGGCCTTCCCTGCGAGGCGTCCCGAGCCCTTATACGATTTCTCGCCGTGATCGGGTTGCGGGTTCATCTCCGCGGTGCGGCCCGGCGTCTGATCCTGCTGCTGTCCTTTGAACGGCGGCGTGGGACGTTCTGTGTCGCTCATATAAAACCTCCAGAAAGCTGTTTAACCTGCGCGGCGTGCAAAACGCACGGCGTTGCGACAGATTTAGCAACCCACGGGCCCGCGCATGGCGCGGCTTCCTGGGGCATCCCCGCTGCACAATGGGACATCTATCGAGAATCGCGGGAGAAAACGCGCGAGGAAATGCAATGGGCTATGCGGCACTTCGAGCGAACGGAGGGAGTCGGAAACACGCGACATACTGCGGAAAGCACTTCAGGAACTGCGTGGCACGCACCGCAGTTTTTTCAAACGGCGCGCACGCTTTACGGCGGCGCCACAGCGTGCAGCGCCGCAGCCGATTCCAGCACGCGCAGCAGACGCTCAGGCGTCAACGGCTTCGCGCAGTGCGCGTCGAATCCGACCGCGCGCGCGCGAGCGCGGTCGTCGCGCGACGCAAACGCCGTGCAGGCCACCAGCAGCATATGCGAGGTGGACGGATGCGCGCGCAGACGCCGCGCCAGTTCCAGCCCGTCGAGGCCGGGCATCTTGATGTCGAGAACCACGGCGAACGGCTGCCATTGCGCCGCCATATCGCATACCGCGTGCGGATCTTCGAGCGCGCGGCATTCGAACCCGTCCGCGTTCAACAGCATTTGCAGCGCGTCCGCCGCTTCACGATAGTCGTCCACGACCAGTACGCGCCTGTGCGACGCCATCGCATACTGGATTGGCCGCCATACGACCACGTCTTCGCTGTCGTCGAACTGGTTGTCGAACTGGTTGTCGAGCATCACTACGTTCTCCTGGTGCTTGCGCGCGCCGAATCACGGCACCCGCCGCCCGGTCGCAAGATTCGCTCCCGCGCTGCACTGCATCACTGGTGACATGCTTTCTGGATGAGCCGCGATCACGCAGCGGCGGTGTTTGTCGTCGATGTGTCGTGAATGCATCGTTGCCGATGCGTGTTACTGATTCGTTATTTGTTCGCTACCGCTGGGCTCATGCCGCACGATCGTCGATGAAACCCTTGAGCATCGCGAGCGTATCCGCGTCGTCGATATGCTTGTCGGTGCGCCAGCGCAGCATGCGCGGGAATCGCACGGCTACGCCGGACTTGTGACGAGTGCTCGCCTAGATGCCCTCGAAACCGATCTCGAATACGAGCGTCGGCGTCACGCTGCGCACCGGTCCGAACTTCTCGATCGTAGTCTTGCGCACGATTGCGTCAACCTGGCGCATCTCCTCATCGGTAAGACCCGAATACGCCTTTGCGAACGGCACGAGCGTGCGCACGCCGTTGGCTTCGTCCCAGACCGCGAACGTGAAATCAGTGTATAGGCTCGCACGTCTGCCGTGTCCGCGCTGCGCGTAAACCAGTACGGCGTCGATCGCATACGGATCGATCTTCCATTTCCACCACGTGCCGGATGCTTTGGTGCGGCCAACGCCGTACATCGACTCGCGCTCCTTCACCATGAAGCCCTCGACGCCCCGCGCGCGGCTCTCCTCGCGTAGCGCTGCCAACGCGCGCCAATCGGTTCCGGACACCTGCGGCGATACCCGCAGCAGCTCGCGTGAAAGCGTGCCGTCGAGCGATGCGGCCAACGTGTCCAGACGTGCGCGCCGCTCGGCGAGCGGCGTCATGCGCAAGTCCTCGCCGTGTGCTTCCAGCAAATCGTAAGCAAGCAACGCGGCGGGCGAATCCGCGAGGATTTTTTTCGTCAGCGTCTTGCGTGCGATGCGCGGTTGAAGGCGCGCGAACGGCAATGGCGCGGCGGCACCGGGTTCCCACGCAAGGATTTCGCCGTCGATCACAAAGCCGTCAGGCAAGGCCTCTCCCAACGCGGCCACTTCGGGAAACCGATCGGTGATCAGATCCTCGCCGCGCGACCACAACCACACACGGCCGCCGCGTTTGACGAGTTGCGCGCGTATGCCGTCCCACTTCCATTCGATCAGCCAGCGCGACGGATCGCCAAGCGTCTCGGGATCGGTCTGCAACGGATGCGCGAGAAAGAACGGATATGGCAGGCCCAGATCGCTGTCGTGCCGATCCGCCGATTGCTGTTCGCCCGCGTTGTCGACGCCAGGTGCGTCGGGCGCGATCAGACGCAGATAACGCGCGGCGTCGGGCTTCTGCCGCGAATCGGTCCATCCGACCATGCGCTGTGCAATCCGCTTATGGTCGACTCCGGCGACCTGGGCGAGCGCACGCACTACCAACTGCCGCGCGACGCCAACGCGAAAACCACCGCCAATCAGCTTCGTCAGCAAAAAGCGCTCGCCCCAGTCAAGTTCATCCCAATAGCTGAACAGACGCGTGCGCAACTCCTCAGGCGCAAGACCGCGCAAGGTCAGCACACGCTGCTCGATCCATTGCGTGAGGCCCAGTTCGGTACTGCGTTGCGCGGGCGGCAGGATATGCGCGATGGTCTCGGCAAGATCGCCGACTGCGTGATACGACTCCTCGAAAAGCCACTCGGGCAATCCCGCGCGTTCGCGGGCGAATTCGGTCAAAAGACGCGTGGGCACCGATTGCCGCGGCTTGCCGCCGGCGAGAAAGTACGACGCCCATGCGGCGTCTTCAGGCTCCGCCACGGCGAAGTAGCTTGTCAGCGCTTCGAGCTTGTCGTGCGTGGAAGTCGTCGCGTCGAGCGCGGTGTAAAGAGCAGCGAAGCGCTTCATGAACGGCTCGCGGCATTGTCGAACTCATGCGCGGGCGCTTCATCGCTTCGTGCGCGCGGTGCGTTGCCCGGCACTGCTGTCTCGTCGCCGCCCAATGCATCCGCTTCGACCGTATCGTCGCCGTATTGGGTCACGAAGGCGCCCGCATCCAGCCCTTGCTCGCGCAGCCAGCGCACCATCGGTTCCACCGAGCCATGCGTGACGATCACGCGCCCCGCGCCCGTTGCCTGGATCGCCGTTTGCAGCGACGGCCAATCCGCATGATCCGAGAGCACGAACCCGCGGTCGACGCCGCGCCTGCGGCGCGCGCCACGCAAGCGCATCCAGCCCGACGCGAACGCGTCGCTATAGTCGCCGAAACGTTTGAGCCATGCGCTGCCTTGCGCCGACGGCGGCGCAACGATCAGCGCCTGGCTGAACGCCGCCTTGTCTTTGGGCGCAATTTCGCTGACGAGACGCACCGGTGGCAACCGCACGCCCGCGTCACGATAAGCACGATTGAGCGGTTCGACCGCGCCATGACAGAAGATCGGGCCGATGCCCGCGTCGACGCTTGCCAGCACGCGCTGCGCCTTGCCGAACGAATAGCAGAACAATACGGACGCGCGTCCCTGGGCGGCGTTATGACGCCACCATGAATCGACGCCGTCGAATATGGTTTGCGGTACGTCCCAGCGGTAGATCGGCAGACCGAACGTCGACTCGGTGATGAATGTATCGCAGCGCACGGGCTCGAATGCGTCGCAGGTCGGATCGGGGTCGAGTTTGTAATCGCCGGATGCGACCCACACGCGCCCGCGGTGCTCGATGCGCAATTGCGCGGACCCAAGCACATGCCCTGCGGGATGCAGGGACACGGTTACTCCGTTGATGTCGAGCCGTTCGCCATACGCGAGCGTTTGCAGCGAAATGTCAGGCAGGCGGGAGAGCAGCACGTTTGCGCCCGCACGCGACGCAAGATAACGCCGATGCCCGAAGCGGGCGTGGTCGGAATGCGCATGCGTGATCACCGCGCGCTCGACGGGCTGCCACGGATCGATATGGAAGTCGCCGGGCGGACAATACAGACCCTCAGGCCGCGCGATGACGAGGTCCCCGGAGCCGGCATGTTCCTCTGCGATGTTCGATGTTGATTCGGATGCCATGTCGCACCTCGACAGCAAGGCGTATTCCCGCTCTCGCAACACGAGCTTCGATTTCCGCACAGTTTTGTGTGTGCAATGCGAGACGTGTGGAGGCTTTCTTGCTTACCCTATGCTGAAGCGCACCGGTACGCGCCGTCCGTCGGCGGCTCGCCGCGCGCGCGTGGCGAGGCCCCATGCACTCCATCATCGATCAGCGCACGCTCAATGTCGCGAGACACCCGGGCAGATTCATCCTTGAAACGATGAAGGCGTTCCGGGCCAATCAGGGTTTGCTGCTCGCCGGCGCGGTTGCGTACTACGCGTTGCTTTCCATCGTCCCGCTGATGATCCTCATTGTGATCGCGCTCTCCCGCATCGTGCCGCAACACATTCTGCTTCCGGCGCTAGGGCATTTGCTGCAATGGCTCGTGCCGGGCCAGTCCGCAGCGCTCGTGCGTGAGCTTGCCAATTTTCTCGCTCACCGTGCGGTGATCGGCTGGGTGCTGTTCGTGACGATGCTGTTCTTCAGTTCGCTCGCATTCACCGTACTCGAAAACGCGATGTCGCTGATCTTCGTTCATCGTGTGGTCATACGGCGGCGGCATTTTCTACTTTCGGCGCTACTGCCCTATTGCTACATCCTGTTCCTCGGCGTCGGCGCGTTGATCGTCACGCTCGTCTCGAGCGGACTGGAAGCCGTGGGCGCCGAAGGCCTCGAACTATTCGGCCTGCATGTGTCGTTGCAGGGCGCTTCGCGCGTTCTGCTGTATCTGCTGGGCCTTGCGGGCGAAGTATTTCTGCTGACGTCGATTTATATGGTCATGCCGGTCGGACGGCCATCGCTCAAGCATGCGCTGTTCGGCGGCATCGTCGCCGCGCTGTTGTGGGAGATCACGCGGCATGTGCTGGTCTGGTACTTCGCCACGCTTTCACAGGTCAGCGTGGTGTACGGTTCGCTCACCATGGCAATCGTCATTCTGTTCAGCCTGGAATGGCTTGCCACGTTGCTGCTTTTCGGCGCGCAGGTAATTGCCCAGTACGAGCGCTTCGGCATCGAGCCGAAGAGCGCGCCAAAGCAGCCGATAAAGACCGGATAAAACCGGAAAGCCGCAGCGCAGCGCATCGGTGCGGACGTGCCGAGGCGGCGCGGCCGCGAGACTGCGGTAACATTCTGTCAGATCCCGGACCGAGCGCATCCCGCTTCCATCCCGGCACGCTCCAGGACTCGACAATGAGCATCATCCAGCGCAACAACGTAAATATTTCCGGCCGCGGCGCGAGCACCATGGTGCTCGCGCACGGCTTCGGCTGTGACCAGAGCATGTGGCGCCGCCTCGCACCGTCTTTTCATGACGACTACCGCATCGTGCTATTCGATCACGTGGGCAGCGGCTCGTCGGACCTCGCCGCATACGACGTCGACAAATACGATTCGCTGCACGGCTACGCGCGCGACCTGATCGAACTCGTCCGCGAAGTGGCCGATGGGCCGGTCGTTTTCGTCGGCCATTCGGTGAGTTCCATGATCGGCCTGCTCGCCGCTCTCGAAGCACCGCAGCTTTTTTCCGCTCAGGCGATGGTGGGACCGTCGCCCTGCTATGTGAACGACGGCGATTACATCGGCGGATTCACGCGCGAGGACATCGACGACCTGCTTATCACGCTGGAGGACAACTATCTCGGCTGGTCGAGCGCAATGGCACCCGCCATCATGGGCGTGCCGGATCAGCCGGAACTCGGCGTTGAATTGACCAACAGCTTTTGCCAGACAGATCCCCAGATCGCCGCCCAGTTCGCCCGCGTCACGTTTCTCTCCGATCATCGCGGCGTGCTGCCTTCGAACCGCACGCCCACGCTGATTCTGCAAGCAAGCGAGGACGTCATCGCGCCGCGCGCGGTCGGCGAGTACATGCATCGCACGATGCCTGGCAGCACGCTTCGCGTCGTAGAGAACAATGGGCACTGTCCGCACGTGAGCGCGCCTCGCGCTACAGCGGAGGCCATCAGCACTTTCCTGCGAACGACGGCCCGTTAACGCAATGCAAAGTACCGACCGCCCCTTGCCGCTCGCCGACGCGTTGTTCGAGCACGCCGCGTGCGGCCTCGTCGTCACCGATACCGACGGGCGCATCGTGCGCGCCAACGCAACGTTTTGCGAATGGATCGGCCATGACGCCGCAGAACTCACGAGCGGCATGAGCCTTCAGGATCTGCTGACAACTGGCGGCAAGGTGTTTTATCAGACGCATTGGGCGCCGTTGCTGCAAATGCAGGGCTCCGTCGCCGAGGTCAAGCTGAGCATGCTGCATCGCGACGGCCATACGGTGCCGACACTGCTCAATGCAGTGCGCCGCGTGCACGGCGAGCAAAGCTACATCGAAGTCGCGGTGCTGATCGTCGCCGATCGGCACAAGTACGAGCAGGAGCTGGTGCTCGCACGGCGTAATGCGGAGGCGTCGGTGGCCGCGCATCAGCGAGCGCAACGGGAATTGCAGGAAAGCCGCGACGTGCTGAGCCTCGCAATGCGCGGCGCACGCATGGGCGCGTGGTCGCACCAGCCGAAGACAGGCAAGTTCTGGTGGAGCCGCGAACTGGAAGCGCTCGCCGGTTACGCCGAAGGACGCCTCGCCAATACGGCGCGCGGTTTTTTCGAACTGATTCATCCGGGCGATCTGCTTGCGCTCAACGAAGCCGTCGATCATGCGGTGCGAAGCCGCGACGACTACGTCGCCGAATTCCGCTTCCTGCATGCAAGCGGCGACTGGTGCTGGATGGAAGGCCGCGGCCGCGCCACTTACGACGAGCAAGGCGAGCCGCTGACCGTCTACGGGCTCGGCATCGACATCACCGAGCGCAAGCAGGCGCAGACGGTGCTGCTGCGCCAGGCCGCGATTTTCGAGCACTTGAGCGATGCAATCGTGATCACCGATCTGCGCGGCAACATCACCGACTTCAATGTCGGCGGCGAACGCATGCTCGGTTACCGGATGCGCGAGATTCTCGGCAAGCCCGTCTCGATCTTTCATCCGCCTGAAGATGCGCTGCGCATTCATCGCGAAGTGTTCGCGGGTCTCGGCGCGTACGGCACGTGGCGCGGCGAGTTGCCGTTCGTGCGGCGCGACGGTTCGCGCGGCGTTTGCGAAACCGTGGTCAAACCGCTCGCCAACGAGCGCGGCGACATTTACGGCGCGGTGAGCATCAATCGCGACATTACCGAGCGGCGGCATGCGGAGCAGCAACTCACGCGGCTTAACGCGGAACTCTCCAAAGCGGATCGCCGCAAGGACGAATTCCTTGCGACGCTCGCGCATGAGCTACGCAATCCGCTTGCGCCGATGCGCAATGTCCTCGAAATTCTGCGCGCGAAAGAATTCAGCGATCCGCAACTGAACTGGTCGCGCGACGTGTTCTCCCGTCAATTGCAGCACATGACGCATCTTGTCGACGATCTGCTCGAGGTCTCGCGTATCACCCAGGGCAAACTCGAACTGCGCAAGCAGCGGCTCGAACTCGCGCGCGCGATGCAATCCGCGGTGGAAGCCGCGCGTGCGATCGTGCAGGCGTCCGAGCATAGTCTGAGCGTGACGTTGTCCCCCGAGCCGCTTTTTCTCGATGCGGACCCTACGCGTCTTTCGCAGATGATCCTCAATCTGCTGAACAACGCAGCGAAGTACACGCCGCCAGGCGGAAGCATTGCGCTCACCGCACAACGCGAAGGTAACCAGGCCGTGATCGCGGTGCGCGATTCGGGCATCGGCATTCCTCGCGAACATCTGAACAGTGTCTTCGAAATGTTCTCGCAACTCGCGCCCGCGCTCGATCGCTCCCAAGGCGGACTCGGCATTGGGCTCGCCCTCGTGCGCGGTCTTGCGGAATTGCACGGCGGCACCGTCGCCGCATTCAGCGGCGGGCCCGGCGCAGGCAGCGAATTCGTGATCCGCCTGCCGCTGTCCAGTTCCGCCGATGCGCCCGCTGACGCCACGCAACCCGATAAGCCGCCGGCCGCCGGACTGCGGATCGTGATTGTCGACGACAATGCGGACGCCGCCGACAGCCTCGCGATGGTTCTCGAACTGGAGGGCCACCAGGTGCGCACGGCCAGCGACGGGGTCGCGGGCCTCGCGGTGATCGCCGAATTCGCCCCAGAGGCGGTGATTCTCGACATCGGGCTACCGCTCCTCAATGGCTATGAAGTCGCGCGCCGGATTCGCAGCGACTATCCGGACGCAGGCATCCGCCTCATTGCGGTAACGGGCTGGGGCCAGCAGCAGGACAAGCAGACGGCGGTAGAGGCGGGCTTCGATCATCACTTCACGAAGCCGGTGGACCCCAATGAACTGCAGCGTGTGCTAAGCGGGCAGCGGGTCGAATGAGCGCGCGCATGTTCGACGAAGCGGACATTGCCCGCAGTCTCGCTGCGCGCGGCATCGTGCCGGATGCGAGGCAGCGCGATGCGATCGCGGCGCTCTGCACTTTGGCCGGGTCCACAGCAAGCCGCGGTGAATCGCGATATCAGGGCGTGTATTGCCACGGACTGCCTGGACGCGGCAAAAGCCTCGTGGTCGATACCGCGTTCGAACTCGCGGAGTGCCGCAAGCGGCGCCTGCATTTTCACGAGTTTCTCCGCGAGATGAATCAGCGCCTCGTGAACGAACCGCGTGGCGACGACAGGCTTGGCTCCGTATCGAAGCAATGGCTCGATCGCATAGAGTTGCTATGCTTCGACGAATTCCACGTGCACGATATCGCGGACGCGTTTCTGATGGGCCGCTTTCTCGACACTGCGATCAATCTCGGCACGCGCATCATGCTGACGTCGAACTATGCGCCCGACGGCCTCCTGTCCGATCCGGAGTTTCACGAGCGTTTCGTGCCCACCATCGAGCAGATCAAACGGCATTTCCGCGTGATCCATTTCGACGGCTCGCGCGACTATCGTTTCGGTGGCGAACAGCATGAGACGCCGCGTTTCTTCGCCCCGCTCGATGCAGCCGCTCGCAACGCGCTGCGGGAAATCTTCCTGCGCTACGACAGCAGCGGCGCGCTCGAATCGACGAAGATCAGTGCTGCGGGTCGCCCCCTCGCGGCACACGCGGTGGGCGCGGCTCTGCTGTGGGCGGACTTCGAAACACTGTGTGTGGCAAGCCGTTCGCATCTCGACTATCTGGACCTCGCCGAGCGATGGCATGGACTCATAGTCGATAACGTACATACTGAATGGCTCACGCAAGCGCACACGTTGCAGCGGCTCGTGTGGCTGGTCGACATTCTTTATGACCGCAAGCGTGCGCTTTTCATTGCATCGGACGAACCGATTCATGCCGCGTTGCGGGGCCTCGAAGGCGCGCGTGATCTGTCGAGAACGCTGAGCCGGCTCGCCGAGATGCAATCGCGCACCTATCGCAGCACGCTCGACGAGGCGACGGACCTGTCCGCGGCTACTCCGTCCGAGCGCTAAACTCAGCGCGTATGTCTATGCGCGAAGCGGGGCTGCAAAACTTGCAAAGGCCGTGCTCATTCGCGTCAGTCGCGCGACGGCTTCGCGCAGCGTCCCTCACGGCGTACTGACGCAAATATCGCTGTGTATCGGCGCTTACGCTCATCTTCACGCAAGCTCGTCACGCGTCCGGGAACGCGCCCTGCTACCGCCGTTGCGCACTCATTCTTCAGCGGATAAGCGTTCCGCCCTCTCCCCGACATGATTAGAACCGCTTCGGTCGCCGCCGCGCTTTGCGCGGCATGCCTTTCCTCTGCCTGCGTGCATATCGGACCGTCGCGCCTCAAAGCCGATCAGGTCGACTATGCGCGTGCACTCGGCGACGCGAAAAAACGCGAGATTCTTGCGGCCGTGGTCGGTCTTCGTTATGGCGACGCGCCTGCGTTTCTGACCGTCAGCAGCATCATCGCCGCTTACACGTTCGACGCCAGCGGCGGCGCAACCGCTAACGCGGGCTCAGGCAGCCAGCCGAACTACGCGCTCGCCACCGGCAGCGTGTCATATTCGAATCACCCTACCTTCACGTTCACGCCGACGACCGGCGAAGCATTCGCCTCCGCTTACATCCGGCCGCTCGCGCCCGCACTCGTGCTGCCTCTGGCCGAAGGCGGCATCCCTATCGATCTGCTGTTGCGCATCACCGCGCAATCGGTGGGAGGCTTGCAGAACGGCAATGCGCTCGGCGGAGAAAACAGCGCGGGCGCGCCCGGCTTTTTCGAGTTGCTGCGTTCGCTGCGCCGGCTGCAACTCGCAGGCGAGCTCAACGTCGAGTCGCGCAACGCGGGCAGCAAGAACGACCAGATGAGCGTGTTTCTGGTGATGGGAGCAACAACGAGCGGCGAGTCGCCGCAAACAGCCGCCGACTTGGCCCGCGTGCGCAAGCTGCTGCATCTGTCGTCGAAAACGCGCAGCTACGAGATCGTCTATGGGCCTTCTTCCGCGTGGCAGAAAGCGGACAAGATTCCGATGGTGACGCGCTCGGTGCTCGGCATCCTGAGCGATCTCGGTGCACAGGTGCAGGTGCCCGTCGACCGCATAACCGACGGTTCGACGAAGCCGACCGTGGGCTTGATCGGCGGAGAGACCAGACCGACCATCATCATTCACTCGGGCGAGAATGCGCCCGACAATGCGTACGTGATGATTCCGTACGGGACGTCGTCATACTGGGTCGATCGCAACGACTTCGACTCGAAATACGCATTCACGGTCGTGCAAAATCTGATGGCGCTCGCGGAGGCAGATACGAGCAGCAAAGCGCCTGTTGTGACGATTCCGGCGAACTGAACTGAAGCGGATCGGACACAACGGCTTGCCGCCTTCTGCGCTTCTGCCAGTTAGCGCCGACGCTCGATAAAAAGCCGGCGATTTTCACACCGCCGGCTTTTTCGCTACTGCTTAGGCGCTACTCCTGGCTGCGCTTTGTCTGCACCCGTGCGATCTGCTGCTTCGCCGCTTCGTACACATGTTCGGGCGTGAAGCCGAATTTCTTCTTCAGATCGGAAAGCGGCGCAGATGCGCCGAACGTGTGCATCACTACTTGCGCACCGAGCCGGCCGACGTATCGGTCCCAGCCTAGCGAGGCGGCCTGCTCGACGGCCACGCGCGCGTCGATGTCGGGCGGCAGCACGGCGTCCTGATAGGCTTCGTCCTGCCGCTCGAACAGATCCCATGACGGCATCGACACCACGCGCGCGGCAATGCCCTCGCTCTTCAGTTTCTCGTACGTGTCGACGCAGATCGACAACTCGCTGCCCGTCGCCATCAGAATGACCTGCGGCTTCTGTCCGTCGGGCGCATCGGCGAGCACATAGGCGCCCTTCTTCACGCCCTCGGCCGAGGCATAGCGGCTGCGGTCCAAGGTCGGCAAAGGCTGCCGCGACACGACGATGCATGCAGGACGCCGCTTCTGCGTGATCGCGACGCGCCACGCTTCGGCTACTTCGTTTGCATCGCCCGGACGCAGCACGGTGAGGCCCGGTACGCCGCGCAGCGACGCCAATTGCTCGATTGGCTGATGCGTCGGGCCATCTTCGCCGACGCCGATCGAATCGTGCGTGAACACATAGATCGACTCGACTTCCATGATCGCCGACAGGCGGATCGGCGGCTTCATGTAGTCGCTGAAAATCAGGAATGTCGAACCGAACGGCCGCAAGTTCGACAACGCCAGGCCGTTGACCACCGCGCCCATCCCGTGCTCGCGAATGCCGAAGTGCAGATTGCGGCCGCCGTAGTTGTCATGCTCGAAGCTGCCCGCGCCCTCGAATTTCAGATTCGTTTTCGTGGATGGCGCGAGGTCCGCCGCGCCGCCGATCATCCACGGAACGCGCGCGGCAATCGCGTTGAGCACCTTGCCCGACGACTCGCGCGAAGCCATGCCTTTGGCGTCCGCGTCGAACTTCGGAATGTCACTATCCCAGCCAGCCGACAATTCATGCGCCTCGATCAGCGCTAATTCGCGCGACAGTTCCGGATATTGCTTGCTGTAGGCATCAAACTTCGCCTGCCATTCGTCGCGCGCCGCCTTGCCGCGCGCACCGATGCCCTCGGCGAAACGCTCGTGCACGCCGTCGGGCACGTAGAAAAATTTGTCTTCCGGCCAGCCGTAGAACTTTTTGGTAAGCGCGACTTCCTCGACGCCGAGCGCCTCGCCGTGCGCGGATGAGGTGTCCTGCTTGTTGGGCGCGCCCCAGCCAATGATGCTGTTGACCACGATCAGCGTCGGCCGGTCGGTAATGCTTTTTGCCTCGACGAATGCGGCTTCCAGCGCGGCGGCGTCGTTCGCATCGTTCACATGCAACGTGTGCCAGTTGTAGCCGCGAAAGCGGGTTTCGACGTCGTCGCTATAGGCGAGATCGGTGTGTCCTTCAATCGTCACGCGATTGCTGTCGTAGATCCAGATCAGGTTGGACAGTTTCAGATGGCCCGCGAGCGAGGCCGCTTCGTGCGAGATGCCTTCCATCATGTCGCCGTCGCCGCACAGCGCATAGACGCGGTAGTCGAAGAGCGGCGCATCCGACTTGTTGAAGCGGTTCTCGTACCAGCGGGCCGCCATCGCCATGCCGACGCTGTTGCCCAAGCCCTGGCCGAGCGGACCTGTCGTGGTTTCGACGCCCGTCGTCATACGGAATTCAGGGTGTCCCGGCGTCTTGCTGTCGATCTGGCGGAAACGCTCGATGTCTTCCAGCGACACGGCGGGGTCGCCGGTCGGCTTGCCGTCTTCGTCCACCGCCTTCACGTTCGCCAGATGCAGCAGCGAATACAGCAGCATCGACGCATGCCCGACCGACAGCACGAAGCGGTCGCGGTTCGGCCACAACGGCTCGTCCGGGTCGTAGCGCAAATGGTTCTGCCACAGATGGTAGGCGACCGGCGCGAGCGCCATTGGCGTGCCGGGGTGGCCGGAATTGGCCTTCTGGACAGCGTCCATCGACAGCGTGCGGATCGTATTGATGCACAACTGATCGAGGGCGGGATCGTTTTGCATGGGACACTCCTTGTTCGGCCGTTGTAAACATTGCCGGCGCGCGCTGCGCGACGTCACCGGCAAGCGGTGTTCAGGGGAAACAACGCATGAAGAGCTCAGCAAGCCTCATGGATGATGCGCCGATGCGCGCAAATCTGCACGCGGCGTGACATCGGGATCGTTGCTGGAGTTGTTGCGGGCGTGCTAACGGGCGGAGCTAGGCCGCGTTCAGCCAATGCTCGCAAAGGGGGCCATGCTTGCCGTCGACGGGGTCCATCTGCGGGAACGGCAGCGCGTGCATTGTGGCAAGCTCCTGCGGGGTCAATGCTTCGCGGCGGATATCCCACTGCTGGCCTGCGGGATAGGCACCCACCACCCGGAAGCGGCCCGCGAACGATTGCAGGCAATGGCCGGTGCCGGCGGGCAGCAGCAGGACGTCGCCAGCGGAGACGCTGACCACCTTGCCGCCCGGACCGCCGACGATCACGTCCGCGGAACCGTCTGCCACGCCGAGCACTTCGTGCGCGGTCGAGTGAAAGTGGTGGTAGTCGAAGATGCCGTCGCGCCACTG
This sequence comes from Paraburkholderia kirstenboschensis, assembly GCF_904848585.1. Classification (GTDB taxonomy): domain Bacteria; phylum Pseudomonadota; class Gammaproteobacteria; order Burkholderiales; family Burkholderiaceae; genus Paraburkholderia; species Paraburkholderia kirstenboschensis. The sequence goes on from NZ_CAJHCR010000009.1 coordinate 150,586, forward strand.
CGGCGGCCAGTCGTTGTGTGCGAACAGCAATTCGAACGCCTTGGCGAGATCGCCGATTGCGGGGTCCACTGCTTGCCTGTAGATCACGACCGGCAGCTTGCTGTTGTTCGGTACCCAGTCGTGCGGTTCGAGCATGAAGGCTTCGTACTCGGTCTGCGCTGCATCGAATGCGTGCTTCGAATCTTCCTGCATGGTTGGCTCCTGTGGGTAGCGGAGCCCTTTCGGCGTGCGCGTGCCGAAAGGGGCGTATTGCAGCGCCGCATAAAGCGCGCCCGCTCCGGGGCATGGCGGTGGCCCGGTTGGTGCCGCGAGGCGGCTAACCGTGCGCAACGCGGCCCCACGTGGGTCAGGCGTGCCCTGCCATGCGTTCAAAACCGCGATGGCCACGCAAACGAGTCACCCGCCGATGCCCTGCAACACCTTGCCGGTGCCGCCACACACGGTGCACTGCATTTCCTCTACCTTGCCGGTTCCTTTGCAAGCCGGGCAGATATCTTCGCCGACGCCGGGTGCGTCGGGCGGCGCTTCATCGCCGGGGTTCAGGGGTTCGTTGTCCTGTTGCATGTGTCTCTCCGTTCGCTGTTGACCGCATCAGTTCTTGTGCGACGCGCGGCCGCCGCCGCCCGCAGGCTCGCCGTGCGTGCCAGTGCCGAGCGGTACCTCGGCGGTCTGCTCGGGATGCTCGTTCGAGCGCTGCGGATTGGTTTGCTGGTCGACCCCGGTCTGCGTGACCGGCTCGATGCCGAGCGGACTCGGCTCCACGTATTGCGCGCCGCTCGGCTTGTTGCGTTCTTTCACTTCCGGCGAAACCTCGGGAGCGCCGGAATTCTCGCTGGGTGTGTCGGGCTGCATATCGCTCTCCTTTTATCGGCTACCTCGTGAGTGCAGCAACATACGGACCCCACCCCGACCGCGCCGCACCGCGAACCAGGCGCCTCTCCTGTACGGCTCAGGAGCGGCGCAGGCATCGGCGAAGTGGGCACGTGCATTGCGTCGGTTGGACTGAAGCTTCGGACTCATCTTTGTAAAAAGGAGCACTTCATGACAATGACGACCATTCGCTTATCCGACACGGAAGTGCAGGTCGAGCGAACGCTCTATACGTTCGCGCAAAAGAGCGACGCCGACGCGTTCGCGCAGTGCGTAGTGAACGATTCGATCGACACCTGCTACCGCAATCATCCGCCGCTGTCGGCGCGACCCACCGTACCCGACGAACATCCCGACGATCCAAATCGCGGCAGCACGATCTCGCCGTCGCTCGGTGGAATGCCTTGACGAGCGCAGGCGCGCCGCAGTCAACGTTCCGGCGATTTGCGGTCGGCGGCGACGATCTGCTTGCCATACTCGATGGCCGCACGGCGCGCCTGGTCGGCCGTCTCGTACGGGCCGATTTCCGGCGCACCGTCGAACGGAAAAAGAATCCTCCGGTCGGCCCTGCGGACGACCTTCAGTCCACCTACGTAACGGCCGTCGCCTGTTCCGTGATAGCTGGCGAAAATCTCGAATTCGTCGTCAGCAACGTCGGCCTTATGTCGCGCCATTTCTGTATTCCCTATCCCTTGCGATGCTCGACGAGCACCCCCATGCTTGACTGCACAATGCTCGGTGCATTGCGCGTGATGGAACACAGCAATGGCCGTTCCACGCGTGAAAGGCACTACGCAAAGGGCGATTGGGGGACAAGGAACATGCGCGTTGCACGCATGATGAGAGAAACGTTGGAGGTAACGATGGCCGGTTCAAACTCGCATGACCGGGCGGCGTTTGTCATGCACACGCCGATGCCGCCCGAGGTCGACCCGGAGGCGCCGCCGCCCCCGAACATCGATCCCGATCCACCCGCGACGCCCGACGACGACCCGGGCGGGCTGCCGCCGGCCTCGCCGGAAGGCGACCCGCCCGCGAAGCCGCCGCCGATCCGTGCCGCGTGACGGCTCGCGTGACGGGGCGGCCATGCAGTCGCGCTCAGCGCAGCCGGGCGACGTCCTTCTCGCTCACGTGCGTGGCCGCGGGGTTGCCGAATTGCGTCGTCACGTAGTTCGTGAGCGCGGCAATCTGCGCGTCGTTTAGCTCTTTGGCGAAGGCCGGCATGCCGACGTCGTTGCCTGCGGCTTTGCGTTGCACGCCGTGCAGAATGACCTGCATCAGGTTGCCGGGATTCGACGCGCCCACCGTCGAGTTATGCATCAACGGGGGATAGTAGCCGTCCGGTGTGCCCTTGCCGTTCGCCTGGTGACACGTCGCGCAATTGCCCAGATAGAGCCGCGCTGGATCCAGCGTGCCGTCGTTTAGCGCGACGCCTCGCAGGCGCGCCACGTCGGTCGACGGTTTGCCCCACGCGCTGCGCGATTGCGAACCGCCCTCACCGCCGCCGTCGTTGACCGGCGGCACCGTGCGTACATAGGTCGCGATCGCGCCGATGTCGGCGTCGGTCATCTTCGAGAAGCTGTGCTCGACCGCCTCGGCCATCGGCCCCGCTGCCTGCGCGAGTCCGGGCACGCTGCCCGTTTGCAGATACTGCACGAGCTGCGCATGGCTCCATCCGCCAATGCCGCTACCCGGCGACGATGTGATGTTGTAGCCGTCCCACCCCGCGAGCACCGAGCCGCCGAGGAAGCCGCTGCCGGTTTCATCGAGCGCCTGCTCCTGCATCGCGAAGCCGCGCGGCGTGTGACACGTGCTGCAATGCGCGAGCCCCTGCACGAGATACGCACCGCGATTCCACTCGGCGCTCTGCTGCGGCTTCGCCTGATATGGGCCGCTCTTCAGGAACATCCAGTTCCATACGGTGAGCGGCCAGCGCATGTTGAGCGGCCATGCAATGTCGCTCGCGCGCGTGGCCTGCCGCACCGGCGCGACGCCGTAGCGGAAGTACGCGTATAGCGCCTTCACGTCGCCGTCGCTGACCTTCGCGTAGGAGACATATGGCATCGCCGGGTACAGGTTGTGGCCGTCCTTCGAAACGCCCTTGCGCAGCGCGCGGTCGAAGTCTTCGAGCGACCACGTGCCGATACCCGTCTGCGGGTCAGGCGTGATGTTGCTCGAATAGATCGTGCCGAGCATCGGCACCTTGAGCGGCAGGCCGCCCGCGAAAGGCTTGCCCTTCGCGGTGCTGTGACAGGCCATGCAATCGCCGGCGGTCGCGAGATATTCGCCGCGTTTGATCAACGCCGCGTCGTTGCCGTCCACCGCTTTTGCGTCCTGCGCGAATGCGCAAAGGGGCAGCGCCGAAGATAAAGCAAAGGCGCCCGCCAGCAGCCCGAAAAAAGTCTTCTTCAACACGTTCACACTTCCTTCTTCAACTGGTCGGCCATGCGCAGTGCCAGCGCGGCAATGGTCAGCGTCACGTTGACGGTGCCGACGGTCGGCATCGTCGCGCTGCTCGAAATGAACAGATTCGGGTGGTCGAACGTGCGGCAATGCTTGTCGACCACGGAGTCGCGCGGATCGCTGCCCATGATCGTCGCGCCCGTGATGTGGTTGTTCGGCGCGAAATCGTCCTGGTACTCGATGTTGGTGCCGCCGAGCACCTTGGCCGCGCTCGCATACACCTCGCGGGTGTGCGCGGCGCCGCGCTTCACGTAGTCGTCGATGCGATAAGTGATCTCGGGCCGCGCAATGCCGATCGCGTCGGTCTCGGTGCGGCTCGGCACGATGCGGTTTTCCGGCTGCGGCAGAATTTCGTGGAAGCAGTCGAACTCGACGAAGCGCGCCGAGCGGTCGCGAATTTGCGCATCGAGTTCAGCGGGCTTGATGAGCTTGCCTTGCTTGAAAATCTTCTGCGTCTCCTGATCGACGCGCGACAGGTTCGACAGGTGGATTTTCTTGGCCGCTTCTGTCGAGCGGAAAGCGCCGTCGCGAAAGCCGATCAGCGAGGTCATTTCCTGCGGGCCGCGGCCGGGCCACAGTTTTTCATCAGCGTAAAACGTGACGCCCGTGCCCGGATGGTCCATCAGATTGCGGCCCACCATGTCGGAGCTGTTGCCGACACCGTTCGGAAAGTCGTGGCTCTGCGACATCAGCATGATCTTCGGCGTCTCGATGCCGTTCGCAGCGAGCACGAAATACTTGCCTTCCACGCGATGCTCGTTGCCCTGCGCATCTTTGTACAAGGCCGCTGTGATGCGCTTGTCCGTGCCGACTTCGAGCTTGTAGACCACCGCATTGTCGATCAGCCTGGCACCGGCCTGCTCGGCTTTCTCTACGTGCACGATGCCGTTGTACATCGCGCCGATCGGACAGATCGGCATGCAGTTGTTATTGCCGCAGCAGGTCGGGCGGCCATCGTACGGACGGCTGTTGCGCGCAACCGGTTCCGTCACCACGTGATAGCGCGAGTCGAACGCATTGAGCTTGCTCTTGATGGTCTGCTCGTTGTACGACAGAGGCAGCGGCGCCATCGGATACGGCTGGCTGCGCGGAGAGCCGAGTTCTTCATCAGTCGGACCCCACACGCCGAGTTCTTCTTCGGCACGCTGGTAATACGGCTCCAGTTCCTCGTATTGCATCGGCCAGTCGCGGCCCACGCCATAGACGGTTTTCATCCTGAAGTCGTTCGGCATGAAGCGCCATGCGGACGCCGCCCAATGCCATGTCGTGCCGCCGACCGCGCGAATGTACTGCGAGTTGAATTTGTGCTCGCCCTTGAGGATCAGATAGTTGTTGGGCGGACCGTATTCGGGATGCGGCGCCCATTTGCTCGACGGATACGACGCCATGAAATCCATCTTGTCCGCCTGATTGCGAAAGCGCTCGACGATCTCCCAGCGCGGCATGCGCGGCCCGGCTTCGAGCAGGATCACGGACTTGCCGGCCTGCGCCATCTGATGAGCGACGATCGCCCCGGCGACCCCCGACCCGACCACGACGATATCGGCTTGCTCAGTGCTCTGTTGTTTATCGGCCATGCTTATGCTTGCCTCTCGACGGGTTTTGCGGCCCAGAAGCCGGGCTTGTTCGGGCAGTACGAGCGGATGATCAGCGTGTCGGATACGACGCCGAACATCAGCGCCTGCTCGTAAGTAATGACGACGTCATCCACGGTGCCGAGATACCAGGCTTCCATGATCTTCAGCGCAAGCGCTTGTTGAGCGGCGTCGGCAGAACCGGCGGCGAGCGCACCCGCGAGCTTCGGCAATTGCTGCGCGAGTTCGGACGTGGACTTCTGCAGTGCGCCAAGAAGCCGTGTGCCGACGTCGCGATCGAGTGCGGACTTTTCGGTCAGCGATTGCGACAACGTCATGAAGGTGTCGATGGGAGCGGACGACGAATCGTCGGCCAGCGCCTTGAGCGTGAGCGAGCCGGTCAGGCCCGCAGCCGTCAACGCGAGCGCGCCCTGAAGCCAGCGGCGGCGCGTCATGGTCGACGGCTCACCGCTCGCGGCGCGTTCGCCGAGAGAGTCTTGTGGAGTCAATGTTCTTATCCCTTGTGAGGCGTTGTTCAAAACTTGTCGATACGGTAATGCCGGTAATGAAATGAAGCGTGTGGCTATGCGATTAACGAAAAGGCGCTGCCGGAGCCGCTCAACGGTGCACTGGAGCGACTGTCGGGCAATGCGCGATGCAACGGCGGCGTTAGCAGCAATCGCAGTCGGAGCCGTAACGGCGTCGTGGAGACGGCTCCGATCTGAGTGAAGCGCATGAAACGTGTGAAAGCTTCGATGCTCATTGCCGCATTCGCGCCGCTCGATGCGCTATCCACGCCGCTGCCTGACCATCAAGCCGCGCGTCAGAACTGATGCAGCATGCCGACATAAGCGCCCGTCTGCGATTCCCCGACGAGCGGGTTCGTGTTGCCGGTCGAATCGCGCGGCGAGGCTTCGAGCGAGAAGTTCGCGTTGCTGCTGTTACGCACGTAACCTACCGTGCCGTAAAGGAATGTGCGCTTCGAGAGGTTGTACGTGGTGCCGAGCACATACATCATGGCGTGGCCCGATGGATCGTGCGCGGCGTCGCCACTGCCGTCGCCGACCTTCACGTAATAGCCGCCCGCGGTCACGGCCCAGCGCGGCTGGAAGTTGTACGTCGCGCCGAGCCAATAGTGGTCGGCGGTATCGGCGACGCCCGCCGGCGAGTCCGGCGCCGAGTAATGCGTATAGGCGCCCTGGATCTTTACCGCGTCGAAATGCACGTTCGCGCCGACGAAGTACTCGCGCGAACTCTGGAAGATGTTCGAGAACCGGCCGTTGCTGTCGCGCAGTTCGTCGTAGATGCCGCGCACGTCGAAGAGCTGCGAATGGTAGGTCAGCATGATGCCGTCCGAGCGGCCGAACTCGCCGGCCGCGCCGCTGTTGAACGCGCCCGGCTGATTGCCGAAGGCGTACTGCGCCTGCACGTCGAAGCCCCAGAACACCGGGCTGTGATACTCGACGTTATTGTTGGTCTGCTGCCAGTTGCGACCCCGCACGAGCGACGCCGACGAAAACGCCTGCTGCACGAACGGATCGAATTCCCATACGCCGTCGCTGTCGATAAACAGATTACGGCCCGCTTGCAGCGTGCCCCATTGCTGGCTGCTGAGTCCGGCGAAGGCGCGCCGCGACCAGAGCCGTCCGCCGCTCGTGGTGCCGTCCATTACCTGCAGACCGGTTTCCAGTGTGAAGATCGCTTTCAGTCCGCCGCCCAGGTCTTCAGCGCCCTTGAGACCCAGCATGCTGGTGCCCCAATCGCCGCCTTCGGCGCGCCAGCGGTTCGAGCTTCCGCCCGTGCCGTTGTTGATGTGATTCAGATATTCGACACCCGCATCCAGACGGCCATATAGCGTTACGCTCGTTTGACCATATGCAAGCGGACTTGCCACCGCGAGCGCGGCCACCAGTTTTGTGTGTAGTCTCATTGTCTTGGCGTGAGTTTCGTATGACGCGGTATGGGGCAAAGCATGAGCACTGCATGAAGCAATGCGAACTGCGGGACGGCTCGAAGTACTACGGATATCGACGCCAGGTGCTGCCAGATGGGAAGGCACGCGCGATGTTGTAAAACTACACGCATTGCCGCCGAACTATAGGCGATGCGCGCTTCCCTAACTACCCGTTTGGCGCAATAGACTTTTGCGACCCATGCACTCGACTGCGCGCGTTGCATGAGTGCCGCATTGTTTACCGGTTCACCGCCGGCTGCATCGTCGCGATGGGAATGAGGAACTCCGAAAAGCCGGTCAGCATGATCTGCACGCCGATGCACAACAACAAAAAGGACGAAACGCGCATGGCCACCTTGGTGCCCTCCGTGCCGAGGTATCTCGCGAAAATGACCGCACGGCTGTAGATCAGGTAGACGGTCAGCGCAACCGCGAGCGAGATCACAACCGACGCGATGCTCGACAGCACGAACTCGGACAGCTTATGCGTGCGGTTCGCGGTCAGCGCGACGGCCGTGGCAATCGAGCCCGGCCCGGTGGTCAGTGGAATGGTCAGCGGGAAGAACGCTCTCGCCTTGGCGTTTTCCGCATCCACGCGCTTCACGGTCGGCTGTTCGGCGGGCTGTGTGTCGGGCGCATTCAGCATCTGCCAGCCGCCCACCGCAACCGCAAGGCCGCCGCCGATGCGCAGCGCCTGCATCGAAATGCCGAAGAAATGGAGAATGGGCGTGCCGATGAAAAACGCCACCAGTAGCACGCACACGACATTGATCGCAATCTTTCTTGCAAGCGCGGTGCGTTCCTCGGTGGTCAGCGAGGCGGTCCGGTCAAGAAAGACAAAAGCAATGCCGATCGGGTTGATGATGCTGATCAGCCCGGTAAAGCCGAACAGAATGTCCGAGATCAGACTTTCGACCATATGCGATCCGTGTCGAGCGGCGGCCAGGCACTCCGACTGCTGCACACTGGTGCGCCGCGCCGTGTGGTTGAACTGGAAGCGCCGAAGCTCCAGACCTGCGCGCGTTGCGTGGCGAGATCATATCGCGGCGCGATATGAACCCGGTAGAAAGGCGTGAGTGTGCTGGGTACACTCCAATGTCCGTTTGTGAACGTCGCGCATTGCAACGCAACACGAGCACACAGTAGATGCACCGATCGATGCGCCCGCAACTTTCAGAAAGCCTACACTTTTTTGACTTGCTTTACGGGACCGAAGCATCCGGCATACAGTCGCCAGCGAAGCCGCACTTTCAACGAGACGTTCTTACAGTTCGAGGAGTTGCCCCATGTTGCTTCGTGTACTCGCCGCGCTGCCGTTCATCGGCATTTTGCTCGGTGTCCCGTTTGTGAACCGGGTCGAGCCGCTTGTGCTCGGCATGCCGTTCGTGCTGGGCTGGATCGTCGCGTGGGTGGTATTGAGCTCGATCATCATGGCGATCGTCTACCGGCTCGACGCGTCCAACCGTCACGTCGCCGCCGACGGCGAGGAGGTCCGGCCATGAGCGCACTCGTCATCATTGCAGCCATTACGCTGTTTGCGCTCTTTCTCGGCGTGCGCGCGAAGCATGGGCACGACATGAGCCTCGAACAGTGGACAGTGGGCGGCCGCAGCTTCGGCACCGCCTTCGTGTTCCTGCTGATGGCCGGCGAAATCTATACGACCTTCACGTTCCTTGGCGGCAGCGGTTTTGCATATGGCAAGGGCGCGCCCGTCTATTACATTCTTGCGTACGGCACGCTCGCATACATTCTTTCCTACTGGATGCTGCCGCCGATCTGGCGCTACGCGAAACAGCACCATCTCGTTTCGCAGCCGCACTTTTTCAGCCGCAAATACGATAGCCCCGCGCTCGGCACGCTCGTCGCGCTGGTTGGCGTGGCCGCGCTGATCCCGTACCTCGTGCTGCAATTGAAGGGCTTGGGCATCATCGTCGCAACCGCTTCGTATGGCGCGATCTCGTCGACGGCTGCGATCTGGATCGGCGCCGCCGTGGTCACCGTGTATGTGATCGTCTCGGGCGTGCGCGGCTCGGCATGGAACTCGGTCGTGAAGGATCTGCTGATTCTCGCGATCGTGCTGTTCCTCGGCATTTATCTGCCGCTGCACTACTACGGCGGCCTCGGCGAAATGTTCCGTGCAATCGACACCGCCCGTCCCGGCTTCCTGACCTTCCCCGCGAAGGGCTCGAGCGTCACGTGGTTTCAGTCCACCGTGCTGCTGACGGCGCTCGGCTTCTTCATGTGGCCGCACACCTTCGGCTCGATCTTCACCGCGAGGGACGAGCGCATTTTCCGCCGCAATGCGATGGTGCTGCCGCTCTACCAGCTGATCCTGCTGTTCGTGTTCTTCGTGGGCTTTGCCGCGACGCTGAAGGTGCCGGGTCTGAAAGGCGGCGACATCGACCTGTCGCTGTTCCGCCTGTCGTTGCAGACCTTCGACCCCTGGTTCGTCGGCGTGATCGGTGCGGCCGGTATTCTAACGGCGCTCGTGCCGGGCTCGATGATTCTCACCTCGGCTTCCACGCTGCTCGCCAACGACGTCTATCGCGGCATGGTGAACCGCAACGCGACGGACGCCACGGTTGCCAATCTCGCGCGAATCCTCGTGCCGGTCGTCGCGCTCGTGGCGGTCGCCTTCACGCTGCACGGCGGCGAAACCATCGTCGCCTTGCTGCTGATGGGCTACAGCTTCGTGACGCAGCTCTTCCCCGCGGTGATCTGCAGCCTTTTCCCGCGCAATCGGGCGACCAAGCAGGGCGCGTTCTGCGGCATTGTCGCGGGCGTCGCCGTGGTGACGATCACCACAACCATGCATCTGACGATCGGGCAATTGATGCCGTTCCTGCCCGACGCGCTGAAAGACGTGAACATCGGCTTCGTCGCGCTGGCGGTCAACATCATTGTCTTCGTCATTGTGAGTGCGATGACGCAAAGCGGGCGCGTCGAGCATACGCACGCATCGGCGCATTGATTCGAGCGCGCCTTGCGCTTATTGAGGCCGTCGCCTTGCGCGACGGCTTTTTTATTGCCCCGCGGCATTAGGTCAAAAATACATTTGTGTGAAAAAACGCCTGGAAGCACAAGTCGGGCGCTGTCGAGCGGAAACGGCCCGCACTGCAGCATGGCGGCTGACAGGCTGCGAACGCAGAGGGGGCGCCGGGCACACGCTTTGCTGTTAGATGGCCCTGTGAATCCGCCGCACTGCACAAGTGCAAAACGCGTCCTCTGGGGGCCACCTTGCCGCTTAACGTACTACTTGTCGCTTCCGAAGCTCTACCGCTCGCCAAGTCGGGTGGACTCGGCGACATGGTCAGCGCCTATGCCGCCGCTTTGCGCGATGCCGGCGTCGACGTCTCGATTCTGATGCCCGCGTATCCGGACGCCCTCGAGCGTGCCGTCGATGTTACCTACGTTGCGCGCATGACCGGCCTGCCCGGCGGCGACGCCCGTTTGCTGCGCGCCAGCATGCCCGATAGCGGCGTGACTGTCCTGCTGCTTCAAATGGATCATCTGTTTGCGCGCGAAGGCTTATATCGTGACCCGCAAGGACACGATTATCTCGACAACCTCACGCGGTTCGCGTCGCTCGCGGCGGCGGCGGCACGCGTCGCGCGCGGCGTTCGCAACCTGAAACGCCCCCACATCGTGCACGCGCACGATTGGCATGCGGGTCTCACGCCGCTTTACATGCGGCTCGCAGGCGTCGCCGCGAAAAGCGTCTACACGATTCACAATCTCGCGTTCCAGGGCAATCATCCGCTCGCGCTGGGCGGCTGGATCGGCGTGCCGCCGGAGTTGCTCGCGCCGGCGCTAACCGACGAGCGCAGCATTGAGTTCTACGGTTCGCTCAGCATGATGAAGGCCGGGATCGTACACGCGGATCGCGTTACGACCGTCAGTAAGCGCTATGCACGCGAGATTCTCACGCCGCACTTCGGCCACGGAATGGAAGGCGTGCTGCAGGCACAGGTGCAGAAACTGAGCGGCATCGTCAATGGCATCGACACGTCCGTGTGGAATCCGGCCACCGACGGATACATCGCCCGCCCCTATTCCGTCGACGACACCGCCGGCAAGCAGGCGTGCAAGCGCGAATTGCAACAGGCATTCGGTTTGACGCGCGACCCGTTCGCACCGCTCGTCGCGATAGGCAGCCGCCTCACCGAACAGAAACTGGCCGACGTGGTGATACGCGCGTTGCCCCGGCTGCTCGAAGAGCATCCGCGTCTGCAGTTCGCAATTCTCGGACAAGGCGAACGCGGGCTCGAACATGCGATGCAGGAACTGGCCGCCGCGTGGCCGGCGCGAGTGGGCGTGCAGATCGGTTATGACGAGCCGCGCGCGCACATGCTGCACGCGGGCGCGGACATCCTGCTGCACGGCAGCCGCTTCGAGCCCTGCGGACTCACGCAACTCTATGCGATGCGTTACGGCACGATTCCGGTGGCGTCGCGTGTGGGCGGCCTCGCGGATACGATCGTCGATTACGCGCCGCACGAAGCGCGAGACGAAGATTGCGCGACCGGCTTCCTGTTCGACGGCGAAGATCCGCACGACGTCGTGCACGCGCTCGGCCGTGCGTTGGCCGCGTTCGTGCGGCCGTCGTCGTGGCATGCGTTGCAGCGCAACGCGATGAGCCGCGACTCGGGCTGGGAAGTGTCGACAGCGAACTATCTTTCGCTATATGAGGATCTGGTCGACGCACGCCCCGCGCTGCCCGATACGCGTGTTCGCAAGACGCCTGTCCGCGCAAGAACGGCAGCCTCGGCGAACTCGCGGCGAATTCACAGCGATGAAACGTTTAATGCGGGTGTGGGCGAGTTGGCGCGGACCGCGTGATGGCTGTAATGACGATAATGAGATGCCCTATGCCGTGAAAGCGCAGCCGCCTGGCCCAAGCTCCGAAGAAGCCAATAGGCGCGCGCCTCAAGGCGCGCGCGAGGCAAACGCGTAGCCGTCCTTGCCGCTTCGCTTGACGCGGTACATCGCTTCGTCGGCGGCAGCGACGAGGCGGCAATAGTCGTCGACGAGATCGGGGTAGCTCGCTATACCGATGCTCGCGCGAACCATGCCCATGCCCATCTGTTCGTCGGTGCGGGCCACGCAGGCGATCAGGCGCTGCGCGATCTGGCGCAGTTCGTCCTGCTCGGCGAATTCGCGAACCAGCACTGCGAATTCGTCGCCGCCAATGCGCGCGACGACGTCCTCTCTGCGCACCGATTCGCGAAAACGCCGCGACACCGCGACGAGAAACTCGTCGCCCACGCGATGACCGCGCGAATCGTTGACCATCTTGAAGCCGTCGAGGTCCACATACAGCACCGCCATCTTGCGCGGACTCGCCGCAATCGACACCTGGGCAGCGGCCTCCTCCAGTGCGGCGAAAAGCTTGCGCCGGTTCGCGAGCCCGGTCATCGGATCATGCAGCGCCGCGTGCTCGAATTCGTGCGACTGGCCGGCCAACTGTCGGTTGCGCTTGGCGTACATGCCGAGCGCCGTGATGAGCAGACAGAAAAGCAGCGCCGCCACCGCGATGAGCATGTGCGCGACCCCCGTGACTCGCTTGCGCATGTCTGCGCTGTACGTATCGCGCTGAGTGTGCCAATAGGATGACGCGTCGCCGAGCAACGTGTCCATTTCGGCGAGCGTCGCATCAGGCAATAAAACCGACGACGGAATACGCGGCGCATTCGCAGGACTGGCATTCACGAGCGCGGCAAGCGACGCGAGACGCCGCGTCAGTTCGGCGCGCGCCTGGCCGTAGCCGTCGGCTGCGGCATCGTGTGCGTGCGGCACCTGGTCCCATACGCCGACGCGGGCACGCGCCGTCTCGGCTCGCTCGACGGCTTCGAGCACGAGGCCCGCGTATTCCTGTTTGACCTGATCCGCGAACACCGTTCTGATCTGCAATGCCAGATACAGCAGGCCAATCAGCAGGCACAGCAGCGACGCCACGGCGACCGTGGCGGGACCGGGCGTGAGGCGCCATCCGTTGGCGCGGCCGGATTCCCGGGGCAACGCGAAAAGCGCTTCAGGGATGCGAGTAGAGGTCTTGCTGACTTCCGCTGCCATGTTGTCGATAACTTACGCGTCGAAAGAAGGAGCCCATCCTTGCAAACAGATTGGGCTTACGCCGTGCGTTGGTCGCCGAAGCGCGGCGTTCCTGCTGCGCGTATTTCGCGTCCCGCGCGGGACGCGTGGATGCCAGTTGCGGCGCGGCCGGTTCTGCAGCGCCGGTGGTACGTTGCATTGAGCGAGGCGAAACGGCGGGGGCGGTTGCCGCGCTCGGCGGCAAAGCCTCGGCGTTATCCGCGAGTAATTCCTCTTCGTCCTGCGGACGGCTGATCTGTCCGGACCACACCGACGGCCTGCGACTGTCCGCACTCGTCGACACGGACGACTTCGCGGGGACCGCCGGCAAATCGAGCAGCGCAATCGGGTCCGCGGGCGAGCCCGTGACGGTAGCGGGACTCTGTGCCGGGGCGACGATCGCGGATGTCACGACCGGCGCTCCCACAATAGCGGCCGAAGGCGGCGCTGCCTGCGCGCTGGTCGCGAGCGCAGTGTCCGCTTGAGCGGACGCTTTCGCGAGCGCAGACGCCATGTTGTTCGGCGTGGGCATGCGCAACGCCTGGCGCGCGCGGGCGATGGCCTCGGCATAGGTCTGCTGGTCGCTATTGAACCAGACGCCGTAGGCCACGGTGCCCACCACGCCGAACGCGAGCGCGCTCGCCGCCGCTACGCACAGCGCAAGGCGTCCGAAGCGGGGCGTCACGCCTGTTCCTTCGACATCGCCGCTGTCGAGGCGTGCATCGTCTCCATGTCCGTGGACAGGAGGCAAGTCGGGATCGTTATACATCGCAATACGCTCCGCAATTCTTCCGTCTGACGCTCCATCAGGCTCAGGTCTCACAAATTCGCACGGTCGATGCAAACGCTGCTGGAGGAATGTAACTCTCCCGTCCGGTAGCGACAACAACGCGAGGCGCGGCTTCCGACGGCTGTTCGGCAGCGCTTTCGCGTCTGGAAACCTGGTAAATCGTTCAATGCCCATTGCATTTGCAACAACGCAGTGGCCTTTCGACTGAGGTGCGAGCGGGCGCAAAGCGCCGCCAGCCTTGGGGATCGGGTCAGCAAAATGCGCCAGGGCCCACCTACTGCGCAATTTTCGCGCCTGCGCACGGACCACGCTCACGCCCGGCGCTGCCCGCGCGTGCGCGGCCTCACACGGCGTCGCTGAGCCGCGCCGAATGGTTGCGCGATCCACTAAAGGAGGAAGATTTCTCGCCACGCCCGGCGCAGGCACGAGGCGTCCATTCTCATGGGACCGCCGCGGAGGGGTCGCGCGACCTTCGTCATGACGCGCCCGTGGAGGTGGCGTAGGTTGGCGAGGTTTCGGCGCAATTGCGCTAGGACTTGGAAGAACCGCTTGCCTGTCCGTTAAGCGCATATTGGCCGCTAATGCGCTAATGCCCTAGCGCCTTAAAGCTCGACCTCGCGCGAGAAGCACAATGGCCCGCATCGCGTGAACGATGCGGGCCACCGTACTGCCGTCGACCGGCAGCCTGATGTTCGCCGCCGGCTTATCGCGGGTTAGTGAGCGTTACTGCCCTTGCGCCTTTTGCCGCAGTTTGCCTTGATAACGGATCGTCGGACGCAGCGATTGCGTCGTCGGCGCCGGCGTCTTCAGCAACTGACGGGCAACCGTGGCGTTAGCGGAACTGAACGAGCCAATACTCGTTTCCCGCGACGGGTCCGCAAGACCGTGTGCCACCAGCAGTTTCGCTTCGAGTTGCAAGCTTGTCAGCAGGACGGGATCCTTCAGTGCATTGCCCTGCGCGAGCAACTGACTCCACGCGTTGTTGCTGTAGTTCGTCACGTAGTAGTCGAGACCGCTCGGATCGGCGAGCACCGCTGAGCAGCCGTCGAGTCGCACCTGCATCTGTGGGTTCTTCAGCGCGAGCGTTTTGCGCGAGGTCAGTCCGTCGCCATAAGCGAGCGTCAGCGGAACGGTCCACTGCGTCCCCGGATACTGATTCTGATTCGGGAACGGCGACTGTCTCAGCGTCACGATGGTCTGGTTCGTCGTCAGATCGCATTGGGTGTCGAGCGAAATCAACGGCACGCCGGTTTGCCGCACGAAGCTGTCGCCGATCGCGACCATCGGCTCGCCGCTCGCCTTTGCCAGCTCGTCCCACAGACGCTTCGGCGTCACGTTGCCAAGCGAATAGTCGGCGAGATACTGTTGCAGGCCGCGGCGCATCGTTTCCTCGCCGAGATAGTTCTCGAGCATCTTCAGCACATGGCCGCCCTTGTCGTACGTGAACGCGCTTGCGCTCAGCACGAAGTCGTTGGACGCCCAGCCGTTGAAGTTCGGCTGCACCGGGAACGAGGTCGATTTCAGGTCCGCGTTGATCACCGCATACTTGTTCTTCACGTCGTCGACCCAGCTGAAGCGGTCCGGGAAGAAACGCACCTTGGTCTTGTTTTCGAAGAACGTTGCAAACGATTCGTTCAGCCACACATCGTCCCACCAGTCGAGCGTGACGAGATCGCCGAACCATTGGTGCGCCGCTTCGTGCGTGAGCACGGTTACGCCATAGTCGGACATGGTCGTGCCCGGCGCGGGCAGGATGTCGTCCGCGAATTCGAGAATGGCGCCCCAGTTCTCCATGCCGCCGAAGTTCAGGTCCTTCTCCTCTTTGAACGCGTCATTGGCGGCCACCGTGTCGAACTTCGTGAGCGGCAATGGGATGCCGGTGTAGCGATAGTAGTAATCCAGCGCCTGCTTGGTCTGCTGCATCGCCGGCTTGGCCCAGTCCCGCATGCCCGGCGGCGTGAAAATGCGCAGATGCAAGCCCTTGCCGTCAGGCAGCGGACTCGTGAAGTCGTCTTCGAGAATGTCGAACTGGCCGCCGCCGAAGAAGAGCAGATACGACGGCATCGGCGGCGTCTTTTCGAACGACACCAGCTTGTAGCCGCTATCCACATTCACCGCGGGCTTTTCCGCCGCGTTCGACACGACGTTCCAGTTCTGCGGCACTTCCGCGCTCACCTCATAGGTGGGCCGGAAAGCAGGCTCGTCCCAGCCCGGGAACCATTGCCGGGCCAGATTCGACTCGCCTTGTGTGAGGATCGCGCCGCTCGTCGTGCCGTCGGTCGCCTTCAGATCGACGCGAAATACGCCCTCCGCCGCCGAGCAGCCGGGATAGTGATCGTCGCCGCAACTGCCGCCCGTCTTCGCGACCGGATCGTCATAACTCTTGAAGTTGATGATGCCGCTCCACTCCATGTGGAGCGAGTAGTTACCGGCGGCGATCTGACCGCTCACGGGCCGAAGCTGATAGAAGTCGCCGTCGTCTTGCGGCGTGGCGATCAGCGCGATGTTGCCCGGTTGAAGCGTGATGGTGCCATTGGTGAACTTGACGCGGTGGCCTGCAATCGTGATCGCATTGACGGCCTTGAGCACCTTGATCTGCACGTCTGCGCGACCGTCGAACGACGACAGCGCCGGGTTGGGCCGGAACCATAGCTTGTAATTGACCGGCATGACCGTGTTCGGCAATTCGACGGGCTGCACGGTCTTGTCGATCGACGTATCCGCAAGCACCGCGTTGGCGGGCGGCACCTGCGCGACTTCAGATGCGCTCGCCGGCCCTTGTGCGGATTTACTCGTTAATGACGCGGAGCCGTCTCCTCCACCGCAGCCGGCCGTTACCATTATTCCGGCTAACGCCAGGCACTGCACCTGCAATCGGAAATTTATACGCATTTTAATCCTCGACTGACAATATCGGTATAAAGAAGTGCGTTGAGTCACTTGAGTCGTGTTTCTCTTTTTTCAGCGACAAAGGTCTCCCGCACTAGCACCGAATTGCTAGCCAGAATATGGACGTGTTACGTCCTCAGCACTAATTGGCTGATTTTCAGATTCAAATACTTATTTATTACAAAGCTTTCAAAACCGCGATTTGCGACGTTTTGACGATGCCCGGCAAAGTGCCGCCCACCGGACCTCACGGGCAGGACCAGAAACCAGGATCAGTTTTCGACGACAGTGCGTAGCCTAGTTTGGCAAACGTTATCGTGTCAACTTCCTTTCACAATCTTTCCTGAATTGCCGCGCGAATTATGCGACTTGGATGCGTGATGTAATCCACCTGAGTTAATACTCTAAATAGCGGTTTTTCCGGATTGGACTACGGAAAACTCTTTTATTTTTCATTGCCGGATGTGCTAAGGCGGACCGGATGCTGATAACGAATCGTGAATCGATTTTTGTACTAGCTGTTGAGTTCAACGCCGCGCAAAGAAAGAGCCGTGTGCGAATGGGTCACGGAACAGATGGCCGCAAGTCGGCGCATTGCCGACCCGGGCCGCGAATGGTGACGTGTGCCACGTCACCATTCGCGCAACGATCGCGCAGCACGTGAACGTTCTCAGGCCGCAACCGCCTGGGCCTGCCTCGAAGGAAACGGATCGCGCCACGCCTGCAACTCGCTTAGCCGATCATGCCAGCGCATCACCTCCGGGAACTCGTCTAGCGGCATCTTCGCGCTTGCCGCATAGGGCAGCGTGACGCCCACGGAGAAGTCAGCGATGCTCATCTGATCGCCAAGCAGCCACTTACGCCCTTTCAGATGCCCGTTCAGCACGCCCGCATGTTTGCGAAACCAGCCTTGCGCTTCCGCGACCTTGGCGCTGTCAGGTGCGCCCAGACCGATTGCCGGTTTGATCAGGTGTTCGAAGTAAAGCAAGCCGCCGTGGCGGTAGAAGTGCTGGCTGTTCCAGCTTAGCCAACGCAGCACGTCCGCCTGCTGCTCGGCGTTCTGCGGCCACAACGCCGATTGCCCGCGTTGCGCGAGATGGCAAATGATCGCGTCTGCTTCCCAGATGCTCCTCTGGCCATCGACGAGGCACGGCACCTTGCCGTTCGGATTGAGCGCCAGGTAAGCGGGCTCAGTGTGCTCGCCTTTGCCGAGATCGACATAGACGTATTCAATTGGCAAACCTAAATATTTAGCCACTGCGCATGCCTTGCGCGGCGCTAACGATTCCGCATAGTAAAGCTTCATTTGACGTCTCCGTACTGGTTCACTTCATTCGATGCTGCCTCTTCAAAGTTCCGTGTTGCCGAGTTCCGCAATCAGTGCATCCAGCTTCTCGAACGCGCCCTTCCAACCGGCATCGTGACCGTCGCGCGCCGCTTCGTCGAAGAACTGCGAGTGTGTGAAGTTCATTTCCGTGCCGTCGTCGATCGGACGAAACGTGATGCTGACAAGCGAGCGCCGCTCGGGCAACGTCACCCATTCCCATGTAAAGACGAGCTTACGGTCCGTCTCGACCTCCTGATATTCGCCGCGGCAGTCATGCGTTTCGCCGTCGAGCGTCTGGAACACCACGCGAAACCGGCCACCCACTCGCGGATCGGCTTCGGCGCTCAACACAGGACCGGCGTCAGGGCCCCACCAGCGCGCCATCAACTCCGGCCTCGTCCACGCTGCGTACACTTTCTGCGGCGGCGCCTTGAGGCGGCGCACGATGGTCAAACTGGGCTTCTGCATCACTCTCCTCCTTCGACAAAATCGGCAAGCCGGTCGAGGCTCGCGGTCCAGAAGCGTTCATAGCGTTTGAGCCACGCCATGGCCTCTTCCATGGGGCCGGCAACGAGATCGACCGACACGGTTCGGCCATGCTTGGCGCGCGTTATGAGGCCAGCATCACTCAGCACATCGAGATGCTTCATGACGGCCGGCAGCTTGAGTGGCAACGGGCGCGCGATTTGCGTGACCGAAAGACCCGGCTCCCGCTCCAGACGAGCGAGGATAGCCCGCCGGGTCGGATCTACCAGCGCGGAAAACGTACGATCGAGTTGACTGACAGGACACTTCACCATGTGGTGAACTATAGAGATTCAACGAGCGGTGTCAAGGATTTTCGCTCCATACTTTTTTCCGCGGCTCGCTGTCAGATGTTCCCCGTACGCGCGACCAAGCCGAACGTCGAACTAAAAAGAGGAAATTCGGGTGGACGATATCGACTTCGAATGCACCGCGTGCGGCAAGTGCTGCCACGATTTGCGCTTGCCGCTCACATTGGCCGAGGCGAGCGACTGGCTCGCGCGAGGCGGACAGATGGAATTGATTTGCGAGGCGATTCCGTGGCCGGCCGATCCCGAGCCGCCCAACGCGCAAGCGGACTACAGAAAAGCGCGCTCGACACCCGCAGAGAGCGGTTCGCTGCCCGTGCGCGTGTCGATCATTCTCGCGGCCGCATTCGCGGGTCCGTGTCCCAATCTTCGCGCCGACATGCTGTGCGGCATCTATGAAGAGCGGCCGCTCGTGTGCCGCATCTATCCGGCGGAGATCAATCCTTTCGTCTCGCTGACGCCGGCAAGCAAGGCGTGTCCGCCGGAGGCATGGCATAAGAAGCCGTTGCGGCGGCACGGTGTGTTAGTGGACGAGACGACGCGGCAGTTGGTCGAACTGTCGCGCCGCACCGCCGAAAATGAAGCGCCGCTGCGCATGCGCTTATGTCACGAGTTGGCGATCACTCATGCCGCGCTGGCAAACGAGGGTTTTGTCATTCACGCGCCGCGAAGCAGCGAACTGCTCGCGGCTCTCGAGCGAATTCGCGCGATGCCGGATGCGCCACCCGCGCCGGCAGAATGGACGTTCGTATCCAATCGCGGTGTGACGGTGGAGACGCTGCTGTCGGTGGGCGCCGCCGTCTGCCTCGATGATTCAGCGGACGCACGCGACTTCCGCTATCACGGCTTTCATGAGGCATCGCCCGCATAGCGCCGCGCATGGCCGCCCACACAAGCGTGGACCAGGCGGCTACGCCGACGCACTGCCCGCGAGTCTTCAGACGGTTCCACCGGCCTTGCTGAACCTCGCAGGGGTTCATGCTTCACCGAACATTCAACGCCTGGCTTGCCGCGCGGCTACCTGATGAACTGCCACGAAAGCCGCGCGCGGCTCTTCGCGCATCGTTCAATGCGTTAGGCCCGCAGCGGCCTGAAGAATGCGCGGATTTCGGCGGCCAGCAGGTCCGGCTTTTCCATTGCCGCGAAATGCCCGCCGCTCGGCATGTCGGTCCATTGCACCACGTTGAAGGTTCTTTCCAGCCAACTGCGCGGCGGACGACTGATCTCTTTCGGGAACCGCGCGAAGCCGACGGGCGGAACGACGCGTTGGCCATCGGCAAAACGCATCGGCTGAAGGCGGTTTTCCCAATACATCTGCATCGCCGGGCCAATGCTTTGCGTGTACCAGTAGAGCGATATGTTGGTCAGCAACTCGTCTTTCGAAAACACCCGTTCGACGTCGCCTTCGCAATCGCTCCATGCGCGGAATTTTTCGCCGATCCATGCGGCGAGCCCCACCGGCGAATCGTTCAGCGAAGCCGCAAGCGTCAATGGCTTCGTCGTGTGCATGTGCGCGTAGCCGCCTTCGAGCGCTACCCACTCGTTTTTCTCACGCAGAAAACTCTCTTCTTCCGGTGTCAACGGTGGTTGCGCCGCTCCGATTGCCGGCTCGTACGACCCAGGGAGGAAGTTGAGGTGAATACCGTCGACCATCTGCGGATGCCGTGCCGCGAGCGCAACGGACACACCTGCGCCGAGGTCGCCCCCTTGCGCGCCGAAGTGCTGATAACCGAGGCCGCGCATCAGCGATGCCCACAGATCCGCGACCTGAAACGCGGACATGCCGGGCTGCGCGGGCGCCTGCGAAAACGCGAAGCCCGGCAGCGATGGTACGACCACATCGAACGAATCAGCGGGATCGCCACCGAACGCAGCAGGCTCGCAGAGCCGCTCGATCAACGCCTCGAACTCCACGAACGAGCCCGGCCACCCATGTGTAACGACAAGCGGATAAGGTGCCGGTCCCGCGCCGCGCCGATGCAGGAAATGCACGCGCTGTCCGTGCACATCGGCCACGAATTGCGGCTGGCGGTTCAAGCGCTGTTCCGACGCGCGCCAGTCGAACTGACCAGCCCAATAGTCGGCAAGCGCACGCAGCCATTGTGAATCGACACCCTGCTGCCACGCGGAAGACGGCGTAGCGGGCGCCCAACGAGTCGCGCGGATGCGTCGACGCAGATCGTCGATGTCATGGTCAGGCACGGCGATATGAAACGGCTCGATCCGCATGAATGTCGTCCTGCAACAAGTCATTGATGAAGAACTTTCTGTACGCAAGGCTCGCCGCAATCTGCTCACGGGAACCACGGAACTATCCGCATGGTACACAATGGCCGCATTTCCGTTTCCTGCTGGAGTTCGACATGCTTGCAGCGCTAGCTGCCCTGCTTACTTTTCAATGCCTCGGAGAAGGTGTCTCTTACGTGTTTCATTTGCCGGTGCCGGGTCCCGTAATCGGCATGCTGCTGCTGTTCGGCTTTGTCATGATGCGTCCGCAAACAGCCGATGCGATCGAACCCACCGCGCTCGAACTGTTGCGGCACCTGTCGCTGCTGTTCGTGCCGGCGGGCGTCGGCATCATGGTCTCGGCAAGCCGGATTCGCGGCGACGCCGTTGCGGTGATCGTGTCGATTGCCGTCAGCACGACTCTGGCGATTGCGGTGGCCGCGCTCGTCACGCGCGCGTTGATGCGCCGGCAGCAACGCCGGCAGTCGCACGATGACGCCGACCAGGAGGCCGCACAATGACCGCCTTACCGAAGCTCGGCGCAATCTGGGTCTATCTCGCAGCGAGCCCTTTGCTCGGCCTGACCATCACGCTGATCGCGTACCTGATCGCCCAGACGCTGTATGCGAAGGCGCGCTTCAATCCGCTGGCTAATCCAGTGCTGATCGCGGTCGCGTTGCTCGTCGCGCTGCTCGAAATCACGGGCACTCCGTACGCCACCTACTTCGAGGGCGCGCAGTTCGTGCACTTTCTGCTCGGCCCCGCGACGGTCGCGCTCGCGTTGCCGCTCTATCGCCAATGGGCGAAGCTGCGGCGCTTTGCGTTGCCGCTGATCGGCGGACTCGTTGCCGGCTCGCTAACGGCGATACTCTCCGCCATTGGGGTGGCAGCGCTCTTCGGCGCATCGCATCAGACGCTCGCGTCGCTCGCACCGAAATCCGCGACAACGCCGATTGCAATGGCCGTCGCTACCGAGATCGGCGGCATTCCGTCGTTGACGGCTGTGCTCGTCATCTCGACGGGCGTATTCGGTGCAGTGTTCGCCCGCGCCATTCTCAACGCGCTGAAAATTGCCGAGCCCGAAGTGCGCGGTTTCGCGCTCGGCATTGCGTCGCATGGCATCGGCACGGCGCGCGCCTTTCAGGTCAGCGAGCAAATGGGTGCGTTCGCGGGGCTCGGCATGGGTCTCAACGGTGTGTTCACAGCCTTCGTGGTTCCCGTGCTGATGCCGCTCATTGCGCGCTGGCTTGGCACCTGAGCAACGTGCTCTTTAGCTCGACGACGCAAAAAGGCCCGCAAATCGCGGGCCTTTTTGCAATGTGCCGCTAAAGCGGCACTGGATACGACTGCTTAGAAGCGATGGCGGATGCCGACCGTTCCGACCACTTGCGAACTGGTCGACGAAGCGCTCACGCCGACGATGTCCGCGGTAATGCCCGAGTTGCCAGTGCTGCCGACATGCTGGTATGCCGCTTCAGCATAGACGTCGGTACGCTTGGACAACGCGTAGTCCGTTTGCACCGTGACCTGATGGTACTTCGGGCTCACGCCGTCAAGACGCGCGTCGGTAAACGTGTACGCGCCTGACACCGACACCGCCGGCGTCAACGCATAGCGTCCGTTCACTTCGTAGTTCGTGAAGCGTGCGCTGCCGCCCGTCAAAGCCAGCCCGCTGCTCGTGCCCGATGCCGACGAACCGATCGCACTCGCGCCGTTCAGTTGCGTCTGTGTCACGACGAGACCGACGTTCGCCGGGCCGAACGCATAGCTCAGACCCGCGCCGTACGTGCGCTGACGCGCCGCCGTGAAGGTGGAGTCGCCGCTCGCAACCGCGCCGCTCGTGTTGGTCGACGAGCCGCCGCCGTTGAGTTGCAGATAACCCGCCGCGACCTTCAGCCCGCCGAACACATACGACGCGCCAACGCTGTACGCGCGGCTATCGGCGAAGCTGCCCGCTGCGTTCGAGAATCCGTATAACGCACCGAACTTGAAGCCGGCGTAATCGACGCTCTGAAATTTGACGGCGTTGTTGATGCGCACCGAGTTGTTCAGGTTGTCGTTGTCATACGGGTGTGACGCGAGCGTGCCGCCATACTGCGTGCCGTTCAGTGCAAGCGGCGCGAGATAATCGACCACGCTGTCGTACTGGCGACCCAGCGTGACGGCGCCGTACTGGCTGCTCGACAGACCGACGAACGCCTGCCGGCCGAACTCGCGGCTGTTCTGACCAAGCTTGCCGGTCGACAGATTAAAGCCGTTTTCAAGCACAAAGATTGCCTTCAGGCCATTGCCGAGATCTTCCGAGCCGCGCAGGCCCCAGCGATTGCCGTTCAGAATGCCGCTTGCCTGCTGGATGTTGCTGCTGCCGCCGGAATTGCTGGTGTAGGTCAAGCCTGTATCGATCAGGCCGTACAGCGTCACGGAGCTTTGTGCGTGAGCGACGCCCGCGGCGCCGGCAAGAGCGAGCGAGAGGCCCGACAATACGTATTTGTTCATTGAATATCTCCTGAATCCAATAGCGGGTGCTATTGAGCGGCGGAGAATACCGCATGAATTCCAAACGTATTTTTCACTGTATTACAGCGTTGCTTTTTAGCGACGTCATTGCATTTTAACTTTCAGTTTATTCTCCGCTCACATGCTTAGCGGACGCACAAACGAAATGGGGCGCACCTTGCTGCAGGTGCGCCCCAAGTGCCTGATTTACAACGCGCTCGGAATCTCAGACGAATTAAGAATAGCATATGGATTGTCTCGCAACAACGCGAATTACGAGCCTATTCTTCCAATATATTTCCGCGCGGAACTTCTGGTAATCGGACATTAGCACTTGAAACACCTTAGGCTGATTATTCCTTTAATAGCAAAGATATTTTTCCTGATCCGACAAGCTAAAAATGGTCTGGGCGCGGTAGCGGTTGCAGTTGAGCCTCCCATCAAGGTGTGTTGACGCAGACACCGGCCTCGATTACTTCGTCATCCCAACTAATCGGCACTTGGCCGCGGCTCCGCGACAGTCTCAGCAACGCCGCTCAACCCATTCACCGTGCATAGTTTGAAGCACGCCGTGTTTTATGCCATGCTAGCCACGCCCCAACTCGGGTCATCAGAACAGAGGGCGTGAGAGGCAGACCAATCCTGTTGTCCATTCCTCAGGAGGAGACATGATTGTGTCATCGCAAGCGTGCAGCATTAGCCGTGCCGGTAACGCGTCCGTCGTTCCGGGCGTCCTCGTTCAGCCTTCCCTCCCCGTCGCGCGATCGAAGTACGTGCATCGCGCGGTTGCTGTTTCAAGCTTCGCCTTCCTCGTTGGGCTGTCATCCGTCTGTCGCGCCGACACCTTGGTAGGCGGCACCTTGCCGCCCGCGCCCGATATCCTGTACGGCGACCTCTTCGTTGCGGTGCAGACGGCGCAGATCTATGCGGACCAGAAGACCTTCGTCGATGCAACGCCAAATGCGGACCCGGCCGTCATCGTGCAGTTGTACCAGCAGCAACGGGGCAAGCCCGGTTTTTCGCTGGCGAACTTCGTGAACCAGTACTTCACGCCGCCGAGCGAGCCGGTCATCACGCCGCCCGCAAATCAGACGCTGCGTGAGCACATCAACTGGCTATGGCCCGCCCTCACCCGCACGACCATGAGCGCGCCGCCGAACAGTTCGCTGATTCCGTTGCCGAAGCCCTACGTGGTGCCCGGCGGCCGCTTTCGCGAGGGCTACTACTGGGACACCTACTTCACGATGCTCGGCTTGCAGGAAGCGGGCCGTGAGGACCTCGTCGACAACATGCTCGACAACTTCGCGTACATGATCGACACGTTCGGGCATATCCCGAACGGCAATCGCACCTACTACCTTGACCGCTCGCAGCCGCCCTTCTTCTCGCATATGGTGGAACTCGCGGCGAAGGTGGAAGGCCACGGCGTCTATCAAAAGTACCTGCCCGCGCTGCGCAAGGAGTATGGCTACTGGATGCAGGGCGAAAGCTCCACGCCGGCCGGCTCGGCGACCCGCAATGTGGTCGTGATGCCCGACCGAACGGTACTGAACCGCTATTGGGACGAACTCGACACGCCTCGCGACGAATCGTATCTGGAGGACATACAGACCGCGCAAAAGGCCACCGGACGCAATCCCAACGACGTCTACCGCGAACTGCGCGCCACTGCCGAAAGCGGCTGGGACTTCAGCTCGCGCTGGTTCGGCGACAACATGACGCTCGCGACGGTGCGCACGACGTCGATTATCCCCGTCGATCTGAACAGCCTGATGTTCCACCTGGAAATCACCATTGCCAAAGGCTGCAGCGAGACGCGCGACTTCCGCTGTGTCGGCGAATTCGCAGGGCGCGCCGCCAAACGAGCACTCGGCATCAATCGCTATCTGTGGAATCCGAACGGCTACTACGGCGACTATGACTGGCAGCTCGCCAAACCGCGCGACAACAAGACCGCCGCCATGGTGTTCCCGCTGTTCGTCGGCGCGGCATGGCCTGAGCGTGCGAAAAAGACCGCGCAGCAAGTGCAGTCGACGTTGCTGCAGCCGGGCGGACTCGTGACGACGACCTACAACACCACACAACAGTGGGACGCGCCGAACGGCTGGGCGCCTCTGCACTGGGTCGCGATTCAGGGCTTGAAGCGCTATGGTCACGACGCCCTCGCGCAACAGATCGGCACGCGATTTCTTACCGACGTGAAAGGCGTCTATGCGTCGGATAAGAAGCTGGTCGAGAAATACGTGGTTGAGGGAGCGGGCACGGGCGGCGGCGGCGGTGGCGAGTATCCGCTTCAGGACGGCTTCGGCTGGACCAACGGCGTAACGCTCAAACTGCTCGATCTGTACAGCCCTGGCGAGTAGCGGCGCTCCCACGACGCAAACAGGCTCAAGCAGGCTCAAGCGGACGAGGACAAGAGGCACGGCTGGGAGGCAAGAACACTGTATAAAAACACAGTATAATGCCTTGCATGAACCAACCATCTGCTGGCCGGGCCGCTCGCGCCCGGCCTTGAACCATGGCGTCCCAGCAAGGCCTGTTTGCGCCCGAGCCCGTTGCGCTATTCGGCGACAGCGAGGGCGGAATACGCTACCTGCCCGACTCGATCCCGCTTGCCCTCGCGCAACGGTGGTTTGAAGAGGCGTTGTATAACATCGGCTGGAGCAGCCATCAACGCATGATGTACGAGCGCGAGGTGGCCGTGCCCCGGCTGATC
Organism: Paraburkholderia kirstenboschensis; assembly: GCF_904848585.1. Taxonomy (GTDB): domain Bacteria; phylum Pseudomonadota; class Gammaproteobacteria; order Burkholderiales; family Burkholderiaceae; genus Paraburkholderia; species Paraburkholderia kirstenboschensis. The sequence goes on from NZ_CAJHCR010000009.1 coordinate 176,814, forward strand.
GCCACTTTCATGCGCGAATCGGCGGACTTGCCCGCGCCGCTTGGCGAAGCGTTCGAGATGGTCCGTTCGCTGGTCGGCGCGCCGTTCAATCGGGTCGGGCTCAACCTCTATCGCGACGGGCACGACAGCGTCGCACCGCACAGCGACAAAACCGCGAATCTGGTGCGCGGCGAGCCGATTGCGATCGTGTCGCTCGGTGCAAGCCGCCGCATGACCGTCCGCCCGAAAAAAGGCTCGGGCCGCGCAGTGCATGTCGAACTCGAACCAGGCAGTTGCCTCGTAATGAGCTACGCGTCGCAGTTCACGCATGACCACGGCATTCCGAAGCTCAATGAGGGCGTTGGCCCGCGCATAAGCCTTGCGTTTCGCTGCTATAGCGGCTAGCAGCACAGCGCTAGCCACGTCGAGCATGCGCGGCCCAATCAGAACGCGTAAATATCCGGGTTCTCGAGCAGCGGCACGAATTTGCCGGTGCGGCCGTCGAGTGCGAGCATTACGCCGGTTTCAATGTCGAAGATCCAGCCGTGCAATTGCAGCGTCTTGTTCGCGAGCCCAACGGCGACCGACGGATGCGTGCGGATATTGGCCAGTTGCGCGACCACGTTGTCCTTGACCAGCGCGTCCAGACGCTCCGTAGCCGACTGATAGGTGCGCGACGCATTGATCGCCTTCGCCGCATCGGCGTGACGCAGCCAGCCGGCCACTGCGGGCAAATGTTCGAGATTCGTATTGCTCGTGATCGCGGTCATCGCGCCGCAATTCGAGTGGCCACATATCACGATGTCGCGCACGCCGAGCACGGCGACCGCATACTCCACTGTCGCCGATACGCCACCAGGCTCCGGACCATACGACGGCACGATATTGCCCGCGTTGCGGATCACGAAGAGCGCGCCCGGCTCCGCCTGCGTCAGCAGTTCGGGAACCACGCGGCTGTCCGAACAGGTCACGAAAAGCGTGCTCGGACTTTGCGCGGTCGACAGGCGCTTGAACAGAGCACTTTGCTGCGGAAACACTTCGCGTTGAAAGCGGATCAAGCCCTCGATGATTTCCTGCACGATGTTCTCCCGATAATCGAAGATGCGCGGCGCGCCCTGCATGGCGGCCGCGGTTCGCGCGAACTATACCGCGTTGTGATGGCTGCGGCAGGCGTTGCAGTGCTATTGGGGCGGCGCGATCGACCAGGCACTGGTGAACTTACCGGCGCGGCTCATGGACCGGCCACGAGTGCCGCAACGGCTCGCGGCGTCAGAGCCGAGGAGCCGCCGAGCCGCCCCAAACTTATCGGCGGAAACAACCGTCGAGCCCGGCGCATGCCGGACCCGTCGACGGCAATGACAATGGCAATGGCAATGACACTGCCAACGGCGGCAGCGGCAATGCTAAGGGCCCGTCTTGTCGAAGTCGCGCGTTTCGAGTTCCACCGACTGCCCACCGTTTTTTTCCAGCACCCGCTTGGTAGCCTTTTCAATCTGCGCGCGATTGGCCTCGAACGTACCTACCAGGTCGTGAGCCGACGGCCCGCCGTTACCGAAATGGTCGTTTAGCGCGTCGAGCGATACGCTGCACCAGACGCCTTTTCCATCGACATTGGCCTCGAAGGCGACGCGTGCCGCCGCCACCACTTCACGGCGTCCGGTGAATTCGATCCTCATAATGATCCTCCATGTGTCGAAAGAACCTTGCAGGTCGCAAGTGCTGTGCCAAACGGCGCAGAGCGCCGATGTCGCCGCTCGCATGCGAAGATTCTGTGCAAGGTGCATACTCGGGGTCGGCCGCCTCCGAACGGCCGTGCTCATGCGTCGCAGCGTGCAGGTCAAGCGCCAGGCGGCCGGACGCACCCACTATTCTGATCCAACTTCGTCCCATGTCCCGCAATCCGCAATCGTCGCGTCCTTTGGTCATTGCCGCCGTGATGGCTTCCATGGCGATGGTCGCCATCGAAGCCACCATCGTTTCCACCGCCATGCCGCAGATCGTCGCGCAACTCGGCGATCTGCATCTGTATAGCTGGGTATTCTCTTCGTTCCTGCTCGCGCAAACGGCAATGACCGTGGTGTTCGGCAAACTCGCCGATCTGTACGGCCGCAAGCCGGTCATGCTGGCCGGCATCGCGATCTTCCTGATCGGCTCCGTGCTTGCGGGCTTCGCATGGTCGATGCCGGCCATGATCGCGTTCCGGCTGATTCAAGGCATCGGCGCGGGCGCGATCCAGCCCGTCACGCTGACGATCGTCGCGGACCTCTACCCTGCGCGCGAACGCGGCAAGGTGCAAGGTTATCTTGCAAGCGTGTGGGCGATTTCAGCGGTCGTGGGACCGATGGTCGGCGGCTTCATCATCCACAACCTGTCGTGGGCATGGATCTTCTGGATGAACGTGCCGATCGGCCTCGCATCCGCGGCAGGGTTTATCGCGTTTCTACGAGAGTCCGAGCGGCATGCGCGCCCTTCCATCGACTTTGCAGGCGCGGCGCTCTTCATGGCCGCGATAGCCGCGTTGATGACCGCGCTCACCTGTGCCGGCGACGACGACCTCGCGCATGCATCGATGGCCGGCGTCGCATTCGTCGTGTGCCTGCTGCTGTTCGTGCTGCAGGAGCGCCGCGCAAAAGAACCCATGATCTCGTTTGCGCTGTGGAGCCGCCGCCCGATTGCCGCGTGCAACGGCGCGACCTTGCTGTCCGGCATGATCCTGATGGGCTCGACCACCTTCCTGCCGATGTACGTGCAAGGCGTACTCAATCGCTCGCCGGTGATAGCGGGCCTCGCGCTCACGATGATGATGGTCGGCTGGCCCGCCGGCGCCACGCTCGCCGCCAAGTCGTTTCATCGCATTGGCTTGCGGCGCATGCTGATCGGCGGCAGTGCTTTTATTCCGGTCGGCGCGGTGCTGCTGCTGTTTCTCGCGCCTGGCGGCTCGCCGCTCGTCGCCGGATTCGGCTCGCTGATCATGGGTTTCGGCATGGGCACCTCGAGCGTCAGCTGTCTCATCCTGATCCAGGAAATCGTGAAGATGGATGAACGCGGCAGTGCAACGGCGTCGAACCTGTTCTCGCGCAATCTGGGGAGCACGCTCGGCGCCACGCTGTTCGGCGCGGTGCTCAACTTCGGGTTGAGCCATTCGCATGGCGTCGCGGTCGTCACGTCCGACCAGCTGAAAAGCCTGCTGCAAAACCAGGCCGCGAGCCTCGGCAGTGGCGAAGCGATCCGCATGGTGCTGCATCAATCGCTGCACCTCACGTTCATTTCGATCTTCGCAATTGCGATTTTCGTGGTGTTGCTGCTGACTCTCGTGCCGGCGATCACCATCGGCGCGGAGAAAAAGATGCCGCTCGAAGCGCTCGCGCCGCTTGAAGATTAAGCCGCTGGCGGTAGCCGATTCGCCGGCAAACCGGTTTGCCGGTTTGCCGGTTCGCAATTGCGCGTGCGCCGTTTATGTGGAATGGGCGACGGGCGAATGCAATCGACCCGCCATCTGACACGTCACGCTTTCGCGTATAGCGTCGAATTCGCAAAGCCCTCAGCCGCGAGCACCTGTCCGACCAGAATCAACGCGGTGCGCTCGATCTGCGTGGACTCTACCTTGCCGAGAATGTCGTCGAGTGTGCCCGTGATCTTTTCCTCGTCGGGCCAACTCGCGCGATAGATCACCGCGATCGGGCACGCGCCGCCATAATGCGGCCGCAGTTCTTCGACGATGCGCGCAAGGTGCCGCACGCCGAGGTGGATCGCCATCGTCGCGCGATGCCGTGCCAGATCGGCCAGCTGTTCGCCTTCAGGCATTGTCGTTTTCGTTGCGTAGCGCGTAAGGATCAGCGTCTGCGAAATGCCGGGCAATGTGAGTTCGCAACCGAGTGCCGCCGCGCAAGCAGCCGTTGCAGTCACCCCCGGTACGATTTCGTAGGGAATTGCGAGCTCGCGCAACCTGCGAATCTGTTCGCCGATCGCGCCGTACAGCGACGGGTCGCCGGAGTGCACGCGCGCTACGTCCTGACCTTTGTCGTGCGCGCTTTTCAGTAACGCCACGATGTTATCGAGGTCGAGTTCGGCCGTGTTCACCACCTGCACCGCCGAATGCCCTTCGAGCACTGCAGCCGGTACTAAAGAACCCGCATACAGAATCACGGGACAACTGCGCACGAGACGCTGCCCCTTCACCGTGATCAGTTCCGGATCGCCGGGACCAGCGCCGATAAAAAACACCGTCATTCAATACTCCATGATTCAAACGGACGACTCAGACTGACAGATGCAGCGCTTCGAGCAACTCCGCCACGCTTTCGAATTCACGATCCGCCGCGGGCAATGACGGCCGACGCAGCATCACGACAGGCAAGCGGCGCTCACGTGCGACTTCGAGCTTGGCCTCAGTCGCGCTGCCACCGCTATTTTTGCTGACCACCACGTCGACGCGTTGCAGCGCGAACAGCGCACGCTCGCCTTCGAGCGTAAACGGTCCGCGCGCCGCGAGTATGCGGGAGCGTTCCGTGTCTGCGTGCGAGTCGAGACAGCGCACGAGCCAGAATTGATGCGCGGGGATCTCGTCGAGATGCGAGAGCGGTTCGCGTCCGAGCGTGAAGAGGGGTCGCCTGAATGGCGCGAGCGCCGTTGTGAGTTCGTCCCAGCCGTCGACCATGCGCCAGTCGTCGCCGGCGCGCGGCTGCCACGCCGGTCGACGCAGTGCCCAGCACGGCACCCGCGCGTGACGAGCCGCCTTCACTGCGTTCGCGCTGATCTGCGCCGCGTAAGGATGCGTCGCATCGATCACGAGGCCGATGTCTTCATCTGCGATGTATCGCGCCAGGCCGTCGCTGCCGCCAAAGCCGCCGACGCGCACGCTGCATGGCAGATCGTCGGGCACCTTGCCGAGTCCCGCGAGACTGTACACGTCGCGGGAAGTGAGCTGCCGGGCGATCCGCAACGCGTCGCCGGTGCCGCCGAGCAGCAGGACTCTCGTCATCGCGCGACTCCGATCAGCTTGCCCGCGCGGTCGATCGCAAACATTTCCACGTTCACCTGCGGCGGCACGATTTCGCGTGCGACGGCAAGCGCGTGCGCGCAGACGATATCGCCGAGCGGCACCTGCTCCGCATGCGCCAGCGCGACCGCTTGCTGACTCGTATTGGCCGCGCGGATTGCGGATTGCAACGCGTCGTTCGCGCCCTGTTCGGCGGCCCATGCGGCGAGCCGTTGCAGATCGATGCTCGAGTTGCGGCTATGCAGATCGAGATGGCCCGCCGCGAGCTTGCTCAGCTTGCCGAAGCCGCCGCAAATACTCAGGCGTTCGACCGGCGCGCGCTTCATATGCTTGAGCACCGCGCCGACGAAGTCGCCCATTTCGATCAGCGCAATGTCGGGTAAGCCGTAGTGCGAGCGCATCGCGTCTTCGCTGGCATTGCCTGTGCACGCGGCAAGATGCGTGTAGCCGTTAGCGCGCGCAACGTCGATGCCCTGATGAATCGACGCAATATAAGCCGAGCACGAAAACGGCCGTACGATGCCGGTCGTGCCCAATATCGACAGGCCGCCCACAATTCCGAGCCGCGGGTTCATCGTCTTGAGCGCAAGCGCTTCGCCGTCTTCAACGCCAATGGTCACTTCGAAGCCGCCGCCATATGCATGCTCGCTGGCGAGTTCTGCAAGATGCTCGCTCATCATTTTGCGCGGCACCGGGTTGATCGCCGGCTCGCCGACGGCGAGCGTCAGCCCCGCGCGCGTCACCGTGCCCACGCCCGGCCCGGCTCGGAACACAACGCCTGGCTCGGGGACCAGACGCACGCGCGCGAACACCACAGCGCCGTGCGTGACGTCGGGATCGTCGCCGGCATCCTTGATCGTGCCGGCTTCGGCGCCGTCATCGGTCAGCCGGCAGAAGACGAGCGGCATCGGCACATGCTGGCCTTTGGGCAACACGATCTCGGCCACCTCGCTAACCACACCCGCGAGCAGCAGACGCGCCGCCGCCAGCGACGTCGCGGTTGCGCAACTGCCGGTCGTGTAGCCGCTGCGCAGCGGCGCGGGTTGTTCGGGCGTTTCGTCGCGCATTAGCGTCACGTCGGTGAAGCAGCATTGGGGTAGTCAACAACACTATCGGCACCATCGGCAGCGCAACGCTTCACCACGTCGAACAAGGTGATCGGCAGCGCCTGCCGCCACGTATCGAATGCACCGAGCGGTTGAGCGTCCGAAAGCGCGATTCGCGTGAGCGTGCCGCCATGTTTGTCGCGCCATGCCGCGAGCGCCGCCTCGCCTTGCAACGTGACCGCGTTCGCAACCAGCCGGCCGCCGTCACGCAAATTTTCCCAGCACGTTTCGAGCACGCCCGGCACCGTCACGCCGCCGCCGATAAATACCGCGTCCGGCGCGGCCAACCCTTCGAGCGCTTGCGGCGCGCGGCCCGCCACGAGCTGCAGTCCAGGCACGCCCAACGCATCGCGATTGTGCTCGATGAAGCGCTGACGCTCCGCGTGCCCTTCGATCGCGATCGCCCGGCAAGTCGGATGCGCGCGCATCCATTCGATACCGATCGAGCCGCTGCCCGCACCCACGTCCCACAGCAATTCGCCGGGCGTCGGCGCGAGTCGCGCGAGCGTGATCGCTCGCACATCGCGTTTGGTGAGCTGGCCGTCGTGACGAAACGCGTCGTCGGGCAAGCCGCAGGTGAGCGGCAGACGCGGCGCGCCTTCGGTGGCGCGGCATTCGAGCGCGACCAGGTTCAGCGCGGCGGCATCGCCCGCGGACCATTGATCCGCGCGGCCGTCGATGCGCCGCTCGTCGTCGCCGCCAAGATGTTCGAGCACGGTCATCCGCGTTGCGCCGAAACCGCGCGCGTTCAGCAGTTCGGCGAGCGCGGCGGGTGTGCGCCCGTCCGCGCTGAGCACGAACACGCGTGCGCCGTCGTGCAAACAAGCGTTCAACGTGGGCAGCGGCCGCCCGACCAGCGACACGGTGGCCACGTCCTGCAGCGGCCAGCCGAGCCGCGCAGCCGCGAGCGATAACGACGACGGCGCGGGCAACACCCGCAGTTCGTTGGCCGGCAACTGCCTGGCCAGCGTCGCGCCGACGCCGAACAGCATCGGATCGCCGCTCGCCAGCACGCACACGGAGCCGCCGCGCTCGGCGAGGAGCGGCGCCAGATCGAATGGGCGCGGCCACTCGGCGCGGCGCGCGGCCAGCCGCGCGGGCAACATCGACAAATGACGTTCGCCGCCATAAATCACCGACGCTTCGAGCAACGCACGCCGCGCGGGCCGCCCCAAACCGGCGAAGCCGTCATCGCCTATGCCCACCACCGTCAGCCACGCCGACATGCGCCCTTCCTCATTTTGTATCTCAAACAATGCACTGCGCCATGCCGGTCAAAGCGTCCAGCCTCGTTGTGCTATCCGAAAAAAGGCATAATACAGCCGCCGGTGCCCTTCGGGGCCTAACAGGGAACACAGCGGGAGCATTACTGCTGTGGCTGCCCCCGCAACTGTATGCAGCGAGTCCGCCTGCGCTTGGCGCCACTGGTTCAACCGGGAAGGCCGCGGCGGACGACGACCTGCCAGCCAGGAGACCTGCCGGCGAGACTGTTCGTGCCAGCCAACATCGGGCGGGGTGTACCGATGCCGCAGCAATGCCGCTTGATCGCTTGCTCGGGCCGCCGCGCGACGCTAACCCGGTGTCCGTCTTGAATCCAGCTTCGCCCTCCACTGTCTTGCCTGACGCGGCATCTGCGCTGCGGCCCTCGGCGTGTCCGGGCCTGCTGCGGATCGTCCCCGCGCGCGACGGCGGCATCTGCCGGATCAAGCTGCCTGGCGGCGAGTTGAGCGCGGCTCAGGCCGAGGCGATCGCAAATGCGAGCGCGCAGCATGCGGCGGGCGTGATCGAACTGACGAATCGCGCGAATCTGCAGTTGCGCGGCGTTCGTGCCGGACATGAAGCTGCGCTTGTCGCCGCGCTGCTCGATGCGGGGCTCGGACCGAGCGCTGCAAGCGGCTCTGCAGGAATGGGCGGTGCACCGTCGACCGATTCCGCCGCAGACGATCACGATGGCAATCGAAACGCGCAAGCACTCAAAGCATCCGCTGCTGACGACGTGCGCAACGTCATGATCAGCCCGACTGCCGGACGCGACCCGTCCGCACTGTTCGACACCAGACCTCTGTGCACGGCGCTTCTCACGCTGCTGCAAAGCGAAGTGCGTTTCGCGGCGCTATCGCCGAAATTCGCGTTGTTGCTCGACGGCGGCGAGCGGCTCGCAAGAGTGGACCACCCGCATGACGTGTGGCTCGCGGCGGCGCAAGATTCTGCCGGTGACGTGCGCTTCGTATTTGGGCTCGCAGGCTGCCCGACCGTTGATGCAAGCGCGAGCGCAAACACACACATCGGCGGGAACTCGACATCGCCGTCACCATCATCAGGCAAAGCTGCGGGCTCGTCTGAAAAACCGCATGCGGACCCGACAGGCGCCTTGGCCTCGGTACTGCCCTCGCAAGTTCCGGCGCTCGTTCGCGCGCTGCTGCATACATTCCTCGATCTTGCGGCTGCCGATGCCACGCGTATGCGCCATCTGCTCGCCACGCATTCGGCGGACGCGATATTGCAGCATGCACAAACGTACGTGGATTTTCCATTGACACGCGACGTGACGCTCGCCGGCTGGCGCCGCAGCACGACCGCCGATGCCTCGCTGCGCCTCGGCGCACACGCGCAACGCGTCGCAGATACGTGGCATGCCGGCGGTCAGCCGCCGCTCGGCCGCATCGACGCGGCCACGCTGCACGGTCTTGCCGCACTCGCGCAACACCATGGCGACGGCACGCTGCGCATCACGCCGTGGCAGAGCGTGCTGCTGCCCGATATCCGAACGCACGCAGTGCCCGCGGTGCTTGCCGCGCTGAACGCGCTGGGCCTCGCATGCGATTCCGCCGATGCCATGACACGCCTGATCGCGTGCGCCGGTTCCACTGGCTGCGCGAAAAGCCTCACGGACACCAAAGCCGATGCATTGGCTCTCGCGAAGCGCCTGTCCGCCGGCGTCGACGTGCACTTAAGCGGTTGCATGCGCTCATGTGCTGCGGCGCATTGCGCGCCGTTCACGCTGCTCGCCGCTGCGCCCGGCATCTACGACCTCTTCCGACGCGACCAGGGCCCCGGCTTCGGTCAATGCGTCGCGCGCCAACTGACAATCGAACAGGCCGCCGATACGCTCGCGCGCCTTGTCCGAAGCGACACATGAGTGACACCGATGCTTGATTACATTCGCGACGGTCAGGAGATCTATCGCCAATCTTTCGCGACGATCCGCGCCGAAGCCGACCTGTCGCGCATTCCCGCCGACCTCGAAAAACTCGCGGTGCGCGTGATCCACGCGTGCGGGATGGTCGATGTGATCGACGATCTCGCGTTCTCCGGGAATGCCGGCACAGCAGGCCGCACGGCGCTCGCGCAAGGCGCGCCGATTCTCTGCGACGCCGGCATGGTCGCGCAAGGCATCACGCGCGCGCGGTTGCCGGCGAACAACGACGTGATCTGCACGCTCACGCATGAGCGAGTGCCCGCGCTCGCTCGCGAACTCGGCAATACGCGCTCGGCCGCCGCGCTCGAATTGTGGCGACCGCATCTGGCCGGCAGCGTCGTCGTGATCGGCAACGCGCCGACTGCCCTCTTTCATCTGCTCGATATGCTCGACGCAGGCGCGCCGAAGCCCGCGCTGATTCTGGGCTTTCCGGTCGGCTTTGTCGGCGCGGCGGAATCGAAAGCGATGCTCGCCGCGAACAGCCGCGGCGTGCCGTATGTCGTCGTGCATGGCCGACGCGGCGGCAGTGCGATGGCTGCGGCCGCTGTCAACGCGCTGGCAACGGAGGTCGAATAAATGACAGCGCAACAACGTGCAGGGCGTCTGTATGGGCTCGGCGTCGGTCCCGGAGATCCGGAGCTCATCACGCTGAAGGCACTGCGTCTGCTCAAGGCGGCGGCCGTGGTCGCCTACTTCGTGGCGAAGGGCAAGAAGGGCAACGCGTTCAGCATCATCGAAGCGCATTTGCACGATGCGCAGCAGCAACTGCCGCTCGTGTATCCCGTCACGACTGAAGCGCTGGAGCCGCCGCTGTCGTATGAAGCGATCATCGCCGACTTCTACGACACCGCGGCGGAAATAGTCGGGGCACATCTCGATGCTGGGCGCGACGTCGCCGTGATCTGCGAAGGCGATCCGTTCTTCTACGGCTCGTACATGTATCTGCACGACCGGCTCGCGGCGCGCTATGAGAGCGAAGTGGTGCCCGGCGTCTGCTCGATGCTCGGCGGCGCGGCCGTGCTCGGTGCGCCGCTCGTCTATCGCAACCAGAGCCTGTCGGTGCTCTCGGGCGTGCTGCCGGAAGACGAACTGCGCCGCCGTCTCGCGGATGCAGACGCCGCTGTAGTGATGAAACTCGGGCGCAATTTCGACAAGGTGCGGCGCGTGCTCGGCGAACTCGGGCTCGCGCACCGCGCGCTGTACGTCGAGCGCGCGACGATGGGTAACCAGCGTATCGTCCCGCTCGCCGAAGTGGATCCGATGGCGTCGCCGTATTTTTCGCTGCTCGTCGTGCCGGGGGAAAAATGGCAAGGATGATGCCGCCCGCCATCGTCATTCTCGGCGCGGGCGCGTTGGATACCGCGCGGCGCATTCAGACGCTGTATGCGGATTCGCAGGTGCATGCGCTGCAAAGCCGTGCCGAAGCCGATGTCGCGTACACCGAACTTAGCTCGCATCTGCGCGACCTGTATGCACGGGGCACGCCGATTGTCGCGCTGTGCGCGGCCGGCATCGTGATTCGCTGCGTGGCGCCGCTGCTGTCGAACAAGGGCGCCGAGCCGCCGGTGCTTGCCGTCGCTGAAGACGGCAGCGCGGTCGTGCCGTTGCTCGGCGGCCTCGCCGGCGTCAACGTGATGGCGCGCGAAATTGCCGCCGCGCTTGCTGTAGCGCCTGCAATCACCACGAGTGGCGAGTTGCGCTTCGGCACCTGTGTGCTCAATCCACCGGATGGTTATGCGCTCGCCGATATCGGCCAGGGCAAGCGTTTCGTGTCGGACCTGCTCGCTGGCGAAAGCACGCGCATAGAGGGCGAGGCGCCGTGGCTCGACCACGCGCAACTGCCGCGCTCGCCATCGGCGCGGCTTGCGATTCGCGTCACGCCTCGCGCATGGAATGGACGCGAGGACGAGCTCGTGATTCATCCTCGCAGTGTCGTCGCGGCGGTGGTGCCGGGGGCGGTGGCTTCAACGCCCGCACAAGCAGACAGCCCGGCAACGTCAACCGCAAGCAAGAACGCCGCCGCCGAAATCGCGGCTCGCGTGCACGCTTCACTCGACGCCCACGGCCTCGCTCCTCTTTCGCTTGCGGCATTGCTTGCGTCGTCGGAACACATGGCAGAACCGGCGCTCGCCGAAGCCGCGGCGGCGTTGAATGTGCCGCTGCGTTTCACCGAAGCCAATGCAGGAAACAGCAACTCACCGGCGAGCCTCCTGCGCGCCGCACTGCGCATTCCATACGAGATCCTGCACGACGATCGTGAGCAAGGCATCGCCCTCGCTCTATCGCCGTTGGCGGTCGATCCCGACACGATAGGACGGGCGCGCGGCCGGCTGACGGTAATCGGCCTCGGCCCCGGCAGCGCGGAACTGATGGTGCCCGCGGCGCGCACGGCGCTCGACCAGGCCACCGATATTCTCGGCTACGAAACCTACGTGAAAATGGCCGGCCCGCTGCGCGCCGGCCAACGCGTACATGGAACCGATAACCGCGAGGAGATGCAGCGCGCCCGCCATGCGTTCGAACTCGCGAGCGCGGGACGGTCAGTTGTGATGGTGTCGTCCGGCGACCCCGGCGTGTTCGCGATGGCCGCGGCCGTGCTCGAAGCGCTCGACGCCTCTGAGAACAGCGCATGGGCCGCTGTCGAGCTCAGCATCGTGCCGGGTGTATCGGCGGCAATGGCTACCGCCGCGCAAGCCGGCGCGCCGCTCGGCCACGACTTCTGCATGCTGTCGCTGTCGGATAATCTGAAGCCCTGGAGCATCATCGAAAAACGCTTGCGACATGCCGCGCAAGCGGACCTCGTCATGGCGTTCTACAACCCGATCTCGCGCGCACGTCCGTGGCAACTCGATAAGGCGCTCGATATCGTTCGTGAATATCGCACGGCGCACACGCAGGTCGTGCTCGGCCGTGACATTGGCAGACCGGGTGCAACGCTGCGCACGGTAACGCTGGGCGAACTGCGTTCCGCGGATGTCGATATGCGCACCATGCTGATCGTGGGCTCCTCCACCACGCGCCGCTTCACCAGGGGCGCGCATTGGGTCTACACGCCGCGCTGGTACGAGTAAGCGTCAACGGAAAAACGAGTAAGCGTCAACGGATAATCACGCCGCGGCCTTCATATCGTCGATGGCGCGCTGCCTCACGCCCAGGTCGTCCCATAGTTCCGGATGACAGGTGAACACCAGAATCTGATGCCGCGTGGCGGCGTCGATCAGCGCCCGCTTGATCGCGTCCCGCCGTGCAGCGTCGGTATGCACGGCTGCATCGTCGAGCATCAGCAACGTGGGCCGGCCGGACGCCTTCAGCAGATCGGCATACGCGAGCCGCGTAAGAATGCCGAGTTGCTCGCGCGTGCCGAAGCTCAGTGCTTCGAGTGTATCGGCGCGACCATAGCGATCGAGCGTCGCGGGACTCAGATCGTCGCCGAGCGCGATGGTCGACTGCGGAAAGACCCGCTTCAGATAATGGCCGAGCCGTTCAGTCAACGGCGCGCGCAATTGCGCGACCGCCGCATCGCGTTCCGCGACGAGCACTTCGTCGAGCAGACTCAACGCGCCGGCGCGCAAGCTCAGTTCGTCCTTGCGGCGCGTGGCCTGCTCCACTTTCGCGTCGAGCGCTGCAAGACGCTCACCGAGCCCCGACGCGCCCACTGTCTCCAACTGGCTGCGCAAACGCGTGATGCTGACCTGCCGCTCGTGCTGGTCCTGACGCGCAAGTTCCGCCGACGCGCGATAGCGCTTCGCCTCGGCCGCCGGGTCGTCCAGACGCACGGCTTCGAGTTCGCGCTCCCGTGCTTCGCGCTGTTTCGTCAGCGCCTCGACCTGCACGCGTTGTTCGACGATCTTCGCCTGCCACTGCGCGCGGTTGCGGCAGAACGCTGCATCGCTCAATTGCGCTTCCTTGCGCTGCAATTGAAGCGCGAGCGATTCGGCCGTCGCAATGCCGGTGGAACGCTTCTCGGTTGCCTCGTTCAGCATCTTGCGGGCGCTCTCCAGCGTGGAGGCCGCGATTTCGGCGCTGCGCCGCGCTTCGTCGAGCGGCAGCGCGGCGGAAACGTCGGGCAAACTCGTCAAACGCTCGTTGGCAGCCTGCAAGCGTGCGGCGGCCGAAGCCAACGCGGCTCGCAGCGCGTCGATGCCCTGCGGTGCGTACGCTTCGAGCACCTTCGCGTAACTCTTCTGCTGCGCGACGAGCGCCTTCCACTGTTCGTGCCTCGATTCGGCTTCGGCATACGAAGCCACGCCGAGCGCTTGCAACAACTGCGCATGCTGCGCTTCGAGCGCGGCGAGTTCCGACAATCGCGCGGGCAGATCCGACACGCCCGGAATCACGCGCAATTCGCCAAGCTCGCCGAGGCCGATCCGCTTTTCTTCGTCCACACGCAATACGCCCGCGCCGCTGATGGGCTCATCGCCCACCGTAATCGCGCCGCTCAACCGGTATTCGATGCGCGTCATCGCCGCTTCGGTGCGCGCACGCAACACGGTCAGCGACGCATCGAGCGCAGCGAGGCGCTTGAGCTTCGCCTCGTCGATTTCAAGCGCGGCTGCGGCGCGCGCGGCTTCTACGAGCGCTTCGTTGGCTTCGCTCGCGGCGGCAATGGCCGCTTCGAGCCGTTCCAGTTCCGCGCGATAAAGACCGATCTGGTTGCGCAGATCCGCGGCACTCACCGCCGCATTCGCCAGTTCGAGCGCGCTGTTTGCATCGGTAAAAGCCTGCTCCAGCTGCGCGACGCGGCTTGCCGCCTGTGCATATTCCGTCTCGACCGTCGCCACGTTCGCGCGTGCCGTGTCGAGTTGCTGACGCTCGCGCGCCACCGCCGTTTCCAGTTCCACCGCAGCCTGTTCGTGCTGCAACGGCAGCGCGAGTTCAGCCTCGCTGACTTTCAACGCCTGCGCGAGCCCCTGAACGCTGCGCTCCAGTTCCGCAGCCGCATCGGCGCGCTGTTGCGCCAGCACGGCCTTCTGCTCGTGAAGCTCCCAAGGCCGCTTGCGTTCGGTTTCTTCGAAGGCCTGCTGCTGCGCGGCAAGTCGTGCGATGTTTTCATCGAACTGTTCGCGTTGCCGGTTCAGATCGTCACGCTCCGCGATCAGCGCGGCGAGCGCGGCTTCGGCTTCCGCGAGCGGCCCCGTGGATTTCTGCGTGCGCGCGGTCAGCAGTTGCCGAAGCTCGCGTTGCACGGCGGCGATCAACGCATCTTCGCCCGCCGATTCGCGGCTACCGGACAATTGCGACAACGCATCGCGCAGATACTGCGCCGCGTGACCGGTCGAGTCACGCATGTCATGCGTGCCGCCCTGCTGCACCCACAGCAGACCGGGAACGCCCGCGTTTTCCGCCTTCAACGGCCCGCGCGCGGCACGCGAAAAACCGAGCAATGCGGCAAGCTTGTCTTCCGCCTCGTCTTCACCGAATACGGCCTGGCCGATCTTCAACTCACAGCGCTGACGCGTGACGAACTGCTTCGACAGGCGGCATGCGACGCCGTCGAGATCGAAGCTCACTTCGACCGACGGCTGCCCGCTCGCCTTGCCCCAAGGCAGCAATTCCTTCAGATGCGAGGCCTTGTAGCGTTCGAGAAACACCGCACGCACGGCCTCGGCAATCGTGCTCTTGCCGGCCTCGTTCGGTCCCACGAAAAGATTGAGACCGGGCTGCAGGTCGTCGATAAAAAGACGTCCGGTGAACTGTTTGAATTCCTGTATCGCGATACTCTGAAGCTTCATGCGGACCTCGCCTCACGCGGCAATTCACGTTGAAAGCGCGCCAGCAGCAATAAAGCCTCTGCCGCGCGCTTGACCTGTTGCGGGTCGGACTGCGGGTCCTCCTGCATGCCGCGCAAACGCGCGACGACTTTGGCCAGATAGCCGCTTTGCGCGCCGAGTTCGGCGAGATCCTCGGTAGTAGGCAGCACTTGCAAACCGCTCAGATCGACACGCAATGCACGCACGCGCGCGCGGGTTTCTTCGACGGCGACATGAAGCGCTTCGGCGTCGGCCAGCGCGGCCGTGCCGCTCACCGAGACGCGCAGCACGTCGCTGCCGCCCAACGCGGCGAGGCGCGCCTTCAGCGAGTCGACATCGGTCGGCACGGAAATCGTTTCGTCCCAGCGATGCCACTGATATTGACCGACCCGCACCGCGTCGACCAAGGGTTGCGCGCCGGGCTCGCTCAGCGTGACGTCGAGCATGAAGCCGGGATCGTTCGCGCGAAAACGGTCCTGCTCGTGCGTGCCGGCGTACCAGGTGCGCTCGTCGACACGAAAGTGGCCGTGCCAGTCGCCGAGCGCCAGATAGTCGAGGCGCGCGCTCGCGGCGCGCGTCGGCGAAATCGGGTTCGACGAGTCGATGCCTTCCTGCAGAATGCCGCTCACGCTGCCATGCGCGAGCCCCACACGGAGATAACCCGGCGGCGTCTCGGCGGTATCGAAGAAGCCGGTGGTGTCGTCGTAAGTAATGCGCTGCGTGAGCGGCGCGCACAGCACCGCGCAACGGCATGCGTCGAGCAACACGACGCCGGGCGCGAGCACCAGGCGCACGTTCGGCGGCACGCAATTCAGGCGCTGTGCACGCGTCCAGACGCTTTCCACGAGCGCCGCGTCGTGATTGCCAGGCAGCATGATCCATGGGCCCGTGAAGGCTTGCATCGCGGCGAAGAGGCGGCGGATTACCGTGTCGGACACCGTCTGCAGGTCGAACACGTCGCCCGCCACCAGCACCGCGTCGACCTTGCGCGCGGCTGCTTCGTCGGCGATGCGGCGCACGGTGTCGAAGCGCGCCTGTGCGAGGTGCGCTGCCTCGTCCGGCTCGAACTGGCCGAACTGCGTGCCGATCTGCCAGTCCGCCGTATGCAGAAACCTGATCACTGTGCCTCCATTGCGTTCAAATACATTGCCGCGTGGCGCACGCTGCTCGGGTCGCCGCCGCGGTTCAACCTTGAATGTTACCGCGCCGGCGGGGCAAAAAGAGACCGATGCGGCCGGATCGCGCTCAAGCGGCGCCATTCCGCGCTGTGCGGCATCATTCAGCAAGACTCGACAAGCCTCACACAACGCGGCGCACGGCGCTAAACTCGCGTTTCCCGACCCTGGCTCTCTCGCCGATGAACAAAGCACTCGAACTGAAGAAGGCCAAACGCACGCCGTTGCTGCTCCTCGCCGCGGCGGCCTGCGTTTTCGTCATCACGGCATTGATGCCGCGCGGCGTCTGGATCGACGGTATCAAGGCGGTGGCCGAAGCCGCTATGGTCGGCGCGCTCGCCGACTGGTTCGCAGTCGCCGCGCTGTTCAGGCGCGTGCCGATTCCGATGGTATCGGCGCACACGGCGATCATTCCGCGCAACAAGCACAAGATTGCCGACAACCTTGCCGTGTTCGTGCAGGACAAGTTCCTCGACGTGCCGTCGCTCGTCGGCCTGATCAAGAAACATGATCCGGCACAGAGCATCACGCGCTGGCTGACCGAGCCCGCCAACACCGCGCGCCTCGGCGATTACGTGGTGAAACTGACGAGCGGCATTCTCGATCTGACCGACGACGTGCGCATCCAGGTGTTCATCAAGGACGCGTTGCGCGATGTGCTTGCGAAGGTCGACCTCTCGCAGTCGATGGGCGCGATTCTCGACACGCTCACCAAAGACGGCCGCCACCAGGAACTGCTCGACGCCGGCATCGAACAGGTCGTCGCACTGCTGCGCGAACCGCAGGCGCGCGAGTTCATCGCGGAACGTATTGTCGATTGGGTAAAGAGCGAGTATCCGAAGATGGAGAAGATCCTGCCCTCTGCGTGGCTCGGTGAGAAAGGCGCCGAAGCTATCGCGAACGCGGTCAACCGGATGCTCGAACAGATCAGCGAAAACCCCACGCACCAGTTGCGCCAGAAGTTCGACGACGCCGCGCACAAGCTGATCGTGAAGCTTAAAAGCGATCCGGTCTTTCTGCAAAAAGGCGAGGAATTCAAGCGTTATCTGGTGGAAGGCGAAGCGCTCGCCTCGTATGTGAAGGACATGTGGGGCGAACTGCGCGCGTGGCTCAAACGCGATCTGCAAAGCAGCGACTCGGCATTGCATGCGCGAGTCGTCGCAGCGGGTCAATGGGTGGGCCGCGAGCTCGCAAACGATCCGGCGCTGCGCCAGTCGCTCAACGATCACCTCGAAGAAGCGGCACGCGCAATGGCGCCCGAGTTCGCGCAATTCCTCACACGGCATATCAGCGACACCGTGAAGAACTGGGACCCGCATGAGATGTCACGGCAGATCGAATTGAACATCGGCAAGGACCTGCAATATATCCGCATCAACGGGACCGTGGTCGGCGGCTTCATCGGCTTGCTGCTATACGGAAGCTCGCTAGTATTCGACTTGCTGCGCATGCATATCGGATGAGCGGCCCATTGTGGCAAAGCGCGACGCAAAGCGCCTACAATCCGGGCATATGGTTTGCTTAGCCGCAGTGGCCCATACGGCACCATGCCGCCGCCGCATTTACCGCGCGCGAGACTAGAAGCGATCGCGGAAGCGGCCGCGCCACTCAAACGGACAGTGTGCTCATGAAAATATCCTTACCGCCGCATGGGCGGTCGAACCGCGTTTATCCGCCCGCCGCTCCGAGTTTGCATGGTCTTGCATCGGTGATTACCGGCGTGGTCGTGGTTTGCGGGCTTTACTTCGGCCGCGCGGTGCTGATTCCGATCACGCTCTCCGTGCTACTCAGTTTTTTGCTCGCGCCGCTCGTGCAGATGTTGCGGCGGCTGCATATGGGACAGTTGCCGTCCATTTTTATCGCGGTGCTGTTCGCGTTGGCCGCACTGCTCGCCGTGGGGGCGCTGATCGGCGCGCAGCTCGTGCAACTGGCGGGCGACCTGCCGCAGTACCAGGTCGCGATCGAACGGAAGATCGAGACAGTGCAGGAGAAAACGATCGGCCGCGCCGATTCGCTGATGAGCCGCGCGGCCGCCACGCTGCAACGTGTTGCGCCTTCAAAGCCGCCGCCGCGCCCTACCGGCCGCGCGGCGCGCAATGCGCCCGCCGTGCCCACGCCTGTCGAAGTCCACGAGCCTTCGCCCACGCCGTTGCAACTCGCGCAGCGTGCGCTTTCGCCAGCCATCGCGCCGATTGAAACCACCTTCATCGTGCTGGTGGTGACGATCTTCATTCTGCTGCAGCGTGAGGATCTGCGCGACCGGCTGATCAGTCTCTTCGGCTCGCGCGACCTGCATCGCACGACGACCGCGATCAACGACGCCGCCGTGCGCCTGAGCCGCTATTTCGTCGCGCAACTCGGCGTGAACCTGAGCGCGGGCGGCGTGATTGCGATTGGTCTTGCGATCATCGGCGTGCCCGGCGCGCTGCTGTTCGGCGTGATAGCAGCGCTGCTGCGCTTCGTGCCATATATCGGCATCTGGATCGCGGCGATTCTCGCGGTGTTTCTCGCCGCGGCGATCCAGCCGCAATGGACGATGGCGGTCTACACACTGATTCTCTTTATCGTCGTGGACGTGGTGGCTGGGCAGATCGCGGAGCCGCTGCTGTATGGACACCGTTCGGGGCTGTCGCCGCTCGCGGTCGTCGTCGCGGCTATTTTCTGGAGCTGGCTGTGGGGGCCGGTCGGCCTCGTACTGTCCACGCCGCTCACGCTGTGCGTCGTGACGCTTGGGCGCTACGCCGATCGTCTGAACTTTCTCACGGTGCTGCTCGGCGACCAGCCGGCGCTCACGCCCGCGCAGAACTTCTATCAGCGGCTTCTCGCCGACGATCCGCATGAGGCGATCGTGCAGGCAGAGCGCCTTTTGCGCGAGATGTCGCTGATCGACTACTACGACACCGTCGCGCTCGAAGGGCTCAAGCTCGCACGCAACGACGCGATGCGCGGCGTGCTGATGCCCGACCAGTTGACGCGCGTGAACGAAGCGCTGGTGGATATCGTCGAAAATCTGGAAATCGCCGATGGTTTGCCGGATCGGCTGATCCGCGCCGAGTCTCCAGAGGCGCTCCTCGCTGCTTCGTCAGCGGATCTTTCCGAGCGGCACGACAGTCCGACCCGAGCGCATTCTTCGGCACATAGCGACAGCGAAAAACCGGCGGTGCTTTGCGTGCCGGGACGCGGCGCGTTCGACGAAGTCACGACAGCCATCGCGGTGCAACTGCTCGGCCGCCTCGGTTTCGCGCCGATCATGGCGACGCACTCGGGCTACCGCAGCGCGCACGCCGACGAGCCGAGCTACAAGAGTGCGCCGATCATCTGCATCGTTACGCTCGACGCTCCCGAATCGCCGCCGTATTTGCGCAATATGCTTCGACGCACACGCGAATGGCGGCCGAGAGCGGCGGTCGTGGTCGGCGTCGGCGGCACTGCGGAAAACAGGCATGAGACAAGCGTGGGCGCGACTGCCGCTTCACATTCGGCGCCGACCTTCCGCGCAATGATCGAGGAATGCCAGGTGGCCGCGTCGTCGCTGCACACGCGTCAGCATTCGCACGTCGCGGGCGGCGCAGATTGAGCGCCGCTATGGACCAACCGCGCGCCGACTTGGCGCTAATCAAAACGTGGCGGGCCTGTACCCAAAATGAGGACAGGCGCGCGTAAGCTCTCCTCCATACTTCGCTTACCGCTTTTTTTCGTATCGCCCCGCGTCCAGAAAAACTCAATGCTGCGGCGCACGTGAAAACGCGGCGAAAATCGAGGAGACATGCATGACGCGCAGTTTCAAACCCTACCCCTTTGCGCCGCGCCACTACGAGGGTGCGGTGCCCCCGCTCATCGACGGACACGATCCCGTGCGGCGGCCCGTGGCGATAGTCGGCGGCGGGCCGGTCGGCATGACGCTCGCGCTTGCTCTTGCCCGGCAAGGCGTGCGCTCCGTGCTGATCGAGGCCGACGACAGCGTATGCACCGGCAGCCGCGCCATCTGCATCTCACGGCGCAGTCTGGAGATACTCAAGCGCCTTGGCGCCGTGCAGGGCTTCCTGCAAAAAGGTCTGCCGTGGACGGGAGGCCGTAGCTTCTATCGCGACGCAGAAGTGTTCCGCTTCACGATGCATCAGGACGAAGAGCAATCGTTGCCGCCGATGATCAACATCGCGCAATATCAGATCGAACAGTTCCTGCTCGACGAACTGGAGCGACACGCGGATCTCATCGACATCCGCTGGCAAACTCGTGTGACCGGCATCGAGCAATCCGATGGTTCCGACGCTCAACGCGGCGCAACACTCGCGCTGCGCACCGGCGACACCGCGTGGCGCATGCACGCCGATTGGGTCGTCGCGTGCGACGGCGGGCGCAGCACCGTACGGGAAGCGCTCGGTCTGAAGCTCACCGGCACCACGTACGAAGGCCGCTATGTGATCGTCGATATTGCGTTGCGCAGCGAGCGCGCGACCGAACGCCTCGCCTATTTCGATCCGCCGTCGAATCCGGGGTCCACGGTGCTCGTGCACAAACAGCCAGACGACGTATGGCGCATCGACTACCAGCTTCGCGACGACGAAGATCCACAAGCGGCCGTCGAGCCGGACAACGTCATTCCACGCGTTCAGAGCGTGCTCGACGCAATGGGCGAACGAGGCGAATGGTCGCCGATCTGGATTACTGTCTACAAGGCAAACGCGTTGACGCTGGAGCGTTATCGCCACGGCTCGGTACTGTTCGCCGGCGACGCGGCGCATCTTGTGCCGATCTTCGGTGTGCGCGGCGCGAATTCGGGCATTGACGACGCCGACAATCTCGGCTGGAAACTCGGCTGTGTGGTCAACGGCATTGCATCGCCCGATCTGCTCGACAGTTATAGCGACGAGCGCGTGTTCGCCGCGCGTGAGAACCTGAGCTACGGGATGAAAAGCACGGAGTTCATGGCGCCGCCCACGTTCGGCTTCGAGTTGATGAGAACGGCCGTGCTCGGGCTTGCCGAACATCATGCCGCCGTGCGGCCGCTGATCAATCCGCGCCAAACGCACCCGATCGCGTATGTGGAGTCGCCGCTCAATCGCGTTGCAGCGGACTGCGCGCAAGCAGTCGGCGCAGTGCGCGCGGCGAGCCAATTTGCCAGCGGTCCCGCACCGGGCAGCGTATTGCCGGAGTGCAGGCTGAAGCGCATCAGCGACGGCAAGACGACCGATATACACGTTACCGATCTGCTGACACCCTGCTTCACAGCGCTGCGCTTCGGCACGGACTCATCGCAAGATGCCGAGTGGCAGCGCATACAGGACGATCTGGCGAGTCGTGCGATTCCATTCAAAACGATCACCGTAGTCGACACGAACGTCAACGTGAGCGGAGACAGCACAGCCGCTATCGATCACACCGGCCGGCTGCATCAAATGCTCGACGCAACACCGGGCACGGTCTATCTGATCCGCCCGGATGGCCACGTGCTCGCCCGTTGGCGCAATGGCAGCGCAACCGCGACACACAGCGCGCTGATCGCCACACTGAACATTCGGAACAAGGAGAGTCTGTCATGACCGATAGCGACCTCGATCGCATCTACACGACGCTTTGCCAAACGATCACGGCCGAAGGTGAAGCGCAGGCTCCGCTCTATCTCGCCCGCCTCGCGCTGCTCTGCATGACCGAACTCGATGACACGCAACGCGCTTTGTCTCTGATCGAGGCGGCTCGACTGCCTTCGCCCGGGGCAGTCACGGCGACGGCTGCATAGCTTGAAAAGAGCACGACGAACCCGGCGCAAAAAAGCCGCCGCGAGTTAACCAGCGGCGGCTTTCTTCAGCGAAGCATTACTGCTACACCGGATTCAGTACAAACCCAGCGTACTCGCATGCAAACGCGCGAGACCGAGCAGCGCGTCCGTGTATGGCGTTTGAACACCGGTCAGTTGTCCGAGTTCGCGCACCGCGCTCACGAGTGCGTCCAGTTCCACGGGCTTGCGCGCCTGCACGTCCTGCAGCATCGACGTTTTCATTGCACCGAGTTTGAGCGTGACCGCATGCCGGTCCTGCGGCGCCTGATCGATCGGAATGCCGAAGCGCGCGCCGATCTCCTTCGCTTCGAGCATGACGCTCGTGACGAAGTTGCGCACCAGCTCGTCGCTGAGAATGCGGTCGGTGGTCGCGCCGGTCATTGCGCTGATGGGGTTCATCGTCATATTGCCCCACAGCTTGTACCAGACATCGCGCTGGATCTGCTCCGACATCGACGCATTGAAACCGGCGGCGACCAGCGCTTCGGTCAGCGCCTTGACGCGTTCGCTGGGCCGCCCGGCAGCCTCGCCGACGATCAACCCATTGCCTTGATGATGCCGGATCACGCCAGGCGCTTCGACGAGGCAGCTCGCATGCACCACGCAGCCCACCGTCTGCTCGCCCGGAATCGCCTCGGCGATAGCGCCGTCGGGATCGACGGACTTGAGCCGCTTGCCGGCGAAGTCGCCGCCGAGCCCGTCGCAGAACCACCATGGCACGCCGTTCATCGCCGTGAGCACGATGGTTTGCGGCCCGAGCAGCGGCGCGATATGCGCGGCCACCGACGCCATGGCAGGACCCTTGACCGCCACCACCACGAGATCCTGAACGCCGAGTTCCGCTGGATCTTCAACCGCTCTCACGCGAACAGCCCGCGTCTCGCCGCCTTCGATCAAACGCAAGCCGTGCTCGCGCAAAGCGGCGAGCGTCGCGCCGCGCGCCACCACGCCGATATCGTGGCCTGCTTGCGCGAGCTTCACGCCCATCCATCCGCCAATCGCGCCTGCGCCGTAAATCACTGCTTTCATTGATTCAGTCCTTGTAACTCGCGTCGATGCGTTCGACGCGCCGCACCAGCGCATCGTACACATCCTGCCCCGCGCCGTGACGCGGATCGAACTGGAGCGCGTCGCGCGAACAGCGGATCGCCACTTCTTCCGGGACCGGCCGCGCCTTGCCCATCGAGAACGTCGCCATCTGAATCTCGCACGCGCGGTTCAGTGTCCAGAGAATCGCAAAAGTCTGCGGCAACGTGCGGCCCCACGCAAGCAGTCCGTGGTTGCGCAGAATCACTGCCTGCCTGTTGCCGATATGTTCGACGAGCCGCGGCCCTTCTTCCGCATGCACGGTGATGCCCTCGAAATCGTGATACGCGATGCGATCGTGCAACTGCGCGCTGTAAAAATTGGTCTGCTGCAAGCCGTCTTCGAGGCACGCCACCGCGACGCCCGCCGTGGTGTGTGTGTGCATCACACAATGCGCGTCGGGCACGCCTTCGTGGATCGCCGCATGCACGACGAAACCGGCCGGATTGACCGGATAACGCGAGTCGTCCAGCACGCGGCCCTGGGCGTCGATCTTCACGAGATTGCTCGCCGTGACTTCGCTGTAGTGCAAGCCGAAAGGATTGATCAGGAACTGGCGTTCGCCGCCGCTCACGCTCGCCGGCACGCGCAACGTGATGTGGTTGTAGATCATCTCCGTCCAGCCGAGCATGTCGAAAATGCGGTAGCACGCAGCCAGTTGAACGCGCGACTGCCATTCGTCCGGGTGCATGTCGGTACTCTTCGGCGCACTCGCCGCTGGCATATCAAGTGTCGTCATCGATCTCTCCATGGGTATCTGCTGGCTGCGCGCGGTGCTTATCGCCGCCGTTATGCGCCGGACACGACGGCCGCGATGGACGACGCCACGTAGTCCGCATTGCGCGCATTCAAGCCAGCCACGCACATGCGGCCCGAACGCAGTACGTACACCGCGTGTTCGTTGCGAAGACGCTCGACCTGGCTTACGGTCAAGCCCGTATAGGTGAACATGCCGCGCTGCGCCACGTACCGCGCACGCATCACTTCATCGACGCGGCCAGCGAGTCCCGCGTGGATCGTGCCGCGCATCGCAAGAATGCGTTCGCGCATGGTGGCCAGTTCCGCTTCCCACGAAGCGCGTAACGACATATCGGACAGCACGTTCGCGACGAGGCGCGCGCCGTGCGTCGGCGGATTGCTGTAGTTCGCACGCACGGCGGACATCAACTGACCGAGCACACGGCTCGCTTCGTCGGCGCTCTTGCAGACCACGCTCAGTGCGCCGCACCGCTCGCCGTACAGCGAAAAATTCTTCGAGAACGAATTGGCTGCGATCAGCGGTATGTCGGCCTCGGCCAGCATGCGAACACAGGCGGCGTCTTCTTCGAGGCCCGCGCCAAAGCCCTGGTAAGCCATATCGACGAACGCGATCAACTTGCCACGTTGCAATACCGGCACGAGCTCGGCCCATTGCTCGACGCTGAGATCGACGCCAGTGGGGTTGTGGCAGCACGCATGCAGCAAGACAATGCTGCGCTCGGGCAAACGGCCGATGGTGTCGATCATATCGGCGAAACGCAGGCCGCCGGTCTGTTCGTCGTAATACGGATAAGTGTTGACGGTTAGACCCGCGCCCTCGAATACGACGCGGTGATTCTCCCAACTCGGGTCGCTGATCCACATTTGCGAACCCGGAAAATAGCGCCGCAGAAAATCGGCGCCGACCTTGAGCGCGCCGGAGCCGCCTATGGTCTGCAACGTCGCGATGCGGCCCGCGGCGCGCGCTTCGCTGTCCGCGCCGAACACGAGCGCCTGTGCGGTGTCGCGATAGAGCGGCAAGCCGGCCATCGGCAGATAGGAACGCGGGCCGATTGCGTCGAGCAACGCGGTTTCCGCGCGGCGCACCGCGTCCATGACGGGCAGCTTGCCCGCGTCGTCGAAATAGATGCCGATGCTCAGGTTGACTTTGTTCTCGCGTGGATCGAGCTGGAAGTCTTCGTTGAGGCTCAGAATCGGATCGCCGGGATAAGCGGGGATATCTTCGAACATGGCATTTCCTTGAAGGAGCCCTGAGGTGATGCCGACAT
This sequence comes from Paraburkholderia kirstenboschensis, assembly GCF_904848585.1. GTDB lineage: Bacteria > Pseudomonadota > Gammaproteobacteria > Burkholderiales > Burkholderiaceae > Paraburkholderia > Paraburkholderia kirstenboschensis. The sequence goes on from NZ_CAJHCR010000009.1 coordinate 201,914, forward strand.
TGCGTCGACGGCCGGGCGACACTGAAAGTCTAAGCGTCTTTTTGTGCTCCCGTCGATTGGGACAAGTGTCGATCAACGCGCCTCGATCCACAATCAACGGATTTTTCACGATTCGTAAGTTTTTCTTTAGAATCGGGTCATGGCACTTACTCGCGTCACCATCCGTCAATTCGAGGCGTTTCTCGCCATTGTCGATCTTCACAGCATCGGCGCGGCGGCAGAGCGGCTCGGGCTCACTTCGTCGGCAGTCAGTCAACTGCTCGCCGAGCTTGAAACGGAACTCGGCTTTCGCCTGTTCGACCGGACCACGCGGCGCGTGAATCTGTCGAGCGCGGGGCAAGATTTCCTCGCGTCGGCGGAATCCGTGTTGCGTCACGTGCGCGCCGCCGCCCAATCCGCCGACGATATCCGTAACCGCGCCGCCGGCATCGTTCGGATCGGCGCGCCGCTCGTGCTGGCGTCGACTGCGTTGCCCGCGGCGATCGCCGAGTACGCGCGCGACAAGCCGAAGGTTGTCGTGCGCATTTGCGACACGGTGGTCGAGCAACTCGTCGAGCGTGTGGAAAGCGCGGACGTGGACCTCGCGGTCGGGCCAGACAGGCAAAGCGGAGCACGCGTGCGCCGCGACTCCGCGTTCGCAAGTCCGTGGGTGATGTGGTGCGCGCCGTCGCATCCGCTCGGCACACGGCGGCGTGTGCAGTGGCAGCAGTTGCGCGATGTACCTATCGTCGCTACAGGCCGCGATCACGAACGCGCGGTCGACCAGATGCTCGCAAATCTTCCGGTCGAGGCGCGCATCGTTCCAGTCGATGTGGTGGACAACGTCACCACCGCTTTCGGCATCGCTTCGCGCGGACTGGCCGTGACGCTGGCGCCGGCTTACGTCGCACCGCTTGCGCGCACTTTCGGGCTGGTGATGAAGCGGATTGTCGAGCCGGAGACCATCCGCGAGGTTTGCGTGTATCGCTCGACCGAACGCGCGCTGTCACCGCCTGCGGCCGGTTTTGTGGATTTCCTGTTGCCGTGGCTCAAGCGCTGGGATCGCGAGACGCAAGCCGATGCGCGCGCAAGACGCGGTTGAAAATGCGTGACTACAGCGCGGCAAAATAACAATCTCAGCCACGTTGCGGCGCCATGCACAGCGCGAACAGTTGCCGCTGGCTGGAGATGCCGAGCCGCGCATACGCGCGCTTCTGATAAGTGATAACGCTCGTGGGCTTAACGCCCATCTGTGCGGCTATTTCCGCTGCTGTCGCGCCTTCGAACGTGCCGCGCAGCACGTCGAGCTCGCGTGGCGTAAGCGCCGGACAGATTCGTCTGATGCGTACGAGCATTGCCGCTGCCGGGCCTTCCTGATGCTGCCCATGAAGCGCGTAATGCCCTTTCGCTGCGTGCGCAAACAGATGCGCGAGACTTTCGACGCGTTCCATCTCGCCCGCGGTGAACGTGCCGTATGCGCGGTCACGGTACAGATTGATGGACAGCCACACGCTTTCCACAGGTTGCACGAGCAGCGACAAGCGGTCGGATACGTTGGGCTGCGAGTAGCACGCTGCGCGATACGCTTCGTTCGAGATTTCTTCGCTTTGCTGCTGATGCAGAACTAGCGCGTCGTGCGATCTCGCACTACTCGCGCTTCCGACAATCGCCCTATTGCCGTCCAGCGCGTAAAAGTGCGTCGCGTAGCGGTCCGCAACGTCACGCAGAAAACGTCCACCCCGATGATCGGCGGCGGAGATAGTGCGGGGTCGCGCGTCGAATTCATACGCAAACACGGTGCACTGCGAAACCGGCAGCATATCGCCTACGGTTTTGAGCATGCTGGCGGCGAGTGAGTCAGCGTCGCTGTGCGAAATCGACATGACGAGCTCGGCCGCACGCGCGGTGCTGATCTGTTCGCTTCGATGCGGCAGGGAAATGCGCCATGAACGCATGATGGCTTCGTACTCGCGCGGCGTGGGTTGGATTCTGCCAAGCGTAGCACAGCGCGGCGTTGACATCGGTGCTAGTGCGGAGCATGCGCCGACCACAGTATGCGCAGCGCCGTTGCCGCATAGGCGCCGCATTTATCGTCGCGCTTATTTCCCTGAAAACGAGCCGCGTTGCAGCGTTACCATTCGCGGCAGTTCGATCGTGAAGACCGTGCCGTCCGCTTCGTCCGACTTGACGCTGACACCGCCGCCGTGCATCCGCGCGATTTCCTGCACGATATGCAAACCGAGCCCGAGGCCCTCGCGCGAGCGGGAGCCGCTGTTATTCGGGCCGAAGGCCTTGAACAGATGCGGGAAAACGTCGGGCGGAATGACGCCGCGGTTGGCCACCTGCAGGCGGACGCAGTCGGCGGCTTCGCCGTCCACCTCGACGCTGACGTCACCGCCCTCCGCGCCATGGTGCAGCGCGTTGCTCACGAGATTCGACACGGCCTGCCAGACGAGATCCGTGTCCCACGCGCCCGCCGTATTGCCGCGGCTCGTGAAGACGATACGCTTGCCGTTCTCACGCGAAACGAATTCGTCGATTACCGATCTGCATAGCGTCGCGAGCTCGATCGAGCGCGGCTGCAACGGCAGGCGTCCGCCTTGCAGACGCGCGAGGTTGAGCAACTGCTCGACCATGCGCGCCATGCGCAGGGAACTGTTTTTCACGCGCGCGGCAACCGTTGCCGATTGCTGGTCGGCGGCGGTGCGCATCAGATATTCCGCAGACGCGAGCACAGCCCCGAGCGGCGTGCGCAGATCGTGGCTAAGCACCGCCATCAACATCTCGTTCGCTTCGAGCATCTGACGTGTGGTCACGAGTTGCGCGGCGAGCTGGCGCTTCTGCTGTTCGAGCTGAACGAACACGTCCACCTTCGATTGCAGAATGCGCGGGTCGAACGGCTTGTAGAGGAAATCCACCGCACCTGCTTCATAGCCGCGAAACGTGCGCGACGCGTCATGCGCGGTTGCGGTCAAAAAGATAATCGGCACATGCGACGTGCGAGGGCTGCCGCGCATCAGCGCCGCCAGTTCGAAACCGTTCATGCCGGGCATGTTGACGTCGAGAATCGCGAGCGCGACTTCGTGCTTGAGCAGCAGATCGAGCGCGGCGGTGCCCGAATCGGCTACGAGCACAGCGACATCGGGCCGTGTCAGCAAAGCTTTGAGCGCGGTGATGTTGTGAGCGATGTCGTCGACAATCAGAATGTTCACGGGTGGGTTCGACATGGCATCGGGTCAGAGAGAGGCCGGCAAAGCTGCAAGCTGCCGGGCCATTGTTTCGGGAGAGAAGATGTAATCGGCCGCACCGCGCTCAATTGCGGTACGCGGCATTTCCGGCGAAGTGGCGGTGTCCGGTTCCTGCACCCACGTAAGGCCGCCACACGCGCGCACTCGCTGCAAACCGCGCGCGCCGTCGTCGTTGGCGCCGGAGAGCAGCATGGCCAGCAATTGCTCGCGATATACGGCCGCCGCGGACTCGAACAACACGTCGATGGAAGGCCGGGAGAAGCGCACTGCTGCATCCGTTGAAAGTGCAACGGTCCGGTCCACTTCCACGAGCATGTGATAGCCGGGCGGCGCGACATGCACGCGGCCCGGCATGATCTGCTCGCCCGCGTCGGGCTCGACTACGGGAAGGAGGCAGCGATGCGCCAATGCGTGCACGAGATAGCTCGGCGGATCGGGCGGCAGATGCATGACGACCATCACGGCGGGCGCAAAGCTCGCTGGCAGCGCGGCAAGCAGCAGGTTGAGAACTTCCATGCCGCCTGCCGAGCCGCCAATCACGACGAGCTCGCAGGCGCGCCCGTTTCGCGCGCCCCGCGGAGCGTCGGCGGCTGGCTGGATCGTTGTGCGTGGGATCACGGTGGTTTCAGCGTTTCTGGTAAATACGCTCGCCCGGACGGAATTCGTCGAAGGCTTCGTAATGGCGGGAAAAACGCAGCGTTTCCTTGCTGCCGAGGCCGAGAAAACCGCGCCGTACCAGCGCGTTCTCGAACAGCCCCAACGCGCGGTCCTGCAAACCGCGATCGAAATAGATCAGCACGTTGCGGCACGACACGAGATGCGCTTCGAGAAAGACCTCGTCAGTCGAGAGGCTATGGTCGGCGAACACCACGCGGCCTTTGAGCGAACCCGCAAAGCGCGCACCGTTATAGGCCGCGTGATAGTAGTCCGACAGCGAGCGCTTGCCGCCCGCCGCGAGGTAATTCTGTGTGAAGCCCTGAATGCGATCCAGCGCGTAGATCCCGGCTTCGGCGCGCGCGAGCGCGTCCGGGCTGATATCGGTCGCATAGAACAGCGTGCGCTCGGTCAAGCCCTCTTCGTCGAAGAGGATTTTCAGCGACCACAGTTCCTCGCCGGTGCTGCAGCCTGCCACCCACACCTTGATGGACGGATACGTGCGAAGACGAGGCAACACATGCTCGCGCAGCGCCAGAAAATACGCAGGATCGCGAAACATATCGCTGACCTGCACGGTGAGGTACTGGAACAACCGCGAAAACTGGTCGCCGTCGCGCATGATGCGGTCCTGCAATTGCGACAGCGTGCTCAGGCCGAATTCGTCCAGTGCCTGAGACAGACGGCGGCGCAAAGACGACATCGCATATTGACGGAAATCGTGCTGGTATTTGAGGTAAATAGCTTCCAGCAGCAATTTCAACTCGATGTCGAAATCGCTTATGCGTTGCCGTGCGTCGAGTTCGAACTGGCTCATTGCTTTTTCCGTGTCTGGACCGTTGTCTCAGCCTGTTGAACGCTAGCGTTGGCGCAGCCAGACACGGCAGAGCGCAACGAGCTTGTCCACGTCGATCGGCTTGGAGACGTAGTCGTCGGCGCCTGCTTCGAGACAACGCAGGCGATCGTTCGCCATTGCCTTTGCCGTCAACGCGATAATCGGCAGATGCGCATAGCGCGGATTGCGCCGAATCTCGCCCATTGCGGTCAAACCGTCCATCTCAGGCATCATGATGTCCATCAGTATGAGATGCACCTCCGGGCCGTTTTCCAGCGCGTCGAGCGCTTCGCGGCCATTGCGCGCGATCTGCAATTTCGCGCCGAGCGGCTCGATCACATGCGAGAGCGCGAAGATATTGCGCACGTCGTCCTCGGCAAGCAGGATCGTGCGGCCTTCGAAGGCGTTATCGCGTTGCCGCACGGTGCGCAGCATGCGCTGCTGCTCCGGCGCGAGCGACGACTCCACGCTGTGCAGGAACAGCGTCACTTCGTCGAGCAGGCGCTCCGGCGACTTTGCACCTTTGATAATGATCGATTTCGAATAGCGCCGCAGGCGGTGTTCGTCCTCATCGGAGAGCATGCGCCCGGTGTAGACGATCACCGGCAATGCCGCATGCCCGGCGTCCCCGGCGAGGCGTTCCAGCAGATCGTAGCCGGTGCCGTCGGGCAGCGCGAGATCGGTTACCACGCAATCGAACGAGAATTTTTCGATGTACTCCAGCGCCTCGGCCAACGTAGCGACAGCAACGATTTCGGTGTTTTCGCTTTGCAGCAGCGCGCGGATGCTTTCGCGCATGGCCGCGTCGTCTTCGATCACCAGTACGCGTTTGAGGTGCTGCTGCAAGCGCGCTTCGAGCCGGCGGATCGCGGCTTCCATTGTGGAGCGCGCGGTCGGCTTGAGCGTATAGCCGATTGCGCCGAGATGCAGCGCCTTGTCCGCGTGGTCGGTGGCAGACACGATATGAATCGGAATATGACGCGTGAGCGGATCGTTTTTCAGCCATTCGAGCACGGTGAGCCCCGAACGATCCGGCAAGCCCACGTCGAGCAGCACCGCCGCCGGACGCATGTCGCGCACGAGAGCGAGACCGCTCGCCGCGCTGCTTGCATGCACGAAGTCGAAGTCGAGTTCATGCACGAGATCGCGAAGGATTTCGGCGAACGCAAGATCGTCTTCCACCGCGACGATCAGACGGCCGGCACGCGTGCGGTTGTCGCGATCGTCGGCAATCGACACCATGGCCGAATCTTGGGCGCTCGCCGCCTTGCCCGCATGCACAACGCTTGCCCCGTTGTGTCGCGTTTCCGTCATCAGTCCGTTGGCCGCAGTGATGACCGTCGAGGCAGCGCCGCCCCATGACGTAGCGGAAAGCAGCGGCTCGCCCCGCGAGTCGCCGGCGGCCGCTGCGTCGCCTGCCGCCTGAGCCTGAGCCTGAGCCTGAGCCGTGGCCGTTGCCGTAGCACCCGCGGCTGTGCTTTCGCCGTCGGCCGCCAGTGCTGCACGCGCGTCGAGCGGCAACCACAGCGTGAAGACGCTGCCCTTGCCCACTTCGCTGACAACGGTAATCCGGCCGCCCATCAACCGCGCGAATTCCCGCGAAATGGACAGACCGAGTCCGCTGCCGCCGTACTGACGACTGGTGGACCCGTCAGCCTGCTGGAACGCTTCGAAAATCATCTCCAGCTTGTCGGCCGCGATGCCGATGCCGGAATCGCGCACATCGATACGCAGCATGTCGCCGTCCGCAGACGCGACCGATAGCGCAACTTCGCCGCGCTGGGTGAACTTCACCGCGTTGGACAGCAGATTGCGCAATATCTGGGTGACACGTTGGCCGTCGCCGATGAACGTATCCGGCACGCCCGGCGAGCGGTCGAACGCGAGGCTCAGGTGCTTTGCACCCGCCATCGGCTTGAACATCTCTTCGAGCGATTGCAGCGTTGCGTCGAGCGACACGGTTTCGAGCTCGACAGTCACCTGCCCCGCCTCGACCTTCGACAGATCGAGAATGTCGTTGATCAGCACCAGCAGGTCGCTATTGGATGCATGGATGGTTTCCGCATAGCGCACCTGCTCCTCGGTCAGATTGCCGCTGCGGTTCTGTTGCAGCAGCTTGGCGAGAATCAGCGAACTGTTCAGCGGCGTGCGCAACTCGTGCGACATGTTGGCGAGGAACTCGGACTTGTAGCGGCTCGATTGCTCCAGGCGTTCGGCGTTCGCCGCAAGATCGTCCTGCGCGCGCAGCAGATCCGCTTTCTGCCGCTCGAGGCGCTGCGCATATTCCTCGAGTTGCACGTTGGTCTGTTCGAGTTCGGCCTGCTGCGCTTCGAGGCGCGTTTGCGAGTCGAGCAGCGCGCGGCCGCGCTCTTCGAGCCCTTCGTTCGAAACACGCAACTCCTCCTGCTGAACCTGAAGCTCTTCGTTCAACTGCTGCGTTTCGATCAGCGCATCTTGCAGGCGCTCGCGATAAAGCGCTGCCTCGATGAAGTCGCCCATGCTCTCGCTGACGAGTTCGATGAACTCTTCGTCACGCGACGCGAGTGCGCGGATAAAACCCAGCTCCACGACGCCGTTGACTTCGCCTTCGCTCCTGATCGGCATGATGATCAGGTTCTTCGGTGCAGCTTTGCCGGTTGCGGAAACCACTTGCACATAGTTGTCCGGCACGTCGCGCATCACGACCATACGGCGCGAGAGCGCGGCCTCGCCGACCAGCGTGTCGGCCTCGCCGAGATCGCGCCCGGTGGCCTGCTCGCTCTCGCGGCTGAAGCCATAAGTCGCGATGCGGCGCAACGTGCCGTGCCGCTTGTCGCGCACATAGATAGCGCCGACGGCAGCCTCCATGTACTGCGCGAGGCAGTCGAGCATCGCGCGGCCGACGAGCTGCGGCGAGGCCTGGCCGACCACTCTCTCGGCCAGCATGCGCTGCCCCGAGCGCAACCACACCTGTTTTTCCAGCACTTCAGTCTGTTCGGCTTGCTGACGTATAGCTCTGTCGTAAGTCCCCGCCAGGTTGAGCAATTCGCGCCGGCCCATCCATGCAAGCAGGCTGTTCACGCCGATGCTAAAGATCAGGAACACGCTCACCAATATTGCGGTGACGCGACGCGATGCCTCGCCGCGCTCCTGACGCAGGCGCAATTCCACTTCGAGAAAGTCGCCGAACTCTTTTCGGGTCTCGTCAAATTCCATCTTGCCGCGGCCGCTCGCTACGGCACTGGTGACGTCCTGCATTCTGCGGCGCGCGTCGATCATGCTTTCGGCAAAGCGGGTCCAGCGGTCCTGAATCGCCTCAATCTGCCTGAGTTTCTCGACTTGCGGCGGATTGTCGGCAACGAGACGCTGCAGGTCTTGCATTTGCGCCTTGAACTGCGGTCCGCCGTTTTCGTACTGCGCGAGAAAACTCTCGTCTCCGGTGATCAGAAAGCCGCGCATCGACGATTCGCGATCGACTGCAAGCCGCAACATTTGATTGGCCTTGCCGACCACGCGCTCGGAATGCTCGGCCCAATTCGTGGTGGACACCAGATACGCGATCAGCCCGACGAACACGGCTATCGTGATCAGGCCGACAAAAAGAGGCAAGGCGATGTTGCGGCGGACAATGCCGCGAAAGTAACGTTCGTCGACAACCTGGGATGCGGTCATTTTTTCTATATTCAGCAAGACGGATCATTGCGATCCGGAATATTTTTCGGATTTTCCGCGTGGCGTTTTCGGGTTCTTACACAGCCGCATAATCATACAGGACGGGTCTTGTCTTTTGCGTGTAGCACCGCGCTCGGCCTTGCTGGGAAAGGCCGCGCAGATACGCGCAACTTTGCCGGGGCGCGCGCGGTCAATGATGCGAACAATGCAATTTCGCTTACCCCATTCATGCCTCGACGTCCTTTCTCCTGCCGATGACCGATCACGCCTTCGCCGCTTTTGCCCGTCTCCGTTTGCGTAACGCGCGGACTGCCCGGCGGGTTGCTTCGCCTGGTGCCGCGCTTGTTGCCGCGCTCGCCGCCGCGCTTGCCGCCGCGTTCATGCTGCAAGCGTCCCTCGCGGCGGCTGCCCCGGCTGCCGATGCACCGCCGCGAGCGAGCGGTATCACGCATGTCGCAGTGCATGTCGAGCCCCCCGTGCAGGCGTCGCCGGTTGTGCCGGTGCCGCCCTCCGAGCAATACCCCGACCTCTATCGGGACGTGCAGCTCGCTCACCTCTATCCGGACAGCAAGACCTTCGCGGACATGGTGCCGCTCGCGCCTCCGGCACAGATCGCCGCTGCGTATGAAATCGTGAAGCAGCAACCGGGCTTCAACCTGGGCGACTTCGTGAAGCACAATTTCACGCTGCCCGTTCGTACGGCGAAGAGCTATGTCTCCGATCCCAACCAGGACGTGGTGAGTCATATCGATACGCTGTGGAATGTGCTGCGCCGTGAGCCGGATGCCACGGCGAGTCCGTGGTCCTCGCTGCTGCCGCTGCCCGATGCCTACATCGTGCCGGGCGACCGCTTCGACGAAATCTACTACTGGGACTCGTACTTCATCATGCTGGGTCTGGAAGCGAGCGGACACCATGCGTGGGTCGTCGACGATCTGAAGAACTTTGCAACGCTGATCAATCGCTACGGCCATATACCGAACGGCAATCGCACTTACTACCTGAGCCGCTCGCAACCGCCGTTCTTCGCGCAGATGGTGCGGCTTGTGGCCGAGAAAGACGGCGACGCCGTGTACGCGCAATACCTGCCGGAACTGCAACGCGAATACGCTTACTGGATGGACGGCAGCGAGGGGCTGGCCGCCGGCCATGCAAGCCGCCATGTGGTGCGCCTCGCGGACGGCTCGCTTCTCAACCGTTACTGGGACGAACGCGCGGCGCCGCGCGACGAGTCGTATCGCGAAGACGTCGCGACCTCGCAGCAAACGCCGCAACGCAATGCGGACGATTTGTGGCGCAATCTGCGCGCAGGCGGTGAAACGGGCTGGGATTTCAGCTCGCGCTGGTTTGCCGACGGCAAGACGCTTGCCACGGTCGACGTGACGTCGCTCGCGCCGATCGACTTGAATTGCCTGATCGTCGATCTCGAACGCGCGCTCGCGAAGGCGTACCGCGTGCGCGGCGACGTCACGCATGCGGAGAACATGTCGCAGCGCGCCGCCACGCGAGCCGACACGATTCGACGCGTGCTGTGGGACCCGCAATTGCAGGCATTCGGCGACTACGACTTCGTGCATCGCACGCTCACGCACAGGCTCACCGCGGCCACCGTTTACCCGTTGTACACGGGGGTTGCGAGCCGTCAGCAGGCGAAGGCCGTCGCCGCGACCTTGCAGCGCGAGCTGCTGCGCCCCGGCGGCCTTGCTACCACCAAGGTCGCGAGCGGTCAGCAATGGGACGCGCCAAATGGCTGGGCGCCGTTGCAATACCTCGCGGTGATCGGCCTGCGCCGTTATAGCGAACCCGCGCTCGCGCAAACCATCGCGACGCGCTGGATCAGAACCAACGTCTCGTACTATCAGCACACAGGCAAGCTCGTCGAAAAATATGATGTGGACGCGGCGTCGCCCGGCGTGTCCGCGGGCGGCGGCGAGTATCCGTTGCAGGACGGCTTCGGCTGGACGAACGGCGTGTTGCGCTCGTTGCTCGCGCTGTATCCGCAAGCCGCGGGCACTTCACGCCCGAGCGATATTCCAGCCGGGCCGGCGGGCGTATCGGCAGCGGCAGCGTCTGCCGCCGCCGCGTCCAAAAACACGCACCGGCTACAGGGCACGCGCGTGAATCCGTAACCGTGACGGTTGCGCAACCGCCACGGTTGCACTTCGCTCAGAACCGGTAGTTGATCGATACGTCCGCAACGCCATTGCCCTTGCGGTGCGTGATCGGACTATTCCCGGCGCTGCCGACGAGTTGCTGGAAAGCGCCGTCGGCGGTAGCGAACCAGTGCTTGTCGAATAGCCATACCGCACTAACGCCGAAGCCGACCGACTTGAAACCCGCGCTCGCGTGGTACTGCGAGTAGTTGGAATGGGCGGCCTGGTTCTGATTCACGCCGAACCAGCTATTCATATAGGTGGAGTCCGCGAGCGTCACGTTGGGGCCGGCAAACCAGAAGAATTTCTTGGAGCTGCCCGGCATCGGCATGTACGCGCCGAGATCGCCGATCCATCCATTTGAACCGCCGAAATAGCGGCGCACGGCTGCGCGCAGCACGAGCGGAAAGTCTCGCGACACGACGTACTCGCCCGAGAGCTTCAGACCCGGCGCCGGATTGATGTTGCCCAGACCGTTCAGTTCTTGCGGATCGTCGTGAGCGCGACGACCGAGGTCGTATACCACCGCGAGGCTTGCGCGCCAGTTCTCGCCCTGCGCGAAGTTGCCCCCGAAACCTTCGCCGCTCGACAGGAAGAACAGATCTTTATAACGCACGTCGATGCTCGGTCCCGCCATCAGGTGATACCGCTCCGAGCCTTCATAGCGCGGCTGGAAAGACGTCGCGGCGCCGACGCGCACCTGCCAGTCGGGAATATTCGGCTGCCACATCTTTTGCAGCGGAATGCCGACCGAGTATTGCCACTCGCCCAACGGCGAAGGCGTTTGCGCCGACGCGCCCCCCGGTAGCGCGGCGAAGCCGCCTATAGTGATGGCCACCCAGGAAGAAGCCGCGATGCCTGTTTGTTTATTGCGGACCTTGCCGATCCGCTTTCTACGGCTGTTCAACACCAATGCCTCCAATCTCGCGTATCGCGAAGAGGGTTTATCTTTCTCGCCCGGGCTCACCCGCGCAGCGCAAGAGCCCGGCCGACCGCCGCGTTGCTACGCGCAGCATGTAAGTTTTTCAGCAACCGACACGCATTGCACGGCAAAACGCGCACCATTGAGAGTCTGCCGACAGCAGGAACAAGCTTCCTGCCAACGTATTCGTCATAACAGACGATGCGAAAGTTTTGCCGACGGACGTGCTAGTGCAAGATATGGGCCTACGTGGTGGAGGCACGCCTCGACCGCGTTGCAGCTGTGCAAGGCAAGCCTCTGCTGAAGGCCGCGGGCGGCGATCGTCGCTAGAAAAGCAATGGGATGAAAGCGCCGCCGCAGCGGCGGCGCTCCTACACGCGAACAACGGGCACGACGTCAGCCTTTCTATTGCGCTGCCTGAACGAGCACCGGCGTGTCGCGATACAGATTGGGGAACATACGCTTCAGATTGGCCACCTTCGGCATGTCATAGAGCGCGATGTACGCCGAGTTCGGATGCTGCGTCAAATAGTTCTGGTGATAGAACTCCGCGGGATAGAAGCCTTTGAACGGCTCCGCCCTCGTCACGATCGGCGCTGCGAACGCATGGGCCTTCTCGAGTTGCGCGATGTAGCCCTGTGCGACGCGCCGCTGCATATCGTTCAGGGGAAACACCGCGGACCGATATTGCGTGCCGCTGTCCGGCCCCTGGCGATCGAGTTGCGTCGGGTCGTGAATCACCGAGAAATACACCTGCAACAACTGGCCGTAGGTGACCTGCGTGGGATCGAACGTGACCTGCACGGATTCCGCGTGGCCGGTCGCGCCGCCGCTGACCGTTTCATATTTGGCGGTGTCGCGCTGGCCGCCCGAATAGCCCGACACGGCCTGCTTCACGCCCCGCACATGCTGGAATACGCCCTGCACGCCCCAGAAGCAGCCGCCTGCGAACACGGCGGTTTCCTCGTGAGCCGTGGCTGCGGCGACCGGCTCATCGAGCGCGGGCGGCGCGATCGCCACCGCGCCCTCGGATGAAAACGCCATTCGTTGCGCCAGCAGCAGCGCGAGCGCGCCGAAGCCAACGGAGAGTGAAAGCCTGGCCGCGCGCGAGCGGACGCGCTTGCCGTCGATATGTGTGTCCATGTTCATGATGTCCTGTCCTGATTCCGCCTTCGCAAAGGCACGCGGTTCACTCTTGCCGGCGCGGGTTGCGTATGACTCGAGTGTCCACAGTGTTAGTCGCACATGCGCCGCGTTAATGACAGCATGCGCGCCTTTCTCGCTTCGTGCCTGATCACGACGAGCGTCAGAGCGGGAATCGGGTCGTCGACAAAATCTCCTTGAGCACCATGAACGAGCGGATTTGCCGCACACCCGGCAAATACAGCAGCTGTTCCGCGTGAAGACGGTTGAAGCTGTCGCTGTCGCGCGTGCGGATCGTCATGAAGTAATCGAATTCGCCAGTCACGACGTGGCACTCCATACAACCCGCCACTTTCTGCGCGGCTTTCTCGAACTCGGCAAACGATTCGGGCGTTGAGCGATCGAGCACCACGCCGATGATGACGAGCATGCCGGCGCCCGCTGCCTTCGGGTCGATCAACGCGACAACGCCACGAATCAACCCCGATTCCTTGAGCCGCTCGACTCGCCGCAAGCAAGCCGGCGCGCTCAGTTTCACCTTCGCAGCGAGAGCGACGTTCGAGATCGACGCGTCCGTTTGCAATTGACGCAGGATCGCCCGGTCGATGCGATCGAGCGATTGAAGCGGATCCGCGTGGGTGCTTGCCGTGGCGCGCGTTACAGCAGGGTTGCGAACTTTTGTTTTGTCCATTCGGTGTTATTCACAATTACGATAGGCGTTCCGCATTGTCGCACTACCAAAATTTCGGCTGCGTGAATTTCTTCGCAAGCTCATTTCCCGGCGTTTTTTCTACCATGTGTTGAACGCGGCTCCCGCTCACCGCGCCGAACCCACCGACCACGGAGATACCATGAACCTGCAACGATTCCCCCGCTATCCGCTCACTTTCGGGCCGACACCCATCCAGCCGCTCAAGCGGCTGAGCGATCATCTGGGCGGCAAGGTGCATCTCTATGCCAAGCGCGAGGATTGCAACAGCGGCTTCGCGTTCGGCGGCAACAAGACGCGCAAGCTCGAATACCTGATTCCCGAAGCGCTCGCGCAAGGTTGCGACACGCTGGTGTCGATCGGCGGCATCCAGTCGAATCAGACGCGCCAGGTCGCGGCCGTGGCCGCGCATCTCGGCATGAAGTGCGTGCTCGTGCAAGAGAACTGGGTCAACTATTCGGACGCGGTGTACGACCGCGTCGGCAACATCCAGATGTCGCGCATTCTCGGCGCAGACGTGCGCCTCGTGCCGGACGGCTTCGACATTGGTTTTCGCAAGAGCTGGGAAGACGCGCTCGAAAGCGTGCGCGCCGCCGGCGGCAAGCCATACGCGATTCCGGCAGGCTGCTCGGATCATCCGCTGGGCGGTCTCGGCTTTGTCGGTTTCGCGGAGGAAGTGCGCCAGCAGGAGGCGGAACTCGGCTTCAAGTTCGACTACATCGTGGTGTGCTCGGTGACGGGCAGCACGCAAGCCGGCATGGTGGTGGGTTTCGCCGCCGACGGCCGCGCGGATCGGGTGATCGGTATCGACGCGTCAGCGAAACCGGCGCAGACCCGCGAGCAGATCACGCGAATCGCCAGTCGAACCGCCGAAAAAGTGGGCCTCGGGAGAGATATCACGGCTAACGACGTCGTGCTCGACGAACGCTTCGGCGGCCCCGAATACGGTCTGCCGAACGACGGCACGCTGCAAGCGATCCGCCTATGCGCCCGCCTGGAAGGCGTGCTCACCGATCCGGTGTACGAAGGCAAGTCGATGCACGGCATGATCGACATGGTGCGCAACGGCGAATTTCCCGAGGGCTCGCGCGTGCTCTATGCGCATCTTGGCGGCGTGCCTGCCCTGAACGGCTATAGCTTTATCTTCCGCGACGGCTGATCGCCGAGCCATGCAGCGGCCCGAGTTCGTTTTCGAACGTTGGGCCGTTGCTGTTGATAACTACGCTGCGAGACGCTTTTTCAGATGCTTGCGCAGAAAGTCGACGAAAGCACGAATGGTCAGCGAGCTTTGCCGGTGCTGAGGGTAGACGGCATAGACACCCGTCGGGCTCGGCAGGAATTCATCGAGCACCGTGACCAGCTGGCCGCTTCGCAGCGCGTCGGCGACAATAAAATCAGGAAGCCGAACTATTCCAAGGCCGGCAACCGCCGCATCGCGGATCAGGTCGCCATTGTTGGCCCGCAGCGGCCCGTGTACCTCAAAGCCCTTCAACGCGCCCTCCACTGAAAAATCCCACGTCACCACGCCGCCGTGCCCGTACAGCAGGCATGAATGGCGCGCGAGATCGGCAGGCGTGGCGGGGGCGCCGCGACGGCGCAGATAGCCCGGGCTGCAACACGCGACGAGACTCACATCTACCAGTTTTTGCGCGATGAGCGTGGAATCGGGCAACACGCCGATTCGTACAGCCATGTCGAAGCCCTCGCCGACCACGTCGACGGTGCGGTCGCTCAACTCCATGTCGAAGCGCACGTCGCCATGCTCGCGCAGAAAGTCCGCGACGAGCGGTGACAGATGCATCATGCCGAACGACATCGGCGCGCTCACCTTGAGCAGCCCACGCGGCCCGGCCCGCCGCAGCGACATGGCCTGCTCCGCTTCCTCTACCTCGCCCAAGATGCGTTTGGCGCGCTCGTAGAACTCCTGACCCAGCTCTGTGACGGCCAGCTTGCGAGTGTTGCGGACGAGGAGCGGCACGCCGAGCGCTTCTTCGAGCGCCATGACGCGACGGCTGACGAACTGCTTCGACAGAGAGAGGCGCTTTGCGGCCGCGGTGAAGTTGTGAGCGTCGACCGCAGCGACGAAGATGCGCATGTCATCGAGTTGCATGGTTATTGTCCACTTAGGCGAGACGGTGTTTCCATTTTCCTGTCGATTATAGCCCTCCGAGTTGACCTAAACTGTCGTTCATGGATCGCGGACAAGCACTTGCCCGGATCGCCCGCAACGCAAGTTGCATGGACCCCAGAACATGCGCTTCACGCAGACTCTGGTCGACAGGAGAAAAAGATGCTTGAAATCAGACATGCCAATCAACGCGGCCGTGCGGAACACGGCTGGCTCAGCTCGCGTCATACGTTTTCGTTCGCGAACTACCATGATCCGAAGCAGAACGGCTTCTCCGACCTGCTCGTGATCAACGACGACCGTGTCGCGCCGGCCCAAGGCTTCGGCAAGCACCCGCATCGCGATATGGAAATCTTCTCGTACGTTCTGGAAGGCGCGCTCGAGCATAAGGACACAATGGGCACCGGCTCGGTGATCGTGCCGGGCGACATTCAGTTGATGAGCGCGGGAACCGGCGTGGCGCACAGCGAATACAACCATTCGAAGAGCGAGCCGGTGCACTTTCTGCAGATCTGGATAGCGCCGGCGCAAAAAGGCACCCCGCCGCGCTATCAGCAACAGCACTTCAGCGCGGACGACAAGCGCGGTGTGCTGCGCCTCGTTCTGTCGCCGGACGGCGCGAACGGTTCGCTGGTGTTGCAACAGGACGCACGCGTTTATGCCGGACTCTTCAACGGCGACGAAACCGCGCAAGTGGAACTGGCGAGCAACCGTTATGCATACGTGCATGTGGCGCGCGGCAGCGTGACGGTCAACGGCGTGGAACTCGGCGAAGGCGACGGCGCCCGTGTACGCGGCGAAGAAGCGCTGACCTTCGCCCAAGGCCGCGACGCGGAAGTGCTGGTGTTCGATCTGCGCGACAACGAAGTGTCGGAGTTGTGGGCCTAAGCCGTTCGCCTCCGCAGGCTTATGCTTGAGCAAGAGCCGCCCGGTTTCACAACCGGGCGGCCTTTTTTGCGCCTTGCGCCGGCTCTCAGCGCAATCTGCCGGGAAGCCGTGTACACATCCGCCCACCAGATAAAACGGCGGCCCGCGGGCCGCCGTCGTTCACTACATGTGAAGCTTTACGGCCGGTCAAACCGCAGCTTCGGCTTCGACCTCACTAACGGCTTCCGTTTCCTCGCTGTTGCGGATCAGATGATCGAACGCGCTGAGCGATGCCTTCGCGCCCTCGCCGACCGCAATCACGATCTGCTTGAACGGCACCGTGGTTACGTCGCCCGCTGCGAACACGCCCGGCACCGACGTCGCACCGCGTGCGTCGACGATGATCTCGCCGTGCTTCGACAACTCCACCGTGCCCTTCAGCCACTCGGTGTTCGGCACCAGACCGATCTGCACGAATACGCCTTCCAGTTCGACGTTCTTCACTTCGCCCGAACGCAGGTCCTTGTAGACGAGACCGTTGACCTTCTTGCCGTCGCCGGTGATTTCGGTAGTCCGCGCCTGGGTGACGATGGTCACATTAGCGAGGCTGCGCAACTTGCGTTGCAGCACTTCGTCTGCACGCAGCGTAGCGCCGAATTCGAACAGCGTGACTTCTCGGACGATACCCGCGAGGTCGATTGCCGCTTCCACGCCCGAGTTGCCGCCACCGATCACCGCGACGCGCTTGCCCTTGAAGAGCGGTCCGTCGCAGTGCGGGCAGTACGCCACGCCGTGATTGCGGTACTCGCGCTCGCCCGGCACGTTGATTTCGCGCCAGCGCGCGCCCGTCGCGAGAATGATCGTTTTGGCCTTCAGCACCGCGCCGTTCGCGAGACGCACCTCGTTGATGCGGCCGGGGATCAGCGTTTCGGCACGCTGCACGTCCATGATGTCGACTTCATACGTTTTCACGTGCTGTTCGAGCGCCGTGGCGAACTTCGGCCCTTCGGTCTCCGTTACGGAGACGAAGTTCTCGATAGCCAGCGTGTCGAGTACCTGACCGCCGAAGCGTTCCGCGACAACGCCCGTCGCAATGCCTTTGCGCGCCGAATAAATCGCCGCAGCTGCGCCAGCGGGGCCGCCGCCGACGATCAGTGTGTCGAACACCGGCTTCTTTTCCAGTTCCTTCGCGGCACGCGCACCGGCGTTGGTGTCGAGCTTCGCGAGGATTTCCTTCACGCCGCTACGGCCCTGGCCGAACACTTCGCCGTTGAGAAACATGGTCGGCACAGCCATGATCTGGCGCGAGTCGACTTCGTTCTGGAACAGCGCGCCGTCGATCGCCACGTGGCGAATGCGCGGGTTGATGAGCGCCATTACGTTCAGCGCCTGCACGACTTCCGGGCAGTTCTGGCACGACAGCGAGAAATACGTTTCAAATTGGTAGTCGCCGTCGAGACTGCGGATCTGTTCGATCACCGCGTCGTCGAGTTTGACCGGATGGCCGCCGACCTGCAGCAATGCGAGGACGAGCGACGTGAACTCATGCCCCATCGGAATGCCCGCGAAGCGGATGCCGATGTCCTTGCCCGGCTCGCCGATCGAGAACGACGGCTTGCGTTCGCTGTCATCGCGACGTTCGATCACGGTGACGCGTTCCGACAACGTCGCGATATCGTTCAGCAATGCCAGCAGCTCTTGCGATTTTGCGCTGTCGTCGAGCGACGCGACGATCTCGATAGGCCTGCTAACCTTTTCGAGGTACGTTTTCAACTGAGTCTTGAGATTGGCATCAAGCATGGCTATTCGATTCCGTGACGATGGGGTGTTGGGTTCCCGGTCCCGCTCGTGTCCGATAGGACACGGGCGAACCGGGGACGCGCGAACCGCTGTATGAAGCGGCCCGCACGCCGATGCGCCGCGAAGGCGCTACAACTACTGCCTGAGGCTTTGAAGCTGCTAAACCTTAGATCTTGCCGATCAGGTCGAGCGACGGGGTCAGCGTTTCAGCGCCCGGCGTCCACTTGGCGGGGCAGACTTCACCCGGATGAGCCGCGATGTATTGCGCAGCTTGCACCTTGCGCAGCAGTTCGCTCGCGTCACGGCCGATGCCGTTGTCGTGGACTTCGCACAGCTTGATCTCGCCTTCCGGGTTGATCACGAACGTGCCGCGCAGCGCCAGACCTTCTTCTTCGATCAGCACGTCGAAGTTGCGCGAGATTGCGAGAGTCGGGTCAGCGATCATCGGGTACTTGATCTTCTGGATCGTGTCCGACGTGTCGTGCCATGCCTTGTGCGTGAAGTGCGTGTCGGTCGACACGCTGTAGATTTCAACGCCGAGCTTCTGGAAATCGGCGTAGCGATCGGCCAGGTCACCCAGTTCGGTCGGGCAAACGAAGGTGAAGTCGGCCGGATAGAAAACGAAAACCGACCACTTGCCCTTCAGGCTTTCTTCAGTGACGGTCACGAAATCGCCATTGTGATAAGCCTGTGCCTTGAACGGTTTGACTTGACTATTGATGATCGGCATTTACTGAGTCCTCTTTCGGAGTGGTTGGAAAGTGGAGTCAGTATGTCAGACAGCGCTTAATAGGTAAAGTGGATTGTTTTAATTATATTGATAGATTTGCGCTATCCGATCCAGCCCCGCCGGCTATCGCACGCCTTCTGCTTTCAGCAGCCGCCAGAGCGTAGTGCGGCCGATGCCGAGCGCCCGACTTGCCGCTGCGCGGTTGCCGCCGCAGCGTTCGAGCGCCTTCAATACGTCGTCACGGCTCGGCGCGACGCGGCCGGCGCCCGCGGTGGTGGCGTCCGCGGCAGTTTTGGTAAGCCTCGCGCTCACGTCTGCATGCCCCATCCGGCTGAATTCGGGGAATAGCGCCAGCAGATCGGGCTGGACGATGCCGTCCCGATCGTCGCGCTGATCACTCGCTGCATCGCCGAGATAGATCGCTGCGCGCGCCAGCAGATTATCCAGTTCGCGTACGTTGCCCGGCCACGCGTAGCGCTCGAAGAGCGGCGCCAGAAACTTCAGCGCGCGCCCGATTGCCGCTTCAGACAACCCATATTGGAGCGCACTGCGGCTTAACAAGTGCCGCGCGAGCGGAGCGACGTCGGCGCGCCGCTCACGCAGCGGCGGCAATTCTATCTGAAGCAGATTCAGACGAAAATACAGATCCGCGCGAAACGCGCCCTCGTCGACGAGCCCGTGCAGATCGCGGTGCGTGGCGGCTATCACCCGCACGTCGATGGGCGTCGCGCGGCCCGAGCCGAGCTTCATCACCTCGCGTTCCTGGAGCACGCGCAGCAGCCGGCTTTGCAGCGCCGGCGGCATTTCGCCGATTTCATCGAGGAAAATGGTTCCCGTGTGAGCCATTTCAAACAGGCCCGGCTTGCCACCGCGCCGCGCGCCGGTGAACGCGCCTTCCTCGTGACCGAACAGTTCGCTTTCGATCAGCCCCTCAGGCAGCGCCGCGCAATTGAACGCGACGAACGGATTGCCGCGCCTCGCGCTCGCATTGTGGATGCCCTGCGCGACCAGTTCCTTGCCGGTGCCGCTCTCGCCGGTCAACAAGACGGTCGCGTCGTGCGCCGCGCCGGCCCGCGCGAGCCGGCGCACACGTTCGAGCGCCGCCGACTCGCCGATCAGATCGTCCAGCCGATGCCGCGCAACCAGATGCTTCGGCCGCTGACTGGTGCGCAGCGACCGGTCGATCCGCTGTGCGACCAGCGCGTCCTGCGCCGTCACGACGAAGCCCGAGCGCGCGCCCTGCTCGACTATCGGCACGCAATTGACGATCACCGAACGCTCGCCGATCTGCTCGACGCGCTCGTCGAGCGCGCCGTCACCTTGCAGCGCCTTGCGCAGCCACGGGCCGACCGTCCGTGCGAGTTGCGCCGGGAGGTCCCGGTCGCGCTCGAGGCCCAGCAGATCGAGCATGGCCGGGTTGACGGCTTCGAGCTGACCGGCGTCGTCGAAGGCCGCCACGCCGTCGCGCAGATGCGCCACGATCGTGTTCAGGCGCACGCGCTTGGACTCCTTCTGCCGGCTCACGCGCGCCAGTTCGACCGAGCGCTCGAACGCTTCCTCGACGGCGCCGAGCGAGTACAGGAACACGCTCTCGAGACCCGCCTGCTGCGCCAGATCGCAAGCCATGCCCGGTCCGATGATCACACGGCAGCCTTCGGCGGCGAGGTTACTCACAGCGGTTCTGACTTCATCGACCGAGCGGTACGCGCGCTGTTTCAGGTCGACCCTCAACCAGCCGCTGAGACCGGCCAGTTCATGCGAGATGGTTTCGTGCAGCACGAGCCCGACCGGCCCGCTGGGCCAGAGGGTGGTGGCGCGGGTGATCGCGCTCAGCATGTCGAAGCCGTTCACCTTCACCATGACGACCGGCACGCTCAGGTGGTCGCGCAAGTAGGCGCCGTTCGAGCCCGCCGCGAGGACGACGTCGACGGAGCCCGCATCGACGTACGCCTGTAGCGCGGCGACAGCCGCGCCATAGCCTTCGCGGATCGAGAAAAATCTTGCGCGGCCGGCGTAGCGCGGCGCAATAGTCTCGCAAAGCGACTCCAGGCGACTGATACTGACTAATGCAATGCCCGGGCGGCCCGGATCTGCGTTGACGGGAGACGGAGCAAAGGTCGACACGTGAGACGCTCCAGGAGAGAGGGTTGAAACGTTCCGCGAAACGTTTCATGGAACGCTCAGGCATTCTGCCACGAAACGCCGGCCGCGAGTTCGCCTCACCCAAGCGCTTGATTCCGCTTGGATAGTTCCCAGCGCTGAGGTATTGGCATACTTTCTGCAATTTCCACCCTGCTCGCCTTACTCACCTTTCCCCCGGAGACAACCGTCATGACAACTTCCGCCACGCGCCGCGCCGCCTTCCGCGCCAAGGTCAACGAACGCCAGGGCCTGCTCGTGCCCGGCGCCTTCAATGCGATGAGCGCTCGCGTTATCGAGGACGCCGGTTTCGAGGCGATCTACATCACCGGCGCGGGCGTCACCAACATGTCGCTCGGCTTGCCGGACCTCGGCTTCATTGGTCTCGCCGAAGTCGCCGAGCACACCGCGCGAATCCGCGATGCGGTCGCGCTGCCGCTGATCGTCGACGCCGACACCGGCTTCGGCAACGCGTTGAACGTACGCCAGACCGTGCGCGTGCTGGAACGCAGCGGCGCCGACGTCATCCAGTTCGAAGATCAGGTGATGCCAAAGAAGTGCGGCCACTTTTCCGGCAAGGAAGTGATCGGCGCGAGCGAAATGGCCGGCAAGATCCGCGCGGCGGTCGACGCCCGCGAGGACGGCAATCTGCAGATCATGGCGCGCACCGACGCCGCGGCCGTCCACGGTATCGAAGACGCGATTGAGCGCGGCCATCGCTTCATCGAAGCGGGCGCCGACATCCTCTTCATCGAGGCGACGGAGTCGCTGGCGGACATCGAGCGTTTGCCGTCGCTGTTCGACAAGCCGCAGCTGATCAACATCGTGATCGGCGGCAAGACACCGGTGCAATCGCGTGAAGCGCTCGGGAAGCTCGGCTACGGCATCGTGCTGTATGCGAACGCCGCCTTGCAAGGTGCGGTGCTCGGGATGCAACGCGCGCTCGGGACCCTGAAGAGCAACGGCCGCCTCGACGAGGACGCGACGCTCGTCGCTCCGTTCAGCGAGCGCCAGCGTCTCGTGAACAAGCCGTTGTACGACCGGCTGGATCGCGAATACGCGGCGAAGGACTGAACCGCGCGTCGCATCGAAACGTGTTTGCTGACAGCGGCGCACGGCACGCGCCGTGCTCGGCGTGAGTGGCGCCTTTTGGCCGGGACGCATTGGTCTGTGCCACGCTCGCCGATGCAGCGCGCGTGATTGCGATAGGATTCAGGGCCGGCGATATATCACCGCGATACGCGTCCCGGCGCTCGTCATTCTGCTCGCGGAATGACCGACGCGCTGCCCCGGCCCCGCTCCTGTCGCTCGTCCGCTTTGTATGGACGGTGCCAACACGTCTTCGAAAGGTAGTCGAAAACATGAAGTGCATAGCATTGCGTATCTCGCGTGGAATTCGCCCGTGCGTTCGCGGCCTTCACGACGCACACGCGCGCGCGCTGCCGGGAGCTGGGCAATGAACGCAAACAGCACGCCTCTGAAGCATGCCGCCTGGCTGCCGTATATCGTCGCGGCGACGTTTTTCATGGAATATCTCGACACCACGGTGATCGCGACTGCGCTGCCGCAGATGGCGCACTCGTTCGGCGTCGGGCCCAACAGCGTCAGTCTCGGCATGACGGCCTACATGCTGGCGCTGGCGATTTTCATCCCCGCGAGCGGCTGGGTCGCCGACCGCTGCGGCTCGCGCACCGTATTCTTCAGCGCGATCGGCGTGTTCACGGTCGCCTCGGTGCTGTGCGGGCTGTCGCAGAACGTCGCCGAATTCACCGCCGCGCGTTTGCTGCAAGGCATCGGCGGCGCGATGATGGTGCCGGTCGGCCGGCTGATCGTGGTTCGGAGCACCGAAAAAAGCCGCATGATGCAGGCGATTTCAACGATCACGTGGCCCGCGATTGCCGCGCCGGTGATTGGCCCGCCCGTCGGCGGCTTTATTACCACGTATGCGTCGTGGCGCTGGATTTTCCTGCTCAATGTGCCGTTCGGTCTCGCGGCAATGGCCGTGGCGCTCGCGTTGGTGCCCAACCTGCGCGGCAGCGAACGCAAGCCGCTCGACGTGGTCGGTTTGCTGCTGAGCGGCACCGCGCTCACCGCGATTCTGTACGGCGCGGAACTGGCGAGCCAGCCCGCCGAGAACCCGTGGATAGCCGGGGCGGTCATCGTCGCCGGTCTGCTGGTGGGCGCTGTCGCCTTCCAGCATGCGAAGCGGCATCCGCATCCGTTGATCGACGTTTCCACACTGAAGATCCCGACGTTTTCAGTGACGGTGATAACGGGCTCCTTCACGCGCATTGGCATCGGCGCCGTACCTTATCTGATGCCGCTGCTGTTCCAGGTGGGCTTCGGCTTGTCGGCGTTCAAGTCGGGACTGCTGCTGCTCGCCAGCGCGTTGGGCAATCTCGGCATGAAGGCGCTGACCACGCGGATCCTGCAGCGCTTTGGCTTCCGTATGGTGTCGATCGTCGATGTGACGGTGGCCGGCATCTTCATCATTGCATGCGGGTTGCTGACGCCGGACGTACCGCTTGCGCTCGTGCTGATCGTTGTGTTCGTGTACGGCGTAGCGCGCTCGATGCAGTTTTCGACACTCGCCACACTTGCCTACGCCGACGTCGCGCAGCCGCAAATGAGCGCGGCCAGCACGCTATGGAGCGCGGCGGCCCAAATGACGATAGGCCTCGGCATTGCGTTCGGCGCGGTCTCGCTGCGGGCTGCGGCGTTTTTCAACGGCGAGACGACGGGCCGCGTGTTCACGCTCGACGATTTCCGCCTCGCGTTTCTGCTTGCGGGCGTCCTGACGCTCGTGTCCGTGATCGGCTACATGGGTCTTTCACGCGATGCGGGCCAGAGCATCGGCGGCGGTTCGCGCGGCGCGGAAGGTCCCGCCAAGGGTTAACAGACTTCGGGAGACGGCGTGGCGACCCCTAACGAACTAAGCGAACTGAGAATTTCCAGCAACAAGGACGAACTCGACATCGCAATGGTGCACGCGTTTCTGTCGCAGGAAACGCCGTGGGCGAAGGGCATGCCGCGCGAAACGCTCGAACGCGCCATTGCCGGGTCGCTGTGTTTCGGCGGCTATGTCGGGAGCAAGCAGGTCGCGTTTGCGCGCGTCGTCACGGATCACGCGACTTTCGCGTACCTGTGCGATGTTTTCGTGCTGCCCGAGTATCGCGGCAAGGGATACGCGCACGCGCTGCTCGCGCAACTCTTCGCGAGCGAGTCGCTGCAGGGTTTGAGAAGAATCATGCTGGCGACGACAGACGCGCACCACGTGTATCGCCCGCACGGGTTCAAGGCTCTGTCGAACCCGGCGCTTTTCATGGAAGTGCACGACCCGGACGTTTACCGGAGCAATTGAGCAGGAAGTTCAAAGGCGCCCCTCGCGCGCGCTGATACGGAATCAGACGTACGCGCGTTCGCGCACCCACTTCGTCATGATCCACTTCTCGCCGGCAAGCACCGGCGCGCCGCCGTGCAAGGTCAGCGGATCGAGTTGACGCTGGCCGTTCATGTAGCGGAAATACACGGCACCGCCCCGGTTCGCCGCCACCGACAAGCCCGCTTCAGGGAAAATCGTTTCGCCGCCTTCGGGCACGTCGTTCAGATAGATGACGAGCGTAGCCACGCGCTGGCCGCCACGTGCCGTATGTACCGCGCTGCCCGGTTGATCGGGCGGGAAATAGTCGAAATGCGGCCGGTATTCGCCGGCCGGGCCATAGTGCAGAACCTGCAGACCTTCGCCGTTCTCGACCGGCCAGTTCATCAGGCTTGCAATGCGCTGTTCCAGCCGTTCGATCAACGCGTCTTCCCCGCGTTGATACCAGATGCCCTCACTCGTCCGGTTGCGGATCACGTCTTCGCGACCGGTCGTGGGATTGACGGTGGTCGATCGTTTCAGCCGATGCCGCGAACGCTCGATCATCTCGCTGCATTCTTGCGCGGAAAGCACATTCCCGAACACGATTACCTGCGGCCGCTCACAGCGCGTCAACACCTGCACGTCGCGGTCATGGGCGTGGATCGTGTTGCCGCGCGCGACCGGCGCGTCGTCATACCGGTACGCTTGTGGCGCCTTTTGCGGTGACGCGGCCTCGGTGCCGCCCGCCGCTGAAACCGGCGCCGTTGCTGCGCTCGTCACACTCGAGCCGAAGGCGGCGCGCACCGCTTCGCTGGCTGCGTCGGCGGCAAAACCCGCTTGCGTCATGGCCTCGATCATCGAGTCCATCGTGCAGCCGCGCGCTGCGTTGGTGCGCAGCCATTCGTGCCAAGCGGCATCCACTACCGGCATACGTGTCCCCGCTGATGGATGAAACAAGGATACTGCATCGACCCCAGCCCTCGCGTTCAGGTGTTATGGTCCTGGCGCCGATAGAGCGCGAGCCCTCTTCTCGCCCGCGAGCGGATCGAGCGATGCACGAGCGGCGACCATCCGAGCAGCGCGCCTCGTGCGCCTAACGCCTGACGCAGCCACGCCCACAAATCGAAACTGTCGCGATGCTCGACGATCAGCCCGTCGCGAAACGCAAAGCGCGCATCGATCTGGTTGACCACCGGGCGGCCGGTCTGGCTGAACACGTAGCCTGCCGTCCAATGCGCGCGGCCGCTATGTTCGTCGGCTTCGATGCTGTCGAATGTCAGCGAAAAATCCTGCGCGCGCGTGACGAGCATGCGCCACATGTCGCGCACTTCGTCGCCGTGCAATTCACCGAATGCGGGGTCGCTGAAGACGACGTCGTCGGCGTAGCAGGCGATCATGGTGTCGGCGTCGCGCCGCTGGAACGCGGTGTAGAAGCGCTCGATCAGTTCAGTGTTGGAATGGCTCATTGTTCTGGTATTTGCGTTGCCTGTATTGAAGCGCGTGTTGAAGCCGTGTTGAAGCGCGAATCGAAGCCGTCGAAGCCGTGTTACAGCCCGCGATAACGGCGATTCGCCGGATTGTATCGAATCATTGCGCCTGCGGGCCTGGATGCGCAGCCTCTATGCTTCGTGTGCATGCGCGCGAGCGCGAATCTCCGACAACGATACGTCGACCAGCAGTTTGCCCGAATCGAACACGGTGATCATCGCATCTTCCCAATCGGCTTCGCCTGAGTCCGCGTCCACGGCCGGCGCGAGCGGCAGCGTCGCCGTGCGGTAGTCGCCCGTTCGACGGTTGCGCAACAGCGTGAGGCGTCCTTTCATCGAGCGTTTGGTCATGTCCGTGACCGGATCTTTCGACACATCGTGCCATGCGTCGCCGAGGCGGATCGCCGAGCACTTCATCGCAAAGCGCTGCGTGTCGCGATTGATCTGCTGCAACAGCGCGCCGCCCATGCCGAACACGATGTTGTCCGCCGCAAAACCCGCATTGTCCATCGCGGCGAGAATGCCCTCGAGCGAGTCGGGATTCACGCCATCGCCCTGTATCACTCGCACGTTGTTCAGCACGCGCCGCCCCTTGCTGTTCAGCGCCGATCCAAACGACGCCTCCAGCGCATGCAAGGTCTGCAACACGATAGTCTGCGGATCGCCCGAATCCGGCCTGATCACAAGCGTGCCGCCGGACTCGAGCACGGCCTGTTTCAGATCGGTGCCCCAAACCTTCAGCGCGGCGTACAGATCGTAGGAGTCCGATACCACGGAAACGATTGCGCCCGGCCTTGCGAACTTCGCGATCATGTTCCGATACGCGTCGGTCTCGCGCTCGCGGCCCCACGAGGTGATCGTGCTGTGCTCGGCGGCCGGCACCGAAAAAGCGGCCATGCTCTCGTTGTAATAATGGTTGGCGGCGACCACGCCGAGCACCGTGTCGGAGCCCATGAAGCTCACGAGATGCGCGGCGCCGCCGATTGCCGCCGACTCCGCGCTCGACACGCCGCGAGCACCGAAGTCGTGCAGTTTGAACGGCAGTTGCGTGAGGTCGTCGCTCGTCTTGGTCAGATAGGCGCGAATCGTCTTGCGCAGATGCCAGCTTTGCGTCGCTACCGTGATCGGATACCACACGCGCAACAGCATGGTTTCCAGATATGAGGCCAGCCAGAATACTTGCGGATCGTCGCACTCGACGGTGACGAGCACGTTGTGCGTGGGCACCACCGAGCCCTCGGGCACTGCGCGAATTCGCACCGGCAGATACCCGTTGTGACGCTCGACGATATGACGCCAGCCGGCTTCGTTGAACGGCTCGCCATGCGCGCTGAAAAACGCCTTCGCCTGTTCGATCATCGCCGCGGTGACGGGCCGGCACAGATACTCCTTGATCAGCATCTGCAAGCCGAAAAAGAGCGTGCAATCGTAGCGCCCGCCGCGCGATTCGATGTACGAGAACATCGCCGACGCTTCGGGCGGGTACTGCAGATAGTGCGATGCCTTGTACGAATCCGTGTTGAGAATCGGATTCGAGAGGATCGAAGAAACGCCGCTAAAACCGCTGGATTCGTTGGCCATGAAGGACGCCGCGCCCGGCTCGCTGACTGTGGCTGGCTTTACATGATGCCACGAAGCGTAACGCGGCCATCGCGCGGGCGCGACGATTTCAGCGTCCACGACTCCTTCGTGATACACGCGCAAGCCGCCCGCAACTCACGAACAGCGCTCAATCCGATTCGCCGTATTCCCGCTGACGGATGTTCGCATCGCGATCGCAGTTCCTCTCGTGCGAAACCGGCATCTCGTATGCATCGTGCAACGCTGGGCGCTGGATCTCCGCCTGTGCCTTGCGCTTCATTGCGTCGGCAATCACGAGCGTGAATAGATCAACCGGCGGCGCGGCAAATAATGCGCGCGGCGCACCGGCGTGCGCCCGATAACGAAGACGGATAACTTCTGCAGTACGTGCCGTGGCTGGCTGGTCGTGGCGTGGCCCGCAGACCGAGCCGATAACGTGTGCTTTCATGACATCCCCCGTTCGGTGACACGCCGACGGCTGCATGGCAGCCTTCCAGGTCCGCCGTGCTCACGCAATACACGCGAACACGGCGCCCGGTCCACCTCGCTTGTACGCTTCTCTGTGGAAGCTCTGGCCTTCTCCCCGTTTCGTCGCGCCGGTTGGTCCGGACCGTGCGCTGCCCCTTCCCTGTTTGCATGTCGCTCGCGCAAACGTTGCCGCGCGAGGTACCTGTCGTTATGTCTCCACCACGTGCACCTCCACAGACGAAAAAATCGACGAGGTCAGAGCTTTGCGTCGTCGGGTGGCGAAACAACCGTTTCGCATCGGTCATTCGCCCCGTGTTATGTGACGTCCGCTTGTCCATGGCCCCGTCGCAGCCTCGTAGGACGCATTGGCTTTCCCCGGCCGCGTCCACGAAGTCGTCTTGCCGCCGGTCGTTTTTTGACTTCCCCTCTCCCTCACCGACCGGCAGCAACAGATTCGCTGTGACTCGCTTATTGCAATGGCTATGCCATGCATGCCGAAGTCCTGTCGCGCGGGGCGTTTGCCGGCACGCGCGGCTATCGCCGGTTTTTTCGCCGACGTGCCGAAGCTCCAATGATTCGTATTCGAGACGCTTTTCGAGGCTGCGGCCGCGTGTAAAACGCAGATTGAACCCGCGGAATACGCGCTTCGCATAAGCATCGAATCCGGCTACGCCACGCCCCTTCGCGGTTTGCGTTCAAGTTCGGAGCGAATCTGCCGACATAGCAGCACATGGAAGCGCTCGAGATGCGCTCGAAAACGCACTGTCGATTCTGTTGCATTGTTGAAACATCGAAAATGGCGGAATGGACCTGCGCGTGCAGGGTTCGCTCACGCGCTTTGTACTCCACCGCGCATAACGGGGCTTGACGTGTCGTGTCCGAACGGCTTCTGGTTATCCGCGCAGTGGGCCGTATATCGGGCGACTATACGGCCACTATGAGGCCACTATGGGGCCACTATCAGCCGGCAATCGAATAAACGCCCGTCAGGAGGGCAACCTGTCAGGTTCCTGATTTGTTTGTATAGCATTCCAAAGCGCTTTCGCTTATGTTTAAGTCACGCGCCGTTTAGAGCGCGATCAGAAAAGCCAACGAGATAAGAAACGGTACAAGTGATTCGGGGATGAAATACTCCGGCGGTTGCAACATGGAACGTTCACCCGTCTGCCGCAAATGTGCGGCACCTCGCAGTTCACGCTGCGCTGCTTGCCCCGCTATAACGTTACAGTGCATTGGCCATTGCCCGAGCTGCGCGCAATAGCGCCCGCGATGGTCCAGAGCTTCATGCCCGGTTTCGCAACCAGGCTGCTGGCTCGTTTATTCCGCAGGCCGGGTCTGGCTTGCGATCCTTAACAACGTCGAACAGCAGTCTTGAAAGCAGCATCGAATCGGGGGTAATGAAAATGACATTCGCATCTGCGGACACCGAACGCACCGTTCTTTACGTGTCGAACTCGCCCGATAAGAAACTCGCCGACTTCCTCGCCGCATCCGCCTGGCACGCCGTACACGCGAAAAGCACCGCAAGCGCGGAACGCATGATCGAGCGCGACAATATCAAGGTCGGCCTCGTCGAGCTGCCGCAAGACTGCACCTCGCAACAACTGTCCGCGCTTGCCTCGTGCATGCGCCGGCCAGAAACCAACTGGGTCGCTCAAATCGCGCCGGGCCAGGCGGACGACGAACTGGTCAGCCGTTTTATCCTCGATTACTGCTTCGACTTCGTCACGCGGCCGTGGCTGAACGAGCGGCTCGTATTCGCGCTGGGCCATGCGCATGGACTGTCGGCGCTGCGGCAAGCGCCCGCAACGCCGGAACCGTCGCTCGGACGGCACGGCATGGTCGGCCAGTGCGAGGCTATGCAGCAGTTGTACCGGCGCATCGACAAATGCGGCGCGACCGAAGCGCCGGTGTTCGTCGCCGGTGAGTCGGGTACGGGCAAAGAGTTGACCGCGCGCGCGATCCACGAGCGCTCGCCGCGGGCCGGCCGGCCGTTCGTCGCTATCAATTGCGCGGCGATTCCGCCGAGCCTGTTGCAGGCGGAACTGTTCGGCCATGAGCGCGGCGCCTTTACCGGCGCGCTTCAACGCAAGATCGGGCGAATCGAAAGCGCTCATGAAGGCACGCTTTTTCTCGATGAAATCGGCGACATGCCGCACGAATGCCAGGCCGTGCTGCTGCGTTTTCTGCAGGAAGGCACGATCGAGCGGCTCGGCGGCAATGGGCCGATACACGTGAATGTGCGGGTTATTTCGGCAACGCACGTCGACCTCGACAAGGCAGTCGAAGAAGGCCGTTTCCGGGCCGACCTGTATCACCGGCTGTGCGTGCTGCGCCTCGTCGAGCCGCCGTTGCGCGAGCGCGGCGGCGACATCAAGCTGCTCGCGAACTATGCGCTGAGCATGTACAAGCAGGACGGCGCGCGCAAGCTGCGCGGACTGTCTAGCGACGCAATCGTCGCGATGTCGAACTATGCGTGGCCGGGCAACGTGCGCGAACTGATCAACTGCGTGCGCCGCGCCGTAGTGATGAGCGAGGGCCGCTTCATCAACGCGAGCGACCTGGGCTTGCCCGAGACGGACAACGGGCCGGCCGTCACGCTCGCGGAAATTCGCAGCAAAGCCGAAAAGGACGCGATCGAGCATGCGCTGCAGCGGCATGGTTACAAGTTGTCGGAGGCGGCGGCCGAGCTTGGTATTTCCCGCGCCACGCTGTACCGGCTGATGCATGCGGACCGGCTGCATGCGGAGCCTTCAGGCGGCCGCGCGTCGAGCGCGGGTGCCGAGGGGGATTCGGATGCGGACGGCGACCGCGAGCGGCGCGCGCCTACGCTGATGTCGGCTTCTGCTTAGTTTTTGGGCTGGTTTTCGTCCGGTTTCGCCTCGTTTTTGGCTTGGGTTTTGGTCCGGCCCCAGCGCTCTAGCACTCGGCGGCGATAAATCCGCCCCTGACAGGAGCTAGCCCGTACCGACCTCGACAGTCGGTCCGGGCAGTAACCCCCTTCTCCACGTCGCCGCCGCGCGGCGCCCCGGCCCGGCACCTCCACGATGCCCGCAGGCAAGCAATTTGCTTCCGCCTGTTGCCTCGCCATCTCACGCTCACCCGACCGGTCGGCATCCACAACGCGGCCGCAGTCCAAAGGAACTTGTGCGACGAAAGCCGTGTCGGTTAAGGTCGATCAAACCGCCAGACCGGCCGATGCACCGCACGCCATCGGCGCCCGCAGCCCCGTCTTACACCCTATGCGCAAATTACTACACGCCTGCTTCCTCGTTTTCCTCCTTCTCGGCGCCCCGGCCGTTTTCGCGGCGGTGACCCCGGCCACTGCCGCCTCGGGCCCTTCCGTCAGCCTGACCCCCGAACAGGCGCGCCAAGCGCTCTCAGTCCTCAACGATCCCAAACGCCGCGCCCAGGTGGCGGACACTTTGCAGGCCATTGCCGCAGCCGGCGCGCTGAGCACCCCGGCCTCCGCCGCGACGGCCGCCTCGGCGCCGGCTACTGCAAGCGGCGCCGCAGCTCTCGTGCCGAACGCGTTTAAATCCAACGGACTCGCGTCGCAACTGGCTCGTCAGGGCGCGCACTGGGCCGTCCACCTCGGCACGTCGCTGCGCAACTCGATTACGGCGCTCCTCGACGTCGCTTCGGTGCGCGCGTGGTGGAACTGGCAGTCGACAAATCCGCACGCGCGCTCCGTTCTCGCGCACGTCGCGTGGTCGCTGCTGGCCGCACTGCTGCCCGCGCTCGTGCTCGAATGGCTCGCGCGTCGCCTGTTGCGCCGCGCGTATTTCGCGCTCGCCGCGCGCCGCGAACGTGGCGATGCCGCAGACGCACCGCGCACCGACTTGCCGGTCGACGTCGAACCGCAGCCCTCCGACGCTCCGAACGCCGCGCCGCCGCTGCCCGCCCCGCCGGTGGCCGAGGTACGGGCCGAGGCGCAGGCGAGAGCGCAGGCAAGCGCGACACCGGCAACCGGCCAGCCCGCCGTCACGCCCGCGCCATCAGCCACGGCCGCGAGCGGCAAAGCCACTGAAGCCAAGGGCAAGCAGAACGCCACGCATCACTGGACGCTCCTGCAGCGCCTGCCGCGCGCGCTGTTGATTACGGTTCTGCGCCTGCTGCCGCTCGCGGTATTCATCGGCGCGGCGAGCGCGCTCATGTCGATCTTCACCAACGACGGCACGCCGCAAGACCGCGCGCTCGATTCGCTCGTCGATATCTACGTGCTGTGCCGCGTTATCGTGATCCTCAGCGGCTTTTTCCTGCAGCCCACGGCGCCGCGTCTGCGCCTGTTGCGGATGAGCGATGCATGGGCCGCTTTCGTACACCGCTGGGTGATACGGATTGTCAGCGTCGTAGGCGTGGGCTCCGCGATTGCGGAAATCGCGCACTCGCTCGGCCTGAGCGACGCGGCGCATCTCGCGTTGATGAAGGTCGTGGCGCTTGCTGGCCACCTGATGATCTCGATCCTGATTCTGCAATGCGCGAAACCGGTCGGCGAACTCATCCGCCAGCGCATGGCCGCGCGCAAGTCGCTCGAAATGGTCGGCAATGCACTCGCGGATGCATGGGCGTGGCTCTCGGCCTTCGTCGTGATGGCGCTATGGTTCATCTGGGCGCTCGACGTGCAGAACGGCTATCACGCGCTGCTGCATCTCGGCGGCATGTCGCTCGCCGTGCTGGTGGGCGCGCGGGTGGCCGCGATCGTCGTCTTCGGCGGGCTCGCGCGGCTCTTCAGCGGACAGGAGGACACCGCCGGCAAGTCGCTCGTGCATCAGCATGCGTACCGCTATTACCCGCTGCTGCGGCGTGTGATCTCGTGGATCATCGGCATCGTCACCGCGCTCGCGTTGCTCCAGGTGTGGGGCGTCGATGTGGGCGAGCTGTTCCGCGCTGGCAGCGTCGGCCACCGCCTTGCGTCGGCCATCGTGACGATCGGCGTCGCGGCGGTGATCGCGCTCATCGTGTGGGAAAGCGTAAATGTGTCGGTCGAGCACCGGCTGGATCGCTGGACCACGAGCGGCGACCTCGTGCGAGCCGCGCGTTTGCGCACGCTGCTGCCCATGCTGCGCACCGCGCTTTTCTGCGTGATCGCACTGGTGGTCGTACTCACGGGCCTGAGCGAACTCGGCGTGAACATCGGGCCGCTTCTTGCAGGCGCCAGTATCTTCGGCGTGGCGCTCGGCTTCGGCTCGCAGAAGCTCGTGCAGGATTTCATCACAGGCATCTTCCTGCTGATGGAAAACGCGATGCAGGTCGGCGACTGGGTGACGCTCGCGGGCGTGTCCGGCACCGTCGAGTATCTGTCGATCCGCACAGTGCGGCTACGCGGCAGCGACGGTTCGCTTTTCACCGTGCCGTTCAGTTCGGTATCGACGGTGAACAATACGAATCGCGGCATCGGCAATGCGGCCGTTCGCGTGAACATCGTATTCGGCCAGGACGTGGATCTCGCGATCGGCACGCTCAAGGAAATCGGCGCCGCACTGCGCGAAGACGAGAAGTTCAAGGACGGCATTCTGTCCGACTTCAGCTTCTGGGGCGTGGATGCGGTGGACGGCTCAGCCGTTACGCTGGCCGGACAGATGCAGTGCCGCGATTCCGCGCGCTGGGGCGTGCAGCGCGAATTCAACCGGCGCATTCTCGACCAGTTCCGCGAGCGCGGCATCGAGATCGCGAACCCGCAGCGCAATCTGCTGACGTGGGACCCGGACAGCGTTGCGCCCCGCGTCGAAGCGGGCGAGCCTCCGAAACAGGCGCCTGAGCAAACGCCTTCGAGCGGCCCGTCCGCCGACGGTGCATCGCCCGACGGCGCTTCGAAGGGCGATGCACCGGTGGAAGATCAGATTCCTGTCGACTCGAAGCCCGCGGGCGGCCCCGGCACACCGGCGAATCCGGGATCGACGTCGCCTCACGAATAAGGCATGGGCTGAGCGCGTCGATTGAATTACCGGACCTGCCACCACCGAGGCAACAGGCGGCGCACCTCTGGCCGCCTGTACCGGTCGTCGATCAGATGCACGACGCCCTCGTCGAGTTCGGTGCGAATCACGCGCCCCGCCGCCTGCACCACCTTTTGCAAACCGGGGTACAGGTACATGTATTCGTAGCCGTTGCCGAAACGCGCGTCCATCGTGCGCCGCATCTGTTCGTTGACTTCGTTCATTTGCGGCAGGCCCAACGTCGCGATGAAAGCGCCGATCAGCTGCTGCCCGACCAGATCGACACCTTCCGAAAACGCGCCGCCAAGCACCGCAAAGCCGATGCCCCGGTTCGCGCTACGAAACCGCGCGAGGAACGCGTCGCGGGCCGCTTCGTCCATGCCCGGTTCCTGCGCCCAGACCGGCAGTCCGGGATGACGCTCGCGCATCAGCGCGACCACCTGCTGCAGGTAATCGAAACTGCTCAGGAACCCCAGGTAATTGCCGGGCTGCGCGGTGTACTGCTTTGCGATCAGATCGACGATGGGCTCGAGCGAACGTTCGCGATCGCGCCAGCGCGTCGACACGTTCCCGGCTACACGCACCTGCAACTGCTCCGCGCGAAACGGCCCTTCGACGTCGAGCCATTGCGTCTCCTGCGCAAGACCCAACGTATCGCGGTAAAAATGATGCGGACTAAGCGTGCCCGAAAACATGACGGTCGTGCGCGCCGCCGCATAACGCGGCGCGAGAAACGGAGCGGGAATCACATTGCGCACGCATAGCGTGCAACTGGTCTTGTCGCGTGGCGCGTGGCGGTCGGTTGTCAGCGTGATGTCGAAAATCGAATGCTCGCCGAACTGCTCCGCGAGCGCGACGAAATGCATCGCGTCGAAGAAAAAGCGCAGCGACGCTTCGTCGATCGAGAGCGGCGCTTCCGCCAGCTGATCCGTCACCGCGCCAATCAGATTTTGCGCCGCCGAGAGCAGCTTGCCGGGCACGTCCGCATAGACCTGATACGACGCGGTTTGCGCGCGCTTGACCGCATTCCATTCGCGCTGCAACCGTTCGAGCGGCTTTCGCAAGCTGGGCGGCGCCGTCTTGCGCGCGAGCCGCAACGCCGCCTGATCGAGCGACGCCGTGTACATGCGGCGCGCACGGTCGAGCAGGTTATGCGCTTCGTCCACCAGTACGCCGATGCGCCACTGGTTGATCTGCGTGAGCGCGTAGAGCATTGCGCTGCTGTCGTAGTAGTAGTTGTAGTCGCCCACCACGACGTCGGCCCAGCGCGCAAGTTCCTGGCCCAGATAATACGGGCACACGTCATGCGCGAGCGCCGCTTCGCGCACCGCGGCGCGATCGAGCCTCTGGCCCGCGAGCGCCGTGCTTCGTGCCGCGTCGAGCCGGTCATAGAAGCCGCGCGCGAGCGGACACGACTCGCCGTTGCACGCTTTGTCGGGATGCTCACAGGCTTTGTCGCGTGCCACCAGTTCAAGCGTTCTCAACGGTAAAGACCCTGCGCTCCGGCGAAGCGTTTCGATCGCGTCGAGCGCGAGCGCACGGCCAGGCGTTTTCGCGGTCAGAAAAAACACGCGATCGATCTGCTCCGCCGCGCACGCCTTCAATAACGGAAAGATCGTGGCGACTGTCTTACCGATGCCGGTTGGCGCCTGCGCCATCAGCGCCTTACCGTCGCGCGCCGCACGGTAGACCGACACCGCCAGCTCGCGCTGCCCGCAGCGAAACTGCGCATGCGGAAACTGCAACGCGTTCAGCGCGGCGTTGCGCGCGAAACGGTGCGCCTCCTCCTGCACGGACCAATCCAGAAACCGCTCGCATTGGTCGACAAAAAAGATCTCCAGCTCGCGCGCGGTATGCGTTTGCGTGAGCAACGTCTCCTTCTGACTGCCGATGTCGAAGTAAACCAGCGCGACGGTCAACTCGTCGAATCCACGTGCGCGGCACAACAAGTGTCCATACACCAGCGCCTGCGCCCAATGTAGCGCGCGGTGATTGTCAGGCATGCGCTCGAGATCGCCACGATGCGTCTTGACCTCTTCCAGCCGGTGCGCCACCGGATCGTAGCCGTCCGCACGGCCCCGCACGTTGAGATTGCGATGCGTACCGGTCAGCGTGATTTCGGTTTCGTAGCCGCTTGTACGGCGGCCCGCGACCGTGACGTGGCCCGCCATGCCTTCCAGCGAGGTTGGCGCGGGTGTGAACCGCAGATCGAGGTCGCCGCGTCGCGCGGTGAACTCGCACATGGCTCGCACGGCGACGACGTAGGTCATGCCGTGCGCTCGGCGGTGAACGTGGCGTGCGTCAGGGCGCCCGCGGTTGGATCGGCGACTGCATGCTCGAGCGCTTCGTCGGCCCAACGCACGTCGAGCACGCGTACCGGCATGCCGTGCTGCACGCAGTAAGCTAGCCAGCGAATCTGGTTGTCCTGCAAGCGGTCGCCGGGCCCTTTCACTTCGATCAGTTCATAACGCCGCTCGGCGGGCCAGAAGCGGATCAGATCGGGCAGACCCGAGCGATTGCCGCGAATATCGAGCAGCAAACGCTCGAACCACAATTTCAGATGCGCGGCCGGCAGGCAGTCGAGCGCTGTCGCGACAAGCTCGGGCGTAAGCAGTCCCCAGAACACAAACGGCGACTGCACGCCGGCCTTGCCATGCAGATGCCGCGCAATCGTCTCGCGATACGCGCCGCTATCGAGTTGCGCAAGGCACGCAGCGAACTGTTCGGCTCGACGCGCATGAAAGTCCGGCGCGTGAAGATCGGCGGGACCACGTTGGAACGGATGAAAAAACGCACCGGGTAGTGCCGCAAATACCGGTTCCCAGCAGAGCAGTCCGAACAGCGAGTTGATCAATGCGTTCTCGACGTAATGCACCGGCGCTGACTCGCAGGTCAGATGATCGCGCACCACGTATTCAACGGGCTGCGGCGCTTGCGGCCTGGGCAATGTCACGGTGCTGCGTTCAGCCGCTCGTGCAGCGGCCGCCCGCACCGCCGGCTCACCGAGCTTGCGCCGCAGGCGCGGCAGCATGCGCGCAATGCGCTGCGCCTCCTCCTCGCTTTCGGGCGATGCTGCAACTCGTAACGCTAACGAAAGCGCTGCGTCGAAACGCTCGGCCCGTTCAAGCACGCGTACGCGCCGATGACGCGCGCCAGGCCATGCGCAAATCTCGTACACGGCGAGCGCCGTGGGCCACATCTGCCGCCGCTCACCATGCTGGCCGATGCGAAAGAGTAGCTTGGCGCGCCGCATTTCGAGCCACGAGTTGGACGTTTCGACTCTTCGGACCCGAGCCACGAGCTCATTGAGCGCGGCGCTTTCCACTTCGAGATCAATCAGCGATCCGAACGTTTCTATCGAATCCAATTCTTCACGACATGCGTGCAACGCGAGATAAACATCGACATCCGCCCGCTGCTGAAACGCGCGCGACGACGGCCCGAAAGCCACCTTCTCGTACTGGAACACGCCGAGATCGGCGAGCACGAATTCTGACCAGTCCTGTTGCAGATTGCCAAAGAACATCAGACGCAGACGCTCGCACAGCGGCGCAATGTCGACGCGGAACACGCAATCGATTGTTTGACGGTGCCATGCGGACAACGGGCGCGCGATGCAGCTATCGCTGTCGTTCTCGTCCCGTTCGCGATAGAACGGGCGTAATGCTTCCAGCAGATCGGGCTTGCGCAGACTCCGTGCGCCCGGAATCAGCGCGAGCGCCTCCGCGAAGATGTCCAGCAATTCGGGGCGCGTAGTGAGGGCGAACAGATCGTCGAGTGTCAGGTGCGGCGCGGAATCTAACCAGCCGAGCGCCGTGATGGGCGCGGCGGCTTGCACTGGGCAGCCGATTTCGTCGTAAGCGAGGCGACTTGCGCGAAACAACGCGCCTTTGCGCATGAGCATCCGCACCAGCAACGCGCGCGACGCCTGCGGCAAGCGCGCGAATGTGCCGAGAAAAGCCTGCTCGCTCGCATCGAGCAGATCGTCGTAGCGTTGCGCAAGCCAGGCAAGCGCACGCTCGAAATTCAGCAGATAGTAAGGGACACCGGCGAGGGAATCCGGCGGAGCATCGGTTGCCACAGAGTTTGCATGACCTGTACGTTTATACAGTAATGATAGCAAACTCCGCTGCCGCGGCTACTCACCGGCCAACCACACCACCGTCAGCGACCGCACGCCCTGCGCGCCGCGAATCAGCACGCCTTCTATATCCGCGGTCGCGGAAGGTCCCGTGACGAGTGCCGCATAGCGGGCATCGCGAAAATCGTCGCGGCGGTAAACGTCCTGCAAGCCATCGACGAGTTGCGCCGGATCGAGCAGTACCACGAGATGCTGCACGATATAGCCCAACGCATTGACCACGTACTCGCGTTCGCTGAACCACACCGAGCCGGTCTCGGCCACACCGAAACGCGCACGCACCACGCCGACGTCGACATCCTGCAACGACGAAGGTTCGGTGTCCGCCGTGAGCAGGCGCGTGCCGGGCACCTCGGCAGTGGCAGAAGCGATCGACACCGTTGCGCCGAATCGCTCGCGGATCAGACTCGCAACCTCCGACGCCGCGCCTGCTTCGACGCAGGTGCCGCCCATAGTTTGCAATGCCGACGTGAAGCGTGCGCGCAAATCGCCGCCGACCGCGCGAAACAACGGCACGTCAGGGCGCGGGCGCGCCGCCGGTTGCGCCTGCCGCACCTTCGCGATAAAGGCCTCACGCGTTGCCATCGCCACCTCCACGGTTTTGCTTGTACCACGCATGGAAGGTCTGCTTCGGCGCCTCGGGCAACTCGCGTTGTCTGCCCCAGATATTCAGCGGGTTATAGAGTACGAAGTTCGGCAGCCGCCGCAACGCGCCGCTCATCGACGCTACCGTTGCGCGATACAGCGTCGGGCTCGCGAGCAGCCGCCCTGCCATTTTCAATACTTCCTGCTTCACGAACGGCACTTCGTGGCGCTCGGCAATCACCGAGCGCCATTTGTAGATCTGCTCGTGAATATTGATCTTCACCGGACACACGTTCGTGCAACTGCCGTTGAGCGTGGACGCGAACGGCAGCGCGCTATAACGCTTCAAGTCGAAGGTTGGGTTAATGATCGCGCCGATCGGCCCCGAGTAAGTGCCGCCATACGACAGCCCGCCGCTGCGCCGATACACGGGACACGTGTTCATGCAGGCGCCGCAGCGGATGCATTTGAGCGAGTACCAGAAGTCTTCCATCGCAAGCCGTTCCGAGCGGCCATGATCGACGAGGATGAAATGCATCTCCGTGCCCGGACGCGGCGCGCGAAAATGCGATGTGTATTGCGTGATCGGCGAACCGAGCGCACTTCGCGAGAGCATGCGAATAAATACGCCGAGATCCGAGACCTTTGGAATCAGCTTCTCGATACCGATCGATGCGATATGCAGCGGCGGCACATTTGCCGAAAGATCGGCGTTGCCTTCGTTCGTGCAAACCACGACCGTGCCCGTTTCCGCGACAGCGAAATTGCAGCCGGTCATGCCGGCCGTTTTCTCGCGTACGAAATACGGCCGCGTATTCATGCGCTGACTTTCCGCGAGGTAATGAATGTCGCTATTGTGCGGATCGGTGCCGATGGTTCGGCCGAACAGTTCGGCGACATCGGCGCGCAGCTTGTGGACCGCCGGCACCACCATGTGACTCGGGTCCTGATGATCGAGCTGCTGAATGCGCTCGCCCAGATCCGTTTCCATCACCGTGATGCCGCGCGGTTCGAGGTACTCGCGCATCTTGCATTCGTCGGTGAGCATCGACTTGCTTTTGACGAGCGTGGTCATGCCGCGCTCGGACATGATCTTGTGCACGAGCGCGTTGTGCTCTTCCGCCGTCGCTGCCCAGTGGACTACGACACCGTTCGCCTCTGCCGCGGCCGCGAACTGTTCGAGATACTCGGACAATTGCGACAGCGTATGTTCCTTGATACCAGATGCCAGTTCGCGCAGCGTCTCCCACTCGGCAATGCCGTGCGCCTGTGCGTCGCGTTTCTCGCGCAAATCCCACAGACGCTTGTCGTGAAACGCCACATGCTCCGTCTTTTTGATGAACTCGCCTGCTGCTTTCGCGTGGTCGATCCGGCTCATGCGCGCGCCCCGTTCAACACTTGTGCAATATGAATGAAGCGTGCGTCGGCCTTCATGCGTTCCGCGCAGCCTTGCTGATGCATCAGGCACGACATGTCGCCCGACACAATGTATTGCGCGCCCGCATTCAGATGATCGCGGACCTTGTCCTGCCCCATGCGCACCGACACCGGCTCTTCGGTCACCGAGAACGTGCCGCCGAAACCGCAGCATTCGTCGGGTCGCGACGGCTTGACGAACTCGATGCCCTTCACGCCTTCAAGCAACGCGCGCGGTTTCGAAAACGGCTGGCCGGCCACTTCCGATACCGACGCCTCCTTCAAATGCCGCAACGCGCTGCAACTATTGTGCAGGCCGACGCGATACGGAAACTCGGCCCAAGGAAATTCGCGCGCACCGACCACGTCGTGCAGAAACTCGACGAGCTCATAGGCGCTCGCCCGCACCTTTTTGACTTCGTCGGTCTGATCGATGGCGGTGAGATGCTCGCGCACGTGGTGAATGCAGCTCGCCGAAGGTCCGACGATGTAGTCGTAGCCCGCAAAGTTGCGCGCGAACACCCGCTCCGCGCCGGCCGCTTCTGCATGCGCGCCGCTGTTGCCCATGGGCTGGCCACAGCACGTCTGCTCCTGCGGGTAATCGACCTGGATGCCGAAGCGTTCCAGCAATTCGAGCGTGGCGATGCCGACCTCGGGATAAAACGCGTCGATGAAGCAAGGGATAAAGAGGGCGACTTTCATAAGCTCATTGCAGGGAATGGGGCAAGCGGGAACGGGGCGCGCAAAAAACGCCGCCAGTCAGACTGGTAATGTTGGTCTGACCAAAATATAGGGAAGTCGCCGGAGCGTGTCAATCGGGAGATCGTCACGCGAAATGCGCGTGCGGCGGCGAAGCGGCGAAAGCCGCTGGCGGGAAACTGAACTGCTTGGACTCGCCAACTAACTGACGAGTCCAGTCATTCGAATAAATCTCTGAGCGCATCGCCGTTTTCTCGAAGCAGACAGTCAGCCAAAACGTGTTTGCGATAGCACGACACCTTTTGCTGTCTCGCGCCCCGGAACCGCATGAAAAGCGCTGCGGGAGATTTTAATTTTCCCTTTATTTTCATAGGCTTATATCAGCATCGCCAGCCTGCACAGTGCACGTTGGCACACCCTATGCAAATACCCCTGTGAGCGCGACGAATAGTGCTCTTCCATCCAGACTGAAGACCCTTACAGGAGATTTACCATGAGCTCACTGACCATCAAAGACATCGCCCACACCGAAGAACTGTCTGCCAAGGCACTGTCCGCTGTACGCGGCGGCAGCAACTACAACGCAGGAAACCTCAACCTTGCCTACGGCGGCGGCTTCGCCAGCCCGGGCGTCGTGGTGGCACCGGTCACCCAGACTGATACGTACACGAAGGTCGAGATTCCCACGATCCAGAATTTCGGCGGCCTGCAGTTTGCCAAAGCGTGAGTTAAGCGCCGCGGAGAGTCGCGCTGATAGCGGATGCCGTTCAATCCCATAGAGGTGCGCTCTCCCCGCTTGCATATCGAACCGTACTCTTTAAACCGAAACACAGAAACAGCTCCAGGAGACCTACCATGACCTCGCTGACCATCAAAGACATCGCCCACACCGAAGAACTGTCCGCCAAGGCCCTGTCCGCTGTACGCGGCGGCAGCAACTACAACTTCGGAAACCTCAACCTTGCCTATGGCGGCGGCTTCGCCAGCCCGGGCGTCGTAGTGGCGCCGGTCACCCAGACTGATACGTACACGAAGGTCGAGATTCCCACGATCCAGAATTTCGGCGGCCTGCAGCTTGCCAAAGCGTGAGTTAAGCGCCACGGAGAGTCGCGCTGATAGCGGATGCCGTTCAATCCCATAGAGGTGCGCTCTCCCCGCTTGCACATCGAACCGTACTCTTTAAACCGAAACACAGAAACAGCTCCAGGAGACCTACCATGACCTCGCTGATCATCAAAGACATCGCCCACACCGAAGAACTGTCCGCCAAGGCACTGTCCGCTGTACGCGGCGGCAGCAACTACAACGCAGGAAACCTCAACCTTGCCTATGGCGGCGGCTTCGCCAGCCCGGGCGTCGTGGTGGCGCCGGTCACCCAGACTGATACGTACACGAAGGTCGAGATTCCCACGATCCAGAATTTCGGCGGCCTGCAGTTTGCCAAAGCGTGAGTTAAGCGCCGCGGAGAGTCGCGCTGATAGCGGATGCCGTTCAATCCCATAGAGGTGCGCTCTCCCCGCTTGCACATCGAACCGTACTCTTTAAACCGAAACACAGAAACAGCTCCAGGAGACCTACCATGACCTCGCTGATCATCAAAGACATCGCCCACACCGAAGAACTGTCTGCCAAGGCGCTCTCCGCTGTACGCGGCGGCAGCAACTACAACGCAGGAAACCTCAACCTTGCCTATGGTGGCGGCTTCGCCAGCCCGGGCGTCGTGGTGGCGCCGGTCACCCAGACTGATACGTACACGAAGGTCGAGATTCCCACGATCCAGAATTTTGGCGGCCTGCAGTTTGCCAAAGCGTGAGTTAAGCGCCGCGGAGAGTCGCGCTCACAGCGGATGCCGTTCAATCCCATAGAGGTGCGCTCTCCCCGCTTGCACATCGAACCGTACTCTTTAAACCGAAACAGAGAAACAGCCCCAGGAGACCTACCATGACCTCGCTGACCATCAAAGACATCGCCCACACCGAAGAACTGTCCGCCAAGGCACTGTCCGCTGTCCGCGGCGGCAGCAACTTCAACTTCGGAAACGTCAATGCCGCTTACGGCGGCGGCTTTGCCAGCCCCAGTATCGTGGTCGCACCGGTCACCCAGATTGGCACGTACACGAAAGTCGACATTCCCACGATCCAGAATTTCGGCGGCCTGCAATTTGTCAAGGCATGAGTCCAGGGCTCGAGCGTCGCAAGCCCGGATCGCATCACGCGTGCTGCCGCAGGATCACGGCGAGAGCTTCGTCGAGAGGACAGCGGGCACTATATCTGATGACAGTTTTCATAACAGGGGAGCGCAGTGGGCAGGCCAAGCGGTTGGTCGAGTCAACGTAGTTCGTTCTCCTTCCGAACCCTCCGGACTTGTCACCGAGGTTTGGATCTAAAGGCCCGCCGGTCACTCCACCCGGCGGGCTTTTTTTCACGCGCTCTCATGTTTTATATATCGACGGCCGCTGCACAGACCGTCACGGTGCTGAACGTCGTGCATGCGCGGCGGAATCGCAATACGTTGCTCATTGCGCTTTTGAATACCATTGGGACGACGGTAACCCGCTGTGATCCGATAGCGATAAAGGTGAAGTGAAAACCGCGAGCAACGCCTAAAGCTTCGTAGCGTCTTCCTGATAGATCTCGCGCACGAAGGCGAGATGACGTTCGGCCGCCTTGCGTGCCTTTTGCGCGTCGCGTGCGACGACGGCGTCGTAGATGGCCTGATGCTGGCTCATCAACTGCTTTTCCATCGCTTCGTCGTAATCGATCAGCCGATGGTATTGACGCATGCCTTCGCGAATCAGCGTGTGGATGCCATGCATGACATGGGCGAGCGCGATGTTATGCGTGGAGTCCGCAATCGCCAGGTGAAAAGCGGCATCCAGCTCGGCTAAGTTGACGCGATCTTGCGACTGCGAGGCCGCCTTCAATGCATCGAACGCGGTCTTGATCTTGCGAAGATCGGCGGCGGTTGCGCGCTCCGCGGCATATACGGTCGAAATCGATTCGAGCCCTTGTCGTAACTCGAGAATGTCGGCACTGGTACGCGGATTCTGTAAAAGCAGTTCGGCGAGCGGCTTCGAAATGATCGGCGCCGTGAGATCGACCACCGTGAAGCCGCCCCGCCCCGACGTGGCGATATATCCATCCGACTCCAGCCTGATCAGCGCTTCGCGCAACGAAGGCCGCGACACCGCCAGCTGCGTCGCCAGGTCGCGCTCAGCGGGCAGCCGGTCGCCCGGCATCAGCGCGCCGTCGGAGATCAATTGCTTGATCTGGTCGGCGACGACGTCGGAGAGCCGTTTGCGCGTGAAAGACTGGATCGGGCGAAAGTGCATAGGCTGCGGCTGGCAAAGCCGGTTATTCAGGATGGTTCGTTAGCCGCAGTGAGCGACGCGAGACAGGCAACTGAGAGGCAAATGAGAGACGAATGAATTATACCGTTGGGCGCCCTGCACGAATTTCGCCGCGAGCGCGCGCATTCACGAGTTCGATTGCAACCGCAACGCCGCGACGAACGCCGCAATCCGCTCGCACGCATCGGCAAGCCGCGCTTCATCGACGACAAAACCCAGCCGCACGAAACCGTTCGCGGTCTCGCCAAAAGCGCTCGCGTCGAGCACCGACACACCTTGCGCGCGAAACAGCTGCCATGTGAAATCGACGGTATCGAGGCCCGTACCGCTCACGTCGACCATCATGAACATGCCGGCTTCGGGCAGCAGGCAGCGCAACCGCGGGACACGGCTCAAACGCTCGAACACGACGTCGCGACGGCGCCTATAAATATCACGCATCTGCGCGACGATTCGCGACTTCTCGTGCAACGCCGTCAATGCAGCCTGCTGGATGAAGCCCGGCAGGCCATACAGCATGGCAAGCGCGAGCCGCCCCATGTGTTCGATCAGCTGCGTGGGTCCGATCGCCCAGCCTACGCGCCAACCCGCCATTGCATGCGATTTTGACAGGCTGCCGAGCGTGACCGTGCGCTCCGCCATGCCGGGCAGCGACATGATGCTCACATGTTCGCGCTCGAACGTGAGATCTGCGTAGACCTCGTCGGACAGCACCCACAGGTTGTGCACGCATGCGAGCCGCGCAATCCGTTCGAGGTCCGCGCGCGGCATCACGACACCGGTGGGATTGCAGGGCGTGGCAAAGAAAATCGCCTTGGTGCGCGGCGTAACCGCTCGTTCGAGCGCATCGCAATTCAGGTGAAATGCACGCGCGGGGTCGACCGGCACCGGCACGAGCGTCGCACCCGCGGCGCGCACGCAAGCTTCGTAGGTGAGGTACATCGGCTCGGGAAC
This sequence comes from Paraburkholderia kirstenboschensis, assembly GCF_904848585.1. Lineage (GTDB taxonomy): Bacteria > Pseudomonadota > Gammaproteobacteria > Burkholderiales > Burkholderiaceae > Paraburkholderia > Paraburkholderia kirstenboschensis. The sequence continues at coordinate 246,852 of NZ_CAJHCR010000009.1, forward strand.
GATAACCTCGTCGCCTGCTTCGAGCAGACAAAGCGACGTAGCAAACACGCCGTTTTGCGCGCCCGCCGTAAGGATCACATTCGCCGCGCCGACCGTGCAACCGGTCATGCGAGCCTGTTCCCCGGCAATCGCCGCACGTAGAGGATCGCGCCCGGACACCGCGCTGTAATGCGTATCGCCGCCGCGCAACGCCTCGATGGCGCGCTCGACAATCGGCGCGGGCGTAGCAAAGTCAGGGTCCCCCACGCTCAGCACGATGACGTCATCGCCATTCGCCGCCGCCTGCTGCGCAACGCGATGAATCTCCCACGCCGACGTGCGTCTGCCTTGCAAACCCTCGACCCGACTCGAATACTTCATCACGCTCACCCGTTTCTGATTTGACCCGCCAATGTAATGGGGTGTGCGCAAAACGTCCAGATACGAAAAAGCGCCACCCGGGCAGACAGCCTCGCGTGACGCTTCGCATTCAAGCCCCGTTTGCAGGGGCTCGGCAAACTTAAACCTGGCTTAAACCTGGCGACGCAATTCCGCCGGCGGCACCTTCATCAGATGCCGATACTTGGCGACCGTGCGGCGCGCGACGAGCACGCCCTGATCCGCCAGCATCTTTGCAAGCGTCACATCGGAGAGCGGGTCGCGGGTGTTTTCCGCAGCAATCATTTCTTTCAACAGCGCCCGCACGGCCGCGGCGGAACAGGTGCCGCCGCTTTCGGTGCCGAGCTCGCGCGGGAAGAAATGCTTGAATTCGAAAATGCCGCGTGGCGTAGCCATATACTTGTTGCCGGTCGCGCGCGAGATGGTCGATTCGTGCAGGCCGAGTTCGTCGGCGACATCGCGCAACACCATCGGCTTGAGCGCGATTTCACCGTACTGGAAAAACGCCTTCTGATGCGCGACGATGCATTCGGCGACGCGTTGAATCGTGTCGAAGCGCTGCTGCGCATTCCTGATCAACCAGCGCGCTTCCTGAAGCTGCTGGGCGAGCGGCGAACGGCTTGCCCCCGCCGATTGTGCGAACAGCTCGGCATACATGCGGTGAATCCGCGCGCGTGGCTGCACTGCAGGATTGATCGTCACCACCCACTTGTTGCGCACCTGACGCACGATCACATCGGGCACGACATAGTTGTCCTCGGTACGGCCGTAGCAGTTGCCGGGCTTCGGATCGAGCTTACGCACGAGTGCGCAGGCCACACGCAGTTCTTCCGCACTACAGCCAATCTGCTTTTGCAGTTCTGCCTGCTCGCGACGCGCGAGCCGCTCAAGGTGATGCTCGACGATCTGCCGCGCGACATCGCGTCCGGGCGTGTCCGCGGGCAACGCATTGACCTGCAGCAGCAGACACTCGGACAGCGAACGCGCGCCGAGGCCGGGCCGGTCGAGCGACTGCACGAGGCGCAGCGCGACCAGCAGTTCTTCTTCCGTCAATTCGGGTTCGAGCTCGACGCTGTCCGCGAGATCCGCCAGGTCCTGGCGCAGATAACCGTCGTCGTCGAGTGCCTCGATAATGAAACGCGCGACCGCGCGATCGCGGTCGTCCAGACGATAGAGACGCAGTGCGTCGTGCAGTTGCTCGCGCAAGGTGGGTTGCGAACGCGCCCATTCGGCGGGATCGCTGCCGTCGGAGTCGCCGTTCTGGCGGGCCGAACTGCGGCTGCTGTAGTCGCCCGAAAAGTCGCCGGGCATATCGTCGGGGCCGCCACTGTCGAGGGTCTCGCTGGTAACCGCTTCAGCCGGCATCGAGTCGGGCTCGGCTGCCGCGACTGCGTCGGTTGCCGGCAACGCGCCCTGCTCTTCGCCGGACGTGGCTGTTGCGAGCGCAACGTCCTCCGTATCCGACGAGTCGTATTCGAGGAACGGATTGGTATCGAGCGCAGTTCTCAATTCCTGCTGGAACTCCAGAGACGATAGCTGCAACAGACGCACCGACTGCTGCAGACGCGGCGTAAGTGCAAGAGACTGCCTTGTGCGAAGTTCAATTGAAGGCATCGTGTTGAGGTCCGGTTGAAAGCTGAGGTAAAGGAGTGACCTCAGTAGAGCAACACGCGTACCAGCTTTTGCAACGCACTGTTTTCTTTAGCCTTTATTTTTTCAGGCCCGCGAATTGCGGCGTCGCGCGGCGCCTTTTTTACAAGCGACCCGGCAAATTCCGGGTCCGCTTCACAGCAGTCGACGTGTACGCAAATGTCGCGCGTCTTCACTATTCATCTGCGGAAAAGCGCCCGCCGGCGCGGGCTTTGCCCCTTTCATGCTCTGCGAAAGGAATGGGCAGGCACACACTTTGCGGTGAGCAGGATGTGGACGGACGGCTCTCTTCGCATCCAGCGCGAACGCGCAATGACTGTGAAGACCCGCCCGGTGTCGATAACGGGCCCTGACGGAACCGTAGCGGCAACGACCCCACGCGAGTCATCGGCGGCTTCGGCCGCGATCGACCGCAGGCAACAAGACCGCAATTTCATCAACACCCGAAGGAGAAAACCATGAAGACCATCCAATTCCTGAAGACTGCCGGCAGCATCGCGTGCGTTGCGTTCGCACTGAACGCCACCGCGCAAACGAGCGCCTCGGCTCCGTCGGCTTCGTCTGAAACCATCGGCCAGCACGTCGACGACGGCACGATCACCACGAAGGTCAAGGCCGAATTGCTCGGCGCGAAAAACGTGAAGTCCACGCATATCCATGTGAAGACCCGCAAGGGCGTCGTGTGGCTCACGGGCACGGTACCTTCGGCCGAGGACAAGACGGCCGCCCAGGACGTCGTGGAAGGCGTGAAGGGCGTGAGCAGCGTGAAGAACCGCCTGAAGATCGCCGCCGAATAAGTTCGTCGGGCCCGGCGTTCTGCGCCGGGCGCAGCACCGCGTGAAAAAAGGCCGTCCGCATGTGTGCGGACGGCCTTTCTGCAATTGGAGGCCGGCCTGACGGCCGGCTATCCGATTAGCTCTTTGCCGCGTACTGGTCGCGCAGATCGCGAACGCGGTCGTGATTCTGCAGCACGCCCTGGTACTGACGCTCGACAATCGCGCGCACGTCGGCGGGCAGTTCTTTTTCCAGCGCGTCGTGATAGTTCTTCTTGGCGACGTCCTCGCCCTTTTCCACCTCGACGAGAATCTGATGGTCGCTGCGGTCCGTCACCGCCGACTTCACATCGACCCACCCCCGATGCAGCGCACCGCTCACACTGCCGCCCGTTTCCGGCTTACCGCCCAGGCGCTGAACCACATCCTGCAGCTCGCGTGCGCCGCGTGCGCAATCTTCGGCGCGCGCCAGAAACATCGTCTTCAACTGCGTGTCGCGCGCATCTTCGGCTGCCTTGCGAAAGCCCTTTTCACCATCCTTCGATGTTTCGACGAGATCGTTCAGCACGGAAACAACATTCGTAGCCATTCAATACCTCCAGGGTTTCGTTAATCGCGGAATCCGTTGCCGGCACGCCCGCACGCGTCGCGGTGCGCGTGCCGCCGGCGGCTTGCCCACCGCCTGCGCATGGCAACGGGGTTCATCGGTAACCACGCATGGCGCGTGCCCGAAGCATCGCGCGATGCCTCGGACAGGCACGCCGCTTTGCACCGCCCTCTTTCTTGCAGTCGCGGGTAAATGTTGCGCGGCGCGAACGTGCATGAGCGGCGTGAAAGCCTTTCCCGGTGCGGCTTTCGCACGTGGCACAGGCGTTGCTCTCGTTGCTTCGCCCGCGTAATGCCATGCAGCGCACCAGCAATGAAACTGCATGACATATCGACGAATTGAAAAGAATGGGCCGGCAACAACGACAGGGAGAAACATCATGAAGATTCGCAGCGCAGAATTTCTAGCCGTCGTCGCGATAGTCACCTCGGCCAGCGTATTGCAGATTCGCGAGCATATGCAGCCACCCGATAGCGCTGCGGCCAGCGCGCGCGCAAGCGCGCAAGCCGCGCCTTCGACGTGCGAGAGTTCTCGCAAAGGCGTAATGCCAGCCGCATGCGAGCCCACGCGCGACGAACGTCCTGCAGACCATGCGCCCGTGCCGCAACGCGGCGCGGCGCGCACCTGGGTATGACTTCGTAGTGCTCAGCGGCATTGCGTTTCCGGTCCGCCAATGAATCCGCCAATGAAAAGGGCCCGACGTCTGTCGGGCCCTTTCCGCTTTGCTGCCATTCGCTGTTGAGCTAAGCGCGCTTTTCGTTGTACTCGTTGAGCGGGACGGGCGTCTTGAGCGGGTCGAAGTCGGCCCAGCGGCCTTGCTGCCAACGGCCCGTTGCACGTTCGATCGACACGCCACCTGCTTCGCGCAGCAAGCGCGCGGCGTCGAACTGGTTGTCCGGCGACACGTGCACCGCGACGAGCACGCCCGAATCGCGCGCCTCTTCGTGGAACGGCGTGCGATGCCCGGCTTCGTTGCTATCGCGAGTGCGCCACATGGCACCGGCCAGCGAGCCGATATAGGCGCCGACGCCCGCGGCTATCGCCGAGACTAGCAGCGGCGCGGAAAACGCCGCGAAGATGCCGACGCCGACAATCGCGCCCGCCACCGCGCCGATCGTCACGCCGAGGCCCGCGCCCTTCGGCGCACCTTTCGCACCGGCATCGGTGTGAGTGTCGCCGCCAATCGGGAACCGCGCGTGCTGACCACGTGGATTGACAAAGAAGAGCGTCACGTCTTCCTCGACGAAGCCTGCTTTGAAAAGTTTTTGCGCCGCTTCTTCCGCGGCTGGGAAAGTCGTAAAGCGTGCTGCGACGATGAGTGACATGAGGCCTCCTTGCATCGTGATTGCGTTTTGACGGACGACGCTACGCGAGTAGTCGAGGTGCGTAATCAGAAGAAGCGGTGGCGCTAGACCGCCGTGCCGCGGTCGGGCTCCATGCCTTCCACTCTGAACAATCCGCTATGCAAGACTACGCCCTCGCCGTCGTTCTGGTCGAGCGCCTCGGCGCACACCGAACGGATCCGGTTGCGGCCCTTGTCGAAGGCCTCCATCAACTCGCTTTCGAGCGGCGACCCGGCGCCGAAGTGATCTTCCAGCGCCTCGACCGTGATGGCGCAGACAACCGGTTCGCCGTCCACGCGCGCAATGAAGCGAACCATCAGATTGGCGCCGTCGAAGGTCGGTTTGTCGTCGGAAAAAGTGATCTGCATAAGGGAATCCTCATAGGCAGGCCGCGGCAGGATCGCGTTCATGATGACGCGCCCTTCATTGCACCGGCGAGCTGCTGCGCCATCTCCAGATGATGCTTGATGATCGGCAGCGCGCGCGCGGCCGCGGCCTTCAATTGCGAGTCGGTGCCGCTCTGGCTCTCCTGCTGAAACAGATCGACCGCCCGCTGATGCGCCTCGAGGCCGACCTGCTCGACATACGCCTCGTCGAACTTCTGGCCTTTGAGCGTTTGCAGCTTGCCAACGAGCGCGGAGTCGGCCGACGGCGTCGTGGCAAACCCCTTCTTCGCCGCGAGCGCCCCCATGCTGCGCGAGAGCTTCGTATGATCGGCGATCATCTGCTGCGCAAATTTCTTCACGCGTGGATCGCTGGAATTCTTCAACGCGATCTTGCTCGCCGCGATTTCGGTAGCGTCGGATTGTGAAGCGTCCTGGATGAACTGCTGGTCCGCGGGCGAGAGCTTCGTGCCGCCGGCGGGCGCATCGCTCGCGGGAGCGTCGCTTGCCTGCGCATACACCATCCCGGCCGGCGCCGTGCCAAGAGCAAGCGCCACAGTCATCGCTTGTAGGGGATACCGTAATTTCATGCGTTTTCTCCCTTGTTCACGGAGTCACCGGCGCGTCTCACTGCCCGCCCGCGCCGCTCATGCAGCCTTGCGTTTCGACAGTTGCCCGATCAACGCCTTGTTGAATGCGGGAATGTCGTCCGGCTTGCGGCTCGAAATCAGATTGTTGTCTTCGACCACTTCCTGATCGACCCATGTGCCGCCCGCGTTGCGGATATCGTCCTGCAGACTCGGCCAGCTCGTCACGGTGCGTCCCTTGATGATTCCGGCCGATACGGGCAGCCATGTGCCGTGGCAAATCACCGCGATCGGCTTCTTCGCGCTGTCGGCCGCTTTGACGAATGCCTGCGCCTGCGGCAGCAGGCGAATCGCGTCGCCGTTCACCACGCCGCCCGGCAAGACGACGGCGTCATAGTCGTCGGCGATGGCCTTGTCGAAAGTCGAATCGACCTCGACCGTGTCGCCTTTATCGACGTGCTTGAAGCCCTGGATCTTGCCGGGCTTCGCTGAAATCACGTGCACGGTCGCGCCGGCCTCGGCGAGCGCGCGTTTCGGGTCCACCAGTTCAGCCTGTTCAAAACCGTCTACCGCGAGGATCGCTACCTTCAGACCGTCGAGGCTGCTTGCCATAATTCTCTCCTTCGTTCTAATGCCGGGGGCCGCGCGGGTCATACGCGCCGGCCCCCTCATCATTGATTAACGATGCGGCAGCAAGGCGTGTGCCTGGTGCTTGACTCGCTACCGCGTGATGCAGCCCGGCCCCGCGGCCCGCTGCGACGGGTTTGGAGGCTCGGGTGCGTGAAGCGCGACGCGATTTAGAGGCCGGTCGGGTCCTCGTCGAGACCGTCGTCGTCGTCGCCGGCTGTCGGCGGCGTCAGAATGCGATCAGGCTCGATGTCGCTGTCCGGGTCCAGCGTCGAATCGCCGTCCGCCGCCGCGCGCTCACCGGTGCCCGCCCGGTCGGTGTCGCTAGCCATTTCCGCGTCGCCCAATTCGAGCGCGTGATTGTCGAGTTCCGTGTCGACGTCGAACTCGTGGCGCTTTGCGCCCGCGACGTCGCTGCCGCTATCGGATGAATCGCTCGGTCCCAACGCGCCCGTTGTGCCTGACGTTTGCTTGACGACCTGTTGCGGCTCTTCATCGGGGTTCAGCGTGCTGCTCATGGCGCTCTCCTTTATCGGGTTGATACGTATGACGTTCTTCGCAAGGACTGTTCCGCCCGCTGGATCAAGCGGACAGTACCGGGCACCGGCTTTGCTCTGGGCCATCACTGGCGCAACGCGCTTCACGCTTGAAAGTTCTACCTGCAAAGATAGCCATGGCAAACAGCACAACGACAAGCACAACGAGCACGACGCAAAACGGTCATGCATCGACCGGCGACAGCGAGAATCAGCCCGCGACAGCCGCGATGCCGCCCGGCTTGCGCCATGCCGACGACAGCAAGCCAGGCTACACGCGCAAGCGCGAGAAAGACGGCTTCGCGTATTTCGACGTGCAAGGAAAGCGCATTGAAGACGAAGCGGAGATTCAACGCATCAACTCGCTCGCGATTCCGCCCGCGTATGAAGACGTATGGATCTGCCCAGACCCGCGCGGACATATTCAGGCGACCGGCCGCGACGTGCGCGGGCGCAAGCAATACCGTTATCACCCGCGTTGGCGCGAGACGCGCGACGCCGACAAATACGAACGCATGGCCGAGTTCGGGCGGGCACTGCCACGAATCCGCGCGCGCGTCGCCCGCGATCTCGAACTGCCCGGCATGCCATGCGACAAAGTGATCGCGGCAGTCGTGCGGCTCCTCGATACCACGCTCGTTCGCATCGGCAGCGTCGAATACGCGCGCGAAAACCAGTCATACGGCTTGACGACGCTGCGTAAGAAACACGTGAAGGTGGAAGCGGGACAGTTGCGCTTCAAGTTTCGCGGCAAGAGCGGCATAGAACATGACGTGACGGTGGACGACCAGCGCGTGAAGCGCATCGTGCGGCGCTGCGCTGATCTGCCAGGTCACGACCTGTTCCAGTATCTCGACGACGACGGCGCGCGCCGTACCGTCGGTTCAGCCGACATCAACGATTATCTGCGCCGCGCAAGCGGCGCGGACTTCACCGCGAAGGACTATCGGACATGGGCGGGCAGCGTCTACGCGCTCGCGGCGCTGCGGCGCCTCGTGTGCGGCAACGCTGCCGAAGCGCGGCGTCATATCGTGGCGACCGTCAAGGAAGTCGCCGGCTTGCTGCGCAACACGCCGGCGGTGTGCCGGCGTTGCTACATCCATCCTGCGGTGATTAGCGCATTCGAAACCGACCAGTTGCAAACCTTGCCGCCGGGTCAGTCGCGCCGCGGCCTGAAAGTAGACGAGGTAGCGTTCGCCGCATTGCTCGCGCATGCCGAAAAGCGCGCCGCCAGGCTCGCGCGTCAGGCGGGAGCAAAAGGTCGCAAGCTGCGCGAAGCGGACAACACCGAGAGCATCAACGGCTCCATTACGACCTTGCTGAAGAAGTCGCGCACCATCCGCAACGAAGCGAACAGGGCGGCAGCGAAAGCCGGCGCCAAAGCCAGCGCAAAAGCGGGCGCGCGAGCCGCCCGGCGAACCGCGAGCACGGCCGTCAGATCCGCGCAGCGCGCGGAGAAGACGGCCGCAAGCTAACGCCGCTCACAGGACGCAGGAATTTCAACGGCGCGCGCATCATTTACGCGGGCAGAGACCGTATGCCCGCAGACGCCGGGCGGCATAACGCGAGCTTGTCGGGGCGTCGTCGAAGCGGCTTGTCCAAGCACTAGCCAGGCTCCCGATTACGCCTTCCGCGACGCGTCTATGGCAACCGTCACAACGGGCGAGGAACGCGCGTTGCTGCACTGATCGTCACCCTAACCTGCAAAGGAGGCACATCATGGTCATGCAAAGTCAGACGCAAAGCATGCAAGGCGCACGTATCGTCGGCAAAGGCAGCGCGACCGCGGAAGGCCCGGGCCCGGACGTGATGGCGGCAGACACGCTCGACGGCAACAGAGTGCTCAGCAGCGACGGCGAGGATATCGGCAAGATCAAGGACATCATGCTCGACGTGCGCTCGGGCCGCGTTGCGTACGCGGTGCTTTCGAGCGGCGGCTTCCTCGGCATCGGCGACAAGCTGCTCGCGATTCCATGGCGCGCGCTCACGCTCGACACCGAGCAGAAGTGCTTCATGCTGGACATGACGGCGGAACGCGTGAAAAGCGCCCCGGGTTTCGACAAGGATCACTGGCCGTCGATGGCGGACGAGACGTGGGCCACCTCCGTTCACCAGTACTACGGCAAGGAGCCGTACTGGGGCCGCGACCGGTTCGATTTGCGCGATGACGCGGACATAGGCGATATTCCGGCCGGTTCGTCGGATGCGCCCGAGGCCGGTGGAGTCAAACTGTAATTGGCGAGCCGCGGCGAGTGCGTGAAGCGGTTCACGCTTCGCGCACCGTCCTGACCTGCGCCGGCACGCCGCCATCGCGGCGGCCGGCGCGTTTGACTTTCAGCGCGTTGGATTCGATGACGCGAACGGCCCGGCGATCGCGCGCAATCCTGCGAGCAGGGCCGCGCCACAAAGACTAAAAGAGGAGGCGGCTCGAATGGCAGCAAGAAAAGCGACCAGCAAATCGACCAGTAAATCGCGGCGCTCGCCGGCACGCGGCAAGTCGGGACGGCCGCCGCGTCAGCGCCATGCGCAAGCGCATGCCGCTGAGCAGAAGAAAGCATCGCAGGCAGGCGGCAAGAGTTCGCACAGGTGGTCGCATCATGTGATGGAAACGAGCGACGCGATGGACCTCCAGCGCGACATCTTCAAGACCGGCAACGCCGAAGAGATTGCGCAATCGCTGAAACAGTCGTCGACGAAAAGCAGCCGCCGTAAAGGTACACCGTTTCAATCGGCGATGTCGATGCTCAATTTCTATATCAACCGCGCGGGCAGGAACCTGCCGAAAACCCGCCGCGCAACGCTGGAGCAAGCCAAGCGCAAGCTGCGCGAAGCATTTGGACGCGCGCCCTGAAATTCATCCGCTGTCACGCGTCGACTGTCGCGACGTGACCCACCCGGGCGCTCGTCCATCCACCCCGGCCTGTCATGCGCCGCTCGCATGTCGGCCCTAACCGGATGCTCATGCACGAAACTTTGTGGTTCCTCATCGTCGGCGCCGTGCTCGTTTTCATGGGCGTGGCCGCGACGACCCTCCGCCGGCTGCCCGTCAGCGCGGCCATGTTCTATGTTGCGCTCGGCTACGCGCTCGGGCCGCCCGGCTTCGATCTGCTGCATCTCGACATGGTCGCCGACGCGCATCTGCTGCGCACCGTCACCGAAATCGCGCTGCTGGTGTCGCTCTTCGCCATCGGATTGCGCTTGCGCGTGGGCGTGCTCGACAAACTGTGGATGGTGCCGCTGCGCCTCGGCTTTCTCGCGATGCTGGCGACTGTGCCGCTCCTCGCACTCTTCGGCGTCTACGTGCTGCATCTCGCCTGGGGGCCCGCCATCCTGCTCGCCGCGATTCTCGCGCCAACCGACCCGGTGCTGGCCCACGACGTCCAGGTGCACAACCCGGGCGACCACGATCTGCTGCGCTTCGCGCTTTCCGGCGAAGGCGGTCTGAACGACGGCATCGCGTTGCCGTTTGCGATGGTGGGTCTCACCTTCTGCGCAATGCATGGAGCCGACGCTGGCGACGTGCTGAACCTGAAGTTTGCCGGCACTGTCGTGTGGGGTGTATTGGGTGCAATCGCAATCGGCGGTGTGCTCGGCTGGGTCACCACGCACGCGGTCGCCTGGCTGCGCACGCGCCATGCACACGCGCTCGGCCTGGAAGGCTTCTTTGCGCTCGGGCTGATCGGCTTGTCGTTCGGCGCGGCGCAGTTTGCCCAGACTTACGGCTTTCTCGCCGTGTTCGCGGCCGGCGTGTCGATGCGTCGCGTCGAATATCAGGCGAGCGGCGGGGCCTCGCCCCGCGAGACGATCGGCACCGTCGATTCGGAAAATGTCGAAGCCACTGCGTCCGATCCCGAGAAGGCCCACGCGTTCATGACCGAGTCCGTATTGGGCTTCACGATCGAGCTCGAACGCATCGCGGAAGTCATTATCATGGCCATGGTCGGCAACGTGCTCGCTACACTGAACGCGCCGCTTTTCACATGGCAGGCGCTTGCGCTTACCGTCGCGCTATTCGTTTTCGTGCGGCCCGCGTCGGTCGAGTTGTCGTTGCTCGGCTCGGACGCCATGCCGACGCAAAGGCGCCTGATGAGCTGGTTCGGCATTCGCGGCGTGGGCTCGTTCTACTATCTGGCTTATTCGCTGGAGTACGGCCCGGCCGGGATTATCAAGCCGCTCGTGCCGCTTGCGCTCGCCGTGGTCACGGCTTCGGTGGTAATCCACGGGGTGTCGGCGACGCCGCTCATGAAACGCTATCGCCGCCTGCGTCATAGCGAAAGCTAGAATACGGGCCGTCCGCTGCGTTTGCAGCGTCTGACGCCCTTGCAGCTTTCGCAGATTCTGGAACCCCGCGATTCAATGACTCCTCCCGACGATCCAGCACAAACGACGCGCGCGAGCGCCGCCGAATCGCTTTTCGCGTTCCTCAAATCGCTGCCGTTCGCCGAGCGGCTAACCGAAGGCAGCCTGATGGCGTTCCAGGCCGTGGCGGGCGCGAGCCTCGCGTTCGGAATCGGCCAGGCGCTGCATACCGAGCAGGCGTTCTGGGCGGCGATCACCGCCATTGCAGTGAGCCAGCACAGCTATGTCGACACACGCAAGCTGTCGCGCGACCAGTTCATCGGCGCGATGGTCGGCGGCTTGTGCGGCCTTGCCGGCGCGACGCTTGGCCACGACTATTTTGCGGCCTACGCGGCGACGGTGGCGGTGGCCATCGTGCTGTGCTGGATCGTGAACGTCGGCAGCGCGGCTCGGCTCGGCGGGATCACGGCCACCATCATGCTGCTGGTACCGGGCCTCGGCCCGGCGTGGGACAAAGCCTTGTTGCGCCTCGGCGAAGTCACGCTCGGCACGGTGTGCGCGCTGCTGGTCGCGTGGCTGATGTCGCGTGCGGAACAGCGTTGGTTCAGCACGAGCGGCAAGGCGCGCTGAGCGGCATCGCCCGGTTCATGAAGAGGCGGCCGACGCGCTTTGCTGTGGATGGCGCCGGTAGCGTCCCGGCGTGACACCGACGCTTTGCTGAAACGCCTTGCCGAACGCGGCTTCAGACTGATAGCCCACCGCTTCGCCAATTTCCGCCGCGCTGCGCTGCGTGCGGCGCAGCAGGTCGCAAGCGATCGTCATGCGAATCTGCGTGAGGAAATCCATGACGGTCATGCCGGCGCGTTCGTTGAAGCGCCGCGCGTAAGTCGCGCGCGACATCGCGGCAAGCTCGCCCAGATCAGCGATGGTCCACGCGCGCTGCGGCGCGCTCAGCATGCCTTGCACCGACGCCGCCAGACGCGCGTCGGCCAGCAGCGCCAGCATGCCGGGAGTCGAATCGGCCTGCTCGCCGTGTACGCGTAACGCCATACCAAAGAGCGCCTGACTCAGCGCGGTGACGATGGCAAGCGCGCCGGGCCGCCGTTGGCCCGCCTCGTCGCGCATCAGCCCGATGAGCGTCTGCAGTGGGGCGAGCGTTCGGACGCCGCCGAGCGACACATGGAACGGATCGGGCAGCGCATTTAGCAGCAATGCGGACGAACCCGGCGTGTAGGCGAAGCGGCCGCAGAGCAGGTCGAGATCGGCGGTGTTTGCGGTGGTGTGCTCTGAGACGCCGTGAGTACCGTCGGTGGGGGCGTCGGTAATGACGTCAGCGTTGACTCCCTCGCCGCTAACGGACTTGCCGTCCATACCTTCGCCCCCCGCGGCTTTGCCAATGCCGCGACCGTCGTTTCGCTTGACCGGCAGCAGGCCGTCGTGACTCATCGCTAGCGGCGCGCTCACGGCGCTCAGCTCGACATCCCTCACGCGATGTGCGGCGCCGCGTGGAAACAGCATGAAATCGCCGGTCTGCAGGCGCACTTGTGCGCCGTCCGCCATCTCGATCACGCACGCCCCTGCCAGCACCAGATGGAACGGCGCAATGCCCGGCTCCATCGGCGCATGGTCGACATCGAACGCGCCGGTGAGCAGGCATCGCAGATCGAGGCTGGCCTGCGGCCGGGCAAGGTCGAGCAATCGGCTGAGCGTATCCATGAGACGTGCGCGCTAAATGTTGAGCCAGTCGAGTATTCAGGATATCGCCGCCCCGCGCAATACTTTGTCCACGACGCCGGCAACCGCCGACGCGCCTCAGACGAAGGAGCATTGCCATGTTGAACTGGACCGAATACCGCAAGAAGCTGTTTGGCCGCATCGGCGAAATCGGCAAGCTGTCGCCGGACACGCTCAAGGGCTATCAGACGTTGTCCAGCGCCGCTCAGAAGAACGACCTGCTGGGCGCGAAGACGCGCGAACTCATCTCGCTCGCGGTGGCCGTGAGTTTGCGCTGTGACGGCTGTATCACCGTGCATACAGCCGAAGCGCTGAAGCAAGGCGCCACCCGCGAGGAAATCGCGGAAGCGCTCGGCGTAGCGGTCGCGATGAACGCCGGCGCGACCATGGTGTACTCGGCTCGCACGATGGACGCCGTCGCGGCCTATTCCGCCGAAGCATCGGCTTAACGCGCCGGGCGTGTTTTCAGCGCTAGGCGTCCGTTGGTGGGTCGGACGTCCGGCGCTGGCGACGAGGAAGTCTGCCCAGACCGGACGTCCGTTGAAACCGGCCGACGACCGCCTGACACGCGCGGCCGGTCGCATCAAACCACCAGACGGCGCGCCTCCTCGAGCTGCTTGCGGCGCGCCTCGCCCTGGCGCGCCAGCATCCAGCCGGGATACTCGGCGGGCAGCGCACTCACCTGATCGAGCCTTGCCAGCTCGTCCGCGGTGAGCGCGACGCCGGTCGCCGCGATGTTGTCGTCCAGTTGCTCGACCTTCTTCGCGCCGACGATCACCGAGCTCACCACCCGTTGATGCAGCAGCCACGCAAGAGCAATCTGCGCGACCGACACGCGCTTTGACTCGGCAATCTCGCGCATCGCGTCGATGCAGTCGTACGCACGGTCACGGTTGACCGGCGGAAAGTCGAATGTCGTGCGGCGGCTGCCCGCTTCGCCCTGCTGCTCACGCCCGTATTTGCCGCTCAGCAGTCCACCCGCGAGCGGACTCCACACCATCAGCCCGAGCCCTTCGCTTTGCAGCATCGGCACGAGTTCGCGTTCGAGGTCGCGGCCCGCAACCGTGTAGTACGCCTGCAGCGTTTCGAAGCGCGCGAGCCCCAGCCGCTCCGCTATGCCGAGCGCCTTCACGATCTGCCACGCCGCCCAGTTCGACACGCCGACATAGCGCACGTGACCGTGCTGCACGAGCGTATCGAGCGCGCGCACGGTTTCTTCGATCGGCGTGGCCGGGTCAAAACCGTGGATCTGATACAAATCGACGTGATCGAGCTGCAGGCGCTTCAAACTGGCCTTCATCCCGTCGATGATGTGATAGCGCGACGCGCCGCGCGCGTTCGGAAACTCGCCGGTCGGGCCGAAAACCTTGGTCGCAACCACGACCTTGTCGCGCGGCACCTTGAGGTTTTTCAGCGCCTGACCGGTGATCTGCTCGGACAGGCCTTCGGCGTAGACGTCGGCCGTGTCGATGAAATTGATGCCCGCGTCGAGCGCCCGGCCGACGAGCCGCTCCGCATCGGCCTGCTGCAAATCGCCGATCTGCTTCCACATGCCTTCGCCGCCGCCGAAGGTCATCGTGCCCAGACAAAGTTCTGAAACAAATACCCCGGTACGGCCAAGCTGGTTATATCGCATTGTCGAAACTCCATCGTGGATGAGTGGACAGGTGAGCCGTAAAGGGTACTGCAATTGGCGCCGCTGAGCAGGCGGGGGCCGCCGTCGCTTTCGGAACGCCGACGCCCACCGGCAACCGCTGCCCAACCATTGCGCAAACGCCGCAGAAACCTGCCAGACTGGCCCTCTGATTCCGCGACCTCGGCTTGCGCCGCCAACGGGCACGAGGAATGCCGTAGTCTGGATGCCGTCGTCTGGATATCGGGCGTCGCGTCCCCATCTAAGCGGGCATGACCTTAGTGAGCACTTCATCGAGCGCTTCTGTGAGCACCACGACCGCCAATCCAGCCGCCGCAAGCACCGCAGCCGACGCGCCTCGCGAGCTCCCGGCCTCGCTGCTGGCGGACCGCGCCGCCGCGCAGGACGCGCTGGCGGCCTTTCATCCGGCGGTTGCCGGCTGGTTCCTGAAGACCTTCCCCGCGCCGACCGACGCGCAGGCCGCCGCCTGGCCGCAGATTCGCCGGGGCCGCTCGACCCTGGTCGCCGCACCCACGGGCTCGGGCAAAACGCTCACGGCCTTCCTGTCCGCACTCGACGACCTGGTCCAGCAAGGTCTCGCGAACAACGGCGCGTTGCCCGACGAAACGCTGGTGGTCTACGTATCGCCGCTCAAGGCGCTGTCGAACGACATCCGCCTGAATCTGCAAGTGCCGTTACAGGGCATTGCCGCCGAACTCGACGCGCGCGGCCTGCCGCCGCTCGACATCCGCACCGCCGTGCGCACCGGCGACACCACGCAGCAGGAACGCAACGCGCTCAGAAAGCGCGCGCCGCATATCCTCGTCACCACGCCGGAATCGCTTTACGTGCTGCTCGGCTCCGACTCCGGCCGGCGCATGCTTTGTACGGTGCGAACGGTGATCGTCGACGAAATTCATGCGCTCGCGGGCAGCAAGCGCGGCAGCCACCTCGCGCTCAGTCTCGAACGGCTCGACGCGCTGTGCCGTCGACGCCTGCCGCGCATCGGCCTGTCCGCGACGCAAAAGCCGGTGAGCGCGGTAGCACGATTTCTCGTAGGCGGCGCGCCGGTCGACAGCGACATACCCGCCGACTGCGCGATCATCGACGTGGGCCACATCCGCGAGCGCGACCTGGCGCTGGAAATTCCGCCGGTGCCGCTCGAAGCCGTGATGCCGAACGAAGTCTGGGAGCGTGTCTATGACCGTCTCGCGGAACTCGTCGCGCTACACAGCACGACGCTGATCTTCGTGAACACGCGGCGCATGGCCGAGCGCGCCGCGCGTCATCTGACCGAGCGGCTTGGAAAGGAGGCGGTCGCCGCGCATCACGGCAGCCTCGCCAAAGAGCATCGTTTCGACGCGGAACAGCGGCTCAAGCGCGGTGAACTGCGGGTGCTGATCGCGACCGCTTCGCTCGAACTGGGCATCGATATCGGCGACGTCGATCTGGTCTGCCAGATGGGTTCGCCTCGCGCGATCGCGCCGTTCCTGCAACGCGTGGGGCGCTCCGGCCACCATGTCGGCGGCATGCCGAAAGGCAGACTCTTCCCCACTTCGCGCGACGACCTGATCGAATGCGCGGCGCTGCTCGATTGCGTTCGGCGCGGCGAACTCGACGCGCTGCGCATTCCGCGTGCGCCGCTCGATGTGCTCGCGCAACAGATCGTCGCTGAAGTATCGAGCGCCGAATGGAGCGAGGACGCGCTATTCGACCTGGTGCGCCGCTCCGCGCCATACGCGGAGCTCACGCGCGAGCAGTACGACGCAGTGCTGCGCATGCTTGCAGAGGGCTACACGAGCCGCAACGGACCACGCGCCGCGTACATTCATCGCGACGTGGTAAGCGGCACGTTGCGCGGCCGGCGTGGGGGCAAACTCGTTGCGGTCACATCGGGCGGCACGATTCCGGAGAACGCCGACTATGCGGTGGTGCTGGAACCGCAGGCGATCAACATCGGCACGGTCAACGAAGACTTCGCGGTCGAAAGTCTCGCCGGCGACGTCTTCCAGCTCGGCAACGCGTCGTACCGGATTCTGCGCATCGAAAGCGGCCGTGTGCGTGTCGAGGACGCACACGGGCAGCCGCCCAACATCCCGTTCTGGCTCGGTGAAGCACCGGGCCGCAGCGACGAATTGTCGCTCGGCGTCGCGCGCCTGCGCGAGCAGATCGCGCGTCTGCTCGCATCCGATGACGACGCGGCGACGCCGCTCGTGAACGCACAGGCAGCCGACACCGCTTCGAAGGCGACCGCCTCGGAACACCTGTCGGACGCAAGCGCCGCATCACTGAATCCCATGCCCGCGCGGCTCGAACGCGCGATCGACTGGCTCGTCGCCGAACTCGCTCTCGACGAAGCGGCCGCGCGCCAGATCGTCGACTATCTCGCGCGGGCGCGCGCCGCGCTCGGCGTTCTGCCGACGCAAGACACGCTGGTGATGGAGCGTTTCTTCGACGAATCGGGCGGCACGCAGCTCGTCGTTCATGCGCCGTTCGGCAGCCGCGTGAATCGCGCGTGGGGGCTCGCGCTGCGCAAGCGCTTTTGCCGTCAGTTCAATTTCGAACTGCAAGCCGCCGCCACCGAGGACGCGATCGTGCTGTCCTTGACCGGCAGCCATTCATTCGTGCTCGATGAAGTGTGGCGCTATCTTCATTCCAATAGTGCCGAGCGTCTGCTGATTCAGGCACTGCTCGACGCGCCTCTCTTCGGTGTGCGCTGGCGCTGGAACGCGACGACCGCGCTCGGTTTGCCGCGCTATACCGGTGGACGCAAGACGGCCCCGCAATTGCAGCGCATGCGCAGCGAAGATCTGCTGACGAGCGTCTTTCCCGAACAGGCCGCTTGTCTTGAGAACGTGGTCGGCGAGCGCGAAGTGCCGCAACATCCGTTAGTGGACCAGACCATCGACGACTGCCTGCACGACGCGATGGACAGCGAGCGCTGGCTCGCGCTGCTGCGCCGTATTGAAAGCGGCGACGTGCGGCTTGTCGCACGCGATCTGCCGGCGCCCTCGCCGCTTGCCGCGGAAATACTCAACGCAAAACCCTACGCATATCTCGACGACGCGCCCATCGAGGAGCGCCGCACGCAGGCCGTGCTCAATCGCCGCTGGACCGATCCGGCGAGCGCGGATGACCTCGGTGCGCTCGATGCCGACGCGATCGCAAGCGTGCGCGACGAAGCATGGCCGCAAGCACGCAGCATCGACGAAATGCACGAAGCGCTGACAGGCCTTGCGTGCATTACGGAGGCCGAGGCGCAGCAGAACGAGGGCTGGCCGGAATGGCTCACGTCGCTCGCTCAATCGGGCCGGGCGACGCGCCTCGACATTGCCGCCGACGCGGCACTGTGGCTCCCCGCCGAACGGCTGACCTGTTTCGACGCGCTCTATCGCAGCACGAACAGCGGCAACACCAACGGCGGCGCCCGCTTCACACCGCCGCTCACCGCGCCGAAGGGCTACACCGACGAATGGAGCGCCGACGACGCGCTGCTCGACGTACTGCGCGCCCGGCTGACCGGTTTCGGCCCGCTGCCCGCCGACGCGATTGCAGATGCGCTGAAGCTGCCACGGCCATCGGTCGAACAGGCGCTCGGCCGTCTCGAGGCGGAAGGCTACGTGATGCGCGGACGTTTCACGCCGCACACGACGCAAGAGGAATGGTGTGAGCGCCACCTTCTCGCGCGCATTCACCGTTACACCGTCAAGCGGTTACGCCGCGAGATCGAGCCGGTGGAACGGCACGACTTCATGCGCTTTCTTTTCGAATGGCAGCACCTGACGCCGGACACGCGCAGCGAGGGACGCGACGCGCTCGCCGCCGTTCTGGAACAGATGGAAGGCTTCGAGGCCGCGGCAAGCGCCTGGGAAGAAGACATTCTGCCCGCGCGCGTGAAGGCGTATTCGAATACTTCGCTCGACGAACTGTGCCGCGCAGGCAAGATCGTCTGGACGCGGCTGACGGAGCGCTCGCGCAGCGCGGCGGGCCCCGTGCGCAGCACGCCTATCGTGCTGCTCCCGCGCCCGCAGGTACGCGCCTGGAGCGCGCTGATCGACCCCGAGCGGCAGCCCGAGCTATCGGCGCGCGCTCAATCTGTGTACGACGCACTGTCGCAGCACGGCGCCATGTTCTTCGATGAATTGCTGCACGAACTTCGCGTATTGCGTATCGAACTTGAGAACGCGCTGGGCGAACTGGTGGCAGCCGGTCTCGTCAACTCGGACAGTTTCGCGGGTCTGCGCGCGCTGCTCAAACCGGCAGCGAAACGCAACGCATATTCGGGCAGCCGGCGCGCAAGATCGAGTGCTGGATTGGGCGCGCTGATCGGCGGAATGGACGACGCGGGACGCTGGGCGCTCGTCAACCGGCGGCCTTCCGTTGCCGCGAGCGCGGAACTCCCCGCGCAAGCGGATCGGCCGCAGCAACAGCAGCAGCGGCGCCGCCAGTTTCCGCCCGACACCTTGGAACATGTCGCGATGACGTTGTTGCGGCGCTACGGTGTCGTGTTCTGGCGCGTGCTCGAACGCGAAGCCGACTGGCTGCCGCCATGGCGCGATCTGCTGCGCGTCTATCAGCGGCTCGAAGCGCGCGGCGTGATCCGCGGCGGACGCTTCGTCAACGGACTCGCTGGCGAACAGTTCGCGTTGCCGGAAGCGATCCCGCTGTTGCGCGAGGTTCGACGGCATGCGAACGATGGTGCTTTTGTGTGCGTCGGCGGCACTGATCCGCTCAACCTGGCGGGCACCCTGCTGGTCGGAGAACGCGTTCCCGCCGTCGCGGGCAATCGCGTGCTGTACCGCGACGGCGTCGTCATCGCAACGCTCGCAGCGGGCGCCTTCTGGTTCGAAGCGTCGGTAGAGGCGAGCCCGATCGAGCGCGAGCGCGCGCGCAGCTGGCTCACCCGCAGGTTCTGACGTAGCGCGTCCGTAAAGAGTGCCTGGCGTAGCACCTTTAACGGCGCTTTTTTACCGGCCCGTTCGGCTCAGCCAAACCACACGTCATTCATGTTTATGGCCCGAATTTCAGCCGCTTCGCTACAATGGGCCGTCTTTAAGTATGATGAGACTGTCTGCCGTAATCCGCCATCAGGGCCGAAACGGCAAACCGCCCGGGGATCCCATGAATGACGACCATCACGAGCAGGTGCTTTATGCGCAGTTCGGCACAAGCAGCCCTTGCTGGCGTCTGTCGAGCGACAGCAACGCGCTCGAACTGACGCCAGTCACTGGCGATATGCCAGCCAATGTTGCCATTCCGCTCAATCCTCAGCAGGCATCGCAAATCCGTTGCCTCACTGGCATTACGTCTCACCTGGTTCTCGACGTGCGGCTCTTCGGCGAGCCTCTGCGTTTGCACCTCGTCGGCAGAAAGATCAACAGCTGCAGTTGGGCCGGCACCGCGTCCGCTTATGACGACACCGAATCTGTCGCGCGCGATCTGATGCATGGCCTGTCGTTCGCCGAGCAGGTCGTGTCCGAAGTGAATTCCGTTGTCGTGATCGTCGACCGGCACGGGCGAATCCAGCGCTTTAACCGGCTCGCGGAGGAACTCACGGGCGTCAAGGAAGAGAACATCGTCGGGCGCAATGTGTGGGCGCTGTTCATGTCCTCGGAAGACGGCGCGGCGTCGAGTCAGAACATAGCGGGCTTCTTCAATCGCGGCGTGTCGTACGAAGTCGAGCGGCGCATCAAGACACTGCACGGCGAACGGCTCTTTCTGTTTCGCAACAAGTTCGTGCAGAGCGGCAGCGGCGTAGACGAGCAGTACCTCATCTGCTCGGGCACCGACATCACCGAGGAACGTCTTGCGCAGGAGCGTCTCACGCAACTTGCCAACACGGATTCGCTCACGGGCCTGCCCAATCGCAATGCGATCCAGGACAAGATCCGCACCGCGATCGACGAGACGTCGCCGGGCGAATCGGTGGGTGTGCTTTTTCTCGATCTGGATAACTTCAAGAAGGTCAACGATCACTACGGCCACGTATTCGGCGACCGTCTGATCCGCGACGTGTCGGCCGCGATCGGCATGTGCCTGAATGAAGGCGACACGCTCGCGCGGCTCGGCGGCGACGAGTTCATCGTGCTCGCGGCAAAAGACACGGCGCACGAACTGGAGGCAACCGCGCAGCGCATTCTCGAACGCATGCGCACGCCGTTCAGCCTCGGGCTAGTCGAAGTCTATACGGGCTGCTCGATCGGCATTGCGCGCTATCCGGAACACGGCGACAACCTTGAGTCGCTGATCCGCTCGGCCGATACCGCCATGTACGTCGCGAAAGACGAAGGCAAACGCACGCACCGCGTGTTTTCGCCGGATATGAACCGCAAGGTCGCCGAGTACATGTGGCTCGACACGAACCTGCGGCGCGGCCTCGAAGAAGGCCAACTGACGCTGCACTATCAGCCCAAGCTGCTGCTCTCAACCGGCGCGGTGCAAGGCGTGGAAGCGCTGGTGCGCTGGAATTCGCCGGAACGCGGGCAGATCATGCCGGCGGAGTTCATTCGTTATGCCGAAGAGTCCGGTTTGATCGGCGTGCTCGGCCGCTGGGTGATGCAAACGGCTGCGAAACAGGCGGCCAAATGGCAAGCGGACGGCTACAACCTGCGCATCGCGATCAATGTGTCGGCGCGGCAACTGGTGGATACGGCGGTGGTCCGGCATTTCACCGAAGCGCTTGAGCAGGCGAAGCTCGAACCATGCCTCGTCGACGTGGAACTCACCGAGAGCTGCCTGATCGAGGACGAAGCCGCGGCCATCGACCTGATCAAGCAGTTCCGTCAACTTGGCGCGCAAGTGCATCTGGACGACTTCGGCACCGGCTATTCGTCGCTATCGCAGTTGGGCCGCATTCCGCTCGATGTGATCAAGCTGGACCGCAGCTTCGTGCGTTCGATCAACGCCGACACCAAAGCGCAAGCACTCGTCCGCTCCATGGTGGTGGTTGCGCAGGAACTCGATTTCAAGGTCGTCGCCGAAGGAATCGAAACCGAGTCCGAAGAGGCTTTCATGAAAGGGCTGGGCGTCGAATACGTGCAGGGCTACCTGTACGCTCATCCAATGCCGGCCGCGGACTTCGAGCGCTGGTTGCAGGACAGGCAGAAGCTCAGGCTGATCGCCTGAGCTTGCGGCTTGCGCGTCGCAACGGGCGCACTTCGGCCGCGGGTGGATTGAGTCAGCCGAAATTGGCCGCGCTAGCAGCCGTCTGCCGCAAGTTGGACGTGCGGCGGTTTTGCAGCATCACGAGCCGCTCCATGAAGGCAAGATCCTTCTCTTCGATCATGAAGGCGGCGTCCACCCAATCCTCGGTAATTTCCATCAGTTCGGCCCGCGGCAATTGCAGCACGCGTTGGCGCGCTCGCAGCATCGCGCGGATGCCGTTCATCTTCGGCTTGAGCGTGTCGATGAACGTGCGGGTCGCCACGTAAGCGTCGCCCGGTTCGAACAACTGGTCGACGAGACCCTTCTCCCGATGCCATTCCGCCGTGTGCGGTTCGCCCACGCCGATCAGTTCCTCCGCGAGACGCATGCCCGCCTTGCGCGCAACCAGCGAATAGCCGCCCATGCCGGGAAACAGATTGAACGCGATCTCGGGAAAGCCCATGCGCGCGTCCGATTGCGCGAGCAGGAAGTGATGTGCAAGCGCGGCCTCGAAGCCGCCGCCGAGCGCCGTGCCCTCGACCATCGCAATCGAGATCGCGCCCGTATCGAAGCCGCGCGCCGCCGCATGCACGCAGTCGACACACGCACGTGCATACGCCAACAGCGCCTGGCGCTTGCCCGAGCGAATTGCATCGGCGAAGAAATCCAGGTCGCCGCCCACGTTGTAAATGTTGGGGATCAGCGAGCCGGTCACCCAGAAGTCGATCGGCAAGCCGGACTCCCGTGCGGCCTGCGCGAGCCCGAGAATGTCGTGGACCAGATCCAGATTGAAACAGGGACGCGGCTGCGCGCGCAGCATCATCCACATGACATTGCGGCCTTCTTCGTAATAAGCGGAGACTTGCGACAGATTGCCGGCTTCGAGGAACGGGCGGCAGGCGTGGTGGTTATGCAGATTCATTTTGAACGGTCCTTTAGGGTTAAACACTGATATTGCAATGCGAGCCTAAAGCAGACCGGAATCGGATGGGAGCGGGATAACCAACAGATCAATGCAACGAAATCCCGAAGCCTTGCGCGACGGGCGTCACAGCGGCGCATGACAGCGGTGCGGCGTGCGCCGCACCGCAAACGCTTGCGCGGCGAAGATGCACGACAATGCACGACATTGCATGCCGGCGGGCAATGCAATTAGCGGACGAGCAGAGGCGGAATTCGCTTGCGAATTCGAAAGGAAAAGCAAGGCGCGCCGATTAGGCGACGCAGTCGAAAATGCCGCTTGCGAATATTTTTTTATTCGTGGGCTAACAGACGGAATATCTATATTGCATAAACGGCAATCTGCCCATTATCCAGGAGTCGCTATTTGAGCGACGCCGACCAGCGCGCGACCTCTTCTGCGCCCATGCCGACAGCGAGCGCGGCCGTGCAGATCTGCGTCCATGTGGCCGCATCGACCGGAATGCCGTAGGCTTCGCGCTCCGCGCGCGTCACGCGCTCCGGCTCGCCTGGCTCATAGATATGTTCGACGCCCGCTGCGAGCGGCGAGGCCTTGACCCACGCGATAAACGCGTCAGCTTCCGCTTGCGCGTCAGGGGCGTCGAACGCCGCCGGGTCGATGATGACCGAAAGCATGCAATTGATGATTGCGTTGGTGGTGCCGAGCGTGTCCGCGTGCGTGGTGAAGCCGCCCGCCAGCGCGCCGCTGAATATCTCGCACATGGCGGCAAGCCCGAAACCCTTATGTCCGCCGAACGGCGTCAGCGAACCGAACGGCGCCTCGTGCATGACTTTGGGATCGGCCGTCGGCATTCCTTCATGGTCGATCAATGCGCCCGGCGGCACCTGCTTGCCCTGGTTGTAAGCGACGCGCGTCTTGCCGTACGCGACCGTGCTCGTCGCGAAGTCGAGCACGAGCGGCGGCTTGCCGGGCCGCGGATAAGCCGCGCAAAACGGGTTGGTGCCGATGCGGCGGTCCGCGCCGCCAAACGGCGCGACGAGCGGATCGCCCGCCACATTGACGAAGTGAAACGACACGAGCCCCGCTCGCGCGCATTGCTCGGCCCAGTGACCGATGCGGCCGATATGATGCGCATCGCGCAGCCCGACTGCGCAAATGCCGATGCGCTGGGCTCGCGCGATGCCCTCTTCCATTGCCTCGAAAGCGACCACCTGGCCGAAGCCTTTATGGCCTTCCACCGTGAGCACGGCGCCCGCGTCTTTGACGACGTCGGCATGCAGATTCAGCCGCAGTTGCCCGTCGGCAAGCGACGCCACGTAGCGTGGAATCATGCCGACGCCGTGCGAATCGTGCCCTGTCAGGTTCGCGGCCACCAGATGATCCGCGATCAGTTCGGCTTCACGCGGCGCGCTGCCCGCCTGCTCCCAGATCGCCCGGACGAAGGCGTGTAGTTGATCGGCCGCGATGCGGGGCGTGGTGGATTGAGCGAGTTTTTTATCGTTCATTCGAATCGGGGCGCTAGTGAGTGGCAACGCAAGCGGAACAGGAACCGCGACAGGTCGGCAAAAAAACGGTCAGGGTGCGGCGGCAATTACCTGCGCAACGGCGGCCGTGAGCTTCTTGCCGTACGGCACATGCAAGAATTCGTTCGGCCCGTGCGCATTCGACTTCGGTCCCAGCACGCCGCATACCATGAACTGCGACTTGGGAAAGCCCGCCTTCAGCACGTTCATTAGCGGGATCGTGCCGCCCTGCCCCATATACGCGACGTCGGCACCGTAATGCTCGCGCGATGCAGTGTTGAGCGCGGTCGCGAGCCACGGTGCGAGGTCGGGCGCGCTCCAGCCGCTCGCTGCTCCGGCGTCCGGCTTGAATGTCACCTTCGCGTTGTACGGCGGGTCGAGTTCGAGCAGCGCCTTGAGTTCCGCAACGGCCTTTTCCGCTTCGATCAGCGGCGGCAGGCGCAGCGACAGCTTGAACGCGGTGCGCGGACGCAGCACGTTGCCGGCGTCGGCGAGTGCGGGCAAGCCGGCTGCACCGGTCACCGACAATGACGGACGCCACGTGGAGTTGAGCAACGCCTCCTTCGGATCGGTCGTGGTGGGCAGCACCTGACGGCCGTCCTGACCGCATGCCCACGGCAGCTTCTTCCACACGTCGTCGCCGAGAATTTGCGCGGTCGCTTCGGCTTCGCGCAGACGGTCGGCGGGAATCGGGCTATGAAAGCCCTTGGGCAGCAGCGTTCCGTTGGCGGAGTCCTCCAGACGGTCGAACAGCTGCCGCATGATGCGGAAGCTCGACGGCGCAATACCGCCGTAGCCGCCCGAGTGAATGCCTTCGTCTAGCACCTGCACTTCCAGGTCGCCGGCGACGAGCCCGCGCAGCGACGTGGTGAGCCACAGCTGATCATAATTGCCCGCCCCCGAGTCGAGGCAGACCACGAGACCGACGTTGCCGAGCCGTTCGCGCAATGCGTCCACGTAAGGCAGCAGGTCGTAGCTGCCCGACTCTTCGCAGGTTTCGATCAGGCCGACGCAGCGCGGCCGCTCGATACCTTGCGCGTCGAGCGCGGCGAGCGCGGTGATGCTCGCGTAGATCGCATAGCCGTCGTCGGCGCCGCCGCGGCCGTAGAGCTTGTCGTTTTCGAGCTTCGGCGTCCACGGGCCGAGATCCTTGCGCCAGCCGTCGAATTCCGGCTGCTTGTCGAGGTGGCCGTACAGCACGATGGTTTCGTCGCTGCCTGAACGCGTCGCCGGCGTCTCGAAGAAAATTACCGGCGTGCGGCCCGGCAAGCGGACGATCTCGAGTTTCAGACCGCGCACCGGCTGCTGCTCGACCCATTGCGCGGCGTCGGTAATCACGCGTTCCAGGTAGCCGTGCTTGACCCACTCGGGATCGAATGCCGGGCTCTTGGCCGGCACCGCGATGTAGTCGGTCAACGCAGGCACGATCTCGTCGTTCCATTTGCGGTCCACGAATTCGCGAAGCGTGTCGGGATTCAGGCGTTGAGCCTGCTGGGTCGTATCGTCGGAGATCATGATGGCGGTCCGTAACAGGGTTCGGTTTCGTTCGAGCGAAACGAACATGATAGACCTGATGCCCGCGGTGCTGAAGTCTTCGTCGCTTGCCGGCGTGCCGTCGGGCTGTCGGATGGCGGCGGATGGCGGCGTGCACGACTCCCGTCTGCGTCCGCAGGCTTTCGTTCAGGCTGCACGCGTCACACAATCGCGCGACAATCGGTAGGTGAGCTGCGCGTGCAGGCTCGCTTCATAAGCGGAGCGTTGACCTTGGCCGAGCCGTATTTCCGGGAGGCGACATATGAATGACAAGATCGTCGTTCAGATCATCGCCGTGATTATCGCGCTGGCGCTGTATTTCCTGCCGGCGATTCTGGCCGATCGGCGCAAACGCGTCGACGTGCTGACGCTCGCGCTATTCAACGCGTGCGTTGGGTGGACCGTTCTTGGCTGGCTGCTCGCGCTCTACTGGTCGTTGCAGCCGAACCCGCCGAAGAACCTTGCGGGCGACGTGGTGGAAAAACGCAAGATGGTACGCATGCGCGCGTTTTCGTCCGCGCTGCTGCTGCGCGTGCAACAGCGCAGCACAACGCGGGATGGTTCGCAGGAATAAGCCCGGGAGAGCCGCAGCAGAAACAGCAGCCGTTATGCCGCGCGGCCTATCCGGTTCCACTGCACGGAGCCCGCCGGAATGGAACGCGGCTCGGCGCGCACGCTGGAAGGCGCGAATACTTCGCGGCGCAGTTCGCCATGGTCGTCGAACCACTCGCAGATCAGCCAGTCGCCGGGATTGAGCGCCACCGGGCCCGCATACGTAACGGTCATGCGCGGGCCGCCGTCTTTCAACGTGACGACGTCGCCGATTGAGAACCGGGCGGGAGGCGGTGTGAGTGCGTCAATGGTAGCGGTCAGCATATCAATCCTCTACGGAACCGTTAGCAGTATTCAAGTCATTGCGCCGTCTATCGACTAAGACCTATTGAGGGATACCTCTAAACGCGCTCAGATTAACAATTGAAATTAAAGACGGCAAGCGCTTTTTTATTGATACCGATTTCATAAAACCGGGAAAGACAATTTGACGCACTGCAATTCCGGGTTAAACCGGAGCAACCCCATGGCGGCGCCCGGACCGCCACAGTGCGGCAACGCACAGACCGCAAGACTTACTGCCCCAGCTTTGGCATGGGGTAGAAAATGCGTGTGCGAAAATGCTTCAATACTGAAACAAATTTTAATCCCGTCGGGGTAGTCGCAACTTCGCCAACCCCGCCGGATTACCTGTGAACTGATCAATCATCGGTAAATGCAGCTGTAATTAAAATGAATTCCGTGTGAAAAGCATAATCATTTTTCCGCAGCGGCACAGCTATGAAAACGATTACCTTCGCAGCGTTTTTCAAACGGCCGCGGCGGCCCGCCGCAACCCGAGTTGCTGATGCCGCACGAGCGCAGGCAAGATTCCGAACTCCCCGCCACTCATCCGCAGGTGCGATCCCCGTCATGGAAGCGTTGCATCCAGTAGGGGAAGGGAACTGACGGTTCAGATACTTTATCGAGCCGCCCGCACTGTTCGGATGTTAGTGCGAGATCTTGTGCGTCGAGGTTAGCTGCGAGCTGCTCGCACGTGCGGGCTCCGACGATGACGGAAGTGATCTGCTCGCGCGCGAGCAACCAGCCCAATGAGACTTGAGCCGGCGTGGCCCCAAGTTCGTCGGCGACTTCACGCAATACTGCGAGGATCGGCTCCGCCCTGACTGTATCGACTGGCGGAAAGTCGAGTTTGGCACGCCGCCCGGCAGCTTCGCCATTCTGCGAGTACTTGCCGCTCAAGTAACCACCTGCGAGCGGACTCCAGACCAGAAGGCCCATTGTGTTTGTCGCTGCAACCGGCATGATTTCGTGTTCGATATCGCGACTCGTCAGCGAATAGTGCACCTGATTGCTCACGACACGAGCCCGATCGGTACGGGACGTTATGCCGACGGCTCGCTCGAGATCGGCTGCACTGAAATTACACACGCCAATGTGGCGGACCTTGCCTTGAGTAACGAGATCGTCCAGCACACGAAGCGTCTCGTCGAGCGGAACGAGCGCGTCACGGTCATGCAACTGGAACAGGTCGATGTGATCGCGACCGAGTCTCTTCAGGCTTGTCTCGACCGAGCGCATGATGTGCGAGCGGCCCAATCCCACTTCGTTCTGGCCGGTACCGGTGCGTAGCCGAACCTTGGTCGCGACGAGCATTCGATCTTCGTCCAGCCCCAGCGCTTTCAGCACATGGCCCACGACCTCTTCTGAGCGACCTTGCGAATAGGCGTCCGCTGTGTCGATCAGATTGACGCCGCGTTCCACGGCCATCGCGACGAGCCGGGCGGCCTGATCGCTGTTCAAGCCGGCAATATTGCCCCAGATGCCCGAGCCAGCACCGAAAGTCATTGCGCCCAGGCTCAGCCGTGAAACGCGTAGACCAGTTCTGCCAAGCGTGCTGTATTCCATCGTGTATTCCTTGTTTGAACGAAAACCTGATGCATCGGTATAGAAAGACCCAGAGTCCACGCGTCGCGCTATCGGCTCTGGTCAGGTTCGACGCGACACAAGCTCGCCCAGAACGGTCTCCAGTTCGACGTGGCCGCGCAACATTTCGCCAGAACTGCTTTCGAAATCGATCCAGCCTTCGTTGAAGCCGTCCAGCATGCGCATGCGAGGTAGAGGATGCTTCATGCCCTGCGTGCGGAACAGCGCTTCCCACGTCTGCCTTTCGACGACTTCCGCACGTACCCGACGACGCAACACGCCGGCGAAAGCCGCTGCGAGATCGTTAGGACTCACCCGGCGTGGCCCTTCAAGTTCGAAGACGCGCACACCGCGCCACGTCTGCTGAAGCAGTTCAGCAGCAACGCGGCCTACATCCGCGGTGGCGACCATCGGCACCGGCTTGTCGAGCGGCTGCAGGTAACTCGCAATGACGCCATCGTCGCTTGCAGACGCAACATCCCATGCGGCGTTCTCCATGAACCAGCCAGGCCGCAGGAACGTCACGGGCATCGGCATCTCGCGCAGCGCCTGCTCCATCAGCGTGCGTTGAGTGAGCAGGTTGACCTCGTCGGCCTGCGCGCCGATCGTCGAGAGGCAAACGACCTTGTCGGGCCGTGCCTTCAGGAGTGCTGCGGACACAGCCTCTATCACTGTGCGCGCTTCAGGGAACCCGGGCTCCGGGTCGAACTCCGAAGGCGGCAGGATGAAAACGCCCGTCGCGCCTTCGAACGCGGCGGCGAGCGACGAAGAGTCTTCCATGAAAGCCGTCGCGATCTCGCAACCTCGCTCTGCCCAAGCCTCGGCCCGCGTCGCATCGCGCACGACTGCGCGCACCGGCTGACCAGTAGCCAGCAGTTCGCGGGCCAGTGCGCCGCCCACCTTGCCGGTGATTCCTGTGATTGCATACATTGCTCGTTCTCCATGTGTGGATATATCGGTTGATTCAGCGTCGATGTGCCGACGGTCAATCGCTCAGGCGCGACGCAAACCGTCGTAAAACGCCTGCTCGAACTGTCCGTACAGGTTCACGACGCGCGCATCGTAGAAGGGCAGCATCTGCGTAAAGATTGATCCCGCGACCCGCTTGACCGGATCCACCCAGAAGTAGGTGTTCAACAACCCGGCCCAGCTCACGCTGCCTGCGCTTCGTCCGTGGGGTCCTTGCTCTGTATTGATGTCGAACGACAGCCCCCACTTGTGCGCCGTACCCGGAAACTGATCGAAGCTGTTCGACCACGACGGCTGCGCCGTTCTCATTTCCGCGACCTGCAGATCGCCAATCTGATTGCGGAACATCGTCGCGACGGTGTCGGCGCGTAGCACGCGTTCGCCGCGATACGTGCCGCCGTTCAACAGCATCTGCAGGAACGCCATGTAGTCGCGCGGCGTGCTGAAGAGTCCGCCTCCGCCCATGAAAAATTCGGGGCGCTGGTTGATCTCGAACGGCTCGGGCGCGAGTGAGCCGTCGGCCTGACGCCTGTGCATGGTCGCGACGCGCTGCTTCTGCTTGCTACCGATGAGAAAGCCCGTGTTGCGCATGCCCAGCGGATCGAAGATGTGCTCGCGGAAGTAGACTTCCAGCGACTGATCGGTCACGGCCTCGACCAGTTTGCCGACCCAGTCCATGCTGATGCCGTACTCCCAGCGCTCGCCCGGCTCGAACTCGAGCGGCGCCGCGAATGCACCGTTCATCGAATAGCCGATGTCCGGCATGCCTGTCACCGTCTCGTACCGGCTGAGCTTGTCGCTCCAGATGCTGTAGGTAAAGCCGGAGGTATGCGTGAGGAGATGGCGCACCGTGATCGCATTGCGCGCAGGACGCAGCTTGGGCTGCCCGGAAACGTCGAATCCGTCGAGAATTTGAGGCGACTTCAATTGCGGCAGGATCTCGCCCGCAGGTTGATCCAGCCGCAGTCTGCCCTGTTCGATGAGCTGCATGCACGCGGTTGCGGTAATCGCCTTTGTCATCGACAGGAGCCAGAAGACTGTGTCAGGACTAATGGCCTCGCCAGTGCGGGCGTTCGCCCGGCCACATGCTCCTTCGTAAACCAGTCCGCGGTCGGTTGCGCCCATTGCGACAACAGCGGCAACCGTGCCGTCGTCCACCGCCCGTTGCAGGCACTGATCGATCGAACTGTAGGCCGGGTGATGGGCTAGCGCGGCGTCGCCACGCGGACGCTGCGGTACTGCCCGCGCGTCGCGGCTTGCGACGCCACCAAGTGTCGCAAGAGCCAGCAGGCTCGACGCTCCTTTCAGAAGACGACGACGATCTGTTTGAACTGCCATTTTTCGTTTCTTCCCGAATGAATGAATGAATCGCGGCATTACAGTGCTTCAGTGATTGGCGAAAAACGCGCGCCGCGACCGGTTCCCGTTGATGCGTCCAGCGGATGTCTCGGTGAGACGTATTCTGGACAAGCACCAAACGAAACAAAATGACATGGATGTCATCAGATAAGTGACAACGAGTCACCGATTTGGCATGATCGACGGACACGTCCAGCACTGCTGAGCGGCGCAGCGTTCTCCTTCACCGGATTGATCGCGCTCCGCCACACGTATTAACTTGAGCAACCATGAGATCCAGTAGCGAGAAGCTTTCCGGCAGCATTAGCGTGTTCGCCGCCGTAGTGGATGCGGGAACGTTTGTGGCCGCTTCGGAGGTGATAGGAATGACGCCGCCGGGCGTCAGTCGGGCGATTGCGCGGCTGGAAAAAAGGTTGAACATCCGGCTCTTCAGCCGGACAACGCGCTCCGTCTCCCTGACTGAAGAGGGCCGCCGCTTTTACGAGCAGGTCATGCCCCATCTCGCCGGGCTTGAGGAAGCAGCGGCCGCTGCGGCAGGTGGCGCGTCCGCTGTGCGTGGAAAGCTGAGAATCAATCTGGATCCTGTCGTCTACCGGACCATTCTCGGGCAACAACTCGATGCGTTCATGGACGCACACCCCGAACTCGAAATCGAGTTCATCGCGCGAGACAGTCTCGGCGACCTCGTCATGGACGGCTTCGACCTCGCCGTGCGATTCGGCGAACCCAAAGCGTCTACCCTGATCGCGAGAAAGCTGCTCGACACCCGCATCGTGACGGTCGCAGCGCCCTCGTACGTTGCTCGCTGGGGACGGCCGTCAAAACCCGCGGACCTGGAAGGTCGGAGCCACAGATGCCTTGAATTTCGCAACCCCGAGACAGGCAAGCCGTTCCAGTGGGAATTTCATCGCAAACGAAAACGCATTGTGGTCGACACCCAGGGACGACTCACGGTCAACGATCCGGGCGCCCTCCTCAACGCATGTCTCGCCGGTTCCGGAATTGCTCAGATGTTGCTGCTCGGTGCCGAGCCCCTGATTGCCGACGGCCGATTGATCAATCTCTTTCCCGAATGGGTAGACGAACGGTATCCGTTATACGTCTACTACGCATCCCGGCACCACGTGCCGGCAAAGACCCGCGCTTTTCTTGACTTCGTAGTGGAGCTGACGGGCAATCACCAGCGCGCCGCCACGCGTTGATGCTGTCGCGGCGGACCGGTGAGGCAACATCGAACGGCCGGTTACGTATGCGTTGCGGTCTGCCATGATCAGCGTGTCGGGAGATTCGGTCGACCAATGTGATTGACATGCGGCAATGACCGGCCAGGAAGCGACAGTGAGCAGGTCGCCTGCCCCGAATTCGTCGGTCTGCCTCTTCCGAAAAGCAGCCCCGTAGACTCCGGCTTACGAAGTCCGAAAAGGCCGATGCACCGCTATGCCGGCAGGAGGCCAGTCACGCGATAGCTCTCTATCAACGCGTCATACAGCGAGATATCCGAGCGGCTCCTGGCAATGAGCTGAGCACCGGCGACGGCGGCGAAGATCGCGCGAGCCCGCCCTTCGCTCTCTGCGGTACTGACCACGGCCGCAGCGGACAGAACCTTACCCAGCCACGCAACATTGACATCGGCAAACGTGTAGACCTCTTTCATCACCGCTTCCGGCAGGTCATCGCTTTCGGCGGCCATGAAGCTGCACAGGCATATGCGATTACCACTTTCGAGTGCCTTGCGAAAGGTATCGGGATATTGGCGCAGGCAGCTGGCCGGGTCCGGGGATTCGGCCAGCAGGGTATCCAGAGCAGCCGCTGAATCCTCCCAATAGCGCCTCGCTACTGCCGCACCGAGCTCGGCCTTGTTCGTGAAGTGATGGTAGATGCTTGCGGCCTTGATGCCGACATCTTCAGCCAGATCACGAAAATTCAACCCGCTGTAGCCATGCGCCTGCGCAATCCTTGTGGCGGCCGTCAGGATTCGCTCCCTGGAATTTGAACTCGCTTCATTCCTCACCGCTGCCGCCCTCGTAATCAGGAAATGGATGTTGACAGGCAACATTATAGCCCTTATGTTTACTCTAACGAACGTTAGGTAGGCAGATAAACGATGAGTTCCGCCTACCGCTTTTTCCGATGGAATCAACCTATAGAGAGGCAAGCAGTGAGTTCCGACATCATCCATTTCGACGAAACCCAACTTCCTATGATGAAGATTTACGACTTTCCAAGCGGCCCCTATCCGACACGCGTGCGCATCGCTCTGGCCGAGAAGAAGCTGCAATCGCGCGTCCAGTTCGTCATGGTCGATCTTTATAAAGGGGAACACAAAAAGCCTGAGTTCATCGCCCAGAAGAACTACTCGGGCACGCTGCCGGTGCTGGAGCTCGACGACGGCACCCTCGTTGCCGAGTGCACGGCGATTACCGAATACCTCGATGCGCTTGATGGCGAGCCCACCCTCACTGGCAGGACACCGCTCGAGAAGGGCTTGATCCACATGATGAACAAGCGCGCCGAGTTGGAGCTGCTCGATGCCATCAGCGTCTATTTCCACCACAGCACGCCGGGGCTGGGGCCGGACGTTGAAATCTATCAGAACCCCGAGTGGGGATTCCGTCAACGCGACAAAGCCCTGAGGGGCATGCAGTACTTCGACGACGTTCTGAAAAGACAACCATTTGTCGCCGGGGAAGCCTTTTCGATGGCCGACATCGCGGTCATCGGCGGTTTGATCTTTGCGTCGATTGTGAAGCTACCGGTGCCTCCGAAGTACGAGGCGCTTCAGGCGTGGTACGCAAGGATGCAGGAGCGCCCCAGCGTAAAGAATCAGCCGGCGTTCTCAGTCCTGACCGCGACGTCCGATTGAATTCGATGTCTGTGAACGACTGCTTTCGTGATTAAGCGCGGGTACCCCGCGCTGTGGTTTTATCTACCTGCCATGTAGCGGCCCCTCTCCTGTTCGCCCGTCTGTTGCGGACTGACCTGCAATGGCGACTACTAAACCGGACGTTAGCGCTACTTCTTGTGATGTCGATCATCCCGATGTGGCTTACGTAAAGATATCCGGCCAGAAGTGGTCGTCGCCAGGCAGCGGGAACCTGATCAAATAACTGCCGGGATGTCCAAAAGGCAAACATTGCAAGAAGAGAGCCCAAACCTCCTAAGGCGCGTGGACGCCGTCAGATTGCTCCCATAGAGCCTTCAAGTGGTCGACGAACCATTTGCCCGCGGGTCCTGGAGGCCGCGAGGGTTGGTGATATACCGACATGGTCAGCATCCAGCCGCTAGGCGGCATCTCGTCCACGTCCAGAATGACCAATCTACCTGCCTCGATGTCCTGCTCGACCATGTGCAAGGGCATTCCTCCCCACCCCACGCAGTCTTTGAGAAACGCGTATTTCGTCGACAAATCCGCCAGACGCCAGGTGGAGGCTGACGCAACCCCGAAGTCACGACCTGCGGTCAGATCCGACCTGTCAGTCAGGACCAGTTGGACGTGTTTGGCAAGTTCACGCCGTGGTATGCGATGACCCACGCCTGCGAGAGGATGGTGCGCCGAAGCAACTGCGACGAGCGGCAGATCGCCAAGCCGCTCGCTAACCAATGACGGGAAAGCCTGCGGCAGCGGTGGCAGGATGCCCAAACTGCATCGCCCGTCGAGAACGGGTTGATAGGCCGCTCCCAGGCCCTCGACGAAAAGCCGCAGCGGCGTCAGCGGAAAATGCTCTGCGAATGCTTTGGCGACGGCGCTGACCACCGACGTGGGGAAGAAAACGTCGACCACCACTGAGAGTTCCGCCTCCACTCCCGAAGTCATGAGTTTGGCTCGTGCCTTTAGCGTGTCGACCCCGGAGACGACGTTGCGGGCGTCAGCGAGCAACAGCACGCCCTCCGGTGTGAGCTTCGGGAACCGGCCGGAGCGGTCGAACAGCGCGACGCCTAATTGATCTTCCAGTCCGCCGACCCAGCCGCTCACCGCGGACTGAACCCGGTTGAGCCTTCGGGCGGCAGCCGAGAAGCTCCCCTCATCCACAGCAGCGATGAAGGTTCTGAGCTGATCCAGCGAGATTCCATCCAGCATTTGTCAAGTAATCCATCTCTGAGGTAGATGGATTGTATCTCGATATCCCGGCTTCTCAGATGCATATCGCACTGCCATTATTTCTCCCAACGCAGCGGCGTTCTTGTGAGGCTCATTCGCTGTACTGCACATGGCGCAGACCGGAACCCATCCAACTCAGGAGTTGTTATGACCTCTTCCATCATTGGCAGCGGCAGCGTCGGCGCCGCCATTGCCCGTCAGTTCGCCCGGAGCGGCATCACGGTCGGCATCGCTAACACACGCGGGCCGGAGTCAATCGCATCTATGGCCCGCGAACTGGGCGACAAGGTGGTGCCCCTCACGCTCCAAGCGGCGCTCGAGGCCGATGTGATCATTCTGGCGGTCCCGTTCCGGGCCCACCGCGACGTCGCCAGAGCTGCGGCGAACTGGAAAGGCAAAGTCGTCATCGACGCCACCAATGCCTATGGCGTGCCGCTCTCCGAACTGGGCAGCCAGCCATCCTCGGCGATCGTAGCGAAAGCGTTTCCGGGCGCATCCCTTGTCAAGGCGTTCAATCATTTGCCCGCCAAAGTACTCGCCGAGAATCCCGTCAGTGTCGGCGGCCGTCGAGTCATCTTTCTGTCCAGCGACGACGAGGCTGCAAGCGCGACGGTCGCCGCCCTAGTCGAGCGGCTCGGCTACGCGGCGGTCAGTCTCGGCAGGATCGCCGAGGGCGGTCAGCTCGTGCAGGCCCGGGACAAGAGCTGGGCGCCCCTGATTTTCCAGGATCTGTTCAAGAAGGAGCTGTAAACCATGTATGACCATGTCATCTGGCCAGAGCGCTACGACCCGAAAACGTCAGCCATCTACGCCCTCAACGACATCGACGTGAAAGCGCCGCCCGAAGTGGTGTGGAAGCTGCTCGTCGACGCGAAGAACTGGTCAAGCTATTTCCCGCCCGAGGACCAGGTCGAGATCCTGTCGGGCGAGTCGGAACTGGCCTTGGGAACCCGCTACAGCCGCGTGACGGTCGGCTGTTGATTTGCACCGCGAACTGACCCACTTTTTGCATCTAGAATTGACCCACCCCTGATGCTCAGAAACATCATTCTGGTGCGTCGATTTCCTCCTCTTTTTGTCGTTTGG
>NZ_CAJHCR010000010.1 GCF_904848585.1 Paraburkholderia kirstenboschensis
TTAGTTTTTAAAGATCGGTCCGCTTCACGCTGCGCTGCCCTTACCACTACTACCCGGCACCGCTTCGTTCTGCGTCGCTGCATCAGCAGCAGAGAAACGAGATTATGAAGAACTCCGGCTGCGCCGTCAACAGGTTTTTGTTACTGACTGAACCTGCTGCGACCGCTGGAAGCCTTGCCACTGCTGGCTCTCCCGCTTCCCGTGCCCCGGCGTCCGGAGCACGAAAGAGCGAGATTCTAGCGAGCCGACCAGCGCCTTGCAAGCGTTATCTGCTTTTATTCAAGGCGCCTTTTCTATCCGGCCAATTTCTTCCGCAACGGCAGGTTTGGCACCCGGCACCAACGTACTGCCAGCGGTTGCTCCGATGGTCCAATCGTGCAGCACCGTGTACGCGACTGCAAGCAAGGTAGGCCCGATAAAAACGCCGAGGAAGCCGAAAGCGAACGCGCCACCCAGAATACCTAGCATGACCAGGATCAACGGCATGTCGCTATTCTTGCCAATCAGAATCGGCTTGATGACGTTGTCGGACATGCCGACAACGAGCACACCCCACACCACCAGGAAGACCGCCCACCCCGTCGCACCGCCGTGATAAAGCCAGATTGCCGCAGGCAACCATACGATCACCGGGCCTCCCGGGATTACCGACAGGAAAAACGTCGCTAGTCCAAGTAACGCAGGCCCCGGCACACCAGCAATCCAGCAGCCGAACCCCGCAAGAATTCCCTGAACGAGCGCAGTGCCCAGAATTCCATAGACGACGCCCTTGACCGTACTGCCCGCGAGCGCCAACAGGTAATCGGCACGCTCCCCGGCGATACGCCGCATGCCCGCGTTCAGCCACGCGGCCGCACCCTCTCCGCCGGTATAAAAGAAAAAAGCCAGCACGATGCTCAGCGCCAACAGGCCAAGACCGTGCGTGACCGCAATGGCTGCCGCAAGGATCCACTTGCCGGCCGGCGCCGCAAGCGTACGCAACTGCGCTATCAGTTCGGAATTGCTGCTTGTCAGACGCTCCCAGAAGCTCTCGATGCTCGACCCGATCACCGGAACGCGCGCTACCCAAGGAGGCAAATCGGGCAAACCTGCTTCGAACAACCTTTGAACCAGAGCGACTATGTCGTGAACGTGCGCGCCAAACGCAAACCCCGCGTAGACGAACGGCCCGAGAACCACGATCAGAATAATGAACACAATCAAGGTGGCAGCCGACTTGCGCCTACCGCCAAGCGCCGAAGTCAGCCTGCGGTAAAGTCCCCAGGAGCTGTAACTGAGAATCGCGCCCCATAGCAAAGCGGTCGTGAATGGCGCGAGGACCAGCAACGAGCCGCCCACGAGAATGATCAGCGCGAACACCGCGGCCAGGCGTTCGATCAGTTGGTCCGATTTCACAATGAATCTCCCGTTACGCCAGACCGCGGCGACAAGTACGAACGCCCTGGTTCGGCGTCCGTCAAACCGGCCAGTGTACAGAAGCCACTTTCGCTCTCTGACCGTCTTATATTATTTGACGAATTCACGAAGGAAGCACGATCGAACACACGCCGACGGTCCGGTTTTCCGCGCAGAAACGTCCGAATCGTTCCGGTATCACGCGCCAAACAATGTGGCGCCACGGAAACGACTACAATAAAAGGTTCTGTGCACCCAACTTCCGGATTTATGCGCTCGCGAATCGCCAAACGTCTCCCCCCCGATGCCGACAAGCTTGTCGGTCTCTCGCTCGCGCTTTTCGCGTCGGGCAGCCGCACCGAAGACCGCTTCTGGGAAGCGAAGCTCGACGCGCTGCTGGCCAAAATCGTGCGCAACGCCAATCAGACTACGCTCGACGCAGCCCTCGACCATCTGCAGCAGAATCATCCCGACGCTTATGGCGCGCTCGCCGACATGGCGGAAACGCACAGCGAGTCGTTCGTCGTCGAGCATGAAGGCGTGGCTTATGAGGCGTTGCTGATTGCGGCACCCATCCTCGCCTGGACTCGCTACATGATTCCGTCCGGGCCGCTCAAAGCCGACGCTGCCGACGCTTTGCGCGCGCACCTGCAGGCTCACGTGCTCGCAGCGAACACGCGTGTCGCCATGGCGCCATTCCTTTACAGCATCGACCAGCTGCCGCGCCATCACGTCGAAACCTGGCGCATTGCTCAGCAGCTTGCACAGGTAGCCATGGCTGGCGGCAACCTCAAGCTCAACTTCGGCGAGCTGCCGGAAACCTCTCCTATTCTGGCTGACCCGCGCTTCCTGCTCGCTCTGGTCGCGGCGCCCGTCGGCGAGCCCACGTTTCGCTGGCAAGAGGAGGAGCACGGCACCCGCATCGAACGAGGGCAGTGCCTCGAGCAATGGGCCACGCAAGGCGGCGCCAACCTGTCGCTGGTGCTGCCCGGTTGCGAGTTCGAGTGTCTGTTGCCGGATGCCTATTACTCGGCATGCCGCGACGCCGACGAACGCGTGCGCCCTCACACCGTGCGCACCGCCGTGCGTTATCTGTTCGACACAATTGGCGCCGCGCCGCAGGACCTGCGCGCGGTGGTTGCCGGTTTCGGCGAGCGCCGCATCGACGAATACCGCGTCGGCTTTACGCGCCGCGGCAGCAATGAGGTGATTTACGGCGTCGTATGGCCCCTGTATGGCCGCGAAAATGGTGAAGCCGGCATCGACGAAGAGCCGCAGGAAACCGCACCGCCGGACGCTCCCCTCGAGGAAATCGTCGCGCTGCTCAAGGAAACCGGCGTGACCGACGTGCGCCGCCACGCAGGCCGGTTCGAGCCTGAATATTGCGATGACTGCGGCGTGCCGTTGTATGCCGATCCGCTCGGCGAAATCGTCCACGCGGAAATGCCGGAAGACGCCGAACCCGCGCAGCCGCACTTCCACTAGGCAGCCGCGCGCCTTCGGCGTATCGCAGTTCGTTGACACACCCCGCCGCGTGCGGGGTTTTTTGTGCGTCATTCTTCCTATGCCTTTTGGACAGGCCGTCAAATCGAAGGGAATTTGTCATCATAGGGACGGCGACGCATCGCACACCCGCCCGGACCCAACGCCTGGCGAATGCATCGCGCCACTTCGCCCGATTCATCTGGAGACATGCATGCGATTCTCGATACTCAACTCAGACGCGGAACGACGCGACGGCCTCAAAGCGCTGTTACGGCAAATCAACCGGTTAGCGCGTTTTAACGAAGCACAAGACTGGCGCCAGGTCGAGCGCACGCTCAAGCGTCAGTGGCCCGACCTGCTCGTGGTCGACTGGCAGGACTGGATGTCGGTGATCGACATCCGCAGCCTGCTTAGCCACTACCCGCATCTGCGCATTGCAGTGCTGACGGACAAAATTTCGCCGAAGGTGGTGAGCAATCTCATGGACGAGGGCGTTCTAGGCGTCGTGCCGCGCGAAACCGATCCGTGCCTGATCGTGCGCGCCTTCGAAATGGTGATGCTGGGCGGGCACTACGTGCCGTCCGGCGCGCTGGCGCTCAACCCGCCGCTCCCAACGGATACCACTATCCGCCCGTTTGACGAGAATAGCCCGCCGCCGCGCCGGACCAGATTGTCGAATGGACTCTCGCCTCGCCAGGAGCAGATCATGCGCTGCGTCCATATGGGCAGCACCAACAAGATGATCGCGCGCACATTGGGTATTAGCGAAGGCACCGTCAAGATTCATTTAACCAGCATATTCCAGCAGCTGGGCGCGCCGAATCGCGCCGCCGCTGTCGCGCTCTACAACGGTTGGCTGACAAACCATTTGCAAGTGCTTCGCAGCAACGCAGAAAGCCTCCTCCGGCCCGTCATGGGCCAGGCCGGCTCCGTGCCGCTGCGGCGCGCCACACGGCGGCGCTTCCAGTACCCGCTGTCCGCCAACGATTCAACGGCTCCCTTGCCGATGGCAGCCGAACCGGGCACGCCCTATGACGACGCGTCCGCGGCGGAGCTCCCGTCCGAGCCGGTCACGGACGGCTCCACGTGAGGTGATGCGTGCGCGTCGGTAGCGTGATGCGCGATGTGTGCCAGCGCTTGCATCGGCTGGCATGGAATCCGCTCACACCTTTTCTCGTCCAACGAGTAATATGGGACTCATGGGTTTCCTCTACACACCGCTTCCGTTCTGGATCGCTGTCGGTGGCTGGATAGTCACTGCGATAGTGGTCGCGCTCGCGCTGTGGAAAAACCCTTTCAAACGACTTCAAGACGGCACGTTGCAGCATGTCTGGCTGGCCATCATTGTCGCCGTGTCGGTACTGTGGGCCAGCAACGCCTGGCTAGACGACGGCACCGTCATGCACCTGCTCGGCGCAACCCTCGTCGTGACGCTATTCGACTGGGCGCTGGCTTTGATTGCAATGGCGGTGGTCACTGGCCTTGCCGGCCTGATCTTCGACGCTCCGTGGCAAGGCATCGCACTCACTTTCCTCGTGTTCGGCGCGGTGCCGGTCGGCATTTCGACATTGCTTCAACGAGCAAGCATCGCGTGGCTGCCGCGCAATCTTTTCATGTTCATCTTCGGCCAAGGCTTCGTGTCGCCGGCTATCGCGGTGTCGCTCACTGCAGCTGCAGCGCTCGGCGTTCACGTAGCGCTCGCCGACGGCTCGGTGACCGTTGTGCCTGCAGGCTACGCGCTGAGCGTACTTCTCCTGGCCACCGGCGAGGCATGGTTCACGGGAATGTCCACGGCATTGATCGCCGTCTACCGCCCTGCCTGGGTCACCACTTATGATGTGCGGCGATACCGGCTCGGCGGACCACGCACGTGAGACCGGCGCAACGCTCAAGGCGCACTCCACGTGCTCGTGAGCTAGTCGCGCCAATGCGTTCACTCACGCGCCCGGCATCGCAAAGCGCGGCGAAAACCGCGGCCGAAAAATAGTTGCGGCACGATTGAACTCAACCCTGCCGCCAGGCATCTTACGTGCCTCACGTCTCCATAACGCCTAACGAACTAGATGGATTGCACCAACGTACCGCGCCGATTGCTGCGGCTGGTCGGCCGGTTGGCAACACTCGCAGCGAGCCTCTCCCTCGCATGCACTGCGCCCGCATTCGCCGATCAACTCGAACAGCACAACGATCTCGTCAACAGATTTGTCAATGAAATGCATGCCGATCCGCTCGTCGCGGATTGCGCCGCGCATGGCAATTTTGTCGCGAGCACCTCGACCGCGTTCGATCATGTCGAGTTTCCACCAAGTTCGTTCGACAGCGCGCACGCCGCAATCACACCGTGGAACGATTCGTTCGACGAAGGCAAGCAACGCGTCAAGGTAGACAACATCGTCACCGTCGAAGGGCTCGGCATCCGTCAAAGCGGCGGGGGCGACGCTGCCGACCTGAAGTTCCGCTGCGGCTATGTGGGCGCGCAAATGTTGGCGTTCAGCTGGAACGACCCGGTGCCTCCGGCGCGGGCGCGCAACTCAGAGCCATCACCGTCGCGCGCAGCATCGGGTAAACATCACGGGGCAAAGGGCAAGCACGCGGCGAGCGGCAAAGGCGCGAAGAAGAGTTCCGCGAAGTCGTCGAAAAGCACTTCGGGCAAGTCGTCCAGCAAGAATGCGTCAGCGAAGAAAAAGCACTAGGACCGGATAACGCTGTCAATCGTGCGAGCCACATTGCGCGACGCCAGCGTTACTGAATTCGGCAATCCTGCGAATCCGCGACCGCTGTCGGCAAACCGGTAAGGCGCATGCGCCGGCTGGCCGTTCAGACCAGCCAACAAAAAAGGCACACACGCAATCCATGTGTGCCCTCTTCAATGCGGGGAACTCAGGCAAACGTCTCCACGTGCCCCAAGATGGCCTGCAGCATCGCCGCACCGAGCGACGCACTGCGCTCGCCGTTCCAACCCACCCGTTCGTCCGGCAAGTTGGCGTTGTCCTTGAACGGCATCTCGAGCGTCAATGAAAGGCAGCCGAACTCGTTGCCGATATATTTCGAAGCTAGCTTGAGCGCATCTTCGCGATACTTGCTCGCGGCGTACCCATACTTGTCCTGGAAATCAGGGCTTGCCTGTTTGAACGCTTCGATAAACGCCCTTTGTTCCTCGCCTTGCCGCTCGGTGAATCCCGGCAGCATCTCCGAGCCGGCCACGAAGACGTAAGGCAGCGCCTCATCGCCGTGAATATCGAAAAAGAGGTCGCAGCCGGTTGCGTGAATCGCCTCACGCACTACCAGCACCTCGGGACTGCGCGCGGCGTCCGGCTCCATCCACTCACGGTTCAGATTGGCGCCGGACGCATTGGTGCGCAGGTTACCGCGCACGCTGCCGTCCGGATTCATGTTCGGCACAATGTAGAACACCGCGTGATCGTACAGTTTGCGCGCAACCGGATCGCCCGCCCAATCGCCCCAGCCCACGAGCCGCTTCACGAGTCCTTCGATAAACCATTCAGCCATGGTCTCGCCGGGATGCTGACGCGCGATCAGCCAGATCTTTTTCCTGGCGATGTCGCCGGTTTGCGGTGTGCCGAGCGTGAGCAGCGACACCGGCCGGCCTTCGACGGTCCTGCCCAACTCGGTAAGCGTGGCCTGCGGCATCTGTTGAACTGCGCCGAGGAACTCGGAATGGCGTTCCTCGCTGTACGGCTCGAAGTACGCGTAATAAATGCGATCGAATTCCGGCGTGTGGTCGATCGTCAGCACACGGCCGTCGTACGACGTGGGCACGCGAAACCAGTTCACGCGGTCGTAGCTGGCGACGGCCTGGTAGTCGCGCCAGCCTTCCGCGAACGCGCACGCCGCCGCATTCTCGAAGGTCATCACGCAGCGCTCGCCCGCGGCGCCGGAGAGCCGGAAGTAGAACCATTGCGCGAACTCCGCGTGGCTGTCGGGCCGCACGCGCAAGCGGATATTGCCAGCCTCGGCGCAAGACAGCACCTCGATCGCGCCCGCGTCGAAGTTGCTCGTAATCGATAAACTCATGATGTCATTTCCTGCATATGTGGGCGGCAGTCCGCTGGGCGGCACACCGCTGGGCGGCAGTCCGCTTATTCAGCGACGCGGCGGCGAAATACGTACGTGGAATCGTTGGAGGCTTCGACGTCGAACGCATAGCCTTCAGCGTCAAACCCTTTCAGCTGCTCGGGCTCGTCGAGGCGGTTTTCTACCGCGTAGCGCGCCATCAAACCGCGAGCCCGCTTCGCATGAAAGCTGATGATCTTGTAGCGGCCGCCCTTCCAGTCCTCGAACACGGGCGTGACGACCGGTGCTTCAAGCAGCTTCGGCTTGACCGACTTGAAATATTCGCCCGACGCGCAATTCACGAGCACACGGGATTTTGCAGCGCGTTTTTTCAATTGAGCGTTCAACGCCTGCGTGATCCGCTCGCCCCAGAACGCGTAAAGGTCTTTGCCGCGCGGATTGGGCAGGCGTGTGCCCATTTCCAGCCGGTACGGCTGCAGCAGATCGAGCGGGCGCAGCAAGCCATAGAGTCCTGACAACACGCGCACGTGGTTCTGCGCAAAATCCAGATCCGCCGAGGACAAAGTCTTCGCGTTGAAGCCCTCGTACACGTCGCCATTGAACGCAAGCACGGCCTGCTTCGCGTTGTCCGTGCCGAAGCGCGGCGACCACTGCGCGTAGCGCTCGAAATTGAGGTGCGCCAACTGGTCGGAAATGCTCATCAGCGAAGCGATCTGCTGTGGCGACAAACGGCGCAAACCGCCGATCAATTCGGCGGCATCGTCGACGAAATCGGGGATTGTGTGTTTTTTGACGTGCGGTGGAGTTTCGTAGTCGAGCGATTTCGCCGGCGACAGAACGATTATCATAGAGGCTTGCAGGCACGCCGTGCCTGGCGGTCAAAGACGAAAGCCAGATTGTAACGAATGCCCGGTTCCCATGCCTCACACAGTGCTTTGCGCGTCGTTCTCGATTCGAATGTCTGGATCGACATTCTCGTGTTCGACGACCCGCACACGCGGCCAATTCGCGCCGCGCTCGAAAACGGCACGCTCGCCGCAGTGATCGACGCCCGCTGCCTCGCCGAACTCACTTACGTGCTGGACTA
Organism: Paraburkholderia kirstenboschensis; assembly: GCF_904848585.1. GTDB lineage: Bacteria > Pseudomonadota > Gammaproteobacteria > Burkholderiales > Burkholderiaceae > Paraburkholderia > Paraburkholderia kirstenboschensis. Next base: position 8,003 of record NZ_CAJHCR010000010.1, read on the forward strand.
TCCGCAATTCGTCGATCGCAACGTGGATAAGTCCGCCGCGCTCGCCGTCGTCGCGCGGCTCGCACAAGTGGTCGAGCTCGCCGCTGAGCCCGAAGACTCGCGGCCGTTGCCGAAATGCAAAGACCGCGACGATCAGAAATTTCTCGAACTCGCGCACGCCGCCCACGCAGATTGGCTCGTGTCGAAAGATCGCGCGGTGCTGAAACTCGCGAAGCGGATCGCGCGCGATTTCGGGTTTCAGATTGCACAGCCGGCGCCGTTTGCCGCTTTGCTTGCTGGTCCGATCAGCGGTTCGACGAGCGGGGCCGCCGCACCGGTGGAAAGTCCGGTATAACCCTGGCCGAACGGCCAACGGCACACCGCGGGCGCGCACGCACTGCCGCTATTCCCTACAATCAGGCTTCGCCGGTTTGAAAACGATGCCTTCGTCCACTCACTCGTCACGCCCGAACAGCGCCATGAATGCACCGCACGACACGCCCATGAGTCCCTCGTTTCCATCGCGTCTGCCGAATGTGGGCACGACGATCTTCACCGTTATGAGCGCGCTCGCCGCCGAAAAAGGTGCGGTCAATCTCGGTCAGGGCTTTCCCGACTTCGGCTGCGATCCACGAATCGTGGATGCGGTTGCGAACGCGATGCGCGACGGCCACAACCAGTACCCGCCGATGGCGGGCGCCGCGCCGCTGCGCGAGACTATCTCGGACAAGATCGCAAACGTGTACGGCCGCCGCTACGACGCCACCACCGAAATAACGGTCACGGCCGGAGCGACGCAGGCACTGCTCACGGCGATTCTCTGCGCGGTCCATCCCGGCGACGAAGTGATCGTGATCGAGCCGACGTATGACAGCTACCTTCCGTCGATCGAACTGGCGGGCGGCAAGCCGGTATTCGTCACGCTCGACGCGCCGGACTACGCGATCCCGTTCGACAAACTCGCCGCCGCGATCACGCCGAAAACGCGGCTACTGCTGATCAACACGCCGCACAATCCGACCGGCACCGTCTGGCGCGCCGAAGACATGCGCAAGCTCGAAGAAATCGTGCGCGGCACCAACGTGCTGATTCTGTCGGACGAAGTATATGAACACATGGTCTACGACGGAGCGCCGCACGAGAGCGTGGCCCGTTATCCGGAACTGGCGCAGCGCAGTTTCGTCGTGTCGAGCTTCGGCAAGACGTATCACGTCACTGGCTGGAAAGTCGGCTACGTGGCGGCGCCGGCTGCGCTCACCGCTGAATTTCGCAAAGTGCATCAGTTCAACGTGTTCACAGTGAATACGCCCATGCAGATCGGACTGGCCGATTACATGAAGGACCCGGCGCCCTATCTCGAACTGCCGGCGTTCTATCAGAGAAAGCGTGACTTCTTCCGCGCCGGCCTCGCGAATTCGCGCTTCAAACTATTGCCGTGTACCGGCACGTACTTCCAGTGCGTCGATTATTCGGCAATCAGCGATCTGCCCGAAGCAGAATTCGCGCAGTGGCTGACCGGCGAAATCGGCGTCGCGGCCATTCCAGTGTCGGCCTTCTACCATGAAGCGCATGAGTCGGGCGTGGTGCGCTTCTGTTTCGCAAAGCAGGAAAGCACGCTCGCCACCGCGCTCGAACGGCTCGCGCGGCTCTAGCATGTCACGCGCGATGCTGCGAACGAACCCACGTTCCTCGCCGTCGCGCGCCACCGTCAACGCGTGGGTTACGCGTCGCGGTTCCGGTCGGCTCTCGCAGGGCTATGCGTCAGGCCGGACGCGACGCCGCAATGTACGCCTTCCGGTCTTCGGTCACACGCTGCGCGGCGGGGCGGCTGTTGATCGTCTTCACGTAGCTCTTCCAGTCGAGACCCGCGTCGAGCAGGAAATCGCGACCGTAGATTGCCTGCGTGGCCATGCCGACGAGCGGCAAACTCACGTAGCTCGCTGCGTCCGCGACACTGAACCGTTCCCCGCGCAAATACGGTGTGAATCTGGCGATCCGCCTGAAGCCCGCAATGTGATGCGCCAGCAGCTTCTCGACCCGGCCCTTGGTCGCGTCGGTCAGCGTGCCGCCGAAAAATGCTTCCTTGTACAGATTGCGCGCCGTCAGTTCCAGATGCACGTCGACGAACATGATCAACTCGCGCTCCTTGGCGGCTTCCCATGGATCGGCGGAAAAAATCGGCTTGTCGGGAAAGCGCGCGGCCAGGTACTCGACAATACATTGCGATTCCGAAAGATCGCCCTCTTCGGTTTGCAGATAAGGTACTTTGCCAAGCGGCGAGTGTGCGAGCATCGCCTCGTCCTGGCTCGGCTGTACGAACACCTCCTCGAACTCTATGCCGTGTTCGAGCAGAACGAACTTCACCTTGTTGTAGTAGTTAGAGAGCGCGAACCCGCAGAGCTTGATCATCGTTGTCTCCTTCCTTTTTCGGTGTGTGAGACCGCCGAATGGATCGAAGGCGGCCTTCGGGCGATCGTCAAATGAATTGTACGAGCGTGCTATTCTAAAATAACCATGGAGTCGAGCAACACAATGACCTCTCGCAACTTCAGCATAGAGACCATCGGCATTGTCGGAACCGGGGCAATGGGCCGCGGCATCGCACAGATCGCTGCGCTCGCGGGCCTCACCGTGCGTCTGTACGACGCCAACCCCGCCGCTATCGGCGCCGCACGCGACTACCTCGCCGAAACTTTCGCCAAACTGACCGCCAAAGGCAAGCTCGAGCAGGCGCGCTCCCTCGCGGCGCTCGCCAACGTCACGGCCGCGCATGCGATCGACGATCTGGCGGATTGCGATCTGGTCGTCGAGGCCATCGTCGAGAAGCTGGAAGTCAAGCAGGCGCTCTTTCGCGAGCTCGAGACCGTGGTGAGCGGACGTTGCGTGCTCGCGTCGAACACGTCGTCGCTATCCATCACGGCAATCGCGGCTGGCTGCACGAATCCCTCGCGCGTGGTCGGCTATCACTTCTTCAATCCCGTTCCGTTGATGAAAGTCGTCGAAGTGATCGACGGCCTGCGCAGCGACCGCCAGGCAGGCGACGCATTGATGGACCTCGCGCGCCGCATGGGCCACACGCCGGTGCGTGCGAAAGACATGCCCGGCTTCATCGTCAATCACGCGGGCCGCGGCATGAACACCGAGGGCCTGCGCGTGGCGGGCGAAGGCGTGGCGAGCTTCGTCGATATCGACAGGATCATGCGCGAGCAGGCGGGTTTTCGTCTCGGCCCGTTCGAATTGCTCGATCTGACCGCGCTCGACGTATCGCATCCGGTGATGGAGTCGATCTACCATCAGTTCTATGAAGAGCCGCGCTTCACGCCCTCGCCTATCACCGGCACGCGGCTCGCGGGTGGACTGCTTGGCCGCAAGACGGGCGAAGGTTTTTATCGCTACGAAGACGGCAAGCAGCAGGCGCCTGCCGAAGCCCCCGCACCGGCCGCGCTGCCGGTAAGCGTATGGGTCAGCAAGCGCTATCCCGAGGCGTACCGGGCCGTCGTGGAACTCGTCGGCAAAGCCGGCGTGAAGCTCGACGACGGCGCCTCGCCCGCTGCGGACTCGCTGATCGTCGTCACGCCGTTCGGTCACGACGCGACCACGGCCGCGGTCGACGAAGCGCTGGACGCGAGCCGCGTCGTGGCCATCGACGCGCTCTTTCCGCTCGTCGGCGCGCAGCGCCGTACGTTGATGACCACGCCCGCGACAACCCGTGCCGCGCGTGACGCAGGACAAGCGCTTTTCTCGGCCGATGGCGTGCCCGTCACCGTGATTCGCGATTCCACCGGCTTCGTCGCGCAACGCGTGGTGGCTACGATCGTCAACATCGGCTGCGATATCGCGCAAAAGCAGATCGCGACGCCGGAGGACATCGACCTCGCTGTCACGCTCGGCCTCGGCTATCCACGCGGACCGCTTGCGCTCGGCGACGCGCTCGGTGCGAAAACCATCCTCACCATCCTGCGCAATATGTTCGACGTGCTCGGCGATCCACGCTACCGCCCCTCGCCGTGGCTCGCGCGGCGCGCGCAACTTGGCATGTCGCTGACTCAGTGCGACGCCGCCGACACTCAAACAGAGAACACGGAGACCCGACAATGAGCGCCGAACTGCTGACCTCGCGCCCTACCGAAAGCGAATCGACGCTGGTACTCACGCTGTCGAACCCGGGCGCACGCAACGCATTGCACCCCGACATGTACGCGGCCGGCATCGAGGCGCTCGATTCAGTGGAACGCGATCCGTCGATCCGCGCCGTGGTGATCGCGGGCGCGGACAATTTCTTCTGCGCTGGCGGCAATCTGAACCGTCTGCTCGAGAACCGCGCGAAGGACCCTTCAGTCCAGGCGCAGAGTATCGATTTGCTAGCCGAGTGGATCTCGGCGCTGCGGCTCTCTTCGAAACCTGTGATTGCCGCCGTCGACGGCGCGGCAGCCGGCGCGGGCTTCTCGCTTGCCCTGGCATGCGACCTGATCGTCGCGGCCGACGACGCCAAATTCGTGATGTCGTATGCCCGCGTCGGCCTCACGCCCGACGGCGGCGGCTCATGGTTTCTCGCGCAGGCCTTGCCTCGCCAGTTGGCGACGGAAGTGCTGATCGAAGGCAAGCCGATCGGTGCGGCACGCTTGCACGAACTAGGCGTCGTCAACAAACTGACGAAGCCGGGCACCGCGCGCGATGCCGCAGTCGCATGGGCCGACGAACTCGGCAAGATCTCGCCGAACTCGGTCGCGCGTATCAAGACTCTCGTCTGTGCCGCCGGCACGCAGCCGCTTTCCGATCATCTGGTCGCAGAGCGCGATAACTTCGTCGCGTCGCTGCATCATCGGGAGGGTCTTGAAGGCATTTCCGCGTTCCTCGAAAAACGCGCGCCCGTTTATAAGTGAGCGAGAGACCATGCCCGCTTATCAGTTACCTAAACGCCGCCGCATTTTTTTAATGCGTCACGGCGACGTGACTTACTTTGACGACTCGGGCCGCACGATCGATCCCGAAACGGTGCCGCTCAACGCCAATGGCCGCGAGCAGGCGAGCGCGGCGGGCCGCGTGTTCGCAGAGCAGCAGGTTCGGTTCGATCGCGTGATCGTGAGCGGCTTGCCGCGCACTGTTGAAACCGCGCAGCGCGTGCTGGCCGAGACGGGTCAGCAGGTCACACTCGAAATCGAGCCTGCATGGCAGGAGATTCGCGGCGGCAAGCTGCGCCATATTCCGTTGGAGGATATCGAGGCCGCGTTTCTCGGGGTGTTCGACGGCATCGTGCCGGAAAGCACGCGCTTTCTCGACGGCGAGACGATCGGCGAGTTGTTCGATCGCGTACTGCCCGCCGTGGCGGCACTGCGCGAGGACACTTCGTGGGACACAGTTCTGCTGGTGCTGCATGGCGGCGTGAATCGCGCAATCCTGTCGCATGCGCTTACCGCGGGCGGACGCACATTTTTCGGCCATCTCGCGCAGGCCACCGGCTGCATCAATGCGCTCGACGTCGGCGCCGCACCGCGCGACTGGGTGCTGCGAGCCATCAATTATTCGCCGCCGTCGCCGCTGCATCGCGACATCCGCAATACGACGATGGAAATCCTCTACGCACAATTCATCCAATACACGCGTAGCTGAACTCAAACCGGAGGAGACACATGGTGCAAGCCACACAAAGCGGCGAACCGGAACAGCAAGCGGACTACTCAGCCTTCGAGGGCACGCGCCCGGTCAATGAGCGGCAGCGCTTCGACGGCGAAGCGCTCGCGGCCTGGCTCACGCAGCATGTGGATGGATTCTCCGGACCGCTTACGGTCGAGCAGTTCGCCGGCGGACAGTCGAATCCCACATTCAAACTGGTGACGCCGTCGCGAGCTTACGTGATGCGCGCGAAGCCTGGACCGGCGGCAAAGTTGTTGCCGTCTGCACACGCGGTCGAACGTGAATACCGCGTGATGCATGCGCTCGCCGACACCGACGTGCCTGTCGCGCAAATGCTCGCTCTGTGCGAGGACGAGAGCGTGATAGGCCGCGCATTCTATGTGATGGAGTTCGTCGATGGCCGCGTGCTGTGGGACCAGTCGCTGCCAGGCATGACTGCCGGTGAACGAAGCGCGATCTACGACGAGATGAACCGTGTGATTGCAGCGCTGCACAGTGTCGATCCGGCAAGCGTGGGGCTTTCGGACTACGGCAAGCCGGGCAATTATTTCGCGCGTCAGATCGGCCGCTGGAGCAAGCAGTACCTTGCGTCCGAAACCGAGCCTATCGACGCAATGCAGCGCCTGATCGAATGGCTGCCGCAGCACATGCCGACGGAATCCGGCGAGCGCGCGTCGATCGTGCATGGCGACTACCGGCTCGATAACCTCGTCTTCGATCGCGAGGAACCGAAAGTGCTTGCGGTACTCGATTGGGAACTGTCCACGCTAGGCGATCCGCTTGCCGACTTCGCCTATCACTGCATGGCGTGGCATGTCGATCCCGCGCAGTTTCGCGGCATCGCAGGTCTCGATTGGGCGGTGCTCGGCATTCCCGACGAACAGCAGTACGTCGAGCGCTATTACAAGCGCACGGGCTTTGAAATTCACGGCGACTGGAATTTCTACCTGGCGTACAACATGTTCCGAATCGCCGCGATTTTGCAGGGAATCATGAAGCGCGTGGTCGACGGCACGGCGGCCAGCGCGCAGGCGCTAGACGCCGGCCGGCGTGCGAAGCCGATGGCCGAACTCGCCTGGCAATATGCGCAGAAAGTGCGCTGACCGCGCTCGAGTACGCTTGAACACGCTTAGAGACTCTTGAGCACGCCTGCGCTCAGCAAACAGCGCCTACATTAAATTTCGTCCGTTATCCGCGAGGTCCATAGATGAATTTCAATTACACGCCGAAAGTTCAGGCATTGCGCGAAAAACTGCTCGCCTTCTTCGACGAGCACATTTACCCGAACGAACAAGCGTTCTATGCGGAGATTGCGCAAAACCGGCAGAACGGCAACGCATGGCAGCCGACTGAACTGATCGAGCAACTCAAGCAGAACGCGCGCGACGCGGGCTTGTGGAATCTGTTCCTACCCGACTCGGTGCGCGGCGCCGGATTGACCAACCTCGAATATGCGCCGCTCTGTGAAATCATGGGCCGGGTGCCGTGGGCGCCGGAGGTGTTCAATTGCAATGCACCCGACACCGGCAACATGGAAACGATCGAGCGATACGGCAGCGAAGAGAACAAACGCGAATGGCTCGAACCGCTTCTGCAAGGGCAGATTCGTTCCGCCATTCTGATGACGGAGCCGGAAGTCGCGTCGTCCGATGCCACCAATATCCAGACCAGCATCGTGCGCGATGGCGACTACTACGTGATCAATGGCCACAAGTGGTGGTCTTCGGGCGCGGGCGATCCGCGCTGCAAGATTTATATCGTGATGGGCAAGACCGATGCCGAGGCACCGCGCCATCAGCAACAGTCAATGATCCTGGTGCCCGCCGACGCCACAGGCGTCACGGTGCACCGCCCTCTTTCCGTTTTCGGCTACGACGACGCACCGCATGGCCATATGGAAATCACGCTCGACAATGTACGCGTGCCTGCGACCAATATGCTGCTCGGCGAAGGCCGCGGCTTTGAAATTGCACAAGGGCGTCTCGGACCGGGACGCATCCACCATTGCATGCGTCTGATCGGACTTGCGGAGCGCGCGCTCGAATTAATGTGCAAACGCTCGATGCAACGCGTCGCGTTCGGCAAGCCCGTTGCCATGCAAGGCGTCACGCAGGAACGCATCGCCGAGGCGCGCTGCATGATCGAACAGGCACGATTGCTCACGCTCAAAACCGCATACATGATGGACACCGTCGGCAACAAGTGCGCGCGCGGCGAGATCGCGATGATCAAGGTCGTGGCGCCTAACATGGCGTGTCAAGTGATCGACTGGGCCATTCAGGCGCACGGCGGCGGCGGCGTCAGCGACGACTTCCCGCTGGCTTACGCCTACGCATCCGCGCGGACGTTGCGCTTCGCCGATGGTCCGGACGAAGTGCATCGCAATGCAATCGCGAAACTCGAGCTCGCGCGTTACATCGAGCCTGGCGCGGCGGCTGTGGAGACGCCGGCAGCGCGCGCCTGACGACGTCTTGCTCGAACTTCGCTTCGAGTACTGCTGGCAAGCGCGCATGTGTGGCGCCGCCAGCATCATCGTGCGATCTATGCTCTAATTTTCGTCAAGCGCGGCGCTCCTCGGGGCGCCGCTTTACAGAACGAAAGGAGCGAGGATGATCGACGTCTATAGCTGGGCGACCCCGAACGGCCACAAGGTTCATATCATGCTCGAGGAGACGGGACTCGAGTACGCGGTGCACGCAGTGAACATCGGCGCTGGCGATCAATTCAAGGCCGAGTTTCTCGATATCAGTCCGAACAACAAGATTCCCGCCATTGTGGATTCCGAGGGTCCGCGGAGCGCGGACGGCAAACCATTCGCGTTGTTCGAGTCCGGCGCGATCCTGATTTATCTCGCCGAGAAAGCGGGCCGCTTTCTGCCGACCGATCCGGCTGCGCGCTATTCCGTACTGCAATGGCTGATGTTTCAGATGGGCGGCCTCGGTCCGATGCTCGGGCAGACACACCACTTTCGTGTCTACGCGCCCGAGCCGATCGAGTACGCGATCAACCGCTATACGAACGAAACGCGGCGCCTGTATGGCGTCATGGACAAGCAGCTTGGCAAGACCCAGTACCTTGCCGGAAACGACTATACGATTGCGGACATCGCTTCGTTCCCGTGGACCCGCTCGTGGCAAAACCAGGGCATCGAACTAGATGCGTTTCCGAATGTGAAGCGATGGCATGAGGAAATCGCGGCGCGCCCGGCGGTTGTACGCGGCGTCGAAGTGCTGGCGTCTGCTCGCAAGCCGCTAATGGACGACAAGGCGAAAGAAGTGCTGTTCGGCGCGACGCAATACGCGAAGCACTAGAGGTTGAGGTGTGGGGCGGCAACACGAGCAAGCAACCGTGAGCCGGCGAGGCTTGCCGTGCACGCCGCCTTTTCATACCGACTGCGGGGCGTCAAAAATAGTGGCGAGTGATGAACTCAGCGACGCACACCGGCCGCTCGCTGCCCTGCCGCTCCAACGTGACATTCCACACTACTTGCACGCCAGCATTCTCGACATCGACGTCGGCGACGGACGCGACCGCGAACTGTGCGCGCAATTGCGAACCGACGAGTACCGGCGAAGTAAACCGCACGCGATTCAACCCGTAGTTCACGCCCATCCGCTGTTCGAGCCGCACCGTTTTTGCCAGCAACGCGGGGATCAGCGAGAGGGTCATGAAGCCGTGCGCAATCGCGCCGCCGAATGGCGATTCGCGCCGCGCCCGCTCCGGATCCACGTGAATCCATTGGTGGTCGCCGGTGGCTTGCGCGAAACGATCGACGCTCGGCTGATCGATCGTCACCCAGTCGCTAACGAGCGGCGCCGCTCCAACAAGCGCACGCAACGCCGCGGCATTCCGAAACGCGGTAGCCGGTGGCGTACTCTCCATTGTCACGACGCAGCGCCCGGATTGCGCAGTCCGAACATTCCTTTGGAGCGCACCGTAACGACCGTCTCGCCATGCTGGTTGATGCCCGCCCATTGCGTGGACACAATGCCCCGATCGGGTTTGCTTTCCGAGATGCGCTTGTCGAGCACGGAATTCGTCATGGTGATCGTATCGCCGACGCGCACCGGTTTGAGCCAGCGTATTTCGTCGATGCCGGGCGATCCCATCGACGTGGAGTCCGCCAGCGCGTTACGCACCAGCATGCCCATCATGACCGAACAGGTATGCCAGCCGCTCGCCACCAATCCGCGAAACGGCGACGCCTCAGCCGCGGCCTCGTTCAGATGGAACGGCTGCGGATCGAACTTCTCAGCGAATTCGACGATCTCCTCGCGCGTGAAAGTATGCTTGCCGATCTCGGTCGTTGAGCCGACCGTCATGTCCTCGTAACTCAAAGCCATCGCTCTATCTCCTTGCGGGTCGATTCAATCGGCCACTCACACTTCGATGCTGGCAAAACCGGGCAGCGCGGCGAACCGCGCGAGGTGATGATCGACGTCGCCCAATGTGGTTTCAATGATAGCGAGACGTTTGAACAGATGCGCGGCCGCGACCTCGTTCGTCACGCCCATGCCGCCATGCAACTGAACCGCCTGCTGGCCGACGAAACGGGCCGCTTGCCCCACGCGTACTTTCGCGGCAGAGATCGCGCGGCGGCGCTCATCGGCGTCTTCGCTCGAATAGCGCATTGCGGCCAGGTAGGTCACCGAGCGCGCCTGCTCGGCGTGAATCAGCATCTCGACCATGCGGTGCTGCAATGCCTGAAAGCGCGCAATCGGCTGGCCGAACTGCTGGCGCGTTTTTGTGTAGTCGACGGTTGCGGCATTCAATGCGTCCAGCGCGCCGACCGCTTCCGCACACAAGAGCAACGTGCCGTAGTCCGCGATATGCTCCAACGCCGCCGCGCCTGAGTGCTGGCCGCTTAAACGGCGTGCGGCGGTGCCGTCGAATTCGAGCGTCGCCGCGCGTTGTCCGTCGATGGTTCGGTAATCGGTGACCTTCACGCCTGCAGCGTCGCGCGCCACGATAAATAGCGCGATCTCGCCACTCGAACGCGCGGGCACGATCCAGTAGTTCGCCTGCGCACCGTGCAGCACGACCGACTTCGTGCCGGTAAGCGTGTGCTGCTCGCCTTGCGAGGTCGCGACTGTCGCAATCTCGAACAGATCGTAGCGCGCATGCGGCTCGTGAAACGCCACGGAGAGCTTGATCTCGCCCTGGGCCGCGCGCTCTAGCAGCGATGCGTCCTCGCCCTGCCCCGTGCCGGCAAGACGCAGTGCCTCGATGCCAACTGCGGTGGCCCAGTAAGGCTCGACCACCAACGCACGACCGAGTTCCTGCATGACGGCCAGCATATCGACGGCTCCGCCATTGAAGCCACCTTGGGCCTCCGGCACCGGCAATGCCGTCAAGCCCAATTCGGTCAAGGCTGCCCAATGCGTTTCCGAGACCCCCGCATCCGATCTCACGATCGCCTGGCGCGCCTCGAAGTTGTAGTTCTTGTCCAGATAGCGGCGCAGCGCGTCGGCAAGTTGCTGTTGCTCGTCGTTGAAAGTGAAGTCCATGCGCCGCTCCTCAAAGTCCGAGAATCATCTGCGCGATGATGTTCTTTTGAATTTCGTTCGAGCCGCCGTAAATCGACGTCTTGCGGAAGTTGAAGTAATACGCAGCCAACGGCGCAGCGTCGTCATCTCCGGCGATGCTGTGGTCGCGCTCGCCTTCGAGGAACGGTACGTCAAAGGGAGCGGCAAGCGGGCCCACAGCTTCGAACATGAGCTCGGTCAACGCTTGCTGCACCTCCGTGCCCTTGATCTTCAGCATTGACGCCTCCGGTCCTGGTCCGCGTCCGCCCGCTTCATTAGCGACCACGCGTTGCACGGTGACCTCAAGCGCCATCAGTTCAATTTCGAGATTCGCGACCTTTGCACCGAATACCGGGTCGTGCAATAGCGGCTTGCCATTCTTATTCCGGTCGAGCGCGAGGCGCTTAAGAAAAACCAGTTCGCGCTTGGATTGACCGACGCGTGCGATGCCGGTGCGCTCATGTCCCAACAGATATTTCGCGTAAGTCCAGCCGCGATTTTCCTCGCCGACCAGATTTTCGACGGGTACCTTCACGTCTTCAAAGAAGACTTCGTTGACCTCATGGTCTTCGTCGAGCGTGATGATTGGCCGTACCGTGATACCCGGCGTTTTCATGTGGATGAGCAGGAATGAAATGCCCTCCTGCTTTTTCGCGCCGCTGTCCGTGCGCACGAGGCAGAACATCATGTCCGCGTGCTGCCCCAGCGTGGTCCACGTCTTCTGGCCATTGACCACGTAATGGTCGCCGACACGTTCGGCGCGTGTTCGCAGCGACGCGAGATCGGAGCCGGAGCCCGGCTCAGAGTAGCCCTGGCACCACCAGTCGGTGCCGTCGAGAATGCGCGGCAAGTAATAGCGTTTCTGCGCGTCGCTACCGTACTTCATGAGAACGGGCGCGACCATCGACACGCCGAACGGCAATACGGTCGGCGCGCCGACACGCGCGCACTCTTCGTCCCAGATGTGCCGCTGGGTCGCGTCCCAACCGGGGCCGCCATACTCTTTGGGCCAAGCCACAGCCGACCAGCCTCGCGTACCTAGCAGCTTGTGCCAGCTTGCGAAGTCTTCACGGTTCAAACGCTTATGGTTGAGTACCTTCTCGCCCAGTTCGCGAGGCAGATTGGATTCGAGCCAAACGCGGATTTCGGCGCGGAACGCCTTTTCAGAGGGGGAATAGTCCAGATTCATACGTAGTGTCTCCTGGCCGCCACCGCCCGCCGCCAGAGAGCCACTGCGCTATTGCAGAGGTTCCTTCAAGGCAGCCGGGACGGGCAACGGCATCACTTCGATGCCTTCTTCGATCAAAGCTCGCGCGTCTTCTGGTGTCGTGACACCGCGAATGTTGCGTGCGGGCGCTTCGTTGTAGTGAATGCGCCGCGCTTCCTCAGCGAAGCGGTCGCCCACGTTCTCAGTCTTTTCCAGTACCTCTCGCAATGCGCGCATGACACGCGCCTGCAATTCGCCGGGTGCCGCCGACACCTTTGTTTCCGTCGCACCGGACAGATTGAGGCGCGGGGCCGACGGCAAACGGCTCACCTCTTTCGCGCCGCAAATTGGACATTCGACCAGCTTGCGAGACTGCTGCGATTCGAAGTCATCAGCCGAAGCGAACCAGCCTTCGAACCGATGGCCGTGCGGACACTGTAAATCGAGGACCTTCATGTGGAATCAGGGCTTGCGTGCCAGTTTAGCGCAAATCAAATATTTGTGAACGGTCGTTCGTAAAAACTTCATACGCGGTGCGCCGCAATGAGGCGCTGCCGGGAGATCAGCCGTGGTGGGCGATTTTAACGCTTTGCGGAAACTGCTGCCGAAGGCGCGATACCCTGCAAAGCGCGAAGTCAACGCCAGACCATAGGGGGCGCCCCGCGCCGCGATGGGTCTGCCGGCGAAGCCGCGTTGCCGTCTCGACTCATTGACGGATTCAAGCCACAAGGCATTCCAATCGCCGGTTAAGCCTTGGCTCAAGTCCTCGTGCCTCTTTGGCCAGGTTGATCTGTTTGGCAGATCTCGCAACGTCGAATACGTCCGCCTTGATGTCGTAGCCGCCGCGCGAGTTCAGCCAGTCAAGCACGTCTGACAGATGCCAGACCGACGCACTTCCCTCATGCACTGGCGGAGGAAATTCGACCGCATGGCTCAGCATCAGCTTGCGCATGTTTTGTCGCGACACGCCGGCGATCTCCGCTACGTCGGTTAGTCCCACAAAGTCTGGGCCTGCCTCGACCAGTTGCGCCGACGGCACCGCCTTCTTAACGTCGCCGAGCGCGCTGACCAGCGCCTCAAGCGCGGACGCCCCTTCACGCGAGAACACCAGCGCGAGCCGCCCCGGTTGCCCCACGCCGACCGTGGCGTCGTCACACCCCGCTTCACCCAACCTCTCGACGATCGCCTCAAGATCGCAGTCTTGCGCCGCGAGTTTGTACTTCAACGTAAATGTATATTCCATTTGCTACTCCTGCTTATTCAGCCAAGACCTTGTCATTCAACGTTTGCTAACGGTGCGCCGTGCAATTATCGACAACGCGCCGCAAGTGTCTGGCGTGATTGACGGCATTCTTCGGCGTACTCCATACGCTCGAAATGCAGAATTCTCCGCAGCGACATTCCGCCTCTTTATAAGGGCAATACATTTTTCCCCAGGCGTGGCCCTTTCCACCGCCCTGTATGCGCCACCCACGCCGTTCGGCATATGCCAACGCGGCCTCTATCTCTTTCTTAGCATGGGTTCCACGAACCATCCTGCCCTCCAATTTAGTACTCTCGACGCAGGTTGTCAAGTGACAACCTGCGTTACCTTGCCCGACTCAAGCGCCTTATGTTTCGCTATCCGAAACATTTGAGCGATGAAGACGTTCTCGGAGATCCATACTAAAGTTACTACGGCGATGAAGCGAGACTGCCGGACGGCATAAGACAAAAGCGTTTTGTTCAGACACTGCGGCAGATACTGAGACCTGGTGGCGCTTCACCACGAAAAAAGCCCCTGCCGGTCATCGACCGACAGGGGCTTTATGAATGCGACGCAAGCGCCCGCCTGCGCGCTCGACGGCGAAGAACTATTTCGACTGCGCCTGCGCGAGCGGCCAGGCGCCCGACAACACTTTTTCCAGCCAGAACGTGCCGATCACCGTTTTGACGTCGGTGATCTTGCCGGTCCGTACCCACTCCGACACTTCGGGAACCGTCGCAGTAAAGAGTTCAAGGAACTCGCCGTCGTCGAGCTTGCGCTCGCCGGCCGTGAGGCCACGCGCAAGGTAGATGTCGATGAACTCGGTGGAATAGGAAATGATGGGGTGAACGCGCGTCAGGTAGACGTACTCACGCGCCGTGTAGCCGGTTTCTTCACGCAACTCGCGCACCGCGCAAGCCAGTGCGCCCTCGTCCGGATCGAGCTTGCCGGCCGGGTATTCGACCATGACCTTGCCCATCGGATAGCGATACTGGCTCTCCAGCAGCACACGGCCGTCGTCGAACATGGGAATCACCATCACGGCGCCCGGATGCTGCACGTATTCGCGGGTGGCATGTTTGCCGTCGGGCAGACGAACCGTGTCGCACTTAAGCGTCAGAAACGGCCCTTCATGAACCGTTCTGCTCTCGACACAAGTCTCGGTGAGGACGGCGTCGTGATTGGGAAGTTCAGCCATATGCGGACCTCGGAACAGCGTGGTGCGCGACGGCGAGACGCCGTCAGCGGCGTTTGACGAGATACTGGAAGGTGAAGCCGGGGAACGCGAACACAACGAATAGCGCGAATGTGATCGCGTAAAACTGCCAACCCTGTTCGAAGCGATTGCCCGCGCGCGCTTCAAGCAAAAAACCAAACGCGCCGACCACGAAGTACAGCACGATCAGTTCGGCAATCCGGATCCGTCCGCTTTTCTTCGCCGCCTTGAGCGGCACGGCGGCGAAGAGTCGCTGATTCAGGAACGGCAGGTTGGCACCGACCAGCGCCAACAGCACGATAAACCAGCCAGCAGCGGACATCAGAACGACAGTGTGTGCTGAATAGCCTGCAGGCAAGCCTTCAACAGCGGGTCGGGCACGATACCGAGCACCAGCACGGCAACACCATTGAGCGCGAGCAACGCGCGGGTGCCCGTATCGGCCACGATCGCCGATTTGTCTTGCGGCTCGTCGAAATACATCAGCTTGACGATACGCAGGTAGTAGAACGCGCCGAACAGCGACGTGATCACGGCAAGCACCGTCAGCCAGGTCAGGCCGGCGTTCATGGTGGCCTGCAGGACTGCGAGCTTCGCGTAGAAACCGACTGCGGGCGGAATGCCGGCAAGCGAGAACATCATGACCATCATCACGAACGCGAACACCGGGCTGCGTTGATTCAGGCCCTTGAAGTCCTCGAGTGTGTCGGCTTCGAATTCGCGGCGTGCGAGCAGCATGATGACGCCGAACGTACCCATTGTGGTGATCAGATAGACGATGCTGTAGTACATCGCCGAGCCGTACGCGCTGGCCGCGCCCGTGGTCTTATGGTCGACCACGCCGGCCAGCAGACCGAGCAGCACGAAGCCCATGTTCGAGATCGCCGAATACGCGAGCATGCGCTTGACGTTGCGCTGCACGATACCGGTGATATTGCCGACGATCAGCGAAAGCGCCGCCAGGATCACCAGCATTTGCTGCCATTCAACGGCGAGCGGCAAGAGGCCCATTACGAGGAAGCGCAGACCCCATGCAAATGCCGCGACTTTCGGACCACCGCCGACCAGCAGCGTCATGGCCGTCGGCGCGCCCTGGTACACGTCAGGCACCCACATGTGGAACGGCACGGCACCCATCTTGAACGCGACGCCCGCGACGATGAAGATCACGCCGAACAGCAGCACGCTCGGGTCGTAATGGCTCTGTCCGATTGCCTTGAAAACCTCGTTCAGGTCGAGCGAGCCGGTCGCGCCGTACAGCATTGAAATGCCGTAAAGCAGGAAGCCGGAAGCCAGCGCGCCGAGCACGTAGTACTTCATCGCAGCTTCGTTCGACGGCGCAGCTTCGCGACGCAGCGCAATCACGCCATACAGCGACAGCGACATCAGTTCCAGACCCAGGTACAGCGTCAGGAAGTTGTTGCCGGAGATCATGACGAGTTGCCCGAGCAACGAGAACATGCCCAGCAGGAAGAACTCGCCGCGGAACAGGCTGCGATCTTCGAGGTAGCGGCGCGAATACACGATCGTGACGGTGTAGCCGAGCGTCACCACCGCTTTCATCAGGCTCGCGAACGAGTCGACCACGTACATGCGGCTGAAGAAGTAGTGCACCGACGGGTCGAACGCATTGACCGCGAACCAGATGCCGGCGACGAGCGTCGACAGGACCGCGATGAAGTACGTGGTACGGCGACCGGCCTGGCCGACGAACGTGTCGTTGAGCCACGCGACGACAACGGCGAGCATCACCAGCGCGTCGGGCAACAGGGCAGTCATAGGGGCGTTTTGCATGGTCTTTAATTCCTCCGCTCTGCGTTACTGAGACAACGGCAGCTTGGACTGCGCAACGTGGGAGAGGAGGTTTTCCACGGATACGTGCATCACATCGGTAAAGGGCTTCGGATACAGGCCCATGAACAGTGTCAGTGCGGCAAGCACTGCCAGCATGAAAAACTCGCGGCGGCTGATGTCGACAAGGCTCTTCACGTGGTCGTTCGCGACCGCGCCGAAGTACACGCGCTTGTACATCCACAACGTATAGGCCGCGCCGAGAATCAGGGTGACAGCGGCGCCGCCCGCGATCCAGAAGTTGTACTGGACGGCAGCCAGAATCACCATGAATTCGCCGACGAAACCGGAGGTGCCCGGCAAGCCGCAATTCGCCATCGAGAACAGCATCACGAAGGCCGCGAACTTCGGCATGACATTGACGACGCCGCCGTAATCCGCGATCTGACGCGAGTGCATGCGGTCGTACAGCACGCCGATGCTCAGGAACATTGCGCCCGACACGAAGCCGTGCGAGATCATCTGGACGATCGCGCCTTCAACGCCGAGTTGATTGAAGATGAAAAAGCCGAGCGTGACGAAGCCCATGTGCGCGATCGACGAATACGCGACCAGCTTCTTCATGTCGGTCTGCACCATCGCGACGAGACCGATGTAGATCACCGCGATCAGCGACAGCGTGATAACGACCGGCGCGAGAAAGTGGCTAGCGTCCGGCGCGATCGGCAGCGAGAAGCGCAGGAAACCGTAGGCGCCGAGCTTGAGCATAATCGCCGCCAGCACCACCGAGCCGCCCGTCGGCGCTTCGACGTGAGCGTCAGGCAACCACGTATGAACCGGCCACATCGGCACCTTCACGGCGAACGCCAGGAAGAACGCTATGAATAGCAGCACCTGCGGCGTCATCGCGATCTGTGCATGCTGCCAGGTCGCGAGGTCGAACGTGCCGGTCTGGACGTACAGATACAGCAGCGCCACCAGCATCAGCAGCGAACCCATCAACGTGTACAGGAAGAACTTGAACGCCGCATACACGCGGTTCGCCCCGCCCCACACGCCGATGATGATGTACATCGGGATCAGCGTCGCTTCGAAGAACACGTAGAACAGCATGCCGTCGGCCGCGCTGAACACGCCGACCATGATGCCCGACAGAATCAGGAACGACGCGAGATACTGGCCCACGTTCTTCGTGATCACTTCCCACGCGGCGATCACGACGATCACGGTGATCAATGCGGTCAACACGACAAACCACATCGAAATGCCGTCGACACCCAGGTGATACGTAATGTTGAATCGTTCAATCCAGTTCGCCTTTTCGACGAACTGCAGATCTGCGCTGCTCGAATCAAAACCGGTGATCAGCGGGATCGTCACGATGAAGCTGGCGACCGAGCCGATCAGCGCGACCCAGCGCGCGGGGCCCGGGTTCTGGTCAGAACCGATGGCCAGAACCAGCAGGCCAAAAAGGATCGGCAACCAGATGGCGATACTGAGAATCGGATAAGCGTGCATTAGTGTCCCTCGCCTTATTTGCCGCCGAGCGTTACAAACAGGGTCAGGAGCCCCAACATGCCGATAATCATGGCGAACGCGTAGTGATAGATGTAGCCGGATTGGAGGAAGCGGATCACGCCGGCGAACCAGCCGATGAAGCGTGCGCTGCCATTGACGATACCGTCGATCACGACGACGTCGCCTTCCTTCCAGAGACCACGGCCAATTGCCACGGCGCCCCGCGCGAACACGACTTCGTTGATCTTGTCCATGTAGTACTTGTTGTCGAGCAGCGTGTAGATCGGCCCAAATGCGCGCTTGATGGTAGCCGGCAAGTCAGGACGAACGAGATACAGGAACCACGCGACGACGACACCCGCGAGCGCCAGCCAGACCGGCAGACCCGCCACCGAGTGCAGCCCCATTGCCGCCCAGCCGTGGAACTCTTCCGCCATTTCATGCAATGCCGGATGGTTTTCGCCGATGAAGATCACCTTGTCGAACGCCACGCCGTGCTGGAAGAAGTCGCCGAACAGCATCGGACCGATTGCGATTGCACCGATCACGACCGAAGGAATCGCCAGCAGCACGAGCGGCACCCACACAACCCAAGGTGTTTCATGCGGCTCGTGAGCGTGACCGTGGTCGTCGTGACCATGACCGTGCGCGTCGTGCCCGTTGCCATGAGCGTGTGCCGCGGCTTCCGCGCCCATCGGCGAATCCGGATGCTTCGGATCGCGGAAGCGCTCCTTGCCGTGGAACACCATGAAGTACATACGGAACGAATACAGCGCAGTGACGAATACGCTGGCCACCACGGCGAAGTATGCGAAGCCCGAACCCGGCAGATGCGACAGCTTCACCGCGTCGATGATCGAGTCTTTGGAATAGAAGCCCGAGAAGAACGGCGTGCCGATCAGCGCGAGCGAACCGACCAGCGACGTGATCCACGTAATCGGCATGTACTTGCGCAGGCCGCCCATGTTGCGCATGTCCTGATCGTGGTGCATACCGATGATCACCGAACCAGCGCCGAGGAACAGCAATGCCTTGAAGAACGCGTGCGTCATCAGGTGGAACACGGCGACCGAGTAAGCCGACGCGCCGAGCGCGACCGTCATGTAGCCGAGCTGCGACAACGTGGAATAAGCCACCACACGCTTGATGTCGTTCTGGACAATCCCCAGAAAGCCCATGAAGAGCGCGGTAATCGCACCGATCACCATTACGAACGACAGCGCCGTATCCGACAGTTCGAACAGCGGCGACATGCGCGTGACCATGAAGATACCGGCCGTCACCATGGTTGCCGCGTGAATCAGTGCGGAAATCGGCGTCGGGCCTTCCATCGAATCGGGCAGCCACACGTGCAGCGGAAACTGCGCCGACTTACCCATTGCGCCGATGAAGAGACAAATGCAGGCCACCGTCAGCAGGCCCCAATCCGTACCCGGAAAGCTCAATGCCGCGAGTTCAGTGCGCTTCGCAAACACGTCGCCGTAGTTCATCGAACCGGCAAACGCGAACAGCAGGCCGATACCCAGCAGAAAGCCAAAGTCGCCGATGCGGTTCACGATAAACGCCTTCATGTTCGCGTACACCGCGGACTGACGCGTGAAGTAGAAGCCGATCAGCAGATACGACACGAGACCCACCGCTTCCCAGCCGAAGAACAGTTGCAGGAAGTTGTTGCTCATCACGAGCATCAGCATCGAGAACGTGAAGAGCGAGATGTACGAGAAGAAGCGCTGATAACCGTCGTCGTCGGCCATGTAGCCGATTGTGTAGATGTGCACCATCAGCGACACGAAGGTCACGACGCACATCATCATCGCCGTGAGCGAATCGACGAGGAAGCCGACCTCGAACTTGGTCTTGCCGATCGCCATCCATTCGTAGACGGTCGCGTTGAAGCTCGCGCCGTCCAGCACCTGGAAGAACACCATCATCGACAGCACGAACGAAATCGCAACGCCGAGAATCGTGACCGAGTGCGCACCCGCGCGCCCTACCGCTTTGCCGAACAGCCCAGCAATCAGGGAACCGGCCAGCGGTGCCAGCGGAATCGCTAGCAGCAGGTTTTCATTGAGTATCGTGGACATAACCGCTTTTCCTGAAATTAACCTTTGAGCTGATCGAGATCTTCGACATTGATCGTGTCGAGGCTACGGAACAGGGTCACCAGAATTGCGAGGCCGATCGCCGCTTCCGCTGCCGCAACCGTCAGCACAAAGAAGACGAAAATCTGGCCATGCACGTCGCCGAGGTAATGCGAGAACGCGACGAAGTTGGTGTTCACCGCGAGCAGCATCAGTTCGATCGCCATCAGGATGATGATGACGTTGCGACGGTTCAGGAAAATGCCGACGACGCTGATCGCAAAGAGAATCGCGCCGAGCACAAGGTAATGAGCAAGGGTCAACATGGTTTCTATCTCCTGTCCGCTCAGCTGTTCTTGGCAGATGCCGAGTCGGCCGCTGCCGCCGCCGCTGCGGCTTCTTCCGCCGCGACGGTCGCCGCGCTCTTTTCCGACGGCATCTTGACGACGCGCACGCGGTCCTGGGCACGCACCTTCACCTGCTGGCTGATGTTCTGGCGTTTGCTGTCCTTCTTGTGGCTCGTGGTCAGCGCGATTGCCGCGATGATCGCCACCAGCAGCACGAGCCCGGCGACTTCGAATGCAAAAATGTAGTCGGTGTAGATGACCTTGCCGATCAGGCGGGTGTTCGACCAGTCGCCCATGCCGCTCGCGGCAGCAGTGGTGTCACGCACCACCGTGCTGGTCGCGCCGTAGCCATGCCATAGGATCAGCGCGGTCTCGAGCACGATGATCGCGCCCACCACGGTGGCCATCGGCACGAATCGTTTGAAGTCCTTGCGCAGCACGTCGATGTTGATGTCGAGCATCATCACGACGAACAGGAACAGCACCATCACGGCGCCCACATAGACCAGCACCAGAAGAATGGCGAGGAACTCGGCTTGCAGAAGCATCCAGATCGCGGCTGCGTTGAAGAACGCCAGCACGAGAAACAGTGCGGACGACACCGGGTTGCGCGAGGTGATCACCTTCAGCCCTGAAACCACCAGGAGCAGCGCGAAGATGTAGAACAGTACGGTCGTGAATTCCATGATTACCGGTTCATCGTTAGGCCATCGTCAGGCATTTTCTTTGGCACGTGCGTCTGGCAACAGCGTGAATACCGCCAGAACAGCCGCACAGGTGCGCCGTGCCGCGGCACTCAGGCCGCGGCGTTCGGCCCGACAACAGGCCGTGTTACTGCTGCATTTACTGAAACCGATGCGCGACTGCCGCACCTACCGCTTCCACATCTGTAGCGTTTTAACGATACGGTGCGTCGGCGGCCTTGTTCACGGCGATCTCCGCTTCGTAGCGATCGCCCACGGCCAGCAGCATTTCCTTCGTGAAGTACAGATCGCCGCGCTTCTCGCCGTGATATTCGAGAATGTGCGTCTCGACGATCGAGTCGACCGGACAGCTCTCTTCACAAAAACCGCAGAAGATGCACTTGGTCAGGTCGATGTCGTAACGCGTCGTGCGGCGCGTGTTGTCCTCGCGCGTTTCCGACTCGATCGTGATGGCGAGCGCGGGACACACCGCTTCACACAGCTTGCATGCGATGCAGCGCTCTTCGCCATTCTCATAACGGCGCAGCGCATGAAGGCCACGAAAACGCGGCGAGATCGGCGTCTTCTCTTCCGGGAACTGCACCGTGACCTTGCGCTGGAACGTATAACGTCCGGTCAGCGCGAGGCCCTTGAGGAGCTCCGTCAAAAAGAAGGTCTTGAAAAAATTTTGGATTGCGGTCATGAGTTCATCCGCCCTTTATTTCCAGATATTCCACGGCGACATGATCCAGAAGCCGACCACCACCAGCCACACCACGCAAACCGGAATGAAAATCTTCCAGCCGAGACGCATGATCTGGTCATAGCGGTAGCGCGGGAACGTGGCACGCGCCCAAATGAACACCGACAGCAGCAGGAAGACCTTGAGGACGAGCCAGAAGATGCCGGGGATAAACGACAGGAACCCGAACGGTGCGCTCCAGCCCCCGAGGAACAGTGTCGACGCCAAGGCCGAGATCACGATCATGTTGATGTACTCGGCGAGGAAGAAGAGCGCAAACGCCATCCCCGAGTAATCGATCATGTGGCCCGCGACGATTTCCGACTCGCCTTCCACCACGTCGAACGGGTGACGGTTCGTTTCGGCGATGCCCGAGATGAAGTACACCACGAACATGGGCAGCAGCGGCAGCCAGTTCCACGACAGGAAGTTCAGGCCGTGCGATGCAAAGAAGCCTTGTTCCTGCGAATTGACAATACCCGACAGGTTCAGCGTGCCCGCCGTCATCAGGACGACGACCAGCGCGAAGCCCATTGAAATTTCGTAGGAGACCATCTGCGCCGCGGCACGCATGGCGCCGAGAAACGCGTACTTCGAATTCGACGCCCAGCCGGCCAGGATCACGCCATACACGCCGATGGACGAAATCGCGATCGCATACAGCAGACCCGCGTTGATGTCGCCGAGCACCGCGCCCGCCTGGAACGGAATGACCGCCCAGACCGCGAAGGCCGGCACCACCACCATGATCGGCGCGATCAGGTAAATCCAGCGGCTTGCCTGAGCGGGCTGAATCACTTCTTTCAGCAACAGCTTCAGCACGTCGGCGATAGGCTGCAAGAGACCTGCAGGGCCCACGCGGTTCGGGCCGAGACGCACGTGCATCCAGCCGATCAGCTTACGCTCCCACAAAATCAGGTAAGCCACGCACAGCAGGATCGCGACGGCCACCACCAGGATGCGCACCAATGCCCACACCGTGGGCCATGCCACACCGAGAAGCTGGGTGCCGCCCGAGTTGATCGTATCGAACAAGCTCATTTACGCCTTCTCCACCACCAGTTCACCGAACAGGCTGCCCAGCGCTGCACCGGCAGGCGTAGCCGCCGATACGCGGACGACCGTCTCCGCAAGATTCGCGTCGCGCACGGCCGGCAACTGCACCGATTGCTCGCCCTGGCGCACGCGAACCGCGTCGCCTTCTTTCAAACCCAGTTTGTCGAACAGCGCAGCCGGCAGGCCGACGTTGTTCGCGGCACGTGCCGCGGCGGTCAGATGCAGCGACTCCGCGCGACGGACGAGCGCGTCGGCGTGGTAGATCGGCACGTCGGCGATACGCTCGAACTTGCCTTCCGCCGCCTTGGCCGTCTTGCCGCGAGCAACCGCTACGCCTGTTCTGTTCGACAGACGCGATTGCAGATCGCTATCGCCGAGAGCGGCTTGGCGAACTTCTTCCGCCGTGTCGTATTCGAAGCCGGGCACGCCCAGCAGGCTACCCAACACGCGCAACACCTTCCATGCCGGACGCGTGTCGCCGAGCGGACGCACTACGCCGTTGAACGACTGCACCGTACCTTCAGCGTTGACGAACGTGCCGGCCGTTTCCGTGAACGGCGCGATCGGCAGCAGCACGTCGGCGTATTCTGCGCCGGTCTGGAACGGCGACATCACGACAACCATCTCAGCTTGCTTGAGTGCGGCCAAAGCCTGAGCCGGATTCGCTGTATCGAATTCAGGTTCGATGTTCAGCAGCAGATAGCCCTTGCGCGGCTGTTCGAACACTTCGCGAGCATTCAGACCGCCCTCGCCCGGCAATGCGTTCACCAGATGCGCGCCGACCGTGTTGGCCGCTTCCGTCATGAAGCCGAGCGTTGCGCCGGTCGCATCCGCGATCCATTGGGCCGCCGCATGAATGACCGCGAAATCCGGATGGCGCACCGCACCGTTGCCAAGCAGCACGAGACGGCTTTCGCCGGTTGCCAGCGATTTCGCGACTTCCTTGTCGGTGTCGGTAGCTTGTGCGCCGGAGAAAGCTTCAGGCAGCGCTGCGCCGTTCGCTTGTGAGACCGCCGATGCGATGCCAGCCAGCGTTTCGAGCCATGCCGACGGCGCTGCGGCCATGCGCTGGCCTTGCGGAATCAGCGCGTCGTCGCCGGTTGCCTGCACCAGCGTGAGCTTCGCGCCGCCCTTTGCGGCCTGACGCAGACGCGCGGCGAACAGCGGATGATCGCGACGCAGATCGGAACCGATCACCAGCGCCGAGTCGATGTTCGACAGATCCGCAATCGCGGTGCCGAGCCACGGCGTGCCGTTCACCGGAGCCGAGAAATCCGACTGACGCAGACGGAAGTCGACGTTAGGCGTGCCGACCGCTTGCGCAAGTTGCTTCAGCAGGAACAGTTCTTCGACCGTGCTGTGGGCGCTGCCGAGCGCGGCCAGCGCGTTCGCGCCATGGTCGCCCTTGATGCCCTTCAGACCCTTCACCACGTAGTCGAGCGCGGTCTGCCAGTCGGTTTCGACCCACTTGCCGCCCTGCTTCAGCATAGGCTGCGTCAGACGCTCGGGGCTGTTCAGGCCTTCATACGAGAAGCGGTCCTTGTCCGAAATCCAGCATTCGTTGATGGCTTCGTTTTCGAACGGCAGAACACGCATCACGCGGTTGTTCTTCACTTGCACCACGAGGTTCGCGCCGACCGAATCATGCGGGCTCACCGACTTGCGGCGCGACAGTTCCCATGTACGTGCGCTGTAACGGAACGGCTTGCTGGTCAGCGCGCCGACCGGGCACAGGTCGATCATGTTGCCCGACAGTTCGGAGTCGACCGTCTTGCCGACGAACGACGTGATTTCCGAGTGTTCGCCGCGGCCCAGCATGCCGAGCTCCATCACGCCGGCCACTTCCTGGCCGAAGCGGACGCAGCGCGTGCAGTGAATGCAACGCGACATTTCTTCCATCGAGATCAGCGGGCCGACATTCTTGTGGAACACGACACGCTTTTCTTCGCTATAACGCGACGACGACTTGCCGTAGCCCACCGCCAGATCCTGCAACTGGCACTCGCCGCCCTGATCGCAGATCGGGCAATCCAGCGGGTGATTGATCAGCAGGAATTCCATCACGGCTTGCTGGCCCTTCACCGCCTTATCCGACTTGGTGCGCACGATCATGCCGGCCGACACCGGCGTCGCACATGCGGGCACGGCCTTCGGCATTTTCTCGACATCGACGAGACACATCCGGCAGTTGGCCGCAATCGACAGCTTCTTGTGATAGCAGAAGTGAGGAATGTACGTGTCGACCTTATGCGCAGCCTGGATCACCATGCTGCCTTCAGGCACTTCTACTTTCTTGCCGTCTATTTCAAGTTCAACCATGATGGTCAATCTTCCTTAACCTGTTACCGCTCAATCGTTCGCCCCGTTCATCGCCCGTTCAGGCAATGAAATCCCGTGGTTGACGTGTTCTGGTACGGACCTGTCCAGCGTTCCTGTGGAGCGCTTATCCGGTCGCTTACCGGGGTCGCTTACCGCCCCGCTCAGGCAGCCACTGTTTCCGCAGCCGCCGCGGCGCCCGCATGACCGCCGACTAGGCAATGCTTGTGAGCGACGTGATATTCGAATTCGTCCCAGTAGTGCTTGAGCATGCCGCGCACCGGCATGGCCGCTGCATCGCCGAGCGCGCAAATCGTGCGCCCCATGATGTTTTCCGCAACCGAGTTCAGCAGATCCAGATCTTCCGGACGGCCCAGGCCGTGCTCGATACGATGCACGACGCGGTACAGCCAGCCCGTGCCCTCACGGCAAGGCGTGCATTGACCACACGACTCTTCGTAGTAGAAGTACGACAAACGCAGTAGCGAACGCACCATGCAGCGCGTCTCGTCCATCACGATGACCGCGCCCGAGCCAAGCATCGAGCCGGCCTTGGCGATCGAGTCGTAGTCCAGATCGGTCTGCATCATGATGTCGCCCGGGATCACCGGCGCCGACGAACCGCCTGGAATCACAGCCTTGATCTTCCTGCCGCCGCGCATGCCGCCAGCGAGTTCCATGAGCGTCGCGAACGGCGTGCCGAGCGGAACCTCGTAGTTGCCCGGACGTTCGACGTCGCCCGAAATCGAGAAAATCTTCGTGCCGCCGTTGTTCGGCTTGCCGATTTCGAGGTAATTCTGCGGCCCGATCGCGAGCAGGAACGGCACAGCCGCGAACGTCTCGGTGTTGTTGATCGTGGTCGGCTTGCCGTACACGCCAAAGCTGGCCGGGAACGGCGGCTTGAAGCGCGGCTGGCCTTTCTTACCTTCCAGCGACTCGAGCAGCGCGGTTTCTTCGCCGCAGATGTAGGCGCCGTAACCGTGGTGCGCATGTAGTTCGAACGAGAATCCCGAACCCATGATGTTCTCGCCGAGGAAGCCGGCGCGGCGAGCTTCGTCCAGCGCTTCTTCAAAGCGTTTGTAGACTTCCCAGATTTCGCCGTGGATGTAGTTGTAGCCCACCGTGATGCCCATCGCGTACGCGCCGATGGCCATGCCTTCGATCAGCGAGTGCGGATTGAAGCGCAGGATGTCGCGGTCTTTGAACGTGCCCGGCTCGCCTTCGTCCGAATTGCAGACGAGGTACTTTTGCCCCGGGAACTGACGCGGCATGAAACTCCACTTCAGGCCGGTCGGGAAGCCCGCACCGCCACGGCCGCGCAGACCCGACGCCTTGACGTCGGCGATCACCTGCTCGGGCGGAATCTTTTCTTCCAGGATGCGGCGCAGCTGGGCGTAACCGCCGCGCGCCACATAATCTTCGAGATGCCAGTTGTCGCCGTTCAGGCCAGCGAGAATCAGCGGTTTGATGTGACGATCGTGTAAAGACGTCATTTCGAAAGTTCCTCGAGCAGCCGGTCGATCTTCTCGCGGCTCATGAAGCTGCACATGCGATGGTTGTTCACCAGCATCACCGGCGCGTCGCCGCACGACCCCATGCACTCACCTTCTTTCAAGGTGAATTTGCCGTCAGCCGTGGTTTCGCCGAAGTCGATGCCGAGCTTCTGCTTCAGATATTCAGCGGCGCTGTCAGAGCCGCCGTCCGGGCCGAGTTGACACGGCAGGTTCGTGCAGAGCGTGATCTTGTGCTTGCCGACCGGCGACGTCTCGTACATCGTGTAGAAGGTTGCCACCTCCTGCACGGCGACTGCCGGCATGCCGAGATAGTCCGCGACGAACTGCATGAGTTCGGGCGACAGCCAGCCATGCTCTTCCTGAGCAGTGGCCAACGCCGACATCACGGCGGACTGTTTCTGATCGGCGGGATACTTCGCGATCGCACGATCGATTTCTTTCAGGCCTTCAGCTGAGATCATTTTCAGACACGACTCTTTCAATTCCTACCGAACGAAAACCTGTCGCCCACTTCGTGCTGCGACAGACCCGGCGTTCCTTGCTTGACGCGCGCTTTCGGAACTTCCTGAAGGCGCGCGCCGATGATTACGTCCTAGCGATCTACTTCGCCGAACACGATGTCCTGCGTGCCGATGATCGTTACGGCGTCGGCGATCATGTGACCGCGCGCCATTTCGTCGAGCGCGGACAGATGCGCATAGCCCGGTGCGCGAATCTTCAGGCGATACGGCTTGTTCGCGCCGTCCGACACCAGGTAGATAGCAAACTCGCCCTTCGGATGCTCGACGGCGGCGTAAGCCTCGCCTTCCGGTACGTGGAAGCCTTCCGTAAACAGCTTGAAGTGGTGAATCAGTTCTTCCATGTTCGACTTCATGCCCACGCGCGACGGCGGAGCAACCTTGTGATTGTCGATCATCACAGGGCCCGGATTCTTACGCAGCCACTCAATGCACTGTTTCACGATTCGCGTGGATTGGCGCATTTCTTCGACGCGAACCAGATAGCGGTCGTAGCAGTCGCCGTTCACGCCGACCGGAATGTCGAAATCGAGCTTTTCATAGACTTCGTACGGCTGCTTCTTGCGCAGATCCCATTCAATGCCGGAGCCACGCAGCATTGCACCGGACATACCCAGTTGCAGGGCGCGCTCAGGGGTGACCACGCCAATGCCGACCAGACGCTGTTTCCAGATCCGGTTGTCGGTGAGCAGCGTTTCGTATTCGTCGACGCACTTCGGAAAACGCGTGAAGAAATCGTCGATGAAGTCGAGCAACGAACCCTGACGGGTCTCGTTCATCTTCGACAATGCCTTCGCATTGCGAATCTTCGACGCCTTGTACTGCGGCATGGCGTCCGGCAGATCGCGATAGACACCGCCCGGACGATAGTAGGCCGCGTGCATCCGTGCGCCGGACACCGCTTCGTACACGTCCATCAGATCTTCACGCTCGCGGAACGCGTACAGGAACACCGCCATTGCGCCGACGTCGAGCGCGTGCGCGCCGATCCACATAAGGTGGTTCAGCACACGCGTGATTTCGTCGAACATCACGCGGATGTACTGGGCGCGCACCGGCACGTCGATGCCGAGCAGCTTCTCGATTGCCATCACATAGCCGTGCTCGTTGACCATCATCGACACGTAGTCGAGACGGTCCATGTACGGCACCGACTGAATGAACGTTTTGGTTTCGGCGAGCTTTTCAGTCGCGCGATGCAACAGGCCGATGTGGGGATCGGCGCGCTGGATGACCTCGCCGTCGAGTTCCAGCACGAGGCGCAGCACGCCGTGCGCTGCCGGGTGCTGAGGACCGAAATTGAGCGTGTAGTTCTTGATCTCTGCCATGGCGTTCTCTTAGTGTTTCAGACCGCCATAGCGATCTTCGCGGATCACGCGCGGCGTGATTTCCCGCGGCTCGATCGTCACAGGCTGATAGACGACACGCTTCTCTTCCGGGTCGTAACGCATTTCGACGTACCCGGTGACAGGGAAATCCTTGCGGAACGGGTGACCAATGAAACCGTAGTCGGTCAGAATGCGGCGCAGGTCCGGATGGCCTTCGAAGACGATACCGTACAGGTCGAACGCTTCGCGCTCGTACCAGTTGGCCGAATTCCAGACGTCGACCACTGAGGACAGAATGGGCATTTCGTCGTCGGGCGCGAACACGCGAAGCCGCACACGCCAGTTGTTCTGCACCGACAACAAATGCAGAACGGCCGCAAAACGCGGACCGTCATAAGCGCCGTCGGCATAGGTTTGATAGTCGACGCCGCACAGATCCATCATCTGCTCGAAACCGAGCGAGCGGTCGTCGCGCAGACGCGTTGCCACGTTGAGGTAGTCGCTTGCTTTCACGACGATCGTCAACTCACCGATTGCCTCGGTAGTGCTCAGCAGGAGGCCGCCAAATGCCGCCTCGAGGTTCGCTTTCAGGGTCTCGAGTTTGCTTGCCATATTGTGGGGGAGGCGTTGCCTTATTGACGGGCGATTGTGTTAGTGCGGCGAATCTTGGCCTGCAACTGGATCACGCCGTAAACCAGCGCTTCCGCCGTTGGCGGGCAGCCCGGTACGTAGACGTCGACCGGCACGATGCGGTCACAGCCACGCACTACCGAATACGAGTAGTGGTAATAGCCGCCGCCGTTCGCGCACGAGCCCATCGAAATCACCCAACGCGGCTCGGCCATCTGGTCGTACACCTTGCGCAGAGCCGGCGCCATTTTGTTGCACAGCGTGCCGGCGACGATCATCACGTCCGACTGACGCGGACTCGGACGAAACACCACGCCAAAACGGTCGAGGTCATAACGGGCAGCGCCCGCATGCATCATCTCGACCGCGCAGCACGCAAGACCGAACGTCATCGGCCACAAGGAGCCGGTGCGCGTCCAGTTGATCAGTTTGTCAGCCGTTGTGGTGACAAACCCTTCCTTCAAGACCCCTTCGATACTCATTTGCTTTCCACTCCAGACGGGGCGGCAAGCCTTGGCCACCCACGCAAACCGGCGATTAAACCATCATTCCCAGTCGAGGCCGCCCTTCTTCCAGATATAGGCGAAGCCCAGCAGGAATTCGAGCAGGAAAATCATCATCGCCATGAAGCCGGGCCAGCCGATGTCGCGCAGGGCGACGCCCCACGGGAACAGGAACGCGGTTTCAAGGTCGAAAATGATGAAGAGAATGGCGACGAGGTAATAGCGCACGTCGAACTTCATGCGCGCATCTTCGAATGCTTCGAAGCCGCACTCGTACGGTGCGTTCTTCTCGGTGTCGGGCTTGTTGGGACCGAGGATCTTGCCAATACTGACCAGTGCTACGCCTAAACCGGTGCCCACAACGAGGAACAACAAGACGGGGAAATAGGCTGCGAGGTTCAAGACTATCCTCAATCGGTTGGTTCTGAGTGCCGTCAGGAGCATAGCACCCCTGACGCGAAATCACTTCTGAGACGTACATGTCACGGATGGAGCGCAATCCGCGCGCCAGAAGTGAAAATGCCAGCCGAAGCGAAGCAAGCGGCTGGCATTAGATAACATTTGGTGCCGACGGCGAGACTCGAACTCGCACAGCTTTCGCCACTACCCCCTCAAGATAGCGTGTCTACCAATTTCACCACGTCGGCACTGTATGCAATCCGGGAAAACAACTTATAAAACCCGCGAATCGCTTCAAGACTTAGATTGTAACTGCTCTAAACAGTTTGTTCAACGCACAAAACCACTTTCTACGAAAATTTATTTCGGCACGTCGGTAGCGGGCACGGACGCAGCCGACGCCGCCAACGCACCCGAACCACCTGCCGGCGCCGAAGCGGCCGAAGCCACAACGGGTGCCGTCACCGTCGCACCGAGCACGCCTGCAGAAGGCTTTGCGCGATACGCACCGAGGTAGGTCAGCGTCAAAGTGGTTACAAAAAACACGGCGGCGAGCACTGCCGTAGTGCGCGACAAAAAGTTTGCCGAGCCAGTGGCGCCGAACAGGCTGCCCGATGCTCCGCTGCCAAAAGCCGCGCCCATATCGGCGCCTTTGCCGTGCTGCAGCAAGACGAGGCCGATGACCCCGAGCGCCGACAACAGCTGAACGACGATAATCAATGTTTTCAAATACAGCATTACACTCACCTGAGTCTTTATTTAGCCGAGCCCCGCGGATTGCGAGACCCGGGATGGGTCATTCTCGACGAAGGCGAGCCGCTTAACTTGCGGCTGTGGTCGCAGCCGCTGCCTTGCAGATCGCCAGAAAATCCTGGTCCTTCAACGACGCCCCGCCGATCAGCCCACCGTCGATATCCGGTTGGCTGAACAACTCTTCCGCGTTGTCCGGCTTAACGCTGCCGCCGTACAGCAGCGCTACATTTGCGACGCTGGCGCCCTTTGCCGCAAGACGCGAGCGCAAGAAAGCGTGCACCGCCTGCGCCTGCCCCGAGCTCGCGCTCTTGCCGGTGCCGATCGCCCAGACGGGCTCGTACGCAACCACAATGCGCGCCGCTTCCTGCGCCGACAGCTTCGCCAGCACCTCGTCGAGTTGCGCGCCGACCACCTGTTCGGTCGACCCGGCTTCGCGCTCCTCGAGCGTTTCGCCGACGCATACGATCGGCGTCAACCCTGCCTCGAGCGCACGCTGTGTCTTTACTGCGACCAGTTCGGCGCTTTCGCGATGATAGGCGCGGCGCTCGGAATGCCCGACGATGGCAAACGCGGCGCTGAAATCCGCCACCATTTGCGCAGCCACCTCACCGGTATAAGCACCGTGCGTGAAGGCCGAAATGTCCTGTGCGCCCCACACCACCCGGCTGCCTTGCAGCAATGATTGCGCTTGCGCGAGGTACGGGCTCGGCACGCACACACCCACGCGCACCTCAGCCGGGAGTTCCGCGGCACCTTTCGCCACCGCCTGCAACAGCCCCGCGTTGTCGGCGAGACACCCGTGCATCTTCCAGTTACCAACTACCAGTTTCGCTCGTTGTGTCGACATCGTCTCGTCTTGCCCCTTGTCGT
This sequence comes from Paraburkholderia kirstenboschensis, assembly GCF_904848585.1. Taxonomy (GTDB): domain Bacteria; phylum Pseudomonadota; class Gammaproteobacteria; order Burkholderiales; family Burkholderiaceae; genus Paraburkholderia; species Paraburkholderia kirstenboschensis. The sequence goes on from NZ_CAJHCR010000010.1 coordinate 39,859, forward strand.
CTGCTTGTCGTGCTTTGGCGGCGGGCTTTGTGTGCCTTTGTGTGCCTTTGTGTGCGCTTACAGTCCGCCTTTCGAATTCATGCGGCGTGCGCAAAACGCGCAATTTTACTGCGTGGGCGAGATCGGGTCAAACAAGCCTGTGCGCACCGAACCCCGCCCGGGAGCCAGCATCAAGCGTCCTGACCCCAAGTCAGCACGATTTTGCCGACGTGCGTGCTGCTTTCCATCAGCGCATGCGCTTCAGCGGCCTGCGCGGCAGGAAACACGCGATGCACCACCGGCTTGATCCGACCGCTCTCGATATGCGGCCACACCTGCTCCTTGAGTTGTGCGGCAATTTTCGCCTTGAATTCGACTGGCCGCGGACGCAGCGTCGAACCTGTTACCGTCAAGCGGCGGCGCAGCACCTCGTTCAGATTCAATTCCGCCTTCGCGCCGCCCAGCAGCGCGATCAGCACGATGCGCCCGCCGTCGGCGAGCGCCGTCAGTTCGCGTGACACGTAGCTGCCCGCCACCATATCGAGGACCACGTCCACGCCACGGTCGTTAGTCAGCGACTTGATGACTTCGACGAAGTCTTCCGTCTTGTAGTTGATCGCACGCTCCGCGCCCAATGCCTCGCACGCACGACACTTTTCGTCCGAGCCGGCGGTTGCGAACACGCGAAAACCCAGCGCATGTGCAATCTGGATCGCGGTGACGCCGATACCGCTCGAGCCGCCCTGCACCAGCAAAGTTTCGTTCGGCCCGCCCTCGCCCTTGCCGAGTTGCGCGCGATCGAACACATTGCTCCAGACCGTAAAAAAAGTCTCCGGCAGCGAGGCCGCTTCGACATCGGACAAGCCGTTCGGCACCGGCAAACATTGCAATAGCGGCGCGGTCGCGTACTCGGCGTAGCCGCCGCCCGCCAGCAACGCACATACGCGATCGCCGATTTTCAGGCCGAACGGATTGTTCTTCCCGTCGATGTCGCCACCGACGATCTCGCCCGCCACTTCCAGCCCCGGCAGGTCCGACGCCCCCGGAGGCGGCGCATAGGCGCCCTTGCGCTGAAACACGTCCGGGCGGTTGATACCAAAAGCCGCCACCTTGATCAGCACCTCGCCCGCTTTCGGCTGCGGCGTGGGCCGCTCCGCGAGCTTGAGGACTTCCGGCGCTCCGAATTCCGTGATTTCGATCGCTTTCATCTGCGTCAACTCCAAGATTGGATTGCGTTGCGTACCCGCGTTCGTCCGCGTTCCCTGCATTGTCGCCGGATCGCGGCAATCGAGCACGACTCGCGTGAACCGCCGATAAAGCCGCCGCATTCGACCCGGTTATTCGCTTGCCAAACCAGATCCGTCTGCAACGCAATCCACCCTGCGTCCATCATGAAAAACGGCCGGCGCGCATACGCGCTGCCGGCCGTTGTGCCGCTACCGCCTTACTGCGGCGTCGGCTCGCCTTGCGGCGCGCTCGGCGCGCCGTCGTTCAGCAACGCCTTTGCCGACAGACGCACACGACCCTTTTCGTCCGTCTGGATGACCTTGACCTTCACTTGCTGGCCATCCTTCAGGTAGTCGTTGATGTCCTTGATACGCTCGTTGGCGATTTCGGAGATGTGCAGCAGTCCGTCCTTGCCCGGCAGGATGTTCACGATCGCGCCGAAATCGAGCAACTTGAGCACGGTGCCTTCGTACACCTGACCCACTTCGACTTCAAGCGTGATGTTCTCGATACGCTTCTTCGCTTCGGCCATGCCTTCGCTGCTGGTGCTCGCGATGGTCACGACGCCGTCGTCCGAAATATCGATCGTCGTGCCGGTTTCTTCCGTCAGCGCGCGGATCACCGAGCCGCCCTTGCCGATCACGTCGCGGATCTTTTCCGGATTGATCTTGATGGTGATCATGCGCGGTGCGAACTCCGACAATTGCGTGTTCGCGCCCGACACCGCCGAGGTCATCTTGCTGAGGATATGCATGCGGCCTTCCTTCGCTTGCGCGAGGGCGACCTGCATGATTTCCTTCGTGATGCCCTGGATCTTGATGTCCATCTGCAGCGCGGTCACGCCTTGCTCGGTGCCCGCCACCTTGAAGTCCATGTCGCCGAGGTGATCTTCGTCGCCGAGGATGTCGGTCAGCACGGCAAACTTGTTGCCTTCCAGAATCAGGCCCATGGCGATGCCGGCGACGTGCGCCTTCATCGGCACGCCGGCGTCCATCAGCGCGAGGCAGCCGCCGCACACCGAAGCCATTGACGAAGAGCCGTTCGATTCCGTGATTTCCGACACGACGCGGATCGAGTAGCCGAATTCGTCGGCGCTCGGCAGGCACGCAGCCAGCGCGCGCTTGGCCAGACGGCCGTGACCGATTTCACGGCGCTTCGGCGAACCGACGCGGCCCGTTTCGCCGGTCGCGAACGGAGGCATGTTGTAGTGAAGCATGAAGCGTTCGCGGTATTCGCCTTCGAGCGCGTCGATGTTCTGCTCGTCGCCCTTCGTGCCGAGCGTTGCCACCACCAGCGCCTGCGTTTCGCCGCGCGTGAACAGTGCCGAACCGTGCGTACGCGGCAGCACGCCGGTACGGATTTCGATCGGGCGCACGGTGCGCGTGTCGCGGCCGTCGATACGCGGCTCGCCGTTCAGGATCTGCGTACGGACGATCTTCGCTTCGATGTCGAACAGCACGTTGCCGACAGTTGCCTTGTCGGCCGCCACGGTGCCGCTTGCCGACGCGTCTTGCTCCAGCTTCGCGGAAACTGCGGCGTAGATTTCCTTCAGCTTGGTCGAACGCGCCTGCTTGTCGCGGATCTGGTAAGCGGCGAGCAGTTCGGCTTGCGCCAGTTCCGTCACGCGCGCGATCAGCGGCTCGTTCTTCGCGGCCGGTTGCCAATCCCATTCAGGCTTGCCGCCTTCGCGGACCAGATCGTGGATCGCGTCGATCGCGATTTGCATCTGCTCATGGCCGAACACCACGCCGCCGAGCATCACTTCTTCGCTCAACTGCTGCGCTTCCGATTCCACCATCAGCACCGCGCGTTCCGTGCCGGCGACGATCAGGTCGAGCGCCGATTCCTTCATTTGCGGACGCGTCGGGTTCAACACATATTCGTTGTTGATATAGGCCACACGTGCAGCGCCGACCGGGCCGTTGAACGGCAGACCGGACACGGCGAGCGCCGCCGACGCGCCGATCAGCGCAGGAATGTCAGCGGGGATTTCCGGGTTCAGCGACAGGACGTGGATCACGACCTGGACTTCGTTGTAGAAGCCTTCCGGGAACAGCGGGCGCAACGGACGGTCGATCAGGCGCGAGATCAGCGTTTCGCCTTCAGACGGACGGCCTTCGCGGCGGAAGAAGCCGCCAGGAATCTTGCCGGCAGCGTACGTTTTCTCGAGATAGTCGACGGTCAGCGGGAAAAAGTCCTGGCCCGGCTTGGCCGTCTTGGCGCCGACCACGGTCGCCAGAACCACGGTGTCTTCGACGTCGACGATCACCGCACCGCTCGCCTGGCGAGCGATCTCGCCGGTTTCGAGGCGAACGTTATGTTGTCCCCACTTAAATTCTTTGACGATCTTGCTGAACATAGTCATTGCTTTTCCTCATCGTTATGCCGCGCGGACCAGAAGCGGCGCGGCAACGCCAGGACCGGCGCCGCATGGGAAGAGTAGTGTTATGCCATTCCAGAGAGCCACGCTCTGCGCCGTCTGCATTGCTTACGTCGACTAAGCGCGCGAATCGCTGGAATGACACAAAGCTCCGCCCTGAAGCCCGGCCATGTTTCTATATTTGCTGCTTTTTCTACTGCTTTTACTGCTTACTGCCCCGCCGCATGAACCGGCACGCCGCGGCGGACTACAGGCTGTGCGCCCCACATGAAGCGCACCGCGCAAAAACAAAATGCCTGTATCAGTGGAACTGACACAGGCATCTTGCTGAACGACTGGCCGATTACTTACGCAGACCCAGCTTCTCGATCAGTGCGCGGTAACGATCCGCGTCCTTACCCTTCAGGTAGTCGAGCAGCTTGCGGCGGCGGCTCACCATGCGCAGCAGACCGCGGCGGCTGTGGTGATCTTTCGCGTGTGCCTTGAAGTGAACGGTCAGTTCGTTGATGCGGGTCGTGAGCAGCGCGACCTGAACTTCGGGGGAGCCGGTGTCGTTGGCTGCGCGTGCGAATTGCGCAACGACTTCGGACTTCTTGCTTGTATCAACTGCGGACATGTCGATTTCCTTGAGAACTAGACAGGCGGTCACGGAAGAAAGGCCGTGCCGTGGGTTACCCGTGCGAACTAGCGCTGCCAGACACCTGCATGACAGCCGGTACCGCAACGGGACGCGTATTGTAGCACAGCGCGATCCCGCCGCGAACCCTGCGGTGCCGCGCCAGACAGCGGCCGCGGACGACACCGCGCAGGCGCGGGCAACGGCGCTTCACGGCCGCTTCATCCTGCACACGCTCGGTGGAACGGTGCGCTCCGCCGGCAACGCCAGCACCGTGCGGAAACCGAAGCCGGAGCCCTCGTTATCGAAGCGCACGCCGCGCGTGCCGACTTTATCCATTTCCATCACGTAAAGCGGCTGGATCAGTTGATGATCGTCCGCCCGCATCCACGACGGGTGGAAGCCGTTGTCGAACCGGATGCCTTCGAGCGCCCGTGCGACCGCCGTAGGATCGGCACTTTTCGCGCGATTCATCGCCGCGGCCAGGGTTTCGATCATCAGCGGCATGCGTAATACCGGGTAGTCGTCCTGCGCGGCTGGGAAGCGAGCGCGAAACGCCTCGTACCAGGCATCGGAGGCCGCGCCGCCCGCATTGGGATGCCAGTCCGCGACGGCGATCACGCGCCCGACGCCCGCGTCGCCCAACGCGGCCGGCGCGCCGAGACTGTTGCCGTAGAACGTGTAGAACTTCGTGTCGAGCCCCTGCTCGCGCGCCGCTTTTACGAGCAGTGTGAGGTCGTTGCCCCAATTGCCGGTAATGACGGCATGCGCCCCGCTCGCGCGGATTTTCGCGACATACGGCGCAAAATCCTTCACGCGGCCAATCGGATGGAACTCGTCGCCGACCACCGCAATGTCAGGACGCTTCGCCGACAGCGCCGAACGCGCGAGACGGCTCACGTCGTGGCCGAAGCTGTAGTCCTGATTCAGCAGATATACCTTCTTCACCGTCTGGTCGTGCTGGATCACGTCGGCAAGCGCGTCCATGCGCATACCCGCATGCGCGTCGAAGCGGAAGTGCCAGAAACTGCAATTGGCGTTGGTCAGTGCCGGGTCGTCGGCGGAATAATTGAGAAATAGCTCGCGGTTGCCCGGCTCGCGGCTGTTCTGCTTGTCGATCGCGCCGATGAGCGCTGCCGCGACCGCCGAACTGTTGCCCTGCAGGATATAACCGATGTGGCGGTCGGCTGCGGCACGCAGTTGCGTCAGCGCCTCTTCGGTGCCGCCCTTGCTGTCCAGCACGACCAGCTCGAGCGGGTGAGCGCCGTCCGCCAGCTTTACACCGCCGCGCGCGTTCACCTGTTCGACGCCGTAGCGCAGATTGCGCTCCACTGCCGCGCCGGCGTTTGCGAACGGACCTGACATGCCTTCGATCAGCGCCAGTTGGATCGGCGCGCCTGTAAGCGTGGGCGCGGCTTCTGGCGTCCGCACCGTCTGCGCCGTTTGCGCCGTTTGCGCCGTTTGCGCCGTTTGCGCCGTTTGCGCCGTTTGCGCCGTTTGCGCCGTTTGCGCCGCGGCAGCGCAGGCCGCTGCCACTGTCACCGAGAGTGCCGCCAATGCCACGGCCGTCTTCCATTGCCACTTCGCCATCGTCCGTTCCGTCTGATTCGTCGAAGCGCGGATCATAGGGCGTCGGCGACGGAATAAGCAAGCCGCTCCAGCCGTTATCGTGGGGCCCGGCAAACGCGTGCGCACCGCAAATCTTTTACGGCGGCGCGTGTCAAAATAATCCGTGATGATGATAAAAACGCCACTTGAAAGCCATCGGAGGAATCATGTTGAACCGGCATCACCGTAAGGCGGCCTTGATCGGGGCGCCGGCTGCCGGGCGCGTGCGCCGCGCGGCGCTCGTGTGCCTGAGCGCGCTCGCCCTCGCCGGCTGCGCGCAGCCCTGGCAGCAATACCAGGCGGGCGCGGACGAATCGACAATCGTCGCGCGCCTCGGCCCGCCGCGCGAAAGCTACGATTTGCCGAACGGCGGCAAACGGCTGATGTGGCCGACCCAGCCGATGGGCGAAACGACCACCGCTGCGGACGTCGACGCCTCCGGCAAGATCGTGAACGTCCGCCAGGTATTGCAGCCGAACGAGTTCTATCGCTCCGAAATCGGCAAGTGGACGAGAAGCGACGTGCTGGTGAACTTCGGCCGCCCGGTGGAGACGTCCTACTTCCCGCTGATGAAGCGCGAGGTCTGGACCTATCGCTATCTCGAGGACAACTACTGGTACATGATGTTCAGCTTCTATTTCGACGATCAAGGCGTGCTGCGTCTCACGCAAAAATCGCCGGATCCGTTGCATGATCCGGACCGCCGCAACATGTTCTAGCCTTGCGCTGCGAGTCACTAACCATGCATCTCCCGAAGCCGCTCCCGAGAGCGGCTTTTTTTTATTTATTTCGCATGGCGACGAATTTTATTTCACACACAGGCAATTAATTTTTTGATAGAAAGGCTTTTGTAAGCATTGATCCGATGCCGGTCCGACTGCGGAACAACGAGCGCGACCACACGGCACAGCCGTGATTCCTGCACCGGACGATGCGCCCTTTACGGAGCCGCTATCGATGAATCGTCCCAAACGCCTTCTTGTCGCCAACGTCGCATGGGCGCATGAAACCGCCGAGCGCAACCCCGAGTTTTTCCGCGATCTGGTACGCGGACAGAATCCGCACGTGCTGTGGATCGGCTGCTCGGATAGCCGCGTGCCGGCCGAAACCATCACGCACTGCGAGCCGGGCGACCTGTTCGTACACCGCAATATTGCCAACCTGTTTAATCCCGACGACGACAACTCCGCGAGCGTTCTCGAATACGCGGTGCGCGTGCTGAAGGTCGGCCACGTGATCGTCTGCGGACATTACGGCTGCGGTGGCGTACGCGCCTCGTTGTTGCCGCCCGACCCGGGCCTGCCGCACGTAAATCGCCGTATCGCGCCGCTCTGTTCACTCGCCAGGAATCATCGCGACGAACTCGACGCACACGCGAGCGAACGTGAGCGCGTCGACCGCCTCGCCGAACTGAACGTGCTCGAACAGGTGAGCCGACTTCGTGCGAATCCGATCGTACGCGATGCCGAGACGGCGCCGCTCGTGCACGGCTGGATCTTCGCGCTCGAAGACGGGCGCATCAAGGTGCTCGCGTCCGGTTACGAGGCCGACGACGCAATGACCTGCGAGACCGCCGCCCATAGCGCCGCCTGATGCGCATCCGCGTTCGGGGCCTATCCGGTTCAGCCTTCGCCTGCGATCAGGCATCACTCATTTGAGCACCGACACCATGAACCTTCGAGCTTTCTTTTCGACATTTCAGCGCGACGTGCTTGCGGGCACCGTCGTTTTCCTCGTGGCTCTGCCGCTGTGTCTCGGCATCGCCAACGCGTCGGGCGTCGAGCCGTTTGCCGGACTTGTGTCGGGCATCGTCGGCGGCCTCGTGGTCGCGGTTCTCAGCGGCTCGCGCCTGAGCGTCAGCGGACCGGCGGCCGGTCTCGTCGTGATTGTCGTCGACGGGATCGCGCAGCTCGGGAGCTTTTCGGCGTTCCTCGCGGCCGTGCTGCTGTCCGGTGCGATCCAGTTCGGCTTAGGAATGCTCAAGGCGGGCCGTTTCGCGGCGTATGTGCCGTCGCCGGTCATCAAGGGCATGCTCGCCGCGATCGGCGTGCTGCTGATCGTCAAACAGTTCCCGCTTGCGCTCGGGCTGGTCCCCGGACAAGCGGCAAACGGCGCGCCCGCCGCAGCGCAAGCTGCCGGCACGATCGTCGCGCCATTCGGCTCGGTCTCGCTCGTGGCCTGCGTGATCACGCTGCTGTCTCTGGCGATCCTGATCGGCTGGGAAACGCGCCCCATGCGCCGCTTTGCGCTGGTGCGCATCGTCCCCGCTCCGCTCGCGGTCGTGCTGCTGGGTATCGGCGCCACGTTGCTGCTGCACATGCTGGCGCCGTCGCTCGCGCCGCCGGCGGAACATCGCGTCGCGTTGCCGTCGCTGGAATCGTTCGCGGCGTTGAGCGTCGCGCTCGAGTGGGCCGATTTCGGGCCGCATTTCGCGCAACTCGTCAACCCGGACGTGTGGCGCGTCGCGATCACGCTTGCGATCGTCGCGAGTCTCGAAACCTTGTTGAGCCTCGAAGCGGTCGAGCAGATCGACCCCGAACGGCGTCCCGCGCCGCCGGATCGTGAGCTGAAGGCCCAAGGCGTCGGCAATCTGATTGCGGGCGCGATAGGCGGCCTGCCGATTACGGCGGTGATCGTGCGCAGTTCCGCCAACGTGCATGCCGGCGCACAAAGCCGTCTGTCGGCGATCATTCACGGCGTGCTGCTGCTCGTCAGCGTGTTTGCGTTGACGAGCGTCATCAACCTGATTCCGCTCGCCTGTCTTGCCGCGATCCTGATTTACACGGGGCTCAAGCTCGCCAAGCCGTCGCTGTTCGTCGCGGTCGCAAAACAGGGGTTTGCCCCCTTCGCGCCGTTTATCGTCACGCTGGTCGGCGTGCTCGCGACCGATCTGCTGATCGGCATCGTGCTCGGCATTCTGTGCAGCGTGCTGCTTGCGCTGTATGCGAATCTGCGCCGTCCGATCGTGCTTGCGCAACACGGCGATCATTACCTGCTGTCGTTCCGCAAGGACGTGTCGTTTCTCGGCAAGGTGCCGCTCAAGCACTACCTGCAGCAGATTCCCGACGGCGCGACGCTGATAGTCGATGCGACGCGCGCCGATTTCGTCGACCACGATGTGCGTGAACTGCTCGATACCTTTGTCGAGGACGCGCCACGCCGCGGCATTGCGGTCGAAGTGCGGCATCAGGTGCGAGGTCAGGCACGCGCTGCGCGCGGCTGGTCGATGCGACGTGCGGCGACCGAGTAACGTGGGGAGACTGCGGCAAACGAGCGAGACGAGCATGCGGCAATAAAAAATGCCCCGCGCCATTCAAGGCGCGGGGCATCATTTTCTAGTGACGGCAACGCATGAGCCGCTGCCGCGAGTTCATTCGGAACGTTGCGGATTCACCTTGTCGACGTTGGAATAGAGCTTGTTGAGCGCCGAGATATAAGCCTTCGCGGAAGCCGCCACGATATCCGGATCCGTGCCCACGCCATTGACGATGCGCCCGCTCTTCGAAAGCCGCACGGTCACTTCGCCCTGCGCCTGAGTGCCGGTGGTAATCGCATTCACAGAGTAAAGCAGCAACTCGGAGCCGCTGCCCACTTCCGTTTCGATTGCGTTGAGCGTGGCATCCACGGGACCGTTGCCGCACGCCTCGCCGGTGATCTCCTTGCCGTCCATCGCGAACACGATCTTTGCATGCGGTTGTTCGCCGGTCTCGGAATGCTGCGACAGCGACAGGAACTTGTAGTGCTCTTTCTGCTGCGCCTCAGCCGATTCTTCGGTGACGATCGCGATGATGTCCTCGTCGAAAATCTCCGCCTTGCGGTCGGCCAGTTCCTTGAAGCGGGCAAACGCCGCGTTCAGTTCGGCCTCGCTGTCGAGCGCGATGCCCAACTCCTGCAGACGCTGCTTGAACGCATTGCGCCCCGACAGTTTGCCGAGCACGATCTTGTTTGCGCTCCAGCCCACGTCTTCCGCGCGCATGATTTCGTAGGTGTCGCGCGCCTTCAGCACGCCGTCCTGGTGAATGCCGGACGCGTGCGCGAATGCGTTCGCGCCCACCACGGCCTTATTCGGCTGTACGACAAAACCGGTGATTTGTGATACCAGCTTCGAAGCCGGCACGATCTGCGTCGTATCGAGACCGAGTTCGAGGCCGAAATAGTCCTTGCGAGTCTTTACGGCCATCACGATTTCTTCGAGCGACGTATTGCCCGCACGCTCGCCGAGACCATTGATCGTGCACTCGACCTGACGTGCGCCGCCGATCTGCACGCCGGCCAGCGAGTTCGCCACCGCCATGCCGAGATCGTTATGGCAATGCACGGAGAACACCGCCTTGTGCGAGTTCGGAATGCGCTCGCGCAGCGTCTTCACGAGATTGCCGTAGAGTTCGGGCACGCCGTAACCAACGGTGTCCGCGATGTTGATGGTGGTCGCGCCCTCCGCAATCACCGCTTCCAGCACTCGGCACAGGAAGTCCATGTCCGAGCGGCTGCCGTCTTCCGGCGAGAACTCGACGTCGTCGGTGAATTTCCGGGCGAAACGAACCGCCAGCTTCGCCTGCTCGAACACCTGGTCCGGCGTCATGCGCAGCTTCTTTTCCATGTGCAACGGCGACGTGGCGATAAACGTGTGAATGCGGAAACGCTCAGCGGGTTTGAGCGCGTCGGCTGCACGCTGGATATCTTTGTCGTTTGCGCGGGCAAGCGAGCACACCGTGCTCTCTTTAATCAGACCCGCGATTGTCTGGATCGAGTCGAAGTCGCCATTCGAACTTGCCGCGAAGCCTGCCTCGATCACGTCGACCTTCATCCGTTCGAGTTGCTTCGCGATACGGATTTTTTCTTCTTTCGTCATCGACGCGCCGGGCGATTGTTCGCCGTCACGCAGCGTAGTGTCGAATATGATCAGTTTGTCGGACATGTCGAGTCTCCTGCGGAGTCGTTCAATTGTGGGAATCGGATATTGGAATGTGGATGCCGCCGCCGTTAGCGCCGCAAGCAACGCTCGACCATGTATGAAGCGGAACGGGCGCGAACCGGTCGGTGCGGCGGTCAGCGCGATCAATGCGCCGGCGTGTCGGGTTTGCGGTGCGGGTCGGTCGTGGCTCTTTGTGGCTCAGTTGTGGCCCGAACGTGGCCCGCGATCGTGGCCCGTGTTGCCGCGCCGCCCACGCCGCCTCTACTGCGGCTAAAAAGCCAACGCGGACGCAGTCATCCAACGACTATAGCGGCATTCCCTTCGCCGTGCAATTGACGTCAAACCTCCACGCGGCGCGCGTTGGAGCGAGGTTGCAAGCGGCATCGGAAAATGAAAACGGCGACCCGAAGGCCGCCGTTTCGATACTTCGCGAGTTCTTACACTACGAGTGAGCAGCGTGCATGCACACCAGGCTACCTGTCGTGCGCGACCGAACGAGCCGGATTCGCCCTGCCGCGTAAAGCCTGGTAGCCCCAGAACACATAGCCGGACAGACCGTACAGCACGAACAGGCCGAACAGCATGAGCGGCGGATCGGACGACACCAGCACGAATGCCACGACCACCAGCAGAATCACGCCGAACGGCACGCGATGCCGCACGTCGAGCGCCTTGCCGCTATAGAACGGCGCGTTGGACACCATCGTCACGCCCGCGTAGATCGTCAGCACAAAAGCGACCCACGGCAGCCAGACGAGCTTGAGCGGCACGCGGTTGTCGGTGGCAAGCCACACGAAGCCCGCGATCAGCGCCGCGGCTGCCGGGCTCGGCATGCCCTGGAAAAAGCGCTTGTCGACCACGCCGATGTTGGTGTTGAAGCGCGCAAGCCGCAACGCCGCGCCCGAACAGTAGACGAACGCCGCAAGCCAGCCCCACCGGCCAAGGTCCTTGAGGATCCACTCATACATGACGAGCGCCGGCGCAACGCCGAACGACACCATGTCGGACAGACTGTCGAACTGCTCGCCGAATGCGCTTTGCGTATGCGTCATACGGGCGACGCGGCCGTCCATGCCGTCGAGCACCATGGCCACGAAGATCGCGATTGCCGCGACTTCGAAACGTACGTTCATCGCCTGGACGACGGCAAAGAAGCCGCAGAAAAGCGCCGCCGTGGTGAACGCGTTCGGCAGCAGATAGATACCGCGCTTTCTCAGGAATTGCTGACGCTGGGCGCGGCGACTCTCCACCACCGGTGAATCCGTGACGATCGGCTTGTTGCGGCGAAACGGACGCGGTAACGGTCCACTGGTGCGCGGTCGGCGCGGTTTGAATGCGGCCATTCGGACAATCTCCTTTGTGCCGCTTTACAGTTCAGCGAGGATCGTGGACGACGCCGACACCTTCTCGCCGATAGACACTCGCGGACGGCTACCCACAGGCAGGTACACATCGACGCGCGAACCGAAGCGGATAAAGCCATAGCGCTGGCCGCGGGAAAGCGGCTCGCCAGCACGTACATAGCAAAGAATGCGCCGCGCGATCAAACCGGCGATCTGCACCGACGTGACCGTTTGCCCGCCGGCCATTTCGATCACGATTGCATTGCGTTCGTTTTCGAGCGAAGCCTTCTCCACTGCGGCATTCAGATATGCGCCGGGGAAATATTCGACCTTGGAGATCGCACCGTCGACGGGCGAGCGCTGCGAATGGACATTGAACACGTTCATGAACACGCTGATTTTCAGCGCTTCGCGATTGGCGTACGGATCATGCGCGGTTTCAACTGCGACGATACGGCCGTCGGCCGGGCATAGCACGGCATTCGCCTGAGTCGGAATCGGGCGCGCCGGATCGCGGAAAAATTGCACGACGAAGATCAGGATCAGCCAGAAGAGCCACGCAAAGCCGAATCCCGCGAAGGCGTGAACCAGTAATGCAACGACGGCCGCGATGGCGATGAACGGCCAGCCTTCTCGCGCGATGATCGGATGTGGGTAATTCATGGGTGGCTTCAGTATTTTTGGAGGGTAGCCCCCCTTCCTCGCGGAAGAGGAGCCCCCTAAGAACCGTACGTGCGAGTTTCCCCGCATACGGCTCAAATCTACAAACAAAGCCCGGGGTTAGTCCCGGGCCGGCTTAGTTACTGCAATTTTACCTGCGTGCACTTGCCGGTGGCAGTCCGGGTGAAGCAAAACCCTGTTCGAAAGAGCATCCGATCCACCATGCATCCGATATTCCAGATGATGGTCATGCCAACCGGTTTCCTTCGTCAGAGCGCATCCACAGTGCGCGCACAATCCGCTCTGTGACATGTACAACGAGACCCATTGTCGCCGGTGTCGCATCGAATGTTCCATGCGTGCCTCGCGCAACTGCTCGCCGTATTGCTCCCACTCTGGGTCAAATGGGTTGAACGCCCCTTTGACCTTTCTGTGTCGCCTGATTTCGGTACCGCTGATCTGGTACAGCTCAAGTAACCCCTTTCCTGCTTCACGAACCACTGGAACAGCAAACACCCAGTGTCGGCTGCCCTCTGAGTGAAAGTACTTCTTTCTCACCCAGTCGGCACTCTTGCTCGGATGCCGCCTCTTAGACCACCGCCAGAGCCTCCGGAAAATCAAAGACTCCATGCGGCTGTACGCCTCTTTGGCTACTACAGGACTGTGATACCGCGCCCAGCCTCGTAGCATCGGGTTCAGCAGCCGGATCAGACTCGCCTGCTTCACCGTCTTGTTACCGCTGATCGTTTCCGCCACCTTGCGATAGAACGCTTGCGCGTTCTTTTTGCTCGGCTTGATGAGTAGCGTTCCCGAGTACCTTCGGAAATTCCACCCAAGGAAATCAAAGCCTGTGTCAATGTGCGTGATCCGTGTTTTCTCCTCGGAAAGTTGCAATCCTCTAACGGCAAGGAATGCTTCCACCCAAGGCCGAACTTCCTGCTCCAGCACCTCTTGCGAGTCACCGGTAATCACGAAGTCATCCGCGTACCGCACCACATTCACTTTCAGCTTCTTCGCCTTTGCGATCCCGAACTTCGCACCGAGGTGCGCGATCAGTTCACGCTCCAGCCCGTTCAACGTCACGTTCGCCAGCGTCGGGGAGATGATCCCTCCCTGCGGCGTACCAGCCTCAGTCGCCTGTAGCTGACCTTTATAAATCAGGCCAGCCTTCAACCACTTCCGGAGGATCTCCTTGTCCATAGGGACATGGTTCTCCAGCCATTCATGGTTGATGTGGTCAAAGCAGCCTTTGATATCCGCCTCCAGTACCCAGCGGGCTGAGCCCTTTTGGGACATGGCGACGAAAATCTGCGACATGGCGTCAGCCGTCGAGCGGTTCAGCCTGAACCCATACGAGTTCGCGTCGCTCGTCGATTCCGACACCGGCTCCAGAGCCAGCAGATACAGAGCTTGCATCGCCCTGTCCCGCATGGTTGGAATGCCCAGAGGGCGTTCTTTTCCATGGGCCTTGGGGATAAAGACTCTCCGTAATGGCAGAGGCTTATATCCGCGCCGCTTCAACCTGCCGATGGCTTCCCATCGGCTCTCAGGCGAATCCCACAGTTCACGATCGACTCCCGCCGTTCGCGCACCCTGGTTCTGCGTAACACGTCGTACCGCATACAGCTTCGCGGACAACGTGCGGGTCAGCATCCGTTGCAGGGCTTTCACCCTGCGCCAGTCACTTTCCCGCGTCGCCTTCGCAATTCGTATCTGCATCCCTCTCACGTTCCGTTCAACCCGTCGCCAATCTACGGCGTACCAGTTGTCCGGCGCGTGGGAAAGCGCAGATCCAGTCTTTCGGCCAGATACTTTCATGCTGCTCTCCTACTCGAAGAAGTGAATCCCGGGCGGAGAACAGATCACCCCTTGCGGGAGCGATCTGCTCCCGCAAGGGGGTAAACAACAAGCACTGACGACTAAGAAGCCGCCAGCAATCACCAGTTCCAGCTAAAGGTCAGTCAGCCGTCTTGCGACGGTAGACCAGACGGAAGTCTGCCCGCTTTCGCGTGAGGTGATGTCTCAACCCCTATCCGGACCATTACAGCCCGGCCTTCGCTTTTTCCGTCGTCCTCTACCTGCACAATTAACAGCGTTCCTCACGGTCCGCCTGCCAGCCTCACTGCTCCGGCAACCATACAGCCTTACCACGTTCCCGGCATGTCACACGACTGACTTAGGTTCTGCCTATTCCCCGGCGGTCCGAAGACGACGTAGCCCGAATTTACAGCGAGCTATCCGACCGCACACCTTTTTGGTTGATGCCTACCAGCAGCTTTGGCACCGTCCTACTTACGAGGTTTATCAGCAGTTCACTTACGTTAACCGTATCAGCCAGCCTAGCCCCTCAACCCCGTTGCTGCTGGGAGTCTCCAGATGGTCGTTTCACAGCCACCATCTGCCCGAACTTCCGGGGGGTACATTGTCAGAAGAGCTTCACACCTCACCGTTGCCAGTGACGCATGTCTTCCTAGGCTACTGCTGGTCGTACAGCAGGTTCACTACCCTCGCCAATTCAGCCAGCGAGGCCGAACAATGACACGCCGAGCTTTCGCTCGTGTCGTTTAGCGACTCCGTTGCCCGAAGGCGCGGGAATTGCAAACACCACCCCGCCCTGTCGGCGGAGATGAAGCCGCTGACTGGGCGGGACCTGACGGTAATCAGGTCAATGCAATACGGTTGACGGCAGACTGCGCCGTGTCCCGTGTTCACTACCAAGGTGTGTCCATAAGGACACATCTACTGCTTAAAGTGCAGCTCACAAGGGAGCCGCCTGCGGAGGGCATGGTGAGTCCAGTCAAGACCTTCCTCAATAACCCTCTAGTCGATGCCCCGTAACGTGGGGCTGACGGACACGAGCATGCGTGTCGCACGTAAAACCGTAGGATAGCAAAAGCCGCCCGGGGTTCAGCACCCTCGGGCGGCTTTTTGCATTACCGACGCATGCGGCGGTGCGCCGCGCCGGTATGAGACGATAAAACGGACTTCTTAGTTCTTCGACTGGTCGACCAGCTTGTTCTTCGCGATCCACGGCATCATTGCGCGCAGCTTCGAGCCGACCTGCTCGATCTGGTGCTCGGCCGTCAGACGGCGGCGCGATTGCAGCGTCGGTGCGCCAGCCTTGTTTTCGATGATGAAGCTCTTCGCGTACTCGCCCGTCTGAATGTCGGTCAGCACGGCCTTCATCGCCTTCTTCGTTTCAGCCGTCACGATGCGCGGACCCGTCACGTACTCGCCGTATTCGGCGTTGTTCGAGATCGAGTAGTTCATGTTCGCGATGCCGCCTTCGTAGATCAGGTCGACGATCAGCTTCAGTTCGTGCAGGCATTCGAAATACGCCATTTCCGGCGCGTAGCCCGCTTCAACCAGCGTTTCGAAACCGGCCTTGATCAGGTCGACGGTACCGCCGCACAGCACGGCCTGTTCGCCGAACAGATCGGTTTCCGTTTCTTCGCGGAAGTTCGTTTCGATGATGCCCGCACGGCCGCCGCCGTTCGCTGCCGCGTACGACAGAGCGATGTCACGTGCCGCGCCCGACTTGTCTTGCGCAACGGCGATCAGGTGGGGCACGCCGCCACCTTGCGTGTAGGTGCCGCGAACCGTGTGGCCCGGCGCCTTCGGCGCGATCATGATCACGTCCAGATCGGCACGCGGGATCACCTGACCGTAGTGAACGTTGAAGCCGTGCGCGAACGCGAGCGCCGCGCCTTGCTTGGCGTTGCCGTGCACTTCCTTCGCATAAACTTCGGCGATCTGCTCGTCCGGCAGCAGCATCATGACGACGTCCGCGCCCTTCACGGCTTCCGCCACTTCCTTGACTTGCAGGCCGGCGTTTTCAGCCTTGCTCCACGATGCACCGCCCTTGCGCAGACCGACCGTGATGTTCACGCCGCTTTCGTTCAGGTTCAGCGCGTGCGCATGGCCTTGCGAGCCATAGCCGATGATGGTGACCTGCTTGCCCTTGATGAGGGAGAGATCGGCGTCCTTGTCGTAGAAAACTTTCATGTCGGTTCCTTGGCTAGATTCGGATGATTCAGAGAGATTCAGATACTGCGAATGTTGTGTTGCAAGGCCGGGTAGTAATGAACGCCACCCGGCCGGATCGAAGCGGAGCGGGTTACACCTTCAGAATGCGCTCGCCGCGCCCAATGCCCGAACTGCCCGTGCGGACCGTTTCGAGAATCGCTGTGGCGTCGAGCCCTTCGATGAAGGCGTCGAGCTTGTCGGCTGCGCCCGTCAGTTCGATCGTGTAGGTCTTTTCGGTGACGTCGATGATGCGGCCGCGGAAAATATCCGACATCCGCTTCATCTCCTCACGTTCCTTGCCGACCGCCCTCACCTTGATCAGCATCAGCTCGCGCTCGATGTGGGCGCCCTCGGTAAGGTCGACCACTTTCACCACCTCGATCAGGCGGTTCAGATGCTTCGTGATCTGTTCGATCACGTCGTCCGAGCCAATGGAGACGATGGTCATGCGCGACAGCGAACGGTCTTCGGTCGGAGCCACCGTCAAGGTTTCGATGTTGTAGCCGCGTGCCGAGAAGAGACCCACCACGCGTGACAACGCGCCCGGTTCGTTTTCCAGCAGGACGGAAATAATGTGTCTCATGATTCGCTTCTTCCAGATGTTTGTCGATGTCTGCGAACGGTTCGCGCCGCTTCGTCCGCTTGTCGCCTTTCATGAAGGCGCGCATGACGAAGCCGGCACCGCGTTTAACTCAACGCGCCGTCGTTATAGATCTTCCGAACCCATGAGCATCTCGGTGATGCCCTTGCCGGCCTGTACCATCGGCCAGACGTTTTCGGTGGGATCGGTCTGGAAGTCGAGAAACACCGTGCGATCTTTCAGGCGCAGCGCTTCCTTCAGCGCCGGCTCGACGTCGGCCGTGCGTTCGATACGCATGCCGACGTGACCGTATGCCTCGGCGAGCTTCACGAAATCGGGCAACGCATCCATGTACGAATGCGAATAGCGCTTGCTGTATTCGATCTGCTGCCACTGGCGCACCATGCCCAGATAGCGGTTGTTCAGCGAAATGATTTTCACAGGCGTCTCGTACTGCTTGCAGGTCGAGAGCTCCTGGATGCACATCTGGATCGAGCCTTCGCCCGTGATGCACAGCACGTCGTCGTCGGGGTGCGCCATCTTCACGCCCATCGCTGCGGGCAGGCCGAAGCCCATGGTGCCGAGGCCGCCCGAGTTGATCCAGCGGCGCGGCTTGTTGAAGCGATAGAACTGCGCAGCCCACATCTGGTGCTGACCGACGTCGGAACAGACGAACGCATTGCCGTCGGTCAACTCCCACGCCTTTTCCACCACGTACTGCGGCTTGATGATGTCGCTCTTGCGGTCGAACTTCAGGCAGTCTTTCGCGCGCCAGGCCTCGATGTCCTTCCACCAGTCGGCAAGCGCCGCGGTGTCCGGGCCATGCTCGGCCGTTTGCAACTGTTCGATCAGTTCCTTCAGCACTTCCTTCACGTCGCCGACGATCGGAATGTCGACCTTGACGCGTTTGGAAATAGAAGACGGATCGATGTCGATATGAATGATCTTGCGCGGACGCGACGCGAAGTGCGCCGGGTCGCCGATCACGCGGTCGTCGAAGCGCGCGCCAATTGCGATCAGCACGTCGCAGTGCTGCATCGCCATGTTGGCTTCGTACGTGCCGTGCATGCCGAGCATGCCGAGGAATTTCTTGTCGCTCGCGCGGTAGCCGCCCAGACCCATCAGCGTGTTGGTGATGGGATAGCCGAGCAGATCGGCGAACTGGTTCAGCTCACGCGATGCATCGGCCAGGATGATGCCGCCGCCGGTGTAGATGTACGGGCGCTTCGCCGAGAGCAGCAGCGAAACAGCCTTGCGGATCTGACCGGAGTGGCCCTTCGTGACCGGGTTGTACGAGCGCAGCGACACAGTCTTGATCGGGTCGTACTGGCAAGGCGCCTTCGACACGTCTTTCGGAATGTCGATCAGCACCGGGCCGGGGCGGCCGGTACGGGCAATGTAAAACGCTTTCTTGACGGTGGCGGCGAGGTCGCGCACGTCTTTCACGAGGAAGTTGTGCTTCACGCAGGGACGCGTGATGCCGACCGTATCGCACTCCTGGAACGCATCCTGGCCAATCGCGGCAGTCGGCACCTGGCCGCTGATCACGACCATCGGGATCGAATCCATGTAGGCGGTGGCGATGCCGGTCACCGCATTGGTGACGCCGGGGCCGGAAGTCACGAGGCACACACCGACCTTGCCGGTGGAACGCGAATAGGCGTCGGCGGCGTGAACCGCGGCCTGCTCGTGACGCACGAGAATGTGCTGAAACTTGTCCTGCTTGTACAGCTCGTCGTAAATGTAGAGTACCGAGCCGCCGGGATAGCCCCAAACAAATTCGACGTCTTCGTCGGCCAGTGCCTTCATGAGCACGGTGGCGCCGATAGAGTCAGCTTCGTGTTGTGGAGTGGTATCCGACGTGGAGAATTCCGCGCTGGGCATATTCATTCAATTCACCTTTCGAATTTTCGGCAAAAAATTGATCGGGTGCTCTCTGCCGGGCTTGTGGCTCGGGTTCAAGCGGCGCGTCCAGTTGACAGGTGAGCTTCTTGGGCCACACCTCAATGAGACAAGTCACTTATGTTGCGAACCAGCGACGATAGCGGCAGACGCCCGCGCGGTCAAGCAAATATTGCCCGAATGCCCGTCCCTGAGGCGCTCTTCTGACCGGCTCGCATCGTCATGACGATGCCAGGCGGCCCAGGTTTCGCCCCTGCTTTCGCAAAAGTTTGTTAGCATCCGCGAGTTTTACGACATTTTTCGACCGATTACGCGCACGCTCGCTGCGCCGACCCCCAAACGGATGGCATCAGACAAGGAACTCGCCGATTTTCTGGCGGGCGTCGAAAGGCGCGCATTCAAGCAGACGGTCTACGCCGTGCGGGACGACGACGCCTCGCTGGACATCGTGCAGGACGCGATGATCAAGCTCGCCGAAAAATACGGCGACCGTCCCGCGGCCGAGCTTCCGCTGCTGTTTCAGCGTATTCTGCAGAATGCGATGCACGACCATTTCCGTCGTGCGAAAGTACGCAATACGTGGGTCAGTCTGTTCTCGTCGCTTGGCAATGCCGACGACGACGAATTCGATCCGCTGGAAACGTTCGAGGCCCAGCAGGGCTCGGCAGGCGCCGAGAGCAACGAGCAGAAGCTCGAACGCGAACAGGTCTTGCAGATGATCGACGACGAGATCCAAAAGTTACCGGCACGTCAACGGGAGGCGTTTCTCATGCGTTATTGGGAAGATATGGATGTCGCCGAGACTGCCGCCGCAATGGGCTGCTCCGAAGGCAGTGTGAAGACACATTGTTCGCGGGCCACTCACACGCTGGCGCAAGCGCTCAAGGCCAAAGGAATCACGCTATGAGCTCCCTTGAAACAAAAGAACTCGAGTTCGCGCGCCAGGTGCGCCGCGCGCTCGACGAAAACGCCGCCAGCATTCCGCCCGCCACCGTCGATCGACTCGCTGCGGCGCGTCGCGCCGCGCTTGCCCGCAAGAAGCCCGAAACCGTGAGCGCGCCGGTGTTCGTGCCTGCTCTCGCCGGAGCTGGCATGCCCGCCGGTCTGTCGCATGGCGAACTGCCGCAACGCCGTCGTTCGCCGCTGCGCCGCTTCGCGCTCGCGTGGCCGCTCGCCGCGCTCGTCGTGAGCCTCGTGGGCATTGCCTACTGGGAAGACCAGCAGCGTACGGCTGAACTCGCCGATATCGATGCCGCCATGTTAAGCGACGACCTGCCGCTCAATGCCTATCTCGACCACGGCTTCAACGCGTATCTTTCGCGCGCCCACTGAGCGGGAGATAGTTCGGGTGAGCTACAAGCGCGGCCTTGCCGTTGTTTTCGGATGTGCGATTGCGGCTCTCGTGTCGTTTGCCGCGACGTATCCGCGCTTCTACCCGAGCCCTTCGCCCGCCGGCGCGCCCGCCGCGACCGGCAACGGCGCGGCGCGCCCGCCCGCGCCCGCACTCGGCGTCGAATTGCCCAGCCTGCCTGGTAGCAAAAGCCCGCTGGCGTGGTCGCGGCTGAGCTCCGCGGAGCACATGGCGCTGGCACCATTCGAGGCGCAGTGGGATTCGTTCAGCGACGAACGCAAGCGCAAATGGCTGAAAATCGCATCGCGTTACTCGAAGTTGTCGCCTGAAGCTCAAAAACGCTTGCATGACCGGATGACCGAATGGGTGCGCATGACGCCTGATCAGCGCCGCGTCGCGCGTGAAAACTACCAGGTTTCCAAGCAGTTGCCCCGGGAAGCGCGTCAGAACGCGTGGAAGGCGTATCAGGAGTTGCCGGAAGAACTGAAGCAGCGACTCGCCGCGAGCGAGCACAAGCGGCGTCCGAGCGTGGTCAGCGCGCCGCCGTCCGGCCGCAGCGAGATCAAGGGGCTCGACCGGCTCGTCAATGCGCGCGAGCGTGCCGCGAGCGGCACGTCGTCGGCGAGCGCAGCGGCGGCCGTGTCTTTGCCGAGCCCGGCGTCGCTGCCGGGCATCCCGGCAGCTGGCAGCTTCGTGCCGGCCACGCCGCTGCCGGTCTCCCCGGCGGAAGCGCCGTCGATTTTCAACGGTTCGTGAGCCGCTCTTGCCCGTGTCCGAACCGCGCGTGACTTCCAGATCCAGTTCGACCTCCAACGCGAGTCCGTCCCGGCCGGAGCCGTCTGTTTCGAAGGGCACCCCGCCTACCGTTCGCCGCCGCCTCGCCGCGCTGCTTTACGAAGCGCTGCTGCTGTTCGGCGTCGTATTCGTCGCCGGTTACCTGTTCAGCACGCTCACCCAGCAGCGCAACGGACTCACGCACCACAATCTGCTGGCGGCGTGGATCGGCCTCGTCGTCGGTCTGTATTTCGTGTGGTTCTGGACTCACAGCGGCCAGACCCTGCCGATGAAAACCTGGCGTCTGCGCGTGGTCGCGGCCAATGGCGCGCCACTCTCCGCCTGGCGGGCGATTGCACGCTACGTGCTTGCGTGGCTATGGTTTCTGCCGCCGCTCGCGTTGCATCCGCTCCTCGGCCTGCGCTTGCCGCAAACGCTTGCGATCGCCGCTATCTGGTTCGTGCTGTGGGCGGCCACCGGCCGTTTCGGCGCAAGCCGTCAGTTTCTACATGACCGTCTCGCGGGTACGCGCGTAATCGACGTAGCGCGCTGAGCGCTGCACGCGCCTGGCGAATCTCGCGCGCCCTCCCCGCCCGCCGCAGTAATAAGAACTTCTCATGACTGTCACGGCACAGTCACGCGCCGTAGGCCCAATACGGGCACTGCAACTCGACGCGTGAGCCATGGACTCCAAAACGTCCGCGACTTCCCTGTTCCGCCAGACTGGCCCGAGCGTCGACCCCGTCGCGTTCCGCCCCGAACCCACCCATAGCCACGGCTTGCCGCTCCCCGTCGCGCCGCTGCCGCTCGATACGCACGCGGCCCAGCACGACGACGAGCACGCGGAGCCGCATCGTTACCGCACCATCTGGCTGTCGGACATCCACCTCGGATCGAGCGGCTGCCAGGCGCCTTATCTGCTCGACTTCCTGCGCCACAACGAGTCGGAGTATCTGTATCTCGTCGGCGACATAATCGACGGCTGGCAGTTGAAGAAAGGCTGGTACTGGCCGCAGGCCCACAACGACGTCGTGCAGAAAGTGCTGCGCAAGGCGCGCAAAGGCACGCAGGTCGTCTATGTGCCCGGCAATCACGACGAAGCGGCGCGCCAGTTCTGCGACCTCGCGTTCGGCGACATCCACGTGCGCGGCGAAGCCTTCCACACGACGCTCGCCGGCAAGCGTCTGTGGATCGTGCACGGCGATCTGTTCGACGGCGTGATCCAGCACGCGAAGTGGCTCGCCTACCTCGGCGACACCCTCTACACGATGATCCTGATCCTGAACCGCTGGTTCAACCGGATCCGCAGCCGGCTCGGCTTCCCGTACTGGTCGCTTTCCCAATACCTGAAGCATCAGGTAAAGAACGCGGTGAACTTCATCTCGTCGTTCGAACGCGTGATGACCGACGAAGCGCGCCGCCGCGGCTGCGACGGCGTGGTCTGCGGGCACATCCACAAGGCCGAGATACGCGATATAGACGGCGTCCTGTACTGCAATGACGGCGACTGGGTCGAAAGCCTGTCGGCGCTCGTCGAGACGTACGAAGGCGAACTCAAGGTGATCTACTGGACCGTGATGCGCGCCCCGGAAGCGGGCGTGCAAAAGGCCCGGGCGACGGCGTAATCCCTCTTAACCCTCCTGGCTCGAATCGAGGAACCAATCGATGAAGATCATGATCGTCACCGACGCATGGGAACCGCAGGTCAACGGCGTCGTGCGCACGCTGAAGAACACCACGCGCGAGTTGACCGAGCTCGGCCACCGCGTCGACCTGCTGACGCCGCTCGAATTCCGGACGATTCCCTGCCCGACGTATCCCGAGATCCGTCTGTCGCTGCTGCCGCGCCGCAAGCTGCGCCGGCGTATCGACGAATTCGCGCCCGATGCGCTCCACATCGCGACCGAAGGCCCGCTCGGCATGGCAGCACGCGCTTACGCGATCCAGCACAAGCTGCCGTTCACGACCGCCTATCACACGCGCTTTCCCGAATATGTGCAGGCGCGTTTCGGCATTCCGCTCGCCGCTACGTACAAGTTCCTGCACTGGTTCCATAAGCCGTCGCTTGCCGTGATGGCGCCGACGCCGGTCGTCAAAAGCGACCTCGAAAAATTCGGCTTTACGAATGTCGTGCTGTGGACGCGCGGTGTCGATCTCGACATTTTTCACCCGATGGATTCGAAGGTGCTCAACACCGCCCGGCCGATCTTTCTGTACGTGGGGCGCGTGGCCGTCGAGAAAAACGTCGAAGCATTTCTGAAGCTCGATTTGCCCGGCTCGAAATGGGTGGCTGGCGAAGGGCCCGCGCTGGCCGAGCTGAAGTCGCGCTATCCGACAGCCAATTATCTCGGCGTGCTCACACAGGCCGAGCTCGCCAAGGTCTACGCTGCAGCGGACGTGTTCGTCTTTCCGAGCCGCACCGACACGTTCGGGCTCGTGCTGCTCGAAGCACTCGCCTGCGGCACGCCGGTCGCCGCCTATCCGGTCACCGGCCCGATCGACGTGCTCGGCGACGGCGGCGCCGGCGCGATGAACGAGGACCTGCGCGACGCGTGTCTGGAAGCGCTCAAGATCGACCGCGCGGACGCCCGCGCGTGGGCCGAGCGCTTTTCGTGGGCGGCGGCCTCCGAGCAGTTCGCCGCGCATCTGAAGCCGTTGCCGCGTGCGTCGTATCAAGAGGAAAGCGCAGCCGCGTGACGCGGCGCGCCTGGTTGCCCATGCGAAGCAGATACTCTCCAGCGAGCCGCGCGTCCTCGAACGGCGCGCTGCGCGCCGTTCACGCCCACGACGATCACAGCGACCATCCCGACCATCCCAACCACCGGGACCATTACAACGACCACGACACCGCGGGCGTCGAGCCGTTCGACGACGTCAGCGAATCCACAGTGCCGGATCAAATCGGAGCGCATCGCCGGAACAGCCAAAGCGGCGAGCGCGCCCACAACGGCACGCCCGCGAGGAGCGACACCCAGCACGAACCGCTCGGTCCCGACGATCCGCTCGCGCCTCTGCCCTTCAATCCGTACAAGGGCAACCGCGGCCTCACCCGCGCCTGGCACGCGATGAAAAACTCGCTCGCCGGCTTTCGCGTCGCTATCCGCGAGGAGAGCGCGTTTCGCCAGGAGCTGACACTTGCCGCGATTCTGCTTCCGTGCGGCGTGCTGGTCCCGGTCGAACCGGTATCGCGCGTGTTGCTGCTTGGCTCCGTGCTGCTGGTGCTGATCGTCGAATTGCTGAATTCGAGCGTGGAAGCGGCTATCGACCGTATTTCGCTTGAACGGCACGAACTGTCGCGGCGCGCGAAAGACCTCGGCAGCGCGGCGGTGATGGTTGCGCTCGGCATGTGCCTGATGACGTGGGTGTTGATCGTAGGCCCGCTCGTCGTGCACTGGGTCAAAGCGTGGCTTTGAGGACAACGCAACGAAACCCGGCGGCGAGGTTGAACACTGCAAACGCAGCGTTCGGATCACTTGCGTGCGCCACAGAAATGAAAACCCTGAGTATCCGCTTGATATTAGAACGCTCGGTTTATAATCGTCCGGCAGTCTCAAAATAGCAACCGCGTCCGGGTGGAACACGCAGCAGCGGCACGCCGCCGCGCGCCCAACCCGGCGTAACCAGGGCCGGACGACATGGAAGCCAAACCTCCCCGCCGCACGCGCGAACGGATACTCGAACTGTCGTTGAAGCTGTTCAACGAAATCGGCGAGCCGAACGTCACGACGACGACTATCGCCGAGGAAATGGAGATCAGTCCAGGCAACCTGTACTACCACTTCCGCAACAAAGACGACATCATCAACAGCATCTTCAGCCAGTTCGAGCAGGAGATCGAAAAGCGTCTGCGTTTTCCCGACGACCATCGCGCGACCATCGACGAAATGTGGTCGTATCTGCAATACATGGTCGATTTCACATGGCGCTACCGTTTCCTGTATCGCGATCTGAACGATCTGCTTGCACGCAACCGCACGCTCGAAACACACTTCAAGCAGATCATCAGTCACAAGGTGCGCTTTGCAAGCCAGTTCTGCGATCAACTCGTGGCTGACGGCGAAATGGTCGCCACGCCGGACGAACTGCAAGTGATCGCGACCAACATCGGCGTGATCGCAACGTATTGGCTGTCGTATCAGTTCGTGATGAACCCGCGCAAATACAACGAGCAGGAAGCGATTCGCGCGGAACTGCACCAGGTGAGCGTGCAGATCGTGTCGTTGATGGCGCCTTATCTGCGCGGCCGCTCGCGGCAGATTTTCGACGACCTGGTGTCGGGCAAGCTGCCCAAGCGCGAGTTCTACGACTATCTGCCGCCGAAAGAAGGCGCCGCGCCTCGCAACGAATAGGACGTTTTTCCATGAAGTCGGTGTGTGTGTATTGCGGCTCCTCGAATGGGGCCAAACCGTTGTATGCGGAAGCGGCGCGCGCGTTCGGCCGCACGCTCGTAGAAGCTGGTCTCGCGCTGGTCTACGGCGGCGGCAAAGTCGGCCTGATGGGCGTGATCGCCGACACCGTCATGGCCGAAGGCGGCCGCGCGATCGGCGTGATTCCCGAGTTGCTCGTCAACAAGGAAGTCGGCCATAACGGGCTGACCGAACTGCACGTGGTGCCCGACATGCATCATCGCAAGAAGATGATGGCCGATCTGTCCGATGCGTTTGTTGCGATGCCGGGCGGCGCGGGCACGCTGGAGGAGTTCTTCGAGGTCTACACGTGGGCGCAGCTCGGCTATCACCAGAAACCGGTGGCACTGCTCAATATCGACGGCTTTTACGATCCGTTGATCAAGCTCTTGCAGCACACTGTCGAAGAAGGCTTCATGCGCGAAACGTATCTCGACATCCTGCAGATCGACGCCGATCCCGGCGCATTGATCGGCAAGCTGCAACGCTATCAACCGCCCGCCGCCGACAAGTGGGCGATCAACCGCGACGCCGTCTGATTGCGTCAGCGATTGAAAGACCGCCGCGTTTGCCTGGCGCCCACTCTACCTGCACGTTGAGGTTGCGATGACCCAAACCGTTCTGATCACCGGCGGTAGCCGCGGCATAGGCCGCGCGACTGCGCGCTTGCTGGGCGCGCGCGGCTGGTCGGTCGGCGTGAATTACACGCAGAATCTCGCGGCCGCGCAGGAGACCGTCGCCGAAGTCGAGCGAGCCGGCGGACGCGCATTGCCAATTGCCGGCGACGTCGCGAACGAAGCCGACGTGATTGCGATGTTCGACAGGATCGAGCAGACCTTTGGCCGGCTCGACGCGCTCGTCAACAACGCGGGCATCGTTGCACCGTCGATGCAACTCGCCGACATGGACCTTGCGCGCCTCACGCGTATCTTCAACGTCAATGTGCTGGGCGCGTATCTATGCGCGCGCGAAGCCGCGCGGCGCATGTCGACGGATCGCGGCGGCGCGGGCGGCGTGATCGTCAATGTGTCATCGGCGGCGGCGCGGTTGGGTTCGCCGAACGAATACGTCGACTATGCAGGCGCGAAAGGCGCGGTCGACACCATGACGCTCGGGCTCGCGAAGGAACTCGGCCCACGAGGCGTGCGCGTGAACGCAGTACGGCCGGGTCTCATCGACACTGAAA
The DNA here is from genome assembly GCF_904848585.1 of Paraburkholderia kirstenboschensis. GTDB lineage: Bacteria > Pseudomonadota > Gammaproteobacteria > Burkholderiales > Burkholderiaceae > Paraburkholderia > Paraburkholderia kirstenboschensis. The sequence goes on from NZ_CAJHCR010000010.1 coordinate 66,812, forward strand.
TCCACGCGAGCGGCGGCAAGCCCGAACGCGCCGCGCAACTGGGCGCGGCAACACCGCTGGGCCGTCCCGGCCGCGCCGACGAAGTTGCCGAAACCATCGTCTGGCTGTTGAGCGACGCCGCGTCGTATGTGACCGGCGCGCTCGTCGACGTCGCGGGCGGCCGCTAGGCCCCGCTCTTCTTCACTGTCGATTCACGCGGCGCCGATCTCGCGCCGCGTCTTCTCCATGTCACGCGATGGCCCCGCCGATCAGGATCGGCATTGCCCCGGCACGTTCAATTGCCGCGTTCGTACGCCCGCCGCGCCTGTAATCGATCGTAATAATTAGAGACTACAATCGCGGCCGATCGCGCGCCGTTGCCCGCGACGCCAGCAAGAACACGGTACACGCGCCTGAGTTGCCGCTTACCGCGACAAGAGATCGTCTCATGCAAGAAAAGCCAATCGCACCATCGCCGGCCGCCGGCTCGCAAGCTGCCGATCGCGCGCCCCACCGCGAGCGTTGGCGTGCGCTCACCAGGGTGCGTCCGCTGCTTTGGCTCGTCGCGATGGCGATCGTCTGCGCGTGGCTTTTGCCGGGCACCTTGGGTCACGATCCCTGGAAACAGGACGAGACCTATACGTTCGGCATCATCCGGCACATGCTCGACACAGGCGATCTCGTGGTGCCGACCAATGCGGGCCAGCCGTTCGTCGAAAAACCGCCTGTTTACGACTGGGTGGCCGCCGGCCTCGCATGGATGTTCGGCCGCTATCTGCCTCTGCATGACGCGGCGCGCCTCGCAAGCGCGCTGTTCGCAGGGTTGACCGTGTACTACACGGCCCGCGTCGCGCGCCGCGCAGTGGATACATCGAACTGGCTCGACTTGCGCGTGGTCAGCACCGTGGCGTTATTCGGCGGCACCCTCGTCGTCGTCAAACACGTGCACGACATGATGACCGACGTCGCGCTGATGGCAGGTGCGGCCATCGGCTTTTGCGGGCTGTTCGAACTCGTGCTCACGCATCTTCGTTATGACGGACAACGAAACAACGTGTCTGTCGACGCCGTCCCGCAGCGCCGCGATGCGATTCTAAGCGGCGCCGCGACGTTCGGCGTGGGCGTCGGCGTGTCGTTTCTCGCGAAGGGCCTGTTCGTGCCGCTGGTGTTCGGGGCGACCGTCTGCGCGGTCCTCGCACTTTATCCGGCCTGCCGCAGCCGCAGCTTCGCCGGCGCGCTCGGCGTGGCCGCGCTGGTGTGCGCGCCGTTCGCACTGATCTGGCCGGTCTGCTTCTATCTGCGCTCTGAAGCGCTCTTCAAGGTGTGGCTGTGGGATAACAACGTCGGCCGGTTTTTTGGTTTTTCGGTGGCCGAACTCGGCTCGGAGAGCGAGAACCGTCTATTCGTGCTGCGCACCGTGCTGACCGTCGGTTTTCCTGCCGTGCCGCTGGCAGTGGCCGCACTTGCGGGCGGCGCATGGCGGCGCTGGCGCGACCCGAGCGTCGCCTTGCCGGCGGTATTCGCGGGCACTGGTTTCGTCGTGCTGCAAAGCTCGGCGACGATCCGCGAGCTGTACATTCTGCCGTTCATCGCTCCGCTGGCGTTGCTCGCAATGCAAGGCGCCGAACGGCTGCCGCAGCGTCTGCATACGGCGTGGGACATGACGAGCCGCGTTTTGTTCGGCAGCACGGCGGCGCTCGCATGGATTGTCTGGTCGATCGTGAGCAGCCCGGCGAACACGCACGCATCGCTGCACCGGCTCGGTCGATGGTTACCGCTCGACTTCGTATTGCCCGTCCGCCCCGGGCTGATCGCCGCCGCGCTATTGATGACTATCGGCTGGCTGTGGCTGCTGCCCGTCTTCAAGTACTCGGGGAAATGGCGCGGCCTGCTGAGCTGGTGCGCAGGCGCTATCGTCGCCTGGGGGTTGGTGAGCACGCTGCTGCTGCCTTGGCTCGATTACGCGAAGAGCTACCGCTCAGTGTTCGAAAACCTCGGCGCGGTGTTGAGCGTGCAATGGAATGACGGCGATTGCATGGCGAGCGTCGGGTTGGGCGAATCCGAAGCGCCGATGCTCGAGTATTACACCGGCATCGAGCATCGGCCGGCCGCCGATACCGGCACAACCGAGTGTACGTGGCTGATCGTCGGGAGCCGGCGAGACAACCCGCGCACACCGGCTGGCGACTGGCGGCTCTTCTGGTCGGGCGCGCGTCCGGGCGATACCGACGAGTTGTTGCGCGTCTTCGTGCGCACGCCGACTGCAACGCCGGCTGCGGCTTCGGGAACTCCATAAGGCGAGGGCCGCGCGTTAAGTAAGCGGCGCCCGCGCGTTAAGTGAGCGGCGGCCCGCGCATTAAGTGAGTGGCGCCCGCGCATTAAGCGAGCGGCGGCCCGCGCATTAAGCGAGCGGCGGCCCGCGCATTAAGTGAGCGGCGCCCGCGCCTTAGGGGGCAATGCGCCCGTTCAAGAAGATCGCAAAGTTCAGGCGTTAGCCCCCAACGCAGTGCATCGGACGGCTAAAACGCGCATCAACCCCCGCCGGCGGGCTTCCTCGCGCGCGATTGAAACGACGAGCCAGGCTCGCGCAAAAAGGCGAGTTCATCGGCTGTGGATTCACGCCCCAGCACCGCATTACGATGCGGAAAGCGTCCAAAGCGCTCGATGATTTTTGCGTGCCTCACCGCGAACGGGTAGTAAGACGCACCGCCCGGCTCGGCGGCAAGGGCTTTGAAAAGACGCAGCGACTCATGCTGGCTCGCAAGCGATTCGTCGTGTTCGAACGGCAGATAAGCGAACGCGCGATGATGCACGCCCGGCAACAGCCGATCCGCTCCGCTCGCAACCATCTGCTGCGCAACAGCCAGCGCTTTCCGATCGGCCGCGAATGCCCTCGCCGTGTCGCGGTGGCAGTTGCGCGAAAACTGATCCAGCACGACGACGAGCGAGAGTGCCCCTAGCGGCGTTGCGGCCCAACTGTCGAGCCGGGACTCGCGGGCCGCATCGATCAGCGTTCCGAAACGTTCGCGCAACATCGCATCGAAAGAATCGTCGGCGGTGAACCAGAGCTTGCGCGGCTCGCCGAAGTCCGGCGAGTCCGGCGTACCGAACCAGCAGTCGAGCACGGCGCGCGCCTGCGGATCGAGCGCGGCGTAGTCAGCCGACGCGCCGCCGGCCGCCTCGCCTTCAAGCGCAACGGTGAGCGCATCCGGCGCCGGGGACGGCGCCGCGCCACCGACGTCAGCGTCAGCGTCAGCCATTGCGGTTGCGCATCCAGTCGGCCGTTTCGAAAAACGAGCCGAGCAGACGTTCTCTCAGCGGCTCGGCAAGCCCTATGTCTTCCATCGCCCAAGCCATGCAGCGAAGCCACTGGTCCCGTTCGCTCGACGCGATCGCGAACGGCAAATGCCGCGCACGCAGGCGCGGATGCCCGAACCGGCTGATGTAATGGTCGGGGCCGCCCAGCCATCCGCAGAGGAACCAGAACAGCTTGTCGCGCGAGCCGTCCATCGACTCGGGATGCAACGCGCGAATGCCGGCGAACTCCGCTTCGAGATCCATCAGGTCGTAAAAACGGTCGACGAGTTCGCGTACACGCGCTTCTCCGCCGACCAGTTCGAAGGCCGTCGGCTGCGCCGCCGACACTTCGTCATCGAGCTCACTCATAACAACTCATCAACAGAAATCGAGGGAAAATTCAGGCGTCCCGCAACGACTGCAACGCGGGACGCGACAGCACATGCCGCAAACTCAGCCAGCCGCCGACCGCGGCACAGGCAACGCCGGCCGCGACTCCGGCGGGCAGCATCCATGGATCGAACTCCAGATAAAACTGGAACACGCGAGTCGCGAGCACCCAGCCGATCACCTGCGCCCCGACCGCCGCCATGAATCCGGCGAGCGCGCCGACCGCGACGAACTCCGCAATCTGCACCGCACGCACCTGGCCGTGCGATGCGCCCAGCGCGCGCAGCAGCGCGGATTCTCGCATACGCTCGTCGCGCGTGCCGGCGAGCGCCGCGTACAGCACGAGCACACCCGCCGCGAGCGTGAAGGCGAACAGGAATTGCACCGCGCCGATCACCTGCTGCAACACGCGCTGCACCTGCGCGAGAATCGGACCGGTGTCGATGGCCGTGAGGTTCGGGTAGGCGGCGATCAGGCCGTCGATGGTCGAACGTTTCTCCGGCGGCAAATGGAAGCTCGTGATGAACGTGGCCGGGAAGTCCTGCAACGCGGCCGGCGGCATCAACACGAAAAAGTTGACCTTGAACGAGCCCCAGTCGAGCTTGCGAACGCTCGTGACCGGCGCGTCGATCTGCAAGCCGGTGACGTCGAAGCGCAGCACGTCGCCCGGCTTGACGTTGATCAGCTTCGCGAGGCCTTCTTCAATCGAAATCTGCGGCGTCTTCGTGTCGCCGTACCAGGTGCCCGCGGAAAGGCGATTGTCCTCGGGCAACTGAGTCGTGTACGACAGATTGAATTCGCGGTCCACTAGCCGTTTGGCGTCGTCGCCCTTGAACGAATCGGGATTCACCGCTTTGCCATTGATGGCGGTGAGCCTGCCGCGCACCATCGGCGAGAGCACCGTGCCGGGCACGCCGTGCGAGTCCAGATAATGCGTGACCGCTTCGCGCTGATCGGGCTGAATGTCGATGATGAATTCGTTCGGCGCATCGGGCGGCGTCGATTTGCGCCAGCCGGCCACGAGGTCATTGCGCGTCATCGCGATCAATAGCAGACACATGAGGCCGATGCCGAGCGCGGTGATCTGCAACGCGCTCGCACTGCTGCGCCGCTCCAGCGAGGCGAGCGCATAACGCCAGCCGATGCCCGCATTCACACGCTCGCTGCGCACCACGCGCGCCGCGCCCCAAAGCGCAACCCGGGCGACGCACGCGAACACCAGCAGCCCGCCCGCGAAACCGCCCGCGACAATTCCGCCGAGCTTCAACTCACCCGCCGCAACGATCAGCAGTCCGGCGAAGAGCACGATACCAAGCGCGTAGGCGGCCCACGCCGTGCGCCCCGCTTCGCCCCACTCGCGACGCAGCACGCGAACCGGCGGCACACGCGTGAGCGGCAACAGCGGCGGCAGCGCAAAACCGAGCAGCAGCACGAGACCGGCGGCGATGCCCTCGAGCGCCGGCCATGCCGTGGGGTACGGCAACACGACGTCGATGAGGCTGCCAAGCCACGTCAGCAACGCCAGATGGCCGAGATACCCTAATGCGACGCCGAGCGCGCCGCCCACCACGCCGACGCCGACGAATTCGAGCGTGAACAGTGCGCGCAGCGTGCGTTGACTCACGCCGAGACAACGCATTGCCGCGCAACCGTCCAGGTGCCTGCGCATATACCGATGCGCGGCCATCGCGATCGCCACCGCCGCGAGCAGCGCGGTCAGCAGCGACACGAGCGTGAGGAAATGACTTGCGCGGTCGAGTGTCTGGCGCACTTGCGGCTGGCCGTCCTGCAACGATTCGAGCGCGACCCCGCGCATCTTGCCGCCGTCCACCTTGCCATGCGCGAACTCTGCAAAGCGCGCGACCGACGCATCGGTGCCCGCGACCAGCAGCCGGTACGTCACGCGGCTGCCGAACGTGATGAGTCCGGTGGACTGCACCTCGTCGGCGCGCATCATCAGCCGGGGCGAAAAGTTGACGAACGAAAAGCCGCGGTCCAGTTCGCGCGTAATCATTGCGCCGATGGTGAAGCTGTGGTTGCCGACCTTCACCGTGTCGCCTATGCGCACCTTCAAAGCGTCGAGCAGTTGCTGATCGACCCAGACCATGCCCGGAGGGGGAATGGTTTGCGCGGGATGATCCGCCGCCGCGGCCGCGGAGGCGATCCGCAACGCGCCGCGCAGCGGATAGCCCGGCGACACTGCCTTGATCGCGGCGAGTCGCGACACCGGCTGCGCGGCGGTCGAGTTGATCATGCTTGGAAAGATTGCCGTGGTCGCCGTGCTCAGCCCGAGCGCCGACGCCTGCTGCGCGAACTGCGGATCGACCGGATGATCGGCGCGCACGATGAAGTCGGCGGCGATCATGCGCCGTGCATCGCGCTCGAGCCCTTGATGCAAACGATCGGCGAGAAAGCCGACGCTCGATAGCGCCGCGACGGCCAGCACCAGCGCGAGCAGCAGCATGGTGAGTTCGCCCGCGCGCCAGTCGCGCGCCGTCATGCGAATCGCCTGGCGCAGCAGATCGCCGCCGCTAAAGCGGCGCGCCGCAGCTACGGCGACGCGCGCCGTGGAATGTCTGACCTTGTCGCTGGTTTCGTTCGTTTCGCTGGTATCGCTCAATCGTGCCTGCTCCTCGCGAGGCGCGACACCATATGCGTGGCCATGCCGCGAAAGCCGCCCTGCACGCCGCGCCACAGCCGCGGCAACACCCAGCCGGCGAGCACGAGAAACCCGACGATCAGTACCAGAAACAGCAGCGGCACGAAGAGCGCGAGCAGGATGCCGCCGAATACGAGACCGTCTTCGGCGGTCGACGTGACGATATTCGACACCGGTTCCGGCGACAGATTGATTAGCGCGCGCGTGCCCGCTTTCGTGAGATGCGCGGTGCCCGCGAGCGTGCCGCCCGCGAGCGCGGCGACGGTCAGCAGCGCGGGATCGGCATGGCCGAGTGCGCCGGCTGCAAGCACCGCGCCGGCCGGAATGCGGATAAAGGTGTGGATTGCGTCCCACAGAGAATCGAACGCGGGAATCTTGTCGGCAAGAAATTCGGTGACGGTCAGCGCGCCCGCCACGCCGATCACCCACGGCGAGGACAGCGCGGACAAGGTATCGGGAAGATGAACGAGGCCGAGGCGCTCGAACACGCCGGCCAGCAGGACCGTCAGATAGAGGCGCAGGCCGCTGCCCCATGAGAGCCCCGCAGCGAGCGAAAGTGATTCAAGCATGGCCGCCTCCAGGCGCGCGGTGCGTGCCAGGCGCTTCGGCGGGCCAATCAGGAAGGAGCCGCCACACCGAAGTCGTCAGACCCGCGCCAAGCCGGCCGCGCCGAGCAGGCCGCGGGCAAATTCAGGTTGGTTTCAATCTCATTATAGCCACGTTAATTCGCAGAACGCAGAGTGGCTTGCAAAATGGCGGCGTGTGCAGCGGCTCAATGTCCCGACGACAGCTTGAGCCCGACCAGTCCGACGACGATCAGCGCCGCGCTCGCCACCCGCGGGAGCGTCAGCGCCTCGCCCATCATCACGATGCCGAAGATGAACGCGCCGACCGCGCCGATGCCGGTCCAGACCGCGTAAGCGGTGCCGAGCGGCAACTGCCGCATTGCCATGGCAAGCAGGACGAAGCTGCCAACCGCCGTCACGATGGTGAAGACGGAAGGCCAGAGCCGGGTGAAACCGTCCGAGCTTTTAAGACCGGCCGCCCACGCGACTTCGAGCAAACCGGCGATAAATAGAAGAATCCAGGACATGAAACAGCTCCATTGATCAGATGGGGCCGTCCCCGTTTGTGAAAAGCGTAAGGCCGTCCTTACGGCCCGTAATTATAACGACCCAGTCGCCATCGCGCTTCGGGGCGCACGCCGCATGCTCAAGCCACGCCGACCAGCCGGTAACCGACACCCGTCTCGGTGACGATGTGCTCGGGTTGCGCCGGATCGCGCTCGAGTTTGCCGCGCAAATGCGCCATATAGATGCGCAGATAGTGATAGCTCTCGACATGCGACGGCCCCCACACGTCGCGCAGCAATTGCCGGTGCGTCAGCACGCGGCCTGCATGGCGCACCAGCGTCGCGAGCAGCCGATACTCGATCGGCGTCAAATGAACCACGGCGCCCTCGCGCGTCACCTGACGCAACGCCAGATCGACGCTTACCGCGCCAAAGCGCACCTGCGGCGATTCGTTCGCGCCCCCCTGATTGCGACGCCGCAGATGCGCGCGAATTCGCGCGAGCAGTTCGGACACGCCGAACGGCTTGGTCAGGTAGTCGTCCGCACCGGCATCGAGCGCCGCGACTTTCTCGCTCTCCTGCGTGCGCGCCGACAGCACGATCACCGGCAATTCGCTCCAGCCACGCAATTCGCGGATCACGTCGAGCCCGTCGGTGTCGGGCAGCCCGAGATCGACGATCACGAGATCGGGCTTGCGCGTCGCGGCTTCCACAAGACCCTGCTTGCCGGTCTCGGCGTCATGCACAGCGATGCCCTCGCCTTCCAGCGCCGTGCGCACGAAACGGCGGATCTGCTTTTCGTCCTCGATCAGGACGACGGTGATGCTCGGCTCACTCATGAGTTGGTTTCGCAAGCTGGTCCAGGTGCGGGTTCAAATGCGGGGAAGCAAGCGGCTGCTGAGCCGGATTGTCGACGGCTTCTTCCTCCATTGCATCCGGCGCGTCCGGCGGCGTGTCGACGGGCAGCGTGAACCAGAAGCGCGCACCGTCGATGCGACCTTCAGCCGACTCTCCCGACTCTGCCGCCCCTGCCGCCCCTGCCGCCCCTGCCGCCCCTGCCGCCCCTGCCGGCATGCGATTGAGCGCACCGATGCTCCCGCCATGCGCCTCCACGATCGCGCGACAAATCGCGAGACCCAGGCCCACACCGGGCTTGGCCGATTCCTTCTCGCCGCGTGTGAACTTCTCGAACACTCGCGTTTCCATGCCGACCGGCAGACCCGGCCCATTATCGTCGACGGTGACGCGCACGAACGGCTTGCCGTCCACCTCGAAGCGTTGCGCGCCGATGCTCAACGGCGTGCCCGGCAAAGTGTATTTCGCCGCATTCTCGAACAGGTTCGAGAAAAGCCGCTCCATCAGTACAGCGTCCAGATGCAGCAACGGCAGGTCGGCAGCGAGATTCACCTGCACCGGGTGTCCGGTCAACGCACGCTTGCAGGCACGCAGCGCGGCGCCCACGGTTTCTTCGAGCAGCGTCCACTGACGGTTTAGCTGCAGGCTGCCCGCCTGCAAGCGCGCCATGTCGAGCAGATTCGTCACGATGCCGGTCATGCGCAGCGCTTCTTCATGGATCGCCTCGACGAGTTCACCGTCGCGCTCCGCGTCGACGTGAGGTCCGCGCGATTCTGCGAGCATCGACGAGAAGCCGACGATAGTCGTGAGCGGAGTGCGCAAGTCGTGCGAAATCGCGGACAACAGCGAGTTGCGCAAACGTTCGGATTCCATACTGACGAGCGCATCGCGTGCAATGTCCACGTAATGCACGCGCTCGAGCGCCAGCGCGATCTGCGCGGCGAACGCGTCGAGCATGCGCTCCTGCTCGGGCACATCCAGTTCGCGTTCGTCGCGCAGCACCACTGCAAGCACGCCGCGCGTGCGCATTGGCGCCTTCAGCGGCAGATATAAAGCAGCCGCAGCGGGCAGCGTGTCGGTGCCGTGTCCGGCCGGCTTCTGGTGATCGTAGACCCACTGGCCGACATCGGTATCGAGCAGTTCGCCTTCGAGCGTGATGGCGGCGTCCGGGTCCTCGATTTTCTGCTTCACCCGATCGGCGCTGTCCGGCAACAAAATCGCCACGCGCGCACCGAACACTTCGCTCACGTGACGGCTGCCAATGCCGACGATCTGTTCGGTAGTCAGCGCCGCGGCCAGTTCGCGCGCCATCGAGTACATCGCGCCGGTGCGCTGCTCGCGACGCCGCGCCACGCGCGCCTCGCGCCGCAAGCTCGAGGTTAGATGGCTGATCACGAGCGAGGTCAGCAACATGCCGAAGAACGTCAGCAGATATTGCGTATCCGACACCGACAACGAGAAGCGCGGCGGCACGAAGAAAAAGTCGAATGCGGCGACGCTCACGAACGACAGCAGCACGCCGGGCCCGCGCCCGAGCTTCGCCGCGGCGAAGATCACGCCGAGCAGATACAGCATGACGAGGTTCGTCAGATCGATGCGATTGCTCAGCTGACTCGACAACGCGGTGATGCCCGCGCAGATCGCCAGTGCAAAGCCATACGCGCGCGGCGGCGAGCGGCGTTCGCGCGCGGCGCTCAACGCGTCGCGCCACGCGTTCGCGGTCGTGCTGAGCAAGCGGTGCTGCTCGCCGCTGCCGCTTTCCGACGACGACGCGCGAATCAGCGTGAGATCGACATGGCCCGCCTTTTCCGCGATGCGTTCGCCAAGCGGCCGGCGCAGCCAGCGTGTCAAACCCGAGCGGGTCGACGCGCCCGCCACCAGTTTCGAAACGTTGCGAGCTTGCGCATAACCGGCCAGTGCCAAAACCGCGTCGGCGCCTGCGAGCGTCGCCGTTTCCGCGCCGAGTTCCGCGGCGAGCTTCAATGCGTTCAGCGTGCGTTCGCGGCGCGCATCGGGCAAACGTTGCAGCGCAGGTGTTTCCACATACACGGCGATCCAGTCGGCCTTCAGGCTCGCGGCGAGACGAGCCGCCGCGCGCACCAGCATCGGCGCTTCGGGACCGGGACCGACGCATACCAGCAAGCGCTCGCGCGCCTGCCAGATCCGCTCGATCGAACGGTCAGCACGGTACTCCCGCATTTGCGCGTCGACCCGATCGGCCGTACGGCGCAATGCCAGCTCGCGCAGCGCAATCAGATTGCCCTTGCGAAAAAAATTGCGCACAGCGCGCTCGGCCTGCTGCGGCAGATACACCTTGCCGTCGCGCATGCGGTCGAGCAGTTCCTCGGCGGGCAGGTCGACCAGCGTGACTTCGTCGGCGCGATCGAACACACGGTCGGGGACTGTCTCCCACACGCGGATGCCCGTGATCTGTCCAACCACGTCGTTCAGGCTTTCCAGGTGTTGAACGTTGACGGTCGTATAGACGTCGATGCCGGCGTCGAGCAGTTCATACACGTCCTGCCAGCGCTTGAGATGCCGCGCGCCCTGCACATTCGAATGCGCGAGTTCGTCGACGAGAATGAGTTGCGGCTTGCGCGCCAGCGCCGCGTCGAGATCGAATTCGCCGAGCTTGCGGCCACGGTAGTCGAACTGCGCGAGCGGCAGCACGTCGAGTCCTTCGAGCAGCGCGGCCGTTTCGCCACGTCCATGCGTTTCGGCGATGCCGATCACCACGTCCGCGCCTTCGTCACGACGGCGGCGCGCCGCCTGCAACATCGCGTATGTCTTGCCGACGCCCGCCGACGCGCCGAAAAAAATCTTCAGCCTGCCGCGTTGACGCTGTTGTTCGTCACGCTGCAGCTTGTCGAGCAGTTCATCGGGATCGGGGCGGTTCATGCTTGCATGTTTGATGGTAGGCACGCGGCGTTGCGTGCATGGTGGCACGGCGGCGGCTCGGCCGCAAATCGTTCGTGACGATGCACGGCCGTGGCCTGTGAAAAGATAAGAAGCGCATTCGCGCGCGCCGCGTGTTCCGCCGCTTGTTCGTTAGCGCCGCGCCAAACTCCAATCAAGCGCCCTCAACCGCGCTTCATCTCGTCGAGCGCGAGGTTCAGTTGCAGCACGTTCACGCGCGGCTCGCCGAGAACGCCGAATTGACGGCCGCTCGTGTAACGGTCCACTAGCGCTTGCACATCGTTCTCCGCGAGCCCCCGCGCTTTCGCGACCCGATCGATCTGATAAGCGGCCGCCGCCGGGCTGATCTCGGGATCGAGTCCGCTCCCGGAAGAAGTCACCAGATCGACCGGCACGGGCTTCGACATATCCGTGCCCGCTGCCTTCAAAGCATCGATGCGGCCTTTCACTTCGTCCAGAAGCGCCGGATTGGTCGGCCCGAGATTGGAGCCGCCCGAAGCCTGTGCGTTATAGGGCATCGGGCTTGTCGCCGATAGACGTCCCCAGAAGTACTGCGGCGCGTCGAACTGCTGGCCGATCAGCTTCGAGCCGACCAACTTGCCGTCCTGCTCGATGAGGCTGCCATTGACCTCATCGCGAAACAGCGTTTGGCCCACGGCGGTCATCAACGCCGGATAAGCGAGGCCGGTAACGGCGCTAAGCACCGCGAAAATGACGATCAAAGGACGCAACAGATTTTTCATGACGATTGTTTCCTCGTAAGCTGCCGGTTTTCAAACGGCCGAACTCAAACCCAGCCGGACGCAGCCAGCACCATATCTATCAACTTGATGCCGATGAACGGCACCACGATTCCACCCAGCCCGTACACGAGCAGATTGCGTCGCAGCAGCACCGCAGCGCCGAGCGCGCGATAACGCACGCCCTTCAACGCGAGCGGAATCAGCAGCACGATGATCAACGCGTTGAAAATCACCGCCGACATGATCGCGGATGCCGGCGTCGCCAGATGCATCACGTTCAGCGCATTCAGCGCCGGATAGGTGGTCGCGAACGCAGCCGGGATGATCGCGAAGTACTTGGCAAGGTCGTTGGCAATCGAAAACGTGGTGAGCGAGCCGCGCGTCATCAGCATCTGTTTGCCGATTTCGACGATCTCGATCAGCTTGGTCGGATTCGAATCCAGGTCGACCATGTTGCCGGCTTCTTTCGCGGCCTGCGTGCCGGTGTTCATCGCTACCGCGACGTCGGCCTGCGCGAGCGCGGGGGCGTCGTTCGTGCCGTCGCCCGTCATCGCCACGAGGCGTCCTTCGGCCTGGTGTGCGCGGATCGTCGCGAGCTTCGCTTCGGGCGTCGCTTCGGCAAGGAAATCGTCGACGCCCGCTTCTGCCGCAATCGCCGCCGCGGTCAGCCGGTTGTCGCCTGTCACCATGACCGTCTTGATGCCCATCTTGCGCAACTCGGCAAAGCGTTCCTTGATGCCGCCTTTCACCACATCCTTCAACTCGATCACGCCGAGCACGCGCGCGCCGTGTTCGCCTTTGTCCGCGACGACGAGCGGCGTGCTGCCGCGCCGCGCGACTTCGGCGACGGCGTTGCTGACTTCGTGCGGAAAACGGCCACCGTTCGCTTCGACGTAATTCTTCACCGCATCGGCGGCGCCCTTGCGAATTTCGCGGTTTGGCAGATCGACGCCGCTCATCCGGGTTTGCGCGGTGAACGCGAGGAACACTGCATGCAGCGACGCCATATCGCGCTGACGGATATTGAACCGTTGTTTCGCGAGCACGACGATGCTGCGTCCTTCGGGCGTTTCGTCGGCAAGCGACGAGAGTTGGGCTGCGTCCGCGAGCGCTTCTTCGGTAAGCCCCGGCGCCGGAACGAAGAGCGACGCCTGGCGATTGCCGAGCGTGATCGTGCCGGTCTTGTCGAGCAACAGCACGTCGACGTCGCCGGCGGCCTCGACCGCGCGGCCCGACGTCGCAATGACATTCGCCTGCATCATGCGGCTCATTCCAGCCACGCCGATGGCCGACAACAAGCCGCCGATCGTGGTCGGGATCAGGCAAACGAGCAGTGCGACGAGAGCGGTGATCGTGACTACGTGGCCCGCCGCATTTGCCAGGTGCGCCGCTTCCACCGAGAACATCGAGAACGGCAGCAGCGTAGCCGTCGCGAGCAGCATCACGATGGTCAGCGCAACCAGCAGAATGGTCAGCGCGATTTCGTTCGGCGTCTTCTGACGCTTCGCGCCTTCGACCATCGCGATCATGCGGTCGAGAAACGCTTCGCCGGGATTTGCGGTGACGCGCACGACGATCCAGTCGGAGAGCACGCGCGTGCCGCCCGTCACCGAAGAAAAGTCGCCGCCCGACTCGCGAATCACCGGCGCGGATTCGCCGGTAATCGCGGATTCGTCGACGGACGCGACGCCCTCCACCACCTCGCCGTCGGCCGGAATCACGTCGCCGGTTTCGATCAGCACGACGTCGCCACGACGCAAATCCGACGCCGTGACGATACGAATCGGCGACTTGGGATGCGGCTCGTTGAGCTTCTTCGCCATCACGTCTTTCTTCGCGCTGCGCAGCGATGCGGCCTGCGCTTTCGAGCGGCCCTCGGCGAGCGCTTCGGCGAAGTTCGCGAACAGTACCGTGAACCACAGCCACAGCGTGACCGCGAGGATGAAACCCGCAGGCGCCTCCGCCTGACCGGCGAGCGCGGCGATCCATAGAACCGTCGTAAGAATGCTGCCGACGTACACGCAGAACATCACCGGATTGCGGAACTGCGTGCGCGGCGTGAGCTTCCTGAAGGAGTCCACGATCGCCGGGCGCAGCAGCGCCGGATCGAACATGGACCTCGTTGCATTGTGTTCAGTCATTGAATCCTCGAATTTCGCGTTGCTTTTTTGCCGACGCGTACGGATACGCGACTCGACATGTCCTTGCACATCGGCGCTGGCATCAGTGGGCGCCCATCAACATCAGATGTTCGACGCCGGGACCCAGCGCGAGCGCCGGCACGTAAGTGAGCGCGCCGACCAGCAGCACCGTGCCGAGTAGCAGAACGACGAAAAGCGGCCCGTGCGTCGGCAGCGTGCCGCCGGTCACGCCGATACGTTTTTTCGCGGCGAGCGAGCCCGCAATCGCGAGCACGGGAACGATGGTGCCGAAGCGGCCGAACCACATCGCGATTGCAGTGAGCCAGTTATAGAACGGCGTGCCCACGGTCAGGCCCGCGAACGCGCTGCCGTTGTTGTTCGCGGCCGAACTGAACGCGTAGAGAATCTCGGAGAAGCCGTGTGGGCCCGGATTGGCGATGCCCGCCTTGCCCGCGTCGCTCAGCACCGCGATCGACGTGCCGACCAGCACGAGCAACGGCGTAAGCAGCACGACGATGGACACCATCTTCATCTCGTATGCTTCGATCTTCTTACCGACATATTCCGGCGTGCGGCCGATCATCAGACCCGCCACGAACACGGCGAGCAGCGCGAACACGAGCATGCCGTACAGGCCCGAACCGACACCGCCGAAGATCACTTCGCCAAGCTGCATCAACAGCAGCGGATAGAGGCCGCCGATAGGCGTGAGCGAATCATGCGTGTTGGCGACGGCGCCGCATGAAGCCGCCGTCGTCGCGACCGTGAAGATGCCGGATTGCGCGATGCCGAAGCGCGTTTCCTTGCCTTCCGCGTTGCCGCCCGACTGCATCGCGCTCGCCGACTGATCGACGTGCAACGCGGTGAAGGCCGGATTGCCGCCCTGCTCCGCTCCGATCTCGCCGAATACGCATACGCCGAACGCAATCGTCATCGCCGCGAGCACGGCCACGCCTTGCTTGCGGTCCGCGATCATGCGGCCGAACACGAGCGCGAGCGCGGCGGGGATGATCAGGATCGCGAAGATCTGCAGGAAGTTGGAGAACGGCGTCGGGTTCTCGTACGGATGCGCGGAGTTACCGTTGAAGAAACCGCCGCCGTTGGTGCCGACCATCTTGATCGCTTCCTGCGATGCAACCGGGCCCATCGCGATGGTCTGCTTTTTTAGCGGCGTATCGACAGTCACCGCGTTACCCTTCGCGTCCTTCACCGGATTGCCTTGCGCGTCGATCTTCGGTGCGGCGTAGGTCGTGGTCTGCAACGTCGGCACGTCCTCATACGCCTTGAAATTCTGGATCACGCCCTGGCTCATCAGCAGCGTCGCGATGATGACCGACATCGGCAGCAACACGTACAGCGTCACGCGTGTGAGATCGACCCAGAAATTGCCGATGGTTTGCGCCGTATGGCGCGCGAAGCCGCGAATCAGCGCGATCACGACGACGATGCCTGTAGCCGCGGAGAAGAAGTTCTGCACCGTGAGGCCGAGCATCTGCGTGAGATAGCCCACCGTTTGTTCAGGCGTGTAGTCCTGCCAGTTCGTGTTGGTCACGAAGCTGATCGCGGTATTGAACGCACCGTCGACGGTCATGGCGCCGAACTGCTGCGGATTGCCGGGCAACCAGCCCTGCACGCGCAACAGCAGATAAAGAAACACGACGCCCAGCGCATTGAACGCAATCGTCGCGATCGCGTAATGCTTCCAGCTCATTTCCGCCGAAGGATCGACGCCTGCGACGCGATACAACAGCCGCTCGATTGGCCCGCCGATGCGCAGCACGCGCGAACTGCCGTCCATCACGCCATGCAGATAGCGCGACACCGGCACCGCGGCGGCCAGCAACACGACGAGAAAGAGCGCCGCCTGCAAGACATTATTCGTGTTCATTCGATGTCCTCCGCGCGCAACAGCGCATAGACGAGGTACGCGAACAGCAGCGCGGTCGCCGCGCCGGAGAGCCACAGCATCCAGTTCATGAGCGTGCTCCCTGGCCGCGACGGGACGGCATCAGCTTCTCGCAGCCGGCAATCAGTGCGAAGGTCAGCGCGGTAAAAAGCGCGACGGCTACGACGTACAGCACATCCATTTTGATTCTCCATTGACGGAACTCGGATAGCCACAACGGTATGCGCAAGCGCGTAAAGGGCTGATCAAAGCTGGCGTTCCCGATATAAAAATCGCGTAAACGCACAAGGCCGTTGCATCGCGAGATGCAACGGCCCTGGTGGTGGTGAAAGGTTCGACCTGTTCGCTGCTCAGGTCCGGACTGTCAAGACAACGCGTGAACGCGCATGGGGACTACGGCAAGAGAATAGTCGACCCCGTGGTCTTGCGCGCTTCGAGATCGGCATGCGCCTGACCAACATCGGCGAGCGCGTAGCGCTGATTGATGCTCGTCTTGACCTTGCCGGAGACGAGCACATCGAATAGTTCGGCCGACATCGCCTCGTAGTCGCTGCGTTTGCCGATATAGGTGAACAGCGTGGGACGCGTGAAGAACAGCGAGCCGCGGCCGGCGAATTCGGACGAGTCGATCGGCGGCAGCGGTCCCGATGCATTGCCGAAGCTCACGAACATGCCGAGCGGCGCGAGGCAATCGAGCGAGCCCGTAAACGTATCTTTACCGATGGAGTCGTACACCACCGGCACGCCCGCGCCATTGGTGATTTCGCGCACGCGTTTCGTGAAGTTCTCACGCGTATAGACGATGGCGTGATCGCAGCCGTGGGCCTTCGCGATCTCCGCTTTCTCGTCCGAGCCGACGGTGCCGATCACCGTCGCGCCAAGTGCCTTCGCCCACTGGCACACCAGCAAACCCACCCCGCCCGCCGCCGCCTGAATCAGAATGGTGTCGCCGGCCTTCACACGATACGTGCGGCGCAGCAGGTACTGCGCGGTGAGGCCCTGCAGCATCGCCGACGCGGCTTGTTCATCGCTCACTGCGTCCGGCAGCCTGATGACCTGTGCGGCCGGCAGCACGCGCTCCTGCGCATACGCGCCAGGCGGCCTCGCCACGTAGGCGACGCGATCGCCCGCTTTCAGATCGTTCACGCCGGCGCCGACCGCGATCACCTCGCCGGCCGCTTCCATGCCGAGGCCGCCCGGCAGCGGCAGCGGATACAAACCGGTACGGAAGTACACGTCGATATAGTTGAGCCCGACCGCCGTCTGACGGATGCGGATTTCGCCGGTGCCGGGGTCGCCCACCTCGACGTCGACCCATTTCATCACTTCAGGGCCGCCGGTTTTATCGAATCGGATTGCTTTGACCATTCATGTCTCCTTGATTTGGAATGCGGGCTGATTGTCTAGCCGATGAGTCTGGCCGATGCGCCTGGCCGATGAGTCTGGCGGATGCAGCGTCAAACCTGCTGCGTGAGACGCAGCGTGAGCACGTCGAGAATCATGCGCGCCGTCGAGATGTTGGTCGCGCACGGAATGTTGTGTACGTCGCATGCGCGCACGAGCGCGTTGATGTCCGGTTCATGCGGTTGCGGCGTCATCGGATCGCGCAGGAAGATCACCATGTCCACACGCCCTTCCGCCAGTTGCGCGCCGATCTGCAGGTCGCCGCCATGCGGGCCGGACAGCATGCGCTCGACTGTCAGCCCGTGCGCTTCGCCAATGCGCCCGCCGGTCGTGCCGGTCGCGACGATATCGCAGCGCCTGAGCGTGTCGACGTATTCGCCGGCCAGTTTGACGATGTCGTCTTTCTTGTGATCGTGCGCGATCAGCGCAATGCGAGTGGTCATGACGTAAGACTCCTGGAACCGTTGTGATTGTCGTTGTTGTGATGTTGCTCGAAGTGCTGTCCGTACGCACGGCGCGTACGTCGCGAACGTATGCGTCTAGAACGTGCCGGGATAGGCGCCGCCGTCGATCAGCCAGTTCTGTCCGGTGATGTAACCCGCGTGGATGCTGCACAGAAAGGCACAGGCACGGCCGAATTCGTCGGGATTCCCAAAGCGTCCGGCGGGAATCGTCTTCATGCGCTGCGCGCGGGCTTCCTCGATGGAAATGTTGTTCGATTTCGCTGCGGCCTGCATGGTGACGGCGATCCGGTCGGTGTCGAACATTCCCGGCAGCAGGTTATTGATCGTGACGCCGGTCGGCGCCACCTTGCGGGCAAGACCCGCGACGAAGCCGGTCAGGCCCGAACGCGCGCCATTCGACAGTCCCAGTACGTCGATTGGCGCTTTCACCGCCGAACTCGTGATGTTGACGATGCGCCCGTAGCCGCGCGCGCTCATCGAGTCGATGGTCGCCCGGATCAGCTCGATCGGCGTGAGCATGTTGCTTTCCAGCGCGCGGATCCAGTCGTCGTGCGTGAAATCGCGGAAGTCGCCCGGCGGCGGGCCGCCCGCGTTATTCACCAGAATGTCCGGCTGCGGACAGGCTGCCAGCGCCGCGGCCCGGCCTTCGGGCGTGGTGATGTCGCATGCGACCGTCTTCACCTCGACGCCGGTTTGACGGCGAATTTCGTCGGCTGTCGCCTCGAGCGTCGCGGCGGTGCGAGCGACGATCGTCAGGTTGACGCCCTCGGCCGCGAGCGCTTCGGCACAGCCGCGCCCCAAACCCTTGCTCGCCGCGCAAACCAGCGCTGTGCGTCCTGCAATTCCCATGTCCATGTGTGCGTTCTCCTCGCTGGCGTCTTGCTGAATGGTTGCAAAGTTTCCCCCGATTCTAGAAGAATCGGTGCCGGACTGCGCCGGGCTGCTGCAATCTCCGGTATCTTCCGGTGCCACTCTTTCGGTAAACTTGCGCCGTGGCGCGTGCGCCGGCCGTCGCAAGTTGATTGCGCTCGCCGTGCAAAGCGCCGAACCGATCCCCGAATCGGCCCCGAATCGACCTTTTTGCCGCCGCTCGTGCCCCGCCCATGACTCAGGACAGCCGTTTCCCCAATCTTTTCATCCTCGATCACCCGCTGATCCAGCACAAGCTGTCGCACATGCGCGACCGGGACACCTCGACGCGCACGTTCCGCGAACTGCTGCGCGAGATCACGCTGCTGATGGGCTACGAAATCACCCGCAACCTGCCGATGACCACGCGCCGTCTCAGCACACCGCTCGTCGAGATCGACGCGCCGGTGATCGCGGGCAAGAAGCTCGCAATCGTGCCGGTGCTGCGGGCGGGCATCGGCATGTCGGACGGCCTGCTGGAACTGGTGCCGTCCGCGCGCGTGGGTCACATCGGCGTGTATCGCGCCGAAGATCACCGGCCGGTCGAATATCTGGTGCGCCTGCCCGATCTCGAAGACCGCGTGTTCATTCTGTGCGATCCGATGGTCGCGACCGGCTATTCGGCCGTGCATGCAGTCGACGTGCTCAAGCGCCGCAACGTGGTGGGTGAAAACATCCTGTTCCTCGCGCTGGTCGCCGCGCCCGAAGGCGTGCAGGTGTTCCAGGACGCCCATCCGGACGTGAAGCTTTTCGTTGCATCGCTCGATTCGCATCTGAACGAGCACGCGTACATCGTGCCGGGCTTGGGCGATGCGGGCGACCGGTTGTTCGGGACGAAGAACTGAGGGTTGGAAAAAAACGGGGCCGGCGGCATTGCATCACCGCCGCTGAGCGCCCCACAGGCGCACTTTCTGTGCAATTCACGTCAATGTCTGCCTCTGCCGCCCCCTCCCGGCGTGATAAAATTCGAGTCCACTTAAAGGGCAGCCCCGGGGCAGCCCCGCTTCCGGCAACTTAAGGCTCATCGCGTGTCCGGGCGGGCAATGCACGCTGACCGGGCGAGCCAGCCGTTATTCGCGGTGCGTTAGCCGCATGGCGCCTGCCGGGCGCGCCACAGCACTTCGCACCCGCCAGCCGCGCCTGCCGCGGCGCGAGGCGACGCAAGGCGCGGCGCGGCGGTTAAACGGACTGGGCACGAATTCAACATCGAGGCACGAGGCGGCAAGCACACGCACGAGCGCCCGGAATCGCAACGACAATTGCACAATGCGTGCGCCCCGCTGGCGCGCGCGACGGAGAAAGGTATGGCGGGTCATTCGAAATGGGCCAACATCAAGCATAAGAAGGCAGCGGCCGACGCCAAGCGCGGCAAGGTCTGGACGCGGCTCATCAAGGAAATTCAGGTCGCGGCGCGCATGGGCGGCGGCGACATCGACTCGAATCCGCGTCTGCGGCTCGCCGTCGAAAAGGCGTACGACGCCAACATGCCGAAAGACAACGTCAACCGCGCGATCCAGCGCGGCGTGGGCGGCGTCGACGGCGCGAACTACGAGGAAATCCGCTACGAAGGCTACGGCATCGGCGGTGCGGCGGTGATCGTCGACACCATGACCGACAACCGTACCCGCACAGTGGCGGAAGTGCGTCACGCGTTCTCGAAGAACGGCGGCAACATGGGCACGGACGGCTCGGTGTCGTTCATGTTCGATCACGTCGGCCAGTTCCTGTTCGCGCCGGGCACGCCCGAAGACAAGCTGATGGAAGCCGCGCTCGAAGCCGGTGCTGACGACGTCGTCACGAACGAGGACGGCAGCATTGAAGTACTGTGCCCGCCGAACGATTTCCCGAAGGTGAAGACCGCGCTCGAAGCCGCGGGCTTCAAGGCCGAAGTGGCCGAGGTGACGATGAAACCTCAGACGGAAGTCGAGTTCACGGGCGACGACGCGGTGAAAATGCAGAAGCTGCTCGACGCGCTGGAAAATCTGGACGACGTGCAGGAAGTCTATACAAACGCCGCGATCGCCGACGAGTGAGCTTGCTCACGCAGCATGCGGGTCGGGTCCGCCTTGGGCGAACCCGAATCCGCGCGGTGCTGCCGGCGGCCCCTCGCGTTGCTGCTCGATTGCTGCTCGATTGCTGCTTGATCGCCGCTGTTATTGCCGCCGCTATTGCCGCTTTATGCAGGTCGTTGCGCTGAACGGGCGTTTTGGACATAGGTGCAGGGTCGTGCGCCCGCCATGCCATCGCCACTCGGGTTCGTCCCGGATTTGCTGCGCCGGCTTCATCGCCGGCGCTGGCTGACCCGGCGCGAATCTCGCTATTTATT
Source organism: Paraburkholderia kirstenboschensis (assembly GCF_904848585.1). Taxonomy (GTDB): domain Bacteria; phylum Pseudomonadota; class Gammaproteobacteria; order Burkholderiales; family Burkholderiaceae; genus Paraburkholderia; species Paraburkholderia kirstenboschensis. The sequence continues at coordinate 87,873 of NZ_CAJHCR010000010.1, forward strand.
GCACGGCTGCGCTTGCTGCTTCAGCCGTTTATGGTTTTTAAAGTCTCGGGGATTCACATGAAGTTACTCGTCGTCGGTTCCGGCGGTCGCGAACATGCGCTCGCATGGAAGCTCGCGCAATCGCCGCGGGTCCAGCTCGTCTACGTGGCGCCTGGCAACGGCGGCACCGCGCAGGACGAGCGTCTGCGCAACGTCGACATTACCGAGCCGGCCGCGCTCGCCGATTTCGTCGAGCAGGAACAGATCGCCTTCACGCTGGTCGGGCCGGAAGCGCCGCTCGCGGCAGGCATTGTCAATTTGTTCCGCTCGCGCGGTCTGAAGATTTTCGGGCCGACGAAGGAAGCAGCGCAGCTCGAAAGCTCGAAAGACTTCGCGAAGGCGTTCATGAAGCGCCACGCGATCCCCACGGCCGAATACGAAACCTTCGCCGACGTCGCCGCCGCGCACGCGTATCTCGACGCAAAGGGCGCACCGATCGTCATCAAGGCTGACGGCCTCGCCGCCGGCAAGGGTGTGGTCGTCGCGCAGACGCTGGAAGAAGCGCACGCCGCGGTCGACATGATGCTCTCCGACAACAAGCTCGGCGACGCCGGCGCGCGTGTTGTGATCGAGGAGTTCCTCGCGGGCGAAGAGGCAAGCTTCATCGTGATGGTAGACGGCAAGCATGTGCTGCCGCTCGCGTCGAGCCAGGATCACAAGCGTCTGCTCGACGGCGATCAGGGCCCGAATACCGGCGGCATGGGCGCATACTCGCCCGCGCCGATCGTCACGCCGCAACTGCATGCGCGCGTGATGCGCGAAATCATTCTGCCGACCGTGCGCGGCATGGAAAAGGAAGGCATCCGTTACACCGGCTTTCTGTACGCCGGCCTGATGATCGACGCGCAAGGCAATCCCAAAACGCTCGAGTTCAACTGCCGCATGGGCGACCCCGAAACGCAGCCGATCATGGCTCGTCTGAAGGGCGACTATTCGAAGGTGGTCGAGCAGGCAATCGCCGGCACGCTGGACACGGTCGAACTGGAGTGGGACCGCCGCACCGCGCTCGGCGTGGTGCTCGCCGCGCACAACTATCCGGACACGCCGCGCAAGGGCGACCGCATCAACGACATTCCTGCGGAAACGGCGGACTCGGTCACTTTCCATGCGGGCACCACGCTAACGGACGGCAAGCTGCTCACGTCGGGCGGCCGCGTGCTGTGCGTGGTCGGTCTGGCCGATTCCGTGCGCAGCGCGCAGTCGGTCGCGTATGAAACGATCAACCAGATCTCGTTCGACGGCATGCAGTATCGGCGCGACATCGGCTATCGCGCGCTGAACCGCAAGCACGACGCCAGGACGGAAGGCAAGCACTGACGCGCGTGGCGCGCTCGCCCGTGTGGTGCGCCAGCGGCGCTACACTGCGGGTTTGCGGCGGCGCTTGTTCGTCCGCGCCCGCATTGGCGTAACGGCAGAGGCAGCGCGAAGCCCCGGCTGAGAACTGCGTCCGTCGGTGCACCGCGAATCCGGTACCGCCGAGCCTCGGTGCGAATGAGGCGAAGGGGCGAATCAGGCGAAGGGGCGAATGCGGCAAGTCGGGCAAATGGCGGGAACGGTGCCCACGGCTTAAACGCCCGAGCAACGGGCAACCCTGCCGCGCGCGCAGCACCCTGCACCCGAACGGCCGCGCCTTCGCGGCGGCATCTCCGAAATACAGCGCGGCGCTTCACGAGCAACCCGCGGCACCGACGTGCCGCCTTCAGCACCTGCATTGATGACCGATCCGAGCTACGACGCACAAGCCGTGCGCATTTGGCTGCAAAGCCTGCAAACACAAATCGCGGACACGCTGGGCGCGTTCGACGGCAAGCCCTTCGCCACCGACGCATGGCAGCGCACGCCCGGCGAAAAGCTGCGTGGCGGCGGCTTCACGCGCATTCTCGAAGGCGGCAACTTCTTCGAGCGTGCCGGCATTGGCTTTTCCGACGTCGCGGGCGACGCGTTGCCGGGCTCCGCGAGCGCGGCGCGCCCACAACTGGCCGGGCGCGGCTTCGAGGCGATGGGTGTGTCTCTCGTGCTGCACCCGCACAATCCGCACTGCCCGACCGTGCATATGAACGTGCGCCTGCTCGTCGCGACCAAGCCTGGCGAAGAGCCGGTGTTCTGGTTCGGCGGCGGCATGGATCTGACGCCGTACTACGGCTACGAAGAAGACGCGCGGCATTTTCACCGCGTGTGCCGCGATGCGCTGGAGCCTTATGGCGCGGACCTGTACCCGAGTTTCAAGCGTTGGTGCGACGACTATTTCTTCCTGAAGCATAGGAACGAGCCGCGCGGCATCGGCGGGATTTTTTTCGACGATTACTCGGCGCCGGGCTTCGATCAATCGTTCGCAATGCTCAGAAGCGTGGGCGAAGGGTTCCTCAAGGCGTACCTGCCGATCATCGAAAAGCGCCGCAACATTCCGTACGGCGAGGCCGAGCGCGATTTCCAGGCTTACCGGCGCGGACGCTACGTCGAGTTCAATCTGGTCTTCGACCGTGGCACACTGTTTGGACTGCAGAGCGGCGGACGCACCGAATCGATTCTGATGTCGATGCCGCCTGTGGTGAACTGGCGCTACAACTGGCATCCGGAACCCGGCACGCCGGAAGCGCGCCTTTACACCGATTTTCTCGTGCCGCGCGACTGGCTGTGAGCGCTCTGGAACCCCGGAGAGGCGCACTGCCCCGCACCTGGCTACGACAAAGGATTTTCACCTGAAGCCGAACGCTCATCCCGTTGCACTGCCTCGCCGGATCGGTTTGCTCGGCGGCACTTTCGATCCGATCCACGACGGCCACCTCGCGCTCGCGCGGCGTTTCGCCGACGTGCTGCAACTGACCGAGCTCGTGCTGTTGCCGGCCGGCCAGCCCTGGCAGAAAGCGGACGTGTCGCCGGCCGTGCATCGCCTCGCCATGACACGCGCGGCGGCCGGTCAACTCGTGCTGCCGGGAGCGACGGTGCGAGTCGCAACCGACGAAATCGAGCACGAAGGCCCGACCTACACTGTCAACACGCTGCAACGCTGGCGCGAACGGGAAGGCGACGAGGCATCCATTGCATTGCTGATCGGCGCAGATCAACTAGTGCATCTCGATACATGGCGCGACTGGCGGCGCCTGTTCGACTTCGCGCACATCTGCGCGGCCACGCGGCCCGGTTTCGATCTCGCGTCGATTCCGCCCGCGGTCGCGAAAGAAATCGACGCGCGCCGCGCCAGCGCCGACGTTCTGCAAGCCACGCCTTGCGGCCACTTGCTGATCGATACCACGCTTGCGTTCAACGTCTCGGCCACCGACATTCGCGCGCATCTGCGTGAACAGGTGAGCCAGCGGCTTGCCCATGTGGGCGGCGAACAGCAGGGTGAGGCCGCAAGCCACGTCCCCACTGCGGTGTGGGACTACATTCTTCAACATCATTTGTACCACCGGTAAATCCATGGATATTCGCAAACTGCAACGCGTGATAGTCGACGCTCTCGAAGACGTCAAAGCGCAAGACATCAAGGTGTTCAACACCAGCCACCTGACCGCGCTGTTCGATCGTGTGATCGTCGCGAGCGGCACCTCCAACCGGCAAACCAAGGCACTCGCCTCGAGCGTGCGCGAGAACGTCAAGGAAGCCGGCGGCGACATCGTCAGCACCGAGGGCGAGGACATCGGCGAATGGGTGCTGGTCGATTGCGGCGACGCGATCGTCCACATCCTGCAACCGGCGCTGCGCCAGTACTACAACCTCGAGGAAATCTGGGGCGACAAGCCGGTCCGCATCAAGCTCTCTACGCCTGATCCGTTCGGCGGCGCGCGTTCGAGCGAGCCCGACGAGGACGAAGAAGACGAAGAGGCGCCGGCTGTGAAGAAGCCCGCGCGCAAGACGGCCGCGCGCCGGAAGTGAGCGGGCTTTGACCGCTCGCTTGAACCGCCTCCAGATGGAACTGCGCGAGCGGCGCTCCCAGGCATCATGAAACTGCACATCCTCGCCGTCGGCCACAAGATGCCCGACTGGATCGCTGTCGGCTTCGACGAATACGCGAAGCGCATGCCGCCTGAGCTGCGTATCGAACTGCGCGAAATCAAGCCCGAGCAGCGTTCGTCGGGCCGTCCGGCGGAGAGCGTAATGGCCGCCGAGCGAGTGAAGATCGAAGCCGCGTTGCCCAAAAACGCGCGCATCGTCGCGCTCGATGAACGCGGCAAAGACTGGACCACCATGCAACTTGCCGGCGCCCTGCCCGGCTGGCAGCAGGACGGACGCGACGTCGCGTTTCTGATCGGCGGTGCCGACGGGCTCGATCCCGAACTGAAGACGCGTGCCGACATGATGCTGCGCGTCTCGAGCCTCACGTTGCCGCACGCGATGGTACGTGTGCTGCTCGCCGAACAGCTTTACCGCGCGTGGACCATCACGCAGAATCATCCGTATCATCGCGCGTGAGTTAGATTGATCGAGACGCCAGGCGTTTCGAGTCCCGTTGTTCCTGACGCGGGACGTTGTGGAAGTAATCGCCGGCAATTGCCATAGTTCTTCATTACGCTGTTGACGCGCGCCCGTGGCCTGGCGCCCCTAGCCGGGCGCTCTTGGCCCGGCGCTCCTGGTCGGGCGTCCCCATGCTGGCCGCGCGCGTCGCGTTTGTCATAGCGCGGCGCGTCAGGGCGCGGTGCGGGCTGCGGCTCGGCGTGCGCGCGCGCGCGCGCGCGTCGGCAGGATAGATCGCCGGCATGCACCCGCAAAGCTCGTTCGGCGCAAAATCGACACCCTCATCGCGCGCTCACATAATCCGTTTGTTCGAGACATTTTCATGCCAACGTCCGCCGCTTCGCTGCATCCATTCGTGTATCTCGCGTCGCAAAGTCCGCGCCGTCAGGAGTTGCTGCAACAGATCGGCGTGCGCTTCGAACTGCTGCTGCCGCGCCCCGATGAAGACGCCGAAGCGCTCGAAGCCGAATTGCCCGGCGAGCGCGCCCACGACTATGTGCAACGTGTCTGCGTGGCGAAAGCGCGGGCCGCGCGCGCCCGGCTCGTGGCCGGCAACCACGTCGCGCGACCTATTCTGGTTGCGGATACAACCGTCACCGTCGACGATGCGATTCTCGGCAAGCCGCTTGACGCCGACGATGCCCAAGCCATGCTCGCGCGCCTGTCTGGCCGCGATCACGAAGTGCTGACCGCCGTGGCGGTAGTCGATGCTTACGGCGAGTTACTGCCCGCCGCGCTCTCCACATCGAAAGTGCGCTTTGCTGCGTTGCATCGAGACACGATTCACCGCTATGTAGCGAGCGGCGAGCCGCTCGGCAAGGCGGGAGCGTACGGCGTGCAGGGGCGCGCCGCGGAGTTTATCGAGCATATCGACGGGTCCTATTCAGGTATCATGGGTTTGCCGCTTTTTGAAACCGCTGCCCTCCTGCGTGCAGCGCGCATCGACTTCTAGAACAACACCATGAATGAAGAAATCCTGATCAATGTCACGCCGCAGGAAACGCGCGTCGCGCTCGTCCAGCAAGGCGCCGTCCAGGAACTTCACGTCGAACGAACGCTGTCGCGGGGCCGCGTCGGCAACGTCTATCTCGGCAAAGTCGTGCGCGTGTTGCCGGGCATGCAATCCGCGTTTATCGACATCGGTCTGGAGCGCGCCGCATTTTTGCACGTAGCCGATATCTGGCACCCGCGCATTGCCGGCGAGCCGCAACATCAGACGCCGCATCAGCCGATTGAAAAGATCGTGTTCGAAGGTCAGACGCTGATGGTCCAGGTGGTGAAGGATCCGATCGGGACCAAGGGCGCACGGCTTTCCACGCAAGTGAGCATTGCCGGGCGCACGCTCGTGTATCTGCCGCAAGAGCCGCATATCGGCATCTCGCAGAAGATCGAAAGCGAAGCCGAGCGCGAAGCCGTGCGCGCACGTTTGACCGCCGTGTTGCCCGCCGACGAGAAAGGCGGCTACATCGTGCGCACCATCGCCGAAGATGCGACGAGCGAAGAACTGGCCGCCGACGTCGCATATCTGCGCAAGACATGGGCGACGATTCTGTCGCAAGGCCAGCGCATGCCGCCCACGAGCCTGCTCTATCAGGATCTGAATCTCGCGCAACGCGTGCTACGCGATTTCGTCAACGATGAAACGTCGCGCATTCAGGTCGACTCGCGCGAGACGTATCAGATGCTGGCCGATTTCGCGGCGGAGTTCACGCCGGCGGTGTCCGCGAAGCTGCATCACTACACGGGCGAGCGGCCGCTTTTCGATCTGTACAACATCGAGGCGGAAATCCAGCGCGCGTTGTCGCGCCGCGTGGATCTGAAGTCGGGCGGCTATCTGGTGATCGACCAGACCGAAGCAATGACCACCATCGACGTGAATACGGGCGGCTACGTCGGCGCGCGCAATTTCGACGACACCATCTTCAAGACGAACCTGGAAGCGGCGCATACCATTGCGCGGCAATTGCGGTTGCGCAATCTGGGCGGCGTGATCATCATCGATTTCATCGATATGGAAAACGTCGAGCATCGCGATCAGGTGCTGGGCGAATTGAAGAAGGCGTTGTCGCGCGACCGCACACGCGTGACCGTGAATGGTTTCTCGCAACTAGGGCTGGTTGAGATGACACGCAAGCGCACGCGCGAATCGCTCGCGCACGTGCTGTGCGAGCCGTGCCCGGTTTGCCAGGGCAAAGGCCAGGTGAAAACGCCGCGTACCGTTTGCTACGACGTGCTGCGCGAGATTCTGCGCGAGTCGCGACAGTTCAATCCGCGCGAGTTCCGCGTGGTCGCGTCGCAACAGGTGATCGATCTGTTTCTCGAAGAAGAGTCCCAGCATCTGGCAATGTTGATTGATTTTATCGGCAAGCCGGTGTCGTTGCAGGTGGAGTCGAATTTGAGTCAGGAGCAGTACGATATAGTCTTGATGTAGTGGCTGACTGCTGTGTGGCGGGCGCCCTCGTCGATCTGCTCGCCGTGCGGCGTGTATCTCGGCACGGTGCCAACCGACGAGGCCGGTCTTAAGCGAGCGGTCCTCTATTGCTGCGATGCGCCCGCCAACGCTACTGCGTACCTGCTCAGCGCCGCTGGCCGCATGCAACTTCTATCCGCGCCGGCGAGCCTTGGCTATGCAAGCGGCCTCGCGGGAAACCAATCTGCAGATTTTCGCGACCTTGAGCCGATCTCGCATCGGTTATTGGAATCGCCGCGGCGGAGTGCGGTACTCAATCAGTAACTGGTGCTGCGAGAGGTACTCGAATTGATGGCCCGCACTGACGATCGGCTGGCCGCCATTCACGGCGCCCATGACCGGAGTTGAAGACACGCGGCGCCGGTCCGGACGGATCAGCAAACACTGCCGCCACCCTAATCGTGGACGGCACGCATTCCATCAGCGCCACGCGCGCCCGACGGACTCAACAAACTCCCCAACCCCGACGCCGTCACCGGCCGCGAAAACCAGAACCCTTGCGCCTCGTCGCAACCAAGCGCCTGCAACTGCGCCGCCTGCTCGGGTGTTTCCACGCCCTCCGCCGTGACGCGCAGCCCGAGCGCGTGCGCCATCGCCACGATCGCGCCGACGAGCGCGTGGCATTGCGGATCCGTGCCCATTCGCGTGACGAAAGACCGGTCGATCTTCAGGCGATTCAACGGAAACCGCGTCAAATACGCGAGACTCGAATAGCCTGTTCCGAAGTCGTCGACGGCAATCTCCACGCCGAGTTCGCGCAGCGCGTGGAGCGTTTGCAGCGTCTGCTCAGTGTCGCCCAGCAACACACCTTCGGTGATCTCCACTTCCAGATAGGACGGAGCGAGCGCGGCACTGTCGAGCGCCCCGCGAATGGTCTCGAAGAGGTCGTGCCGCTGGAACTGCTGCGGCGACACATTGACCGCGACGCGCGGCAGGTTGCCGGTGAGGCGAAGGAGTTTGCCCGCGTCGCGACACGCCGTGCGGATCACCCATTCGCCGATCTGCTCGATCAACCCTGACTCTTCGGCGACCGGCACGAATTCGGCCGGACTGATCATGCCGCGCTGCGGATGATTCCAGCGCAGCAGCGCTTCGACTTGCGCAATGCGGCCAGTGGCAAGCGTCACCTGCGGCTGGTAGACGAGATGCAATTGCTGGCGTTCCAACGCTTCACGCAACATGGTCTCGATCTGGAAGCGGCGCGCGGCCTGCCCTTCGAGCGCGGTCGAAAATCGCCGGACCGCGTTGCCGTTGACCGCCGCTGCCGCCGAGAGCGCGACGCCAGCGCGGCGCATCAACGTCGGCGCATCGCCGCCGTCGTCCGGATACGCGACGATGCCGATGCTCGCCGCGATGTTCAGCGCCGTTCCGCCATAGTCGATCGGCTCGGCAATGCGGCTAAGCGCCTCGGCAGCGAACGAATCGGCAGCGGGGCCGGTCTCGTTGATCAGCAATGCGAACTGCGTGCCGCCGATCGAGGCGATCGTGCCGTCGTTCGGAAAGAGGCCGCGCAACCGCTCACCGACGATCTGCAATACGAGCTCGGCCGCGTGCAGACCGAGCGCGTCGCGGAGTTTGCGCAAGTGATCGAGCTCGGCGATTAACACGGTAAAGCCGCTCGTGTGGCGTTCGCAGCGTGCGATCGTCAACTCGAGGCGCTCGGTGAAAAGCGTCTGATTGGGCAGACGCGTCACGCCGTCGTGATGAGAGACATACCAGAGGCGCGCGTCCGATTGAGCATAGCGCGTCATGTCGACGACTACGCCGATGTAACGCGCCTCGCTGGCATCACACGCCGCTTCACCGGAAAGCGGAGAGAGCGCGAGCACCACCCGCACCGGCGTGCCGCTGCGTCGCAGATAAGTCCACTCACTCTCGTAGCGTGCGCCTATCGCGGCCAATATCGGCAATTCGGCGCGGCGTCTCGCGAGCTCGGCCGGATCGTGCAGCGATTCGAAGCTGCGCCGGCCGACCAGTTCATTGGCGGTCATCCCCGTCAGTTTTTCGAATGCCGCGTTGACGTGCTCGAACGTGCCTTGCGCATTGCAAATGAACATGCCGAATGGGGCCGCTGCGAGAGCGGCGTCGCGCGCATGCACTGAGGGATGAGACGGGTCTTGCATCGCGCGGGCCTTGTATTTTTCTGACGATGACTGAGACCGCGTGCGGCGGTTAGGGCGCGCGCGGCAGCGCTGCTTCGACAAACACCGCACAGAGTGCTTGCATGCCCTTTGCGTCGTACTCGTCGAAGCGCGCGACAAGCGGGCTGTCCACATCCCATACGCCGATCAGCGTGCCGTCGGGTGCGACGAGCGGCACGACGATTTCCGATTGCGACGCGGAATCGCAAGCGATATGGCCGGGAAACTCGTGGACGTCACGTACGACCTGCGTCTCACGCGTTTGCGCAGCCGTGCCGCAGACGCCTTTGCCGAGCGCGACGCGCACGCACGCCGGCTTTCCCTGAAACGGGCCGACCACGAGTTCGCGGCCGTCGTAAAAGTAAAACCCGGCCCAGTTCAGATCGCTCAGCGAATGAAATACGAACGATGAGAAATTCGCGGCGTTGGCGATCCAGTCGGTTTCGTCGGCGAGGAGCGCGCGCGCCTGCGCGACGAGTTCTTCGTAATGCGTGGCCTTGGGCAGTTGCGAGGCGGAGGAAACTTCGAACATGACGGGTCCGTGATAAAAGCGGAAAGTGAGGCAACCAGGCGGCCCAGTGTAAAGCAAGCGGCGCTCCGCTTCACTGGAGTGCGGCCACTACGACTCGATACCGACGATCACACTCGATGCCTTGAAGATCGCCGTCGCCGCTTTGCCTGCCGCGAGGCCCAGGCGCTCGGCACTCTCGTTGGTCACGACCGCGGCGATCTGCGCGCCGCCCGCGCCGATGATCACCTCCGAATTGACCGCGCCTTTCGTTACTGCCGTCACGGTCCCCGGGATGCAGTTGCGCGCCGACACCTGATTCTTCGCTACGTCGACCATCACGATAATCGAAGACGCCTTCACCAGCGCGAAGGCTTTCTTGCCTGCGGCGAGACCAAGCGCCGTTGCGCTGCCGTGCGTGATGATCGCGACGATTTCGAGTCCGTCAGCGGTGCGCAGCGTGACTTCGTCGTTTACGGCGCCGTGCGTGACTGTTATCACTTCGCCGGCAAACTGGTTGCGTGCGCTCGTTTGCATGTCGTGCTCCTTTGGTTCAACGCGCGAGGCGTCGAATGCGTTCGTTTGCTAATCGATCAAGTGTAATGGAACGCGCGACGCCGTATCATCGTGCCCTTGGACTTACTTTGCCGAACTCATGCCTGTAGCCGTCCCTTCCCGCATCGCTCGCCTGTGGCCGAACGCCGCGCGCGCCGTCGTATTTTCCGTGGCTCTCGCTTCGCTTACGGCGCTTGCCGCGTGTAGCAATCCGTCGCAGACACGCGACGCGCATGTTACCGCCGATACGATTACGCTGTTTCCGCTCGCCGCCTATGATCAGGACGTCGATCACTGGCTCGATCCGTCCAGCCCCGGTTACGACCAGGCGTTCCTGAGCGCCGCCGACCAGCAAGCGCATTTCCGGGCGCTCTATGCACGCTACTTCGGCACCGGCACGAATGCGCCGTCGCCGTGGAATTCCGCGTACGTCGCCATGCGAGTCTACCGCCAGCAAGGCGCGGATATTGTCGCGTTGCAGCAGCGCCGCATCGCCAGCTTCGACAATAGCGGCAAGAGCGGCGCGGCTATCGGTTATGGCGAGAACTTCCGCCCGCACGACAAGGCGTGGATCGACGCCATCGCGCGGAACATGAACGTCGCGCAGTTCGCCGAGGCGCCGGTCTATCAGCCCACACGGCGCGCAATCGCGACAACCAACCTCATGGTGCGCGAGCTGCCGACCTCCGACCCGTCGTTTTACAGCCATCGTCTGGCTGGCGAAGGCTATCCGTTCGACAACCTGCAAATCTCTGCGGTGCGGCCGGGCACGCCGTTGTATGTGCTGGGCACGAGCGTCGACGGCGCGTGGCGTTATGTGCAGACGCCGGACGTGCAGGGCTGGGTGCGCAGCGACGGCGTGGGCATGGCGAACGAGCGATTCGTCGATACATGGCGCGCAGCGACGGCGAAATCGCTCGGCGCGGTGATCGCTGCTTCCGCGCCGGTGCGCGATAGCCGCGGCGTGTTCCGCTTCGATGCGGTTGCCGGCACGCTGCTGCCATTGATCGCGCGCTCGTCGGTCAATGCGGGGCACAGCGCGAAGACAAGGGCGGCGGCTGACGGTGGCGCTAGCGGTGGTGGCGCTGCGAATGACCTGAGCGTGGACGCGGATGCCAACGCTGGTCCCAACGCGAATGCCGGCGCCGACGCTAGCGAACGTCGCGCAGTCGCCGACACGCCAACTCCACGCGAAGTCCTCGTGCCCGCACGGGACGCAGAAGGCGACGCGATCGTGCGCACAGCGGAGCTCAGCGACACACAGATTGCACCGATGCCGCTCGCCGCCACGCCGCGCCATCTCGCGAAGCTGATGAAAGCGCTGATCGGCCGGCCTTACGGCTGGGGCAACAGCGGCCTCTACAACGACTGCTCGTCGGAATTGCAAAGCATCTTCGCGACCTTCGGCGTGTGGTTGCCGCGCCATTCGTCCACGCAGATGAGCGCCGGGCGCATGATCGATCTGTCCGCTTCGACGCCTGGACAACGCCTCGACTATCTGGCGCAACATGGCGTGCCGTTACGCACGCTGATTTATATCGGCGGGCATGTGATGCTTTACATCGGCAATACGACTCGCAACGGCGTCGCGGTCCCGGTCGTCTATCAGGATGTGTGGGGATTGCGTCCGGCTGACAACAGCCGGCGCGCGGTGATCGGCGGCTCCGTCATCCTGCCGCTTTTCGAGCACATTCCTGAAGATTCCACACTGCAGTCACTCGCGGCCACGCCGACTTTCCAGATCAGCATACTCGGCGCGCCCGCCGGCGCGGCGGCGCCCTCGCCAGGACCCGCAGTGGCGCCTGCGGACGAAGACAATCCGGCGGGCTGAGGGCTGTGGGCTGAGGGCTGAGGGCTGAGGGCTGACAAGAGACTTTCACGCATTAGAACGTTGGTCGGTCACGCGCACGTTCGTGCTGAAAAATATTTTTTACGGAGTGTCGATCCGGCGGTGACGTACTCGTCGTAACGTTGGAAGCCTGGCTGAAACAGTCGGACTTTCAATCCACGAACCTGTTACTTCAAGGAGTCGCCGTCATGACCAGCACTGCTGTCAAACCGATCCCGGACGGGATGCACTCGCTCACGCCATACCTGATCTGCGCAAACGCGGCCGAAGCCATCGCGTTCTATACGAAAGCCTTCAACGCCGTCGAACAGTTCCGGCTGCCGGGACCGGGCGGCAAAGTGATGCACGCGTGCCTGAAAATCGGCGATTCGATGCTGATGCTCACCGACGAATGGCCTGAACACCAGGCGTTCGGACCGAACCACCTGCAAGGCACGCCGGTGACGATTCACCACTACGTCGAAGATGTCGACGCCAGTTTCCAGCAAGCCGTCGATGCGGGCGCGACCGTCAAGATGGCTGTCGCCGACATGTTCTGGGGCGACCGCTACGGCCAGCTGAAAGACCCGTTCGGCCATAGCTGGTCGTTGGCCACGCACAAGCGCGATCTCAGCACCGAAGAGATCCAGCAGGCCATGGCCGCCATGAAGTAACCCGCGGCGCGTCCGCTCAAAGAGCAGGAGACCGCCATGCAGAAGATCGCGCCGTGTCTGTGGTTCGACGGGAATGCTGAAGAAGCGGCAAGCTTCTATACGTCTGTTTTTTCGGGGTCGCGCATTGTCACCACGATGCATTACACGGAGGCGGGCCCCGGACCCGAGGGTGGCGTGCTGGCGATCACGTTCGAGATTGAAGGCCAGGAATTCATGGCGCTGAATGGCGGCCCGCAGTTTGCGTTCACGCCGGCGATCTCTCTCTTTGTCCATTGCAGTTCGCAGGAAGAAATCGACAGCTATTGGGCGAAGCTTACGGACGGCGGCGCACCGTGGCAATGCGGCTGGCTGACGGACAGGTTCGGCGTCTCGTGGCAGATCGTGCCCGATGTGCTCGTGACCATGCTGCGCGATCCGGATACCGCCAAGGCGAATCGCGTGATGCAGGCGATGATGAAAATGGTGAAGCTCGATGTCGAGGGGTTGGAGCGGGCGTATCGGGGTGAGTAGTTTGAGTGGTGGGGTGAAGCTGCTTGCAGGATATGTTTGCAAAGCCGTAAAAGATCACAGCGTGTGATGTATGGTGAGGCTACGCATCGTTTTTCGGGCGACGTGTGGGGAAAAGTCTGTTCCCCACACGCCCGGAAATTTTTCGACCACCAGCGCGTGGTGCAAGACACATTTGCCGTGACGGGTGCCAGCAGCGCCGCTCATCTTCTTTATTGCTTGCTGGTTCTGCTTTGGTCTGAATGCCCTCAAGAGTCGGGCGCATTGCCTTTCAGTTCGAAGTCTTCCGAACAGTTCGCCATTCACCACTCCTTCGAATAACTCGCCCGTAGCGAACCGCCCACGCGGCCTGGACAGTTCAACTGGTTAAACGATGCTGATAGAAGACCGCACCCGCACGTGGCGTTGCTGTGTGAACAACGATTCACGATATAGATAAGGTGCCGGTACGGCTGACCAGTGAGCAGCCGCACTCCGCGCGGTGGCCGTCAAGGGCCACTGGCTTACCGCTGAAAATACTCGACTCATCACCTTCGGCGATAGAGTTGACGCCATGCTCCGTGCAGTCAACCAGATCACCCTGACGGGCGATGCCCTTTCCATCTACGCTATCGACGTCGGAGCCGGTGATGACCGTGCCGCCGTGGGGGGCCATTGTGTCGCCCACTACAATTACCTGCCGTGCCATTGTGTTTTCCTCTGTATCTGATAATCCGGGTAGCTAAAGGGTGATCTTTTTTACGCCGGGTGGCGGCGGCGGCGTGACCGCCTTGGCTGCGTCGATCAGCGTCTGTTTGTTGCCGTCCCACTTCGGCAGCGGTGCGGGGGGGAAGTGGCAGTATCTTGTCAAGGTTTGGAAGCTTTAGCCGGCCGTCATAAAACTCCAAGGCCCGGGCAAGCTTGCTATAACGTTCGGCACGCGCCTTATCGATATGCCCAACAAGATTGCTGCCCGCTTCGAGGTCAAAACCGTCGAACTCGGTGAATAGCGCGCTTGCACATTTTGCACTACCGAGTTTCACCCCTTCATGCAAAACCTTGAGCGCACGAAGCTTGGCCTCCGGTGTATTCGGACGTGCATAGATTAAGCTCAGCTTTTCGCCTGCATCCCCGTAACCCTGTGCAAACGCGCATTCGAGCATCGGGACCGCGACAGCCAGATTGCCCCAGAAGCCTTCACCCGGATTGTCGTAGGTGCCGGCCATCTTGTAACCAAGGAACGTCATCGCCGACGGACTGCCCATGTCGGCCGCGCGCTGGAAAAACGCATAGGCACTCGACGCATCGCCGCCCCAGACCATACCGTTCTGATGGTAGGTGCCCATCATGTCGTACGCATCCGGAACGCCCAGTCGCATCGCCTTCTCGACCCAGCCAATCGCCCTCTCCGGGTCCTGTTCCGGCACGCCGGGGTAGCCACTGACAATCAGCGAGGCAAGATTGAGCATCGCCTTCCAGTGGTTGCGTCCGGCAGCCTGAAGATATAACTGGTAGATCTGCGGGTAGTCCCGTTCCTTGTAATAGATATCCGGGCTGTCCAGCGCCAGCGCCTGCTGAAACCAGGCTTCGGCCTGCGGATCAGTGGCGGGCACATGCTGCTCCTGATACACGCAGGTAAAGCTCTTGCGATGCGGATCGAACAGCGGCAGTTTCTCGTAACGCGGCAGGCTGGACATGGTGGCGGTTACTTTATCGGTCAGTGAGGTAAGGATGCCTGCCTGAACGCCGGTGACGGTCAGGCAAAGGGCAGCGATCAGGACGCGGCAGAGCCGCGCAACGGAAATCAGTCCGATTACCTTCATGCCGAGCTTGCCGCGGTCAACGTACTTTCCCTGCCCAGCCATGTCTCTTCCCTGTCGATCTGCCATCCTGTTTTCCCTGTCAAGTTATCGCCTGCCGGCTTACAGCGTGATCTTCTTCACACCGGGCGCATCGGCATCGGCGTTAGGGCTGCCGTGATAGATCCATCGCACGCTTTCCGATGCGATGTCGAGGAAGCGTTCGCGCGGCTCCGGGAACGACTGGCCCGCCTCCACAAACGCCTGCTGTTCCCAGCGGTTGTACAGTCCGGCCAGCGGATGATCTGCGGCGACACGGCCCTCCCAGATACCCGTTTGCGGGCAACGCTGCACGCCATTGCATATCAGGCGCGATTCGGGCGGAGACACCAGTCGTAGCAGCCCGGCCTGGAGCATCTGGGTCAGGAAGACCTCACGCCCGGGAGGCAACTGGCGGGCTTCCGTCGGGTAATGTCCCGTCATGTCAGCCGGTGTCTGCCATGTTGTGGACTGCGAGGTTTTGGGCGGCGGGAGCGTGACTGCCTTGGCAGCGTCGATCAGCGTCTGGCGGCTGCCATCCCACTTCGGCAGCGGCGCGGGGGGTAACGGCAGTATCTTGTCCAGGTTTGGCAGTTTCAGGCGACCCTGGTAAAACTCAAGGGCTCTGGCCAGGGTGCTATAACGTTCAGAGCGTGCCTCGTCGATGTGGCCTGGCAAATTGCGGCCACTGGTCAGATTGAAACCGTCAAACTCGATGGACAGTTTGCTTGCACATTCTGCACTCCCGAGTTTCACCCCTTCATGCAGAACCTTGAGCGCCCGAAGTTTGGCTTCTGGCGTCTCGGGACGTGCATATATAAAACCGAGCTTTTCGGCGGCATCCCCATCACCCTGGGCTAATGCACATTCGAGCATTGGGACCGCGACAGCCAGATTGCCCCAGAAGCCTTCGCCCGGATCATCGTAGGTACCGGCCATCTTGTAACCAAGGAACGTCATCGCCGACGGACTGCCCATGTCGGCCGCGCGCTGGAAAAACGCATAGGCACTCGTCGCATCGCCGCCCCGGACCATACCGTTCTGATGGTAGGTGCCCATCATGTCGTACGCATCCGGAACGCCCAGCCGCATCGCCTTCTCGACCCAGCCAATCGCCCTCTCCGGGTCCTGTTCCGGCACGCCGGGGTAGCCACTGACAATCAGCGAGGCAAGATTGAGCATCGCCTTCCAGTGGTTGCGTCCGGCAGCCTGAAGATATAACTGATAGATCTTCGGGTAGTCCCGTTCCTTGTAATAGATATCCGGGCTGTCCAGCGCCAGCGCCTGCTGGAACCAGGCTTCGGCCTGCGGGTCAATGACGGGCACACGCTGATCCTGGTACAAGCAGGTGAAGCTCCTGCGATGCGGGTCGAACAGCGGCAGTTTCTCGTAACGCGGAAGACTAGACATGGTGGCTGCCAGCCTGTTGGTCAGCGAGGTGAAGGGCCCTGCCTGCACGCTGGTACCGTACAGGCAAAGGGCCGCGATCAGCAGGCGGCCGAGTCGGGCTACGGAGATCGAACCGTTTGTTTTCATACGAGCGTCGTATTGCCGGATGACGGAAGGGTGACCGATGCGTGCATCGCTGTGGTGGCCCGGCGATCTTCGAACGGCAGCAGGAAACCTTTCGTGTTCTCAACGCCCTTCATTCGGATGACGAGGCTGTCCTTCATTTGCGTATTCCAATCCCTGGCGATGACGGCATCCGAGCCCGGCCTGCCGTGCCATCGCATTCTTCCTTGAATCAGATCATGTCGGATGGCTTAAAGAGTGATCCTTTTTAAGCCGGGTGCATCCGCGTCGGCGTTAGGGCTACCGAGGTAAGTCCATTGCACGCTTTCTGACGCGATCTCCAACAGGTGCCCGCGTGGGTCCGGAAAGGACTGGCCCTGTTCCACAAACGTCTGCCGTTCCCACCGGTTGTACAGTGCTGCCAGCGGGTGCTCTGCCGGTATGCGGCCTTCCCAGATGCCAGTCTGGGGGCAGCGTTGCATGCCGTTGCATTGCAGATTTGATGCGGGCGGCGATACCTGTCGCAGTAGTCCCGCCCCGAGCATCTGTCTCAGGAAGACATCACGCCCCGGAGGCAATGGACGAGCTTCGCCGAGGTACTGCCACTGCACTTCTGCTGGTGACAGCCATTCAAAGCGCGAACCTTCAAAACGTTCACCGGTCTGGTAACGCTCCGGAAACTGTCCACGCGCATACGCCGGTTTTTCAGCGCCTGTCATCGACGGACTGTAGAGCGCGAGCCAGTAGCCGGTTTCGGGCACTGGCTGGTCACCGGCGACCGCATAAGGGCTTTGCGCGAGCGACAGCACGCCATGGCCTTCCAGCATGAATTCGCGCCCGTGCAACATAGCGCCCTGTCGTGCTCTGGGCGGCAGCGTGACCGCCTTGGCTGCGTCGATCAGCGTCTGTTTGTTGCCGTCCCACTTCGGCAGCGGTGCGGGCGGCAGTGGCAGTATCTTGTCAAGGTTTGGCAGTTTCAGGCGGCCCTCGTAAAACTCCAGGGCTCTGGCCAGTGTGCTATAGCGTTCGGCACGCGCCTTGTCGATGTGGCCCACGAGATTGCTGCCATCTTCGAGGTCAAAACCACGAAATTCAGGAGCTATGCTGCTAGCGCATTTTGCACTGCCGAGTTTCACGCCTTCATGCAGAACCCTGAGCGCACGGAGCTTGGCCTCTGGCGTATTCGGACGAGCGTAGATTAGACTCAATTTTTCGCCAGCGTCGCCATAACCCTGCGCAAATGCACATTCGAGCATCGGGACCGCGACAGCCAGATTGCCCCAGAAGCCTTCGCCCGGATCATCGTAGGTGCCCGCCATCTTGTAGCCAAGGTAGGTCATCGCCGACGGACTGCCCATGTCAGCGGCGCGCTGGAAGAACGCATAGGCACTCGTGGCGTCGCTACCCCGGATCATGCCGTTCTGGTGGTAGGTGCCCATCACGTCGTACGCGTCCGGCACACCCAGCTGCATTGCCTTCTCGACCCAGCGGATCGCAATCTCCCGGTTCTGCTCCGGCACACCGGAGGCGCCACCAACAATCAGCGACGCGAGGTTGAGCATCGCCTTCCAGTGGTTGCGTTCCGCCGCCTGAAGATACAGCTGGTAGATCTTCGGATAGTCCCGGTCCTGGTAATAGATATCCGGGCTGTTCAGCGCCAGCGCCTGCTGGAACCAGACTTCCGCCTGCGGGTCATTGGCGGGCACATGCTGGTCCTGATACACACAGGCAAAGCTCTTGCGATGCGGATCGAACAGCGGCAGTTTCTCGTAACGCGGCAGGCTGGACATGGTGGCGGTTACTTTATCGGTCAGTGAGGTAAGGATTCCTGCCTGAACGCCGGTGACGCTCAGGCAAAGGGCAGCGATCAGGACGCGGCAGAGCCGCGCAACGGAAATCAGTCGGGTTGCTTTCATGCGAGCGCCGTATTGCTGGAGGACGGCAGCGTGACCGACGCGTGCATCGTCGTGGTCGCCCGGTGGTCTTCGAACGGCAGCAGGAAACCCCGAAGGTTCTTGCTCCCTGCAATTTGAATGTCGTGGTTATCCTTCATGCGTCCTTCCCATTGGTCAAACACATGAGGCATCCTGGCCCGGTCTCCCGTCCCGCTAGTCACTCCCCCCGAATGCAGTTCAAACACCCGCTGCCTCAGCCCGCTTGCCCATTCCAGCCCGGTCGCCGCGATATTGATCTCGCTGTCCACCGCCATGCTGCGCTGGTTCAGGTTCGCGCTGCCCAGCGTCACGAACACGTCGTCGATCAGCATCAGCTTCGAGTGAATGTAGATTTCCCGGTACGCCATCTTCCCGTTCGCGTCCGCACCGCTGGTGCGCAACCGCGCCACGCTCACCTTCAGCCCGAACGTCGCCTGAAGCTCCTTCAGATCAGGACGGTTCAGCACCTTGTTGCCCTTTGCGCCCTCGTGGGCATCCACGTAATCCTGATCGAGCTTGCCGCCGTCAACGTACTTTCCCTGTTCGGGCATTGCGCTGCTCGCCCCCAGTTCCGTCAGCATGTCGAACGTGCGCGGCACCATCCCGTCATCTTCAGGATGCGGAATGACGATGAACAGGTGCAGCGACGGAACCTCCATCATCGGTTTGCGCGATAGCCTCGCCCAGGCGTCGCAGAATTTCTTGCGCTCGCCCTTCAGATTCCGCACAAATTCCGGGTAGAAGAAGTACTGGTTCTCGATGTAGATGTAATTGCGTGCGTAACTCGTCGCCTGGAAATACAGGTCCTTGATGGTCTTTTCATGCTCGTGCGGCTGCGTGCGCACGATCTGCACCTTGTGCGCCGGGTTGGCCGGCAGCGTCGGCAGGTTGGGCGGCTTTACCGTCGGATCCGCCGTGAGCCTCAGCTTCCCGGCGAACGCATTCCAGCCGTTCACAAAATTCTCGTGCAACTGCTGCAGCGCCGGGCCGACGACACGGCACGCATAATCCTGATAGGGCTTGGTATGCCGGTATGTCGCGGTACTGGCCAGTTTCTGTGTGGCCGTTTCGTGTTTGCGTTCGTCGCCAGTCCTGGCATTCGACCAGGTTTCGCGCAGCGGATCATCCAGCGTGTGCTCGGTGGTGTCCCAGAAGTCGGTGACCGAATTCAGCCCCATCACGTAACCCACCGCCTTGCTGCCGCCGTCGTACGCATAGTCGATCAGCACCGGCTTCTGGTGATGCGTCGGATAGCCCACCAGAAGGCCGGTTTCATCAACCGGACTGCCCCATTGATAGGCAGGCTTGTCCTCCTCACTGGTGAGCGCCTGCTGGACATCCTTTTTGTCAATGCTGCGCAAAACAATCTGCAGGCGCGGATTCTTCCCGCTTCCACTGCCATTGGGCAGATTACGCCCCCACCACGCGACGCAATCCTTGTTGCGTTCGGCGTTGTTATAAGGCGAGGATCCGCCTGCTAGTTTCGCTACAGGATTCCAGCTGCCCTGATCGGTATAGCCGGGCATGTTGTTCTGTTTCGCCGACGCCACCTGGTCGTACCAGATCAGCAGTCTCACGGTCACCGGGTGATCTTTTCTGGTGGTGATGCGCTCGAGGATTTCACCATATGTCTCGCCCCGCTTCCACCGGTCTCCCTTGCGCACCAGTTCCATGCCCGGATCGAAGCCCCAGCAGATCAGGTCAACAGTCTCTTTCGCTTCCGACAGGTCCTTCGCAATGGAGGCGAAGCCCTCCTCGCCGCAGATCATGAAATCGAGCCGGTTGCCTTCCGTAATCGGCGCGAGCGGATTACCTTCCAGCAGCCATTGCACCGAGCCTTGCGCCGTTCTTCTTTGTTCATCGATGGCAACGTTTGCCGTGTTGTGGGTCTTCAGCGGGAAATGTGGCACGTCGTCTTCCTTGTCGATCTGTCTTGATGAAATGGCGCTCGGCCTTAAACGAGACGTTCACCGCGGTTGGTGCGGTAATCGGTATGATCAGGATTGCCATTGAGTGCATCACGCACATTGAGATCAAACTGACCACCGTTACTTAGCCTGACCCGGTAAGCGGATGTACCCGGCTGGTGGTCCTTGACCACAATGCGGCCGTATTCATCGGTGAGACCGTGGCCGATTTTCACGGCGCCCTTGTAGAGTTCGTACGGTTCGTTCAGGTAACGATGCGCCTCACCAGCCAAGGCGCTCAGCGCAAAGTGCAGGTCCTCCCTCACTGGGGCCGTCATAGGCAACACCGGCTTTTCCTGGTTGTCCGGCCCCGTGAATGCACGGCTGGCCGCGTGAACGGCAAAGCCACCTGAAGTACCGCTCGTGATCTGTCCTGCGCTCCACCGGGTATAACTACCGCCGCCGTTGATCACCACTTCGTCCTTCGCGGTGATCGTGATCCGGTTGGCGGTGTGAGTGATGTTCAGCTTCGCCAGAATGTTGACGCTGTCTTTCAGCGCCTTCAGATCGATGTCCCCGCCGGCGGCAATCAGGTTCATGCCCGCCTTGACGCAGAACAGCCTGATCCCGTTCCTGATGCTTGCCAGCAGCCGTCCGCCAGCTGACACGCTCACATGCTCGCCACTGGTCAACGCAATATGTTCACCGCTCGCAACATGTGTGGATCGCGCCGAGGTGGTTTCGATACCGGCAGGGCTGGCGAGAACCAGATGCGGCCTGGCCAGTTCGGGGAAGTGGCCTTCGTTGTTGCCGCCCGCCCCTCTGATTTCGTCGTTCTGCGCCTTGATGACCTTCGTGACATCGCTCTGATCTTTGTCCGGGTCCTGCGCCTGGTTCTGCTGCGCCAGTCCAGCCAGGCTTTCATGCTGCTCGCGCGCCTGCGTGAGCCGCTGCACCGTCTCGCCCATGTCCTTCGCGGGGGCCTGCGCACCGTCGCGCGTTTCCGTGGTGATGAGCAGGCCTTTGTTTGCCCGGAACACGCCGTGCGCGTCGGTGGCGATCTCGACACCCTCGCCGCGCGCCTGCTTGCGTCCCTCGCCGGGCACAATGCGCGTGTTGTAGCCCACCACCAGCCGGGAATTCGCCTGGTCACTCGTCACCTGCGCCTGCAACTCGCCCGGCGTGTCATCCGCGACGAACTGGTTCGACGCGCCCCCGTTCAGGCTGCGGCTACGCATGCCCGAGAGAACGTGGTTACCCTGCAACGGCCACGGCGGCATGTTGTTCGCGTTATAGGCCTGCCCGATCACGAACGGCCGGTCCGGGTCGCCGTTGATGAAATCCACGATCACTTCCGTGCCCACACGCGGCACGCCGATGCTCCCGTGCCCGTTACCCGCCCATGGCGACATCACCCGCACCCAGCACGATGAGTTCGCGTCCCTGTCCGGTGACCTGTCCCAGCGGAACTTAAGCGTCACGCGACCATACGGCTCGGTGGACACGACGTTCCTGTCGAAGCCCGTCACCACAGCCGTTTGCGGGCCGGTTGTGCGCGGCTTCAGGACCGTGCGCGCCGGGCGGAACACATTGGTCGCCGGCTGCACGGTGAACTCAGTGCGGAACCGGTAGACGCCCAAACCGGAGGATTGCGCCGTCTCCTCGGCGTCGAGCTTCGCGCGGATCACCATGTATTCCCGATTCGCCTTGCGGTACGGATGGTTCTCCAGATGGAAGCTCGTCCCGCACACGACATTGCGCACGCTGCCCCGGCCCTCTGCCCGCTCGCCGCGCGCAAAGATTTCCTCGATGCGGATCTGCGCGAGCTTCGCCCCCTCGGCCGGGTCCGTGTAGTCGCCCGGCCACTCGTAGCGCGCCAGATCGTTGTCCACCGTCTCCTGCGGCTGGACCCTGCGAACCGCGAGATGCGCCTCGGGCTGCTTGAAGTCGTAGTCGCTGGTTGTCCACACGCCCGACTGCAGCGTCTGGGCGATATCGAACGCGTCGATATACTCGGCATCGAGCTTGTGTCCCGGCGGGTAGTACGCGAGCGTGTGATACGCCTCGCTGTCCACCGGTCTGTGCGCGCCCACATGGTCCACGAACACCATCGTGTGGTGGGTTTGCGTATGTTCGAAGAACCAGTAGATGCCGTTTTCCTGCATCAGCCTCTGGATGAAGGCGAAGTCCGTTTCGCCATACTGGACCTGGTAGTCGAGTGGCGGGTAGATCCGGCTGGTGCGCCAGGCACAGGTGTACCGGTAGGCCTGCAAGACCTCGCGGATGATGTCTCTCACGTTCTTGCGCTGGAAAATCCGGTAGTCCGAGCGCTGGTCCGCCAGAAAGATCCACGGTTGCAGGGTGAGCTGGTAGTGGCTGAGCCGGTCCTGCTGCCCGACAAAGCGCGCGCTCGTGACGATGCCGCTGATTTCACGCGTGCCGCTGCCGATATTCCGTGCCCACACGGGGCCCGACGACCGGCTGATCCCCTCAAGCTGGATGCTCACCGTCAGTTCGTTGCCGATCATGTCGCGCAGGTCGAGGTTCGCCGCGTCGTCGGCCAGCATGTCGAGGTCGTCCGGCGTCACCATGTCCAGCAGGTATGTATAAATTTCCGACAGGGCTTCCTCGCCGCGGATCGATCGGAGCACCAGTGCGGGCTCGCCCGACGGCGACCTGGGCAAGGCCGCACCGCTGGCTGTGATAGTGCGTTGGGTCGAAAACTTCAGCATGCGTCTCCTTCGTCCAGAATCGATTGATGCAATGGCCGGCCATTCAGGCCGCGCTACGCGTGCCCATGCGCGGCGGCCACTGTGCGACGGGGCCGCGCTGTGTCGAGCGCATGGAGGTCTCCACGAAGGTATGCATCGAGACGTGCCGTGCGAGATAGTGCTCAAGGATCAGCCCGAGCAGATACGGACTCTCACCGGCGAGGCCCGCTTCATCGACCGTGAGCGTGCAGCCGGTGCCGCAGCCGAAAACGGGTCCATCTGCGTCGGGCAGCCTGCGTGTGACCGTGAGCATCTCGACGCCCGCGATGCCTTGCACCTGCTGCACGAAGCGAGGGTTGTCGCCGGTTGCGTACAGCAGGAGCAGTTCGCGCAGCCTCTGGCCGCTGGTGTCCTCCAGCGGCAGATAATTGAAGTTGAGCTGACGGACCAGCCGCCAGGCTGTGGCGCCTTGCGCAAGTGGTGCTTTCGGCGCGGTCGGCGCGCGGATCAGTCCAACGCTGCTGACTGGCGCGCTGACGACCGGGGTGAGATCGTCCACGCCGTTCACGTGCAGAAGACTGGGCAAATCACGATTGGTGACCCACACCTGCGCGCTGATGTACCGCATGTCGTCATGAGCAGGCGCACCGTGTGCGTCGACCAGCGACATCAGCATCTCGCCCGGCGCGTAGGCGGCGCGCGTCTGGTAGCGGCGCGTCAGGTCGCCGCCTTGCGCCGGCTCGCGGGTTGCCACGAAGTACCGTTCAGCAGTGTTTGTTTCGTTGTTCGCGAGCGGCTCGTACAGCGGATGGAACTGAAGTCCCGAAGATTTCCTGTCGACAAATCCGGACAACGCCGAGACTGAAAACACCTCGTAATCTTCGGGCGCGAGTGGATCAAAAAGCAGCGGCGCCGGTGTGTGATCGTCAGGCAGCCTGAGCCGATCTACCTTGACCGGAAACAGGTTGATGACAGGGGTGCAGAAGAGCGCAAAGTGAGACGCCTCGACCCGATTGCACAGGTCGCCTGCGGGGCGGTCGAGCAGCACGACGATCTCAACCTCCTGACCTCTGATCCGGCGCAGGCCCGCCTCGAGCCCGGTCAGTGCGAAGAACAGGAAGCGTTCGGGGCAGACCGCATATTCATGCAGCAGGTTGTGGCCGTGAAACTTCGGCCAGACAAGCGGCAGCATCGCCTGGTCCGTGCCGAGTCCTTCATGCACGACGGCATCACGTCTGACAGCGTGCAGGGGCTCGTGAACAGTCGCGAAACTACCCGGTGTCGCGAGCACGGATGCAATGCCCGCTGTATGCAGGAGTTCGAACAGTTGCGACGCGGTCTGCACGTCGCCCGCGAGATAGACCGGCAGGCGATCAAGCCCGCGCAGCTGGCCAACGGTGATGCTGCCGGTGGTTCGCAATCGCAGGCGCAATGCGCCGCGCACTTTCCGGTCGGGACGCACGTAACGGTCGAGCGCGGGGATATCGGGCGGAATGCCGGTCAGCCGGGCGCTAACGATTTCCAGTGGATACAGTGTGACGTCCTGTGTGCTGCGGAACTGGCATGGCGAGCCGCCTCCACCGGGCACGTCGGACGCAAACAGGCTGCCACGAGCAAGACAGACTCCGCCGGCAAGTTCGCCCTTCGCGTGATCCGGGTAAAGCCGTGCCACGCTCATCGATGGCGTGGGCGCCAGGTAGTTTGGATAGAGGCATTGCAGCAGCGGTCGGGTGAAGTCAGGGAACGCGGCATCCAGCTTCAGGCGCATGCGCGCAGCCATGAAGCTGAATGCCTCGATCAGCCGCTGAACGTAGACATCGCCGATCTCGCCCGCCTGCATGCCCAGACGCCGCGCGATTTTCGGATGCGCCTGCCCGAATTCAGCGGCGAGTTCCCGCAGATACAGTAGCTCTTCGTTGTAGTACGACAGCAGGTGGCCCTTGCCGGTATCGCGGCGTTGCCTGTATGGACTGTCGCGCTTCGTGAATCGCGTCGCGTAGTAATCCGGTTCAAAGCGCATGCCGGTAATCGGCGCATTGGTGGGCGCATGCCCGAGCCACCCCGACCATCCCAGTCGCTGCGGCCCACCCAGTACCGCAGGCGGTGCGCCCTGTGGCTTGATGCGTAACTCCAGTTCCCAGCGGGAACCCCGTCCGGTGAATTCCGTCACGCACTCGACCAGCTTCGGCAGGTCCACACCCTGCGGTGTGAAGCGCAGGTAGGCGTCCATATCGAGCGGTCCCAGGATAATGCGGAACTTGTGCTGGCGATCCGGCACCTGCTCGCCGAGCATCGCGCCCATCGCCAGGGTTGACGACTCCACGGGCGCACCAAGGTAACTGTGGCTGGCCGGCGCGGTTTCCATCCAGTGAAAGACGTATTCCTCAATCGCGACGGGTACGCCGAAGTAGTGTTCGAGCGTCGCGCGCAAGTCCTCCGGATTGCGGCC
The DNA here is from genome assembly GCF_904848585.1 of Paraburkholderia kirstenboschensis. Classification (GTDB taxonomy): domain Bacteria; phylum Pseudomonadota; class Gammaproteobacteria; order Burkholderiales; family Burkholderiaceae; genus Paraburkholderia; species Paraburkholderia kirstenboschensis. The sequence goes on from NZ_CAJHCR010000010.1 coordinate 113,380, forward strand.
TTCACGCACCAGGTGCGCGGATGCCGCCAGACGCGCATGCGCAGGAAACGGCTGATGAGCAATTTCGTCGACATCGTAGCCCGTGAGGCTTGCGACGTAGAACGAAAACGCTTCATTGTCCGGCCGGTCGAGCCCTGCGGCAGCCTGGCCCGACGCCCACGCCCGATACAGCAGCGTCAGATAGCGGTGATGAAAGATATCGAGGAAATCAACCAGCGTCGGGTCGTGCCGGTTCTGCTCGCGCTCCCGCGCAATCTCGGTGACGTGAACGGGCAGCGGCCCGTTTGGCCCGAGCATGCCCAGACCCAGAAGCCGGATTTTCAGACGCCCGTTGACCGTGCACACGTCGGCAATCTCGCGCGGCGCGAATGCAAGGCTTGGTGCCTGACCGAGACGGAAGGGTTCTGCCTGCGGGCGCCGTGCAGTGCCGATGGGATCGATGCGGGGATCAGCACCGATGCGACGCAGCAGGGAGATAAATCCATAGCGCCAGGGTTCAGCCCGCAGTTGTTCAACGCTTTCTGGAGAAAGCACCACGTCGGGCGCGGCCGGGTCGACAGGTGCGCGACTCATCAGGCTTCGTCGCCCGTGCTCAGATGCAAGGAACGGACGGCGCGTTCACGCAGACGGGGCGCTTCAACGGTGCAGCAATCGGCGGGATGAGAATGCACGCTGCGACAGATCTGCCCGGGCACGTGCCCCGCCGTTGCCCCGTCATTCGGGCTCCCGTGGTGTGCGTCGCTCATCGCCATAGCCGTCCGTTGCTGGATTCCTGACCCCTGATTATGAGCAGGCCAAGTTCATCCGGGTATCAGACCAGCGCCGGACGCCTACCGGATTTACCGAAAAAGCATGCGGAAAATTCAGATTGCGATGCCGCGTCGCCACCGTTGGCCATAACTATCGCCACGAGGCATTTGCGTATGAACGGCAGAAAAAAATAGCCCGCGCGAGGCGGGCCGAATAGCTATGCGTCAACAGGTGTATGTCAACGGAGGCTGAGAGTTAGAAACCATGTAAGGACGCCGGTCTGCATTACCGGTGGGCAACTCTACCTAACACCCTCAAGCCGCCGCGGCCTGCAGCACCGCATCAACCTGCTCTCCGCCCAACGCGTCGAGCAAGTCGCCCAGCATGCGATCGAGCTCCGCAGTCATCAGCGTGAAGTCCGAGTCGAAGCGCTCGTCGTCGTTCTGCGCGGTCGGGTCGCTCGCTTCTTTCAGCACGTCGAGCGGCGCAATGCGCTTGATCGTCAGCGAAGGCGTCAGTACGAACGACACCCGATCGTTCCACGTCATCGCAAGCCGCATGCATTGCTTGCCGGCCTCGATATGACGGCGCATATCTTCGGCGTCCAAAGTATGTCCCACGTAACGCACCGTCGCGTTGCCTTCCGCCGGCGAGCGCAACTCGGTGTCCTGATCGAGCGTGAAACCAGCGGGCCCCTCGCCCGACAGCAGCCAATCCGTCATGGCCGCAACCGGCGATTGTGTGACGCGCACGGTACCGAGCGGCAACTGATCGATCGACTTCACCAGCAGCCCGCGCACTTCGTCGGCTACCGCTTGCGACGCTGCATCGATGACGAGCCAGCCGTTGCGGCAATCGATCCACACGCGCGTATCGCGGCGAATACTGAAAGCGCGCGGCAATAGTTCGTCGGTGACCTGCTCCTTGAGTTCGCGCATCTGTTTGCGGCCGGGCTTGAAGCCCTGCTGCTCTTCCAGTTCGGCGGCGCGCGCCTTCGTGACTTGCGTGACGACCGAAGCCGGCAGCAGTTTCTTTTCGGTGCGAAACGTGAGCAGCAATTGCCCATTGAGCGCATACACAAGCGAATCATTGTCGCGAGGAGACGCCCAGCCGTGGCTTTGCATCTCGACACTATTGCCGGGCGCGAAAGCATGCGGCGCGAGCCACTTCTGCATCTGTTCGGGGGTGATGGACCACGGCGCGGGAAGGCGGTGAAGCTGAAGGTTTTTGAACCACATGGGCAGAGTCGAGTACGGGCAAAGCGCACCATTCTATCTCTATATGGCACGTCGCCCGACATGCCAGTGATCTCGACGGCGAGCGGCGCCGGCGTCGGCGGCACACACGCGGCACGCGGCGGCACGCGGCGGGAACGCGCGCATGTCGCACCCTCTGCCCGCACCATGAATTCGGCACACAAGGGGACCAGCGTTTAGAGATCTACGCAACCGCCACGCAGTCAAAGTTCCGGCTCACCGAGGCGTCGCCCCCTTCTCGCTCAACAGCCTCGAGGCCACTTCGAGCATCCGCTGGTTCGCGCTCGCGGGCGCAAAACTGGCGACCTTTTGCAGTGCTGCTTGCACGAGGCTACGGCGCAGTTCGGTCTCGGTGAGAAGACGTTCCATGGCCAGCGCCATCGCGTCGACATCGCCCGGCGGCACTAACAGGCCGGCTTTGCCGCCCTCCAGCAGATCGCGGGGTCCCGTCGGGCAATCGGTCGATAGAACCGGCGTGCCGAGCGCCATGGCCTCGCCGAGGACCATGCCGAACCCCTCGTAGCGGCTGCTCAGCACTAGCAGTTCCGCCTGCCTGATATAGGGCGAAGGGTTCGCACAAAACCCCAGGAAATGCACGGACGAGGCGATCCCCAATTCATGCGCGAGCTGCTCCAGCTCGCCTCGGTCCCGGCCCTCGCCGATCAGCACCAGCGCCGCGTTGCAGCGCCCACGCTCGCGTAACCGCGCGTAGGCTCGCAGCAGCGTCTTATGGTCCTTCTGACCTTCGTCCAGACGCGCCACCGACACAATGAACGAGTCCGCCGGACGTTCAATCCGCTCGGACGCCGCGCGCCGCAACGCCTCGACGTCGATCACGTTCGGCAACTCGATAACGTCCACACGGCTTGTCGCGAAAAGGTCGCGCGCTTCGCGCAGCATGGCTGGCGTCAGCACGGCCACTGCGGAGTAACGTGAAAAATGCCTGACACGGCGGGCAACGTAACGCTCGCTCTTGTTGCCAAGCCGTGCGGCGAGGCTGAAGTGGCTCACGCCAATCCACGGCACGCCGCAGCTGCCTGCCAGATGACGCAGCGAGAAATCGAAGTCGCAAACCAGGTCGTGCTGGCTCGCGAGGCGCCGCATGCGCCGCGCCGCTAGCGGCCGGATCGCGCCGTAGGTCAGCGCCTTGTGCAACAGCTTCGCGCCGAGGCCCAGTTTGCGCCGGCGCGCTTCCTGATGCAGCGCGACCATCCATTTCGATGAAGCAAGCACATGGACATCGACGTCGTCGGGAATGGAATGCGCGCGCCAGAAGGCCAGGTCGTCGGTCGGATAGGCCACCGAGAGGCTTGGCGCGAACAGGCGGCGGTCCAGTGTTTTGAGCCACGACAGCAGCGCCGTCTCGGTGCCGCCCTTACCGAAGTCGTTGATATGAAACAGAATGCGCAGCGGCGCGCGGTGGGTTTCTGCGGCCTGCAATGTCTCGCTCATCACCGCCCTTTCTCACCCAGCTTGACGGTCTGCGATTCGCGCAGCGGCTCCGCCCGCCCGGCCGTGGACAAGGTGTGCTCGGCCTGTTGCGACGATCCGGTCGAAGCTCTGCCGTGCTCCGCGTAACCCAGCAATAGGCCCGCGAACGACCAGAACGCCAGCATGGTCGTCTGCCACATGAAATCATCGGTCATGTTCTTCGCGATCATGCCGGCCACCAGCGCCACGCCTGCGGCGCATAACCACGGTTCCACCCGCTGATACCGCCAGAAACGCGCAACCAGGCTCAGCAACAGCGCCGTCTGCAGCACGACGCCAATGAAGCCGGTCTGCAGCCACGTGTTGATGAACAGGTTGTGCGCATGCGTCAGCGCTTGCGGTTCGGCCGCCAGCAAAGCGGGCGGCATTGCATTGCGATAGACCATGCCCGGCAGTGGCTTGCCGATACCTATGCCGGCCCAGGCGTGATGCTTGGCCTCGCCGACATAGAACGCCCACAACTTCGGGCGCGTATCGGCCGATACCGTATCGCCGATGGCCGACAGCGAGCCCGGCACGTAGACCTGATGACCGTCGATCACGACGTCGCGCGCCTGCGTGACCTCGGGCGCGGCACCGCTCGTGCGCAAACGGGAACTGAGTTCGAGCGTGCCGACGCCGGCTGCACCCACCACGGCAATGGCCAGCACCGCGAGCATGGGGCGGCGCCGATACAGCGGAAATAGCGCGACGATAAGCGTTACGGCGGCGGCCGGCCAGAAAAAACGGTTGAGCGTCGCGAGCCCGATAAAGAGGCACAGCACAATGCCGCTCGCGCCGACCACGCGCCAGCGCGGACGCAGCAGGAAGCCCGCGAAGAGCGCCATCGAAAATACCGCAAGCGTGCTGGTATGACCGACGCGGTTATAAAAGTGCAGCGGGAAGGTGTTGGCCGTAGGCGGTTGCAGATGCCCCCAGTTGAGCGCGCTGATCGCGGCGAGCGCAAGGCACGCCAGCCAGTTGACGGCGACCACGGGCTCGGGTCGCCGCAGTTGGCTGCCGAACAGCCAGAAGCCCCAGAACGACACCAGCGGATAGAGCACCTCGTCGCACCACGCGTGCAGACTGACCATCGGATACGGAGACCAGGCCACCGAAGCGAGGCTCCACCCCACCCATCCGGCGACCGGCAGCAGCAGCGGCCAACGCGGCAGCGGCGGACGGTTCGCCGAAAAGGCAGCCGCCGCCACGCCAAGCGCAAGCAACACGAGCGCGTTGAAGACGATCGCCGTCATGTGGCCGAACATCACCACGAACAGCAAGACCGGACAGGCAACCCAAAACAGGCGCTCCACTCGCGCAGCCGTGTGAGTCATTACACTTTCACCAGGATATTTTGCAAAACGTTGAATACCGACTCGACCGTGAGTTGGCCCATGCACTCGGTGTGGTCGCCGCGCCATGCCACGCAGGTCGTCTCGTTGCGATCGCAGCGCCGCACCCATGCTACCTTGCGGCGGAAGATAAAAGGCTGATCGCGGCACGGCATGTCGGCAATGGTGAGCGGCACGAACGGGACCTCGCGCCAGTAGCGTCCGGCGCCATGAATCTGCGCGTTGCCCGGCCCGAAGAGCGCAAGCGTAGGCACCCCGATCAGGCGCCCAAGATGTGCGACGCCGGTGTCGGGACAAACCACGGCCTGTGCGCCAGCAAACAGATGCCACAACTCACCGAGACCGAGCCGAGCCGCCAGATTTGGATGACGCGCTTGCGGGTCGATCTCGCGGATCAGATCGCCTTCACCTGGACCGCCGGTCCACACCGGCAGATAGCCGAGCGCTTCGACTCGCTGCGCCAGTTCGAGCCAGCGCGCATTCGGCCAGCGCTTGACGCTCGCACTCGCGCCCGGATGAAGCACCACATAACGTTTTGTGAACTGCGCCTGCTCGGGCAACGCGAGATGCGGCGGCGCCGGCCAGTCGGCGGGCCGGTAAGCGCGCGGAGGCGGCCCTTCGATCAGTTGCGCGGCGAGGTCGGCCCAGGCCTCGGGCGCATCGGGGTATGGCACGCTCCGGTCGAGTGGCCAGTTCTTCCAGGCGGGCTTGTCGCCGGAGTGTCCGACGATCCACCGGCAGCCGGCCGCGAGCGCGAGCCAGCTATAGCGGTTATCGCCGAGCACGAGGCCAAGGTCGTAAGGTCCGGAAAGCAGAATGTTCCGCACGGACTCTGGATCGCGCGGATCGAACGGCAACGCGCTAACGCCGAAAGGCCGCCCGGCATATAGCGGCACTATGGCTTTCGGGCAGGCCAGAAGAATGTCCGCTTGCGGATATTGCGTACGTAACTTGGCGAGCAGCGGCGTAAGCAGCAGCGTATCGCCGAGCAAAAGATGATGCGCAATCAGGATACGGCGCGTGCTCTGCGGCTCGCGGCGCAAAGGCTTGACGAGCAGTCGCGGAATAGCCGACCTGAAGATATGAAGACGCCCGGCAAGCCGACTCATAGGCTCATCGGCGCGTTTGTTTCCGCCGCGATCTTGCTGTACGCCGATACCCGGCGCGAGGTCGCGTTCGCCATGCACAATCTCCAGCGTATTCTTTTCGACAGTCCAGTGCGGCGGCTACGGCCCCGTCGTGAGGGGTAGGCGCGCCCCGGCGACGGCGCTGCTCGCCCGCCGCCCGTCCTCGCGAGCATGGAAGCCCGGTGAAGTGAAGGGGGTGTTCGGCTTGAATCGAGGTCAAGCTGAATTCAAGCGTTAAATCCAAGCGTCGATATCGCAAAATTATAACATGTGCCCCTCGCGCGAAACGACGCGAGACCGTGCCTGGCGGCCCGGGCACGCCGTCCCACAGAGGGTGGCGAGGCTTAGGAGGCGGGTGCGATCTGCTTCGCCAGGCTCAGCAGCGCATCGACGTGAGCGGACACGCTCGGGTCATAGCGCACCGCTGCGGCGTCGGCGAGTTCCGGCGGCGCGAGGCGCGCGCGTTCGCCCTGCGCCGCGGCCGCTCGCGCCAGCGTTGCTCGCAGGTCGGCGAGGTCGGCGGGCTTGAAGACGAACTTTGCGTGTGAGGCGATGGCATCGCAGCAACCAATGTTCGACGGGAAAATGACCGGCGTGCCGCACATCACCGATTCGATGCCGACGAGGCCGAAGGGCTCGTACGTCGATGCGAGGATAGTGAAATCCGCGGCCTGATAACACTCCGCGAGTTCCTTGACGTAGCCGATGTAGCGCAACCGCCCCGACGTGCGCGCGGGCGGGCGCCCCGCCACGGCCACCACGATCGGCAGCGGCGTGTCCTGCAACGCCGCTTCGATGAGCGGCAAGCCCTTGCGCTCGTGACTGCTGGATGGAAACAGCAGAACGATCTCGTCGTCGGCGAAGCCATATTTGCGCCGCAGGGCGGCGCGAGTGACGGCATCGGTCGGCTTGAAACGTGTTCCGTCGACGGGGGGATACAACACACGGATTTTTGCTTCGTCGACACCGTACAGTCCGCGCAACTCGTCGTGCATGAGTTGTGAATGCGCGACGACGACTTTGGAGCGCGCGTATTGACGCCGCTCGAGTTCGATTTGCCAACCGTCCGAGCGCTTCGGCGCGCGCCCCGTGGCCTGAAGAAAACCAAGATGCGTACCGCCGCAGATGGCAACGTCGGACGAGTCAACGCGGTTGCAACCAATCAGTACGTCGACATGCGCCGCGCGGCGCGCCGAGCGTAGCCGCCACGAAAACCAGCGGTCGCGCAGTTTTCCTGGCAGGAACGACACGTTGATGCGGTGGCGTTCGACCATGCCGCTTTCCTGCAGAGAGGTATCGAAACGGCGCGCAAAGAATGCAAGCTCGACGCCGCGTGCCGCGAAGCCTCGCACGAGGTCCATCGCATAGCGTTCTAGGCCGCCGCTGTGCTGCAATGCGTTGCTGGAAAGTCCAAGTTTCATCATTCAGACAGCGCGCGCGAGCGCCTCGACAAACGTTATCGGAGAAGGCGGGCGCGGTCCGGCAAGACGGACCGCCTGGTTGTAGACCCGAATGGTGGAAGACAGACAGCCGAGGGCCAAGGTCGTGCGCGCTACGCCGCGCTCTGCTGAAACTGGATGCGATGCAGATGCGCATACAGCCCGTTTTGCGCGAGCAACTCGCGGTGGCTGCCGCTTTCGGCGATTCGCCCCGCCTCCAACACCAGAATCCGGTTAGCGCGCTCGATGGTCGACAGACGGTGCGCGATGACGAGCGTCGTGCGGCCCTTCATCAGTGTTTCGAGCGCGGCCTGCACGTGGCGCTCGGACTCCGAATCCAGCGCCGAGGTTGCTTCGTCGAGAATCAGGATGGGCGCGTCTTTGTAGATGGCACGCGCGATGGCGAGACGTTGCCGCTGGCCGCCGGACAGCATCATGCCGTTGTCGCCCACGAGCGTGTCTATGCCGTTGGGCATGGCCTCGACCGTGTCCCACAAGTTGGCCGCGCGCAGCGCCGCGTTGACCTTGTCGCGATCGGCGCTCTGGCCGTAGGCGACGTTGTTGGCCACCGTGTCGTTGAAGAGCACGACGTCCTGGCTCACCATCGCGATCTGGCTGCGCAGCGCGTGCAGGTCGTAGTCGCCAATCGGAACTCCGTCGACCAGAATCTCGCCGCCGGTCGGATCGAAAAAGCGCGGCAGCAGATTCACCAATGTAGTCTTGCCGCTGCCCGACGGGCCCGCAAGCGCCACCATTTCGCCGGGCGCAACCTTGAACGACACATGGTCGAGTGTGTGGCGGTTATGCGTGGCGTTGGTGCTGTACATGAACGAGACGTTGCGGAACTCTACTTCGCCGCGCGCGCGTTCGAGCGGTTTGCCGCCGCCCGCAGGCTCTGCCGGCTCGTCGATCAGACCGAAGATCAGTTCGGCCGCCGTCATGCCGCGCTGTAGCGGCTGGTTCACGTCCATCAGATGCTTGAGCGGCGAGATGATCAGCAGCATCGACGTGACGAATGCGACAAAGCCGCCAACCGTGGTCTGATCCGACGACGACTGCACCACCGCGATCGTAATCACGACGGCGAGCGCGATCGACGCCAGGAACTGCGTCAACGGTTGAGCAAGCCCTCCCGACACGGTCATGCGCATTGCATAGCCGCGCAGGCGCTTGCTCATGGACGCAAAGCGGTCCATTTCGTACTTTTCGCCGTTATGTACCTTGACGACCTTGTAGCCGCCTACCGTCTCCTCGACGATATACGACAGCTCGTTGGTGAGAAGCTGATGCTCGCGGTTCAGACGCCGCAGCCGGCGGTTGATCTTGCCGACCAACCAGCCGATGCCCGGCAGCAGTACCGCCACGATCAGCGTCAGACGCCAGTTCAGATAAAACAGATAGCCGAGCAGGAAGATCACAGTGAGCGAGTCGCGCACCAGCGTCACCATCACGCCCAACAGCACGTTGAGAATCTGGTTGACCTCGAAGACGATCGCGTTGATCACCGTGCTCGCGGTTTCGCGCTGAAAAAACGCGACGCTCGTATGAATCATGCGGTCGAACATTCTCAGGCGCAGTTCGAGCAGGATCTTGTTGGATACGTACGCGAGCAGGTAGCCGGACGCATATTGCGACACACCGCGGATCAGCGCGAGGCCGATCACGGCGGCCGGTACGAACCATTTCGCGTTGTCGCTCGCATGCGCGCCAAAGCCTTTGTCCAGCAGCGGTTTGAGCAACGCGGGGATGGCCGCGTCGGTGCCCGCGCTCACGGCCATTGCGACGATCGCCCCGATGATCACCCACAAGAGCGGCTTGATGAACGGCCACAGGCGGCGGAAAACGACGGCAGGCGACGACGCCTCACCTGCACCGATGGGTTTGCTTAACGTTGGCTTCGCGCTCAAGGAATCCTCTGGGAATGCGGTACGAGATTCGCGCTGGCAACCGGCCGCCCGCCGCGCGAAGATCGAAAAGGAGCATTGTAAACGGTTGGAGTTGACGGCCGGCTGACGTTTTGGCGCGAAGATCGCCGGTTAGCGAAGGATCGGACAGGCTGTGTATACTTCCGCGACCCGCTGCACTCCATCGCGCTCTTTTGCGCAATCTGTTCGGTCATTCCGCCTCCAGCCCATTCCGCGATCAGGCAATTCAGGTATGCAAGAAACCACCCTCGGCGTCGCCATCATCACCAAAAACGCGGCGGCGCGGCTGGCCGAATGCCTGCAGTCCGTGGCCTTTGCCGACCAGATCGTCGTGATCGACGGCGGCAGCACCGACGGCACTGCTGAAATCGCGCGGACACACGGCGCCCAGGTGATCGAACAAACCGACTGGCCAGGGTTCGGCCCGCAAAAGAACCGCGCGGTGGACGCGCTCACCACCACATGGATTTTCTCGCTCGACGCCGACGAAATCGTTTCGCCGGAACTCGCGGCCGCGATCCGCGCAGCGCTCGCGGCACCGACCGCCGACGTTTATGCAATAGACCGTCTGTCGAGTTTTTGCGGGCACTGGATCCACCACAGCGGCTGGTATCCGGACTGGATTCCACGTCTTTTCAAACGCGGCGCCGCGCGTTTTTCCGACGATCTCGTTCACGAACGTCTGGTGTTCGATACACCGGCCCAACGCCTGACCGGCAAGCTGATGCACTACTCGTACGAAAACTTCGAGGGCGTATTACGCAAGCTCGACGCATACTCGACCGCCGGCGCGCTGCAGCGTCACGCGGCGGGTCAACGCGGCAGCTTCGGTAAGGCGCTTGGCCGCGGCGCCTGGGCGTTCGTGCGAACCTACCTGTTGCGCCGCGGTTTTCTGGACGGCCGCGCCGGTTTTATGATCGCCGTGTTCAATGCCGAAACGGTGTACTACCGGTTCCTCAAACTCGCGAGGCTCGGAGAAGAGCAGCGCTCACGGTAGCGTTCGCGGCGGCACCCGCGACGGCGCCCGCAGCGGCGCCCGCATCAATAGACAATCTCGATCGCGCTGCCGGCAAACTGGCCGCGCAGGTCTGCGAGCAGTTCGTCGGTCGGCTTCACGCGCCAGGCGTCGCCCAGACGCATTTCGCCCTCTGCATTCTCGCTGCGGTACACCACCTGAACGGCGAGCCCGTTCGGGATCTGGACGGGCTGACGCTGCCGCCCATTGTCGCCGCCGTAGCCGCCACCAAATCCGCCGCCTCCGTTCCGTCCACCGCCATTGCCGCCGCGCGATGAAGCCGGCGGCGCCGGCACTGCCTGCGGCTCGTCTTTACCCGCGCTATGCGCCTCGAGAACACGCCGCAACGCCAACGCGTCCGCGTTGCCGTTCATCTGCACTTTCACGGCCTCGGCATAGCGGCAACGCGCGCGGCCCAGATCCATGACCGTGTCGACCGTGAAGCGGATGCCGCCCGTGAACGCGTCGTTGCGCGCCTGGCCCTGCACGACGAGCAACTCGTCTTCCTTGAACAGTTGCTTGTTCGCTTCGAACGTCTCGTTGAAGACCGTCACTTCGCATTGACCGGTGCCGTCGTCGAGAAGCGCGATCAACATCTTGCCGCGCTGGGTCATCTGCGTGCGCAGCGACGCGATGATGCCGGCGACCAGCTTGTCGCGCCCTTCTTTCAGCTCGCCGATTTTCTGGCGCACGAAGCGGCGCACTTCGTTCTTGTACGCGTCGAACAGATGGCCCGACAGGTAGAAGCCGAGCGCGGCCTTCTCTTCCTGCAACTTTTTCTTTTCGGGCCACTCCGGTTCGTCCACCAGTTCGTGGCCTTGCGACGGCGCGTCGCCCATGTCGAAGAGGCCGGCTTGCAGCGCATTCGCGCTCGCCTGCTCGGCGGCTTCCATGGCAAGCGAAACCGACGCGATAAGTTGCGCGCGGTTCTGATGCAAGGTGTCGAACGCGCCCGCACGAATCAGCGCTTCGACCGTGCGGCGATTGACGACGCGACGGTCGATCCGGTTGCAGAAATCGAAGATGTCGATAAACGGACCGTCTTCGCGCGCGCGCAGGATTTCTTCGATCGCATTCTGGCCGCTGCCCTTGATCGCACCGAGGCCATAGCGGATGGTCCTGGAGCGCTTGCCGTCCGCCTCCGCGACCGGCTCGAAACGATACGCCGACAGATTGATGTCCGGCGGCAGCACGGTCATCTTGTTGGCGAGACAGTCTTCGAACAGGATCTTGACCTTGTCCGTGTCGTCCATGGCGAGCGACATATTCGCCGCCATGAATTCCGCCGGGTGGTGCGCTTTCAGCCACGCGGTGTAATACGCGAGGAGCGCATACGCAGCCGCGTGCGACTTGTTGAAGCCGTAACCCGCGAACTTCTCCATCAAGTCGAAGATTTCGTCGGCCTTCTCACCGGTCAGCCCGTTCTTCGCGGCGCCCTGGCGGAACAGCTCGCGATGCTGGGCCATTTCCTCGGCCTTCTTCTTACCCATCGCGCGACGCAGCAAGTCAGCGCCGCCGAGCGAGTAGCCACCGATGATCTGCGCCATCTGCATCACCTGCTCCTGGTAGACCATGATGCCGTAGGTCTCTTTCAGAACAGGTTCGACGCGCGGGTCGGGATATTCGACCACTTCGCGGCCATGCTTACGCGCGCAGAAGCTCGGGATCAGGTCCATCGGGCCCGGACGGTACAACGCGACGAGCGCGATGATGTCCTCGAAGCGGTCGGGCTGCGCGTCTTTCAGCATGCCCTGCATGCCGCGGCTTTCCAGCTGGAACACGGCGACCGTATTCGCTTTCTTCAGGATCGAGAACGACGCCGGATCGTCGAGCGGCACTTGCCCGAGCGACCAGTCTTTTTTCGACGGATCGAGACGGCGGATATAACGCTCGGCCCAATCCAGAATGGTCAGCGTGGTGAGACCCAGAAAGTCGAACTTCACGAGGCCGACAGCTTCGACGTCGTCCTTGTCGTACTGGCTCACGACGCCGCTTTCGTCGCCCTGCGTGTAGAGCGGGCAGAAATCGGTCAGCTTGCCGGGCGCGATCAGCACGCCGCCCGCGTGCATGCCGACGTTGCGCGTGAGGCCTTCCACGCGTTGCGCGAGTTCGAGCAGCTGATGCACTTCGTCTTCGTTGTCGAAGCGCTCCTGCAGGAGCGGCTCTTCCTTCATCGCGTCGGCAATCGTGACGTGCTTGCCCGGCTTGAACGGAATCAGCTTTGCGATGCCGTCTGTGAACATGTACCCGAGATCGAGCACGCGGCCGATGTCGCGCACCGCCGCCTTCGCGGCCATCGTGCCGAACGTCGCGATCTGCGACACAGCGTCTGCGCCGTATTTCTCCTTCACGTACTGGATCACGCGGTCGCGGCCATGCTGGCAGAAGTCGATGTCGAAGTCGGGCATCGATACTCGTTCCGGGTTCAGGAAACGCTCGAACAGCAGGTTGTAGCGCAGCGGATCGAGGTCGGTCACGCCGAGCGCATAGGCGACGAGCGAGCCCGCGCCCGAGCCGCGGCCGGGGCCGACGGGCACACCATTGTTCTTCGCCCAGTTGATGAAGTCCGCGACGATCAGGAAGTAGCCCGGAAAGCCCATCTTGATGATCGTGCCGCACTCGAATTCGAGCCGCTGGTAATACGTGTCGCGCTGCGCGGCGCGCTCCGCTTCATCCGGGAACAACTGTTCGAGACGCTTTTCCAGCCCTTCTTTCGACAGATGCACGAGGTAGTCGTCGAGCGACATGCCGTCGGGCGTCGGAAAGAGCGGGAGCTTCGGCTTGCCCAGTTCGAGCGTGAGATTGCAGCGCTTGGCAATTTCGACCGTATTGGCGAGCGCCGACGGAATATCCGCGAAGCGCGCGGCCATCTCCGCTTGCGAGCGGAAATACTGCTCGGGCGTGAAGCGCTTCTGACGGCGCGGATTGGCGAGAATGTCGCCTTCCGAAATGCACACACGCGCTTCGTGCGCGGTAAAGTCGTCGGGCGTCATGAACTGCATGGGGTGCGTGGCGACCACCGGCAGTTTCAACGAAGCCGCGAGCGCGACCGCCTGCTGGACATACTGCTCGCCGCCCGGCTGACCGCAACGCTGCAACTCGATATAGAAGCCGCCCGGAAAGACCTTTGCCCAATGCAGCGCGTTGCGCTTTGCCGCTTCCTGATTGCCTGCGGCAAGCGCGAGTCCGACGTCACCGTGCTGCGCCCCCGACAATGCGAGCAAGCCCTCGCCCAGGCCGGATTCGAGCCAGCCAGCCTCGACTTCCGCGCGACCGCGATACTGGTTCGTGACGGAAGCCTTGCTCAGCAACTCGCACAGGTTCAGATAGCCGCGCCGGTCTTTCACCAGCAGCAGCAGGCGCGAAGGTTTGTCGCGGTCGTCCGGATTGGTGATCCAGACGTCGCAGCCGGCAATGGGTTTGACCCCTTTGCCGCGCGCTTCCTTATAGAAACGGACGAGGCCGAACGCGTTGCCGAGATCGGTGAGGGCGAGCGCGCCCTGACCGTCCTGGGCAGCCGCCTTGACGACGTCGTCAAGACGCACGATGCCGTCGGCAATCGAGAATTCGGAGTGGACGCGGAGATGAACGAAGCGGGGATCTGACATGGGCGACATTGTAACTCCACCCTCCCGTAGATTTCAGCGCAAAACCCCGCGTTAGCCATCCGGCGTAGGACGCTGACTCGGCAGCGCGGTGCATTGGCGCTTTCAGGACTTTTGCGAGCTTTCTATGGCCTTGTACGGACACGATGCGAGCAAGTTCGCAGGCCATTTGCGCTAACGCAACTGACTGGCTATTCGGCCGAGTCGGGGAAAGCGCCGGCTTGAGGGATAATATGGGTTTCGCCGCGTTCGACGTGGCTGCGGCGCCGGGCTTCGGGCTTCGGGCTTCGGGCTTCGGGCTTCGGGCTTCGGGCCTCCCAGCTTCTCCGCACGCGACCACCCGACAGCAGCACACCGCGCCCGTCACGCACGACGCCGCCACTTATTACCGCTGGACATTCATGAGTATCGTCAATCTCGCCGCGTACCATTTCGCGACCATCGAAGACACCGCCGCATGGCGCCCGCACGTCACGGAGCGCTGCAACGCGCTCGAACTGCGCGGCACTATTCTGCTGGCTCCGGAAGGCATCAACCTGTTCGTCGCGGGCTCGCGCGAGAACACCGACGCGTTCATCCACTACATCCGTCACGATCCGCTCTTCGAGGGCAAGTTCGCGAGCCTGCAATTCAAGGAAAGCCTGTCGGAGAAGCAGCCGTTCACGCGCATGCTGGTGAAGCTCAAGCGCGAAATCATCACGATGAAAAAGCCGGCCATTCGTCCGGAGTTGGGCCGCGCGCCGTTCGTCGACGCGCCCACGCTGAAAGCCTGGCTCGACCGCGGCTACGACGACGAGGGCCGCCCGGTCGTCATGCTCGACACGCGCAACGCATTCGAAGTGGACGTCGGCACGTTCGATAACGCCCTCGACTATCGCATTACGAAATTCAGCGAGTTTCCGGAAGTCATCGAGCAGAACCGCGCCGACCTGGAAGGCAAGACCGTCGTGTCGTTCTGCACGGGCGGGATTCGCTGCGAGAAGGCCGCGATCCACATGAAGGAAGTGGGTATCGAGCACGTGTATCAGCTCGAAGGCGGCATCCTCAAGTATTTCGAGGAAGTGGGCGGCGCGCATTATCGCGGCGACTGCTTCGTGTTCGACTACCGCACTGCGCTAAATCCGCAACTCGAGCCCACCGCAACCGCGCAATGCTTCGGCTGCCGCGCGGTCGTCACGCCTGAAGCGCAAAAGTCGCCTATGTACGTGCCGGGCAAGACGTGTCCAGCTTGCCATCCGGACAGCAAGGCGGCTCGCGCTGCCTAAGCGGCGGTGCTTCCCGATTTATGAACTATCGCGGTCGCTTCGCGCCCTCGCCTACCGGTCCGCTGCATTTCGGCTCGCTGGTGAGCGCGCTCGCAAGCTGGCTCGACGCCCGGGCGCATCACGGCGCATGGCTCGTTCGCATTGAAGATATCGACGGACCGCGCACCGTGCCGGGTGCCGCGCAAGACATCCTCGCCACGCTCGAACGCTTCGGGATGCGCGCCGACGAGCCGCCCGTCTGGCAAAGCACGCGCATCGCGCATTATCAGCAGGCCTTCGAACAGTTGAAGGCGGCGGGCCTCGTCTATCCGTGCGGCTGCACGCGCAAGGAAATCGCCGACTCGCTGCTGCACGCACATACGCGCAACACAACGCTCGCCTATCCGGGCACTTGTCGCAACGGACTGCACGGCAAGCCGGCGCGCGCGTGGCGCCTGCGCGTGCCGGACGACGACGCGGCCGTGATCGCCTTCGAAGATCGCTGGCAGGGCAAGCAGACGCAGAATCTCGCCACCGAGGTCGGCGATTTCGTGTTGAGACGAGCGGACGACCAGTGGGCGTATCAACTGGCGGTAGTAGTCGACGACGCCGACGCGGACATCACGCACATTGTGCGGGGCGAAGATCTGATGGATTCGACGGCAAGGCAGATTTACTTACAGCGATGCCTCGGCTTGCCAACGCCACGCTACTTGCATGTGCCTGTGGTGACAAACCAGTACGGTGAAAAGCTCAGCAAACAGAATGGAGCGAGCGCGCTCGACTGCGATAAGCCGCTCGAAGCGCTGAGCGCTGCCGCGCGGCATCTGGGATTGGATCTGGATGGTGACGCAAGCGCCAAAGCCTACACGACGCTGGACGATTTCTACACCGCGGCGACCGCGGCGTGGTCGGAGCGCATGCGCTTGGCGATATGACCTGGCGCTGCATGCAAGGCCCGAGCCCGGCATTCACATGAGCGCTGCACAGCAATCTTCTCCGGTTCAATCACGCGCCGGGCGCCGCAACAGCGCCAACCTAGAAACCGGCCGCGACTTTACGACGACTTGCGCGGCATGCCAAAGCCGCCTAGCAACGCGGCAAGCGGCTGCTTCGAAGACGACTTCTGCGGCGCCGATCCGGCAGCCTCGGCCTCTTCGCCCTTGCGAACCGAAGCAGGCGAAGGCTCATAAGGCTTCAGGAAGAAGTCGTCCACAGGCTGCGCGCGATGATGATGCGGCCGGTCGAACGAACCCGACGGCGCGCCCGCGCGGCGGCGACTGCCCCGCTCGTCACGGCCCTCGCTGCGCTCACGCCGCGGTGCGCGTTCTTCGTGATGATGGCGCACGGGCGTATCGACGGTCAGACGCAGGACTTCCAGCGGACGCTTGATCAGCTTCTCGATATCCGCGAGTTGCTTGCGCTCGTTCGGGCTGCACAGCGACAAAGCGTCGCCGGAAGCGCCCGCGCGGCCCGTGCGGCCGATACGGTGCACATAGTCTTCCGCGTTGAACGGCAAATCGAAGTTGATCACCGCCGGCAGTTCGGCGATATCCAGACCGCGGGCGGCGACGTCGGTGGCAACCAGCGCCTCGATCTCGCCTCGCTTGAACGCATCGAGCGCCTGCATACGCTCGTTTTGCGAGCGATCGCCGTGAATCGCCGTCGCCACCACGCCGTCACGTTCCAGACTGCGCGCGAGACGGCTCGCGCCGATCTTGCTATTGCAGAACACGATTACCTGTTTCAGGCCACGCTCGCGGATCAGCTGAACCACCGCGCCGGTCTTGTCGCCCTCAGCCACTTCATAGACGATCTGCGTGACGTTGGTCGCGGTCGAGTTGCTGCGCGCCACTTCGATAGTCTGCGGATTGCGCAGGTACGTGGCAGCCAGCTTCTTGATTTCGCCCGAGAACGTGGCCGAAAACAGCAGCGTCTGACGCTCTTTCGGCAGCAAATTCAGAATGCGCTGCAAGTCCGGCAGGAAGCCCATGTCGAGCATCCGGTCCGCTTCGTCGAGCACGAGGATTTGCACCTGGCCCAGGTTGGCGGTTTTCTGTTGAACGTGGTCGAGCAGGCGGCCCGGCGTGGCGATCAGAATTTCGACGCCGCGGCGCAACTGCTCGGACTGCGGGTTCATGTCCACGCCGCCGAATACCACCGCGCTGCGCAGCGCCGTGTGCTTGGCATACGACTGAACGTTCGCGGCGACCTGATCGGCCAGCTCGCGGGTCGGCGTGAGAATCAGCGCGCGCACCGGATGGCGGGCAGGCGAAGCGCTCGTGCTGGCCTGCGGCAACAGGCGCTGGATGATCGGCAGCGAGAAGCTTGCGGTCTTGCCGGTGCCGGTTTGCGCGGCGCCCATGACGTCGCGGCCTGCCAGCACGACAGGAATCGCCTGCTCCTGAATCGGCGTGGGCGTGGTGTAGCCCGATTCCTTGACCGCTTTCAGGATGTCGGGTGCGAGACCGAATTGATCAAAGGTCGCAGTGCTGGGGGTGACGGCTGTGTCGGACATGGTGGCTTTCGCTAAAAATGCGCTTGGCGCGTGCGCGCGGCAGCGGTCGGAACCGCAGAAGGCATCAGGATGAAGGCGGAGCCACGGCGTTCCGCACGGGACCCGTCGTTGCGGGAAAGGATGCGGCCGGCTCCGGCCGGCGGAAACACCCGCCGGAAAGGCCGGTATTGTAGCACTTCAGCAAAAACACTCATGGCGCAGGCGCTGGCTTTCTGCTTACGCGGCGAAAGCCAGGCGCCGCGTCTCGGCGCGCCCGCGTGGCGCCTCGCTCGGCGAGCGTAGTGCGTTGAAACGACAGTTGCATGACAGAGCGGAAAAGCGGTTTTGCGAGGCGGCGTTGCTGTAGTGGCCGCACGTCCACGCGAACGCTGCGCCGAGCAGCCCCTTGCCGCCCGCCGCTATCGCGGTTCATTTCACCGCCTTGGGAAATCGCGTGCATTGCCGCTACGCGCCGCCCGTGAAACTTCGCAAACCGCCACTACACGCCGCGTCGACAAATCTCGCGCCTCACCAGGTCTCGCGCATCACCATCAGACGCAGTTCGGTCATGTCTTCGATCGCATAACGCACGCCCTCGCGCCCGAGCCCCGAGTCCTTCACGCCGCCGTACGGCATGTTGTCGACGCGGAACGACGGCACGTCGTTGATCACCACGCCGCCCACTTCGAGTTCGTCCCACGCGCGATGCGCATGCGCAAGCGAATCAGTGAACACGCCCGCCTGCAGGCCGAAGTCGCTGTCGTTGACGGTCGCGAGCGCGGCGCCGAAGTCGTCGAAACGCTCGAGAATGGCGACCGGCCCGAATGCTTCCTTGCGATACAGGTCGGTGTCGCGCTTAACGCCTTCGAGCAGCGTGGCCTCGAACATCGCGCCGTCCACCTTGCCGCCCGCGACGATCTTCGCGCCCGCCTGCACTGCGCTCTCCATCCAGCCGGCGAGCCGCTTCGATTCCGATTCGGAAATCATCGGCCCGACGAAGGTCTTTTCGTCCTTCGGGTCGCCCATCACGAGCGACCTGGTTTTGGCGATCAGCTTCTCGCGCAGCGCATCGTAGATGCTTGCGTGCACCAGAATCCGCTGCACGCCGATACAGCTTTGCCCCGACTGGTAGAACGCGCCGAACGCGAGCCGGTCGACGACATAGTCGAGCTTGCCGCCCTGATCGCCGTCCACGATCGCTGCCGCGTTGCCGCCCAGCTCCAGAATCACTTTCTTCTTGCCTGCTTTTTTCTTCAGTTCCCAGCCCACCGCCGGCGAGCCCGTGAACGACAGCAGCTTGAAGCGTTCGTCAGTCGTAAAGAGATCGGCGCCGTCGCGATGCGCGGGAAGAATCGAAAAGGCGCCCTTCGGCAAGTCGGTTTCCGCGAGAATTTCGCCCATGATCAGCGCACCGACCGGCGTGCGGCTCGCCGGCTTCAGCACGAACGGCACGCCTGCGGCGATAGCGGGCGCGACCTTGTGCGCGGTGAGGTTCAGCGGGAAATTGAACGGCGAGATAAACGAACACGGACCGATCGGCACACGCTTCACATAGCCGTGGTAACGGTTGGCGCGCGGCGAAATCTGCAGGTTGACGATCTCGCCGTCGATCCGCACGGCTTCCTCGGCCGCTACCTTAAACGTGTCGATCAGGCGCGTGACCTCGCCCTTCGAGTCGTTGATCGGCTTGCCTGCCTCGATGCACAGCGCGAGCGCCAGTTCGTCGTAGCGTTCACGAAAGCGCTTCACGCAATGCTCGAGCACCGCCTGGCGCTTGAACGGGGCGAACGCACGCATTGCGGGCATAGCGTCGACTGCGAAGCCGATTGCCTTGTCGATTGCGGCCGCGTCGGCCATTGCGACACGCGTTGCAACTTCGTCGCTGAATTTGTCGGTGACTTCGAGATCCGTGTTCGCCGCCACTGCTTCGTTCGCGAGGTAGTACGGGTAAGTCTTGTTCAACATGACGCATTCTCCTTCCGATAGGTCACAGCGACAGCGCGGCGCCAAAGCAGCCCGCGCCGCTCACAGTTGCGCGGAGAGCCGCTTGATCTCGCGGTTCAGCACGCGCTCGTTATCCGAATAGTCGATGGGCACGTCGATCACATGCACGCCCGGCGTGGCAAAACATTCGCGCAGCAGCGGCGCAAAATCCGCCGCGGCTTCGATCCGATGTCCCTTGGCGCCATAGCTCTGCGCGTACGCGACGAAGTCCGGATTCGCAAGCGTCATGCCGTAATCGGGGAAGTTCATGTTCTCCTGCTTCCAGCGAATCATGCCGAACGCGTCGTCGCGCACAATCAGGATCACCAGATCGAGCTTCAGCCGCACGGCCGTTTCCAGTTCCTGCGAATTCATCATGAAACCGCCGTCGCCGCACACGGCCATGACCTTGCGGTCCGGGTGCACGATCTTGGTGGCGATCGCGGACGGCAAGCCGGCGCCCATCGAAGCAAGCGCATTGTCGAGCAGCAGCGAATTAGGTTCGTGCGCACGGTAGTAGCGCGCGAACCAGATCTTGTACATGCCGTTGTCCAGGCACACGATGCCGTCCACCGGCGTGGTCTCGTACACGTCGTTGACGAGACGCACCGGGTACATCGGAAAGCGGTCGTCGTGCTGGCCTTTCACCAGATGCGCCTCGAAGTGCTCCTTGATCTCCTTGAAGCGCGTGAAGTCCCAGTGTTCCTGGCGCTCCTTCAGGCTCTCCTTCAACTGCCACACCGCATTGGCGATGTCGCCGACCACCTCGATCTGCGGGAAATACACGGTATCGACTTCCGCGCCGAGGAAGTTGACGTGAATCACCGTTTTCTCGCCGGCCTCGCCGCTGCGCATGAAGAACGGCGGCTTCTCGATCACGTCGTGCCCGACGTTGATGATGCAGTCGGCGTGATCGATCGCGCGGTGCACGAAGTCGCCGTCGGACAAGGTGGCGTTGCCGAGCCACATCGGATGCGATTCGTCGATCACGCCCTTGCCCATCTGAGTGGTGAAGAACGGAATGCCGATCTGGTCGACGAACTCGCGCAGCATCTTAGTCGTGGTCTTGCGGTTGCCTCCCGCGCCGATCATCAGCAACGGATGCTTCGCTTTCGTGATTGCTTCAACGGCTCGCGCGACCGCTTTTTCCTCGGCGACGGGACGCCGGCTGTAGCTCTTGGGAATCGGCTTGCCGTCGCCCTCTTCGTGCGCGACGTCTTCGGGCAACTCGAGATGCGTGGCGCCGGGGCGCTCTTCCTCGGCCTGCCTGACGGCCTCGCGCACCGCGGCCGGAATATTGGCGATGGACACGATCTGGCGTGTGTACTTGGTGAGCGGCTCCATCATCCGCACGACATCGACAATCTGGAAATGGCCCTGCTTGCTTGACTTGATCGGCTTCTGGCCGGTGACCATCAGCATTGGCATGCCGCCCAGCTGCGCGTAGGCCGCCGCCGTCACGAAGTTGGTCGCGCCCGGGCCAAGCGTCGCGAGACACACGCCGGTGCGGCCCGTGAGACGTCCGTAGGTCGCGGCCATGAAGCCCGCTGCCTGTTCATGACGCGTGAGGATCAAGCGGATTCTGGAGCGGCGCAGCGATTCGAGCAGATCAAGATTTTCTTCACCGGGGATGCCGAACACATACTCGACACCTTCGGCTTCCAGCGATTTGACGAACAGGTCCGATGCTTTCATGGAAGGTCTCGCTTGATAGTACGGACGCGGGCGCAAAGCCTGGCCGTGGGTGAGCGGAAACGGACGATCGGAGACGCAGGGCGACCGCAGGGACGGCAACGGCGGCAACCGTCACGACGACACGCGCAATGCCACGCCGGACAGCTTACTACTCGGGAGGAAATGATGCGCGCACGGGGACACTGCAGCGCGAGAGAACCAACGGGCGACGGCTTCGGCCGGCCGCTTGATGCTATGAGCCGGGATTCCGGCAAGGCTTCAGCCGGCGTTCAGCGATTGAGGGTGATGCAGTCGGACAGAACCGGCGGCGCGTCCTCGCCGGCCGTGGCGTCGTAGAGATCGGCGCGCGGACCCTTGGTCCACCATGTATAACTGCCGGCCTGATACTTCACGCCGGACGCCGCGATCGTATTGACGAACAGCAGTTGCTTGCCTTTAACGGGCACGAGCGCGAAGCTCTGGCCGTTGGCCGTATTCCAGTAGGTGACGTGCAGGATCCTGCCGGTCGCGCAAGTGTACTTACGCGTTTGACGATTTTTCGCCTGAACGTCTTCGAGATGCAAGGGCGCGGCAAACGCATAACCACACATTGCCGCGAGGCTCACTGCAACCAGCCTTTTCTTCATTGGATGCCCCGGTCGTTGCTGATCAAGGGTCGATGACTTCGGCGCAGGCGTCGGTCGGCGCGGCGGCCACGTGCCCGACCACCGGCACGATCTTCAGACCGGCCGACGCAATGCGGCACGGTGCGGCGGCAAGCCCGCAGCCCGTCAATGCTGCGCAGAGCGCGAACGACACGCCGAGAGCGCCGATACGGACGGCCACGCCGCGCCGCGTTGCACCGCGCGACACGTTGCTGCGGGATTCCTGCGACATACCTACCTTGGCTTCAATGAGCCCGCCATCCATTCGTGGGCTCCAAACAATCAGGCTGCGAAAGGCTGAGAAAGGCTGCAAACGCGCCGGGCTGGCCGGCACGCGCGCAAAGCGCGTCATTGCGCAGACTTTCCCGACACCGGGCGCACCGCAGCCGCGGCCTCTTTCGCGCGCGAGCGTGCCTCGTCGATGTTGCCGCCGGTTGCTAGTGCCACGCCCATGCGGCGCTTGACGAAGCTCTCCGGCTTGCCGAAAAGCCGCAGGTCCGCATTCGGCACGGCGAGCGCCGCGGCAACGCCTTCGAAGGCGATGCCCGCTTCGTCGAGCCCGCCGTAAATCACCGCCGACGCACCCGGCGCGCGCAACGACGTATCTACCGGCAAGCCGAGGATCGCGCGCGCATGCAGTTCGAATTCCGAAAAACGTTGCGAGCACAGCGTGACGAGTCCCGTGTCGTGCGGACGCGGACTCACTTCCGAGAACCATACGTCATCGCCGCGGACGAAAAGTTCCACGCCGAAGAGGCCACGCCCGCCGAGCGCGGCCGTCACCTTGTGCGCGACTTCACGCGAACGTTCGAGCGCGAGCGGGCTCATGGGTTGCGGCTGCCACGATTCGACGTAGTCGCCCGCCACCTGCACATGACCGATCGGATCGCAGAAGTACGTGGCGACTTCCCCATTCGACGGATCGACGGCGCGCACGGTCAACTGCGTGATCTCGTATTCGAAGTCGATAAAACCTTCGACGATCACGCGGCCGCGATTCACACGGCCGCCGGCCATTGCATACTGCCAGGCGGGTTCGACGTCGGCGTCGCTTTTCAGCACCGATTGCCCCTTGCCCGACGACGACATGACCGGCTTCACCACGCACGGATAACCGACCTTGGCGATGCCCGCCCGCAACTCCTCGAGCGAATCGGCGAACGCGTACGGCGAGGTGGGCAAGCCAAGCTCTTCGGCGGCAAGACGGCGGATGCCTTCGCGGTTCATCGTAAGCTGCGTGGCGCGCGCGGTCGGGATCACCTCGGCAAGACCGTCGCTTTCGATAACGGCGAGCGCGTCGGTTGCGATTGCCTCGATTTCCGGGACGATCAGATGCGGGCGCTCCTGCTCCACGAGCGCTCGCAGCGCGGCCCCGTCGGTCATGTCGATCACGTGCGCGCGGTGCGCGACCTGATGGCCCGGCGCGTTCGGATAACGGTCGACGGCAATCACCTCGACGCCCAGCCGCTGCAGCGCGATGATCACTTCCTTGCCGAGTTCGCCGGCGCCGAGCAGCATGACGCGCGTGGCGGATTCAGAAAGGGGCGTGCCGATCCGTTGGCCGATCTGCATGGGGTCTCCAGATAAAAGTCGGATGAGGGTGGGATTGGGTAGAGCACGATGTTAACATGCGGACCCCTCGCCGCGCCTTGCTCGCGGCGGCCGCTTCTTGTGCACGTGGTAAGCGCAAAGAGCTGCCGCGCGCTCATCGGGACTGCGGCGCTGTGAGGGCGCTGTCGCAAACTGCGTGAGCGCGCGGCGCACCGAGTGCGTTACCCTTACGCCTTTGCCAGTTTGAAGAGGAACGACGCCATGCATCCAAGCTTCTCCACGCGACGTGTTGCGCGCATTGCTCCATTTGCGCGCACGGTCTTCGCCGCGTTGAGCGTCGCGGCGCTGCTCGGCGCCTGCGCGATTCCGAAACATCCGGATGCGGAAGCACCCGCACCCGACCCGTTCAACCCCGCCGCCACTCAATTGCTCGACGACACGAGCTGGGTTCTCACCGGATGGAAGCAGCCGGACGGCACGGCCCGCACCATTCCGTTCGCGAATCTCGGCGCGCCGATCACGCTCACGCTTTCGACCGCGACGGGCCAGCGCCACGCGAGCGGCTTTTCCGGCTGCAACCGCTATATGGGTTCGTACTCGCTGAAAGACGGCAAGCTGAGTTTCGGCACGCTGGGCGGCACGCGCATGGCTTGCGCGACGCCGGGCGGGCAAATCGAGAGCACCTACCTGAGCGCGCTTACGCACATCGAACGGACCGGCGTGCAGATGCGCGAGCCGCAGCAAATGCAGCTGGTGCTCGATAACGGCGATACGCTGGTGTTCGAGCGCAGCCCCAAGTAGCACAAGTAGCAGTAGCGCGGGCGGCGTGCGGATTGTCCGGCGCGCCGCCCGGTTTGCACGAGGACGCAGGCATACTTGTGTCCGCCTTCGGAGCCCTCGGGCTTCACCGGTTTAAACTCGACGGATTGCGTTTCCCTCAATCCGTCATTTGTCGATGTCCAGTATGCACACGGTAGTTTTCGGCTGGTTCGGCGGGTCGGCCGTCTGGTTCATTCCTCTCATATGGCGGCTCGTCAAGTCGATGCTGCCGGGCGGCGCGGGTTTGCGCGGCCCCGGCACGATCAGGCTGTGGCTCGGCTTCGTCTGCGTGATGCTGGCGAGCTGCACGCTGGAGGCGTCGCTGATCGGCGTGGCCGGCACGAACGCGATCGGCCATGCGCTCGCGGCGGGCTTCGGCCATCTGCTCGGGCATATCGGCACGCCGCTCGCGGCGCTCGCGCTGCTGGTCGTCAGCCTGCCCTGGCTGATCGGTTTTCACTGGCGCGAGTTTCTCGCGTGGGCCGACGGCGCGTTCGGCCTCGGCCTCGCCTCGCGCGGTCTCGCAAGGCGTGACGATGAGGCGCGCCGCCATCGCATCGACGACGGCGCGGCGCCGCACATATCCAGTTCCATGAACACGATGGCGCCCAAAAGCAAAGGGCGTTATTCGCGGCCGACTGTTTGGCGACCGCCTGTCAAAGGGCGCGCTGCGGGTGGCGCAGGGGCCGCAGGTGTCGGCGTTGCGGGTGCGGGCGCCGCTGGATCGGCCGCTGGCAGGGACGCGGCAACGCGCGCGGCTGGCGAAGGCTGGCGAGCCGGGCGAGTTGCGCCGCGCAGCCGGACTTCGCAAGCTGAGCCAGTCTTGCGTACCGGTAGCGCGAATCCGGCGCGGCACGTAACGGCACAGACGCCGATGCATGGATCGGCTGCGGGCAAATCAACATGGGCGCCGACGGAGCCGGTCGCGCCGGCTGGATGGCTGCGCGAGTCCACGTCGCAGCCGCGTTCATCTACTGCGAGCCCGGCGGCTACAAACGGGGTCGGTGATAACGGTTCGCCGGGCACGGGCCGCCCGGCTCGTGACCCGCGAGGCGGCGGATCGTTGGGAATCGGCGCCAGTGTGGCGGGAGTGGCCGCCGGTGTACAAGGCGCTGATGCCCACGCTGCGCGTCTCGCAGCGGGCACGGCCGTGGGTCCGCGCGGGGCTGCGGGTACGACGCCGCCGAGCGGATCCGTCGATGGGCGCACCGCGCTCAACCATGCTTCCACGCCGTCCAATCGCGCGGCATCGCCGGCGCAAGCGCTGCCATCGGCCTCGCGCACCCAGGATGTCGCTGCGGTTTCGGGCACGCGTCGTCCGTTGTCGCCCGCGCCGAGCTTCACGCGGCCCTTGCCCGCAACTCAGAAGGTCACGCCGCCTGCCAGCGTCCAGGAGACGCTGCGCAGCATCGCGGAGAACGCCGCCCGCTGGACGGATATCGCCGGCGTCAGCCTCGCGCGAAGCACCGGCGCGGAAGGTGCGAAGATCGCGGATGCGAACATTCCGCCGTCGGGTTCGAGCGGCACTGCAAGCGGGGAGATTGCCCGCGACGGCAACTTCGAGCCGCCTTCACTCGCAGATCGAGCAGAGGCTAACGATGTCGCAAGATCAGCGGCGAGCGATGCGTCGGCACCCGGGGCCCTCAACGCCGATGAAACACCGGCTGAGCGGCCCGTTGAAATGCAGCCTCGAATGTCAGTGGAAGAAACTGCACTAGAAGCGCCGCATGAAACGCCGGTTGACGCGCACGCTCATACGCTGCTGACGGAATCCGAAGCGCCGGCTGCGAGCAGTACGGTCCCGGTCGTGCAATGGCCGATTGAGCCGCCTGTCATTCAAGCGCCGCATACCTTGTCGACTGAACTCGCAACGCCGTCGACGCCGGCGATCGCGCTCGCAGCGGGATTGATATCGACGGTCGCCCCAACACTGCAGGTTGCCGCACCACCCGTCACTCGCACGCCGTTCGGCATCTTTGCAACCCGGCTGCAGGAGACGGACGCGCCGTCGCAGACGCCGCCTTGGGAAGAAGACCTGCCTTCATCGGCGCAACAGCCCGATGGCAGCCCGGACAGCCCCGCTAGCGCGGCCACGCATGCAAGTCAGCACCGCGACGCGCAAGACGAAGACCCCGCTACGCCGCTTGCGATCCGGCCGGTGTTGACCGCTCCGGACATTGCGCCCGACAGCGCTCCGGTCAACGTTCCACAGCTTCCGCACGCCGCAAGCACAAGCACAGACACAACAGGTACGAGCGCAAGCACGGCACGGCCGACATACGCACCCACTGCCGACGCGCTAACGTCCCCTACCCTCGCGAATCCAGCGGCCACGTCAGCCGGACCAGGCACTGCGCCTGTGACCGATACAGCCGTCGCGCCGGAGCAAAGCGTCGCGGCGACGGTATCGTCCAACGTGGTTCGTTTCCCGGGCTTCGTGATCCAGGCGCCGCCGGCAACGCACGGCCAGGCGCAACGGTATCCGCATCCGCACGATGAGGAGAGCTTCAGCGCGCCCCCGACCGCACCAGCGATCTAGGCTCCCGCTGTGGACGCCACTTTTTCGGCGCCGCCCTCTTCACCCCCGGCCGCATCGAACGCCGTGCACGAACCGGTCCCCGCGGCCGAACCGCCCGTGCAGCGCGCGCCGCTGCGCGGCCACAGCCCGGCCAACGGCTTCGAATTCCACGCGCCGGCCGCGTCGATGGTCGAACTGCCCACGCTCGATCTGCTTGCGCCCGCCGATACCGACGTCGAGCCCGTCTCCGAGGAAAAGCTCATCGAGACCGGTCTGCTCATCGAACAGCGCCTGCAGGAATTCAAGGTGCCGGTGACGGTGGTCGGCGCATCGGCGGGTCCCGTCATCACGCGTTTCGAAGTCGAACCGGCGCTCGGCGTGCGCGGCAGTCAGATCGTCGGACTGATGAAGGACCTGTCGCGCGGTCTCGGACTCACTTCGATCCGCGTCGTCGAAACGATTCCCGGCAAGACGTGCATGGGCCTCGAATTGCCGAACGCGAAGCGCCAGACGATCCGCCTGTCCGAGATTCTCGAAGCGAGCGTCTACCAGAACTCGCATTCGCAATTGACGCTTGCGATGGGCAAGGACATTACGGGCCATCCGGTGGTCGCCGATCTCGCGAAAGCGCCGCACATGCTGGTTGCGGGCACGACGGGCTCGGGCAAGTCGGTCGCGATCAACGCGATGATCTGCTCGCTGCTCTACAAGGCGACGCCCGAGGAAGTGCGCCTCATCATGATCGACCCGAAAATGCTGGAACTGTCGGTCTACGAAGGCATTCCGCATCTGCTCGCGCCTGTCGTCACCGACATGAAGCTCGCGGCCAACGCGCTCAACTGGTGCGTCGGCGAAATGGAAAAGCGCTACCGCCTGATGTCCGCGGTCGGCGTGCGCAACCTCGCGGGCTTCAACCAGAAAATTCGCGACACAGAAGCGAAGGGCAAGAAGCTGGGCAATCCGTTTTCACTGACGCCGGAGGCGCCCGAGCCGCTCGCGCCTCTGCCGCTGATCGTCGTGGTAATCGACGAGCTCGCCGACCTCATGATGGTGGCCGGCAAGAAGATCGAGGAACTGATCGCGCGGCTTGCGCAAAAAGCGCGCGCAGCCGGCATCCACTTGATTCTCGCAACGCAGCGCCCTTCGGTGGACGTGATCACCGGGCTTATCAAGGCGAACATTCCGACACGCGTCGCGTTCCAGGTATCGTCGAAAATCGACTCGCGCACGATTCTCGACCAGATGGGCGCGGAGTCGCTGCTCGGCCAGGGCGACATGCTGTTCCTGCCGCCAGGCACGGGCTACCCGCAGCGCGTGCACGGCGCGTTCGTCGCGGACGAGGAAGTGCATGCGATCGTCGAGTATCTGAAGCAGTTCGGCGAGCCGCAATACGAGGAAGGCATTCTCGACGGCCCCGCGACCGACGGCGGAGCGGCGCAGGACCTGTTCGGCGACTCGCCGGATGCAGAAGCCGATCCGCTCTACGACGAAGCCGTTGCGTTCGTCGTCCGCACGCGGCGCGCGTCGATCTCATCGGTGCAGCGGCAATTGCGCATCGGCTATAACCGCGCGGCGCGTCTTGTCGAACAGATGGAAACCGCCGGGCTCGTCTCGGCCATGGGTATCAACGGCAGCCGTGAAGTGCTCGCGCCCGGGCCTGCGGAATAAGCCTGTCACACGGGCAGTTCCCCGTCGCCGACGCCTCGAATACGCGTCACGAGGCGAACCACGCCAGCCACAAAACAACGGGCCGCTTGAAGCGGCCCGTTGTTCATGCAGCATGCAGCGTACAGCGCGCGTACTCGCACGCATGATTCAGTCGTTCGCTCACACGTGGACAGACGCGGACACCTTCCTCACGACGGCGACACGAGCTTGAAGTCGACCGGCGAGCCGATCTCGATACGCTTCGGGTTCGCTTCGAGCAAGCCGCTCTGCTGGTCGCGCTTGAATACATAGACCGTGTCGCTGTTCTGATTGCCGACAATCAGCCATTTGCCCGTGGGGTCGATCGCAAATTCGCGCGGCGACTTCCCGAGACTCGATTGATGACCGATCTTTTTCAGATGTCCGTTCGTCGGATCGACGGAGAAGATCACGATCTCGTTCGCGTCGCCGCGATTGGTCGCGTACAGGAACCGCCCGTCCGGCGACAGATGGATCGCCGCAGCTCCGACCGCGCCTTTGAAGCCGGGCTCCGTTAGCGAGACTGTCTGGACCTGCGTGAGCTTGCCGTCGTCGTAATCGAAGATGCTGACGGTGGCGGCGAGCTCGCTCGTCAGGTACGCATGCTTGCCATCGGCGCCGAAAACCAGATGCCGGGGGCCCGTGCCCGGCTTCTCCTGGGTATAACGCCAGTCGGTGGGACCGAACAGGCCGCGGCTGCCGTCGGGCGTGTAGCGGTATGAATAGAGCTTGTCGGCACCGAGATCCTGCGCGAACAGATAACGTCCGTCCGGCGAAAAGACAGTGGAGTGCACGTGCGAGTTGTCCTGGCGCCCTTTCACCGGGCCGCCGCCTTCATGGTGCACGGTCAGCACAGACACGCCGAGCTGGCCGTCCGCCTGCACCGGAAACACCGCGAAGCTGCCGCCCGGGTCGGCCGCGACCGAATAGTTCGCGGTCAGCAGATATTTGCCATCCGGTGAGAGACTCAGGTAGCACGGATCGTTGCCGCCGGCAGAAACCTTGTTGAGGAAGCTCAACTGGCCGCTCGTGGCGTCGAAGCGAAACGCGCTGATGCCGCCGCGCTGGCTGGCTGGTCCGTTGTCGCCAGGCAGTTCGTTGACGGCATAGACGAACCGACGGTCGCGGCTCACCACCAGATACGACGGGTTGACCGTCTGCGCGACCGAGACGCGCGTCGCGTCGCCAGTCTTCGTGTCGAAGCGATAGACATACAAGCCCTCGCTCTTGCCGCCGGTATAGGTGCCGACCAGCATGTCATAGACGCCGTCGCCGGGAACCGGTCCGGCCTCCTGGGCAAACGCGGGCGAAGCGACAATCGAGACCATGAGCGCGAAACCTTTTATGATCGAGCCGGCGGAGAGCATGGGAGCCCATGTGCGCGCGCGCCGTGAAAGGGAGCCCGCATCGGAATACGAAGAAGGCTGAGTAACACCTGGAGCGGCGCGCACTGCGGCCCGGTGACGACGAAGCATATGACCTCCTCTACATCGGTTATTTGCATGCATTGGTTGTAATGGCGTCTCTGGTCTGCCGCGCGGCGGGTCGAGCGTTGTTCTCGTCGAGCAAGTATAAAAGCGTTGCAACGGATGATGCAGAGAAGCAGGCCGTATGAACCCGTAGGCGGGTGGTCAATCGGGTAGCGGATTGTTTCGGGACTGGAGTGCTGCAGCGGCAGGCGCTGCGTCGACAGCCGCTGTATCGACAGCCGCTGCGTTGTTAGCAATTGTCCCGCCTGGGCGGGATCTTTTTTAATCGCGTCTCACCACACTACGGAGTATTCATGAACGTCACACTCAGCCTGGGCCCGCTGGTTTCGTTGATCGCCGGCATTCTGATTCTCGTGATGCCGCGGCTGTTGAACTATATCGTCGCGCTCTATCTGATCATCATCGGGATCATTGGGATTTTTGGCGTGGGGTCCTCGCATTTCTGAGCGCGGCAGCCGGGCGCAAGACGGCCCGGCTTATCTCCATGCGCAGTAGATGGGCGGTCGGTATAAGAGCACTGTCACAGGCGACAGTGCACGACGTGCGCGAACGCATAGGAGCGCACACAAGCGCGCACGCCGGGACACGCCCGCGCCGGTCATTGCCGCAGGCTGCCAATAGATGTCAGGCGATCACGCGCCGCGCCGTATCCGGATAACGCCCGATGCGAATCGCTTGCGTGCTATACGCTGGCGTCAGCCGTTCGAAAGCTGGTCCAGACGCCAGCGCCCCTGCAGCGACAGCGCGCCGACGGCATAATGGCCGTCACCTTCCTGATAACGGCGGAAGCAGGCTCGTTCGATCAGAAAGCTCGCGGCGGTCTGCATGCCGTTGAGGCTCAGGCCAAGGCGGCTGTGATCGAGAGGCAACATTGAATCGTCCGCGAGCTGGCTCGCGGCGGAGAGAATCGTGATGCAGTCGGATTTTGACGGATTCAGCATGGCTTTCGTCCTCGAAACGGCGTGTGCATGCGCGATGGGCAAGCCGGTTCGCAAATCACGAAGATTTCCGCACCGACCAGATTACCGATTGTAGGCATAGGTTTGACATTTACCAACCCGCGTTTTGCCGCATTGCCGATGAAGCCCAAAAGCCACCAGCGAGTCCGGAAAGAACAACGAACAGGTGCGGCCAGTTGTGCGGCATCTGCTATCCAAACGCACTGATACGCACCCTCATGCCCGCACCCATCGAAGACTATGCGCTCATCGGCGACGGCCACACCGCCGCGCTCATCTCCCGCGAAGGTTCCGTCGACTGGCTTTGCTGGCCGCGTTTTGACTCCGGAGCATGCTTCGCCGCGCTGCTTGGCACGCCGGACAACGGCCGCTGGCTGATTTGCCCCGATTCCGACGCGCCCGTGAAAATCACCCGCCGTTATCGGGGCGAAACGCTGATACTCGAAACCGACTTCGAAACGCCCGAAGGCGCGGTCACGCTCGTGGATTTCATGCCGCCGGGCAACGGCTGGTCGGAGATGGTGCGTATCGTCGTCGGCAAACGCGGCACCGTGCGCATGAAGATGGAACTCGTGCTGCGCTTCGACTACGGTTTCTCGATTCCGTGGGTCGCCCGCCTGAAGAACGAGAGCGGCATCCGCGCGATCGCCGGCCCGGATAACGCGGTGCTGCGCACGCCCGTGGAACTGGTCGGCGAGAACATGAAAACGGTGGCGGCATTCACCGTCAAGGAAGGCGAGCGTGTACCCTTCGCGCTCGCCTATGCCGCCTCGCATCTGCGGCTTCCGCCAGCGCGCGATCCGCACACGGCGCTCGCGCGCACCGAGAACCACTGGCTCGAATGGTCGGCGCGCGGCACCATCCAGGGCAGATGGGCCGAGCCGATCCGCCGCTCGCTGATCACGCTGCGGGCGCTCGCCTACGAGCCGACCGGCGGAATCGTCGCCGCGCCCACCACATCGCTGCCTGAACAGTTGGGCGGCACACGCAACTGGGACTACCGCTACTGCTGGCTGCGCGACGCGACGATCACGCTGCTCGCGCTGATGCGCGGCGGCTATTACGACGAAGCGCGCGCATGGCGCAGCTGGCTCGGCCGGGTCACGGCCGGGGCGCCCGACCAGTTGCAGATCATGTACGGGATCGCGGGAGAGCGGCGCCTGCCGGAGTTCGAGATCGACTGGCTGCCAGGCTATCAGGGCGCGAAGCCCGTGCGGATCGGCAATAACGCGGTGGGGCAGCTGCAGCTGGACGTGTATGGCGAGGTGATGAACGCGCTGCATCTGGCGCGCATCGGCGGCTTGCAGGCAGACGACACCGCGTGGAACGTGCAATGCGCACTGCTGCGCCACCTGACCACGATCTGGCAGCAACCCGACGAGGGCATCTGGGAGACGCGCGGCGGGCGCCAGCATTTCACTTTCTCGAAGGTCATGGCGTGGGTTGCGTTCGACCGCGCGCTTGCATCGGCGGAAATGTTCAAGCTCGAAGGCCCGCTCGACGAATGGCGCGCGACCCGCGCGCAGATTCACGCGGAAGTCTGCGAGAAGGCATGGAATTCATCGCGCAACGCGTTTGTGCAGGCGTACGGCAGCGACCAACTGGACGCGAGCGTGCTGCTCATGCCGCTCGTCGGCTTCCTGCCGCCGCATGATCCGCGAATGAAGGGCACGGTGGACGCGATTGAACGCGACCTGATGCACGACGGCTTCGTGATGCGCTACCGCACGACCGAATTCGACGACGGCCTTCCGCCCGGGGAAGGCACGTTTCTGGCTTGTTCGTTCTGGATGGTGGACAACCTGGCGCTGCAAGGCCGCCTCGACGAAGCGATCGCCATGTACGAACGGCTGCTCGGACTATGCAACGACGTTGGGCTGCTCGCGGAGGAATACGACCCGTCCGCGAAACGCCTGGTCGGCAATTTCCCGCAGGCGTTCTCGCATGTGTCGCTCGTCAACACCGGCCTGAACTTGATGAAACATGAACAGGCGATGGCGCGGGCCACGGGCCATCCGTCTCATAACGGCACGCACCAGGCGGAACTTGATGCTGCTGCAAGCCCGGATAGCGGCACGGCAACATCGCCAGTAGCATGATTCAATGACACTTTTTACGGATGGAGCTGCGGATTGCTGCATTGCACAACACCACTACTTTGTATATGATCTAGCCGTTTGTCGGCCCAAAAATAGTGTGCCAACAACCAGAATGGCCTGCCGCAACGCCACACGCGTGTTTGCGAAGCCCCATGCGAACCGCTTAAAACGGAGCACCCATGCTCTACCAATTGCACGAATTCCAGCGGGCTATGCTGAGCCCGCTTACCGCCTGGGCTCAGGCCGCGTCCAAATCGTTCGCGAATCCGGCCAGCCCGCTGGCCTACGTGCCTGGCGCCACGCGCCTTTCCGCCGGTTACGAACTGCTTTACCGGCTTGGTAAAGATTACGAGAAGCCGGAGTTCAATCTCCATCAAATCGTCAAAGACGGTCACAACATCCCGATCATCGAGCAAACGATCATCGAGAAGCCGTTCTGCCGCCTGATGCGCTTCAAGCGTTTCGCGGACGACAGCGACGCCGTGACCCAACTCAAGGACGAGCCGGTCGTGCTGGTGTGCGCGCCGTTGTCGGGGCACCATGCCACGCTACTGCGTGACACAGTGCGCACGTTGTTGCAGGACCACAAGGTCTATCTGACCGACTGGATCGACGCGCGCATGGTGCCGCTCGAAGACGGCGAGTTCCATCTCGACGATTACGTCGCCTACATTCAGGAATTCATCCGCCACATCGGCGCGAAGAATCTGCATGTGATCTCCGTGTGCCAGCCGACCGTGCCGGTGCTCGCTGCGATTTCCCTGCTGGCGAGCCGCGGCGAAGACACGCCGCGCACCATGACCATGATGGGCGGGCCCATCGACGCGCGTAAGAGCCCCACCTCGGTCAACTCGCTCGCCACACAACATTCTTACGAGTGGTTCGAAAACAACGTGATCTTCACGGTGCCGCCGAACTATCCGGGCGTGGGCCGCAAGGTCTACCCGGGCTTCCTGCAACACACGGGCTTCGTCGCGATGAACCCGGAACGTCACGCGGCTTCGCACTGGGACTTCTACCAGAGCCTGTTGCGCGGCGACGAAGACGACGCCGAAGCGCATCGCCGCTTCTACGACGAGTACAACGCCGTGCTCGACATGGACGCCGACTACTACCTGGACACGATCCGCGTAGTGTTTCAGGAGTTCTGTCTGGCTGAAGGCACCTGGGACGTGGCCGGCGAACGCGTGAGGCCGCAGGACATTACGAAAACAGCGCTCTTGACGATTGAAGGCGAACTGGACGACATCTCCGGCGACGGTCAGACCTATGCCGCTCACGGGTTGTGCACCGGCATTCCGGAGAAGAACAAGCGTCACTTCACGGCGGAAAAGTGCGGGCACTACGGCATTTTTTCCGGCCGCCGCTGGCGCACCATCATTTATCCGCAGCTGCGCGACTTCATCCTCGAACACAACAAGGCGCCGAGGGTCGTGAAGGAAAAAGCTGAAGTTTGACGGGTGTCATGCAGGCTTCGTGCAGGCTTTGCAGCCACTCACGAAGCTCTCGCGCAACTGATAAGAACGGCCTCCTGATTAGGAGGCCGTTTTTTTGGCCCGTCTCAAACGCCTCGTTCAAAAGCAGGCAAAGTTGAGAAGCGCCTTTAGCGCCTCTCAACTTTGCAGGCCAACACTAGGTGCCGTCCTACTTTCGCAACAGATAAGCGAGCAGTAGTTCGGTGTTCATCTGAATCACTTCACTGCGTTCGCTCGCACTGCTGAAATCGCGACCAAGCGTGGCTTCGAGCGTGAAGCGATTGGACACGATGTAATAGCCCATGCCCGACAGCGTGACGTAGAAGCGCAGCGGGTCCACGTTCGTGCGAAACAGCCCCGCGCGTTGACCTCGCTCGAGGATGCCGCCAAGCGTGGCGACGATCGGCGAAATCATCTCGCGGATGCGCGTGGACTTCTGCATATAACGCGCCTCGTGCAAGTTCTCGTTATTGACGAGGCGCAGCAGTTCAGGATGGTCGCGGTAGTAATCCCAAACAAAATGCGCGAGGCGCGTAACTGCCTCGACCGGCGCAATGCCGTTCAGTTCGAGCGTGCGTTCCGCTTCGTTGAGCGCGCTGAACGCGTGCTCGAGTACTGCAGTGAAAAGCTGCTCCTTGCTACCAAAGTAGTAGTAGAGCATGCGTTCATTCGTCTCCGCGCGGCGGGCGATCTGATCGACGCGCGCGCCGAATAGCCCACCATTTGCAAACTCTTCGGCTGCCGCAAGCAGAATGCGGCGCCGGGTGCCTTCAGGATCTCTTTTGATTTTCGGCTGATTCATGGTGGCATGGTCTTCGTGAGC
Source organism: Paraburkholderia kirstenboschensis (assembly GCF_904848585.1). Lineage (GTDB taxonomy): Bacteria > Pseudomonadota > Gammaproteobacteria > Burkholderiales > Burkholderiaceae > Paraburkholderia > Paraburkholderia kirstenboschensis. The sequence goes on from NZ_CAJHCR010000010.1 coordinate 148,805, forward strand.
CGCGTTTTTCCGGATCGCGCCGCCGGCCTCTCCTCGGGCCTTGCACCGACAGCACTGAACGGGCTGGTTGGGGGAAAACCCTTCTGCGGTCTTTCGAAAAAAGCGCTTTGATTATGGCACATGGATTGCCGATGGCAATTGGGGAAATCGGCGATAATGTGCTATTTAGTTCAAGCTGTGCGGCCGCCCGCCGAGCCCCGCTTGGCCCCACATCGTGACCGTGACAGAGATCAAGACACTCGCAGATCGCATTGAAGATCTGCTTCCCCAGACGCAATGCACCAAGTGCGGTTATGCGGCCTGCCGTCCGTATGCCGAGGCCGTCGCATGCGGCGAAGCCAATTACAACCAGTGCCCGCCCGGTGGCGAGGAAGGCGTCGCGCGCCTCGCCGCCCTGCTCGGCAAACCGGTCATTCCGCTCAATTCCGCCAATGGCGTCGAACGGCCGCGCCCTCTGGCGGTTATCGACGAACAGGTGTGCATCGGCTGCACGTTGTGCATGCAGGCGTGCCCGGTCGACGCAATAGTTGGGGCACCGAAACACATGCACACGGTAGTCGCCGAGTTGTGCACGGGCTGCGACCTGTGCGTGCCGCCCTGCCCGGTCGATTGCATTTCGATGCCGCCTGTCACCGGCGAGGCGACCGGCTGGGACGCATGGAGCCAGCCGCTCGCCGACGCGGCGCGCGAGCGCCATAACCGGCGCGAGGCGCGTCTCGCGGGCGAGCGCGAAGCTGCCGAAGCACGTGTTGCGGCGCGGCGCAGCAGCGCAGCCGCCACCGCGGCTAGCAATGCACCGGCAGGCAACGTGTCGACGCCAGCGGCATCGCCTGCAAGCATCGCCGGGAACGCCGACGCCGAAGCGAAAAAACGCGCGATCATCCAGGCCGCGCTCGAACGCGCGCGCAAGAAGAAGGAAGAGCTGGCCGCCAAAGGCCAGGCCCCGTTGAACACCGAGCAGGTGAGCGCCGACGTGCAGGCACAGATCGACGCGGCCGAAGCACGCCGCCGCCGTCTCGGACTTACCGGCACAGGTGCCGAGCAACTTGCCGATCAGCCTGCCGACGACGCCGCCGGCAACCCGCCGCCGTCGACACCGGCCAGCACGCGCAATTCGCGCTAACAGCATCCGCCCGCTCCGCATGAACGCGAATAAACGCCGCGCCATCTACGAAACGCTTCAGAGCATCAATCCGCATCCCACGACCGAACTGGAGTACACCACACCGTTCGAACTGCTGATTGCCGTACTGCTTTCAGCGCAGGCGACGGACGTGTCGGTCAACAAGGCCATGCGCAAGATGTTTCCGGTCGCCAACACGCCGCAGAAAGTGTTTGACCTCGGAGAAGAAGGCGTCGCCGACTACATCAAGACGATCGGCCTGTATAGGAACAAGGCCAAGAACGTGATCGCGACTTGCCGCATCCTGCTCGATCAATACGGCGGCGAAGTGCCGGAGGACCGCGAGGCGCTGGAAAGTCTGCCGGGCGTCGGGCGCAAAACAGCTAACGTGATTCTGAACACGGCGTTCGGCCATCCGACTATCGCCGTCGATACGCACATCTTTCGGGTTGCGAATCGAACCGGGCTGGCTCCCGGCAAAGACGTGCGCGCGGTCGAAGCAGCGCTCGAAAAATTCACGCCCGACGAGTTCAAGAAGGACGCGCATCATTGGCTGATCCTGCATGGCCGTTATGTGTGCAAGGCACGTCGGCCGGAGTGCTGGCATTGCGCGATCGAGCCGCTTTGCGAATTCCGGCCAAAGACGCCGCCGCCCGATCTTTGAGCGTGCGCGTCCTCAGCAAGCTGCAGCACCGGCGCGTAAAATGCCGCGTTATACATAGAGCGGCAGCGGCCTGCGTTGTACGCGGCGGCACCGGCCTACCTAAGCGGCCCCGCAATGCGCGTTCTCACAGCGGCCCGTTACCGCACGCGGGCGTCGCGCTCTCCTCTCACTTTCCACTCGATAAACCGGTCCCACGATGTTCAATCCCAGCCGCGACGAAGTCCGTCAATTTTTCACCGAGACCTGGCGCAAGCAGCGTCAGGGCGAGATTCTGACGCCGCTCGAAGCGATTGCCGCCGACTGGATCATTGAGCATCCCGAGTATCACGCGCAACTGACCGATACCGAGGCGGCCCAGGCTCAGGACTACTCGCCCGAACGCGGGCAGACCAATCCGTTCCTGCATCTGTCGATGCACCTGGCGATCACGGAACAGCTGTCGATAGACCAGCCGCCGGGCATCCGCGCCGCGCATGAGCGTCTTGCCGCCCGTCTTGGGTCGACGCACGACGCGCAGCACGCGATCATGGAATGCCTCGGCGAAACCATTTGGGAAGCGCAGCGCACAGGACTGCCGCCGGATACCGACGCATATCTGCAGCGAATCGAACGGCGCGCGACGCGCGACTAGGCACAAGCGGGCCAGCATAGCAACGCGGGCCGGAGCGCGAAGGGAACGCGCAAACGAGCGCGCGCAGGACCCCGAACCCAGCCACGCATGCAAACTCCGGCGTCTAAAAGCACGACACCCCGTCGAAGCGGGGTGTCGTTGAAATCGTCAGGCAGCGCCGAGATGGCGCGGCGCGCTTACTTCTTCTGCACGAGATCGCCGTTCAGCGATTCGATGTAAGCCGCGATGTCTTTCATGTCCGACTGCGACAGGCTCTGCACCTGCGCCTGCATGATCGCGTTATTGCGGCCCATGTGCGGGTTGCCGTTACCCATCTGATACTGACGCAGCGCCCAGTAGACGTAATCGGAATGCTGACCTGCGAGCTTCGGATATTCCGGGCTGACGGGCTTGTTCAGGTTCGGGCCGTGACATGCCGCGCAGTTGTGGCTCTCGGACAGCACCTTACCGTTGCCGGCGTCGGCCGCGTGCGCGACGCTCGCTGCAACCAGACCGAATACTGCCGCCGACGCGCATGCAGCCTTGAACACCGTGTGGAGTGCCTGTTGGGGCTTATTCATGAATTCTCCTATCCCGCGAATTTAATAGCCGTGTGACTGGTTGGATAACCGCAGCCGGTCACTTGTCGGGATTGCTCTTCGATGAGGAATTTTGCGCTGCGTAGTAAGCAGCGATGTCGGCGATGTCCTGATCCGATAGCGACGCGGTGATCGCGTGCATCGTTTCGAAGTGGCGATCGCCCTTCTTGTAGCCGCGCAGGGCGTTTTCGAGGTACGCCTGATTCTGGCCGCCGAGCATGGGCACGCGGTAGACCTCAGGATAAGCCGTGCGATATTCAGGGATGCCGTGGCAGCCAATACACATCGCGACCTTGCCTTGGCCCGCTTTCGCGTTGCCGACGACATCCGCTGCCTGCGCACTGGCCGCATAGCCCGCGAGCACCGACAGCGCTGCGATCACGACGTGTTTGCCGACGAATTTATTCATAGCATGTAACCTGGCTTGAGGGGAAACGGGCGCCCAAAAAAGGCAACGGCCCGCGCCGTTATTCTTATAGGGAGCCACGCAGGCCAAAAAAATCGGGCTAATTGTACCGCGACGCCGCGCCGAACGTCCACCGCGCGGGGCGCGCCGGCCGGCGGGCCTGCGTTCCGGCCGTGCCGCACCGCGGCTGAAACCATACGCGAGCCGGTTTCAGGCCAACAGGGCTTCTGACTTATACTGGGTTTTTTCCGCCCAAAGAGCATCTCGCCATGCGTTTCGAAGGCTCATCGCAGTACGTCGCCACCGACGACCTCAAGCTCGCGGTCAACGCCGCGATGACGCTCAAGCGCCCGCTGCTGATCAAGGGCGAGCCCGGCACCGGCAAGACCATGCTGGCTGAAGAAGTCGCCGCCGCGCTCGGCATGCCGCTGCTGCAGTGGCATATCAAGTCCACCACCAAGGCCCAGCAGGGTCTGTACGAATACGACGCGGTGTCGCGCCTGCGCGATTCGCAACTGGGCGACGAGCGCGTGAAGGACATCCGCAATTACATCGTCAAAGGGGTGCTGTGGCAGGCGTTCGAATCGGACGAACAAACGGTGCTGCTGATCGACGAGATCGACAAGGCCGACATCGAATTTCCGAACGACCTGCTGCGCGAACTCGACCGCATGGAGTTCTACGTATACGAGACGCACGAGCTGATCCGCGCGAAACAGCGTCCGCTCGTCATCATCACGTCGAACAATGAGAAGGAGCTGCCCGACGCGTTTCTGCGCCGCTGCTTTTTTCATTACATCAAGTTTCCGGACCCGGCCACGATGCAGCAGATCGTCGAGGTGCATTATCCCGGCATCAAGAAGGAACTGCTCGCCGCGGCCATGCAAAGCTTTTTCGAGCTGCGCAACGTGGCCGGATTGAAGAAGAAGCCGTCCACGTCCGAACTGCTCGACTGGCTCAAGCTGCTGCTCGCCGAAGACATCCCGCCCGAAGCGTTGCGCTCGTCGGATCAGAAGCAGATCATTCCGCCGCTGCACGGCGCGCTTTTGAAAAACGAACAGGACGTGAGCCTGTTCGAGCGGCTGATCTTCATGAACCGCAATAACCGTTGAACTTTTCTTGAGTGCCCGCGCCGCGGAGAACCCAGCATGCTGATCGACTTCTTCTACTCGCTGCGCGCCGCGAAACTGCCCGTGTCGGTGAAGGAATACCTGACGCTGCTCGAGGCGCTCAAAGCCAACGTGATCGCGCCGTCGCTCGATGAGTTCTATTACCTCGCGCGCATGACGCTCGTGAAGGACGAACAGTACTTCGACAAGTTCGACCAGGCGTTCGGCGCGTATTTCAACGGCGTCGCGCAGACCTCCGAACTCGCCTTCGACGTGCCGCTCGACTGGTTGAAGAAAAAGCTGCAACGCGATCTGTCGCCGGAAGAAAAGGCGCAAATCGAGGCGATGGGCGGCATCGACAAATTGATGGAACGCCTGAAGCAACTGTTCGACGAACAGAAAGAGCGTCACGAAGGCGGCAGCAAGTGGATCGGCACGGGTGGCACGTCGCCGTTCGGCAACGGCGGCTACAACCCGGAAGGCGTGCGCATCGGTGGCGACGCGGCGGGCAATCGCACTGCCGTGAAAGTGTGGGAAGCGCGCGCCTATCGCGATTACGACGACCAGGTCGAAATCGGCACGCGCAACATCAAGGTCGCATTACGCCGCTTGCGCCGCTTCGCGCGCGAAGGCGCGGCCGAAGAACTCGACCTGCCCGACACGATCCGCAGCACGGCCGCGAATGCCGGCTGGCTCGACCTGAAGATGGTGCCCGAGCGGCACAACAAGGTGAAAGTGCTGATGCTGCTAGATGTCGGCGGCTCCATGGACGACCACATCAAGCGCACAGAAGAACTATTCTCCGCCGCGAAGGCCGAGTTCAAGCACCTCGAGTTCTACTATTTCCACAACTGCGTGTACGACTTCCTGTGGAAGAACAACCGTCGCCGTCACACCGAGCGCATGCCGACGTGGGACGTGCTGCATAAATTCACGCCCGACTACAAGCTGATCTTCGTCGGCGACGCGACCATGAGCCCCTACGAAGTGCTGCAGCCGGGCGGCTCGGTCGAATACAACAACGCGGAAGCCGGCGCCGTGTGGCTGCGACGCCTCGCCGACCACTTCCCGCATCACGCGTGGCTCAATCCCGAACCTGAAGGGTTGTGGGCGTATCGCCAGTCCGTCAGCGCGATCCGCGAAGTGCTTGGCCACCGCATGTACCCGCTCACGCTCGCCGGGCTCGAGTCCGCCATGCGTATGCTGAGCAAATAGAACCGCCCCGCTCCACCCTCAACGACAACAAAGTATTTGCATGAGCCGCTCGTCATCGCCTGATCTGGTCCCTGCCGGCATTCCGCCCGGCCGCTTCAATCCATTAGCCGATACCTCGCTGTCGGCCATCGTCGCGGGCTTCGTCGCGATGATGACGGGCTACACCAGTTCGCTCGTGCTCATGTTCCAGGCCGGTCAGGCCGCACATCTGACGAATGCGCAGATTTCGTCGTGGATCTGGGCGTTGTCGATCGGCATGGCCGTCTGCACGATCGGACTCTCGCTGCGCTTTCGCGCACCGATTGTGATTGCGTGGTCGACGCCCGGCGCGGCGTTGCTGGTGTCGTCGCTGCCGCATGTGCCTTATGGGCAGGCGATCGGCGCGTTTATCGTCTGCGCGCTGCTGCTGACCATAGTCGGCCTGACGGGCTGGTTCGATACGCTTATGAAGAAAATTCCCGCTGGCATCGCGGCTGCGCTGCTGGCGGGCATCCTGTTCGAGATCGGCATCGAGATTTTTCGCGCCGCGCAGTTCCAGACGGCGCTCGTGCTGACGATGTTTCTGACCTACCTGCTCGTCAAACGCCTCGCGCCGCGTTACGCGATTCCAATGACGCTGATCGCCGGCACGATTGCCGCGGGCGCCCTCGGCCTGCTCGACTTCAGTCACTTTCAGGTGGCGCTCGCGCATCCTGTCTTCACAATGCCTGCGTTTTCGCTCGCCGCAAGCGTCAGCATCGGGATTCCGCTTTTCGTGGTCGCCATGGCGTCACAGAACGTGCCCGGCATCGCGGTGCTGCGCGCGGACGGCTACACCACGCCGTCGGCGCCGCTGATTTCGGCGACGGGAATCGCGTCGCTGGTGCTCGCGCCGTTCGGCTCGCACGGCGTCAACCTTGCCGCGATCACGGCGGCGATCTGTACCGGCCCCGAGGCGCACGAAAACCACGGCAAGCGCTACATGGCCGCGGTGTGGTGCGGCATCTTCTATCTGATCGCCGGCGTTTTCGGCGCGACCATTGCGGCGCTGTTCGCGGCGTTCCCGCGCGAACTCGTTGTGTCCGTCGCGGCGCTGGCGCTGTTCGGATCGATCATGAGCGGCCTTACCAACGCGATGCAGGACGCCAGGCAGCGCGAAGCGGCGCTCGTGACTTTCATGGTGACGGCGTCGGGGCTGACGCTGCTGTCCATCGGCTCGGCGTTCTGGGGACTGGTGGCGGGCGTGCTCACGCAAGTCGTGCTGAATGCGCGGCGCGCATGAGTACGGGTGATGGAGGGCGTCTCGCGGGCGTTTTTGCACGCGGCGCATAGCGGGCGCCGTGGCATGACGCGGTGCATAACAATGACCGTTGCGCGACGCGAGGCACCAGCAAGCGTCGTTGCGGCGGCCGGCGACTCGGCGCTTCTGGAGCGGCGCATGCTGAGCACTGTGGGTGACATGGCGCACGGCGTGTCGGGTGATGCGGCCCACGGCGTGTTGGGTGATGCGGCTCACGGCGTGTTGGCTCACGCGGCGCACGGCGTTGCGCGACGCGTCGCATCTGACGCGGTGCCCGCGCGCTGCGACCGGCGCGGGAACCGCCGCCCCGAATCGACGCCCCGAACAGCCGCACGGAACCGCCGCCAAATTGCTGTGAAATAGCTGTGAACGGATCGCCGCTGCCAACTGTCAACACTACATCCGACGATCCGCCATAAAATAGAAGCATCCGGCAGCGTTTCCCGGCAACATCGGGCAAGTGCTGCAGCGTGACTCGCGGCCGCCGGGCCCGGTCTTTCATTCCGGCGGCGACCTCGTTCTCCTGAACCACGGCGCATGCGCCCTCTGAAGGCACGAATATGACAACCGCACTCGATCAACTCAAGCAATACACCACGGTCGTGGCCGATACCGGCGACTTCCAGCAACTCGCGCAGTACAAGCCGCAGGACGCGACCACCAATCCGTCGCTGATCCTGAAGGCCGTCCAGAAAGACGACTACCGGCCGCTGCTCGAAAAAACGGTCAAAGACCATGCGTCGAAGCCGTTGGGCGCGATCATCGACCAGTTGCTGATCGCTTTCGGCACCGAAATCCTGAAAATCATCCCTGGGCGCGTGTCGACCGAAGTGGATGCGCGCCTGTCGTTCGACGTACAAGGGTCGATCGCCAAGGGCCGCGAAATCATCGCGCTCTACAAGTCGCACGGCATCGACCGGGAACGCGTGCTGGTCAAACTGGCTTCCACGTGGGAAGGCGTACGCGCGGCCGAAGTGCTCCAGAAAGAAGGCATCAACTGCAACATGACGCTGCTGTTCTCGCTCGCCCAGGCCGCTGCCTGTGCCGACGCCGGGGCGAAGCTGATCTCGCCGTTCGTCGGCCGCATTTACGACTGGTACAAGAAAAACGCCGGCAGTGCATGGGACGAAGCGAAGGACGGCGGCGCGAACGACCCGGGCGTCCAGTCCGTGCGCCGCATTTACGCGTACTACAAGAAATTCGGCTACAAGACCGAGGTGATGGGCGCGAGCTTCCGCACGACGGGTCAGATTCTGGAACTGGCCGGCTGCGATTTGCTGACCATCAGCCCGGATCTGCTGCAAAAGCTGCAGGAAAGCACCGACAAGGTGGAGCGCAAGCTCTCGCCAGATATCGCGAAAGATGCCAACATCGAACGCGTGCCGGTCGACGAAGCGTCGTTCCGCTTCCTCGTCAACGACGAGGCCATGGCAACCGAAAAGCTCGCTGAAGGCATCCGCGCGTTTGCGGCCGACGCAGTCAAGCTGGAAAAACTGATCGAAGCGCTGCGCTAAACGCCTGCGTCAGCCGCTGCGGTCGTCGTACCCAGGCAAGAATCGGCCACCACCGCAGGCGATCACAGTAAGCGCAGCAACGCGCCGCAACACCAGCGCTACAACACGCGGCCCCGAAGCTTATGGTTCGGGGCCGCGTGCCGTTTACCGCGTATCCGCTCATCCTCTGACGCGCCCTTCGGGGGTTGCCAGCAAGCCGTCTTTTCCTCACGACACAAAGTCACAATCACCCGAAAACCGTTGCCTAAAATGGTCTGCACGCCTGCGCCTACGCCTGCCGTACGGCGCCAGGGCGTCCACATCCATATTTCGGGAGACGATGATGGAAGTTCAACCCTACGTATTTTTCAACGGACGCTGCGAAGAAGCGCTCGACTATTATCGCCAGCACCTCGGTGCCGAGGTCACGTTCATGATGCGCTTCAAGGACGCGCCGCCCGACCCGCAGAACCCGCCGCGTGCCGGCGTCGAAGACAAGATCATGCATGCGAACGTCCAGATGGGCTCAACGCAGTGGATGGCGTCCGACGGCAATTGCGATCAGGACGCGAAGCCCATGAGCGGCTTCAGCCTGTCGCTGACGGCGGACGACACGACATCGGCGCAAAAATACTTCAACGCACTCGCCGACGGCGGCCAGATCGTGATGCCATGGGGCGAGACGTTCTGGAGCAAAGGCTTCGGCATGGCCGTGGACCGCTTCGGCCTGATGTGGATGGTGACGCTGCCGCATGAGTGACCGGCGGTCAGGGCGGTGGCGGGCGCATAAGTGACCGATGGTTAGGGCCGCGGGGCGCGCAACCTTGACCCCGCGCGATGGCGATGATGTCGCTGTAGTTGCCTGCCGCCGCGGCGACGGTCGCTGCCGCTACTACTGTTATCGCGGCGGGCAGGGAGAGAGCGGGCGTCACTGTCGCGGCCGCAGCCACTGCCGGGAACCGTGACCAACTTCCCCCCACCTCCTCCACCTAAGCCTTCTGCAAAACCCGCGAGCGCCGCTCGATGTTCCAGTTCACCTCTGTCTCGAGCAACGCTGCGCGCAGGCGGTCCACCTGTTCCGCGAGCCGCTGCCCGAGCCAATACGGGCCTTGCAAGTCGGGCGGCAGTTTAAGCGCCGCGTTGCCCGCGGTTTGCGCGAGCGGCGACGCGGCCAGATCGCCCGCCACCGGATCGCCCGCCACCGGATCGCCGGCCGCCGGTTTGCGCGCCACCGGTTTGCCGGCCACCGGATCGCCTGCCGCCGGTTTGCCGGCCACCGGACCGCAGGCCACCTGCCCCCCGCCCGCCGGAATCCCAAAATGCGTCGCGCGGCCAAAGCGCAGGCCGCGCGCAATCGCCAGCAGAATGGCGCGCACGGCCCGCACCTCCGCGCCGCACTGTTCGGCATACGCGGTACGCGCGGCTGCGCCGGCCTGCATCAGTGGACCGGTCGCAAGCAGTTCGAGCGAACTCAGCACCGAGCGATGCAGCCGCTGAATCTCCTCGAGCTTCGCCTGCGGCACATCGATTTCCTTGGCCACCGAAGGCATCAGCGAACGCAATTGCACGAGCCGCCGGTTGATCGCGAGGAACCGCTTCACCTGCTCCTCCTCGCTAATCGTTTCGCCTTCCAGCAAACGCGTATAGATTTGCGCGCACTCGCGCAGATTGGCCGCAATACCGTAGCGCCACGAATACGTGGCGTGCAGCGGCAGCGCGAATGAAAAGGCCAGCGCAATCACAATGCCGATCAACACGTTCAGCGTTCGCCACAGGCCGACGTCGATCAGATTGTCGCCATGCCCCGCGACGATGCACATCGTGATCGCCGTCAACAGCCCGATATAGCCGGACGAACCGATCGCGAACCACGCGCAGATTGCGGCGAGGATGGACATCAACATATAGGTGAGCGGCAGCGAGCCAAGCAGATTCTGCTGCACGATCAGCAGCAGCCCGATCGACGCCCCGAGCAAGGTGCCCGCGGCCCGCTCCGCCGCTTTCTTGCGGATATTGCCGTGGTGCTGCAAACCGCCGATCACCACGAGCAGCGTCACCGACGACCAGATGCCGTGCGGAATGTCGATACCGGTTGTCGCCAGGATCGAGAACAGCATCGCCAGTCCCACGCGCAGGCTGTGCAGGACCTTCGCGTGTCGATAGCGGTAATACGGCGAGGTGATCGCGCGAACCATCCGGCTCACCGCCGAGCGGCGCGGAATCACGGTGCGGGAATCGGCAGGAGCCATGGTGGAGTTAGCGACGCTTTGAGAGACGGTCCCGCTATCGTGCCCTGGAGTGCGCCGCAAACACAAACGCCCGCAGACTTTCGTCTGCGGGCGCTGCGGTTTCCGTTGCATCGTTTCACTTGCCGGCCGGCATGCCCAGCCGCCCGACTAGCCTGCGACGCTTAGCTTTCGACCACGTCCAGATAATCTTCCGGACTTGTGCGGTCTTCGGCGCGCTGCATGCCGAACGCGCGCACCAGCAGGCTCACCACCACGGCCACCACCAGGTTCACGATCAGCGACCAGACCGCCGCGTAGCCCGGAATCGCCATGCCGAACAGGTGGATCGTAAAGATGGAACCGGCGAGCTTCAGCGAAACAGCCATCCACGTGCCGGTCGCGATGCCGACTGCCCAGCCGAGCAGCAAGCCGCGATAGTCGAGCACGCGCGTGTACAGGCCGAGCACGATTGCGGGCAGCGTCTGGATGATCCAGATGCCGCCGAGCAATTGCAACTGGATCGCGTAGGTGAGCGGCAGGCCGAGAATGAACGCCACCGCGCCGACCTTGACGATCAGCGATACCAGCTTCGCGACGTTGGTCTCCTGTTCGTGCGTCATATTGCGGTTCACGAACTCTTTGTGGATGTTGCGCGTGTAGAGGTTCGCTGCCGCAATCGACATAATCGCCGCCGGCACCAGAGCGCCGATACCAATGGCAGCGAACGCCACGCCGACGAACCACGACGGGAAGAAGTGCAGGAACAGCGCCGGCACCGCGAAGTTCGGGCCGAACGCCTTGAAGTACGGCGCGAATTCCGGCATGTCTTTCACGCCCGAGGCAAGCGCCATGAAACCGAGCAGCGCGAGCAAACCGAGCACGAGCGAGTAAGCCGGCAGCATTGCCATATTGCGGCGGATCGTGTTGCCCGATTTCGACGACAAAACCGCCGTGATCGAGTGCGGGTACAGGAACAGCGCGAGCGCCGAACCCACCGCGAGCGTCGCATACGCGCTATAGCCGTTCAGACTCGACACGTCCGGCGCCTTCAGCAGCAACTTGGCCGGCGGCACCGATGCAAAGATGTGGCCGAAGCCGCCCAGTTGCGGCGGAATGACGATGACCGCAGCGAAGATCGTGACGTAGATCAGGACGTCCTTGACCACGGCGATCATGGCCGGCGCGCGCAAGCCCGACGTGTACGTGTACGCGGCCAGGATAGCGAACGCGATGATCAGCGGCAGATCGCCGACGAAGCCCTTCGTGTCGAAGCCGAGCGCGCCGATCACCACTTCGATCCCGACCAGTTGCAACGCGATGTACGGCATGGTCGCGACGATGCCGGTCACGGCGATCGCGAGAGCGAGCATGCGGCTGCCGTAGCGTGCCGACACGAAGTCCGCCGACGTCACGTAGCCCTGACGTTTCGCGATGCTCCACAGTTTCGGGAACACGACGAACGCGAACGGGTAGATCAGAATGGTGTACGGCAGCGCGAAGAAACCGGTTGCGCCCGCACCGAATACCAGCGCCGGCACAGCGATGAAGGTGTACGCGGTGTAGAGGTCGCCGCCGAGCAGAAACCAGGTGACGATGGTGCCGAAGCGCCGGCCGCCGAGACCCCACTCTTCCAGATGCGCGAGATCGCCGCGCCGCCAGTGCGCCGCGATAAAACCGAGAATCGTGACGCCGATGAAAAATAGAACGAAGACGAAAGTTGCGATGGCGTTCATTATCGTGCGTCCCCCTGAGGACGGCCCGACGAGCGCGTCTTGGTCTTCATATAGACGAGCGCCGTAATGACTGCGCTGATCAGCACCCAGAGAAGCTGATACCAGTAGAAAAACGGAAAGTCGAACAATACCGGTTCGACCTTGTTGTACGACGGCACCCAGACCATGGCGATCCAGGGCAACAGCAACAGCCAGAGCCAGTGCTTGCTGGCTTTATTCGCGTCGGCGTCGTGAGCCATGACGTCTCCTCTTCCTATTATTGAAATGTTGGCCCGTGTTCGACGGGTGCTGGACCGCCACGCGGAAAACCGGCTCGCGGCAGCAAGCCCGCGGAGGATCGCCCCGCGTGTGACACGAGTACCCCGAAAGCCTCGAAAGAGTATAGGAGCCGCGAACGTGCGGTCAAGCAGGGAGGACCCGAGGCATTGGCACTGCTGTCAGAGCCGGCAGGACGGTGTTTCAGCGGATGCCAGCCGGGCGGAGCGACCTGGCCAGGACCCACGCGCGGCGCGGGTCTTGCGGCCTCGGCGGTGTTCGCGTGTGGAGGAGAAAACAGCGGATTCGCGGCGCAATGCCGGATAGATAGCAGATCTGAATTCCGTCGCGCGGATGCGACGTTCGTCAGGGCGAGGCCGGTCCGTCATGGCCCGGCCCCTTGCGGCTGAATGCGATCAGATGACGAACGACGCGCCCGTCTGTCCGGTCGACTCCTGCAGACCCTTGATCCACTTGCGCGCGGGCAAGCCGAGTTCCGCTTCGATCAGCTTCGCGCGTGTTTGCAGCGCCGTGAACGGCACGTCGAGCACGGGGCCGGAAAACGCAATCGCGATGCGGTTGCCGTCGTGCACTTCCGGGAGCGCGACGACGCGACCGTCGAACGCTTCGTTCAGACGCTTCATGTTGCGCACGAAGCTCGGGTGATCGCCGAAAAGATTCACCGTTGCCACGCCTGCATCGGTCAGGCACGCGCGAGCCGCACGATAGAAGCCGACGCTGTCGAGCACCGGGCCGCGCGCCGTTGCATCGTAAATGTCGATTTGCAATGCGCCGATCGTGCCGTGGTTTGCACGGTCGTTGACGAAGTCCCACGCGTCCGTCTCATGCACCGTGAGGCGCGCGTCGTCTGGCGGCAACTCGAACATCGCGCGAGCGGCGATGACCACCGCCGGGTTCACTTCGACCGCATCGACCTTGGCGCGCTTCAGGAAGCGATGCGCGAACTTGGTGAGCGCAGCCGCACCGAGGCCGAGTTGCACGATGCGCCGGGGCGTTTCGATGAACAGCAACCACGCCATCATTTGCTGCGCGTATTCGAGTTCGATGTGGTCCGGCTTGCGCAGACGCATCGCGCCTTGCACCCATTCCGTGCCGAAATGCAGATAACGCACGCCGCCCTCTTCCGAGAACGTGACGGGCGCAAAACGCGGCTTGCGCGGCGTTTCGATTTGCGGCGCGTCGTGCAGATCGTCGTCGTGCGATGTCTTTTTCTTGTTGCGCGCGACGACGCGCTTGCCCGCGCCGTCAGCGTTGCGGTTGCGAAATGCACGCGCTTCAGCCGAAGCGCGCTTGATGAGTTTCGTCATGTCAGGATGTCGCGCCACAAGCGCAATTTTTGATCGAACGAGAGCATAGCATTCGCCGGACTTGACGAAGGCAACACGAGGGTCATGTAGCCCGCCTCGCCTATCACCGGCGCGAAGCGGCCCGCCGTCTTGCCGTTGAAGCAGACCTTGCTCAACTTCGGCGCGTGTTCGCGCAGCGATGCAAAGTCGTTCGGCTGCGCGTTGCGAATGGCCGCATCGAGACTGCCCTCGCGATGGCACGCGGCGAGCACGTCCCACACGCCGATCCCATGAGAAAGCACACGCCGCAGCCGCTCTTCGTAGGGGAGTTCCGCGAGCGGGTCGTCGAGCACGGCGCCCAGCAAACGCCAGAACTGGTTGCGCGGATGCGCGTAGTACTGGGTCGCTGCGAGCGACGCCTCGCCGGGAAAGCTGCCGAGAATCAGCGTATGTGTGTCGGCGGCGACAACCGGGGGAAAGCCGCGCAACATTATCGGCTCCGCTCACTGGCGGCACGCGTCGCAGGATGCGCGCGCGATGCCGTGTGCTCGATCGGCCGGCCATGTTCGCGCATGCGCGGGTGACCTGCGGGCATGGCATCGGCGGTGGGAGCGATTGAGTGGTGAGCGCCGCCCAAATTCGACAGAGACGCGAGATGCGTCCACAGTGCCGGCAAGAAACATTCGGTGACCATCAGCGGCTCGCCATGCCGCTCGAACACCGAGCGGCGCGCCGCCAGTGCGTGCGGCGGCGTCCCGCTGACTTCACGCGTCGCCAACCGGTAGAGCGGATGCCGCGCGGTCACGCGGCGGCTGACTAGCGCGGAACGCGCGACGCTGCTGTCGCTATACAGCAGTTCCGCGAGCGGCCGCGTGCGCAAGCGTCGCGTGGCCTGCCATACGCCGACGCTCGCGGCCAAGGGCGCAACACTGTGCGCGGCGACAAAGGGCACGGCGTCGACCGACAAGACGACCTCGCGCACCCACACCGGCGCGCGCACGCGAAGACCCAGCGCGGCATGCTCGTCGGCCCAGGCCAACGCCACACCTTCATGCGTGACGCGCACAGCGACTTCGCCGAGCGCGCGCAGATGCGCGGTCAGCGAACCGCCACGGGTCAACCAGTCTTTCTGCGCGGCGCTGAGGCCAGGCAAGGGAGCGACGCGCCAGTGCGCGTCGGCGGCATCGAAACGGATAGGCATGGGTTCGGATTATAACGGCGCGACTGTCGGACGATTGCCCGGCACGCACGCGCCTTTTCCGACGATTCAGCTTCACCGCCAAATCGGTATCGAAACCCTCCATCAAGTCGCCGATTTCGGAAAGGTCCGATTCTCCATCGCCGCGACCCACGATAAAACCTCCGTGCTTTACGAACCGGCGATTCGCCCGCTATCGACGGGCGCGCCATCCGATCTGCAAACGAACGAGAGAACAAGCATGAAGAAAATTCTGAGCATGAGCGCCTGCGCAATGTCGGTGCTGCTGGTGGCTGGCTGCGCGGCGCCGTTGAACCGCGATACTGAGACGTCGTTGAACAAGGCCGTGGGCATCGAGGTCGCACCGGTCGCCGACGGCGTCGCCGTGAAGCTGCCCGAGAAAGCACTGTTCGATTTCAACAAGTCGCAAGTGCGCGGCGACGCGAGCGCGGTGGTCGACCGTTCCGCGGTGCTGCTCAAGCGCAGCAAGAAGCCGATCATCGTCGAAGGCTACACGGACAATATCGGCACGCTCGACTACAACCAGCAACTCTCGGAAGCGCGCGCGACCGCCGTGGGTTACGCGCTCGTGGCGCGCGGCGTGACGATGGAGCGTATCCGCACCAAGGGCAACGCGTACAACAATCCGGTTGCAAGCAACGACACGCCCGAAGGACGCGCGCTCAATCGCCGCACTGAGATCGTCGTGCGCGGCGAAACCATGGAAACGTTAATGGGCAAGAAGTAGGCACCAGCCGCGTCAGGCGGACTACGCTGGTAACACCCAGGGCCGGCTGCGCCGTGTGCGCCCGGCTCAGCTACCGACTCACCTCCCGACATACTCCTGCAGTGCCTGCGCGACGTCAGCGAGCACCGCTTCCCACCGATTCAACTCACGCTGCCTGAAAAGCCGCATTGACGGATACCACGGACTATCGGCGCGCTCGACCATCCAGCGCCAGTCTGTGAAGGTGGGCACCAGCACCCAGACCGGCGTGCCGCATGCCCCGGCTAGATGCGCGACCGCGGTGTCTACTGTAACGACCAGATCGAGCGACTGAATAATCGCCAGCGTATCCAGGAAGCTGTGAATCTGCGGCCCGAGGACGTGCAGGTCGACACCCTTCGGCAAAGCCGCCGCGTCGCGCTGTGCATCCCCTTTCTGCAACGAGAACCAACGCACGCCCGGCTGCTCCAGAAGCGGCCGCCATTGCTGAAGCGCAATGGACCGATAGCGGTCGAGCGCATACGCGGGATTGCCCGCCCAAACGATGCCGACGCGCTTTGTGAACGTCCGTTGCGCCTTGACAGGACCGAATACCTCCAGGCGGTCACGCCAACGCTGCACCTCTGCGGGCTTTGCTTGCAGATAAGCCGTGGCAAGCGGCAACATCGACAATTCGAGGTTCATATGCGCCGGCATGCTCAACATGCGGCACCAGTAGTCATACGGGCCGGGCGGCGCCGTGGTCCAGGCCGCATGCACGCCGGCCGCATGGCGCGCCACGTCGCCAAGCGGCTCTTGGACCCAGACGTCCACTTGCGCGCCTCGGCGATGCAGCCAGTCGGCCATACGCAGAAACTGGATCTGATCGCCAAGCCCCTGTTCGCCGATTAGCAGGAAGCGGCAGCCGAGAACGCGCTCGCCTTGCCACTCTGGGAAATCGGGGCGAACCAGATCGTGATTTTCCGGTAGCGCGTCATGCCACCGGTATTGCTTCCAGCCTCGTTCGAAATCGCCCGCGCGGAGCTGTGCCGCGGCGAGGTTGAACTGCATGGATGGGTCGTCGGGCATGAGCCGCGCGGCCTCGGCGGTATGCATCTGCATTTGTTCGACGTCGCCGAGCATATTGAGCGCGAACGACGCGTTGTGATGCAGCCAGGCGTTGTGCGGTTCGACGCCGATTCCCTGCCGCGCGACGCCGAGCGCGTCGGCAAAACGATGCGCGCCGTTCAGAGCGAATGCGAGCTGCTGGAGAGCTGCTGCATCGGAGCTGCAGCGTGCGCGCAGGGCCGGCAACAGATCGCCGATCTCGGCATCGCGCTGCGCTTTCGACAAGGCCGCGATCAGCATGAACGCATCTGCAAGGTTCGCAGGGTCGAGTGCCCACGCGCGCAGCCAATAGTTCGCTGCGTCGGCATGCTGTTCCTGTTCCGTGCAGATCTGCGCGAGCGCGCGAACCGCATGGTGCAAAGCGGGCTCGAAGTGCAACGCGGTTTGATAGTGCTGGCGCGCCTCGGTGAATCGCGCAGACAGCTTCAGGCAATCGGCAAGATTCCGATGAACGCTGGCACTGCCACCGCCTATGTTCAGCGCCCGATGGTAGAACGCCTCGGCCGCGATACGATCGCCGCGCAGCACGGCAAGCAGCCCGCGATGCTCCCAGATATCCGCACGGTCGGGGGCGACGTTCAGTGCGCGATCCAACTGCTCGCAGGCACGCTCGAGCGCGCCCTCGCGAAAGTATGCAAGGCCGAGCTGATGCAGTGCTTCTGCGTCGCCTGGCGCAGCCTCGCTGCGTAATAAAGCTGAATCGCGCATGGGCTTTGCCATCAGCCGCTTACAGCCGGATGCGTTGCGTGGCTCGAGTTCGTGCTGCTCGCGCCGGCTGCCATCAGCGCTTGCAGGCGCGCCGTTACTCGCTGGATGACCGGGGCCCAGTGCCCCGGCTGCGGCTGCCTGAAGAGCTCCAGCGAGTCGTACCAAGGTTGCGCCTCTTCGTTGCCCCACGCCCAATGCGACACGTGGTCGAGCATCGCGAACACCGGCCGCCCTAACGCGCCGCCAAGATGCAACGGTGCACTGTCGATCGTAACCAGCGCGTCGAGCGCACCGAGATGGGCGGCAACGTCGTCGAAGCCGGAGTGGTATTGCGCCGTCATGTCGCACACGCGATAACCTTGCGCGGTCAACACCGCGACGTCGGCCGCACGTCCTGGCGTAAGCGAATAGAACATGACATCGGCAAGCGACAGCAACGGTTCAAGCGTTGCGCGCGCAATCGAACGCTTCTCGTCGCGACGATGCGTAGGGCTTCCCGCCCACACGAGCCCGACATGCAGTCTCGCCTGCGGCGTCTGTCTGTGTAGCCGCTCGCGCCATGCGCTCACCTTGTTCGGGTCGGCATGAAGATACGCATCGCCCCGGACCTGCTGCGGCTGCAGATCCAGCACGAGCGGCAAGCTCATGATGGGCAGGCTGTAATCCGGCGCGCCGAGCGGGCCGTCTTCGATGGACACACAGTCCGCGTAAAAACGCGTGAGCAGCGCGTGCAACGACTTGCGCACACAGAGCACGAGCCTGCCACCCTCCTGGCGCACGTGGGCGGCAAGTTGCGGCACATAGCGCACCATGTGGATGTCGTCGCCGTTGCCCAGTTCGCTGTGCACGACAAGCGTCTTGCCGGCGAGTGCTTCGCCTTGCCAGCGCGGACACAGGCGAGCCATGACCGAAACGATATTGTTCGGCTCGCGGTCGTCGCGTGCGAGCCGTGCCTCAAAACGCTTCCAGCCGCTTGTCCATGCGCCGTGCCGCAAGTCGAGGTCGGCGAGATCGATTGCCGGTGTCACCGCGTTTGGATTGACCGCTAGTGCTTCGTGCAAGATTGCGGCACTTTCCCCGTAGCGTGCCTGCTCGCATAGATAGAGGCCAATCGCGGCGAGCACGTCGGCATTGCCTGGCGACGCAGCATTCGCGGCGCGCATGGTCGCCTCGGCTGCGGCTGCGTCGTTGCACTGCCATTGCGCGTGACTGAGCTGCCAGGCCATCTCCGCGTCTGCGGGATTGCGCGCCAGCGCCTCGCGGCACACTTGCTCGACGGCAGCCCAGTCGCGCATCTCGCGCAATGCCAGCACGAGTTGCAACGGCAACGCCGGATCGACGGCCGGGTCGAGCGCGTATGCGCTCGCTAGCGCCGCGCGCCGCTCCTCGCTCGCGCCGGGACCGCCTTGCCCACCGAGCGCACCGAGCGAAATAGCAAGCCACCACGGCGCGCGCGCGTCGCGCGGCGCTCGCTGCCGATAGGCGCGCAACATATGCGCCGCCGCCGAATGCGCGCCACAGCCGTTGATGAGCCAGACGATCCATTCAAGCGTGGTGGCAAGCGGCTGCGCGGCGACCGCGATTTCGCTGTGATGCCGCGCGACCTCGCCGCGGCCGAGCGCGTCCGCGAATAACGCAAGGCGAGCATGGCGCGCGCCGCTGGCTTCCGGTTGTGCCTGCGATGCGCTGTGATACGCCGCTTCGAAGCGCCCCGCGCTCGCGTGCAGATCGGCGTGCAACTGCCATGTCACACCAGCGGCAGCCAGTTCGGCCGCGCGCAGCACTGCGGCGTGGAGGCCCTCCTCGCGCAGAACCGACCACAGAAGATGAACCGTCTCGAGAGGCGTTGTGACATTGATCAGTACCGCCGGGGCGGCCAAAGCGGAATCGGACATGAAATCTCAGAAAGTGCCGCAACGCGCAGGCGCTTCAATCGCAAAAGAGATTTCCACGCGCACGGCTTGTACAGAAAGTGGCTCGAAGAACGTGCCTGATCTTCAAGCGTCCCAGTTTCGAAGCGCGATGACCAGGATAATGCCGTGCCCTGCGTCTCATAAACTAATCTCAATTTATGGTCGTTGATTAGTTTTAGTTAGTTAACCATAATTAATTTTGCGCGATGTCGAAGAAGGTCCAAGGTGTCGAGCAAATCTACAACTAGCAGCAGGGAGTAAGGTGAATACTACGAACGCGAAGGAAACTTCTGACCGCATCGCGCATCTTGCGTCGGTCGTATTGGCTCGCCAGGGCGCCACGCATATCGAGAAAGAGCTAGCCGGCTCAGCGCTCGCGCAACACCACAGTTCTAAACAGACCAGCGCGGCAATCGGCAGCCTCGCGGCGCAAGTGCTCGGCGATCACCATTCCAGTTTCGAGGCCAAGGAGCTGGCCGGGAGCGTGCTCGCGCAAGTGCGTCACTTGCACGGGCTAACACTCGACCGTTAATGCACGCGCCGTGACCGATCCGGATTTCTTTCGGCCCGTTCATAACACCACAAAGTGCGCGGCAAAAAAAATGCGCTGCCGAAGCAGCGCATTTTCCCTTTCACTACGTTGAGCGCCGGTTCGACGCTACGCGATCACGCTCAATTCGATCACGCTCAATTCGCGCGCGCAAGCAACAACGCATTCGTACGCTTCACGAAGCTCGCCGGATCTTCAAGCGCGCCGCCTTCGGCCAGCAACGCCTGGTCGAACAGCAGGTGGCACCAGTCGTCGAAGTTCGCGCTATCGGCATGCAAGCCCTTTACGAGTGCATGCTCCGGATTCACTTCCAGAATCGGATGGAACGAGGGCGCCTGCTGCCCTGCGGCCTTCAGCATGCGCTGCAGGTAACCGCTCATCTCGCCGTCGTCGGCTACGAGGCACGACGGCGAATCGGTCAGGCGGAACGTGAGGCGCACGTCTTTTGCCTTGTCCTTCAACGCTTCCTTCATCTTCTCGACGAGCGGCTTGAGCTCCTCGCTCACCTTTTCCTGCGCCTCTTTCTCCTCGTCGTTCAGCGCGCCAAGATCCAGATCGCCGCGCGCCACGCTTTGCAGCGGCTTGCCGTCGAATTCGTTCAGGAACGACAGCATCCATTCGTCCACGCGATCGGTCAGCAGCAGCACTTCCACGCCCTTCTTGCGGAACACTTCGAGATGCGGGCTGTGGGTTGCGGCCTGCCAGGTGTCGGCGGTCACATAGTAGATCTTGCTTTGCTCGGGCTTCATGCGCGCGACGTAATCGGCGAGCGACACGTTCTGCTCCGGCGTTTCCGTATGCGTGGAGGCAAAGCGCACGAGCTTGGCAATACGCTCGCGATTCGCAAAGTCTTCGCCGATGCCTTCCTTCAGCACCTGCCCGAACTCCTTCCAGAAGCCGGCGTACTTTTGCTTGTCGGCGTCGTTATCCGAGTTGGCCAGATCTTCCAGCATCGACAGCGCGCGCTTGGTCACGCCCTCGCGGATCGCCTTGACGTCGCGGCTTTCCTGCAGGATTTCACGCGAGACGTTAAGCGGCAGATCGCTCGAATCGACCACGCCCTTCACGAAGCGCAGGTACGCGGGCAGCAGTTGCTCGGCGTCGTCCATGATGAACACGCGCTTCACGTACAGCTTAAGCCCGCCTCGATGATCGCGGTTCCACAGGTCGAATGGCGCGTGGCTCGGCACGTACAGCAACTGCGTGTATTCGCTACGGCCTTCGACACGGTTATGCGTCCACGTGAGCGGATCCTGATGATCGTGCGACAGATGCTGATAAAACTGCTTGTACTGCTCTTCGGTGATGTCGTTCTTCGCGCGGGTCCACAGCGCGCTCGCCTGATTGACGGTCTCGTCCTCGTCCTTCGTGACCATCGCGCTCTTTTCCGCGTCCCACTCTTCCTTCTTCATCAGAATGGGCAGCGCGACGTGATCCGAGTACCGCTGAATGATCGACTTAAGGCGATGGGACGACAGCAACTCGTCTTCATCCGCACGCAGATGCAGCGTGATGGTCGTGCCGCGCGCGGCGCGCTCGATCTGCTCGACGGCGAAATCGCCCTCGCCCGCGCTTTCCCAGCGCACGCCTTCCGACGCCGGCAATCCGGCGCGGCGAGTCTCGACGGTGATCTTGTCCGCGACGATGAAGCCCGAATAGAAGCCCACGCCGAACTGCCCGATCAGCGCAGCGTCTTTCTGCTGATCGCCCGACAGTTTGCCGAAAAATTCCTTGGTGCCCGAGCGCGCGATCGTGCCGAGGTTGGCGATTGCTTCGTCACGGCTCATGCCGATGCCGTTATCGTCGATCGTGATGGTGCGCGCGTCCTTGTCGTACGACACGCGAATGCGCAGATTCGGGTCGTTCTCGTACAACCCGCTGTTTTCAATCGCTTCGAAACGCAGCTTGTCGGCCGCGTCGGACGCATTGGAAATCAGCTCGCGCAAAAAGATTTCCTTGTTGCTGTACAGCGAATGGATCATCAGTTGCAGAAGCTGTTTCACTTCTGCCTGAAAGCTCATGGTTTCTTGTGCCATGGTCGGACTTCCTCTCTGTTGCGAATCGGGTTTTTGCGAATCGGGTATTGCAGATGCGCTTCGGGTCAGGCGTGGCACGGGGGCCGGATTGCCGGTGTACGGTGCCGTGCCGCCGGATCGTCCGTCTAAATAAGGGCGATCCGGCGCGGTTTCAAGAGGCGCGGCGCGCAACGCCGTCCAGATAACGGCACAAGAACGTCGCCAGTTCCGGATCGCCGCAATTGGCGATATTGAAGCGCATCCACGTGGTGGGCGACTGCTGCGGCGAAAAAAGGCTGCCGGGCGTCAGCAGAAAACCGGCTTCGTGGCCCGCGGCGGCGAGGCCGTCGGCGTCGACTCCGGTGTCGGCCCACACGAACATTCCCGCCGTGGGCGTCAGGAAGAGCTTGAGGCCGGTCTTCTCCAGCATCCGCACGGATTTTTCGCGCACGCTGTCGAGCCGCGCGCGCAGCCGCTCAACGTGGCGCCGGTAATGACCCTCGGTGAGGATTTTGTACAGCACGCGCTCGTTCAACTCCGGGCTCGTCATGCCGACCAGCATTTTCTGGTCGCTGACCGCCTTTGCGACTTCCAGCGCGCATGCGATGAAACCGACGCGCAGATTCGGCGCGAGAGTCTTCGAAAAACTGCCCAGATAGATCACGCGCTTTAACTGATCGAGGCTCGCGAGACGCGTGCCGGCATAGCTCGGCGGACAGAGATCGCCGTAGATGTCGTCCTCCACCACGATGAAGTCGTACGCCTCGGCAAGCCGGAGAATGCGGAACGCCTGCGCGGCCGTCAGCGACGTGCCGGTCGGATTCTGCAGCACGGAATTGATCACCAGCATCTTGGGCCGCCACGTCTGCACCAGCGATTCGAGCGCGTCGAGGTCCGGGCCGTCCGGTGTATATGGCATGCCGAGGAGCCGTGCGCCTTGCGAGGCGAAACGCCCGAACATCTGGAACCACGCAGGATCGCCGACGATCACCGAATCGCCCGCCTTGACATAAATGCGCGAAATCAGGTCGATCGCCTGCGTGATGCCCGACACCATCACGATCTGCTCGGGCGACGCGCCGATCTCCAGTTCCTCCAGCCGCGTCTGCAATTGCTGGCGCAGCGGCAGAAAACCGAGCGGCGTGCCGATCCCCAGCATCTGCGCGCCGCTTTGCCGGCCCAGCGTGCGCAGCGCGTTGGTGATCAACTCTCCGTCGAGCCAGCGCGCCGGCAGATAGCCGAGACCAGGACTGCGCTCCGGGCGCGCGCCGGTGTGCAGCATATTGCGCAGCAGCCAGACCACGTCGATGGTCGCCGGCGCGGGCTCCTGCGCGACCGGACGGAGTTCCGAAACCGCCGCGCCCGCCAGACGCTCGCGCACGAAGAAACCCGAGCCGCGCCGCGACTCGAGGTAACCCTGGGCGACGAGCCGCTCGTATGCCTCGACCACCGTGAATCGCGACACGCCTTTGTCGAGCGCCAGCTTGCGGATCGACGGCATGCGCATGCCAGGGCGAAACACGCGTTCTTCAATGCGGCGGCGGGCCCATTGCACGAGCTGCTCGACCAGCGTCAGCGACGCCGTGTCGTGCGGGGCGGGAATCTGTGTAAGCGGGACGGACATAGACGCACTCCAACTGTACCGAACGGTATCGAGTCGATTGTACCGTTACTGTGCAGGTCGTCGCCGCTACATTTGAGACAGAAAAGTGCGCTGGGTGAAGGGCGCGGCATGCTCGACGGTGTGCTCGACGGCACGCTTAACGGAATGCTTGAGTGAACGAGCCGGGCGGCGATCCCGCTCATCGCGCTGTCCGACGCGCGCGCTGTTTGCAGCGTTGCCGGCGAGCGAGCCGATAGGGCAAGCCGGCAAGCTAACGGCACGTGCCCTCGCAAACAAACACACGGCCCATTGCCGACAACCAGCCGCAAAAACGTCGCACCGCCCGGTAATCGCACGTTCGCGAGGAAGCCGCCGCCCCGCGAACGGTTATGCTTACGTCCCCGGGCACCCGCATACCCTGCGCGCGGCGTGGGTCCGATCTGATGTAAAAACCAGTTTTCCCAATCTGCAATGACCGCACATCCGCTTCGTCTCGATCATCTCGTCGTTTCCGCCCGCACGCTCGACGAGGGCACGCAGTACGTCGCCGACATTCTCGGCGTTGCACCGGCAGGCGGCGGCGCGCATCCGTTGATGCGAACCCACAACCGCCTGCTGAACCTGTGGGGCGGCGCCTATCTGGAAGTGATCGCAGTCGATCCGCATGCCGACGCTGCGCACGAATCGGCGACCGGCGCCGCGCCGCGCGCGCGCCTCTTCGCGCTCGACGACCCCGCTACGCACGCGCGGCTCGAAAACGGGCCGTACCTGTCGCATTGGGTCGTCCGCGTGGACCGGCCGAAGCATCTGCCGACGTGGCAGGCCCAGTACCCGCAGCGCATCCCGCCGATCGTGCCGCTCACGCGCGGCGAGTTCAGCTGGGGCCTGTCCATTGCGGATGACGGCGCCTTTCCCTCCTGGCAAGGCGCGGGCGATGGCGTGCTGCCCACGCTCATCCAGTGGGACACGGCGCGGCATCCGTCGACGCTATTGCCAGAAACCGGCATCGCGCTAAAAACGTTGAAAGGCCAGCATCCGCAAGCCGATACGGTGGCCGCGCAATTGCAGTGGCTAGGCGCCGCGCATCTGATCGAGCTGCACCCGACAGACGACGCGGCGGCCCCGGCCGCGCTCACTGCCGAATTCGAAACACCCAACGGTCTACGGACCCTTAAATAGCCAGCGCGCGCGGGTCGCCGACTCGCGCGATAATCGAAGTTTTGACAGGTTCCAGAGATACCAGCAGAGGAGACCATGGACCAAAGCGACTTGAAAGCCCCCACGTGGCAATTGTCCGAACGCGCACGCAAGCTCACCAGCTCGGCGATCCGCGAGATTCTGAAGGTCACGGAACGGCCCGAAGTCATTTCGTTCGCGGGCGGCCTGCCCTCGCCGGCCACGTTCCCGGCCGAACGCATGCGCGAAGCGTCCGACCGCATTCTGCGCGACTCGCCCGCCGCGGCGCTCCAGTACAGCGCAACGGAAGGCTATGCGCCGCTGCGCGAGTGGGTCGCGAAGCGCTATTCGGTGAACGGCGCGCAGATTCGCCCAAGCCAGGTGCTGATCACAACCGGCTCCCAGCAGGCGCTCGATCTGCTCGGCAAAGTACTGGTCTGTCCGCAAAGCCCCGTGCTCGTCGAAACGCCGACTTATCTCGGCGCGCTGCAATCGTTCTCCATGTACGAACCGGCCTACGTCCAGGTGCCGACTGACGAGCAAGGGCTGATTCCAGAAGGACTCACGCCTGAACTCACTGCCGGTGCGCGCCTGTTGTATGCACAACCGAATTTCCAGAACCCGACTGGCCGCCGGCTGCCGGTCGAGCGCCGCCGCGCGCTCGCCGAATTCGCGAAAACCGCGCCGTTCCCGGTAATCGAAGACGATCCCTACGGCGCGCTGGATTACGCGGGCGAACCGCTGCCGACCATGCTGTCGATGGCGCCCGACCACATCGTCCACCTGGGTTCTTTCTCCAAGGTGCTGGCGCCTGGTCTGCGCGTCGGCTACATCATCGCGCCTGAAGAGTTGATCTTCAAACTCGTGCAGGCCAAGCAGGCCACCGACCTGCATACGCCGAGCTTTACGCAGCGCATCGTCCATGAAGTGATCAAGGACGGCTTTCTCGACACGCATGTGCCGACCATTCGCGAGCTTTACCGCGACCAGTGCGCGGCAATGCTCGCCTCGCTCGAACGCTACATGCCCGAAGGCGTGCAGTGGAATCGTCCGGAAGGCGGCATGTTCATCTGGGTGAAGCTGCCCGCGCAAATCGACAGCATGAAGCTGCTTGAGGAAGCGGTCGCGCAAAACGTCGCGTTCGTGCCGGGCGGTCCGTTCTTCGCGAACGAAGCGCAGCACAACACATTGCGCCTGTCGTTCGTCACGGTGCCGCCGGCGAAGATCGACGAAGGCGTGTCGCGTCTCGCAGCGCTGATCCGCGCCAAGCTCTGAAACCAGCCGGCCCGTTCGCCGCTACCACCTCTCATTACCGACCGAGGACACAACATGGCTCAAACTAATGTTTATGACAAGCTGAAGGAACTGGGCATCGAATTGCCGAACGCCGGCGCGCCGGCGGCCGCCTATGTGATGAGCGCGCAAAGCGGCAATACGGTGTACCTGTCCGGCCACATCGCGAAGAAAGACGGCAAGGTGTGGGCGGGCAAGCTCGGCGCGGATCTCGGCACGGAAGACGGCAAGGCCGCGGCACGCTCCATCGCCATCGACCTGCTCGCCACGCTGCACGCGCATGTGGGCGACCTCAACCGCGTCACGCGCATCGTCAAGCTGATGAGTCTCGTCAATTCCACGCTCGACTTCACCGAGCAGCACCTGGTGACGAACGGCGCGTCGGAACTCGTCGCCGACGTGTTCGGCGAGCGCGGCAAGCACGCACGCTCGGCATTCGGCGTCGCGCAGATTCCGCTCGGCGCATGCGTCGAAATCGAAATGATCGCGGAAGTCGAGTAACGCATTGCGATCCAGAAGGCCGGTTCGTCCGGCCGGTCGCAATCAACGCGTCGCGAGGTGTCAATCACCCGCGGCGCGTTTTGCATTTGTGGCGAGGTAGCTCGTTCCCCCGGCACCAGATAGAATCCGCGAACCCTATCAACTGCAGGAATCGCCGGACCGCGCCCGATGCCCGCCAACACCGTTCGTTTCAAACAGGTCGACGTGTTCACGTCGGTGCCGTTCAAAGGCAATCCGCTTGCTGTCGTATTCGACGCCGACACGCTCAGCGCCGATCAGATGCAGGCGATCGCGCACTGGACCAATCTGTCCGAAACAACCTTCCTGTTGAAGCCGACAGATCCGGCCGCCGACTATCGCGTGCGCATTTTCACGACTCACGGCGAGTTGCCCTTTGCCGGTCATCCGACGCTCGGCACCGCGCATGCGCTGCTCGAAAGCGGCTATCAGCCGAAGCAGCCGGGCAAGCTCGTTCAGCAATGCGGCGTGGGCCTCGTCGAAATGCAGTCCATTCATGAAGACTCCGGCGACATGCATGCCGCATGGGCCTTCGCCGCACCGCCGGCACGGATCGCGTCGTTGCCGGAACAACAATACGCCGCACTTTCTACGGCTTTGCGTAGCGACGCGATAGACTTCAGCGCCGCGCCGAGCGCTGTCGACAATGGCGCGCCGTGGCTCGTCGTGCGCGTGAATTCGGCGCGCGACTGTCTCGCGCTCGAACCCGACGCCGCAGCGCTTGCGCGCATCGCGCAATCGGTGGGCACGCACGGTCTCGCCGTTTATGGTCCGCACGAGGCTGGCGGCCCTGCCACGTTCGAAGTGCGCTGCCTGATGGCGGGCGGCGCGTTCGGCGTCGGCGAAGACCCTGTTACGGGCAGTGCCAATGCGGCGCTCGCCGGTTTGCTGAGTGCGCAGCACCTGCGGCCGGGCGCCAGCTACACCGCGCGCCAAGGCACGGCGCTGGGACGCGCCGGCCAGGTCTTCGTGCGCTATGACGACACGAACGGCAAGACGTGGATTGGCGGCTCGTCGGTGACCGTCGTCGACGGTACGTTCCGGATGCCGTGACCGGCCTATCGTTTGCTTACATCTCGCTGCGTCCGACGGAGCAATAGCAAGGCTCCTGCAAGGCAGCTTGGAAGCAGGCGCACTCAACTTGCCTCATTCGGCCACGCTGAACCACGTTTAGCCACAAAAAGCCGCTCGCTGTGCTGAGCCCATGCAATTCGCATAACGAAACTGCCTGAAGAAGACCACGCACGTGACAGCCGCCATGCCGGAACGCCGAATCCCGATGCAGCATCCGAATAGCACGAGCACCGCCGTTCGATCCCGCTCATGCCCTGAGTTGCGGACCGGTGGACTATGGAGCGCGCCACCAGACAAGGCGCAAAACCGCAACCCGAACGGGTCGCAAAACAGCCTCGGTACAGCCACCGACTGCGCCAGCGTATACCCGATGCCCGGACCCTTCCTTAATCCAGTGGCATTAAGTAATATCGAAACGTACCCCGCAAAGTGCGAACGATCAGGCGCCAGGCCACGCCCCTTCTTGCGCAGTAGTTCCGGCAACTTGGTCACCATGCAGCCACTCATGAAAACAGCGCAGTCGACGCTCGCGCGTTCGCAACCGGCCGCCAGTCGGGTACGGGCCGCCTGATGAGCAAAACCCGCTTCTCCGATCAGCGCGAAGCCAGAACTCGCCGCGATCCCGCTGCGTCGAGACGGCGCGCGCTGTTCGCGATTCCCGCGCTCGGCGTACTGGTGCTGGTGCTTCTTTGGACCGTGATCTTCGCGCGTCTTTCGGTCGAGAAAGAAGCCACTTATCGCGAGGCCATGGCGTCTGCCGCAATTCTCTCGGCGGCGCTCGAACAGCATACGGTCAAGGCAATTCACCAGGTCGATCAGATCACGCGGTTTGTCAAATACGAGTTCGAGAAAACACCGGGACGTTTCGATCTTGCCAGCACAGTCGAAAAAGGCGTCGTGCAAAGCGAGACGCTCGTGCAGGTGTCGCTGATCGATGAACGCGGAAAGCTGATCGCCAATACGGCCGAACTCAATCCCAAGCGCATCGATCTGTCGGACCGCGAGCATTTCAAAGTCCACGAACACGAAAACGACGACCAGTTGTATATCAGCAAGCCGGTGCTTGGCCGCGTGTCGGGTCACTGGACCTTGCAGATGACGCGGCGCCTTAATCATCCGGACGGTACGTTTGCGGGTGTCGTGGTGGTGTCCGAAGACCCGAGCTATTTCACGAGCGACTTCTACAACAACGCGGCGATCGGTCGTGAAGGCGTGATCGCGGTCATCTCCGACAACGGCAGGGTGCTCGCGCGCCGCACCGGCAGCGCTGTGAATGCGAACGGCTCGTTCTCGGCGAGCGGCTCCTATCCGACCTCGGAACACGTGTCGGGCACCTATGTCGATTCGATCGACAACGTCACGCGCATCGTGTCGTACCGGCATATCGACGGTTATCCGCTCGGCGTGCTGGTCGGTCTGTCGCAAGCCGAGGAATTCGCCGACTACAACCACACGCGCAACGTCTATCTGCTGATGGCGGGTTTCATCTCGCTCGCCATGCTGAGCTTCTTCGCCGTGGCAACCGGCCTGATCGGCAAGCTGCTGGGCCGCGAGCGCGAAATGACGCATCTGGTCGAATACGATCTGCTCACCGGCTTGCGCAATCGCTATGCAACCTTGCGGACGCTGCGCCACGAGGTGGCGCAGCCGGCAAACCTTGGCCGCCTCGCGATTCTGTTTATCGACCTCGACAACTTCAAGACGGTCAACGACACGCTCGGTCACAACGCCGGCGACATCGTGCTGCAAATGACGGCCTCGCGGCTCTCCACCGCGGTTGCGGACGACGGCACGTTGAGCCGCATCGGCGGCGACGAGTTCGTCGTCGTGATCAAGGGCGACGATGTCGAAAAGCGCGCGGTCGCGCTCGCCGAAGCGGCGGCAGAGGCCTTCGCGAAACCGTTCGAAGTGCGCGGCAGTTCGTTCGTGCTGCATGCGAGCATCGGCATCGCGCTTTATTCGGTCGCCAACGAGAGCGAGATCGACCTGCTGAAAAAAGCGGACCTCGCCATGTACAGCGCGAAAGATGCGGGCAAGAACTGCTACCAGTTCTATTCGCCGCAGCTGTCGCATCGCGCCGACCATCTGATGAAGTGGGAGCAGCAGTTGCGCGTCGCGCTCGCCGAAGGGCAACTGTTTCTCGCCTACCAGCCGAAGATCGATCTCACGCGCCGCTGCATCACCGGCTTCGAGGCGCTGGTGCGCTGGAATCATCCGCAGCATGGGCTCATTCCGGCCAACGAATTCATTCCGGTCGCGGAGTCCACTGGCCTCATCGTGCCGATCGGCGACTTCGTGATCGAGACCGCGTGCCGTCAACTGGCCGTGTGGCAGCAGCAAGGCTACGACACGCTGTCACTCGCCGTGAATATTTCGGCCGTACAGTTCTGGCGCGGCGATCTGTACGAAACGGTGTCGCACGCCATCGAGGAAAGCGGTATTTCCGCACGCCGTCTGGAACTCGAAATCACTGAAACGGCGATGATGGAATATCCGGAACTCGTCTCCGAGAAAATCTTTGCGCTCAAGCGCCTCGGCGTGCGGATCGCACTCGACGACTTCGGCACGGGCTATTCGTCGCTGTCGTATCTCAACCGTTTTTCCGTGGATACGCTGAAGGTGGACCGCTCGTTCGTCCAGGCCATTCCGGGCGACCGCAGCGTTTGCGTGATGGTCACCGCAATCGTCAATCTGGCGCGCTCGCTGGGGCTGACGGTGGTGGTCGAAGGAACGGAGACGGAAGAGCAGATTGCGTGGCTCGCCGCGCTCGGTCATATCGAGGCGCAGGGTTTCCTGTTCTCGCGCCCTGTTCCTGTCGACGCGATTCCGGCGCTGCTCGAACGGTTCGGCGTCTGCGGCATGGCGGGACGGCGCCCCGTTCAGGAAACGAACACGAGCGCCAGCACCAGCACGAACGGCTAGGCAGTCGCGCCCTAGGCGTCGGTTGCAGGGCTTTGACTTCAATGCTGCAGTCGAGCAAGGCCGCCCATACCGCTGCCGCACGAAACCGGCTACATTCTCGCTGTATTGCAATCTCGCGCAGTGCCGCCGGACCGGTCGGCGGCGCGCAACATCAAGACGATCCAAAGGACGGACGCCCGCTCAGCGGGCGCCGTGGCGCCATGCAGACCATAACAAGCCACGATGCTGCAAGACGAGGGGAACGGGAACCGCTATGGACGCTGTTTCGGGTCGTGTTCGGCCTGTCGGCATTGTCATGGGGCGGCCTCGCGCTGATGGCTCAGCTCGAGAATCACTACGTCGAACGTGAAGGACGGCTCTCGCGGGTCGCGTTCTCCGATCTGATCGCGCTTGCGTGGATGGTGCCGGGGCCGGTGGGCTGCAATGTCGCCGTGCAGCTTGGACACGCGCTGCGCGGACGCGCCGGCGCATGGGTCGCGGGCATTGCGAGCGTGCTGCCTTTTTTCATGCTGATGACGCTCTTCGCGATCTTCTATCGCACGCCGCTCGTGCGCGCCGCCGCGTCGCAGACCCTGCTCAATCACTTCAGCGTCGTACTCGCCACGCTGATCGGCATCACCTGGTACAAGCAGACACGTGCGCTCGTGCGCGGCAAGCTCGAATGGACCGCGGCGGTAGTTGGCTGCATCGCGCTCTTCTATGCGCACAGCCCGGCAGCTTATGTGCTGATGCTAAGCGCGGCGTTCGGCGCGGGCTGGGTGATCAGCCCTGTGCGCGACACGCGCCTTGTCGTGTCCTTCGTGCGCGGCGACTGGCAGATACTCACGATGCTGTGCGTGTTCGTGCTGCTGTTCGCGGTGCCGTTGCCGCATCGCTACGATCTCGCGCTGCTGTGGCCGCGGCTCGCGGGCGCGGGCATGACGCTGTTCGGCGGCGGCTTCTCCGCATTGCCGGTGCTCAAGACTCTGTTTGTCACGCCGGCGATCGGCATATCGGACAACGACTTCACGCTGGCGTTTTCGCTGTCGCCGTTATCGCCGGGGCCGCTTCTGAATGTCGTGCCGTTCTTCGGCTATCTCGTCGACGGGTGGGCCGGCGCGCTCATCGCCACCCTCGCGTTGTTCGTGCCGTCCGGATGCCTCGTGGTACTCGCGCAGCGGCATCTGCATCAACTGAAGATGAATCCGCAATTCGAGCACGGCATGCGGATTCTGCGCGCGGTCACCACCGCCTTCCTTGCGGTGGCCGTGCTGCGTATCGCCGGACGCGTGCCGTTGCAACCGGTCTATCTGATTACCGCGCTATTCTCGGCGATGTGTTTCGCGAAGCTGAAGGTGCCCGTGTACGTGGTGTACGGCACGGTGGCGGTTATATGCGGACTGTGGCTCGCGTACGGCGCATTGCTTTAGCCGCGCCCGGAGATCCTCCGGCGCCGTGCTGCGACCATTCAACGAGCCCGCAAGCGTCTGTCAGAACCCGCGCGAAAGCACGGCGAACCCGACGGTCACCACGCCGAGCACGATATTGATCAGCACCAGACGCCGGATCGTGCCGACTGCCTGCGCACCGTCAGGCCACTTCTGCGCCTGCACAGCACGGCGAATGCGCGGAAACACCGCAAATCGGATATGCCCGAAGATCAGCATCATGACGATGCCGAGGCCGGCCATTGCATGCAACGGCCACGTGGCGTGGCCGCCGCCAAATTGCATTAGCAGGAAGCCGCCCGTCAGCAGAATGACCAGCACCGAAGCAGCAACCCAATTGAAGAAGCGGCTAAACACCGACTCCCACAACGGCAAGCGCAATTGCGGCGAAAGATCGGCAATTGCCGGGCGCAAGCAGAAATGCGCGAAGACCATCCCGCCGACCCACACCGCGACGGCGAGCAGGTGTAGAAACAGCGCGAGTTCGATAGCCTTGTTCATGTTGTATTCCTCTCCGACGACGCCACACCGCTTATGACGAATGATATGAGCAGCGGCTATTGAGCGCGTTCGACCGCACGCCATGCGTGCAGTTCCAGAACGCCCAAGGCTTTCTCGTCGTTTTTCTTGTTGTTATTGCAGCGCGCCTGTATCTCGACGGAGTACCGCACCTCGATAACGCAACGCCGCCCCCGAATTTTCTGCAACCTGCCCCGAAGTTACTGCATGGCTATTGCACAGTCACTGCGGCACAGTCACTACGCACGGCCAGCGCCTCGCATGCTAGCAGACGCCGGCCGTATTAGAACGTCAATCTTCGTCAAGCAGCCAGCACGGGGCGCATGCCTTCGAGCTTCAGCTTGCTTTCAGGTGCGCGCCCTTTACGCGCCCGCTTGCCGACATGCGACGCCAAAGCCGCGCCGCTCAGCTTTTCTTCGTCCAGACGTCCGCCGCGACGCGCGCCGATCAGCATGAGCCCCGCCGCGTTGATAGCGAGCGCCTGCACCAGCGTTTCCTTGTCGTCGAGCGCCATCAGGATGACGCCGCGGCCGCCGCCCGAGAGCGTCTTCATTTCGTCGAGGCCGAATACCAGCAGCCGCCCACCCGACGACAGACACGCAACCTGCGTCGCGTCCGGCAGCATCGGCATGGGCGCGAGCGGCACGGCGCCGGCGTCGATCGTCATGAACGACTTGCCCGCCTTCAGGCGACTCACCATGTCGCCGACCTTCGCGATGAAACCAAAGCCGTTGCTCGACGCGAGCAACAAGGCCTGGTCAGCCGAAGCCGCGTAGTAATGCATCAGGTGGCTGCCCGATTCGAGTTCGATCAGCGAGGTCACGGGCACGCCGTCGCCGCGACCGCCCGGCAGCGACGCCACCGCGACCGAATAGACGCGGCCGTTGCTACCCCACGCGACGAGCGTATCCGGCGTGCGGCACTGGAATGCGGCGTAGAGACCGTCGCCGGCCTTGAACGTAAAGCCTGCCGTGTCCAGCCCGTGTCCCTTCAGCGCACGCACCCAGCCCTTTTGCGAGACCACGACCGTGACCGGTTCATCGACCACGCGCGCTTCGTACGTCGCGCGTTTTTCCTGCTGGATCAGCGTGCGGCGCTCGTCGCCGTACTGCTTCGCGTCGCCTTCGATTTCCTTGATGAGCAGACGCTTCATCGCCGATTCGCTGCCGAGCAGTTCTTCGAGCTTGGCTTTCTCGTCGCGCAGTTCGGCAAGCTCCTTCTCGATCTTG
Source organism: Paraburkholderia kirstenboschensis (assembly GCF_904848585.1). GTDB lineage: Bacteria > Pseudomonadota > Gammaproteobacteria > Burkholderiales > Burkholderiaceae > Paraburkholderia > Paraburkholderia kirstenboschensis. The sequence goes on from NZ_CAJHCR010000010.1 coordinate 182,806, forward strand.
ATCTTCTCAAGACGAGCCAGCTGACGCAGCCGGATTTCGAGGATGTCCTCGGCCTGGCGATCGGACAGGCCGAACGCGGCCATCAACGCAACCTTCGGTTCGTCGGACTCGCGAATGATGCGGATGACCTCGTCGATATTCAAAAAGACGATCATCCGGCCTTCGAGGATGTGAATCCGGTCGTCAACCTTCGTCAAACGATGACGCGTGCGGCGCGTGACCGTCGCGAAGCGGAACGCGATCCACTCGTGCAGGATTTCGCTCAAGCCCTTCTGACGCGGCCGGCCGTCGCCGCCGACCATCACCAGATTGAGCGACGCATTCGATTCGAGACTCGTATGCGCGAGCAGCGTGGTGACGAACTCCGTCTGATCGATGCGGCTCGACTTCGGCTCGAACACGAGGCGCACGGGCGCGTCCTTACCGGACTCGTCGCGCACCGCGTCGAGCAAGGCCAGCATGGTCTGCTTGCCTTGCAACTGTTCGGGCGTTAGCGCCTTCTTGCCGAGCTTGATTTTCGGATTGGTCTGTTCCTCGATTTCTTCGAGCACCTTTTGCGCGGCCGTGTTCGGCGGCAATTCAGTGATGACCAGTTGCCACTGGCCGCGTGCGAGGTCTTCGATCTTCCAGCGCGCGCGCACCTTCAGGCTGCCGCGGCCGGTTTCGTAGGCCGCCGAAATTTCGGCTTCGCTCGAAATGATCTGGCCGCCGCCCGGGAAATCAGGACCCGGGATGTGCTGCATCAATTCGGCGTGCGCGATCTTCGGATTGCGGATCATCGCGACCGCGGCGCCCGCGACTTCGCGCAGGTTGTGCGACGGGATTTCGGTGGCGAGGCCCACGGCAATGCCCGAGGCGCCGTTGAGCAGCACGAACGGCAGACGCGCGGGCAAGAGCCTCGGCTCGTCGAACTCGCCGTCGTAGTTCTTCATGAAGTCGACCGTGCCCTGATCGATTTCATCGAGCAGCAGCTTGGCGATCGGCGTCAGACGCGCTTCGGTGTAGCGCATGGCCGCCGCGCCGTCACCGTCGCGCGAACCAAAGTTGCCCTGACCGTCGATCAGCGGATAGCGCATCGAAAAGTCTTGCGCGAGACGCACCAGCGCGTCGTATGCCGACTGATCGCCGTGCGGATGATATTTACCCAGCACGTCGCCAACCACGCGCGCCGACTTGACCGGCTTCGCGTTGTCGGACAGACCCATGTCGTTCATCGCGAACAGAATGCGGCGTTGCACGGGCTTCTGGCCGTCGCACACATCCGGCAGCGCGCGGCCCTTGACCACGCTTACCGCGTAGTCGAGGTACGCACGTTCCGCGTAGTTGCCAAGCGTCAAAAAATCGCCTTCCGGCGGCGGCGGCTCGGTGAAAAGGTCGAGAGTGTTATCGTCGTCCATCTAGATTCCGTATCGTGTTTGGCGTGAAGTTTCGTGCTTCCATGCGAAATGCGAGCGCTAAAAACCGCTCAGATATCCGCTTCCACTTCATTGCCCTTTTCTTCCAGCCAGCTGCGCCGCGATGCCGCTTCGCCCTTGCCCATCAGCATGGTCATGCGCGCGACCGTGGCGTCGTAGTCGAGCTCGCCGAGCGCGACCGGCGTGAGTCGCCGCGTGTCCGGGTTCATCGTCGTATCCCACAGTTGCTCGGCGCTCATTTCGCCGAGGCCTTTGAAGCGGCTGATCGACCATTGCGTGTCGCGCACGCCGTCCTTGCGCAGCTTGTCGAGAATCGCTTCGAGTTCGCCTGCGTCGAGCGCATAGAGTTTTTGCGCCGGCTTTTTGCCGCGTGCGGGCGCGTCGACTCGAAAGAGCGGCGGACGCGCGACGCACACATGACCGCGCTCGATCAACTGCGGGAAATGTTTGAAGAACAGCGTGAGCAGCAACACCTGGATGTGCGAACCGTCCACGTCCGCGTCCGACAGAATGCAGATCTTGCCGTAGCGCAGATTCGAAAGATCGACCTTGTCGTCCGGACTATGCGGATCGACGCCGATCGCCACCGAAATGTCGTGCACTTCGTTATTGGCAAAGAGACGGTCTCGCTCGGTTTCCCATGTGTTCAGCACCTTGCCGCGCAGCGGCAGGATCGCCTGATATTCCTTGTCGCGGCCCATTTTCGCGGAGCCGCCGGCCGAATCGCCCTCGACGAGGAACAACTCATTGCGGCCAATTTCCGTCGACTCGCAGTCGGTCAGCTTGCCTGGCAGCACGGCCACGCCTGAACTCTTGCGCTTCTCGACCTTCTGTCCGGCCCGAGTGCGCGCCTGCGCCTGCTTGATGACGAGATCCGCAAGCTTCTTGCCGTGCTCCACATGCTGGTTGAGCCACAATTCGAGCGCCGGGCGCGCGAACGACGACACGAGCTTCACCGCGTCGCGGCTATTCAAACGCTCCTTGATCTGCCCTTGGAATTGCGGATCGAGCACCTTTGCCGACAGCACGAACGACACGCGCGCGAACACGTCTTCGGCGAGAAGCTTCACGCCCTTCGGCTGCAAGTTGTGCAACTCGACAAAGCTCTTCACCGCCTGATACAAGCCGTCGCGCAAGCCCGATTCGTGCGTGCCGCCCGCGGGCGTCGGAATCAGATTGACGTACGACTCGCGCGTGAGCGACCCTTCCTCGCTCCACGCGACGACCCACGCGGCGCCCTCGCCTTCGGCGAACGTCTCTTCGCTCGATCGGGAGTTTTCGGCGTAACGCTCGCCTTCGAAAAGCGGAATGAGCAGGTCACTGCCGTTCATGCCTTCGAGCAGATAGCCGCGCAAACCGTCTTCGTATTTCCAGCTTTGCTGTTCGCCGGTTTTCTCGTTGATGAGCGTGACTTCGACGCCCGGCAGCAACACTGCTTTCGAGCGCAACAGCCGTTGCAATTCGCCGAGCGGCAGATTGGGCGAGTCAAAGTACTTCGGGTCCGCCCACGCGGTGACGCGCGTGCCCGATTTCTTTTCGCCCTTCGCTGCGGCGCGCACTTCTAGCGGCTTCGCCACGTCGCCATGCGCAAAGCTCAGCGCGGCAACCTTGCCGTCGCGCCACACGGTGACGTCGAGGCGCGTGGACAGCGCGTTGGTGACCGACACGCCGACGCCGTGCAAGCCGCCCGAAAACGTGTAGGCGCCGCCGGCGGCTTTATCGAACTTGCCGCCCGCATGCAGGCGCGTGAACACGATTTCGACGACCGGCACGCCTTCTTCCGGATGCAGGCCGAAGGGAATACCGCGGCCGTCGTCTTCGACCGACACCGAATGGTCCGCGTGCAGCGTGACCGTGATCTGCCGGCCGTGGCCGCCGAGGGCCTCGTCCGACGCGTTGTCGATAACTTCCTGAATGATGTGCAGCGGATTCTCGGTGCGGGTGTACATGCCGGGCCGTTGCTTGACCGGCTCGAGACCCTTCAACACCTTGATCGACGCTTCGCTATACGCGGCGTTTGGCTTTTTCGTGGACATGGTTGACTCGGGTGCGTCGGTTCATCGTTGTCCACAGGTCCTGTGGACAGGTCCGTGGACAATGCGTTGAGTTTTCAAAAAAAGCGAAACGAAACAACGTGGTTAGGTGGGGTGCCCGCAGCGCGGGCAAACTGTTTTGCCGCATGGCTTCCGCGCGCGTTCCACGTGAGAGCCGCGCGGTTTTGCGCGCGGGCTCTCATCGACACGCAGGATAACGGCCCGCCGCCGGCACTATTGCCGGGCATCGTTGCCGCCGGTGCGAACGCCGGGGAAGCCTGTTCGCGGGGTATTTTACTGATTTCAAACCTGGCGGCAATTCACGGCTGACGCGATTGGCCTTCCGGACAAGGCTCGGCCCACGCACAAGCCATAGCGCCGACGACGCGACACGTCAGCGCTCGCCGCTTTATTTGCGGCGCTTTTCCAGTTCGTCCCAGCGCTCGAGCGCGAGCAGCAGTTCTTCGTCGATCGCGGCGTAGCGTTCGGAAAGACGCTTGCCCTCCTGCGCGTCTTTCGCGAATATCGAGCCGTCTTCAAGCTGAGCACCGATGGTTTTCTGCTCCGCTTCGAGCGCAGCTATTTTCTCCGGCAACGCCTCCAGCTCGCGCTGTTCCTTGAACGACAGCTTGGCCGCGCGTTGCGGGTTGCGGCCAGCGGAACTGTCCTTGGACGCTGCGCTGTCTTTAGCGCTGTCTTTAGCGCCCTCTCTGGCCGCCTCCCTGCTCGCCTCTTTCTGCGCTTCCTGCGCCAACTGCTGCGAGCGCTGGCTCTGGGTTTGCCAGTCCGTGAAGCCGCCCACATACTCGCGCCACTTGCCTCCGCCTTCCGACGCGATCACCGACGTCGCGACGTTGTCGAGAAACGCGCGGTCGTGGCTAACGAGCAGCACCGTGCCGTCGTAGTCGGTCAGCAGCTCTTCCAGCAGTTCGAGCGTGGGAATGTCGAGGTCGTTAGTGGGTTCGTCGAGCACCAGCACGTTGGCCGGCCGTGCGAAGAGACGCGCGAGCAGCAGACGGTTGCGCTCGCCGCCGGACAACGACTTGACAGGCGAACGCGCGCGCTCCGGTGCGAACAGGAAGTCGCCCAGGTAGCTCATGACGTGCTTTTTCTGGCCGTTGACTTCCACCCACTCGCTGCCGGGGCTGATCGTATCGGCAAGACTTTTGTCCAGGTCGAGTTGCGCGCGCATCTGGTCGAAATAGGCTACTTGCAGATTGGTGCCGACGCGCACCGTGCCTTCGTCCGGCTGCAATTCGCCGAGGATGATCTTCAGCAGCGTGGTCTTGCCCGCGCCGTTCGGACCGACGAAGCCGATCTTGTCGCCGCGCATGACGGTCGCCGTGAAACTGTTGATCACGGTGCGCGAGCCGTAGCGCTTCGTGACGTCCGTCAGCTCGGCGACGATCTTGCCCGACTTCTCGCCCTGGCCGACGTCGAGCTTGACGTTGCCTTGCACGTTGCGGCGTTCGGCGCGCTGGTTGCGCATTTCGACGAGCCGTGCGATCCGGCCGACGCTGCGCGTGCGGCGCGCCTCGACACCCTTGCGAATCCACACCTCTTCCTGCGCGAGCAGCTTGTCGGCCTTATCGTTTTCAACGCGTTCGATTTCCAGTTGCTGCGCCTTGCGCGTCTGATAAGCCGAGAAATTGCCCGGATACGACAGCAGACGCCCGCGATCCAGTTCGACGATGCGCGTGGCGACACGATCGAGAAACGCCCGGTCGTGCGTGATGAAGAGCAGCGCCGCCCGCTGCGACACGAGCAGATCCTCGAGCCAGCGGATGCCGTCGAAATCCAGGTGGTTGGTCGGCTCGTCGAGCAGCAGTACGTCAGGCTGCACGACAAGCGCACGGGCGAGCGCCACGCGCTTTTGCATACCGCCCGACAGCGAACCGACGCGCGCCTCGCCATTCAGGCCGATCTGCTGCAGCGTGGTGGCGACGCGCGTGCTCCAGTTCCAGGCGTCCGCCGCATCGAGCGACGATTGCAGCGTGTTCATGCGCGCCATGAGCGCGTCGTGCTGTGCGCCTTCTGGTTCATCTGCAAGCTGGTTCGCGACCGCGTCGTATTCGTCGAGCAGCGCGCGAGCATGCGTGAGGCCGGCGGCGACTGCGTCGAAAACCGTGTCGTCCGTATCGAACTCCGGCTCCTGAGGCACGTACACCGTGGTCAGATTCTGCTGGCGCGTGATGAGGCCGTCGTCGGGCTTCGCGAGTTCGGCGACGATTTTCAGCAGTGACGACTTGCCCGCGCCATTGCGGCCGATCAGACCGACGCGCTCGCCCGATTCGAGAGAGAAGTCCGCGTGATCGAGCAACGCGACGTGACCGAATGCCAGTTGGGCTCCGGTAATGGTGTAAAGCGACATGGAGAATTGGAGAAGACAGCGATGAGTCGGAACTGCTCATTGTACCGGGCGCGCGGGCTAGTGCCTGTAAGCCTGAAGACATAGGACGAATGACCGGGTCGCGAATGACCGGGTCACGGATGACCGGGTCACGCATGCCCGTCACTGCCCCCAGGGGCGCGCCCGTCACTTCACATGCACCGTGATCGTCTTGCTGAGTTCGGGGCCATACGAACGGTGCGCACCGTCGCCGAATTGCAGCGTCAGCGTGTGATCGCCCGGCGGCAGTGTCAGATCGGTTTCCGTCTGGCCCTTGCCGAAGTGCAGCGATTTGTCGTTGGCGGGAATCACCTCGCCTTTCGGAAGCGGCTTGCCGTCCACCAGCAGATGGTGATGGCCGGTGCCGTCGGTCAGCGTGCCGGCCGGCGCGATCTTCATGCCGTCGACGCGGAACACTACATGGACCGGATTGCTGACACTCGCGCCGTCCCTCGGCTGCACGAACGACACGCTGGCGGCCTGCGCTGCACCCGACGCCGCCAGCAACGCGGCCAGTGCCGCGCCGCTCAACCATCTGCTTCTGAACATGGTTTCTCTCCTGGTTGGAAACATAAACCGCGCGTGGAAACGCCGCGCCGCTGCGAGTCCGAGGATACACGCTGTGCGTGACACGCTCTCGCGCTGGCCGCGCGGCGACGTCGGTAACTCCGGGGCATCCGGCAAATTCCGGTAATATTGCGGATCGCCGCCGTTCCCAAAAAAGGGGCAGACTGGGCGGATCATTGCATTGAAGAGAGATGAGTGCGTCGTGAGCGAAGTAATGGAAGTGACTGAATTCAAAAGCTGGGTGTGTCTGATTTGCGGCTGGATCTACAACGAGGAAGAAGGCCTGCCCGAAGAAGGCATCGCCGCGGGCACCCGCTTCGCCGCGATCCCGGACGACTGGCGCTGCCCGCTGTGCGACGTCAGCAAAGCGGAATTCGCGGTGGTCGAGTTTTGAGGCTGAGCGGCTTCGCGATGTCGAGCTGGCCTGAGCCGGCCGGACGTTGAGATAGGGCGTCGGTGGTTTGCGCGGCCCAGCAGGTGATGCCTGCTGGGCCGCTTTTTTTCCGGGGCGGGCTCTCATGAGACGGGCCGGGCCAGATCCTCTTCGTCGCCTGTGCGGTCGTCAGGCTAAACGTGGACGATGGCGACACATCGGCGCGGCTCGGGCCTTGTCCGCGGGCGTCAAACGCGGCGTTCGTTTCCAACGTTTTTGCTATACTCTTGCCCTCGCTCGCGTAGCTGGATATGTGAGCAGCTGCCTCCAAATGCGGGCGCAGCGAGCAAAAGATCAGGGGCCCGGTCCGCCCCGTAAAGCTATCCGCTCCCTGTAGTTCAATGGATAGAACAAGTGCCTCCTAAGCGCTAGATGCAGGTTCGATTCCTGCCAGGGGGACCAAGCACCTTCCCAGCATTTCCCAAGTTCTACCAAAAAGCCCCGACACGCCTTGCGCTGCGGGGCTTTTTGCTGCCATCATTGCCCACAAGCCCCCAAGACAAACCACATTTCTTGGGGGTATCGACGGGGTATCTGAAATATCCCCTAAAACTTGATACCCCCACTCCGGACCATGCCTAAACAGATCGTACCGCTGACCGAGCTGCAAGTTCGACGAGCCAAGGGTTCTGACCGTCCGTACAAGCTCGCCGATGGCAAAGGGCTCTACCTCCAGGTTATGCCGAACGGTGCGCGCTATTGGCGGATGAAGTACCGATTCGACGGCAAGGAGAAGGTCGCCTCGTTCGGCGTTTATCCCGAAGTGACTCTGGCAGAGGCTCGTGACGCCTGTCTGGCGGCACGCAAGCAGTTAAGCGCTGGCGTCGATCCGTCCGCCCACAAACACGAGGTCAAGCGCGCGCGTGCTCTCGTGGCGGCATCAACTTTCGAAATCGTTGCGCGCGAGTGGTTTGCGTCGCAGAAGGAAGGCTGGACGGATGTCTACGCAGGCAAGTTGATCAAGTCTCTGGAGGTGGACGCCTTTCCTAGAATTGGGGCCAAGCCCATCGCAGACATCGAGGCGCCCCACATGCTGGAAATCATCCGCGCGATCGAGGCACGCGGCGTACGTGAGACCGCCAAGCGGGTCCTGCAACGATCCCGCGCAGTCTTCCAGTACGGAATCATGACTGGACGCTGCACGCGCAACCCGGCCGCCGACATCGACGTCGAAACGGTTCTGAAGAAAGGCCCTGGCGTGCGGCACATGGCGCGTGTCAAACCGGTCGAGATTCCGCAACTCATGCGGGACATTTGCGCCTATCAGGGCGATCTGGTGACTCGGCTGGCTCTGCGCTTTATGGCTCTCACATTCGTGCGCACGACCGAAATGATCAATGCCGAGTGGACGGAGATCGACGAAAAAGCGGCTGAGTGGCGAATCCCTGCCGAGCGGATGAAGATGCGCGACCCGCACATCGTGCCGCTTTCCAAGCAGGCGCTCGAAGTCCTCGGCGAACTCAAAAAGCTGAATGGCGCAGAGAAACACGTTTTCTTCAGCATTCAGGGACGCACTCGCGGCCCGATCTCGAACAACACCATGCTGTTCGCCCTGTACCGCATGGGATACAAGTCACGCATGACCGGCCACGGCTTCCGCGGACTGGCCGCCACGGTTCTGCGCGAGCTCGGCTATAGCCGCGATGTCGTCGATCGACAACTGGCGCATGCCGAGCGCAATCAGGTGACGGCGGCCTACGTGCATGCGGAGTATCTACCGGAGCGTAGGAAAATGATGCAGCATTGGGCCGATTATTTGGACGCCACCACTGTCTAAGACCTGCCTAAGACCTATCGATCAGAGCGCGCTTCCCGGCTCCCTCGCCTCGTCGTCCGTGAACTCGCGACTGTGAAACCGGTAGTTCAGTGCGGTCGGCTCCTTAACGCCCGTTCGCTGGCAAAATCGCCAGGTCGCCACGACCGCGTAGTACTCGGCGTCGTGCCGCTTCAGGCCATCATCAATCTCCATGATCGCGGCGCGCTCGCGCAGGCACTCAGTGACGTTTTCGGCGTCGTCTTCCATGCGCAAAATTATAGAAGGTCGCCAATTTTCGCGGGCCGCCGTCTGTAATACAATCCGCCCTGAAAATAATTAGAGAAAGACCATGGAACAACTCACTACACACAAAATCGGGATTCTTGACAGGCTGTTCCGCCGTATGCCGCTGGACCCGGCAACCGTCCAACAGGGATCTGCCGCCGCGCTCGCCGACGCGAAGAGCAACCGGGTTACCGATAATCCCCATGCAAAGGGCACAGTCGAGTACAAGTCGTGGAAAATCGGATACGACAAGGCCGATGATTCAACGTATGTCTGGTGAAGGCGGGGAATCAATGAAACGGAACGATATTGCGGGGCTTACTGGCCTGCGCGGCGTCGCCGCAATGCTGATCGTCGTCCACCATTTGGGGCTCTTGGTTATGCCGCTGCGGGACACCGTACTCGGCCCCGCGCTGGAGAAATGTGGCCTGCTCGGCATGTCGGTGTTCTTCGTCCTGAGCGGTTTTGTAATCCAGTACAACTATGGCAACAAGGTGGCATCCGGAAGCCGGGACATCGTCGACTTCATAGTTGCGCGATTCGCCCGGCTCTATCCGCTCTATTTCGTTTTCGTGGTCGGAAATTTCGCGTACACGCATCATGTGTTGCCGTCATACACGCAGTTTCTTCCCTATAACCTGCTGGGCATCCAGTCGTGGCTCTATCGCGTTCAGGACGGCGTGAATGTGACGCTCTCGCAGGAGTACGGCAACAACGCATGGTCGATTAGCACCGAGCTGATGCTCTACCTGCTGTTCATCCCGCTCGCCCTGCTCGTGCGGTTCCGGTCGGCCTCGCTGGTGCGCGGCCTTGCACTTCTCCTGATCGGCGTGCTGGGACGCGTGCTGCTGGTGCACTTCGCGGGAAGTATCGGCGCTAACATGGCAAACGTGTTCGGCCAGACGTCAATCATGCCAGCCGACCAATGGCTGATCTATTTCTCACCATACGGCAGGTTCTTCGAGTTCCTCGCTGGAGTTGGGCTCGCCGAAATGTGGATGGCTGGACCTCTAGCAGCCACCGTGCGCCGCATCATGACTGTACTCGGTTGCGCAGGCGTCGCATACATTGCCGCGTCGTTTCTCGATCTGACTGCGTTCACCGCGCCGCACTGGTTTGAGGGCGATCACCTGCATATCGGTTATGCGATCGCAGTACCGCTCGCGACGCTCGCAATCTGCTTGAACGGCAAGGTGCTATGTGGAAATATGGCGATCTGGATTGGGGAGATCAGCTATTCGCTCTATCTGATACACGGCGTGATGATCCCGTTCTTTTCGGGTCCCGATGTTGCGGCCGGATACGCTCTCAAGGGCATCATGTTCATCTCGATCCTGATCATCCTTGCAACTATCACTCATGCATATGTCGAGATGCCGGCCAAGCGTTTCATCATTGCAAAGTGGCGGCAACGACAAGTCATCGCTGCCGAAGTCGCCTGATCAGTTGTATTCGTAGACGACGACGTACCCGGTGATGCCTGCGCTGCCAGCCGCAGCGCTAGCAGAGGCAGCGATGGCCGCGCCGTTCCCCCCCGAGCCCGCCGCAGTAGCTGCGAAGCCTCCTACCGCTGGAATAGCTGACGTCGATGCAACCACAGCTTGACCGAACCCTGCACGTCCCACGACGGAAAGAATGGTCGATGCCCCAGCAATGGTACAGCCGGAAGTCGCTGCCGCACCTGATTGCAAGAACGGCGGCGTTTGGGCGGCAGAGCCATTCCCACCGATGCCGCCGGGGCATGAAACGATCGAGCCAAACGATGCTGCCGATGCTGTTGCGCCAGCATTCGCACCGGCCGTACCGGCTGCGCCGCCGGCCGGCATCGTGATCGTAGCGCCGCTGAAACCTGAGGTGATCAGAACCTTGGCATATGCGCCGGCACCGCCCGACTGCGCGAGCGCGGCCTGACCCGCACCCGTCGCCGAGACGCCCCCGCCTCCACCGCCCGAAGCCTGAACCTCGACAATGACTTTGCTGGTTCCCGCCGTCGGCGTGTAGGTCCCGCCAGACGAGAAGACCTGAACATTGAGCAGTCGGCCCGTCTGGGTCGGAATAGCCTGGAACGAAGGAAAGCTGCTGCCACCATTCGAGGTCAGCACCCATCCTGCCGTGCCCGGACCTATCGCGGCGACGTTGCCCGTTGCATTGCCAGCCAGGACGTTGTACTGCGCAAGCGTGGCGAGACCCGTTCCCCCGTTCGCTACCGGAGTGATTCCAGTAAGCGCAGTAGCCGCCACATTAGCCCATCCCGGAGCCGTGGATGCACCGGTCGAGACGATGACTTGTCCTGAAGACGATCCAGCCGGATTGAGAAGCTGAACCGGCGTGAGCGTCGCGCCGAACGCGAGCGAAGTGAATGCGGCGAACGCCGCACAAAGGAATCGTTTCATGGTCAGTCCTTGATGATGGCGTCGTCGCCGATGGTTAATTTCAAAGCGTTATCGCAGTGGCCGAGGTTGATCACGTTCATTCCGTGGTCCCCGTTGGTGTGGACTGCGCAAGCAGTTCGGTTTTGCGATCGCTGGATTGGCTGCTGCCGAAGTAGTAGGAGACGACCGCCGACCACGATGCGCCGAGCGCACCGAGCATCAGCATGAGAGCGTCATGCGCTTCCTTCTGGATTGGATAGAACATCATCAGACCGAGGCAGCCGAAGAATCCAAGCGTGACGAAGATCGCCAGAAACGGCGCTGTCACGCTCTTCGTGCTGATCTGCATCGCGCGCGCGCTCGCCCGGTCCTGCACGGCGAGGCTGGCTAGCGTCTCGGTGTTCTTGAACCCGGCCTGCGCCATCGCGAGCGCGTAATCCTGATCGGCCTTGCGCATCGCGGCCAACTGCTCCGGCGTCGCGCCGCTGATCGCCGCAGCAATCGCGGTTTGCCGGTCATCGGTCGATGCATCGGGCTTGGCGGTGATGCCGAACACACTCTCGAGCGCGATCACGGCGCCGCCGGCGAGCGGTCCGCCCAAGGCTGTTGCGATAGTCGGGGCGAGCGTCTTGACGACGTTCAATGCGGAATCCCATGCGCTCATGACGCACCTCGAATCAGGTTATTGGCGATGCGGTTGCTCCAGCCATGTCCGAAGGTGGGCCACGTGGAGAGATTGCCGAGGTACTGGAGCCGGTATGCCGAGAAGCGCATGACGATCTTCAGCGGATCAGCGGCGCGCACGGCGGCGATAGTGATAGCCCCGATTACACCGTCAGCGGTGACGCCTGCGGCCTGCTGGAGCCACTGCGCCGGCCGGCCGCCGTTATAGGCTGCGTCGAACACCTGGAAGCCAATGCGCGGGTCGAACTGGTCGCACTGGTATGGGTCCCAATAATTCTTCTTCGCGATCTGCTTCGCGGTATCGAGCTGCAGATCCTTCATCGCGCCGGTATAGCCCCACGCGCGCGCGACGCGCTCTGTCACGCCCCACATGGTTTCACCGCCCGGATCGGCAGGATTGAACGAGTAGCCGCCTTCGTTCCCGATCAATGCCGCGAAGGCGTCGTCGAAGGCGCTCATTTTCCTCTCCGGTATCTCTGAATCGAGATATAGGTCTGCACGATGCTGTAGACGGTCGCAGTGAATGCCGCGACGCCAGAGATCGTGAGATTGTCAGCAGCATGCGTGATATAGACCCCGAGCCATGCCGGCGATGCTTTGGCCGCGGCAATGGCGGCTTCCTTGTAGTGTTCCATTGTGAAACCCCGTTTTCGTGGTCTTCAGGCGCCGATGTTGTTGACGTTGTAGGAAGTGCCGCCGGCTGCATTCGAGAAGCGCGGCGAGCCGATCGTCGCCGGGTCAGCGTTGTTTCCGCTGCTCGAAATGCTCGTGCAGGAACTGTCGATCGCGATCGCGTTGGTGGCGTAGCCGCGGAACGTGTTGTCGTCGAAAGACGAATACGCCTCATTGACTGCGGCTATATGCTGGATTGCCGAACCGGCAGAGCCGCTATAGAAATTGTTGTCGGACACGCGATTCGCGCGACCGCCAGTAGAGAAGACGCCGTATTTGAACTCGCGGAAGGTGTTGCCCAGGACGCTGCAACCGCTGCAGTTCACCATCTTCACCTGATAGAGATTCGCAGCGCCCGCGGCCCCGTAGAGCTGCGCGTTCTGGATTACCACGCCCTGCGAGTTTTGCAGGAGGATCAGGTCAACTTCGCTGAGGGTCGACAGGGAGTTGAACCAGCCGCCGATGATCGTGAGCATCGAATCGGGTGATCCAGAGCCGCCAGCACCATTAACCGAAACGCCGGCAACAGAAATGCTGTCGGCGCGGCAATTGATGAGCTGCACATCCTCATTACCGGTATTGACAGATGCCGACATGTCGAATGCATAGCCAACAGAACAACGCTGCGTTTCGCATGCTTCGAAAAGCAGGTCGGACACATACGCACCAAATGCCTTGAATCCCGTGCTGCCCGTGCCGGTCGCCGTCGATCCATCGACATAGCAATCGCGCAGGACTGTCGAGGCGTTGCCACCCGAGCCGGTACCACCACCGTCGAGATTGAAGCCGACCCATCCATTGGTGGCGCCGCTGAAAGACACGGTGACCTTCTCCGCCATCGTGTTGGTCGCGCGCAGAAGGCCAACGCCCTGAAGGAAGTTGTCAATCTGGATGTTTTCGAGGTGCAGACCGGCCGTGTATTCGCTGAAGATGCCAATGCCGCCGGTCGCGGTCGCCGATTTCGTGATCGTCAGATCGCGGATCGCAATGCCCTGCAATAGCACTGTGCTGCTGCCGAGGATCTGGAACATGCCCTGATTGGCGTCGCTGCATTTCAGGATCGTGGAATGCCGGCCCTTGCCTTGCAGGACTGTGTTCTGCCCAGCGCTGCTCCCATCAGTTGCGGTTCCGATATTGACGAACGTCGAGAGGAAATATGGGCGCGCCTCAAACTGGACGACGCCGCCTGTGTTCTTGATGAAGGCGATTGCGCTTTGAATCGCCGCCGCATCGTCCGTCACGCCATCTGCCGCAGCGCCGAACCACTCCGGATATACGGTCATACCGTTGGTGCAGCGCGAAGCCATGTTCAGGAACAGCTTCACAGGACCGGCGAGAGGTGCAGACTGAATCTGCACGACTTCGGTCCCTGCCTTCCCGATCAGATATCCGCCGTTGATCGGGAACAGTTGCGTGTTCGGGTTGAACGTCACCGCGGCGGAGACGAGCGTTGGGCCAGGGATGATCAGCGTCGCGCCAGTCGATCCAATCGACGTGATCGCCATTTGCAGGGCCGCAGTGTCGTCGGTCACGCCGTCGCACTTGCAGCCCTTGTCGCGCAGATCGATGAAGTCGTTCAGGCGGTTATAGAGCCTCGTTCCGGACGCCACCGAGGCATCCGTTACCGTACCCGAGCCGGGCGTGCCGATAGCGATGGTCGTGCCGAACTTGATGTTGACTTCCTGAACGCCTACCGGGATCGGGCTATTGAACGTTACAACGGTTCCGTTCACCGAGAACTGGTCGGACGCCTGGAACGAAGCGTCGAAATGCGCCCACATGTTCGAGGTGGAACCGGGCGCAGCGGGAAGCGTGAGTTGTGTCGTCGTGCCGGGCGTGAAGTCGGTCCCACTGACGAACTTCGCATCGGTGAGGTTGCCTGTGAGGCCGGCATTCGAGTCCTCGGTAACCTGATCCCAGATCGTTACACCTGACGCATCCTTGACGATCTGGCGATAGACACCCGAGCCCCAGATAAGCGCCTGACCGCGGCTATCGAGCGCGACCGGATTCGTGTTCGCAATGGTCCCGGCCGCATCCTGATAGGTGGGCTTCGGGTTCAGCGTGCCAGGGAAATAAAAGCCAACGGTGCCGCTGGCCAGTGGAAGCCCGTTCTGGTCGATGAACTGCACCTTTGCGTTCGGGAGGATCTGCATGTGGGCCTCAAAAACAAAAAAGGCCACCTCTTTGGGTGACCTATAATGAAAAAGCCCTCACAGGGAGGGCTTGGGGATCAAATGAAAACGGTTAAATGGCTATTTCAGGTGACAGCGCTTGTCGTCGTGGTCTGCACTCAGGCATGGATTCCTTTGATGATCTATGCGGCGGTTACAGACGACAAAGAGAGCCAGTGGGTTTGGAACTGGCTCGCCGATGTTGTCTGGCCTATCGACCGCGTTTTGAGTTCGATCGCATAGCATCGATAAGCTGGTTCGCCTCGCCCTCTAGCCGTTTAGATGCGAGCCCAGCAGCAAGCTTATTACCGGCCCATGCGCCAGCTCCGGCGCCAGCACTAGCAGCCGCCCCGCCGCTGATCGCGCCACCCAGGCCGCCACCTAGCGAAGCGCCAATCTTGCCTGCATGTTTTTCGACAAGACTCCCCTTGTTCAAGCGCTGAGTCTGAAGGCCGGCGCCCTCATATGAGTGGACGCCCGGCATGATCTGACCGCCATAGTTGAGCGTATGGAACTTCTCGACTTCATCGGGCGGGAAGGTCTGCAAAATCTTCTGCCCGACAACAGAGTTCAACGTCTTGTTGACGCTGTTCTGGTTCCAAACGCCGACCTTGCCTGCGCCCTGCTCGTACACTTCTCGAGCTAGTGCACCAGACATTTCGTTCTTAGCCGCCTGCGCTGCCTGCTGGAGCCCTTGCGGGATATCTGGCACGCCATCCGGTGCGCCAGCGATGCGGCCGCGCGAGAGATCGTCGAACGTGTTGTAGATATGGCGCCATTGATCCAGCGGCATATTGTTCAAACGGCTCGGGATCTGCTCAACAGCAGCGCCTGACTTCACGCCGTTAGCGTCTGCATCACCGAAAACCTGCTTGAATCCGCGCGCCCCCATGATCGTCTGCTGAGCCTGGTGGATTGCATCGCCCAACTTGTACGCATCCGACCCAGCCGCCGATGCAATGTCTTGATCGATAGCGCGGTTGATCGAGCCGATCGTGCGAGCGTTAGCCTCATTCCAGTCAGCGTTGTTTGACTTGCGTACTGCGTCCCATGCCGCCACGCTTCCGGGCGACGTCACTTCGCCTGTGATGGGATCGCGAAAGCCAGTGTTGCGAGCCAGGTCCATCAACCGCGTAATACCAGATACGACGCGAGCATTTCCGCCGCGCTCCGCTTCAGCCATGAATTGCGGGTCGCTCAACAGCGCATCAACGTGGCTCGTCTGAATCGGATTTTCGCCGGACTCAGCCCGCGCCCGATCGTAAATCTGCTGCTTGGCTTGCTGGAAATATTCGTTAAGCCCACCTTCGCCGTGCACCGCGTCGTTAATCACCTGGCCGCGCTGCTCGTTGTTGGTCAGGTTCGGGCTTGCGCCTGTTGCGTCGACGCGGGCCTGCGCATAGTTAGAAAGCGCCTGTTGCTCGCGTGCAATCTGGTTTCGTAGAGCGATTTGTTCGGGAGTGTTGTCCGAACTGCGCGACAACGTGTGTTCGCTTCGAAGCGTGTCTTCGTTGCCCGTAATAACGCCTGTACGAACCGCATCGTTTTCGGGCCCGAGTATTTCGTTCGCGATCTGCGCACGCACCGCCTGTTCCACGCCAGGAACATCGCCAGCGCTCTTCGCTACCTTCACTTGCGGGAATGCCGAACTTCCGCCGCGCGCCGCTTCCTCTCCCGTTAGCTGACCGGCGTACGGATTCTGGTTCGCCTGGGCCGCGCCAACGCCACGAAGAGTCGAACCTTGAGGCGATGCTGCAGCCGCGGGAGGGACGGCACCCGGTGCCGGGTTCGGAGAGGCAACCGGAGGTGTAGCGCCTGAAGGCTGCAACGTCGGCTCGACCCGCTCTCCAGCCGCTACCGGCTTTGCAATAGCCTGCCTTAGCGCATTCGGTGCAGCCGTCAGACCATCCACGACTGCGGAGCCGGCCTTCCCTGCGACCACATTCCCGACGACAGCCGGGACCTGTGCATTTATCGTCGCCATCAATGCGTTTGGTGCACCCTTCACGAATGTATCGTTGTAGGCGTTTCCGGCCGCGGCTATGGCCGGCCCGACAGCCGAATTCATCACGGCGTTTTTCGCGCTCGTCGCCAGATCACCGAGGCCTGCCAAAGCCTGCTGACCGCCCTGCGTCTGCGGGTGATAGGTCAGCGCATCCGCTACCTTGTTGCCGGTTGCCTTGGCGTCGTCATAGCTGCTGCCAAGTGCCGCAGAGCCAAGACGCGCGATGCCGCCCGCCACGCTGCCGAGCGCACCTGTTGCCATTGTGGCCAGGGGCTCAACGGCACCTCCGAGAATATCAAGCGGCATGGTCTCATGTGGCTGCGCTGCATCCGGCTTCGGAGCCGGCGCCTTGGCGGCCGTCGTCGGCGTCGCGTCGAACTGATCCGCCAACGATGTCGGAACAGCCGGCGATGAGGCAGGCTTTGCCACAGCGGGTGCGGCCGGAGCCGCGCCCTTCGTTGGCGTCGCGCCTATCGAGTCGAAATCGTCGGCAAGACTCATTGGATTGCCCCCATCCCTTCAAGTATGCGGATCTTGCTGGCGAACGCCTTCTGATCAGCCGGGCTCATGTTCGCCTTGAAGTTCGCGCGTTGCTGCGCGTTCATGTTGGCGAATTGCCAGATACGCGGGTCTGCCGCCTGATTAAATTGCGTTTGCGCCTGCTGATAGCCCGCGACGTTGTTGTTGAGCTTGTACGGCTGCAACACCTTCTGCTCTGACAGCGCCATCTGCTGCGCGCCGATGACCTGATCCGCTGCGTCCTTGATTGCGTCAGCCGTCATGGTGCCGTGCGGGTTCGCAGCAGTAGCCAGAGCGCCGGCCGCATCCGTTCCGCCAGCGCTCTGACGCGACGTGAGCGACAGGCGCGCCATATTCTTCTGCAGGAGGTCGGTCGCCGTGTTGAGATCGGACTGCGCCCCCTGCCCGAAGATGGACAAAAGGCCGTTCACCGCGGCGAGCTTGTCACCTTGCTTGCCCGTGAGCGCCTTGTCCGCATACGCCTTGATGTTCTGCGCGAGGCCGATATTCGTCTGCGCGTTGCTCGCGTCATTCGAAAGCGCGGTCCAGTGCGTATTGACGGTCTGCACATTTCCGTCATTCGAACCCTGCACACCCATTGCCGGTGCCGTCGCCACGAAGTGACCACGACCGGCTTGCGTCGGCGCGGCGCCGCCAGGTTGCGGGCCGCCAGGCATTGGAGCCGTAGCGCCAGCGCCGGCCGGGTTCGGTCCATTCGGCAGGGGCGGCACGTTCCACAATTCGCCGCGCGGCACAATGCCCGGCTGATTGTTCGGGCCGTTGACCGAAACCGGAGACGAAGCCGTTACCGGATCGAGCGTCTTGTTGATGGTCGATCCGACGATGCTCGGGTTCGTCAGCGGATTCGTGTCGACGTATGTCAGGGAGCCGCCCGTGTCGACTTGAGTCGGGTTCGGCGTCATGGCCTTCAGGTTTTCCAATGTTCCCGAAACCGATGCGAGGCCGCGCTGAAGCCATGCCTGACGTCCCGCCGGATCTTGCGGTATACCCTGAAGATGGCTCATCACCATCGCCGGATCGGCGTGGAACTGGTTGATCAGATCAACGCCGTTCTGCATGACCTTAGCCGAGAACTTCGGGTCGTTCGGGTCAAGTGTGGAAAGGCGCTGATAGATCATAGTGTTCATCTTCGCCGCGTTGTCGATTTGATCGCTACTCAGCTTCACTTGCCCCGTCTGATAGGTCTGATTCGCCTGTTTCAGATTCTGGATTCCCTGCATCACCTGTGGCAGGTTATAGGCCGCGCGCGGGTCCTGGCTAAGGATGCCGACAAGCTTGTTGTTATCGACCGCGCCCGTCGTCGGGTCCGTCGCCTGCTGATACGCTTCTGACGTCGCGCGGTTGGAGTCGAGTTGTTGCTGGAGCGCCTGACCGTTACTGTTCATGTAGCGAAATTGCGCAACCGACAGAGCCTGTTGCAGCGGGTTAACCGGCGCCGGCCGATTGGCGTTCAATGCAATGCTTGGATCGATTGGCATCGTTACACTCCGAATGACATGCCATTGCCGGCAGAAGTGGATGGTGTCCACCCAGGAACGCCGGCACCGCTAGATCCTGCGCCGGCGGCGTTGTTCGTCATGAGCCCATACGTCAATGCGCTGCTGCCGAGTCCGTTCAAACCGGCCGTGAGCGCATTTGCGCTCCCAATGGTCCCCGCCGCAGAAGCATTCGCGCCGCTCGTCAGCGTGTTCCCGATATTGCCGACCGCCTGCGCGCCGAGAGAACCATTCGTGGCCGCGGCGTTCTGGCCGCTGCCGACAATGTTCGAAAGGCGATTCACGTTATTGGCCGCGCTGCTGTAGTTCGTGTTGAACGTCTGAAGCGCGCGATTGAACACATCGTTATAGGTCGAATCAGCAAGCCCTGTTGTGTAGTTGGCGGCACCCTTCAGTGCTGCACCTGACACGCCAAGCCCGCGCGCGGCTGCGCTGTTCTGAACCGACTTCAGCCCCTGATTCAGCGTGAACTGATAACCCGGCGTAGAAGCGGCATCCGCCGCGCTCGGAGCGCTGAACTGCTGCGTGAGCATCGGGTTCGCGAGCGCATTCTTCAGCGGATCAATGTAGCTCGCCCCCAGATCCATATAGGGCTTGAGATTGGCCTGGGTGTTGTTGTACTGATCGTTCTGAAGGTGCGCCGCGTCTTCGGCCGCTTGCGCCTGTGTGTTCGCGGCGCTCTTGGACGCATCGCCACTGATCACGGCGCCTGCAATCGAGCCCACCGCTGCTGCTGCAAATCCCCATGGCATAGCTTTACCCCTTGATCAAAACCTGATCGACCCTTTCAGGATCGATTTCATCCGTTGCATGGATGCAGAACCACACCGAATCGGTGATGGCGTCGATCCGATGCACCTTGCCGGCTGGAATGACGAGTGCGGTCGGGCCGATGTGCTTTTCCTGCACGCCGTCAATGCAGACGATGACCTCGCCAGCAGCCAGAATCGAAATGTGGTCGTACTGGTGTTCATGCGTCTCCGCGTAGTGGCCCGCCGGCAGCGTCATCTGCTTCGCGTACTCGCGGCCGGAGAAGAAGTGCTGAATCTGAAGGTCGATCATTTGTATTTGTCCGTCCTGATGCAGACGATCAGCGTCACGCGATCAATCTTGCTGTTGTTCTCGACCCAATGATTCTTGCGGTTATCGAAGCGCCAGATTTCCCCCTCTTTGGGGTTCAGCGCCTCAGTCGTACCGTCGTGGTCACAGAAGAATTCAGCGCCGGGAGCGCTGCGCAACGACACATAGAACTTGTCGTAGTACTCGACGTGCCAGCCTCGGTCCACATGCGCAGCGATACCGCCTCCGGGCGGGATGCGCGTGATGAGAACGCCGCCAAGCATTTCGCCCTGAACCTTCGCCATCAGGTCGAAGATGATCGGGCGCATCTGAGGCAGCGCATGCCATGCCGGATACCAGACTGGCACGTGCTCAGCGTTGAACGACTCGCGATCCTGATATCGCGATTTATCGTTGTACCTGACCCAGATATCCGACATGCGCGCGTGCGGCGTGCCATCCGATTCCTTGCGCTCCCGGTGCGCGTCCCATAGATCAGGCTGCGCGTCGATGGCCGACATGAGCGGAGCGACGTCCACGCCCGAGGCGATTTGCAGGAAATGTCGCATCAGCTCGGCACGTATTCGATTCCGCTGATATTCAGCGTGCAGGCGAGGCCATCGGCGTAAAGCTGCGTGCCGGGCTCCATTTTGTGATTCACGATTTCGGGGACGGCAATCGTCGCGCCGGGGCCGACCACCTTGCTCGCGATCTTTGTCGGCGCGCCAGCGGAACCAGCATTCGGAACCTTGTAGACGTTCACCGTCACAACGGCGCCAGTCGGATTGCAGATGCTGCCGGCGTGGAGTGCGCCGTATGTACCGGCCGGCGTCGTGTAATAGGAAACAGCGCTGCCCGTAAGCGTCTGGGCCGCCACCATTTCGCGATATTTGGTCGTCATGCTTTAGCCTCGCGCATAGACTTTGGACACGCCGACCGGAATGGCTGACGTGAAGATGATCGTGTTGCCTGAAACGCTGTATTGGTCCGTCGCCTGGAATGTTCCATCGAAGTGGACAAGCACCGCAGCCTTCGATGTGTAGACCTTCGAGAGCGTCAGGGTTGTCGTGGTGCCCGGTGTAAAGCTCGGGCCCGCCGTGAAAATGTCCTCGACCGGATCAGCAGGCACATACGGCGCGCTGACAGGCTCCGGCGGCGCATCGGCTGCTACATGCGGATATGCAACAGGCGCAGGCGCATCCTGTTCGGGCTGGAATAGCGAATACGGCACCTGTGCGTCAATGAGCGGCGTGTAATCAATCTGCGCAGGCGGCGTCGGCGTGCCGGTGCCCCCGGTGCGCTGGAACATCGCCAGCAGGAACGCCCACCATACCTGAGTGATGCGCCCCGACTGATCCAAGAACGGCACACCCGGATTCGGGATATTGCTGTTCGTGGCGTCGCTCACGTGCGTGCCCTCGACACATCGACGAACGCACCATTAAGCGCAGTCCTGACGGGCGCGGACCATGACAGTTCGAACACGCGATCACGCGCATAGCCGAGCCGCTGGAACTGGATGGAGGTCAGGTATTCGCCGACCTTGCCGAGGCTGCCCACGACCCAATTACCCCAGCTACGGCCCCGGTCGTCGCTCCAGCGCAGCCGGATTTCAGGATCGGCCGAGTCATCCGGCAAGCCGTTGCCGACTTCCATGTCTGCGATGAACTGGCGGAACAGCACGCGATTACCGTCGGCGCCGAGAATGTGCGGGAACGCGCGCACATATTCGATCGTCACGCCGTTGTCTGTGTAGGCGTTCGGGTCGAGCATGTACACGTTGCCCGTTTGCCAGTCGCCGACGAGATTGCGCCCGTTGTTGAACGAGTGGCAGTTCATCCGGTGGCGGCTGAATGTGCCATCTGCCTCGAGATAGCCGCGCTGATGCCATTGCGCCGTCACCACGTCAAAGCACCACGTCGCATTGGCGGTCGGGAACGTCAGCACATAGAAGGCGTGGCCGCCCTGCTGGTATGAGAACCCGATTGCGTCGTCCACGCGCGAGTAATCGGACAGCGCCTGCTCGATTGCGTGCGTCGAAATGCGCTCTGCCTGATAGTTACGGCCAGCGAAAACGATGTTCTGCCCTTGCAGATCCCGTCCGAGCCAGAACAGCGCGAGGTCGATCTTTGCAACCGAGTGTTTGGCTGCGCACCCGTGCTCGATGAACACGCCCGGCATGCGACCGAACGTAAAATCGGTGGCGCCCGTGTTGTACCAGACCTCTGTAGTCAGTTCGCCAAAGAGCCAGATTTCCCGGTGCATCACGGCGAGCGTGACCAGGTTGTCCGAATAGGTCGATTTCGACGCAATGTCGAGCGGATCGAACGTCACACCGTCGAACAGCGAAATATAGAACTGCGGCGTGCCGGGCCGATTGAACAGAAAGTAGCCGTCGACCAGATCAACCCTGTCCGCGCCATAGAACGCCGGATCGGTCACCGGCGACATGACATTCGTCGCGATCTTCACGGTGTACCCGGAAACCGTCCCGTCGACCACAAACAGGTCTGTCCCGTTGTCGACCATCGAAACCGGGCCTGACGACGACCCGAGCAAGCCGATCTGCGTGTACACATTCGACTGGCTGACGGCATAGAAGTTGGCCCCGACGACCTCGTACCGGTTGCCGTTGCTCGCGGTGTAGATGCCGCGGCTCTCCCCACTTACCGGCGGTGTCGAGACGAGTGTCAGGCCCGGCGTCGGGTAATAGGTGAACGGACACGGCGCGTCCTGCGGGTTCGCTTCTGCGTACAGGTTCACCGAGCGTTGCGCCTCAGCGATCACACTGCGCGACTGATACGCGCCGGTCGTGAGCGGGACGCGCATCAGTTCGACTCCGTGTCGCTGTAGATGTTATAGCGCGACTTCGACATGAGCCCGCGCGGCATCGTCAACTGCGGAATCTGATTGTTCATGCGCTTGATGACGCGCTTCGCGTTCATCGCGAGCCGCACGAGCGAAGGCGTCGGCTCAAGCTGATACGACGGGCACAGATAGATGCCGAGGTTGTAGCGGATCGCCGCCATATACGGCGCCGGCAGACTTACCACAGTTCCGGCGGCGGAAAACTGCGGCAACGTGTCCATCGTGACGATGTGCAGCTCGTAGCTGCTGTTCGGCACCGGATACAGGAACAGGTTGCCAAGCGGGAACGCGGAGTCGTAGAACGCCCATTCCGGGAACGACGACAGCGTTTTGAGACTGATCCGCGCATAGTCCTCGCGCGCGTCGATCATGTTGATGCGGTAGTCGACCGCGCTTCCTGCGCCGCTGCTCGTCAGGCGCGCATAGGCCGCGTTGATCTTGATCGGACGCGCGACATTGAAATCGCCGCCGATGCCGACCGTGTATGACTGCGCACCAGTCGATTGCTTGGCCGTATCCACCAGGTGATAGACGCTCAGACGTTCCGCCGCCCACTGGCCGAGCATCATGTTCAGCGTCGCGAGCGCATCGGCCGTATCTTCGGCAGAGACAGCCTGACCGACGCCGAGCGCGCCAATATCCTTCAGCGCGAGCGTGATCAGATCGGCGGCGGTCGTCACGCTACCTCCAGAGCCGCACGAATCTTCTCAGCCGACCAGCGCTTGTCGATCTTCACGCCTTTTTCATCGGCGATCTGGATCAGCATCGCGCGCTCGTCGGTCAGTTCGGGCTCGGGCTCAGCCGGCGCGAGCGCAGCCTCTTCCTCGGCGCTATGAACAAGCTTGTCGCCGACCCACTTGGGGTAATGCTGGAACGTCTCGGAATCGATATAGACCTTCGGCGGATTGTGTTTCTCGTCCGACCATCCCTCGCCGAGCGCTTCCAGTTCCTCGCGCGAATGCACAATGCGCTCCTGCTTGCCGTTGCGCGTCCACTTCGGGAACTCAACATAGGTGTAAGGCATTAGCCACTCCAGCGGTAGGTATGGACCGAAAGCAATTCCGAACATTTCAGCCCCAGAAATGAAAAAGGCCCACCGAAGTGGGCCCGCTTGTTTGTCTTGCATGTCAGGTGACGTGCTTCCACGTCTGTCCGCGTCGGACTGCATAGATACTTGATCTAGCAATTCCGAGTCGCTTTGAAAGCTGTGATTCTGTTTCGGCACTGGCTCGTATCTCTCTCACAAGATCAGGAGTCAGCTTTGCATTGCCATGCTTCTCGCCAAGCGCGTTCCCGTATGCATGGCGACCCTTCGCCATCTTGTCGTCCATGTTTCCCTGTTGAGATCCAAGGAACAGATGCTCTGGATTGACGCATTTCGGGTTGTCGCAACTGTGAAGCACATACAGCGTCTGATAGGCGCTTTCCGAATTGACAGGTATCTCGCCTTTATAGATCAGCCAAGATGCCCGGTGTGTCAGGATTGGCCGGTCGCCATTCAGATTGAATTGCCCGTACCCGGTCTTGTTCAGACTTCCGGTCCAATGCCAGCAACCGGACTCCATCTTCTCAACCCGTTTCTCGAACCGTTCGCGCTTCGACAGACCGTGATGCTGAGTCTGAAGCTGCTTATCTATCGTTTTGCCAAGTCGCATGCGCTCATAGTGAGTGCCACACAGACCGCGCGACTTGGCTTTTTTCCCACAACCAGCAACACAGCAAGTTTCCATATCCACCCCTCACTTGTACAAACATGATAAGGTAGATACGGAATGCAATCAACTAGCCAGCAATTCTACAGGCCAGCTCATTGTAAATAGGGCGCCACCCGTACAAAACATCAATACGGCATGGAAAAGTGTCCGTGCCGATCGCGTACTGACGCACGATCCGCATGGAGATGCCCTTGTGATTGCGGCGGCCAGAGAAGTCCACGCCTTCCGGCATTTGCAGGTCAGCAGTCGCAAGCGTGAAGGCGTTCTTGTGGTACGCCATGTTCACGGTGTACTGCGTGCCCGCAGCGACGTCCCACGTGACCACAGCAGCGTTCGCCGGGCCAGCGCTGACCGTCTGATACTGCTGGTTCGACGCAGCGGTGTTGATCGACGGGAAGATCGACAGCGTGGCATTGCCCGAGCCGTCAGCGGTCGCCGCAGTAAGCACCGTGAACTGGCGCAGCACGCGCGTCGACTGGCGCGATTGCGGGTTCACTGCGAACACGCCGGCGATGGTGAAGGTATCGCCAGCCGCGACCGTCGCAGCAGCGCCCAGACCGGTCACGAGCAGCGTGCTACCCGTTTGACCTGCACCCGAAACCGTGCCGTTGGTGCGCGTGCCTGCGGTCGCCTGACGCACGTTCTGGTCCATGCCGATGTCGAAGCCCAACGCCGGCACGAAGATGCCGCTTGCGTACTGGTCGCTGATCTTCTGCGGCGCATTGAACAGGCCGGCGGCAGACTTCACCATTGAGCCGTTCGCAGCCGGGTCCCATACGACCGTGCGCTGACCGTCGCGCGGCGTGGCTTCCTGATCGAGGCGCGTGCCGGCGGCCAGCAGCGTTGCGATGTCGCTCGGCGTGGTGCCAGCCGTGCCAACCTGATTCGCAACCGTGGTGTACAGACCCAGGCCGTCGAGGTCGATCTTGTTGGCGATCGTCGCCATCGCTGGCGCCAGATAGCGCTCAGCGAAGTCGTCAATGTTCAACGTCAGTTCCTGCGACGAGAACGTGAAGTCGACGTGGAACTGCGTGTCGAGCGTGACCGGCACGACGGTTTCCACCACGTTTTCGAGGTTCAGCGCGGGGCCGGTCGTACCGACGAAGCGCACCGGCTTGCGCACGTTGACGGTCGAGCCGACCTTAGCGCCCTTGACGGCGAATTCGTCGCTGTATTCCTTGTTCACGCGCGACGAGAACGCCAGGTTGTTTTCGAGGATCATCAACGACTTGTCGAGGATCTTGCTGGTATTGAGAAGGGTATTAGCCATTTTTCAGCCTCATTTGGAGCCGTGTTTCTTCCACCACGCGATCTGCTCGGCTGCCGTCGCGAACTCTTCGGGCTCGACAGGCGCAGACCGTCCGCCGATCGGGTTGATCGGTGCGGGGGCGTTGGAAACGGGTTTGGGTTTTGCCTGACCGACCGTCGATTCGAGACGGGCCAGTTCAAGCGCCATGCGCAACGGAGGAAGGGACAGCAGGCGTTCAGCGACTTCCGGGTTCTGGCCGAGGTGATGCAATACCTTGTGGCCGGCGTCCATCGCCGTGACGGCTTCGAGAAACTCGGGCGATGCGCCGCCGAGCATCTGGAACGTCCGCAACGATGAATCCCAGTCGGATGCAAATTCGGTCTTACCTGCGTCGAACACCTTGTTGCAGGCTTCGTCGAACTTCTCCTGCTGGATGAGGCGCCGCGCTTCGGCCCGCACGTCATCGGCGCTCATCTGCCGCTGTTGGGGCTGCTGCTGCGTCGTCTCTGCCGGCTGCTGGTACTGCCGCAACTGAGCTTCCAGTGCTTCGCGCTGCCGCTTTTCCTCGTGTTTCTCCCGCGTGAGCTGGTCGATGCGTCGTTGAACCCAATCGTTCTTGGGCTTTTCCTGCTGCGACTGCTGCTCGATCTGCTCTGCGGTTTGCCCGGCGCCCGGGTCCGTGCTTACTTCGGCGGGCTGTTGCGCCTGTTCCGTGGAGGCCGTAGGCGTGACGTTCTCTACTTCGGTTGAAGCGTTCTCATCGGTTTGCATGGACGTATCCAAGGATTGAGCCCGGTGATGCCGCGCCGGTACGGAAAGCAAAAAGGCCCGCTCCATTGCTGGAAACGGGCCTTCTGGAAAGCTGTGATCAGTTATTTGCGGCGGCCTTGTGCGTGATCGTCGAACGCTTCGGCTAATTTGAAAGCCATCAAGACGATGTCGTCCCCTCGCAATTCCATAGCCGTCGGATTCGCTGCGAACGAAACGATCAGCTTCTTCGCAAGCTCTTCAACGCGCATTTCGCGAAGGTGGCTTGCGGGAATGTTCGCGATCGCTCCAAACATCAGCGTTGGCCCCCAATGATGTATTGCTCGGTCGCCGGTACGATTGCGCCGCCGGTCGTGTTCACGTACTGGATCGCCAGGGTGTTCGCCGCGGAGACGCGCACATTGCCGATCGACAGGCCCACTTGATGCGATGCCTTATTCACGTCGATGGAATCGCCCACGGCGAGGCCGGGAACGGTGAACGTCTGCTCGGCGCTCGTGTTAGCCGCGACGGATGCAGGCGCCAGAACCTGCTTGATGTTGTAGAGGCCCTGAATCGGCGTCGTGCTGCCGAGGTCCTGGAGAATTCCTGTGTAACCGGCCATTTAGGCCCCCTGTTGAGGTTGAGCGGGCAAAGAAAAACCCGCGCTCGGCGGGTTCGGTTGGGACTGCGGTTGCTGCTGCGATGGATCGGGCGGCGTACCGCTCGGCATCGGCTGGATCTGGCTCGGGTCTCCGGTACGCAGCGTCTCGGTAACCAGATGCGCAGCGATCGCAGCAATGAGTTCCGGCGCCATGTCAGGCGCGATAGCCTTCAGGCGATCGGTTTCCGCCTTGTAAATGTCGATGTTGACGTGCGCATCCTCGCGCGCTTCCGTCTGCTGCTTGCTCTGGAGCATCGCTGACATGTACTCGATCATCTGGCCCATATGCTGGATCTTCTGCTCCATATCCTGCTCTGTCGGCGTCGGGCCTTCACCGAGGATCGCCGCGGGAATCGTGCGATGCAGACGCTCGGCTACTTCTTCGGCCATCGGGAAGTCCGCGGCCTTGAACAGCAGATCGCCTGCGACCTTCATCAGGTCCTGATCCTGCGACATGATCTGCGTGAGCGCGTGGAACGCTTCCTGACGGCGCGTTTCGTAGCTTGGTCCAACCTCAACCGTCACATCGTAGCGGCCGATACCGGGGTTGTAGATAAGTTGCGCAGCCTGCGCGGCGCTCAGCTTCGAGTTATCGGCAGGTGCCTGCTGCGCGTTGCCCTGCGCGTCGCCCACGGCATGCGGCTGCTCAGGATTGATCTGTGCGAAGTCCTCGCTGCCGTCCTCGCCGACGATCCGAACCACGCGCTGCGTGTCGTAAATCTTCGGGATCAGGTCGACCATGATGCGGCCGGTGTAGCGGATCGCTCGAGCAACGTTGTCGATGAAGTGATACGTGGCCTTGTCGCCCTGCCGCTGGCGTGCGGCGATCGCAACACCCGCATCAGCGTTCGACGGCGCGCCGAACTGCTCCTGATACTGGCCCGAGGTCATCATCAGTTCCTGCTGCGCCGTTTGCATGGCTTGCAGGTACGCAGAAGCGCCTACAGGAGGCTGCTCGCGCTGCGGACGGGGAATCGGGTTGCCGTTCTCGTCGAGGCTGTTGAAAGGCAGATACGCCTTGTTATCCTTGTTCGCGTTCGCCCACTCGTCCTCATAACCCTCGATCGCCTCAGCGGGCGCGACATAAGGCGTCTTGGTCTGCAACGCGATGTATTCGACGTTGGCCGACGTCATGTAGTTGTACATGCGCTGGCCGTCTTTCATGTTGCGCGTGTGGCCTTTGCGCTCAACCTTGCCGTTGATGACGATCTCTTCGCCCACCACGCGCACGATTGGCAGATAGCGGCCCGGCCATTCCTTACGGTCGATGATCTTGTCGCCGGCGATCTTGAACCACTCGAAATGCGGCTCAGTGACGCCGCGCTTCTTCACGCTATCGTCATCCTGCAACGCTTTGCGCTCTTTCTCGTCCTCGACGTCTGACAGCTTCATCGGCCCGCGCGTCGGATGGTTGATCAGCGTGTCGGTCTCCTCGGCGCGGCGGAAGTATTCGCACACGCGCACGTGATCTTTCTCAAGCCACGGATCGCCGGTCGCTTCCATCGGGAACGAGACGCTTGCCGGGTCTGCCTCCGGATACATCGCCTCGTATTCGTCCTTCGGCACGTCCTCGAACACGAAGCCGAACTTGGCGTCAGCGCCGTCAGCCGACTGAATATCCGGGTCCAGATAGACGCTCAGCGGATCCTTGACACGACGGATGAAGATTTCCTGCTCGAACGAGCCATCGTGCGCATAGTCAGTGATCACACGCCAGTACCCGAGGCCGCCCTGAACGGCAAACTCGGTCGCCGTGTCATAGGCAATCTCGGCGTGCGAGTTGTATTCGACGTGACGCATGATGCCGTCCAGAATCTTCGCGATCTGGATATCCGCCTGTCCGTCGATCGGCAGCGTCTTGATGCTCGGCTTGTTCTGCTTCGCGTCGTTGATGATCTGGAGGTTGTGCTGTCGCACCTTGTTGATCGTGAGGCACGGGCGCGCGTCGCCGTCGCGAGACTGGCGAATCCGGTCTGGCCATTGCCAGTTGTTATCCGGGTCGCCGTTCGCAAACTTCATGTCCTCGACGAACAGCTTGCGGAAGTTTTCCTCGGCGTCCTGGCAACGGTCGAACCTATCCTTAGCTTCCTTGACGATCGGGTCCAGCCCGCTCGCCTCAGCGTCGTCGGATTTGCGTTTACGTGCCATTTAGCCTGCCTTCCGGATGCGCGACAAATTCGCCTCTGCAACCTGTGCGCGCTTTTCGCCGTGAGGAAACGACCAGTCGCCAATGCACTCAACCTCCGTCATCCGGTCATCACGACCGTTTCCGACTACCAACACCTGTCGATTGATGAGGTCAGGCATTCCCGATCGGACGACATATAACGTCTCGCCTTGTGCGTATTGACTCATGATTAGCTCATCCATCCGCCAGCGCCACCTGATGGGCTACGGACAACGGGTTTAGGTTTCGGAGGGGTCGGCTCTTCCCATATGACGCAACCGAGGCCAAATCCATCGGCGCCATGGCTGGCCCAATCGTGCTCTGGACCAAGCCCAATGCCGCGCGCCTGATCGCGCTTTTCGTGATACCAGCCGAGCGCGTCACGGCCTTTTTCAGTCGTCTCTGCGTTAAAGCGGATCTGCGGGAAAAGCACGCGCGCACGCTCGATACGCTGCATCGCTGCGCCTTTGCCCTGATTGGGTACCACCGTCACCTTGTATCCAGCGGCCTTCAACGCGGACTGATACGAGACGTCATAAACCTTGTCCTGCGTCGATCCATCATGCGGCAACCAGAACTGCGCGCGATCAGGCGTGTAACCCTCGGCCCGACACCACGCTACGTGCGCATCGACTGGCTGACCGACTACCTCGTAGTAATTCACGATCCGGATCTCGCGCCCGATGAACTGCATCGCCCAGATCACGAACGCATCAGCACGTGCGCCTGTCCCGCCGATGTCGCAGATAAGGCGAATCGTCATCAGTGGGTCGGCCGGGAAAAAGCCGATTCGGCCCTGCTCTTTCGCCGCGGCCAGGTGCTTCGTGAAGTACGCTCCTTCGAGCGCGGTCACATACCCGCCTTCCCATATGTGATCGCACTGTTCCGGCCGCTCGTCGAGATCAGTCTGACGGTCGCGCTGCAGCTTTCGCGGAAACTTTGGGTTGTCGCGCCAATTAAGCTCGACCACCTTCACGCGAGGGCTCTCGGTGTACCTGAAGCGCTTTTCGACCGCCGCCGTCTTCCGCTTCGGGTTCCACGTCACCCACAGCTCAGCGTTCCAGTCGTCGCCCTCTTCCCGGAGCGTCGGTATCAGCGTGGTGAACGCTTCATCGGTTACCGGCTCGGCCTCATCGACCCAACACAGCAAGATCCGACCTTTCGACTTGACCGACGCGATGTTCCGATCAAGACCAGAGAACGCGAACGAAATCCGTCCGTCACGACTCTTGATGTACTTTTCACCAATCTCGTAATACGCGGCCAGAAACGGCTCCTCTTCAATCGCCCGCTTCACTTCCTCGAGCGAGGAGTCTTCAAGCGAGTTCATGAACTGCCGGGCGCAAAGCAAAATTCCTGTGATTCCTGCGGTACCGTAGATGTACCCACGCACCGCAGCCATCTTTGCGAAGCTGCGCGTCTTGGCCGAACCACGACCGCCGTATGCCCCGCGTACGTCCGCTTCTCCAGCAAATACCGGAATCAGCTTGCGCGGAAGATCAATTTGCGCCGTTGTCATCCATTGGCACCAGTTCCACGCGCCTGACGTCCGTCGACGGATCGCGCGGCTTGTTCAGTTCCTTCACGGTTTCTTTATTCGCGTTCAGCAGATTGACTGCAATCTCGCTCGACTCGTTCGCCATCTTCGTGAGCACCGCAATACCCTTCAGCGTTTCAATGCCGGCTTGGTCGAGGGGCTTAGCGTCATCGATCTCAGAGACCTTCATGTGCGCGATGCCCGACAGCCGGTGAGCAGTCGCAGCACCGTATTCCGCAGCAGACGCCAGATGGCCACTAATGTTCATCAGCTTCTGCGCCAAGTCGCTCACGATCTGCTGTCGCGAAATCGGCAGCGCGGATATTTCCGCGGATATTTCACGCACGGCCTTATCAGCGTTGAGTTTCGCATCCGCCAGTTCCCGTAAGCTTTTCGCGGACTTTTCGTCTGCGGACTTTTGCGGATTTATCTTGCGGCGAATCGCAGCCTCGTCAACGCTGAACTCCTTGGCAAGAGATCGGACGGATTCACCATCGACGAGATGGCGCCGTTCGATCTCTACCCATTGTTCTGGCGTGAGCGAAGACTTGCGACCCATCTTTCAAGTGGCCGTTTAGAGAACAGCCTGGATATGCCCGAGGATCTGCTCGAACTCATCGATCACGATCCGCTCGCCGTTCTTGAGCTTGGAGTGCATCGCTGCGAGCTTGTGCGCGAGCAGCATCAGGTGCGATTCGCGCGGCAGCGGTTCGGACTCAGCCTCGGCGACGGGCTCGGCCAGCACCGGCGCATCAATGACCGGCGACGCGTTCAACAGCACGTTGCCCGTAACGGCAGGCTTAGCAGCACCAGCGGGCGACGTGCCCGCATCGGCGTTTCCCGCTTCAACCGCGACCTGTAGAACAGCCGGTGTCTGCGAAACAGCAGGCTCCGCAGGCACATCGGGTGCGATCTGCTGCGGCTCGGTGCTGCTCGGCGCTGCATCGTTCAGGCTTGCTGCTTCTGCAATCGGATCGCTCATGATCTGCTCCAAGGGTTGAAGGTGCTACGACATGCGCCCTACGAGTTCCGGCAAGCCGGCGGAGGTCGGGCTTCCAGAACATTCGTAGCTGCCGCGGTTAGCGCACTCACGGCTTGCGAAGACGGCGTTTAAACGAAAAAACCGCCCTAAGGCGGTTTTGTGTTAGTGAGAACGTCGTCTCCGAATCAGATCGCCGACGCCCAACCCTTAATCTTTTGATACGCAGTCATACCCGCCTGATACTTCCCAGCCACTGTCGATTGACGATTCTGCAGGCCAATGCCGCCGTCCGGATCATTCGCCAATTCCGTAGCGAGACGCGTGAACTCATCCCAGACTGCGAGCATGTCGAGAGCCGCGTTTTTTGCGACAGATACCTGATCAAGGGTAAGGTCCGACTTCAACGAAACGATGTCCGTAAGAACCGCAGACTGTCGTTCAATGCGGGCGATTGCGTCAGATGCGTACTGGGCAATCACTGCGTTATTTCGCGTAAACGAATCTTTAATATGTGCTTCTGCTGTTGCAATATCCATGAGGCTCCTCGAAAGGTTTCTGTTATCAACGCCAGATCGAATCCAGCGCCGGAATTATCACAGAAACCGCTCTCAATGGTTGGATTGCCATCGTGAAGAGCGGCCGTAACGGCCTCATAAGGATGCCGACCTACTCCTCCCGATCGAGATAGCCCATCGTGAAACCGCCATTTATGCTGCGGACTTCGGCTGACCCAAAATCTCTCGCAACTCATCGAGTCGATTTATCAGCGATGCCTTAAGCGCGGCGTCCATAGCGCGCACGTGCGTGATGTCCCGTTCCAGCGAATCGACAATCCGCTGACCGTCCGGCGGGCTATCCATGTAATATTCCAGAGCCGGATAGGCCGGCACACAAAAGGAGAATCGAGATGTCGAACGGTGGACCCGCTTTCCCAGTCCCAGAAATCTCAGCCAATGGACCGTCAAGACCCGTACAGGCTGCGGGCATAACTATCCGCGACTACTTCGCAGCAGCCGCTTTGCAGGGCATTCTGTCTGGCGATCAGGGTGGAAACTTCGACGCAAGTAACGTGCGCGTCGCATATCTATATGCCGACGAGATGATGAGACGGCGCGGGTAAAAGCACAAAGCCCGCTTTGCTTTCGCTCGGCGGGCTTCAGAGACAGTTTTCGAGACTGCCTATAAGCTACAGATTTTAATGCAGACTGTTCAATCAACGCACGAACTATTTTGCTCAACATTTCTTGAACACTGCGCACTCATAGTCTCTTGTGCTTTCTTTAGCGCTTTGCTCATCCTGATTGCGTCCTGGGCAAATCTTCGAGCCCGGTTATAGACGGTGCCGCGGGCGCACTTCAGTTCAGCGGCGACCTGCTTGATCTTCGCGTCGTACCAGTAAACGCCAAGGAAGCATGCGGCCTCTTCCGATCGTCCCTCTTCGTCGAACAGGCCATGCAACGCCGAGTTGAAGAATGGCATCTCAGCATCGAGCCGCGCATCCGTTTCGCGCACCGCCGATCGTCGAGGCTGCAGCCTTGCCAGAATATTCAGCTTACCTGCCGGCACGTACAGACGGCGTGTCTGACTCCACCACAGCCAACGGTCGCAGTATGCATCGATTTGCTGTTCTGTCATCCAAGTTTCTCTCAAGATTTTGTTGACGCTGCCGTTAGACCTTTCATGAACCTGAACATGACCATCCCCCAAGCCAAAGCAATCTTCGAATCCGCGAGCGCTGCCGCTGAAGCGAGCGTGGTCGCGCAGTTCGGAGAGTTCGACATCTTCAAACCGAGGCACTGCACCGCGTATGACGCAGCGCTGTTCGTCGTGCTGGAAGAACATTTCGGCGACATGACACTCCCGGAACTTCTAAGCATCGTCGGGTGACATACAGGCGATAGGGCTTACGCAAATAACAACTTCCTGCGAATGATCTGATTCATGATTTCGCACAGTTCCTTCGCTCGGCGCCTGCGACAGTCAGACGCGGCCCCACCTCGGGCAGCGGCTTCAGTATTTGCACGCGCAACCAATGGTGACGTCGACCCGGCTCGATATCTCCGGCTGCGTCATGGGTCTCGACAGGACTTCGCAGATCAAACGCTATGTCGAGTTCTCGCGGTGAAGCTCTCGCTGTATGGGCACGGTGTATCCGCCATCATTTGATCGATACATCAGGAACGATCGCTTCAGGCTTGAACGTTACTGCGTAGTGGTACACGCTGACGCTGGCCGGTTCAATCTGCTCGACAAAGTACGTCACGTTGTCTGACAGGCCAAGGAAGTGCTTCTTGTAGCTGTTGGGGCCCGTCTTGCATGTGACCGAAAGCTCCCGGCTCTTGTCCGCATTGCCGAGCGAGCACAGCCCTTCGATCTGCATCAGATAGCGATCCGTGATCCCATTGATGAATATGATCCGGCGCTCGATCTGAAAGTTGTCCGCCGCCTGGGACAGGTTATGCGACGCTACGTCGGCATCGTTGCTGCATGCGGCTAGCACAGTTAAACCCGCGAGCGCCAAAATGACCTTTTTCATCGCGATTTTTGTCCGTAGCGAAAATGCGGGATTCTCCGCAGTTAAAACGTCGTCGGTTTGGCGATCGACCGGATCACCGCCATGAAGCCCTGCTGCAGGTTCGTCTTGCCGATTGCCAGCCAGCGCTTGTCGACCTCTGGAAGCGACTCGAGCGCTTCCAGTTCGACGCGGATGTCTTCTGCCATGTCCTTGATCGTGTTCATCGACGAGATCTCTTCCGGCGTGAGATCCCGGTAGCCCTTGATGTGTTGATGCTGGTTTTCCATCTGCTCTCCTTTTCCGCGCTTGGGAAACTTGGTTAAAGTTTGCTGTACGTTGTACTAATTAATATATTTTGAGACATGTAGTCCGCGCCACCGTGTTTAAGCTGCGTCGCGCCCAATCATTGAGGTAACTTCAGCCGACCATTTGATTTGCTGGATCGGGACGCCGCTGCCCTGCTTCTTTCCCGCGTCGAAGATTCGCGCAAAGCGCCGGCCAGTTTCAGTTAATTCCCAGCACGCACCGCCCTTCACCTGGAAGCCTGCCGCCGCCAGACGCAGATTCATGCTGCGGGCAGATGTGCCAACTCGCTTTCCAAGCTCGGTAGGCGTGAAATAGAGCGATTCCTGATTCTCGGCTACGAGATGGGTTTGCCCGAGCAATCCCAGCACATTCGTTCCGGTAAGGGATTGCACCGCCTGGTTGGCGCTGATCGCCGCGGCTTGCTTGTCGCACCCAATTAGGCGCGCAATTCGGAAGCACGGCTGGAAGAGTTTCGTGGCGTCGATGGTCTGGCTTACTGCAGACGTTTTCGATGATCCGAAAGAGCCAGTTTTGCGGATGGTCGGCAGCACATCGTGCGTAACCCACCGCTTGAACCGCTTGGCCTCTTCCTTGGTGCTGCCGAGAATCAGCGCGTAGAGGCCTGATTCGTTGATATGGTTGATCCGTTGAACGCGACCGAGGTTGTCGATGCTCTCCATTTTCTGGAGGTCATCTTCGTCGACGTGCGATTTGATCGCTTGTGACGGGTTACCCAGTTCCAGCGCCTCGCACACATCCGCGGCGTTGAACCATGTATCCCCTTGCTTATCCGCGATGATGCGAATTTCTTTGTTTTCGAAGCTACGTGTGATGATGCTATTCATTAAGACTCCTGTCAAGAT
Organism: Paraburkholderia kirstenboschensis; assembly: GCF_904848585.1. Classification (GTDB taxonomy): domain Bacteria; phylum Pseudomonadota; class Gammaproteobacteria; order Burkholderiales; family Burkholderiaceae; genus Paraburkholderia; species Paraburkholderia kirstenboschensis. Next base: position 218,299 of record NZ_CAJHCR010000010.1, read on the forward strand.
ATGTTGAACAGTTAAATGAAGACTCAGTGGGTTATCCAATCAAAACCCATGGGTTTCCGCTGAGTTATCCCATGGGTTACCCGCGGGTTCTCGAATCCTCGCGAACGTTCGCGAACCCTCGTACGTCACACAGCGTTTCACTGCGTCACCGCGCGTCACCGCGCGTTGCATCGCGTTGCATCGCGTTGCACTCGTCTGCAATCGCCCTGCTAGCACAGTGCTAGCACCCGCCTAGCAAGTGCTTAGCATCTGCTAACGCCTGCCAGTCCCAATTCGGGACACCTGTCCCATCGTGGGACTAGTCCCGATTTAGGACTACTGAAGCCATAACCGTTACCGAATCGTTACCGCCGCGATATCAGCCTGATATCAAGCCGACATCAAAGGCTTCCCAGAAGGTTTCCCCAAAGGTTGGCCGAAGGTTATCCTTAAGCCTTCCCCTAACCCTTTACCAAAGCCTACCTTCGGTGCGGTCGAAGGTGACGACCGCAGCGTGCTGCAGGAAATGCTTGGAGCATTGCTCCGGGCATCTGTCACGCTGCCACCGTGACATCTGTCACGCGTCCGTCCCGCGTCTGTCCCAAGGTTGTCCCGCGGGACACGCTCGGATGTCCCTCGGACGTCACGCTCCTGTCCGGCGGACACGTCTTCCCCGTCTCTGTGACATCCGACGCTTTATGCACGCCTGCGCTCTGTCACAGAACCAGTTACTGATTCAGTAACGGTTACGAATTCGGTAACCCCCTGTGCAGGTCTGTACTGAGACGCCCGTGTAGACGGTGCCGCATCTATACCCGCGTCTCGCCTAAAGGGGCAACGTTGCACTTTTGTCGACCTGACTTGCTACCAAGGTCGAAAGGGGGGGCGCGCCAACGGCGCACACCCTTAGACGGGGCTTCCAAGGCCCACCCACGGGGTTGTTGAAATGACAACTGTTGTTGAATCGACAACGGTTGTCGTTCTGACAACTGGGGTTGCTGTTTCAGCAATTGCCGTTTCAGCAACCCCAGTTGCTCTCTTGGCAACCCGGTACTCGGCGCGCACCGCGTGTAATCCGATTACAGATGCGTCGGCGTGGGATCGGATTTGAACGGTCACCATGCTCCCGCCATCCCATTCAGCTCGTACAGAGCGCCTCGAGCGTCTTCAATGCGCGTCGCCTTGTAGGTCACTCGCTCAATGGCGCCGATCGCCCACAGCAGATAATCACGCTGCGTGAGTCTATTCCAACGCTCCTTGTCGGGCATCGCAGGGCGCACCTTCATGACGCCGGGCCGCAACTTCGCAGGCTGTATATCGATCATGGGAGCCACCTCTCAAAACGGCCGATGCCGAGTCCCTTGCGAACCACCCACCGTCCACCTACCTTCTCGGCGCCGAGCGCTCTAGCGGCCGCCTGGTCCTTCTTCGGCACGGTCAGTGGAATCACGTCGGACGCACCGTTCCAAGCCGGCAGCGCGGCTCTGGGCGCCTTCTCTCGGTATTGCTGACCAGCCAGCCAGTCGCGAATCGCAAGGTTCGAGTCTTCAGCAAACCATTGCTTGCGCCGTTTGTCCCAGCACAGGTCGAATTTCTGTGCCACCTGAATCGGGATTTCGCCTTTCTTCAGCCACATAGCAGTTACTCCCCGGTGCGGCACATGGCCGATTGATCCATCGCACGAAGCGCCCGCAGTTCATCTCCGATCGCCGTGGCTTGAGCTTTCGCAATTGCGTGTGCCGCGAGTTTGCCGGCCAGCAGTTCCCGATATTCCCCCATCAGATCCCGCCCTTCTGCTCTTGCCAATGTCACCGTCGCAGCAGATGGCTTACGGCGCCCTTCAAGAAACGCTGCATACACGTTCGCGCCGGATTTCGAGCCGCCCATCACAGACCAGAGAATGTCTCGTCGTGCCTCCAGTTCCCGGATGCGTTGAGTCAGTTCGCTCGCTTCAGACATGCGCGCACTCCCCTTCAAAAGCAGTAGGTATGGCAACCTCTATATAGTCCCCAGAAAATGGCATAGGAGAACCCCCGTTTTCTGGTCGCATAGTGGCAGTTTCTGGTGTAGCAAGAGGGGGCCCTACGTCAGAAAATGGCACTGTCATTCGCCTCTCTATGGCAGTTTCTGACGGTCTGACTTCGAATTGCCGCTGAGCTAAAGTTCTGTACTTCGATGGGTTTATATCGATCCCCTCCCGAATGTCGAGACCTAGCCACGTCAAGGCATACCAAGAAGCCTTATTCGGCTTCGCCCCCTTGCGCGTTTCGACCATGAACCCATGTTCGATCAATTCCTTCTTGCACTTGGTAACGGTCGTCGTGCTTGTCCAGCCGCGCGGCTTCAGGGCCTTCTCGCAGAGAACTAGCTTTCCATTGTTCTTGCCGTTGTATTGCATGAGAACGTCTTGAATGAGTGCGCGAGACGAGAACGACAACTTCAACCAGGCTGGCATATCCATCACCCAGAACGGGATACGGATGAATCGCTCACTGGATTTCTTGTGCTTGCGGTCTTTCATGGAGCCGCCTCAGACCGCTTGCTTGTCTGCGGACTCGGCCGAATAGGCAGCTGGCGCGGAAAGCCAAATGTGGACCTCCGCGTTATTCCAGACGGTGCAGCGGAGGCTCAGCTTTACGGGCTTGGGGGCGCGTCCGCTGAGGCATAGCTTTCGCCACGTCTCACGGCCCACGGGGATGAAGGGCTCAAGATCCGCCCAGCGCGAGCACCCGTTGAGCGGAAGCGCCTGCGGGCGGGTAACTTCGGTAGTCTTCGGTGCCATACTCTTTTCCTTGGTGAAGGTTGGTATGGCGACTGTATGAAAACGCGTACTTTTTGAATATTACGTCTAGCTACCAAAGTATTGCGTATAGGCGCTGATAATGTGCTTTTGGCCGCTGGTGGTTTGTGTTTGGCCGCCAAACACAAATACTAATTTTTCATCTTCGGATGCTTGCCAAATCCAATATTCTCTTTCTTCAACCACCTCGCCACCGTATCCTTTGCACTCTGGGCAGACATGCCGGCGTTCTTGAATTCGGGCAGGTCGATGATCTTCAGCGAGATTTGATAAGCGGCATGATTTCTACTGTCATAGCTGCCGGCTCGAGCCATCTCGATGGCCTTCTGCCGTAGCGGATCGTACTTCTCGTCCCGCTTTGCCTGACCTTTCGACCCGTTAGAGCTATTGGTAAGTTTATGCTCTCGCCTTACCTTGTTTAAATGAACGGTCGACATTGTCTCTACGGAACCACGCAATATCTCCATATATTCTTCGATTTCCGCTGTAGTTACATTGTTTTGCGTGTTGACATAAGGAAGCATTTCGGAAGCCTTTATGAGGTTCTCGAAATGCTGTCCCACGGCCATTTGCAACGGAGCTAACGCTTGCAAACTCATAACTTTAACCCTGGCGGCCGCCTCCAAAAGCTCCGGATATGTCGGAAACTTCTTCTTCAAATCTGCCTTGGCAGATTCCATCTCAGCGTTCCACTGGGAAACCGTAGACTCGACGGCTTCCACGTCGGTCGAGATAACCGATTCAAGTATCTCCATCATTTTTCCAAAACTCTCACGCATCGGGTGAGTGGCATCAGCGTCTTTTTTCATGGTCTACCTCTATTTTGATTTCTCAATATCCTTCCGCAGCGTGCTTCGTCAGATCCAGCGCAGTGTCAGGCGAGACCGCATCAAAACGGGTGACCTGACCTGCATACTGAGACGGTACGGTGCGTTCGCTAGGTTCGTACATGTCCCTCATGATCACCACCCGATCCAGGTCGTCGATCATCTTCCATAGCTGCTCCGGTGCAATGCCGCGGTCTGCATCAATCTGGAATCCTATGAGCACGCGTCGATCTCCAGGCGCCACCCCATATGCTCGCGCCTCCAACGTCCGCTTGTTGTGCCATTCATCGACATATACAAACAGACGTCGACTGAAGACCGACTCCTTGAACTCCGCGTCGCGATCCGCCGCATTCGAAGATCCACGCGGTATAACGAACAATGTCTCAGGTGGTAACACTTCGTGCCCTCTTTGAGAATATCGACAGCGTATCTTAAAGAATATCTGTCAAGACGTTTCCAAGTTACGATCAGGACGTACTTTGCAATCAGGCGAGCCACGCCAGAACCCGCTGACTACCCAACAAACGCTTATGCCATCCATGTTCCTGACCGACGACGACCTCACCGAATTGACCAGCAAGCGTCGGAACTCCCTGCGAATCCATGCGCTGAACAGCATGGGCGTACAGCACAAGATCCGGCCAGACGGTTCGATCGTCGTTCTACGAGCCCACGTCGAACGTCTTTTCGGCGAGAAGCCATCCAAGCCCGAAGAGCCGACGTGGGAACCCGACTGGAGCAAGCGCAAGTAACGGCCGGCTCATGCCCTCGCCGATGCTCGCTAACTGAAGGCCGATCGTCTCGAATCCGCCCCGCGAAACCCTGTACGCTCTAACTTGACCGCGTTTATGGACAGCGTATTTCGGCCAGCAATACCCTACGCGTCTGCATATCTTCCGGCCGGGCCCAGTGAAAAAAGCAAGTCCCACCACCGATGTACGCCCGCGGATTGCTTCCCTTAATTCGCGCCAGCGCTGCGCGACATTCCTGGCGAGTCGAGTACTTCCGTGAGAGCGGATAGCCAATACACCGGCCTCGTTCAGTCTTTCGATCCTCGACAACACACCAATACTGGACGTCGAGCGCGCGCAGAGTGCGGTCCAACCGATCCCAGCGCCGAGTATCTCGGGTGGTCGGTGAATAGCTGACTTCGACACGCTGACCGCTTTCGGGTTGCCTGCCAGAGGGGAAACGTTCGGTTTTTGCGTGATGCGCTTCATCGAAGGATGTGAAGGGACCAGCAATGATGTCCTTACCCACCACGAGCAGGTATTTCCCCTCGTGGCGGTCATAGCCGGCTGGGAACGAATGTTTGCGTTTAGCCATCACAGATCCCTCCCACAGAATTCGCTCTCAAACTGGGCGAGTCGTGCTCGACTCTCCGCTTCCATCCGGGCGTCAATCGCCTGGATGGCGGCCTGCAAATCGGCCTCCCTTGCAATCGTCCAATTCGGCTCGTCGGGATAAAGACTGTGTCCCTTGATGCACTGTAATGCTTGCTCGTATGTCATCGGCGGCCCATAGCAGAGTCCGCAGGGAGCTAACACCCAAAACAGCGACGATCCGTTAGCAGTACGTACAACATCATTCATATAAACCCCCCAATCCTCAGTGCTCCGTGCCATCGAGCGATCTCATGGCACAGCTAGCTAGATTTAACTATTTTTCTTCTTCAGCTCGATCATCAAATGCGCGATCAGAAGCCAAAGATGCCATCAGAACGACGGTTTAAGTCGACAGTTTGAAAGCTTCGATCAGTGAAGAGATGGAGGCAGGCGGGGTGGATGAGGTCATGGCGTGGACTCCTACTTTCAATAGAAGCCCGCATCCCGTCGCCAAACGGGGTGGGCGGGCACAAGACGAGGTTGGCGAACCGGAAAGTAGGAACCGGCATACCCGAAGGTATCCCCATCAAGGCCCACCCATTGAAAGGATGCGCAATGATACGACGGACGTAAAAAAACCGCTCATGGCGGCGGTTGTCCGCCCACTTTCTACAGGTCGCCAAACCCGGTGTCTGTTGTCTAGGACACGCTTCTAGGCTAATTGGCCGTCACGCACTCGTCAAGATCAAATTTGTAAACATTGGGCGTTGTTGGTGGCTATTTCGGAATGCGATCCACCAAGCGAGGTCGAGTCCTCCCGTCGGCGAAGACGGCGTTTTCTTCGACGTAGTAGGCGCGGCCGACCTTAACTGGTGGCGGGTATATCTTGCCCTGCTTGATCCAAGCACGGGCCGTGCGGATCGCCGGCGGTGGATAGAACTCGCGCTTCAGCCACTCATCGAGTCGCAACTTCACGACTTGCCTCCGTCTTTGGTGTTCGCTCCGTCCGTTGTAGCATGGATCACCTGAGCCAACCGAAGGGGGATCTATGAGCAATGCTACACCTCGGCTATATCGCATAACCGACGTTATGACGCTGCTGAACGTGTCTCGAGCGACGGTGTATAGGCTGGTCGACGCCGGCAGGCTGACGAAGATCAGCCTCGGATACCGCACTAGCAGGATCACTGCGGAAAGCGTTGACGCGTTACTAGCTCCTCATACTGGACAGGCGAGCAATGGCAACTGACCAACCGAAACTCATTCCACTGGATGCATGGGCGAAACTGGTTTTCGGTGAACATGCGCCGCACCGTAACACCCTGTATAACTGGCGCCAGGGCGGCTGGATCGTGCCAGCGCCCATCAAGATTGGCAGGCGCTATTTCGTCGAGCCCACTGCTGTGTATGCCGATCAGTACGGCGAGATGGCCCGCAGATTAGGTCAAGATCGATGACAACAAAACGACCAAAGCTCGTACCGTTGAGCGTGTGGGCAGAAGAGCAAACTCCCCAAGGGAACTGAATCGGTTACGCTTGCTGTGCTTGCGATAGACGACCCATCGCTGCACAATCCGGCAGGCAAAGGGGACCATAATGAAAACGAAAACAGTTTTGGCAGCACTGACCATGCTCGCCGCATGCACCACCATATCCGACGTCACGCCGGCTGGCGACGGCCGCTACACCGTCACCGCTCAAGTCCGCGGGGGAATGACCGCATGGGGCGAAGTGAAAGCGTCGAGCTTGAAGCGCGCTGACGACTACTGCCGGCAACAGGGCAAGCAGATGCATCAGGTAGACATGCAGACGCATGGCGTTCGCGGGTGGACGCCGCAGGAAGCGGAATTAGTATTTTCCTGCGTTAATTCCTGAGGTCAGGCTGCCGCCAAACCGCCTTGCAGCAGAGGCTTTTAATGTCAAGGCTTGGTTCCCCCGGGCACGAAAGCGCTAGCGATCGCTGCAGCTCCCTGACAGGTCTTCATTACTCGGTCAAAGCTGGAGCCATCAGAATATGGGTTTTGCTGCATATCTAGCGCGGCCTTCATGGTCTCGCTTTCGCACCGTTGTTCTGCTGGCAGTATCACGCCGAACATGGTCCCGGCGTAAAAGAGCGTGGCCATCTGATACACCATATAAGTTGCAGCAACCGCACCGCCAATCGCCTTCCACATGTCACGCTCCGAGTTAGGGACATCGACTGGGTTAACGGCTTCAGCGTGCCAAACTTGAGGGCTCCGCTCGTGGGCCCGAAAATTCAGTCATCCCCGCGGACGTGATCGACCTCTCGAGGACATAGTGCGCTTCACGTCGGCCGACGCTGGCTCTGACGGAGGATTTTTGCGGACGGCTAAAACGTTCGACGCTTAGCCGCAGCCAAGCAGTAGCGCACCCAGGCATACAAACGACATGGTGAGACACAAGATGCCTGCGACTAAGTCGTACGGATATTTCATGCGATCCCCCGGTTTCTCAGCCGGCAAGAATACGGTGGACCAAAATGGCGAACTGTTAAGGATGGTTAGACATGAAAAAGCCCGCTCGCGGCGGGCTCATTTGATCAGTCTCAGACGCCTAAGGTCGTCGATCGACCATCCCGCATCGTCCAGCAAGCCCTTGAGCATCTTGGGGCCATAGGTTTTCTTGGGATGATAGTGGACGGAAACTCGAGTCTTCGAGACAGGATGCCTATAAATGCGAATGGAACCAGGACCAGGCTCCACCCTGAATCCGTCCTTCTCGAGCGCCTCAATGAGTTCGTCAGCCGTTATGCTGCGCAGCTGATCCCACACATGACTAGGGAAACTCACGCTTCAACGAGTACTTCTTCGATGGACTCTGCTGCTTCAGGCTGGACGACTCGGGTGCCCATGATTCCTACCGGGATCGGTTCGTCATGGCGCACAAGCGATTGAACGTACGCGCTCACCGCAAGCATGGCATTCTTGCGCGCCTCGTCCGCGGTTTCTCCATCAACATGCACCCCTTTCAAATCGGGGCAGTATGCATAGAAAGCGTCGCCGTCCTGCTCAACCTCGATCCGGACCTTGACCTTGAATCTCATGATGGCTCTCCAGTGAACGGCTCCCGCGAATAGCCCAGTTTACGGCAAATCCGCGTGGAACGTTAATATCGTTCTTGGGCGTGATCGGTTTACCACAAAGCAACCAGCATTCCATCCCCATTTACGATTGGCCATCCGCCCGCAGGCGCAGTCGGCGACCGCTAGTTCGGCAGTCGCCCTTCTACCACCCGGACGTCTAACACGGTCTTGTTGTCGGCAGCCATGTCGCATTGGTAGATGACCGGAGTAAAAGCTCCAAAGCCATTCTGGAACTCCGCCTTGTCGCCAATGTAGGTTATCTCGCCGTTTTTTTGATTGGCCCACCGGAAGCGGCTGAATTTCATCTCAAAGGTGCCGTCTGTCCACTTGACGCTGTGCTTTGCCATCTGCTCGATTTGCCGCGGGCAATATACAGATGCTCCGACGATTCCCTTGTTCCCGAGGCACGACAGATCGTCTTGCTTGCACTGCTCCTCGGCAGGCTTCGGGGTTGGCTTCTCAGCGCTACCGCCCGGAGACGACCCCGAGCCACTTCCGCCAATCGCCCAGATCGCTGCAAATACGATAGCCACGCCCGCGATCACCGGGAGGCATCCAGTCTTTGATTTTGGTTTGGTTGACTTGATGGGCGCGCCACATTTGACGCAAGCGGCCGCCTTGTCACTGACCTCTGTGCCGCATTCTCGACACTTTATAAGAGCCATCACTACCCCGTTTTTGTGGTTTTTCCGGTTTCCAGTTGCCGTGAGCCTGGCCGGATCCAAGCATCGCAGCGCTGGATTATGATCCTTTTGGTTTTTCAAATCATCACGCTACTATTGCATCATCTTGTGCCGGACTGACATCCGAGCACTTTAGCCAGCGTGCCCTAGCGGTGACGCGTGCCCGCAACAGCAGAATCACAACCCGTACATCCTCAGGAGACGGTTTTATGGGGTACGGTTGGGGGTACAAAATTGGTTAAAATGGCCTGAAGTCCCGTCCACACTTGCGGTATGGATTCTGCCAGGGGACCAACCCGCTTCAATGCCTCTCACGGTATTTCGCAGCGCCTCACAAGCAACGCCTCAGTTGCGCACAGGCTCTGCCGTCCCACGCGTCCTCACAATGAGGCGCTTGCCAATTCTGTTCACTGGCCCTTCGAGCCATTGGTACGACGCCAGCACCACGACCCCACAGACCATATCGCCAGGCATACGATGTTGCCGGTCGGGACACGCTACGAGACGGGTCCGCAATGGCGTGCGAGCAGGATCGACTCCGCCGCAGCAGAGTCCTCACCACCAGCCAGACCAAAACGACCCGCACTCCGGCCCGGACCGCCGTCATACCGACGACCGCCTACACCCGCTTCGGACTGTCCAGTCCCCGAACAACAGCCGGACGCGCGACGAACGCTGCCAGCACGCGCCTAACGTTCGGAAAATCCTGTATGCCGACGAGCTCGCCCGCTTCGTAGAAACCGATCAGATTGCGCACCCACGGGAACGTCGCGATGTCCGCGATCGAATACTGATCGCCGAGAATCCACTCGCGCCCTTCGAGACGTTGCTCCAGCACACCGAGCAGCCGTTTAGATTCGGCGACATAGCGATCGCGCGGACGCTTGTCTTCGTATTCCTTGCCCGCGAATCTATGGAAGAAGCCAAGCTGGCCGAACATCGGGCCGATGCCGCCCATCTGAAACATGACCCACTGGATCGCCTCGTAACGGCCGGCGGCGTTCTGTGGAATCAACTGGCCAGTCTTGTCCGCGAGATAAATCAGGATCGCGCCGGACTCGAAGAGCTGCAGCGGTTTGCCGTCAGGTCCGTTCGGGTCGATGATCGCGGGAATCTTGTTGTTTGGATTGAGCGACAGAAATTCCGGCGTCATCTGATCGTTCGTGTCGAAGCGCACCAGATGCGGCTCGTAAGGCAAGCCGGTTTCTTCGAGCATGATCGACACTTTGACGCCATTCGGCGTGGGCAGCGAATAAAGCTGAAGCCGGTCAGGATGCTCAGCGGGCCATTTCTTCGTGATCGGGAAAGCGGACAGATCTGTCATGTGATGGTGTAGCCCTGTGCGGAATGGCGGAAAAAATCGCATTGGGCGACAGAGATTGACCGGGCGACCAGCCTCGGCTGTGCCAATGCGGAGCGCCAAATATAAACCGAGTCGGCCCAACGCGTGCGGGACGCCGGCATGTCCGCGCTTTAGTCAGCGCTCACCACAAGTCCTTTGTCGCGCCGCCCGCGCGCACGTCATAGCCTTCACGCCACAGCGCGGCTCCCACCGTCAACAGCAGCGCCCTGTGTTCGACGTCGAGTTGCTCCCAAGTCGACGCGAGCCAGCCTGCAAAGCTGGCGCAAGTCTCGTCGAGATCGACGGGCGCTTTGCCCTCCAGATACTGCCGTTCAAACATCGAAAGCACTTTTTCCGGTGTCATTGGCGCGGCCTCCTTGTTGGATGCAGTCAGTCTAAAGGCCCCGCGCCGCGCACGGCACGTTGGACGCGCCGAACCCGGGTTACTCCCAGGCCGGCCAAAGATCGCAGCCAGGAACCGGGCACGCCGACCGGAGACCGGGCGCGTCCGGTGCCAGAGACTTCACATGACGCCGCAAATGAGAAAAGGCGCCGAAGCGCCTTTTCCTTACGCCCGCATCGAGCCAGATTTACGGGGTGTTGCGCTTGGCTTCGTCCTTCGCGTCTTCCTTTGCGTCGCCGTAGCTCTTCTGCACCTTGCCCGCGCCCTGCTGGAGATCGCCCTTCAGTTCCTTGGCGGGATTATCCGTCACCTTACCCACGGCTTCGTTGATCTTTCCCTTAACCTGTTCGCCCACACCTTTTACCTGGTCCTTGTTCATGTTCGGCTCCACTTACTTGAATGCCGACGCGAAATTGCGCCAGTAACCTTGTCGAGCAACGCCCATGCCCAGGAGGCGGCGCTGAACGCTACGGCAAAAACCGGCGCCGCGCGGCATGCCCCCCATGAAGCCCCGGAATTTTTTTCATCAAAGGGCTAAAGTTTCCCTCCAGGCTGCCGTAATAGGTGCCATGGAGGAGCCATGGATCGCAAACCCATCACCCTGTCGGCATCATCGAAAGCCGGTTTGATCGACGGCGACATTACCCATATTGCTCGCGCGATGCGGCTGTCGTTGCAAGGCGACCTGGCTGGCCCTATTCTGCCCCCCACCTACTGGCGCGAGCGTCTTTACAAACTGCTCGACACGGGCAGCCTGACTCACCCCCAGCTGTGCTCGGTGGACAGTCTTCTGTTGCAGCTCGACCAGTTCGAGGCGCAGCCGCCTCTTCCATGGGACGAACTCACGCCCGCCACAGCTGCAATGTTTCCACCGACGCACGAAGCCGGCGCCGGACATCCCGCCTAGCGCAGCGCTCACCAGCTTTCGCGGCTTTCCCGGACTTCCGGCTCCGCGAGCCGGAAGAAAAGCGGCGAGCCGGCGCGTCATCGTTGTTCACGCTATAAAAAAACGGCCGCGAACCATGCCGCGGCCTTAACACGTCGCAACGCAGGGACTTCGCGTCACGCTGCAAGCGTACACATCCAACTGTGACAAGCGCATTTCGCCGCTCGCCGCTCCGGCGCGGCATATCGCGCCCCAAAATTCCTGGACAGGCGGTTATCGAACGGTCAAAATGTCCGCCAAAATTCCCAGCGAGAACAAGCGACATGACAATGGCCACACGGCACGACCTGCTCTTACAAGCGTTGCAGGTCTACAGTCAGGGAGAAATCGCGGCGCGCTGCGGAAAAGACGTCAGAACCATTCGCCGCTGGAAAACGGACCAAAGTTGTCCCCGCATTGCCGAAGCGGCTTTGCGTGAGATGCTGCATACGAGTGCGCGCAAGGCGCTCGCAGAAAGCCGGGCGGATTTCCAGTTCATCGACCTTTTTGCAGGCATCGGCGGGATTCGCCGCGGCTTCGAAGCGCACGGCGGTCAATGCGTGTTCACGAGCGAATGGAACGAGTTCTCGAAGAAGACGTACCGGCAAAATCATCCGGACGCCGACCACGTGCACGAATTCATCGGCGACATCGTCTCCTTTGCGGAAGACGCGGTTCCGCCGCACGACGTGCTACTCGCGGGCTTCCCGTGTCAGCCCTTCAGCATCGCGGGTGTGAGCAAGAAAAATTCGCTCGGCCGTCCGCATGGCTTCGAGTGCACGACGCAAGGCACGCTCTTTTACGACGTTGCGCGCATCATCGATGCAAAGCGCCCGGTCGCGTTCCTGCTCGAAAACGTGAAGAACCTGCTGTCGCACGATAAAGGCAACACCTTCAGAACGATTCTCGAAGTGCTGCGCGACGAGCTGAACTACGACGTTCACTACAAGGTGATCGACGGGCAGCACTTCACGCCGCAGCACCGGGAACGAATCGTCATCGTCGGTTTCCGCGAGGAGACCGAGTTTTCGTTCGACGATCTGCGCTTACCGGCTAACGGGCCACGCCTTGCGTCGATTTTGCACAGGACAGACGGCAGCGAGCCTGTGCTCCCGCACGACGGCGAGCGTTTCTTCGACTCCGTCCGCCGCAAGGTTCAGCCGAAGTACACGCTCACGCCGAAACTGTGGGCGTACCTGCAGGCATACGCCGACAAACACCGCGCCGCCGGAAACGGCTTCGGCTTCGGACTGGTCACGCCGGCCAGTGTTACGCGCACACTCTCAGCGCGCTATCACAAGGACGGCTCGGAGATACTTCTCGCGCAAGGCGAAGGCGAGCGCCCCCGCCGCTTGACGCCGCGTGAATGCGCGCGTCTGATGGGTTTTCCCGACGACTTCGTGATCCCCGTGAGCGATACGCAAGCGTACCGTCAGTTCGGCAACAGCGTGGTCGTTCCAGTCATGCACGAAGTGGCGCGCATCATGACGCCTCATGTCAAAGCGCTGCTTGAGGAAGATCGCGAACCGGCGTCAACGGAAATGCTCCTGCGCGCGTAGTCATTCGGGCAGCGAGGTTTCGTCGCGCAGAGGCTGTGGATTGGAGCGCCCACAACGATCAGTTACTCGAATCAATCGCTGCTTATCGAGGAGCCACCGCATGAGTCGACACGAGTCCCGTCCCGCAGAGCCAATGGCGTTAGCCCATGCGAGTTCCCGACAGCCAGGCCTGCGACGCGCCATGAGACGCTAGCAATGGTCGATATCGTCGACAGCGCAACGCGCAGCCGGATGATGTCCGGCATTCGCGGCCGCAACACCAAGCCCGAAATGCTGATTCGCAGCCTGCTGCATCGGCAGGGCTTTCGTTTTCGTCTGGATGCGCGCGATCTGCCGGGACGCCCGGATATCGTGCTGCCCCGCTACCGCGCCGTCGTGCTCGTGCACGGCTGCTTCTGGCATGGCCACGACTGTCATCTTTTCAAATGGCCGCAGACGCGCCCCGAATTCTGGCGCGAGAAGATCGGCCGTAATCGCAGCAACGACGACAAGGTCCGCGCCGCTTTGCTTGCCGACGGCTGGCGCGTCGGTGTCGTATGGGAATGCGCGTTGCGAGGCGCGAATCGCGATATCGAGGGAGTCCTGACGCGGCTCGTCGAATGGTTAAGAAGCGACGCGCCGAGCTTCGAAGAGCGCGCATAAATCCCGCCCCAAGCCACGCGCTCTGCGAGCGAACCGAAAGCCCGCGGTGATACACTCGATTGGCTACCCCGAAGCGCGTCGTTAGCGCGTCGAGCGCCATGCTTGCGCCGCGCTGCAACCGCTCGCTTCGGCCATCGAAGACCCACAAGAAGGGAGGCACACAATGGCTGATTTCCGTCTCTGGTCCGACGATTTCCCCAACAACGGCTTCATGCCGAAGGCGCACGAACACAACGACAAAGCCTTCGGCGTCGATGGAGAAAACATCTCGCCCGCGCTGCAGTGGGAAGGCGCGCCGGCTGACGCGCAGAGCTTCGCGCTCACCGTGCACGATCCCGACGCCCCGACTGGCAGCGGATTCTGGCACTGGGTCGTGGTGAACATCCCCGCCGACGTGCGTTCGCTGCCGCGCAACGCCGGCAAGGCCGACGGCTCGCTGCTGCCGCAAGGCGCGCTGCAGGTGCGCAACGATTACGGCACGGTCGGCTTCGGCGGTGCGGCGCCCCCGCGCGGCGACAAGACGCATCGCTACATCTTCCGCCTGCATGCGCTGAGCGTGCCGCATCTGCCGATCAATGCCGAGACTACCAATGCGGTCGCCCGTTTCATGACGCATATGAACGAGATCGACTCGACGACGCACACCGGCCTCTACGAACTCAAGTAACGGCGTAACGGCGAGCTTGCGATGCCGCGCCGCCCAAGCGCGGCGCACACATGACATGGGCGATGCCGGGCGCGCTCACCCGTTGCGAGCCGGCATCGCCGCGGCTCGCGCGAACCGTTTGGCAACAGCACGCAATACCCACGGCTCGCCGTCCGACCGGCGGTTTGTCCAAGGCACAACCAACAACCGATGCACGCACAACCATCGCGCAATGGCGGCGCCGTACCGCCCGACGCAGAGCAGACAGTCGCTCCCGACAGCGCCGCTGCGTCCAGCCCCGAACACGGCCTGCCGACGCCGCAACGCTATTGGGCGATGCTGGTCATTGCGCTCGCCCTCACACTGGCGGTACTCGACAGCGCCATTGCCAATGTCGCGCTGCCCACCATCGCACGAAACCTCCAGGCGAGCGCGGCCGGCTCCATCTGGGTCATCAACGCGTATCAGCTCGCCATCACCATTTCACTGCTGCCGCTTGCGTCGCTTGGCGACCGCATCGGCTATCGGCGCATCTATCTCGGCGGCCTGATCCTGTTCACGGTGGCGTCTTTCGGCTGCGCGCTCTCCTCGTCGCTGGCAACGCTCGCGATCGCTCGCGTCGTGCAGGGCTTCGGCGCGGCGGGTGTCATGAGCGTGAACACGGCGCTTGTCCGCATGATTTATCCGCCGACGCAACTCGGGCGCGGCGTCGCAATCAATGCGATGGTGGTCGCGGTGTCCTCGGCGGTGGGACCCACGGTGGCCTCGGGCGTGCTCGCCGTGGCCTCGTGGCCGTGGCTCTTCGCGATCAATGTGCCGATCGGCATCGCGGCGATTGTGGGCGGCTTCAAGGCTCTGCCCATGAACCGCGGCCACGATTCGCCATACGACCTGTTGAGCGCGGTAATGAACGCGTTCGTATTCGGCCTGCTGATTTTCGCAGTCGACGGTCTCGGGCACGGCGAACGGCTCGGCTACGTCGCCGTCGAATTGATCGGCGCGGTGGTGATCGGCTACTTCTTCGTGCGTCGTCAATTGAGCCGGCCGGCGCCGCTGCTGCCGATCGACTTGCTGAGGATTCCAATCTTCGCGCTGTCGATCGGCACCTCGGTCTGTTCGTTTTGCGCGCAGATGCTCGCTTTCGTGTCGCTGCCTTTCATGTTGCAGGACACGCTCGGTTTCTCGCAGGTCGACACCGGCCTCCTGATGACGCCATGGCCCGCGGTCATCATCATCGCTGCGCCGATCGCCGGCGTGCTGTCGGACAAGGTGTCGTCAGGCTGGCTGGGCGGCGTCGGACTGGCCGCCATGACAGTTGGACTGCTGCTGCTCGCCACGCTCGGCGCGCATCCCGATCCCGTGCAGATCGCATGGCGCATGGCGTTGTGCGGCGCCGGTTTCGGCATCTTCCAGTCGCCGAACAACCGCACCATGCTGTCGTCCGCACCGCGCGAGCGCAGCGGCGGCGCGAGCGGCATGCTGGGCACCGCTCGCCTGACCGGGCAGACGCTCGGCGCGGCGCTGGTCGCATTGATTTTCGGAGTGGCGCCGCACAACGGGCCAGTTGTCTCGCTGTATGTGGCCGCAGGTTTTTCCGCGGTGGCAGCGGTGGTCAGCACCATGCGCGTGACGCAACGGGCCAACCCGCGCCCGGCCTGATCTCCATTTCTGCAAGGCCAACGGCAAAAGGGCGCGGATCGCTTCGAACGATCCGCGCCCTTCTCTTTTCTTCGACAACCTCGCTCAGACGTGACGAGCGCACGCGGCTCCGCGAGAGCCGCGCTGCCGCAAAACTCCTATGACGACGCCGTCACGTCAGCGAGCTTTACCGCTTTGGCCGTCACGGAAGACGCCGTAGCGACGTTGCGCAAATCGCCGAGGAAGGTATCGCGCCACACGGACAAGTTGTTCTCGCGCATCGGCGCCATCATGTCGGCATGCCGGGCCTGGCGCTCGGCGAGCGGCATCGAAAGCGCACGTTCGAGCGCCTCGGCCATCTGCGAGAGATCGAACGGATTGACGACCAGCGCGCCCGGCAACTGCTCGGCCGCGCCGGCGAATTGCGAGAGCACCAACACGCCCGGATCGGCCGGATCTTGCGACGCGACATATTCCTTCGCGACCAGATTCATGCCGTCGCGCAACGGCGTCACGTAGCCGACCTGCGATTGACGGAAAAGCGCCATCAGCAGATTGCGCTCGTACTTGCGGTTCAGGTACTGGATCGGGGTCCAGTCGAGCTGCGCGAAGCGGCCATTGATACGCCCCGCCTCGCCTTCCAGCGTCTGACGAATCCGCTGATAGGTCTGAACGTCCGCGCGCGTCGGCGGTGCGATCTGCACGAGCGACACACGCCCGTGCCATCCCGGCGCGTTCAGCAGCAGGCGCTCGAACGCCTGGAAGCGTTCGACGAGACCCTTCGAATAATCGAGGCGATCGACGCTCATGATCAGCTTGCGGCCCCGCATGCCGTCACGCAGGCTGCGCACCGGCTTGCGGTCGGTGAACTGCTCGGCGGCCTTGGCGATCGCGTCGGGATAGATGCCGATCGGATACGCACCCACCTTGAGAAAACGGTTGTAGGCCTGAACCATGCCGTCTTCACTCGACGTGCCGTGATGGCCGCGCTCGATGAAATCGACGAACGACTGGCGATCCGCCTCCGTCTGGAAGCCGATCACGTCGTAGCTGCACATTGCCTTCACGAGTTCCTCGTGCGGCGGGATCGTGCGCAACACCTCGGGGACCGGAAACGGAATGTGCAGGAAGAAGCCAATCGGATTCTTTACGCCGAGATCGCGCAGGCAGCGCGCGAACGGCAGCAAGTGGTAGTCGTGAACCCAGATAATGTCGTCGGGCCTCAGTAGCTCCTTGAGCTGCTTGGCGAGCGTCGCATTGACGCGCTGATAGCCCGCATATTCCTGCCGATCGTAACGCGACAGGTCATTGCGATAGTGAAACGTAGGCCACAGCGTCGCATTCGAAAAGCCGCGGTAGTACTGGTCGTAGTCGCGCTTGGTCAGGCCAACGGTCGCGTAGGTCACGTTGCCTTGCTTCTCGATCACCGGCGCCGACGGTTCGCTCACCGTCTCGCCGCTCCAGCCGAACCAGACTCCGCCGGTTTCCTTCAACGCATCCAGCACGCCGATCGCCAGGCCGCCCGCTGCGGGCCGCCCTTCCTGGGTCGGCGCAACACGATTCGATACCACGATCAGTCTGCTCATTGGCGCTCCACCTAGTCAGTTGTTTCGTTGCATACGGACATGTGCCAAAAAGGTGCATGCAAGTCGCGTGCCGTTTTATCGAAAGCTGAGGATAAAAAATGTATGCAAATGTGACGGGCGAGCAGAAACCCGCAGCGCGGAAACGCCGCGAAGAACTTCCTTCCGTTTCCTACGACCAAACGGCAAACGCCTTTCTCGCGTGATTCTTTTTTGCGAAGCGAGCCTCACGCGTCCTGCTCGGAGCCTAAATCGCGCTGATAGTCGAGGCCTTCGTGGCGCACGCCGCCCTGGTTGTATTCCCCGTCAGGCGGAGCGTCGGGAGCGACGCGATTCTGCGCGGACGGATCGTGGTGGGTCGCCTGAGGGGTCGGTGCGGCCGATGAATCGGGCGCCGGCGCGGGGGACGACTCGGAAGAAGGCGGCGGAGCGTTTTTGGTCGGAGCGGGACGGCCGTCGCGCTTCGCGTGGCGCGCCGACCGCCGCAGTGCTGGATGTCTCATGATCGATGCCTCCGGGCAAAGCCGCGCCGCCCAGGCAACGGCGGCATCAACAAATCGGGGGGCGGCGCCGTAACTGCCGGTAAAACATGCGCCGCATTTGTAACATGTACACAAGTTTGCGGCGCGTGGCTAGGGCGCACCCGGCAGGCGATGTCAGAGTCGCAGAGAGATTGGCGGGCGCCAACTGGCCTGCGGAGTTTGCGTGGGCTGCGGCGGCGGGTCGCCGATCGGCGGCTCTACCGGTTCGATCGGCTGAGGACTTGGGTCGGGCACGGTGTCGGGCTCGCCCGGCGAAGGCGGCTCGATCGGCTCCGGACGATGTGCATGCTT
This sequence comes from Paraburkholderia kirstenboschensis, assembly GCF_904848585.1. Classification (GTDB taxonomy): domain Bacteria; phylum Pseudomonadota; class Gammaproteobacteria; order Burkholderiales; family Burkholderiaceae; genus Paraburkholderia; species Paraburkholderia kirstenboschensis. The sequence continues at coordinate 236,590 of NZ_CAJHCR010000010.1, forward strand.
TTGAAGCGGCGACGTGGGAGCGGCAACGTGTTCCGGCATGTCAGTGATCCTCGTTATGCGTTCTATCCAAACGCAGCAAGGGTCGTGCCGTTACAGAAGCGCTCCCAGCCAAAGCGCAGGCGGTGGACGCTACGCGTCCGCGCCGCCCAACGCGCGCGATTCGTCGGCGGAATCGTTCTCTTCACGCGCGTCGTTGCCGTATTCCACTAGGCGGTTGTACAGCGTCTTCAGGCTGATGCCGAGAATCTCGGCGGCGCGCGTCTTAACGCCGCCGCACTGCTCGAGCGTGGCCAGAATCAGTTGACGGTCCGCTTCTGCGAGCGACGTGCCGAACGGGATGGTGATCGCCGTACCGGCCGCTGGCTTCGACAGCGTGATCTGCAGCGGCACGGTGGCCGTGCTGTCCGAATCCGAGCCCGACATGATGTGCGCGCGCTGCACGTAGTTCTTCAGTTCGCGCACGTTGCCCGGCCACGGGTACGACAACAGCATTTCCTTCACTGCGGGCGGGAAATGCTTGCGCGTGCCGTGACGCTCGTTGAGTTCGTCGAGAAACGCCTGGGCCAGCAGCTCCACGTCCTTGCCCCGGTCGCGCAGCGGCGGCAAGCTGATCGGGAATACGTTCAGCCGATGGTAAAGGTCGAGCCGCAGCTTGCCTTCCAGCACCGCCTGCTCCGGATCGCGGTTGGTCGCGGCGATCAGGCGCACGTCCGTTTCGATTTCCTTCGTCGTGCCCACGCGCATGAACATGCCCGTTTCGAGCACGCGCAAGAGCTTGACCTGCAGCTCGATCGGCATCTCCGTGATTTCGTCGAGGAACAGCGTGCCGCCGTTCGCGCGCTCGAAATAACCCTTGTGCTGACGGTCCGCGCCGGTGAACGACCCGCGCTCGTGACCGAACATTTCCGATTCGATGAGGTTCGGCGAGATCGCGCCGCAGTTCACGGCGAGAAACGCATGCTTGCGACGCAAACTCAGCTCGTGCAGCGTCTGCGCGGCAACTTCCTTGCCGGTGCCCGATTCGCCGACCAGCATGACCGAGGCCGCCGTGGGTGCAACGCGGCCGATCTGGTCGTAGACCTCCTGCATGGCCGGCGAATTGCCGAGCATCAAACCGAAGCGGCCCATGCGGCGCAATTCGCCGCGCAACGTGCCGATTTCCGCCTTCAGGTCGCCGGCGCGCGGCAGGCGCGAAAGGATCGCCTTCACGCGCTGCATGTTGATCGGCTTGACCAGGTAGTCGGTGGCGCCCATCTTCAGCGCGTTCACCGCCGACTCCACCGTGGCGTGGCCCGTGATCACGATCACTTCCACGCCGGAGCGCGGATCGAGATCTTCGAACAGTTCGACCCCGCTGCCGTCCGGCAGCTTCAGGTCAGTAAAGACAACGTCCGGCATTTGCCGGACGAGTTGAATGCGCGCTTCGCGCAAATCGCCCGCGGTGGCGGTGGTCAATCCGTCTTCCCCGATGATGGCGGAAAGCGCCTCGCGGGTACCTGCGTCGTCATCGACAATCAGTACATGTGGCATCGCGTCTCGTAAGCCTGCAAGCGTGGGAGGAACAGCATGCGGCGGTGCATGCTAAAAAGGGCGACGACCTCGCGCGCGCGGTCGGAAAATGCATCTCGATGTGAGCGCACCCAACCTGCGTCAAGCGCGGGATCGCCGATTCCATTCAATATTGCAACAATACACACAGAAAGCAGGACGTGATCGGCACTATTGTTCTGTATTTACCTATTATAAGGCTTTACTGAGACAAATTAACAGTCCCGCCAAGGCGCCGCATCCCAGGGATTGCATGCGGCGCCCTGGCGAAAAGCGAGCTTAACTGCTGTGCGGGAACGGCCAGGCGTCGGGATGTGCCGAGCCATTTGCTCCATGGGCGCCAGGGCCCGTGGTCGCCGCCAAAGCCGCGCCGGACGCCGTGGATGCCGCAGGTGCGGTGACCGCGCCGCCCTCGCCTTCCCAGCGGTGCAACTCACGCCCTGTCGCTCCCTGCGCGGCACGGTTGCGCTGGACATAGCGCACCGCGAGAAAGCCGCCGAGCGCCATCAGCGCACTGAAGATACCAATTTTGGGTCGAGCCATCGTGAACTCCTTGTGGTCGTTGAACGGAGAAAGGTGGAAGTGGCGCATCGTGCCGCCGGTCACCGTCGATAAGTCGGCAGGCGTTTGCCGGAAACCGAAAGCGCGGCAGTTGTCTTCTGCCCCGGCGTCAGCGGAGGCTCGGCCGGGACCCAGCCAGGACCAGCAGTGCCAAGCCGATAATCAGCCGGTACCCGGGCGATGCCTCGCGCAATGAGCCAGTGGTTAGCGCGCCGTCAGCACGCCCAGCACAAAGCCCACGCCCGCAGCAATGGCGACCGAGCTCCAGGGGTTTTGTCGCACATAGCGTTCCGTGTTGACGGTCGCCGAGCGATAGCGCCGCTGGGCGTTATCCTGCGCATCGCCGAGTGCGGATTGCAGCGTTTCCACATGGGTGCCCAGTTTCTGGCGCAATGCGCCTACGCCCTCGCCCGGCACATTGGCGGCGAGTCGCAGCATTTCCTCTGAGTCCTTGAGCAGCACCCGCAGATCCTCGACGATCTTCTGGCCGCCGAGTGCAAGCTGTTGCGTCGTGTCAGTCATCGTTTTCACTCCTCGTCTAGGGTCAGCATTCGTGCGCCGAAGCGGTAGTGGCAAAGCGCACGCGTGTCGGGAGGAAGGCGCAAACCATGTGCCCGGTAACTTTAACGTACGCCACGCCACCCAACATCCGCCACGAGCACTTTCGACCGACTCGCGATCACAGTTCGTCGATAGCTGACACATCGATTGCAGGAAGCGCCGTCGAAGTGGTTAAATCGGCTTTTGTGAGATACGACTTCAAGAGCTGTCTCGTTCCAGGCCTGCGCGCCGCAACAACGAACCTCATTTGCACAGGACTTCCCCGTTTATGGCGTCAATCGATGTGGACTCGCCCACTGTGTCCGCCGGCGGCAGCGCTTCCGCTCAGGCGAAGCAGCGCGTCACGGACGGCATCGCGGGACTGAAATCGTACGGCCTGCTGTACGGCTCGTCGCCGGTGATGCTCGACTTGTACGAGCAGATCGAGCGCGTCGCGAGCACCGATGCAACCGCGCTGATCATCGGCGAATCGGGCACCGGCAAGGAGCTGATCGCCCGCACGATTCACGATCAAAGCAGCCGCAAGGAGGCGCCCTTCGTCGCCGTCAATTGCGGTGCGATTCCCGACGAACTGATCGAGGCCGAGCTGTTCGGCCATGAAAAAGGGAGTTTCACCGGCGCCGTTCAAGGGCGCATCGGCTACTTCGAACATGCGAACGGCGGCACGCTGTTCCTCGACGAAGTCACCGAAATGGCGCCCGTGCGTCAGGTGAAACTTTTGCGCGCGCTCGAGACCGGCACGTTCTATCGCGTGGGCGGCAACGAGCTGATCAGCGGCAACGTACGCGTGATCGCCGCCACCAATCGCGACCCGGCGGTGGCGGTCAAGGAAAACGGCTTGCGCGAAGACCTGATGTACCGGCTCGCGGTTTTCCCATTGCGCGCGCCGCCGCTGCGCGAACGCGAAAACGATCGCGAACTGCTCGCCCAGCACTTTCTCGCGCAGCTCAACCAGCAGGAAGGCACCAGCAAGAGCTTCAGCAAACGGTCAATCGAAACGCTGCGCACATGGTCGTGGCCGGGCAACGTGCGCGAGCTGAAGAACGCGGTGTACCGCGCGTTCATCCTCGCTGAGAAAACGGTCGAGTTGCCGCATCCGCATCTTGCGTCGAAGGTGAAGCGGCCAATCACGCAAGGCGACGCGATGAGCGTATGGATCGGCACGCCGCTCGCCGACGCCCAGAAGCAGATCATTCTCGGCACGCTGAAGTACTGCGGCGGCGACAAACGGCGCGCGGCGAAAGCACTCGGCGTGAGCCTGAAGACGCTGTACAACCGCTTGAGCGCGTACGGGGACGAAGGCGCGGAAGAGGATACCGAGCACTAGGCGCGTCGGCGCAGAACTTCCTCCCGCAATCAGTTCGCACCACCAATCAAACCGGCCTCTCGTCGAACAGAATCCGGTTTGACGTGCACCATCTTTTGCAATTTCTTGCACTTTTCCGCTGCCATTTACAAAACGCATCCTGCAAAATGCAGCAGCCCATTTTTCGACGATGGGACGAGGCGCTGCACGTTCGGCGGCTGCCTTTGCACGCGAACGAAAGCACTTGCAAGAAGAGTAGAGACAGGGAATGCAAAAGAAAATGGTGTGGGCCGAGTGGTTGAAACCGCGCTTGAAACCGCGCTTGCAGCCGCGCTTGAAGCCGTGCTTGAAAACCCGCTTGAAACGATCGGCCGGGCGCGGACGTCCTGATGCCGCTGTCCTTGCTGTATTGGCTGTCGCGGTCTCGTCCGCGCTGAGCGGCTGCAGCTCGCTCTATACCGAAGGCGCCACGGCCGGCGCGGGTATCGCCGGCGCCGCGATTGCGGCGCAAGTTACCAATAATGCCGCCGTTGCCACCGGCATCGGTCTTGGCGCAGTGGCAGCAGCGAAAGCCGGCGTGCAGTACTCGGAGCGCGTGGTCCACAGAAACACGCAGGACGGCATTGCCAGGATCGCCGGACCGCTAGAAGTCGGCGCCGTGGCACCGTGGAGCGTCACGCACTCCTTCCCGATCGAAGACGACGAGCACGGCCGCGTGACGGTCAGCCGCACGATCAGCGCGGGTACCTTGGACTGCAAGGAAATCGTCTTTTCGGTCGACCACATCGCCACTAAAAATGTGCCTGCTAGCAGCGCGTTTTACGTCGCGTCCATCTGCCGCGACGGCGACAACTGGAAATGGGCTTCGGCCGAGCCCGCTACCGAACGCTGGGGTGCACTGCAATGACGGCGCATGCGCTTGCGACTGGAAAGCCGCTGCGTCGCCTGAGCCTGACGGCCCTTGCCGGCGCGCTGTGTGTCAGCGCGACTTTGCTGACGAGCGGTTGCTCGTCGATCGGCGCGGCAAGCGGCGCGGCCGCGGGTGTCGCGTCGGGTCTCGTCACATCGAACCCGGCGGTCGGGTTTGGAGTGGGTATTGCCGTGCAGGCTGCAACGGACGCGGCCGTGGGCCGCTACATGCGCAACATGCACACCGACCAGCAGAATCTGATCGCGGCGCTGGCGGGGGCAATGCCCGTCGGTGAAACGCGGCCCTGGTCGGTCAAACACACGCTGCCCATCGAAAACGGCCACGGTGAGGTGCGCGTCACGCGCGCGTTCGGGTCAGCGCTCGCGCTCTGCAAGGAATTCGTATTCTCGGTGCGGGACGGTGACGGTCCGGGCGCACACGAAGACTGGTACACCGCAAGCGCGTGTCAGCAGGACAAAGGCTGGAAATGGGCTTCGGCGGAACCGGCTGTCGAACGTTGGGGCAACTTGCAATAGAGCATAGAGCGAACGCGGCGGCAATCACTGCGCTACTAACACGGCAGAATGAAAAAACGGCGGGGTCTCCCCTGCCGTTTTTCATGAGCGACGCGCAGACGCGCCGTCGCGCTCACGACTCCACGTCTTCCAGACTGAAGATTTCGGTCTGATCGTTGTACGAGAAAATCTCGCCGTAACGGCCCCAGTTGATGACCGCGTCGAGCGTTTCCTCGGCGGCGCTGTCGGACAGAAAATCCTCGAGCTCCTGCTCGAAGCGCACCCGTGGCGCGCGGTGTCCCGGCCGCTCGTTCAGCACCTTCTTGATTCGCGCGGCGAGCGGCACGTGCCGCAACAGGTGCTCGGCGAACATCATCTTGCGTTCCTGGGTGCCGAACTCCGCGAACACGCGCGCGGGCGGGGTCAGGAAAATATCGCCTTCGCGCACGTCGGCGAAACCGAGGTGCTGAAGCACTTCAGCCACCGGGAACAGATCGTCCACCTCCAGATGCAGCGAACGTGCGATTTCCGGCATGTCCGCGCGGCCGTGATACGGCGCGGCAGCCAACGTCTCGATCAGACCGGCCATCAGGTTGGTAGACACGTGCGGCAACCAGCTGTGCAGTTCGAGACCCTTCCGGGTTTTCTCGTCCGTTTGACGCGCGGTCATCTTCGCGTAGATCTCGTCGACCAGACGGCGGAACGCAGGGTCCAGACGATTGCGCGGATGCTTGAACGGCACCTTGATCTCGGCAATCACGCGGCCCGGATTCGACGACAACACCAGAATCCGGTCGCACATGAACACGGCTTCCTCGATGTTGTGCGTAACGATCAGCACCGCCTTGATGGGCATGCGGCCCTGCGTCCACAAGTCGAGCAGATCGGTACGCAGCGTTTCGGCGGTCAGCACGTCGAGCGCGGAGAACGGTTCGTCCATCAGCAGCAGCGTGGGATCGACCACCAGCGCCCGCGCGAAGCCGACGCGCTGGCGCATGCCGCCCGACAACTCGCGCGGATACGCGTTCTCGAAACCGTCGAGACCGATCAGGTCGATCGCGGCGAGCGCGCGTTCGCGCCGCTCGCGCGCGGCCACGCCTTGCGCCTCGAGTCCGGCTTCCACGTTTTGCAGCACGGTCAGCCACGGGAACAGCGCGAAGGTCTGGAACACCATGGCGACGCCCTTCGCGGGACCGTCGAGCGGCTTGCCCATATAAGTGACTTCGCCGTCGGTCGGCTCGATCAGACCGGCAATGATGCGCAGCAACGTCGACTTGCCCGAGCCCGAACGCCCGAGAAGACCGACGATCTCGCCTTCACGCAACGACAGATTCGCGTCGTCGAGAACGAGCAGTTCGCCCTGCGACTTGTTGAAACCGCGGCACACGTCCTTGACGCGCAGGATCTCTTCGCCGAGGCGCGGCGGCTTCGGCGGCGTCTGGATCGGCGCGGCGGTCATAGCAGCTTTAGGATTTTGCATCGCGTTATGCCTTCAATTCTCAAGAAACGCCGGGCCGCCCGAGCTTTTCATGCCCCCCGTTGGGGGCCTCGCGCGAGCGGCAAGGTCGGGGGCGCTTAGTCCAGCCGAAGCTTGGCTTCGGCGTACGCGTACATCGGACGCCACAGCAGGCGGTTGAAGAGCGTCACGAACAGGGACATCACCGCAATGCCCACAATGATCTTCGGATAGTCGCCCGCGGCTGTGGACTGCGCGATATAGGCGCCGAGCCCATGCGCCGCAACCTTCGTGTCGCCCCACTGCACGAATTCCGCGACGATGCTCGCGTTCCACGCGCCGCCCGACGCGGTGATCGCGCCCGTCACGTAGTACGGGAAAATGCCCGGCAACATGGCCTGACGCCACCATTGCCAGCCACGAATGTGGAAATTCTTGGCCGCTTCGCGATAGTCGTTCGGATACGAGGTCGCGCCGGCAATCACGTTGAACAGGATATACCACTGGGTGCCGAGCACGATCAGCGGCGACAGCCAGATGTCCGGGTTCAGCTTGAAGCGAACGATCGCGATCACGAATACCGGAAACAGCAGATTGGCCGGAAACGCGGCAAGAAACTGCGCGAGCGGCTGAATCTTCTCGGCGAGCGCCGGCCGCAAGCCGATCAGCACGCCGACCGGCACCCAGATCACCGACGCAATCGCGATCAGCACCACCACCCGCAAAAGTGTGATCAGGCCGAGCATGAGAACGTGGCCGACTTCGTCGAGCGAAACGCCGGTGCGCACGTAGATAAACACGCGATACACGACATAGACGGTGCCGATCAGGACCAGCGCGCCCCACACGATGTCGCCAAGGCGCGAGCTCTTCTGCATCTGCGGGATCTGGAAACGCGGCCTGTGCAAAGCGGGCAGCCGGAACGGCACGCGCGCGGCCTTGGCGAACATCCAGCCGAGCGGCACCAGCAAGCGGTGAATCAGGCGCGTGCGGCGGATCAGATCGAGCAGCCACGATTCCGGAGCGTCGCCCGAACTCGTGGTTTCCATACGGAATTTATCCGCCCATGCGACGAGCGGACGGAACAGCAACTGGTCATACGCGAGAATCACGACGGTCATCGCGAGAATCACCCAGCCGATCGCGTGCAGGTTCTTGACGACGATCGCCTGCGCCAGATAGGCGCCGATGCCTGGTAGCGTGATCGTGTTGTTGCCGACGGTGATGGCCTCGGAGGCGACCACGAAGAACCAGCCGCCGGACATCGACATCATCATGTTCCAGATGAGGCCCGGCATCGAGAACGGCACTTCGAGCTTCCAGAAGCGCTGCCATGAAGTGAGGTGAAAGCCGCGCGAGACTTCGTCGAGATCGCGCGGCACCGTGCGCAGCGACTGATAGAAGCTGAACGTCATGTTCCACGCCTGGCTCGTGAAGATCGCGAAGATCGCCGCGAGTTCGGCGCCCAGCACGCGGCCCGGAAACAGCGCTAGAAAGAACGTAACCGTGAACGATATATAGCCGAGCACCGGCACCGACTGCAGGATGTCGAGAATCGGCACCAGCACCAGACCCGCCCGGCGGCTTTTCGCAGCGAGCGTGCCGTAGATCAGCGTGAAGATCAGCGACGCGACCATCGCCGCGAGCATGCGCAATGTCGTGCGCATCGCATACTCGGGCAGGTTCGCGGGATCGAGCGAGATCGCCTGGGTCTTCAGCGTGGACATCGGCGCGAGCGTCTCGTGAAAGCCGATCGCCGCCATTGCGATGATGCAGATGATCAGCGGAAAGGCCACGAAGTCCCAGCGGTTGGGCAGCACCCGCCAAGCCGACGCGTTGGCGGTGCGCTTCAGGTTGAAGCTGAAATCCATCAGACCCACTCCTCATTCATACAGGCGAACAAACGCGGGAACGAGGCCGCGACTTCGGCGCGGCGGTCTGACGATCGGTCCGGAAAGCGGAAATCAGGCATGGCAAAACGCGTGTGCGCGGTAAATCGTTAGCGTTGGTGACACGTGGACCAGCGACGGAAGTGCCCACGGGTAAGCCGCCCCGCAACCCCAACCGTCAAGCCAAAATCCTGTCGTCGCAGGCGCCGCCCGTAGGCTGGCGAGCTTTCCTTTGTTTTGGACGGCACGACACTACACCATCCTATGTTTCAGGCACAACCTTTGAAGACAAATCGCGGCAACTTGCAACGACCGCCTGACAACAGCCCGGCAATGACCTGACAGTGACCTTCCGCCAAGGGCAAGCAGCCGTGCCGCGTGCCTATTTTATGAGCACTCTCATTGCCATTGATCGACAAGGCCGGTGATGCTCACTGATGCCGCATTCGTGTGATTGCACTTCGCGCTGTTGCGAGGCATCAAGAAACCGGCGAGGCTGCCGTTAAGAGCCTGATGGGTGTAGCCCATAAGAACTCATGCCTCAATAAGGGTGGCGTCTGGCCCCATGACGGTTAGAATCCATAAAGATGCACTGTGTTGGTGGTTTATCCCGGGCCACAGTTGCGGCGCATGACCGGCCGTTCCCACAACCGCGAAACGCGGGGCGAAACAGCGCCGCGGCGCTGCCACGAATAGCGAGTTGCATGTCTAAGCCAGACGGATCAGAGGGTCGATGAACAGGACAACCTTGCGCCAGGCAACCGGCCCGATCGGCTTCGTGCTGATCTTACTGGCTTGCTGGTTCGTGGCCGGCATGGTCGCGGACCGGATGGTACAGCAAGAACTCGCCGCGACCTTGCACGCGCAGCGCCAGATGTCGGCCTCGATCGTCGACAACATGGCGGAGGTGATCGCAAGCGACCTTGCGATGTCGCGGGCCATCCCCGCAACCATGGCCGAAATGGACGTGGTCCAGAACGCATTGGTGCAATCCCGGAATTATGCCGCGAACGGCCAGACGACGGAACCCGCCCTGCGCGCCGCGTTGCTAAAAGACCCGCGAATGACCACTGTGAGCACCTTCCTGCACCGCGCGCAGGGCTTCTCCGGGCTCGATCAGGTGTGGCTCGTGAATGCCAATGGCATCTGCGTGGCCGCGAGCGATGTCCTCTCCGACACGCAGGCGCCACGCACCTCCTTTGTCGGCGTCGACATGCGCGTGCGGGCTTATCTCACCAGCGCCCTGCTGGGCGCGTTCTCTGAAGCGTATGGCGTGGGCCGCACGAGCGGCGAGCCCGGCATCTTTATCGCCGTGCCGGTCTATGCGGACGGAGAACTCACAGGGGCAGTCGTCGCCAAGGTGGGGATCGCGCGGCTGCGCCACTGGGTCGCCCATGCCGGAACATTCGTCGCCGACAGTAACGGCGTCATCATCATGGCGCACGACAGCAGGCTCGAAGGCCACGCGCTGCCGGACTCCCGAGTGACGAAGATGAGCGCAGCGGACCGCAAGCTGACCTACCGCCGCGATGCGTTCCCGGATATCCAGATACACGTCGACACCCAGGTGCGCGAGGCGGCGCCATGGGTGTCCGCCGCTGTCGCGGAACATTTGTTCGCTTCGGCCGGACAGCTGGGTCCGTCGCTGTATCAGACTCGCGGCGGTCTGAACTCGGGACTGTCAGCGCATCTCGTCGAGCCGCTTCCCGCTTGGCCCGAACTGCTGCGCAACCATAAGCGCGATCATTTGCTGGTGTTCCTGACGCTGGCCGGCACCGTGGCGCTCGCATGGGTGATCACCGTCTCATACGTGCGCGAGCGGCGTCACCATCGTGCCACGCGCGATCTTGCCGAACAGCTGCAATCGGCCAATACGCTGCTTTCGGCGGAGGCGCGTCACGACGCATTGACCGGTGCGCTGTCGCGCCGCTATTTCCTCGACTTGCTGCGCCACGAAATCGACCGCGCGCATCTGGGCAACGAGCCACTGTGCATGGCGATCGCGGACCTCGATCACTTCAAGCAGATCAACGACCGCTTCGGCCATGCTGCCGGCGACCGCGCACTTGAACATTTCGTCGACACCTGCCGCGCGGAGCTGCGCGGCGCCGATGCCATCGGCCGGCTCGGCGGCGAGGAGTTCGGGGTGCTGTTGCCGGCCACCGATCTTGCCGGCGGCCGCGAAGTGGTCGAACGCTTGCGCCTGCGCCTGAAGGCCGTGCCGTCGGCGAAGCTGCCCGCCTCGGTCACGCTCAGCGTGAGCATCGGCATCACCGAACTTTCGGTGGACGACCTCCCCGAACGGATCATGAGCCGCGCCGACATGGCGCTCTATGCCGCAAAGACCGGCGGCCGCGACCGCACCGAAGCACTGCCGCCTGACGATACCGCGCCGTCCGCGCGCACGGTAGCCAGCATCTGGTAACCGAGTTGCCGCTATCTGACGCAACGCAAGCCGAAGCGCCGGGCCTCCCGCAAGCAAGCAGGTATGATCGACACTGACCTTGGGTTGTCGCTACCGCTTTAACGGGAGATTCGCATGAAGGGAAATCTGGTCATCGTTTGCCGCGATCAGGATGCTGACGCGTTCGACCATCTGCTGGCCGAATACGGCGCGTTTCAAACGCGCCTGTCGTCCACCGCCTGGTATCTGAAGCTGGATGTTGCGCCAGAGGTCATTCAGGACGAGATACTCGCGCGCCTCGGCAAGTACACGACGCACTATATATTCGAGGCGGAAACCGTGACGTGGAATACGGTGGATAGCGAAGCGGCGAATGCGCTGAACACGCTGTTCTCCGACTAGGCCGGCGCTCTGCCCAACTCGCTGCGACGATCTGGCTAGGCACCTACGTGCCTGGCGACGGCTTTGAAGGAGGCGCGAGCAGCGGGCATCATGCCAAGGGCGCGCAACAGCAGCGACAGACGCGGCGCAACGCGGCCGCGCCTGTGACCACGATCACCAGACGCTTTCCGAGGCCGCCTTCACCTGAGGTACGGCGGAAAACGGAAAGCTCATCAAGACCCGCAAGCCACGGCCACCGTGGTTACCTATCTCCCACTCTCCGCCTGCGCGCCGAACCAGCCGCTCGACGATGGCGAGCCCCAAACCGCTGTGACCATTACCGCCGCGCGCCGGATCGAGCCGCACGAAAGGCCGGCTTGCGTTGACGAGATCCTGGGCGGCAATGCCCTTGCCATTGTCGCTCACGGACAGCGTGAAGCCTTCCGCCGTGCGCGCGGTGGCAACGACGATCGGCGGCGCGCCATAGGCGTGCGCATTGTCGAGCAGGTTCGACAGAATCCGGTCGAGCGTGGCGGCGGGAAGGCAGAACCCGGGACCCGCCCGCAAGTCGGTTTCCACGGTCGGCGCGCCGGAGGCCACTGCGCGATAACTGCGCACGACCCGCTCGCATTGCGCGTCGACTTCGACCGGTTCGCTGCGGTCCGCGCCGTCGTGCGCGAACACGAGGAACTGCTCGACGATGTGCGTCATGGAATCGACGTCGCGCACGACGCCGTCGCGCATCTTGGCTTCGTCCATCATTTCGGCGCGCAGCCGCAAGCGCGCGAGCGGCGTTTTCAGATCGTGCGCGACGCCCGCGAGCATCACCGCGCGGTCGTTCTCGGTACGCGCGACTTCCTGAACCATCTGGTTAAAGCCGTGCGTCAATTGCCTCAGTTCGCGCGGTCCGCGCTCGGGCACCGGAGGCACCGGCAAGCCGCGGCCGAACCGCGCAACCGCCTGGGCGAGCGAGCGCAGAGGCTGCTGCAGCGCCCACGCGGCGAAGAGCGCCGCCATGACCGCGAACGAAAAGATCATGACGAGCCACAACACGGTGCGGTCGAGCGAACGCGGCGGTCGCAGAGGCTGGACCGGCACGACGATCCAGCTGCGGTCGGCAGTTCCGCGCACCCACAGCGTGGGCGGGCCGCCCGGGAAGCCGGCGCGAACCTGCGTGCCGGACGGCATGCGGTCGCGCACGTCTTCGAGAAAGCGTTCCAGCGGCGGCGGCATGTTCGGCGATTCCGGTGGCACCTCGGGGCTCGCCGGATCGACGAGTTTCACGCGCGAGGGCAACGGCTGGTCCGGGTTGCGGACCACGTGCTGACGCACCGCGTCGACGAGGAAAGTGGCTTCTTCGACGGCGTAACGCGCTTGCAGCTGGTTGCGCTCGAGGCGCATGAGCGCGTACCACGCGAAATGCGACAGCAGCAACACCGCGACGACCAGCAATGCCAGCCGTCCGAACAGCGAATCAATGGGCCGGCGCATGCTGTTCGCCGTCGGGCACGAACACGTAGCCCCGTCCGCGCACTGTCTGGATGAAGCGCGGCGTGGACGGATCCGTTTCGAGGATGCGCCGCAGACGCCACACCTGCACGTCGATGCCGCGGTCGGTGCCGTCGTATTCGGGACCGTGCAGCAACTCCAGCAGACGCTCGCGCGTCAGCGTGCGCATGGGGTGGTTCACGAAGATTTTCAGCAGCGCGAACTCGCTGCCGGACAGCGTGAGCGGCTTGTCTTCCAGATGCAGCGTGCGCGACTGGAAGTCGAGCGTGAAACGGCCGAAGCTGAACGGCTCGCGCTGCTCGGGCGCAGCCGCCGACGGCAGCGTGCGGCGCCGGCGCAACACCGCCTGCACGCGCGCAAGCAGCTCACGGGGATTGAACGGCTTGCCGAGATAGTCGTCCGCGCCGAGTTCCAACCCGACGATCCGGTCGACGTCGTCCGCGCGCGCGGTCAGCATGATGACGGGAATGTCGTCGCCCGATGCGCGCAGCTTGCGCAAGGCAGTGAGCCCGTCGACACCCGGCATCATCAGGTCGAGCACGATCAGATCGGGACGCTCGCGCTCGAGCCTGCGTTCGAGCGAGCCCGCGTCGTGCAGCACCGAGACTTCGATACCCTGGCGGGCCAGATAGTCGCGCAGTAGATCGCGCAATTCGACGTCGTCGTCGACAACAAGTATTTGAGTAGCCATGGAATGAAGTTTAACGCGCGGCAGGAACGGTTTTCGATTTCAAGCAGGCCTCAAGGGTTACCGGGTGTTACCGTGAAAGCTCCACGTAATGGCCCGTAACAGCGGCACCAGGGCGCGTAACACAGAGGCCGACGCAGTTCTCTACGCTGTGTCTTACCGAATGCAGGCCGTCAACGTGATCGGATGCATCGTCGGCTATTCCATTACAAGGAGCATTACATGTCCACCAGAAAAATCTCGCGCGCCCTCGCCGTTGCCGCCACCGCTCTCGCCATCGGCGCGGGCGCAGCCTATGCGGCTCAACCCGCTCATGAGGCCCACGGCGGCCCCGGCGGATGGCACGGGCACTTCATGAAGGAGCTCACGCAACTTCACGACCAGTTGAAGCTGAACGCGGATCAGGAAAAGCAGTGGCAAGCCGCGCTCGACACCATGAAGCAGAACCACGAGGCGATGCGCGCGAATCACGAGCAGATGAAGGACCAGTTCAAGTCCGCGCAGCAGCAGCCGATTCTCGATCTGAACGCAATGGCCACCGCTCATCAGCAGATCGAGCAGAAAGACGCACAGTTGCGCCAGCAAACCACCGACGCCTGGCTCAAGTTCTATAACGGCCTGAACGACCAGCAGAAGACCACGGTCAGCACCGCGCTGAAGCAGCGCTTTGCGAAGATGGAATCGCGTCACGAGAAGATGCGCGAACGCTGGCAGCATCACCAGCAGGGCGCGGCATCTGCGCCTGCTGCAAATCAGTAAGCCACGGAGAGCCGCGCAACCGTGCGCGGCTCGATACACGAAGGCCGCTCGAGTAGCCGTCTTCGCAAAACAGAAACGCCACGGATATTTTCCGTGGCGTTTCTTCGCGGTCTTTCCAGCTTCTATATATATAGCGCGGTCCCGGTGAGCGCTCGCGCTTGCGAGGTCGTTGCGCGCTCAACCAACTGCGTCTGGACGGCCCGCAGCCAGCCCGCTTCAGCCTTCGAGCCGGCCGAGATCGAACAGCAGCACTTCGGCGTTATCGCCTTTTTCCAGCGTCACCGTATCTGTTTCGCTGAGCTTGGCCGCGTCGCCGGCTTGAAGCGCCTCGCCGTTCACCGTCAGCGAGCCGCGCGCCACGTGCACATAGGCGAGCCGTCCTTCGGGCAGCGTCAAGGTGGCCTGCTCGGTGCCGTCGATCAGCGCGGCGTAAATCGACGCGTCCGCGTGGATCGTCACCGAGCCGTCGCGGCCGTCGGGCGACGCGACAACCCGCAGCCGGCCACGCTTATCGGCGGCCTCGAAGCGCTTCTCTTCGTAACCCGGCTGATCGCCCGCCCGTCGCGGAATCACCCAGATCTGCAGCAGATGCGCCTCTTCGTCCTGCGACGCGTTGAACTCGCTGTGCATCACGCCAGTGCCGGCGCTCATGCGCTGCACGTCCCCCGGACGGATCGTCGAGCCGTTGCCCATGCTGTCGCGATGCGCAAGCGCCCCCTCGAGCACATAGGTAACGATCTCCATATCGCGGTGCCCGTGCGTGCCGAAGCCCTGGCCGCCCGCTATGCGGTCTTCGTTGATCACGCGCAGCGGGCCGAAATGGACATGCTCCGGGTCGCGATAGTCGGCAAACGAGAAGCTGTGGTACGAGTCGAGCCAGCCGTGGTTGGCGTGGCCGCGTTCGTCGGAGCGGCGAATTTCGATCATGAGGTACTCCCTGTGAAATCTGGCGATGGCCAGAATGTATGGGCTGCCCGCTCTGCGCACAATCGGCGCGAATGCACCGGATCGTTTCGCAAATCCGCGTAATCGCACGAGGCCGCAGCTGATCGAACCTCCGGCTGAACTCGCCTACGCGTCGCGCATACGCAACGCGCCCGCCGCCGCGCACGTCCGAGCGCCATTGCGCACTGGCGCCGGGCCCCTGTTCGGGTAAAATACCGCGCTTTTCAACGTACATGGTGGCCGAAAGGGCGCCCGCACGGCGGGACAGCGGGGCGTCCCTCAGCGGACAGCGCGCAGGAGACCCGCAGCGGCGCGACAATTTTGACCGCCTAGAATAGCGACGGCCGGCCACAAGCCAGCGTTCGTCGAGATCGGACACCACGACGATCAGTTTGACCCAGGAGAAACATGAAGAAGCTCGCACTGTGCGTAGCGTTCGCCGTCATGGCCACCGGCGCCATGGCAAAAGAATGGAAAACCGTACGCATCGGGGTTGACGCCAGCTATCCGCCGTTCGAATCGAAGGCGGCCAGCGGCCAGGTTGTCGGGTTCGACGTCGATCTGACCAAAGCGCTGTGCGCAAGAATGAACGTGAAGTGCGTGTGGGTCGAACAGGATTTCGACGGCATCATCCCGGCACTGAAGGGCAAGAAGTTCGACGCAATCGTGTCGTCGCTGACCGTCACGGACAAGCGTCGCGAGCAGATCGATTTCTCCGACAAGCTGTTCGACGCGCCCGCGCGCATGATCGCCAAAGCTGGCTCGCCGCTCCTGCCCACCGCTGAATCGCTGAAGGGCAAGCGCATCGGCGTCGAGCAGGGCACGACCCAGGAAGCCTATGCAAAGGCTTATTGGGAGCCGAAAGGCGTGACCGTCGTGCCGTATCAGAACCAGGACCAGGTCTACGCCGATCTCACCTCCGGCCGGCTCGACGCCGCGCTGCAGGACGAGATCCAGGCCGACGCCGGTTTCCTGAAGACGCCGCGCGGTAAAGGCTTCGCGTGGGCCGGTCCGGAAGTCAAGGATCCGAAGACCATCGGCGAAGGCACGGCCATCGGTCTGCGCAAGGAAGACGCCGAACTGCGGACAATGTTCAATCGGGCGCTCGCACAGGTTCATCAGGACGGCACGTTCACGAAGCTCGAAAGGCAGTACTTCGACTTCGAGATTTATCCTGGGCGCTGAGCGCGCACTGAGCGGGCACTGAGCACGGTCCAAAGCGGGCCGCCGCTTCAGGCACCCCGCCCGCTCGCGTCAAGCGCGGCACCATGGAACTCGGGGCTCGCCCGCATGGGCTTCCCCCGGGCTTCGTAATACAGTCGGTCTAGTTTCAAAGAGAGTCGAAAAGCGCGCTGCAAGACCGCCAACGGTCATGCAGTCATGATTTGCACAGCGGTGCGCTGTGCACCGCGTATCACAGCGAGCGAAGCTCGCGATACATGCGGTGCAGAGCCGGCCGCGTCTTTCGCGGTGTGTCGCAAACGCATCGTCAAGGACCCGATATGTTCCTTCAAGGCTACGGCCCGCTGCTTCTCAACGGCACCTGGCAAACCGTCAAACTGGCGGTGTTGTCCCTGGCGCTTGCTTTCCTGCTGGGCCTCGTCGGCGCGGCGGCGAAACTGTCGAAGAACCGCTTTTCGCACGGCGCCGGCACGGTCTACACCACGCTCGTGCGCGGCGTGCCCGACCTCGTGCTGATGCTGCTGCTCTTCTACAGCATCCAGATCTGGCTAAACAATCTGACCGACCTGCTCGGCTGGGATCAGATCGACATCGACCCGTTCGTGGCCGGCGTCGCGGTTCTCGGCTTCATTTACGGCGCGTACTTCACCGAGACGTTCCGCGGCGCGTTTCTCGCCGTGCCGCGCGGCCAGCTCGAAGCGGGCGCGGCCTACGGCATGACGAGCTGGCAGGTGTTCTCGCGCATCATGTTCCCGCAGATGATGCGCTTCGCGCTGCCCGGCATCGGCAACAACTGGCAGGTGATGGTCAAAGCCACCGCGCTCGTGTCGATCATCGGCCTGGCGGATGTGGTCAAGGCTTCGCAAGACGCGGGCAAAGGCACCTTGCGGTTTTTCTTCTTCACCCTGCTTGCGGGGGCGATCTATCTCGTCATCACCACAGTGTCCAACTTCGTGCTGATGTACCTCGAAAAGCGTTACTCGACCGGCGTGCGAAAGGCGGATCTATGATCGAGATCATTCAGGAATACTGGCGCAACTATCTTTATACCGACGGCTACCGCTTCACCGGCCTCGCGATCACGCTGTGGCTGCTCGTGGTGTCGATCGGCCTCGGTTTCTGTCTGTCGATTCCGCTCGCCGTGGCACGGGTGTCGAAGAAGAAATGGCTCTCCAGTCTCGTGTGGCTTTACACGTACATCTTTCGCGGCACGCCGCTCTACGTGCAGCTGCTGCTTTGCTACACGGGTTTGTATAGCCTCGAGATCATCCGCAATCACGAGCTGACCAACGCATTTTTCCGCGAAGGCATGAACTGCACGCTGCTCGCGTTCACGCTGAACACCTGCGCCTACACCACCGAGATTTTCGCCGGCGCCATCAAGGCCACGCCTTATGGCGAAATCGAAGCGGCACGCGCTTACGGCATGTCGTCGTTCACGCTGTACCGGCGCGTGATCCTGCCGTCGGCGCTGCGCCGCGCGCTGCCGTACTACAGCAACGAAGTCATTCTGATGCTGCACGCCACGACCGTTGCATTCACCGCGACCGTGCCGGACATTCTCAAGATTGCGCGTGACGTGAACTCCGCGACGTATCAGTCGTTCAATGCGTTCGGCATCGCCGCCCTGCTCTATTTGTGCATTTCTTTCGCGCTGGTGTGGCTGTTCCGCCGCGCCGAGCGCCGCTGGCTCGCTTACCTGCGGCCGCAAGGCAAGTAACCGGCGCATTGCGCCAGCACGTAAGCACGCCCAAGGATTCCGATGAACACAACGAAGCAAAAGCTTTTCGTCGACGAGCTTCACAAACAGTACGGCGATAACGAAGTTCTCAAGGGCGTCACGCTGAAGGCCAACGCCGGCGACGTGATCAGCGTGATCGGCTCTTCCGGTTCGGGCAAGAGCACGATGCTCCGCTGCATCAACTTTCTCGAACAGCCGAACGCCGGGCGCATTTTCGTGGACGGCGAAGAAGTCCGCACGCAGATCGCCAAAAACGGTGCGTTGCGTGTGTCCGACCCGAAGCAGTTGCAACGCGTGCGCACCAAGCTGTCCATGGTGTTCCAGCACTTCAATTTATGGTCGCACATGAACGTGCTCGAGAACATCGTCGAAGCGCCCGTCAACGTGCTGGGCCTCAAGCGCAACGAAGCCGAAGATCGCGCTCGCGAGTATCTGGAAAAGGTCGGTCTCGCGCCGCGCCTGGAGAAGCAGTATCCGTCGCATCTGTCCGGCGGCCAGCAGCAGCGCGTCGCGATCGCGCGCGCTTTGGCAATGCATCCCGACGTGATGCTGTTCGACGAACCGACCTCCGCACTCGATCCCGAACTGGTCGGCGAAGTCCTCAAGGTCATGCAGACGCTCGCCGAAGAAGGCCGCACGATGATCGTCGTCACGCATGAGATGGCGTTTGCGCGCAACGTGTCGAACCACGTGATGTTCCTGCACCAGGGCCGCGTCGAAGAAGAAGGCCATCCGGACGAAGTGTTCAAAAATACTCGTAGCGAGCGGCTGAAGCAGTTTCTTTCCGGCACTCTCAAATAGCGGGTATATCGGAGAACCTGGTATTTGAGACATAGTCACTTGTCTCAAATACCGCTTGTAGTGAAAGTAGTGTTACAGGGCGCTTACGAGCGCCTTTTTTGTTTCGGTCACCTGCGTAATCCACGTATTTCGACCGCGAAAACCCCGCCGCACCGCCCTTCCAGCCCCTCGTTTCCGCATTACCTTGCCGTATTGGAAGCGTCAATAGTGGCAATCCTTAATCTTGCTCCCGCCGATCCGTGATTCCCTTGTCACGTAAGGGATTGCGCTATTTTTCAACGTCCTCGAAAGCGCCTTTGCACACATCCGTATTGCAATTTGGAGACACAGGTCAACGCCGGTACTAATTTCTTCTCCCACACAAGTGTATTTTTGATAAATTAGTAACCAAAGTAGCAAAACAAAGTTCATTAAAAGTAGTTTTACTTCAAAGCACAGAGGAGAACCGGTCGGCGAGGGATCGGCGTGACGACGAGACAGTCCCAAGGCTGCACGTCAGGACAGGAGACCTATCCGCCCGCTAATCTCCCTGGTACCGATTTCTGTTCGGCTCGCTTGCGTCCGAACACCATTCGCAGTACTGGGTTTCACTTTTTGACAGGGTATGGAGGAGAAGATGAAGAAAGCTTTGCTCGCCGCTGCGCTGATGTCGGCCGGCGTTGTTGCGCATGCCCAAAGCAGCGTGACACTGTATGGTCGCCTGGACGCGGGTATCGAATACATAAGCGGTCTGCCGAACGCCAACTACACCGGCTCAACCTCGCGCTGGCGCGCGGAAAGCGGTGACTGGGGCACGAGCCTGTGGGGCATGAAGGGCGTCGAAGACATCGGCGGCGGCAACAAGGTCCTGTTCCAGTTGGAAGGCTCGTTCAACACGATGACGGGCGCGGGTCCTGGCGGCGGCGGTCTCTTCAATCGTTGGGCAACGGTCGGCCTGTCGAACAATACCTACGGTACGTTCACGATGGGTCGCATGCTCTTCATCTCGAACGGCGTGTGGGACTTCGACCCGTTCGGTCAATCGAACTGGTCGTCGGCATCGCTGGTGCGTGGCCGCAACTGGCCGCAATCGAGCAACAACCTTGCTTACCAGTCGCCGAAGTTCTACGGCTTTGACATGTACGGTCAGTACGCACTGTCGAACGCAACGAACTGGAACGGTAACGGCACGACGCCGCAAGGCCGTGAAGCAGGTCTCCAGCTGACGTACACGTCGTCGCTGTTCCAGGTTCGCGGTATCTATGACGAAATCCGCAATGCCGCGAACGGTAACTTCACCGACCCGTTCACCGCATCGCGCGAATATACGGCAGCCTTTAACGTGTTCCTCGGTCAGTTCAAGATCCAGGGCGCATACCAGGCAGTCCGTACGTCCGCTGCAGCTAGCGCTGCAGGCACTTCGCCGACGTCGCTCGATCACGAATGGGGTGGTGTGACGTGGCAAGCCACGCCGGCCGCAGCACTGATCGCGGCGGTGTATCACGTCAACGC
Organism: Paraburkholderia kirstenboschensis; assembly: GCF_904848585.1. Lineage (GTDB taxonomy): Bacteria > Pseudomonadota > Gammaproteobacteria > Burkholderiales > Burkholderiaceae > Paraburkholderia > Paraburkholderia kirstenboschensis. The sequence goes on from NZ_CAJHCR010000010.1 coordinate 257,237, forward strand.
CAATAAGAACGGCGGCAACGCAACGATCTACACGATCGGCGGTTCGTACAACCTGTCCAAGCGCACGCTGCTGGACATCCAGGTTGCGACCGCGCGTAACAGCAAGACCGCTAACTTCGGTCTCGACGCGAACGCTGCAGGCCCTGGCGGCAACATCACTTCGGGCGGTACGACTACGTACAACGAGAACCCGCTGCCTGGCCACAGCCAGACCGGTGTGTACGCAGGTATTCAACACTCGTTCTAATCGAACGGTGTTCCCCGAAGGCACTGCCTTCGGGGCTTAGAAGTTCTTCAAGAGAATCTTTTTCACGCTGCTGCGAGAGGCGCGTATCGGTGCGATGTCCGAAAGGGTATCGCACCGTTTTTTATTGGCGCGCGGCGTTTTGCGATGTTGCGCGAAGCTTGCTCAGTGCTTGCGCGGACCTTGTTTCGGCGCCGGCGCACCGCTTCGGTGCGCGAGCGGCTTCAGACTGCCGCTTCGTTTTCTTCGCCGGTACGGATGCGAATCACGCGCTCGACGTCCGCGACGAAAATCTTGCCGTCTCCAATCTTGCCGGTGCGGGCCGCGCCGATGATCGCGTCGATCACCTGATCGCACTGGTTGTCCGCCACGACCACCTCGATCTTCACTTTCGGCAGGAAGTCGACCACATACTCTGCACCACGATAGAGCTCGGTATGGCCTTTCTGCCGGCCGAACCCTTTGACTTCGGTGACGGTCAGGCCCGTGAGGCCGACTTCAGCGAGCGCCTCGCGCACTTCGTCGAGTTTGAACGGTTTGATGACTGCGGTGATGCGCTTCATGGCGAACCTCGTCTCGTGACTGGAAGAGTGAAAGGAAATGGATGATTTTTATTCTACGCCGCGCCGGGTGCGTTGCGGCAGTCCAGCGACGCGCGCCGCTGCGACCCGGCGCCCCTTGCGGCGATCCGGCGCGAGCGCCGCGCCTCTTCACTCCACCGGTTCGGTGTAGCGCGACGTGATCGGATAACGCCAGTCGCGACCGAACGCGCGATGCGTGACGCGAATGCCGATCGGCGCCTGACGGCGTTTGTATTCGTTGATCTTGATGAGCCGCGTGACGCGCTTCACGTCTTCGGCCGCGTAACCCGCGGCGATGATTTCCGCGAGCGAGCGGTCCTCTTCCATATACATGCGCATGATCGCGTCGAGCACCTCATAGGGCGGCAAGCTGTCCTGGTCGGTCTGGTTCTCGCGCAATTCCGCGGATGGCGCGCGCGTCAGAATCCGCTCGGGTATCACGTTCTGCTTGCCGAAAGCCGTGGCCTCGTTGCGGTAATGGCACAGGCGATAGACGAGCGTCTTGGCGATGTCCTTGATCACCGCGAAGCCCCCTGCCATGTCGCCGTAAAGCGTGCAGTAACCCACCGCCATTTCGCTCTTGTTGCCGGTCGTCAGCACTATCGAGCCGAACTTGTTCGACAGCGCCATCAACAAGGTGCCGCGAATACGGGCCTGTATGTTTTCCTCGGTGGCATCTTCCGGCTGGCCCTCGAATTCTTGCGCGAGCGAGCCGCGGAACGCGTCGAACATCGGCGCGATCGCAATTTCGTCGTAGCGCACGCCGACGCGGCGCGCCATTTCCGCGGCGTCCGTGGTCGAAATGTCAGCCGTGTAGCGCGACGGCATCATCACTGCGCGCACGCGCTCTGCGCCCAGTGCGTCGCACGCCACCGCCAGCACCAATGCCGAATCCACGCCGCCCGACAGACCAATGAGCGCGCCCGGAAAGCCGTTCTTGTTCACGTAGTCGCGCACGCCCATCACGAGCGCCGCATAAACCTGCGCTTCGAGCGAAAGCTCCGGCGCGATGCCGCTGTTCCCGCCATTTGTTTCGCCGCGCACAGGGACACCCGCTTCGAATTCGACGATCGCGGTCGCCTCCTCGAACTGCGGCATCTTCGCGACTAGCTCGCCCTGCGCGTCGAGCACGAACGAGCCGCCGTCGAACACGAGTTCGTCCTGCGCGCCGACCATGTTGACGTAGACCATGGGCAGCCCGGTCTCGCGAATGCGCGCCCGCAGAATGTCGAAACGCACCGCTTCCTTGTTCAGGTGGAACGGCGATCCGTTCGGAATCAGCAGCACTTGCGCGCCCGCCGCCTTCGCCATTTGCGCGGCCGACGCATGCCACGCGTCTTCACAGATCACCACGCCGTACTTCACGCCGTCGAGCTCGAACACGAACGGCTGCGCGTCTGACGCGAAATAGCGCTTCTCGTCGAACACCTCGGTGTTGGGCAGATCCTGCTTGCGATAGGTGCCCGCCACCTTGCCGTCGACAAGCAGCGAAGCCGCGTTGAACGTATCGACTGGCGGCACGCCGCGCTGGATTGGCGCGTTTGCATTACCATGACCCTGGGCCGAGCTGTTGCCCGCCTCGCGTAACGGATGGCCGACGATCACATGGAGGCCGGCAAACTGCTTCAGTTGAGCGGCGAGATCCGCCAACGCGGCAGCGCTCGCGGTATAGAACGCGGGGCGCAGCAGCAGATCTTCGGGCGGATAGCCGGATAACGCGAGTTCCGGCGCGACCAGCAGCTTCGCGCCGGCGTTGTGCGCGTCACGCGCGGCAGCGACGATTTTCGCGACGTTGCCGGCGAAATCGCCGACGGTGACATTGAATTGAGCGAGAGCGATTCGTGTCTTCATGGCAGGATCGACGGGCAAGCGAAGGGCTTGCGAAGGGCTTGCAAAGAAAGCGGCTTGTTATGGGCTCGGCGGACGGGCAACTCGGATAAACGAACGACGCAGTGCTTGACGGTGTATAACGCGCGCCGCGTCGCTCATTGGGACAATCACATAAGTTGAATCAGGAACGCTTTGATTATCGCACGGGCATTCTGGCGTCGCCCTCCGAGGTGGACGCGGCCGAATGGAACGCCCTTCTCGCTCAGCAGCCGCAGCCCACGCCTTTTCTGCGGCATGAGTTTCTGAGCGCCCTCCACGCCACCCGCTGCGCGGTTGCGGACACGGGCTGGGCGCCGCAATTCGTCACGCTCACTGACCCGCTGACCGGCAAGCTTGCGGCGGCCGCGCCGGTTTATCTGAAGGGTCACTCGTATGGCGAGTACGTCTTTGACTGGGCCTGGGCCGACGCATACAAGCGCAACGGCTTGCCCTATTACCCGAAGCTCCTGTGCGCCGTGCCGTTTACGCCCGTGCAAGGCAATCGGCTGCTGTCCGCCGACGCGCACGCGCTGCGCCATCTCGCGGCCACATTGATGGCGTTCGCCGAGCAGGCCGATGTGTCGTCGCTGCATGTGCTGTTTCCCACCGAAGCGGAAGCGAATGCGCTCACCGAAATGGGCATGATGCAACGCGAAGGCGTGCAGTTTCACTGGCTGAACGACGGCTACCGCGACTTCGACGATTTCCTCTCGACGCTCGAACAGAAGAAGCGCAAGAACATCCGCGCGGAACGCCGCAAAGTCCACGAGGCAGGCGTCACGATGCGCAGAATTCGCGGCGAAGACATTCAGGACGCCGACTGGCGCTTCTTCAGCAAGTGCTATCGGCAAACTTACCGCGAGCACTTTTCGACGCCGTATCTGAACCTCGACTTTTTCCGCATGATCGGCGCGTCGATGCCGGAGAATCTGCTGCTCGTGATCGCCGAATACGAAGGCAAGCCGATCGCGAGCTCGCTCGTCGTTTATCAGCGCGACGCGAAAACCGGCGGCACCCTGTACGGCCGTTACTGGGGCGCGCTCGAACACGTGCCGTGCCTGCACTTCGAGACCGCGTACTATCAACCGCTCGAATTTTGCATCGAAGAAAAGCTCGGCGCGTTTGAAGGCGGCGCCCAGGGCGAACACAAGATGGCCCGAGGCTTTCTGCCCACGGTCACGCGCTCGGCGCACTGGCTCGCGCATCCCGCTTTCGCCGATGCCGTCGGCCACTTCCTCGATAACGAAAAGAACAGCATCCACGCGTATGTGGACGAGCTGCGCGAACACAATCCGTTCAAAGGCTGACGCGCATCCATGGCGTGGTTTCTTTATCTGCTCGAATGCTCGGACGGCAGCGTCTATACCGGCATCGCCACCGACGTGCAAGCACGCTTCGACAAACACGTGAGCGGCGCAGGCGCGCGTTACACCCGTTCGCGCAAGCCGGTGCGCGTGCTGGCGTCGTTCGAACTCGCGGACCGCTCCAGTGCTTCGCGCGCCGAGTATTGGGTGAAGCGTCTTGCGCCTTCGGAAAAGCGCACGCTCGCGGCGGGCGGACGGACGCTCGAGTCGGTGGTGCCGCTCGTGGAACCGGCTTTGACTAGCGCCGAGGAGACCACCGAGCAAAACGGCGCTTCCTGACGGCGCGCTCGTTTAGCCTCGTGCCTCGCGCATACGTTCGGTGAGTAAGCGCTGCATCAGCGCAAGCTCACCCACGGCATCGGCTTCGAGCGACGTCAAACGCTCGCGCGCCGGAAGGTCGTGCCGCAGCGGCAAAATCGTTCGATTTAGCGCGGCCTCGATATCGGCGTTCACAGCCGCGAGCCACACGCGAAGCTCGTCGTGCCTATCCTGCATCTCGCGCCGGTTCGCACTCAGCCGAAGCTGCGTAGCCGTGCCCGCCATCTTGCGCAGCAGACTCAACACCGTCAGCGTCACCGTGTCGACTAGAGAGTCCTCCAGTTTTTCGAGGCGAATCCGTGCGATGGCTTCCTCGGCGTTGTTGCTGCCGAGGCCGGCCGCGCGGCGCAAACGCTCCATGTCTTTTTCGCTTTGACGAGGCGATTCCAGCGCCGCGATCAGATACGCGAGATTCGCGCGGACCGCGTCCCTCAGATACGTACGGTAGTCGCTCTTTTCGCGCGTCGGCCACAGATAAAACGTGGCTAAAAGCGCCAGCACGCAGCCGAGCACATTGTTGCCGAGACGCGTGAGCGCGTATGCGAATTCACTCGCGCCCGGTGTCGCGAAGTCGGCCACGAGCACGAACGTCGGCGTGAGGAACAGCACGAACAGGCTGTAGCTGACGGGGCGCAATGCCATCGTCGCCATGACGAGCGGAAAAACCGCGAGCGAAATGCCGAGCGGCGAATGAATGGCATAGCCGATACCCGCTGCCAGCACGCCGCCGACGATGCTGCCCGCCGCACGCTCGATACTGCGCGGCCACGTCGCCGCGATCGAAGGCTGCAGGATCAGCAGCGTCGCCATGGTCGCCCAATAGCCGAACGGCAAGCCGAGCGCGCGAATCACGAGAAAGCCCGCGGTCGTCGTCACGCCCACGCGCGCCGCGTGACGCAAACCGACGGACTCGAGCGACAGATTCGCCTTCAGCGTCGCCCAGACGCGCGCAAGCGTTGCAGCGACGCTGTCCGCGAAGCGCGGCGGCGGCGCTTGTACCGGCGTGAAATCGACGAGTTCGAAGTCCGATGTGAGCTTCACCGGCTCCATCAGCGCGTTTTCCAGCCGCCGCGCGAGCCGCCGCACGCGTAGTTGCAAATCCGCCAGATGCTCCCAGCGCCCTTCGTTCGCCTGTGCGCCGATGCTGCGCAGCGTCTCGCCCATGCCCGTCAGCAGACGAGCCGCGCGCGTCGCGCGCCATTCATCGCCGGGCATTTTTTCGCATGCCCCGGAGACGGCGATCAGATACGCAAACAACGCCTCGCCTTCGGTCAGCAACGCGAGCAGCGTGTCATAGGCCTCGCGCGCGCCGGTTCGCGTCGCCGGAACGCTTGCCAGTGCCTTGCGCGAACGTTCGAGCGCCACGCGCGCATCCGCGCGGAATTTTGCGGCGTGCGTCGCCCACTCGCGCGGGGTGCTGCGCTGCTGAAGCAGACGCGCGCTGTCGAACGCAATGTCCGCGAGCCGCAGATACACCATGCGCAGCGAAGCACGGCTCGCGCCGAATGGATGAATGCGCCATACGGTCAGGCTCAACGCGACCGCGAACAGACAGCCGATCAGATAGACGCCGAGAAATGCAAGCCCTTCGCGCACATCGCGCATGGGCCGGTCGACCATCACGACGCAAGCGGTCGCGGCGAGAATCGTCACTTGCGACGTTGCAGCGCCCCAGATGCGTCCGAATGCGCCGAGGCTTGTGAAAACGAGCAACGCGAGCGCGGCGAACGCCGTTCCCTCGGCCGACGCAAAAGCGGTGAGTCCGCCGCATAGTGTGGAGAGAAGCGCGAAGCCCATCATCGAAGCGAAGCGGGTGCGGTTCGAACCGGCGGCATCGGCGAGACAGGTCCAGAACGCGCCGATAGCGGCCCACGCGAAGACTGGATCGTGCAGCAGGTTGCCGAGCGCGAGCATCGCCGTGGACGCGCATGCGGCGCGCAAGCCTTCGGAGAGACTCGCCTCGCTGGCGGAAAACGACACCATCCAAACCGGCCGCTTGCGATAGATCGCCGTCACGATCGCATACAGCCGATTCGACCAGCGGGGCGAAGAAGATGGCAGGTTGGACTTGCGGTTCATCATCCGAACGGTGTGCTCCCAAAGCGGGCTTGTTGCTGGGCTGTTGCTGCGTTTTTGCAGTCGTCCCGGCAGTGAGCGCAATCCACCGCGGGCCACAAATCATAAGGGTTTACACGGAGATATGAAAATGGCTTCGGTTCATCTTCGGGATGCACTGCGGCTATACCGGCATTTCGAGGCCCCAGGTCGCAGTCTCAAGGCCAAATAAAAAAACCGCGCGGCCCCTTTGGGCTCGCGCGGTTTTTTGCATGAGGCGACTGGATCGGCGAAACGATGATTTCGTTCGATCAGCGCGTCAAGCCGCTTACTTCTTGTGGTTCGCCACGCCTTCGCTGATTTCCTTGTGCGCGGCTTCGATACCCGCCCAGCCTTCGACCTTCACCCACTTGCCCTTCTCGAGCGCCTTGTACTGCTCGAAGAAGTGCTTGATCTGGTCTTTCAGGTACGCCGGGACGTCGTCGATCGACTTCAGGTCGGCGGTCATCGGGCAGATCTTGTCGTGCGGGACGGCGATCAGCTTTGCGTCCACGCCCGATTCGTCGGTCATTTGCAGCATGCCGAGCGCGCGTGCGCGAACCACCGAGCCAGCCAGCAGCGGGAACGGCGTGATCACCAGCACGTCGACCGGGTCGCCGTCGCCCGACAGCGTTTGCGGAATGAAGCCGTAATTGGCCGGATAGCGCATGCCGGTGCCGATGAAGCGGTCGACGACGAGAAGGCCCAGATCCTTGTCGGCTTCGTACTTCACCGGATCGCTTTGCGCCGGGATTTCGATGATGACGTTGAAATCTTGCGGAAGATCTTTGCCTGCGGGGACGTGATTGAAGCTCATGAGCGCTCTCTGGTCAGGATGGAATTCGGAGCACGGCATGCGGCGCGTGGGCTCAAGGGCATGCATCGTAAAACTTGCCTCGAGCAGGAGCGCTGCGGCCGGACAGTGCGGAATGCGCCATTATAGCCAATCGGCCGATGGCATCCGCCGCCGGATCGGCGCGATAATCGTCTCGCGTCTCTCGATTGTGCCTCTGGTTTGTGAACACCGCGTAACGGCGTCCGGTTCAGCGTCTGGCTAAGCGTCTGGCTAAGCGTCTGGCTAAGCGTCTGGCTAGCGTACGCCTGCTGCGCGACATCTCAAGGAGTCTGCATGGAAGAAGCCCGACACTTCATTGGCGGCGAATGGTCCGCTGCTTCAGGCGGCGAGACGATCGCCGTGCTCGATCCCTCGGACGGCCAGCCGTTCACGCAGCTTGCACGCGGCACCGCGGCGGATATCGACGCCGCCGTCCACGCCGCCCGCCGCGCGTTCGAAGGCGCATGGGGCGCGGCAAGCGCGGCGGAACGCGGACGCGTGCTCTACCGGCTCTCGATGCTCGTCGCCGCGCGCCAGGAAGAACTGGCGCAACTCGAAGCCCGCGACACCGGCAAGCCGCTCAAACAGGCACGCGCCGATTCCGCCGCGCTCGTGCGCTACTTCGAGTTTTACGCCGGGGCGGCCGACAAGCTGCATGGCGAAACACTGCCCTACCAGGCCGGCTATACGGTGATGACCATCCGCGAGCCGCACGGCGTGACCGGCCACATCGTGCCGTGGAATTACCCAATGCAGATTTTCGGCCGCAGCGTGGGTGCGGCGCTTGCCGTGGGCAACGCATGCGTCGTCAAGCCGGCTGAAGACGCGTGTCTCTCGGTACTGCGCGTTGCCGAACTCGCGGCCGAAGCGGGCCTGCCCGCAGGCGCGCTGAATATCGTCACCGGTTATGGACACGAAGCGGGAGCGGCGCTCGCACGTCATCCGGGCATCGATCACATTTCGTTCACCGGCTCGCCCGAAACCGGCAAGCTGGTCACGCAAATGGCCGCCGAAAACCACGTGCCGGTCACGCTCGAACTCGGCGGTAAGTCCCCGCAACTCGTCTTTGCCGATGCGGACCTCGACGCCGCGCTGCCGGTACTCGTGTCGGCAATCGTGCAGAACGCCGGGCAGACGTGTTCGGCGGGCAGCCGTGTGCTGATCGACCGCGCGATTTACGAGCCGTTGCTCGATCGGTTGAGCGGCGCGTTCAACTCGCTGCGAGTGGGCCCCTCGCATGCGGATCTCGACTGCGGGCCGCTTATCAACGCAAAGCAGCAGCGGCGCGTGTGGGACTTTCTCTCCGACGCGCAACACGACGGCATCGCGATGGCCGCGCAGGGCGAAGTGATTCCCGAAGCGCCGGAAAGCGGCTTCTATCAGGCACCCACGCTGTTGCGCGATGTGCCCGCGAGCCACCGTCTCGCACGCGACGAAGTGTTCGGACCCGTGCTCGCCGCAATGCCCTTCAGCGACGAAGACGAAGCACTCGCGCTCGCGAACGGCACGCAATACGGCCTGGTCGCCGGCATCTGGACGCGCGACGGCGCGCGGCAAATGCGCCTCGCGCGGCGTCTGCGCTCGGGCCAGGTGTTCATCAACAACTACGGCGCGGGCGGCGGCGTTGAACTGCCGTTCGGCGGCGTCAAGCATTCGGGCCACGGGCGTGAAAAGGGTTTCGAGGCGCTGTATGGCTTCACGGCGCTAAAGACTATTGCGATCCGGCACGGCTAGCTCGCAGACTGGGCTTATCCATCACCACTCACAACAAACAGCGGAGACATTATGCGGTTGACAGGTAAAACGGCCATCGTCACGGGTGGCGGCTCGGGTTTCGGCGAAGGCATCGCGAAGACCTACGCGCGCGAAGGCGCGAACGTCGTGGTCAACGATCTGAACGGCCCCGCCGCCGAGCGCGTCGCGAGCGAAATTGCACTGGCCGGCGGCAAGGCAATCGCCGTCGCGGGCAACGTCGCGCAACGCGAGGACTGGCAGAAGCTGCGTGAAGCGGCGCTCGAAGACTTCGGCAGCGTGCAGATCGTCGTCAACAATGCGGGCACCACGCATCGCAACAAGCCTGTGCTCGAAGTCACCGAAGCAGAGTTCGACCGCGTGTACGTGGTGAACGTCAAAAGCATCTACTGGAGCGTGCAGGAGTTCGTGCCGTATTTCCGCGAGCAAGGCGGCGGCAGCTTCATCAACATTGCGTCGACGGCGGGCGTGCGGCCGCGCCCTGGACTCGTCTGGTACAACGGCAGCAAGGGCGCGGTGATTATCGCGAGCAAGTCGCTTGCCGTGGAGTTGGGCCCGGACAGAATTCGCGTGAACTGCGTGAATCCGGTGATCGGCGAAACAGCGCTGCTGTCTGAGTTCATGGGCGTTGAAGACACACCGGAGAACCGTCAGCGCTTTCTCGCCGGTATTCCGCTCGGGCGCTTCTCGACGCCGCAAGACATTGCCAATGCCGCGCTCTATCTGGCTTCGGACGAAGCGGAGTTCATCACCGGCGTGTGTCTTGAAGTGGATGGTGGGCGCTGCGTGTAGAGCTTGTGTTTGGCGTTGGCGTTGGCGTTGGCGTTGGCGTTGGCGTTGGCGTTGGCGTTGGCGTTGGCGTTGGCGTTCGCGTTGGCGTTCGCGTTGGCGTTGGCGTTGGCATTCGCGCCGGCGTTAGCGTTGGCGCTGCATTCGGCTTCGGCTTTTGTCGTAGCAGCGCCGCTGACGGCGTTCGCAGACGCCCCTTGAGCAAGCGCCGTTCACGCGCGGCGCTTGACGGGCTCAGTGTTTTCCCCCGGTATCTATTTGCCGTGCGAGCCGCGCCGCACGGCTAGAATCGATCGACGCGGCACTTCAATTCCACAAGAAGAGAGGAGACACCATGGCTAGTCCCGCAAATCCGCTCCACCATCCCGGCGCGGGTGCGCCGCCTTCCACTTTCGAAGAGGCGACCTATCGCAAGGTCAACTGGCGGCTCGCGCCGCTCCTGATGCTCTGCTATGTGGTCGCGTATCTGGACCGCGTGAACGTCGGCTTTGCGAAGCTGCAAATGACGAGCGACCTCGGCTTGAGCGATGCGGTTTATGGCTTTGGGGCGGGCATTTTCTTCGTCGGCTATTTTTTCTTCGAGATCCCAAGCAATGTGATCCTGCACAAGGTGGGCGCACGAGTGTGGATCGCGCGGATCATGGTGTCGTGGGGCGTGATCTCGATGCTGACCATGTTCGTCACCACGCCGACCATGTTCTACGTGATGCGCTTTCTGCTCGGCGTCGCGGAAGCGGGCTTCTTTCCCGGCATCATTCTGTATCTCACCTACTGGTATCCGTCGCACCGGCGCGGGCGGATGACGACGTGGTTCATGACGGCTATCGCGCTGTCGGGCGTGATCGGCGGGCCGGTGTCGGGCTATATCCTCAAGACGTTCAACGGCATGAACGGCTGGCACGGCTGGCAGTGGCTTTTCTTGCTGGAAGGGATACCGTCGGTGCTCGTCGGCATTCTGGTGTTCGTCGCGCTCGACGACCGCATTGCGAAAGCGAAGTGGCTCACGAAAGAGGAAAAGGAACTCCTCGAGCGCCACGTTTCCGCAGAGGAAGCCACCAAGCACGACATGCCGATCCGTCAGGTGCTGACGAGTGGCCGCGTGCTGATGTTGAGCTTCACTTACTTCTCGTTCGTGATGGGTCTGTATGGCGTGAGCTTCTGGCTGCCGACTATCATCAAGGCGACCGGTGTGACCGACGCATTCGCGATTGGTTTGTTGTCCGCAATTCCGTTCGCGGCGGCGGTGGTCGCGATGGTGTTCGTTGCGCGAAGTGCGGACCGTACGCGTGAACGGCGCTGGCATATTGCGTTGCCTGCTTTTGCTGGGGCGATTGGTTTGGTGCTGTCGGTTGTTTGGGCGCAGAACACGCTGCTTGCGATGGCTTCTCTTACGCTTGCGACTATGGGCATTCTCACTACGTTGCCTTTGTTCTGGAGTTTGCCTACGGCGATTCTCGCGGGGACGGGCGCGGCGGCCGGGATCGCGATGATCAATTCGATTGGGAATCTTGCGGGCTTTTTGAGTCCGTATGCTGTCGGGTGGTTGAAGCAGGCGACTGCTGCTAATGATTCAGGGATGTATATGCTCGCGGCGTTTATGGTGCTTGGCGGGTTGCTGGCGATTAGTGTGCCGGCGAAGATGGTTAATAGATGAGTTGAAGTGGGATGCTGATGGTGAAGCCCTGGCGGTGATTTGCTGCCGGGGCTTTGTGTTTTTGGCGGGAGTCGCGGGCTGGAGAGAGAGATTGGTCGGTTGGGTGGGGTGGCGTCAGGGGTGGAGAAGGCGAGGTATGTCGGTGGGGGGCGGCGGTAGTCGGCCATAAAGCGACGTTCGATACTTTCACCCAAGTCGTTGACAATCAGGTTGAGTCTGTTCGTAAAATACTCACTCTCGCGCTCCAGTGGCTGGTTTTCACCAATGGAGCGCTATGAGATTGCAGTGTAGCTCTCGTGGCAACGGTCACGCTTCTTCGATCAGCTTCGCGGAATTGGACGAGCCAAAATTCAGATTGCCGGTTTTAACCAATGCCTCAAATACACTTTGCATTGCGTCGGGGGTCTTGGCCAGCGCTTGGAGCAATTCCCCCGGGTCGGCTTCCTCCCCCCGCGTAGACGCCATAAACATTTTCATGACCTCCGGGTTGCTGAGAAGTCCCATCATTGCACGAACTTCTGGGGCGCTTTTCTCTTCCTTCTTGTAGACAGGAAACTCGTAGCCCGTCAATTTCGCTAGTTCCAGCAGATGGCTGTCGGGCCGCAGCGGATCACGATCAAGGAGATCAAACGTCTGCGACAAAGTGGTCGCCAAGCTCTTCAGCCCTGCACCGGTGTCTTCATAGTCGATGTATCGCAGATGGGCGATGTCGAAAGGAACGTTAGGACCAGTTCGTTCCTTTAGAATCACGGTGCCAGGCCTGCAAGCATGACGTAGACCCAATTCATAGAAGACGTTGGGATTCGGATATGTAACGTCAGCTATCACGTAGTCCGAATGCATAATTCGCGTAATGATATCTGTGGTCATTGTTCCGGTGGCTGCAATGTCGTCTGCGCGGGAAATTTCCAGGTCCGGTCGGGCTCGTAAGATCGCCTCCTTAATCAGCCCGTCATATTTCTTGCGCAGATCCGAATAGCTGATTTTTTTGCCGTTGAACTCTTGGTCGCCTATCGCCATGACCACAAAACATGTTTTGGTTGCCATCTTTTCAATCCCCGTTTTTTCGAATCGGGTATTTTTAATCAGAATTGGCAAGTAGGGTTCATCTATTTTGTGGCAAAGCAGGTGTCGGGGTTCCCGTCACGCACTTGCTCGCAGATCGCGGCGCTGCTGAGCGGCGGATGACGGCTTCGGAGTTTGGCGTGTCACGCCTCAGGGTCCCGCGCGGCCAACTACCTTCGCTCGCGGGCGGCGACTCCGTATGCGACCTCATCAGACACTGATCGGCCAACAGCTCTCATCGACCATGCGAATTGCGATTGGCACCTGAGTGGCCGCTCCGCCAAGAATATCGGACCATTACCCCATACCCCCGCGCCGATGCGGCGGATTCCCTCACAATCCCACTCTGCCCAAGCCGAGTCGCGCAGCACCTCTCAGTCACAGTCACCCCGCCAGACTGCCGACAAATTGCTCGATCTCCTCCAGAACGGATTGCTGATCGCCCGCGAAGGGCCAGTGATCGGCGCCGTCGAGCTCGACGAATCGCGCCTGCGCGATGTGGCTCGCGAGATGCCGGGCGGCGCCGATGCGAACGGCGCGGTCGTCGTGACGATGCAGCACCAAGGTCGGCACTGAAATCCGGCCCAACAGATGCCGCACATCCATGTCGCGCAACGCCTCGAGCACTCCCTTGATGGCTCCCGGGCTCGACGCGGCGCGAAGCAGGCCCGCCCACCAGGCTCTCGCCTGAGGATCGCCGGACAGGCTCGGCGCGAATGTCTCAATGCCTGCAGGGCCGCCCCAGCCCACGACGAGCTGCTGCAGCCACACGTCATACTGGCTCGCTTGAAGTGCGTGAGGATAGCCGTGCGTTGCTGTTCCCTTCGCCAACGAGGCGAACAGAATGAGACCGGCAACGCGGTTGGGGTGATCCACGGCAAACTTGATGCATGCTGGCCCACCCTCCGACGCGCCGAACAACACGACCCTTTCGCTGCCCGCGGCGTCCAGCACGGTGCCGATGTCCTGCGCGGTCGCGTCGACGTTAGGATTGAACCCCACCCGGTCGGAAAGCCCGACGCCGCGACGATCGAGCAGGATGAGACGGCCCATCCCGGCGAGAGAAGACAGGAACGCCCGGCACCGGGGCTCCTCCCACACCCGTTCGACGTGAGACACGAAACCGGGCAGCACCAGAACATCAACGCTGCCGGCGCCGTAAGTCTGAAATGCGAGATGGACGCCGCCACTGCTGGCGTAGCGCGTCGACGGCGGGTCCTCGATGGGCAACGTTGCACCGGCATCAAGCAGCGCGCGGGTCTCGGATTCGGGGGCCGCATTCAGCTCGTCGCGAAGACGCTGCGTCAAAGCCTCAAGGTGCCGCTGGGCCGTGGCCCGGTCTCCCGCGAGCAGGAGGTTACGGATGAGGTGCCGGCCGTACACTTCGCTGAACGGATCGAGCTCGATAAGACGGCCGGCGTGCAAGGCCGCGGCCGCGTAGTCGCCGGCCGCATTCTTGTCGTGCACCACTCGCTCGAGCGCTTGAATCACCCGGCCGCGCAAGGCCTCCCGGCGAAAAAAAGCCCACTCGTCAAACTGCGGGCAGTCGCCCGGCGAAAAACCCTCGAGAAAGTCGCCGGGATAATCGCGGCACGCCCGCTCGAACTCGCCGCGGTCGCAGGCTCGCTCAAACAGTTGGGAATCCACCTGCAGAGTGATCGCTGCCGACCATCTGACCGTAGAGCGATCTATAGTAAGAGCGTCGTCGCCGAGTGCGTGCTGGAGGCGATGCAACAGACGCCGTAGCCGCGCCCGTACAACCTCTTCATAGCCTTCCGGCCACAACATGGTGGCAAGGACGTCGCGCCCGACAGAGCCCTCCGCTTCGGCCAGGTAGACCAACAGAGCCAGGCCCTTGCGCAAGGGCAGCCGGCACAGCAGGTGATCCCGACGGATCTCCGGAAATCCAAGCGTCCGCGCGCTGAACAGAGCCATGGCGAGGCGACCCTCAATGACGGCGTCCAAGGGACGCTCAGGGGACGAACCAATCCTACCATTCGCTGCAAATGAGGGTCGCGGGACTCACTGCGACGGATCGAACTGGAGGATTGCCATGAAGAAACTTGGTGAACATGCGATCGTGATCGGCGCCAGCATGAGCGGGCTGCTCGCTGCCCGCGTACTGTCGGATTTCTATACCATCGTCACCGTGCTCGAACGCGACGCGTTTCCGGACGCAGACGCGCCGCGCAAGGGTGTCCCACAAGGCCGTCATACCCATGGGCTCCTTGCGCGCGGGAGCGCGATACTCGAGAAATTCTTCCCCGGATATAACAGCGAGGTTGTGGCGCAAAGCGGCGGCTTGATTGGTGATGTAGCCAACGATGTGATCTGGATAGGCCACAACGTGAGGCTCGCTAACAGCGCGAGCGACCTGATCGGTCTGCTTGCAAGCCGTCCCGTGCTCGAAGGCCATCTACGCCGACGGCTCATGAGTTTGCCGAACGTGCGCGCCATCGAAAATTGCGCGGTGCGGGGTCTTGCTACCGATCCCGCTCGCAGGAGCGTGACCGGTGTGCGCACGTATGCCGAGGGCAAGGCGGAAGAGACCATCAACGCGGACCTTGTCGTCGATGCGACTGGCCGCGGCTCTTCCAGTGCGGCGTGGCTGGAAGAGTTGGGCTACCAACCTCCCGCCGAGGAGAAGGTCGAGATCGGCATAAGCTACATGACTCGTACTTATCGACGCCGATCTACTGATCTCGATGGCAAGCACGGTATCGTCGTCGCCGGTAGCGCGCCGAACTGGCGCAACGGCGTGATGCTCGCGCAGGAAAGCGACAGCTGGATCGTCAGTGCCGGCGGTTTTCTTGGCGACGATGCGCCCGACAACGACGAAGGCTTTCTCGCGTATCTTGCGACGTTGCCGACCATGGAGATTCACGACGTTGTCGCAAGGGCGGAGCCTCTAACCGATTACAGGCGCTACCGCTACGTCTCCAACCTGTGTCGGCGGTACGAGAAGCTCGCACGTTTCCCCGAAAATTTCCTGGTTTTCGGTGATGCCATCTGCAGCTTCAATCCTGTCTATGGGCAGGGCATGACGGTCGCGGCAGAGGAAGCGCTCGCGTTACAGCGGTGCCTGCGGGCGGGGTCGAACGATCTCGCGCGTCGATTCTTCGGGGCAGCCGCGAAGATCGTCGATATTCCGTGGGACATTGCGGTCGGCAACGACCTCCGCCATCCACGAGTCAAGGGCGCCCGCCCGCTGATGCAGCGTTTCATCAACTGGTACATCGGCAAGCTTCACCTCGCCGCGACACGCGACAGCACGCTGGCGACAGCGTTTCTGGAGGTCGTCAACCTCATGATGCCGCCGTCGTCGCTGCTGAGCCCCGCGGTCGCCTGGCGGGTCTGGCAGGGCAACCGCAGGCCTGTGCTACTGGTTGCCTCGCCTGCAATCGAGGCAGCGAGGCGGAATCGCGCATCGTCATGACCGGGCATCACGGTGTTGGCCGGCGCGGGCGTCTACCCTGCGCTCGCCACCGGCCGCGGGCCGACACGTGAAAGGCGATCTCAGATTTGCGCCAGGCCGCCGTCGACGGCGACCTCGCTGGCGGTCATGAAGCTGCTGTCCTGTGACGCGAGAAACGCAGCCACCGCCCCGATCTCCGCCGGATCGGCCATGCGCTGGAGCGGGTTCATCGAGGCGAAGACCTTCATGCCCTCCTCGCCCAGCGCTTCTTTCGCCAGTTCGGTCGCCGTCGGCCCAGGTGACAGTACGTTCACCCGGATGCCAGTGCCCTTCAGGTCCTCCGCCCAGGTCCGCGCGAGGTTGCGCACTGCGGCCTTGCTCGCGCTATAGGCACTGAATGCCGGGGCGCCCGTGGTGCCGGCGCTCGATCCGGTCAGGATGATCGAACCGCCTCGGCCCATCAGCGGCAACGCCTTCTGGATAGTGAAGATCGAGCCTTTCACGTTGGTATTGAAGATATCGTCAATGTGCTCGGCGGTAATCTCGCCGAGCGGAAGCGGGCTTCCGGCCCCGGCATTGGCGAAAACGATATCGAGGGTTCCGCGCTCGGCCTTCACAGCCGCGTAGAGCCGGTCGAGGTCGGCCTCGTCGGAGACCGAGCCCTTCACCGCGCGGGCATTGGGCCCGAGGTCGGCGACAGCGGCGTCGAGCGCTTCCTGTCGGCGGCCGAAGATGAAGACGAAGGCGCCCTCTTCGATGAAACGCTGTGCCGCGGCGCGGCCGATGCCGGTAGCGCCGCCGGTGATCACGGCGGTCTTTCCATTCAGTCTGGTCATGTCATGGATCCTTTGTTGGCGTTGCACAAGTATCCAGACCTGATTACCTTAGGACAAGTATGCACTTTTTGGTAAGTACCAAGACATGACGACTCCCTCTCAAATCTGCGACACCGGCTGTGGGCTCAACGCTACGCTGCGCGTCATCTCCGGCAAGTGGAAACCGCTGATCCTGTTTTTTCTGCGCGACGGCCCGAAGCGCTACGGCGAGCTCAAGCGCTTGACACAAGGCGTCAGCGACAAGGTGCTGATCCAGCAGTTGAAGGATCTGGAGGCCGATCAGGTGCTAGCGCGAACCGACTACAAGGAGGTGCCCCCGCGTGTCGATTACTCGCTGACCCCGCTCGGCCGCAGCCTGGCCAACGCGATCGTCCCGCTGTGCACATGGGGAACCGAAAATGCGGCGGAAATGGCAAGCATCTTCGCGAAGCGCGACGCCTCGGGACAACCATCGCCGTAATTGCATATTGACCGTGCGCGTTGGGTTGGTTTGGTGCGCTCGCCAATTTATTTCGGGAAGAGGAAGGTCACGATGAGACGGGCGCCCCAATCGTGTGGACCCGAATTGGGGCTAGCGGCCCAATAGCGGATGCCACCGCCAATATTGATCGGCTGCCCCCCGACCTTGATGAGCTTCGAGACAGTTGCGTTGAGCGGCGTTGACCATCGCCTGCGCGTCCAGTCTGTTGATTTGCACCGCGAACTGACCCACTTTTTGCATCTAGAATTGACCCACCCCTGATGCTCAGAAACATCATTCTGGTGCGTCGATTTCCTCCTCTTTTTGTCGTTTG
>NZ_CAJHCR010000011.1 GCF_904848585.1 Paraburkholderia kirstenboschensis
TTCCTTTCATTACTGTGTGAGACTTGATACTTTCGCTTTGCGTGAATCCGGAGATCCACTCGCGTCGCGCATCAAGCGCCCACACTTATCGGCTGTTAGTTTTTAAAGATCATTCGCGAAGAAGCTCTGCTTTCTTCGCGTCCGTCATCAAACGGGAGGCGAATTATGCGATGCGGCCCGCAGCCCGTCAACCCCTCAACTGCAATTATTTTCAGAAAGTTGAGAAACGGAACAAACAGTACTTTCCTCCTGCGCTCCTGAATAGTTAGGCATCCAATACAATTTGCCGGTTTGCCGGATCACGAACACTCGAAAGCCGCCTTTGCAGTTCCGTACCAACTAAAGCTCTCTCGCCGGGCGCCGTTAAACTGGATGTCCCGCCACTCAAATGATCGCTGTTCAATGGACGAATCAGCCGACCAGCAAGTCCCGAATCCCGCGTCCGCAGTGCCTTCGCCCGTCCTCAGCGCCGACGCGGTGCCGGTAGGCACACCGCTCGAGTGGCCGATCGTCGATGCCGACGGCTCGCTGCTCTTTGCAAGCGGCACTGTTCTCGCGACTGCCGACGAGCGCGCATTTCTCTTTCAGCACTTCCAGCCGCGCCGCGGCGACCTGCCCGACGCGGCAGCACAGCCACCAGTTGAAGCCGACCTGCATGCCGAGGCGGACAACCCGTTGACGCCCGCCGACATGCGCGTCGAAATCGGTGCATTGATCGGCGTACGCCTGCAAGTGGGTAGCGGTGCACCAATGCATCCATGCCGCATCATCGGTTTTGCGCCGAATCATTCGCTGTTCATCACTCCGCCGCTTCAGCAGGGCCGCATGCTTGCGCTCAGCCTTGGCGAAAACATCGAGATCGTCGCGATAGCAAGCCAGGCGGTGTTCCGTTTCGTATGCACAGTCGACGCCGTCTGCCGCTCTCCGTTCGATTACGTGGTGCTATCCAGACCCGGCCCCATCCGCCGTCTGCGCGAACGCAAGTCGATTCGCGTTCAAACGCATTTCGCGGTTCGCTTCGGCATCGGTGAAACCGGCGACACGTACGACGGCCTCGGCGTGGCGAAGAGCCTCAGCGCGATTGGCATGTCGCTGATGGCGCCGTGGGCATTGGGCGTCGTCGGCGACCGGTTGCGCGTGGCTTTCCGGCTCAGATCGGCGGAGATGGACACAGAGATACAGACCGCGGCCGTGATCCGTAACCTGCAGAAAAGCACTGGCGCCGACGCTTCGTCGGTTCATGGACTCGAATTCGATCAACTCGAACCAGCGCAGCAGATGGCGATGAAGGTCTTCGTGTTCGATCGTCAGGACGATGTACAGCAGTGGTCGCAGGGCTTCAAATAAGCACGAAGCGGGCAGCCCGCGAAGCGCCCCTACCCGTCAACCGATGAGTTCTTCCGGTGTGACGCGGCGTGCGCCCCACGCGCTCGCCATTCGCTCGCAGCGGCCGAGCCGTATCGCGCCGCGCTCGAAGTCGACGAATACGACTTCGTCCGCATCCAACGGGCGCGTCGCTTGATCAGTCGTGCGGCCGTCGGTCAGAACCCACAGCCAGCGGTGTTGCGCCGGCTTGCGGTGCGCGCTGCGCTCGAGCAACTGCGCTGCATGTCGAATGCCCGCTGCGAACGGCGTGCCGCCGCCACCGCCGACGGGCTCAAGCCAACGCTCGTTCCACCAGCGCGGCACTGCCGGGCCGAAGCGCAAGTCCGCGCCGGTTCCGCCGAAACAGATCAGCGCAGCCTCGGCACGCCTCGCACTTGCGCGGTCGAATAGCGCAATCAACAAGCCCTTCGCGAGTGCGAGGCGCTGACCGGCGAGCATCGAGCCGGAGCAGTCGAGCACGAAGCAGTGCAGCACACCGCCGCGCTGCGTCTCGCGCACGAAACGCAAATCTTCGGCACGCAGCGCCGGTTGCCCGCGCTCTTCCCGCTGGTCCTTCGCTCGTCGCTGTCCACTCGCAGCAAATGTCGGCGGCCATGCGATACGCCGTCCCGGCTCGCCACGCAGATGTCCACGCGCATCGCTGCACAAACGCGAGTGCGTCTGCGCCCGTTGCCGCCATCGAAAACCGCTGCGCGAGTCAGCGGCGGCGCCCTTCCGATGGCTCAGCGTTTTTTTACGTTAAGCGGTATCACGCCTTTGACGTGCGTCGTCGCGGCTGGCTGCGGCGGCAGATAACCCCAGTCGCCATCGCCGGTCTCGACATCAGAAGATGAGGGCGTAGCCGAACTCTGCGGTAAATCGCGCGGCACTGTTTCGCCGCCAGCTGCACTGTTAGCAGTCGACGTATCCCGTTGACGCCGCCTATGCACGAGCACCGCCTCGGCAACGAGATCGACATGCTGCGACGTTACTGCATCGCTCTGCTCCAACGCCGCGAGCGCTCGCGCGGCGCGGAGCATCACGAGGTCGGCGCGCAAGCCGTCCACTGCGGCGTCGATACACAACGCGCTGACATGCGCGTGCACGGCGTCGTCGAAAGAAAGCTGCGCCAGCTTTTCGCGTGCCGCGCGGATCCGCTCGACGTAATGCGCCTGCTGTCGAGCGTAACCGGCGCGAAAGGCCACCGGATCGAGATCGAAGGCGAGCCGCGCCTTCACGATCTCTTCACGCACGCGCGGCTCGAAACAGTTCTGCAACTCCACCATCAAGCCGAAACGGTCGATCAATTGCGGCCGCAACTCGCCCTCTTCGGGATTCATTGTGCCGATCAGCACGAAGCTCGCCTCGTGACTATGCGATACCCCGTCGCGTTCGACGGTGTTCACACCGCTCGCTGCGGCGTCGAGCAACGCATCGACGAGCGCATCGGGCAGCAGATTCACTTCGTCCACATACAGCACGCCACGATGCGCCCTGGCGAGCAGGCCCGGGGAAAAGCGCACAGAGCCGTCGCGAAGTACGGTTTCGATATCGAGCGTGCCGATCAGACGATCCTCGCTCGCGCCAAGCGGCAGATTCACCAGTTGCCCTTCCGGCAGCAACTCGGCGAGCGCGCGTGCCGCTGTCGATTTAGCCGTGCCCCGCGGCCCGCTCACCAGCACGCCACCCAGCCCCGGATCGATCGCCGAGAGCAACAGTGCCTGCTGCAGCGGTGCCTGTCCGATCAACGCGGCGAAAGGAAACGTCGGTCTTTGCGCCGGATTTTGCCGTGCATCCTGCCTGGGTGCATTCATGGTTGCATTCCTTCAATCTGCTGTTCGCTCGCGAGCAGATGTTGTTCGACTTGCGCGCGATAGTCGCCGGGCGCCTGCCACAGACCGCGCTGCATCGCTTCTAGCAGGCGCTCGCAAATCGAATGCAACGCATGCGGATTGTGCCGTTGCAAGAACTCGCGCGTATCCGCGTCGTTCAGATACGCGTCAGTGACGAGCGCATATTGATGATCCGCGACCACGCGCGCGGTCGCATCATAGCCATAGAGATAATCGACCGTTGCGGCAATTTCAGAGGCGCCCTTATAACCATGGCGCTTTACACCGTCGATCCATTTCGGGTTGACCACGCGCGAGCGCACTACGCGCGCGATCTCCTCGTGAAGCGTGCGAACCCGCGGCGCGGCGGGATTGCTGTGGTCGGCGTGATAAACGCTCGGCTGATTGCCCGCAAGATGGCGCACGGCCGCGACCATGCCGCCCTGAAACTGATAGTAGTCGTTCGAATCGAGCAGATCGTGTTCGCGGTTATCCTGGTTCTGCAATACGACGTCCATCGCGGCGAGGCGTGTGCCGAATGCGTGACGCGCTTCTTCGCCCGCGCTTTTCTGCGTGTACGCATAACCGCCCCAAGCCTGATAGGCACTGGCGAGGTCCGCATCGGTCTGCCATTGTTGCGAGTCGATCATGTCCTGCAAACCGGCGCCGTAAGCGCCCGGACGCGCACTGAATACGCGCCAGCCGGCGCGCTTGCGCGCTTCGGCTGCGTCCATGCCGCGTGCGATCAACGCATCGCGTTCACGCAGCACACGCTCGCGAATCGGGTTCAGTTCGGGAGGTTCGTCCAGTTCGGCGACGGCCTGCACCGCAGCATCGAACAGATGCATTACGTTCGCAAACGCGTCGCGGAAAAAACCTGATACACGTAACGTGACGTCGATGCGCGGCCGGTCGAACGCCTCGATCGGCATGATCTCGAAGTCGGTCACGCGATGGCTTCCCGGCGCCCACTTCGGCCGAACGCCGAGCAATGCGAGCGCTTGCGCGATGTCGTCGCCGCCGGTGCGCATCGTCGCGGTGCCCCACACGGACAGACCAATCGCACGCGGGTAATCGCCATGCTCCTGCAAATGCCGCTCGATCAACTGCTGCGCCGACTTCAGCCCGAGCGACCAGGCCGCTTGTGTCGGGACCGCCCGCGTGTCGACCGAATAGAAATTGCGGCCAGTCGGCAGCACATCGGGCCTACCCCGCGATGGCGAACCGCTCGGCCCCGGCGGCACGAAACGCCCTTCGAGACCGCGCCTAAGATGCGTCATCTCCTGCGTCCCGCATGCGTCGAGCCGCGGCAGCACGTCGTTGCGCAAGCGCTCGATCACGCGCCCGGCTTGCGGCAGGCTCGCTTCGTCCAGTGCGCTCGACGCATGCGTATTCGTATCAGTATGCGTTTGCATCCGCGGTTCGCATACGCTCCGCAGCATTTCCGCTGCGAACAGTTCCAGACGCTCGCGCGTATCCCCGCAGTGCCGCCAGGGCGCATCGCTGACCTGTTGCAGAATGTCGGGACGCGGACCGGTCCAGGCCGCGGACCAATCCACCGATAGCGGGTCGAAGAAATGATCGATCTGGAGATCGCGCGCCAACGCATCGATCAACCCCGCGTTGCCGCCTTGCCCATCGCCGACAGGAAAGCGCGCTAACGCAAGCAGCGTATCGCGTCGTTGCACTCCTTGCGGCGATTGACCGAACGTGTGCAAACCATCGCGAATCTGCGCTTCCTTCAATTCACACAGCCACGCATCGACCCGCGTGAGCAGCGCATCTTCGTCGTCTTCGCCCTTCGGCTCGGACAGGCTCAATTCTTCATGCAGCTTATGTTCGACGATAGTCGCGAGAATCGTGCGCCGTAATAGCCTTGCGCGGCGCGGGTCGACCATCAGCGCTTCATAGTATTCGTCGACCTGGCGCTCGAGGTCTTGCAACGGACCGTAGCTTTCGGCGCGCGTGAGCGGCGGCATCAGATGATCGACGATGACAGCTTGCGCGCGGCGCTTGGCCTGACTGCCCTCGCCTGGATCGTTAACGATAAACGGATACAGATGCGGCATGGGCCCGAGAATCAGATCGGGCCAGCACGTATCGCTCAATGCAACGCTCTTGCCGGGCAGCCATTCGAGGTTGCCATGCTTGCCCACATGCACGACCGCGTCGATGCCGAACTGATGACGCAGCCAGAAATAGAACGCGAGATACGCATGCGGCGGCACGAGCTCCGCGTCGTGATAGCTCGCGTAATCGCCCTGCTCACGCGAGCGCGACGGCTGAATGCCGACGAACACGTGGCCGCAGCGCCAACCTGCAATCATGAAACGGCCGCGCCGCACGCTCGGGTCCTGCTCCGGCGGGCCCCAACGCGCATTCAGCGCATTGCGCGCTTCGGCGGGCAGCGCGTTGAAATGCGCGAGGTAATCGCCAAGCGCAAGGCTTTGCAAAGCGGGTCGCAGATCGCGCACCACGGGATCGTTCGTCACGCCCTCGGTGAGCTTCTGCAATAGCGCGTCGCCGTTCGCGGGCACCGTTGCGACGCGATAACCTTCATCGCGCAACATCGACAGAATTCCGACTACCGACGCCGGCGTATCCAGCCCGACTCCATTCCCAATGCGCCCCTCGCTCATCGGATAGTTGGCGAGAATCAGCGCGAGTTTCTTGTCCGCGTTGTCGAGCGAGCGCAGGCGGCACCAGCGGCGGCTCAATTCGGCGATAAAGCCCACGCGTTCGAGATCCGGCTGATAACGCACCACATCGACTTCCGTATGCGGACAGCGATACGCGAGTCCCTTGAAACTGATTGCGCGCGTGATGATGCGCCCGTCCACTTCAGGCAGCGCAATATGCATGGCGATGTCGCGCGAATTCAGGCCTTGATTGTCCTTGAGCCAGTCCTCGCGATTGCCGCCGCTCAAAATCACCTGAAGCACGGGTGCGTCGCCGGCGAGCGCGAGCGGTTCCGGGTCATCGATCGCGGAAGCGGCGAACGCAGTCGTATTGAGTACCAGTGCCGCGTTATGTTGAGCGCACAACGACTGCACGACTTCGCGACTCACCGCATCTTTCAACGACGTAATGGCGATTGGCAGCGGATTCACGCCTTGTGATTCGAGCGCTTCGATCAGCGCGTCGAACACTGCTGTATTGGCCGCCTGAAGATGCGCCTTGTAGAAAAGTATCGCCGCAACCGGCGCATCGTGCCGCCAGCGCGCTTGCCAGTCGGCGATTGTCGGCGTGTCGCGCTGTGGATGATAAAGCGACGCGGCCGGCAACGCGCGCGGCGGCGCTGGCTCCTGTCCCCAACCAAGCGCGCGATGCGCGATGCAGCGCAGAAACGCCTCGGCGTTCTGCGGACCGCCTTCCCGCAAATAACGCCACAACTGATGGCATAGATCCGCGTCCGCGGTGCTGCGCGCAAGCAGATTGGGGTCTTCCTGCAGATCGCCCGAAAACATCGCAAGCGTTTGCTGTTTGCGCTCCGCCAGCGCGACGACCTGCTCGATGCCGTACGGCCAATACGCTTCGCCGCCAAGATGATCGACTACGACAACGCGCGCGTGTTGCAGCACATCTTCGACGTAGAAGTCCACCGACGCCGCTTGCCGCAGATAGGTGACGTTTGCGAGGCGCACGCTCGGGAAGCCGTCGCCGAGACGAGGAAACGCGCTTGCCAGCAGCGACAGCGTGGTGTCCGCCGAACTGAGCACGACGATATCCGCAGGCCGCTGATCGATACGGATCACGCCCTGCGTATCGTCGACGAAACCGCCCGGCGTAGTGCGCAGCAGATGCATGTGCGCTTACGCCTGCTGCGCCGCGACGCCCGACGCTGGGGCGTTCGACAAGGCCAACGCCGCGTCGAACGCGCGTTGCAGCGCGGCCTGATCGAGGTCTTCGCCGATCAGCACGAAGCGGCTTTCGCCCGCCTCGCCGGGTTGCCAGCGTCGGTCGAAATAACTGTCGAAGCGCCGGCCCACGCCTTGAATCACGAGACGCATTGCTGCGCCGGGCAAGGCCGCGAAACCCTTTACACGGTAAATGGTGTTGCTCTGAACGAGCGCTTGCAGTGCGGCGATTACCGCGTCACGCGACAGCGCGTTTGCATGCACCACCACCGAATCGAACTCATCGTGATGATGATCCGCGTCGTCCGCCGAACCGTGATGGTCGTGGCGCAAGTGAATCGTTTCTTCCGATGCCGCTTCGAGCCCGAACAGCGTGTGCAGATCGAGCTGCCCCATCTGCGCGCGCACGACCTTCACTTGCGGCGGAATCTCTTCGCGTATCAACGCTTCGACCGCGTTCTGACGAGCCTCATCGAGCAGATCTGTTTTGTTCAGAATCACCAGATCGGCCGAGGACAATTGATCTTCGAACAACTCGTGCAGCGGCGATTCATGATCCAGATTCGGATCGGCTTTGCGCTGCGCGTCGACAGCGAGCGGGTTTTCCGCGAACTGGCCGCTCGCCGCAGCGGGGCCGTCGACCACGGTAATCACTGCATCCACGGTGAAACTGTTTTTGATCTGCGGCCAGTTGAACGCCTGCACGAGAGGCTTCGGCAACGCGAGCCCCGATGTTTCGATCAGCACATGGTCGATCTGCTCACGGCGCTCGACGAGCTTTTCCATCACCGGAAAAAATTCCTCCTGCACCGTGCAGCAGAGGCAGCCGTTCGCGAGTTCATACAATTGCCCTTCTGTTTCGACACCGTTCTCGTCGCAACCGACGCCGCAACCCTTCAGGATTTCGCCGTCGATACCGAGTTCGCCGAACTCGTTGACGATCACCGCGATGCGCTTGCCGCCCGCATGCTGAAGAATGTGCCGCAAGAGCGTGGTCTTGCCGCTGCCGAGAAAACCCGTGACGATGGTGACGGGAATCTTGCGCATTTGAGTTTGCATCGTGAGGTCCATTCCAGAAGTTGCAGACGCCGGCCGGCGTAGTCGGCACGCATGAGGTCCAGCGCGCGCCTCTGGCATGAACGACGGCCTTGCTACAACAGGAAAAACGCAGAAAACGGGTGTGAGGGCATGAGCGCAGCGCCGCATCCCCGCGACGTTCGCCCTTCGTGTTCCGGCCGGTATCCGGGCTGGCGAAAGCGCCGCTTCCCCTTCCCGAACGAGTGATTTCTCGCCCAGTGGTGATATGCCCACGCGGCCTTGCGCGTGGACATCGAAGCCGGCACTGCGGCGCCATGCAAACTGCCATGACGTCACTTTTCGCTTACCGTTGCGGGGGCAGCACAGGTTGGCCCAAACCGTGACAGGCGGGCGCCCTGTTTCCCGTTTAACTGCATGCGCACGAGCGCGCACACGAGCACCAGAAGTGCGTGCGAGTGTAGGCCCACCGTCTGGCGCCGTCAAGGAAACGCGGGCCCGGCGCGCTTATCGCACGGGCTTCCCGTGTGCTATCGTATGCGCGCGTTTGGTGCCCGCACATGCATTCGCGTGTGCAGTTAAACGGGAAACAGGCAGCGCTCCTGCGCTCAACCTGTGCTGTCCCCGCAACGGTAAGCGACCTGCGGTGCAATGTTCTTGCTGCGCCGCGCATGCGTTTTCGATGCCACTGTCCGATCCATTCGAATGAATGCGGGCGGGAAGGCAAAGCGCGTGAGGCCGCCAGCCCGGATACCGGCCAGACGCGGAGGCGGCCGCGCGTTTCACGACGTCACGCCGCCGGCAGCCGGAATCCGCGAGGGACGGATGTGAAGGCGCTGAAGCACGATGCAGCGACCGGGTCCGCACCCGTGCGTGCCGTCGTGCGTGAAGACACCGCTTGAATGACTTCGATCTCCACTCAATTGGGCCCATTCGCGTGCCGCTCCGCATGGTGCGTGCCGGCGTGGCGCGCAACGTCGTTGCCGTGCACGATTAGCGAGCCGCGATGACACGCGCGTGGCTGATCGGCGCAGGTCCCGGCGACGTCGAACTGATGACGCTGAAGGCAACGCGCGCCCTCGCACAAGCCGACGTGATACTCGTCGACGATCTCGTGAATCCCGACGTGCTGCAATTCGCGCGCGCCGACGCGTCAATTGTCCATGTCGGCAAACGCGGCGGTCATCCGTCGACGCCGCAAGAAGGCATCGTCGCGCAAATGCTCGAGCATCTGCGTGCCGGGCGCAGCGTCGCGCGGCTCAAGGGCGGCGATCCGTTCGTGTTCGGCAGAGGCGGCGAAGAGCAGCAGGCGCTGCATGCCGCCGGCATCGAAGTGGAGATCGTCAGCGGAATCACGGCGGGAATCGCGGCGCCCGCAGCTATCGGCATTCCGGTTACACACCGCGATCATGCGCAAGGCGTGGTATTCGTGACCGGCCACGGCGCGGGCAGCAGCGAGCCGGATTGGGCCGCGCTCGCCGCCACCCACATGACACTCGTCATCTACATGGGCATGCGGCGGCTGAACGATATCGCCGGCGCATTGCTCGCGGCCGGCATGCGCGCCGACACGCCGTGTGCGGCGATCGAATCGGCCACGCGTCCGGAGCAACGCCATGCACTTTCCACCCTCGGCGAATTCGCCGATGCCGTCGCGCGTGCGGGACTCGGATCGCCTGCGATCGTGGTGATCGGCGGCGTCGCCTCGCTGGCGCTCGCGCGTGCCGCCGCGGCAAGCTCATCAGACGCGGCGTCTTCGCCGGACGCGAAATGAAAACGCTCAGCGTGGGCATCGGCTGCCGCCTGCATACATCGGCGGACGAAATCGAAACGGCGGTGCGCGCAGCGCTCGGTTCGCACGCCTTCGAAGAGATTGCAACGGTAGCCTCCATTGAAACGAAAGCAGGCGAACAGGGCCTGCTGGAATTCTGCGCGCGTCACCGGTTGCCGCTGCAAGTGTTCAACCGCGAGCAGATTGCCGCGATCAGCGTTCACGAACCGTCGGCTGCCGCGCGCGAGCATCTCGGCGTGGACGGCGTGTGCGAACCGTGCGCGTTGCTCGGTGTGGCCGCCGCTCGCACCGCGCGTCTGATCGCTCGCAAAACCGTTTACGCTGGTGTCACCGTGGCGATTGCATCGACCGAGCCCGCACCAGCAGACACTGTCACCATCATCCAACAGGACCTTCCATGAAGACCGATCCCGAATCGCACCAACGCATGACCGAACGCCGGCGCGAAGGCCATGAAAAGAAGCAGGCCAACGCGACCGTCGAAAAGGGCCTGCTGATCGTCAACACCGGCACCGGCAAGGGCAAGACAACCGCCGCCTTCGGCATGGCCGTGCGTGTGCTCGGCCACGGCATGCGCCTTGGCGTCGTGCAGTTCATCAAGGGCGCGCTGCATACGTCGGAGCGTGACTTCCTCGGCGCAATTGCCAACTGCGACTTCGTGACGATGGGCGACGGCTACACCTGGAACACGCAGAACCGCGACGCCGACATCGCCACCGCGCGCAAAGGCTGGGACGAAGCGCGCAGGATGATCGAAAGCGGCGACTATCAGATGGTCATCCTCGACGAACTGAACACCGTGCTCAAGTACGAATATCTGCCGCTCGACGAAGTGCTGTCCGTCATCAACGCGCGTCCGGCGATGCTGCATGTGGTCGTGACCGGCCGCCACGCGCCCGATGCGCTGATCGAAGCCGCCGACCTCGTCACCGAGATGCGCATCGTCAAGCATCCGTACCGCGAGCAAGGCGTCAAGGCGCAGCGCGGCGTGGAGTTCTGAACGTGTCCGCCTGCCCCGCGCTCTTCATCAGCGCGCCCGCGTCGGGTCAAGGCAAGACCACGATCACCGCGGGCCTCGCGCGCTACCATCGGCGGCTGGGGCGGCGTGTGCGTGTGTTCAAGACCGGGCCCGA
This sequence comes from Paraburkholderia kirstenboschensis, assembly GCF_904848585.1. GTDB lineage: Bacteria > Pseudomonadota > Gammaproteobacteria > Burkholderiales > Burkholderiaceae > Paraburkholderia > Paraburkholderia kirstenboschensis. The sequence continues at coordinate 11,015 of NZ_CAJHCR010000011.1, forward strand.
CTTTCTCGATCCGATGATCCTCTCGCGCGCAAGCGGCGCGCCCGTGCTGTCGCTCGATCTATGGATGGTCGGCAGGGACGCCTGCCGCAATCTTCTCGCGCAGGCGGCGGACGAAGCCGACCTGATCCTGATCGAAGGTGTGATGGGCCTCTTCGACGGCACGCCGAGCAGCGCCGATCTCGCGACCGCTTTCGGCGTGCCGGTACTCGCGGTGATTTCGGCCAAGGCGATGGCGCAGACCTTCGGCGCGGTCGCGTTTGGCCTCGCCAATTTCCGGCCTCAGGTGCCGTTTCATGGCGTACTCGCGAACCGCGTCGGCTCCTCGCGTCATGCGCAAATGCTCGAAGAGGCGTTGCCGCCCACGCTGCACTGGTGCGGGCACATTGCCGCCAGCGACGAAATCGAATTGCCCGATCGCCACCTCGGCTTGCATCAGGCCGCGGAAATCGACGATCTCGACGCGCGTCTGGATCGCGCCGCCGATGTACTCAGTCATACAGCGCTAGCCGAGTTGCCGCCCGCCGTGGAGTTTGGGCCGCCCACGCCGCAAGTACTTCCGCGCCTTCTGCACAACAGAAAAGTTGCCATCGCGCGCGACGCCGCGTTCTCGTTCATCTACCCGGCCAACGTCACGCTGCTCGAAGCGCTCGGCGCCCACGTCCACTACTTTTCGCCGCTCGCCGACGAAGCGTTGCCCTCCGACACCGATGCGTTGTATCTGCCCGGCGGATATCCTGAACTGCACGCCGCGGCCCTCGCCGCGAATGCCCGCAGCGCCGCGGCCATCCGCGCGCACGCGGCGGCCGGCAAACCGCTCGTCGCCGAATGCGGCGGCATGCTATATCTGCTCGATAAGCTCACCGACACGCAGGGTGTCAGCACGTCGATGCTCGGCCTGCTGCCCGGTCACGCGACGATGCAAACACGCTTCACGGGGCTCGGCATGCAACAGATCGACAGCATGCATGGTCCAATGACCGGCCACACGTTTCACTACTCGAAGCTGAGCATGTCGCTCTCGCCGTTGCGTTCAGCCACGCGGCCTCAAGGCGATGCACCGGGCGAGGCTGTATATCGCGTCGGCTCGATTGTCGCGACTTACATGCACGCTTACTGGCCCTCCAACCCGGCCTTCACGGCCGCTCTGTTCAATGGCGAAGCCTTTTAACGAAGCCGACCGCGACGCGGTCTATCGCGCGATTTACGAGCGCCGCGACATGCGCCATTTCGTGGGCGATCCCGTCGATGCCGCGGTATTGCAGCGTCTGCTCGATGCCGCACATCACGCGCCGAGCGTGGGCTTCATGCAGCCGTGGCGCATCGCGCGCATCACCGATCCCGCCTTGCGTACCGCCTTGCATGCGAACGTCGAAAGCGAACGGCTTGCCACCGCCGACGCGCTCGGCAAACGCCGCGAAGAGTTCATGAAGCTGAAAGTAGAAGGCATGCTGGAGTGCGGCGAACTGCTCGTCATGGCGCTGATGGACGGCCGCGAGCGGCACATTTTCGGCCGCCGCACACTGCCGGAAATGGACCTCGCCTCGGTGGCGTGCGCGATCCAGAACATGTGGCTCGCCGCCCGCGCCGAAGGGCTCGGCATGGGTTGGGTGTCCCTGTTCGACGTCGACGCAGTGCGCCGGCTTCTGCGCATGCCGGAAGGCGCGCGGCCCGTGGCCATACTATGTCTTGGCCACGTCGACCATTTTTATAGCGAACCGATGCTGCAAACCGAGCGATGGGCGGAGCGCACGCCGCTCGCCGATTGCGTGTTTGAAAACCGCTGGCCCGAATAGGAAACATAGGCGGGCGGCGCAGCTTTCGCGCGCTGCTTCAGCGCGCGGGACGGCTGCGCATGGGCCGAAGTGGGCGCGAAGCAGGCCAACGCGAACAGTCCCGAGGCCGCCAGCACCGCGCCCGCGCGGCGGCCCGTCGAGCCGGTCCTGCCGCGCATGGCTAAAGCGCCGTCGACGGAAAACGTCACGCCTGCCCCGCTTGCGGGCGGTCTGCGGCTGCGGGTGCATCGCTCGCGGACTGCAACCGCTCCAGCCTGTAGCCATAGCCGTAAATCGGCGTCAGACGGTAGCCGTGTTCGGGCCGCAGGCCGAGCTTGCTGCGCAGCATCGAGACGTGCGTGTCCATCGTGCGCGAGGGGATATCCGTCGCCTGCTTCCAGACGACGTCGAGAATATGCGCGCGCGACAGCGGCCGGCTCAGATGCTGGAACAGCAACAGCGCGAGCTCGAACTCCTTCTGGGTGACCGCGACCTTCGTTCCGCGCACCACCACATGCTTCGCATGCAGATCGAATTCGAATTCGCCGAAGACTTCCCTCGCCGCCGGCGGCTTCAGATGATAGGCGCGGCGCAGCAGCGAACCGACGCGCGCGAGCAGTACGGCGGCCGGGACCGGCTTGACGACGTAGTCGTCGGCGCCGATGTTCAGGATCGACGTGATCTCGCTCTCCCGGCCGCGGCTCGTCATGAACAGCACTGGCAAGCGTTCTGACAGGCTTTCCCGCACCCAGCGCAATACTTCCTCGCCCGACATGTCGGGCACATTCCAGTCGAGCACGAGCAGGTCGAATGTCTGGCGCCGTAACTGCCGCACCAGTTCGCGCCCCGCGCCGTATGCGTGACAAACATGGCCCGCCGCCGACAGTGTTTGGCAAACCAGATCGGCCTGCGCCGAATCGTCATCCAGGACAGCAATTCTCATAAAAACCCCGCAACGCGACTTCGTCGTTTGTTCGTCGTTCGTTCGTCGTTCGCTGGCAACTGTCGCAGCCGCGCATCAGCGGCCGCGACCGGTTACCGGCAAGCCGGCGGATCGACCGGGATACCTGCGCGCGCTGGCCCGGCCATCCGGCTTTTCATTCATCTTCGGTTTGAAGTTTCTTTGACTCTCTTTCGACTAATGGTCCTTCGCCTCGCGCCCCGTACAACCCTGCCGCCACCCCATCTCAAAATTAGCGCGCATTTTTCGATTCCGGAACGGCGATTATCAGCCGCCGATAATCATAATCGAAAAGACGGTCGATCTTTGCTGAATGCCATTAAACGGTTCAGCGGCGGCGGCTGTCGGGCCGCATGCCGCTTCTGCCGCTTCTGCCGCTTCTGCGCGCCATTCGCGCCGCCTCTCAGGTCCCGCCGGTTACTTTCGGCCGTATGGGCTCGCCATATAAAAAAGTGGTCTCTCTCGCACGGTGCAGGCCCCGCGACTTTCTTTTTCAAACCGCGGCAGGCTTTTCGGAAACAGCGATTTGACAATTCGAGTGAGTATAGAAACGGTCTCGAAATAAATCGTTTAAGGATTGTCAAATCGGTCGGATACCGCCGTTGTAGACGCGCAATGAAGCCGTCAAGTCCGCACAAACTATACGGTCGATCATGAGGTGATCGGATTCAGATGGGCAGGGCGCCCTTCGTCGCGGACGTAGCTACCGCGAGACCACGGACTAAGTGAAATCCCCAGGCTTGACCCATCTATAAGCGCCATCCCATAATCAACCACATCATGGACATTACGTCCATATTATGGACAAACATAAGGAGAGCACGCATGCCAGAGGCGACCCATTCACCCATGACGCCGTACCAGCTTCCTTTCCCGAAAGAAGCACAACAGGAGATTGTCGTTCCTTCTGCGATTCCGACGGACGAGCGCGTCTGGGTGCCGCAAGCCGAGAACGTCTCGTTCCGCCCGCTGTGCCTGAACGCGTCGCAAGGTTACTGGATGAACCTGCTGCGCGTTCGCAAGTCGGGCGTGCTGAGCCGCCACCGGCATCCGCAAGCCGTGCACGGCATGGTGCTCAAGGGCCGCTGGCGATATCTGGAGCATGACTGGGTCGCGACCGAAGGCAGCTACGTGTACGAGCCGCCCGGCGAGACGCACACGCTCTACGTGCCCGAAGACGTCGAGGAAATGATCACTTACTTCCAGGTGAACGGCGTGATGTTCTATTGCGACCCCTACGGCAACTACACCGGCTACGAGGACGTCTTCACGAAGATCGACATGTGCCGTAAGCACTACGCGGCCGTAGGACTCGGCGAAGATTTCGTGGACCAGTTCATCCGATGAGCAGCCGCTCGAGCTTCGCCGGATACGACTTCTCCGGCCGCGTCGTCGTGGTAACGGGCGCGGGGGGCGGTATCGGACGCGCGATTTGCGACGCCTTCGCGCGCAACGGCGCGTCGGCGGTGAACTGGGATCGCGTGCCGGGCGATCTCGAGGCGCCGCATGCACCGCGTCATTTCGCCGTCGACATCACGCGTGTCGACTTGATCGAAACCGCACTCGCCGCAACGCTGGATGCATACGGGCGCATCGACTACCTCGTGAACAATGCAGGCTTCGCCGGGCCCACGATGCCGCTCGATGAATACGATCCGCTCGAATGGCAGCGCGTGATCGAGGTGAATCTCCTCGGCACCTATCACGTGAGCCGCCTCGTGGTGCCGGTGATGCGCCGCGCGAACGCCGGACGTGTCGTCAACGTGGCTTCGCTCGCGGGCAAGGAAGGCACGCCGAACTCGTCGGCCTACAGCGCTGCCAAAGCGGGTGTGATCGCGATGACCAAATCGCTCGGCAAGGAGCTGGCGCAAACCGGCATCCTCGTGAACGGTATCGCGCCCGCAGCCGTTCAGACGCCACTTCTCGAACAGATGTCGCCAAGCCATGTGCAGACGATGATCGACAAGAGCCCGATGGGCCGGCTCGGCACGACGCAGGAGGTGGCTGAGCTCGCACTGTGGCTTTGTTCGGATTCCTGCTCGTTCAGCACCGGCGCGATCTTCGATCTTTCCGGCGGACGCGCGACCTACTGAACGCTCGCTCCGCACATTCCCTACATATCAGAGCCAAGATTGGCCAGGAGACGAATATGCTGCAGAAACCCCAGCGCCTGAAACGCATACAGATAGTCGCCGTCGTATTTCTGACGATTGCCGGCATTGTCAATTATCTCGATCGCAGCACGCTGTCGATTGCGAATCACCTCGTGAGCGAGGAACTCCATCTGTCCGCTGCGCAGATGGGCCTGTTGCTGTCGGCGTTTTCGCTTGCGTACGCATTTGCGCAGTTGCCCGTGGGCGCGTTGCTGGACCGATTCGGATCGCGCGTCGTGCTGGGTCTGGGCATGCTGGTCTGGTCGCTTGCGCAGGTCGCGGGCGGCTTCATCCAGACCCTCAATCATTTTCTCGCCGCACGGATCGTGCTGGGCATAGCCGAAGCGCCGCTCTTTCCAGCAGGCGCAAAAGTGGTCAACGAATGGTTTGCCGTGCGTGAGCGCGGTGCGCCAACCGGCACGTTTATCTCGTCGTCGACCATCGCGCCTATGCTCGCACCGCCGCTTCTCACCGTGCTCATGCTTTCATTCGGATGGCGAACCATGTTCATCGTCATGGGCGTGCTGGGTGTCGTCGTCGCGATAGGCTGGTACATGTTCTACCGGAATCGCGATCAGGTCGCGCTCACCGAAGCCGAAACCGCTCATCTGAACGAAGGCGCCGAGGCCGTGCAAAGCCCGAAAGGACTCACGTTTGCCGAATGGGGTGCGCTCTTCAAACTGCGCAATACGTGGGGGATGATTTTCGGCTTCATGGGCGTGATCTACATGGTGTGGCTCTATCTCACGTGGCTGCCCGGCTATCTCGAGAAGGAGCGTCATCTGAGCATCGCGCACACGGGCTGGCTGGTGACGATTCCCTATATTTTCGGCACCATCGGCATGGCAAGCAGCGGCTATATCGCCGACTATCTGCTCAAGCGCGGCATGGCGCCGATTAAAAGCCGCAAGTGGCCCGTGTGCGTCGGTCTGATCGGCGCGGCAGCGTTCACGGTTCCCGCCGCCTACACGCCGAGCACCACGCTTGCGATCGTTTATGTGTCGCTCGCCATGCTGTTCGTGAATCTCTCGAGCGGCAGCGCATGGGCATTAGTGAGCGTGGCGGCGCCCCGCCATCTCGTTGCTTCGCTCGGCAGCATGCAGAACTTCGGCGGCTACCTGGGCGGCTCGTTTGCGCCGGTCATCACCGGCATCGTGGTCGATCAAACGCACTCGTTCGTGAATGCGCTACTGATCAGCGCGGGCGTGGCCTTCGCCGCTGCGTTCGTCTACCTGTTCGTCGTCAAGGAAGTGGCGCCCGCGCCGCGCTCCGAGGCGCTCGCAACCCAACGTACCTGAACGCTCATTGCCGATACACATGACATTCCAGACTCATCTACTCGAAGGTAAAACCGCTCTCGTGACCGGTGCGCTGTCCGGCATCGGCGCGGCAATCGCGAACGGACTCGCGCAGCTCGGCGCGAGGACAGTGGCCGCCGGTCTTCCGCTGCCCGAGGGCGCGCCGGACACGCTGCGCCGCGAGGTCGAGCGTGCGACGCTCGACGTGCGCTCCGCCGACGATGTCACTGCGCTGCTGAACGGGTTCGAGCATCTTGACATCGTCGTCAATTGCGCGGGCGTCATCAGCCGTGTCGAGGAACATCGTATCGACGTATTCGAACGCGTGATGGACATCAATCTGAACGGCACGATGCGCGTCTGCGCCGGCGCGCGAGAACTGCTGAAGGCCTCGTCGGGTTGCATTGTGAACACGGCCTCCATGCTGAGCTTTTTCGGCGGCGGCCTCGTGCCCGCATACAGCGCCAGCAAAGGGGCGGTCGCTCAGTTGACGAAGTCTCTGGCGATTGCCTATGCCGCCGACGGCATCCGCGTGAACGCAATTGCGCCGGGCTGGATCGCGACGCCTCTCACGCAGGCATTGCAGGACGACGAGGGCCGCTCACAGGCCATTCTGGATCGCACGCCGATGCGGCGCTGGGGAACGCCCGAAGAAGTGGCGCAGGTGGCGGTGTTTCTGTGCACGCCGGCTGCGTCGTTCATGACCGGCGCAATCGTGCCGGTCGACGGCGGCTATCTGGTTGCCTAAGCGGCCCGGCGCCGCGATCAGTGAAAGCATCTCGCCGTGGACCGTTGCCGGCAGGGCCCGGAAATGAAGGCATAATTGGCCAACTTCGCTCATGTACGCCTGATGTCTACTACCGATCCCAAGCCGTCCGCCGACACGGGCGGCGCCGATGCAAAAACCGTGGCGGGCGCCGCCGCGTTCTCGAAGTTCATTGCAGTCCTGCAACTCGTCGCGGATGCCGACGCGCCACCCAACGTCGCGAAACTCAGTGCCGCAAGCGGCTATCCGCGTCCCACGGTTCACCGGATCGTGGCCGCATTGCAGGCGGAAGGCATGATCGTCGCGACCGGGACCGGCAACACGTTCAACCTCGGTCCGCGCCTCGTCAATCTGGCGAGCCGCAGTTGGGAGCGTTCGGATCTGCGCCTCGCAGCGGTGGACGCGTTGATGGATCTGCGCAACAGCACCTCGGAGACGATCCACCTCGCGGTGCCGAGCCAGGGCGAGATGGTCTACATCGAAAAGCTCGAAAGCCCCCATGCAGTGCGTATGGCGTCGCGCATCGGCACGCGCGTATCGCTGACGTCGAGTTCGGTCGGCAAGGCCTATCTCGCCACGCTCGACATGCGCGAACGTGAAGCGCTGCTCGTGCATGCGCCGCTGCGCCGCTTCACTGCCAACACGCTGACCGACCTCGACGCAATCCGCCGCGAACTGATCGCGACCGAGCAACGCGGTTATGCCGAAGATCGCGAGGAGAACGAAGAGGCGATCTCCTGCTACGGCGCGGCGATTCGTGGCGCCGACGGGCGCACGGTGGGCTGCATCAGCATCAGCATGCCGACCTTCCGGCTGCAGAACGACCCACAAAGCCGCTACATCGAGCCGCTGCTGGCCGCTTGCCGCGCCGTCGCGGCGCGGCTCGGGCCGACGGCGGGACGCTAACTCGGGTAGACGTTCCGCCGCGTAGGGAACCGGCTGCACACGCCAAGAGCAGCGACGGCCAGGCTCCCGCTGCCCTGCGCGGCCAACGCAGCAAAAAAAACGGCGTCGTGCCCGGTTGGGACGCGACGCCGCTAAAAAACACCACACGCTCGCGGGGGCTACCTCACGAGTGGACGAAAAATACCCGCTACGAAATTCATCCTCAAGATGAAAGAACTACGTTTGTAACGAACCACGCGGTAGATATTACGCAGGCCGTAATAACCAGGCCCGCAAATTCAACACCGTTAGGCATCGAATCCTTGCGACGGCAAGCGTCGAAATTTGAACATTTACAGACGGCGATCATTTGTTACAGTCGGGCGGAACGCGAGAAATCGCACGCGGGGAAGCGACTCTTTCAAGCGTAAGTCGCGCGAAATCCGTCCACATCGAAATCTCCAAAGGCATGCGGCCAACCCTCAGGCTGCCCGGTCCACGCAGCGACGAGCGCCGTCCACGCCACGCGCGGGCGCGATGTGTTCGAGCTTGACCGGCAAGGTGCCCGCAACGTTCACACCGATCGCCTCCGCAGCGGCATACGATAGATCGATGATCCGTCCGTGCACGAACGGCCCACGGTCGTTGATCCGCACGACCACCGAACGGGCGCGCCCCACTGCCGTCACACGCACACAGGCGCCCAGGGGCAAAGTGAGGTGCGCTGCGGTCAATGCATGCATGTTGTAGCGCTCGCCGCTCGCGGTGCGGCGGCCATGGAACATCTTCCCGTACCACGACGCGAGGCCGGTCTGCAGAAAGCGCCTGCTGCAAGCGCAGGGCGGCACTGCCGGCGAATCGTCGTCCGCGGACTTTGCCTCGGGTCGCGGCTCGTGAGCCGATAAGCCTGGCGCGAGTGCAGCGCCGCGCTCGTCACCATCGTTATAGCGATCTTGCAACGCATGAGGCGCTGTCCGCTCGACTGTGCGAATGGCCGGCTCGCCGCTGGTTACGGCCGCGTGCTCGACGACCGGCGGCGCGCAGCCGGCCAGCGCCCACGCACAGCCAAGCGACGCGAGCGTGAGACCGAGAGGATTTGCAGCCAGGCGGAGAAAGCCGGTGAAACCAGTGCGGTTGGTGAAGCGAAAGGTCATAGGCATTACATTGCGCAGCGCGCTGCATGTAACAGCACGCCGCGTCGAGTCCGGTTCGAGGAAGCGGCAATGCCGCGTAAGCACCGGCTTAAGGGCGCTTCGGAAGATAGATGAGCGGATCGACGGGCTTGCCGCCGTCGCGCACTTCGAAATGCAAAGAAGCGTCGCCGTGAGAGTCGGAGGAAAGCTCGGCAATCGCCTGCCCCTTCTTGACGAGCGCGCCGTCTTTCACGAGCAGCGCGCGGTTGTTCGCGTAGGCGGTCAGCAAATGTGAGTCGTGCTTGATGATGACCAGCAGACCATAAGCCGCAATGCCGCCGCCCGCGTACACGACTCTGCCGCTCGCCGCCGCTCTCACCTGCTCGCCGGCGGCCGCAGCGATCGCTATACCCCTGGTTTTTCCTGCCACGAACGGCGCTGCAACGGTCCCGTTGACCGGCCATGCAAGCCGCGCTTTGCCGATGGGCGCAACACTCTGAGCTGCGTTCGCGTGAGGTTCCGGGCTTGCAGGCGTGCGCGCATTCAACACGGCAGGCGCGGTCGCAACTCCCGCTGGCGGCGCGACGCGCAGCAGTTGGCCGGCGTCCAGTGCGCCATCCGCTGACAGATGATTCCACTGCGCAATGGCCGCTGCGTCGCGGCCGAAAGCCCTGGCAATGCCGGTCAAGGTATCGCCCGAATTCACCCGATAGAAACCAGCCGGCACCATTGCCTCACTAAGGGCTGCAGGCACCCGGCTAGAGGACCACGCCAACGGCGGACTTGCAGGCGGGCTGCTCGGCGCCAGCAGTGAACAACCGCTCAGCGCGCCGGCCAATGAGAAGACGAGCAGGAACGGGACAGCCGGTAGGGCGCGACGGGGCAAACAGATTTTCATTGGAACAGTGGGGCGAGATCGGGATAGTGCAAGGCGTCGCATCGAGCCACCGCCGCTACAGTGGCGCGGCGTTCGGCATGGAGAGGTCCGCCTGTCGAACACGCTGCGCAGCCGGCGCACGCGTTCAATGCGGGCGTGAACATCAGCACTCGTGTTTCTTCGCGTGGCCCGGCGGGCAATGAGCGTCGTGATTGAAGCGATAAGCATCGTGGTCGCCCGCTGCACGCGCCCGCCGCCCTTCCCACTCGTCGCGACTCCACGAACGGTGACCGTCCCAATAGTGGCCGTCGTGCCAGCCTTGTGTCACTGGAGCATTGGCAGCCGCGTGGGTGGACGGGTTGAGCGCGAAGCCGAAGCTCTTTGCCTGAGCGACGACGGACAGGCTCATCGCGCAACAAAACGCGATCGAAAGACAAATACGTTTCATACAAGAGTCCTAACTAACTAGACGTGAATCCCAACGGCAACGCCCACGACGCTTCGCGCCGTCGACCGGCGACCGGGCCGCCCGAAGAAGACGGTGCCTTGTGTCTCGCGCAGATTTTGGGCAATGAACAGCAAGACAGGAAACGGGCCGATGCGATGCACCGGCCCGCGTCTTCACAGGCTCGCTACGCGGCGTAACGGTTACGGCTTGGCGGGCGCTGCTTCGTCGGACGCCGGTGCGGCATTTTGTTCGCCGCCAGCAGCCGATGCTGCGTGGTGGGAATGCTTGTGCGCATGCTTATGCGCGTGCTTGTGTTGCTTCGTGGCGTGATGGTGCTGGACTGCCGGCTTTGCTTCTTGCGGAGCCGCAACAGCAGCTTGCGACGAGGCCGCGACCGGTGCCGAAGCCTGCGCGAACGCTGCGATCGAGAAGAGGCCGGCGACAGCGGCGGCGACGAAATGCTTGTTCATGACGGTTATTTCCTTAACGTACTGCGTTGACTGACCTGATGATGGTCGCGTGTTCAACGAGTACGGGAAACAACCGTTGACGGCAGGCAGACAAACTCCGCGTTTCTTGACGACTTGTGACGTCTTTGAACAATGCGGAGTCAAATCTGGGGATTTTGAATACCGGGAAAACGTCGGTATTTCAATGGCTGATGCTAGCGCTTCATGTCCGAACGCATGACCGGCGCGCACTGTCCCGAAACGGTTCGCGTCACCTTCCGCCTTCGAGCTCGGGCATCGGCGCAAACAGCGCGTCGATGTCGTCGTCGGAGAACTTGGCCGCGCCGGCGGCGTCTTCGGAGAGAATGCTGTCGGCAAGACCGGCCTTCTGCTCCTGCAATTCCACGATCTTTTCTTCGATGCTGCCCGCCGCGATCAGTTTGTAGACGAACACGGGCTTGTCCTGTCCGAGTCGATGCGCGCGGTCGGTGGCCTGATTCTCGGCGGCGGGATTCCACCACGGGTCGTAGTGGATCACGGTATCCGCAGCGGTGAGGTTCAGCCCCACGCCGCCCGCCTTCAGGCTGATCAGGAACAGCGGCACTTCGCCTTGCTGAAAACGCTCGACAGGCGTGATCCGATCCGTCGTGTCGCCGGTCAGGATCACATACGGAATCGCCGCTTCGTTCAGCGCCTCGGCGATCAGCGCGAGCATGCCGGTGAACTGCGAGAACAACAGCACGCGGCGTCCCTCTTCGATCAGCTCCGGCAGCATGGACAGCAGCAGGTCGAGTTTGGCGGAGCGCATGCCTCGTGCGGCCTTTTCCGCCTTATCGGGGCTCGCCGGCTTGCCGGCTGCGTCCTCGCTGCGTTCGGCGCCCTCGCCCGCGGTCCTGAGCGTGCGCACAAGTCGCGGATCGCAACACACCTGCCGCAGCTTCAACAGCGCGTCGAGCACGATGATGTGACTGCGCGCGAGACCCTGTGCGCTCACGGCGGCGCGCACCTTCTCCTGCATCGCCGTACGCACGGTTTCATACAGATCGCGCTGCGCGCCTTCCAGATCGACGGAGCACACGATCGTCGTCTTGGCCGGCAACTCTTTCGCGACCTCGTCCTTGCGACGCCGCAGCATGAATGGCCGGATGCGACGCGCAAGCAACGCGCGGCGCACGCCGTCGTTATTCCTTTCGATCGGATTGCGCCAGCGGCGCGTGAAGTCCTTCTGGCTGCCGAGAAAACCCGGCAGCAGAAAATCGAACTGCGACCATAGTTCGCCCAGGTGATTTTCGAGCGGCGTGCCTGTCAGACACAGCCGGTGCCGCGCGTTCAAGCCGCGGATTGCCTGGGCGGCTTTCGTCGTTGCGTTCTTCACGTACTGCGCCTCGTCGAGAATCAGCAGGTGATATTCGTGTTCAGCGAGCACCTTCTGGTCGCGCCACAGCAATGCGTACGTCGTCAGGATCAGTTCATGTTCGCCGATCCGCTCGAAGCGCTCCTTGCGCTGCGGGCCGTTCAGCACCAGCACCTTCAGCTCGGGCGCGAAGCGCCGCGCTTCTTCGCGCCAGTTGTGCACGAGCGTGGTCGGCACGACGATCAGCGCGGGCCGGTCGAGCCTGCCCGCTTCCTTCTCGGCGAGGATATGCGCAAGCGTCTGCACGGTCTTGCCGAGGCCCATGTCGTCGGCGAGTACACCGGCCAGACCCTGCTCGCGCAGGTACTGCATCCAGTTCAGACCCTGCTGCTGATACGCGCGCAATTCCGCTTGCAGACCGCGGGGCACCGGCACCTCGCGCAAGCCGGGACCGGCTTGCAGACGCTGCGCGAGTTCGCGGATGGAATCGTCGCCGCGAAACTGCCAGCGGCCGGTATCGCTCAATGCCTGGAGGCGGCCTGCGTCGACGGAGGGCACGCGCAGCGGCGCGCCCTCGGCCAGGCTGGCGCCGAGCGAATCGAACAGATCGACCAGCACGCGCACCACCGGCTTGAGCCTGTCCGCGCGCAGCCGCAGGCGCTTGTTCTCTTCGGTCTTCAATTCGATGGGTTCGTCGTCGGCAATCGACTCCAGCGCGCCGCCGAGCCAGCGCCGGTCGCGCCGGAACAGATCGGCGAGCAGCGGCTCGAGCCGCACATTGCGCTCGCCGATGCGGATGCCCATTTCAAGATCGAACCAGCCGTCGCCCGCCTGATGCGCGGTGCCGTCGATCGCGTCGATCTCGATGACGTTGTAGCGGAACTCCGGCGCCATCGTCACACGCCAGCCCTTGCTGACGAGTTCCGGCACCGCGTCGCTGACAAACGAGGACCAGGCGTCCGCATCGGCCAGGCCGAGCATCGTATCGGGCAGTTGCCGCGACGCGAACACGCGGCTCGTGGGCACCTTCTGCAGCCCGCTCTTGCGAAGTTCGAGCAGGCGCTTCTTCTCGACCTCGTAGCGGCGGCGGATATGAATGACGTCGCCGCCCGGCATGGGCACGAGCGTCACGCTGCTGTCCACGTTGATGCTGACGCCGTCGTAGTCGAAGCTCACGCCGGCCAGTTCGACGGCGAGGCCTTTGGCCTTTCCGGCGGACGGCAGCGCGTGGCTATTGAGCGTGAGCACAGGCACCGGCTCCACGTCGATTACGCGGATGGCCGGCGCGTCATGCGTGGGTGGCAGTGGCAAGTCGGGCGCGACCTCGCGCAGCACCGACGCGACAAGGGGCGCTTCGGCGAGCGAAATAGGCGGCATCGCGAGGTAATCGGGCAATTGCTGGAACGGTAGCGACGAGCGCACGATACCGGCCTCGTTGGCCACGCCGTCCACATACCAGACCGGTTCGGTGGGCAACACCATGCTGGCGCGCGGCTCGGTGCACAGAACCGGGCGCAGACGCTGGTCGGCAAGCGGCTCCCACTCGATGCGCCCGGGCCGGTCGGCCGCGCGCGCGAGCGGCGTGGGTCCTTCCTGACCGGGCGCAATCCTGAAGTCGACGAAGAGGCGCCCGGTGGCAATGAGCTTTTGCAGCATCTCCGCGCCGCTCGTGCCGCGCAGAATGAATTGCCCGAAGTCTTCACGGGAACGGCCGAGCCACAGGCCGCGCAAGATGGACAGATCTTCGTCCGACACGAACCCCGGTTGCTTGACGAGCGCCGCTTCGACGTTGCCCCACGTTTCGCCGACGGAGACGATGCGGCCGTCCGGATTGCAGCGCGCGCGGTGCAGCACGACTTCGTGCCGCATGTGGAAGTCAGACCAGTTCAGCCGGTACGCGAGCGTCTCGGTGCGCGCGGCGCTCGCCTTCTGGACAGCGGCATCGGCGGCTTCCGCGCGTGCCCGGAAGCGTTCCAGCCAGCTGACCAGTTCGGGACGCACGCCGGATTGCAAGGCGGTGCGTTCCGCCGCTGCAAATCGGGCGAAGACGGCGGCGCTATCGTCACGCTCATCGCCGTCCACGTTGATGATGTGGTCCATCTCGTCGTGATATTCGAGCTCGGCCAGCAGCAGCGCGGCGACGTGCTTGCAATTGCGGCCGACCGGGCAGGTGCAGTCGCTCTGGGCCCACGGCAAGCCGCCGTCGGTGCGAAAACGTACACGCGTTCTGTAAGGAAGCGGCTGTGAGCCCTGCACGTCGCCAGTCAGCGTGGCCCCGTGCCATGCCACGTTGCTGACGGGCCCGACCGCGCGCGCCTTGGCGACGGTATTTTCACCGAGCCATTCTGCAATCCGTTCCCGATCAAAGAAAACTGACGACATCTGGGGGCATCCTCTTCAAGCCGGCGCAGGCAGGCGGCGCGGGAGGCAACTGCCGGCGGACGGCGCTGTCCACCGCTTGGTTCGCCCGGAGCCTGGCTGCCAGTGATAACCGGCCATTTTACGCGTTGGCGCGAATTGGCTGTGCGAGGTGGCGCTCGCGTGGCGGGAGCTTGCGGGCGGGGTTTGCGGTGCGTCGGGCAGTGTGTGCGTTCGAGGCGCTCCCGGCGAAGGATGTCAGCGTGCCCGCCGGGCGCGCTGCGCAAGCGGCGACCAGGGCGGACGCGCAGGCTGGATTCAGCTACGGTTGATGAGCTAAAAGGGTAAGCCGGTTGCTACAAAGGGCGCGCGCTGTCCTCGCCGTCCTCGCCCTCCTCGCCCTCCTCGCAGCTTCTCGCCCCACCGCCGGGCAGCGCGCCGACGAGCACCTCCACACCGGCGGCCGTCAGCGCTTGTGCAAGCGCCGGCGCGGGGGCTTCGTCGGTAACGAGCAGGTCCACGCAATCCGCGCCGAACGCGTGCAGCAGCGCGCTATGTCCGAATTTGGCGTGATCCGCCGCGACCACGCGACTCTCCGCCTGAGCGAACGCCGCGAGCGAATACGCGACGTCGGCGGGAAGCGCGTCCATGAAATGCCCCTGCATGTCGATGGCGGTCACCGAGACGATCGCGTGACGCACATGAAACTGGCGCAGAAAAGCCTGAACGCTGTCGCCGATCGCGGCGCTGTCGTCGGCACGCAGTTCGCCGCCCGCGATGAACACGCGGTTGCCGTTGCGCGGCGCTAGCAGGCGAGCCACTTCGATGGAGTTGGTCACGACCGTGAGCCGCGAGCGCGCTGTCAGCGCCCGCGCGATATGCACGCACGTGCTGCCGCCGTCGAGGATCAGCGAGTCGCCGTCGCGCACCAGTTCGGCGATGCGCGCGCCGATCGCCCGCTTGCCCGCGAGACTCGCCGCCATGCGCCGTTCGAACGGCGGCTCGTCGAGGCGCTCGGGCAGCATGATGCCGCCGTGTACCTTCAGAAGCAGGCCCTGCGCAATCAACGGTTTGATATTGCGGCGGATGGTCTCGTCTGAAACCTCGAAGCGCGCGGCAAGTCCGGTGATCGTGCAGGTGCGCTGCTCGCGAACGAGCTGCAGGATTTCGCTCTGGCGTTGGGTCGAGAACATGGAATGGGGCGAATGAGGATTTCGGTGAGTCTAGCAAAAACAACGTTTCGGCGTGGCAGTTCACATATATTCCCACGTGAAACCACATCCAAACCTTGGGTGCGCGTCGAGGCGGTGTCCCACGGCAAGGGCCGCCATTGGGCTTCTGCAAGGTTCCTACAGCCGACACATGACATACAGATGTCACCACGTCACCCACCTACCAAGGCCCGATCACCTGTTGATTTATGTGTATTTGTGCGGCAATCTTCGCACACTGATCACTCGGTTCCAACACATGTCCACACCTATCCCTCGGCACGCGCGCGTCGTCGTCATCGGCGGCGGCATCATCGGTTGCTCGGTTGCGTACCACCTGACCAAGCTCGGCTGGACCGACGTGGTCCTGCTGGAACAAGGCCAGCTTTCCTGCGGGACGACATGGCATGCGGCCGGTCTGGTCGGCCAGTTGCGCGCTCAGGAAAGCATGACGAAGCTGATCCGCTATTCGACCGCGCTTTACGCGGAGCTCGAAGCCGAGACCGGCCTTGCAACGGGCTGGAAACAATGCGGCTCGCTGTCGATCGCCCGCACTGCCGAGCGGATGACGCAACTCAAGCGCACCGCCGCTGTGGCCCGCGCGTACGGCGTGGGGTGCGATGTGATCAGCGCGCGCGAGGCCGGCGATCTATGGCCTGTCATGCGCACCGACGACCTGCTCGGCGCCGTCTGGCTGCCCGGCGACGGCAAAGCGAATCCCACCGATCTGACCCAGGCCCTCGCTCGCGGCGCCCGCATGCGCGGCGCGCGCATCGTCGAGAACACCCGCGTGACAGCGATCCACACGCGCGACGCCCACGGCGCGCGCGAAGCGAGTGGCATTGCGTGGCGCAACAAGAATGGTGACGAAGGCACGATCGGCGCCGAGATCGTCGTGAATTGCGCCGGCCAGTGGGCCAAGGCCGTGGGCCGCCTGTGCGACGTCACGGTGCCGCTGCACTCGGCCGAGCACTACTACATCGTCACCGAACGCGTTGCCGGCGTGCACCCCGACCTGCCCGTCATGCGCGATCCGGACGGCTTTATCTATTTCAAGGAAGAAGTGGGCGGCCTCGTCATGGGCGGCTTCGAACCCGACGCGAAACCGTGGGGCATGCAAGGCATTCCCGAAAACTTCGAATTCCAGTTGCTGCCCGACGATTGGGATCAATTCGAAATCCTCATGAGGAACGCGCTGCAACGCGTACCCGCGCTCGAAACGGCGCAAGTCCGCCAGTTCTACAACGGTCCCGAATCGTTCACACCCGATAACAACTTCATGCTTGGCGAGGCGCCCGAACTGCGACGCTTTTTTGTCGGCGCGGGGTTCAACTCGATGGGCATCGCCTCGGCGGGCGGCGCCGGCATGGCGCTGGCCGAATGGATCGTGGCGGGCGAGCCGACCATGGATTTGTGGCCGGTCGACATTCGCCGCTTTGCGCGCTTTAACGGCAACGACACGTGGCTGCACGACCGCGTGAAGGAAACGCTCGGCCTGCACTATGCGATGCCGTGGCCCAATCGCGAACTCGACAGCGCCCGTCCGTTTCGCCGCTCGCCGCTGTACGCTTTGCTGCGCGAGGAAGGCGCGTGTTTCGGCAGCAAAATGGGCTGGGAGCGCGCCAATTTTTTCGCGCCGACGCGCGACGAAGCACGCATCCACTACGCTTTCGGCCAGCAGAATTGGCTGCCGTTAAGCGGCGCCGAACACCGTGCATGCCGTGAAGGCGTGGCGCTCTTCGACATGACGTCGTTCTCCAAATTTCTCGTCAAAGGCCGCGACGCGCACAGCGTTCTGCAAAGCCTGGTCGCGAACGACGTCGACGTGCCGCCGGGCACCACGGTCTACACCGGCATGCTCAACGAACGCGGCAATTACGAATCGGACTTCACGCTCACGCGCCTCGCCGCGGATCAGTACCTGCTCGTCACCGGCACCGCGCAAACCACGCGCGACTTCGACATGATCGACAAAGCAATTCCGCGCGATAAGCACTGCGTGCTCGTCGACGTGACGAGCCAATATGCGGTGCTCGCCGTGATGGGACCGCGCTCGCGCGAACTGCTGCAAAGCGTGTCGAAAGCGGACTGGCGCAACGAGTCGTTCGCGTTCGGCCAAAGCCGCGAAGTCGATATCGGCTATGCAACCGTGCGCGCGACCCGCCTCACCTATGTCGGTGAACTCGGGTGGGAGCTGTACGTACCGGTCGAATTCGCAGTGGGCGTGTACGAGACCTTGCATGAAGCCGGCAAAGCGTTTGGCCTCGTCAATGCGGGCTACTACGCGATCGACTCGTTGCGCATCGAAAAGGGTTACCGCGCATGGGGCCGCGAGCTGACACCGGACACGAATCCGTTTGAAGCGGGCCTTGCATTCGCATGCAAGCTCGACTCCGGCATTCCGTTCCGCGGCCGCGCCGCACTGCTCGAACTCCGCGACAAACCGCTGCGCCGTCGCATGGTGGTGCTGACTGCGGACGGCGCAGCGGATCGCATGCTATGGGGCGGCGAAGCGATTCTCCGCGACGGCAAACCGGTCGGCTTCGTGAGTTCGGCGGCTTTCGGCCATACGCTCGGCTGTCCGGTCGCGATGGGCTATGTGAACAATCCCGATGGCGCAGCAGACCCCGCGTATCTGACGAGCGGCGCGTATGCGATCGACGTAGCCGGTGAATTGCTGCCGGCTACTCTCCACCTGAAGGCGCCTTACGATCCCCGCTCCGAGCGAATCCGCAAGTAGCACGCGACGTCTAGCGTCCGCCGCGCGCCATACTCGAAAACACGCCGTCGCGGCGGATCAGGCCATGAAACAGCGCCGCCGCGAGATGCAGCAGCACCGTGCCGAACAGAGCAAAAGCGAGCCACGTATGCAATGCGCGCAGCACCGCGAAAAGCTCGACGCTATGCGGCGCGATCGGCGGCAAATGCAGCGGACCCCATAGCGTGAGCGGATAGCCCGCTGCGGACAGCATCGCCCACCCGATCAGCGGCATCGCAAACATCAATGCATAGAGCACCGCATGCGAGCCCTTCGCCGCCATTCTTTGCGATGCGGGCATGTCGTGAGGCAATGGCGGACTGCCGCGCCGGATGCGCACGCTTGCGCGTATCACCACGAGCAACAGCAAAGCGATGCCAAGCGGCTTGTGAATCGCAATCAGCGTGTCATGCGCGCGCGACACGGTTGCGACCATGCCGACGCCGATAAACAGCATCGCGACGATGAGCGGCGCCATCGTCCAGTGCAAAAACCGCGCTAGCGGACTGAAGTGCGTGCGGGGCCGCGTCATGAGCGCTCTCCGTGTGTCGGGGTTTGATGAAGCTCGGGATGCAGCGTTTCCTCGCGCGTGCGGCGCTTGAACGACAGCGCATAGGCAGCCGAGCGCGCGGCGAGCAAAGGATCGTCCGAAGGCGCGATGCCGGCCGGCACGATCGTCGGATCGAAATTGACGTCGCGGCAAGCGCCGTTTTCCTGCGACGTGCTGCGCTCGATGACCAGCGTCCCCGCGTCGATATTCTCGCGATTGGCGGGCCATTGCAGCGTGGCGTCGTCGGTGGGATCGCCGGGATGGGCAACGGTCAGGATCAGATGCCAGCGCAACGGGCCGCTCTGCAGACGCTCGTCCAGGTCCGCCGCGAGAAAGTTCTTCTCGGCCTTTTGCGCGTCCGTAATCGGCGCGTACGGCGTCTCGGGCACCATCGCCCAGCGTACCGCGCGCGTGTCGCCGGTCTCGTTGGTGAAACGGAACGCGTTGATGCCGTAGTACGCGGCGTTCGCGAGGCTCGACGAAGGCGGATGCGCCTTCACCCACGTCTGGAACGGTTTGGTCTCCGGATTGGCTGCGTAAAAGGCCTTGAGTCGGGCCGGGTCCGGTTTGCCGGTCGCCGGATCGGGCGTTGCGGCGAGCAGTTGCTGATAAAACTGCTCAGGTGTGTGCACCGCAAAAACAGGTGTCGAGTTCATTCCGGTGCGCCACTGCTCGCCGTTCTTCAATTGAAACAGCAGCGCGAGACTGCGCACCGGGGAACTCGTATCGGGCGCGGACGGATTGCCGCCGGGCACCGCAAAGCGTCCGGTGACCGGCGTGCGGCCGGGCGCGAACACGACCGCGCGCGAGACCCGCTCGCCCTGACCGTTACTGTCGAAATAACCTTCGACGCACAGGCCCTTCGCATGATTGCGGCGATAGCCCGGATGCGGTTGCCCGGCCACGGCCTGAAACGTATCGACGATGCGCGGCGCGCTCAGACGTTGCGGCGTCAACCACCCAGCCGTATATGCGAAGCCGCCTGCGGAAAGAAGCACGACAGCGCCTATCGCGGCAAGCCGGCACGGCACGCAATGAGGTCGATGATCGGGAACGGTGTTTTTTGTCACGGAGACTCCTTGCTGAATCGGTGCGTTGATTGGCTAACACGCGCCGCGCAAGTCTATTCCGTTCGATTTCCGGCGCGCTCGTTCGCAACGCGCGCCGGCCGTCGGCATTTCAAACGCGCTCAATTCATGCTGTCCGTCGGCGTGGTGCCGCTCGCGACGCGGTTCGCGGCGGCCTCGGCGGCAAGCGCCTGCTTGTGCTGTTCGACCATATGCGCGAAGACCGGGTTGACGTCCGGATACGATGCGTCGGTCACGTAATCGAGACCGTTCTGTTGTGCCTGGATCAGTTCCTGGTAGACCTCAGCACGGGTTTTTCCTTGCGCGAAAACATTCGACGAAGCGGCCAGAACGACGACGGACAATGCGGCAAAAGCGATCTTCTTCATGATGAACTCCGGTGAGTTGTGTGCGGGTTTGCATCAGGGAGAACCACGCTTCACCGGCTTTTATTCCTGTGCAAGTCTCGTGTAAAAAACATATCCGGTCCGCGGAATAAAGCAGGTCGCGAATGGGTTTGCTAGCTTCCGCAACGCCGCGATGGCACAGTAAAAGACGTTGCGCAAACTTGGGTCACGCGAGCGGAATAAACTGGTGCGCGGCGGTGTTTGCACCTCATTAGCCGGATCCTGCCCGGAGACCTTTCATCATGAACCCGACCGACGCCCCTACCGATTCGCCGCTTTCCGAAGCCGACATTCAGGCCTACGCCGACGGCACGCTGTCGCCGGCGCGCGCCGCGTTTCTGCGCGACTATCTCGGCCGCGATCCGGCGGAAGCGCGCCGGGTCGCCTTTTACGGCAAGCTGAACGAACAGATGCAGCGCTCCTTTCAGACCGCCGACGAACCGGCGGCTAGCGCATTCAACGGGCGGCGAGACTCCGGCAGCCGCTGGGGCAGCGCTTTAAGGCTGCGCTTGCGCAAGCCGCTCAGGGCGTTGGTTGCGCTCGTTATCGCGTGCATCGCCGTGAGCGGCTGGCTGGCGGCCACCGAGGTCACGCGGCAGGCGCTTAACAACGCAGCCATCATGGCGCTGGCCGAAACCGCCGCCGCGCCATTTCCCGCCGCATCGCCGACCCGCAGGGACCCGTCCGCCCCCAACCTGGAGGCGATCGGGCTGCGGCTGGTGGATCAGCGCGTCGTGTCGCTAGGTCTGCTGCAGCGCGCCACTGAATTCATCTATTTGAATGGCGACAATGAGCCGGTCGTGGTGCTGTCGACGCTCGCGCTGCTCGCGCCCGCGCAGCCGCAATGGTCGGCACGCCGCATCGGCGACGTACGTCTGTTGACATGGACCGCGCAGCGGCAGCGCTTCGTGGTCGCCGGCAATGCGCGCACGCACGGCCTGATGCGCGCCGCCGACGTCATGACCCTGCAATGAAAGCGCACGATCTTGCGGGGAGCCGTTCGGGCAAGGGAATAAAATGCGCTCACGCGTGTTTGCACTACAAACGCGTGCGACGCCCGACGAAGCGCCGCCGCTCCGTGTCCACGAGAGGCCCCATGACCGGGATGAATAATGGATGTTCGTGACGAGTTGATGGAACACGTGCCGCGCTTGCGGCGCTATGCGCGGGCGCTGATCAACAATCGCGACCTGGCCGACGATCTGGTGCAGGACACGCTCGAACGCGCGCTCGGCCGCACCGGAATGTTCCAGGCCGGCACCGATCTGCGTGCCTGGCTATTTACGATCATGCACAACGTGTTCGCGAATCAGGCGCGCAAGGCGTCGTCACGCGCGGTTCACGTGGCGGTCGACGACGAAAGCGTGCATGAAAGCGAGTTCGCCGTGCCGGCGCAACAGGCCCGTTCGCTGGAAATGCGCGACCTCGACTACGCGCTGCAGCGTTTGCCCGTCGAGCAGCGCGAAGTCGTGCTGCTGGTAGGTCTCGAGGAAATGAGCTACGCCGACGTCGCGCTCGCGCTGAACGTGCCCATCGGCACGGTCATGTCGCGGCTTTCGCGCGGTCGCGAACGGCTTCGGGCATTGATGGCGGGCAGCCAGCCCGGTGCGAAATTACAGGTGGTGCGATGAGCGAGCAAATTACGCCGATTAGCGAAGAAGAACTGCACGCCTATGTGGACGGCACGCTGTCCGAGGAACGACGTGCGGATGTCGAGCGCGCGCTCGAACAGAATCCGGATCTGGCCACGCGCATCAGCGATTATTTCTCGCTGAACAGCATGTTTCATGAGCGCTACGACCGCGTGTTGAACGAACCCGTGCCGAAGCGCTTGCAGCCGGGCGAGCCGCGCCGCTCGCGCGTCGCTGCCAACTGGCCGCAGTTCGCGGGGATGGCGGCGGCGCTGGTGATGGGCATCGGCATCGGCGTCGGTACGCATATGGGACGCGACACGTTGCCCTCGGTGGCGGGCTCGTCTAACACGCGCCCTGTCAGTGCGGACAGCAGCGAAGTATTTGCGCGTCAGGCTGCAGTTGCGCATGTCGTATATATGCCGGCCGTCGACCGGCCCACCGAGATGAACGCGGATCGCGAGCAGGACTTCGTGCAGTGGCTTGCGAGTCGCCTCGGCACGAACGTGCATCCGCCCATGTTGTCGAAGGCAGGCTTCGCGCTCTCGGGTGGCCGCCTGTTGCCCGGTCCGGACGGCGACACCGCGCAGTTCATGTATCGCGGCCAGAATGGCGAACGGGTGACGCTGTGCATCTCGCGCCGCAAGGTGAACGCGAACACGACGGCATTCAAGCTCTATCAGGACGGGCCGGTTAACGTGTTCTATTGGGTCGACGGCGATTTCGGCTATGCGGTGTCGGGCGGCATCGACCGCAAGCAGTTGCTGCAACTGTCGCATGACGTGTACTCGCAATTGACGGCAGCGGCGCCGCCGCCGGGCTGATGCAAATACCGTCTGTTGCGGTACGTCAGCGCGCCCCCGACTTCACGAGTTCGCGCGGCGTCATGCCGAGGAGCCGGCTCATCCAGTGCGCCATGTGGCTCTGGTGCGCGAAGCCCGCGTCGAGCGCGACCTGGCTGGCGCTTAGCCGGCCTTGCAGCAACAGCGTTCGCGCGCGTTCTACACGCCGCTGCACCACGTATTGATGGACAGGCACGCCGAGCGTCGCGCGAAACAGCACCTTGAAATGCGGCACGCTGAGGTCGGCAAGCGCGGCAAGCTCGCTTAAGGTGAGGCGTCGGTCGAGATGTGCTTCGATAAACTCGGTCACGCGCGCCGCTGTTCTCGGCGCGAGCGTGCGCCGTTTGTCGTCGAGCGACGCAGCGCCGCCGATCAGACGTACCACCATTGCCGTGCACAGACTTTCGGCGTAGAGCGGGTCCGATGCCACGTCTGCTTCCAGTTCCGCGCGCAAGGCCCACGCAAGGTGCTGAAAGCCAGGATCGCGCATCTGGAATTGCGGGCGAATCTGCATACCGCTCGCTTTGAGCGCCAACTGTTCAGCGGTCCTGCGCGCGAAATCTTCGCCGATCCATACGCTAAAAATCGTGCAGGCCGATTCATCGCTCCATTGCCCATCGAGTCCTGCCGGAATCACATCGGCGTCGCCATGCGCCTGGATGCGCGAGTGCGGTTTCTCGTTGCAATGACAGTGCGCTCGGACGGGCGCGCCCACATGCACGCCGATCCGATGGTGCTTGAACGCCGGTATCCGGTGCAATCCGGCTGATACGTTCACCAGCTCGGCGCCGAAACCGTGCCAGCCGAGCATTCGGCTCGAACGCAGCGCGATACGGGAGCCGCTGTGCGCGGGTGGGATCTGCGTGCGGGTCTCAGGGACGGCATTCATCGTTTATCTCGCGGATGGCAGTCGGTCTGCGGGCATTGTGCATGGTTTTTCGGGCCTGCGCTCAATACGCCTCCTCGCTGCCGCGCGCGGCGGCGACAAGCAAAGAGTCATCCGAATCTGCTCACACGCATCTTTGCATGCGCGTTTTCCGCTGGGCGCGTCCTTATGATCCGGCCATGACGATCCGGTAAGGAGCATCCCATGTTCGTGATTTTTGGAGCAGGCGGCAATGTCGGCAAAGTGAGCGCAGCCGCATTGCGACGCGCGGGCCGCCACGTGCGCGCCGTGGTTCATAGCGTGGCGCAGGCCGATGCGCTCTCGCAAATCGGCTGCGATGTCGCGCTCGCCGATTTGCACGACCGGGCTGCGGTGGCGCGTGCACTGGAAGGCGCGCACGCGGTGCAGATTTTGTGTCCGGTGCCGCGCCATCACGATGACCCGGCAAACGCGATGCGCGGCATGATCGATGTGAGCGTCGAAGCATTGCGCGCAAATCCGCCGCCACATGTGCTCGCGCTTTCCGACTACGGCGCCGAACACCCGAGCGGAACGGGCATCACGACGCTGTTCCACTACCTCGAAACGCAACTCGGTACCGTGGATACCCGGTTGACGTTCCTGCGCGCAGCCGAGCATATGCACAACTGGGCGCGCGTACTGCCGCTCGCATTGTCGAAAGGTGTGTTGCCGAGCCTGCATCATCCGCTGGAAAAGCGCTTTCCTACTGTGGCTGCGCAGGATGTCGGCGCGCTGGCGGCTCAATTGCTGCTCGACGGCGAGCCGCCTCAGCGTTCGCCACGGGTGGTGAGCATAGAAGGTGAAGAACGCGTCAGCGTGATAGACGTTGCTCGCACTATCGGCGAACTGGCGGGCCGGCCGGTCATGCCACACGCCGTGCCGCGGGAGCAATGGGCTGCGATGCTCGAAGGCGCGGGCTTGGGCGGGCAACACGCGCGGCTCATCGTGGATCTTTACGACGCGCACAACGCGGGGCGCATCGACGTGCAAGCGGGCGTCAGTGAACGACGATTCGGTCCCACGACGTTGGCGCAGGCGTTAGCGGCGATCGTGCCGCACAGCGCGGCCCAGCGCGCATGATCGCGGAGCATGGAAATGTCGACCTGCCCCTTGAGATGCGAGCCGAGACGAACGTCCACCCATGCGAGCAGCTTGCTCGCGCTCGTGCTGACTCTATCCGCACTCGTGGGCTGGCGCGCGCTTCGGGATCTGCTCAATGCGATTCCCGACAGCAACGAGGACTTTGGCTTGTTCTAAGCGTGAAGTGCTCGGGCTGTCCAGATGTTGTTGCGTGCCGGCGAAGTGGCCGAATACACTTACCTCATCCAGACTGGTGCCTTGCGTCTCTGTGTGCGCGATGCACAAGGCAGGGCACAAGCCGACGCGACGTGTTCTCTCGTGGATCAGGAAACGCGCGGCTATCTCTTACTACCCAGCTTTCCACCCAAATGGGTTCATCAGGATGATGCTTTAACGACATCGATTGCGTGTGCCAACGTTTCAGTATTCTCGGGCCGAACCTTGTGTGTGAATTCGGTCACGTGCACTCCGGTTGAGCGAAGCATTGTGAGTTGCTCGTGGGTTACGATGCCTCCGCTCACCCACCGCCGACAAGCGGGATTATCGCGGCTCAGTTTTTCGAAGGCAGCGACTCCAGCTGTGGGACCACGTGAAGGAAATCATATTTCCTGTACAAGGCGTAAAAGCAGTGAATCAAGTCGCGAAACGCCGATAGTTCCCTGTTCGTTAAGTGCGCAGTTTATGTCTATGCTGCTCTGGCCACACCTTCAAACAAATCTCCGGGCCTAGTGGCATGCCGATCCTGCATAGGAGAGGAAAGTATGTCGCTCAATACGCTCTCACTGCGCCCGCCTCATGGTGCGCGCAGGCTACCTGCTGTCTCCAGCATCGTTTCGCTCCTAAGTCTTTCGTGCGCCGCACCGGTGCTCGCGGCGGGCATCCTGCCTCAAGGCGGCGCGTATGTGAGCGGTAGCGGCTCGATCGCTACTTCCGGCGATACGCTGACCGTCACGCAACCGGGTTCCTCACGCGGCGTGATCGACTGGAACCGCTTCTCGATCGGCCGGAACAACACCGTCAACATCAACAACGGCGACGGCGCGACGCTCAATCGCGTGACAGGCGGCGCGCCGTCGATAATTCTCGGCAAGCTCAACGCTACGGGCAGCGTCTACCTGATCAATCCGCAGGGCGTGGTGGTCGGTCCACAAGGCGTAGTGACGACTGGCGGGCGCTTCGTTGCGTCCACGCTCGATACCGACAACGCGTCGTTCATGGCCGGCGGTCCGCTCACGTTTTCCGGCCAGTCGACGCAGCGTGTGGTCAATCTCGGCAACATCGGCTCGACCAACGGCGACGTGCTGCTGATCGCCGCGAGCGAAGTCGACAACTACGGCAACATCAGCGCGCCGAACGGCACGGCCGAGATCGCGGTCGGCAACAAGGTGCTGTTGCGGGACTCGTCGAGTTCGCCGCAGATGTTCGTGCAGACGGCGAGCGGCGGCGCGATCGTCAATACGGGTGCCGTCGAAGCGGCGCAGGTGAACCTGCAGGCCGTCGACGGCAACATCTATGCGCTCGCCGGCAACGCGGATGTTTTGCGCGCAACTGGTACGGCGGTGCGCGACGGTCACGTGTGGCTCGTCGCAGGTCCGAAAGGACAGGTGATTCTCGCGGGCAATATCGCCGCGAAAAACGCGGACGGCAAAGGCGGCACGGTCGATATGGATACGGGACTGTTCACATTCTGGGGCGACTTCGCGAAAGTCGTCGCGGGTCAGTGGAACGTCACGCTGCCCGCCTACACGTGTGACAACGGCGCGTCGCGTTCCTTCACGCGCAGCCTCAACGACGGCACATCGATTTCGATGACAACCACCGGCGCGAACGGACAAAGCGGCGACATCAACGCCGACCAGAGCATTCGATGGACGGGCGGCGCATCGCTCGTGCTGAACGCGGCACATAGCCTGACGGTCAGCCCGGGCGTCACCTTGAGCAACCAGGGCAGCGGCGCGCTGACGCTGCGCGCGGACGCGGCGGCGATCAACAACGGCGGCAGCGTCACGAACGGTGGCACCATCGACTGGTCGCGCAGCACCGGCACGGTCAGCGTGCTGTATGACATGACCGGCAGCTATACGCCGGGCACCATGCTCGCGAACAGTGCGTGGGTCGCGCCGGAATACAGCGGCCTGCTCACGCAGATCACCGGCTACAAACTCGTCAACTCGGTCGATGACCTGCAAAACATCGCGAACGATATGAGCGGCAACTACGCGCTGGGCCGCGATATCGACGCGACGGGTTACGCGTTCACGACGCTGGGCTTCGCCAGCAAATTGGCGTTCAGCGGGCAGTTCGACGGCATGTGGCACAGCGTGTCGCACATTAAACCCGACACTGACGCGGTCTTCAGCGACATCGCCGCAAACGGCGTGGTGCGGGACGTGAATATCCTCGATGCGGTCTCCGGCACTTACGCGCCGTCGTACAAACCAGACGGCATTCTGGCCATGAGCAACTACGGCCTGATCGTCAATACGTTTACATCGGGCTACGTGTCGGGGTCCAGCAACGCGGCGGGCGCGAGCATAGGCGGACTCGTTGGCACGAGTTACGGAACAATCGCGCGTTCCGGCAGCAACGCCACCGTCTCCGCCGACTCCGGCGGTGGCGGCCTGGTCTTCGATAACGAGGGGACGATCACCCAGTCATACGCTACCGGCATCGTCGCGGCGAATGAATCGCGCGGCTCGTCGGGCGGCCTCATCCACCACGGTAACGGCACGGTCACGGAGTCGTTCGCGACCGGCCAGGTCTCTGCGTTCAACCGCGTAACGGTCGGCGGGATCTGCGACTACTGCACCGGGCTCGGCAGCGACGTCTACTGGAATACCGAAACGACGGGTCAGGCGAAGAGCGGCGGCAATCTTCCCGCGTCGAACGGTCTGACCACCGCGCAGATGAGTGACCCGACGAGCTTTGTCGGCTGGAACTTCGGCAGCAATGGCGCCTGGGTGATGCCGGCGGGCGCGACGCATCCGGTGCTGCGCTGGCAGGTCGAGCATTGAGCGAAAGATGCGATCCGATCGGCTGCTGCGTTCGCACAGTGCGCGAGATTGTCGCCAATCCAGGGGCGTTGGTTCGATGATCGCATCTGGCCGGCCACTGCCTGATGCGATTCTCATGCTCGGCGGTGATCCTCGGATACTCCGCCGACGGCAACACGCGACCCGTTGCCGATAGTCGCGCAGGCGGGCAGCGAAGGGCCGCAAACGGAACGGTCCGGTCATCAAGCCGGCTTCAAAGGGAAGCCCACCGGAAAACCCCACAAACGTGCCAGCGTTTGAAAGAAGAATCTAAGCGCGATTCGTCATCAACAGTAGCGTTTCGCCATCCTGCACGACATTGCCAAGTTGATTCAGCACGCTCAGCCTCAGCGTCGCGATCCCCCGGTCGATGCGTTTTGTCACGCGTTTGCCGACGACCTCGATATCGACCTGAATTCGGTCGCCAATAAGAAGCGGCTCGCGAAACGACCAGTTCCAGCTCAATGTCGCAAGTGCGCTCATGCGGACCGGCGATCGCGTCTTCAGGCCATCGGTGAGTGCCAGGCCAAGCAGTCCGTGCGCGATCCGGCCGGGGAATCCCGCCTCCTGCGCGGCGACGTCGTCAAGATGGATGTCGTACATATCGCCCGAGACGCCGGCGAAATTTACGATGTGCGTTTCCGTCACCGTCATGCCGGACGTGACGAAATGATCTCCTATCTCGATGTCATTCAGGTCATACATCCCCGGCGTGAGCAAACGCCCTCGCTGTACGGAGTCTCTTTCGTTCCGGGATTGTGTCATGTCTCTATCCTTGTGCGTTCTGGTTTCGGTGTGCGCGCTGAGGCTGCAAAGTTTGTTGAGAGTGGGTGAATCAAGAGAGGCGATGCAACCTGTTCTCCATCAATTTCCAATCGAGACTCTCGCTCATCGATCATAGTCCGAGCGTTTGCATGACAAGCCGCATGCGCTGAACCGCGAGAGCGGGATCGCGCAGCAGGCGGGCTGCATCCGCGAGACGGAACACGTCCGCGAGATAGAGCGGTGGACGCGCCCCGTGATGACCGCCCGGCATGAAGAAATGCGGCTGAAACCCGTTCAGATAGGCGAGAAAGACGACGCCCGTTTTGTAGTACTGCGTCGGCGCGCAAAAGATACAGCGCGGAGCGCAACCGTCCGCTGGCGTCGAAGAGCGCGTTCATCAATTGCGGCGTCTTCACCTGCGTCACCGGACTGCCGACGATGCCAAAGAGCCGTGTCGATCCGTCGATCTGAAGAGCTTGAAACTCGCGCTTCACCGCTGGCGCTCCGCGAACTCTGCAAGACGCGGATGGCATGGCCAGCACTGCGACGCCATATCGGCATCGAGACCCATCGGCTCCGGACGGAACAGGCGCTCGTCCATCAGCTTGAGATCCGGCGAGATGACAGGACGGAACGCCATATGCGCGAGCACGTCGCGTTCGAGATCGATGCCGGGTGCGATCTCGATGAGTTCCAGCGCGCCGTCGATGGCGCGAAACACCGCGCGCTCGGTGACGAAGAGCGTCGTCTGCTTGCGCTCCTGCGCAAACGGCCCGCTATACGACACCTGCTGCAGCTTCGACACGAACTTGCGATGCGCGCCTTCCTTGAGTATCTGCAGCTTGCCGCCTTCGCACGACACTTGCAGATTGCCCGCCGTGAAGGTGCCGCCGAAGACCATCTTGCGCGCGTTCTGGCTGATGTTGATGAAGCCGCCCACGCCGATCAGCTTGTTCGCGAAGCGGCTGATATTGACGCTGCCCTGCGCGTCGATCTCGACCGCGGAGAGAAACGCAATATCGATGCCGCCGCCATCGTAGAAATCGAACTGATACGGCATGTCGACGATCGCGCTGTAGTTGCGCGCGGCGCCGGCATCGAGTCCTGCCGCGGGTGCGCCGCCGATCAGCCCTTGCTCGTTGGTGAGCACGATGTGATGCAGCACGTCTTCCTCCGCCGCGACCAGCCCGATGCCCGTGCACACGCCCGAACCGACGTTGCACACCGCGCCCAGGCTCAGTTCCATCGCGAGACGCCGTGCGATGATCTTGCGTTCGTCGAGCGGCAGGCGCGGAAAGCCACCGAGCGGAATGCGCATCTCGCCAGTGAACGACGGATCGTAGGCCGTCTGATACGTCACCGGCTGATCGGCTTCGACGACGACTGCATCGACGAGCATGCCGGGAATCTTCACCGTCTTCGCGGGCAAGGTTCCGCGCTTCGCAAGCCGCTTGACCTGCACGATCACGAGGCCACCGTTGCGCCTGGTCGCCTGCGCCATCGAGAGCATGTCGCCGAACACGGCCTCGTGCTCCATCGACACGTTGCCGTCCTCGTCCGACGTCGTGCCGCGCAGGAACGCGACGTCGACCTCGAACGGCTTGTAGAACAGCCACTCGCGGCCTTCCAGTTCGATCAGGCTCACGAGCTTGTCATCGCTCGGCGCGCCCTGCAGACCGCCGTCGTTGCGCGGATCAACGAAAGTATGCAGTCCGACATGACTGATGAGCCCCGGCCGGCCCGCCGCCATCTCGCGCGTGAGCTGCGAGAGCGCGCCCTGCGGCAGCGTCCACGCTTCGACCTCTTTGTTCAGCGCCATTTGCGCGAGCGCCGGCGAATCGACGAGCGTGCCGCACACGACGCGTTTGAGCAAGCCCGCATGCGCGAGACGGGACGCGCCGCGCTCACCGCGATCGCCGAGACCGACCGGATGCACCGACGTGATCCGGCGCGGCTCGCCTTGCGCGAGGAAGCGCCGTTCGAGCGCCTCGATCAGCGCTTCCGGCACGGCGTGTCCGCCTCCCGATCCGCCGATCATCAACGTATCGCCATCCTTCAGCAACGATGCAGCCTGGTCGGCGCTCAAAATTTGCATGTTCTCTACTCCGTTTAAGTCTGTTTATGCATGCGCGATGCGCCTCTTCGACGCATCCCGGTCTTTCAGGCTCTCAAACTGCCGGGCGCGATTCCTGGAACACGGGATGATCGTCCCGATGTCGCGAGAGGCGTTTGCCGAGAAGCGCGGCGATCAGCGTGAGCACGCAGAATACGGCGAGGAACACCATCACGTAGGTCGGCTTGCCGTTCGCGTAGGCGACGAGCGCGGTCGCGATGAACGGCGTCGGTCCGCCGATGAACGCGCCGGAGAATTCCCGGCACATCGCGATGCCGGAGAATCGATACTGCGTCGGAAACAGATTCGACAGGAACGCGCCCTGCGCGCCGCACGTGCAACCCCAACTGATGCCGTAGACGGCGCTCATCGCGATCGTGGCGCGCACGACGTCCTTCGAATCGATCGCATGAAACAGCGGCCACACGAGCGCGAGCGCGATCATCGCGCCGGCCGCGAATACGTTGCCGCTGCCGTACTTGTCCGCGAGCATGCCGCCGACGGGCGCGCAGAACAACGAGAAGCCCAGCGCGATGATCAGCACGACAAGGCTGTCCGACCTGGCCATGCCGACGGTGTTCGTCATGTAGCTCAGCGCGAATGTGTTGAGCACGTAGCTGAGCGCCTGATGGCCGCCCATCGCGAAGAAACCGCACACCAGTTCGCGACGGCTGTTGCGGAACAGGTCCGCGACCGGCACTTTCTCTGCTTTGGCCTTTGCGCTCGCCTTTTCCATCGCGGCGACGTATTCGGGCGTCTCGTCGAGCTTCGAGCGGATGTAGATCGCGACGCCGAACAGCGCGAGCGACAGGAGGAACGGCACGCGCCACGCCCACGTGAACAGGATGTTCTCCGGCACGTACGAGATCATCAGGAAGGTGGCGATCGCGATCATCACGCCGAAGTTGGTGGCCGCGTTCGGAATCGACGTGAAGAACGCGCGCCGGTTCGGCGGCGTGTACTCCGCGATCAGCGTGATCGCGCCGGCTAGCTCGGCGCCCGCGCCGAAGCCCTGCATCATGCGCAGCAGCACCAGCAGGATGGGCGCGATCACGCCCGCCTGCTGCCAGGTCGGCAATATCCCTAGCCCGACCGTGGCCGCGCCCATGATCGTCACGCAGAGCACGAGCGCCGGCTTGCGGCCGTATTTATCGCCGATATGCGAAATGACGATGCCGCCGAGCGGCCGGATGATGAACCCGACCGCGAACGTCGCGAACGCGGCGAGCGTACCGGCCAGCGAAGACAATTGCGGAAAGAACAGCTTGTTGATGATGAGGCCCGATGCCGCTGCATAAAGCCCATAGTCGTACCACTCGATGATGGTGCCGAGCGTCGACGCGAACACGGCGCGCCGGATGTTCCTGCGGTCTGCTTTCTGCGCATGTGCTGCTTGCATGGCGCTGTCTCCTGCTTCTCTTTGGTTTTATGCGACGCCGCGCTGTTACGGCGTTCGTTGACGCATTGCGTTGCGGATCAGGATCGGCCCGAACGGCGGTCGAATGCGTTGGCGCCCTCCTCGTAGTTGCCCGAGGCGAAACAGAGCGACGTCAGCTCGTTTTCGTAGCGAACGCCCTGTTCGACGCTCATCGAAAGCGATGCGCGCACAGCCGCCTTCACCGACTGGGTCGCGATCGGGCTGAACTCGGCCATCTTGCGGCACAGCGCCATCGCGGTATCGACGACGGCCGCATCCTCGACCACCATCTCGACGAGACCGATGCCGCGCGCTTCGTTCGCATCGATGGTGTCGCCGGTCAAGAGAAGGCGCATGGCCTGCCCGTAGCCGACGAGACGCGGCAGCATCTGCGACGCGCCGCCGCCACCCACCCAGCCGCGCACTACCTCCGGCGCGCCGAACTTCGCGCTCTGTCCCGCGACGCGGACATCGGCGCCGAGCATCATCTCGAGTCCGCCGCCGAGCACCCAGCCCTTCAGCGCGGCGACGACGGGCTTGGTGAAGTCGCGGATCACCATCGCGTAATCGGTGCGGGCGCGGAATTCCCATGTCGTGCGATACGTCTTGAGCGAATGCAGATCGCTGCCCGCGCTGAATGCGCGCTCGCCTTCGCCGCGCAGCAGCACCGCGTGGATCGCGTCGTCGCGCTCGATGTCCTGCCGGATGGCGACCAGCGTCTGCGTCATTTCGGGCGTGATCGCGTTCATCTTCTCCGGTCGATTGATGACGATCTCGGCAACCGCGTCGTGCCGGCGCACCACGATTCGATCCTGCATCCTGCCTCCTTTTTCGACTGTCGTAGCAGTCATGTCTCATTCGAGTTTTCCCTTATACTTACTTACTAGTAAGTACTGGTGAACCGACATTAACATCATTGCCGAACGGTAGGCAACGAAATTTTCGAGGAGAAGGAAAATGGCACGCGCGCAGTCGTTTGCGGAGGGGGCCGAAGGGGCGATCGATAACCGGCGTCGTGTAAAATCAGCCGCGCTTTCCGCATCATCCAGGTCCGATGCTTCGCCCCGCATGAGGCCAAATCCATACTCCAATCCTTGCCGAGGTGAACCGTTGAGTCAGAACGACAAATCGAACTCCGCATCGAGAAAGTCCCCGATGTACGACAGCATCAAGGACCTGGCGAAGAAGCTCCTGATCGCGCACGGCTATCACAAGACGACGTTTGGCGTGATCGCCAAGGAGCTCGGCATCACCACGACCAACATCCACTATCACTTCGGCAACAAGAACAGTCTCGTCGAGGAAGTGGTGAAGGAATACGTGGCGGGCGCCATCGAAGGACAGAAGAAGATCTGGCTCGACGAAACCCTGTCGCTGCAAGAAAAAGTGCAGGCCGAAGTCGCCTATAACCGCAACCTGTTCCGCAAATACAATCCCGGCGGCAGAACGCGCAAGCCGTGGAGCCTGATTGGACGTCTGCGTCTGGAAAGCGATGTCCTGACCGACGAGGCGCGCGCGGCGCTCGCTGGCTTCACGACCGAAATCCACCGGGCCGTCGAAAGCGCCGTCGAGCATGCGAGCCGCACCGGCGAGCTGAAGCGCGACACGCCGAAGGAAGACCTGATCTTTCTGCTGACCCATCTGGTCGACAGCCTGTCGGTGTTCGCGCAGGACGCGGGCGGCTTCGAACGCGTCGAACAGTTCATGAACTCTTTCTCCGTCGTGGTGCTCGCGAAGTACACCAGGTGATTTTTCTCCGCCGACGTGCATCGGCGGCTGGACAATTAGATCGATCTACCCTATTGTCCTCCAACGGAGACGACAAATGAACGAGACTGGCTTCAATATCGCCGTCGTAGGCGCGGGCATGGCATCCGCGCCGCATCTGGCGAGCCTTCTGGCATTGCAGGATCGCGCGACCGTACGCCATGTCGTCGCGCGTTCGGAGGAGCGCGCAGGCGCGTTCGCGCGTCAGTTGCCGCACGCGCGCGTGACGCTCGATCTCGACACCGCCCTCGCCGACGAACACGTCGATGGCGTACTGCTGCTGACGCCGCCGAACACGCATCTGGAGCTCGGCGCCAGGATTGCGGCGGCCGGCAAGCATCTGCTGGTCGAGAAGCCGATCGATGTCACCACGTCCCGCGCGCGCGAACTGGTCGCGCTATGCGAAGCACGCGGCATCGTCGCGGCGGCGGTGCTGCAACATCGCACGCGCGACGCATCGCGCAAGCTGCGTGAACTGCTCGACGCAGGCGCGCTCGGCGAGATTCACAGCGCGAGCATCGCCGTGCCGTGGTGGCGTCCGCAGTCGTATTACGACGAAGCGGGACGCGGCACGCTGGCCCGCGACGGCGGCGGCGTGCTGATGACGCAAGCCATTCACACGCTCGATCTTTTCCTGTGGCTGGTCGGCCTTCCGGACGAAGTCTTCTCCTACGCGATCACCAGCCGTGCGCACCGCATGGAATGCGAAGACACCGTGGCGGGCGTCATGAAGTATCGAAACGGCTGCATCGCGTCCCTGCACGCAAGCACGGCCATCTTTCCCGGCTTCCCCGAACGCATTGAAATCGGCGGCAGCAAAGGAAGCGCCACGCTCGCCGGCGGCAGGCTCATCGTGCAGTACATGGACGGCGCCGTGCTCGAAGAAGGCGAAACGGCTTCCCTCGGTTCCGGCGCGAACCCGATGGCTTTCTCGCATCACGGGCATCAGGCCGTCATCGCCAATTTCATCGACGCTGCCGCCCACGGAGCCGATCCGGTCGCCTCGCTGCGCAGCGCGCTCAACGTCCACCTGCTGATCGATGCGCTAATCGCGTCGTCGGCCAATCATCGACCCATGCCCGTCAACCCAGGCTCATCATCATGACTTCCGCATTGAATGCCGCCGTCGCCGGAGACACGCGCCTTTTCGCCATCGTCGGCGATCCGATCGCGCAGGCCCGCTCGCCGCTCGTCTTCAACGAGATTTTCCAGCGCATGGGCGTGAATGCCGTGCTCGTGCCGATGCAAATTCCGGCCGCGTCGCTCGCGACGGCCATCGCCGGGCTGAAGACGATCAGCAATCTCGATGGCATCGTCGTCACGGTGCCGCACAAGATCTCGATGACCGGCCTCGTCGACCGGCTACTGCCGATCGCGCAGAAAGTGGGTGCGATCAACTGCATGCGCCGCACGGAAACAGGCGAATGGGTCGGAGAGATGTACGACGGCGAAGGCTTCACACGCGGGCTGCGCAAACAGGGCTACGAGCCGCGCGGCATGTCGGTGTTTCAGGCGGGCACGGGCGGAGCCGGCAAGGCGCTGGCGCATGCGCTCGCGAGCGCGGGCGTGAAATCGCTGCAATTGATCGACGTGGATCGCGCAAAGCAGGACGCGCTGATCGCGGAACTGGCGCAGGCCTATCCGGCGCTGACCGTCTCGGCCGGAAACGCAACACCCGAAGATGTGGATCTGGTCGTCAACGCGACGCCCTGCGGCATGGCGGCGGGCGATCCGCTGCCGTTCGACATCGCCCGGCTCGACCGCCGCGTACTGGTAGCCGACATCATCATGAAGCCGGAACGGACTCGACTGCTGCATCAGGCCGAAGAACGGGGCCATCGCATTCATCTCGGCCGGCACCTGCTGGAGAATCAGGCGGAAATCGTCGCCGGGTTTTTCGGCTTGAAGCGCGCTGAGCACGCGTAAGCATGCCCGACCGGAAACGGGTCCTTACGGCCGATTCGGATACACTCCGGGCATACGACTCATCGACCGTTCCAATGTCCCGAGGCAAACCAGGTTCTCCCGTCACACTGCTGGATATCGCCAACGACCTCGGCCTGTCCAGAGCAACGGTCTCGCTCGTGCTGCGCAACAGCCCGCGCATTTCCGAAGCCACGCGCGAGCGCGTGCTGGAAGCGTTCAAGCGCAAGGGCTACGTCTACAACCGCCACGCGGCGGGCATGCGCAGCAATCAGACGAACACCGTGGGCGTCGTCGTCAACGATCTCGCCAATCCCTACTTCACGATGCTGGTCCGCTCCATCGAGGCCAGCCTGAGCACGCAGGGATTCATGACGCTGCTCGGTAATACCGACGAATCGCTCGAACGGCAAAGCCGCTTTCTGGACACCGTGCGGCAGCACAACATCGACGGCCTCATAGTCTGTCCGACCGAATCGACCACGGCCGCCCAGATGCGCCAGGTGCTGGCGTGGGGCATTCCGTGCGTCTTCGCTTCGCGCTACGTCGCCGGGCTTCAGACCGATTACGTCGGCGCGGACAATCGCCGCGGCATGGCGCTCGCAACCTCGCATCTGATTTCGCTTGGGCATAAACGCATCGCGATGATCGGCGGCGTCATGCGCGCCTCCACCGGCAGCGACCGCGCCGAGGGCTATCGCGACGCGCTGCGCGACGCGAAGATCAAGCTCGACGAACGGCTGCTCGTGCCGTCGCCGCTGACGCGTCACGACGGCAAGCGCATCATCACCGAACTGCTCGCGCTTAAAAATCCGCCTACAGCGGTGGTGTGCGGCAACGACATCGTCGCGTTTGGCGTGATGCTCGGCCTGCGCGCACACGGCATCGAACCGGGCGCCGACTTCGGCGTCGTGGGCTTCGACGACGTACCCGAAGCCGAACTCTGGGAGCCGCCGCTCACCACGGTCCAGGTCTTGCAGGACGACATCGGCCGCGCCGCCGCCGATCTGCTGCTCAAGCGCATGACGGAGCCGTCGCGCACGCCTACGCGCATTGTCTCCGAGCCGGTTCTCGTCATCCGCGGAACCTGCGGCGCTCGCAAATAAGCGTTCGCGTCCCGAACGGGCGCCGTTCGGGTTTCCCTTAGAAAAATCCGCTTGCACCGTATCCGCACAACTTTTAACCTGTAGTAGATCGATCTAACACACTCTCGCAGTCGTGCGCAGCAGTGTCTTCGGTGCCGCCTTCGTCGCAGTTCAATATGGATATCAGAACCATAGGAATCCGATATATGCGTGACTACCTTCTCTCTCGCCGCAAACTGTTGATGCTCACGGCGGCGTCCGCGGCCGCGGGCTGCCTGCCGCGCTTTGCCAGTGCGGACAACCAGACGATCCGCATCGGCGATGTCGTCGACCGCCGCAATCCGGAAGTCATCACCGAGAATCTGATGGCCAAGCGTCTGAAGGAAACGACCGGCTTCGACGCGCGCGTGTTTCCGGACGGCGTGCTCGGTTCGCACACGCGCATGAACGAGCAGTTGCGCAACGGCACGCTCGAAGTCACGGTCACGAACGTGGCCGATCTCGAAGGCTACGACAAGCGTCTCGGCCTGTTCGCGATGCCGTTCGCGTTCCCCGACCGCAAATCGCTCTTCGCGGCGCAGGACGGCGCGCTCGGCAAGGCCTACGCGGGCATTCTCGACAGTCTCGGTTTCGTGCTGCTCGGCTGGTTCGACTCCGGCCTGCGCAGCGTCTACAACCGCACGCGCCCGATCAACGAACCCGGCGATCTGAAAGGCCTGAAGATCCGCACGCAAGGCAACCAGATCATGATCGCGACGTTCAACCAGCTCGGCGCGCAGGCCACGCCGCTCGACACGACGCAGATCTATTCCGCGCTGCAGCAGGGTGTCGTCGATGGCGCCGAAAACTCGGTCACATTCTTCGTGCAGCAGCACCACAGCGAAGTGGCGAAGTACTACTCGTACACGAACCACTTCTTCTCGATCGATCCGATGCTCGCCAGCAAGAAGTGGTTTGATTCGCTCGACCCGAAGAAGCAGGACGCCGTAAAGGAAGCCGCCGCGCAGGCGCAGCAGCACGAGCGCGACCTGTGGCTGGCTTCGGATGCGAAATATCTCGCCGAAGCCAGGAAGAACGGCGTCGCGTTCAACGACGCGAACCTTCCCGCATTCCAGGCAGCGGTCAAACCGATCTACACGAAGTACCGCGCGAACTTCGCCGAACTGGGCAGCTACCTGCCCGCCCTCGGATAACTCCAGCCAGAGGTTCCCCGACATGAAACCCGATTCACGTTCGCGCGTTTCCCGGGACAGCATCAACAACACTGCGGCGTTGTGCGTGCTCGCAAGCGTCGAAGACATGCTGATAGCGGTCCTGGTTTTCGCAGTCTTCTGCGTCGTGCTGGCGGGCATCCTGTCCCGCTTCGTCTTCCACGTCTCGCTGTCGTGGAACATCGAGGTCAGCGTCACGCTGATGATCTGGATGACCTTCATCGGCATCGCGGTCGGCGTGCGCGACAAGGTGCATGTCGCCTTCGAACTTTTCGAAGACAAGCTGAGGGGCCGCTGGCTCGTGCTCGCCTCCTTCGTCCAGATGCTTCTGATGGGCTTCCTGCTGGTCTCACTCGCCTGGGGCGGCTGGCAATTCATGCAGCTCGGGCTCAATCAGATGACGCCGAGCGGCATCCCGCAGTGGATTTCGTTCGCCGCGATCCCGGCCGGCAGCGCGCTGGGTCTGCTGCACCTGCTGGCGCACGCATGGGACCTGGCCGTCAATGTCGATCTGGATACCGGGGCGCAGCACGGCCACGGCCACGGTCCTACCGAGACGAGGGCGCAATGATTCTTACCGTCGGACTACTCGCGCTGTTCGTCGTCGCCGGCGCGCCGATCATCGCGTCGCTGGGCGCGGTCGGCACCATCGACGGCCTGATGCAAGGCCTGCCGCTCACCAACATCGCCCAGGCGATGTATCACGGCGTCGATTCGTTCACGCTGCTCGCCGTGCCGCTGTTCATCCTCGCTGGCGAGATTCTCTTTCACTCGGGCTCGGCGGCCCGCCTCGTCAACTTCATGAACCTGGTGGTGGGCCGCGTGCCGGGCGGGCTGGGCGTCTCCGCCGTCGCCTCGACGATGGTTTTCTCCGGCCTGAGCGGTTCGGTCAACGCCGATGCCGCCGCGATCAGCTCCGCCATGCTGCCGTCGATGGAAAAAGCCGGCTATCGCAAGGAATGGTCGTCCGCGATCATCGCGGCGGCGGCCGGGACCGGCATTCTGATTCCGCCGTCGATCACGATCATCGTGCTGGCGACCGTCGCGAACATGTCGGTGACGAAGCTGTTTCTCGCGGCGACGCTGCCCGCGATTCTGGTCGGCGTCACGAAGATGGGCATCATCATGTACCGCGCGCGCTCGGAGCCGCCGGTGGCGCCGGTGCATTTCAGCGTGCCGGAGCTCGGCCGCGCGTTCTTGCTCGCGATTCCCGCGCTGGGCGCGCCGATCATCATCCTCGGCGGCATCTTCATGGGCTTCTTCACGGCGACCGAATCGGCGGCGGCGGCGGTGGCCTACGTGACGATCATCACGGTTGTGCAGCGCTCGATTCCGTCTCGCGCGTGGCTCGGGATTCTGATCAAGGCCGGCCGCACGAGCGCGATCGTGCTGTCGCTGGTCGGCGTCGCGCAGATCCTCGGCTACATGCTCGCGTACAACTCGGTGGGCGAGCAGGTGGCCGAGTTCGCGTCGCATCTGACCGGCAACAAGATCGTTTTCACAGTGTTCATCGTGGTGGTGTTCTGGCTGCTGGGCGCCCTGCTCGACGGCATCCCCGCGCTCATCCTGCTGATTCCACTGTTTCTGCCGATCGCGCAGGACGCAGGCTTCAGCGACATCCACTTCGCGATTCTCGCCATCGCCATCGTCGGCATCTCGCTCGTCACGCCGCCGATCGGCACGGCCTGTTTCATCGTCACCGGCGTCGCCAACATCAAAATGGTGAATCTGGTGCGGCCCATGCTGCCATTCATGGCCGTCATGTTCGTGACCATCCTGCTACTGGCTTTCGTGCCGGCGTTCTCCGAATGGCTACCTCATCTCCTGTATTGACGCCGCGCCGCGAACGGCCGCTGGCGCTCGTCACGGGCGCGCGCCGGGGCATCGGCGCAAGCATCGCGGCCGAGCTGGCGCAGCGCGGCTTCGACCTCGCATTGATCGACATCGACGACGACGGCGCGAACGAAACACTTGCGGCCGTCGAATCGCACGGCGCCCGCGCGCGCTTCTACCAGCACGATCTGGCCGATAGCGCCGCCCATCGTGCGCTGGTCGAACGGATCGTTTCGGGCTGCGGGCCAATCGCCTGTCTGGTCAACAACGCGGGCGTGTCCGCCGATCAGCGCGGCGATCTGCTGGAACTCGGCGAGCAGTCCTACGACCGGGTCGTCGATATCAACATGCGCGGCACGTTCTTTCTCACGCAGGCGGTGGCGCGCCACATGGCCGCGAGCGCGACCGCCGACGCGCGCAGCATCGTCACGGTGTCGTCGGTCAGCGCCGAACTGGCATCGACGGAGCGCGGCGAGTATTGCATGTCGAAGGCCGGGCTGGGCATGCTCACCAAGCTGTTCGCGCTGCGCCTCGCTCCGCTTTCCATCGGCGTGTTCGAAGTGCGGCCCGGCATCATCCGCACGCCGATGACGGAAGGCGTCGCGGCGCGCTACGACGAACGCATCGCCGACGGCATCGTGCCGATGCGGCGCTGGGGCGTGCCGCAGGACGTCGCTTCGGCCGTGGCGGCGCTGGCCTCGGGACAGATGGCGTTCGCCACGGGCAGCGTGCTCAACATCGACGGCGCGCTGTCCATTCCGCGCCTCTGAGTCTCCCCGCACTCTCACGTTCAAACCAATCCAATCATCGCGACATGCATACCATCCAACTGCCGACGCCTGCGGGCGCGCTGGAACGCTACACGCTCACGGGCATCCCGCTTCAGGACATCCGCCCCGCCGCTCCCTTTAATCGCATGGCGCTGTCGGCCGCGCACGTCGTCGCCGATCCGTTCGCGGACGTCGATTCGTCCAGTGGCGGCAAGATCGACTGGGACAAGACGCTCGACTATCGCCGCTATCTGGCCGGCCTCGGCCTGGGCATCGCCGAGGCGATGGACACCGCGCAGCGCGGCATGGGCCTGAGCTGGCAAGAATCGCTGCAACTGATCCGCCGCACGCGCGCCGAGCTCGCCGACAGCCGCGTGCCCATCTTCAACGGCTGCGGCACGGATCATCTCGATCCCGCCTCGGTCGATTCGCTCGACGCCGTCGTAGATGCCTATCTCCAACAGGTCGATGCGATCCAGACCGCGGGCGGCCGTCTGATTCTGATGGCCAGCCGGGCGCTCGCGCGCGTGGCCCGTTCGCCCGACGACTATGTTTCGGTGTATCGCCGCGTGCTCGCGCAAGTGGATCAGCCGGTCATCCTGCACTGGCTGGGCGACATGTTCGATCCCGCACTCGCCCGCTACTGGGGCACCGACGATCTGGGGGCCGCGCGCGACGTGGCTTTGCAGGTCATCACGGAGTCCGCGGCCAAGGTGGACGGAATCAAGGTCTCGCTGCTCGACAAGCAACGCGAGATCGACATGCGCCGTCTCCTGCCGGCCGGAGTGAAGATGTACACCGGCGACGACTTCAACTATCCCGAGCTGATTGCCGGCGACGAGCA
Source organism: Paraburkholderia kirstenboschensis (assembly GCF_904848585.1). Taxonomy (GTDB): domain Bacteria; phylum Pseudomonadota; class Gammaproteobacteria; order Burkholderiales; family Burkholderiaceae; genus Paraburkholderia; species Paraburkholderia kirstenboschensis. Next base: position 52,682 of record NZ_CAJHCR010000011.1, read on the forward strand.
AGGCTATTCGCACGCGCTGCTCGGCATTTTCGACGGCATCGCGCCTGCCGCTTCCGCCGCCCTCAGCGAACTGGCGGCGGGACGGCGCGAGCGCTTCCTCGAGATTCTCGCGCCAACCGTGCCGCTGTCGCGTCACATCTTCCGCGCGCCGACCCGCTTCTACAAGACTGGCATCGTGTTCCTCGCCTTCCTGAACGGGCATCAATCGCACATGACGATGCTTGCCGGACATCAGGCGATGCGTCCGCTGCCGTATTTCGTCGATCTGTTCAGGCTCGCCGATGCGGCGGGTTTGCTGCGGCAGCCCGAACTCGCGATCGCGCGCATGAAGACGTTCCTCGCCTGCTACGGCGTAGTGCAGGACTGAGGAGACATTGATGGGACAGATTCTTTCGCGCCGCGACGACGCCGTGCTCACGCTGGAGCTCAGTAATCCAGGCAAGGCCAACGCGCTCGACTTCGCGATGCTGGCCGCGCTCGACGAGTACATCGCGCAAATCGATCACGACGACACCCTCCGCGCGGTCGTGCTGCGCGGCACCGCGGGCGGCGTCTTCTCTTCCGGCGCCGATATCCGCGAATGGTCGGCGCTGGACCCGAAAGCATTCGCGACCGAATGGATCGGCGAAGGCAACGCGGTGTTCCGGCGCTTCGAGCGGCTGCGCTGCCCGACCGTGGCCGTCATCGAAGGACTGTGCTTCGGCGGCGGCCTGGAGCTCGCGCTGTGCTGCGATCTGCGGCTGGCGGGTACCGGCGCGCGGTTGCGTTTTCCGGAAGTCGCCATCGGCGCGATTCCCGGCTGGGAGGGCGGCGACCGCTTGCAGCGCATCGCGGGCCGCGGGCGCGCGCTCGAAGCGGTGCTGCTCTCCCGCGAAATAGACCCGTCGACGGCGTTGCAGTGGGGCATCGTCAATGCCGTGTGCGCGCCGCAGGACATCGAAGCGCAATTGCAGGAATGGACCGCGCGCCTGTGCGCAATATCGCCGCGCGCCGCTGCGCTCGCCAAATCCCTGATCGTCGATGAGAACAAGGATCCGCACGCCGCCTATCCCGCGGCCGCGCTCGCGGTCCGCACCAGTCCCGACGCGGAGCTCGGCATCCGCGCCTTTTTCGCGAAGACGGCCGCCGACTTCTGACTCCACAACGCCATGAACATACTTTTCCAACGCACCCATCAACGCGCTTTCGGCACCTGGCCGCTGAACGGCCAGCAACTGAAGGACGCGCTGCGCGACGCGGTCGAGACCGGCTATCGCGCGATCGACACCGCGCAGCTCTACGACAACGAAATCGGCGTCGGCTCCGCGCTGCGCGCGATCGGCATTCCGCGCGACGAGTTGTGCATCATCACCAAGATCGCGCCCGCCAACGATTCCGCCGAACGTTTCATGCCGTCGCTGCGCGAAAGCCTCGACAAGCTGAAGATCGATCAGGTCGACGTGCTGCTGCTGCACTGGCCGCCCGCGCACGGCGATGTCGCGCCTTCGGTGCGCCGCCTCGAAGAAGCGGCGCGCGCGGGCCTGACGCGCCATATCGGCATCAGCAACTTCAACGCCGCGATGATGCGCGCCGCGAAAGCCGCGACGGCGCTGCCGCTCGTCACCAATCAGGTCGAGTTTCATCCGCTCCTGAACCAGCGCGTGCTGCTGGAGACCGCCATCGAAACGGGCATTCCGCTTTCGTCCTACTGCTCGGTCGCGCGCGGCGAGATCTTCAAATATCCGCTCTTCGACGAGATCGGCGCGCGCTACGGCAAGTCGGCCGCGCAGGTGGCGCTGCGCTGGATCGTCCAGAAAGGCGTCACGATCAACACCATGTCGACGCAGCGCCGGAACATCGAGGCCAACTTCGACGTGATGGACTTCACGCTGTCCAGCATCGACATGCATCGCATCGACGCGCTGAACGCAACGGATTACCGCATCGTCAATCGCGAACGGGTTCCGCACGCGCCCGCGTTCGACTGATAAGGACAAGCTCATGAGCCATCCCCTGCTCTTCGACCAGATCGAACCCGGCCTCGCCTTCACGACGTCGGGCATCGTCGTCACCGAGAGCCACGTCGTGCAGTTCGCCGGCATCTCAGGCGACTTCTTCGATGTCCACATGGACGACGAATTCGCGCGCGGCGTCGGCTTTCCCGGCCGCGTCGCGCATGGTCTCTTGTGCCTCGCGATGGTCGACGGCCTCAAGAACCGCGCAACGATGCTCTTCGCCGCGATCGCGACGCTGGAGTGGACGTATCGCTTTCACAAGCCGGTGCTGATCGGCGACAGGATACAGGGCCGCATCCGCGTGCTGGACAAGCGCGCCACGCGCCGCTCCGATCGCGGCATCGTGCGTTTGCAGGTCGAAGTGCACAACCAGGACGGCGTGCTGATCCAGGACGGCATCAACGTGCTGATGGTCCGCGCGGGTGCACGCACGGGCAACGAGGAAAAATGAGATGAAGTGTGCAAACCTGACTGATGCGGACTTCATGGCGGCGGCGATCTTCGATGGCGCGACCGTCGTGCTGAGCGGCTCGGGTGGCGGACTGGTCGAAGCCGATCACATCACCGAGGCCATCGAGCGGCGCTTTCTGGCGACGGGTCATCCGCGCGATCTCACGCTGATCCACGCGCTCGGGATCGGCGACGGCGTGAAGAGCGGCATCAGCCGTTTCGCGCACGAAGGCATGGTAAAGCGCGTCATCGGCGGTCACTGGACCTGGTCCAAGCCGATGCAGAAGCTCGCGCGCGAGGAACGCATCGAGGCTTACACCCTCCCCGCCGGCGTGATCCAGACGCTGATCCGCGAAGCCGGCGCGGGCCGTCACGGTCTCGTCACGCACATCGGCCTCGATACCTTCGCCGATCCGCGCCACGGCGGCGGCCGCGTCAACGCCCGTGCGCGAGAGGATCTCGTCGAAGTCGTCACGCTGGGCGGCAAGGAACTGCTCTGGTACAAGCCCTTCGCGATCGACTTCGCGATCGTGCGCGGCACCACGGCGGATATGCAGGGCAACCTGACATCGCGTGAAGAACCCGCAGATATCGACGCGTTCGCCGCCGCGCTCGCCGCGCACAACAGCGGCGGCCGCGTGTTCGCGCAGGTGCGCGACGTCTCAGCCACGCCGATCACGCCGGCGCGCGCGGTCACCGTGCCGGGCGTGCTCGTCGACGATATCTGCGTGTACGCCGATCAGAAGCAGACCACTGCCGCGGGCTACGACCCGACCATCAGCGGCGAGCTGCCCGCACCCGAGACGCGCACGCAGCCGCCGCTGCCCACGGGCATCCGCTACATCATCGCGAAGCGCGCCGCGCAGGAGCTGGAGCCCGGCGCGTGCGTCAACTTCGGCTATGGCGTGCCCGACGGCATTCCGGCCGTCGCGCACGAAGAAGGGGTGGACATTAGCTGGACCGTGATCGAACAGGGATCGCACAACGGCGAACTGCTAGGCGGCGACCTGTTCGGCGCCACGCGCCACGCGAGCGCGATCCTCAAATCCAACGACCAGTTCGATTTATTCAGCGGCGGCGGCATCGATATCGCCTTTCTTGGCATGGGCGAGCTGGACGCGCAAGGCAACGTCAACGTCTCGTGGCTCGGCGAGAACATCGTCGGCCCCGGCGGTTTCGTCGATATCACGCAGCGCACGCGCAAGGTCGTCTTCTGCGGCACCTTCGAGGCGAAAGGGCTGGAAGTCGAGCTGGAAGACGGCGAAGTGCGCATCCGGCGTTACGGCGCGGTGCCGAAGCTGGTTAAGCAAGTGCGCCATATCACGTTCAGCGGCAAGCGCGCCCGCGCGGACGGCCAGCACGTGATCTATGTGACCGAACGCGCCGTCTTCGAACTGACGGCCGACGGCTTGCAACTGATCGAGTTGGCGCCGGGCGTGGATCTCGTGCGCGACGTGCTCGAACGCATGCCCTTCGAAGTCGCGCTGCATCCGTCGCTGCGTGTCGCTGCGACCAGCGCCGGCTAAACGCAAATCGGAGAGATCGATGGACTTCACGCTCAGCGACACGCAGAAGATGATGATCGAGACGGCGCGCCGCTTCGTGCGCACCGAGTTGCAGCCGCTCGAACAACAAGTGGAAGACGAAGGCGCCCTCGCGCCCGAGATCGCGCGCGGCTTGCAGATGCGCGCCCGGGCGCTGGGCCTGTATGCGGTGAACATGCCCGCCGAACTCGGCGGCGGCGGATTGAGCACGGTCGACTCGATGTTGTGCGAGGAGCAGTTCGGCCACAGCTCCGACATTCTGGTGCGGCGCGCCTTCGGCAACGTCTACGACGCGCTCCTGGCGTGCGAGGGCGAGCAGATCGAACGCTGGCTCAAACCCGCGATTGCCGGCGAGCGTACCTGCGGCCTTGCGATCACCGAAACCGGCGCGGGCTCGGACGCTCAGGGCATCAAGACTACGGCGCGCAAAACCGGGCGTGGCTGGATGCTGAACGGCAGCAAGCACTTCATCAGCGATGCGCAATGGAGCGACTTCTTCCTGGTCTCGGCCCGCACCGGCGAGAAAGAAATCTCGCTGTTCGCGGTCGACAAGAACCTGCCCGGCTTCGAGCTCGGCCGCGACCAGCAGATGATGGGCCTGCGCGGCACGCCCCACCACGAGCTCTTTTTCTACGACGTTCCGCTGGACCCGATGACCCTGATCGGGCGCCAGGGCGAAGGATTCAAACTGGCGATGAACATGCTGGGCCGCGTGCGCCTCGCGCTGATCGGCGCGCGCGGCATCGGCAAGGCTGCGCATGTGCTCGAAATGATGATCGGGTACGCGGGCGAGCGGCGCCAGTTCGGCACGCGCATCGGCGATTTCCAGATGATCCAGCAGGTCATCGCGGACAGCGTGATGGAGATCAACGCGGCGCGGCTGATGCTGCTCAACGCCGCCAGCATGATGGACGCCGGACAGGACGCGCGCGACTGGATTTCGATGGTCAAGGTGCAGGCCTCCGAGACGCTCGGCCGCGTGGTCGACCGCGCGGTCCAGGTCTTCGGCGGCATGGGCTTCTGCAAGGAACTGGCCATCGAACGCTATTACCGCGATGCCCGCGTCTATCGCATCTTCGACGGCACGTCCGAGATCCATCGCGGCATCATCGCGCGCAATGCGATGAAACGCGGCGCGGCGCTGTTCGACCTTCATCGCTAAAACGGGAATCCTTCATGAGCAAAGTCATCACGGCGGACGCGGCGGCGCGACTGGTGCGTAGCGGCGATGTCGTCAGCATCAGTTCCTCAAGCGCGCTCGGCTGCCCCGACAAGATTCTCGCGGCCATCGGCGAGCGCTTCGAGCGCGAGGGACAGCCGCGCGATCTCACCACGCTGAACCCGATCGCCGCCGGCGACATGTACGGCGTCAAGGGCATCGACCATCTCGCCCGGCCGGGCCTGCTCGCGCGCACGCTGGCGGGCTCGTATCCGAGCGGCCCGTCGTCGCTGCCGATGCCCAACGTCTGGCGCATGATCGTCGATAACGAAATCGAGGCCTACAACATTCCGAGCGGCATCCTGTTCGACATGCACCGCGACGCCGCCGCGAAGCGTCCCGGCGTGCTGACCAAGGTCGGCATGGGCACGTTCGTCGATCCCGACTTCCAGGGTTGCGCGATGAACGCCGCCGCCGCCGCGCGGCCGGTCGTGCGCAAGGTGTCCTTCGACGGCGATCACTGGCTCTACTTCCCTGCGATCGCGCCACGCGTGGCAATCATCCGCGCGACCACCGCGGACGAAGCGGGCAACCTCGCCTACGAACACGAAGGCGCGCTGCTGGGCGGCATCGATCAGGCACTGGCCGCGCGCAACAACGGCGGCATCGTGATCGCGCAGGTCAAGCGCGTGGTAAAAGCCGGCACGCTGCGGCCGCACGACGTGCGCGTGCCGTGCAATCTGGTCGATTACGTCGTCGTCGATCCGGACCAGTGGCAGACCACGCAGACGCCTTACGATCCGTCTATCAGCGGCGAAATCACGCTGCCGATGGATGCGTTCGCGCCGACGGCTTGGGGACCGGAGAAGGTCATCGCCCGACGCGCCGCGATGGAACTCGCGCATGGCTGCGCGGCCAATCTGGGCTTCGGCATTTCCGCCAACGTGCCGCGCATCCTGCTGGAGGAAGGCCTGCACGGCGAAGTGACGTGGGCCATCGAACAGGGCGCGGTCGGCGGCATGCCGCTGCTCGGCTTCGCGTTCGGCTGCGCATCGAACGCGGATGCGATAGTCGCGTCGCCGAATCAGTTCACCTATTTTCAGGGCGGCGGCTTCGACGTCGCGCTGCTGTCCTTCCTGCAAGTCGATGCCGACGGCAGCGTGAACGTCTCGCGGCTCGCATCGAAACCGTATCTGACAGCGGGCTGCGGCGGTTTCGTCGATATCACCGCGCACGCGCGCCGAATCGTGTTCTCGGGCTTTTTCACCGCCGGCGCGCAGCTGGAAGTCGGCGGCGGCAGGCTCCGCATCGTGAAGGAAGGCCGCACGCGCAAGTTCGTCCGGACGGCCGAACAGATCACGTTCAGCGGGCGCGTGGGGCGCGAGCGCGGCCAGCGCGTGACGTATGTCACCGAGCGCTGCGTCGTCGATCTGCTCGACGACGGCCTGACGGTGCGCGAGATCGCGCCCGGCGTCGATTTGCAGCGCGACATTCTCGATCAGGCAGAGGTCGCGCTGAAGGTCGCACCGGATCTGCGTCAGATGGATGCGGCGCTTTTCATCGACGCGCCCTTCGGACTCCGCCTCAAACCCCGCGAAAATCGCCATGACTGATCGCTTCGTGTCCATCGTCCGCGATGCAGCCGTCGCCACCGTCACGGTGGACCGGCCATCCAAACTCAACGCGCTGACGCCCTGCATGCTGGACCAACTCGAAGACGCAGCCCGCGAACTCGAGGCCGACAATGAAACGCGCGTCGTCATCCTGACGGGCGGCGGCACGAAGGCATTCTGCGTCGGCGCCGACATCAACGAATGGGCCGCGCTCAAGCCGCTCGACATGTGGCGCCATTGGGTGCGCCGGGGCCATCAGGTCTTCGACCAGTGGGCGCGGCTGCGCCAGCCTGTGATCGCGGCGATCAACGGTCATGCCTTCGGAGGCGGGCTGGAACTGGCGATCACCGCCGACGTACGCATTGCGTCCGAAGCGGCCGCTTTCGCGTTGCCGGAAGCGTCGATCGGGACCTGTCCCGGCTGGTCCGGCACGCAGCGGCTCGTGCGGATGATCGGCGCGAGCCAGGCGAAATATCTGGCCCTGAGCGGCGAGCGCGTGACGGCCGCCGATGCACAGGCGTGCGGCCTCGTGCATGAAGTCGTGCCGCACGCGAGCGTGCTGGAACGCGCGCATCGGCTGGCGCTGGCGATGGCGTCGCGCGCGCCGATATCGCTGCAACTGACCAAGCAGCTGATCAACGCGGCGAGCGGCGAGGAAACCGGCTCGACACTGGAAGCGATGGCGGGCGCGCTCGCGGCCAGCACCGAGGACGCGGCCGAAGGCATCCGCAGCTTTCAGGACAAGCGAGCGCCGATCTACGTTGGACGTTGAGAGGTAGCGTAAATCAGCAGCACTCGAACAGGCGCTCGCGGCAGATGCGCAAGGTTTCATCGGCGGGGCGCGCCCACCAGTCGAGCTTCGAGAAAATCTCCACTTCGACGGGGCCGTCATAGCCGGTGGCTTCTACCGCCGTGCGCAGTCGCTTGAGATCGATGACGCCATCGCCCATCATCCCGCGATCCTGCAACGGGTCGCGGGTTTCGACGAGCCAGTCGCACACGTGCAGCGCGAGGATGCGTTCGGCCGCGCGGGTGATGGCCGGCATCAGCGCCGGATCCCACCAGACGTGGTAAGCATCGATGGCCACGCCGAAATGCCCCTCGCGCGACGGGTCGAGCCGGTCGCACCAGTCCAGCGCCTGATCGAGCGTGTTGAGCAAGCTGCGATCGGCGGCGTAGACCGGATGCAGCGGTTCGAGCGCGATGCGCACGCCGGTCTCTTTCATCGTCGGTCGTAAGGCGGCGAGGCCATCGAGAATCTGCTCGCGCGCATCGTCGATGTCGCGCGAACCGGGCGGCAATCCGCCGACGACCGCGACCAGCACCGGCGCACCAAGCACGGCGGCGGTCTCCAGCGCTCGACGGTTGGAATCGATCGCGGCGCGGCGGCCGGCGGCGTCGTTCGCCGCGAAATAGGCCGTGCGGCAATACGCATTGACCTTCAGGCCCGCCGCGCGGATCGCGCTGGCGGCGGCCTGCGGCCTGTTCTCGTCGATTTCCTGACGCCACGGCGTGATCCAGCCGAAACCCTGGTCGGCGATGCGGCCGGCCGTCACCTCAATCGGCTCGCGATAGCCGAGCGTGCCCGTGTTGATGCAGCAGAGATCGCCGCGTCCGTTCAAGTCGCGCATGGTGTTCCTCAAAAGCGTTGGATCATCAGGCCGCCGTCGACGCGCACTTCCTGCGCCACGGTATAGGGCAAGAGGCCCGCCGCCATCGTGCGGATCACGCGCGCCACGTCTTCCGGCTGGCCCCAGCGCGGCGTCGCTGTCATGCCTTCGCCGATGAGCTTGTCGTACTTGGCCTTCGACGGCGCCGTCATCTCGGTCAGGATTAGCCCCGGCTGCACCTCGAATACGCCGATATCGTGAGGAGCGAGGCGCAGCGCGAACAGGCGCGCCGCCATCGACAGTGCGCTCTTCGACATGCAGTATTCGCCGCGCTCGATGGTGGCGACCACCGCGTTCGACGACGTCACGAAAATGATGCTGCGCGCACCCTCGCCCGCCGGCTTCTGCGCCACCATCCGCCGGGCCACGGCCTGCGTCAGAAAGAAGGTGCCGCGCGTGTTGATGTCGAGGCAGCGGTCGTAGCTTTGCGCGCTCACGTCGAGCAGATCGCCGCGGCTGAGCACCGAAACGCCGGCATTGTTGACGAGACAGTCGACGCCGCCGAAGCGTTCGACGATCGCGTTCAGGACGCTCGCGTGTTGATCGATATCGCCGATATCGAGATCGAAGCTGACGCAGACGCGGCCCAGCGCCTCGACTTCGGCTGTGAGCGTATCAAGCCGCTCTTCATCGTCGAGCGCGATGGCGGCGATGTCGAAGCCTTCGGCGGCAAGCGCCAGCGCGGCGGAACGCCCGATCCCGCGCGACGCGCCCGTTACCACGGCAGTTCTTGTCATGTTCATGTCTTCAGCAGTTGGCGCGCGATGATGACCCGCTGGATCTGATTCGTGCCTTCGTAGATCTGCGTGATCTTGGCGTCGCGGTACAGGCGTTCAACTTCGTAGCCACGGATATAGCCGCTGCCGCCGAAGATCTGGATCGCATTGCTGGTGTGCTGGACGGCCGCATCGCCTGCGAAGCACTTGGCCATCGACGCCGCGGCGGTCGCCTCGATGCCCGCGTCCAGCTTCGACGCGGCGGAGCGCACGAGCAGCCGTGCGGCTTCGGTGTCCTTGGCCATGTCGGCCAGCATGAACTGGATCGCCTGAAACTCGGCGATCGCCTGGCCGAACTGCTTGCGCATCCTGGCCTGTTCGACGCTCGCTTCCAGCGCAGCCTGCATGATGCCCACAGCGAGCGCCCCGATGCCGACGCGCCCTTTCTCGAGCACGCTCATCATCATGTGAAAGCCGCGGCCTTCCGTGCCGAGCAGCGCGTCCGCCGGCAGTTTCACGTCGTCGAAATGCAGTTCGCCGACCTGCGACGCGCGCTGGCCCAGCTTGTGTTCCTTGGCCCCGCGAGACACGCCCCGGGACGCGCAATCGACGATGAAGATGCTCATTCCGCGCCTGCCCGCGGCGGGATCGGTGCGCGCCAGCACGAGCGCCACGTCGGCGACCGGTGCATTGTGTATCCATAGCTTCGAGCCGCTGAGCGACCAGCCGTCGCCATCGCGCACGGCAGTCGTCTTCACGCCGGATACGTCGCTTCCCGCGCCCGCCTCAGTGATGCAATACGCGCCCTTTAACTCGGCGCGCACGAGCGGCCCGATCCAGCGGTCGATCTGCGCCGGCGTGCCGTGCTTGCTCAGCAAGGTGCCGAGCAACTCGACGAGACCGCACTGGTCGGCGACGGACGAATAGCCGCGGCTGATCTCCTCCATCACGATCGAATATGCGAGGCAATCCAGCCCCGCGCCGCCCATGGATTCCGGCACCGTGATGCCAAACAGCCCGGTCTCGCCCATCTGCCGATAGATGTCGGCCGGAAAGCTCTCGTCGCGGTCGAGCGCCTCGGCCTGCGGCCGGATGACCTCGTTGGAAAAGCGGCGAGCCATGTCGGCCACTTGCTGGTGCTCGGTGGACAGAATCAACTCGTCTCCTCCATGGCGGCAGCGTTTCAAAGCCGCGATACGGTTATGGCAACGCCGGCGCATCAGCCTCGATGGATCGCCGACCCGGTCACGAAACTTTAAGCTAGTTAGATCGATCTAGCAAGTGTCCGTCAACGGCGTTACGATTGGGGGGAAAGGCTATCATCGGGCCCTAGGGCTCGCGCTGTTCACCGCGTTTCCAGAGCGATCGTCAGCCCATACCCGTCGATAGGCGTTCGTGAAAATTGTTCGATCGAAATCCCACGAGAGACGCAACGGTGATACAGCGGCGGTGGGAAAGCATCCACCTGAGTTTCGATCCGTTGCGGTGCCCACCGCGATGTCGCATGCTTACTCGCAAGTCATACTATCGCCTAACCACCGCCATGCGATTTTGCCCTGCGTCGAATACCGGCATAGAGATCGTGTTACTTCCTTAGAGGATATGTCGCCGCAATCTCTTCCAAGCGATGTGACAGTTTCGTGAGCCACTCGCGCCGCTCTCTATCGTAGGTATGCCGGTTATAGATACCGATGACTCCAGGCTGGACATGACCGAGGACTGCCTCGGCGATTTCGTTCGGACAACCGATCGTTGCAAGCAGTGTGCGGGGGGTGCGTCGAAACTCGTAAGCGGACCAATGCGCCACAGGTAATCGCGGGCGATCATGGTTCGGTGCAATCTTGCAGTACGGCTGATGATAGTAGACGCCGTGCTGGACCACGGTCTGGTCCGTCGTCTTCCCACGCGACGAAGGAAAGAGAACCGTCCCCTTGGCCTGATCGAGCCGTCGCCGCACAATTACTTCGGCGCGGCCCACTAGCGGCACACGGAAGGCACCTCCAAGCTCCATGCGAAGGCGAGTTGCGAGCACTGGAGTCGATCGATATGATTCGAGCAGATCGAAAGCCTCGGCGCGCGTGATGGTAGTCGCAGGCTTATCCGCGATAGGCCCCAACATCACCTTAAATACACGTGCGAGCTCGACTGCACTTTTGGTCTTCCGGTTGACTTCTACGTGCCCCTGCAGATAGTGGCGACACAGCTGTCTGACGTGTAGTTGTCCGGTGATGGACGAGTAGCCCCTGCTTCCGTCATTCGACGCAGTGCGCCAAAAGCTCAGCGCCCGAGTCCTGCTCGACGCGGCTCTTCTCCCACGCAGCGATGGCTCCAGCAAACGACATTGCTGGTCATTCATCTAGCTTCACTTGCCGCATGCGGCTATCGACCGGTGACTTGTAGCGATACGTCCACGATTTCCGGCTCGTAGACGCTTGCAAGCGCAGTCCAGGAAATCCATCGGAGGTCATGTGATCGCCGCTCGGCAAACTGGCTGCGGCACGTGCATCGAAGCGCATTCTTCCCTCGGCGTAGATTGTTCTGAGGGAGAATATCCGGCGTAGGTTTCCTTGGCCACGCCGAGAAAACCTACGCCTACGTCGCAAGTTTAGATATACGGAGACCAGCGTCGATGCGTCGACTGGCGCCGTCGACACTTTTCTTTTTATCTTCAATCACTTGCGGACTGTGTTGGCTCTCCTTGGGAGACCGCAGACAGATCCCGGATTCGCGCTATTCGTTCTCGTCGAAGTAATGCCCGAACTTAAGCTGCTTCGTGCGGATATAGCGCTCGTTTTCCTCGCGCATCGGAATGGCGAGCGCGACGCGTTCGCAGACCGGAATGCCGTGCTTGGACAGCGTGTCGAACTTCTCGGGGTTGTTGCTCATCAAGCGGACCGAGGTGACCTTCAGCGTGCGCAGGATGCCCGCCGCCGAGTCGTATTCGCGTGAGTCGTCCGGCAGACCGAGATCGAGATTGGCCTCGACGGTATCGCGCCCCTGCTCCTGCAGCGCATAAGCGCGGATCTTGTTCGACAGACCGATGCCGCGGCCTTCGTGACCACGCAGATACAGAAGCACGCCGCAGCCTTCGGCAGCGATATAGCGCAGCGCCAGATCGAGCTGCTCGCCGCAATCGCAGCGGTAGGAGCCGAGCACGTCGCCCGTCAGGCATTCGGAGTGCAAACGTGTCAGCACCGAAGACCCGTTCGCGACGTCGCCCATCACGAGCGCAAGATGTTCGGCGCCGCTTTCGACCACGCGAAACACGTAAGAGGTGAACGTGCCGTAGCGCGTGGGAAGCGTGGCGGTGGCGTCGAGAACGACGCATTCGCCGTTGATGGCGCCGTCTACTACGGGCGACGGATCGTGAGACGTGAGCATGGCGTTAGGCAATGGTGCTGGACATGAACCCGATGAAACCGGGGATAAGGTACGGACAGGAGTTTACCGCTAATCGGCCAACCGCACCCGTATGCCCATGCATGGCGCACGGATCGTGCACCAGCGAAGCGCCCGATGCGCCGCAAATGCAAACAGCGCGAGGCCGCTACCCGAACTAAACGCTTTGCGCGCTCCAGGTATTCCCGAACACACTCGCTGGCGCGGCGCGCCTATACTGGAATCGCTTGGTCCTCGACAGCCGCCGCGCCGGCGTGCTGCACCGCGAAACGGAGCCGCTCCATGACAACCGTTGCACAGCTTCTTAAAACCAAACCCAACAACACGACCGTTTACACGATACGGGCCGACGACTCCGTCTATGAAGCGATCAAGCTGATGGCCGAGAAAGGCATTGGCGCGCTCGTGGTTACGGATGGCGACAGCATTGCGGGGATCGTCACCGAGCGCGATTACGCGCGCAAGATCGTGCTGATGGACCGGTCTTCGAAGGCCACGCCGGTACGCGAGATCATGAGCAAAGCCGTGCGCTTCGTGCGCCCCGAGCAGACCACCGACGACTGCATGGCGCTCATGACCGAGCGGCGTATGCGCCACTTGCCGGTGATTGAAAACGACCGGCTAGTGGGAATGGTGTCGATCGGCGACCTCGTGAAAAACATCATCGCCGAACAGCAGTTCACCATTCAGCAACTGGAGTTCTATATCCACGGCGAGCGCCCCTGACGCGGCGCGCCCGCCGCGTCTACGAGCCGCAAAAAAAGCCCAATCGCTGAACGGTTGGGCGAAGCTACCTTGCGGCAGCGGAGGTTCCTGTGAATTCTGGACGGTGCATGACACCGCGCAGCACTTTGCCGGCGCCCTGCTTTGCTAGCGCGCAGGGCTACGGCGCTGCCTGACTGGCTATGGACCACGGATTTGAGCCTTTGCGCCAGCCCGCGCAACGCCTCAGAACCACGTGATTCGATACTTTAATTTCGTCTGGAAGGCTGGCGCGCCGCATGTTCCAGCGGCGCGCTCCCCTGCTCACCATTCAGACTCGCAATGCTTGCTGCAGACCGGCTGCATCGCGCTTGTGGATCTTGCGCTCTGCGGCCGTATCAACGTGACCCGCCGGCTGCAGACTCACCTACCTGATGCTGTCGACGTGGCCTGGTCACCGAATCTAGTTGCCCCAAGCTTGGTTGCCGAAACTTAGTTGCCGAAATACACCGACTTCGGGCCGGTCATCTGCTCACGCACGCCGCCCGATTGCGACGAGCCGTTCGCCACGCCACCGTAGCCGCTGGTGTCCGCAACTGGCAATTGCGTTTGCGCGACTGCCGGGTTTTGCGCCTGAACGCGACGCTCAGCGGCCTGGATGTCGGCCGGATAGTTCGGGTCATTGCTGACTGCCGGGTTGTAGCCGGCGTGTTCCAACTGGATCAGTTCGTTGCGGACTTCCGCGCGCGTCACAGGTTGCTGGCTCGATTGAGCGAACGATGCGACCGGAGCGGCGAGAACGGCTGCGATGGCGACTGCCTTGATAAGCGATTTCATGATTATTACCTCCAGATTTGGTTTTATTTGCTGCTTGCCACACGGTGTGGAAGCGAGTGATTCCAGTCTAGTCACCGGCGCACCGAGGGAAAACCCCTAATTGTGAGATACATAATTGTCGTAATCGAAAAAGTCAGACGGAATTGCCGCTACGGGAAATGCAGCTTGCATCGTTGCCGTAATAAATTGCCGGTATGCAACGCTTGGCCTGCTGGATTCGCAGCCACGGCGCTGATCCGCCAGGTCCACTGCCGCGAGACGGTCAAATTTGCGAATTGCCGCCGAGCTCCGCGTGAGGTGCAAGAAGCAGCTTGCGCGGGCCGCTGACGAACGCGCTGCCTGGCTCGAAAAAACGCAGCGGCCGATGCGTTTCGCGGGACAAGCCAATGCGTGTCGTCACACCCACCGGTACATCGCCTTTCTCGATGACACCGATCCACAGGTCGCGCCCGCCACAAAGATCGCGGCCGTCGAAGGACTGGCCGATGCCCAGCGCCATAGTGAGACGGCCAGGTCCGCGCGCCAGGTCGCGCAGCGGCACGCCGGGGCGGCGCGCTTCCATCAGCGGCAGGCCCTCGAGCGGCTCTATCGCCCGAATGAGAATGCCCGCACCGACGTTCTCCGCTTCGGCGGACATATTGAGCATGTACGATAGCCCGTAGGTGAGCCGCACATAGGCGTAGCCGGGCGCGAGAAACATGGAGCCGTTATATGGACGGCGTCCGATGAACGCATGGCTGGTCGAATCGCCCACCGGATATGCCTCGGTCTCGACGATGCGGCCGCTCATACGCCCCTCGGACACATCGTGCACGAGGTATTTGCCGATCATGAAACGCGCGAGGTCCGCCGCCCCGACGGGCAAATCGTCACGCGACAACGGGATGATGGGAAGCAATGGTTTGCGCATGCAGCGTGCCTTTTTGAATGCGTTGGTTCGTGCGTTGGTTCGTGCGTTGGTTCGTGCGTTGGTTCGTGCGTTGGTTCGGCCGTGGGCTGATCCGTTGGTTAGTCCACTCTTTGGGAATGCGAGACGCCGCGACCTACACCAGCGCGCCCGGATATGCAGCAAAGCTTTGCGCATCATGGCTTCACCGTTGTAGCAAAGCCTCATTCCGGGCACCGCCGCATTCACCCTGGAACCAATTGGAGTATCGTTTGCTTCCGGCCCGAAGCAAGCCAGTGCCGGCTCACGCGGGCTTCGGCCCGTCGAAGCAGCCGCGATGAGCTTGCCAGACTCAAGCATTTGCAAGACCCGCAGCACGTCCTTCCGATTTGATTCCGCTGTACCCGTAGTGCAACACATGGTCTCCGCCAGGGGACGAGCATATTCACGACAAGGAGAAACTCGCATGAAAGCATCCACGGCAATGAAGATGGTCGGCGGCGCGCTGATCGTACTGGCATCGCTCAACGCGTCCGCACAAAGCAGCGACGCGTCGGCGACGGCACCGGCAACCGCGGCGTCGTCGGCGGCAACGGGCAAGCAGGCCAAGGCTGCCAACCGTGCGCTCGGACGCAAGGTCCGTGGCGCGCTCTCCAAGACGAAGGGCTTGAGCGTCGCGAACATCAACGTGCGTGCACGCGGAGGCGCGGTGACGCTGGCGGGCACGGTGCCCGACCAGTCGCAAGTCGACCTTGCTACGCAAGCGGCGCAAGGCGTGGCTGGCGTGACGTCGGTGAAGAACGCATTGACGGTTCGTCCGGTCGGCCAGTAACGAGCAGAAGCCGGCGCTCTCGTGGCGCCGGCAGCAACATAGGCGGGTGCTGGCGTCGAGTTGCCTGATGCTGGCACTCTGCCGGGTGTAACGGGCTTTTAGGCGACTCTTGCAGCAGGCGTCGCAGCTGGCCGATCGCAGTTGGCAGTCCGCAGTTGGCAGTCCACAGTTGGCCGGTCGCAGTTCGGGGCTGCCCTTTCGCAGGTCGAAGTCGCAGTCCGCAGTCCGCAGTCCGCAATCCGCAGGTCACAGTCCGCAGTCGTCAATCCCGACTTCGCAATCCGGCGCGGCAACCCCCAGCCCCAACTTGCGCTGCTAGGACCCGCACCGCCATGAACAGTCCTTCCCCGCGCCTGACAAAAAGCTCTACCATTCAAACCGTTGCGCCATCCTCCTAACGCATCGGATTAGTTCGTCGCCGCCCCCTTTCCGAAGCCCCCGTCGTCGCACGACCAGGAACAAGCACCAGACAAAAGGAAGCCCGATGACCAAGCCGCCGACCGTCTTGCCCCGCTGGACTCTCGCCGTGCCGCTGGTTGCGTGGATCGTGCTGGGCGCGGCCTACGCGTTGCCGGGCAACCAGTTTCTGCTCGTGCTGGTGGGCATCGCGCTCTGCGCCGCGGTGTTCACGGCCGTACATCACGCGGAAGTGGTCGCGCATCGCGTCGGCGAACCGTTCGGCACGCTGGTGCTCGCTGTGGCGGTGACCGTGATCGAGGTCGCGCTCATCGTCTCGGTCATGCTGACTTCAGGCCCCGAGAAAGCGGGCCTGGCACGCGATACCGTGTTTGCCGCGGTCATGATCGTCTGCAATGGGCTCGTCGGACTGTGCCTGCTGGTGGGCGGCATTCGCCATCGCGAGCAGGATTTTCAGAGCCGCGGCGCGGCTGCGGCTCTCGCCGTGCTGGCCTCGCTATCGGTGCTGACCCTCGTCATGCCGAACTACACGACAACAAGGGTCGGCCCGGTGCTGTCGCCGTCGCAACTCGCTTTCGCCGGCGTGTCGTCGCTGGTGCTGTACGGCGTATTCGTATTCGTGCAGACGGTTCGCCATCGCGATTACTTTCTCGCCGACGTGCCCGACGAAGACGTGCACGCCGCGCCGCCCAGCGCCGGACTCGCGCTTACGAGCGGTGGCTTGCTGCTGGTGTGCCTCGTCGCTGTGGTGCTGCTCGCGAAAGTGTTGTCGCCGGTCGTCGAGACAGCGGTTCAGAATGCGGGCGCGCCGCCGGCGGTGGTGGGCATCATCATCGCCGCGCTAGTGTTGCTGCCAGAAGGCCTGGCCGCCGTACGCGCGGCGCGCGCCGACCGCTTGCAAAACAGCCTGAATCTGGCGCTCGGCTCCGCGCTCGCGAGTATCGGCTTGACCATTCCAACCGTGGCCGCCGTGTTCCTGACGACGGGGCAACCGCTCGTGCTGGGCCTAGACGGCAAGGAGACCGTGCTGCTAGTGCTCACGCTGATTGTCGGCACACTGACGCTGAGCACAGGTCGCACGACGATCCTTCAGGGCGCGGTGCATCTGTCGCTGTTCGCCGCGTATCTGTTCCTGTCGTTCGCGCCGTGAAGTTTGCACTCTACTGCCCACCTTCCAACGCGCGGGCCGTTGACGCCTACTCTTCCCAATGCGCCGCGATCCAGTCGCGAAACAGATTCAGCTTCTGCTGATGCGCGACCGAATCCGGATACACGAAGTAGTAGCGCCAACCCGTTTTGAGGACCATATCGAAGGGCCGCACGAGACGCCTCGCGGCCACGTCCTCGTCGATCAGCGCCAGGTCGCTGATGGCCACGCCGAAGCCCTGCAACGCGGCGTTGGTCGCCATGTCGAGGGTGTCGAAGCTCGGCCCGTGCTCGGCGTCGATCTCGCGCGCATTGGCCGCGTCTGCTTCGGCGACCTTGGCAAGCCACATTTTCCAGTCACGGTGATCGCGCGTGGGATGCAACAGCGTATGCCGCGCGAGATCCTCGACGGCCGCTAGCGGTTTGTCCTTCAACAGATCGGGTGCGCACACGGGCGTGAGACGCTCCTCGAATAACGGCACCGCCTGCACGTCCGCACCGGGCGACGAGCCATAGATGATCGCGGCATCGAACGGTTCGAGCTGAAAGTCGACGTCGTGCTGCCATGTCGTCGTGATCTGCACATGCAGGTCGGGATATTCGGACTGGAAGCGCATGATTTTCGGCAGCATCCAGCGCATCACGCAGGTGGGCACCTTCAGCGCGAGGTCCGTGCGCTGGCGCGTCAGGCGCAGCGAAATTTCCTCGATTCGCGCGAAGCTTTCCTTCACTGCCGGCAGCAGCAACTCGCCTTCGGCGGTCAACGTCAGCCCTTTCGCATGGCGCTTGAAGAGCGGAAACTTGTAGTAGTCCTCGAGCGCGATGATCTGCCGGCTCACCGCGCCTTGCGTGAGGCACAAATGATCGGCGGCACGCGTGAAGCTGCGGTGGCGCGCAACCGTTTCGAAAATCTGCAGCGCGTTGAGCGGCGGAAGGCGTCGCATCGAAGTATCCGGATCAGAAAAAATCATTGAGGCGGCGAGACGGAATCGATGTCGATACTCGTCACCAGCCAACAGGATACGCCATCGCGCGTCGCCGCACGAGTCGTGGCAACGCTCAGTGGCATGCGCTGCGCTCATGCGTCGATGTAAAAATGCGTCGAAAGTGCGGACCGCGCACTGCTGCGGGGCACGAAGCTCCCCGAACGCACCAGAACCGAGCTTTGCTCATACCTACGGCCAAGTACGAATCGCGCAAAAGCATGGACGTTAACCCGAATGCGCCGGTGGCTCAACGTTCGAGCCGATCGCGTTACGGGCTCTCGGCACTTCGCCGGATGCGCCGCGCATGAGATTCCGTCATGCCGCCCATGCGCATATTTCGTTTGTTGAGGGATTTTGGCAAACCTAGAGTGCATTCACAGCACGCACCGCGCAACGCGAACGGACGGTGCGATGCGGCGGCAGCGGTCACAGCGATTATCACCAGGCAACAGGCGTTCAACACAGGAGACCGCCATGCAAGAGATCAAACGGGGTAGAAGGCAGGCCATCAAGACGATTGGCGCAGCGCTCGCGGCGTCCACGTTGCCGATGCCGTTCGTCAATCTGCGCGCGCAGCAGCAGCAGAACTTCAGCGGCAAGACATTGCGCCTGCTGACCTGGTCGGACGACACAGGCGCGGCCGCACTGCGCAATATCGCCGCCACGTTCACCGCGAAGACCGGCGCGAAGGTGATCGCCGATCGCGCCGACGGCACCTCCGGCATGGTCGCGAAGGTCAAGGCCGCGGGCGACCGCCCGACCTACGACGTCATCACGCTGGCGGGCGTGGGCGCAGCCGGTCTCGGCGATGCGGGCTTGCTGATGAAGCCAGATCTCGACAAACTGCCGAACCTGAAAGAAGTGGCGCCGCAATACCGCACTGGCGCGAACGGCTTTGGCATTGGCTATCTGCTGTGGTCCGACGGTCTGATCTACAACACGTCGACGGTCAAAACCGCGCCGTCTTCGTATGAAGCGCTGTGGGACCCCAAATACGCCGGACGCCTCTTCCTGCCGCCGCCCGAATGGGCCGAAGCGGTCGACCTGGCGATCATCGCCGCGAAGATGAACGGCGGCTCACAGCAGAACATCGAACCCGGTTTCAAGAAACTGATGCAACTGAAAGACCGCGTAATGACGCTCGGTGAAAATCCGAATCAGGTGGCCGATCTCTTTCGCACCGGCTCGCTCGACATTGGCGGCATCTATTCGCCGGCCTTCTTCCCCGCTCAGATTCGCAAGCCCGAATACAACATGGCCGTCACGTACGGCATGAAAGAAGGCTTCGCCACGCAGTTGATGTTCACGGTGATCCCGAAATCGCATCCCGGCGACAGCGATCTCATCCACGCCTTCATCAACCACTCGCTGGATGCAGGCGTGCAAGGCCGCATGGCCGCCGACGTGCTCAACGGCCCGGTCAATTCGAAAGCGGTGATTCCCGCCGAAAGCCGCGCGTTCGTGCCGAGCGCGCAGCAGATCGCCGAGAAAGCCGTGCTGCATGACGACAAGGCGCTCGCCGCCGTGCAGCCGGCGTGGATCAAGCGCTACACCGAAATCTTTTCGGCATGACGACGATGCCCGCGCGCTTCTCGCGGCGTGCTTCAGCGGCCGCCTCCGATGCCACGGCGCACGAGGCGGCGCCTGGCATGGGCGCCGCGCTCCACGCGGCACGGGGCGCGGCACCCGACGCGCCCGCGGCCAGCGTCGCGCAGAAGGCTCGGCCATGGCTGCTGCTCGCGCCGATCCTGCTGTTTCTCGCCGTGCTCGGCGCGGCGGCGCTCGTCGTGCTACGCATGAGCTTCGGCACGCAAGGCAACGAATGGCATGGCTTCACGCTGCAGAACTACGCCGATCTGCTGGACGGCTACTTCATGCGGTCGTTGTGGCTCACGTTGAAGCTCGCGTTCCAGAGCATGATCTGCGCGGTGCTGCTGGCGATTCCGGTCGCACTTGCGATGGCGCGCACCAAGTCGCGTCTCGCGCGGCGGCTGTTGCTCGCCGGGGTGCTGCTGCCACTGCTCGTCAATCTGCTGCTGCAAGGCTATGGCTGGCTGATCATTCTCGGCCCGGCCGGTTTGCTCAATCACGCGCTGCTCGGCAGCGGTCTCATGCATCGTCCGTTGATGTGGCTGTACCGTGAAAACGGCGTGCTGCTCGGCCTGATTCAGACGGCGTTTCCACTTGCGGTGCTGCCGCTTTCGAGTGCCATGCGCGCCGTCTCCAGTTCATTCGAGGAAGCCGCGGCGACGCTCGGCGCGACGCGCTGGCAAACGTTGCGGCATGTGTTGTTGCCGCTCGCCATGCCCGGTCTGGTGTCCGGTGCGCTGCTGGTGTTCGCCTATAACGCCAGCGCGTTCGCCGTGCCGCTGTTACTCGGCGGACGCCGCGTGCCGATGCTCGCGGTACTGGTTCACGATCAGGTCGCGCCTTTGCTGAACTGGCCGGCCGCGTCGGCATCCGGCGTCGTGCTGATGATCGCGACGCTCGCCGTGATGGCGCTTTCACAACGACTCGTGCGCCGCACGCAGCGTCTCGCCGAGGAGCCCCACGCATGAGCACGCCCATCCCGGCCGCGCGCCTGCAACGTGCGTCGCCGCCACCCCGTTCGCCGCGTCTGTCGAACGCTCTGCCCGGCCAGCTCGGTAAGGCCACGGCCTTGCTCGCGGCTGTCGTGCTGTTCGTCGCCGCGCTGCCGATTCTCACCATGATCACGATGTCGTTCAGCGCGGCCGACACGCTCGAATTTCCGCCGCGCGCGTACGGTCTGCACTGGTATCGCGCCGCATGGCAGAGTTTTGCGTCGCCGGACGCAACCAATTCGCTTTCGATGGGCGCCGCGTTGAGCACGAGCCTGATCGTCGCGCTGTCGACCATGCTGATCGCGACGCTCGTCTCCGTGCCCGCCGCTTACGCGCTGAGCCGCTATCGCTTTCGCGGCAAACCGGCGGTCGAGCAACTGGTCGCGCTGCCGCTCGTCTATCCGCTCGTTATGCTGGGCCTGTCGCTGTTGCTCGTCTTCAACGTGCTGCCGGTCGAACTCGGCGTATTCCGCCTGATCATCGCGCACGTGATTCTGGCCCTGCCCTTCACTGTGAAAAACTGCGCGGCGTCGGTCGCCTCGATTGGTCCCGAGTTCGAGGAAGCGGCCTGCGTGATGGGCGCGAGCCCCGGCCGCGCGCTCGTCGACGTGATCCTGCCGCTGATGCGGCCCGGCATTCTCGCCGGCATGCTGTTCGCGTTCATCGTGTCGTTCAACGAATTCACCGTGACGTTCTTCCTGTACACCATCGACACGATGACTTTGCCCGTGTGGCTCTACAGCCGCACGGTGTCGTCGCTCGATCCGACCGTGTTCTGCTTCGCGGTGTTTATCGTCGCGATCGATTTCGCGCTGATCTGGCTGCTCGAAAAGCTGATCGGCGACGAAGGAGTTGCGCTGTGACCGCTTGTGCTTTTTCGACGCCTTCTTGCTGGAGCATCCGATGACTCATCTGACCTTGCAGGCCGTGACCCGGCGCTTCGGCGCGGCCTATGCTGTCGACAGCGTCGATCTGAGTGTGCCGGACGGCAAGCTCGTGTGCTTTCTCGGCCCGTCCGGCTGCGGCAAAACCACCTTGCTGCGGATGATCGCCGGCCTGGAAACGCCGACCTCGGGCAGCATCGAATTCGCGGGCCGCGACATCACGCGCGTGCCGGCCAACCAGCGCGACTTCGGCATGGTGTTCCAGTCGCTCGCGCTGTTTCCGCATATGAGCGTCGCTCAAAACGTCGCCTATCCGCTGAAGCTGCGCAAGACACCGAAGCCCGAACAGGCGCGCCGGATCGCCGAACTGCTCGAACTGATCCAGTTGCCGCATATGGCGAACCGGCCGGTCACGCAGCTTTCCGGCGGCCAGCGGCAACGGGTGGCGATTGCTCGCGCGATTGCGTCGCAGCCCAAACTGCTGCTTCTGGACGAACCGCTTTCCGCGCTCGACGCCAAGCTGCGCGAAGCGATGCAGGTTGAAATCCGCCTTCTGCAACAGCGCCTCGGCATCACGACGATCATGGTCACGCACGACCAGCGCGAAGCGATGACGATGGCCGATGAAATCGTCGTGATGGAAAAAGGCCGCATCGCTCAAGTCGGCAAGCCGCTCGACATCTATCGCGATCCGGTAAGCGAGTTCGTGGCCGACTTTATCGGACTGGGTAATATTCTGCCGGTCACTTACGACGGCGTGGGGGCGGTGAGTCTGCCGGGCGGCGTGCGCATTGCAGTGTCGCAGGCGGCTCGCGTTCCGGAGTCCACGAGCGACATCCGGCTGCTGATCCGTCCCGAGGACGTCTGCGTGAAATCCGCGAGCGACGACGCCGCGGGCCCGAACCGGCTGGCCGGTACGGTCACGTTTATCCGCGACGTCGGCGCCTCGCTGGAGGCGACGATAGATTGCGCCGGCTTCACGCTGACCGCCGCGACCACGCCGCGCGAAACGCCGGGCCTTGCGCTCGGCATGCCGGTGCTCGCCGAATTGCCGCCGCACGCGTGCAAGCTGATTGCCGCGCGCGCGGTGCAGTGACCGCGGTGCAGTGACTTCAATCGCATTCCAACACAACAGTTGCACATATTCGACAGAGGACAGACCATGAATCAGCTCAAGCCCGTTCAATCGACAGCGCGCCGCGCATTCGCCACGCTCGCCGCGGCCCTCGCGTTCACCGGCGCTGGCGCGCTCAGCGCGTTTTCGCCGGCCGCCCATGCCGATGCGCTCGACAGCATCGCCAAGTCGGGCACCGTGCGCATTGGCGTGTTCATGGACTATCCGCCGTTCGGCTCCATTGGGCCGGACATGAAGCCGATGGGCTACGACATCGACGTTGCCAATCTGATCGGCCGTGCGCTCAACGCGAAGGTCGAACTGGTGCAGGTGACGGGCGACAACCGCATGGCGTACCTCGCGGACCGCAAGACGGACATGCTGCTGTCGGTCGGCCAGACGCCCGAGCGTGAGAAGGTGATCGACTTTTCGCAGCCGTACGCGCCGTACTACCTCGCCGTGTTCGGCCCGAAAGCACTGCCGGTGAAAAACGCCGCCGATCTGGCGGGCAAGTCCATTTCGGTCGCGCGCGGCACGCTGGAAGACCTGAGCGTGACGAAGATCGCGCCGCCCAGCGCGAACATCAAACGTTTCGACGATCCTAACGGAGCAATTTCGGCGTTTCTTTCTGGTCAGGTACAGTTGATGGTCGTCGGCAACGACGTAGGCGCCACGATCCTCGCGCGTCATCCCGCGAACGATCCCGAGCAGAAGTTCTCGCTGTTCAGCTCGCCGGATCACGTCGGTTTGAACAAGAACGAGCCGCGTCTGAAGCAGAAAGTCGACGAAACCATAGCCAAGGCCCGCAAGGACGGCACCATGAACGCGATTTCGCAGAAATGGCTGCGCACGCCGCTGCCGGCCGACCTCTGAATTTCCTGTACGGAGTTTGACCTCACGATGAGCGCCACGTCATGACCTATGCGTTCGATTTCAGCGGCTTCGGCCTCTATGCGGGGATGCTCGCGCGCGGCGTCGCCGTCACCCTGGGGCTCACGGCGATCTCGACCTTGCTCGGCGGCGTGGTCGGCATCGCGGGCGCGAGCGTCGCGGTGGCCGGACCAAAATGGGCGCGCTGGGTCGTGGCGAGCTATGTGGAACTGATCCGCAACACGCCGTTCATCGTGCAGTTGTTCTTCGTGTTCTTCGGCTTGCCGAGCCTCGGCATTCACATCGACGAAATACAGGCCGCGATTCTGGCGATGACCGTCAACCTCGGCGCCTACGCAATCGAAATCGTGCGCGCGGGCATCGACTCCATTTCGCGCGGCCAGGTTCAGGCCGCGCAAGCGCTCGGTCTGCATGGGCGGCAAGTGTTTCGCTACATCGTGCTGCCGCAGGCGCTCGCCAATGTGTTTCCCGCGCTCCTGAGCCAGGTGCTGATCGTGATGCTCGGCTCGGCGGTGGTGTCGCAGATCTCCGTTCCCGATCTCACGTACGCGGCCAACTTCGTCCAGTCGCGCAATTTCCGCTCGTTCGAGAGCTACCTGATCATCACCGCGACGTATCTGCTGCTGTCCATCGCGCTGCGGCAAGTCCTCAACCGGTTCGGACGCGGCCTGTTCGCGGGCCGCACCGCGCGCGGCGCCGACAGCGCGCCTCGCAGCTGGCGCGCCCGCCTGATGTGGCGCGGCGCCCGTACCCTGCCCGCGGAGCGTTGATCATGGTCGAGTTCACCCTGTGGGACATTGCTCGTAACCTGCTGCTCGCCGCGCGCTGGACGGTGCTGCTCTCGTTGATCGCGTTTGTCGGCGGCGGCATCGTCGGGCTGATCCTGCTCGCGATGCGCGTCTCGCCGCTCGCGTGGCTGCGCCGCATCGTCGTGCTCTACGTGGAGGTGTTCCAGGGCACGCCGCTGCTGATGCAACTCTTTCTCGCGTTTTTTGGTTTGCCGCTCCTCGGCGTGGACGTCTCGCCGTGGGTCGCGGCGACGGTCACGCTCACGCTGTACACGAGCGCGTATCTGGTCGACATCTGGCGGGGCTGTGTCGAAGCCGTGCCGCGCGGTCAGTGGGCCGCCGGCGCGAGTCTCGGCATGACGTTCAGCCAGCAGCTGCGCTATATCGTCTGGCCGCAGGCGCTGAAAATCGCCGTTGCGCCGACGGTCGGCTTTCTCGTGCAGGTGGTCAAGAGCACTGCGCTGGCGTCGATTATCGGCTTCACTGAATTGACGAAGACCGGCACGATGATCACGAACGCAGCGTTCCGGCCGTTTCCGATCTACGGTATGGTTGCGATGATCTACTTCGCGATGTGCTTTCCGCTGACCTGGTATGCACGCGTGCTGGAGAAGCGGCAGAAGGTCGGGCAGCATCGCTAGACCGCGCGAGCCGCGTGCCTTGCAGAATGGAAAAAGCGTCAACCGCCGAAAGACGGTTGACGCTTTTTCATGCGCTCGCGCTTTACGCTGCTGCTAGCGCGCCGCTTGAGTCAACTTGCGCAGCTTCGTGACGTCGGCGGCCGTGACTGCCGGCGCGCCGTTGTTCCAGCCGGCACGCACGAACGTGAGCACGTCGGCGATCTGCTGGTCGTTGAGCACCGGCGCGTATTTCGGCATCGGATACGGCGCGGGAATGCCGCCGATCACCAGATCCTCAGTGCCGTTCAACGTCACGTTGATGAGCGACGACGCGTCCTTCTCCAGCACGTTCGGATTGCCCGCCAACGGCGCGAGCATCGGCGCGAAACCGCGTCCGTCGACGCCGTGACAATGCATGCAATACGCGGTGTAGACGCGCGCGCCGGCATCGTTCGCGGGACGGTTGAGCGACACCTTCGTCGTTTGCGGATCGTACTTATAGGGCGGCGCACCGTTGCCGCCCACCGCCGGCAGCGACTTCAGATACGTCGTCATGGCCGCGATATCGCCGTCGTTCAAGCTCTGCGTGCTGTTGTTGATGACGCTCGTCATCGAGCCGAATGCGGAAGCATGACGATTCGCGCCGGTCTTCAGGAACGCCTGCAAGTCCTGATCGCTCCAGCGCCCGAGGCCCACGTTATGTTCGCCGGTGAGGTTCGTCGCGTACCAGTTGTCGAGCAGACCGCCAGTCAGGAACGCGCTGCCGCTTTCGTCGAGCGCCTTCTCCTGGAACGCAATGCCGCGCGGCGTATGACATGAGCCGCAGTGCCCGAGTCCCTGGATCAGATAGGCGCCGCGATTCCATGCGACGTCCTTGCCCGGCTTGTTCTGGTACACGCCCTTCTCGAGGAACACCATGTTCCAGAACTTCAACGGCCAGCGCATGTTCATCGGCCATTTGATGTCGGGCTCGCGATTGGCCTGCTGCACCGGCGCGACGCCGCTCATGAAGAACGCGTAAAGCGCTTTCATGTCTTCGTCGTTGACCTTTGCATACGACGGATACGGCATCGCCGGGTACAGGTTGTGTCCGTCTTTCGCGACACCTTCACGCATCGCGCGGGCAAAGTCCTGTTCCGTATAGCCGCCGATGCCGGTTTGCGGGTCAGGCGTGATGTTGGTTGTGTAGATCTGGCCCATCGGCGTGTTCATCGGCAAGCCGCCCGCGAACGGCTTGCCTTTCGGCGCCGTGTGGCATGCGGCGCAATCGCCGGCCTTGGCCAGATAAGCGCCGCGTTGCACGAGCGCCTGGTCGGCTGCGGATGCCGCCGCGCTTGCCGTGGACGATTGGGTCAGAAAAGGCAACGCCACGCACAGCGCCGCACCGAAACCCTTCAGAGTGTTTTTCATGTCGGGCTCCCGTTAAGCGGTTTTCAACTGGCTGCCGACCGGCAATTGCCGCAGCCGCTTGCCGGTGGCCGAGAAAATCGCGTTGGTCAGCGCGGGCGCGAGCGCCGCTGTTCCCGGCTCGCCGATGCCGCCCGGCGCCTCGCTGCTCTTCACGATATGCACGTCGATAGGCGGCGTCTCGTCGATACGCAGCATCCGGTAGTCCGTAAAGTTGTTCTGCTCGACGCGGCCGTCCTTGATCGTGATCTCGCTATAAAGCGCCGCCGTAATGCCGAAGATGATGCCGCCTTGCACCTGCGCTTCGACGGTGTTCGGATTCACGACCATCCCGCAATCGACCGCGCACACCACGCGCTTGACCGCCACCTCGCCCTGATCGACCGCGACATCGACGACGATCGCGAAGTAGCTGCCGAACGCATGCATGACCGACACGCCGCGCCCTTGCCCCTTCGGCACCGCGCTGCCCCAATTGGCCGCCTGCACGGCGGTGTTCAGCACGTTCAGCGCGCGCGGCGTCTTGCCGAGCAGATCGCGCCGGTATTTGACCGGGTCCACCTTGGCCTCGGCCGCGAGTTCGTCGATAAAACTTTCGACTACGAACGTGCCGCGCGTCGGGCCCACGCCGCGCCAGAACGCAGTGGGAATTGCGTGCGGCTCCTGGCGCACATAGTCGACAAGCTGGTTGGGCAAGTCGTACGGCAGATCGGACGCGACTTCGACCGCGTCGGGATCGAGCCCGTCCTTGAACGCGGGCGGCGCAAAGCGCGCCATGATCGACGAACCGACAATCCGGTGCTGCCACGCGAGCGGCTTGCCATTCGCGTCGAGACCGGCGGAAATCTTGTCGTAGTAGTACGGCCGGTACATGTCGTGCTGAATGTCTTCTTCGCGCGTCCACAGCACTTTGACAGGCGTCGACACCTGCTTGCCGATCTTGACCGCCTGCGTGACCATATCGAACTCGAGCCGCCGACCGAAGCCGCCGCCGATCAGATGGTTATGCACGACGATCTTGTCGGCGGGCAAGCCGGTCACGGCCATCGCCGCGTCGCGCACGCGCGTGGGCACCTGCGAGCCGAGCCAGATTTCGCAGCCATCGGGGCGCACATGCACCGTACAGTTGATCGGCTCCATCGTGGCATGCGCAAGAAACGGCTGCTGATAGACGGCATCGACTCGCGTCTTCGCGTTCGAAAAGCCGTGCACCACGTCGCCGTCCTTGCGTGCGACCGCGCCGTTGCGCTGCGACGCATTGGCCAGATCGTCGACGATCTGCTTCATCGAAAGCTTCGCGTCCGTGCCCTCGTTCCATTTGATGTCGAGCGCCTGCAGCCCGCGTTTGGCCGCCCACGTGTGATCGCCGATCACGGCGACCGCATTGTCGATCTTGACGACCTGACGCACGCCTGGGATCTTCTTCGCGTTGGTATCGTCGACGCTCGCAAGCTTGCCACCGAACACCGGACAGTTCGCGATGGCCGCGTAGACCATGTCGGGCACTCGCACGTCGAGGCCGAACGTCGCGGTGCCGTTCACTTTTTCCGGCGAGTCGAGGCGCTTCACAGCCGTGCCGATAATCTTGAAGTCTTTCGGTTCCTTTAGCGGCACGTTCTGCGGCACCGGCAGTTTGGCCGCGGCATCCACAAGTTGGCCATAGCCGATGCTGCGATTGCTCGCCGCGTGAATGACCTGCCCGGATTTCGCATGACAGCTTTCGGCGTCCACCTGCCACTGCTGCGCGGCCGCGCCGATGAGCAACATGCGAGCGGTGGCTCCTGCCTTGCGCATCGGCTCCCATGCATAGCGGATCGACGTCGACCCGCCGGTGAGCTGGCCGCCGAGCAGCGGATCTGTGAAGAGCTTCTCGTCCGGTGGCGCGTGGTCGAGCGTGACGGTGTCGAGCGGCACTTCGAGTTCTTCGGCGATCAACATTGGAATCGACGTATAGACGCCCTGACCCATCTCGACCTTCGGAATCACCAGCGTGACCTTGCCTGCCGTATCGATCTGGATGAACGCATTGGGTGCGAACACGCCGTTCTGCGCCGCTTCGTTTGCATCGCCGCCGATTACCGACTTTCCGGCCTTCTGATCCTGGCTGACGGCCGGCATGCTGAAGCCGAGCAGCAATCCGCCGCCCGCCGCCGCGCCCACTGTCACGCCCAGCTTGAGAAACGTTCGGCGCGACACGCCGCGCTTTCCGTTCGCCTCGGCGTGTGAGGACGTTGCGCCGTTCTGTGCATCGAGCAATCCTTGCGACATATCAGACTCCCTTCGCTGCATGCTTGATCGCGACGCGAATGCGGTTGTACGTGCCGCAGCGGCAGATGTTGCCTGCCATGGCGGCGTCGATGTCCGCATCGGTGGGATTGGGGTTGCTCGCAATCAGCGAGGCCGCCGACATGACCTGGCCCGACTGGCAGTACCCGCATTGCACCACGTCGAGTTCACGCCACGCCTGCTGCACCTTCTGGCCCGCGGGCGTGTTGCCGACCGCTTCGATGGTGGTGATCTTCTTGTCGCCGACAGCCGCCGCCGGCAATACGCACGAGCGCACCGCGACGCCGTCGAGATGAACGGTGCAGGCGCCGCATTGAGCGATACCGCAGCCGAACTTCGTGCCGGTCAAGCCGACGAGATCGCGAAGGACCCACAACAGAGGCATGTCGGGCGGCGCGTCGACGGTATGTGTCTCGCCGTTGATATTGAATGTTGTCATGAGCGACTCCTTGTGGGGTTTATCTTTTGCCAGGCTGTTTAGTCACGGCTCGCGCTCCAAACGCAATGACACGCCGCGTTTATTCGACAGCAGCGACTAATGCGCGATGCCAATGTGCGCCGTCGCAAAGGCGTCGTCGCGTAACTGCACGCCAGGCATCGCGCCAATGGACTGTGAGGGCTCGGCGAATTGTAGCCGTGCATTAAGAAGTTCGCCTGGACCCCTGCCATTGCGCTGCGCTCGCACAGAGCGGCCCCAAGCGCCGCATTTTTGTTAGCATGGACGGGCCCTGCACTGACTATCCGAAGGAGCCGCATCATGAACGACCAGCAATGCACCCAATTCCTTTCGGAGATCCGCAAACCATTGTTGGCGCTGCATAAGGCCATACTCGATCATGAGCGCGCGTCGTACGAGAAAGAATTCGGCCCGGTCACGCCCGCGGCCTTTCTGCAAGTGCTGATCAACGGTACCGGTTTCCGCTGGCTCACGCCACTCTCGACGATCATCGCGAACGTCGACGAAATTCTCGACGACAACGAAGCCGACGCCGCCGACCGGTTCGCCGCTGCCGAAGCCATTACGGGCCTCTTTTCCCCCGACCAGCCAAACAATATTTTTCTGCCGCGCTATCTGCCGCTGTTGCATGCCGATCCGGCGATATTGCATCTGCATGGCCAGGTATCGCAACTCTTGCGCGGCACGCAGGCCAAGTAGGCACCTGGGGGCCGCGGCTCCCGGATTTCCTCACCTTCGCAAGCGGGTGGATGTGAAGAGTTTGCGTCTATCCGGCGTGGTTGTTCATATGCGACCGGACCTTCGACAACCAACGATTACCAGGCTTTGCCAACCGTGACCGCGCAAAATCGCCGTAATTCAAGGGCATTCATGCGCGATTCGTAAAGATGATAGATGCGTGATCCGTCGACGGGCGTGCTGTGCAAGCGCGATGAAAGACGTATCGGCAAAATTGCCTGGGTTTGCTGAACAAATTGAAGGTGAGCTTTTGCGGGAGGTGGGTGGGCGGGTGCGTGGTTACGGCGAGCTGAGCTTGGCGGTGCATCGCGGCGCCTGCCGGCGAGACCACGCAAAACCGTCATGCACGATATCAAGAGCCCTGCTAACGTAAGCAGACTTCGTCACGACCGCTCACTGCCATGACCGACTGGCCACTACCCGAAACCTTTACGTTCCGCGACCAAAGCGTGCGCTTCAATGTGACAGGAACCGGCCCGCCACTCGTGCTGGTACATGGCACGCCGTTTTCGTCCTATGTGTGGCATCGCATCGCCCCACATCTCGCGCAACTCCGCACGGTCCACTATTACGATCTGCTCGGCTATGGGCAGTCCGCCATGTGCGACGGCCAGGACGTGTCTCTTGGTATTCAGAATGAGTTGCTCGCCGAGCTGCTCGCTCACTGGCAATTGAAAAGCCCGGATGTGATCGCGCATGACTTCGGCGGGGCCACGTCGTTGCGCGCGCATCTGATTAACGGTTGCGACTACCGCAGCCTCATGCTGATCGATCCGGTCGCGCTCGCGCCATGGGGCTCGCCGTTCGTTCAGCATGTGCGCCGCCACGGTGACGCATTCGCGGGACTGCCGTCATATATTCACGAGGCCGTGGTCAACGCGTATGTGCGCGGCGCGATCGCGCGCGACATCACAGATCAGGAGCTTGCGCCGTACGTGACGCCATGGCTCGGCGCTACGAGGCAAGCCGCGTTCTACCGGCAGATCGCGCAAATGGATCAGCGCTACACCGATGAAGTGGAACCCCGCTATGCGCAACTGCGCTGTCCGACGCAGATTCTGTGGGGCGAAGCGGATCAGTGGATTGCGCTGGAGCGCGGCCGTCGTCTGGCCGCGCTGATTCCGCAGGCGCGCTTTCAGGCCGTGCCGCGCGCGGGCCATCTGGTGCAGGAAGATGCGCCGGAAGCAATCGTCGCGGCGGCGCTCGGGTGGCTCGACTAAAGCCGCAGGGTGCGCCTAGCCGCGTCCTTGCGGCAGGTACGGCATTGGATCGATCGGTTTGCCGTCGCGGCGCAATTCGAAGCCGACCGAGACGCGTGAGTTGTTCTGATCGCCCATCTCGGCGATCTGCTGCCCTTGACGAACGATGTCGCCCGTTTTGACCAGCAGCTTGCGGTTATGCGAGTAGGCGGTCAGAAAGTCCTTGTTGTGCTGGACGATGATGAGGCTGCCGTAGCTGTTCAGCCCCGTACCGGCGTACATGACTTTGCCGTCGGCCGCAGCACGAACCGGATCGCCGGGCTTGCCGCCGATCTCTATGCCGCGCGTCTCGCCCGGCTGAAATGCTTCGACCACCCGGCCACCCGCCGGCCATGCGAGCGCAACACCGTTCGCGTGCCGCATGGTTTGTTGCGCGACTTCGCGCGCTTCGGCGGCACTGGGGCCGGCCGAAGCTTGCGCGGCTGACGACGATCCCGCTGCGGCGCCATCGCCCGCGGACGTCTGCGCGGCAGAGACGCTCGACGCAGAAGCGGTGGCTTTGGCGGCAGCCGCGGCCGCGTTGACCGCTTGCACGGTTTCCGGCGATGCAACGCGCAACACCTGGCCCCGCTTCAACCGCGACGATGCCTTGAGACCGTTCCACGCCTGCAACTGCCCGACGCTGCAATGATGACGCTGCGCGATGCGCGCCAGCGTGTCGCCGCGCTTGACCCGATACACCAGCGGCGGCGCTTTCTTAAGTGGTGAGGCTTCATTGGCGCCTGCTACGGCCGGCGTATTCGCCGACGCAGACGGACCCGCCGTGCCCGCCACGTTTGCGGCGCCTGGTACCGATGCCGCATCTCCCTGCGCACCCAGCTGCCCGACGTTCGCGCAACCGGTCATCGCAAGCGCCAGCCACGCGCCGGCAACGCTGACCATTATTGCTCTGTCGAAACGCTTTCCGATCATGTTCGAATCCTGACTTATCTTGTTGGCGGGCCGGAGGCGCCTTGCCGCGTTCGGTGCGCGCGATTCAACAACGCGCAGCGTTTCGCGTTGCGACCCGGCGAGCCCGCGTTGCGCGCCCCGCACCCTTGCGGTCCTTGCCTTGCCTTGCCTCGCCGACTGGGCGGATTGTCGGTTCGTCGCTCGCTCGGCGGCGGATCAGGGCGCTCAAAGCAGCCACTCTTTCCGCGGACGGGGCCAGACCGGATTAAATTTCCAGCCGAATTGTAAAGTGGCTTCGACAGAAAACCCGGCGCGTCACACAGTCTGATACAAACGTTACGCACGGCCTTGCATGCGTCGTTGCGCGCGCAACGGTGCGCCAACGCACAGGGTCGTCAGGGCAGCGCGATCGACGCCATCTGCTTAACGGCACGCCGCCGTCAGAACTTGAATTGCCGGTTCGAAGACGCGATGGGCCAAGCACAACGGCCGAGCCGGCAAGCGCTAGCTGTAGTACTGCCCCGCATAGCGCACGTAGCCGACGGGATGGTGGGTGAAATGCAGCACCGGCAGTACCGGGTCGGAATTGTCGTCGGTCGGATAGGCGCTCGCTTCGGGAATGTACTCGCCTTGCACCTCGATCGGCTGGCCGGCTTGCAGTCCGGGAATCTCTTCGGACAGTCCCTCGTTGTCGCCGAATCGAATCGCCACGAACACTTCTGTGCCGACGAGGTTTTGCGTGCCGCCATCGAACTTCAACACTTGGTCTATCTTGACGATCAGATGCTGATGATTCGCGCCGTGGTGGTTGTCCGGACTCGCGAATACTTTGCTGACTGTGCCTTGCACGCAGGCGAGCGGCGCGCCCAGCGAATGAACATAGCGATGGTGAGGAAGAATTTGCGTCGCACGATTGCTCATGAAATCTCCATCAAACAAGTTTTGCCAATGTCCCACGGTTGACTGAGCCGGGGCGGCGCCCGCAGTCGCGCCCGCGCTTTAGGATTTCTCCGAAGCCCGTTTAGGAAACGGACGATAGGTTGAAGAGCATAAAAAAAATATTCTTAGGTCTCTTTTGATGCTGACTGCCGCGCACCCAAAAAGCTCCCCAGTTGCTCAACGGAATACCTTCCCTTCAGAATATTTTGCTTCATCAACCCTCGTCCGGACGATGAAGAAGTCGAGGCTCAAGTGGATTCTCTTACATCAGCCAACCGCTTCATGGGCGGTTTTTTCTTTGGCGCCGTGATCGCTACCGCCATCATGGTGCTGTTCTGCGTCGGGGCCGAATTTTCCCCGTTCATGGCGAGACTGCACGCGCTCGAACAGGTCGTTGCGACAGCGATCATCTCGCTCTTTATCGCCGGCACCAAGCCGCTTCTGTACAAGACAGTATGGAGCGAGCGCCGCAGCAGCTTTATTCTCGACGAAGATCTGAGCGCAACCCTTCGCGGCCGAACCTTTGGCATTCCCGCAGGCGTGATGGCCGGCATTCTGGTGCAAAACGTCTTGATGAGCTGAGCATCAAATCAAGCAGCCGGTGCGAATGGCCGGCAAAAATGGCCCGCCTCGTGACTTGCTCATCGAGGCGCGTTTTCTTTTGCATTGTCGTTACCGGCGGCGTAGAGACCCGGATCTAGAATTTATGCCGTATCGCGGCGCGCACCACGACCTGTTTCGATGTCGACGACGGCGCTTGTGCGCCGGTTATGAATGCATCATCGAGTATCGAGTACGTCGAGTCGCCGGTCACGTGCTGGTACTCGCCTTGAATGTAGACATCGGTGCGCTTGGACAGGTTGTAATCGGCCATCAAACCAAACGAATGGATTTTCGGTTTGACGCCGCCGCTCGACGCGTCGTAGTTTTCCATCGTATATACGTACTGGGCCCCGACGAACAGCACCGGTGAAAACTGGTATTTTCCGTTCAACTCGAAGTTCTGATATTTCAACGAGTTCAGCAACACGCCGGGCGGTACCAGCGGCGCAATGCCGAGATAACCGTTACCGGTCGGATTCAGATAATTCGAGTTGCTGTACACAAAGCCCGCCGTAGCCGGCCCGAAGTTATAGGTAATGCCGCCGCCGAATACGCGCATACGGGTTGCGATAAAGCTGGCGTCATTGGCGGTAATTGCACCATTCGCGCCATTGCCCGGATTATTGGCCTGTAAATAGGCGGCGCTCACGAGCAAGCCTCCATAGGCGTACTGCCCGCCGACGCTATATGCGCGGTTATTGCCGAAGTTGGTATCGTTACTGAAGCTGTAAGTGCCGCCGAACTGAAAACCGCTAAGCGACGGGCTCGTGTATTTGACGGTGTTGTTGAGGCGAAACGTGTTATCCGTGTTGTCGTTATCGTAGGGATGCGAGAACAGCGAACCGGCCCAATTGCCATTGGCCGTGGTCTGCGCCAGATAATCGACTACCGAATCGTATTGCCGCCCGAACGTCAACGTGCCAAAGCGCTCCGCACTCAAGCCGACGAAAGCCTGCCGCCCGAACATCCGGCCACCCTGATTGAATCGCCCGGAGCTCAGGTCGAAACCATTCTCGAGCTGGAAAATCGCCTTGAGGCCGCCGCCCAGTTCCTCCGCGCCCTTGAGCCCCCATCGACTGCCTTGCGCATAGCCGCTCGCCAACTCGTAGACATGCCCGCGGCCGGCGTTGTTCGTGTAGTTGATACCTTCGTCGAGTACGCCGTACAGCGTGACGCTCGTCTGCGCCGAAGCTGGTGCGCTAAAAGCGGCGGACACAGCGGTGGAAACAGCGAGCGCGAACACTTGCTTGTTCATGACGATCCCCCAGCACTCGAGTAACGGGCCTAACTCGATCCGACGCCTTCTTCTTGACCCTACGACAACGCGCTTCTGGAAGCCTGACGCGCTTACGGGAAATCCTCACACGCCGTAAGCCGTCCGTCCATTGGGTGTCGCCTGCATATGTCAAAACGTTGCGAAATCTCCACTGTCCTTAAACGCCTATCGAGCGGACAACCCATGCGGGCGCGCGTCCCACGTGCACGACTCAAAGCAGACTTGTCACAGAAAGAAATATAATTGCTGACTTTCGCGGCACCCCAGCGGAACTCCGCCGCTCTGCCCGGGTCATTTTTACTGCATCGTGCAACCGTGCCTTCACCGCCGGTTGAAAGCGGCAACGCGGTTGCGTAGCCGCCTCAGTACTCATCCACTATTCCAAAGCCTTGTGAGACGCCCGACGCGCTGAAAGAGCGCGCCGTCGCACGGGGCTGCTTTTGGCATAAAAACAATGAAACCGTCGCAATCCCGTTTAGTCGAGCTCGACTTTTTTCGCGGACTCGTTCTGCTGATCATCGTGGTGGACCACATCGGCGGAAGTATTTTGTCGCGCGTCACGCTGCACGCGTACGCGCTGTGCGACGCCGCCGAAGTCTTCGTCTTTCTCGGCGGCTTTGCCACAGCGACGGCCTACGCGGCGCTCGCCGAGCGGCGTAGCGAAACCATCGCGCGCAACCGCTTCCTGCGGCGCTCACTAGAAATCTATCGCGCGTTTCTCGTGACCGCCGGCCTGATGCTGCTCGTGAGCGCGGTCCTGAACGCATTCAGCATCGAGGCGCCGAATCTCGCGATCACCGACCTCGACGATCTGATGGACACGCCCGTCGCCGCCATGCGTGACATCCTGTTGTTTCGCCGCCAGCCTTACCTTGCGTCGGTGCTGCCCATGTATGCTTTCTTCGCGCTGCTCGTGCCGATGATCCTGCCGCTTGCGCGCAGCAAACCCTGGCTTCTGCTTGCCGGCAGCGTCGCGCTGTGGGCCGGCGCGCCGGCCGTCAACGCCTATCTGCCGGCCGCACCCGACATGCATTGGGACTTCAACCCGTTCGCCTGGCAGTTGCTGTTCGTGCTCGGCGCGCTTGCGCGTTGCCAGCCTGTCTATCAGCGAGTGAGCGAACATCGCCTCGGCTGGCTCGTGACTCTCGCGGCGTGCTCCATAGTGGCGGTCGCGGCGTACTACAAGCTCTTCATTGAACGCGAGCCGCTCGATGCAAGCTTCAAGCAGAATCTCTCCTACTTGCGAGCGGTCAACTTCCTCGCCATCGCATGGCTTGTCGCCAACCTGATCGAGCTTGGCTGGGCGAAAAAGCTCGCCGAGTTGCTGCCGTTGATCGGCGTCATCGGACGCAAGGGGCTGCTTTGCTTCATCGCCGGCGCAGTGATCTCGCTCGTGGTGGACTCGGTGCTGTATGCGGCAACCGACGGCTATCTGAACTATCCGCTAGGCCTGCTTGCCGATGCGTGCGCGGTCACGGCCCTCTTCGCCGTCGCGTGTGGGACCGAGCCGCTCAAGCGCCTCGTGACGCGTCTTTTCAGCACGCGGCTCCGCACGTCGCCGTAAAGCGCCCGAAGCCCATGCGCACGGCAGCACGCGGATGCGTCGCTCTGCACGGCTCCTACCGCCGCGTGCCTGGCATTCAGAACAGAGGATCGCCGCAAACCTCTTTGGTCAAAGATCCACCGGATGCTGATAGCATGACGGCCGCGCCTCATCCGGCGCGGCTGCTTCCTACCCTGACATGCGTCTATTCCTACACTCCGTGCTGGCTGTTCTTTGCGCCGCTTGCGGCGCTTCGTCTTCTGCAAGCACGGTAACGAATCGAAGCTTCCATTCGTCCGCGCTCGGACGCGACTGGTCCTACACGCTATATCTGCCGACCGGCTATCGTCCGGACGCGGCGCGCATTCCGGTCATCTATCTCCTGCACGGCAACAATGGCGACGCGAATGACTGGATCACCCAAGGCCATCTGCAAAGCACGGTCGACGCGCTGATCGAGCACCACGATATCCCGCCGGTTGCGGTCGTCATGCCGCAAGGCGGCACCGATTGGTACGTCGATCGCAAGGAGAAGATGGAGACCGCATTCTTCGACGATCTCCTGCCCGAGATAGAAACGCACTACGCCGTGTCGACGCAGCGCGCGGGGCGGATGATCGGCGGCGTCTCGATGGGCGGCTTCGGCGCGTTGCGCTACGTGATGACACAGCCGGAACGGTTTTGCGGCGCGCTGCTGCTGAGCCCTGCGATCTATGCGAACGAACCGCCGCGCGGTTCGGCCGCGCGGCGTGTCGGCGTGTTCGGCGAGCGCCAGTTCGATGCGCGCATCTGGCATGAGTTGAACTACCCGGCGCAATGGGAGCGCTATATGAGCCGGCCCTATCGCGTGCCCATCTTCATCGCCGCCGGCGACGACGATCTCGCAATTCAGGCCGATGCGTCATTGCTTTACACGCAGCTTCGGATAGCAGGCAATCCGGCAGCGCTGCGCATTATCGACGGCGGCCACACCTGGGACGTATGGCGCGCCTTGCTGCCGGGTGCATTGAGATCCACGCTCGGCTGCGCGAGACTGCCGGCGCAGGAACATCCGTCGAATCAGCGGCCCTGAGCGGGGCGCCGCGCGGATGCCTGAGCCGCGCATCGCAACAATGCGCATGCAACTATCGCACGAGGTCGGTCCACAGCACCATCAGCACGGTCATCAACGCCGGTCCGATAAAGAGGCCGAGCAGGCCGAACGTCTCGGCGCCGCCGAGAATGCCGAACAGCACGAGCAGAAAAGGCAGGCGCGTCGAATTGCCGATCAGCACCGGCCGCACGAAATGCTCGGCGACGAACACCACGATCGAACCGAACACCAGTAGACCGATCGCGCTCGCCACCGACCCTTGCGAAAACAGCCACAACGCGGCGAGGCTAAAAGTAATCGGCGCGCAGAACGGCAACATCGCGGCAATCGCGGTGATGAGCGCGAGCAGCGCCACATGCGGCAGGCCAGTCACGAAATAGGCGACGCCGAGCAACGCGCCTTCGCCGAGTCCCACCACCACCAGTCCCGACACGGTGGCGCGTACCGCCGTGGCCATACGCTGGACAAGCTGCGCGCCGTCTTCGCCGAAACCGCGCCGCAAACCTCGGGCCAATGCACTCGACAGACGCGGCCCTGCCTGGAAGATCACGAACAACGTCACGAGCATGAACGCGAAGACTGTGACCGCATGCACGGCGCGCGCGCCGAAGTGCCGCCCTAGCGTGACGACCGTGTTGCTGTGCAAGCCCTTCATCGCTGCGGAATCGCGCAGGGGCGGCGCGAGATAGGTCTGCCACCAGGCCGCGACCTGCTGCGCACCGAACGGCAACCGGTGAAGGAAATCCGGCATTGCGATGCCGTTCTCCTGCGCGGTCTTGAACCACTCGTTGAGGTCATGCGCTTCGCGCAAGGCCTGCGCAATGCCGATGCCGACCGGCAACACCACGAGCAACGCTATCGCAAGTGTCAGCACGGCCGCGATCAAGGTGGTGCGCCCGGTGAGCCAGCGGTTGCCTTCGACCTTGCGCAGCAGCGGCCATAGCGCAATGGCCAGCACGCCTGCCCAGGCGACCACCGCAATGAAGTCGCGCACGACCCACAACGCCAGCAGCACGAGCCCGATGTAAAGCACCAGCGAAGCCGCTCTCTGCTTCTTGAGGCGCCCAGGCGTCGCCAGCGACACCGTGGAATGCGTCGACTCTGGCGGGGTAGCGGGTGGACGTGAATTCATGTGAGCTCTTCTATTAATGCATGTATGTTGAGACCGGGATGCGCGCGAGCCGACCCGAAAAAGCCAAACTTGTTAGACTTGCGGGACGCGCTCGAACCATGACAACGACATCTTAAAGGAAGCGCGCGCATGCCTCTGACCGCCGTTTTGGTGTCTCAGCGGTTACAACACTGCGTTGCAAAAAGCGCTCCTATCGCACTTTGCACGAGCAAGCGCAGCGCCAGGCCCCGCCAGTTCAAGCCCCATCTAAAGTCAAGTCGGATTGTTGCTAATTGGGGAACAGTGTTTCAACGGGGACACAATGGCTCTCAGGCGCGCGCGGGTCTACATTCGGCACACTCACAAATACGGAGCCGACGATGATGACCCTGGAGTCCATCCCCCTTGACGGTACCAACGGCATACGCATCGAAATTCTCGAGCGCTCCGACACGACGCTGGTGATCCGCTGGGTCGAGCCTGGACGATGTCATTACGGCGAGCAGCGCTGGCGGCGCAGGTCCGCGCACACTTCGGGAACGTGCGCAGTGACACGTCGCAAGATTCGACGCGGCGACGCGGTATTCAAGCCGGCCGAGCGCCCAGCGCCATCGAATGCTTCAGCCATGATCTGCGCCGAAATCGTCGGCGCGCTACCTGCCGAAGCCTGACTTTTCGGCTGTATTCCCGCCTGCATGCCGGCGCGACTGCGCGGTTGCCCGGCCGCGCCGCGCACAAAGCACCCCGATTGCGGCCCTTCGCCACGTGCGTTAAGGTGGACCTGCTTGCGTCAAGTCATCCTGCCGGCTCACCGCGCGGCGGTAAAGTGACGTGCATATCCACCTATCGCGCCGTACGCGCCACGGCGCCGCTTGAGGGCATACCATGGCAGAAGACACGCCGCAGCCGTCGACCCGGCCGGACACCCGCGCGGCGAGCGCGCCTCCCACTCCGCTAGTCGCTCCGCAGCAATTTTCCACCGACGTCCTGCTCGAAAAGTACGCGAAAGGCGACGAGCAATCCGCCGACGACGTTTTCAAGCGCGTCGCCCGCGGCGTCGCCGAGGCCGAGCCGCCGGAACTGCGCGAATCGGTAGAAGCGCTTTTCGTCGACAACCTGCGGCACGGCGCGCTCGGCGCTGGCCGGATCATGAGCGCGGCGGGCACCGGCATCGCGGCCACGCTGATCAACTGCTTCGTGCAGCCGGTCGGCGACGCGATTCAAGGCGTCGACGAACAAGGGCTGCCCGGCATCTACGTCGCGCTGCTGCAAGCAGCGGAGACGATGCGGCGCGGCGGCGGCGTCGGCTACAACTTTTCGGCGA
Organism: Paraburkholderia kirstenboschensis; assembly: GCF_904848585.1. GTDB lineage: Bacteria > Pseudomonadota > Gammaproteobacteria > Burkholderiales > Burkholderiaceae > Paraburkholderia > Paraburkholderia kirstenboschensis. The sequence goes on from NZ_CAJHCR010000011.1 coordinate 92,839, forward strand.
TCCGGCCCAAGGGCGCGCGCGTTCACACCACGAGTTCGTCTGCGTCTGGTCCGTGCAGTTATATGGATGTGTTCGACGCGTCCTGCCGCACGGTCGAAAGCGCGGGGTCGCGGCGCGGCGCCCAGATGGCCGTGCTCGACTGCGATCATCCGGACCTGCTCGAATTCATCGAGGCGAAGCATTCGAAGGGACGCTGGAACAACTTCAACGTCTCCGTCGGCGTGACCGACGAATTCATGCGGGCCGTCGAAGAAGATCAACCCTGGCAACTCGTGCATCGCGCCGAACCATCGCCGGCGTTGCGCGCGGCAGGCGACGTCAGGCAGCGAGACGACGGTCTGTGGGTCTACAGCGAGCGACCCGCGCGCGAGATCTGGGACCGCATCATGCGCTCCACTTACGACGTCGCCGAACCCGGCATCGTCTTCATCTCGCGGATGAACGACGACAACAACCTGCGCGCCGTCGAAACGATTCGCGCGACCAACCCTTGTGGCGAACAACCGCTGCCCGCTTACGGCTGCTGCAATCTCGGCCCGCTGAATCTCACGCGTTTCGTGGTCGATCCGTTCGCGCAAATGAAAGGCGGCAAGCCGTCATTCGACTGGGACGGTCTCGCGAAGCGCACGCGCACGCAGGTGCGTTTTCTCGACGACGTGCTCGACGTCACGCTGTGGCCGCTGCCGCAGCAATACGACGAATCGCGCGCGAAACGGCGTATCGGCGTGGGCTTTACCGGACTCGGCGATACGCTCGTGATGCTCGGCTTGCGCTACAACTCGCAGGAAGGCCGCGACTTCGCCGTGAGCATTGCGCGGCTGATGCGCGACGAGGCGTATCGCGCTTCGGTGGAACTCGCGAAGGAGCGCGGCGCGTTTGCGCTGTTCGATGCCGCGCGCTACCTCGAAGCCGGCACCTTTGCATCGCGCCTGCCCGATGACATCAAGGAGGCGATTCGCCGGCACGGTATTCGCAATAGCCATCTTCTGTCGATCGCGCCGACCGGCACCGTCAGCCTCGCATTCGCGGACAATGCGTCCAACGGCATCGAGCCCGCATTCTCGTGGACCTACACGCGCATGAAGGTGATGGCCGACGGCGGCCGCGAATCGTTCGATGTCGAAGACTACGCATACCGGCTTTATCGCGAACTGGGCGGCGACGTGAGCCGGCTGCCCGACTATTTTGTCAGCGCACTCGAAATGTCTGCGCGCGATCATCTGGACATGATGGCGGCCGTGCAGCCTTACGTGGACACGTCGATCTCGAAGACGGTCAACGTGCCCGCAGACTATCCGTTCGGAGCCTTCGAAAGCCTCTATTTCGATGCGTGGAAAAGCGGCCTCAAGGGGCTCGCCACGTATCGGCCGAACGAAACGCTCGGCGCGGTGCTCAGCGTGAGCCCGCCGCAAGCCGACGATACGTTGGCAGAAACCGATCTCGACCCGCTGCGCATCGCGATCGACCATCGGCCGAAAGGCGAGTTGCCGGCGATCATCGAGAAGGTCGAGTATCTGACGCAAGCCGGCAAGAAATCGCTGTACGTCGCGGTCTCGTTTATCGAAGTGACGGGGCGTCTCGGCGGTGAAGACGTGACGATCGAGCGGCCCATCGAGTTCTTTATTCCAACCGGTCAGCGCGACGAATCGCAGCAATGGATCACGGCGACCATGCGTTCCCTGTCGCTCGCCGCGCGGGGCGGGTTCGTCGCGCGCAATCTGCAGGATATGCGCAAGGTGTCGTGGGATCGCGGGCAAGTGCGTCTTGGCGAAGTGCAGCGTCTGGACGGTCACCGCACGCCGCGCTGGCACGATTCGGAAGTAGCCGCCCTCGCCTTTGCAATCCAGCAGATCCTGCACCGCCGTGGGTTCCTCGATGCCGAGGGCAATCAGGTTCCATCGCGTCTGCTCGCGCGTTTGCCGCGCGGACAGATGAAAGCGGAAACCGCGCTGCCCGCGGACTTCGGCATCCGCCCGCATCCGGACGAAGCCGAAACCAGCGCGTTGCAATTGACTCGGCCTGGCGCGCCACCAGGACTGCATACGATGCTGGGGCGCAAATGCGGGTCATGCGGCGCGAACGCCGTGATCCGCAAGGACGGCTGCGACTTCTGCACGGCGTGCGGCGAAGTGGGGGCATGCGGGTGAGTCGGCGCGGGCCGCTACGTATCGCGAGCGTTTAAAACGACCCGGCGCGCCAACTCACGACGCGAACGTGGCCCGCACGTCATCCGATAGTGGAATGCGCACCGCGACGACAGTGCCCGAACTGGCGCTGCTCGCAATCGAGAGCGCTCCGCCGATCAGCCGGGCGCGCTCGGCCATCCCAAGCAATCCGTACGAGCCGCGGTGCCCGGCCGACACGGCATTCAGATCGAAACCGCAACCATCGTCGCGAATCTCCAGGTCGATCGACGCTTCGCCCGAACGCAGCGTCAATACCACCCGCGATGCGCGCGAGTGGCGCGCCACATTGGTGAGCGACTCCTGCGCAATGCGGAAAATGGCCGTCGCGCGCGAATCCTCGAGTACGGGCTCGTCGCCATACGTCACGACCGAGCAGCGAATGCGGTGGCGTCCGTTGAAGTCCTCCGCGAGCCACTCGAGCGCGGACACAATGCCGAAATTCAACGCAGCAGGCCGCAAATGATTGGCGACGTTGCGCACCATCCACATGGTTTTCTCGACGAGTTCGCGCATTGCGTCGGTCTTGCCCTGCGCGTCCGGATTGCCCGCCAGTTTCATCTGCAGCAATGAAATGTCGATCTTCAGTGCGGTCAGAAGCTGGCCGAGTTCGTCGTGAATCTCGAGTGCGATACGCTTTCGTTCCTCTTCTCGAATCACTTCGAGGTGCCAGGACAGTTGCCGAAGCTCTTCGCGTGAAGCCCGCAGTTCCTGCTCGGTGCGCTTGCGTTCGGCGACTTCAACCTGAAGCTCGTCGCGATGGCGGCGCAGATTTTCGAGCGCATGCTTGCGAGCCGTGACATCGGCGAGCAAGCCGTCAAGCCGAACGATATCGCCGTGCGAGTGCGCGACGCCGCGCGCGCTCAGCTGTACCCAGATAGCCGTGCCGTCAGGCCGCGTGAGCCGCAGATCGAGCTCCGCTATTTCGCCGTCCCGCTTCAGGCGCGCAAAGAGGTCCTCCACCTGCTTGGGCGAAAACGGCCGCTTGTCCGGCTCGCCGGTTCCCGCAGCCACTAGCGCCGCCGCGCTGTCGTAGCCGAGCAAACGCGCCATCGCCGGATTGGCTTCCTCCAGCCAGCCGTTCCGGTGCAACCGGAAAATGCCTTCCAGCGCGTTCTCGACAATGCTGCGGTACTTCTGCTCGCTGTCGTAAAGGCGCGCCGTCGATTCGCGCAGGCGGTCCGCCATTGCATTGACGCGCGCAGCGAGGCGACCCAGCTCGTCGTCGGACTCCACTGCGCAACGCGCATCGAGATTGCCGCCTGCTATGCGGTCCACCATTTCCTCGAGCCGGTTGATGGGGCCGCGCACCATGCCGTTCAGCAGGACGAGAGTGACGGCGTAGAGCGTGGCGACCATGGCGGCTATCGTCGCGAGAATCGCGTTGCGCGCATCCCGCATTGCTTGCATTGCCGGGGCTCTCGAAAGTTGAACGCGGACCTCGCCGAGCTTCTCGCGCGGCGCATTGCCGGGCGGCTGATACTCGATCGGCCGTACGCGCACCACGTCGCTGGACGGGTCGGCGCGGCGTGCGCCCTTGACCTCGGCCACGACTCCATAGCCTACCGCCGTGACCGTGAACTGCACGACCTCCGGATTCGGCGAAAGCGCGGAAAGCTGGGCGCTGATCGCACCGCGGTCCACATTCCAGAGCGGCAACGCGAGCGAACGGCTGAAGAGATCGGAAATGCGCGCGGCGCGTTCTTCAAGTTCGGAAAATTTCTGCGCGCGCTGGTGCTCGATCAGCAGGTAAGCCGACGTGCCCGCGACCACCGCGACCAGTATCGCGAGCGCGAGCATGAGCTTCGCGTGCAGATTCAACGAGCGTAGCCCCGGAAGCGCGAATGGACGCATCACCCGCCTCCGGCGAACGGACCGAGAAGCCGCGCGAGACTGAAATCGTAGGGGCCGGGTCCGGGGTGCCGCGCCTTCGAGAACATCGTGAAATCGAGTTCGTCGCCATGATCGAAGATCGCCTGGCTGAAGCGCTCGACGTTGCCTTGATGAACCACGCTCAGAAAATCCAGCGTCTGGCGCGCGCCTCCCGATGCCGCAAAATCTTTGCCGTGATGGTAGTCGTATAGCAGCACCATCGCCCACGCGCCGATGAAGTAGTCGCCGCCCACCATCGCGGCGAGCCCGCCCTCGGCGACGCTGCGCAGTGCGCCTCGCAGCGCGCCCATGCCGCCGACAAGCACGTGCGCGCCGCGCGACCTGACCGCGTTCAGCGCACCCAGCGCCATTGAATCATTAGCAGCCCAAACGAGATTGGTGTCCGGATAGCGCGCAAGCAGCACGCGTGTCTTTTCCTCGCTATCCGCGTAGCTCCAGTCGCTGAACACCAGTTGATAGATTCGCGAACCACCGGCGCGGGACAGGAACGCGTCGACACCCGAGGCGCGCTCCTGCGACACCGGGGTGTTAGGGTCTCCGGTGATGCCGATCACTCTTGCCGGTTCGCCGGCCAGCCGGCCACATAAATAGCTCATCAGACGATAGCCGCCGTTCGTCGCGTTGGCTGTCACCGTTCCGATCCAGTTCTGTATGGCTTGTCGCTCGTCGCCGATCTCACGGCGTTGCCGGGCGGTGACGTCGTTATGAATGACGATAACTTTCGAAGACGAGCGAGCCAGCGACTGAAGCATCTGCTGCGCGGCCATCTTTTCGTTGACGATCACCACGTAATCAGGCGGATCGGCGCGGCGCGCGACTTCTTCGGCCTGACGCAACATGAGCAGATGATCCCGCTCTGCGTACAGTACGTCGAGACGCATGTCGAAAGACCGCGCCGCAATGCCCATGAACTGCGACACCAGTTGCCAGTGCTGCCCGGTGCCGTGCTCGACGGCCTCACCCGGATTGAGGAAAACCACACGGGGTCTGCGCGCAGATGCGCGAGCCAGGCTGATCGGGCCCAGCAGAGCGCCTAGTGAGCATGCAACGAGCGCATCTCTGCGTTTCATATCACCAATGGGTCGACTGTGACGCGGGATACTTATTATGAGTGTACCGTCACGCCATTGCACCTCTGACAAATGCGTAGGCGGTGGCGTTCACAGCGTCCGCGTGGACAGACGAAAGACAGTGGCGCCCGGTCAGATCGGGGTCAACACAGGCTCGCCGGCGAAATGCCGGGTAGCGTTACGCAGAAAATTGTCCACGGATGCCGCTATCGCCTCGGGCGAGCGTCCGCCGACGTGCGGTGTCAACACGACGTTGCGCAGCTTCAGCAACGCGGCGGGCGGCTGCGGCTCGCCCTCGTAAACGTCGAGTGCCGCGCCCGCGATCGTCCCCGCTGCGAGCGCTTGCGCGAGCGCCGCGGTATCGAGCACGCTGCCGCGAGAAACGTTCACGACGAAGCCACGCGGACCCAGCGCCTCGAACACCCTGGCGTCGATCAGGTGATGCGTGCCCGCACCGCCGGGCGTCGCGATCACGAGGAAGTCGCACCACCGCGCGAGTTCTTCGACGTCGTCGAAATAGCGCAACGATGTGCCTTCGCGCGGCTTACGGTTGCAATAGCCGATCTCCATGTCGAAGCCCGCGCCGCGCCGCGCGATTTTCTCGCCGATGTTGCCGAGCCCCACGATGCCGAGGCGCTTGCCCGAGACGTTGGGGCGCATCGGCAATGCGTCGCGCCACACGCCTTCGCGCGTCGCCTCGTCGAGTCGCGGCACATCGCGCACGATAGACAGGAGCAACGCAAACGCGTGGTCGGCGACGCAGTGATCGTTGGTGCCCGCTCCGTTCACGAGCACGATGCCGCGCGAGCGCGCATGGTCGACGGCGACGTTTTCATAGCCTGCGCCGAGTGCGCTGACGAATTCGAGCTTCGGCATGCGGTCCATCTCAGCCGCGCTGAGCCCGCGTGTGCCATTCGTCAGCACCGCCCGGATCGTCCCGCCGTGAGCGGCGATTGCAGCGGCATGTTGCGTCGAATCGGGAACATAGACGATATCGAATTCTGCCGCGATGCAAGCGCGGCTCGCGTCGTCGAGATGAATGAGGATCAGCAGAGAAGGCTTCATGTCGGTCTTTTTCTTGGTGGCGTGTTTGCAGGTTGGCGGACGAAACGCGTGAAATCGAGTGTAGCAAGACCGAAAAATGCGTGCTGACGCGAAGCCGTGCCGCAAGCCGATGAAAGCCGTTTGTTTTTAGGCGGCTTTAAAGGGACCGTAAAATAGCCGCACTTTCCGCTAAGAGAACCTCATGCTGGATACTCTGCCTGGCGTCCCGAAGCCCGCCAACGACGATTCGAAAATGTTCGACCTCGCGCCCGTCTCGCTATGGGTCGAAGACTTCAGCGGCGTGCGCGATCTGTTTGACGCATGGCGCGCCGAAGGCGTGACCAATCTGCGCGCGCACTTCGCGGATGCGCCCGAGCGGATCGCCGAATGTGCACGTAGCATTCGCGTCATCAAGGTGAATCAGAAGACGCTGACGCAGTTCGAGGCCGCTGATTTCGACACCCTCAACGACAACCTTGCCACTGTGTTCCGCGACGACATGCTCAAGACGCACCTGGAGGAACTGTGTCAGTTGTGGGCCGGGCAAGCGCACTTCACGAGCCAGACCGTGAACTACACGCTCGGTGGACGGCGCCTCGACGTGCTGCTCAAGGGCTCCGTGCTGCCGGGTCATGAGGAGCGCTGGGACCGCGTGCTGGTGTCGGTGGAAGACATCACCGAACTGGAGGGCGCGCGGCATCGCGTGACGCTCGCCGAGGAATATGCGCGCGGCTTGTTCGAACATTCGCCGGTATCGCTTTGGGTCGAAGATTTCAGCGCGGTCAAGCATCTGCTCGATCAGGCGCGCGCGGTCGGCATTAGCGATTTCCGTGTGTTTACAGATGTACATCCAGAGTTCGTCGAGCGCTGCATGCAGGAGATTCACGTGCTCGACGTGAACTGGCACACGCTCGAAATGTTCGCCGCGCCGGACAAAAAAACGCTGCTCGCACGCCTGCCGGAAGTGTTCCGCGACGACATGGGCCCGCATTTCCGCGAGCAGTTACTCGACCTGTGGGAAGGCAAACTGTTCCAGCAGCGCGAGGTGCTCAACTATGCGCTCGACGGCAGCGAGGTGCACGTGCATCTGCAATTCTCGGTGCTGCCTGGCCACGAAAAGAACTGGGACCTGGTGCTCGTCGCTCTGACCGATATCACCGCACGCAAGAAGGCCGAAGCGTACCTCGAATTTCTCGGCAAGCACGACGTGCTCACCAAGCTGCGCAATCGTTCATTCTATGTGGACGAACTGAACCGGCTCGAGCGCAAAGGTCCGTGGCCCGTCACCATCATCATGGCCGATCTGAACGGCTTGAAACGCGTGAACGACCAGCTCGGCCACGCTGCTGGCGATGCGCTGCTGCGCCGCGCAGGCGAAGTGCTGGCGAAAGCCATGGAGTCGCCGTTCCAGGCCGCGCGCATCGGCGGGGACGAGTTCGCGGTCCTGATGCCGAACACCGACGAGCGCGGCGGCGCGGCGATGATCGACGCGATTCGTCAACTCGTCGAAATGAACAACCAGTTCTATCCGGGCTCGCCGCTGAGCTTTTCGCTGGGTGCCGCGACCTGCCAACGCGGGGACCGCCTCGAAGCCGGCGTGCAGCGCGCGGACTTGCTGATGTACGAAGAAAAACGCTCGCACTACGAACTGCGTCCCGGTGTGAACGCCAGCGGCGTCTCAAAAGCGGGATAGCGCGACGCAGGCGTCGGCTATACTCGCGCGCCCCTCAACCGATCCGCAGCGCACCGCGCCTTCTGAAAAAAATCATGTCGACAATTCCCGCCTGCCCCCAATGCGCAATGGAAAACACTTACCCGGACGGCGAGAACTATGTCTGCCCGGACTGCGCGCACGAGTGGCGAATCGCCGCCACCACATCCGCTGACGAGTCAGACCAACGCGTAATCAAGGACGCCAACGGCAATGCGCTCGCCGACGGCGATGCCGTGGTGCTGATCAAGGATCTCAAAGTGAAGGGCTCGTCGATCACACTGAAGATGGGCACGAAAGTGAAGAGCATTCGGCTCGTCGGCGGCGATCATGAGGTGGACTGCAAAATGGACGTCGGCAATTTCATGTTGAAGGCCGCGTATCTGAAGAAGGTGTGAGGAAGCGTGCTCACACGGCCGTGACATAGCGCGAGACCGGCTTCACGATTCGCGGCGACGGTGAGTCGTAGATTGCCCGCATGCGCTTCACTTCGTCGACGGGACTCAGGCCAAAAAGGCGCTTGAATTCACGGCTGAATTGCGAGGCGCTTTCATAACCTACGCGCGCCGCTGCCGCGCCCGCATTCAAACCGTCCTGCACCATCAACAAACGCGCGTGATGCAAACGCGTGGTCTTTACGTATTGCATCGGCGAAGTCGCTGTCACCGCCTTGAATTGCGCGTGAAAAACTGCGAGGCTCATACCGGCTTCGGCAGCGAGTGTATCGACGTCGAGCGCGCCGTGATAATCGGCGTGGATGCGGCGCAGCGCCTTTGCAACGCGGCCAAAGTGATTCTGATGCGTGAGCGCCGCGCGAATCGCGTCGCCCTGCTCGCCGGTCAACACCCGATAACAGATTTCTCGCACGATGCTGGGCGCAAGAATGCGCGCGTCGAGCGGCGACACCAGCGCATCCAGCAGACGCTGCACCGCGCTGCTCAACGCGGAATCGAGCGGCGTCGAGTAGATGCCGAGCGGTTCGTTCTTCGCGGCGCCCTGGGTTTCGTTGAGCGCCATCAGCAACTCGGCCACCATGGTCAGATCGACCCGGATAGAGATGCCGAGGAACGGCTCATCAACGCTCGCCTCGGTCTCGCATTCGAACGGCAGCGGCACGGACAGCACGAGGTACTGCTGCGCGTCGTACTGGAACACCTGGTCGCCGAGATAGCCGCGCTTGCGCCCCTGGCACACGATTACGATGCTCGGCTCGTACATGACCGGCATGCGCGGCAGCGGGTTGTTGGCGCGCATCAGATTCACGCCTTCCAGGCTCGAACGCGTCATGCCCGGCTTCGGCGCGAGCTTGTCGAATACTTCGATCAGGCGCTGCTGCGCGGCATCGGCCGCTGCAAGTTCGGCTATAGGTGACGACAGTTCGGACGAGTGCTGCGACATGACGATATAGTGACGCGCAAGAGAATAATGCTTGAAATTTAGCACCAATCAGCCTGCTGCGCTCTTCTCCAGGAGTTTTAGGCAAATCTTCAAGACATTCAGGTATTCACTGACTGGCCTCGGGCTCCTACTATGAGAACCCTGCCGGATCATCCTTTCCGCGCTGCGCCCCGGTCTGGTCGGCCGTTCACGTTGATGAACCCGCCACCCATGCGGGCGTTGCGATCCGCGCGGTGGTTTGACGCTCTGATCCGAAACATTCGCAAGACCTGGCCGCATCGGCGACATGTATCGCCATCGCCGGCACCTTGCAACATTCACCCTCTTTTGCTGGAGCTACCCATGAGCACGACATATGCCTATGCCGCGACCGACGCCAGCGCGCCGCTCGCCCCGTTTGAAATCCAGCGCCGCGAACTGCGCGCGCATGACGTGCAGATGGAAGTGCTGTATTGCGGCGTGTGTCACTCCGACCTGCATCAGGCCCGCAACGAATGGAAGAACACCGTATTCCCAGTGGTGCCCGGCCATGAGATCGTCGGCCGCGTCACCGCAGTGGGACCGGACGTCACGAAGTACAAGACGGGTGATCTCGTAGGCGTCGGATGCCTGGTCGACTCGTGCCGCACTTGCGCAAGTTGCGCCGAAGGGCTCGAGCAGTATTGCGAGAACGGTTTCGTCGGTACCTATAACGGCGTGGACCGAGTCGACGGACAGATTACGTACGGCGGTTATTCGACGCAACTCGTCGTCGACGAGGAATTCACGCTGCGTGTGCCCGAAAATCTCGATCCTGCCGGCGTCGCGCCGTTGCTGTGCGCGGGCATCACGACGTATTCGCCGCTGCGCACATGGGGCGCCGGCCCCGGCAAGAAGGTCGGCATTGTCGGCCTCGGCGGTTTGGGTCACATGGGCGTGAAGCTGGCGCGTGCGATGGGCGCGCATGTCGTGCTGTTCACGACGTCGCCGTCGAAGATCGAGGACGCGAAGCGGCTGGGCGCGCACGAGGTGGTGATCTCGAAGAACGCGCAAGAAATGGAAGCGCATGCGAACAGCTTCGATCTGATTGTGAATACGGTGGCTGCGCCGCACGACCTGAACCCGTTCCTTAACCTGCTCAAGCGCGATGGAACGATGACGCTGGTAGGCGCGCCGGAGCACGATCATCCGTCGCCGCAAGTGTTCAACCTCATTATGAAGCGCCGCCGGCTGGCCGGTTCGCTGATCGGCGGGATTGCCGAGACGCAGGAGATGCTGGACTTCTGCGGTGAGCATGGAATCACTTCGGATATCGAAGTTATTCCGATGCAGAAGATTAATGAGGCTTATGAGCGGATGTTGAAGAGCGACGTTAAGTATCGGTTTGTGATTGATCTGGATTCTTTGCGGAAGTGATTTTGCTGTTTTCTGCCTGCGGCGCGGTTTTTTTTCGCGCCTGCGGGCGGTGCGCTGTTTTTTTTGTCGCTTCTGTAGTTGGGTTTTTTTTCTGGATTTGGTCGGTCTCTGGCTGGGACCTTTGGCCTTTCCTTGATTTCACGGTGGTCTATTGGCGTTGCCCCTGTGCGGGGCGGCACTTACTTTCTTTGCGGCCGCAAAGAAAGTAAGCAAAGAAAGCGGCTCACACCGCTAGCTCATAAGTGGGTCCCTCGGCTCAGAGGGGGCAGTGGTGCATCTGGAATCCGTGCTCCCGCACATTCCGCACTCGTGACAAGGCAGTCATGCTTCCCGCCTCGCGCGGCGCGCTCGCCGGAAAGGTAAACCGAACACCGTGCTTCGTTGTTGCGGCGGGTGCCCCATAGGCGGTGCTTCCGGACGAAACTCTCGGCGCGGCTTGATTGCCTGAAGCACAAATGTACCAACGGTTTTTACGAACTGCCGCCACGGCGCGCGAAGCGCTGCCGGAAGAATGACTGCTTTGTCACGAGCGTGGAATGTGCGAGGGCACGGATTCCAGATGCACCACTACCGGTTGCAAGCCACGGCGCCCACTTATGAGCTAGCGGTGTGAGCCCGCTTTCTTTGCTTACTTTCTTTGCGGCGGCAAAGAAAGTAAGTGCCGCCCCGCACAGGGGCAACGCTAATAGACCGCCGTGAAATCAAGGAAAGGCCAAAGGTCCCAAAACAGAACCTCTGCGCCGAAAACAACAAAAAAACAGAGCCCCTACGAAGTTAATCCAGCACCCAAACAAGCCGGCCGCAGAGGCAAAAAAGCCAACCCAAACGAGAGGCACCGAATGATAGACAGAATAACCGCCATGCGCACATTCATCCGGATCGTGGACACGAACAGCTTCACCCGCGCAGCGGAATCGCTGAACATTCCGCGCGCGACGGCGACTACCATCGTCCAGAATCTGGAAGCCCTGCTCGGCACGCAGTTGCTCGCACGCACCACGCGCCGGCTCAGCGTCACTCCGGAAGGCGCCGCCTATTACGAACGCTGTGCGCAAATCCTCGCCGATATCGACGAAATGGAAGCCAGCATCCGGCACGCCACCGATAACCTCACCGGCCGCCTGCGCATCGAAATGCCCGGCTCGGTGGCAAGCGCGATCGTGCTGCCTGCGCTCGACGACTTCCATACGCGCTATCCCAACCTGGACCTCGCCGTGGGCGTCAGCAACCGTACGGTGGATCTGGTGTCCGAAGCGATCGACTGCAGCATCCAGCTCGGTGAATTGCCCGACTCGAATCTCGTCGCGCGACATCTCGGCACGCTCGAACATGTGACCTGCGCAAGCCCGGATTATCTCGCGCGATACGGCACGCCCACCGACCTCGACGACCTCCGCGGGCACGTCGCGGTTAATTGCATGTCGCCGCATAACGGCCGCGAAGTCGCTTTCGATTTCGAAGTGAACGGCGAAGCACAAAGCGTCAAGGTCAATGGCTTCGTAAAGGTCAGCGACGAGCAGGCGTATCTCACCTGCGGACTGCAAGGCCACGGACTCATTCAACCCGCGCGGATCGCCGCGCAACCGTACCTCGACTCCGGGCTATTGCGCGAAGTACTTCCGCAATGGAAGCCTGTGCCAATGCCTGTCTCGGTCGCCTATCTGAAGAATCGCCGTGTGTCGCCGCGCGTGCGCGCATTCGTGGATTGGCTCGCGGAGTTGTTCGAAAACGCCGAGCATGTCGATCAGGACCTTTCGCGCGTGCGTCAATTGCTGCGTGGCTTGCATCCCGCGTGAAGCGGATTCGATGCAGCCTCGCAGCAGTACACGAGTCACAATCCGATCAGCCTGGCAGCGGCACCGGCCGGGTCAGCAGGTCCACATAGAAATTGAAGAAGTTCTGGTTGTCGAAGCGTTTGACGATTGTCATCTTCTGCAAGCCAGCCGGCGGTGAGCTTGCATAGCCAGTAGCTTTACCGTCATTTGCGCCGAAACTCGTATCCACGTCCACCCATTCGTCCACGGTCTGGGTTGCATACGAAGGATGCATCAGATACCCGAGTGTCAGTGTGTCCCATATGTTCGTGGTGTAGTTCGGGTTCGTCTCGAAGCCGTTCTTGCCGTCGAAACCATAGCCGTTCAATGTCTTGAACAATTGAGTAATGATGGTCTGCTTCGCCGGATCGTGCGCAATACGGTCGTAAAGCGCCTTATCCATCTTCACGGTGTCTGTCACGTCGAGCGGCACGACGACCTGCTTTATCGGCAGACGCAGCACCTCTTTCGCTGCTTGCGGATCGAACCACCAGTTGAACTCGGCCGTTGGCGTGGTATTGCCCGGCACGTCGATCGCGCCTCCCATATAAATGATCTGCTTGATCAACGGCACGATCTCGGGATGCTGACGCGCGGCGAGTGCGATATTGGTCAATGGTCCGATTGCAAGAATCGTCACTTCTCCGGGATTCTGCTTCACTGAATCGACGATGAAATCCACCGCGCTTTTGCTCTGCACTTTCGTATGGGTCGCGAACCCGTCGGGCGGTGCCACGAGGTCGCTATCCGACTTAGGCTCCGGTGTGCCCCATGCGCCGAGATAGCCGTCGCCGCCTGGGAATTGCGCCATTTCTGCCTGGATCGTTGCGAAGTCATGCGACAGCGCATAGTTTGCGCCCGCATAGACGCCGATCTGCTTTTCAACGCCGAGCCGCTCGACGGATTTCAATGCATCCGCCACGCCTTGCTTCAACCATTGATTACCGGACACCACGGTAATGCCGAGTACTTTCAGCGATCCCTGCGCCTGTAGTTGCGCCGCCATGACGCCGAGCTGGCCGTCGTCGCTCAGCGTGTTGTAGTCGCTGTCGATAATGACTTTGGGGGGATTGGGGGGATTCAGTTCGCTGCCGCCGCATGCCGCAATGACCAGAGCAGTCACGACGCTTGCTACATAGCTCAATGCCACGAAAAACCGCTTCATTGATGTCTCCTGTTCTATCGCATCAGTGTGCGACTAAAGGAGAGTCATCATAGCCTCATAGACGCCGAAATCAAACCGGAGCGTCGACGAGGCCCGCGAATAATGCGAACCTCGCCAGGCGTCTCGCCAACAGAACGGTTGTCCTGGCAACGAGTCAGGGCTGACGCGCTTGCTGCGCAGAGCCTGGGCATGCGGGGTCTTTGCCCCAATGACCGTCGCACACGCGCCAGCGGCATAACTGGTCTTCGAAAAAGCCACGCTGCCCGCACTCTTTCACGCGTTCGGCAAGCTTCGCATTGCCCGGCACCGCCGAGGTAGGCACCTTGGTAGCCGGATTGCTGCCGCCTGCCTTGCTATCCGCCGGCTTGGTGCGTGCAACGAGCGCGGCCAATAGATCGGCGTCCGAATCATCTTTCGACGTCGCGCCCGGCTTCGCTTTCTTCGTCTGCGTAGCGGCGGTCGTTGTGCCTGAATGATGGCTGTTTGCGCTTGCCGTTACGGTTTCCTTCTTGCCGCGCGCCGCGGCCTCGTGCTTGTTCCTGCTCGCGACAGCCGTCGAACTCTTGTCGTGCTTCGCCGCCGGCGCAACCGCAGGCGCCGTTTCCGACGCGACGGAGGAAACCGAAGCGACCGAAGCGACCGATGCGACCGACGAAACCGGCGCCGAAGCGCCGCTCGGCACCGCGCCGTCTGCAAGCGCCCGCGACAAGCGGCTTTCCGCGAGACCCGCGGATGCGGACGTAGAAGAAGCCGCGGCTTTGCTGTCGCTGTCATCGGCGATGATCGTCGCCGCTTGCGACGATGCCGGCGCCGGCGCTTGCGCATTCGCGGCGACCTGCACGGTTGCGCTCGCAACGGAGGCCGGTACGGCAGCCCTTGCGACGTGGGCCCCACTCGCAGGCGCGGCGGCGGCGAGCGGTTCCGCTGGCACACGTTGTTGCATGTGCCACGCGCCCCAGCCGCCGGCCGCGATCACGAGCAGAGCGACGAGCGCAAAGGGCGTTCTTGACCGGCGTGTTTTATCGCCAGGCGGCGCGACGCGGCCTTCCAGATTCGCAAGAATTCGCGAACCATTGCCATCTGCGCCTTTAGCCTTATCGGATAACAGGCTAGGCGGGGCTTTGGAATTTGAATTTTCCGGCGCACTCATTCACTGTCTCATTGAATCCTGGATTATTTCGCCGTGATAATACTGCTCCGGCTCCTCGCCGAGCAGGCCTGATTCTAAGAGCAAGCATTACAAAATACAATTGTTTCCAATTTCCGGGGTCGCCATTGATTGCCGTAGTACTTCTTGCCTATTTCGCCGTCGCGGTTGTGATCGCCGCAATGCTGCTTTTGCCGGCGGTCCGCGCTTCTTTATTAGGCGCGGCACTGACCATTCATGGTCGCGTTATGCGCAGGGCATCGCGTAGCGCATCTGTCGCGCGCGGTCAATTAGCGCGCTCGGCAAGAATTTCGCAATCTACTGCGGTGGATATGAAGAAATTACTGGCGCGCCGGCGCTTGCTGATTTTTACCACCACAGGTATTCTTGCGACGCCGCCATTGGTGGCATTGGCATTACGCGGCCGGCAGTTATTCCAATTCGATGAAACTGCACGGGTACCCGACGAGAAAATTGCTGCCTTATTGAACGGGGAACAGCTCGTACCCCCGCCGCCTCTGCCACCGGAGGTGTTTGCCACGCGGGAAGTCGAGCAGATCCGGCCCGCGCTAAAAGATGCGAGCCGCGACTGGAATCTGCTCGATGCCGATTTCAGAACGCGTTTATTGCTCGTCTACAAAATCATGCACGAGCAGCACGGGTACGAAATGGCTTTGCTTGAAGGTTATCGCAGTCCGGAGCGGCAAAACCGGCTCGCGCAAATGGGGAGCAACGTCACCAATGCCGCTGCGTTTCAAAGCTATCACCAATACGGTCTTGCGGCGGACAATGCGTTTCTACGCGACGGCAAGCTCGTCATTTCAGAAAAAGATCCCTGGGCGATGCGAGGCTATCAGTTATATGGGCAAACAGCCGAACAGGTCGGCCTGACATGGGGTGGCCGCTGGAAAATGATGGATCTCGGGCACGTTGAATATCACAAACCCGGCTTCGTCCTCGGGCGGGGTCATTAAGGCGTAACGGGTACAAGAGGTTGGAAATGGGGCGTTCAATCATTATTTCTGGCAAAAAGCGGCAATGCGCACCGCAATCGGCCACACATCGGCGCATTCGTCCGGCCGCTATTTGCAACGACAACACTCGCGCATTTAACAATTCAGCCGTTTTCATGTTCGACCCGAACCGGCTTTCATTTTCTTTCGCTCCAGTTTCAAACGCCGCACGCGCGTGATGCCGTTTGCCACAGCACGCGCCACAACACCAATCATCAAGACCTGAACGGCTTATGCGACGCTTCCTCAACGTGTTGACCCATCCACGCACGCTCTCGATCATCGGCCTGCTCGCGCTCGCTGCTGTGTTATTCGTCGGCGCCGATACATTGCAGATCGACCTGATGTGGCCGGCCATCGCACTCGGCGCGGTAGTCGCGCTATGGCTGCTCGTGTGGGCGGTGCGCCGCTTGCGCGCGCGGCGCGCGAACCGCAAGCTCGGCGAGATGCTTGAGCAGCAGGCCGAGAAACAGAGCACCGAGGCCGGCCCCGCGCCCACGCCCGCGCGCCAGGCGGAGCTCGACGTGCTGCGCACGCGCCTCGTCGATGCGGTCAAAACCATCAAGACCTCAAAGATCGGTCAGGTCTCGGGCGGCTCCGCACTGTATGAGTTGCCGTGGTACATCGTGATCGGCAACCCCGCCGCCGGCAAGAGTAGCGCGGTGTTGAACTCGGGCTTGCAATTTCCCTTCGCCGACAAAAACAACGCGGTAATTCACGGCATTGGCGGCACGCGCAACTGCGACTGGTTCTTCACGACCGAAGGCATTCTGCTGGACACCGCCGGCCGTTATTCGGTGCATGAGGAAGACCGCACCGAATGGCTCGGCTTTCTCGGCCTGCTCAAACGCTTCCGGCCGAAAGCACCGATCAACGGGATCATCGTGACGGCGAGCATTGCGGAACTCACCAGCAGCAAGCCGGAATTCGCAATCAATCTCGCGAAGAACCTGCGCCAGCGTGTGCAGGAATTGACCGAGAAGCTCGAAGTTTTCGCGCCGGTCTACGTGATGTTCACGAAAGCCGACCTGATTACCGGCTTCACCGAATTTTTCAGCGGCAGCGACCGTCATGAATACGACCGGGTGTGGGGGGCCACCCTGCCCTACGAGCCGGACGAGAAGCGCGACGTAGTGGGGCTTTTCGACGAGCACTTCGAAGAACTGTACGACGGCCTGAAAGAAATCAGCGTCGCGCAAATGTCGATCAATCGCGGCAATAAGCTCTCGCCCGGCCAACTGAGCTTTCCACTCGAATTCTCGACGATCAAGCCGGCATTGCGTGCTTTCCTCGCTACGCTCTTTGAAACGAACCCGTTCCAGTACAAGCCGATCTTCCGCGGCTTCTATTTCACGAGTGCATTGCAGGAAGGCGAAACCAATAGCTCCGCGGCCACGCGCATCGCAAACCGCTTCGGCCTGAGCGCCGACAGCCTGCCGAAGCCGCATAGCGCCTTCTCGAAGAACGGCTTCTTTCTGCGGGATCTTTTTTCGAAGGTAATTTTCGCGGACCGGCAAACGGTCAAGCAGTTCGCAAGCCCCGCGAAAACGCGCATGCGCTATGCAACGTTCTTCGGCTTCGTCGCCGCGCTGGCGCTCGCGCTTGGCGGCTGGACCTGGTCGACTATCGGCAACCAGCAACTCGCCGAGAACGTGAAGGCCGACCTCGACAATGTGGTGCGCCTGCAGCAGAACCGCAACGACCTGCAATCGCGTCTGCAGGCCATGGACGTTCTCGAAGACCGCATCGACCAATTGGAACAGTTCCGCCGCGACAAGCCGCTCGCTGTTTCATTCGGTCTGTACCAGGGCGATCGTCTCGAAGAGCGCCTGCTTACCGAGTACTACAACGGCGTACGCCAGATCCTGCTCGATCCGGTTTCGCAGAACCTCGCGTCGTTCCTGAAGGAAGTCAACGCGCATCCCGATCGGCTTGCGCCGCTCAATCGCACACCGGACGCCGCCGCAATTCCCGTGTCGGCTCACACTGCCATGGCAGCGAACAGCCAGGGCGGGCTTTATAGCGACGCATCGCCAACTAACGTCGAAGACGCGTACAACGCGCTCAAGACGTACCTGATGCTAAGCGACAAGCGTCACGTGGAAACGGCTCACCTGACCGACCAGGTTGCGCGCTTCTGGCGTGGCTGGCTCGAAACGAATCGCGGCAACATGCCCCGGGACGAGATGATCCGCAGCGCGGAGCGCATGATCACGTTCTACCTGTCACGCGTATCCGACGACGACTGGCCGATGATCGACCAGAACCTCGGCCTCGTCGACCAGACGCGCGAAAACCTGCGCCGCGTGGTGCGCGGCATGCCGGCGCGTCAGCGTGTCTATGAAGAAATCAAGGCGCGCGCGTCGACCCGTTTCGCGCCGATGACCATTGCGCGCATTGTCGGTGAAAACAATACGGCGCTCGTGGCGGGCAGCTACGCGATTCCCGGCACTTTCACGCGTGAAGCGTGGTTCCAGTACGTGCAGCCCGCGATCCGCGACGCCGCGACGAAAGAACTACAGGCGAAAGACTGGGTTCTCAACACCTCCGCTCACGACGACCTCACGCTCGAGGGCAGCCCCGAGCAGATTCAGAAAGCACTCGTCACAATGTATAAGACCGAGTACGCAATGCACTGGCAGAAGTTCATGCAAGGTATTGCGGTGCAGAGCTTCGGCAGTTTCGGACAAGCAGTGGACGCAATGAACCGTCTCGGCGATCCGCAGGATTCGCCGATTCGCAAAGTACTCGAAACTGCTTACGACCAGACCTCGTGGGATAACCCGTCGCTTTTCAACGCGAACCTGAAACGCGCGCAAAGCGGCGTGACGAGCTGGTTCAAGCAATGGTTCGCGCGCGCGCCGACCGGCCAGTTGAACGCGAACATCGACATCAACGGCAATCCCGTTGAGATGCCGATGGGCCCGATCGGGCAGGAGTTCTCCGCGCTCGGGCGCATTGTCGTGACGGGCGACAACGGCTCGATGCTCAAGGGCTATATGGACACGCTGTCGAAGGTCCGTACGCGCTTTAACGTCATCAAGAATCAGGGCGATCCG
Source organism: Paraburkholderia kirstenboschensis (assembly GCF_904848585.1). GTDB lineage: Bacteria > Pseudomonadota > Gammaproteobacteria > Burkholderiales > Burkholderiaceae > Paraburkholderia > Paraburkholderia kirstenboschensis. Next base: position 111,731 of record NZ_CAJHCR010000011.1, read on the forward strand.
GGGCCGGGCGCGCGCCAGCTCATGCAGCAGACGCTCGACGGCAGCGGCTCCGAGTTGGCCGATTCGCTGAAGTATGTCGACGAGCAGATGTTGACGGGTCTCACCGATTCACAACGCAAGGCCTTGCGACCGCTGCTCGTGCGTCCGCTAATGGCTGCGTATGCCGTGGTGATTCAACCGGCGAGCGTCGAAGTGAACAAGGTGTGGAATGCGCAGGTGTATCAGACGTTCCAGGGTTCGCTTGCGAACAAGTATCCGTTTGCCGGCGATGCGAAGGTCGAAGCCGGCGCGGGCGAGATTGCGCAGGTGTTCGGACCCGACGGTTCGATTGCGAAGTTCGTCGGCACCACGCTCGGGCCGCTCGCGGTGCGCCGCGGCGACACGCTCACCGCCCGCACATGGGGCGACATGGGCCTCGCGCTTACGCCCGACTTCACCAGCGGCTTCGCGCGTTGGGTCGCGCCGCTTGCCGGCGGCGCAGCGGGTGCCTCGGCGGGCCAAAGCTCGGCCGAACCGCAGACCGTGTTCCAGATTCTGCCGCAACCGAGCAGCGGCACGACCGAGTACACGCTCGCGATCGACGGTCAGCAGATGCGCTACCGCAACACGCCGCCGCAGTGGACCAACTTCGTGTGGCCGAATCCGTCGGGCTCGCCGGGCGCTACGTTGAACGCGACCACCTTCGACGGCCGCACGCTGCAACTCGTCAACGAGCCGGGCCGCTACGGTCTGGAGAAGCTGATCAATTCGGCGCAACGCAAGCGTCGTCCGGACGGGACCTTCGATCTGTCATGGACCCAAGGCAATGTGACGGTGGCGGTAAGCATGCGCATCATCAGCACGTCGCAAGCATCGGGCAGCAGCGACGCGCCGCAACAGCAGAGCCTGCGCGGTTCGCGCCTGCCGTCGTCGGTGGCGGACGTGAGTGCGGCGGCCAACTCGGTCACCGCAACGGCCACGAACACGGCGGCGCCCGCCTCGCCCACAGCGCGGCCTGCCACGGCCGCCACCGCGGTGTCAAACCCAGGGAGTGCGCAATGACGCAGACCGTGCAGGCGCAGATCGCGTACTTCGGCAAGATTCCGTCGCGAGGCGACTTCGTAAAAAGCGCGCACAACCCGCAGTTGCTCTCCACGCTCGACCGCTGGATCGCCGAGGCCATGGAATTGCTCACCGACGATCCGCGCTGGAAGATCGTCTATGAAAATGCCAAGCCAATGCACTTCGCGTTCCTCGGTTCGCGCAGCAAGCTCGCAATTGCCGGCCACATGGTGGCGAGTCACGATCAGTCGTCGCGCCGCTTTCCGTTTCTTGCGGCAACCGCACTCGAAGTCGAAAAGCCGCTGACGTTCCTCGCACATAGCCCACTCGCTTTCGCGCGTTTGTGGTCGCGCGTGTCGGCGCAGATGAAGCCCTTGCTCGGCGCAAGCGAGCCGGCCGGCGCATTGCAGGCGCTGGGCGAAACGCAGGTGCCGATCGAGATTGGCGGCGGTCCGGGCAATCCGCATGACGGCACCTTCAACGACTTCGTCGAGCACCAGACGCTCGCCGGGCTCGAACAGATGCTGCTAGCAAGCGGCCATCCGGTGCGCTTGCGCGGCGCGATGCTCGCGCTCGGTTCTCTGCTGCGTCCCGTGATGCAAAGCGGCTCGTCGCATCTGGAACGCGGACTCACACTGCCGCTGCCCAACGATCCGTTCTATCGCAGTCTCGTTGCGGCATTCTGGCTCGAACTGATCGCGCCGTTCGTCGCGCAGGCGGATTTCGAACTGGCGATTTTCATCGGCACGATCGCCGAGCGGGAGCGGCTCATCGTCGGCTTTAACGGCGCGTCGGCGAAAACGCTGCATAGCGTGGTCGATCCGCAAGCCTATGCAGCACATAACATCGATATCGACGATCCCGAGTGGATCGACGAACACGCACAAAACGACCATGGCATCAGCAAGCTTGTCAGCTACCTCGACCAACCGCAACTGTCCTTGCGCGTCAGCATCGACACGTTCCGCGAAGCCTTCACGGGAGCGTAATGCAATGCTGAATTCACGCACCGGCATCGCCGCACTGCTCGCGGGCTTGATGCTCAGCGCTTCGGCGCACGCCGACAACGACGGCCCTGCCCGCGTCACGCCGGTCGACAACAGCGGCATTTCGATTCGCACCACGACGCTGCCCGCGCCTTCGGTCAGCCCGTCTGCTGCCGCGGGCAATGCGGGGCCCGCGGTGAACACGGCAGGCCTTGCGAGCGGCACGACCGGCGCGGGCACCGGCGCGGTCACGGCTTCACCGCCGCCCGCTAACGCGGCGCCGGGTCAGGTCGTGGTGGGCGGCAAAGTGCCGGACGAAGCGACAAAAGCGGCCGTACTCGCACGTTTGCGCGACACGTACGGCGCCGCCAGCGTGGTCGATCAGATCGAAGTCGCGGATGTCGCGACGCCGCCTAACTGGTCCGCCAACGTGCAAAAGCTGATCGGCCCGCAATTGAAGCAGATCAGCAAGGGGCAATTGAAAATCGACGGCACGCAGATCGACGTAAAGGGAGAAGTGCGCAACGAATCGCAGCGTCAGCAACTTGCGAGCGATATGGCGAATGCGCTGAATCCGACCTATACGATCAAGAACGGTCTGCGCGTCAGCGCATCCGAGCAGGGCCTGCTGGACCAGACGCTTGCGAATCGTACGATCGAATTCGAGACCGGCAGCGCGACGCTCACGCCGCAAGGCCGCGCAATTCTCGATCAGATGGCTGCAGCAATGCTGAAAATGGCGACGAAGACGGTGGCGATTATCGGTCACACCGACAACTCGGGTAACCGAACCTCGAATATCGCATTGAGCCAGGCACGCGCCGATGCCGTGAAGGGTTACCTCGTCGCGAAAGGCATCCCGCCGCAACAAATGAGTACGACCGGCGTCGGGCCCGATCAGCCGATTGCATCGAACGACAGCGCCGATGGGCGCGCACGCAATCGCCGTATCGAGTTTCGCGCGGGTTCCTGAGCGGACCAACGCGTCGGCACTTGAACTGCTCGCGTAAAAAAACCTGGCTCGGTCAAGCGACTCGAAGCCAGGTTTTTTCGTTTTGGCGCGGACCTCTAGCCGTTTTCTTCCGGCTTTACGCCGAGCAACTCGCGAATATGCGCGAGCGATCCGTCGTCCTTCACCACGGTCGAAAGCCACTGATGCAACGGCATGTCCGCAGCCTCGGCGGCCTTCTCGGCGAAGTAAGCCGCGGGATTATGCGGCTCCGTAGTGCGAAAGAACCGGGCCACCGCGCGCAACTGCGCGACAGCCTGCGCGCGGCTCTGGATTCCTGCGATTGCGTTGGTCGCTGTCGTCGTCAACACAGGCTCCTCGCGTTGCGGTGAAGTCTTGAAGGTGGGCTCGGCCCGTTCCTGCTCGTGCTGCGTGGACGCACTCGTTCTATCGACGGACGTGTGCTGCGCATCCGCATTCACGCCCAGTTCGCGCGCAAAACGTTCGGCCAGACGATAGACGCTTTCATACGCATCTTTCGCCTGACGGAAGCTCGGCGCCGAATCAGCGGCGCGGCGGTCCAGTTCCTGTTCGAGTGCGAGCATTGCCGCTTCGAACGCCTTGAGCTCGGCCAACAGTGTCGAGTAAAACGCGGGCGGCGTAGCACGTTTCGATGCGTCGATCTGCTCGATGGATGGCTTGCCGCGCGCAATGTCGTCGGCATGATCGGGATCGCGCTTTACAGCTTGCGCAACGTGGGTGGCCACGTCCCAATCGATCGTGCTGTAAAGGTTGCCTTGCGACGACGTAAGCGGCATCGCGCGCAGCAGATCGCCGGTGCGCCCTACAAGCCATGCGACGTTGCCGAGACGATACTCTGTGTCGTCGCCCTCCGGCAGCGGATGGACCGTCTCCCAGAACTTCTCGCACAGCCCCGCCAGCAGCGTGTAACCCTGCGTGAGTCCGCTCACGCCCTCTTCTATGGCAAGCGCCTCCGTGAGCCACACAGCGAGCCGCAAGTCTTTGGTCTGCGTTTGCAGCAAAGCGCTCGAACGCTCGATGACGAACGGCCAGTCGGCTTCCTTGATCTCGGTGATCCATTCGCCTTGATCCAGCGACGGGTCTTCGAAACGCCGCGCGTGCTGGATCGCATCGAAGTCGGCGGAGAACAGCAGATCTTCGCCACAGGGCGCGGCTTCACTGATTGGAGCGAGCAGCGTGTTCAGATTGGTGGGCATGGCACAGAGCTATCAAAATGCATTCGTGAAATTGCTTATGCGACGGCGTATTCGAACTCGCCGGCCTCGCTCGCGCGCACAGAAATACGTTGGATCGCCACGCCGTTGGCTATGCGCTCCAACACATGCTGCGCGACTTCGGGCAACAGCGTGCCGTTCAGAATATGGTCCACGTTGCGCGCGCCGGAATCCACTTCGGTGCAGCGTGCGAGGACCGCATCGACGAGAGACTCGTCCCACTCGAACACCGCCTTGTGATTCGATTCTATGCGGCGGCGAATCCGCTCCAGCTTCAACGCGATGATCTCGGCAAGCACGTCGTCGGAAATCGGATAGTACGGCACTACCTTCATGCGCCCGAGAAAGGCCGGCTTGAATGCTTTATACAGTTGCGGACGCAAGGTCTCCGCGAGTGCATCGGTGTCAGGCAATTCTTCGGCGCATTTGTTCAGGCAAGCCTGCATGACCGCTTGGGAACCGACATTCGACGTGAGAATGATCAGCGTATTGCGGAAGTCTATTTCGCGGCCTTCTGCGTCGTCCATCGTGCCTTTATCGAACACCTGGAAGAACATTTCGAGCACATCGGGATGAGCCTTTTCCACTTCATCGAGCAACACGACCGAATACGGGTTGCGGCGCACCGCTTCTGTCAACACACCGCCCTCACCATAGCCGACATAGCCCGGCGGCGAGCCTTTGAGGCCAGACACGCTATGCGCTTCCTGGTACTCGCTCATGTTGATCGTGACCATCTTGCGCTCGCCGCCGTATAGCACATCGGCGAGTGCGAGTGCCGTCTCGGTCTTGCCGACACCCGAAGGCCCGACGAACATGAACACACCACGCGGCTTGTTCGGATCTTCGAGATTCGCGCTTGCCGTGCGCACTCGTTGCGCGATGGCTTCCAGTGCATGATCCTGTCCTATCACCCGCGCGGCAAGCAGCGGCTGCAGGTTGAGCACAGTCTGGATTTCGTCCTTGACCATGCGGCCGAGCGGAATGCCTGTCCACGAAGCGACGATTTCCGCGACGACGTGCGCGTCTACCTGCAACGGCACCATCGGCTGACCGCCCTGCAATGCATGCAGTTCGGCGACGCGAACCGCGAGCGTTTCGCGCGCCTGTTGTGCCTTCGCCGCTTGCTCCGCGTCCGTGCTGCTCACTCGCGCGGCGTCGATCTCCGCCCGCAAGCCGACGATCTCGCTTACCAAAGCGCGCTCCTTGTCGTAGCGCGCTTCGTCTTCGGCGAGCTGCTTCACGTCTTCTTCGCGCAGTTCGCGCAACTGCGCGAGCCGTTCGTCGTGAAGCGCACCGCTCGCCACTTCGCGTTCGAGCGCCGCAATTTCCGCATCGATACGTTCAAGGCGTTTCTTCGTGTCGTCGATTGCGGCCGGTGTGGAACTATGCGCGAGTGCGACTTTCGCGCAAGCGGTGTCAAGCACGCTGATCGCCTTATCCGGCAGTTGCCGGCCGCTAATGTAGCGATGCGAGAGGCGCACTGCTTCGGTGATCGCGTCGTCTAGCACCCGCACGTTGAAGTGCTTTTCCATCAACGACGCCATGCCGCGCAACATCGCCGCCGCAAGCGTCTCGCTCGGCTCTTCGATCTTCACGACCTGGAAACGGCGTGCGAGTGCGGCGTCTTTCTCGAAGTACTTCTTGTACTCGCTCCAGGTGGTTGCCGCGATCGTGCGTAATTCGCCGCGCGCCAATGCCGGTTTCAGCAGATTCGCCGCATCGTTCTGTCCGGCCTGCCCGCCCGCGCCGATGATCGTATGCGCCTCGTCGATGAAAAGAATGATCGGGTGCGGGCTCTTCTTGACCTCGTCGATCACATTCTTCAGGCGGTTCTCGAATTCGCCTTTCACGCTCGCACCCGCTTGCAGGAGCCCCATGTCGAGTACATGCAGCGCCACGCCTTTGAGCGGCGCGGGCACGTCGTCTGCCGCAATGCGTAGCGCGAGCCCTTCGACCACAGCGGTTTTACCGACACCCGCCTCACCTGTCATGATCGGATTGTTCTGCCGGCGCCGCATTAGTATGTCGATGGTCTGGCGAATCTCGGCTTCGCGGCCAATCACCGGGTCGATCTTTCCTTCACGCGCTCGCTGCGTGAGGTTGCTGGTGTAGGTATCGAGTGCCGGCGTTTTCGAGGGTGCGCCCGCAGCCGCATTCTCATTCGCTGCATCACTCGCTGCATTGCTCGCGCTTTCTTCGAGGCCATGCGCCGCATTGCTGCGCTCCACTTCGCGAGAGCCTGCCGTCAACTCGTCGAACTTATGCTTCAGATCCGTCACTCGCACATCGTGCAACAACGGCGACATCCGCTCGGCGAACTGTGCGAGATCGGGTGCGCTCAGCAACGCGAGCAGCAAATGCCCGGAACGGATGCGCCCAATCTGCGAATCGAGCGACGCAATCAGCCATGCCTGTTCGAGCAGATCGATCAGCTGCTTTGAGAACACTGGCGTACGCGTATTGCCGGTTTTCAGACGCTGCAACTCGCGCTCGATATCCGCGCGCAACGCATGTGGATCGATCCTGCTTGCGCGCAGCACGAGCGCAACATCGCTTGCTGGTTCATCGAGCAGCGCAAGCAGCAGATGCTCGAGGTCCACCTCGTAATGACCGCGTGCAAGACAGTTGTTCGCCGCCAGCAATGCTGCTTGCCGGCAAGTCGGATTCAGTTTCGCGATCAGGGTATTGAGGGACGTGCTCATGTCGTGCGATCCGGTCAGGTTCTATCGTTATGGTCAGTGAATCACGTGCAGTTCGTAACGCGCATCCATGCGGTCGCGCTCGGCATCGCGTGTACAGAGAAACGCGTCCCAGCCGAGGCGCGCGCCGTTACTCAGAAGCGCCGGGCCCACGGCCTCGCGGCGCAGCACCAGCGCCACTTCGTATTCGAGCGTGATGCCCGCTAGCAGCGTAAGCATGCGTTCCAGCGCAACGGCGCGGTCCGCACCAGGCAGAAAAGCCTCATAGTCAGCTTTGCCGAGCGGTCCGATCACGAGCCGCGCGCGCATGTCGCGCTGCCAGACCCGCTCGCCCGCGAGCGCCGTGGCGCCAAGTGTCGCGTTGACGCTGCCGAGTACGGTCAATTGATCGCGCGGCACGTCATACCATTTTCCGACGAACTGCTCGACGCGCACGGGCACCTTGAAGTAGTCCGACAACGCGCGTTGCAAATAGGCTGCCGACACTGGCCTGTGTCGCGCGGGCAGCGCATAGCCGGCAATCGCTTCGTCGAATAGCGCGCCCTCGCCAGTTTGCAGACTGGTGCGGGTGTCGTTGTCCGCAACGCCCGCAAGCGCAAGCAGCAACGGCAAGTAGCGTTCGTCGCGATCCAGTTCGTAGTGAAACGGCAAGCGGTACTTCTTCCACGCCGCGTAGAAAAGCGCGGTCGCGCGATTCGAAAACACATCGAAGAATTCGCGCGCGGCGCGGTCCCGCTTGATCTGCTCACGGGCGACGATCTGCTCGGTGTAATGCAGCGGCAACGCCCCCTGCCCGCCGAGCAAACCGAAAAACGCCGGCGTGATATCCACTTTTTCGAGCGAACCGTCTTCGAGCGCTGCCGTGCGCTGTGTTTTTTCCTTCAGCGCAGTGCCTTCGTCGTCGTACGATTGCGCGCCGTGGATTTCGCTCGGCGGAAACGACATCGACAGAGAATTGCGAAAGGCGATGCGCTGCGCGACGATATCGCCGGAACGCCTGGCCTCAGACGGCGATTGCTGTGCGAACCACTTTTCGAGCAGCCGCACCGCCTGAAAGAATTCAAAGCGGTGCGGTTCGTCGAGAAGCTGCTCGACTACGCCAGGATCGATTCGCCGCTGCGCGGTTTGCATCGCAAGATCTCCTCGCCAGTGCGCTTCGACACGACGACCAGTTGTACAAAGCTGTTCAGATGTACGTACAGCCCAAAGAATGTGTCTATCACGCGCACGAAAGACGCGAGACTCGTGCCGACAAAATGTTCTTCGTCGATGGTCAAGCGAATCTCGATGCCGCGCACGAATGTGGCGAACGGTTTGCCGGGCAGCCATTGCACGGCCGCGCGCTGCTCGATTCCGACAAGACCGTCGATATGCCGCGCCGACACCGCCGTGCGACGCAAATCGTAGAGCACCAGCATTTCCTTCAGCGCGGAAAGTCCGCTATTCGCGAGCGACACATGGTTCAGCGCCAGATGCGAAATGAGCCGCCAATGCGAGGCCCGCCCGCGTTCGAAACGCACAGTCGGCGTGGGCCGGCGCAACATCGTAATGCTGCCGGTCAGCGACCCGCCTTCGAGAAAAAGATCGCCGCCTTCAAGACCTACGGCGAGTCCCGCAGGCAAGTCGCGATTCGTACAGGTCAAATCGAGACTCAGCGTGTCGGTTTGCGGCGCCGCCGGTTCAAAGTCGATATCGACAATCGAGATCTCAGTCTCGTAGCCGGGGCTTTTTTGCGCGACCCAGTCGTTGCGGCGCGCGAACCAGTAGTGTCCGGCGCGTGCCGCTTCGCCGTGATGCAGCGAATAGAACGGCCTGAATTCGGTGACCGATTCCTGATGCGCCTGTTGCCGCACGAGCTTTACCGAATCGATCGAATAAACCTCATACGCAAATGCGCGGCGCGCTTCAGCGATCACGGGGTACGAGACCGCCTGATGGGTCACGCGAATCGGTTCGCCGTGCTGTTCGAAGAGATTCACCACCGGTGTACAGAAGAGACGGAAATGATGCGCCGACAAAGCATCGAGAAGCCGGGCCACATGCGAATCGCTGCGCACTTCTTTCAGCACGACGTGCAGTGTCAGGCGCTGGCAGCGTCCTGTCGCGCGCGTCATTGCGGTCAGATCGAAGTCGGCGAAATTGAATTTTTCCGGGAATGCAAAGTATTCGGTGAGGAGCCGATAAGCCGGATGCGACTTGGCGGGATAGTCGATGAGCGCGTCGTTTTCGTCGAAGCCTGCTTGTGCGAGCGGCGATGTGCGCAATTGCGTCCACACGCCGCGACGGTCAGCTTCGACATATGTGGCCATTGCATTGACGAACAGGCAGTCGGCGAGCGCCGCAATGAACGACTGCTCGCCGTGCAGATGCGCGCGCAATGTACCGACTTTCAACGCGGACAGATCGAGTTGCGCGGCGGTTGATTCGAACGTGATCGACACGATTGCGGTCGCATTGCCAGGCAACACGGTCGCGCTGGGCGCCATTGCAACTGACGTGTACTTCGCCTCGGAGATACGGACCGGTGCGAGCGTGACGTCGTACGCGGTGCGGAAACGGCATTGCACGCCGCGAATGGGCCGCGACTTCAGTTCAGTACCGCGTTCGATCGTGACCGGTTCCGTCAGATGACTCAACGCGGCGGAGTTGCCCAATTGAGCAATCGAACATGATGGAAATGGCCGCAGATAATGCGGATACAGCACTTCCAGCAGCGCTTCGGTGAATTCGGGGTAATCGTCGTCGAGCTTCTTGTTGATGCGTGCGCCGAGCAGCGCGAACGACTCGATCATACGCTCGACATGCGGGTCCTCGCAGTGCTCGCCCGACATGGCAAGACGGGCGGCGATCTTCGGGTAGCGCTCCGCGAAATCGCGCGAATAGCGTCGCAAAAATGATAATTCGCGCTCGTAATACGGCAGCAATTCTTCCATCGATCTATCCCCGGACCCGAACATTCTCCGCTTCACTACTGCCACCGGTGCACGTGGCGGCGGAAAAGCGGTATTGAAGCCAAGCGGTATTAAGCAACAAACAGCGTCTACAATTTTGCGCGTGCGCGCGTCACCGAGTATTGCAATGTGGACGGCTGCAACATCGCATCGAAACTCACCGGTTCTTCTGCCGGATGAACGACCAGGAGCGCCTGAATCGCAAAATTCAGCGCGTTGGTCGATTGTTCGTTCAGTTCGAGCGTGACCGATACCTGCTGCAAGCGCGGCTCATGCCGCGCAATTGCCTGTTGAATCGATTTGCAAATGAACGTGCGGTCATAGTGGCTCGCGAGACTCAATCCTGCGAAGTCGTTCAGGCCATACGTGAGCACCGAGCGCTGACATTCGGGCAAAGCCGCGAGCTCGTGCTCGGTCAGCGCGATACGCGTGTTGAGTATCGCTTCGACGTCGCGCGCGACCGTGCCCTTCAATTCCTCCAACGACAATTGCCGCATCGCCGGTGAAGCCGGCAGATGCGGTTCGTCGTCGAACAGCTTGTCGAGAAAGCTGGGTTCGAAGCGTTTCATCGGCGTCCGAAGAAGCGGTTAGATGCAACGCGCACGCCATGCGCTGCCGCCCTTGCGGACCGCGCGCCGCGTGCGCCGATGCATCAGACTGCGTACGTCTTGTCGTTCTTCGTCAGGCTCCACGCGCCTTGCGCATTGCCGCCCTGGTTGCCGCCAATCTTTTGCTGCGTGTACTTCCACTGCACGGCAGCGTACTTCAGCGAGAACTGCTCGGTCGGCAGACCTTCGCCGACGACGCTCGGCGTCACGCTCGAAATGATCACGTACTTCAGCTTCACTTCGAGGTACTTGATGCGATTGCCTTCCCCGTCCGAACGCATGAAGTCGATCGTGACTTCGTCGAACGTCGTGCCGCCCGATGCGTGCTGATAGATCAGCGGGCTGACTACGTCGATGTCTTTCGTGAACTGCATGTCCGCGTGTTCGCAACGCTCGGACGTGTGGCCGCCCGCGGTCGAAGCCGTGGCCGAGCGCGGTTGCGTGATCGAGTGGCTCCACGAATCGATTTCGATCCAGCCAGCGTGATCTTTATCGGCGGACTCGCCTTTGATCGCCGGATTGCCGAATTTTAAATAGATGTCCTTCATAACTCATCGACTCCCCAAAGAGGTGGTTTTAACAGCTAACCCGGGCGGCCGGCCCGGGTTTTCTGACTTCGTTTATGAATTGGCCGGTTTCGGCAGGTCGGCGACGAGCCGCAAGGAGATCGACAGTTCGTCGAGCTGGAAATGCGGGCGCAGGAAAGCAACCGAGCGATATGCGCCGGGCTTGCCCGGAATTTCCGAGACCTGAATAGATGCTTCACGCAGCGGGAATTGCGCTTTCTGTTCCTGAGTTGCGTTGTCATCCAGCAGCACGTACTGCGAGATCCAGCGATTCAGGAAGACCTCGACGTTCTGCGCCGATGCAAAGCTGCCGATCTTGTCGCGCATCATTGCCTTCAGGTAGTGCGCGACGCGCGATACCGAGAAGATGTACTGCAATTGCGCGGACAGAACGGCATTCGCATTTGCGCTGTCGGTACTGTACTTCTTGGGCTTTTGCACCGATTGCGCGGCGAAGAACGCGGCGTAGTCGGAGTTCTTGCAATGCACGAGCGGAATGAAACCCAGGTCGCTCAGCTCTTTTTCGCGGCGATCCGTAATGGCGATTTCGGTCGGGCATTTGAGCGCGACTTCACCGTCGTCGGTCTTGAAGGTGTGGGTCGGCAGATCCTCCACCAGACCGCCGCCTTCCACGCCGCGAATAGCGGCACACCAGCCGAAATCGTCGAATGCAGCCGTGAGGCGCGCAGCGAATGCCCACGCCGCGTTGCACCACAAGTACTTGCTGTGATCGGTGCCGTCAACGTCTTCGACGAAGTTAAAGCCCTCTGCCGTCGCGCCGTCTTTCGGATTGAACGGCAAGCGGCCGAGAAAGCGCGGCAGCGTGAGCCCCACATAGCGCGAATCTTCGGAGTCGCGGAACGACTTCCACTTCGCGTATTCGACGGTATCGAAGACCTTGCCGAGGTCGCGCGGTTTGCCGAGATCGGCAAACGTTTCGAGGCCCAGCAATTCGGGCGACGCCGAAGCGATAAACGGCGCGTGCGCAGCCGCCGCGACATGCGACATCTGCTCGATGAAATACACGTCTTCGGGCTGACGCGTGACCTCGAAGTCGCCAATGATCGCGCCGAAGGGGGAGCCGCCGAATGTGCCGAACTCTTCTTCGTAGATCTTCTTGAAGAGCGCGCTTTGATCGAATTCGATCGCGGTCTTGAAGTCACGCACGAGATCGCGCTTAGGCGCATGCAGCGCCTTGATCTTGACCGTCGCGCCGGTGTTGCTCTCCTTGCACAGATAGTCCAGACCGCGCCAGGTGCTTTCCATGCGCTGGAATTCGGGTGCGTGCATCACCGCGCTCAACTGCGCGGAAATGAGGCGGTCGAGTTCCGCAACGCGTGCGTCGATCGTTGCCGACAGGTTGTCGGAGACCACGACCGTGCCGTCGAGCACCTGGTGCACGAGTTCGCCGATCAGGTCTTTCGCACGCGCATGTTCGGAATCGGATTTCGCCACGCGGCTTTTCTCGACGATCTCGTCGAGCAGCGTGGATTCCGTACCGCTTTGCGCAGTGGCGAGTTGGGCTGCTGCCGTTTGCTGGTTCATCTCACACCCCGTACTTATTCGCCTTGCTTGTCGTGATCCGGCGCGCCGCCGTTCTGGTCCGCCGCATTGCCCTGGTCTTTCGCCAGGGTCTGCAACTGCTGCGTGTTGTTGAGCACTTCGGACAGCAGATCTTCGAGCTTGTCGTTGCCGGCGAGCTTGTTGCGCAGATCGGCGAGCTTCGAACGTGCTTCGAGCAGACGCCGCAGCGGCTCGATTTGCGCGACTACTTCGTCCGGATTGAAATCGGCCATCGACTTGAAACGCAGGTCCACAGCAAATTTGCCGCCGGCTTCGCTCAGGCGGTTCTCGACCTGGAACGCCGCGCGCGGCTCGATCGCCTTCATCACGTCGTCGAAATTGTCGCGGTCGATGTTGACGAACTTGCGATCGCGCAGCTTCGGCTGATCGACTTCGGACTGCCCCGCCAGATCGGCCACCACGCCGACGACGAACGGCAGCTCTTTCACCTCGATCGCATCGCCTCGCTCGACCTCATAGGTGAGCTGCACGCGGGGCGGCCGCACTTTTTGCAAGCGTTTTTGTATGCTTTCTTTCTTCGCCATCGTCGGCTCCCGAATGCTGATGATGAGACGTGGAGATCAGCGCAGCGCGCTGAACGGATCTGACGCGCCGCCGCTTTGCGCGGCCTTGGCGGGCGCTGCGGGTGCCGCAGGGGCAGGAGCCGCCGGAGCTGCCGGGGTGGCGGCCGGAGCCGCGGCGGTGGTGCTCGCTTCCGGCGCCTCCACTGTCTTGCTCTTCGCGACGCGGCGAATCACACGCTTTTTCTTTGGTGCCGACTTGTCGCTCGGGTCGGGCGGGAACAGCGTGGCTTCGCCGAGCGTGTCGCGCAACTGCTTGGCGAGCGCTTGCGCGTCCGACTTGGCGTCGCCCGCGAGCGACGCGTCCTGACGCAATTCGCCGAGCGATTGCGTGGCGACGCGCAGGCCGGCCACGGCCAGTACGCTCTTTGCCTGACGGTCGGTCTGGTCACGCTGCAGCGCCTCTTGCGCGGCGACGATAGCCTGGCCGTAATGACCTTGCGTGAACTGGATTTGCGCAATGCGCGACCACGGTTCTTCGCGCGTCGGATCTGATTTTGAAAGCTGCTGATAAAGCGCGATAGCACGATCCTGATCGCCGCCTTTCGCTACAGTATCCGCGTCCGCGAGTTGCTTATTAAAAGCCTCCGGTGTGGTCGCCGTGTTGTTGCCTTGTGTCGCGCAACCGGCCATCACGCCGCATGCCAACACTACCCCAGATAGTTTTACTAACAGACGGTCATTCATCGTTTTTCACCGACGTGCGATTTTTTAATTCAAGGAGAAACCGGAGTTTTGCTTTGCTTCAAGTGCGCGGGTATAGTACAGGCCAATTTTCGATAATTCAACTTTCATGTGAAGAAGCATTGCACGAAAAAAATACGCGTGGATCTTTAAAACCAGGCACGCAGAAATTGTTTCCTGGCGCAATACGCGCAGCCGGGTGTGCGGGAAAATTTGCCACTAACCCGGCGCAAAGCCAGCGTATGCACGGCATTACATGCAAACGGCATGGCGAGGCAGTAAACGGCAGAAAGCGGCATTAGTTGCTGAAGTTTTGCAGAAAACTTTTTTTATCGATGTTTAGACGGGGGACGGCGGCCAGCCGGTCGATGTATATGAATTCGCGTCTTGTTCGCCATGCATCGCTATTGATTGCAAACACCGCCTTATGCGCCGCTTTAGGCGGTTGCGCCGCAGGCGTTACCGTGCTCGGAGCCGCTGCCAACGCGGCTTTGCAGGCAAGCGGCCTCGGCAAGCCGGATTTGCCGGACGCGCAGAAGCCGCCGCGCAATGTCGGCCTCACGTTATATGCGGCGCCCAATCTGAATGCGGCAAATGACAAACGGCCATTTGCGCTGGTGGTGCGGCTTTACACGTTGAAAGATCCCACTTCATTCCAGCAGGCGCCATTCGACGCATTTACCGATCCGGCGAAGGAAAAGACCATACTCGGCGGCGATCTGCTGGGCGTGCGTGAAGTTACGCTGATCCCAGGGCAGCGTTACGTTGTTACCGAAAAGGTATCGCGTGAAGCGCAGGCCTTCGGTATCGTCGCTCTATTCCGCGATCCGGCCATGCAGCGTTGGAAATTCGCCTTCGACCCGGCGAAGTCGGAGAAATCCGGCATAATGATCGGCCTGCATAACTGCGCAATGACGGTGACCAACGGCACGGTGATCCCGCCAGAACAGGGATTGCCCGCGCAGCCGCTGAATATGCTTTCCGCGGTTAGCTGCGGTTAAAACATGCCGCGAAAGATGCGGGAACAACGAGATTTAACATTTTCCAGAGAATTAACAATGCGGCGCCCGAATGGGCTTATTGCGGGCGCGCCGCACGCTGAACCCATATAACAGGTTTGAGATGAGTTATTCCGCAAAAGTGCTCTGGGGGGAAGGCCTGTTTCTGAGGCCGCAGCATTTTCAGCGTCAGGACGCTTATCACGAGGCGCGCCTGTTCGAGTCCATTCAGGCTATCCAGCCGTACAACTGGGGCGTGCGTTCGGCGCGCTTCGACCGTGACGCACTTGGCAGCAATGTGCTGCGCGTGAGCGAACTTTCGCTGGTGTTTCCCGACGGCGCACTGTATTCGGCGCCACAAGCGGACGACTTGCCGCCGCCCATCGCGTTGGACACGTTACCCGACGGCATCAATGAATTTACGTTTTATCTCGCGCTGCATCCGTTGCGCGAGACAGGCGCCAACTATTCGCACGACAGCAACGCGGGCTTCGTATCGCGTTACGTGAGCGAGCAGACGCCCGTGGCCGATCATTTCACCGACGCCGCCGAAGCCGACATCACGTTCCTGAAAACGAGCGTCAAGCTGATCGCGCACAGCGAGCCGCGCGATCAGCTGCTCTCGGTGCCGCTCGTGCGCGTACGCCGCACGGCCACGTCGGGCTTTGAAATCGACGACAGCTTCGTGCCGCCGTGCCTCGCAATCGACGCTTCGCCGGTTCTGCATCAGCGGCTGCGCCAGCTGATCGACGCGCTGCAGGCCAAGGTCAACGCGCTGTACGGCTTTCACCGCGAACCGACCAAGAACATCATCGAGTTCCGTTCGGGCGACATTGCCTCGTTCTGGCTGCTGCACACGGCGAGCGCGGCGTTCGCGTCGCTCGCTCATCTGTATCAGCATTCGGCGCTGCATCCGGAGCGGCTCTTTCAGGAGTTGCTGCGCCTCGCCGGCCAGTTGATGACGTTTTCCAAGGGCTACGCGCTGTCCGACCTGCCGGCTTATCGTCACGACGATCCGGGCCCCGGCTTCGCCCGGCTCGATATGATCTTGCGCGATCTGCTGGAGACCGTGATCTCCACACGCTACTTCGCGATCGCGCTCGAAGAAGTGCGCCCGTCGTTCCATGCGGGCCGGCTCGACTCCGGCAAGATCGACGACAAGACGCTGTTCTACATTGCCGTGTCCGCCGACATGCCCACCGCCGAACTGGTCGAAGCGGTGCCGGCGCGCTTCAAGGTCGGCGCGCCCGACGACGTCGACAAGCTCGTGCTCTCAGCCATGCCCGGCGTGCGGCTCGTCTACACGCCGCAAGTGCCGCCTGCAATTCCGGTGCGGCCGGGCGCGTGCTATTTCTCGTTCGAGCCGCGCGGCGCGCTGTATGAGCGCATGTTGCAAGCGCAATCGGCAATGATCTATGCGCCCTCGGGCATCAACGATCTTCAACTTGAACTGATCGCGGTCACATCATGAGCTACGCGCCTTCACTTTTCGGCGGCAGCACGCCTGCCGCGACGCCCGCGCCGGCGGCCGAGCCGAGCTATCAGGTCCGTTCGCTACTCGACCTGTTGTACGACGGCTTCTTCATGCTGTTCCTGTTGAAAAACGGCCGCGAGCCTGGCGAAGCGCACGAATTCAGCCAGCGCATTCAGCAGTTTCTCGGCGACTTCGAGCGCGGCGCGAAAAAGCTCAATGCCTCAGCAGAAGATGTCTACGCGTCGAAGTTTGCGTTCTGTGCGGCGATAGACGAGTCGGTGTTGTCGTCCACGTTCAAGATTCGCACGGAATGGGAGCGGCGGCCGCTGCAACTGGTGCTGTTCGGCGAGCAGCTCGCGGGCGAAAAGTTCTTCCAGTATCTCGAGGAATGCCGCGCGCAAGGGGCGGCCCGTCTGCAATCGCTCGAGGTGTTCCACATGTGCCTGCTGCTCGGCTTTCAAGGCAAGTACTTGCTGGAAGGGCCGGAGAAGCTTGCGTATCTGACTGCGCGCATCGGCGACGAAATCGCGCACATGAAGGGCAAGCGTGCGCCGTTCGCACCGCATTGGCCGTTGCCCGATCAGGTCGCGCACCGTCTGAAGCGCGAAGTGCCGTTGTGGTCGATCGGCGCTGTGTTCGCGCTGGTGGGACTGCTGGCTTATCTTGGCCTGAACACGTATTTGCGCGATCAGACCTTGCGCACGTTGGCGCCCTATTCGCAGGTGGTCAAGCTGGGGCCGCAATCGGCCACGCTAACGATCTCGTTACCCTGAGGTCCGTGCGATACAGGTAAAACGGCCCGCGTGGATTGAGCGGGCCGTTTTTCATTGCGCGACAGACAAGACCGTTTACTGCGACTCCTCCGCCCACACCGCATTCTCGCGCGCCATCAGCGCCGTCGACGCAGCCGGCCCGAACGTACCCGCTGTGTAGTTACGCGGCCGCTCGCCCGACTTCGCCCAGCCTTCGAGAATCGGCTCGGCCCACGCCCACGCAGCTTCCAGTTCGTCGCGGCGCATGAAGTGGGTGAGGCGTCCGCGAATCACGTCGATCAACAGACGCTCGTAGGCTTCCGCGCGACGCTCGGTGAACGCCTGCTGCAAATCGAGATTCAGATTCACCGGCAGCATGTGCATGCCGCTGCCCGGTTCCTTCGCGAGCATTTGCAACTGGATCGACTCTTCCGGCTGCAACTGGATCACGAGACGGTTGCCGTAGTTGCGTCCGCCGCTCGGAATGATCGAGAACGGCAGTTCGGAGAATTCGATGACGATCTCCGACACCTTTTTCTGCATGCGTTTGCCCGTACGCAGGAAGAACGGCACGTTGGCCCAGCGCCAGTTGTTGATATGCGCGCGCAACGCGACGAACGTCTCCGCGCGGCTTCCGGCCGGCACGTTGTCTTCCTGGAGATAGCCCTTCACCGCCTCGCCGTCCACCGCGCCCGCGGTGTACTGACCGCGCACGGTATCGCGGGCGATGTCCTCGGGCGTCATGGGCCGCAACGAGCGCAGCACCTTGAGCTTTTCGTCGCGGACCGCGTCCGGATCGAGCGACACAGGCGGCTCCATCGCGACGATGCACAGCAGTTGCAGCAGGTGGTTCTGCACCATGTCGCGCAACGCGCCGGTTTTGTCGTAGAAGCCGGCGCGGCTGCCCACGCCGACCGTTTCGGCCACCGTAATCTGCACGCGCTTGATATAGGGCGCCTGCCACAGCGGGCCGAAAATCGGATTGCCGAAGCGCAGCACCATCAGGTTCTGCACGGTTTCCTTGCCGAGGTAGTGGTCGATCCGGTAGATCTGCGCTTCGCTGAAATGCTTGCCGACCGCCGTGTTGATCTCCTGCGCGGACGCCAGATCGTGGCCGAGCGGCTTTTCGAGCACGACGCGCGAGTTGTCGTCCACCAGCCCCGCCCCGGAGAGGTTCTCGCAAATGTTCATGAACAGATCGGGCGATGTCGCGAGATAGAACACGCGGCGCACGCCTTCGCGCGACGCTTCCTTCAGCCGCAGATAGTCTTCGGGCGAGTCGACGTCCATGCGCACGTATTCGAACAGCGCGAGAAATTTGTCCCACGCGGCAGCATCGAATGCTTTCTTTTCGATGAAGGGCTTGGCCTTCTGCTCCATGAACTCGTTGATGTACTCTTCGCGCGACCACGGCTTGCGCCCGATCGTGAGGATGCGCGTCTCCGGCGGCAGATTGCAGTGCAGATGCGCCATGTACAGCGCGGGGAGCAGCTTGCGAAACGACAGGTCGCCGGTGCCGCCGAAGATGATCATGTCGAGCGGAAGGTCGGGAGTCGCAGAAGCGTGTTGGGTCGTCATAGCGCGGTCGCAGCGTCGTGAGAAAGAAGGCGTTGCCAGGAGCCAACGGACCATGGGAGCCGGGGCCTGGGGCAAAGGCAGAAAAAGCGGATGCGCGGCTCGTGGCACGCTGATCGGCACATTTTTCTGGCAAACGCCTATGGTGCAACGTTTTGCGATTGTTTGCACGGCAACATGCGCCGCAGGTTGGCGCAATATGCCAACGGGCTCGGCAAGCCTCTGTTTTGACGGGGTTTTCTTATTGGGCTGGAGGCGGTGGGCGTTGTGGGGCTGACGGGCTGAGTGGGCTCAGTGGGCTCAGTGGGCACCTAGGCTACCTAGGCCACCGGGGCCACTTGGGCCATTTGCCATTCATGCCTTCGGTGCGGGCATGCCGCGCCCGCCGCGCCATACCAGGCTCAGCCGCCAGACAAAGCCTCGCGCGCAACCCGGCACGCGGCCAGATCCCACGCGGCACAGCCGACGCTTTTGAAAACGATCGGCGTTTGCGCCTGCAACGGCACCGAGTTATCCAGCACTGCCGCGATGCCCCGAACGTCGCTCCAATCCACGCCTGCCTGGATGAAATCGCCGGCTTCGTGTTTCGCTCCGGCCTCGTCGTCGACGAAAAGCGCGCTGCCCGCGATCGTCCGCGCGCCGATTTCGACCATCTCGGGCGTGAACGCGCCGACGCCGATCACGAGGCGGCTCGTGCGCGGAGCTTCGTCATAGACGGGTTGCCGGCTCGTGGTCAGCGCAATGACCGTGTCGACCGACTCGGGCAGCGCTGCATCCGGCGCCGCAAGCGGCCTGACCTCGAAGGCCTTGCCGCGATGCGCGGCGCAAAACGCTTCGGCGCGCGCCGGCGCACTGCCCTTCACCCATACGCGGGCGTCCGGGTAGAGCTCGCCTATCGCTTCCAGATGATTCAGCGCCTGCGTGCCGGTGCCGATCAACAGAAACTCGCGGGGCGTGGCCGCGGCAAACGTCCGGACGCCGAGCATCGACATGGCAGCGGTACGACGGCCCGTCACCGTGGGGCCGTCGAGGATGAACAGCGTCTCGCCGGTGTCGGCGTCGAACGCCATCACCTGGCCGTGGATCGTCGGCAAGCCGCGCGGCCCGTTGCCGGGACACACGTTGACGAGCTTGTGGATTGCGAGATCGGGCGCGGTTGCCGGCATCGAAAGCAGAATGCCGCCCTGGTTCAGCGGCACGACAAGCCGCTCAGGACTCGTTATCCGTTGCTGTGCGTACTCGATGCTCGCGCTCTTTAACGCGTCGACGAGTGCGGCATACGGTGTGAGCCGCGCGGTCGCGGCGGCGTCGAAAATCTGCGTGGTCGGACGGGTCATGAGCGGATGTCTGGTCGCGGTGGAGACAGGCGATTCTACGACGCCTCGCCGCCTCCCGAGCACGCAATACGATCTCTCGCGAAGGCTGTGGCAATGACGGGTAGCCGCGAAGGTAGCCATGACGCCAGGCATGACGGCGCTGCAACTCCGCGCGTGTCTCAGGTGTCGCGCATGTCCCGCTCGCTCACAGCGGACTCACTGCGCGGCGCCCGAATTCCCGCTGCTGTCGCCGGACTTTTTGCCGCCTTTGAACATTGCGCGGCACGGCGGGCTGAGTTCGTCGATGTGCTGCTTCATGCAGGCCGTGATTTTCGCTTTGTTGGGAATGTCCGCGGCGCAAAAGTGCATCGCGTCGCCGCGACAGGCCTTGGCCTGTTCGTCGTGTGTCGCGGCATGTGCCGCGGTAACGGCGCCGAGTGCGCCGAGTGCGCCGAGTGCTAAGAGGCTCGCGGGGAGCAGGGTGTGGATTCGAGTCATGTCGGGTCTTGTATCGCAATGTCGATACAGCGCGTAACAGCAGAAAACGGGCCTGAACAACTGCGGCGCGGCGTGATTGTGCCGGTTGGGCCGGTTGGGCGTGCCACACCGCCTTGCCGCGCTCGCTGCTCAGCCCTCGCCCTCACCCTCGCCCTCGCCCTCGCCCTCAGCCCTCGCCCTCGCCCTCAGCCCTCACCCACACCAAGCACCATCCCGCGGCCGGCGTAAAACCGCGTCATCGTCGCGAACGGCAGATAGACGTCGGCCTGTTGCGGCCCGATCCCCGATGGATTGTGGAACCACACGCCGTTCGCGTCGCGTCCATGCAGCAGAATCAGATGCCCGCCCTGGCGCTGATTCGGCCGCTCCGGATAGCGAATCTCAGGGCTGACGGAGACAATGGCGAGCGTCCGCGAATTCAGGCGCGAGGCGATCTCTTCGAGCGTAGCCTCTGACAGCACGTCGACGCGCACCCCGAACGCCCGCTGCACCCACGCGGCAAACGGGTGATAGATAAGACCGTCGACGCCGCCGTCGTCCCTGATTCGATACACGCCGTGCGCGAGCGCTTCGTCAAGCAGCGCGGCGCGCGGAGGGTGTTCGATACGCCAGTAGTCGAGTGCCGATTCGAGGCACGTCAGACCGCACAGGCGTTTGGCCCAGAAGCGGTAGCGCTCGGGGTCGGAGAAGCCGCTCTTCTGCCAGCCGGGGTCGTCGCAGGGATCGCCGTTCTGCTCGACGATATGGCGAACCCATTCGGGGCTGCCCCATTGCGTGTGATACGGCACGCCGGCGTGGCGCAGGGTCGGTTCGTTCATTCTGACGCGATCAATGAAAAGTGTGGGACGTGAAAACGGCAGCCGCGCTTACAACATGCTGCGAGGCCGCTGCATGGTGCCGTCGAAAAAACGCTGCAGGCGAAATGCCGACAGATCCAGCGACGCCTGACCGCCGTCGTTCATTTCCGCAAGCAGCTTGCCGACGATAGGGCCCATGGCGAAACCATGGCCGCAAAAGCCGGTGGCGATCGTGAGACCGCTGACCTGCGGCGGGGCGTCGATCACCGGAATCCCGTCGGGCAGCACATCGATTAAACCCGCCCATGACTCGACCACCTGCGCGTCCTTCAGCGCGGGAAACAGCGAGCGCAGTTTGGCAAGCGCGCGGGGCGCGTGGCTCACGTTAGGTTGCGGATGCGGATCGCGCGGATGCAGCACGCGCTCGCTCTGCGGCACGCTGCCCGGCAGACGGTCGCGCAAGTCGCGCAAGCAGGCGCCGTTCAGATGAAAACTGAACTTCTGGCGCTGACTCCACAGTTCGGGCACAAACCATTTCAGCGCACGAAAATGGCCGAACGTCATGTCGACGTCGACCTGCATGTCGTCGGCGAGATTGATCGCGCCGTTCGCGCGTTGCCGCACGCCGAGGCCATGTCCCCAGAACGTGGACGCGGTGACGGGCGGCAATGGATTCGTGCGCATGCACGTGCCGCGCACCGCCTGCTGCGGCAATTCGAGGCCCAGTGTTTTCAGAAGACGCCAGCTACTTGCGCCCGCCGCGCAAATGAAACGCGACGTGCGAATGGTTCCGCGCTCGGTCACGACGCCGGCGATCGCGCCGCCCGCGCGCTCCACACCGAGCACGCCGCAGCCTTCGAAAAATAGCGCGCCCGCTTCCGCCGCCCGCGCCGCGAAAGCGGCAGCGGCGCGGCGCGGCTCGGCCTGACCGTCGCTCGCGGTATAGAGCCCGCCGAGCGCTGGGCCTTGCATGCCGGTCACCACCGAATCGATCTGCTTTCGATCGAGCGTACGCGTGTCGAGTCCGTGTTCTCGCGCGACGTCCATCCATTGCTGGAACGACGTCCAGTCGTCGTCGCTGCTCGCCACGTAAAGGCAGCCGCCTTGACGCCACTCGAGATCGAAGTTCAACTCGCGCTCGAGCGTTTCCCACAACGGTATGCTCGCCATCATCAGCGGGACTTCGGCGGATTCGCGGCCCTGCTGGCGCACGAAACCCCAGGCTCGCGACGACTGCTGGCCGGCAATGCGCGACTTGTCGAGTACGACCGCGGACAACCCGCGTCGCGCGAGGTAGTAGGCTGCCGCGCAACCCATGATGCCGGCGCCGGCGATCACCACGTCTGCGTGCTTGGGAAACGGTTGGTCGGCGACGGTAAAGCCGGCGTGCAGCGGATAAGTCGTGGTCATCGGCGGAGTGGTTTTAAGTGCGAGCGTAATCTTCGCAGGCGAACCGATTGTCCGCAATGTCCGCCATGTCAACGGCGCGCGAAGCGCTGCGGGAGCCGCTCCGCGACCAGGCGATTCGCCCGGTGCAGCCAGGACGCGGTTTATCTGCGAGACGAATAAATTGCAAATATCCGCGTGACAGATATTTTCCGGATATTCGTCACGCGAATATTTGCCAAATATTCGCGTGACGAATAAAATACATTTATTCGTTTGACGGATATTTAGCCATGCTGCATCTCATCGCCACGCCGGATCAAATCGCCCAACTGCTTGCTGCAAGCCGCCGGCAAGCGGGTCTTACGCAGGCCGAAGCCGCCGCGCGTGTCGGCGTGAGTCAAAGCCGCATTTCAGCGTGGGAAACCGACGCCGCCGCGCTGACCGTCGCGCAGTTGCTATCGCTGTGCGGCGCCTACGGGTTGCAGTTGCAGCTACGTGACAAGAACCAGCCGGGGTCCGAACCGGCGCTTTCGACCGAATGGTAAGCATGGCCCGCTCAACCCACTCACGCGCGCTTTCCGTCTGGGCGAACGGCGAACGCGTCGGCGTCTGGCGCCTTCCGGCCCGCGGGCCGATGGAATTTTCTTACGACGCCGCATGGATCGGCTCGCCCGCCGGCCGGCCGCTGTCGCTCTCGCTGCCTTTCATGCCCGGCAACCTCGCGCACAAAGGGCCGCGGGTGCTCAACTACTTCGACAACCTGCTGCCCGACAGCGACATCATCAGAAAACGTATCGCTCAGCGCTACCGGACCGAAACGCTGGACGCCTTCGATCTGCTGCAAGCCATCGGCCGCGACTGCGTGGGCGCCGTCCAGTTGCTGCCCGAAGACGACGCGCCGGTGGGCGTGGACCGCATCGAGGGCACGCCGCTGACCGATGCCGAAATCGAGACCATGCTGACACGCACGGTCAGCGCACCCGCGCTCGGCGCGACAGAGGAAAGCGACGATTTCCGCATTTCGCTCGCCGGCGCACAGGAGAAAACCGCGCTGCTGTGGCACGACGAACAATGGAAACGGCCGCACGGCGCCACGCCAACCACGCATATCTTCAAGCTGCCGCTCGGACTCGTCGGCAACAAGCTGGCGGACCTGAGCACCTCGGTCGAAAACGAATGGTTGTGCCTGCGCATACTGCGCGCTTACGGCTTGCCGGTAGCGAACACGGAAATCGTGACATTTGGCAAGCAACGCGTGCTGAGCGTCGAGCGTTTCGACCGGCAACTGCATTCGAGCGGGCAATGGCTGCTGCGCCTGCCTCAGGAAGACTTTTGCCAGGTGTATGGCGTGCCTTCGCATCGCAAGTATGAGAACGAAGGCGGTCCGGGCGTGCTCGATCTCGCGCGCGTTCTGCAGCAGTCGGTCGCGGCCGTGCAAGACATCGAAACGCTGCTCGCGAGCCAGATTCTCTTCTGGATGCTCGCCGCGCCGGACGGCCACGCGAAAAATTTCAGCATTCGCCTGCTGGCGGGCGGCCAATACCGGCTGACGCCGCTCTACGACGTCATGTCGATCTGGCCGGTGGAAGGCAACGGCCCTAACCAATGGTCGTGGTTCAAGGCGCGCCTCGCAATGGGCATGTGGTCGCGCAGCAAGCACGACGCTTTTCGCGACGTGCAGCGGCGCCACTTCAACACAATGGCGCTCAAGTGCTCGTATGGCGCGAGCGCCGAACCACTGATCGAGCGCCTGATCGGGCAGACGCCGAACGTGATCGAACAGGTCTCGGCGGAATTACCCGACCGATTTCCTGGCAAGGTCGCCGAGCGGATCTTCAAGGGCCTGCGGAACTCTGCCGCGAAACTCGCGAAGATGCCGGCGAGCTGACGGCGCCTGGGGGCGCCTGGGGCGCTCGGTGGATACGGCCCGGTTTCATCGGTAAAATGTGTTTTATGCGCTACGCATAACGGGTGCGCGAGTATGACCGTTAAATCTGTCGGATTTCCGGCTTTCCCTGACAGAGGCAGCGGCGCCTTTACAAAAACCCTGACCGCGATGTTTTTACGGTACATTTGCTGTCCCCCGCGTACTGCTTTGCCCTGTATCCATGATGCACGGCCGCGTTACGCCTGCCGTATCGCCCCCACAGCCCTTTAAGACGGCGGATTTTCACGCAGTATGACCAACGAAACACACTCACCAGACTCCATCGCAGTCGCCGAGCGCGTGCGCGAGTTGATGAGCCGGCATGGAATCGGCAAGCGACAGCAAACCACAGAACTTTGCCGCATCCTCGATCTGAGTTTTTCGCAGGGGCACCGCAAGCTGCGCGGCAATAGCCCGTGGACCCTGTCGCAAATCAAGAAGGTCGCCGAGGTATACGGCGAGCCCGCCGCGCAACTGTTCGGCGCACAATCGCTCGACCCAGGCATGGTCGGCGCGATTGCGCAGGAGGCCATGTTCTGCATCGGCGCGATCGAGCTGCCGTGCACCGCCTGGGTCGGCGCCGCGCTTGAACCAGGCAGCCGGCCGGAGTTCGTCGCGTACTCGAAGCTCGGCCAGTGGCGCGTCGCGCGTCACGACGGCGCGCTCTACCAAAGCGCCTATGAAGTCCACAAGATCGAGATTTACCCGCGCCGCGCGGAAACGGACAAGCCGACCATCGCCGTTGTCGACGACGATCAGGCGAGCGCCGACAATCTCCGGGATTATCTCGAGCGCAGCGGCTTCGCCGCAGTGGCGATTTACGGACTTTCGGCCTTTGCCGAACAGTTGCAAACCCAGGTGTTCGACGGCATCGTGATCGACTGGCTGTTCGGCTCGCAGACCTCGGCGGCCGCGATTCGCGCGGTGCGCGCGTCGGAAAATCCCGATGCGCCGATCTTCGTTCTGACCGGCGAATTGCTGACCGGCAAGGCGAGCGAATCGGAGATCAGCCAGGTGATCCGCAATTACGACGTCGCCTGCTATGAAAAGCCCGCGCGCATGGCGATTCTGGTGGCCGATTTGTCCAAGCGGCTGAACCGGCCATGAACGGGTCCTGAACCGGCCAGCGCTGTCTTAGACGGTATGCCGCGAAGCCAGCGCGCGCTGCAATGCGTTGCGCAGATCTCCGTAATGTACCGGCTTTAATAACGCCTCGAAGAACGGCAGCGTGCCGTTCTCTGTCTCCCCATCCTGCCCCGCGCCGGCCTCCGGCGCATAAGCGCTGACCACGATCACCGGCACCCCCGACGACGGCCCGCCGCGCGCAGCCAGATCCGCGAGAAACGCATAGCCGTCGCGCTCGGGCATATGCAGATCGAGCAGCACGACATCGCAACGGTGCGCATCGAGCCACGCGAGGGCATCGTCGGCGTTGGCGACCGCGTGCGCGTCGAACTCCATATGCGCGACCATTTCGCTGAGCGACTCGCGCATCAGCCGGTTATCGTCGACGATCAGCACGCTGGGCCGCGCGCCGCCCGGCTCGGCCTGCGCAGTGACGCCCCGCGCCTGCGCAAGCGCGACCGGCGTGACAGGAATCGTCACGGTGAAAGTGGTGCCCTCGCCCACCATGCTCGACACTTCGACACTGCCGCCGAACAACCTCACGAGTCCCTGCACGATGGCGAGTCCCATGCCCGCGCCTTCAAAGCGGCGCGTGCGCGAACTGTCCAGCTGCGTGAACTCTTCGAAGATCAGCGGAATCTGCGCCTGCGGCACGCCCGGTCCCGTGTCGCTCACTATGAAGCTCAACAGCGCCGGCCGCTGCATCAGCTTCACGCGCACCGTGCCGCGTTCCGTATAACGGATCGCGTTGGTGACGAGGTTATTGACGATCTGGCGAATGCGGTGCGGGTCCGAATCGACGAGCCCGCTCGCGCCGCTCGCCTCGCTCTCGAGCTTCAGACCGCGCGCGGCGGCGGACATTGCATGTTCGTCGACGATCGACGCCAGCAGTTCGCGCGGCTCGAAATGCTCGTGACGCAGTTCGAGCTTGCCCGCGCCGAGGCGCGCGTAATCGGTCAGGTCCTTCATCTGCGCTTCGAGATGCCGCGCCGCGGTTTCGAGCCGCTGAATCACCTTGCGGTCGGCTTCCGAGTGATAGTTGAAACCAAGCAACTCGATCGACGAGACAATCGCGTGCAACGGCGTGCGCAGCTCGTGACTGATCATGCCGAGAAACGCGTCTTTCGCGAGGCTCGCCTCGCGCGCCGCGCGGCTCGCCTGGTGCTCGGCTTCGAGCGCCGCGTGCTGCTGATGCATGAGTCGCGTGCGACGCCGGCCGTTGACCACGAGCAGCAGCGTCGCCGCAGCGGACAGCAGCAGCAGGATCATGCCGCCCGCAAAAAGCAGCCGGCGCTTGTCGATGAAATCGCGGTTCATCGCCTCGCGGTCGGCGACATCGGCGAAACGGCGGCTCAGCGCGAGATCGTTCACTTCGTTCCAGTGCTGGCGCAATTGCGCGACGATCCGGTTGACCGCGCCCGGATCGTTCGGCAGTGACGCGACCTGCGGGGCCAGGCCGGTCAGCATGCGGTCGAGCGCGTGGATTTCGTCGAGTTGCCGTTGCACCAGCGCGACTTGCGTCGTGAGCCTGAGCGTGGAGCCTTCCATGACGTGCAGTTTCGATTGCAGCAACTGGTAGCGCAACGTGAGCCGCTGATAGTCGTCATCGACGCCGGCCTGGTAGAGCAACAGCTGATTCTCGAAGCGTGCGTAGGCGATTTGCAGTTGCGCCGCGTCCCAATAGAAGCCGTCGTACGAGCCTGTGAGCGACTCGGTCGTGCCCGGATTGAGCAGGTTCGCGTAGAGCAGATAGCCGATCGCGCCCGCGGGCGCGGCGAGCGCAGTGAGCCAGATCAGCACATAAAAAACCCGGCGCCACGGACGGCGCGTTACTTGACTATGAGTGCCTTGATCTGCCATACGAATTTCGAATCGCCCGAAGCGCCCGCGAGTTCATCGGGGAACGCGTCGCGCGGATAGATGAGGAACAGAGGCCCGAAGTCGCTGATCTTCAGGCGCCGGCCGTTCATGCTGTACGCCACCACCACGCCGTAGCGGTCGCAATCCGATACCGGGACCGTGTAGGTGTAGTCGTCGAGCGTACGGATTTCGACTTGCGTGCCATACGCACCAACCGTCTTCAGAATATCCGCGAGCAGCGGTCCTGTGAAGGTGGAGCGCGGCGTCCAGGTCGTGGCGGTGGTGATCGAGTGGGCGGGCAGCGCGAGCAGCTGCGCCTCGGCGAAGCGATACGAACGGTGCGCCGCGTCGTTCGTCTTGCCGATTTTGCCGGAGACGTCGAGCGAGAGCGCCGTCGCGTCCGTCTGCGCATGCACGCTCCAGGCGAACAGCGCGAACATCAATCCCATGGCCCACCGCGCGCGTGCCTGCGCGCCAAATCTGCGTTGCAGTCTTGCAGTCACTTTGGTCATCTGCTTTCTTATTCCGTGGTCTGTTGTTTTTCTTGCGGCGCATCGCCCCGCGTTTGCCGTAACGCGCGCCACCCCCGACGCGCGATCGCTGAACGGCATGCATAATATCGTCAAAATTCTTTGCAGGAAAAAATGACGGCCCGCCGCCGCGCTATTTGCCAACGCGCGTCGCGCTTCAGGCGGCGGTCATCCCACACGCGTTGCGCGACCCCACGAGCGTTATGAACAAGCCGGTTTTGCCCCTCACCTATGAGCAACTCGATCACTGGATCGAATCGCTGCAACCCGCGTTGCTCGCCGAAGGTTTTGCGATGGCAATCGGCATTCTGCGCGGCGGTGCTCCGCTCGCACTGATGGTCTCGCACTCGGCCGGCGCGCCGGTTGCGTTTCTGCGCTATGACCGCACGTCGCGCACAGTGGCGTGGGACTCGACGCTGCCCATCCCGCCGGCCGGTTCGAAGGTTCTGCTGTGCGAGGACATTGCGGGCCGCGGCTTTACGCTCGTGGATTGCCTTGCGTTCCTCAAACAGCATGGCCTCGATGTGAAAACACTGACGGGCGCCGTCGACGACCTGAGCCGCACGCAGCCAGACTATGCAATCGACGCGCGCGGCTACTTCGCGCTATTCCCGTGGGAACGCCAGGCCTACACAGAGCGCTATCGCGACGACTGGGCGCGCGTCGAAGCCGGCGATGCGCCGGCAATGGCCGACGATCACCACTACGCGACTTATGCGATCGACCTCGACGGCATTCTGCTGCCCGATGTGCCGCTCGCGCGCTACGACGAGGATCTCGCCGCGGCGCTGCTCGAACGCGATGCACTGCTGCCGTTCGAAGTGCTACCGGGCATCGACCTCAAGCGCGTTCGCACGATCATCACGGGCCGGCCTGAAATGGACCGCGCGCGCACGCAAGCATGGCTGGAGCGGCACGGCTTCGGCCACATGCAACTGGTGATGCGCACGCCCGGCACGCACGACGAAAGCCCGGCCGGCGCGGCCGCTCACAAAGCGGCTGCGGCGCTGGCGGGCGGCGTCACGCACTTCGTGGAAAGCGATCCGGTGCAGGCCTTGCTGATCGCGCAGCAGGCGCCGCTATTGCGCGTGATCTGGTGGGACGCACATACGCACACCGGCATGCTGGTCGGCGCGCGCGCGTGGGCGTCGGAGTGAGATTGGGCGCGCGTCACGCTTCGCGCGCTTCCTTGCTCTCCTTTCTCTCCTTGCCGTCGCGCAGATGCAGATGCTGGGCCGCGCGTTGCGAAGCGACGATGATGAGCTTCATCGTTGCCCGAGTGGCGCCGACGAACAGCTTGCGTGCGATACGTTCGTCGAATGCATCGAAGTCGACTTCAGTGAGAATGACGCAGGGCGCCGCCTGACCCTTGAAACGGTAGATCGATTCGAACAGAACGTCGCCGTCGCGATATTCTGGATTGCCAAATAGATCGTATTTTCCGGTGAAGCTGCGCAGCCGATGCGGGCCGAGATGATCTTGCGCGGTCATCGCGGAGCCTTCGCGTCCGCGAAACGACAGCACCGCAATGTCCTGCTTGCGAAAGCCGAGCGACAGAGCCTGCGTGATGGCGCGCTTGGTCGCTTCGATACTGCCCTCGGCGGCGTTCGCTTCGTCGTAGACGGACAGCGAAATGTCGGAGCCGTCGAACGGACTACCCGACGCCAGCGCCGACGCGACCGGCACCGCTGCGCCGACCACGTCGCGCACGTAATCGAGAATGTCGCGTGGGCTGCGATAGTTGGTGGTTTCTTTCAGCGTGGTCCAGCCGGGAAGCGCCACCGGTTCGCGCATGTACAGATTCTGCAGCGGATCTTCGAGCCACCACCACGCGCCGCCCGGGCGCAGCAGGCGTTCGAGTGCGGCGACCCACGGCTCCTGGAAATCCTGGCCTTCGTCGACGATCAGCACATCGAATTGCCAGCGCGCGTCGATCGGCGTTTCCGCAAACATCGCTTCGAGTTGATCGAACACCTGGCCTGACTCGAAATCGGGCTCGCGGCCCGCATCGCGCGCGATCCAGTCGCACAGTTGATGATAGTTGGCGACCTTCGCCTCGGGCGGCGCCACGCGCGCGATATGGTCGGCCAACGGCCGGTTGAAGCATACATATAACGGACGCTGGCCGCGCGCGACGGCGTCTTTCATTACCTGCACCGCCAGTTGCGTCTTGCCGGAGCCGGCCGTGCCGATCACGCGCAGGCGAAACGGCGAGAATTCGAGCCGCCGCGCCCATGTTGCAAGGCCGCCCGCGAGCCGCGTGACAAGCGTGCCCGCCTGGCCGACGAGAGCACTTGCGTCGGGGGTGAGTGCGAGTTCATCGGCGAGAAAGTGGTGGATTTTCGACGCGCACGGCAGGCGCGGTTCGTCGGCCGGCAACGCTTCGCGAATTACCGCGGAGAGCCGGTCGCGGCGCGTCGCGTCGACGATCCGGGCGGGATTCACGCCGGCAATCGCGGCGTCCTTCACGATATGGTCGGGGCAATACAGCAGTTCTTCGACGAAATAGGTGCCCGCGCCGAACGCGGCGGTAAAGCGCCGGTGCAACCCTTCGATGGTATGCGCGAGCGCGATTGCCACATTGCGCTCGGTCTGCAGATAAACCTTGACGAGCCCCTTCGGCGTTTCCCGCAGAAAGCCCGTCTTCTGTTCGACGATCATTACGCGCCCGGCCGGACTGACGATCACGAAATCGGCCTCTCCGAATACAGAAAAGTTCTGATTGAGCCGCGTCCAGTGCACGCCGTGATAGACCGTGTAATCGTCGGGGAGCGCCTGTTCCAGCAATGCGAGCGTTTCCCGCTCGCGCGACGCCGCGCCGGTGGCGGCGAGGCTCTTCCAGTCGTCGGGGACAATGCGGGCCATGCGGTGCCTCGTCGTATTTCGGTGCGCTCATTGTACGCAACGCATTGAGCGGCCGGCGCTGCGGTGTTTCGTTGCGAGGTGGCCGCATTCGCTGCGCGCGCATCCAAACGCATGCGCATCGTGTATCGTTACTGGTTGAACGCCGCGCGCGATGCACGGCTTGCCAACTGTCGACAAAAAAGGATTAACCGGATGATTACGATCTGGGGACGCACGAATTCAGTCAACGTGCAAAAAGTCTTGTGGTGCTGCGATGAACTGGTGCTGCCGTACGAGCGCATCGACGCGGGCATGCAATTCGGCCGCAATAACGAACCCGCGTACCTTTCAATGAACCCGACCGGCAAGATTCCTACGCTGGTCGACGACGACTTCGAACTGTGGGAATCGAACTCGATCCTGCGCTATCTGGCGCTGCAGTACGGCGCGGGCAGTCCGCTGTATCCCGCCGAACCGCGACTACGCGCGAGCATCGACCGCTGGCTGGACTGGTCGCTGTCCACGCTGCAACCGGCGGAGCGGCCGGTGTTCTGGACGCTCGTGCGCACGCCGCCCGAACAGCGCGACGCGGCCAGACTCGCCGACGACATCCGCAACGTCACCGCGCTGTGGCAGCTTCTCGACACGCATCTGCAAGGGCGCTTTTTCCTTGAAAGCGACAAGTTCACGCTGGCCGATATCGTGATCGGCGCGTATGCGAAACGCTGGTTCGGCCTGGACGGCGTGGAGCGTCCGCCGTTACCCAATCTGGAGCGCTGGTATTCGCGCATTGCGACGCGCCCGGGCTTCAAGAAATACGTCGACTTTCCGCTCACGTGAACTAGCGCGGCCAGGCGGTGCGCGATCCGCAGCACCGCGGAGCCGGCCGGTCGCCGTCGCCCGGCATAACCGCGCCCGTCGCGGCAACGCAAGCCGCCGCGGCGACGCAAGCCGCCGCGGCAACACGCGTTGGACCTGGTTGGCCTTTATAATCGACGCATGAAGAACGCCAAGCCCGCCGCCGCTAACGCCGCAAACTCAGCCAGTCCCGCGCACACGGAGAAACCCGCTGCTTCCGCGGACGCCCTTGCTCAGTCGCCGGGGCATATGCACGGCGACTCGCCGGAGGCCGCGCTGGCTCTTGCGGAAGAGTATTGCCGCGAACGCGGCGAGAAGCTCACGCCGATCCGCCGCAAAGTGCTCGAATTGCTGCTGAATTCGGGACGCGCCACCAAGGCGTATTCGCTGCTCGACGACATGCGCCAGATTCATCCCGGCTCTGCGCCGCCCACGGTTTATCGTGCGCTCGACTTTCTGCTGTCAGCAGGTCTTGTGCATCGGATCGAATCAATCAATGCATTCACGGTGTGCCACGATCTGACGCAATGCCAGCACGGCATTCTGGTGGTTTGCCAGCAGTGCGGCAACGTCACCGAACTGCATCAGCCGAAGCTGCGCCAGGCGCTCGTCGCGCAAATCGAAGACGCGGGTTACCGGATCGCAAGCGACGAAATCGAACTGAAGGGATTGTGTTCCGCCTGTCAGGCGGCTGAAGCGGCAGAGGCGGCCGCAGCGGCTGCGTCGAAGACGGGATCGACGGCGCCCGTCGCCGCTAAATAGCGGCAATGTGTTGTGGCTGCGGCGCAAAGCTTTTCACGCTTCGCGCCGCGCTGTGACCCGCTCAGCGAGCCCCGCGTGCACCTATGGCGTCGTGCAGCAGAGTCACGAGAGCTTCCGGTAACGCCGGTTTCGTCATGAAATGCTGGAAGCCTTCGCCGATACTTCGCAGACGATAGGCGTCGTCTGTATGCCCCGTGAGCGCCACCGCTACCGAAGGCGCGTGATCGCCGCGAATCTCGTGATCACGCAGCCGCTGGATCAGATAGAAGCCGTCCATGGCGGGCAGTTCGAGGTCGCAGACCACCGCATCCGGCAGCAGCCGGACGGCCGCTTCGACACCCTCTTCCGCATCCGCCACGGCAACGACGTTTGCCCCTTCCGCTTCCAGCAACAAGGTCAGCGATTCCCGGCTGTCCGGGTCGTCTTCTACGAGCACGATCGTGGCCTGATCGAGTCTCAATGCTCCGTTCATTTTCTGTTGTTGCTCTAAAAATCCGGTTAGGCCGTCAGGCTTGGCCAAGGTGTCGCCCTGCTGGCAGGGTTGCTTGCCGCCGATTTGCGCGGCCGCGATAGTGCTGTTCATGGTTCCGACTCGAATTCATGTGCCGAGTTGCAAAAAAGGCCCACGATTGTAGACATGGCCTCATGCAACGCGCGCACAGTAACGCGCCAAAATTGCACGCCAATGAAAAAACGGCTCCCGGCGTCCATCTCCACGGCGACCGGTGCCGACACCCGATTCGCCGCGGCGGCATGTGCATTGATTGCTGTGACTTGCCGCCGTGGCGTCTTTTCTTCATTCCTGCCGATTTCTTCTGCGACGCCGGCAGCCCCGTTGCGCGGCGATCGCATTTACCCCATGAGTAGCACGTTATGTGCCGCGCATCGCATGCCGTACAGGAGATGGTCCGCACCGGTTAGCCGGGTTTCTTCGGATTAATGCCCTGAACGAGAAGCGCCACCGCGTGGCGGGCGATCTCGTCGCCGCCAATCAGGCGACGTTTGGGATCGCGGCGCCATAGCTTCGACGTGGCGAGAGGCAGTAGCGTCAGCCCGAGCAGCGTGACGAACATCAGCGACGGCTCGAGCGCCGGGTTCAAACGCCCTTCCTTCTGCCATCGCTCGATGGTGGCAAGCGACGTCTTCTGATTTGCGTCCCCGGAACGCTCCTGCATGCGCTGACGCAGCAGGCCGCTATCGCTGATTACTTCGCGCACCCATAACGAGGGAAACCACGGCCGTTCGACCGCCGCCTGCACCATGCGCTCCGCGAGCTGCGTGATCGCCGCGACGGGATCGTCGGCATGCTCTTGGAACGGCACGCCGAGACTCGCGCGCAACGGGCCGAAGCGCTCGTCGATCAGCACGTCGAGCAGTTGGTCCCGCGTCTTGAAGTAGTAATGCATCATGGCCGGGGTGAAGCCCGCTTCGCGGGCAATCTCGCCGAGCGTCGTATCGACGATGCCTTGCCGCGCGAACAACACAAGCGCCGCGTCGAGCAGACGGTTGCGCTGCTCCGCTCCGCGCGCGGCGCCCGGCGGTCTGCCCGGCCGTCTTGAAGATGCGCCTTCTGACGCCGCTTTAACCGCAGCGGTTTTCGGCGAAGCGCCTTTTGCGGGGCCCGCGGCAACGGTCGCCGTCTGCCCCGCACTCTTGCGCGGCTTCGCCGCAGAAGTGCTGCCGGCGGAAGCCTTCGCGCCGCTCACCTTTTTATCAACTGACGGAATCCTTGCCATTGCACTCGTTTGACGGACGATAGAATGTCGCATATATTAATCTTCGAGTTAATTAATTTCAAGGCGCTAATGCCATGCAACAGCCCACGCAACAAGCCGCTCGACAACCCA
Source organism: Paraburkholderia kirstenboschensis (assembly GCF_904848585.1). Lineage (GTDB taxonomy): Bacteria > Pseudomonadota > Gammaproteobacteria > Burkholderiales > Burkholderiaceae > Paraburkholderia > Paraburkholderia kirstenboschensis. The sequence continues at coordinate 146,170 of NZ_CAJHCR010000011.1, forward strand.
TGCTCACGCAGCCGCATCGACTGCTGAACGGCGGTCCGCATGCCGCTGTGTCGCGAGACAAGTCGGCGCCTCAGGAACAGTCGAGCGGACGCGCCGCCGATCACCCGCCGATTCGCCTGCTGTTCCCCGCGCTGTTGTTGGTAATGCTGCTCGCCGCCCTCGATCAGACGATAGTGTCGACCGCGCTGCCGACAATCGTCGGCGAACTGGGTGGACTCAATAATCTGTCCTGGGTCGTGACCGCTTACCTGCTCAGCTCGACGATCGTCGTGCCGCTTTACGGCAAATTCGGCGATCTGTTCGGCCGCAAGATCGTGCTGCAAACGGCGATCGTGCTCTTTCTCGTCGGCTCCGCGCTGTGCGGCATAGCGCAAGACATGACCCAGTTGATCGTGTTGCGCGCGTTGCAAGGGCTCGGCGGCGGCGGTCTGCTTGTCGTGACAATGGCCGCAATCGCCGACGTCATTCCGCCCGCGGAGCGCGGCCGCTATCAAGGCGTGTTCGGCGGCGTGTTCGGTCTCGCGACGGTAGTCGGTCCGCTGCTCGGCGGCTTTCTTGTCGAACACCTTACGTGGCGCTGGATTTTCTATATCAACCTGCCGCTTGGCATCGTCTCGCTCGCGGTGATCGGCGCGGTCTTCAAGCCGCATCTGCAGCACGTGAAGCACACCATCGACTATATGGGCGCTGCGTTTCTTGCTGGCGCGCTAACCTGCATCATTCTGTTCACGAGTCAGGGCGGCACGATCTTGCCGTGGTCGTCGCCGCAATTGTGGATCACGCTTGGCATGGGGCTCGTCGCGATCTGGGGTTTCATCCACGAAGAACGCAGCGCGGCTGAACCCATCATGCCGCTCGAACTTTTCAGGCAGCGCACGTTTTTGCTGAGTAGTCTGATCGGCTTCATCGTGGGCGTGTCGATGTTCGGCTCCGTCACGTTTTTGCCTCTCTATCTGCAGGTGGTCAAGGGCTCCACGCCGACACAAGCCGGCATGCAGATGCTGCCGATGATGGGCGGCCTCTTCATCATGTCGATGGTGACAGGTCGCCTGATCAGCAAAATTGGCCGTTATCGCATGTTCCCTATTGCGGGCACCTTGCTCGTGGCGATCGCCATGTTGCTGCTCGCACGCCTGCAGATCGACACACCGATTCATGTGATGTATCTCGACATGGGCGTGCTCGGTTGCGGTCTCGGCATGGTGATGCAGGTGCTCATTCTCGCCGTGCAGAACACCGTCGAGTTCAAGCATATGGGTGTGGCCACATCGGGCGCCACACTGTTTCGTTCGATCGGCGGGTCGATCGGTGTGGCCGCGTTCGGCGCCGTGTTCTCCAACGGCCTTGCCGCGCGGCTCGAAAAGCTGATCCCACCGGACACGGAATTGCCGCACGCACTCGGGCCCGCCGCGATCCGCCATTTGCCTGACGCATTGCGCGCCGACTATCTGCAAGCATTCGCCGGTGCGTTGCATACGGTGTATCTGTCCGCGGCGTGTGTCGTGCTCGTCGCATTCGTCCTCGCATGGCTGCTCAAGGACCATCCGTTGCGTCAGCATTGAAGCGTCGCACTTCGTCGGCGCCTCATGAAAATAGTGATTGCATACGCCCGAAATTCGTCTGCGAAATGCGCGCCCTACCACAAAAAGAATCGCGCGCGTTCGTCCTCACGGTGTGCACGATCATTCGTCCTACCTGGTAATGTGCGCTAGCGCACACAACATAGGGTCGATCGTCCATTGACGTCCGTCTCGAAACGCCACATATTGAAACGGACGGCACGCAAGCATCGCTCGCTTGCCTGCCCGGACTCTCTGGCGCATGTAGATCGTGATTTCCGCGGATACCCATACCGCTTCAACGCGATCGGGAGCATGCCGTAACGGCATTGTTTTCCTCAGTTGGAGCCATAGCATGTCCACTCAAACCTTAGCCGGCGATCGCTTTCCGACGCCCTGCAAACAATGTGGCGGTGCCCTCTACCGGCGAGTGGACCATTGCCCGTATTGCGGCTCGGTTCATCCGCTCGATGCCGACGCACGCGCACCTGCACGCAGCGCACTGCACGAGAGTCGAGCCAGCACGATGAGCATGTCGACGTTGCACGACGGCTTCGGCGCGCCGGCGCTCAACGAGCCCGACTTCCCCGGCGGCGCGCTGCATGCCGGCCTCAATCTCGCTCCGGCAGGCGCGCTTCAGGCGTCGTCTTCGTCGCTACTCTCGCCAGACACGCCGCTGCTGCCCGTCGCCGATCCTGCCGAACTCACGCATCACGCGGGTCTGCGCGTGCGCCACGCGCTGCTCGCGAGCGCGACCATTGTCGCCGCGGGCCTGGCGTATGTCGGCTATGCGCTATTCAACGACAGCCGCGACTTGCATTACAGCAAGGGCGAGCAATCCGCAGAGACCGCTCACGACGCCAGAACGACAACGGGTACCATCGCGCGATATTCGCCTGATCAGGCAGCCGACTCGCGCCTCGCGGCAATGCCCGGCAAATCCACCAGCACGGACGGCGTGCGAAACACCGTACAGGCAATACCGGCCACTGTACCGATAGCGGTGGTTTCAGCGAAACCGGCCACACCGCAATTCCGCGACGGCGCGCAAGCCGTGCGGGCGGCTCGCGCCGCGTTGCACGCCAACGATCTGAGCGCGGCGCAAGCGGCGCTCGGCGCAGTGCAATCGCTGCAACCCGATAGCAGCGAAGCGCAAAGTCTCGCCGCCGAATTGAAGCCTTTGACCGCGCGCCGCGACGCCGCGTTGCTGGCGGCGCAGATGTGTGCCGATCACCAAACATGGCCGTGTGCACGGGAGCATGCGAATGAGGCTCTCGCGCTAGACACCGGCAACGACGCGGCAAAGACGATCCTCGAGCGGGTGATTCGGGAAACCGGCTGGGCGCCGCTCAATTCACAGACAACGACCACCGCGAAGCTGCTGCGGCAGCCCCCCGTCCAATAGTTCGGATACCGAATCTAACGGCCGAAAACTTGCCAACCTGACCCGATAGGTGCAGACCATGCTAAAGAGACTCCTGACGGGATGGCTGGGAGCGATGCTGCTGATCACGTCTTCGCTGCTGAGTGCCGAACCCGCGCACTACAAGATCGTCACGGGCCCGGAACGCGGCACGTACATTCAGATCGGTCAGGACCTGTCGAAATGGGTCGCTCAGCCGGCAGGCATCGATCTCACGGTGGTCGCGTCGAAGGGTTCTGCCGAGAACGTGCAGCGCATGCGCTTCGAGCCGGGAGTGAAACTCGCGCTGGTGCAGTCCGACGTGTATCAGGCCTACGTCGACATGGCCAACTCGGGCAATCCCGACGCGGGTACGGCGATCCGCCCTCTGCGGCTCATCATGCCGCTCTACGACGAAGAGATTAACGTCGTGGTGCGCGCGGATTCGCCGCTCAAAAGTTTAGGCGACATCAGGGACAAGACCATCAGCGTCGGTCTGCTCGGCAGCGGGACCGCACAATCGGCGACTACCCTGTATCGCCTGATGTTCGGTCAGGCCATTCCCGAACAGAACATCCAGCACCTGAGCAACGAAGATGCACTTGCCGCATTGATCGTCAAGAAAGTGGACGTCGCGATCATCGTGGTCGGCCAGCCGGCAAAACTGTTCAACGATATGAACCCGGAACTGCTACAGCAGATCCGTCTGCTGAAAGCGGAGCCCACGGCACCCGAAACCGTTCGCGCGAAGCAGACTTATTTCCCCGCCACGATCCGTGCAAGCAGCTATCCAAACTGGCTGAAAGAAGACGTGCCGACGCTGACGGTCAAGGCCTTCCTCGTCACCTATGACTATGGTCTGCGCGACACCGTCGGCAACCTGAATCATTTCGCCGACTCGCTATGCGCGAACTTCGACAATCTGCAGGAGCATGGGCATCCCAAATGGAAGCAGGTCAAGCTGGAATTGCCCAGCCTCGTGCGCGGCTGGAAATATTACCCGCCGGTCGAGAAGCATTTACGCGCGTGTGTTGCGAACCGGAGCGCAGGTATCAACGCGGCCCCGGCTCAGGTCGCGGAAAAGCCGCGCACCAATTGCACGAATCAGGAGCGCCTGCTTCTGCTGTGCAAGTAAATGCATGCGAGTGCGGAGCGCTAACGCATATGTGAGTGCTCCTCCCGCGATCACGCCCGCTTGCGCTCGCCGGATGCGGCAGCGCTTTCCATTGCGCGCTGCAAGGCCTCGTACACTTTCGGCCGGTTGCATTGCGACACGTTAAAACGAAGGTAACCCGCCGCCGACTGCGAGACGCTGAATACATTGCCCGGCGCGAACACGACATCTGCGCCTAGCGCATGGCGTGCGATATCGGCGGCATCGAGCGAGTCGGGCAAACGCGCCCACACGAACATGCCGGCACGCGGCTGCGTCCATACATCGAGACCCGCGTAGCCCAGGCGGCGCATGGTCTCGCCCATTGCGTCCGCGAGCTTCGCGCGCATCGACTCGAGATGACGCCGGTAAGTACCGTCCACCAGCAACCGATGCACGACGCTCGCCGTGAGTTGCCCATTGCCGAACGACGTGGCAAGTTTCAGGTCGATCAGCGGCTCGATCCATTCGGCGCGCGCGGCGATATAGCCGCAACGCGCCGCCGCGGAAAGCGTCTTCGAAAAGCTGCCGATGGACACCACGCGCGTGAGCCCGTCGAAGGCGGCAAGACGTGGCGCGGCTTCGTCTTCGAAGTCCGCGAAGATATCGTCCTCGACAACGATCAGATCGTGTTCGCCGGCGAGCTTAAGCAGCCGATGCGCGACCGCCGGCGCGAGCGTCGCGCCGGTGGGGTTATGAATCGCCGAATTGGTCACATAAAGCCGCGGACGATGCTCGATCAGCGCCCGCTCGAAGGTCGCGAGGTCCGGGCCCGACGGCGTATAAGGCACGCCGACGATACGCGCGCGATGCGCCCGCAACAGCGCCTGGAAGTTGAAATAGCACGGGTCGTCGATCAGAACCGTGTCCCCCGGTTCGAGCAGAAAGCGGCACACGAGGTCGAGCGCATGCGTGCCGCCGTCGGTCAGGACGATCTGTTCAGGCGGCGCTTCCACGCCATGCTGCGCGAGGCGCCAGGCAAGCTGCTGACGCAGCGCGGGCAAGCCATACGGGTTCGCATAATCGGCGAGCGGCGACTGCGGATCGCGCGCTATGGCCCGCAACGCGCGACGCACGCCGTCCTCGGGCAGCCAGGAGGCCGGCATCCAGCCGCAACCCGGCTTCAGCACCTTGGAGCCAGGCTGCAGCGACTGGCGCGTGAGCCACAGCGGATCCACCTCACGATCGAGACGCGGCCCGAGATCGGCGAGCGCGAGCGGCGGTGCATGGCCTGAAACGAAAAATCCCGAGCCGCGCCGGGCCACGATCGCGCCTTCTGCAACGAGCCGGTCATACGCCTCCACGACCGTCGACTTCGACACACCGAGCGCTTCGGTCATGACGCGGATCGACGGCACTCGGGAGCCCGGCATCAGCGAGCGGCTTGCAATGCGTTCGCGCAGATTGTTCATGACGATGCCTACACGCGTGCCTTGCGGTTTCTCAATACCTTGCGTCTGCCCACCTTGCTCCATCTGTACTGCTCCTTCGTCGATACAGTTTGCATGAATTGTACTGATCCGTAGCTTAACCTTTTCGCGCTGGAAGCGGATGCTATACGCTTCATTCCAATACGCGTGGACTTTCGATGGACAAGACAACGAACGGCTGGCTGAGCGGGCTCATAGGCGTGTTGATTTTCAGCGGCTCGCTGCCCGCCACTCGCATCGCCGTGCAAGGGCTCGATCCCGTGTTCCTGACGGTGGCACGCGCGACCATCGCGGGCACGCTCGGTCTGTTGCTGCTGCTCGTATTCCGCGAAGCGCGTCCGGCGCGGCGCGACATTGTTCCGCTCGTAATCGTCGCGCTCGGCGTGGTGGTCGGTTTTCCGCTCTTGACCGCGCTTGCGCTGCGCCATGTCAGTTCCGCGCACGCGATCGTGTTCGTCGGGCTGCTGCCGCTTGCCACCGCGATCTTCGGCGTGCTGCGCGGCGGCGAGCGTCCGCAAGCGGCCTTCTGGTTCTTCTCGGCGCTCGGCAGCGGCGCGGTGGTCGCGTTCGCGATGCGCCACGGTCTCGACGCGTCTCCGGTGGGCGACGCGCTGATGCTCGCCGCGATCGTCGTCTGCGGGCTGGGTTATGCAGAAGGCGCGCGGCTGTCGCGGCATCTCGGCGGCTGGCAGGTTATTTCGTGGGCGCTGGTGTTGTCGCTTCCGCTGATGCTGCCGCTCGCATGGTGGACCCGCCCGGCTTCGTTCGAGGGCGTCAGCCACGCGGCGCTTTGGGGTCTCGCCTATGTGTCGCTGTTCAGCATGCTGATCGGCTTCGTATTCTGGTACCGCGGACTCGCGCTTGGCGGCATCGCGGGAGTCGGACAGTTGCAATTGCTGCAGCCGTTTTTCGGACTGGTGCTTGCGGGGTTGTTGCTGCACGAACAGGTTCCGCCCTCGATGATCGCCGTCACCGTCGCGGTGGTGGCGTGCGTGGCCGGCGCCCGGCGCTTCTCCAGGGCGACGCCCGCGCGCCGCGCGGCCTGAACCCGCGTTGCGTCTTCACGCAACGATTTTTGACGGGCTTCAAATTTGCGCGCGCGGCGGGCATAGTCAAACGTATCCTCAGAAGAAGAGACACGACAGGCCCGACCCGGCCGCACCAGGACCACGTATGAGCACAGCCCGCCCCGCATCCGGCGCCTCGGACGCAACCGCTGCAACCGCCGCGTCGCCCGACAGCGACCCGCTTATCTGCGACGCAACCGAAGCCGACCTGCCCTCCATCCAGGCCATTTACGCGCACCATGTGTTGACCGGCGTCGCGTCGTTCGAAGAAGTGCCGCCTTCCGTCGACGATCTGCGCATGCGGCTCGCGTCGGTGCGCAGCCATGGACTGCCGTACATGGTTGCCGAGATCGGCGGCGAGGTCGCGGGCTACTGCTATGCGACGCCGTACCGCCCTCGCGCCGCGTACAGGAACACCATCGAAGATTCGATCTACGTGAGCGACGCCTTTCGCGGACGAGGCCTCGGCCGCGTGCTGCTACAAGCGCTGATCGAGCGATGCGAAACCGGGCCGTGGCGCCAGATGGTCGCCGTGATCGCGGACGGCGGCAGCGGCGGATCACTGTCGCTGCATAAGCAGTTGGGTTTCGAGTTGACCGGCACATTGAAGGCAGTCGGTTTCAAACATGGCCGATGGCTCGACACCACGCTGATGCAACGGACCCTGGGTGCGGGTGCTTCTACGCCGCCGGACCGCGGACTCTGACGCCGCAACCCGAGCGTCGTACTGGTCCGCCTCCATACAGCGGGGTAAAATTCCGGGCATGCCTAACACGCCGCCCGCCACGCCGCCCTCCACCTCGCCGTCATCCTCGCCCGGCGCCTCGGACATGTCCGCAGGCGCCGCGCCGCGCAACGAGTACACCGTCGACGAACTCGCGCGTGTGAGCGACACCACGGTGCGAAACGTGCGGGCGTATCAGGACCGCGGCCTTCTCGCGCCACCGGAAAAACGCGGCCGGGTGGGCGTGTATGACGACACGCACGTGTCGCGTCTGAAGCTGATCAATCATCTGCTTTCTCGCGGGTACACGCTCGCGAACATCCAGGATCTGATCAAGGCCGTGGACGAAGGCCACGATCTTCGCTCCATTCTGGGCCTCGAAACCGCGATTGGCGGGCGCTGGTCGCGCGAACATCCAAAGAAGTATTCGTTGGTCGAACTGCTGCAAATGTTCGGTGACAAAGCTTCTCCGAGCGCCCTCGCGAAAGCGGTCGATCTCGGCCTGCTGGAACGCGACGGCCTGTCGTTCGTGTCGGGCAGCCCCACTGCTCTCGCCGCCGGCGCCGCGCTCGCGAAAGAAGGCATTCCGCTTGCCGATCTGCTCGACGCCGTCGGCGTCGCGCGGCCGCATTTCAGCGCAATCGCCAACGCGCTAGTCGATCTGGTAGTCCGCCAACTGGACCGCTACGATCCCGATGCGCTACCGCCGCCCGCCGACGTGCCGGCCCTCGTGGAGGCGATCTGGCGCGTGCGGCCTCTCGCTATGGTGCTCGTCGAAAGCGAGATGAATCGTGCGCTAGAAGAGGCCTCCGGCGACTATCTCGGCGATCGCGTCGCGGCCATCATGGAAAAGAAGCTGGCCCGCTCCGCCGGCAAAACGAAGCGGCCGAAGAAATAGTCCGATGCGCCGGTCGGCGCGTCACTGACAATCGCGTGAGCCCCCGCGCTCCTCACCCCTAGAGTTTGGCGTCTAGACGTCCTCTTGCGTCGTCCGTTTTTACGCCCTATGGTTACATCAATCAATGTAACAGTTAAGAGCGTAATAAGGAGGCGATCCGGATGAACGCACGCATGCCACACGACGCCGCCGACCACGGCGCAATCGCGCCTATCGAGACGGACATCGCCATTATCGGGACCGGTTTTGCAGGACTGGGCATGGCGATTCGCTTGCGGCAATCCGGCTTCACCGATTTCATCGTCGCGGAAAAAGCCGATTCGGTCGGCGGCACATGGCGCGACAACCACTACCCGGGTTGCGCGTGCGACGTGCAATCGCACGTTTATTCGTTTTCGTTCGCACCGAATCCGCGCTGGAGCCGCATGTTCGCGCGTCAGCCGGAAATCCGCGCATATCTCGAGGAATGCGCGCGACGCTTCGGCGTCGCGCGGCATCTCCGTTTTGGTCATGAACTCGTGAGCGCGGTCTACGGCGACACGCGCCACCGCTGGCACCTGCGCTTCGCCAACGGACAACAGTGGTCGGCGCGCGTACTGATCCCGGCGATGGGCGGCCTCTCGCGCGCGTCGATACCCGACATTCCCGGCATCGAACGATTCAAGGGCAACGCGTTTCACTCGCAGCATTGGGATCATGCGTATCCGCTCGAAGGCAAACGCGTGGCCGTGATCGGCACCGGCGCGAGCGCGATCCAGTTCGTGCCGCAAATCGCCTCTCGCGTCGCGCATCTCGATTTATTCCAGCGTACGCCGCCGTGGATCATGCCGAAGGCCGACCGCGCGGTGCGACCGTTCGAGCAGTGGCTATTCAGACACGTGCCAGTCACGCAAAAGATCATGCGTTCGGCGCTCTACTGCATGCTCGAATCGCGCGCGCTCGGCTTCGCGATTCATCCCTCGCTAATGAAGACCGCGCAGAAAGTCGCCGAGCGGCATTTACGCCGGCAGGTGCGCGATCCGCAATTACGCGCGACGCTCACGCCGAATTACACAATGGGCTGCAAGCGCATTCTGATCTCGAACGACTACTTCCCCGCCCTGTCGCGTGCGAACGTAACGGTGACCGCGAGCGCTATCGAGCGCATCGACGAAGACGCGGTGATCACGAGCGACGGCGCGCGTCATCCGGTCGACTGCCTAATCTTCGGCACCGGCTTCCAGGTCGCCGATCCTTTCCCGCAAGGCGTGGTGCGCGGACGCGACGGCGTCGACATCGTCGATACATGGCGCGACGGCGCACATGCATACCTCGGTACGGCATTGCCTGGTTATCCAAACTTTTTCATGATCGTGGGTCCGAACACGGGACTTGGCCACAACTCGATGGTGTTCATGATCGAGTCGCAAGTCGAGTACATCTTGCGCGCGCTGAAGACCATGCGCAGCGAGCGTGCCGAGGCGATCGATGTTCGCCCGCAGGTGGAGCGCGCATACAACGAAAAGATCCAGCACAAACTTGGCCGCGCAATCTGGTCGACGGGCGGATGCAAGAGTTGGTATCTCGATCCGAAAACAGGCAGGAATACCACGCTGTGGCCGGGGTTCGCGTACAAATTCCGCCAGGCCACCAGCACCTTCAGCATGGACGATTACTTCGCTTTTACGTCCGCGCCAGAGACACCAGCCACACATACGGCCTCGCCGCATAGCGTGCACGGTAGCGCGGAGGCTTCCGCGTCGGCTGAAGCAAGCTGAAAACACACATAACGACAACGCACCTTCAGAGAGGACGGGAGATAAAACCAATGAAGCATTTCAACGACAAGGTCGCCGCGATAACAGGCGCGGGCTCCGGCATGGGCCGCTCGCTCGCGATCCGGCTCGCGCGAGAAGGCTGCCACCTGGCCCTCGCCGACCGCAACGCGACGAGCCTCGAGGAGACCGCTCGCCTTGCGCAGGCCGCCGCGCCGCATATCGTCGGCGCGCCGCTGCTGATCACCACCGCTGTGTTCGATGTCTCGGACCGAACCGCAATGTTCGCGTGGGCTGCGGAAACCGTCGAGCAGCATCGGCGCGTGAACCTCGTGTTCAACAACGCGGGCGTCGCGCTCTCGAGTACGATTGAAGGCATGGAATACGCGGATCTGGAGTGGATCGTCGGCATCAACTTCTGGGGCGTCGTGCATGGCACCAAAGCGTTTCTGCCGCATTTGAAGGCGTCGGGCGAAGGCCATATCGTCAACACGTCGAGTGTGTTCGGCCTTTTCGCCCAGCCTGGCATGAGCGGCTACAACGCGACGAAGTTCGCGGTCCGCGGCTTCACCGAGGCACTGCGCCAGGAACTCGACCTGATGAAATGCGGCGTCTCGGCTACGTGCGTGCATCCGGGCGGCATCCGTACAAGCATCGCGCAGTCGAGCCGCATTGCGCCGAACATGGTCGGCTTCATGCTGGAGAACGAGCAGCAAGGCAAGGACGATTTCGAGAAGTTCTTCATCACCACCGCCGACGAAGCCGCCCGTGTGATTCTCGACGGTGTGCGCAGGAACAAGCGGCGCGTGCTGATCGGCCGCGATGCGCGGGCCGCCGACTGGCTCGCGCGCACGCTGCCCGCCGCTTACCAGGCACTTGTCGTGCTGCAAACGCGGCGCATGAAGCGCATCGCGGAGAAACGCGCCCGGCGCGCGGCGCAGCTTGCCGGCGGCAGGCGCGCTTGATGTACGGCGCCTGACAGTACCATCCAGACGCTCAAAGAATTACGAGGAGAAAGGCCATGATGCCCATTCGCCGCGACTTACGCTTCAACCTCCCGCAGGACCGCGCATGCGACTGGCACGCGCAAGGCTCGCATGTGACACACTTCTTCAACGCGCTTTCGCTGCTCTTTCCCGCTGGCGAGCGCTTTTTCATGGACAGCGTGCGCAACTATCGCGATCAGATCGACGACCCAGTGCTGAAAAAGCAGGTACTCGGCTTTATCGGCCAGGAAGCAATGCACACGCGCGAGCACGTCGAATACAACGATCTGCTGGAACAAGCCGGCTTGCCTGCGCACAAGCTCGACAAACAGCTGTGGGCGATTCTCAACCTCGGTCGCAAGGTGCTGCCGCATTCGTATCAATTGGCCGTTACCGTGTGCCTCGAACATTACACGGCCATGCTTGCGGGCCTGCTGCTCGAAGACGCGTCGCGCATCGGAGGGTCCGTCGACGGTTATGCGCAAATGTGGACGTGGCACGCGCTCGAAGAAACCGAGCACAAAGCCGTTTCCTACGACGTGTGGAATACGGTACTCAAGCCTGGACTCGGGCGTTATCTGCTACGTACAGGCGTCATGCTCGCCACCACCATCACTTTCTGGCTGATCGTGTTCGACTTCCATGTACGCCTCCTGATTGCAGACCGCAAACGCGGCGGTCATCTGCGCGGCATGTGGCGCGTCGTGAAATACCTTTACGGCCCGCGTCATGGCGTCTTTCCACGTATTGCCGCTGAATGGCTGAGCTTTTTCCGGCCCGGCTTTCATCCGTGGGATCACGACAATCGCGCGCAACTGGCGCGTATCGATAGTCTCGTAGCGGCGGTCGACGCCTCCAACGCGGCCGCACCGGATTCGCGTAGAGCAGCACGGCGCGGCGTGCAGGCGGCTGCGTGATACGCGACACGTTGCTGGTGGATGCCGGCGACGTGCGGCTCGCGGCCTACGTGAGCGGCCCGCGTGACGCGCCCCTGATCGTGCTGGTTCACGGTTATCCCGACTCGGCCGCGGTATGGGAGCCCGTTCGCGCGCAACTCGACTCGCGCTACCGCGTCATTAGCTACGACGTGCGCGGCGCCGGCGCATCGGAGGCGCCGGCCACACGCGACGGATACCGTATCGAACGACTCGCCGCCGATCTCTGCGCAGTCGCGAATGCCGCCTGCGGCCAGCAGCCCTTTCATCTGGTCGGCCACGACTGGGGTTCCATTCAAAGCTGGGAAGCAGTAACCGACCCGCAATTCAAAGGCCGCATTAGGTCATTTACCTCTATATCCGGCCCGTGCCTCGATCACGCGTCGGTCGGGTTGCGCGGCGGGCATGACGCTCACGACAAACATAGGATGACGAAGCGATCGTCGCGCGTCGGTATTCGTCAAATGCTCAGATCCTGGTACATCTTCTTTTTTCATCTGCCGTGGCTGCCGGAACTCGTGTGGCGCATGGGCGGAGCGCGCAGGTGGCCGCTGTGGCTGCGAGTGACCGAACGCGTTGACGCGTCGCGTGACCCCATGCAGATGCGCAACGCGATCAACGGCCTGAACCTTTACCGCGCGAATGTCATCGACAAACTCTTGCATCCGCGCGCACGCCACGCGCATGCGCCCGTTCAGTTCATCGTGCCGTTGCACGACCGCTATGTCGGGCCGGAATTATCGGTAGGTCAGGAAAGTTGGCTGGGACCCTATGACCGCGTCGAACTCGACGCAGGTCATTGGGTCGCGCTGCGAGAGCCGCAACTAGTTGCTGCAAATATCGAACGCTTTGTCGCGCGGCATCTGACCGGGCCGGGTGGCTCGGTCACGTCCTCGTTCAACGCTCGCGCGGCAGGCGAGTGAATAGCGTGGGATAGTCGATTACAAGGCCATCATTGTCAACTTTCATGTTCGCCGTGAAGTCGCGGAAGATGCCTTCATAGCGGTACTCGAGGTTCAACTCGACACACGAATACGCCTGCTCGACGCGCGTCACCTGCAAGTCCGGTGTAGATATGTACGCGACCTGGATAGGCCGACGCTCCCCTTGCGTGAGTTGTAGCCGGCGAATCGGCAACGTGTTGGTAAACGGCGTGGCGGCAATGTCGATGTCAATGCATCCTTCAATCGCGCTCAACAGCAGGCCGTGCCCATCGCGCCAATTGCCCTCGCCGTCGCCGTGCAATTCAAGTTCTCCTCCGGCCACGATCTTCAGCCATGCGTAACGCGTGCGCCATTGCGCGTCACAGCGCACTTTGTAGTGCAACCCGTAGGCCTTGCCGTAGCGCTGCCCGACCACGACGCTTTCTACTTCAAAGCCGTCGTCGCGTGCGTCGAACGACAGGTGTTCGACTCCGTCGCCCTCTTGCGATGCCCACCGTAGTTCCCGCATCAGATCGCCTCCGTATGATGAAACGCGCGGCAAGCGCGCCGCGCTTCATATCGTAGCGCGAACGCCGGACAATCGGCGATACGTCGTCCTACCGCCACGTCGTGCGAAGGCTCTGCAAATAGCCACTATCAACGCGCGACCATGCACGCAGCCGCGCCAGTGCCCTATGCTCGCGTTTCGCAACTGTTCGCCTCTGGCGCGCCATTCGATTCCAAAGACGCGCGCCGCCGAACGCTCATCGACCGGAAACCATGCACGCCGCCGCGACCGAAGCGCACCCCGCCGCCTTGCGCACACTGATGCGCAGCCTTGGGCAGATCGTGCTCCAGGCGAACGCATTCACGGGCGCGTGCCTCGTTGCCGGCTGGCTGCTTTGTGACCCGCGCCTTGCATGTGCCGCCTTGATCGGCGCGGTCGCGGCCAACGTGAGTGCGGTGCTGACCGCTTATTCCGACGATGACCTGCGCGCCGGCTTGCACGGCTTTAACGGCGCATTGGCCGGACTCGCCGCGTTCAGCTTCATTGCCGACAATGCGACCGCCGCCGCAATCGCGATTCTCGCAGCCACAGGCACGGCATGGCTTCTCGAACCGTGGTCGCGATGGCTGCGCACGCGTCAACTGGGCTACTTCTCAAGCCCGTTCCTGATCGTCACGTGGCTCTGGCTGCCGATGGTGGCAAGCGGACCTGAGCCGGCGCGTCTCGCAGCAACATCTACACTCGACGCGGCGCATCTCGGCGGCGGCGTGCTCGCCGGTCTCGCGCAAACCGGCTTCGCGTCGGGCGCAATGGCCGGTGCATTCGTGCTGATCGGGATCGCGGCGGCATCGACACGACACGCGCTGTGCGCGCTGATTGGCGCGGCACTCGCAAGCAGCCTGCATATTCTGCTGGGCGCGGCGGCAAGCTCGTTCGATGCGGGCCTGCTAGGATTCAACGGCGCCCTCACTGCACTCGCACTGACCGATTGCGGCGTCTTGTGGATGCTCGGCGGCGTGGCTATTTCTGTGGCGTTGCAAGCGGCAGCGGCTTACGTCGGCTTCGCAGCGCTAAGCGCGCCTTTCGTCGCTGCAACGTGGAGCGTGCAATGGCTGAGGCAGCGTACCATTCGCTGAGACTCCGGCCGTCAGGCAAGATCGGGGAATACCAGACAACCTCAGGAGACATGTATGTCTTTCATCCACACACCCGCAGGCCGCATTGCGCAATCCGGGCCGGCGTCGCAAGCGGAGCAGCAGACTCGCGTCGACCTGGCCGCCGCGTATCGCCTCGTCGCGCTCAACGGTTGGGACGACTTGATCTACACGCACATCTCCACGAGCGTTCCAGACGAGCCGGGCCACTTTCTGATCAATCCATTCGGCCTTGCATTCGACGAGGTGAGCGCGTCGAATCTCGTGAAGATCGACATCGACGGCAACATTGTCGGCGCGAGCGAACATGCGGTGAACGTGACCGGCTTCGCCATTCACGCCGCCGTGCACGCGGCTCGCGCAGACGCGTTCTGCGTGATGCATTTGCACAGCACGGCAGGCGTGGCCGTGTCCGCACAGCCCGCGGGCTTGCTGCCCGCGTCACAACACGCGCTGCGTTTTTATCGGCAACTCGCGTATCACGACTATGACGGCCTCGCCTTTACGCCGGCCGAGAGCCGGCGCCTCGTGGAGCATCTGGCGGACAAGCCGGCCATGCTGCTGCGCAATCACGGTCCGCTGACCGTGGGCCGCACCGTCGCCGAAGCGTACGTGCTGATGGCCACGTTGCTCAAAGCGTGCGAGATCCAGTTGCAGGCACAAGCTTGCGGCGCCCCACTGGTCGTGCCCGACGACGCGGTCGCCACGCGTACGGCCGAGCGACTGCATGACGGCGGCGCAATTGAAGGAACACTTGAATGGCCTGCGTTGCTGCGCAAGCTGGATCGTCTCGATCCAACCTATCGCGACTGATAGGCGACTAATAGGCAACTAATACGTGAACTACGCCTGACAATACCGCGCGATGAATACCGCAACTGATTATGCGGCGCGCGGCGTCGATTACATTTTCAACGGAGCTGAACCCCATGCCCACGTTTCATATTGAACTGTTCGAAGGCCGTTCGCTGGAACAGAAACGCCAATTCGTCGAAGCAATCACGAAAGCGACTTGCGAGTCGCTCGGCGTCGAGCCGAATTCGGTGGACATCATTCTTACCGACGTGAAGCGCGAAAATTGGGCAACAGGAGGACGCTTGTGGTCCGACAGCGGAAGTTGAATTGAAGCGCTGCGCGCGTGGTGCGCGCAGCGTTTTTATTGCTCCGCGACGCATGAATAAAATGCGTCGCTGTGGCGGCGTAACAACACGCCGCCGCTACCCTAAGGCCATTAGAAGCGGTGAATGATACCCACGCCGCCTGCAACCTGGCTGCGCGACGACGACGGCGCGCTGTTCTGACCGTCGCCGATATTGGCCGTCGCGTTGATGATGCTCACGCCGTTGTTGCCGATCGTCTGGCCGTTCGCACGCTGATACGCTTCCACCGCATACAGACCGGTACGCTTCGAGAGGCTGTAGTACTGCGAGAGGTTGAACTGGTTATAGCTCGCCGCGCTCGAAATGCCGTTCGATTGCGTCGCACGCGTGTAGCTATAGCCAGCTGCCAGATCCAGTGCGCCGATCGGCTTGAAGTGCAGCACCGCGCCGCCCGTGTTGAAAGTCGCCTGGTGACGGAAAGACGAATTTATACCCGGAATGTATTGCACATTCGAGTACGAGAACGACACGTCCCATTGCGAGTTGAACGCGTAGCCGCCGGTAACCGCGACGCGCTGCTGAGCCTGCGCCGTGCGATAACCGTTGGTGATGCCGGACAGACCCGGGCCGCTCGTCGCGCCGTTGTTCGACGTAGTCGAATCGGGGCCCCAGAGACCGCCGCCAGGCGTCGAGTTGTTGATGCGCTGGAAGCCTGCTGCGATACCGAACGGACCGTTCAGGTACTGCACCGCGGCGCTCCACGTCGAGCCGGCGTTGAAGCTGCCCGGCACGCCGCCCAACGAGTACGAACCGCTCACCGTCAGACCATACATGCTCGGCGACGTGTACACGAGGGAGTTATTCGCGCGATAGATCGTATCCAGCGAATCGAGATCGCCCGGATGCGCGCCGTAAGCGCCCGTCAGCCACGTAGTCGGGCTATACGGCGACAGCATCGTGTAGTACGACGTGTACTGACGGCCGGCCGTCAGCGTACCGTACGCGGGGTTCGTCACGCCGATCCATGCCTGGCGGCTGAAGCCGAGGCCGTTCACGCTCTGTGCGCCGGTTGCGCTGTTGAAGCCCTGCTCCAACTGGAAAATGGCCTTCGTGCCGCCGCCAAGATCCTCGCCACCCTTCAGGCCGAAGCGGCTACCCGCCCAGATGCCGTTGTTCATCTTGACAACCGAGCGGCCGCCCGAAGTCGAGCCGAGCGTCGTCGAGCTGCTTTGATATCCGATCCCCGTATCGACGATACCGTACAACGTCACGCTGCTCTGAGCGTGTGCGCCAAGGGCGAACAGGCCAAGGGCGGAGGTTGCTAGTGCCTTTTTCATTTATGCTCCTCTTTAAAAAATTGTTCTTGACTACCGGTCATTGTCTGAACCGCGCAACCGGTGAATCGGGGATTTCAGGTCAGAAGACCGGGTGTCCATTAATCACGCTCGGCAACCACGTGGAAAACATCGGCACGTAAGTCACAATATTGATGGCGCTGAAGATAGCGAGGTAATAAGGCCAAGCCACCTTGGTAGTTTCCCCAATCGACACATTGCCGATCGCGCAACCAATGAACTGCACCGAGCCGATCGGCGGGTGAACGAGACCCAATGCGCAGTTCAGCAGGATCATGATGCCGAACTGCACGGGACCGACGCCGCTATGCATCGCCATCGGCAGGAACAGCGGCGTGGTGATGAGAATGTGCGCCGCCATGTCCACGAACGTGCCGAGGAACACCTGAATGATGTTGATATACAGCAGCATCAGCCAGGGGATGCTCGTCGCGCCGTCGAGCATGTGCTCGATTGCATCCGGGATCTCCAGATACGCCATCTGGTAGCGCAGCATGTTCGATACACCGATCAGCAGCAGCACGACGCCTGTGGTCTTCGCTGCCTTCGACAATGCGAAGGCGAGCTTCTTCAGCGTCATCGAGCGATACACCACGACCGTCAGCACCAGCGAATAAGCCACCGCAATAGCAGCGGCTTCCGTCGCTGTTGCAATACCCTTCGCCACGCAGACCAGAATGATCGCGATCACCATCAGGCCGGGCAATGCGCCGAGGAAAGTCCGCGCGACCGCCATCCAGCCCGGGAAGCGCTGCAGTCCGGTCGAACCGTCGGGACGGCGCGGATAACCATAGCGCACGGCTTGCCAGTACGCGGCGATCAGCACGAAGCCCATCACCCACAACACGGGCAACAGCCCCGAGAACAGCAGATCGCCGATCGACACGCCGCTCATCGGCACACCGTTCAGCGTGCCCGTAATGCCTTGCGCCGCGAACGCGTAGATGATCATGTTCGTCGACGTTGGCATGAGCGCGCCCGCGAGCGACGAATGCGTCGTGACGTTGACCGCGTAAGCCGCGCTGTAACCCTCGCGTTTCATCAGCGGAATCACGACGCCGCCCATTGCCGAAGTGTCCGCCGTGGGCGAACCCGAGACGCCGCCGAACAGCGTACATGCGACGACGTTCGCCATGCCGAGGCCGCCGCGGAAATGCCCGACCGTTGCCTGCGCGAAACGCAGGATGCGATCGGCGATGCCGCCGTGCAACATCAGTTCGCCGGAGAAGATGAAGAACGGCACAGCGAGGAACGAGAACGCGTTCATCCCCGAGATCATCGACTGCATCGCGGTGGCCGCGGGCAGCCCTTCATACAGATACGTCAGCACGCAGGACAGCCCCAGCGCGAACGAAACAGGAACGCCGAGCACCAGAAATACGATAAAGCTGATAGAGAGGAGTGCAAGTTCCATGATTGTTCTATTTGTGTTTCTTTGCGAAAAGCGTCAGAAGGTTCTCGAATGAGAACAACGCGATGCAGACGCTGGCAATGACCGGGATCACGTAGCGGAGAGCTTCGGGCAAGCCGAGAATTGGAATCTTGTCATGCAGCGTGGTCTCGGCCATCTGCAGCGAGCCGAAGAAAATCGCCACGGCGAGCGCGATGAGACACAGATGCTGGAACGTGTGCGCGGCGAGCTGACCTTTTTCCGGCAAGCTCTTCACCAGCGAATCGAGCCCGATATGGCCGCCTTCGCGGACCTTCAGCGCCGCGCCGAACATTGCGATCACGATCACCAGCAGCAATGCGATCGGCTCGACGAAATCGGGAGCGTCGCTAAACACGTAGCGCATCACGACGCTGTAGATCACCAGCAGACTCAGCGCTGCGAGGCTGAGCGAGGCGACGACAGCCAGCGCGCGAAAGATAAAATCGTTTGGGCGTTTCATGAATCTCTTGACCCCATTCTTGCCTACGACGGACCGTTTTTACTCGTTAGTAATGCTACTTTCGCTACTTTCCGTCACCAGTTACGCAACCGGCAGACAGCGGAAAGCCTCGCAGTTTTTCTGCAAGGCTTTTCCGCTGTCGCCAAAGCGCGATGCGAGCGTTACTTGATTGCCTGGATCTCGTCGACGAGTTGCTTCATTTGCGGCGTCTTCTCGTACTTCGCCCAAACCGGCTGCATCACCTTGACGAAAGCCGCGCGATCGATCTGCGACGATGCGACGATCTGCGCGCCGCCCTTCGTCACCGTCTTGCTCGCGTCGTTCTCACGCGCGGTCCACAGCTTCTGGTAGTAAGGCACCGAGTCGGCCGCGGCCTTCTTGATGATTTCCTGCTCTTGCGGCGACAACGTGTCCCAGACCTTCTTCGAGAAGACCAGAACTTCCGGCGTCATCGAATGCTGGGTTTGCGAATAGATCGGCGCGACTTCGAAGTGCTTGGTCTCTTCGTAAGAAGGCAGGTTGTTTTCCGCTGCGTCGACGAGGCCGGTCTTCAGTCCCGTATAGACTTCGGCAAACGGCATCGGCGTCGGCGTGCCACCCATTGCCCTGATTTCGTCGACCATCAGATCGGACGGCTGCACGCGGACCTTCAGACCCTTCATGTCGGCCGGCGTGTGGATCGGCTTCTTCGTGTAGATGGAACGGGCACCGCTTTCATAGAACGTCAGCGCGATCATTCCCTTTGCCTTGAAGGCGTCCAGAATCTTCTGGCCTTCCGGGCCGTACATGACCTTGCGGAAATGGTCGATGTCACGGAACAGGAACGGCAGCGACGGAATCATCGATTCGGGCACGATCTCGTTGAATGCCGCGCCGTTTGCACGCGCCATGTCGAGCGCGCCGATGCGCACCTGGTCAATTGTGTCGTTCTCCGAACCAAGTGCGCTGTTGCCGAAGACCTTCACGGAATCCTTGCCGCCGGTTGCCGTCTTGATCTGCTCACCCATGTATTTCACGGCCATATTGGTCGGGTAGGTGTCGCCGTGCACGTCCGACACGCGGAACACGCGCGCTTGCGCCGACATGGCGCCAAAGGCCAGCACCGATGCGGCGACGATCAACGAAACACGGGAAGAGGCGAACTTCTTGTTCATCATGACATTCCTTGAAAAATAGACACCCAATCGATGCGGAAGGCCGCTGACGGCTGGCCAGTCGCGGACGGCCAGTCCGGGACGGCCGTCCCGGATGTGACATGGTTTTGCTGGGTCTCCCGGCGCGGCGCTCGTGGTCTCCTACCGTTGGCGAACGCTTTGCCGTGCTGTCCGTGCAACGTCCCCGGCACAATGATCAGCACTCCTGTCGGACAACTCGACTTCTTGTACTTCTGCTGCGTCGGCGCACATTCGCACGAGCGATTGCGCGCGCTAAAGTGCGCCACTCATCGCGCTGCCATCTCGAAAAGCGCAGAAAGCTATCTGTTTGCGCTTATACGTTGTACGACGACATACGAAGTCTATTAAACGCAGTTTGAGTTGTACAGACGGTATTTACCCGAGGAAACAACAGTTCGGTACAGATGACCTAAAGGGGCGCCGTACGGGCTCGAGCGAGGCCGTACGGTCGATTGCGCGGAGAACTGAAGAGAGGTTTTGAACCGGCGCAGATCCACCCGTCGCACCCGCAAATGTCGCATTTGCACGACAATGTTGTATGACGAGTGATGAATAGCTGGACGTGAACATCGGGCACCGGCCAGGTCGCAGGCCAGCGCCCTACTGGACAACACTGCGCAGCGGCTTAGAGCTCGCCGCCGAATTCCGGCTCAGACAAGCCGCTCACGCCAGGACGTACGGCGAAAAGATGCCCGTCATGTTCGCTGGCGCCCGCGCCCGGACGAATCGACGTGACGAAGAGCGTGTCGAGATTGCGCCCGCCGAACGCGCACATGGCCGGCTTGATCGCAGGCACGGCAATCTGCCGGTCGAGTTTGCCTTGCGGCGTAAAGCGCAGCAGTGCGCCCGCGTCGTTCGCGCAGATCCAGTAGCAGCCGTCGGAATCCACAGCGGCGCCATCGGGTCGGCCCACATAGTGGTTCAGATCCGCGAAAACACGGCGGTTGCCCGGCTCACCCGTCTCGACTTCGTAGTCGAAAGCCCATATCTGTTTGCGGAGCGGATGCGAGTCGGACAGATACATGGTTTTGCCATCCGGCGACCAGCCCAGACCGTTTTGCGTAATGAGCCCGTCGACAACCGGCGCCGAGAGCACGCCCTGCGCGTCGAACCGGTAGAGCGCACCGGCCGGATTTGCTGCGGCCATGTCCTGCACCATCGTTCCGGCCCAGAAGCGACCTTGCCGATCGCAGCGGCCGTCGTTGAAACGCATGTCGCCACAAGGGAATACAGGCGCGGCGAGCTTGCGTCCGGTTACTTCGACGGGCTCATTAGCGCGCACGGCTTGCGCCGTGGCGTCGGTCGAAATCTCGCTCAGAGTCACCGCAAAGAGTCCGGTCTCACAGCCTGCCAGCACCGTGCCGCGACGGTCGAACGCGATGCACGCGACCTTCTCGGGCAACAGCCATTCGGAGCGCTCGCCCGTCTCCACCACGAGCCGCACGATTTTTCGCGCAGGAATGTCCACCCAGTAAAGCGCCTGTTCGGCAACACGCCAGACCGGACTTTCACCGACGAGAGCCGGCGCCTGCCCCGCTGCCTCGACACGCTCGACGCGCGGATTGCCCGCCGCGCTCATCGCTTCGGCTCCATCGGTCCGGCCAGCACGAAGGCGCCGCCCTGGAAGCGTTGCGTGGGATCGTCGAGATCGGCGGTCGGAGCCGCGACGGGGAAGAGATGTTCGAATTGGACTGAGCTGTCCTGCGGACGAAAGCCGAGGAACGCCGCCTTCGTGTTATCGACCCACTTCGTGCGATTGTCGGATACGCCGTACACGATCGCGTGGCCGACGCGATTGGTGAACAGCGAACAGCGCACCAGCTCGATGAAGTCGCGAAAGCTGAGATACGTGACGAGCATGCGCGGGTTCTTCGGCTGTTCGAACGACGAGCCGATCCGCAGACACACCGTCTCCAGGCCGAAGCGGTCGAAGTAGTAGCGCGACAGCGATTCGCCGAAGCATTTGGTCACGCCGTACAGGCTGTCGGGGCGCAACGGGGCGTCGATATCCACCACTTCGGTCACTGGGTGAAAACCTACCGCGTGATTCGAACTCGCATACACGACGCGCTTCACGCCCTGTTTCTGCGCAGCCGAATACAGGTTGTACAGTCCGCGAATATTCGCTTCCAGCAGATCTTCGAAAGGCGCCTCGACCGAGATGCCGCCAAGATGGATCACCGCGTCCACGTCTTCGAGCAGCGCGTGCACCGCGGCTTCGTCTGCGAGGTCGACGATCGACGCTTCTTCGTGCTCCGCCACTTCGCCGAGCGGCGCTATGTCGGTTACGCGCACAACGTCGGCCCACGCCGCGACCGCGCCACGCAATTGAGTGCCGAGATTGCCCGCCGCACCGGTGAGCAGAAGGCGTCGGAAAGGTTTTTGTGCAGCCGTGCGGTCAGAATTCGAATCAGTCATGTCTTTCTAGTTATTGATAGCCACTGTCAGTGAAGCGAGAAAGGCGAATAGAGCCAGTCATGCGACGAGCCGTCAAGCCCAAAGTAAAACGAGCCGCGAAATCGCGGCCCGCTGGATCTGGGAATCAGGTCACCGGCGCCGGATTGAAGAGCGCCAGCGCATTGTGCAGCTTGAGCTTCTCCGCGCAGGTCTTCTTGCGGCCGCTTGCGACGTCGAGCATGAAGCGGAACAGCTCCCAACCCACTTCTTCGATCGTTGCCGTGCCTGTTGCAATCGTGCCGGCGTTGATGTCCATCAGATCATGCCAGCGGCGCGCCAGGTCCGAGCGCGTAGCGACCTTGATGACGGGTACTTCCGCGAGACTATACGGCGTGCCGCGGCCAGTCGTGAAGACGTGCAGGTTGATACCGGCCGCAAGCTGAAGCGTCCCGCAGATGAAGTCGCTCGCCGGCGTGGCCGCGTAGATCAGCCCTTTCTGGCGCACTTTCTCGCCCGGCGACAACACGCCCGAAATCGCCGAGTTACCCGATTTGATGATCGAGCCCATCGCCTTTTCGACGATGTTGGACAGCCCGCCCTTCTTGTTGCCCGGCGTGGTGTTCGCGCTGCGGTCGGCGCCGCCGCGCTTCAGGTAATCGTCGTACCACTGCATCTCGCGGATGATCGCCTGAGCGACGTCCGCGTTCGCCGCGCGCGCCGTCAACTGGTCGACGCCGTCGCGTACTTCGGTGACTTCCGAGAACATCACCGTGGCGCCGGCGCGCACCAGCAAGTCGGTCGCGAAGCCGACGGCTGGATTTGCCGTGAGACCGGAGAACGCGTCGCTGCCGCCGCACTGTACGCCGACGACGAGATCCGCCGCCGGGCAGGTTTCACGACGCCGGTTGTTCAGCCGCCTCAGGTGGCCTTCGGCCGTTCTCATGATCGACTCGATCATCGACTGAAAGCCGACGTGCGCTTCGTCCTGGAGCACGACCACGTCGCCGTTCTCGTCGGCGCCGAGATCGCCGATATCCGCGATTTCGCTCGGATTCTGCGCCGCGGCGATGGGGATCGTGCCCGGAGGCATCAGACGCTCGGGCTGCAACTTCTCGCAACCGAGGCTCACCATCATCACCTCGCCGCCGAAGTTCGGATTCAGCGCGATGTTGCGCACCGTGCGGATCGGCACCATTGCGTCCGGTGCGTCGATTGCCACGCCGCAGCCGTAGGTGTGGCCGAGGCCCACTACGTCGTCGACATTCGGATATTTCGGCAGCAGTTCGGACTTGATCCGCACGACCGCGTGCTCGACGACGTCGGCGACGCACTGCACGGTCGTGGTGATCGCCAGGATGTTGCGCGAGCCCACCGAGCCGTCGGCGTTCCGGTAGCCCTCGAACGTGTAGCCGTCCAGCGGCGGCATTTCCGGCGCCTTGATGGTGGCGATAGGCAGGTCCTCGAGCCCCGGCGGGCTCGGCATGCGGATCACGTGTTCATTGATCCAGCTACCCTTGGGCAGCGCCTTGAGCGCATAGCCGATCACCACGTTATAGCGGATGACCTCGTCGCCTTCGGCCAGGTCGGCGAGCGCGACCTTGTGCCCTTGCGGGACGCGCTCGCGCAGCACGAGGCCGTCGGGAAAAACCGCGCCTTCGCCCAGGCCGCCGTCGTTGACGACGATCGCGACATTGTCGTTGGGGTGAACGCGAATGTAGAGCGGTGAGAGTTCCATTGCATCGATCCTTATGGCGATTTACGCCTTCTGCGCCAGCTATTCATACGTCATCCTACAACATACATGTTTGCCCGGATGTTCCGTATTTACCCTATGACCAGCATTATGCCGCGAAAACCCCGTTGAGTTAGCCGAATTGTTGTTGTACGATGACGTATAAGAAATCTTCATTTCTATCGATAACCCGGTCCAACCGATCCCAACCCATAGCGACGCCCGGATACATACATCATGACTACACCGCAGGAACTCAAGCAGATCGTTTCGGAAGGCCTCCTCTCCTTCCCGGTCACCGACTTTGATGCAAACGGCGATTTCCGCGCCGACACTTACGCCGAGCGCCTGGAATGGCTGGCTCCGTATGGCGCGTCGGCATTGTTCGTTGCAGGCGGCACGGGCGAGTTCTTCTCGCTGACGCATAACGACTACTCGAACGTGGTGCGTACCGCGACTGAAGTTTGCAAGGGCAAGGTACCGATTCTGGCCGGCGCAGGCGGCCCGACGCGCGTCGCCATTGCGTACGCTAAAGAAGCCGAGCGCCATGGCGCGAACGGCATTCTGCTGATGCCGCATTATTTGACGGAAGCCTGCCAGGAAGGCATCGCCGCGCACGCCGAAGAGGTCTGCAAGGCCGTGCCCAACATGGGCGTGATCATCTACAACCGCGCGAATTCCAAGCTCAACGCCGACATGCTCGAAGGCCTCGCCGAGCGCTGCCCGAACCTGATCGGTTTCAAGGACGGCGTGGGCGAAATCGAAAACATGGTGACGATCCGCCGCCGTCTGGGCGACCGTTTCTCGTACCTCGGCGGCCTGCCGACCGCGGAAGTCTACGCCGCGGCATACAAGGCGCTGGGCGTTCCGGTGTACTCGTCGGCAGTGTTCAACTTCATTCCGAAGACGGCAATGGACTTCTACCGCGCTATCGCCGCGGACGACCACGCGACCGTCGGCAAGCTGATCGACGAGTTCTTCCTGCCGTACCTGAAGATCCGCAATCGCCGCGCAGGCTACGCGGTCAGCATCGTCAAGGCAGGTGCAAAGCTGGTTGGCCATAGCGCCGGCCCGGTGCGCGCACCGCTGACCGATCTGACCGAAGAAGAAATGGCGCAACTCGACGCGCTCATCAAGAAGCTCGGCCCGCAGTGATGCTGCCCCTGGCCGGCGCGTGGACTTCGCGTCGGTCAGGAAATGAGCGCCGCACAGGCGGCAGCGCAACAGCGCCCGGGGACAACACCGTCACCGGGCGTTTTTTGCACATGCGTTTGGGAGCAGCCGCGCCGCCAAGGCCGGGAGCCCGCTCCCTCGCATAAGAACTAAGGAGATGACCATGGACCTGAGCCGCACGGCAAGTTCCGCGAACGTTGCGAAGCGCACGAAAGTCCGCTACGCGATCCTGCTGCTTATCTTTGTAATCACGACGTTCAACTACGCGGACCGCGCGACGCTGTCGGTCACCGGCTCGGCAATGCGCGCCGAGTTCGGCTTCGACGCGATCCGGATGGGTTACATTTTCTCCGCGTTCAGCTGGGCTTATGTGCTCTCGCAACTGCCGGCCGGCTGGCTGCTCGACCGCTTCGGCGCGCGGCGCGTGTACGCCGCGAGCATTTTCCTCTGGTCGCTCTTCACGCTGCTGCAATGCTCCATTGGCCTGCTCGGCAGCGCGGCTGCCGCGGTCACAGGTCTCTTTGTGTTGCGTTTCGCGATGGGCGCGGCGGAATCGCCGGCCTTTCCGGCTAACGCCAAGGTGGTGGCAAGCTGGTTCCCGACCAAGGAACGCGGCACGGCATCGGCGATATTCAACTCGGCGCAATACTTCGCGGCAGTCGTATTCACACCGCTGATGGCATGGCTCACGCACGCGTTCGGCTGGCACATGGTCTACGTGGTGATGGGCGTCGCCGGCTTGCTGCTCGCCCTCACCTGGCTCAAGGTGATGAAGCATCCCGCCGACCACCCGGGCGTGTCCGCTGCGGAACTCGAGTACATCGAACAGGGCGGCGGCGTGGTGAGCGGCCACCACAACGCGCGTCGCGAAAACGTCGAGAAGGCAGGCGGCTGGTCCCTCGTGCGTCAATTGCTGAGCAACCGGATGCTCGTCGGCGTCTATCTCGCGCAGTACTGCATCAACGTGCTGACGTACTTCTTCCTGACGTGGTTTCCGATCTACCTCGTGCAGGCGCGCGGCATGACGATCCTGCAAGCGGGGCTCGTGGCGTCGTTGCCCGCGATCTGCGGATTCTCGGGCGGCGTGCTCGGCGGCATCTTGTCCGATTCGCTGATCCGGCGCGGCCATTCGCTGACCGTTGCACGCAAGGTGCCGATTGTCGGCGGCATGCTGCTGTCGGTGTCGATCATCGGCTGCAACTACGTTTCCACCGACTGGGTCGTCGTCGCGCTGATGTCGCTCGCGTTCTTCGGCAAGGGCATCGGTGCGCTCGGCTGGGCGGTGGTCGCCGATACGTCGCCGAAGGAAGCGCTCGGTTTGTCCGGCGCGATCTTCAATATGTTCGGTAACGTGGCCGGCATCGTCACGCCGATCGTGATCGGCTATCTCGTGGCGAAGAGCGGTTCGTTCAATGGCGCGCTGGTTTTCGTCGGCGCAAATGCACTGCTCACGGTGTTCAGCTACCTCGTGATCGTGAAGGACATCAAGCGCGTGGAACTGCGCCCGCGCTGATCGCCGCGCCGGGCCGCCGTCCGGCAGCGCCGTACCGCGCCCGCCAGTTCTCGGCCGAGGCACGGCGGCACGGCGGCACGGCGCTAAATGATCCGGCCTTTCTATAATCAGTCGTCAGACGACGGTATAATGGATCGCACGAAGTCTCTGCAACTATCTGATTCAAGGGGCGTTTTCGATGGCTACACCACTGGCATCCGCGGCACCGCCACGACGCGCTCGTAATCTCGCCGAGCTCGTCGTCAACTACGTCACCGAGCAGATCGCGTCAAACGCCCTGAAGCCCGGCGACAAGCTGCCGACAGAATCGCAACTCATGGTCACGTTGAGCGTAAGCCGCACGGTTATCCGCGAAGCGATTTCGCGCCTGCAGGCGGGCAAGATCATCGAGACGCGCCACGGCATCGGCAGCTTCGTGCTCGAACCGCAGCGCGAAAAGCTCGGCATCGACATGGTGCCGGCCACCACGCTTCGCGACGTGCTGTCGATTCTCGAACTGCGCATCAGCCTCGAAACGGAATGTGCGGGTCTGGCCGCGCAACGCGCGAAGCCCGAAGACATCGCGCGCATGCGCGCCGCGCTCGACGCGATCGAAGCGACGCGTCACAACGGACGCGACAGCGTCGACGCCGATTTGCAGTTCCATATCTCGGTGGCGCGCGCCACGGGCAACCGCTATTTCGTGGACATCCTCACGCAAATGGGCAGCGCGCTGATTCCGCGCAACCGGCTCGACTCGGCGGGCATTGCGCGCGCTGAGCCGGACGCGTATCTGTCGCTCGTCAACCTGGAGCACGAGAGCATTCTCGAAGCGATCAGCCGGCACGACGCCGAAGGCGCGCGCGCGGCAATGCGCATGCATCTGTCCAACAGCCGCGAACGGCTGCGCCGCGCAAACGAAATGTCAGAGAGTCATAGTTGACGGGTCGTTGAGCACCTGGCCGTTTCTGTTTCTCACGGCGAATATGCAAAAAAATGGCCGGGGAGTCGCCTCCCCGGCCATTTTCATTTCAGCAACAAGTTCAAGCGCAATGATCAGCTGCGCGTGATCTCGCCATCCCGGCGACGCCACAGGTCGAGCGGATTGCCGTCGGCCAGCGCCTCCGGCAGCAGGTCGGCCGGGAAATCCTGATAGCAGACCGGGCGCAGGAAACGCTCGATCGCGGTCGTGCCGACCGAAGTCGCGCGGCTATCGGACGTAGCCGGGAACGGGCCGCCGTGAACCATCGCGTGACAGACTTCGACGCCGGTCGGATAGCCGTTGACCAGAAGCCGGCCAGCCTTGCGCTCGAGAATCGGCACGAGCTTTCTAGCTGCGGGCACGTCGGCGCTGTCCATCTGGATCGTCGCGGTCAACTGGCCGGCAAAGTGCTCGGCAACCTGCAGCAATTCGTTTTCGTCCTTGCAACGCACGATCGTCGATGTAGGTCCGAACACCTCGTCTTCCAGCGCCGGCGTGGCGAGGAACGTCTGGGCGTCGGTCACGAACAATGCCGCGCGCGCCTGGTTCGGCCCCGTCACGTCGACGCCGCGCGCCACCGTCTCTACGCCCGGGATACCGGCCAGTTTGCTCTCGCCTTGCGTGTACGCCGAATGGATGCCCGACGTAAGCATGGTCTGCGCGGGCTTGCCGCTCAGCGCCTCGGAGGCCACGGCGACGAAGTTCTTCAGCGCGTCGCTGTCCACAGCGATTGCAAGGCCCGGGTTGGTGCAGAACTGGCCGGCGCCGAGCACGAGCGAATCCACAAAACCGCGCGCGATGTTCTCCGTGCGCTGCGTGAGCGCGTTCGACAGCAGGAATACCGGATTGATGCTGCTCATTTCCGCGTAGACCGGAATCGGCTCGGGGCGCGCCGCCGCGACGCGCATCAGCGCCAGGCCGCCCGCGCGCGAACCGGTGAAGCCGACCGCCTTGATCGCCGGATGCGCGACCAGCGCTTCACCGACCGAATTGCCCGCGCCGACGATCAGCGAGAACACGCCTTCGGGCAGATCCATTTCCTGTGCGACGCGTTGAATCACGCGGCCCACCATTTCCGACGTGCCGAGGTGAGCACGATGTGCCTTCACCACCACCGGGCAACCGGCCGCGAGCGCCGCAGCCGTATCGCCGCCCGCCACCGAAAACGCGAGCGGGAAGTTGCTTGCGCCGAACACGGCGACCGGGCCGAGCGCAATCTTCTGCATACGCAGATCGGAACGCGGCAACGGCTTGCGCTCAGGCAGCGGCGAGTCGAGCGTCGCGTCGAGCCACTGGCCCGAGCGAACGACTTGGGCGAACAGCTTCAACTGACCGGTCGTGCGGCCGCGCTCGCCTTCGAGGCGCGCTTTCGGCAAGCCCGACTCCTGCTGCGCACGCTCGACGAGAGCATCGCCCAGCGCAGTGATGCCGTCGGCGATGCGCTCAAGAAATTCCGCGCGCACGGCAAGCGGCAGTTGGCGGTACGGATCAAACGCTTTCCGCGCCAGTTCGCACGCGAGGCCGACGTCCTGAGCGGTGCCGCTGCCAAAAACCGGCTCGGCGATGTCTGTACCGGTGGCGGGGTTGAACGCGTGCAGCGCCTCTTCGGCGCCGCGCACCGATTCACGGCCGATCAGCATTTCGCCGGTAATCCGACCGGTGACTTCGCTGGAATTGGGCATGTCTCTTTCCTTTGGATTGAACGCTAAAGATATAAGTCATCCTACAACATCGAGGCATCCTTGCGCAACCTGAACCGCCTTGTCTCAGCCTCGGTTCGGGTTAACGTGCCCGTTACAACGACTCCTTCGGGTGCTACTCTGGAAATAGATATACGACGACCTATAACATGCGGTTAAGCCACCGTCGGAACTATTAGCCCGATCCATTGCCGTTCGAGGAAAACGTTCATGCCTACCGCGCTCTCCCAGCCTTATCAGTCCCTTCCCAACAGTTTCCGCCAGGCGGTACGCGGAGGCGAAACCCTGATCGGCTGCTGGGCCTCGCTGGCCAGCCCGATCGTGACGGAGTTGCTCGGCGTGATCGGGTTCGACTGGATGCTGCTCGACGCCGAACATGCGCCCAACGACGTCCTCACGCTGATTCCGCAATTGATGGCGCTCAAGGACAGCCGCAGCGCTCCGGTGGTCCGGCCGCCCGGCAACGACAGCGTCGTCATCAAGCGGCTGCTGGACAGCGGGTTCTCGAATTTTCTCGTGCCGTTCGTCGATAGCGCCGACGACGCGGCGCGCGCGGTCGCGGCCACGCGCTATCCGCCGCAGGGTATTCGCGGCGTCTCGGTGGGTCACCGCGGCAACCGCTATGCGACGGTACCCGACTATTTTGACATTGCCAACGATAACGTCTGCGTGATCGTGCAGATCGAGAGCCGCAAATCGGTGGATGCCATCGACGAGATTCTTGCCGTCGACGGCGTCGACGGCGTTTTCGTCGGGCCGTCGGATCTCGCCGCGGGATACGGGCATCTTGGCAACGCCGGACATCCCGATGTGCAGGAGGCGATTGCGCATGTATTCGACCGCGCGCAGGCCGCAGGCAAACCGAGCGGCATTCTTGCACCGGTGCAAGCGGACGCCGAGCGCTATCGTGCGATGGGCTGCCGCGTCATCGCTGTCTGCGCCGACCTTGGGCTTTTGAGGAACGCCGCGCAGACGGTCCACCAACACTTCATGCAGAAACCGGCGGGCCAGAGCTGAACCGGGCGCTAAGCAGGCGCTACGCGCACACAACCCGGCACAAGCGTGGCCGCCATCACATCTCCGGAGCATTCCATGCAAAAAGCAGGCTTTATCGGACTCGGCATCATGGGCAAGCCCATGGCTGCCAATCTTCTCAAGAACGGCGTTACGCTCGCTGCCTTTACGCGCAGCGGCGTGCCCGACGATCTCACCGGAGCCGGCGCGCAGGCTTGCGAAAGCCCCGCCGCCGTCGCCGCACAGGCGGACGTGATCTTTATCATGGTGCCGGACACACCTGATGTCGAGCGCGTGCTGTTCGGCGAAAACGGGCTGGCGAGCGGCTTGCATGCCGGGCAGACGGTGGTCGACATGAGCTCGATTTCTCCGATGGCCACGCGCGAGTTCGCCGCTCGCGTACGCGAAACCGGCGCGGATTATCTCGACGCGCCGGTGTCGGGCGGCGAAGTCGGCGCGAAGGCGGGCTCGCTCACCATCATGGTGGGCGGCGAGCAGGCCACCTTCGACAGCGTGAAGCCGTTGTTCGACATGATGGGCAAGAACGTCACGCTAATCGGCGCGGTCGGCGCGGGACAGGTATGCAAAGTCGCCAATCAGGTGATCGTGGCGGCCACTATCGAGGCAGTCGGCGAGGCGCTGCTGCTCGCGTCGAAAGCCGGCGTGGACCCGGCTCGCGTGCGGGAAGCGTTGATGGGCGGCTTCGCCTCCTCGCGCATTCTCGAAGTGCACGGCGAGCGTATGACCAAGCGGACCTTCGACCCCGGCTTCCGGATAGAGCTGCATCAGAAAGATTTGAATCTCGCGCTTCAGACCGCGCAGACACTCGGTGTCTCGTTGCCGAATACCGCCACCTGTCAGGCACTTTTCAACGCATGCGTCGCGCACGGCGGCAAAGCGTGGGACCACTCCGCGATGGTGCGCGCGCTCGAAGTGCTCGCCAATCACGAGATCGGCCAGCAAACAGCCTGATCCCCACGCGCATCCGGTCGCGCCGCTTTGCCCGTTCCATGCGACGAACGGGTAAAGCGGCGCGTATTGCGTTCCAACTCTGTGCAAGCCGACAAAATCCCTTCGTTTCTTTCATTTATTAAGGATGACTGATGGAATTGAAGCGGTCGCAATGAACCGCGTACTTTCGAGCATCGACGACTATTTACAACGCCCTCAAGGGTATGGAGACATTCGTGGCAACTCAATATAAAAGCGGCAGCAAAGGGGCGACATCGGCAAACTCTGGTCGCGCTGAGCCTGCCTCGCCGGGACGCCGGGCTTTCATGGTGTTCGCGGGGACCTCGGCGGGCGCGACGCTCGTCGGCGGCCTGTCCGCGTGCGGCGGCTCGGGCAGTTCCGGCCTGACACCGGAAGATCCGATCTGGGGCAGTTCCGGCGCCGCGACGCAAATCATCGCGTCGCTCGCCAGCGTCACGCACGCAGTCCATGTTCCCGTCGCGCGACTTCGTCGTCACGCAATACGGTGCACAGCCTTGCGCCGTTGTCGCCGCGACGAATCCGTACACCGGTTCTTCTTCACCCGCGAGCCCCGGCTCGAACCAGACCAACGCGCCGTCGTCGTTCGACTCGCGGCCCGCGTTTCTCGCCGCGATTCAGGCCTGCAATGCGGCCGGCGGTGGCCGCGTCGTGGTGCCCTCCGGTACCTGGTATTGCGCGGGGCCGATCGTGCTGCTCAGCAACGTCAACTTTCACCTGAGCGCGAATTGCACGATCTATTTCAGCCCGAATCCGGCGGACTATTCGAAGGACGGCCCGGTAGACTGCGGTGCGAACGGCAAACTCTTTTACAGCCGCTGGCAGGCAAATGATTGCCTGAACTACGGCTCACCCGTCTATGCCCGCAATCAGACCAACATCGCGCTGACCGGCGAAGATGCGACCTCGGTTCTGAACGGCCAGGCGATGACGCCCTTCTCCGGTTCGGGCAACACGGCCACATGCTGGTGGACCTTCAAGGGCTCGAATGGCGCATACGGTTGCGTGAGTTCGTCGACACCGTCTCAGGTGTATCGGAATCCGAACAATGTGGACCTCCGGACCGCCGCACCAGGCATTTCCGACGCGCTCTACACACAGCTGACAAGTCCGACGACACCATGGCAACAAGATCAGAACTACTTGCCCGCTCTCTCGGAAGCCGGCGTTCCGATTGCAAAGCGTATCTTCGGCATCGGCCATTATCTGCGCCCTTGCATGGTCGAGTTTATCGGCTGCACGAACGTGCTGATGGAGAACTACTGCACGAACAACACGCCTTTCTGGCAGCATCATCCGACCGATTGCAGGAACGTGGTGATTCGCGGCGTGACGACCAACAGCATCGGCCCGAATAACGACGGCTTCGATCCGGACGCGTGCAATAACGTGCTCTGCGACAACGTTACATTCAATACCGGCGACGACTGCATCGCGATCAAGTCGGGCAAGGATCAGGATACGCAGTACGGTCCGGCGCAGAACCACGTCATCCAGAACTGCACGATGAATAGCGGTCACGGCGGTATTACGCTCGGCAGTGAAATGGGCGGCGGCGTGCAGAACATTTACGCACGCAATCTGCAAATGTTGAATCAGAACTGGGCGACCAATCCGCTGAACATCGCGATCCGCATCAAGACGAACATGAATCGCGGCGGCTTCGTGAAGAACTTCTACGTCGACAAGGTGACACTGCCCAACGGCGTCGCATTGAAAGGCGGCGGCTACGGCAGCGCGCTGCTCGCCGGCAGCCCGATCAACGGCACGGTGCCGCTCGGCGTCGCCACCGCGAGCGCGGCCAATCCGTCAGCGGCCCAAGGCGGTCTCATCACATTCGACTGCGATTATCAGCCCGCCAATGACGCGATACGTACGCGGCCTGCCGTCGTGCAGAACGTGAACATATCGAACGTGCAGGCGAGCAACGTTACCGTAGGCGGCGTCACCGGTTCGTGCTTCCAGGCGATCGTCGCACAAGGGCCGGTTGCCTTCGACTACAACGGCCCCACACCCGCGCCGACGATTCCGCCTATCACGGGCGTCACCATCTCCAACTGCAACCTGGGCACGGCGGTTTGCGCGGGACCGGCCACCTCGACCACGCCCGGGCCGATCTATGCGTACAACGTCAATGGCATCACGTTGAAGAACGTCGTGATCGGCTCGACGACGTACAACACGAATGTGACTGACCAGCGCTAGGCGTCGAACGCGGTGGGGCTTCCGCTCCGCCGCGTCTCAAGCGGCCGGCGACGCGCTTTCGGGCCGAGCAAAAACCGGCGCAAAAAAAACCGCTCGGATGAGCGGTTTTTCTGCGAAACGAACACAGGCCGAAGCCGTTATCGCAATCAATCCTCCAGCAACGACAGGTCGCGCACCGCGCCTTTATCGGCCGACATGACCAGCTTCGCGTAGGCCTTCAGCGCCGCCGACACTTTGCGCGGACGCGGCTTGGCGGGCTTCCAGCCCTTCGCGTTCTGCTCGTCGCGGCGGCTCGCCAGTTCGGCGTCCGACAGCAGCACGTTGATCGTGCGGTTCGGAATGTCGATGCGGATCTTGTCGCCATCGCGCACGAGGCCGATCGCGCCGCCCGCTGCCGCTTCCGGCGAGCAATGGCCGATAGACAGGCCCGAAGTGCCGCCCGAGAAGCGGCCGTCCGTCAGCAGCGCGCACTCTTTGCCGAGGCCCTGCGACTTGATGTAGCTCGTCGGATAAAGCATTTCCTGCATGCCGGGGCCGCCCTTCGGACCTTCGTAGCGCACGATCACCACGTCGCCCGCCTTGACCTTGCCCGCGAGGATATTTTCCACCGCTTCGTCCTGCGATTCGGTGACGTGAGCCGTACCCTCGAACACCAGAATGCTTTCGTCGACGCCGGCGGTCTTCACCACGCAGCCGTCGAGCGCAATGTTGCCCGTCAGCACCGCGAGACCGCCTTCCTTCGAAAACGCATGCTCGTAAGAGCGGATGCAACCTTCGGCGCGGTCGAGATCGAGACTGGGCCAGCGCGTGTTCTGGCTGAACGCCACTTGCGTCGGAACGCCGGCCGGGCCCGCCATGTAGAAGGTCCTGACCGCCTGGTCTTCGGTGCGAACGATATCCCACTGATCCAGCGCGTCTTTCAACGTAGGCGCGTGCACCGTGGGCACGTCCGTGTGCAGCTTGCCGGCGCGGTCCAGCTCGCCGAGAATCGCCATGATGCCGCCTGCGCGATGCACGTCCTCGATGTGGTACTTGTTCGTATTGGGCGCCACCTTGCACAGCTGCGGCACGATGCGCGACAGACGGTCGATGTCCGTCATCGTGAAGTCGATCTCGGCTTCGCGTGCGATTGCCAGCAGGTGCAGGATGGTGTTGGTGGAACCGCCCATCGCGATATCGAGCGTCATCGCGTTTTCGAACGCCTTGAAGCCGACTGCACGGGGCAGCACGCTTGCCTCTTCCTGCTCGTAGTACTGGCGGGCCAGTTCCACGATGCGGCGGCCGGCGCGCTTGAAGAGCTGCTCGCGGTCCGCGTGTGTCGCGACCACGGTGCCGTTGCCGGGCAACGACAAGCCGAGCGCCTCGGTCAGGCAGTTCATCGAGTTAGCCGTGAACATGCCCGAGCACGAGCCGCAGGTCGGGCATGCGGAGCGTTCGACCTCGGCCACGTCGGCGTCGGAATAGGCTTTGTCGGCGGCGATCACCATTGCGTCCACCAGGTCGAGCTTCTTGAACTCGATCGTGCCGGTCTTCGGATTCGCGAGGCGCGTCTTGCCGGCTTCCATCGGGCCGCCCGAAACGAAGATCACCGGAATGTTCAGGCGCATCGCGGCCATCAGCATGCCGGGCGTGATCTTGTCGCAGTTCGAGATGCACACCATCGCGTCGGCGCAGTGCGCATTGACCATGTATTCGACCGAATCCGCGATGATGTCGCGGCTCGGCAGCGAATACAGCATGCCGTCGTGGCCCATCGCAATGCCGTCATCGACGGCAATGGTGTTGAACTCTTTGGCTACGCCACCCGCGGCTTCGATCTCGCGTGCGACGAGCTGGCCGAGGTCTTTCAGGTGCACGTGTCCGGGCACGAACTGGGTGAACGAATTGACCACCGCAATAATCGGCTTCGAGAAGTCTTCGTCTTTCATGCCGGTGGCGCGCCACAAGGAGCGCGCCCCAGCCATGTTGCGGCCGGCGGTGGAGGTTTTGGAACGGTATGCGGGCATCGTGGTGGTTGAATGAATATCGCTTGAAAGAAGCGGGCCAAGGGAGTGAAGGCCCCTCGAGCGCCCGTGCGAACAACCTTGTGAGCCGCGCCCCGGGCAAAGCGCGCAATTATCCCACAGGCCCCGGCAGCGTGCCGCTCACGCGCGCGGCCTTCGGGTTGTCGCGCTGAAGATCGCGGTGATGCGCAAAAGGCGGTTCATAAAAGAAAGCGGCGCACGAAGGCGCCGCTTTGCGTTTCTACTCAGGGTGGAACTTCGCGCCGGCTCACGCGGGCGGACTTATCGCCTCTTACTTGGCAGTGACCGCACCACCCGTCTGGGACCAACGCTGCTCCGGCGTCCGGTCCGCGCTCTTCGCGAGCAGACACACCACGGCAGCCGCGATAATGTCGAATACCGCCAGCACGACGAACAGCGGACTGTAGCCGACCTGCGTGACCAGCACACCGAACAACGCGGTGAACGCCGCAGCGCCGAGATAACCGGCCATGCCGCCCATACCCGTTGCGGTAGCCACTTCGTTCTTGCCGAACATGTCGGACGTAATCGCATACAGCGCGCCGGACAAGGTCTGGTGCGCGAAGCCGCCGACGCACAGCAGGGCAACAGCCACATACGGACTTGCGACGAGGCCCACGCACGCCGGTCCGATCATGCACAGCGCGCCGACCACGAACACCATCTTGCGCGACGTGAACAGCGAGACCTTCGCGTACTTATGAAACAGCGGGCTCAGATAGCCGCCGAGCACGCAGCCGATATCCGCTGCGAGAAACGGCATCCATGCATATAGCGCGATTTCCTTCAGATTCATGTGACGCTCGGTCATCATGTAAAGCGGAATCCACGCGTTGAACGTCTGCCATGCCGGTTCCGACAGAATGCGCGGAATGCCGATCGCCCAGAAGTCGCGGCTGCGCAGCATGGCCGACCAGCTGCGCTTGGGCGCGCCCGCATCGCTGTGCTTCGCTTCCTGGCCGCTGAGGATGTAGTCGCGCTCCTCGTCGCCGAGCAGTTTCTGATTGCGCGGATGCTTGTACAGCAGCATCCACACGGCGCTCCAGACGATGCCCGCTACGCCGACGATCACGAACGCCAGTTGCCACTGGCCGTGCAGCAGCGCCCACACCACGAGCGGCGGCGCCAGCAACGCGCCGATCGACGAACCGATGTTGAACCAGCCGATCGCAACCGAACGCTCCTTTGCCGGGAACCACTCGCTGGTGGCCTTCACGCCGGCCGGAATGCCAGCCGCTTCGGCAATGCCTAGCAGGCCGCGGAAAAATGCGAGGCTGCGCCATCCGGTCGACCACGCCGCCGCCGCGCAGGCGAGCGACCACGCCAGCGCGAACGCGGCAAAACCGATTTTGGTGCCGACCGTATCGAGCAGGAAGCCCGCGACCGGCTGCATGAATGCATAGCAAAGCTGCCATGCGACGACCACGTGAGCGTATTGCTCGGTCGTGATGTGCAGGTCTTTCATCAACGTCGGCGCGGCCACCGACAGCGTGTTGCGCGCGAGATAGTTGATGATGAGCCCGGCCGCGACCAGACTGACCATCCACCAGCGGATGCCCTTGATCTTCATTGCTGCGTCTCCTCGTGATACTTGAACTTTCAGGACGGCCGGGCGGCCGAATCTGCCGAACCGGCCGCATTGCCCGCGCCGCTATCCGTGTCCTCGCGCGAATAGTCGATGCCGACAAACCCGCCGCCCTGGAAACGCTGACCCAATGCGTCGAGCGGATTGGGGCGCGCCAGAACTTCCTCGGCGTAGTCTTCGGCGTTCTGCTTCGGCGTGTATCCCAGACGCTCCGCGCCGCTGTTGTCCCACCAGCTGCGCGTATTGGCCGACACGCCCCACACCGTGATGAAGCCCAGTTCTTCTGCTTCGATGCAGCGGTCGAGGAAATGCATAAGGTCTGCGTGACCGAACCAGGTGCTCAGATGACGCGGCTCGGTCGGACGCTCGAGACAACTGCCGATGCGCACGCACACGCTCTCGATGCCATGCTTGTCCCAGTACATGCGCGCGAGCGCTTCGCCCCACACCTTGCTCAGGCCATAGAAGCCGTCCGGGCGCAGTTCGCAATCGAGGCTCAGGCGCTCCGTCACCGGGTACATGCCGATCGCGTGATTCGAGCTTGCGAACACGATCCGCTTGACGCCCTGTCGGCGTGCGCCCTCGTAGACCTCGACGAGACCGCGCAGATTGTTTTCGATGATCTCAGGCAGCGGCCGCTCCACGCTCGTCCCGGCGAAGTGGATCAGCACGTCGACGCCGTCGAGCAGCCGATCGACAACCGCCGGATCGCGCAGGTCGCCGTGCATCACATCCTCGCCGTCGACGAGAGGCGTCAGCGGCTTCGAGCCCGCCGCCGAACGCACAGGCGTGCCGCGCGCAATGAACGCAGCGCGCACGACCGAGCCAAGCTGGCCTCCGGCGCCACTCAAGGCAGTCTTCTTCATAGGGGTTCCTTTGCTGCACCGGCTCGCGAGCGGCATGGATAAATCCACACCTCGGCTTGGGTGAGATCGCCTGTTGCGCGATCTAGTTGTACGATAACGTACTATCTCTGATGCAGAAGCGGAATTCAATTAGGCATTTACCCTTATCGTGAAGCGCCTTTCGAAGGCTTCTCATAGCTGAACTCTGCGATGAAGCGCGTACGTTCGTGCGATGTCGTATAACTTGACCCTACATCGCTGGTGTCTGCCTTGACGACATGTCCTATATCTAGCCGCAGCGAAGTCTTAAGCATCGCGAGCGCATGGCCAGCAGGAGCAACATCCCTCGCACGCTTTGCTGCGACGCGGTCGATTGCCGCAGCTTCACGTCACGGCGCTTAATCACGGTGAAACAGGCAATAAGAAAAAGCTGATATACGTCAATACCTTGCAGCGCACGAACCGTCGCAATCCATATAACAACGCGGTTTTTTGACGCACGTCGCGGCGCAGCATAAATCTGACTCTTCCCCTAATCTTCGGCCATCTGCGAAACGCAGTGCGCACCGACACCGGTCGACGCGCGTAGTCCGCCCACGCGGCATCACGCACTTCACGATCATGAACTCCGCAATATCGGCATTTGACCTCGCCCGCATCCAGTTTGCGTTCACCGTCTCTTTCCATATCGTCTTTCCGGCGCTCAGCATTGGCCTCGCGAGCTTTATCGCCGTGCTCGAATGGCGCTGGTTGAAAACCGGCAAGGCGTACTACAAAGACCTGTGCCTCTTCTGGTCGAAGATTTTCGCCGTTGCCTTCGGCATGGGCGTGGTGTCCGGCGTCGTGATGAGCTATCAGTTCGGCACCAACTGGTCGGGCTTTTCGAGTTTCGCCGGTCCCGTCACCGGACCTCTGTTGATGTACGAGGTCATGACCGCGTTTTTCCTCGAAGCCGGCTTCCTCGGCATCATGCTGTTCGGCTGGCAGCGCGTGAGTCCGCGCGCGCACTTCGGCGCGACGCTGATGGTCGCCATCGGCACGCTGATCTCCACGTTCTGGATTCTCGCGTCCAATAGCTGGATGCAGACGCCGCAAGGATTCGAAGTCGTGAACGGCCGTGTCGTGCCGCTCGACTGGTTCAAGATCATCTTCAATCCGTCGTTCCCATACCGGCTCGCGCATATGGCGCTCGCGGCGTTCATCGTCGCCGGGCTCGTCGTGGCGGCGGTGGGCGCGTGGCATCTGCTGCGCGGACGGCGCGACCCCGCAGTCAAAAAGATGTTCTCGATGGCGCTGTGGCTGCTGCTGATTCTCACGCCGATCCAGGCGTTCGTCGGCGATCAGCACGGCTTGAACACGCGCGAATATCAGCCGGCCAAGATCGCTGCAATCGAAGGCCTGTGGGACACCGAAAAAGGCGGCACCGCGCTGAACCTGTTCGGCATCCCCGACATGCAGGCAGAGACCACGCGCTATGCAGTGTCGATCCCGCACCTGGGCAGCCTGATTCTCACGCATAGCTGGGACGGCGAAATACGCGGCCTGAAGGAATTCCCGCCGCAAGACCGGCCGAACTCGACAGTGGTGTTCTGGAGCTTCCGGATCATGGCCGGGCTCGGCGTGCTGATGATCGTCATGTCGGTCGCCGCGTGGGTGCTGCGCCGTCGCGGGCGCCTGTTCGAGTCGAAGTGGTTCCAGCGCGTCGCCGTGGCGATGGGCCCAAGCGGTTTCGTCACGCTGCTGGCCGGCTGGGTCACGACCGAAGCCGGCCGTCAGCCATGGGTCGTATATGGCGTGATGCGCACGTCGCAGGCCGTGTCGCCGCTCACCGCGCAACAGGTCGGCATTTCGCTGATGGCGTTCGTGGTCGTCTATTTCCTCGTATTCGGCACGGGCATCTATTACATGCTCAAGCTGATGCGCTCGGGCCCGGCGCTGCCTGGACACACGCCGCACGGCGTGCCCGGACAAACGCCGAACCAGACCGCGCGCCGCCCTTTCTCCGCCGCCGATCAGATGATCGACGCCGCCTAACCCTGATCGCCTGCGAGTAACAAAATGGACGTAACCGTAGTGTGGGCCGCAATCATCGCGCTAGGCCTTTTCATGTATGTCGTGCTGGATGGCTTCGATCTCGGCATCGGCATTGTCTTTCCGTTCTTCCCAGACGAGAAGGAACGCGACCTGATGATGAACACCGTCGCACCGGTCTGGGACGGCAACGAGACCTGGCTCGTGCTCGGCGGGGCGGCGCTCTTCGCCGTGTTTCCGATGGTGTATTCCACAGTATTGTCAGCGCTGTATTTGCCGCTCATCTTCATGCTCGTGTGCCTGATCTTTCGCGGCGTGTCCTTCGAGATTCGCGCGAAGGCGAACCGCACGAAGCATATGTGGGACCTCGCGTTCATCGGCGGGTCGGCGGGCGCGACGTTTTTCCAGGGCGTCGTGCTCGGGGCGTTTCTGCAAGGCATTCCGGTGATCGACGGCGCCTATGCCGGCGACGCTTTCGGCTGGCTCACCCCGTTCAGCCTGCTGACGGGCCTCGGGCTCATCGTCACGTACGCGTTGCTGGGCTGCTGCTGGCTGGTCGCGAAAACGGAAGGCGACCTGCAGCGCCGCCTGCATCGCGTGGTATGGCCGCTGACTGTCGTGCTGCTCGGCTTCATCGCGATGGTGAGCCTGTGGACTCCGCTGCAAGACCCGAACATCGCGCAGCGCTGGTTCCACGAGGGTCTCTTCTACCGGCTGTTGCCTGTGCCGTTCATGGTCGCGGCCTGCGCGGTCTTCATGCGCCGCGCGGTGCGGGAGCGGCATCACAACACGCCGTTCGTGCTCGCGTTACTGCTCGTGCTGCTCGGTTACGCCGGGCTGCTGGTGAGCCTGTGGCCGTACGCGATACCGTCGAGCGTGACGCTGTGGGAAGCGGCCGCGCCGCGCTCCAGCCAGACGTTCACGCTGGTCGGCGCAGCGGTGATTCTGCCGATCATCGTCGCTTATACGACGATGGGTTACTGGGTATTTCGAGGCAAGGTGCGTCATGGCGACCAACATCACTATCACTGACTCCGCGCGCAAGCTGCCGGGCTGGCTCTGGTTCATTGCGCTGTGGTGCTTCGGCGTGGGCTCGGCGATGTCGCTCGGCTTCGCCTTCAAGCTTCTGATGAATGCAACGCTATTTGCAGTGAAATGACGGCTCGCCGCGCGAGCGCCCGTGCGGTTTATCCGGCCGGCATAAGCTTTCGTATTGGGCCGCCGCGGCTTCAAAAACGGCGCGCGCGGCTCGTCTACGTAGCAAGCCGGAACCGATGCGCGAGTGAGACCTGCCTGGACAAGGCATAGACAAAACGTGGCGCCGGCGATGCCACGAGCAGAGAATGACCGGGGCGGCGAGCCGCAAGGCCCGCCGCCCCGCACCGATCGGCTTATGATCACGGGGTAGCCGGCAATGATGCGATTCACGACAATACAAGCAGAACAAGACCCAGCAACGGCGGTAGTCCACAACACGCAAGCCCGACTCGTGGAGACATCATGAAGTTTCTTGTGGCGGACGACCATGAATTGATCCGGCAAGGCGTCAAGGGAATGCTCCGCGGACTCGACCCCGACGCCCAGTTCGACGAAGCCGATACCTGGGAAACCCTGGCCGCCGCCGCGCGGCCCGACGCCGATCACGATCTCGCGATCGTCGATCTGCATATGCCGGGCATGAGCGGCGCGTCGTCGCTCGAAATATTGCTGAAGGCGAATCCTGCTCTGCCGGTAGTCGTGCTTTCCGCCGAAGAGTCACCGGACGAAATGCGTGCGGTGCTCGCCGCCGGCGCGCTCGGCTTCGTGCCGAAGCGGCAGCCCGCGAGCGTGATGCTGAAGGCGATCGAACTGGTGCTGTCGGGCGGCGCATATGTGCCGATGGAAGCGCTGAGCCTGCTGGGCTCACGCGACGCACAATCCGCGGACTCATGCGCGCAGCGCGCGGGTGCTGCATTGTCGCAGCAGGCAGCGCCGAGCAGCGCGGGCCAGAGCACGGCGACGCTAACCGAACCGGTCGCACAGCTTCAGGCGCTGCAGCCGCATCAGCAGCATTTGCTTGAAAACCTGTCGCCGCGTCAGCAGGACATCATGCGGCTCGTGCATCGCGGCTGGACCAACAAGATGATCGCACGCGAACTCGGCGTAGCCGAGGGCACGGTCAAGGTGCATCTGTCGGTGATTTTCCGGGCGCTCGGCGTGCACAACCGGTCGACGGCAATCGCGGTGATCAACGGCTGGCTCGAAGCTGGCAAAACGCTATAGCGGTGGCGGTCGGCGCCGCCGCGACACGCAGCGACCTCCGCTATCACCGCCTACCCTTCCTCTTGCGATGCGCTCTGCGGACGATGCCGCACTTCCACTCGCGCCGTGCCTTGCGGCCTGATCACGTGATCGCCGCCAGTCTCTCCGCTCAGCACGGTCCCTTCACGGCCTGCATCGGCGCTCTGGCCCGCAGGCAATTCCATAGCGGCGCCCTGATGCCCCTTGTCGAGTTCCGCCTGTTGCCACAGCATTTCCAGCGTGCGCCGCAAACGCGCCGCCGTAACCGGCTTGTGCAACACCGGAATGCCTTGCAATGCGAGCGCAGCCAGTTCCGCCGACGCCATGTCGCCCGTAATCAGCAGCGTCACCACGCCTTCGTGACCTGCGCGCGCGAGCATGCTGCGCACCGCCGTGAGCGCCTGCGCGCCGGTCCTGTGATTGGCCAACTGGTAATCGCATAGCACCGCGTCCGGCACGAAACCATCCGCGAGCGCGGCCAGCGCAGCGGTTTCGTCGCGTGCGCCGCGCACCGTGCAGCCCCAGCGTCCGAGCAGCGCGGAAAGGCCTTCGAGAATCGACGGTTCGTCGTCGATGCACAGCACCTGCCGCCCTTGCGCCGATGGTCCGCCCGCCACCGCTTCGTTCAGGCTCGCGACGATTGCGCTCGCGTCGCCCGCTTGCACTGGGAAGCGGAACACCGAACCGCGGCCCGGCGCCGAGCGCAACTGCAACTCGCCGCCCAGCATGCCGACGAGACGCTTGACCGTCGGCAGCCCGAGCCCGTGGCCCTGGCGCGCGTCGCGCTGCGGATTGGCGACCTGATAGAACTCCTCGAAGATGCGCTGGTGCTCTTCAGCGGCAATGCCAATGCCCGAATCGCGCACCTCGATATAGCCGCCCGCGGTTCGCCCCGCGCGCCGGACGCCGAGCCAGATTGCGCCTTCCTCGGTATAGCGCACCGCGTTCGAGAGCAGATTGCTCAGCACGCGTTCGAGCAGCACTGGATCGTCGTGGACCACCATCGACGTCGGCGCGATCCGCAGCGCGAGGCCTTTGGCCGCCGCCTGCGGCCGATATTGGCTGCCGACGCGCTCGAACAACTCGGAGAGCCGGAAATGCAGACGGATCACCTGCGTGACGCCGCTTTCGAGCCGCGCGAGATCGAGCACCTGGTTGAACAGCTGATTCAGCGCTTCCACGTTATAGACGATGTGCTCGGCGGTCTTCGCATGCTGCGCGGGCGTCGCCGCGGAATCGTTGAGCGACGCCGCAAGCAGGCCGATCGCATGCAGCGGCTGACGCAGGTCGTGGCTCGCTGCAGCGAAAAAGCGCGTTTTCGCGAGACTGGCCTCTTCGGCGACTTGCTTTTGCAGTGCGAGCGATTCCGCCAGATACTGCTGATCGACGCGCGCCTGCACCACCTGCTGGAACAGCTTTCGGTAGCTAAGCGCATACACGTTGATCGCGCAGAAGAAGAACGCGAGCACGATGGCAAGAATCGTGCGGTCGAACGTATGCGTGCCGAAGTGCAGCACGATCGACGGGAACAGCAGGAATGGAATGGCCGTGGCGAAGTTGAGCATGTCGAAACCATTCGACATGAACACCCCCGCTGCGAGCGTGACGAGCATTACCGTGTGCAGCAGCGGCAAATCGCTCTGCGGACTCTGGAACGCGAACCAGATGGCGATACCGGGCGCGCTGTAAAGCAGCACGCCACGCACGGCATGCAGATTGATCCAGCCGCGCGGCGACACGAGATGCGGATAACGCCGGTTGCAGATCCACAGCGCGAGGCCCGCGCAATTGGCCGCCGCATAGAAGCCGAAGCAGGCAATGAAGAGCGGCGGCGATGGTATCGCGGGCCAGTAGATGGCCACGAGCACCGCGATCGAAAACCAGTGCGAGAAGAACGCGATCGGGTCTTGTGCGTACAGCACGCGCACCAGGTCTTCGTCGATTGCACGCTGGATCGGGTCAGCCCGCATCGCGCGGTCTCCTTGTCGGGCACGGCAAATTCGGTGATGTGGCGCGAAAACCCGGCGCTAGCAAGAAGCGCGGCCCGGCGTGTTGCGCAAGAGCTTGCACGGTCTACGGCAATGCAGCGGCACAGCGGGAGCGCTTTCTTATCAGACGAATGAGAGGCGCCCTGTCGGATGGTTTACCCGGCAGTTTACCCACCAGCTACGACTTAATCCATATATGCGAAGCCGTCGCCGGCGACCATACTGCTTTCACAACATCGCGCGGCCGCAACGGTTCCATCGTCAACTATTCGCCTGCAGTCGAGGCTCACCGCGCTTCTCGCCTTACCCTAATGGAGGCTTTCATGGGCGCAGTTCCGAGCCACGAGTTCGTCCGCAATCTAGACG
Source organism: Paraburkholderia kirstenboschensis (assembly GCF_904848585.1). GTDB lineage: Bacteria > Pseudomonadota > Gammaproteobacteria > Burkholderiales > Burkholderiaceae > Paraburkholderia > Paraburkholderia kirstenboschensis. The sequence goes on from NZ_CAJHCR010000011.1 coordinate 190,989, forward strand.
ACGCGATCCTGCCCGATCTGTGGCGCCGTCGTACCCGACTGTCCGCCGACGAAATGGTGTCGATGGTCGAGCTGGTCAAGCGGGCATTGCGCACATATCACCCGCTGGAGTTGCAGGCGCTCGGCGAAGACAAGGAAGAACTGGTCGCGCAGTTCATTTATTCCAAGGTGCTGCGCCTCGCGCCCGGCCACACGGAAACCCATGCTTGCGCGGAGAGCGCGCCGTCCAACGGCTACGCCCTGTGCGCGTATTTTCGCCGCTATCTGATCGACTGCCTGCGCAGCGCCGGCCATCAACGCAACGTGTCGATGGAAACCGACGGCATGGCCCAGGAAATCGATCTGCATGCCCAGGCATTGGAAGACCCGGTGCAAAGCGTGCTGCTGCAATATGGTCTCAACGAACAAAGGGTGCGGCTCGCAGCCCGCGCATTTATCGAAAGCCTCGACGAGCCCGAGCGCATCGTGCTGGCCGGCAGCCTTGGCTGGTGCTCGGAAGGCAAAGGCGGATTGTCGGCGGTTGCGGCCCAGCATCGTGTGCCCTCGTATCACTATCGCGCCGTCAAACTCGGCGTCACCATGAAAAAGACGGCCACCGCCGACGATTTTTCCAACACGAAGATCGGCCGTTGGCTCACGGACGTGCTCGGCATCGAGATAGACATCGACAATCGTGGCGCCATTCTGCTTGCGCTCAACCTGCTTGCGGCCGAATCGAGCGATAGCGAAATGAATGAAGTAGCCGCGTAACAGCGCAAACGGACAAGCGCCAGGCAGAAGGCAAAAACCGGGGGCGGCACCTATGCCGCGTCGCGCGTCGCGTCGATGCGCCTTTTTTTGTCATCCCGCACCGCCTACGATAAAAAAACCGCGGCAGCGCGCCGTCTTCCTTGCGCAGCCCGGATCCGTTCCCAGCATCGACCTGACGAGGTGGTCCAGTATGAACCGCTTATCGAGCGCCGTGACGGCGATGAAATCGCACTACGAAGTCGTCGTGATCGGTTCGGGTTACGGCGGCGCCATCGCCGCAAGCCGCATGGCGCGCGCGGGCCGCAGCGTGTGCGTGCTCGAACGCGGGCGCGAATTCATGGCTGGCGAATTCCCGCGCACGCCTTTTCAGGGCGCCGAGCAGATGCAGTACAACACAGCACTTGCGCAAATCGGCTCACCGCTCGCGCTGCTCGAAGTGCATGTGAACGACGACGTCAACGCGGTGGTCGGCTGCGGCCTCGGCGGTACTTCGCTGATCAACGCCAATGTCGCGTTGAAAGTCGATCCGCGCTTATGGGACGACGTACGCTGGCCCGCCGCGTTGCGCGGCGATCAGGCCGGCCGCGACAAAGGTTATCAGCGTGCCTGGGACATGCTCGAACCGTCGCCGGTCCCGGGGCGTTTCCGCAAATTGCCGAAACTGGTGGCGCTCGGAAAATCCGCCGAGGCGCTCGGCATGGCGGACCGCTTCAGCACGCCGCCTGTGACCGTCACGTTCGAGGACCGCACCAACGCGGCCGGCGTCGCGCAGAAAGCGTGCGTTGGCTGCGGCGACTGCAACTCGGGCTGCAACTACGACGCCAAGAATTCCACGCACATGAACTATCTGCCCGATGCCGTCGCGCATGGCGCGCAGATTTTCACTGGAGCCGCGGTGCATTCGGTGGTGCGCAGCGCCGACAAGCAGAAGTGGCAAGTCGCCTACCAGCTGGTACGCCTCGGCCGCGAGAGCTACGACGCGCCCGATCTCTTCGTCACGGCCGACATCGTGATCGTGTCGGCGGGAACAATCGGTTCGAGCGCGTTGCTCCTGCGTTCGCGCAACGAAGGCTTGAGCGTATCCGCCATGCTCGGCAAGCGCTTCACCGGCAACGGCGACGTGCTCGCCTTCGCGTACAACACCGACGACGTGATCAACGGCGTCGGCTGGGGCGCGCATGTCGAGCGCGAAATACCTCCGGTCGGCCCGACTATCACTGGCCTGATCGATCATCGCGATACCGCGGACGTCAGAGACGGCTTCGTGATCGAGGAAGGCTCGCTCGCCGGGCCGGTCGGCGCGGCGCTCGTCGGCATGCTAGGCGCCGCTGCGCCGCTCGCGGGCGTGGATGTTTCGGGGCCGCGCACGGTAGAACAGCAGCTTGCATACGATGCACGGATCGTCGAAGGCCTGCTGCACGGACCGTATCGCGGCGCGCTCAATCACACGCAAAGCTACCTTGTGATGGCGCACGACGACGAAAGCGGCCAGATCAGCGTGAATGAAAAGGGACGGCCGCGCATAGCCTGGGAAAACGCGGGCAAGCAGCCAATTTTCGCAACCGTCGAGGAGACGCTGAAGAAAGCGACGGCCCCGCTCGGCGGAAAATACTTGCGCGATCCGATTTCAAACGACATTTTCGGCAACCGGACCGTGACCGTGCATCCGCTCGGCGGCTGCGCGATGGGCGAGGACGCGGAACATGGTGTGGTCGATCACATGAGCCGCGTTTTTAGCGGTATGACCGGCACCGATGTGCACGAGGGCCTCTATGTGATGGACGGCGCGGTCATGCCCATGTCGCTCGGCGTGAATCCGCTGTGGACGATCTCGGCGCTCGCCGAGCGCAATTGCGCGCTGCTGGCGGCATCGCGAGGCTGGACGATCGATTACGATTCGAAGGGCACCGCCGACACGCCACCCGTGCCAAAGATCGGACTGCGCTTCACCGAAACCATGGTCGGCCATTACACGCCGGCCGGCGCGAACGAGGCCGCCGCGAGCCCAATGGCGTTCACGCTCACCGTGGAATCCGACGACCTCGCCGATATGATTAGCGATCCAGATCATCTGGCAAGAACCGCCGGCACGCTGACCTGCCCCGCTCTGTCGGCGCAGCCAATGACGATCACGGAGGGCACCTTCAATCTCTTCGTGGCCGACCCGGACGATGTGGACGAGCGCAACATGAACTACCGAATGACGCTCAATTCGGCTGAAGGCAAGACGTGGTATCTGAGCGGGCAAAAGATCATTACACGCACGTCGCCGCTCGAGTTGTGGGAGCAAACGAATACGCTGTATGCGCAAGTTCGCGAAGCGCCGTCAATGGATGCACCGCCTATCGGCAGCGCGAAGCTGGTCATCACGCCGGAAAACTTTCTGAAACAGCAACGCACGCTAGAAGTCACCAATGCGCCCGATCTGAAAACGCGTCTCGAATGGACGTTGAAGTTCGGCAAGTTCTTTGCCGGCGTGCTGTTCAACGAATATGGCGGCGTAGCCGCGCCCTTGCAGTACTACGACCCCAACGGGACGCCACGCTTGAAGCGTGCACTGCGCGCGCCGGCGCCGCAGGTGTTCTTTTTCGACACACGTGACGGTACGCACCTGCGGCTCACGCGCTATGTCGATCCCGCGCGCAAGAATGCGCGCCCTGTGTTGCTGATTCACGGCTCGGGCGTGTCGAGCCGCATCTACTCGACGGATCTCATCGGCACCAACCTCGTCGAATATCTGTGTGCCGCGGGCTACGACGTGTGGCTCGTGGATCTTCGCGTGAGCATCGAAATGCCGAGCGTCTTCGTGCCGACGAACGTCGATAAGGTCGCGCTCGAGGACATTCCCGCAGCCGTTGCGAAGATTCGCGAAGTGACGGGCGCAGCGGATATTCAGGCGCTCGGTCACTGCATGGGCGGCCTCGCGTTGAGCATGTCGCTGATGGCGGGACTCGAAGGCGTGCGCTCGGCGGTGATATCGCAGGTGGCCGCGCATCCGGTGCCCGGCCGTCTCGGCAGGATCAAGGCGGGCCTGCACATTCCCGACATCATGCAGCACCTCGGCGTGACCGACCTCACCGCCTATACAGAGAACGAAAGGTGGCCGCACAATCTGTTCGACGAAGCACTGCGGCTCTATCCGGTAGATCACGACGAGGGCTGCGGCAACCCGATCTGTCATCGCGCGACTTTCATGTATGGCCTGCTCTACGAACACGCTCAGGTGAGCGAGACACTTCATTCGAATTTGCAGGAATTGCTCGGCGTGCACGACGTCGGCGTGTTCAAGCATCTTGCCGCAATGGTGCGCGCGGGCAACGTCGTCAACGCCGACGGTGACGACGTTTATCTGAAAGGCGCGCGCGGCATGAAAGGCCTGGACGGCATGCGCATTCCGATCGGTTTCATTCACGGCGACCGCAACGAGACGTATGTGCCGAAAAGCACCGCGCTCACCTACGAGATGCTCGTCAATGCGTTTCCCGAGCAGCCTTATGAGCGGTATCTGATTCCTGGCTACGGACACATCGACTGCATCTTCGGCAAGAACGCGGCGGTCGATGTCTATCCGTCTATTGCGCGCTATCTGAACGCGCATTGAAGCCGCAGGTTCAAAACAGCTTGCCCGGATTCAGAATGCCGTGAGGGTCGAGCGCATGCTTGATTGCTGCCATTGCCGCCAGTTCGGCGGGCGAGCGCGAGATAGGCAGAAACTCGCGCTTGAGCATACCGATTCCGTGTTCCGCCGACACCGACCCATGCAGCGGCCCGAGCATTTCGTAAACGAACGCGTACACGGCATGATGATCGACGCCGGGGATCGAATGGCCGTCCACGGTGACATGCAAATTCGAATCGCCGATATGCCCGAAGAAATAGGATTCGTTGCCGGCCCACCGTTCGTTCAGGGCCGCGCGGCAGCGCTCGACAAAGTCGCCGATCACGCTAATCGGCAGGCTCACGTCGAAATTGATCGCGTCGAGCCGCACCGGAAATTCGGCGGTGCATTCACGAATTGCCCATAACGTACGCGCGTCCGCCATTGATTGCGCAATCACCGCGTCGCGGATCGCGCCTTGCTCGAGCGCCTCGGTGAGCGCGGCGGAAAAGCGCTCGCCGGTGTCGCTTGCATCGAAGCTCGCGTGTTCGATTAGCGCATAGAGCGGATGCGAGCCGTCGAACGGCGAACGTGTGCCCGTGAGCTTGACGCCGAAATCGTAGAAGTCCGGCCACATGATTTCGAATGCGCCGATGTCGTTGCCGAAACGCGTCGACAGACGCCGAAGCAGATTGACGGCCGCATCGTATCCGTCGAGTGCGACGAGCGCCGTGTGACGCGCGGCGCGCTGCGGGTGAAGCCGCAGCACCGCGCGCGTGATGATGCCGAGCGTGCCCTCGGAGCCGATGAACCAGTGCTTGAGGTCATAGCCGGTGTTGTTCTTGACCATCTTGCCGAGCGAGGTCAGCACGTCGCCATTGGCGAGCACGACTTCGAGACCCAGCACCTGGTCGCGCGCGGTGCCCGACTGGATCACGCGATTGCCGCCTGCATTGGTCGCGAGATTGCCGCCAATCTGGCATGAGCCGCGCGCGCCGAGGTCGAGCGCGAGTTCAAAGCCCGCTTGCGCCGCCGCTTCCTGTGCGGTTTGCAATGTAGTGCCGGCGCGTACGGTCAGCGTGGCCGAAGCCGCGTCGATTTCCTCGATGCCAGTCAAGCGTTCGAGCGACAACGCTATGTCAGTGGCGCGAGCGATCGCTCCGCCGGCCAGGCCCGTCATACCGCCCTGCGGCACCACTGGCTGACAGGCCGCGTGGCAAATGGCGAGCGCGCGAGAGACGTCTTCCGTGCTGCGCGGCAGCAGCAATGCGGCTGGCCGCGTCGGAGCGTGGCGCGTCCAGTCGGTCAGCGCGCGTTCGCCGATCTCGTCGCCCACGCGCACCGCCTCATTGCCGAGCGCGGCACGCAGTGCGTCGAGCGTTGCCGCAAGCGGCGCCGTGCCGACCGGCGCGTTCTCGTTGCTGTTGTCCGTCATGCAGTGTTCCTTCGGTTGCCTGTTTGCTTATGTCGTTTGAGCAGCGTGTTTCTTCCGATAACCCATCGAATCGTTGATGCGCCCGAGAATATAATCGCCCGCGGCCACCGGCTGATACTTCGGATGGTCCGCGCTCGCGCCCAGGTCGCGCGGATCGACAATTGCGCCGTAGGTTGGATCGTAGAACGTCGCGATCGAATAACGCTCACGCCCGGACGCATTGATCACACGATGAAGCGTGGAGCGAAACCGGTCGTCGGTCCAGCGTGCAAGAAGATCGCCGACGTTCACGACGAAACTGCCCTCCACAGGCGGCGCGTCGATCCAGGTATCGTTAGCGATTTCACGCACCTGCAAGCCACCCACCTGGTCCTGCCACAGCAGTGTGATGCAGCCGTAATCGGTGTGCGGCGCGACACCGAACTGATCTTCGTCCGACTGAGGCGGCTGCGGCGGATAGTAGACCATCTGCGTGCGCTGCATCCGCTTCGTATAACGCGGCGCGAAAAAATGTTCGTCGACGCCGAGACTCACCGCCACCGCGCGCAGCAGATCGGCGCCGCATGCGCCCACCGCCTCGTAATAACCGTACAACGCGGGACGCAGCTCGGGCATGAAGTCCGGCCAGTTGTTCGGTCCGCGCAGCGCCTGGCCCGCGAGCACATCCGGGTCGTCTTCCGGCAATTCGAGTCCGATGCTGAAAAACTCCTTGTAATCGGGCCGTTTCGCCTGGTACATGGTCGCGTCGCCAAGCGCATTGAAACCGCGATGCCGATGGTTGACCGCCGCGCGCCGTTTGATCTCGGGTGCGAAGGCGAAGAACGTGCGCGCGGCCTGTTCCGCGGCGTCGATTGTTGCTTGCGGCACGCCGTGATTGACGATGTAGAAGAAGCCGATCGTCGTGCACGCTTCGCGAATTTCCCGCGCCACGCGCTGCAACGCATGCGGGTCGCCCGCGCGCACGCCGGCAAAGTCAATGAGTGGAATACGGGTCACAGGCATCGCGTTGCTCCGTGAGAGGATCGGCGGGATCGCCAGGGCATTGCAGTGGTATATACCGCCAAAAGCGTGCTCGCAAGTGAACGCGCGGTGCTTCGCATAAGGGCTTTTCTCTACTCGCGTGTTTATTTATTTTGCGCGAAAACTGCGGTATATACTGCCTCGAATGACTTGCGCCGAGCCGCTTTGTGCGGGCATCGCTTTGCCAACCGGAGAATCCCATGAGCATCCTTTCAGGCTGGAAGTGTCGTTTGGTCATGCTGGCGTTGTGCGCCGCAAGTGTCGCCGCTCATGCGGAAGACCAGCTCGCCAAAGTGAAGAAGGCCGGCGAACTCGTGGTTGGGACCGAGATGCAGTTCGCGCCTTTCGACTTCCTCGAAAACGGTCAGCAAGCCGGGTTCAACAAGGATCTGTTCGCCGAGGTTGGTAAGGAACTCGGCGTGAAGGTGCGCTTTATCGACTTGCCGTGGCCGAGCGTGCTGCCCGGCCTCGAAGCGGGCAAGTTCGATATGGTGGGCGGCCCGCTCACCGTCACGAAAGCGCGCATGGAGCGCTACACGTACACGCTGCCGGTTGCGGACGCCACCGACGCGCTGCTCAAACGCGCGAACGACACGGCGCTCAAGCAATCGTCGGACATTGCGGGCAAGACCGTGGGCGCGGGCAAGGGTTCGGCCCAACTCGATCAGTTGAAGGCATATGTCGCCACGTTGCCGAAGCCGCCTGAAATCCGCGAATACGTCGACAACAACCAGGCCTATGCCGACCTCGCCGCCGGCCGCATTGCCGCGGTGGCGAATTCAATGACCAACATCGCCTACGTCGCCAAACAGCGTCCCGAAACGTTCGCGGTGGTGCAACCGCCGTTCGGCGCGAAAGTGTACTTCGCGTACTGCCTGCGCAAAGACGCCGACAGCAAGCCGCTCGCAGACGCTTTCAACGCGGCGCTCGTGAAAATGCACAACGACGGACGCCTCGCGACCTTGCAGAAGAAGTGGTTCGGCGTTGCAATGGACGCGCCAACCACCATGCCCGCGCCGAACTATTGAACTCGTTGCAGAAGCACATAGCACGCGCACTCAGTGCACACTTGATGCGCACCTGGTGCGCACCTAGCGCACATTGGTGAAGGCGACACCCATGTTCAGCACGACCGTCTTCGTTCAGGGCATGCCGCTCTTGCTGCACGCGGCGCTTGCCACCATCGGCGTTTCGCTGACGGGTCTTTTCATTGGCTTCTTCGTCGCGGTCGGCGTGTGCGCGGCGCGCCTGTCGCCGAATCGCGCCGCGCGCAAATTCGGCGGTGCGTATGTGTTTTTCTTTCGCGGCGTGCCGATGCTCGTGCAATTGCTGCTGGTGTATTACCTGCTGCCGTTCGCGGGCATCAACGTATCGCCGCTCGTGGCCGCGATCAGCGCGGTGTCGCTGTGCTCGGCCTCCTATATCGCCGAAATTCTGCGCGGCGGTTTTCTCAGCATTCCGCCGGGTCATATTGAAGCCGCACGCATGCTCGGCCTCTCGCCGTTCGATACGCTCCGGCGCATTCTCGTACCCCAGGCGTTTCGCCTGACGCTACCGTCGCTCGTCAACGAAATGGTGCTGCTGATCAAGGCTTCGTCGCTGATCTCGGTTGTCGGTGTAGCGGAGTTGACCCGCACCGCGCAGAACATAGCCGCGAGTACTTACAGACCGCTCGAAGCGTATCTTGCGGCAGGGCTCATTTACTTCGTGATTTGCGGTGCGCTCGCGCTCATCGCGCATGCCGCCGAGTACCGTCTGAAGCACGCCTGATCGACACGGAGCCTACGCTATGCAACAGTTCGATCCCACCGTCATCACGCACAATCTTCAGCCGATTGCAGCGGGCCTCGCCACCACGCTCGGCACCTGGGCAGCGGGCGTCGTGATCGGCATGCTGCTCGGCTTTCTGATCGCGGTGCTGCAGCTCTTTTGCGGACGCTGGGTACGCGGCCTGTTGCGCTTCTATATCGAGCTCTTTCGCGGCACGCCGTTTCTCGTGCAACTGTTTTTGCTCTACTACGGCGGCCCGTCGTTCGGCCTCACGCTCGAACCGATGACAGCCGGCGTGCTCGGTCTCGGCCTCTATGGCAGCGCCTATTTCGCCGAAGCGTTCCGCTCCGGGTTTCAATCGGTGCCGCCCGGCCATCTCGAAGCGGCGTCGTGTCTCGGCCTGACGCGCACCCAGGCCGTGTGGCGCATTCAGATGCCGCAAATGCTGGTGCTGATCGTGCCCGCGCTGACCAACCTCATCATCGTGTTGAGCAAGGAGACCGCTGTGCTGTCCATCGTCACGGTGCCCGAATTGACGTTCGTGCTGACCGGCATCGGCTCGGCGAGCTTCGCTTTCGTCGAAACGCTGCTCATGCTGTGCGTGTGCTATCTCGCGCTCGTCGAACTGACTTCGCGCGCGGGCATGTGGGCCGAAACCCGCATCGCGCGTTTCATGGCATAAAGGAATCGGATTACTTCATGAACGCTATCGCCGACATGCCCTCTTCCGCGTCCGCCGTCGACACCCGACATGGTTCGCCGCTGATCGAAGTGCGCGATCTTCGCAAACGCTTCGGCGAAGTCGAAGTGCTGCGCGGCGTCGATCTGGAGATTGCCCGCTCCGAGGTGGTGTGCATCATCGGGCCTTCCGGATCGGGAAAGAGCACACTGTTGCGCTGCCTCGCTGCGCTGGAAACGTACGATCACGGCGACGTGCGCATCGAAGGCGAACTGCTCGGCTATAGCGAGCGCAACGGCAAGCGCGTGCGCGCGTCGCAAGGCGAGATCAATCGCGTGCGGCGGAACGTCGGCATGGTGTTTCAGCAATTCAATCTATGGCCGCACATGACGGCGCTCGGCAACGTAATGGAAGCGCTGGTGCGCGTGCGGCGTCTACCGCACGCCGACGCGCGCCGCCGCGCGAACGCAATGCTCGAAACAGTGGGCCTCTCGCATAAGGGCGATGCATACCCGGCGAAACTTTCAGGCGGCCAGCAGCAGCGCGTTGCGATTGCGCGAGCTCTGGCAATGGAGCCGCACATCATGCTGTTCGACGAACCTACTTCGGCGCTCGATCCCGAACTCGTCGGCGAGGTGCTGCAAGTGATGAAGCAACTCGCGCGCGACGGCATGACGATGGCCGTCGTCACGCACGAAATGGGCTTCGCCGCGCAGGTCGCGGACAAGGTCATGTTCATCGACCAGGGACGCATTGCTGTTCAAGGCAAACCGCGCGAAGTTTTCCATGACGCCGGACAGCCCCGCTTGCGGCAGTTCCTGCAGAACTACTTCGACCGCAACGCTTTCTGGGCGCGCGGCCCAGACGACGCAGAGCCGCTATGAACGCGAGCCCTGCCCCGACCGCATTGCGCGGACAGTAACCAGGGGCTGCCGATGTCCTCCATGCTTCGCGGCAAGAGCCACAAAGCCCACGGCAAGCCGCCAGCCGCCGCGGCTCAAAGCACGCGCGACGCGACTTCGGGTACACGCGCTGCAGGCGAAGCGCCGGCCGCACGCTACGAGCAGGTCAAGCATCATATTCGCGGCATCATCGAATCGGGCGCGCGTCAGGCCGGCGAGCGTCTGCCCTCCGAACTGGATCTCGTTGCGACGCTGGGCGTTTCGCGCATGACAGTCAATCGCGCGCTGCGCGAGCTGGCGCACGAAGGGCTCGTTACGCGCGTGTCGGGCGTCGGCACGTTCGTCGCGCAAGCGAGGCCGCAATCCACGCTCCTGATGATCGCGCATATCGGCGACGAGATTCGCTCGCGCGGACACGAATACAGCTACCGTACCGTGCTTTTGCAGCGCGAGACCGCTTCTGTCGTGGTATCGAATGCGTTAGGGCTCGCGCCGGCCGCTTCGGTTTTTCATGTGGTTTGCGTGCACCGCGAGAACGGCTTGCCGGTGCAGCTAGAGGACCGCTACGTCAATCCGGCCATTGCGCCGGATTTTTTGCAGCAGGATTTTTCGGCGATCAGGCCGTCGGAGTATCTATTCGAAACGGTGCCCGCGCACGACGTCGAACACATTGTCGACGCGGGACTACCGACTCAGGCCGAAGCCGGACTACTCGAAATTCGCGCGGAAGAACCTTGTCTCACGCTCGTGCGCCGAACGTGGACGAGTGGTGTTGCCGTGACGTTCGCGCGGTTCGTACATCCTGGCTCGCGTTATCGGCTCGGCTGCCGCTTTTCGCCGGATATGTCACAACGGCAAGGCTGACGCGCTACGCGTCACAACTTCGTCTCACACCATGTTGGCGCGTCACACATTGCCCGCCAGATGAAAACGCGAGGCCGGATGCCACAACTGCACGGACGTCGCCACGTCCTCGCCCACCCAGGTACGACGCCATAGCTGCAAGCACGGCTCGCCGATCTCCATTGACAGATGACGGCGCACATACGCGTCCGGCTTCTGCGCATAGATGCGAAACTCCGCCCGTTGAATCGGTGCGAGACGCACCATGTAGTGATTCGGCGTCTCGATGGTGAAGTCCTGCTGCAGATACTCGGGGAACACCTTGGGGTTGACGTAGCGATCCTCGTACTGGATCGGCTCGCCCTCTTCGCTGTGCACGATGCACGAATGAAACGCCGGGCCGCTCGACAAACCGAGCGCTTCGAGCGCCTGCGGATCGTCGCTCGGTTCGAGCGTCAACACGCGGGCCGAATGACGATGACCGCGCGCGGCGATTTCATCGGCGATATTGCGGATTTCCAATACCGTCGATTCGTACCGCTGTGGCGCGACGAACGTACCGGAACCCTGCACACGCGTTAGCACCCGCTCAGAGGTCAATTCGCGCAGCGCGCGCGAAACCGTCATGCGAGCGACGCCAAACTCCTTCACCAGTTCCGTTTCGGAAGGGATCAGGCCGCCCGGCTTCCAGTCGCCTTCGGTGATACGCCGGATCACATAGCGCTTGATCTGCTCATAGGCGGGCATTGCTTTCGGCGGCGTCTCCTTGCAAGCGGCGCGGTCCACGTTGCCGCCACTTCGCGCGCTTATTTGTGCGGCCGCTTGTGCACCTGTTTGCGCGCTTTGTTCTGCTTGCTTTTGCTCATTTGTAGTTGTGTTCACTCCGACCTCGTGGGTGGGTTGCGGATCCTATCCGTTGTACCGCTTTTACGCCCCGCAGTAAGTCCCCTTGGGGACACCTCGGTCGGTTCGCCGGCGGGTAAGCCCGCTCGCCGGTTTGTCTCCATCAGGCCACGTGAGCGACGACCGGCGCGCCGCCTGCGATGGCGATCTGGCCGGCTACATTGATCGCGCCGGCCTTATCGCTAACACTATTCGCGGCGGCGGGAAAGTTACTCGCCGCTGCGAGCTTCCCGACAGACGCGTCCGCAACGACACTGAAATTGTGCTGCCTCATCTTGTCAGGACCAGGCAACGGCGGCGGCGCCTCGCCAGCGATCATCCGGAAAGCCACGCTCATGTCGTCTGCGAGCGGACGGTCGTCGCGATACGTCGGCACGATCTGCCGCACGCGTTGCCACAACGCCTGCGTGTGCGGCGCCGGTGGTGCGCCGGTGGCTTGCAGGTCGTAGGCCTGCGCCGCGGCCAGCAGCTCTATCGCGACGATGCGCCCTGCGTTGTCGACGATTTCCAGCGCTTTCAATGCGGCAGGCGTGGCGTGGCACAGATGATCTTCCTGCAAGCCCGACGTGATGCCGCCGTCTAGACTCGCGGGCAGCGCGAGGCGCCGGTTCTGCGCAACCAGCGAGGCCGCCGTGTACTGCGCGATCATGAAGCCCGAGCAGGTGCCGCCAGGCTCGGCGAGAAACGCGGGCAAGCCGCTCACCAGCGGATTGACGAGACGATCGAGCCGCCGTTCGGCCATTGCGGCGACCTGCGCGATGGCAGTAGCGAGGCTGTCCATCGCCAGCGCAATAGATGCGCCCACCGCATGCGCCTGCGAATAAACGCGCGGATCTTCCGGCGTGCCCGCGACAATCGGGTTGTCGGTAATCGACGCCAGTTCGCGATCCACCACGTCGGCGGTCGCGGCAAGCACGTCGCGCGCCGCGCCGTGCACGTGCGGAATGGTGCGCATGCTGAGCGGATCTTGCGTGCGCTGGCCGACCACAGCCGCGAGAATGCCGCTGTCGGCAAGCGCCGTGCGCATGCGTTCGCCTACGAGGTTCAACCCCGGCGAAATGCGCAGCGCGAGCGAGTCTTCATCGAATGCTGCCAGTTGGCCGCGCAGATTTTCGAAGCTCATTGCGGCGACGACATCGGTCCAATCCAGCAGACGCACCGCGCGTGCAAGCGCCAACGCGGCAAGCCCGGTCACGCAGGGCGTACCGTTGATAAGGCTGAGCCCTTCCTTCGCTTCCAGCACGAGCGGTTCGCGGCCGAGCATGTGCAACGCGTCGCGCCCCGTCAGACGCTCGCCGCGATACCGCACATGACCTTCGCCGATGCACACCAGCGCGATATGCGCCATATGGCTCAGATAACCGACCGAGCCGAACGCCGGCACTTCAGGCAAGCAGTCGGCGTTGAGCAAGGCCACGAGTTGATCGGCGACCTCGATACGGATGCCCGAGTGCCCATGCGCGAAATTGTTGACGGCGGCGGCCATGATCGCGCGCGTCTCGGCGACACCGAGCGGCGCGCCGACGCCGACTGCGTGACTCATCAGAATGTTGCGCGACAGCGTGCGCTGTTCGGTCGGCGACACGATCACGTCGCACAACGCGCCCACGCCCGTATTCACGCCATACGCGCGAATGCCGCGCTCGACGATCTGTTGCACCAGCACACGCGCCGCCGCGATGCGCGCGCGGGCGTCGGAGGAAAGTTCGAGCGGCTCGCCGGCGGCGACCGCCGCCACCTGGGCCCAGTCGAGAGGACGATCGGAACGGATCACGGCCATGATGTTGCTCTGCTCGGTAAATTGCCTGGCGATACGGATTAGTTGGTCGTGCGGTCCTGATGACTCGACACGAATTGACGGAAGCGCTCCGACTTGCACTCGACGAATACTTCGTCAGGCGTGCCGTCGGCTTCCACTTGCCCCTGATGCAGGAACATCACGCGGTTCGACACATGCCGCGCAAAACCCATTTCGTGCGTGACCACCAGCATCGTGCGCCCTTCTTCGGCAAGCGAGCGCATTACGCGCAGCACTTCGCCAACGAGTTCGGGATCGAGCGCCGAAGTGGGTTCGTCGAACAGCATCACTTTGGGATGCATGGCGAGCGCGCGGGCAATCGCCACACGCTGTTGCTGTCCGCCCGACAGATGCGCCGGATAGTGGCCGCGCTTTTCCGCGAGACCGACTTTCGCCAGCAGCGCCTCGGCTTCTTCCACCGACTCGGCGCGGCTGCGCTTTAGCACGCGCATGGGCCCTTCGATCAGGTTTTCGAGCACCGTCATATGCGACCAGAGATTGAAGTTCTGGAACACCATGCCGAGTTGCGAGCGCACGCGGTCCACCTGACGGCGGTCGCTCGGTTGCAGCTTGCCGTCGCCGCGGCGCTTCATTTTCAGTTCTTCTCCGGCGAGCGCGACCGAACCGTCGTCCGGTGTTTCCAGCAGATTCAGGCAGCGCAAGAAGGTGCTTTTGCCCGAGCCGCTCGCGCCGAGAATCGAGATCACGTCGCCTTGATGAGCGTCGAGCGAAATGCCTTTGAGCACGTGGTGGTCGCCGAACGATTTGTGAATGTTCTTGACCGACAGTGCAACGGGTGCCGTAGCGTTCATGGAATTCTCCAGGTTCATCCGGAATGGCCGGGCGCTCAAGGCGCGGCGCGGCGTGCTTCGGTAGTGGCGGACACCGGGCGGCTCGGCGCGGTTTGCTTCGGCGCCGCACGCAGATGCCGCGACAGGCGCGTTTCGAGCATGCCGAGTGCGCGCACGATAATGAAGTTCAGGAACAGATAGATCAGCGCGGCGCAGATGAAAACTTCGGTGGTGCGATACGTTTGCTGAATGATCTGCTGCGCGACGCCGGTCACTTCCCACACGGTCACGAGACTCGCCAGCGCGGTGGATTTGACGAGCAGCACGGCTTCCGTCGAATAAGCGGGCAGACACTGGCGCAGTGCAATCGGGCCGATCACGCGGCGCAGCAGCGCGAAGCCCGATAGCCCGATCGAATAACCCGCCTCGATCTGACCGACCGGTACGGCCATCAAGCCGCCGCGAATGATTTCCGCGGTATAACCGGCGGTACAGAGCGCGAGCGATAAAACCGCGCACATATACGGCTCGCGCAGCACCGGCCACATGAAGCTCTCGCGAATCACGCCGAACTGACCCATGCCGTAGTACACGAGGAACATCTGGATCAGGAGCGGCGAGCCTCGGAACACGAGGATATAAGCGCGCGCGAACCGGTTCGGCAGCCAGTGCGGCGACACGCGCATCGTGACGATGACGAGCGACAGCAGCCCACCGAGAATCAGCGAACAGAAGAAGAGGCCGAGCGTGGTCGGCACGGCGGCGAGCAGCTGCTTCACCGTATCCAGCAGAAAATCGAAGTCGAAGTTCATGATGCCGTCGCCGTCAGTTGCGCGCGAAGTTGCGCTTGAAGGACCGGCCCACGCGTGCCTCGGCGTGGTTGAAGACCCGGTTCGAGATGCTGGTCATCAGCAGATACAGCGCGCCGCCGACCACGAAGAACGTGAAGTATTGATGCGTGGAGCCCGCCGCCACCTGACTCGTGCGCAGCAGTTCGGCGAGACCTGTGACCGAGATCAGCGCTGAATCCTTCAGGCTCAGTTGCCATACGTTGCCGATGCCGGGCAACGCGAAACGCAGCACTTGCGGAATCAGGATGCGGCGTGCCATGGTCAGGGTCGGCATGCCGATGGAGCGCGCCGCTTCGAGCTCGCCGCGCGATACCGCGAGCACCGCCGAGCGATACACCTCCGCCTGATACGCGCCGGAAATCATGCCGACGGCGAGCGCGCCGATCACGAACGGCGGCACGCCGACAAAGCCCTCGGCGCCGAACCACTGTCCAACGGTCGTAACGAGCGTCGAGCCGCCGAAGTAGAACAGATAGATGACGAGCAGTTCGGGCACGCCGCGAAACACCGTCGTATAGATGTCGCCGATCACGCGCAGTGTGCGCAGGCGCGACAGCTTGGCCGCAGCGACCAGTGCGCCGAATACGGCCCCGACCGCGAGGGCCGCGAGCGTGAGCGCGACAGTCATCAACGCCGCGAGCAGCAGCACGCCGCCCCAACCTTCCGGCCCGAAGCCGAGCATCTGTATCAGAGCCATTGCCTACCTCCCGTCATGACGGACGATGAAACAGCTGCACGCGCGAGCTCGCGCCCACGCATGCCGCATTCGTGCAACGCCTCGCGAATCAGGGCGTGACGTCGGTCTTGAACCACTTGGCGGACAGCTTTTTCACCGTGCCGTCGGCGAGCGCCGCGCTGATCGCGGTGTCGAATTTCGCTTTCAGATCGGCGTCCTGCTTGCGGAACGCGAGACCTTCGCCCGGACCCCAGATCGGCCCGCCGATCTTCGGGCCGGCCATCACGATCGACGCGGTTTCCTTCTTGTCGATGTTCGCGGCGTAATACGTCACGTCGTCGAACGACGCGTCGATACGCCCGTTCGCCAGATCGAGATCACGCTCGGGCGACGTCTTGTAGACGCGGATCGTGGCGATGTCCTTGAAGCCGTCGTTAATGAACTTCGTATAGACGGTGCCGGACTGGATGCCGATGGTCTTGCCCTTCAACTGCTTGCGCAGCGCGTCGACAGTCGGCTGATCGGACTTGGGATCGCCCGTGAGCTTGACGACGCCCGCGTCGGCCGCGGCCTTGGGCAGCACCTTGGCGTCGGCCACCGCGAACGTGGCAGGCGTGGCCGCATATGGCTTCGAGAACGCGATGATCTTTTCGCGCTCCGGCGTGATTGAGATCGCGTCCATCAACACGTCGAACTTGCCGGCTTGCAGACCCGGAATCATGCCGTCCCAGTCTTGCGCGACCAGGTTGCATTGAAGCTTGATGCGCTCGCAGAGGTTCGCGACCAGTTCGGGTTCGAAACCGCCGAGCTTGCCGCCGGGCAAGGTCAGGTTCCACGGTGCATAGCCGCCCTCGAGCGCGATCGTCACCGTCTTCCAGTCCTTCGCCTGCGCCGGTGCGGCGAAAATCGCCGCGGCGCCGAGCACGGCGCCGATCAATGCTTTTGCTGCCGTGGTGCGTTTCACTTTCACGTCGAAACTCCTTTGATTGAGGAAACCGTCGAACCGAAATGCGAACCAGCGCTTGAGCGTCGCTGAATTTGTATAGACAAGTCTGCATGAGTCAAAAAGCCGTCGCAAGCAGATTCACGAAAAATTGCCCGATCATCGGGTAAGCCCCTATAAGCCATGGCGGGCTGGGGTTCGCGAGGACAATTCCGCTGAAGGCGCACACCTGCCGAGCCGGAGCGGATGCGTCGGCATGGTGCGCTTTGTCTAGACAGGTTGGGCGAATGCGCCGCGAAGGTGCGGCGGGTTCATACGTCTACTTGATGAAAGGAACGACGGCGCCGGGCGAGAAAGCGGGTTCATGGTCCGCGAGGCATGAGCCCGCCCATGCCGAATAGCCGAATAGCCGAGCCTGCCGCGTTCAAGCAGATACCACACGCGGCCCGGTCACGCGAGGGGGCTGCCGCGGCGAACAGCAGCACCCTCATGCCCGCAACGCATACCGTGGATTACACCAGGCGGGCGATCGTCGCTGTTGCCGGTTACTCGAAATCCGCCCGCGTGCGCACGCGGTCAAAGATCTCCGCCAGGTCAATGTCGCCGGTGCTCAGACCGAAGCGATCGCGCAGACAGGCCGCGAGCTCGTCAGCGCTTGCGAGGCGCTGCTCGCGGACGATACCGCCGTCCGCGGCGCGTTCGTTCAGCTGGTCGTTCAACAGCGTGAGGCGCGTTTCCTGCAATACGCGGCACACGATCAGATTGCTCGCGAAGACCGCTTCCGGCGACGTCGACGTGTACCAGTTCGACGTTTCGTAATCGATCCACTCGACCGGATGCAAATCGAAGCGATAAACGCGCGACCACGTTTGATCGCGCGCCTGCACTTCGAGATACAGCGCGTCGTGCGAGGCGTCGGCGAGACGGAAGATGCCGAGGTCCGTGCGTTGCGCAAGTCCTGGCGTCAGCCGCAGCGGCGAAGTCAGCGTGACGCTGCCGAAACCCACGTCCGCGATCCATGCTTCGTTATCCAGATCGATTCGCAGCACCATGTGCGCGCGAGGCGGAACGGCATCGGGCTCCCGGCCCCACAGCACTCGCCCAAGCAACGGCGTGACCTGAAAGCCCAGTTCGATCAGCACGTTCGCGAGCAGCGCGTTTTGCTCGAAGCAGTAGCCGCCCCGGCGATCGTCGACGAGTTTTCTCTCGACGGATTCGAGGTCCAGCTTCACCGCGCGGCGGGTGAGCGGATTCAGGTTTTCGAACGGAATGGCTCGCGGATGCAACCGGTGGATTGCCTTCAGCACATCGAGCGTCGGCGCACGCGGGCCCGTATAACCAATGCGTTCGAAGTAATTGTCGAGGTTGAGTGTGTGTGACATAGGCATCGTCCGTCTGGTTCTTGTTGCGCTACTGCGCGCCTCCGAGCGCCGACTTCGCGATCGACGGCACGCTGATACCGTTGCTCGTTGCAAACTGTATCGCGGAACTGAGCGTCGACATCAGCGACTGCAATTGCCCCGGCGCCGATTGCGCGATATACGACGCGCTTTGCGCGATCTGGGGATTCATGCCGGCCTGCAGCAGCGAAGCAGGATTCATCTGCCCGATGCTGCCGAGGCTGGACTGCAAGCTCGAATACTGACTGACGCCTTTACCGAGCGACGACAGGCCGTCGGTGAACGCTTGCTTGTTCACCGGCGTTTGCGTTGCGTTGCTCGTTCCGCCTGCACGACTGGCAAATGCCTGCGTCAACGTTTGCGACAGCGACTGCTGAGTGCTGCCCACTTGCGTCAACTGGCTGACCGACGGCGTGCCGCCGCTCAGCAAGCCGGCAGCCTGCTGCGCCTGCCCAGCCGCGCTCGACAAACCCATTGCGGACGCAAGCGACGACTGCCCGCTCAACACCTGCTGATTCGCGCCCACATACGTTTGCAATAACTGCGATACACCGCCCGACGACGCCGCGCCAGCATCCGCGGATGTGTCCCCGCTACCAATTCCGAACTGTTTCAGATTCAACTGTGCGTTCGAGACGCCGCTTGCGAAGAGACCGGCGCTTGCCAGCAACGAAACCAGTAGGACACGCTTTATCATATGTAACTCCTTGTAAGAGACTGCGGAAACTCGTGCGGTTCGACAAGCCGCACCGTTACGCGTTCGCACGAATTTATCAACTCGTCAGTCCCCGGCGTGTTGGCGCGAGTCATTTGCATCTCGTTGACGCACCTATCTTGCCTCGGTACGATCACGCCCATTGTTCGGTTCGTGTGAACCGATGCCGGCCCGCGCCCGGTTAAATAGCTATTTAACGCCGCGATGCGCGAGAGCAGTCAATAACAACATTAAAGGCTTTTGATGAAGCTCGCCCGATCCGTTCGCCCCTTCGCACCCTTGTCTGTCCGCTGCGAGTTTCTGTCATCTGGCAGCAAGGCGGCCGGACGGCCCCGCACGCTTTCGTTTCGCCGCACCGCGTTGTGCACGGCGTTCGCTTGCGCTTGCGCTTGCGCTTCAGGTGCGGCAATGGCGCAGGGCAATGCGAATGCAGGCGCAAATGCCGACGCCGCGCGCGACACAAGCGAAGCGGCAGGCGCGGATACGGGCAAGGCCGCAGCCAGCGAGACCGGCTTCTGGGGCCGCGACCAGATGTTCGGCGACATGGGCGGCTTGCGCCCGTGGCTCGGCAAATATGGCGTGAGCTTCGCGCTCACTGAAACCAGCGAACTGCTTGGCAACCTGCGCGGCGGCCTCGCGCGCGGCGCCGCGTACGACGGCGTCACCACCGCCACTGTCCAACTGGATACCGAAAAGGCGTTCGGCTTGCCGGGCGGCCAGTTCAACGTGAGCGCATTGCAGATTCACGGGGGCAACTTCAGCGGCGACAAACTCGGCACGCTGAATACGGCAAGCGGCATCGAAGCCGAAAACAGCACGCGCCTGTGGGAGCTGTGGTATCAGCAGTCGTTCCTGAACAAACGCGTCGACGTGAAGATCGGTCAGCAAAGTATCGACCAGGAGTTCATCGCCAGCACGTACTCCGCGCTCTTCATGAACACGATGTTCGGCTGGCCCGCGCTGCCCACTTACGACATGCCGTCGGGCGGGCCGGCGTACCCGCTGTCGGCGCTAGGCGTGCGCGTGCGCGGACAGATCACGCCTTCATTGACGGCGCTCGCCGGTGTATTCGACGGCGATCCGCTCGGCAACAATCCGAACAACCGCAGCGGGACTAACTTCAACCTGCATAACGGCGCGCTGTTCATCGGCGAGTTGCAGTATGCGATCAACCAGCCGGCAGACGGCGACACGGCGCCTGCGGCGAGCACTGCCGGAGGCGGACTGCCGGGCACCTACAAGATCGGGGTCTGGTACAACAATGGCCGCTTCGCGGATCAACGCTACGACACCAACGGTGTGTCGCTCGCGAGTCCGGCGTCAACCGGTGTCGCGGCGAACCATCGCGGCGACTACAGTTTCTACGCGGTGGCCGATCAGACGGTCTGGCGGCCCAACCCGAGCGAAGCGCGCAGCCTCGGCGTGTTCGCCCGCGTGATGGGCGCGCCGGGTGACCGCAATCTGGTGAGCGTCGCGGCCAATCTCGGCGTCGTACTCAAAGCGCCGTTCGCCGGCCGCGACAATGACAGCGCGGGTCTGGCGCTCACGTACATCAAGATCGGCAGCCACGCACACGGAATCGATCAGGATAACCTGGCATTCAGCGGCGGCCCGTATGGTGTTCGCACCAGTGAAACCGCGCTCGAAGCGACCTATCAGTATCAGATCGCCCCGTGGTGGATGCTCCAGGCCGACGCGCAATACACGTTCAACGCGGGCGCCGGTCAGAATCCAAACGATCCGACGAAGCCGCTGCGCAACACCTTCGTCGTCGGCCTGCGCACGAACATTACGTTTTGATACGCTTCGCGCTGCGACCGGACGCGTGAAGCTCGCTGCACCCGTTCACAACGCGGCCGCCGACCCGCGCGGCTGGGTGCGTAACGACAGATCCTGAACCATCTGCGCGGCCAGATAATCGCAGGTCGGCCGGTCCGATTTCGCGCTGCGCGCCACCACGATTTCCAGCGGCTCTATCTTCGGCAGGCCTTGTGCTTCGCCGAGAATAGCGAGGCGCGGCGGCACGCTGCAACGCGTGAGCGCAACCACCGACAAGCCCGCGTCCACCGTTGCGACGAGGCCCATCAGGCTCGCGCTGCTGAATGCCGCGCGATAGCGAATCCGCGCGCCGTCGAGCGCGGCCAGCGTATGCTGGCGCGCCACGCAGCCGGGCTCGTACAGCCCGACGGGCAACGGCGACGCCGCCAGCACCGGCGTGTCGACGCAAGCCCCTACCCACACCATCGGCTCGCTGCGAACGAATTCGCCGCGCAATTTGCGGTCGCGCGTGACAAAGGCGAGATCGATCTTGTTGTCGGCCAGCATCGGCGCAAGCGAAGTGCTCTGCGCGCAGACGATTTCGATCTCCACGTGCGGGTAGAGATTCGAAAATCGCCGCAAGACCGGCGACAACAGCGACGACACGTAATCGTCCGGCGCGCCGAGCACCACGCGTCCAGTAACTTCGGGCCGCACGATCGCCGACCACGCTTCCTCGTGCAATGCCAGCACGCGCCTCGCATATTCAAGCAGCGTATTGCCGGGCCGCGTGAGCGACAGGTTGCGCGTGTTGCGCGCGAACAGCGTGGTGCCGAGCATGGTTTCGAGCCGCTTGATCTGCATGCTGACGGCGGCTTGCGAGCGATGCACGGTCGCCGACGCTTTCGTGAAACTGCCTGTATCCACGACCGCAACGAAAGTGCGCAACAGATCGGCGTCGAATTCCGGGTGCATGATTTATCAATCTCGCTTATGGAATTTCTAAATTTAATTCGTTTGTGAATGCCGCGCAACCGGCGCAATACTTGACGGCATCACTTCACGGAGACGATCGGCATGGCCCTCACCCAACGTCAACAAGGCGCCATTACGTTGGCCGGCGGCGGGCTGCTGATGGGCACGCTGGGCGTCTTCGTCGAGGAAGCGCGGCTCGGCGCGCTGACACTGGTGTTCTTTCGCTGCCTGTTCGGGTTTCTCTCGCTGGCCGCGTACTGCGCGTGGAAGGGCTTCTTCACGCGCGCACATTTCACGCGGCGCACGGTCGTGCTCGCGCTGATCTCCGGCGTGCTGATGGTCACGCAATGGGTCGGCTTTTTCGATGCGATCCATCGAACCAGCATTGCGGTCGCGACCGTGGTGTTCCACGTGCAGCCGTTCTGGGTCGTGCTGATCGGCGCGGCGCTTTTCAACGAACGGCTGGGCGCGGACCGGCTTGGTTGGATCGCGACCGCCTTCGTCGGGCTCGTGCTCGCGTCGGGCGTCGCTGCCACGGAAAATCTGCAAGGCCATACGAGCTATCTGATCGGCATCGGCGAAGCATTGGCCGGCTCGGTGCTGTATGCGAGCGTTACGTTGATCGCGAAGGGACTCGGCGATTTGCGTCCGCACCTGCTGACGCTCGCGCAATGCGCGGTGGGCGTGGTGTGCCTGCCGATCATCGCGCCGCTTATTGCGCCCTTTGACGCCGTGCATATCGGGGCAATGCAGTGGTTCTGGATCGTCGGCATGGGCGTGCTGCACACGGGGCTCTCGTATGTGCTGATCTACGGCGCGTTGCCCAAGCTCACCACACCGGTCATCGCCGTGCTGCTGTTCGTCTATCCGCTCACCGCGATTGCCGTCGATGCGATCGTGTACGGCCGCGCGCTTTCGCTGCCGCAACTCTCGGGTATGGCGCTGATCGTGATCGCGAGTCTCGGCGTGAATCTCGGCTGGCCGCTAGTTTCGTTGCTGCTTCCACGCCGGCGCGCGGGGCGTCATGCAGAGTGAGTTCCGCGTGCAGGCTTGATCGTAAATAAGTGCCGGCAAACGGCCAGCACCACGCCGCCCAGCCCTCCATACTTACTGCGGCAGCACTTCACCCTTCGTCTCCGGTGCGAACGGAATGACGAACAGACCGGCGACGAACACGAGCGCCGTCAGCGCCACCGGCACTCCGAGCGTGTGCATGTGAAGAACCGCCGCGCCAAGCAGAAAGTTCACGCCCGCGCCGACGAACCGTCCGAACGACGTACAGAACGCAAACGCCGTCGCACGCACGCGTGTTTCGAACTGCTCGGGCAGCCACAAGCTGAACAGCGCAAAATTGCCGCCGAAAAAACCCAGCACGAACAGCCACGCGATGAAAGGCGCGAGCCCGTTCGGCAAATAGAAGGCCCAGCCAAAACTGCCGGTGATAGCCACCGCCATTCCCGCGAAGTAAAACGCCAGCGTCTTGCGGCGGCCGAAGCGTTCCGCGAGCGGCGGCAGCGCGAGACAACCGAGAATCGTGCCGACGGACAGCAAGCCGGTTGCGAGCGACGCCATTCTGATCGCATCGTTCTTCGCCATGCCGGCCTTGGACGCAAGCTGGATCACGGCCGACGGCTCATACACGGCGCCCGCCCACAAACCGATAATGGCGATCGTCAACAGAATGCACGCGACCCATGTGCGCCGCCGGTAGGCCGGCCCCAGGATCTCGCGCAGCGGCTTCGCGCGTTCGGCTTGCGCCTCGGCCTTCTGCCATTTCTCAGATTCCTTCACGCGCAGCAGAATCAGAATCGCGACGACGACCGGCACGGCTCCCGTCAGAAACATCGCACGCCAGCCGAAGTGCACGCCAATCGTGTAATTGAGCGCCGCCGCCAGAAAGAAACCCGCGTAATAACCCGTTTGCAGATAACCGGCGCCCATCTTGCGACGATCCTCCGGCCACGCTTCCGCCACGTAGGTGCCGGCCAGCGCCCATTCCCCGCCAATGCCGACGCCCGCAATGAAGCGATAGATCCCCAACTCCCACACGTTATGAGAGGTGGCGGCAAGCCCCGTAAAAATCGCGAACGTGAAGATCGTGCCGGCCAGCACCTTGGTCCGGCCAAAGCGATCGGCGAGCGGCCCCCATATGAACGACATGCCCCAGCCCACCAGGAACAGCGCGAACAGAATCGAACCGGCCAGCCCGACGTTGGCGGGCGTCGCCGCGTAGCCGGAGCGCGGCAATAGCTCGGTCAGCGCCGGCGTGAGCACGAGCGCGTAGATGAACGAGTCCATGCCGTCGAGCGTCCAGCCGGCCCATGCGCCCCAAAAACCCGCGATCTGCGAGCGATTCAACGGCGTGCGGCGCCGTGCGGCCGACGTGCGGTCGGTGAGTGAACTCATCGTGCTCCTCCTGCCTGCTGTTACCTGCATTTGAAAGGGAAACGACCGGACGCGAGCTGTCGGTGAGCCATGGTTGCCGTTCAAGCCAGCAGGACCCTACGGGACTCCGGAGACAAATTCCGGGTTTGCCCGCCTTTAATTCACGTCGTTTTATATATAATATTTGAACCTATGAACGACGCAACCGATGGTTTTCCCCTGGATGCCCCCGTGCGCGCCCCGCTTCTTCCTGCGGCCGCGCCCCGAGAGAGCACGTCCCGCGTAATCGCGGAGGCGTTGCGCGAGGCGATTATCGACGGCACCCTGGCGCCTGGCGCGCCGCTGCGCCAGGACGCGCTCGCCCGTCACTTTTCGGTTAGCGCGATCCCGGTGCGGGAGGCCTTGCGCCTGCTGGAGACCGAAGGGTGGGCGAAGGTCGCGGTGCACAAGGGTGCAACCGTCGCGCCCTTGTCGGCGGATGAAGCGCGTGAAATCTACGAGATCCGCTCCGCGTTGGAGAGCCTTGCCATCGGGCTTGCAATACCCAAACACACCGCCGCCACGCTGCGCGAATGCGTGGCGCTGTGTCGCGCGGCCGAGCGCGAGCCGGACCCGTCGCTGTACGTCGCGCGTAATGCCGAGTTCCATATGAGCCTGTATGCGCCGGCCGCGCGTCCTCAGCTCGAAGACCTGATCCGCGTGCTGCATCGGCGCGGCGAACGGTATTTGCGCCTGAAATTCGGGTTGCCTTCGTACAAGGGCGAATCCGACAATGAACACAGCGAATTGCTCGACGCCGTGCAACGGCGCGACGTACCGGGCGCGCAAGCGCTCGTCGTTGCGCACCTGCTCGGTACGGGCGAGCTGCTCCACCGTTTCCTGACCGAACGCGCGCAGGCGGAAGCCGCGCTCGCGAACCGGCCCAAGCCGCGCGGCAGACCCCCGCGCACCACTACCGGGAGCTGATTGAGCCGATGAACCCATCCGCCGAAGCGTCATCCGCCGCACGTTCATGGACCACGCGCCGCGACGAAAAGAACCGCCGCCTCGCCGCCATCGCGCCATGGCTCGAAGACGGCGTACTGTCGCCGAGCCGCATCGTCGATGCACTCGAAACGCTGATCCAGCCAGGCGACCGAGTCGCGCTCGAGGGCGACAACCAGAAGCAGGCCGACTTTCTGTCGCGCTCGCTGGCGAAAGTCGATCCGCAGAAGCTTCACGACGTGCATCTGCTCATATCGAGCATCAGCCGCCCCGAGCATCTGACGCTGTTCGAGCGCGGTATCGCGCATAAAGTGGATTTTGCGTTTGCCGGGCCGCAGAGCTTGCGCGTCGCGCAACTGCTCGAAGACGGGCAACTGGAAATCGGCGCGATCTACACGTATGTCGAACTTTACGCGCGCATGTTCGTGGACCTGACGCCGCATGTCGCGCTGCTCTGCGCGGAAAAGGCCGACCGTCACGGCAATCTCTACACTGGCCCGAACACCGAAGACACGCCGACCATCGCGGAGGCCGCCGCGTTTCGTCACGGCATCGTGGTCGTGCAGGTCAATGAGATCGTCGATGAACTGCCGCGTGTCGATATTCCGGGCTCGTGGGTCGACGTCGTCGTGCAAGCGGACCGGCCTTTTGCCGTGGAGCCGCTTTTCACGCGTGATCCCCGCCACATCGGCGACCTGCAGGTGCTGACCGCGATGATGGTGATACGCGGCATCTACGAACCATATGGCGTGAGTTCGCTGAATCACGGCATCGGCTTCGACACTGCGGCGATCGAGCTGCTGCTGCCCACCTACGGCGAGTCGCTCGGGCTGAAGGGCAAGATCTGCCGCAACTGGACGCTCAATCCGCATCCCACGATGATCCCCGCGATCGAATCGGGCTGGGTCGACAGCATCCATTGCTTCGGCAGCGAAGTCGGCATGGAGGCGTATATCGAGGCGCGTCCAGACGTGTTCTTCACCGGCAATGACGGCACGCTGCGCTCCAACCGCGTGCTGTGCCAACTGGCCGGGCAGTACGGTGTCGACCTGTTCATCGGCTCGACGTTGCAGATCGACGCGGACGCCAATTCATCCACGGTGACGCGCGGACGTCTCGCCGGCTTCGGCGGAGCGCCGAACATGGGCCACGATCCGCGCGGCCGCCGTCATTCGAGCGAAGCGTGGCTCAAGCTTCTGAAGGATCAGGGGCCCGTGTCGCGCGGTCAGAAGCTCGTCGTGCAACTCGCGGAGACGTACAAGAAAGGCGGCGAGCCGACTTTCGTCGACGAACTGGACGCCGTCGCCGTGGGCGCGAAAAACGGCATGCCGGTCGCGCCGGTCATGATCTATGGCGACGACGTGAGCCATGTCGTCACCGAGGAAGGCATCGCGCATTTGCATAAGGCCGAAGGCATCGACGAACGGCGCGCCGCGATCGCCGCCGTGGCCGGCGTGACGCCGATCGGCTTGCGCGCGAAGCCGGAGAAAACCGCCGAACTGCGCCGGCGTGGCATCGTGGCGTATCCCGAAGATCTTGGCATTCGCCGGGGTGAAGCGAAGCGTTCGCTGCTGGCGGCACGCAGCATCGACGATCTGGTCACGTGGTCGGGCGGTCTGTACGCGCCGCCGGCTCGCTTCAGGAGCTGGTGATGAGAGCCGCTGCTGTTTTGTTCGAGCGCGAAGAGCCGTCGTCCGCACAGGCTGTGCAAGTTCAGGTGCCGGTAAGGAGCGCGGCGGCGGCTGTGCTTGAGCGAAACAAATCGTCTTCCGCGCAGAGCATGCCGATTCACGAACTGCTAACGACTTCTGCGACTGCTTTGCCTGACCGCGAAGAATTGCGTTCCGCGCAAAGCATGCACAGTCACGAGCCGATAACGCGAGCGCCCGCAGCCTTGCGCGAGCGCGCTCGGTTGCCGGCCGCTCGCGTCAGCAAGCCTCCGCAGAGCCTGCTCACCGACGCAGAGCTGGCCCATTACGCCGTAACCGCGCTGATCGACGAAGCCGAACTCACGCCGAAGCCCGCGCTTGTCGACCGGCGCGGCAGCGGCGCGCATCAAGACCTCGACCTCGCGATCATGCGGCGCTCGGCGCACGCGCTCGAGCCGACCTTTGCCGCGCTCGCGCGCGCGGCGCGCCGCCGCGGCGAGCCGTCGGCGCTATTGCGTACGGAACTCGCGCAGATCGGCCGCGCAGGCGAGCAGGACATGCTGCGCGCGACAGGCGGCAGCAACGCGCATCGCGGCGCAATCTGGATCGTCGGGCTGCTGGTCGCGGGCGCGTCGCTGCCGCAGGCCGCGGGCCGGCTCGACGCATCGCACATCTGCCGGCGCGCGGCGCAGATCGCCTGCTTCCCCGACCGCTTCGCCGCTGCAACCGACAGTCACGGCGAGCGCGCGCGACGGCGCTATCAGGTCGGCGGCGCACGCCGCGAAGCGCAAGAAGGCTTTCCGCATGTGATCGGCACGGGCTTGCCCGCGTTGATCGCGGCGCGCGAGCGCGGCATCGCCGAAGACGACGCGCGCGTCGACGCCCTGCTCTCGATCATGGCTTCGCTCGACGACACCTGCCTGCTGCATCGCGCGGGTCTCGCCGGCTTGCATGCCGGACAGCGCGGCGCGCGCCGCGTGCTGC
The DNA here is from genome assembly GCF_904848585.1 of Paraburkholderia kirstenboschensis. Lineage (GTDB taxonomy): Bacteria > Pseudomonadota > Gammaproteobacteria > Burkholderiales > Burkholderiaceae > Paraburkholderia > Paraburkholderia kirstenboschensis. The sequence continues at coordinate 218,797 of NZ_CAJHCR010000011.1, forward strand.
AAGCCGGTGGAAGCTCGACACGCGAAGGCAAGACCGCGCTCGCCGCACTCGAACACGAACTGCTGTCGCTCAACGCATCGCCCGGCGGCGCAGCCGACCTGCTCGCCGCCACCCTCTTTCTCGACATGCTGGCGCATCACGACGCCGGCGGGAGCTCAGCCACATGGAACATCTGACCTTCGACTATCCGGCGCAACGCGCCGTCACGACCCGCGCGCATGTCGGCGTGGTCGGCTCGGGCGATCTGGAAGTGCTGCTCGCCCCCGCCGATAACGCGAACGCGCTCGCGGCGCATGTCGTCGTGCGCACGAGCGTGGACGGCTACAGTCACATCTGGAAAAGCGTGCTCGACCGTTTCTTCACTCGCTACGACGGCGCAGCGCAAATCGAAATCAACGACTTCGGTGCGACACCGGGCGTCGTGGCGTTGCGGCTCGCTGAAGCCGTCGAAGCCGCCGAACAGGGAGACGACGCATGAGCACGCTTGCAAGCACGCATGCCACGCCGCTGCTGCGCGACAGCTTCATCGAATTGCCTGCGCGCGAGCGCGCCCGCTCGCTGCTCGATGCGGGCACCTTCCGCGAACTGCTCGGCCCGTTCGACAGGATCGAGTCGCCCTGGCTGCCGCTGCAAGGCGTCGTTTGCCAGGCCGACGACGGCTGCGTGATCGCGCGCGGCACGATCGACGGCGAGCCCGCAGTGATCGCCGCAATCGAATCGGCGTTCCAGGGCGGCAGCATCGGCGAAGTGTCGGGCAGCAAGATCGCGGCGGCGCTCGAAATGGCGCTGCGCGATTGCGAGCGCGGCAAGATCGTGCGTCCCGTTGTGCTGTTCGAAACCGGCGGCGTGCGCCTTCAGGAAGCCAACCTGGGCCTCGCTGTGATCGCCGAGATGCAGGCGGCGATCGTTGCGCTGCGCCGTCATGTGCCGGTGGTCGGCGTGATCGCGGGCATGGTCGGCTGCTTCGGCGGCATGTCGCTCGCGGCTGCACTGTGTTCGTACCTCGTCGTGACGAAGCAGGGCCGGCTCGGCATGAACGGGCCCGAGGTGATCGAACAGGAAGCCGGCATCGAGGAGCTGGATGCAAGCGACCGGCGCCGCGTGTGGCAACTGATCGGCGGGGAACAGCGCGCGGCGACGGGGCTCGCCGATAGCCTCGTCGACGACGACGCCGAGGCCGTGCGCGCCGCCGTGCGTTCCGCGTTCGCACTGGGCGTACCGGCCGCACACCGAAGCGAACAGGTCGACACGTTCTTGCAGCGGCTCGCGCGGATCGATCCGGCCAACGTGACGCCGGAAAGCAAGCGCGAGGTCTATTCGACGCAGCAAACTGGAAATCAGCCGCGCAAGGAGCAAGCATGAGCGACACCCCACTGAGCCGTGGCGCGCGCTGGTTCCACGCGCTCGCCGGCGAATCCCGCAGCGCGGCGCCGGTGTGGAGCGGCGACGCGCCACTCGGCGACGAGACCGCGCGCTTCATCACCGTCGTGCCCGATGCCGGCAACCGCTTTCCGCGCGCGACCGACAATGTGGTCGGTCTCGAACAAGGCTGGCAACTCGCACGAGCGGTCCGCGAGACGATTGCGGGCGATGCGGCGAGCAGCACGCGCCGCCCGATCGTCGCGATCGTCGATGTGAAAAGTCAGGCGTATGGCTATCGCGAGGAAATGCTCGGCATTCACCTCGCGTGTGCCGCCGCAGTCGACGCGTACGCGTCGGCTCGCGATGCGGGGCATCCGGTCATCGCGCTGATCGTCGGACCGGCGATGTCGGGCGCATTCCTCGCACACGGCTACCAGGCCAATCGCATCGTCGCACTCGATGCACCTGGCACGATGGTCCACGCCATGGGCAAGGAAGCCGCCGCGCGGGTCACCCGTCGCACGGTCGAAGAACTCGACGCACTCGGCGAAACGATCGTGCCGATGTCTTACTCGATGGCCTCGTTCGCGAAGCTCGGTCTGCTCGATCAGTTGATAGAAGGCATCGACGCGGACGCACCGGACGCCGCGCAAATCCGGCGCGTGCAGCAGGTGTTGTGCGAACAGATCAGCAGCGCACGCACGGGCAGCCGTAATCTGTCGCGCCGGCTGGAATCGGAGGCTGCGCAGAAGAACCGCGCGGCGTCTATCGAAGTGCGGCGGCGGCTCGCTGAACAATGGGATGCCGTGTGATGCGGGTCTGTGCTGCGCCGCCCTTCACTGCGCTGTGCACTGGGCCGTCTGATGCGCGTTGGCGGCCGCACGACCTGCTGCACTTGCGGCGCCTCGCTGCGTTCGACGGCGAACCGGCGTGGGTCCGCGACGCGTTCGAGCGCGCGCCGTATGCCGTCGTGCGGCGTGCGCTTACCGCGCAGGGCGTCGTTGCGGTTGGCGTGCGCGGCGCGCAGCGCTCGCAGCGGTACGGCACGTGGGTTGCATCGGCGGAGATCGTCGAAGCGACCGCGCCCGAAGCGCTCGCTCGGAACGAACCACTCGCGGGGCGCGCCGCATTGCCCGCCTTTATCGCGCTCGCCGCGTTGCAGCGGGACTCAACGAGTGCATTGAATCGACTCGTGTGGGGCCCCACCGGCAGCGCGGGTTTCGAACTGGCAACGCGGAGAAACACTGTGTCGGAATCGAGCGATCTCGATCTTTTGATTCGGACACCGGAACGATTGTCGCGCGAATGCGCCGCAGACTTGCTGAACCAGTTCGACGCGCTCTCGCAGCAAACCGGCATTCGCATCGACGCGCAACTCGAAACGCCTGCAGGCGGCGTCGCATTAGCCGAGTGGGCCGCGGGCAAGGCGCGCGTGATGGCGCGCCACGCAAGCGGTCCGCAACTGCTTGCCGATCCGTGGGCCGTCGTTCAGCCGACTGACGTCTGATGCTCGCGCTGATCTTCCCGGGCCAGGGCGCGCAGACCGACGGCTTCCTGCATCGCCTGCCGCCGCATCCGGCCGTGCAGGCGACGCTCGACGAGGCTTCCAGCGTACTTGGCATCGACATCCTCACGCTCGACACGCCAGACGCATTGCGCTCGACAGTTGCCGTGCAGTGCGGCTTGACCGTGGCGGGCGTGGCCCTCGCCCGCGCGCTGGCCGATGAAGGGCTGAAGCCCGAGATGAGCGCCGGCTTGTCCGTGGGCGCATACCCGGCGGCCGTCAGCTGCGGCGCGCTCGCCTTCCACGACGCATTGAACATGGTTCGCCGTCGCGCCGAATTGATGGAGGCCGCGTACCCATCGGGCTACGGTCTTGCGGCAGTGTCGGGCCTGACGGAGCACGAGCTCGCAACGCTCGCCGCCCAGCATGCCGACGCGGGCGAGCCGCCCGTCTACATCGGCAACGTGAACGCGCCGCGCCAGATCGTCATGGCGGGTGCGAACGCCGCGTTGGACAGCTTCCTCGCCCGTGCGTTGGCTGCGGGCGCACGCAAGGCGACGCGCCTCGCGGTCAGCGTGCCTTCGCATTGCGAATTGCTCGCGCACGCGAGCGACGGACTGTCGGCCTACGCACGTACCATTCACTTCAGCGCGCCGCACAGCATCTACATCGGCAATCGCGGCGGCCGCCCGTTGTACACGGCTGACGCGATTCGCGACGACCTTGCGACCAACATGCGCTACACCGTGCGATGGTTCGACGCGCTCACCGTCATGCAGGAAATGGGCATGCGCGTCGCGATAGAAGCGCCGCCCGGCCAGGTGTTGACCGACATCACGCGCGAACACTATCCGGATGTCGCCGCGCTCGCGGCCAGTACACTTCCGTTTGAACGCCTGACGGCGACGGCACGGCGGCGCCTCGAAACCAGCTAGGCAAGCCGCGCTTTACTGGCGCTTCTCGATCAACTGCCGGCCCATCGCTTTCGCATACCCATCGCATGCATTGCGCGCAACGCGAGCCGCCGCGAGCACGCCGACGTCGGCATCGTCGCGGTAGTACATCGCCACATTGATCGGGGGCGGCAGCGGACGCACCTGCAACTGCCCTAACTCCCCGCTCGTCAGATACGGCTCGACAAAAAGCGCGGGCACAGCCGCGATGCCATAGCCGTCGCGCAACAGTTTGACGATGACCGCCACCGACGGCATGCACGTCACCTGCGTATCGGCGAGCGGAACGCCGGCGCGCGTGGCCAGCGTGCGCACGATGGCCTCCACCGCGATTTGCGGCGCCGTGCCGCGGCCGAACGTGAGTACCGGTTTGCTCAGCAGCGCCGCGACATGCTTCGCGCGACTCGCGGGAATCAGGTCGCTGCGCGCGATCCAGCGCACCGGATAACTTGCCAGCAGCGCCGACACAATCGACGCCTCCTGGTCGCCCGCCTCTTCCACCTGGATCACGAGATCGAGTTCGCCCGCGCGCAGGCGAGGTCCGAGCACAGCGCTCGAATCGACAGTCAAGTCCACGACTATGCGGTGGTACTCGAGGTTCAGCATGCGAATGTAGTCGGGTAACCAGCTATGCACGACCGTCTCGACCACGCCGAGGCGCAGCCGGGTCGCCAACTGCGTTTCGTCCTGCGCGGCCAGTTGCAGCGAACGCGTGGCCTGCACCACCGAGCGCGCGTGCGCAAGTAGCCGCTCGCCATTTGCGGTGAGCTTGAACTCGGGCGCATCGCGTTCGATCAATTCGACGCCGAGCTCCGACTCCAGCGTCTTGATACGCAGTGAAATGGCGGCGGGCGTTGCGTGCATCGCCGTTGCCGTCGCACGAAAACTGCCGAGCCTGGCGAGCGTCAGGAATGTTTCGACGAAGCGGGTATTCATTGCATGAAGTCTCGCAAGCAGCGGATGAAGAGGCGACATGATCGCCGTAAAGCAGCAGTCCCGCCGTTAAGTTTAATTTAACGGAACGGAAGAAAAACTCGCTGGATGGATATTTTTGACGTTACTACTCTGGAACGCATCAGAAGGTCCAGTCCGTCAAATCCGAAGCGAGCAGTTCATGTCCTATACGCCATCCGAATTTCGTCAGCAGATACGCAGCGGCCGTCTGTCGGGCCCCACCGCAGGATTTTGCGGCGACTACGCGCAAGCCAATCTCGCCATTCTTCCGCAGCAATACGCCGCCGATTTCCTGCGTTTCTGCACGCTCAATCCGAAGGCGTGCCCATTGCTCGGCATCGGTGAGACGGGCCAGTGGCGCGTGCCCTCGCTCGGCGCGGACCTCGATATTCGTAACGACGTGCCCGCGTTTTATGTGTATCGCCACGGCGAACGCGCCGAGGAAGTGCGCAGCCTCAACGAACTCTGGCGCGCCGACCTGGTGGTGTTCGCAATCGGCTGCTCGTTTTCATTCGAAGAGATGCTGCGGCGCGAAGGCATCGGCCTGCGTCACATTGAACAGCACGTCAATGTGCCGATGTATCGCACGCGCGAACGCAACGTGCCGGCAGGCGTGTTCGGCGGCAACCGCGTCGTCTCGATGCGCCCAATGAACGCCGCCGACGCAATCCGCGCGATTCAGATCACGAGCCGCTTTCCCGCGGTGCATGGCGCCCCCGTGCATATCGGCGACCCGTCGCTGATCGGCATTCGCGATCTCGGCCGGCCCGATTTCGGCGATGCAGTCGAAGTGCGCAGCGACGAGCTGCCGGTGTTCTGGGCATGCGGCGTCACCCCGCAAGTCGCGATCGAGAGCGCGCGCTTGCCATTCGCGATCGCGCACAAGCCGGGACACATGCTCGTCACCGACATTCCCAACGCCTCGCTCGCCGTCATCTAGCGCGGCGCCATTTCATCCGCAAGCCGCGCGCAAAGACGCGGCCCATCACGACGACCGGAGTTCAAGCATGGAAAGCAAAGCGCAGTTGACCGCGGACGCCGAGCGCTACGACGAGTCCGTCGCAGCGAAAGGCCCATTTGCATGGTATCGGCAGATCTCCGCTGCCGAGAAGCGCGCGTTCTGGAGTTGCAAGATCGGCTACGTGCTCGATGCAATGGACACGCAATTCCTGAGCTTTGTGATTCCGACGCTGATCGCGACGTGGGGCATCACGCGCGGCGACGCGGGACTGATCGGCACCGTCACGCTGCTGAGTTCGGCGGTCGGCGGCTGGGCGGCGGGCGTGCTGTCGGATCGCGTCGGCCGCGTGAAAACCTTGCAGATCACGATTCTCTGGTTCGCGATTTTTACGCTGGCCTGCGCGCTCGCGCAGAACTTCTCGCAACTGCTGTGGGCGCGTGGATTGATGGGACTCGGCTTCGGCGGCGAATGGACCGCGGGCGCCGTGCTGATCGGCGAAGTGATCCGCGCGCGCGACCGCGGCAAGGCGGTGGGACTCGTGCAGGCCGGATGGGCGATCGGCTGGGGCGTGTCGACGCTGCTCTTCATGGCCGTGTTCTCGCTCGTCCCCGCCGATTACGCGTGGCGTGTGCTGTTCGCGATCGGCATTGCGCCGGCGCCGTTCGTGATCTGGATCCGCCGCTTCGTCGAAGAACCGGAGGTGCATCGGCGGCAAAAAGAAGCTCAGGATGCGGCACAGGCGCGTCCTTCAATATTCGACATTTTCCGCGGCGATATTGTCTGGACGACGCTGCGCGCATCCATTCTCGCGACCGGCGTGCAAGGCGGTTATTACGCGGTGACCACGTGGCTGCCGACGTATCTGAAAACCGAGCGGCACTTGAGCGTGATCGGCACCGGCGGCTACCTTGGCGTCGTGATCGTCGGATCGTATTGCGGATATCTGACAGGCGCGTATGTCAGCGACCGTATTGGCCGCAAGCGCGCGTTCATCGCGTTCGCTGTCGCTTCATGCGCGATTGCGTCGATTTACACGCAGCTTCCGCTGGATAATCTGTCGATGCTCGTGCTCGGTTTCCCGCTCGGATTTTGCGCATCGGGCATTTTCTCGGGCATGGGCGCGTTCCTGACCGAGTTGTTTCCGACGCGGATCCGCGGCTCGGGCCAAGGGTTCTGCTACAACTTCGGGCGAGCTATCGGCGCGACGTTTCCGTTCCTGATCGGCTACGTGTCGCAAACGATGACGCTTGGCCACGCGATCGGCACATTCGCTGCGGCAGCCTACGGCATCGTGATTCTCGCCGCGCTTACGCTGCCGGAAACGCGAGGGCGGGCGCTTAGGGAGTGAGGATTGCGGTGGGTGTGGTGTGTTTCGATGGGCGGTTGAGGTCATCGTTCGAGCCCGTCGCTTTGCATCCGCGGCTGACGTCTGTCGCTTCGTGGCGCTGCTGCATGGCGCCTCTTTATGGCGCCGCTGCAAGCCGCCGCTTTATCCCGCGCCGCTTTATCCGCCACATGGCTCGCCGTTCAGGCCGCTGTAGGGCCGCTGTTCAGGCCGCTGGTGCGGCCGCTGTTCAGGCCGCTGGTGCGGCCGCCGTTCAGGCCGCTGGTGCGGCCGCCGTTCAGGCCGCTGGTGCGGCCGCCGTTCAGGCCGCTGGTGCGGCCGCCGTTCAGGCCGCTGGTGAGGCCGCGGTTCAGGCCGCTGGTGAGGCCGCCGTTGAGGCCACTGTTAAGGCCAGCGGTTACACCCGCCGCCAGCCACCGCTCACGCCTGTTCGGGCGCGCGTCCTATCACATGCGAGTCCGATGCGCTCGAAGGCTCGCTTTGCCCGCGCTCGCGTCCCGACGTTACGACCGCGCCGGTGCCGCCAGGTCGCCGCACCGACTTTGCATGCCGTTCGATCAGCCGTTGCAGCAGGCAGAAAGCGCAAAGCAGCGCGCCGATCACGATACGGGTCCACCAGGAACTAAGTGTGCCGTCGAACGTAATCAACGTCTGAATCGTGCCGAGAATGCCGACGCCGAACAGCGAACCGACCACATAGCCGACGCCGCCCGTCAGCAGCGTTCCGCCGATCACGGTTGCCGCGATGGCGTCGAGTTCCATCCCTTGCCCTTGCAGGCCGTAGCCGGACAACACGTAGAACGTGAAAACAGCGCCGCCGAGCGCCGAGCAGAAACCGCTCAGCGCATACACGCCGATGCGCGTATGCGCGACCGGCAGCCCCATTAGCAAAGCAGAGCGGGCATTGCCGCCTACCGCGTACACGTTGCGGCCAAAACGCGTGAAGTGCGCGACGTAGATGGCAGCGAGCAGCGCGACGAAAGCGATCAGCACGTTCGCCGTCACAGAGCCGATACCGATGTCCAGCCGGAATGCCGAGATGGCGTGGAAGGTCGGATCCGTGATCGTGATCGACTGTGTGGTGATCAGAAAACACAAGCCGCGCGCGAAGAACATGCCGGCGAGCGTCACGATAAACGCCTGCAGGCGAAAGAAGTGAATCAGCGCGCCCTGTACGGCGCCAAATACGGTGCCCATCAACAAAACGATCGGCACGATGACCCACACCGATAAATGAAGGCGTTCGGACAATACCGCTTCGACGATGGTGGTGAGGGCAACCACGGAGCCCACCGACAGGTCGATGCCGCCCGACACGATCACGAACGTCATGCCAATTGCAACGATCAGCAAAAAGGCGTTGTCCACGAGCAGATCGAGCAATACCTGCCACGAGAAGAAACCGGTGTACATCACGGAGCCGAAGCCGAACAGCGCGCAGAACAGCAAAATCGTGACCGCGATGGGCAACGTGCGCGGATCGACGATATGAGCCCACGCCGAGAAAAATCGTCTCATCGTGCCACCCCGCGTTGCTTGATCATCTGCATTCCGAACGACATCGCGAGTGCGCGCGCGGCTGGCGACTGGATTACGCTAACCGTGAGCACTACCGCCGCCTTCACGACCAACGTGGCTTCGGGCGGAACGCCGATCGAATACGTCGTGTAGGTCAGCGTCTGGATGATCAGGGCGCCGAGCACCGTGCCCGCGAGACTGAAGCGGCCGCCGAGCAGCGACGTGCCGCCGAGCGTCACGGCAAGAATAGCGTCGAGCTCCAGCAGAAGGCCGGCGTTGTTGCCGTCGGCGCTGCGCACGTTCGAGCTGATGAGGATGCCCGCCATCGCAGCAGTCAGTCCGGAGAAGCCGTACACCGCGAACACGAGCGCCTTCGAGCGCAAGCCGACGAGGCGCGTGGCAACAGGATTCACACCGATAGCGCGGATAAAGAGCCCGAGCGCCGTTCCCTCGACGAGCGCCGCTGTCGCCAACACGGCGAGCGTCGCGATCCACACGGAGCACGGCACACCGAGCCAGTACCCGCCGCCGACGAACAGATAGCCGGGCGCGCCGATCGGAATGATCTGCCCCGCCGTCAGCAACTGGGCGATGCCGCGACCCGCGACCATGAGAATCAACGTGGCGATGATCGGCTGCATGCCGACAAACGACACGAGCAAGCCGTTCCACATGCCGCTCAACACACCGACGATCAGCGCCGCAATCAATGCCTGTGCGATGAGGCCGCCAGTCGGCACGGGTTGCGTCGCGAGTATCGTCGCCGCGGCGGCGCCGGCGATTGCGACGACCGCGCCCACCGAAATGTCGATGCCGCGCGTCGCGATAACGAGCGTCATGCCGGTCGCGACCAGCACGAGCGGCGCGGCGCGATTCAGCACGTCGATCGGCGCGCCGAACAGATGACCGTCGAGCATGCGCAGCGACAGAAAATGCGGATTGACCCATAGGTTCAACGCGCACAACAACGCCAACGTCACGCACGGCCAGATCAACGGACGTTCGACGCCGTCACGCGCGAGCCAGTTCGATAGCTTCATTCGCCGCTCCCCGCGATGAGTCGGTAGATATTGTCTTCATTCGACGCCTTGCCCTCGACTTCCGCGATCTTGCGGCGGTCGCGCAACACGGCCACACGATGACTGACGCGCAGCACTTCGCTGATCTCGGATGAAATGAACAGAATGCTCAGACCGTTCGCGCACAACGCGAGCAGACGGTCCATGATGTCGAACTTCGCGGCGACATCGATGCCGCGCGTGGGTTCGTCGAGAATCAGCAGTTTCGGATCGGTGGCGAGCCAGCGAGCAAGCAGCGCTTTCTGCTGATTGCCGCCCGACAGAAGCCCGATAGGCTGTTCAGCATCCGAGGCCTTGATGCCGAGCCGTTCGATCCACAGATCGGCCAGTTCGCGCGCACGTTGACGGCTGATCTTGCGCCACCATCCACGTCTTGCCTGCAATGCCAGCAGGATGTTCTCGCGAATCGACAGGTCCGCGACGATGCCCTCTTTCTTGCGGTCTTCCGCGCAATACGCAATGCCGTGGCGCACCGCATCGTGCGGCGAGCGCAGCCGCACGGGTTTGCCATCCACGAGCATCGTGCCGCTATCGGCGCGATCCGCGCCGAACAACAGCCGCGCCGTCTCGGTGCGGCCTGAACCGAGCAGTCCGGCGAGTCCAAGTATCTGACCGCGCTCGACATTCAGGTCGATCGGCTGCAACGTGCCGCGCCTGCCCACGCCGCGCAATTCGATAAACGCCGACGCTGCCCGCTCCCCTTGTTGTGTTCCGCTGGGACCAGACGCCTCATGCGCGGCTTCGCGAAGACGCTCGCTCATGCGCTCGTGACCCACCATCTTCGCGACCAGTTGGTCGGCCGGCAGATCTCGAGCGAGGTACTCGCCCTCGCGCTCGCCGTTGCGCATGACCGTAATGCGATCGGAAATAGCATACGTCTGCTCGATAAAGTGCGTGACGAACACAATCGCGATGCCAGATTGCTTAAGATGCCGAAGTATTTTGAAAAGCTGCGCGACTTCGCTGTCGTCGAGACTCGACGTGGGCTCGTCGAGTATCAGCACGCGTGCATCGACGGAAAGCGCTCTCGCGATCGCCACCATCTGTTGCACTGCAATGGGATACGCGTCGAGCGAGCGCGTCACGTCGAGCGTGATATCGAGGCGTGCCAGCGCGGCTTGCGCGCGGCGTTTGATGTCGGGCCAGTCGATCGCGCCAAACCGTCGTGGCTGCCGGCCGGCGAAGATGTTTTCAGCGACCGACAGGTTCGGGCACAGATTGACTTCCTGATACAGCGTGCGCACGCCCGCCGCCTCGGCTTCCTGCGGCGACGCGAAGGCTACGACCTCGCCCGCGAGCCGGATCGTGCCGGTGTCGGGTGCGATCACGCCCGTAAGCACATTGATCAGGGTGGACTTACCGGCGCCGTTCTGCCCCATCAGCGTGTGAACTTCGCCGGGGAACAACCGGAAATCGACGCGTTGCAGCGCCTTGACGCCGGGGAACGTCTTGCTGACGCCGGTGGTGGCAAGAATCGGCTCGCATGGGTTCACGTCGCGCTCGTTTGCAGCGATGGCTGCAGCGGACGCGGTCGTTCTCGTGGCCGGCGGATTCGGTTCGGAAGCGGGATGCGTCATAGACCTCGCTCGAGCGGCGGTGTATTGGTGTCGTGGTGCCGTGGCGCGTCGTGCCTTTGTTGCCGTCGTTGCGGCAAGCCCCAGCATCGGGTGAAAAGAGACCGTCCGCTGCCCAAGCAATCGGACGGTCAGGCACCGCTGGAGAAACTTTTAAAGCTCGATTGCAGCTTCCTCTGCTAATGCTCGTGCCGGATCAACCGTCATGGCGTACAGGCCAATAGCGAGGAAGCCTAAGTACTTTCTTTAGTACTTTCGCGTCGGCAACGTCTGCGCCGCAACGCTCATCGGGAAGACTGTTTCTTCGGTCAGGATGCGCTTCGGCAAAGGCTTGCCGGCCACCACATCCTTTACCGCCGACATGAGTTGTGGTCCGAGCAACGGGCTGCATTCCACGTCGACGTTCATCTTGCCCGCGGCCATGGCCTGGAAGCCGCCCTTGGTTGCATCGAACGAAACGACAATGACGTCCTTGCCCGGATGCATGCCCGCCTCTTCCATGGCCTGGATAGCGCCGAGCGCCATATCGTCGTTATGCGCATAAACTACATTTATTTTATTTCCATAAGTCTTTATAAACGCTTCCATGACCTGCTTGCCGCCGGCCAATGTGAAGTCGCCGCTTTGCGACGCGATAACCTTGAACTTGGGATCGCTCTTGATCACTTCGATGAGACCTGCGTGCCGGTCATTCGCAGGTGCGGAACCGACTGTTCCCTGCAATTCGGCGATGTTCACCGGACCTTGCGCATCTTTATAGTGGTCGGCGAGCCATTTCCCGCCGCGCCGGCCCTCTTCCAGGAAGTCAGAGCCGATCATCGTCACGTACAGCGAGGTGTCCTTGACGTCGATGTTGCGGTCGGTGAGGATCACCGGGATCTTCGCGGCCTTAGCCTCGCGCAGCACCGGTTCCCAGCCCGATTCGACAACCGGCGAGAAAGCGATCACGTCGACTTTTTGCGCAATATACGAGCGGATCGCCTTGATCTGGTTTTCCTGCTTCTGCTGCGCGTCCGAGAACTTGAGCTTGATCTTGGCTTCGGTCGCCGCGGATTTCACCGACTCGGTGTTGGCGGTCCGCCACGCGCTTTCGGCGCCGACCTGGGCGAAACCCAGCGTGATCTGTTTGTCCTGCGCATAGGCGCCGGGCGTTGCCAGCGTCAGCGCGCCGAAACCCGCGCACAGCGCTAGCGCGCCCAACGCACGACATGCGGCGCGTCGTGTATTCGCCATGACTGTCTCCTGATCGTTGTTGTGTAGGCGACCCATCGAATCCGCGCGGCCTTGCGGCCTGCCCGATGCGTGGATCGTGATGTAGCGTAGTGTGCCGGGCCTTAACAGTCCAATCATATGATTCGCGCCGGCAATATCAATTTTGATATAGGACGCGCGCCCGTGCGACGGTGTGAGGGCGCCGGGCGGCGTGGACTGATTGACGCTGTCGATCGTGGTGGCAGTCAGAGCGGCCCTTAGTTTTTATGTGCTTACCTGTTGGGTGAAGGCTCCGCGCTGACGCCCGCGCACCGGGAGCGGGGGAAGTCGAATCTGCGAATGGGCTTTATCCGCGCGACGACCGGCCCGCTTCATCGCGAGGCGTGACCCATCGGAAGGTGAGGTTGATGCGCTCGCCTGATACGCGCGGCTCTTTCGGCACCCTATGCCGCCACTCGGCCTGCGTCTCGCCCTTCATCACCAGCAAGCTGCCGCTTTTCAGCGAGAACGACTGGACGGTGCCGGTCTTGTTGTGCCGCAGGTCGAAGGTGCGCGCCGCGCCCAGGCTGACCGATGCGATCACCGGCTGTGGCCCGAGCTCGCGCTCGCGGTCTGCATGCCATCCCATACTGTCCGTGCCGCTGCGATAGCGGTTGAGCAAAACGCTATTGAACCGCGCATTGCTGGCCGCTTCGGCAGCGACCTTGAGTTCGGCGACGGTCGGGGTCCACGGCTGCGGCAGATTGCGTATGCCGGAATAGACATACACCGCGTCGGCGTCGCCCTGCCACGCAGTTAGCCGCGGGAGCGCGACGCGGCCGCCGGGCGTACCCATCGTATCCTGCCGCCATTCGACTTCGGCGAGGAGTTGCGCGAGGCACTGCTCGGCCCTTTCGGGCGCGAGCCAGTCGGGGTACCAGGCGACGTCGGGCGTCGGAAGGTCGTCGAAAAGGTCCGTCATATGATTGCCTGATACAAGCGCCAAGTGGGCGCAATGGAACGTTGGCTATTATGGTGGCACAGACGAGCCGCCTGCTTTGGCGGCTTGCGGTTCCATTGGACTTCGCGGACGCCTCTTTTGGCGCGTCTCATTGAGCTTCGAATGCGCTTCGATTGCGGCACGAACGCGCCCAGCGTTTTCCGGCGCTACCTTCACTGGACCATTACCATGAACGTTTCAGATCAGGCGTTCGACCAATTGTTTCGAGAGGCGCGCACATACAGTGCCTGGCAGCTCAAACCCGTCGATGAAACATTGCTCGAGCAGCTTGTCGAGCTGACGCTGCTGGGCCCGACGTCGGCTAATTGCAGTCCAGGACGGTTCGTCTTCGTCAAAAGCCCGGCTGCCAAGGAGAAGCTGCGGCCAGCCTTATCCGCAGGTAACGTTGACAAGACGATGGCGGCGCCGGTGACGGTCATTGTCGGGATGGATATGGCATTTTATGAGCACCTGCCGAAGCTTTTCCCGCATGCCGATGCGCGCAGCTGGTTTGCCGGCAATGACAAGGCGATTGCCGACACCGCGTTTCGCAACTCAACGCTGCAAGGCGGCTACCTGATTCTCGCCGCGCGCGCGCTTGGTCTCGACGCCGGCCCAATGTCGGGCTTCGACGCGACCAAAGTCGACGAGACTTTCTTCGCCGGTACGACAATAAGGTCGAACTTCCTGATCAATCTCGGCTACGGGGATGCGTCGAAACTGTTTCCGCGCAGCCCGCGCTTGAGCTTCGCCGAGGCCGCGCGGATAGTGTGACGCACGCCGTTCAGGTGAAGATTGCGATGTAAAACACGACGACGCCGATTACCGCGCCGACGAAGCAGAAGTTCTCTACAGTTTCATCGCCATTGGACCGCAGCCAAGCGCCGACGACGCCGAACAGCCCGGCAATACCGAGTGCGACGCACAGCATCACGACACCGAATAGCGCGCTCTTGCCGACCTCGGAGAAGTCGATGTTGCGCACGCCGAGGTACAAACCCAACGCCATCAACGACAGGCCGACGAGGGGCAGCATCACATGACTGCCCTCGTATCCCACGTGATGCGCGCGGTGCGCACGCTCGCCGTGGTGAAAACGATGGCCTGATCCGAGCAGCTTCATGATCGCCTCCTGCCTCGCCGTTGTGGCGATAACGCCGGCTGAATTCGACCGCTGTCGTGTCGATAGACGTTGCAGCGACTCTTTCTGCCAGCCGGCTCACTTTCAGAATAGCTCACGCCCACGCGTAATTCAAAGCCCATTTAATTAGGGTTATCAGCGTACTGCGCCCTACTTACGGTAGATGGCTTCAGGCAACTGGCCTTGCGACATATCGCCTGCTCGGGCTATCGCTGCATCGCAGCAAAGCTGCTCGACCGCGTGTGGACACTCACGCATTTCGCGCGTCGGCACGCCCTTGCGCATGCCGGTAGAATGAGCCAGCCGGTCAGTTGCGTCGCCGCAGCGACTGGCCGCCGCCGGCGCTTGATCCATTCCGGCCCCTACCCGCCTCCACCTTTTCTATGCGCCGCTCATCGTTCCTTGTACGCCTCATTCTGATTGGCATCCTGCTGCACATTTACGTCGGCTTCCGTCTGATTCCAGACATGCCCGTGAGCATTACCGTCCGTTCGCTGGCGGGCTTGTGGCTCGTGCTGTCGGTCTTTCTTATTCCGCTCGGCATGCTTGCGCGCACGATCAAACGGCAACCGCTCGGCGACCGGCTCGCGTGGGTCGGCTTGCTGGCAATGGGCCTCTTCTCTTCGCTGCTGGTGCTGACATTCGTGCGCGACGTGGCGCTGGCCTCACTGATGACCGTGGACGCGATCTGGCCAGGCACGATCGCTCTCGCTCGTTGGCGGACCGGCACCGCGGCAGCCGTGCCGTTACTTGCACTGCTGTCGACACTGGTCGGGCTCTTCAACGCCCGTCGCCGCGCGCGCGTCGTGACGATCGAGGTGCCGATCGACGATCTGCCAGCCGCGCTGGATGGCTTCACGATCGTTCAGATCAGCGACATTCACGTGGGACCGACCATCAAGCGCCGCTATGTCGACGCGATCGTCGACGCAGTGAATCATCTGAAGCCTGACCTCATTGCCGTGACGGGCGATGTAGTGGACGGCACGGTCCCACAGCTCACTCATCACACACAGCCGCTCTCGCGCTTGAGTGCACGTCACGGCGCGTTTCTGGTTACCGGCAATCACGAGTATTACGCCGGAGCCAACGCGTGGATCGACGAATTCCGGCGCCTCGGGCTCAACGTGCTACTCAACGAACACGTGATCGTCGAGCACAACGGCGCGCGCGCCGTCATTGCCGGCGTAACCGATTATTCGGCCGGCCATCATGACCCGCTGCACCGCAGTGACCCGATGGCGGCAATCGCGGGTGCACCGGGCGATGTGCTGATAAAGGTGCTGCTCGCACACCAGCCGCGCTCCGCCGAAGCAGCCGCTGCGGCCGGCTTCACGCTGCAACTGTCCGGTCATACGCACGGCGGCCAGTTCTTCCCGTGGAACTTCTTCGTGCGGATTCAGCAACCGTTCACCGCTGGCCTCGCACGCCTGAACGGATTGTGGGTATACACGAGCCGTGGCACCGGTTACTGGGGACCACCGAAGCGGCTTGGCGCGCCCTCGGAGATCACCCGAGTGCGCCTTGTCCCTGGCGAGCCAGACTAGGTGTAAGCTGAACGCGGCATTCCAAAGCCCCTGCTGCGTTCGCTCGATGCAGCGGGCGGGCACATGAACACGCTCGTTATTGCGCGGGCGCGACCGCGACACTGATTTGCGGCGCGAACGCGACCAACACTTGCATGCCCGGCGTTACATTCGCCAGCTTTGCCGGATCGCGGCCCTGGAGATGGAAGACCGAGCCGTCTGCGCCCTTCAACGCCATCACGCCCGAAGCATGGTCGATTGCCTGAACTTGCGCGCTTACGTTCTGTTCGGGGTTCGTCTGCCCGAGCGGCGCAGCGACAGGAGCGGTCGTGCCTTTCCCCTCCGCACCGCGCGTAACACTGATCACAGCGGTACGCATCATACGGATATGAACCTTGCCGCCCTGGGCAATTCGCGCAAGGTCCCGGGTATCCGTAATGTCGAACGACGCCTCGCCGCCCTGCGCGTCGCGCACAGTCACGGAATGCTTTGCATGGTCGACGGATGTCACCACACCTTCCGCCTGCAGGGTACTGCTTCCCTCAAAAGGAGCAGGCAGACCTGCGGCGAAGGACGCTAACGGGGCGGCGGCGATCAACGCGCCCGCAATGATGCGAAGAGCTTTAGCTTTCATACATTCCTCGATGACCTAAACGGCAGAGAACGGCGGTGAACCGACTGAGAACCGACGCCGTTGAGCGAACCAGCTATTTGTCCACGCAGGCGTAAGGATCTTGCGATGCTCAGACTGATACAGAACACGCGGATAGTGTGTTTTTCTTGATGACCGCCGTCAATATTTGGACTCCGTATCACCTCGCTGATCGGTCTGCGTTGATCGTCGAAATTTCCTAGTCGCTTCAGTGCGCGTGCATCGTCTACATCTGGCTTACAACAGTTTCAGACAATGTTAATTCTGCATCCTGAATATGGACTGCCCCACCCGCTTCGACTAAGCTCTGTCACCGCGTATTTTCCACACTCATTTTTCACACTCATTTTCCACACTCAACCATGGAGTCTCGAATATGGAACACGGCATCATTGCCTGGGTTGTCATCGGCGCGATCGCTGGCTGGCTGGCCGGCGTGCTCGTCAAGGGCGGCGGCTTCGGCCTTATCGTCGACATCATCGTCGGCATTGTGGGCGCGTTCATTGGCGGTTGGCTCGCTCGCGTGCTGCACATTTCGCTGGGTGGCGGCTGGATCGGCTCGATCATCACTGCTGTGATCGGCGCGGTCATCCTGCTGTTTATCATCCGCCTCGTTCGGCGCGGCGGCTAAACGTAGCACTGGTGCAAAGGTGGCGTCAGGGGCAACGCACCTGACGCCACCTTTGTCCTGGCTTAAGCGGCCGCCTGCGCTGCCGGCAACATCGACCCAGTGTCGCGTAGCCGCGCATGCCAGGCGAAAGCCTCTTCGAGCCGATGCGGCGTTTGGCCTCCGCTTCGCAATGCATCCCGGTAGTAGTCGCGAAGCAGCTCGCGATACTGCGGGTGCACGCAATTCTGAATAATGAGCGTGGCGCGCTCGCGCGGCGCGAGACCGCGAAGATCCGCCAAGCCCTGTTCGGTCACGACCACGTCAACATCATGTTCGTTGTGGTCGCAATGGGGAACCATCGGCACGACGCTGGAAACGCAACCGCCCTTCGCCGTCGACTTGGTCGCGAAGATCGCACATGACGCATTGCGCGAAAAGTCGCCCGATCCGCCGATGCCGTTCATCATATGCGTGCCGCCCACATGCGTTGAATTCACGTTGCCATAGATGTCGAATTCGAGTGCGGTGTTCAATGCGATTAGTCCGAGCCGGCGAATCACTTCCGGATGATTGCTCACTTCCTGCGGGCGCAACACGAGGCGACTGCGGTAACGTTCGAGTTCGCCGAACACCTGAGCCTGGCGCGCAGCAGACAACGTGATCGACGCACCCGAGGCGAACGTAACCTTGCCGGCATCCAACAGGTCGAAGGTGGAATCCTGCAGCACTTCGGAGTAGATTTCGAACTCGTCGAAAGGCGCATCGACGAAGCCGGCCAATACAGCGTTAGCGATTGTGCCTATGCCGGCCTGCAACGGTGGCAAACGCCGGGGCATACGTCCGTGTGCAACTTCATGCTGGAAAAATTCGATCAGATGACCCGCTATCAGACTCGTCTCCGCGTCTGCGGGCAGGACTGTCGAAGGACTATCCGGCTTGTCGGTGATAACGATCGCCGCGATTTTTTCGTGGGGAATCTCGATCGCCGGCGTGCCGACGCGGTCGCGCGGATAAACGAGCGGGAGCGGCTCGCGATTCGGCCGGAGGCCCGGAATCCAGATGTCGTGCAGCCCCTCCAGGGCAAGTGGCTGGGCAAGGTTTATTTCAACAATGACCTTGTCGGCGAGGATCGCAAAGCTTGCGGAATTTCCCACCGATGTGGTCGGCACTATGCCGCCGCTTTCCGTGATGGCCACGGCTTCAATGATCGCGACATCGAGTTTGCCGAGCTGGTTGGCGCGCAGCATTTCGACCGTCTCCGAGAGATGCTGGTCGACGAACATCACCTCGCCGCGATTGATTGCGTCCCGCAGCGTCTTGTCGACCTGGAATGGCAAGCGGCGCTCCAGCACATGAGCCTCAGTGAGCGCGCGGTCCACGTCATGGCCAAGCGACGCGCCCGTCATTAAAGTGATGCGCAGCGGTTTGCCTTCTTGGCGAGCGCGCTCGGCCAATGCGAGCGGGACCGCCTTGGCGTCTCCCGCTCGCGTGAAGCCGCTTGCGCCCACGCGCATGCCATCGTGAATTGCAAGCGCTGCTTCTGCGGCTGATGTAACTTTATCGCGCAGCGAATGACAGCGAATCCGGTCTTCGTACATGAAACGGGGCCTCTCCATGGTCAACGATCGAGTCTACCGGTGCGCGCGTCTGCGTTGCGCTTTGGTCGGCGGTCGGAATGTCGCGGTGGCCGCGGCGTCATGATTCATGCGCCGCGACAAGCTTTCGGACGTCGGCGTGATGCCGCTCGACGCTCCTAGCTGCCGAAGTAAATGTTGCAGAAGCTCACCGGGCCGACGCACTCGTCGGCTTTGTTCGCCGGCGCGGCGGCCGGGTTCGCCGGCGCGGCGCCGTCGTTGCGTTGGACAACCGGCTGCGGCGCCTGCTGTTGCGGGGCGACCTGTGGTGTCTGTGCATGAGCGACAGCAGCAAACAAAGAGCAGGCGGTCAGGACAATCTTCAAGTTCATTTCGTTCTCCAGGACTAACGGTTACTGCGTGACAGCAATAAAACTATATGGCCGCTGTGTGCGCGAATAAACGGGGCTGCCCGGAAGTGACCTTTCCATCCGACGGAAAGATCGCGCGTGACGCGAGGGCACATACGTCCGTCAGCGCGGTTTGAATGGCGCATCTTTGTCCAGCAAAGCTGTGCGAATGAAATGAAGGCAACTCAGAATGCGCTGCGCGTCGTGACGTTTGCCGGAATCTGTGTGGACCGCTTCCAACAGGTCCTGAGCGATCCAGATAGCGGACCGGACAGATACGAAGGCGCGGTCCAAAGTTCGCGCGTCGGGCCTCTCGAACAGCTGCGCGAGATGATCGAGCACACTTTCGACGGCCGCAGGCCAACGCGGATCGAGGGCTTGCAGATATCGGGCGCGACCCGTTTCGTTGCGCAGGTCGATTACGGCGTGACCCACTTCGAGCGTCACCAGCATCCAGCGCAATGCATGGCGGCGGCGCCGCGAACGCCGCGACAGCAATAGACGCAATTGCGAAGCGAGGTCGTGCGTGCTCGACTGAAAACGTTGGTTGAGTTCCGGCCGCTGGTCTTTGCATGCGAGCACGACCTGGGCTCGCAGATCGTCCATGATTCGTTCGACGAGCCACGGCATATCGGCGGGAAAGACAGTGGCGAGGACAATGGCGGCAAGCAACATCGATGCAGCGAGGGCAATGCCGTTGTTGATGACCACGTCAGGCTCGAAGACCACGACGTTATCCGGTCCGGCGAGTAGACAGAAGAACACTGAAAAGCCGACGCCAAGCCCCGCTGTCCGCTTGCGCGTCGCGAGATGTGCGCCCAGCGCCAACACGGGCGCAAGCATCACGCAGAGAAGCGGGAAACCGTCGATGTTCGGGTACACGTAGCAGGTGAACGCGTAACCGACCAGAGTCGCCAGCCCGGCGCCGAGCGCCATCTGCACAGCCATATTCGTAGGGTCCGGCGAGGTCGACGTCAGCGCGCAAGCAAGCGCTGCGCCAATCACAGCAAGGCCGCCGCTCGGCCAGCCGGTCGCAATCCAGAAGCAGGCAGCGATACTCATCACCGTAGCCGAGCGGATAAACGTGAAGGCAACCGCATAACCGTTCGTTATACTAACGTAGTGGTTTGCACCACGTTCTTGCGGGCCAGGCTTACGGTGGGCAAGCGTGTCATAAGTGTCCGAGTACTTCGCGCATTCATCTACAAAGCGGTAAAGCAGCTCTGCCGCCGTGTCGAAATCCGCCAGCAATTCTGCCGATGGTTCGTGCAGTTGCTTCCTTATCTGTCGGACACGCCGCGGAAGAACCGCCTGAAATTCACGTAGTCGGGCGCTCACATGCGATACATCGACAGACGCGTCCCGCCGCAATGTGAGCAATGCCGCCAGTTCACGAAGGTGCGGGGCGATAGTGGCCATCGTTGCGGACGCGTCGCTGGCGTGAGAGCGCTTGAGCAACTGATGCAGCGCATGCAGACGAGCGCAAGCGTCCATGAACTCGTTGTTCAGACGGCCGAGGCGATGACTGCGCAAACGCATCGCCGGATCTTCGAAGGCGGCGAAAATGCGCGTTGCTTCAAAGCCCACTATCTCGTCGACGAGGGCCGCGAAACGCCGCTCAAACGTTCTGCGATCGACCTGGTGAGAAAGCACGTCAGCCGCGAACGCGGCAAAATTGCGGTATCGGAGTTGCAGTGTCCGCAGCAGTGCAAGGCTCGAGCGCTGGGGCACGATTAACGCACTTACTGCGCTTGAGCACACAATCCCAACCGTCACTTCGGCTGCGCGCGTCAGCGCAGCGAGGAAAAGACCGTCGGGTGTGGTCACGTTCGGAATGCCGATGAGCGCCGCCGTGTAACCCGCGAGAACAAAGCCGTACCATCTGAAGTGCCGATACCGGACCGCCGCAGCGATACATGCGCTGATCCAGGCAATCATACCGACCATGTGCAACTCAGCCTGCTGGACGAACAGCGCGCCGAGCGCCAACGCTGCCATCGCGCCCACCGCCGTCCCGACAACCCGATAGAAGCTCTTCGCGAGCACCATCCCGCTGAACGGTTGCATCAGCACGAAAACGGTAGTCATAGCAATACGCGGCTGGGGCAAATCCAGCAACATCGCTATGCCCAGTGCAAGCAATCCTGCAGTGACCGTCTTCAATAGGTGCAGCCAGACGAGTCCGTCCGTGCTCGCCCAGTCGAGAACGCCTGGACTCAAACCTTGCAACAACGCGCACCACTTTCCAGTGGAATCTGAGGTCGGGCCGATCGCACGCTGGCGTTTCATTGAAAGGCAATGCGCCTGGGTTGTCGCGGAAGAAGGCGCCGGTTAATGCGGACACCGGCGAACAAGGCGCCGATTGTAAAAGCATCCGATGCCGGCATTAACTGGACGGCGGCGGAACGTCCCTTCCAGAACAAACAACAATGAGTCGATCAGTCGAGCGGACAATACTGTCTTAGCCGTGAAATAGAAGGATCGATGGATACTTTACAAAACATGCGCGTATTCGCGCGCGTAGTGGAGGCCGGCAGCTTCACCGCCGCCGCTCAGTCCTTTAATTCGACGACCGGCGCCATGTCACGCGCAGTCTCCGAACTCGAGGCTCACCTGCGTACGCGCTTGCTGAACCGCTCCACACGCCGTCTGGCGCTTACTACCGCCGGCGAGCGTTATCTGAAGCGATGCCAGCAACTACTTGCCGACCTCGATACCGCCGAAGAAGAAGCCAGTTGCGCGCACGAGCGCCCGAGCGGCCCGCTTCGCATGCATAGCTTTGCGAGCATTGGCCAGCATTATGTGTTGCCGGCGATCTCACGCTATCGCAAGCTTTATCCGGAAGTCACTGTGGAACTGACGTTGTCGCAACGCATGCCCGATCTCTTCGAAGGCAGCGCGGATGTGGCGGTGATTGGTGCGTCTGCACTACCCGATTCGGACCTCGTGTCGTTTCCGCTCGGAACGACGTTCAGCATACTTTGCGCATCGCCCGCGTATGTCAGTGCGCACGGTGCGCCGCAGCGGCCGGCGGATCTCGCTGATCATGAGTGCCTGATTCTGCATACGCCCGCGTTTGCGCCGCACGAGTGGGTACTCGACGGGCCCAACGGCAGTGAGGCGATGCAGATCGACGGTCCGGTACAGGTCAATATTGCGGAGTCGCTAGTCGTTGCGATCCAGGAAGGGATGGGCATTGGCATGGTGCCGCTTTACGCGGCAATCGCCGGATTGAGAGACGGTACCTTGGTGCGCATATTGCCGGACTACACGCTGCAAAAGATGAACGTTTATGCGCTCTATCCGTCGCGGAAGTTTATCGACGCAAAGACGAGGACATGGGTCGAGTTCTTGCGCACACATTTGCCAGAGGTGATTGCGCGCGATGAGGCGTTGCTGGCAGAGATGCGCCAAGCGGATACCGCTGGGGGTACGCTGCCACGCGGCATTCCCGACCCGGCTGCAGACATTCACGAGGTAGTGATCTAGCGCCGGAAATGCCGCTGCAGTTCTGGACTGCGGCGGCAAGGATATTGGGCGTCTGCGCGCTAGTGTCCGGGCCGCGTGAACACGCGTAAACGCAGAAACCCCACCCTTTTTAGGGGTGGGGTTTCTGATGCTGCTGGGGAGCCTGACGATTACCTACTTTCACACGGGCAATCCGCACTATCATCGGCGTGGAGTCGT
>NZ_CAJHCR010000012.1 GCF_904848585.1 Paraburkholderia kirstenboschensis
TTCCCATCCCGAACAGGACCGTGAAACGACTCCACGCCGATGATAGTGCGGATTGCCCGTGTGAAAGTAGGTAATCGTCAGGCTCCCCAGCAGCATCAGAAACCCCACCCCACAAAGGGTGGGGTTTCTGCGTTTACGCGCGGACAAAACCCCGGCACACCGGCGGCAGGAACAGGCCGGGTTCAGTCGGGGCCTGGTCAAGGCCCAGGCCCAGGCCCAGGCCACATATCACCCCTTACTACCTGCCGGTCCGCAGCGCGTTCGCGTACCCCGTCAACTCCAGATAAGCTCGCCCGAGATCAGCGCCATCGCGGCTCACCCGCGCAGCGCCTTCCCAGTACACCGCGCCGGTAGACTGCCGCGAGTCCAGTTCCTGGTCGTCCATCAGCGGATCGAGCTGCCATGTCAGTGCGCCGGTTCGCACTGTCATCGACACAGGGTACGACGCGTTCGTGCGCGGTGAGCGCCACGTGCGACGAGGCGTAAAGTCGACTTCGCTCGGAGGGAACGTCGTGACTCGTCCGTCGCGATCTCTCAATGCAGCATGCGCCCACATCGCATGTCCGTCGCGGCTGCGCACCTTGAAGGCCATCAGAGCCGAACCGTCGGAGAGATTCGCGCCCAGCCAGTCCCATCCCACGGCATTCGCGTCGAGCAACGTGCTCGACCACTCATGATCGAGCCATGCAACGCCCGTCACGGCAGTGTCGCCTTGCGACGAATCGCTTTTGGCGCCCGGTCGCCTCACGCTGCCCGACACGCGCAATTGCGGCTCGCTATAGTAGTAACTGGCCTGTTCCGGCCGCGGACCTTTGCGTGAGTAGCCATGTTCGCCCTGAATCAAAGGCGCCTGCGTCGGCGTTAGCTCGAGATGCAACGCGAACTCGCCGGCATCGGCGGTGACATCGTAGCGGCCATCGGCGGCACGAACGATTTTCCACGCGTCGAGCCTGACGTCGGTATTCGCGGGCTTCGCATAGGCGAGGCCGAGTCCCTCGCGGCCAATCCGCTGATCGTGCACGAGGTGGCCGAGTGCAGGATCGCTCAACGCGGCATGCGCGATGATCAATTGAGAAGGCGCGAAAGCACTCGGATCGGCGGCATCGTGTCCCGTTGCAGAACGGAAGAATGTGATCTGAAAACCGAGCGGCCGATTATCGGGCGTAGTCAGCCAGCCGGTTGCGTACCACCACTCGGTGCGAAAATCGGCGTGAGCGCCGGTGTCCATCGGCAGCACGATTGAATGGTCTTTCGTGACAACGGCGAATTCCGGCGCTGCCGCAAAGACCGGGTTGGCTGACAAAGCGAACGCGCCGGCAACGAACCAGTGCGAGACCCTCGGGCGTGTCCGCTGAAAACGCGCGGCCGAAACCCCAACCCCCGTTTTCGCCCGACACATCGAATGAGGCGCCAATAGCCGCCACAAAGCTCGCATCACCAGTCCTCCTTGACCGCGCGCACGGCATCCACGGAAACGGCGCCGCGTCCCGCAATCACGGCTGTCGAACACGATGACGCGAGCATCACCAACGCAACTGTGGCCAGCATCGTCCACGGAACATGCAGCGACATGCTCCAGTGAAACGACTGCGGATTGACGACGAATACAAGAATCAGACTGATCGCGAAGCCGAGAACGAAGCCCATTGCGATACCGCACGCGGTGAGCATGCCGCCTTCGAGTGCGAGGATCGCGAGGATTTGCGAGCGCGTCACCCCGACGTGCCGCAGCATGCCGAACTCGCGAGCGCGTGCGAGCGTCTGCGCCGAAAATGTCGCGGCCACGCCGAACAATCCAATGACGATGGCGACCGCCTCCAGAAGATACGTGACCGCAAAGCTCCGGTCGAATATCACGAGCGTGCGCGCGCGAATGGCGCCCGGTTGCGACACGTCCAACGTCGCGCCAAAGGGCAGTGCACGCAATCCGGCTATCACGCGCTCAATGCTCGAACCTCGTTCGACGGTCACCGCGACATCGGTAGCGCCCGTGTCGGCGGTGAGGCGACGGTAGTCGGCAAGCCGTATCTGGATCGCGCCGGTCTGCCGCACGTAATCGCGCCATACGCCGGCCACCACGAACACGTGTGCGCGCTCGCCGAGCGGCAAGCGGATACGCTGTCCGAGCTTGTAACCATATAGATCCACCATTGCTTCGGACACCCAAACAGGTGTTTCGTCGCTTCGCAGATCGCGAGGCGATAGCACAGGTCCCGTCATTTGCAGATTTGCGCCCGGATCGGTTGCGTCGATCTCTCGTGCGAGTATCGCGAGGTCCGGACGCGCCGGGTCGAGCGTGATATGTGAAGTGCGTGCGAACGCCGCCCTTGCAATGCCCGGCACGGCTGCAAGCCGCGTCTGCTCAGCAGGGCTCAAGCCGCCCGTGTCGCCGTTTTCCGCGACGCGCACATAAAGATCGGCCGATAGCAGATGAACCAGCCAGTCCTCGACGGACACGCGGAAGCTGGCCACCATGATCGCCATTGCCACGATCAGCGCGAAACTCGACAACACTCCGCCCATTGCAATCGACGCATGACCCGGCGCATTCGCGAGACGGGCGAGCGCAAGCGTACTGGCCGCACCGGCCCGTGAGCGCGCTGCGAACCACCGGCTCGCTACGCCGAATATGAAAGCGGTGACGCGCGGCATCAATGCAATTCCGCCGATCAGCAGCAGTGCGACGGCCAGATAACCGCCAATCGGCGCGTCGAACCATGGCGGCGCTTGCGTGAGAAGCGCGGCGATCACGAGGCACAGCAGGGCGGGCCACGGCGTGGCGAGCCGCGCGAGCGCGCCTTCTTCGGCACCGGCCTTGAGTGCGGAAGCGGGCCGTGCACGCGCCGCTTCCAGTGCGGGCGCAAGGCTGCCGAGAACCGCCACGGCGATGCCGAGCGTCAGGAAAATCGCGCTTGCGATCGGTTCGAAGCCGACCTGCGGCTGCACGCCGGGAAAGTAGCCGCCGCCGAGATCGCTGCCGAAAAAACGCAACGCGCCG
The DNA here is from genome assembly GCF_904848585.1 of Paraburkholderia kirstenboschensis. Lineage (GTDB taxonomy): Bacteria > Pseudomonadota > Gammaproteobacteria > Burkholderiales > Burkholderiaceae > Paraburkholderia > Paraburkholderia kirstenboschensis. Next base: position 2,999 of record NZ_CAJHCR010000012.1, read on the forward strand.
GCAGCGAGTGCATAACCGAGCGCGAGGCCGCATAGCGAACCGAGCAAGCCGAGCAACGCACCTTCCAGCAGAATCTGACGCAACAGTTGGCCGCGTGTCAGTCCGAGCACACGCAGCATCGCAAACTGCGCGCGACGGCGCACCACACTCAATGCCTGCGTCGAAAACACGAGGAACGCCCCGGTGAAAAGCGCGACCAGCGCGAGCACGTTCATGTTGATTCGATAGGCGCGCGAGAGCCGGTCTGTGCGGCTCTCGACGTCGCGCGGTTCGGCGACGACCCATTGGCTCCCCAACTCTCGTTGCAGATCTTGTTTGAAGCGCTCGCGGTCGACGCCGCGCTCGAGCTGCACGTCGACGCGCGAAAGCTTGCCGACCTTGCCGAACTTCCACTGAACCGCGGCAATATCCATGATCGCAAGCCGTTGACCCGGCCTCGTTCTCACGATGCCGCCGGCTGCCCGCAAATGCACGATCGACGTGCCGCTTTGCAACGCCACGTCATCGCCCGTTTTGACGTGCAGCCATTGTTGCGCCGCGGTGGAGAGAAACACGGTGTCGGAGGCGAGCGCGTCGAACGGCCGTTCGGCGGACGGCACACCGATCAGATCCGGCGCAATACGGCTTGCCCTGAACACGTCGATGCCGAGAACAGGCAAAGCCGCGTTCTGGCCCGGCACCGTGACGTCCAGCGCGAGAACGGGACTCGCGAGCGCGACACCCTTTTGCGCGGCGAGGCGCGGATAGATCGACTCGTCGAGTAGAGGCTGAGCGCCGCGCACCTGGAGATCGGCCTGGCCGGAGAGGCTGCGCGCCGCAGCGGAGAACTCGTTGAAGGCCGCGCTGTTGATCAGTTGCACAGCGTAGCCGAGGGCCACCCCCAGCGCGATGGTTGTAATCGCAACGAGCGCGCGTGCCCGATGACTGCGCCATTCGGCGCCCAGCAGCCAGCGCGCAAGAGTGCGATGTCCGCGTGTGGCTGCGGGCCGGTGCGAGTCAGCGGGCGTCATCGGTTGAACGGGCTGTGGTTCGCGGGTCGTGTTGCACCCGTGAAGGCGCCGACGCTTCCGATGCGGCATGCAAGCCGCCATCGCTGAGAATCATGATGCGGTCGGCGACGGCGGCAGCGGCCTCCGAGTGCGTCACCATCATCGTGGCCGCGCCGGTCGCCTTGCTTTGCGCGCGAAAGAGTGCGAGCACGCCGTGTGCGGTATCGGGATCGAGGTTGCCCGTCGGTTCGTCGGCGAGGATCAGAGTAGGGTGATGTACCAGGGCCCGCGCTATCGCAACGCGTTGCAACTCGCCGCCCGACAGTTGCCGCGGAAAGTCGTCACCGCGGCCTTCGAGTCCGACTGCGGCGAGCATGTCGAGCGCTGCGGAAGTCGGCAACTCGTTTAGCAGCAGTGGCAGCGCGACGTTCTGCGCAAGCGTCAAATGCGGCAGCACGTGAAAGGCCTGAAATACAAAGCCAAGTTTCTGCCGACGTAATCGCGTCGCGGCATTGTCGTCGAGACGCGACACGGCATGGCCGCCGATCATCACATCGCCGCTGTCCGCCTGATCGAGACCGGCGATCAGATTGAGCAGCGTGGATTTGCCCACGCCTGAGTCGCCCATGATCGCGACGAACTCCCCGGGCGCAAGCGTGAAATCGAGGTTTGCAAGCACGACGCGGCCGGCGCCGTAGGTCTTGCTAAGCCCGCGGCATTCGAGTGCGGGAACGACACCTTCATGAGAAAACACCATGCATGGTCCGGAGAATGAGGTCGACGCGGCGGCATCCGCTCGCTGAACGCGCGGCCTTTGATGTGTTGACCGCCGAAGTATATTCGGCTTCTGTAAGGTGCGTCGGCGCATCGGCACTTCGTGTGAAGCCAGCGTCCGGCGAAGGTTTTCCCGGCACGGCACCTCGTTTCGCGACTGCACCCGCACAAAAAATATTTCTGTCCAATACAGCGCCGGTTGCAGTTCCGTACTCGAAAAACCGGCGTGCGGCGCTGTCCGGCGCATCTTCTATGCCTCGTATGAGGATCTCTCAATCGCGCGCGTTATGAACTTCACGTAAATAGTCGCAAAAAGCGCGCTTTTCCGGGCAATGCGCAGAGCAGTGAACGATCAACGCGCCGTTTGTGCAAGTGCACATTTTCTCGTCGTCCGCAAGCGTCGCGGCGGTAACGACTCATTGTCTAGGGCGTTGGCGCAATGTTGCGCTGCAAAAGTATTCTTATCTTGGTAATCTCCCACCTCGTCGTTCGACTGCGGGTAAACGTGAAGTCGACCGAAGTCTTCTCACGTAGTCCGGCTGGCCCTAAGCCCTACATATTCGTTTCAATGCTTTCTAAACAGAAAGTATTGGTGCGGCGTTTTGTACTTCAAGTTTCCGACAGCGCACATGCCATTGCCTCTTCTTAGCCTACTTATCTGGATCCCTATTGTTGCCGGCCTCGTAGTTTTGCGAGCCGGGTCGGACACGGCACGCGGCCGCACGCGGTGGCTCGCATTGATCGGCGCGGTTGCGGGCTTCGTACCGGTGATTCCGCTGGTGGCGAATTTCCGCAACGAAGCGACGTCGATGCAATTTGTCGAGAACGTCAGATGGTCGCCGACTTTCGATATCGCGTGGCACGTGGGCGTCGACGGCATTTCGCTGTGGCTCGTCGCATTGACCGCGCTGACGACGATCATCATCGTGGTCGCGTCGTGGGAGTCGATTACCGAGCGCACTGCACAGTACTTCGGCGCATTCCTGATGTTGTCGGGTTTCATGCAGGGCGTGTTTACGTCGCTCGACGGCATGATGTTCTTCGTCTCGTTCGAAGCAACGTTGATTCCGCTTTATTTGCTGATCGGCACATGGGGGCACTCCAATCGCTCATATGCCGCAGTGAAGTTCTTTTTCGTGTCGTTCCTTGGCTCGCTGATGATGCTGATGTCGATGCTGTATCTGTACAGTCAGACGCACAGTTTCGACCTCGCGCTGTGGCGGGAAACGCGCCTCGGCACAATGCCGCAAGTACTGATCTTTCTCGGCTTTCTCGCGGCATTCGGCGTGAAGGTGCCGATGTGGCCGCTGCATACATGGTTGCCCGACGTTCACCTCGACGGCCCCACTGGCGCGGCCGTTATGATCGGCATGCTCAAGATCGGCGGCTACGGCCTGCTGCGCTTCGCATTGCCGATTGCACCGCAGGCAAGCCACTTTTTCGCGCCGATGATGATTACGCTCTCGCTCGTCGCGGTGATCTATTCGAGTCTTCTCGCGCTCGTGCAGACCGACATGCGCCGCCTGCTCGCGTATTCGACGGTGGCCCACATGGGCCTCGTCACGCTCGGTCTGTTCGTCTTCAACCGCATCGGTCAGGCCGGCGCGATCGTGCAGATGCTGTCGTACGGCGTAGTGTCCGGTGCGATGCTCTTGTGCACGGGCATGCTCTACGATCGCACGAAAACGGCTTCGATTGCCGAGTACGGCGGCGTCGCCAACACCATGCCGCGGTTCGCCGCTTTCGTGATGTTGTTTTCGATGGCCAATATCGGCCTGCCGGGTACGTCGGGTTTCGTCGGCGAATTCATGGTGCTGATGGGCGCGATTCGCTTTAACTTCTGGATCGGCGCGATGGCGGCGTCGACGCTGATTCTGAGCGCGGCCTACACGTTGTGGATGTATAAGCGCGTGATTTTTGGTGCGATTGCGAATGCGCGAGTCGCCAGCCTCAAGGATGTCGGCAAGCGCGAATTCGTGTTGCTTGGCGCGATGGCGCTGCTGGTGCTCGCGATCGGACTGGATCCCAAGCCTTTCACCGATGCCATCGACCCGTCGGTCGGTACGCTGCTGGCGCAGTCGGAGCGCTCCACGCGTCCGGAACCGACGCCCCGCGATGGCGGCGAACACCTGCAAGCGGCTGCGCCCGCAGCGGTTGTTGCTGTGACGCGTACGCCAGGGTGATAGGCCAGTGTGAGTGCCGGAATAGACGATTCCAGTTCGGCAAAATGCGCGCACAATAGGCGCCAGATGCCGCATATGCCGCATATGCAGCGTATGCGGCAATGCCGAACTGAGCGCGAATCGCGCTTTTCATGCAGTCACACAAAGGAGAGCCCATGAGTCAGCAGAATGCGGTGGAGTATTCCGCAGCGTCGCCCGAAGTCAAAGCCGTGTACGACGATATCAAGGAGACGCGTCAGGTCGACGACGTCAACAACTTCTGGAAGTACATCGCGCAGCATCCGCCGACTCTCGCGCGCACGTGGGACAGCCTGAAAGAAGTGATGGCGCCCGGCGCGCTCGATCCGTTAATGAAAGAACTGCTCTACGTGGCCGTGAGCGCGACGAACAACTGCGGCTATTGCGTTGCGAGTCACACGGCCGCCGCTCGTCGTGCGGGTATGACCGACGAGATGTTTGGCGAACTGCTCGCAGTAGTTGGCATGGCTAATGAAACGAACCGGCTCGCGGTGGGATACCGCGTGCCGATCGACGCAGCATTCGAGTAGGCGGAGTCACGCCTCGACGCGCCACGAGGCAAGCAAACCGGGCAAGTCGTTCATGTCCCTAAACACCTGAGCCACGCCGACTGCCTGCAATGCGGCTGCGCTACTATGCCCGAACTCATCGGGACAATAGCCGAACACCGTCGCGCCGGCTGCTACGCCGGCAGTCGCGCCCGTCACCGTGTCTTCGACAATCGCGCAGTGCGCCGGGTCCACATCCAGCGCCGCCGCCGCGGCGAGATACACATCGGGGAACGGCTTGCTGCGCGGTGTTTCGTGACCGCTGAAGATACGCCCCTCGAAGCAGTCCAGAATCCTCGCCTTGGTCAATTGCAATTCGACCTTGATCCGGTCCGCACCGGACGCAACGGCAATTTGTCCGTTCAACGTTGCGTGAAGCGAGCGTACCGCTGTCGCGGCGCCCGGGATCGCCGTCAGTTCCTGTTCGAGCGCTGCGTTGCGGCGCGCGCGAAATTGCATCAGCCAGTCGGTCGTGATGGCAACGCCAGTGCGCGCTTCGATGAGCGGCGCTTCGTCCTTCACCGCCTTGCCGACGAAAATACGCATCGTCTCTTCAATGCTCAAGTGCCAGCCCAGCTCGCCGAGCATCTCGGTGAGTACGCGGTTGGTGATTGGCTCCGAGTCGACGAGCACGCCGTCGCAGTCGAAAAGTACGGCGTGAAAGGGGAAATCGGCCATCGGGAAGAGTTGGGAAGAGATCGCGGAACGGGAGAGCATACAACAACGCGCCGCGTGGCGCTGCGCGCTTGCGTGAACACGCGCAGCGCAAAGAGTCACGATCCCCCGGCGTCGAACCCATCGCTCAACGTCTTCATGAACGCAATAATGTCCTGAATATCCTGATCGGTCATTGCGGGCTGATCTCCGGGTTTGCGATCGAACGGCGCGTCGGAAGCATCTACGTTCGCGTGGAACTGCGGCGGCAGATCGTTGTACTTTTGCACCTTGCCCGATGCATCGCGCGGATAGATCTTTTCCGGCGACGTATTACGCAGATTGTAGAAGTCCATCACCTGCTTCAGGTCGTGGTACACGCCGTTGTGGAAGAACACCTTGCGGTTCGCGACATTGCGCAACGTCGGCGTGAGGAACATGCCGCAATACTGCGTCTGTTTCGCGAGATCGTCGCGAAACGGCCCGCATACCCCCATGTCGAAGAACCTCGGATCCTTATTCGCGGGAATGGCTGGATTGCGCGGCACACCCAGCGCTTCGTATTGTGTATCGGTAAACACCGGCGGCAGACCGTCCTTGCTCGGCTGACTCAGGTGACAGCCCGCGCAGTTCGCTTTGTCCTTGTCGTTGAACAATTGCAGGCCGTGGAGTTCGGCATGCGTGAGGCGGGCTTTGCCTTCCAGCCAGTAGTCATACTTGCTCGTGAACGCGTGGAATGACGGATCTTCGATCTGATAACGCCCCACCGCGAACATTGCCTCCGAGATCAGCAGGCTCGGATTGCCGACAATGGCCGGCCCGAACATCTGCTTGAACTGGTCGATGTACTTCGTCTGCAGCAGCTTGTGCGCGACGTCTTGCGGCGTCTTGTTGGCCATTTCGACGGGATTCGTCAGCGGACCGATTGCCTGGTCCTGCAAAGTATCGGCGCGGCCGTCCCAGAAGAGGCCGCCTTGCGGCACCATCGCCGGAGCGGCAGGAGTAGCGAGAGCGGTCTTTTGCGCGCGCTCCACGCCGGCTGCCTGCGAAGCGAGTTGCGTCAGGTCCACCGGCACATCCGTGTCGCCCTGATCGGGGCCGATGCTGAACGGCGCCTGACGATACAGATACGTGAGCGATGGCGGCGGACGATAACCCGCTTCGCTCATATGCGCGCCGCCGAGCTGAACGGGAAACGCATTATCCGGCGCGTAGGAATTCTTCGGCGAGTGGCACGACGCGCAAGACTGTGTGCCGGATGCCGACAATGACTGATCGAAAAAGATCTCCTTGCCGAGCAGCGCCACCGCGCTCAATGGCGCACGCGCCGGACGCAAGAGACGCACCGGTCGAGGGTTCGTGCCGGTGATCTGTTCGACGATCGCGCCGACCGCGGCCGGCATGCGCTCAGGATTAACAAGTGCATACGCGCCGAGCGCGACGGCCGCAATGACGATGCAGGCGGCGCTTCGTGCAAGCACCCTGAGCGCTGAGCGGCGGGTGAGAACGGGACCCGGTTCGCCGCCAGCGGGAAGAGTCGGCGGCAGGGCGGCGTCTGAAGCTTGGTTCATGGCGGTCGTGACAATAGTTCTTCGGATGCGATAAAAAAGGCGAATCGAGCCAGCACATAAGCACTGGCTCGACCCCGACTACGCTTTGCTGCAAGCCGTGCCCTGCGTCACGCCACCGCGTTCGTCAGCGATGCGCGAAAGACACTCGCGCATCGCATGAACGCCGGCTGCTCGATGGCGGGTTTTTGCACGGCTCTTGACCAAATCCTCGTCAGATTGCCGGCGCTTCCGCCAGTTTCGTACCGAGGTTCTGGTCCAGATACAGCGGCGCATTGTTGCCCGAGCCCGAGAAGTCGAACATGTTCATGATGCTGCCCGCAGTGGCATCGAACGAACCGCCGCCAATGCGTTGACCGCTGAGCCAGTTATCCTCGATGAACTTCACGACCGATGCTTGAGTGATCGGCGTGTCGTCGACGAAATTGGCCTTCGCCCACGGCGACACCACGATAAACGGCGTGCGCGTACCCGGACCGCAACGGCCGTTCACCGCGCCGCCGTTCACGCCCTGCGGCTGCACTGCGCCTGCTGCCGTGCACTGGCCGGCTGCGCTCAGGTTGTCGCTGCCCGCCACCGTCTTGCCGCCTGCCGATTGCGGCGTCGTCGAGTCGAACGACGAACTCGTAGGCGCCTTGTAGCGATGGTCGTACCAGCCGTCCGAATCGTCATAGGCGATGATCACGGCGGTGTTCTTCCAGTCAGGCTGCTGCTGCAGGAAGTTGATCACCTTCGTGACGAAAGCCTGTTCGTCGATCGGGTCCGAGTTGCCCGGATGGCCGTCCTGGACCGCCGGCGCCTTCAGGAAGCTGACCGACGGATAGTTGCCCGCCTTCACCGCGGCAAAGAAGTCGTCGGTGTCGTACTGGTGATGAACCGGCGTTGCGGTGTTGTCGAGCGGATCGGCCGCGCCGATCACGGCCGTCGACGACGGACGCGTATGCGCAAAGTTCGCCGTGCTCGCGTAGTACTGGAACCACGCGTGATGCTGAACGTAGTCGGTCTTCGTCGCGTTGAGCACCTGCGAGAAGGTCGAGCGAGCGCAGCCCGTTGTGCCGTTCGCGTTGACCGTCTGCAGATTGAAGCCGCCCATGAAGCCGCCCCACGTGATGTTCTTCGCGTTGAGCAGGTCGCCGATGTTCTTGTTGTTCGACGACATCGTGCCCGTCACCGTGCTGCCCGCCGCGCTCGTGCAGACGTCGCCGGTCGGGTCGAGGTCGCCGACCATCGTGAAGCCGCCGGCCGAATCCGGAATCGCGTTGCCCGAGGTGCCGCCCGAAACGATCACGCCGTTGTTCTGGCCGGAAACGACTGCAAGCGCGCCCGGCGTCGACGGACCATACGTGTCGGTGTACGCGTTCTGGTTCATCGCGAAGTGCTGCGCGTAGTTCCACAGCGCAGTGACGGTGTTGCCGTCGAAGTAGCCGAGCACCTGGCCCTTGGTCGCGAATGCCCCGGTGCTGCCGGCTATCGTCGAACCGGCTGCGGTGAAGAGCGGGAACGAATCCATCGCGCCGTTGTTATAGGCGAGCTGTTCGGCGGCGTACGCGTGGTTTTGACTCGACGTGTTCGCCTGCGAGCGGTCGAGGCGGAACGGCAACAGATCCGCTGCGGGCAGACCGAGCCCGGCGATGGTCACGAGACCGACCGTGCGGCCTGCCGTATTCGGCGACGTAGGTAGCGCATTGGGATTGGTCGCGATCAGGTTGTTGCTCGCGAGGTTATTGACCGTCGGCGTGCCTGCGGCCGCCGTGAATTGCGGTTCGCCCACCGGATTCGACGCTTGCGGATAAGTCGCGAAGTAGTGATCGAACGAGACGTTCTCGCCGAAGATCACGACGACGTGCTTGATCGGCGTGGCGGTGGCAACGGCATCCTGTGCCGACACTGACGGTGCCGGCGATGAGGCCGGACTGGTGCTGTGGTTGCCGCAAGCGGCGAGCGTCAGCAGCGCGGCAAAAGGAATAGGTAAGAGGGTTCTGCGGAACATGTGACTGGCTCCAGATTCGACTTCGCCATTCAGCGCTTCCATTAATGTACGTGTGGAGTTCGCTGGGGATAGTGTTTATTGGAAATGATGCGGCGCTTGTCGATGCTGCACGCTGCGGCAACCACAAGCTGCGCGCATTGAAGCATTCGATGATTAAGATTTAAGGGCGCGCATATTACGTTGGCTCTCGGCCACCATTCATTTTGGTAACCGTTGCTGTCGTTGTGCTGACGGTTGCACGGCGCGCGGCGGCCCCGAGCGCTGTTCGCCCACGGCGACGCGGCACGATGGATGCTGCACCATCCAGACGTAGTTCGCCGGACAGGCCTCCTCAAAGGTGCGCTGCCGTAGGTGCGCTGCCGTGATCCCGTAATCTCTTTTCGAGGATTCGCCATGACTGTGAAGCTCAAACCGGTCGGTCAGCAGGTCATCGTCATTACCGGGGCGACGAGCGGCATTGGCCTTGCTACTGCGCGTCTTGCCGCGAGCAAAGGAGCGCGGCTCATGCTGGTCGCTCGCGACGAGGAAGCGCTGACCGCCCTCTCCAGACAACTTGGCGACCAGGGCGCGCTCGTCGACTATACCGTTGCCGACGTGAGCAATGCCGAGCAATTGCAGGCTGCCGCCGACAAGGCCATTGCGCGCTTCGGCGGCTTCGACACGTGGGTCAACAACGCCGGCGCGTCGATCTTCGGCCGTTGCGCCGACGTGCCCATCGACGAGCAGAAAGAGTTGTTCGAGACGAACTTCTGGGGCGTCGTGCAGGGGTCGATGATTGCGCTCGCACACCTGAGGCAGCGCGGCGGTGCGCTGATCAATCTGGGCAGCGAACTGTCGGACATCGCGCTGCCGCTGCAGGCCGCGTATGTCGCGTCCAAACACGCAGTGAAGGGTTATACCGACGCATTGCGCATGGAACTGCTGGAGGAACGCGCGCCGGTTTCAGTTACGCTGATCAAGCCGTCGGGCATTCATACGCAGTTTGTCGAGCATGCACGCAATCATCTCGACGTGCAGCCAAAACTGCCGGCGCCGGTCTATGCACCGGACATCGTCGCCAAGGCTATTCTGCATGCCGCCGCTACGCCGGTGCGCGATTTGTATGTCGGCGGCGCATCGGCGGCAATGGTCACGTTCGCGCGGCGGGCGCCCAATCTGTATGACCGCGTGATGGGCCGTCTTGGCATATTGTCGCAACGGACCCAGGAGCCGCCGCACACGGCAGCCGGCAATAGCGGCGGCGATGGCGCATTGCGTGAGCGTTCCGAACAGAAGCGCCGGGTGTTGGAGTCGAGCCTGTACACGCAGGCGTCGATGTATCCGCGGCAGACCGCATTGCTCGCCGCGGGCGCAGCCGCGGTGTGGATGCTCGCGCGTTATGCGCGGTCGTCGCATGGGGGACGCGTGTAGCCGATGGGCCGCGCGTGTGGTTCACTTACCAGGACAAAGGGTAGCGCCTCATAGGTGAAGCAGTGCGAGAGCAGTGCAGGGCGCAACCCTTCGTCGTCCGATGCAATCAGGCGTAATGCCACTGAACAACTCGGGCGATCAGCCTCCGCCGCCGCTCGGAACGCCTATCGTGAGCTTGTTCGACACGGACTTCACGCCAGCGACGCTTTTTGCCACGTCCTCGGCCTGCGGAATCTGAGCGCCGTCAGGCACCGATCCTGTTAGCGTCACTGCGCCGCCGCGCGCCCGCACGAACACGTTCGACACGTCGAAGCCCTGCGCTTTTGCCAACGCCTTGCGCACGTCGAGACCGAGCTTGCGGTCCGTCTTTTTCACCGCTTTTGTGCGCGCAGTCGTGGAGTCCGTCATGTCGGACGGCGCCGCATCGCTCGATTGCGCATACGCACTCGATGCAGTTGCCAGACACAATGCGATGCCGAGCGTCTTCAAAAGATTGACTGTTTTCACGTTTTCTCCATCCTTGAAAAAGTTAATGTCGCTTCGTTGCATGCAAAATAATATGCGCCTGTGAGCGGTGTTCTTCTCACCGGGAGCATCCTGTCTTGTAGAAACGCGATGCCGTGGCGCTCCCGGCGCGCTTAAACAATAGTTCAGCATGCGCGCTCATGCTGGAAAAACTGGCGGTGGCGCGAAACGGCATGCTCCGGCCTGGGGATGCCCTCCGGTCTATGCGTGCGTTTCTTTGCGGTCGTCGCGGTTGTCAAACGCGGTCATTCCGTGTCGAGAAAGATCTGCACTGGCAGGCATCAGTGCGTCATACGCAGTTTGGCATTAAGCTCTCAACGGGCGAAGCGTGCGTGACATTGCGCGATCCGCCAAAGAACGATGAGTCGCAAATAACCTTGAATGCACTTGCCAACTTGAGAGGGAGTCAGCCATGAAGCGCGTTGCCATCAAACAGATCATGCTCGGCCTTGCGGTTACCGCGATGGTCGCGGCCGGCATGCCACTCGCCGCCGCGCAAACCACGACCGACACAGACGCACAGACCGCGCAGCCCGGTGTTGCCAGCGCCGCCAAGCCGACCAAGGCCGAGCGTAAAGAGGCACGCAAACAGGCTCGCGCGAAGAAGAATGCGGAGCTCAAGAAGCTGGAGGACGCAGGCTATCAGCCGTCGCGGAACGACCCGAACTATCCGACCGATCTGCAAAATGCGCAGAAGAAGGCGGGCATCGGCACAGGCGCGAGCCAGTAGGCATTAACCCGTAATCCGGGCCGCCGGGCAGCGTGACTTTGATGCAGCCCGGCGCAATGCTTTTTCAAACGGCGCGCGTGGCGCTCTGCAATGATCGCTGCAAGTCCGCTGTTGGAACACGGCCTCTCGTTGCCAGTGTCCGCTGCGCCGAAACCGCGAGCGCCAATCATCGCGTGGACTCTCGTTTCGGCTGACGAATAGCACGCGAATAACCGTTTGAAAAGGTCGTTATTGCGCAGTGGCACCGGCGCATCTGATCGTCCCGCAGCGTATTTTCTGCTTCGCAAACCCTTCATTTGGCTTGGAGCGACATCTTCGCCCAACGCCTCTAGCCTCGGCGAAACCCTTACCCATAAAGGCTTCGACGGCGGCGAAACAGCGCCCATGCGACACGGGTGTCGTATTTCCACATGTGGTTGTCGCAAATAGTCGGCTAGGCGTACTTTTTTCTGGCAACTATGTATGGACAGCGCGGACGACGTCCGCTCACAGCTTTGCATGGGACCAGCGTAAGTGTTTTGCACTATCTCTGGCCGACATAGGAGAGCATTCAATGAATTCCCCCAAGGTCGTGGTCGAAGGGCTGTGCAAGGTATTCGGCACCAACCCGAAACAGGCGCTCGGCATGCTGGCGGGCGGCGCGACGAAAGAAGAAGTCTTTGCGCGAACCGGTCAGATCGTCGGCGTTCACAACGTATCGTTCGAAGTCAAGGAAGGCGAGATCTTCGTGCTAATGGGGCTTTCCGGCTCCGGCAAGTCGACGCTCATTCGCCTGATCAACCGGCTCGTGGAACCGTCGGCGGGCAAGGTGCTGATCGATGGGCGCGACGTGGCCAGCGTGCCGCGCGCCGAATTGACCGCGCTGCGCCGCAAGGACATGAGCATGGTCTTCCAGTCGTTTGCGCTGATGCCGCAACGCACTGTGCTGTCGAACGCAGCCTTTGGACTCGAAGTGGCGGGCGTTAGCCGCAAGGAACGCGAAGCGCGCGCGATGACCGTGCTCGAGCAGGTCGGCCTCGCGCCGTTCGCGGCGAAGCTGCCCGCGCAACTGTCGGGAGGGATGCAGCAGCGCGTCGGTCTTGCGCGGGCGCTCGCAGTCAACCCGTCGTTGATGATCATGGACGAAGCGTTCTCCGCGCTCGATCCGTTAAAGCGCAAGGAAATGCAGAACGTGCTGCTCGATCTGCAACGCGAGCAGCAGCGCACGATCCTGTTCGTGTCGCACGATCTTGAAGAAGCCATGCGCATCGGCACACGCATCGCGATCATGGAAGGTGGCAAGGTGGTGCAGATCGGCACGCCGCAGGAAATCATCACGAATCCCGCTGACGATTACGTGCGCGCTTTCTTCGAAGGCATCGACACCAGCCGTTATCTGACGGCCGGCGATCTGATGCAGACCGATGCCGTGCCGCTGATGCATTCGCATTCGCCGCAGATCGACGTGTCCAGTGTGGCCGCCACGTTGAACGGCAGCGCCGACTATGCGTTCGTGCTCGACAGCGAACGCAAGATTCGCGGCTTCGTGTGTCGCGACGAAACAGGCAGCGCGTCGGCGAAACTCAACTACGTCGAGTGCATTCGACGCACCACACCGCTAGACGATGTGGTCGAACGCGTGGTCGCGAGCCGCGCGCCTTTGCCGGTCGTCGAAGCAGACGGCTCCTACTGTGGTTCGGTCAACAAGACGAACGTGTTGAACGTTCTCACGCGCCATCGAGGTTCCCATGTCTGAAATCATTCCACTTGGCGCCTGGGTCGATCACGGCGTTCACTATCTGCTCGACCACGACGCAAAGACTTTCGATTCCATCGGCAAAGTCATCGAGGGTTTTGCGGCGCTGATCGAACAAGGTCTGCAAGCCGTTCCCATGTGGGCGCTGATGGCGTTCTTTGTCGGCATCGGATTGTGGCGGGTTGGCTGGCGTTTCGCGCTCTTCACCTTGCTTGCGATGCTGCTGATCTACGGCACCGGGTTCTGGGATCAGATGGTGATCACGCTCGGCCTCACGTTGTCGTCCACGTTGATCAGTCTCTTGCTCGGCGTACCTCTTGGCATCTGGACTGCCAAAAGCCGCACCGTCGAAATGATCGTGCGTCCGGTGCTCGACCTGATGCAGACCATGCCCGCCTTCGTCTATCTGATTCCGGCCGCGATGCTGTTCGGCCTCGGCCGCGTGCCCGGCATTCTTTCCACGGTGATCTTCGCAATGCCGCCCGCGGTGCGTCTCACGTCGCTCGGCATCAAGCACGTGAATCGCGAGATCGTCGAAGCGGGGCAGGCGTTCGGCTGCACGCCGTGGCAATTGCTCTACAAGGTGCAGTTTCCGAATGCGCTGCCGTCGATCATGACGGGCGTGAATCAGACCATCATGATGGCGCTGTCGATGGTGATCATCGCGTCGATGGTCGGCGCGGGCGGTCTCGGCAACGACGTGCTCGCCAGTATTCAGCGGCTCGACATCGGGCTCGGCTTCGAAAGCGGACTCTCGGTCGTGATGCTCGCGATCATTCTGGACCGCATCACGGAGAGCTTTGGCCGCTCGCCGGGCATGGCGCGCGCGCCGCTTCTCTCGGGCTTGCGCAGTCTGATGAAGGTGCGCCGGGCGCCGGCGGCGCAGCACAGCTGAGCCGCCCATGAAGCGCGACGCGATCACCCAGGTCGAGGCCCCTTCAGATTCGCCGCTTTCCCGGCTCGCGCACGTCGGCTTTCTGACGCTGCCAAACTTTTCGATGATCGCGTTCACGAGCGCGGTCGAAGTGCTGCGCATGGCCAACTATGTGGGCCGCGCGGAGCACTACAGGTGGTCTGTAATCACGCCAGACGGCGAACCGGCGCGGGCGAGCAACGGTATTACGGTGAAGCCCACCACGACGCTCGCGCAAGCCGGCATGCCCGACGTGCTGATCGTCTGCGCGGGCTGGCATGTGCGCGATTACGTCAACGAAACGGTGATCGGCCTGCTGCGCGACGTGGCGGCTGAGGGCGTACCGCTCGGCGGCATTTGCACGGGACCGTATGCGCTACTAGCAGCCGGGCTGCTCGACGGCTATCGCTGCACTGTGCATTGGGAAGACATGTCGCCGCTGCACAAGAGTTACCCAGATGTGCGTTTCGCCGACGAGCTCTTCGTGATCGACCGCGACCGCATGACCTGCACGGGCGGCACCGCGCCGCTCGATCTGATGCTGAAACTGGTTGCCATGCGGCTCGGTCATCCGGTCGCGGCGCAGGTGTCCGAGCAGTTCATCGTGGAAAGGATACGAGGCTCGACGGATTATCAGCATATTCCCGTCGACGCCCGTGTCGGTTTCTCGCGCGCCGAACTGATAGAGGTCGTGCGATTGATGGAGGCGAATATCGAAGAGCCCTTATCGCTCGACGAACTAGCGCGGCTCGTGCGTCTGTCGCAACGCCATTTGCAGCGCATGTTCAAGATGTTCCTGAGCGTATCGCCGACGCACTATTACCTGACGCTGCGCCTGCGGCGCGCGCGTGAACTGCTGCGCAACACCGACGCTTCCATCGCGCGCGTCACGGCCGTTTGCGGGTTTCATTCGCCGTGCCATTTCAGCAAGGCGTACCGCGCGCAATTCGGTCACGCACCGAGCGTCGAGCGGCGGCTGTCGGCGTAGGACGTTTGTGCTTCGAGTTCGGTGGCGTGCGTTCGCGCATGCTTCGATGCGCAACAGGCAGTGTCGAAGAACTTCGCGGAATAAACCAGTCAAGCATTCAATCACCCTGAGGAAACGCCATGAAACGTTTGTGGGCTGCGTCGTTGTGCGTGCTGTCTGTGTCGTCTGTTCCTTCGGCATTCGCCGCCGAACCTGCTACATGCCGCGCCGTCCGCTTCGCCGACGTCGGTTGGACCGATATCGCCGCTACGACAGGGCTTGCATCGACGGTGCTCGAAGGACTCGGCTACAAGCCGACCAAGACGATCGCCTCTGTGCCGATCACCTTTGCCGGTGTGAAGAGCAAGCAGATCGACGTATTCCTCGGCTACTGGTCGCCGACCATGGACCCGATGATCGACCCGTTCAAAAAGGCCGGTCAGCTGAGCGTGCTGCCTACGCCGAACCTGACAGGCGCAAAGTACACGCTTGCGGTGCCGGACTACGCGTATCAGGCGGGTATCAAAACGTTTACCGACATCGCGAAGAACTACGACAAGCTCGGCGGCAAGATCTATGGCATCGAGCCGGGTAACGACGGCAATGCTTTGATCAAGAAGATGATCGACAGCAATCAGTACGGGCTCGGCAAGTTCAAGCTCGTGGAGTCGAGCGAGGCGGGCATGCTCGTCGAGGTGAACCGTGCGATCCGCGACAAGAAGCCGATTGTGTTCCTCGGCTGGGAACCGCATCCGATGAACGTGCAGATGAAGATCGATTACCTGTCCGGCGGCGACGACGTATTCGGTCCGAACTACGGCGAAGCCAAGGTCATGACGGTCACGCCGACCGATTACTCGACGCGTTGCCCGAACGTCGCGAAACTCGTGTCGAACCTGCATTTCACGACCGACATCGAGAACCACGTGATGCTGCCGATCATGAACAAAACGGACCCCAACAAGGCTGCGCGCGAGTGGTTGAAGGCGAATCCGGCAGTGCTCGACCAGTGGCTCGCGGGCGTGAAGACGTTCGACGGCAAGGATGGTTTGCCGGCAGTGAAGGCGTATGTAGCAGGGAAGTGATATCTGCGTTTCGCGCCGCGTAAAGCGGCGCGGAAACTTGTGTTGCGCGGTTTCAGGCTGTCAATCAAGGGCTAAAATCAAACGGCATCGACAAAGAGCCTTGAATCAGGGCCTCAAATCGCCTGCGCCCGCCCCGGAAACGTCTCATCAAAATCCGCACCGTATTCAGCTTCGGCCGCCGTGCCGCGCTGCTCGCGATACATCATCGGCGGTAAGCCAAATTGCTTGCGGAATTCGCGGCCCAGATGCGACGCATCGGAAAAGCCGCAACTCGATGCAATGTCGGCCACGGTCTTGTCCGAACTGGTCAACAGCCAGGCAGCCGTGCGCAGGCGCACCTGCTTCGCATAAGCCTGCGGCGCCTTGCCGGTTTGTGCCTTGAAAAGCCTTTCCAATTGACGCGGCGACAGGTCGAGCTTGCGTGCGAGTTCATCGAGTGAAAGCGAACGTCCCACGTGCTGTTCCATCAGCAGAATCGCGCGCTTCACTTTCGGGTGCGCTGCAGGCGCGAGTCCCGGTGGATGCGGCTGCGGCGCGTTGCCTTTCTGCATGTCGTCCACGAGCAGAATGCGCAGTGCTTTTTGCACCGTTGCGGTTTCGAAGTGGCGCAGAAGAATGGCTGCGGCCACATCGATGGAAGCCCGCCCGCCTGAACACGTAATGCGCCGGCGATCGATCACGAACAGCCGGTCCGCCACCAGCGCCTCTTCATTCACAGACGGAAAGCGCTCGATGAAATCCCAGTAGTGAAACCAGCTCACGCAAATGCGATGACCGTCGAGCACGCCCGCGCGCATCAGCGAGAACACGCCGGTACACATGCCGACGAGCGTTGCATCGGTCGCCGCGGCGCGGCGTATGAACGCAAGCGTCGCGTCGTTCGCGGCCGGTCCCGAATGCAGCAGGCCGCCCACCACGACGACGTAATCGAATGGCTCGGCGTTGTCGAAGGTTTCCCACGGCGTGATCTGGATCCCGCAACTCGCGCGTACCGGAGCAAGGGTTTCCCCTATCACGCTCCATGAACAGCGCACGGGCTTGCTGAAGTCGCCTTCGTCCGCGGATAGACGCAACAGGTCGACGAACCCCGAAAACGCCGTCAGCGTGAAGTTCGGCAGCAGGATGATGCCAAAGCGGATGCGCTGCTTCGGCGTGCCGTCGATAGATTGAAGGGGAAGCGGTTCAGCGGAGTTCATGCATGCAGCCAGAGCGGAAAAGGTTTGAGTCAAGCATAGCACCGGGATTCATCGCGGCATTGATCACTAGTGCCGTCAGCATCGCGAGCCGCAAGGTCGGCGCCTGTCGCAAATGCGTCAGAAGCCTTCGTAAATACGCCGTGGCGCTTGGCGGGCAGTGCGCTTGACGCCACTATCCCACTGTCATGCCGTTTTTATTCTATCGGTCCAATTTGACGTGCGGTGCAATAGGGCCTGTTTCGAGGTAAATCCCGCAACCCAGGCATTGCAACGCACAAGGCACGCCATGAACGTCAGCGTATTCGATCTGTTCAAGATCGGTATCGGCCCCTCCAGCTCGCACACCGTCGGGCCGATGATCGCTGCTTGCCGCTTCGCGTCGCATATCGAAGACGCAAACCTGCTTGCCTTCGTGCGCCGCGTGAAGGTCGAACTGTTCGGCTCGCTCGGCGCGACCGGCAAGGGCCATGGCACGGACAAAGCGGTGCTGCTCGGCCTGGAAGGCAATCTTCCCGAACTGATCGATCCAGACACGATCGAGCCGCGTTTGCAGGCGATTCGCGAGACGAAGCAACTCGCGCTGCTCGGCAAGCATCCGGTTAAATTCGACGAGCGCGAGCATCTTGGCTTTTTCCGCAAGCTGATGCCGGGTGCGCCCGGCTCGGGCATCGTGCATCCGAACGGCATGCGTTTTCAGGCATTCGACGAGTACGGGCAACTGCTGGTTGAAAAAGAGTATTACTCGATTGGCGGCGGCTTCGTCGTGAATCGGGAGGGTGATCGCGTGAACGGCGTACGTGCCGGCGCCGAGGTGCCGTATCCGTTTCGCACCGGCGACGATCTGATGCGCGTGTGCCGCGAAACGGGCCTGTCGATCGCGCAGGTGACGCTGCGCAACGAATGCGCGGCGCGCTCCGAACAGGAAGTGCGCGAAGGCCTGCTCGCGATCTGGCGCGCGATGTCGGCTTGCGTCGAACGCGGTTGCAAGGTGCGCGGCGAATTACCAGGACCCATGCATGTGAAGCGCCGCGCTGCGGACCTGTGTGGGCAATTGCGCTCGCGCTCGGAGGAGTCGCTGCGCGATCCGCTTTCCATGCTCGACTGGATCAACCTGTACGCGATGGCCGTGAACGAAGAGAACGCGGCAGGCGGGCGCGTCGTGACCGCCCCGACCAACGGCGCGGCCGGTGTGATTCCGGCTGTGCTGCACTACTACGTGAAGTTCATGCATGCATCGAATGACGAAGGCATCGTCAACTTCCTGCTGACCGCTGCGGCTATCGGCATTATCTATAAGGAAACGGCGTCGATTTCCGGCGCCGAAGTGGGCTGCCAGGGCGAAGTGGGCGTGGCCTGCTCGATGGCCGCCGCGGCGCTCGCCGCCGTGATGGGCGGCACGCCGACGCAAGTCGAAAACGCCGCGGAAATCGGCATGGAACACAACCTCGGCATGACCTGCGATCCCGTCGGCGGGCTCGTGCAGATTCCGTGTATCGAGCGCAATGCGATGGGCGCGATCAAGGCGCTGAACGCCGCGCGCATGGCGATGAAGGGCGACGGCCAGCACTACGTATCGCTCGACAATGTGATCAAGACGATGCGCGAGACCGGCGCGGACATGAAGACGAAATACAAGGAGACGTCGCGCGGCGGATTGGCCGTGAACGTCATCGAGTGCTGAACAACGCTCTATTCAGGACGTTGTGAAGCACCACGCATCAAGCACCAAAAGTACCGACAGCACCGACAGCACCGACAGCACCCACAAGGACCAACGATGAGCCGCTATTCGATATTCAGCCTCTTGCGCAACGGGATGTCGTATCACGAGAACTGGGAACGACAGTGGA
Organism: Paraburkholderia kirstenboschensis; assembly: GCF_904848585.1. Lineage (GTDB taxonomy): Bacteria > Pseudomonadota > Gammaproteobacteria > Burkholderiales > Burkholderiaceae > Paraburkholderia > Paraburkholderia kirstenboschensis. The sequence continues at coordinate 22,134 of NZ_CAJHCR010000012.1, forward strand.
AGAGTCCCGAGCCCAAACGCGAGTACGACGTGGTGATCGTCGGCGGCGGCGGACACGGTCTCGCCACCGCGTATTACCTCGCAAAAGAACATGGCGTGCGCAATATCGCCGTGCTCGAAAAAGGCTGGATCGGCGGCGGTAACACGGCGCGCAACACGACCATCGTCCGCTCGAATTATCTGTGGGACGAGTCGGCCGCGCTCTACGAAAAGGCCATGAAACTGTGGGAAGGTCTCTCGCAGGATCTGAATTACAACGTGATGTTCAGCCAGCGCGGCGTGATGAATCTCGCGCACACGTTGCAGGACGTGCGCGACACCGAGCGGCGCGTGAATGCGAACCGGCTGAACGGTGTGGACGCCGAATTCCTCACACCCGCGCAGATCAAGGAACTCGAGCCGACCATCAATCTGAATAGCCGCTACCCGGTGCTGGGCGCGTCGATTCAGCGGCGCGGCGGCGTCGCGCGTCACGATGCGGTGGCCTGGGGCTTCGCGCGCGGCGCGGACCAGGCCGGCGTCGACATCGTGCAAAACTGCCAGGTAACCGGCATTCGCCGTAACGGCAGCCAGGTGACGGGCGTGGATACGACGAAGGGTTTCATCAAGGCGAAGAAAGTCGCAGTCGTGGCGGCGGGCAATACGTCCACGCTCGCCGACATGGCCGGCGTGCGCCTGCCGCTCGAAAGCCATCCGTTGCAGGCGCTGGTGTCCGAGCCGATCAAGCCGGTGGTGAACACGGTGGTGATGTCGAACGCCGTGCACGCGTATATCAGCCAGTCCGACAAGGGCGATCTGGTGATTGGCGCGGGCGTGGACCAGTACACGGGTTTCGGGCAGCGCGGCAGCTTCCAGATTATCGAAGGCACGCTCGAAGCCATCGTCGAAATGTTCCCGGTGTTTTCGCGCGTACGCATGAACCGGCAGTGGGGCGGCATCGTGGACGTCTCGCCGGACGCATGCCCGATCATCAGCAAGACCGACGTGAAGGGGCTCTATTTCAATTGCGGCTGGGGCACGGGCGGCTTCAAGGCGACCCCCGGTTCCGGTTGGGCCTATGCGTACACCATCGCGAAAGACGAGCCGCATGAACTGAACGCGCCTTTCTCGCTGGATCGTTTCTACACCGGCCATCTCATCGACGAACACGGCGCCGCCGCCGTCGCCCACTAACGCACTAGAGCTGGATAGAGAGACAAACATGCTGATGATCGAATGCCCCTGGTGCGGGCCACGCGCCGAAACCGAATTTTCTTGCGGCGGCGAAGCGGACATTGCGCGTCCGCTCGATACCGAGAAGCTCACCGACAAGGAGTGGGGCGACTACCTGTTCATGCGCAAGAATCCGCGCGGCGTGCATCGTGAGCAATGGATGCATACGCAAGGCTGCCGCCGCTGGTTCAAGGCGCAGCGCGATACGGTGAGCTACGAGATCCAGGGCTATGAGACGTTCGACCGTCCGCTGCTCAAGATGGACAGCAACGACGGCCAGGCACAAGAGGGCAAGACGCAATGAGCCAGAAAGACCGACTCCCGAATGGCGGGCGCATCAATCGCGCTTTGCCGCTTACATTCACGTTCAACGGCCGTCAGTATCAGGGTTATCAGGGTGATACGCTGGCTTCGGCATTGCTCGCCAACGGGCTGCATTTCGTTGCGCGTAGCTGGAAATATCACCGGCCGCGCGGCATCGTCACGGCGGGTGTGGAAGAGCCGAACGCCGTCGTGCAACTCGAAACCGGCGCTTACACGGTGCCGAATGCGCGCGCAACCGAAGTCGAGCTGTATCAGGGGCTCGTCGCGAACAGCGTAAATGCGAAGCCGAGCATCGAGAAAGATCGCATGGCGGTCAATCAGAAGTTCGCGCGCTTCATTCCGGCGGGCTTCTACTACAAGACCTTCATGTGGCCGCGCAAATTCTGGCCGAAGTACGAAGAAGTGATTCGCGACGCCGCGGGTCTCGGCAAGGCGCCCGAGCAACTCGACGCCGACCGCTACGACAAGTGCTTTGCACATTGTGACGTGCTGGTGGTGGGCGGCGGGCCGACCGGTCTTGCGGCCGCGCACGCAGCAGCATTGTCGGGCGCACGCGTGACATTGGTCGAGGATCAGCCGGAACTCGGCGGCTCGTTGCTGTCGTGCCGCGCGGAGATCGACGGCAAGCCTGCGTTGCAGTGGGTGCACAAGATCGAAGACGAACTGCGGCAGATGCCCGAGGTGAAGATTCTCACGCGCAGCACCGCGTTTGGTTATCAGGACCACAATCTCGTCACGGTTACTCAGCGTTTGACCGATCATCTGCCAGTGTCGCAACGCAAGGGCACGCGTGAACTGATGTGGAAGATCCGCGCAAAACGCGTGATTCTCGCGACCGGCGCGCATGAACGGCCCATCGTGTTCGGCAACAACGATCTGCCGGGCGTGATGCTGGCTTCAGCGGTATCGACGTATCTGCATCGCTATGCAGTATTGCCGGGCCGCGACGCAGTAGTCTTCACGAACAACGACGACGGCTATCAATGCGCACTCGACCTGAAAGCGGCCGGCGCGCAGGTGACGGTGATCGATCCGCGCGCGGGTGAATCGAAGGGCACGCTGCCCGCGCTTGCCCGCCGCTATGGCGTGAAGGTGATCAGCGGCGCCGTCGTCACGGCGGCGTACGGCAAACTGCGCGTGGGGTCGGTGGATATCGCTTCATATGCAAGCGGCCAGGTCGGCGCGAAGCAAAGCGAATTGTCCTGCGATCTGCTCGCGATGTCCGGCGGCTGGAGCCCTGTGCTGCATCTGTTCGCGCAGTCGGGCGGCAAGGCGCATTGGCATGACCAGAAAGCCTGCTTCGTGCCCGGCAAGGCGATGCAGCCGGAGACGAGCGTCGGCGCCTGCAACGGCGATTTCACGCTCGGCCAGGGCATCCGTTTCGCCGTCGATGCGGGCGTCGAGGCCGCGCGCGCCGCAGGCCATATCGTCGCCCGGCCGAATCCGGTTCAGGTCGCCGAGATCAGCGAAACGAAAATAGAGCCGCTGTGGCTCGTCGGCGGACGCGAGCTCGCAACGCGCGGGCCCAAGCAGTTCGTGGACTTCCAGAACGACGTGTCCGCGGCGGATATTTTCCTTGCCGCGCGCGAAGGCTTCGAGTCGGTCGAACACGTGAAGCGTTATACGGCGATGGGCTTCGGCACCGATCAGGGCAAGCTTGGCAACATCAACGGCATGGCGATTCTCGCGCAGGCGCTCGGCAAGACGATTCCGGAGACGGGCACCACCACGTTCCGCCCGAACTACACGCCGGTCACGTTCGGCACGTTCGCGGGCCGCGAGCTCGGCGAATTTCTCGATCCGGTGCGCAAGACGGCCGTGCATGAATGGCACGTGGAGAACGGCGCTGCTTTCGAGGACGTCGGCAACTGGAAGCGTCCCTGGTATTACCCGAAAGCGGGTGAGGACATGCATGCTGCCGTCGCACGCGAATCGCTCGCGGTGCGCACCAGCGTCGGCATTCTGGATGCTTCGACGCTCGGCAAGATCGACATTCAGGGCCCCGATTCTGCGAAGCTCCTGAATTGGGTCTACACGAATCCATGGAGCAAACTCGAAGTCGGCAAGTGCCGCTATGGCCTGATGCTCGACGAAAACGGCATGATTTTCGACGACGGCGTGACCGTGCGCCTCGCCGACCAGCACTACATGATGACCACCACCACAGGGGGCGCGGCGCGCGTGCTGACGTGGCTCGAACGCTGGCTGCAAACGGAATGGCCGGATATGCGCGTGCGTCTTGCGTCGGTCACGGATCACTGGGCGACTTTCGCCGTGGTCGGCCCCAACAGCCGCAAGGTCTTGCAGAAGGTGTGTCACGACATCGACTTCGCGAACGCCGCGTTTCCGTTCATGAGCTATCGCGAAGGCACAGTCGCGGGCGCGGCCTCGCGTGTTATGCGCATCAGCTTCTCCGGCGAACTCGCGTATGAAGTGAACGTGCCGGCGAATGTGGGGCGCGCGGTGTGGGAAGCGTTGATGGCCGCGGGTGCCGAGTTCGACATCACGCCGTATGGCACGGAAACGATGCACGTGTTGCGGGCGGAGAAGGGCTACATCATCGTCGGTCAGGATACCGATGGTTCGATGACGCCTTACGACCTCGGCATGGGCGGACTCGTCGCGAAGTCGAAAGACTTCCTGGGCAAGCGTTCGCTGACCCGCTCGGACACGGCGAAGGCAGGGCGCAAGCAACTGGTCGGGCTGCTTTCTGACGATCCGTCGTTCGTGATACCCGAAGGCTCACAGATCGTCGCCGGTCCGTTCCAGGGCGACACCGCGCCGATGCTCGGACACGTCACGTCGAGCTATTACAGTCCGATTCTCAAGCGCTCGATTGCGATGGCGGTCGTGAAGGGCGGTCTCGAGAAGATCGGCGAAACGGTCACAGTCCCGCTTTCGAGCGGCAAACAGATTGCAGCGAAGATCACCAGCTCGGTGTTCTACGACAGCGAAGGAGCGCGTCAACATGTGGAATGAAACCAAAACGGCTGCGTCGGTCGTGGATCGTGCTGTCGGCAGGCAAACCGGCGTATGGCAGGAGTCGCCGCTAGTAGGTGTGGATGCGCTGCTGAAAAAGCATCAGGCCACGGCAAGCGCGGCATTCAGATTAAGCGAGCGGCCGTTTCTCGAACTCGTGAACGTGCGAGGCGACACGCGCGACGCCGCGTTTGTGCAGGCGGTGAAAAACGTGCTCGGTTGCCCGCCGCCGGAAAAAGCCAACACGGTCGCGCGCGGCAACGGCTACGACATGCTGTGGCTCGGACCCGACGAATGGCTCGTGCGCTCGGCCACTGCGCATGACGCAACGCGCACCGCGCCGTTGCAGGCGAAGCTCGGTGCGGCGTTTGCGGGCGTGTTCGCGTCGGCGGTGGATATCGGCAGCGGCTATACGGTGCTCGAAATCAGCGGCGCTCGCACTCGTGAAGTGCTCTCGCGCGGCTGTCCGCTCGATCTGCATCCCAAGTTGTTCGGCGACGGGCAGTGCGCTCAAAGCCATTACTTCAAGGCGTCGATGACGCTCGTGCCCACCGGCGCCGACAGTTTCGATATCATCGTGCGTCGCAGCTTTGCGGACTACTTCGTGAAGATCATGCTCGATGCAGCCGAGCCATTGATGTCGTGACTGTCGTGACTGTCGTGACTGTCGTGACTGCCGTGACGCCGCGAGCGCTGTTCCCGTGGACCGCTCGCGGCCTTCGCGCTGCCAGACTCACATGACGTCGACCCGAGTCGTCACCGCGCGCCTCACCGAGCGCGCATTTCAACAAGGCGATGCCGATGCCGCACTCGCGCTGCTCGATCAGAGCATGCTGCTGCGGCACCGGCGCATCGCGCTGATCCGCTACCTGCTCGCCCAGCAACTGGGCGCGCCGTTGCAGGCGTGGCATCACGAATACGTGCACAAAATCGCCGCACATTTGAGCGCGGAAACGCTCGCAAGCATTGCAGGCGCCGCTCGTGCGCGGCTGCGTGCGTAGCTTTCATAGCGTTCCTAACTAGTTGGCGGTTGGCGCGTGTGTGTGGGCGCAGTCGCAAACGATGAGCCCACGCGCCGTTCCCTTCGCATCATGAGGCCGATTCCGAGACCGGCCGCGTCACTCATACGCCGGCCATTCCGGACGTTGAATGCTTGCTGCTCAGCTGCCCGCGGCTTCAATTGCGGCAATCGCGCGCTGCGCAGACGGCGACAGCGTCCGCTGGGCCAGATTCACAATGGCGAATTGAGCGGACAGATTGAAGACTGCCGGTACCGTCAATTGCACCAGCCTGCCTGACTCCAGTTCTTCCGCCAACGCGCGCGTGGGCGCGAGCAGGACGAGGTCGGAGTGACGCGTGATGTGAATCAGCGAATGAAAATCGTTGGTGGTGACCTGAAAATGCAGATTCTCGCCGGGCAGGCAACCGAGGACCTCGCGCATCCTTGCCAGCGCGCTTTGCGGTGCGCGCACGCAAGCCAGCGGGGATTGCCGCAGACGCTCTACTGTCATCTCGTCCGCAAGCAGCGGGTGGTGCGGGCGGACGAAGCAGCCAGCCGGCTCGACGGGCAGACGGGTGACTTTCAATTCGGCGGAGAGCGGGACGTAGCGATGTTCGACCACGACGAAGTCGAGCCGCTCGGCCCTTAGCGATTCGACCAGCGCCTCGCCTTCATTGACTTCCGCATTCACGCGCAAGCCGGGCCAGTCGCGATTGAGCGCGCAGAGCACCTCACGCAGCATGATCGCGGCCGGCAGCGGCCCGAGCCCGAAGTCCGCGCTTCCCACCTCATGCTGCTGAAGAAGAACCAGATCGCGCGCAAGGCTGTTCGTCTCGAACAGGATTCGCCGTGCCCGTTCGGCCACCATCTGCCCCGCCGCGTTCAGCGTGACGCCGCGTGGGCCTCGTTCGCACAGAGGCAATCCCGCTTCGGCTTCCAGCGCCTGAATGCTGCGCGTCAACGCCGGTTGCGACAGATGAACGCGGCGTGCCGCGGCGGCGAGCGACCCCGCTTCGACGACAGCGATCAGATGTTCAAGCCGTTTGAGGTTCAAGCTATGCGCCCTATGCAGAGATGCGATGACAAACTTGCAATTGAATTATATCTGTCGCCAGGCTCCAATAGAGCACGCCAGATCCCGGCACATTCAATACATTCGGCACATCGGGCGGCCCGCATGGCTACACGCCAAGACGCACGCGCGCGACGAAGCGCGTGCGTGCGATCCAATCGTCGTAACGCATCTGGAATCCACCATGTCGTCTGTTCAATCATCGGAAGCCCCGACGCAGCCGGCCGCGCAGCGCGTCGCCACAGCTGCCACCATCGCTGCCCAGCAGCAGGCGCTGCGCGAGTTGCCCGTCGAGGACCACCTCGACGAAGAGGAAGCGCGGCGTGGTTTCATCGCCACCATTCCGAACGCGGAAGTGCGCGACGCCTATGGCCGCCTGGTCTGGACCCTTGCCGATTACGACTTCCTCGACGACCCCGAGGCGCCGGCGACCGCGCACCCCGCGTTATGGCGTCAGGCCCGGTTGAATGCTATCCACGGATTGTTCAAGGTGGCCGAGCAGATCTACCAGGTTCGCGGCTTCGATTTGTCGAACCTGACAATCGTCGAAGGGAAGACGGGGCTCATCATCATCGATCCGTTGTCCACGCAGGAAACGGCACAGGCCGCGTTTCAGCTTTATCTGGCGCATCGTCCCGCACGGCCGGTTGTGGCGGTGATCTACAGTCACAGCCATGCCGATCACTTCGGCGGCGTGAAGGGCATCGTCTCGGAGGCGGATGTGCGCGAGGGTCGGGTCGTCGTCATTGCGCCGAACGGCTTCATGGAAGAGGCCCTCTCCGAGAATGTCCTCGCCGGCACCGTGATGGCACGCCGCGCGCAATTCCAGTTCGGGCATACGCTCGCACGCAGCGCCTGCTGTCAGATCGATTCGGGGCTCGGCAAAAATGGGCCGCGCGGAACCCTGACGCTCATCGAGCCAACACGACTGATCTGCAATGAGACGGAGACGCACACAATCGACGGCGTGGAGATCGTTTTCCAGTTGACTCCGGATAGCGAAGCGCCGGCGGAAATGCACTTTTTCTTCCCGCAACTGCGCGCGCTCAACCTCGCGGAAAACGGCACGCGTACCATGCACAATCTCTGCCCGTTGCGCGGCGCGCAGGTTCGCAACGCACAGTTGTGGTCGCGCTATCTGTCAAGGTCGCTCGAGCGCTATGCGCCGCACGCCGATGTCGTGTTCGCCCAGCATCACTGGCCCACGTGGGGCAGCGAACGAATCACGGCCTTTCTCGAAGAGCAGCGAGACCTGTACAAGTTCCTGCACGATCAGACAGTCCGCATGATGAATCACGGCATGACCGCGCTGGAGATCGCGGAGTGCATGCGGCTTCCGGCGACCCTGAGCGGCCAGTGGCATACGCACGGCTATTACGGAACGGTCTCGCACAACGTGAAGGCAATCTACCAGTACTACCTGAGCTGGTACGACGGCAACCCAAGCAATCTTCACGCGCTGCCGCCGGAGCAGGCGGCTGTGCGCTACGTGGAGTACATGGGCGGTGCGCAGACGCTGCTGGAGCGCGCGCGGCGCGATTTCGAGCTCGGCGAATACCGCTGGGTTGCGCAGGTGATGAACCACCTGGTGTTTGCACAACCGGACCTGCGCGAAGCGCGTGAACTCGGAGCGGCGGCGCTCGAGCAGATGGGCTTTCAGGCCGAATCCGCGACGTGGCGCAATGCGTTCCTGCTCGGCTCCCGCGAGCTTCGCGAGGGGCTGGGTTTGGCGCCCGCCTACGGCAAACGTAGTGCCGACATGGTGTGCGCAATGAACGATCAGATGTTCTTCGACTATCTTGCCGTGCGCGTGGACGGGCTGAAAGCCCAAGCGCTGGAGTTGCGAATCGACTGGCAGTTCACGGATACGGGCAGCCGCTATGCGCTGAACCTCCAGCACGGCGCGCTCACCAGTTGGCCGGGGGTGCACCGGAAAACGCCGCAGGTCACGGTGGCCATGAGCCGCGCGACCCTCAATCGTATTCTGATGGGCGAGACAGGCTTTCGCGAGGCGATCCAGCAAGGGGAAATCGAGCTCGCCGGTGAGGAGCAGCAGTTCCTCGCAATGCTTGCCACTCTCGACACCTTCAATGGCCATTTCAACGTCGTTGAACCCTGAATGGGATTCGCTGATACCAACGATCGACGCGACCCGCTACCGTTCGGCGCAACGACAACGCGTCCCTGCGACCGGGGCCATTCGTTTGCGCGATACATCGAGGGATGAAATGAATATGCAATACGAGCCCCGGACCGCATGGCGCATTGCGCTTCTGTTACTAGCTTTCATGATGGCCAACTTTGTCGACAAGATCGTCGTCGGTATGCTGGCCGTGCCCATCATGAACGAACTGAAGATTTCACCCGCGCAGTTCGGCGTGATCGGCAGCAGTTTCTTCTGGTTGTTTTCATTCGGCGGCATCGCCGGAGGCTTTTTGTCTAACCGGGTCGCCGCTCGCTGGCTGCTGCTCGTAATGGCGCTGTCCTGGGCGGTGTGCCAGATTCCGTTGGTGTTCTCCACGTCGGTAGCCGTGTTCGTCGCCGCGCGTATCGCGTTGGGTCTTACCGAGGGGCCGGCTTATCCAGTGGCCATTCATGCGGTCTATAAGTGGTTCCCGCCTGGCAAGCGCATCCTGCCGGTTTCGCTGATCGGCGCGGGCGCAGCGTTGGGGCTGCTGATTGCCGGCGTGACAGTTCCGTTGATCACGCTGCATTGGGGATGGCGCGCGAACTTCCTGGTACTGCTCGTGGCGGGCCTGACATGGTCCGCCGTATGGCTGATGTTCGGCAGGGAGGGCACCATCGACGATACGCCCGCGACTGCCGTTGCGCGCGCTCACGTGCCTTACCGTCGCTTGCTGACGGATCCAACCGTCCTCGCGAGCATGCTGATGCAGTTCGTCTCGTATTGGGCAATCGTGCTCATCTTCACCTGGCTGCCTGCGTATTTCCAGAACGGCCTCGGCTATGACGCGCTGACCTCCGGCCGCCTCTACGCGCTCGCGATCATGTTCGGAATACCCGTGTCGCTGACGGTTTCGCTCGTCGTTCAACGGCTCATCGCGCGCGGCGTGCCGTCGCGCTTTGCGCGAGGCTGGACAGCCGCCGCGTGTCAGGTGCTCGGCGGCACGATGTTCATCTGTCTTGTCATACCCGGCATTTCGCTCGTGGTCCGCGAAGTGGCCGTCATTTGCGTGATTGCGTTTGGCACCTTCAGCTACGCGATGTGCCCTGCGATTCTCGACGAGGTCACGCCTTTTGGGCAACGCGGCGCCATGCTCGCGATCGGTAATTCGATTGCCTCGCTGGCAGGTGTGATTGCTCCGATCTTGACCGGCCGCCTGGTCGAAGCAGGCAGTGCCTCAAGCGGCTACGAACAGGGTTTCGTATTGTGCGGCGCGCTGCTAGTGGCTGGCAGTGCAGTGGGCGTCGCGTTCATCAACCCGGCGCGCTCGCTTCGGCGGCTGGGCGGTGAGTCCGCGAATGACGCGACGGGCGCCATGCCCGCCGGTGGATCTACGACTCGGTGACTGCGCAAATCCGCTGGAGTCGATACTGATCGACGAAACAAAACGCTTCGGCCTGCCTGCAGGCCCGAAGCGGATGGAGACCGGCGTCAGCCGATATGACGGGAGATGATCATCTTCTGGATGTGGCTGGTGCCTTCATAAATCTTGCACACCCGCGCATCGCGCAGATAGCGCTCGACAGGGAAGTCGCACAAATAGCCGTAGCCGCCGTGAATCTGCAGAGCGTTCGAGCAGACCTTCTCGGCAATCTCGCTTGCAAACAGCTTCGCGATCGATGCTTCCTTCATGCAATCGACGCCCGCGTCGCGCAGGCGCGCTGCATGGATGCAGTACTGAAAGGCGACATCGACTTGTGCGGCCATGTCGGCGAGATCGAACGCCACACCCTGAAGGCGCGCAATAGGCGCGCCGTACGCCTCGCGCTCATTCGCGTATTTCACGGCCGCTTCGAGCGCGGCGCGCGCTGCTCCGGCGGCAATGAACGCGATGCCGATGCGGCCGTCCGACAATCCGCCCATGACCGTACGGTAGCCGTCGCCCTCGGCGCCCAACCGATCCGACACCGGCGCCCGATAGTTTTCCAAGCTGATCTGCGCGGTGTGAGCCGTGTGCTGCCCGAGCTTGCTTTCCACGCGTGTCGTGAGATAGCCCGGCTTCGATGTATCGACGATGAATGTGGTCGCGCCGCGTTTGCCGGCGCTCTTGTCCGTGATTGCAAACGCGACGGCTACGCCGGCCTCGCTACCGTTCGAAATGAACTGCTTCGTGCCGTTGAGCACGTAGTGGTCGCCGTCGCGTACCGCGCTCGCGCGCAACGCTGCTGTGTCCGATCCGGCATGCGGCTCCGACAACAGGAATGCGCCGATCGCCTCGCCGCTGGCCATGGCTGGCAGAAAGCGGCGTTTCTGATCTTCGGTGCCGTTCTCGGCGATACACATTGCCGTGAAGTTGTGAACGTGGAGGATCGTCGCAAGCCCTGCGTCCGCGGCCGCGAATTCGTGCTGCGCAAGGCAGAAATCGAGCACGCCCGCTTGCGTTCCGCCATACGCCTCCGGAACAAGCATGCCCAGAAAGCCGAGTTCGCCAAGTTCCTTCAGTTCCTTATGCGGCCACGCGGATTCGAGATCGCGCTGCGCCGCCGTCGGCGCGATGATTTCGGTTGCTACGCGCCGTGCACTATCGCGAATCAGGATTTGCTGTTCGCTCAGGAACAGGCTCGATAGGTCTTTATTCATCAGTCATCCTTGGTATTGGAAGCGTGTACGAAGGCGAGAACGGCCGCCGCAATCAGCGCGCGGACCAGTCTTTCAGGACCGTGCCTGTGTGTTCGCCGCGGCGGGGAACCGCGCGCGGACCGTGCGCGGGCGTCGCCGAAAAGCGCGGCGCGGGATTGGGCTGCAAAACGCCGCCTTCTCGTGTGTAGATGTTTCGCGCCTGCATATGCGGATGCGCGGCGGCTTCCTCGGGGCTGAGAACGGGCGCAAAGCATGCGTCCGTGCCCTCCAGCAGCGCGCACCATTCATTGCGCGGACGGCTCGCGAAAAGCGCCGTGAACCGCTCGCGCAAGGCAGGCCAGGCGTGCTTGTTGTTGGCGTCGTTGCAGGCGGGGTCGTCGGCAAGTCCGAGCTTCTCGCACAACTGCCGATAGAACTTCGGTTCGACGGAGCCGACTGAAATCATGCCGCCGTCGGCGCAGCGATAGGTGTTGTACCAGTGCGGGCCGTCCAGCAGGCTTTGTCCGCGTGCCGTAGTGAACTGGCCGGATGCGTGAAGCGCGAGGAGGAGCGACATCATGTGCGCGCTGCCGTCGACGATGGCCGCGTCGACAACCTGTCCTTGACCGGTGACGCGTGCATGCATGATGCCGGCGAGCAGGCCGATTGCAAGATAGAGCGCTCCACCGCCCATGTCCCCGACGAGACTCGGCGGTGTCATGGGTGTCTCGCCCGGCTGCCCGGAATACCAGAGCGCGCCCGACAGTGCGATGTAGTTCAGATCGTGGCCCGCAGCGTGAGCAAGCGGACCGGTCTGCCCCCATCCCGTCATGCGCCCATAGACCAGCCGCGAATTACGCTGCAGACACGCGTCCGGCCCGAGGCCCAGCCGCTCCATCACGCCAGGGCGCATGCCTTCGATAAGCGCATCGCAATGTTCAACGAGGTCGAGTACCGTTTGAACGCCCGCGGGCGTTTTCAGATCCGCAACGATAGAGCGCTTGCCGCGATTCGGAATGTCGTGCTGCGCGAGGTCGAGTCGGTCGGCACCGGGATCCACGCGGTCGACCACCACCACGTCTGCGCCCAGGTCGGCGAGCAGCATGCCGCAAAACGGCCCGGGACCGATGCCCGCGATCTCGAGTACACGGATCCCGGTCAACGGGCCTTGTCTCTGCGACGTCATGGTGTGCCTCATGATGAATGAATGCACCCAATGATAGGGAGCGCAACGTGCGTCCACACCCCTCGGAGGGGAAGGGTGGCGTGCTATGTAACGTGGTAATGCGACGGACGCGGCCCCCTATTTAGGACAGGGGTGCGCGGAGCGCGGTGTATGCCTGCGGCGGGCCTATGCGATGTAGCCGTGTTCGCGCGCCCACACCATCGCGTCATAACGCGTCGAGACGTCGAGCTTGTTCAGGATGTTGCGCACGTTCCATTTGGTCGTGCCGACAGAGATGTTCAAGGTCAGCGCGATACGCTTGTTCGACATGGCCTGCGAGATCAACAGGAGAATCTCGCGTTCGCGCGGCGTGAGGTTCACGCTTTCGTGTTGCAACGATTGCGCGGCGGATGATTTGCCCGACCGTACAGCGCTCGCAGTCGACACGTAGAGCTTGTCCAGCACCGTTTCCAGCAGCGACGCTGCGGATGGCGTCAGCCCCTGTGCTCCACGCAGTGCAGCGAGACCGGCGACGACAGGCTCGCCGTCGTCGATGAATGTGCGTAAGAGTCCGAGATCGGCGCCTGCATTGAGCGCTTCGATCAGGCTTCGGTGAGCCTCGTCGCGTTCCTGCAGCGAGTCCCATGCCGCCGCGGCGAGCAGGTTCGCCCGCACGAGAAGTCTTGCGCGGCCGGCCGCGTGCGCGAACGCGCGGACCTGGTCGAGTGCTGCCAGCGCCTCTTTTGCGTTGCAGTCTACGAGGGCAAGCCGCGCGCACGTCGAGAGGGTAATGGCGCCAATCTCGGCTGCCGTGCCGGCGGCGCGTTGCGGGGTGTCGGCGAGCGCCTTCAGCCTTGCCAACACGCCTTGCGCCCGGACGTGATCGCCGTCGCGAAGCAGCATGCACACCTGTTCCGCCAGCATGACGGCGGCCGGCCGCAGCAGGTTCATGCTGTGGAAATGGTCGGCTTGTTCCTGCAAAAATGCCAGAGCTGCGCCCGATCCTGCATCCAGTCGATCGAGCCGCGCATGGCAGACCGAAGCATCGACCATCACGTCGGGCCAGGATGCGCATAGCAGCCCTGTGCGGTTGGCGAGCACGTCGCGGGCGTCGTCGATGCGGTCGAGTTCATAGTACGCACCGCTCAGCATCGCGGCGCATAGGCCAGCCGGCACCGAGTGACGACCATAGCCCGCTTCTGCCTGTTCAAGCAGCGCAGATGCGAGGCGCGCCGTCTCGCGGACCTGTCCATGCACGAGAAGCGCCGCAGGCAGCGTCGCTTCGAACATCAGTGCGATTTCGCTGCCCTGGTCGGCGCCCGGCACGGCATGCTCGTCGTGCAGTTTCAACGCTTCCTGCAAGCGGCCCACATGCGCATAACCGGTCACAAGCGCGGCGACGTGGATATAGCGCAGCGTGCGGTTCGCAGGCCACGACTCGGGCTCGCGCCCGAGCAGTTCGATGACCCGTTCGCTTTCGTCGCGCTGCATCGCGATGGTCGCTTCGGCCAGCGCAAGCTGGGTGTGCATATCGGCATGAAGCCTGGACTCGCTACGTCCTAGCTGCTCCAGCCAGCGTTGCGCCTCGGCGGTGCGTGCGCTCAGCGCACAACTCAGGCAGGCAAGGAACGAGAGCTGCGGATGCGCGACGAGGGCATCCTCGGGCATATGGTCGAGTAGCTGGACCATCGCGGCAACGGCACTGAAGCGCCAATCCGGCGGCATCGACTGCTCGATGATCTGCACTGCGAGTTCGAGATCGCCGCCGAGATTCGCATGGCGCACGGCGTCGGCCGGCATCTGATGCTTTGCAAACCACACGCTGGCGCGCCGGTGCAGCGTCTGCAAGCTCTCATCGCCGCGTTGTGCGAGCCGGTTGCAGAGAAACTCGCCAAGCAGCGGATGAAAGCGATACCACGGCGCGCGATCGCCGGTATGCACGCGCTGAATCAGCAGCAACTCCTCGTCGGCGCGGCGCAGCAGATCGCCCGCTTGAACGTGCTGCGTAACGTGTGCCGCGAGCGCGGCATTGAAGCGCCGCAGCGGCGCGAGCATTTCGAGGAACTGGATCATTGCGGCCGGCGCCGGCGCAATCACGTTTTCCGCGAGGTAGTTGTGCAGGTCGCCGGAACGACGCAACAGCGCCGTCACCTGGCCGCGCGCGGCCGGGCGGTTTCGCAGCATGAGCGCGACAAGCTGGAGGCTCGCAGGCCAGCCGCGCGTGACGTCCTGGATCAGCTGCACTTCGTTGGCGGTGAGCTTCATTGTCGCGAGGTTCTGCTCGAAGAACGCCTGCGTTTCGTCGAGGCTAAAAGGCAAGTCTTCGAGGCCCACCTCGGCGAGTTGCCCATACACGCGCAAGCGGCTCAGGCCGAGCGGCGCCGTGGTGCGCGAGGCGATCACCATATGCAGATTCGCAGGGCTGTGAGTGACGAGTTTGTGCACTAGCTCGTGTACCCAGGAATCGTCAACGTGCTGAAAGTCGTCGATGAACAGATAGAGGTCTTTCCCGACGCGCTGCACGCCCGCGATGATCGCCGCTGCCACCGGCTCGACCGGCCACGCGCGATCGTCGCGGCCCACCAATGGCGCGGCCTCGGACTCCACGCCAAGAGGCGCGAGCGCGCCGAGCAGATCGCGGCAGAATACGTCGCTGTGACGATGATCCGCCGTGAGCGCGAGCCATGCTACTTCTGCGCCCGCCTTCATGAGTTCCTGACGCCACTGCACGAGCAGAATCGTTTTGCCGAAGCCCGCATTGCCGGTGACGAGCGTGAGCGCGCAATGCTGCGCGTCCCGCAGGCTATCGAGCAGTTTTTTACGCACGATATGGCGAGGACTGACACGCGGCGGCGCGAATTTCGCCGGTACGTTGAGTTCGTCGAGTGGCGGGTTCTGGAACGTCATGATTTCACTTCTACGGTGACGGGATGCTAGCACGTTCGTCGCGCGCGCAAACCTCGTCTTCTCCCTGGCCAAACGGCCATTTTTTTCGAACGCCCCCCCCCCCGCAAATGCAGGGGAATCCGCGCGGCGACCGCTCTATCGTTTCAATGCATGAACGGCCTTCCGGCGTAGCGTCAAGTCACTTGCAGCACGCGAACTTCCAACAGAACTGGCACGGATTGGGGAGCAGACAGATGAGCGTCACATTCGAACTGAAAGGCCCCGTGGCCTGGGTCACACTCGCGCGTCCCGACGCGATGAACGCGCTGTCGCGCGACATGGTTCAGGGCATCACCGCGAAGCTGATGCAATGGCGGGAAGACCCGCAGGTGCGTGTCGTCGTCGTGACGGGCACGGGCCGGGCGTTCAGCGCGGGCGCCGATCTGAAGACCGCCGGGGCGCCCGCTCAACCGGGCGAAAAAGACTTTCTCGACGAGATCATTCAACTGTTCGATACGTTGCGCGCGTTTCCGCGCCCTGTCATCGCGGCGGTCAATGGCCTCGCGCTCGCGGGCGGACTCGAAGCTGTGATGACCTGTGATTTCGTGATTGCGGCACAGAGCGCGCGCTTTGGCGACGCTCACTCGAACTTCGGCGTGTTTCCGGGTGGCGGCGGCGCAGCCGTGCTGCCACGCAAGATCCCGGTGAACATCGCGAAGTATCTGCTGTTCACTGGCGATTCCGTGTCCGCGCAGGAGATGAAGCAGTATGGCCTCGTCGCCGAGGTGGTCGCAGACGCGGAACTGATCGAGCGCGTGCAGGCAATCGGCGAGAAACTGGCGGCTAAAAGTCCCCTGGTACTCGCGAAGATGAAACGCGTCGCCGACGAATCGGCAGACAAGCCGGTCGCGGACGCGCTGCGGCACGAGGTGCTCGAACTGCGCAATCACCAGCGCTCATACGACATACAGGAAGGGCTGCGCGCGTTTGTCGAAAAGCGCAAGCCGGAATTCAAGGGCTACTGATCGTTGCGGGACCGGGCAACGGCGGCCCGCTCCCCAGGCATGGTGCGCGGCCGCTTGTGAGACGAACGGCATTATTCGAACTGGAGAAGACATGGAAGACATCTATATCGTCGGCGTGAGCATGACGCCGTTTGGCCGCCACATGGACAAGAGCGTCAAGCAGCTTACCGCGTGGGCTGTTGAGGACGCGCTGAAGGACGCGGCCTGCGACCGCAAATGGATCAGGGCTGCATTCTTCGGCAACACGGCACAAGGTCATTTCGACGGCCAGCACATGATTCGCGGCCAGGTCGCACTCTTGCCGATCGGGCTGGGCGGCATTCCGATCTACAACGTGGAGGGCGCGTGCGCGTCGTCGAGCGCGGCTTTCAATCTGGCTGTGATGCAGCTGCGCGCGGGCGCGGCGGACGTGGTACTCGCGGTCGGCGCTGAGAAAATGTACTCGGACGACAAGGCGAAGATGTTCTCGTGCTTCGAATCGGCCTGGGATATTGAAACGCTGGAGGACAACAAGAGTTGCCTCGCGGGCATGGGCAAGGACATCGTGCCGCCGCCGGGTTCGCAGTCGGACAAGCCGTATAGCCCGTTCATGGACGTGTATGCGGCGCTCGGACGTGCGTT
The DNA here is from genome assembly GCF_904848585.1 of Paraburkholderia kirstenboschensis. Lineage (GTDB taxonomy): Bacteria > Pseudomonadota > Gammaproteobacteria > Burkholderiales > Burkholderiaceae > Paraburkholderia > Paraburkholderia kirstenboschensis. The sequence goes on from NZ_CAJHCR010000012.1 coordinate 39,161, forward strand.
CATGTCGCGCTTTGGCATCACGCAGCGGCAGATCGCGGCCGTCGCGGCAAAGAATCACAATCATTCGGTGCACAACGAGCGCTCGCAATACCGTAGGCCGATGACAATCGACGAAGTGCTGGCCGCGCCGCCCATTACCTATCCGATGACGTTGCCGATGTGCTCGCCGATTTCCGACGGCGCGGCTACCGCCATCCTCTGTACGGAAAGCGCGCTGAAAAAGTACGGTTTCGATCGCAAGCGTGCGATCAAGGTGATGGCAAGCGTGCTGCGCTCGGGCTCCGCGCGCGCGGCGGACGACTATGCGAACGCCTGCACCCCGCAAGCCGCTAAGGACGCGTTCGAGCAGGCGGGCATCGGCCCGTCGCAAATCAACGTTGCCGAGCTGCACGACGCGACCGCGATCGGGGAGCTGATTACGTTCGAAGGGCTGGGTCTGCGTGAGCCGGGCGCGAGCGGCGTTCTCGCGGAGCGGGGCGAGACATCGCTCGGCGGCTCGATCGTGGTCAATCCGTCGGGTGGGCTCGAGTCGAAAGGACACCCGATCGGCGCCACCGGTCTCGGGCAGATTTTCGAGCTGGTCGAGCAACTGCGCGGAAATTGCGGAGCGCGTCAGGTCGAAGGCGCCCGCTTCGCGATCCAGGGCAACGGCGGCGGTCTGTGGCGCGTGGAAGAGGCGCTCGAGCATATCGCCATTCTCGGTAAGGCTTAACGTCGGCAGACGCGGCGCGGCGCCGCACTTCAGTGCACGACGTGACGAAGGACGCTGGCAATTGCTGCGGCGTCCTGTTGTCGTTGGTCAACGGTCGCACGCCGCGTTGCTTACGCATACTCATTTGCTGGCCGGCCAATTCGGCGGGGGAGTCGTTCAATGGTTGAAATCAGTTGGGAGCAGAGCGTCGCAATCCTCACGATGAAGGGTGCAACGCCGTGGAACGTGATGGACCGTGCAATGCTCGAGCAACTGGGCGCAGCGCTTCCCGAAGTCGTTGCGCAAGGTGCGCGTGCCATCGTACTGACCGGGGCGGGGCGTGTGTTCTCGGCAGGTGGGGACGTTCATGCATTCAACGCGCTTGCGCAGGAAGGTGCCGACGCATTGTCGAGCGGCATCGGCATGCTCATGGAGGAATTCGGTAACCCGATTGCGCGCTTCATCGCCGGGTCGCCGGTGCCTGTTATCAGCGCGGTGAACGGACCGTGCGCAGGCGGTGCAATGGGCTACGCGCTTGCTGCGGACATCGTGCTCTGCGCGCGCTCGGCGTACTTTCTCGTCGCTCAGGTCGCGCAGCTCGGCGTGGTGCCGGATCTCGGCATCAACTGGGTAATCGCGCGCTCGCTCGGGCGTCCACGCGCGCTGGGCATGGCGTTGCTCGGCGATCGCATCGGCGGTGAGCAGGCGGAGCAGTGGGGCTTGGTATGGCGCTGCGTCGACGACACAGAATTGCTGCCGCAGGCGCTCGCGTTCGCACATAAGCTCGCTGCATTGCCGAAAGACGCGATAGCAGAGTGCCGGCGCCTCGTGGACGACGCCGCGCACATGTCGATCAAGGAGTCACTTGCCGCCGAGCGCGAAGTGCAGCGCGGCCTCGTTCGCTCGTCTTTCTTTCGGGAGGCGTGCGCGAAGTTCGCGGCGAAGTAGCGGCCACTGCGATTGCGATTGTGGCTGCGGCTGCGGTAGAGCGCGTTGCCAGCTTGCACCTGCCGCTTCACGCCCCGCCTCGTCACGTTACCTGAAGTGTGCGCATGAAAAGCCCCGGTCGTAATACCGGGGCTTTGCTCGTACCGGGCGCAATAAAAACTCGTTGCACACCGTTCAAAGATTGCGCGAGATGATCAGCTTCTGGATATGGCTCGTGCCTTCGTAAATCTTCGTGACACGCACGTCGCGGTAAAAGCGCTCGACGGGGAAGTCGTTCAGGTATCCATAGCCGCCGTGGATCTGCAGCGCATCCGAGCAAACCTTCTCAGCCATCTCGGAGGCGAATAGCTTGGCCATCGACGGCTCCTTCGCGCACGGCAGGTCCGCCGCACACAGCCGCGCCGCATGGATCACGAACTGGTGTGCGATCTCGACCTGAGTCGCCATGTCGGCAAGATCGAACGCGACGCCCTGCAAGTTGATGATCGGCGCGCCATAGGCTTCGCGCTCCCTGGCGTAGCGCACAGCGGCGTCGAGCGCGGCGCGCGCGGTCCCGACTGCAATCGCCGCGATCGCTATGCGGCCCTCGGACATGCCGCGCAGCATCTTCTTATACGCGCTGCCTTCCTCGCCGAGGATGTTGCCGGCGGGCACGCGGCAGTCGATCAACTGGATCTGCGCGAGATGTGCCGACCGCTGGCCCAGTTTGTTTTCGACGCGTGCGACATGATAGCCGGGCTCGGACGTGTCGATGATGAACATGCTGGCGCCATTCTTGCCCGCGCTCTGACCGGTGATTGCAAGCGCGACGGCTACGCCGGCCTTGTTGCCGTTCGAGATGAACTGCTTGGTGCCGTTGAGAACGTAATGGTCGCCGTCGCGCCGTGCGGACGTGCTGAACGCCGTGGTGTCCGAACCTGCTTGGGGTTCGGAAAAAAGCCCGGCCGCATAGGTTTCGCCCGCTATGAGGCGAGGTAGAAAGCGCCGCTTCTGCTCTTCGGTGCCTTGTGCCGCGATCAGTCCGATGATCGTGTTATGCACGTGGACGACCGTGGCGAAGCCCGCGTCGGCAACTGCCAGTTCCTCGATAGCGAGGCAGTACTCGACGAAAGTGGCGCCCGAGCCGCCGTGCGCCTCCGGCGCAAGCATGCCGAGGAAGCCCAGTTTCGCGACAGCGTCGAGCTCGTCTCCCGGCCACGCGTGAGTGCGGTCGCGCTCGGCTGCGGTCTTGGCGACGATCTCTGTTGCGACGGTGCGCGCGGAATCGCGGATCATCACTTCCTGTTCGCTCAGGAATGCTGCTGATACGTCGGTCATTTTCTCTCTCTAATAGGTGTGGTTTGCGTTCACTATGAACGCGGCGCCGCGCTCGCGCCCCTCTCCTCGTGGGGGGAGGGCGCTCGCGGTATGCACATGCCCCCCAATCTGGACGGGGGCCGGTCGCACCACGTCGTCTTATGCTGAACCCGTAGCATCTAAATACACGGCGTGACGCCTGTCGCGAGTGAGATATCGCGCCGCGCCAGACCGGTTCATTCATCTATTCAAGACTTTGGAGAGACGTCCATGGGTATCCGCTTCGACGGAAAAGTTGCGCTGATCACAGGTGCGGGCGCCGGCCTCGGTCGCGCACATGCGCTTGCATTCGCCGCGCGCGGCGCGAAGGTCGTGATCAACGATTTCGGCGGCAGCCGTGACGGCACCGGCAGTTCGAGCACGGCCGCACAGACCGTGGTCGACGAGATCCGCAAGGCCGGCGGCACCGCGATCGCCAATGGCGCGAACGTCGCGGACCCCGTGCAGGTGCAGGCAATGGTCGAGCAGGCCATGACCGAGTTCGGTCGCGTCGACATCCTCGTGAACAACGCCGGCATTCTGCGCGACAAGAGCTTCGCGAAGCTGCAGGCCGAGGACTTCAAGCTGGTGCTCGACGTTCATCTGCACGGCTCGATCAATTGCACGAAGGCGGTGTGGGACGTCATGCGCGCCCAGCAATATGGCCGCATTCTGATGACCACCTCCGCAGCTGGCATGTACGGCAACTTCGGCCAGGCGAACTACGGCGCGGCGAAAATGGCGCTGATCGGCCTGATGAACGTGCTGAGCGTGGAAGGCCGCAAGAACGACATCAGGGTGAACACGATCGCGCCGGTCGCGGCCACGCGTATGACCGAAGACGTGATGCCCGCCGAGGCGCTGCAACGCATCCAGCCGGAGCGCGTGACGCCGGGCGTACTGTATCTGTGCAGCGAGCAGGCACCTTCGAAGGTGATTCTGGGCGCCGGCGGCGGCACGTTCTCGACCGCGACGATCATGGAGACCGCACCGGTTCGCCTCACGGACGCGGAGCTAACGCCGGAGGGCGTGGCCGCGCGTTTCGCGGAGATCGCTGACTGGACGACAGCGCGCGCCTATGCGGAAGTACTGGAGCAGGTGCAGGTTTTCCTCGCGCCCGCAGCCTGATTCGCCACGCAAGCGGGTGAAGTTCGCGCGCGGAGTCCGGTGCGTGCGCTGTGGACGAATGTCCAACGTGAAATTCATCGAGCCGCAGCAATTGGCGCGTGGGCCGGCATCCGGCTCGCGCGGTTCGCGGCCTCATTGAACGGGTTTACCGGACACGTATCGCAGATGACTCTCATGCGATACGTTTGCCGCCTCGACGGTCAACCGGCGAGGCGGCTTTTTTGGCGTGCGGTTCAGCTGCGCAGATGAAGTGAGACGGGACAAGGCCACGCCGTGCTGCACGACGCGCCCAACACCGCAACGCCGGGCACATCTAGACGGAAGTGTTACCCAATGGTTACCCAAGCGCTACCCAACGCGGCGCGACTGACCTTTCCAGTACTTCTCGCGCACATGACGGCGCAGTACTTTGCCAACCGCACTGAGCGGCAAGGTCTCCACGAAGCTGACACTTTTGGGCGCCTTGAAGCGGCCGACAGAGCGCTTGACGTGCTCGATCAGTTCCTCGGCACTCACCTGCATGTCCTGCCTGAGTACGACTTCGGCATGCACGGTTTCGCCCCATTCCGGGTGTGGAATGCCGATCGCCGTCGACATGCTGACCGCCGGGTGCGAGTTCAGCGCGGCTTCTACTTCGATCGCGTAAACGTTGAAGCCGCCGCTGATGATCACGTCCTTCTTGCGATCGACAATGAACAGATAGCCGGCTTCGTCGAGATAGCCGAGATCGCCCGATTTCCAGAACCCGTTGACGAACTCGGCGGCCGTGCCTTGCGGGTTGTTGAAGTATCCGCAGATTGTGCCTCTGCAGCGTACGCAGATTTCCCCCGTCTCGCCAGGTGCGACGTCTGTGCCTGCGTCGTCCACGATTCTGAGTTCAATGCCTGTGCCGACGCGGCCCGCCGACGCCAGACGCCCCGATTCGACTGCGCTCAGATGGTCGGCCTTCGACAGGATACCGACAATCTGCAGGCACTCCGTCGCGCCGTAAATTTGCGTGAAGACATTGCCGAAACGTTGCTGCGCGAGCTGGAGCTTTGCCGGGCTCATCGGCGCGCCACCGTAGTAGATCGTGTCGAGCGACGAGAGATCGTAGGCGGCCGTCTCCTTCACTTCGAGCAGCCGGTAGATCAACGTTGGCACGAGAAGGGCGTTGGTGATCCGCTCCGTCTGGACATTGATACACCATTGCCGCAAGTCCGGGACGTTCTGTGTCACGTTGCAGCCGCCGCGAAAATAGGTGGGCAGCACGCTGAAGCCTGAAGCGTGGCTGATGGGCGCCATGTGCAGGTTGCGCGTCGTGTCATGGAACGTTTGTTCGTTCTCGAAGTACGACGCGTCGCGCATGGCCATCCAGTTGTCGATGGTGTATTGCGCGCACTTGCTCTTGCCTGTAGTGCCGCCCGTGAAGCGATAGATCAGGATGTCGTTCAGCGTATCGCTTTCGACCTCCGGGTTCGCGTCGCTGCTGCCCTCGACCAGATCCCAGAAATAGTGGAGACCGTCGCGCGGCATGTCGGGCGGGTCCATGCAAACCACGGTAACGCCGCGTTCGATCAGGATGTCGAAGTAGGCCGGGAGCAGTGTGTTTTCTATGAACACCACCTTGGGCTTGATGAAGTCCACCTGCCAGCAGTGCTCCTCCAGCGAGTCGCGGAAGTTGGTGTACACCGCGCCGGCTTCGCCCTTGAGCACGGTCCACGCATGCAGCAGCGACATGTTGTCGTTGTCGAGCAGGCACATGAATGCGTCGCCACGGCACAGGCCCAGGCGCTCGCGCATCATGTTGACGATCCTGTTGGTCACCAGATGCAGTTCTTTGAACGTGTAGCGTCTTTGCCGCTCGATGTTCACGAGCGCTTCGTTGCTGGCGTACCGCATCGCGGTGTAGCCGAACGTGCGTGCAAAGTTCATTTTCATCTCATGTCTCCAGAGTCTTATCGTCGGCTCAACCAGTGCGCGCCGCGCCTGCGCGCTCCAGCACTGCGCCGATTTTAGGCGCTCGCATATGGCGCGGCCCCTTTCTTTTCGCGGGGTGCCGATGCAATAGCCTCGCTAGATATTTTACGCACCGAACTCCGTGCCGAACGCCGAGACCGCCCCGATCGTGTAAACCCACCCCCCTCCTTTTTACAGGGGAGGCAGGGGCGGCGTGCTGGCACCTTATGGCATGGCTATCCGGCATCGAGCAATGACTGAGCGGCTCGCTCGGCTTCTGAAGCAGCGTGAGGATGACGGCGCCGGAGTGCGGATCGCGGGAGCGTCAACCGGGGAGGATCGAGCACATAGAAATGCTGAGCAATGAAAACAAAAGGAGACAAGCAGATGTATCGGAAAGACAAAAAAGATTGCCGGGCTATGACCCTGCCGCGCCTCACCGTGTTGGCGAGCGTGATCGCCGCCACCATCCCGTTGCATGCATACGCATTCAAGTTCAGTACCGATTCGTCCGATTGGGACGTGAACTGGGACAACACCATCAGCTACAACCTCGGAGTGCGCGCGCACGGCATCGATCCGATGATCGGCAATAACCCGAGCTACGACGACGGCGACTACAAGTTCCGCCATGCCGGCGACGTCGTCACCAACCGTGTCGCGATTCTCTCCGAGTTCACGGCTGCCTACCAGGGGTACGTGGGCGTGCGCGTTTCGGCGTCCGCATGGAAGGATTTTGCATACGGCAGCGGAAACGTCACCAATCCTGGCCTCTATGCGCCGGGAGTCACGTATCAGTCGCTGCGTTCGTATCCGAACGGCACCTACAGTTCTTACACAAATCGCTTCTACGTGCAGGGCGCGCAGCTGCTCGACGCGTTTGCGTTCTACAACACGCAGATTGGCGGCCGTGCGGTCTATCTGAAGGCCGGCCAGTTCACCGAGTACTGGGGCAATTCGATGCTGTCGCCGACCCAGGGCATCTCGTACGCTCAAGGGGCGACGGACGGCATCAAGGCTTACAACTCGCCTGGCACGCAGACGAAAGAACTGCTGCTGCCGCGCCCGCAGATCAGCTTGACCGCGCAGGTCACGCCTGAAGTGTCCGTGTCCGGCCAGTACGAACTCGGCTGGGCGCCAAACCGGCTGCCGACAGGCGGAACGTATATCGAAGCAAACGACGCGGTGGCCCAGGGACCCTCGGGCCTTTTCATCACCACATTGCCGGGCGCGGTGCGGCCGATCCTCGGGCTACCGCCCGGTGGGCCATTCGGCTACGTGATCCCGCAAGGCCCGTCGATCAGGCCGCCGCAAGTGGACAACAATTTCGGCGTGAAGATCGGCTGGACGCCGGAGTTCCTGAATGGCGGCATGGGCTTCTATTTCCGGCGGCTCGACGAAACGCAGCCGTGGGTGCTCGCGAACTGGAAGACCATTCCCGCGTTGAACCGGGCGCTGCCGACCGACTATCACCTCGCCTACAACCGCGGCGTGCAGCTTTTCGGCTTCAGCCTGGACACGACGATTGCCAGCACAGCAGTGGGCGTAGAAATATCGTATCGGCACAACACCGCGCTCAATACCGCGCTCAGCCCGGCCATCGCAAACCAGACGACGGGGGCCAAGGGCGACATCCTCAACGTCGTCACGAACGCCATCGTGCCGCTGCCGCGCACGCCGCTGTGGCAAACGGGCACGCTGACGGCTGAACTTGGCTACACACGTCTGCTCTCCGTCACGCAGAACGCGTCGCTCTACAACGGCGTGGGCTACGCCGGATGCCCGAGCAACAACAAGTGGAACGGCTGCTCGACGAAAGACTACGTGGGCGCGGGCCTCGTGTTCGCGCCGCAATGGCTCCAGGTATTCCCGGGCATCGACCTGAGCATGCCCACCTCGTTGTCCGGCGGTCTCTACGGCACGACGCCGATCAATCCCGGCTCATCGGCGGGCGGCCAGGGTTTCTTCACCTATTCGATCGGCGTGCAGGCGCTGATCCGCCAGCGCGCCACGCTCACGCTTTCCTACATCGGCTATCACGCTCACGTGAACACCACCGCGGTCACGCCGAGCGGGTTGCCCTACAACAGCACCGGCAACGGTCTGATCGACCTCAACGACCGTCCATGGGTCTCGCTGACCTTTCAGTCGTCGTTCTGAGGGATTCATCGCAAAAAGGAGAAAGACGTATGAAAACTCTGCTTCATGTGGCCGCGGCCGGCCTCGTGACATTGCACGCCGCCGGCGCATGGGCGGGCGTGTCGGCCGAAGAAGCCAGGCAGCTCGGCACCACGCTCACGGCATTCGGTGCGGAGAAAGCGGCGAGCGCGGACGGTGACATTCCCGCTTACACCGGCGGGTTGACCTCGCCGCCCGCGGGCTATTCGGCCAACAGCGGAAAGTGGCCGGACCCGTTCAAGGGCGAGAAGCCAGTCGCGAGCATTACGGCGGCGAACATGGCGCAGTATGCGGAGCGTCTGACGCCCGGCGTACAGGCGCTGCTCAAGCGCTTCCCGGAATACCGCGTGGACGTCTATCCGACGCATCGCTCGGTGTCATATCCGCAATGGGTGCTCGACAACACGTTGAAGAACGCGACCAATGCGAAGCTCGTCGGCAAAGTGGAGGGCGACGGCGTGGAAGGCGCGTTTGGCGGCGTGCCGTTCCCGATCCCGAAGAACGGCTACGAGGTGATGTGGAACGCGCTCCTCAGCTATCAGCGCACGCAGTTCTCGGTGACCAACTTCGGCGGCTGGCTCGTCGACACGTCGGGTGGCCGCACGCAATTGCCTGTGCTGAACTTCGTCGAATACCGTCCGTATTACGACCCGAAGAACGCGGACAGCAAGCCGGGTTATCCATACGACCGTCTGTGGGCGCAGATTCAGACGCCGCCGACCCTGGCGGGGCAGACCGCTCTCGTCAACTACTCGATGAACTATTCCGAGCGTGACCAGGAGAGCTGGGCGTATTTTCCGGCCCAGCGCCGTGTGCGCATGGCGCCCGACTACAAGTACGACACCCCGGCGGCGAACTATGGCGGCGTCGAGTTCTGGGACGAAGCAGGCCTTTTCCGCGGCCGTATGGATCGCTTCGACTTCAAGCTGATCGGCAAGAAGGAGATGATCATCCCGTACAACAACTATCGCCTTTCGCAGCTTGCTCCGGACGATGTGCTGGGCCAGAAGAACATCAAGCCCGATGCGATGCGCTGGGAACGTCATCGCGTGTGGGTGGTGGAAGCGACGTTGAAAGCGGGCGCGCGCCACGCCTACGCCAAACGCATGCTGTACGTCGATGAGGACGCATGGGCGTTCGTGGAAGCGGACGGCTATGGCCATGACGGCAAACTGTGGCGCGTCGGCCTCACGCATACGTTCCCGTTCTACGACGGCGGCGGTGTGTACACCTTCCAGAACAACTTCTACGACCTCGAGAAAGGCAATTACTTCGTCACGGGCACGACGTCGGAGAACGGCCAGCCGCTCGTGCGCGTGTCGGACAAGTTCGACAAGGCCAATCTCTTCACGCCCGCGGGCATGGCGGGAACCGGCTTGCGCTAAAGCGCGAACCGAGTTGATGAACCGTTGGACCGAGCTTTGTTCGCCCTTCGCCGGCATGCCCCGGCGAAGGGCGGCGCCAGATCGCAAGACAGAGGAAGACGATGCCGCAAATGAAATATCGAAGGGCGCTGTGCACAGCTTCGCTGTTGCTCGCGCTTGCTGCGTGCGCTTTCAACGTGCAGGCCGCTCCCGCTGCGGCGCCCGCACAGAAAAGCGCATTCGTCGATCCGCTGGACGCACCTGCGCTGATGCACGGCAATGTCGCCGGCCGGCCCGTCATGGCGGTCGCGCGAGCCGGCGCCCGTCTCATCGCAGTCGGCATGCGTGGCCTGGTCATTGTTTCGGACGACGCAGGAAAAAACTGGCGGCAATCGGCCGCACCGGTTCGCAGCGACCTGCTCGCGCTCAGCTTCCCGACTGAGCGGGACGGGTGGGCGGTCGGCCACGACGGCGTGGTGCTGCATACCGCGGACGCCGGCAACACGTGGACACGCCAGTTCGACGGACGCATGGCGGCCGCTGCGCTGACGGCCTCGTATAAAACAAGAATCGCAAACGGCGACGCCACGTTGCAGCCTTATCTGGAGCAGCTCGCGCTGAACTACAAGCAGGGGCCGTCGCTGCCGTTGCTAAGCGTGTGGTTCGACGACGCGCAACACGGCATGGCGGTCGGGCCGTTCGGGTCGGCGATCGCCACGAGCGACGGCGGCAAGACGTGGCTGCCGATGCTCGAACGCATCGACAATCCGCACTTTCTGCATCTGAACGCGATTCGCGGCATAGCGGGCCACGTTTTCATTGCGGGTGAAAAAGGCATGGTGTACCGCCTCGACCGAACCACAGGAAAATTCTCGGCGACCCCGACCGGCTACGTGGGGAGCTTCTTCGGAATTGAGGGCGGCGAGCGCGCGTTGTTCGCCTACGGCTTGCGCGGCACGATTTACCGCAGCACCGATCTCGGCATGAACTGGGTCGCCCTGAAGAGTCCGCTGCATGGCGGGGTGACGAGCGCGGCGCCCATCGAAGCGCGTCACGCGATGGTGTTTGTCACATCGAGCGGCGAAGCAACGCTGTATGACAGCGCCACCGACTCGTTCAGCCCGCTCAAATTGCGCCATGCGGCGGCATTGACAGGCGTCGTGCCGATTTCCGCCGACATGCTCGCGCTCACGTCGCTGAGCGGCGCGAGCCTCGCATCGGCGCGATAACCGTCCGCTGAACCAGCAAAGAGAGTATTGCCATGCATCCCCAATCTCATCGTGGCGACGCCACGCCGGTCGTGCGCTCCCGGGCGGAATTCGAAGCGAAGTCCGGATCGCGGCTGGAATGCCTGATCTTCAACAACCGTCTGTGGATCGTGTCGGTTTGCATCGTGCTGACCGCGTTGTTGGGCTTCGCGGCGGCAAGATCGAACGTCAGCGCGAGCTATGAACGGATGATGCCGCAATCGAGTCCGTTCATCCGCAACTATCTGGCGAACCTCGACTCGCTTCGTTCGCTCGGCAATTCGGTGCGCGTGGTGGTCGAAAATCGCCACGGCAGCATCTATGACCCGAAGTACCTCAGCGCGCTGCGTGACATCAACGATCGCGCGTATCTGCTGCCCGGCGTCGACCGCGCTTTCGTGAAATCGCTATGGATGCCGGTGGTGCGCTGGGCCGAAGTGACGGAGACAGGCTTCCAGGGCGGCCCGGTGATGCCCGACGACTACGACGGCTCGCCGGAGAGCATCGCGAAGCTGCGCCAGAACGTGACGCGTGCGGGCATTGTCGGATCGCTCATCGGTGACGACCAGCAGTCGAGCACAATCTTCCTGCCGCTGCTCGACCACTACGCGGATAGCGGCAAGCCGCTCGATTCACGTGCACTGCACGACGCGCTCAACCGGATACGTCAGGACCACGCACGCGACGGCATCGCGATTCACGTCATCGGTTTCGCGCAGCTCGTGGGAGACCTTATAGAAGGGCTGTTGCAGGTCGCACTGTATTTCGCCGCCGCGGCGGCGCTCGCTACGGCGGTGATCTATGGGTACACGCGCTGCGCGCGCAGCACCGCGCTCGTGATCGGCTGCTCGCTTGCGGCCGTGGTCTGGCAACTCGGCATCGTGCATCTGCTCGGTGTGGATCTGGATCCGTACTCGATCCTCGTGCCGTTCCTGATTTTCGCGATCGGCGTGTCACACGGCGCGCAGAAAATGAACGGGATCATGCAGGACATTGGCCGCGGCACCGACCGCTACGTCGCCGCGCGCTATACGTTCCGGCGTCTCTTTCTCGCCGGCCTGACCGCGCTGCTGGCCGACGCGGTCGGATTCGCCGTGCTGATGCTGATCGACATTCCGGTCATACGCGGGCTGGCGGTGGCGGCCAGCGCAGGCGTGGCGGTTCTGATCTTCACGAATCTGGTGTTCCTGCCGGTCATGCTGTCGTACACGGGCGTAAGCGCTGCCGCCGCATCGCGCAGTTTGCGCGCGGGCACCCGGCATCCGCTTGCCACGTTGCTCGTGCCGTTCACGCGGCGGGTACCGGCCTGTATCGCCGTCTGCATCGCAGCGGCGCTGCTCGCGGGCGGCCTCGTGGTCGCACGGCATCTGAAGATTGGCGACCTCGACCCCGGCGCACCGGAATTGCGCGCCACCTCGCGCTACAACCGCGACAATGCCTATATCACGAGCCATTACGGATTGTCGACGGATCAGTTCGCCGTGATCGTCAAGACGCGCGCGGGCGGCGTCAACGACTACCGGACACTGATGGAGATGGACAACCTCGAACAGGTCCTGCGCGATGTCGACGGCGTGCAAACCACGCAGTCGATCAGCGGCGTGAGCCGCCGCAATACGGCTGCGGGTTTCGAAGGCGATCCGCGCTGGATGACGATCAGCCGCGATCCGTTCGTCTCGACGGATGCGGTGAACAACGGCTACGTGGCCAATCCGGAACTCGTGAACGGCGCCCGCTCGGTGGCACCGGTCATCGCGTATCTGGCCGATCACAAGGCGAAGACGCTCGAGCAGGTAGTGAAAGCCGTCCAGGGCTTTGCCGCGCAGCACGACACGGCGACGCTGCAGTTCCTGCCCGCAGCCGGCAGCGCGGGCATCGAGGCGGCGACCAATATTGCGGTCGAAAAGGCCAACAGGATGATGCTCGTGCTCGTCTATGCGGCAGTGATCGCGCTGTGTTTCGTCACGTTCAGAAATTGGCGCGCGGTGGTGGTCGCCGTGGTGCCGCTCGTAATCACGTCGATTCTGTGCGAGGCGCTAATGGTCGCCCTCGGCATTGGCGTGAAGGTCGCGACGTTGCCCGTCACGGCGCTCGGAGTGGGCATCGGCGTGGACTACGCGCTCTATCTCGTGAGCATCCAGCTGGCGCTGCAACGACAGGGCGCGACGCTCGAAGCCGCTTATCGCGAGGCGCTGGGCTTCACCGGCAAGGTGATCGCATTGATCGGCGTGACGCTGGCGGCATCCGTCGTCACGTGGGCGTGGTCGCCAATCAAGTTCCAGGCCGACATGGGTGTGCTGCTGACTTTCATGTTCATCTGGAACATGGTCGGGGCTCTGGTGCTGATTCCCGCGCTGTCGCACTTTCTGCTGCAACGTGCGCCAGTGGGACGCGCGAGTTGTGCGCATGCGATGGCCGAATAGCGGACGAAAGGCGGCACGAGCACGAGGAAGCGCCGATCTTCAGCGTGGCCGATTGCAGACTTGTCGGAGATCGGTTCTCTGTCGTGCCCGAACTCGCGACGCGGTTTGAGAACGAGCGGCTCAGTCGATGAGCTTCTGATTGCGCGCCCAAACCATCGCATCGTAGCGGCGGGAGACGCCGAGCTTGGAGAAGATATTGCGCAGATTCCACTTGACCGTTTCGACAGTGATGTCGAGCGCAAGCGCAATGCGCTTGTTCGACATTGCTTGCGCGACGAGCCCGAGGACCTGTATCTCTCGTTGCGTGAGCGTGGCGTGGCCATTGCGGGCACCGCTGGCTTTCCTCGGCAATGGAGCGAGGTGTCCCGTTGTTGTCCCGGCCGGGTACGTGGCAAGCAGACCTTGCGCGAACTGTAGCGCGGGACCGTGAAGCACTTGCGCCTGCACGACGAGCGCCAGTTCGTCGCGCGCGAGTGCGCCTTCGTCGAGGAACGTGCGCGTGAGGCCATAGCGGCAACCGCATTGCACCGCGCGGCTGCGCAATGCCATTGCCTCGTCGGCACGGCCGAGGCTTGCGAAGGCACGCGCGGAAAGCAAGTCGATCAGCGTGAGGAGACGGCCGCGTCCTATCGAGAGCGCGTGCTGGCGCGCGGTCTCCAATGCTTTGCGTGCGCGCTGTGGGTTAGTCGACAGATCCACACGGGCGTGGGACAGCGCGGCGGCAATTCGGACCTCGACGAGGAACCCCTGGCTATGCTCGTGTTGCGCTGCGAGCGTGTCGAGCGTTTGCAGAAGCGCATCGGTCTCGGCACGATTGCCGCGGTTCACATGAATGCGGATCTGCTCGGCCAGCATTAACGCGAACGGCCGATCATATCCGAGGCCGCGAAAGCGCGCGGCCTGTTGGCGCAGAAAGGTGAGCGCCGCGCCCGCGCCCTCCTGCAGAAGATCGAGGCGCGCCCGGCACAGCGACGCGCGGACAGTTACCTCGACGCCCGACGACTCCAGCAGGCCATGCCGATTGGCGAGCGTCTCGCGCGCGTCGTCGGTCTGGTTCAACTCATAAAGCGCGTCGGCGAGAAATGCCGCGCAAACATTCGCGCAAACGGACCGCTCGCCGAACCGCTTGAGCGCACGCGCGTGAAGCGTGGCCGCGATGCGGGCCGCCTCGCGGGCGTCGCCTTCGAGCAGCAATGCCAGCGCGTGCGTGCTCTCCGCGATGATCGTCATGTCGTTGTTGCGATCGGCGGCGGGGACGGGCTGGCTTTCGAGCAGCGCCCGCGCATCCGCGTACCGTCCCGACCCGGCGTAGGCCACCGACAACACCGACAGCATCAGATAGCGCAGGAACGGATTGTCGGCGGTGTCGACGCGATGCGATTCGAGAAGACAGATCGTCTGCTGCGTGTCGTCACGCTGTAGCGCGATAACGGCGCGCACGAGCGGCAGACTGCGCGCCGCACTCGGCCAGCGTGCTGGATCGTTGACGCCCAGTCGATCGAGCTGGGCCTCGGCTTGCGCCGGCAGTGCCGTCAGCGAAATAGCAAGACACATCAGCTCCGCCAGATGCGGATGCTCAAGCAGCGTTTCGTGTGGCAGCCGTTCCAGCAACTGAAGCAGCGGGCCGACGTAGCCGAGCGTCCACGTGGCCGGACCCGCTTGCTCGATGACCTGTGCGGCAAGCTCGACATCGCCGGCCAGATTCGCGTGACGCACGGCCTCGGTTACCAGCTTGTGTCTGGCGAACCATTGACTTGCGCGCTGGTGCAGTTGCGCAAGTGCCGCCGCGCCGCGCCGCTGGACGCGCGTGTCGAGGAACTCGCCGAATAGCCGATGAAAGCGGAACCACGGCAGTTCGTCGTCCAGATCGACGCGCTGAAGCGGCAGGTTCTCGAGTTCCATGCGCGCGAGGAGATCGGCGGCGTTCGGATGCCCCGTGACGAAGGCCGCAAGAGGTGCATTGAAGCGCCGAAAAAGCGACATGTCCTCGCAAAACGCGACCAGATCCGGCGGAAGCGTGGCGATTACTTCCTCGCTGAGCCACGTTTGCAAATCGTTCGAGCGCCAGACGAGATCGCTCAGCTGGTTGCGCGCGCCCGGCCGGTTGCGCAGCATGATGACGATCAGTTGCAGGCACGAAGGCCAGCCGCCCGTCAGGTCGTGAATCATGCCGGTGTCGTCGGCGCTGAGTTGGCCCGGGCCGAGGTTGCCTTCGAGAAAACTGCGCGTTTCGGCGGACGAGAAGGGCAGCTTCGCACTGTCGAGCTCGACCATCTGATCCATCACTCGAAGGCGGCTCAGGCCGAGCGGAGGCACCGCGCGCGAGGCGATCAGCAGATGCAGATTTGCCGGGCACCGCTCGATCAGCCGCTGGATCAGCCGATGCGCGCCCGGATCTTCGACGTGATGGTAATCGTCGAGGATCAGATACAGCTCGTCTGTCAGCGGCTCGATTGCGCTCAGTATGGACGACACCGTCTCGTCGATCGACGCAGCGCTCACGCGATCGACCGGTAACGCCAGTTCGACCGCGACGCCCAGGTTCTGCAACGCCGCGAAGAAGGCGAAGCAGAAGTCCGCGAAGCCTTTGTCGTCGGTAGTCAGGGAGAGCCACGCCACGCGCGCGTTGTCTTGCATGCACCGCTGACGCCATTGCGCGAGCAACGTGGTCTTGCCGTAGCCCGCGCTTCCCGTGATCAACGCCAGCTTGCGTTGCTGGACCTGCGCAAGCTGCGCTAGAAGATCGGCGCGCGCGACGTGTTGCGCGCCGATGCGCGGTGGTGCGAACCGTGTCTCGATCAACAGTTTGGGGAATGGCATTGTCGGAACGTCGCAGGACACAAGTGGCGTTAAGGCGTGGGGCAGGCGGGATAGTGGGATAGCGGGACGGTCGGCTTCGCCTTGCGCGCCGCCAGCTTATGAGCGGAGCACCCCGTCAGGATGTGGCGAGTGTACGGCTCTGGCCGGTATCACCCATCCCCCTCGTTTGGAGGGGGGGATTCGCTATCCCGCGCATTATCCCGGCGCGGTATGCCTACACAAAAAGGAGGGGGCGGCGTGCGCGCTGACGGCACTAGACTCCAGATCCTGCTGGCTTGATCAGGCAACCAGTGTCACGTGAGGAAGAGCCATGAACCAGCGTATCAACCTGCTGTGTACTGTCGCGCTTTGGACGATTTTGGGCGCGATCGTGCCTTCCGCGGCGCACGCGGGTCCCGCTGTGCCGGGCGCGCTCGCCGTCACTGTCGACAACTTCGAGCGGGCCGAGTCCGATATGTACTTCGGGGCGCTAGCGAAGCATGGAGCCTTCGGCAAACTCTTCCATTACCGCGAGCTGATGCCGGTCGAGCGGCAGGCGGTTGTGCGCGCGAACCGCGATACCCTGTATTCGGTAGGCGTTTTCGATCTCGATGCAGGCCCCGTGACAATCACGCTGCCCGACGCAGAGAATCGCTTTCGCTCGGTCGCGGCTATCAGCGAGGACAACTATGTGCCCATGGTCGCGTACGGCAGCGGACCCTACACGTTCACGCGCACGCAGATCGGCACGCGCTACCTGCTGATCGGCGTGCGAACGCTGGCCGATGTGCGCGATCCCGCGGACATGCAGGCGGTCCATGCGTTGCAGGACGGCACCAAAGTGCAACAGGCCGCGCCGGGCAAGTTCGAGGTGCCGCACTGGGACGAAGCCAGTCAGAAGCGCGTCCGCGATGCGTTGGTCACGCTGGGGGCGACGCTGCCCGACCTCAACGGAGCGTTCGGCATGCGCGGCGAGGTCTCGCCGGTGCGTCACCTTATCGGTACGGCCATCGCGATGGGCGGCAATCCGGAGAAGGACACGGTCTACCTCAACGACACGCCGTCACACAACGACGGGAATACCGTCTATCGACTAAGAGTAGCGGACGTTCCCGTCGACGGATTCTGGTCGATCAGTGTTTACAACGAGAAAGGCTTCTTCGAGCCGAATGGCCAGAGCGCTTACACGGTCAATAACGTCGTAGCAAAAAAGGACGCCGACGGCGCGATTTCCGTGCAATTCGGCGACTGTGACGGCAAGGTGCCGAACTGCCTGCCTATCACGCCCAACTGGAACTACATGGTCCGCATGTATCGTCCACGTGCCGAGGTCCTGGATGGCCGCTGGAAGTTTCCGGAGGCGCAGGCGCGCTGACAAGACGCTCAGATAGTCCACGCGCGTCGGCAATCTTGATGGCACTTCAATCGTTCGTGACTGCATTGCGAGGAAATCCGATGAATCGAACATTGCGGGCATGGCATGTATGCGGGGTGTTCGCCCTTGGCAGTTTGCTGCTCCAACCCGCCATCGCGCAGGTTGCAGATACAACGGGTTCGGCCGCGATAATCGCCCAGGCGCCCGTCGACGAACCGCATAGCCGCGACGCCTTCGACGCCGCCGTCTGGGGCATGCCGATCGTCAGCGTCGACGCCATGCGCGACGCGTACTTGCGCGACGCCGGGGCGCACTACAACGATATCGTCTACTGGTCGCGGCCGGCAGACTGGAAGAACCAGACAACCACACCCAATTCGTCGTCGCTTTACGTCTACTTCAACTACAACCTCAAGGACGGCCCGGTGGTTATAGATATCCCAGCGGCGGAGGGCATCGGCGTATTCGGCAGCGTGCTGAACAGCTGGCAAGTGCCGCTGGCCGATGTGGGGCGGGAAGGCGAAGACATGGGAAATGGCGCACGCTACCTGCTGCTGCCGCCGGGTTTCGAGGGCGAGCCGCCGGCGGGTTACGTTGCTCTGCAGTCGGACACGTACAACGGTTATGCGCTGATTCGCGTGACACCCGGCACATTGTTGCCGGACGACCTCCGCAAGGCGAACGCCTTTGTCCATAAGATGCATGTGTCGAGTCTCGCCAACGCATCCGGCAACGCGCCACAGCGCCTCATCGAGATGGACGGCAAGGTGTTCGACGGGATTGTCCAGTTCGACGACACGTATTTCGTTCGTCTCGCGCGCATGGTAAGCGAGGAGCCGGCGCTGCCGCGCGACGCCGGTGCGTACGTGCGACTGCGCGCGCTCGGCATCGAGCCGGGCAAACCTTTTATGCCGGACGCAGCCATGCGCGCGCGTATGCACGCCGCCGCGCTGGAGGCGCGAGCTAGCTTTCGCCAGACGCTTCAGTCCGGCGCACGTCCCTGGTGGCCCGGTTTGCAGTGGGGCATCGTCTCGCCGGTCCCCTTGGCCGTCAAAACGCATTTCACTTTCGACGATGGTCAAGGCGTGGACACCCGACTGCGCGGCGCGCTCTATTTCCTTGCCTACGCACCACCGCAAAAGCTCGGCAAGGCGACTTTCTATCTGACGAGTTGGCGGGACCAGCAGGGCGAATTGCTCGACGGATCGACTCACTATCGTCTCCGCGTGCCGCCGCATGTACCTGCGTGGCAGTTCTGGGCGGTCAACGTCTACGACAGCGAGACAAGCGGATTCATTCGTCATGCGCCGCGCGTTGGCATTGATTCCTACGACAAGGGTCTGCAACGCAACCCGGACGGATCGATCGACATCTATTTCGGACCGGTGCCGCCGGCGGGCAAAACGGAGAACTGGATTTATACCGCGCCCGGCAAGCCGTGGTTTGCGGCCTTCCGGCTGTATGGACCAGAGCCGGCGATTTTCGACCGATCCTGGACCATGGCAGATATCACGAGACAGTAGGCTCGATTGAAGAAACGGGATCGTGAGTAATGCAGGAACCGTCGTCACAACCGGTGGAGCGTTTCTAACACGGGCTGGGTCTTAGCGTCGCTCGACCGGACGACGCTCGACATGCACGTCGCGTGGTTTCGATCGGGTGAACACATCAACGGAAGATGAGCATGCGCACTGCACGGCAACCTTCGATCTCAACGGCAAGACGGCTCTCGTTACCGGCGGTTCCAGCGGGCTCGGCCTGCAGATCGCCGAAGCGCTCGGCGAGCAGGGCGCGCGCGTCATGTTGTCGGCCCGCAAAGTCGACGAACTGGAAGAAATACTCGCCGCGGATGGCGGCGTAAGCGCGGTATGAGCGTTCAATAAAGTTCGCCTATGCGCAACTTGGCGGCGTTCTCGACCCCTAAAAAAGGAAGGGGCGTCCACCGGCGCACGGCCCCTATCATCAATCGTCGTCAGTTCGCCAATGTGGCGCAAACAATGCGAAACGAAACAGGAGCAGTTATGACGCGCAAAGTGGTAGTGGCCGGAGTGGGAATGGTTCCCTTCACCAAACCCGGCGCCAGCGAGACCTACGATCTGATGGGCGCGGCCGCGGCACGGCTCGCGCTCGACGACGCAGGCGTCGCATACGAGGCGATCGAGCAGGCGTATGCCGGTTTCGTCTATGGCGATTCGACCGCGGGCCAGCGCGCGCTGTATCACGTTGGCATGACGGGCCTGCCCATCATCAACGTCAACAACAATTGCTCGACGGGGTCAACGGGCCTCTACCTCGCTCGCCAGGCGATCGAGTCCGGCGCGCTGGACGTCGTGCTCGTCGTCGGCTTCGAGCAGATGAACGCCGGCGCGCTGAACAGCTGTTTCACCGACCGCCCGCTGCCGCTCGACCTGTTCTTCGATCAGTGCGACCGTCTGGGCGTGCCGCCCGAAGTGCCGCCGGCGCTGCGCATCTTTGGCGGAGCGGGCATGGAGCACATGAAGCGCTTCGGCACGCCGCTCGAATCGTTTGCGAAAATTCGCGCGAAGGCGAGCCGCCATGCGTCCAACAATCCGCTCGCGGTATTTCGCCAGGTTCTCAGCCCCGAAGATGTGCTTGTCGACAAGGTAATGTGGCCTGGCGTGATGACCCGTCTGATGGCTTGTCCGCCGACCTGCGGCGCGGCGGCGGCGGTGCTGTGCAGCGAAGAATACGCACAGAAGCACAAGCTCGACTCCCGCGTATGGATTGCCGCCCAGGAATTGACCACGGATCGCCCGATCGCACTCGAAGGCGACGATCTGCGATACGTGGCTGGTTACGGTCTTGCAAAAGAGGCCGCTGAGAAAGTGTATGAAGCGGCTGGCGTCGGCGCGGAAGATGTCGACGTAGTCGAACTGCACGACTGTTTCGCGCACAACGAACTCATCATGTACGAAGCACTGGGCCTGTGCCCGGAGGGAGAAGCCGCGAAATTCATCGACGACGGCGACAACACCTACGGCGGCCGCTATGTCGTCAATCCGTCCGGTGGCCTGCTGTCGAAAGGACACCCGATCGGCGCTACCGGCCTCGCGCAATGTACGGAACTCGTCAAGCAACTGCGCGGCGACGCCGACAAGCGCCAGGTCGAGGGCGCCCGCGTCGCGTTGCAACATAACGTCGGGCTCGGCGGTGCGTGCGTCGTCACGATGTACCGCATCTAACCCGGAGACGTCGATGGACTTCCAGTCGGACCCAGGGCAGGACGCGTTTCGCGAGGAAGTGCGGGCGTTCCTGCGTGAGCATCTGCCCAACGAGCTTCGCGGTAATGCGATAGGCGAAGTGCGCTCGGTACGCGAACGCATCAAGCGCTGGCAAGGCATTCTGAACGCGCGCGGATGGGGCGGCCCGTATTGGGCGCGTGAGCATGGCGGCACGGGTTGGACGGTGTTACAGCGCCTCGCATTCGACGAAGAATGCGCCGCCGCCGGCGCTCCGACGCAAGACTTCCTTGCGCAGAAGCTGTTGGGTCCCGCGCTCAACGCGTTCGCGTCGCAGGAGCAGAGGGACGAGCACGTGACACGCATCCTGAGCGGCGAGCGTCTTTGGTGCCAGGGCTTTTCGGAGCCGGGTGCAGGTTCGGATCTCGCGTCGCTGCGTACGAGCGCGGAGCACAGTGGCGGTCACTACGTCCTGAACGGTCAGAAGATCTGGACTAGCTATGCCCACGAAGCGGACTGGATCTTTCTGCTCGTGCGCACGGACAGCACGGTCAGGAAGCAGGCCGGCATCAGCTTTCTGCTCGCCGACATGAAGACTCCGGGCATTACGGTGCGGCCGATTCGCAGTATCGACGGTTGTCATCATCTGAACGAGGTCTTTTTCGACAACGTGCATGTACCTGTGGGCAATCTCGTGGGCGCAGAGGGCGACGGCTGGAAGATCACCAAATTCCTGCTGAACAACGAACATGCGGGGGCTGCGGACTTGCCGCTTCTGCGCAAGTGCGTGAGCCGGCTGAGAGCGCTGGCGGTGAGCCAGCGTGTCGAAGGGCGGCGCCTCATCGACGATCGCGGGTTTGCATTGAAGCTCGCGCGCCTCGAAGCGGAGGTGAACGCCATCGTCATGATGGTCCAGCGCGTCGCGGCAATGGAGCAGGACCACAGCCCCGCTGCGCACGCGCTCGGTTCGATGCTCAAGGTGCGCGGTACCGAGCTGCAGCAGAAGATCACCGGGCACCTCGTGGAAGCGCTCGGCGGCGATGGCGCTGTGGCTTATGCAGAGCCGCACGATACGACCGGCGGCGCTCCGTTGCCGCGCGAGAACACCGGTCGCGGCATTGCCACGGAGATGTTCTTCCGCCGCGCGGCAACCATCTACGGCGGCGCAAGCGAGGTTCAGCGCGGGATCATCGCCAAAACGCTGTTTCAACTCTGAGAGCGCAACCTGTCATGAATTTCAATCTCAACTCAGAGCAGCAGATGCTGCAGGACAGCGTGCGCCGCTTCGTCGCGCGGGACTACAGCTTCGAGGCACGCAACGCGGCGCTTGCGACCGGCTTGGCTTGCAGCGAGTCGCACTGGCGTGCATTTGCCGACAACGGCTGGCTCGCGGCGGCAGTACCGGAAGCTTATGGCGGCTCCGACGGCACGGTGATCGAGACGGTCTTGATAGCACAGGAATTCGGCCGCGCGCTGGTTGTCGAGCCCTACATGGGCTGCGCGGTGCTGGGCGCGCAGACCATCGTCGCGGCCGGCACGCACGCGCAACGCGAGCATCTGTTGCCGCTTGTCGCCGACGGCACGCGAAAAGTTGCGCTCGCCCATGGCGAGGGGCAGGCAAGCGGCAACGTGGCGTCGGTCGAAGCGCGCGCGGTGCGGTCGGACGAGGGCTACCGGTTATTCGGCAACAAAACGCTCGTGCCGGGAGGCGCCGACGCGCACACGTTCATCGTGTCGGCGGTGACACCGGACGCCGACGGCCTCACGCTGTTTATGGTCGATGCGAACATGCCCGGACTGCAGCGCCACGTGCTGCCGCTTCACGACGGCAGCCGGGCCGCCGAACTCACACTGGACGGCGTAGCCGTGACGCGCGCGGCGGTTCTGGGCGCGCACGGTCAGGGCCTGCCCGCCGTACAGCATGCGCTCGCGCACGCCACCGCTACGCTATGCGCCGAACTGGTTGGCGGAATGGAGCAGGCCATCGCCATGACCGCGGATTATCTCAAGGTCCGCAAGCAGTTCGGCGTGCCGCTTGGCAGCTTCCAGGCCTTGCAGCATCGCCTCGCCGACATGGCAGCTGAACTCGAAGTGGCGCGCTCGATGTTGTACGCGCTGCTCGCGTCGATCGCGAACGATACAGCGGAGCAACGCGACTACGTCGTTTCGCAGACGGCGTCGCTCACGAGCGCGGCCGCGAAGTATGTGTGCGGCCAGGCGATCCAGTTACATGGCGGCATCGGCATGACCGAGGAGTACCAGGTTGGCCACTACTACAAACGCGCGATCGTTGCCGAAGCGCTGCTAGGCGGCGGCGACAGGCACGACGCACGATGCGCGCAATACTTGCAGCGAACCCTGGTTCACGGAGACACACGAAAATGACAGAGTTTGAAAAGATTACGGATCTCCAAGCTATGTTGGGCGAGGCGATCGGCACGAGCGACTGGCTGCTGATCGACCAGGCGCGTGTGAACCAGTTCGCTGATGCGACTGGCGACCATCAATGGATTCACGTGGATGTGGAGCGCGCGAAAAATGGCCCGTTCGGTAACACGATCGCGCATGGCTTTCTGACACTCAGCCTGCTGCCCGCGTTTCTCGCGACAGCGTTCAGTATCGCCGACGTGCGCAGCGGCCTGAACTATGGCCTCGACAAGGTGCGCTTCATTGCGCCGGTGCCGGTGGGCAGCCGCCTGCGCGCGCATTTCCGCCTGATCGGCTTCGAGCCGATCAGCAATGAAGGCGCTCAGGTCAAGTTCGAGATGACCGTCGAATGCGAGGGCGTCGGTAAGCCCGCATGCATCGCGGAGTCGATCATGCGCCTCTTTCCGCAATAGCCGGTTAGTGCCTTGAAGGCGTCGGCTTTACTCGATGAAGCCGTTCTTGCGTGCCCACAGCATCGCGTCGTAGCGGCTCGAAACGCTGAGCTTGGCGAACACATTGCGTAGATTCCACTTAACGGTTTCGAGCGTGATGTTAAGCGCAAGTGCAATCCGTTTGTTCGACATCGCTTGCGCGACCAGTGCGAGTATTTCCAGTTCACGCTGGGTCAACGTGGGCTGCGCCCTGTCGCTGTTATCGCGACGCTTCGCGGCCAGCTGATTGTCTATGGTGCGAATGTCCGTGAACCGCTCCAGCAAAGCAGCCACGTAGCCCGACTGCGCCCCGTCGAGCCATTTTTCCGCGAGTACACGCTCGAAGAGGGCGGCAGCGGCGGTTCCTTCGTCAATGAATGTGCGCACGAGCCCTAATCGGGCACCCGCTTCAACAGCTTCAGCGAGAACCGGTTTCGCCTCTTCGGTCCGCCCGAGTTCCACCAGAAGGGTTGCCGATAAAAGGTTGGCCAGCGCGTGCAGCCGGCCGCGCCCTAAAGCCTTTGCGCGCTCACGTACGAAAAGCAACGCGTCGAGCGCCGACTCGGGCTGCGTCGCGCGCAGCACCCGCGCCCGCGCGAGCGCGGCAACGACCGGAATTTCCGCCTTGACGCCTTGATCCGCGTAGTGAGCTTGGGCAAGCTCGTCGAGCAACGCGCCGAGTTCGGCGGCGCGAGCGCTGTTGTTCTTCAGCAGCAGTATCCGGATCTGTTCCGCCAGCATGTGGGCGACGGCGCGGGACTGCTGAAGGTTTCGCAGATGGGCGGTCTGCTGGTCGAGAAACGCCAACGCGACATCGGCGCTCACCTGCAGCAGGTCGAGCCGTGCGCGGCAAAGCGATGCGCGTATCGTGATATCGGGCCCCGACGCTCGCAGCAGGCCAGGGCGATTTGCGATGGTCTCGCGTGCGTCGTCGATGCGGTCGAGTTCGTAATAAGCATCGACCAGCACGCTCGCGCAAATGTTCGCGCCGATCGAATGACGTCCGGCGGCATTGACCGAGCGTGCAAGCAGCGGCGTGCCGAGACGCTCGGCCTCGCGCACGTCGCCCTCGCCAAGCAACGCGGCAACACGGGCGGATTCGACGACGAGCGCCATGTCGTTATCCCGGTCCGCAGGCGATACGGCGCGCAAATCGAGCTGGCGTCGTGCGTCCGCGTATCGCCCGCAGGCCGCATAGGCGACGCACAATTCCGCGACCAGCAGATAGCGCAGAAACGGGTTCTGGATGACCATATCGCGGAGTGGCTCGAGCAGTTCAAGCATCCGCGGCGTGTCGTCGTTCTGGAACGCAATGGCTGCGTGGATCAACGGAATGCAATTCGTGAGCTCGGCGTCTTCGGACATGACGCCGGACTCCAGGTGCGCGAGCCATGCCGTCGCCTTGGCGGTGCGGGTGGTTAGCGCAATTGTCAGACAGGCAATAAAGAGCAGACGTCGGTGCCGTACAAGCGTTGCTTCCGGAAGCCGCTCCAGAAGATGCAGCATCGGGCTGAGGTATTCGAGGCTCCATGTCGCGGGCTCCGCGCGCTCGATGACCGTGGCCGCGAACTCGTGGTCGCCGCCCACACTGGCGTGGCGCAACGCCTCGGCGAGATAGCCGTGATCGGCGAACCAGTGGCTTGCGCGCAGATGGAAGGCCAGTGCGCCGGCTGGATCGGCTGAGGTGAGCCGTGCAGCAAGAAACTCGCCGAACAAAGGGTGAAAGCGATACCAGGCAAGGCGCTCATCCGAATCAACCCGGCTGATCAGCAGGTATTCGTCCTCCATGCGCTTTAGCAGATCACCTGCGTTCGGATTGCGCGTGACGTGCCTTGCGAGCGGCGCGCTGAAGCGGCGAAACAGTGACAACGCCTCGGCGAACGCCACAAGTCCGGGAGGCAGATTCGCCATGACCTCTTCGCTCAGGTAGGTCTGCAGATCGCCATGGCGCCAGGCGAGATCGCGCAGCGTGCCGAGCGATTGTGGTCGGTTCTTCAGCATGACGACGATAAGCTGCACGCAAGACGGCCAGCCGCCCGTGACATCGTGAATCAGACGTAGATCGTCCGCGGGCAGCTTGTCCTTTCCCAGGTTCTCTTCGACGAAGATTCGGGTTTCGGCCATGACGAACGGCAAAGACGTGCTATCCAGTTCCGCGAGCTGATTCATCATTCGCAGCCGGCTCAGCGCGAACGGCGGCGCGCTGCGCGATGCGATCACCAGATGAAGCGTGCCCGGCGCCTGGTCGAGGAGCTTTTGCATGAACCGGTGTACGAGCGCTGCATCGACAAAATGATAGTCGTCAATGAAGACGTAGATTTCTTTGGCCAGGTCGAGCACGCCATCCACCAGCAACGCCACCAGAGCGTCCGCGCCGGCAGGGCTTGCATCCTCGAACAACAGATCCGGCCCGGCGCGCAGCCCCACGCGCTGCATGGCCATGAATAATGCGGAGCAGAACCCGGAGTAGCTGTTCTCGTCGGCACTGAGCGATAACCATGCGACTTCCGCGCCCGCCTTTACGCAGGTCTCGCGCCATTGGGCGAGCAGGGTGGTCTTGCCATAGCCAGCGCTTGCCGTAACGAGCGCGAGCGTAGCGTGCGGCGCGCGCTGGAGTTGCGTCAGGAGATCGGTGCGCCGTATGGTCTTCGAACCAATACGCGGTGGTGCGAACCTCGTGGATGCCACAGGTTTGGGGAATGCGGTTCTCAAGTCGTAGCCAGGTCGGTGCCCAAGGAAACTAACTTAACACAACGCCCGGCCGGTCACGCCCATCCGCGACAACGCAACGTATCAGCGCGCGACACTCCTGAACGACGCCCCCGTTCCATCCCGATGACGTATTTCTTCTATGTCGCCGATTTATGTCGGCGTCTACTGAATGTGCTGATCGGAACATCACTCGCGGCCGCGCCGCAATATTCAGGGGATGCCATGCTTACCGCTTCTCAGTCTCGCGCGAGCGCCGCCGCGCGGCTCGAACGGCTGCCGTTCTCCGGCTACCACCGGACCATCTTCATCATTATCGCGATTGCGTTCTTCTTCGATTCGGTCGACCTGGGCACGATGACCTTCGTACTCGGTTCGATCAAGACGGAGTTCGGTTTGTCGACCGCGACCGCTGGCCTCGTCGCGAGTGCGAGCTTCTTCGGCATGGTAGGCGGTGCGGCGGTAGCGGGCTTGCTCGCCGATCGCTTCGGGCGCCGACCGGTGTTTCAATGGAGCATGGTGCTGTGGGGTCTCGCTTCCTATCTGTGCTCGACCGCACAGAGCGTCGAAGCGCTGATCTTCTATCGCGTGCTGCTGGGCTTCGGCATGGGCATGGAGTTCCCGATTGCGCAAACGCTCTTGTCGGAATTCGTTCCGGCTTCTTCGCGCGGGCGTCTGATCGCGCTGATGGACGGCTTCTGGCCGCTCGGCTTCATCACTGCAGGCGTGGTGTCGTACTTCGTGCTGCCGACCTTCGGCTGGCGCACGGAGTTCGCGTTGCTCGCGATTCCCGCCGTGTTCGTGCTCGTCGTGCGACGCATCGTGCCGGAATCGCCGCGTTGGCTAGAACATCGCGGACGTCTCGCCGATGCGGACACAGTCCTCGCCGACATCGAAGCAAAAGTCATGAAGTCCGCGGGGCTGAGCCAATTGCGCGCGCCGGTCATGCTCGCCGAGCCTGTGGCCGCCAAAGGCGCCGGCGCATTTCGCGAGATATGGAGCGCGGCTTACCGGCGTCGCACGATCATGGTGTGGACGTTGTGGTTCTTCGCGTTGCTCGGCTTTTACGGTCTGACGTCATGGCTCGGCGCGCTGATGCAGCAGGCCGGCTTCGCGGTGACGAAGTCGGTGTTGTATACAGTGCTGATCTCTCTCGGCGGTATTCCGGGCTTTATCTGCGCGGCCTGGCTCGTTGAACGCTGGGGACGCAAGCCGACCTGTATCGCGTCGCTCGCGGGCAGCGCGGTAATGGCCTATGTGTACGGGCAAACCGCGCTCCACGCGCAAACGCCCACGTTGCTGATCTGCGCGGGCCTTGCAATGCAGTTCTTTCTGTTTGCAATGTGGGCGGTGCTTTACACCTATACGCCGGAACTCTACGGCACCGGTGCGCGCGCCACGGGTTCGGGCTTCGCCTCGGCGATTGGCCGCGTCGGCTCGCTGATCGGGCCGTATGTGGTCGGCGTCGTGTTGCCGGTGTTCGGCCAGGGCGGCGTGTTCTCGCTCGGCGCGATGTGCTTCGTGGTAGCGGCAGCGGCCGTGTGGATACTGGGCATCGAAACACGTGGACTCGCGCTCGAGACGCTCGTGTCGGAAGCCGTGGAGAGCGACGCGCATGGCGTGCTCAGTCCGGCGCGCGAGTAGACGGGTTCGCCACGGTGCAGCGGTTGCCTGTCTGCTGCACCGTTGGCGCGATCGCGCCTCTCCGGCCTACTGTGCGCTCGCGGCGAGTGCCGACATGATCCGATACGCCGCGCTTACACGCTCCTCGATGGGGAAGTTCTTATTGGCGAGCAACACGACGCCCACGCGTTTCTGCGGAACGAAGGCGACGTAGGTGCCGAAACCATTCGTCGAACCGGTCTTGTTGATCCACACATTCTGCTGCGGCGGCAGCGGCGGATCGATCACAGCGGCCGGTGTCGGAGTGACCGCCATGGCGGGCGAGTTGCCTTCATGCAGGGTTGAGAGCGCGACCGGATACGCGTATTGCTCCCATATGAGGTCTTGTGTCAGCACACCGGCCTTGAAGTAGCCAGTGTGCGTGGCCGTAATCGCGTGCTGAAGCTTGCTGTCCACGTCGATCGGGTTCATGTTCGCCTGAACGAAACGGACCATGTCGGCGGCGGTGGTTCTTACGCCATACGCTTCGTCGGCGAGAACGCCGCCTTTCATGCGGACCGGTGCGCCGTCCCTGGTGTAGCCCTGCGCGTAGTCGCGCATTTTCGCCGCGGGAACGTGGATATAGCTGCTCGTCATGCCGAGCGCGGGAAACATGTGCCTCTCGATCAGCGACGCAAAGTCCTGGCCCATGCTCTTCGCGGTAATCAGACCAAGCGTGCCGATGCCGGGATTCGCATACGTGCGGTAAGTGCCGGGCGCGTAGGCGGGCTTCCATGCGTTGAAGTACTGCAATAACTGCGCGTTGTCGTGAATATCGTCGGGCACCTGAAGCGGTAGGCCGCCGGGCGTGTGCGTGCCCAGGTTCAAAAGGCTCACCTTGCCGAACGCGCTGCCCTGCAATGACGGCAAATATTTCTGCGTCTCGTCCGACAGTTTCAGTTGACCGTTGAGTTGCGCATAGGCGGCGAGCGTCGCGGTAAATGTCTTGCTGACAGAACCGATTTCGAACAGCGTGCGTTGCGTGACAGGCTTGCCTGTCTGCAGTGACGCCACGCCGTAGTCGAACACATACGTTTTGCCGTTCGCGATCACGCCGACCGCCATGCCCGGCACATGGTATTTCGTCATCAGCGGTTCGATTGCCGAGTCCACTACAATTTTGATCGCGCCTTCGGTGTCGTCGGCCGCATGGCTTGTCGGTGCGATCGCGCTCAGCGCGAAGACGACGGTCGCCATCACGCACACGGCTTTTAGCTTCATATCCAGCGTTTCCTTGAATTGTTGTCGACGGGTGTGCTGACGCAGCACTATCCGGCTTTCGCGGAGCGCTGACAATCGAGGATAACTTGCGAGAGGGTCAAGAAAAAGTTATGGGCGGGAAGAGTTCCCCGCCCGGACAGCAACCGAAATCCGGAAGTCAGACGGTCGCTCGTTCACGCTTCCTGGCAGGCGCGCCATTCGCAACGAAGTAAGGTGTGTCCACGCGCGCCAACGGCTCGCGCACACGAATGCGGTCCGCGATTTTTTCGGCCAGCATGATGGTCGGCGCGTTCAGATTGCCCGTGGTGATGAGCGGCATGATCGACGCATCGACCACGCGCAGCGCTTGCATACCGTGCACGCGGCCCTCGTTGTCCACCACGGCCATGTCGTCATAACCCATCTTGCACGAGCACGAAGGATGAAACGCCGTCTCGGCCCGCGACCGCACGAAGGTGTCGAGTTGCGCGTCGGTGGTCAACTCGGCGCCCGGATTCAACTCACGTCCGCGATAACGCTCCAGCGCCGGCTGCCGCATGATCTCGCGCGTAATGCGGATGCCGTCGCGGAACTCGCGCCAGTCAAGCGGATCGGCCATGTAGTTGAAGAGAATGCTCGGGTGTGCGGCCGGATCGCGCGAGGTGAGCTTCACGCGGCCGCGGCTCGGCGAACGCATTGAGCCGACGTGCGCCTGGAAGCCATGCATTTTGATCGCATTCGAGCCGTTGTAATTGATCGCAACCGGCAGAAAGTGATACTGGATGTTGGGCCACAAATCGTCGTCGCGTGTACGGATGAAGCCGCCTGCTTCGAACTGATTGCTCGCGCCGATGCCCGTGCCGTTGAACATCCATTCGAGTCCGATGGCCGGCTGGTTCCACCATTGCAGCGCAGGGTAAAGCGAGACGGGCTCCTTGCACTCATACTGGATGTACATCTCCAGATGGTCCTGCAGGTTTTCGCCGACGCCCGGCAGATCGTGAACAACGGGAATGTCGAGTTCACGCAGCCACGTGGAGCGGCCCACCCCGGAGCGTTGCAACAATTGCGGCGATGCGATCGCGCCGCTGCATACCAGTACTTCGCGGCGCGCATGGGCATGCACCGTCGCGCCGTTGTGCAAATACGCGACGCCAACCGCGCGTTTGCCCGAGAACAGCACGCGATCGCTCAACGCATGCGTGACGATAGTCAGGTTCGCGCGCCCCTTGGCGCGATCCAGATAGCCGCGCGCGGTGCTCGCGCGCCGGCCGTTGGGCGTGACCGTGCGATCCATCGGACCAAAGCCTTCCTGCTGATAGCCGTTCAGATCGTCGGTGCGCGGAAAACCGGCTTGGACGCCGGCCTCGACCATCGCCGCGAAAAGCGGGTTATTGCCGGGCTTGCTGGTGGTCACGTGCACGGGACCGTCGCCGCCGTGATAGGCGTTCGGACCCGCGTCGCGTGTTTCGGCTTTGCGAAAATAGGGCAGGCAGTCCAGATAGGCCCAGTTTTCCAGACCGCGGCGCGTGGCCCAACCATCGTAGTCGAGCGCATTGCCGCGGATATAGCACATGCCGTTGATCAGCGACGACCCGCCAAGTCCCTTGCCGCGGCCGCACTCCATGCGACGGTTGTTCATATGCGGCTCGGGGTCCGTCTCATACGCCCAGTTGTAGCGGCGCCCTTGCAACGGATAGGCGAGCGCGGCGGGCATCTGCGTGCGGAAATCGAAGCGGTAGTCGGGGCCGCCTGCTTCGAGCAGCAGCACCGTAACGTCGGCGTCTTCGGTGAGACGCGACGCCAGCACGTTGCCCGCCGAACCCGCGCCGACGACGATATAGTCGTATTCGTTCGAAGTCATGGCTGCGCTCCTCAAAACACCGGTTGATATGGACCGAGCTCGACCTGCACGGACTTGATGCGCGTGTAATGCTCGAGCGTGGTAATGCCGTTCTCGCGGCCCACGCCCGATTGCTTGTAGCCGCCCACGGGCATTTCGGCGGGCGACTCGCCCCATGTGTTGATCCAGCAAATGCCGGCTTCGAGCCGGTGAATCACGCGATGCGCGCGCGCCAGATGTTCGGTGACGACACCGGCGGCGAGCCCGTAGGCGGTGCGGTTCGCGCGCTCGACGGCTTCGTCCTCGTCGTCGAATACCAGAATGCTCATGACCGGGCCGAAGATTTCCTCGCGCACGATGCGCATGTCGTCATGGCAACCGGTGAACACAGTTGGCTCGACGTATTGACCCTGGCCGAAATGACCTTCGCTGAGGCGCTTGCCGCCCGCGATCAGCCGGGCGCCTTCCTGCACGCCGCTATCGATATAGCTGAGCACCTTGCGCAATTGCGCGGCGCTAACGAGCGGGCCGAAATTGGTGGAGGCGTCGCCAGGCGCACCCACGCGGATGCGCTTCACGCGCTCCAGCACCAACGCTTCAAAGCGTTCGAGCACACTGCGTTGCACGAACACGCGCGTGCCGTTCGTGCAGACCTGGCCCGAGCTGAAGAAGTTGGCGCTCATTGCGATGTCGGCGGCGCGTTCCAGATTCGCGTCGTCGAAAACGAGCAGTGGAGATTTGCCGCCGAGTTCCATCGTCACTTCTTTCAACGACGACGCGCCCGCCATCGACATCACCTTCTTGCCGGTTTCCACGCCGCCCGTGAACGAGATCTTCTCGATGTCCGGATGCGCGGCGAGCATCGCACCCACGCGGCCGTCGCCTTGCACGACGTTGAATACGCCGGCCGGCACGCCGGCCTCGGTATAGATTTCGGCGAGTTTCAAAGCCGACAGCGGCGTGACTTCGCTCGGCTTGAAGATCATCGCGTTGCCCGCGGCTAGCGCGGGCGCCGACTTCCAGCACGCGATCTGAATCGGATAATTCCATGCGCCAATGCCCGCGCATACGCCGAGCGGCTCGCGTCGCGTGTACACGAACGACGACGGCCGCAACGGAATCTGCTGACCTTCTATAGCGGTCGCAAGGCCCGCGTAATACTCGATCACGTCCGCGCCGGTGACGATGTCCACGGCCTGCGTTTCCGCAATCGGCTTGCCTGTGTCGCGCGTTTCGAGCGCGGCGAGTTCGTCGTTGCGCTCGCGCAGAATGTCGACCGCGCGACGCAGAATCCGTGAACGTTGCATGCCCGTGAGCGCAGCCCACTCGCGCTGACCGTCACGCGCGGATTGCACGGCGCGGTCCACGTCCGCGGCACTCGCCTCCTGGACAGTGGCGAGCGTTTCGCCGTTGGCGGGATCGACGGTGTCGAAAGTTTCTCCGCCGGTCGCGTCCGTATAGGCGCCGCCGATATAGAGACGTTGCGTTGCGAATACCGCCATGACTTGCTCCTTTGTAAAGATATCGCTGGCTCCTGCGTGGCAGACATACGCTTATTCGCGCGCCGCCAGCACCAGGTCGATGTATTCGTTTGCCACACGTAGCGCCGCTTTGGTGTCGAACGGTTCGCCCGACAGCGCCCCGCGCAGCCACAGTCCGTCGATCAGCGCAGCGAGCCCACTCGCCGCCCGCCGCGCGGCAGCGCGTGGCATCGCTTTCGCAAAATCGGCGCACAGGTTCGAGTTCAGGCGCCGCGTGTTCACGTATTGCAGCCGGCGCAGTTGCGGCTTGTGCATGCTCTCGGACCAGAACGCGAGCCACGTCTTCATGACGGGCGCGCTGGTTTGCTCGGCATCGAAGTTGGCGGCGACCACCGCTCGCAGCTTCGAACGCGGGTCGGCCTTTGCCGCGCGGCGCCGGCGTGAAGTGGCTTGCCACAAATCGCGCAGCACGTGCCGCATGGTGGCTTCGAGCAAGCCGTCCTTGTCGCCGAAATAGTGGCTGACGATGCCGGTGGAAATGCTTGCGCGCTGGGCGACCGATGCCAGCGTGGCGCCCGCGAGACCGGTCTGGTCGATGGTGAGCAACGTGGCGTCGATCAATTGGGCGCGGCGAATTTCGCGCATTCCGAGCTTGGGCATGGTGATGGTGTGAAGATTGGACGACTCGCAGCGAGCGCTTTTACCGCACGTTCAGTCGGCGCATGGTAGTTTTTTTATATTGAACGGTCAATCAATAAAACCCTGCGGTTCCGGCAATGTCGGTTACAGCCAAACCCATGTCGCGTTCCATGCGGGTGATTGCTTGCAGCGGGCGCTACGCTCGTTGAACGGCGCGTGGCGCACAAGCCGCGCGTCCCTCACAAGACACGGAGACATTCAATGAGCAGCAATCGCGGCGTCGTATATCTCGGGCAGGGCAAGGTGGAAGTGCAATCGATCGACTATCCGAAGATGGTCGATCCACGTGGCCGCGCGATCGGCCATGGCGTGATCCTGAAGGTGGTCAGCACGAATATTTGCGGCTCCGACCAGCACATGGTGCGCGGCCGCACGACTGCGGAGGTGGGCCTCGTGCTCGGCCACGAGATTACCGGCGAGGTGATCGAAGTGGGTCGCGACGTCGAGACGCTGAGCATCGGCGATCTGGTCTCGGTACCGTTCAACGTGGCTTGCGGACGCTGCCCGACCTGCAAGTCGCAGCACACGGGCGTATGCCTGAACGTCAATCCGTCACGCGCGGGCGGCGCTTACGGATATGTGGACATGGGCGGCTGGATCGGCGGACAGGCCGAGTACGTGCTGGTGCCGTACGCCGACTTCAACCTGCTGAAATTCCCCGATCGCGCGCAGGCCATGTCGAAGATCCGCGACCTCACCTGTCTGTCCGACATTCTGCCGACCGGTTATCACGGCGCAGTCATGGCGGGCGTGAAGCCGGGTGCGACCGTCTACATTGCAGGCGCCGGGCCGGTCGGCATGGCGGCGGCCGCGTCGGCGCGTCTCCTGGGCGCGGCCTGCACGATTGTCGGCGACATGAACGAGGAGCGCCTCGCGCATGCGCGCAAGATGGGCTTCGAGACTGTCGACCTGTCGAAAGACGCGACGCTTGGCGAGCAGATCGAACAGATTCTCGGCACGCCGGAAGTGGATTGCGCGGTGGACTGCGTAGGCTTCGAGGCGCACGGCCATGGAAGCAGCGGCTCGCACGAGGAAGCGCCGGCCACGGTACTGAACTCGCTGATGGAGATCACGCGCGCAGCAGGCGCGATCGGCATTCCGGGCCTCTACGTGACCGACGATCCGGGTGCCGTCGACGCGGCCGCTCGCAAGGGTAGTTTGAGCATCCGCTTCGGGCTCGGTTGGGCCAAGTCGCACTCGTTCCATACGGGCCAGACGCCGGTGATGAAGTACAACCACAACCTCATGCAGGCTATTTTGTGGGACCGCTTGCCGATTGCCGACATCGTCAACGTGACCGTGGTGTCACTCGATCAGGCGCCTGATGGTTACCGTCAATTCGATGGTGGCGCACCGCGCAAATTCGTTATCGATCCGCACGGCTTGCTGAAGGCGGCGTGAGCATCGCAGAAAATTAGAGGCTGCCAATAGAGAAACGCGTTGAACGGATTTCCGTTCAACGCGTTTTTATTTGACGCTGGCGAGTACTGGCTCTTCTCAGGCCACCATGACCGGTGACGGAGACAGCGAAGGAGATTGCTTGCGACGTTCGCGCGTGGGCGCAGTGCCGAATGCATCGCGATAGCTTTTCGAGAAATGGCAGGCGGACTGAAAACCGCAAGCCATCGTGATGTTCATGATCGACATATCGGTTTGCAACAGCAGTTCGCGCGCGCGCCGCAAACGCAGCGTCAGATAGTAATGCGTGGGCGTCATGCCGAGATGCTCACGGAAAAGGCGCTGCAACTGCCGTTGGGACATGCCGGCGAGTCTTGCCAGTTCCTCGCGTGACAGCGGTTCCTCGATGTTGTTCTCCATCAGCGAGATGACTTCAAACAGCGACTTGTTGGCCGAACCGAGCCGCGCGACCAGCGGCATTTTCTGTTGCGCGCTCGTATCGCGCACATGTTCGACGATGAACTGCTCGGCGATCTGCGTCACACGCGCGGTGCCGACGCGCGGAGCGATCAGGTTCAGCATCATGTCGAGCGGCGCGACACCGCCTGTGCATGTCACACGGTCGCGATCGATCACGAACAGTTCTTTCAGAAAACGGGTATCGGGGAATTCTTCTTTGAGCGCCGACATGTTCTCCCAATGAATCGCACAGGCGTAGCCCGCGAGCAACCCTGCACGCGCGAGCGCATATGTGCCCGTGCACAGGCTGCCGAGTACGCAGCCCATGCGGGCGAAGCGGCGCAATGCGGACAAGTGGGCCGACGTGGTCGCGTGTTGCACGTCGATGCCGCCGATCACGAACACGATATCCGGCTGGCCGACGCATTCGACGGGACCCGTATCGACCGACAAGCCATTGCTTGCCGCCACCGGTCCGCCCTCGGGACTCACGATCGACCAGCGATAAAGCGTCTGTCCCGTCAGGTAGTTCGCCATGCGCAGCACTTCGATCGCATTGGTGAACGCGATCATCGTGAAGTTCGGAACGGGCATGAAGGCGAAATGCGACAGTGACGCCGTGCGATCGGTGGACATGTGAGGAGTGATTCCTTGGAATCTATAGTGTCGCGTCGCCGTGGGGAGCGGCGACTTCTTCAATTTTGCGGACTAGCGCAACTACCATGCCATCAGGCTAAACCCTTGGTTGTCAACGTCGATGCCCGGAACGCTCGGGAAACAGCACCACAAAGGCACCGCAGCGGCACCACCGACGCTAGAAACCCGCACCTTAACCGCGCACTGCGTTCAGCTGCAGTGCAGGATTCCATGCGCAACGAACGATCGTTCGACGTGTCCATGCCCGCGCGAGCGTCCTTACCCAGGGTACTCACCGACGCGCCCGTCACGACATTGGCAGGCTCGCCCGGGCGACTTGTCGAAAAAGGTCGCTCATGGCGGAAAAGGCAAAGAACGCGTCTGAATTCATAAATTGACGCGCGATGCAAGCGTCAAGAATAGACGCAATGCAAGCCGGTAGCAGCAGGGCGCAAGCGCCGCACAAGCTAAGCCTCAGCGCGGCTTCCGGGCCTTCCCGTCAACGATTCCACGGACCTTCCATGTCGAACCCGAATCCTTTCTTCGAAGAATCGCTCGCCGCGCGCGATCAGGCGGTGCGCGGCGCTATTTTGAAAGAGCTCGAGCGCCAGCAGTCGCAAGTCGAACTGATCGCGTCGGAAAACATCGTGTCGCGCGCGGTGCTCGAAGCGCAAGGCTCGGTGCTGACCAACAAATACGCGGAAGGTTATCCGGGCAAGCGTTACTACGGCGGCTGCGAATACGTCGACGAAATCGAGACCCTCGCGCTCGAACGCATCAAGCAATTGTTCAACGCCAAATTCGCCAACGTGCAGCCGCATTCCGGCGCGCAGGCAAACGGTGCGGTCATGCTCGCGCTGGTGAAGCCGGGCGACACGGTGCTCGGCATGTCGCTCGACGCGGGCGGGCACCTCACGCATGGCGCCAAGCCGGCCATGTCGGGCAAGTGGTTCAACGCGGTGCAGTACGGCGTCAGCCGCGACACTCTGCTGATCGACTACGAGCAGATCGAGGAACTTGCAAAGCAGCATAAACCCGCGCTGCTGATCGCTGGCTTCTCGGCGTATCCGCGCGCGCTGGATTTCAAGCGGCTGCGCGCGATTGCCGACAGCGTCGGTGCAAAGCTGATGGTGGATATGGCGCACATCGCCGGCGTGATCGCGGCGGGACGTCACGCAAACCCCGTCGAGCATGCGCATGTAGTGACGTCCACCACGCACAAGACCTTACGCGGTCCGCGCGGCGGCTTTGTGCTGACCAATGACGAAGACATCGCGAAGAAGATCAACTCCGCTGTGTTCCCAGGCTTGCAAGGCGGCCCGCTGATGCATGTGATCGCGGGCAAGGCCGTCGCGTTCGGCGAGGCGTTGCAGCCCGGCTTCAAGACCTACATCGACAACGTGCTCGGCAACGCACAGGCACTCGGCGAAGTGCTGAAGGCCGGCGGCGTGGATCTCGTGACGGGCGGCACCGACAACCATCTGCTGCTGGTCGATTTGCGGCCGAAGGGCCTCAAGGGCAATCAGGTCGAGCAGGCGCTGGAGCGCGCAGGCATCACGTGCAACAAGAACGGCATTCCTTTCGACACTGAGAAGCCGACGATCACCTCGGGCGTGCGCCTCGGCACACCGGCGGGCACGACGCGCGGCTTCGGCGTCAACGAGTTCCGCGACGTGGGCCGGTTGATCGTCGAAGTGCTCGATTCGCTGCGCGACCACCCCGAAGGCCATGCGGCCACAGAACAACGCGTGCGCCGCGAGATTTTCGCGCTGTGCGAGCGCTTCCCCATCTACTGAGAACACCTGGAGCACACGATGAGCAATCTGCACGAAAACAGCATCATCATCGACGGTCTGAACATTTCCAAGTTCGAGCGCTCGGTGTTCGAAGATATGCGCAAGGGTGGTGTGACCGCGGTGAACTGCACGGTGTCGGTGTGGGAGAGCTTCCAGAAAACCGTCGATAACATCGCCGAAATGAAACAGCAGATCCGCGAGTATGGCGAGATCCTCACGCTCGTGCGCACGACCGACGACATCTTCCGCGCGAAGAAAGAGAACAAGACGGGCATCATTTTCGGCTTCCAGAACGCGCACGCATTCGAGGACAACCTCGGCTATATCGAGGCATTCAAAGACCTTGGCGTGAACGTGGTACAGCTTTGCTACAACACGCAGAACCTGGTCGGCACCGGTTGCTATGAGCGCGACGGCGGTCTGTCGGGTTATGGCCGTGAAGTGATCCAGGAGATGAATCGCGTCGGCATCATGGTCGATCTTTCGCATGTCGGCGGAAAAACTTCGTCGGAAGCGATTGCGGCGTCGAAAAAGCCGGTGTGCTATTCGCATTGCTGCCCGTCGGGACTCAAAGAGCACCCGCGCAACAAGAGCGACGAACAACTGAAAGAGATCGCCGACGCCGGCGGTTTTGTCGGCGTGACCATGTTCGCGCCGTTCCTGAAGCGCGGTGCGGACGCGACCGTCGAAGACTATATCGAGGCAATCGAGTACGTGGTGAATCTGATCGGCGAAGATCAGGTCGGCATCGGCACGGACTTCACGCAAGGCTACAGCACGGAGTTCTTCGACTGGATCACGCACGACAAGGGCCGTTATCGCCAGTTGACGAACTTCGGCAAGGTCGTGAATCCGGAAGGCATCCGCACGATCGGCGAGTTCCCGAACCTGACCGCCGCGATGGAGCGCGCGGGCTGGAGCGAGACGCGCATCAAGAAGATCATGGGTGAAAACTGGGTCCGCGTGTTCGGCGAAGTGTGGAAGGTCTGAGCGTCACGCGCGTAGAGCCTGCAGATTCGCCCCATAAAACAAGGAGTCTTCCACATGCAACCCCAACTGCCTATCGACGTCGATGCGAACACTGGCGTCTGGACCACCGACGCGCTGCCGATGCTGTACGTGCCGCGCCATTTCTTCACGAACAACCATACCGCCGTTGAAGAAGCGCTCGGCATCGACACCTACGCCGAGATTCTCTACAAGGCGGGCTACAAGTCCGCGTACTTCTGGTGCGACAAGGAAGCCAAGCAGCACGGCATTGCCGGCATGGCCGTGTTCGAGCACTACCTGAAGCGGCTTTCGCAACGCGGCTGGGGCATCTTCACGATCACGGAAAGCGATCCGTCCACGTCGCATGCACGTATAGAACTCCATCACTCGTCGTTCGTACTCGCGCAGCCGGGCAAGGTCGGAAAGCTCTGCTACATGTTCGCCGGCTGGTTCGCGGGCGCAATGGACTGGGTCAATGATACGGCGCCCGATTCACAACGCAAGGGTCCGCCTTCGCAATCGAAAGAAGCGCGATGCGCGGCGGAAGGCCACGACCATTGCGTGTTCGAAGTGTCGCCACTCGCGGCATAGCACTAGAAGTCATATTATTCCGAGGTCGATCGCGATGCGTTACCCGAACCTTTTTAAGCCTCTCACGCTGAACAAGCTGACTTTGCGCAACCGCATTGTCAGCACTGCGCATGCTGAGGTGTATGCGGAACCT
The DNA here is from genome assembly GCF_904848585.1 of Paraburkholderia kirstenboschensis. Lineage (GTDB taxonomy): Bacteria > Pseudomonadota > Gammaproteobacteria > Burkholderiales > Burkholderiaceae > Paraburkholderia > Paraburkholderia kirstenboschensis. The sequence continues at coordinate 78,242 of NZ_CAJHCR010000012.1, forward strand.
GGCGGGCTGCCCGGCGACCGGTATATCCGTTACTACGAAGAAAAGGCCAAGGGTGGTGTGGGCCTCGCCGTATGCGGCGGTTCGAGCCCGGTCTCGATCGACAGTCCGCAAGGCTGGTGGAAGTCGGTGAATCTGTCGACCGACAAGATCATCGATCCGCTCTCGCGGCTCGCGGAAGCCATGCACACGCACGGCGCGAAGATCATGATTCAGGCCACGCACATGGGACGCCGCTCGGCGTTTCATGGCGAGCACTGGCCGCATCTGATGTCGCCTTCGGGCGTGCGTGAGCCGGTGCATCGCGGCAACGCAAAGATCATTGAAGTGGAAGAGATTCGCCGCATTATCACTGACTTCGCGGCTGCCGCGAAACGCGTGAAGGATGCGGGCATGGACGGCGTTGAAATCTCCGCGGCGCACCAGCATCTGATCGACCAGTTCTGGAGCCCGCGCACCAATTTCCGTACCGACGAATGGGGCGGCTCGCTTGAAAACCGCCTGCGCTTCGGCGTTGAAGTATTAAAGGCAGTGCGTGAAGCAGTGGGCCCCGATTTCTGCGTGGGCTTGCGCATGTGCGGCGACGAGTTCCATGAAGACGGGCTCGATCACGAGCAACTGAAAGAGATCGCGCAGGCAATGAGCGAAAGCGGCCTGATCGATTATCTCGGCGTGATCGGCTCCGGTGCGGATACGCACAACACGCTCGCCAACTGCATGCCGCCGATGGCGCTGCCGCCCGAGCCTTTCGTGCATCTCGCGGCCGGCATCAAGTCGGTGGTGAAAGTCCCGGTCATGCATGCGCAAAGTATTCGCGACGCGGGTCAGGCCGAGCGTCTGCTCGCGAGCGGCATGGTCGATCTGGTCGGCATGACACGCGCGCAGATTGCCGACCCGCATATGGTCATCAAGATTCGCGATGGCCGCGAGGACGAAATCAAGCAATGCGTCGGCGCGAACTATTGCATCGACCGTCAGTACAACGGCCTCGACGTGCTGTGCGTGCAGAACGCCGCGACCTCGCGCGAAGCGACCATGCCGCATGTGATCGCGCGCACGAACGGGCCGAAGCGCAAGGTCGTCGTGGTCGGCGCGGGTCCTGCGGGACTCGAAGCGGCGCGGGTCGCGAAGTCGCGCGGTCATGACGTGGTGCTGTTCGAGAAGAACGACTATGTGGGCGGCCAGATCATGCTCGCGGCAAAGGCGCCGCAGCGTGAGCAGATGGCGGGCATCGTCCGCTGGTTCGATATGGAGACGAAGCGCCTGGGCGTGGACCGCCGTCTCGGAGTCGCGGCCGACGATAAAACCATCATGGCCGAGAAACCGGACATCGTCGTGCTTGCCACGGGTGGCTCCTCCTTCACGTCGCAAGTCGCGGCATGGGGTGTCGACGAAGGTCTCGCGGTGAGTTCGTGGGACGTGCTCTCGGGCAAGGTCGAACCCGGCAAGAACGTACTCGTGTACGACGGCGTCAGCACGCACGCCGGCGCCGGAGTCGCCGATTTCATTTCTAGCCGCGGCTCGAATGTGGAGATCGTCACGCCCGACGTGAAAGTGGCCGACGACGTAGGCGGCACCACGTTCCCGATTTTCTATCGACGCCTTTATGCGCAGGGCGTGGTCCACACACCGAATTACTGGCTCGACAAAGTGTACGAGGAAGACGGCAAGAAGATCGCCGTAATCCGCAACGAGTACACGGAGGAGCAGGAAGAGCGCGCAGTCGATCAGGTCGTGATCGAGAACGGCAGCACGCCGAACGACGAGTTGTACTGGAAGCTCAAGCCGGAGTCGATCAATCGCGGGCAGGTCGACGTGCATAAGCTCTTTGCGTCCGAGCCGCAGCCTTCGCTTTCCGAAGAACTCGGCAATGGCCGCTTCCTGCTGTTTCGCGTCGGCGACTGCATCTCCATGCACAACATTCACGGCGCGATTTACGACGCGCTGCGCCTTTGCAAGGACTTCTGACGATGAGCCCCGTGTCTGTCATCACCGTGCTGTTGTGGTTGTCGATGGCGGGTCTGGCTTTCGCGCTCGCGAAGCGCGCCGCATACTGGCGCGTGGGTCGCGCAACGGCGGCGGGCGCGTACGGCTGGGCGAATCTGCTGTCGATTCCGAAACGCTACTTCGTCGATCTGCATCATGTGGTCGCGCGCGATCCGTACATTGCGAAAACGCACGTTGCGACTGCCGGCGGGGCGATCCTCGCGATGGCCCTCGTGTTCGTCAACTACGGTCTCGCGATCTACTCGCCGTGGCTCGACAAGCTGATCTTTCTGGCCGCGCTCGTGATGCTGGTCGGCGCAGTATTCGTATGGCGTCGCCGGCATGGTGCGAAGGCGGTACCCGCGCGACTTTCGCGCGGACCCTGGGATCATCTGCCGCTGCTGCTTGGGTCGTTCGCGCTCGGTCTCGTGTTGTTCATCGCACTGCCGGCCGCTGCAATGTCGGGCGCGCTCGCGATCATCGTCGCGCTGCTGATCGCAGTGGGCGCGTTCACGATGACATTCGGCGCCGCACGTGGCGGTCCAATGAAACATGCGCTCGCGGGTCTGTTGCATCTCGCGTTTCATCCGCGTCAGGAGCGCTTTGCCGAGCGTAACGATCGCGACGTGGTGCCGCCGACCGCATTGAAGGCGCCGCTGCTCGACGCGAAAGAATACGGCGTGGGCAAGCCCGTGGAGTTTCGCTGGAACCAGTTGCTCAGTTTCGACGCATGCGTGCAGTGCGGCAAATGCGAGGCAGCGTGTCCCGCATTCGCCGCCGGCCAGCCGCTCAATCCGAAGAAGCTCATTCAGGATCTGGTGACGGGCATGGTGGGCGGCACGGACGCCGAATACGCAGGCAGTCCCACGCCGGGCATTCCCGTAGGCAAGCATGGCGGTGCGCCCGGCAAGCCGCTAATTTCAAGCCTGATCGAGGCAGAAACGCTGTGGTCGTGCACGACCTGCCGCGCTTGCGTGCAGGAGTGCCCGATGCTGATCGAGCACGTGGACGCCATCGTGGATATGCGCCGCAATCAGACGCTCGTCGAAGGCGTGGTGCCGGGCAAGGGGCCGATCACGCTCGCGAATCTGCGCGAAACGGGTAGCTCGAATGGTTACGACATCGGCGCGCGTTATGACTGGGCGGTCGATTTGCAAGTGCAGGTCGCGCAGCCTGGACGTCGCGTGGATGTGCTGCTGATCGCGGGCGAAGGCGCATTCGACATGCGCTATCAACGCACGCTGCGCGCGCTCGTCAAGGTGCTCAACCGCGCGGGTGTCGACTATGCGGTGCTTGGCGGCGTCGAAACCGATACGGGCGACACGGCCCGGCGTCTCGGCGACGAAGCCACGTTCCAGCAACTCGCGAAGAAGTTGATCGGCACGCTCTCGCAGTACTCGTTCGGCAAGATCGTCACCTCCGACCCGCACGTGCTGCACAGCTTGCGCAACGAGTATCGCGCGTTGGGCGGCTTCTATGAAGTGCAGCATCACACCGCGCTGATCGATGAACTGGTTGCGAGCGGCAAGCTGTCGCCGCGCGCGCTCGCCGCCTACGCGGATAGCAAGATCACGTATCACGATCCGTGCTACCTGGGCCGCTACAACGGCGAGACTGAGGCGCCGCGCCGAGTGCTGAAGAGTATTGGCATCAAGGTTGTCGAAATGGAGCGCCACGGCATGCGTGGACGTTGCTGCGGTGGCGGCGGCGGTGCCCCGTTGACCGACATTCCGGGCAAGCGGCGCATTCCCGACATTCGTATCGACGACGCACGCGGCATCGGCGCCGAGATTGTCGCCGTGGGCTGCCCGAATTGCACCGCGATGCTCGAAGGCGTGGTCGGGCCGCGTCCTGAAGTGCTGGACGTCGCTGAACTGGTTGCAGCAGCGCTGGAGTAACGCGATGAACACAATCAAACGAATCGATCCGCGCCGGCCGTTCACGATTACAGTAGACGGACTCAGACGCATCACCCTGGGCGCGACTGGCGTGGCGGGCGCAATAGATTTCACTGCTGCGGGCGCCGCGCATCGTGAACAGCCAAAGCCGCGCCGTACGAGCGCCACGCCGCAGCACGTGATGCTGGTGGCGGCGCACGCGGACCGCGGCGCGCTCGACGATCACGCGCGCCAGACGCTGGCCGCCGCCGCATTGATCGCCGATGCCACCACCGAGGTCGTGCTGCTGGTATTCGGCGAATTCACGGGCGACGCCGCCGCACTCGGCGCTGACAAGCTGATCGAGTTGCCTACGTTCGATCGACGCCATTTCGCGCCGGCCGACGAATTGAATGCGCTCGCCGCGTGCGTCGCCGCTTATGCGCCTGCGCACCTGTTCCTGCCCGACAACGCGATCGGCGACGGCGATCTGGGCCGCCGCTATGCGGCGGCGGCCAATGCAAGCGTCGCGACACACGTCGTCGAAATCGATGCGTCTCACGTGGCCGCTTATGTGCACGCGAACACCGCGTTCGCTTCATGTGCGCTGCCGGAAGTGATATTGATTGCGCCGAACGCAGTCGATCCGAAGCTGCCGTTCGTCGGCGCAGGAGAGCGAGTCGCGTGGCGTTTCGATGCCGAACCTACTGCTACCAAAGGCATCGTGCGTGACCTCGGCATCGAGGACATGGACGCGGCGCAGCTCGCGCTCGAAGAGGCTGACTTCATCGTGTCCGCAGGCAACGGCGTCAGCGATGTGCCTGCGTTCGAGCGTCTCGCGGCCACGCTCGGCGCGGCGATCGGTGCAAGCCGCGTTGCAGTCGACGACGGCAAGTTCACTCGCGACAAGCAGATTGGCGCGACCGGCAAGACCGTTGAAGCGAGCGTGTATATCGCGTTCGGCATATCCGGCGCCGTGCAGCATTTGCAAGGCATCAAGGATTGCCGGCATGTGATCGCGGTGAACCTCGACGCGAGCGCGCCGATCGCAAAGCGCGCGAACCTGACTGTGATCGCGGATGCGCAGGAAACTATCGCGGCACTCAATGACGCGGCTGCCGCGGCGCGCACGGCGCGCGGCACGAGTGCAGCATTACTGAATTCGAAGGCTGTAGCGGAAGGAGCGCTCGCATGAAAATCGCCGTACTGGTTTCCGTGGGCCGGCATCCGGTGAGCGGTGTCGCGCGCTATAGCCGCAACGACGCCGCCGCACTGACGCTCGCTTTGACGCTTGCAAAGCAGCACGCTGCGACGCTCGATGTGCTGCATGCGGGCGACCCTGCGAATCCCGCGCTGCAGGAATATCTCGCGCTCGGCGCGCGCTCGGTCGAAGTGCTTGCCGTTCCCGACGCAGACGGATCGCAAGCCGATGGCGCAGCGCTGCTTGCCGCGCGTCTGCCCGGCTACGATCTCGTGCTGACCGGCACGCGCGCCGAAGGTGCTTTCGACAGCGGCATGTTGCCGTATCGGGTGGCGAATGCGCTGGACATTCCGCTCGTCGGCGCGGCTGTCGATATTGTCTTGAAGGACGGTTGCGCACAAGTCCGGCAATTCATGCCCAAGGGTTTGCGCCGCCGTGTCGAAGTGCAGTTGCCCGCACTGATCGCCGTGCACCCGATGGCAAACGCAACGCCGACCTATGCCTATGCACGACAGCGCGAAGGGACCATTCACGCGCTTGCCTGTGGGGCTGCCGGCCACGCGACGGATATGGCCTGGACCATTCGCCCGGCGAGCGCCAAGCCCGTGCGTCTCGCCGCGGCCGAGAAGCGCTCGGGCCACGCCCGGATGCTCTCCGCAACCACGACGGAAAGCCGCGGCGGAAGCGTCGTAATTGAAGGGAGTTCCGTCGAAAAAGCACAAGTGATTCTGGCGTATTTGCGCGAGCATCAACTCGTGGATTACTGATTTCCGGTTCAGGCGAACAAGCGGCCAGGAGGGCCTGGCGCGGCGCCAGACGTGACACGCAACGGAGCACACAATGAAAGTTTCCGCAGACGTTCGCGCAATGATCGAACGCCGCAAAAAGAATTACACGCTGGAAGCGCCGTTCTATACGAGCGAGGAAATCTTCGCGCTCGACATGGACGCGATCTTCCGTCATCACTGGATTCAGGTCGCGGTTGAACCGGATGTGCCCGAGCCGGGCGATTACATCACGGTGGAAATCGGCCACGATTCCATTCTGATCGTACGCGACGACGACATGCAGGTGCGGGCGTTTCACAACGTGTGCCGCCATCGCGGCGCACGCCTGTGCAATACCGACAAGGGTTCGCTCGGCAATATCGTCTGCCCGTATCACAGCTGGACGTATAACCTGAACGGCGATCTGATGTTCGCCGAGCACATGGGCGACCAGTTCGACCGCTGCAAGCACAGCTTGAAGAGAGTCCACGTCGAGAACCTCGCGGGACTCATTTTCATCTGTCTCGCCGACAACCCGCCCGCTGACTTTTCCGTCATGCGCGCGGCAATGGAGCCGTACCTCGCGCCGCATCAGCTGGCGGGCTGCAAGATCGCGGCGTCAATCGACATCATCGAGGAAGGCAACTGGAAGCTTACGATGGAGAACAATCGCGAGTGCTATCACTGCGTCGCGAATCATCCTGAGCTGACCATTTCGCTTTACGAATACGGTTTCGGCTATCAGCGCACACCGGCTAACGAAGAGGGCATGGCCGCTTTCGAAGAGACGGTTGCGCGCCGTACCGCGCAATGGGAAGCAATGAAGCTGCCGTCGGCGGAAATCGACCGGCTCGCGGATCTCGTTACCGGTTTTCGCACGCAACGTCTGCCGCTCGATCGCGACGGCGAATCGCAGACCCTGGACGCGAAGGTGGCCTCGAAGAAATTGCTCGGCGGCTTTGAGCAGGCCGATCTTGGCGGTTTGTCTTTCTGGACGCAGCCAAATTCATGGCATCACTTCATGAGCGATCACATTGTGAGTTTCTCGGTGATTCCGCTTTCGGCAGGCAAAACGCTGGTGCGCACGAAATGGCTCGTTCACAAGGACGCGCGCGAAGGCATCGACTACGACGTCAACAACCTGACGGCCGTATGGCGCGCAACCAACGATCAGGACCGCGCGCTCGTTGAATACTCGCAGCGCGGCGCAACCAGCAGCGCCTATGAGCCGGGTCCGTATTCGCCGTTCACAGAGGGTCTCGTGGAGAAGTTCTGCGACTGGTACATCGGCCGTATTGCAGATTACAGCAATGCGCCGCAGACGCACGATGCCGAACCGTCCGCATTCGGCGAAAAAGTCGTGTCCTTCAAGCGCTGAGCGCACTAGCGCAACCAGGAGCGGGAGAAAACAATGATGCGCGATCATGCGACGTTTCAGCTCGGCACCGAGCCGGCATCGCAATTTGCAACAAGCCGTGTTACGCAGCCGCGCTTCTGGGACACGCTGCCCGCGCGGTGGGACAGCGATGTCGACGACACACTGGTGTGCTGCCATGTGCGTCAGGAAACGCATGACGTGAAGAGTTTTTTCTTCCGCGCGCCGGGGGAACGAAGCTTCGTATTCGAGCCGGGACAGTTCATCACGCTCGAACTGGATATCGATGGCGAGTCGATCAACCGTTGCTATACGATCTCCTCGCCGCCTACGCGTCCGCACACCATCTCCATTACGGTGAAGCGCGTGCCGGGCGGCAAAGTGTCGAACTGGCTGCACGACAATCTGCAGGCGGGCGGCGAAGTTCGCGTGCTGGGGCCCGCGGGCGAATTCACGTGTGCCCGTCATCCCGCGCGCAAATTGCTGTTTCTGTCGGCAGGTTCAGGCATTACGCCGTTGATGTCGATGAGTCGCGCGCATCACGAACTCGGCGAGGATAGCGACATTGTCTTCGTGCACAGCGCCCGCACGCCCGACGACATTATCTTCGCGCGCGAACTCGACCTGATCGCGTCAAATCACGCGCATTTTCGTACTGCATTCGTTTGCGAACGGGTCGGCGCGCGCACGAACTGGCCAGGCGTGACGGGTTTTCTGACGTTGCCCTTACTCAAGCTGATTGCACCGGACTTTCTCGAACGCGAGATCTTCACCTGCGGGCCCGCGCCGTACATGCAAGCAGTGCGCAATCTACTCGACGAGGGCGGTTTCGACCGTGGCCATTATCATGAGGAAAGCTTTTCGTTCGGCACGGTCAGCGAGCTCGCCGCTCAACTGACTACCGTGCATGTCGCGGAGGTGTTGCAAAACGCGGCCGAGCCTGCGACAGTCGAGAGCTTCGTGGAAGCCCGCGAACAGGCACCGGCTTTCGAGCCGGCTACCGCGCCCGGTATGGCAGAAGTGGAAACGCGCTACAAAGTCAGCTTCACTAAAAGCAACCGTGAGATCGAATGCGGCAGCGGCCAGCATGTGCTGGATGCCGCGAAAAAAGCGGGTGTGCGCCTGCCGGCATCGTGCACACAGGGCATGTGCGGAACCTGCAAGGTGAAGCTGGTATCGGGCGAGGTGGCGATGAAGCATGCGGGCGGCATTCGTCAGCGGGAAATCGATCAAGGCATGGTGCTGCTCTGTTGCAGCAAGCCGCTCACCGATCTCGTCGTCGAGAAGTGACTGGCGCCAACGGTCAGGAAGAAACTGTCGTGAGTCGCGGCAGGAAGCACATGGGCCAGGTCGCGTGCGGACAACTACTTGTCGCAAAACAACGTTACCGGGCAATTCTGGCTGGCGATTCTAAATGCTCATTGGGTTGTTTTTAGACGGCGAAAGGGAGAACGGCGATGAGACTGATCAAAAAGATACTGGTGTTGAGCACCCTGAGCGCGGCGCTGGCGGCAACCAGCGTAAGCGCCCCGGCGGATACGAAGCCGACCATCAAGATCGGCTACGTGGAAGGCTGGGACGATAGCGTCGCGACATCCAACGTCGCCGCCCGCGTGATCGAAAAACGCCTGGGCTATCAGGTACAACTCGTACCGGTTGCAGCGGGTGTGATGTGGCAAGGTGTGGCGCGGGGCGATCTCGACGCGACGCTGTCCGCGTGGCTGCCGGTCACGCACGGCGCGTACTGGAACAACTTCAAGGACAAAGTGGTCGATCTCGGTCCTAATTTCAACGATGCGAAGATCGGTCTTATCGTGCCCGACAATCTCGACGTGAAAACGGTCGGCGACCTGGAAGCGAAAAAAGCGGAGTTCGGCTCGCGCATCGTCGGTATCGACGCAGGCGCGGGCGTGATGCAGAAAACCAGCGAGGCAATCAAGGCTTACGGACTCGACTACAAGCTGATGCCGAGCTCGGGCAGCGCGATGACCGCGGAGCTCGCGCGCTCGGAAGCGGCGAGCAAGCCGATCATCGTGACCGGCTGGAAGCCGCACTGGATGTTCGCGAAGTACAAGCTCAAGTTCCTTGAAGACCCGAAGAAAGTGTTCGGTGAGGCGGAGCACGTGGACAGCGTCGTCAATCCTGAACTGGAAAAGAAGGCGCCGCCCGTTGTCGCGTTCCTGAAGAAGTTTCAGTGGAAGCCGGGTGAGATCGACAGCGTGATGCTCGCCACGCAAAACGGCGAGAAGCCGACCGCCGCCGCGGACGCGTGGATTAGTGCACACGGCGATCGGGTGGATAGCTGGGTTAAGTAGTCCCGCTTTGGCTGTCTATGCTTCAAGTTCAAGAAACGCCGCTTATTAAAGCGGCGTTTTTTTCGCTTATTGCAGCACGACAGTTCTATCGCCGTTGATAAAAACCCGTCGCTCGATAAACGCCTTGACCGCGCGAGCGAGCGTAATGCACTCGACGTCGCGTCCGGTGGCGAGCAGGCGCTCCGGACTGTACGAATGATCGACACGCTCGACAACCTGCTCGATGATCGGACCTTCGTCGAGATCGTCGGTGACAAAGTGCGCTGTCGCGCCGATCAGTTTGACGCCGCGCGCATGCGCCTGGTGATAGGGCTTCGCGCCCTTGAAGCCCGGCAAAAACGAATGGTGAATGTTGATCGCGCGCGCAGCGAGTGCACGGCTCGTCTCGCCCGAAAGAATCTGCATGTAGCGCGCGAGGATCATCAATTCGGCGCCGGACGTCTCGAATAGATCGAGCAAACGCGCTTCCTGCTGCGGTTTCGTATCGGCGGTGATCGGCAGATGGTGAAACGGCAACCCGTGTTGCTGCGCGAGCGGTTCGAGATCGCGGTGATTCGAGCCGATGCCGACAATGTCCATCTTGAGCTCGCCCATTCGCCACCGAAATAGCAGGTCCGCGAGACAGTGCTCGAGCTTCGACACCATGATGAGTACTTTGGGACGAGTGCTAACGTCGTGCATCGCCCATGTCATACGGAAACGCTCGGCAATCGGCTCGAACTCGCGTTTGAGCGCCGCGATATTTCGGGTCTCGTTCGCATCCACGCCGTGAAAAACGCAGCGCACGAAGAAGCGCTCGCTGAGGTCGTCGTCGAAAACGGTGAGTTCGTCGATATAACAATGATGCCGGTCGAGAAAGCCGACAACGGCGGCAACCTGGCCCGCGGCGCTCGGACACGCGACGGTGAGAACCAGTTGATCAGGACGGGAATCGGCGGACATGCGCTCTCCACATAAACGAAGGGGGATGCCGCGGGGCGCGGCATGCATCGTCGCAGTAGAGCAAATTCACGCGCGACGCGGATAGAAGCGAATCGCCGTGGCAATGGAACCGGAACGCCAGATAGTTATTCCGCGTCGAGCCCACATTCGCCGAGCAGCCATTGGCGGAAGGCGTCGACTGCTGCCGTGGCCGCGCGCTGCGTGACCAGCATGTAACCGCGCTCGGTAACCACCGGAGTGTCGAATAGCTCGACGAGTTGGCCGGTCGCAAGCAGTTCATGAATGAGCGGCGCCCAGCCGAGCGCCACGCCTTGGCCCATGATCGCCGCATGGGCGACGAGGGTGAAGCTGTTGAACGTGATGCCGCGATGCGCTGCGGGCGCAACGAGGCCGTGCGCCGCGAACCAGTCGGCCCACGACACCCAGCGCGCGGGCTGCGTCGGTTCAAGGTGCAGAAGCGGCAGCGCGAGCAGCTCGGACGGCGACATCAGCGGTGGATGTGCTGCGAGAAACGCCGGGCTGCACACCGGCGTCACACGCTCCGGAAAGAGTTTGACCACGCTGCGCGCGTTCCAGTCCGCATGTTCGTCGCCGAATGCAATCGCCACGTCCGCCTGATCGTGCGACGGATCGAACACACTCTGCGACGTGATGATCTTCACGTCGACATCGGGCATCAGCGCCTTGAATTGCGAAAGCCGCGGCATCAGCCAGTAAGTGGCGAAACCGAAGTCGGTGGACAGCGTGAGCGTTTGCGGCGTGCGGCGCGCGCGGATTTCGGCGGTGGCATGACGGATGGTGTCGAGCGCATGACGCACCGCATCGAAAAGCCGCTCGCCGTCTTCGGTGAGCCTGACGCCCCGATGACCACGCTCGAAAAGCGGCGCGCCCAGCGTCTCTTCAAGTTGCACGATGCGCTGGCTCACTGCCGGCTGCGTAGAGCCTAACTCTCGCGCGGCCGCGGTGAAACTTGCGAGACGCGCGGCGGATTCGAACATCGTCAACGCCTGCATTGGCGGCAAGCGGTCCTGCCTCGACATAACGCCCCCTTATAGGCACATAACGAATTGCCGTCTTCACAGCGCCGAATTGACCGGCAATAGTGGTGTAGATGCCGCACGCGGACCGCCACCGTCGCTTCGAGTTGTATCTGCGATCGCACCGGCATAGGTAGTTGCACTGACATCCATGATTTTATTCAAGGCGCGCTCCATGCTTGACAGCAAAAAGAATATTCTCATTCTGATGGCCGATCAGATGACTCCATTTGCGCTCGCCGCTTATGGACATCCGCTTACCAGAACACCTAACCTCGACCGCCTTGCAAAAGAGGGCGTGGTATTCGATTCTGCATATTGCGCAAGCCCGCTGTGTGCGCCTTCGCGCTTTTCTTTTCTGTCCGGCAAACTTCCGTCTGCAATCGGCGCGTACGACAATGCCGCGGAATTTCCGTCGCAAACACTGACATTCGCACATTACCTTCGCGTTGAAGGATATCGCACGATTCTCTCGGGAAAAATGCATTTCTGCGGCGCGGATCAGTTGCACGGTTTCGAAGAGCGCCTCACCACCGACATTTACCCGGCCGACTTCGGCTGGACGCCGAACTGGGACGATTTCCAGGCGCGTCCAACGTGGTATCACAACATGAGTTCCGTTATCGAAGCCGGACCGTGCGTGCGCACGAATCAGCTCGATTTCGACGATGAAGTCACGTTCACGACGCGCCAGAAGCTCTTCGACATTGCCCGTGAGCGGCACGCCGGAAAAGACGCGAGGCCTTTCTGCATGGTTGCCTCGCTGACACATCCTCATGACCCTTACGCGATTCCGCAAAAGTACTGGGACATGTATCAGGACGAAGATATCGACATGCCCGCGCATCGCGATTCATTCGACGAAGCCGATCCTCACTCCAGGCGCTTGCGTCACGTTTGCGAAACCGATCGCACGCCGCCGACCGACCAGCAGATCCGCAACGCACGGCGCGCCTATTACGGCGCGATTTCCTATGTCGACGATCAGTTCGGTGCGATTCTCGAAGCGCTCGAACAGGCTGGGCTGGCCGAGGACACGATCATCGTCGTCACTTCCGATCATGGCGAGATGCTCGGCGAGCGGGGCCTCTGGTACAAGATGACGTTTTTTGAAGGCGGCTGCCGCGTGCCGCTGATCGTGCACGCGCCGCAGCACTTCGACGCGCATCGCGTGCACGCTTCTGTGTCGCATCTCGATCTGCTCCCCACGCTAGTCGAGCTGGCGCGCGGCGAACAACCGGCGGCATGGCCCGATTCGCTCGACGGACACAGTCTCGTGCCGCACCTTCGAGCGGAGCGGGGCGGTCATGATGAAGCAATCGGCGAATATCTTGCTGAAGGCGCTATTGCGCCGATCGTGATGCTGCGGCGCGGGCGCTTCAAGTTCATACACACGCCTGCCGACCCCGACCAGCTGTACGACGTCAAAGCGGATCCGCTCGAGCGTGAGAACCTCGCGCAGAAAGCCGAATACGCCGCCCAGATCGACGCGTTGCGCAACGAGATTGCCACGCGCTGGGACCTCGCCGCGCTGCACGAGGAAGTGCTGCAAAGCCAGCGTCGCCGCCGGTTTCATTTCACCGCCACGACCCAGGGCACAGTTGCTTCCTGGGACTGGCAACCCCGGGTCGATGCAAGTCAGCGTTATATGCGCAATCACATCGATCTGGACACGCTGGAGGCAATGGCGCGCTTCCCCGCGGTCGCGCACTGATTGGTCGCTGCATGCTTACTTCTCACTCACTCACAGGAAAGCCGCGATGATGAACAAGCTATTCAAACAGGCGATGTCCGGCGTTGCGCTGCTATGCGCGGCAGCCAGTTTCGCCTCCGCCGCCGAGCCGCAATCGTGCATGCAGGTGAACATGGCGGGGCCGGGATGGACCGACATCGACGCAACCAATGCGATGACCGGCGTCGTGCTGAAGGCGCTCGGTTATAAACAGAAGGTGGCAAACCTTTCGGTGCCGATCACGTATCAGGGCCTGAAAAAAGGGCAAATCGACGTGTTTCTCGGCAACTGGATGCCCGCGCAAGCGCCGGTCGTCAAACCCTTCGAAGAAGAAAAGTCGATCGTGGTCGTTCATCCGAACCTGAGCAATGCGAAGTTCACGCTTGCAGTGCCCGACTACGTGGCGGCAGCAGGCGTTCACTCGTTCGCGGACCTTGCCAGGAATGCCGACAAGTTCGACAGCAGGATCTACGGCATCGAACCCGGCGCGCCGGCCAATCAGAACATCAAGAAGATGGTCGATGACAAAGCGTTCGGCCTCGACAGCTGGAAGGTCGTCGAATCCAGTGAGACGGGCATGCTCACACAAGTCGAGCGTGCAGTACGCGAGAAGAAGTGGATCGTGTTTCTTGCGTGGGAGCCGCATGTGATGAACACGAAGTTCAAGCTGAGTTATCTTGACGGAGGCGATAAGTACTTCGGCCCGAACTACGGCGGCGCCACGGTCAACACCGTTGCGCGCAGCGGCTACGCGGAACAATGCCCTAACGTGGGCCGTCTTTTCAGGCAGCTGACATTCAACGTCGACCTCGAAAACGGAGTGATCACCGAAGTACTCGAAAAGAAGACCGGTGTCGACGTAGCCGCGACCGAAGCGCTCAAGCGCCACCCCGAACTGCTCAAGTCATGGCTGGATGGCGTGAATACCGCGAGCGGTACGAATGGCTTGCAAGCCGTTCAGACGGCGCTTGGCGTGAAGTAGAAGAGGCAATGCCAATTGTGTGCTTGATTGAGCGCTTATAAGGTCGCAAGGCGACAGATTCATGTCGCATCCGATCGACTCGCCGTAAATCTGGAACCGTATTCTTGACGCGTCGACGCGGGCCTGGCGGAATTTTCATGCTGGACAAATAACAGCCAGGCCATATCGACCGGTCTCAACCAGTTTCGAACTGCCCGTCATGCGAGAAGTGCTGCGCGCCTGTTATTGGCCGTTGCAGGGATCGCTTTATCCAACGAATTGCGCAGGTACAGATCAGGGGAGAATTCAATGAAGAAGAAAAATGCCGTCAGTCTTTCGGGACTCGCTATTGCAGCAAGCGCCGTATGCGCGCCAACGGCTGTCCACGCGCAAAGCAGCGTCACGCTGTATGGCGTTCTGGACGCCGGCATCACGTACGTGAGCAACGCCGGTGGCTCCCACCAGGTCAAGTTCGACGACGGCATTTCGTACGGCAACCGTATCGGCTTCAAGGGCGTCGAAGATCTGGGCGGCGGCTTGCAGGCCATATTCGTGCTCGAGTCGGGTTTCCACTTGGGCAATGGACAGCTTGGATTTGGCGGTGCCCAATTCGGCCGCCAGGCGTATGTCGGCCTGAAGAACAACTGGGGCACGCTGTCGTTTGGTAACCAGCTCGACATGACCGAAGAATTCGCCTACCTGTACAACATATCGGCGTGGGCAAGCGGTTACGCGATTCACCAGGGCGACTTCGACCGGATGAACGGCGACCGGCTGCCGAACTCGATCAAGTATCTCTCCAACGATATTTCCGGTTTCTCTTTTGGCGGCATGTACTCGTTCGGCAATACGGCGGGCGACTTCCACCAGAAGAGCGCATGGAGCGTGGGCGCGCGCTATGAACACGGCGCGTTCAACATGGGCGCCGCGTACACGCAGTTGAACAATCCTTTTGGCATCTACGCATTCGATCCGTATGCGATGATCGGCACGCATACTTTCCTCGGCAGGCCCACCGTCTCGGTCGATCCTGCAACCGGCGCAGTAACAGATCTGTACAGTTCCTCTGCATTCCCCGTCGACAAGCAAGGCGCCTTTGCAGTCGGCGCCGCCTACACGATCGGCAATGTGATGTTGAGCGGCAACTTCACCTACACGACTATCAAGGGGGTCGGGCAAACGTCGCATATGCAGGTGTACGAGGGCGGCGCTTCGTATACTTTCACGCCGGCGTTGATGCTATACGGCGGTTATCAGCACACGCGATTTGAAGGAAACCACTGGAACCAGGGATCGCTCGGGCTTCACTACCTGCTGTCCAAACGCACAGACGTCTATATCTCCGGCGATTATCTGCGCGCTTCCGATGGCGTGAACGCGGTAATCGGCTATAGCTTCACGCCGTCGTCAACCAGCACGCAGGCGGACGTGCGTATCGGCATGCGCCATTCTTTCTGAAGCACGGGCGGCGGGTTTCCGGCAGCGGAAATCCGCCGTGGCTATTTGTCTGCTTTATCAGTATTTGTCGCTTCTTCTTTATATCCGCTCTACAATCCCGTCCCGCGCATGAGTCGCAGTTCAGTCCGGTGTGCCGTTATGGCAT
Organism: Paraburkholderia kirstenboschensis; assembly: GCF_904848585.1. GTDB lineage: Bacteria > Pseudomonadota > Gammaproteobacteria > Burkholderiales > Burkholderiaceae > Paraburkholderia > Paraburkholderia kirstenboschensis. The sequence goes on from NZ_CAJHCR010000012.1 coordinate 94,035, forward strand.
ATACGGACGTCGCACTCCATGTCTTCCTTTCCGAATTGCAATGAGCGGTGCTGCCGCGATCTCCGCATCGTGACGCACTGTATCAACACCTTGGCGGGACCGAGGATGCCGAATGCCGATAAAGCTTTCTTTTGAAGCGCTTGAAGTACTGGATGTAATAGACAGAACAGGTACATTTGCCGAGGCAGCCGAATTGCTGCACAGAGTACCGTCGGCGCTGACATATCTCGTGCAGAAGATCGAAAGCGATCTGGGCGTCGAACTGTTCGACCGCAGCGGAAGACGCGCGAAACTCACGCAAGCCGGCCGCGTACTCGTGGAAGAAGGGCGTCAGTTGCTCAAAGCGGCGCGACAGCTCGAAATGAAAGCGCAGGGTATCCAGCGAGGTTGGGAATCGGAACTGCGCATCTGTCTGGATGAAATCCTGCCGTTCGGATCGTTGTGGCCATATGTTCACAGCTTCTACGAGATGGAAACGATCACGCGGCTGCGCCTGTCCACCGAAGTGCTTGGCGGCGTCTGGGATGCGCTGATCACGGGGCGCGCGGATCTCGCCGTGGGCGCGGTCGGTGAGCCGCCTCACGCGGCGAATATCGCGGCGCGGCCGATCGGAGCGCTGCGGCATCTATTCGTGGTGGCGCCGGGTCATCCGCTTGCCGCGATACCCGAGCCGTTGGACCGCGGCACGATTGCCGGATATCGCGGCGCAGTCATAAGCGACACGTCACGCGAGCTACAGCCTCAATCGGTCGCGACGTACGACGGCCAACCCGTTATCGTCGTGCCCACGCTGGCGGCCAAGGTCGGCGCGTTGTGCGAAGGTATCGCGGTGGGCATGCTGCCCGAGCGCGTGGCCGAAGGCCTCATACGTGAAGGGAAACTCGTCGCGAGACGTATTGCCGGCGTGCGTGAGCACACGCGGTGCTATCTCGCGTGGCGCGAAGACAAAGGCGGACATGCGCTCGATTGGTGGGTCGGGCAGCTGGACAAGGGCGATCTCGTCGACAGGTTGTTCAATGCTCGCATGTAGTTGGGCACTTCGGGTCAACAACGCCGCCGGCAGATTAAATTCTTGTTGACGAATGTTTTGACGGTGACAGATAGTCACTGCCGGAAGATCTGTTAATCCCAGGCTCGTGCGTGAAAGACACAACCCGCTCTCCCTCGTCGCGCGCTGACCACGTGTACTTCAGCGTGCGAGACGATATCTTCGACATGCGCCTGCTTCCGGGCGACCGTATGACCGAAGGCAGCATCGCCGATCGATTCGGCGTTTCGCGCACACCGGCGCGCGAGGCGCTGCAACGTCTTCAAAGTGACGGTCTGATGCGCGGCTATGTGCGCGGCGGCTGGGAAGTCGTGCCGATCGACTTCAAGCGCTTCGAAGATCTGTACGAAATGCGCAAGCTCATAGAAACGTTTTCTGTGACCCGGCTCTTTGGCGCTGACGGCGCTCTGTCCGCCACCGCGTCGCAGATGCTCGAGCGGCTCGACCGCATATGGAACGTCCCCCGCGCACAACGCATTCGCGACGGCCGGGAGATGGTGGCGCTCGACGAGGCGTTCCACGAGGCGCTCGTCGTCGCCGCCGGCAATGCAGAGTTGAGCGCCGCAATGCAGCGCGTGACCGACCGCATCCGCGTGGTGCGGCGGCTCGACCTCGTATACGGCGATTGCATCGACGATACATATAACGAACACATTGCGATTCTCGCTGCCATCCGCGATCTTGCGGCTGACCGCGCAGTCGAGTTATTGGGGCGGCACATAGAAGGAAGCAGGGCGGAAGTGCGCACACTGACCACCGAGCGCCTGCAGCGCGCCCGCACCGCCTCGGAGCCTCACAGTGCGCCTTATGCACCACCGAGGTTGCGAGGCACCATCTAGCAACACGCATTGGGCGCCCCAATTTGTTAAGCGCCTTCTGCAATCGGCCTTTGCGCGCATTACGGGCGTTGGCACGGTATTCGCATATGCACCGGGTATGTATACAAGCAAAAACCCCGTGCACCGATGACCTCCGAATTCCTGAACCCGGCCCGCGGAACCCGCGGCATGGCGGTCGCGCCTCATGCGCTTGCCGCGCAGAGCGCGCTCGCAATCTTGCGCGAAGGCGGCAACGCCGTCGAAGCGATGATCTCGGCCGCCGCGACGATCGCCGTCGTCTATCCGCATATGAACAGTATTGGCGGGGACGGGTTCTGGCTGATCTCGCGTCCCGGCGCCGAGCCTGTCGGCATCGAGGCGTGCGGTGCGGCGGCGTTGGCGGCGAGCGTCGACGAGTACCGCTCGCGAGGACTGTCGGCCATACCCACGCGCGGCCCGCTCGCAGCCAACACGGTGGCCGGCACGGTGTCCGGCTGGCAGCGCGCGCATCGCTGGTCGGCTGAAACGCTCGGCGGCAGGCTGCCGGTCGAGCGCCTGCTCGAAGACGCGATCCATTACGCGAAGCACGGCGTGCCGGTCACGCGCAGTCAGTCGCAGTGTGTCGAAAGCCGCCTTGCCGAACTGCGCCCGATCGCGGGTTTTGCTGAAAGCTTCCTGCACGATGGTCGCGTGCCGGCTACGGGCGAGCGTTTCGTCGCGCCGCGTCTTGCCGCCACGCTCGAACGGCTTGCCCACGCAGGCCTCGACGACTTCTATCGCGGCGACCTTGCACGCAGCATCGCGAGCGATCTTCAGTCGGCCGGCTCGCTGCTGACTCTCGCAGATCTGCAACGACATGAGGCGCGTCTGCGAACGCCGCTCGCGCTCGAGCACTCGCTCGGCACGATCTACAACATGCCGCCGCCGACGCAAGGGCTCGTGTCGTTGCTGATTCTAGGCATTCTTGATCGCGTGGTGACGAAAGAGATAGACCCGCTGGGTCCCGAGTTCGTGCATGCCTGCGTCGAAGCAACCAAGCTCGCGTTTGCGGTGCGCGATGCCGAGATCACCGATCCGGATCACATGCGCGTCGATCCGCGCGAACTGTTGAAGCCTGCCGCGCTCGACGCAATGGCCGCGCAAGTGTCGCCTACTAAAGCCGCGCCGTGGGGCGCCGGTCGCGGGCCCGGCGATACGGTATGGCTCGGCGTGACCGACAGCAACGGCGTTGCGGTGAGCTTCATCCAGAGCATCTATCACGAGTTCGGCAGCGGCGTGGTGCTGGCGGGGACGGGCATCAACTGGCAGAACCGCGGGTGCAGTTTCTCGCTCGACGAGCGCGCGCGCAATCCGCTAATGCCGCTGCGCCGGCCTTTTCATACGCTGAACCCGGCGCTCGCGCGTTTCGCCGATGGCCGCACGATGGTCTACGGCAACATGGGCGGCGACGGTCAGCCGCAGTCGCAAAGCGCGGTGTTCTCGCGCATTGCGACGTTCGGCTGGAATCCCCAGGCCGCAATCGACGCGCCGCGCTGGCTGCTCGGCCGCACGTGGGGTCAATCGACCGACACGCTCAAGCTCGAAGCGCGTTTCGCACCGGACACCGTCGCGCGGCTCGCAGCGCTCGGCCACGAAGTCGAGACGATGCAAGCCTATGACGAAGCAATGGGACATGCCGGCGCAATCGTTCGGTATCCAGATGGATTGATCGAAGCGGGCTACGACCCGCGCAGTGACGGGGCAGCCGCGGGCTGGTAGACGCACACGCGCGCTATTTTTCAATCGGATTGCAGGTCCGGCCTTCCAGGCTCGGAGGACGCTGCACGTCTGCCGATCGCCGGCAGACATTCGCTCAGTAAATGGAGTCACCATGACCACACGTTTGCAATCTTCGTTGCCACCCATCGCGTCCACGGAAGCCGGCGCCGCTTCGTCGAGCGCGACCCACAACCGTTGGCTTCAACTCGGGCTCGGTCTCGTCTGCATGATGGCGATTTCGAGTCCGCAATATGTATGGACGCTGATGACCAAACCGCTCGCCGCGAAACTCGGCGTTGCGCTGCCTGAACTGCAGGTCACGTTTTCACTGCTGATCATATTGCAGACGTTTTTCTCGCCGTTTCAGGGCAAGCTGATCGACCGCTTCGGACCGCGCACGCTGATTTCGATAGGCACCGTCATGTCGGGCCTGAGCTGGGTGCTGGCCTCACAGGTGCATAGCGCGCCGATGCTCTATCTGACCTATGGACTGGTCGGCGGTCTGGGCACGGGCATTGTGTATGTCGGCGTGGTGGGGCTGATGGTGCGCTGGTTCCCGACCAACCGAGGCTTCGCGGCGGGTGCGGTCGCGGCGGGCTACGGCATGGGCGCGATCGTCACGACGTTTCCGATCGCAACGTCGCTGCAGGCGCGCGGCATCGATGCGACGCTCTGGATGTTCGGCATCGGGTTTGCGGTGGTGGGCCTGCTCGCTTCGCAGGGTTTGCGCGTGCCGCCTGCGCACGATGCCGCGGCTCTTCCGGGTTCTGCTTCCACGCCTGCCGTCACGAATTTTCGCCCGTCGCAGACCTTGAAGACGCCGCTCTTCTGGCTGATGTTCGCGATGATGACCATGATGTCCACGTCCGGCCTCATGGTCACCTCGCAGATGGCCACCTTCGCCGCTGACTTCGGCGTGACCAAGGTACTCGTGTTCGGTATGGCGGCGTTGCCGCTGGCGTTGACGATCGACCGCTTCACGAACGGGCTCACGCGACCGTTGTTCGGCTGGGTGTCGGACAGGGTCGGGCGCGAGAACACGATGTTTTTTGCCTTCGCGCTCGAAGGCGTGGCCATGGCGCTATGGCTGCTCACGCGCGATAACGCCGTGCTGTTCGTGCTGCTGTCGGGCGTGGTGTTCTTCGGCTGGGGCGAGATCTTTTCGCTGTTTCCGTCGACGCTCACCGACACTTTCGGCACGCGGCACGCCACCGAGAACTACGGCTGGCTCTATATCTCGCAAGGGATCGGTTCGATCTTCGGCGGCCCGCTCGCGGCGTTGATGCATCAGCATGCGGGAAGCTGGGTGCCGGTGTTTTCGACCGCGATCACGCTCGACATCGTTACCGCGCTGCTCGCCATTGCCGTGCTCAAGCCGATGCGCCGGCGCTTTCTTGCGGCACAGCAGGCCGCGTGATTTCAATCGCGTTGGTCGCGATGCACTCCGAAAACGTCGTCGAGGAACAGACATGTCCGTTCAGCTTGCGTTACGCAATATCCGTAAATCGTTTTCGAACAAACTCGGTTCCGTCGACGTGCTCGGCGGTCTGACGTTCGATATTCATGAGCGCGATTTCGTCAGCATCATCGGGCCTTCGGGCTGCGGCAAAACTACGGTGTTCAACGTGATCGCCGGGCTGCTCGAAGCGGATAGCGGCGATATCGTCTATCGCGGGCAAAGCGTCGATGGCTTGCGCGGCAAGGTCGGCTACATGATGCAGCGCGACTTGCTGCTGCCGTGGCGCACCGTGCTGCAAAACGTGCTGATCGGCCCGGAGCTCTCGAAGATGCCGGCCGCGCAAGCACACGACATGGCGATGGAATACCTCAATACGTATGGGCTCGCCGGCTTCGAGAACGCATATCCGCGCATGCTGTCGGGCGGCATGCGTCAGCGCGTGGCGCTGATCCGCACGCTCATTAACGACCCCGACATCATTTTGCTGGACGAGCCTTTTTCGGCGCTCGACTACCAGACGCGTCTGTATCTGGAAGGCGTGCTGATGGAGGCCGTAGAGACGTTTCACAAGACCGTGGTACTCGTCACGCACGACATCGACGAGGCGGTCGCTTTATCGAAGCGCGTCGTCGTACTTGGCGGCCGGCCTTCGCAGGTGAAGAAGATCTACGACATCGACATAGCCGCTCGCTCGCCGATCGGCGCACGCAGCGACCCCAACTTCGCTGGTTACTTTCACGCATTATGCGGCGAACTGGATATTCAGACGGAGGTGAAAGCAGCATGACGCAATCCGCTTCCATCGATAAACCGGCGCCGGAGCAACGCACAGTGAAGCCTCGCGCGCTCTTTGTGCTCGACAGCGGCTGGGGCCGTTCGCTGTTGCAACTGGCGGCCGTAGTAGCGTTCTTCGCGATATGGGAAGGCGCGGCGCGGGTAGGCTGGGTATCGAATTTCCTCGTCGGCTCGCCGTCGAAAATTCTCGCGGCGCTCCTGCGCGACGTGCAATCGCATCAGCTTTTCATCGACACCGGCTATACGCTCTTCGAAGCGATTCTCGGCTTCGTGTTCGGCACGGCAGTCGGTTCGTTGTGCGGACTCGCGCTGTGGTATTCGCCCTTCGTCGCGCGGCTGATCGAGCCGTTCATCGTCGCGATCAATAGTGTGCCGAAGATCGCTTTTGCACCCATCGTGATTCTGTGGTTCGGCACCGGGCTCATCTCGAAGGTTGCGCTGGCCATTTCGCTTACCGCGATCGTCGCGCTGATTGCCGCCTATGAAGCGGCCAAGGACGCCGATCCCGACCTGCAGGCGTTGCTCGTCACGCTCGGCGCGAACAAGAACGACGTGTTCATGAAAGTGGTGGTGCCGTTCACGCTGCCCTACGTGATCTCCACGTTTCGCATCAACGTCGGCTTCGGTCTGGTGGGCGCGGTGGTGGGCGAGTTCATCTCATCGGAGAAAGGCCTCGGACACATGATCTTCACGGCGTCCAGCCTGTACGACCTCAATACCGTGTGGGAGGGGCTCTTCGTGCTAATGGCGATTGGCTTCGTCCTGTACTTTCTGATCGACATGCTCGAACGCAAGCTGCTGCCGTGGCGGCAGGCGTCGAATACCACCACCCTCAAGGTTTAACGCATTCCGGCAGTCCAACCACTTCAATATAGGACAGACGATGGCACTAACCGCAAGAAAGGCGCTCGTGGCGCTTACGACCGCTTTGGCACTGAGCGTTGCAGGCGTTTCAACACCGGCACTGGCCGCCGGAAAGAAAGTGACTATTTCACAGGCGTTCCAGTCGATGCTCTATCTGCCGCTCTATGTGGCGATAGACGGCGGCTTCTTCGAGAAGGAGGGACTCGACGTCAACAAGCAGACGGCGGGCAGTCCGAGCGCGGCGCTTTCGGCTGTGCTGTCCGGCAGCGCCGACTTCTCGCTACACGGGCCGGAGTGGACGGCCGTGGCCGCGGAGAAGGGCGCCGATGTCGATGTGATCGCTAATGTCGTGAACGGTGCGGCGGTGTGGATCGCCGTTGCGCCGGATGTGAAGTTCAGCGGCATCAAGGACGTGAAAGATCAGGTGATCGTGTCGGGACAGATGCCTACCACCAGCACGTCGCTGTTCTTCAAGCTGTTGAAGGAGAACGGCATGTCGCAAAGCGACGTGAAGCTGGTTCAGGTGCCGCTCGGTTCGGAGATCGGACCGCTCGTTGCAGGCCAGGCGAAGATCGCGGTGATGTATGAGCCGGGGCTGGATCAGGCTGTCGCGAAGGGCATGAAAGTCGTGCTCGGCTTTCCGAAGCTCTATGGCGAATACGCGTTTTCGTCAATCTCCGCGAAGCGCAGCGTCGATCCGGATGCGGCCGCGCGGTTCGTGAAGGGGCTGCAAAACGCGCTGCTGTACATGCAAAGCCATCCTGCGGAAACGGCCGCCATCGCGCGCAAGGAATTTCCGACACTCGACGCCGCAGTGGTCGACGCAGCGGTGAAGCGTATGCTGGACGAAGGCGTGTATCCGAAGAACGTGGGCATCACGCCTAAAGCGCTGACTGTCGCGATGGACACGCAGATCGCGCTCGGCAACCTGAAGCAGCAGCCGAACTACGATAAGTTCATCGTTCAGAATTACATCCAGCCGGCGCTTGCCGCAAAATGACACCGTTTGCGACGCTTACATGACCATGTTCTCTGCTTCTTCCAACACTGCGCCGATTCCGCCCATCGGCCGGATTCGCGCTGAAGTCGCCTCCGGCGAGGCCGGGCTCGAGCAGTACGTCACGCAGGCTTACGATGCGGCGTGCAAATCGCAGGCGTCGTTGCGTGCGTTCTGTTATTTGCCGGACGCCGCGCCCGTCAATGCCGTCGATGTGGCCTCGCCGCTGGCCGGCGTGCCGGTCGCGGTGAAGGACGTGATCGATACCGCCGACATGCCGACCGAATTCAACTCGCCCGCCTACAAGGGACGGCGCCCCGAGCGGGATGCGTGGGTGGTCGCGCGTTTGCGTGCGGCGGGCGCGTCGATCATCGGCAAGACGGTGACGACCGAATTCGCGTGGCGCAAGCCGGGCGCGACCGTCAACCCGTGGAACGACGCGTTCACGCCGGGCGGTTCGTCGAGTGGCTCAGCGGCGGCGGTCGCGGCAGGGATCGTGCCACTCGCGCTCGGCACGCAGACGCAGGGATCGGTGATCCGGCCGGCGGCGTACTGCGGCGTCGTCGGCTTCAAGCCGACTTACGGTGCGATTGCGCGCACTGGCGTGTTGCCGCTGGCGTGGTCGCTGGACCACGTCGGCATGTTTGCGACACGCGTGGCGGATGTGGCTTACGCTTTCGCGCTCGTCACTGGCGAGGATGCCGACGATCCGCACGTCTCGCACATCGGGCCCGCTGCGCAGGTTACGGCGCGCGGCACGGGGTCGCGGCGCATCGGCGTGCTGTCGAAACAGGCCGGCGGGGAAATCGAGCCGGCGCAGCAAGCCGCGCTCGACAGGCTCGCGGCTCGGCTTGCGCGAGACGGCGTCGAGATCGTCACGGTCGATCTGCCGCCCGAGATCTTTGAAACGCCTGCGCATGCGTTGAAACTGATGTCGGTTGAAGCGGCCATCACGCATGGCGAACTGGTCGATCGCACACCCGAACTCGTGAGCGAGGCAATGCGCGATCTCGTCGAAGAAGGCCGCAAGCTGCCCGCGACCGCCTACGCGCGCATCAAGGCGGCGCAGATGCCGATGGCGCACCGTTTTCACGACTGGCTGACCAAGGCGATGGCGCTCGATGCGCTGCTGGTCGCGCCGGCCACGGGCGAACCGCCGCGCGGGCTCGACTATACGGGCGACGCGTCATTCTGTGCGCCGTGGACGTTTCTCGGCGTGCCGGCCGTGACCGTGCCCGTGGGATTTGGGCCGCAGGGCTTGCCTCTTGGCGCGCAACTGGTAGGCGCTGCTCACGGTGACGCCGGTTTGCTGATGCTGGCCGAATGGGTCGAAGCGCGCACAGGGTGGCAAGCGGCGGTGGCGCAGCGGTAGATAGCGGACGCGCCCGCAGGGCCGCCAATTCGCTTCGGCCGCTTTGTGTGGGCACGCGTTGTGCGTCCTACTAAAGTTCCTGGCCCGTAGCTACCTACCAATATGGATGCAACCAGCCGCAAGCCCCGTTCGTCCTCGACATCCTCCCGCACAGACACGGGGTTCGTCAGCGTGCGGGGCGCGCGAGAACATAATCTGAAAAACGTCGACGTGCAGATCCCACGGGACGCGCTGGTCGTATTTACAGGTGTGTCCGGCTCGGGCAAGTCGTCGCTCGCGTTCGGCACGCTGTACGCGGAGGCCCAGCGGCGCTACTTCGAGTCGGTTGCGCCTTACGCGCGGCGTTTGATCGAGCAGGTCGGCGTGCCCGAAGTCGATGCGATCGAAGGTTTGCCGCCCGCCGTCGCGCTGCAACAGCAACGCGGCACACCGTCCGCGCGCTCGTCGGTAGGAAGCGTCACTACGCTATCCACCCTCGTGCGCATGCTGTATTCGCGTACCGGAACTTACCCGCCCAAACAGCCCATGCTGTTCGCCGAGCACTTTTCGCCGAACACGGTGCAAGGCGCCTGTCCGACATGTCATGGGCTAGGGCGCGTGTATGAAGTCACCGAAAAATCGATGGTGCCCGACGACTCGCTGAGCATTCGCGAGCGCGCGATCGCTGCGTGGCCGCCCGCATGGCATGGACAGAACCTGCGCGACATCCTCGTCACGCTGGGCTATGACGTCGACACGCCGTGGCGGGATCTGCCGAAGAAAGATCGCGACTGGATTCTCTTTACCGACGAGCAGCCGACCGTGCCCGTCTACGCCGGTCTCACGCCCAAAGAGACGCGCGCAGCGCTGAAACGGAAAGACGAGCCGAGCTACCAGGGGACGTTCACCGGCGCCCGCAGGTACGTCTTGCATACCTTTGCAAACACTCAAAGCGCGCTGATGAAAAAGCGCGTATCGCAGTACATGGTCTCGCGCGACTGCCCGGAGTGCGGCGGAAAACGGCTCACGAAAGAAGCGCTATCGGTGAAATTCGCCGGACTCGATATCGCCGAATTTTCGCAGTTGCCTCTCGCGGGACTCGCCGCGCTTCTGGAACCGATCGCGCGCGGGGAGTGGCAGGAGCCGGTCGCAGCCACACAGGGCAAAGGCGACGTGCTCAGCAGGAGCGCTATGCGCGATGCCGTCGAGCGGCGCGTGGCCGCTGGCGGCTCGGCGCACAAGGCTTCGCCTGACGTGCGACGCACACCGAACCTTTCGGGCGAGAAGCGCCTCGCCGCGCAGCGCATTGCGGCCGAACTTCAGGAACGGTTGATTACGCTCATCGACCTGGGCCTCGGTTATCTCGCCCTGGATCGCAGTACGCCGACGCTGTCTTCGGGTGAATTGCAGCGCTTGCGGCTTGCCACGCAATTGTCGTCGCAGCTCTTCGGAGTCGTGTATGTGCTCGACGAGCCATCGGCCGGCTTGCATCCTGCGGATGGCGAAGCGCTTTTCAGCGCGCTTCAGGCGCTGAAGGCAGCGGGCAATTCGATCTTTGTCGTCGAGCACGATCTGCAGATGATGCGGCGCGCCGACTGGCTGGTCGACGTGGGTCCCGCTGCAGGCGAGGAGGGCGGCCACATTGTGTATAGCGGACCGCCCGACGGACTCGCGGCAGTTAAAGCGTCACAGACTCGCCGACATCTGTTCGCCCCGCCGGCAAGCGTTGAGCGCACGTTGCGCGAAGCGAGAGGCTGGCTGCGGCTTGCCAATATCACGCGAAATAACCTGCATGGGCTGAACGTCGCGTTTGCGCTCGGTTGCCTGACGACGGTGACGGGCATATCCGGCTCGGGCAAATCGAGCCTTGTGAGCCAAGCCTTGCCGGAACTGGTCGCGAGCCGGCTGGGGAAAACAATCGAAAGCCCGGACGATGACGAACAGGACCCGCTGCTCGCCAACGGTAGCATGCCGACGAGCGGCCACATCATCGACGGGATGGACGCGATCAGACGGCTCGTACGGGTCGACCAGAAACCGATTGGACGCACGCCGCGTTCCAATCTGGCCACCTACACGGGCCTTTTCGACCAGGTGCGCAAGCTTTTCGCGGACACGCCCGCCGCCCGCAAGCGGCGCTATAGCGCCGGCCGCTTTTCGTTCAATGTTGCGCAGGGCCGCTGCCCGACCTGCGAAGGCGAAGGGTTCGTCAGCGTCGAACTGCTCTTTTTGCCGAGCGTCTATGCGCCGTGCACGACATGCCACGGCACACGTTATAACGAATCGACGCTGGAAATCACCTGGCGGGACAAGAACATTGCGGAAGTGCTGGGCCTTACGGTCGACGCCGCGTGCAGTTTCTTTGCAGACCAGGCTGGCGTGATGCGCTCGCTAACGGCGCTGCGCGACATTGGCCTCGGCTATCTGCGACTCGGCCAGCCGGCCACGGAGTTATCCGGTGGCGAAGCGCAGCGCATCAAGCTCGCGACCGAGCTGCAACGGGCACAACGCGGCGACACTCTATACATTCTGGACGAGCCTACGACCGGCCTTCATCCCGCCGACGTCGACCGGCTGATGGTGCAACTGCAAGGACTTGTCGATGCGGGCAACACCGTCGTGACGGTCGAGCACGATATGCGAGTGGCCGCACAAAGCGACTGGGTCATCGATGTAGGACCGGGGGCGGGAGACGCTGGCGGAACGATCGTGGTGAGCGGAAGACCCGCTGAGGTGGCGCTCGAAGAGGGTAGCCGCACCGCTGCGTATATCAGGGAACAGCTGGCGGCGTGATTCAGGGGCGCGGCTATTCAAACGACTTTGCTCGAAGTTCGCTGTGTCGTGAGAGCGAGCCGTTGCGCCGCGCCACGCTATGAACCCCGCGAACTTCTCACGTGCCAGCGTCGTCCCGAAGAAGGCGTAGCGCTCGCGCACTAGGGCAATTGCCTCGTCTGATACGACACCAAAGGTCAATTGCGTTTCAATCGCGCGACTACTTATATTGGCTTGACCTTCTGAAAGACACTGGCCAGATTGCAGGTGGCTCATCGGGCGCAATCTGCAGTCGAGGGTGTGCAGCCTGGTCGGTGCAAGCCCTATGCCATGTTTGTCCACGATAACCGGTGCCAAAGCGCCAGCGACTCTCATTCAGGTGCGCAGCGTATCGGCAGAGACTTATAGGACTTTAAGCCATGCATCGGAACGTGTTCGTGTTCTTCGGCGCCTGCACGCCAGTGTAGTCCGGGGTGTGGCCATCATGACCAGCCGCGCGGCCCGGGAGAACCACGGCGGGCTGCTCGTGTTGGGGCTCCTGTCACTCATCGTGGGAGCGGTGTCAGGGTCGCTAGGAGTGCTGTTTCGAAGCTCGCTTGAACAGGCCGACAGGTTTCGTACCTTGTTCCTCGCATGGGCGCAGGCCGAGAGCGTTATCGGCCTACTCATGGTGGTTTTCGCCACTGCGGGCTCGACAGCTTTTTCGGTTTGGCTCGTCCGTCGCTTCGCACCGCAGGCGAGCGGCAGCGGGATTCCTCACGTAGAAGCCGTTCTGCACGGAAACCAGCCACCTGCTCACTTTGTTCTCATCCCGGTGAAATTCGTCGGCGGTGTGCTGGCTATCGGTTGCGGTCTAGCTCTTGGCCGCGAGGGGCCGACTGTTCAGATGGGCGCCTCGATCGCTCATGCCATCGGGACGCTCTTTCGCCGGGACCCGGACGATTGCCGGGTTTTGCTGCCTGCCGGCGCCGGTGCCGGACTGGCTGCCGCATTCAACTCGCCGATCGCAGGCGCGGTGTTCGTGCTTGAAGAACTGGTTAGAAGGTTCGAGACCCGTACGGCAATTTCGGCACTCGGCGCGTCTGCGGGCGCGATTGCGGTAGCCCGCCTGTTTTATCGCGATTCGCCCGACTTCCGCCTGATAGCGCTACCTTTCCCCGCTTTCGGAACGATGCCAATGTACCTGGCGCTCGGCGTGTTTGTGGGTGTGCTCGGGGTCGCGTACAGCCGGGCCATACTCGGCGCGCTTGCCGTCGCCGACCGATTGTCGCGTTGGCCCGCCGAAGCGCGAGCCTTGGTGGTGGGTGCCGCGGTAGGCGTGCTGGCGTGGATATCGCCCGATATGGTGGGTGGCGGCGACGCCATTACACAGCGTGCGCTGGAAGGCACTGGCTCCTTGGGCGCCATCGCGCTCATTTTTATAGTGCGCTTCGCACTTGGCGCGGTCTCGTACGCGGCCGGCACGCCGGGCGGACTGTTTGCGCCGATGCTCGTTCTCGGCGCGCAAGCCGGCCTCGGCTTCGGAAAACTTTGCGTCGGCTGGTTCCCTGGCGTCGCCGTGGATTCCACTGCATTCGCGGTCGTCGCTCTGGCTGCCTTTTTCACGGCCGTCGTGCGCGCGCCGATAACGGGCATCATCCTCGCCACCGAGATGACAGGAAGCTTCACTCTGCTTCTGCCGATGCTCACATCGTGCTTCGCCGCCATGATCGTTCCCGCCATGCTGCGTTGTCCGCCGATCTACGATTCGTTGCGTGATCGCATGCCGCAAACGAAACGCGACCCGGCACGCTGACGCCGGATTCAAGCATTCGTTGACCGCTTGCATCTGGCTCCGCAGCCGGGGTAAGCGTGGGCGAAAGCATGTTAGACCAAGGTTGAATATCGGCGTGGTTAGTGGTTGCGTAGTCTATCCGCTATCGGAACCGGCTCGATCATGCGCTTAGATTCGATCATGCAACACGCTCGCGTGCATTGCGTCGAGTCGAGTCCATCGACCCGTAACGGAGAACAGGCATGGATCCCGCAATCGTCGACGTAACAGAGCAAAAGCGGCTGAACGACGCTCGCGAGAAGCAGGTTCCGTGGAAAAAGTGGGGCCCTTACGTGAGCGAGCGGCAGTGGGGGACGGTGCGGGAGGACTACAGCGAAAATGGCGACGCCTGGAACTACTTCACTCATGACCAGGCGCGCTCACGCGCGTACAAGTGGGGCGAGGACGGGCTCGGCGGATTATGTGACGACAAGCAACGATTGTGCTTCGCGTTGGCCTTGTGGAACGAGCAGGACCCGATCTTGAAGGAGCGCCTCTTCGGACTCACCAACAGCGAGGGCAACCATGGTGAGGACGTCAAGGAATACTACTTTTATATCGACAGTACGCCCACTCATTCGTACATGAAGTACCTCTATAAGTACCCCCAACGGGAGTACCCGTATCTGGACCTCGTCGAGAGCAATGCGAAACGATCGCGGGAGGAGTTGGAATACGAACTGCTCGACACCGGGATTTTCGATGACGACCGCTACTTCGATGTTTTCGTCGAATACGCCAAAGCGGACCCGGAAGACATCCTTGTCCGCATTTCGGTGCACAACCGGGCAGCGGAAGCGGCGCCGCTGCGGGTCTTGCCGACACTATGGTTTCGCAATACGTGGTCTTGGGGTAAGGACCCTCGCAAGCCCATGCTGTGCGATGCGGGACCTGGCGCGATTCGGGCCGTGCACCCCGAGTTGGGTGAGTACTGGTTGTATTGCGATGGCGCCCCGGAGTCGCTCTTCACCGAAAACGAGAGCAATACCCAACGCCTGTGGGGCGAAGCCAACGCGTCTCCCTACGTCAAGGATGCTTTCCATGCCTATGTCGTCTCGGGACAACGCGACGCGGTGAATCCCGCCAGGTCAGGCACCAAGGCCGCAGCCCACTATGTCCTCGACGTCCCTTCCTGCGGCAGCAAGACCATCCGCCTGCGCCTCACATCGACCAGGGTCGACAATGCGTTCAGCGACTTCGAAAGCGTGTTCAATAGCCGGATTGCCGATGCTGACGAGTTCTATCAGCGGATTGCTCCCAGATCGCTGACCGAAGATCAGCGCCGCGTTCACCGTCAGGCGTTGGCGGGCATGTTGTGGAGCAAACAGTACTATTTCTTCGACGTGCAACACTGGCTGCGCGAGCACGGCAGTCATCCATTGCTGGAGTCCGCGCGCCGCGAAGTGAGGAATACAGAATGGTTCCACATGCTGAATGCGGACATCATCTCCATGCCGGACAAATGGGAGTACCCGTGGTACGCGGCCTGGGACCTTGCCTTCCATACCGTCTCGCTCGCGCTGGTGGATTTCGATTTCGCCAAGGACCAACTGCTGCTGATGCTGCGTAGCCTGTACGTCCACCCAAGCGGGCAGATTCCAGCCTACGAATGGAACTTCAGCGACGTCAATCCACCCGTGCACGCCGCTGCCACGCTCTGGCTTTACAAATACGAAAAAGGGCTTGGACGGGCCGACCCGCGTTTCCTGGAGCGTTCGTTCCAGGGGTTGATGCTCAATTTCAACTGGTGGGTCAACCGTAAGGACCCAGAGGGGCGGAATGTCTTTGCCGGTGGTTTCCTGGGTCTGGACAATATCGGTGTATTCGACCGTAGTGCACAGCTTCCGACGGGTGGGACGCTGGAGCAGGCGGACGGGACGGCATGGATGGCGTTTTACTGTCAGTCCATGCTGGAGATGGCTATTATTTTGACCGAATACGACCCGATCTACGAGGAGGTCGCGTTCAAGTTCGTACAGCATTTCATGTGGATCGCCTATGCGATGGACCGTGTCGGCGAGCATGAGGACGAAATGTGGGACGAGCACGACGGGTTCTTCTACGATCTGCTGCGGCTCCCCGACGGCCAGACGATGCGTTTGAAGGTAAGGTCGATGGTGGGGCTGTTGCCGCTATGCGCTTCGTCCGTGTTCGAAGGGGATTCCGCCCACCGCTATCCGAAGCTGATGGCGCTGGTTGCACAGTTTCGGGAACGCTACCCCGAGCTGGTTGCTCATATCGCCCCTACCGACGCGGGCTTCATTGGTTATAAGGAACGAAGGCTTCTATCGATCCTCAACAGGCGGAAACTCGAACGCGTATTGGGCTACCTGCTCGACGAGAACGAATTTCTGGGTCCACACGGCATTCGTTCACTGTCCCGGCACCACCTCGAGAATCCGTTCGTGCTTCACGTCGATGGACAGGAGTTCAAGGTGCAGTACCTTCCTGCCGAATCGAACACCGGTATGTTCGGCGGCAACTCCAATTGGCGGGGTCCGGTGTGGATGCCCGTCAATCTGCTGATCGTGCGGGCTCTGGTGCAGCTTCACAGTTTTTTCGGCGATGAGTTCAAGGTTCAATGCCCGACCGGTTCGGGGCCGCACATGACGCTTTTCGAGGTGGCGCAGGAAATTGTCCGCCGGCTGACCGGTACGTTTTTGCGCGATGCCAATGGACGACGGCCGGTCTACGGAGGGGCAACGAAGTTTCAGGATGATCCGCATTGGCGCGACCTGATCCTGTTTTACGAGTACTTCCATGGCGACAATGGTGCAGGCCTCGGGGCCAGCCACCAGACAGGGTGGACGGGTCTCGTCGCGCCTTTGCTCGACCTGTTCGAGCGTGTCGACGCCAAAACCGTGCTTGAGACCGACCGCTGGAGCGTGATGGCCCAGGTCGTAAAAGAGCAGGTGGGTGGCGAAGAGGTGGGCGAGAAGTGAAGAAGATTGCCGCACAGGTAGTATGTGCCGCCTTGAACCTTGGGCGAGATACAGCCTGCGGGCAACGCCGCGCACATTCAAACATCTCGCCCGCAACGATATTCATGACCGGGTATTGAGCGCATGCCGTGCCGTGATGAGAAGCGCAAGTCCGATCGCGAACCTTAGAAGACCGTGGTTCAAGAGGTCGCCATCACTGCGATAAGAGCCGTATTGATTGCGCCGACCGAAACGCCGACGATCCCGTCGTGGGCGGCCCGGCTCCCCTTGAGGCCCGCATGAACGCCGGCCCGACAGGCACAAAGGAGCCTCTCGCAACGCTAAAGCCGCGAACCCCAATGTGTTACCACGTTCAGACTACATGCATATTCGCGCGAGACCAATTGCCCTTTGGTCCTATTGCCGAAAATCGGCCATCGCAGTCAGACTTCTCTCAATTAATAGCTTTAAGAATTGACGAGCTCGACATTTACTATTGCGTGTATCAGGACTACGATAGTTTGGCGACTTAACATGCGCGTGTCGCATCGACACTCGGGTGTAGTACCTTGTTTCAAGGCGCATTTTCCTCGACTTCCAAAGTCAGCTTTTGTATCAGTCCATCTCCTGGCGCGAGCCTTGAGGGGGAACCTTGGCCATGAGCATGGTTATGCCCGCGATCATTGTTCTGGAAACGGCCATCATTCTATGGTTATGGATGACGTTTGCCAGGCGACGGCGAATGGCGTCCACGGTTCCAAGTATTAATACGCCAGGTTTCGCGGATTATGTCGAGCACGCGATGACAGGTCCGAGGGGCATACACGCGGGAACGTCGGCGCTATCCGCGGGCATTGGTTTGCACGACGCAGCCGCGCGAGCCGGTTCGTCAGGAGACACGCGTGATGACGTATACACGGAAAAAAATACGGTCGTGCAGGACGAAAGTCAACCTGCGCCATGTGGGGAGCGTCCGATGATGGAGAGAATTCCCGCAACGGCTTCGGCGCGATTTGCGCGGCGGCAGTCTCGCGACGGCGGCATTCGGCCCATGGGAATGAACGATATTCCTGCGGATGCTCTGGCGAGCATAAGCGGTGAAGCCTACGTGCGCGAGGCGCTCGCCCTCGTTCCCATTTCTATTCTGACGCTCGACGAGCAGGGTCGCATCTTGATGGCCAATCCAGAAACGGCCGGGCTCTTCGGATACAAATGCGACGCGTTGATCGGCAGGCCCGTTGAATTACTTGTGCCCGACCTGCAACTCGATAATCTCGTTCTGCTGAGAGGAGGCGCATTTGCGCCGCCGGGCTTTCATGAGCGAACCGCATTGCATAAATTCTCTGCGCGCCGTAACAACGGCACCGAATTTCAGGCAGAGATCGGGCTCAAGGCGTTTCAGTTCGATGAGAACAACGTGACGCTCGCATTCATCATCGACAGAACCGAGCGCTACGAGCTTGAACGTCACCGTCGCGATCTCGCGCATCTGACGCGTGTTTCCACCATGGGTCAGCTTGCATCGTCGCTGGCGCATGAACTGAACCAGCCGCTTACCGCGATTCTCAGTAACGTACAGGCGGCGCAGAGGTTTCTCGCAGCGGACCCCATCGATCTCGCCGAGGTGAGAGAGATTCTGAACGACATCGTGCAGGATGACTATCGCGCAAGCGAACTGATAAGGCGCATTCGCGCCGTCGTGAAGAAGGGGGATCTGGAGGTCGCATCGCTCGATCTCGCGAGCATCATTCGCGACGTGGTCCTGCTGGTGCGCAGCGATGCCATCGTGCGCGGCATCAAAGTGACACTCGACATCGAAGGGGACCTGCCGCCCGTGTGCGGCGACAAGGTCCAGTTGCAGCAGGTCATACTCAACCTTCTGCTCAACGCGTTCGACGCGATGAACGACGTGCCGCCCACCGATCGCGTGGCAGCCGTGACGCTTACGCGTGAGAGCGATCAGATGATCTGCATCGCTATTCGCGATCGCGGGCATGGACTGACTGCCGACAAGCTGGACAAAATCTTCAAGCCGTTCTTTACGTCAAAACCCCAGGGTCTCGGTTTGGGATTGTCGATAAGCCGCACTATCATCGGCATGCACCGTGGGCGGCTCTGGGCCGAAAACAACATCGAACGAGGCGCGACGTTTTTCGTCGCATTGCCTGTTGGCGATGCGGCGGGACAGGCTGAGTCGCGATAGAGACCATGACAGATTCCGCTTCTCTTGTATTCGTCGTCGACGACGACGAATCCGTGTGCCGCGCGCTCGTTCGACTGATCCAGTCAGCAGGCTATCGGGTGGAAACGTTCGGTTCCGCGCGCGAATTTCTCGACAGAATGCCCGCCGTTTCCTGCCCGGCATGTCTTGTGCTCGATATCCAGATGCCGGACGTCAGTGGACTCGAGCTCGCGCGTGAACTCAATGCGGCCCTACCGATCATCTTTATCACGGGCCATGGCGACATTGCGATGGGTGTGGGCGCGATGAAGGCGGGAGCCACGGACTTTCTGCCCAAACCCGTATGCGATACCGATCTGCTGCGTGCGATCGAGCAGGCGCTCGAACGTGCGGAGCAAATGCGCGCGGTCCGGCGCGAACTCGATTCACTTCACGATCGTGCGGACCGGTTGACTCCGCGGGAGCGTCAAGTCATGGCGCTTGTCGTGACGGGGCTGCTGAACAAACAGGTGGCGAGCGAACTCGGAACGGTCGAACAGACAATCAAGGCTCATCGGCGACGGGTGATGGCGAAGATGGAGGCGACATCGCTCGCCCAACTCATCCGTATTGCAGACAAGATCGGCCTGTCCGGCGCCGTGGGGGCGCACGCGCAGCGGTAGGGCTGTGGTGGTCGGGTTTGAACGGCTCTGGCTCCGGGCTGCAGAGACAACCGCGGGGCAGTTCCACCTCGACATAGCACCAAGGTCCACTATCGGCTTGTCCTCCTGGATCGTAGTCTAGCGTCAGGGGGAATGCAGCCATCGTGCGTTCCCGGATACCGGGCCACATCAATGGGAAAACTCAAACCGTTCGTTGTCATCGTCGATGATGATGAATCGGTGTGCCGCGCGATCAAACGGCTCCTGCGCTCAGTCGGCATCGCCGCTGAAACGTTCGCGAGCGGCGACGCCTTTCTCAACACATTGTTGTCCATACCGTCATATCACCCGGACTGCGTCATTCTCGACGTGCAGATGCCGGGGATCAACGGGCTGGAGGTTCAGCGTCGTCTGTCCGGCAGCGGCGCACCCGTCATTTTCATCACCGCTCACGACGACATCAGCGTGCGCGAGCAGGCTTTCGCGAGCGGCGCTGTCGCCTATATTCGCAAGCCGTTCAGCGATGACCTGTTTGTCCGAACCGTGCGCGCCGCGCTGGAAAGTAGCCAGGCGCCGCCGTAGCACACGCGCAACGTACGCTGAATCGGTATTACCCCAAAGTTCAATTGTCATCGGAAGGGTCCGCTGCCAATACTAAGGATACCTGAGGCGCCGCGCACGCCGCTCCGGGACCCGGTCACGCAGTGATTCCCTTTGAATGGAGCGTCCGATCATGTTCAAGCTGATGCCGGTGGCGGAACGCTCAGTGGCCGCCCAGCAATCTTTCCAGCAGCAGACATCCCAACAACTGGCCACTTTCAACCGCACGGTGGGGGTATGTATGCCCGAGCCGCGCATACACCGTTCAGTATCCTCCATCTAGCGGGAAACGCGGCCATGAAAAAGAACTCCCTTCGTATCGCTCTCGCGGCGATCTTCTGTTTCGCTTCGGCTGCGTTATCCGCAGCCGAATTCGACGGCAGCAAGCCGTTGCTGTGCGCCACCATCGACGCACACGCGTGCGACCCAGGGCAGGTCTGCGAGCGCGCGTTGCCGGCGGATCTCGGTGCGCCGCAATTCCTGCGCATCGACTTTGCAAAGAAGACCGTGAGCGGTCCTCAGCGTACAACGCAGATCCGCTTCATGCAGACCGACCAGAACCAGATTCTCCTGCAAGGAACCGAATTCAGTTTCGGGTGGACGATGGTGCTCGACAGGGAAGACGGCTCGATAACGCTGACGCTTGTCAATCGTGAAGATGCCCTGGTGCTGTTCGGTGCTTGCACTGCCATGTAGCTGCGATGGATGATCCGATGAAACACACCACGTTTGACGCATTCCTGCAACGGCAGACGACGCGCGGTCTGAGGTGCGTGCTCGTCTTCGCCACGCTGGCACTCTGCGCCGGGTGCCACAAGCCGGCTGCGACGCCGCCGGCGCCGACGGCCGAAGTAACCGTGATGAAGGTCGAACCGCACGATACGGCTGTCGATTTCGAATTCACCGCGCAGACGCAGAGTTCTCGCGAAGTCGAGATTCGCGCGCGCGTCGACGGCTTTCTCGACAAGCGCGTGTACACGGAGGGTCAACTGGTTCATACCGGGCAGACGCTCTTCCTGATGGACCCGAAGCCGTTCGAAGCCGCGCTGCAAACTGCCAAGGGCCAGCTCGCGCAGCAGCAGGCGAGGCTCTATGTGACCAAGGCCAACCTGGACCGCGTGATACCCCTTGCCGCGCAGAACGCTTTGAGCAAGAAGGATCTGGACGACGCGACCGGCAACGAAAAGAGCGCGCTAGCGGCCGTGGTCGCCGCCCAGGGGCAGGTGCAGACGGCAGAACTGAACCTCAGCTATACGACGATCAAATCGCCGCTCAACGGTTTGTCGAGCTTCGCGAGGCAACAGGACGGCAGCTACGTGACGGCCGGCTCCGGCGGCTTGCTGACCTATGTCTACCAGCTCGATCCGATGTGGGTGAACTTCAGCATCTCAGAGAACGAGTTGCTCCGATTCCGCGACGAGATTGCCAAAGGGCGCCTGAAGTTTCCGAAGAATGACGACTTCACCGTGACAGTCGTGCAGGCCGACGGCACCGAGTTTCCCGACAAAGGTCATATCAACTTTACGAACCCGGCTTTCAGCACGGAAACGGGTACGTTTCTCGTGCGCGCGTCGTTTGCGAATGCCAAGGGTATTTTGCGGCCCGGGCAATTCGTGCGTGCGCGCGTGTCTGGTGCAGTGCGGCCGAACGCGATACTCGTGCCGCAACGTTCTGTGTTGCAGGGTGCAAAGAGCCACTTCGTGTGGGTGGTCGATGACGAATCGAAAGCGCATCAGCGGGTGGTCGAAGTCGGCGAGTGGCACGGCGACGACTGGTTCGTCACGCAGGGATTGAAACCGGGCGAGCGAATAGTAGTGGACGGTGCGCTCCGGGTTACAGCCGATACACCGCTGAAGATCGTGGCGTCGCCAGCGGCGGCCAACGCGGCAAACGGCGCACCCGCGGAGGAAAGCACCAGTTCGAACGCTCGTGCATCCAGCACGGTCGCGACGAACTGAACAGGCGAGCGAAATGAATCTCTCCCATTTCTGCATCGACCGCCCGATCTTTGCATCGGTAATCTCGATTGTGATAACGCTGGGCGGCGCGGTGGCGATGTTAAGTCTGCCGATCGCACAGTACCCGGACATCACACCGCCGCAGATCACCATCTCCGCCACATATCCGGGTGCCAGCGCCGATGTGGTTGCCAACAACGTGGCCGCGCCGATCGAGCAGCAGGTCAACGGCGCGGACAACATGATCTACATGAGCTCGTCGAGCTCATCGACCGGCAACCTGACGGTCAATGCATACTTTCAGATCGGCACCAACCCGGAACTCGCGCAGGTCGACGTGCAGAACCGCGTAAATCTGGCGTTGCCGCAATTGCCGCAATCGGTGCAGGCCCAAGGCATTCAGGTTCAGAAGAAGTCGTCAGCGTTCATGATGGTGATCGCGATCTACTCGCCGGGCGACCGTTACGACGCGACTTACATCGCCAACTACGCGAATATCTATGTGCTCGATGCGTTAAAGCGCATTCCGGGTGCCAACCAGTCGTCCATCTTCGGCACGCCGGACTACGCGATGCGAATATGGCTGAAGCCCGACCGCATGGCGCAACTGGGCATTACGGCCGGCGACGTGCAGAAAGCAGTCGCCAACCAGAACCAGCAATTCGCCGTTGGCCGGCTGGGGCAATCGCCGACCGGCAAGGCGGTCGAGCAGTCGTTCGCCGTGACGACGACCGGCCGCCTGAACGAACCGTCCGACTTCGACAACATCATCATTCGCGCTGCGAACGGCGAGGCGGCGATCGTGCGTCTGAAGGACGTTGGCTACGCGTCGCTCGGCCAGAAAGACTATTCGATCCGCAGCCGCTTTCAGGGCAAACCGGCGACAGTCATGGCGGTGTATCAGCAGCCAGGCGCGAACGCTCTCGACGTGTCGAAGCAGGTGCGCGCGACGCTCGAGGAGCTGAAGAAGACCTTCCCGGAAGGGCTCGAATACAGCATCGCGATGGACACGACCGAGTTCACTCGCGCGTCGATTTCGGATGTCGTTCATACCTTTTTCGAAGCACTGGTGCTGGTCGTGATCGTCGTGTTCGCATTCCTGCAAAGCTTGCGCGCGACGTTGATTCCGGTGCTGGCGGTACCCGTATCGATTGTCGGCACGTTCATGGGCATGCTGGCACTTGGCTTCTCGATCAACATGTTGACGTTATTCGGCATGGTGCTCGCCATCGGCATCGTCGTGGACGACGCAATCGTCGTGATCGAGAACGTCGAGCGCAACATGAGCGTGCACAAGCTGAGTCCAAAAGACGCCGCCAAGCGCGCGATGGACGAAGTCTCCGGCCCGGTCATCGCGATCGTGCTGGTACTGTGCGCGGTGTTCGTGCCGGTGGCGTTCCTGAGCGGCATCACGGGCCAGTTGTACAAGCAGTTCGCGATCACCATTGCGATTTCGGTGGTGTTCTCGGGTATCGTCGCACTGACGCTGTCGCCCGCGCTTGCCGCGTTGCTGCTCAAGCCGGGTCACCATGAAAAGCGTGGCTTCTTCAGGTGGTTCGACCGCAATTTCGAAAAAATGACGAACAGCTATTCGCGCGCCGTGAAGCTGGTCATCAAGCGGTTCGTCGTGGCGCTGCTGCTGTTTGGGGGAATGATCGCGCTCTCGGTCGTCATGATGCGCGCGATACCGACTTCGTTTCTGCCGCCCGAGGACCAAGGCTACCTGCTCGGCGCGGTCATCATGCCGGACGCCGCCAGCCTCGATCGCACAGGCGACGTTTCGGAGCACGTCACTGACTATTTCATGAAGCAGGAAGCCGTGGGCAGTGTGACGGTCGTCGATGGTTACAGTCTGCTCGACAGCCAGAACAAGAACAACGCAAGCACGTTCTTCATCGGCTTCAAGAGTTTCGACGAGCGCTACAAGTGGTCCAACATTCGAACGCAGAACGCGCGGGCGGTGCTGATCGGCGCGTACGAAAATCTGTCGAAAGTGAAGGAAGGCATCATTCTTCCTGTTAATCCGCCGTCGATACCGGGGCTCGGCACGACGGGCGGGACCGAGATGTGGATTCAGAGCAAGGGCGACGGTACGATCGCGCAACTCGCGGACGTGGTGGACAAGTTCCTGGAGAAGGCAAAGAAGCGGCCCGAACTGGCGCGCGTGACATCGACCTTCAATGCGTCGTCGCAGCAACTGCTCGTCGACGTCGACCGGGACAAGTCGGAAACGCTCGGCGTGCCGGTCGAAGAAGTGTATAGCGCGATGCAGACCATGTTCGGCTCGCTGTACGTATCCCAGTTCAACCGTTCGAGCCGGCTGTGGCAGGTCATTCTCCAGGCCGAGCCGTCCTACCGGTTGACACCGCAGGATCTGAACCAGCTTTATGTGCGCAGCAAGACAAACAGCATGGTGCCGCTCAAGTCGGTCGTGACGTCACGGTACGTGACCGGCCCTGATCTCATCACGCGTTTCAACAATTTTCCCGCGGTCAAGATCACGGCCAACGGCGCGCCGGGCTACAGCTCCGGACAGGTCATCTCGTCGCTCGAACAGGTCGCCGGCGAGGTCATGTCGTCGGACTACGGTGTCGGCTGGAGCGGTGAGGCCTATGAGTCGAGGCAAGCTGGCAGCACGTCGGGACTCGTGTTCGTATTCGGCCTGATCATGGTCTTCCTGATTCTCGCTGCGCAATACGAGAAATGGAGCCTGCCGGTTGGCGTGTTGATGGCCGTGCCATTTGCGCTCTTCGGCGCGCTGCTCGCGATCATGATGCGCGGACTCGAGAACGACGTCTATTTCCAGATTGGGTTGACCATGCTGGTCGCCCTTGCCGCGAAGAACGCAATCCTGATCTTCGAATTTGCGGTGCTCAACAGGGAGGCGGGCGAGTCTGTCCACGACTCCGCCGTCACGGCGGCGACCGAGCGGCTGCGGCCGATCGTGATGACGTCTCTCGCCTTTATCCTGGGCTGCGTCCCGCTTGCCATCGCCACCGGCGCGTCGGCCAACAGCCGGCATTCAATCGGCACGGGGGTGATCGGCGGCATGCTCGGCGCGACGGTGATCGCTGTGTTCTTCATCCCGATGTTCTTCTATGTACTGGAGACGATGTCGGAGAAGAGCGCCAGCAAGAAGGCACCCGGTTCGAGCGGCGGACCCACGGGCGGCGGGACGCCCCCCGTTGCGCAACCCGGCCCGGGCACGCCGACCATCAAACCGTCTGCCCCGCGCGAGGACGACTGACATGCGCGGCTTCGCGTTCCTCCTGCGTCCGCTATCCACTTTGCTGCTGTTGGGGCTTGGACTGACATTGGGCGGTTGTTTGCTGGGCCCGGACTATGTGCGGCCCACGGTGCCGACGCCGGCAACCTTCCGCTTCGAACCCGGCGAGGCGGCCGATGTTGCCAATGCGATGTGGTGGGAGCAATTCCAGGACCCCGTGCTGAACGATCTGATTGCCGCGGCGCTGGCCGACAATAAAGACGTCAAAATCGCGGCGGCGCGCGTCGACCAGTTTCTGGGCCAGTTCGTCACGACACGTTCGGCGCTCTTTCCGCAGGTCAGCGCGGGCTTTGAAGCTTCGCGGCAGCGCGCATCGATCGCTGGCCTGCCGACGCTGCCGCCCGGCGTCAACCCGGTATTCAACGACTTCCGGGCGCCGTTGATCGCCTCGTGGGAAATCGACTTCTTCGGCAAGGTGAGGCGTCAGACCGAGTCCGCGCGCGCAAGCCTGCTCGCAACTGAAGAAGGCCGGCGCGCGACGATCCTGTCCCTGGTGGCATCGGTTGCATCGGCATACATCAATTTGCGCGATCTGGACCAGCAGCTCGCGATCGCGAAGGCGACGACCGAAAGTCGCGCGGGTTCCGTGGCGGTGTTTCAGGCGCGCTTTTCAGGCGGCGATGTGTCGCAGATGGAACTCGCGCAGAGCCAGTCGGAATACGAAGCATCGCTCGCAACGATCCCGCAGATCGAAACGCAAATCGCCCATCAGGAAGACGCGTTGTCCGTACTGCTCGGTCAGAATCCCGGGCCGATTCTGCGCGGCCGCGAACTGATGGAACTGGAAGTGCCGCCCGTGCCCGCCGGCCTGCCGTCCGATCTGCTCACGCGCCGTCCAGATCTGCGGCAGGCCGAGCAGAACCTGATTGCCGCGAACGCATTGATCGGCGCCGCGCGAGCGCTTTACTTTCCGTCCATTTCACTCACGGGTCTGTTTGGGACGGAAAGCGGTCAGTTCTCGAAGCTCTTCACCGGACCGGCGCGAATCTGGTCCTATGCAGGCTCGCTGACCGTCCCGATCTTTACGGCGGGCAGCATCAGCGGTCAGGTGAGTCAGGCGGAGGCGCAGCAGCAACAGGCGTTGTTCCAGTATCAACAGGCCATTCAGACGGCTTTTCAGGAGGTCGAGGACGCGTTGATTTCGCTTCAGAAGTCGCGCGAGCAGCTGGTCGTGGAAGGCCGGCAGATCGAGGCGCTGAAAACCTATTCAAGGCTCGCGCGACTGCGCTACGAGGGCGGCTACACGAGCTACATCGAAGTGCTGGACGCCGAGCGCAGTCTCTTCAATGCACAGCTGAGCTACACGCAGACCAACGGCGTGGTATTCACGTCTCTGATCTCGCTCTACAAGGCGATGGGTGGCGGCTGGGTAATCGAAGCGGAGCGCATGACGGGACAGGTCATGCAGCATGGCGCCGCAGCACCCGGCACCGCGGAAGCCAAGGCGGAGCAGTCGCAATGAACGCCGGTCGCCTCATTGCATGTCACGAGTGCGATTTGCTGCAACGGGAAACGACGTTGACAGGCGAGGGCGTGCTGCGATGCTGCCGCTGCCGCGCCGAGCTGTTTCGCAGCCACCCGGAAGGCCTGGATCGTGCGCTGGCCTACACCCTTACGGCGATTGTGCTGTTCGTCATAGGCAATGCGTTTCCGATTGTCGGCTTGTCTGTAAACGGCGATCTCGTTCAGACCACGTTGCTGGGCGCGGTTCGCATTCTGTATCGGGACGGCATGTGGCCCATCGCGGGTCTCGTGTTCGCGACGACATTTCTGATGCCATTGCTGCAGATGTCCAGCATGGCGTACATCCTCTTGCCGCTGCGGTTCAATCGCCGGCCGTATCGCGCCGACATCGTCTTTCGGCTGCTCGGTCTGGCGCGGCCGTGGGGCATGACGGAGGTGCTGATCCTCGGCATGCTGGTTGCGCTCGTCAAGCTCGCGCATATTGCGAGCGTAGTGCCGGGCGTCGGGCTATGGACATTCGGCGCGTTGATGCTGATGCTCGCGGCCGCCAGTGCCGCCTTCGATCCACACGAGCTCTGGCAGCGCGCGGACGACCGCTTCAGCGGCGCGCCGATCCCGGACGTCCTCGACGCGCCGCCGGCACGCACGGCAAAGGCGAGCGGACTGATGACCTGCCACAGTTGCGGGCTGCTCACGAGAGCGGACGCGCGCCTGCACGACGCCAGCTGTCCCCGCTGCAGCGCGCCTTTGCACGATCGCAAGCCGGCGAGCTGCACGCGGACATGGGCGTTCCTGATCGCTGCGATGGTCCTCTACATCCCGGCCAACATGTTGCCGGTGATGAACACCAGTTCGCTGTTCGGCTCGGAGAAAGACACGATTCTGAGCGGTGTCGTGTACCTGTGGACCTCCGGCTCGTGGCCCCTTGCCATCGTCGTGTTCATCGCGAGCATTGCTGTTCCGATGCTCAAGATCATCGCGATCATGTTTCTCGTCATCTCGACGCAGCGGCGCTCATCTGCGATGTTGCAGCAGCGAACGCGCATCTACCGCGTGGTGGAACTGGTCGGGCGCTGGTCGATGCTCGATATCTACGTGATCACGATTCTTGTCGCACTTGTCCAGTTCAATGCGCTCGCGACTATCCAGGCGGGCCCCGCCGCGGTGGCTTTCGGCGCGGTGGTGGTGCTGACCATGTTCGCCGCGATGTCGTTCGATCCCCGCCTGATCTGGGACGCCGCGGAGCCGGATCGTGAGTGACCCCGTCGACCGGCCGGGGGCGTCCGGCGTTCCAGAGGCCGTCGCCACGCCCCGCTCGCGGTGGCGGATACAGATTATCTGGCTGGTGCCGCTGATTGCCGTTCTGATCGGCGGCTGGCTAGCGGTGAAGGCGATCGTCGAGCAGGGCCCGACGGTCACGATCAGTTTCGAGACCGGCGAGGGGATCGAGGCCGGCAAAACCAAGATCAAGTTCAAGGACGTCGATATTGGTGTGGTCAAAAGCGTCGCGTTGTCGAGCGACCATCGCCGCGTAGTCGCCACAGCCGAACTGACCAGAGAGGCGTCACCGCTTCTGGTCGATGACACGCGTTTCTGGATGGTCCGCCCGCGTATTTCGGGCGGCACCGTGTCTGGTATCGGCACGTTGCTGACCGGATCTTTCATCGGTATGGACGTGGGGAACTCGACGAAGCCGCGCCACGATTACAGGGGCCTCGAAACACCGCCCGTTTTCGCGAGCGGTGTGCCAGGCCGCGAGTTCATATTGAAAGGCGCGGACATGGGCTCGCTCGATGTCGGCTCGCCCATTTACTACAGGCGGCTGCAGGTCGGACAGATTACTTCGTATCAGCTGGATCCGGACGGGAAGGGGGTGACGATGCATGTCTTCGTCAACTCCCCTTACGACAAATTCGTCAGAGCCGATACACGTTTCTGGCAGGCGAGCGGCGTCGATGTGTCGCTCGATGCGACGGGTGTCAAGGTCAATACCGAGTCGCTGGTGGCGATTCTGATCGGCGGACTCGCATTCGAGACGCCCGACGATGCGACCGATGACGCAGAAGCCGCGGTGAAGGCCCAGTTCGCACTCTTTCACAATCGCGAAGAAGCGATGAAGCGGCACGATCGCATTGTCGATACGTATGTGCTGGTGTTCAAGGAGTCGGTGCGGGGACTTGCGGTCGGTGCGCCCGTGGATTTTCTCGGCATCGTGGTGGGAGAAGTCGTGGCGATCAACACGCGGTACGACCCCGTGGCGAAGCAGTTCAGCATTCCGGTCGAGATACATCTTTTTCCCGAGCGATTCACGTCGCGCTATACGAAGGGCGACGGGGGGCCCGGAGGCAGACTCACGGCCGACCGTCAGAAACTCGCGCAAACGCTCGTCGAGCATGGCTTGCGCGCCCAGTTGCGCACCGGAAATCTGCTGACCGGGCAGCTCTATGTAGCAGTCGATTTTTTCCCGAACGCGCCCAAGGGGAAGTTGGACTGGAACGCCAATCCGCCTGAAATGCCCACAGCGCCCGGTGGGCTGCAGTCACTGCAGGAATCCGTGACCAGCCTGCTCGCCAAGCTGAACCAGATTCCCTTCGGCGGGATCGGTAAGGGCGCGCAAAAGACGCTGGCCGACGCGGATAGCCTCCTGAAGCAATTGAGGACCGACGTGGTGCCGCAAGCCCGAGACACACTTGCAGCGGCTCAGACAGCGCTGAACTCCGCGAATGGCGCGTTGCAGCCCGATTCCGCGCTCTCGCAGAGCACCTCCGACGCCATGACCGAGCTCGCGCGCACGGCGAGCGCGTTCCGCTCGCTCGCGGACTACCTGGAGCGCCATCCAGAAGCACTGATTCGCGGCAAGCCGGAGGATAAAAAGTGAAACGCCTCGCGCCGTGCCTTGCTGTTGCGCTGACGCTGGCCGCGTTCGCCGGTTGCGCGGGCTCTCCCAAGGCCGACTTCTATACATTGAGCGCGGAGGCGCCCCGCGAGCAAGCGAGCGGCGGGGCGCCCGTCAGCGTCGTGGTCGGACCGGTGATCATGCCGGAGCTAGTCGACCGGCCTCAGATCGTGTTTCGTGACGGCACGAACCATGTGAACATCGACGAATTCGCGCGCTGGGCGGAGCCGTTGAAGAGTCAGATCCCGCGTGTGGTCGTCGCCGATCTCACGCGGCTGCTGAACAACGCCCGCGTGTCGACTTCGCCCGCCGTTGGCGAGCCGCCGGCGGCCTGGCGCGTGCGGCTCGACGTCCAGAGTTTCGACGTGTCGCCTGGCGATGCAGCGACTGTCGATGTGTTGTGGTCGGTATGGCCACCCGGGAAAGCGCCGCCCGTGACGGGCCATACCATCGCGCGCGAGCCGTGCACGGGTGCGGGCCGCGATGCGGCGGTGGTGGCCTGGAGCCGGGCGCTCGCCACAGTTAGCGTCGCGATCGCCGCCGCGATCCGCCCTTCGCCGGCAGTCGACTGAAAGGTGGAATGGAAATGGCGCATGACACGCTTCTATCGCGCATGCGCCGCGGTAGTCGTTGCCGTTGGACTGTCGATATGGGTCGATGCCTCGGCGGACTCCGGCGCTGCATGATTGCTCGATGAGCAGCCAGATTTCGTCCGCCAGCTTTTGAATGAAGTTCAGACGCCAGGCACCGTTGCTGCTCGTCTCGCACAAGCATTTCAAAAGTCTCCGACGCAGTGACGTATCTGATTTTCTTCCCGTGGCGGTTCCGACGGGGTTTGCGCTGGCAAGGAGCAGAGGCGCTAACAAGTCGCGTACTCGCCCGACACATATAAGGAACAAAGGTTTTCGATTCGCCTGCCGTTAACGCTTTCGTGTAAGCCAAATAAAAAGAAGTTGATAAGCATGAAAGCGATTTTCACTGGCCAGTATTTCCGCGCGTTCGTCGCCATGCCTGGCACTATCGGCGCGTTGCGCTCGCGCATAGCGCGTCGAATGAGCGATTCGCAGATCGATGCTGCTGGCACCGCCGCGTCATCCGTTGCAGCGTGCTTGTGTGCCGCTGCGCTGCTGGCCGGCTGTGATGGCGGTGGCGTAAGCGGGCAAGCCGATCCCCTTGCCGCCTACAAAACCCAGCAGATTGCCTGGGCGCCATGCAACGCGGAGCAAATTGAAGACATGCCCACGCTGACTGTGAGCGCGCTCGGTACGGATCTGAGCTGCGCACAGATCAGAGTGCCGATGGACTACGCGCATCCCACAGCGGGCGACATTTCCATTGGCGTGATGCGCGTGGCGGCAGCCGCCCCCAAAGAGCGCGTCGGCGCGATCCTTTTCAATCCCGGCGGACCCGGCGGCGACGGATACCAGTTCGGCGCGCTCAGAGCGGGTCTAGCGCGTCTCGTGAATCCGGCGAGCGGCGGCTATCGCGGCTTGTACGACATGTCGCGCAAGTTCGATTTCGTCGGCTTTTCTCCGCGCGGCGTCGGCCGCAGCACGCAGCTCATTTGCTCGCTGCCCGCGCCGCTCGAACACGTCGACTGGCTGCCGAACAATCTGAGCCCGCAGAACGTGGACCGCGCGCTCTATAACGCCAGGCTGTACGCCGACGCTTGCCGCAACGTGCCGCTCGCGCCGTTCATCAACACCGATGCCACCGCGCGCGATATGGACGTCCTGCGCGCCGCGCTCGGCGACACGAGGCTCAACTACATCGGCTATTCCTACGGCACGCTGCTTGGCGCGTGGTATGCATCGCTGTTTCCGCAACAGACCGGTCGCATTCTGCTCGACAGTTCCGTCGACTACGATATGCCGCTGCCGCTGCAATCGCAGGCCGTCGCACAGCAGCAGC
This sequence comes from Paraburkholderia kirstenboschensis, assembly GCF_904848585.1. Lineage (GTDB taxonomy): Bacteria > Pseudomonadota > Gammaproteobacteria > Burkholderiales > Burkholderiaceae > Paraburkholderia > Paraburkholderia kirstenboschensis. Next base: position 125,569 of record NZ_CAJHCR010000012.1, read on the forward strand.
TCTACGACGACACCATCTCGCTGTATGCGCTCACCAAGGTCGATCACGTTGCGCTGCCCAACACGCTCGCCGGCATTCGCTCGCTCTTCACGGATGCGCCGGACTGGTCGCGCAGCTATCTGTCGGAAAAGCTGTATAGCGTGATGCCGTACCACGGCGCCGTCGACGAGACCATCGTCGTGATGGCCGCTGCCTATGCGATCACCCAGGCAAGCGCGTCGCACCCGACACCCGATGCCTACGCCGCCGCCTTGGCGAATCACATCTATTTCCCGAACGATCCCGAGTGGAACCAGATGGCGCTCAAGCTCGCGCTCGGCTCGACAGGCGAGTATGCGGAGGCAGTCACGGGCGTCTACGCCTCGCCTGCGGCGCCGACCGACTGGGTCAACCCGACGGTGCGCTGCTCGGATGCACCGGTTTCGTCGAATCCGGCGTACTGGGTGAACCGTGCGACCGTCATCGCGCGCGAAGCGCCGATCGCGGACAGCTCCGACATCGACAATCCGTGTATCTACTGGGGGCCGGTTACGCTCACCAAGCCGGCGCTGTCGGTGGCCGCGAAATCGGCGCCGCCCATTCTCATGCTTCAGTCCGAGAACGACATGCTGACGCCGCTGGCCGGCGCGCAGACGACTCTTGCTGCCTTGCCCTCCGCGAGCATGATCCTCGTGAACGGCGAGTATTCGCACGGCCTCTTTCCGTACGGGACTGCCTGCGTCGATTCGACGGTCGCCAGTTATTTCCTGACCGGTGCGATGCCGCCGCGCAATACCGTCTGCGCGGGCAACGTCCTGCCGGGCGTGGCGGCGAACTCATCGGCCACGTCGGCGGCGGCGCTCAGGCGCGCATCGAGCGATGCCTTCACCGATCCCCAACAGGCGCAAGACATCATCGAGCGCACCCGCGAGCTTCTCCGCCCGCGCCGTTGAGACGCCCACAGCACTTTTCATTCGTACCGACATGATCCGAACTTACGCTCACCGCGCCGTGGCCGGCCTGATGGCGGCTACCCTGCTGTTTCTATCAGCCTGCGGCGGGCAGCTCGATGTACCCGCCGCGTCGCAAGACACGACTGTGCTCGTCTACATGATCGGCTCCGATCTGGAATCCGGCGCCGACAGACCGAGCGAAGGCGGCGCGGGCACGCTCAATATTAACGAGATGCTGCTCGCGCAGGCGCCCGCCAACGCGAACATCGTCATCGAGACGGGCGGCGCCGACCAGACCTATCGCGTGAGCCCGGTTCCCGACTGGAAGAATGTGCGTCGCTTCACGGTGGCCAACCAGAAGCTGACCGAACTGGCGAACCTCGGTCCCGTCGATATGGGCCAGCCGCAGACGCTTACCGATTTCATCGCCTGGGCGAAGCAGAAGTACCCGGCGAATAAATACCGTCTGGTGCTGTGGGATCACGGCGGCGGCTGGGCCGGTTACGGCCAGGACGAAAACTTCAGCAATCACGGTTTCACGCTCGCGCAACTCACGCAGTCGATCAAGGCGGCGGTGGATGCGACCGGCATCCATTTCGATGTGATCGGTTTCGATGCGTGCCTGATGGCCTCCGTCGAAGTTGCGAGTGCACTCGCGCCATACGCGGACTATCTGCTTGCGTCGCAGGAGAACGAGCCGGGCACCGGCTGGAACTGGCAAGCGCTGGTTCAGAACGCGTCGGCGGATCCACAGACCTTCGGCAAAGTGGTCGTGGACTCGTATCTCCTCAAGCAAGCTCAGGACAAAGACCCGAAGGACGCGGTCTCGACCCTTTCGCTCGTCGACCTGTCGAAGATTGCGCCGGTGCGCGCCGCGCTGGTCACGCTTGCGCAGCAACTTTCGTCGGCCGTCGCAAGCGCGGAAAGCTGGCTGGCCGTGGCGCAAGCTCGCTCGGCATCCCTGTCGTTCGGGGGTGCGGACGAAACGGATATCACGAGTCTGACGGCGCATTTCAACGCGGGCGGTGTCGCGGCACAGGCAGCCGCCGCGCTGTCCAGAGCCACGGCCGCCGCAGTCGTTTATACGCGCAACGGCAGCGTTTACCAGGACGCGGGCGGTCTGAGCGTGTACTTCCCGGCAAGCGTGGTGGACGTTAATACACCGGCAAGCTATGCGGGGATTCCGTTCGACGCTGGCTACAAGTCTCTGGTGGCGGCATATGCCGGCAACGGCATCGGATTTCCCCGCCTGCTGGGCATCGACACGACGGGTACCACGAGCACGCAGTTCACGGCGCACTACAACAGCACGTTCGGCGTTCGCTCGCTGGATCGGGCGCTCGTCACGGCGCCGCAGGCGGACGGCACGGTTGTCATGGCCGGCACGATGCCAATCGCGATCCAGCCGACCGCGAAGCCGGTCGACACCTATACAGTCACGCGCACCGGCACCTGGCTTACGCTCAACGGCTATCCCGTGGTGTTCGTCGACAAGAACAGCAATGGCGATGACGACGAGAACGATCACCGGCGCTTCTTCAACGTGCCGCTCGAGATGGATGGTGAGGCGGTCGCGCTGCGCGTGAGCTCCGACAGCAACGGCAACCTCGTGCCGCTCGGGATCGCGCGCGGCAATGTGGACACGAGCCGCCTCGAACCGTTGCCCGACGAGACGAGCGAGATTCGCACGCTCGGTTTCGCTTACGACACGACGCAAGACAAGCTCGGCAGCCCGACGCCGGTGTCGCCGGTGTTTCATGGCGGCAACCTGGTGTTCTCGATGACGACGCCGAACGGGACGTATGAGGAAGGTCTGTTTATCACGAACTTTCGTGGCGAATACCGCCTCTCGGCCTTGTTTCCACGTTCCTGACGTGACGTAGAAGTCGTCATGCATCGCCCGCTGCCTTCGCGCAGCGGGCCAATTCTTTTCTTGCGATGGGAAAGGAGTTCGACGTGCGAGCAGGGCGCCACAAGAGCGCTCAGCGCGCGCTGCGAATAGCTCGCGAGTAGTCTGCGCCGATCGAGGCGTTATCCGGCCGCGCGATCAGACAACGGCGCTTGAGTTCCTCGAATGGACAGGAACGGCCGAGCAAACCGAGGCGATAGCTGTAATCGTCGGCGTGTCCGCTCAGCAGCACTTTCCAGCTATAGCGCAAATGCGGTGCAATTGTGCGCGCATGCCCGAGTATGTTCGTCGTGCAGTTGTTGAAGAGCGTGTGATAGTACTCAGGCCGCTCGTTCAGCTCGTTGACGCGGCGCATATAGTCTCTGAACAGCGCGCGCACGGTATCGGGGCTCACGTCGGCCGGATACAGGCACACCCGCTCGCGCCGCACGTCGGTGCGCACGCCGATGAGATCGCGCTCGTCCGCGACGACATAGATCAGATCGTAATTCCTGAAGAAGCCTTTCCACGTCGAATAACGCTGGCCGCTCCGGCGTCGCGTCTCGATGGAGACAGACAGGTAGCGGCCGTCGTCGAAACCGAAGCTCACGAAAACGTGTGCAATCGAATCGTACGCCCAGCGCGAAACCACCAGGTCCACGCTGCGCAGCCGCGCAAGCTCGTAATCGGCATCGAAATAGGCTGCGGTGTAGTCATCGCGCGTGCGGTAGGTGAAGTGACGGACATTGCGGATACGCACCACGTCGCCGCTCCACACCGCGGAGGCGGTGCGCGCGTATTCATCGACCCACGCGTCGACCCGCGGTGCTGGGTTCTTCACGCGCGGCTCCATGACATGTTTGCTACGAACAGTAGCTGTGCGACCAGATTGAGCGCGACGAAGCTCGCGTGAAAAACCTGGTTGCGCGTGCGCATCGCGAAGATGCAGCCGATCGCGAAGACGGCGGTTTTCACCCAGTACATGTCGCCAAGGCCCGCTACGTGCAGTTCACCCTTGATGAACGAATCCCCTATGTCGATCACGCTTTCGGCAAGCGCCAGGCCGAAAAACCACACGCGTCGCGACATGAAGTAGTCGCGGTAATCGGCGTATTCACGCAATGATTCGGGGAACAGCATCGCGCACATCAGATAGATGATGAACGCGTAGAAGATCAGATAGAGATAGATGCCGAAGGTCCAGACGGGAATTTCGCGCAGCGAGAATTCCCACCACCAGAATTGCAGGATATTGAGGATCAGCGACGCGACCCACGCCATGTGGATCGGATAAATGTTCTTGCTCGACGGATGCTGGATGGCCGAACTTAGACCCTTGAGCATGTGCGTCAGCCCTAGACTGACGATCATGCCCATCACGATGCGCACGTGCGTGAATTTTTCCATGACGCGTGTATGGGGCTCTAGCTGCGGCGTGCGCGGCGCATCTGCCTGAGGCTCAGCGCCGCCAGTGCGAACCAGCCGACGGCCGGCGGATGCGTGACCACGCGCAGGGCGCGTGCGTAGTCGAGCACGAGTCCCGGTGTCCAGGCCATGGTGCGCGCGCGATGACGCAGTTGCGCGGCGATCCACAATTCAGGCGTTGCGACGAGGCGTACCGCGTTCATCCATCCGCCTTCGCGGTATGCCGCGCCTTCGAGTGCCGCCTCCATGGCTTCGGCCACTGTGCTCGAGCAGTTGCGGTTGGTGAGGTTATATATTGCGGTTGCCTTGTAGGTTCCCGCGAATGCCGCGAGACGCGCGGCGTCGAAGCGGCGGAAGGTAATGCGCGCCGTCGATTCGCACCAGCTTGCTGCTTCTTCGGGATAATTCGGCAGATATCGTCCGGGCACGTTGTTGGACGCATCGGCGCGCAGCAGGCGTGCGAATTCATCCGGTGAACGGTCGATCTCCACGCCAGGATACAGGCTGAGATACACATCGCCTGCTTCAAGCGCGGCATGACCCGTCGAGATGACGCCGTTGACGTCGACCGCCGCGATATACCGGTCGATAACCGGGCGGCTCAGCGCCTTGTTCTTCGCCGATCCGACAGGCGTCCAGACGTGCACGATCATCGGCTCGACATTCGACGTTCCGGCAGGCGTTGCGTGCGCCGCCTCTGCGCGAGCCGCTTTGCGCAGACGCAGGTACAGCCAGATCATGCGGCAGCCGCTTACCGCCATCCACGTGCCGATGCAGTAGGGCACCGTGCCGCGATAGTGCGTCGGATACGGCTGAAAGAAGATGATCGCCAGCGCGATGCTCGCGACGCCGAGCGCCATGGTCGAGCGCCAGTGCCGATATCGCACGACCCACGCCGCCGTGATCAGCAGCGCGCCTTCGAGCGCGAAGCCTGCGCCGAAGGTCATCGCGAGGAGAAAGTCGGAATAGCTGTGGCGCACGATGACGAGCACGCCGATAAGCACGCTGATCAGGCCTTTCACGTAGCGAAAGCGGGTCTGCAGCGACAGGCCGCTCTTCGCCAGCACGATCCCCGCGAGGCCTTCGGCGGCCAGCAGTACGCCGAAGGTCTGCAGCGGGAACCAGAGCGCGCCGTCGAGCGCGTCGGCCACGACGAAGGCGCCGATGCCGAGCCAGATCGCACCGAGCATGAGCAGTTTCGGCAGATGCCGGCTGATATAGCGCGCACCGAGCAGATGCAGGAGGAGCTGGATCATTTTGCAGTGGTCTCCGCGAGGGCACTGGACGTATCGTCGTGCACGTCGCTCATGGCGCGGCGCAGGCACATTTGCAGCGCTTCGACCGCGCGCGCATGACGCTGCCGCGCGGCTCGCAGGTGCTTCGGATCGTTTCGGGCCGCTTCGCCGTGCTGTTCCGCGCGGGCGCGGCGTTCGTCGACGAGCAGTTGTGTGATGAGCGCATCGCCGCGACGGCTTTCGTCGAGCAGGTGCACGAAGGCATGAACGTTCTCGATCGAGATCGAACGCGCTTTTTCGCCGATGGCGAGCGTGCGGTTCCAGATCGACACGACGATCGCCGCGACCCACACGAACACGTTGGCGGGCACGACCCACGCGGGTAGCGGCAGCGCCTGTTCCGCGCCTTTTAACCAGCCTTGTGAGCCAGCCGCGCCTTGCATGCCGTTGGCGGACGAGACCGCGCTTTCCAGCGCGTGATGGCGGGCGACTTCGATATCGACGCCCTTGGATGCGAGCAGCAGCGCCACGACGAACAGCACAATGCCGGCGACGAAAATGTTTTGTCTATGTTCGCCTTCGTAGATCGAGCCGATGGCCTCGCGTAGCGAATCGAGCATCAGCACGGAAGCGACGATCGGCAATTCCGCGCTGCCGAGAAAATTGACGATGCCGTGATTACCGCCCACCTGCGCGTGCAGCATGGTCAGCACGGCGGTAACGAACACGGTGAGAACGACTCCGCCGACGGCATCGGCAAACACTGCCTTTTTCATGTTGATCTTGAGAGCTTCCGGGTTGAGGCGAGACGGCCGGCGGCCTTCTTCGAATGTTGCGGCCCTTACGATTCAACTAACGGAAGATCGCGGCGGAACTTGAGGCAGTTATGAAGATTTTTGATGCGAAACGGCCCACACGCGGCTGGTTTTTCAACCAAATCCGCCCGCTGGAAAAACCTGCAACCAGTGTCCGACAGCAGGCGAGCGGCAACCCAGCACACCCAAACGTATTCCAAAATCGTATAGATAAAGCGTTATTCTTCATTATAAAGGCATGTCGATCGCCGCTACTATGCGAACTCCTGGCTGCGCCCCACGCGTGAACCAAACAGGCGCAAGGCATCCGCACGGCGCCTCGCCGCCCTGGGCAACGCGAAGGGCCGAGCCGGCCAATCATTGTGATGCGCTGCCTGCGTCGAAGGCGAGGCGAGCGTACGAGGAGGAGACTCGATCATGAAAATGACCTTCCGTTGGTATGGCGACGCAGACCCTGTGCCGCTCGCTTATATCCGCCAGATCCCCGGCATGGTAGGGGTGGTCTCAGCGGTCTATGACGTGCCCGTGGGCGATGTGTGGCCGGTCGACAGAATCCGGTCGCTGAAGGAGAAGATCGAGGCTCATGGCCTGACGCTGGAAGTGATCGAAAGCGTGCCGGTGCACGAGGACATCAAGCTCGGCAAGCCGACGCGCGACATGCTCATCGCCAACTATGGCGAGACGCTGCGTAACCTTGGCGCCTGCGGCGTGAAGGTGGTCTGCTACAACTTCATGCCGGTTTTCGACTGGACCCGCACCTCGCTCGACATGCAACTGCCCGATGGATCGACGACCCTCGCGTTCGACACGCAAGCGATCCGTGAGCTCGACGTCAGCCAGGGTATCCAGCTACCCGGCTGGGACGCGAGCTATCGGCCCGAACAGTTGAAAGCCCTGCTGCGCGACTACGAAGCGCTAGACGAAGCCGGTCTGTGGGCCAATCTCGACTACTTCCTGCGCGCGATCATTCCGGTGGCGAAAGAAGCCGGCCTCAAGATGGCGATCCACCCCGACGATCCGCCGCGGCCGATTTTCGGCCTGCCGCGCATCGTGAAAAATCGCGCTGACCTGCAGCGCGTGCTGGCCATTGTCGACGATCCGGCGAACGGCCTGACACTGTGTTCCGGTTCGCTGGGCGCGGACCAGCAGAACGATATTCCGGCACTCGTGCGCGAGTTCGGCGCGCGTGGCCGGATTCATTTCGCGCACCTGCGTAACGTGCAAACCAATGCCGCAGGCGACTTTCATGAGACCTCGCATCGTTCGGCCGATGGCTCGCTCGACATGGCGGAAATCGTCAAAGCCTATTTCGAAACCGGCTTTGAAGGCTATGCAAGGCCGGACCATGGGCGAATGATCTGGGGCGAAACGGGCCGCGCCGGCTATGGGCTGTTCGATCGCGCGCTGGGTGCGGTCTACCTGAACGGCATCTGGGAAGGGCTCGCCAAGCATCCGGCCGATCATGCGGCTGAGTAATGCCGCCGTGGCTTCGCTGGGGGGGCGCGCCGCTCGCAGAATCGTCGTTCCCACCTACGATCGCGCGGGCCTTGCACCGGGCATCGTCCATCTGGGCCTCGGGGCGTTTCATCGCGCGCACCAGGCCGTTTACACCGAGCACACGTTGCGCGCTGGCGATCATCGCTGGGGCATCGTCGGCGTGTCGTTGCGACGTGCGGACACTTCGGAGGCGCTCACTGCGCAGGATCATCTGTATACCGTGGATGTGCGCGACGGCACCGCGGATTCGTTTCAGGTGATTGGTGCACTGATCGCTTCGCTGGTCGCACCGCAGTCGCCTGCGGCCGTACTGGATGCGATGACCGATCCGCGCTGCCATATCGTCAGCCTGACGATCACCGAGAAAGGCTATTGCCGGAATCCTGCCAGCGGCGCATTGGAGTTCGATCATCCCGACATTGCCCATGATCTGCGCGAGGCCACCGCGCCGCGAAGTGCGATCGGCTTCGTCGTGCGCGCGCTGGCGTTGCGGCGCGCGGCCGGTTTGCGCCCGCTGACCGTGATGTCATGCGACAACCTGCCGTCCAACGGCGACACGATGCGCGCGTTGACGCTGGCGTTCGCGCGCGAAACGGATCCTGCGCTGGCCAACTGGATCGAGCGAGAGGGCGCGTTTCCCAACACGATGGTGGATCGGATCGTGCCGCTCACCACCGACGCCGATCGCACGCGCGTAGCGGAGCAACTGGGTGTCGACGATGCATGGCCGGTGATGACCGAGCCGTTCTCGCAATGGGTAATCGAAGACCGCTTCGCCGGTCCACGGCCGGCCTGGGAGCACGCAGGCGCGACGCTCGTGTGCGACGCGCGTCCCTATGAGCAGGCCAAATTGCGGATGCTGAACGGCTCGCATTCGGCGCTCGCGTACCTCGGCTCGCTGATTGGCTATGACACCGTTGATCAGGCGATCGGCGCGCCGGCCCTGCTGAACTTTGTCGAAAGCATGTTGCGCGACGAGGTGGAGCCGACGCTGTCGCGACCCGCTTTGGCCAGCTATCGCGCTGAACTGTTCGAGCGCTTTCGCAACACCGCGCTCGATCACCGCTTGCAACAGATCGCGACCGACGGCTCGCAGAAACTGCCGCAGCGCTGGCTGGAAAGCGTGCGCGTCAACCTGAAAAGCGGCGCGCCGACCGAACGTCTGGCATTTGCGTTGGCTGGTTGGATCGCATACCTGGGTGGTCAGGACGAGACAGGCCGCACCTACGCCATCGCGGACCCGCTCGCCGACACACTGACCGAAGCGGTCCGCTCGACCCTGCTCGCGAATGCCATCGACGCGGTACGAACACTGTTCGAAATCGAGTCGATTTTTGGATGCGATCTGCGTGCACAGCCGCGCTTCGTCGCGCAGGTCGCAGGCCATCTGGCGGCGATTCGCGCACAAGGCGTCGTCAAAGCCATGGAAGCTTGCAGCGCTTCACGGCCCTGCATGTAGCCGCAACGTTCGCCGCGTTCACCGCGTTCTGCAGAGTAGCAGCCCTAAATAACTGGAGGAAGACATGAGCGACCTGCTCGTCAAACCGTCAAAGCATGCCGAAGACGGCCAGATCATCCATATCACGCCGGCGAGCGCCGGCTGGAAATACGTCGGCTTCGATGTTTTCGAGTTGAACGCCGGCGCCAGGCTTACGCGGGAGACGGGCGATCGCGAAGTCGTGGTCGTGCTCGTCAAGGGACACGCAATAGTCGGTTGCGAAGGGCTCGCGAGCCGCGCAATCGGCGCACGGATGTCGCCGTTCGATGGCGCGCCGTGGTCCATGTATGTGCCGCCGCATACGCGCTACACGATCGAAGCCACCGACGACGTCGAACTCGGCATCTGCTCCGCGCCCACGAAGGGCGGCCTGCCGCCGCGCTTCATTGCACCCGACGAGGTGAAGCAGGAAACCCGTGGCACTGGCGCCAATCTGCGTCACGTGCGCCACATCCTGCCGGAAACCGAGCCGGCGGAAAGCTTGCTGGTGGTGGAATCGGTGACGCCCGCAGGCAACTGGTCCAGTTACCCGCCGCATCGACACGATACCGACGACGGGGAGCAGCAGACCTATCTCGAGGAAACTTATTACCACCGGCTCTCGCCGCCGCAGGGCTTCGCAATTCAGCGTGTCTATACCGACGACCGCAGTCTTGACGAAACGCTCGCGGCTTACGACAAGCATGTCGTGCTGGTGCCTCGCGGCTATCACCCGGTGGCCGCCGCGCACGGCTACAACCTTTACTACCTGAACGTGATGGCCGGTCCGCGCCGCACGTGGCACGTGCATAACGAGCCGGCTCATGAGTGGTTACTACAACCCGACGCAAGCGTTGCAGCCGACGGCGCGCGCTGATCCGGTTGCCGTGAGTCAATCGCCGTGAGTCAATCGCCGTGAGTCAATCGCCGCTGGCGTCGGGGCCTTGGGTGTCGAACCCGGCGGCCTCGCGCAGCGCTTGCAGCATCGCCCGCGCGCCCGGTGAGAGCCTTTCGCCGCGCCGCGTGACGATGCCCGCCGGTCCGAGCTTCAGATCGAGTTCGAACGGCAGCGGTTCGAGCGCGCCGGCAATGCAATACGGCCGCACCGGCTCGCGCGCAAGCGGCGCGATCATATCGCTCATCTGAAGCAGACTCGTGATGACGGGCAGCGACGAACTCTCGACCACGTCCGTCGGCAACGCGAGCTGCCGTTCGAGAAAAAGTTGCGTGAGCTGATTGCGCATCACATTGCCTTTCGGCGGCAAGATCCATGTTTGCGGCGCCAGTTCGTTCCAGCTCAATGTCTTGCGCCTGGCGAGCGGATGGCCAACGCGTGCGAACAGAGCGTGCTGTGCTTCTGCGAGTGGGGCATAGTTCAGTTCCACCAGATCGTCCGGATTGCGGATTCGCGCGACGATCATATCCAGTTTGCCTTCCTGCAGACGCTGCACCAACACCTCGCTGAACTCCATCTCGATGTTGACGCGAATCTGCGGAAAGCGCTTCTTGAGCAGCGCCACCGCTTTCGGCACGAGGTTGGTGGCCGCCGTGACCTCGGTGCCGATCATCGCCTGCCCGGTCAGGCCGGCTTTGAGCGCGGACACTTCGTCGTATGCGTGCTGCAACTCCGCCAGCACGTTGCGTGCATGGCGGATCAGCACCTCGCCGTACCAGGTGGGCTCGACACCGCGCGGATGCCTTTCGAAGAGCGCCACACCCATCGTCTCTTCCAGTTCGCGCAGCAACTTGGTCGCCCCGGGCTGCGTCATGTGCGCGGCTTCCGCTGCGCGCAGCACCGAGCGATGCGTGTCGAGCTGAACGATCAGGGCTAGTTGACGTGTCTTCAGACGCGAGGGGTCGAAGCGGCTCGTCGCGACGCCGGTGTCCGGATGAGTAGCAGAGGTCACCATGTCATCTCCACGTATTCCATATCGATATAGATTATGAGTTATTTTTCATTTTAAAAGCATATCGATCGATTCTACTATGCATAAGACGCCCGGCATTCCAGGCCGGCGCGGATTCATTCACGGACATCGAGACCGGCTGCATCGAGCAGTCGCGCATGCAACCGCACAGGAGATGAAGAAGCAATGAACATCCGTACCACAGACATCCCGCCGGAAGGCATCACCACCGACGAATTCCTTGGCCGCGTCGCCAAAGTCCGCAGCGCACTCGACAAGGCGGGCCTCGTCGGTCTGCTCGCCTTCGGCGATTGTTGGCGTGGCGCGAACATCGGCTACTTCACCGAATTCCGTCCGCTCGACGGCGTATCGGACATCGCCAACGCGATCCTGCTGTTGCCTGTGGACGGCGACCCGGTCCTGTTCGTGTCGGATCAATGCTTCGATTACGCGACGAGCGTGACCGCCTTCGAGGTGCGCAGCCTTCGTGAAGTCACGCAACAGGTGCAGGCATTTTCGGCACGGCATCGCAGCGGCACGGTCGGCCTCGCCGGCGCCGCCTATATCCCTGCGGATCTGCTGAAGCGCCTGAACGCCGGTCTGGGCGAATTGAAGCTCGAGCCGACGATGGTGCTGGCCGAAGTCAAGGCGATCAAGAGCGACGCCGAAGTCGCACTGATGCGCAAGGCCTCCGCCTTGACCGATTCGGCGATGGCCGCGATTCGCGATGCGCTCGCCGACGGCCGTCCCTACACCGAGCGTGAACTTGCTCTGATCGCTGACCGCGCGATGCTCGCGGGCGGAGCAGACCGGACCGCGTTCGATTCGATGGTGCAGTCCGGTCCGCGCTCGGCGTATAACCTGGCGCGCCCCACCGACCGCATCCTGCAACCGGGCGACCTGATCATGACCGACATCGGTGCGCGCTATCGTGGGTACGTAGCCGATGGCGGACGCGGTTTCACCTACGGTCCGGCGAATCCCGAGAAGATGGCGATCGTCGCGGCAGCGGCGCGCGCGGTCGAAGCGGGGCTTGCCGCCGCACGTCCCGGCATGGCGGCCATGGAACTGAATGCGGTAATCCAGCAGGCGCTGGTGAAATCGAACTACGAGCAATACTCGAGCGAAGCGCGCGGCCATGGCACCGGTCACGGCACCGGCATGGACCCGGAAGAAGAAGCGCCGTGGATCGGGCCGGGCAACACCACCGTGCTGCAGGAAAACATGGTCTTTACCCTGAAGGCGACGATCACGGTGCCGAACGTCGGCGGTTTGCGCACGGAACGTATAGTGCGGCTGACCTCGGGCGGCGTCGAAACGCTCGACCAGTTCCCGATGGAGCTGCACTGGTGAGCAAAGCTCATTTATCGTAACCCGCCGGCGGACCCGCGCCGCCAAACGCAGCGGCTTAAGACATAGATTCCCAGAGAAGGGAGGAGACATGAATACATCGCCCGTTTCATCCGGTAACGCGCCGGTTATCAGCCGTTCGGCCGTCAACCGTGTGCTGGTCGCTTCGGTGGTCGGGACCGCTATCGAGTGGTACGACTTTTTTCTCTATGCCACCGCTTCGGCGCTGGTGTTCGCCAAGCTGTTCTTCCCCTCGTTCGATCCGATGGTCGGCACCATCGCGGCGTTCGGCAGTTTTGCGGTCGGCTATCTCGCGCGGCCATTCGGCGCCGTGTTTTTCGGGCACTTTGGCGACCGCATCGGACGCAAGACGACGCTTGTCGCGACGCTGACGATCATGGGTGTCGGCACCTTCGTGATCGGCCTGCTGCCGACCTACACTTCGATCGGCGTCTGGGCGCCGATCCTGCTGGTGGCGATGCGCTTCCTGCAAGGGCTCGGCGTCGGCGGTGAATGGGGCGGCGCGGTGCTGATGGTGGTCGAAACGGCGCCGGCCAGCAAGCGTGGCTTCTTCGGCGCGTTCCCGCAATTGGGTGTGCCGCTTGGGCTGATGCTCTCGACCGCGGTGTTCAAAGCAGTGTCGAGTCTGCCGTCGGACGCGTTCTATTCATGGGGATGGCGCTTGCCGTTCCTGCTGAGCGTCGCGCTTATCGCGATCGGCCTGTTTATCCGCCTGCGCGTCATGGAGTCGCCGGTATTCGAACAGGTCAAGGCGAGCAAGCAGGTCGTGAAGGCGCCGCTGATCGAATTGCTGCGCCGGCATCCGAAGGATCTCGTGCTCACGATCGGCACGCGCTTCGCGGTCGACATTACCTTCAACGTGATCAACGTGTTCGTGCTGGTCTATGGCACGACCCGGCTCGGCCTGCCGCGCGGACTGCTGCTGAACGCCATCATTCTCGGCTGCGCCTTCGCGCTGATCACGCTGCCATTGTTCGGCAAACTGTCGGATCTGATCGGACGCCGGACCGTCTTCATGTTCGGGGCGGTGTTCGTGGCGATCTACGGATTCGCATTCTTTCCGTTGCTCGAGACACGCAATCCGACTTTGATTCTCTTGGCGTACGTCTGCGGTATCGCGTTGAGCCAGGCGTCCGTGTACGGTGTGCAATCCACGTGGTTTGCGGAGCTGTTCGGTACGCGGGTGCGTTATACGGGTGCGTCGCTGCCGTATCAGATCGCCGGCATCATTACGTCAGGGCCGACGCCGTTGATCGCCACCTATCTGTTCGCCACGTACGGCCAGACGCTGCCCATTTCCATCTATATCGCGGCGACGGGGCTGCTGAGCCTGGTGTGCGCGTTTTTCCTCGCCGAGACTTTCAAGCGGGATCTGTCGGCAGAGCCGGAAGATGAAGCGGCCGCGGCGAGTGCACATGTGCACGCGCACTCGCCGCATTCTCTGTCGCGCTGAGCGCAAATCGATCCTGATGTGATGTCGTGGATGACCCCGCTGTATGACCTCGCTGTTTGCGGGGTCGCAGCGGGGCTGGCGCAAGGCGGCCGTCGAGTCGCTAACGCGGTCTGAATGGATGCTTTGCAATGGCAGTGGGCGGTCCACTGACGGCCACGCTGATTGCGTCGGGCCGGTGAACTGCTCTCGCATCGGCAAGCTACGTGGGTTCGGACGGATTGCGTTCGCGTCACAATCCATGCGTTGGGACGAGAGGGGCAAGCCATGCGTAGCTCAATCCGATATCGCTGTCGGCCTGCATGCTGTAAATCTGATCTGTTACTGGGCATGCGTGAGCATATACCGCTGAGAACCTGGCAAACTCGTCCATTCGCTCTGTCGTGCTCTGTGATTGGATCAGCAGGATTGCATGGCGGGCGAAGTAGCGCGATGCCTGTTGTTTTACGAAGGCGGCATCGCGGTCAAGCTGAGCTTCGCTTGCGCTTCTGGCATCGCGCACGATAATGGATGCCAAGCCGGTGGCTGTGCGCGCCAGAATCCAGATCGCTCGAATGCCGTGGACGCTCCCGCATTCCAGGGGCACGCGAATCAAGCCCGTTACGCCGGTGAAATTCAAGTCGGTTTCCAGCACTTGTCTGGCCTTACGGGGGATATCCGCGCCGGCCAGCCATGCCGTTAGTTGAGCAGACGGTCGCTGTGAACCAGAGAGCGTGAGCCCTGTTTCACCTAGCAAACAGGGCTCGCTATACGCTCCATCGCAAGTTCCTACTGTCAGATAGTTTGGCAGCGTCATGCTGACTCCGGCCTATCCAGAACAACATTCGTTCGGTAGCGCTGCGCATCTGGTTCCGGGCGGCGCTGCCGTATCTGGTTGGTAATGGTGCAAGCCTCGTCTCAACGATCAACCAGTCGTGACGGGAAGCAGAACACCATCGCGCTGCCGACTATCATGCTTGCGGCAAGAATATAGAGGCCGATGCTCGTGGTGCCCGTGTTTTGTTTGATCCAACCGAGCATGTAGGGACTGACGAAGCCCGCCAGGTTTCCGACCGAATTGACGAGCGCAATGCCCGCGGCGGCTGCAACGCCGCCGAGCAACGCCGACGGCAGGGTCCAGAACTGCGACACGACGGACAGGACACCCACGGTGCCGATCGTCAGTCCGCACACGGCCATCACGGTGCTGTGCGGATACATCGCGACGAGCCCGAGGCCGATGGCCGCGACGACACCGGGCAACGCCAGATGCCAACGGCGCTCACGTGTCCGATCCGAATGCCATCCGACAACGAACATCGCAAGCACGGTCGCGGTATAGGGAATCGCAGTCAGCAAGCCGACCTGTAACGGGTCCGTGACGCCGGTGTCCTTGATGATAGTCGGCATCCAGAACAGAACGCCGTACTCTCCCATCAGGATGAAGGCATACATGACGCACAAGATCCACGTGCGCGGGTCGGTGAAGGCGCCACGCAGCGAATGCACCTGGGCCTCCGGGGTCTCGCGTTCGAGGTTAGCCGCCAGCAATTGCTTCTCCGCTTCTGTGAGCCATTTCGCGGAGCGGACATCGTTGCCTAGTACAAAGAACACGGCGATGCCGAGCAGTACCGACGGCGCCGCCTCGAGCAGGAACATCATTTGCCATCCGGACCATCCGCTGATATTGCTCGATGCATGCATGATCCAGCCGGAGAGCGGCCCGCCGAGCATGCCGGCGAGGGGAATGCCTGCGAGGAACAGCGCAATGATGCGTCCACGGCGCGAGGACGGATACCAGTACGTCAGGTAGAGAAGGATGCCTGGCAGAAAACCGGCTTCAGCTACACCGAGAAAGAAACGCATTACATAGAAGGTGGCCGGCGTTTTAACGAACACCATTGCCGCCGAAATCAGGCCCCACGTAATCATGATCCGAGCGATCCAGAGCCTGGCGCCAACCTTATGCATAACGATGTTGCTAGGCACTTCGAAAATCACATAGCCGAGAAAGAAGATACCCGCGCCGAGACCATAGACCGTTTCACTGAACTTCAGTTGATCGAGCATCTGCAGCTTCGCGAAGCCGACGTTCACCCGGTCGAGATAGCCGGCTGTATAGCATATGAGCAGAAAGGGGATAAGGCGCCACGACACCTTCGAATAGACGCCGCGCTCGTCGAGCGTTGCTTCCGCATAGGGCATGGTAGCCGGCGGGTTGATTGACATGTCTCGCTCCATAATGGGTTGGCGGCTTTCTCGCTGCACTTTTGTCTGCTCAAGCCGGGCCTGTTCGCTTCCGGCCGGATGGGCAATCAAAGTATGCAAGAACGAGGAGGCAGGGTCATTCTCAACTTCGCAACGCCGTCATCGCAATTGGACAACCAAACGGGGTACCCGCTGTTTTAGACTGGCTTCGTAGGCTGGTTTGGCTAAACAAGGAGACGAAATGGAACTGAGCAAGCAACAGATTGCGGATTACCACCGCGACGGATTTATCGTTATTCCCAATTGCTACAGCAGTGAGGAAGTGCAGGCCATCCGGAACGACACCGAACGTTTGTGCGCGATCAAGGCGGATTCCATCTTCAGGGAAAGCTCGGGTGCGGTACGTTCGATCTTTCGGGTCCACGAAACTGACGGACCCGTTGCATCGCCGCAGTATCGGGCACTGTCACGCACACCGCGCCTTCTGCGTCCAGTCATGCAAACGCTTGGCAGCGAGGAGGTGTATATCGCCCATACGAAGGTGAACACCAAATCGGCGCTCGAAGGTACAGGATGGCTTTGGCATCAGGACTTCGGTTACTGGGTGCACGATGGTTATCCCGAGAATGACATGCTGACAGCCATGGTCATGCTCAGTGACACCCAGGAAATCCACGGCTCGCTGTACATGATTCCCGGCAGTCATAAACTGGGCCTCATCGACCATTACTACGACGACAGCCAGGCGGCCTACCAGCTGCCGCAGCGCGCGGTACAGCGCGATCGCATCAAGAAGATCCTCGAGACGTCCGGCGCGCCGGTGCCGATCGTCGGCAAAGCGGGCACGCTGGTGCTATTTCATTGCCTCACCATTCATGGCTCCGGCGTGAATATGTCAGCGGAGAACCGCTGGCAGGCGTACCTCACCTATAACCGCGTTGCGAACCGTCCACATGACGTGGAAAAGCCGCGCGGCGACTTCGTGCGGTCGACCAACTGGGCGCCGCTTCCCATCGAACGCGACGACGGGATTCTTGCCGCCGGCCAACGCCAGCAGCAACGCGAAGTCTCGGTACAGGGGAAATAACGTGACAACAGCTCATCATTTCATCGGCAATCAATGGGTGGCGCCTTCGAACGGCGACACGATAGCCGTGGTCAACCCGTCCACGGGGCTCGAATTCACACGCATCGCACGTGGCAACGCGGCTGACATCGATGCTGCCGTCAAGGCGGCGCGGAAAGCATTCGACACCACGTGGCGACGTATCGGTCCCGTCGAGCGTGGCCGCATTCTCGCGCGACTGGGCCAGCTCGTGCTCGACAATCATGAGACGCTGACGCGCATCGAATCGGAGGACACGGGCAAGCCGCTAAAGCAAGCCGCGGCCGACATCACCGTATGCGCGCGCTACATGGAATTCTATGCAGGTGCCTGCGACAAGCTGCATGGCGAGACGATTCCCTTTCTGCCGGGACATACGGTGCTGGCCGTTCGTGAGCCGCATGGCGTGACCGGCCATATCATTCCATGGAATTATCCTGCCGCGATGTTCGGACGCAGCGTCGCGGCTTCGCTGGCGGCAGGCAACGCGTGCGTGGTCAAACCGGCCGAAGATGCCTGTCTCTCGTATCTCAAGCTGGCCGAACTGGCGGCCGAAGCCGGCCTGCCCGCGGGCGTGCTGAACATCGTGACTGGCTACGGCCGTGAAGCCGGCGTCGCGCTCGCCGAACATCCTGGCATCGCACATATCTCCTTTACGGGTTCTCCCGCAACGGGCACCGCCGTCGCTCAGGCGGCGGCCAGGCACCATTGCCCGGTGACGCTGGAACTCGGCGGGAAGTCTCCGCAAATCGTCTTCGACGACGCCGATCTGGATGCCGCGCTGCCGATCATTCGCAACGCAATCGTGCAGAACAGCGGCCAGACCTGTTCCGCCGGTAGCCGCCTGCTCGTGCAGGCCTCGTTGTACGAAGAGCTTATCGAACGACTCGCGCGCAGCTTTGAAGCAGTTACGGCGGGCCCCGCGCAAGGGGACTACGACTGCGGACCGTTGATCAACGCGACGCAGCTCGACCGGGTGAAGACGTTCCTTGCCAGGGCGGACGCCGACAACATCCGCTTTGCGGCGACAGCGAAGCTTGCACCGAATGCTGCAAAGGGAGGATATTTTCAGCCTCCGGTGTTGTTGCGTGATGTACCGCACAAGCACACCCTGGCACAGGACGAAGTGTTCGGGCCGGTATTGGTCGCGATGCCGTTTTCGGATGAAGCCGAGGCTGTACATCTGGCGAACGACACGGCGTTCGGTCTGGTTGCCGGCATCTGGACGCGCGACGGTGGACGCCAGATGCGCCTCGCTCACGCGTTTCATGGGGGGCAGGTGTTCGTCAATTGCTACGGCGCGGGCGGGGGTATAGAGTTGCCGTTCGGCGGTGTCAAGCAAAGCGGCTATGGCCGTGAGAAAGGGTTGGAGGGCATGTTGAGCTTTACGACCTTGAAGACGATCACCCTCAACCACGGCTAAGGCGGACGTTGAGTGCGCCAGGCCTGAGTATTCCGAATGCCGGAAACGTGTCTGGCGCACTTAACTTAACCCTGCCGGAGCAATCTGGACCTTGCATGCGGATTGACCTTGTTACGTTAAAGATATTTCTAACCGTTATTGAGGAGCGCAATTTCGCGCGGGCCGCGGAGCGTCACTTCATCGCGACATCTGCCGTCAGTAAGCGGATCAGCGATCTCGAAGACGCGCTGGGCGTGCAATTGCTCGAACGCCGTAACATGGGTGTTCGACCAACGCCCGCCGGGCTCGAACTCGTCACGCACGCGAAAGACATGATGCTGGTGATGGCTCGCATGCGTTCGCAGATGAGCGAATTCGGTGACGGTTCCAAGGGCGAAGTCCGGGTTTTCGCCAACAGCACTGCGATCGTCGGTTTTCTTGGCCCGACCATTCGTACGTTCCTCGAAGCCTATCCGCAGATCGACGTTCATCTCGAAGAGTGGAGCAGCCCGTTCATCGTTCGTGCGCTGCGCGACGGCATCGCTGATCTAGGCGTGTTCTGGTCGGGCGTCTCGACGGCAGGACTGATCGTGCATCCGTTCCGACGTTCGAACCTCGTTGCCGTGGTGCCCTCGCAGCATCCGCTGGCCGACCGAACTGAAGTTTCCTTCGCCGAGACGCTGGACTACGACCAGATCGCTTTCCACGAAGGCAGCCTGATATTCCGAATGATGCAGTCGTGCGCCGCCGACTTGCAGCGCAAGTTGCGTATCCGTTTGCAGGTGACGAGCTTCGACGCGATGCGCACGATGGTGCGCTCCGGCATTGGCCTCGCGGTTATGTCCGACGTCACTGTGAACACGCCGGACGAGAGCTATGGCTACAAGGTCGTCCCGTTAAGCGATGAATGGACGAAGCTGGAAAGCCTGATCGGCTATCGTGACTTCAACGCATTGCCACGCTCCGCACAGAACTTTGTTCGCCATCTGCAATCCCCACACCCTGGTCTGACGCAAGGGCCGCAGACGTAACCGAACGTTGGAGATTTCCACTCTCATGAGTCATATCGTCTTTCTGGACAGTGCGACCTTGCCTGTGCCAGTACCCCGGCCACGGCCATCCGACCGCTGGACGGAGCGACTCAGCACCCGCGAGCATGAGCTTATCGACGCGCTGGCAGACGCCGATATCGCGATCACCAATAAGGTTCCGCTTCGGTCGGACGCACTGCGGCAACTTCCGAAGCTCAAGTATATTTGCGTCGCGGCGAGCGGTTACGACAGCGTGGATATAGCCTATTGCCGTGAACACGATATTCAGGTCTCCAATGTTCCTGCGTATGCGGCATCGAGCGTGGCCGAGCATGTGATCGCCTGCATCTTCATGTTGCGAAGGCAAATGCTTTCGTACAACCAGTTGGCTGCTTCGTCCGCATGGACTTCATCGCCGGTGTTTTGTGTCCACGGCGCGCCCATCCGCGACATACGCGGCGCAACGCTCGGCCTGATCGGCCTGGGCGCGATTGGCAAGGAGGTCATGCGGATGGCGGCAGCCCTCGGTATGCGGGTACTGGTAAGCGAGCGTAAGGGCAACACCGAAGCGCGCCCGGGCTACACCTTATTCGACACCGTGATTGCCAACAGCGACGTGATCTCGTTGCATTGCCCTCTGTCCGCCGATACCGCCGGTCTGATTGGAGAACGCGAGCTTTCGATGATGCGTCCCACTGCGGTGCTGATCAACACGGCGCGCGGTGCACTCGTCGACGAGCGTGCGCTCGAAGCGGCGCTTTTCAGGCAATCCATCGCCGGCGCGGCGCTTGACGTGTTACAGCTTGAACCACCGCACGAGCAGCATCGTTTCGTCACCGGTCAGCCGGACAATCTGTTGTTGACACCTCATGTAGCGTGGGCGAGTTCGTCCGCCGTCGAGGCACTTGCACGCGCGGTTTCCGCCAACGTGCAAAGTTTCCTGGAGCAACGCACGCTCAATCGCGTTGCCTGAAACGCCGCAATACATTGAGCCGTTCGTCGGTGCCGCCGCGCAAGTCTTCAATTCCGAATGCGGCATTCACAAATCGATGATTCACAGGCCGTATCGGCTGCGGGAAACTTTCTCAAGGAATTGGGCGCGCGCAATCAGGCAGCCTGGTAGACCGTCCTCAACCAACTGAGAAAGCGTCGATATGAACCTTCCCCTGGATAACATAACCGTGGTATCGCTTGAGCAGGCGATCGCCGCTCCGCTCGCGAGTCGGCATCTTGCAGATTGGGGCGCGCGTGTCATCAAGATCGAACGGCCCGGTAGCGGCGATTTTGCCCGCGGATACGACAAGGCGATGCACGGCATGTCGAGCCAGTTCGTGTGGGCGAATCGCTCAAAAGAAAGCCTGGCACTGGACGTGAAGTCAGAGTTCGGGCAAGAGGTACTGGAGGAACTGTTGCCACGCGCGGACGTGTTCATTCAAAACCTCGCGCCCGGCGCGGCGAAGCGGCTTGGCCTCGACGCGAAGTCACTCGTTGAGCGGTATCCGCGACTCATAGCCTGCGATATCTCCGGCTATGGTTCGACAGGACCGTATGCGAATAAAAAAGCCTACGACTTGCTGGTTCAATGTGAAACGGGCTTCTTGTCGATCAACGGGACGCCAGATGAACAGGCAAAGTGCGGTTTATCTATCGTCGATATCGCGACTGGCATGTATGCGCTGAATGGCATTCTACTCGCGCTCTATCGCCGCGAGCGGACAGGCAAGGGTACCGCATTCGAAGTCTCGCTGTTCGACGCCATGGCCGAGTGGATGAGTTATCCAGCGTATTACACACGCGATAGCGGCAAGCCGGTCGAGCGCTCCGGTGCTCGACACGCGACCATCGCGCCATATGGGCCATTTACCGCGGGCGACGGCAAGACAGTTTTCTTCGGAATCCAGAACGAACGCGAGTGGCGGAACTTCTGCGAGAAAGTGCTGGGTGATGCGAAGATTCGCACGGACCCACGCTTCGCGTCCAACCCGGACCGCGTGCGCAATCGTGACGCACTTGAAGCACTGATCACCGAGTCCTTCGCCAAATGGACGAGTGCCGAACTGGGGGACCTTCTCGAACGGGCCGCCATCGCCAATGGCCGCATGAATACGGTCGAAGACTTTCTCGCGCACCCGCAACTGCATGAGCGCGGCCGAGTGACGTCGATCGGAAGTCCGGAGGGGCCACTCGAAGTGTTCTTGCCGCCGATGATTATCGACGGACTGTCGCCGGCGATGAAAAGCGTGCCCGATGTAGGCGAGCATACCGACGACATCCTCGGGGAGCTGGGACTGCATCCGTCCCGCTTGCGCATCGCCTGACCCATCCCTTAACCGTACGAGGATCATAGTTCCATGCGTGTAACAAGAACCTTCCTTGCGGTACCGGCCCATCAGCGTCGCATGGTCGAATCGGCTGCCCGCAGTTCGGCGGATGCGGTCTTTCTCGACCTGGAGGACGCCGTCCCGCAAGCTCAAAAGGAGACCGCACTCCTCGGCGCTGTGGCGGCGATTAACGAGCTGGATTGGGGACGCAAATCTGTAAGCGTGCGCGTCAATGTGCCGGCTAGCGCGACCATCGAAAGCGAGGTGGCAAGGCTGTTAACAGAGGCGCCGCGACTGGATACACTGCTCGTTCCGAAGGTTGAATGTACTGCTGACGTGGACAGAGTTGCTGGATTGGTCAAACTCCACAGCCAACGTCGGAGGACGCCGATCGGTCTGGAGGTGATGATAGAGACGGCTCTCGGGCTCGCTAACTGCGAGCAGATCGCTGCACATTCGGAACTGATCGAGTCGCTGCATTTTGGCGTGGGCGACTTCTCAGCGTCGATCGGGGCAAAGGGTGTCGATATCGGGCTTTCGCATCCCGGGTACCGCCTGACCACGCGATCCGCGCAAGGCGACTACTCGAGCGCGGCGCTCGACATGTGGGCCTATCCTATGATGCGCATCCTCGTTGCGGCGCGCGCTCACAGCCTCCGGGCAATCGACGGACCCTGCGGCGCTTTCCGTGATGCCGATCTGACGTCGGCATTGGCTGCCAAGGCCGCGACTATGGGGTTCGACGGAAAGCAGGTCATTCATCCTTGCCAGATCGAGACGACGCTCCGCGCTTTTGTTCCTACCGACGACGAGCTGCGCGAAGCTCAACGTGTCATCGCGGCAATGACTGAAGCAGAGCGTGAGGGACGAGGCGCCGTTCAGGTCGATGGCAAACTGGTTGACTATGCGAACATCCGGATGGCGCAACGCGTAGTTGCAATGGCGGCAAACGTAGACTTGTAACGAATCAGGAGGGAAGCGGCCGCCGAAGAGGCGACGCTCCAACCAGTGGCGGATGCACCCAAGCCTCTATCATGCAGGCGGCATGACCGAACACGATGAGAAGCGCCGGGCGTACACGCCTTTGGCGCCGTTCGTCGTATGCCTCCATGCAGCGTCACTGACAAAATGACCGTAGACGACAGCATTCTTTTTTATCAGTAGAATGTTGCAAGCGCAACGGGCCGGAATTGTCAGAAACCGACGTTCGGGCCAACCAGGCTAACGGGGGTCGTCAGAACCGTGACGCCGTGAGCACGCGTGTCGTCGCGAGGTGACCCAAATAAGTCGAATGCAAAACTTGTGTTCCGATGCACTCGGAGGAAGTGGCACGCCGCCAGAAACAATGGATTGCCGTCGCTACAACTGAAACAGACGGCGACGCATCGTCGGCTGGATCACGGACGCCATCGGCGCCCGGCTGGCCGACCTGCTGGCCGAGGTAGGGTGCCGGATATCAAAACTAACTTGTCGTGATACTTACCTGGCCGCAATATTGTGTATTCCAAAACGCAAATCGATCCGGTAGTGAGCTTCCGGAACTCGCAGGGCGAGCAGGTGCGAGGCACGATCATCAATCTCCAGCGAAATTCGCTGGTGATGGAAGTCTATAACCCGTACTCGATTGTGCAGGTCAGTGAGGTGCTGAGCGACCTGTCGGTCAAGATGGGCGTGGAACACGCCTATTCGGGCAAGGCGGTCGTGATCAGTATGGTCAATACCGGCCTCACAGCCATTGTCTCGGTAACGCTGATCGCGGAGTGGCGGGAACTGAGCGGCGGCGCGCTGGAAGCGAGCGCGGTGGGCGAAGAAGCGCGCCGGTTCGTGCAGGACTGGACCGGGCGTTTCCAGATCCGTCGTGACTACCAGATCGCGGTCAACCAGATCCGGGCATTTCTCTCAGACATGTCGCGATGGGTCGAGCAGGCAGACCTGGGCGAGACCATGCCGAAGGAAGGCAATAGTCTGCGCGAGGACTTCTTCTTCGAACTGGCATCGCCGCTGATGGAAAAGACCAAGCTCTACTTCGACGAATTCGAAGGCGAGGCGCGGTTGGTCGACGAAGAACTGGCGCCGGCACACCGTGCCTTTGCCCAGGCTGCGCTACATCCGCTGCTGCTGCGCTCACCCTTTGTCTTTCGCACGTTCACGAAGCCGCTGGGCTATGCCGGCGACTACCAGATGGTCAACCAGATGCTCGACGATCCCCGCCAGGGACCGAGCACGTATTTCCAGATCGTCAACGCTGCCTTCCTGCAGACGGCCGTCGCGCGTGCGCACCGCAATCGCGTCGATCTGCTGGTGGACTACCTGACCCGGCTCGCCAATGAAGCGCGCGCCGCACAGCGGCCGTTCCGGGTGCTGAACGTGGGTTGCGGACCCGCTCAGGAGATCCAGCGTTTCATTCACGAATACGACGAACCCCAGTGGCTGACGTTCGAACTGCTCGACTTCAGCCAGGAGACACTGGACTGGACGCGCGAACGCCTCGCATCCATTTCACAGAAAATGGCCAGGCGCATGACCATTAGCTACACGCACGATTCTGTCCACCACCTGCTCAAGCGCCGGATCGATGCGCACGCACCGGACGTGCGCGAGTTCGACGCCGTGTATTGCGCCGGCCTCTTTGACTACCTGTCAGACAAGGTCTGCGCGCGGCTGAACCAGCATTTCGCCAGCCGCATCAGACAGGGCGGCCGCCTGCTGGTAACCAATGTCCACGCCGACAACCCGGAGCGCCTGAGCATGGAGCACGTGCTCGAGTGGTACCTGATCTATCGCGACGAGGCACAGATGGCCGACATCATGCCGGAGAACTGCGGCGAGCCGCGCCTCTACACGGACTCGACCGGGGTCAATGTGTTCGCCGAGGTGGTGATCGGCCAGCAACAAGTAGCCTGAGATGACAACATCCCTTGGTGGGCTACAGTCGAACTATCGTGAAGAGTTGCGCGACTACCGGTTGCTGTGCAGCAAGGCTGGCGGCCTGACGGTGATCGTGCTGGTGTTGATGGGCGTTGCGCTGGACTATGTCGTGTATCCGGATGAGCAGAAGCGCTTTGCGATCATTCGGGTGCTGACCAGCGCAGCCATTGGCTTGGCATTGCTGTCGTTTTACACGAAAACGGGCAAACGCCACGTACAGGTCATCACGTTCTTGTGGCTGCTGCTGCCGCAGGCAATGATCTCCTGGATGATTTATGTCACGCAGGGCGAGCAGTCGCTGTTCTATGCCGGGCTGATGCTCACGATCTTTGCGGTCGGCATTCTGTTCCCTTCCGGCTACTGGCAGACGCTGGCTTTCGGGCTGGCCACGGTCGGGCTCTACTACATTGCCTGCGTGGCCCATCCGGATGGCATACACAACCCAAGCAAGTTTCTGTTTCAGCTAATCCTCATCTTCTTCTGCGCGTTGGCCAGCTCGGTTTATACCTATTTCAACGAGAAGGGCCGTTTCCAGCTTTTCCGGCTCAAGGACGAGGTGGCGCACAAAAACGACCAGCTCGCCCGTACCAACGAAAACCTTGCGCAGATCAAGGGCCAGTTGTTGCAGCAGGAGAAGATGGCCGCAATCGGTACGTTGTCGGCGGGGCTGCTTCACGAGGTCAACAACCCCGTGAACTTCTGCCTGATGGCAATCGAAATTGCCATGGAAGAACCGCAGGCCAAAAGCAGCCCGTCGCTGATGGAGTGCCTGATTGATGTCAAGCAAGGCATGCAACGCATTCAGCATATCGTCTCGGACCTGAAAACTTTTGCCTACCGTAAGCCCGGCGCGGCGGCAGACGACGTGCCGTTCCTGTTCGAGAAGGCGCTTGACTCGTCGATCCGCCTGAGCGCGCATGAGCTACGCGGTGTGAGCGTCACGCGCGAGCTGTCCGACGATACCCTTGTGCTGGGCGACGAGGCCGCCATTATCGGAGTGCTCATCAACCTGTTCTCGAATGCTGCTCTGGCCATGCACAAGGCCGGCACCGTATCGCCGCGGATCCATGTCGCGGCCAAATGGCACGACGACCGGCTGCACGTCAATGTGCGCGACAACGGACCGGGAATCGCCGCAGAGAATCTGGCGCGAGTGTTTGAACCGTTCTTCACGACGCGCGAAGTCGGCCAGGGCCTTGGCCTTGGCCTGTCCATTAGCTATGCGGTGGTGGAGCGGCACGGCGGCACACTATTCGCGGAAAGCCAGTTGGGCGAGTGGACCGCGTTCAACTTCGACCTGCCGCGCGCCGACTGATACCGAGATGAGAGATACCCAGCAAAGCCCGCACACCGTCGTCTATGTCGATGATGAGGATTTGGCCCGCAAGTACTTTGCGCGAGCGGCCGGCAGTGACTATGAAGTGCTGGTCGCCAGCGGCGCGGACGAGGCTATGTCGATCCTTCGGCGCGAAGGTGCGCGGGTGACGGTGCTTGTGACCGACTTCCGCATGCCCGGCCGGCACGGCGATGACCTGTTGCGGCAGGTCGCTCAGGAGTATCCGCATATCGTGCGGATCCTGGTGACAGCCTACGCGGACAACAACGCGTTGCCGGCAGCGGTCGATTCCGACGGGGTATTTCGAATCCTTGAGAAACCCTTGGGCGTGAGCACGGTCCGCGAGGTGCTGACATCAGCGACGACAGCCCCGGTGTCGCGGCCGACGTGATGCAGCGCTTGCGGGTAGACCCAGTTATCACGAAGGCCTGCGTAAGCGGCTTTGGCATGATTTTCTGCCAGCGCGTCGTGCAGCCTTTGGCGGGTAGCGGGATCACATCAGCAGTCGGCGCCGGTACGAGCGCGACGCTGGAATCTCCAAATTTGAAGGATCGAATGCACAGGAGTTACCAATGAGCAATACGATTGCCAACCAGACACCGCCCCCGGCGATTCTGTTCGTTGATGACGAAGCCACCGCGGTCAAGTACTTCGAGCGGGCCATCGGTGCGATCGCGCCGGTGGTGACGGGCGCCTCGGTGGAGGACGGCAAGGCAATGCTGGACGCCCACGCCTCCAGCCTCGCGGTGCTCGTGTCCGACCAGCGCATGCCGGGCGAACATGGCAACGAACTTCTGCGCTATGCGCGAGAACGCTATCCCCACATCGTCCGGATTCTGACGACGGCCTATTCGGAGTTGGACCAGACCGTCGAGGCCGTCAACCAGGGCCAGATACACCGCTATATCAAGAAGCCGTGGGACATCGCCGCGCTGCGCATGGAGATGAAGCAGGCGCTGGAGTTGTCGGGACTGCGCAAGGAGCGCGACCAACTCGTGCGCGAGAAGCTTGGCGTACTGCAGACGCAGACGTTGGCCACCCGCATCGGCATAGTGCACACGCTGTGTGCGAGCCTGATTGGCCCCGGCCGTTTCCAGCCGGTGGAAACCTACCTGGCCGGCACCGAACTGGCTGGTACGCGCAATGCCGAGCCCGACTGGCGGCGTATGGACTACGCCGATCTGGTGCATGCCGAGAGTGAATGCAGCGGCAACTTCGGCCACGCGGTCAGCACGCGCTTGATGCAACTGCGTGCGCAGAATGCGGGGCGAGGTGTTGCTGATGCGTTGCAGGTGTTCGCCGAGGTTCTTGGCGCGTCAGTGCGCGGCGATGGCGATGCGCTGGTCTGGACTTCGCCCGCAACGCTGAGCGAGTTCCTAACCCGTCCGGTGGGTCAGGCGGTATCCGCGGAGCACGCTGCGTGGCTGGCCTGCCTGCTGTGGCTGGAAGAAGCTGGTGGCGCGCTGCAGTTCATGCGGGAACGCGACGCTATCGTCTGCCGCGCCGGGACACAGGCTGCCAGTTTTGCGGCCGACCGCCTGGCAGTCTGGATCGAGCGGTTTCTTGAGCCGACATTCGATCAGGCGAAGCAGACGACCAGCGTTAAATAGGGCGCAACGCACGATGCTCGGGCTGTACCGCTACAGGGTAAATGACCCGCTGCGCCTGGAGAAAAGACGTCGGCCCTAGATAGCCCGTACTTTGAGCGGAATGATCCATTGGTTCGCTGCACTGCGCATTTCCGCCGACAACCCTGTCAGAGGGATGCGCATGGACCGCATGGTGGCGATGGAGACTTTCGTGACGGTCGTCGAGACGGGTTCATTCTCTGCCGCCGCACGCCGGTTGAAGCTAGGCCGACCCGGCCGTCTCAACTGACGTTCAGCAGCGAGCGCCCGGCGAGGTTGGCGTACAGCGCACGCACGCCGAACGTCCACGGAGCGATTTCGGTCGACAGCCGCACGGTGTTGACGAGTGCGCCAAGCGGAAGGGCGCTGATCGTCACGCGGTCGCCGAGGTGATGCGTAAAGCCGCCACCCGGCGCATCGCGATCCTTGATCGGAGAGAACATCGTGCCGAGGAACAACATGAAGCCATCGGGATACTGATGGTGTTTGCCCCAGGTCTGACTCACCAGGTCAAGAGGGTCACGGCTGATCTCCCGCATGTGGCTTATGCCTTCAAGCAGGAAACCGTCGTCGGTACCTTCGACGCGCAACGAAACACTCGTTTCTCGAATCGTGTCCAGCGTGAACCGTCCGTCGAACAGGCGGATAAACGGACCGATCGCGCATGAGCCGTTGTTGTCCTTGCATTTGCCCAGCAGCAACGCGGAGCGGCCTTCGATGTCGCGCAGATTGACGTCGTTACCCAGTGTGGCGCCCACCACCTCGCCTTTGCTGTTGACTGCGAGGACGATCTCCGGCTCCGGGTTGTTCCACTTCGAAGCAGGCAGCAAGCCGATATCGGCACCGAGGCCGACCGAGGACATAGGCTGCGACTTCGAAAATACCTCTGCATCGGGGCCGAGTCCGACTTCCATGTACTGCGACCATGCACCGCGTCGCTGCAATTCTTCCTTGAGCTTGACGGCCGCTTCTGAGCCGGGCTTGATCTTCGAGAGATCGGTGCCGATCAGACGCGTGATCGCAGCGCGCACTTCCTCGGCCTTCGCAGGGTCGCCGCCTGCCTGCTCTTCAATGACGCGTTCAAGAAGGCTCACGGCAAACGTCACGCCACAGGCTTTGATGGCTTGCAGATCGCAGGGAGCGAGGAGGTAGGGTTGGTCCTCTTTGCGTTGTGCGGCGACGGTGGCTTCGATCAGATTGCCGACATGACCCAGAGATTCGCCGGCAGCCTGCCTGACGAGTTCGACCAGATCCTGGCGCTCGAAAAGGTCGGACACGGTCGGTGCGATGCGGGAGATATCGAATACTTCCCCGCCGCGAACAGCAACGACGCACGGTCCCGCGCCGTTTTTCGTTTGACGCCACACGCGGCCAACGAGCAGGGCGCCGTCGACATCGTCAGGCAGATAGCTGGAATATGAGGTCATGAAGGGATCCAATATGCATTGCCAAAGGCGGTGGACGATACCCACGCCTGCTGCGAACATGCTGCTTTCTGACTAGGAAACGGGATTCAGAGTAAGACACACTCCGCCTTGTTGGGCCGAGGCGTAGGCCGCGTCCATGACTTGCATCATCCGCTCTGCATCACGCAACGATGCAATCGGCTTTGCGCCAGTCTGACATTCAGCAAGAACGCGCTTGACGAACAAGGGGTAGTAAACGTCGGTCTCAAGCTGCAGGCGGCGGCTTCGCGTGCCGGCGGAAAGATTATTTCTGTCGCGGATCTCGATTCGGTCCGGCCCAGACTTCGCGTACATGCGGTCGGAGGCAACGGTGAAAGAAAATTCGCGCTGCTCGTCGGCGGTACTGGGAAAGCTGTATCCCGTCTCCACCAGGCCGATCACGCCGTCTTCGGTTTGCATGGTCACCAGCGAATAGTCTTCTGCGGCACCTCCGTGCGTTCTTGAGTTCATGACGGCTGAGACACGGGCAACCTCTTTGCCTGTGAGCAATCTGAACAGGTCGATGAAGTGTGTTGCCAGATTGATTGTTGATCCGCCGCCGGAATATGCGGGATCGATTACCCAACCGGAGCGTGCAGCTTCGTATCGACTGGGCGGCCCGGCAACGAAACGAAACGATATGTGGTTGAAGTTCGATGGTATGCGCCCCTCCGCTTCTTCAAGTGAGCCGAGCAACTCGCTCATCCGGAAGATTAGCGGCACCGCGCAATAAAGGTTCGCTTCTTCGGTCAGTGTGCGAAGCCGGGTGACCTGGGACATGTGGACGCCGCACGGCTTTTCTAACGCGAACGGAATGTTCCGCGCAATCACGGCCTCGGCGAGCGCCGGCATTTCGGAATGCCGCCCAAATACAAACGCGAAATCGACCTCCTCGCGCTCAAGCAACTCGTAGGCCGACGAGTACAGCTTGCTTCCGAATCGTGCGGCAATCGCCTCGCCGTTCACTTGCTCCGCGTCAGACACGGCCACCACCTCAATCCCGGGTGCTTCGAGCGCATCAAGATACAGCGGCACATGCCAATGGCTGGCCTCCAGCAAGGCTACTTTCATACATGTTCTCCATCGTAGTTTTCCACGGATTTTGTAATTCCGAGTTGCAACAACCGGTTGCTTCGGACATTTTTTGGCGATCCGCCGTCGCCACCGTGCGCTCTTGTTTCTATGCTCATTTCAGGCTCTCGCCGCTTGTTCCGCGGCCATCGGGGCGGTAGTCGAACCCGAGAAAGCGCAGCGCGTACAAAGCCTGTCCTTGATGCATTGGACCGCCGTCCTGAGTACGGCATCCACGTGCCTGCGCCGCTCGAAGAAGCGGCGTCGGCTCGGCCGCATTAACGATGTCTACGACGATGGTGCCGAGTGCGAGCCGCTGCGGATCAACTGGCATGGCGTCGTTCGCTTTCATGCCGAGCGGCGTGGCGTTAATCACGACCTCGAAACCATTTGGATCTGATGGTCCTGAACGTGCAGTACAGCCCGTTTCGGCGGCAACAGACGCCGCAAGATCCTTCGCCCGATGCTCATCGACATCGGAGATAGTCAGTTTGCTAGCGCCTGCGGAAGCGACGGCAAATGCAATAGCTCTACCTGCGCCTCCGGCGCCGACGAGAAGCACCGACTTGTTCGCCGGATGGATGCCTCCCCACTGCATCCCAAGAACGCAGCCGACGCCATCGGTTATCGCGCCGACCCAGCGACCATCTGCTTCGCAGCGAATGACGTTGAGCGCGCCGACCTGACGAGCAGTCGAATCCAGCTCGTCGACAAACGCGAGCATCCGTTGCTTATGAGGCATCGTGACCAGCATGCCGGACAGATTGCCTATCGTTCTTGCACCTGTAACGAAGGCAGACAAGTCGTCTGGCTTCACACAGAAAGGAACGCAAACCGCGTCCACGCGCTGTTCGATAAACAGTCGGTTCAACAATCGTGGCGACTTCGCCGCACTCAGCGGGTCGCCCACCAAACCGTAGAGTCGCGTTGTGCCTGAGATATGTGGTTGCATTGCGGCTTAATATAAAACTAAGGTCAACTCGTACACATTCGAACCGGCGTACGGCTGCCAAGTCCACGTTTGCATGCGACGTCCAGTTTGCGTTGCGCCCACGCGGTGATTACGTCGAGCAGGCGGCCGGAGGCGGCTTAAGACCGCACGTTATTGGCAAACCCCGCTTCATCGGCATCTGTGCTCGTCGCCATTATGGCTTCACTGCGCAGGCGTTCATATTCGGCCTTGGGTACGGGGATCGCATTGCGGTCGCCCAGATCGGCAAGGCGAATACGGTACGTTTCCCGAGTCGTGAACGCGGCAAACGCGGCAACCAGACAAATGCCGAAGGTGAGAAAGCCGATCTTCAACGGGATGTTGGAGGACCCCGGGGGCGCGACTGCGACGAAGAGCGACGGCAGCAAGGCACACAAAGTCGTCCCTACGTTTTGTCCGATCGCCATGCCGGAGACACGCACGCGCGTGCGGAACAGTTCGGGGAAGAGACTCGGGAACACGCCGTTGAAGCCTTGATAAGCAACGCCCCACATGAGCAACGAGAAGACCAGTGAGAGCCAGATACTGTGGATGCTGATGGCGTACAGGTAGCCGAAAGCGAAGATCCCGGAGCTCACAACGCCGACGATAACGGGGGGCCTGCGACCGATCTTGTCCGAGAGGTTGCCGACGATGGGGATCAGTATGACGGAGCAAAGGTTGCCGAGGACCGGCACCCACAGGAACACGCCGGCAGGAAAACCAATACCGTACGCCGGCTGGACTGCATAGGTCGCGCCGAACACAGTCGCGAGGAGCGCGGTGACCGCGGCAAGTGCCATGCCGACAACCCGTAGCACGTCGCCCCAACTCTCGCGCAGGACCTCGATGACCGGAGATGCAGCGACTTCTCCTTGCGCCTGCTCTTCGGAGAAAGCGGGGGTCTCATCGACCTTGCGGCGAATGATGTAACCCACGATGATCACGACGATGCTCAACAGGAACGGAATCCGCCAACCCCATGAAACAAACTGATCCTTTGGCATGAAGTGGGCGAGCGGCAAGAAGACGGCTGCCGCGAGTAACTGCCCCGCCTGAACCCCCTGGAGGGTAAAGCTTGCGAAGTACCCACGCCGTCCGAACGGCGCGTGTTCGAGAATCATGGAGCTGGCGCCGGACATCTCTCCCGCAACCGCGAATCCCTGAATGAGCCGCAGGATGACGAGCAGCACTGGCGCCCAGATGCCGATCTGCTGGTAGGTGGGCAAGAGGCCCACACACATTGTTGCGGCCCCCATTAGCAGCATGCAGAAGATCAGCACCGTCTTGCGACCGTGGCGGTCGCCTACGTGCCCGAGCACCATCGCCCCTATCGGACGGGCCACGTAGCCGACACCGAAGGTAGCCAGTGACGCGACGATGCCGACAGTCGGATTGTCTGAGGGAAAGAAGATCTGCGGGAACAACAATGACGCTGCGGTCGCGTAAATGAAAAAGTCGTAGTACTCGAGCGCTGAGCCGATCCAGCCACTGGCTGCTGCGATCTTTGACTGGCGCTTGCTGTGGGGCCTTACCGGTGCATTCCGATTCATGCCTGTCTCCGTTGTGATTGACTTTCCGGTGCTGGTGGCTTATTATTGTAACATCGTTCCAATAGGAAGGATGTTACTCACATTATGAGAGTTGTCAAGGGAGCAGTTGACCGATCGCTTCAGGCGATCGAGTTGCTCGCACGTGAGGCGCGCTGGATGCGTATGTCGGACATCGCCGCTGAACTCGAGCTGGAGAAAGGTCCCGCCCATCGCGTGCTCGCACAGTTGTGCGAGCAGGGCTGGGCTGAACAGGACGAACACACTTCGCAATACCGTCTGACTCTGAAGCTTTCATTGCTCGGTCAGCGGTACTTGCATGGGCTTGGCTTGCCGGGCCTCGTGCAGCCGATCCTCGACGAGGTGGCGGCGCAGTGCCGCGAGCTGGTTCGTCTGACCGTCGCAAGCGAAGGGACGCTCGCGTGGCTCGCGTCCTCGCAAGGCGCGGCACCGGGGCTCATGTATTCGCCGTCCATGGATAGCCCGATTACCTTGCATGCAACGGCGAACGGGAAGGTGTGGCTGGCGTCGATGTCAAACGACCGGGCGGTCGAATGTGCATTGCGCGGTGGACTCGGAAAAGCGGCCGCCAGCGAATGCGGGCCCAAGGCAATCACCAGCATCGAGCAGTTGATTCCCGAGTTGGATCTGACCAGACGGCGCGGCTATGGGCTCGTCGTAGAAGAGGCTGAACCGGGCGTGGCCGCTTTGGCGGTGCCTGTGCGGTCGCTGAGCGACGGTACGGTGGTCGGCACGATGAGCATTGCTGGACCGGTGATGCGAGTTCAGCCCGAGCGTTACGACGACTTCTACGCGCTATTGAAAGAGGCAGCTTCGAAGCTAGGTGCGGTATGGCCGCGTCAAAGCGTGCGTGCCAACGTCAATGAGGCGGCATGAACATGCCAGCCGCAACGCAGGCCGCCGAGACTATCGCCATTCCGCATGCACAGGCAGCACGCATTCTTGCGACAGCGCGTCGACAAGGCGTGCTCGTCGAGCGGCTGCCTGTCGAACTGCAGCCTACGAATGTCGACGACGGTTTCGCAATCCAGCAAGAGGTCAGCCATCAGCTAGGTAGGGGGATCCTCGCATGGAAATGCGCGCTTCCGCAGCCGGGCAAAGTCATCGCCGCGCCGGTCTATGACGCTGATATCCGTCGCGGCGATGTATGTCGCATGAGCGGGCCTCTGCGCGCCTTTGCGAGGGCGGAGCCGGAACTGGCCTGTCTGCTGAATCGCGACCTGCCCCCACGGCTCGAAGCCTATAGCGAAGCAGAAGTGCTCGACGCTCTTGGGCACACGCACCTGGCGCTCGAATTGTTAGGCAGTCGTTATTCGCATCCCGAAACGCTGACGTTTCCTGAACTACTCGCAGACGGCTTGTTCAATGCCGGCCTTGTCATCGGACCGCGCGTTAGTTCGATCCAAGGCGCGACGCCGGCCGATCTGCCCATCGAATTCGACGTCAGTCTGGCCAGCGTCGGGGAAGAAGCAGTCACGTTCGCAGGACGCCACCCTGATCGGGGCGTGCTCGCGCCGATCGTGTGGCTCGCCAATTTCCTTCGCGTCCGCGGCCTTGGACTGCATGCCCGCCAGGCTGTGATCACCGGATCTTACGCGGGCGTTCTGGAG
This sequence comes from Paraburkholderia kirstenboschensis, assembly GCF_904848585.1. Taxonomy (GTDB): domain Bacteria; phylum Pseudomonadota; class Gammaproteobacteria; order Burkholderiales; family Burkholderiaceae; genus Paraburkholderia; species Paraburkholderia kirstenboschensis. The sequence continues at coordinate 160,171 of NZ_CAJHCR010000012.1, forward strand.
TTGCCAGTCGGTCGCGAGTTGCGTATCGGGTTCGGCAACCTCGGCACTTTGCCGATCACTTTTTTGTCTTGATAGGAGTAGTACATGCGTCTCGTCCGTTTCGGCCAGCCAGGTCAAGAGCGCCCCGGTATCATCGATTCGAGCGGCGCGATCCGCGATCTGACGGGCATCGTGGATGACATTGATGGAACGACTGTCTCGCCAGTCGCCCTTTCTAAACTGAGCGAACTCGATCTCGATCGTCTACCCGTCGTTGAAGCGGGCACGCGTCTCGGCGCCTGCGTCGGCAATGTCCGCAATCTCGTGTGCATCGGCCTGAACTACTCCGATCATGCTGCTGAAACCGACACGCCGATACCGCGGGAACCTGTCGTGTTCAACAAGCACACGGGCTCCATCAGCGGCCCGAACGACCCGGTCGTCTTGCCCGCCGACGCGCAAAAGCTGGATTGGGAGGTCGAACTCGGCGTGGTGATCGGCAAACCCGCCTGGCAGATCGACGAAGCCAACGCGCTGGACCATGTGGCGGGTTACTGTCTTGCCAATGATGTTTCCGAACGTGCGTATCAGCTCGAACGCGAAGGGCAGTGGACCAAGGGCAAAAGCGGATTCTCGTTCGCTCCGCTCGGACCGTGGCTTGTCACGCGTGATGAGATCCCCGACTCGCAGGTGCTGGACCTGTGGCTCGACGTCAACGGCACGCGTCGTCAGACCGGCAACACGCGGACCATGATCTTCAACGTCGCGCATATCGTGGCGTATCTAAGCCGCTTCATGCCGTTGATGGCTGGCGACGTCATCATTACGGGCACGCCCCCCGGCGTGGGCCTCGGTCAGAAGCCGCCGGTCTTCCTGAAAGCAGGCGACACGATGACGCTCGGCGGCAGCGGGCTCGGCACGCAGACACAAAAGGTCGTGCAGTATGCGGACACACTTGGCGCGGCATGGGGCCGCGGCGACTATCCGTTGGCACTCTAAGACAATCCGATTTGGAAGGGAGGAGATATGAGCCTTGCTGGAACGGGCGTTGTCGCAATCTGGCATGACCTGCTGCCGGAAGCGAAGGATGAATTTTACGAGTGGCACAACCGCGAGCACATGCCCGAACGCGCCGGGATTCCAGGGTTCAGGCGCGGTCGGCGCTTTATAGCACTGGATTCAGGTCCGGAGTACTTCAATCTTTACGAGGCCGATACGGTCGAGGTGCTTGGCGCGCAAGACTATCTTTCCCGGCTGAATACGCCGACGCCGTGGACGAAGCAGGTGGTCGCCTCTTTCCGGAGCGTCGCACGCTCGATCTGTCACGTGGCTTATTCGGACGGTGTAGGGCAGGGTGCCAATCTCATGACTGTGCGGTTTGACGTGCCATCGGCTGCGCGGGCAGAGGTCGTGAAGGCTTTGCGTCAGCGCGTCCTTCCGCCGCTCGTGGACCTGCCCGGTATCACGGGCGTGCACCTGTGCCTTGCAGACGAAGCGATCAGCAAAGTGGAAACGGCGGAGAAGAAGGCGCGCTCAGAAGGCACCCAGGTACCGACATGGGTCGTGTTAGTCGAAGGGTGCCGGGCAGACTATGTCCGGTCAGCGGTGGACCGTTTCGTTTCGGGACTCGCGGCATTGCCTCAGACCGGCGCGACAGCGCCCGACACGACGCTCTATCAACTGGAGTACACGCGCTGCAAAACGCCCTGGAGCGCTGGCTAAGAAGTTAAGCGGCTAAGCGGCTAAGCGTCGTCTGATCATCGCTCCACGGCCGGTCGCACGATTCCCACGTGGCCAGACGCGACCGCCTTTACCCTGAGAAACGTAGGAGTAGTGCCATGTCGTTGAATATTGCCGACACGTCCGCCTCATCCACCGCGTCGATGTCGGCTCGTGTCATACGACTCAATCCTGCCGACGATGTTGTTATCGCGCTCGAACAGCTTGTGTCCGGCACGGTGATCGACAGGGAAGCGGTGACAGTCTCAGGGCTGATTCCGCCCGGTCACAAAGTGGCGACGCGGGACATCGGTCAGGGTGAGGCGGTGCACCGCTACGGCCAGGTGATCGGCTTTGCAAGTCAGCCCATTCGAGCGGGGCAGCATGTACACACCCATAATCTCGCGATGGGCGACTTTGCGCGCGACTACGCATTCGGTCAGGCCGCGCGTCCGACCGTACGCTCGAACGAGCCCGCAACATTCCAGGGCATTGTCCGCGCAGACGGCCGTGTCGCCACACGCAACTACATCGGGATCCTCACCTCGGTGAATTGTTCGGCCACGGTCGCGCGGGCCATTGCTGATCATTTCCGCCGCGACATCCATCCTGAACAACTGGCTGCGTTCCCGAATGTCGATGGCGTCGTCGCACTCACCCATGGTTCCGGTTGCGCCATCGACTCTGAAGGCGATGGTCTCGCGATCCTGCAGCGCACGATTGGCGGCTATGCATGCCATCCGAATTTCGCGAGCGTGCTGGTCGTCGGTCTCGGGTGTGAAACGAATCAGATTCCGCGATTACTTGAGACGCAGGGACTCCGGGAACACGACCGCTTGCGAGCGTTTACGATCCAGGACAGCGGTGGTACCACACTGACGATTGCGAAGGGTATTGAACTGGTTCGGAGCATGTTGCCCGAAGCGAACAACGTGAGGCGAGAGCCGGTCAGCGCAAGTCATCTCACGGTCGGTCTTCAATGCGGAGGATCGGATGGGTACTCTGGCATCACTGCCAATCCGGTGCTCGGCGCAGCTGTTGATCTGCTGGTGCAGCACGGCGGCACCGCGATTCTCTCGGAGACGCCCGAAATTTATGGCGCGGAGCATTTACTAACGCGTCGTGCCGCAACGCCCGAGGTGGGTCGAAAGCTGCTTGATCGCATCAAGTGGTGGCAAGCCTATGCGCATCGGCAAGGGGCGCAAATGAACAACAATCCGTCTGCGGGCAACAAGGCGGGTGGCTTGACGACCGTCCTTGAAAAATCGCTGGGAGGCATTGCTAAAGCCGGGTCAACCAATCTGACCGAGGTGTACGAGTATGCGCAGCCGATCAGGGCGCGCGGCCTGGTGTTTATGGACACGCCCGGCTACGACCCGGTGTCGGCTACGGGCCAGGTAGCGGGCGGTGCGAACCTGATCTGCTTCACGACGGGACGTGGCTCAGCTTACGGCTGCGCGCCCGCGCCGTCAGTCAAACTTGCGACGAACACAGCACTTTGGCAACGACAGTCCGACGATATGGACCTGAACTGCGGAGAAGTGCTGGAAGGGAGAACGACGATCGAGCAACTGGGCGCAGTGCTTTTCCAATTGCTTCTGGATGTCGCCTCGGGGAACCATACTCGCAGTGAGCGGCACGGTTACGGACAAAACGAATTCGTACCTTGGCAAATTAGCGCGATCATGTGAGCGCACATTAAACCATCGGACCTCGCAATGCTGCTTGGCAGACAGTGACTTCCCGGCGCTGTTTTTTCCTAAGCGCGCAGGTCCAGGCAACTAAGGGCAAGGGAAAGGCCGCTCCGCGTCGGAGATCTGCCGCTGCATGATCGGCGGTTAAAACAGTCGGCTTTGGGGGCGATCACAGGCGTCGCCGCTCGGCCCAGAAATGGACATCGCCGCGATGACTCACGAGGCCGTGAAAGTGTTTGTAGAGACGGGAGCCAACGCATTTTTTAAATGGCGTCCAGGCGCTCAACGGGCCAGGTAGAAACTAACGTCCCGCGACGCAGCAGCGAACGGCCACGATGCGGGTCCATCGAAGCCACGACGGTCGGTTTGTTGCTCGGTGCGCACGAACCGGCGACGACGTATTGCGCCGAGGCCGAAGCCAACGCGGCCAGCCATGGTCGGCTGCCTACAGGTGCGCTACGACTGGTCGGGCATGCGATCGCCACGCTGACCAGGCTCCCACCATTCAAGATCGCTCCGGACTTCACGCTAACCGGGCGGCCCGTCGACCTGACGGCTGACGGTGACGACCTCGGTATCGTCCTACCTTTCATGCTGCCGACGAATCTGGCCGTGCCCCGGCTTCTCTAGCGGTGGCCGCTGGTGATCGTCACCACGGAGGCTTACCTGAACAGGAGGCCTCGGCCGCGGCATCCCGCAGCGCTGGCGGACCATGTGTTCGTCACTGTTCCCCCTTCGATGCACAAGCCATTCGTCACCTTCCGAATAGGGCACGAAAACGTCGAGTTCTCGATCAACCATGAGATCACCTCGAATAACGCTACTTTCAACCGCGACATTCAGCTAGAGCGATTTGATGTTGGCGTGTTTTCAAAGCGGACGCTGAGGCTTGGCCGCACCCGTTAGAAGGCACCGCATTGGTGCGGCATCTTGGCCTCGTCCATCGGCAGCCGCAAGATTGATCTAGGTCACAACAGGCCAAACCCGCACGCGTACGCTGCACGAGTTGCATGCGTTATCGGTGGGCGCACGAATTATCGAGCCCGCCAGCAGCCCGCGGGGCAGCCGCTAGCGCGGCTCAATCGATGTAGCAATGGAGGACGGTGTCATGGACGCAGCCACGCAATTGGCGCGCAGTCAGGAAATTGCCGGGAAGGTCGCGTATGTGCTGGAAAAGCGTACGCAGAACGCAATGGAGCAATACGGGAGACGGTTGCGCGCAGCCGTCGATGGCGACGCCGGCAGCGACCAGAGCGCTACCTCATTCGCGGCGCAGCTCAACCCCCTGAGCGCATGGCATTACGCCGTCGACGTCGCGCAGCGCTCGCTGCTGTTCTGGGACACGATGCGCGAGCGCGGAACGCAATACGTCGAACGCGCTTCACAGGAACTCAAGCCGGCGCTCCATTTCGACTACGACATCGTGCTCGACGCGAGGCACTTCGCGCGCCCCGTCAATTACGCGCTGCTGTATATCAAGCCGCCCGAAGGCGTGATCGTCGACGCGAAAAAGCGGCCTTATCTGATCATCGATCCGCGCGCCGGCCACGGTCCGGGCATTGGCGGCTTTAGAGACGATTCGCAGGTCGGCGTCGCGCTGCGTGCAGGCCACCCCGTGTACTTCGTCGTGTTCTTCCAGAACCCTGAACCCGGTCAGACGCTGCTCGACGTATGCGCCGCCGAACAGGAGTTCGTCAAGAAAGTGCGTGCGCTGCATCCCGACAGTGCGAAGCCGGCCATCATCGGCAACTGCCAGGGCGGCTGGGCCGCGATGATGCTCGCGAGTTCGTCGGCGGAGGATACCGGTCCTGTCGTCATCAACGGCGCGCCGATGTCGTACTGGAGCGGCGCGTGGAGCGACGGCGCAGGCGACAATCCGATGCGCTATGCGGGCGGGATATTGGGCGGCACCTGGCTTGCGTCGTTTTCGTCAGATCTCGGCAACGGCAAGTTCGACGGCGCCTATCTCGTGCAGAACTTCGAGTACCTGAACCCGGCCAACACGCTGTGGGACAAGTACTACCACGTGTACGACAACATCGACACGGAGCCGCCACGCTTTCTGGAGTTCGAGCGCTGGTGGGGCGGCTACTACCTGATGAACCGCGAAGAGATCGAGTGGATCACGCGCAATCTGTTCATCGGCAACAAGCTCTGGTCGGGCGAAGTGAGCGGCGTTTCGGGCAAGGCGTTCGACCTGCGCGATATCCGCTCGCCGATCATCCTGTTCGCCTCGATGGGCGACAACATCACGCCGCCGCAGCAGGCCTTCAACTGGGTGACCGATCTCTATGGCAGCACCGAGGAAATCAAGGCGCGTGGCCAGGTCATCATCGGGCTGATGGACCAGGATGCCGGACATCTTGGCGTTTTCGTGTCGGGCAAGGTGGCGAAGAAGCAGCATGCGCAGATCGTCAACGTGCTCGAAATGATCGAGACGCTCGCGCCGGGCCTCTACGCGATGTTGATCGACGAGGTGAACGGCGCAGACGGGAACGTCGCTTACGAGGTGACATTCGTCGAGCATCGTCTCGAAGAGATCGCGCAGCATTTCAACCGGTTCAAGCGCGAGGACGAAAAGCCGTTCGAAGCCGTTGCCGAGCTTTCCGAATTCAACCAGCGCGCTTATGAATTGTTCATGCAGCCCTACGTTCAGTGGATGTCGAACGAGACCACTGCGCGATGCCTGCGCCAATTTCATCCGCTACGCTTTCAGCGCTGGGCCTTTTCGGATCTGAATCCATGGCTTGCCTGGCTGCGCCCGGCGGCTGAAGCGGTCAAAGCGAACCGGCAGCATGCCGACGATATCGCGCCCTGGCGCGCGCTCGAACATCGCGGCTCGGAGATCGTCAGCGCCTCGCTCGACCACTATAGGGCGATGCGCGACGCCGGCGCCGAGTCGCTGTTCTTCAACCTCTACACCACGCCCTTTCTGCTCCATTTCGCGGAACGGTATCGCAGTCGCGAGATTGCCGTGTCCACGGCTACCGACCCGCGCGAACTGCCTTTCGTGAAGGAGGCATTGGCGTCGATCGCGCAGGGCGGCTACGACGAAGCCGTCGCCCGCGCGGCGTTCCTGCTTGGACGCAGCGGCGAGCCGTTGCCGCTTGCCCGGCTTGCGACGCAGCGCGAACTGGTTGAAGCCTACGCCGAGTATCTGCCGAGCTTGCCCCCCGATCAGTGGCGGCGCGTTCGCGGTGAACAGGAACTCATCGCGACTTACGAACCGCAACAGGCCATCGCGACGCTTCCCGCTCTTCTCGCCAAACCGGAAGACCGCAAGCGGCTGCTGATGTTGCTCGACGGTCTGCTGGCCGACACGCGCGTGCAAAGAGTGCCGCCGAACACGCAGCAATGGGACGCGTTGCAACGCATTCGCGCGGTACTCGGCGCTGCTCCCGCAGTGCGGCCCGAGCATGCTCTGTCATGAGCGTGCCCACCTCTTCCATTGAGGAGTCGTTCGTGGAACCCAGACACGCGAAGTATCGCCAGCTCATTGCCCACTGTGAGGCGCTGGCGCCGATGCCCACGGCCGTGGTTCACCCATGCGACAGGAGTTCGCTGGAAGGCGCAGTGGAAGCGGCGCGCAGCGGCCTGATCGTGCCGATACTCGTCGGGCCGCGCGCTCGCATCGAATCGCTTGCCGCCGAGTGCAAGCTTTCGATCAGCGACTATCAGATCGTCGACGCGCCGTTCAGCGAGGCCTCGGCAGCCGCGGCCACGCAGCTGGTGCGCGAGGGCAAGGCCGAGGCGCTGATGAAAGGCAGCCTTCACACCGACGAGCTCATGGCCGAGGTCGTCCGGCGCGATGCGGGGTTGCGCACCGGCCGGCGCGTCAGCCACTGCTTCGTGATGGACGTGCCTGCCCACGCGGACGCGCTGATCGTAACCGACGCCGCCGTGAACATCGCGCCGACGCTGGAGGAAAAGGTCGACATCCTGCAAAACGCGATCGACCTTGCGCACGCCCTTCAGTTTCCGGAGATACGGGTGGCGATCCTCTCGGCCATGGAGACCGTCAGCCCGAAGGTGCCCTCGACCATCGAAGCCGCCGCGCTGTGCAAGATGGTGGATCGGCGGCAGATCACGGGTGCGCTCGTCGACGGCCCGCTTGCACTCGATAACGCCATCGACCCCGAGGCGGCGCGCATCAAGCAGATCGATTCGCCAGTGGCCGGGCGCGCCAACGTCCTGATGGTGCCCGACCTCGAAGCGGGCAACATGCTCGCCAAGAGCCTCTCATTCCTCGCGGGCGCGGACGCGGCCGGCATCGTGCTGGGTGCGCGCGTGCCGATCATCCTGACGAGCCGCGCCGATTCGCTCATTACGCGGCTCGCCTCGTGCGCGGTGGCGGTGCTCGTCGCGCTTGCGCGGCGCGAAGCCGCAAAGATCGTCGGGTGATGCCATGGCAGACGTGATTCTGGTATTGAATGCCGGCTCGTCGAGCATCAAGTTTTCCGCATTCGAAGAGCAGGGCGACGCGCTCGAACTGGTCGTGCATGGGCAGGTCGGCGGCCTGTACACGGCAAGCGCCCGGTTCGAAGCCGTCGACGGTGACGGCGAGCACCATGCGAGGGAATGGAGCGATGGCGGCGAGCTGGATCATCGCGGAGGCCTTGAGCAAATCGGTGCGTTCCTGAGCGAGCACCGCGAAGGACACGAGCTTGTCGCGGTCGGCCATCGCGTCGTGCACGGAGGGCAGCGCTTCAGCGGTCCGGTGCGAGTCACGCCCGCGGTAGCGGACGAGCTGGCGAAGCTCACGCCGCTCGCGCCGCTGCATCAGCCGCACAACCTGACGCCCATACGCATCCTCGAAGACATGCAACCGGACGTGCCGCAGGTGGCGTGCTTCGACACGGCTTTCCATCGCACGCAACCCGAGGTGGCCCAGGCGTTCGCGCTGCCCGCGTCGATCACCAGCCGGGGCGTGCGCCGCTACGGCTTTCATGGGCTGTCCTACGAGTACATCGCGAGCGTGCTGCCTGACGTCGATAAGAAAGCAGCCAGCGGACGCACTGTCGTCGCGCACCTTGGCAATGGCGCGAGCATGTGCGCGCTCGTCGCGGGCAAGAGCGTAGCGAGCACGATGGGCTTCACGGCCGTGGACGGATTGCCCATGGGCACGCGCTGCGGCAACCTGGACCCGGGCGTGGTGCTCTACCTGATGGAAGAACTCGGCATGGACGCGCGTGCCGTCGAGGATCTGATCTATCGCCACTCGGGGCTGCTCGGCGTGTCTGGCGTATCCAGTGACATGCGCACGCTGCTCGCCAGCGACGATCCTCACGCGCGTTTCGCCATTGAACTCTATATCTACCGCATAGCGCGCGAACTCGGCTCGCTTGTCGCGGCCATGGAGGGCATCGACGCGCTCGTTTTCACGGCGGGAATCGGCGAGCATGCGGCGGCGATCCGTGAGGGCGTTGTGCGGCACGCGGCGTGGCTCGGCGCGGAGATCGACGCCGAAGCGAACGCCAAGGGCGGTCCTCTCATCACCACCGCGTCGAGCCGGATAGCGGCGTGGGTTATTCCGACCAATGAAGAGCTGACGATCGCGCGCCATACGCGTGCGGTCCTCGAATGAAGGAGAAATGCCATGTCGCCCGAAGGCACTGATCGATCACGTCCGCTACTTGCGGGCATGAAAGCGCTGATCACCGGCATTGCCAACGAACACTCGATTGCATACGGTTGCGCGAAAGCGTTTCGCGAGCTTGGTGCGGATCTGGCCATCACCTACGCGACGGAAAAGACCCGGCCTTATGTCGAGCCGTTGGCGAGCGAGCTTGAAGCAGAACTGTTCCTGCCGCTCGACGTCGGCGACGCGGCGCAGTTGGAAGCGGTATTCGAGCAGATCCGGCAGCGCTGGGGACGTCTCGACATCCTGCTGCACTCCATTGCATGGGCGCCGAAAGACGATCTGCAAGGCGGGCTGTTGCATTGCTCCGGCGAGGGCTTTGCGCGCGCGATGGACATTTCGTGTCATTCGTTCGTGCGCATGGCGGCGCTTGCGGCGCCGCTGATGGACAAAGGCGGCACATTGCTCACGATGAGCTACTACGGCGCCAACAAGGTCGTGCCGAACTATAGCGTGATGGGGCCGGTAAAGGCCGCGCTCGAAGCCTGTGCGCGCTATCTCGCTTACGAGCTTGGGCCGAAGGGCATTCGCGTGCATGCGATTTCGCCGGGTCCGCTCAAGACGCGGGCGGCTTCCGGCCTCAAGAACTTCGACCTGCTGCTCAACGAGGCGGCCGAGCGCGCGCCGCTCGGCGAGCTGGTCGACATCATGGACGTCGGCTACACCTGCGCGTTTCTCGCCACCCCCTACGCGCGGCGGGTTTCGGGCGAAACGCTATATGTCGACGGCGGCGTCAATATCATGGCCTGACACGGCTTCGGAAAGGAAACACCATGGCTCAACTTTTACTGGGTAATGTCGAAGAAACCGTGTCTGACGAGGAACTCGACGAGTTCCTGCAGAGATACGGATTCCCTCCGTTCAATTCGATCGAGCGCGTGCCCGCGGGAAGCGGACAACCCATCGCGCTGCTCAGGTTCAGCGACCTCTCGTCTGAGGCGCTGAACCTGCTCCGGTCGAGGATTCACAACATGTTCTGGAAGGACCACACGATCAGCGCGCAGATCCTGCTGGAAAGGCAAGATTGAGCCTCAAGGAGGCATCCATGAGCATTCTGGACAGACTGTTTGGTCGCGAGGGCACATCGGAGAAGAGCGCCCCGGGCTCCGCACAGGCGAGTGACGCCATCGAGCGCATTGCAAGAATGAGTCCGCAGTTGCGGCTCGCGGAGCGCTATCAGGAGCGTCTCGCGCGCGCGGTCAGGACTTCGCTCGCCTATGTCGAGGCATTGGTGAACGATATGCCGCCGGCTCGCGAGGCGAGCGCATCGGCCTGGACGACGGACCCGTATATCCAGGCGTTTTTCGCAACGCCGGAAGACGTGCCGCGTGCGCTGAGTCATTCGACCGAACTGCGTGCGCACTTCGCCGTCAACCCCCTGGCAAACGAGGTCTTTGCCGTGCTCGGCATGGCGATGACCGAGCGGCTGACAATCGGCGTCCAGCAACATGGCTCGGCCGCGCGCACCGACGTGCAGCGAACCACCGTGAACTTCAGCGATCACCGCGCACGGGTGTGCGCCAGCACGGAGCCGGCGCTTCGAGAGGAGATCGTGCGCCATGTGATGGATCAGCTCGTGCTGGCTGGCCTCGAGCGAATCGGTGCGGACGCGTCGCGCCGCGACGAGCTGGAGCAGGAGCGCGCGCTGCTGAAGACGCGCCTCGCGCTGCTGCAGCAGCAGGGCAGCGGGATGAGCGCTGTATTGGGTGCGCAGCCATTGTCCGGTCTGTTGGAGCTGACGCGCCTGCAGGCAAAGATGGAAGAAAACGACGCGGAGTTGGCGCGTCTGGGACTTGCGACCGAGGCGATCGACCGCCGGTTGGAGACCATTGCTGAGGTGCTCAATGCGCCTGCGGAACACCTGCATGTACTCAAGAGGGACCTGCGGCTCGATCGTATGAACGTGATCGTGGAAAACGGGCACGCGCGGGAGGGTCGGACGATCGAATTGAGGCTCGCGAGCGTGCCGGAAACAAAGGGTGCCATGCGGGCGTTCGCGCTGGTGAAATTTGCTCGCTCCGATCTGCTGCCAGCGCCCAGCATGGCCGATGAGGCGAGAAAGTTTCTAGTCTGATGCCGCCGCGAACGCATTCTAGCGACCAGCCCACTGTCGCAGGCTTTACGTAGCAGCCGCTAGTTGCTGCATGGAATTCGGAAGTGCACGGTTCAGCCGACCGCGGTCGCAATGTGTAGGTCTAAACAGTGTGAATTGCTTGATTTGTATCAATCGTTCAATTGGATCATGTGACAGCCTGTAGTTAAACGGACGGAAAGTTGGAGAGAAAGCCTGATTGCGCCCAACTAGATCCGCCGCGCGTCTTAAGCAGGCCGAATGCGCTGTCGATCACTTTCGAAGGCCGGTGAAGTCACGCGGCGAGCGTCATCAGAACCTTGCGCCGAGGCGTTCCGATGCGGTTTTGCTACCTCGGTGAGTACGCCGGTGACGTCGTCGCCGGCACCGGTCGCGCTACCTGCACGCTCAAAGACGATGAGACTGCTATCGGGTGCGCCGATGCGCGGGATAGGCGGGCGCGATCAAGTTTGAAGTGCAATACCTTGCTCGCGTGAGGTGTGCCAACGCGCATTTTCATGGAGGAGCAATGTCCGAAACTCCGAAGGAAATGAAGAACAGCGATTCGAAGCCCGTGGGCAAGCTCGGCAACAAGGCCTATTTGAAGGAACTGTGTCGTCTCCACGTCGAACTGGTCAAGATGCAGGAATGGGTCGTGCAGAGCGGCGCGAAGATCTGCATCGTATTCGAGGGGCGCGATGGCGCGGGCAAGGGCGGAATGATCAAGGCGATCACCGATCGCGTGAGCCCACGGGTTTTCCGGGTCATCGCGCTGCCCGCGCCGACCGACCGCGAGAAGAGCCAGATGTACATGCAGCGCTATCTTCCGCACCTGCCGGCGGCCGGCGAGGTCGTGATCTTCGACCGTAGCTGGTACAACCGCGCGGGCGTCGAGCGCGTGATGGGCTTCTGCACGGACCGCCAGGTGCAGGAGTTCCTTTTTGCGACGCCGCTCGTCGAGCGGGCCGTCATAGACTCTGGGGTCATCCTCCTCAAATACTGGCTCGAAGTCAGCGCCAAGGAGCAGACGCGCAGGCTCGAAGCGCGGATTCACGATGAGCGCAAAATCTGGAAACTTTCGCCGATGGATCTTGAGTCCTATCGCCACTGGTACGACTATTCGCGGGCCCGCGACGATATGATCGGCATGACCGATACGGAGTTCTCACCGTGGTATGTCGCACGGGCCGACGGCAAGAAGCGAGCGCACCTCAACGTCATCAGCCATTTGCTCAGCAAGGTGCCGTACGTGGCTGTGCCGCGGACGAAGGTGTCGTTGCCTCAACGACAGAAGGCGGGGGCGTATCGCGAATCGGAGCATCGTTTCAGGTATGTGCCCGAGAAATTCTGAGCAATGCCGCATTGCGTCTGGCAGGAAAAAGGCTTGCGCAGCGCTGGCTGAGAACGGCACTGACGAGCGCGGATGCTCCTTTGTTCCTGCGACTTCCACACGCTGGACTAAAGTCCAATTCTGCTAGCGTGCCCGAGTGACATGATGCAATCGGGGAAGTGTGGCGGCTGGCGAGCATGTCGTGCGATCGTGCTTGCCCCGAATGGTACGTACTGCGGATGAAGAGCGCATTCGAGGAACGATGCAGATGTACCGGATCGAAGAGCCGCGGCTTGGCGGGCTGCGTATCAAGGAATGGCGGCGCCGCGCGCGTCTCGCGGTTGGCTTGTTGCTTCTGGTGCTGCTGGGATCGGCGCTGGGGATCGGGCTGCTCGACCACTCGGATGCGCCTCTCAGCACGAAGATGTTCACGGCCGTGTGGGACGCGGTCAACCTTATCTCGACCTTGGGCGACTTCTCGGAGTTCAACGCCGACCAGAAGATATTCATGCTGGTCGCCATACTTGCAACGATGTTGGTTGCCGGCTACGCGTTGAGCCAGCTGACGGGGATGCTCTCGGGCGATGACGTGATGGTCTTCTGGGAGAACAGGGCCATGGAGAATAAGCTGGAAACGCTGAGCGCCCACGTCGCGGTCTGCCCGTTCGGCCCGGTCGGCCAGCTGGTCGCCGCCCATCTTCGAGATGCGGGAGCGAGCGTGCTCGTGCTGGAAACCGACGTAAAGCATGCCGAAAAAGCATCCGGACTGGGATACATGGTCATCTTGGGCGATCTCAGCTCGTTCGACGATGTACTCGAGCGTGCCAGACTGGATACCGCCAGCGCGCTGTTTGTGACGGGTACCAATGCGAACAGCAATCTGGAGATCACGCTGGTGGCGCACACGCTCAATCCCGGGCTGCGGATCGTGGTGTCAGGCGAGAGCGATCTGCGCAGAATGTTGCTCGAGAAGGCGGGCGCAACGACGGTTATCGACGAGAACGACATCGTTGCGCGTGCCATGGTCGGGCAGATCGACACGCTGTGGGCGCAACGGACATGAAGCCGGGTGCTCGACAGGCGCAATCCGCCGCGGGCCTGCCGCCCGTACCGGCACGGTCGCACACCTGCGGCACCGTCTGGCCTCACGGCTTTGGGGGTAGCGGACGTTCGCGCTATGCGCCCGAACGTTCGCCATGATGCTTTCGCTCCTCTATCGACGATGACATGGTCTCCTGCGGCACCGGATTCGCGCAAGCATGGGCCTGAGGATTTGATGACGATGGGGAATCTGGGCGACGATTATGGGACACGACTCATCAGCGCATTCCACTGGCGGCTTTCACATTCCGGTGTTGGAGTGGGTCCGCGATTATCAGAAAGAGTGGATCAAGCCGGACATCGTTGCCGGCGTGACCGCTGCGGCGGTCGTTCTTCCGAAGGCCCTGGCATACGCGACTGTCGCGGGGCTGCCCGTGCAGGTCGGGCTGTATACGGCCTTCCTTCCGATGGTGATCTATGCGTTCCTGGGATCGTCGCGGCCGCTTAGCGTCAGCACCAGCGCAACGATCGCCATCCTCACCGCAGCGGCCCTCGCCCGGGTGGTCCCGAACGCAGGGACGGCAGATCTGCTGACAGCCTCTGCAACGCTGACGTTACTCGTCGGGGCCATCCTCACGCTCGCCGCGCTCCTGCGGTTGGGATTCGTTGCCAACTTCATTTCCGATCCTGTGCTGACCGGATTCAAGGCCGGTGTCGCGGTCGTCATCATGCTGGATCAGTTGCCGAAGCTGCTCGGCATTCACTTTCTCAAGGGGTCGTTTTTCCACAACGTGCTGGCCATCGTCACGGGTATTCCACACGCGTCCGCGACGACAGTCGCTGTGGGTGCGATTACGGTGGGCATTCTGGTGGCAATCGAGCATTTCGTCCCACGGGCACCCGCGCCGCTGATCGCGGTGGCCTGCGGGATCGGCGGCATGAGCCTGCTCGGCCTGCAGTCTCACGGGGTCGACATTGTCGGCCATGTGCCGACGGGCTTCCCTTCCGTCACCATGCCCGACCTTTCGCTTGTCGCGTCGCTTGGGCCAGTTGCCGCGGGCATTGCCCTGATGAGCTTTACCGAAACTATCGCCTCTGGACGGGCATTCGTTGAAAGCGGGGAACCTAAGCCACAGGCGAATCGGGAGTTGCTGGCGATCGGTCTTGCCAATGTGGGAGGCGCGCTGTTGGGCTCCATGCCGGCGGGCGGAGGGACGACCCAGACAGCCGTGAACCGTCTGTCGGGCGCCCGCAGCCAGCTGGCCGAACTAGTCACGGCTGCCGTCACGCTGGGCACGATGCTGCTGCTTGCGCCCTTCATCGGACTGATGCCGCAGGCCACACTGGCAGCGGTTGTTATCGTCTATTCGATCGGCCTGATCAAGCCCGCGGAATTTCGCGCGATTGTCGCTGTGCGACGCACAGAGTTCGTGTGGGCGCTGGTTGCAGCCACCGGCGTCGTGCTCTTCGGCACCCTGCCGGGCATCCTCGTCGCCATTGTCGTGTCGCTCCTTGCGCTTGCTCACCAGACGTCCGATCCACCGGTATATGTGCTGCGCAGGAAGCCTGGCACGAACGTGTTTCGCCCTGTGTCCGCGGAGCACCCCGACGATGAGGCTTTTCCCGGCCTCCTGTTGTTGAGGCCGGTAGGCCCCATTTTTTTTGCCAACGCCGAGCGCGTCGGCGAGAAGATTCGCACGCTGATCGCACAGACTCATCCCCAGATCGTCGTGCTCCATCTGCGCGCCGTGTTCGATCTCGAATACACAGCGCTCAAAATGCTGACGGAAGCGGAAAAAGAGCTGCGCAAGCGGGGCATAACGCTATGGCTCGTGGGTCTCAACCCGGGCGTACTGACGATGGTGCAGCGTTCACCGCTCGGCGAGACGCTTGGGCGCGAGCGGATGTTCTTCAATCTCGATCGGGCGGTCGCGGCATGGCAGGCGCAGCAACCACCAGGGGCCATGCGGGAAGCGACGCAGTGAGTTCGCCGACGGCGTGCGCACACGCCTACTCAGCGCGAAAAAGGCAGTCTTGATTCCGCCCGACGCAGTAGAGCGGCCGCCGGTTCGACAGGCAGCGGACGACCCCATCGCAGTCGTTGCTCAACGATCCTTTGGCAAGACGACACCTTTGATACGCGTCAAACCAATCTCGCGCCGCAGGGGTAGTTCAACGTCGAGGATTGAATCATGAGCGAGAGCAGTTAACCCACAACTCGCCTTGCTCAATCGCCACGGCGCGGCCTCGTGGCAACGCTTGCGGTGTCGCTTGCGCTCGCTTGGCGAGCTGTGCGACGCCCGTCACGCAGGCTTTCATCGACGTGCCTGGCCGATTCGCTGCGGCGCCAGCATCCGCCGTTGAGCCGCAGGCCGCCTGGTGGGACAGCTACGGTGACCCGGTGCTGTCCGACCTCGTTCGCCGGCCGGCCCGTGAGAATCGCGACGTCAAGGTTGCACTGGAGCGCGTGCGTGCGACGCGAGCAGGCCAGGCGATCAGCCGCTCATGGCTGTTTCCCAAATGGGATGAACTGGCCAATGAATATCGCTGCCCCACTGGGCACGCACTACGCAGTGATCGGCGCAAGTTCAGAAATCCGCGCTCGCGAGTCACGAAGGCTGACACGATAATCTATCGGGCAAGCCAGTTTGACTGTGAGAACTGTTCGATGAAGGATCGCTGCTGCCCGAATACACCATTCCGCAAGATTGCTCGATGCATCCATGAAGCTGCGCGTGACAAACGAGACGTATTGCGAACACGCCTGAATACAAGCAACCTTGTCGTGAGCGAAAGAAGGTGGAAATGCTCTTCGCCCATCTCAAACGTATCTTGAAACTGGACCGTCTGCGACTGCGCGGTCCAAGCGGTGCCCATGATGAGTTTCTGATGGCAGCAACGGCGCAAAATCTGCGAAGAATGGCCAAGCGGCTAGTGCCAGGAAGCAAGCAGATGAACCAGGCAGTCGCATGACGGGCAACGGGGATCGTTGCCTCGTTCAAGTTTGCCACTTCGCCGATCACCACAACTCGAAAACGTGCCGCGGACTTCAGCGCTTCGAGCCAAAACAAGACTTTTTCAACACAATCCACTCGATAGCGGACCGACGGAGCGCCACAAACCTGCTAGAAGACAACCGGCGTGGTCGAAGCTCTAGTGTACCGACTGTCACGCCAGTGGCATCGCCGGGTAGCGAGGTCCGCAAGAGATACCGCTGAAAGCATCGAGCGGAAAACTCGTCTCATCGTGATAGGGCGCACGAGCCGACGCTTTTGCGCTGGCCCGTACCCCCGACGCGGGGTCCGCGTCCGGGGTACGAACGCGTCTTTAGAACATCGTGCGAAGTCCGATTGCCACGCCTACCTGATTGGTCCGGCCAACGGTGTTGGTCGGAACGCCCTCGCCGTTGACCCCGCCCGGGTAGGCGGCGGAGAAGGCGCCCGTGCCGCGCGCGAAGTCCGTGATCCCGTAGACTTCCGTGCGCTTCGTGAACGAGTATTCGGCGAGAACGGTGGCCGATTGGTTCACCCCCCTGCCGAGCGTGCCGTCGAGCAGTTCAGCATTGCGCGTCTGCCCATAGTAGTAGGCAAACGTGAACAGCAGCGCAGGCATGGCGTGCCAGTTCGCACCGACGTAATAGGTGTCGTCGATACGGTTGGGGCTGCCACCCTTCAGTGTCGGCGCGCCAGATTGCTGCATGTAGCTGTCAGTCAAACCAGTGTGGTCCTGCCCCCGCAGCCAGCCGGCCAGGAGGCGGATGTCGTGGGTGACCTGAAACGCGCCGCTGATGTGCAGGAAGTTGGTCTTAGCGCCATTGATCGAGCTGCCGACACTGGTGCCAACCGAAGAGCCAGTCGCAGATGTCGGAACGGAGACCTGCTGGAAGCCTGCGTTGAGCATGGCAGGGCCGTACGTGTACGTCAGTTCGACGGCATAGGTGGAGCCGAGACCGACCGCGCCCGGCTGGTTGCCAAAGCCGTACAGGGCATTGACATCCAGGCCATCGAAGCTGCCCTTGTACTTGACGGAGTTGTTGACTTCGAGGTAAGGGCCGATGCCGTTATACATCCAGCTGTGTTGCCAATAGTTGCCAACGGTCAGCGGGTCGAAGATATCGCCCAAAGTGTCGTAGGCCGGCGCATATTGCCTGCCAAAGGTCAGCGAGCCCCACGTTTTGTTCGACAGACCCACGAAAGCTTGCCGACTGAACAGTGTGCCAGGGACGTGTAGTTGCCCATCAAAGGCTTCGAAGCCGTTTTCAAGGCGGAACACTGCGGACCAGCCGCCCCCCAGATCCTCGCTGCCCCTCAAGCCCCAGCGGCTGTGGGTTTCCGGGCCGGACGTCATGGCGACCTGGTCGTTGCCGCCCGGGCCAGCATTCGTCTGATACCGGATGGCTTCATCTACGATGCCGTACAGCGTGACAGAGCTCTGTGCGAATGCCGACGATGCCCCGGCTGCGAACAGCACGCCAGTGGCGCTGGAAATAAGAATTTTGTTCATTAGCAATCCACAGTAATTAGTAAGCTGACTGGGAAAGTTTTTCAACGCTCGAACAATAAGACCGTCAAGGGAGCGTAGCCTGTCATTTCATTGAGGCACAGCGAATAGTTACGGAGTGTTGTTTATTTGCAGTGTCGGGGACAGGTGTGTGCAATCGTCTGATATTTACGTGCGGGATGGCGACCTATTAGTTGAGTCTTGATGCGGTGCGCTGCTGTGAGCACGAGGCACTGCCGATGCCCAGGGCGGCTAGGGCATGGAGAAGGATTGCTTTTTATCGCTGCGGCAACAGACCTTTAATATAAAAAATGAGTTGCCAAGAGGCATCGCACGGATATCAGTGCGATCCACGTCGAGCCTTATTGCTATGTAGACCTCATGAAATTAGCGCGCGTATGCTTCCTCTTGAGCGGCATTGAACCGCTTGATCCTCGCGTCGGCGCTCGCGTGGCGCCTTCTTTTGCGATGGTAGTCGTGGTTCCTCTTCGATGCGGTAGGCCGTGGCGACGCTGAACCCGGCGCGCGCAGCGGCACTGGCCGGCGCGACGCACCGGTTCTGGGCTACGCCCGCTCCCGCTGCCGTCACGCCACTACTCTCATCCTGATTGCCGGGCGGCAGAGTAGACCACCTACCACCGGACACACAGCACAATCACGTCCAGCGGATAATGCAGCCGCTTCACCATCTTGATCCCCGGCGGTACCGTCTTGCGCGGCGTTTTGCCCGTTATGGCCATCGTGGTCATGTCAACTTCGGTCGCTGAATTTTATGTGACTGCCGTAGCGCGACAGAACCTTTCAGGGAATGTAACGTTGCTCCCTGAGCTCGGTCAGCATCTCGATATACATTTCCTCTGAATCGATGCAGTCATGGAAGCCATGTTTGCGTGCCTTTATGGTGCTAGAGATGTTGTCAAAGGTCGTTTTGAAAATCATGTCGCCAAACTTCCACGAGACGATCTGGTCGTACCGGTAGTCTCGAAGGTTGTACTTCTCGACCAGACTGTTCCACAGTTCTGCCTTGTCGGCCATCATCTGCTGTAACAACATGGGGAACGGCTCACCGACCGGCACATCGAAAAACTGCGCCAGACGCGGCCAGACGCGAGACCATCTGAAGTAGTCGCCATTCGTGATGTTGTAAATTTCGCCTCGGCATGCGTCGGTCTCGCCCGCCCAATCGACGGCACTCGCGAGAATTCGAGTATCGGTAATCTGGTAGAGCGCGTCGTAAGCGGCGCGCGAGCCGGGAAAAGACATTGGAACGCCCAGGGCCTTCGCTAACGTTCCATAAACAGCAATCACCATCAGCAGATTCATGGGATTGCCCACGGCAACCCCTGCAACACCCTCGGGACGAAATGCAGTCCAGGACCATGATTTGCCGACTGAACGTTCCCGAAGGAAATCCTCCTGGTCGTAATAGAAGTTCGGTGGCATATGGCGCGGGTCGCTCTCCTTCGCGGGCGACGGAATCGGGCCAATATGCACGCCGTATGCCTTGCCTCCCTGCATCAGCGTGACGTGCTGCAGGTTCGGCGCGTGCTTCTCCATGACCTCAACCATGTTCTTCAGCATCCGCAGATTCACCTCGACCAGTTCCGCAGGCGTCGGCTTCTCCTGGTAGGCTGCGAACACGAGATGCGTTGCTTCCGGTACTTGTGCAAGTAGCGCCTCGCAGGAGTCTCTGTCCAGCAGGTCGACCGCCAAATGCCTGGCGCGCGTCGGGAAATCAGGTGCGCGTCGGGAAACGGCGACCAGGTCGACGCCCTTGGTTTCATAGTGTGCGAGTACTCCGCGTCCGATAACTCCGACCGCGCCTGCTACGACTACTGTTTTCATGTTCGTCTGCTCTCCAGAGATTCGTAAATTGAATGTTCAGCCAGTCGCGACTTCAGGTCTGCTAGTTCCCAGCCCCGCGAAGCGGCATCGCTTTACTCTGTAATTCCCCTATGAGATCGAAGCTCGTTGCAGAACTTGGGCGCCCGGATCGACAACCACTGACGCCCCATAAGCGGGCCCGTCAAGCGTTCCCCGCTGGCCCTGCTGGACGCCTCGACGCTCGACCCCGATGACCTGCTGGACACCGCCGACCAGATCTACTCGGATCGTATCGGTGAGATCTACCAGCTGGCCTACAATCCGCATCAGCGCTGGTACTATTCTCTGGACATGTGTCGTGACTAAGCCTTGCTGATCAAGGGGTATGACTTGCGTCACGACGGCGGTGCCCGCTTCACCCTCCGTACCGTTCCTTCCAGGCCCCCTGCGCCGCCGGGAGCCGTGCCGCGCGAAAGTATCGCGGTTCGCATCCTGGCCTTCTTCGGTTAGGTCTTGACCACCTGAGCGTGGGCTTCCCCTGTGCGGTGCTTGACGCCCCCGCGCATTTCGAGGCGATCATCCGCTCCTCGTCGGTGCCGGCAACAGCTGTGGGCAGTGCTGATGCGCCGGGCGTGGCGGTGACCGGATAGAAAGCGCCGGTCGTCGCTTTCCAGCACCATGCCGGCTCATGTCGACATCACGAAGTCAGGTAGAACGAACTGACCGAGCTCCTCAATGACCTCACCTGCGGGGCGTTGGCCGTATTTCAAATTGATGATCACATGGTTAACGCCGACCTCCTCCTGCAAGCTGTGCAGCAGCGCGATCAGGTGATGTCGCCCCAGTTGATAGCCTAGGTGGATCGGCCGTGGTGGTGTCTGCGGGTTATCTGTCAGGTCGATGTATAGCGACTGCGTGAAGGGTTTGAACAGTTCACCACATTCGGCACGAACCGTCGTGCGCCAGCGCTCGACAATCAGCTGCTGAGCCTTTGGTGCACGCGGATAGGTGATCCAGCCATGACTGTAGCGGGCGATCCATTCAAGCGTCTGGCGGCTATGGCCGGTGACGAAGAAGGGAATTTCCGCCGTGGTCGGCTTGGGAATCAGATCTGCCCCCTCAAGCCTGCCGCCGGGCCAGGTCAAAGGCACGAAACTGGTGAGCTGAACCTCGCGAAACACCTCGAGGTATTCGCGGAACAGGCTGCCACGTTGCTCCGGGTCGACACCGAATGCTGGAAACTCTACTGGACGGTCACCGGAAGCCACGCCGAGTAGCAGGCGGCCACCACTGAGCTGATCGACACTGGTTGCGGCCTTGGCTGTGTGTAGGGGATTGCGGATTGGCAGGATGACCGACGCGGTACCCAGCGCAATCGAGCGAGTGTGCGCCGACATAAAACCCAGGTAGACCCAAGGATCGAAGACCTGGCCCGAATCACCGAAGCTGGGGTCGCGTAACGGAACGTCGCGAAACCAGAGGGCAGAGAAACCCAGCTTTTCGGCACGTTGGGCCAGGCTCACCTGGTCGAACATACTCGGCGTATCGCCGGTGAAGGCTTCGAGGGGAAAGAATAGACCCAGGGTCAGGCGGCCTTCGCGGTAGGTGCGCTGAAAGCCGGGTTGTTGCTGATAGGGAATGGAACTCGGAGTAAACATGCTCTGGCCTACATATTTCAGAATATCGATTTCTGAGGGGCTGAAAAAACGCCTGCGAGCAGGTATCTAATCAGCGCTTTCAAGGCCACCTGGAACGCCGCGATTTCTGCTCATGGCGTTTGTAATAAGTCCAGGGTCGATGCGTTGTGAGGTCACCGGTTGCGACCGCTGCAAAGCATCGAGATACAGCGAGAGGGTCGACAGCGACAGGCCACCCGATCCTGGACAATGCTCACTGAGCATCCTGCGCTTATGCTTCGGCGGATCACTGCGCTCACTATTCCCCCGTATCAACGCCCGCCGGGAAAACGGGCCACCCGATGTTTCCAGGGCAAAACGTTCGGCATCGCATTTCGCACTTTGTCGGTCGCCGCGTCGGCTTCGAGTTCCGACGCCCCAGAGTTAGCACGTCCTGACGGCCGAGCAGCAGGACGGACTCCAAGGTTTCCCCGCACTATGTAGTCGGCGTCGTGTTTGACCCGCTTCAGCGCGTGTTCGCGGTCAAAAGCGCGCCCCAGCAATTGCACCTGCGGGCAGTAGCACCGCGTACTTTCGACGTTTCCGATGCAAATAGACGATTTCGGCGAGCTAACGCCACCAGATCAGGACACCTTATTGAGTCGCGAGGACCACATTCCAGGCGGTAAGCATGGTGGTATCTTCGAGGTACAGGCCGTTCAGGCGAAATTGCCCCTTGCGAATGCGGTGCATCAACTCAATGCCCGCTACGGTGGCGGCCGCGTTCCTGAAACGTTTGAAGCTGCGCATCGCGTTTGTTCTGGACTTTACGTTGCGATGGTTCTGGCCATCATCTTGACGAGATCGCGCAGGCTGAGCTTGTAGCGATACCAGCGCACACAAAGAATGATCACGTCACGGTCAAAGTGACGGCCGGCAAACAGCCCGTCCAAACTCTTCAGCTTGCTCATCGCGGGCTTGCAAGTCGGTCAGTCCGACACGCTAACCGATTCGTTGATCGCTATTTGCACCACAACCTTTCGTGCGACGGGATTAAGTCTAGGGGGAGGGGGCCGGCGTTTCTTTCCAGTTTCTATCAAAACGTGTCGGAATCTTGCTTCATCGCGACTTGCCTGAATTACTGAACCGGTAAGAGGGACGGTCTTCGCGGGAGCACTGCACGATGTTGTTCACGACGCTGTCTAGCCGACGCCTCGCGTGCGGTCGCGAGTGAGCAGCATTTCGAATAATTGCGCACGCGCAAGGAAGAGATGACCGCTGGCACACTGTACTGTGGACGGATGCGTGAGGCGCACGGCGTGGCTCGCGTAGAGACGTCGGTCACTTGTTCAATAGGAGCAGTGCTGAGAACCGACGAGTGCGGCGCTGGGCCAGAGAAACGGGGGTGATGAACAGACGTTGTGCACGTTGCGCCGCCAGGCGAAAGAACAAGGACTGGCCGTGCAGGGCGATGGAAAAATCCCGGCTTTGTCGCGATAAGGCGAGTCGATACGGAAAAACTGAATGGCGCGAATTTCAAGGATCTGCTTGCTCGCGGGTTTCATCACCCACTCACGAAGTTCAGCGAGCAACTCACGGTACGCGTCTTCCCGGCATACGTGTGCAAGGCTTTGCGTCTGAAGGCGGAGACCTCGGGTGCCGTGCTGGAAATCTTCGCATACGACCGACACGGCGAGGTCGGGTATTTTCAGGACCTTTATATTCCGCCCAACGGCCGTCCGCTACAGATCAGCTGAGTCCGACGTTTCGTGAATAGCTTGAGCATCACCTCGGGGGCTCTGGTGCGAATTGGGGGCGGCGAATCGGTTAGAGTTGTCGGAGCAAAACGAACCTCGATGCACCACCGGCGGAGTCTGTCGAGATGTGATCCGGGTGACTCACGGCGCATGAGTTCTGGCTTTTTCTACCATGTTGGTCGCGAAGCGCTGCAGCGCCGCGCAGTTGCACGGGCCCCGCCGCGAGTTCGACAGATGCGCTTTTCGAGCCCTTGCGCCCACGTCGATGCTCGACCCACGCCAGGATCGCAACCGCCACCGATCCGCCGGGCAGTACGAACAGCACGGCGAATAACGCGAGCTTCCACCAGCGATGCGGCCCCTGGAAGCTGTGCAAAGCTGAATCGGTCAAGGAGCGGCTCAGGCCGCCGAGGGTATTTTTGAGGTACAGCATAGAAGGAACATCCTTGGTCACGCCGCATCCGAGGACGGACAAAAAAGCGGTCAGTTCGTCACGCCGGTTCGGCCGCAGATGCGTCGTAATGCATTGCGTCGGCGATTGTGCAGACGCAGGAAGCCGGGAAGCGCACTGTGAGCGCGTGTTAACGCAACATCGGGGGAAAACCGGGGTTTTGCCGCGTGAGCGAGCCAGTTCCTTAATAGGAGCGCGCAAGAGGTGCTGCGCGCTCATAGGGCGGTGCTCAACGACTGAATGTGTTAGGCAGCCTGTTGGCATTCAGGCATCAACGCATTACGGATGGTCGTACATCGCATTCCAGTCGGCCTTCGACACGGCCGGACGTCCTGCGTCCGACGAACCGCTCACCACACCGCCGTAACCGCTCGTTGCGCCGTTCTGTGCGGCCACCTTGGCTTCAGCAGCCTGGATGTCGGCGGGGTAAGACGGGTCTTCGCCGCGAGCCGGGTTATAGCCAGCCTTTTCGAGTTGAACCAGTTCAGCACGCACCTGCGCACGGGTCAAAGGCGCATTCGATTGGGCGAACACGGCAACCGGAGCAGCAAGGGCAGCGGCAACGACAACGGCTTGAATAAGGGACTTCATGGTACTTACCTCCAGACTTGTTTTGTCCTGCTACGAACAGCCCTGTTCGTAAACCAGTGACTACAGTGTAGGTAAGTATTCGCTTAAAATTAAGGCAGATGTCAGGAAGGGATTGTTGCAGGATTTGGGTAAAAACCTAATCCGCGATGAGGACTGCGGCCAAAAAAAGCCCGCCTTCGAGAGCGCGTGCCGGCGCTGCAGGACGGCAAGCTGGTCCGCATCGTAGCCGCTCCATCGTGAGCCGCTCCAATCTCATGCGGGCACTGGCGAGCTTCGCACTGGCCGGAGATTCCTCCAGTCATGACGATGCGAGTCTACGGGATGCATCGTCCTTGAAATGCACGGGAAGCGGTGGGCGCTGTCAAAGCGGGATGTACTCGTCAAGGACGGCGTCGTCCATCTGTGGGGTGTGATCGAATCCAAGGAGGAAAGGCGCGCGATCCGTGGTGCTGCCGAGGGCGTGCCCGGCGTTAGGTGTGTGGAGAGCCACCTGGAGTTTCCGAGGAGTATTCCAGCGCTGCAGTGTTGCCAATGGCGTGCACGTCGCTTTGCACGCGGTGAGAGATAACGGCATCAGGAACGGCTACGCCCCGATTTGGGCGGCCCGTGCGCGGCGGGCCGCGCCCGTCTTCGGTCAGCAGCGAAATGCGAAGCAATGGCGCATCAACCCTCGAAATTGTCACTACGATCAGTGACATAAGGTGAAACGATTTCTTCCCTTATACGTCGCGAGCTTCGCCTATTCTTGGTCTGGCTTTCAGCACGGTCTTAGCCATAAACGCGACCGCATTCGTCGTAACAAAACAAAGCGTACTGAAGCTGATCACGTTTATTTAAATTTCCCAATACATTTAGTTAGGAATACAAACCATGGACCGAAGAGAATTCATCAAGAAGACGTCCGCCGTCGGCGCAGCTGTCGCTACGGCCGATGTCACTGCTCAGGCCGCGGATACCGCGCAGGGCGGCGACTCCTCTCGTCGCAAACCCAACATTCTGTTCATCCTGCTCGACGAGATGCGCTTTCCTAGCGTCTTCCCGGACGGCATCACCGATGTGCGCGGTTTTCTCAAGACCTACATGCCAAGAACGTTCGATCTGTGGAGAAAAGGTGTCAAGTTTTCGGGCCATTACACGGCGGCTTCCGCATGCAGCCCCGCACGAGCCGCGCTGGTCACCGGGCTCTATACGCAGCAAAACTGGCTGCTAACGACTATCCTCGATGCGCCGGATACTAAGGTCTCGATACAGCCAGTGCTTCGTCGCGAATATCCGACGTACGGAAAGATACTTCAGTCGCTCGGCTATCTGACACCGTACATCGGCAAATGGCATTTGTCGATCGTGCATAAAGGACCACGCCCCTTGTCGCTTTACGGTTTCGAGGCCATGACCTATCCCGACCCGACCGGCAGCAATTTGCAAGGCACGATTGGAGATCCGGGAGAAGGCTATCTGAGCGACTCCAACATCGCCGACCAGGCAAGCCAATGGTTGCAAGGGCGCAAGCCGGGGGATTCACCATGGTGCCTGACTGTCGGCTTCATCAATCCGCACGACAAGGAGTTTTTTCCCGCAGGCACGGAGTTAAAGCGCTTTACCGCATTGTTCAATTCGAATCGGTACAACCCCAACGGCTATACGCAGTGGATCAATTACACCAAGGGGCCGCCCAGCTACAACTGGGAGTTCAATCCGCTGCGCAATCCGCCGCCGCTTGCTTATCCGGCGACGGCGCCCAACTGGGAGTCCGGCCCCCAACTGGCAGCGAACAAGCCGCCGATGCAGACCTTCAACCGCACGATTCAGGAAGCCGTGTGGGGCGGCGTCCAGGATACGCGCGACACCGACTTCGAGATTACCGCTTATCCCGCGAATCCGGATTACCCGCCGCCGTCCGAGACCAGAGGTATCGCCAAGGCGCCTTTTCATTACTGGAAGCGAGGTCTGGATTCATATACACAGATCATGTCTATCGTGGATGGCAAGATAGGCGCTGTCGTCGACGCACTGCCGCACGCCGTCGCGAGAAATACGATCATCATCCTCACGTCGGATCACGGCGACTATGCTGGCGCGCACGGCCTGATCTCGGGAAAGACCGGTACGTGTTACGAGGAAGCATTCAACGTCCCGCTCATCGTGGTCGATCCGACCGGTCAGTACGCCGGCGATATCGACACGGTGCGCGGTGGGCTGACGTCGTCCGTGGACATTCTTCCGCTGCTGGCCACCATCGGCAACGGAGGTCAACGGAACTGGCTCACCGGGGACTACGCGCAGATGTATGGCAAGCGGCACGATCTTCTTCCGATGCTCAAGAGTTCGAGCGCACCGGGGCGGCCGTACGTGGTTTTCTCGACGGATGAGACTGTGCCGGAAAGCCTGAACTTCAACAATGCAGCGTCACACATCGTCGCGGTCAGGACCGACAAGGACAAGCTCGGAGCGTACTCGCACTGGGCGCCGTCCACCACGACGGTCACCGGTTCAAGCGACCTGGAGTATTACGATTACTCGACCGAGCGGGGAAGGCTCGAGCTGGATAACCGCTACCACGACCCTGCAGCGCAGGCGCTTCATGACCGGTTGATATCGGACATTGTTCCGAACGAGTTGCAAGCGCCCTTGCCGGGCAGTCTGGTCGCCGCACAGAATCTGGCGCAAGCGCGCTATCTCGAGTATGTGCAGTTGATCAACAGTGGCGGCGACTTCGAGCTGCCATTCAGGATCGGTGATGTGTAGGCGAGCCGGGCGCAAGGAAGACCGGCTTGCGCCACGTCGAAGAAGGGCACGTGGCCGGGCCGGCGGTGACGATTCACTCAGCCGCCATCCACACGAATGCGCTGCGCGGCGGCAATGAAGTGGTCACGGTGCCATCGGCGGCCACAACGAGCCGCTGAGGCGCCGTGCCAGTCGCCACGCGATTGGCGAGCACCGTGCCGCTCGGAAGACCGGTTTTGAGCGTACCCGTCGCAGTGTCGCTATCCGAAGTATTGATGGCCACGATGGCGGTGGCCGCCTGATACGTCATCTTGTACACGAACGCGCCGGGGCCCGTGCTGTTCCGATCGAGAATAGCCGGCGTACCGCGCGACAACACTTTGTTCGCTTTGCGCAAGCTGGCGAGTTGCGCGATGAACTGATAAAGCGGCGCGGAGGTGTCGAAGTGATCGCGTCCGCCCGACGCATAACCGCCCGCGAACATTGCCCCTCGTTGCTCGGTGAATGCCTGCTCCGTTCCATAATAGACAACCGGAATACCGGGCAACGTCATGATGAGCACGAGGCCTTGCTGCAACGCGGCCATCGTTCCATCGGCGAGAAAGCGGTCCACGTCGTGATTGTCGAGAAACGTCGGCATGAGATACGGGCGCCTGAATACCTGCATCATGTTCTGGATGCGATACCCGAGTTCGGCCGTCGGATGCTTTCCGTTCAGGACGTCGCCCATCGTGCCGTAAAGCGGATAGTTGAGCATGCCGGGCAGAATGTCGGCCCCGTTGGGATCGACCATATAGGTTTCGATCTTCTGCGAATTCGCGTCGTCATACGCGGCATCGGTGGCGAAGCCTTCGCCAAAGGCAAGAAAGTTCTGTTTGCCGTTGTTCTGCGCGACCTGGCGGATGCCCGGTGCGGCCGCAGCGCTTGAGTACATGAAGTCGCTGAAGAAAGCCTGAGGCACATAGAAAGCGGTGTCGATGCGAAAGGCGTCTACGCCGACCGTGGAGATCCAGTAACCGTAGCTGCGCCGCAGCGCCTCGCGCACGACCGGGTTCTCCGTGTTCAGATCGTCGAGCCCATACAGTTGGTAATTGAGCAACTGGTTCTCGTCGTTGAAGTTGCTGATATCGGGAGTCCAATGGTAGATGGCCGCGGCCTGCTGGGCGGGATCGGTCGGGTTGTCCATGTCGAAGGGCGCTTGCGTCGGCGCGCTCACTGGCACCGAAGCGGTATTGCGCGCCCAGTGCAGCGCAGGAGCGGCAGCGTCCCAGGAACCGTTGTAGTAGAAAAAGTCGCCGGTATGATTGACGACGATGTCCTGAATCAGATACATCCCCGTTTTATGCAGGGCGCTCGACAATTGCCGGTAATCGTCGAGCGAGCCCATGTGCTTGTCCACCTGCTCGAAG
Organism: Paraburkholderia kirstenboschensis; assembly: GCF_904848585.1. Taxonomy (GTDB): domain Bacteria; phylum Pseudomonadota; class Gammaproteobacteria; order Burkholderiales; family Burkholderiaceae; genus Paraburkholderia; species Paraburkholderia kirstenboschensis. Next base: position 188,515 of record NZ_CAJHCR010000012.1, read on the forward strand.
TTGGCTGCCCAGTAACCGTGATATCCACCATAGTTCACGAGTGGATCCCACCATTGATTTGCCACAGGAGGTGTCAACCAGATCGCCGTTGCGCCCAGGCCCTGGATATAGGCGATTTTCTGCTGAATCCCGCGAATATCTCCGCCACTGTATTTGGCGTTGTTGCTCGGGTCGAATTCGCCGGCGCCCTGATTGTCATTGGTCGGATCGCCGTCGCTGAAGCGATCGGTCAGAATGAAGTAGACGATCTGGTCCTGCCATTCCGGCGACGGCACATTGAGATCGAGTTGATCCGTCTGGAGAGACGAGCCGCACGCCACGAGGAAGGCACTCGCGACGGCCGCAAGCAACGGGCGTGCTAAAGGAATGAACGTACCTTGCATGATTGCCTCGCCACGTGCGGTCGCGTTGCTCGAAGTGTACAGGCGTGGGCCTGATGCGTGCCGATTTCACGACTCAGCAATACGCGCCTCACACTCACGAGGGATTTGTCATTGCGATTACGGAGTCGGGCGGGTCGGTCGTAAGAAGCCGAGGTGTGAACGATGAGGTGCGGACTTCCACGCTGCTCGTCTTCAACCCCGCAGAGGCACACTCGGGATGGATGGGATCGAGCGAGCGTTGGCGGTTGCCGTGGATCGGCTTGAAAATGTCCGTTGTCTCATCCTGCCGCAATACGCCAGAGACCATGAAGCGCGTCGGCTGCCGAACCTGCCAGCCGATATGCGCGGCCCATTCGCTTGCGGCAGCGGGGATAGCTGCTCGAAAGCTCAAACCGGCAACGAGAAAGCCGACTATACAAGCCTTAATTGCGGAAACGTTCGTGGAAGAGCACGTCCTCATGGATGGTTTGACCTCTTCAGAGGGTTGCGCCATAAATACCTCAGTGAGCGCGGCATGGACACCAAAACGGGAAGCGTTGCAGCGTGGAGGAGGCTGGCACTTCTGATGCTCGCTTCTTGTTCTGGAGCGAGACGATGGGGATGCGACGTGAAAACACTTACGTTATTCAATCTGTTATGTCCGTGCGGCCACCGTGGCTGCGTTGTCCAAAGCGCAGACGAAAACGCCGTGCCAGCCTGGCACTTCAACTTTGTGAGGAGCCTTTCTCACACTGGCGATTATGAAGGCCTCGACCCGATATTCGCCGATGTAAAGCCCGCTTGCCCGGGTTGCGGAACGTCGCTGGGCCCCGAACACATCGTAGCGCGGCTTGAGCTACCTGTTGCCGGTGGCAACACGTCCGGCGCCGTCGCAGATGGCATGCTCGCATCCATCGGTCTTCACAACGGACGCGAAACGGGGTAAGCGATGTCGTCGCAGGCCGGGTGACACTGACGAAAAGGAGGACATCGTTATGGCCGACCGTTATGATCTGCAACGTTTCCTGGACGCGCAGCAGCCGGTCTATGCGCGCGTGACCGACGAACTGCGCGCCGGCGAGAAGCGCAGCCACTGGATGTGGTTCATCTTTCCGCAAATAGAGGGAATCGGCAGTAGCCCGACCGCGCAACGCTACGCGATCTCCGGGCTCGAAGAGGCGCGCGACTATCTCGCACATCCCCTGCTCGGGTCGCGTCTGCGAGAGTGCACGGCGGTCGTCAACGGCATCGAAGGTAAGACGCTCGACGAGATCTTCGGCTATCCGGACAACCGCAAATTCTGTTCTTCGATGACGCTGTTTGCGCGCGCCGCGCAAGACAATGAGCTATTCGAAGCGGCACTTCGCAGGTACTGCGACAACGAGCCGGATCCGCTCACCGTCGCGAGGCTGCCGCGCGACTGATTCATGAGGCAAGCAGGCATGCCCGCACGTGATGCGCCGGGCGAGCGAGGCATGACAGAGTACGCGTACCCAATTCACGGGCGCAGCGCTTGCTTCACGTGCGCTGTTCCCGAGCGATAGAAGGAGGCCGTATGGCAGATCAGCATAAACCCGGCGAGACCGTCAAAACATCCGGGGTGTCGCTCATGGCTGGTCTCATGCGACAGCGCTGTCGCGCGGATGGTCGTGACGCTAGGGCCGGACGTTCAGGTATCTGAGGCTGAGGAAAGCATAACAAATCACCGCAGCGGTAAGACCAAGCAGAATGTAACCGGTTCTGGGCAATAGCAGGGCAAACCCGGTCAACACGAAGACGACCAGGGTGTTGACGACCAGTTGGGACCGCAGCTCGGGACGCTCCATAAAATAGCCATACTGCTTGCCAATGAAAAAGCAGACCGCGCCGATGACCGACAATACGCGGAAATCGGATACCACCATGTCGTCCAGGGTCGCGTGCCGGATCAGGCTGGCTAGAATCGACAGACCGATGAAGACGAAAAAGTGCGAGTACAGGACCGAATGGCCGGTCGTGATCTTCTGTTTTGTCAGCAGGTGAAAACTGTCAAAGTAGACCCACCAGATGCCCGATATCATCACGAAGCCGGTGGCCGCGGTCAGCAGCCTCTCCACAGTCCAGCTGATGTTGGCCAGTCCCGTGGACAGGCTGCTAACGGACTCTCCCAGTAGGATGATCGTGAGCAGGCCCACACGCTCGATCAGGTGTTCGGTATGCACTGGGATGACCCGGAGACGACGCGGCAAAAAAAAGATGAACACAGCCAGATCGAACAGTATTCCAAGGTAAAACACGACATATCGCTGTGGCGCCGGGAACAGGACCGAAGCGAGGCTGATGGTGCTGCCAGCGACAATCACCCAGCCAACTGCCGTTGTGAGTTGTTTGCTTTCCTTGTGCCGGTATTTCGACACGAAGTACATCATGGCGATGATGTATTTTGAACCGACGTAGCAGACGACGATGGCCTCAAAGCTGGCCAGGAATCGTCGGTCGATCAAGCCTGAGATGATAATCAGCAGGAACATGATGAACAGGGTTGCCAGCCGATGCTTTCGGTCATCCGCATCGAACCGGTTGGCATACATCGTGTGGCTGACCCAAATCCACCACAAAGGTATGAAAATCAGGACAAATTTCCAGAACTGCAGTGGGTCAAGATGACCCTCATGCGTGTGGCTCAAGATATGCGTTACATCAGCGATCGTCACCGCAAAAATCAGGTCGAAGAACGCCTCCAGCCAGGTGGCATGGCGATTGGACTCAAAATACTTTATGTTGGGCATACGCCTCATTGTCGTGTTTGCGCCGGGGGGCACCTCCGGGTGCCGGGACTCTTATGCTGTGCCGGGGGACGTTTTGAGGCGTGCGGCCCAGGACCTGTCAACTTGTTGAAGGGACGCTCGACAGATCCCCCAGATCGTCAACAATCAATCCGACCAACATACTCCAGCCTATGCACTGTCCCTACTGTTCCGCACAGCTCGTTGAAGCCACCGGGGGAGAGCTCCGATGCTCATTGTCGGGCTCATTATTTAGCATCTCCGTTCGAGAGCAATTCGAGACGCTCACGTCGAAGGCTACCGCTTTATCCTACAAGTTGACACCGTTCAATCTGGGTAGATGGTTTTGTCCTTGCTGCGGCATGGCAACCAACAACGGAGTTTGCGCCAAATGCGGCCCGGTGATCACCAGTCGGCTAGCACGCCAACTGCTGGAACTGAATCCGCACGAGCGCAGTTAAATCTCTCGACAAAAATGACGACACACAGTTCGGACCGGCGTCGGCCAGGAACAGTCACCCGAGCTAGGCCGCTACATCGTTCACAACGCGACTGCGGAGGTTCGGAAGCGACCTCAGGGTTAAGCACGGAATCGCAAGTATCGAGTCCCACTTGCCAGAAGCGCTTTGCGGCTCTAGCGCTCCTGTCGGACTAGAGACCTTCACCATGCCGCCATAATGACCGTATTGAAAGACCGTGCGGAACCTACTGTGGCGCGGGATCGTGACAGCAAACGCAAATCTTGTTTCCCTCTGGATCCCGGAAGTACGCGCCGTAATAGTCGGGGTGGTAGTGGGCTCTCAATCCGGGCGGGCCTTCGCAAGAACCCTTGTTCGCCAGCGCACTAGCGTATGTGTTGTCGACTGATCGGCGATCAGGTGCAAGCAACGCCACCATTTGACCGTTCCCGTGCCCTGCAGCGTTGCCGTCGTATGGCCTGCCAATGAGGAAAAGTGGACGAGGCATTCCCTCAGCCATCCAGCCCGCCCATGCTTTATTAGCCTCTTAGAACTTGAGTTTATGCCCCAGCTCGTTCATGACGGTCGAATAGAACTTAAAGGCACGGTCAAAGTCGCTAACGCCGACAAAAACATGCGAAATCATTGCGTTCTTCCCTTGGACAAGCATTGATGTTAATTGACGTTACCATGACGGAAGTAGATTGAAAATTCGTTGCAGTCTCAGGTGCTGAATGGCTGCCATCGGAAACCGCGAATGTCCCTTTAGGGTCGGTTATGCCATGTTGCATGAGACGTGGGACGGCGAGAGCGACGTGCACGGTCGTGGGACGCGGTGCGGCCACAAACTGCCGGTCACATGCGCCGCCGGCAGGCCGCTCACGCGTCTGCTCTGCTTCGCAACCGGCCATTTGATTGTCGCAAGGCGAGCGCTCGTTCAGCGGCCAGAAGGGACATCCATCTGAGCGGCCAACGACGCCCAGCTCTACCAAGCGGAGGCGTCTCCCCTATTAATCCCTGTCAGCTTGCCGGATTTCGTGCCATGACGACCCAGGCCGCGCCGTTGATCAACACCGACCCCTCGCCGGGGAGGCTCGCGAAGGCGGCACGAACTGCGGCGGAGGCACGGGCGCGGATGTCGTCGGGCTGACCAGCGAGCGCACGCGACAGCGGGCCGACCTCAAGCGTCATCCTCACTGCGTCGTCGATCGCGGCGTCCCGCGTTTCGCCCTCGCCGAACGAGACGGCCGCGTCGAAGGGCGAGATAACGATTTCGGTGAAACCAGCCGCCGTCAGGATGCGCGCCACGTGCTCCCGGTCGCCAAACGAGAACGGTCCGGGCGCTTCGGGATCGGGCAGCGCGCTCGGCGGGACGATGTCCTTGAGCGCGTCCACCGGCAGTCGCATCCAATCGTTCTCGGCCGCACCGCGCCAGCAGACGAAAGCGACCCGGCCGCCCGGCCGGAGCGCGCGTCGCATGTGGGCGAACGCTGCTGTCGGATCGGGGAAAAACATCACGCCGAAACGCGAGAACAGAATGTCGAACGCGCCTTCGGGCAGCTCTGCGCTGCTGGCGTCGGCCACCAGAAACAGGGCCGGCGTATCGTGGCGCGCAAGCGCGCGCGCTCGATCGATCAGCGGTTCGGATATGTCCACGCCGAGCACTTGGCCCTCCGCGCCGACGCGAGCGGCCAGAGCCAGACTCGACGCACCCGCGCCGCAGCCGATGTCCAGCACGCGCTCACCTGTCGCGGGCGCGGCGGCTTCGATCACGGCCTGGCCGAACACCGCCACCAGAGCGTTGAGCCGGGCCTGGTTGGCGACCCAGCGCTCCCCGCTTTGACCATTCCAGTCAGCCACCTGATCAGCACTTTGCTTTGCCATGTCATCTCCTTGACTCGACGATCCGCCTTTCACCGCGTCGATCCACGCCAACCTTTTCGAAGGCGACGACGCAATGAGAGCAGGGATCTGCGCTCTCAAACCACCATCGACTGCTGGGCGAAGATACCCGCCATCGCGCCCTGCGATGAAGCCTGGGTGACCGAGGGCAAGAAGGACGTGGCGAGGTCGCCAGCGGCGTAGATGCCGGGCATGTTGGTTTGGCGGCGCTCGTCGACCTTGAGGACGATGCCCGTGGGGGTGTCGACCGTGGCGAGGCCCAGTGATTCATGCAGGCTTGCGGACGGCTTGTTGCGCGGATGGGCGAACAGGACGTCGACCACGACATTGCGGCGGGTATCGAGATTGACGGTGGTGATATGGCCATTCTGGTGGGCGATCTCGACGATCCGGCCATCGATGAGAGATATGTTGCGGCGCGCCAGATCGGCCTGGATATCGGGCGCAATGTCATGACCATCGGCGAAGACAGTCAACTTGTCGGTCCAATCGCGGAACAGCCTGGCAGACTGGTACGACTGCTGGCTGGACCAGACGAGGCCCCAATGCTGGCCGGCGACTTCAAATCCGTCGCAATAGGGGCAGGGCACGATGGACGTGCCCCAGCTTTCGGCAAAGCCCGGAACATCAGGCATCTGGTCGGCGACGCCATAGCTCAGGATCAAGCGGCGCGCCCTCAGGCTTTCGTGATCGTCAGTAACGACGCAGAAATCGTCGATGGCGCCAGACACGCTCTCTGCCCGGGCATTGACGAGGCTGATCGTTGGATAGCGCGACAGCTGCTGCCGCGCCTCGACCAGGATGTCCAGCGGCGGCTTGTGATCGTGGCCGAGCAGGCCATGCGAGTGGCCGGCAAAGCGGTTGCGCGGCCGGCCGGTATCGAGATCGGTGACCTTGCGGCGGGCACGGCCAAGCTGCAGGGCAGCAGCGAGGCCAGCAAAGCTGCCGCCGATGATGATGACGTCATTCATGGTGATGGGCTCCTTGTTGCGGATGGAAGGCTGGCTGAGCGTGGTGTGCAACATCGTCCGGCGATACGCGTTTGAGACAGTCAGCGAGCACTGCTTCGACATTGGTAAGAAAGTTGCCCATGGCTATTGACCAGCCCGACAATGCCGCTCGATATCGCCGGTCGGCCCGGGGGAAACCTGCCCTTGGCTTGCTCATTTCGATACTTCATGGTATCGTAATTCACCAATTTGGATACTGTCAAGTACTGGAATTGTCGTGACCGAAAATAGCCAGGGCCGGCGCGGCCGGCCCGCCAACGAGGCGCTTCGCCAGACGATCGTCGACGCTGCCTGCGAACTCTTTGTGGAATTGGGTTTTCAAGCGACGACCATGGATAAGGTCGCCCAGCGCGCGAAGATATCCAAGCTCAGCATCTATCGGCACTTCGAGAACAAGGAGGCGCTGTTCAGCGCGGCCATGGTGGCCCGCTGCAATCAATTTGCACCGCAGGCCCTTTCTGAAGGCATCGCCGGTTCGGCCGAAGATCAGCTCATGGCGGTCGGATCATCCCTGCTTCGCACGCTGTTGAGCCCGGACGTCCGCAGTGTCGAAGCCATGGTTTTGGCCGACAAGACGAATCAAAGGTCGTTAAGCAAGCTCCATTACGAAGCCGGGCCCGCCTATGTCATCGCCCAAATCGAGGCCGTGTTGCGTCAGTTGCACGCGAAAGCGATTCTGAACGTGCCCGATGCTCACCGGTCCGCCCGCTTGTTTGGCGCGCTCTTCAAAGGATGCGATCTGCTGCTTATCGCACGCTTCGACGAGGCGAGAGCAGAGGACGACAACGAAATCGAATCCTATTGCCGGTCGGCCGTCGCCATGTTCATCGCCGCGCACGGTGGCATCTAAAGGTGCGCTATCGAGGCTTGATGACGAACCCGCAGCAGTCGCATACGATGTTCGCCCTGAGCAACCTATGGATGATGCGTGGACGACTGACGGGGAGGACATTGCGTGAGCGCAAAAAGCCGTCCGTACGGGCAGGCAATCGACGCCTTCTTTATGCCGAACGTCGCGCTGCAATCGATCCAGGTGCCGCACCGCTTGCACCGCATCGACCCTATGTGGATGGCTCAGTGCGGCAAAACGAGTTCTGAACACCATCCCTAACCTTGCGGGCGCTTCCTTTCGATCTGGTGAACGACAAGCTGATTGCTTATAGAGAAATCAAACTTAAGTTCGAGAGCAATTCGAGGGTCGAGCAAGACGTCATCCTTGCACGGCGTAAGCCGCCTCACCAACTCACGGGTCTAAGCGTCTGCAGAGGCCGATGACTTATCCCCAAGGCGACGGCACGGAACGACCGTTCCCCTCCGATACCTACCCTTAGAACAGAGACTGCTCGATTGGCTGCAATGGGTCGACCACCGCCGGACGCGGTGAGTGCGACCCGTGCTGCATCGCCTGATTGGCATCCGCCCGGGTTCGGCCACGAACGGTCATTTGACGATCGTCCCCGGATTGCTGACAATCCGGCGTCTTGCACCGATCGACGAGTTGTCAATTGATCCGGTTTTTCGACAGACACTGCCACAAGGGTGCCAATGACCATCTCGAAGATCCTCGAACTTTACGCTCGCAGCGGGCGGTCGCTGGAAGATATTGGCCTAAAGGAAGCCGCGTTAGATCTCCCGGAAGCAGGGCAAGCGTTGGACCTGTTTGCGGGCCAAAAATGGCTGGTCCTCGGCGGGGACGTTTATCGCGCATCGTCAGACGGACGAAGTCTTGAGCCCACGCACGAAAATTGGTTTTACGAGGGAAGCAATGTCGACGAGGGAATCTCTGCAGCTCGGGATTTTTTGCGTTCCTTGCGAGAGCGTTCCTTATTCGTTGTGTTTGTCGTTACTGGCCGAACTCCACCCCGGTGAATCACGGCACACCTGAACGGCACACCGGCCTGCGAAAAAGCGCGGGAAGTAATGAGGCTCCTGAAGCCGCATAACTTTGTGGGGGCTGCAGGCGCGCACTTCGTCATGGCGCGGGCTCGACCCCAATCAACGACGCCGGCCAGATTTGAGCAAGTCGCCTGGATCGATAGTCAGCGCTTGACGATAGGGCGCGAGCGCGTCGCGACGACGGTTCACCATCTGCAGTACATACCCGAGGCGGAAGCTGGAAGCGACATCGTCAGGCCGAAGCTGGGCAAAAACGTCAGCCAGTGTGATGGCACTCGCGTACTGTGTTTGCGCGATCAGCATTTGCGTCAGTGCGCCGACCGGGTCATCGTCAATGCCGTGGAGGTGTGCGGCCGCCTGCAGCCAGATTGATTCAGTTTCCGACTGGCCGTTTCGCCGGACTGTCGCGGCATGACGCAGAAAATATAGCCGCCGCTTATCTCGGTGTGTCGCCCCAGTCCCTGCCGTACGCGTAAAACGCGCTTTAGCCGGCCACTGGACGCGAGCCGTGGGGACGCCCATGGCGCTGAGTGCATCGGCTGAGTCATTCATCCGGCGCGTCGAGCTTGTCGAGAAACGCACGCTTATCTACCGACGCGGGCAATGCATCCGCAATCCGCGCGTGAAAGGCCGCGATATCGGTGCCCAACGCGGCGCGCCGTGCGACGATGCGCGCGATCGGCCCGATATGCGTGGCCAGCCTCCGCGCGACCAACTCGATGTGCGCGGGATCGATCGCCGCCGCTGCGGTCTTCGTTATGCTGTCGCGGTGCTCTTCTCGTATGGTTACGATCGCCGATGCCGTCGCGTGTCGCTCTAACAAGGCAGTGAATTCGTGCCGTGCAGTTTCGTCGGGGAGATGGCGTGCGAGTTGTGCGGCGAGCATGTGCGAATCGGTGGCTTGCGCCGCCGCACGCCGCACGAGCCGTGACGCAACCGGCCCGACGTGACTCGCAAGCCGCCGTTCGAGTTGCGCGAGAAATTCCGGCGGCCAGCCGAGCGGAACCATAGGCGTATCGGCTAAATCCGGCGGTGGTGCCAGCGCTTGTCGCACGAGCGGTGTGACGACCACGGTCTGATCGGCGTCGAGCCGCGCGGTGAGTGTGTCAAGCAACGCCAGCAGGTCGCTGCGCCAGCTTTGCGCGGAGCCGTAGCGTTCCTCAGGCCGTTTTGCGAGAGCCTTCAGTACCGTCGCATCGACTTCTGGAGGCAGGCCCGCCACTCGCGACGACGGCGCGAGCGGCATCTCGTTCAGAACCTGGTGCATGACCGCTGCCGACGCGCCGGCAAACGGACACACGCCCGTCAACATTTCATACAGCACGACGCCCGCTGAAAACAGATCGCTGCGCGCGTCGATTTCCGCGCCGGAATACTGCTCAGGCGACATGTAACTGGGCGTGCCGATCATCATGCCGAGTTGCGTCAACCGGCCGGTATCGAGTTGCGCGATGCCGAAGTCGGTGACCTTGCATTCGCCACGCGGCGCGATCAGCAGATTCGCCGGTTTGATGTCGCGATGAATCACGCCGACATCATGGGCGTACGCGAGCGCATCGAGTAATTGGGTGAACCATACGAGCACGCGCATCAACGGCATGGTGGCGCCGCCGGCAGCGCGTTGCGCGAGCCGTGCAGCGAGCGTTTCGCCGCGTACATATTCGAGCGCGATGAATGCGACGCCGTCGGCCTCGCCGTAGTCGAATACGCTGACTATGTGCGGATGCACGAGCCGCCCGGCCGCGCGTGCCTCGTTGATGAAGCGCGCCGGCAATTCGGCGTCCGCTGCGGCGCCGCGCGTGTCGTTCAGCAGTTCGGCGCGGATCGTCTTCAACGCGACGTGCCGCTGAATATGCGGGTCGGTGGCGAGATAGACGGTACCCATCGCGCCACGGCCGAGCACGCGCTCGACCTGATAGCGGCCGATCTGGCGCGGCAGCACTTCCGTGCCCGCGATCATGGCCGTGCGCCCGGCGGCACGGTCTCGGCCGAACCGGTCTCATCGAGTATCTCGAACGCGGTCACGAGGCTCGTGCGCATGCGGCCGAACGACACCGCGAGCGAAGCGATCTCATCGCTGCCGTGCGTCGGCAAATCGACCTCGCCGAGTTTGCCGAGACTGACTTCGTCGGCCGCGCGGGAGAGAGTCTGCAATCGTCGCGTGACGAGGAAATGCACCATCACGTTCAACACGATCAGCACGACCGCGAACACCACGCTCAACGCCTCCATGAAGCTGCGCCACAACACGCGGCCACGCGCGATCGATTCGGACATCGGCACCGATACGAATTCCGCGCCGATCACGTCGTTCATTTTCCAGTCGAAGCCGTTCGCCGGACCGTACTTGTCGAGCATCGTGCGCGGAGCGGCGGAGGGCGTGCTGTGACACTGCATGCAAGTCGAATCGGTGATGCTGCTCGGACGCGCGAGGAACAGCAGATGCTCGCCGCCGGGTGTGTGCCGCTGCCCGGTGACCTCTTTCAAGGCCGGCTGATCGTGCAGGTGCGCGATGACCTCGCTTTCCCAATCGGTTGGCCTGTCGCGCGGATTGGTCGGATTGACCATGGTCGACCGATACGAGAAGTTGGGGAACGTGCTTTGCAGCGTGTTGAGCATTTCGATCGCGGAAAACGCCGGCACGGACTCGGGAACGAACGAATACTGAATCTGGGTCGATAGCAGCGGCGTGATGTGCCGCGCGGTGTAGTTCTGCATGGCTTCGGCGGCGCTCATCAGCACGTTGGCGTCATGGCGTGTTTCGTCGAGCGCCTGCTGTTGCAGCACCCGGTCCGCGACGATTCCCGCTGCGGTCAGTCCGATCGCGAAGATCGCGACGAACACGAGATTGAACTTGATGGCGAGTGACAGCTTCATGGGCGGGCGGAACTCGATGAGTAAGCCGCGAGCGGCTTGAGTGTCGTGCGAGGCGGCGGGAAAACCAGCGGCCGCCAGTCTGGCAGCGCACGAATATGCTGCTTCACGTCGCGGCGAAACGCCGGGTCGGGAAGGCGCGCGCGGAAACGCTCGGTGAAACGCGTAGCGGGATCGGTGCGCACGGCGAGCGTGCCGCCGAGCCAATCCGCCACCTCCGCATAAGCAACCGGGCGCAGGCCGTGGGTCGGCAGAGCGCGCGCGGCGGATGGCAAGGGCAATGGACGCAGCGCGTCGCGGAACGCCACCGGCATCGCCGTGACGAACGCGGGTTCCGGGCTCGGAGACACCGACATCGTCCCACCCGCTTTAGCGTGCAGTGCGAACGCGGATCCATGCGCATCGATGCGCAGATCGAGCGGTTTGCCACGTGGCTTGCCGAGCGCGAGTATCTGCGCCGAGCCGCTTTCGCAGAACACGGCGTCTGCGCCGTCGTAACCCTCCGGCGTCGCGGCGATCACCAGCGTCGCGCGATCAGCCGGTGTGAAGCGCGTGCGCTCTGTCTCGACCACCGGCGTCGCGCAATTCGCGTCCGGGCACTCATGCATTACCTTGAGCCACCCGCGCAGCAACGCGATATGCGAGTCGCGCGTCAACATCGCACGTGTATCGCGGCCGAGCGCGACGAGATTGCCGCCCTCGTCCTGAATCTGCACGACGCCGTTGCCTGAACTTTCAATGATGTCGTCCTGTGAGAAGCGTTGACCCGTCTGCGCCTGATAGACGCTCGACGCATGAATTGCCGTGACCGGCGCGTCCGCGCGCACGAGTATCCAGTCCGCCCGTGCGTACGGCGCGATCGCCAGCAAGGCCAGCGACGCGAACCGTAGCGGCGTTCTGAACAGGGTTCCGGTGAGTCGTCCTGAAAGTCTCATTGCATGCGTTGCGGTGAATGCGCTGTCGGTCGAAGCGCAGGTACTCACTGAACACCCCACCTCGGTTGTTTATTCCGTCGCAGGCGAAGGTTCGCGTCAGGGAATATTTCCAGCATCCCAATGTTCCGGTTTGCGCGGACAACAACGGCGCCGAACAGGATCTCTTTCACGGCGATCGAAAAAAAGTGGAATAGATCGCGAGGCTGCGCTGTTCTGTGTGCGTGGACGACGGTCGCGGTACGGCGCAAGTCCATCGCGATCGGGTCGTGTTCAAGCGGCCGCGTCGAATCCCTGAAACCCAATGCAAAGGAATCAGCGCATGGCAACGAAGCAGAGCAGTCAGAAATTCATTGCCCGCAATCGGGCGCCGCGCGTACAGATCGAGTACGACGTGGAACTGTACGGCGCGCAGAAAAAAGTGCAAATCCCCTTCGTGATGGGCGTGATGTCGGATTTGTCCGGCGCGAATGCCGGCGATTTGCCGCCTATCGAAGCGCGCAAAGCGCTGGAGGTCGACGTCGACAACTTCGACAGCCGCATGCAGTCGATGAAGCCGCGTGTGAATTTTCACGTGCCCAATACGCTGACCGGCGAGGGCAATCTCGAAGTGGACACCACCTTCCAAAGCATGGACGACTTTTCGCCCGCAGCGGTCGCTCGCAATGTGGATTCGTTGAGAAAGCTGCTCGAAGCGCGCACGCAACTCGCCAATCTCGGCACCTATCTCGACGGCAAGGGCGGCGCGGAAAAGCTGATTGCGCAGGCGCTCAAGGACCCGGCGTTGCTGCAATCGCTGAGCGCGGCGCCGAAGCCCGCCGGCACCGAACCCGAACAGGAGTAATGGCGACCATGGAAATCCAGAATCAATTCGACCCGGCCGTGCTGGACGCGAGCGGCGCATCGGCTGAAAGCAGCGACTTCGCGGCCTTGCTGAGCAAGGAATTCAAGCCGAAGAACGAGCGCGCGAAAGCAGAAGTGGAAGCAGCCGTGCGCACGCTCGCCGAGCAGGTCTTGCAGGACTCGAACATCGTTTCCGACGACGTCACGCAAACCATCAACGCGTATGTCGCTGAAATCGACCGCAAGCTGAGCGAGCAGTTGAACCGCATCATGCATCACGCGGAATTCCAGAAGCTCGAAGGTGCGTGGCGCGGTTTGCATCACCTCGTGACGAATTCGGAAACCGATCCGATGCTGAAGATCCGGGTGCTGAACATTTCGAAAAAAGAACTCGGCAAGAATCTCAAGCGCTTCAAAGGTGTTGCATGGGATCAGAGCCCGGTGTTCAAGCGTGTCTATGAGGAAGAGTATGGCCAGCTCGGCGGCGAGCCGTACGGCTGCCTGATCGGCGATTACTACTTCGATCACAGTCCGCAGGACGTCGAACTATTGCGCGGCATTTCGCAGATCGCCGCCGCCTCGCATGCGCCGTTCATTTCGGCGGCGGACTCGACCTTGCTCGGTATGGAGAACTGGAACGAGCTTGCCAATCCGCGTGATCTTTCAATGATCTTCACCACGCCCGATTACGCCGGCTGGCGCTCGCTGCGCGAGATGGACGACGCGCGTTATCTGGCGCTGACCATGCCGCGTACGCTCGCGCGTCTGCCGTATGGCGCGAAGACCGATCCGGTCGAGGAATTCGATTTCGAGGAAGACACGGAAAGCGCGGATTCGTCGAAATACACGTGGCAGAACGCGGCGTATTCGATGGCGGTGAACATCAACCGGTCGTTCAAGCAGTATGGCTGGTGCACGCGCATTCGCGGCGTGGAGTCGGGCGGCGCGGTGGAGAGCCTGCCCATGCATACCTTCCCGAGCGACGACGGCGGCGTGGACATGAAGTGCCCGACGGAAATCGCCATCACCGACCGCCGCTCGGCGGAACTGGACAAGATGGGGCTGATGCCGCTCGTGCATCGCAAGAACTCGGACGTGGCCGCGTTTATCGGCGCGCAGTCGGTGGCGAAGCCAGAGGAGTACGACGATCCGTCGGCGACCGCGAACTCGAATCTGTCCGCACGGCTGCCGTATATGTTCGCGTGCTGCCGTTTCGCGCATTACCTGAAGTGCATCGTGCGCGACAAGATCGGCTCGTTCAGCACCCGCGAGCAAATGGAAAGCTGGCTGTCCAACTGGGTGATGAATTACGTCGATGGCGACCCGGTGAATTCCAGCGAAGAAACCAAGGCCCGTAAACCGCTCGCCGCCGCGCAGGTGGTTGTCGAGGAAGTGGAGGGCAACCCCGGCTACTACACCTCGAAGTTTTTCCTGAAGCCGCACTATCAACTCGAAGGTCTGACCGTCTCGCTGCGTCTCGTATCGCGGCTGCCTTCGGCACGCGCGGCCTAAGCATCCTAGCCGGCGAGTAGACGCGCGCCGGCCCCTTGTTCGCCGATCTGGCGAGTACTCTCATTAGCAACGAACAGAGGTCAATATGGCATTCGACATGCACCTGAAATTCGGTTCTGGTTCCGTCACGATCCAGGGCGCGTCCAACCACTCGAAGCACAAGAACGAAGTGCCGATCATCGCGTGGTCGTGGGGCGTAAGCAATACCGGCAACCTGCACACGGGCGCGGGCTATGCATCGGGCGGCAAAGCCAACATCCAGGACATCACCATCACCAAGTATGTCGACAGCTGCTCGAACGCGATCCTCAACGCGTGCTGTACCGGCGCGCGCCTCGAAACCGCATACCTGTATGTCACGAACGCAACCGGGCAGCAGACCGACTTCGTGACGATAGAGCTGAGCGAAGGTGTGTTGATCACGTCCGTGAGCACCGGCGGCAGCGGCGGCGACGAGCGTTTGACCGAGAACATCTCGCTGCATTTCGGCAAGTTCAAGTATTCATTCCAGCCGCAGGACGACGAAGGCAAAGCGAGCGGCGGTACGAAAGACTTCACGTTCGATATCCAGCAGGTCGCGAAGCAGTAAGCGCGTTCGCATTCCGGCCAGCAGTCGCGACGCATCGCAATGCTGCGGGCGGCTGGCCGCCACCGGGCCCGGGCCTGTTACCCGGCTTCATTCAGCGAGAACTCATGGCGGAACTTACGCCCCAGGAGCGCTTGCAGCCTTCGCTGCTCGACCGGCTCACCGATCTCGCGCCGAACGAACGCGACGAGAGCCGCGAACAGCGCGTGATTACGGCGGCACGGTTGCGCGAATGCGTGACGCGCGATATCGCCGCGTTGCTCAATTGCACGCGCCATTGGGACGGCGAGCGCCTCGGCGAACTCGACGGCCTAGACCACGTTCGCAACTCGGTGCTGAATTTCGGCATTGCCGATCTCGCGGGCATGGCGTTGTCCGGCATCGATGCCGGCATGCTGCAAGAGCGTATTCGCGTCGCATTGCTCGACTTCGAACCGCGTCTGATCGCCGATACGGTGCAGGTGAGCGTGAGTACCGACGACTCGCGCATGGACAGCCGTTCGCTGAGTTTTCGTATCGAGGCGCAAATGTGGGCGCAGCCCATGCCGCTCGGCCTCTACCTGCGGACCGACGTCGATCTGGAAACCGGCGAATTCCGTGTGTCGCAACATTTCGGCTGACTATCGTGGACCCACGTCTCCTGCGTTATTACAACCGTGAATTGCAGCATGTCCGCGAAATGGGCGCTGAATTCGCGAGCGCGCATCCGAAGATTGCCGGCCGGCTCGGCATGGAAGGTTTCGAATGCGCCGATCCGTACGTCGAGCGGCTGCTCGAAGGCTTCGCGTTTCTCGCCGCGCGTGTGCAGTTGAAGCTGGACGCGCAATATCCGGTGTTCACCCAGCATCTGCTGGAGATGGTGTATCCGCATTACCTGTCGCCGATTCCGTCGATGGCCGTGGTGCAGATGCATCCCGACGCCACGGAAGATTTGCCGGCCGCCGGTCACGCGGTAGCGCGGCACACCGTGATGCGCAGTCTCACCGGTTTTGGCGAGCGCACCGCCTGCGAATACCGCAGCGCGCACGAGGTGACGTTGTGGCCGCTCGAACTCACCGAGGCGCGCTACTTCGACACGCCCGCCGCGCTGGCCGCAGCCGGTCTCGCGCCGCCGCCCAATCGCCGGGTGCGCGCCGGCTTGCGTCTGCGTTTGCGCACGCTCTCCGGCGTACAGGCAAACATGCTCGCGCTCGACAATCTGCCGGTCTACCTCGCCGGTGCCGACGAATTGCCCGGCCTGATCCACGAGCAGTTGCTCGCCAACGGCGCCGGCTATACGGTGCGCGCCGCGTCGGCACGGGAGGGCGAATTCCTCAGCCAGCACTACGACACGAGTGCCTTGCGCGCGCTCGGCTTCGGCGAGCACGAAGCAATGCTGCCTTACGGCGACCGTTCGTTCAGCGGTTACCGGCTGTTGCAGGAATATTTCGCTTGCCCTGAGCGCTTCCGTTTTGTCGAGTTCACCGGGCTGCGTTCGCTGCTCGCGCGTGCGCAGGGCAACGAGTTCGAGATCGTCGTGTGGCTCGATCGCAGCGTGACACGTCTGCACAATTCCATCGATGCCGGCAACTTCAGGCTCTTCTGCACGCCTGCCGTGAACCTGTTCGAACGCCTCGCGGACCGGGTTCATTTACAGGAAGGGAAGACCGAATATCACGTGCTCGGCGACCGCACACGTCCCATGGACTTCGAAGTGCATAGTGTGCTCGACGTGCAGGGTTACGGCGACCGCCAGGAACCGGAGCAGGCTTTTCTGCCCTTTTACGGCGGCGATTCGCGCACATGGCATGGCGGTCAGGCGGCGTTCTACACGCTGCGGCGCGAGCCGCGCCTGTTGTCGAGCCGCCAGAAAGAGAAGGGCGCGCGTTCGAGTTATGTCGGCAGCGAAAGCTTCGTTGCGCTGGTGGATGGGAACGATGCACCGCATTCCACCTCGTTGCGCCAGCTCGGCTTGCGCGTGCTGTGCACCAACCGCGACCTGCCTTTGCATATGCCGGTCGGCAAGTCGTACACCGACTTTACGCTCGACACCGACGCGCCGGTCGCGTCGATCCGCTGCGTCGCGGGCCCGACCCGGCCGCGCGTGCCGACTGCGAACGGTGACACCGCGTGGCGGCTCATCAGTCATCTGCAATTGAACTATCTGTCGTTGCTCGACGGGGACGGTGAGCACGGCGCGGCCGCATTGCGCGAAATGCTCGGCCTTTATCACGATGAATTCGACGCGGCGACGCGGCGGCAGATAGAAGGCATCAAGCAGGTAGTCGCCAAACCGGCGACGCGCCGCGTGCCCGTGCCCGGACCGATCACGTATGGCCGCGGCCTCGAAATCACGCTGACGTGCGCGGACGCGGCATTCGAGGGCAGCAGCGCGTTTTTGCTCGGGTCCGTTCTGCAGCATTTCTTTGCGCGCTATGTTTCGCTGAACTCGTTCACCGAGACCGTGTTGCGCACTTTCGAACGTAATGAGGTAGCCCGATGGCCCGCGACACCCGGCAAACGCCCGATCCTGTAGCGCCGGATGCCGCGGCGCTCGAAGCGGCGCTGCGCGACCGGCCGTTCGACTTCGAGTTTTTCGAGGCAATGCGGCGGCTCGAATGCGCGTATCCCGCGCATCCGCGCTTCGGTCACTCGACCAAGCCCGCCGAAGATCCGGTGCGGCTCGCCCATGCCGCGACGCTCGAATTTCCGCCGCGCAGCATCGAGAGCTTCGAGCCGCGTACGGCGGGTTCGCCGGGGCGTCTACATGGGCTCTTTCTCGGGCTGTTCGGAGCGAACGGGCCGCTGCCGCTGCATCTGACCGAGCACGCGGTCGATCGGCAGCGCAATGCGAAAGATTCGACGCTCGTCGCATTCGCGGACATGTTCCATCACCGCATGCTGAGCCTGTTTTATCGCGCGTGGGCGGACGCGCAGCCCACGGTGCAGTTCGACCGCCCAACGCAAGACCGGTTTCGCACCTACATCGGTGCGTTGATCGGCATCGCCACACCGCAACTCGAGGAGCGCGATGCATTGCCCGACCAGTACAAGCGTTTTTTCGCCGGAAGGCTCGTGCCGCAGGCGCGCAATGCCGAAGGGCTGAAGGGTTTTCTCGAGCATTACTTCGGCGTGCCGGTGTGCGTGCTGGAATTCGTGGTCGGGTGGATGCAACTGCCGCGCGAGGCGCATTTGCGCATGGGCGGCGCGATGGCGCAGATAGGCCGCAATGCAACGCTCGGTGCGCAGGTGCGTGGCGCGCAGCAGCGGTTCAGGCTGCGTATCGGACCGCTGGGTCTGAACGACTTCAACCGCTTCCTGCCGGGTGGCGACGCGCTCAAGGAACTCGTGGCCGCCGTGAAGCTTTACGCCGGGGCCGAGAAAGGCTGGGACGTGCAGCTCGTGCTGAAGAAAGAAGACGTGCCGACGACGCATCTGGGACGCTCGGGACGCATGGGCTTCAGCACATGGATGGGCCGTTATCCGAAGCCCGTTGACGCCGATCAGGTCGTGCTGACACCAGTCGAATGAAGCGAAGCGATTCAGGCGCGCCAGCGCGAAAGCATTTTCACTTTAGAACCGGGGACCGCCGGGCGGTCGCCTCACTCTCTACAGGATTGACATCATGGCCGAAATCAGCCGCAGTGCCCTGTTCGGCAAGCTCAATGCAGTGGCTTATCGAGGTATCGAAAGCGCCACCGTGTTCTGCAAGCTGCGCGGCAACCCGTACGTCGAACTCGCGCATTGGGTCCATCAGATCCTGCAATTGCAGGATTCAGATCTGCACCGGATCGTCAGGCACTTCGACCTGAATCCGTCCAGTCTCGCGCGCGACGTGACGGCAGCGCTCGACCGTCTGCCGCGCGGCAGCACGACGATTTCCGATCTGTCCGCCGAGGTCGAGGAAGCCGTTGAACGCGGCTGGGTGTTCGCGACGTTGATGTTCGGCGAGGCGCAGGTGCGCACCGGCTATCTGCTGATCGGGCTGCTGCGCACGCGTCATTTGCGTCACGCGCTGCATGCGCTGTCGGCCGAGTTCGCGAAGGTCAAGGCGGAGGCGCTCGCGGACGGGTTCGCGCAAATCGTTGGGGGGTCGCCTGAAGACCGCTTGCAGGCCAGCGACGGCTTTCGCGTCGATACCGCCGCGCCCGGTGAGGGCAGCGGCGCCATTGCGCCCGCGCAAATGGGCCGTCAACAGGCGCTCCAGCAGTTCACCGTCGATCTGACCGCGCAGGCGCGCGACGGCAAGCTCGATCCGATCGTCGGCCGTGATGGCGAGATCCGGCAAGTGGTCGATATTCTGATGCGGCGGCGGCAAAACAATCCGATGCTGGTCGGCGAGGCGGGTGTCGGCAAGACGGCCGTGGTCGAAGGCTTCGCCCTGCGCATCGCGCGCGGCGACGTACCGCCCGCGCTGAAGGACGTGCAGGTGCGCACGCTCGACATCGGACTATTGCAAGCCGGCGCCAGCATGAAAGGCGAGTTCGAAAACCGCCTGCGCCAGGTGATCGACGAGGTGCAGGCATCGCCGAAGCCGGTCATCCTGTTTATCGACGAAGCGCACACGCTGGTCGGCGCGGGCGGTGCGGCCGGCACCGGCGACGCGGCGAATCTGCTGAAGCCGGCGCTCGCGCGCGGCAATCTGCGCACGATTGGCGCGACCACGTGGGCGGAATACCGCAAGCACATCGAGAAAGATCCGGCTTTGACGCGGCGTTTCCAGACGGTGCCGGTCGATGAACCCGAGGAAGAAAAAGCCATCCTGATGATGCGCGGTGTGGCGAGCATGCTGGAACAGCACCACCGCGTGCAGATTCTCGACGAGGCGCTCGAAGCGGCCGTGAAACTCTCGCATCGCTATATTCCGGCGCGCCAGTTGCCCGACAAGTCGGTGAGCCTGCTCGACACCGCCTGTGCGCGCGTGGCGATCAGCCAGCACGCAGTGCCGGCGGAGATCGACGATACGTTGAAGCGGATCGAAGCGCTCGAGACCGAGCAGCGCATCATCGAGCGCGAAAAGAGCGTGGGTGTCGAGGTGACGGCGCGCGAGGCACAGGTCGTTGCGTCGCTCGACACGCAACGTGCGCGGCTCGTGCAACGCGAACTGGCCTGGGCGGATGAAAAGGCGCTGGTCGGGCAGGTTCTCGCGCTGCGCGCGCAATTGCGCGGTGAAATCGCGCCGGTCGAAGGAACGGGCAGCGAACTCGAAGCGGCGGTGCAGGCCGCGCCCGCGCTCGACGACGATACGCGCGCCAGCGTGCTCGCCGAGTTGCAACGCTTGCAGGCGCAACTTGCCGAGTTGCAAGGCGAGACGCCGCTGATTCTGCCGAACGTCGATTACCAGGCGGTGGCGTCGGTGGTTTCCGATTGGACTGGTATTCCGGTCGGCCGAATGGTCCGCAGCGAACTGCGCACGGTGATGAATCTCGCGAGCCTGATCGGTGAGCGCGTGATCGGGCAGGACCACGCAATGGAGGCAATCGCGAAACGCATTCAGACCTCGCGCGCCGGTCTCGACAATCCGGACCGGCCGATCGGCGTGTTCATGCTGGCGGGCACCTCGGGTGTCGGCAAGACCGAGACCGCGCTCGCGCTGGCAGAGGCGTTGTATGGCGGCGAGCACAACCTCATCACCATCAATATGAGCGAGTTTCAGGAAGCGCATACGGTCTCGACATTGAAGGGCGCGCCGCCCGGTTACGTGGGATACGGCGAAGGCGGCGTGCTGACCGAAGCGGTGCGCCGCAAGCCGTATTCGGTCGTGCTGCTCGACGAAGTCGAGAAAGCGCATCCCGATGTGCACGAGATGTTTTTTCAGGTGTTCGACAAAGGCGCGATGGAAGACGGCGAAGGCCGCTCGATCAACTTCCGCAACACGTTGATTCTGCTGACCACGAATGTCGGCACCGATCTGATCGCCGGATTGTGCAGGGACGCCAAGTCAATGCCTGCGGCCGAGGGGCTCACACGGGCGCTGCGCGAGCCGTTGCTCGAGGTATTTCCGCCCGCGCTACTGGGCCGGCTGGTGACCATTCCATACTTCCCGCTGAGCGGCGAAATGCTCGCGCGCATTGTCATTCTGCAACTGGATCGCATCAAGCGGCGCGTGGAGGAACGCTACCACGTGCCATTTGAATACGATGAAGCGGTCGTGAAGCTGGTGGTGAGTCGCTGCACCGAGAGCGAGTCCGGCGGACGGATGATCGATGCGATTCTCACCAACACCATGTTACCGGCGATAAGCCGCGAATTTCTCATCCGCATGATCGACGGGGGCACCCTCGAACGGGTGCGCGTGCGCGTTGCGAAAAATGATTTCGTCTACCACATTCGATGAATGTGCAGCGCTGCCAGGCGTAGCGAGCTAGCGAGATCCAAGTCTGTCTTCAGGAGGTTCAAACGTGAAAGCGATTCCAAAGATCATCCACATTATCTGGATCGGTGGAGATATCCCGCAGCGAAACCGCGATTGCATTGTGACGTTCCCGAGAATGAACCCCGACTGGCAAGTGAATCTCTGGATCGATGCCAACCAGTTGCTGACCGGTGAGCGGCGGCGCCAGGTCAGCGCGCAATACAGGTACGAAAAGAGTCAAGGCAATCCCGTCAATGACGTGAAGAATCCAAAGGTCCCCGCGGAAAAATGGAAGGAGGTCGCCGACACGCTGGGCAAGCATGGCGGAGACGCCGCCACGATCCAATATCTGGATCAGTATCTGCATCTGCGGGGCGAAGCCTTGCAAGGCATGCGCGTCCAGCAGATCAACTCGATCATGAATTTTTGCAACGCCAACGGGATCAAGCTGCGGGAAGTGCAACGCGATCTGAAGATGGGAAAGAATGCCGCCATCTATCGCAAGGAACTCGTCAATCGCGGCGGCAATTTCGGGTCGGCCAGCGACATTCTGCGCATTGAGATCCTGCTCCAGCACGGCGGCATCTATGTCGATACCGACGTCAGTTGCGTGAACCCGCTGGGCGAACTCATCTGTCACCAGTCCTATCCGCGTTTCTCCGCCGTGAGCATTGTCTGGCACAACGGTGTCAGCGAACAGAACTGGCGCAGCGACGACTGGTGGAAAAACAGCATCACGACCGACCAGCAGCCGGCGATCAGTAATTCGATCATTGCGGCGCACGCCGGCAGCAGCGGGCTGAAGTCGTATAAGTCGCTGATCCACAGCAATTTCAAAGCGCTCAAGAGCAAGGAAGAGTTGCGCATGCAATACATGCACGACGTGCGCGGTTCGACGATCAAGATGACCGGGCCGACGGCCGCCGCCGAGAGTTCGGGGTTCAAGAAGATCCGGGACACGATGGCGGACGGGCAGATGCGGTCACAGGATGCGGACCAGAAGCTGCGCGACTCGCTCTTCATGCGGGACAACTGGTACTTCCCGATGCACAAGGTGAGAGACGGTTACTTTCACGACTGGCTCTGACGCGCCGCTCCGTTTAGCCGCGTGAATACGAAAGCAACTCCTACAGCGAGGAAACAATGGAACAACCGACGTTTGTGTTCAAGCAGGGCGATCTTCTGAAAGGCATGACGAGTTCGCTGCGGGCCGGCGCGTGCTGGGGGCTCACGGTCAAATGGTTGCGCGACTGCTATTCGGGTGGCCCGAGTGTCGCGGGACTGGGTATCACGCACGGTACGACGGCACACGAGGCGTTGATCGATCACGCCAACCGGGCCAATCAGTTCCTGAGCGGCAGCTCGGACGACAGCAACCTCTCGAACGGAATTGTCATGCTCTCGCTCGGCCGGTTGGACGGCGTGCGCGACACGAACGCCGATGCCAATATCGGCGCTGGTGCGGGGATGCTGTCGCTGAGAAAGGCGATGAGCATCACTGCGGCGTTGACAAGCGTTGACGGCAACTATTTCGGCATGATCGTGTTCGCCTGTCCGATTGGCCGGCACGCGATGGCGGTCACGAAATGTCGCAACGTCTGGGCCCTGTTCGATCCCAACTATGGAACCTGGACTTATGCGGGCGATGCCAGCGGCGCGCCGCCGAAATTCCCGGCTCTGCTGAAGGACAACTTCGACAGCTACAAGGTCACGGAAGTGAAGCTTCTGAAGATCACGAGGCTGATCAACGAGTGACGGCGCAGGCGGTCCATGAGCCGTTTGATCCGAACTTGCAACATTGACGGAATAGATCGGGGTGGCTGGCTGTTCTTTGTCGTGAAGCACATCGACAAACGCTCGCGAATCATTCCATGGCTCACGCAATCACACTCAGCTCCAATCTCGGCAGCAGTCTGCTGTTTTCGAACATGAGCGCGACCGAGGCGCTCGGCCGGCTGTTTTCGTACCGGCTCGAAGCGATCAGCAAGAACGCGGCGGTCGATCTGCGCGCGCTGCTCGGCACACCGATGACCGTCAAGCTCGTCACCCCGCAGGGCTATACGCGCTATTTCAACGGGATCGTCTGTGAGGGCGAGCAGGGCGGCTTCGTCAATATCGACAACGTGCGTTACGCGGTCTACACCTTCGTGCTGGTACCGAAGCCGTGGCTGTCGACACGCCGGCGCGACTGCCGCATTTACCGCAGCATGAGCGTGCCGCAGATCGTTCAATCGGTGCTGGGTGAGATCGGCTACAGCGACGTGAAATCGAGTCTCAGCGCGAGCTATCCGGCGCGCGACTACTGTGTGCAATACCGCGAAAGCGACTTCGACTTCGTCAGCCGTTTGATGGAGCAGGAAGGCATTTACTACTTTTTCACGCACACCGACGGCACGCACACCATGGTGCTCGCCGACGCTCTCGGCGCGCACACCGCGGTCTCCGGTTTCGAGCAGATTCCCTATGCGCCGCCGGTCGAGCGCGGTAAGCGCATGAAAGCATCGATCAGCGACTGGGAAACCGCGCGCTCGCTAAACACGACGCGCGTGCAGATCGACGATTACGACTATCTGAAGCCGAAGGCGTCGCTGCTCGCCACGGAGGAGCTGACCGACAAGGACGAGGCGTCGAACGTGAGCGGTCTCGACGCGTATGACTATGCGTACGGGTACGTCGGCCACGACCAGCGCCTCGCAGACGGTCAGCGATACGCTCAGGTGCGTGCGGATGCGCTGAATGTGCCGCTCTTCACGAGCGCCGGCCACACGGACGCATGCGGTCTCACGACCGGCGCGCTGTTCAGGCTGAAGGATTTTCCGACCGCTGAGGCGAACCAGGAATACCTGGTGATCGAGACCGAGATGCGGCTGGTCGAACCGGACTACGTGACGGGCGGCGGTGCGGACGACGACCAGGAGCCGTTTCGTTGCTCCTTCAAGGCGATCCGCAGCCGTCAACCGTTTCGCGCGATGGCCGTGACACCGCGTCCGGTGATCGCGGGCTTGCAAACAGCCGTGGTCTACGGCGACACGCCCGAGGACATCGCGGTGGACAAATACGGCCGCGTGCAGGTCACGTTTTTCTGGAGCCGGCCGGGCAAGCCGAACGCGCAGAACTCCTGTCCGGTGCGCGTCGCGCAGATGTGGGCCGGCAAGCGCTGGGGCGCGCAGTTCATTCCGCGCGTGGGCCAGGAGGTGGTGGTGAGTTTTCTCGACGGCAATCCGGACCGGCCGCTGATCATCGGCAGTGTCTACAACGCGGACAACATGCCGCCGTACAGCCTGCCCGATAACAAGACGCAAAGCGGCGTGAAAAGCCGCAGTCACGCGGGCGGCGGCAGCGAGGACTACAACGAAATCCGCTTCGAGGATAAAAAAGGCGGCGAGCAGGTGCTGATTCACGCACAGAAGGATTTGCTCGAAGAATCCGAGCACGATCATAACGTGCAGGTCGCGCACAACTACACGCTGAGCGCGGGCAACCAGATCAAGCTCGTCACCGGGCTCGCAAGCATCACGATGAACAGTTCCGGCGAGATCGCGATCCAGGGCACCAGCATCACCATCAACGGCGACATGAACGTGACGATGAGTTCCGGCCTCGCGATGGAGATCAACTCGAAGGCCAATCTCAATGTGAGTTCGATTGCGGCGATGGAAATTCTGTCCGAAGCCGACTGCCTCGTGCAGTCCACCAACCTGCAATTGATCGGCACGGCGACGGCGATCCTTGGCGGTGCCGCTCCGATGATTCTGCCGTTATGAGCGTGATCCTCGATGCCGCCCGTCAGATGCGGATGTCCGCGCCAGCGCAAGCGCGCCTGCGACCTGCAATGGCGTCGCACACGGCCGTGCGAACGCTGCTCGACGACGGGCTGGCCGCCGACGCATTGAGCCTGCTCGCGCGCCTGTTGCCACGCCGATATGCCGTGGCGTGGGTATGCCAGTGCGGCAACCGGCAGGCGCTTGGCGAACACGACCGCGCAGGACTCGCACTGGCCGAGGCATGGGTGCGCGATCCGCGCGAGGTCCATCGCGCAAACGCGGCGTCGTTCGCGGGCGCGCACCGCTACCGGAGCATCGGCGCGTGGTCGGCAGCCGCCGCCGGCTGGACCGGCGGCAACCTGAATCCCCGGTGCGATCAGCCGACTCCGCCGCCGGAACATCTCACCGCGCTCGCCGCCATGGCGGCCGCGACCTACATGGCCGCGCTGGTTCCCGCGCAAGTCGACGCGCGCCGGACCGCATTCGTGCGCGACGCGCTGGGCTTGCTGAGCGTTCCTAACAGTATCGACGGAGGTGTTCAATGAGCAGCGCGCAAAGCCTGACCCTGTCGGTGCAAGGCGAACGGGGCGAGCGTCTCGGTGCGCGCCGCGAGCACGAGTTCGATTGCCGCGACGGCAGTATCGGCCGGTCCGACGAATGCGACTGGGTGCTCGGCGCCGAAGGCGTGTCGCGTCTGCATGCGCTGGTGCGCTATCTGAACGGCCTCTATTTCATCGAGGACCGCAGCACCAACGGCATGCTGCTGAACGGCACGTCGCTGACGCGCGGCGAGCCCGCGGCGCTGAAGCATGGCGACCGCTTGCACATCGATACGTTCGAGATCGGCGTGCGATTAAAGGGTGAGGCGGCGACGCAGTGGAACGCGTTGGACAATCGCGGATCAGCGGCGGCGAGCACGGCGCCGGGTCACGCAGACGCTCTTTCCGCGCCCGCTAAAGTTTCCGCGAAACCGATCGATACGCTCGATCTGAGTTTGCTGCTCGCGCCACGGCGCGATGCCGCACCGGGCAGCGCCGGCCACGGCGAAGGGCTGATTCCCGGCGCTGCCGATGCCGCACCAGGCGCAAGTCTCGATCCGCTCGCAATGTTCGATCCGCCGTCGTCGTATGCGGATGAAGCACAGCAACCGCCGCCGCCCGTCGAAGGGTGGAATCACACGCCTGCGGTGTCCGACCGTTTCCGTCCGCCGCAAGTCGAAGCGGCGCGCCCGAGCGGTCCGATTCTTCCCGACGATTGGGATACGACAGGCAGCCGCGTGGTATCGCGCGTCGGGCCGAAGGAGATCGATTCCTTGCCTGTACCCGATGCGGCCACGCCAGGCGCTTTGCCTGTTTCACCGCCGGATACGACGGCATCCGGGTCATCGGCGAAGGCGCCGCCGCAGCCTGCCCTTGAACAGACGCCTGCGAATCCGGCTGCGCAAGAGCCGTCACCGCAACCCTTGCCGCAGAAGCCGACACCTCCACCGGAACCCGCGCCCGCTTTTGCCGCCGCACATGCACTGACGCCTGAACCGGCGCACGCTGCGACAGCCCCGACGTCTTCCGCGGTGCCGGAACTGAACGACATGTTTCACATCGCCGTGGACGCCATGATGGACGTGCTGCGCGCGCGCGCCGAACTGAAGAACAGTTTTCGCCTGCCCGCCACGCTGATCCAGCGCTCCGAGAACAACCCGTTGAAGTTCGCGCCGACCGCGCAGGAAGCGGTGAAGAAACTGTTCGCGCCGCCGGACCAGGGCTTCCTTTCCGGCAGCGCGGCGCTCAACGACGCCGCCGCCGATATCCGTAATCACCAGATGGCGATGCTGGCCGGTGTGCGCTCCGCGTTCCAGTCGATGCTCGCGCATTTCGACCCGGCACGTATCGAAGACGCCGCGAGCGGTGGTGCGCGGCGTTTGTCGCTTGGCAGCCGGCCGCGCCATTGGGAGCGCTACAAGGAGCAGTTCGACGCGCTCACCAGAAATCCTGACGAATGTTTCCGGCGCCTGTTCGGCGACGAGTTCGCGAGAGCTTACGAAGAACAACTGGCGCGCCTGAAAAGCCGCCGCGACTGAGCGTCGCGAATCGACCGTCGTCCGCTCACACGACGACGCTTAAAGCCCTCCCGATCGACGTATAAGCCATGACCCAAAGCAACAAAGTCATATGGAGCGAAGGCCTGTTTCTGCGGCCACAGCACATGCAGCAGCAGGAACGCTATTTCGAGCGCTATGTGGAATTGCGCGCGGGCGGCTTGCGTCCGTATGCGTGGGGCTTCCAGGAACTGGAACTCGAAACCGATCTGCTGGCGATCGGCAAGCTCGGTATCAAGCGCGCGCGCGGGGTGTTTCCCGACGGCACACCATTCTCGATGCCAGGCGACGAGCCGTTGCCGCCGCCGCTCGACATCGATTCGAACTGGCGCGATCAGACCGTGCATCTGACCTTGCCGCTGCGCTCGTCCACGCAGCCCGACAGCGCGTGGGCCGCTTCCGCCGCCGACGAACTGTACCGCTATCGCGTGCGCGAAACCGAAGCGCGCGACGCGTCCGGCAGCATGGAAGGGCTCACGACCCTGGAAGTAGCGGGCATGAGCACGCGGCTGCTGCCTGACTCGCAGCCGGCCGAAGGCTTGATGCAGATTCCGTTGGCGCGAGTGGTCGAATGCCGCGCGGATCGTCGCGTGATACTCGACGAGGGCTTTATGCCAACCGCGTTGCACACCGAGGCCGCCGGGCGTCTCGTTACCTTTCTCTCCGAGCTGCTCGGTCTGCTGCATCAGCGCGGCGAAGCGCTGGCGGGCCGCGTTGCCGAAACGGATCGTGGCGGCGCGGCAGAGATTGCCGACTTCCTGATGTTGCAGGTCATCAACCGTTATCAACCGCTCGTCGCGCATCTGGCCGCCGCGCCGCTGTTGCATCCGGAGGCGCTTTACCGTCTGCTGCTGGAACTGGCCGGCGAACTCGCCACGTTC
Source organism: Paraburkholderia kirstenboschensis (assembly GCF_904848585.1). Taxonomy (GTDB): domain Bacteria; phylum Pseudomonadota; class Gammaproteobacteria; order Burkholderiales; family Burkholderiaceae; genus Paraburkholderia; species Paraburkholderia kirstenboschensis. The sequence continues at coordinate 216,729 of NZ_CAJHCR010000012.1, forward strand.
ACCGCGCCGGGAAAGCGCGTGCAACCGTTCCCGCCGTACCGGCACGAACGGTTGCGTGAGAGTTTCGAGCCGCTGATCGCCGCGCTGCGAATCGCGCTGAGCGCGGTACTGGAACAGAGCGCGGTGCCGATTCCGCTGCAACAGCGTAAGTACGGCGTGTGGGTCGGCGTGGTTCCCGATCCTACGTTGCTCGATACGGCCACCTTCGTGCTCGCCGCCAAGGCCGACATGAAAGCCGAAGATATGCGCCGCCAGTTGCCCGCGCAATCGAAGATCGGTCCGGTCGAGAAGATTCGCGATCTGGTCAATCTGCAATTACCGGGCATCGGTGTGTCGCCGATGGCCGTCGCGCCGCGTCAGTTGCCGTACACATCCGGCTTCGTCTACTTCGAATGCGACCGCAATTCGGCGATGTGGCGCATGTTGAAAACATCGGGCGGCATCGCGATGCATTTCGGCAGCGGTTTTGCGGGCCTCGATCTGCAATGCTGGGCGGTGCGGACATGAATATGGGCCATCGCAACGACGATCGAACGGTGCCGGTGGACGCCACTGTGCTGCGTCCGCGAGACAACGCGACGGCGGGTGCGGGAGCGGACGACGCAACCCGCATCATGGCGCCGCGCGCGTCTTCCAGCACCTCGACGCGTGGCGCCTCGATCCATCCCGAGCCTGGCACACGTCGCGCCGAACTGGGCGACTTCATGAGCGGTGTCGCCAACGCGCTGGTGCGCGCAGCCAATCCGCTGCTGCTGCTGACGGTGCAGTTGCGGCATAGCGTGACGCCACCCGCCGACATCGCGCGGCTGCGTGAACAGGCGGTCGCGCAAGTACGCAGTTTCGAGCGCTATGCGCAGGACGCGGGCATCAACACGCAAACCGTCATGGCCGCGCGTTACGTGCTGTGCACGATGCTCGACGAGGCCGTCAACAACGCGCCGTGGGGCGACCCGAGCGGATGGGCGCAAAAGACGCTGCTGGTTACGTTCCACGGCGAAACCTATGGCGGCGCCAAGTTCTTCCAGATTCTCGACCGGCTGAGTGCTGATTTTTCGCGTCATCTCGATCTGATCGAACTGATGTACATCTGCCTCGCGCTGGGATTCGGCGGACGCTATCTCGTGGAGCCGGGCGGCCTCGGCCGTCTCGCCGACATCCAGGACGATCTGTACCGCCGCATACGCGGACTGCGCGAAGCGCCCGCCGCCGAACTCGCGCCGCACTGGCGCGGCGTGGAAGATCGCCGCAATCCGGTGATGCGTCACGTGCCGCTGTGGGTCGCGCTGGCGGCGTCGGCAGTGATCGTGCTGGGTGCGTTCCTGTTTTTATTTACGCGCCTCAACGCGTTGAGCGAGCCGGTCAGCGCGCAGCTTGCCGCGATCGGTCTCGACAGCGCGCCGCCGCCGCAGAGCGCCGCCGTGCCCAAAGCATCCGACAGGAGCCTGAAGACGCTGCTCGCGCCGCTCGAACAGACCGGCGCGCTGAGCGTCGACGAACAGGCGGACGGTCGCGACACCGTGCGTCTCGCGGCGGGGGCACTGTTTCCGTCCGGTGGCGCCGATCTCGCGCCCGACGAAATCCCGTTGCTGCGTCAGGTCGCTGCCGCGCTAAACCGTGTGCGGGGCCGCGTCATCGTGGTCGGCCATACCGACGATCAACCGGTGCACTCACTGCAATTCAAGGACAACTTCGCGCTCTCGACGGCACGCGCACAAAACACACTGGCGGTCCTCGCACAGGGTCTCGACGATCCGCGCCGGCTCGAAGCGAACGGCGCGGGCTCCTCGCAGCCGCTGGCTACGCCGCCGAACCTGCCGGCCAACCGGGCACGCAACCGGCGCGTGGAAATTCTGTACATCCCGGAGAACTGAACCCATGAACACACTGAAAACCTGGGTGAAGTCCCGCTGGTTCGTGCTTGCAATCGGCTTGCTGCTGATTGCCACGCTGATCTGGCTTGGCGGCCCGTATCTGGGTATCGGCGAGTATCAGCCGCTCGCGAGTCCCGCCGCCCGGCTCGCGCTGATTCTCGCGACGGTGCTGAGCGTGTTGCTTGCCGTGCAACTGCAGCAATGGCGCGCGCAGCGCAAGACGGCGCAACTCTCGGGCGAACTTGCCGGGCAGGAAGCGCGGCTCGCCGCCGGGGAGCCGGGGAGTGCCGAGCGCGCGCAATTGCAACAACGTTTTCGCGAGGCGGTCGACACCTTGCGCAAGACGCGGCGCAACGGCCGTAATCTGTACGCGCTTCCGTGGTACGTGGTGATCGGGCCGCCGGGTTCGGGCAAGAGCACGTTGCTGCACAATTCCGGTCTCGACTTTCCGCTGTCGGAGCGTTTTGGCAAAGAGGCGCTGCGCGGGATCGGCGGCACGCGCGACTGCGACTGGTGGTTCACCGATGAAGCGGTCTTTCTCGACACGGCGGGCCGCTATACCACGCAGGATTCGGATGCGAGCGCAGATGCTTCGGCATGGCAATCGTTCCTGACGTTGCTGCGCCGCTACCGCCGGCGCCGCCCGCTGAACGGCGTAATCGTGACGATGAGCGTGTCCGATCTGCTGAGTTTTAGCGACGACACGCGGGCCCGGCACATTCGCGCGGTGCGTCGGCGTCTGGACGAAATCACGCAGCATCTGAAGGTGGCGGTGCCCGTGTATCTGGTGTTCACCAAGTGCGACCTGGTGGCGGGCTTCGGCGAATTTTTCGACGACCTCGGGCCGGACTTGCGCAGCCAGGTTTGGGGCACGACGTTTCCGCTCGACGCGAGCCTCGACGGCAGCGCGTGCAGTCGTTTCGCAGGCGAATACGATCTGCTGGTCGAACGTCTCAATACAAGGCTCATCGAGCGTCTGCACGCCGAACGCGACCGCAGCCGGCGAGCGGCCGTACTCAGTTTTCCGCAGCAGCTCGGCGCGTTTAGAGAGATCGCCCGGCAGTTCGTGGAAGGCGCGTTCGGCCGCCACGAATACGGCACGCCGCCGCTGTTGCGCGGTGCGTATCTGACCTCGGGCACGCAGCAAGGCGCCCCGATCGACCGGATGCTGGGCGCGGTGGCGCGCACGTTCGGCGTCGATGCCGCGCGCGTGCAGGTCGGCGCCGGACAGCCGCGGACCTATTTTGTCGAGCGGCTGTTAAAGGAAGTGCTGTTTCGCGAGTCTGGCCTGGCCGGCACGAACCCGCGCCTGGAGCGACAGAAGCTGCTGATGCAGGCGGCGGCCTATGCGGGCATCGCACTAGTCACGCTGCTGCTGATCGCCGGTTTCGCCACGAGCTATGCGCGCAATCGCGCGTTCGTCGCGGACGTGCAGGGCGCGTTGAAGGACCTGCCGCCCGCCGATACCCTGGCCGGCGCGCCGGATCTCAAGTCGTATTTCGCGCGCTCGCTGGCGCGGCTCGAAGTCATCTCTGCCGCGCAGGACGTCGCGGGCCAGTATCGCAAGCATGTGCCGTTGCTGATGCGCTTCGGGCTGTTTCAAGGCCATGCGCTTTTCGCGCAGGCGCACGGCGCGTATCTGCGCGAAAGCGACGGCACCTTGCTGCCGGGCGTCGGTGTTCGCTTTCGTGAAGGTCTGGGTGCAAGCGCGAACGACCCGCAGGCGCTGTATGACTATCTGAAGGGCTATCTGATGCTCGGCCAGCCGCAGCATCTCGACCCCGGCGAACTCGCGGCGCTTGCGCGTCTGGAATGGCAGCGTCTGTTTCCGCAGGATCCGGCGATCGCGAGAGCACTCGACAATCATTTCTCTGCGCGGGTGAACGATCCGCAAAAGCCGCGCGCGCTCCCGCTCGACAATGCGCTGATCGGCCAGGCGCGCGCCACGCTGAAAACCGCCGATGTCGCCACGCTGATTTACGGCAGCGTGCAACTCGAGGCTGGGCGCTCAGGTGCATCTCCGGTACGGCTCGATCAATCGCTGGGATTGCTCGGCAACGTGTTTGCCCGCAAGAGCGGAACGCCGTTGTCGCAGCCGCTGCCCGTGCTGTTCACGCGGCCCTCTTTCGCCTCAGAGGCAAATGGCGGGATCGGGCAGTCCGTCGATAACTTTGTGAAGGATTACTGGGTATTCGACGCCGGTCGTGTCGATCCGCTCGCCCGTTCGCGCTATGAGCAGCAGGTGTTGACGTTGTACGAGCAGGACTACATTCGTAACTGGGACGCGCTGCTCGCCGATCTGCGACTGCAGCCTGTCGCCAGCATTCAGGACGCGAGTGCGCTCGCGGCAAAACTGTCCGGTCCGAGTTCGCCGCTCAAGGCGCTGCTGAATCTGGTGCGAGACAACACCAGCGACATGCTGCGTGGCGCGGCGAAACCCGGCGGTGCGTCCGGTGTCGACGTGGCGACTGCGGTGGGCTCGCAAGCGAAAGCGGTCGGCGAGAACTTCGCGGTGAACCGCGCATCGAGCACTCGCCTCGGGGGCCAATTGCGCTCAGCGGGCGTGTCCGTGCCGGCCGGTATCACGCCGGGCGCGACGAATGGCGACAATGCAGCCAGCAGCCGCCAGCCGGGTGCCGCGATCGAAGAACATTTCGCCCAGCTGGATCAGTTGAGCACGGGCACGCCCGGCGCGACGCCGCTCGATCACACCATCGGCGTGCTCGATCAGCTCGGCAAGACCTTGCTCACCATGAACGACCTGAGCGAACCCGCCGCGCAGAACAACACCGCGGTGCTGGCCGCACGCCAGGAAGCCGAACAATTGCCGCCTCAAGCGGCCGGCCTGATTGCCGGCCTGACCGGCAGAAGCGCGGCGCTGATCGCGAGCGGTAGCAGTGCCGCGCTGGCCGGGCAGTTCCACGCGGCGGCGGGCAACGACTGCGCGAGTTTCGTCGATGGGCGCTATCCGTTCGTTCCGGGCGGCGCGACGGATATTCCGGTGCAGAACTTCGCCGAGCTGTTCGGCAACGGCGGACGCTTCGACAGTTTCTTCAAATCGACGCTCGCACAGCGGGTCGATACCGGCGGCCGCGCGTGGCGCTGGAAGGCCGGCGTGACGCCGGGACCGGACAGTGTGCTGGCCGCCGCGCAAATCGCCGACGACATCCGTCAGATTTTCTTCAGCAGCGGCGCGCAGGCGCATGTCGGTTTCACACTGCTCGCGCCGCAATTCGATGCGTCGGTTGCGCGGGTGGTCGTCGAGATCGACGGACAGAAATACGATTACAGCGCGAACGGCGCATCGAGTGCACCGAGCGCGGTGATGGCGTGGCCCGGCCCGCAACCCGGCCATGTGGTGCTGAGCGCGTTCGACAGTTCCAATCATCCGCTCGGCGCTCCACTGCATTTCGACGGCGACTGGGCGTTTTTCCACGCGCTCGACGCGGGACATTTGCAGAAGCAGAGCGATCTGCGCTTTGTTGCGAGCTTTGACTTCGGCGGACACGCGGTGCGGCTGCCGCTCCAGGCGGCGAGCCTGCGTCACCCGTTCCTCAACGACGACGTGCGGCGTTTCAGGTGCCCGCGATGAACGGCGTCGGTTTCTACGGCAAGTTGCCGGGCGCGGGAGATTTCGTCAGACGGCGGCTGCCGCCGGACTTCGTCGAAGCATGGGATCGTCATTTTCAGCGCGCGCTTGAAACCGGCCGCCGCGAGTTGGGCGAGCATTGGGCGAACGCGTGGCGGCAGGGTGCCGCGTGGCGTTTCGTGATGCCGCCGCAGGTGTGCGGCAGCGGCGCGTGGTGCGGTGTCACCGGGCCCGCGGTGGACCGGCTGGGCCGCGAGTTTCCGATGGTGCTGGCGGCGCCGTGTTCGGGCGGCTCCGCGCGCATTCCCGGCAACAGTGCGTGGTTCGACGCGCTCGACCGCGTCTACCGGAGCGCACAGGACCAGGCGATGAGCGTCGAGACATTCGACGCGCACGTGGCAGCGCTGCCGCGTCTGGAAGGGGAGGCGAGCGCGTCGTTGGCGACCTGGAGCGAACTGTCATGGGACAGCGGGCAGTGGCAACTGGAGTTGCCGCGCGAGCTTGTGACCGGTGCGGCGTTGAGTGAAGCGTTGAGTGAAGCGTGGAGAGAGCTTGGCATGCGGCCGGGGCCATGGTGTCTGTGGTGGACCGAAGGCGCAGCGCGCTTGCTCGCGACGCGTGGGTTGCCGCGCAGTCATGCGACGTTGCTGGCTGCGCGTCGAATGCAGGCAGGTGAGGTTGACGTTCGGCCGCCGGCGATAAATTCATGGCACCACACGACGCAGACCACCCAGAACGACTGGCTCGCGGAAAAAGCGGTATCCGTCGGCACCGCCGCATCGCACATCGAAGCGGGCGAGTCTGCGCCCGCCAGCGCCGACCCGGGCGCCGCATTATTGTGCCTCGATCAGGGCCGCACCTTGCTCCTGAGCGCCGACGACGGCCCCCACGATCCACGCCGTCTGGCCGCGCAAAGCATCCGCGAAACCGTGAGGGCCACCGCCCACGATACGGCTAGCTTGCGCACCGCGCTGATGTCGCTGCATGCGCGACTGCGCGACGCGAACCACGGCGCGCCTCACGCCGCCCGTGAAAACGGCGCGGCCATTGTCGTGCGCTTCGACGGTCCGCAAGCCCGTTTGCTGCGGATCGGCGCTGCCGCGCTGTGGCACTGGCGGCGCGGCGAGTTGCACGCGCCGTTCGTCGAGCACGCGGTAGGCGCAGGCGGCGAATTCGACGACCTGCTGTTCGGCGATGCGTGGCTCGATATGCCCGGCCTCGGCACGCCGGGCGAGCCTGATTGCGACGAAGCCGCGCTGCGCCTCGAACCCGGTGACCGTCTGCTGCTCCTCGCGACGCGCGAACTCATGCAACTGCCGCACGACTGTCTTGAGCAGGCGCTCGCCTTGCCGACCTGCGACGACGCCCGCGCGCATCTCGCACTGCACGCCGGTCTGCGTACGGCACGCGCGCAATGGCCGCTTGCTGTCGTGGGAGTTGCGGCGTGACGACAGTCTGCCGCTCCGCCGGGCACACCGAAACGGGTAACGTGCGCCGCCGCAACGAGGACGCGATTCTCGTGCGCGACGATCTCGGCCTATGGGTCGTCGCCGACGGTCTCGGCGGTCACGCGGCCGGCGACTACGCAAGCACGCTGATCGTCGAGCGGCTCGGCGCGTTGCAGCGTCCGGGCGACGTGAACGACTTCATCACCGCGATCGAGGACGGTCTGCAACAGGTGAACGCCGAATTGCGTGCCGCCGCTGTCGCGCAGCAGGTGGACGTGATCGGTTCGACTGTCGCGCTGCTCGTGCATGATCCGGCCTTCGTCCTGTGCGGCTGGGTTGGCGACAGCCGTGTCTACGTGCATGAAAACGATGCGCTGCTGCAACTGACACGCGACCACGTGCACGGGCAGCCGCCCGATATCACGCAGTTCGGCGGACGTTCGGCTTCGGCCGCCGGTGCGGGCGTGCTGACGCGGGCGGTCGGCGTCGAGGAGACGCTGTACATCGATTGGGCGGTCGCCGGCAGCCGTCCCGGCATGCAGTTCCTGTTGTGCTCGGACGGCATCAACAAGGAACTGAGCGACTGCGAACTGGCGAGCGTCTGCCGCGAGCCGCTTGGCCCACGTCAACAGGTTGATCGCCTGTTCGCACTTTCGCTGGCGCGGCGCGCCCGCGACAATCTTTCCGCCGTGATCGTGCGGCTCGAAGCCCAGTGAAGATCTTCCGATGACCCATTCCGACACAAATCCGAAGTCGGATCGCGTGCCTGCCCGGTTGCCTCCCGCGCCGCACGCGCCGCCCACGCCGTCCGCGTGCCGCGACGCGCCCGACTCTTTCGCGGGCACCCGCTGGGACGACGCCACGGTCGTCAAACCCGCCAGTCGCGCGGGCGGCAGCACGCTCTCCGACAGCCGCGAGCGTGATGGCTGGCAACGCGTCGCGCAAGCGCCGGGCGGCGATTACGCGGCGCCCGGCAAGCTCCTGAAAGGACGTTTCCTGCTCGAACGCGAACTCGGACGCGGCGGCATGGGCGTCGTCTATCTCGCGCGTGACGAGCGCAAGGTCGAAGCGCGTGACCGTGATCCGTACGTCGCCGTCAAGGTGCTCAACGACGAGTTCCGCCGCCATCCCGATTCGCTGATCGCACTGCAACGGGAGGCGCGCCGTGCACAACGTCTCGCCGACGACAACATCGTGCATGTCTACGACTTCGACAAGGATGGCACGATCGTCTTCATGACGATGGAGTACATCGACGGCACCGATCTGCGCACGCTGATTCGCGAGCGACCATCGGGCATGCCGTTTCGCGAGGCGTGGCCGCTGATCCAAGGGATGGCGCGCGCGTTGCAGCGTGCGCATGCGAGCGGCATCGTGCATTCGGACTTCAAACCGGGCAATGTCATGGTGACCCGCGACGGCGTGCCCAAGGTGTTCGACTTTGGCATTGCACGCGCGGGCCAGGTCGGCGCGGCCGTGGCCGGCGAGCAGACCGTTTTCGACGCCGGCACGCTCGGTGCGATGACGCCGGCCTACGCAAGCCTCGAAATGATCGAGGGCGCCGAGCCGACCGCGCGCGACGACGTCTACGCGCTCGGTTGTGTGGCGTTCGAGTTGCTCACCGGCCGGCACCCGTTCGACCGCCATAGCGCCGACGTCGCCATGGCCGAGGGCGCGCTGCCGCCGGCCATTGCAGCGCTGCCGCGCCGTCAATACCGCGCGCTGTGCGACGCGGTCGCGTTTCGCGGCGAGGCGCGCTTGCAGACGGTCGGCGCGTTTGTCGACGGTTTGCGCCGCAGGCGGCCGCGTGAACGGCTTGCGCCGTATCTGCTTGGTCTGCTCGCGGTCGCGGCGTGCGCGGCCGGCGGCACGGCGTTGCACGATCACTACCGGCAACGTCGACTGGACATGACCGGTGCGCGTTTCGCCGTGAACGATCCGCACCGTTATGCCAACGAAGATCAGGCGATGGCGGCACTCGCCACGCTCGGCGTGGGCGACCGCGAGCGTCTCGTACTAAACCAGAACGACGCGATCCTGGGCTTTCTCGCCGGGCGGCTCGACGCTTACTGGAGCCCGCCGCTCGGCCGCTTTGATTACGCGGCGGTCCAGCATGTATTCCAGGTGCGTGAGCAATTGAAGCTGTTCTCACCGGGCTTCGACGCACGCCGCAAACAGATCGAGGATGAGCGCACCGACATGCTCGCGAGGCTCGGCGGCAGTCTCGACGAAGCGGTGGACCGCGACGCCCTGTTCGAAGATCAACCGGGCAGCGCGGCGGATATCCTGCACCGCATCCGTCTGCTCGATCCCGGCAGCGCGCTCATCAGAAGCACGAGGCTCGAACTCAAATACGACGCCGCGATCGGACAGTCGATCGATTTCGGCAAATTCGATGAAGCACGCGCACGCCTCGCGCTGGCTTCGCAGTTGTTCCCGGATGCGGCGCGTTTGCAGCGGCGTCGTGCTCAGCTGGATGCCGCAATTGCAAGCGCCGCCGCGCATCCTGGGCCGCGTGCCGCCACACTGAGCGTGTCCGATGCGCGCCGCGCGTTGAGCGAACTGGCGGCTAATCCGTCCACTGCGAAGCCGTGGCTCAACTCGCTCTCCAGTGCGATGGCGGCTCTGCAAGGCGATGACGCGCCGGAAACCGGCAAGGCGATCGAAGTGCTGGCGGACGGCATCGTCAACGTGGCGGCGCAGGTGAGCGAGCCGCCGCGGTCGCATCAGATGCTCGATCTGATCGAGGTCGGCTTGCGCTACGCGCCGCATTCGCCGGGGCTCGAGGCGCAGCGCGACCGCATGCTCCTGCTGTTGCAGCAGCAACGTATCGATCAGCAGATCGCGAGCGGCGATGCGGCCGCACAGATCGACGCGCTGCGCCTCGCCGCCGCTGCGAACGACGGCGCACGGGCGCTCGCAGCGCTGAACCGGCTGCGCACGCTCCAGCCCGATAACGCGTTTCTGGCCAGCGCGGGTCCACAACTCGTCGCCGATGCCTATCTCGGCAATGCGCGAGCGTTCAGCCGCAGCGGCGCTTTGACGGACGCGGCGCGGGTCGCGTCGCAGGGCGCCGAAGCGATGCCGGGCGATCCGCGGCTTGGCGACGCGGCACAACGCTACCGGCTCGCTGCGGCGATTCTGGATGCGCGTGGCAAGCCGATGGCCGATCCCGATCTGCAGGCGCTACGAGCGCGTTTCACCGCCGCGCGCGACACCGATCCCGAGGCCATGCGCCAGTTGGAGCGCGATATTGGCGGCACGAAGGCGTTGCCGCAAGGCGGCTTGAGCATGGTGCTGGATCAGATCAAGGCGCAAGTGGAAGACGAGGCATCCGGCGCGACGGCATTGAATGCCGGCGACCAGGCGGTGGCCCGATGAGCGATGGACTATGACGCGGACCGGGAGCGATGAAGGAGTCGAGATGAGCGTGCGCGAGCAGCAGGTCAACGACGCATTGCGTGTGCTCGATGAAATGCATCGGCTGTGCCGTATCGAACGCGGTGATTACCGTGAGCGCCGGCGCCGCCTGCTCGAATCGCTGCGCGATGCGACGGAACGAGTCGGGCGCGATACGGTGCGACGCGCAGTGCCGCAGACCGATGCGACGGCGGCGGACGGCACCGCGCCGCGTCGCGATGGTGCGCGCAGGAGTGATGCGCACGGAACACGGAGTCGTCGAACGGTTGTGCGGCGCGTCGCCGCCTGCGCCTTCGCGCTTGGCGTGCTCGCTTGCGCCGCCGTGTTGTGCTGGTTCACGATGGGCGCGTGAACGAACGTGACGGTGCTCGATCCAGCTTTATTCGCTGTCCGGCCCGGCCAGCATCTGAAGTTCCGACAGTCCGCCCGGCGCGACATCGCGCAGCACGTCGGCGAAACTCTTGCCGACCAGACGCCGCGCGCGCCTGAGTAGAACCGGCAGCGGGCTCGACGGTTCGACGCGTTCGTAGTACTCGCAAATGTCGTCGAGCCGGCGGATTACGTCGTCGTGATTTGCGATTTTGCCGTGCGCGATTTGTGCGGGCGCGAGCGCCGGACCCGCCGCGCTGCCGTCGCTATCCTGCGCGGTTTCAGTTAGGGCGTTGTGCTCGAGATCAGGAAAGCGCCGGATCAATTGTGCGTCGACGAACTTCTTCAGTTCCTCGATATCGCCGCAGAGGTTGCTCATATCGGGACTGGCCGTGCGCAAGCGCTCTTGCAGCAAGCCGGCGATTGCCTGCGCGTGGTCGTGTGCGGCGCCCAGTAGTGCCGACGCCGTCGGCAACTGATCGTCGGCGCAGTCCATGCAGCACGCTTCGAGATCGACAAGCGTCGGAGGCGGAGTGCCGTCCGCTGAAGACGCGGCCACTATCGCGCCGGTCGCGACGTGCAGATCGCGCAGCGAAAAACGCCCAAGCCGCGGCGACTGGACGAATGGCGTGCTCCGCAAACAGCCGAGCGCACTTCGCGGATCGGCGAGCGGCATGAGCGCGTTGGCGCGGGCGGTCGGGTCGTTGTTGTCGTCGGCATCGAGTTGGGGATGCGCGTCGTCCCAGTACCGTTCGAGCAGGCCGCGCACCAGCGCGAGGCCGGCGGCCCAGCCCGCGAGCCCCTGCTGGCGCGTGCGTGCTGCGCAAAGATGGACGGCCACGCGCAAATCCTTGGTGCGGGCGAGCAGCGATTCGGCGGCGTTCGCGACCTTGTCCCAGTCGGGTTCCTGCGCGGCCTTCAGGCTGTCGCCCATGGCGCGCTCGGGCGTCGGCATGGCGATCCGTTCCAGCTCGATGAATTCCGGATCGTATTCGAGGTTCGGACCCGTGGGCGCAGCGTCGTCGATGGGGGCGAGCAGGGGATCGGTCGTGTCGGATTCGTTCATTGCGGCTTGGACATATAGGTGACAGGCGGATGACAAGGGGATGGTTGCGGCAGCTTGCTTGGCCGCTGGCGATATCAGCCGGCCGGACGGACGGACAGCGAGCGGTTGAGTCGCCGGTCGTCGCACGATCTGCACGCTAAGCGCCTTCATCCACAGAACACCTGAAGGCGCTGAACTATTCCAGGGCGAAACAGGAGGCGTCGTTGCATATGAGCGTGGAATAGGGAACTCGAAATAGGGGGTTCGAAAGAGGGGGTTCGGGATGCTGTTTCGATCTGTTTAGTTTGTCGGGGCGGCTTGTTTAGTTGTTCACAATTCGATGCGCCGACGGCGCTGGCATCTGCTTACACTTTTGCATGGATGCATGCACGCGCCGCGCGATACTGCGTGGTGACAGGGCCGCAAGTCGCTGCCACGAGAAGATGTACGGCGTGATACGAAAAACTGTGCTCGTCCCGTACTGGGCAGGCATGGTGGCAATGAGCAAACGTTTAACGTACGCTGTACAATCCGCAATCCTCCTTGATCGCGCAGTCACGGCCAGTTTCCGGCCGGCGCGCCGGCCGCAACGCCGCTTTCAGCCAGTCAATCATGTCAACAGCAGATGTCGAGAATCTGCCCGCTCTATTGCCGGGCATGCTGCCGCGGCTCTGGGCATTCTCCCTTCGCCTGTGCGGAAATCAGCACGACGCCGAAGACGTGCTTCAGCGTGCCTGTGTGCGCGGACTCGAGCGTGCTGATCAATTGCAGCCGGGCACCTCACCGCTGAGCTGGATGTTCTCCATTGTTCATTCCACGTGGATCAATGAGCTGCGCGCGCGCAGCGTGCGCAGCCGTTCGAGCATGGAGTGGGACGACAATTTTCTGGAAACCGTGCCCGATCCCGGTGCGCGCAATCCCGAATCGACTTTGATGAGCAGCGAAATCCTCGCTGCAGTGGAACGTCTGCCGGAAGCGCAGCGGATCGTGATGCTGCTGGTCGCGGTGGAGGGATTGAGTTACGGTGAAGCCGCCGAAGTACTCGGCGTGCCGATCGGCACGATCATGAGCCGCCTGTCCCGCGCGCGGCAGACCATCGGTGCCCAGTTCGGCGAGCGTGAGCCCGCGGCCACGCGCGCACCCAAAACCCAGCGAGCCACCCAATGAAGATCGATGACGCCAGCCTGTTGGCCTACGTCGACGGAGAGTTGTCTGCGGACGAGCGTGCCAGGGTCGAGAGAGCGATTCAGGAGTCCGAGGAACTCGCCTCACGCGTGTCGCTGCTGCGCGCATCCGACTTGCCGTATCAGGATGCGTTCGCATTGCAGTCGTTGCCGCCGATACCCGAGTCGCTCAGCCGCAATGTCGATGCGCTGATTCGCCAGCATCTGGCGAACGCGTCCGCGCCGGCGGCGTCCGCATCCATGCAGTCCGACATGAGCGCGGACGAGCCCGGTGACGATACCGAGCCGCTCGGCGAAAACGTGCACCGTCTGAAGCCTCGCGCGCGCACGTTGCCACGGTTGTCGTGGCCGAAGCTCGCGGTGGCGTTCGTCGCGGGCGCATTCTGCTGCGGCCTCGCACTGCATCTCGTGCCGCAATTCGCCGGCGGCGACAGCAGCATGACGACGGCCGCCGACAACTCCGGCATGACGCCCTGGATCAAGGCCGCGGCCGGTTATCAACAGCTCTACACGCGTGACACTGTCGCGCAAATTCAACCGGATATGAACGCGACGGCCAGCACCGTCGCGGATATCAACCAGGCCGACAATCTGCCGGTGCGGATTCCCGATCTGCGCAGCCAGGGTCTCATGTTCAAGCGTGTGCAGCGGCTGCGCTTTCACGACAAACCGCTGGTGCAGATCGTCTATCTGCCGATGAAGGGCAAGCCGGTCGCGCTATGTGTGCTGAGAGAAGCGAAGGCGGACGCGGCGCCGTCGAGGGGCAGCGTCTCCGGCATGGATGTGGTGGCGTGGCGGCGCGGCGAGCTTGGTTACGCGTTGATCGGCGAACCTGGCGCGGTCGATCTCGATGCGCTGGGCAAGCAGCTTTACGGCGGCCAGGTCGCGGCCACCATCAGCGATAACGGCATGGGTGGCAATGGTCGCCGCGCCTGAGCGAGCCGCTGCCGATCAGATGTACCGGGCTGTTCGTGTGGCCGCGATTCTAACTGAACGACCACTCGCGGTTGCCGCGTCATGCCCATGAAATCCGGGCGCTCGCGGGAGGTGCCGGCGCGCGCTCGGGGTTTCGATCTCGCACTGCGCTGGAGCGTCGTACTCGGCGCGCCCGCGCTACTCGTGGTTCTCTTCGTCTGGTGCGGCGGGTGGTTTTCAGCGCGGCTGAGCCCGCCGCGCATCGTCGACGCATTCGAGGCAATGACCGGGCCGCATCCCGGTTTCAGGCGTAATCACGCGAAGGGAGTCTGCGTGAGCGGGCATTTCGAAAGCAATGGCGCCGGCGAGTTGTTGTCGCGGGCGAGCGCGTTCGCGCGCGGCACTTATCCGCTGGTTGGACGCCTGTCGATGCCCGGCAGCGATCCCACGCGCGACGACGCCACTGGCATGGTGCGCAGCTTCGCATTGCGCATGACGCTACCGCACGGCGAGGACTGGCGTCTTGCAATGAATTCGACGCCGATCTTCGCGGTGCGCACGCCGGAGGCCTTGTTCGAGCAACTGCAAGCCGGGGCGCGCGATCCGCGCACAGGTCACGCGGACCCAGTGAAAATGCAGGCGTTTCTCGACGGCCATCCCGAAGCGCGCGCGTTCGACCGCTACGTCGACGGGCATCCGCCATCGTCCGGCTATGACAATGCGACGTACTACGGCATCAGCGCGTTCCGCGTCACCGATGCGCACGGCGTGCGGCGCTTCGTGCGCTGGAAGGTGGTGCCGGAGCATCCGTACCGCCCCGTCGATACACGAGACCAGCGCGATCCCGACTTCCTGTCCTACGATCTGACGACGCAGCTTGCCATCGGCCCGCTGCGCTGGCATCTCACGCTCGATGTCGCGCAGAACGGCGACCCGCTCGACGATTCAACCCGGGAATGGTCGCGTTCGCCTGGCCGGCTTCGAATCGATGTGGGCACAGTGGTGATCGAGCGCGCGCAAACTCAGATCGACGGTCCGTGCCGCGATGTTGTATTCGATCCGACGATCCTGCCGGACGGCATCGCACCATCATCCGATCCGCTACTCGCCGCGCGTTCGGCTGCATATAGCGTGTCGTTCCTGCGCCGTGTGCAGGAAGAGGCCGCAGCGGCACGCGCCAGTGCACATTGAAGACGCGGCACGTGCGATCCGGAATGGCTCCCCCGCGATGAACAGGCGCTCTGGTCCATGCCGGAGCGCGTTCGGGGAAGGGGCGACTGCGGTTATCATGGAGGTCTGTGGGCAAGCGAGTCTTCGTTCCGGCCCAGTTGCGATCCAATCGGGCGTCCACCACTTTTTTAGCCTATCGTCCAATGAAACTCGACGACAGCCAACTGATCGCGTATGCCGACGGCGAACTCAGCGCTTCGCAGGCCGAGTCGGTCGAACGTGCGCTGGCCGAGTCCGCCGATTTGCGTGACAGCGTCGAATTGCTGCGCGCCTCGCGTCTGCCGTATCGCGAAGCGTTCGCGGCGCAGAAATTGCCGCCGCTACCCGACGAACTTCGGCTTCGCATCGAAGCAATGGCGGCCGACGCGCAGAATAAACCCGCAGCAGAAAGCACGCGGCGTTCGCAGTCGCGTATGTCGCCGCACTTGTGGCCGCGTATGTGGCTTGCAGCTGCGTTCGTCGCCGGAGCGTTTTGTGCCGGGCTGGTGCAACAGCTTGGCGGCTGGCCTGGAACATCGGGCAATCACGCCGCAACGGTCGCGTCCACGGGTGTGCCGTCCTGGATGGGTGTGGCCGCCGATTACCAGCAACTCTACACGCGCGACACCGTCGCCAATCTCACGCCCGATCCCACCAAGTTGGCCAATACCGTTGCCGCGATTCGCGAGGACGACGGCATCAGACTGCGCATGCCGGATCTGCGTCGGGCAGGGATGACGTTTAAATCGGTCGAGCGTTTGCGCTACAACGGCAAGCCGCTGATACAGATGGTTTATCTTCCCGAGCACGGCACACCGGTCGCGCTTTGCGTGATGAAAGACTCGCGCCCGGATCAGTCC
>NZ_CAJHCR010000013.1 GCF_904848585.1 Paraburkholderia kirstenboschensis
GTCGCGCGCGCCGAAGAACCAGGCGAGCAGGATCACCGTGTAGATGGCCATCACGACGGCGGTGATGCGTTGCGCGAGCCAGTCGCGCAGACCGTAGTGCGCGCCGACGACAAGACGCTTCGGACCGATTCGGTTAGGGGCTGCCATTTTTTTAGAATGCTCCGAAGAGTTTCGCCGCGAAGGCGATCGTGAGAAGCGAGGACACGACGAACACGACGATGGAGGTCTGCTTGCCGCCTTCCTTGTTGACCGCGCGGTGCGTGTCCATCACGAGGTGACGGATGCCCGCGCAGAAGTGGAACAGGAACGCCCAGGCGAGCACCAGCGTGATGAGCTTGACGATGATGCCGGAGAGAAAGGCCTTGAAGACCTCGAAGCTCAGTTCGGAAGTCAGGCTCTGGTCGAAGAGGTACAGCAGGAACGGAAGGAAAACAAACAGCAGACCACCGCTCAAGCGATGAAGAATCGACACGCGCCCCGCAAGCGGCAGGCGGTACGCCGTCAATATCTGCCCGATACCGATGTTCCGGTATTCCGGCCTCGGTTTTTTTAATGTGTCAGCCACAGTAGACCCCTTTGCCTCTTTAGATAAACACAACGGCGCGCACCGCCGCTCGCTCCGATATAGGCGCGAATCGTGTCCTACCTCATCCTTTAATGATCGAACGGCGCTGTATTGCGGGAGGATTTATAGGACGGACCGCGCGATAGCGATATTTTGTCGCACCGCTGATATACTGTCCAATATCTATCGCGTCTTACTGAAATAGCTTTTTCAGATATCAGATGGAACTGCGTCATATTCGCTACTTTGTCGCCGTCGCTGAAGAACGCAACGTCACTCGCGCGGCCGAAAGACTTGGCATTGGGCAGCCGCCGCTCAGCCAGCAGATCCACGCTCTCGAAGACGAAATGGGCGTGCGGCTGTTTCGCCGCACCGGTCACGGCGTCGTATTGACAGAGGCTGGCGAGGCATTCGCCGCCGACGCAAAGCGCATCCTGTACGACACCCGGCTTGCGGTCGAAAAGGCGCAGAGCGCGGGCCGTGGCGAAATCGGGCAGCTCAACATCGGCTTTACCGGGTCCGCAGCGTTCAATCCTGTCGTGTCCAAGCTGATTCGCGGCTATCGGCAGGACTATCCGAACGTCACCCTCACGCTTGCCGAAGGCAACACCGCACAACTGCTCGCCTATCTCGGCGACGGCCGCGTGGACGTCGCCTTCGTGCGTCTCGGCAGCCAGTCGCCGGCGGGCGTGCAGTTCCACCACATTGCGATCGAGCCGATGCGCGTCGTATTGCCGGCAACGCATCGCCTCGCGAAGAAACGCAAAATCGCGCTGTCCGCATTAGCTGAAGACCCGTTCGTGATGCTTCCGCGAGAGGCGAGCCCCACGCTGCACGACGTCATTGTCGGAGCATGCAGGGAAGCCGGGTTCGAGCCGATCGCGGGACAGCAGGCGCCGCAGCTGTCGTCGGTGGTGAATCTGGTTGCTGCGGAGTTTGGCGTCTCGCTGGTGCCGGCTTCCGTGTGTCAGATACAGGTGGAAGGCGTCGCTTATACCGACGTGCTCGGCAACGCCATCTCGATCCGGCTCGTGCTGGCCTCACGCATCGAAGCCGCGCCAGCAAAGACAGCGAACTTCCTGCAGAAGGCGTTTGCGCTGGCGTCGTCGGTTACGTGAGGTGTCGAAGCCTCAGCTAAGTTCGACCGCTCGGAACGAGTTGTGCGCTGTCGTTGAGCGAAGTCTTGCGGCGCCTTCGAAGCAACTGTCGGCGTGAGTCGTCACGTCGGCGAGGAGCAGCGTTGCGGCGCTGTCTTTTTTAGCAACACATCAAGCGTCTATTGCGTCAGCGTGCAACAACGTTAGTCACGTTGCGTAGCGTGCTTATTCCTATCGTTACTCCCGATCGTTCCCGGCCTGGCGCGTCTTGCGCCGTAGCGCTGCCGCAATGGCATGCGACTTGCCTTGAACGACTCGCAGCCAGCCTGCGTTCCCCAGACGATGACGCCACTGCGGCTTCACGTCGATAACTCAACATCAACCATGTGGCATCAACCGGAGCAGCTGCTTTGCGCGAACTCTGGTCGACCGCAACGAGTTGCATGGGACCAGAGTAACGCGCCAAGGCGCGAACTCTGGTCGACAAGGAGACAAGGATGAAAGCTCGTTCTATTTCGACGATGCGGCCAGCGACGCTTGCGTTAAGCGTCGCCGCGGCCGTCAATCTGTTATGCGGACCGGTCGCCATGGCCGACGACTATCCGGCCGTCACCTACGAGCGTCTGACAGCCGCGCAAAGCGACCCCGGCTGGCTGACGTACTACCGCACCTACAACGGGCAGGCGCACTCGCCGCTCAAGCAGATCGACACGTCGAATGTGAAGCAGCTGAGACAGGTCTGGAGCTACAAGTTTCCAGCAGAGCTTCAACAGGGTTTTGAAGCGACGCCGATCGTCAATGGCCGTTATCTGTTCGTGACGACGCCGAAAGACAACGTCTATGCGTTCGATGCGGCGAGCGGCAAACAACTGTGGAAATTCGAGCCGAAGCTCGGCGCCGAGTCGTTCAAGACGGCATGCTGCGACGTGATCAACCGAGGCGTCGCGCTGTACGGCAGGAACGTCTATGTCGCGATGCTCAACGGCGACGTCGTCGCACTGGACGCACAAACGGGCTCGCTGGCCTGGCGCAAGGCGATGTTCGAGCCCGGGCTCGGGTACGCGTTTTCTCTTGCGCCGCTCGCGCTCGACGGCGCGCTGGTGGTGGGCAGCGCAGGCGGGGAATATGGTGCGCGCGGTTTCATCGCGGCATTGAATCCGGACAACGGCAACGTGCTGTGGAAGCGGTTCACCGTGCCAGCGGCTGGCGAGAAGGGAGCCGATACATGGCCCGACGGCATGCAGGAACATGGCGGCGCTCCCGCGTGGCTCACGGGCACGTATGACGCGGCATCGAAAACACTCTACTGGGGCGTGGGCAATCCGGGACCGTGGCTCGCCGATCTGCGGCCAGGCGACAATCTGTATTCGGACTCGCTGCTCGCGCTCGATCCGAAAACCGGCGATCTCAAATGGCACTACCAGTACACCAAACACGACACCTGGGACTATGACGGCGTCAACACGCCGGTGCTTGCAAACATCAAGTATCAGGACAAGGACTACGACGCGATTCTTCACGCGGACCGTAACGGCTTCTTTCACGCAATCGACCGCGGCACCGGCAAGCTGATCTACGCCAAGCCCTTCGTCAAGGCGACTTCTGTCACTGGCTATACAGCCGACGGCGCCCCGATTCAGGACCCGTCAAAATATCCGAAGACCGGCACGACGATCGAAACGTGCCCGAGCTTCCTCGGCGGCAAAAACTGGTGGTCGGTTTCATACGATCCGGACAAGCACATCGCGATCGTTCCCGCGTTGCATGCGTGCATGTCGCTGTCCGGCAAATCGGTGACTTACATGGAAGGGCTGCCGTACCTCGGCGAGGGCTTCGAGATCAAGCCGGAACCGGGAAGCAAGGGCTACGGAGAACTGCAGGCGATCGACGTCAGCACGGGCAAGAAACTCTGGAGTCACTGGAGCAAGCTGCCATGGAATGGCGGCGTGGCGACGACCGCGGGCGGCCTTGCGTTCAGCGGCTCGCTCGACGGCTATCTGTACGCATTCGACTCGGCGACCGGCAAGGTGCTATGGAAGAGCCCGAAACTCGCAAGCGGAATCGTGGCGCAGCCGTCGGTTTTCGAGGTGGACGGCAAGGAGTATGTCGCCATTCTCGCCGGTTACGGTGGCGCTAATCCGATCTGGGGCGGTCCGATGGCGAAGGCCGCGGAGAAGGTCCCACGCGGCGGCACGCTCTACGTGTTCGCACTCAATCACAGCTAATGTTGATGCGGCCGCCGCACCCGACTGCCCAGCGCATTAGCGTAAGCAGACGGAGCGCAGCGGCCCGGCCTTTCCCGGAAGCAAGATCATGAAGACTCGACTCAATTCCTTTGCTCTCGCCAGTGTGTTGCTGGCCGCCGGCGCGTCCATGCCGGTCGATGCCAGCGCCGGCGTGCGTGTTTGCACGTTCCCGGGCAGCCCGTCGACAGTACTCGACGAAGCGGTTGCGCGCGAAGCGTTCCGCACGGCGGGGATCGCACTCACGCTCGCTCCCGGCGGCTTCGCCAGTAGCGACGACGACGGCGTGTCGCTGAAAGAACTCGACAAGGCGCTTGCGCGCAAATGCGACGTGATTGCCGGCTTTCCGCGCTCTACAGTCGCGGATGGCTCCGACAGCAAGCTAACTTTCTCACGCGAGTACCTGCACTCGGGCTACGTGAGCGTGACCCTGCATGAGCCGGCCGCGCAGACAGGCGGTGCCGAGATCGTTGCGGCAACTTATGCGAGCCCCGCGCAGTTGATCGCCGTGCAGCAGCCGAACGTCAGGCTCGATCTGGAGAACACCGCTGAGCTTACCGTCGATGCGGTCGCAACAGGCCATGCGCAACGTGCGATCGTCTGGTATCCCGCTGTCGTCGCTTATACGAAAACGCATCCGGAGCCGCGCTTCAGGATCGCGCAAGCTGCTTCTGCGTATGCCGACTGGCATCTGGTATTCGCGTTCGGCAAGAGCGGTGCGACGTTGCAGCCGCGTATCGACGCGGCGTTACGCAAGATGGAGTCCGACGGCAGGCTCTCAACGTTGACGCGCGCCTGGACGCTGCCTCGCACAGCGCAGGCGAGGGTGCCGGACGCAACGGCGGTTGCCGCGGTTGCCGGGTTTGCCTATCGCGACGGTCCGCGCCATGCCGATACCGCGTGGGGAATTAGGCGGGCAGGCGGTCGTGAACTCCAGCAAGGCGGTTTCATCAAGGTCGATGCAACCGTATCAGCGGACGCACCTGGTTTTGACCGGTCGCAGGTGGCGCACGGCAAGACCTTATACTCGAGCGCGTGCGCGAAGTGCCATGGTCCGGATCTGCAAGGCTTGAATGCGCCCGCATTGCGCGGTCCGTCGTTCGCCCCGGCGGCGAATGCGAAGCTGACCATCGGCGGCGTTTACGGATACATGGCGACTAACATGCCCGCAGATCGTCCGGGCAAGATGAAGCCGCAAGACTACGCGGACATCATGGCGTTCCTGCTGTATTCGAACGGCTACAGCGCCGGGGCGAGCAAGCTGACGGACGACAATGCGAGAGCGTCGTCGAGACCGCTGAACGCCGGTACTTCGCAGTAGGTGCATCGGTTAGGAGGAGGCGCCGCAATCGGAGCGCGAGTCCCGGATTTGATAAGCCATCCTACTGACGCCGCCACGCGAGTCGCGCATCATGACTCGCGTGGCGGCGTTTTCTCGTTGCTTCAGCGAGTGGCGATATACATCGTGATCTCAAAACCAAAGCGCAGGTCGGTATAGGCGGGTGTAGTCCACTGCATGGATGTCTCCTTGGATATGACAAGTGATTCAAGAACCGCTTCGTGCAAGCGGTCATGTATTAAACGCAAGGTCTATGCCGAGCAGGTCAGGAGTATTTCGGAGTTATTGAAGCGCTAGACAAAGCGCTGTATCTCGACCGAAAACTTGACGGCGGATCAACGCGCCTTGCAACGCGCCGATGCGGCGCGTTGCGTCTGGCCCGAAGGTCACGCGCTGCTCAATTGCAGCACAGCGGTGTTCCAGAATGGAACACCGCAACGCAATGCAATGCGTGCAGTGCTGCAGCGCGATTTACGCAGCGTCTTCGCTATTATTCGCGTGCTGCGTCGGCAGCTTGCGATAGATCGTATTGCGCGAGATGCCAAGCGTGCGAGCCGCCGCCGACACATTGCCGCCATGTTGCGCCACCGCGTTCGCGATCACGCTGGCCGCTACGTCGTGAAGCCGCCCGCTCGCGAGCGGCGGCGCATCGACGGGGCGCGGGGACGACTGACCAACGGCGCGCAGATCGTCGAAGAAGTCATCGGGAAGATGCTCGCGCCGGATTTCGCCGTCGGCATCCACCATGACGGCCGCAGTGCGCAGCAGATTGCCGAGTTGCCGGAAGTTGCCTGGCCAAGCGCATCGCTCGAACAGCCTCATCACGTCGTCGGCAACACTGAGCGGCTGGCCGTCGGCGTTCTCGGCCGACGCACAATGCAGCATCTTCTGAATCACCGCCGACAGATCGGTGCGCTCGCGCAACGGAGGCAACTTGACCACCAGTCCATTGAGCCGGTAATACAAGTCTTCGCGAAAGCGGTTCTGCGCGATCATGGCGCGCAGATCGCGATGGGTCGCGCAAATGATGGCGACGTCGACCGGAATTGACTTTGCGGAGCCAAGCGGATTCACGAGACGCTCCTGCAGCACGCGCAATAGCCGCACTTGCAACGGATAGGGCATGTCGCCGATTTCGTCGAGAAACAGGGTTCCGCCGTCGGCCTGCAGCAGTTTGCCGACCGCGCCTTTGCGCCGCGCGCCGGTAAATGCGCCTTCTTCGTAGCCGAACAGTTCCGATTCGATCAATGTTTCGGGTATCGACGCGCAGTTCACCGCAACAAAGGGCGCTGCGCGGCGCGGCGAATCGTTGTGGATCGCCTGAGCGAGCAGTTCCTTGCCGGTACCTGTTTCTCCGGTGATCAGAATCGGGATGTTCTTGCCGATTACCTTGCGCACCTTCGCAATTACCGCTGCGATCTGCGGATCGCCGGTGTCGAGGTAGCCGAGCTTCGACAGCGGAGTCGCAGACGCCGCCGACTGGCCGCCGCGCTGCGGTACCGCTTCGGCCTGCGCGCGCGGCGCCGACGGGTCGTCGGCGAGCGTGGTGCGCCGGAATTGAACATGCGCGCAAACCACCGCGCCGTTGCTCAGGTTCAGCGACAGATGGCGGTCGCGGTGCATGCGCAGACGGTCCATCAACTGTGCGCTGGTGAGGCCGAATAGCGACGACAGCGTATGCGCCCGCAATCCGGCCAGCGGCAGACCCAATTGGAACTGTGCACTGCGATTCGCGGACAGGAAGCGGCCGTCGCAGGTGAACGCGGCAATGCCTTCCATCAACGTGCCGAGAAACTCGGCGCGCCCGTGAAAAGCAATCTGCAACGTCTCGCGAAAGGTGTTTGCAAACAGATGATTTTCGATCATCTGCACCGACATTTTCGCCAGCGCCATGGTGTGCTGATGATAGCTGCGGTGGTCGCCGGTGACATCGAGTACGCCGATCAGGTCGCCGTAAGGATCGAGGATCGGCACGCTTGAGCAGGTCAGAAACCGGTTGGCCGCGAGATAGTGCTGCTGGCCATGCACGACGGTCGGGCTGCGCTCGGCGAGCGCCATGCCGATCGCATTGGTGCCCTGGCGGTCTTCTGCCCAGTTCGCGCCCGGGCGCAAAGCGACTTTCTCCGCGCGCCGCAGAAAGTCGTCGTCGCCGATCGAATGAAGGATCAGGCCTTCGGCGTCGGTCAGCACGATCATGCTCTGGGTGTTCACAATCTGCTCATGCAGCGTCTCCATGACCGGCGTCGCGTGCGCGCACAGAATGCGGTTCTGCTCCAGCTTCAATGCGAGGTCGGCGGCGGGCAGCACGTCGTAGTCGGGGCGCGTCGAAGCGCTCAAACCGAAGACTTCCGAGCGTTCATGGGACTTTTGAATCGACGGCGTGAGCCAGCAATCCCCGTGAGGGGCGATTGGCGTTACAGCGTGATAAGTGTCACCGCGCATTGTCTCCTCCTGTTTGGCCCCGGTCGTTTTGCCGGGGTCGTGCTGGCGTGGCACGATGCAACTTCTGCGCCAGGAGTGCGTGCCTGGGGTGGTCACGCGCGATGTATAGAGTTATGCCACGTTCCGGCTAGCTCGATTGCGAGCCGGAGACCGATTCCCGGCAGGGCGCGTGACGCTCCTGTCTACGTTCGCGTCGAGCGCACAGCTACGCCATACGTGCTGACGATCCGCGCATCCTGTTCAGCGGCCGAAAACAGCTCCCACTCGAGTCCGTTCACATCGACGCTGCTTGAATACGCGTTGGCGGTATCGTCTTCGAATCCGACGTGCCGCAGTTGACCCGCCTGCTCCGGTTTCTCGTTGATCGAGAAGTTGAGCAGGTCGGTTCGCCACATGGCGTACTTGCCCGGCACGACGGCGTCGGGCGAATGTCCGAGCCGGCGGCTGTAGTCGGCAATAGATTCGTCGAGGCTCGCAACAGCGAGTGCAATGTGAAAACGCTTCATGATGGGCTCCGCGATGGTTATTCGTTTGGACGGTGCGCCCATCGTAGCCACTGCGCGCGAGCGCAACTAGGCAAGCGGTTATGCTGGTATGTGCGTTACCCGGTTATGCTCGCGCAGGTCGATCATGCCTGGCTTGCCTACCTCGGCGCCGCGACCTTGACGTCGTGCCAGTGGATCGCGCGTCGCCACGCCGCTTCGGATCGTGACACGCTGAACGCAGCCGCTGGCTTCGCGGCACTCTGGCCTCAGGTGCCTTTACAATTCAGCACTTGAATCCGATAAACGTGAAACGCGCGATGAGATACCACTTTGCATTGATCCTTGCGGCCGCCGCCGCGAGTACTGCCGCGAACGCTCAAACGTCCGCGAACGGCGAGACAGCCGCACTGCAATGTGCGATCGGGAAAGTGACGGGTGTGGGCGGGTCGGAACAGAGCGTTCGCGAATATCTCGCGACGCCTGAGCGGGACAAATACCGCTACATTGCGGACAACCCGATTCAATGCCGCATTTCCGACGAGGGCCGGGCGTCCGCATGTACCGGCATCACCACGCTTAAGCGCGAACAGGTGAGCGTGTACGATCAGATCGACAGCACGATGATCACCGTGGTCGCGCGCGTCGAGCTGGATCACGGCACGTATCCGGTGCTTATCGCCGTGCCGAGGAAAGACGTGCAGTGTCAGGAGTAAGTGATCTGGCTCTGCCGGCTTCGCGCGCTGCCGCGATTCCTATTGCAAAGGTAACTCGCCCATGCAAGCCAGATTCCGAATCGACGTGCTCGCGAGCATTCCTCGAAGCGTCTGGGTACTCGGAGGTGTGAGCCTTTTCATGGACATCTCGTCGGAGATCGTCCATAGCCTCTTGCCGATGTTCCTGACAGTGAGCCTCGGTGCAAGCGCGGCGACCATCGGCCTCATAGAAGGCATCGCCGAAGCGACCGCGCCGATAGTGAAGGTGTTCTCCGGCGCGCTTAGCGACTACCTTGGTAACCGCAAGTGGCTCGCGGTAACCGGCTATGCATTGGGTGCGTTGAGCAAGCCGCTCTTCGCGATTGCGCCGACCGTCGGCGTGGTGGTGAGCGCTCGCGTCATCGACAGAATCGGCAAGGGGATCCGCGGTGCCCCGCGGGACGCACTCGTTGCGGACGTCACGCCTGTCCACCTCCGAGGCGCCGCGTTCGGCTTGCGTCAGTCGCTCGATACCATCGGCGCGGTGTTGGGGCCGCTGTTCGCGGTGGTCATCATGTCGGTGTGGGCAGACAACTTCCGGCTTGCCTTCTGGCTTGCCGTCATACCTGGTGTACTGGCCGTCGCGCTGTTGATGTTCGGCATCCACGAGCCGGCGCGTGAAGCGGGAGCGAAGCGCGTCAATCCTGTGCGGCTCGAGAATCTGAAGAAGCTGGGGGCTCGCTACTGGTGGGTCGTCGCCATTGGCGCTGTGTTTGCCCTCGCCCGGTTCAGCGAAGCATTCCTCGTTTTGCGTGCGATGGGCAGTGGGGTACCCATCGCTCTGGTTCCGCTCGTCATGGTGGCGATGAATATCGTGTATTCGCTGTCGGCCTATCCGTTCGGTAAACTCGCGGACACGATGAATCACACGCGGCTGCTGATCGCGGGCGTCGTCGTGCTGATCGCTTCGGACCTAGTGCTCGCACACGGCAGCCACTGGGGCATCGTGCTGCTCGGCGTCGCATTGTGGGGTTTGCATATGGGCATGACGCAAGGGCTGCTCGCGACCATGGTTTCTCACACCGCGCCGGCGCAATTACGCGGCACTGCGTTCGGCTTTTTCAATCTGCTGGGCGGCGTCGTCACACTGCTTTCGAGCGTTATTGCCGGTGAGTTGTGGGACAAGTTCGGGGCTGCGGCTACCTTCCATGCAGGCGTCGTTTTCTGCGTCGCGACAATCGCGCTGCTGGTAGCCGGCAAGGCACCCGACACGCGCGCAGCGGCGGACTGACGAGCAAACAATGACCAAAGGCCGCCGCTATCCGTTGAGTTCCGCGACGAGGCGCGACAGGCGGGCGATGCGGTTACGGTACATGGGTGCTTGCGGACTCGTCTTCAGATGTTCGACGCGGTCGCGCCAATAGGTCGGCGGAAAAGGCGTCTGGGACGCCCATGAGATCACGCGCTCGAGGTGAACAAGCTCGTTTTCGAAAATGTGGTGGTGCATTGTTGACCCCCGTGGATGGCCAGTCTGGTCTGGTCACGACGTCGTTGAAATCTGACGCCGCGTAGGGCTGCTCAAGCAGCTCGTTTTCCGCGACTCATTACAACAGGGTGAGCCGTCGCAGCCTTTTCCCGGAGGAAAGGCAACGACGGCTGGACCAATCCCGCAGCGGATCTTCGGTGCATAGCCAAAAGATTTTCCGCTATTCAGTGCCACGCATTGCGAGCCGCTCCTCTGCGGGAGCATGGTCGTCATCTTTCTACACGGTCACCGCTACAACAGCACAGCCCTCTCTCAGTCTGGTGCCAACGGTGCTTTGCCGTTGGCGGCGATCTTCGTTGCACGCATTAGTTCGTATGACTAAACGACGGATTGCGACGATGAATCGCGATCGCACGATCCGCGGTGTCGACGGTCCCGTAACGGACGCGGCCACGCGGGCGTAGAACGTCGAACACATTGCAACGCGCGATCTTGTTTGGTCTCTCAGGCTCCCCGGTCATTCGGACAAGTTCGTTCGCAGCTTTCCGGCCACCTGCTTTCGTATAAGCAATGGTCGTGCCATATGTTGAGATGGCGTATGCGCGGGCGCATCGGCCAATCCGCTTTGCCTGTGTTGGTCGATCCCGTCCAGATGGACGGTCAAAGTTGGTCGTTTTCGTCCAGATGGACATGCGGCGCGCGTAATGGGGCGATTTCGTCCGGTGCGGGAGGACGCTTGGCAGCTTGATGGAAGAAACGCGGGGAGCACGAAAGGCGCAGAGGGGAGATCCGGCGCGGCAATGCGCGCCGCGCCGGACGAAAGCGGACAGAGGAGGGACTTTACGCCTGCAGGCTGACCTTGCTGTACGTCAGCCTGCTCGGGCGCACGCGCATACGCACCAGCGACACGAGGAAGCTGAACCCCGCCTGATTGGGATCGATCACGGGCACGTAAGCGCCGAGCGCCTCACCGAGCAGCGTCGAGACCCGGCTCGCGACGTCCACGAATCCCGTACAGCCGAGCAGAATCGCCTGAGCGCCGTCGTCCTTGATCGCTTTTAACGCCGCTTCGAAGGTGCGGACCACCACGACGTCGATGTTTTCCAGCTGCGCGACAGGGCAGTCGATCGCGCGAATCGACGCGAAGGTGTTCTCTATGCCGTAGGTTTCCGGATGACCGCGCTGCATCGCGAGCGTGCTTTGCAGGATCGTGATGATCGAGAAGCGCTGGCTGAGCGCGAGGGCCGTAAACGCCGACGCCGGAAAGCCACCGATGATCGGAATGTCGATCACTTCGCGCGCGGCTTCGACGCCGCACATATCGAAGTCGGTCAGCCAGATGCCGTCGAAACCGTCGTTTGCGATGGTCTGCGCCAGCTCGACCACCGGCATGCCGTTCTGCAGCCAGTTCGTGCGGTTCTCGATATCGGGATGGCCCGCGGTAATGTTGCGAATCTCCACCTCGACGTCGGGCGGCACGACCGGCGCAATCGCCTTCATGATGCGGTCGTTGTACTGAGACGTGGCGACGGGCACGAGCACGCAGATGCGGATGGGCGAGTTCAAGATGCGTCTCCCTTGCGTGCGGACTGCAGCGATTCAAGCGGCACGTAAGGGCCAAGGTAGCCAAGCGAGTTCAGCAACTGCATGAAGCTGTCGAGAATGAGGCCCGGTTTGCGCAATTCGGCTTCGGCGCGCCAGGCGATCAACGTCACGGGGCGTTTGCCGATCGCCGGATTCAGCGAACCATCGCCATTCACGAGGTCGCCGTTGCTAAAGACGGACTGTCCCTCGCCGCCGACGAAATACGCGACGCTGTCGGGCGCGAGCACGACCGGTTGCGCACACGTGCTGTCCCATACGAGTAGCGACTCGTTCTGATACATCACCGTATAGGTATGCTGTCCGGCCTGAATGCGAATCTTGCCGACGTCGAAGCCGCCGCTCGTATCGACTTTGGCCGAGACCAGTTCGCCCGGCTCGGAAACTGCCCGCGCCGCAAGTCCGCAACGTTCGACGAGATAGCCGGTCATCTGCCGGGCGCTGCCGATCTCTCCGCTTAGCAGCGCACGCCCGAGGTCCAGCGCGCGTGTCAGTGTGCCGCGAATCGGCGTCGCGCGGCCGATATCGGCCGGCGTCATCACCCACATCGCGAGTCCGCCGAACTGGCCGAACTCCGGGTCGGCCACGACCGGGCGCATCATCTGTTCGACAATCGCCGACACGTCCCGCTGATGAGTCGGCGCGCCCTGGCTGCCGCCGCGCGGCGTCACGTCCAGTTCGACGCACAGGCCGCCCTGGCTCACGAGGAACGCGGGCCGCGGATCGATCTCCGCAGCGGCGAAAGTCAGCATCGGCAACGAGGGCACCGCGCGCCCGGCGCCGTCGGCGTCGATGACGGCAAGGCCGAGTTTCGCCGCCACCAGTGCGGCCACCGTGAAGCCCAGCGCACCGCTTTCCGGCGGCATCACGTAGGCGAGTTTCGTGGATTGCGAGGCGAGCCGGGCCTGAACGTTCTGCACCGCCGTCACGGGGCCGAGCGGGTAGGTCGCTGAGTTGATCGCCTCGGGCGCGCCGAGATAGGCGACCATGACTGCCGCGCCCTCGGTGGCTTCATCGACGGAGACGACCTTGACGGTGTCGGTCGGGTAGTAGTCGCCGGCCACGAAATGCGCGGCCAGATGCCGTGCGGATTCGATGGTGCCGCCTCCGCCGCTGCCGAAGAAAGCTGCGCCCAGTAGCAGCGGTTCCAGATCTTCCCGGCTTAGCTCATATGCCATTTACGATTCCTTTAGTGTAGTTGTGGAACGAAGCATGTTGCTGGAGTTCGGCAAGCAGATTCGCGGCGCCGGCGACGCGGGGCGTTGCATCCGTCGGCAACGAACGCAGGCCGCGTTCGAGCGTCTCGATGGCTTCGGCGACGCGGCCAGTCGAGCGCAGCAAGTCGGCGAGATGGTGCGCGGCATCCACGCGCCCAGGCACCGAGCCGAACGCGAGTGCCGTCGACAGCGCCGTGCGCAGACCGAGTTCCGCGGCGTTCACGTCGCCGAGTGCCCACTGCGCGCGTGCGCGTGTGACGAGCAGCTTGCCCAGATACACGCGCTCCTGACGGGCGAGCGTCTCATCGATGGCCGTCGCCAGAATCGCCTCGCACGTTTTCGCGCGGCCGGCGCGCAGCAGCAATTCCCCGTGCTGCCACGTCTTGAACGAATAGAACAGGGCACCGCCATTGCAAACGACGTGGTTATCGTAACCGTCGAGCATGACAGTTTCCGCCTCGTCGGACTGCCCGAGCGCGCTGAGATGGCAGCCGCGCAGCACCTGCCCGACGCCCCGATAGAACGCGAAGCCGTGGGCGATCGACACCGACTCCAGTTCGCTCGCCAGCCGACCCAACCGGTCCACGTCATCGAACAGTGCGGCGAGCCACGCGGCGCCCTGCAGATTGACCACGTGAGCGAGCGCGTGCACGCCCGGTTCGGAGGTGCGCAGGATCAGCATTTCCATGGCGCGGCGTGCCTGTCCGAAGGCGCCGATCTGATAGGCGGCGAGTCCTTCGAAAGTCAACGCGAGACTCGCGAGGTCGATCCCTTGCGAGCCGGTGCGGATGTCGTTGCGCCCCACGCCGAGCAGATTGCCGCGCGCGAGGCAGGCGAGGGCTTCTTCGCTGTCGCCGAGCCAGAACAGCGTGTTTGTCATCGCGACGTGGGCTTCGTCGAGCGACACGCGATCGCCGCCGTTCTGCGCGCGCTCCAGCATGTTCTGCGCGGTTGCACGAGCCTGCTTGAGTTGCAGCGTCGTCAACTGCGTGGTCCAGATGCCGAACTGGATCGCGGCGATTTCAGCAGGGGTGCAGACGCCTTCGCCGACCGCCAGCGCCGCGGCGTAGCAGGCGGTGGCTTCCGCATACAGCCAGCCGTGCACGCTGCGCAAGCTCATGCCCAGAAGGCGATAGGCGTCGAACTGCAGGCGGCGCGCGGCATCCTGTTCGTGCGGCGTTTGCAGCACGTCGAGACAGCGGCGCAGCGGCGGAATCGCTTCGGCGAATTTCGATTCTTCGATCAACGCGCTTGCATGCTCCAGGCACTTGCGCGCTTCGCGGTGATGTTCCTCTCGCGACTTCAGACGTCGTTCGATTGTTTTGCGACCCACGCCGAGCATTGCGGCGGCCGCACTCTTGTTGCCGCTTGTCCGTTCGAGCGCGCGGTCGATCAGCAGGTCCTCGGCGGCGCTGAGCTTGTCGCGGCCTTCGAGCTGCATCAGCATGTCGGCGAGACTCGCGCGCGACACAGGCCCGCTGGTCTCGTTGGCGAGAAACGGCTCGAGCGTATCCACGTCGATAACCGTGCTTTCCGCAAGCACGCTCAACTGGCTGATCAGATTGCGCAGTTGCCGGATATGACCAGGCCACGAGTGCTGCGCAAGACGCCGCAGCGCGGCCGGCGCAAACTCCAGGCGGCGCGTGTGTTGTAGCGCGAAGTGGTTGACGAGCGCGGGGATATCCTCGACGCGCTGCTCGAGTCCCGGCACAGCGAGTACGAAGACCGCGAGCCGATAGAACAGATCCTCGCGGAAGAGTCCCGCGCGCGCGAGTTCGCGCAGGTCGCGGTGCGTCGCGGCAACCACGCGTCCGGCAAAGTGCAGACTGGTCGACGATCCCAGCGGACGGAATGTGCGCGTTTCAAGTACGCGCAGCAGTTTCGGCTGCATCGCGAGCGGCAATTCGCCGATTTCATCGAGCAGCAGCGTGCCCTTGCCAACCTGCTGGAAAAGCCCCTGGCGGTTTTCGCCCGCGCCGGTGAATGCGCCTTTGACGTGCCCGAACAGTTCGGCTTCGACGAGATGTTCGGGAATCGCGCCGCAATTGACGTCGACGAATGGTTGATCCTGGCGCAGGCTGTGTGCATGAACACGGCGCGCAACGAGCTCCTTGCCAGAACCGGTCGGCCCGATAATCAGCAGCGGATGATCGGTGGGAGCAACCCGATCGATCATCCGGACCAGTTGGCGAAACGCTGGCGCGCCGCCGACGAAAGAGCCGGAGTCGGCCTTGTCGTCGGCGAACGGAACGACTGGGGTATAACTCATTAGAAAGTAGGCTCCACATGATCCGCGTGCGGCGCTACGCGGAAATGGCCGTCGCAAGGACGGCAGTCATGCATCGATCCGGTGTCTGACGAACTTCCGATTCCGCTGTCGGAATAGTCCGCCTATGAAGTGACAGAGTATGAAGGTTAGTTGTCGATGTTGTCCTTCGAAAATAATCCTCGCGCCAGTACTTATGCGCTTTTCATCGCGCATCGAAACAGCATAAAAAGACGGGTGGCCGCCGCGGCGCAAGCGCGCCACGCCGGCTCACGGTACGTGGCTGGTATAACGGCGCCGCGCCAACGGTTCTTTAATGGCTGCGCGTGGTGTACATCGTGTACATCGTGTACAGGGGGGGTGCGTGTGGCCGCTGCCGGGCCGGCGATGTGAGGCGAAGGTAGTTGAACAGCCAGTTGGGTGCAGCTTTGTTGCGCATTGACGCGCAGGCTTCGATTTGTGAAATCGCCTCGGGCCGGTGACAACGATAGACGAGCGTGACGATCTATGATCGCCATGCTCGTGTTGCTTTATGACCGACCGATGCAACGGCCGGACAATCGGTGCTTACGGCCCGACGCGCAGGACGACTCCCGTGGAAATCTGCACCATCAGATAGTCGCCGCCAACGCCGACCCACGAATAGCCACGCGGCGGCGGAGCCAGCCGGTACGCGCGCCAGTCGTCGATCACATACTGACGGTCGCGGTATTCGGGAGGCAGGCGATCGCCCTTGCGCCAGTGTCCGGGCGCGTTCGCGGAGTTGCCTGGGCCGTCGGGGCTGTGTCCGGGCGGCATCTGCTTGTGGCCATGACCATTCGATTCATGACCATGGTTGGACCCATGACCGTGGCTCTCTTCGTGACCGTGGTCGCCGCCCTTGCCGGGGTTGTCGTGCGGCGGTTGTGCGAGAACGAGCGACGAAGCCAGCATACCCGCGCTCATCATCGACGCGAGAAATATGCGGGATTTAATCATTGACTATCTCCTGGGAACTAGCAGCTTGAAGGTTGCAGGGCACTGAAACGGACAACCGGAGCTAAATCCGTCAGGTTTGTATGTTAGCTGGCCGCAGTCACCGGCGCGCATACAAAATCTTGCTAACTGTTGCTCGCACAACTAGCGATGTTTTGCGTGCATTCGCGTAGCCCACAGCCGCAGTTCCCTTACGCTTTGCCGCGAATTCGCGATTCAAAGCTATGCCATGCATCGGAAAAATGCATTGGAAATTCTCCGATGCCGGCTTATCGCGGCACCGTATCTGCTAGCTCGTGCTGATTGCAATCTGCGAGGCGGCGCTATTCGAAGCTTGCGCTTCGAGTTCGTCGAGCCGCAGCAGAAGAAGGTCGAGCGAACGCAATTGCGCGTTCGTAAGGTGCTGCGAATCGAGCAGTCGATGAAGCCGCAGGCGCCAGTAGGCGGCCGGCAGGATCGGCCCCGCGAGATCTCCTGCCATTGACGCGCTCATTACTCGCGCAAGATGCGCGATCTCCAGGTCTATTAAAGTGACCATGCCCCACCTCGCAACGTTCGTTCTTGTTGTCTAACCAAGAGCTATTAAACATTAGTCCAAATGCGGCAAATAACCAATCAGGTCGATTATTGGCAGATGGCTAATGCCTGCAGCGCTCTTTTGGGAAAATGCACACAGCATCAGGCGCAAGCGGAAGCCGAGGTCTTTTCCGTTGCGACAGCAAATGGTAGATATTCCTGGTTACCGGCTGTTGCAATTTACACGATTTGCCGAGAGTCACGCTTAACACATCTTCACACGCGACGACACATAACGACACGCAACGACACACGACTGCATGCGACGGCATGCAACCCAACGCGGGCCGCATGCCGTCTCTCGCAGTCGCAACTCAGGCTCTGCTTCGCGGCGAAACAACGCGATTGTTGCCCGGTACTGCATTCCGGCCAACGGCCGAGCCGCCGCTTTCTTCCACGGGCGGTTGATGGCGGAAACCTGCATTGCCCGACACGATCGCGATAATCGCGCCGACGATCAGCGCCGCGAAAGAGAACCAGCTCGCGCGAGCGACGCCGCGTGCAGCCGTATCAGCGGCTTCGCGCGCCTGTTGTCCGGCTTCGGGGCTGGACGCCATCGACGCTGCCGACGCGATGGCCGACTGCATCTGCTGCTTGGCGGTGTCGACCATGGAGTTGGTCCCGCCTGCCTGGTTGGCCGCGGTCGCGCCCACTTGCGCGCCGACTTGCGCACTCGTCGCCGCGACACTACCCGCAGTGCTAACCGCGCCCGTGATGAGCGAAGTCATCCCGTAGAGGATGAACAGCGTCATCACAGCCCATGCTAGCAGGCCGTGCAGCCACCCGAGCACGGGCGCACACCGTCCTGCGTAGTACGAACCGACGAAGACCGCGAGAACCGTCGTTATGATTACCCACACGCCGGAGCCGAAGCCGAAGCCTTGCAGCGGGTCGGGTTTGGACATCGGCGCGAGCAACGACGCGCCGATTGCCGTGCCTAGCACGCTCATGACCAGATAGACGATCATTGAGAGAATAACGCCCGCGAAAATCGGGCCCCATGACAGCCGAGGCAGGCCGTCTTGTGTCGTGAGAAGTTTCATGATGTCTCCTGCAGAGAGGGAAGAGGTCGCCTGGTGCCGCGCACATAGCCCGGCACTTCCGCTTGCGCAAGCGCCATGCCGTGAACGGCCCGTGACGCGCCGCGTCAGCGCCTTGGCGCGCTATAAGCGCCGGCTTCCTCGATCAGCCAGGTTCTGAAGAGTTCGAGTGGTTTGCCGTGACTTAGCTCTGTCGGGTAGACCAGGTAGTACGCGGATTCCTCGACCGTGGTGGCCGCGAACGGAATAACGAGGCCGAGTTGCGAGAGCTGTTCGTCGACGAAAAATTTTGGAACGAGGGCGACGCCGAGGCCAGCGGCAGCGGCACTGATCAGCATGGAGTGCAGTTCGTACCGGACGCCTTGCATCGTGGCGTTATCTTCGACGCCGAGATTCGCGAACCAGCGGGACCAGGCGTCGGGGCGCGTGGTCGAATGGAGAAGCGGGTAGTTCAGTAATTCGTGTGCTCTCCTGACGGGCTTCGCAAGCAGTGACGGCGCGCAGACCGGCACCACTTCCTCGCCGAACAGATAGTCCGACGAGGTGCCCGGCCAGGTCGGCTTGCCATAGTGAATGGCGGCTTCGAAATGCGACTCTTCGAAGGGGAACGGGTCGGTGCGCACCCCCATGTTGATTCGAACGTCCGGGTTGCGATCGTTGAAGTCCTTCATTCGCGGAATCAGCCATTGCGACGCAAACGTGGGAAGCACCGCCAGTTCGAGGTAACCGCCGCCGCTGCCGTGCGCAATGATCGACAAGGTGTCGCGATCCAGGTTCTCCAGCGCGCGGCGCACCTGCGTGCCATACAGACGCCCGGCGCGAGTGAGCATCACGCGCTGCTTCGAGCGGACGAACAGGCGCACGCCAAGATTCGATTCGAGCGTCGCGATTTGCCGTGAGACCGCGCTCTCCGTGAGGAACAACTCTTTCGCAGCATGAGTGAAGCTTTCGTGCCGCGCCGCGGCCTCGAAGGCCAGCAACGCGCTCGTGCCGGGAATCTTGAACTTGCGCATGTTAATTCCGAAAAGTCATCAAGTGGCAATTTTATCTCGCTTTACGCCGCTTGCAACACTTTGAATAATGCGGTTCACGTATGCTTGGCTATTCCTTTGGTTATCCCTTGGCTACCGGTTTCGGTATGCCGTCGTTGAACACCTTCCGCTGCGGCGGTGCGCCCCGAGATAAAAGCAAATGCGCAATTCGAACGTTGAACGCCTGTTACTGAAACTGCTTGGTCCCGCTAAAACGGAGTCGCTCTTTACAACCCTGAGATTCCCCAGCGCGCTCGCGGATTGGGAAGACGGCACCGTGACGCGCGCCGAACTCGCGCAGGCGATGAACATGGCCTTGTTCGAGGATCTGCTGGAGCGTTCGCCGAATGGGCGCGCCTATACGACCGAAGCAATCGCGAACGGCGGATCTGTGTATTTCGATCATGGCGCGTTGCGCACCGTGCGGTGGGAGAGCAATGGGGCGCTACCGCCTGGCGAAGCGGCGTTCACTCGCATCCTGCGTCCGCTCGGTTTCAGGCTGAACGGCCGCTATCCGCTCGACAAGCTGGGCATGACCGGCCGCGCGTATGCGCATGAAGACGCGCCGGATGAAATCGCGCAGTTCTTCGTGAGCGAGTTGCATCCCGAACGCTTCTCCAGCGAATTCCAGCAGGCGGTCACTAACGTAGTGAATTCGTCGAAAGATCCGTTGACGCCGCTCGCCGTTTCGCAACTCTGGGAACTGGAGCGCGAAGGCTCGCTTCCTATCGACGCAGCTCACAAGCTGCTGCCGGTCATTGTCGGCGCGTTCGCTCGCCAGCACGCTCTGCCGAGCGAGGCGGATTACGAAGTCCTGTTGCGCGAGTCAGCGGAAATGGCGTGGATCGCTACCGAAGGCAACGCCTTCAATCACGCGACGGATCGCGTCGAAGACGTGTTCACGCTGTCGGAAGAAGAGAAAGGCAAGGGGCGGCCCATGAAGCCCGAGGTCGAGCGCTCGCGCTCCGGCCGTGTATTCCAGACCGCCTATCGTGCGGATACGGTCGAGCGCCAATTCCGATCCGTTGGCGACAAGCTCGTCACTCGTACGGTGCCCGGCTCCTTTTATGAGTTCATTACTCGCAAGCGCACGTTCGATCAGACATCGCGCAGCTGGGTTACGGACCTGCGTTTCGACGCCGGTAATGCACAAGGCATTTTCAAAATGACCGCAAACGCGGCACAGTAGGCGTATCTCAAGCCGATTCAACCGCAAGCCGGCATTTCCTATCAGAAATTCCGCTTGCTAATCAACGGCCGCAGCGGGGGCGGTTGGTGTTGCCGGCAAAAACCCGCGCGTGTATAGTTTCCGAACGTACCAAAATTTCGTATTGGAAATTCAAAGAGGTCTCAATCGTGAAAGCATCCGTCATTCTCTCGGAACTCGGCATTTCCCATCTCGCGGAAGCGGGCGATATTGCCGTTCATTCGCCGATCAACGGTGAACTCATCGGCCATGTAGCGAGCAAGACGGTTGCCGAGGTCGACGCCGCACTGGCTAACGCGCAAAAGGCTTACGCAAGCTGGCGCAACGTGCCGGCGCCGCGCCGGGGAGAACTGGTGCGTATTCTGGGTAACAAGCTGCGCGAGCAGAAGCACGCGCTCGGCAGCATCATCACGCTCGAGACAGGCAAGATCCTTCAGGAAGGCCTGGGCGAAGTGCAGGAAATGATCGACATCTGCGACTTCGCAGTTGGGCTGTCGCGTCAGCTTTACGGCTTGACCATCGCGTCGGAGCGGCCGGGCCATCGCATGGCTGAAACGTGGCATCCGCTCGGCGTGTGCACCGTCATTTCCGCGTTCAACTTTCCCGCAGCCGTGTGGTCGTGGAATGCGGCGCTTGCGCTGGTTTGCGGCAATGCGGTCATCTGGAAACCGTCGGAAAAGACACCGCTCACCGCGCTTGCAGTCGACAAGATTCTGCAAGACGCGTTGAAGGAATTCGGCGACGCTCCCGAAGGCCTCACGAGCGTCGTGAACGGTGGCCGCGATGTCGGCGCAAAGCTGGTTGCCGATCCGCGTTCCAATATCGTGAGCGCGACGGGCAGCACGGAAATGGGCCGCGCGGTCGGCGTCGAAGTGGCGCGCCGTTTTGGCCGCTCGATTCTCGAACTCGGCGGCAATAACGCGGGCATCGTCTCCGGCAGCGCCGATATGGAACTGGCGCTGCGCGGCATCGTCTTCTCTGCGGTCGGCACGGCCGGTCAGCGCTGCACGTCGCTGCGCCGCCTGTTCGTTCACGAAAGCGTGTACGACAAGGCCGTCGAACGATTGAAGGCGCTATACAGCAAGGTCGTGATCGGCAATCCGCTGGAGCAGGGCGTATTGATGGGGCCGCTGATCGACGAGCAGTCGTTCAACCGCATGCAAGCGGCACTTGAACAGGCAAAGAGCGAAGGCGGCAAGGTGTTCGGCGGCGAGCGTCATGCGGTGGCCGGCAATGAGAAGGGCTTCTATGTTCGTCCGGCAATCGTCGAAATGCCTTCGCAAACATCGGTGGTGCTGAAGGAAACCTTCGCGCCGATTCTCTACGTGCTCAAGTACAGCGATTTCAATGACGCGATCGGCGGAAACAACGCAGCGGTTCATGGTCTTTCGTCATGCGTCTTCACGACCGACCTGCGTGAAGCGGAGCGATTCCTGTCGGCGTCGGGCAGCGACTGCGGTATCGCGAACGTGAACATCGGACCGAGCGGTGCGGAAATTGGCGGTGCGTTCGGCGGCGAAAAGGAAACGGGCGGCGGCCGCGAATCGGGCTCCGATTCGTGGAAAGCCTATATGCGGCGCGCGACCAACACCGTCAACTATTCGTCGGCACTGCCGCTCGCTCAGGGCATCGATTTCAACATCGGCTGAGCGTTTTGCGCTGCATGTACACGGCTGTTTAACCACGGCCGTTTTTTCCGCGAGCTGTCGTTGCGGCCCTGCCGGACAAGTCGGCCACTGTATGTCGGCGGGCCCTTTTCCGGGGCCGCCCGGTCATGTGCAACCTGGAGCGAGTCGTGAGTTCACAAGTCGTTATTGTCGGTGGCGGCGTTATCGGCAGTTCCATTGCTTACTTCTTGCGCGCTTCCGATCCGACGGTTTCCGTGACCGTTAT
The DNA here is from genome assembly GCF_904848585.1 of Paraburkholderia kirstenboschensis. Classification (GTDB taxonomy): domain Bacteria; phylum Pseudomonadota; class Gammaproteobacteria; order Burkholderiales; family Burkholderiaceae; genus Paraburkholderia; species Paraburkholderia kirstenboschensis. The sequence goes on from NZ_CAJHCR010000013.1 coordinate 22,157, forward strand.
CGAACGTGATCCGAGCTACGCGAAGTCGTCGTCGGCATTATCGGCCGCTTCGATCCGGCAGCAGTTCTCCACGCCGCTGTCTATTCAGATGTCGTTGTACGGTATCGAATTTCTTCGCAATATCGGCGAGCTTCTTGAAGCGGACGGTAACAAGCCCTCGATCGATTTGCACGAAGGCGGTTACCTGTTCCTCGCCACGGCCGCCGGCGACGCAACGCTGCGTGAAAATCACGCGTTGCAGAAGAGCCTTGGCGCGGACATCAATCTGATGGACCAGCAAGTGCTGAAGGCCAGGTTCCCGTGGCTGAATGTCGCCGATCTCATGTCGGGCGCCTTCGGCGAGAGCGGTGAAGGATGGTTCGACGGCTACGGCCTCGTGCAGGCACTTCGCAAGAAAGCGCAGTCGCTCGGCGCGCGCTACATTGCCGCCGACGTGACCGATGTGGTTCGCTCGGGCCGCAAGATCAGTCACGTAATCGACAGCAATGGCGAGCGCTATGCATGCGATACGGTCGTGAACGCGGCAGGCGCATGGGCGCGGAAGATCGCAGGAATGATGGACATCGACATTCCGGTCTTTGCTCGCCGTCGCAGCATTTTTAATGTGTCGTCTCCGGCTCGCCTCGCGGCCTGTCCGTTGCTGATCGATCCGACCGGCGTCTATTTCCGGCCGGAAGGAAAGACCTACATTTGCGGCACATCGCCGGGCGCGGATAACGATCCTGACGACCTGCCGCTCGACGAGGTAGATCACCGCCTTTTCGACGACGTCATCTGGCCGGCGCTTGCGCATCGCGTGCCTGAGTTCGAAGCGCTGCGTGTCGAGAACTGCTGGTCGGGCTACTACGAGTACAACGTATTCGACCACAACGCGATCATCGGCTATCACCCGCAAATCGAAAACTGCGTGTTCGCAAACGGCTACAGCGGGCATGGTCTTCAGCAAGGCCCCGCAACGGGCCGCGGCGTGAGCGAACTGATTCTGAATGGACGGTATGTGTCGCTCGATCTCTCTTCGTTGAACTGGGACCGTCTGCTCGAAAACCGCCCCATCGTGGAAAAAAACGTGGTGTAGGCCCGCCACGAACAATGCCTGAACGACCGGGGCTCAGCCGCCGAAAACATGTACGAATTCACCGCGCCTTTCCAGAATCCTTCTGGCTCTCCCATTCGCGAACTGTTCAAGTATCTGGGTGAGCCGGGCATGATTTCATTCGCCGGCGGCTATCCCGCTAGCGATCTGTTCGACGTCGACGGTTTGCAGCAGGCCGCAGCGCGCGCTTATCGGGACCCGAACAGCTGCCTGCAGTATGGGCCGACCGACGGGTTGCCGCGTCTGAAGCACGAGCTCATGAACCTGATGGCCCATCGCGGCGTGTCATGCGCGCTGAACGAAATGCTGGTGACTACGGGCTCCCAGCAGGGGCTCGATCTGCTGCTTCGCGTGCTGGTGAGTCCCGGCGATGTCGTGCTGACCGAACAGCCTGCGTATCCGGCAACGCTTCAGGCGCTCAAGCTCCAGCAGGCCAGAATCGTTACCGTGCCTGTCGATGCACATGGCCTCGACGTCGACCACCTCGCCACGCTTCTGGCGTCGGGCACGTTCGCGCGACCGAAGCTGCTCTATACGGTCCCGACGTTTGCGAATCCGACCGGCGCAACGATCCCACGGGAGCGCCGCATCGCCTTGCTCCGGCTTGCGGTGCAATACAGGTTTCTTATCGTCGAAGACGATCCCTACGGCGATCTGCGCTTTTCGGGCGACGCGGTTCCGTCGATCATCTCCCTTGCGGCCGAAGTGGAGGGCTCACGTGACTGGGTCGTTCATTTCGCGAGCCTTTCGAAGATCGTCGCGCCTGGACTGCGCGTGGGCTGGACAATTGCACCGGCCGAAATCACGCGCCGTTGTGTGATTGCAAAGCAGACAGTCGACTTGTGCAGTGCGCCGTGGACGCAAGCCATTGCCGCCGAATATCTGGCGGACGGTGCGCTCGAACGACACCTGCCACGCATTACCGCAATGTACGGGCGCAAATGCGAGGCGCTATGCGAAGCACTGCGCTCGCTGCTCGGCGATGCGCTCCAGTTTCATCGGCCCGAGGGCGGCATGTTCGTCTGGGCGCGCATCGAAGGCATCGACGCCTCCGCGCTTCTACAGCGGGCGATCGACAACAAGGTCATGTTCGTTCCGGGCAAGGCATTTTTCGCGGACAGGCTCGACCCTGCATCGCTGCGTTTGTCGTTTGCGGCGCCCGGTATTGCCGATATCGAAGAAGGCGCAAAGCGGTTGCGGCGCGCATACGACATGGCATCCGCGGACAGCGCATGAGTCGTTGCTGTCGCTGTTTCTCGCGCGCTCACGCCAGATGAAACAGCGCGACGGTGGCACGCGGACTGGTCGCCTGTTGGACTAGCGCAGCGTTCTGCTGCGTCATCTGATCCATGTACCGGCGCGAACGGCGGCACTCAACGTTGTCCTACCGTGACGCCGGCCCCGTCGACTCTCTAACCTGTAGTAGCGCGCGCACTTCGTGGCCGCGTTGCGCCCGCTTGCCGTCCAGCATGTCGAGCAGATGTTGCGCGGTGAGTTTTCCGATTTCATGGGTATCCACGCGCATCGTGGTGAGCGTGGGGTGAATCTCTTTGGATATCTCGAGATCGTCGAAGCCCGTTACGGAAAGCTCGTGCGGTATCGCAATGCCGAGTTCTTCCGCTTCGCGCAGCACGCCGAGCGCGATGTGATCGTTGCCGCAGATAAGTGCAGTCGGGCGTTCGCTCGCGGCTTGCCAGATGGAGCGCAGACTGCGGCGCCCGAATGCGATTGTGGATTCCCCCTCGCACATGTGTTCGGGTCGCACCGCGAGGCCGTGGCGTTCGAGCGTCGCGCGAATGCCGGCGACGCGCGCCTGCACCCGGTCGTTGTCGCGCGTCGGCTGAATGCACACCGCGAATGAGCGATGACCGAGGGCGATCAGATGTTCTGTCATCTGCACATACGCTGCAAAATTATCGAAGCCGATGCAAACGTGCGGACTCTCCTTGCGATACGCGTATGTCACCGCGTACGGCACGCGATAGAGCCGCAACGCATCGAAGAGTTCTGGCGGATGAGCCTCGCCCACGATTGCCATCGCCTCGACGCCTCGCGCGAGCATCGCGCGCACCTGCACGAGCGCTTGCGCGGGATCGTAGTTCGAGCAGCCGAGCACAAGCGTGATGCCGCGCGCCGCAAACGCGGCCTGCATGCCGCTTACCTGTGAGGCGAACACCTGGTCGTCGAGCGTCGGAATGATGATGCCGGCAATGTGGCTGCGCGTGGACGCAAGCGCGCGCCCCGCGGCGTTGGGAAACCAGTTCAGCGTGAGCGCCGCCTGTTCGACGCGCTCGCGCACCGCAGCCGATACTTTCTCCGGCTCGTTGTAGACGCGCGATACGGTCGCCGTCGACACTCCCGCGAGCTTCGCGACATCCGACAGCACTGTGCGGCCCGTTCCGCGGCGCACGCGGCTCGTCTGGGTTCGGGCTGTGGCGGCGAAGTCGGCTGTGTCTGGTGTGTCGGGCGTGTCGGACATGAGTTCGGAAAGCAGGGGTGAAGCGGCAAGCCTGACATCTTACCGTCGCATCACTCGTAGCGTAGCCGCGGCGATCGCGCGAGCACGGCTCAAGCACTAGCGGCTGGAATCCAGTGCCGCGATGCGGGCGCGGAAATGCTCGGTGCCGGCCACGATCTTGTCGAGTATCGCATCCACCGCCCAGAACCGTTCGCGCACGTCGTAGTCGATTACGCGGCAGCGAATCGAGTTGAACGTGCCGATGCGCTGGTGATACATCTTCGCAAGCGCCGGATAGCCGAGCGATTCGGAGACGGCAGCGAGCACGAGGAACGTCGCGAGTTCATCTGCGAGGGCAGGGTCCTGGGCGGCGTCGTTGCGCAGCCATTTGTACAGGTCCGTATGAAAGTTCGTGAACACGCCGTTAAAGCCTGCCGAACCGGCTTTCATCGCGTCCCACGCAATCGCCGCGTTGGCATTGAGGATCTTCAACGGCGAGCCCTGCGCTAGCGCGACACGGCGCTTGACGGTCGCGAGATCGCAGCTCACGTCCTTCAACATGATGAAGCGGCCGGTGTCGATGCATAGCTTTAGTTCGTCATCCGAAAGAAGTCGCCGATACGGCGCAGGACACTCGTAGAGACCGAGCGGCATGTCGGACGGAAGACGCGCGAGCAGCCGCTTCAGATTCGCGGCGAACGCCTGCGTTCCCTCGCGAGCGGGATCGAGCCGGTTGGTGACTATCACAACGCCTTGTGCACCCGTCGCTGCCGCGACGTTGAGTTCTTCGGCTTGTGCGTCGGGATCGTCGCTGATGTGGCCGGACACCACGACAGGAATCCGCCCCGCGACCTTCTCGACGACGAACCGCCCGAGCGAGCCGCGCTCGGCGAGCGTGAGGAATTGCATCTCGCTCGACTGCGCGACCGCGAAGAGCGCGTCCGATCCCTGCGCGATATACCACTCGATCAGACGTTCAAGGCCGGCGTAGTCGATGGCGCCCGAGTCGTCGAACGGGGTCAGCATCACGGGGACAATGCCTTCAATTGACACGGTAGGTTGCTTCGCGATTGTCATGCTGTTGTACTCCAGAAGATATTGATTGGTCGGGCGAGAGGTGAACGGCTCATGCCGGTGCCTGGAGCGTCTCGTTTGCGGCGGGCTCGTCGGCGATCGGCTTGCGCACCAGCAGCAGATAACTCATCGCGCCGATAAACGCGATGCCCGCAGCCGTTAGCAAAGCCGGCACGAACGACCAGGTTTGCGCGATATAGCCGGTCAAGATCGGCGCGAGTGCGCCGCCAAGAAAACCGCCGAAATTCTGGATCGCGCCGAGCGAGCCGACGCGGTTCGGCGGCGCGGCCGCTGTCGCGAGCGCCCACGAACTCGCCGATGCGGCGTTGGCCAGAAAGATCACGACCGAGATACAGACGATTGCCAGCACGTTGCTCTCGACGAGCGCGGCCGGAATCGTGAACGCGACCATGCCGAGCATTGCGATAACCACGGCGTTACGGCGGCTCGCCACCGGGCTCGCGCTGCGGCTCGTGATGAGATCGGAAAACCAGCCGGCTGTGAGCGAGCCGAGAAAACCGCAGAAGAACGGCACCGATGCGGCGACACCGGTGTGCATCAGGCTCATGTGACGCTCCATCGTCAGATAGCCCGGCAGCCATGTCAGGTAGACCCAGTTCAGATAAACGGAGCCGAAGAAGCCGATCAGCATGCCCCACGTGGTGCCGTGCGAGAACAGCGAGCGCCATTCGGCGAATGTGACGGCCGGTGCCGGCTTGCGGTCCGCTTCATCGCCTTCCAGATAGCGGCGCTCCGTCTCGCTCATGGTCGCCTTGACCGGGTCGCGATAAACCGCGAACCATACGGCCGCAACGATCAGACCGGCCGCGCCCGTCGCGATGAACGCCCAGCGCCAGTGGAAGTTCACGACGAGCACCGAGAGGCAGAGCGGCGCGAGCGCGGTTCCGAGTGGTGACGCCGAGTTGAAGATGCCGGTCGGCTTGCCGCGTTCGCGCAACGGAAACCAGTTGCTGACCACGCGAGCCGCCGACGGAAATTGCGGCGCTTCGCCGATGCCGAGTACGATCCGCGCAAGCACGAACCAGCCGAATGTCGAGACAAAGCCGCCGGCGGCCTGCGCGAGCGACCACACGATCAGCCCCATGCCGAGCAGCTTGCGCGGTCCTATCCGGTCGACAAGCCCGCCAACCGGCAACTGGAAGAGCGCATAGCTCCACGAGAATGCGGACAGCAGCAGTCCCATTTGCCCGAGCGTCAGGCCCATGTCGTGACGGATCAACGGATTGGCGACAGCGAGGGTTCCGCGGTCGAGGTAGTTGACGATGCCGCTCACCATCAGCAGCGTGAGCGCCACGACCTGGGCGCGGCGAATTTTCGGTGGGGGCTGCTCGTGGCTCGGGGTTGCGCTCATGATCGTTGTCTCCGTTTCATGTTGCGTTTCAGCTAGGCGGGGCGTACCGATGCGATGTCGGGCGGCCGGGAGTTGCACGGCGCATCAGGCGGGCGCTGGCTTAGGGTCTGTGCCCTTCGGGTGTGGCGTTCGGCGCTTGATTCCGTTGCAGTTGTGTTTCCGATGCAGTTCATCACACTCCATGTTAGCGCTTACATTTGAGGCCAAGGCCACAGCTGTTGCGGCGGCCGCAGCGGGTAAGCTGTCCACGGAGTACGATGATAGCGCTTACATTCTGTGTCGCGTCGCTTCCACGCGCAAGCTCGAAAACACGGTTGACGGGTAAACACCGACCATCGCCGCATGGCGCTCTGAAGCGCGCGCACCGACACGCCGTAACTGGCACAGGGTTTGCGTAGGCCGTGTGCCCACACAGTATTAATAACGAGAACAACCATGCAACCTGACCAGACCGCTACTGAGTTTTCCCAGTCTCAACCTCTGCTCGCGACTTCGCTTGCGGGCGTGAGCGAGCGGGCGCCTCACCGCCAGATTGGCCTGCTTGCGCGCGTGACGTTCTGCTTTGCGTGGCTATTCGGGCTGGAGCCGTTTCTCACTGGCGTCGCCAGCGATCCATCGCAGCCCGGTCGGGATCGCCATTGATGCGTGTGCGCTGCCGAACTGACGGCGCGTGAAAGTTTCGCCAGTGAGCAGGGCAATTTCTACATTGGTGGCCACGGCGGGCACCAGAAGGGCCGCGAGCGCCCTTCGCGGGAATATCGGTTGCGATGCTGCTAGCGGGAGGAGCCTTTCCCGTCCACAGGAGCCTGTCATGCAAACCGACCCAACCGTTGATCCCGTAGCCGACCCTTCGAACCAACCCCTCGACGCGCCCGAAGATCAGCCGCGTCCGCTCCCCGGCACGCCGCCCGAAACCGATCCGCTGACCCCCGGCAGCGCTCCCGACGACGATGGCTCGCCAAGGCAATCCCGCACGCGGCCGTAGACCATGGCAGCAGCGCTGCTGGAATTGGGGAAACTACGCGTGAAAATGCGCACGGCCGTGCCGTTAATTTAGATGGAAGGCTGTTCGATGCATTGCCGTCCGCTTTCAGCACAGGGTTGGTCACGCGGCGGTCGGCGCCGCAGTTCACCTCCGGACACACCCGTGCTGAAGGCTTCACTTACTAGCCATCCAATGTAATTTCATGCGGCATCTGCGCCGCAATTTCGCACCGGCCGCCCGAAGGGCGGTTTTTTTATTGGCTCAGCCTGAAACCGTTGAGCCCCGTACATTGTGCACATCACCCGCGGTTCGACGTAATAACCGCGTTAATCAAAGCCGCTGAATGCCGTGATAACTGATTATCACGAATAAGCGCGGATTAAGCCGACTATACTGGGTGAATTAAGTTCCCCGGAATTCCAAACGTTTGATTGCTCGCCCATAGCGACTGCGACACTGCTCAATTAATCATCAGCAATACGTTTAGAAGTGCGGTTTTCCACGCCGCGCATTACTTCGCGCGTATTACAAGCTGTTGCATTCGCACAACTTTAGTTATTGAAAAGTTGCAAAGATTTAATGTTCGGCGCAGGCGAACGCCCTGTCCCTCATTCGAATAAATTTCCCAAAAACAAAGACTTAGCCTCTAAGGGCAACCGATTATTGCCAAATCGGCAAGACCGTGTTGTGCGAATTGCGGGCGCTCGCTACCAGGGTGGCCCCCTACACTCACGCTTCGTTTAGAGGGTGCCCCGGCCGGGCCAGAACGGTTCGGCGACAAGGGCGGCGGCGCGTTCGCGTACTGCCGAGGCTGGTCCCGCTCCCCCGCGAAATTTATCGAACAGGAGTCCCACGCATGAAAAAGAGTCTCATCGTCGTTGCGGTTGCCGCATCGTTCGCTTCCGTCGCTCACGCACAAAGCAGCGTCACCCTGTACGGGCTGCTGGACGCTGGCGTGACCTACACGAGCAACGTTGCTCACAACTCGAAGTGGGCAGCCGGCAGCGGCGGCATCGAACAGAGCCGTTTCGGCCTGCGCGGTTCGGAAGACCTGGGCGGCGGTCTGAAGGCAATCTTCACGTTGGAAAGCGGCTTTAACGTCAACAACGGCCGTTTCGCGAACAACAACGGCATGTTCAACCGTCAGGCATTCGTCGGTCTGTCGAGCGCGCAATTCGGTACGGTCACGCTGGGCCGTCAATACGACGCAGCGCAAGACTTCCTGGCACCGCTGACCGCAACGGGCAGCTGGGGCGGCACGTACTTCGCGCACCCGTTCAACAACGACAACCTGAACACGAACGGCGGCTTCGCAGTTAACAACTCGGTCAAGTACTCGAGCGCTAACTACGCTGGCTTCACGTTCGGCGGCACGTACGGCTTCTCGAACCAGGCTGGCGCATTCGCAAACAACCGCGAATACAGCCTCGGTGCTGCTTACCAGTGGCAAGGTCTGCGTTTGGGCGCTGCTTACGCACAGCAGAACAACCCGGGCGCAACGAACGCTGCTGGCACGGCTAGCAACGGCGGCGCGACCGACGGCGGCTTCCTGGGCGCAACGGGCAACTTCCGTCAACGTGAATTCGGCGCAGCAGGTTCGTACGCTTTCGGCCCGGCAACTGTCGGTCTGGCATGGACGCAATCGCGTATCGACAACGTTGCAGGCGTTCAGCAATCGCTGCGCGCTAACAACTACGAAGTCAACGGCAAGTACAACCTGACCCCGGCTCTCGGCCTGGGCGTGGCGTACACGTTCACCGACGGCAAGGGCTATGGCACTGCCGCAAACGGTGGCTCGACGTCGGTTCGCTACCACCAGATCGGCCTGCAGGCTGACTACTCGCTGTCGCGTCGTACGGACGTCTACGCTCAAGCCGTGTACCAGCACGCAATGGGCGACGGCGGTGTTGCTTCGATCTACAGCGGCGACATCACGCAAGCTCCGTCGTCGTCGAAGAACCAGACGGCTGCTACGGTCGGTCTGCGTCACCGCTTCTAAGCTTCAGCAGAAGCTGCTTGTTGTACAAAAAGGTGCCGTTCGCGGCACCTTTTTTTATGCGCGTTCCGTTTGAACGCGACAGCCAGATCAGGCAGGCTGGCCGACTTTGAACACCGCGACAGCCTCGCGCAAGTGCTCGGTCTGCTCATCGAGCGAACCTGCTGCGGCCGCGGCCTGTTCGACGAGCGCGGCGTTGCGCTGCGTGACGTCGTCCATCTGTCGAATCGCCAAGTTGACTTCGCCGATGCCGGAACTCTGTTCCTTCGACGCCGCCGAGATCTCGTTCATGATCGCCGTGACGCGGCGCACCGCCTCGACCACTTCGCCAATCGTACTGCCTGCTTTCCCGGCCAACGTCGAACCTTCGCCGACCTGCTCGACCGACTGGTCGATCAACACCTTGATTTCTTTCGCGGCTGTCGCGCTGCGCTGCGCGAGATTGCGGACTTCGCCCGCGACGACCGCAAAGCCGCGACCTTCCTCGCCGGCGCGTGCAGCTTCCACGGCTGCGTTGAGCGCGAGAATATTCGTCTGGAACGCAATGCCTTCGATCACGCTGATGATCTCGCCGATCTTGCGTGAGCTGTCGGTGATACCGGCCATTTTCTGAACGACGTCGTTGACGACTTCACCGCCGCGCGCGGCGATGCTCGATGCGTCCTTCGCAAGTTCGGACGCGGTGGCCGCGTTGCCGGCGTTCTGCGTGACGGTCTTGGTGAGTTCGTCCATGCTAGCGGCGGTTTGCTGCAACGACGCGGCCTGTTCTTCGGTACGGCTCGACAGGTCGAGATTGCCTGCGGCGATTTCCTTCGAGGCGACCGTGATCGTTTCAGCCGAATTCTTGATACGCGCGACGGTGGCCGCAAGCTGATCGCGCATTTCGCGCAGCGAGAAAAGCAGGCTGGATGCGTCGTCGCGGCGCAGGTCGATAGGTGTGGCCAGATCGCCGCGGGCAATGCGCATGGCGATTTCGGCCGCGGCGGACGGCTCGCCGCCGATCGAGCGCGACACGTTGCGCACGACGCGCGACGCGACGAACGACACGAGCACGCCCAGTACCAGCAGCATGCCGCCGGAGCGCAGCAGAGTCGCGTAGAACTGAGCCTGGATGTCGTCCATGTAGGCGCCGGCGATGAAGTCCCAGTTCCACGGCGCAAAGCGCTTCACGTAGCCGATTTTCTCGCTCGGCTTCGTGTCGCCGGGCTTCGGCCACCAGTAACGCAAATAGCCTGCGCCGCCCGCCGAGGCGCCCGCCGCGGCGATGTCGTGGTACAGCGCATTGCCCTTGGCGTCGCGAAAGCCGCTCATGTCCTTGCCGTTGAGTTGCGGGCTCATCGGGTGCGCGACCATCACCGAGTCGCTGCGCACAATCGTCACGTAGCCCGAGGTGCCGTAACGCTGCGCATTGACGCGGGCGATGGCTTGCTGCTTCGCTTCGTCGATGGAAAGCTTGCCGGCGTCCGCCTGCTTCGCGTAGTCGGCGACAATCGACGCCGCCATGTCGGTCACATCGGCCAGCGCGGAGCGCCGTGCGTCCATCTGTGCGCTACGCGCTTCGAACGCGTTCACTACGGTGACGATCAGCAGTGCCGCCCAGCAAAGCAGCAGGGGCACCCATAACTTCTGTTTCAAGGTCAGACGGTTCATTATTGGATTCGACGGTTCGTTGAGCGCGAGATAGGGGCGCTTGCCAGGCAGCGCCATAGTTCGCATAACGGCTGTCGAAGCAAATTCTTTATCCCTTGCCCGACGGTCGAGTCCGCACCGCACGCCAAATAAATCAAATAGTTGCGCGGTGGTCACATGGTTTGCGTCGAAGAGCGCGCGACCCTACGCATTGAATAGTTCGCTCCGCGCCGCGTCGATGATCGTCGCGACAGCCGGATGGCTGATGCGGCGTTCGATCGAGATCGCAAAGAATTCCTCGACGATGGTGTTGATTTGCCCGACGGTCGTGAGTTTATGTTCGGCCTGCAACTGGTTCTCCAGGACCGTCGGCGCGAATAGAAGGCCGCGGCCTTCACGGCCGAACGCCAGTGCCATCGCACTGTCGTCGAACTCGCCGACGATGCGCGGTGAAATTGCGCGCGATGCGAGCCAGTGATCCAGCTTGCGGCGCACCGCCGATTCGGTGCCGGGCAGCAGCAGCGGCAACTGTCCGAGCGACATGGGAAAGCGTTTCCGCACGCCCTGCAGTAGCGCTTCAGCGCCAAAGCAGCTTAGGGTCGAACGGCCGAGCCGGTGATTGAACGCCTTGATATTGACATCGGCGGGAATGGGCGCGTCCGCGATGATCAGGTCGAGGCGGTGCACGGCCAGTTGAGCGAGCAGCGCGTGCAGCTTGCCTTCGTGACAGATCACGCGCAGCGAAGCCGGTGCGCTCAGCGCCGGTTCCAGCAGCCGGTACGCGATCGCCTTGGGCACCGAGTCCGCAATGCCGACGCGAAACCGGGATTGCGTGCCGACCTCCTGCTCGCGGCGCACCGCGCTTTCCAGTTCCGAGCCTAGCGAGAATATTTCGTCGGCGTAATCGAGCGCCAGCCGGCCGGCGTCGGTTAATTCGAGCGTGCGCCCGCTCTTCTTAAAGAGCTTTTTATCCAGCGCTTCCTCGAGCAATTTGATCTGCCCGCTCAGCGTTTGCGGCGTGATGTGCAGTTGCTCACCCGCACGGACGATGCCGCCCGCGTGTGCCGCGACCCAGAAGTAATACAGATGCTTGAAATTCACGCGCCCTCCGTCGATTACACGACGTTACGGTTTTTGCGAACGATCAGCAACAAAAATACGAATTTTCCGTTGTCTCCAGTTCGGTTAGATTCAAGGCTCGTCCCGAGGCGTCAGCGGGCGGCTAATTGGAGCTGACAGAGGTGACCTATGGCATCCGTTGCACAGTTTCTGCGTTCGAAAGCGTCCCAGACAGTCTGGTCGATCGAGGCGTCGGCGTCGGTGTACGACGCGATTGCGGTCATGGCTCACCGGCAGGTCGGCGCGCTCATCGTGGCGCACGAAAGGCGCATTGCCGGCATCGTCACGGAGCGTGATTACGCACGCAAGATCGTTCTAATGGACCGTTCGTCGCGCAATACGCCGGTGCGCGACATCATGTCGACGGCGGTGCGCTATGTCGGCCCGGAGCAGACGACTGAGGAGTGCATGGCACTCATGACCGGACACCGCATACGTTATCTGCCCGTGATCGCCGCAGGGCAGGTGATCGGAATGGTGTCGATCGGCGACCTGATCAAGAACCAGATGTCGGAGCAGGAACACACGATCCGGCAACTGGAGCACTACATCCACGGCAACAGTTTGCAGGCCGCGCATGGCGGATTGCAGGCTGGCCGGTGGCAAGTTTAGAGCCGAAAAATTTTACTGTCCGTAAGGTAGCCGCGAGAAGATGACGCGCGGCGCGGGCGGCCCCTGACACATCAAGAGAGGTTTATATGTACAAGCAAACTGTCGATCACTTGCGGCGCGTTGCCAGCAAGGTGACACGCGGCACCGTAGCACTCGGTCTCGCGGGCGTGCTCGCGCTCGGCGCGCTCGCGGCCAACGACGCGCAAGCGAAGCGCGTCGGCGGCAGTCAAAGCATTGGGCGCCAGTCGCAGATGGCGTCGCCGTCCGCTCCGGCGCAACGAAGCCAGCAAGCTCAGCCGACGCAACAGTCCGCACAGGCTCCGGCCGCCACTCCGGCGCGCAACCGCTGGCTCGGTCCGCTGGCAGGCCTTGCCGCCGGCTTTGGTATTGCCGCGCTGCTGTCGTCACTTGGCCTCGGCGCGGGGCTCGCGCAAATGCTGTCGAACGTGCTGTTGATCGGCCTCGTAGTCGTTGCCGGCGTGATGCTGTTCAGGTTCATCGCTAATCGGCGCCGCCCGGATCTGGCTTATGGACACGGCGCGGCGAACCGGTCGCAGACCAACGGCTCGCCGCTCCACAACCAGGCCGGTAACGCGCGGCCGGACACGAACTTTTTCGGCATGCAACGCGCCGCGACGAATCTGGCTGGAGCAGCGGGCACGGTGAAGGCGCCCGTGCAACCGCTCGGGCTCGATCAGGCCGAGTTGGTGGCTTCGGCGAAAAGCATGTTCATGCGTTTGCAAGGCGCATGGGACCGCAACGAGCAAGGTGACCTGTTCGAATTGACCACGCCGGAGATGTTCGCGCAGATCAAGCGTGATCTGGAAAGCCGCGGTAGTGAGCCGAATCGTACGGAAGTACCGCAACTGGATGCCGAAGTGCTGGGTGTGGAAAGCAGCGCGAACGAGACACTCGTCAGCGTGCGCTTTTATGGTCAGATGCGCGAAGACGGCGCAGCGGCTGCCCAGCCGTTCCAGGAGGTGTGGAACATTGTCCGCGGCGCACAAGGCGACCAGGCGTGGCGGCTCGCGGGCATTCAGCAGCTCGACCGGTAAGGGAAGGACGGGGGAATCCATCAGTGGATGCCCCGTCTAACCATGAGAAACCGACGCAACGGCCGCGGAGTATCGTGCTCTATTTCACATTAGCCGAACGCTTCTTCCACCATGTCGACAGCACCCATTCGTCGGCGGCGAAATAAAGCGGGAGCTTCGCGGGATATCCAAGGTCGTTACGGTATGCAATGCGGTGGCTTGCGGAATACCAGTGCGGGACCACGTAATAGCCGTTCATCAATACCCGGTCCAGCGCGTGTGTCGCGTCAACAAGCTGCTCATGCGTTTGCGCCGATACGACCTGTTGCAGGATGGCATCGATAGCCGGGGACTTTACGCCGACCAGGTTATCGGAGCCCTGCCGATCGGCATACTTGCTGCCGAAACGCGAAAGCTGTTCGGTACCCGGCAACTGGACATCGGGCAAACGCACGGTTGTCATGTCGAAGTCGAACGCGTCGAGACGCTTTTGAACGAGCGCGAAATCGGCGGTGCGGAAATTCATCGTAATCCCCAGCTTCTGCAGATTGCGGCCAAACGCGGCGGCGACCGGCTCCATTGACGTGCCGCCGCCACTGTCGTCGAGAAGTTCGAACACGAACGGCTGCCCGTTCACGTCGCGCAGCGCACCGTCGCGATAAGACCAGCCCGCCTGCGCCAGCAGTTGGCGCGCCTTGACGAGATTGGCGCGCAGTGAACCTGGCGGGTCGGTGTCGGGCTGTTGCGGCATGTCGCCGAACACGGCCGGGTCCAGCTGTCCGCGCAGGGGCTCCAGAATCGCTAGCTCGCCTTCGCCTGGCTTTCCGCTCGCCTGCAACTCTGTGTTGGCAAAGAAGCTGCCGGTACGCTTGTACTGATCGAAAAAAAGCTGACGGTTGAGCCACTGGAAGTCGAGCGCGAGATCGAGTGCCTGACGTACCCGCACGTCGCGGAAAATGGGCCGTCGCAAGTTGATGAAGAAGCCTTGCATGCCCGCGCCGTTGTGGTGAGGAAACTCGCGCTTGATCAGCTCGCCGCTGTCGAAGCGCTTGCCGACATCGCGCCGCACCCAGCTCTGCGCGACGTTCTCGACGAGCACGTCGTACTCGCCCGCCCTGAATGCTTCCAGCTTCGCGACCGCGTCGGAATACAGTTTGTATTCGATGCGTGCAAAGTTGTGCGTGCCCACGCGCACCGGCAGCGACGCGCCCCAGTAGTTGGGGTTGCGCTTATAGCTGATAGTGCGACCGTTGTCGTATTTGTCGATCAGGTAATCTCCGCTCGCAATCGGCTTCTCGAACGCGAGCTGGTCGAAAGGAATGCGCGTGCCATCCGGCCTCATGCCCCACTTGCGCGAAAACACCGGGATTCCGCCCGCGAGCAGCGGCATTTCGCGCGTCGCGACCTTGTACTCGAAACGGATCGTGAGCCGGTCGACGACCACGGCCCGCGCGATCTGCCCGAAGTACACCGAGAACTGCGGCAGAGCCTGCGGACTCTTCAGCGTGTCGAACGAGAACTTGACGTCCTCGGCCGTGACTGCGTCGCCATTCGAAAAGCGCGCTTCCGGATTGATGTGGAAGGTTGTCGAAAAGCCATCCGGCGCTACGTCGATGTCGTCGGCGAGCAGGCAGTACGCGCTCGCGACTTCGTCGGAACTGCCGGTCGTCAGGCTCTCGAACATCAGTCCGAGTCCGGGCGCGGGATTGCCGCGCAGCGTGAACGGGTTGAATTTATCGAAGCTCGTCAGACGATTCGGGTTCGCGAGGACAAGCGTGCCGTCGCGCGGTGCGTCGGGGTTCACGTACTCGAAGTGCTTGAAGTCCGCCGGGTACCTGGGCTCGCCATATTGCGCGATGGCGTAGAAGGCGCACGCAGGATTCGCAATCCACATGGCCGATCCGCTGAGCACGAGCGCGGCCAGCAAGCGCCAGGTGTTGCGCGAGCGTACCCTCGTGTGAGTCATAAACTCCCTTGGCGCAGTGCTCCCATTTGAACGTCAATTGGACCGCCACGCGCCGCCGGCGTTTCATACAGCGAGTCGCAAAGCCGCGTCCGTGCGTTCGAGTTGGGGTATTCGGGCGCCCGCCGTCAGCGCCGACCAGGTCGCGAAGGCGGGAGCCCGTGTTGCGCAAAAGTGAGCACGTCACTCCACATGGGGCGACGCGGCAGCCGGCGACATTTCCGCGAGCAGCGACATCAGATATTCAATGTCCACCGGCTTGACGAGATGATGGTCGAATCCAGCGGCCTGCACGCGCAGATGATCGTCCGCCTGGCCGTACCCCGTCACCGCGATCAGCACCGGCCGGACCTCGCCCTTCAGGCGGATCAGCCGGGCGAGTTCATAGCCGTCCGTATCGGGCAGCCCAATGTCGAGCAACGCTGCATCGACGGGCTCGGCCTCGGCTATCGCGAGGGCGTCGTTGGCGCAGTATGCAACGTTGACGCGATAGCCCTCGCTCTCGCAAAGCAGCGCGAGTGAGTCGGCGGCGTCCTTGTTGTCGTCGACGATCAGCACATGCAGCGAAGCGCGCTCCGCATGCGACAGGCCCGCAACCGACGGTTCGTCGTGCAACGGCGCAGACACTTCGGGCGCGTGACAGAGCGGCAGCCTGATCGAAACCGTGGCGCCGCGGCCGGGCCCGGGACTCGTAATGTCGATCGAGCCGCCGTGCAATTCGACAAGCTTCTTCACGAGCGACAAGCCGATGCCGAGGCCACCATGCGCCCGGTCCAGCGTTCGCTCACCCTGTGCGAACAGATCGAAAATATGCGGCAGAAGATCGGGCGAGATGCCGCTGCCGTTGTCTTCAATGGTGACGGTCGCGAAGCGTTCGTCGGCGAGCGCGGTCACGCACACGTTGCCGCCGGGGTCCGTGTACTTGCACGCGTTGTTCAACACGTTGACGAGAATCTGCGACAGGCGCAGCGGGTCCGCGTGCAGCCAGACCGGCGTGGGCGGCAGCCGCACGGTGAGGTGCTGGCCGCGCGAGCTCGCCATTGACGACACCGTTTCGAGCGCGCCATAAACCGCGGTGCCGACCAGTAGCGGCTCGCGTCGAAGCACGATGCGGCCGTGCGTGATGCGCGAGACTTCCAGCAGATCGTCGACGAGTCGTGCCATGTGATCGACCTGCCGGCTCAGCATGCCGACCAGTTCGCCGGCCTTCATGCCGGCTTCTTTTTCTCGACGCAGTAGTGCAATGGCATTGCGCATCGGCGCGAGCGGGTTGCGCAGTTCGTGCGCGAGCATCGCGAGAAATTCGTCCTTGCGGCGGTCCGTTTCGCGCAATGCGAGTTCCAGCGTCTTGCGCTGCGTGATATCCACCGCGCTTGCAATTACGCGCCACGGGCGGCCGTCGGCGTCGCGCTGCAACACGGCCTGGCTTTGCAGCCAGCTTTCCCTGTTACCCAACGAGATGCGGAATTCCAGCGGCTTGTCGAATTCGCCAGTGAGCGCGACGCGGCGCATCGCTGCGTCCACCGACGCGCGGTCTTCAGCGTGCACGCGATGAAGCGCGGCGTCGTAGGTGAGCGCGCTCGGCGCGGCTGGCATGCTGGGCACTGCGTCTACGCTGTCCCAGCAGACCGTCCATGAATCGAGCGACAGATAACCAATCGTCATTCTGGCGGCACGCATGGCCACCTGTAGACGCAGATTGCGCTCTTCGAGCGCGGCGGCTGCGGCACGCTCGTCGGTGACGTCCGTCGCCATGCAAAACCATTCGCGCAACGTGCCGTCGTCGTCGCGTAAAGGCGCGGCCCGCGCGACCAGGGTCCGCCAGCTGGAATCGCGCCGGCGCAGCCGGAACGTCATCGAGGCGGGCATCTCGGCCTTCACGATCCGCGACCACTTCTCGCGAGCGCTTTCCTGGTCGTCGGGATGAACGAGGTCGAGCCATTCGCAGCCCGCGCTCAGGCCGTCCTGCGCCGCGAATGACTGCCAGTTGCCAAGCTGATGCGTATTCCCCTGTGCGTCCGCTATCCAGGTCAGTTCGGAACTCGCTTCGACGAGCGCGCGATAGCGCTGTTCGCTGCGTTCGCGTTCTGTCTGCGCGTCGTGCTGTTCCGTAATGTCGTATGTCACGCCGAATACGCGTTCGATTTCCGAGCCGGTTCCGCAGTCGGTTTCGCCGCGCGTTCTAAGCCACAAGCGCTGCCCATTCTCGAGCTGGACTGGAAAGTCCAATTCGAAAGGCACGCACTGATGCAAGCGGCCGGTCAGCTCGCGCGCGAACCAGGCGCGATGACTCTCGGGGATTCTGTCGAACAACCATTGCAGCGGCACTTCCGCCTGCTGGGGATCGAGACCGTAGATCTGCGCCAATTGAGCGCTGATTCGCGCCGTGCGGCTGCCCATGTCCCATTCCCACGCGCCGACACGCGCCGCGTCGAGCGCGAAGCGCAGACGCCGTTCGCCGACCTCGTAGGCTTCGCCGGCCTTCACGAAGTCGTCGATGTCCATCGCGATGCCGCATGCGCCGGACACGACGCGCGCGTCGTCGAAGATCGGCCGTATGCGCAGTTTGTGCCAGCGGTATTTGCCGTCGAAACGCTGCAGGCGCGCATTCACCTTCACGCTCTCGCCATCGGTAAGCGCGGTGCGCCATGCGTCGTGCACTTTCTTGACGTCGCATTCGAGAACGAACTGGTCCCAGTGCAACGTTGTATTGGGTGCGAACGGATTGCCGAGATATGTGCGGCAGGCAAGGTTGGCGTAGGTGACGATTCCGCGCGCTTCCGCGGTCCACACCAGAGCCGGAACCTGATCGGCAATATCGTTGTTGCTCATTGCGTTATCAATCGCACTGTTCGTACTGCTTCCAGGAGGACGTCTGCTCGGATCCAAGTGAGATTGAAGCGCCGCCCTGCACGGGCTACGCGAAGTTAATCGTCGTTTGCACGGTGCCTGGTTGCTATAGGGGAAACCATGGGATTGCGCGTTGCAGTGCCGCACTCGCTGCTCATGCGGTGGCCAATTCTGCAGACGTTTAGGCACGATCCGTGGATATCCCGCTCACCTCTGCTCATTGTGCTCCTGAAACCGACTGTAATAATACGTCGTGCGTGCAGCGGTACCGCCGCGCCATAACCGCAAGACATCAGACAATGCGGCGCCCATCGAGTGGGACAGGAGACGTGATGATCAAGACTTCGCCGGCAGGGTATGACCTCGGAAACTCACGTCGGCGGGGCGCGCGCATTGCGCTTCTGCCGCTTGCTGCGGCGCTGCTGTGCTGCGTCGCTTCAATCGAAGCGCGCGCCGCGGGTGCGCTGCCCGCGGGCGGAAGCTTCGTCCGCGGAAACGGCTCCATCAGCGGCGACGGCACGACGTTGACCATCAATCAGGGTCCGGGCCGGGGCGTGGTCGACTGGAATAGCTTTTCGATAGGCGCCGGCAACCGCGTCGTGTTCGCCAACGGTAACGGCGCGACGCTCAATCGGGTCACTGGCGGCTCTCCGTCCGTCATCATGGGTACGCTGACGGCCAGCGGCAGCGTCTACCTGATCAATCCGCAAGGCATCGTTGTCGGATCGAGGGGCGTCATTTCGACGAACGGTCGTTTCGTCGCGTCGACGCTCGACGTCGTCGACCCCGACGCTTTCATGAACGGCCAGTCGTTGACACTCGCGGGCAACTCCGGCGCGAGCATCGTCAACATGGGCACCATCGCATCCGGCACCGGCGACGTGTTTCTCATCGCGCGACAACAGGTCACCAACTCCGGCACTATCAGCGCGCCGAACGGCACGGTGGAACTGGCAGTCGCGCAGCAGGTGTTGCTGCAGGACTCGTCTTCGGGCAGACAGGTCTTCGTGCAACCTGGCCAGGAGGGCGCGGGCGGAACTATCACGAATCGCGGCTTGATCGAGGCGGCGCAGGTCAGCCTGCAGGCCGTGGACGGCAACATCTACGCGCTCGCCGGCAATCACGAAGCGATCCGTGCGACAGGCACGACCACACGCGACGGACATGTCTGGCTGGTCGCGGGGCATGGCACGCTGCAACCGGGCGGCTCGATCGAGGCAACCGGCGGCACCGTCGACATGAGCGCGGACACGCTGGCGTTTCCCACCGGCGGCGCGACGGTGCGGGCAAACCAGTGGAACATTGCGACGCCTGCATTCACCGTAGACGGCAATGCGGCGCAAGCGCTCTCCGCGAGCCTCGGCACCGGCACATCGGTCAACCTGCAGACGACCGGCGCGAACGGCAGCACCGGCGACATCGACGTGAACTCGGGAATCGGCTGGCAGGGCAACGCCTCGTTGACGCTTGCGGCGTATCGGAACCTGACGGTTGCGCAAGGTGCAACCATCGGCAATCAGGGCGGCGGAAGCCTAACGTTGCGCGCGGACTCCGCGAGTGTCGACAACGGCGGCAGCGTGGCGAATCGCGGTGTGATCGACTGGTCGCGCAGCACGGGTATCGTCAATGCGCTCTACGACATGAACGGGTCGTACAGCGCCGGCACGTTGCTGGGCAATCCGGCATGGACCGCCCCGGCCGGCAGCGGCCAGGTCACGCAGATCACGGCCTACAAGCTGGTCAATAACGTAACGGACCTCCAGAACATTTCGCAGGACCTGGCGGGTAATTACGCGCTCGGCACGGACATCGACGCGACCGGCTATACATTGGCGCCGATCGGCAACCATACGACGCCCTTCACCGGCCAGTTCGACGGCATGTGGCACAACGTGCGCAACGCAAAGATCGAGATTGCCGACTTCAGCAAGGATTATTCGTCGGGCCTCTTTGGTCTTGTCGGCCAGGCCGGCGTGTTGCGCGATGTCGGCGTGGAAGACAGTTCGGTGAACACGAGCCACTCGGGCAGCGGGCTGCTCGCCGGCGTGAACCAGGGCGTCATCGCGAACGCGCATTCGACCGGCACGGCCTCGGAACTCTTTCAAAACGGCACTACGTTCGGCGGCCTGGTAGGCCGCAACGAAGGCCGCATCGAGCGCTCGTGGAGCAGTGCCGCGATCTCTGGCTCGGACGCGAACGGCGGACTCGTCGGCTACAACCTCGGTTCCATCGCGCAGTCGTATGCAACGGGCAGCGTGAGTCCGGTTTTCTCGACGGGGTACGGCGGCGCACTTGTCGGTATCAACGACGGAACCGTCACGCAGTCGTTCGCGACAGGCGCGGTTCAAACGCGATACATGCCGACGCATGGCGTGAGTGCGTTCGGCTCGGGCACGCTCGCGCAGGACGTCTATTGGAACAAGGAGACGACAGGGCAGCCCGCGAGTGGCGGGAGCTTGCCGCCGTCGAACGGGCTTACCACCGCGCAGATGAGCGACCCGGCGAATTTCGCGGGCTATGACTTCGGAGCGAACGGCGTGTGGGCGATGCCGTCTGGCGCGACGCAACCCGTGTTGCGCTGGCAGCTTGCCCATTAGGCGGCGCGCTTCATTCGCGGATGAACCGTCGCGCGTGTCGCCCGCGTGTTGGGCGCTGCTGACGTCATGCGTCGTCGCGGCTCTTCAGTCTTCGCCCGTGTTCGCGCAGGCCTGGCGCGACGTTGCTCCGCGGCCGGCGCCGCCGACTCCGCGCAGTGCGCCATCGCAACCTCCCGCGCAGTCCGAAGCGGATTCCGCGCAGATCGCGGTGACGAAGCTCGAAGGTCTGGTGTTCGAACCCGCGGGCGCGAACGCGCCAGCGGCAGCCGCACAGCCAGGCATTGCCGCTGAATCTTTGCCCGTACTTGACCCGGCTTTTCTCCGCACGTTCGCGACCGATCTCGGCAAGCCCCTCACCTTCGGACGGCTTGCCGAGATCCGCCGCGCCGTGGTCGAGCGTTATCGCGCGGCCGGCAAGCCGCTCGTGGATGTCTATGTGCCGGAGCAGGACGTAAGCTCGGGCGTCGTGCATATCGCGGTCGCGGAATTTCGCCTGGGGCAACTGCGCACGAGCGGCAACCGCTACTTCTCCGACGATCTGCTGAAGCGCGAAATGCCGCTCGAAGCGGGCGGGCCGATCCTGCAATCGGACGTGTCGCTGGGTCTGGCCGTACTCAACGCGAATCCCTATCGACGCGTGGATGCCGTCTTCGCGCCCGGAGAAGCGGCGAATTCGACCGACGTCATCCTGCAGACCGACGACCGTCTGCCGCTGCGGGTGAACGCCGGCTACGACAACGCGGGCGTGCGCGACCTCGGTCGCGACCGCTTTTTCGCAGGCGTCGACTACGGCAATCTGTTCGGGCTCGACCAGCACATCGCGTATCAATTCACGGCCAGCAACGATTTTTTCAGCGGCAACCCGGACATTGAAGGGCGCGCCAACCGCGCGCGTTTCACCGCACACGCGCTGAGCTATATCGCGCCGCTGCCGTGGCACGACAGCATCGAGCTATTCGGCGTCTATGCGCAAAGCACGCCGCGTCTGCCGGACAGTTATGGGCAAACCGGCATTTCGGCGCAGATGAGTTTCCGCTACGACTGGCGTTTGCCGACGACAGCGGATGCGGCGCAACTCGTCCAGTTCGGGTACGACTTCAAGCGCAGTAATAACGATCTGGAATTCGGCGGCTTTCAGGTGTTCAACTCGAACACGCACATACACCAGTTTCTGCTGACGTACGACTTCAGCAAGCCGGGCGATGCAGGAGCAGGGCATGCCTCCGCAACGCTTGTGGCAAGTCCCGGCAGATTGGACGGCTCCAACAACGACGCGGCGTTCGCCACGGCGCGGCACGGCGCGACAGTGCGCTACGCGTATCTGCAACTCGCTGCGCAGCGCGCGTTCGCGCTCGGCGGGGGATTCACGTTGACCGGGCGAGGCGCGTTCCAGTGGACGCCGAATACGCTACTGCCGAGCGAGGAAATGGGCCTGGGCGGAGAGTCCAGTGTGCGAGGTTACGAGCCGTATGTCGTGCTAGGCGATCGTGGCTGGAACGTACAGACCGAATTGCGCGCGCCCGCGCTGCCGTTCGGCACGAGCAACGCGGCGGCGCAGCCCTTTGTGTTTATCGACGCCGGCCATGTGTGGAATCGAATCGATCAACCTGCTGAGATGAGTAACGGGTCGCTGGTCAGCGTCGGCGCGGGGGTGCGTTTCCAATGGTCGCGTTTCGTCGATTTTCGCTGCACTTACGGCGTGCCGCTACGTGCGCCAACGCCGGGCGGCTCGAAAGCGCCGATGGTGCTTCTCTACGTTTCGATCGGTACTTAAAGCGCAAGCGATTCTGCGCAGCACATTTTTAATCGGAAGACAATTACTTAGCGTAACTGATGACTAGCAATCGACGATTTTTCACTAGATCGGTTGCATATACTTGGCTTACGCGCGGGATGCTTGGCAAAGGAGCGTGAGCGCGGAGCCGTTCGCGTTCGTCTTGCGCGTCTGGGTCCCGGCTGGAAGTAAGGGGAAACGTCATGGCGACATATGTTGTTCTTGCACAATTTACTGACCAAGGCATACGCAACGTAAAGAACAGCGCGCAACGCGCTGGTCAGGCAGCGGAAATGGCCAGGAGCTTCGGCTGTGAAATGAAGGAGATCTATTGGACGATGGGGCAATTCGACATTGTCACCATCGTTGAAGCACCGGACGAGCAGAGCTTTTTGTCGTTCGGCCTTGCGCTAGGTTCAGCGGGAAATGTGAAAACCCAAACGCTTCGTGCTTTCTCCAAGGATGAATTCAGCGCATGTCTCGGCAAGCTTCCATAAGACGGATCGCAGAAGCCTGGCGAAGCGTAAGGGTCTGTTGTCGACGCGTCGGCTAGATAGCCGCAAGGATGCAACGCTATTAGCCGGCGCGTGCAACGAGTATCAGGTCTCGCCGATCATTGATCCGTTATTCGATGCTCAAAGGGCGCATCGCATTCAACAGTGGCCGCATCGGCCCTTTCAAACGTGAGATTGACGGAACGCGCCCCTAACGGCCGCGTTCTATGTCGCGTGCCCGCGGGCACTGTCAGCAACTGACCGGCTCGCAATTCCACCGGGCCGTCTTCGAAGTCAATGATAAGCGTGCCTTCGATCACGAGAAACGTTTCGTCCGAATCCGGATGGAAGTGCCAGACAAACGGCGCATCCATGACGCTCAGATGCACATCGTGATCGTTGGCGCTCGTCAGTATCTGATTCGAGTACCCGCGAAGCGTGCGGGCGGCAAGCGCGCCAATGTCGATTGCTTGAATCATGTTCTCTCCGCGAATTGCCCTGTTCCGGTGTACAGAGTAACGCGGTATCGGATTCAGCGCTGAATGCCTACGGCAGTTGCTTATGGAAGAACGTCGTACCGCAAAATTCCCCGTCGGGCATCAACGCATAGTTGGGCACTTCTCCCACGCGGTGCCAGCCCGCACGTTCGTAAAGTCTCTCGGCGTCTCCGCCCGTGACGGTGTCGAGCACGAGCACGGACTTGCCGGCACGCCGCGCTTCTTCGTCGACGGCGGTCATGAGCCGCGCGGCAATGCCCTGGCGCCTCGCTGCACGGCATACGAGCATCTTCGCGACGTCCGCGCGATGCGGCTGATTTTCAGGTAGCGCAGTGACCAGTTGCACAGTGCCGACGAGCTTGCCGTCCGGAGATTCAGCGACAAGAAGGATTCGTTCGTTGCGCGCCACGCCATTGGCCACCTGCTTCCAGAATTGCAACGCAGTCTCTTTCGAAATGGGCAACATGAAGCTGACTGACGCGCCGCCCTCAACGCAGTCGATCAATAGATCGGCGAGTCGATCGGCGTAGTTCATTGCTTCGTCAGCGCCAATGCGCCGAACGGCCATTGTTTCAGTCATCTTGCGCTCCGCGAGTCGAGGGGCAAAGTGCACAGCGCTACGAGATAGCGAGCGCGTCGGCGCGACGTGTTACGAAAACGAATCGGGCTGTCCAGTTTCATGGTGAGACAGTCGCCGGTTTCGAGCTGCCATTGCCGATCTCCCACGGTGATTTCCATCGAGCCATCTATGAGCCATATCTGTTGATGGATATCGGCGTCGCGCGCGCTTGTGTCGTAACTCACTTCCTTGCCACGCGGGAAATCTACTTCGACCAACTGGATAGGCGACCAGGCGGGCGGCGACACGTTACGCCGTATGTATCCTGATACGGGGTCTCTCCATACCGGCTGATCGCGCAGCGACGAATGCGGCGAAAGCTCGGTTGCTGAAGCATTATCTGGATGCTCGAAGAGCGATGCCAGCGGCACGCCGAGTGCGGTGGCGAGTTTGTCGAGCACGACTGCGGTTGGACTACTTTCCCCGCGCTCGATAAGCGAGATGTTGGAGCGACTCACCGAACTTCGCTCGGCAAGCGCCTCCAGCGACCACGCTTTTGCGTCGCGCAGTTCGCGAATGCGTCGCGCGATGATCTGGTGAACGTCCATGTTCCAGTTTAATGGAGATTGTTGTCCGGTAAACTAGACGTCGCGATTTGGCTTGTCAAGAGCATTGACCGATGCGGCGCGAGGCCTGCAGGCACAACCCTCTAGGCATCCTTGTCCGCGGCGGCCTGCTCGTCGCGCGCATATTGAGTTGGCGGCCGGCCGACGTGCCGCGTGAAGGCGACGCTAAACGTGCTCGCGGAACTGTAGCCGACGCGCTCCGCAATCTCCGCGATACGCCCCGCGTTTCGTCGCAGCATGTCCTTCGCGAGCGCCATGCGCCAGGTGAGCAGATATTGCATCGGCGCTACGCCGACCTCGCGACTGAAGCGCTCGAAGAACGTCGAGCGCGAGAGGGCGGCCTCTTTCGCAAGCTCGGCGACCGTCCACGAGTGCGTAGGGCGCTGGTGCATGCCGCGAATCGCGGCAGCGAGTCGGCAGTCCGAAAGCCCGCAAACCAGACCAGGCGATGCGTTCGTTTTTGCGGACGAGCGCAGCGCCTCGATCAGCAACACCTCCAGCAGTCGCGAGAGCACGACTTCACGCGCGGGCCGCTGCTCGCGCGATTCTTCCCGCACCAGGTCAACGAGCGTCGCGAGTCGCTGTTCGCCACGCACATGCACGAGCTGCGGCAGCAGCGAAACCAGCAGCGACGCATCCGGTGAACCGAAGGTGCAATGCCCCGCCATCATTCGTGCGTCGATGCTGTTGCCAGGTGCGCCGATTCTGAATTCGCCATTTCCGAGCGCGACGGGCGCGGGCGTTTCGATGCCCGGCGGTGGAGGCTCGAGGCTCGACATCGCGACGCCATAGGCCGCGGGAATCAGCACGAAGTCGCCTGACGTGAGTTCGATCGGGTCATGCCCGTCGATGGCGATGCGGCATCCGCCCTCCAGTAGTACGCAATAGAACGGTTGCCCCGCGTCGGAGCGACTGATGCGCCAGGGGCTCGCACCGAAAACCAGTTTCGAGAACCGCGCACTCGGTTGCAGCAGCGTCACCACTTCGGCTAGTGGGTCGGTCACGGTCGGACTCTCGCAAATGATTTTCGGACGTTTGATTGTAGCGAGTACGGCGCTGGCAATCTATCGTACGAGCAGTCGCCAACCTTTCCCACAGGAGTTTCGATGCAAACCGTGCTTATCACTGGCTGCTCTTCCGGCTTCGGCCGCGAGATTGCCCGCTATTTTCTCGCTCATGACTGGAGCGTCGTCGCGACCATGCGCACGCCGCGCGCGGACGTGCTGCCGCCTTCGGAGCGCCTGCGCATACTGGCGCTGGACGTCACGAACCCGAACAGCATCCGCGAGGCCGTAGAGGCGGCGGGACCGGTCGACGTGCTCGTCAACAATGCGGGCGTCGGCGCGGCATCTCCGGCTGAGTTGACTCCACTATCAACGGTGCGCGAGGTGTTCGAGACTAACACTTTCGGCACGATCGCAATGACGCAGGCAGTGCTGCCGCAGCTCCGGCAGCGCGGAGCCGGCGTGGTCGTGAACGTGACATCGAGCGTGACGCTGAGGGCACTGCCGCTGCTCGCCGCGTATCGCGCAAGCAAAGCGGCAGTGAATGCCTTTACCGAGTCGATGGCTCTGGAACTCGAGCAATTCGGCGTGCGGGCGCGTCTGGTGTTGCCGGGGCGCGCGCCCGATACCCGCTTCGGCGAGAACGCGCGCGCCAACATGCACGGGTTTGAGCATGAGGCGTACGAGGATCTCGGCAAGAAGGTCTTTGCGCAGTTCGCGGATACGTCCGCGCAGATCACGCATGCGGAGGATGTCGCCAAAGCGGTGTGGCGCGCCGCGACCGATCCGTCAGCCCCGATGCACATTCCGGCTGGTGCCGATGCCGAAGCATGGGCGGCCGCGGCTCGCTGACCGGCTACCGTCGAACGAATCTGCTCGATGCCATTCGGGAACGCCGGGTCGAGCAAACCGCACGCGACCAGTTCGCATGCGCTCGGCCGCACGCTTTCACACAAGCCGCGATCCGCCGTCGAGGTTGAGCGTCGCCCCGTTCATCCAGCCGTTGGTCATGAGGAAGAGGACGCCCGCGCCCGCTTCGTCCGCGGTGCCTAACCGCTTCAGCGGCAGCGAATTGCGCATCGATTCGACAACTGCGTCGCGATTGGCGCCGAGCGCCTTGCTGAAGATCGGTGTGTCGATCGGCCCGGGCGACAACGCGTTGACGCGGACCGGCGCGAGTTCCAGCGCAAGGCCGCGGGCAAAAGCCTCCATCGCGGCGGAAGCAGCGGCGAGCACTGCCGTCCCATATGCGGTGGGGCGGTCGGCGAGCGCGCCTGAAATCAGCGTGATCGAACCGTCCTGGCTCAAGCGGTCGCCGACCGCGCGGACCGCATGGACCGCGGACCAGATCCGCTCGTCGAACGCGCGGCGCAGATAGTCGACTTCGGCCTCGCGAATCTTTCCCGCTACGAAGGTGCCAGCCAGCAGCACCAGATGATCGACTCGCGCGATGTCGCGGAGCGCAGCTTCGAGCGCAGCGCCGTCAGTAACGTCAGCCGCGCGCCAGCCGTCGAAGCCGTGCTTCGCGGCCACTTCTTCCGTGTTGGCCGCATTGCGCCCGACCACGATCACATGTGCGCCGGCGGCCTTGGCCTGAGTCGCGGCCGCGAGACCGATGCCCGACGTGCCGCCGACAATGACCACGGTCTTGCCTTCGAGGTTGCTGGAAGTGCCGATGCTCGATGCGTTGCTCATGTTGTTCTCCGTTGTGGACGCCACGCGGCGTCGATGGAGGGCAGATTAAATTGAAGCTGCCGCCTTGATAATTGGGCTGAGATTCGCTTTAATCATGCCACCATGGAACAAATCGGACTTGAACGACTAACAGGCTTGATTGCCTTCGCGCGAGCTGCTTCGCTCGGCAGCTACACAGCGGCGGCGCGGGCGCTGTCGGTTTCGCCGTCGGCGGTCAGCAAGAGCGTGCAGCGGCTCGAACAGCACTTCGGGCTGCGACTCTTCAGCCGGACCACGCGCTCGCTCACGCTGACCCCGGAAGGCCGCGACCTGCTCGAGCGCGCGCAGCGCCTGCTGCGGGAAGCCGAAGACATCGAGCAGGCGGTAGTCGCCGCCCGCGCGGAACCCGCCGGCACCATCAAGGTCACCGCACCGCTGCCGGTTGGCGTTCATATCCTCGCGCCAGCGCTGCCCGCCTTTCGCGCGCGGTATCCAAAGGTCAAAGTCGATATGCGCCTCGGCGATCAGTATGTGGACCTCATAGCGGAAGGCGTCGATATCGCCATACGCGCTGGCGACCCCGGCGATTCGCGGCTGATCTCGCGTCACCTTGCGCCGCACCGGCTGTGCACGTTCGCATCGCCCGACTATCTGCGTCGACGCGGCGAGCCCCGGCATCCGGACGAGCTTCAGGCACACGAGTGCGTGAATTTCCGTTATCAGAGCACCGGTCAGGAAGCGCGCTGGCCGTTCCAGACGGGCAAGAGCGTGCTGGAGATTGCGCCGGACGCGCCCATTACCATCGACGTCAGCGACGCGGTTGCTGCGGTGCTGGTGGCGGGCGGCGGCATCGGCCTTTCAGCGACGTATATCGCGGCGCCGTATGTGAAGCGCGGAGAACTGGTGCCGGTCATGTACGAGTTCGCGCACGCCCGCTTTCCGCTGACGGCGCTATGGCCGGAGAGCCGGCGCGGCAATCCGAACGTGAAGGCGTTCGTTGCGTTTCTCGCCGAAATCTTTCCATCTCCGGCTCCGTGGGACCAGCACATCGAGGCAGTTGCCCGCGCGCGCAGGCTTGACCGCGGACGGTAACGTCCGTCAATCGAATGCCGGCGCTTTCCCAAGCGCCATTGCCATCGCCTGCAATGCGACCAGGTAACCATTCGCACCGAGACCGCAGATCACGCCCGTGGCTGCGCGCGAAATCAGCGAGTGCCGATAGGTTTCGTCGCGTTTGTGAATGTTGGTGATGTGTAGCTCGATCAACGGTTGCTGGATAAGTTTGACGGCATCGAAGACAGGCACCGACGCAAACGAAAAGCCCGCCGGATTGATGATCACTGCGGCGTTGCGCTCGAACGCCTCCTGCAACCAGTCGACGAGCGTCGCTTCGCTATTGGTCTGGCGGAAGTCACATGTCAGCGCCAGTTGCTCAGCGAGCGCCTCGACCCGCTGCTGTATCTGCGCAAGCGTAGTCGCGCCGTAGAGATGCGGCTCGCGCTTGCCGAGCATGTTCAGGTTCGAGCCATTCAGCACATAGACGAGGTCAGTCATTATCGGTTGCCTGTTTCATAAAAGCGGAAGTTGCGTGGTGCGTGACGCGTGATGCGAAGACGCGACGGGCATCAAGTGTGGCGCCCGTTGCCGATGCCGGCCGACACATAATCCGAATCGCCCGTCACTGCGGAAGTGGAATCGGTGCGATTCATGTCGATGCCGAGCGTTTCGCGCGCCGTCAGGATCGCGATCAGCGAAATGACGTTGAACGCGACGCATACGGCCACCACGCCCCACGGCGAACCGTGGCAAACCGAGAACAGCCACACCGCGAGCACGGGCATCGGACCACCTGCGATGAGGTTCGCGCCGGTATATGCGAGGGCCGAACCGGAGTAGCGCACGTTAGTCGGGAAGGCTTCCGCGAATGCGACCGGTTGAATGCCGCTCTGGAACTGCGTGAAACCCAGGAAAAAGCCCATGGCCGCAAGCATCGGCAGGAAGCTCTTCGTGTCGAGAATCTGGAAGTAGACGAACAGCATCAGCAAGGTCGCCGTGGAACCGATGGCGAGCGCCTTGCGGCGGCCGATCCGGTCGCTCAGCATGCCGCCCGCGAGCGCTCCGACAATCGCGCAGACGTTCGCGCCCATCAACAGCAGAAAGCCGGTTTGCTTCGGGATGGCAAGCGTCTTCGTGATGTAGCTGAGCGAGAACACGACGATCAGATAAAAGATCGCGGCCGGTCCGCAGAAGAACAGCATCCAGCGCAGCACGGTCCGCCAGTGCAGACGCAGCGCGTCACGCAGCGGACTGCTCACATGCACAACTTCCGTCTTGCGCAGCTCGACGAAGGCCGGCGTCTCGCTGACCTTCAGGCGGATATATACGCCGACGATCACCAGCACGAAGCTCAGCACAAACGGTATGCGCCAGCCATACGAGTCGAACGCGCTCGCCGACATCGTGGAGGCGAGCAGTAGCAGCACGCCGTTGGCCATGATCTGACTCAGCGGTGAGCACAAGCCCAGCAGGCCGGAATACTTGCCGCGGCGATCCGCGCTGGCGTGTTCGATGGCCATCAGCTGCGCGCCAGTCGATTCGCCACCCAGCGCGAAGCCTTGCAGAATGCGCAGTACGACGAGCAGGATCGGCGCCCATACGCCGATGCTGGCATAGGTCGGCAGCAAGCCCATCAGCATCGACGCCAGACCCATCACCGTGACCGTGCCGAGCATCAGGTTGCGGCGCCCGAGCTTGTCGCCAAGGTGTCCGCAGATGATCGCACCGAGCGGACGCGCGGCCAGACCTACGCCGAACGTAGCCAGCGAAGCCAGCAACGCGGAAGTCGAGTCCATCGACGGGAAAAACAGTTTGGGAAGTACCGTTGCGGCCAGCGCGCCGTAGAGCGTGAAATCGAACCACTCCAGTGCGGTGCCGACTGCGGCGGCGGTTACCGCGCGCGTGCGCATCGCCGCGGACGAGCTGTGTTGTGCGTCATGTGCCATGTTGTCTCCTTGACCTGCCGCCGTGCGAAACATGCCGTGCGGAATATGGCGGAAGCGCGGACGGTTGCCGCCGTCCGCTGCTCCCGCGCTTTATACGTTGCTGTTTGCCGGGACTCCGGGTGCTCCGGGAATCTCGTGAACCAAGATTAGCATTGGTAGTTGGGACGCTATTCCAGGGTGGAATTCCGTTTCATAGCGTGCAATCATTCGACTTCACCGCACTCCGCTAAAGCACGCGGATCTCTGGAGATAGATAATGCCCGGCGTCACAGAACGCACCATGGCGGTCCTTGAATTTCTGGCCACGCAGATGGAAGGCACACCGCTCGCACTGATCGCGGATGAGCTCGATATTCCGCGCAGCGCGTGTCACCGCCTGCTGGTCGATTTGAAGAATTGCGGCTATGTGCGGCAGTTGCGCGAGCACGGCGACTATGTGCTGACCACCAAGCTCGTCGGCTTGGGGTTGGGGTATCTCGCGACATCGGGGATCGTGGATATCGCGCAGACCGTCCTTGATCGCCTCGCCGAAAAATCGGGCGAACTGGTGCGGCTTGCAATCGTCGACGGCGACAGGCTGACGTGGGTCGCCAAGTCGCAAGGCGCATTGAAAGGCCTGCGCTACGACCCTGACATGGGCATGGACACGATCCTGTCGTGCAGCGCCACGGGCCACGCGTGGATGATGACGATGACCGACGAGCGAGCGCTGGAACTTGTCTCGCGGCAAGGCTTCGGGCAGCCCAAACAGTACGGCCCGAACGCGCCGACTACAATTGCCGGCTTGTTGAAATTCGTTCACGCCGCGCGCGAGCGCGGCTATGCAACCATCAACGAAGTGTTTGCGCCCGGCATGACGGCGATGGCCGCGCCCGTCCTGCGACGCGGTTATCCCGCCATGGGTGTGATCAGCATAGCGGGACCGCTCGTGCGGCTCGACGAGAAGCGCATGGCGAGCCTCGGCTCGACGCTAATCGCGGCAGCCGCCGAACTGGCGGCCGCAAGCCACGCATCGCCACTATTCGATCGCCGACGTTAATGGCGTGACCGGCGCAGCCGCTCTCGCGCTTCGGCTCAACGCGGAATGAGCCGCTCGGCCTTGAGCCGGTCGAATAGTTCGAAGAATGCGTCAGGCGTACTCTGATAATCGAGGAATCCGGCCTTGCGGCTCTTCGTCATATCGGTCAGCACTTCCATTGGACGCCCCAGATCTGCGTCTGTATGCCACCATGACGCGAGCTTGCCGATATCGCTTTCGCGCAGATCGAACTGTGCGGCAATGTCGGACCATTGCTTGCCCGCATCGTGCATGCGGTTTTCGAGCGGACGCACGACGCCGTCAAACGGTGCCGCTTCCACGCCGAAGTATTCCGCGAGTCGCGGCCACAGCCATTTCCAACGAAACACGTCGCCGTTGACCACGTTGAAGTCTTCATTGCGCGCATTCGGCGATGTGGCGGCCCATTCGAGATGCCGTGCGAGAAGGCGGGCGTCGGTCATGTCGGTGAGACTTTCCCATTGCGCGGCGGAGCCCGGGAAGACGAACGGCTGACCGGTGTGTTTGCACAGCGTTGCATAGACGGCGAGCGTCATGCCCATGTTCATCGCATTGCCGATCGCGAAGCCGATGATCGTGTGCGGACGATGCACGCTCCAACTGAAGCCGTATTGCGCGGCGGCATCGAACAGGCGGTCTTCCTGCTCGTAGTAGAAGTTATCGACGTTCTGACGTCCCTGCTCCTCGCGAAACGGTGTTATGGGCACGGCACCCGTTGCATATGCCTCGAACGGACCGAGATAGTGCTTGAGCCCTGTAACCAGTGCCGCGTGCCGCAATGTGCCCGTCGTACCGAGCGCGTCCAGCACATGCTGCACCATGCCGCCGTTCACGCGGATGTTCTCCTGCTCCGTGGCTTGCCGCGCCCACGCGGTGAAGAACACATGGGTGAAAGTCTTGCCGGCTAGCGCCGCGCTAACGGATTGCGCGGAGGTCAGGTCGGCGGTGGTGGCTTCTATGCCGGGCGGCACGGCCGTGCGGCCGCGCGAGAGGCCCGCCACGTTCCAGCCGGTCGAGCGCAACTGGTTGGCAAGATTGCTGCCGACGATACCGCTTGCGCCGATGATGATTGCGCGTTTTTCCATGAGAGAGATAGCCAAGTAAGTGAATTCCTGTCGACCCGGGCGGGTTCTGCGACCGGCCGTTACGGCCTTTACCGCCTTTACCCGGGAATGAAGCGCGTCTCCTCAAAACCCGTTCGAAGCCGTCGAACGACCATTGCTCAGGCGGCGCGCCGTTTGAAGCATAGTTGCAGCAAGCGGCGGACCGCGCATATCACGGCGCCCGCAAGGCTGAAGTAAGGCGAGTGCGGACGCGGGACCCAATCGTCAAAGCTGCGGATCGAGTAGCGCGACGGTGCGTTCCAGCAGCTTTTCGGCGAGCGGACGACGGCGCCAGTCCTCTAGCGTGATGCGTTTAGCGTGAACGACGTCGTTGTCGAAAATCGCCGTCTGCTGGCGCGCGAAGTCGCGATCGTAGATGTTGAGATTGGCCTCGTCATTGAGTTTGAACGAGCGGCTGTCGAAGTTAGTCGAGCCGACCGACACCAGAAACTCGTCTACTACAATCAGCTTGCAGTGGAACATCGTTGGCTGGTACTCGTATATCTCGACGCCTGCCTCCAGAAGGTCGCCCCAGCAGGCTGAGCTGCTGAACATATGCGCGAGACCGTCGCCCGCGGCGTCGATCTCTGGAAAGTATGGCGAGCCGTGCAGCACGTTACCGGTTGCCTTGACCCAATTGTCCATGAAGACAGCCTGCATCTGTCCGACCGCCGGGCCTGCGACGCGAAAGTGCGTGTCGCGCCAGTGCTTCTCGTCCTGCGCGTGACCGGTCCATTCGTCGGCGATACCCACGCCGCCCGTATAGCCGATGCGTCCGTCGATCACGAGCAGCTTGCGGTGCGTGCGATCGTTCATGCGGCCGAGGCCCGTCCAGTGCGGCTTGTGATACTGGATGACTTCGGCACCCGCATCGCGCAGCATCTGTAGATAGCGCTTATCCATCTTCGACGAGCCGACCCAGTCGAGCAGTACATGCACTGCGACACCCGCACGCGCCTTCTCGGACAATGCATGCGCAATCTTTTCGCCGATCGCGCCGGACCAGTAAATGAAAGTCTCGAAGGTGATCGTGTGCTGCGCCGAGAGGATGCCTTCCATCATCGAAGGAAAGATCTCGTCGCCGTTCACGAGCACCTGGAAGTGATTGCCCCCGATAACGGGCGGCCCAAGCAGCAGCCCCATTGAGCGGGTGAACTGAGGATCGTCGCTCGCGTAGAGCCTTTCGATCTTGTGCTCGATCTTCTTCTCGCCGCTCGTCAGGTTCGCGACTACAAGCACGACGACGAGCGTTACCGCGACCGTCAGGATAATCAGGGCAATCGTCGGCATGCGCGGGCCTCCGTAGCGGACGTTCGTCCGGAACCGTAAGTGTACGGGCGTTTTGGGCGACGGATGAGTCAGCAAGCGCACGATATTGCCTGTGCGTCGGCAGAGGAGTGTGGAATCCCGCGCGACGATTGGTGCGACCTTGCCTTTGATCGCGGAGTTCACCGAACCTGGCCGATTGTGGTGAACAAGTCGGCGCTCAAAGTCGAGTTGGCTTGCCCAAGCGACGACCGGTTGCGAAACGAAGGCCTCTATTATCGAGCGATACGCACCTGCGCGAGAACCAGCGTTACAGCCCACAGCAGGAACGCGGCCATGCTGAACGCAAAGCCAAGCGTGCAGACGCCGGCCCAGCCCGTGCGCGTATATACGTAGGTAGAAGCTGCCGCGCCGAGACCGCTTCCCGCCGAATAAAAGAGCATATAGCAACCGACCAGGCGACTTTGTGCTTCAGGCCGAAGCCTGAAGATCATGCTCTGGTTGATGACATGAACCGCCTGGCCACCCATGTCGAGCAACACGATGCCCGCGATCAACGCCAGCATGCTGTGTTGCATGAAGCCAATCGGTATCCACGACACGAGCAGGCACACGAGCGCCGCCCCGGTAGTCCATTGTCGAAGGCCGCGATCGGCAAGGCGCCCGGCTCGGGCTGCGGCCAACGCCCCGATCGCACCAACCAGCCCGAAGGCGCCGATCTGCGTATGCGACATAGCAAACGGTGGTGCGCTGAGCGGTAATACAAGAGCGCTCCAGAAGGTGCCGAATGCCGCGAACATCAGGAGCCCGATCGTGCCGCGAACCTGTAGAACCCGTTCCGACACAAGCAGGGTAACCATCGACCGTAGCAATTCCGGGTAGCTCATTTTGACGGGGTTCACGCGTGGCGCCGGCAACGCGATCCGCAGCACGATCAGCATGACGATTGTCAACAGCCCCGATATCAGATAGACCGACCGCCAGCCGAGCAGATCGGTAATGAGGCCCGCGAAGCAGCGAGCCATCAGCAGACCGACCACCACCCCGCTTTGAGCCGCGCCGACCACCCGGCCGCGCTCCGATTCGTGCGCAAGCGCCGCTGCGTATGCAATGAGTCCTTGCGTCATGGCGGTACCGAGCATGCCGACTCCGACCATGCCGATCATCAGCATGATCGGCGAACCCACCATTCCGGTCATGGTCAATGCGGCGGCCAGCAGTATCAGTTGCGCACAGATCAAGCGTTTCCGGTTCATGAGATCGCCGAGCGGGACGAGAAGCAGCAACGCCAGCGCGCAACCGAGTTGCGTTGCGGTGATCACCCCGCCGACCGCGGCCTGCTGGATGCCAAAGTCTGCGGCAATCGCGTCGAGAAGCGGTTGCGCATAGTAGACATTGGCGACGCTCATCGCGCAACACGCTGCGAGGAGTAGAACCAGCGCTGCCGGTATGGCGTGCCGCACCTGAACCTCGCCTGACTTGGGCCGGTCCGTCACAACGCACCGTGTGCATCCAGAATCCATGTATCGCCCTTACGCAAACTGATGTGTAGTTGCAAAATAAAACTAGATGAAGTGTATTCACGCTTGTTTTAAAATGCAACTGGTTCGAGCGTGGCGGAGTTTTTCACCTCTTCGTGTGGCGCGCGGGCTGAACGATAACGGCTGGATCAAAAGGAGGTGTTGCAGATGGCTGCGCGTAAGAGTCTTGCGGATTCGTCATGCCCGGTTGCACGAGCACTTGATATCGTAGGGGACCGGTGGGCGCTGCTGATCGTGCGTGACGCATTCGACGGCGTGCGCCGTTTCGGGCAATTCCAAGAGAGCCTGGACATTGCGCGCAACATCCTGACCGACCGGCTGCGGCGTCTCGTAGTAGCGGAAGTGCTTGAAGTGGTCGCCGCATCTGACGGTTCCGCATATCAGGAGTACATCCTGACGCCGAAGGGTGAAGCGCTCTTTCCGGTGATCGTCACGTTGCGGCAGTGGGGCGAAGGCAACTTGTTCGGACGCGGCGAAAAGCGCTCGCAGTTGATCGACCGGGCGAGCGGCAGACCGGTGCCTAAGGTGACACTGCGCAGCGCGGATGGAGAGGCGCTGGCGCCAGCTGATACCTTCGTGAAGAAAGTCGCGGTGCGGGTCTAGCAGGTGACCATACCGCTGGGGCCGGCGGCGATAGTCGTGCGACGGTGGCGACTCTGGTTACCTCAATGACGCGAAACGAGTTCGACACGCACAGATAGCGAAAAGTGTTCACCATGCCGAGCCACGAGACGCCGGCACCGTTGCACGCTCTTGTAAGCACGTCATCACGATGTGCGATGCACACGCCGCAGAAAGTCGAGCGTCAACGTGGCGATCTCGTCAGTCGCCTCCTCGAGCGCGAAGTGGCCCGCATCGAGCACATGCACTTCCGCGTCCGGAACATCGCGCTGGTAAGCATGCGCGCCCGACACCGTGAACGACGGATCGTATTTGCCCCACGTCACGAGCGTCGGCGGCTGGTGCTCCCGCAACCAGGCCTGCCAGCGCGGATAGGATTCCAGATTCGTGCGGTAGTCGTAGAAGAGGTCGGTCTGGATCGCAGCCTGTCCGGGGCGCGCCAGAAAGTGTTGCTCGTCGCGCCAGTTGTCCGGATCGTAGCGTTGTGGATCGGGACTCGTGCCCACGTGGCGCAGCTTCAATGCATCCGGCGACGCGAGATTGAGCCATAAGCGGTCTTCGTGCTGGGCGCGGTCTTTCCAGAACGCTTTGCGCGTTTCCCACAACGGTCCGAGCCCCTCTTCATGCGCGACAGCGTTCTGGACCACGATGCCGGTCACTTTCTCCGGTCTCGCCATCGCAAGACGGAATCCCACCGGGCCGCCGTAGTCGGCCATGAAGAGGACATAACGATCGAGCTTGAGCGCGTCGGTGAACTGTTCGATGGATCGCGCGAGATTGTCGAACGTGTACGCGTAGCGATCCGGCAGGGGAGCTTCGCTGTTGCCGAAGCCCGGATAGTCCGGTGCGATCAGATGAAACTCGCGCGCGAGAAACGGCATCAGCGGTTCGTACATGCGCGAGGATGACGGAAAGCCATGCAGCAGCAGAACAGTCGGTGCATCTTTCGGGCCGGCTTCGCGATAGAAAATATCGACGCCATCCACGTTGACGGTCGGATAGCGGAAGGTAGAGCGGGTTGCGTCCATGGTTGGTCCTCCAGTCTGAGAGTACGGTTTCAGGTCTGATGCTCGCTTGCGGGTGGTGCGGGCGGTGCAGGTTGTGCGGATGCCGGCGTCTGCAGCGCATGCAGAGCACCGGCCGCCACGGCGAACAGGGCGGCGGCGACACACACGCCCGTCCAGTGTCCATGCGCCCACGCCGGTCCGGCGAGCAGCGCGCCGATTGCGCTGCCGACGAAAAAAAGTCCAGTGAAGAGGCCGTTCACGCGGCCGCGCACATGCGGGTTCAGCAGGTTGACCGCGCGGCGCCCCAGCGCCTGATCGCCGATCACGCCGAGGTCGAGCAGCAGTGCAGCGACGACTAGCAGCGCCAGCGAAGCGGCAGGAGACAAGCGGTCGCTTCCTCCGAGTAGCGCGATTCCGGCCGCGAACGCGACGATCGTGTGGAAGGCGATCGTGCTTTGCCGGTCGAAACCTCGATCGCCGAGGCGTCCCGCAACCGGCGCGATGATCGTGCTGCCCGCGCCGGCGAGCGCGAACAGCCCGATGCCGGTATGACCGAGGCGAAGCGGCGCGCTCGCGAGCTTCAGTGCGACGCTGGTCCAGAACAGGTTGAACGACACCATCAGCAGGCCCTGATAGAGCGCGCGGCGCCGCAGCACGGGCTCGTCGCGAATCAGATGCAGCAGCGAGCCGATCAGGGCCGCATACGAGCTACGGTGCACTGGACGCCGTTCCGGTACATGCGTCCAGAGCCACGCGGTCATCGTTGCGAGCGCGGCAGCGTCGATTGCATAGTAGCTGCGCCAGCCGAACGCGCTGGCGATCAGACTCGCCGCCGGCCTCGACAGCAGCACGCCGAGCATCAGCCCGCTCATCACGTCGCCGACCACGCGACCGCGATCCGCCTCCTGCGCCTGCGAAGCGACTACCGGCACGAGCATCTGGATTGCGCTCGACGTCAAGCCGACGAAGAACGACGCGATCAGGAATGCTACCGGCTCGCGGGCGGCGGCGACCACGGTCAACGACACCACCTGCGCGCCGAGTGTCGCGATGATGAGCCGGCGGTTCGGCAACAGATCGACGAGCGGTACCAGAAGCAGCAGCCCGGCGGAGTAGCCGGCGAGCGTAAGCATGGTCACGAGGTTGGCCCACCGGCCGAGTCCCACCGAGGTGGCGAGATCGTTGACCAATCCCTGCGACGCGTACAGACCCAGTACCGCGATGCCTACGGCAATCGCATAAGGTCGCGTAGAAATGCGCGCCGACGCCGCGACGCCGGCTGGATTCAGTTCATTCGCTGACATGGACATGCGCTCCGGCAAAAAACCATGCTCTGAATGCTACCCGCGCATTCGTGATAGATAATCAGGCTGCAAACTGACTCTTTCTCCCATAAAAATGGATAATGGATCGTTACGCGACCTCGAAACCTTCGTCGCTATAGCGGAAGAGGGCAACCTTACTGCCGCTGCACGAAGGCTCGACAAGTCGTTGCAGGCGGTTAGCCGCTCGCTGCAGGTGCTGGAGCGCGAGGCAGGCACGCTGCTCGTCGCGCGTACCACCCGTCAGTGTCGGCTCACCACTGCAGGCGAGAAGTTCTACGCGCGCATCAAGCAGGTGCTCGGCGATCTTGCGATGGCGCGCGCTGAACTCGCCGACTACGCGACCGCCGTGTCGGGGCGTTTGCGTATCTGCGGTCCGACGCTCTTCGGTCCGCGCTATATCGCGCCGCTGCTGGCGGCGTTTCTCGAGCGCTATCCCGAACTCACGGCGTCGCTGGATCTTTCCGAGGAGTACGACGACCCCGCGACGACCGGTGCGGACGTCACAATCCGTATCGGTGAGACGCCTGACTCGAATCTGATCGCGCGGCGGCTCGGCACGATCCGTCGCGTGACGTTCGCCTCGCCTGCTTATCTGGAAGCGCGCGGGCGTCCGGCGCGGCCTGCGGATCTCAAGCAGCACGATTGCGTGGTGCGTTCGGCGCTGCCGGAGGCCTCGCTGTGGCGTTACCGCAGCAAACGCGGCGAGGACGAGTCGGTGCAGGTGCGCGGCCGCTTCGAAAGCAACAGCACGGCGGCGCTGAACGACGCGGTAGCGAGTGGTCTCGGCATCGGCCGGGCCGCGTACTGGCAGATCGGCGACCTCGTGCAGCAGCGCCGCGTGGAACTTGTTCTGACCGACTACGAACTGTCTCCGCTGCCGTTGCAGGCGCTATGGCTACCCACGCGGCGTCTGCCCGCGCGCACGCGTCTGTTCGTGGAGTTTCTGGCGGCGCGGCTGGAAAGCGTCGCCTTATAGTACGGCGGCGCCGATCAGGCAATCAGCCTTGTGCCTTCCGCAGCCGTTAGGCTAGTCTCGTACGAGCACCAGATGGATTTTGCACTTCGGGAATAAAAGTGACACGCCGGCAGTCTGCTGTTGGTCGGTCACACTTTGCCGTTACAGCAGGGATTCCGAGAGATGGCCGATCCGATTACCGTGCAGCGCTTCGAGAAGCTCGTGTTAGTTCATATGAATTCGGCCTTCAACGTTGCGCGTTGGCTCACGCATAACGACCAGGATGCACAGGACGTGGTCCAGGAGGCGTACCTTCGCGCGTTCAGGTTCTTTGGCGGATTTCGCGGGGATGACGCGCGCGCGTGGCTCTTGAGCATCGTGCGTAATACCTTCTACACGTGGTACCTCCAGAACCGGAGTCACACGGCAGATACCACGATGTTCGAGGAAGAAATGCATAGCCTCGAAACCGGCGCCGCTGATCGGGACGACGGTCCGGAAGCCGTACTGATCCGCAGCCAAAGCCGGAAACGGGTGCACAAGGCATTGCAGAGTCTGAGCCTGGAGTATCGCGAAGTGATCGTGCTGCGCGAACTGGAAGACTTGTCGTACAAGGAGATTGCGGCCATCGTGGGCATTCCGATGGGCACTGTGATGTCTCGCCTCGGGCGCGGGCGCCGGCAACTCGCATTACTGCTCGCACCGACGGATGAGGAGGCATGATGGATCACGAACAGGCGTTGCAACTGCTGCCAGGCTATATCGACGAGGAACTGAGCCTGTCGGAGTCGCTTGATTTCGAACGCCACCTCGCAACCTGCGAGGAATGCCGACGGATTTACGAGCAAGATCGTCAGGTCAACGCGCAGCTCAGGCAGGCGGATTTGCGCATGGATGCACCGCCGGAGCTGGTGAAACGGATCAAGGCTGCGCTGCCGGGGCCCCCCTCGCTCTGGCAACGGCTGCGCGATCGGTTCGGCGGGCGGTCCGCGGGCCGGTCGCTCGGTTGGTCACCGGTTGGCGCGATGGTGTTGAGCATTGTCGCGCTAGTGGGAGGCGCGAGTCTGTTCGTCGCGGCGCCCTCCGGCGAGACGCGCCTGACGGAGGAACTCGTCGACAGTCATGTTCGCTCATTGCAGGTCAACCACCTCTCCGACGTGATCTCAACGGACCGGCATACGGTCAAGCCCTGGTTCGACGGGAAGCTCGATTTCGCGCCGCCAGTAGTCGACCTCGCGCAGCAGGGGTATCCGCTGATCGGTGGCCGGCTCGATTATCTTAACGGCCGGTCGGTTGCGGTGATGGTGTATCGCTACAAGTTGCACCCGGTCAATCTTTACGTGTGGCCAGGTAACGATGCAGGCGCTCCGCCGCCGCGCATTTACGAGGAGAAGGGTTATCACGTCGCCCACTGGAGCGTCGCGGGGATGAATTACTGGGCG
This sequence comes from Paraburkholderia kirstenboschensis, assembly GCF_904848585.1. GTDB lineage: Bacteria > Pseudomonadota > Gammaproteobacteria > Burkholderiales > Burkholderiaceae > Paraburkholderia > Paraburkholderia kirstenboschensis. The sequence continues at coordinate 62,886 of NZ_CAJHCR010000013.1, forward strand.
ATCACCGACGCCGGTAAAGCGGAACTGAACGGCTTCATAACGACTCTGCTTGCGCATCCCGCTTCGTAGCCGCAGCGCTGCACGCGCGTTGTAATCGCAGGGGCGCGACGGAATCCCGGCCATTGCGTTGTTGCGCCGGTCGTCGTGAACATTCCGAAACGGAACGCGTATTGTCAAACGGATCTTTATTATTTCGGGTTACTAAAGATTGTGACGTGCAACACGCCTCTGTTGTGCAATGAAGTGCTGAATTGCGGCATCCCCAATGCGACGCAGCGACCGCCATGGAATAAATCACATTCCCCCGCAGTCTACTGATTGAACGCAGCCGGCTGGTCCAGCCGCCTGCCTCATCAATCTCCATTGTGAGGTGAATATGTCGTCAGATCATCCATCCGATCCGTCGCGCCGGGGCGTACTTAAATGTTTAGCGTTCGGTGGCGTGGGCACCGTGTTTGTATTAACCGGCGGTGTTCTTTTGCCGGTAGATTTGGCCCTCGCGGCCACACCCAAGGACGCTTCAGCAGGCTCGGGAGGAGTCCCGCTCTTCCTGCAGATCAGCGACTCACACATTGGCTTCAAAAAGGAAGCGAATCCGGACGTCGCGGGCACGCTCAAGCAGACAATTGATTTCGTCAACGCAATGCCCGTTAAACCGGCGCTGACGATTCATACAGGCGACATCACGCATCTTTCGAAGCCTGAGGAGTTCGACCTCGCGGCGCAGCTGATGTCGGGCCTGAACATTACCGAACTGCACACCGTGCCGGGCGAGCACGATGTTACCGATGGACCCGGGGCGGAGTATTTCAAACGTTTCGGTCAAGCGTCGGACAACAAGGGTTACTACAGCTTCGACCACAGTGGCGTGCATTTTGTTGGTCTCGTCAACGTAATGCACTTCAAGACTAATGGCCTGGGAAGCCTGGGCGACGAGCAACTCGAGTGGCTGGAGAAAGATCTGAAGGGCCGCTCTTCGAGTACGCCGATCGTGGTCTTCGCGCACATGCCGATGTGGACGATCTACGAACCGTGGGGTTGGGGTACTGGCGATGCGGGACAGGCTATGAGTTATCTGAAGCGCTTCGGGTCGGTGACCGTGCTAAACGGCCATATCCATCAGATCGTATCGAAAGTGGAAGGCAACGTTACTTTCCATACCGCTCGCTCGACAGCCTATCCGCAGCCGACAGCTGGCAACGGGCCAGGACCCGGGCCGCTTACGGTGTCCAGTGCAGAACTCCCACGGATGCTGGGCGTAACGAGCGTCAAGATCATGCGGCATCCAGTGAGAGCGACGCTCGCCGATACGACGCTCGTCTGAGCGCAAGACCCTGGCTACCAACGAGGATCCAATCATGCAAACGACTACCTTTCGCTACGCCTTTGTTATCGGTGTTGGAGTGGCGATGCTCATTGCAATGTGTGCTATTTCCGCCGTCGTGCAAGCTCAGCAGTCCAGCACTGTTGTCATCAAGGATTTTATGTTCTCGCCGATGTCGCTTACGGTCAAAGCCGGGGCGACCGTGACCTGGAAAAACCTTGATAGCGAACCGCACGTGGTTGTCAACGATGCGGGTCTCTTCCGCTCAGCCGCGCTCGATCAGAACGACACTTACCAGTTCAAGTTCGATAAGCCGGGAGTCTATAAGGTCTTCTGCAGCATACATCCGAATATGAAGGAGACGATTACTGTGCAGTAAATGTACTCGAGTAGACAGGCGGGCGCTGAAATACCAACTTATTAGGGCGAGTCGGTCGCCGGCCGTTTATGCGTTTCGTTTACGCGTTTGTTACTAACGGCCGAAATGCAGTGACATGTGTACTTCGTCGTACGTGTGTCCGTCGACCATCAAGGAGTTTCGCTCCCGTCCGAACTGCTCGAACCCGAGCGACGTATAAACGTGGATTGCCGCCGGGTTGTTTGCGTTCACGGTCAGGTTCACCTGTGTGATCTCAGGGATGGACCGCGCGAAGGCGAGCACCTCGGCGACGAGCGTTTTGCTAACGCCTGAACCCCTCATGTCGGGCGCGACATATACGCCCCACAGGAAGGCCTTGTGATTCAGTTTTCGCCGGTTCTCGCGTCCGAGTCCAGCTATTCCTATCAGACGCGAGCCTTCAAAAGCACCGAATACTCCGCGGTCGATTCGTGTCGCCGGCTGGCTTTCAATGACATCAGCCGAACGGTCGACTTCCTCTTCGTAGCTGGACGCGAAAGACGTGGGTGCTTCTCTGAGTCCGCAGAGGCGAAGGGAGTGGAACGAAGGCGCGTCCTGTGTGCCAAGTAGACGTACAAGCATCTTCGGCGAATCCCTTGTGTCACAGCTTATGTCGCAGATTGATCGATTGTCGATTTTCGACGATGTCACGTCCCGCGTCGACAACTAACGCCGCGATCGTTCCGTGCGAGGCGTAGTTCGACGAATTTTTCGCGCACGTTCGCTTGGACCTGGCTCCGCCGAATTCTGCGCCGCCGCCGTCACGATCCACTTCTTGAATGCAATGACCGCGTCATCGTCCGCGCGATCCGTGTTCACGACCAACGTGTAATCGGGTCCGCGCCCTGCCGGCTCTGCTATAGGACACACGAGACGCCCCGTGGCGATCTCGCGCTCGATGAGCGGCAGCGACGCCAACGTTACGCCAAGGCCTTCAGCTGCTGCGCCAAGTTGGAGAAAAACATGATCGAAGTCGAGATGGCGCGCACCCTGCAAGCCTGGTGCGCCGGCCTCCCGTAACCAGTCGGACCAGGCTGTGCGGGTGCTCGTTGAGTGAAGGAGCGTGTGATTTCGCAGATCGGCGACCGTCCTGATAGGGTGGCTTTTCAGCACCGCTGGACTGCACGCGGGCAGACGCAAGTCGGGCATCAGCGTCGTTGACGTGAGGCCTGCCGCGTCCTCGGGTCCTGAGCGCACGCCGACGTCGAAGGCATCGCCGACATAACGCAACTTGCGTGAGGTCGTCGAGAGCCGAACTTCGATGTCCGGGTAGCGCGCCTGGAAATCTGCCAGGCGCGGTATTAGCCAGCACAACGCGAAGCTCGCCAGCGTATTCACACGTACTACACCGGTTATACGACGCGTAATGGATTTGTGGCGCAACCGGGTGACCGAGCTGCTCAGCCGCGCAAATGCGCCTTCGACATCGTTCAGTAGAGCCGCGCCCTGATCGGTAGGAACGACGCCGCGAGAGCGGCGCTCAAAGAGCGGAACGCCGAACCAGTCTTCCAGCAACCGGATCTGTTTGCCGACTGCCCAGTGGGTGACGTGCAGATCGCTCGCCGCAGCGGCGAAACTCCCCAGGCGGGCGACCGCCTCGAAGTGCCGCAACGCATTCAATGGCGGCAACTTTTCAGCGTCTTTCTCCGTGCGTTTGTTTGTACCCATGTGGTGACTTTTTCTCCCGTCTAACCCAATTTTACGTCAGTTGTGGCGGGTTCTGGACGAACCTAGACTAGGGGTCTCCTGTAACGAAACGCGCCAGCTGTCGCGATGGCCCGCGCTTGCGCCATTTCATTGGACTATGAGACTTTTCTCTTTCTCATCCCCTACGACGGATGTAACTGACGGACCCGGTCAGTCGAGTTCCGTCTCACGCACGCGCGTCTTGTGGCTCTCGTGCATGGCGCACGCGCTGCACGACGGGTACACCGACATGATCTACGCGTTGCTGCCCGTATGGCAGGCGGAGTTCGGACTCAGTTACGGCGCCCTGGCGATCTTGCGCGGCGTCTACGCCGGCACCATGGCGACGCTGCAATTGCCCGCTGGACGCCTCGCCCGCACATTCGGCACGCGCGCGACACTTGCGTTCGGCACGTTTCTCGCCGCGCTCGGCTATGCCGTCGCAGGTATGTCTGGAACCCTGGTCGGCTTATGTGTCGCGCTCGCCATCTCCGGAGGTGGCTCAAGCACGCAGCATCCGCTGGCTTCGGGAGCAGTCTCGCGCGTGTATGGACGCAACGCCCGAGGGCCGCTCAGCGTCTACAATTTTTCGGGCGACCTCGGAAAATCCGCGCTTCCGGCGGCTATCTCGCTTCTCATTACCATCATGCCGTGGCGCCATGCGCTTTGGGCCGTGTCGATCGTTGGCGTTTTAGCGGCGGCAGTGATTGCACTTTTTCTCCCATCGATACCGCGTGACGGTGCTTCCATGGAGAAAACGTCAACGCAGCACAGCAACGATTCGCGATCCGGCTTCTCACTGCTCTTCACGATCGGCGTGCTCGACACAGCCGTGCGGATGGGCCTATTGACCTTCCTGCCATTTCTCCTGAAAGCAAAAGGCATATCGCAACCGATAATGGGCACGGCGCTCGCGCTCGTTTTCATTGGTGGCGCCGCCGGCAAGTTCGTTTGTGGCTGGCTCGGCGCTCGCGTGGGCGTGATCGGTACTGTATTCGCGACCGAAGGCGGTACCGCAGCGTTGATTCTTGCCGTGATTTACCTCCCACTGACGCCCGCCATGGTCTTGTTGCCGCTGCTTGGCGCGATGCTCAACGGGACATCGTCCGTTCTATACGGCACGGTGCCGGAGTTGACTTCGGTCGAGCGTACCGAGCGAGCGTTTGCGCTTTTCTATACCGGCACCATCGCGTCGGGAGCCCTCTCTCCGGTCGCTTACGGGTTTCTCGGCGATCAAATCGGTGTACACGGTGCCACTATTGCGACGGCGGCCACGGCGCTGGCCGTCTTGCCACTGACGCTTGTCCTTCGGCCGCATTTGCGCACGACGTGAGTTCGTTCGCGGCGCACGCCTGGCTCCTGGTCAACAGCCCGCATCGGCTCGGTCTCAGTCCCAATCAATATCTCGCCATCATATGGAGGTTCACTCGATGAATAGTGTTTCGCAGGCCCCGTTGATTCTGATAACGGGCGGAGGCCGTGGCGTGGGCGCGGCGACTGCGCGGCTTGCTGCCGCACGAGGTTACGATGTAGCGATCAGCTTCGTCTCCGATGAATCTGCCGCCCTTACCGTGGCGGCCGATGTCGAAGCTCTTGGGCGCCGGGCTCTAGCCGTGCGTGCAGATAGCGCGGATCCTGAGCAGGTCGCTCAGCTATTTGCCGCGATTGACCGGAAGTTCGGCCGGATCGATGTACTGGTGAACAACGCCGCGATAATTGCGCAGCAGTCCAGACTGGAGAATCTCGATTTCGCGCGGATGCAGCGTATCTTCGCGGTCAACTCGATAGGCCCGATCCTTTGTGCGCAACAGGCGGTGAAGCGGATGTCGCATCGCTACAAAGGACGAGGCGGCGTCGTGATCAACATTTCATCGGCATCGGCCAGGCTTGGCAGTCCGAACGAATATGTCGACTACGCTGCATCGAAGGGCGCCGTTGAAACATTCACAACCGGCTTCGCCAAGGAAGTTGCGCGGGACGGGATACGCGTCAACTGTATTCGCCCCGGCCACATCTACACTGACATGCATGCCAGCGGCGGCGAGCCAGGACGAGTGGATCGCGTCAAAGACTCGATTCCAATGGGAAGAGGCGGCCAGCCCGAAGAGGTTGCGCGGGCAATCCTATGGCTCGCAAGCGACGAGGCCTCTTTCATCACCGGCACTTTCCTCGATGTCACTGGCGGCAAGTGAAAGCGGGGTGCCACGCCGGCGACACCGGCGATAACGTTGGCGGCGCGACTGCCATAAGCTGCCCAACGGCTGCCCCTCGGCAGCCATATGACAGCTCGCGCCGCCGAGTCTGCTTTCGTTATTGCGCAACGAGTGCCGGGTGCTTCATCAGAGTCGCGGCTGCGGACGACGACGAAGCAGGGTTCTGACCGGTAATCAGAAGACCGTCTGTGACGACATACGGCGCCCAGTCTTCGGTCTTCGAATAGATGCCGCCCTTGGCCTTGAGTTCGTCTTCCACGAGGAACGGCACGATCTCGGTCAGCCCCACCGCGGCTTCCTCTGAATTCGTGAAGCCCGTCACCTGTTTGCCCTGAACCAGGGGCTTGCCGTCCGGCGTGGTGACATGGCGCAGCACGCCCGGCGCGTGACACACAAGCGCAACGGGCTTGCCGGCAGCGATGAACGACTGGATCAATTCGATGGAATGCCGGTCTTCCGCGAGATCCCACAGTGGCCCGTGACCGCCCGGATAGAAGACCGTGTCGAACTGCGCCTGCGAAACACTGTCGAGGCGAACCGTGGCCGCAAGTTGCGCCTTCGCCGCTGCATCGGTCTCGAAGCGACGGGTTGAGTCGGTCTGATTGGCCGGCTCGTTGCTCTTCGGATCGAGCGGCGGCTGCCCGCCTTGCGGCGACGCAAGCACGATCTCCGCGCCGGCGTCCTTGAACGCGTAGTAGGGCGCTGCCAGTTCTTCGAGCCAGAATCCGGTCTTGCGGCCTGTGTTGCCCAATTGATCGTGCGAGGTCAGAACCATCAGTACTTTCATGTTGCTTCTCCTTCGAGTGGGACGTTGAGCCTGCTACATAGTAGACCAGTCGTCTAGTAAAAAAGGCTAAGGAAGACACTTCGCCGAAGTGCCGCTTGTTACCTGCTTCTCAGCCGGAAACCGGGTGAAGCATCAGCCGGGTGCTCGCCATGGCGGTCTCGAACGGCTGCAGATTGCGCACGATCTTGACCATCACGCTCGCGCCCAGCCAAAGCTGATAGAGACTTTGCGCGACGCTCGACGGGTCTTCGCTGACCGAAAGGGAGCCTTCCTCCACGCCGGCCTGAATAGCGCGCGCCAACCGTTCGATGATGCCCGACGTGCCGCGCTTCAGCGTGGCGCGCATGGCTTCGGACATATCCGCAACTTCCGCGCCGAGCTTGACGGCAAGACACTTGCCCTGACAGTCGGAGAATGACTGAGTTTCCTGCCAGATCTGCCAGTAATTCATGAGGCGTTCCGCCATCGTCAAACCGGGCTCGCCCAGCGTATTGTCGAGGTCGGCCAGGTATTCGTCGAAGTAACTTTCGAGCAGCGCCACGCCGAACGCGTCTTTCGAACCGAAGTAGTGATAAAACGAACCCTTCGGCACGCCCGCGGCGGACAGGATCTCGTTCAGCCCCACGGCTGAAAAACCTTTCGCGCCGATGATTCGCTGTCCGACGGCGATGATGTTCTCGCGAGTGTCAGCCGACTCGGTGATGTTTGCGGTAGCCATGTGTGCACTGTATAGGCTAGTAGACCAGTCGTCTACTACTTTTTCGATCAAGCGAAGTTACCAGGCGCCTGCACCCCTACGGGGAAGGACGCCCTTTGACCATAGCGCTTAGCGGCCGTCGTTGCGCCGGCTCTATGTGCCGCCTACTATTCACTGTCGAAGTCGGCAGAACTCAATCCCGTCGCATACCAGACCTTCTACTCTTACAACCGAATCTGCAGTTACTACGACATCGGCGACGCACGTCTCGCAGCATGGGGCTACCGCGAGAGCTACAGCGAGGTGCGCCGCATTGCCGACATCATGTTCTTTTGCGCCGGACATGGTCACCTTGCATCTCGACGGCCGACAACTCTATCTTGAACCAGGCCAGACAGCGATTGCGCACGGCCCCGATCGCGACCTGATGGTCGACAAGGTGTCGCCCGTTCGCAAACATCATTGACGGCGGCGTGCAGTCGCGAGCTCGCCCAACTGCGGAGCAAACAATGGCTCGACTGCTATCGGTGAATGTTGGACTTCCGCGAGACATCGAGTGGAAAGGCCGTACTGTTTACACCGGCATCTGGAAGAGTCCCGTGCAAGGTCGCTGCTGGGCGGCGCGGCTGAATCTGGCGGGCGACGGTCAAGGTGACCTGGCGGGGCACGGTGGAGAGCAGCGCGCTGTCTTCGTCTATCAGATCGATTCGTACCGGCACTGGCAGCAGGAGCTGAACAGGTCCGACTTCGTGCACGGACACTTTGGCGAGAACTTCACGGTTGAAGGACTGCCCGACTCGGTGGTGTGCATTGGCGACCGTTATCGGATCGGCAGCGCGCTGTTCGAGGTGACGCAACCGCGCGTCACCTGCTATCGCGTCGGCATCCGAACGAACGAGCCGCGAATGCCGGCCTTGCTCACATCCAGTGGAAGACCTGGGTTCTATCTCCGCGTCGTGCATGAGGGTGAAGTGGGCGCGGGCGATGAAATAGTGAAAGTCGACGAGGCAAAAGAGCAAATGACCGTCGCGCAGATCAACGCGCTGCTCTATTCGCCGGATCATCCGCTGAATCTACTCGAACGAGCGTTGCGGATTGAAGCGCTGTCGCCGGGATGGCGTTCCTCGTTCGAGGCGTTACTCGACAGCCGCACGACCGGCTCTGCCAGTGGGAACGCCGGGCTAGCGCCCGCGGCGGCGCGCCACGCGGTTCAGCCGGGATTCCGGCCGCTCACGGTGGCCACTATCGAAGAGGAGTCCGCAGACGTCGTGTCGTTCACGCTGAAAAGTCCGGACGGTGAACTGCAACCGGCCTTGCCGGGCCAGTATGTTGTGCTGCGTCTTCAACCGACGGGGGACGGGCCGCCGCTCTTTCGCAGCTACTCGCTATCGAGTGCGCTGTCGACAGGAAGTTACCGCATCAGCGTGAAAATCGAGCCTAATGGGTTGGCTGGAGCCTGGTTGCGCCAGAACGTGCGGGCAGGCGATACGCTCGATATCAGTTCGCCCCGTGGAAGCTTTGTCCTGCAGCCTGGAGACGGCGCCGTAGTGCTGCTTAGCGCAGGAATCGGCGCAACACCTGTTCTGGCTATGCTGCACGAGCTGTCGTCGCAACACTCGACGCGGCAGGTCTTGTGGCTGCATACGGCGCGTGACCGGCAGCATCATCCATTTGCCGCGGAAGCGCGGCGCTTTATGCTCGCGCTCGTGCATGGCCGCAGCTACGTTTGTTATACCGCGGCGGGACCGCATGACCGGCTCGGTGAGGATTTCGATGCGACCGGGCGACTGTCGCAACACATCCTCAGCGAGGTCGGCGTTTCTCCTGGAGCGGACGTCTATCTTTGCGGACCGGCGCCTTTCATGGTCGACATGAAAAAGGCGCTGGCCGCTTTGGGCATCGCGCCGGAGCGGCTCCATGCCGAAACTTTCAACGGCGGAGAGTCGTTGAATCCTGGTATTGTCGATTCGCAGAAACGAACGCCACATCGTCCCGTAGACGAGGCCAACACCGGTCCACTAGTCTCGTTCGCACGCAGTGGCATTGCTGCGCATTGGAACGGCTCGACTTATCAAAGCATTCTGGAGTTGGCCGAGGCATGCGATGTTCCCGTTAGATGGTCGTGCCGCACGGGCGTCTGTCACAACTGCGAGAGCGGATTAGTCTCCGGTTCCATCAGTTACGATCCTGATCCGCTCGATCCACCGGCACGCGGGAACGTGTTGATCTGCTGCTGCAGACCGCGGGACGACGTGGTGATCGATCTTTGAATGATCGAGCGTGGTTGACGGGGTGCGTACCTCGACGAACCTTACGGACGGCCAGAGATACGTGGCCATCGGGCGCCTTCAACTCCAGCACCATGATCGTGACTATGACTGCGAAGACCCCGTCCGTGAATGCGGTCAGCCGGTCGGCGCTCATTTTTCCATTCGGCATCGTTCGCCCCCTGCGGTGAGCAATGCGCGGATCCAGTTGTGATTGTAGTCACCAACACCGCTGCTCACCGCCGAAGTATGAACTGCAGAATCCGGCCGGTCCGACGCATGCATCGCTGGATTGACCCTTGTCCATTGGCGCTTCGCTCATTGGTGATCGCAACGGCTGAAGCGGCGGTCAATGCGAGGGCATGACAAAGACGTTTGATCCAGGGGCAACGGTACAGCCCCATGTCTAGTAACCATTAAAAAGCACTTTGAAAAGTTACAAAAGACGTCTAGCATAGAGGCCACAACTCGCAGCCTAGTCGACTCGATCTTGCGTCTCTACTGGAGGTCTACCATGTCAAACGGAAATCACATTCCATCTGTATCGATCAAGCGTGTCGAGGCGGATGGCATCGATATGTTCTATCGGGAAGCAGGCGAGAAGGACGCACCGGTGGTCCTACTTCTGCACGGTTTTCCATCGTCGTCCCACATGTACCGCGATCTGATTCCACGACTTGCAGACCGCTACAGGGTAATCGCGCCGGACTTACCGGGCTTTGGCTTTACGAACGTTCCGGCATCGCGTGGCTACAGATACACGTTCGATGCACTGGCGGAGACAGTGGCGGCATTTGTCGACAAGCTCGGACTCACGAGCTACGCGATTTACGTGTTCGACTATGGAGCGCCGACAGGTTTTCGTCTGGCACTGAAGTACCCGGACCGCGTGCTCGCGCTGATTTCGCAAAACGGCAATGCGTACGAAGAAGGTTTGGGCGACGCCTGGGCGCCGATCAGAAAGTACTGGGCTGAACCTTCGGCGGCGAACCGGCAAGTGGTGCACGACGCAGTGCTGAATTTCGAAGGAACCAGGTTTCAGTATGTGCACGGAGTATCGAATCCGGACTCGATCGCGCCGGAGTCCTACACACTCGATGCGGCGCTGCTCGAGCGTCCAGGCCAGAAAGATATCCAGCTGGATCTGTTTTTGGACTATGCGTCGAATGTGAAGATGTATCCGACGTTCCAGAAGTTCTTCCGCGACGTGAAACCGCCCACGCTGGTTATCTGGGGCAGGCATGATCCGTTCTTTATTCCGCCTGGCGCCCAGGCGTTCCGCCGTGATATCCCGCAAGCGACGGTGACGATGCTCGATACCGGACACTTCGCCGTTGAAACGCACGCGCAAGAGATTGCGTCTGCGATCAAGGAGTTGCTTGGCAAACTTTCGTGATTCGTGGTGCATCGTCGTCGTTTGGACTAGCCGCAGTCGAGACGAACTAAGCGAACAGAAAAATGGGCGACGTACACCGCGAATAGGGCGCAGCTGCCTATTGCGACAAAGGCCGAGTGTGCTTTCAAAGTGGATGGCGCGGTTCTCGTTATCGGAAAGTCGGGGTGGGGAAGGATGTATTGCCCCACCGAGCGCTTTACTCGAGTTCCGTGTTGTCCTTCTGACGCTGGCGAAATTGGGCTACTTTGTGACGGTTCCCGCAAAGGGCCATGCTGCACCAGCGTCTACGATGGGCTTTGGTTCTGTCATAGAACCATAGTACGCAATCGTCTGCCTCGCACTTGCGAACAAGATCGAAGTCGCCCGTCGCGATCAGTTCCGCAGCAGCCCGGGCTACCGGCGCCAAAAGCTGTTCAGGCGTGTCGATATCAAAGTGGTCTCTTACTTCGAACGTGCCGTTGCTTGCCCGTGCAAGTTGCACTGTGTATCTGCCGTGCATTAGAAAAGAGTTAAGCGCGCCAATATCAACGTTCTTGCCATGTTTGCGCTGCATAACCAGTTTCCGGATCATTTCCCTCAACGCCCGCGCTGTGTCCGCCAAAACGTCACGCGGAAAGGCGCGCTGGTGCCGCTCGCCGAGATATCCCATTCTCTTCAACCAGGCTACCACGTCTTTATTGGTTGCCAGGTACTCCACCGGCCCCTCTTCACCTTGCGCGAGAGTGTTGAGAAAATCCAGCGCGGGGTCGTCGGCAAGTATCAGGAATTCTTGGGCGGGCATCAGGCGTTCTCCGGTAACCTGATTGTAATTGTAACCATTGAAAGTGCATATAACAAGTTATGGTGACTCTTGGCCAACCGCAATCGCAAGCACATGCATTCATTCTTTGTGCAATCAGCCGCGAGCAGAAATCAATTCTGACGGCCGCGCGCCCGGGGTGGTTTCGGTATCATCGTCGGGCCGCGTTTCTGGCATGAACACTGCGAAAAAGACTAGCGCGAAGACGCTAATTGCAGCCAGGGTGAGGAAGCCCGTCGCGAAGCCGAACTTCTCGACGACATATCCCCCCGTGACATTGCTGAGCGCCGCGCCTATCCCGACTGCAAGCGCCATTAGACCCTGAGCGAGGTTGAACCGCCCCGTTCCACGCATCACGTCTGACGCGATGACCACGCCGATCACGCCGAAGATGCCGGCAGCAATCCCGTCGAGTAACTGGATCAGGACCACCGCATAGGGGCTGTTCGTCATAGAAAAGAGGACACCTCGCACCGGCAAGACAGCGAGCGCAACGAGGAAGATGCTCTTGCGTCCAATTCCCCGGCGTAGCGCGCGGCCCACACCCGCAGCGACTGCGACCATGACGAGTTGCGCCGCGATCACGCACGCGCTCAGTGCGATGACATCCATTCCCGGATGGACCTTGGCGATGACCTGGCCCGCGAGCGGCAGCATAGCCGCGTTGCCGAAGTGAAAAAGCAGCACCGAGACGATGAACACCTTCAGGTCACGCTTCTTCCATAGCGCCGAGAAGGGAAGCGGGTCGTGGCGCGTGTGCTCATCCGAAGTACTGTCGGCACCGCGCGCAAGCTCATGGTCGATTTCTTTCGGGTGGATCAACAGGACCACGAGGGCGCTCGCTACTGCGAAGCCGCATACGAGATAGAACAGCCATCTGACGCCGACATACTGTCCAAGCCCGCCCGCCAGGATCGCGGCCGTGAAGTTCCCTGCGTGGTTGAACCCTTCGTTGCGGCTTATTCGCGCGGGCATCAGCCGGTGACCGACCACGCCAAGGCTCAGCGCGGCAAGACAGGGGGGAATGATCGCCGACGCTGCGCCGAGCGTGATCTGCGCGGCGAGCACGGCTGGCAGCTTCGGGAAAAATGCGATCAGAAGACATCCGGCTCCGACCAGCAAACCGGATATTGCGATCAACATGCGCTTCACGCGAACTGCGTCGACGATCAGGCCGGCAGGAACCTGGCAGATTGCCGCTGCTATGCCGCTCGCGGCCATGACGAGGCCGATGTTCCCCGAGCTCCAATGCTGGGTGCCTTTGAGGTACACCGACAGGAAAGGCCCCAAACCGTCCCGCACATCGGCCATCAGGAAATTGAGGGCATCCAGACCGCGCAGGCTTCGGGACGATGGGCGCGCGGGTGCTTCACGCTCCACTGATTGCTGTGCACGATCCGCGCTCACGCTTTCCTCCCGTTGCTACGCGACTCGAATTCGCGTCCCGCCGTGAGTTCGCGATTAATCTGCGTTCGCCGAAGCGTCATCGTCGTCGACAAGTTCGGCGATGTGCTCGACTTCGACGGTCTTTCCGTACCGGTTCTTCACTGCGTGACCCCACACTTGTACGTGCGCGCCGGGGGCGAGGTAACTGGACAGTTCGTCTGCGGCGTGCGGAGGCATCCGCACGGAAGTGCCGTCGCTCAGCAATGCACCGCGCAGTTCTCCTTTCGGCCCATATAGCGAGAGCTTTACTTCGCCACTGAGCTCGATCGGGCGGGTGTTTGCATGCGGCTTCTCGTGCTTTTTGCCATGACCATGCGGGCCTTCGTCGACAATCTCAACGCCAGTTGCCGACGTCAACTGAACAGCAGCGACGATATCGGCGGCGCGCGGCTTGACCCCGCGCACGCGAACCTTGTCACCCACGCTGATGTGTTTTGCGATCTGACGGGACAGATGCGGCGGGAAATGCACCTGTCTGCCGTTGCTGAGAATCAGGCCGTCCAGTTCTCCATGGGAATTCAGCAGAAACTGGCTGACGGTACCGCGGGTTTCCTGCAGGCAAGTCGGGTCGATCCAATGCATGGCGTAGCTCCAATAAAGATAATTAGTTGCGGGCGTCGCTATACAACTGCGTGACGTTGCCAGGCGCGCCGAACGCGGTAGCCTGCAACGCTTCGCCGTATTGATTGCGCGTTCCGTAGCCGCTCGCGGCAACCACCACATCCGGTCGCAGCAGATTCGCAAACTGCTGCGCCACGGGCGGAGGCATTCTGATGATGGTGCCGCTGGCGAGCATCACGCCGTCAGGCTCTCCGTGGGGCGCAGTCATGACCCGCGCAACAGTACCCTTGACGCTGAGTTTCACCAGACCCACGCCACGTAGTGCGGGCGGCATAGGCATTGCGCCGATCGGCGGCGGCTGGTCGACGATCTGCTGCGACGTCCGTTCATTTGTGATTTGCTGCGCTGTGACGTCGCCCGCGCCATTGGGAACGCCTGCAATTCGAACGGGATCGCCTTGATGAACGACGCTTACCAGTTGCGAACCCATATGCGGCGGAAAGCGGACCAGCGAGCCGTCTTCCAGAACGAAGCCATCGACGTCGCCTTCAGGGTTGATCACAAAGCGGCTTACCGTACCGTTTGCGACTCGCACCTGTTGCTGATCGGTCGCGAGCGCGGGTGCACGTACCGGTGGAGGAGGGGCCACAGGTGCTGCGGTTGTCGTCGGCGCAGGCGTGCCCGCGAGTGGCGCGGGTGGAGGCGCGCCTAGTCCTTCGGCGGGCCGCGTCTGAGCGGCGCAAGCAATGGTGACGAGACCGAGCGAGAGTGCTGCGACCCGGGCAAGCTTCGCGGTGGAGTGCGTGAGACTCGCGGGCGTGGCTTGCCGGCAAGTGTGGATGGATTGCTTGAGAGCCATGATGTTCTCCGATAAACGACACGGAGACTTTTGCAAAGCCTATGCCATGCAGTGGGTCCTTCTAGAAAGGGACTTTGCGCGCGATGCAGCAGGACATCTGTCCATCTTTCAGACACACGATGTCGGCTTGCTTGACACCTCACTCGATCTTGAGCGCGGCCAGCTTTGCATAGAGCGTCTGGCGGCTGATTCCAAGGCGCCGGGCTGCATCCGCCCGGTTATTGTTCGCAAGCCCCAACGCGTGAGAGATCAACGCGCGCTCCAGGGCTTCCACTGCGTCGGGAAGCGTCATCTCGAGCAAGCCGGTGCCTACGAGTGGCTCGCCAATGTCCGGCTTGCCATTGAGAAAGCCGAGATCCTCCGCCGTGATCATCGCTCCAGGTGCGAGCGCACCGGCGCGTTCCACTGCGTTTCTCAGTTCACGCACATTGCCCGGCCATGCGTAACCAACGAGCAGACGCTGCGCCGGCGGCGACAGACGCAGTGCGCGTGATCTTGCTTTCGCGACCTCGGCAAGGAAGTGTTCTGCGAGCGGCAGGATATCTGCTAGCCGCTCGCGCAGCGGAGGTAACGCGATTGGAATGATGTTCAGCCGGTAGAGCAGGTCCTCCCTGAATTCCCCCGCCTCGACCATTGTCTGCAAGTTTCTGTGCGTAGCGGCAACGAGCCTGATGTCGACAGGAATCACGCGGTTGGAACCAAGCGGGGTGATCTGCCGCTCCTGAATTACCCGTAACAGTTTGGCCTGCATGGGCAATGGCATGTCGCCGATTTCATCGAGCAGCAAGGTTCCACCGTCAGCCGCTGCAAAGCAGCCGGCCCGGTCCGCGGTTGCACCCGTGAACGCACCTTTGACGTGGCCAAACAATTCACTCTCGAGGAGCTCGGCGGGAATCGCTGCGCAATTCACTGCGACGAACGGCTTGCCGCTGCGCCTGGACGCGTCATGAAGCACGCGCGCCGCGACTTCCTTTCCTGTTCCTGTTTCGCCGGTAAAGAGGACGGTTGCCTCGGACGATGCTGCGCGTCCGATCTGTTTCTGTACCTCGCGCAACGTCTCGCTCACTCCGAGTAGCCGGGGCCTGGCGCCCGTCGACTCCGCGCTGAAAGGATGCGATGCGTTTGCGTCGGAATCATTCGTGCTCGTGGAGGCGATGATGCGCGCGAGTAGTGACTGGATTGCCTGTCTACCGACCGGCTTGGTCAAGTGGTCGAACGCTCCGAGCGTCATTGCCCCAATCGTGTTATCGCTCGATGCGAAGCCCGTGAGCATCACCACCGGCAACGCCTGCCCCGTCGCCGTTTTTCGCAGAGCTTCCAGCACTGCCAGCCCGTCCATGCCAGGCAGGCGGAAGTCGAGGAACATGCAGGTGAATGGTGCACCAGTGTTATCGAGAAGTTCTAGCGCCTCTTCGCCGGAGCGTGCCTCGTCCACGCTATGTCCGAGGTCAACCAGCGTTTCGACGAGGCCCTCGCGGAAGCCGTTGTCGTCGTCGACTACGAGTATGTGTGCCATGGAATCTCAATGACGAAACATGCGCCGCTCTCCATATCGGCTACGTACGCGCGGCCGCCATGCGCCGTAGCCACCTCTCTCGCCACTGCGAGCCCGAGTCCCGAGCCGTCGGGTCGTCCCGTGACGAATGGTTCAAAAATGCGTTCGCGGTCAGCTAACGCAACTCCTGGGCCATTATCGACGACTGCAATTCGCAACAGGTTCGCGTGACCGGTTTCGACGCGATTTGCGTTGACGGTCACGTTCCCTTGCGGCGGGGCATGCCGGATTGCATTCAGGATCAGATTATCGACTGCCCTTGCCATCTGTAAGGGGTCGAACTTTGCTGGGGCAGCGTCAGCAGCCGGCTTGGACGGCGGCGTCAAGTCGGCATTGACATAGAGATTCACGCCCTTGATCCGCGCCTGCTCCTGATGTGTCGCGGCTGTAGACGTCACCCATTGTGCGGCGTCGACTGTCTTCATCACGAGGGTGACTGGCTGCGTCAAAGCGAGCAGGCTCGTTACCTGGGTTTCGATGCGCTCTACCTGGCCGAGAGCCGACGTCAGCGATTGACGCGGTGTGTCCTCTTCGTGTGCGAGAGCGTTTTCCAGCTTCAGCCTGACCGCCCCGAGCGGATTGCGAATTTCATGCGCCACCTGTGCGGCCAGTTTGCCGAGAGAGGCAAACCGCTCGGCTTGCGACAACTTCTCGTGCAAGGCGGAGGCCCGGGCTTGCGACTCCCTCAAGCGCGCAGCGAAGACGTTGACGGCATTGACGATTTTGTCGAGGTCGGGCTCGCCGGAAGGCGGAAGCTGGGAACACGAGGCTGCCGTCCCGGACGATAAGGCCTGTTCGAGTTGCGACAGGTTTTTCCGCCAACGGCGCAAGCCCAAACCGAGCACAAGAGCGAGAAGCAAAATGGCCGTTAGAACGACGACCAGCGACAGCATGAGCATGTGCCCATATTGCCCGAGAGGAGCTTGCGCCCTTGTAAGGGTCCATGCATAGAGCGCAGGGCTGCCGGCCACGGGACACGCAGAAGCGACGGTTGCGCCTTCTCCTGCAGGAACGGAATCAGAAACGGCCGCACCTGCCGACGCTGCCCGATGCAGCGCGCGGAGTATCAGCGGCGTTTCTGCTTGCGGGATATCCCGCTTAACGCCAGTGCCTTCATATGTTGGGAAAGAATAGGCAAGAAAGCCGTTCGCGGTTCGGGATGACGTGTCTCCCGAGGCATGCGATGGCCCCGCGGCATCGCTCTTCCAGAAGCCTCCTTCGATTTTCGGAGCCTGAATGAGGACGGTATCGAGTACCGCATGCATCAGGTCGGCGTCGTAAGCATTGCTCGCGGCGAGACGGGACAACGAGTAACGTGCCGCCACGTGCTCACAAGCCGCGATGGATTGTTGACTCGCGGCGGAAATCTGCCGGCTCTGGTCCGTCTGGAACAGCAGCCAGATCACGCCGGCGAGCAGCGTGCAGACCACGGCGATCAACGCCCAGAGAAGCACAAGCTGGTTGGCGAAAGAGATTCGTTTCATTGTGCGGTGCTCCGCTGCAGGAAGTTGAATCCAGCCCGCGATTCTAGACCGCGCCCATTAACCAGCGTTCAAAGCACCGCCAAACGTCTGCCAGGCCTCCGCCTGCAAAAAGCGGCTCGCCGCAACAGGGCCTTTACTTTTTGCTGCCTTTGCCGTAAACCCGGTCATCGGCTATCCCCGACACTCGGGCAATCTTCTGCCGCAGGACAGGACCCGCCTCCTTGGGTCGACAATGTTGCCGCTTGGGAGGAAGACTCTCGGCCGAGTGTACTAACCAGAACGTTACCGTGTCTGTTTCTATTACCACTGGAAAACTAGCTGTTCTCGCAGGCCGGCATCCTTTGATTGTCGGTGCGCTAGGTAGTCTGATGGCGTTGGGCGTGATGGTCATCAGCCTCGCCACTCTCCTGGCCTCTCGTGACGCCGCAATTCAGCATGCTCATGAAACGTCCAGGAATGTCACCGCGGTTCTGGTCACCAACATCGCTCGAACAATTGAAACATCAGACAATTCGCTGCGCACCTTGATCGCCGCGCTGAACAAGCCTGCTCCAGACCATGGATCCAGATTTGCGTCACGAATTGCTGTTCGACCGGACCGCTGCCGCGTATGTCACCGGCATGGGAGTCACGGATGATCGTGGTCGTGTGATCGACGGCTGCTGCTCCAGATCCCACACCTGGGACTTTAGCGATCGCGACTATTTCATTGCGCATCGCGAGTCTGCGGATGCCGGGCTTTATGTCTCATCGGTGTATGCGGCGCGGTCGCGGCCGGGTGCTCAGTCCATTGCGATGACTAGAAGGATGAACCGTCCCGACGGGTCGTTCGAGGGCGTGGCGATCGTCGCCATCGACATCGAATATTTCAAGCAGCTTCTTGCGAAACTGGACGTGGGGTCGCACGGTATCGCTGCGATCGTTCGTACGGACGGCACGCTCGTGGCGAGAAATCCCCCGATCAGCAAGGCAGGGCTGGTCAACGTCGGCAGGTCACCTACCTTTCCGCGGATGGTGAACCATGATTCCGGCTTCTATGCTGCCCCGTCGATTGCTGACGGAGTGCTTCGTCTGTACACGTTTCAGCGTGTCCCCGGAACGCCGCTCATTGCCGTCGTCGCGCCAGCGGAAAGCGATGTTCTTGCCGCGTGGAAACGGTTGTCATGGATAGTGGGAGTTTCAGCTTCGTCTGTTAGCCTCGCGTTTTGCACTGTGGTCTGGCTCCTTGCTTTTGCTCTGCGCGACCACGCGAACACGCAGGTGCTGCTTATGGAGCTGACACAAACCGATCCATTGACAGGGCTTAAAAACCGGCGTGCGCTCGACAACGTGCTCGAAAACGAATGGGAAAGACTTCAGCGCGGCGATGGTTCGTTGTCGCTACTGTTTGTCGATGCCGACAATTTCAAACAATACAACGACAGTCACGGTCACGCTCAAGGTGATATTGCGCTGAAACATCTCGCGGATTGTATCGATCGGCACGTGCGTCGCCGTGGCGATCTCGCCGCTCGATACGGCGGAGAGGAGTTTGTCGTCGTGCTGCCCAACACCGACGAAGCGGGAGCGTTTCAGATTGGAGAAGCTATACGTCGCGAAGTCGAATATCGGCAGCCGGCAGCATCGTCTGAGACGATTCCACCTTTCACGGTCAGCATCGGGTGCGCGACCGGTCGACGGTCACGTCCGTCGTCCCTGGAGGAATTGACGAGTTCTGCCGATCTGGCGCTGTACGCGGCCAAAAGGCGTGGGAGGAACGCGGTCGTCTGCGCCGGCGATCTCGTTGCACCGGCTGAGCCGCAGATCTGATTGCAGTCTGCGACTGCGACTGCGACTGTCGCAAGTTGTGAGGCAGCGCGATGCCGCTTTAAAGCGTTGAGCAGTTCACGCCGCCCAGGTTCTGGATGCTCGTCATGTTTGGGAGTAATGTAATCGGTGCTGCACCGGGGTCGGCCCGCGGGCATTACCTTGTCGTGGCCGACATAGAAGCCGCGCGCCGACTTGCTGCGCCGGGGCGTGCAAATCAGCGAAGCGTGCCATGACGCGGGCGGCGTGTTCCATCGCAGCGACGGAGACAATCGCGTGAGCTGTGGCCAACCTGAGCGAAAGAGTTATGCCTCGTTCGCCACGTTCAGCGACCCGCATCGCAACCGCTGGTTCTTGCAGGAAGTGACTGCGCGCCTCTCGGCGCATGTCAAAACGCGCGACCCACGGTTCGACGGTCAGATTGTCGACGTGCTGCTTGCGGCGGCGAAAGAATCGGTCGCGCATCGTCCATCGTCCATCGTCCATCGCAGCGGCCAATCGAACCTCAAGCAGGAGTTGGCATGTCAGACGACATTCTTCCCGAACTCTCTTCGCGCCGTAAATTCATAAGTGCGGCGGCAGCCGTCGCCGCTGCGGGTTCAGCGCCACGGTTCTCGTTTGCCGATACGGCTATCACGAGCACCTCGCAGCCGGACGGCGGCGACAAGACTGCGCTGCGTCCGTTGCGCGTTCACGCGTCGGACGCGCAACTCGCGGACTTGCGACGGCGCATCAAGGCGACGAAGTGGCCCACGCGCGAGACTGTCTCCGACGCAACGCAAGGCGTGCAGCTCGTGACGATGCAGCGCCTCGCGCGCTATTGGACTACTGAGTACGACTGGCGGAAGGTCGAAGCGAAACTCAACGCTCAGCCGCAGTTCGTCACCGAAATCGACGGGCTCGACATTCACTTCATCCACGTGCGGTCCAGGCACCCGAACGCGTTGCCGATGATCGTCACTCATGGTTGGCCGGGTTCGATCATCGAGCAGATGAAGATTATCGGTCCGCTGACGAACCCGACCGCTCATGGCGGAACCGCAGCGGACGCGTTCGATGTCGTGATCCCGTCGTTGCCCGGATATGGTTTTTCGGGCAAACCGACGGCGAGCGGCTGGGATCCTGGGCGTATCGCTCGTGCATGGGTCGTGCTGATGCAGCGGCTCGGCTACACGCGTTATGTCGCGCAGGGCGGCGACTGGGGCAATGCCGTGACCGAGCAGATGGCGCTGCTGACGCCGCCTGGTCTGCTTGCGATTCACACGAACATGCCGGCCACTGTTCCCGACGACATTGCCGATGTGCTGAAATACGGCAAGCCCGCGCCGGCCGGTCTGTCGGAAGACGAGAAGCATGCATTCGACCAGCTGGATTTCTTCTACAAGCACGGGCTCGGCTATGCGCTCGAAATGGCGAACCGTCCGCAGACGCTGTACGGCATCGAGGACTCGCCAATCGGTTCTGCCGCATGGATGCTGGATCACGACGCGAGCAGCCAGGCGATGATCGCGCGCGTTTTCGATGGACAGCCGGAAGGGCTGACACGCGACGACGTTCTGGACAACGTCACGCTTTACTGGCTGACGGGCACGGCGATCTCGTCGGCGCGGCTGTACTGGGAGAACAAGTTGAATTTTTTCGCGCCGAAACATGTACCGATTCCGGTCGCCGTGAGCGTCTTTCCCGACGAGATCTACGCCGCGCCGCGCAGTTGGACGGAACAGGCGTACCCTAAGCTGATGCACTACAACCGCCTTCCCAAGGGCGGGCACTTCGCGGCGTGGGAACAGCCTCAGATCTTCACGCAGGAAATTCGCGCAAGCTTTTCGTCTTTGCGCTGACCTGGCGCCCGTGCCGATGTGTGAATGACCGCTCGGCGCGGTCACGAACGACCTCTGTCAGAAGCGGGCTGTAACAGGCGGCGGACGACTACACACCCAGGATTTTGCCGACCGTCTCATTGAATTCGTCGGTAGCGTTCTGGATCGCCTCGTCGGCCTCGTCGTCGAGGTTGTCCGCGTTCTCATCCAGCACCTCCTGCAGCGTCAGGTACGCTGAAATGATGCCATCCATCTGGTGGCTTTCGACGCGGGCATACACGGCCTCGCCCACCGCTTCCATGAAGTCGCCCCGGCTTCCGCCCACCAGGCCGTCAGCGTTATTTTCCAGATCGTCCTTGAATTGTTCGACGTTTGCCATTTTTTCCTCCGGAAGGTCATATCAGATTAGCGGTTCCGTTTCCTCGCTGTGGTCGCGCCGCGTAATGCGTGCGTCAACAGTACGGCCATATTACGGAACCCGCAACGCAGCCTGCGGCTACGTCGCCATGCCCAGCGTTCGCACGAGATCGGCCAGCCGATACGGTTTGTGGATAAACGCAAAGTCGTCGAGATTGCCGTGCTGTGCCTTGAGGGCGGGCAGAGGGTACCCCGATGCAAGCACGATTCTGATCTCAGGACGGAGGTCGCGCGTTGAACGCGCGAGCTGGATGCCATCGATTCCCTTGGGCATCACGACGTCGGTGAACAAAACGCGGATATCGTCGCGACGACCCAACGCGTTCATTGCTTCGGACCCGTTGCTGGCAGTCAGCACCTCGTATCCAAGGCTGCGGAACAGCGCCGCCGTCGCGTCCAGCAGATCCGGCTCGTCTTCCACGACCAGCACCGTATCGAGTGTCGGGCCCGTTAAGGAGTCCGCGTCGCCCGGTGCGCCTTTCGCGATCGGCAGATACATGCTGACGACCGTACCCTGGTCCGGTTCGCTGCGGATCACCACGTCGCCGCCAGACTGCGAGATGAAGCCGTACACCTGGCTCAGGCCAAGGCCGGTGCCCTTGCCCACCTCCTTGGTGGTAAAGAACGGTTCAAACGCACGCGCCACAACCTCGGGAGGCATTCCCGAGCCGGTGTCCGCCACGGAGACCCTGACATACGGGCCCTCCACGAGCGTGCCAACCGTGCCTTCGCGGACTTCGACATTTTCAACGGTGATCGCGATTTTTCCGCCTGAGGGCATTGCGTCGCGCGCATTGACGATCAGGTTGAGCAACGCGGACTCGAAGCGGGCTACGTCCAGCAAGACGGGCCGGGGCCGCGGCTCCGGTCTTATCTCCAGCTCGATCGTGCTGTTTCCCGCGCGGCGAAGGACCGCTTCAAAGCCGCGGATCACCGCGTTCAGATTACTTTTTTCGACCTTGAGCGGCTGCTGCCGCGCGAATGAGAGCAACTGCTGCGTCAGCGTCGCGCCCCGGGCGACTGCGCGTTGCATGGTTTCCAGCATCCTCAGATCGGCGTGGTCCTGCACACGCAGCGACAGCACATCGAGTCCGTTCGACATGACCGCCAGCAGGTTGTTGAAGTCGTGGGCGACGCCGCCGGTCAACTTGCCCAGCGATTCCATCTTCTGTGACTGGAACAGCGCGGCGTTGGCGCGCTCGAGCGCCTCGGCTGCCTGTTTGCGTTCCGTCACGTCGCGCGTCACTTTCGCAAAGCCGACAAGCTCGCCTGCGCCGTCGCGGATTGCATCGACCACCACGTGCGCCCAGAAGCGGGTGCCGTCCTTGCGGACCCGCCATCCTTCGCGCTCGGCCCGGCCCTCCGCGGCGGCGGTCGACAGCGTCAGCGCGGGCAGGCCGCTCGCCCGATCGTCCTCGGTATAGAAGCACGAGAAATGTTTGCCGAGAATTTCGTCGCGTGTGTAACCCTTGATCCGTTCGGCGCCGGCATTCCAGTTCGTCACCTCGCCGGCTGGCGAAAGCATGTAGATCGCGTAGTCCGTGACGCCCTGAACCAGCAGCCGGAACTGCTCCTCGCTTTCACGCAACGCTTCCTGGGCCATCTTCCGGTCCGTGATGTCGCGCGTGATCTTGGCGAAGCCGATGAGGTTGCCGGAATCGTCACGCAGCGGATCGATCACCACGCTCGCCCAGAACTGGCTGCCGTCCTTCCGGACCCGCCAGCCTTCGTCCTCGAATTTCCCTTCGTCGCGCGCAGTTCGCAGCGCGAGGGCCGGCCGGCCGCCAGTCCGGTCACTCTCCGTGTAAAAAACGGAAAGATGCTGGCCCAAGATTTCCTTGGCTTCATAGCCTTTGAAGCGTTGGGCGCCTGCATTCCACGTTTTGATAAAACCTTCCGCGTCCAGCATGAAAATCGCGTAATCCCTTACGCCTGCCACGAGAAGCTGGAAAGACTCCTCTCTTGAAAGATCCCCAAGGGGCGGTGCGAAATTAGTCATTGTGTTTGTGCCGGGCAGCGCCCTGTCAGCGGTTTGTCACGCGGGGCCCTCGAGGCCTGTGCCACTGGCACGGCAGCAAAATCCGCGCCAGACTCCGCAATGATGGACGGTTGGGTGTGTAGGTCCGCATTGGACTCTGCTGGTAAGCCTCCTGCTTCGGCCGCAAATACGATTCCGCCTCCTGCCGTTGCCCGCGTTCCCGCTACGAGCAGACGTCTACCATTTCGGCCGGAGTTCTGGCATCGACACAGCTCGTCTCCACCGCGCCGGCACAGCACGAGGCGTACAAGCGCAAGGCAATAAAAGGAGTTCGGACGGTGGGAAGGGGTATACAGTGAATAGACCGGTGGCATTAGATGGACCGGTCATCCAGAGGTAATCATGCGATCAGAAATAAAAAAACCCATTGTTCCTGCGGCGAATGAAACCGCTTATAACAGGGATCGCCGGGCGCAGGCTCACGCGCTTGAGGCGGCCGACGCTAACCGGGCAGAACAAAGGCGCGTCAGTTATTCACTTATCGACTCTACCGCGGACAAGTGGCGATATTCAGCGAAGCCGGCAAAGGATTAATCGTGGCTCTCCATTTCCCGAATCCGAGCCGTAGCTACGATGCCGTGCGGCACTGCGTACTTTTCTGGGGATATGACGATTCCCGGGAAATCACGTTTCAGGTTGACTGCGCAACGCTAAAAGGCATGCAGCCGGCACTCGGTTCCGACGAACGGTCGGTTCTTGTCGCATTCGACGAATATCGCGAGAAACTACTGGAAATTGCGAAAACGCGGTATGTCCGCGGTCCACAAAATCACTATTCGATTTGATGGGGCTTCATACTTCTGCCCGCGTTCGCTATCAGTCTCCGGTGCGCGGGTGGGCGCATGCTCGACATTGCCCGGCAGTTCTGCGAACCGATCGAAACCTCTAAGTGTTGGACCCCGGTCCGCTTTGGGATCGGACCGGAGTATCAAGACAGCTTTTTTATACAGTTTTTGAACCGTAGATCGCGCCAGCCTACTGGCGGCACGGGTTAATACTTAGAGTCGGAATCCCTTCATTCCTTCCGCTTCGGCGGCAGCATGGCGCTCCTCGCTTGCCTCGATGGGTTCCATGGCCTCGTCGACGGAAGCTGTCGCGCGCTCCGTGGCTGCCCTGGTTTCACTGACAATTGCGCCCGATCCTCCATCTTCGTCGCTCGGAGGTTGCAGCATGTCTTCAAGCATGGCTCTCAACTCCGCCGTGTCCCACGGCGCGCCGTGCTGCGTTTTCCTCTTGATGTAATGCCTGACCTCTGCATCCTGCTCCGGAGTCAATGGAAGGCCATGAAAGGTGCTTTGTGGGGTAGCTTCGACCATGGCTTTGCTCCTTAGATCTGTACTCCTTTCAGTGTAGGCCTGTTGTGTAAAGGAAGCTTCTACTATCGGTCGGTGCAGGGCGCAAGGTGGTCGAGCGGCGTGCAGAACCCGTTTTGCTTTCGAAGTTGCCGGCAGTCGATCTTTCGCGAGATCAGCCGAAACCACGCTGATTCCTGATTCCTGATTCCTGATTCCCGATCCTGTCAGCAGACGAGAACATGTTAACTATATCCGTTCGTCTCTCGGGAAGACCAGGCGCGCTATCAGTCCGCCGCCTTGATGATTGCCAAGAATAAGATGACCTCCTGCGCTTGCGACGAGTTTCTTGACCAGAGCCAGCCCCAGTCCCCAATGACGTCCGCTTTCGTTGCCGCTGCCGAGGCGTACGAATGCTGCGGTTGCATCTGCCAACCTGGACTGCGTGATTCCTGCACCGTGGTCCCTTATGCTCAAGATCCACTCGGCACGCGTTCGCGAAGTTTTAATCTCGATCGGCGGAATTCCATGATCCAGAGCATTGTCGACCAGATTGAACATGACGCGCTCGAGAAGCGGGCGCGGCAGCGCGAATTCTGCGCCCGCCTCGAAAGTGCAGATGAACAGGTTGGCGTCCAGCGAGCTTGTCATCACGAATCGATCATGGATGAATGCTTCCACGCACAGATCGGTATGCCGCCTGGTTGAGGACCAGGTCCCTTCGACGAACTGCTTGGCAAGATGCGAGAACAGGTCGATATCTTCTACGAGCGCTACGCGTTTCTGCCATTCCTTCACCAGAAGTGCACGCTCACGCAGGCGGGCCGCGTGCGATTCGAGATGAAGTTCCAGGGCCGCGAGGGTAGACGATTGCTCTGCACTTGAGTCGATGCGGCGAGTGAGCAATTCGTTGGATATACGCGCCAGTTGCCGTAACTGCTTTGGGCCTCTTTCCGGAATGACTTCGTGGGAACGGTATGCGCTGCCAACCTTGCTAAAGGCTGTCGACAGACTGCGTAGCGGCCGCCCTATTGCCCAACTCGCTGCAAATCCGAAACCAATAGACAGCAAGACAATCGACCATGCCGAGAAAGCAATGGAGTCCCAACGCAGATACGTGGGCGCGTTTTCGAACGAGAGAGAGTCATCCGGCGAAGTGGTTGAGCGGTTCCAATATTGGTGATCCGGAGAGGGGAACCAGGCTTGGGCACCCAGAGCCTCACCTTGGTCCTGCCGGAGGTTGACCAGCGTTGGCCGTTCCACAACCACCACAGCGGGCGGTGCGGCGGAGATCCACGTCAATGGTTGGGAAGATGAACGCTTCCCCGCGTCAGCTTGCTGGAACTTCGGCCGTACCTGGTCCTGCTGCGACGCATAGGCCGAGTCCGATCCTGCGAGGCCGAAATGCTGCGAAGCAACTGCCATCGCGCCGCAGTCGATGCTTGAACTGAGTATGGCAGCCAATATGATGACTGGTTGAATCAACCTGTTCACGGGTTCCTCTTCAGTTCTGTTTGAAAGTAGCGTGCCCGCGTTAGAGGCCGTATTCCGTTCGAAAGATGCGGGGCGACGCCGCATTGCAAAGCTCAACTGTAGCCAATGATCAACCATCGAGACGAGTCGAGATGCTCCGAACACTGGCAGCATCGCTGAAATCCTTACATCTTATTTCGCGCGAGCGAGGCTCCCGCCGATTCATTACTCGGCGAGCTTTGTAATGAGTGCGAGCAACAGGCCAGGCGGCCAGCCCTTCTGCACGTAACCATCGAACTCACTGTCCGTCAGATGCCGGCGCACTTCGATTTCGTCGAACGCGGTATGGGCAACGATTGCAATACCGGTGGTACGCTTGTGGCGCCGCAGCGCGCGGGCCGCCTCATAGCCGTTGCATTGCGGCATCGAAATGTCCATCAGGATGACGTGCGGGACCCATGCAATGCCGACTTCGATCGCGTCGCTGCCGCCGAAAACAGCCCGGGACTCCAGGTCCTCCAGCGACAGATAGGCAGCCAGCGCAAGGGCCGCATTGTGGTTGTCGTCGACGACCAGCACGCGCAATCGTGCTCCATTCACCGGCACCCGGCGCGCAGTCCATGGCCGGGGTGCCCGGTCGAATAGCTTTGGAATGTTCATGAGAATGGCTCCAGTACGCTGCTATTGACGCACCGTCTGTGCCCGATGGTCCATGCCGGCACAGTGAACCTCTCGTGATCCCAGCGAGCTAAGAAAGCCAACCGCAGGAGTTGCGCACTCCATTGACTCGGAGGGTAACCAGATGGTGAGGACGCGACGGAGCGGCAATGAGAACACCGCAAAGACCGACTTTGCGGACGTCCAGCAACTCGGAGGATGAGACGCGCTTGGTGAAGTGAAGCGGCGGTACGTCCGGAAGCTCGGCACAGGCTCGTCAGTTTGAATGCGTCGGAGTGGCATCTACCGTGTCGGTCTTTTTGGGGAGCAGGCAAGGCCGGTTAGATCTTTCGATTTCGCAACCGGCCTCACCGTTCCTTAAAGAGTTGATGCCCGATGACGGCATGCCTGGGAAGTCCATCCGCTGCGAAGCAAGCGGCTACTGTCCGCTTGCTTCCAGCGACACGTTAGATGGGCTTCTTCCCGACCTCATCCAGGCGCGCGGTCTTGTCGGTCCCTTCCACCCGCTCAACCTCGACTTCGGTGCCACGCACTGTATCGTTGACAGTTTCAGTGCGGCTGCTCGACTCCTTGCCAACCACCACTTCTTCAACGACTCTGGCTGTCTTCGCGACCACGGCCTGCTCCGCAGTTTCGCGAACCTCGACAGAACTTTCGGTCAGATCGGCCGTAGTTGCAGGGCGGTCCACCGCTCGCCGTTCTATTGTCGCGTGTTCCTCGCGCAGGGTAACCGCTTCGCTAACGGGTGTTTCGGTGACGCGCGAATAAACACGCACGCCTCCTGTTGACACTTCGCGTTTGCCGACTTCGAGCGATTCCTGTACGACTGGAAACGCCTGGCGTTCGGCAGCAATTTCATCGCTCGTGTATGCGGGCGCATTGCGGTCATATCCGGTATAGCCCGCGCCGCGCCATTGTGCGACGCGCGAATCGATGTCGACAGCGCCCGCAGCATACAACGCCTCTTGCACTCTCTCCACAGACGACTCGTCATTCACTTCCACAGACAATAATGCACCGCCGCGACGTACGGCTTCCTGATAGTGGCCGGCTTCTTCCGGGCGATCGTCGTCACCGAAGAGCCGTTTGAAAAAATGTTCGATGCGGCTCATCGCGCCTTCGTGCTCGTGGCCAGTGGCGTCTGCTGCGGGGACCGGTGTCGTCCCGAGGCCCGTATCGGTTGCGGCGGACGTGCCGAATCCTGCGTCCTGAGCGTGGACGGCCATGTTTGCAGCCGCAACGCCGTCTGCTTCCAGGCGGCTCTTTGCGGCTTCTGCCTGCGCGAACGAATCGAATACGCCGATGATAGTGTGAGTCATTGCAGATCTCCCTAAAGAATGAACCAGTCCTACGCAAGTCCAGGTGGAACGCGTGTCGCCTGTCGCGCAACGACCGTTCCCAGGACGCGCTACTCGGTGTCCGTTTCTGGTTTCCACTCGCCGTCCGTGCCTTCCCGCCGCTCAATCACTAATTCTTCGGACTTCAAAGTGAACTCGCGAACTGCTTCCTGCTGTGATTCGATGGTCGTTACGTGCACCTCTTCCTTCAACATGAGTTGCATTTTTACTACCGGCACATACTCGAAGACCGGAATGATGAGCGTGTCGCCTTCCTGCCGCGGCGCGTAGCGCTCATCGACGGGCCGACTGATCGGCACGCGCCGGACTTCAACGTGCTCCTGGCGCAGGGTGACGGAAACCGGTTTGGTCTCCTCCTGGATGACCTTGCGGACCCGGACTGAACCAGTCTCGATCGTGTCGACGTCAACCTTCAGTTGTTCTTGCACAGCAGTGAGGCGCAATTCGTCGGACGCATCGGGTGCGTCAGACGGGTCCGCGCGGTCGGCGGATTGCGCCACGGGTTTGGCCGATTCAGGCATGTCCATCAGTTGCCTCCAGGCGAAGCGGATGTTCAATAAGTGTGGACGCGTGCAGGTGTGACACGCCGACCAGGCACCGCACGCGGCTGCGTGTGTCGAAAGATTCTCCAGCGTCTACCGGCGATGTGAACCGGCGCGATGTCACGCAGCGCCGCAATGCAGAGGGCGCAAGGGGCGTGCCCTGTCGGCGGGAGGACACACGCACCGCTTGTCAGGGAAACACGTTCATCGAGCGGTCAGTTGCTTGTGTGGTTCCGCCCAACATATTGGACGGGTTGAATGCAACGGAACCGGCAGCCCGCAGGTATGATGTCGCTCTGTCCAATTGACACCAATACAGGAGCGGACTTTGACCGAACAAAATGACTTGGCAACGATCTTTGAAAAAGATGAAGAAGCCGTTCTGAAAGCGTGGGTGGCCGGACAGATGTCCGGTGGAGTGCGCCAAGGTGTCATCTCGGAAGCTACCGTGCGCGACACATCGCGTGCGTTTCTCGCGTTGTTTGCAAGCGCAGTCAAAAGCGGCTACGACGAACAGTTGTCCGGAGAGGCCTGGGAAGCGGTCCGCGCTCATCTGACTGCGTTGTCCCGGGAGCGCGTGATTCAAGGCTTTTCCCCGGTAGAAACTGCCACTTTCATTTTTTCACTGAAGAAGCCGCTGTTCGAAGCATTGCGCAAGTCGCTCGGCAAGAACCTGGAAGCGCTCGGCGACGAGTTGTGGAAGCTTACTCAGACTCTCGACAGCCTCGGGCTCATCACGATTGAAGCGTATCAGGCGAGCCGCCAGCAGATCATCGAGCGCCAGCAGCAAGAATTGCTGGATCTCACAACACCAGTGGTGCGCCTGTGGGACTCCATCGTCGCGCTGCCGCTAATCGGCACGCTCGACAGCGAACGTACCCAGGTCGTCATGGAAAGCCTGCTCGACTCCATCGTCGAGAACGAGGCGGCGATCGCGATCATAGACATCACCGGCGTGCCGACCGTCGACACGCTGGTCGCGCAGCATCTGCTCAAGACCGTCGCGGCCGCTCGGCTAATGGGCGCGGAGTGCATCATCAGCGGGATTCGTCCGCAGATTGCACAAACTATCGTCCACCTTGGCGTCGACCTCGGTGACGTCGTCACGAAGGCAACGCTCGCCGAAGCACTGAAAATCGCATTGCGACGAGTCGGCATGACGGTCACAAAAATCGCTACCGCAAAGCAGGAAAACTGAGATGGAGCAGATCCCGGTCCTCAAGCTCGGCGAATTCCTGCTCGTCTCAATTCAAGTAGAGCTGCATGACGAGCTGGTGATGAGCTTGCAGGACGATTTGACGTCAAGGATCGAGCGTACGCATGCAAAAGGCGTGTTGATCGACATCTCCGCACTGGAGATCGTCGATTCTTTCATTGGCCGCACGCTGGGGCATATCGCAGCGATGGCGCGGGTAATGGACGCCACTACAGTGCTGGTGGGCATGCGGCCTGCTGTAGCAATTACGCTAGTCGAACTGGGCATGTCGTTGCACGGTATCCGCACGGCGCTCGACGTGGACAAGGGAATGGCCTTGCTGCGCAGGTCGCTCGAAGACGCGGGAGATCCCTCATCGTTACCTTAAGCGAATCCGTCCTCGAGGTTCGAACGGCCGATCAGGTGAACCTTGCACGCAAGACGGTTCAGGAGTGGGCAACGCGGCTGGCCTTCGGCACGCTCGATCGAACCAAGTTCGTCACGGCGGCGAGCGAGCTTGCGCGAAACACGCTTGTGCACGGCCGAGGGGGCAAACTCACCATCTCCGAAGTCCAGCGCGACGGCCGTATTGGCATCAAGCTCGTTTTCGAAGACACGGGGCCGGGTATTCCGGATATCGAGCGGGCGCTTCAGGACGGGTTCAGCACCGCCAAAAGTATGGGACTGGGATTAGGCGGTGCACGCCGACTCGTCAATGAGTTCGACATTACGTCGACAGTGGGCGTGGGAACCAAAGTGAGCATCATTCAATGGAAACGACGCTAACCCTGGCCGACAAGAGCGGCGTCGCAGATGCGCGCAGGCGCGCGGTTCAGATGGCGCAGTCGCTCGGCCTGCCCGAAAAATCGCAGGCCGACGCCGCGCTGATCGTCACCGAGGCGGCCACCAATATCCTCAAGTACGCGGGGCATGGCGAAATTGTGCTGAAGAGCGCCGAGGAAGGCGGCGCGAGTAGTCTCGACGTGATCGCACTCGACCGCGGTCCGGGTATCGTCAATCTCGCCGCGGCGTGTTCCGACGGATTCTCGACGGGCGGCAGCCTTGGCGCCGGTCTCGGAACGATCGCCCGTCATTCGGCGCTCTTCGACATCTACTCGGTCACCGGTAACGGCACGGCTCTGTTCGCGCGGGTTGCCGATAAACCAGCCGCAAAGGTTTCACCCTTTCAGGTTGGCGCGAGGTCCACGCCGAAGCTCGGCCAGGACATAAGCGGCGACGCATGGGCCGTGCGCCATACGCCGGACAGCATGTGGGTGACATTGCTCGACGGCCTCGGTCATGGGCCGCTCGCGGCTGAGGCGTCGCGTCGTGCCGTCGACGTTTTCATGGCAGCCGATCCGGTCGCATTCCCCGCGGACGTCATGCGCGACGTTCATTCCGGCATCAAGGCGACGCGCGGCGCAGTCATGGCGATTGCGAAATTCGAGCCCGCAAACGCAGTTCTGTCGTTCGCGGGCATCGGTAATATCGTGAGCGTCGTTCATACCGGCGATAGCGCGCAGCACCTGCTTTCCATGGACGGCACCGTCGGCTATAACATGCGCGCAGTTC
Organism: Paraburkholderia kirstenboschensis; assembly: GCF_904848585.1. GTDB lineage: Bacteria > Pseudomonadota > Gammaproteobacteria > Burkholderiales > Burkholderiaceae > Paraburkholderia > Paraburkholderia kirstenboschensis. The sequence continues at coordinate 94,548 of NZ_CAJHCR010000013.1, forward strand.
GCCCGGGGGAAGCCCGTTGGATACCGGGCAGTGTGTTCATCGCCACCACGGACGGCCTGTCCACGCGTTGGAATCTGAACCGCCATCCCGGTTTGACGAACCGGCACCCGAGCCTGATCGCCAGCGTGCTGCACCGCGACTTCGCCCGCGATGCGGACGACGCGACAGTCGTTGTCGTAAAGGCGATTTGACATGCGACACAGAATCCTCGCGACGCCCGTCAGTTCCAATCTGAGCCTCGTCACGGTGCGCGATCGTTCACGCCAGATCGGCGAACTGTTCGGCCTCGACAATTTGCAGCGCACGCGCTTTATCACCGCCGTCTCCGAGATAGCGCGCAACGCGGTGCAGTTTGCCGGCGGCGGCATGCTGACCTTTTTTGTCGGCGACGCCACCGATGCGGCGGAGACGCAGTGCGTGGTCGCGCAAATTAGCGACAACGGGCCGGGCATCGCGAATCTCGATGCGTTGCTGGTCGATCCCAGCGGTCGGCCGGGCGTCACGGGGGTGGGTATCCCGGGCAGTCAACGCATGATGGATGGCTTCTTTGTGCAGTCGCAGGCGGGCAAAGGTACCACCGTAACGCTCGAGATGTTCCTGCCTCGGGGTACGGCACGTCTTTCCGTGCGCGCGCTCGGCGCGCTCGTCGGCCAACTCACTCACCGCAAAGCTCAGACTCCCGTTGAAGAACTCGAGCAGCAGAACCGCGAAATGCTTCTCGCGCTCGAAGAGCTTCGTCGCAAGCGTGCCGAACTCGAGGAAGCCGATCTCCGCAAGAACGAGTTTCTCGCCATGCTGGCGCACGAACTGCGAAATCCGTTGGCAGCAATATCGTTGTCGCTCGAACTGGAAGCGCGTGCCGGGACGAGCGAGTCCGGCCACACGTTTGCTGTGATCGCACGGCAGACTGCGCAACTGTCGCGGATGGTCGAAGATCTGCTCGACGTGTCGCGGCTTACGCGCGGCAAGGTCGAACTGCAGACTGAAGTGGTACGTATCGATTCGCTTATCGACGGCGGGATCGAGATGGCTCTGGCCGAAATCAAACGGCGGGGTCACACAGTACGGATCGACTATCCGGCGGAGCTTGTCTCGGTTCGCGTAGATATCGCGCGGCTCAAGCAAGTGTTCAACAACATCATCCACAACGCGGCGCGATATACACCGCAGCCTGACACCATCGCAATCACGGTCACGAACACGGACAGCGAGGTTACGATCGCGGTTGCGGATCGCGGCATCGGGATCGATCCCGACATGCTGCCTCACGTGTTCGATCTCTTTGCCCAGGCGACGATTGGAATCGGCAGGCAGGATGCCGGCCTCGGCATCGGGCTGACCGTCGTGCAGCGGCTCGTGCACGATCACGGCGGATCGGTGAGAGCGTACAGCGACGGTCCCGGCAAGGGAACGCGGGTTGTCGTGTCGCTGCCGGTCGTAGAGGCGCAGGTGACTCGCGACGATCCTGTCGCCGGCGCCGAAACGCCGTGGGCGAGCGTCCAGCACAACGTGCTGGTGGTGGACGACAACCGCGATTCGGCCGATGCCCTCGCTGCGCTGCTCGACATGCATGGGCATCAGTGCAGAGTCGCGTACGACGGCGCGTCGGCGCTGCAACTTGCAGAGACCTTTCCCGCGACGGTCGGCGTGGTGGACCTCGGCCTGCCCGATATGTCGGGATTCGACGTGGCGAGGGCATTGCTCGCCAGGCCCGCGTTGGCATCGCTAAGGTTAATTGCTTTGAGCGGCTATTCCACTGCGCCGTTTCGGACTGAAGCAGCCGAGGCCGGGTTTAGCCACTTCTTCTCGAAGCCCGTGGCCATCGAGGAGCTTTTGCAGTTTCTGGCGAAGGGGTAATCCCACGCGTCACGGCGATCATGCGGCAGTGAAACCCGGCACATGAGCAGCTATGCCGAGCTTCACTGGCCCGCCGGCGTATGCATCATCTCCGGCAGCGGTCCGGTAGTGGACCGGGGCGTTAGAAGATGTTGCGCAGGCCCACGGCGACGCCGGTCTGGTTGTTGCGGCCCGGGAAGTCCGCGTTCGTGGGCGCGGACGCAATCATATTTCGGCTTAATTAAACGGACGCTGACTTTTTGCGACGGTGTCGTCCGCTTGCAACATTGTTGGGGAGTTGATAGCGGCAGGCCGCGAGCGTTAGTAAGTTTCCGAAAGAAAAAACCTTTTGGCAGCTACCGGAAGGGCCTTAGTTTCCGCTCCTCATTATTTGCCGCCGCACCTGGGTTCAGTTGCCTGCAGTTGCGCGCTGTTCCCAGCCAAAGCAGGCACGCAAACGTTTGGCTAAATTAATTATCGGGTCCGAAATATTTCCGGGCACCTGGCTCCATGCAAATAAATCCGCGATGGATCGCTAAAGTTCGCGTTTCCCCCGCCGTTAGCACAGTCACCGGCCGTCCCGACTTGATGTCCGACCCGGTTTTTCTCCGGACAGAAAGGGCAAGGGATGTGGCTGGCCATACCGGGTTTCCAAACCTTCCCGGGCGGGTCCATTTAACTGTTTTCGGGGAATTGCATGACCAAACTTCTTAAAGCATTCGTTCGTGACGAGCGTGGCGTCAGCGCCATGGAATACGCGATTCTGGCAGGCATCGTCGTTGTCGCGCTGGCGGCCGTCGGTACGACGTTCAGCAGCAGCATGTCCGACATCTTTACGAATCTGACCACCAAGGTCAAATCGGCAGCAGGCAGCTAATCAGTCAGCATCCGGTCCGGGTCGTGAACGCCCGGACTTTTGCGGCTCTTTCCCGATTCGCCACCGAGCCCATCGTGCACGTACTGTCTCTCGTCATCCGTCTTGCCGTGCTAGGTGCGTTGCTCTGGCTCGCTGTCACCGACGTTCGTTCGCGGCGACTGCCAACCCGCGTCGTGCTGGCAATCGGTGTGCTGTTTTTCGTCGATGCGGCCGTGCTTCGCCTGAGCATCGACCAGGTGATCGTCCATCTCGCGTTGGCATTGGGCGTCTTTGCTGTTTGCGCCGCGCTGTTCGCGGCAAAGATGTTAGGCGGCGGCGACGCCAAACTCGCCTCCGTCATTTTCCTGTGGGTCGGCCTGAGTCTCGCGCTGCCGGCCCTGACTCTGATTTCCGTGATCGGGACGGTAGTGTCCCTGATCAGTCTTGCCACTCGAAACATGGATTCCGACCAGCGTTCCGGGCCGTTGCGAGCGCTCGCGATGTTTTCAGGTGCGCGCGGCGTCCCCTACGGCGTAGCCCTCGCGTTCGGCGGCGGTCTGGCGATCGTGCTTCCAGCCTTGCTGCCGCTGATCCTCAAGCGATAGGACGTCGTCCCCATGTCAAATGTCATCAAGTTCGCCGTGCTTATCGTCGGGGCGGTGCTGATTGCGCTGATCGTGCGCGTAGTGCTTGCGAGCGCTTCGCATCCGTCCAAGCCGGTGATCAATACGCAAAAGGTGCGGGTCAGCGCTGCCGACCTGCCGCAGGGCCTGCTGCTGCGCGACGAGGACCTCGGCTGGAAAGCCGTGCCGACAGGCGAGGTGCCGAGCGGCGCGATCGTCGCCGGAGCGAGTGACGCGCCCGAACTCAAGGGCGCGTTGCTGCGCCACGCAGCGGCTGCCGGCACGATGCTGGTGGCCGACGACGTGATCCTGCCGAGCGCGCCCGGCTTTCTCGCAGCCACGCTGAAGCCCGAAATGCGCGCCGTGTCCGTGGCTGTGGACGACGTGTCTGGCAATGCCGGTCTGATCCAACCCGGCGACTATGTCGACCTCCTGCTCACGCAACAGATGGATCGCCGCACCGATTCACCCGACCTCGCCGTGTCGAGCGAAACCGTGGTCGAACACGTACGCGTGCTTGCGGTCGGTTCGGAAATCAAGCGGCCCAAGAACGGCGACGCCCCGGACGCACTCGGCAACCGCGCTCGCACCGTCACTCTGGAAGTCACGCCGCGCATGGGCGAAGTCGTGTCGGTCGCGGCGCGTCTCGGTAGCCTGTCGCTCGCGCTGCGCAGCTTCGCCACCGCATCGCGCGATCCGGTGACAGCAGCATCAGCCGCCGCCGCGCAGTCTGCGCCCGTGTGGGCCGGCGACATCTCGCGCGCCGTGCGCGAGCTGCCGCGCTCGCGCCAGTCCCAGGTCGTGGCCGCAGCGGCGCCCGCACCCGCGATGGCGCGGCCGGTCATGATCTACCGAGGCTCGGAGAAATCGGAAGCAGCTGCGGGTACCGCGGCGTCAGGCGACGGCACGCCGCCGCTGCCCTCTATTCCCGCGGCGCGTTGATGACGCTGAGTGCCATTCACACCGCTTGTACACCGCTTGCCCGGTTCACTCGCCAGCATAGAGAAGATCACATGCAGTTCAGTTCCATTCGCAGAGCGACATTAGTGATGGCTCTCACGGTGTTCGGCACCGGATCCTCTCTCGCGGCTTCTCCCATGACGACGCAGATGCCGGCGGCCGCACCCTCCGCAACGGTCATGCGCGGCGATGTCGCGGCGCGCGCCGGCGTGCAGGACGCGCCATCGGCGCCGCTGAGCATCAGTGCGGGGAAGGGCACGCTCATTCGTCTGGACCAGGCCGCGACCGCGGTGTTCGTCGCGGAGCCGTCCGTCGCTGATGTTCACGTGCCGTCGCCGACTGCCGTGTTCGTACTCGGCAAGAAGGCCGGCACGACCACGCTGTACGTGCTGGGCGCCAACAATAAGACACTCGTGCAGCGCACGATTGTGGTCGGCCGCGACATGGACAGCCTGCGCGCGATGATCGCCGCGCGCTTTCCGAGTATGAACGTGCAACTGAGCACGGGCCAGGGCTCGCTGCAGATTGCGGGCAACGCGCCGAACCCGGCCGATGCCGAAGCGGTCGTCGAAGCGGTCACGCCGTACCTGGCGGAAAAGGAAGTGCTGATCAACCGCATGACGATCGACCGGCCGCTGCAGGTGCAATTGCGCGTGCGGATCACCGAAGTGGACCGCAACGTCACGCAGCAGCTCGGCATCAACTGGCAGGCGATGGGCAGCGCGGTCGGCAACTTCTATGGTGGCATCTTCAGCGGCCGCCCGATTTATAACCTGTCGCAGCCGATCGTCAACTCGCGCGGTCAGACCAGCTACCCGGTCAATCTGGCGACCAACAACGCGTTCTCGCTGTTCGGTGCGTTCAAGACGAACAACGTCGATATCCAGGCACTCGTCGATGCGTTGAATCAGGAAGGTCTGCTGACCGTGCTCGCGGAGCCGAACCTCGTGGCCCTGTCCGGACAGACGGCGAGCTTTCTCGCAGGCGGCGAATTCCCGATTCCGGTTTCGCAGACCAACGGCGCGATCTCGGTGGACTTCAAGCAGTTCGGCGTGAAGCTGGACTTCACGCCGACGGTGCTGAACTCCCGCCGCATCAGCCTGAAGGTGCGTCCGGAAGTGAGCCAGATCGACACGTCGGTAAGCGTCACGACCGGGGGCATTACGGTGCCGGGCCTGAGCGTGCGGCGCGCGGACACCACCGTCGAGTTGGCCAGCGGTCAGAGCTTCGCCGTCGCCGGGCTGTTGCAGAGCAATAGCACCGACATCGTTTCGCAGGTGCCGGGCATGGGCTCCATTCCGATTCTCGGCAAGCTGTTCTCGTCGACGAATTATCAGAACAACAAGACCGAACTCGTGATCATGGTGACGCCGTATCTGGTCGAGCCAACCGATCCGTCGAAACTGCGCACGCCGCTCGATTCGCTGCTGTCGCCGAGCAGCGACGTCGAATATAGCTACCGCCGTCAATCCGGCGACGCCGCGGCCGACTCCGGTCAACCGCGTCTCGTCGGCGCGGCCGGCTACGTCTATTGAGCACGACATCATGAAAACGCTCCGCCTTCTATCGCTTCTCGTCGCCTGCGCCGTCGCGGCAAGCGTCAGCGGCTGCTTCAAGCCGCCGCGCGGCATGCCCGATGCGTCGACGATCGGCTTCGACGGCCATTCCGGGGTGCCGCCCGATTGCGCAAGCCTCACGCGCCCGTCGCTATTGACCGACGCGGGCTGGCGCCGGCCGAGCATGCAATGGGGCTGCGCGACGTACACCAACCTTGCCGCGCAGGTCGCCAATCCGCAGGACCTCGTTCAGCCACAGCCGCTCGGCCCGGCCGATGCCGCGGTGGCGGCGAGCGCGGTGCATCGCTATGAGACCGGCCGTGTAATTCCGCTCGACACCGCCACGTCACGCAATACCAAATGACGCGCGCCACTCTCACCAGACGACATCATGGCCACGATTGACTTCAGCTTCACGAAGAGCAACAGCGGACCCCGGCTCGCCGAGTTCATCGCGTTCGTCGGCGACCGCAAGACGGAGCAGGTGCTCAAGAGCTTCGTGCTCGAACAGGCGATGCCGCATACGCACGTCGCGATTGGCGGCGTCAACGAGGCGATCGCGCATCTGTCGAAGGTGGAACGCTCGCCGCAATTCCTGCTGATCGACCTGCACGATTCGGTGATGCCGCTCTCGGACCTGGGCCGGCTCGCGGAAGTGTGCGAGCCGTCGGTGCAAGTCGTTGCGCTCGGCGAACGCAACGACGTGGGCCTGTTCCGCAGTCTGCTGAAAATCGGCGTGCGCGACTATCTCGTCAAGCCGCTCACGGTGGAACTGCTCAAGCGCACGGTGAACGTGGCCGAGGGCAAGGTCAGTCCGGTGATGCTGGCGCGCTCCGGCAAGACGATCGCGTTCGCCGGCACGCGCGGCGGTGTCGGCACTACAACGATCGCCCTCAATGTGGCGCGCCATCTGGCCGAGGACACTCACCGCCGGGTCGCTTACGTCGACCTGAACCTGTACGGCGGCGCGGCGAACAGCATGCTCGGGATCAAGAGCAACAACGGCCTGAACGACGTGCTGCAGAACGTGCACCGGCTGGACCCCCAGTACGTGGAGCGCACGCTCGTCGCGAAAGGCGCGCGGCTCTTCATGCTGTCCGCCGAACTCGATTACGGCAGCGCGCGGACTTTCAAGCCTGGCGCGCTCGGGCGTGTGCTCGAACTGCTGTGCGACAGCTTCCACTATGTGATTCTCGATGTCGGCAGCATGACCGACCCGCTTGCGACCGACGCCTTCGATTTCGCGTCGCGCGCGTATCTGATCGCCGAACGCTCGGTGCACTCGACTCGCGAGACGATCCGCCGCTTGCCGTTTATCGAGGACCGCGACAACAACCCGCCGACCTCGTTGCTGCTGAACAACCCGAACGCGGCGAGCGCCGGCAAGGTCGACGTGTCCGACTTCACGTCGGCGGTCGGACGTCAGCCGCTGTACGAGATTCCGTTCGAATCGAAGGCCATTGCGGTTGCCGAGAATCTTGGTGAAGCGCCGAACGAGAAATCGTCGAACGGCTTCAATCAGAGCATCACGCGGATCAGCCATGACCTCACCGGGCAGCCCGCGGTCGCGGAACGCAACTTCCTGCAGAAATTCAGGTTCAGGAGAGGCTGATGTTCGGGCAAAAGCAGGTGCGCACGGTCGAGCCGACGGACGAAGTTGCCGTCGCGGAGAGCATCGCCCCGCCCGAGCCGGTGGCGGCGCCCAGCGTGCACGCTGCGAATGGTCCTGAAGGCAACGAAACGCTGGTTCGATCGGATCTGTTCAAGACCATCCGTACCGGCGTGTTCGGTTTGATGAACGCGTCCGCAGCCGTGGGCCGCACGCGCGATCAGATGAAAGTCGGCGTCGAACAGCTCGTGATGGAGATCGCCGAACGCGAGCATCTGAACATCACGCTTGCGGAGCAGGTGCAGATCGTCGGTGAACTGCTGAACGACATGTTCGGTCTCGGCCCGATCGAACCCCTGCTCGTCGATGAGACCATTACCGACGTTCTCGTCAACGGACCGGATCAGGTCTATGTCGAACGGCACGGCCGGCTCGAACTCACGCCGTTCAAGTTTCGCGACAACGCGCACGTGGTCAACGTCGCGCAACGGATCGCAGCGGGCGTGGGGCGGCGTGTCGACGAAAGCAGCCCGATGGTCGACGCACGTCTCGCCGACGGCAGCCGGGTCAACGTGGTGTTGCCGCCGCTTGCGATTCACGGCGCGACGATCTCCATCCGGAAGTTCTCGAAACGCAACATCACGCTTCACCGGATGGCGCAGCAAGGCAACATGTCACAGAAGATGGCGAACCTGCTGAAGGTCGCAAGCACCTGCCGGCTGAACGTCATCGTGTCAGGCGGCACGGGTTCGGGTAAGACCACGCTGCTCAACGCGCTGTCGCATTTCATCGGACTCGGCGAGCGAACCATCACGATTGAAGACGCCGCCGAACTGCAGCTCGTGCAGCCGCATGTCGTCAGTCTGGAGACGCGGCCCGAGAATGCAGAAGGACTTGGCGGCGTCACGCAGCGCGATCTTGTGCGCAACGCGCTGCGGATGCGCCCCGACCGCATCATTCTTGGTGAAACGCGCGGTCCTGAGGCGTTCGACGTTTTGCAGGCGATGAACACGGGCCACGACGGCTCGATGACCACGATCCACGCGAACACTCCGCGCGACGGCATCACGCGGCTTGAAAGCATGGTGATGATGGCCAACGGCAACCTGCCCTTGCTGTCGATTCGCCGGCAGATTGCGAGCGCAGTCCATCTGATCGTGCAGATCGAACGGATGCGCGACGGCATGCGCCGGGTGACGCGGATTACCGAGCTCGTCGGCATGGAAGGCGACGTCATTATCACGCAGGACCTGTTCACCTTCCACTACGACGCCACGGCTTATAACGAAGAGGTCAAGGGCGTCTACGAGTCCGCCCAGGTGCGTCCCGCGTTTGCCGCGCGCGCCGCGTATTACGGACTCGAAGAAGCGCTGCTCGAGGCGATGCGGCCATGACCCGGATCGATCTGCTGACAGCGTGTTCGTTCATCATCGTGCTGATGCTCGGCGTCATGTGGCTAACCCTGCAGGACATACGGAAGAAGCAGCCCCACGCGCGCATCAATGCGCGCATGGAGGAAACGTTCTCCGCCGGCAGGTCCCGCACGAGAAGCACGAAAGCGCACACCACAGATCTGTTCACGATCAGCCGGCGCGAGAACGCGTTGAGCCGCTGGTACGGCCCGAAAGCGGCACGGCTTCGCACCGTCGCCGGCAGTAAAGGTATTCGCACTGTGCTCGCCGCCGGCGTGGCGGGCGCGCTGCTTGCCTTTCTGATGACGCACTTCATGCCGTTGCCGGGCTTCGCGAAGCCGCTCATCATGATTGGCCTGCCGGTGTTCGCGGTCAAGCGTGCGTACAGTTTTCTGGTGCAGCGCTTCAGGCGGCGCTTTCTGGACGGCTTCCCCGATGTGATCGACCTGATTGTGCGCGCGGTGCGCGCGGGCGTGCCCGTCACGCAAGTGATCACGACCGTGTCGGGCGAGTGCACCGAACCGATTCGCGACGAGTTCAAGCTGATGAGCGATTCGCTGCAGGTCGGTCTCGATCTCGAAGAAGTGCTGAACGTCGCCGTCAAACGGATCGAAATCGCGGACTTCTCGTTCTTTTGCGTCTGCCTGCTGCTACAGCGCGAAACGGGTGGGCAACTCGGCGAAACGCTTGAGGGCCTTTCCGGCATCGTGCGAACCCGGCGTGAAATTCGTCAGAAAACCAAGGCGCTGACCGCTGAAGCGCGCATCACAACCAAGATCATGGCCGCGATTCCGGCTGTGATCATGCTGGCCATGTACGCGCTCAACCGCAGCTATCTGTACATTCTGTTCGATACTGAATCTGGTCACAAACTGCTGACTTTCGGCGCGATCTCGCTCGTGTTCGGGCTGGTCGTGATCAACAAGATTTCCAGGCTGGATACGTCGCGATGAGTCCGGGCAACGTCCAAACGCTGATCAATCTGCTGATGTTGTTTGCGCTGTTCGCCGCGCTTGCGATCTGGTGGATGACCAAACACGGCGGCCGCCGCGGACGGATCGCCGAGCGCACGCGCCAGGCTGCGCTGATCGCGCGCGCCGATGGCGGCGAGCCCGAGGAGTTGGAAAAAGGCAGCGGCGTGCGTCAGCGCCTTATCCGGCGCCTGACGATTATTGGCGACCGCCTGCCGCTATTCGACGCGAAGTACCGCCTTAAGCTACAAAAGGAAATGCTGCAAGGCGGCTATCGCAGCCGCTCCGCCGTCTCGATCCTGCTCGCGATCAAGTTCGCGACCGGCCTCGTCTGCGCGGCGCTGACGGTCATGCTTGGATCGCATATTCCGGTCATCGGCGCTTTTCCGGCGGTGCGCGGAACGATGATGCTGTTCGTCTTCATCGTCGGGATGATCATTCCGGAGTACGTCGTCGCGTTCCGCGCATCGCGGCGCCGCAAGGAAATGGCGGCATGCTTGCCCGATGCGCTAGATCTGCTCGTGATCTGTACCAACGCTGGTAACAGTCTCGGCGTCAGCATCCGCCGCGTGGCCGATGAACTCGCGACCATCTGTCCGCCGCTGTCCAGCGAATTCGCGCTGACCGCCGACGAACTGAAACTCTCCGGCGACAGCACACGCGCGCTTCACGAACTGGCCGAACGCATCAACTTGCCGTCGATCCGCGCGCTGATCGCCACGCTCACCCAGTCGATGCGATACGGCACCCCGATCACGCAGGCCTTGCGCACGCTGTCACGCACCGAACGTCTCGCGCATATCGTGTCGCTGGAAGAGAAGGCCGCCAAGCTCGCGCCGAAGATGGTCGTGCCAATGATGCTCTTCATCCTGCCCGCTGTCGTCGTAATCGCGGCGGGGCCGGCTGTTATTCAACTAATGAACGCGCTCGGAAAGCAATGAAAATCGCTCACACCACCATCGCTGTACTCGCGCTGCGCGCACGCGGCGCGAGGCTTCTGTGCTCCGCTCCGCGCGCCGCCCTGCAGGCGTGTGCCGTATCGCTGCTGATGCTGGGCGCAGCGTGCACCACGACTGAGCACGTCAGCGAAGCGCGGCCCGTCATGCGCAATACCACGCCGAGCAACATGAGCGAACTGCGCATCGCGGAAACGGCGCTCGACTCGGGCAACCTCGAACTCGCGACGTCGCTGTACGAGAAGATAGTGAAGGCAAATCCGCGTTCGGTCCAGGGCTTGACCGGCTTGGGCAACACGCTTTACGCGGTAGGCGACTACACGCGTGCCGGCGTGTATTACGACCACGCGAGCGAGGCGGACGCAAACGCGCCTGCGCCGCTGATAGGACATGCACGCGTGGCAATTCACCAGCGCCGTTTCGACGATGCGATCGCCACCTATCGCCGCGTGCTCGCAATGACCCCGAACGACCCGCTCGCGTTGGCAGGGCTCGGTGCGGCGATCGACTTGTCGGGCGATCACGCAGGCGCGCAGGCCGTCTTACGCGAAGGCCTCAGCAAGAACCCCGGCGATCCGATGCTCAGCGTGAATCTCGGGCTGTCGCTGGTTCTCGGTGGCAATCCGCGGGAGGGGGCGAATGTGCTGCTCGACGTCACGCGTTACCCGGCCGCGCCGACGCAGGCTCGCCAGGATCTCGCGCTCGCCTACGGCTTGCTCGGCAACACGGACGCGGCTGCCGAAATCCTCGGGCACGATCTGCCCAAAGCATCGGTGCAGGACAATCTGCGCTTCTATGAAATCCAGCGCGAGCGTCTTGGACGGCATCCCGGTGCGGATGCGGGCGCGGCGAAAACTGCCACTGTGCCGGGTGTTCCGGTGCAGGCCGCGAGTCTGCGATGACAGCGGCGGCCCGGCTGCGACGGCGCGGACTCGGGCGCGCGCTGGTTGACGACAGCGGCGTGTCGGCGATCGAATTCGCGCTGCTCTCGCCGGTGGTGTTCTTTCTCGCGTTGGGCACCGTCGAACTTGCGCTCGACATGATCGTCGACGCTTCGGTTCAGATCGCGGCTCAGTCCGCTTCACGCACGGGCCTGACCACGACGGTCCCGACCGGCAGCACGCGCGCGAATCAGGCCGCGAGCATTGTGATGGACACGCTTGGCGGCTGGCAAAAGATTGGCGGCACCGTCACGATTAGCACGCTTAACTACGGCACCTACAACAACGTGGGTACGCCGACTTATCAGTCGAACATGGGCGGGTACGGCGATGTGGTCTCTTACCAGATCACCGTCACGTTGCCGGAAGGCTTCACGGGTTTGCCGAAGTATTTCGGCGTTCCAATGCCGCTGACGTTTCAACGCAACTACCTCGTACAGAACGAAAAATGATACGCATTGCCGACAGATTGCCGCCGCTCTTGCGCCGCCGCCTGCGCATCGGACGGCGCACGCTTATGCCGATTTTTCGCTCGGATCGCGGCAGCGTTGCGATTGAGTTCGTGGTTCTCGTGCCGCTGATGCTGCTGGTCATGCTCGGCTTCAGCGAGGTCTATCTGTACATGCGCGCGGTGAGCCTCGTCGAACATACCGCGTTTACGCTGGCCGACTCGTTGGGACAGATGTCGTCGGTCGTCAACGACTCGGGCACGACGTCGTCGAACAGCCTGGGTTCGATCTGGAATGCCGCCGCGATGATCGCCACGCCCAATAGCTTGAAAACGCGGGGTGGCGTGTATGTGACGTCGATCTGCGATCAAAAAATCAACCTTTGCTCGGCGAGCAGTCCGAGCAACATCGTGAATTCGCCATCTGCGCCGACGATGGCCGCTGGCACGCCACTGCTGTTCTGGCAGCGCAGCGCTCCGTGGACTTTGTCGGGCATGAAGTCCAAAGAAACCACCGGCAATCTGCTGCCGACCACCTGGCCTTTTCGCAACGGCGATTCCGCGATCGTAATCGAGGTGTTCTATTCGTACACGCCGTTTTCGATGACGCTGCCCTTCTGGAGCAATGCGCCGGGCACGCAGATCATCTATGAGCGCGTCTATGTGCGGCCGCGCTCGGGCAGCGCGCTTTCTCTGGTGGCGGCGTCATGAAGCGCGTCATCGACATGCGCCGCACGGTGCCGTCCGAGCCGCGCTCGCTGTCGGCGTTGCTCAAGGGCGACGAGGGCGCGATTACCGTCGTCTTCGCGTTGTGCGCTACGCTGATGATCGGCTCCATGTGCACTGCGATCGACACGATTCATTATCAGATGACGCAGACGCGCGTGCAGATGGCGCTCGACGTCGCGACGCTGTCATCGGGTGTCAACCTTATGCATTACAGCGCGACCACCGGCAGCAGTCTCGCGCAATGGCAAGCCGACGCGCGCGCTTACTACAACGCGAACATGCCGTCCGGCTACATGGAATTCTCCATGCCGGACGCGCAGTTCTCGGCGACTGTCACCGGCCAGCCGTCCACCGGTCAGACTATCAAGCTTGCCGCCGCGGGCTCGGCGCCGTTGCTCGCGCCGATCATTTTCGGCAAGGGCACGTCGAGCGGCAATTCCGGCTCCGGTTCGGGATCGGACGGGTCGTGGCCCGACAAGGTGACGATCACCGCGTCGAACACCGCGCTGCGCATGCCCCAAAGCCAGCTCGAACTGGTGCTGGTGCTCGACAATACCGGGTCAATGGCGGACTCCGCGAGCAGCAATTCGCAGGGTACGAAGATTCAGGGGCTACGCACTGCCGCGACCGATCTGGTGAACGACATCCTCGGCGTACAAAACAACAATTCCTACATCGGACTCGTGCCCTTCACCACGATGGTGAACCTCGGCAGCTCGCTGCTTTCGAGCGGCAGCTGGATGTCGCCGACCTTCGCGTACAACCCCAACAACGTTTACATGACGGCTCAGTCGGGCATCACAGGTTCAGGATGGGGCGGCTGTGCAGTCGAGCCGCGCGACGCGGGCTTGAGTCTCTATCCGAAGGCCTATGCGCCTAAAGACGCTCCGGGCTTCACGCCGTTCTACTACAACGTGCCCAAAACGGGTTTCACGGTCACGACCTACAAGAGCACCAGCAAAGGCAGCAGTAACTACTGCGTTGTGCAAAGTAAAAAATCGGTCGCCGGCGTTCCGCTGACCGTGCAGAGCAACGGTTCCACCACCACCTGCGGCATCGGTACCGGCGTGGGCATTGCGGAGGCCTGGGGCCAGGCGAGCCAGACGAATCCGAGCATGAGGGTCTACGACCAGAACGGTAACGTCAACGGGTCAGGAAGTCCCTGTTCGATTGCTCCGGTCAAATTCCTCACCAAAGACCCAACGACGCTGACGACTGCAATTGGCAATATGCAGGCGGCGGGCTCCACGATGATCCCGACCGGCTTGCTCTGGGGCTGGCGCATGTTGTCATCGGACTGGTCAAGCAGTGTGTCGAATGGCAATGGCTGGGTGTCAACCGATAAGACCTTGCCGCGCCCCGAAACCACTCAAGGCTTGCAGCGCGTCGCCATTGTTCTGACCGACGGCCAAAACGACCCGGGCAGCGCGAACGGGATCATGCCCGCGCCGTCGTTCAACGGTTTGACAGGTGTCGGCAGCAGCTTGTTGAAAGCGCCGACGGTGACGCGCGACGACGGCACGTCCCTTTCGAACGGGTCGACCACATCGGTAACCGACATCAACGCTTTCCAGCTCGCCGTGTGCACCGCGATGAAGAACGACGGCATCATCATCTATGCGATCACGTTCGGGAGCGATGCATCGAGTTCAGTCGCACAGACAACGATGCGAGGCTGCGCGTCGCCAGGCAACTACTATCACGCGCCCACCAATGCGACGCTCGATGCGATCTTCCAGCAGATCGCGGGCAACCTTGGTGTGCTGCGTCTCACGCAGTGATCGTGAAAAGCGCTGGTTTGTTGGCGGCCAATCTCACCTCGCGAGCGGTTCGCGCGTCGAGCGGTGTCGATTTCCTACGGCGCTGTTTTCTTCGCCAGCACCAGATAATGCGCCCGACCGGTCTTGCTTTCGTCGTATTGCAGAAGAAGATCGCCAGGCGGCACTGTCATGTCCGGAAACGATTTGATGATGCCACCGCTTCTTATCGTTCGGTCCCAGTCCGGCACTGGGCCGAGGGTGTAAAAACTGATCCCGTACGCCGGTGCGTCGCACATTACGGATGCATCCGACGCAGCTTGCGAAACATACCCACGGCACTTCTTGCTGCCGTACAAGACGGCAGCCTGCGAGGCGCCAACGCCCTCAAGTCCGTTACGTGCGCAGAGGTCTCAAACCGGCGCGAACTTCTTGCGCGAACAGTTGGGGTTGCTCCCACGCCGCAAAGTGTCCGCCTTTCTCGGGCCGGTTGTAATAGATGAGGTTGTGATACGCCCGCTCTGCCCAACTGCGCGGCGCCTGATAGTTCTCTCGCGGAAATACGCTTATTGCGGCCGGCACCGACACGTCGGCAGCTGCAGTGAAATTGAAGTGCGACTCCCAGTAAAAACGCGCCGCGGAGATCCCCGTGTTGGTCAACCAGTAGAGCGTGATGTCGTCGAGAACATCGTCCCGTGTCATTGCGCCTGCCGATTCACCGTTCACGTCGCGACCGAACACCGCGGAGGTCAACGCTGCCGCCGGCTGCGTGTACCCGTCACCGTGATCGAGCAGCCAGCCTGCCAGGCCAATGGGTGAGTCAGAGATGCCATACAACGTCTGCGGACGGGTGCCCATCTCCAGTGCGTAGGCGCGTCGCTTCATTGCCGCGCTGGCGAGCTGCTCGTAGGCATGCCGTTCGTCAGCGGAAAGGTTGGGCGGGGGCGCGTCACCCGCCTGAAGTGCTTTGACGATTTCGGGCGGCACGGTTGCGGGAAAATTGACGTGGATACCTAACAATTCAGGCGGCGCCTGTTTGGCCATGACGTTGCAGACGACACCGCCGAGATCGCCGCCTTGCGCCGCGAATTTCGCGTAACCAAGACGCTTCATCAGTACGACCCAGGCACGCGCCGTACGCTCGGGACCCCAGCCCGTTTGCGTGGGCTTGCCCGAAAGTCCGTAACCCGGCAAGGACGGAATCACCAGATGGAAGGCGTCCGATGCACTCGCGCCATACGCCGTCGGATTAGTCAACGGATCGATGATCTTGAACTGCTCGATAACCGACCCGGGCCACCCATGCGTGACCACAAGCGGCATCGCGTTTTCATGTTTCGAACGAACATGGATGAAATGGATATCCAGCCCATCGATCTCCGTGACGAAATTCGGTAGCCCGTTCAATCTTGCCTCGACCTTGCGCCAGTCGTAATCGGTCGACCAATGACGCGCGAGCTCCTGGAGCATGGCGAGCGGTACGCCTTGAGAGTCGTCGGCGACCGTCTCACGCTCTGGCCATCTCGTCGTCTTGATGCGTCGCCGCAAGTCGCTCAGTTGCGATTCAGGTACATGCACGCGTAGCGCACGAATAGCGGTATTGTCGCCGTCCGTAGCCGGGGCAACGTCAATGATCGGTCGATTCGTTTGCGCAAAAGCAAGCGGACTGAGCGAGCCCGCAGCAACGGCAGCCGTTGCCACGCTGACAAAGCGGCGGCGAGATAGCAATTGCGGAATGGTGTCTGACATAGGTTCTCCGACTGGCGATGAAGCGAGATTCACAGTCAATGGCAACGCGATCGCGCGCGCCGTCTATGACGATGCGCAGAGTGCGCGCGTAGCGATAGGCACAGATGTATGCCTGTTTCCAGGAAGTGAGGTTTGCAAGCGCATGTGCCAAGGCGCTGTGTAATAGAAAGAGGAACCGCGTGCGCGGGGACTGCTTGGATGTCAAGCCGTGGCTACACCGCGAGTGAACTCAGCGCAGTGGAGTTTCACGAAGTCCCGCATGTGTACGCACGCTCGCACACTGCGCGGTCTGACACGTCTACTGCGGGCGCATACACTAAAAAGTAGGTGAAGATGCAGTCGTGTTCCACCTGAATCTGACGAGTCAGCAGCCTTTCCCGGCGGCTGCTGACATGCTTGAACGCAAACTACCCAATGCGGGTTCGTCGCATGTAGAGGGTTAATTAAAAGAAAGACATGTACGGTTAATGCGCGCGCGCCGTGATCAGTTCGTCATGCTCTCAGGCAACCGTGGTGCGCAGATCGTCCGGGCCTTGCTCCTGGATCGGTTTGCCGTGAGCGACACGTTCATGAATGGGGGCAGTCGGTGTGCGATCGATCAGGAGACTCAGTAGCGCCGGACGGTTGTAGTGGCCCGCCGAGTCCATCACATCTTGCGTCGGTCGACCGACCTTGCTATCGACGGAGTTATCCGGTAACAAACGCGCCGTCGGCCTAACCCGCCCGCGTCACTCGCAAATCAGCCGGTGTTTGCAATGCCGATTGAGAGCCCACAACCGGCGTCGCAGCCGGCGGAATCAGCTTGCCTCGCACCAGCAAGGCAAGCGTCTTGAACGCCAGAATCGCGACGATCACGTTGGCCAGAATGAACAGAACCGGTGCGGCCCATTCGACTGCACCAGCAGTGCCTCGTTCGACCATACGCAGCGCCATCGTCGGTAAAGCGGCTACGCCGAAGCTGAAGGCCCAGTAACCAGGCACGAAAGCCTGTTGACGAATCCACGGCAGCAACCGCAACAGCAACAACGCCTGATAAAGGCCATAACCGAGCAGGATCAGCGCGAACAGATCGGGCGTGCCGCTCGTCAGGCCAAGGTAAGTCACGCCACCCACCACCGGCGGCGCGAGCTGAATGCCGAGGGTCGGACGCAATGCTTCAGGCAGGGGCTCATGCACGGCTGCACGATGCAGAATCAGCGATTCGATGGCAAGCCAGGACAGCAAGCCCGCACCGAAGAACAGCCCGCCCAGTTGATGAAAACCGAAGGCCGCCGCCGCCGTGCCCGCAACGAAACTCGGCGCCACGGTCGGCAGGTAAATGGCCGGCGTGACGAGTTCCGGCTTGCGCCCGCCTTGCCAGAGTCGTCCATGCAGATACACGCCGAGTGCCAGTTGTGCGACCACGGCAACGCCGAACAGCGCGAGCGCCAGGCGATATGCGTGCGGCTGCAAAAGCTGCGCGGCCAGCATGCTCGACACGGGCCCAAGCGCCGCGAACGACGACTGCACGGGATGCTGCATTTCCGCACGAGCCTCGGCAGTGCGGGTCAGCCACTTTTGCGCGTAGGCGACGAGAATGGCGAGCCACACGACTAACGCGGCCACCGTCGTCAAGATTCCAATGGCGGCCGGCAAGTGCCACAGCCTGATCGCCACGCGCCACAGATTGGCGAGCGCCAGTGCGCCCACCGCGATCCCGAAGAATGCAACTGGTACCGAGCCACGATTGCTGTCCATCACCGATCCTCCAGAAGTTGCGTCGCGCTCCACTGTTCCGGATTCGCGCGATCGATGACGTACTGTAGGACCCGGCCCGCAAATACTGAACGCTGGGCGCGCTCAACAAATTGCGCAATCGTCTCAAGATGCGCTGCAGTCTCGCCTAAAACCCGTACAACTCGGCCGGATTATCGACGAGTATCTTGCGGCGAACTTCCTGGCTTTCCGTTAGCTGCATCGTCCAGTCGAGCATGCGCGCGTCGTCGGGCACGGGCTTTACGTTGGGGTGCGGCCAATTCGATGCCCACACGCCGCGCCCCGGAAAACGCGTCGAGAGCGTGCGCACGAGCCACGACACGTCGTCGAAATCAGGCGCGCCGTTGCGCGAGCTTTCATATGGGGCGGACAGCTTGATCCAGCAACGCGGACCGTCGAGCAGGCGGCACAATGACGCGAACCCTTCGCTTTCCGGTGTGACCGGCGCGAGAAACTTGCCGAGATGATCGATGACCAGATTCGATGGCAAGCTCGCCAGCAGCGCTTCATGATCAGGCAGCGTGTGCCCGTCGAGTTGCAGGTTGATATTCCATCCCATTGGTGCGATGCGCGCCGACATAGGCTTGAGTCCATCCCACGGCAAAACGCCGCCCGGAAGCATCATGAAACGCACGCCACGTATGCCGGCATCGTGCAGGCGCTGCAATTCGTCATCGCTGACATCGGGCGGCACGACCGCGACGCCACGCGCACCGTTGCCGAGCTGCGCAATGGCCGCGAGCGTGCAGCGGTTGTCGAAGCCGTACCCCGTTGGCTGCACGACGATCGCGCGCGACAAACCGAGCGCGCGCTGCACTTCGCGATATGCCGAAGCAGGTGCCGGCGGCGGCGTGAAAGTCGCGCTCGCCGCGAGCGGATAGCCTTCCTCGTACACGTGGATGTGGCAATCGCACGCGCCTGCGAAATCGATGGGACGGGTCATCGGGCGTCCGTCGGCATGGCAAAGCCCGAGACGCGAAATGCGTGCGCCGCATTCACGGCGCCGGCGGGCATGCGGCCCTGAAACAGTGCTTCGGTTTGCGCGACGGTTTCCATCGATTGATGCTCGATGGCGCCCGGCGTCAGCCCGCCGATGTGCGGCGTCGCGATCACGCGCGAATGGGCCGCCAACACGGGCGATGGCATCTGATCCGCTGCGCGGCCGACGTCGAGCGCGCATCCTGCCAGATGACCACGCTCCAGCGCAGCGAGCAGAGCGGCGTCGTCGACGAGTTCGCCGCGCGCCGCGTTGATGAAGTACGCGCCAGCTTTCATCGCTGCGAAGGCCTGCGCGTTCATCAGGTTCGCAGTCTGCGGCGTGGCGGGCGCAAGGCATACGACGAAGTCTGACTCGGCGAGCAGCTCGTCCAGGGCGACCTGCTGCACGCGCGCGTCGTCGATCGTCGCAAATGGATCGGACACGATCACGCGCATGCCGAAGGCCGAAGCGAGAGGGCACAGGTAGCGCGATATCTGCCCATAACCGATCACGCCGAACGTGCTGCTGCGCAACTCGCGGCCCATCTTCGGAACAGGTGTTTCATGCCGGTGATACGCCTGCGCATACGCGGTCGTTCCTCGCGCGAGATCGAGCATCGCGCCGATCACCCACTCCGACACGGCCGGTACGAAGCCTGCGCTCGCCTGCGTGACGAGCACGCCGAGTTCGCTCGCGGCATCTATATCGATGGTACGGATATCCACCGCGCAGCGCACGAAGGCGGCCAGCTTCGGCAGCGCTTCGAACAACGCGCGCGGCGCGGGCGTCTGCCGGTAAGCGATGATGACATCGGCATCGCGCGCCGCGTCGACGAGTTCGGTGAGCGTCAGCTCGCGATCTTCGGGGTTGTACGTGGCGTCGGCGAACTTCGCGAGCGCCGCCGCCGCGCGTGCGCCGAAGTAATGGTCCAGCATGTGCCGGGGATGACTCACGAATACCTTGTTCATGTCCTTATCCTGCCTTTCTGGCTTGCTTCGCTTTTGCCGCAGTTTTGCCCGGGCGCGCGACCGATTCGCGCTCCACGAGCGTGATATCCGCGAAGAGCGCCTGCTCCGATGCGGGCATGGGTTCGTCGTGCGGACGCATCGCTCGCTCGACCATCGCGGCGGCCATCGCCGGCACCGGAAGTTGCACGGTCGTGAGCGCCGGGTTCGAGATCGCCGCGAGGAAATGCCCGTCCATACCGACGATCGACACGTCTTCCGGTACACGCAATCCACACTCGCGCAAGCCTGCCATGAGGCCGAGCGCCATCAGGTCGTTGACCGCCACGATGCCGGTCGGGCGCGCGTCGTCTTGCGAGAGCAGGCGCGCGAGCGCGCGGCCGTTCTCCGCGATCATCGAATCGCCGTATTCGTTCACCGGGCCGCTGTCGAGCACGCGCGCCTCCTCTGCTAGCCCTGCCTCCTGTGCTGCCGAGAGGAACCCGTTGATCTTGTCGCGGCGGCTCATCGTCACGCCGGTCAACGTGGCGAAGGCGAGCCGCGTGTGGCCGTGCGCGATCAGATGGCGCGTCGCGATGCGCGCTGCTTCGAAATTGTCCGGCGTGACGTGTTCGACGCGCGTCGTCTCACCTTCGGTCGCGCGGCGGTCGTAGCTGACGACGACCATCCCGCGCTCGACGGCGGTTTCCAGATGGCGCTCGTTCGCAAGCGACGAGATCACGATCACGCGCCGCACGCCCTGCGACAGCAGATCTTCAAAGAACGACGCTTCCTTGGCCGGATCGCGATACGTGTTGCCAATCATCACGCGATAGCCGTAGCGCTCCTGTGCGTACGTTTCGACCTCACGTGCGATATAGCCGTACATCGGATTGGCGATGGACGGCACCAGCAGTCCGATGAGCGGCGTCTGTCCCGTCTTCAGCTGACGTGCGAGCGTGCTCGGCCGATATTGCAGCGAACTCATCGCGGCCTGCACGCGCGCGAGCGTTTCCTGGCGCATCTGGTCGGTGCGGCCGTTGAGTACGTTCGATACCGTGCTCACGGAAACACCGGCCTCGCGGGCGACATCCTGAATGGTGCTCATAAGGTTTTGCATCTGCCGGCTACAGGCCGAGCCGGGTCGGCAACCACAACGAAAAAGATGGCACCAGAATCAGCACCACCAGTGCAATGCACAGCACCAGCAGATATTTGAGCATAGGACGCGCAACGGCCTTCATTTCCGTGCCGGTGATGGCGCAGGTCGCAAAGAGGCCCAGGCCGACCGGCGGCGCGAACAAACCCAGGCCCATCGCGACGACGATCACCGTGCCGAAATGCAGCGGGTTGATGCCGAGCTGCGTGGCGATCGGAGTAAGGAGGGGCCCGAAGATGATGAGCGCGGGCGCGCCTTCCAGCACCGCGCCGAACACGATCATGATCAGCACGGAAAGCAGCAGGAACATTGTCGGGCCGTATTGATGCGCGAAGACGATCATCGAATCGGAGACGAGCGCGGGAATCTGCTCGATGGTCAGCGCGAACGACACGCTGGAGGCCGCGGCGACGATGAACAGAATGCTGCTCGCCATCGATGCCGAGCGCACGAATACCCGTGCGACCGATTTCGGCGTGAGCTCGCGAAACGCCAGCCAGCCGACGATAAGCGCATAAACCACGGCGAATGCGGACACCTCGGTCGACGTCGCGATGCCCGACGTCACGCCCTTGCCGATCATGGTGATCATGACGAGCGCGACCAGCGCGCCGCCGAGCAGCGGCATCCACGCGCGAGGATTGGTGAGCGCATCGGCGAGATTGATACGGCGCCCGAAAATCACCGCGACGATTGCCAGCGCTACGGCAAGCACCGCGGCCGGCACCACGCCCGCGAGGAACAGCCCCGCGATCGAAATGTTCGCGACGAAGCCCATGATGATCATGTTCACGCACGGCGGAATGGTTTCCGCCATCACGGCGCTGCAGGCGAGCAACGCTGCGGCTTCGTTCGGATCTTCCTTGCTCTGGCGCACAGCCGGCATCACGACACCGCCGACGGCCGCGATATCCGCAAGCTTTGAACCGGACACACCCGAGAAGAAGGCCGTTGCCATGATCGTGATGAGGCCGAGGCCGCCACGCACGCGCCCGAAAATTCGCAGCAGCAGTTCGATGAGGCGCGACGACATGCCATTGGTTTCCATCAGCAGGCCGGCTAATACGAAGAACGGAATTGCGAGCAGCACGAAATGGTCGGTGCCGGCCATCACTTGTTGCGAATAGACGAGCATCGGCAGGGACGGTTCCGCGAGGAAGTACAGCAGCGCCGAGAACGCGAGCACGAAGCCGATCGGCACGCCGAGCACCAGTGCGCCGATGAAGCCGGCCATCAGCAGGAAGCCGGGCTTGATCGCGTGAGCGGGCACGAACGCGTTCCACGCGAACACGGCCGCCGCGAGCAACAGGCAGCCGATCAATGTGCCGAGCACGGTCTTGCGCGCGCCGTTCACCGCGTTGGCGAGCGCGAACACCGCCATGAATACGCTGCCAATGACGAGCGGATACACGTTGATCCACGCGGGGAGGCCGCTCGGCGTCATCTGACCGTACGAATCGACCAGCAGCAGGCACGACGACACGCACAGATTCCCCGCGACGCCCACGATCACCCAGTGCCCTACATGAACGAGCGCGGGCTGCCAGCGCCTTGGCAGCATGCCGCGAAACAGGTCGACGCCGACGTGCTGGCTGCGCGCAAGGACCGTGGCGGCGCCGAAGAACACCAGCACGATCATCAGCGCGCCGGCGACTTCCTCGGCCCAGTCGAAAGGATCATGGAGAAAGTAGCGGTAGATCACGGAGAGGAACACCACGAGCACATCGGCCGCGAGCACGGCCGCGCACAGGTATTCGATCCAGCGCATGAGACGTGCGAGGCCGCGCGCGAGCATGGTCTCATGGCCGAAGCCCGGTGCGGCGAGTTGCGTTTCCGGTCCGGGCGTCGCGGAGAAAGTGGTCATGATGTGCCTGCCTCGTTAGCCGCGCGCTGCGGCGATGGCGGTGAAGAGCGGCGCGGTCGAGGGATACTGCTTCGAGAAGCTCGCGTACAACTGCGACTGCATCTCGCTGCGCGCGGTGTCGCGGTCGGCTTTCGACATCGGATAGAACGTCATGCCGCGCTTTTTCAACTCCTGCTCGGCGCGGGCGGCCGTCTGGATGGCTGCGACGCGCTGCTTCACGGTCGCGTCTTGCGCCGCTTTCTGAAACGCGGGGCGCAAATTCTCCGGAATCTTCGCCAGCGCGCGGCGGCCCATCGCGACGACAAGCGGGCTGAAGACGTGCTGCGTCTGCCAGCACGACTTCACGACTTCGTCGTACTTGCTCGCGAGCACCGTCGCGCAGTCGTGCTCGAAGCCATCGACGACACCTGTCTGCGCGGCCATGTACAACTCGCCGATGGGAATGGGCGTCGGTACAGCGCCCATCAGCTTGAAAGTTTCCATGAAGGCGGGCGTGGGCAGCACGCGCAGCTTCACGCCCTTGATATCGGCGAGCGATTGCGTGGGCTTCTTCGTGAACACGTTGCGCGCGCCGAACGAATAGCCCCAGGTGACGACCGAGCAGCCCGCACGCTGTTGCAGCATCGTGTCGAACGACTTGCCGACGGTGCCGTCCATGGCGCGCCCGACATGGTCGAAGCTGTCGAACACATAGCCGAGATCGAGCATGCCGAGCTCCGGCAGCACCGTCGCCCAGATCGATGAGCCGGTGACCATCATGTCGACCGCGCCGACCTTCACCTGCTGAACCACGTCGCTTTCCTTGCCGAGCTGGTTGTTCGGGAAGTAGTCGATCCGGATCTGATCGCCGACGCTCGCTTTCAGGTTCGCAGCGAGGTTTTGATACCACACGTAATGCGCGGCGTTTTCGTTCGGAGGCATCGACGATGACAGCCGTAACGTGGCCGCGGGCTGAGCGCGCACGATTGCGGGAAAGCCCGCGCCCGCGGCGGCGAGCGAGGCTGCCGAGGCCGTCTGTAGGAACCGTCGCCGGGAAATGGAATGCATGGTGTTGTCTCCTGGATGCCGCTCTAAGGGGCGGGCGAGTTGTCGAGCGCGGCACGACGGAGCGCGCCACTGTATCGATTTAGTGTATCGATACAGTAAATCGCGGCATCGCCAGATCAAATGGGCGTTTACCCGTGTTTACGTCGGTTGACCGTGACGTCGTGCGTGCGGGCAAACCGCTAAAGCGATCGCAACGCAGCGATGAACAACAGGTTCGTGGCGCTTGCTGGCGAACGTCGCGGCAAGGCGCATCCGTTAAATCTCTCTGCCGATGCCCTTGTCGATCGAATAGCGGCCGCCGCCCTTGAACGCGATATGCAGGGCAAGCAGGCCCATCAGGACGGGGTATTCCATGCCCTTGTCCAGCCAGACCCACGCTGGCGCGAGGACGAAGCAGATCCCGATCATCTCGAACGTGATCATTGCGGCAAAAATGCGGGTCAGGAATCCAAAGGCGATACATAACGCCCCGCCCGACTCGAGGAAGGTCACGACATAGGCAAACATTTCCGCTGCCGGAAGGTGAAGCCTGGAATCGATCAGCCGCATCGAACTCGCCATTGGGTTATCCATCGACCCATGAGAGCGGCCGAGCACCTTCGGAAGTCCGTGGGTGAGCAGGACAATGCCGAAACCAAGTCGCAGTACGGCGTATGACACGGGATCGAAGAGTCGATAGAGCCGGCCAAGTTGCGGGATGATCAGCTTCGGAGCCGTCTCACTCGCGTTGCGGGGTTCGAGTTCTTGCGTGTCGAGATCCATAGCTAAACTCCGCATAAATCGGGAAGACCGGGTGGGAGTGCGTGGCGGATCGCGCACCGACCGAAACGAGTAGCCCCGGTAACCGTGCGCGTTCCCAAACGACAGCTATTTCGACTTCGGAGCGAGTCCCATTTTTTCGAGCGTCAGGGTTTCGTCGGCGCGACCCCATCCCCCGTCGGCAACTTCTTCGACGAGAACCATGGAATACGGACGGACACCTTCACCGAAGTATTCGACGAACATCGCGGTGGTGCGATGGACGATTTCTTCCTTGCGCGCGTGATCCAGAATGCCTTCCGGGAATTTGTAGTTTGCAAACGGCATAGTGCTTTTCCTCTTGGATGCCTCATCGCGAGGCGCATGTCGTGGCACCGGGGCGGTCCGCGAAACAGAAGTCAGCGGGATGACTGGCATGACTGACCGCATTTTTGTCGTTGTCCGTCTTGAGATAAAGAGTGGGAGATGGACATCTGCATTCGAGGTCGATCAATAATGGACGCGAGCGGAGGGGGCTGTGGAAGGGCGTTTGTGTTGCTTGCCGTCGAACAGTGCGTCACCTGGAAATCGCTGAAAGTCGGTTGCGCTCCCGAAAACCAGTGTCATCAGACAATTCATTGCGTGCGCAAGGAGCACCGGCAGCGCGCCGTGCAGGCCACTGCCGCACCAAGCCGATCGCGCGCGTCATGAGTGGGTTTGTCGATAAGTGAGCACGAATGTTTGCCCGATTGCGACGGACGATAGTGAGACGGTACAAATAATGCTGGCTTTGCAGCCAGGCCGGTTGCATGCGGTTATCGTTGATGCGAGACAAGGACTACAACCGGCGGTGATCATGACTTTGAAAAAGTACCCAATGCGACTCTTTTTGTGGCTGCTGACGCCCGTCCTCTTTTTACCGACACCGGCATTCAGTCATGCACTGGACCAGGAAATGGCATGCGAGGGCACTCCGCATGACTTCGTCGAGGAACTGCTCAATCTGCAATCGATAGAAACGCCAGCGAGCCGCGTTCAGCAGGATTCAGTCAACGCGTTTCGTCCCACCCGCGGTGCACATCTGACTGCGTTCGGTTTCCGGGTGAAGGCGATTTTTGGATATCAGCCCGGCGATCCGCTTTTCGAGGCGGGCACCGGCAAGCCAGCGTCCGCACCAATCTATGGCGTGGTCGTGTTCGGTTCGTCCGAGTCGGTGCAGCGTGAACTGGCTGCAGCGGGCAGCCACGCCATCACTCATTCGGTGATTCCGATGGTGCTGACCGCAATTGTCTGTGGGCAATGACACATGACGAAGCGCACCGCCTATCGAGCTCGGCCGGTGGTGGATACATTCAATCATGCCAGCGCCACCGGCACCCGCGAACGCGTTGTGCAGGCGGTGGAGACCGTTGAGCAGGCAACTTTTGCAAGATTTCGATTGCTGTGGAACTGGGTATGTTTGCTGACACTAAAGCATTGGTTGTCGCGCTAATAGAGGCGAACCCCGCTGCATGTGCAGTGCTCGCTCGCGACTTGACCGTAATTGAGGCTAACTTTCGTTTTAGTGACCTGTTCGACTACCGCCCGTCACCGCTGGTGTCCAGGGAGTTTGTTTCGCTCGTCATCGAGAAGCTGCCGGTTCTGTCCAGAGAGGCGTCGCGAGGAAAACTTCTGGCGGCCGCGACGCGAGCACTCGAAGAACATAGGACGGAGAGCGTCGTCATTGCAGACGCTGCGATCGATGCGGACGTCGCGCCGGACGCTCCTGGTTTTGGATCAAGCATTACATGGTGCGTCGAATTCAATCCTCTCTCCGTTGGAGATGCGATCGGCATGGCGCCGGCAATGCTGGTGCTAGTCAAGTCCAAAGACGCGCCGGGCGAGGTTTCACCGGCGGACAGAAAGTGCGAGGGCGCCGCCGCGGCCGGGAACGATGACACTTCGAGGGAGACGGCCCATGTCGACGCTCGTGACGATTCGGAATTGCGCCGATTGCTGTCGGAGGCCCGATATCATGCGCTGGTGAAGGTGGCCAGCTCGGCGGCCTACGTGTGCGATGCTCAGGGCAGATTCGTGGTGCCGCAACCTTCGTGGGAAAGCTATACGGGGCAGCCGTGGGAAAAGCACCAAGGTTATGGGTGGGCCGAGATGATCCATCCGGACGATCGGCTTGCGGCACAGACAGCGCTGAACAAGTCGCTTGAGACAGACGGGCCGTACCGCGCGGACGTGCGACTGTGGCACGCCGCATCCTCGACGTACCGGCGTTGCCAGATACGCGCGGCGGGCTCGCACGACGAGCGCGGCGCGATCTACGAATGGGTGGGGATGATTACCGATGTCGAAGAAACGCTAATAAATGCACAAAGTCTCACAGAAGAACGCGAGCGTCTGGACCTGTCGATCGAGGCGGCCGAAATCGGCACATTCCACTGTCCGATCCCGCTGGACCGAATAATCTGGAACGTCAAGTGCAAGGAACACTTCTGGCTGCCTGCGAACGCCGAGGTGGGCTTTGACCTCTTCTATGAAAGGATTCACCCGGACGATCGGCAAAAAACCCGAGCCGCTGTCGAGAAGGCTGTCAACGAAGGCGTCCCTTACGACATCGAATACCGAACTGCTTCGCCCTCGGGTGATATCCGATGGATCCGTGCCAAGGGGCGGACACATGTCGACGAAGCTGGCCGGCCGTTGCGGTTCGACGGCATCACCATCGACGTTTCATCGCACAAAGCGCTTGAAATGGAGCGCGACCGGCTTCTGACAAACGAGCGGCTCTTGCGGTTCGAGGCGCAACATGCCAATCAGCTCAAAGACGCCTTTCTTGCTACGGTGTCGCACGAGTTGCGGACGCCACTTAATGCGATGCAATCGTGGCTCTACCTTCTGCAGCACGAGAACGCCGATCCTGACCTGCTCGCTCGCGGCATCGAGGCGATAGACCGCAACGTCGAACTGCAAACGCGGCTTGTGGATGACCTGCTCGACCTTAGCCGGATCGCCGCCGGCAAGCTGTTCATCAACTCGAGCGAGGTGGACCTCGTGCCGCTGCTCATCGCCGAGATCAGTGACGTTGAGTTGGCT
Organism: Paraburkholderia kirstenboschensis; assembly: GCF_904848585.1. Classification (GTDB taxonomy): domain Bacteria; phylum Pseudomonadota; class Gammaproteobacteria; order Burkholderiales; family Burkholderiaceae; genus Paraburkholderia; species Paraburkholderia kirstenboschensis. Next base: position 122,524 of record NZ_CAJHCR010000013.1, read on the forward strand.
GCGGGCGCTAAACGAGTCGAGATCGTGCCGAGGCTGGCAGACACACTGCTCGTGGAGGGCGACCCGCTCCGGCTTCGCCAGGTGTTTTCCAATGTGCTCAGCAATGCGCTGAAATATTCGAGCGCTGAAGGGAAAATAGATATCGTTGCCATTCGCGCCGGCAACTGGGCAGAGATACGGGTTGAGGACAATGGTGCGGGTATTCCGGCTTCTTTCATCAACCACGTATTCGAGCCATTTGCACAAGCTTCACAGGCAACGACACGCCGCTTCGGCGGGCTCGGTATTGGCCTCGCAATAGCGAAGAGCATCGTGACTCTGCATGGCGGATCGATCACGGCACATAGTGAAGGCGACGGGCGCGGGAGCACTTTCGTCGTTCACATTCCTCTGCTGGCCGAAGATAGGGGAGCACCGGCTGGACGCCCTCTGGCAGATGTAGTGACATCGTCTCGCGACGAGGCGCTCACCGGCATAAAGGTGCTCCTGGTCGAAGACGAAGCTGAGGTCCGTGATGCAATGCTTGCCGTACTGGAGTCCGCTGGGGCGGCGGTGCGCGGTGCGGAATCGGCGCCCGAAGCGCGTCAGCAGATCGACGACGAGCAGTTCGACGTCATTCTTTCAGACATCGGCATGCCGGACGAAGACGGTTATTCGCTTATCCGCTCACTGCGGCAGCAAGGCAATCGAACGCCGGCGATCGCGGTGACAGCGTTCGGGCGCCCAGAAGACAGGTCGCGTGCATTGCAGGCGGGCTTCGACTTGCATATGCCGAAGCCCGTCGAGCCGAGGGGCCTCTTTAGAGCGATTCGGGAGCTGCTCCGAATCTAGGTTCCCGATGAGGTGCGCCCGAGCGTACCCAGGGCAGCGCAACGCTACGAGCGTGATCGAGGTCCTGCGTGGGCGCGGCCCTCTTCTTGCCGCGTGGGTCGTTGCCTGCGTCGTTCTCTCGCGGCCTTTTTTTCGGCCGCACCCTCCGCCTCTGCATGGGCGTCGCCGATCACCTTGCCGATCGCTTCCTTCACAGAGCCTCGCGCTTCACTGGTCTGAGCCGTCCTTCCTCGTCGGTTGTCCATTTTCGCCTCCTGTGTTGCGTCAACCGAAATCGCTGTCTTTCATAAGGTAAGGAAGAACGGCGCCGGGAAAGTTCCCCGAACACGCGTGGACCTGCGCTTCGCACGCTAAGAGGGGCGAATCATTCGATGTCAACATGCAATTGCTCCCAGGCGTTGGGTGCATTTGCGGCTACCGGTCGGTAAATACATCCCTGATAATCTCGCATTAACGAACGTGCTCGGAACACCATGTCTGCACGTGCTGCATGTTGCTGCGCATACGCTTCCTGATGATTCCCAACGCGTCTGCGCGACTCGACAGGCGGTCGCAACCGGCGAGCCCGCCGGTGCGCCGCCGCAGGCGCTTTCGTCCTTGAACCTTGCCGCGACGCGGCGCCCGAACAGAACAGGCAGCCGCGATGGACGCTTCCGTGCAACGCCCGCAAACCGACCGCCGTCAGCTCCAGCAGATCATCGCAGGCTTGAGCGAAGGGGTCATTCTCATAGAACCCGACCAGAGCATTCGTTGGGCCAATCAGGCCGCCCTCGACATGCATGGAGCAAGCAGCATCGAGGAACTCGGGCGAAACGTGTCCGAGTACCGGCAAAGGTTTCAGCTTCGCTACCGCAACAATCATCGAATCGAACCGGGCAGCTATCCGATTGACCGCGTGGTCGCCGGTGAATCCTTTAGCGACGTACTGGTGGAGGTCGCACCCGCCGGGCAAGTCGAGCCTCGCTGGGTTCATCGCGTGCGAAGTCTGGTGATTACCGATACGAACGGCGAGCCTGACTGTCTCGTGCTCATCCTGCACGATGCGACCGAGTGGGCAAGTGCCGAGGAGCGCTTCGAAAAGACCTTCGGCGCAAATCCCGCGCCTGCCGTGATCTGCAGGCTTAGCGATCTCCGCTTCATCAAGGTCAATCGCGGCTTTGTCGAGATGACGGGCTATACGCGCGAGGAGGTAATCGGGCGTTCAGTCTATGAACTCGATGTCCTCGAAAATGCGTCGCAAAAAGAACTGGCGGTCGAGCGCCTGACAGCTGGGCAGACCATTCCGCAAATGGAAGCGTTGCTGCGCCTCGCGGACGCGGAGTCCAAGCTGGTTATCGTCGCCGGACAGCCGATCGATCTCGCCGACGAACGGTGCATGCTCTTCACGTTCATGGATCTCGAGCCGCGCAGAAAGGCCGAAGAAGCGCTGCGGCGCAGCGAGGAGCAATTTGCCAATGCGTTCAGGATGGCCCCGATCCCGACCATCGTATATGCCCGTGATTCGCTTACGCTGCTCGAGGCGAACCAGGCGTTTCTCGATGCCACGGGTTTCGCGGCTGAAGAACTTGTCGGTCACACGCTCGAGGAATCGACCTTCTGGGACGCGGCGGATGCGCACGCGAACATAGAGCGGATGCTCGCCACGTCGGGAAACCTGCGCAACGTCGAGTTCAAGGTGCGCACCCGGGCCGGGCTTGCGGTCGACTGCCTGATCTCCGCCGAGTCGGTGCCCATTCATGGCGACGACTGCGTGCTAATGGTGTTTCAGGACATCACCGAGCGCAAACGCACCGAGGTCGAACTTCTTCTCGCGATCGAAGCCGTCATGCAGGACGCTTCGTGGTTCAGCCGGTCGATTCTGGACAAGCTTCGTCATATCCGCAGCGGTACGGCACCCGGCAAGGTCGATGCGGCGATCTCCGACCTGACACCGCGCGAGCGCGACGTTCTTGCGCTGATCTGCGAGGGCCTTGCCGACAAGGAAATTGCCACGAGACTTGGCGTGGCTCCGAACACCGTCCGCAGTCGCGTGAGTACGTTGTACGCGAAGCTCGGTGTGCACAGCCGCAGCGAGGCGATCATCTGGGCGCGCGAACATGGCCTGCCGGCTGGCGGCGTTGCAAGCACACGTCCTGCGGCACGCGGTTCCCGACGTTCTTCCTGACTCTGAGGCCGGGACAGCCGGCGTCTTTTTACCTCTCATGGAAAATCAAAGTTCTGACCTCCGTGGCAGTCACATCGACCACCGCGTATCGACCGGCGTTGCCGGCCTCGACGAGATCCTGGCCGGCGGTCTTACGGCAAGCCGGGTCTATCTGGTCGAAGGGCCGCCCGGCGCGGGCAAGACGACTCTTGCACTACAGTTCCTGCTCGAAGGTCAGCGCCATGGCGATACCGGTCTCTACGTCACGCTGTCCGAAACCGCTACGGAGCTGCGTTCGGTGGCCGCGACGCATGGATGGTCACTCGACGGCCTGGCACTCGTCGAACTATTGAGCGACGAAGGGCTCACCCCTGCATACCAGCAGACAGTGCTCAATCCGGCCGAACTCGAACTCGGCGAAACGGTGCGCAACGTGATGCGACAGGTCGAGCAACTTCGTCCTGCACGCGTGGTGTTCGACAGCCTGTCCGAGCTACGGCTTCTGTCGCAGAGTGCACTGCGTTATCGACGGCAGTTACTCGCGCTCAAGCGGTTCCTGGGCAACCGGAACTGCACCGTGCTGCTGCTCGACGACGAAACCTCCGAAGCCGGCGACGTGCAGTTGCACAGTCTGGCGCACGGAGTCATCAACCTGAATCAGATCACGCACGAATACGGCACGCAGCGTCGGCGTCTGCGCATCGTCAAGATGCGCGGCGTGGCCTTTCAGGGAGGTTTTCACGATTTCACGTTGAAAAGCGGGGGCATCCAGGTTTTTCCGACGCTGGTGGCCGGGCATCGACACGCAGAGTTCGACTACGAAAACCTTTCGACCGGTGTGCCGGAACTCGACGCGCTGCTGGGCGGCGGCCTTGCACGCGGAACGAATACTCTGCTGGTGGGCCCGTCGGGCGCGGGCAAAACCACTACCGTGCTCCGGTGCATACAGACGGCACTCGAACGGGGCGAGCATGCCGTCTACTATCTCTTCGACGAAACGCTCGGCACGCTACTGCGTCGCGCAGCGGCGCTCGGCATGGATCTTTCGCCTCATCTGGAAAGCGGTCTGCTGTCGATCCAGCCGATAGACCCAGCAGAGCTTTCGCCAGGCGAATTCACTCACCGCGTCCAGGTGGCGGTCGAGACGCACGGTGCGCGCGTCGTGGCTATCGACAGCATCAATGCGTATCTGCAGGCGATGCCTGGCGAAAAATACCTGATGCTCCAGATGCACGAGCTATTGACCTATCTGAACCAGCGGGGTGTCATGTCCCTGCTCGTTCTCGGTCAGCACGGCATCATCGGAGAGACCCAGAGCAATCTCGACGTGAGCTACCTGAGCGATGCGTTGCTGCTGTTCAGGTTCTTCGAAGCAGAAGGCTCGGTGTTGACTGCGGTGTCCGTCGTCAAAAGCCGGACCAACATGCACGAACGCTCCATTCGGCAATTCCGGCTAAGCGACAAGGGGCTCGAAGTCGGCGATGTGTTGAGCGATTTCAAAGGTGTGTTGTCGGGGCTGCCGTCTTATACCGGACATACGCCTTTGCTCGGCGCGAGTTCCGTTTCCACCGGGTGAGATCTGGCGCTCGGCACCTTTGTCGCTGCCGTACTGACGGGGCGCGGAAGCAGTCCGACGCCCCGTTCGCCGCTCCATCACGGCAACAGCCATTGCCAAAGGCGTGCACATATCGGTAGGCACTCGCCGAGGGAGCGAGAGCGAGAGCGAGGCAACGCCCGTCGAACACCGCGGCTCGGCGGTACATTTCGGTAACATTCGCCAGTCCCTTAGAATGCCGGGATTGATCCAATGACGCCGGAGCTGGTGATGCGTATCCTGGTGATCGAAGACGAGCCGAAAACAGGCGCGTACCTGAAAAAGGGCCTGGAAGAATCGGGCTATTCCGTCGACCTCGCGAACGACGGCGCCGACGGCCTGCTGCTCGCGCAGGAGCAGGACTACGACGTGATCGTACTGGACGTGATGCTGCCGACAATGGACGGTTGGGCCGTGCTGAAAGTACTACGCGCGACTCATGCCACGCCGGTGCTGTTCCTTACCGCGCGCGACGACGTGAACGACCGCGTGCGCGGCCTCGAACTGGGCGGCGACGATTACCTCGTCAAACCATTCGCGTTTGTCGAACTGCTCGCACGCGTGCGTACGTTGGCGCGGCGCGGTCCGCCGCGGGAGAGCGAGCTGCTGGCCGTCGGCGACCTGGAGATGGACATCAACCGGCGGCGCGTGAAACGCGGCGCAACGCGTATCGATCTGACGCCACGCGAGTTCTCGCTATTACAACTGCTGCTGCGCCGCCAGGGCGAGGTGCTGAGCCGCACGCAGATTGCCTCATATGTGTGGGACATGAACTTCGACAGCGATACGAATGTGGTCGAGGTGGCGATTCGCCGCTTGCGCGCGAAGATCGACGACGCTTTTCCGGTCAAGCTGATCCAGACCGTGCGCGGCGTCGGATATGTAATCGAAGCGAAAGAGCCGGACTGATGGCCGCACGTTCGCTGACCACCACGCTTGCGCTCGCGTTCGCTGGCACGACGCTGCTCGTATTCGCGCTGGTCGGCAGCGTGCTGTACTTCGCGCTCGACCGCCAGGTTAAACAGCAGGACGACCTCGACATCGTGCTGATCGCGCGGCACACGCGGCGTCTCGCGCAAGAGCTCGATACGCTCGACGAACTGCGCAGCCACGGCGATCGGCTGACAAGCCAGGTGCTGGGCAACCTTGCGCTATCCATGGAAGTGCGGGATTCGCAGCGCAAGCTGCTGTTCGAACACAACACGGCGGCCATTGCCGACGTGGCGACGCCGTCGCCCGCGCTCATGAAACGGATCGGCGCCTCTCAACGCATCACCGAAGCCGATATCGCAGAGTGGCGCACCGCGCAGGGCGTGCCGGTGCGGGGACTCGCCGCCGATGCGGCGTTGCGCGATGGCACACCGGTGACGGTGATCATCGCGCGCAACATGGCGGATCGCTGGCGTCTGCTCGACCGGTATCGCGACCGGCTGTATGTCGCGGGTCTCGCGGGCATGCTGCTCGCGTTCCTGATGAGCTGGTTGCTGGTGCGCGAGTCGTTGCGGCCATTGCGCGCGATGGCGCGCAGCGCGGCCACCGTCACCGTCGACAAACTGGACACGCGCATCGAAGCCGATGGTGCGCCGAATGAACTGGCGGCGCTCATCGTGTCGCTGAACGCGATGCTGGATCGCCTGCACGGCGGCTTCGAACGGATGTCGCAATACACGGCGGACCTCGCCCACGACATGCGCACGCCGCTTGGCAATCTGCGCGGATCAACTGAAGTCGCGTTGGCACGCCCACGTTCGGCGGATGAATATCAGTCAGTGCTCGCGTCGAATCTCGAAGAGTGCGAACGGTTGTCGCGCATGATCGAAAGCGTGCTGTTTCTAGCCCGTGCCGAGCATCCGCAATTTGTCAAGACGCTGACGCAGGTCGATGCGCAGCAAGAGCTTTCGCGCATCGCCGAATACTTCGAGGGCGTCGCCGACGAAGCCGGCGTGCAAATTCGCGTGACAGGCGGCGGCCAATTGCGCGCCGACGTCGAGCTGTTCCGGCGCGCCGTCAACAATCTGCTTGCGAATGCACTCCGCTATACGCCGCGCGGCGCCATGATCACGTTGAGTGCACAGACGCCCGCCGAGGCTCCCCATACGCTGCGTGTGACCGTGGCGAACGAGGGCAAGCCGATCGATCCGGCCTTGCTCGAGCGGGTGTTCGACCGCTTCTATCGCGTGGATCCGTCGCGCAAAAGCGAGCCGAACGCGTCCGGCTCTGCGGGGCTGGGTCTTGCCATTGTGCGCACCATCATGGAACTGCACGGCGGCAGCGCACATGCCGAAAGCGATGCGGCCAGCACACGCTTCATCCTGACGTTTGCGGCAGCGTAGGCGGCGCGTTCGGTGACGTATTCGTTGCTGTGTTCCCGCTTTCATCGAGCGACGTGCGACTCCAGCCGCCGCCCAGCGCCTTTAGCAACTGCACACTGGCATCAACGCGCCGTGCGTCGATCAGTTCCTGCGTGCGTTCATTCGTCAGCGCGATGGTTTGGGCGGTCACGACATCCAGGTAGCTCACGGCCCCGGCCTGATAGCGGTTCATCGTGAGCTTCAAAGACAATTCAGCGGCCGATGTCGCGCGTTGCTGGCTGTTCGCTTCGCTAGCCAGCGTCGTCAGCGTGGACAGGTTGTCTTCGACTTGCTGGAACGCGGCCAGCACAGTCTGCCGGTAATCCGCCACTGCGCTGTCGTACTGCGCGTTCGCGCCCTGCAACGCGGCATGGCGGCGGCCGCCGTCGAACAGCGTGCCGGCCAGTTGCGCGCCGAGCGACCAGAAGAGGCTGGGCGCCGTGAGCCACGGCGCGAAGAACGTGCTTTCGAGTCCCGCGGTGGCCGACAACGTCAGGTCGGGATAGTAGGCGGCGCGCGCCTCGCCGATCTGCGCGTTGGCCGCCGCGACGCGCCGCTCGGCGGCTGCGATATCCGGCCTGCGTTCCAGTAGTTGCGACGGCACGCCCGTTGGGATCTGCGGCAACCCAACGCTTTTCACTTCGCTGGCCAGGGCGAACGACGACGCGGGCATGCCGATCAACGTCGCGATGGCGTGCTGAAGCTGCGCACGCTGTACGTCGATGTCCGTGTCCTGGCTGCGGGTGCTTTCCAGTTGCGTCTGCGCCTGCGCAACGGCCGATGCGTCGATCGCACCGTCCTTTAACTGCTGTTGCACGATGCTCAAGGCCGCGGCATACGCCGTGACGCTATCGTCGAGCAGCTTCTTCTGACGATCGAGCGAGCGCAGATCGAAGTAATCGGTCGCGAGGTCGCTAGCGACCGACAGGCGCACCGCCTGAAGGTCCGCCTCGCTTGCCTGCGCATTGTCGCGCGCATAGACGGTCGCATCCTTCACACGCCCGAACAGGTCGGGCTCCCAGCTTGCGGTGGCGCCAACCGAGTAGTCGGGCACTGTCTTTCCCGCGAGCGAATGCCCGAGCACGTTCTGCGACAGCCGGGCACGCGACTGCGCCGCGCCCGCCGTCACCGTGGGTGCATAGCCGGCGCGCTGGTAGTCGAGCATCGCTCGGGCGGCCTGCAACTGCGCTACCGCTTTCGCCACCGTCTGATTCGACACATCGACGCGCGCTTCGAGCTGGTCCAGTTCGGCGTCGTGAAAGAGCGTCCACCATGGGCCGGGCGGCTCGGCATCGGCTGGCGCGGCGACGCTCCAGCCGGGCGCCGCCGCGCCTGCGTATCGAGTGGGCACGGCCGCTTCCGGTTGGTGATACGTGGGCAGGGTCGAACACGCAGTCAACGCGCAGGCAGTGACGATAGCCGCGCTGCGGCGGGCGAATGGATGAAAAAGAGTGAGCATGATCCGTCTCCTGGATCGCTTAACCGTGCAGTGCCACGGGTGCGGCGAGGCGCACAGGCTGGCCGTTCGCGAGTGCATCGCCGGGATTGTTGATCACCTGATCCGTCGACGTGACACCGGTCGCGATTTCAACGTAGGTGCCGAAGTCCCGGCCGATCGTCACCTTGCGAAGGTGCGCGCGGCCGTCCTGTCCGATGACCGCAACCGTGACGCCATCGGGTCTGAACAGCAATGCGCTCACCGGCAGTTCAAGCGCGGGGTGCTGCGTGCGCAACGCCAGATGAACCTGCGCATACGCGCCGGGCAACAACGCGCCATCGCGATTGTCGACATCGATCTCCACGCGCAGCGTTCGGCTGACAGAGTCGATTGCGTCGGCGCTGCGTGCGACGGTCGCCGCAAAGGAGCGGCCCGGATACTGCTGGGTCGTCAGATAGACCTGTGTGCCCGCGGTGACGCTGCCGGCATCGTCCTGCGGCACGTTCACATACACGCGCAAGCGGTCGGTCTGTTCGACGTGGAAGAGCTCTCCGGGCGCACTCGCAAGACCCGGCGATCCTCCCGAGGTCACGAGCGCTCCGACGTCGATGTTGCGCACGGTGACGACGCCGTCGAACGGCGCGGTGACTTTCTCGTAGGACACGAGCTCGCTCAGCCGCGCAACGTTCGCCTGCGCCGACGCGAGTGCGGCGAGTTTCGCGGCGCTGTCGCTCGTCTTTGCGTCGGCATCCTGTTGCGAGACCGACTGCGTTTGCAACATGGTCTGCCAGCGCCGCGCGGTACTGTCCGCAAACGCGTAGTTCGCCTTTGCGGTGGCCACGTCGGCGCGTGCCTGTTGCAACTGGGCGTCGAGTTCAGGCGTTTCGATGTCGGCGAGCGTTTGTCCGGCTCGGACCTTCGTGCCGATGTCCGCATACCAGTGCCGAACGTAGCCGCTCGTGCGCGCATAGATCGACGCGTCGGCATACGGCATCACCGAACCGGGCAACAACAGTTCCTGCGAAGCCGGCGCCGGCTTTGGCCGCACCGCATCGACGATCATTTCGCGTTGTGCAGCGACCTGTTGCGAGAGTTCCGTGCTCGCATGCAGACGCGGCACGATTCCGATTGCGAGCAAGGCCGCTGCAATCGCCAGCAGGGCGACGGGCAGCAGCAACGCGCGGCGCTTCGCGGGTTGCGTGCCGGCATCGCTACGCTCGGGTACGGCAAGCGCCGTAGACGCCGTGCCGTCGCGGTCCTGCGGAAGGTTGGACGTAGTCATGGCTTTTCCTTATCGAGCTTGAGTATTCAGTGGCACGGCGGCAGAGCGAGCCGCGCGGCGCCGCGCGAGCCACGCATGTACCGTACCGAACACGACGGGTACGAACATCAGCGTGGAGAGCGTGCCAAATGCCAGGCCGCCGATCACCGCGCGGCCGAGCGGCGCGTTCTGTTCGCCGCCGTCGCCGAGGCCGAGCGCCATCGGCAGCATGCCGATCAGCATTGCGAGCGCGGTCATCAGCACGGGCCTGAAGCGGTTGAAGCCCGCATCGAGCGCGGCGGCGAGCGGCTCCATGCCGGCCTGCAACGACTCCCGCGCCGTGTTGATCACGAGAATGCTGTTTGCCGTTGCAATGCCGATGCACAGAATCGTTCCTGTGAGAGCCGGCACGCTCAGCGTGGTATGCGTCGCGAACAGCATCCATGCGATGCCCGCGAGCGATGCGGGCAAGCCGCTGATGATGATCAGCGGATCCAGCCACGACTGGAAATTCACGACCATCAGCAGATAGACGAGTGCGATTGCGAACACGAGCCCGGCGCCGAGACCCGCGAACGACTCGTTCATCGACTGCACCTGACCGCGCATCACGATCGACGAACCGGGCGGCAACTGCGCGCGCGCCGCGTCGACGATCCTGGATACGTCGGCGGCGACGCCGCCCAGATCGCGTCCCTGCGTCGCCGCGAAGATGTCGAGCACCGGCTGCACGTTGTAGTGCGAGACGACCGCCTGTTGGGAGCTGCGACCCAACGTGCCGAGTGTGCCGAGCTGGTTTTGTGGCGCGACGGTGGGCTGATTCGTAGTCAACGGAATGTTCGAGAGCGTCTGCAGCGAGTCGATGTCGTACTGCGGCACCTCGGCCAGCAGCGGATAGCTGACGCCGTTCTTCGGATCCAGCCAGAAGTTCGGCGTGGTCTGCGAGCTGCCCGATAGCGCGATCAACAGGTTTTGCGCGACGTCGCGCTGCGTGAGGCCCGCCTGCATCGCCTTCGTGCGGTCGACGTTCACGTCGATGGTCGGCGCGTCGCCCGGCTGCTGGATGCGCGCGTCGACGAGACCGCGCACGCCGCGCAACTGCGCAAGCAGCCGGTCGGCCACCACGCGGTTCTTGTCGAGCTGATTGCCGACGATCTGCACGTCGATGGGGGCGGGCAGGCCGAAGTTCAGGATCTGGCTGACGATGTCGGCGGGCAGGAACGCGAACGTCACCCCCGGGAACGACGTGGCGAGCACGTTGCGCAGTTGCGCGACGTATTGCGCGGTGGGCTTGTGCTTCGGTTGCAGCGTCACCAGGATGTCGGCGTCTTCGGGGCCGACCGGATCGGACGAGTCGTAGGTCAGATTGATGCCGCTGACAGGCACACCGATGTTATCGAGCACGGCCGCCTGCTCGGACTTCGGGATCACGCTGCGAATCTTCGCTTCGACCTGATCGGTGATGCGCGCTGTCTCCTCGATGCGGGTGCCCGTCGGTGCGCGCAGATGCAGGCGAATCTGCCCGGTATCGACGGAGGGAAAGAAGTCGCGCCCCGCGAACGGGACGAGGACCAGAGACGCGAGACACAGCGCGACATACACCGGCACGAAACGGCGGCGTCGCGCGATCGCGCGTCCCAGCATCGCACGATAGCCGTTGCGCAGCGCCTCGAAGTGCCGTTCGAACCGCGCCTGGAAACGCGACACCGCGGCGAAGCGTCCGCGCTCGTCGTGGCTGTCTTTGGACGGCGCGCGCATCAGATACATTGCAAGTGTCGGAATCAGCGTGCGCGAGAAAAAGTACGACGCGCACATGGCGAACACGACCGCTTCCGCAAGCGGAACGAACAGGTAACGCGCGACGCCGGACAGCAGGAACATCGGTACGAACACAATGCAGATCGACATAGTCGAGACGAACGTGGGCACTGCGATCTCGCCTGAGCCGTTCAGGATCGCGTCATGCAACGGCTCGCCTTTCTCCAGATGGTGCGTGATGTTCTCGATCGCCACCGTCGCGTCGTCGACCAGAATACCGACAGCGAGCGCAAGGCCGCCAAGCGTCATGATGTTGATGGTCTGCCCGAGCGCTGCAAGTGCAATCAGCGATGTCATCACGGCGAGCGGAATCGTCACGGCAATGATCAGCGTTGCGCGCCAGCTGCCGAGAAACAGCAGAATCATCGCGGCCGTCAGGCACGCGGCGATCAGCGCTTCGCGCACCACGCCCGAAATGGCCGCCTTCACGAACACGGACTGATCCGATAACGGGGTGATGTGCAGTGCTTTCGGCAAACCGGCAGCGATTTTCGGCAGCATGTCCTTGACCTGCTGGATGATCGTCAGCGTCGACGCGCTGCCGGTCTTCTCGACTTGCAGCAGCGCCGCGCGCTTGCCGTCGCTGCGCACGATGTTGGTCTGCGGCGCATAACCGTCGATCACATGCGCGACGTCGCGAACGTACACCACGCCGCCTTGCACCGTCTTGATCGGCAGATCGTTGAGCGCAGCGACGCTCTTCGTGCTGCCGTTCATCTCGACGTTGTATTCGCGCGAGCCGATTTTCGCGGTGCCGCCCGGCAGAATCAGGTTCTGTGCATTGACTGCGTTGACGACGTCGATCGGTGCGAGTCCTTTCGCCTGCAGCGCCTTCGGATCGAGTTCGACCATGATCTGGCGGATCTTGCCGCCGAACGGCAGCGGCACCGCCGCGCCCTGCACGGTGGCTAACTGCGTGCGGATGAAGCTGTTGCCGAGATCGTAGAGCGTCTGTTCGGGCAAGGTGTCGCTCGACAGGCCCAGTTGCAGGACAGGCACCGTCGATGCGTTGTACGTGATGATGTTCGGCGGCAACGTGCCCGGCGGCAGGACGCGCAAGATCGACGCCGAGTTCGATGCGGCTTCGGCGATCGCGCGGTTGATGTCGGCGCCGGGGTGAAAGAAGATCTTCACGACCGAGACGCCGTTTAGCGATTGCGACTCGATGTGCTCGATGTCGTCGACGTCCGTCGTGAGCGCGCGCTCGTAATTCGACGTGATCCGGTGCGCCATGTCTTCGGCGGAAAAGCCGTTGTACGACCAGACAATGCTGACCACGGGAATGTCGATGTTCGGAAAGATGTCGGTCGGCGTGCGCATGATCGCAAGCGGGCCGAGTATGAAGAGCAGCACGGCCACCACGATAAAGGTATAGGGCCGCCGCAGGGCCAGTCTGACTATCCACATGACATTTTCCTGGACGATGGGCTTGAGAGATGGCCTCTGCCGCGGTGCGTCCAAGCGGTGCAATGCGGCGGGCTGATGACGTCGCAGTGTGCCGATCCGTCACTGACTTGTAAGTGACGCCGTCATTACAAGTCTGTTATCTGCATGGGTGCAAAGACGGCAATCGACGGCAACGAGCAGCAGCACTGGGCGCGCTCGAAGATGACAAGCTTGTAATGCGCTGGTCAGCATTGGGTCAGTGCTGATTGCCCACAATCCGTTCAACCCTTCACGAATCGCAACGGAGGGAACCCGGGCCGCGTTCATCGTGAATGTGGCCGCAACCCACAGACAGGTGAATGATCATGAAAGCACTGCTCAACGTTGTTCTCGTTTCCTGCGCACTGGCCGCGCCCGCGCTTTCGTTCGCGCAAACCGTCGACCAACCGGTGACGCGTGCCGAAGTGCGCGCCGATCTCGTGCAGTTTGAAATGGCCGGATATCGTCCGGTTGCATCTGACGCGCAGTATCCCGCGGACATCCAGGCCGCAGAGGCGAAGGTGTCCGCCGCACGGACTGCTGCGTATACGACGTCGGTAGGGGGCGTGTCGATGAACGGCTCGTCGCAAGCAGGCGCGCCGGCATCGGTGGACGGTGCCGGGCAGATCTACTTCGGACATTGAGCCGCGTTTGCGGTGTGACGTGCAACAGCCGGGCGGGCAATGAATGCGTTCCTCGCGTGACGCGGGCTGCCCGGGCTTTCGCTCGCTACCAGTCGATGGCGGTTTCTGATTGCTTCGATGAGGAACCTTGCGCGCTGGCGGCAACTATCGCGAGCAGCGTGGGTCGCTGGTTCGTCTCACGTTCTTGACCAGTGGGTTCGACATCAACCTTGTTCGCGTCGGAACACGCGATAGAGTATTGGTGCTTCCGGCGCGTAACCGGAAGGCAACGATCGACGTGTTCTCAACGAGGCTTTACCACTGCTGATGGACAAACGGCGCGATCTTTTCCAGGTACAGCGCGCGAAGGACCGCCATGGCCGAATCAGTCAGCGGCGGCAGTTCGCTCGCCTCGCTATTTGCTTTGGCTTGCGCTGCGTTCTTCGCCCCTGGGATGACAGTCGTCACTCCATTGTTCATGAGAATCCAGCGAAGCGCGAACTGCGCCATCGTGGCGTTCTGCGGAACGAGTGAGCGGATTTCGTCGACGGCTTCCAGAGCGACGTCATAAGGAACGCCGGCAAAAGTCTCGCCCTTGTCGAACGCCTCGCCATTACGATTGAAAAGGCGATGGTCATTGGCCGCAAACGTCGTCTCGCGCGTCATTTTTCCCGTGAGCAGGCCCGATGCAAGAGGCACCCGGACAATGACCGCGATTCCTCGGTCACGAGCTTCCTGAATGAAGCGGGCTGGCCTTTGCCTGAAAATGTTGTAGATGATCTGTACCGACTTCACGCCCGGATATTCGATCGCCTTCAGACCTTCTTCGACTTTCTCGACCGACACACCGTAGCTGCTGATCTTTCCCGATGCGACCATGCGGTCCATCGCATCGAAAACCTCCGGCCGGTAGTAGACCTCGGTCGGTGGACAATGAAGCTGTACCAGATCGAGGCGCTCCATATCCAGGTTCTTCAAAGACCGGTCGACAAAAGCATGCAGATTCGCTGCGGTGTAGCCCTGTGCCACGTGAGGGTCCAGGCGCCGCCCAGCCTTGGTCGCAACGAAGGGTCGCGGCCCTGAGCGTTCTTTTAGCACGTCCGCGATGATCCGCTCCGAACGCCCGTCGCCGTAAACGTCGGCGGTGTCAATGAAGGTTGTACCGTTGTCGAGCGCTGCATGCAGGGCGGCCTTTGCATCGCTCTCGGCGACGTCGCCCCATGAGCCTCCAATCGCCCATGCGCCAAACCCGATTTCAGAGACGCTTCTTTCCGCGTGTCCGAATTTCCGCTGTTTCATCTTGATTCTCCGTTCATGGCATGAGTTGTCCGCCGTTGACCTCAATGACCTGCCCCGTGATATATCCCGACATGGCGGGAGACGCGAGGAACAGAAATGCACCGACGCATTCCTCCGGCAGGCCCTCTCTGCCCATCGGCACCGTGGCTGTCTGCGACGCCCGGATTTCCGGCGGCGTGTATTTGTCGTGGAACGGCGTTTGTATGAGTCCTGGTGCTACCGCGTTGACCCGTATTCCGTCGTGTACGAATTCCTTTGCATGGCCACGGGTCAAACTGCTGACAAAGCTTTTCGAAGCTGCGTAAAGCACCGCTCCTGCGCCGCCGCCCGTACGTGCAGCAATGGACGACGTATTGATGACGTAACCGCCGGATTCCTTGAGAAACGGATGGGCAGCCGAGGTTGCTTCCCAAACCGATCTAGCGTTCAGATTGACAACCTGTTCGAAGTGGCTGGCCGAGGCGCTTATAGATTCCAGCCGTCCCAACATGCCGCCGGCGTTATTGATGAGCCCGTCAAGTCCGCCTAGCAGTTGCGCCGCTTCCTTTACGACCCGCGATGCTTCGCCCGGCTCGCTGACGTCGCCCTGGACAAGGTGAATGCGCTCCGGTGATTCCGCTCGCAGCGCTTGCGCGGCCGCTTCGCTCTCGTTGAAATGCGCGACCACGTGCGCACCCTGTGCGGCAAATGCGCGAACAACAGCCGCTCCTATTCCAGTCGACCCGCCCGTGACGAGAACTCTCGTATCTTTCAGATCGCCAATGTGTATTTGCTCAAGTCCATGCATGGAATTTCCTCCGAATGGATCAAACATGAGCGGGGCATATGCCTCAGCGCTCTGGGTACTTGACCAGGAAAATGATTACATACCGTAGAATGAAACGGATTCACTGGAGCGATGAATCGCATTCACCATGGCAAAGAACGACCGGATCGATTTTGCAGACTTAAGGTTGTTTCTCGCGATAGTCAGGTGCCGGAGTTTCCGGCTTGCTGCCATTGAACTAGGGCAGACCCCGTCGGCAGTCAGTCACGCGATGCGGCGGCTGGAAGATCGCCTCGGCGCAAAGCTGCTCAACCGCACAAGCAGGGCGGTTTCGCCCACGGAGGCCGGGCTCGATCTCGCTTCCCGGCTGGAAGAAGGCTTCAATCAGATCGGCTCGGCTCTGGAGAGTTTTGAAGCGCCGGGTACGGCGCGGCTCGGCTCTTTACGTCTAAATGTTTTCGCGGATGCCGCCCACTTGCTGGTCGCACCGGCATTGCCGGAATTCGCGCGCCTGTGTCCCGAAGTGCAGCTTACGGTCGTGGTCGATAACCGGCCAATCGATATCGTTGCAGAAGGATACGACGCTGGAATCCGCTACGGTCACCATGTTCCGGAAGACATGATTGCGGTGCCGCTTACCGGCCCGCAGCGATGGGTAATGGCCGCGTCGCCCGCATATCTGAAGAAACACGGCACTCCCCGTCATGTCAGCGAGCTGGCCGATCACAACTGCCTTCAGCTTTTACTCGGCGACAATTCGAGCTACCGTTGGGAGGTCAACGTTGCAGGTAAAACAACCCCTATGCGAGTGCCCGGGTCGATTACGATCAACGATACCGCGACCACGATCAGCGCGTGCAAGGCGGGAATGGGCATAGCGTATCTGCTCGAGGCCCGCATCGCGGATGAACTGGCACGGCATACCCTGAGGGTTGTCCTGGGAGAGCATGCGTGCGCTGAGGATCCTTTCCACATTTACTACAGCGGCCGTCGATACAACCACCCGGCGTTACTTAGCTTGATCAATATCATCCGGAAACAGCAGTCACTCGCGAAGATTTCGAGGGCGCGTGCGTGAGCCGGAACGGAGCCGCCAATTGCTGCTGTTGCCACGAAGGTTCATTGACGTGGATAGTCGTCATGCCGTCCGTCGCACGCGTTCGCATGCGACGGACGAGCGCTCCGATGCCGTTAGTGAGCAACCGGCTCGTTGAGATAGACGCCCGAGGACAGTGTGGCTTTCACCTCACGCGTGAACTCGTCGGTGGATACTTCCTCCGCACCGGCCTCAATTGCGTCGTATGCCTGACGCACGACGTCGGCCGGCGTCGCCTTCGGCACTTCCAGCCCGCGCGTCAGATCCGTATCGATGAAGCCGGCATGAAGCCCGACGACTTGCGTATGCTGTTCGCGCAACGAATGACGCAGGCCGTTGGTCAGAGCCCACGCGGCCGACTTTGACACGCCATAACCAGAGAGGATCGGCCGGTTCACCCAGCTCGCGACCGAAAGCACGTTCAGAATCGCGCCGCCGCCGTTGCCGGCGAGGTTGCCCGCAAACGCCCGCGACATCGCCAGCATGCCAAACACGTTGGTTTCGAGGTGATCGCGCAACGCGTCGATCGCGCCGTCGTCCGTCAGGCTGCCAAGCCGTGCTATGCCCGCATTGTTGATCAGCAGCGTGACGTCACCCGCCGCCTCGGCGGCAGCGGCGACCGCCGCTGGATCGGTCACGTCCAGTTTCACCGGCGCGACGCCCGGCAACGTCACACTGGCCGGATCGCGCGCGCCCGCATAGACCTTGCGCGCCCCTCTTTCGAGCGCCTGTTTCGCAAACTCGAGACCAAGGCCGCGATTCGCGCCCGTTACGAAAACAACAGAACCTTCGATTTTCATGACGCATCCTTCATAGGGTTAATCGCAGGCGCGCCGGCTCACCGGGCGCATGGGAACTGATCAAAAAACTTCGTTGCGTATTACTTCCCTTCACGCCCGAAAGTCCGCTAGACTCATGTCAATGTCGATCGCCATCGTCTTTTGATGCATTGTGTCGACGCAGCTCGGGTATGTCAATGGTGATCGACATTGTGTTTGTTAATCGATGCGATTGTCTGGATAAGGGAGAAAGCGATGGGTGTGTCTCGGCAACAGGCCGCCGAAAACCGGAGCGCGATTGTCGCGGCCGCCGAGCGGCTGTTCCGCATTCACGGCGTCGACGCCGTGGGGCTCGCGGAGCTGATGAAGGAAGCCGGTTTTACGCAGGGTGGCTTTTACAACCACTTCAAGTCCAAGGACGCGCTGGTCGCCGCGGTGATGGAAAAGGCCATGCAAGATTATGCTGATTCGCCGAACGCCGGCAGCCTGGTCAAGCAAACCGCGCGGTACCTGTCGACCCGGCACCGCGACAACATCGAGGCGGGATGCCCGCTGTCCGGCTTCGTTGGCGACGCTCCGCGGATGACCGCCGCCGCGCGTGTGTCCTACGCGCGCGGCCTGGCGGCGTATCTCGACCGGTTTGCAGCCATGATTTGCAAGGAAGGCGCGGCGCCGGAAGAAACCCGCCAGGATGCCATTGCAGCGTTCAGTCAGATGGTCGGGGCGCTCGTGTTATCGCGCGCGGTTGCAGACGCCGATCCCGCCTTCGCAGACGAAATCCTCGAAGCAGGGCGCCGCATGCTTGCCGATGAGACGCCACCTACGGCTCCCTGAGCGCCGGGTGCGATTCACGGCTACGCGCCAAGGATCATTTCAACGCCGACCAGGACAGTGACTGGAATCGGGCAGGGCCGTTCAACTAGTGACTGGTCTAGACCGTCGAAGGTTGTTCGCGCTCGCGGCGCTCAAGGGACGCTCGACCTACACCGTACTCACGCAAGTACGCTGCGTTCGCAATGCACTCAGCACGGCGTCCACAACCCGCTCGACGCTCGGCCAGTTTTTTTCGTGTTGGCCTTCGATATAAACATCCGGTGAGATGCTCTTATAGTGTTCCGGGTATCCCCAGATCGCATCGTGAACCGTCGGCCTCGTGATACTGCCGCCGAGCACGGCGACAGTCGGCCGGTGGAAGGCGGCAGCCACATGCATCAGCATCGAAGAATTCGTCAGGACGGCATTCGCGTTTTCGGCGAGCGCAAAGACCGTTCGCATCGACACCTCGCCTGCCACTGAACGCACCGGAACATTAGGTCCGGCGGCGGCGATAGCTTCGTTGGCACGCGCCTTGTCGGCCTCGCTGCCAACTATAAGAATCTCACAGCGGTCGCCGGACTGTTGCAATGCGGACGCAATCTGCAGGAGAGCTGCCCCAAACTGACGGGGATCCCAAGCCTTGGTGGGCACACCCGCCCCCACGCCGACCAGCACTCGCCATGTCGTGCGAACGTCCGGGGAGTCACTGGACCAGATCCTCATGGCGCTTGCTCGTTCTGCCGCCGTGAGGAAAAGTTGTGGTCGAGCGTCGGGAAGGTCGGTTGCACCGAGCAACTCCGCTTGTGCGAGCGCGGCGCGACCGGATTGACGGCGCGCGAAGTCAATGTAAGCGTGACACCCGCTGTGGCCGCCGCGGTAGCCGCGCACGCCGATGCGGTATCGCACACCAAGCCGCATCATCAGGAGCGCCCCCATGTAACTGCCGAGGACGTCGATGCCGGCGTCAAACCCGCCCCGCTTGCGCAGCGCGGCGACTTGCGGCGACTTCAGCAGGAAACGCACTACGTCACCGGGCGAGCGGTTCTCGACGATCTTGTTGTTCCATGGTGCGTCGACCTCGACGATCTCATCGACGAAGGGATTGTTCTCGAGAATCGGACGCCCCCAACTGCCGATGCCGGCAACGATTCGGGTGGCGGGGAAGCGTTTTTTGAGCGCCTCGAAGATCGGCGTCGCAGTCAGCAATTCACCAAAATCGTTCGGTCGAAGGACAAGAATTTCACGCGGCGTACTGCGATGAGGGTCATGCCGCTGCGGGGTCAAGCGGCCAATCACCCAGACCGGGAATTCAGTAAGCAGGCTTTTCCATTCCATTGCATATCCACGAGATAAGGTGAGTGCCAAGCCGCGCGGAGCGACGCACTGAGTGTGCATGGAAGGAGGTGCCCGGTCTGTGGGCCGCCATACGAAACTGCCGCGTCGTGAGCGCTCGCCGCTATGGTCGTTCGCGAGCTCGCAGCTTTCCGTCGCCGGTGTTGAGGAAATCAATATTGTCCCGTGGCGGCCTCAAGAGGTCGTTGGACATCGGTATCCACATCGTTGAGAATCGAATCAATTGTTTGGTCGAAGCAAAACGCAAGAGATGGACTCAATGGTATCCGGAGGCACTCCATGCAGCAGGAAGAAATTCGTGAAGCCCTGAATGCGCACTGGCACGCGTCGGCGGTCGGCGACCTCGACGCAGAACATGACATTTACGATGACAACGCCATCTGTGACTATCCTCAATCAGGTGAACGCATCCTCGGGCGAAACAATTTGCAGGCACTGCGAGGTCATCACCCAGGTAAACCATCGGGATTCGATATCAGACGGATTCAAGGAGAAGGTAATCTCTGGGTCACGGAATACGCTATCACCTATAGCGGGCGAGTCGCTTATACGGTGAGCATTATGGAATTCCGCAACGACAAGGTCGTTCACGAAACCCAGTATTTTTCGGACCCGTTCGAAGCACCGGACTGGCGAAGCCAATGGGTTCAGCAGATCGCGTGATCTTCTATAGCGGGCGGGATAACTGGGTGCACAGGCTCTGGCATGGTTCTTCACAATCGAGCCGCACGTCCGTTGAGACGGGCCCGCTTTAAGTGAAGATATCTCTCTCGCCCGGCGGACTTCAGTTCAACGTTCTTTCCTCCGGACGCAACGTCAAGACTCGCACACCGTTTCGGGTCACGGCGACGGTATGCTCGAATTGCGCGGACAGTTTTCCATCGTTCGTGACGACCGTCCAGCCATCGTCTTCGGTCCGAACCGCATGTCGGCCCTGGTTGATCATCGGCTCGATGGTAAATACCATGCCTTCTTGCAGCACCAGACCGGTTCGCGGCTTTCCCCAATGCAGCACTTGAGGAAGCTCGTGCATTTCGCGTCCGATGCCGTGCCCGCAATATTCCCTCACGACCGAATAACCGTTTCTCCGTGCGTGCCGCTCGATCGCATGACCGACATCGCCCAGTCGCGCGCCTGGACGAACGGCCCTGATGCCTTTCCACATCGCCTGATAGGTGACTTCCACGAGCCGTTTAGCCAAGGGCGATACCTCGCCTGGCAGATACATTTTGCCGGAGTGGCGGTGGTGAAAGCACTTCACACTGGAGGTTCGTCCACGGATCTCCGCGTCGCGAATCGCATGACCTGTCTGTTCAGTCTGCATTGCCGCTGGAACGCAGCAACGTGATGCGGAAATGTTCGACTAGTGGTCTCAGGTTGACCCTGTGCCATGCCGCCCAAAGCGCCGTGCGGTAGCTGAACCATGACAGCTCGCGCAGCACGACACCGGCCGGCGCCTGATGGCGCAGGCTTTGCTGGATCATGGTGAGCCCCAGGCCGGCGGCGACGAGCCCGAGCGCGGCCAGCGGCTCGGTCGCTTCCATTCCGATATCGGGCGTGAAGCCCGCCTTCGCGCATGCTGCTATGAAGTTGTCGTGCCGTAGCGCGCCTTCGGTGTGCATTACGCCAATCCACTTCTGCGCCGCGAGGTCTTCAGGCGTGAAACGGTCCGCGTCGGCGAGCGGATGGCCCACCGGAATCGCGAGCAGCATCGGGTCGTCAAGCACTTGGGCGGCTTCGAGATCCGGGTCGTCGGACGGTGGCGGATCGCACACGAGTGCGATGTCGAGGCTGCGCTGACGCAGGCCTGTCAGCTGTTCGGCCGAGTGGTAGTTGTAGAGCGCGATGTGCACATCGGGCCGGTCCGTGCGGAGTTGCCGCAGCGCGTTGGGCAGCACGCCGGAGTGCATCGCGTTCTCCAGATAGCCGATGCACAGACCGCCTTCGTCGCCGCGGCCAAGCCGCCGCGCGAGCGATTCGAGGCGCTTCGCATGCGTGAGAAACGCCTGGGTTTCGGCGAGAAATGTCCGTCCATCGGTCGTCAAACGAATGCGCTGCTGCGAGCGCTCGAACAGTGTCAAGCCGAGATGTTCTTCTAGCTGGGCGATCTGGCGGCTGAGCGGCGACTGCGAGATGTGCAGCCGTTCCGCAGCGCGGCCGACGTGCTGTTCCTCAGCCACGGCCACGAAATAATGCAACTGTCGGATATCGAGCATGTAAGACCTTCTGGGACTCAAGTCTATCTAATTATGTCTTGGACAGACTTAAGCCCGCAACCTAGACTTTTGCTATCAACTCAACACAAGGAGCAGGTCGATGAGTATCAAGGATAAGTTGCCGGCTGGTACGCAGCTCGGTTTCGGCACAGCCCCGCTGGGCAACATGTATCGTGACATTCCGGAAGAGGAGGCGCTGGCGACCGTCAAGGCCGCCTGGGATCAGGGCGTCCGCTATTTCGACACGGCCCCGCTATACGGCGCGGGCCTGTCCGAAATCCGCCTTGGGAAAGCACTGGCCGGCTATCGGCGCGACGAATATGTGCTCAGCACCAAAGTCGGCCGTGTCGTTCTGGACGAAATAGAGGATGCGAGCGCGCGCGATCTGGGCGAGAAGGGCGGCGTGTTCGAATTTGGCCTTCCCAACAAGATCGTCAACGACTATTCGACCGACGCCACGCTGCGCTCGGTCGAAGACAGTCTGAAGCGCCTGGGGACCGACCGCCTGGATATCGTCTGGGTGCATGACGTCGCGCAGGACTTTTACGGCGACGAATGGCTTGCGGTCTTCGAATCGGCGCGTACGGGCGCGTTCCGTGCGTTGACGCGGCTGCGTGACGAAGGCGTCATCAAGGCTTGGGGGCTCGGCGTGAACCGCGTCGAACCTTGCGAACTGCTGCTCGACCTCTCTGAGTCGAAGCCGGACGGCTTTCTGCTCGCTGGACGATACTCGCTGCTCGATCACGAGCGTGCGCTGCAGCGCCTGATGCCGGCCGCCGCCGCGCAGAACGTCGAGATCGTCGCCGGTGGTCCGTACAGTTCCGGCGTGCTGGCAGGCGGCGCGAACTTCGAATACCAGAAGGCGTCGCCGGAGATTCTCGCGAAGGTCGAACGCATCAAGGCCGTCGCCGCGCGCCACAACGTGAGCGTGAAGGCGGCTGCGCTGCAGTTCGTGCTGGCCAACCCGGTCGTCGCGGCGGTGATTCCCGGCGCAAGCAAACCGGCACGCATCGCGGAAGACCATGCGGCCGTCAAGGAAGTCATTCCCACGGACTTCTGGCGCGAGTTGCGCGAGCAAGGTCTGGTGGCGGCGAATGCGCCGCTGCCGGCCAACGCATAAGGAGCGAAATGGCACAGGCCAATGCATCCATTACGGTTCCCGTTTCGCCCGACATCGTGTGGCAACTGATCGGCGGCTTCAACTCGCTACCGGACTGGCTTCCGCATGTCCTGTCCAGCGAGTTGAGCGAAGGCGGCCGCGTGCGGCGCCTTGCCAACCCGAATGGCGACGTTATCGTCGAGCGCGCTGGAAGCGTTCGATAACCGCGCGCGCAGCTATACCTATTCGATTCTCGAAGCGCCTTTTCCGGTTACAGAGTACCGCTCGACGTTGCGCGTTGATGAGGTCGGAGATGGTCGCTCATTGCAGGTCGGTTGGTCCGGTGACGCGCGATCAGGAACACATCGCCGCCGCTGGAACTGATCCTGCCGAGGTTGACCACGCTCGCGTCCGACTTGCCCGACAGCGTGAGTGCATCGCCGCCGTTGATGAAGGCGTCGTTGCAGATATCCAGCGTGGACGCGACGAAGCGTCCGCCCGTGCTGACAACGCCCAAGGGCCCCACGACGATGCCTTGCGGATTGATCAGGTAAAGGCTGCCGGTGGCGGTGAGCTTGCCGAGAATCAATGACAGGTCGCCGCCCGTTACACGGTTCAGCGTCGCGCCCGAACCGTTGTTGAAGGCGACGGTGTTGCCGTTGCCAATCGAGAAACTGTGCCAGTCAATCACGCCGCGGGACGAGGATTGGTCGATCGTCAGCAAACTGGTGCCGCTGTTAATCGCGCCCTGCCCCCGGACGAAGGCGCCGCTCTGCGGCAGTGGTCCGGCCGCCTGGGCCATCGGTACCCACCACGCGGCGAACGCGAGCGGCACCCATAGCGCGAGCGGCAGCGGGCGCCGGACACGCGTCAACGCGGAAGGCCGGGACCGAGGTGCAACGCGTGCCGCGCCGGCAAACGCCAGCGTAAAGGTTGGCCCGTTGCGCGGGGTTAGCGGCGACTGGATCGCCAGTCCGATTGAATGACGCGACATGATCCCTCCCGAAACGTGATTCGTAGAAAGTCGTTGTCGCGGAATGCAGTTTGTTGCGACCAGGCAAGGCGCGAAAGCCGCCATACCGCACAACACAGCCTAGTGGTAGCTGCGCGTTTCGAAAGACAAACCGGTATTTGCGCATGCACCCGGTGCTTGCCGGTATCTCGCCAAGCGGGGAGGGTTTCGGTCGCCGCGATGGCAGGAATGGCTTTTCAACCTTCGAAAGCTCCAGTCAAGCGGGCGCGCGGTCCAGCGGCGGATCGGGGGCGTGCGGCTGTCAGCTCGCCGCCGTCGATGCGTCGGTGCCGACGGTCTCAGACTCGTGTCACTCGATATAGGGCGAAGGTCCGCCGGTCTTCGAAGCCCAGGCGGCGATAGAGCCCGATGGCCGTCGCGTTGTCGGCGCGCACGTGTAGAAATGGCACGTCTCCGCGCTTCCGTATTTCGGCGCGCAAGATATTCATCAGGCGGGCCGCGATGCCTTTGCCACGGTAGTCGTCGTCCACGCATACCGCGCTGATCTCGACGAAGCCGTCGAGCCGCATGCGTTCACCAGCCATCGCGATAAGGCGTCCTTTGTCCCGCAAACCAATGTACTGACCTGTCTCGACGGTGCGTTGCGCGAACGGCCCTGGGTTGGTCCTAACGACCAATGCAACCATGTCGTCCGCGTCGACCGCGCCCAGACGTTCCACATCGCCTATGTCGCCCGGTTCGATGGTGCGCTTGTCGGTCATCTGCAGGACATCGAAGAGTTTTTCCGCGCGCAGTCCCGCCTCGGTTGCAGTGGAGGGGATATCGGTCAGCGTCTGGAGCAGTACCGCCTCTCCTGGAGCGAGCAGGTCGGCAAGCTGTTCCAGAGCTTCTCCACTCAAGCATTCCACTGCGGCGAATGGGGCGATCGACGGAAGGAAGCGGCGCGCAAGGCCGGCGCCCGCGGCGAGTCGCGCTTGCTTCGCGGTGAGTGCTTCCCACGCGGGGTTATCGAGTCTGTCCGCATCGATTCTGTGCATGGTTTTCTCTGTGGATGACGCCCGTCGGGCAGCTGTGGTCAGACGGCGTGTTCGAAGATCGCCATAGCGAACACGATGGTGGCGCCGAAGCCGGTCAGGAAAGCGAGCGTGCGAACGACCGGCACGCCCGCCATGTAGACGACGTAGTGAACCAATCGGGCCAGCAAATAGATCTTGGCCGCAACGACAGTTGCCGCCGTGGAGACGCCGAGCGCCGCGGCGATGAGCACGAGCGGGGCGAACACTATGAGGTTCTCGACGGCGTTGGCGTGGGCGCGCTTCGCCCGTTTTGCCCAGGACGGATCGCCCGGCAAGAACGATGCGGGATCACGCATCGCGCGCAGCGGCCCATTGGTGGCAATGCGCGCGAGGACATAAGGCACCCACATGAGCGCCGTCGCCACGGCGACGGTGGCGAGGCAAGCCAGTTCGGAAGTCAGTTGCATGGTGTCGTCAGGTCTTGTTTTCGCAATGTCCGGGCTCACCCAAAGCCCGATTAGATGAACTGATTCTAGGCACCGTGCCGCGCCGGAGCTATAGTCACAAATGACAATTTCAGGTTCATTTGTGACATGAAGATCGGCATACTTGCGCTGGATGGCGTATTCGACACAGGACTGACGACCCTGCTCGACACTTTCGCGACCGCCAACGAACTCGCGCTGGCGCGCGGCGCGGCCCACGCACCGCTCGACATCGAAGTCGTGGGCTTCACGCGACAGATCCGCACGGCAATGGGTCTGAGGATCGCTGCTGCGCCCGTGCGCGTCATCGGCAGGCCGGACTGGATCGTGGTGCCGGCGCTCAATGCGAAGACACGCGACGCGCTGCTCGCCGCTCTTGGCCGGCGTGATGTCGTCGAGGCAAAAAAGCGTCTTAGAGCGTGGCGGGAAAAGGGAATCGGTATCGCTGCGGCATGCATCGGCACCTTCGTGCTCGCCGACAGCGGACTGCTGGACGGCGAAGACGCGACCACCACCTGGTCGCTCGCACCGTTGTTTCGCGAGCGTTATGCGGAGGTCCGGCTGGACGATTCACGCATGGTCGTAAGCTCGAATGGAATCGTCACGGCGGGCGCGGCTATGGGGCATCTCGATCTCGCGCTTTGGTTCGTGCGGCAGGCGAGCCCCGAGCTCGCAACGCTGGTCGCCCGTTTCTTGCTGATTGACAACCGTACGTCGCAGGCGCAATACATCATCCCGGACTATTTGGCGCATGCCGATCCGCTGGTCGAGCGTTTTGAACGATGGGCCCGCGACAATCTGCCGAACGGTTTCTCACTACAGGATGCGGCGAATGCGCTGCACGTCCATACGCGCACGTTGCAGCGCCGGACGGAACTCGTGCTCGGCAAATCGCCGCTGGCGTTCTTTCAGGACCTGCGCGTCCAGCGTGCGCGTCAACTCGTTCTGGACGGTTGCGACCTCGACACCGTGGCCGAGCGCGTTGGATACGCTGACGCTTCGACATTGAGGAATCTGCTTCGCCGGAAACTCGGTCGCGGTGTGCGCGAACTGAGAGTGGACGGTTGATAGCACGCGGAGTTGGCTGGCAGCATCGGTCATCAGCTCACGCTTCCGCTCGTCCTGCTGCTCACGTCCAAGGGCGCGGCGAGCGTCAGCGGAGGCGCATTCATCGTAATGGCCGCGACGCTCAGTTCCGTGCAGGCATCCCTGTAGCCGTCCTTGTTCTCGTGTTCGGCATCTGTCGATTTATCTCGGAAGGCGGCGCGTTGATCAACGTCATCGGCAACGGCATCGCGACGATCGTCGTCGCCAAATGGGAAAGGCGCTCGACCGCGATACGTTTAAACGCTTGCTCTCTTTGTATCGTGCCATTATGTTGAAAATTCCGTTTGTGATGATGGACGAACCAGGCGCGAGGCGCTATGTTCGTTCCAGTCCTCCTCCGCGGTAGCTCAACTTCGACATTCGCAGCCTCAATAATCGATGAAAAGAATTTCTGTCCGCCGCTCGAGCGTTCATGGTCGCGGCGTCTTTGCGCTGCAGCCCTTATGTGCCGGCGAGCTCATCCTCGAGTACACGGGCACGGTGATGAGCTGGAAGCGTGCGATAAGTCGCCATCGCCGGTTCGGGGAGGAGGGCCATACGTTCCTCTTTGGACTTTCTGATGGACGGGTCATCGACGGTTCGCTCGGCGGCAACAGCGCGCGCTGGCTCAACCATGCCTGCGTCGCCAACTGTGAGGCCGTCGAGGATGAGGGAAGGGTCTACATTCAGGCCGTGTCGGATATCCAGCCGGGCGAGGAACTCTTCATCGCATACGGTCTCACGACAGAGGGCCGTGCCTCGGCAGCAGTGCGCGCGCAGTATGCTTGCCGCTGCGGCCACCGGCGATGTCGCGGAACGATGCTCGCAGGTGCGTGAGCAGCACCTCGCAATGTCGGCGTATATCCTGAGTTCGCGCGCTCTGGTGCTCTCCGCGACGGGCTGCAACCGCATCGGGTAACCGTCTCACATGGGCGCTTTGCATCGCCGCAGACATCTGGATTCAAGCGGCGGCAACGGTTGCCCCGTCAAGCGGTACTCGACACGCTCGTGGCTCACGCCGCTTATTTGGCGTACTTTGCCAACAACGAACGGATCGCCTGGTCGTTCATGTTTTTTGGCGTAACGGTGACCACGTCGACGAATATATTGCGGGGCGGCGGATGGCCCTGAAGTGCCTCGACCAGCGACGCCAGCGCGAGGTAACCCATGCGGTAAGGGTCCTGCAATATGGCGGCGTGGACGATTCCTCTTTTGAGGCCTTCCATGAATTCCGGACGCCAGTCGAATAGCACGAGGCGCGGGCGCTGGTCGACTGCCGCGTTTTCAATTACCCGCAGAGCGCCGTAGGCGATGGGTTCGGCCGGCGCGAAAACGGCGTCCAGGCGGGCCGGGTAGGCGTTTATCGCCTCAGCGATCAGCGCTTCGGCATCGCGTGGTCGATACCCGACATAGGTGTCGATCACCACATCCCATCCCTCTCTGCGGGCGACGCTTAAGAATCCGCTTTCTCTCGCGGAAGTCGAACTCACGTTGGGCGCGAGCCGCAGCATTGCCACCTTGGCGCCCTTTTTCAAAACCGGTACGAGGCTGAGCGCGGCCTTCCTGCCTGCGCCGTAATTGTCTGTGTGTACCGTCGAGAGGCCGTCGTAATCGGCGTTATACCGATCGACAAGGACCACCGGGACAGGGATTGAAACCCGCGTGTCGCTTGCCAATGGTTCCGGTGCCAATAGCAGACCCGAGACTCCCTGCGTCACCATGTAATCGATAATGCGCAACTGGATATTCGATGTATTGAGCGACTCACCATCGGACGGGCTGCGAATCAGCAGATCTACATGACGATCATGGGCCGACTGTTGTATTCCCTTGAGCATTGTCTGGTAGAAAACAAGCGATGAGCCCGGTAGGACAGCACCGATTGTGATCGCATACGCGGTGGGCACGATCCCCGCCAACGACCAAAGCAGTATGAATAATTTCAGAGGTCCAAGCATGGTGTTTCCACTGGCAGTGGCCTGGAGCTGACCGGGCAAGCTTGCGGGAAGGCATTGCCTTGTTATGAAGGTTCTTACCAGGCAAGCGAAATCGTTACCTCGCGCCAATTTTCGCCGACCTTTCGGAATAATAATCCGATGACCCACGTCCTGCCATCGTCACCTGACCCTGACGAATTCCGACGCCGTCCGGTTTTCAGAACTCTTCCCGAGGACCCGGTGTCGCTTGTCGCCTCGGCGTGCGTCTCGTTGTCCAGCGTCGTTGGCAGCTCACTTGATCCTCACGACGACCTTGCCCTTGGCGCGTCCCTGGGCCAGGTATTCAAGCGCCTCCTTCGCTTGCGAAAACGGAAACACCTTGTCAATCACTGGACGAACCTGTTCCGACTTGAGGAGTTCGCCAATTTCGGCGAGTTGGGTTCCATCGGGGCGTACGAAGAGAAATGAATAGGTTACATCCCGCGTTTTCGCGAGCCGCATGATCTTGCGGCTCATCAGCCCGAATACCAGCCTCAGAATAAAGTTCAGCCCGCGAGCACGGGCGAACGCTGCATCCAGCGGCCCGATGAGAGACACAATCTTGCTCCCCGGTTTGAGGATACCTATGGATTTCTCAATCGCATCACCTCTTACAGTGCCAAGCACCACGTCGTAGCCGCGCAGCACTTTCTCGAATTCCTGCTTTTTATAGTCGACGACCTCGTCTGCGCCCAGACTGATTACCAGCTCGACGTTGCCCGTACTGGTGGTCGTTCCCACGCTGGCGCCGAAGTGCTTTGCCAACTGGATCGCAAACGTGCCAATACCGCCGGACCCGGCAGGGATGAAGACCTTCTGGCCAGCTCGAAGATTGGCGCGCTCCTTCAACGCCTGCCAGGAGGTGAGCGCGACCATCGGAACGGACGCAGCCTGCACAAAGTCGAGATTGACCGGCTTCGATGCGGCAACGCTCTCCGGCACCGCCGCGAATTCGGCGATCGAGCCCCTACCGAGATCGAAGAGGCTGGCGAAGACTGCGTCGCCCGGCTTGAAACGCGTCACACGGCTGCCGACCTCGGTCACGACACCGGCGATATCGCTGCCCAGCGTAGCGGGCAACTCGAACTTGAGGACGGGCTTGAACGTTCCCGCGGGAATCATGTTGTCGATTGGGTTCAACCCCGCCGCGTGGACCTGGACCAACAGTTCATCAGGCTTTAGCGTGGGGCGGGGCACTTCGGCGAACCCGATCTCGGGTGACTTGCCATAGCGTTTGAAGGTGAGCGCTTTCATGGTGTTCTAAATCCAATGTTGGGAACCTGTCGCTGACCGCGAAGGATTCATTGCGCCAGAAACTCCAGCGCTTTGATCACGAAGTCGGTGTGATACTGAAAGATGCCTCCGTGTCCGGCGTCCTGGTAAATGACGAACTGCGTGTTGGGAATGCGGCGGGCCATATCGTGGCTCAAGGCGGTGGGCACCATGATGTCGTTGTCTCCATTGGCGATCAGGACAGGCATGTGCAGACGGGTGAGGTCCTGCGGCGCCTGCTGGCCCCAGGCCTTGATCGCCTTGAGCTGGCGAAGCAACGCGCGGGGTGTCGGCCCCTTGTCGCGCCCCGCCTTGCGTTCCTTCAGCCTCTTCAGGAATGCGCTTGCTGCCGGCCGTTAGCGGTGGAGGTGAAGAACAGATAGGTCTTGGGATCGCGCATCGTCACCAGGCCCTTGAGCATCAGTGGCCAGGACATGGCCCCACACGATCGATACCCTGACCGCCCGCGGGCCCGGTGCCTGTGAGGATGAGCCTGCGCACCAGGTCAGGCGCCTTTAGCGCCACGTCCTGCGCCACGAAGCCGCCGAGCGAAAAGCCGAGCAGATCGACCTGATTGAAACCCATCGCGCGGATCAACGCGATGGTGTCGCCAATCAGGCATGGCTGGCTTTCGGGTAAGACAGAAGCCGCAGTGGTCACGCTTCTGGGCGATAGCGATCGGCCGCGTGCGCTTGTCGAATGTCCGAGATGAGCCCTTGACGCGCGCCCTCCAGCGCGTCCCAGCGTCCGGCCACGTGCAGCGGCGGGATGGTGATGAGTTCGCGGCGATCGAAGCCGACCAGCGCCGCGTCAACCAGTTCGCCGACCTCCATCACCTCGGCAAGCGTATTGATGTCGATGCCGGCGCGCTCCCAGATCTCCGTGCGGGTCGCCGCCGGCAGCACCGCTTGCACGTAGACCCCGCTGGGTGACAGCTCGAGGTTCAATCCCTGCGACAGGAACAGCACAAAGGCCTTGGTCGCGCCGTAGATCGACATGCCGAGCTCGGGCGCGAAACCTACCACCGAGCCAATGTTGACGATCGATCCAGTCCCCGACTGCACGAAGCGCGGAGCGACCGCGGCTGCGAGCCGCGTCGGCGCCGTGGTATTGAGCGTGATCAGGCGTTCGATGCCATCAGCGGTCTGCTGCGCGAAGCCACCCGTCTGGCCCATGCCAGCGTTGTTGATCAGGATGCCTATGCGAGCGTCGTCGCGCAGACGGGTCTCGACGGCGGCCAGATCCCCGGGTTGGGTCAGGTCGGCCTGCAGCACTTCGACGGCCACACCGCTTTCTTCACGCAGGCGCGCGGCCAGCGTATCGAGGCGCGTCTTGTCGCGTGCAACCAGCACGAGGTCGTGGCCGCGGCCGGCGAAGCGCTCGGCGTAGGTGGCGCCGATGCCAGATGAGGCACCGGTGATGAGAACAGTCGGAAGCGTGGTCATGGGTTCTTTCCCTTGCAAGAGTGGTTCAGATACGGACGCGAGCAGCGCGCGCCTCAGGCGGCGATGGTCGGGTAGTCGGTGTAGCCCGCAGCGCCGCCGCCATAGAGCGTGGCGAAGTCGGGCTGGCCCAGCGGTGCGCCGGTCTTCAGGCGTTCGACCAGATCGGGGTTGCCACCTGGGTGGCCTCCGTGATGATGAGGCCGGCGGAGGCGCGCTGAGCATAGTAGGTCGCGGCCAGTTCGCTGGGTACCAGCCCCGCGCCTGCGCGATTGCGGGTCAGCGGTGCCATGACAAAGCGGTTGGCGAGTGTCCGGCGGCCGAGGGCGTAGGGCTCGAAAAGCGTCTTGTCGCTCATGTTGCGTCAGTTTCCGGGGTTGGTAGTGCGAGCAATGATGACGTTCATAATCTAAACTGTCAAGGTTTTGATGATGATTGACATCAATGTATAATGGAGCCTTCGCAGAGATGCACTCACAGTGGTCGGGAAATGAAGATCACCAAGGCACAGGCGCAGGCCAACCGGGAGCACGTCGTCGAGACGGCGTCGAAGTTGTTTCGGGAACGCGGCTACGATGGGGTCGGCGTTGCCGATCTGATGGCCGCCGCCGGCTTTACCCACGGCGGCTTCTACAAGCAGTTCCGCTCCAAGGCCGATCTGATGGCGGAATCGGCGGAATGCGGCATCGCGCAGACCGTGGCGCTGAGCGCGGGTGTGGACGCGCCTGAGTTCGTGCGGTACTACCTTTCCCGCGAGCACCGCGACACCCGCGCAACCGGTTGCACGATGGCCGCACTGGGCGGGGATGCCGCGCGTCAGCCGGAAGCAGTTCGGGCCACGTTCGCGGCCGGCATTGAGAGCCTGCTGGCTGTGCTGAGCGCCGAGGGCAGTGCGGCGGACGGTGTGGACCCGAGCCAGGCGCGAGCCAGATCCCTCGACATACTGGCGCACGCGGTCGGTGCCATTGTCATGTCGCGCGCCTGCCCCGACGATTCGCCGCTGGCCGACGAAATCCTTGCGGTTTGCCGCGACGAGATTCTGGCGTCAATGAGCCCGTCGGCGACCGCGGGCGAACCTACGCTCAATCAGGGTAGCGGCGCGTCGGCAAGACCGGAATGACGCAGTCACAGGTGACACACTAAATGTTCGAGGGTCTGCTGCGAAGTACGCAAAGCAGGCGGGCACATAAGCGCGAGCGGCGGCGATCCTGCACGTTTGCCAAAAACCGTAAGCCGACCTGGGCGCGCCTGACGCCAAAACAATAACCCACGATCAACATGCGGACCATCAGCTACGGGTCAATCGATGGACGACCCATCGGGCTATAGAACGGTGCGAAGTGCTGGCGCACATCTCGTAGATCAAAGAAACGGTCGATGCATCTCAACAGCCGCGATTGCGATACGTGGTTGTCGAGGTTGAACGAAAGAACTTGTCCTGTCCACCACCTCAATATTGCGAAATGCAATGCCGCTATTAAAGCCATTGCATTGCCAATATGTGCCGCGGAGCCGTATCTTCGTTTCCATTCAAGGAGACGCATATGAAGATCGCATTTCTCGGCGCTGGCGCGCTAGGTTGCGCCATCGGCTCCGCGCTGATCGAAGGCGGCCATGAGACATGGCTCGTCGACCGGTTCGCCGAGCACGTCGAGGCCATGTCCCGCGACGGCCTGCAAGTCGACGACGAACGCGGCACGCGCCGCGTCAAGGTCCGCGCTACGATGAATCCGGCGGAAGCCGGCCCCGTCGACCTCGTGATCGTGCTGGTCAAGTCCTTTCATACCGATCAGGCCATGCGCGGCGCGCTCGATCTCGTCGGTCCTGAAACGCTCGTGCTGTCGTTGCAGAACGGCCTCGGCCACGAAGATGTGCTGAGCGAAATCGTCGGACGTGAGCGCGTACTCGCTGGCAAGACGTATGTCGGCGGTGTGTTGCGTGCGCCGGGCCATATCCAGTCCGGCGTAACGGGCAAGCTCACGATCATCGGCGAACTCGACGGCCGCGTCACGAGCCGTGCGCAGGCGATCGCGGACGCATTCAACAGCGCCGGCCTGACCACCACGGTCAGCGACAACATTCTCGGCACGATGTGGGACAAGCTGCTCATCAATGTCGCGACGGGCGCGATCACGGGCATCACGCGTCTCACCTACGGGCAGCTCTACGACGAGCCCGTTCTGAAAGCGACGTCGCTCGCAGCGATCAATGAAGCGATGACCGCCGCGAAAGCCGCCGGCGTCACGCTTTCAATCACTCATGCCGAAGACGCCTGGAACATGGCCGCCGAAGGTCTTTCGCCCGCATTCAAGACATCGATGCTGCAAAGCCTCGAAAAGTCCTCGATCACCGAAATCGACTTCATCAACGGCGCGGTTGTGCGATGGGGCGAACGGCTCGGCGTGCCGACGCCGGTCAATTCGACGCTCGTCGCCTGTATCAAGGGTATCGAACGAGCGATGACGGACCGCCAGAACGAAGGAGCCGCAGCATGAGCGCACCAAAAGCGTATCTGGAACACGTCGCCATCTGGGTGAAGGACATCCACTGGCATATCCGTTTTTTCGAACACGTGCTCGGCATGACGATGCGAGAAGTCGACGGCACGCGCGAGGAGCCGCGTCAGTACTGGACGCTGGGCGGTCTGCAGTTCGTCAGCGCGCCGCAGCATGAGGGCCCCGAAGGCCGGCTCGCGCATCTCGGCGTGATGTGTGAGGACCTGGAGGCCGCACTTGCCGCCGCGCAAGCGTTCGGCGTTTCCGAAATGCCGCAGGGACGCAACTGGCTGCGTCTGCCCGATGGCCTTGCCGTCGAACTCATTCAAGCTAAACCGGCGACGTGCGTCGCGCAGGCGCTGGCGATCAATCCACGCGCGGAGGCGTGAGCATGAGCACCATCACTGAAAAATACTGGGACGATGCGCAGGAAGGCGACGAGTGCGTAAGCCCCACTTACACCGTCACGAAAGAACGCATCCTCGCCTACGCGGACCTTACGGGCGATCACACTCCGGTTCACGTCGATGAGGAATACGCGAACGCGAGCCACTTCGGTTGCATCGTCGCGCACGGTTTGTTTGGCTTGTCGATCGCCGATGGTCTCAAGACGCAGAGTGCTTATCGGTTTCTGCCCGGCATGTCGCTCGGCTGGACCTGGGACTTTCTGTTGCCGATCAAGGTCAACGACGTGCTGCATGTGAAGTTCCGCGTCGGCTCCATGCGTGCGAGCAAGAGCAAGCCGGATTGGGGCATCGTCGTATTGCCCTCCGAGTTGATCAACCAGAACGGCGAAGTCGTTCAACGCGGCGAGCATCGTCTGATGATCCCGCGCCGTCCGGGAGCGAACTGATGCAAGCCCGTCCCCTCGAAGGTATTCGCGTCGTCGATTACAGCCACTTTCTTGCCGGCCCTTATGTCGGACGATGCCTCGCGGCACTCGGCGCGGAAGTCATCAAGGTCGAGCGTCCCGGCAGCGGCGATGCCGGTCGTCAGCACGCCACGATTCTCGACGATCAGCAGAGCGCCTATTTCCTGCAGCTCAATATGGGCAAGCGCGGCGTCAGCGTCGACATGAAAGATCCGCGCGGCAAGGCATTCATGCAGCGTCTGTGCGATTCGGCAGATGTGTTCATCGAGAACTATCGGCCGGGCGCGCTCGATAAGCTCGGCCTCGGCTATGCCGCGCTGTCCGAGCGCAATCCGGGCCTCGTCTACTGCTCGATTTCGGCGTATGGACACACTGGACCAGACGCGCATCGCGCGGGCTTTGGTCTCATCGCCGAGGCGAAGAGCGGCATCATGCAGATGATCGGCAATCCCGGTGAGCCGCCGCCGCTCATGCGCATTTCGCTCGGCGACATGTACACCGGCATTCACGCGGTTGCTGCGATTAATGCCGCGCTGCTGGGCCGGGCGAAGAGCGGACGCGGTCAGCATATCGACATGGCGTTGTACGACACGCTGTTCTCCATGCACGAATACGCGGTCCAGTGCTACACCATGCAAGGCGTGGTGCCGGAGCAAACCGGTCACGACATGCCGACATCGACGTTATATGGCGTGTTCCGCGCGTCCGATGGCGATCTCGTCATCGCCGCCCAGGTGGATGATTCGTGGAAGCGATTCGCAACGGTCGTCGAGCAGCACGGCGGTCCGGCCGGCTTCGGCGCCGATGCGCGGTTTCATAGCCTGAACGGCCGCAACGCAAATCGTGAAGCCATTCTGTCGGTCGTGACACCGTGGGTGGCGGCGCGCTCCGTTGCGGAGGTGCTGGCGCTGCTCGACAGCGTCGATGTCCCGAGCGCGAAGGTTCAGCGCATCGACGAGGTCGTCGCCGATCCGCAGATCGTCGCGCGCGGCATGGTGATCGAGCAGGAGCATCCGCGCTTCGGAAAACTGCGGCTTCCGAACCTGCCGTTCCGCTTCTCCGACTGCGACACGTCCATCCGCGAAGTGGGCCCCGACCTCGGTCAGCACAACGCGGAAGTCGCGCAATCGCTGGGCTTTAGCGCAGCGGAAATCGACGCGATGCAGACCGATGGCGTGCTGTTTTCGAAACCGGGTGCGTGATGAGCGATCGATACGCGGTAATCGGCAATCCGATCGGGCATACGAAATCGCCCCTGATCCATGGTCTTTTCGCAGAGGAGACCGGACAGGACATGACGTATGGCGCCATCGAAGGGCCGCTGGAACCGGCCGATGCCTTCGCAGATACGGTGAGAACCTTCATTGCGGCGGGCGGCAAGGGCATGAACGTCACCGCGCCCTTCAAGCTGCAAGCGTTCGCCATGGCCGACGAGCGCAGCGAAAGGGCCGCGCTCGCGGGGGCGGTCAACGCGATGAAGTTCGAGAACGGCCGCATCGTGGCCGAGAACTTCGACGGCGTGGGCCTTGTGCGTGACATCGAAATCAACCTGCATCAGCCGATGGCGGGCAAGCGCGTGCTCGTCCTGGGCGCGGGCGGTGCGGTGCGCGGCGCGTTGCTCCCCTTCATTGCGGCGCGGCCTGCGCGACTCGTCATCGCCAACCGGAATGTGGAGAAAGCAAGGGCGCTAGTCGGTCAGGTGGCGGCGGACGCAACGCTGACCGCGTGCGGCTATGCGGAGCTTGAATCGATGGAACAGTTCGACCTCGTTGTCAACGCGACGTCCGCGAGCCTGACCGGGCAACTGCCGCCCGTTCCGCCGGGCGTCTTCAGCGCGAGCGGCACAGCCTATGAACTCGCGTACGGAAAGGGCCTCACGCCGTTCCTGCGGCTCGCGCGCAATGCTGGTGTGCAAGGCATCGCCGATGGCGTCGGCATGCTGGTGGAACAGGCCGCCGAAGCATTCGCATGGTGGCGGGGCGTTCGTCCGCGCACGCACGCGATCATCGACCGTCTCACCGTTCCGCTCGATTGATGTGACGAGGCAACGCCGCGGTTCGGCCGTGGCTTACAACCTCGCCGTCGTCACTGGCAGCAGCGCGCCGTTCGCCGCGATGTTGATTCAGGCACATACCAATGGCGCGACCTGACCGATCGTTGTATTCAGTATCGTGTTCGATCTGATTTCGATGTGGCCGATTCACGCTGGCCCCGAAAGCCATGGAGAGTGGTATGACGAAAACGCGTATCGCCGTGGCGGGTGCCGGCTATATCGGTCTGGAACATATTCGTGTCGCCCGCGAAAGCGAGACTTGCGTCCTCTCGGCGGTGGTCGATCCGTCCGACGCGGCGGACGCCATTGCCGCGAAAGCAGGCGTGCCCCATTACCGCTCGCTCGACGAACTCTTCGAGAGGGATCGTCCAGACGGCGTGGTCCTTGCAACGCCGAACACCCTTCACGTAGACCACGCGCGCTCGAGCATGCAGGCCGGCGTGCCGATGCTGCTGGAGAAGCCCATCGCCCCCACGGTCGAGCAGGCGGAAGCACTCGTTGCCGATGTCGACCGCTACGGCGTGAGCGTGTTGATCGGTCATCATCGCGCACACAGTCCGATCATGGCGCGCGCGAAGGAGATCATCGACGAAGGAAGGCTCGGGTCGCTAGTCGCGGTGATGGGTAGCGCAATGTTCTTCAAGCCCGATCAGTACTTCGCGGACGCGCCATGGCGGAAGGAACCGGGCGCAGGCCCGATCCTGCTCAACATGATTCACGAGATCCATAACCTGCGGATGCTGTGCGGCGACATCGTGGCGGTGCAGGCGTTTTCGTCGAACGCGACGCGCGGCTTTGCAGTCGAGGATACCGTCGCTGTTAATTTGCGTTTTGCGAGCGGCGCACTCGGCACGTTTCTTTTGTCGGATACCGCCGCCAGCGCGCGCAGTTGGGAACAGACCTCGCAAGAGAACACTGCCTATACGTCGTATGCCGATGAAGACTGCTATGTGATTGCCGGCACCTTCGGATCATTGTCGATTCCCACCATGCGCCTCAAGACCTACGCAAAAGCCGAGGATCGATCCTGGTGGAAGCCGTTCAATGTCAGTGTGGCCGACATGACGCGCGGCGATCCGCTCAAGTATCAAATGGAACACTTCGGGCAAGTCGTGCGAGGCGAAGCAAAACCGATCGTCACCGCGCGCGACGGCCTGCAAAATCTGCGCATCACCGAGGCGATCGTGAAAGCCGCGAAAACCGGCGCAGTCGTCGAGACGACGCCACTCTAAACCTGGATACGGATAACCGATGAAATCTTTCCTCATGCTGCACGGCATCAACCACAACATGTTCGGCAAGCGCGATCCCGTTCAATACGGAACGGCCACGCTCGCCGACATCGATGCTCAACTTCAGGCGCTAGCCAACGAGCTTGGCGTCACGGTCGAGAGCTATCAGACCAACAGCGAAGGCGACATGTGTTCGCGGATCCATCAAGCCTTCGTCGATAAAGTCGATGGCGTGCTCATCAATGCGGGCGCGTGGACGCACTATAGCTATGGCATCCGCGACGCGCTCGCCATACTGACGGTGCCCATCGTCGAGATTCATATGTCGAACATCCACGCGCGCGAAGCCTTTCGCCATCATTCAGTGTTCGCCGAAATCGTGAAGGGGCAAATCTGCGGCTTCGGCATCGACAGTTATTCGCTTGGACTGCGGGCGGCGGTGTCGGCGGCGGCCTGATATTTGATGCGTCGGCCCATGCGCGGCGCAGGAACGCGGCCCTTTCTCGCATTGATGTGACGGGGTCGAAGTTGATGCCGCATTCGCGGCTCCTGGTGTTGCGTTGACGAGAAGGCACGAACGGGCGCATCGACTGATGCGCCCGTTTATGCGCATCAGCGCGTTTGCACGAGCGCTTTCGCGAGTCTTGCTTCGCCCAATGCCTCTTCGCGAAGCTGACCGTATTGTTCCTTTGGAATCGGCACCGCGTCCTTCTTCCCAAGGTCGTCGAGACGCACGCGATACGTTTCTCGCGCACTCCATGCGGACAGCGCCGAGACGATCGTGGCGCCCAGCGTGATCGAGCCGATCATCAGCGGCACATTGTGCGATCCCGGCGGCGCGACTGCCGCGAAGAGCGCGGGAAGCAGCGCGGTAATGGTCGTCCCGATGTTCTGTGCGATCGCCATCGCGGAGACGCGAAAGCGCGTGGGGAACAGTTCCGGATAGTAGCCGGGGAAGACCGCGTTATAGCCTTGGTAGACCACGCCCCACATGAGTATCGACATCACAAAGGCAACTGGCAGGTTGTGAATGCTGATCGCATACAGATAAGCGAACGAAAGAAGACCGGAACAGAGCGCGCCGAAGATCATCGGCGTCCTCCGCCCGATGCGGTCCGAGAGATTGCCGACATACGGAATGACGAGCACCGCCACGATGTTGCCGACCACCGGAATCCACAGATACACGCTCGCATGGAAGTTGATGCCATAGGCGGGCTGCACCGCATACGCAGCGCCGAAGATTGTGGTGACGACCGGTATCACGTTCATGAACGCCATGCACATGACGCGAAGCATGTCAGGCCAGCTGTACTTGAACGCTTCGAGGACTGGCGCACGCGCGACCTGACCGCTCGCGTCTTCCTTCGCAAATGCGGCCGTTTCGTCGACTTCACGTCGAATGATGAAGCCTGCAATCAGGACGACCGCGCTGAGCAGGAACGGAATGCGCCAGCCCCATGCGACGAAGGCGTCTTCCGGCATGTAGTACGCAAGCGGCAGGAAGACGGCGGCGGCCAGAATCTGACCGGCTTGCACACCTTGCAACGTGAAGCTCGCAAAGTAGCCGCGTCGGCCGAATGGGGCCTGTTCCATGATCATCGAACTGGCGCCTGAGATTTCGCCTGCGACGGCAAAGCCTTGAACCAGGCGCAAAATCACCAGCAGCGCCGGCGCGAGCATGCCGACCGATTGATACGTGGGCAAAAAGCCGACGGCCATCGTGGAAAAACCCATCAGGAACATGCAAATCAGGAGCACGGTCTTGCGCCCGTGGGTATCGCCCCAATGACCAAGAACGAACGCGCCGATGGGCCGCGCCACATACCCCACGCCATACGTCGCCAGCGAGGCCACGATCGCGATTTTTGGATCGCCTTTGGGAAAGAAGATCTGAGGAAAGATCAACGCCGCAGCTTGCGCGTAAATAAAGAAGTCGTAGTACTCGAGCGCGGAACCTATCCAGCCGCTTGCTCGCGCTTTCCGTGCCTGTTTGCGCGCTCTTTCATCCAGGCGCCCGTCAATTGCGCCGCCTTGCCGCGGCATTCCTTTGTCCATGAACGTCTCCTGATTTTGAATTGACTGGAGC
Organism: Paraburkholderia kirstenboschensis; assembly: GCF_904848585.1. GTDB lineage: Bacteria > Pseudomonadota > Gammaproteobacteria > Burkholderiales > Burkholderiaceae > Paraburkholderia > Paraburkholderia kirstenboschensis. The sequence goes on from NZ_CAJHCR010000013.1 coordinate 162,422, forward strand.
AGCATCGTCGGCTGCATCTCTGGCGGCTCGAACGTGGCCGTTCGCACGCAACGGCGCGCTTTCGTGCCCAAATCAAGATACGGGGATGGACCCCTAGGCGCAATGCAATGGATACAATGACGGCATTGCGTTGGACAATACCGCCATGAGCACATCCGAACTACCCGATCTCAAGCTGCTCCAGCTATTCGATCTGCTGTACGACGTGCGCAGCGTCACGCGGGCTGCAGATCAACTCGGACAGAGTCAGCCCACGGTTAGCATCTGGCTGGGACGTCTGCGCGAACATCTGCAAGACCCATTGTTCGTCCGCACGCCGGGCGGCATGACGCCGACACCCCAGGCGGACGCACTGATCGGACCGTGCAGGGAGATACTGGAGTCGCTTCGCCGATTTTCCGCATGGGAAATTTCATTCGACGCGACTACGGCGAAGCGCCGCTTTCGTATTTGCATGACCGATGCCAGTCACATCACGCTGCTTCCGCGCATGCTGGCACATGTACGCGCGCATGCGCCGGGCATTCGGCTGGAAGCCGCGAGAATCGATGGAAATACGGAGCGCGCGCTGGAATCCGGCGAGGCCGATCTGGCGATCGGGCATGTACCGTGGCTCGGCAGCGGGATGTATCAGCAACAGCTTTATATGCAGGATTGGGTGTGCCTCGCCAATCCGAATCACCCGCGCGTGCGCTCTAGGCTGAGCATGAAGCAGTACTGTAGCGAGGGGCACGTGATCATCGCCGCCGGGACGGGCGCGCAATTGCTGGAGCAGGCGCTGTTGCGCGAGAACATAGAACGCGATGTGGTGCTAGAGCTTCCGGGCATGCTCGGTCTGGGGTCAATCATCAAGTCGACGGATCTTATTGCCACGTTGCCGCGCAACATCGGGGAAACACTGGCAAGAGTGAACGATATCGCGGTCCATTCCTGTCCGTTTCCGGTCGATAAATTCGCGGTGCGGCAGCATTGGCACGCGAAGTACCATCACGAGGCAGGCAATCGCTGGTTGCGATCCGTTGTGGCCGATTTGTTTTCGAGTAGAAGTTAGTATCGCGTGAGTCGGCCAATACAAGGGCGGCTTTCCTGCTGCAACCACGCGTCGCTTAGGGTGCCCCGCAAATCTGTTATCTGGACCGACCGTGCGAATGGCGGCTGTGGGGTGCGTCGCGTTCTGTCGATACCAGCCATCCTGGTGGTGCAGGCCTCGGATACCAGTAGCATGAGTCAGTCACCGCATCGTCAGTCACGGTGCGGCGGCAGGAACTTCGCCATCGTTCAACGGATCGTCGGTGAGCTCATCTGCACCTACCTGGATTGCCCGCTCCGCCGCAGACTCGGTTGTCTTCCCTGAATCCGTGGACTGGCTGGGTGCTCCCGATGGGCGAACAGGCTCGCTGATAGCCGCGTCCAGCCGTGCTGAGACATACGGAAAGAACGGATTCGACGCGATGCGAAAGAGCGTATCCAGACTAAGAATGAGTCCTCCCCGCTCTCCGCGTGGGACGAGAGTGCCCAGTGCGACGCCATACCTGGAGGCCGACGCCTCATCGGGGCGCGTCCCGTACAGTGGATCATCGGGGGGAAAGGGAATGGCGACGTGCGACAGGGAGAACACTTGTGACGGGTAAATGAGATCAAGCGCGCGGGTTTGCCAATGCAAGCTGCCCGGTTCCACCACGCGCTCCTGCATGTTCTCGGAGCCGGACGCAGCATTTGCGATGACCGTGATCCGGTAGGCAACAGGTAAACGCGGCATCACGCGTGACAGTGCCAGCGGCGACGCAGGATTGAGGATCTGGCTTAGTTTCGCCCGCCGGTTCACGTCGAATAACACTAGCTCACTCCCGTTTGATGGGAGGTATGCGTACATTGCCGCAAGAATCGCCCGTGTGCTCACGGTCGAATCGATAACGGACTGGAATGTTAGTACTGGCGGAAGCGCTCGCAGTCGGTCCGCTCTCGCCAGACGAACCAGTTCCTCCTGCAATGCTGTTGTTAGCCGGTGAGATTGCGTCGCGCCATTCACCGGGAATGAGTTGTATTTGAAAGGATTGAATTCCGGCACTATGCCGAGCCAGGCAGCTTTCGCAAAAGGCGGCAGCAGCGCAGGAAGTGACGCAAGACCGGCAAAACGGGCGTACCGTGTCACGCCAATCATCGGTGAGAACAGAATGATCCGTTGCGGACGGACCAGTCGACGATCTTCGAGACTATCCAGCGCGTACTTCATCGCAAGCGCACCACCATTCGAAAATCCGATCACGTGCAGCGGATGACCTGGCCCGACACGATGCGCGGCTTCACGCATGGCCAGCCGCGTTGCTGCCATCCAGGTCTCCCAGTCGGTGTCGGTCAGCCCCGCCGGTACTGTTCCGTGACCTGGAAGACGAATGCCGATCGCAATGAACCCATGTGCGACGTAGATCCGTGCAATGTGCCGGAGGCTGTACGGAGAATCGGTCAAACCGTGCAGCAGCACGACAGCGCCCACCGGCTGCCCGGACGGTAGCATCTCGTACGAGCGGTTCCAGTCATGGTCAAAACGCGGCGGATAGACGGGGCTCTTTGCAAAGTATCGATTTGATGCGACCTGCGCGGACGCCGGCAAACGATCAGTGACTTCACGGCGCACCTGTTGAAAAAGCAAGTCCTCATGCTTCAGATACGCATTCCAGTCGGAGTCGTCGATTTGCCCGGCAGTCAGCTCCTGCGGTACATAGGTATGCCAGAGTTCAAGCGGAGGACCCGTGCGCGAGTCGTACGCACGAAGGCCAAGTAGAAGTACAGACAATGCGGCGACGCACAGCAAAGCTAGCCACACCATTTTCACGAAGCGCGCACGTGGTTCCATTTTCCGGTATCTCGACGGTTACTCATGCAATGACCAAACTATCCGGTCAGCACGATATGCATGTTGGCGTTCGTCTGGCTGTTGCTCCTGTTTCCAGCAAGGTGCGCGTCAAGGAACTGTTTCTTTGTGACCGGGACAGTCACGACGGGCGCACACCTGGAGGCTGATTAATAATCACTAGATGCCGGGAAGCCGGCGTTAGCAAGCATGTGACCTGAAAGAAACGATCAGTTGAACAAGCCGCAACGAAAAGACCACGTACGCAACGCCCAGAGCAACCTGTAATGCAAGCTTGCACAAAAGAGCTGCATTGGCTTTTCACTGCGTCCCCCTCAACACTCTCAAACAATCTGCGTCTCGCTGGCTGGTCCAGTGAGGACTATGAAACGCCCACTTCCGGTCCACACTACAGTGTGTGCTGGATAGCGCGGAGACACACTGTCATGAGCGGCCCTGGAACGATGCCGAGCAACAGCACTGCGACGCCGTTCAGCGCGAGCAGCGCGCGGTTGCCAGCGCCAGCCGAGATGGGCGCTGCGTCCTGTGAGACGTCGAAGTACATCAACTTGACGATGCGCAGGTAGTAGAACGCGCCAAATAGCGACGTTATTACGGCAAGCACGGCCAGCCAGGTTAAACCTGCATTGATCGTGGCTTCCAGCACGGCGAGCTTCGCATAGAATCCGACCATCGGGGGCACTCCGGCAAGCGAGAACATCATGGCCATCATTACGAATGCGAACACGGCATCGCGCTGATTCAGTCCTTTCAGGTCGTCGAGTGTATCGGCTTCGAAGTCGCGTCGAGCGAGCTGCATGACGATGCCGAATGCACCGAGCGTCGCGATCAGATAGGCCACACTGTAGAACATCGCTGAGCCATATGCGCCCGCCGCCGAACTCGCCCTTCCATCGACCACACCTGCCAGCATGCCGAGCATGACGAATCCCATGTTCGATATCGCAGAGTAAGCGAGCATCCGTTTCAGGTTGCGCTGCACGATTCCGGTGATGTTGCCGACAATCAGCGACAGCGCCGCCAAAGTCACCAGCATGCTCTGCCAGTGTATGGCAAGCGGCAGCAGGCCCGTCACCAGGAAACGCAAGCCCCACGCGAAGGCCGCTACCTTAGGGCCGCCCGCCGTCAGTAGCGTCATTGCGGTGGGCGCGCCATGGTAGACGTCCGGCACCCACATATGGAATGGCACGACGCCCATCTTGAACGCGATTCCGGCGACGACCAGGACGAGACCGAACAGCAGTACCGCGTCGTCAGCATGATGGGCAACGGCATCGCGGACAGCATCCAGATAGAGCGACCCAGTCGCGCCATATAACATCGACAGGCCGTACAGCAGAAAGCCGGAAGCCAGTGCTCCCAGCACGTAGTATTTCATCGCCGCTTCGCTAGATTTCGGCGAATCCCTGCGCAACGCTATCAGTGCGTACAGGGACAACGACATGAGTTCGAGGCCAAGGTAAAGCGTCAGGAAATGGTTTCCTGAGATCATGATCAACTGGCCGAGCAGCGAAAACATGCCAAGTAGAAACACGTAATCCTGGAACATGCCGCGCTCGTCAAGATACCTTCGCGAATAAACCAGCGAGACTGCGAAAGCGAACGACACTGCGGCCTTCATTACACTCGCGAACGAATCGACCAGGATCATCCGCGAGAAGAAGTGGTACTGCTGTGGATCAAACGACTGGATCACAAACAACACGCCGGCCACGGTCGATGACAAAAGCGCCATAAGGTAGGTGAGCTGACGCGTCGTAGCTTCTGAGCAGATATCTCCCAACCTCGAGGCGATCACTATCGAGAGCGCGACCACCGCGTCGGGTAACAGCACATACATCGGTGCGCTTTGCATGGTAACGCCCTCGTAGCGGAGAAATGCAGAACGATTGCGGCCGCCCCTCATTCGGACCGGCAGTGGAAGGGCTTGTGCAGCCGTTACTTCGACAGCCATTTCGACGCACTAGTCCCTTTCACGATGCTCCTTCCAGGCAGACCTCGGACTCGTTACCCATAAATTGGAAGCAGCAGAAACAGCTTGATGACAATCGCGTTCGCGATATCGATAAAAAAAGCGCCCACCATCGGTACTATGAGAAATGCCACATGAGAAGGACCGAAACGCTCGGTAATGGCTTGCATGTTGACGATGGCAGTCGGAGTGGCCCCGAGGCCGAAACCGCAGTGTCCGGCCGCCAGCACCGCCGCGTCGTAGTTGGCGCCCATAACGCGGAAAGTGACGAAGATGGCATAGGCCGCCATCGCTATCGCCTGCACTGCCAGAATGACGACAAGCGGCAATGCAAGCGAAGCCAGGTCCCCGAGGCGCAAGCTCATCAGCGCAATGCCAAGAAAGAGCGCGAGACTGACGTTTCCGAGCAGCGACACCGCAAGTTCGAAGACTGCGTAATAGCCGCGCCACGCGAGCCCATTGCGTAAAAGGACGCCCACGAACAAGACACAAACAAACGGTGGAAGCTCGAGCGCGGTGCCGGTCAGGCTGGACGCGATCGCCGATCCGATCGCGAGGCAACTGGCAATCAGCGCGACGGTTTCAATGAGTGCTTCTGCTGTGATGGCCCGCACGGCTTTCGGCTCCTCGAAACCGCTTGCGGGCGCGACGACCGCCTCAGGCTTCGGGATAAGCGCGTAGCGCGTGATGAGTATGCGCGCGACCGGCCCGCCAATCAGTCCGCCCAGGATAAGTCCGGAAGTTGCACAGGCCACCGCGATTTCAGCCGCTGAGGTTAGCCCGTGCCGTTCCGCAAAGACCTTTGCCCACGCCGCACCCGTACCATGGCCGCCGGAAAGAGTCACCGAGGCCCCCAGTAGGCCGAGAAGTCGATCTTCGCCCAGCCCCCACGCGAGACAGATGCCCAACGTATCTTGCATCACTAACAAACCGACGACGACGCCGAGGAAAACGATCAGCGCCCGCCCGCCTGCTCTCAGGCGGGTCAGATCGGCGCCCAGACCGATAGTCGCGAAGAACGCAAGCATGAGGGGTACCTGAAGCGCCGTGTCGAAGCGGACTTCGATCTTAGCGGCGGTTTGCAATATAAACACCACCAATGCAATCAGTAGGCCACCGACCACCGGCTCCGGAATGCTGTATTGGCGCAGCACGGCGCTGCGCGCGAGAATCTGCCGTCCCAGTAGAAGAACGAGCGCGGCAGCCATTAGAGTTTCGAGCGCATCGAGTCTCAACATGTCATTTTCTCCGCTCGCCCGCTCCTTGAACCAGACTAAACGTCGTGATGAGATGTACTTGATTCACCCCGTGCGAATCTGATCAACAGGTAACCGGTAATGCCTGATAGCGTTGACCCAGCGATCACGCCCAGCCGAACCGGCGTGAAAGAGTCCGGCCCCTCAAAGGCGAGCGAGCCAATGAACAGACTCATAGTGAAACCAACACCGCATAGTGCGGCGACTCCCGTCAACTGCAACCAGGTGGCGCCATCTGGGAGCTTGGCCTTACCGAGCCCCACCAGGACGGCACACGCCGCACAGACGCCGACGAGCTTGCCGATAAAAAGACCGGCCGCTATGCCGAGTGGCAGTGGCTCTGCGAGTGCAGCCAGAGAAACGCCGGAGAAAGAGACGCCGGCATTGGCAAATGCGAAGACAGGCAACACCGCAAAGGCCACCCAGGGATGTAGCGCTTGCTCCAACTGATGCAGTGGCGCATGGACTTCAGGGTCGTTCGTTTTCAATGGGACCGCGAAAGCAATGGCGACTCCCGCGAGCGTTGCATGCACGCCCGACTTAAGAACGAAGATCCATAAAACCACACCGACAAGAATGTAAGGTGCGATGCGAGTGACGTTCTGCATGTTCAACGCAACGAGTAGCGCAATCGCACACGCGGCACCGAAAAGCATCGGTAGGGACACGTCAGCGGTGTAAAAAAGCGCAATGATGACGATAGCGCCAAGGTCGTCGGCGATCGCCACGGCTGTGAGAAAGACCTTCAACGACATTGGCACGCGCCTGCGGAGCAGCGAAAGCACACCGAGCGCAAACGCAATGTCGGTAGCCGTTGGGATCGCCCAGCCGTTCGTGGCAGAGCTGTTCCCGCGGTTTATCAGGAGATAGATCACTGCCGGCACCGCCATCCCGCCGATCCCGGCAGCCACTGGCAGCACGACTTGCGCGGGCGTGGATAACTCGCCTTCAATCACCTCCCGTTTGACCTCCAGTCCGATGAGCAGGAAAAATATCGCCATCAGCCCATCGTTGATCCAGAGCAGGAGTGGTTTGGCGATGAGCAATGAGCCAAACCGGATCTCCACGGGCGTCCGCAGCACATCATCGTAGGCCTGGTGAAGCGGCGAGTTGCTGCAGATCAGTGCAAGGACAGTTGTTCCCACCAGCAGTAATCCACCGGCCGACTCCAGCGCAAGAAAGGTTGCAATCCTGTCAGCCGCCTTGCGTATCGGAATGTAAGTCGCCATGCTTGGCTCCATGGTATGCGCGTCGCCAGACACGCCCACTCAACATCGCCTGCAACCACCTAACGCACGCACGATACATAAGCCCGATGGGAGCTATGGTCAATGCGCACCCGCCCCTCTTTGAGGTCGACCACCTTGCGATAGCCAGTACCGGCGACAGTATTTGTCCAGTAATAACTAGCGCCGCCCCAACCATATCGCCCGCCCGGATATCTCGCGTCGTTTTGCAGGGCAACAATCGAGTAGGTATCCTGTTTGCCGTCTGCGGCCGTAGCGTAGGCGACTAGCGCCCTCAGTTCATCGACGGAGGGCAATCGCATACGACGCTTCGTACATTGGTAAAGCGCATCGTGAAAGTTGTAGCGAACGATCCGGGTACCGGAAAACTGATCCTTTGCGTCTCTTGTTGCGCTCCGGTGCTTCGTTTCCCACGGATACAGATGAGTTGCCGGCGGAGAGAAACACGTTGGGTGGGAGAGCACGGTGGCGCCTCCGCCGATCATTGGAAAGGTCCCGGCAGGCAGGCAAATATCCTCTCGCACGGCTGCGTGGGCAGCGCTCTGCAATAGAGTGACAGTCAGGACGAAGCACACACGCAGCGCTACTCGAAGCGGCAATGAGCGGACGCACTGTGTGAGACACGGACAGCACGTGTGTGCGACTAATCGAGGCGACGGGCGAGCGCTCATGGCCGGACCGACCACAGGACGTATCGAGGCAAGGAGCTCGCAGGTTGAATTCATGGCAGCCTCATACCGTGCGTTAGCGGTTGAATTACCTCATTCTTTACGGCGCCAAAACCCTCTGGGCACTACCGTGATATCGGCTCGGACCGCCGCAGACGCGCTCCGGAGCGATTACAAGGTTCTCGTAGGCAGCGGTGCTGCGGCCGATTGCGTTAGCGGCGAGTCGCACGTTAGCGGAGGTGCGGAATAAGCCCATGGCCGCCGATGATGCGTGCTGGCGCGCCATCTCACCGCAGAATTACTGTAATTTGTATGAAGTTCCGGTGATGTGTTCGCTACCGAATGTCTGCGTAGGCCGGGAGGCGCGTCGGCACGCCGACCCTGGCTGTGCGTCATGTTCCAAAGTGCACCGACACGGACCGGGGCGGCGCATTCAACGTCGCGGCACGCTTTGACAGCATGCGTTTGTCGCCGGGTTGGCTAATGCAGTGTAGGTGTTGAAACGGCCTGCGTAAACGCAATGGCAATCATGACAACCGAGGAGCGCGGCATGCTCGATCCGATCGACAGCTCTCCTCCTGGCTGACTTGCCGACCTTCGCCACTAATGTCAATCGAACGGCGCGGTAGCCGTCACTGGCAGGCCACCTGCTGGTTGCCGAATTGGCTGCGGGTGCATCGCATCGTGTTGGATTCGCCTGATCCGATGGTTGCCGATCAGACAGGAACCAGTGGATGATGGCCAGGAAAAACTGATTTGGTGTTGAGCGTAATAGAAGGCAGCCGCAATGTTCTGCGTACTTACCTGCATCATTAGCCAATGAGGCAAAAGATGACTTACCGTAGCTTCGCAGCGACTTAAGCGCACGAGTAATCTGTGCGGGAGTCGGCAGCCGACGCTGCAATGGAACAACTGATTTAGCGAATCTGGCCGGCAGGACTAATGGGTCTTCAGGCGTCTGCGCAACCATCTCGCCACGTTGAGACTATGCAGCATCATCGTAGCCCCAAGCGGGGGAGCTGCGCGGACCACGCTTCCCTCAGGCCATTCGGAGATTAGCGGCTCGCCATTACCTGCTCCACGCCTCGAGATCCACTCCCGGGCATTGAGCGACAGGGGGGGCGCGACTTCCCCAAACACGCTATGCAGTTGATCGCTTGCATGCGGAAACGAGCCTAGCGCGCTCGCCTCGCTCCGAGAGGGCGAGCCAATCACCAGTTTAGTTACGATGGCAGCCCCCTGTGCCAATCCGTCGAGACAATCCAGTATGTCGATTCCAGCTGTTGTAAGCACGACCAGCACATCATCGATATAAGCGTTGATCACATCGTGCTGGATTTTCAGGCCCCAAGCCAGTGCCTGCGGATTGTCCTGGGTGAGGAGTTCCGGAAAGACAGAGCCGTCGCCTGCTCGCCTGTATCCGGTCGTCGTGCCGTGGTCCGCCGCGCACAATGCTTCGAATAGGGGCCCTCGAACGAAAGGTCTTATAGGCTCAGCCACGGACTCGCTGAGGTAGTCGTCGAGGCTGCCGCAGTTCTCCGGACGATAATAAAGTCCGAAATAGAAACCCGAAAGTCGGCGGGTGAAACTAGCGTCCCGGCTACACGCGACCTTCGCCAGCGAACGCTGCAAGTTTCCCCGCCATCCAATATCGACAACACCGACGTTCCCGTCGGCGAAGAATGCTTTCTGCTCCAGATAGTCGAGCAGTAGCTGTCGCGCCGAAGAGGCGGTCGCGTTAATCAGGTTGACCACTTCTTTGTCTGTGCGAATGTATCGGATCACTTGATCTACTTCGGATCGATTCATGGCGTCATGAGGAGAGCGAATACCAAGACGCTCGTGCATACCGGCGATGGCCGGATGGTTGATATCCAGGTCGAACTTTTTGAATATGTCGGCCAGCGAACTGCCCGACTTAATGCCGAAATGGCTTAAGTCGCCTTCTGATACGTCGAGGAGGGCGGGCAAGTGAAGCGATTGCCGCGACACGTGCAGATAGTGCACTTTGATCGGCAGGCGATATGCGCTCACTATCTTTTTCGCAATGGACAAGAGGATCTGGCCGTCACGTGCCAGAAAGAATAACTGATCGATTTTCCGGCGCCTGGCTTGCGTGAGGAGCCACACGACAAACGCAAGAAGCAACGGGCCCACGAAGCCAGCCGATATCTCTGCAAGCGTCTCGTCGTGGTCGCTCATGGTCTTGACGCGCAGACGCGCCGTGCGCGCGCTTCCCGACAGAGCAGATCCAAGCAGCGGCGGCTTGATTGCCGCCTTGTCGAGCTCGCGTTCCAACCGATTGGGCGCAGCCTTGAAGAACGGCGCGGCACGACCGCCTGCGCGGCAGACCTGAAACACATCGGAGAATACGTTGTCGCCAACGTGCAGGTGTTTCACTTCACTGCCTTTGGCATCTGAAAAGAGAGATCCAGTCCTCTTGGTACGATAGTTCTCGCATGAAATGAACAATTGGGCCGGGTCAACTCGCACGCCGCAACTGCTGAGCATGGTTTCCAGGTCTGATCGAGAAAAGTAGATGTCCGAGATAATTGCCGTTCTTCCCAATGCCGACAAGCGGTTGAAAGTCTCCACCATGCCGGTTATGGGACGCAGCAGGCGCTTTTCGAGCGCGACTTCGATAGCCTGCGCCGCAGACAGAAATCTGCGTGGCAAGTCCGCCGACGCCGCAATCTCCGCGTAAATGTTTTCTAGCGTCACTTCGCGCTCGATACTGGCCTTGCGTGCCCTCCACTCCGCCGATTGCCGAATCGTCATCCATTCGTCGGGCTTTACGACCGAACCAAATTTGCGTTGCAGCCGATACCCCGTCATGAGAAAGACGTCGGAGGGCCTTTGTAAAGGCCTTGTTATTAAGGTATCGAATGCATCAAAAGAGACGAGGCCGTCCCCGGTCCATATTCTCTGCGCATCCACGTCTTGCAGCGGAGGCATGCCCGCAAAAAATCGCTGAATGCCAGCGGACACGAATCGGCGGCCGATGACGCGTTCGAGAAGGAGGTCCGTCGCATTCATCGGTATCTTCCTGCTTTCAAAAAGAGGTTCGCTTTCGACGGCGCCGCGCTTGGCCGTTTGCTCTCCCGAAGCGCGGGCATGTCGCTCTGTGGGTCGGCGATTAGCCATCGACCATCATCATCTTCAACACCGCCGGTTACAGCGACTCGATCGCAGACTACGACGATCTCTGCGCCATACGACGGCTCGATCACCAATAGATTCCAGTCTCCGCAGGCTATATTTTCTTCATATCGTGTCAAAGTGGACGAGCCGAGCCGGACTTCGGTCCCATTCAGTGAATTTGCCCAGTTCACCTTTGTCGTGAGTTCACCATCTGCGAATTGATGCCAGGAGGAAAGCAATACCCTCGACACCACGTTGTGGCGGATGATGTCGGACGCCCTCAGCGCATGTATTCCTCCACAGCATATTGCTCGCACATCGGCGTCCCTCAATGCAAACGTCGTGCGTAGTTCGGACTTGAGACGATGATGTTCAACGGAAAGTAGTTCGGCCTCTTGAAAACCAAGCGCCACTTCTTTCGTCAGTAATTCATCTTTCATATTGATCCTCAAGGCGTAGAGGTGTTCACAGAGCCATGCAGCGGCCGGATTCTGTGATGAGACCGCAAACCGAGCCTTCGGCGCCCGGAGCCTTCGTGGATTTTCTTTCGCACCGTCGTGTTTACGAGGGTGGCACGCGTGCTTCGCGCTAACAGTCCGAACCCCATTTCTAACCGGCACGATTGCGAGCTAGCGGATTGCAGATATAACGAACCGCGTAGTCAGCGATAGGTGAATATGGAACCAGACAGAGACTGGACAGCATCAGTGTTCCGACCTTTTTCTTCAGGCTCCAGAATGGATTCGCCACAATTGCGTGCACATAAGCATGCGAATGTCGCAACATCCAGCGCCACCGGGTCGTCAACGGCGCCTGATAGACACTCGAGCAAAAATACGCTCTCTCAAGTGCGAAGTCGTGGAAGTCCCGTGGCAACTCCATTCCCAAGCGGTGCGATGCTATTTCTCGCAGAGTAGCCCACCGCGACGTGAATGCTTTGGGCGCCTTATCGATCTGCTCGGAATTGGCAAACGAAGCGCCTCGCGCCCCGCTATCTACCCGATACCCGCCGAGCGACTTTGGGATGCTTGATACTGGCCCAACGAGAGCCGCGCCATAAATCGCGTAGAAGTCTGCGCCATACCGGCTCTTGACCGTTTCAGGGACGGGAAAAATCTTTCGTAGCGCACTGACGCTATACGCGTTGCCAGATGCAGGAGGGGAAGGGTAGAGCCACCCGTCGAGGAGAGGCTTCAAACAGTCGCCGTCCGTTAAAGAGTGCGGTACATGTACTCCCGTACATTTGCTCGTCCTGTCGATTATATCCAGCCTGAACTGCACCTTCGCCGCGTTTTCTCTTTGGAAGCGCTGCATTACTTCAGTCACTGCACCGGGATAGAGGACATCATCGGAGTCCAGAAATAGAACATAGTCCGTCTTCAGCAGCTGCAGTGCCAGGTTGTAGGCGGAGACCTGCCCACCGTTGTCCTTGAAAATGGTCGCTATGCGTGCATCGTAGGTTTTCAAAATCGCGCGCGACCCGTCTGTCGATCCGTCGTCGATGACCATGACGTGCGTATTCGTGTAATCCTGCGCGAGCGCCGACTCGATTGCCTCTGCCAGATACTGTTCATAGTTGTAGTTGCAGATTACAACGTTCATTTCTTCCATGGTGATGTCCTGGCAAGAGCTGAAGGCGATCTTACGAACCCAATATGCGTTCAAACAAATCGGCGCCGGATGAGTGTTCTCGCAATGTTCTTAGGCGCGAGCAGCGTGGCGATGCTCCAACCGGCAATAAGGCAGCGGAAGCCGGGGCGCTCGAAGTTTCGGCGGAATGGAATGAACAACGCGTCGCGCAGCGCGCGGAACCGGCTGTCGCCAGGCAGCGGATGCTGTTCAGGTGTCAGCCGCAACGATGCAACCCGCAATTGAAGCAGATGAGGTGCGCAGAACAGGGTGCCGATCGGCGGTGGCGGCCGACCGGTCATTGTGCAGGCCTTGCAGGCGGCGTTGTGCCGCTTGAGCGCGCGTGTGATTTCGCGACCGTAGTTGCTCGTGCTTGCGCTCAGCACGCTATCGTTGCCGCCGTGCATGCGATAGAGCACCAAAGGAGCAGGAATCGTCTCGACATCGCCCATGTAGGGAGCCATGGCGATGCACGTCGAATCCGTGAATGAATCGCAATTGGCATCCAGTGGAAAGATTTTCCGGAGAAAGCTGCGTGCCCACGCGTTTCCCGATCCCGGCGGCGTGGGATACTCCGACGTCTCGTACGCCCAATAACGGATCGCCTCTGGCGAAAGTTTTGGAGGGATCTTCGGTATCACGTTTCGAATCTTCGGAATCACATCCCGTATGGGACGCCCCTGCGTGTCGACTCGCTCCATCAACACCTGTACTTTGGTGAGTCCCGTTCGCCACACAGAGGCGATCGAGCGCAGCGCCCCGGGCACCAGAACGTCGTCCGCATCGAGGAAGATGACGACGTCGCCCGAACTCCTGGCGAAGCCCACGTTGTTGGCTACCCGCTGACCACCGTTCTCCTGGAAGATGGCCGTGACCACTTCGCCAAACGAACGAATCACATCCGCAGAGTCGTCGGTAGAGCCGTCATCGACGACGATGATTTCGATATGCGGCCAATCCTGCGTCAGGGCGCTTTCAATCGCTTGCCGGAGAAAGCGGCCGTAGTTGTAGTTGGCGATGACGACCGAAAATAACAGGTCACAATGCTTCGGCGGACTTTCGCTGTATCGAACTCTCATCGACTACCTCCAGCTCACTTGGATTGATGCACCCATTTGGCGCAAAGCTGCTTAGCTACGGATTCCTCTCTAACCAGCCACCGGTCCAAACGCTAGATGAGTCGCCTCACGGAACCGGAACTCGTGCTCGCCGCCGTCGCGTACCGACTCGGTCCCAATCATCATTCACGTTATGCCCGGATGAAATGAATGCAGCCGGGCGCGTCCTAAAGTCTTGTACTAATGTCACAAATCGCTGAACGGTCGATAAATACTCCTACGAATAACGACACGAAACTGTTCCAGACGGGCCTACTCAACGGCCGAATGGGCATCGAGTAGGAGTTGTTGCGTGAACGAAATCCATTTCACGGTTCTTCGTCAAGATCGAGTCAGCCAAATGCTTTTCGTCGTTTCTACATTGGACGAGGCGGCATGTTTTCCTCTTGTTGACCGCGAACGCCTTGCGTTGAGTGGCCGGAAGCCAGTCACTTCATGAAGTGATTACTTCTCGAAGGGCGGCTCTTCGTACGAAAGCATTTACGAGCCCGAACGGCTCCGTGTCCTGGGCGCGCAAGTGATCACTTGCCTGTTCTCTGAGGCATACCGGAAACGGTGAGCCAGTGGAATGTGCGATCGCCTGATCCGTCGTGGCGGACTCTCGCGGTCTTATTAACGGATGCACCAGCTTGAGAACTGGCTCGCGAGATCTGTGCACGTATGACCGCTGCCCCTCGGAAACGGGACGGTATCGCCAGACACAAAGAAAACAAGCATCCGGCCATCCGGCGATTAAAACTTTCTCTGTTCCTTCGCATCGGGCGGTCAAGCGCGGATCGCAGCTCCAGTTGTTGCGCTCAAGTAACGAGCGACGATAACCGCGGTCCAGACATTCGAAGTGTTGAGAACTGCTTTGCACATTCGACGCGGTAACGAACAGGCGCTGCTGGCGCGCCGTTCGAACGTAATGAGGAAACACCGCGCAGACCTTCACCACCGGACGGTTCTACCTCGATAGTCGAGGAATTCGAGGCCGGGACGACCCTGCTTGGCCACTAGCACCTCGACGATCCCAGGTACGCTTTCTTCAATTGACAGTCGGCCCTCAGGTCCGCCGAGGTCCGTGCGTACCCATCCCGGCGCGATCAGCAGCATGGCGCGTTGCGTTTTGCCCTGGCGTGCGGCGAAGCTGCGCATGAACTGGTTCAGCGCCGCCTTGGTGCCACGATAGACTTCTCGCTGCCCGGACTCGTTGTCGGCGATGCTGCCTTGCCCGGACGACATGACTCCGATCAGACCATCGGCAGGAACCAGATCGGACAAGCGCTCAACAACCCGCATCGGACTGAGCGCGTTGGTGATCATCAGGTCGACGAAATCCACGGTCGAAACTTCTCCGATGGTCTGCGTCGGATCAGGGTTGGTCGTGCCAGCGTTGACGAACAGAATGTCGTACATCCGGTTCGACAGGCGAGCTCGCAGAGCATCGATCTCGTCGGGGCGGGTGATGTCCACCGTTTCGATCTCAACTCTCCGCGGATTGGCGTCGGCCAAAGCGTGCAGCAAGGTAGGGTGGCTGCCGCCGCGGACGGTGCCTATAACGTTCCACCCTTTTGTCAGGAACTCCGCGGCCATGGCGTAGCCGAGACCGCGCGAAGCGCCGATGATCAGAATGGTTTGGGTTCGAGCAAGGTTTTTTGCGTGGGACATGAGTTTTCTCTTTGCTGGGCGATGCGATGGCTTCATTCTGGAATCCACGCCCGATTTGCACCAGACGCCCGAGCCGCAAACCACGATTGCACGGAACGCCATGCCTGTCCGGCGATTTGGTATTCTGGATAAATGTCACGCGTCGACCTCAACCTACTTACGGCCCTGGACGCGCTGCTCAGCGAGCGAAGCGTCACAGCAGCGGCGCAGCGTCTGAATCTCAGCGTCTCCGCAATGAGCCGCACGCTTGCACGCCTGCGCACGGCCACCGGCGACCGGTTGCTGCTGCAGGCAGGCCGCTCGCTTGTCCTCACGCCCTATGCCGAACAGTTGCGCCAGCGCCTTGCCCCTTTGACACGTGAAGCCGAGGCGTTACTCAAGCCGCCGGAGTACCGGTTCGATGTGGCCGCTCTGGAGCACAGCTTCGTCGTGCGAGCGGGCGAAGGATTCGTCGATCTGGTCGGCGCCGCTCTGATGGACCGGATCAGTCGCGCAGCGCCCGGCGTGCAACTCCGTTTCGTGCCCAAGCCCGACTGGGATGCGCAGCCGCTGCGGGACGGGACAATCGACCTCGAGATCGGCACGGTCAGGACTTCCGCACCGGAAATGCTGACGCGCCTGCTTTTTCGTGATCGCTATGTAGGCGCATGCCGCTTCGACCACCCGCTTTTGAGCAACACCGGGTTGTCAGTCGAAAGCTGGGTCGAAGTCGGTCATGTACTTACTGCGCGTCCCGGAGAAGAATCGAATCCTGTCGATTTGGCCTTGGCAGATTGCGGCCAGAAACGGAGGGTGCCCATAGTCGTGCCGTCATTCACCAGCGCGATGCAGGTGGCTCGCCGCTCTGACCTGCTCGCAGTCATCCCGCATTCCTGCGTGGGCAACACGTTCGCGCCGGATCACGCTGCCGCAAACGGGTTGCAGTGGTTCGAACTGCCCGTGTCGACATCCGCTTTCAATGTGTCGGCGATCTGGCATCCGCGCCTTGATCACGACCCGGCTCATCGCTGGCTGCGCGCCGAGATTGTGAATGTATGCCTGGCCGCTTATCCACGGGATCCGATCAGCGGCATTTCATCGTCGAACCTGTAGCCCAAGCCTCGTGATGCGCTGGATTACCTGAAATGCGCTCCATTGACCACATGACCTGGTAAGCGGCCATCGATAGGCTGACGGGTTAGTTGGCGGCTCAGGGTCGTCTGCGGAAATCGGCTTTCAACCAGGAATTGCGGTGTTCGAGTCGACCTCGGATTTCCGCGTTCGGCCCGTTTCAGTCATTCGCGAGGACAGCGTCAACGGAGGCTGCCAGAGTCATAGCGGACGTTTGCTCACCGCCGTGCAGATGTCAAACTGGCGCGTGGCTAACGCAGTTCGCCCCGCAGCCAAACCGATACGCCTGTTCACGGTACCGTTCGTGTGATTGGGTCCGAGGCGCGTGTCGCGGGTTACAAGACTTCCGCGACATTCAATCGTGTGAAAGCGTAGGGCGCTTCATACGCATAAGCTCCGTCACCTCATGCCGATCATCCGCGGACGAAATCGGAACAGTCAGCCATTTCCCGTCGGGGTAGGCCCGGGCCTCATCGTAGAGCTTGACCAACCGCGGGCTCCAGAAATAACGCCGCACCTCAAACCTCTCTCGTTCGGCTCGCCCCAAGACCACCAGAACCGACAACAGCCGGTATGCCGGCAACAGCGTGCACAGGGCCTTGGTCTTCCTGTAGCGCAGTGACCAACCGCGTTTCTTGCCACCATATAGCCAGTCTGGCGCAAATACACCAGGATAGGAGGCCTCGATCCAGCTCCGCAGTTCGACCCAATGCTCAAACGCCTCCGGCCCCATCCAGTCGCGGATAGTGCGCTCGTCGGGCTGTGACGATTTGTCGGCGATTCTGTCACCGATCTCGGTGGACTGTTTCACGTTGCTTTCCTCTTCATCTTCATGGGTGGAATGCTTCTCGTGGTGCCTGCATTGGGAGTATCGAAAGTTCATCCAGGTCACGATTTCTGAGCCTTAGCCCACGAGGCCTGAATGGACGCCACAAGGAGAGAAAGCGATGCAGCCAGTAGAACGACGTCTTTAAGAAGGAATTGGCCAGGCAAGGCTGAGATCGCTGGAAACCCACCCGCCGTCGCTTCTGCTACCCCTGGCGTGCTCAGGAAGAAGGTCAGCGTGATGAAATAGGTCGCAGCCGACATCGCCGCACCCAACGCCGAGAAAATGGGCAGGAAGGCTCCGATAACCAGAGCTGCTGCAGTTGACAGTTCGAGTACGCCTATAACGTCGCTTGCCCCCTGAACTCCGAATAGAGAGTGCAACCAGTTCATGATCGGGCTGTTGATGATGAACGGAGCGATGCCGTTGGCTTCGTAGGCGGTGAATTTCATTGCACCGAACCAAAGAAAGACGATGACAAGCGCCCATCTGAGCAGAGCCAGACTCGAGAGCGATCCTGCGCTTTTTTCGGCGATTTGAAGACGGAACTGATCTGTGCGAATAGTCATTTTGGGTTTCCAGTTCAGATTGTTGGTCGGTCATTAGGAGCCTCCACTTTAGGCTTGCCCGATACCGGTTTCGAGACTGCACTTGCTCAATAAAATGCTCAAAAGGATCAAAAGAACGCGGGGCTGCCCGATATGCCGCAGGAGTCCTGAGGACATTTCGGCAGGAGAATATTCAAGTGAATAGTTTCCGATACTGGACGAAACCCGAGCGGTCGCCGACGCTGTCATAAAGCCGCATGCCGGTAGCGTTGGTTTGGTGTGTCAGCCAGTGCACGCGCGCCGCTCCGCGACGTTTCGCCTCCGCATAGACATGCTCGATCAGCGCGCGGCCGATGCCGCCGCCACGCACATCGGCCGCCACAAACAGGTCCTGAAGATAGCAATAGTCGTCTGTTGTCCAGGTGGATCGATGGTAGATCGAATGCACCAACCCGAAGCCGTGGCCGCCCATCATGGCAAGCGCCGCATGCATCGGCTCATTAGGGTCGAGGAAGCGCGCCCATGTCTCGAGCGTCACCGACTCGGGAATATCCACTTTGTAGAATTGCTGATAGCCTTTCCACAGAGGAAGCCAAATATCAAAGTCGTTCTTTTCAATGGCTTTGATCTCAACCGATAGCATAGATTTCTCCTGGAATTCCGATCGGGCGCATCGTTCGGGGCCGGCGTCGCGAGCCGGTTGCGTGCGTACTCCGCGCCTATTCGCCGATGGGCCTGACACCGTACTTTTGATAGTAAGTTTTCCTTATTTCGTCCTGACTTCGAGCAGGCTCGGCGAATACATGCGCCGGCGACAGCAGCGGAGTGATCGAAATGGTTTCGATCCTGACGACATGATCGACGGGGTACTCGAGGCCGTTCGTCGCGCGGACCCAGTCCGCGATCATCGAGTACTCGTCATCGCGTGGCGGCAGGATCGACGCATGGCCTTTGAATCGATAACCGCGCCTCTCAAAGATGTCGACTACGTTGATCTCGACGGCGGGATTGCGTTTCAGGTTTCGTACTGTCGCGGGCGAGGCGATATCGGCGAAGTAGAGAACGCCGCTCCTGACCGTCAAGGACGCCTTCGGCGAAAGATTCGGCGTTCCGTCCTCGTTGACTGTCGCGACGAAGGACAATATCGCCCGCTTGATGATCGCCTCGATGTCGGCGTTGATTTCGATCACGTATATCCTCGCTTGAAAAGAGTTTGAGCGGCTTTATGCATCGCTTTGCAGGACTTCCCGACGGCTTTGCTTCAGGCCGCAGTCACTGCCAACCCGCGCTGCACCGCCGGACGCGCGAGCCCACGCTCGAACCAGCGCTGGACATGCGAGAAGCGGTCGAATCCGACAAGCTCACGCGCTTCATAAAAACCGATCAGGTTGCGCACCCAGCCGAGCAGTGAGATATCGGCGATGCTGTAGTCAGCGCCCATTACCCACTCGCGGCCCGCGAGCCGTTGATCGAGGACACCCAGCAGCCGCGCCGATTCGGCGACGTAGCGGTCGCGCGGACGCTTGTCTTCATAGGCTTTGCCGGCGAATTTGTTGAAGAAGCCAACTTGGCCGAACATCGGTCCGACACCGCCCATCTGCCACATCAGCCACTGGATCGTTTCGTAGCGAGTGACGAGATCGGTGGAGAGGAGTTGCCCCGTCTTCTCGGCGAGATAGATCAAGATTGCTCCCGATTCGAACAACGCGAGCGGCCGTCCGCCGGGACCGTCCGGATCGAGGATCGCCGGAATCTTGCCATTCGGATTGAGGGCGATAAAAGCTGGATCATGGTGCTCGTTTGCCAGGATGTCGATGCGGTGCGCCTCATACGCAAGACCCGTTTCCTCCAGCATGATGCCGACCTTCACGCCGTTGGGCGTCGGTAACGAAAAGAGCTGGAGCCGATCAGGGTGCCGCGCCGGCCAGCGCGTGAAAATCGGGTGATCGAGTGTCATGCTTTTGCTCCTTGGGTAAGACAGCGGGGCCGAGCCGGGGCATGACCGGCTCTTCCGCCTCGTTTCCCAATTCCCTCACAGACGAGGGAATAAAGTTCAGATCGAGCCGGCCGGTGTAACCGGGGGAAAGTCCTTCTCGGGATCGAACACGTTATTGAAAAAATTCGTCAGCGAGTACATAGCCACCAGCGCGACAATCTCCATCACGTTTGCATCCGTGTAGCCGGCATCGCGGACGGCTTTCAGATCGGCGTCGCTGACTTGCCCGCGGGCCTCGATGACCTTGCGAGCGAACTGGACGGCGGCGTCGCGCTTCGGGTCGGCAGCATGTCCTTTGCGAGCGAGAATGATTTCATCGGCTGGCAGCTTCGCCATATGCTCGGCGGTAAAGCTGTGCACCGTCAGGCAGTAGTTGCAGCCGTTCACTTCGGAGACAGCGAGACCGATGCTGTCACGCGTCTTCACGTCGAGTGCTTTGCTCAGCGAACCGAGCAGCGTGGCCCATGCGTTGAACGCGATCGGGCTTTGCGCGAAGCTCGCCATCATATTCGGCGTGAAGCCGATATTTTTGGTGAACGCATCGAGCGTCGGCTTCGAATCGGCCGGAACCTGTTCCGGCGTTAAAGTAGTAGTCCTTGCCATAATAATCATCCTTAAGTTACGGGTTTTACAGATTGAGAACGGTCATTGGCAGACCATTCGTTGGTTTGCTTCGCACCCAGGCTATGGTCGAAGCCGGTTTGCCCTTTAACGAGCAGAAACCTTGTGCCTGTCTTTGACTTGAGGCGGCCTGGTCCTTTCGGTGTGGCCGCTGTCGCGTCGACGCGCCTATACCAGATCCAGCACCTCGGCCACGGGACGGCGCGGCTTCTGCGCCCAGTTTCCGGCTCGCTCCGCTCCTACGGACAACAGCAGGACAGGTACTTCGTCCCCGGCCAGTCCGAACTCGCGGTGCACGGCTTCGTCATCGAAGCCGATCATCGGCGTTGAGCCCAGGCCCATCGAGCGGGCCGCATATATCATGGCCGCCGCGCCGAAAGTGGCGGTGCGTACGGCCTCGTCCCGACGGCGCTGCGGATACGCCATATACAGGTTGCGCGCCGGGACTTCCCACTCCGGCACCATGCTTGCAGGCATAACGCCCGCTTCTACGAGCGGTGCCAGACGCTCCGGTATCACACTGGTTTCGACCAGTTGGCCACAGACGATGAATGTGACCGCCGCATCTTTGATCGCGGGCTGGTTCCAGGCAATCGGACTGAGCCGCGCCTTGGCTTCCGGCGTGCGTACGGCGATAAAGCGCCAGTTCTGCAAGTGGAACGATGTCGGCGCACTCGTGCCGATCCGGACCAGCTCGCGGATCTGTTCGTCGCTCAAGGGCGTGGCTGGGTCGTAGTACTTGGCCGCGCTGCGGCTCAGAATGCATTCGATGACGGGGTTAGTCACGACAATTTCGCTTTTCATAAGGATTCCTGTATGTAGACGGGTAAGTTCAGGCGTACGAGTGCTTCCGCTCCATGCGGAGCGCAAAGCACGTGTCATTCAAATTAGGAAATCAGATACCGGCTGGCCCAGGTCGAGATCATTGCAGCGGCATAGTCGGCGTCGGCTCGGCGCGTCAACAGGTGGTCGGCGTTGTCCATGGAAATGAAGCTCTTCGGATGCTTCGCAACCGCGAAAATTCGCGCGGCATTCTCGATGCCCACCGTCGCATCCAGTGGCGAATGCAACACCAGCAATGGAACGCGCAACCCGGCGATTCGCGACTCGAGGTTGTGACACGCCAGGTCGTCGACAAAACTCTTGCGCACCACGAACGGCCTGCCAGCCAGCAATACTTCCGCTTCCCCGTGCGTCTCGATGGTTTCAAGGCTTAGCGCGGCGAACTGATGCAACACATGGCGGGTATCGAATGGGGCGCCCAGCGTGGCGACCGCACGAATGCCCGACATCTGGCCCGCAGCCATCAGGACGGCTGCGCCACCGAGGCTATGGCCGACCAGAATCGATGGCGGCTTACCGTCTCGGGTCATCGCGTTGCCGGCCGCAATCAGGTCGCCCACGTCCGCGGCGAAAGTCGTGTCTGCAAAGCTTCCTCCGCTATTGCCCAATCCGGCGAAGTCGAAGCGCAACACGCCAATGCCGTGACCGGCCAGCGCACGTGCCACGCGACTGGCGGCGAGGCTGTCCTTGCCGCACGTAAAACAGTGGGCGAGTATGGCCCAGCCACGCGGCTGGCCGTCCGGCAATTCCAGTCTGCCGGCGAGCCGGTAGCCGTGCGGTCCGTCAAATTCGAAGGCTTGTGCGCTCATAAGTCGGTATCTCCCGTATCAGCGTGCGTTGCGTCGATGAGGCGTCAGGCGGTTAGGAGCCTCCACTTTAGGCCTCGTCGATGCCGCTTTCGAGACTGGATTCGCTCAATAAAGTGTCCAAAAGGATCAAGTCGGCGCGGATGATCCGTCTCTCGGTTCTCACCACGGCACGGTGCATCTCGCCTCGTCTGTTCTCTTGTCGTCGAAATCGAAGATTTACGTGCTGCGGGTATGCCAAACGCGTCGAGGGGCGCTCGCGGGAATGAGCGGTGGCGCCGCCCCTTTAGCGGCTCATTCGGGCCGCGCTCCAAAGCGAAGCGATGATTCGCGGCCGTTACTGGCCGCTGCGGGCGAGACGCCGCCATTGCCCCGGCGTCATGCCCATCCTCTCGGTGAACACACGCCGGAATGACGACACCGATTGATACCCGACCGACTCGGCCACGGCCTCGGTGGTCATCATCGGCTTCTTCAACTCGTTGGCAGCCAGGCTCATCCGTATATCGGTCAACAGGTCGATGGCCGAGCACCCGAGCGTGTCCTGAAAGTGCCGCATGAAGGTAGCGCGTGACATGCTGCATAAGTCGGCTAGCTCAGGCAGGTTCCAGGGCCGCGCCGGATCGGCGAACATGCCAGAAATGGCCGGCGCCAGTCGTGGATTGCCGGCCAGTGCCAACAGGCCTGCCGGGGCTTCTTCGGATTCGCTCGCCTCGCGCAATACCAGCGTGAAGAGCGCCGAGGAAAGGGCGTTGACGATCGCGTATCCACCGACTTTGTCGCCCATGGACTCCTCGCGCATCATGCCCACGAAACTGGCCAAGTGGTTTGGAGCAGTCCCCACATCCTTTTCGCCCCGACCTTCCATGGTCCGGACAACTACATTTGTGGGCAGGTAATTGCGAATCAGCCGATCATGAGGCGGCCCGATGAGAAATCGCCCGCACAGCATGTCCAGACGCTCGCCCTGGCCGCCATTCTCGCTGAACATCAATCCGGCGGAATCACGGCGTTCGCACGTAGGCCCGGGCGCATGTCCGCTGCCGTCGTGCAGCACGTGCGCCGACCCGTGAGGCAGCAGCACGATGTCGCCGGCTACCAGTTCCCGCGCCGTGTCTGTCTCGGGGTCCTCGATAATGGCCCGGCCCTTGAGCACGACGTGATAGGGAACCTCATGCGCACTGGACTGAGCCCAGGCCACGCGCCATGGCGCACCATACGCGCAACGGACTTCCAGCCGACCGGTGATGGTGATCATTTGCAGCAGGTGGCTCAGCCAATCGACTTGGGACATACGACTCCGTTAGGCCTCGGCATGGAAAAGAGCGTTTCAGTGGCCAGCGCTTTGCCCGCCATCGACGTGCAGGATTTCTCCAGTAATGAACGGCGCCGAATCGAGAAAGACGACGGCGTCGGCGATATCGCGTGTTTCACCCAGGCGTCCGATCGGGTTGAAAGCTCCCAGTGCTTCATGAATTTCAGGCGCGTGCATCGGCGTCGCTATGTTTCCGGGAGCGACGGCATTCACACGGATTCCCTTCGTCGCGTATTCGATCGCCAGCGACTTCGTGGCAGCGTTGATGCCGCCCTTCGTCAGCGCGGCCAGGACCGAGTAGACCCCGCCGATTGCGACCTGATCGATGCTGGCGGTGATACTCACGACATGACCACTCGAGTGCTTTTCAATCTCGCCGATCGCGAGCTGCGTGATGTAATAGAAACCCGCCATGTTCACGTTCATCACGGCGGCATAGTCTTCCGCGGTGTGCTCGGTAAAAGGCTTGCCGATGTAGACGCCGGCGTTGTTCACCAGCGTATCGATCCGGCCAAATCGCGCGACGCCCTCGGAGATGACGCGTCGCGCGGTTGCCGGGTCGCCGATGTCGCCGGCTACTGTAAGCAGGTTCGTGTCGTCCGACGGCTCGATCGAACGCGAGGTAGCGACGACGGCACAGTCGAGTTCTCGAAATGCCCGAACGATCGCGGCACCTATCCCGCGCGAGGCGCCGGTAACGACAACAACCTTTCGTGACGTGCTCATACTTTGGTACTTTCTAAAAGGATGGTTTCTCGGGAAATCCAGCTACTGCGGAAGCCAGGATCATGCGATGGCGATTGAGGGGCACTTGCGATCGGTATACACGCGGACGAAATATCGAATCGCCGCGACGTATCTGCTTACCGGACAGCACACAAACGGCATCCGCACACGCTACACAGATACTCCAGACCTGAGCCGCGCAATGACCCGAACAAGGGTCGCTCCAGCATACGCTGATCGTCGTCGACGACAGCTTTTCCACGATTGAGACGCGCAAGGACGAACGTTCCTTATAAGTTACCGGCTTGACGAATACTCAAGCGAGGCTCCGCACCAGGCTGACCATCGCGGGCTCGGTCGTTGCGACGAGCGAGCGGCGAAGTTCGTCTGCGCGAGCCTCATCGATAAACGCTGTGCCTTGCAAAGGCAGGTAATGGACTGTATTGAGACCTATGCAGCCGAGTACGGCGGTGAGATAGGGCGTGAGGAAATCCGGCTGATTGGCTCGCTCACCAGCAAACACGCCACCCGAAGCGATCGCGACGAATACGGGACGGTCCTGAAGCATTCCGACCTTACCGGCTGGTGTCGACTTCATCGTGCGGCCGACACGAAGGATCTGATCGATCCACGCCTTGAGAACGGACGGGACCGTGAAGTTGTTCATCGGCGTGCCGATGACAACGACATCGGCACGCTCCACTTCCTGAATGAGTTGCTCGGCGAGAAATACCGCGGTGGCGGAACGCCCTGCCGCGGCCAGCGACGCGGGCGTCGCGAGCGCGGTGGCATAGTCGGCGCCGGCGTGAGGTATCGGTTCACGTCCCAGATCGCGGCGGCTAATACGCGCGTCGGGGAGGATCGTGAGAAGCTTTTCGACGAGTGCCGACGATAGCTGTCGACTGTGCGACTCCCGTCGCGGACTGCAATCGATGTGCAGGATATTCATGCGAGTGTCTCCGGCAGCTTCGGAAAGGCAATAGCGGAATCGGGCACCTGTTCGGGCGTAAAGCGGCGGTCCGTGCCGCCGCGTGCGTCCCGTATATCACCGGTTCTACCAATCATTAGACGAGCGCCAGCACATCGGCCACGGGACGGCGCGGCTTCTGCGCCCAGTTTCCCGGACGCTCCGCGCCTATCGACAACAACATGACCGGCACTTCGTCCTCGGCCAGTCCGAACTCGCGGTGCACGGCTTCGGCATCGAAACCGATCATCGGCGTCGAACCCAGGTCCAGTGAGCGGGCCGCATAGATCATCGCCGAAGCGCCGAACGTGGCCGTGCGTACTGCCTCGTCGCGCCGGCGCTGAGGGTGCGCCATGTACAGGTCGCGTGCGGGGTTTTCCCATTCCGGCACCATCGCGGCAGGCATGACACCCGCTTCCACCAGCGGAGCGAGGCGCTCCGGTATGACGCTGGTATCGACCAGCTGGCCGCAGACGATGAAGGTAACCGCCGCATCTTTGATCGCGGGCTGGTTCCACGCAATCGGGCTCAGTCGCGCCTTCGCTTCGGGCGTGCGTACAGCGAGAAAACGCCAGTTTTGCAGGTGGAAGGATGTCGGCGCGGACGTGCCGATTCGCACGAGTTCGCGGATCTGGTCGTCGCTCAACGTCGCAGTAGTGTCGTAGTACTTGGCGGCGCTGCGGCTCAGGATACATTCGATGACTGCATTGGTCATGGTTAATCCTATGGGTGAATGGATAGTTCGAACTACGAATTGTTACCAGTTCGAATTGGTCGTTCGATCATGGCCTGGTATCTCCCTATTGAGCTCACGTTTCTACCTGCTATGGTGGGAATATTCTGTACCATCTATGGTACGAATAGAAGAACCAAGATTGCCCATTTTCGTGTGTACCAAGAACATGCATCCAGACCTGCAGATTCAGCTCGACCGGACAGCGAAGCTGTCCCTGGCAGAACAGATTCGTGCGAGCATTAGCAGGACCATAGAGGCCGGGCTGCTCGCACCCGGCACGCGACTGCCCTCGTGGCAGGACCTGGCGGCGCAGCTCGGCGTGGCGCGCGGTACGGTTCAAGCGGCATATGAACGGTTATGCGACGCCCAGATGATCGAAACATTCGGGGCAGGCGGCACCCGCGTCGCCCCACGGCCGCGCGTGGTGGCGACTCAAGCGCAAGCGCCGCAGCTCGGCGCCTTTATGAGGGCTTATGAGGAGATGAACGCCGGGCCGGCGATCTTCCAGCTCGGCATTCCGGCGTTTGAAGGTCTGCCGGAACAGCTTTTTGCACGCGCGCGTTCTTCCAATCTGCTGAAGACCGGATGCTTGTCATCCCTGCTGTATCCCGATCCCAGAGGCGAGTTCGAACTGCGCAGGGAGATCGCGGGCAATCTCTCCATCGCTAGAAACTTCCACTGCCACCCTGAGCAGGTGTTTATCACCTCGGGATACAGCTCCGGCTTAGGCCTGACACTGCGCGTGTTAGGTTTGGATGGTAAGAAAGTCTGGATGGAAGAACCCGGTTTCATGGTCACCCGAAAAGGGTTGGAGCTCGCTCGCCTGAATATCGTGCCGATACCGGTGGATGCGGACGGCCTTAACGTGGACTATGGCATCGAGAAAGCCGGGGACGCTGCGTTAGCCGTCTTGACGCCCGGTCAACAGGCCCCCTTGGGCTCGACCCTGTCGCTGAGGCGACGTCTTCAACTGCTTGAGTGGGCGGCCTCGAGCGATGCCTGGATCATTGAAGATGACTACCTCGGCGACCTACAACTGCAAGGCAGGCCGGCACCTGCCATGGCATCCCTCGGCGAGGGCAAGCGGGTCATCCACATCGGTTCCTTCAGCAAGACGATTAGCCCGGGTCTGCGCCTTGGATTCGTCGTGGTGCCAACCGAACTCGCCAACGCATTCGCCGAGGTAGCCGCAACGCTCGCCCCGGCACCATCGCCAGTCATTCAACTCGCCACAGCTCAATTCATGCGTGACGGCCACTATATCCGGCGCGTGCGCCGGCTCAAGCGTCTGTATTCCGCCCAGCGTGACGCGCTATGCGAGCAGTTGCGAATGCGTGACGCGGAGTGGGTCAATGCCGGCCTGGCAGTACTTCTCCGACTCCCAGACGGCGCGCCCGACGTGCGGATCGTTCGCGAAGCGATGGCCGTTGGCATGGCGCCATCGCCGCTGTCCGTGTGGTTCGCGACTCCGTCCTGGACCTTACCCGGCCTTTTGCTCGGGGTTGCCACGGCGCCTGAGCAGCACCTCGCCACGTCCTGTCAGCGACTGTTCGAGATCATTGACCGATATCGCTCGTGAGACGTGCACCTCGCGCGCCGCATGCTAGCTCGCTCGCATCAACACAGACTCTTTCTGATAGTGTCGCTTTGGGAACACCGTCTATCTCCAAGGCGGGATCCGCTATCCGGTTGAATCCGGACGTTCCGCTCCTGGCGTTGAATCCGCCATCTTCCCGAGCCGGTCGCATGAGACGGTAGTCGGCCATGAGGCAACATTCGACGTAGAGGAAGAGATCGCCGACAATCGCAACCTGCAAGTGACCACCGGCAATTCAGCAACACCATCGCCGTGCGCGGCATTAACTCATTAACTTAAACCAACCAGCCTCCACGATTCCCGGGGGCGGTTCAGTCGTTCGCATCGCCGTACAGCGGGTTTGCTTTCAATGTGCCGGACTTCAAGCGTGTCAAAGCGCTCGACCACTTGATGTAACCGTCAGCCCGACAAGACCCGCTTCAGCGTCTGACAGCAAGAGAGGCCCGAACAAGCGTTTCTTCCCGGCTTTATCCGGTGGCCCAAGCCACCAGGGTGTCGGCGAAGCCGCCGCTTGCACGCGCAGACGTACGCGCGCTTGTGGTCACCCGCGGCGCGGCGCTCCAGGCGATGCGCGCACCGCTCGCGATCAGCCTGTCAACCAGTGCGACGTCCTCTCTGCATTGAAGCGGGGGGAACCCGCCGGCGCGTCGGTACGCATCGGCGGACACACCGAGGTTCGCGCCATGCACATGGCGATGACCATCAGCATCGACGTAGGTTTTGCGGAAGTACTCGCGCACGCTGTGCGGATGCTCGCTCCAGTCATCGACCATGATCGAGCCGCAGACCGCGTCGGCCTTCTGCGCCAGTTGTGCGACCAGCCACCCCGCCGATACGTGGCTGTCGGCATCGGTGAATGCGAGCCAGCGGGCGCCTGCCGCCAGCAGCAGATTCGCGCCCGCTGCGCGCGCTAGGCCAACGTTGCGGGCTTTCACGGTCAGCGTATCGATACCGTGAGCCCTTGCGATCGCGGCAGAACCGTCCGTGCATGCGTCGAGCACGACCACGATGCGCACCGGCTCTCCGCCCAGTGCTTCGTGGCGCGACGCTTCGAGGATTGCCCCTAGGGAACGTGGCAGTAACGCCTCTTCGTTATGTGCCGGAACGACGACGCCGATCATTCGAGCCCCTCGTGTTGCGCGACCGAAAGCGGATCTCGCGACCAGACGTCGATCAACAGG
Organism: Paraburkholderia kirstenboschensis; assembly: GCF_904848585.1. GTDB lineage: Bacteria > Pseudomonadota > Gammaproteobacteria > Burkholderiales > Burkholderiaceae > Paraburkholderia > Paraburkholderia kirstenboschensis. Next base: position 191,247 of record NZ_CAJHCR010000013.1, read on the forward strand.
TCGGCTTCTTCGTGATGCGCTACACGCCCAAGGCCGCAGCGAGCATCAAGTATCTTGTGCGCTGCCTCGGCGGAATGCCGCGCTTCGCTAAACGGGCGTCGCCAGTGACAGGCGAGCAACGTGCCGTCGGTCGTCAGCGACGCGGCGATTCGCACGGCGAGGGCTTCAAGATCGGGCGCATCGAGATAGTAAGCAAATTCGCTGATCAGGATCAGATCGAACGGCTCTACCTCGGTCGGCCAGTCAGCCGGGACGCAGCGCTGTTCGACGCGCACCTGGGCTGTCCAAGTCGCGACGGTTACAGCGCCGTTCGCCGGGCGATTAGCCAGGCGAGCGTGCGCAGCGGGAGCCAGGCGCTCACGTGTGAGCAGGACTGCGCGCTCGTGCAGATCCACAGCGAGCAGCTGATCGCAGCGGCTTGCCAGTTCGACGGTCAGTTCCCCGTTCGCGCAACCCGGCTCGAACGCATTTCGGTACCGCTCACGCGGCAACATAGCCAGTGACAGCGCGCGCTTGCGGCGCTCATACCAGCTTCCGCGCAGCTTCCACGGATCGTCGCTCTGCTTGTACAGTTCATCGAAATACGTCGCCATCGAGTTCATGCCAGCGGCCCTCCGGTTAGCGGTCAGAGCTGCCACGGCGCTCTTGCCGGAGCGGGTGCGTCGGCTGACGCGGGCGCGACGAGCAACTCGCCGAGCGCAGCCAGATCGCGCTCGGCGTGGCTCTGGCGAACAAAGACCGGCAGATCCGCCAATGCCCGAGCAAAGCGCGCATCGCGGCACAGCGGCCCCGCGCCCAGTGCGCGCGTCGCGTGAGCCATCACGGCGCCCGCCGCCTCTTCGACGGCGAGCCGTGCGCGCAACGCTTCACGCTGCGCGTTCGCCTGCGGGTTCGTGTCAATGTAGGCGGCGGTTTCGCGCAACACCGCCGCCGCCGACTGCAACGAGACATCGACGGCGCCGAGATGAGCGAGTCGATGAGCATCGGCACGCTGCGAACACGCTTCGCGCAGTACTCGGCCGATTTGGGCGGCCGCGCCGTACCAGCACGCGGCAACGCCAGCGCCGCCGTGCCAGAAGCCCGTGCGCCGCACATACGCATGGGACGCTCCTACTAGCGTCGCAGGTGTGCGGTCGAATGTGACGTCAGCGCTCGCAGTCGCCTGCATGCCGACCGCCTGCCACTTGGACGTGTCAATAGAAATGCCCGGCTGGTTCATCGCTATCGCGACCAGCACCGGCTGATCGTCGAGCCATGCGGTGAGTAACGCGTGACTCACGGATAGCGCACCGGAACACCACGCCTTAGTACCGCTGATCTCAAGCTGGCCGCTGCCGCCGCTGCCTATTCCGACGCGGCTGGCTTGCACCGGTGCGCCGGGCGGCTCGGCCGCCCACACGCCCCAGCAACTGCCCGCTGTAGGTGTGGGGCCCTGCAGTTCGGCCAGGATGGCGAGCGCATCAGTATGAGCCTCGAACAGTTTGACGAGACCGAGGTCGCATGCGGCAACTGCTGCCAGGGCGCGCCAGCGCTTCAATGTTTGCCCATGGCCTGGAAGCGGCAGTACAGGCGCTCGGTCGTAGCCACGCATGACCATCTCGCGCAGTGTGGCGCCAAGTGACGCGGGGTCGTTCGGATCGAATTCCGGATTGAAGCGCGTGGCCTCCAGAAAGTCTTCGAGCGAATTGCACGACTGTGAGCCGGTCTGTCCGCTGCGTTGCGCGTGACGCGCAGGGTACGAAGGACAAATATTATTCCGGTCGGACCCAACCCGCGTGCGCAGGCGCTCTTCGCGTACGTCGGGCGCGTGATCACGCGTATTGGGCATCATGACTCCTCGGTGATGGAATATTGCGTAAGTAACCTGTTGGAAATGTCGACAGCGTGGCATCCATTCTGTTGTCAGCAAATGCCGTGCCGCCAAACGAATAAGTTAACCTCGCGGTATGCGGAACCGCCTGCACGCGCGGTTGTATAGTTTTTTTCCGCAGCGCGCCTCGATAGGATGCAAGTCGACCTTAAGCCCAGTTCCTACGGCGCGGCGTTCTGCTCGCGATGGGCGTATTTGAGCGGACGAGCGCATTTCGCTCGTGTTCGAAAGTCGGGTTTTTGTAAGTGTGCGGATACCTGTCTGTTGCAGATACTTTGGGCCGTTATGCGCATCTGCAGGCGCCTGAACAGACGGTGGCCGAAGTTCAGGCCGCATTCAGCGCGGGTAGCAATCCCACGAGTGACTAGATCTCAACTTCGACGTTTCGAGGGCTCACGTGCAGATCAGGTTCAGCTTGGAGTTGCAACCGAGCGTCCTTAACTCAGCAATGAATGGCTGCTTCGGAGAATGAGGAGAGTCTGCTCAGGCTTGCGTATCGCCTATCGTCGGCTCGCGAATTTCAGCCTGCGCATTCCGATCGCATAAGGCAGCCCACGGGCCATGTACAGCCGTTGGCCCGCGCTTTCGTACGGACCTTTGAACGTCGGTTACGCCTCGGTACTGAACATTTAGATACGACACTATCTGCAAAGCGCTGGCCGAAGCGATGCTTACCACAGGCGTCCGTGGGCGCTTCATGGGTGACCGATGTTGGATAAGATCCAAAAATCGATGGCTCGCAGAGAGCCGGGTTCGGTTCGTTCGCAGATCGAAGTAGTTCTTACTGGTGCTTATCGACAAGCATGTTAGCCAACGGCGCGGTGTAAGGCTTCTGCCCCGAAGCTTACTCCGCGCTTCTCGCTCCGACGCGCAGACTGCTCCTTGCAGTGTGTCGGCAACGAGCCGAACATGGGCGCGCCCTTAGGCAAGCGTCCTGATCGAATTGCTGATACCACGTACGCAATCGATTACTGCGGGTGCCAACCGTGCCTCCGCTTCCGCCGGCGTCCACCGGCTCGTCGGCGCGACGACGTGAACCGCACCGACCGGTCGGCGCTCCCCGTCGAGCAAGGGCGCGGCGATCGTCATATCGCCGATGAACAGTTCCTCGCGGTTCGACGCATAGCCATTACGCCGTCCCTGCGCGAGCCGCGCCTCGATCTCTTCGAGATCCGTGATGGTGTGCTGCGTATGCGCGACGCGATCGCTGGCCTGCAGCAGCGTGCGTGACTCGTTCTCAGGTAGCGCCGCGAGATACGCCCGTCCCGACGCCGTGCAGTACATCGGAATTCGGCTGCCGATTGGCATATGAATCGGCACGAATTTCGTGCACACGAACCGCGCCACGTAGACCATGTCGACGCCATCCGGCTCGGTCAGATTGGTCGTCTCGCCCGTGACATTGGTGAGTTCGGACAGAAACGGATTGGCGACGTCGATCAGCGTGTCGGCAGCGAGATAGTTGAACCCGATCTGCATCACGCGTGGCGCCAGTTGATATCGCCTGGTACGCGGATGCTTTCTCACATAGCCGAGCTTTTCCAGCGTGTAGATCATGCGCTGCGCGGAGCTTTTGGTGATAGCCGTCGCCTCCGCAACTTCGGGAAGCGTCATTGACCTTCGCTGTGCGGTGAACGCGCGGAGCACGGCGATTCCCTTCTCCAGCGACTGATTGAACAGTGCGTCCGGCGTTTCTTCGAGCTGCGGGGGCGCTTCCGTCTCAGCGCCGACGTTCTTGCGGGTCATGGAATCACCTAATTGTTTCCGCCTGAAATCGACTCTATCATATCGCATATCGATACGCAAAGTACTCGCACCGATATTTTTGGTTCGAATACCATGTTTCACCTAACGGGCGCCGATCCTTTGATCGGCCGTCGTCAACTTGTGGAGAGACTCATGTTCCAGTTCGCCAAACGCTTCGCCGGTGTCTTTGCAACGGGTTTGCTGCTCGCCGGTGCGCCGGCCTTGTCGGTAGCCGCTACCACCTACGAGATTGGAGCGACGGCCACCGGTGTGCCGTTCACCTTTCTCGATGTGAAGAGCAATTCGATTCAGGGCCTTCTGGTGGATGCGATTACCGCGACGGGCAAGGCTGCGGGCTTCGACGTGAAAATCGAGCAGACCACGTTCTCCTCTCTGATTCCGTCATTGACCACGAAGAAGATCGACATCATTTCGGCGGCCATGCTGAAGACGCCGGCGCGCGAGCAGGTCGTCGATTTCTCCGACACTGTGTACTCCTATGGCGAAGGCCTGATCGTGCGCGCCGACAACAAAGCCCAGTACACCTCGATGGACGACCTCAAGGGCGAGGTCGTCGGCGCCCAGGTCGGCACCGCGTTCGTCGACGCGTTGAACAAGAAAGGCATCTTTAAAGAGGTCCGTACCTACGATTCAGTCGCCGACATCATGCGCGACGTCGCGCTCGGCCGCATCAAGGCGGGCTTCGGCGACCATCCGATCATTGCGTATCAGCTTCAACACAATCCGAATCCGCAATTGCGCCTCGTCAGCGGATATCAACCGTCGGTGAAAGGCCAATTGTGTTTCGTCGTGCGCAAGGGCGACACGGCCACGCTGGAGCAGTTGAATGCCGGCATCAAGAAGATCAAGGCCGACGGCACGCTGACGCAGATCGTCAAGAAGTGGCAGGTGGAATGACGCTGTCTTCAGAGTAAGGACTGCCCGCCATGTTCTTCCAGAACGCCGTCGAATTCTTGCCGATCCTGCTGAAAGGCGCGGTCGTCACGGTCGAGATCACTTTCTGCTCGTTCATTCTGAGCACCGCGCTCGGCCTGGTGCTCGCGCTGATGCGCGTGTCCGGCAACCGCATCGTGTCGAACGCCGCGGCCACTTTTATCAACGTGATTCGCGGACTGCCAATCATCGTTCAGCTGTTTTACATCTACTTCGTGCTGCCCGATCTCGGCGTCCAGTTGTCGGCGTTCCAGGCCGGCTTCATCGGACTTGGCATCGCATACTCGGTGTATCAGGCGGAGAACTTCCGCGCCGGCATCCAGGCGATCGATCACGGGCAGATCGAAGCAGCACAGTCCATCGGCATGCGCGGAGCAATGATCATGCGGCGCGTGGTGCTGCCGCAAGCGTTCAGGATCGCACTGCCGCCATACGGCAATACGCTCGTAATGATGCTCAAGGACTCGTCGCTCGCCTCGACGATCACCGTCGCGGAAATGACGCGTGCCGGGCAGCTCATCGCGTCATCGACGTTTCAGAACATGACGGTATTCACGCTGGTCGCGATCCTTTATCTGGGACTCAGCCTGCCGCTCGTCTTCGGATTGCGGCGGCTCGAACGCCGCCTCGGACAGAAGGGAAAACGATGATCAAAGTCGACTCGATTCACAAGCGATTCCACGATCAGCACGTGCTGAAGGGCGTCAGTCTGAACGTCGAACGCGGGCAGGTCGTGTGTCTGATCGGTCCATCGGGCTCGGGCAAGTCCACGCTTTTGCGCTGCATCAACGGACTGGAGCGCCATGACGCCGGCGCGATCACCGTCGAGGGCTGCGCCGTCGACGCGGGTTCGAAACAGATCCACGAACTGCGTGCGCAGGTCGGCATGGTGTTCCAGCGCTTCAATCTGTTCCCACATCGAACCGCGCTGGAAAACGTGTTTGAGGGTCCAGTGTTCGTCAAGAAGGAAGTGCGTGCACGGGCACGTGAGCGGGCGCGGCAGCTGCTCGACAAGGTCGGTCTCGCGCACCGGATGGACGCTTACCCGGCCGAAATGTCGGGCGGGCAGCAACAGCGTGTGGCGATTGCCCGCGCACTGGCCATGGAACCAAAAGCCATCCTCTTCGACGAGCCGACCTCGGCACTTGACCCGGAACTGGTCGGCGAAGTGCTCGGCGTCATGCGCCAGCTTGCCGACGACGGCATGACCATGATCGTCGTCACGCATGAAATGGGCTTTGCGCGCGAAGTGGCCGACCGTGTGTGTTTTCTTCACGACGGCACGATCCATGAGGAAGGGTCCGCCGCCGATCTGTTCGAACGTCCGCGCAATCCTCGCACACGCGAGTTTCTCGGCAAGATGCCCGCGCTTACCGAAGCACCCCGGATTTAAATACCATCATGAGCCTGGTTGAAGTTGCAAAGCCGTTGCCTCCCTCTCTCTGGGCGGCAACGGCGGAACCCGCCGTCGATACGCCGCCGCTCGATGGTTCCGTCACGGTGGACGTTGCGATAGTCGGCGCCGGTTACACGGGTTTGTCGACGGCCTTGCATCTGGCGGAGCAGGGCATACGGGTCTGTGTGATCGACGCCAACGAGCCCGGTTGGGGGGCGTCCGGCCGTAATGGCGGTCAGGTGATTCCTGGCCTGAAATATGATCCCGATGAACTCGTTCGACGCTACGGCCCACACGATGGCGATGCACTGGTGCAAATGGCGGGCGGCGCCGCAGATTCGGTTTTCGACCTGATCGAGCGCCACGGCATTCGGTGCAATGCGACGCGCGCCGGCTGGATTCAGCCCACCCATTCGAGCAAGCTGCTCGGCGTGCTCCACGCCCGGGCGCGGCAGTGGGAATCGCGCGGCGCGCCCGTTGAACTGCTCGACCGTACGCAGATAGCGAGGCGGCTCGGCACGGACGCATTCGTTGGCGGATGGGTCGATGGGCGCGCGGGCAGCGTGCATCCGTTGAGCTACGCACGCGGCCTCGCGCGTGCGGCGCAAACCGCAGGGGCGGCGATCCACAGCGGAACCCGTGCCGCGAGCGTCGAGCGTGGCCCGAAAGGATGGCGAATCCGTGCGGCGCATGGTTCGCTCATCGATTCGAAGCAGGTGCTGCTGGCAACCAACGGTTATACCGATGGCCTTTGGCCGCGCCTCGCCCAATCAGTGATCGCAGCGAATAGCTTCATCGTCGCAACGAGGCCGCTGCCCAAAGACGTTGGCGCAACGATTCTGCCCGGTGGCGAAGTGGCTTCCGATTCACGACGACTGTTGCTCTACTTTCGCAAGGATGCGGATGGGCGTCTGCTGATGGGCGGGCGCGGACCCTTTCGCGAGCCCCGCAGCGCCGCGGATTGGGTGCATCTCGAGCGTGCCGCCCAGTTGATGTTTCCACAGCTGAAAAACATCGAGTATGAATACCGATGGGCTGGTCGCATCGCCATCACACGCAATTTTTTGCCGCACGTGCACGTGCCGGCAGAAGGCATGACTATCGCGCTTGGTTACAACGGACGCGGCATTGCGATGGCGACGACGCTAGGAAAACATCTGGCCGCTCTAATCGGCGGGACGACACGCGGCTTACCGCTTCCACCCACGTCGATCGAGCCCGTTCCGTTTCACGCGTTGCAGCGGTTCTATATCAGTGCGGGAGTGGCGTGGTATGGACTGCTTGACGCGCTGTCATGAGGCTCCGATCGATAAACGGCGCGCTGACGCGCGTCGTTTAGTGACGATAGAACTGTTGGAACTGGCGGCCGATCGTCGCCTGCAGTAGTGCGCCGAGACGTAGAGTTGACCGCCTCTGGTCGTTTGCTAACTTCCGGGCTCGTCCAGGAATGCTAGTCGGCCCGCAGCATTTGCTGGGTCACGCGGACGACGGATCCGCTTAAAGCTGCGGCTCATCGATCTCCAGACACGTTCCACGGACTTCGCCTTCTGCCTAGTACGATTCGGCCACCGTGCCAGGAACGTCGGCCGAAACGCTGGGCGCGAAGTGGATGCGCTAGACCTTTCAGTTGGAAAGCTCTATAAAAAGAAAGTGCGTAATCACTCGGACATTCACCCGCCGATTCGCTCGTCACGGTCCGATCAACTACCAGTCAAATATGCATTCATCGTCCCCGGAAAGCGGTCTGGCCGGAGGACGCCACACGCCTGTTCATATGACCGCGCACGTAATGAAACAGTGTGGAGGGTGACGACCATGATGAACAACAGCAATGCGGGCAGATTGATTGCCATGCTGATAGCGGACCTTGTCTGGGTATCGTCCGCATCGGCTCAGGCGCTTCCTAAGCAAGGCAACATCGAAGCAACTTACACCGCGGCCGGCGCCGACGTGAGGAACATCAACGTCAGCGGCGACGACGCGGTCTATCTGTTTGAAGCGACGCTATTGATGGCAAGCAACAACAACTCACCCTTGATGAGGAACGTGACCGCGCGCTGCGTGGAGGCGGGTTTCAGCGCGGGTACCGCGACCGGTTACTGCGTGTATTCGGACAAGGACGGCGACAAGTTCATCGAGACTTTCACTTATCAAGGCGGCTCGACAACCGGCAAGGGAACGCTCGGCTCCGGCACCGGGAAATACAAGGGTATCGAAGGACACTTCAACTGGCAGCAGGTGCTCGCTTTGCCCTCCGACAAAGGAACGTACAACTACATTGGCAAGAAAACCGGCAGCTATCGAATCCCTTGACCGTTTCGACGGTTCACATCTTGGGCCGCGTCCGATGCAGTGATTGCACGCTTCTCGAGGCGGCTCAAGTTCTCAGCCTTGCCCGTCGCGCCGGCATCCCAATGCGGCTTCAGCGGAGGTTTGCAAACTGTACAAAATCCCTACACGTTCCAGGATGGACCGTGGCGGGACGTAAAGCCTCGTTGAACTTAGTGGGTCCCATTCAGGAATCCGGCGAGCCGTTTTTTCTACTCACGCGATACGCTGAGCACGATGACGTGATTTAAAGCAACCGGTACGCCAGTCGGGCGGCCGCTCTCGCGGTGCGCCTGTCCTGATCGAGCGTCGGGTTGTACTCCGCGATATCCGCCGCGCGCAGCTTGCCCGAAGCCCGCACGCGCAGCACCATCGCTTCGACCACCGATAGCGGTACGCCCAACGCGGCGGGCGCCGACACACCCGGCGCCGTGGCGGCCGGCAACACGTCGAGATCGATCGTCAGATAGACGTCGTCCGCCGCGTCGAGCAACTTCTGAAGCTCATTCAGGCGCTGCGGCAGTTGCGTTTCCTGCATATCGACGTCCAACACGTAGAGCACGCCGAGTCGCTCCGCATGCGCGAATAGCGAAGCGGTATTGCCGAGATCGCTGATGCCGAAGCACGCATAGTTGAATGGCACCCCTCGTTCCGCACAGTCGATCGCGATCTGATCGAACGGCGTGCCGGAATTCGCGGGACGCTTCTGGCGCAGATCGAAATGAGCGTCGAAGTTGATGATCAGCAAGTTGCGCAATGCGAATGGCGTAGCTGCGTTGTCGGCTTCACGCTGCTGATGCAGCCGCAAACCGCTATACGTACCCCACGCGACCTCATGACCGCCGCCGAACACCAACGGCCGCCCACCGCTCGCCAGCACTTCGCTAACCACGTGGGCCAGTTCCACCTGCGCGGCTTCGAGGTCGCCGTCGTCGCACACCACGTCGCCTGCGTCGGCAAGTGCCGCCATCGCCGATCTGGCCGGCAAGCCTGCCAGCGCACGGCGCAATTCCTTCGGAGCATGCGCTGCGCCAGTCCGACCTTGATTGCGGCGCACGCCTTCATCGGAGCCGAAGCCGACGATCACCGGCGCATCGCGCTGTACGTCCACAGCGTTACCGAATGGCGTCACCTGATTGAAAACACGCCGCGTGTCGCCGGGTTCGCCGTCATCGGAACGGCCCGCCCACACCTTGTCATCGAATGGGACTCTCATGCGCGCGACAACACCGCCTGCAGGAAGGCGCGTGTGCGCGGCTGTGATGGCGCAGAGAAAATCTCTGCGGGTGGCCCCGCTTCGACGATCACACCGCCGTCCATGACTACCACCACATTGGCCACTTCCTTCGCGAAGCCCATTTCGTGTGTGACGACCACCATCGTCATGCCTTCGCTCGCGAGCAGCTTCATCACTTGCAGTACTTCGCCGACCAGTTCGGGATCGAGGGCGGACGTCGGCTCGTCGAACAGCATCACCCGTGGCTGCATCGCCAGCGCGCGAGCAATCGCAACCCGTTGTTTCTGACCGCCCGACAGACTCGCCGGCATCACATGCGCCTTGTGCGCGAGCCCGACCTTCTCCAGCAACGCCATAGCAGCCGCTTCGGCCTGCGCCTTGCTGGCGCCACGCAACATGCGCGGCCCCACGGTGATGTTATGCAGCACCGACAGGTGCGGAAACAGATTGAACGACTGAAACACCATGCCGACTTCGGTGCGCAGAGCATTCAGCGAACGTTCTTTGAGCATCTCGCCGTGGTCGACTAACCGATGCCCGCAAATGTCGATCGTGCCGCCTTCTGCCTGTTCGAGTCCATTACAGCAGCGGAGAAAGGTACTCTTGCCCGACCCGCTCGGCCCGATCACCACCACGACCTGCTGCGGTTGAATATCGAAATCGATGCCGTTGAGCACGGTATGCGAGCCGAACGATTTCGTCAGGCCGCGAATGCTAACGATAGGCTCGTTGACTTTGGCCACGGTATTCATTGCACCATTCCTCCCACACGCAAGCGACGTTCGACGCGATGCAGCGCGTAATTGGTCGCCTGCGTCAATACCAGATATACCAGCGCGATAGCGAGATACACTTCGAGCGAACGATAGGACACGCTGATGATCTTCTGGCCTTCATGCATCAGATCGTCGATCGTGAGCAGCGACACCAGCGCCGAGTTCTTGATCAACGCGATGAATTCGTTGCCGAGCGGCGGGATCATCCGCACGATGGCCTGCGGCAGAATGATCGCGCGCATCGCCTGCCCCGACGACATGCCGATCGAACGCGCCGCTTCCATCTGCCCGCGATCGACCGACTGAATCGCGCCGCGCACGATCTCCGATACGTAAGCCGCCGAATACAGACCGAGCCCCAGCATGCCGCACAAAAACGCCGGCAGCAGAATGCCGAATTGCGGCAGGCCGAAGAACAGCAGGAAGAGTTGCACAAGCAACGGCGTGCCGCGGAAGAACGTCAGGTAAGCGGTGCAGAAGCCGTACACGACGCGCCGCCGCGGCGTCAGCCGGCCGATGCCGATCAACAGGCCAAGCGCGCAACTGAGCGCGAGCGACGCGGCGGTCACTTCGACCGTCACCAACGCGCCTTGCATGATGTCTGGCCAACCGGCAATCACCGGCGAGAAATCAAGTTCCATTTCGTGTCCAGCCGTTTATTGCGCACTCGCGCCGAACCACTTCTTGACGATCGCCGCATACGTGCCGTCAGCCTTGATCTTGGCGAGCGCGGTGTTGAACTCTGCCTTCAGCTGCGGCTCGTCTTTGCGCACGGCGATGCCGTAGGCTTCGGTCGTCAGCGTTTTGTCGAGTACACGGAAGCCGGTGCGCGTTTTCGCAACTTGATAGGCGGCCGGCTTACCCGTCACAGCAGCGTCGGCACGGCCGATGCCAACCAGGTCGAACATTTCCTGGTTCTTCTCGACCTCGACGCGATTGACCTGCGGGAAGTTATCGCGCAGGAAGTTCACGGACTTCGTGCCCACCTGGACTGAGACTTTTTTGCCGTTCAGATCGGTCACCGTCTTGATCGGTGAATCGCTTTTGACCAGCACGGCCAGCCCACCCGCGTAGTACGAATCGGTGAAGTCGACCACTTTCGCGCGCTCGTCCGTGATGTAGATGCCGGAGATCGCAGCGTCGAAACGATGCGCGATCAGACCTGGAATCAGCCCTTTGAAGTCAATGTCGGTCCATTGCACGCGTTTGCCCATCGCTTTCGCGAGCGCATTCATGAGGTCGACGTCGAAGCCGGTGCGCGCGCCGTTCTCGGTGAACTCCATCGGCGGGAAAGTGGCGTCGGTGGCGACGTTCAGCACATCCGGCGTTTGTGCTGACGCCGCGCCGGAGAATCCGCCAAGCGTCACGGCGAAGGTGACGCATGCGAGGGACAACAGTCGTTGCAGCTTCATGGGGTAGCTCCTTGTTGTTCTATCAAGTAATGCGGTTAATTTGAGACCCGAATTGAAGGATGAAATTGAAAAGCTTCGTCCCGTTAATCGACTTGCATATGCTCGGAAATGGCGCGGGCCGTACGTAGCGTCCCGTCGATTAATTGGCTTTCTCGTCCGATGGCGCGCGTTGATGGCGCCATCAACGTGATCGACGCGCTGCTGCCGGCGCTGCGTCCACTGTGATGAAAGATCGGGGCGCTGACTCCCCACACGCCCGGGTCGACTTCGCTGTCGCTAACGGCGTAGCCCTGGGCTCGAATATGTTGAAGTTCTGCTTCGATCGCGGCACGGCCGACGGGGTCGTTGTCAAACACGCTGTCGAGCACTTCGGCGCGCGCCCGGTCGGCCATGAATGCCAATAGGGATTTCGCCGAGGCGCCCGCCTTGAGCGGCACGGCGCGGCCTTTCTCGAACGAGCAGCGCAACGAATGCTGGCTGTCGACCATCTCAAGGCACATCACCTGATGCCTGACCGCGACCACCAGCCCAATGCTTTCCTGCGACGCGCGCGCGAGCTGCTGCATCTCATTGCGGCTCGCTTCGACGAGCAGCGAGTTCACATCGAAGCCAAGCGCGAGTTGCAAGCTGATCGGACCGGGCGCGTAGTACCCGGCGTTTTCGGCGACAAAACCCCAGCGCTTGAGCAGCGCGATCTGACGGTACAGTGTGCTTTGCGCAAGCCCGGTCACGGCTAGCAGATCTTTGACCGACATTGCCTTGCCATGACTGGCGAGCGCGGCCAGCACCAGCAACACCCGTTCGGCCCCTGTCACACCCTGTTCGACATTCACGATCACGCCACCCACGATCCATCAAGAGCGCAGAATGCCAGACCATTCTCGAATTTCAAAAATCATATTCCCGTTCAATGGGAATAAAAGGGCAGGGATTTCCCTTGGACGGGACATGGGCAGCACGGATAGTCCTGGCACTGGACTATCCGAGGCGTTGAAAAGGAAACGATATCCAGAATGGACCGGGTCATTGCCCCGAACCTTTTTCCACTCAAGTAACTATCAGACGCGCTCGAGTGCCCGGTTGTCGCGAACGGCCGAAGTAGCCGAGGATTTACGGGTGAGGCGTCGGCTGGCGCGGCACTTGTACCGTTGTTACCCGCCTTCAGCAGGTGAGGGGGCGAAAGGCAGCAGGGCGTCGCCAACGCTCCGCTCTAGTCAGCGGGAACGCTCCTGGCTATATAGGTCGACTATTTTCGCGGATTGGGGTCCTTCCTCATCCTGCGATGCGCCTGAAGCTGGCGTAGTAATCGTCGGTGTAATAGCAGTCGTCGGTGTGCCTGCGGGGTCCGCCACACACGATCCGGCGCTGCCCGCGATCCGTCGAGCCCGGGGTGCGAACCGTGTATGTGTGGTAGTAGCCGCGCGGATGCTTCGGCAGCAAAAGCGCACTGTTGCGAAACAATACGCCGTCGTCCCCAAACGGGAAGGGCCCGCCCGCTTTGATCAGTCGCAGTGTCTCGGCTGCTTCCCCTGGTAACTGTGCCTTGGTGACGGTACCCAGCGCGCCCGCCACTTGCGCGCCCGATGCGGTGAGTGGACCGCTCGCGCTCAGCCCTGGCTGAACCGGCGCCTGGCTCGCGGATGCGCCCGATGCCTCAGTGGCGTTTTGCGAACCCTCCTTGCCGCATCCGCCGAGGATCGCGCTCAAGGCGACGATGCAGGAGAAAGCCCACGCGCTCTTCACGAAACGATTCTCCTCTCGTTGACCAGGACTCGACGACTAGGATAGATGTAAAGGTATCGCTAATGGCGGAGCGAATCAACGTTCTGCCGGAAGTCAGCACCCGGTACACGACAACCATGCCGATGTACGTTTTTGGCTTGAATCCTGAGCGGTGGCTGTGTATCGGGAGTGTGAGTTCACTGATGCAGGGAGCTGCGAATCAACCATGAACTCCCATCTTTCGGGTTTGACCGCCTTCGTGTTCGCTGGCGGTGGCAGCCTCGGCGCGATCGAGGTTGGCATGCTGCGCGAACTGCTCGAACGCGGTGAGCATCCGGGCTGCGTGGTGGGCGCCTCGGCAGGCGCGATCAACGCAGCGTATTTCGCCGGACAACCGGACGGCGGTGGCGTAGCAATGCTCGAAGCGCTCTGGTGCAAGATCCGGCGGCAGGACATCATGCCTTTTTCCATGCTCGGGCTGCTCGCGATGATCCTGCGCAGTCGTGCTCACCTCGTCGAGGCGAACGCGTTACGTCAGCTGCTGGAGACTCATCTGTCGTATCAGCGGATCGAGCAGGCGACCTTGCCGCTCCACATCGCCGCGACCGATATGCTTACCGGCGGCGAAATCGTTCTTTCTACTGGTCCTGTGGTGAACGCTGTGCTGGCGAGCGCAGCTATTCCCGGCGTGTTCCCGCCGGTGCGTATTGACGGCGTGGATCTCATCGATGGCGGCGTCGCCAACAACACGCCGATCTCGGTGGCGGTCGCGCTTGGTGCAACGCGCATCATTGTGCTGCCAGCCGGCTTCGCGTGTGCGTTGCATGCGCCGCCGCGTAGCGTGATCGCGCAGGCTATGCATGCGCTGACGCTCGTCATCGCACGCCAACTCGTGCGCGACCTTGAGTTCTATTCAACGCGTGCGCAGATCTATGTCGTTCCGCCGTTGTGTCCACTCGATGTCTCGCCTTACGACTATACGCAGTGCGCGCAACTGATCGACCGGGCTGCGCAGAAGACGCGTGCATGGCTTAGCGATGGTGGCCTCGAGCGCGCTTTGATTCCCGGTGAGCTGCGCGAGCATGAGCACGCCGCGCGTTAACGGTGCGAGCAAAAAACGGCCAAGCCGCTTTGTGGCAAGTTCCAGTGACCCGACGAGTATGCCTGGCTGCAAACGGAGCCCACCGGGAGCGGCGGGCCTATCGGCTTGCAACGGCCTCAGGATCAGTGGGTTGCCAACCCCCGCCGAGCGCCTTGAATGCCGCGACCGCTGCGCGCGCCGATTCCGTTTGCGCCTGCACCCGCGCGTCTGAGGTGCGTAAGAGGTTGTCGTCCGCCTGCAGCACTTCGATCAGGCTGACTACACCCTTTTGATAAGCGGCAAACGAGGCCGCCCGCGCGCGGCCGAGCGAACTCACACCCTGCGCGAGAATGGCAGCCTGCTCCTCGCGCTTGACGAGTGCTGAGAAAGAATTCTCGACGTCCTCCGTTGCGTGCAATGCGGTAAGCCGATACGCGGCGAGCATCTCGGCTTCCTGCCCTTTGGCCACATTGATCTGCGCATTGATGCGGCCGAAATCGAATAGTCGCCAGCGCAGTCCCAGCACGCCGGCAGCCTGATTGGCGCCGCTACTGAACAGGTTGCCGCTGGCCACTGACGTGGCGCTCCCAATCAGTCCACTAAGCGACAGCTTCGGGTAATACTCAGCGATTGCCACGCCGATGCGCGCGTCGGATGCAGCAAGGCGACGCTCGGCCACGATCAGATCGGGCCGACGCCTGAGCAACTCACCAGGCGATCCGGTGCCCGCGATTCGAGGGGCGGCCGGGATATCGCCGCCCTCCAGCAATTCCGCCCGTTGCGTGCCGGGCTGTGAACCCAGCATCACGTCCAGCGCGTTCATCGCCGCATCGAGCCCTGCCTCAAGGACCGGGATGGACGCCTGAACCTGAGCCAGCGCACCTTCAGCCTGGCTCACCTGCAGGTCGGCCGCCAGGCCTTTCCCGTACAGAAGCTTGATTGTCGAAAGTAGATCCTGCTGCGTCTGCAACTGCTTGCGAGCCACCTGAAGACGAGCCTGTAATCCACGAATGGTGATGTAGATGTCTGCAGTCTGCGCTGCCACAGCCAGGCGCGTGGCCACCTCGCCGGCCTCTGAAGCCTGATAGTCGGCAAGCGCCGCTTCCCGTCCGCGACGCAGGCCGCCGAACACATCCAGCTCCCAGCTCGCGCTGAAATTGGCCTCATAGTCGTTGCCGTAGCGGTCGAAACCGGGCGTCGAATTGAGGACCCGTCCCAAGGGAGTCTCAACCGACTGATAGACCCGCGCAGCCTGGCCGCTGACATTGCCGGACGGCAGCAGCGCGGCGTTCGCCGCGCCGAGTCCCGCTCGCGCCTGCGTAACGCGCGCGGCGGCCTGTGCGAGGTCCAGGTTCTGTTCCAGCGCGAGCGTGACGAATCGCGTCAGTTGCGGATCGCCGAAGCCCGTCCACCACGTGGCAAGGTCGGCACTGGCCGCCGCCTGCCGGTGCTCGACTGCGGCCTGGCCCTGGAAGCTGTCTGGCATGGCGACATGCGGTCGCACATAGTCTGGACCGACAGCGCAGCCTGTCGAGAGGCTTGCGACTATGACCGCGGCAAGGAGATGTTTGGGTAGCATGAGCGTCTTCAAGAGGTCCTGTTGTGACTATAATACCAAACAGTCACTAGTTGTCCATTCCTGTATGCTATGCCCATGAAAAACACCACCGTTCCCTCCGTCCCCGCGCGCGGCCCGGCCGACCACGAGGTGCGGGACCAGATCGTTGCCGCGGCCACCGAGCACTTCAGCCGGTATGGCTACGATAAAACCACAGTCTCGGACCTCGCCAAGGCGATCGGGTTTTCCAAGGCCTACATCTACAAGTTCTTCGAATCCAAGCAGGCCATTGGCGAGATGATCTGCGGCAACTGCCTGCGCGAGATCGAAAGCGAGGTCAGGGCGGCCGTAGCGGACACCGATCTGCCGCCGGAGAAGCTGCGGCGGATGTTCAAGGTCTTTACCGATGCGAGCCTCCGTCTGTTTTTCCGGGACCGCAAGCTTTACGACATCGCCGCATCGGCTGCCACCGAAAACTGGCAGTCCGTGCAAGCTTATGAAGCACGTGTTCAGAAGCTGCTGCAGGAGGTTTTGCAGGAAGGTCGGCAAAGCGGTGACTTTGAGCGCAAGACGCCACTGGACGAAACCGCGACGGCGATCTATCTGGTGCTGCGCCCCTATCTCAACCCGCTGCTGCTTCAGTACAACCGCGATACCACCGACGTCGCGCCGGCGCAGTTGTCCAGCCTGGTACTTCGTAGCCTGTCGCCCTGAGCAAGATCAAGTTTGTGACGCTTGACGATATTGGTCACTAGAACCATAATGAAACCCGTCATCACTCATCGATGGGACTTTCATGTTCTCGCGTCGCCTCGCCACTTCCGCACTCGCCTGTGCGCTGCCGTTTGCGCTAGCGGCCTGCGGCGATAAAACACTGCCCGATCCGCGCACCGAGGCCCCACTGGTGCGCATGGCCGTCGTTCAACGCGCCGTCCCCGCGTCCCGTTCGCTTACGGGGACCGTCGCGGCACGCGTGCAGAGCGACCTGGGTTTCCGTGTTTCGGGCAAGGTGCTGGAACGGCTGGTGGATGCGGGCCAAACCGTCAAACGCGGTCAGCCACTGATGCGCCTCGACCCGATCGATCTCAAGCTTGCCGCGCAAGCCCGGCAGGAGGCGGTCACAGCCGCGCGAGCACGAGCGCAGCAGACCGCGCAGGATGAGGAGCGCTATCGCGACCTGCGCGGCACGGGTGCGATCTCGGCTTCGGCCTACGACCAGGCCAAGGCGGCCGCCGATGCCGCCAGGGCGCAGCTCAATGCGGCCGAAGCCGACGCCGACGTGGCGCGCAATGCGACGGGCTATGCCGCGCTGATGGCGAACGGCGACGGCGTTGTGATGGAAACATTGGCCGAACCCGGTCAGGTCGTCAGCGCCGGACAGCCTGTCGTGCGCCTCGCTCACGCTGGGCGTCGCGAGGCTGTCATCCAGCTACCCGAAACCCTGCGTCCCGCGATTGGCTCGGTCGCCCAGGCGACGCTTTTCGGCAGCAGCGGCAGCACCGTGCCGGCGACGCTACGTCAGCTCTCGAATACCGCGGATCCCCGCACCCGGACCTTTGAAGCGCGGTATGTGCTGCAAGGAGAACTGGCCGACGCCCCATTGGGTGCCACAGTGACGGTCCAGATTGCGGACGCGCCTTCTGCGGTGCAAGACGGTTTGCAGGTGCCGATTGGCGCGGTGCTCGACGCGGGCAAGGGCCCGGGCGTGTGGGTGATAAACGGCGAACCGGCCAAGGCTGCGTGGCGGCCGGTGACGGTCCTTCATCTGGACGACGACAGCGCTCGCGTCTCAGGTACGTTGAAGCAGGGCGACCGGGTCGTCGCGCTCGGCGCGCAGTTGCTGCGCGAAGGTGAGCCGGTCCGCGTGTCCGGCCAGACTGTCGCCATGGCGAGCGAAGGAGCACGTCCGTGAGCGAAGGCCGATTCAACCTGTCGGCGCTTGCCGTGCGCGAGCGCGCGATCACGCTGTTCCTGATTTGCCTGATCTCCCTGGCCGGACTCGTGTCCTTCTTCAAGCTGGGTCGCGCGGAAGACCCCGCCTTCACGGTCAAGGTGATGACCATCATCACCGCATGGCCGGGCGCCACCGCACAGGAAATGCACGACCAGGTCGCCGAGAAGATCGAAAAGCGCATGCAGGAACTGCGCTGGTACGACCGGACCGAAACCTATACGCGCCCCGGTTTGGCCTTCACGACGTTGACGCTGCTCGACAGCACGCCGCCGTCCGAAGTGCAGGAGGAGTTCTACCAGGCCCGGAAAAAAATCGGCGACGAAGCCGCCAACCTGCCGGCCGGCGTGATCGGGCCGATGGTCAACGACGAATATGCCGACGTCACCTTCGCCCTCTTCGCGCTGAAGGCCAAAGGCGAACCGCAGCGTCTGCTGGTGCGCGATGCGGAGACGCAGCGCCAACGGCTGCTGCATGTGCCGGGCGTGAAGAAGGTCAACATCATCGGCGAACAGGCTGAGCGGATCTACGTGCAGTTCTCGCATGACCGGCTGGCGACGCTCGGCGTCAGCCCGCAGGACGTATTCGCCGCGCTCAATGGCCAGAACGCGCTGACGCCCGCTGGCTCCGTGGAGACCAAAGGTCCGGAGGTATTCATTCGCCTGGACGGCGCCTTCGACAACCTGCAGAAGATCCGCGACACGCCGGTCGTCGTGCAGGGCCGCACGCTGAAGCTGTCGGACATCGCCACCGTCGAGCGCGGTTATGAGGATCCGGCAACGTTCATGATCCGCAACAACGGCGAACCCGCGCTGCTGCTGGGTGTCGTGATGCGCGACGGCTGGAACGGGCTCGACCTCGGCAAGGCGCTGGACAGCGAGGTCGGCGCAATCAACAACGGGCTGCCGCTGGGCATGAGCCTGACCAAGGTCACCGACCAGTCCGCGAACATCAGCTCGGCCGTCGACGAGTTCATGGTCAAGTTCTTCGCCGCGCTGCTCGTCGTCATGCTGGTGAGCTTCGTCAGCATGGGCTGGCGGGTCGGTCTCGTCGTTGCCGCGGCCGTGCCGCTGACGCTGGCCATCGTGTTCGTGGTGATGGCCGCAACCGGCAAGAACTTCGACCGCATCACGCTCGGCTCGCTGATTCTCGCGCTCGGCCTGCTCGTCGACGACGCGATCATCGCCATCGAGATGATGGTCGTGAAGATGGAGGAAGGCTACAGCCGCGTGGCCGCGTCGGCCTACGCGTGGAGCCACACGGCGGCGCCGATGCTGGCCGGCACGCTCGTGACCGCGGTCGGCTTCATGCCGAACGGCTTCGCGCGCTCCACCGCGGGCGAATACACCAGCAACATGTTCTGGATCGTGGGGATCGCGCTGATCGCATCGTGGGTCGTCGCGGTCGTTTTCACGCCGTATCTCGGCGTGAAGATGCTGCCGGACTTCCGGAAGTTCGAAGGCGGTCACGACGCAATCTACGACACGCCGCGCTACAACCGCTTCCGCCAGTTGCTGACGCGCGTGATCGCGCGCAAATGGCTTGTCGCCGGTTCGGTCGTCGGTCTCTTCGTTCTCGCGATTCTCGGCATGGCGATCGTCAAAAAGCAGTTCTTCCCCATCTCCGACCGTCCCGAAGTGCTGGTCGAGGTGCAGATGCCCTATGGCACGTCGATTTCACAGACGAGCGCTACTACAGAGAAAGTCGAAGCGTGGCTCGCGAAGCAAAAGGAAGCGAAGATCGTCACCGCCTATGTGGGGCAGGGTGCGCCGCGTTTCTATCTGGCGATGGGACCGGAACTACCCGATCCGTCGTTTGCAAAGATCGTGGTCCGCACGGACAGCCAGGACGAGCGCGATGCATTGAAGCAGCGGTTGCGTCAGGCCATCGCAGGCGGCCTCGCCCCGGAAGCGCGCGTGCGGGTCACACAACTCGTGTTCGGGCCGTATTCGCCGTTCCCGGTGGCCTATCGCGTCACAGGCCCCGATCCCGACAAGCTTCGTGGTATCGCCGCGGAAGTTCAGCGGGTGATGGACGGCAGTCCGATGATGCGCACGGTCAATGCCGACTGGGGCACGCGCTCGCCGACGCTGCACTTCACGTTGCAGCAGGACCGTCTGCAGGCGGTGGGACTGACGTCCAGCGCCGTCGCTCAACAGCTCCAGTTTCTGCTCACCGGCGTGCCCGTCACCGCTGTGCGCGAGGATATTCGTACCGTGCAGGTCTTTGCACGCTCGGCTGGCGATGTGCGGCTCGACCCCGCGCGGCTCGGCGACTTCACGCTGGCCGGCGCGAACGGGCAGCGCATCCCCCTGTCGCAGGTCGGCAAGGTCGATGTGCGGATGGAGCAGCCGATCATGCGCTGGCGCGATCGCGTGCCCACGGTCACGGTGCGCGGCGATATCGCCGATGGCCTGCAGCCGCCGGACGTCTCGACCGCGATCACGAAGCAGCTTCAGCCCATCATGGCCAGGCTGCCGGGCGGCTATCGAATCGAGGAAGCCGGCTCCATCGAAGAATCGGGCAAGGCGACGACCGCCATGCTGCCGCTGTTCCCGATCATGCTGGCGATCACTTTGATCATCATCATCTTTCAGGTGCGTTCGATCTCCGCCATGGTGATGGTGTTCATGACGAGTCCGCTGGGCCTGATCGGTGTCGTGCCGACGTTGGTCCTCTTCCGGCAGCCGTTCGGCATCAATGCGCTGGTCGGCCTCATCGCGCTGTCGGGCATCCTGATGCGCAATACGCTGATCCTGATCGGGCAGATCCACCAGAACGAGCAGGCGGGACTCGACCCGTTCCACGCGGTCGTCGAAGCCACCGTGCAGCGTGCGCGCCCGGTGATCCTCACTGCAATGGCCGCGATCCTCGCGTTCATTCCGCTGACCCATTCGGTGTTCTGGGGCACGCTCGCTTACACGCTGATCGGCGGAACGTTCGCGGGGACGGTACTGACGCTGGTGTTCCTGCCGGCCATGTATTCGATCTGGTTCAGGATCCGGCCAGGCAGCCCAGCGGGTTCGCACAAGGGCAGCCACGAGCACGCCTCTCCGCCCGAACTGACGCTGCAGGACGCGCTCGACGCGCGCGGTTAAAGCGCAATCAATTTACTGTATCGAAGGAAACTGCCATGCCCAACTCCAAAGTGGTCGTTGTGACCGGCGTGTCGTCTGGTATCGGACGCGCGACAGCAGAGAAGTTCGCGAAGCGCGGGTGCCGCGTATTCGGGACCGTGCGCAGCATTGCAAAGACGGCGCCATTGGCCGGCGTCGAGCTGGTGGAGATGGATGTGCGCGACGATGCTTCGGTTCGAACCGCGATTCATACGATTATCGAGCGCGCCGCGCGCATCGACGTGCTCGTCAACAATGCCGGCACGACGCTGATCGGAGCGGTGGAGGAAACGTCGGTTACCGAAGCCGCCGCGCTGTTCGACACCAACGTATTCAGCATTCTGCGTACGAGCCAGGCAGTGCTTCCGCACATGCGGGCGCAACGTGGTGGAAGGATCGTCAATATCAGTTCGGTGCTCGGCTTTTTGCCGGCGCCATACATGGGACTCTATGCGGCGTCCAAGCATGCCGTCGAAGGGTTGACCGAGACGCTTGATCACGAGATGCGCCAGTTCGGCATCCGCGCAACGCTCATCGAGCCGTCCTTTACCCGAACCAATCTCGATGTCAATGCGCCTCAGGCGGGTTTGAAAATCACCGCCTATGATCGCGAGCGTGCGCTTGCATCCAGCGCAGTCGTCAACAGTGTCCAAGGTGCGCCCGCGCCCGATGGCGTGGCAGACACAATTGTTGAAGCCGCGCTTGGCAACTGGCGAATGCGTTTCACGCCGGCGGGACAGGCGTCTCTTTTGAGGAGATTGCGGCGTTTCATGCCGGCAGCCCCCGTCGATGCAAATCTGAGGAAAACATTCGGGCTTGCGTGAATCCCGGCTCCGTGCGGTGATTCGCGCCGGCCCGTCACACTCGCATCGCCAGGAGCGTGCTAACCAGTGGCTCGCCTTCAGACCTCGATGGTCACGACGATTTCGGTGCCTTCCAACCGGCCCCGCCGCAGCATCGGAATATTGCCTGTCGAGGCCAGATTGAAATGTCGCAGGGCTGGCTAAATACAGATGTCGTAGTCTTGATGTCAGGTTTGAGTCTGTCTTTAACGGTTTGAATCCACGTAGTGTCGAAGGAC
>NZ_CAJHCR010000014.1 GCF_904848585.1 Paraburkholderia kirstenboschensis
GTTATCACTCCGTTCTCCTGCTTGGCGTCCAAGCAGGCAGTTGAACATGTGGGTCAATTTTCGATGCAAATTTCTAGCGGAAGTGGGTCAGTTCTATGCGCGTATCAACAGGTCGGCTTCCCGATGAGCCTCGTGGTGACCGAATACGTGCCGAACCAAAGGCTCGCCTGGGCGACCACCGTCGACGGCGACGAGACTGGTTCCAGTGCTTACCACGGGTGGGTAATCACGCCGACGGACGAAGGTTGCCACCTGCTAACGGAAGAGACGCAACAAGGTCCCTGGTTTCTCGATGTGCTCGGCCGGCAACATCCCGGTGGGCTCTATCGCTATCACCAGGATTGGGTCGAGCGCCTCGCACGAGCCGCAGAGGCGGAAGTCGCGAAGATCGCCGGGTGATGCGTCAGTTTCAACGCGCCGGTGCGTTGTGCGTTTGACTGTTTGCGTGCGGAAGCGGCAAGCCGGCTTGCTCTCAATCGAAGTCTGGTTTCGCGCGTGCCCGTATCGAAGAATCGTAACGGCGGATCTGTCTGCCATTCCTACGCGGAGAAAAAAACTATGAAGATCGAACTCAAGGGTCGCAAGGCCATCGTTACCGGCTCGACGGCGGGCATCGGCCGCGCGATCGCCGAGGGCCTCGCCCGCGCAGGCGCATCGGTCGTGATCAACGG
Source organism: Paraburkholderia kirstenboschensis (assembly GCF_904848585.1). Classification (GTDB taxonomy): domain Bacteria; phylum Pseudomonadota; class Gammaproteobacteria; order Burkholderiales; family Burkholderiaceae; genus Paraburkholderia; species Paraburkholderia kirstenboschensis. Next base: position 672 of record NZ_CAJHCR010000014.1, read on the forward strand.
GCGCGGAGAGCAGCGAGTAGCCGCCGCGCTAGATGAGATCCGGGCTCTCGTGCCCGACGCGGAACTGACCGGCATTGCCGCCGATCTTTCCACCGCGGAGGGATCGGCCGCCCTCGTGGCGCAGGTGCCGGATGCCGACATCCTCGTCAATAACCTCGGTACCGCCCATCTGAATGGTTTCTTCGAGCAGAGCGATAGCGAATGGCTCGACCTCTTCCAGCTCAATGTGATGAGCGGCGTGCGCGCTGCACGGCACTATCTGCCGGCCATGGCCAGGCGCGGTTGGGGACGGGTCGTGTTCATCAGCAGCGAGTCCGCGATCATGATCCCCAAGGAGATGATCGATTACGGTGTGACCAAGACGGCGCAACTCGCCGTATCGAGGGGACTTGCCGAGTTGGTGAGTGGCACCGGGGTGACCGTCAACGCGGTGCTGCCGGGGCCGACCCGCTCCGAAATTCTGGGCAACTGGATGAAAGCTACCGCTCAGGAGCAGGGCATCACGCAGGAGGAAGCTGAGCAGAACTTCCTGAAAACGATGCGACCGACCACCCTACTCAACCGGTTCACGACGACCGAAGAAATTGCCAACATGGTGGTGTATGTCTGCTCCGAGCAGGCCTCCGGTACGAGCGGCGCGGCATTACGCGTTGATGGCGGTGTCATTCGCGCGATCTGCTGAACCAACGCGTGACAGGCCTGCGCTGCGCCGTGAGCCCTGACGGCAACCGAGATTTCTGCAGTCTCGGCAAACTTCAAATCCGACCCAAATTCCAACCATGAATAGTATTTTCGAAGCGATCCATTGGCCTGCGGACATGGCGCCAAGCCGCTCACCCATCCATTTCACTAATGAGCTTGAGGTTGCCGTTTCGCCTGAAACTATCTGGTCTCTTCTCATTGATCCCAAGGCTTGGCCCCGTTTCTATCCAGGCGTCAAGGATGTCCAGCTGTTAGACGGACACGAGCTGTTGCAAGCCGACACGCGCTTTGAAACTAATCTGGCTGGCCAGGACGTCTTCGCGTCGGTACAGGAGTTCATTCCGAACGCCCGCATCGCCTGGGGCGGCGGCCCGAAGGCTTCGAAAGAATCCAGGGCCTATCACGCCTGGATCATCACCCCGACACCCCGCGGCTGCCACCTCTGGACTGAAGAGACGATGCAAGGGCCGCTCTGGATCGAGTTGGCGAAGGAAGCGCCAGATATCTTCTGGCGCACGCATGAAAAGCTTCTGGATGACCTTGCGAAGGTTGCGCTCGAGCTCGAAACACGAGCGCCGCTAGAAGCTGCCGATAGATGACGGCTGTGGAGTATCTGAAAAGGAGCCTTAGGGTCTGCTGGGGTGTCGCCGCTATACGACTCGCTCGCAACGATTGACCCCTAACGGTGCGATCAAAGATCTGCGTATTTTCGTATCGACGGGCACTCCCGCATTGCCTGACGGCATCGTCGTCGGTCAAAAACCGCCTGTGACGAGGGGCAGCACGGTGAGATCGGGATGCGTGCCGTCGACGATGCTGCGTCCCACGTGCACGCCTTCGTAAAGGGCGTCGTCCTTGCTGCCGAAATATTCTTCGCCGTCTGCGTGAAACGGCACCGCATGTCCCGGAATCGTCGGGTCTGCGCCCGGATGACAGACGTAGCCCACATACGTGTAGCGGTTCTCCACCGCGTTGGACGCATTAACTTCGCCCGGCGCATTTTTCACGAATGGCGCCACGTGAATCTCGAAGCCCTCGTACTCGACCATTTCCCAAGGTGCGGTTTCGTCGGGCATACCTGCCTCCGTCTTCGTCGCGCATATCAAAAAGTCTAGGTGATTTCATCGCGTAGCGCGCTGATGGACGGCTCGGGCAAAACCACTACGGCTTGATCGCGCCGAGTTGCCCAAGCATCGTCAGATTGTGTTCGAGATGCGAGTTTCGACCATGCGTCCATCCTTCACGCGATAAAGGTCGAATGACGGGAAGTCGACGCTCCGAACGTCGCCTTTCAGATTCTGGAACTGGCCTGTGAAATGCCCACGGAAATGCAGATGGACAGAAGCGCGGCCGCCGGATCCGAGATGGTCGTCGATTTCCGCGCGCAGGTCGGGTACCGCCGCGCGAGAGCCCTTCGACGCCGCGAGCGGACCTTCCGGACCTTGGGGCCGTCCATCGGGCAAGGTGCGGTCGACGAACGCGGGAGAGAGCGCGAGCTCAGCGTAAGACTCGTCCTCGAGGTCGCGTCTTGGCCAGCTGCGGTCACTGGCCTATCCGACAAAGCGGCCACTGAAAGGGCCGGTTCGCTCAAAAAGCAGCCCGTCGACCGGCGCCTGTGTGGGACGTTGCTAGCGTCGAAGAGTTCGAACTTGTTGCCGGCCAGTGCGCGGCAAGTGTTGCACGCCACTTCATAGTGCTTCGTGGTGACCTGGAAGCAGAGACAGGCCGCCGGAGTTGTAGCTGGGCATTGCTTTTATTTGCCGGTCACGTTTGGCATCGGACACCCCGATGCGGGCTTTTTTTGTTTAGGAGAACGAGTGCAGGTGGAAGGCATGATTCGAATCCCGCCATTCGAACAGTCGCATTGTGAACCCTCAACAACGATCTTCTCGGGTGAAGATGCGGAGGGAGTGAGATTGGGAATCCAATAGAACGGATACCGGCTAACTGTCTCTTTAGATTGATCATCCTTGGACGCCGGCAAAGCAAAAACACCCACCAACATCATAAGAAAAACCCCAACGACAAATGCAATTGCTGAGAGAGCGCTAGGCCACTTTATCTCCGGCTCATATATATCCTCCTTTTTGGGATCGTCCGGATGTCGCCCTAGACGACCTGCCATACTAAAAAGGCTCCCGACACCCATCAGAATCGCGAAGAAAAGAATGAACCATGATAACTTTACAACGGTGGCCCATCCGGCGCTTAGTTTCACCAGGAGGCTTGTTCCGAAGGTTACCTCGAAGCCCAGTATCGCAGTCGCGAGGGTAAGAATCGCCTTAATGCTCTCCAGGGCGGTTGTGTAGGCGGCCTTGGTTCTATCGTTGGCGTCCATTTTCGTTAGAAAAAAGGCCAAACATGAATGCGACGGCCTTTTATAATCAGTAATACGTTAACGTCTATTTCTCGTCGGTTCTGAAATATCGACTCTCGATGGGCATCTTCTAGAAACGATTGAAAATCTCGAAGGGCGCCTTGATACACACCGCCGCCAGGAACGACATTCCTCGCGTATAACTCCTGCAGTCCAGCATCTGCCAGTTGGTACACCTCGACCGAAGCGTCATGGCTAAAATGGAAACCACCGATAACGTGTTCATAGTCGGGAGTGGGCATGATTTTTTAGGTGCGCTTCATTTAAGTTCATCTTCCGCCGAGAACTGCGTCGGGGCTCAGACCGCTGTATCTGTGCTAACTAGGGTCGCCCCGACACAAATGAATATAGGCAATCTTCAGCAATACGCAATGACCATTCTGTGTCGCAGCTGCTCTGTCTCAGAGGCAAGATAACCTACCAACCCCGTGACTCGACGCATGACCGCTGCGCGTTTGAAAGCAGTCTTAGATCGTAAGCGCCACCGAGCGGCAGCTCCGGGTCGTCAAGACTCGTTCGCCGCTCCCGGAAGCCGACGTTCGACAACATCCCATCGCGAACCGCCGCAGGCCGCCGTAGTCACCCCACAAGGAACGGTCGATCGCGCCCGAAGCGTCCCTTCGATCGATTCGCTCGTTATTGTTAAACGATGGTTTCGCCGGTCCCGTACGGTCGGCGCTTTACTCGGTACTTGCTTCTCCAGTTGGACTTTCAGTACCGCGATCACGCCGACCGTATGCCTTTCGATCGCCGTCGGTCGAACACGTGCTTCCACAAAAACCTGCCGCAGGCAGAAAATGGCGTGCAGACTTCTCCGACGAGCAGCGCAAGGAATTGACTAACCGAATCCAGAACTCGGCGCTGACCACCGCGAAGAAGAAGAAGAAGAAGAAGCCGGCGATATAGTTCGTGACGCCGAACTGCCGGTTCGACAGCGACACGACGCCGAACAGGTCCATCATCGGCGACCGCAAGGAACTCGACGTGCGCGGCGCGCATCTCGGCCGGTATTGCTATCCGATCGCAATCGATCCGCTCGCCCGCGGGCTCGTCACGTCGAGAAGCATCGTGACGCATGGCTTCTCACTCGAAGAATGGGACAAGGCGATCAGGATCGCGAATTCGCCGGACTCGATCAAGGTGCTGCTGAAGCCACGCGTGTAATGGGCTGCAGCCGATCGCGCCGCAATCACTCCATCCGTCGACTACAGATCTCCTCCCTGCAAATCCTCGCGGCCGCAATGACGGCGCTTGGGTGCCCCTCCTCCACGAGACTTCCTCCGCGCCTCCGCACGACCACACGACGCGCGCGTATACCCGCTTGTCATCCGATTTTTTCCATGGAACACTGGGTCGCATCTGCTGTACCGGATTCGATTCCGATATACCGGACACACAGCCAGGGCTGCGATCTATCGGTTTTCACGCCGGCGTGCGGCCACAACCGCTCAGGTCGCGACTTCCGTCCAGCATGGGATTCCTTTCACAGGGTCGAAAATGAGACTGTCCAGAAAAAGCATAGGGTTCGCGTGTTTGTCCGCTGTCGTCGGCCTGCTGGCACTCACCGGTTGTACCAAGGTCGCGACGACCGGCCAGGATGTCGCTGCGGGTTCGACCTTGCAGGCCGTCCTGCAACGCGGCACGCTGCGCGTCGGCGATTGTCTGACCTTCGCGCCATTCGGCTTTTACGACAAGGCCGGGCAGCCGGACGGCTACGACGTCGATCTCGCGAAAGAACTGGCAAAGCAGATGGGCGTGAAGCTCGAAATGGTCAACACCACGAGCGCAAACCGCATTCCGAATCTGCAGACCGCCAAGGTCGACGTGGTCTTCTGCAACTTCACGCGCAACCTCGAGCGTGCCAAGGAAATTGCGTTCACAACGCCGTATGTCGTCGCAAGCGAGGCGCTGCTCGTCAAGAAGAGCAGCGGCATCCAGTCGGTCAAGGACATGGCGGGCCATACGATCGCGACCGTGAAGGGCTCGACGAACGGCGACGAAGTACGCGCGCTGGGCATCCCCGTGAAGATCCAGGAATACGACAGTTCGGAAGCCGCGATCCTCGCTGTCAAGCAGGGTCAAGCCGACGCGATGATCGAGGACAACAACTTCCTTGCCTATCAGGCGAAGCTGGACCCCGAGCTGACCGTGACCAACGAAGCCCTCGTGCCGCTCGAATACAACGCGTTCGGTGTGAAGGCGGGCGATCAGGTCTGGCTGAACTACCTGAACCTGTTTCTGTTCAACATCAACGCGTCGAAACAGAACGCGCAGCTGTACACGAAGTGGTTCGGCACCCCGCCCCGCTATCCGCTCAACCCGCAGTTCTGAACACGAACGCGCGGCGCCCGCGACGGTACGGCTTTGCGAAGGAATGGCGATGAGTTATCAATGGCTGACACTGTGGGGCTATGTGCCTGATTTCTTTCAGGCCGCGTGGCTCACGTTGCAGATCACGCTGCTCGCATTTTGCGTCGCGCTGATCCTCGGACTGCTGACGGCGCTCGCAGGCGGTTCGCATCTCGCGCCGCTTCGTGTCGTCGCGCGCGGCTATATCGAGCTGATCCGCAATACGCCCGTTTTGCTGCAGATATTCATCGTGTTCTTCGGGCTGCCGTCGCTGGGCTTGAATCTGACCGCGTACACGGCAGGCGTGATTGCGCTCGGCGTGAATGTGGGTGCGTATATGGCGGAGGTTTTCCGCGCCGGCATTCAGTCGGTGCCGCGCGGACAGATCGAAGCGGCCGGCATTCTCGGCCTGGGCCGTTCGCAGGTTTTTATCGAAGTCGTATTGCCTCAAGCGGCACGCGCCGTCTATCCCGCGATCGTCAACAACCTGATTCAACTGCTGCTCGGCACGTCGCTGCTGTCCGCCATTGCGTTGCCTGAACTGACGGGCACGGCGACCGTGATCAATGCACGCACCCTTCTCTATATCCAGACGTTCTCGGTTACGTTGATCGCGTATCTGATCTTGAGCAACTGCCTGTCATGGATCGCGGAACAGATCGGCGCGCGCGTGTTCCACCCTCCCCTCATGCTCAAGCAACACACGCGCCGCCGGCTTCTGCTGATCCCGCGTCAGGCGAACCGCACCTGAATCATCGAAGGGGAAACTGCCCATGTCAATCGAACTGCTGACCACCAGCCTGTCGATCCTGCTTCACGGACTGGTCGCGACCTTGCTGCTCTCCGCGGCATCGATTGCCGGCGGCACGCTGATCGGCCTGCTCGCCGCCGTATTGCGCACGTTCGGACCGTGGGGCAGCGCGCGCGTCGCAAAGCTCTACACCGAACTGTTTCGAGGCACACCCGTGCTCATCACGCTGATGTTCATCTATTTCGGCGTGTCGTACTTCGGCTATGCGATCGATGTGTTCGCGGCGGGAGTCGTCGGCCTAAGCGTGTACCAGGGCGCCTATATCGCCGAAGTGTTCCGCTCGGGCATCGAAGCCGTGCCTAAAGGGCAATGGGAAGTCTCGCAGATTCTCGGCCTCGGCAAGATACAGACGTTCTTCTCGGTCGTGCTGCCGCAGACGGGGAAGATTGTATTGCCGCCGCTGATCGGTCAGTACCTGTCGCTGATCAAGGATACGTCGATCGTCAGCATGATCGGCATGTCGGAATTGATGCATGGCGGACAGGCCATTGTCGATCGCGTCGGCAAGCCGGTCGAAATCTATGGACTCGTCGCCGTACTGTATTTCGTCGTGTGTTTCCCGCTGTCGCAGTGGGTGCGCCACCATGATCGTAGGAGCCTGTTGTCATGACCACATCCATCGGGTCGAAGCCGGTCATCAATCTGAACGGCGTCAGCAAGTCTTTCGGCGACACGAAGGTGCTGAAGGAAATCAATCTCGAAGTGCGCCCCGGCGAAGTGCTCGTGCTGATCGGCGCATCCGGTTCTGGAAAGAGCACGGTGCTGCGCATCATGGCCGGTCTCGAAACGGCCGATTCGGGCGAAGTCTGGGTCAACGAAGTTCCGCTGCACGATGTGCGCCGCGCGAAGGAGATCCGCGGTCATGTCGGCATGGTGTTCCAGCAGTTCAATCTGTTTCCGCACAAGACTGCGCTCGGCAACGTGACGCTCGCGCTGATCAAGGCGCGCAAGATGAGTCCCGCCGACGCGCGCAAACGCGCGATGGACGTGCTCGACCGCGTGGGCCTCGCCGATCGCGCCGAACACTATCCGAGCCAGTTGTCGGGCGGCCAGCAGCAGCGTGTAGCCATCGCGCGGGCGCTGGCTGTCGAGCCCGGCATCATGTTCTTCGACGAAGCGACCTCCGCGCTCGACCCGGAACTGGTCGGCGAGGTCACAGAGGTCATGCGTGGACTCGCGCGCGACGGCATGACGATGGTCGTCGTCACGCATGAAATGGGTTTCGCGCGCAAGACGGCAGACCGCGTCGTGTTCATGGACAAAGGCGTGATCGCCGAACAGGGCGTGCCGGAGGAGATCTTCGTCACGCCGCAGAACGAGCGGACCAGGCAGTTCCTGCACCGCGTGCTCGATCATTGATCGCGTCGCCTGTCGCGCAAGAACAAATGACAACAACACAAGAACGAACTGAGATCCCTATCGCCGACGGAGTCTACGGAATGTCTGCATCAGAATCGACACGGGCCCGGGGCGTGGACCGCGTGATCGGCATTTTCAGGGAACTGCATACTGCGCGGCGTCCACTGACGATGCGCGAACTGATCGAGGCCACGCGTGCGCCGCGATCGAGCGTCTACGAGCTGGTCACGATTCTCACGGAGGCAGGTTGGCTCGACACGGCGGCGGACGGCAGCGTGTTTTTCGGGCGCGAGATGCACTACTACGGCGCCGATTACGCTATGCACAACGATCTGATCAGTCGCGCGCATCAAACCATACTCGGTCTCGTGCGCAAGTACGACGAGACGACGCAACTGTGCATGCTGGAAGGCAACAAGTACACGGTAGTACTGTCGGAGAACAGCACGCGCCCGTTCAACATCACCTCCGATATCGGCGTGAAGGTGCCGATTCCGTGGACAGCAACGGGGCGCCTGTTGCTCGGACATCTGACGGATGACGACGTCCATGCGCTGATTCCAGACGAAGACTACGTACTGGATGACGGTCGCCGCATTGCATGCGACGACTTCATACGCGACGTTCGCGACGCGGCAGCGCGAGGCTATTGCTGCACGGAGGGTCTTTCGATGTCATTCCGGCTTTGCATGGCCGCGCCTGTGCGCGATCGTACCGGCCTGCCCATCGCAGCGCTGTGCTTCATGACGGGGCGCGACACCGACCCCGGCAAGCGTGCCGCAATGCTCAACGATCTGATTGCCTCCGCAAGATCGTTGTCGCAGCCATCCATGCGCACCTGAATCCGTCCGTCGGATCGGGTGCCTAAATGTCCCTCTCCGAGACGCTTCCCATCACGCGTAGTGGTTTCACAGGCAGCTCCACTGAAGGCACCACCCTCCATCAGCTAGTGCACTGGAAGCTCGCTGCCGCGTTCACATCGCCGCCGGTGTACTTCGGCCACAGTGGATAGCGGCACAATGGGCGCGTCCTCCCGAGCGTTGCCGCGTTAAGGTCGCTCATCGCCAGCGTTTCAGGCGCTTTGCCACTTTCCACCCATTGATCGAGTGCGGAGAGCGAATCGATGGCGGGATGAAACGGCCCCGTACCATGGCCGACGCCCGGCATCAGATAAAACCGCGCGAAGCCGTCGACCGTTCCTTGCCCGAATCGTTGCACCAGGCCGGTGTAATAGTCGGTGCTTGAATCGGTGCTCACGATCTCGTCGGCAAGACCGTGCGTCATGATCAGCTTGCCTCCTTTCGCGACATAGGCGCTCAGGTCGGTGCTCGTTGCATCGGTCAGCGCCGACACAGCCTGCACGCGCGACTCATACGCACCAGGATTGACTGGATCGAACGTCAACGAGTCGAACGTGGGCACGCGCGTGACAAAGTACTTGACCCATTGATCGCCCGTCACCCATTGGTTCGCGTCCTTCTTGCCCGCAGGATTCGCAGGCACTTTTGACTCGCCGAGATCCCGCGTCGTGTACGGCCCCGCGAACACCGAACCAGCGAGGATGTTGTACCCAGCGTAATGCGTCACGCCGTTCGCAAGCGGATAAGGCAACTGCAACGGTGCCGCGATGGTCTGAACAGTCGCGATCTGCGCATCCGACAGACACGTGTCGCCCGAGTCCGCACCGTTCGCGCAACGCACGGACGCGAGCACCGTCGCCGATTGCGCCTTGCACGCTGCCACATTTGAAACGATGCCGTCGGCGACGCCGTCGAGCGCATCACACGCGCTCATCACGGCGTTCTGCAGCAGCACCGTTTTTGCGACGTCGAGCCAGCCCGCACCGCTGTTCAGGTAAAGCGCGCGGCCCAGCACGACATTGCTCAAACGCAAGCCCGTATAGTTGAGCGCCGGGCGATTCACAACGATGCCGTCATAGTCCGCGGGCCAGCGTTGCGCTTCGCTCAATCCGTCGCGGCCGCCTGTCGAACTGCCGAAGAAATAGGTCTTGTCGGGCGCGCTCGCGTAACGCTTCCTGATGAGCGCCATCGCAACGTCGTGCGTCTTCTTCAGGCTCAGGCCGCCATAGTTCGCGAGCGATTCGTCGTTCGCGGCGAACTTACCGTCAGTGATGCTGGAACTCTGATGCCCGGAATCGTCGCCGAACGTGGCGTAGCCGCTGGCAAGCGGCGTCGGTGTGCCGGTTGGGGCCATGTCGAGCGGATCGACGCCGGTAATCAAGGCGCCGTCGAAACCGCCGCCGCCATAATGCAGCGCCTTGTGGTTCCAGTTGGTCGGCAGATTGACCTGGAACCTGATCGATGGGGCCGCCGGATCGACGGGTGCGATGGCGCCATTCACCTGGCAATATTCACCGCTGGTCTGCGCCAGCGTCGTGCTGGTGATCGTGGCGCCGCTGGTCGGCTCGGCAATCGAAGATGCCGGAATCGACAGGCCGTTCAATGCCGCGCATTGCGTTGCCGCTGAGGGCGGGGGCGGCGAGCTTGCCGAAGCGCCGCCGCCCGAACCATTGCCGCCGCAGGCGCTGATGCAAAAGCTGAGGGCGAGCGCCCACCACAACGGTCTGTTGTTCATCGTCGTCTCCTGGTTGATTTGATTGCTATTCGAGTGCGCCGCCTTGCTGCTCGATGCGACATTCGGCGAGCCGCACAGCGGGGCCGAACAATGCGCGCACACCGGCCTGCGACACGAACATCGCGTCGCCACTGTGCGCCGCGCCTTGAACTTCATGTAGCTCATGCCGCAACTGCGGATGCCGTGCGCGCAGATACGCGTAGTAGGCTCGGCCGCGCGCGAGACGGTGCGGGCCTTGCATCATTGCCTCGCACGAGCGGTCGAGAGCCGGATGCGCCGGGTCGTTGTCGTGCGTGCCGAGCAGATAGGTCACGTCGTGATCCACATAACGACGTTCGAGCGATTGCGCGTCGAGTCTGTCGGCATAACGAGGAAGTTGTTCGGTGCCGTATTTCCATTCATTGAATCGGGCGCACGCAGCTTGATCGAACGCGCCCGGCAGGTCCTCACGATGCGGCCGCCAGGCGTCGAAGTACACATACGACGAAGGATTCGCAATGACATAACGCACCTTCACACCGCGCGCGCGACTGCCTGCTGCGGCGTTGCTGAGTATCGCGTGCCGATGCGCGACCTGCGCACCACCGGAATGCCCTGCGATCACAATCTCCCGCAACTTCGGATAGCGGCCGCCCTGCACGTTCTGCACGTAATGTTCGATGAGCGCATCGAGCACATCGAATGAACTGAGCGGTGCCGGGCCGATTGCGTCGAGTCCGCCCATCCACGCGGTCCATTCCCAATGCAGACAGTCGTCTGCCAACCGATGCCGCTCGACGTCTGCCGTTGCGAGGAACTGCGGCACGGCGAGTATCACGTTGTGAGCATCGAGTGTGGACGAGCTGAGCGCATGCTGCGTCGACCGGAGGTAAGCGTCGGCGTCCCGCAGTCTGCCGTGCAACATCACGACGACCTGCGTCGCCTCCGCCGGCTCCGCGCTGCCGCCCGTGAACAGCGGCACTTTTGCTTTGCCTCGTGACGTGGAAACGATAAACCGCTCACTGGCCACAATCGTCACGGGCACTTCGTTACGTGGCCGCACCTCATGATTCAAGGAAAGATTCATCGCGACACTCACGCTCCGTCACCCGGCCACAACTCGGGTTCGCGGCACAAGCGCCGCCCGGACGCCGTCAACCCGACCAGCAGCAAGGAGACGATGCCGGCAAAGATCAGATACCACGCCGGCACGATGCGCGAGCCAGTGACGTCGATCAATGTCGAAACCGTGAGCGGCGCGAGGCCGCCGAACAGCGTGACGGCCGCGTTGTACGACAGCGCCACACCCATCGAACGCGTGGCCGTCGGAAACAGCTGCGTGAGCATGCCGGGGTGCGCACCTGACATGAAGCTGAGCACGACAGTCGCGATCATCTGCGCGGCGAAGACGCGTTCGGGCGTCGGTGCTGCAAGCACCCATGCGAAGAGCGGATACGCAGCGCATACCCAGACGATCGTCACTGGAAAGAACAGTCGATATGCGCCGAAACGGTCGGCGAGACGCCCTGCCAATGGATAACCGACAATGCCGATCAATCCGGAGATGGCCGTGCCGAACAGCGCATTCTTGAGCGGCAGATGCAACTGGTGCTCGACATAGAGCGGCATGTACGAATGCCACAAATAATTGGTTGCGGCCCCAACGATGATGACGCCCATCGCGCACAGCGCCGCATCGCCACGCTCGCGAATGAACGTTCGCAGCGACTGGCGTGGCGCATGCCCGAGCCGCTCCCGTAGCTGCACGAATTCCGGCGACTCCCCGACTTTGTGCCGGATGTAGAAACCCACTGGCCCGACCAGCGCGCCGAGCAGAAACGGCACGCGCCAGCCCCACGACACGAGCGACTCGTGCGACAGACGCGTGGTGAGCACAAACGAGCATAGGGACGACAGAAGCAGCGCGACGGCCTGCGACGTCATCTGAAAACTGCCGAAGAACATTTTGCGTCCGGGCGGCGCGAATTCCGTCAGCATTGCGGCCGCCGTCGCGAACTCGCCGCCGACTGAGAGCCCTTGCAGAATGCGCGCGCCGATCACCAGAAGCGGCGCCGCAATGCCGATAGCCGCGTAGCCAGGAGTCAGTCCCATCATCAGAGTACTTGCTGCCATTAGAAGAATCAGCAGCGACAACGTCTTGCGCCGCCCATAGCGATCCGCGCACGCACCGATTATGACGCCGCCCACCGGCCTCACCACGAAGCCGACGGCAAATGTCGCGAGCGTCAGCGTGATCGACACAAAGCCGTTGCCGACAGGAAAAAACACCTGTGCGATGGTCCGCGCAAAGTAGCCGTAGATGAGAAAGTCGAACCACTCGAGGCCATTACCGATGACCGACGCAAGCACCGCGCGGCGCAATTGCGAACGGCTTAGCGGCGTTTCAGCCAAGGCGGGCAAGGCGGGTTGCAGAACGGATTGCATGTGTCTCCCTTGGTCGTCTTCTGCCTTTTAGAGGAAGCGTACGTGCCGGTCCGGCAAATGTAAAATACATGTGAGACACGGTCGCCATATTCATTACATATACCAGAGAGAGAGAGACGATGGAACTTAGACATCTACGCTATTTTCTTGCCGTCGCCGAAGAAGGCCAGTTCACGCGCGCCGCCGCGCGGCTGCACATCCAGCAGCCGCCGTTGTCGCAACAGATTCAGGAACTCGAACAGGAACTGGGCTTCGCGCTTTTCATGCGGCAGCCGCGCGGCGTCGTGTTGACGGCGCCCGGCGAGACCTTCGCCGCGCGTGCGCGTTCGGTACTGCTCGAACTGGACAACGCCGTCGTCCATGCGCGCCGGGTGGCACAAGGACAGATCGGCACGGTGCGAGTTGCGCTTACGAGTTCGGCGGCGTTTCACCCGCTCACCCCTACCGCTATTCGCAATTTTCGGGGAATGTACCCGGAGGTCGCGATCGAGATGAACGAGGTCAATGCGGCGGAGATCATCGAAATGATGTTGAACGGCCGCGCGGATGCGGCCATTCTCCGCAAACCGGTCGAAACGCCTACTGGGTTGCGCTTCGAACTGCTCGCCGAAGAACGCATGTTGCTGGTGCTGCCCTTGGGGCACCGGCTGATCAGCAGCCGTGCTGTGCCGCTCAAACAGCTGGCGAACGAGTCATTCATCTTCGTGCGCCGGCCCGGCGCGCCCGGCATGTATGCGGATTTCATCCGGGCTTGCCAGTCGAAGGGATTCGAGCCGAACGTCGTGGAAGAGGTGCCGCGCATGGTGACGGCGATCAACCTTGTGGCAGCGGGTGGCGGCGTATCGCTCGTTCCCGCGTCGATGCATCGTTACCATCAGGAAAGCGTGCGCTACTGCCGTGTTACCGGCGATCAGGCATTCCACGCGCCGTTGCATCTCGTCACCCGGCATGATTTGCAAAGCCCTGCTGCGTCGCACTTCCGTGAAGCGTTGTTGACGTTCGTCCACCAGCACCCGTATCGCGAGTGAGTGTGAGTTGGGCAAGTACCTGTCCATCCCGTGGCAGTCGGCCCTTGGGGATCGCCATTCGTTGGGCGCGCCGGCCTGCATTTTGAAGGGGCGGCGAGCGTGCTTTCCGCGCGCCACTGCGTCTCGTCACCCGCGGTAACTCGCAGAGCTCGGCGGCTTTGCACTTCCGTCAGACGCTGCTCGTTTTCGTGCACCAGCATCCGAGCCGCGATTGTGTGTTGGACTGAGTCTCCAGCGAAATCATTTCCGGGGCCGCGGGTTATCGGGCTCGACTCCGTCAGGCTCGGGTCCTTAGGCGGTACCGGTGGGTAGTCGCCTGGGTCGTGAAAGGGCCCGCGATATTTGTGCATGTCAGTTGCGCCGATAGCGAAGCGCCTCGACGACGAGCGAAAGTGCCGGCGACGATCGACGCTGACTGGCGAAGAACAAATGAAGCCCTGGGAAGGTCGGGTACCAGTCCTTCAACACCGTTTGAAGTCGGCCGCTCCGGATATGGGGAAGCGCGAGTTCTTCGGGCATGTAGGCGAGTCCGAATCCCGCCAGAGCAGCTTCAATAACCGGATAGATGCTGTTGAAAGTCCATGAACCTTGAACCCGCACCTGCAGATTTCGCTTGCCTTTCCTGAGTTCCCACGCGTACACGCCGCCACGCGCCGAGAAGCGCGTATTGATGCACTCGTGCTCGGTGAGGTCCGACGGGCTCCTGGGCAGCGGACGCCCTTCCAGGTAGGAAGGCGCACCGACAATCACCATGCGAATGTCCGGCGAAATACGAACGGCCGTCATACCTTTGGAAATCTGGTCCCCGAAGCGAACGCCCGCATCGAAGCGCTCGGCCACGATGTCGGTAAGTCCCGGCTCGATCGCCACCTCGATTTTGAGTTGGGGATACTTCGGCTGTAGCCTGGACAACTTGGGCCAAAGGATCGTGTTCGCCGCGAAATCAGGGGCCGTGATGCGTACCGTCCCTGCAGGTTTGTCGCGTAGCTCTTCGAACGCCGCCAGTTCCTCGGCGATCGCTTCAAATCGAGGGGCTACTTTCTGGATCAGGCGTTCTCCCGCCTCCGTTGGCGCGACACTTCGGGTCGTGCGTGTCAATAAACGCAGCCCCAACCGCGCCTCCAGAGCTCGAATGGTGTGGCTGAGCGCTGACTGAGATACGCCCAACTGAGCGGCTGCGCGGGTAAAGCTACGTTCACGAGCGACTTCGAGGAAAGCCCGGATGTCGCTAAGGTTGTCACCAGACATGCGAGGTACTCCGCGGCTATGGTTGGTAGCGTAATGCTTCGACCAGCAAGGTCATCGCGCGTGAAGGCTGGCGCCGGTTCGGATAGTAGAGATGGAATCCGGGCCACACCGGGCACCAATCCTCGAGTACCGAAATGAGCTGCCCCCGCGAGACCCAGGAGCGGACCATCTCCTCTGGCAGGTAAGCCAGTCCGAAGCCCGCCTTGGCCGCCTCGAAGATGTCATAGGCGTTGTTGAAGGTGACCGTTCCCTCCACCCGGGCATTCAGCCTGCGCTTGCCCTTGGAGAACTCCCACTCGTAGAGGCCACCGTAGGTGGATGTGCGCAGATTGATGCAGACGTGCTCTGTGAGGTCGCCGGGTGTCTCGGGTCGCGGCCGCGCTGCGAAGTAGGACTTCGATCCCACCACCATGTTGCGAAGGTCCGGGCCGATCTGCACTGAAATCATGTCCTGTGCCAATTCCTGGCCGAACCGCACACCGGCGTCGTAACCGCGCGCGACAATATCGACGCGCTCATATTCGTTGATCAACTCGACCTTGATCTTGGGGAACTTCGGCAGGAACGTCGCCAGCTTGGGCCAAAGCGTGCTCCTGATGGCGTAGTCGATGGCGGTGATCCGGATCGTTCCCATGGGCTCGTCCCGAAGTTCGGCAAGCGATTGGATCTCGGCCTCGATCTCGTCGAATTCGGGAGCCAGACGATTCAAGAGACGTTGACCCGCCTCAGTCGGCGAGACGCCGCGCGCACTCCGGATGAGCAGACTAACGCCCAGCCTTTCCTCCAACGCCCGGATGGTGTAGCTCAAGGCTGGTTGCGTCACCCGAAGCTGGGCCGCCGCGCGCGTGAAGCTGCGCGCACGGGCAACGGCGATGAAGGCCAGAAGATCGCTGAAACTGTCGCGCGACATTGATGAGACCACTTTATAGGACTTCCATATTCGACGGACCGTCTCCCAAGGTTACTGCATTCATGAACGAATTTTATGCAGCCATGCGAATTCTGCCGTCTACCGCATATTCGAGCGGCCATCTAAAGTTCTCACATGCCAGGTGCGGCAGATCATCTGCCACCAGACCCACAGGCAAGGCTCCGAAAAAAAGCCCGGCAGTGGGCCATCGACATCTCCACCAGGGAAATGACATCATGAAAATCTCCTTTGAAAACCAGGTCGCACTAGTGACCGGCGCTGCGTCGGGCATTGGCCTCGCGACCGCCAAGGCATTCGCGCAGGCAGGCGCTGCTGTCGCTTTGGCTGATGTGAATGAAGACGGTGCGCGCGCAGCCGCCGATCAGATCGTAGCCGCCGGATACAAGGCCATCGGTATCGGTTGCAACGTGGCAGATCTCGAACAGGTCGAGGCGATGGTCAAGGAAACGGTCTCCGCTTTCGGTCGCCTCGATCTGGCATTCAACAACGCGGGTATCCAGAATGCCCTCGCGGAAACCGCTGACGCCACGGCCGAAGACTTCGACCGCGTGAACTCGGTCAACCTGCGCGGTCTCTGGGCTTGTATGAAGTACGAGTTGACGCAGATGCGTCAGCAGGGAAGCGGCGCCATCGTCAATTGCTCTTCGCTCGGCGGCTTGGTGGGCGGTGCGCAACGAGGCACTTATCACGCAGCCAAGCATGGCGTTCTCGGTCTGACCAAAAGTGCCGCGCTGGAATACGCTACGCGCGGTATCCGCGTCAACGCCGTGTGCCCTGGCCTGATCTGGACCCCGATGGTGCAACAAATGGTCGACTCTGGCCAGAAGGAGGCACTGGACGCGATGGTGGAAGGCATCCCAATGCGTCGACATGGCCGCCCGGATGAGATCGCCGACGCCGTGCTGTGGCTGTGCAGTTCGGCGGCAAGCTACGTGACGGGGCAATCCATATCGGTGGATGGCGGGTTCATCATGCGCTAAGCGCGCGGCGCGGGCGGATTCGCTTCCCAAGCAGCTTCTCGCTTCGACACTGCGTCGGCGAATTGAACAGTCGTTCTCAAGGATTCAACGTGACGGTAAAAGCATATGGTGCCTATGCCGGCGACAAACCACACGCATCTATCGCGCAAACCAACCGACCTGCTTCCCGTTTTCGCTGTCGACGGCGAAGAATGTTTCCTTGATACGCCCGGCATGAGCGCGGTCCCCTTGAACGTTTTCGGCAAGTGCATCGGTTCTCTTTCAGATCGACGTGAGGCCATTCTCCCGGCGCTCGACCGGATCTTCGGCCATACTGAGCGATAACAGGGCGGCTTGGTGCGAAAGGGACGACCCTCGTATCAGCGAATCAACCTCAAACCTCCAGGCATTGATCTCGCTGTTGCGCGTCACCCTTGAAACCGCCCGGGAAAACCGCGATCGGAGATGCGATGCAATTTGACAAGCAACAGGAGAGGCTCGGGCAGAGTGGCGCAACTATGCGTCCTGGTCCGCGGAGCTTATTGGCGAAGGTACTAGCCGTGGTAATAGGCGCTGCGCTGCTGGTCGTGGGGTTCGCCGTTTCGCTTGTGATGCTGGCAGTGGTGCTTGGAGCAGGGGTTGTGATCGGCGCTTTCGTCTGGTGGAAAACACGCGATCTGCGCAAACAACTTCGTGAGCAGGCAATGCGCGCACAGCAGATGCACGAACAACAGGTGCGCGAGCGCACGGGCCAGCGTATGGATAACGGCGACGTGATCGAGGATGTCGAGTTCCACGACGAGACTCGACAGAAATAAGCGCTGCATCCTGACCGCGCATGCGCCGCGGCGTTACTGCCCGCGAGAGGGGCCTCAATTTGGCTGTCGCGCAAATTATCGAATCGGGGGCGAGCGAAGTGTTGTCAGCCGATGCGTCACGATTGCAACGCTGGTGGCCCACTTCTGGCTCGAGCCGCGGCCCGGCGACGCCCGGATCCTCAGGACCTCGCCAGAGCCGACCACGATCGGACGCTCGCTACGCACGTCTTCGGCGTCCGTTCGCGCCCGAAGTCGATATTGATCTTGAACTCGGTGCGTCGTAATCCTCTGACCTCATTCACGCCGAAGCCGCGCCGCTGCCTGCCAACGGGGCCAAATCGACAGCCAGTTCGAAGGCTAGCGTTATTCACCCCTACGAATCAGGGTTGGCGTTTGCCTCGACCACCAGCTGGTCTGTCAGCCGGTTTACGCGAAGCCGCAGCTGGCTTGTTGGCTGGCTTGCTGGCTGGTTTGCTGCGTGGCTTTTGCACGCCGAACGGACTAGCGCTGGACACACTTGTGCCTTTACCCCCGGCCACAGCGCGCTGCGCCGCAGACTTGCGTTTGTTCTCGCCACTTTGCGGGCGCGGTTTTTTGCTGGGGACCTGCATGGCGCCCGACGCAGCTTGTGACACTTTGGGCTTCTTCGGCTTTTTGGGCTTTTTGATGATCTCGCCCGTCGCGCTAGTTTGCGGCACGCGGTGTTCGGCTTCAAAGCCCGGCTCTTCTTCACGGGGCAGCGTTCGCCGGATCAGCGCTTCAATCGCGGCCAGTTGCGGCGCTTCATCGGCACACACAAGTGACACCGCCACGCCGCTAGCGCCCGCGCGGCCGGTACGGCCAATACGGTGCACATAGTCTTGCGGCACGATCGGCAGATCAACGTTGATCACCAGCGGCAGGTCGTCGATATCCAGCCCGCGCGCAGCCACATCGGTGGCTACCAGCATATTTACTTCGCGCTTCTTGAAGCGCTCCAGCGCACGAAGGCGCGCGGGTTGCGGTTTGTCGCCATGGATGGTGTCGACCGCATAGCCCGCTTCATCCAGCATGGCGGCCAGGTAATCCACGCCATTGCGGGTTTTGACGAACACCAGCGCGTGCTCCCATCTGTTCTGAGCCACAAGATGCATAAAGAGGTCAGGCTTGTTCTTTTTATCCACCGGCACCACCCACTGCTTGATCCTGCTAGCAGTAGCATTGGGCGGGCTGACGCTGATATTGACCGGGTCGCGCAGAATGTTCGCCACCATGGCGCGAATATCATCGGTAAAGGTGGCAGAGAACAGCAGGGTCTGGCGCTGAGCGGGCAAGGCAGCAAAGACGGCGTTGAGTTCGCGCTCAAAGCCCAGATCCAGCATGCGGTCGGCTTCATCCAGCACCAGTGTTTGTACCTGATCGAACTGCACGGCGTTCTGGCGGTTGAGGTCCAGCAAACGGCCCGGCGTGGCAACGAGCACATCCACGCCTTTGCGCAACTTCATCATCTGCGGATTGATACTCACGCCGCCGTAGGCGGCCAGGAATCGTAAGTCCAGACCTTTGCCGTACTCGATAAAGCCTTGCAGCACCTGTTCAGCCAGTTCACGCGTGGGCACCAGCACCAGAACACGCGCGCGGTTGCTGGACACCGCCGGGCCGTGTTGCACCAGCCGTTGCAACAGCGGCAGCGCAAAACCCGCCGTTTTGCCAGTGCCGGTCTGCGCCGCAGCCATGACGTCCTTGCCACTGAGCACAGCAGGAATCGCCTTGGCCTGCACCGGCGTAGGTGTCTGGTAATTGAGGTCCTGCACATTACGCAGCAAGGGATCGATCAGGCCAAGCGAGGCAAAAGACATTGGCGTACTCCGGGCTAAAACCGCAATTCTAGCGGTTGGAGTTGGGCAGAAATGGAGGTGTTGATCCCAGGCACTCGGTGACCACCGTCGGTCGATGGATCGCGGTCGGAATCCAGCGTGCAACGATTAAGTCTGGTCGATCCCATGCGGTCGCCCGAAACCGACCCATCAGGGACAGTCGCCCCGCAAAGCGGCCGTCCGGATAGGCTCCACCGGTCGCTTCGCCGACGAAATGCCCGCTGGATTCCCAGCGCGATGATGAGGCCTCCACATGCACGGTCGACCCGAGCCCTCGCGCGACGATATCCGTGCATGCAATTCAAGTACCCGCAGCACGGATTGCCGGCGCGGCCTATTAGCGTCCCGGGCTCACTCGCCTGGTGGCGAGCAAGCCTCAAGCGCGGAGCGCCACAGTAACCACAACGAGAGCCGAGAAGATCAGCGCCGGGGCGAGATGCCCGAACGGCTCCCGATTGCGTATCAACGTGAAGAGCGCGCCGAGCATGATGGCACCGGCCAGCGTCAGGCCTAAACCCCGGGTTTGTTGTCCAGCAAGAAGTGCCGCACTCAACAGTTCGAGAGCGCCACAGACCAAACGAAACCATGCCGGGTAACCCCAGCGTGCGAAATCGCGCTTCACCGCGCCGCGTCCCGCGAGGTTGACCACCCCAGCGACCGCGAACAGAACCGCCACGATCGTCGCGAGAACCGGTTCGAAGGATGCAATGTTCCAGGCCATCGTCATGCTCTGTCGCTCTGCTGAAAGTGCTTCTGCACAGAGAGGTCCGCAATGAGGCCACGGCCTTGGGGTTCCCACGCAAGAACTTGCCGGGCATGCTGGCCGCTTACCGTCTGGTCGAGCGCCAGTGCGTCAGCAAATGGCCCAAGCGATTGGCGAGCATCGTCGAGCGGCCAGAATTCGACGCGATCGGCACCAACCGAGGCCCGAATCGCTTCGCCCATTTCGGCGACCGCAACGGCATCTTCCGCGACCACGTTGAGGATCTGTCCCGTCACTGCATCGTCTCCGCTCGCCAACCGCTCCACCGCGCTCAGATATGCAACGGCGAGATCATCGACGTGCACGGCAGGCCAGTGGTTGCGACCATCGCCGACGACTTTCACACTGCCGGTCTGACGGACCATGCCGGCAAGCATGCCGAAGACGCCGCCGCCGTAGCCGTGCACCATCGCCGGCCTGAGAATCACTGCGGCAATCGAGCGGCGTGCTGCGAGCGCCAACACGTGCTGTTCCACTGCAGGCCGCCAGGCGACGAGTGGTGTCGGGTTCAACGCCGATGCTTCGGTTGCGGGCTCGCCATTCGTATTGCCGTAGACCCAGGTGCCCGATGTATAGACAAACGCCGCGCCGGGACGCAAATGCGAGAGCATCGCCTCAACTGCGGCCTCGTCAGCAGCGGCGGCGGACGCATCGTTGGTCGACGCGGCGTGCACCACGCCATCAGCGGCACCGGCAGCCGCAGCGAAAGACCACGGCTCACGCAGGTCGCCGCCATGCAGTTTCACGCCGAGGCGCGCAAGCGCGCTCGCGCCCGCCGACCTGTCGTCGCGCACCAGCGCCCTCACCTGATGGCCGAGGCTGATTGCCTTGCGTGCGACCGCTTGCCCGATGTAGCCCGTGCCACCTGTCATGAACAGTTCCATAGCGTTTTCCTCGATGAATGTCTGCGAAGTCGATAAGTCACGAACACGAGACTGACCAGTCTCGTTTGCGCAAATCTAAACGAGACTGGCCAGTCTTGTCAACCACCGGGCGATCTGTTATTTATCGGGGGATGAACACATCCTCTCTCCCCGATCTGAGCCCCCTGCAACGCCGTAAGCGGTCCGCTATCCTCGACGGCGCAAGAACCGTGTTTTTACGCCAGGGTTTCGGGCTTGCAACGATGGACGACGTCGCCGCGGCTGCGGGCGTCGGCAAACAGACGGTCTATCGCCACTTCAAGTCGAAAGAGGCACTCTTCGTTGGTCTGGTGAGCTCGATGTGCGCTCAGGTGGGTGGAATTCTTGTCAGCGCTCAGAACGAGCAATCCGATGGCTCGCCCGACGCCGAGTTGCGCGCCTTGGGACGGGTGTTAGCACAAATCCTCATCGAGCCGGACTATCTGCGGCTTTACCGGGCCATTGTTGCTGAGGCCGAGCGTCTGCCGGAACTCGGCCAGGTGTTTTACGACAACGGCGCAAAGGTCGTGCGCGCCTTCGCGGCAAAAATTTTGCGAAAGAGATTTGATGAATCGACTGCTGCATTGCGGGCAGCGACTTTCGTTCAACTGGTGCTAGGCGACGCGTATCTGGAACTGTCGATTGGATACACGGTGCCCGATGTCGAAGCGCGCTTTGCGCTGCAGATTGACGAGGCGGTGACGGCGGCACTTCGCTAGGAGCGCTGCATGATGTGTCGAGCCACTCCATGCTGCGGTGCTGAAATCACGGATTGTTGACGATCTATAGGTAGATACGAATCGCCGAGATTGGCCGACCAGCGCCCGACAACCGGGCACGGCGATCGTCGCCGGCGCGGCCTCTCATGCAAAGGCCAAAAAGCGACCCGTTTCCGCCCTTCAGTTAGCTTCTTCGAATGTCACCACGGCGCTCACTTCAGTCGCGCGTATTTGAACTAGACTTGGAAAACATGATTCGTGCAGGTATTTCGCCGGGCACACGATCATGGGCGCTCGCCATATAGGCGAGGCGAAATCTGGAACGGAGTGTTAGCCATGAGTGAACCGTGCATTATCTCCGTTGCGATTACTGGCTCAGTTCCGCGCAAGAAGGACAATCCGGCTGTGCCGATCACGATCTCCGAGCAGGTTGAAAGTACCCAGGAAGCGTACGAAGCCGGGGCATCGCTCGTTCATCTGCACGTGCGTGACGAACAGGAGAACTCCAGTTCCGACCGGTCGAGTTTCGCCGCTCTTCAGGAAGGCATCCGGAAGCACTGTCCTGACATCATCGTTCAGTTTTCGACAGGCGGTCGCGGCCGTTCGTTCGAGCAACGCGGCGCGATGCTTGATCTGCGCCCGGATATGGCATCGCTCGCAACGGGTTCTGTCAATTTCCCGACCACCGTCTATGAAAATCCGCCGGACTTTGTGCGTGCGCTTGCGCAAATGATGCTCGACCACGATGTCAAACCGGAAATCGAGATCTTTGATCTGGCAATGCTGTACAGCACAGTGGATCTCGTCCAGCAAGGACTTCTGAAATCTCCGGTGCACGTTCAGTTCGTGATGGGTGTAAAAAATGCGCTGCCTGCGCGTCGCGAGATTCTCGAGTTCGAGGTCAAACAATTGAAGGCGCTATTGCCGGATGCAACCTGGACCGCCGCTGGTATTGGACGGCATCAGTTGGAAGTCAATCATTGGACTCTCGAAATGGGTGGACACTGCCGCACGGGTCTCGAAGACAATGTGCGCTGGGACAAGGACACGCTGGCGAAGAGCAATGCGCAACTGGTGGCACGGGTGGCTTCATTGTGTGGCGAATATGGCCGGCCGGTGGCAAGCGCTGCCAAAGCGCGTGAAATGCTAGGTCTTCCGCTACCAAAGCCTAAGAAACTGCACCCTTGATAACTGGAGCTATTGGGTGTGGCTTCCTAGAACGTGTGCCGAATGCCAACGGCAAACGTGTTGCCGATGGGATGGTCGCTCAGCTTGTCAATCGAGTAAATCGCGTAAATGTCCGTCCGCTTGGACAGCAGATGGTCGTAACCGAGAGCGGCAGTGTTGCGAAGGCTGTTGGTCGCATGCGTAGGCCCTGACCGTTGCGTGCGTGCCCACTCTGCAAGCAGGAAGTCAGCAGGTGAGAAAGGTATCGACAGACCAGCCTCGTAAGTGTGGCTACCCGTAGGCGTACTCACGTCACTCGTCATCGCCCACGCCCCGTAGAGCGTCACCACCTTGAAATCGTACGCTGCGCCCGCGAGATAGGCATACTGCGCTCCCACCGGCCCTGTTGCGGTGTACCGCACGCGCTGGCCGGACACCACTGCCGTGAGACCGTGACCTTGATAATTCAGGTGAATGCCGAGGTTACCGATGCCAGGCGAACCCGCAACGCCACCAAGGCCGTAGATTACCGTTGCGCCGAAACCCTTAAAATCCGGGGTCGTGTACTTGGCAGTATTATTCCACGCCGTATCTCCGATGATGGTGCCTCCATAATTGGCCACGAATGTCTGGACAACGAGCGGAGAAAAGACGACAGAGGAACTGAATGGATTGACGAGGGATTCTGCCGTATAGGTCGGATTTCTGTGCCGCCCCAAGGTCAGCTGGCCGAAGTCGCCCTTGAATCCCACGTACGCATTGCGTGACCAGAATGGGTCCGTCGCATTGCGACCCTGGGCGCCGTTTTGGGGCTGGAAGAAGCTCTCGAGGGCGAAGATGGCGCTGACGCGGCCGCCAAGGTCTTCGTTGCCGCGGATTCCCCAGAAGGAAGTGGTAAGTCCGCCACTCCCCATCAGTACCGTAGACTGCGGCGTGTCGCTACGTTTGACACTCCCGACATAGGTGCCGATGAGCCCATAAAGTTGGACCTGCGAGCCGCTATCTGCGTGTGCGTCGACAGAGGTCAATGCCAGACCTGAGCAGAACATCGCCGTAACTTGAAGCGTACCAACAACTCTCCGCGCGAGAGAGCGGGCCATTACCCGTTGTGCGTTTTTCATTTCGGTTGTCTCCATTCATATTTTTGTGAGCGATCTTTTCGTGCGTCAACACTAAGTACTACTGATGCACTTTCTTTGAGTGCTGGCGCGTATCGCAAGCATGTCGCCGAAACTAGCGGTATTACGAGCCACGCAGCTCCTTCCCTTGAGTCATATCAGGAGAAGGAGCCGTAAGGGACGCGCGTGGCTATGGGGAAATCTCTTCGAGAGCGCGATTGGTCGTCTCCACCATTCGCGCGGCGACGAAGAACCCCACTGCGCTGACCACGGCAAACATGATGAATACCGCAGCGATGCCCTTCCCTGTCAATACGACGCCGACTATGGCTGGCGCCGCAGCAGAGGCTGCTCGCAACCAGGAAGTCGCGAGACCAGTACCGATGGCGCGCATCCGGGTCGGATAGATTTCAGGGGTGTAAAGGTACAGAAGTACAGTCGTGGTTGCTATCACGGCGTAGGCCGACGATCCCAGGAACATCACTGACCATGCGCTGCCAGCTCCCTGAATGCCCAGAGCGGCGAGCAGTATTGCGCTGATGATGAAGCAAGCCATTGCCCAGCGGCGACGCCCTACACGGTCTATCAGCAACGCGCAGGCAAGCACCCCGCACGTACTAAGGACATTGGAGATGGACGCCATGTGAAGCGACTCTTGCAGCGGCAGATGGTAGACCGTCCTGTAAAGGCTGGGCAGCCAGTTGTTGATGCCATTGGCCACAAAATAAGAGCTCGCCCAGAGCAACCACACGACAACGGTGCGCCCTCTGTAGAACGGGGAGAAGAGTTCTTTCCAGGTCCCCTTCTTCTTCGACTGGAGTCCGTTCAGAAGGCTCACAACGCGCTCGTCAACTTCGGCCCTCTGCGTTTGCGTGTCGATGCTGCGCTTCGTCGTGCTCGCCTCCAGACGCTCGATGATCCGTTCCGCCTTATCGAAACGTCCTTTTGCAATGAGCCAGCGCGGCGATTCCGGAAGGCGTGCGATCAGGATCGCTACGGCGATGCCCGGAATTCCGCCGATAAGGAACATGTACTCCCAGCCGAAGAGTGGGACGATGAAGGCACCGAGTTGCGCGGCGGCAAGAAGACCCAGCGGGAAAATGAGTTCATACAGGATGAAGAACCGTCCCCGGCCATGGGCTTGTGAAAGTTCGTTGATGTACGTGGCCGCCACCGGCACTTCTCCGCCCACTCCGATACCTTGCAGGAAGCGCATCAAAAAAAGCATAGGCAAGTTGCCCGTGAAGGCGCAGACGATGCTCATTGCCGACATGGCGCCGACAGTTATCGTGGCGCTCGGCACCCGGCCGATGCGCTCGGCAAGCCAACCGAACACCAACGCTCCTACGACCTGGCCGAGATAGCCGGCGGCAATCAGCGCGCCAATCTGGGCGGGTGAAAGATGCCAGAGGCCGACCAGCACCGGAAGGACGAAAGCAAGCGAGAGGGCGTCAAATGCGTCAAAGAGGGTCGCGCTGCCCATGACGATGCGTGCCTTGGTGTGCCACCTGCAGAACGGTACGTTCTCTATGCGGAACAGCAGGTTCGCCGCACGCAGCTGCTCGCTGATGGGGCGCGTTTCGCTCCCGGGTTGGCCAAAGCCCACGCCGTAGGCGGTCGAAGGGGTATTCATGCTGTCTCCTGTAAGGCTGCATTTTATGGACCCTCGGTCTTTTTCTTGTTTTGAAGCACCGATCGCACGTTTTATCTTTTGTGTCGTGGCTGCGGGGCTTTTTGGGTCGTTTCACGATCCTGTTATGGGCGAGGCGCGGAACGAGGTGTCGCGCGTCGCCGTTATTTGCTAACGCTGATAGCGAAGCGGTGTATCGCATCGCTATCGTCATAGGGCTATTGGTGGACAGCCCCCCGTCAGTCGACGAGGCCCGCAGAACGAAGCGCGTCAGTGATCTCAACGTCCGCGCCTTCCGCGAGCGGCAGCAACGGTGAGCGCACCGTTGCATGCTCGAGGATGCCGCGGGCCACGAGACCGTGCTTAAGTGCAACGGTGCCTTCCATGTGCGAGCCACGGTGGTACACGCTGCGAGTCACGGGCAGAAGGCGATCATGGATCGCGCGAGCTGCCTTGTAGTCTTTCGCCTTACCCGCTTTGATCAGTTCGATGAGCGGCTCAGGGGCCAGGCCGCCGTAGCCGACGAGTGCACCGTCGACGTCGAACATCGTGTGCAGCAGATATTCGTCGTGGCAGGTCAGGATTTGCAGTTCCGGACGCTCGCGGCGAATGATGGGAATCTCCACGTCCCAGCGGCGCATGTTGCGCACGCCGTTCTTCATCGCGAATACGCCAGGCTGCGCGGCGATCTCCAGTTGTGTTTCGAGGTTGTAGGTCGCCTTGGTGGCATCCGGGTACTGGAACAGGATGAGCGGCAGGCCGCTGCCTTCGTAGATGGCGCGGTAGCGGTCTTGCGGTGCACCCTTCTGGTAGCCGAAGCGCAGCCAGCCGTGCGACGGGTACACCAGACCGGCCGACGCGCCGGCTTCTACGGCACGCTTCGCTTCTTCGACAGCCACTTCGGTGCCTTCCAGCGTGATACCGGCGATGACCGGGATCTTGCCGTCAACGGACTTCACGAAGCTCTGGATGACCTCAGCCTGTTCTTTCTGTGTGAGGAACGTACCTTCGCCAGCGTGGCCAAGAACCGTTAGACCTTTAACCCCCTCGATGCCGCCGAGCCACGAACCCAGCCGTTGAATTGCTGCGTGGTCCACCGCACCGTCGCGGGTGAAGGGTGTAACGGGTGCCGGGACCAAACCGCGCAGATCGATCGCTTTCATGACGTCTCCATCCAAATTGAGCTTTTCGGCTCCTCTGTTCGAGAGAGGAGAGCCCGCTGCTCGTTTCGCTTCAAGCCGGAACAACGGTGCATGCGTTGCAGTGTAGGGATGGACGGTTCATGCGAGAACTGTCTAACCGGACATTTCAGCTATACTGATTTGACATACCTTATCGGGGGCCTTGCGGTGGACTACGCTGCCTGGAAGCTGTTCATCGACGCCGCAGAACTCGGGAGCCTGAGCAAGGCCGCGGTTGCCTATGGGACGAGTCAGCCGCACATCAGCCGCCAGATTGTTGAGCTCGAGCAATACTGCGGTGGCCGTTTGTTTCAGCGCACCGGGCGAGGCGTGGTATTAACCGAGTTGGGGGCGCGTATCGCCCCACGCGTAAGGGCGTGGCTGGCCAGTACGGAACAATTGTCAAACGACATCCGCAGTACTGCGGGAGAGCCGATCGGTGTGGTCAGAATCGGGATCTTGCCCTCAACGGCGCATCCGCTTGTCAGCACCCTTTACCATCGCCTTCGGGAGCGTTATCCACTGGTGCAACTACAGGTGCGCGAAGGTCAAGGTGCGTTGCTGGAAACGTGGTTGGAAAACGGCAGCGTCGACCTCGCAATTCTTTTTCGAAATAGTCCGACGCCCAAAAACGGTGACGAGTATCTGGTTGAGGCGGCGACTTACCTGGTCGGCGCAGAGGGCGATCCTTTGTTAAAGCAGTCCACGATTGCTTTTTCAAAGCTCGATGGGATTCCACTGGTCTCTTTCTGCCGCCCCAACAGCTGGCGCGATCGACTCGAGCAAATTGCCGGTGAACATCGGATCTCCCTCAACTTCGCGGCGGAAGCCGACTCTTTGAGTCTGCAGGCGCATATCGTGGCCGATGGCGGAATTTATGCGTTGCTCGGACCTTACGCCATCGCCAATCTTGAAAAGGAATGCCGGCTGCAGGCATCGATGGTGGTCGACCCTCCAGTGCCTCGCTTCATTGCGCTTGCCATGTCTCCCCACGGCGAACTGACGCTTGCTTGCCGCACGGTCATGCAACTCACCAAGGAGATAGCGCGTTCGCGAAACCTTTCATCCGACCTCCAGTTGGGCGTGTCCGCAGCCTTTTTGCGATCCATTTAAGGGCGGCCGCGCTCGCGTTGCTCGCCTCTTCTCCCGTTGCTTCGTTTGCCCAAACAGGCGCTCCAGTTACGCGATCGCAAGTACGCGCGGAACTTGCTGACCTCGAACGCGCTGGGTACAACCCCGTTCCCGACGATGTGGACTACCCAGCCAGACTGAATGTGCTCTTCAATGCGATAGAGTGCGCCGAAACCCGCTCTATCTGGTCGACCACGGCACATCGGCCGTGTCGCCGTCTGCGCGTTGAGTGGCGCGTGGCCCGCACGCAGGACAGTGTCGTTGTCGGATGAATACTCCCCCAACTGGAATTGCTTCAATTGTCTTGCCCGACATAACATACTTACTCCTGTCATTTCTCGCGACCCCTTAAGTGTGCTCTGGGCGCCGGAAAGGGCAAACTAGTGGGATGGGTTCTACTCTCCTACGCGTTTCCTAATCCGGTGCGGGAGTATGTCAGCCATATTCCGCCATCGCCTGCAAGGCGAACACCAAAAAGCGGCGTCGGAGAACCAAATGGATCGACGAAAAAGCACGCAGACTATTGGGTTCGTGTATGGCGGCTACGTGATGAGGTACCTGTACCTCATCATTGTCGTGCCGTTCTACGGCAGGGTGCTCGGTGTCGAGGAATACGGTCGGGTGCTGGCATCGATGTCGCTGATGAGTGTCATCTGGATGCTTGTCGGCTATGGCTTCGTCCCCGTGGGCATGCGCGACGTGTCGAAAGCTCAATCGGCGTCGGAATGCAACGACATCCTCTCTTTGCACCTCAGCGTGCGTCTCGTGCCCGCACTCGTAGGCGGATGCGTAGGCCTCCTCGCCACGATTTTCTCCCCTGTTCTCTCCCAGACACCTCTAATCGGTGTGCTGGCCACCCTGCTCGGGATCGTGTCCGGCATGAATCTCGGTTGGCTTTTCCAAGGCCTTCACCAGTTTCGAACACCCATCCTCATTGAGGTGTTCGGCTTCGTGTTAAGCCTCGTGCTGGTGTTGACGATCGTAAAAGGACCTCACGACGCAGTCTGGGTCGTCGCTAGCTTATTGATCTCGGGCGTCGCGTCGTCGGTCATTTCATACGCACTTGCGATTTCCCAGTTAGGGTGGCCACGCATCAGATGGACGGGATCCGTTGTTCTCATGCGAACTTCGACGATGCTGTTCATTTATTATTCCGCATCGATGGTTTTGACCGCGTCGTCGACGTATCTTTTGACGCTCTTGTCGACGCCAGATCAGGTCGGCTATTTCGGCGCGGCAGAACGCTTCGCAACGGTCGGCCTGGCGCTCATGGGGCCCGCGGCCCAAGTATTTATCCCCACCATCACGCGGCAACTTGCCCAAGGCGACATACAAGGCGCGCATCAAACGACCCGGCGCGGAGCTGCTTTGTTGATTGGCTATGGGTTGCTTATTTGCTTCGGAGCACTCACTCTCTCGCCTGTTGTGCTGCCTTTAATCCTCGGTAGATCTTTTGCATTCAGCGGTCACATACTTCAAATCTTTGCATGGATGTTTCCGTTTGCTGCCTTGAACGAGTTTGTCGCCGGCTATGTGTTTCTGCCCCGAAAAAAGGATCGTCTGCTTGCCATCGTCGGCATCGCATCGACGTTTCTGAACATCCTTGTGGCCATCCTTCTCGCTCCCCGCTTTGGGGCCGTCGGACTCGCGCTTGCTCGAGTGATGGGTGAGTTGACGCTCTCGATCATATTGATGGGCGTCATGATCCGGCTTCAACTCGTTGGCCTGATACCCGGTTTCGAGCGAGCGCTCCGGATAGTTCGTGCCGCGTGCGGTCTCCGCGATCACGCGCGCGTGGCGAAGGATGACTAAATTAATCCAGGAACAGATCTCTCTGCTGCAGCGCTATTTCGATGACGGCGCATGGCAGGCCACTCGGCAACCCTCGATGCTCGCGTGTCGCCTCTAACGCATAAATGTTTGGAGCGTTCATCATTCCCGCACAATATCGAGGACTTCTTGCACTCCCGCCAATGTCCCTGGGGACGTGGCCTAAGCTGCCCCGTTCGCTTCCGGGAACGCGCAACTTCTGATCCTTTGATATTCGAAGCGATCAGCAAAGAACCGTGGACGTACATCCGGCGACAAAATTTGCAGCGAACGTTTTCACGCGGTGGTCCGTGTAGGCTGGGTAATTGCCTCAGGCAATCGGGCAGATGCTATGGAGCGCATTGAAGCGCAGCGCCCGGTAATCCTCTGCCAGAAGCGGGGCGCACGAGAGCCGCGTCGCATTCACAATAGGCGGGTTACTGCAGGGCGCTCGTCCGATATATGACAGACGCTCATTGTGGCCGGCCGCGGCTGGCCCTCCCCTCTCCCAAGACCCCGGCCCGCAGACGCACGTAATTCCGGCCATCACACGACCTCAAATCGGACTGCCGCGGTGATTTCAATGCAGCTTCGTCGGCCGGTTTCAACTTGCGCCTCTGGCATACGGACGGTCAGGCCGCCAGCTATGCAAAACCTGTATCCGGCAATGAGAAGCGCACTGCGGACAAACCGATCTCAGCGCCTTGGGGGTCGATGAATCACTCGCTCGAACGCAACGCGCGGGCCTTTCTCAATAACGATCACGCTGTCATAGAAGTGCATGCCCTGTATCTTGTCGAATTGTGCGACGAGCGCAGGTGGTACCCGCGGCCCATCGATCGGTCCAACGCCGACTGCATACCTTGTATGTTCGGAGCTCATTACGTCGATCACATCCTTGCAGAATTCAGTAAAGCTGTGAGGATTTTTGTAGCCACCGTCCGCAACTCTCGCATTGAAATAATATGAGGTATGCGTATCCTCACACCAATAGGTACCACCGTCCTTGATCAAGCCATAGGTGCGCAACAGGCTAACGATTTGATGAGGATTTTCGTGTGATCCGTCGTCTATCACGATATCGAAAAATTCGCGAAAATCGCTGAAGTTGGAATCCCAAAACGCATGACTTCCCTGATCGCCGATGTGAATTTTCAAATAATCGGTTTCAGCACATTGCGGAGCAATGTCGACTGCATGTATCAATGTCCCCTCACCAAAATACTTGCGCCACATTTCTGCGCTGCCGCCGTACTGGCAGCCAATCTCAAGAATGCGCGGGCTGTGGCCCACGTACTTCTTCAAATGTCGCTCGTACAACTCAAAATAATGCTCAAATTTGTCACATTGAAAATTCAAGTTATCGAATATTATTTTTAGCGGCGTATTACCGTTGGTAGCTTCTTTGATGTGGTCGGCGGCTCCCGCGGGATGCGTCGCCTTTACTGTGCGCAGAGTATCAAACACATCTTTGAATGTCATATTCCCTCCAGACAATCGTCAAGATCCGGCAAGTCCTAGGCCTCCGATATCGCCCCCGTTTTACTCGCGCGTCGAATGGCTGCCAACGACTTACAAGGACGACCGGACAAATGCGCCAGTCGTCGCGTATGAACAGTAGCAGGTGGTGTAGCGAATGAATGCCGATACTTCTGCGTTTTGCGCCTTGTTCCGATAGCCGTGCACGGCAAGGACAAGGACGGGGTATTCCAACCGATTGGGATTCGGTTGCTGGCACCGGAGAGTATCGCTATCAAAGACAAGAGTTCGTGTCCGGTAGATGCCCAGTTTCGGTTTGAGGACCGGCGCCCGAACCTCTGGTGGCGGGTGAAACTTCCTAGCTGGAGGGTCCTGGTTACATGACGGCGGGTCACTTCGACCATATGCCTGTTGGTCCGCTCTCCATGGCCGAACCGACTGACGTCGAGAGCGAGATGGTTAAACTCGCGCAAGCCGTTGATCCGGCGTTGGAGCATCTTTCTCCAGCGCAACTGGCGGCTTTAGACCTCGCTCACGGCCTTGGTCGGTCCTACGCGGCCAACCCCTCACGTTAGGTGGCGGCTCTTTAATGCGCTTGTGCGACTGTAGGGAAATACCTCCTGTGACGTTTTGTGCAAACGGCGGTTGACACCGCGACAGCGGAGACACCTTCAATACGGAGCCATGTCACTTCATGGCCCACCCCGATCTGACGCAGACCTCAATCGAATCGCGGATCGCAGCCGATATCCGAAAGACATACCAACCCGCTCCGTCAAACCACGACGGCATATCGTGTTTTACCCGAGAGTTGACACGAGATCGCCGGCATCTACTATGTCCCTGAAGGACGCGTGCAGGAGGTGTGCGCATGGATGCACCGAACCAGGAATTCATGCTCGTGGGCAGCCTCGAAGAGCTGAAGGCGCAGGGGCGGCTGGTTGTGCAGGGTGGTCATCGTCCGATCCTCGTCATCTACGACCGCGGGCGCGTCTTCGCCCTCGACAATCGTTGCCCCCACATGGGCTTCCCGCTCGAGCGCGGCAGCATCGAGGACGGCATCCTGACCTGTCATTGGCACCATGCCCGCTTCGATCTTGAAAGCGGCTGCACCTTCGACCTGTGGGCGGACGACATACCCGTCTGCGCGGTCGAGGTACGCAATGGCGACGTTTGGGTAACGACCACGTTTGGTCATGCCGACCCCGCGGCGCACTGGCGTCAGCGGCTTGCGGACGGCCTCGCACATGACCTCGATCTCGTCATCGCCAAGGCCGTGCAAGGTCAGCTCGCGGCCAATGTGCCGATGGCCGAGACTGTGCGGCAGGTGGCGCTGTTTGGGGCGCAGAATCGCGACGGCTGGGGCGTCGGTCTCACGATACTGACGGCGCTGGCCAATCTCTTCCCCTTCTTGCCACAGGACGAAGCCTATCTTGCCCTGTTTCATGGGGCGCGCAGCGTGGCGGCGGACTGCGCCGGCGAGGCACCACGGCGGGAACGTGCGCCGCTTGGAAGCCGGCCGGAGCCGGCCGCACTCAAGCGCTGGCTGCGCCTCTGGACAAGTGTGCGCCATCGCGAAGCGGGCGAGCGCACCCTGCTGACGGCGATTGCAGCCGGTGTCTCGCCAGCTGTGCTTGCCGATGCCCTGCTGTCGGCCGCGACCGAACGGGCGTTTGCCGACACCGGTCATTCGCTCGATTTCATCAACAAGGCCTTTGAGTGCCTCGACCTGATCGGTTGGGAGCACGCGCCGGCTTTGCTGCCTACTATCGTCGGCCAGATGGCGGCCGCCCGCGGCGCGGAGGAATCGACCGCCTGGCGCCAGCCCGTTGATCTTGTGGCGCTGTGCGAGGAATCAGCCAGCCAGATGCCGGAACTGTTCGCTGCCGCGCGCGCCGTGCGCGGATGGTCGCACCACGCGGCGCTCGCCCGGAAGCTGCTCGCAGACGACCCAGCGAAGATCATCGATGCGCTGAAGGCGGCGATCCGCTCGGGCGCAACTCCTGCTGACCTGGGACGATCGCTCGCTTACGGAGCGGTGCTGCGGGTGGCCCGCTTCGGCAATGCCAACGAGCACGCCGACTGGGAGACGGCGCACCACGTCTTCACCTACGCTAACGCGGTCCACCAGATGCTGAGGCGGATCGGGAGCGCCGACATCGACGGTTACGTCACGGCCGCGCGCGCCATAATGCACGGAGCCATGGCGCTCTACCTTGCGCGCTATCTGAATGTGCCGCCGGCCCGCATCCCAGGTGAGGACAGCGAGCAACTCGACGACCTCCCTGCCGATGTTGAGACGATCCGCGCCGCGTTGCTCGATGCCTTCGACAGGCAGCGACAGGTTGATCTTGCCGCAAGGCTGGTGGCGCGACATCTCACGCTCGGCCATTCACCACAGGCGCTGATGGCCACGCTTGCGCTTGCTGTGCTGCGCGAAGATGCTGGGTTCCATGCCTATCAGATGCTGGAGGCCGGAGTCCGGCAGTTTGCAGCGTGGGGTAATACTGACGAGGGCCGGCACGTCCTCATTGCGGTCGCCCGCTATCTCGCCGCCCATTCACCGACCGAACGCGCTGCGCTGCAGACGGCGGACATCGCCCGGCGCTTGATGCGGGGCGTCGCGATCCATGAGGGCGCTGGGGCGTCGTGACGACGCGTGCCGGTGATCGATGCCCGCAACGGCTCCGGGTACAGCGAACTGGCGCTGTCGGACCCGATGCGCACTTCAGGTTGCCGCAACGGCAAGGGCCGCATTCAAAGTGCAACGGTCATTCGCTTACGCCGAGTCGCCTGCCACTTGTCGGCCGTATCGACCGCTCGCAGCGGAACAACCACGAAATCGAGACAGAAGCCGAGCCCATCCCTTCCATGGCCAATGCTTTTTCCTCATCCTCGCCTTCCAACGCCTGTGCCAATCGGTGCTTGTATCGGCGACTACTTGTCGGTGGACTTGCCGTAGTTCTGAACGAGGTAGTTCACGATGACCTCCACGTCTTCTTTAGGAATTGGCGCACCATATACGTCGATCATCTTGGTGACAGAGGCGTTCCAGCCGGCCTTGTTTAGAAAGGGTGAGTTCATCTGGATATAGTCGAGGCTGTGGCAGACAGCACACTGCATGACCTTCTCTCTGCCCGCTCCTTCTTTAAGCATGACCTTCGATTCCTGCGCCGCTGCGGCATCGACAAGCACGAGCACAAGGGGCAATGCAGCTGCAACCATTTGCGTGAGCGTGTTCATACCACCTCCACGTACACGCGCTGGATCACGTTGTGATGATAGCCTGCCGGATTGTGAATGAGTCGCTCGACCTGTGTTTCCCCTGAGCGGCTGGTGGCGCGCGCCATCACCACCATCGAACCACGTTCGCGCGCCGGCACGGCGAATGTGAATTCGCGAAACGAGAAGCGGCCAAGGTCGCGGCCGAGTTTTGCTCTCTGCCAGCTCGCGCCCAAATCGGTCGACACCTCGACGCTGTCGATGCCTGCCCCGCCATCCCAGGCAATGCCTTTCAGTTCGATTGGCCTGCCGTGCGGAATCTGTTGCCCACTCTTTAACGAAGTGATCAGCGAGTTCACTACCATCAAGGTGATCGGCTCGTTCGCACTCGCCACCTGCGATTTGAAACTTGGCGTCTTGAACTTGCCGCGCGGCAGTCGGTACGCGGTGCTCATCCAGAAGTTCTGCTCGGGCTTGGACACCACCCTCACGCTGACCAGTTGTTTGACCCAGTACGTAGCGGTCCAGCCCGGTACGACGAGGCGCGCGGGAAAACCGTTCCAGTGTGGCAGAGGCTTGCCGTTCATTTCGAACGCGACAAGCGTATTCTCGTCGAGCGCAACTTCCACCGGTAGCGATTTGACGAAGGCGGGGGTCTTCTCAATAACGGGATGATCGGCTGCGCCAAACACCACTTCGAGTGCACCGTTCTGTACACCTGCCCTTGCAAGGATGTCCTTCAGGCGCACACCGCGCCAGACCGCATTGCCCATTGCGCCTACGCCCCACTCCACGCCCGCAACGTGCGGCTCGAACAAGCCGCGGCGGTTGCCCGAGCACTGGCATACCGCTGTAATCTCGGCCGGCTCGAAACCATTCCTGAGTTGATCCAGCGTGAATTCGAGCTCGCGTCCGGCACTTTCGCCGCCGACACTGAGCCTCCAATCGGCGGCTCGTACCTCCGGAATCCCGGCCAGGTGATAGCGCACGAAGAACGCGTTGTTCGGTGTAACCGGCGTGCGGAAATACTCAATCGGCGTCTCGAAGTTGGGCGGCCGATAAGTCTTCTTGATCAGCGGCACCTTGCCTGGCAGCGCGTACAGATGCTGTTCGGCAAGCGCACCATCGGGAATCTCGGCGAAACCCAATGCAGCCGAGCTGCCCACTTCGGAGGCCAAAATCTTCAGCGGTCTGAGCGCCGCGAGGGAGCCCGCTCCGGCAGCACCCATCAGTAGTTTGCGGCGCAATCCACTGTTCACAGACCTTTTCATAGAAGCGCTCCGCAGGCTGATCGCTGTAGGTTACTTCACGCCGATGGACGGGCAAACCAGGGTTTTTAGGTGAACGGCTCCTGACCAGCAAGCTCGTAGTGCTGCACTGCGTAAGAGCGCCGGCCCGTCGGCCGCGCCCTGTGGGCCGTAATGGCCGGCAAGCCGAACTGATCACCAGTCGGTGGTAGCCGTGCCACCTCCAGATTGCTGCCTACACTGGATCGGCCTGACTCCGTCCGATCGCTGAAGTCCGCTGTTTGAGCGGAACAGCCTCTCGAACGGGCACTTCGCGGCGATGGCGACTGGCGGCTCCTGGTCGGACAGCGACCGATGGCCGGCCGCTATCCGGCTCTGCTTGGGTTCAAACATCAGTCTGGAATGCACGTCAGCATCGGCCGGGCCGATTTGACGGCTGGAATGGCGTCACGTGCAGCGTCGCAGGGAATAACCTAACCTCTATGAAGCGCGCGCTCACAACCAGACAAACAGTTTGTCGTTTCCTGGGCATTCACGGCTTATCCGTTTGACGTCGCGGCGATAGACTGGGGATCATGGCTTCTGAAGGGGGACGTCATGCGTCTCGTCGACTGGAACATCCAGTGGGGACGCGGTGTAGACGGCCGCGTCGACCTCGCCCGCAGTGTGCGCGAGGCAAAGGCGCTGTGCGATTTCGACATCCTGTGTCTTCAGGAGGTCACGCGCGGCTTTCATGAGGGACAGGCGCAGGGGGGATTGGCAGGCGGCCCCTCTGCCGATCAGTTCGCCGAACTCGCCGCGTTGCTGCCGGACGCGACTGTGGTCGATGCGATCGGTTCCGATCTTCCGCCTATCGGGGCCGCACGACAGCGGCGTCAGTTCGGCAATGCAATCGTGAGCCGACTGCCTGTCAAGCAGGTGCTGCGTCATTCGCTCCCGTGGCCGGCCGACCCCGCCAAGCCGTCGATGCTGCGTGTCGCTCTCGAAGCGGTGATCGAAACCGATATTGGTCCGCTGCGCGTCTTCAGCACTCATCTTGAGTTCTACTCCAAAGCACAACGGCTGGCGCAAGTGATGAGGCTGCACGAATTGCATCAGGAAGCGTGCGACCATGCCCGCCGCCCCGCAAAAGCGGAAAAACTGGACAGTCCGTTCGCCGACACTGCACGTCCCATGACTGCCATCGTGTGCGGTGATTTCAACAGCGCTTTCGAAAGTTCTGCGTATTGCAGGATGCTGGAGCCGATTCCCGGCGCGCCCGCCTTCGCCGACGCATGGACCTGCGCGCACCCCGGTGCCCGGCGGGCCGCGACAGTCGGTCTCTATGATCAAGAGCAATGGCCCGACGGACCGTTCGCATGCGATTTTGGTTTCGTCACCGAGGATTTGAAGCCGCGCATCGTGGGTTGTGACGTGGACCCGAATAGCCGCTCGTCCGATCATCAGCCGCTGTGGCTCGAAATGCGCTGATCCACGATCCCGGATATGGGCAAGCCATGGCTACCGCGACCAGGGCAACAAGCGCCGAACCCCGCGGCAACCTCTCTGCAAGACGCGCGCCGGGCCTCTCGTATGCAGCCTGATGACCGCTTTGTCTGAGGCGCGAGAGGTTTCGCTTAATCGCGCAAGCAGCTTTGTTAGAAGCGGAATGTTGGCCATCTTTGACTCCCGATCTGCCAGGCCGAACAAAGAGGCAATCATGAAAGCATGCAACGTCGTGAATCTGCTCGTCGTAGTGGGATGCGTGACGCTGACGTCGAACGTCTACGCGCAAGCCAGCCACGCTATGCCTATGGCGTCGAATCCGGCTGCAAGTTCAGGCAAGGCGACGCCAGCGGACAAGACGCTGGCTCGGGATGTACGCAAGGCGTTATCGAAAGCGCCCCACTTCAACGTGTCGAACGTATTCGTCAAGGCGCGCGGAGGTGTAATGACATTATCCGGCAGCGTGTCGGACGGTCCTCAGATCCAGCAGGCCGCGGAAGTGGCGAAGGGCGTGCCGGGCATAACGTCGGTGAACAACTATCTGACGCTCTATACGAAAGGGTATTAACCCTTCGAGGCGGCGCCCCGGCGCCCTGCGCTTACCGGCGATTGACGCAACGCCCTGCAGACCCGGCATAGTCGCGCGCGGTCTTCGTACGCCCATGACAGCGAGGAATTACCCATGAAATCCCGCCGTGGAAACGGTGCATTCTCGCTCACGTCGCGAAGCGTGGCGCTCGTTGGCACAGTGCTGCTCTGCATGATGATGCAGTCCGCGCTAGCTGCCGAAACTGCCGCGACCCTCTACAAACAGTGCCGTGATAAACCCTCGACCGCTGAGCAGCGAGACTGTTATCCCGCAGCGGTCAGGCAATCAGAAATCGAGCTCGCGAGCGCCGAGAAAAAAGTGCGCGCCGATATGGTGGAACTGGAAAAGATCAGTCAGGGGAGCCGTGCAATGCATCCCGTACGCGCTTTTGACCAGGCAGAGCGTGCCTTCCGCACATTTCGCGATGCAGAGAGCAACCGTGCACTGGCCTCTTATGGCTCCGGCAATGGCGGCGGCCTTGCAGTATTCGAGACGATCATCGAGATGAACATCGCCCGCGCCAACCTGCTGACCGGTGAAGCAGGTACACGGTGAACGCCATGAAGGTCGGTTTTCTGCGGCGCAGCCGACGTTTGCGAGTGGAATGTGCGATCGTCTAATCCGTGGTGTCGACGACCTCCCCTCTCGCAATGCAAGGCGCTCGCGGGAAACAGGAGGGAAACATGGCGAAGGTAGTGCCGAATAAGCGCGGATCTGACGCTTGCCAACGCGGAGAAAGTGGTCGCTTCATGAACCGACCACTTTCTCAAAGCGCGACTCGTCTACGATAACAGCGACGCGACCGGACGGCTCGGTGTCACGGGCGGGCAAGTGACCACTTGCATGTTCTGCGAGGCATACCCATGTCGAATCGGTTATTTGCCTGCACCGGTGGACGGAACGCAGGTTAGCACGAGAATTCCGCCGTTATCATTCGCGGCAGATCTGACCGCTGCTTGATGAAACTCTCCCGACCCGCAAGACCATTCGGCAACGAAATCGGCTTTGCAAGCATTTCGACTACGAGAGCCCGCCGGCCAGGAAACCGGATAGCGGCAGGTAGCGACGGAGTTACAGTGTCGGGCCAACGCACGAGTCGAATTGCCATGATGAGCGCCACAATTCGCGCCATAAGTGCCAGATTCAATTCGTATAGGGTCAGCCAACGTGTTCATGCTCGCTCCGAAAAGACCAGCAAGCGAAAGAAGTGTGCAGATTGCTCGGATCATGATTGCCTCCACGAGTCACGGTTGCTCCGCGAAGACGGGCCGCTAGCTGAGCGCTCGCCGGCAACGACCTGCGTCCCGCAGGAAGCACGTCGCCAAGCGCGCCATTCAAGTCTAGGTTGAAAATGGATTCCACACACTGGCGGCCGCATCGCTATTTGGCCGAAGAGAATCTTCTGTTAAGCCTTTTTGGATAACTGCCCGCGCGCGCTGTCCATTGCTCACCACCTCGCGGCCAAAGGCAAATATGAAATGAGCAATATGACGATGACGCATTGGCCGCCTAAGACCGGTCATTCGCGACCACCGAGGTAGAAAGACCAGAACGCGGCGTTTGAGCGCCTGACCAAAACCCATAGCTGGACTTCGGCTCTGGGCGCGTGGCCGGGCCTTGTCTCGCCCGAACTGGAACAGTATTCGTATCGCGTCATTGCGGCCACCGAGCCACCTGGTAATCGCAGCCGAATGCCCGCCACACGTCTTGTCCGCGCCCCACGCGAGGATTCTTCCGGTTAGTGCCACAATAAGCTGGCACCAGCGTGCAGGCCAATTCTGGTTACGGAGGCGGACGTGATTCACATCGCAAACGCAGCGGCTTCGGCGACGCTGAAGGAAATCCGCGAGTCCCGGTTCTTCCGGAATTTTGCGTCGGTTCTTGTTGGCGCGATGTTAGCAATAGGTTCAGTGCGGGCTCAGTCCATTTCGTTCGACTCGTTTGCACTCCCCTCCGGCACCGCACCGCACGATGTCGCGCCAGAGCCTGGCGGCGCCGTCTGGTACACCGCGCAAGCGCAAGGCGCAGTCGGAAGGCTGGACCCGCGCAGCGGCAAGACGGAGCGGGTCCCGCTCGGCAACGGATCGGCGCCGCACGGCGTGATCGTCGGCCCGGATGGAGCAGCATGGATTACCGACGGCGGGCTGAACGCGATCGTACGCGTCGATTCGAAGACACTCGCCGTCACGCGCTTCCCGTTGCCCAAAGACCGACAGAACGCCAACCTGAACACGGCCGTTTTCGACAAACGCGGGCACCTGTGGTTTACCGGACAAGGCGGAATCTATGGTGAGCTCGACCCGGGAAGCGGCAGCATGCGTGTGTTCAATGCGCCCCGCGGGCCGGGTGCCTATGGAATCTGTGTCACCCCTGACGGCAGCTTGTACTTCGCTTCACTGGCTGGCAGCTACCTCGGCCGCGTCGATCCTGCGAGCGGCGCGGCGCAAGTCATTGAGCCACCGACACCGGAACAGGGAGCGCGCCGGGTGTGGTCCGATTCAAAAGGACGCGTCTGGATCAGCGAGTGGAACGCAGGAAAGGTGGGCGTGTTCGACCCGGCGGCGCATCGGTGGCGCGAATGGAAACTGCCGGGCTCCGATCCGCATGTATATGCGATATTCGTCGACGACAAAGACATCGTCTGGCTCAGCGAATGGAGCGCTAACGCGCTAGTGCGCTTCGACCCACAAACGGAACGATTCGAGACCTTTGCGCTGCCGCGCCCACACGCGAACGTACGCCAGATGATGGGCCGGCCGGGAGAAGTCTGGCTGTCCGAGTCTGGTACGGATCACTTACTGCGCTACCGGTCCGGCGCAGCGGTTGTCGGCAACAAGTGACGCCCCAGCGACCGTTACCGTCTCCAGGCAACTCCATGACAGAGAATTCCGACCGCGATCCCGATCCCGATTCCGATCCCGACAAACTGAAGGGCCCTGGTGGCATGACGCTGCGGCAGATCCACGAACAGGTGCGGAAATCCGTCGAGCGGGACCGTGAGGCCCGGGCCACGCACAACTTGCCCGCGCCTAAAACTCGATGGCAGCGGTGGATACGATACGTATGGGGCCGCAGCGGCAGACGCTAAGGGATGCTTCCCGGTCGCAACGTCGTTGCGAAGCTCAAACGCTTATTGCAGCACGCAGTCCGCACCCACGGAAGCACTGGTCACGCTTTCAAGGTCGCCTCATGTCCTCGTGCTGCGGAGCGGGCGAGCGGGCGCATGCTGTGCGTACGACAGTCCACCGCCTTTCAACTGCGCAACACCTGTCGACCTGCATACCACCCGGAGCAGCGCCACCTGCGTTCGGTTGAGAGAACTATCGGTAGGACAGTCGGTGAGATCGCGACCTGATTGAGGGAAAATACATATGTAGCTAAATTTTTTTATATGGCAACATATGTATCACTCACATCGACCGGAACAATCATGAAAGAAAAGCCGCTGTTCAGATCAGCTTGCGCGCTCGTTGCGCTTTCGCTCGTCGCGGGGGCGAGCTACGGCCAGGGAAGCCAGCCGACGCTTGCCAAGATTCAAAGCACCAATCTGATCGCGATCGGTCATCGAGAAACATCCGTGCCGTTTTCGTATGTCGATACCAATAACAATGTCGTCGGTTTTTCGCAGGACTTGTGCAACAAGGTGATCGACGCGGTAAAGGCGAAGACGCAGCATCCTGATTTGCGGGTTCGCTTCATTCCGGTGACGTCGCAGAACCGCATTTCACTCGTGCAGAACGGCACGGTCGATCTCGAATGCGGCGTGACGACGAATCTCATGGCGCGGCAGAATCAGGTCGCGTTTTCGGACACGTTCTTCGTCGCGACGACGCGTCTGCTTACGAAGAAGGATTCCGGCATCAAGGACTTTCCCGATCTCGCGGGCAAGACCGTCGTGACCAATCAGGGCACGACGTCCGAGCGCATTCTTCGCAAGATGAACGAAGAAAAGAAGATGAACATGAGCATCATCAGCGCGAAGGACTACGGCGAAGGACGCGTGACGCTCGAAACCGGCCGTGCGGTGGCCTACATGATGGACGACGTGTTGCTCGCAGGCGCGCGCTCTCTGACGGCGAAGCCGGCGGACTGGGTGCTGGTCGGCACGCCGCAGTCGTCGGAGGCGTATGGCTTTATGATGCGCCGCGACGACCCGGAGTTCAAAAAGCTCGTCGACGAAACGATGAGCCAGGTCATGAAGAGCCCGGAGATCAGGACGATGTACGACAAGTGGTTCACGAAGCCCGTGCCGCCGAAGAATATCAATTTCGAGTTTCCGATGAGCGAAACGGTGCAGAAGCTCTATGCCGCCCCGAACGACAAGGCGTTCGAATAACACGTCGGCGAAATCGCTTCATTCCACGAAGGGCAGATCCGTCTGCCCTTCGGCGCGCATTTCGAACGTGTTGAGCGTCATCGCGACGAGCGCGTAATAGCCCAGCAATCCCACCAGATTCACGACGACCGTATGACCAAAACGCGCGACGGCGGCGTCATACGTCGCATCGCTTACGCGCTTCATGTCGTAAAGCTCGGTGGCGAAATCGAAGACGACCTTGTCGTCGGCATCGGCGAATATCGGCGTTTGTCCTGTGCGCAGCGCTTCCGCCAGATCGGCGGGCAGGCCGGCGTCAAGCGCGATCGGATGATGAATGTGCCATTCCGCCTGCGACCGCCAGCGCGCCGCGGTGACGAGAATCGCGAGCTCGGAAAGGCGCAGCGGCAGGCCCGTGTTGTAGCGGCAGAACGCGCCGAGCTTCTGCGCGTTTTGCGCGAGTTCCGGGCTGAAGATCCAGCCGAGGAACGGTCCGTTAAGATTGCCGCGCGGGCCGCTCAGGATGTCCTGCAAGACGGCCTTCTGTTCGTCGGACGCGGTAGCGATCTGGAAGTCGGGAAGTCGTTTGTTCATGATTCGATTGATGTCCGTGAGTTATTCGTGAGGTCTCGTCCTCGGGCATGTTGATCGACTCGTACGGCCCGATGAGCGAGGGTGTTTCCTGCGAATCTGCGTAAGCGATCACATCTTGCCGGGACATTCTGCCGAAAGTCGGCTTGAGGCTCCACACGCTGCACAGCGCGGCGGGCGCGCGGATGGAGCCGTTGGTGTCGCTGCCGAGCGCGAGCGGCACGCATCGCGCGGCGACAGCAACAGCGGAGCCGCGCGACGATCCGCCCGTCATGCGATCAACGCCGCGTGGATTGCGCACCGCGCCGAAACGCAGATTCTCGCCGGTCGCGCCGCACGGGAGCTCGTCCATGTGCGTGGTGCCGACGAGCACCGCGCCGGCTTGCTTGACTCGTACGATGGCATCGGCGTCGCGGATGGCGGCGGGTGTTTCGAGCCGCGCACGCGAACCGGCGATCATCGTGTGACCTTCGATATCGAAGAGACTTTTCGCGGCGAACGGCACGCCGACGAACGGCGTCGCCGCCCATGCTTTCAGCGCAGCGGCGCGCATGCCGCCTACACGCCGATGACGCCAAGCGCGCCGTCGATTGCATCGGCAAGGCGCTCGACGATCGTCTCGATCTGCTCGCTCGACGTGATGAAGGGCGGCGCGATAAGCACGTGATCGCCGATGCGGCCATCGACGGTGCCGCCCATCGGATACACCATAAGGCCGCGCTTCATCGCCTCGCTCTTGATAACCGCGTGCAGCTTGTGCTTCGGATCGAACGGCGCCTTGCTCGCGCGATCCCGCACGAGTTCAACGCCGGTGAAGAGGCCGCGCCCGCGCACGTCGCCGATGAACGGATGATTCGCATGCCGCTCGCGCAGCAAGGCACGCAGTTGCTCGCCGCGCGCCTTCACGTTGTCGAGCAGATTGTCTTCCGCGATGACCTTCTGCACTTCGAGCGCCGCCGCGCACGCCGTCGCGTGTCCGATATACGTGTGACCGTGCTGAAAGAATCCGGAA
This sequence comes from Paraburkholderia kirstenboschensis, assembly GCF_904848585.1. Taxonomy (GTDB): domain Bacteria; phylum Pseudomonadota; class Gammaproteobacteria; order Burkholderiales; family Burkholderiaceae; genus Paraburkholderia; species Paraburkholderia kirstenboschensis. The sequence continues at coordinate 44,489 of NZ_CAJHCR010000014.1, forward strand.
CCGCCGACGATCGTGTCAAAAATCTCATTGCTGACAAGCGTCGCGCCGATCGGTTGATAGCCCGCGCCCAGACCTTTCGCGATCGCGAGGATGTCGGGCGACACGCCGTCTTCCTCGCACGCGAACATGTAACCCGTGCGGCCCATGCCGGACATCACTTCGTCGAGAATCAGCAGCACGCCGTACTTGTCGCAGACCGCCCGGATCTTGCGGAAGTATTCGCGCACCGGCGGCACGGCGCCCGCCGTCGCGCCGACGACCGTCTCCGCGACGAACGCCGCCACCGATTCCGCGCCGAGTTCAAGAATCTTCGCTTCCAGTTCGTCGGCGAGACGTTGCGCAAAGGCTTCGTCGGTTTCGCCCGCTCGCTGCTCGCGATACGCGAAACAGGGCGAGACGTGATGCGCTTCGATGAGAATCGGCAGGAACGGCTCCCGACGCCATGCGTTGCCGCCGATCGCGAGCGCGCCGAGGGTGTTGCCGTGATAGCTCTGCCGGCGCGCGATGAAGTGCCGCCGCTCGGGCTGACCTTTCTCGACGAAGTACTGGCGCGCGAGCTTGAGCGCGGCTTCCATCGCTTCCGAGCCGCCCGACACGAAGTAGACGTGGCCGATATTTTTCGGCGCGGCTTCGATGAGCAGATCGGCGAGTGCTTCGGCGGGCTCGGTCGTGAAGAACGACGTGTGCGCATAGGGCAACTGCTGCACTTGTCGCTGGATGGCTTCGATCACGCGCGGATGGGAGTGCCCGAGACACGAGACGGCCGCGCCGCCGCAAGCGTCGATGTAGCGCTTGCCGGTTGAATCGACGATCTCGATGCCGTCGCCGCGCACGGCGACGGGCAGCGTGGCGCGCGGCGCGCGATGAAATACCGTGGTCATGGTTCCTGCCTTTCGGTGCGAATTGGGTGCGAATTGGGTATTAAGTAAGTGCGCAACATGTGATCCACAACCCCAAGATTAACACAACATATGTTGTCGCATGCAGCATATCGGAGAACGCGGTCTTGTTTCGCGTCGCGAGCGTCGCGATGGAGACAATGCCCCACGCGACCAGCGAACCGCCGTGGCACGTGCGCACGCGGGATGCGCTTCACGAGATAACCGGCGGGCACCTGAAGCAGCAGGTAGCCGATTAAGAAGAGCCCCGCGCGGACGCCGTACGCCGCTTCGGTGAGGCTCAGATCGCGCATCAGCTGAAGCTTGGCGAAGCCGACACATCTCGTTCGTCGTCGCGCTCGTCGATGCAGGGCTCGGCTGCGCGATCGTGCCACCGCTCGCGGTATCGGCGCACTTCGCGCCGAACGGTGCCGATCGGCAGTCCGGATGTGCAACGCTCGATCGGCATCGTGATGCATCGACACGTGTCGATGTGGTCCATCGCTGCCGATCTTTGCGAACTGCTGCGGGCGTCGATCGGCTAGCTTGCCGCGTAGGCGCCCTGCGAGTGCAGCTCCACTTCGGCCTGCCCCAGATTGGTAATCGCGTCCTTGCCTTCGAGCGCGAGCAGATGCGCGACGAGCATCTCGGCGAGCGCCGATGCCGCGACGAGCGATGGAAAGAACGACGGCGATTCGTGCGAGAAGATCAATGTGTGATCGGCGTTCAGCGCGATCGGGGATACGGCGCTATCGGTCAGCGCGATGAGTTTCGCTCCGCGTTCGATCGCCGCTTGCGCGACGCGAACCGCTTCGACGGAATACGGCGCGAAGCTGACGACCACCACTGCGTGCTTCTTCTCGATGCCGCGCAACTGCATTTCGAGCGTGCCGGCTTCCCCGCTAAGGAGATTCACCGATGGGCGGAAGAGGCGATATCCATAAAGCAGGCCGAACGCAACCGGATAACACGACCGGAAACCCGCGACGTGTACATGCGGCGCCTTTTTCAACGTCTTCGCCGTTTCGACGACGCTGTCGGCGTTCTGCGTCAACGTGATCTCGAGGTTGTGTGATTGCGCCTGCGCAAGATCGCGACTGAGACGGCTGTCGGAGCCGCCTTTGACCATCGAGCGGGCGCGCGTGGTCAGTGGCTCCGGGCGCGTGCGCACACGGCTCACGAAGATTTCGCGCAGCTCGCTCCAACCCGGGAAACCGAGTAGCTGCGAGAGACGGACCATCGCAGCGGGCTGGACCTTCGCGCGTTCGGCGACCTTGCGCATTGACAGAACGGCGACTTCGTCGGGGTTGTCCAGAAGAAAAGCGGCGCCTGCCTGAAATTGCGGGCTCAGATCGGGAAAGCGGTCGCGAATGGTGGCGACGAGTTCGTTGAAGGTGGGCACGGATGGGCTGCTCGGGCTCGGCGGATTGGATGCGATATTTAAGCACGGCGCGCCGCGACCGGAGTCGCCTTGTGAGCACGCGCCCTACGTGTCCGAGGCCGGCGCGTTCACGAGCTGGAGTTCACGCACTGCGCCACCCGATGAATATGGCGGATGCGCGCGTCATTCCGGTGCCCTGCTCCGCGCATATCGACGCGACCGTCTGAGATCCCCACTGAAGTCTCTCCCGTACTTCACCGCGTTCGCGGTGCCGCCACATGCGCTAGGTGTAAACCCCTAGTTGCAACCGTATTTTGATCGCCGAGACTTCGCAACTAGATTTGCGTAAAATATTAACACGCAAATATCATTGCGTATTGACCACACATTTCGACAAGGAGTCGATCATGAAACTCGCCGCAAAACTCGCCGTGGCCGCCCTCGCCGCGTTTTCTTTCGCCAGCGGTGCCGCTCGCGCCGAAACGCTGCTTGTGGCGTGCGACACCGCGTTCGTGCCGTTCGAGTTCAAACAGGGCAACGAATACGTCGGCTTCGACATCGACTTGTGGAAGGAAATCGCCAAGGACCTGAAGATCGACTACAAGCTGCAGCCAATGGACTTCAGCGGCATCTTGCCCGCGCTGCAGACGCATAACGTCGATGTCGCGCTCGCGGGCATCACGATCAAGGACGAGCGCAAGAAGGTAATCGACTTCTCCGACGGCTACTACGCCAGCGGCTTCACGCTAATGGTGCCGGCGGACAGCACGATCAAGGGACCGGACGACCTGAAGGGCAAGACGCTTGCGGTCAAGACCGGCACGTCCTCTTTCGATTACGCGAAAGCGAACTTCAAGAACACGGATTTGCGCGCCTTCCCGAACATCGACAACGCCTATCTCGAACTCGCTACCGGTCGGGTGGATGCCGCGATGCACGACACTCCGAATGTCCTTTACTACATCCACACCGCTGGCAAGTCACGCGTGAAGGCGGTCGGCCCGCAGATGATGGCGCAGCAATACGGCATCGCGTTCCCGAAAGGCAGCCCGCTCGTCGCGCAGGTCAACGCCGAACTCGTGAAGATCAAAGCCGACGGGCGCTATGCGGCGATCTATAAGAAGTGGTTCGGCGTCGAGCCGGCGAAGTCCTGACAACCCGCGCTACGGAGATTAATGATGCAGTTCGATCTTTCGGTCATCGTCGACGCCGTGCCCGCACTCATGCACGGCGCGCGTCTCACGGTGCTGATCACCATCGCGGGGCTCGCGGGCGGCCTGTTCGTCGGCCTGGTGTTCGGCCTGATGCGCGCATACGGCAACACGCTATGCCAGAAGATCGCGTTCACGTATATCGAGTTCGTGCGCGGCACGCCGATCGTCGTGCAGGTGATGTTCATCTATTTCGCGTTGCCTTTGCTGCTGCACGTGCGCGTCGATGCAATGACCGCGGCCGTCGCGTCGATCATCATCAACTCGGGCGCGTATATCGCGGAGATCGTGCGCGGCGCGTTTCTCTCGGTGCCGCGCGGTCTTAAAGAAGCCGGCCTCGCGCTCGGCATGCCGGGCTGGCGCGTGCTCGCGTTCGTGGTCGGCCCGGTCGCGCTACGGCGCATGACGCCCGCGCTCGGCAATCAGTTCATCGTGAGCCTGAAGGACACGTCGCTCTTCATCGTGATCGGCGTAGGCGAACTGACGCGTCAGGGTCAGGAGATCATGGCGTCGAACTTTCGCGCGGTGGAAATCTGGACGGCCGTCGCGCTCATCTATCTCTGCATGATCGGCGCGCTCAGCTTTGGCCTGCGCACGATGGAACGGCGGATGCGCATCTTATGAATACGATGAACCACAACGGCCACATGGTGCAATTCAAGGGCGTGACAAAGCGCTTCGGCAAGACGGTCGTGCTCGATGGAGTCGATCTGAACATCGGCGCGGGCGAAGTAGTCGTGCTGATCGGGCCGTCCGGCTCGGGCAAGTCGACGCTTCTACGCTGCATCAACGCGCTGGAGCAGATCGATGGCGGCGATCTCGTCGTCGACGGCATCAGCGTGCTCGGCGGCGCGAAGAAAATGCGCGAGATCCGTCAGGAAGCGGGCATGGTGTTTCAGCAGTTCAATCTGTTCCCGCAGATGACGGCGCTCGAGAACGTCGCGTTCGGGCCGCGCCAGGTGCGCGGGATGAGCAAGTCGGAAGCCGAGTCGCTCGCGCGCGAGCTGCTGACGAAGGTCGGACTGGGCTCGCGCGTCGGGCACTATGCGAGTGAGTTGTCGGGCGGACAGCAGCAGCGCGTCGCGATTGCGCGGGCGCTCGCGGTGAAACCCAAGCTCATGCTCTTCGACGAACCCACCTCCGCGCTCGATCCGGAGTTGCGTCAGGAAGTGCTGCGCGTGATGCAGGCGCTCGCTGAAGAAGGCATGACGATGGTCGTGGTCACGCACGAGATGGCGTTCGCGCGAAAGGTCGGCACGCGGCTCATCTTCATGGAGCACGGGCATATTACCGTCGATGGCCCGCCTGCCGAACTGCTCGATAATCCGCCTAATCAGCGCCTGCGCGATTTTCTGCAACACGTCGAATAACTTTCACGAAACACCTCGAATATGGCAGCACTCGGCTTTATAGAAATCTCCGGTTCCCCGCGCGAAGCGGGCGAAGCACTCGGCCGGTCCGGCGCGCACGCGACGCATGCGTATTTATTGAAGACCCGTGCATGGCAAACGGTCATGCAATGGCGCGGCAGCGACACGTCGAAGACGATGGCGGCGCTCGTGCGCGAGCGCTTTCCGCGCGTGTGGGACGAGCTCGAAGGTCTGGCCACTGGTCTCGGCCTGCCGTTCGAGGACGTCTTTCTCTGGAACTGCCGCGGCGATCTCTGGGCGATGTCGCCCGATGGCTGCACAACTGTGCAGCTTCCTGGCACGGATGCGCGGCGCATCAGCCATAACGAAGACGGTCTTCCCGGCTTCGCTGGGCACTGCGCGATTGCCGAATGCAGGGTCCAAGGCAACGCGGGTTTCGCGGCCTTCGTTTATCCGGCCTCGCTGCCGGGACATACGTTCGCCGTTACGAACGGCGGTCTTGCTGTGACCGTGAACAATCTGCGCCAGCGCGAAGTCGTCGCGGGCGTGCCGCGCATGGTGCTCACACGCGCGATTCTCGACGCGGTCGATCTCGATGAAGCCGTCTCCATCGTGCGTGACAATCCGCGTGCGGGCGGCTTTCATCTGACGCTCGGGGCTTGCAGCAGTCCCGCGCTGCTGAGCGTCGAATTCAGCGCGCACGATTGCTCTGTCGTCGAAGTGAAAGCGCCGTCCCTGCATGCGAACCACGCGATTCATCCTTCGATGCACGGCTTCTCGCAGATCATCACGGATTCGTCGCGCCATCGGCAGGCACGGGGCGAGGCGATGCTCGCATCGGGCGAAGCAATCGATTCTCTCGCGATCCTCGCGGATCATGAAGATTCCGCACTGCCGATTCATCGCACGCATCCGGACGATCCTGACGATGAAAACACCCTCGCTACCGCCGATATTGCCATTCGTCGATCTCACATAGAATGGCAGGTTCACGAACATCCCGGGCAGCCCGCCCGGTACCGGATGATCAATGGACACAGGCAAACAGAAGGGGCGTCACGCGAGCAAAGCTGAAGCGGGCGCGCAAGTGCCGCCGCGCAGCGTCGACGGCTTGCGCGAACTCGCGATACGCATTGGCCGCGACGAAGCCGAGGTCTCGCTCGGCAGCAAGGCGCGCACCGTGCTCGCGAAGTTGCTCGAACGCCCCGAAGAAGTGGCGGTGCGCACGATCACTGATCTCGCCGCATCGCTCGATGTCAACGCGTCTACGGTCACGCGCCTGTCCACGAAGCTCGGCTATGCGGGCTTCGCGGATTTTCAGAGCGTGTTTCGCGACAGCCTCGCCGAGCGTCATCGGCATTTTTATAGCCAGCAGGCCGAGCGGCTCGTCGCGAGCAGCAGGACGCACGCCGACGATGCCGCGCCCGAAGTTGACATGGTCGTGAAGCTCGCGCGTGAATCGATCGGCAATGTGGAAGGCTTCATCGCGCAACTATCGCCCGTCGACTTGCGCGGCGCCGCGCGCCTCATCGCCGATGCGAAGCGCGTACGCGTTCATGGCCTGCGCCAGTTCAGCGCCCTCGCGAGCTTCGTCTGCTACGGCCTTGGCATGATCCGCACGGATGTCGGCCTGCTCGATGCACAGGGGCTCGGCGTCGCGGAAGGGCTCGCGCAGCTGGAGCCCGGCGATGTCGTTCTCGTCACGAGCGTCGCGCCCTATACGCGCAGCGTCGCCGATGCTGCGATCGCCGCGAAGGAAGCCGGGCTCAATGTCATCGCGATCACCGATACCCTCGCCTCGCCGCTCGTGCCGCCCGCGCGTCATGCGTTCCTGGTTCCGCACGACAGCAGCTTCTTCAGCAACAGCATGGGCGCATATCTGGTGTTTTGCGAGGGCCTGCTGAATGTCGTCGCGGCGCATCTCGGAAAGCGCTCGCTGCAGGCGCTCGAACGGCGCGAGCGTCTTATCACGACGCTCGGTATCGAGATGTCCTGACACGGAACACGGGTGATTCGCGCGGAGCGGCAGTCGGCAGATAACGTTTGTGGGTCCTCGAGGGGGAAGTCGGCCGCGCGAAGAACGCCTCCCCGTAGGCGTTCGTCGTCGACGCCAACGCAGGACGCGCCAGCTGGGCCGCCCTCTTCTATACGCCCCACCTCAGCGCCGGCGTATGCACCGCGCTGTCCCAATGCTTTGTCATTTGTTCGTCGAGCATGCAAAGCGTGATCGAAGCGCCGGCCATCTCGAGAGACGTGGTCAGCGCCCCCACCTGCACGCGGGCAATTTTCAGATCGCGCTTTTCGAGCCACGCGCGCGTCGAGTTGAAGAGCAGGTAAAGCTCGCCAAGCGGCGTGCCGCCAAGGCCGTTCACCAGCACCAGCAAGCCCGCCCCCGCAGGCGGCTTCAGGTCGTCGACTATCGCGGTCAGCAACTCCGCTGCAATCGTATCGGCCGATGCAAATTTCGCGCGCCGCCTGCCCGGCTCGCCATGTATGCCGACGCCGACTTCTATTTCATCGTCGCCGATCTTGAACGTCAGCGTGCCGGCTGCCGGCACCGTGCAACTGGAGAACGCGACACCCATCGAAGCCGTGCGTTTGTTGATGCGATCGCCAAACGCCTTGCATTCGTCGAGGCTCGCGCCGCTTTCCGCGAGGCTGCCCACCAGTTTCTCGACGATGACCGCGCCCGCAACCCCACGGCGCCCGGTCGTGTAGCTGGAGTTCTCCACCGCGACGTCGTCGTTGATCAGGACCATCGCGTTGGGCACCTCGGACATCTCCGAGGCCATTTCGAAGTTCATCAGATCGCCCGAATAGTTCTTCACGATGAACAGCACGCCCGCGCCGGTATCGACGGCCTTGGCGGCCGCCATCATCTGGTCGGGTGTCGGCGATGTGAAGATCTGGCCCGGGCACGCGGCGTCGAGCATGCCGTGGCCGACAAATCCCGAATGCAGCGGTTCGTGCCCCGAGCCGCCGCCCGAGATAAGCGCGACCTTGCCGGGCTTCAGGTTCTTGCGCCGCACGAACACCGGTTCGCGATTCAGTACGACCAGGTCGGCATGCGCCGCGGCGAATCCCGCCAGACTTTCGGCGAGAAAATCGTCCACATGATTGATGAATTTTTTCACCGTCACGCTCCTTGTCCATTGTGTTGCGCGAGCCGCGCGCATACCGAGGCAATCATGATCTGACTGGAGCGCGCGCCCGGATCGATATGCCCGCGCGAGCGCTCGCCGAGAAACGATGCGCGTCCCTTGGTTGCCAGCATGTCGCGGGTTGCGAGCATGTTTTCCTCGGCGACTCGCGGCAAGGTGTCGAGCACCGCTTGCGCCGCTGCGCTTTCTGCCGCCAGCTGCTCGAAGCGCTGCGCGACCGGTATCAACACGTCCATCATCGTCTTGCTGCCGACGCCGGTCTTGCCTCGTTGTCCAACGGCCTCGACCCCCGCCGCAAAGACGCGGGCGAAGCCAGCCACATCCATTGCATTGTTCGCGGACGCTTTCGCCATCCCGTTCAGCAACGAGAAGAACAATGGGCCCGACGATCCGCCCACCGTGGACAGCACTTTGGCCGCCGCGATCTCGAGCGCGGGGCCGAACGCTTGCGCCTCGATCTCCGCGCGCACCGCAAGGAGCGCTTCCATGCCGCGCAGCAGATTGAAAATGTGATCTCCATCGCCGATCTGCTGGTCGAGCGAAGCGATCTCGTCGGTATGCTCCTTCAACGCCGCATACGCGGCGTCGATGCACGTCATGACCGTTTTGCCGTTCATGTCGGGATCCTCCTGCCGTCAGCATGGAAATATAAAAGGCTGCGTGGGGGCAGCGACACGCCGACCCGTTGCCCCGGCGAGAAACTGCGCTCCGTGACGGTCGTCGCGACCACGGCGGTTCCGGCGCGATCGAGAATCAGCAGATGACGCAGCGGCGAATATTCGAGGACCGTCAGATCGAGTGCATCCTGTGCGCCGCTCGCGTGGCCTTCAGACGGGTCGTGCAGCACGATGTCCTCGGGACGGATCGCGACGGTCGCCGTGCCCGCCGGCATGTGAGCCGAGTCGAACAGTGCGGGCGGCAGCAGGTTGATCGGCGGGGAGCCGAGCCGTTGCGCGGCGCTGAGCGACACCGGATTGCCGTACACCTCGCGCGGCGTGCCGAGTTGCACGAGACGCCCATGATCGAGAATGCCGATGCGGTCCGCGAGCGTGGTCGCTTCGACCTGGTCGTGCGTGACATAGACGATGGTCGCACCGATCGTACGATGCAGGCGCTTCAGTTCGATGCGCAACTCCTCGCGCAGCTTCGCATCGAGCGACGACAGCGGCTCGTCCATCAGAAACACCTTAGGCTGCCGCACGAGCGCGCGCCCGATCGCCACACGCTGCATTTCGCCGCCAGACAGATGCGTGGCCATGTTGTCGAGTTTCGCTTCCATATGCAGCATTTCGGCGACCGCGTGAACACGCGCACGCACGTCCGCCTCGCTGCTGCGCCGTCGCGGCGAGCGCAGCGGAAACGCGAGGTTGCCAAACACGGTCAGATGCGGATACAGCGAGTATTGCTGGAAGATAAAAGCGACGTCGCGGTCGGATGGATGCACGCCGGTCGCAATCGCTCCGTCAATCAGCACGTCGCCCGCGTCGGGCCGTTCCAGCCCGGCGATCAGACGCAGGGTCGTGGTCTTGCCTGCGCCGCTCGGTCCGAGCAGCACGACGAACTCGCCGTCGGCCACATCGATCGAAATATCGTCCACCGCGGCGATGTCGCCGAACCGCTTCGACACATTGCGCAACTGGATTTCAGCCATGAGCTTCTCCCTGTGCAGGAATCGTGCGAGCGGCGCCCGGCAGCAGCCGGCCGCTCTGCGCGTCGTACAGCAGCGTGCGGTCCTTGCGAAACGACAAACCGACCGGTGATCCGGCCGGCAGGCCATCGTCTTTGCCGACCCGCACCCGCACTACGCCCAGCGCGGTCTCGACCACCAGCACCTGATGCGAACCAAGGTATTCATCGGCGATGACCTTGCCGCGCAGCGGGCCGCGCTGATCGACCGTCACATGCTCGGGACGAATGCCCAGCAGCACGCGTTCAGCGCCAGCGTGAGAGCGCGGCACCGGCACTGCTGCGCCGTGCAAATGGACCTGTTCGTCGCCAGCGTCCACGCCGCCATCTGCCGCGAGGAAATTCATTGGCGGACTGCCGATGAAATTGCCGACGAACACCGTCGCCGGAAAGTGATAGATCTCCTGCGGCGGACCGGCTTGCAGCAACTCGCCCTTGTTCATCACGACGATGTCGTCGGCCATCGCCATCGCTTCGCTCTGATCGTGCGTGACATAAACGGTCGTGGCGGCAAGCGCGTTATGTAGCTTCCGCAACTCGAGACACATCAGCTCGCGGAAATCCGCGTCGAGCGTGCCGAGTGGTTCGTCCATCAGGAACGCCTTAGGCTGCCGGACGATCGCGCGGCCCAGAGCCACGCGCTGCCGGTCGCCGCCGGACAGACCGCCCGTCTTGCGATCCAGAATGTTCTCGATGCGCAGCATGTGGGCGGCGGCATCCACGCGCGCCGCGATCTCCTTGCGCGACACATGCTCGTTCCTGAGCGGAAAGGCGATGTTGTTGCGCACGGTCATATGCGGATAGAGCGCGAACATCTGGAACACGAATGCGATGTCGCGCTGACGTGCGCGCAATTGCGTCACGTCCTCACCGTCTATCAGGATCTGGCCGGAGGTAGGCAATTCAAGGCCGGCTATCATGCGCAGCGTCGTGGTTTTGCCGCAGCCCGACGGACCGAGCAACACGACGAAGCGCCCCGCGCCAATAGTCAAGCTGGTGTCGCGCACCGCGACGAAGTCGTCGAAACGCTTGTGAAGGTTGGCAAGAACGATCGTCGACATGGCGTCAGTCCGGGAAATGACTGGTCACGACAAACGCCAGCGCACCGACCAGGACCACCGGAAACGACCACGTGAACAGTGTCAGCGAAAATGGCTGCACCAGCATCGCCATGCCAAGACCGATCAGTGCAGTCGACACTGCTTCGCTGTAGCCGCGGCGCAGATAATGTCTTTGCGGCAAAACGGAGTCTCGTTTCATTTGCGCACCGCTCCGAAGGTGATGCCGCGCAACAGATGTTTGCGCAACACGACAGTGAAGATGAGGATAGGCAGCACGAAAAGCGTCGTCGCGGCCGCGACGGCCGGCCAGTCCTGCCCGCCCTCGCCAATAATGAACGGAATGAACGGCGGCATTGTCTGCGCATCGCCGCTCGTCAGCAGGGACGCGAATGCATACTCGTTCCACGCGAAGATCAGGCAGAAAATCGCAGTCGCGGCAATGCCGGTGATGGCCTGCGGCAGCACTACCTTGACGAAAGCCTGGAGCCGCGTGTAGCCGTCCACGAGCGCGGCCTCTTCGTACTCGCGTGGAATCTCGTCCATGAAACCCTTCAGAAGCCAGACCGCCAGCGATACATTGACCGCCGTATAGAGCACGATCATGCCGACATAGCTGTCGCTCAGGCCGAGCGCCCGGTACATCAGGTAAATCGGAATGGCGACTGCAATCGGCGGCATCATGCGCGTCGACAGAATGAAGAACAGCAGGTCGTCGGCGAGCGGCACCTTGAAGCGCGAGAACGCATAGGCCGCCAATGTGCCGAGAAATACCGCGAGAAAGGTCGAGCCAAAACCGATCACGAGCGAATTCACGAAGCGCGGCAAAACTTTCGACGGCCCCGCAATCACCATGTTTCGCTTGCGTACATCGCGCTCATACCAGGTCTGCGCGGGCGGCAGACTGGCGATGAACTCCGGCGTTTGCCGCGAACGGATCGTGAACAGGTTCACATAACCTTCCATCGACGGTTGAAACAACACGACAGGTGGATAGGCGATGGCATCTTCCTGCGTTTTGAAGCTGGTCAGGCAGATCCACAGCATCGGCAAGGTTGCGAGCAATGCGTAAGTGATGACAACCGCGGCGGCAAAACGCTTGCCGCGTGGCGAAGAAGCCACCACGGAATGTTGTGCGGTAGTCGGTCTCATCGCTGTTTCACCCGGTTGAGCGCCTTGACGTAGATATTCGCCGCACCGAATACCGTCACGAACAGAATGATTGCCAGTGCGGAAGAGTAGCCCGTCTGCCATTTCTCGAAAGCGGCGCGCTTCAGTGTGATCGATACGGTTTCGGTCACCGAACCCGGGCCACCCGAAGTCAGCAGGTTCACCATGTCGAACATCTTGAAGTTCTCGATGCCGCGAAACAGCACGGCGAGCATCAGGAACGGCAACGTCATGGGCAACGTGATCGACCAGAACTGCCGCCACGGTGTGGCGCGATCCACCTCGGCGGCTTCGTAGATATAGTCGGGAATCGAGCGCAGACCCGCGAGGCAGATGAGCATCACGTACGGCGTCCACATCCACGTATCGACCATCACGATGGTCCACGGCGCGAGCGACACGTCGCCGATCATCTGAAACGAGCCGGGCGCAATGCCGGTGAAGAAACCGACAATATCGTTGAACAGCCCCGTTTGCGGTTGCAGCAGAAAGGTCCAGAAGTTGCCGACCACCGCGGGCGACAGCATCATCGGCAGCAGGATCAGCGTGGTCCAGAAGCTATGGCCGCGGAACTGCCGGTTGATCAGCAACGCGAGGCCGAAACCCAATAGCACTTCAAGGCCGACCGACCAGAACACGAAGCGCGCCGTTACCTGCATTGCGTACCAGATGTCTTCGTCGGTGAGAATGTCGACGTAGTTGTCGATTCCGACAAAGCGCGCCGGCACACTCGGCATATTCGACTTGAAGTTGGTGAACGACAGACGCAAGGCCCAGATCAACGGAAAGATGTTGATCGCGAGCAGCAGCAGAATTGTTGGAAGGATGAACAGCCACGCAATGCTTCTGTCCGACAATCCGGTCAGACGCGTGTGCGCGCGCGCCGCCGCCGGGGACTTCAGCCCCGCCGACGAAAAAGGCTTGTTTGCCAGCATGCCTCGCTCCTTTAAAGGCATCGGCGGCATCCGTGCAGGCGCCGCCGGTCCCGTCCTCGATACGCGCTAGTTCTTGCCTTCGGCCTTGAAGACCTTGTTCCAGTCTTTGACGAGCAAGTCCAGCGCTTCCTTGGCCGTGCCCTTGTCGGCCACCACGTAGTCATGCACGCGCTTTTGCATGTCGAGCAGCAGTTCCGCATACGTGGGTTCCGCCCAGAAGTCTTTGACGATCGACATCGACTTTAGGAACGCCGGCGCAAAGGGTGCGCTCTTCGGAAAGTCGGGCGCGTCGACCACTGACTTCGCCGCCGAATAGCCGCCAAGCTGCCACCACTTCTTCTGGACGTCTGGCTGCGCGAACCATTTGATGTACTCGAGCGCATCGTCTTTATGATCCGAATAAGCGACGACAGAAATGCCCTGCCCCCCAAGCTGCGTGTACTGCTTCGTTTCGCGCGGGTTGACGAAGAAACCGATCTTGTCGCCGCCGACATTCGGGTCCTTGTAGAGTCCTGGGAAGAATGCAAACCAGTTCATCTGCATTGCCACCTGGCCGGACTTGAAGGCGTCCAGTCCTTCCTGCATGTACGCGTTGGTCATACCGGGCGCCGTGCAGCACTTGTAGAGCGCCTTGTAGTACTCCAGTCCCTTCACCGCGCCGGGCGAGTTGACGAAGCCGTCGAGGTGATACGGCTTCTTGGGGTCCTGATACTCGAAACCGAAGTTGTAAAGCGCGTTGGTCACGCCCATTGTGATGCCTTCGGAACCGCGCTCCGTGAAAATATAGACACCGTAGACCGTCTTGCCGTCGATCTTGCGGCCTTGAAAAAACTCCGCGGTTTGCTTGAGTTCGTCCAGTGTGGTGGGCGGTTCGAGTTCGCGTTTATATTTCTGCTTGAATTCCGCGCGCAATTCGGGACGAGCAAACCAGTCCTTGCGATACGTCCAGCCCACTGCATCCGCCATGGCCGGCAACGCCCAGTAGTTAGGGGTATTCTTCGGCCACTCCGCATAACCCACCACAGTCGCCGGCACGAAGTCGTTCATCGAAATCTTGTTCTTCGCAAAGAAGTCGTTGAGCTTCACATAGTGACCGTTGACTGCCGCGCCGCCGATCCACTGGCTGTCGCCAATGATGAGGTCACATAGTTTGCCATGCGAATTAAGTTCGTTGATGAAACGATCCGCGTAACTCGTCCACGGCACGAACTCGAACTTCATTTTAATACCGGTTTTCGTGGTGAAATCTTTCGACAATTCGACGAGTGCATTGGCCGGGTCCCATGCTGCCCAGCATAACGTCAACTGCTTGTCCTGTGCCCGCGCGCCGGTTGCCATGCCGAGTCCGAACGCGATCATGCCCGCCGCTATTACCCTTGCTGACGTAAGACGTAACATTTGTCTTCTCCTTGTCTTTCCCGGGTCTCCAACCTGCTATGGAACAGCGCCCATGCGCCGGGTGCTGTATTTCAGCTCAGCGGATTCGGACTGCAATCCGCGTGTCGCGAGCTTCAGGCATGCGCATTCTCACGAAGATAAATTCTGGTTTCCGGCGTTGGAATGGCGAGCGCGCCACGTACGTCGTTAAGACAATTGACCGCGACGAGGCCCGACCAGTGGACGATGCCGCGCACGTCCTGATCGAGGATCACGTCGATAGCGCGCTCGGATAACTGCGTGCGGGTCGCCGCGGTGCATTCATGGCCGATCAGGACGAGACGAGCCTTGTCGCCGGATTCCTGCAATGCTTTCGCGATGCCCGAAATGCCGCCACCCGTCGCATAAACCCCGACCAGATCCGGGTGACGCGCAATGAGACCCTGCGCGGCGAGACCTGCGCCGTCGTCGTCTTCAGTGAAGTCCGGTTCGGCGATCCAACGCAGATTGCGGAAGTCTTCTTCGAGCACCTGTGAAAACCCGGTACGCCGTTCCAGTTGATCGTGCAGGCGTGATGAACCCGACAGCACCGCCACCGTGCCGAGCCGCGCACCGAGAAAGCGGCCCATCAACGCTCCTGCGGTGCGTCCTGCAATCCGGTTATCCACTCCGACATAGGCTGCGCGGCGACTGGCAGGCAAATCGGAGAACACAGTGACGACGGGCACCCCTGCATCGCTCGTGTCTTCGATCAGACGTTCGACCGCTGGGTAGTCGAGCGGCACGAGTACCAGCGCGTCGTAGTCGATCGCCTGCTGCGCGAAAGCAATAGTGTCGCGATGAGAAGAGAAGTCGCACCGGTAGAACGACGGAATGATGCGGTGCTCGCGAAAGAAGCTCGCAGATAGCGCGATGTCGCGCTCGACATGATCGAGAAAGCGCGAATTGACCTGAGGAAGAACGAAGGCGACGCGATAGGTGTTGATCTTAGCCGGGCGACCGCGACTCGCGCGGTCGTCGCGCAGCGCCGAGAGTGCAAGATGCACGCGCTCTGCCGTTTCGGGACGCACGGCCTGGTCGTCGCGCAACACACGATCGACCGTGGCAACGCTCACGCCCGCGCGACGCGCAATCATCATACGTGTAGCCGGCATGTGTCTCCTCCGCTGCCGAGCCCGAACTGCTTTGTTTAATCAAGGTAGTTTTTCCCGCGCGAAATGCAAGTTTTTTTGCAGTGGTAAACGCATCATTTTTGACGGCATCAATGATGGTGCGTTTGCGCATGCGTGGCATGAGGAAATAGATTGGCTTTACCGCGCGCGAAGGCGCGGTAAAGCAGCGGATTGCAATGGAGCGGCAGTCAAGCCGGAAGACCCAGCACCGTCAGTACGAACCGAAGACCGAAGAAGCACGCCGACGAGCACAGTGGCAACGCAACCATCACCGAGCCGTGCCGCAGACCGATCAGGCAAGCGATCGACCAGAGGCGCGAGGCGGATCCGAGCAGGACGGCGACGCTGCGCCCGACGCCGTTCATGATCGTTCCACCACCACTTCGAGGTACTCGCTTGGCAGCACGAGCGTCGCGTCGCCGGACCGGTTGCGGCTTTTTATCAATGTCATCAGATCGTCGAGAAGCGCCGCTTGCCGCTCGCCTTCGAGTGCCCCGAATGCCTTGTTCACCGGCCCGTAAAACGTGCGGAAAACTTCCACGAAATGTTCGGGCGAGCGGTAACGGAACGTGAAATGGCGGCTGTTCGCGACGATCTTCCGGGTCTTTCCTTCGAACAGTGTTTCCAGCCGCGCCTTCGTTCCCCACAGCGCCGGAGATGCCACGCCCGCAGGTGGCGGAATGTGCTTGGCAATTGTCTTGAACATCTGTCCGATGAAGCTATCCGGCGTCCAGTTCGCGAGGCCGATCCGCCCGCCCGGCTTGCACACACGAGCCATTTCAGCCGCTGCCTTCGCCTGGTCCGGAGTGAACATCACGCCGAACGTCGACATGACGATGTCAAACGAGGCGTCCGCGTACGGCAGCGCTTCCGCGTCCGCTTCCTGAAACTTGACGGAAAGACCTTCCGCTTGTGCGCGGGCACGGCCGGCGTCCAGCAGTGAGGCGACATAGTCAGTGGAAGTGACATCGCACCAACGGCGGGCGGCTGCCAACGTTGCATTGCCGTTGCCGGCTGCAACGTCGAGCACGCTCGAGCCGGCACGCAGGTCAAGCGCTTCGCACAGAGTTTCTCCGACGATCTGCAGCGTCGTGCCGACGACAGCATAATTGCCGGTCGACCACGCGGCCTGTTGACGGACCTTGACGGCAGCGAAGTCTGCGACGGGCGAAAAAGAAGAATCGACTGCGGACATAAACGACTCCTGAGAACCGAGGGCAGCAATGAGTAAATGCTCGGAGTTGCTGCCATTCAGATGACGCCGCGAACTTGCACTGCGAGAAGGCCCGCGCGACGATCGGGCGAATCGAATCGGAACCGCGAGATGCGATGGCTATTCGGCGACGCTGATACCAGAGCCGCCCATTTCCGCCGGCAGATCCTTCTGCTTGGGCAGACCGTCTTTCATTCGAAGGCGCGACTCCGGGTAATGAACGTGCACGCCGGGTTCATAGGGGAAGTCCGCGATGACCGCGGCGTACACGTCGATCAGTTCGAGCCCGGGATGCTCGGTGAAGAGATGTCCGCCACACGACTTGCACCACTTGCGGTAGCTATGAGGCGTCTTGTTGTAAGTGCCGATATCATCAGCGCCGCGAGTAACGTGCAGCGCCTCCGGCTTCCACAGCGTGAACGCATTGACGGGCGCCCCCGACCATCTGCGGCACGATTCACAATGGCAATAGCCCATACCTGCGGGTTCCCCGCTTACCGTGAATTGCACTGCGCCGCAAAAGCATTGACCGCTATAAGTCTCTGGGTAACTCATGTCGTTCTCCTGATGGTGTGATTCAGCGCGCTACCGTTCGTTGTTGCAGATTCGCGTGAGTGCTAGTATCGGGACGCAAGCCATATCGGTGAATGACCGGCCGTCCAGATGTTTTGCGCAGGACGCCGAAACTGATGGACGACGCCATGGATGCTCTTTCCGACGTACTTCGCCTGGTGCATCTCAGTGGAGCGGTGTATCTAAGCGCCGACTTCACTGCACCCTGGTGTGTTTTCGGCGAGGCGACCCGGGAGTTGTGCGTCTCGTTTCTGCCGCGTGCGGAGCGCATCGTCTCCTATCACCTCATCACGGAAGGAAGCTGCCGCGCACGACTCGTCGACGACCCCTCTTCCGCCATCAGCGTCGATGCGGGAGAACTTCTCGTCGTGCCGCAAGGTGAAGCGCATCTCATGGGCAGTTCGCTCCAACTCGAACCGGCGCCCTCCCACGAAATGCTGTCGCAGTATCTGGAAACCACGCCGGGCGATGTGATCAGGTTGAGCTACGGTGGCGGCGGCGAGAAAACGCGCCTCATTTGCGGCTTTCTCGCCTGCGACGACACGCTGACCAATCCGGTGCTGTCGGCATTGCCTCGTATGTTCAAGATCGACATGCGCAACGACGCGAGATCCGCGTGGCTGGAGTCATCGTTGAAACTCGCGGCTGTCGAAGCAGCCGAATGGCGCGTAGGCAGCGCGATTGTGCTCGGCCGTTTGTCCGAGCTGCTTTTCGTGGAGGCGGTACGGCGTTGTGTCGATGCGCTGCCTGCGGATCGCAAAGGATGGCTGGCTGGCGTCAGCGATCGTTTCGTGGGGCGATCGCTCGCGTTAATGCATGCGCAACCGGCGCATGGATGGACGGTCGATGAACTTGCGCGCAAAGCGGGCCTTTCGCGTTCGGCGCTTGCACAGCGCTTCACTCAATTGCTTGGCCAGCCACCAATGCAATATCTGGCGCGCTGGCGTCTGCAAATAGCGGCACAGGCGTTACGTGACGGAGCGCAGCCGCTTACGGCTATCGCGGAACGAGTCGGCTATGAGTCGGAGGCGGCGTTCAATCGCGCATTCAAGCGGGAATTCGGCTTGCCGCCCGCCAGTTGGCGACGCAGCCACTCGACGACGGACGGCCACGATTCGTTGTCCGATACTGCCGATACCCGTTTTCTCTCAAGCGAACGTTCGGCCGACGTCGGCGGCAAGGCCGGCGTCAGCGGAATTTCTCCTCTATAAGGCGGTTCCGGGCGCGGCGCAAGAAGATCATCCGGCCAATATCGAACGCCTCATGAAGCACATGCAGAGCGAGGGGCGTCGCGAGCATTGCCAGTTCTTTCAGCCGTTCAAGCGACCTTGCGGCGCAGCCGGCGTGCATGGAGCCACAACCCGGAAACCAGATAATAGATTGCGCCCACCGCGGCGTAACCAGCGACGCGCGAGATAGCCGGGGGCATCGACACACCGGCTTGCATGATGAAGTACGCGCCTGCCAGTGCCGATTGTCCGCCGCTGAGAACCATGGCCCATTGCGCAGAAGAGCGCTTCCAGCGGCGCAGCGCAGTTCCGAGTTGCAAGAGCCCTGACAGTATCGCCCACGCCCCGAAGACGCCAAGCACCCAGCTCATACTGGTTCTTAACGCCACAATGACTGCGATCGCCGTGATGACGCTGATGACAATGTTGATTGCCTGCGTGCGGCTTTCCGCCATGCCGCCGCTACGCGACATGTCGAAGTAATTGGCAAGCGCGTCCCATGCGGGATAAACAAACAGTAGAGCCGCTGTCGCCTCCGGTGAGCGTTGCCCGACCGAGAAAGCAAGCGCGACCCAAACCGCTGAAAACGCGGTCCGCATAAAGTAGTAACGCGTTAGCCAGCGTTCTTCGCGAACGCTATCGGTATTCATGGGGTGTTCATTCATTGCGACTCCTTTTCTGATCTTCGCTACTGTGGCGGCTCGTCGGCGGTCATCATAGATAACGCTCGTTCGACAGTCCGACTCACATTGGAGGCGCCAGCCCGTCCTTCTCTACGACAACCTGCAGCCCTTTGTAGGCGGCGCCTGCGCCGTGCGTTGCGACGACGAACACTTGCTTGCCCGTCGTCAGTTCGTCGCGTGTAGCGGGAATGAGCGTCACGACCGGCGCGTTCGCGGGCACCGTGACGGTGTTACTGCCGCCCTTGTACGAAAGCTTGAGGTCGCGACCGCTGGTACCCTGCACTACCGTATCTACGTTCGCGTTTGTCATCGAGCTATTCGCGCCCAGGTCCCATGAATAGTGACCCTCCGCAGTTCCGCGCGCGGCTTCGGGAAACACTAGGACCTCCTTCGCCACGAGCTTGCCGTCGGCGCCCGGCATCGCGGCGGCCCCGACGTAGGTGCCAGGCTTGATATCCGAAAGCTGTACGGCTTTCACGGCATTCAGGCCGGTTGAATTGTCTACTGCAATACTGACCGTCTCGCCGCTGCGCCGGTGTACCTGTAGCATGCCGCCTGAATACGACTGGATGGTGCCCCTGATCCGTTCAGGCTTGTCCGCAGAGGGTTGAGCGAACGAGGCGTTAGCGAGCGTGAGGACAATCGCCGGAATGACGAGTTGGAACCGGAAGGACATGAATGCTCCGTATATGGTCGGGTCTGGTCGGTGGTAAAGATCGCATGTCAGGATCGCATCCTGCCCTCTTCGGCGGCATCGGTCAGATGACCGACCCTCGCCAATCGCGCGATCGCATATAGTTATCAGTCGTTCCCAAAAGTGATTGTTCACGTGATCCCAATGATCGACGACGATGCTAGCCACACGCCCCTGCGCGTGTTCGACTCGGTGAAGGCGCTCGCCTTCATCGGCGATCTGAGCATGGGCCAGCCAACCGACCATTCGCTGCGCACTGGATGGCTCGCGGCGCGCCTCGCGCAAGCCGCCGGCATCGACGCGACAGCATGCGACACCGTCCGCGAAGCGTCGATGCTGCGCTGGTCAGGCTGCACGGCGAACGCTGCGGGCTTCGCCGACGTTTTCGGCGACGACATCGCAAGCCGCGTTGCGATGCTCGAAGGTCGCGTTGACTGGATCGAGCCGCTCGAGGCGCTAGGCGGCGTCGCCGCGGTGCTCACGCCGCTCGCACAAATTCACTGTGAGGTGTCGGGAGAAATCGCGCGCATGCTGGGCCTCGCGCGCGCAACCGAAACTGCGTTGCGCCACATCTTCGAAACGTGGGACGGCAGCGGGCTGCCCGCACATCTCGAGGGAGTGGCGGTGCCGGTTCCCGTGTACGTGGTCGCCCTCGCGGGCGATCTGGAGGTCTTCTCTCGCACGTATGGTATGGAACGGGCGCTCGGATCGATTGCACAACGCGCCGACGCCCGCTACCCGGCGCGGCTCGTCGACACCGCCGCGCGCCATGCGCCCTCGTGGCTGACGGAACTGGATCAGCTGTCCCCTGCGGATCTCGACGCCGCGCTGACGACGTCTCGAATGCAACAGACGACGTCGGCCGAATTGATCGCCGACGTTATCGATCTGAAGCTGCCGTGGATGACCGGCTTCTCGCGCGCAGTGGCCGCGACGGCAGCTGCAGGTTGTGCGCGGCTCGCGCAAGATGAAGCGGCGCAACGGCGCGTCTATCGCGCGGGGCTGATTCACGGTATCGGCCGCGCGGCGGTTCCCAACAATGTGTGGAACATGGCGAGAGGCTTGCCCCCGAGCGCCTGGGAAAAAGTGCGCCTCGTCCCTTATTGGACCTGGCGCGCGGGCCAGCAGGCCGGGGCGCTCGGCGAAGCGGCCGAACTTGCGTCGCATGCGTACGAACGCCTGGACGGTTCGGGCTATTTCCGTGCGGCGCGCGATCCTGCGTTATCGCTCGAGGCGCGTGTGCTGGCGGCGTCGGTGGCATGGGTCGCGTTGCGCTCGGCGCGTCCGTGGCGCGCGGCACTCTCCGCCGAAGCAGCCGCGAAGCAGTTGCGTGACGAGGCGGCAAGCGGCCGGTTGGACGGCCACGCGGTGGAGGCGCTGCTTGGTGACGGCACGGCCCTGGCTAGACGCGCAACGAGCAGGACGCCTCAAGGCGCACGCCTCTCTGCACGGGAGATCGACGTGCTGCGCGCCATTTCGCGGGGCGCGAGCAACAAGGAAGTCGCGCAGGAGTTGGCGCTCAGTCCGAGCACGGTGCGTACGCACGTGGAGAGCGTGTTTCGCAAGCTCGAATGCTCGACGCGCGCCGTAGCTACGCTTAGGGCATCGGCAATGGGCTTGCTATGATCGCTCGACTCGCGCAGCGGCTCCGGCGCTCAATCAGGAGCTGCGGCTAGCACGATATCCGGCGCGCCTCCCGCCTGAACCATGATGTACACCACGTCTTCTTCCGTCTCGTTCTTGACGTGATGAACGACGCCCGGATCGACATTGTGAAAGTCACGCACTTTTGTGCTCTTGACCAGCCCGTCGATTTTCGTCTCCACAGTCAGGACTCCGCGGACTACGAGAAAGCGATCACTGACATTGCTGTGGTGATGCCATTGTGTCTCGCCACCCGCGCGGACAGTCGTTTTAGCGACGGTGTAGCCACTCTCCCGGAGCAAGGTTTGATATTCAACCTTGCTATTGGCAAGAGGAATGTCCTTATCGTCCATCCTGATGATCCCGCTGAAGAGTTAGAAGAGAAAAGTCAGCACGGTGACCCGGCCCCGCCTGTTAGTCCGGCAGCGTTGATCGAGTCGCGATGTCTAGCCGTGCGGGGTGTGTAGTCGCCCTGCTAGCTACAACCAACCTTGTTTCAGGGCAATTTCGAAAGCCCGTTCGCGAGTGGCTTGAAGAGAAGGATCGCATGTCGGCGGCCGCAACGGTACCGGTCAAACGACCGATAGCCGAACCATGCGCGGCCCGTCTCTGCCGACAACAATGGGATGTTGTGTTCCCGACTTCTCGCCCCGTGTGGTTACAAAGCGTCTCGCCATTCCACTTCGCGTGCAATTCCCGCATCGCCGTTTCCCCGACCTTCGAGCACGGACAGTCGCCCTTCTAGCCCGGCGTCGGCCACTTTTCTTCAGCCTTGGCAAAAAGCTGGTTGAGTTCGTTGCCGCTCGCCGCATCTTTCGTGTATCCGAAGGTGCCGTGATCGCGTATCTCATGCGCGGCGCGCAAGAACGCGCCAAGTGCCGCGCGCGCCAGCGAGCCGCCGACACTCACGCGCCGCACGCCCATCGCGCGCAATTCGTCGACGCTGAGAAGGACGCCCTGCAAGCCCATCAACACGTTGACGGGACGGTTGAGCGCGCCGACCACCGCGGCAATTTCCTCACGCGTCTTGAGGCCTGGCGCGTACAGCACGTCGGCGCCGGCGTCCTGAAAGGCCTGCAAGCGGCGAATCGTGTCGTCGAGATCCGGACGGCCAACGAGGTAGTTCTCCGCGCGCGCGGTCAGCGTGAAAGGAAACGGCTGGGCGCGGGCCGCTTCGACGGCGGCGCGCACGCGTTCGACAGCGGCCTGGAATGGGTAAATAGGTTCGTCGGCCCGGCCGGTCGCGTCTTCGATCGAGCCGCCCACCACGCCCGCCCGAGCCGCCTGGCGGATGGTTTCCGCGCAGTCTTCAGGCGCGTCGCCGAAACCGTTTTCCAGGTCGGCGCTGACCGGCAAATCGGTCGCGGCCGCAATTTCGGCGAGGTGGATCATCATCTGCGCGCGGCCCACGGCGCTATCCGGCAAGCCGCGCGAAAACGCGTAGCCGGCGCTGCTGGTCGCGAGCGCCTTGAAGCCGGCCAGCGCGAGCAACCGCGCCGAGCCGATGTCCCACGGGTTAGGAATAACGAACGCGTCCTGCGCTGTATGCAGCGCCTGGAATTGTGCTGCTTTTTCGGCTTGGGATGTCATCGCGGTGCCATTGGAGAAGCGCCGCGCCGGCACAAGATGCCGGCCCTGCGGCGTGGGTTGCGCGGAAGTTTCAATGCGCGGCGAACGATGCAGGGCAGCATCGCGCGCCGCCAGTTGCCGATGCCCCGCTCAGGTTTCGAGCTTCGCATCCATCGTGATGGTGGCGTTCAGCACCTTCGACACCGGACAACCCGCCTTGGCGTCCGCGGTGGCTTTGTCGAACGCCGCCTTGTCGCCGCCGGGAATTTTCACCGCTACGTCCAGATGCACGGCGGTAATCGTGAAGCCGCCGCCGTCTTTGTCGAGGGTGACCGTTGCAGTGGTACCGATGCGTTCCGGCGAGATTCCCGCCTTGCCCAGTTCCGCCGACAGCGCCATCGAAAAGCAGCCCGCGTGCGCAGCCGCGATCAGCTCTTCCGGATTCGTGCCGATGCCGTCCGCGAAACGCGTGGAAAACGAATATTGAGTCTCCTTGAGGACGCCGCTGTCGGTGGAAATGGAGCCCTTGCCGTCCTGCAGACCGCCTTGCCAGACTGCTGATGCCTTGCGCTTCATCGTTCTCTCCTGTTTTGCCCTGCTTCACGCGCTGCACGACTGATAGCGATGCCCGCCGCAACGGTCCAGCCCGAATGTTCCGCGGCTTTGGCATGGGTCGCGAGTGCGGCGCTGCGTGACAGGCGCGGACGTGGACCGACCTTCATCATAGGCGCTTCCGTGTGCCAATGCCGTGACGGTGACATGCGCCGCCATGCCGCGACCGTTGCAGGTTACTCGGCGAACGGAAAGCTTTGCTGGCCGACGGCGCTCATGCCGAACACGTTCAGCGTCATCGCGACGAGCGCGTAGTAGCCGAGAAGCCGAACGAGGTTGCTCACCACCTTGCGCCCGAAACGCTCGACCGCCTTTGCCGAGAAACGGTCCGTTCAGATTGCCGCGCGGACCGGACAAAATCTCGTCGGGAACGGCCTTGAATCGGGGCAAACGCTCGGTTATTGTCGGTCTCGCAAGTCGACGGTGAATGGCTCCGATGGTCGACGGTGGATAGCGGCATGCGCTGGCTACCACTGGCGATTTCACAAAGGGCTTACATCAAGGCACGTACGCGCCTTTCGCATGCAGCGACTGCTCGGCAATGCTCAACTGTTCGACGGCGTCCGCGCCTTCTAGTGCGAGCAGATGCGCAACGAGCGATTCAGCGATCGCCGTGGCCGCGACCAGCGATGGGAAGAAAGACGGGCTCTCGTGCGAGAAGATCAGCACCTTGTCCGCGTTCAGTGCGATCGGCGAAACGGCGCTGTCGGTAATGGCAACGAGCTTGCTGCCTTTTTCGAGCGCGGCTTCCGCGACGCGCACGGCTTCGACCGAATATGGCGCGAAGCTGATGACAATGGTGGCGCTATCGCGCTCCACCGTGCGCAGTTGCATTTCGAGCGTGCCGGCCTCGCCGTTGAGCAGCGACGCTGACGAGCGGAACAACCGGTAGCCGTACAGGAGCCCAAACGCGACCGGATAGCACGAGCGGAACCCCGCCACATGAACATGCGGCGCGCGCCGCAGCAGTCGCGCCGCCTCCACGATCACGCGGCCGTTGTGTGCCGCGGTGACTTCCAGATTGTGTTGCTGTGCGACGAGAAGATCGTTGGCCAGCGCGTCCTTCGATTTGACTAGCGAGCGAGCCCGGCTCGTGAGCGGTTCGGGCCGCGTGCGCACGCGCGCGACAAACAGGTTGCGCAGTTCGTTCCAGCCGGGAAAGCCGAGTTGCTGTGACAGACGCACGAGAGACGCTGGTTGCACTTGCGCACGCTCGGCAACCTTGCGCATTGACGAGACCGCGACCTCGTCCGGATGGTCGAGCAGGAATCCCGCGCCCATCTGGAATTGCGGACTCAGTTCGGAGAAGCGCGCCCGGATCAGGGCGGCGAGCTGGTCGAAACTGTCTGGCATGCGATGGCCCCGAGCAGAGTTGAGAGAGTGGGAGGCGTGACAACAAATGTTACCACTGAGGTCTCTGTACTTCGTCGTCGTGGCGGAGGCCGTCGCCGCTGCGTTGACACGCAGCTTGAGCCCACGTTTCTTGCCGCCAGTGTGCGCATCGATGTCAGCGGTCGTTAGACGGTGTTCTGCCATCCAGCTCCTGATCTTCTTGATAACAGCGCTCGACTTTTTCGAGAGCAGCGCGTCGGCTTGCGCCTGCAGTCTCTAGATACTTGCTTGCAAGGATTCCAAGGTCGCCATTCGGTGTTTCGCGCCAGTGCTGTAAGCCAAATGGTTCTCTCGCCGGACCTTGGCTACGGAGAATTGCAGTGAACAATCACACATAAAAAAGAGGACCCGGTTTTGCGCGGGTCCCCGTAAAAGATGGCCAATGCCTCAGGTGGGTAAAGACAAGAATCTGTCTTCATGGACAACCAGCGGCGACCATCTGCGTGGACATTGCCTGCAGGACTGGTTGCCCCTCACATGGTCCCTGGCAAAGGACTGGAGACCAGAACGGCGGCAGCGACCAGCACACCAGCCAGTACGACGGACTCGACATGCAGAACAGCGGCAAACCGTTTCAACCGAGGAACGGCGACTTCCGGGCGGGCGTCTCCTAACGAGGCGAGCAGTCGCGGCATCTCGATAAAGCGGTTATGTCCGCCGAGCGCGGCGGCGATGAGCACGAGCGCGAATTTGAGCAGCAGCACCTGACCGTACACAGACGTCATGAGGCTCTCTGGCGTATCCACACCGCGCCACCCACTGTATCCGCCGGTGACGAAAAGAATAACCAGCGCGAGCGTGGCGGCATCGGAGAGCGACTGAACGAACGCCACGCTGTTCGCCCGCTCCGGGACGGGCGCGTCGAACATGCGTGGCAGAACGACATACGTTGTCACGAGGACAAGTCCGACCCATATGCTGATGGCGAGCAGATGTATCCAGTCGACCCACACGGGAAGACTCAGCACGCCCGCATCGACGGGATGACCGGCGTGGCTGCGTGACAATGCAACTCCCGCAAGCGCGAGCCAGATTGCCGGCTTGAAGCGTATCGGACGTGCAGACTGCGCGAGCGACAGAATCATCACTATCAGCAAGAAGCCTGCGCCTGCCAGCCAGGCGTAGCCAAAGCCGGTTTCCATCAGCATCGAGCGGACAGCGGGTCCTGCGTCCGCGAGCGTTGATTCGCTCATCTGTGCGCAATGAATCCAGAACGCAATGGTACTGGCGACAAGCGCAGTGAACGAACCGATGCGCAAGGTGAGAAGCAAATGCCCGCTGACCCTGGTCTGCCATCGCGATGTGCTGCGAGCCAGCCACGTGTCACACAGCAATGCGCCCACAAGAATGGTAAAACTGACGTTCTGGAACGCCACGAACGCCAGCCGCAGAACACCGAGGAAACCGTCGTTCATCAGTTCACCGCAAATGTGTAAGTGCCTTTTGTCTTGTGAGCGTCATGTGTCATGACGGCCCATTGCACGGTATACGAGCCGGAAACAAGCTTTGGAACCGTAACCGTCAGCACGCGCGCGTTCGACGAGTCGACCTTGGCTTTTTCTTTAGTCGCGAACGCGCCGGATGCATCCACAACCTTAATCGTGCTGAACGAAGACTCGAGGTCCTCGTTGAAAGTCAGGCGGAGTGACTCTGGCGATGTATCGACTGTGCTGCCAGCCGATGGCGTTGCACTCTCCAGTCTGCCGTGGGCAAATGCGAGCGCAGGTGAAAGCACGAAAGCAGCAGTTGCCGCTGCACAAACCAGGAGTTTGCGCGTATTGGTGTTCATGACTGTTACCTCCCTGGATTGATTCGGGGCGCGCTGCTCGCTATACGGCTGGCGCCCCATTGCATCTTCACTGCTTCTGCAGCTTCGTCACGGTGAGCGCGCCATTAACTTCTTCTGCGACGAAGTCAATCTTGTCGCCGACCTTCACCTGGGACAGCATGGCCGGGTCCTTGACCTTGAACACCATCGTCATCGCTTCCATGCTGAGGTTCTCGAGCGGACCGTGTTTGATAGTCATCTTTCCGGCGGCGGTATCCACCTTCTTCACCTCGCCATGCGACATGCTGTTCTTCGCGTCGGCGTCCTGTTGCGTGCCGCTCGCCGTATCCGCATTGCCCGTACCGCCGGCGGCATAGGCGTTAGCCGAAACGGCAACAGCACAACCCATCACAATCGAAGCAATTGCTTTTTTCATAACCTTCTCTCCTGCAGTTGATGTAACAAATATCAGCCGGAGCCGGGTCCGGCTGTCCACCAAATCAGCCATCCGGCAGTTCACCGGTGTACTCGTACGCGACGGTCCCCTTCGGGTGTTTGAACCAGCCCGGGTCGCGGTAGTCGTTGCGGCCGAGCCCCTCGCGCACCTTCACGACAGTGAACATGCCGCCCATTTTCAGCGCGCCAAATGGCCCAGTGCCCGTCATCATCGGCAGCGTGTTGTCCGGCAGCGGCATCTCCATATCGCCCATCGAACCACCCGCGCTGCCCATTGCCATGTAGTCCGGTACAAGCTTGTTGATGCGTTTCGCGAGGTCCTTCTGCGGTACACCAATCAGGTTCGGAACCTGATGCCCCATCGCATTCATCGTGTGATGGGACTTGTGGCAGTGAAACGCCCAGTCACCGGGACGGTTTGCGGTGAACTCGATGGCGCGCATCTGTCCGACTGCGACGTCGGCCGTCACTTCAGGCCAGCGTGCGGCGGGAGGAATCCATCCACCGTCGGTTCCTGCGACCTCGAAGCTGTACCCGTGCAAATGGATGGGGTGATTGGTCATCGTCAGGTTGCCGAAGCGGATGCGAACTCGGTCTCCTGCTCGAACGGGGAGCGAATCTATGCCCGGAAAGACTCGCGCATTCCACGTCCACATGTTGAAGTCCGTCATTTCATTGACCCGCGGCGTGAAGCTGCCCGGGTCGATGTCATACGCGGACATCAGAAACACGAAGTCGCGGTCCACCGGCATGACGCCACGGTCCTTCGGGTGCACGATGAACGTGCCCATCATCCCCATGGCCATCTGCACCATCTCGTCGGCATGCGGGTGATACATGAAGGTGCCGTGCTTCTCGAGCTGGAACTCATAGACGAACGTCTTGCCAGGCGGGATGTGCGGCTGCGTGAGACCGCCGACGCCGTCCATTCCGGATGGCACCAGCATCCCGTGCCAGTGAACCGTGGTGTGTTCGGGCAGCCTGTTGGTCACGAAGATGCGGACCTTGTCGCCTTCGACAGCTTCGATGGTCGGGCCAGGCGCCTGGCCGTTGTATCCCCATAGATTCGCTTTCATGCCGGGAGCCATTTCGCGCACCACCGGCTCGGCAATCAGATGGAACTCCTTCCAGCCATTCTTCATCCGCCACGGCAGCGTCCAGCCGTTCAGCGTGGCGACGGGCGTATAAGGTCGGCCATTGGGCGGGACGAGCGGCGGCTGCGTAGCCGTTTTGTCCATAGTCGGCGCCTCTGGAAGCGAAGCGGCGCCAGCCTTGCTGACCAGCGCCGCGCCCAGGAGTGCAGCGCCCGAGCCGCCGAGAAAATTTCGACGTGAAACCATGTTCATTTACCTTCTGAATTCGTCGGCGACACCGGCTGGGTCGCGGGAGCAGGCAACGGCGAAACCTGCGCCGCGGCCGGTTGGGCTTGCATCGCGGGAGCGGACGTTGCGCCGTGTGGTGCGCCCGGGGCTTGCGACATGGCAAGCGGAGGCAGACGGCCACCGAGCGACTGTTGCAGGTCAGTCTCCGCAAGCCAGTAGTCTTTCAGCGCGTCGATGTATCCGTTGACGGCTGCCACCTGGTCCCGCGAATCCGCAAGCAGCTCAAACACGCTTGCGAGCATGCCGTTGTAGCGAAGCAGCATTTCGTCTGAGATGGTTTTGCGTATGGGCACGACCTCGTCGCGGTAGTGCTTCGCAACGTCGTAGCTCGTCACGTAGCCGGAGTACGACTCGCGTACTTCGGAGCGGGCGTCAATCGCTGTCTGGGCAAGCCGGTTTGCCGATTGCATATAGATGGACTCGGCGCGTGCGACCTTCGCGCTGCCCCAGTCGAAGATAGGAATCTCGACGCTGATTTCGTACCCGCGCTCATGTCCCTTATCGGTCTCAAAGTTGTCGAGATAGCCAACATCGAGCGCGTTGATGAATCGGGTGGCCTTGCTGAGTCCCAAAGACGTTGCGACGCTTTGTGTCTTTAGCTTCGCCGCCTGAATGTCCAGGCGGTTCTGCATCGCAAAGCTTTCGAGGTCGTTCAGTTGCGGCCTGTCCTTCGGCAGGTCGGGCAGGCGCTCCGGCAGCCTGTATTGCGTTCCGGAGCCCCACAGGCCCATCGTGCGCGTCAGCTTCTCCCGGGCCATGACCGATTGCTGCCGGGCCTTGGCCAACTGTGCGGCCGATTCCGCGTAAAAGGCCTGCTCGCGCGCATAGTCGAGCTTGCTGAAATTGCCTGCCTGGCGCATGCGCAAGGCGAGTTCTGCCCCAGCCTCGGCGGAGTCCTTGACCTGAGCGGCGTAAAGAGCCGCCTGCTCCGCGGCCACGGCATTCACGTAGGCCTTTCGCGCGTCGGCAGCCGTAGCGAGCATGGCGTTGGCTGTCTCAAGCTTCGTCTGTTCAAACCGTCGGCTCTCCATGCGCGTCGCCAAGGGTAATGTGAGCACGGCCAGCACACCCATTGAAAACGTGCGACTGATGCCGAACCCGTCGCTCCAGTGCGTTCTGCTAAAGGTGAAAGCGGGATTTGGCAGGCGGCCCGCCTGCACGAGGTAAGCCTCGGAAATACCGAGCTCGCCGTAGGAGGCCTGAAGTCCGCGGTTGTTCAGCAGCGCCACCTGGACCGCGTCGTCCATGCTGAGCGGCTTCGACAGAAGCTCCTGTGTGCGCTTGAACGCAGCGTCGCGGTCTTCGTCGGTTTTGACGAAGAGCGCATCCTTGCCAAGCCGCTCGGAAGCAGTCGTCGATACGGCGTTGAATCCGCCGTCCTTCGAAAACGTCGTGCAGCCGGCCAGGAATATGGCCGCGATGGCAATGGATGCCACGCGGCTCGGGGCGAGATATCGAATCATTTTGACTCGCCTCCGTGCTCGTGACCGCTCATCCCGTCTGATGTCAGCTCTGGCTGCTGACCATGTTTCGTCCCGGTCACGCCTCGGCTCGACGCAACAGCACGGTTCAGTTGTTGCCAGCTAGGCGCTTCGCCGTCCTGCCAGGACTTGTAACCGTCGAACGCAGATTGCACGGTGATGGCCGGAACCGATGCCGCTGTATCCGTTGGATCGGGAACGGCAGTCGCAGCGTGCGCGAGCAACGGCAATACTGCGCCCGCGCCCAGGAGCGCCGCAGAAATTGTTCGCATGAATTTTTCTCGTCGTGAATCATCCAGCGTCCCTGACGGGCGCTGGAAAAATTTGCAGGTCGCAGCGAATAGCTGCGCGTGCGCGATTTAGACGAGAATGGGCCGGGGCGGCCGTTCGATGCCGCTGGTCAGGAACAACACGACACCGGCGTTGGGAGGCAATGGGGCGGAGAATTGAGTCTGGTCAGCTGATGCGGAAACAGCACGCGTGACCGGTAGCGCTGCACCGACACAGCACGACGCACACGTCAGGCACGCGTGAACATGGTGCCCGCCGTTATGGTCGTGGTTCTGGTGGTCATCGCTGGCGGCGACAACAGCATGTGCGTCCGCCAGCTCAGCTTGATGGAATTGTTCGGCGGTCGCTTCGTCATCCACCGCTTCCCACGGAGCGCAAGTCATCGAGACGGCCGCAAACGACTGAACCGGAAGGCTCAGTGCAAGCAGCACGACAAGAAAGAGTTTGCGCCAGTAGGACATGGGGGCAGAGTCTAGCACGGGGTTAAGACTTCTGTAATCCTGCAGAAGTGTCCGTCTGTAACGGCAAAGCGGCTAGACGGCGGTCGCTCTGCTCGAGCGCGCGAGTTTGCGGATAATCGATACGTTCGTCAACGCAGCCGCCGCGTCGTTCTCTCGCGCCAGCGACGTCGTTCCTGTTGACATTGCCACCGTGGGAAGGCGCAAGCTGTACAAGTTCTAACGGGCAGAAAATGGAATTCAACGTTGGGACGATTACGGGCCTACTACCAGGTCCACATGACATGGAACTGACGCCGGACGAACGAGACCTCTGGGTCACCTTCCGTTTCGCGCGCTACGTCGGCGTTATCGATATGACAACGCTGAAGCCGGTCAACGCTATCAAGGTTGGCAAATCCCGCACGGAATTTACTTTTCTAGCCATGCGCCGCTTGGCTAGAAACGCCAAAGGAGGTTGCGATGGAGATAGTCACCGCGGTCGGTCATGCGCTTTGGATGGCCTTCACGATGCTGTGGCAGATTTTTTGGGGGCTGAGCCTGGGCTTTCTGTTCTCCGCCGTGATTGAAGTTGTCGTCTCCAAGTCGGAGATGTCGAAGCTCCTGCCCGACGCGTCGCCGCGCTCGCTGACGGTCGCCAGCCTGCTTGGAGCAGCGTCCTCCTCCTGTTCTTACGCCGCAGTTGCCATGGCTCGCTCTATCGTGCGCAAGGGCGGTGACTTCACCTCCGCGATGGCGTTCCAGTTCGCAGCGACGAATCTCGTGCTCGAACTCGGCGTGCTGATGTGGGTGTTGATTTCCTGGCAGTTCGCTGCGGCTGAGTTCATCGGCGGCCCAATCATGATTGTTGTTCTCGTACTGCTCTTCCGGTTTTTTCTGAGTGACTCTCTGAAGAGCGAAGCTATCGAGCAGGCGAACAAGGGTATCGCAGGCAGCATGGAAGGTCATGCGGCCATGTCGATGGGCGAGCAACACGGGACCTGGAAACAACGTCTCATATCGAGAGACGGATGGATTGCAATCAGCCACAGCTATGTGATGAACTGGGCCATGCTGTGGCGCGACATAGCGATTGGCTTGCTTGTCGCTGGGGCGCTCGGAGCGTGGGTGCCCGACAGCTTCTGGCAAAAATTTTTCCTTGTCAGTCATCCAACGGCGGCGATGATTTGGGGTGCATTCGTGGGTCCGCTGATTGCGGTTGCGTCGTTCACCTGTTCCGTTGGCAATGTGCCGCTCGCCGCAGTGCTCTGGAACGGTGGTATCAGTTTTGGCGGTGTCGCTTCTTTCATCTTTGGCGACCTCATCATCCTTCCTATCCTCAACATCTATCGCAAGTACTACGGCGGCAGGATGACCTTGTTTCTCGCCGTTACTTTCTACCTGTCTATGGTCGCTGCCGCGCTAGCGGTCGAAGCTCTGTTTCAGATACTTGGTTGGGTACCGAAGGAACGGCATACGGCAGTCGTCGACGCCGCCATCAGCTTCAATTACACGGCCGTTCTCAACATTGTCTTTGGCGCCGTATTCATCGCGCTGACCGTCCTGTTTCTCAGAACTGGTGGTCCAAAGATGATGCAAATGATGAAGAGTGGTGAGCACGACCATGGCGCACCCGGCCATATGGGCTCGCATAAGCATGCGCACCCTGAGCACCCTGGCCACTCCGAGTAGTCGTATCCAAAAAGAGATTCGAGATGAGAGACTTTTCTGTGGAGCGCGCCGCGCGCGTTTGCGCGGGTCTGGCACTGGCAGTTGCGACGTTTCCCGCTAGCGCGAAGCAGCGTGCTTCGATGCCGGGTATGAGCACATCCAACTCGGCCGATAGCGGGTCAGCCCGGCGCGGAGAAATGCCATGAACCAGGCGGAATATGAAGGTGCAATCGATCGGTTGATTGCAGCGGCAGAACTGGTGGTGTCTGGTGCGTCGAAAGAGCAGAGACTGGATGCTCTCGGGATGCTGGCGTTCTTCCGACTCCGACGCACACGCATCGGCGAGCAGGGCCTTCCACAAATATCGGACGAGGACCTCTTTAGGGAAACCGCGACCGCGGCACTCGCGATGGCGGGGCGTAAGGAGCTTCTCGCGGCATCCGCGCTTCTCGACCAAGCGCGGATGCTTGTTGAGGGCTAGCTAGTCTCCAGCGGTTGTTACAGCCCGGGCGGTTCTTTGGTCTCTCGCTCTGCAGCCCTTGTCTCTGAGGACATGACGCATGTAACTTATAAAAAATTTGCACCTTCTCACTATTGCAGATAGTGGGCGCCTTTGTGGAACCAAGCTCGTGTCGGTGTGCTGTGGGCTTGGCAGCCTGGTTATTCGCTGAAGGCTTCGTGTTCGAGTTGTTCGCGAGAAACATGGCGCACGTCCTTGCCCTTGACGACGTAGATGATGATTTCCGCTATGTTCGTCGCATGGTCGCCAATGCGTTCAATGGCCTTCGCGATGAAAAGGTAGTCCAGCGCAATGGCGACCACTCGCGGGTCGTCCATCATGATAGTCACCAACTTCTGTATGACAGCACGAAATTGTTCATCGATCGCGTCATCGTCGCGGACGATTTGTGCGGCGGAAGCTGTATCGAGGCGCGCTAACGCATCAAGCGTACGGCGGAGAATAGCTATGGCCATCTCACCGGATAGCGCGATTTCCGTGATATTGATGGCCTGTGCATTGCGGTCTTCTGCAATCCGTCGAGTCCGCTTCGCGACCTTCCGCGCTTCGTCCCCAGCACGCTCGAGGTTCGTCACGGTCTTCGAAATGGCCATCAGCAGACGCAGGTCGCGTGCAGCCGGCTGGTACCGCGCGATGATGTTGATGCACTCTTCATCGACTTCCGCTTCGAGGGCATTGAGTCGACGCTCGTCCATGTTGATTCTGTCGACCAGGTCCAAATCGAGGTGGTTCAGCGCCTGCATCGCATTGATGAGTTGCGATTCGACGATGCCGCCCATTTCGAAAACCTTGGACAATATCCCGTTGATGTCAGCGTCGAATCGACTGGAAAGATGGTTATCGGGCATCGGAACTCCTGTCAGCCGACTAGCTGCATTTTAGTTGCCCCTCGGTTTCATGACCACTGCAGCACGTAAGGAACGGTGGCGGAAGCTCCACGAAAAGTGCGCAGGCATCCGGCGCAGCGGTGAAACGCGGGCTGCAGGGGCGGCCCGCTCGGAGCGTGGTAAAGCTACGACTTTGCTGGTCGACCGGTTTTGACGGTTTCGACCGCGGAAACAGCTGCCAGCAAACTCTCTGCGGTGGGAGCCGAGTCCAGTAAAAGCAGCCCAGCGCGAAGAAGCTCACTCTTGCTCACCGAGACGCCTGCGTCGAGACACTTCCGTTTCAGCGCTGCGATTTTCTCGTAGTCGGGCTTCGGCATCGTGAAGCTGTCGCGCACGACCTTCTCCTTCTTCGCGCGTTTCGCTTTCACTTCTGTTCCTGGACTGACCTGTGCGGTTTCAACGGGTTTCGCACGCTTCTGTTTGTCGGCCTTAGTCGGGGCCGGCTGGGCATCTCGTGCGGCAGCCGCGCTCTTTTCATCCGCCGGCTTCTCATCGGCTTTTGCATGGCCGTTGGCATTCTTCGGAAAGTGAAAGGCCTTCTTCGTCGGTTTCGCCACGCTGGGTTGACTCATGACTATCTCCGGACTGGTAAACGGTATAAACAGTATATACCGTTATCTTCAAACTGCCAGACTGCATTGGAGATGCCACCCTCATACCCGGACCACCGAGTTGTCCACACAATCTGTGCCTAAGGCTGTGGACAATTCCCGGGCAAGCGGGACAAGTAGCTGAAAAGAATGATTTTGTGCGGTGCGCGCCGAACATGCGCATTTCGCAGTTCATCTGTGCCGGGCACCAAGCAGTGGAGTAAGCGCACCCGTGGTCGGCAGAACGGTGCAAGACAGAAAGTACAACGTCCCGTACGACCGCGCAGATTGGCCGGCTCATGGCGTCTTTCCAGCGAAATTTCTTGCAGACCGGGGCGAGCCACCAAGACCACCCCATGGTTGCAGTCGTCCATCGATTAATGCACCACAGCATAAGACCATGCCAGTTTTGCCAGCTAGTCGCATGAATGGCGAGGCGCTAGATTACGGCTAGCCGCATGACGCATGCATCGAAAAACTTGATGGGAAAAATGTTATGGAACTGAAACGCGCGGGCTCGCAGCCCTCTATGAAAGGTCCCGAAGAATGGATCACGGGCACGGTGCGGATCGACCCGCTGAACGCTCCGCCTCCTCCGGCGCGAGTGTCCTGTGCAAGCGTCACTTTCGAGCCCGGCGCGCGCACTGCATGGCACACGCACCCGCTCGGCCAGACGCTGCTTGTGACGGCCGGCTGCGGCTGGACCCAATGCGAAGGCGAAACGCGCGCCGAGATCCGCGCGGGCGACGTCATCTGGTGCCCGCCAGGCCACAAGCACTGGCACGGCGCGACATCGACGACTTCGATGACGCACATCGCCATTCAGGAAGCGCTCGACGGCAAGAACATCAACTGGCTCGAACATGTCACCGATGAGCAATACAGCAACCCGTAACAACAGAATCCGCCAACTGTCACAGCACATTGCCGCGGCAGGTCTCGCGACTCTTGCTTCCGGCTGCGCTCATACGCAAAGGACTCAAACCATGCAACCGCCGTCCCTCGCCGACTTGAAGTCGGTTTCTCCCGCCTTCGAGCGCTATACGACGCAGACTGTGCTCGACGGTCTGTGGAAGCGTCCGCAACTTTCGCCGCGTGACCGAAGCATCGTGACGCTTTCGGTGTTGATCGCTCGTAGCCAGACTGTCGAGATGCCGTTTCATTTCAGGCTTGCGCTCGATAACGGCGTGAAGCCCGCTGAAATTTCGGAGATGATTGCGCACCTCGCCTTCTATTCGGGGTGGGCCAATGCAACCGCCGCTTCGGGCGTCGCCAAGCACATCTTCGATGAACGCGGCATCGGTCCTGATCAGATCCCGCCCGCCGATGTGACGCTGCTGCCTTTGAATCAGGCCGCCGAGAACCAACGCGCGCAGATGGTCGGAGAAAACTTCGGCGCGCTCGCGCCTGGCGTGGTCGAGTACACGACCGATGTACTGTTCCGCGATCTCTGGCTTCGTCCAGGCCTCGCGCCGCGGGACCGCAGCCTGGTGACGGTTAGCGCGCTCGTCGCAAACGGTCACGTGGCACAGATCCCCTATCACCTGAACCGAGCGATGGACAATGGGCTGAGCCAACATGAAGCGTCCGAAGTGCTGACGCAATTGGCGTTCTACGCGGGATGGCCGAACGTCTTTTCGGCGATGCCGGTGTTCAAGGACGTGTTTTCAAAGCGTCCGGCATGAGG
Source organism: Paraburkholderia kirstenboschensis (assembly GCF_904848585.1). GTDB lineage: Bacteria > Pseudomonadota > Gammaproteobacteria > Burkholderiales > Burkholderiaceae > Paraburkholderia > Paraburkholderia kirstenboschensis. Next base: position 80,667 of record NZ_CAJHCR010000014.1, read on the forward strand.
CAGCGGTGCAGCGCGTGATCCACATTGAACGGTTCTGACCGGTGAGTGCCGACTGGACGACAGTTCAACGGCGCGCCATTTCGCGTCCCTGCTTGCGCTGCCGGTGACGCTGAAGGACTCTACCAAGACGCACTCGTTTCTGAAAAAATGACGGCCGCTGGCGATCCAGGCGATTCGCGTCAATGCTGTCCGGCGTTCAGTAGCATCCAGATCTGTTTCGTCGGCGGACCGGCGAGGATTCGCGCAAACACACCGCGACAACGAAGGCACGTGTAGTGTTCCTCGGCTCGCGCATCTTTAACGGCGCCCGCGCCGTTGAGCGTAAGGTCTTGATGCGGGGGTTCGGTCGCCGGCATCCCGTAGAGGTCGGCGCACCGTGCACAGGGTTGAATCCAAAGGTCCATTTGTCAGTTGTCGGTGATTTTCGAGGAGTCGCGCGGGCCGCCCATGCTCGTGGCAAAGGCTGTTCTCGCCTTGAGAAGGCGAGGCTGCGCATCCGCAAGCTTACTCGGGTGTCGAGGCGCGCGGCTTCATGACGGTTTCCTGGCGACGGTTTCTCAGTGACGCTTCGGCGAGCCACCACTTCGCTTGCGGCGGATGACGAAGGCGCCAAGTGCTGCCGCAATCAGGACGAGCACCGTCAGTGCTGTTGCTAACCCTGTCGCACTCCGAGGTTCGTGAGCGCCAGTGGCAACCGCAGCGGCCGCCGGCGACGACGCCTGGCTGGCGACAGGTTGCGGGAGCGCTACGCCGGCCGCGCTGCCTTGACGCACCAGAGATGCCTCGGATGTCGGCGATGCCTGCGATGCCTGCGATGCCTGCGACGCAGGTAAAGTACCTCCGGCCGGCGGGAAAGCACCTGCATCAGATGCAGGTCCGACCGGAGCAAAATCCGTTGACGAAGCCACAACGGGAGCAGCCACGGCGTTCGCCGCAATGGACTTCACCATCGTTTTCCATTGCGCGAACACTGTGTCGATGCAGTGCACGTCGGTGCAAGCGTTCCGCACTTGCCGCCATTGCGCGAGTTGCCCGGATGATAGCTTCCCGCTGCTGAGCAGCGCTTGCTGCTGAGCGGCGATATCGTCGTACTCGTTATTCAGAATGGCGTGGTCGCATATGACGCGCTCTGCCGGCTGCCGGGTTGCAGCGCATTGGATGTCACTCGCCCACGCTCGCGTCGAACCGATGGCTGCCACGAACAGCAGCAGGCCGAAATACTGTCTCAAACGCACCAAACCTCCTTTAGCCAATCAGGCGCATGACGCCATTGAAACGATAACAAAGCGTTCCAGCTCGATGGCAATGAGCAACGTCATTCGGTCGAAAACACCACAGCCGCCATGCCGTCCACCTCGGTGAAGCTGCGTGCGAAGCGATACGTTTGACCGTCGATTTGCATGAGATTCACCCCTGAAGAAGTCGACTCGAGCATCTCATTGGCAAGCGCCGTGGATATCGCGCCGATCTGCTTGAGTTCTTCGCGCGGGCCCTCAGGATTACCCAGATAAACGGTGCAGAGCTCGTTCGTGTGCCGGATCATGACGACGCTGCTAGCTCCGTCAAGAGACCGTTCCAGGTATCCAGCCAGTGTCTGGAGCGCTTCCGGTTCCTGCGCTGACCGGTTGCCCAACAGGTTGTCATCGTTCGTCACTTTTTGCCTCCCTTGCCCGATTGGCCATGTGACCGTCTTGCGCCTTCTTTCCTGTTGCCATCATGGCACATCGGCGGGGGAAAGTTGTGGCGCCGTGACATTACATTGCAACAAGCTTCTGCGACGTGTGCCGGCAGTGACGATCTGCGCGTAATGCCGTGTTACCAATCTCGCACAGCCGTTGCACCTGTGTCTGGCGGCGTCTCCTACACTTCGAGCCATGTTCACCGACACGGCACGCAACGCGTGCAAGGGAGTAGCGAAAATGAATAAGAAGATTTTCGGCGTAGTACTCGGTCTGACTGCATTGGCAGCGTCAACGGCCGCGTCGGCTCACGTCGACATCGGCGTTGGGATTGGCATCCCGGTCGGAGTGTATGCGCCGGCGGAACCGGTGTACGCACCGCCGCCTCCTGTCGTGTATGCTCCCGCCCCTGTCGCCGTCGCATACGGGGACTATGACGGCTGGCGTGCGCGTGAATGGCGTGAGCGTCGCGAATGGCGTGAACGTGAATGGCGCCGCCACGAATGGCGTGCGCACGAATGGCGCGAGCGCCATGATTGGCGCGGTTATTGAAACGGCGGAAACGACGGAAACGACGGAAACGGCGGAAACGGCGCCCGAAGGCGCCCGATCCAGAACATCCAACCTGTGAGTATCTTCGAATGAAAGCTAGCCCGATAAGAATCGCCCTCATTGCAACCACGCTGATCTTCGCGACGGCAGGCACGGCAAACGCCGCGGGCTGCCTCAAGGGTGCGGTAGTGGGCGGCGTCGCTGGGCATTACGCGGGACACCATGCGGTCGTCGGCGCGGTCGGCGGCTGCATGGTTGGCAGGCACCTCGCCAAACAGCACGCCCAACAACAGGCCCAACAACAGTCCGCGCAACGTCACGCCACCCAGGCGCAATAACACGTCGTCGGCTTCGTGCGCCCGCGCGAAGCCGCTTAAAGCGCGCCCCGGGAAGCCAGATTGCGATAAAGCGCGCGCACACCGAAAGTCCATGGCGCGATCTCCGTGCTCAATCGCACGGTATTGATTAGCGCACCGAGTTCCGGTGTCGAAATGGTCACCTTGTCGCCGAGGTGATGCGTGAAGCCGCCGCCCTTCGTGTCGCGGTCCTTGATCGGGGAGAACATCGTGCCGAGGAACAGCATGAAACCGTCCGGATACTGGTGATGACGTCCCCATGTCTGCGCGACGAGGTCAGCCGGATCCCGACTGATTTCGCTCATGTGGCTGACACCTTCCAGGACGAAGCCATCGTCCGCACCTTCCACGCGCAGGGAAACACTGGCCTTGCGAACGGAGTCGAGGTCAAACGAGTCGTCGAACAGACGCACGAAAGGACCAATGGAGCATGACGCGTTGTTGTCCTTGCATTTGCCCAGCAGCAAAGCCGAGCGCCCTTCTATGTCGCGCAGATTGACGTCGTTGCCTAGTGTCGCGCCGACAACCTCGCCACGGCTGTTCACCGCAAGGACGATTTCAGGCTCCGGGTTGTTCCACTTCGACGCCGCCAGCAGGCCGACATCCGCCGCGAAACCCACTGCGGACATCGGCTGCGACTTCGAGAAAACTTCGGCGTCGGGCCCAATGCCCACTTCCATGTACTGGGACCATGCGCCGCGTCGTTCGAGTTCTGCCTTGAGTTTCATCGCTGCTTCCGAACCCGGCTTGATTTTCGACAGGTCGGTGCCGATGGTGGCGGCGATGGTTCCTCGAACCTCTTCGGCTTTAGCAGGGTCTCCGCCCGCCTGCTCTTCAATCACCCGCTCGATCAGGCTAACTGCAAACGTGACGCCACACGCCTTGATTGCCTGAACGTCGTTCGGTGCAAGCAACCGGGGCGCGTGCTCTTGCACTGCGCCCAGGTTTGCTTCGACCAGTTTCTCAACCGAGCCAAGCGCCTCACCTGCAACCGTCCGGGCAAACTGAGCGACGTCTTCACGGTCGAACAGGTCGGCAGTTGTCGGCACACTCGCGGTTATATCCAGCACCTCGCCGTTGCGGACTACTACGACCGACGGCCCTTCGTAGGCGGCCGTTTTGCGCCAGACGCGACCGACAAGCAGCGCGCGCTGCAAATCGTCAGGCAGATAGCTGGTGGGGTTTTGTGAAGTCATAATGAGGGTTGTCTCCGGTTCACACAGGCAGATCGAGTCGGCCGGACTGGCATCACCAATTGAATGCCAGCGCTGCCGGTTTAGTGGGAATGTCGCGGATTGCCGCGTTCTGCTATGACTTTCAGATAGAGCGTTGCGGGCTCGAGGCATCCGCCAGTGGATAACTGACCGACAGTCTGTCGATATAGCTCTTGCCACGGTGTCTGCGCCGGCGGAATCGCGAAGCTCACCGTCTCACGACGGCGTGCAAGCTCGTCTTCATCGACCAGCACGTTCACAGTCCGCGTATTCAGATCGACGCGGATTCGATCACCCGTTTGCAGAAGAGCGAGCCCACCGCCAATAGCCGCCTCCGGCGACATGTTCAGAATCGACGGGCTTGCCGACGTTCCGCTTTGCCGGCCGTCGCCCATGGTGGGCAGCGACGTTATACCTTGACGCACAAGCTCGGCAGGAGGAGCCATGTTGACGACCTCGGCACTGCCTGGGTAGCCCACGGTGCCCGCACCGCGAATGACCAGAATGCAATGCTGGTCGATGTTGAGCGACGGATCATTGATGCGGGAGTGATAGTCCTCGGGCCCGTCGAATACGATTGCCCTTGTTTCAAAGGTGTTTTCTGCACCGGGTTCGCTCAGATACGTGTTTCTGAATGCCTCACCGACCACGGACATCTTCATGATGGCGCTGTCGAAAAAGTTTCCGGACAGCACGATGAATCCAGCGCCGTGCTTCAACGGCTCGTCGGTCGTCTTGATGACCTCGCGGTCGGGTTGAGCCGCATTGTCAGCGATAGCGCCGATGACCTCGCCCGACACGGTCAAGCAGTCACGATGCACAAGCCCAGCGCGGTCAAGCTCGCGCAGCACCGCCGGAACACCACCTGCGCGATGGAAGCTCTCGCCCAGATACTCGCCGGCCGGCATGCAATTCACGATGAGCGGCACCTTTTCGCCGACACGCTGCCAGTCGTCGAGGCTCAACTCGACGCCCATATGACGAGCAATCGCGATGAGGTGCGGCGGGCAATTGGTCGATGCGCCGAGCGCCGAAGCCACGACAATCGCGTTCTCAAACGCCGCCTTCGTCATAATTTTCGACGGCCGCACGTCGTCTCGCACAAGATCGACGACACGCTTGCCGGTCGCATACGCCATCTGTCCTCGCTCCCTGTACGCTGCCGGAATGCTCGCACAACCCGGAAGCGACATACCCAGCGCCTCGGCGAGACTGTTCATCGACAACGCGGTTCCCATCGTATTGCAATGCCCAATGGACGGAGACGACGCGGTAACGAGTTCCATGAACCCCTCGTAGTCGATCTCGCCCGCCGCGAGCAGATTGCGCGCGTGCCAGATGACCGTTCCCGAACCCACTCGCTTGCCTTGATGCCAACCGTCCAGCATCGGACCGCCTGACAACACGATGGCCGGCATATCGACCGTTGCGGCGGCCATCAGGCAGGCGGGCGTCGTCTTGTCACAGCCTGTTGTCAGCACGACGCCATCCAGAGGAAATCCATGCAGGATTTCAACAAGCCCGAGATATGCGAGATTGCGGTCAAGTGCGGCGGTGGGACGGCGGCTCTGTTCCGCGAGCGGGTGAACCGGAAACTCCATTGGAATGCCGCCTGCGTCCCGAATGCCGGCCTTGGTGCGCGCCGCGAGTTCAATATGGTGACGGTTACAAGGCGCCAGGTCGCTGCCCGTCTGCGCAATACCGATGATGGGCCGCCCGGACTGCAGCTCCTCCCGCGTGAGGCCATAGTTCATGAAGCGCTCTACGTAAAGCGCGGTCATGTCCGCGTTGGCAGGGTCGTCAAACCATTCCTGGCTGCGCAAGCGCCTGGCATTGAGCTGAGTCATGCGTTGTACTCCGTCGTGTCCATGTCGTGGCGATGTGGTGCAATCTGTTAGCGACTATCGCCATTGCTGCGACAGCGTTAGCGCCTTCGGGGCGCTCGCTGCGGTTTCCGTGCAGACAGATCCGGTGAATCTGTTATCGGTAACATCCATTGATGTTATCACGCTGCGCAGATGCTGTGCACCAGGAAAGGTTACGCGCTTTCGCGCGAAATCACCGTGTAATCGATAGTGAACTTACGGCGCTCGGGTACCGCGCGCGGTGTGGCCGACGCGACCGACGACAGCAATAGCTGCCCCGCGCGTGAGCCGATACCGTAGGCGTCGACCGACACGGTCGTAATCGTCGGGTTACAGCAGATGGATACTTCGAAATTACCGAAGCCCGCCACTGCAATATCTGCGGGAACGCGAAGTCCGCGACGGTGGCATTGCATGATGGCGCCAAACGCCGACATGTCACTCACGCACATGACAGCATTGGTATCGGGCCATCGTTCGAGAAGAGCATCGAGCGCGGGAGCGCCGTGACTCATGGTGATGGGCGATTCGCCAAAGCGAATCACCCGGGGCTCGCCGAGCCCTTGTGCTTTCATCTCGTGCTGGTAGCCCTTCAGGCGTTCGAGACCGCGCCGATCGAGGTCACTCGCGCCGGCCAGAAAACCGATCTTCCGGTAACCGCGGTCATTGAGATATCGCACCATCTCACGCGCTGCCCGGGCGTTCGAAAAGCCGACCGCCATGTCGATCGGATTGGCTGGCAGGTCCCACATTTCCACCACGGGGATGCGCGAGCGCTCAAGTACTTGCCGGGTTCCTTCAGTATGCTGCGACCCGGTCAGCGCGATGCAGCGAGGCTGATATCTGAGCATCGAGCGAACCAGTCGCTCTTCGCGAGCGAGGTCGTAGTCGGTATCTCCCAGAAGGATTTGCAGCCCATGAGGCTCCAGCGCGGCGGATAGCCCACGCACGGTATCCGAGAAGTTCGAACTCGCGAGAGACGGGACAAGCACGGCGACGAATTCCGACTTCCCGGACGAGAGCGCGCCTGCCGCGGCGTCGGCCACGTAGCCGAGGTCGTCGATTGCCTGCTGCACGCGCTCCCGAGTTGCTGGCGCCACGCTGTGCCCCGCCAGTACGCGAGACACCGTCATTTTCGAAACGCCCGCGATACGCGCAACGTCCGACATGCGAGGTGGACCGGCATGCGGGTCGCTGACGATACGGTCGTTGATGCGGATATTGCCCATCGATCTCTGGGTGGTTTGCTTTCATGAGCGAGTCGGCGCGAACGTGGCATAACCGACTTGCAACGACTCAGCATGATACGGCAGTCGGTATAGCGCGCCTAGGTAGATTCCCCTGGCTTGCCGTTGGAGCGTGCATCATGCTACCTTCGTTACCGATAACATTTTCCCGTGCGGGAAAGTTTTGCCTGCCGATGTTATCGGTAACAGCGAGCCGGGCATTTCTCGCAGAGGACATACCAAAAGGAGACAGTCCCATGCCAACCCTTACTCAGGCAGCGGCGGCGCCCGCCGCAGCCAGCGAGGTCGAAGAACAGTTGTACCGGAAGGTATTGAAGCGCATCCTGCCGCTGCTGCTTCTATGCTACGTGGTCGCGTACCTCGACCGTGTCAATGTGGGATTTGCGAAACTGCAGATGCTCGATGCACTTGGTTTTAGCGACAGCGTTTACGCCGTGGGCGCCAGCATCTTCTTCTGGGGGTATTTCCTCTTTGAAATGCCCAGCAATCTTCTTCTTCACAAATACGGTGCGCGGTTCTGGATTGCACGCATTATGGTGACGTGGGGCATCGTGTCCTCGTCACTGGCATTCATCTCCCCTCTTTCGCATTTCTTCCATGTCCAGACCTCGACGATGTTCTACATTCTCCGGTTCCTGCTGGGAGTGTGCGAGGCCGGGTTCTTCCCTGGGGTCATCCTGTATATGAATTACTGGTTCCCCGCCAGGCGCCAAAGCGTGGCCATGTCGGGGTTCCTGATTGCTATCCCGGTCAGCCTGACGCTTGGTGGCGTCATCTCGGGCTGGTTGATGGAAAACACGCACGGTCTGCTCGGCATGGGAGGCTGGCAATGGATGCTCCTGCTAGAGGGCATTCCTTCCATTCTGGTCGCTTTCGTCGTGCTTTTCCGCATGGGGAACGGGATTCAATCGGCGACCTGGCTGACGGCTTCTGAGAAAGCTCTGCTGCAAAGGAATCTTGAACAGGAAAGCTCCAGGAAGACCCACAGCGTTGCAGCTGCGCTGAAGAGCCCGCGTGTCTGGTTGTTGACCTTTATTCTTCTCACGTTCAACACTGGCTTCTACGGCTTAGCCTTCTGGCTGCCTTCTATCATCAAGGCTTCTGGTGTGAAGAGCACTTTGAACATCGGCCTGTTGACCGCTATTCCGTACCTCAGCGCGGTTGTGGCGATGATCTTGAACGCCTGGCACTCGCGCAAGACCGGCGAGCGCAGATTGCACGCGGCTATTCCTGCCTTTATTGGCGGCGTCGGCCTGATCCTGAGTGCGGCGTTCGCGAACAACGTTGCACTGTCGATTGTGTTTCTGACTATTGCCACGTGTGCGATTCTTGGTCTGATGCCGATTTACTGGACGTTCCCCGGACAGATTCTTTCGGGCACTGCCGCTGCTGCCGGCATTGCACTCATCAATTCCGTTGGAAACCTGTCTGGCTTCACCGGTTCGATGATTACCAGCGTAGCGAAAGACCTGACCGGCAATATCAACAATGGCACTTATGCCCTTGGCGCGTGCTTGCTCGTCAGTTGCATCCTTATTCTGTCGATTCCGCGAAGTATGCTGAACAAGGATTCAGTCGAGCGCGCGTGAGGAAATCGTAGCGAGTGCGGTTGCGAACAAATTGACGCAGTTCACCGCGAGCGGCCCACCATACGGTGGGCCGCTGTTCTTCTGCAAGGCGTCAGAGCCACGAACCTGCGCGGGCGACGCTAAAGGCCGCTCACTGCGCGCTGGAGGCTGCCGTATCGGACGCGCCCTTGGCCTGCGCGCCCTTTTGCGGCTTGCGGGTAGGCGCCATTGTCGAATGGGAACCCTTTGACGAGGACTTTGCTCCCCCGCTCCCACCCGCATTGGGCGCACTCATCCCTCCACCACCTTGGCCCGCCCCGTTCGCGCCACCTACGCTAGATCCGCCTGCCCCTACACTGGTGCCCCCGGTGCCGCCACCGCTGCCGCCACCGTCACCGCCACTCCCGCCGCCACCCGCGCCCTGCGCGAACGCGGTGCCGATAGAAGCTGCCACCAGTACTGAACAGAGCATTGCTTTCTTCATTGCTTCCATGATTACCTCCCTGAGTATCGCGAACGTCCGAACCAGTCTTCAGATCGGCGCTCCTTTCATGCACGTGAGATAGCGCCGTCGGTACAACCCCGACATTGCGCGTCGTCGACCCATTGGCCGCGGTGGTACTTTCAATGACCCGGCATGCACCACGTCGCATGGGCCGTAAGCGATACGCAACCGCTATGCCCGCCATGGAAAGCGGTGCAGTGGCGCCGGAGTTGAGGCGGGCATGTGCATCGTGGAGAGAAGCGCCCGAGGTCTGCAAGTCGTTTGTGAGCGAGGCGCGGGCGTGTCGCATCGAAAAAGCAACTGGGAGGTCGGCGCAGGTACGCCGCTTGCGGACGCTAGCTAATAGGGTGGCGCGGCAACGTCGGGCTGAGTTGCATCACCGCTACCTTAGATATGCGGTCTCATCGACTGTCGGAATAGATCTGAAGCCCGGTTTTGCGAAGAAATAACCTTGCATGAGACTGACGCCATGGGCGATGAAAAAGTCACGCTCTCCCCTGGTTTCGATGCCCTCCGCGACCACGCGAATGCCTAAATCCTCACATATCGACAGGACGCCTCGCACAATGCGCTGACGCACGTGATCAGTATCGATGCCGCGTAAAAGGCCCATGTCGAGCTTGATGATGTCAGGCTGGAAATCGACCAACAACGAGAGTCCCGAATAACCGGCTCCGAAATCATCTATTGCCGTCAGGAAGCCGAACTCCTTGTACGTCCGGAAAATGTCGACGAGATGAGTGCGATCAGTCAAATGCTCACCTTCCACCGTCTCGAAGATGATTCTCTCGATGGGAAAGCCATGGGTTCGCGCTGCATCAAGGGTGCTCCTGATGCAGACCTCTGGCTTATAGACCGCGTTGGGCATGAAATTGATGGACAGAAATGCGTCGAGACCCAGCGCGGCCGCACTGGCAATGGCGACCTGCCGGCAGTGCTGGTCAAACTGATATTTGTTTGCATCGTCGACTTGCGACAGCACCGAATAGGCAGATTCGCCATTTGGACCGCGCACGAGCGCCTCGCACGCGAACATAGTGCTGGCGCTTACGTCTACGATGGGCTGAAAAGCGAACTCGATCTCGATGGGCGGGCGCGTTGTGTCCCGGCACCCCGAACATTTTTGCGGCTGCTCGGCCGCGTGGTCGTGAATCTTGAAAGAGGTCATTTCGTATTTACCGTCATTGTCTGCTTCGGCGTCGAGCCGATAACGCCAAAAGGGACTGCATCTCGCCGCTCGGCGTTGAGCTTCGCTCGTTCGCTTATCCGCACGGCTTCCGACTCGTTGTTCATTCTCAACCCATGCACGCATTCATGCATCTTATCGGCGGCCGGTTACGGATCTGTAGAGCGGCGTTTCAACAAAGCTGGGGCACCTCGACAGGCCCGGCAAGTTGCCAGGATACTCGCCTCCGGTTGCGCGCTACAACCGGCACAACGGCACGCGCTCAACGCGCCCCGACGAAGAACCGCCCGTTCCCCGCCGCGCCGCCATTAAAGATTCGTCCAAATGGACCGTAATAGTAAAGACGTAGTGACACGCGGCGTTCGAGCGGTCGCGCGAACAGGTAGTCGGAGAACAGCGTGAGATTCAAAGCGCCATGGCGCCCTAAACATTCCAATTTCGATCGGTCGGGGGGCGATGCTCACGCAAGCGCCACTAGCTCGTCGGCCCGCAACCAGCAGTTCCTTTCTTATTTTCTTGGTCAGTACGGTCAACGCAGCACTTTACCGCTAGCAAGTCTCCTCATTGCTGTCGCCGCTGGTGTCGGCATAGGAACGCTGGTGCATCGCGCCGCCAGTGAAGCGGCGACTACCTTGCGTCTTGCATTGGCACTGGCCGCAGGCGTCGCCGGGCTCGTGGCTATTGGTCGAAAGCTGGCTTCTGACCACGCCCGGCAGCGCGCCGCCATTGCACTGGCGAGCGGGCTTCTGAACGCGAATCGCGACTGCCTGAAGGTGCTCGATACCGATGCAAAAATGCTGCGTGTGTCGGAGCATGGGGCCGCGTTGATGGAAGCGGACTCTCCAGAACAACTCGCCGGCGCGGACTGGCTCAATTTCTGGAGCGGCGACGAGCGCACAGCAGCCGAGCACGCCTGGCGCGCTGCTCTTGCGGGAACGAGCACGTCTTTCACTGGAAGTTGCCCTACGACCAAGGGACGCACCAAATGGTGGAATTCGACGCTCTCACCCGTTACTGGTGAGAACGGCGCAGTGGTCGCGCTTCTGTGTGCTTCAGAAGACGTCACTCAGCAGTGCGAGTTGCTAAAAGCACTCCGCGAGCGGAATCAGCTCATGCATGAGATGGAGTCGCATGTTCGGCTCGTGTTCTACTCATACAGCGCGCATTTCGAACACTTTCATCATGTGAGTGCGGGCGTTGAGCCCGTGTTCGGCATTAAGGCTCACGAGCTCATCACGAGGCCCTCGGCGTGGCTCGATCTGGTATTGCCTGAGGACCTGGAGCCGTTGCTGGCGGAGATGCATCGCATCGCGTCTGAAGGGGTCGAAGGCCGCTCTGAATACCGCATCCGGCGCCCCGATGGTTGCCTGCGTTGGATCAGAAGCACGGCCTATCCGGTCCGCGATGAGTCCGGAAACGTGGTGCGCATTATCGGCGTTAGCGAGGACATCACGTCGGAACAGGAACGCCTCGCGGCGCTCGACCGTTTAGCCCACACCGATGGACTTACCGGTCTCGCTAACCGTAGCGCCCTCGTTCGGCGGATGAAAACACTTTGCACGCAGAACGTTCCGTTCGGTCTCATGTTTATCGACCTGGACCGATTCAAGGTGCTTAACGATACGTTGGGCCATACGGCCGCCGACCGTCTGTTGCAGGACATCGCGAATACCATTCAGCAGGCACTGCCTTCCGACGCATGCATTGCGCGCCTCGGAGGAGACGAGTTCGCAGTCATCATCAGCGGCGAGACTGACAAGGTTGCGTTAGCAACGTTGGCGCAGTCTCTTCTCAACGTCTTTTCGTGCGACGTTCGGAAAGACAACGCTACGCCATTCGTCACGGCATCTATCGGCATCTCTCTCTTTCCTGAGCATGGCCGGGACCACGAGGCGCTCCTCACGAGCGCGGACATCGCAATGTATGCGGCAAAAAAGGGTGGCCGCAACGGCTTCCGCTTTGCCGACAAAGCGTCGAGCGATGTACTTGGCGATTTCGAACTGGAGCGCAGCCTGCCTATGGCGCTTGCGTCCGAGCAGTTCGTCCTTCATTTCCAGGGCATTCATGAGCCGGCTTCATTGGCGGTGAAAGGCGTTGAAGCACTTGTCCGGTGGAATCATCCAACGCGAGGAATGGTCGGACCGGGAAGTTTCATCCCCATACTGGAAGAAAGCGGATTCATCGTTGAAGTCGGGGCTTGGGTCATGGATGCAGCCCTCGCGCAACTGGCAATCTGGCGCGCTGCCGGACGAAGGGGGCTTTGCATGTCGGTGAATGTGTCAGCGCGTCAACTCAGGGACGACACGATAGTCGCCGTGGTCGACCACGCGCTGCGCAAGCATGCATTGCCGCCACGTTGTCTCGAGATCGAGTTGACCGAAAGCGCATTGATGGAAAACCCGTCGCTTGCGCAGCAAACGCTCATGGCGCTCAAGCGCCTCGGCGTGCGCATCGCCATTGACGATTTTGGAACCGGTTACTCCAGCCTGCGCTACCTTGCCGATTTCTCGCCCGATACGGTGAAGATCGACCGCTCGTTTACGGCGGGGCTGGGTCGCGACACAGCCACCGCGTCGATTATCCGGGGCATCATTCAGATGTCGCACGAACTAGGCATGCAAGTGACGGCCGAGGGTGTCGAAACGGAGCAGCAGCTACGCACGCTGCGCGACGCAAGCTGCGACCACGTCCAGGGGTATTTCCTGACGAAGCCGATGGATGCGGAACACCTTGTGGACGCCTGTCGTTCACTCGTGATGCGTCACGGCCCAAGCTCCGTATCGTTGTTCGCGACGCAACGCAGCGACTAACCGTGGCAACTCGTTGCGTAGCCGATGACGAGAGCTACTCGTCAACGCAACTTCGACGGGAACGAGTCAGACCACTTTACGTTTGCAAGCCCAAAGAGCCGCGAGCGCGGCCCTCGGGCAATTCCCCATAAAGAACCGCTGTCCCCCGCCGTTAAGACAGGGAATGCAGCTCCGCCCCGCACTGACCCCAGCGGCACCATGGCAGTAAATCTTTCCGTTTCAAAGTCGATTCTCGCGACTCCGCCCGAACTTGGCGCAGCCGTATCGCCGTCTATCCGTGCCCGGCTATTGTCGACGCTTTTCGACAACAGGTGGCCTCTGCTGATGTCAGTGGTTGCCAGCGCTTTCGTCGCCGCGGTGGCCTACACGCGCCTGCATCAGCCGTGGGCGATTCTCTGGCTGCTCGCGGATGCGTGGGTTTTGCTAGGACGCCTGAGCATCATCCACGCGTACACATCGCATAACCGGAACAACCCGCTCAATCCGCGTCCGTGGGCCGCGGCGTACGCTCCGTTGTGCCTCGCTACGAGCCTCATGCTCGGACTGGGGACGATGGGATGCGTCGGCACCGCCGACACCACTCTGGCATCGCTCGCCATCATGGTCGCATCGGGAATTCTCGGGGGAGTCGCATCGAGGAACGCTGCGGTACCGCGCCTCGCGATCGCTCAGATATGCCTCGTGTCGATACCAATCGGGTTGGGCGCCCTGCTCTCGCCTATCGACGGTTCGTGGGTTCTCGTGCCCCCTCTGCTGCTCTACGTCGGCGCCATGATGTCTATCGTGCAGCGCCATTACAGGGGGCTCGTCGCCCTGATGATCGCGGAGCAGAATCATGCCGAACTCGCAGTTCGCTTCGATGCCGCGCTCACTCACATGCCGCATGGGCTTTGCACCATCGACCGGTCGGGAAAGGTGGCCATTGCGAATAGCCGCACCGCCCAGTTGTTCGGCGCGACGCTCGACACGCTGAAACTGAACGTGCCGCTACCGGAGTTCATCGGCCATCTCGCCTTTGCACACTTCGGCGAACGGCTGCGTCAGCAGTTCACGGAAAAATGCACCGCGTGGCTGCATGAAAAACGGCGCCCTCTCGCACTGGCGCTGCCCAACGGCCGCCAGCTGGAATTGACACGAAATCCTGTCCCGGACGGCAGCGCCGTCGTGATTATCGAAGATGTGACCGAGCGCAGGCACAGCGAAGCCAAAGTGCTGTATCTCGCTCGCCACGACTCGCTTACCGGACTTGCAAACCGGCGCGAGCTGCGCGAGCGTCTTGAGAAGATTCTTTCGAGCGCGCGCCGCGGCAGCGATACGCGGACCGCCGTGCTGTACATGGACCTGGACGGCTTCAAGCAGGTCAACGACAGGCACGGCCACACCGCCGGCGACGAAGTTCTGGAAACAGTCGCGACGCGCCTTACGCAAACTCTGCGGCATGGCGAATTTGCCGCGCGCCTCGGCGGTGACGAGTTTGCCGTGATCGTCGAGAACGCTGCGCTGCACCCGGTCGTTGCGATCGCGCAGCGCGTGATCCGTGAAATAGCGAAGCCGTATGCGCTAACGGCGGGCGGCACCATCGTTATCGGCACGAGCATTGGCATTGCGCTGGCGGAGACGCAAGAACCCGTCGACGACCTGATCAGGCGCGCCGACGAGGCAATGTACAACGCAAAAAAGGCGGGCAAAGGCACCTACCGAATTTCGAGCGCGGATTGCGAGCCGGAACCGGACGCAGATCGGGATGCGAGCGTCGATACGGCGTGAGCGCGCACGACGCGTAGATACTGACTCGCGTGATGGTCCCGCCCATTTTCACGGAGACTAATGCCGCCCGTGTAAGACCTGGCGTCCGCAGCGCTCGCACCTCCGCAATCCGCATGCCGCTGTGCGGGCGCAACGTGCCGGGGCCTGCCTGCCGTGCCCGTGCGGCGTGCAATCAAAACGGAGTATTTCCCCCTGATTGACCCACCCTCCGGGCTGGGCTATGAATTCGATATGCATATCCGGCGATGCACATGCGTACCGCCGTGCGCTATCGCCACATTCAGACGGAGGGAAGCCGTCATGTCCACGAGACTCGTCGCAATCGCAGCATTGGCGCTCGCGTTCGCAGGGACAGGACATGCGCAGGGCGGCACCGCGGGCTCAGGGACCAGCCGCCCCCGCGCGGACACAAGCTCGGCGGGCGGCGCGAAGCCACCAGCGCCAGCTTCCGCGCCGGCAACCGGCAGCACGTCGCTGCCGGTCGGCTCGGGCATTATCGTTGCCCCAGACGAAGGCGCCCGGCCGCCGCGTCCCGAGGCATCGCCCGGCACGCCCGCCAATCCAAGCGGCCTGAAGAAGCCCGATTGAGCCGAGGCCGGTCAGCGGACGCAGTCAGAGGGCAAAATCAGCTGACGACCGGCGGCGGGCCATACCGCCGCGAACGGGCCGCGAACGGGCACGAACGGCGCGGGCTACGTCACAGAAGCGCCACGACCCGGACATCGCCCTGTTCGGCGGAGGCCACCACCTTCTCGCCGATGCGGCGGAAGGTGATCGACACCGACGCGTCACCGACCCGCAGATCGCCAACTTCCAGCCAGTCGATGCCTTCAGGCAGCATGGGCTGCTCGATCAGCACTTCGCGGCGTTCGGCGTCGATCGTGATGCCAAGGCACGCCTCCAGCATCATGAACGGCGAACCCGCTGCCCACGCCTGCGGCAGGCAGGCGACCGGATAGGCGGTGGGCGGCTCGCCGCGTCGGCGTGGGAACCCGCAGAACAGCTCGGGCAGGCGCATGTCGAAATTGACCGCCGCCTGGAACAGCGCCTGCAACAGTCGCACCGCCGCTGCCTTGCCGCCGTAATGCGAAAGCCCGCGCGCGCAGATTGCGTTGTCATGCGGCCAGACCGAGCCGTTGTGATACGCCATGGGATTGAAACGCGACTGGCTCGCGGCCAACGTGCGCACGCCCCAGCCCGTGTGAAACAGCGTGGAGTCGAGCGCGCGCACCACCGCTTCGCCACGCTCACGCGAAGGCAAACCGAAAGCCAGCAGGTGGCCCGCATTCGACGCCATCACACGGCACAGCTCGCCGTGACCGTCGAGCGCGATGCCGTAGAAGCCGGACTCTTCCATCCAGTACTTTTCTTCGACGCACTCGCGCAGTCTCTTCGAACGCGCCTTGTATTGCGCGGCTGCGTCGTGCAGGCCGCGCAGTTTTGCATGGTGGGCCATGGTGTCGAACGCGGCGCTCGCATAAGCCTGCACCTCGACGAGCGCGATCGGACCATCCGGGAAGCGGCCGTCGGCATGAAACACGGAATCGTGGCTGTCCTTCCAGCCCTGGTTTGCGAGGCCGCCGTCCGACTCGCGCTGATAGTCGAGCAGCCCATAACGATTCTTGTCGCATACACCCGCGACCCAGCCGGCCGCGCGCTCCAGCGCCGGCCACAGTTCGTCGATCAGCGCAATGTCGCCCGTGCGAGCCGCATAAGCGCCGGCCAGTACGATAAAGAGCGGCGTGGTGTCGACGCCGCCGTAATACAGTGCGAACGGCACTTCGCCGGTGGCCGCCATTTCGCCCTTGCGCATCTCGTGCATGATCTTGCCCGGCGCGGCGTCGCGAAACGGCGAGTTCTCGCGTGCCTGATGCTCGGCAAGAAAACGCAGCACGCCGGCCGCGAGTTGCGGCTGCAACCAGAGCGTCTGCAACGACGTGATCACGGCATCGCGCCCGAACGGCGTGGAGAACCACGGAATGCCCGCATACGGATACGGTCCGGTCGCGAGGTCGGTGGTCAGCAGGCCGAGGTCGGCAAGCGAGCGGTCGATCCACGCGTTGAAAAGCGGATTGCTCGAACGCACGCGCGCGGTCACGCGCCGCCGTTCGCGCATGACGAGGTGCGCATCGACCAGCGCGGCGCGCACCGCGGCACGGCCGACGCGCGGCCGCTCGGTGTCGATCTGCGACATATGCGCTTCGCTCAGCGGATGAGTCGGCGACGACACGCCGGCGCTCGGCGCATCCGGCGTTTGTGCGACCACCTGAACCGCGATCGACAGATAGATCGACACGCACGCCTGGGCCGGCAGTTTGATCGTGTAGTCGGCGCGGTCGGCGAACAGCTTGTCGGGCTGCGGCGCGAAAGCGATCTGCACATTGCGCGCCACGTCGTCGAGGCCGACGTAACCGAGCAACACTTCGTCGTTCTCGACGCGCGGCGCCTCGACGCGCCCCTGGTTCACGCGCTTCAGGCCGCGCACCTCGAACATGTCGCGAAAGTCGCTGCCGAAAGAAATGGACAGCGGAACGATCGCGTCGCTCGCGCCGTAGTTGGTGAGTTCGATAGCTTCGTTGAGCACCGTGCCCGACAGCACGCGCACACGCTCGACGTGGATCACGCCCTCAGGCGTGCTGTCGCCGCCGAGCGGGGGCAACGGACGGTTGGTCAGATGCGCGGTAAACGACGTGTTGTCGCTGCTGACGCTGCCCGACAGCAGCGACGGCGCGCGGCCTCCGAACGTGAGACGCAGTTGCGAGAGCACGCGCGTATCGTTGACGAACAGGCCGTCGTCGTGTCCGGTGATATCGCCGAGAGGATCGTTGACGATGAAGGTGTCGCCCGACTTCAGCACGTGCTGCGTAGCGCTCGCAACGTTGAGGTTTTCCGTCGGGATGAATACGCCGTCTGGCTCGGGTTCGCGGTGATCGATTCCGCCCGAGTGGGACAGGCCGCCGAGGGCTTCAGGCTGCTGCATCAGGGTCGCTCCTATGGTTCGCTGCTGCGTTTCGCTTCACTTGCGGTTGCGGCGGGTGGTGCCCGGTCGCTTCCGATTGTAGAAGGTCTGGTCTCCTCAGACGAACTTCTCGCGGGGGAGTTTCGCTTTTTTTCGATGGCACAGGACGTGCAGAGAACTCCGCGTTCCGGCGCGCGTTGCCCACACGTTGTACCCGCAACCTCGCGCTCGCGTGAGCTTCATGAGTCGCTGCCTTGGGACGCTAACAGCAACAATGTTTTGCTTTGGCCGGGCTGAGTGCGCAGCGGCTCTTCTGCGATACTGAATTCGTGTTCTGCTTGCCCGGCGGACACATCGCTGTCTTGGCCCGCCGCGCTTAGGCGGGCCTTTTTAATCAGCTGGAAGAACAGGAAGAACCCGAATGAACGCCTCTCTTGAAACGCTTTTTCCGGACCACGTCCATAGCGAAGACAGCGCCGTCAGTGCGCTGAACCATCAGGACATCGTCGTCGCGCTGTCGGCGGCTTTGAAGACGCAGGACGTCGCAGTGCTGCACATGCTGTATCCACGCACCGACGCGCGCACGCATCGCAGCCTCGACGCGCTCGTCGACGTATTGCATGGGCACGGCCTGCACGAAGTCGCCGATCTGATCGCGCATGAAGCGCACTACCTGCTGTTCAAAGATCCGGTCAAAGCGTGGAAAGCCTTTCACGAAATCCGCAACGACTCGCTCGCGATCGGCGTGCATCTCTATTATCACGGTCTCGTTGGCGAAGCGGCGGAACGCGCGCTCGACAAGGACGCGCATCGCAAGGCGTAAGCAATCCGTTTGAAAGATCCGCCGGTCATCTGGCGTTCGTCGCGCGAATGAATTCGTCGATGTAACGATTGAAGGCCGATGGATGCGCGAGATTCATGCCGTGCGACGCGCCGCGCACCGTTTCGCGGCGTGCGTCGGGCAACCACGAGTGCAGCGCGGCCGCAGTGCGCCGAAACATCTCCGGACTTTTTTCGCCGTCTATCAGCAGCACGGGGCAACGCACCTCGGCGGCTTCCTGCGGCACGTAGGCCGGCAACGGATCGCGCAGTTGCAGCGGCAGCGTGGCCGCGTTGTCGGTTGCCATGCGTCGAAAAGCCGGCGTGCTCATCGCCCAGAAACCGGGGCGGCTCACCGAATCCACGAACAATTGTAAGCCCGCCTCCACCTCGCCGGATTCGATTAACTGCGCCGCCCGCGCTCGCAACGCATTCACCGTTTCCGGCACGGTTGCGGGCGGGCGTCCGGCTATCTGCAACGGCCCGCCCGGATCGGCGAGGGTCAAGGTGCGTACGTGCTGCGGGTGGCGGCGCGCGGAATGAAACGCAACGCAGCCGCCGCGCGAATGACCGACCACGTGGGCCGCTCCCATGCCGAAACGCTCGATGAACTGCGCGACCTGATCCGCATGCGCGCTCCAGCTGAACGGCGCGCCAGGCTCGGTATCGGTCATCGGCCAATAGTGCGTGAGACTCACCGCTACGCAACGGTAATGCTTCGAAAGGCCGGCGAGTTGCGGCTGCCAGTAACGGTAATCGCACAGGGAGCCGTGCACGAACAGCAGCAATTCGCCCTCGCCAGCCTCGACATAGGGCATGCGCAAACCGCCTTGCAGTTCGATGAAGGAAGCCGAAGCAACGGAGGAAGCCGAAACGGATCGATTCACGGATGGTTCGCGACCGCGCCGCAACGCCGGTCGGATGAATTGAGTAGGCGGATCGAGCGCTTGCAGGAATCTGCAAGCGCAACGCGACATGTATTGTCACATAGCCGCATCATGCGCGTGCCGGTCGATACGTTCGCGGCTGGCGCGCTGCGCGAAACGCCTGCGTTGCGCGAAAGAACGCGGCAGGCTACGGTCAACTCACTCGTAAGCGAACTCTTCCAGCAAGCCGGCGGCGGCTGCCGCGCCCGCGCCGCGCACCGCGCACGTGAGCGGCTCGTCGGCCACGCGCACCTCAAGGCCGATCTCGTTCGAGAGGCGCCGCTCCAGATTCGCGAGCAGCGCACCGCCGCCCGTGAGCACGATGCCGTTGTGCGCGATGTCGGTGGCGAGTTCGGCGGGCGCCATTTCCAGCCCGCGCTTCACGGCGCCGATCACCTGGCGCAGCGGTCCTTCTATCGCGTCGGCAATATCGTGATTGCTCAGTTGCACCGTGCGCGGCAAACCGTCGTCGACGCTGCGCCCGGTCGCGTTCATGTGCTCGGCCGGCACATCGCGCACAGCCGAACCGATGTTCTTCTTCACATGCTCGGCGGTTTGCTCGCCGAGCAGCACGCCATAGAGATTGCGCACGTAACTGATGATCGCCATGTCGAAGGTGTCGCCGCCCACGCGGATCGAGCCGCTATACGCGGTGCCGCCGAGCGTGATCACGCCGACTTCCGTGGTGCCGCCGCCGATATCGACGACCATCGAGCCGGTCGCATCGGACACCGGCAAACCCGCGCCGACAGCCGACGCCAGCGATTCGCCGATCAGACTCACCTTCCATGCGCCGGCCGCGACAGCCGCTTCCTTGATCGCGCGACGTTCGACCTGAGTCGCGCTCGCCGGCACGCACAGCGTGAATGCTGCGCGCCGGCTGAACAATTGCCGCGGACGTGCCATATCGACGAACTGCCGGATCATGTGCTCCGCGGCTGAGAAGTTGGCGATCACGCCATGACGCATGGGCCTTACGGCTTCCAGATTGCGCGGCGCCCGGCCGAGAAGCTGGCGCGCCTCGGCGCCCACCGCCGTGACGCGTTTTGGGCCGGTTGAGTGATCTTTCTCGAAGCAGACAACCGACGGCTGATTCAGCACGATGCCGCCGTCGTCGGTGTAAATGAGGGTATTGGCCGTGCCGAGGTCTACCGTCACGGCCTGGCGGAACAGTCGGTCGAAAAGCGGGTGATGCGGCGTCGGTCTGGCCATAAGAAGGCTCTGTTGTGTCGCTCAGTAGCGTCGCCTGGTGGCGTCGCTCAGTTGCGTCGCTAGTTTGCGTCGTTAGCGCCCATGCACGACAGCGTGAAAAGTGCGCCCCCGGTCACCCCTGCCGTGGGCACTGCGCAGTCCCGCGGCCGGCGTGATTTTCGTGCTATGAGCAGTTAACGGCAAACAGATCGATATCTTTAGGGCCGCTTTTCAAACGAGCCGTATCATTCGCGCGACAAAGCGCCCAGCGTGCGCTCCAACGCCTGCTCGCCGAGCGCGACGCCGTCCGCGCTGATCGTGTGGCCGACGCCCGGCAACGCATAGGCGTCGACGGTGTAGCCGGCCGCGCTGAACGCGTCGGCGGCGTATTCGAGCTCCTGCACTGGGATCACCTCGTCTTCCTCGCCGTGAATCAACGTGAGCGGTGTGCCGTTATTCGCGGTGACGGGCGAAGCGAGCCGCCCCGAGTAGGCGACGACGCATGCGGCGCCCTCCGCGCTCGTTGCCGCATGATGCAGCGCCATGATGGAACCTTGCGAAAAGCCGACGAGCGCAAGCCGTCCGAAAGCAAGCTGCCAATGCGCGAGTTCAGCCTCGAGCATGCGGCGCAGGGCTGCGTAGGCCGTCGCCGCGCGCGCTTCGCGGTTGCCTTCGCTAATGTCACGCAAACTGAACCACTGACGCCCGCCGAAACCGCCATCGAACGGATCGGTGCCGTCGAGCGACGTAAAGGCGACATCGGGCAAACGCTCGCTCCAAATATCTGCGAGCGGCATCAGATCGCGCGCGTTGCTGCCCACGCCGTGCATCAGCACTACCAGTCCCTTGGCAGGCGCAGTCAGTGGCGCGCGCCGCCAGCCGTGTTCGAATTGCTCCCAGGCCATATTGCGTTCCTTTGCTCTCTTTGAATTGCGGTTGATGGCGGCCGCCTGCTACATCGCAAACTGCGGCAAGATGCAGTCCGGTTCGGCCCTAGCCGCGAGCATACGCTGTCGGCTTTGCTCGTGCCGCGTCGGCTTGCGCGCGTCGGCGACGTCGAAAGATGAATACAGGTATCCTTTTGCGAGCATCCAGCGGGCCCGCGTCACTGTGTGTCGTTGGCTGTCGCTGGCTGTCGCCGCATGTCGCATGAGCGGCGCATTGGCGGCGCATTGGCGACACGTTAGCGACACACAATCGACGCATGCCCACGCAGCAGCGCGGGCGTACCGGCGCGCGAGGTCCGTGGCACATCGATCCGGGAGAATGTCTTGAGCCAACCACCGTCCGCAGCGTCTTCTGCGCCTGCGTCCGCTCCACCCGCCCCTCCGCCGCCTCTGCAAGGCGGGCAACTGGTGCTCGCGACCATTGCCGTCGCGCTCGCCACATTCATGAACGTGCTCGACACGTCGATTGCGAACGTCGCCATTCCGACCATTTCGGGCAACCTGGGCGTTTCCGTCGACGAGGGCACCTGGGTCATCACCGTGTTCGCCGCGGCCAATGCCGTTTCGATTCCGCTCACCGGCTGGCTCACGCAGCGCATCGGCCAGGTGAAGCTGTTTGTCGGCGCGATCCTGATGTTCGTGCTCGCCTCGTGGCTGTGCGGCATTGCGCCGACGCTGCCCATACTGCTGCTCGCGCGGGTTTTCCAGGGCGCGGTGGCCGGCCCGCTGATTCCGCTTTCGCAAGCCATTCTGCTCGGCTCGTATCCAAAGGAGAAAGCGTCGACCGCGCTCGCGCTATGGGCGATGACCGCCACCGTCGGTCCGATCGCTGGCCCGGCGCTCGGCGGCTGGATCACCGACAGCTACAGCTGGTCATGGATTTTCTACATCAACATCCCGGTGGGCCTGTTCGCCGCCGGCGTCACGTGGATGATCTATCGCACTCGCGAGTCGCCCACCCGCAAGCCGCCAATCGACGTGGTCGGGCTCGGCCTGCTGATCACGTGGGTGGCTTCGCTGCAGATCATGCTCGACAAGGGCAAGGATCTCGACTGGTTCGCGTCGCCGGTCATCGTGATCCTCGGCATTACCGCGCTTATCAGCTTCGCATTCTTTCTCGTGTGGGAATTGACAGAAGAGAACCCGATCGTCGATTTGCGGCTTTTTCAGCAGCGTAACTTTCTCGGCGGCACGATTGCCATTTCAGTTGCGTATGGCGTCTTTTTCGGCAATCTCGTGTTGTTGCCGCAGTGGATGCAGGAGTACCTGAATTACCGCTCGGTCGACGCGGGTCTCGTCACCGCGCCGCTCGGGATTTTCGCCGTGATTCTCGCGCCGGTAATGGGCCGCGTGCTGCCGCGCTCGGACGCGCGCATCATCGCGACGATGGCTTTCGTCGGCTTCGCGATCGTCTTCTATATGCGCTCGAAGTACGTGATTGAAATCGACACCTGGCACCTCGTGATACCGACGCTATTGCAAGGCATTCCAATGGCGCTCTTCTTCGTGCCGCTGACGTCGATCATTCTCTCCGGCCAGCCGCCCAGCAAGATTCCGGCGGCGGCCGGCCTGTCGAACTTCGCTCGCGTGTTTTGCGGCGCGGTGGGTACTTCGGTTGCGGGCAATGCCTGGAACAACCGCACGGTGCTGCATCATGAAAGGCTCACCGAACGCGCTTCCGTGAACAACCCGGTGTTCAACCAGCAGATCGATTCGACGCAGTCGCTGCTGCATATGAACACGCAATCGGCGCACGCACTATTCGATTTCACTGTGAATACGCAGGCGGCGATGATGGGCCTGAACGACATCTTCTTTGTATCGGCGGTCATCTTCATTCTGATCATTCCGCTGATCTGGATCACTCGACCCGCGAAGGGCGGCAGTCAGGACGCAGCCGGCGCGCATTGACGGCAGCGCGGGCGCCGCTGCGGCTCTCGAAGCTCCGCGCGGCGCCCGCGTCAACACATTGCGGATGCTTGCCAGTAGAATCGCGGCTCCACAGGGTTGAGCCTCATGAACTACGCATCCATCCTCGAACAGATCCATCGCGACTTGCGGCCTTTCCTCGGCACCGGCAAAGTCGCCGATTACATTCCGCAACTTGCGACGGTCCCCGCCGACAGCTTCGGCATGGCGATCGTCACTGCATCCGGCGAAGTATTCACCACCGGCGAAGCGGACACGCGTTTTTCCATTCAAAGCATTTCGAAGCTATTCGCCTGCACAATGGCGTTCCGGCTGCTCGACGACGAGTTGTGGCAGCGTGTCGGTCGCGAACCGTCGGGCAACGCCTTTAATTCACTGGTTCAACTGGAAGCGGAGCACGGCAAGCCACGCAATCCGTTCATCAATGCGGGCGCATTGATCGTCACCGACGTGCTGTGCCGGCGCTTTGTGCAGGCGGAAACCGCGCTCGTCGAATTCATGCGGCGCTTAACAGGCGAAACGAGCATCGACTACGATTTGAGCGTCGCCCAATCGGAGTTGCAGCACGCCCACCGCAATCGCGCGATGGCGCATTTCATGGCGAGCTTCGGCAATATGGAAATGCCGCCGGAGGTCGTGGTCGATGCGTATTGCCGCCAATGCGCGATTTCCATGAGCTGCGTTGAACTCGCGAAAGCGGCACTGTTCCTGACCAATCATGGCGTGGCGCAGTCCACTGACGAGCGCATTCTCGACACCAGTTCCGCGAAACGTCTTTCCGCCCTGATGCTAACGTGCGGCACTTACGACGCAGCCGGCGATTTCGTTTACCGTGTCGGCTTGCCTGCTAAGAGCGGCGTGGGCGGGGGAATCGTCGCGGTGTTGCCCGGAGAAATGGCAGTGTGCGTGTGGTCGCCCGGGCTCGATGCGAATGGCAATTCACTCGCCGGAGTTCTCGCACTCGAATGGTTGACGACCTATACGGGCCAGTCAATTTTCTAATTGAGAATGAGCGGCAGCGCACAGACATTCGTGGTGAATTAACGCATTGCGAATAGCGCGTCACCATCTGGTTTTAAAACATTGCGCAGCGCTATTCGCCGTTTGCGTTTGCATCCTCCTCACCGACTAGCCAGCGCGCTTGACGAGTTCGGACAGCACTGTCTCATAGGCAGTCTCGCCGACCACATGCTCGTTGACGCCCGGTTCGAAATCGATCCAGCCGGAGTTGAAGCCGTCGATCATTTCAATGCGTGGCGCGGGCCACGCCGTGCCTTGCGCCTGAAACAGCGCTTCCCATTGATCGCGCGGCACCGCTTGTGCCTTCACGTCACGCTTTAGCACCCGCCCAAGCAGCGCCGCGATTTCGTGCTGTGTGTAGCGCTGCGGACCCTCGATCTCGATCACGCGCCGCCCTTGCCACGACTGTGCAAGCGTATCTGCGATGACCTGGCCAATATCGGCCGTCGCGACCATCGGATACGCGAGTTCGAGCGGCTGAAGAAAACTCGACATGATGCCGGTGTCGCGCGCCGGCGCGATGTCCCACAACGAGTTTTCCATGAACCAGGCGGGCCGCATAATGGCGGTGGGCAGCGGCAGGTCCGCGAGTGCCTCTTCGAGAATATGTACCTGCGTGATGAGCCCGAGGCCCGACCCACGCTGGCCGCCAACCGAAGACAACGCCGCAACGCGCTCAGGCCGCGCCTGAGTCAGTGCTTCTTTCAGTACCGCGGCTGCGGCGTGTGCGTTTGGATAACCACGCTGCGGCGCGAAGTTCGGCGCAATCATCACGAATACGCCTGCGGTGCCGCGAAAGGCTGCGGCGAGCGCATCGGCGTCTTCAAATGATGCTATCGCCACATCGGCGCCACGCTCCTTCCAATGCGCCGCCTTCTTCTCGTCGCGCAACACAGCGCGCACTTCATGTCCCGCAGCTAACAATGCACGTGCCGCCGCGCCACCAACCTGCCCTGTCACACCGGTAATCGCATACATGTTCGATCGCTCCTTAAATGTAAATGCGGTAGTGCGACGCATTCTCACCGTTTAATACGCATTGCGCGATAGCATCAATATCATTTGCTTAATGACAGAACGGCATGATTATGTTTCAAGGTTGTTGCGCCCGAAAACTGCATGCCTATTTACCGGACAACGGTTCAACGTTTCGCGCCGCGCCCGGCGCGGTTCGTATTGCGGTGTCTATGCTTGGTTGCAATGCAACAGACCTGATACTTCAGTCCGTTGGTGTCCGAACCGCTGCGAATAAGGGGTCTTCCATGTGCGGAATAGTAGGAGCAGTGGATCGGCGCGATGTCACTTCGATGTTGACCGAAGGATTGCGGCGGCTCGAATATCGCGGCTACGACTCGTGTGGCATCGCCGTTCTTCAGCAAGGCGCGCTGCGGAGGGTGCGTAGTGTCGCGCGCGTTGCGAATCTCGCCACCGAAGTTGCGCAAGCAAACTTATCCGGAATGATCGGTATCGCACATACAAGATGGGCCACTCATGGTGCGCCTGTCGCGAGGAATGCACATCCGATCTTCTCAAGCGGCGAAATCGCCATCGTCCATAACGGCATTATCGAAAACCACGAGTCGTTGCGCGAAGAACTGAAAGTACTGGGCTACCTGTTCGAATCCGAAACGGACACGGAAGTCGTCGCTCATCTGATTCATCATGCGTGGCAAAAGGAGGCCTCGGGCGACCTGCTTTCGGCCGTGCGGCATGCCCTTGCACGGCTGCAGGGCGCGTACGCCATTGCGGTATTCGCGAGAGATGACCCGCACCGCGTTATCGGCGCTCGGGCGGGCTCCCCGCTCGTCGTCGGTCTCGGCGACCAGGGCAACTATCTGGCGTCGGACGCAATGGCGCTCGCCGGTACCGTCGAGAAGTTCATTTATCTGGAAGAAGGCGACATGGCGGAATTGACGCTGGACGGCGTGCGAGTCGTCGATCAGCGCGGCAATACCGTCGAGCGCGAAGTCAAGCTCCAACACTCGAACACCCACGCGGTGGAGCTCGGCCCCTACCGGCATTACATGCACAAGGAGATCTTCGAGCAGCCCAGCGTGATTGCCGACGCGATCGAGGCGGTGCATTCGATCTCAGCTGACTTATTCGGACCTGGCGCAAGGCACGCCTTCCGCGAAATCGACTCGCTGCTGATCGTCGCGTGCGGCACGAGTTATTACGCGGGCATGACCGCAAAGTACTGGTTCGAATCGCTTGCCAAAGTACCGACGCAGGTGGAAGTCGCCAGCGAATACCGGTATCGCAGCAGTGTCGCCAATCCTCATACGCTAGTGGTGGTCGTGTCGCAGTCGGGCGAGACGGCCGACACCCTCGCGGCTCTGAAACATGCTCAATCGCAGGGTCACCGGCACACGCTGGCTATCTGCAACGTCGCAAGCAGCACGATGATGCGCCAGGCGCAATTCCAGCATCTGACGAGTGCGGGACCGGAAATCGGCGTTGCGTCGACGAAAGCCTTTACGACACAGCTCGTCGCATTGTTCCTGCTGGCGCTTACGCTCAGCAAGCAGCGCGGGCGCCTTCCGGCGGCGCAGGAGGCCGAGTATCTGGACCAACTGCATCACTTGCCGGCACGCCTGAACAGCGTACTCGCGCTGGAAGCGCAAATCATTGCCTGGGCTGAAGCGTTCGCGCGCACCGAGCATGCCCTCTTTCTCGGGCGCGGCCTGCATTATCCGATTGCTCTGGAAGGCGCATTGAAGCTGAAGGAAATCTCATACGTACACGCCGAAGCCTATCCGGCCGGCGAATTGAAGCACGGACCGCTCGCGCTGGTGACGAGCCAGATGCCCGTTGTGGCGATCGCCCCTAACGACGCACTACTCGACAAGCTGAAATCGAACATACAGGAAGTGCGGGCGCGCAGCGGCCAATTGTATGTATTCGCAGACGAAGATTCGCGCATTGCGAGCGACGATGGCCTTCGGGTAATCCGCATGCCAAAGCACTACGGCTGTTTGTCGCCGATTCTCCACGTGGTGCCGATGCAGCTGCTTGCGTACCACACGGCCTGCGCGCGCGGCACCGATGTCGACAAGCCGCGCAATCTGGCGAAGTCAGTCACTGTCGAATGAGGCGTAGCGCACAGATGCACCGACAGTTTGTGTGTACAAGCAAACGGATGCATGACAACGATCGTGCGTCGCAAATGCAATTGGGAATTGATTAAGCCAGCCACAACCGGCTTGATAGCGCGAGGAAGCGAGCATGCAGATTTATCCGATCAATCCGAGCTTCACTGCTGGAACGTGCTTCGAACTTGCCGTGCAGCCGAACACGCGCTTTAGCGTCGCCATCTATCAGCAACAGGACGACGACTCGCTCACGAGTCTGTGTGGCGTGGTCGTCGCAGGCAAGAACGGTGTGACGGCAACGTTGAAGGACGGCAAGTACTTATTCGAGTCCGCGGGCAATAACGTGCGGATGCGCTTCGACGAGGACTGGAACTGGCCGACAATCACAATCCGGCCGAACATGACCGACTTGCAGACCGGCGCATATGTGGCGATCGCCTATGAAGTCGACGCCGACGGCAAGCCGGCTCACGAGCTCGGCCAGGCGTGCGCCGCGCACCGGCCGATATTCGCAGCCCGCCCCGACAGCGACAGCATGGCGCTTGTGATCGCCCGTCCGCGCACTCCGACGGCGGCACTTGCGTATATCGTTCCGACGGCCACTTATCACGCTTATAACTCGACGGGCGGCGCCAGCTTCTATGACGATCGCGTCCACCGCTATCGGGCTGCGAACAAAGTCAGCCTGCGCCGCCCCGGCGGCGGGCTAGGTGCACGCCTGGGCGAACCGGTCGATCCGTACGACACGCGCTCGACCCGTCAACAGTTCGCACATTGGGACGCCAAGTTCATCCGATGGCTGCGCAAGGAAGGCATTGCTTGCGACTTCTACACGGATCTCGACCTGCACAGTGCGACAGCCCTCGACCTGACACACTACCGCTGCATGCTGAGCGTGGGTCATCACGAGTACTGGAGCGAAGAAATGCGCGCACACGTCGCGTATTTCGTCACGCAGGGCGGAAACGTCGCTGTTTTCAGTGGCAATACGTGTTACCGACCAGTGCGGTTCATCGGCTCGGAGCCGGGTCAGCTCACCGAGATGCGCAAGCTCTCGGACAACTGGGACGTGCTCAAAGAGCGGATCGACCTCGATCCGCGAGTAAGCGGCAATGAAAGCAATCTGATAGGACTGACTTATAAGCACGGAGGCGGCCACTGGGGCACGTGGTCGCGCTGGCGTCGCCGATGGGTCAAATGCGAGCGTCGGGCAGTCGGCTTTACCGTCAAGCGGCCAGAACATTGGGTATTCGCCGGTACTCAGTTGCAAAAGGACGAGACGTTTGGTGCGGAAGATCGGCTCGTCGGATATGAAGTCGACGGCATGCCGCCCGAATGGACCGATGATGCGTTCGAAACGCTAGCGGTTACAGATCGGCTCGTTGGCTGGGAGATGGGCGGAGCGGGCGCGATCGGTATATTCCGTCCGCTGCTTCGTGACGGCCGCCGCAGCGAAGGAGAAGTCTTTAACGTAGGCACGACCGACTGGGCCCGCGCGCTAATGGATAGCGCGGCGAAGAGCAATGGTGTAGTCCAGCAGATCACCCGCAACGTGATCCGGAAATACGCAGGACTCGAAGCATCAAACGCGTTGCAGCGGCACTCTTCGCTGAACGAGACGCCCAGCTCCACAAAGGAGGCGGCATTGCACACCGACGCCGGTTGAGCGGTACCGTGTGCGGAATGAAAGTACTGACCGATACACACCCGATGTTGTCGGACGGTGACACGATCGGGTAATACCTGGCTTACTCATGCAGGGTGGCAACTTATTTCGTTTTCCTACTCATATTTCTTTAAGATTTATTGATGAGGCGGTCTTCTCCCCGCTTTTGCAGAGAATTTAGGGGCTTTTTCAGGGTAATCAAGTTGAACTTTCAACGCCTCGGCGTTCGCTCTCCCGCACTGAGCGGCACGCTATAACGCACGTCTGCGTTGTCAGCCAAGGTTGGCTGTTTGAGGCTGAATTTAGGTGAGCACGCAACCAGCCATACAGCGTATCCTTTCAATCAACTCCAACGAAGAAAGATTGCGTAAGCATCGTCCTCGACGCTTCTTCGCCCACGTCCCTATAAAGCACTGTCATACCTGACCGGCATTCAATCAATAAATCGTTAGACCTTGAACATCAGGAGACAGCATGAATAAAGTCGGCCCCGCTAGTTGCCTCCTACCAATGGATAATGCGGCGCAAGTGCTTCGTCTAATTAATACGAATGCACATATAGATATCGTTTCCAGCCGTGATCTTGAAGCCGGCTTTGACGAAACGAATCTCGAAAGAGTCGCTACCGGAAGTACTGCGCCTATTCGCCGTCGCGTACATGGCGGCACCGATCAGCTGCAGATGCTTATTGCGCCGGATACGGATGCAACGCTTGCATCTATCGTGAGGTCCAGTCTGGATTGTCAAGACTTAATTGCGCCGGTATGGATCCTTGACCACACAGATCATGGCGCAGTGATTGCCCGACCTGCGGAAATACGCATCAGCTTTTTTCCGTACGTAAGTCCCCGAAGTTCTGCGCAGTCGGGAAAGCCGAAAAGGGAAGACGAGAAGATCCACGCTTCCGCGCAATGGCTCACCGAAAACTGCGAGCACGACATCTCGATCGCTGAGGTCGCTCAAGCCGCTGCTATGAGCGAGCGGACTTTTCTGCGCAGATTCCGGCACCAGATAGGCACGACACCCTCCGAGTATTTGCTGAGGGCTCGCCTCGAGCGCTCGTGCCGGCTGCTGGCCGAGTGCGACCTGCCCGTCGACAAGATTGCTCGCCGCAGCGGCATGGGCAACGGATCGCAACTCGCGAAGCTATTTCGCAAACGTTTCAAGGTCTCACCAACGGAATTCCGCCGCCGCGCACGCACAGGTTCCGCCTGAGCGGGAGCGACCATGCAAGAAGGCGGTCCGCATGGCAATTGGCGTGACCTGCCGTTGGCATCGCGTGCCGAAAGGTTCGCGTTCACGTCGATATTGATTGGGTTTGCAACTGTTTATGTTTTGGCTGTGATCGTCGTTTTCGTCGCCGTGGCGATCGTATTGATTCCGCTGCGGATCGTCTCGACGATTGCAGCAGCTGTCAGGGCCGCAATGCGGCGTGAATGACGGCGTTTGAGAGGGCCGCGTATTGGCGATACGCGACAAGCAATTGGCGGCTGTACCGCCGATCAAGCGGAAGTTTGCCCAATCCGCTGTTACTACAATGCAGCTATCGCCCGACCGGCTATGTGCATTTGATAAATACATTGGGAGCCCTAATCGTGATGGATCTTGTTGAATTCTCAAGTCTGCGCGTCAATGAGAAACTCGACTACTCACAACCGTCGAAACACATTGGCCTTCTGGTGTCCCAGAACTTCTTCACGGCGACCGCGGGCGCCATTGGGGACGCTTTCCGCCTGGCTAACGCGGCAGAACTCGCCCGGGGCAAACAGGCGCCCTACCGTCTGACCGTATTGTCGGACCAGGGGGGCCTCGTCACCAGCTCCTGCGGCATCTCGATTGGCACGGAACAACTTAACCATTACAGCATCAGCGACTTTCATGCGTTCTTCGTGGCGTGCCGCGACACGACGGTGACAACGGAGCCGACCGATCGCCTTCATTCGTGGATTACCCGTCAGGGGGCCATTGCATCGCTTCGCATCACGCAGGGCTCCAAGCTCGCGGTGGTTTATAAAAACGCCTCGCGGCTGGCAGTACCCGTCGTTCTGTTCGACGATGAGGTTGCGGGCCCTCGCGCGAGCGGCGCGACACCGGCTGAATTGGCCGTCGCCCAGATAGAGCGCGATCTCGGTCCGCAGACTGCGCGCAAGGTCGCCATCGACCTGCAGACGAATGTGGTCAAGCCCACGAGGCCCCGCGAAGGCGACGCGAAATCGCTCACAACAACGAGCAAGGTTCGAGAGTCAGCGCGCTGGATAAAAGAAAACTACAGCAAGCCGATTTCCGTTGCACAGGCAGCGGATTCCGCGGCAATGAGCAAGCGCAATTTCCGGCGTCGTTTCAAGCAGGAGTTCGGCATGACGCCGTTGGAGTACCTGCTGCGCACGCGGTTTGAAGTTGTCCGCACAATGCTGAGTTCCACCAACATTCCTATCGGAAAGATTGCACGGCGGTGCGGAATGGGCGACGGCAACCGCCTGGGCCGTCTTTTCAAGGAAAGGTATGGCATGTCGCCCACCGAATTCCGCGCGCAGCGGCACCTGATCCTGTAGAGCGGTTCACGCATGAGGAAAGCCACATCGCATCAGACCAATTTTTATGACTACTCCGATTCGTAAGACGCTGCTTTATCTCATTCTTATCCAGGGCGGCAACTATATCGTACCGTTGCTGATGTTGCCGTACCTGGGCC
Organism: Paraburkholderia kirstenboschensis; assembly: GCF_904848585.1. Classification (GTDB taxonomy): domain Bacteria; phylum Pseudomonadota; class Gammaproteobacteria; order Burkholderiales; family Burkholderiaceae; genus Paraburkholderia; species Paraburkholderia kirstenboschensis. Next base: position 112,657 of record NZ_CAJHCR010000014.1, read on the forward strand.
ATGTACTCGGTGCAAGAGAGTTTGGTGTACTGGCCTATTGTCAGGCGGTTGCGCAATACATGGTCTTATTGACCGACTACGGCTTCAACTTCACGGCAACGAGGCTCGTCTCTGTCAGCCGCGGCGACCCTCATGGACTGGCCGAGGTCTACACGAGTACGTCGGCTGCGCGGCTCGTGCTGGTGGTGGGAGCACTTCTGCTGATCGTTGCAGGTGTGTTGTTCGTGCCAGACCTGCGAGAGCATGCGGACGTGCTGGCCGCGCTGTTTCTCGGCATCGTCGCCAACGCCGTCACGCCGATATGGCTGTTTCAAGGCCTCGAACGCATGCGCGCGTTAGTCTTGCCGACGTTTCTTTCACGGCTCGTCGGCCTCGCTTTCGTGTATCTCGCCGTAAGAGGTCCTGGCGACGCGGCGCTCGCAGCACTCGGCGTGAGTCTCGGCAATGTGCTGCTCGCGATTTGTGCGCTGTGGATTCTCCATCGCAATCGACTGGTGAAACTCGTCGGTACCTCCACGAGAAAGATTGTCGAGGCGTTGAAGGACGGGTTTCCACTGTTTCTCTCTTTTGTATTGATCAGCTTTTATGTGAACTTCAATTCCATCCTGCTGAATTACTTTCACGGACCGGAAGTAGTAGGCCAGTTCGCAATGGCGGACAAGATCCGCGTGGCGGCGCAAGCCATGTTCATGGTGATCAGCCAGGCGTTCTATCCGCGCATCAGCCAGTACCATGCGTCCGATCCGCAAGCCGCGCAGCGTCTGATGCGTATGGCAATGATTGCCGTGTTCTCGACCTCGATCAGCCTCTTTATCGGTATCGAGTTGCTCGCGGCGTGGGGCATCGAAACGTGGATTGGACCGCAGTTTCACGCGTCGATTCCTCTGCTGAGACTCGAGGCCGTGTTGCCGCCGATCATCAGCGTGGCAGTCGTATTCGGTGATCTGGGACTGCTCGCGCAAGGACGGGCGCGTTCACTTACCAATGTGTTTGTCGGCGCAACGGTTCTGCATCTTCTCTATGTCGTCCCGCTCACCCGCTACGGCGGCGCCAAGGGGACGATCGTGGCCGTGATCCTGACCGAAGTGGTCGGTGCGGTGGCCTTCGTGTGGCTGTACTTTCGCGGCGCCGCTCCCGCTTCGCGGGGTGCGGGTCTCTTACCGGTGGCGTCGCCAGCAGGCCAGGAGCCACGCGGCGCGGATGCAGGTTGAGTGCGGTTCTGGTTCATCAAACAGTCAAGGTGCCCTATGTCAGCTTTTTCCATCATCGTGCCGGCTTACAACGTGCAGAACTATCTCGACGATGCGCTCGCAAGCATCGCCGGCCAGTCCTTCACGGATTTCGAAACGATCATCGTGGATGACGGCTCCACGGATGGCACCGCCGCGATTGCGCAACGCTATTGCGATAGCGACCCGCGTTTCACCTATGTCTATCAGCCCAACCGCGGGCAATCCGCGGCGCGCAATCTGGGCACCTCGCTCGCGACCGGCACCTATGTGTACTACATGGACAGCGACGACATTATCGACACTGACACGTTGAGCGTGTGCTATCGGGAGTTCAGCAAACCCGGGATCGACGCCGTCATGTTCGAGGCTGCTGTGTTCCCGAACGACGCGCCCATGTACAAGCAGGAAGTGAATGGTTACCGGCGGCCGCTGGGAACCGCGACGTTGTGGTCGGAAGAGTTCGTCGTCGAGTCGTTGCGGCAAGGACGGTATTTCGTATCGCCATGCTGCTTCATTGCGCGGCGTTCGGCGATCGGAAATCTGCGCTTCCTGGAAGGCATCGTGTACGAAGACAATCACTTTTTCGCCGCGTTGCTGCTGCAGCAAAGGCTCAAGCTGGCCGTGCTGAACCAGGCGTTATTCAAAAGACGCCTGCGAATGGATTCGACGATGTTCACGACGAAAACGCTGCACCATTACAACAGCATGTACCGGTTGCTTCACGAGATGTCGGAACTGTCGTTCATTGCGCTCGATCCGCCGGCGCGTGCGAGGATCAAGCAGGAGATCATCGGCAAGACGCTGGGCGACCTGCATTTTGCAAGCGCGCTGGTCGGCCCCGATCTCAAGCTGCGAAGCATGAACGTCGCCGCGACGTGGTACGTCGCCACGCATATCTCGCCGCGTCTCTTTTCCGGGAAGCGTCTGTTGCTTGCGCTCGTGCCGGAGCTATATCGGCTGAAGCCGGAACTTTGATCGCTCGTGGATATGCGAGCGCCGCATTGCCATTACGGCGCATAACCAGGTGCGCCGTAAACTTTTTGATGCCTGTTGTTGGCGATGCGCGGACCGAGAAGCCCTGAAAGAAGTCGTGTCAACTCCGTGTGCCATCGTTAAAGTCTGAATCGTTGCCGTAGCGTCGCTGCGAGTAGTTCCATTGCGTCCGTCGTGCGGTCCCTATCGCCGCGCATCAAAACCACATCATGGTCTTCAATGTGCGGCAGGCCGTCGAGCACCCGCATATCGCCGCTGACCCGTGCACGATCGAGAAGCGTCACGGCCAGACCGGATTCGACACACGCCTTGATCACCTGTGTCGATCCGCTGTCCAGGATCACCCGCCATTTCCGTCCCGCTGACTGCAGTGCGCTCGTCATGGCTGCACGGTAAGGACATGGCTCGGCATAAAGCGCCAAAGGGAGCGGACGGGTGTCATCGATCACAAAGCTGGGGCTGCCGACCCAAACCGGCGTTGTCACGGTCAGTACATCCGCAGACCTGCTTTCCTTTGCTGGCTGAACGACTATCGCCAGATCGAGCTTGCCGCGACCGAGCTGGTCGCGAAGTTTGAAGCTTGGCGCCGTCTTTACTTCGAGAACTACGTTGGGCCAACTGGTTGCGAAGCCCGGCAAGATGTCGCGGATCACATGCGCAGCGTATTCATCCGGTATGCCGAATATGACCCGACCGGCCAGTCTCTTTCCCTTGATTTCTTCTACAACGCGATCGTGCGCCGCAAGCACCTCGCCCGTACTGGACAGAAGCCGCTTGCCGAGTGCCGTCAACGTGACCGACTGATTGTCCCGCTCGAGGAGCCTGCCGCCCGCGATAGCCTCGAGGCGCTGGATGTGAATGCTCACCGCCGCGGGGCTCCTGTTGACCAGCTCGGCCGCCGCGCGGAAGCGTCCTAGCCGCGCGACAGCGTGAAAGGTCCGCAGCAGATCAATGTCGAGAACGGTGCTCATGGTTTAATGTCGTTAAATGACTACGTCAGTATATTTCAATTTTCGAATCGACCTCGGCGGACTAATCTGCATGGATGGCAAGAACATCGACACACAATGCAAGCTTGAAGCCCCATTTGCGCGACGCGGATCGCGTGCCGCTGCCCTTGCTCGAGGCGGGGATGGTCCTGACATGGAGTTCCGGCTTTGTTGGAATGCGGTTTTCGGCGGATTACGCGCCAGTACTTCTGGTGTTGCTATGGCGGTTCATAACGATTTCTGTCTGTCTTTTTCCCTTCGTCGCTCGGGAGATTCGGAGTGCGCCTTGGCCCGTTTTGATTCGGCAGTCGACCATCGGCGTATTCGCGACGGCGGGCTATCTCGCCGGCGTCGCGAGAGGAATCGAGCTCGGGGTTCCGACCGGTCTCGCCGCCCTCATTGCAGACTTGCTACCGGTTGGCGTAGTAGTTATTTCGACCTGCGTCTTCCGTGAGCACAGCCCAAGAAGTGTGTGGGCCGGATTAGCGCTTGGCCTTGCAGGGATGCTCATTGTCTGTCGCGACGCAGTCGCGCTCGGAACAGCGCCGGCATGGGCATACGCACTACCGGTTGCCGGTATGATTTCGCTCGCGGCGGCTACGGTTTGGCAGCAACGATCAACGGCTCGCGCAGGAAGTTTGAGCCCACCGGGCATGCTTTGGCTGCAAAGCGTCGTCTCCTGCCCGATCTTTCTATGGCTGCAGGCATCGCACGGCAATGTCATGCCGATCGCAACCGTGGGGTTTGCTGCCAGCGTCGCGTGGACTGCCATTCTGGCGACGCTTGGCGGATGGGGCCTTTACTGGACGTGTCTACGGCGGTCCTCGTCTGCTCGTGTCACGAGCGTTCTCTTTCTGAGTCCTCCGATCACGCTAATCTGGGCATGGGCGATGTTTGGCGAACCACTCTCATGGCCCATGGCGATCGGAACGGGAATTTCCGGCCTTGGGGTCCTGCTCGTTGTGCGACCCGACCGTGCGAGAGGCAGGCAGGCTGTTTGACGACGGACTTCGGTGAACCGAAGGATTGCGTCCCCCAGTCTTAAGGGAGAGCCGGCCCTTCTAGATATGCACAAGAGACCGGCATGAGAAAAACCCCGCGTCAAAGCCGCTGTCTCGCGTTAGACGATGGCGCGATATTCGCCATCGCCCGGATCAAGAGGTTGTACAGGATCATTGTAGGGCCGATAATCACTACAATTAAATCATTGTCATGGATGCATTGACCATGCCTGAGGCCCGTTATAAGCGGGTGGTTGACCGCCTGGCGGCTGACATCCGCGATGGCCGTCTGCTTCCCGGTACGCGTCTGCCGACGCACCGCGAGCTGGCTGCTCAAGAGGGACTGGCGCTGGTCACCGCGACGCGCGTCTACGCGGAGCTTCACACGATGGGTCTGGTGAGCGGCGAAACTGGCCGCGGCACCTTCGTCAGGGAGCCACTCCCTCGCGGTCAAGGCGTCGATTTGCACGCCTGGAGCGCCGTTACGATCGACCTGAGTTTCAACTATCCCTCTGCGCCGGGTCAGACAGAGCTTCTCCGGGCCGCGTTGCGCCAGCTCGCCGCGGCTGGCGACCTGGAGTCGCTGCTTCGATACCAGCCGCACGGCGGTCGCGAACACGAGCGCGCTACGGCGGCACGCCACCTGGCGAATCGTGGTGTCACGGCAACGGCCGGAACCACGTTGCTCGTGAGCGGCGCGCAACACGGATTGACGACGGCCGCCATGGCACTGCTCGAACCCGGCGACGTGGTGGCAGTGGACGCGCTGACCTACCCCGGGTTCAAGCTGGCCGCCGAGGCCGCTCGACTGGAACTCGCGCCGATCCCGGCCGCAGGGCGTGGCCCCGATCTCGACGCACTGACCGCTCTGTGCAAGCGACGACGCGTACGCGCCGTTTATGCAATGCCGACGCTGCACAACCCTCTTGGCTGGGTAACGAGCGCGAGCCGACGCCGCGAGCTTGTCAGTATCGCTCGACGGCATGGACTGATCCTCATCGAGGACGCCGCCTATGCATATCTCGCAGAAAATGCGCCGCCGACGTTGGCATCGCTTGCTCCGGAGCGGACGATCCATGTCACGAGCTTGTCGAAGAGTGTCGCGACAGGTCTGCGCGTCGGCTTCGTCTGCGCACCACGCGAATGGATTCCCAAACTTGAGCGCGTCATCCGCGCGACGACGTGGAATACTCCCGCAACCATGACGGCCCTCGCCTGCAACTGGATAAACGACGGCACGGTGGCCCGGCTCGAAGACGAGAAGCGGCAGGATGCCACGCTGCGCCAAATCCTCGCCGCAGAAGCACTCGGCAAGCTTAAGACGGTGAGCCATCCGGCTTCCTACTTCATCTGGGTTCCTCTGACGCAGGAAGTTCGGGCTGACGCGGTTGCGATGGCGCTGATGCGCGAGCGCATTTCTGTGTCAACTGCCCTACCGTTCGCGACATCGACCCATGTACCTCATGCCATCCGCCTCGCAATCGGGTCCGTCGATCTGCCCACACTGCGACGATCGCTGGAAACAGTGGCCCGGGTTATTACCGAACTGACCTACTGACCTACTGACCTGCAGGCGCAAGAGCGCAGTCTGTCCACCCGGATTGTCTGGGCTATTGACTTGCATACCGTGGACTCATCGAAGGTAGCCTGATACGCCATCCCACAGCAGCTTGGCCGCCGTGAGTATCAGCAGTCCGTAGCAGGCACGATACATCTGCCGCTGGTCCAACTTTGCGTGCAAGCGCCACCCCAGCCAGACGCCAGAAGGAACGGCAAGCAGGCAGATCGCCATTAACGTCCAGACCGCGGCGGTCGGCCTGGCGAGAGCCAACCATGGTGCCGCCTTGATGATGTTTCCTACCGTGAAGAACAGGCTGGTAGTGCCGCCATAAACCTGTTTGCTAAGGCCAAGCGGTAGCAGGTACATCGCCAGCGGCGGGCCGCCGGAGTGCGCCACCATAGTGGTGATGCCCGACGTGAAGCCAGCGGTGACAGCCTTGGATGACGATCGCGGACGAACCGCGGTTTCTCCGCCGCGTAAGACCCACATGCCGACAAAGATCAAGGTGACTGCTGCCATCGCGATCCCAATCGCGCGGTGGTCCAGCACGCTGAATAACCCATAGCCAACCGCAATACCGATTACCAGCCCGGGCAGCAGCACAAGTAGATCGGGCTTCGACCACGTGGATGGCTTCCAGTAACGGAGGCTGAAGAGATCCGTCGCGATAAACAAAGGGGCAAGCAAGCCTCCCGCCGTCACCGGATCCATCACGAGCGAAAGCAGCGGAATACCGACGATGGCAAAGCCACCACCGAAGGAGCCTTTCATGAAGCAGATGAGAAAGACACCTGCGAAAGCGACGAGGATTGTGGTGGTGTTCAGTTCCATGTTGCCCATTTCCTTTCATCGACCAGGAGCAAGGACAAGCGTAGCCCGATGAATCATGACAATCAAATTATTGTCATGGATACAAATGCCATTTAATACATTAGATGACCAGGCAAACTGCCGAATGTTTGCTTGCGGCCGGCGTATGCCAGACGAGGCCAGACGAATGCGAGAGTCGCATCGCCATACCCTGTCGATCACACTGTCAACTAGTCCCTCCGGTGCGGTCAAAAACCTGCTCCCGTTCCGGAAAGCCAACAGGTGCCGGCGCGCGGCATGAATTCATGCGATCGGTAGGCCATCGGAAGGTCATGCCGATCCAAGCTCAGCCCGTAGTTCATTGCTGCTTGCCCTGTACGTCTCGGGGCGCACCATGCTCGACATGGGAGGGGCTGTGTTCATTCTTTCAACTTTCGCGACCATCAGGGCTACGCATCATCTGCCAAATTATTTTTCTTTCAGCGGAAAGCGCTCGCTGCATGTCGACGTCGCCAAAGGCATCGCGATGCTCGGAATTGTTGCAATTCATAACCCAATGCTGCTTAAGCACGGTGGCGGAGTCTTTGATGCACTACTCGCGTTCGCGTTACCGGTTTTCTTCGTAGCCACCGGAATGTTTATTCGTGAGGACGCGCAATGGCGCGACGTCATTGCGACGCGCTCCAGGTCTCTGCTCCTGCCCTATGCAGCAGTGGTTATAGCGCAGGCTTTGTGGCAAATGCCGCTGTCGATGTCCCGCGCTGCGCAGACTGTCTCTGGGGCGCTGTATGCGTCGGGCGCGACGGTTCCCTGGGTAACGCTATGGTTCCTGCCTCATCTCTGGTTGGTGTCGATCTTGGCGTACGTGGTCACGCGGCTGACGCGACGCGTGGCCTATCGACGCGCGATATGTGGCTTGGCTGCAATTGCATTGATTGCAACAGGAAGCTGGGCGTTGCACCAATTCGATCGACCGGACGCGCCCGCTCAACTTCCGTGGAGCATCGATCTACTGCCTCTTTCGCTCGCGTTCGTGCTGGCCGGCCATGTGTGCCGCCGCTTCCTGCTGACTCTGCGTCCGAACAGCTGGCTAATCCTGTGCGTCGCTGCAGCCTTCGTCTTTGTTCAGGCTCTACCTGGGTCGTCGATGGATCTGAACCTTCGGCGCTATGACAACGCAGGACTCACGACTCTATCCGCCTTGCTTGGCTGTTATCTCGTGTACTCGATAGCGTCGTTGATCGGGGACGTTCCCGGTGTCGGGCGAACGATGAGCGCAATTGGCCGCGCAAGCCTCATCGTATGCATCGTTCACTTTCCGGTTCAACAGCTTCTGCTTCAACACGCCGGACATGCGCCAATGCATCCGACGATGCTCCTGGCCGCGTCCCTATCCGTGGTCTCGGTTGGAATATCGATGCTTGTCAATTACGCGATCCAATGTTCTAGCCGACTCAATTGGCGACGGCATAAGGTGTACGAACGTAGTTTCTCCAACTTCTAATTGATAGATATCCAGATCTACTGTGCACCGACAGCGGACAGCCGCCCCACGTGGGTCTCATCCATGCAGCACATTGCGATGGAAGGCCGTTGTTTCGTTCTCTCTGCGTGCCAGCATCTACGGCGCAGCGATGCCCCGGACAGCTATGCGGCGGTCCAGGGCAATGATCAGAACTCCGTTCTGATGCGCGGCGGCAGTTGCATTGTGGCGCCTCTCGGCACGGTGCTGGCCGGCCCCGTATTCGATGAAGATGCGCTACTCGTTCAGGACCTCGACCTTGGTGACCTGGCTAGAGGCAAATTTGACTTCGATGTTGTCGGCCACTATGCACGCCCGGACGTCTTCCGCCTTCACGTGAACGAGGCGGCAACGCCGCCCGTTCGCTTCGAGCAGACCCCGTAACCGCTTCGCTTACGATTGGCGGCATTCAGCCTGTCCTTGTGACGACCGGCGATCGTCGCCATACGGAGAGCGCATCAAATCCACCGTTGCTGAAAGTGTCTTGACATCTCCCCGAAATCGATTAGAAATCGTATCGATAGGGTCCTGCGATTGTTCCCGGCTTGACGCGGAACGATACGCTGGGCGCCTCTGCTTGAGCCGTCCACCGCAATAGGTAGGGTTGCACTAGTTGCCTCGGACGTGCCGGCTGCACGTGTCTGATTTGAGCGGAAGCGTGGCGGAACGCGACCTTCCGGGGACATTCCGGTACGGCGAGTCGGCCAATAGTGCTGAGTTGGCGCACGAGATCCGGGCTGTCTCGTGGCCGACGCAGGTAAGAGCAAATGGCGAACAGCAAACCGCTACTCGCGAAATTGACACGCCCACGATTGCACCGGACCATTGCCCGGCCGCGCCTTTTCGCTCTGCTCGACGCGCAGCAAGACCACGCGATCACCTGGATCACCGGTCCGCCGGGCGCTGGCAAGACTTCGCTCGTTGCGAGCTATCTGGCCACTCGCCGTTTGCCCGGCATATGGTTCCAGGTCGACGCGGCCGACCGGCACCCGGCGACGTTCTTTTTCTACCTGCGTGAGGCCGCGCTTTCCTGCGTGCACGGCAAGGGCGCAGCGCGTCTGCCGCTGTTCACGCCCGAGTTCGAGGCAGACCCGGTTGGGTTCGCGCAGAACTGGTTCCGGGAGCTCTTCGCCCGGCTGCCCGACAAGGCTGTGCTCGTGCTCGATAACTATCAGGAGGCGGGCGCAGGCACGGTGCTGCACCGGATCGTCGAAAGAGCAGCGCAAGAGCGGCCCGAACGCATCCGGTTGATCATCATCAGCCTGACAGAGCCACCGCCTGAGCTCGTCAGGCTCGTCGCAAATGAGAAGCTTGCGGTCATCGGATGGGAGCAGTTGCGGCTGACCCTCGCCGAAACCGCCGAAATTGCGATGACCAGGCACAGCCTGGACAATGAGTCTCTGCAGCTATTGCAGCGGCAGTCGGACGGATGGGTCGCAGGGCTGATGCTCATGCTCGAGCGCATTGGGCACGCCAGCGTCGCATCGGAGTCATTTGCACCTGAGGCGACTGAGGCCGTCTTCAACTACTTCGCCGGTCTTGTGTTCGACCAGGCGCCCGCGCCGATGCGTGACTTCCTGATGCGGTCAGCGTTTCTCCCCAACATGACCGTGGAGACCGCGAGCAGAATTTCGGGCCGCTCAAACGCGGCAAGCATTCTCGACTTGCTCTATCGCCGACACATGTTCACCGAACGGCGCAGCGGTGCGGAGATCACCTATCAGTACCACGCGCTCTTTCGCGAGTTCCTGCTCTATCGTGCACGGCAGGTGTACAGACCGGCAACCTGCAAAAGGCTCGCCGCACAAGCCGGTCGTGTGCTCGAAGAGCGAGGCCAGATTGAACAGGCGGTGGCGCTCTATTCGCTCGCGAATGAGGGCGAGGCTCTGGTCCGTCTGATTTGCGAACATGCGGACAGTCTATTGAGCCAGGGCAGGCACCGGACCCTTGAAGACTGGATCTGCCTCACGGACGAGAGCGTGCGCAAGCGCGCGCCCTGGCTCACGTACTGGCTCGGCGCTGCTCGCATGCCATTCACTTCTGACAACGCCCGTGCCGCGTTCAAAGACGCTTTCCGGTGTTTCAGGCAGGAGCACGACGTGGTCGGTAGTCTGATGTGCGCCGCGGCGGTGATCGAAACGTTCTTCCTCGAACGGGCGGAGGACCTTCACCCGGCGGACGAATGGATCGACGCGTTCGAGGACGCACTCGAAAAAATCCCGCATGCGCTGCCCCCCTCTCTGGAAGCGCGGCTTGTACCTTGTTTGCAAGGAATCATCTTTCGTCGGCCCGATCATCCGAAGCTGCCTCAATGGGTTGAGCGAGCCTGGCATTTGCTCTCGACGATGTCGGGTATCGAGCAGCGTCTGAGGACGGGTGCGGTACTGCTCATGCATCACGTGTGGCAAGGGGATTTCCCGAAGGCCGCGCTTCTCTTGCGCACGGTCGAGCAATCCCCGGTCGAAGCGGACGTCGCACCGCTCCCATTGATCTGCTGGCGGCTGCAACAGGCTCGCTACCACTGGAGCACCGGCTCTCCGGCCGAGGCTCTCTCGCTTCTTGACGCGGCTCTTGTCATTGCACGCGAAAGCGGCGTGCACGCGATGGACCGCTACATCCATGCGCAACGAGCGTATGCCTGCCTGGCGGGGCGCCAGTTCGATGCAGCGGAGCACAGCCTGAACGTCATGGAGAGTCTGCTTCAGACCGGCGCAGGACCGGACACTGCGCTTTTCAATTTTCTGAAGTCTGGCCGCCATCTGCTCGACGGCGATCTGGACGCAGCAGTGCAATATGGCGAACGCAGCCTGACGGCTGCGCTCGCATGTGGCATGCCAGTCGGCGCTGCGCTGTGTCGGAACGCTCTGGCTCAGTCGTTGATCTGTACCGGGCAGTGCGCGGCGGCGCAGACGCATCTGGACGAGATGTTGAAGATCGCAAAGGACATGCGTAGCCCGCTGTTCGAGCACGCCGGTCTGCTCCTCTCCGCATACTGCCGGCTTCAATCCGGAGACACTCAATCCGCGTTGGATCCTCTTAGACGCGGATTGAGCATTGGCTGCACGCATCAGTTCTGCTTCATCCATCCGTGGGCGCGCCCGGAAGCGATGCAGCGCCTGCTCGCGTTGGCGTTGAAAAACGGCATCGAGTGTGAATATGTGCGCGCGTTCATCAGGCGCGAACGGCTGCTTCCCGAGTCGCCCGACGTCGACCCCTGGCCGTGGGCCATTCGCGTCAACACCTTTGGTGGACTGACCGTGTTCGTCGACGATGAGCCACTGCGCTTCAATGGTAAGCCACAGCGCAAGCCGCTTGAATTGCTTGAGGCCATCATCGCTCATCCGGGCCGACATGCCCCGAAAGTCACACTCATCGATCAGTTGTGGCCCGCCCTCGAAGGGGACTCAGGACAAAACGCATTCGAACTCGCGTTGCATCGACTGCGCAAGCTGGTGGGCCGCGACGATGCCGTCGTCATGCAGGACGGTTGCGTTACTCTCGACGCGAAACAGTTCCGCGTGGATACGTGGAACTTCGCGCGCCTTTGTCAGAAGGTCGAACAAGCCACCTCGCCCAATACCGATGCAACCGGATGGGCGCAGTTGGCCGACGAACTCCTGCTTCTCTATTCGGGCGAGTTTCTGCACGGCGAGGACACTCCGTGGGTCATCGCCGCCCGGGCCCGATTTCAAAGCCAATTCACCCGGGCGATAGCGAGCGTCGGGCTCGAGCTACAGCGCCTTCGCAACTGGCCCGCCTTGACGAGCCTTTCGCGACGGGCCGTCGAGAACGATCCTCTCAACGAGGAATTTCATCGTTCGTTGATCTTCTCGCTGAGTGAGCAAGGCCGTATCGCTGAGGCCCTGGATGCATACCGTCATTGCCGGCAGATACTGTCGGTCACACTCGGCATAGAGCCTTCTGCGTCGACCCAAAACCTGTACCAGTCCGTCCGGACGCGATAGACGCACAGGTTTGCCGCTCCGCCTGAGCGATCAGAAGGCTATTCGAAGGCCGCCCTGACCGATCCTATAGCAATGGCGCGCTATGACAGCGGCGCTACGCAAAAGTCGGGAGATCGGTAATGAAGCCAAACACAAACAGGCTGGCCGCGATGTCCGTCGCGCTCGTCGCGGCAAGCGGAGCCGGTATAGTCAATGCAGGTACAGCGGCAATGTCGGTTGAAGACTCCATCGATGTCACCGCGGGTCGACCGACCGTCGTCAGCACATACCGTGCGCCGCCATCCATCAGGTTACCGTCGAGTGGCGCGAGCGCAACGAACAATCCGGCGTTTGCCCAATGCCTGCCCGACCTTTACTGCGCCCTCGTCCCGGCCTTTGCCTCTGCCTCAACGCACGCACACGACAAAGCCGTCGGTCCCTGACGGTCTGTCGCCGTGGCACTGGGAAACAGCATGTCTTACTACTCAAGTCACTGGATCACCGCAATGTTCCTGATCTGGAACGGGGCACGCATACTCGCCTATCTTCCAACCATAAGGAAAGTGATGACGCGCGACGCTGACGTTCGCAGCTACAGCCTCGTTTCGTGGGGAATCTGGTTTCTAAGTAACCTCACCTTCGCGCTCATGCTTCTTGAAGTCAGCGGAGGCCAACCCAACGAAATGTTCTGGGTTAACGTCGGCAATACCATAATGTGCATGATCGTCTGTGCACTGGTGTTACTGAAGAAGCTAAGGTCACGTTCTCCGCGAATCGTCCATGGCGGGAGTACCTCACTGTCAAAATTAGAGGGCGAGCAGCTCCGTGAACACGGCGACACGCTAATGCGGCTCTGCCAGTATGAAGGAGCGGTCCGCGCGTACGACGCTTTTCTAACTCACGTAGAGGACGATGCCGTCGTTTTCAATGAGGCCATCTGCCTCGAAAAACTCGGGCGCCGTGCTGAAGCACTTCCTCTTTATCAGAAACTCGCACAGAGCAACAAGCTATGTGGACTTATAAAGGGCAGTAATTGCCTCAGCGCACTGGGCGACGATGCTGAAGCCTTGGACTATGCCACCCGGGCGACCCGCCTGGCGCCGGGCGATCCTGCCGTGTGGATTGCATTAGGCAGCGTCTATCTATCATCGGGTGCATGGCAGGATGCCATCGACAGTTTTTCCCATGCACGCAAGCTCGACCCTATCGATCCGACCGCGGCATACAACCTCGCGTTGGCGGCCGTGCGAATCAATGACGCCGGTCTCATCAGCGAGGCATTGCTGGCATGTTCGTCGCCAGCTTCTCTCGACGATTCGCGCAGTCGACTTCTGGGCTCTTCCCCGAGCGCAGTATCTACACTTGTGCACTAGCATACGATTCATGACAAATTCGTCTCGCGACACGAGATCGCGAGAGTGGGCACGGCAGCCAATTGCTAGATACCAACCGCTCAAAGGTTCAAGGTGCGCTCGGCACACATGCAGTGCAGCCGTGCAGTTGCCGCGCACTGGAAAATCCGCTGAATGCGAAGTTCCAGCATTGCTGGTATTTCAACCGGGGCAAAAACGAGCGCGCTCTTTCGCGCTCGACTTAACTGGCATTCTTCCATCCGGCATTTACTCACCCGTCGTCGGATTAGCGGCGTTCGAGGCATCCTCGCCCACGCAACGCTCCAGGGCGCTGATTGCTTCCTCGGCTGCCGCTACTATTTCTGTGCACTCCCCGTAATGTCGAGTGTGCTCCAGGCTTTTGCACCCTCCATACCTTTTGACTTGCGCCAGATCGGTGCGAGCCTTCTTCAGTGCCGCAGCCGGCGATCCGCTGTCCTCAACCAGTTTTGCGATATCGAAGATCGTGCCGGACTGCAGTTCCACATAGGTGGGACAAACCGGTTTCGATTGACCCTCCAGCACTAATCCGCCACAAGCAGCGAAGGCGAGCAATCGTGCGACCCCACCAGTCAACTTGCACATAGCAACCTCCCGCCGCCCCATGCGCCAATGAGGCGACATTCGCACTCCTGGCGTTGAGAGTAAGCAGAATCTGCGAAGCGCCAGGATGCATCACTACATCCCAGAATAGCTGGCTTAGGGCCAGTTTCCAGAGTACTGAGCTGATCGAAATGGAACGACTCGGATCCATAGACGAATTGTTATTGCAGGCATGCCGAGCGTCGCCTGTACCGTCTGCCGCTGGTCCTGGTCGGCTCGCGCAGCTATCTGCAGCGGCGCAAGCTGCCTCAAAGGCCCGAAGACCTCGCCGCATTCCGCTTCGTCACGATACTTGCATCGATCAGCGAGCCAGAGTTGCGGTTCCGGCGTGATGGCGATGAGATTGCAGTGCCACTGGAACACGACGTGTCGACGAACAACGCTGCACTCAACAAGGAACTGGTGTAGGCGGCGCCGGTCTTGGCGCGCTGCCTCTCACGATGATCGGCAAGGATCTGGACGACGGCCGGCTGGTCCGGCTGCTGCCTGGCTTCGAGCTGATAAACGGCGAGGTCGAGCTGAAGCTTGCGTACCGCGACCGGAGCTTGATGACGGCGAAGGTCCGGGCGTTCGTCGACTACGCGACGTCGCATTTTGAAGCGCGCACGCTGCGGGAGTTAAACGCTCTTGGCTAGTTTTCCCGATAGCGGTGGGAACAGACCGGCGCCGGGGCGCCAGCATGAAGCGGCCTCCACGCGCGGGGCAACTCGGCCTGATTGCCTGCCAGGGATGCGGACTGCGGTCGCTGGGCGACGGGCGAGCGCGCCCGCCTCTACCGGCTGGTCGACGTGGTCAACGTGATCGGCTATCGGTCGACTATCGGTCGATGCGAGCGGGAGGTGCTGCGCGCAGCACCTCCCCACGCCGATCGCGCTGTCTCAGTGCTTACACATTTGGCGTCGCGCTTTGCGGGTCCGTCGGCGTGGCGGCATCGGGACTCTGAAGCGGCGGTGCGTAGAGGATCACGTTGGGCAGCCGCGGGTTGGCAGTGTCGGTGCTATCCCGCACGCGCGACTGGATGGTCGTGTTATCCGTCACGCCCCAGAAGTTGTTCGTGAAGTCGAGCGAATGAACCGTGGAAGCGTTGTAAGTGCCGTGAGACTCGATCACAAGGCGATTCCCATTCGGTGAATCCTTCTTGAAGAGAAACGAGTTCCGTTGCGCGATGCCGGAGGGCGCCTGTCCATTGGCCGGGAACGCGTCGATTAGCACGAGCGGGTCGACCATGTTAATGAACAGGTTGTTTTGCACGAAGACCGACGGATCGAAAGCGAAGGCCGCGGAGTCGACGAACGTATTGCCCTTCACGATCGCGGACCTGCTCAAGCGCGGGTAGCCGTTCGTGCCGGCTTCATAAGTCGTCACCCCACTGCGAACGATCGGCGTGACGTTCAGGTGCGTGGCCTGGCTGTTTGTCAGCGAAAACGGTGCGGCGTCGTTGATCTGTACGAACGCGTCCTGCAACACCGTATGCGTGATGCTGACCGTGCCGCCACCCGCGTCTTGCGCCAACGACGTGTTGGCAGCCGTCACGCCCAGCAGTTGGACCGGACCCTGGCTTCCCACATTGAGCGTGCCCGCCACGTTGATGATGCCTTTCGTCGGAATCGTTCCCACACAATCGGCCGTGCAGGGCACTGAGCGGTAAGTCTCCACCACCGTATTGTCGGGGATCGTCAACGTGACGCCCGGCGCGACCCGCACCGTACCGGCGAGCAAATATGGAGAGCCGCTCGCCGGCCACGTGGTGTCCGCGGTGATGACGGTTCCGTCGGGAATGACCGTCTTCGGCTGCACATAGACATATGCCGTGACGAGATTGCCGCTCGCGTCGGTGCAGACTTTTGTAGCGTCCGTCGTGTACGGGCCGTCTGTACATGCTTTGGGACTGGTGGACGAAGGTGCAGACGATGCCGTGGTGGCGTTGCTGCCGCCCCCTCCGCCGCCGCCACAGGCAGCGAGCAAAAGGGCGAAGAGAAAACCTGGATATTTTTTCATGTGGAGGTCCCCGTACCGCGCTTATGTTTTTGAACGTCGCTGGTGCGTACCGCGTCAGCGATTCGTGCGACGGATCTTCACACGCCGCGCCGGCGCGAACTGCGGTCTGGGACACAAAAGATCGCGATTGGCGATGTCGCTGCCTGGCGACCTCGCGCGACCTTCAGGCATTGCGTGTGCTCTCTTTTGCCTGCGGCGCGGTGACGGTCGCTTCGCCCCAGCGAGGGGGTCAACTATCCAGGGAGCTAAACATGCGAGGCATTCAATTGATGCTTGTACTTCTGGCCGCATTGGCCGTTTCCGGTACGGCCAGTGCGCAAGCGGGCGGCAACGGCAACGGCGGATCGGGCGGCGGCAACGCACACGGCGCGGCGACGGCGGCCCCGACTGCCGGAGGAGACAACACGTCCGCGCCGACCAGTACCCACTCGAGCCATCATCGTTCACACAAGCACGGCAAGCATCAGAAGCAGCCAGAATCGCAGTGAGCCAGGCTAATGGAGTATCGCTCCTTCAGGTGCGGCGAGCATACGGGAACCGTCCTCTGCCGCCGCCAGCTCCAGTTTTAGCCGAGCCACGGCCAGCACGCGCAGAACATCCGTGTTGACCATCAGCTCGTCCACCGCCGTCAGCATCAAGTCGGGATAATCGCGGAACTGTGCGAGCCTCGCCAGTTGCCCCTGCATGTCAGCGCAGAGCTGCGTCACTTCGTCTGCAATGCTCTCGGACGAGACCGGCGCCCCCGGGGACATGCAATCCTCGAATCCCTCACTAGCCAAAATTTCCAGAAGGACCGTCTGATATCTGCTCATTGTTGATTTGCCTCGCTGCAAGTGCATCAACTGTAGCTTGGAGTTGCGCAAGCAATTGCCGGAACAGGAGCGCTGAACCCGCCTAATTCACTAACGCATGACAAATCATTTGAAGTAGATGCCACATCAGGTTGGCATTGAATGTCCGATGTGCCCGACAAACGGTCGGATTTTTTGGCCGCCTTCGAACGTCAGCAAAGGCCGACACGCGTGCGCCGAATATCAGTGGGTTTTGGAGTAAATCAGTCGGCCGAACGACCGCTGGCCAGGTAAGGCGAGCGGCAGAAAGTGAGCCGACCAGCGACGCGTACGGTCGCCTGGAGTCGGCCCGCTTCGGCCTGTCGGCACAGCACCCCTTCAGAGGCCGCTTCGAGGGGCGGATTCAACCGGTGGATGAAGCACACTAGAAGCCATTCACGCCGCGTGGTGTGCTTCGACGTGCGCGACATTCAAGCCATGCTTTTTCATCGGGTCATCAATCTTCCCGATGACGTCGGACGTCTACTTTTGATGAACATCGGCTTGCGTCTGAAGCTTTAGAATTTATACCCGTACTTCTTCGAAACGGCGCCATCGGTTCTATTTTCGCGCTCGTCAACCGAGTGCTGATGGGATTGGTCGGGCGGCGAGACGTATCTCCAGGTCGGCACGCCGCCTTTCAGTCTGCTATCACATGGCGCCTGAAGATGTCGCGCAAGTGAAGCCTGAAGCTATGCCGCGCCTCACCTGGCGGCGAACACCGACACCCCGCCATTGACGAACCCGTTTGCCGCGCAACCCGGACACCCCGCCGGCGATGTCGCGGAAGAGTATGGAACGAAAATAAGCCCGGTCGCCGGGTCAATCGCAACTGAATGCGCGTTATTGCCCGTATTGAGGCGGGCGACGACACTGCGGTTGCCGGCGTCGACGATAGTCAACACGGGAGTGCATGGCGACGCGGCCGAGCACGCGCCGTTGGTCGACGCATTGCCAGAAGACGTCCACCGGCTCGCCGCGTTGTAGTAGCGATTGGTGGGCGCATCATATTCGAGCTGATCGCCGCCGCCTGCGTTCAGGGACGCCACGAGCGCACCGTTCGACCGGTTGAAAATCTGCATGAGCAACGGCGCGCCAGTCGTACCTTCCCGGCATCCAACCGCGATATCGCTTCCGGGTCCCAGTGCCAGCCCGGTAGGATCACAATTGCCTTCGGGGTACATCGCGACGCCCGAAAGGGTTGTGTAATTTTGCGTGCCACCGTTGGGTATGGCGCGAATCGACGCCCCCGGCAATTTCACCAGTTCGCCATGAGGATTCGCCGTGCTTCCGTCAACGTTCACATAGAAGTTGTCGCTCGCGACGTCGTACCGGCACGCTTCGAGGCCCGCGGTGGGCTTGCCTGCGAGGTCCGTGAACGTCACCTTGGCGACGACGGTCTGCGTGGACGTGTTGATGAATGTGGCGAACGGGGGCGTCTCTTCCGGGCTGGAGATCATGAAGATGCCATGCGTGGGATCCAGACAACCTTCATCTGCGCGCACGCCCGTCGCGCTAACCGTGATTTTGCTCGTCACGACGCCCGCTGCGGGATCGACTACCTTCACAGAGTTCACGTCGCCCACGTAGATGAAGTTGCCGACAGCCGTCGCGCCGTCCGGACCCGCCTGCGAATTCGGCCCCGGGCCAAGTCCCGTGAACGCGAGTGGCCCGGTTCCCTGGATAGCCTTGACGAAGGTCTTCGACGGTATGTCGATTTGATCCAGAGATGCGTTATTTCTGTCAGTGAAAAAGTATCGGCTACCTGAAACAACGCCGATGTCGAATGAGAAGTTTACGCCTGCCTTAATGTTGGGGACCGCGATATCCGATACGTAATGCGGCACGCTAGGGTTGAGTTGATCCCCGCCACAACCTGCAATCGCGATAGCCGCAGATGCCAACAATGCATTCGTCCACATGTACTTCGGCATCGTACACCTCCCATCATCGTCGTCGGACTAGACCTACCTCAACCGCGCGCCGAAAGAGCTAGACGCTGCTATAGCTTAGGCATTTCTTTACGCAGCTATCCTTATCGTTTTCCCAGGTAGTAGGTGTTGTGCTTCAGATTTCCATAAGATTTGATATCTCGCCCTGCGCATACCCAACGTTCATGCTCGACACTTCGTGCTTCGCACACATCGTCGAATGCCACGAAGTAAAGCGGATCGGAGCCGATGATTGACGCACAGCAGTCGCTCGAATGCCGCTGTCTCGACGATGGTGAGCGGCAGCGTCTGGCCGACTCCTGTCGAGCGGTCAGTGTCGAAAGCGCCCTTCCGTTATAACTACGGCTACAACTACCAGGGAGACGATACGAACCTCTCTTCCGCTCATCGGCCATTGCGGTCAATTGGGCATAGCATCTTCGGTGCCGCTGGACGGTCACCGCGCTCGTGCGCCTGTGAGTCTTCGCTGACGGTCCGTATGGGGCCCGCCCATCACGACGTCAGGCATTCCGCTCGGGCAGCATTACCGATTTGAACGCTGTCGCGCGCAACACGCTCAGGACTGTGCAGAAGCGTCCCACGGTCACGCCGCCTCCTGACAGGAGGCTATGCGTTTAATGTCATGACTTACGGAAAGACACGTGGCTCGGGGCCGCCTTGGGCTCAGGGCGCAGCATCAAAAAGAAGGCGGAAACATGCGTAATCATCAGTAAAGGCACGTAGATAATCGGAATCGCGTACGTAGCGCCCAACTCCCCCGCGCGCGCAGGAAGACCGGACTGGATAGCGTGATAGTAGTCGAGGATGAGGTCGGTCGCCCCCACAAGATTGAAGGCTACGACTAACAACCAGAACAGTGGGCGTACCCGTGCTGTGAGTAGCGCCAGCATCGCCAGAACGCCCGTTGCCAGGTCACCGTATGCGGCGAAGACTGCGAAGCCGGAGGGCAGATTGGGACTGACGACACCCGGCAGAATAAAGACCAGCCCGAAGAAACGGAAGCTGTGCAACGCAGCGATGGCGCGTTGCGCTTCGAATGAGTCCACCGACCTTAGCCTCGGCCAGACATATGCACGGAAGAAAAGCAGCCACGCGACATATCCCAACACGAGTTGTAATTGGAAGAGAAGCTCCGGTGACATGTTGCCTCCTGACAGGTGTTGTCTGGCGCATTGAAAGCCACGATGGAGATCAGGCGGCGCGTCGCCGGATCAGTTGGCGCAGCGACAGCGCGTGCAGCAGGATCGACCCTGGCACCACGAACGCAGGAGTCAGCGCTTCTGGATAACCGCCGGCGCCGATGCTCGGCATGCTCGGAACGATCAACTGGAACGGGCCGGGCGAGGTGATCATCCCCAAGGTAATCGCGACGGCGAAGTCGGCGAGGCCGAAGATGTTCCAGGCGATCGCCGCCTTGCGCCCTCGAGCCGCACCGCTCGCCACCGCGATTGCCACCGGCAACGCGAAGAGGCCGGTCAACACATCGCCAATTCCCGCGGGCAACGCGAACACGCCCGGCAGCAACCCATGCAGCCAGGCAGCGAGCGCCCAGCTGCCGAATACCCGGTAAAGCTGAAGAGCGACAAGCCAGCTCGCCGGCATCGCGTCGAGCACCCGCCCCACCCGCTTCGACAACAGCAGCAGCGGCAGGCCGATCATCAGCGGCATGAAGATCGCCAACGGCAACAACGGCAAGGGTGAGGCACCCGTGCGGAAGGCGCCATTGATCGCCACGCTCCAGGCAACAGCGAACCAAAGCGTGTCCGGGATCATGACCGCGAGCCAGGTCGTACGGCGTTCACCCGGCGTGAGGTCGGTGCTTTCGAGGCCGAGCCACAAACCAACCGCGATCAACGCATGGGCCGTCAACTGATGAGCTGTGGTCGGAACCCCGCTGGTCGGGATAATCGGCTGCCAATAGATCAACACGATCCATAGCGCCACCAACGGGATGAGCCAAAGCAGTCTGCGCCACGCGGGACCTCGCGGGGCGATTGCAACGGGGACGGAGACGGCGGTCATGAGCGGTTCTCCAGGTGATTTGCAGCCTTCGGGGATGCGGCCTCGAACACCGCTGTCAATATGCCGAGTCGACCTTCGAGGAGATTTCGCCCGAGGTTGGCGGCAAGCTGGGCGAAGTCCAGCCCCATCACCACGTCCAGATTGGGCGAGGGCGGCGGCCCTGACGCGCGGAGCTGGGCAAACCATGCCTTTGCGGTCTCGGTGTCGTCTTGCAATGCCAGTGTGTGGAAGCCTGCTTGTTCGATCGCCGCGTGAGTCGCGTCGGCTGTGAGGAGAAAGCTCGTTGCCGGCGTCCGCGCCCAGGGAACGGGATAGTGCGGCTCGCCGCCGTTTGCGACGACGTCGAACGTCGCAAACCTGCCGCGTGGCTTCAGCACGCGTTGGATCTCCCGATAAAGCCGTGTGCGCTCCGCGATGTTCATCGCTACGTGCTGCAGAAATACGGCGTCGAAATGCTCGTCGGCGAACGGAATTTCCAGCGCGCTGGCGGCACGGAACGACACCTGTTCGCTCTGCCCGGTGCGCTGGGTGAGATAGCGTGCGGCATCCACGAACGGCTCGCTGAGGTCGATGCCTGTCACCCGGCAGCCATAGGTTGCAGCCAGAAAACGGGCCGGCCCGCCAATACCCGAACCGACGTCCAGCACCGACATGTCAGCGGTGATTCCGGCCAATCTGGCAAGCTCGCCGGTGGCCGCAAGCCCACGAGTGTGAAACTGGTCGAGGCCGCCCAGTTGCTGGGGTGTGAGCGGCTGATCCTCCGGTCCAAAAACCGAGAGCGCGATCTTCAGCCGCTCCGTCAGTCCGGTCGCACGATAGTGGTCGCGCACGCCATCCAGTGCATCGTTCATTGCAAGGTTCCTCCACGGTCCTGACGGGTTGTCCAGGGCTTGCGAGTCGACATCTGCACGACTCCTTGCCCACAGGCATAGGTGTACCATCGTCTCTCGCGAGCGACTATTCATCACAATGTTGACGGGTTATGAAGCGGATCTTCACAGTCAGGCAGGGCGCGCTTGATGGCGTGGAGGCGTTCCTGTGCGTGGCTCGGCATCGTAGTTTTCGCAGGGCAGCCGCGGAACTCGGCGTGACGCCGTCGGCGATCAGCCAGGCGGTGCGTGTGCTGGAAGAGCGCATTGGCGCCCCGCTCTTCATACGCACCACGCGTAGCGTAGGTCTGACCGAAGCTGGCGAACAATTTCTTTCGCGCGCAAAGCCTGCCTTCGAGGAACTCGTCGCCGCGAGCGACGTTGCGCGTGATCTCGGCCAGCGGCCAACCGGGTTGTTGCGTCTTTCAGTGCCGCGCGCGGTGGTGCCACTCCTGCTGGATCCCCTGATTGCATCGTTCCACCGGGCTTATCCCGAGGTCGAAGTGGAGATCGCCGCAAGCAACGAACTGATCGACCTTGCGACTGAAGGGTTCGATGCCGGTATCCGGCTGGGTCAGTTCGTCGACGCCGACATGGTCGCGGTGCCGTTGACGCCACCGCTTCGTTTCGTCGTAGTCGGCAGCCCGGCGTACCTCGCAGGGCGCAGCCGGCCGGAGCACACAGACGATCTGCGGCAACACGCGTGCTTGCGATGGCGCAAATCCAACGGCGCGCTCGCGCTATGGTCGTTCAACAACGGCGGCAACGCGATCGAAATCGCGGTAAGCGGCCCCTTCATCGCCCATGACTTTCCCACCATGCTCGGTGCCGCAGTGGAAGGTTTAGGCCTTGCCCAGCTACCGGAGCCGATGGTCGCCGAAGGACTGCGAACCGGAAAACTCGTAGAAGTGCTGGAGCGGTTCGCGCCGGTGATACCGGGTGTGTTTCTCTATTATCCGAGCCGCCGGCAGATCATGCCGAAGCTGCGCGCGTTCATCGATCATGTGAAGAGCCGCCCTGCAGGTCAGGGCGAAGTCTCGCGTACAAGATAGCGACCGGCATCATTCGGGCGAAGGCCCCTCCTCTCCGTGGAAAAAATCATGCGCTGGATGTGTACGGCGAAAAGCCACCATCGCGAGCAGCGCAGAAGTCTATACCAGTGGATCTCGGCTCTATACGCCTTGTGAACTCCATCTATAGGACCGAGCTCGACTCGTCCTTATAGCGTTGTTCTCATTAGTAAGCCTACTTCGGTCAATCGAAACGAACAGCATGTTCGTCGCTGTCGGTGCGCATGACTGCGGACAAGTGGAAGCTGGCGATTGCTATCGGTATGGTGCAAGTTCCAGTGTCCTTGCGTACGTCTTTGTCGAGCGAAAGCACGTCGACAGCGAACGCAGTAAAATCCCCATAACGGACTTGCAGCGCTTGCAGCAGTGCAAGACCGGAGCGCTGAGGCACAATCAACGCGCTTACTGCGCGTGAGCAGATGATCCCGACTCCCGCTTCCGCCGCACGCGTCAGTGCCGCGAGGAAAACACCGTCGGGCGTCGCGACATTCGGAATGCCGATCAGCGCTGCCGTGTAACCCGCGAGAACAAAGCCGTACCACCTCACATGCCGATACCGCACCGCCGCCGCGATGCACGCGCTCACCCAGGCGATCATGCCGAGCGCGTGCAGCGCAGGCTGGTGGACGAAAAGCGCGCCGGGCACCACCCCTGCTACTGCCCCCACCGCAGTTCCGAGACATCGGTAGAAACTCTTGACGAGCACCATCCCGCTGAACGGTTGCATGAGCACAAAAACGGTGGTCATGGCGATGCGCTCGCGCAGACACCGGCAGGCAAGGCGCCGCATGTAGGGGCATGCGATGCGGGCATTATGTGGACGTCTTGGGAACCTCTCTTTCAGATCGAACAACAATGAGCCGATCAGTCGAGCGGACAATGCGGCCTTTGCCGTGAAATAGAAGGATCGATGGATACCTTACAAAACATGCGCGTATTCGTGCGCGTAGTGGAGGCCGGCAGCTTCACCGCCGCCGCTCAGTCCTTTAATTCGACGACCGGCGCCATGTCACGCGCGGTGTCCGAACTCGAGGCCCATCTGCGCACGCGCTTGCTGAACCGCTCCACGCGCCGTCTCGCGCTCACTACGGCAGGCGAGCTTTATCTCAAGCGATGTCAACAAATTCTTGCGGACGTCGACACAGCCGAGGAAGAAGCAAGCCGCGCCCACGAGCGCCCGAGCGGTGCGCTCCGTATGCATAGTTTTGCGAGCATTGGCCAGCATTATGTGTTGCCGGCGATCTCACGCTATCGCAAGCTTTATCCGGATGTGACTGTGGAACTGACGTTGTCGCAACGCATGCCCGATCTCTTCGAAGGCAGCGCGGATGTCGCGGTGATTGGAGCGTCGGCGCTACCCAATTCCGACCTCGTGTCGCTTCCGCTTGGGACGACTTTCAGCATACTGTGCGCATCGCCCGGGTATGTCAGTGCGCACGGTGCGCCGCAGCGGCCGGCGGATCTCGCTGATCATGAGTGCCTGATTCTGCATACGCCCGCGTTTGCGCCGCACGAGTGGGTACTCGACGGGCCCAACGGCAGTGAAGCGATGCAGATCGACGGTCCGGTACAGGTCAATATTGCGGAGTCGCTAGTCGTAGCGATCCAGGAAGGGATGGGCATTGGCATGGTGCCGCTTTACGCGGCAATCGCCGGATTGAGGGATGGTACCTTGGTGCGCGTATTGCCGGACTACACGCTGCAGAAGATGAACGTTTATGCGCTGTATCCGTCGCGGAAGTTTATCGACGCAAAGACGAGGACATGGGTCGAGTTTTTGCGCACGCATTTGCCAAAGGTGATTGCCCGCGATGAGGCGTTGCTGGCAGAGATTGGCCGAACCGATAACGGGAGCGATGTGCTGCCGTGAGGCTAGCGTGCGGCGATATCTGCAGAAAGTCCGAAGGTAGGGGTTTACCCAAATCCAAGAACAATCTTCTGCAGACAGACCCCTTAATTTTAAGCGTCTGCTTATCTAGACTGTCATCACTGGTTTACGAACAGGGCTGTTCGTAGCAGGACAAACAAAGTCTGGAGGTAGATCTCATGAAGTCCCTTATTCAAGCTGTTGTCGTTGCCGCCGCCCTTGCAGCTCCGGTCATGTCGTTCGCGCAATCGAGTGGGTCTGTCACGCGTGCACAGGTACGCGCCGAACTGATCCAGTTGGAACAGGCTGGCTATCACGTTGGTGACGGCGACAACGCACACTATCCCGAAGCAATTCAGGCTGCTGAAGCCAAGGTTGCTGCGCAGAACGGCGCGACAAGCGGTTACGGCGGTGAGGTGAAGGGTTCGTCGGAAGCAGGACGCTCGTCAGTGTCGAAGGCGGACTGGGACGCGATGTACAGCCACCCGTAATGCATTGATTTCGGATGTGCGGGGCAGGATGCCAAAAGTATCTGGCCTGAGCATGCAGTCCAGGTACGCAGTACCCCTGCGCACCCGAACTGCGACAGTCGGAGTTGGTGGCGTTGTCCAAAGTAGCCTGCTGGCCAGCAGGCTACTTTCGTCTTTGCCGCATCCGGCGCAGGCGCGCGCGTGTTCATCTGAGCGCGCGATACAGGCCTGGCGCAAGCGGTGTCACCACCACCATGGAAGCAACGCACCGCCATCTTTGCGATCGGTGCGATCACTGGGGCGCCCGGCATCGCGGCCGTCGCGGTCCTCATCGCGTTCTTCGCAGCGGTGCCCCGCTTTCGGCAGGCCGCTTACCTTGCGAATGTACCCGGAGCTCTGCCCAGGTTCGGCAAAGAACAGATCGCCCTGCGGTCCGAACGCGAGCCCCCTGGGACCGCCTATGCCAGTTTGAGTGGCAAGGCCGCCGTCGCCGCCGTAAGAGTCCTGCCCGTTGCCGGCAATGGTCGTGATGATGCCGGTTTGCCTATTCACCTGGCGTACGCGGAAGTGGAAGGTATCGCTGATCGTCAGGTTGCCCGCACAGTCGAACGTGATATGTGTGGGGAAGTTCAGAAACGCGTCGGTCGCCGGAATGCCATCTCCGTTGTAACACGCCGAGCCGCCCGGCTGCGGCGCACAGCCGCCCGCGCCGGCTACTTTGGTGACAGCGCCGGTCCTTGCGTCAAATCGGACGACTTCTGGCGGAACGGGATCGACCACGTACAGGTTGCCGTGCGGGTCGAAGGCCATGGTCACGATGTAGGTGTTGCCCAGGTCGACGACGGTCGAGATAATTCCTGTCCGATGGTCCACGCGCCGGATGCGGCCGACCGCCGAATCGGCAATGTAAAGATCGCCTTCCCGGTTCACGGCGACATCGTTTGCATACATCGTTGCTTGCGTGGCCGGGCCACCGTCACCGCGGTTGGGCACGTCGGGAGTGCCCGGGCCAGCAACCGTGGTAATGACGCCGGTGTCCCGATCGACCCTTCGCACTACATGGGCGAACGGTTCGGCAATGAATACGTTACCTGCCCGGTCGAGCGCAACCCCTGTCGGATTGTCGAGCATGGCCTGCGTCGCAGGGCCGCCGTCGCCGCTATAGCCTGCTTGCCCGGTGCCGGCAATGATAGTCACCGTTCCGGTTTCGCGATCGATGCGCCGAACAACGCGATATGTCGGTTCGGCGGTATATATGTTTCCCCATCGGTCCGCCGCGATGGCTTCGGCCTGGATTCCGGGCGCGCCTACGCCGCCGAGACCGGGGCCGGCGAAAGTGCTGATGATCTGCGCTGCGGCGGGCTGCACTACCGCGATCAGCGCTAGTGCGTAAAGGACCTGCAACATGACAGCGATGCGCGGACAGACCTGTGTTCCGTGCGACATACATCCTCCTCTTCGGTGTCACCGAATGGTCACGACAATTCAAGGAAAAGTCGTTGTCGCGGAACGCAGGATGTTGTGACCAGGGAAAGCAAGCCCGAAAGCCTCCAAACCGCCCAACACTTCATCTTAGTAATGCGTTTCGAAAAGCAAATAAATGTTCGGGCTCATCCCTTCAGGACGGACCCAATTTGCCGTGCTGTTGGGAAACGGAAATAGCTGGGCTCGGGCAAGCTCGGCTAGAGTCGAACGCACGGAACACGCTGGATTGCGCCGCCGAGGTACGTTCTTATGGCCAGCTAGTTTGAGCATTGACGTTTCGTTGACTAAAAGTGCTGAACCATCAGGCTTCACACCTATGCCATCGCGCTGCCTGATGCCGCGACGGGCGGCACGCGGACCCACTGCGGACGTAGAACCTGCACAACCTTGACGGCAGTTTCCGAGGTCCAACGGCCATTCGATTGGTCACATCGGAGAGCGGATGCTGGGCGAAAACAGACGCAGGACTCGCCTGCTCGCCGGCCAGCTCCGTGGATGGAGGCAATCGCTCGCTTGTCCCGCCACCAGGCGGGCGATCACTGGCAGCTAGCGCTCAATGGCCCGGTTGCCAGCGCAGGACCGGATGACTCGCGCCGGCCGGCACGACCCATGCGCCGGTCGGCCCGAAGTCCCAGCCGACGAAGCTGGCCGAATCGCTCATCTGCGCGGTAGTGAGACCGTTGGATGCCGGCAGTTGCGGGCCGGTCCCGGCGCTTACGCTGCGGGTCGTCGTCTGTTTGTCCCAGTAGACGTTGGTGGCGATCCCCGCGTTGGGGTCCGGCTGGTTAAACGCCGCGATGCCGCCGAAACTGGTGACCGTATCCGGCGGCGGGCAGCAATAACCTTGCACCAGCCCGGCCGCGAATGACTGCTCGATTGTGCCGGAGTTCGAATAGACGAGGCCGCCGGTGCTCAGATTGCCATACGAGGTGCCCGTTGCATACGATTGCGAAATCGTACCGGCGTTGAAGCCGGCCAGCGCTCCGGCCACGCCGTGATAGCCCGCACTCGCTTCGCCGGTTGCATAGGATTGCAGAATGGTCCCTTCATTGAGGCCGACCAGCCCGCCGAGTACACCGGCCGACCCGACGGACGCGCTGCTCCACGAGCGCTCGATAAGGCCGTCGTTACGTCCCACCAGGCCGCCGAGCAACGCACCTTCGAACGCGCCAGAGCCTCGGCCGCCGGTAGTGTAGGCGTAGGTAATCAAACCCTGATTCTCGCCGGCCAGAATGCCAAGCGGGATCCCGGCCGGGAAATAGAAATTGGTTGCGAGCCGGGAGTTGGTCATGCCGACATTCCGCACGACACCGGTCGGCCCGATCGCGCCGAACAGTCCCGTCGCCGGCTGCTCGGTCGAGTTCTGATCAAACTGGGTGAATCTGTCGATCACGTGGCCCATCCCGTCGAACTGACCGGAAAACGGCGTGCTCGCATTGCCGAGCGAAGAGAAAGCGAAAGACGTACCGGTCGAACTGGCGTCGAGGTCTTTGCCGAGCGCATACGCGCCGCCGAGATCGAGCGCGACGTTCTGTAAATCGCCGAGCGAATTGACCAGCTTGTAGCCGGTCACCTGGGCAAT
Source organism: Paraburkholderia kirstenboschensis (assembly GCF_904848585.1). GTDB lineage: Bacteria > Pseudomonadota > Gammaproteobacteria > Burkholderiales > Burkholderiaceae > Paraburkholderia > Paraburkholderia kirstenboschensis. Next base: position 140,848 of record NZ_CAJHCR010000014.1, read on the forward strand.
GAGACCGCTATACGGAGCTGCTGCCCACGCGCTGTTCGCCACGATCGTGCCGGGACTGTAGCTGCCGTTCATGTCGTAGAGCGCGCTGACGATGCCGGTACTTTTCGACCAATCGATGGTTCCATCGCTGATCACGCTGCCGCCGTTGTCGATGCCTGATGCGTCGCCGCGCAAGGTCAGATTGCCCGCGCCGTTGTTGGCGATGGTCGTACCCGGCGTCACTGTGACGTGGCGATACGCCGCGAGCGTGAGCGAAGCCGGACCGGACCAGCGCAGGCTCGACGCGACACCCAGGTCGCCCGTTGCGCCGTTGGCGCCCGTCGTGGTGACATTGACCGAGGTGCCGTCGTTCAGGCTGCGGCGCAACGCGTGCGCGGCGACATCGTCGATCGTGAAAACGGGCGTCGAGAGATTCCATTGGCCTGCATCGACCACCGCGTGCTTGCCGAGCGTCAGTTGTGCCGCTTGCGTATCGACCGTTCCGCCGCTGCCGTCCGCGTTGCTTGCGGCGATCTTGCCGACCTGCTCGACACGGCCGCTGTCGGCGACCAGCCACACATGGCCGTCGCGGCTGGCCGTGCCCGTCGCGCGGATACGCTTGCCGCTACCGGCGAGCGCATACACATTGCCGTCGGCGGCCTGCAGGCTGACCTGCGCGGCGGTTATCCGTCCCTTGTTGACGACCGTGCCCTGACTGCCCGTCTGCACGAACACCTGCCTGCTGCTGGCCGAGTCCTGCAGCAGCACCTGCTCGCCCGCGGCCAGTTCCGCCGTACCATTGGGCGCCGCCGCCGTCCCGGCGTTGATGACGGCGTGTCGCGCAATCAGGAACACATCGCCGCCGCTCGAACTGATCCTGCCCAGGTTGATCACACTTGCATCGGAGTCGCCCGAGAGTGTGAGCGCGCTGCTGCCGGTCATGAATGCACTGTTGCAGACATCGAGGGTAGACGCGACAAAGCGGCCACCCGTACTGATCACACCCGACGGGCCCACGACGATACCTTGCGGATTGATCACATAGAGACTTCCCGTTGCACTGAGCCTGCCGAAAATGGCCGAGGGCGAGCCACCCGTTACCCGGTTCAGGGTCGCGCCGGCGCCATTGTCAAACATCACGCTGTTATTCCGGCCGACCGAGAAGCTGTTCCACTCAATCACACCGCGCGTCGATCCCGGTTGGGTGATTAACAGCCCGTTGCCCTGGCCGGCTATCGTGCCCGCGCCGGCGACGTAACGGCCGCCTTGCGGGAGGCTGCCCGCCGCGAACGCCACGGGCGTCAGGGAGAGTCCAGTCAGCGAAATGCCGATGGCGAGCCATATGTGTCCGCGTGACTGCTGTCGACGCATTGTGCGTCGCGCGGGCCGAAGTAGTTCTGGACGTGACATACAGCCCCCTTTTCCGCGTGCGTGCGGAATGGCTGCCGACGACTCGCAGAGCCTGCCGGAAACGGGCGAGTCACCACGTCTGAAGAATAGCAGCCGGCGTTGCGGATGCATGCCGATATCTCAACGTTTTGCGCCTACCTGTACGGGCTTTTGTGCCACCTGTAGTCCCGGCGCGAGCGAACCGAAACGGCATCTGGCAACGCCTACGCTAAGCGCAGATCCCACAAGACATCGAGTACGTGTTGAGTAGCACGCTCAACATGCCCTGCACGGTGTGCAATGCCTAGTCGACGCCACAGCGCCGGGCGCAGCGGACGCATGACGACGCGCCTGTCGGGTAATGGCGTGGTGGCCTCATGGGGCAAAAGCGCCGCGCCGTAACCTGCCGCGACCAGACTCTTGATCGCGTCGTTGTAGTTGAGCTGAATGCGCGGCACAGGATGATGCCCCGCGGTAGCAAACCACTCCGCCGTCAGGCGCGAAAGACGCGTAGTCGCGTCATTGAGAATGAGAGGCTGAGCGGCGAGCCATTCAGGCGTTACACGGGCTGGGCACCGCCAATGCGCCGGCACAAAGGCCATTACAGGGTCGCGGCGCCAAGGCTTTATCACGAGTCCAGCCACGGAGGGCTGAGGGAGCGCGACCAGCCCGACATCCAGCGCTCCATCCGCCAATCGGGTCAGCGTTTCATGCGACGTGAGCACCGCAAGCTGAATATCGATTGCGGGATTGCGCTGGCGCAGCACCTCGAGCGCTTGCGGCAACAAGTACGCGATCACGCCGGTCGACGCACCGAGCCGCACGCGCCCTTCGAGCCCCTGCACCTGGCGTTGAATATCGTCCAACGCCTGCTCCGCATCGGCCAGCAGTCGACGCGCGCGCTCCACCAGCACCTCTCCTATCGCCGATGGCCTTACCTGCCCGCGTTTGCGTGACAGAAGTGGCGCCCCAATGCGGTCTTCGAGCTCAGCGATATGGAGGCTGACCGTCGGAGGCGCAAGATTCAACGCGCGCGCGGCATCGGCAAATGAGCCACGCTCGGCAATCGCGATGAGAGTGCGCAAGCGGTCAAGGCTGATCTCTCGCATGTCGGCTCCAGGTTCAGTAAAACTGAATGTTCAGGTTATGAAATTCAACTTTTCCTATTCTAGCGGTTCATGGAACATTGGGAGCTCCTTCTACCCGTTACAACCACCCGGAGTATTCCGCGTATGAGCGCTCCCATTGTTTTCATCGATGGCGACCAAGGCACCACCGGACTGCAAATCCACGAACGGCTGCGCAATCGGACCGACATCACGCTGTTCACGCTTGCCGCCTCAGAACGCAAAGATGCGCGCCGTCGCGCAGAAACGATCAACGCCTGCGACATCGCCATTCTGTGTTTGCCTGATGCCGCCGCACGAGAGGCAGTGGACGCCATCGTTAATCCTGCCGTCAGAGTCATCGACGCAAGTTCGGCCCACCGCACACAGCCGGGCTGGACATACGGCTTTCCGGAAATGACGCAGGGACAAGCTGAGCGGATCGCGAGCGCCCATCGGGTGACCAATCCCGGCTGCTACCCGACTGGGGCAATTGGCCTGCTACGTCCCCTGTTGCAGGCTGGGCTCATACCTGGCAACTACCCCATCGCCATTCATGCGGTGTCCGGCTACTCCGGACGCGGTCGTGCCGGCGTGAAGGAACACGAGGGGAAAGATGCCGTCAACGCGCCTTCATTCCAGGTATATGGTCTGGGACTCGCGCACAAGCACACCCCGGAAATCCAGACGCACGCGGGACTCGCGCAGCGGCCGATCTTCGTCCCGGCGTATGGGGCGTTTCGTCAGGGCATTGTGCTGACGGTGCCGCTTGAGTTGCGGCTGCTCGCGCCCGACGTGGACGGCGCCACGTTACACGCATGCCTCGCACGCCACTATGCGGACGCAGCCCACGTGCATGTCTTGCCGCCGCATGAAGCCGGTGTCTTGACGCACCTGGATCCGCAAGCGCTAAACGGTACGAACGACATGCGCTTAAGCGTATTTCCTAACATGGAGCACGGGCATGTCCTGCTGTCCGCGGTTTTCGACAATCTTGGCAAAGGCGCATCCGGCGCTGCGGTTCAGAACCTGAACCTGATGCTCACGCAGCAATAGTGGCCGATGGTTTGAGCTAACGTTCCGCCGCACCTGCATGCCAACAGTTGTCGCCGATCTCGCCGTCAGCTTCGAATCTCCGATACTGGCCGTGCTGGGAAGCGAGCAGTAATCCGGCACCGTACTGATGAGCCGGCGTCGGCTCTGATCTAAAGCCAGAGGTGCCGTTGTCATGAAAAGCGACTTTCGATCATTCGCACGTCACCGGCCGCAATGACAGGTCACACTGGAGCAAGGCCAATGGGCAATTGCGCCTTGTAACTGCCGTTGGGCGAATTGCCCAGGAAACAGACCTCTCTATGCATTATCGCCTCCGGTAAGCTGGCCTTATTTCAGCGGATTTTCTCCAGTTTTGTGAATTACCTGGTCTGGCTGCAGAGAGCGACATGAGCTCTCTGCGCTTGTCGAAGCATGTCGTCCATGGTGCCTCGTCCGTTAAACCGGCGAGAAGATTTTCGTCTCGCCGAGGTTCATTCATATGACCGCGGCGTTGGCTTCCGCTCTCGCAACATGTCGATCAAGGCGCGCAAGCCCGCCGGAATGTGTCGACTGCCGGGAAAGTAGAGGAACAGGCCGGGTATAGCCGGGCACCATTCACCCAGCACCACCGATAGCCGCCTGCGCGCCAGCGCCGCGCACGCATACGGCTCGGGAACATACGCAATGCCAAGTCCGTCGATGGCTGCCTCGACCATCAGCGTGTTGCTATCGAGCGTGAGCGCGCCGGGTGGATCGACGACGCACTCCTGCCCGTGCCGCGCAAATTCCCAGCGATAGCGTTTTCCGCTAGGGAGACGCTGCCTGATGCATCGATGCGCGTGCAGATCCTCCGGTGATTCCGGCCGCCCGAATTTGCGCAGATAACGCGGCGACGCCACCGTGACGAAGCGCATGTCCTCGCTCACGCGTACGGCGATCATGTCCTTGTGCACGGCCTCGCCCAGTCGCACGCCCGCATCGAATCCTTCAGCGACGATATCGGAGAGCCGCCCGTCCGCCACCAGATCCAGTTCCATAAGCGGATATTTCGCGAGAAACGGCGGCACTACGGTGCGCAGCAGATGACGGATCGCACCTTCACTGCCGTTGATGCGCAGCGAGCCGCGCACTTCACCCTCTGAGCGCGAAACGTCGTCGAGCGCATCATTGAGCTCGCTCAACGCGGGACGCAGACGCGCGAGCAGGCGTTCGCCGGCATCGGTGAGCGACACGCTTCGCGTTGTCCGGTGCAGCAAACGCACGCCGAGATCGGCTTCGAGACCGCGCATGGCATGACTCAGCGCCGAACGCGATACGCCGAGTTCGCCCGCTGCCTGAGCGAAACTACGTCGCGCGGCGACAGCCATGAAAGCTTGGAGATCGGCTAAAGTGGGTTTGCCCATTGTTGAATTTTTTCACCTCGTCATGCAGATTGATGGTGATTCTCACACGTATCTTATCGTTCTAGCATAGCGTTTTCAGCGTCGAACGGAGATTCGCAATGAGCAAGAACTGGCTGATTACAGGCGCGTCTAGCGGACTGGGGCGCGGACTCGTGCAACGTGCTCTCGCTCGGGGCGACAGAGTGGTTGCGACACTGCGCAAACCCGGCGCACTCGACGATCTGCTCGCGTCGCACCCCAACAGGCTGCGTATCGTCGAATGCGACGTGACGGATCTGGACGCCATGCGCCGTGCCGTCGCGCAGGCTTTCGACGCATTCGGGCGAATCGATATCGTCGTGAGCAATGCGGGTTACGGCCTCTTCGGCGCAGCGGAAGAACTCAATGATGCGCAGATCGACCGTCAGATCGCGACCAACCTGACCGGCTCGATGCATCTCATCCGCGCCGTCGTTCCGCGTCTGCGCGAGCAAGGCGGCGGGCGCATCGTGCAGGTCTCGTCGGAAGGCGGGCAGATCGCGTATCCGAGCTTCGGCGCGTATCACGCGACCAAGTGGGGCATCGAAGGTTTCGTGGAGGCTGTGGCGCAGGAAGTCGCGCCGTTCGGCATCGATTTCGTGATCGTGGAGCCAGGTCCGACGCGCACGAATTTCGGCACGGGCCTGGATCTGGCTGCGGCGCTGCCGTGTTATGCCGATACGCCCGCTGGTGATATACGCCGCGCGCTCGACGGCGGCCACTTCGAATTTGCGGATGCCGCGAAGACCGTCGAGGCGATGCTTGCCACCATCGACGAGGCCGATCCGCCGCAGCGTCTCGTGCTCGGCAAGTCCGCCTACGAGCACACTCGCGACGCATTGACGAGGCGCCTCGCAAGCGTCGAGGCGCAGAAGGCGATCGCATTGTCTGTGATGGAAGACGCGTAACAGAGCAGCCCCGCAATATCTGCTCCTTCGAGATATTCCGGATGCCTGCTTACGCGTGGCGGGCCTTCGGCAATCTTTTGCCTTTGCGTGAGACGGAGCGCTGGCCGGCATCCTTCGAGAAGCGATGACGGTCGCCAAGGAGCTCGACCAGCCGTGTCTCGCATTCCGAAATCGAGTATCCGCGCCGCTGCGAGATCATGAAGGTAAGCGGACGCATGTGCCATGCGCGCCGTTGGAGTTCGACAAGTGCTCCATTCGCGATGTCGTCCGCAACCAGATGAAGCGGCATGTGTCCCCAGCACAAGCTTCCCCTCAGCAGATCGTGCTTCGCGCCGAGGTCATTCACCAGCCACTGGCGTTCGCTGGCGACCCCCTGCTGGGTCTTTTCCGCATCGGGTTGATTGTCGGTAACGACGAGCTGGATGTGCCGGCCAAATTCCTCTCGCGGGATGGACCCCGTGATTGCGGCCAGCGGATGCGATGGCGCACAGACGGTCACCATTCGCGCTTCGCACAAATGCTGCCTTTCAATGGTACCGGGGCTCAGCTCCGGCACGTCCGTGATCGTCACCGCCAATGCGCACGTGCCTTCGAGAACCAGACGCTCGCCGCCCTGCATGGTCGTCATGCGCAGATTGATTGCAACCGTTGGAAAGTCCGCCTGCACGGTGCGCAGGCATTCGATCAGGTGCGCTCGCGGGAAATAGGTATCGACGGCAATCGACACTTGCGGGACGCCGGCTTCAGCAATCGAAACCGCGCGCATCTTCATTTCCTCGGTGCGCGAGATTACCCCGCGAGCATCCGGCAGGAGGCTGCGGCCCGCGGCCGTCAGTGTCGCTCTGTGAGTGTTGCGCTCGAACAGCACCACATCAAAGGCACTCTCGAGCGCGCTGATCGCGTGACTGATCGCCGACTGTGCACGTCTCAACTCCCGTGCGGCTCCTGAAAAGCTCCCCTCGTCACAGACGGCGACGAAAGCCCGGAGTTGATTGATCGTGACGTTGTCGAGCATGGATATCTAAAAAGTAGATGGACTTGATAGATATTTAGTCAATTGTCTTCATGAGTCAAGAGCCGGAGAATGGTCTTCTTCATGAACACATCCACGGAAGGAAATCAGATGGGACAATCTCTTAAAGGAAAAACCGCCCTCGTTACGGGCGCATCGCGAGGCATTGGCCGCGCTATCGCCGAACGTCTTGCAAAGGATGGCGCGACGGTCGCGCTGACATACAACGCCAGCAGATCCGGCGCAGACGAGGCGGTCGTGGCCATCCAACAAGCTGGAGGCACTGCGTTCGCGATCCACGCGGACCTCGTTGATGCGGCGGCCGTCCCGGCCCTGTTCGAGAAACTCGACGACGAGTTCACCAAGCGCAACGGAAGCAGAGCCCTCGACATTCTGGTCAACAACGCCGGCAACTCCGGCTGGCTCAGCTTCAAGGACGCGACGCCGGAAAGTTGGGACACCTTAATGGCGGTCTATGCCCGCGCGCCCTTCTTCATTGTTCAAGCCGCTCTGGACCGTCTCGCCGATGGCGGACGCATCATCAACATTTCTTCCGCTGCCTCCACCAAGCCCGTGACAGCTGCGCCCGTCTACTCGATGGCCAAAGCGGCCATCAACAACCTGACGCATGCGCTCGCAGCCGAGCTGGGGCCGCGCGGAATTACCGCGAACGCCGTAGCGCCGGGCTACACGCGAACGGACGCGAACGCCGCCTTCCGGGAGAATCCCGAACTCGTAAAGGCGGCCGAGGCCACAATCGCGCTGGGACGCTTTGGCGAGCCTTCGGAAATCGCCGCCGTCGTGGCGTTCCTCGCTTCCGATGAAGGCCACTGGGTGACCGGCCAGACAATCGAGGCAAGCGGCGGCTACAAGCTCTGACCGCGCCGGAATACCCAAGGAGGAAGATATATGAGCTATGCAATTATCGGCTTCGGCAAAATCGGTCACGCTCTTGCCCGGGCGTTTGCCCGAAGTGGCATCGATGTATCCGTTGCAACCACGCGCGACCCGGAAAGCTTCGCCTCCGATGCGGCGTCGATCGGACCCACGATCATCCCCCGGACACTGGCGGACGCCGTCATGGCAGACACGATATTTCTGGCGGTCCGTTTTGAGTCGCACCCGGATGTCGCCAAGGCGCTTCCCTCCTGGAAGGGAAAGACCATCGTCGATGTGACCAATGCCTACGGCGTGCCCCCTGAGGCGCTGGGAGAACTGCCTTCTTCCAAGGCCGTCGCGCGAGCCTTCCCGGGCAGTCGGCTGGTTAAGGGCTTTAATCATTTGCCTGCAGCCGTCCTTGACCAGGACCCGGCCGTAAATGGTGGAAGGAGAGTCGTGTTCCTCGCGAGCGACGATAGCGGCGCCGCAGCCGAGGTTGGCACGCTTGCGGGAAAGCTCGGTTTCTCGCCGATCTCCCTCGGCGGGCTTTCGGAAGGAGGGCTGCTAGTCCAGGCGCGCGGAAATAGCTGGGGTCAACTGATCTTTAAGGACCTCGTCACTTTCGGCTGATGAATCGTGACGCAAACTTGATGCATTCCTGCCTCGTGGGCAAAGGGCTGACACAGTTCGACTGAAACGGGGGCGACGCCGGCAGTCGGCGGGTCGGCCGGTCGGCCGCGCCCCCACGGCAGGTCCGGATGTGCAGCGGACCGCCGCCGGACTCCCCGCCCGCGTGCATGTGTGATGTATTGGAACTGGAGAATTTCGATGAGCATTGAAGAGAATGTCCAGATCGTGAAAGCCTTCTTTGCAGCAATCGGCCGCGGCGATAAGCAACGTCTGCTGGAGTTGTCTGCCGAAGATATCGAGTGGATCATTCCGGGCGACAACTGGCCGCTGGCTGGTACGCGCCGGGGGCACGCAGGATTGACGGATCTGCTTCAGACGCAATCAGAAACGGTGGAAACTTCGTTGACGCAGCCCAGTGAATTCGTCGCGCAGGGAGACCGGGTTATGGTCATCGGGTTCGCCAAGGGAAGAATCATAGCCACGGACCGAACGTTCGAGGACGACTGGGTCTTTGCCATTACCGTTCAGAACGGCAAAGTGTCGAAGATCAGGGAATATATCGACACACAAGCATTGGCGCGGGCCTCCGGGGCTGAGAAGAGCGCCAAGGGCTGACCAACCGGGGCCACCAAAACGTTGCGCAATGTTGATTGACGACATTGGGCAGCGGTGACAACCTTACCGAAGCGCGAGCTCGTTCCAACGATCTCCACTGCTAACAGTCGGCCGTTGTAGCCGCGCGGCTTCAAGTCGCGATCACTGCCCTGAGCGGAGCGGCGTTTTAGTGAAGCGACCGTGAGGCGGCGTTGGTCTGAAATGACTGAGTGGCGGACGATATGAATATTGGCCGTTCCCGGGAGATCCCGCCGTCACCTGGCTCGACGGCGTGGAGGGCTCACAGCCACACTCAGTTCGAAGTCTTCGGCGTTAGCGGTTCGAGGCCGGTCCCCTCAATCGCGGGGGCCGCGTCCGGCGATGACAGAAAACGGATCAGGGCCGCTGCGCCCGCTGGATTTTTGGCGTTGGTGGAGATGCCCCCGGAATACACCGTGTACCTTTGGACCTCCGCGGGCAAATTGCCGACCACCGTTACGCCGTCCACCGGCAACAGTTCGACGATCTGCTGAAATCCGATCTCCGCCTCGCCGTTCGCGACCACATTGGCGACCCGCTCGGACGGGATCATGCGGCTCCTGTTCGCCACCTGCTGCTGGATACCGAGACGCCGGAATAGTTCGCTGCCGATATAGACTCCATTGGCGTCGTCCGGATAGACGATCGACTTCGCGGCGAGCAGCGTACGCCGCAGTGCGTCAACCGAGCTGATATCCGGCTTCGGCGCCCCCTCGCGAGCCGCGATGCCAATTGCAGAGCGTGCGAAGTCCACCTTGCTGCCAGACACGACCTTGCCGGCGTTGACCTGATCGTCGAGTGCATGGCCGACCACGATCAGCACGTCTGCCCATTCGCCGCGCGCGAGTCGCACAGGGATGGCATTCGCGGCCGTGCCCACCGCAGGCCCCCAGACAGTGACCAGCGTCTCGCCGGCCGCCTGCTCGAATTGTGGACCCAGTGCGCGATAGGCTGACGCAAACGCGCCGGAAATCATCACCTTGACTTCGTCTGCCGAGGCCGCGACGCTGCCCAACAATGCGCCCGTGACGCAGAATACGAGTACGTGAACCCTCAGCTTGCGGCAAATCACGGCCCGCTCCATGTCGATCGGATGACCAAGCCCAGACATGCATCAAGTCTGGACGCCACTGAAGATGTCCGCCAGCAGCGGGGCATCGCGCGCAGCGCCGATGCCCCGCCAATTCGAAGTCCCTCGAGGCCGCCGTTTGCGCAATAGCCGCCGCGCACAAGCATCGCTCTGTGCGACGGGCTTTGTCGACGTCGCCTTCGGCGCCTTTAAGCGGTACGACGGTTACTTCGAATGGACAGCGTCAAGCATGGCGCACGGGCGGAACTCATAGTTGACGTTATCCGCGCCATATTAGCCCGTTAGCGCTATGGGCAACTTTGCTTCGGCCGAGTGACAGCGCTCAGATATTGCCTGGCACGATGGTCAGCACGCGGCCCACAGCCGCCCTTCAATCCTTCGCAGTCTGATCGGCTGCTCACAGCGTGTATCTGCGCGATGGCCGTCTCGTCGCTCGACCTGAGTTGCACTTTACGTTTAGATCTGAGTGAGGAGTCAGCGCAAGAGGTATCGTCAATCGGCCCGGCTAACAGACCTCCTTACAGCGCTATGCACTGCGGCGCCCCTACCCTATTCGGCAAACCGATCGGGGCCAGGCATTGCCGCACGGCAGCACGGAACCTCTCTGCAGGTCTTCTCGGCGCATGCCTTGATGTTGTGCGCAACGGGGTGGTCGCCAATGGCCGACTGGACTAACGACCAGGGCCTCTTCAGCGTCTCCCTGTGCAGTGCGAAGCCGGAGCCGTCCGCTGCATGACGGGCTAGCCGTTGCCTATCCTAAGTTCCGGCTCCTCGGCGCAAATCGCAGCGAGGAAATCGACGAATTGCCGCACTCGGGAGGGCATGCGCCGTCCGGCAACAGTAACAGCGTTGATCGGAAAGGGCGGCGGCGCATGCTGGTCCAAAATTCGTACGACCTCGCCGGAGGCCAGCACATCCGTGAACAACCAACTCGCGTGGTGGGCGATGCCGAGGCCCGCGATGACCGCGCCGCGGACATGCTCGGCGTCGTTCGTGCGGAACGCTCCCGCTCCGTCGACCGTGACCTGCTGGCCGTCTACATTGAAACCCCACCCGATGATGTCTCCCTGGTAGACATAGCTAATACGCTGGTGAGTGCGTAGTTCATCTAACGTTTGCGGCGTACCGTGTTCGGCAAGATAGCCGGTGGAGGCGAGCGTTATCATCCGCATGTCGCCGACGCGCCGGGCGACGAGTGCTGAATCCGAAAGCCGGCCGATGCGGATCGCGACGTCTATCCCCTCCTCGATCAGGTCGACTGGCCGCCCAGAGACTTCCATCTCGATCGCGACGTCGGGGAAACGTTTCCTGAATTCCGACAGGCGCGGAATAACGAACATCCGCCCGAAGGCTGGCGAGAGGGTCACGCGGACCAGCCCTGAGGGGGCCGACTGCCCTTCAAGGACTCTCTCTTCGACGGAGTCGAGATCCTGAAGGATTTGAACGATGGCCTCGTAATAGTCCTGTCCTGCGGGCGTCACGGCAAGGGCGCGGGAATTTCTCGCCAGGAGTTGCGTCCCGAGCCGCGCTTCAAGTGCAGCGAGCTGTTTGCTAACCGTCGGCTGGCTGACGTTCAGGTCCCTCGCTGCCTGCGAAAAGCTTCCGCTTTCGACGACGCGCACGAACATCCGCATTGCTTCTAATTTATCCACCACTTTCATTCCGCAGAAGAACAGGAGACGTAACGGTTTTCAGGTCGATCAATTCCAATCAAGAATAGATTCTATTCTAAACCCCTCAGTTCCATTCTCGCGGGGAATGTCAGTATAGTCATTCGACGGCCCAGTTACGGGTGCCCAACTGAAAGGAAGAGTTATGGCAATCAAGATTTATGGCGATGCGGGCTCAGGCAGCCTGCGTCGCGTGACCACCGCTGCAAAGATCATGGGCATTGAATTCGAACGCGTCAAAGTTGACCTGTTCAAAGGCGAGAGCCAGACCGACGAGTTCAAATCGCGCCTCAATCCCCACGGTCTGACTCCGGTTCTGAAGGATGGAGACACCATCCTCTATGAGGCCTCAGCAATCAATCTGTACCTTGCCGACAAGGTGAATTCTCCATTGGTCGGCACCACGCAGGAGGAGCGCTTCCAGGTCCTTCAGTGGATGTTCTGGTCGGGCGAGCAGTGGCGCACGTTCACCACCACCATCTTCGATGAACGCGTGGGAAAGACGGTCATGGGTGTTCCAAGGAACGAGTCCCTCATCAAGTTCGCCGAGGGTAAGATCCGCGCCGCAGCAAAGGTACTCGACCAGCATCTTGAAGGCCGCGCGTTTATGGTTGGCAATACGTTGACCTTTGCTGATATCGACATTGCGGCGCCCTTCTCCCAGGTCGATCGTGCGAAGTTTCCGTTCAAGGAATTTCCGCACCTTATCGCCTGGCACGACAATCTTCTGCAGTCGTTCCCCGCATGGGCGGAGACGAAGGCTGAGGTCGACAACCGTATGGAAACCTTCCTGGCGAGCGTCGGCGTGAAACTATAATTGTTGGTTATCCTGACGGCCAGCGAGGGTATGAAGATGGTGCGCGCGGGCCGAAACCGCCTCTGTCAACAGCATGGGAACCGATATCATGAATATTGGAATCATAGGGACCGGGCTCATCGGCGGCACGCTGACGCGCCGGTTGTCGAAGTTGGGCCACAAAGTTTTCATTGCCAACTCGCGTGGTCCGGAATCGCTTGCGGAGTTGGCCGCCGAGACCGGCGCCACAGCGGTAACCGTCGATGAGGCGGCCCGCAGCGGTGAGATCGTTTTCGTCACCATACCGGAATCGAACATTCCCGATCTGCCGAAGAACCTCTTCGACGGTGTCAGCCCCGATGTCATCGTCGTAGATACCGGAAACTACTATCCGCGAGAGCGCGACGGCCGCATCGATGCGATCGAAGACGGCATGGCTGAAAGCCGTTGGGTGGCAAACCAGCTTGGACGGCCCGTGCTGAAGGCCATTAACACCTTGTACTGGCGCACTCTTCTTGATGAGGGCAAACCGGCAGGCGCGCCCGGCCGCATTGCACTGCCGGTCGCCGGTGACGATGAGGCGCACAAAGCAAAGGTCATCCGGCTCCTCGACCAACTCGGATTTGATGGTATCGATGCCGGCCGGCTTGACGAGTCCTGGCGGCAACAGCCTGCCACACCAGTGTACGCCGCTAACCTCGATGCAGAAGGCGTCCGCAGGGCACTTTCCATAGCGAGCCCCGAGCGAAAGCCCGATTTTCGCGCAGCACCGAAGATCGATTGACAGAGCGCGGCCGAGGCAAACGTGCCCAAGGCAGCGATTGATTGTCTCCAGCCTGCACTATCCGGCGACGCTTCGTGACCGTTGTAAACCGCTGGCAGGGAAGCATACGAGAGAGACGGCAGATCGGCGCGTCGTCATTCTTGCGGGTGCCGTCCTGCATGTGAGGGCGTGGTGCTGCCGACAGCACAACGGCCCATAAGCCCGCGCCGCCACCGCCACGTCACAGCGCCCGCATCGCCGCATCGAAATTCAATCCGGCTGGCAGCAAGTCGCCCCGACTACAGTGCACAAGCGCGAATGCACGCGTGCGGGGCGGATCGCCCGGCAGGTGTGCGACGTCGAATTCGATCCGATGACTACGGGGCGTCTCTTTGTCTTGCACCACGTTCATATGGTCGATCGACACCTGTTTTTTCGTCACATACAGGTGAGACGGTGGATCGGACAGGACTGCGCAGACACGATCAACTTCCAGTTCGAGCAGGTCCGTCGGCACCCGCAGCGCCGCAAGCCGGCTGGCGTTTTCCTTGATACTCGCCTCCACGCGGGCCAATTCACCAGCATCGTCCGACGGCTCGAGCTCGACGATTGCCCTGACTCCGCTCCCGCTGCGCTGCAGCAGGGCAAGACGTTCCTCCAGCAGCTCCCGGCCTTTTTCCACCAGTTTGCGACGATCCGTGGCAAGCATCTCCAGTCCCGCGAGCGCAAGTTGATCGATGAGCCGTCTGCCGATTTCTTCGCGAAGTGTTTCCTCCGTGTTCCCGCACATCCTCGTGAGATGGTCGCTGAAGCACAGCGTGGTCTGCGCAACGTCGTTGCGCATTGTCTCGCCCTCGAGCGCCACGCCGAGCACGTGGCGCATCGTTAATGCCATGCCCAGAACGGCATAGGCATGCTCCGAACCGGGATGCTGATCGAAGTGCGCGCGCAATTCCACAGAGCGGCTTAATGCGCGAGGAATATCAGAGGGGGTCGCAAAGAATGCGCGGATGCAGGGATCCGACGACCAGGCCTTTGCATTCGCCTCGTGCGGCGCGGGCAATGACCTGACAAGGTTGTCGACATAATCGGCTGCAATCGTCACCGCACTGGCAAGGCGCTCGCCGTAGCGCTCTGCCAGCCGTAACCGCGGATTGATCGCCAGAACACGCTCGGCCGCTGCGTCGATCCGCTCGCGTCGCTGCCGTCCGCTCTCTTCCACGCCCGGCCGAAACAACCTGTCAAAGAGGCTCATATGCTCTGCCGATCATTCACCGGAACCGAAGGTACGATCCGTCAAGATCTTGCGATCCGCGGCAGAACATGTCGTGCATACGAGGCTTGAGGCGGCGCAGCAATTCAGCACCGACGCCGTTCAAGGTGTGCACCACTGAGGACCGAACGTCGTCGCCCGGGAAATGCTTGATGCTGTCGAACTGCGGGAAGCGGTACTCGATGAGAACCGCGTTGTTACCCTCATCCGCCGCATCCGGGTCCACGTTTCCACCACATAGATCTGCCATGATCTGAGGCCGCAAAACACAGAGAAGGCGACAACATGACTTCTTTCGATCCGGGATCGGGTTGGGAGAACGCACAAACACAAGCCGACTGAAAGTGCTGACATGTGTTCACTGCGCAGTGCCGTTACCGCGGAGCCTCCTTCTTCTTTTCAGACAAACCCGGGAGCGAAATCAGGTTGGAAGCGACAACCGTGATCGCAACACCAATCAGAATTGCAAGTGCGCCATAACGAAACTCCGGGCTACGGTCATAAAGCAATCCGACAATGACGAAGTAGAGTCCGCCAAGCCAGATGGCGACTCCTACCAACGCGAACACAACGCGTCTGTCCGATTTGTTCATCGCGATCTCCAAGATGGGGCCGCCGCCGTATTTCATACTAGTGCATCAGCCTTCGAAATGAAATTCGTCGGGTGAGCTCATCACAACAACGGGGCCGAATCGGGCACCGTTCGGACCGGTGCCTGCGCCGGTGTGGACACTTTCACGCCGATGTCCTGCTGGAAGGCCTCGACTACATCCCCCACCGGGACCTCCCGGCCTCGCGACTCGCTTACAGCAGCAAGCAGCACGACATCGCGTTGCGCTGCGGCAATGTGATCGGTCGCACGACGACCATACAATGCGTTGAGTCATGATGCCTCCGATCATGTTTGCCGAACGGCCGGCTTGCCCGCAGCCTGCTAGATGCCCGGAATCATCTGATACGGCTCGGTATGGTCCTCCACACCCTTGACGCCTGGTATGTTCTGCGCCGCCACGCGAACGGCATTGATCGCCTCCGCCGACTGGAAGACGCCCCACAGGTGCACAACGCCATCGGTGACCACCATATTGCGACCAGCAAAGCCCCATTTGCGCCCCGCCAGTTCGCCCATCAGGACGGCGCGGATTTCGGCGTCCGAGAGCGTGGCGTCCGACACCGGTTCATCTGGCACGCTCGCGAGCGCCTGCACGAGATTGGCACGGCTAACGATGCCGACCACCCGCCCCGCTTCGGTCACGGGCACGCGTTTGATGTGCCGTGCCTCGAGAATGCCGGCAACTTCGCCAAGCGGCGTGTCGGGCCGCACGGTCACCACCTCGGTGGTCATTACGTCGCTTACCCTGGTCGCGTGGGTCTTGACGTAATCGCGCGCCTCGTGATTCGCAGACCAGAAATCGAGCCACGACGCGCGCTTGCGCTCGTCGGTTCCGATCTCGCAGCGGCGAAGCAGATCACCTTCGCTGATCATGCCGGCAAGGCTGCCGTCCGTATCCAGCACCGGCGCACCGCTAATGCCGTTGTCGACAAAAATCTTGGCAACCTGACGAATGGTCATGTCGGGCGTAACCGAAATGACTGTGGTGGTCATGACATCGGATGCACGCATGGGAAGCCTCCTGGAAAATAAACCGTTGAATTGAGGGGCAGACGACGCACATGTGAATCCCTGAACGCCGACACGCCTCTGCGCGATTTCAGATTAGGCCTGCCCGACGCCCTTCCGTTTGACGTGGATCATCCCGGCGAGGCTTGCGTGCATCAGCGCCTGTTCACGGTTGAATGACTCAGGTCAATTTCGTTGGGTGAATGAAGCCGATACTGGACGCCACGCAACCATCGTGAGGAGAAAGGTCATGGCCCAACTTATGAAAGCCGCTATCGTCCACGAATTCGGTGCGCCTCTGCGCATCGAGGAAGTCCCCGTCCCGAAACCTGGGCGCGGACAGATTCTGGTCAACGTGAAGGCGTCGGGCGTCTGTCATACAGACCTGCACGCCGCTGACGGCGACTGGCCGGTCAAGCCGGCACTGCCGTTCATTCCGGGCCATGAAGGCGTCGGGTACGTCGCGGCCGTCGGTGATGGCGTCACCCATGTCAAGGAAGGCGATCGCGTCGGCGTGCCATGGCTCTACACGGCGTGCGGTCACTGCGAGCATTGCCTGGGCGGTTGGGAAACGCTGTGCCACCAGCAACAGAACACGGGCTACTCCGTCAACGGTGCTTACGCCGAGTACGTGCTGGCCGATCCGAACTACGTCGGGCATCTGCCTGCGTCCGTCGCGTTCGAAGACATCGCGCCCATTCTGTGTGCCGGCGTGACCGTGTACAAAGGCATTCGCGTGACCGACACGCGGCCGGGCCAATGGATCACGATCTCCGGAATCGGCGGGCTTGGCCACGTTGCGGTTCAATATGCGATTGCGATGGGCCTGCGCGTTGCGGCCGTCGACATCGCGGACGACAAACTGGCTCTCGCCCGCGAACTCGGCGCGGAGCTGACGTTCAATGCGCTCGAGTGCGACCCTGCAGCCGCTATCCAGAAGGAAATTGGGGGGACGCACGGCGTGCTCGTGACCGCCGTCTCACGCAGCGCTTTCGCACAGGCGCTCGGCATGGTGCGCCGTGGCGGCACCGTGGCGCTGAATGGCTTGCCGCCGGGCGATTTTCCTCTGCCGATCTTTTCCACGGTGCTCAACGGCATCACGGTGCGCGGCTCGATTGTCGGCACTCGAAAGGACTTGCAGGAATCGCTCGACTTCGCCGCGCAAGGTCGCGTGCGCGCGCGGATTCACCTCGACCGGCTGGAAAACATCAATCACGTTTTCGCGGAGTTGAAGAGCGGTAAGGTAGATGGCCGCATCGTGCTGAAGCTCGACTGAGCGGCGCAACTGAGCGCAATGTGGGCGGGCCGGAGAAGAGATCACTCCGGCCGACCTGGACACTGGCCAGCGTGGACGGAAAGCGCATTCGACATCTTGAGCCGGACCCGGTCCATCCCTTCGCTGAGACCCGCCAGTATCGCTTCGCGCTCCGTGGGAAAAATACTGCTGTGCATGAACTCGTGTTCGTCACATCGAAGAAAGTTATCACTGGCGGTGCGTGGTGCCGACCTACCTTCAAGCGGTGGAATTGAGCGCGGTCGCGGACGAGGTCGCTGCGGCCTCTCGCATGACACTCGCTGGTTGCACGCCCGCTGATCCAGATCAATCCGCGTAGGGGCGGAGCTGACACAGTGGCAATATGGATTCGTGCAGGAGACCACGAGATGAGCGAACTTCCACAGACGGACGCATGGTCCGTCGACGAACATCAACTGGACATCACCGCGAGCACCGGCGAAAAGCTGCGGTTCGCGCTGCGCTATGCAGTGCTGGCGCCGTCCAATCACAACACGCAGCCGTGGCATTTCATCATGGATGGCGACAGCGTGACGCTCTGCGCCGACCGGCTGCGGGCATTGCCGGTCGTCGATCCGTTCGATCGCGAGCTGATCATCGGTTGCGGCGCGGCGCTCTTCAACCTACGCGTGGCGCTCAGCCACTTCGGGCTCGCTTACGCTATCACGCTGTTTCCGTCGGGCCTGGATCCGGATGCGCTGGCGCATGTACAGATCGTCCCGGATGGCCGTTGTGACGCGGCACTTGCGCCGCTGCTCCCCGCCATTCTCAAGCGCGTCACGACTCGCGAAATTTTTAGGGACGAGCCGCTCCCGCTGGGTGCACTTCAACAGCTCGTCGACGCCGCCGAGGCGGAGGGTGCTGACGCCGTCTGTGTTTCGAGCGCACCGATGCGCGAAAAGCTTGCCGAACTCGTCGCGGAGGCCGATCGCATCCAGTTCGACGACCCGCGCTTTCGTCGCGAACTGGCGAGCTGGATTCACCCGCGACGCCGCGAGGACGGCATGCCCGCACTGTCGGACCGCATAACCGCGGTTCTCGATCTCGCCGCGCCGCTGCTTGCCTCAGTCATTCGCACGTTCGATCTGGGTGGGGGTCTTGCGGCTGCTCATCATGCGCTCGTTGAGGGGTCGCCGCTTCTCATCTGCCTCGCTACGTCGACGGACGACGCAGCTGCGTGGCTCTCAGCCGGCCAGGCGCTCGAGCGGCTGCTGCTGGTCGCCGCAAATGCCGGCATCACGGCGTCCTATCTGAATCAGCCGACCGAGCTGAGCGCGCTGCGAGAGCGGCTGCGCACCACGCTAATGATGGACGCGGTGCCGCAACTGCTGTTGCGCGTCGGCCGTGGCCGTCCGGCAGCCCATTCGCCGCGCCGGCCGCTTCTCGAGGTGGTGTCCTGAAGGACCAACGCCTGTCCGATGAGGCTGCTATGGAGCATTTTTTCAGACTTGGCACTACCACGCCCAGTTCGACGGGTGCACCTAATTACGGCGACGTAAGCCGGCAGCGACTCTTCGATCAATGTCAGGGCGAGATCGCTGTCGGCTCCCACGATCTGTGCGGCTAGCGAGCGATTGTGCATGCGCTCTGTGGTGGTTCTGACGAGGTGCATCACCGCATCGACCAAGCCCCATGCCACGTTGCAGCCGAGTGCCGCCGCCGTCGCAGCCCGCGCTTGTTCATGTCCGCCCGCAGACACTGGTTGACGTGGGTCAGGCGAAACAGATTCATGTTTCGGCGACGTAAGTGAATGAAGTGACCACTGCGATGAATTGCATTAAAAGCGCGGACGTTATCACTGGCTTTCAAGATGACCTGAATCAAACGATTTGTCACGCGATCGCCTGGAGTAATCGTCAACGCCTGACGAAGTACCGGTGCCCATGACGAGATGTCCGTTGGCATGCCGTTATGAAGCACTCACGCCTCGGGGAACTGACATCGCAAATCAAGCGCGAGCGACACGGCGCCCCAGAAACCGCTCAGCGGCGTCGAAAGCCGCTCGCACCGCTTCATCTGCATCGGAGCTTTGCCGATGCTCGATGGGAACGAGTTCTCCGGTGCGCAGCACGAGGTCGAGGCGCGCGTCGAACAGGCGTTGGTCCGGAACGTTGTCGGACATGTCAGGGCGCGCGCCCGGTACGTCATACCCTGCATGTCTGCGGATGGCCTCCAGCGCCAGATGGCATCCGGAAATGCATCTGCCGAACCGCTCGAGACGCACCAGTTGCGCGGCCGCCTCAGACTCGATTTGGGCAGACCCCGCAAATCCGAGGTAGACGATCTGCATATCGATTCCCATACCGCCTCCGCGCGAACTGTACTTTCTGTCGACCGTTGCGGCAGCGAAAGCCACGTGGATCAGCGAGTCGATGAGACGATCATGGGCGCGTATCCATACCCGACGATTGACCTGCGTCAACGAGCTCACGGGGCCGCGCCACCGTGCGCCCCGTTGATCCAGCGCAACGCGCGTCCCCTCGTCGCGGGTATGGTCTAAACGTTCACGGCCATTACATCGCGGGACCATCAAATGAATAAATTCGACTATGCCGACGTGAGTGCGCTCACGCATCAGCCTCGCGACGAAGCGATTGATTTCGGCCATTTCTATCTTGTCGGCGGCGGCATTGCGTCGCTTGCGGCCGCGGCGTTTCTGATCCGCGACGCCGATGTGCCCGGCTGCCGCATCACGATTCTTGAAGCACTCGGCAAGGCGGGCGGCAGCCTCGACGGCGCGGGCACGCCGCAGGACGGTTACATCGTGCGCGGCGGCCGCATGCTGGAAAGCAAGTATCTGTGCACGTACGATCTGTTCGACTCGATCCCCACGCTCGACGGCCGCAGCAGCGTGACGAAGGAAATCTTCGACTGGAACGAGACGATCCGCACTTCATCGAAAGCCCGGCTCGTGCGCAACGGCCGACGCGAAGACGCACCCGCCTATGGGCTCGCCGAAACGCATCTGCTCACGCTTGGCCGTCTTTCGCTCGAACCGGAAGCACTGCTCGGCGATAGCCGCATATCGGAGCACTTCCAGCCGGATTTCTTCGAGACCAACTTCTGGATCATGTGGTGCACCACGTTCGCCTTTCAGCCCTGGCACAGCGCTGCCGAGTTCCGCCGCTACCTGCTGCGCTTCGCGCATATGACGCCGGGCTTCAACCAGTTGCACGGCATCATGCGCACGGTCTACAACCAGTACGACTCGATGGTGCGGCCGCTGCGCAAATGGCTAGACGAACGCGGCGTGGAATTTCGCACTGACACGCGAGTGGTCGATCTACGGTATGACGAAAGCGGGGAGCTGAACCGCGTTGCCGGCATCGTCTGCGAACGTGGTAACGGTCGCACGCAAATTCCCGTTGGCGAGCAGGACAAGGTCATCGTCACGCTCGGTTCCATGACGGCAGGGTCGAGCCTCGGCGGCACCAATCGCGCGGCGGTGTTCGATCACGACGACAGCAGCGGCGCATGGGCGCTCTGGAAGACCATCGCGGCCGGACGCAGCGAATTCGGTCATCCTTCGGTATTTGCCGATCACGTCGACGAGTCCCGGTGGCTCTCCTTTACCGCGACGCTGCATGACCCTACGCTGTTCCGCCTGATCCGCGATCTGACCGGCAACGTGCCCGGCGAAGGCGGTCTGATTACGTTCCCGCAGTCGAACTGGCTCGCGTCAATCGTGCTGCCGCATCAGCCGCATTTCATCGGTCAGCCGAAGAACGTCGAAGTGTTCTGGGGCTACGGGCTCTTCGTCGATCGGCCTGGCAACTTCGTCGCCAGGCCGATGGTCGAATGCACGGGTCGCGAAATCATGACGGAGCTTCTCGGCCATTTGCATATCGAGACGCAGGCTCAGCGCATTCTCGACGACGCCACCTGCATCCCGTGCCTGATGCCATTCGTCACGAGTCAGTTCCTGCCACGCAAGCGCGGCGACCGGCCGCAAGTCGTGCCCGAGGGATGGGCGAACCTTGCGTTCATCGGGCAGTTTTGCGAGTTGCCGAACGACGTCGTGTTCACCGTCGAATATTCGGTTCGCTCCGCTCAGACCGCTGTCTACACACTGCTTGGCTTAAACCGGGCCGCTCCGGCTGTGTATAAAGGTCAGCACGATCCGCGCGTGGTGTACGGCGCGGCTTCCGCGCTGCGCAACCACTAACGCAACGATGTTGGTGCACTGGGCGCCGAGTCCATGACGCTCGACGCAGCACGCGCCTGCTTAAAGGGAACGCCGTGGAACTCGACGCAACACCGCTGAAAAGTATTCGCGACACTGCTCTTGCAGATCTTCGTGCGCTAGACAAGCCGGCGAATCAGCAAGTCCACTCCAGCGCCTTGTAATGCGCGAGATGACGTTCCAATCCGCCGACGAACAATTCGAGCGACGCCGTCGCCACGCCGCGCTGCACCTCGGCAGCCCGCACCTTGCATTGCGCGACCGGCGCCTTGCCCGCGAGCGCGCGCATTTCGTCGAAAGCGGCTTCGGCGCCGAGGCCGCCCAGGGTGCAGAAGAACCCGACGTGGCGGAACTTCGCGCGGTTCTGCAGCAGGTACGCGCGGACCGGCGCCGACACCGCGCCCGCCCAGACCGGCGTGCCCACGAGCACGAGGTCGTACCGTGACGGATCGAGCCCCGCTGGGACGATCTCGGCCGGCCGCTTGCGCCATGAGTCGACAACACAGCGCAGATATCCCAACGCTCCGCGCCGCTCGCTGAAATCGCAGATTTCCTCGACGTCGGCGGACAGAGCGCCTGCAAGGGTGGTAGCAAGCATGCGCGTGGTACCGGTACGCGAGAAAAAGACGATAAGAACGCGTGGCTCGGACATGGGCTCGCTCCTTTGATAGAAAACGCACTGGCGCGCACTCGTGCGCCATGCATGTCCCGAGCATAGATGGCGACGCACGGCTGCACATGACCCAGGTCAAACCGCGCCGCGCCTGTGCCGCCGTTGATCTGCATCAACGGGACAGGCGCCATCGTTCCTAGACTCAAGCTCACCTGTCCTTGCGTCATGTTCATTCTCCCGGAGCGACCGCCATGAGCTACAAGACCATCGTTGTTCACCTCGACACGAGCCCGAACGCCCATCCGCGGCTTGAAACCGCACTGTCTCTCGCAAAACAGTTCGGCGCGCATCTGACCGGCGTATTCGCGGTGTTCTCGCCCGACCCGCGGTCCTTGTATGTGATGGCCGGTACCGCCGAGTACTACCGCGAGCATGCGGAGCGACGAGCGGAACGGCGCGCGGCACTCGAGCGGCTGTTCCATGCGGAACTTCGGCGTGCCGAAGTAGAAGGCGAATGGATCGCCGTCGACGAGTCCACGAGCTTTGCCGTGCCGCGACTTGGCCGCTGCGCCGATCTGATCGTGGCCGGCCAGGACAATCCAGGCGACGCCGAATCGTATGTCGGCGACCTCTTTCCGGAGAACCTGATTCTTTCGAGCGGCCGTCCGGTGCTGCTCGTGCCGTATGCGCGCAGCGAACGGACGACGGGGAGCCGGATCCTGGTGGCGTGGGACGGCAGCCGGGAAGCCGCGCGCGCCGTGCATGACGCGCTGCCGTTCATGCGCGCGGCAAAAAACACCACGATTCTCACCGTCAACGGCATGCAGGAAGGCGGGAGCACACGGATTCCCGGCGCGGATATCGCCACCGTGGTCGCGCGGCATGGCGTGCATGTCGAATTGGTCGACATTGAAACAGGAGCGGATGGCTCGGTCGGCGAGGTGCTGCTCTCGCAGGTGGCCGACGGAGGTGCTGACCTGCTGGTGATGGGCGGATACGGTCATGCACGCTGGCGCGAACTTGTGATGGGCGGCGCGACGCGCACGATTCTCAGGTCGATGACCGTGCCGGTGCTGATGTCGCACTGAGCGACGCGCCTCTTATTCCAAGGAGTGGTCGTCATGTACAAAAAAATTCTGGTTGCCGTCGACGGCAGCGAAACTTCGTCGCGTGCGCTCGCCGCCGCCGTGGACCTGGCGCGCGAGTCGGGCGCGAGGCTGCAGCCGCTTTTCGTAGTGGACGTGCCGCTGCTGACCTACGACATGCCCGGCTGCGATCCCTCGTATGTGCGCAATGCGCTCGTCGAGGAAGGCAAGCATGTGCTCGCCGACGCGGCCGCACTGATGGCCGCGTCGGGCGTCGAAGGACCGCCACGCCTTGTCGAAACCGAGGTCGCCGGCGACGACATCGCGCATCGCATCGAACTCGCCGCACAGGAGTTCGACGCGGACGTCGTCGTGATGGGCACGCATGGCCGGCGCGGGGTGCAGCGGCTGATGCTCGGCAGCGTCGCCGAGCGCTTCCTGCGCATTGCCACCTCGCCCGTATTGCTGATTTCCGCTCGCTGCGCGCCGTCCGCCAGCGCTGCCATGATCACGGGCGACACGGTCAAGGAGCCGTCATGAACTGCGAATCCCTGCTCACACGCCCGGACGACACCGCACACACGCGCTTCGTCTGGTGATGGGCGCCTACGGTCACACGCGTGCACAGGAACGCGTCCTCGGCGGCGTCACGCGCACCATGTTTCAGTCGATGACCACACCAGTATGAATGTCGCATCGAGCTGTAACCATCCGCTGGCGCTGGCGGCTCGGCACTGGCATGAATCGGTCGTTTCGCGGACAATGAGCGCAACTATCGGCTTTGCCCGCAGGAGTCCACGGTCCACGTCGACTGCGGCTCCGCTCTCAACCGAAGCGCCTGCCTGTAGCGCCGCCGTGGCGGCGACGTCTTGCAGCGCAACAGGTCCTTGTTTGCAATCGTTCCAAAGAGGCGCGCATGCCCGTCAGCGGTAAGACGCCCACGCCGCACACTGCGGTGGCGCACGAGCGGTTGAGCTGGTTTGCGGCACGGCCCGCACTCGCGGCAGCCGCCGCCTTCGTCACCGCACTGGCAGTGATGCTGGCCGCGCGGCGCTGGTTCGATCCGGTGCTGCTCATCTGCGTCGCTGCGGCGTTGCTCGTCGCAACCAGCGCATTCATACTCGTGCGCGCGCGCCGGGAAGCCTTCAGCGCGCACAGCGAGGCAAGCGCCGCGATCAGTCAGTCCGGCGTGAACGAAGCGCGCATGATGGCGATCATCCGTTCGTCGATGGAAGCGATCATCTCCATTGACGAACAACAGCGCGTCGTGCTCTTCAACCCAATGGCCGAACAGGTTTTCGGCTGCTCGGCAATGGATGCGATCGGCGCACCGCTTGAACGCTTCATCCCCGAGCGGTTTCGCGCGGCGCACGCCCGGCATGTCGAACAGTTCGGCGTGACGGGCGTGTCCGATAGGCAGATGGGCCGGCAACGCGTGCTCTCGGGCTTGCGCGCAAACGGCGAAGAATTCCCGATCGAGGCCTCCATCTCGCAGATTCGCGACGGCGGCGCGAGGCTTTACACCGTGATGCTGCGTGATGTCACCGAACGCGTCAGAGCCGAGGAGGCGCAGCAACGGGCGCGCGAGGAACTGCGTGAACTGTCCGCGAACCTGCAGAAGATCCGCGAAGAGGAAAAGACGCGCATCGCACGCGAACTGCACGACGACCTCGGTCAGCAACTGACTGCTCTGAAAATGGACATCTCATCGGTCGAAGAAGCGCTGGACGGGTCCGCAAGTGAGCTGGTGCGCGACCATTTGCAGGGCATGCGCCGTCTGATCGACGTGACCGTGGCGTCGGTTCGCCGAATTGCCGCCGATCTGCGGCCGGTAATGCTCGACGACCTCGGACTGATCCCCGCAGTCGAATGGCTCGCGAACGACTTCACGAACCGCTATGGCATCGACGTCGAGCGCGACATCGAAACCGGCGACGCACGCTTCAGCCCTGCAGGCGCGACCGCGCTCTTCCGGATCGTGCAGGAAGCGCTGACGAACGTTGCGCGCCACGCCGACGCCACGCGCGTCACACTCAGCCTGCGCGCCGGCGACGAGGGCATCGTGCTGCGCATCGCCGACAACGGCCAGGGCGTGCGTCGTGACGGCGAACCGGCGGGCAAGTCGTTTGGTCTGCTCGGCATTCGCGAACGCGCCCACATGCTCGGAGGCGCCGTCGACATTCATTCCGCACAAGGCAACGGTTTTGCATTGAGCGTCATCATTCCAGCGGAGGCGGTGCAGATGCAGGAGTTGCAATCATGACCCGGGTCTTGCTCGCCGACGATCATGCACTCGTGCGCGACGGTCTGCGTCATATTCTCAAGGGCGCAAGCGGCTTCGAAGTGGTGGGCGAAGCAAGCGACAGTGCGAGCACCGTCGCGCTGATTCGCGCATGCGCCTCCGATGTGCTGGTGCTCGACCTGTCGATGCCGGGCCGCAACGGCGTCGAACTGATCAAACAGATCAAGGACGAAAAGCCGGCGCTGCGTATCCTCGTGCTGACCATGCACGCCGAGCAGCAATACGCGGTGCGCGCGTTCAAGGCCGGCGCGTCCGGCTATCTGACGAAGGAAAGCGCGAGCGCCGAGCTTGTGGCGGCGGTGACAAAGGTGGCCGCGGGCGGCGTCTACGTGAGCCTTGCGATGGCCGAGCGGTTCGCGCAGAGCTTGAACCAGCCAATCGACCTGATGCCGCATCAGCGCCTGTCCGATCGCGAATTCGACGTCCTCAAGCGCATTGCCGCCGGTCAGACCATCACGGAGATCGCGGCGGAGCTGTGCGTCAGCGCCAAGACCGTCAGCACCTACAAGACGCGCATTCTCGAAAAAATGCAGATGCCGCACGACGCCGCGCTGGTGCGCTATGCAATGCGTCACAAACTGGTCAGCGACGAAGAGGACGATATCTGACCGCCTTCGCAGCCCCGCTCGCGGGCTACGACGCCTGATGTAGGAAAAGCCCTACAGCCCTTCTTCCCTGCCTACTCCAAGTTCGCTGCGCGCCGATTTTATTTTGAGATGGCGCCGCCGATACTTCGAGGCATGAACTCAAGCCTCAACCACCCCGCCCTGCGTGTTTTTCTCGTCGACGATGCATTCCCGGTACGGCGCCGTATGGCCGCGCTGCTCGGCGCACTCGACGGCGTGGAAATCGTCGGTGAAGCCGAGGAGCCCGGTGCCGCCGTCGCGGGCATCGAGGCCGGCGCAGCCGATCTCGTGGTGACGGAGTTGCATCTGAACGGCGGGAGCGGCATGGAGTTGCTGGCCCTGCTCGCGCAACGCATGCCGCACGTCATCGCGATGGTGTTGACGAACCGTTCCGGCGCCTGGTTCCGGCGCGCGTGCCTGACGAGCGGCGCGCAGTACTTTTTCGACAAGACTCGCGAATTCGAACTTGCGCGAAGCACGATCCGGCGGATCGCCAGTGAACATCATGCACGCGCCCCTCTTCAATCAGGAGCAAATCATGTCTGACGTTGCCGTTGATCCGGTCAGCTCTCGCACATTCGTCGCGCTGCAAGTTGCACCGACGCCGGCACAGGGAGCCGCCACCGACCGCGCGCCGCGCAAGGACGGGACGCGCTGCTCGTCGTGCTCGATGCGCCCGATGTGCATGCCGCAAGGCCTCACGCCCGAGGAATTGCAGGGAATCGAAGCGCTCATCTGCACGTCGCGGACCATCAGGCAGGGTGAGACGATCTTCCGCGCGAACGATCCGTTTCAGAGCATCTATGCGGTGCGCGCGGGGTCGTTCAAGACCGTCGTCATGCACCGCGACGGCCGCGAGCAAGTGACGGGCTTTCATCTCGCCGGCGATTCGCTCGGGCTCGACGGCGTGTGCTCCGGTCACCATAGCTGCGATGCGGTAGCGCTCGAGGACAGCAAGGTCTGCATCATTCCGTTTCATCTGCTTGAGACGATGTGCCGCGAAGTGAAAGCCGTTCAGCAGCACGTGCACCGCATGATGGGCAGCGAGATCGTGCGCGAATCGTCGCAGATGATGCTGCTCGGCACGATGTCGGCGGAACAACGCGTGGCCACGTTCCTGCTGAATCTGTCGGAGCGCCTCAGAAAGCGTGGTTATTCGCCGGCGGAATTCCACCTGCGTATGACGCGCGAGGAAATTGGCAGCTATCTGGGGATCAAACTCGAAACGGTGAGCCGGATGCTGTCCCGGTTCCAGCGCGACGGGTTACTTGACGCGCACGGCAAGGACATCCGGATCCTCGATCACGACGGCCTCACTCGGATTTGATGGCGAGCACTGCTGCGCCCGTGAGACGGCCATCACGCAGATCGGCGAGCGCGCGATTGGCATCCTCCAACGCATAAGTCGTGGTTTCGAGCGTGAGCCGCGTCTCGCCCGCGATGCGCATGAAAGCGAGCCCATCGTCGCGGGTCAGATTCGCGACTGACACCAGGCGCCGTTCGCCCCACAGAAACGAATAGGGAAACGACGGAATATCACTCATGTGAATTCCTCCGCAAACCACCACGCCGCCTTTCACGACTGCTTGCAAAGCCTGTGGAACGAGCGCGCCGACCGGGGCGAACAGCAAGGCCGCGTCCAGCTCGTCGGGCGGCGCCTCGTCGCTGGCGCCAGCCCACGCCGCGCCCAGCCGTAACGCGAGTTGCTGCGCCGCCTGATCGTCGGGCCGTGTGAATGCGTACACCGTGCGCTGTTGATGACGCGCCACCTGCGCGACGATATGCGCCGCGGCACCGAAACCGTAAATGCCGATACGCCGCGCGTCGCCCGCCATATTCAAGGTGCGATAGCCGATAAGACCTGCGCATAGCAACGGTGCCGCCTCGACATCGGAGTACTGTGCTGGCAGATGAAAGCAGTACCGGCTGTCGGCCACAGTGCGTTCGGCGTAACCGCCGTCGATCGTATAACCGGTGAAGCGGGCCTCATCGCAGAGATTCTCCCGAGCCGACAGGCAGTACCGGCAAACCCTGCACGTATGACCGACCCACGGCACGCCCACGCGATCGCCGACGGCGAACCCTCTGACGCCCGCGCCCAGTTCCGCTACCGTCCCGACGATTTCATGGCCAGGAATAACAGGCCGTTTAGGACGATCAAGCTCGCGATCGACCAGGTGAAGGTCGGTGCGGCACACGCCGCACGCGTGAACATCGATCAGCATCTGGCCATCGCCGGGCGCAGGGTCCGGCACGTCGTCTTCACGTAGGATCGGCGAGTCACCGTCGAAAACCATCGCGCGCATAGGAATTCCCCTTGTACTTCACCAACCCTTGTTCGCCCTGGAAAGCCCCCGTGGGCTTCAGTCGCAAAAGCGAAAGTAACCGCTGTGCATGAGCACCGGCTTTGCGCCGATCTCGTTGAGCAGGTTCCTCGCGGCGTGTTCGATGCGACGCCAATTCAGTTCGAACGCGGCGAGCAGATCTTCTTCGCGCAGTGAAGCGGCTCCGAAGTGATCCTCCAGCGCCTCGGCGGAAATTGCGCACTGCACGCGAGTGCCATCCACTTCCGCGGGAAACACGACGACGAAATCGCGCGCGCAGTACTCAGGGCGCTCCTTGGGAAAATGAATCTTCATGACATCCGCCTGCTTGTAGGGCGTGTGCGGTCTGTGCGCCGCGCGCCTGTCATTAGCATAGGATCTATCCGCGGCCGGTCAAATTCGCGCGCCGTGCTCCGGTTGATCGAGGTCAATGGCAGCGCAACGCCCCACCGTAGACTGAACTCATTCAGTCGCACAGGAGCACGCCATGAGCGCCTTACCCCGCAGCTGCCGTCTGGCATGTGCCGCGTTCGTGCTGTTTGCCGCCGCCGCGCAGGCCGAGCCCGAGCCGGCCGCGCTGGTGGATCAGCATCACTGCATGTTCTGCCACACACGCGACGCGCCGTTCCTCGCGCCGTCGTTCGAACAGATCGCCGCTCGCTACCGCGATGTGCCCAACGCGCAGTTCATGCTTGAGCACAAGCTGCGGCTGGGAGGTAAGGCCCATTGGGGAGACATGGCGATGCCGCTGCCGGCCGACCGCGGCGGGCCAATATCGGCGAAAGATGCACACACGCTGGTGCAATGGGTACTCAGCCAATGATCGCCCTGAAGAAAACCGCGCCTCCCCTAGTCAGGGTTAGTTGACGGCAGTTACGTTCGGAGATTGTCATGCGCCTTACAGTTCATCTCGACACATTTGGTCGTGTCCATCCGATGGCTTTTGCCATTCTCTGGCTCGACAAGGACACGCGGCAATGGTCGCGCGAGGGTCATCTCGGGCTGGAACTGCCGGAATGGGGTTCTTTGCACATGGATTGCGGCAATACGCTCGTGTGCGGCCCCAACGATGCAACACCTGTATGCGTTCTCGAAGGGCTGGATCTCAACGGTTGCGACGGTCCCTTTGAAGGCGAGACCGGTCGCGCCCAATGGTGCGCGAAGCGCGGTCGCACGCTGATGTCTGGGCACTGGCATGTCCAATGTATCGATCACGAGCAGACAGCGCCCGAGCATGGTCTCTTCGCTGGCGGCGACGACGTTTGAATCGCTGAGCCGACCGATATCCCGCCCCTCCAATACATCAATCTGGACAACGAGGACCTGCTTTATCGCCAGCTTCCCGTGATCAATTCGTGCGAACTTGAATTGGACGTTGATACGCTCGACAGGCTCGTGCGAAGTGACACTACCCACTGCCAGTCCGGCTTCTTGACATGACGTCGAATCCGCCTATCGCACTGTATTTCGCTTGCGAGGGAAACTTCCAAAGAACGAAGGCGGCGTTTATGCGCCCGCGTTGGAATCGGCGGAACTCTGGCCGCGCTAGCGCGCGCTCAGACAGGCGGTCCATCGGTATCGCCGGGCTCCACGCTCGGCTGCACGAGCCGATGCGTGCAACTCGTGCGGTCGTTGATCGCATCCATCACGAGTTCCGCGATGATGTGCCCCGTCGAGTGCCCCGTACGCTGCACAACGGCCGTGACAGTGTGAGGAAACGCCACATCCGGCGGCACGCCGTCGTACACGATCAGCGAGACCTCGGTGCCGATTTTCGTGCCGCTCTCTACAAGCGCGCGGTACGCGCCCGTTCCTGCGATGTTGTTATCGACCAGCACGGCGGTGGGCGGCTGCGCGCGGCTCAGCAATGCGCGCATCGCCTCGTAGCCGCCGGTCCTGTCGAATGACGTATCAACCAGCAAAGAAGCGTCCGGCGCGATGCCGGCATCGCGCAACGCAGCCAGGAAACCCTCGCGACGCTGCGCTGCAAAGCTCATCGACAGCGGCGCGCTGACCATTGCGATGCGCCGATGACCGAGCCCGATCAGACGTTCGGTGGCCGCGCGCGCGCCCGCCTCGTTATCGAAATCGAACCATCGATAAGGCTGCGAGCTATTCGTGCGCCCGTAGGCGACGAAAGGCAACGCGTGGTCCTGCAGGAAACGTATGCGCGGATCGTCGACGAGCGTTCGCGCGACGACGAGCGCATCCACCAGCTTGCTGCCGACGAGCCGACGATATGAATCCAGTTCGGCGCCCGGTCGCGCCGACACGATGATCACATCGAGTCCCTTCTCCGCCAGCGCCTCCGTCATGCCTGCAACGACTTCGCCAAAGCGCGGGTCGCCGAGATCGCCCGCGCCGAACGGATAGACAATGCCGACCGCCTCTGCGCGTCCGGTGGCAAGCCGGCGCGCGGTCGGGTCCGCATGGTAGCCGAGCGCCGCCGCGGCCGCTTTCACCCTGTCGCGGGTTGCTTCATTCACGTCGTCGTAGCCATTGAGCGCACGGCTCACCGTCGTCCTGGAAAGGCCGAGCGAGTCCGACAGCGTCTTCAAATTTACCTTCACCTTTCACCTTGCAAAGCTAAGGGCACCGCGTCCGCGCGGACGTGCCTCGACACCACGATTGTATCTTGTCACATAACTTTCTTTGCCTTCCAAACCGGTTTTGTTTATTATCCAAACCGGTTTGGACGTAACGCGACAGCAATCTTTACCCACTTTTCTGGATGCGGCCACATGAAATTGCTCCCCCTTTTCCCGCCCCCCATGCGTCCTCGGCTGCGAGCTGGCGTCATCGCGAGTTCCCTGCTCGCTGCGAGCGCCACGCCCGTCTTGGCCCAGTCGGTCGCAGGTTTTCCTGCCCCGACTCCGCACTCGCAGCAGGCTTACGACCCCGAAAGCACTTTCACCATGCGCTGGACCCGTGCGGACGTCCGCCAGATCAAGGCGCAGTCGCACACAGCGACGGCCGCGGACAAGAACTCACTGCCCGCCTCGCTGACGATGCCGGACATTGCATCGAACTTCCCGCTGATCAACCCGAACGTGTGGGTATGGGATACCTGGCCGCTGTCCGACGTTCGCGCGAACAATCTGAGCTTCAAGGGCTGGGAAGTGATCTTCTCGCTGACGGCCGATCCGCATGCGGGCTATTCGTTCGACGATCGCCATGTGCATGCGCGGATCGGTTTCTTCTATCGCAAGGCGGGCATTCCGGCCTCGCAGCGCCCGGCCGACGGCGGCTGGACTTACGGCGGCCATCTGTTTCCGGACGGTTCCAGCGTCAGGGTGTTCGGCACCGCGCCGATGACGCAGAACGCGGAGTGGTCGGGCTCGGCGCGTCTGACGAACGGCAATAACGTGAGCCTGTACTACACGGCGCTGTCGTTCAATCGCACCGCCGAGGGCGGCCAGGACATCACGCCGCCCATCGCGATCATCTCGCGCACGGACGGCCACATTCATGCCGACGACAAACACGTGTGGTTCGACGGCTTCGACAAGCACGATGCTTTGCTCGAACCCGACGGCAAGCTGTATCAGTCACGCGATCAGAACGGCTACTACTCGTTCCGCGATCCGTTCGTGTTCGTCGATCCTGCACATCCCGGCAAGACCTTCATGGTGTTCGAAGGCAACACGGCGGGTCCGCGCGGCGCGCGCACGTGTACCGAAGCCGATCTGGGCTATGCGCCCGGCGAGCCGTACCGCGAAGACCTGAACGCCGTGATGAACTCGGGCGCCACGTATCAGAAGGCGAACGTGGGTCTTGCTGTCGCAACGAACGAAAACCTCACGCAGTGGAAGTTCCTGCCGCCAATCCTGTCGGCCAACTGCGTGAACGATCAGACCGAGCGGCCGCAGATCTACATCAAGGACGGCAAGTACTATCTGTTCACGATCAGTCACCGCCCGACCTATGCAGCGGGCGTCGACGGGCCGGACGGCGTCTATGGTTTCGTCGGCGACGGCATTCGCAGCGACTTCCTTCCGCTGAACAAGGGCAGCGGTCTCGTGCTCGGCAATCCGACCGACTTCGACCAGCCGATCGGCGCGCCGTATGCGCTCGACCCGAACCAGAACCCGCGCGCGTTCCAGTCGTACTCGCACTATGTGATGCCCGGCGGCCTCGTCGAATCGTTCATCGACGCGATAGGTCCGCGACGCGGCGGCACGCTCGCGCCCACTGTGAAGCTGAACATCGCGGGCCCGTCCACGTCCGTCGACAGGACATATGGCAACGGCGGGCTCGGTGGCTATGGCGACATTCCGGCCAACCTGGACGCCGGCCGCGGCCAGTCCGGCGATCACTAACTGAAGACCGCACACGGTCAGCAGCGCGAGGACGACCATTGCAAAGCGCTGCAGCCGCACGACAAATGGACGGAAGCCTGGCGCGGACAGCTGATCTGTCACGCCCGGCTACCGGTCCACTGTGCGGCAACCGGCACGAGGATTGTGACCATGAACCGCTGCTGGATTCCAGACTTGCATCGATATCAAGGCCCGGCTTACCGCGCAGTCGTCGCGGCAGTCGAGGCCGACATCGCAACGGGCCGGCTCAGGCCCGGCGACCGCCTGCCGTCGCAGCGCGTGCTCGCGGATTTCCTCGGCCTGAATGTGAACACCGTGAATCGTGCGATGCGCGAGACGGCGCGTCGCGGGCTCACAGTCGCCAACACGCGCAAGGGCACCGTCGTGCTCGGTTTGGAATGTGACCGGGCCGTTGTCAGTGCTGCTTGAGGCGGCGCTTACGCCCCGTGCCTTCGCGCAGTTCCTTAGCAGCACATGTGCGGCTCTCACCTCACACGAGGATGGGGCCACCACTCGTCAAGACATTACATGCACGCGCTCCAACGATTTTCCGACTTCACTCCGCGCTTGCGGCCTGCATGGCTGTTTGCCTTGCTGAGCGCATCTATCACGGCGTGTGTCGCGCCATGCGTCGCCTTGGCATCGCCGTCATCTTCGGACGGCATCGAGAACGGCACCGTGCAATGGCGGTCTGCGCTCCACTACACGCCGCAGCGCAACTGGATGAACGATCCTAACGGGCTCGTATACCACAACGGCCTCTATCATCTTTTCTACCAGTACAACCCTGGCGGAATCGCGTGGGGCAACATGTCGTGGGGGCACGCGACCAGCCGCGATCTGCTCCACTGGCGGGAACAACCTGTTGCAATGCATGCCAATGCGAAAGAGGAAATCTTCTCGGGGTCGATCGTCGTCGATGCGCGCAACTCGTCCGGCCTCGGCCCGCCTCACTCGACGCCGCTCGTTGCGCTTTACACGAGCGTCTACAAGGAAGGTTCCGGACATGCACCGGGTGTCCAGGCCCAATCGCTTGCCTATAGCCTCGATGACGGCACCACATGGCAGCAGTACAAGCGCAACCCCGTGCTCACGCTCGAACCGGAATCGAAGCAGTTTCGCGACCCGAAGGTTTCCTGGTACGCACCCGGATCTTATTGGCTGATGACCGCGGTTGTCGCCGACGCGCATGTCGTGAAGATGTACCGTTCCGATAACCTCATCGACTGGACGTTTCTCAGCGACTTCTCGCTTCGCGACATTCCGCACCGCGAAGCGTTGTGGGAAATGCCGGACCTGTTTCCTCTTCCGCTCGACGGCGATAGCAGCAAACAGAAGTGGGTGATGATCGTCAACGTTAACCCGTGGTCGATTGCGGGCGGCTCGGGGGCGATGTATTTCGTCGGCAAATTCGACGGCAAGACGTTCACGCCGGAGCATATTCCGCCGATGGGTTCGGACCCATCCCGCTATCTATGGCTCGACCACGGCGCGGACTATTATGCGGCGGGCACGTTCGCGGGCGCGCCTGGCGGAGCGCCGGTCACGATCGGCTGGATGAGCAACTGGGACTACGCGGACCGCATACCGACCACGCCGTGGAAGGGCGCAATGGCATTGCCGCGCAAGCTCGCGCTCAAGACGGTCGACGGCACGCCGAAGCTGACCTTCGAGCCCGTCGGGCAATACGCGGCGCTCGTACGCGCGAGCCCCACGACGAAAATCGGCGAACTCAGCGTCAGCTCGGGCACTCAAGCCCTCCCGCCGTCGACACGCGGCGTCGTGCAGGACATCGAGTTGACGATCGACCCGCAGTCAGCCGGGCGCATGGGACTCATCGTGCGCCGATCGGCGGATGGAAAGACGGGCACGCGAATCGTTTACGACGCACGCCGTCAGACGTTGACGCTCGATCGGGCGGACTCCGGCGTGACCGGTTTTTCGCCTGCGTTCAGCAAGCGGCACATCGTCAACCTGCCTCTCACGGGCGGTGCATTGCGGCTCAGGGTCGTGATAGACAGAGACTCAGTGGAGGTCTTTGCACATGACGGCGCGACCGTCATCACCGATCTTGTCTTTCCGGCACTCGAGGACGACCGTGTCGCTGTTTTCGCCGACAACGGCACGGCGACTTTCCGTGACATCGCGATCACCAACCTTTCTGGCGAGGACTATACGGAGCAGGCAGACAGTCGCGCCATAACTTCGAAATAATCGCACGTAGTGGTGTGCGATCGTTCCCGTCCGGTCCTGCACCACGACCGCCGATCAAGTTAAAGCAAAGGGCCGCGAAGCCTAAGCAGCGAGTCACACGCTCACTTTTGCGCGAGTGCGATCTTGCCGTCGATACGCCGGTTGATCTTCAGCGGATTGGACGATTTCAATGCCCCCGGCAACAGCGAATCAGGCATGTCCTGATAACTGACCGGTCGCAGGAACCGCTCGATAGCGAGACTGCCGACCGAGCTGGAACGCCCGTCTGCTGTCGACGGGTACGGTCCGCCGTGAACCATCGCATGTCCGACCTCGACCCCTGTGCCAAAGCCGTTGATCAGTATCCGGCCCGTGCGGCGTTCGAGCGCGGGCAAGAATGCACGGACATCCTCATAGTCTTCTTCGTCGATATGCAGCGCTGATGTCAGTTGCCCTTCGAGGGACTCAACCAGTTTCAACATCGACGCCAGATCCGGGCATCGCACGATCAGCGACGATGATCCGAAGATCTCTTCCTGCAACTCCGCGAATGCCAGGAACGCTTGCGCTGTGGTGGAAAAGAGGACGCCTTGACCTTGATTCGGTGAGCTTGCCGCGCCTCCTCGTGCCTCCGTTTTCACGTGCGGGTGTGCGGCCATATTGGATACCGCCTTGTCGAAGGCGCTTTGAATGCCGGGCGTCAACATGGTCGCGGCCGGTACATCGCCAAGCGCAGCCGATGCGCTGCGAATGAAGTCATCGAGCGCGGGGCCGTCCACTGCGAGAATCAATCCCGGGTTCGTGCAAAACTGTCCCGCACCCAACGTCAAAGACTGCACGAACGCACGGGCAATAGCGTCGCCGCGACTCTCGAGCGCATGCGGAAAGATCAAGACGGGATTGATGCTGCTCATCTCCGCATAGACGGGGATCGGTTCGGACCGGGAGGCTCCGATGGAGATCAGTTCTGTTCCCGCATGCCGCGATCCTGTAAAGCCGACCGCCTTGATGCGAGGATCGCGCACGAGCCCTTGCCCGATCTCGCGACCGCTGCCGAAGAGCAGCGAGAACGTACCTTCCGGCATGCCGCAGTCCTTGACGGCTTTCCGAACGGCCATGCCGACGAGTTCCGACGTGCCGGGATGCGCAGAATGCGCCTTGACGATAACGGGGCAACCCGCAGCGAGCGCCGACGCCGTGTCGCCGCCCGCGACTGAAAACGCGAGCGGAAAATTACTCGCACCGAACACGGCCACCGGTCCGAGCCCGATATACCGCATACGCAGATCCACGCGAGGCAGCGGCTTCCTCTCGGGCTGCGCGGGGTCGATGCGCGCATCGAGGAAATCTCCTTCACGAACAACACCGGCAAACATGTTCAACTGTCCAACCGTGCGTGCACGCTCGCCCTCGATTCGTGCACGCGGCAAGCCAGACTCGCGCACGCAGCGTTCGATCAACGTATCGCCGAGTTCCAGAATGTTGCTCGCGATCGCCTCCAGAAATTGCGCGCGCGATTCGAGGCTCGTTTCCCGATAGATATCGAACGCTGTCCATGCAAGCGCGCAAGCGGCGTCGAGATCTTGCGCGGTCGCGCCGCCAAAGGGAGGCTCCATGCGTTCACCGGTTGACGCGTCGATTGCATAGGTCGCGCCATTGCTGCCGCGCACAGTCGTTTGGCCGATCAGAAGATTGCCTGCGATGTTCATGTCGTTTCCTTAAAAAATAATGCGGACTGTCGCGCGTTCAAAACGTGCCGGGATATGCACCGCCGTCCAGCAGGATGTTCTGTCCCGTCAGATAGCCTGCCTTTGCGCTGCAGAGAAACGCGCAAAACGCACCGAACTCGTCGGCTGTGCCGAAGCGGCCCGCGGGGATCGCCTGACGCTTGGCCTCCAGGGCGACGTCGTAGCTCTTGCCTTGTGCCTTCGCAGCGGCATCTGTGGATTGCCGCAGCCGGTCCGTCTCGAAGAGTCCCGGCAACATGTTGTTGACCGTCACATTGCGCTCTGCAATGCGCTTCTGTCGCGCTACGCCGGCAATGAAACCGGTAAGGCCTGAGCGAGCGCCATTTGAAAGTCCGAGAACGTCGATCGGGGCCTTGACGGCGCCAGACGTAATATTCACGATACGGCCGAAACCTCGCTCAGTCATCCCGTCGATCGTCGCCTTGATGAGTTCGATCGCCGTGAGCATGTTTGCATCTAGCGCCGCGATCCAGTCTTCACGCGACCACGTACGAAAATCGCCCGGCGGCGGCCCGCCCGCATTGTTCACGAGGATGTCGAAATGCGGCGCGGCGGCGAGTGCCTGTGCGCGCCCTTCACTC
Source organism: Paraburkholderia kirstenboschensis (assembly GCF_904848585.1). GTDB lineage: Bacteria > Pseudomonadota > Gammaproteobacteria > Burkholderiales > Burkholderiaceae > Paraburkholderia > Paraburkholderia kirstenboschensis. The sequence continues at coordinate 178,321 of NZ_CAJHCR010000014.1, forward strand.
GTTGTGATATCACCCGCCACCGCAATGATTTGCGCGTCGGGATTGGCTTGCCGCAATTCCTGCGCGGTCGCATCCAGGGCGTCGCGGCCGCGAGCCGTGATAACCACATTCACACCCTCCGAGGCGAGCGCCGTCGCGCATCCTTTGCCCAGCCCCTTACTTGCCGCACAGACAAGCGCCCAACGGCCTTTGATATCCAGATCCATTCGTTTGCTCCCTAATCAGTTCGTTGCCGAGATAGCGTGTTCGAACGATTCATGCGCGCGCCACGCCGCATAACCGCTCGAATTGCGCTGAAAAAGATTGTGGCGTCCGATCTCGCTAATCTGCCGGACACCGGACAACGCCATCGTCACGTCCAGTTCGCTTTGCAGGATCTGCAACATACGTTCGACGCCCGCCTCCCCCATCGCACCCAGCGCGTACATGAAGGCACGGCCGACCATCGTGCCTTTTGCGCCCAGCGCCAGCGCCTTCATGACGTCCTGGCCGCTGCGAATGCCGCCGTCCATCCAGACTTCGACCTCCTGGCCCACCGCATCTACAACAGCCGGCAGAGCGTCGACGGTCGACGGCGCGCCGTCCAGTTGTCGACCGCCGTGATTGCTCACGACAATCGCATCGACACCAAGCGACGCCGCAATGCGCGCATCCTCTGCGCTGATGATGCCTTTGAGAATCAGCTTGCCGCCCCACAAGCACTTGATTTCCGCGATGTCGTCCCAGGTAAGCGTTGGATCGAATTGCGATGCGACCCATTTGCTGATCGCAATCACATCGTTGCCGCCTTTGATATGGCCAGCGAGATTGCCGAACGTCTTCGCGCCGGAAAGCGCGCGCAACATCCATCCCGGCTTCGACGCAAAGTCGACAACGTTGCTCATGGTGAGACGCGGCGGAACCGTCATGCCGTTCTTCAGGTCTTTATGTCGCTGGCCGTTGATCTGAAGGTCGAGCGTAACGACGAGTGCCGAACAGCCTGCCGCTTTCGCGCGTTCGATCAACGACGCATTGAAGCCACGGTCGCGCATCACGTATAGCTGGAACCAGAATGGCGCCGACGTACTGCGCGCGACCTCTTCGATCGAACAGATGCTGACCGTGGACAGCGTGAACGGCACGCCGAAACGCTCTGCCGCCCGCGCACCAAGCACTTCTCCGTTGGCCCACTGCATGCCGGCGAGTCCCGTCGGCGCGATCGCGACAGGCATTGCCACGGGTTGGCCGATCATGGTGCTTGCGGTACTCCGTCCCGCAACGTTGACGGCAACCCGCTGTTGCAGCTTCAGGTTCTGAAACGCGTCGCTGTTCTCGCGATAGGTCGACTCCGAATACGAGCCGCTGTCGACATAGTCGTAAAACGCTTTGGGCACCCGCTTCTTTGCGAGAACCCGCAAATCTTCAACACAGGTAATGAGCGGCATTTGCTTCTCGAATACAGGATAGCGATTGATGAACGCTGAACGAAACCCGCGTCATTCGACAGTGTGAGCCGGCGACAGCGACGTGGCCGCAGACTCGGGCGCGGGTTCCAGAACGACAATCGGGCGACGCACCATGATCAGATAGGCCAACGCGGAAAGCAGCGCGACGACCGCACTCACAATCAGTGCGTTGACGAAAGAATGCGTACGATCCACCACGACGCCCGTGATGACAGGCGCGGCTGAACCCGCGAGAAACCCGCCGAAGTTCTGGATACCGCCCAACGACGCGACCACATGCCTCGGCGCCGCGATGCTGACGAGCGACCACGCGCCCCCTGAAGCCAGGTTGATGAAGAACATGGCGAGCGAGATATAAACAATGGCGAGCCACGCGGACGGGGTCAACGCCGCAGGCACCGTGAACAGCGCCGCGCCCACCAAGCCGACGATGATGGGCCATTTTCGGCTCGTAATAGGCGTCATTCCGCGGCGAAACAGTTTGTCGGCGATATAGCCGCTGCTGAGCATGCCAAGCGTGCCGACGAAATAGGGAATCGAGACGACCCAGCCCGTGCGAGCCACACTCATCCCGCGCTCATGTTCGAGATAGGCAGGCAACCAGGTCAGATACAGCCACACCATGTAGATGACGCCCATGAAGCCGAACAGCATGCCCCACGTCGTACCCTGGGTAAACAGATTGCGCCACTGTGCCGCATTCAACGGCTTCGCAGTCGATTGCTCCGTGATGTCCTGGTCCAGATAGGCATCCTCTTCGCGCGAAAGTGAAACCTCGTTGCGATTGCGATAAGCGACATACCAGCCGAGCGCGACCAACATCCCCAGCACGCCCGTCGCGATGAACATGTTGCGCCACCCGAGCGCCAGCATCAGGCCTGTGAGGATAGGCGGCGCCAGCGCCGGGCCGATCGTGCTCGATGCGACGAAGATGCCTGTGGGCGTTCCGCGATCTCGCACGGCGAACCACTCCCCGATCACTTTTGCGCCAGCGGGAAACTGTGGCGCCTCGCCGATACCAAGGGCCACTCGTGCGATGAAAAACTGCTGGATATTGCCGACAAAACCGGCACACAGTTGGGCGACCGACCAGGCCAGCATGCCCGCGCCGAGCATCAGCCGTGCACCGACCCGGTCAAGCAACACACCGACCGGCAACTGGCAAAACGCATAGGCCAACGAAAACGCGGAAAGCAGGAGGCCCATTTGAGATGCCGTGAGTCCCATCTCTCCTCGAATCATGCTGTTCGCTACAGAGAGCGCGCTTCGATCCAGGTAATTGATGCAACCCGCAAGGGTCAGGAAGAGTATCGAGATGCGTTGAATCCGACGAAGCTTCTTGCTTGCCTGCATGATGCGTGTCTCCATTCATTATTCATATGTTGTCGACTGCACGGCATACCGGATGCCTGACCTGGCCCTGCATCGACGGGCTGTCCAGCGCGCACGAGGCCAGCGTCTGCTGGCGCATCGTGGCTATCTGATGAACGTGTTCACGAGCACTCGCGCGGTTGGGCTGTGCCGAAAAGCGATGACGGTATCGCCAGTGAGAGCGCTTGCGAGACGCCTGTTCACTCGTAGACAGCTCGCGTCACATGGACGCTTCCAGCATGGCGCGATAGTCATCCTCGGATGCGATCCGAGGGTTGGTCTTGTGGCTGTGATCCTTGAGCGCGCCCTTGATGATGTCCGGGAACATCTCGCGAGTGACATCCAGTTCCGCGAGGCCGGTCGGCAGTCCAAGGCGCTTTGTCATCGAGTTCAATGCCGGGCCGACGTCGGAACCCTGACCGAGGCCCATCGCCGCAGCGATCCGGTCCAGCTTGTTTTCCTCTCGCATTGAAACCGACTCCTTATTGAAGTCGATGACAGCCGGCAAAAAGATCGCGTTGAGCGTCCCGTGATGCAGACGCGGATTGAGACCGCCGAGAGAATGGCTCAAGCTGTGCACACATCCCAGACCCTTCTGGAAAGCCAGTGCGCCTTGCATCGACGCACTCATCATGTTCATGCGGGCTACCCTGTCGTCGGGATGACGCGTCGCGCGTTCGATGTGTTGCCATGCCCGCCACAAGCCGTCGAGCGCGATGCCGTCGGCGGGCGGATTGAACGCCGGTGACATAAAGGTTTCGAGGCAATGCGCGATCGCGTCCATACCCGTGGCGGCTGTCATTCCCGCCGGCAGTCCCATGGTCAATTCCGGGTCGCAGATCGCCGTCCTCGGCACCACGAAGGGCGAGATGATGCCGACCTTGCGTCCGTCGTCGAGGATAAGGATTGCGCCGCGGCCCACTTCGCTACCCGTTCCCGCTGTGGTGGGCACGGCGATGACGGGTGCCGTCTTCGCCGTGATGCGTGCCGCACCGCCTTCGATCACGGCGAAGCTGCGCAGCGGACCATCATGCGTCGCGCAGACTGCAACACCCTTGGCGAGATCGATGGCCGAGCCGCCGCCAACCGCGACGATGCCGTCGCAATTGCCGTGTAGATAGGCCGTGACTGCCTCGCGTACCGCAGCTTCGTTCGGGTTCGGCGGTGTACCGTCATAGACGGTGACAGGAGCCTCACTTCCTAACGCCTTCAAGGCCGTATCGACAATACCTGCCGCCTTGATGCCTTTGTCCGTCACAATCAGAGGACGACGAATGCCGATGCGTTCACATTCGTCTTTCAGCAACCGGATGGAACCGAACTCGAACTGAATGTGCGTGATGTAGTTGATGAGAGACATGGAAATGAGCTTCCGTTATAGTGGCAAACACTTGCAACGGCGTGGCTCCGCTCGTGCCGAACTGCGGATCGCCTCCTGCAAAACCTTTATTTCTAATTTTTGTTCGGTTCAGTATAAATAGGCTGGCGTCTCGCGGGAATTGACAACATCTGATACTGATATAACTTTTAGTCAACTCTGATGACGCCCACGCTCAATTCCATCGTTTCACGGCTCCATCTCAAGCAACTGCGGCTTCTGATTGCGCTGGACGACCACAGATCGCTGCTGAAAGCGGCGAAGCAAGTGGCACTGACCCAGCCAGGCGCGAGCAAGGCACTCCAGGAAATCGAGACCACCTTCGGCACCACCCTCTTCAACCGCACGAACCGAGGGCTCGTTCCGAACGAGATCGGTCACTGTGTCATCCGATACGCGCGCCTCATCCATACCGATCTCTCGCATCTGCGCGAGGAGATCGTCGGCATAATGAGGGGCCACGGAGGCCGCGTCGCGGTTGGCTCCATCATGGGCGCGGTGCCGCTCGTCACGGAGGCGATCTCCTCACTGGTGGAACGGCATCCGGAAATGTCCGTCGAGATCGTTGAAGATACGAGCGCGACCCTGCTGAGCATGATCGATGCTGGCAGACTCGATCTGGCTATCTGCCGCACGACGATCAGTCAGACTCCGCACTTATACGACAGCATCGATCTTCAGGAAGAAACATTGGCTGTCGTCGCTAACGTTCAGCATCCGCTCGCCCGCGCGAAGAAACTGACACTGCGCGACCTGTCGGGATATCGTTGGGTGGTGTACCGGGCAAACATGCCGATGCGACTGTTACTGGAGCGCGAGTTTCGCGACGCCCGGATCCGCTTCCCAGTCCATCTGCTGGAGACGACCTCGATTCTGGCCACGCTCACGCTGCTGCAACTCAATCCCTCGTTCGTTGCACTGGTATCGATCGACGTCGCCCGGTTTTTCGCCGGTCAAGGCATGACGCGAAGTCTTCCGCTCGTGTTTGCTTCGCAGAGTGAACCGTATGAACTCGTTACCCGGAGAGGTGCACCCGTCTCGGCTGGCGCGCGCCTGTTGATTGACGAACTGATCGGCGCGCGTGCCGGGAAAGCGTAAGCGGCCCCACTTCGGGAGCAAGCGGTTGGTCGCTGGTCAATTCGTGCAGCGATGAGAGAAGGCGGGGTTCCGTCGCATATGCTGCCATGGTTGAAAGGACGTATTGCACCGATGCTTGCCCTGTCATGCGCGGCCCGGTTGTCAGTCAGCCGGGCGCCACGACACCACAGACGACGCATTGCTGCTACAGCCTGACACACTTCGAGGACTGGCCGTGGTCGAAGCCTGCCTCGTAACGCACATTCGTGTTTGCGCATGGCTTCACCGGGTGGGCCCTGCAAGATCCTCTTCGACGAAGCGCATGATGGCCTCCGCCAGCGCCTCTCGTGGGTAGGCATTCTCTGTCACGAAGAGCGCCCCGATCGTCGGATGCGTTCGCGCAACCGGTACCGCCAGCGCCCAATGATCCGCATTCACGTAGGCGAGAAGCGTGCTTCCGGGCACAACCTGATCGTAGAAGATGACCTGACTGTCGTTTCGCGAATCGACGCGCGAGAGCTTGTTGTAGCTCGATTTCAGGATGGACGAGATGCGTTCCGGCTGGGGGAATGTCACGACTGAGTAGTAGCGTAGTTCGCCCGGAAGCGGGTGCTGAGCGAGCCACGCCTTGCGGGTCGCCGGTCTCAGACTCTGCACAGCGCCGCCATCGCCCGATGTGCAGGTCGCGCCCGGAACAAACCGCAGCAGGTCGGCCTGGTACTGCTCGGCGTCGTTGGCAAGCGGCGAACCGCCAATCGCGCCAGCTGCACTCACCACAGCCGCCACCCGGATTCGGATTTCCCGATAGGCGACCAGCGCTTCGAGGATGTCGGGAGCCCCCTTTGAATAGCCAACCAATACGAGACGCGGCGCGCCCTCCGGGGCGGGCATGGCCATGAGCGCATCGCGAATCTGCCGTGCGTTATTGGCAGAACTCGACAGCGCATCCACGTCGAGCAGCGTTGCATCGAAGCCAGACTGCCGCAGGTGCGTCACGACGGTGTTCGGCGTATCCAGCCACGGCTGGAAGCAGTCATAGCCGACGCCATGCACGACTACCGCGACGAGGTGCCGTCGGGACTGACCCAGTTCAACGGGCTTGCCGGTACCGGTGGGTTCGGTGCCCACGCGGGTCAGTGCGTCCTCACAGGGCCGGTAATCAGGTAGCCCTGGACCACGAGCCTCAAGGACCGCGCAATAGATTTCCCGGAAGCGCCCCCGCTTATCCACTACCCCGGCCTGGGATGTGGGCACAAGAACCATCGGCGGCGTATCGGTCGAGTACGGGACGAGCGGCTTCGTGGCACATGCGCCGAGCAGAACACACGTCGTGATCGTCGCCAGCATGACGCAGATCCGACGCCACGCGTGGGTGGCGGCAACCTGCCGTTCCGATAACGAGAGCGACGGTGTCCGTCTCGGGTCACTGGTGCGCATCGCGGGTTGCTCCAGGCTGAAGGGTGCTACGTTCTTCCAGATAAGGCACCCAGTCGAGGAAATTCACATCCGACAGGCTCCGCGGCCGCGTCGCGAAGAACACGACCGCGCGCAGTCCGTCCGTGTAGTAGGTCGCGCCGTCGAGCGTAGTCCGGGGATGGGTCGGCGACGCCGCGCCAACACCGTTCACAAATCCGAGCTTGTCGAGACCACTCGAGTACATCATGTCCTGGATCAGATAGTTTCGTGCCTCGTCGACGTTCTCGTGCAGGGTGAGGTGTGTCTCGCCGCGTGGCGCAAAACGGCCGCCGACAGGGCGACCGACCTGCGCCACGTAGACCAGTTGTCCCTGAAACCGGATTGGGGCGAGCCATCCGCGTACCCAGGTCGCGGGCGCACCCGCCTGCGCCTGCTTGCGCATCACGAAGTCCGGCTCCCGCCCGAAGACCCGCTGCGCCCGGTCGGATTCGCGCGCGTCACGCCGATAGTTGCGCCGCACCAGCGCCGCGCCTATATCGGTGAGCTGGCCGATGCCAACGGCGTTCAGGGGATCGGCCTGAACCGTCCCGCTCGCGTCGGTGGCGCAGCATGGCAGTCGGTCGAGTGCGGCGCGCAGCGACGCGAGGTCCTCGTAGTCCGTCACCGCGGTTTCGGGAAACGGGAACGGGATCTGCGCGAGACCCGGATCCGTCGTGCCGCCCGGCACCCGCAGAAAGAGCGAGAACGGGATCAGCGTCTGGCTTCCAAACAGATCGATATTGACGAGCTTGATGCCCTGATCGGGGTTGGTGAACAGGATGCCCGACCGTGTCTCGCCCGGCGGGATTGGGTTGCTGAATCCAAGCTTGCTGAAATAGTCGTCGATGCTCGTATTCGTTGCTCCGCCAAGCAGCGTATGCACGGACCAGGCGACTTCGTGAGGCGAAAAGTAGTCCGGGTCCGTACCCGAGCGCAACAGCCACAATGCTTGCGACGTCCCGTTCTGCACCTCGATCCATAGAGGCTGCACTCCGGTCGTGTTGATGTCGGCGCCATACATCCGCTTGCTGTCTTCACTGCCGAGCACGGTTGCGCTCACGCGCGCGTTGTGACTCGTGGCACTGACCGCACGTTCACGTGCCGGCCCATCGCCGGCCTCAGACGGGCCGTGCCATGTCGCACATCCAGCCAGCGTTAGCGCGATGCATAGCGCGCCTGCACGTACCCGTGCACGATGCATGGCCGGCGAAATGTTCATGGCCCCGCTCCGGGTGTAACGTGCATGACCTTGTACGGAGTGACCCACGGGAAGACTTTGATTTCCGACAGCGATGTCGGCGTGCGGTCAAATACCAGCACGACACGATAGCCATCGGTGTAATAGGGATCGGTCGTCAGGTTCTTGCGCGGAGCGCCTTCCTGAGCTGCACCGACTCCCGTCACGAGACCGATCTTCACGAGATTCTGCGAATAAGTCATGTCTTCGGTCAGCGCGGTGCGCGCCTCGTCCACGTCTGGGTCGATCTTGTGCGTGGTAAACGTTGACGAGTGCAAGGTCAGACGGATACCGATATCGCGGCTGATCTGTCCCACCCAGACGGGTTTATCGTGATAGCGCATGCTGCTGAGCCAGAGCCGCAGATGATTGCGCTGGTGGATGTCGCCTCGTGCCTTTTGCAGCGCAAGATCTTGTGCGTGTCCAAACAGGTAAAGGTCGCTCACTGGCGCGTTGACATAGGGTTCGCCAGACAAGGCGGCGCTTACCATCTGCTGGATTGCTCCCGACCACTTCTGCTCCGTGAGACTCCAGCCCCGGCGGACAAGAGCTGGAAAGGCGTCGTCGAGGCCGCCGACAATCACGAGGTTGAGCGGGTCGCCACTCTTCGAACCGTCCTCATTGGTCGCGCAGCATGGCAGGGCTTCGAGCGCGGCGCGGAAATTCGCGTCATCCGTGTAGTTCTCGGTGGCCTCTTGCGGATCGGCAGCGCGTTTGAATGCCTGACTCCGCTTGTAGTCGGCTTCAAACCCGGGCACGGCGACGAATATCGAAAACGTGCGGGCGCGTTGCCTCGCGACGAGGTCCACCTGCACCAGCTTCGCACCTTCGTTGAGGTTGGTCAGCACAAACCCCGCGACGGTCTCTCCGGGGCGGACGGGATTATGAAAGGCGAGAGCACGAAACCGGCGATCGAGCTCGATCTGCTGATCGCGTGAAGTAGCGCCGGCAAACGCCTCGGCCGCTTCCGACGCGGGAAAGAAGTTCGGGTCCAGGCCCGGCGACAGGAGAAAGTAGCTGCGGTCCTCGCGATTCTGGACCTCGATCCAGACCGGCTGAATCTTCTTGTTGGCAAGCGGGACGCCATAAAGCATCGCGCTTTCTGCCGGCGACAGCACGGCAGTCGAAACTTCCAGACCGCCCTCGGTGCGTGTCACGGCGCGGTTCTGATATCCGGGTACGGAAACCATTGACCGGGTCGCGGCGCATCCCGCCAGCACGCAACCGACCAGGCAGACAGCCAGCACCTGCATCACGATGCGGTTCATCAAGACACCTTTTCACCGGGATCCCGGGATGCGGCCGCATCCGGGCGACGACCGCGCGCCTGCTGGTACCAGAGGCAAGCAGGCCGTTCGTATCACACTCTCGGACATGCACGAGATGTACCGCCCAGTTTAGTTGATTGGGGCCGCACCAGTCATGGTTCGCAAAACGTCAAGCGAGCCTCGTTGACAGATGAAACGCCGGTCACCTGCGAACCATGAAAGTCGGATATTCGTGCGAAGGAGACGCATGAGTGTCCGGCGATGCGAACGAATGAAAATTGCATCTGGCCGGACAACGACCAAGGTCCGACCTCTAGCCGGCTCTGCTTGTGCTCAAACCTCAGTCTGGAATGCACGTCAGTATCGGCCGGGCCGATTTGACGGCTGGAATGGCGTCACGTGCAGCGTCGCAGGGAATAACCTAACCTCTATGAAGCGCGCGCTCACAACCAGACAAACAGTTTGTCGTTTCCTGGACATTCACGGCTTATCCGTTGGACGTCGCGGCGATAGACTGGGAATCATGGCTTCTGAAGGGGAACGTCATGCGTCTCGTCGACTGGAACATCCAGTGGGGACGCGGTGTGGACGGCCGCGTCGACCTCGCCCGCATTGTGCGCGAGGCAGGAGCGCTGTGCGATTTCGACATCCTGTGCCTTCAGGAAGTCACGCGCGGCTTTCATGAGGGCCAGGCGCAAGGCGGATTGGCAGGCGGCCCCTCTGCCGATCAGTTCGCCGAACTCGCCGCGCTGCTGCCTGGCGCGACTGTGGTCGATGCGATCGGTTCCGATCTTCCGCCCATCGGGGCCGCACGACAGCGGCGTCAGTTCGGCAATGCAATCGTGAGCCGACTGCCTGTCAAGCAGGTGCTGCGTCATTCGCTCCCGTGGCCGGCCGACCCCGCCAAGCCGTCGATGCTGCGTGTCGCTCTCGAAGCGGTGATCGAAACCGATATTGGCCCGCTGCGCGTCTTCAGCACTCATCTTGAGTTCTACTCCGAAGCGCAACGGCTGGCGCAAGTGACGAGGCTGCACGAATTGCATCGGGAAGCGTGCGACCATGCCCGCCGCCCCGCAAAAGCGGAAAAACTGGACAGTCCGTTCGCCGACACTGCACGTCCGATGACTGCCATCGTGTGCGGTGATTTCAACAGCGCTTTCGAAAGTTCTGCTTATTGCAGGATGCTGGAGCCGATTCCCGGCGCGCCCGCCTTCGCCGACGCGTGGGCCTGCGCGCACCCCGGTGCCCGGCGGGCCGCGACAGTCGGTCTATATGATCACGAGCAATGGCGCGACGGACCGTTCGCATGCGATTTTGTTTTTGTCACCGAGGATTTGAAGCCGCGCATCGTGGGTTGTGACGTGGACCAGAATAGCCGCTCGTCCGATCATCAGCCGCTGTGGCTCGAATTGCGCTGATCCACGATCACGGATATGGGCAAGTCATGGCTACCGCGACCAGGGCAACAAGCGCCGAACCCCGCGGCAACCTCTCTGCAAGACGCGCGCCGGGCCTCTCGTATGCAGCCTGATGACCGCTTTGCCGGAGGCGCGAGAGGGCCATACGTCTTTGGCAGGCTACGCAGGCGCTGGCTGGAGCGCAAACACGCGCCAGCTAGCGGCGTTCAGCGTCCGGACATTGTCAATAGACCTCGTGGTCTACACCCCCAGGAACACTGATTCCTCGTAATGGGTCGCCCATTCCTACCAGACATGCGGGATGAGACGATAGCGCACACGGCTTGCGTATTCGTTGTAGCCGTAAAGGTCGCGGCGCAAGATCTTTTCCTCATCAAGAAGCCTCCAGAAAAGCACCGGCAGAATTAGCGGGACGAGACAGATCGTGAGCCAGGAGCCGAGTGCTAGCGGCATGCCGATGAAAAGCCCGAGCGCGCCAGCGTACATCGGATGACGAACATACGCGTAGGGGCCCGTGTCGATCACTTTGTGATCATCCGCAACACTAACGTTGGCGGCTGCATAACTGTTGACCTTCAGTACCCAGAAAATAAAGAGGAATGACAATACGATCACCATTTCCCCTACAAAGGACAGGTAAGCAGGTACAGGTGAAAGTCCGACGCGATAGTCGAGTGGAGGTAGGGTGAGGAAAACAAAAAAGGCCAGGATGATGAGCGACACGATGATCTTCTGCGACCATTCTTTCTCATGCTGTGGTCCGGCTTTCATGCGGCGCTCGAGAAGCGGCCTGTCGTAGAGGGCAAGATAGACGGTGAAGCCAATGGTCGAAACGGAAAAGATTGCGATAAAGAGCCATCCTTGCCAGTAGCGCCACGTACCCGCAGGCAAGAAAATGAAGGCGACGAATACAGCCATTCCCACTACCCCTTGGGCGATGGCTTTCTTGTAGAGCGGATCCATGACATGAATCGTATGCCCGCCGCTTCACCGCTGCAATGCGCGGCCGCACGAGCGGTCGCCGTCTCAAATGTCGCCTGTTCCAGTCGGCATCATGGACGATCGTCTCTGATCACGGTCTGGCGACCTCCGCAGGCCCCGACGGTTTCCGGAACCTGCCATTGAGCACCAACGAAGGCGTTATTATCTGAACCGATACCCCGCCTGTCCAAACACATTGCGGCGATACTCACCACCCCAGCTATGCTCGTACTTCACATTCACGTACACCTCGGAGTTCTTACCGAAGCTACCGGTGATCCCAAACCCAATGTCGTACCAAGTCTTATCCAGCCCATTGTCGAACGACGTCAAGCACAGTGTAACGGACTAAAGTTTCTTCAAAAGCTGCCGATAAGGCGTCTTAGTCATTAAATGCAAACCAAAAACAAGCGGTTCCCCGACCGCACCGAAAAAGGCCTGCGCGTGCGTCCGTATGCCGGGAATGAGAGCCATGCAACGCCCAACGAATGTGCGCGAGTACAGCGCACACACTGAGCGCATTTCGATGCTCGTAATACCCACTCGTGGCAAGCAGCAACGTTTGTCAATCCACTCGCGGCGGTCCATGTAGCCGTGCACGACGTTGCTAATCCTCGTTCGCCACGGCTTCGCGTTTTTATTGCGCCCCAGCCGGCCACTGCGAGTCGTCGAACGCCGTTCAGCCCGCAGTACTCAAGCGTCGACGCCTTCATACCGGAACGGGCTCGCCGCGCGCCCAAACCTTGTCCACCAGTTAGATGCCCGTAGCTACCGCGCCTTTGCCCGGCACAAACCTTCGAGCCTTATAACAGTTCCATCCAGCAGGAGATGCAATGAATTCGACCAGAAAGTACGGCGCCGTACTCGCCGCCGCCATCGTCGCATTGAGCGGTTGCGCAACGGAGTCGTCGCGCTCGCTTCCGATCGCGCCCGCCGCCAGCGTGCAGAGACCGGCTGTCGGCAAGGCGGTTCAGATCGCGGTCGGCAAGTTCGACAACCGCTCGATCTATATGCGGGGCATCTTCTCGGACGGCATCGACCGTTTGGGTGGCCAGTCCAGAACCATCCTGATCACATCGCTCCAGCAAAGCGGACGCTTCAACGTACTCGATCGCGACAACCTCTACGAAATCCGTCAAGAAGCGGAGTTCACGAAGAAGGCTCAAACCATCAAGGGCGCGAACTATGTCATCACGGGCGACATAACCGAATTCGGCCGCAAGGAAGTCGGCGATCACCAGTTTTTCGGCATCCTCGGTAGCGGCAGGAATCAGGTGGCGTACGCGAAGGTGAGCCTCAACGTGGTCGATACAACGACGTCCGAAGTCGTGGCATCGAGTCAGGGTGCGGGCGAGTTCAGCCTATCCAACCGGGAAATCATCGGCTTCGGCGGCACAGCCGGCTACGACTCCACGCTGAACGGCAAGGTGCTCGATCTGGCGATCCAGGAAGCGGTCAACCATCTGGCCGATCAGGTCGACGCAGGCGCACTTAAAGCTGCACGCTAAGACAGGGCGCCCGACTGAATCCGATCACTCGCGCTTCACCAGAATAATTCACGCTAACGGGGTTTCAGATGAAATACACCGGCCAGATTCGGGGAATCTGCTTGTCAGTCACAGCAGCGGCGCTGCTCCTTTCGGGGTGCGCAAACACCAGCACGCCCCCGCTCTATCAATGGACCGGCTATCAGCCGGCGGTCTACGACTATCTGAAGGGCGAAAGGGCCCCGCAGGAACAGATCGATGCACTAGAAAAAGCGGTCCAGCAGATTCGCGCGAAGGGCAACACGCCGCCGCCTGGCTTTCATGCGCAGTTGGGCATGCTGTACGCGACTGCCGGCAACGACGGTCAGGCCATGCAGGAATTCGATGCTGAGAAACAGCTGTTTCCGGAGTCGTCGACCTATATGGATTTCCTGATGAAAAAGCCGAAACAACAATAAGCGAGCGAGCCGACATGTCCAAGTTCCTTTCTCTCAAGCTCTGGTTTGCCCTGTCCACCGTCGCGCTGCTCGCGGCGTGCGCGCAACCCGTTAAGCACGCCGATTACACGGCCTTCAAGAACGCGCGTCCGCGCTCGATCCTCGTTCTGCCGCCTGACAACACCACGACCGATGTGCAGGCCTCGAACAGCATGTTGTCGCAGATGACCATGCCTCTCGCCGAAGCCGGCTACTATGTTGTGCCAGTCGCCGTAATGGAAGAGACATTCAAGCAGAACGGCCTGACAACAGCCGGTGATATCCAGCAGACGTCACCCGCCAAGCTGCGCGAAATTTTCGGCGCCGATGCGGTGCTGTATTCGAAGATCACGCAATACGGCACGTCGTACAGAGTACTGGACAGCGTAACGGCGGTCTCGGCATCGGCAAAGCTCGTCGACCTGAAATCGGGCGATGTGCTCTGGCAAGGCAACGCGACTGCCAACAGTAATGAAGGCAACAACAGTGGCGGCGGCGGCCTGATCGGCATGCTGGTAGTGGCGGCGATCAAGCAGATCTCGAACTCGCTGACCGACAAGAGCCACGACATCGCCGGCGTTACGAGTTATCGTCTGCTGCATGCGGGACCGCCGGGCGGTCTGCTCTATGGCCCGCGATCGCCGAAGTACGGCACGGACTGACTCCAGGAAGCACGGATGGCTTTCGCGATGAAGGCTTGCGAGGCGGTCCTGTACGAATGCAGTCCTCCGCGAAGGCCTTCGACGAACGACCGCTGCAGAGTTGAACGAAGGCCCGCTTGGGACCCGAAGCGGCCTGTCGATGCTGGCGAAAGCGGACGTTTAACGTTTGACATGAGCGGCGATCAAGAGGCAGCCAAGCTGGCCTCTTAGCGTCCGCTTGATGGAATGGTTAGGCGTCATAGGGGCCGGTCTAAGAAGCCGCCCATGCTCGTATAAATAAGCGCCGTCCACATTGGCATCTGCCGCATCGCTCCACGATGTGCGAGGTTCTCGGCTCGGTTGCGGCCACTGGTGCAGAAGTAGATGAAGACCAGGAAAATCCTGAAGTGCTGTTCACCGGCCGTTCTCGTCGTCTTCGCCTACTGTTTTCGGATTCACCTCGCGCAATTGCTACTTGTTCAATTTCTCAGCCTCGCTCGGCTCCTCTCTGGGCTTGTAGCGCGGCGTGGGCTGTGGCAGCAGAAAGAAGGCGACGCACAGCAGTGCAATGGCCACTCCGATGCGCGACGCCGCGATCACGACGGGAATTGCAGCGATCTGGAGCAGCGTCGCAACGCCGTAGCGGCGCGTCATCTGCTGGAGGAAATCGGGCGCGAGCCGTTCGTCCATCAGCCGGCGTCCTGGCATTGCATAGAACCACTTCGCCATCCAGGTGCAGGCGATCAGGGCAAGACCGGCAACCAGGGTCACTGACGCGACGGGCTCGAAGCCCGTGCCGAGGTGGAAGCACCAGACGCGGATTGGATAAGGAATGACGACGATCGCCAGCAGGAACAGGAGGTTGATCACGCCGAACCAGTGATCACTCTTAGCATAAATGCGACCCGAATAATGGTGTTGCAGCCAGTACGCCCCGATCACGACGTAGCAGAGAACGAGCGCGAGAAATTCGCGCCACTGCTCCGCCATGGCGCTTGCCAGGTCGCTGTAGCCAGGCGCGCCTTCGGGAGATCCGGGGACCTTGATCTCGACGATCAGCAGGGTCAGCGCGATTGCGAAAACCGCGTCGCTGAATCCCTCGAAGCGGTCAAGTCCGCGCTCTGCACCATGCGTTTCCGCGTCGGTAGATTGGTTACGCCTATTACGTAGCATCATGTGAGTCCTTTCGCGCACGCCGGAGCCGCTCCTCCCGGCACACCACGCACAATCCTCGTTGGACCATCTGAATTACATCCTGCCATGGGAAAGTTGCAAAAGAAGCATCGAATTGTCCGCGACCAAGTATGACCGCTTTTCGCCGCGCGCTGACTCTGACCCGGTTCCGCATATGGCACCCTCTTGCGCTGCGATTGCCCTCACGAATCGCCGCTAGCAGACTTGTACCCAAGGATCCTGCCTGGTCATGAAAACGCCCAGTCACAACGCCAGCCGAGCGACGTTGCTAATGCTGCGGTGACGCTTCCACAAGGCTCTTAAGTCGCAAGACGGCCGTATCCGATTCAGATTGAATCCGCGCGCGCAATACGAACCAATTCAATGTTGCGAACCACAATGACGGCGCGCGATAAGTGAATTCACGTTCAAAACGGGTTCCGCTCACGGTCGATGTCAGCGAATAGGTGACGGTGCCGGCCGGTCTGCTGCCAATCTTTCCTGCTATCACCCACTTGCTCGGACGCACACATGCCGTAACTGTCCACACGACGCGGCCACGCCTCCCCGCCACCCTGAAGTCCTCCGTTACCTGCTCGCCCGCATCGAGAGAATGGTCCACCGAACCGCTGACCGCGAGCGATGACGGATGCCAGAGTGGCCACTGAGCCGGCGTCGTGACATAGTCGAACACGACCGTGGGAGGGCGTTGTATCGACGCCACCGTAACGATGCGCGTGTCAAACCCGAATTCCTGCGGCAACGGGACAAAGAGTACCGCGATGGCGACGAGCACCGCCAATATTGCGGTGACGAACCGCGTACGGGTTTTCATAGCGCCTTGTACTCTCCGCTGCCACAGGCGAAGCTATTTTACGGCCGGAACGGAAGGGGCGGAGATCGTCGGCACCCGGACCCATTGCCGACGTCGCACCTCCCGAGAGTCAAGGGCGGGAACCGGAGCAATGCGGCCATTCGGGACGCGTTTCCGCACACGGAAAGGGAGATCCGGTCACGCACGATCATTGGCACCACAAAGCGCCAGCTGCCGTACCTGCGCCGCTCGGACACGACGTCATCTGGGGTCGCTGGAACGGAGCAACAACTTGAGCGGATACCCCGCTCGACCTGCTGGAGCGCTGGTGGCTCGCTGGCCAGCACGTGAATCGACCGGTGCCGCCCGCCTCTGCCAGCATGCGGTCGAGGCATGATCGTTGCGGAAAGCGGAGGCGTGTCTGACCGCGCAAATTGTGCAGACGAGAGCATCGAGCACTCGCACGCTGCACAGCGGGGTCAATCTGTTCACGAAGCGAACAGCTCCACCCCGCGATCACCAATTGGAGAAGTCATGGGCCGCACCTTTAACCAGGTTCCTGCACCTACCGGAACAATCGCGGCTCTCGCGGCCACCGCAACCGCCGCCGCCGTCGGGGCGCTATGGGTTTGGCATAGCGCCCGCAAGGCCGAACGCGATCACCCGCCAGCCGGAAGTTTTGTCGAAGTGGACGGAGTACCGATTCATTACCTGGACAAGGGCGAAGGGCCCACCGTCGTCCTCCTGCATGGGAACGCCGTGCTGCTGCAAGACTTCGTCGCCAGCGGATTGATCGACCGGTTGGCTGAGCGCCACCGCGTGATCGCGTTTGACCGCCCCGGCTTCGGATTCAGCGGCCGGCCACGCGACCGGTTGTGGACTGCGCAGGTCCAGGCAGAGGTGATACAGAAGGCGCTCACGCAGATTGGTGCAAAGCAACCGGTTGTGCTCGGACATTCCTGGGGTACTTTGGTTGCACTGAACATGGCGATCCGTAAATCCGCAGACGTGCGCGGCCTCGTGCTGATTTCCGGCTACTACTATCCAACCGCCCGCGCAGATGTCGCGCTAGCTGCGCCGGCAGCGCTTCCCATCCTCGGCGACGTCTTGCGGTACACAGTTTCGCCGCTGAGCGGCCGCCTGTTGTTCAAGCGCATGGTGCAAGCAATGTTCGCCCCGGCGCCCATCGCGGATGGCTTCTTCGAATCGGTGCCTCGCGAACTGGTGCTACGTCCAGAGCAAATCAAAGCCGAAGCCGAGGATGCCGCGTTCATGATCCCTGCCGCAGCGCAGTTAAGCGCCCGTTATTCTTCCAATCTCGAGATGCCGGTCAGCATTTTTGCGGGAGCGGATGACAAGGTCGTTGATCCCGAGGCGAACTCAGTCCGACTGCATCGGGCGATCCCTCATAGCACGCTTTGCGTAGCGCCCGGAGCGGGCCACATGGTGCATTACGCGATTCCCGCTGAAATCGTCGATGCGATTGATCGCATGGACGCAGGCCAGGACGTGGAACTCAGCGCTAACGCCGCCGCCGTCGGCGAGACGTCGGACACAGCCGAAATGTCGCCCCTCACACCGGCGCAGGGATAGTTTGCAAGCCGGCGGCTGAAGAAATGATTGGGAGACCGGTAACCCTACCTCCGCTGCCGGCAACGCGAATACGAGCAACCACTGCTCCAAGGTAACGATCGTGATCGTCAATGAAATCGCGATTGTCCTATCGCAGGCACTCATGGCGATCGCCCCACGAAGCGAGCGACACCCCCAGGTCGTCGCCTCGAATGAAATGCAACTGCTTTAACAGTACGCATGGACATATCAGCAGCTGAACGTTTCCACGACTCTTTCGCTGATACTCGACGATAAGCTTTACGAGGTCCTGGCGTTTACCGGCGGTTGATTGAACCAGTCATCGCGGCAAACGAGCCATGCACGACGAACCTCTACCCGGCCAAGGGACAGGAAGCACGAGAACGTCCGCTCGAGAACTTGCAATCGTCCCTCGCGCGACCCTCCCGGCCCGCTGCAACGCGCGCCACGCGCCAGGAGGTAACTCAGGCGATGACCTTCTGCTCTGCGGCAGCCTGCTCCCGCATGCGACGGGCTTCGTCGCGCAGGAACTGCTGGTAATCGTCCAGATCGCCGTCGAAGGGCTCGACGCCGCCCCCGGTGACCAGCCAGAACTCATCACATACTGCGCGCAGCAGGGCCCGGTCGTGACTGACCAGCATCACCGTGCCCTCGAATTCGTTGAGCGCCATGGCTAGCGCTTCGCGTGTGGCCAGGTCGAGGTGGTTGGTAGGCTCGTCGAGCAGCAGCAGGTTCGGGCGCTGCCACACGATCATGCACAACACGAGCCGCGCCTTTTCGCCGCCGCTCATCGTGCTAACCGCCTGATGGACCGTGTCGCCACTGAAGTTGAAAGTGCCGAGGAAGGTGCGAAGCGATTGTTCGGTTCCACTCTGGCCGGGGGCGCGCATGTGAGCCGGCGTGTCCCTGGCAAGTCGGATCATGTGTTCCATCGGCGTGTCGAGCGGGCGCAGCACGTCGAGCTCCTGCTGTGCGAAGTAGCCGATGTTCAGGCCTTTGCCTTCGCTGATTTCGCCGGCAACCGGCGCCAGCGCGTGCGCCACCGTCTTCACCAGCGTGGACTTGCCCTGGCCGTTGGCACCGAGAATGCCGATCCGCTGCCCGGCCAGCACGGAACGGCTGATGCCCCGCACGATGACCGTGGGCTGTGTTCCCGGCAGTGCGCCGGTCGGCGCGGGGTAGCCGAAGCTCGTGTCCAGCATCGACAACAGCGGGTTCGGGACATTGAGCGGCTCCTTGAACTCGAAAGTGAACTCCGCATCGGCAAGTACCGGTGCGATCTTCTCCATGCGTTCGAGCGCCTTGACCCGGCTCTGCGCCTGTTTCGCCTTCGAGGCTTTGGCCTTGAAGCGGTCGATGAATTTCTGCAGATGGGCGATCTTGTCCGCTTGCCGGGCGACCGCGGCCTGCTGCAGCACGAGCTGCTCGGCGCGCATCTCTTCAAACTTGCTGTAGTTGCCGCCATAACGCACGAGCTTGGTGTTGTCGACGTGTACCGTCACCTGCGTCACCGCGTCGAGGAATTCGCGATCGTGGCTGATCACTACCAAGGTTCCTTGATAGCGTTTGAGCCAGGCTTCCAGCCAGACCAGCGCGTCGAGGTCGAGGTGGTTGGTCGGCTCGTCGAGCAGCAGCAGGTCGGACGGGCACATGAGCGCGCGCGCCAGTTGCAGTCGCATGCGCCAGCCGCCGGAGAAGCTGTTGACCGGCTGGCTAAGCTGCGCAGCACTGAAGCCAAGGCCCAGGATCAGCGCCTGGGCACGTGCGGGGGCATCGTGTGCACCGGCGTCGTGCAGCGCCATATAGGCGTGGGCCATGCGCATGCCGTCGTCGCTGGCTTCAGCGGTGGCTGCTTCGGCCTGCGCGGCCAGCAGTACGGTGTCACCCTCGATTACGAAGTCGGTCGCGCTCTGCCCGGTCTCCGGCATCTCCTGCGCGACCTGGCCCATCCTCCACGCAGCGGGAATCGAAAACTCGCCGCTGTCTTCGTGCAGCGTGCCGTTGAGAAGGCCAAAGAAGGACGATTTACCGGCGCCATTGCGGCCAACTAGACCAATCTTTTCGCCGGGGGCGAAGGTGACGGATGCGCGGTCGAGTACGACATTAACGCCGCGGCGCAGCGTGAGATTACGGACGGAAATCATAAGGAGCTACTTCGGAGAGGATTGGCATGATAGCCGACCGGACGTGCGGGCTGTGTCTTTTCGGATGCGCACATTGAACTGCGCAATGTCGACCTGCGGGATTATCGAGGCAAGAAAATCGCTTGCAGGATTGCCCCGCTTACCGCAGCAGATGCTGCGCGCAACACGGCGATCTGCACGCCTTATGAGCCGCTTCGCACTGGCACGCGCTATACCGTGCATGCGCTCGGGCACGTCACCCAACTGGGCAAGGTCGCGCCCTTTGATCTCACCTGGGCCTTCACCACGCGCGACAATGCCATGTTGGCGCCCTCAGTCCTCGTACAATCCCGAAACTGAATGGCCGTCTGCCAACCTATAAGAGCGCGAGATGAGGCCCTCGGGGCGACCTATTAGCCACCCCAAGCCCATCGGGACAACGCCCCTGGTCAAGGGCCTGGAATGAGCGCATGCCGCTCACTTGACGTCGGCCCCCGGATGCCCCCGACGCACGAGACCCGACCCATCGTGGTTGTTCCGCTACTTGCTGAGCGTTCGATACAACTCGTTGGCCCGCGTGAGATGCGCCCGCATCGCTTCGGAAGCCGCGTCGCCGTCGCGCTTCGCGATAGCATCGACAATGCGCTGATGCTCCGCGAGCGTCAGCTCCTCGGCGCCCGGCGCACGCACGAGCGGCCGGTAGTACTCGCCGGCCCAACGAAACAGCGATTCGACGATGGAAGGGAATATCGGATTGCCGCTGATCTTT
>NZ_CAJHCR010000015.1 GCF_904848585.1 Paraburkholderia kirstenboschensis
CCGTCTGTTCCGCTGCCACACGATCATGAACTGCGTCGACGTCTGCCCGAAGGGGCTGAACCCGACCAAGGCGATCGGCAAGATCAAGGAATTGATGGTGCGACGCGCTGTCTAGGATGAATAACCCCAACGCTCACAATCGTTCGCTGCCTCAAGGGGCGGTCGTTACGCTTGGGAGCGGCCCGGTACGTACTGACATGAACGATCCATCGCATCAGTCCGACCCTCTCCGCCGAGCGCGCCTTCGCTGGCGCGCTCGGCGAGGCCTGCTGGAAAACGATCTGATTTTCGAACGTTTTTTCAGCCGATATGAGCATGACCTCAGCGATGCAGATGTGGGCGCACTTACGCGCTTGCTCGAGCTGAGCGATAACGACCTGATGGACTTGCTTCTCGCGCGCAAGGAACCTGAAGGCGAGCTTGCCGACCCGGATGTGATCCGGGTCCTGGAGCTGCTGCGCAACGCTTGAGCGCCGCGAGTGCGTTGTTCCAGGCGTGCAATTATCGAAACCCTGTTTACATACTTCGATTGAGGATGTGCTATGACCCCGTCAGATGTTAAAGCCACGCTATCGTTCAGCGATAACTCGCCGAGCGTTGAAATGCCGATTTACAAGGGCACTCTCGGCCCGGACGTGATCGACATCCGCAAGCTGTACGGCCAGACTGGCAAGTTCACGTACGACCCTGGCTTCATGTCGACGGCGGCGTGCAATTCGGCGATCACCTACATCGACGGCGATAAAGGCGAACTGCTGTACCGCGGCTACCCGATCGACAATCTCGCGGAAAACGCCGACTTTCTGGAAACGTGCTACCTGCTGTTGAAGGGCGAATTGCCTAACGTGCAGCAGAAAGACGAGTTCGTGAAGACCGTCACGAACCACACGATGGTGCATGAGCAAATGCACTTCTTCTTCCGCGGTTTCCGTCGCGACGCGCACCCGATGGCAATTCTGGTCGCCGCAGTCGGCGCGCTGTCCGCGTTCTATCACGACTCGCTGGACATCAACAATCCGCGTCACCGTGAAGTTTCGGCAATCCGCATGATCGCGAAGCTGCCGACGTTGGTGGCCATGGCGTACAAGTACAGCATCGGCCAGCCGTTTGCGTACCCGCGCAACAACCTGTCGTACAGCGCGAACTTCATGCACATGATGTTCTCGAACCCGTGCGAGGACTACAAGGTCAACGACGTGCTGGTCCGCGCTCTTGACCGTATCCTGATCCTGCACGCGGATCACGAACAGAATGCATCGACCTCGACCGTGCGTCTCGCCGGTTCGTCGGGCGCGAATCCGTTCGCGTGTATCGCAGCCGGTATCGCCTGTCTGTGGGGCCCGGCGCACGGCGGCGCGAACGAAGCCGCGTTGAACATGCTGGAAGAAATCGGCTCGGTCGACAACATTCCTGAGTTCATCAAGCAGGTGAAGGACAAGAACTCGGGCGTGAAGCTGATGGGCTTCGGCCACCGCGTGTACAAGAACTACGATCCGCGCGCGAAACTGATGCGCGAAACGTGCCACGAAGTGCTGAACGAGCTGGGCCTGCACGACGACCCGCTGTTCAAGCTGGCCATGGCACTCGAAAAGATCGCGCTGGAAGACGAATACTTCGTGTCGCGCAAGCTGTACCCGAACGTCGACTTCTACTCGGGCATCGTGCAGCGCGCGCTGGGCATCCCGACCTCGATGTTCACGTGTATCTTCGCGATGGCTCGTACGGTCGGCTGGATTGCGCAGTGGAACGAAATGATCGCCGATCCTGAACAGAAGATTGGCCGTCCGCGTCAGCTGTTTATCGGCGACACGCAACGTGTAGCGAAGCCGATTGCGCAACGTTGATCGGGTTTGAATTCGCCTGCCCGTAGGGAGGTTTGCTACGGGCAAAGGCGGATGCTGAGGCTTTAAGAGAAAAACGCCCCAACGGGTAACACCGTTGGGGCGTTTTTATTTCGGGGCGCAGGTGTGCCGCGAGCCGTTCGTCGCGCGGGCGGTTCAAGCCGATGGCGCACTTCGTTGCCGTCGTCCCGATCTTTCGAGCGACGGCGGACGCGCTTGCAGATTGTGCGGCGCCGTCGCAGCATCTTTCGGTGGGTGGCCGTGGGTTTCGAAGAAGCGTCGATATGCGCTCGGCGTCATGCCGCGCGCGGACAGAAACTGTCGATTGAAATTGGCCAGGTTTGGAAAGCCGGCTTTCGTGGCAATCAGCGCGATGGGCCACGTGGTGTCCGTCAGTTGCCGCGTTGCGTAGCCGATCCGCAACCGGCTCAGATAGCGTCCCACGCTTTCGCCGAGATGCCGCACGAAGTAGCGGTGCAAGGAGCGCTCCGACAGGTTGGCCACCTCGCACAGTTCCGCGATGCGCAGTGGCTCGTGAAAACGCCTGTCGAGCAGATCGAGCACGCGGTTCAGACGCTCTGCCTCTGATGCGCTGCCGCCCGGCGTCGCGGGCGCCGTGCGCGCGAGTGGGCGCTTTCCGGCTTCGGCCGAATTGGCCGAGTTGGTGGATCGGTCCGGTCCGCCGGACCGCAAAGCATTATCGCCCTGTACGCCGTGTCCTCTCGTTCCATCTCTATGTGCAGCCGGCGACGCCAACGGCTCCGATTCTGCCTCCGCGAGTTGCGCCAGCGCATCCAGCACGGCGCCAAGCCGCACGCGCGGCGACTGATCGAGCAACGCTTCCATTCGCTCGCGCATCAGCGTCGCGGCCTCGCTCGAGAACCGCAGCCCCGGCGCAGCGCGCCGCAGCAGCGTGCGCAGCGACGCGAACTCAGGGCAGCAGTCCGCCATACGGCGCGCCCAGTCGCCGCTGAACCACACGACGATCGCCACTTGAGGCGCGTCGGCATCGATCGGCTCAGTCGACGCCCACGTATGCGGCATGTCCGGCGGCACGAGCACGAGATCGTCGCCGCTGTAATCGGCGATGTGATCGCCAATGAAGCGGCGGCCGCGGCTGTTCATCGTCAGCGTGAGTTCGTACTCGGGATGGTGATGCCACTCGAACGGTATCTGCGCGAGCTGCCGGTGGTAGACGCGGACCGAGCAGCCGTCGGGAATGGTGACGCGTTCGTATTGAGGTTTCACGGTGGGCTACCTGGCCGCACGGCGGGGAGTCGCGGCGAATGTCTGAATTGTATCGGTATCTGGCCGCTGAGTATGTTCCGCGACGGCCGAACGTCCTTACTCTTCAAATGAGACAGCACCACACACACCGCTTCAAGGAGACAAACCATGCCACTCATCATCGACAATCTTCCCGAGGCGGTTCGCGCCACCAAGCGCGCGCTGCGAGCCGCGCTGCCGAACTACAAGCAGGTTTTCGACGAAGTGGAAGGCGCGATCCGTCAGCAGGTCGACGCGATTCAGCGCGACCGCGCGCAGGGACGCGATGCGATTCCCGTGTTCGACTATTCGTCAGTCGTTTCTGGCGACGTGGATCAAACCACAATCCTCGGCATCAAAGCTCGCGGCGCATGCGTCGTGCGCGGCGTTTTCGACCGGCAGCAAGCGAGCGACTGGAACGACGACATCACCGAATACGTTGAGCGCAACGACCTCGACGCCAAGCTCGCGCATCGCGCGGAAGACCGGTATTTCGGCAACCTGTCGTCGAGCAAGCCGCAGATTTACGGCATTTACTGGTCGAAGCCGCAAACGGCCGCTCGTCAGTCGGAACAGCTGACGAACACGCGAGTGTTCCTGAATCGCCTGTGGACGTCGGAAAGCGAAGGCAGGCGGCACTTCGATCCCGAGCGCGTGCCTGTGTACGCGGATCGCATTCGTCGTCGGCCGCCCGGTTCCGAGTCGCTGGGGCTGTCGCCGCACGTGGATGGCGGCTCGGTCGAGCGTTGGCTCGATCCGAATTTTCAGAAGGTGTATCGGCATGTGCTGGTGGGCAACTGGCGCGCATACGATCCGTTCGACGCGGCGTACCGGCCGGATGTTCAGGAAATTCCATCGCCGGCCGTGTGCTCGATGTTTCGCACTTTCCAGGGCTGGACCGCGCTGACGCCGCAAGGCCCCGGCGACGGCACGCTGCAATTGATTCCGATCGCCAACGTCATGGCCTACGTGATTCTGCGCGCACTGCAGGACGACGTTCCCGACGACGAACTGTGCGGCGCTCAACCCGCTCGCGCGCTGTCGATCAAGCCGGAGTGGCACGGTTTGCTGCTCGAAGCGGTGACGCCGATCCCCCACATGCAGCCGGGCGACGCCGTGTTCTGGCACAGCGACGTCGTCCATTCGGTTGAAGACACGCACCGCGGCAGCGGCTACAGCAACGTGATGTACATCGCCTCCGCGCCGTGGTGCGCGAAAAACGAGGCCTATCTGAAGCGTCAGTTGCCTAGCTTCTTGCGCGGCGAAAGCCCCCCCGATTTTCCGGCCGACCACTTCGAGACGGACTTCATCGGAAGGGCGCAGGAAAGCGATTTGACGCCGCTTGGTCGCGCGCAACTCGGTTTCGATCTATCGCGCTGAGCCGTCAAATGCGAGGCGGTAAGCGAACCGCCTCGCTAGATCCAATCTCGCTCGCCAGTTGAACCGACTAATCTGCCCGGCCCGCTCACACCCCGAGCGGGCCCTTTGCGGTTCGCCAACGTAGGCGCGTCATGCGCGAGAGATCAGGTCCGCCGGCGCACCATGCCATAAATGACCAGCAGAATGATCGCGCCAATCACCGACGCAATCCAGCCCGCCGGCTGGCCCGGTTGATACCAGCCGAGCGCACGCCCGATATAGCCGGCAATCAGCGAGCCGGCAATACCGAGAATGATGGTCATGATGAGCCCCATCCTGTCGTCTCCGGGTTTCACCGCCCGTGCAATCAATCCGACGACGAGCCCTACGATCACCGTACCGATGAAGGAAAGCATGCTGACCTCCCAAGAGTGTGAGTACTACCGTTTTGATTAACTACGGGCTACTTCGCTACCGCGATGCATTTTGGAGCATACCCGCGAGCCGGTCGGTTCGGGTGCGCCGGTTCGCGCGTCGCATGCTTCAGCAACAACCGCGCCTTGATTCTTTGCAAACGAATTCTGTGCTGGCAAGACGACGTAACTCCTTGATGTCATGGACATATCGGTAGCTACGTCGAGATCGCCGGGCAAAGAAAACCGGACCCCCGCGATGACAGGTCGTGCCAGCGGTTTGCAAACAGAATCGGTCCAGGCCTCAAGCGCGCAGTTCGGTCATAACCGGGTAATTAAGGTAGTGAGCACGATCTTGTCATGTATGTCGGTCTCGCTCGCCGGGGAGGGATTGCTTTCACTGCTGCCTTCAGCCAGCCAACTGCATCGCGAGCTCGTCGTCCTTGATACTGGCAATGGGTTGCAGGATCGAACTATCGAACTCGCGAGGTTCGCGCCCTTTCGCAAGAATCATCGGCAGATCGGGATTGGCGAGCGCGCCGCGGCCCACCGTCACGATGTCTGCGCCGGCCTCAAGGGCCTGGGAGATACGCTGCGCCGTGTGCAAACCGCCGTTCGCGATGATCGTCACGTTCGGCGCGAAACGGCGCGCTAACGCTACGAGGCTGTCTCCCGTGCCTTCGAACGCGGGCTGCCACGCTTCGCGCTCGGTCACGTGGATAAAGTCCACGCCTGCGTCGGCGAGCGTCCCGAAGATCAATTCGGCGTCCGCCTCGCCGCCCGGCCACTTGGAGGCGAAGTCATTGACCTTGCCCTGCGAGATGCGGATGCCAACCGGCGCCGCGTTGCCGATGCCGAGCCGGACCGAATTCACAACATCGACGAGTAATTGCACTCGCGCCTTGGTACTTCCACCCCAACGGTCGGTTCTGAGATTGGTGTGAGCACCTAGGAACTGGTCGAGCAGATAGCCATTCGCGCCGTGGATCTCCACGCCGCTAAAGCCTGCGACGTGCACCGCGCGATGCGCTGCCTGCCCAAAACCGCGGATCGCCTCGTCGATTTCGGCATCTGTCATCTGCTTCGGCTCAGGGTACGGTCCATTGCCGTGATAGAACGCCATTTGTTCGCCTTTAGGCCGAACGGCAGACGGCGCCACGGTGTGCGTGCGATAGATATTGCCCTGGCTCAGCGCGCCTGCATGCATCAGCTGCGCGAACACCCTCGCTCCATTCGCCTGCATGTCGCGATTGAATGCCGTCCAGGCTAGCGCCTGTCCGTCATCGGCCAAGCCAGGTTGGAAACGATATCCTTGCGAGAACGCCTGGTCGGTGTAAATCCCTTCCGTCAGCACCAAGCCGAAACCACCCTTCGCGAAACGCGTGTAGTAGTCGAACATTGTCTGTGTCGGGAAGCCGTCTTCGGTGGCGGTGATGCGCGTCATGGGGGCAACTGCGAGACGGTTGCGCAACTCGATACGGTGGAGGTCGTACGGGGAAAGGATCTGCTGGGTGGAATGGGTCATCTCGCGGCTCGTCAAGTAAGGAGAGTGACTCCATCGTAGGCGGCGCAAGGGCGGAGAAACAGAGGTCGCAAAGTGAAGCCGCCATAACGCTATCGGATATAAATCATGTTTCTTCCAGACGTTCGTACCTTCCTCGCCATTGCGTCGGCCGGCAGTCTTTCCGCCGCGGCACGCCAGCTCGACGTTGTTCCGATGCAGGTCTCGAGGCGCATCGCCGCGCTGGAAGAGGATCTTGGCGTGCGGCTTTTTCATCGGACGACCCGATCGCTCACGCTGACCGCGGAGGGCGAAGCTTTTGTTCCATTTGCGACCGCAATGGCGGATGCCGAGTCCGGCGCACGGGCCGAGTTCAGCCCGTTGTCAGGAAGGGCTGCAGGGGTGCTTCGTCTGACAGCGCCGAGCGGATTCGGACAGTCTGTCGTGTTGCCAATGCTCGTGCGTCTGCTTGCAACCAACCCAGATCTTCGCATCGACCTGGATCTTTCCGATCGTCAGGTCGATATCGTTGGCCAAGGTCTCGATCTGGCGCTGAGGATTGCTCCATTGGAGGACTCAGAACTGGTCGCGAAAAAGATCGCTTCGAATCCTCGTCTCGTTTGCGCTGCGCCAGCTTATCTGGAGAAGCACGGACACCCTTCGACGGTTGCCGATCTGGACAATCACGCGTGCGTCCGACTGAGTGCGGTAGGGCAATGGCCGCTCATAGTCGACGGAAGGTTGATCCGCAAACGCGTAGACGCCTACGTCACCACGTCCAGTGTGGAAGCGGCGCGGACAGCTGCCGTGCAAGGTCTCGGACTCGTACAGTTGACCTATTGGGACGTTTTCCGGCAGTTGGCCGATAACTCGCTGGTGCAGGTTCATTTGCAGGATGCGACGATGGAGGATTTGTCGGTTTGGGCCGTGATGCCGAGCAGGCGCTATGTCCCCAACAGGGTGACTTTATTTCTCGGCGCGCTTCAAACGGAGATCGCCGAACTGAGCAGGGTGCATCGCACCTGATCGCATGGATCGGTCGAGCAGTGGTACCAGATTCGCGGAAGACCAGCGTTTCCCGAATAGCCGCGCATTCCGTTTGGCAACAGGCCGCTACGACTTGCTCATTTAGCCCGTTTCGCTTTCGCGGGCACGCAGCGCATATGTCCGGTCTCTCAATGATCTTCTTGGTTGGCGCTCGCGTCCTGAAACCGGGAGATCGTTGCTCTAAAAAAATTCTCTGAGTTCGGCCCCTGCCGATGGCCTCTCTTACGGCTGAACTGACAGCAACCTAGGGTAATCCCTGTGTTGCTGTTTTTTTTTGACCTCGTCACCGTAAACGTATGTTGTCAACGAAGTACAATTTAAGCGAGAACTGATTTGAATGTCCCATCTTTGGCTCGGCGCGACGGCGCCGTCGGCCTTGCTTGTGCCTATTGCGAGGGCTCGATCCACGTCGAAGGCGTCGTGAGTGAGGCGATTGCCCAAGCGCACGCTT
Organism: Paraburkholderia kirstenboschensis; assembly: GCF_904848585.1. Classification (GTDB taxonomy): domain Bacteria; phylum Pseudomonadota; class Gammaproteobacteria; order Burkholderiales; family Burkholderiaceae; genus Paraburkholderia; species Paraburkholderia kirstenboschensis. The sequence continues at coordinate 7,879 of NZ_CAJHCR010000015.1, forward strand.
GCGACGCTGCCTTCATTGACGTCACTGAGACTCGCGCGCTTGAGGAGTCACGCGCTGCCGCCGCCCGTTGGCGCGAAAAGCGCCCGGCCAGCGCGCTCGACGGCGTGCCGATTGCCTGGAAAGATTTATTCGACGTCGCGGGCAGCGTCACCACGGCGGGCTCGGCACTGTTCCGCGCCCGGCCGGCGGCCACCGCGGATGCGCCGTTGGTCGCCGCAGGCGCGCGCGCAGGTTTCGTGTGCATCGGCAAGACGAACCTCAGCGAATTCGCGTATTCCGGGCTCGGGCTTAATCCGCACTTCGGTACGCCGTTCAATTCCGCTCTCGATGCGACGGTCGAAGGCGGCGGCCATCGCGTTCCAGGCGGCTCGTCGTCGGGTGCGGCGATTGCCGTCGCGGCGGGTGTCGTGCCGATCGCCGTCGGCACGGATACGGCCGGCTCCATACGCATACCCGCCGCGCTAAACGGCGTGGTCGGATACCGCGCAAGCAGGGCGCGCTATCCGCAGCAAGGCATCATTGGACTCTCGAAATCGGCCGATACCTGTGGACCGCTCGCACGCAGCGTCGCCGATTGCGCGGCGTTCGACGCCGTGGTGCGCGGGCGCGACCTGCCCCGCGCGCTCGCCGATTTGCGCGGGCAACGCTTCGTCGTGCCGCTGGGCTGGGAATCGCGCTTCGCGGTGACGAACGACGTCGGCGACAACTTCATGCGCTTCGTGGCGCGTCTGTCGAAGACCGGCGCGCGTATCCAGCAAGTGCGGCTGCCTGCTTTCGATGCGGCATGCGAACTCATCGCGACGCGGGGCTGGTTCGGCTCTCTTGAAGCGTTCGAGACCTATCGCGGCGTGCTCGACTCCGGCGATGCGGCGCGCATTGACCAGCGCGTGCGTACGCGGCTCGAGACAAGCCGCGGCGTGCCAGCGTCCCGCCTTGCCGAGCTGCTCGCGGAGCGCGGCCGCCTGCTCGGACAGTTCGGCGCCGAAATCGGCGACGCCACACTGCTCTTGCCGACCGTGCCCCATGTCGCACCGGAATGCGCGCCGCTCGAAGCGGATCCGCAGCGCTTTGCACAAGTTAATGCCGCGACGCTGTCCATGACCATGCCCGGCAGTTTTCTCGACACGCCCGCCTTCGCGATGCCAACTGGCGCTGACCCGGCGGGACTGCCTACCAGCGTGCAACTGATGCGCGCCCAGAACGACGACGATGCGCTCATCGCGCTCGCGCTGGCCGTCGAACAGACGGTCGCCCTGGATTGATTTGCTCAAAGGAGAACTGAAGATGGCTAAGGAAATTCTGATCGCATTCGGCATCGACGTGGATGCGGTTGCGGGCTGGCTCGGCTCATACGGTGGCGAAGATTCACCCGACGACATCTCGCGCGGCCTGTTCGCGGGTGAAGTCGGTTCGATGCGCCTGCTCAAGCTATTCGAGCGCGAGAAGATCAAGACGACCTGGTTCATTCCCGGGCATTCGATTGAAACCTTCCCCGAGCAGATGAAGGCGGTGGCCGATGCCGGACACGAGATCGGCATTCACGGCTACAGCCACGAAAACCCAATCGCGATGACGCCCGAGCAGGAAGAAGCGGTGCTCGATCGCAGCATCGATCTGGTGACGAAACTAAGCGGCAAGCGGCCGACCGGCTATGTCGCGCCGTGGTGGGAATTCAGCAACGTGACCAACGAGCTGCTCGTGAAGAAGGGCATCAAGTACGACCACAGTCTGATGCACAACGACTACCACCCGTATTACGTGCGCGTGGGCGACTCGTGGACGAAGATCGACTACAGCAAGCATCCCGATACATGGATGAAGCCGCTACAGCGCGGGCACGAAACCGATCTCGTCGAAGTCCCGGCGAACTGGTACCTCGACGACCTGCCGCCAATGATGTTCATCAAGAAGGCGCCGAACAGCCACGGCTTCGTCAATCCGCGCGACATCGAAGAGATGTGGCGCGACCAGTTCGACTGGGTGTATCGCGAACATGACTACGCCGTGTTTCCCATCACGATTCACCCGGACGTCTCCGGCCGCGCGCAAGTGCTGCTCATGCTGGAACGCCTGATTTCCCATTTCCGCAAGCACGAGGGCGTGCGCTTTTGCACCTGTGACGAAATTGCCGACGATTTCCTGCGGCGTCAGCCTCGTCAGTCCTGATTACAACCGCAAGTCCGACCAAGGCGAGTCCCGACCATGTCCACTCCCGAGCTCCAAAGGAGCGCCACGATGAAAGAAAATCCTTTGTATGCTTCCGGTTTCAAGCTGGAGCAGATCCTGCCGTCCGACGTGAAGCGGGCGACCGTCGTCGCGTTCTTCGCGTGGGTGTTTGCCGTTTATGACTTCATTCTGTTCGGCACGCTGCTGCCGGAGATCGGCAAGCACTACGGCTGGGACGCCGCGGCGCAGGCGGAGATCGCCACGCTGGTCGCCATCGGCACGGCGGTGATCGCGTTCGCGATCGGGCCGTTACTCGACAGGCTCGGCCGTAAAGCCGGCCTGCTGTGGACGGTTGCGGGCGCAGCGCTGTGCTCGGGGCTCACGGTGGTCGGCGGGGCGATGGGACAAGTACCGCTCGTGTTGATCCGCTCACTGTCGGGCCTCGGTTACGCCGAAGAGACGGTCAACGCCACGTATCTCAACGAGCTCTACGCGGCCGCCAACGACCCGAAACTCAACCGCAACAAGGGCTTCATCTACAGCCTCGTGCAAGGCGGTTGGCCGATCGGTGCGCTAATCGCGTCCGGGCTCACCGCGCTTCTGTTGCCGCGCATCGGCTGGCAGGGTTGCTTCGTGTTCGCGACGTTTCCCGCCATCGTCATCTTTTTCATGACGCGGCGCCTCAAAGAAAGTCCGCAGTTTCTGCTGCATAAGCGCATCAAACAGCTGCGCGAAACAGGACAGGACGGCGAAGCTCGCACGCTCGCGAGCGCGCATTCGGTCGATTACGAAGAGCATAGCCGCGCCGGTCTCGCCGAAGCGTTTCGTGGCAATGCGCTGCGCGCGACGCTCGTTCTCGGCGGCGGCATCCTGCTCAACTGGTCGGCTATTCAGGTGTTCAGCGTGCTCGGCACGACGGTGCTGACGCGTGTGCATAACGTTTCGTTCGAGAACTCGCTGTTGATTCTCGTGTTGTCGAATGTCATTGGCTATTGCGGTTATCTGAGCCACGGTTTCATCGGCGACAAGATCGGCCGGCGCAATACGCTCGCGATCGGCTGGATGCTTGGCGGTCTTTCTTTTGCCGGCATGTTGTTCGGTCCGAGCAGCGCCGGCGTCGTGGTGGCGCTCTATAGCCTCGGCCTGTTCTTCCTGATCGGACCGTACTCGGCAGCGTTGTTCTTTATCGGCGAAAGCTATCCCACGTCCATCCGCGGCACAGGTAGCTCGATCGTTCACGCGATGGGTCCGATCGGCGCCATTCTCGCCGGCGTGGGCGTCACCTGGATGCTCAATCACGGCGGCGACTGGCTGCACGCGGCGCTGTGGTTCGGCGCGGTGCCGTGCTTCCTGTCCGGCGTCCTCATTCTTTTCGCGCGGCACGTCAACCCCGCCGAAACCAGGTAATCCGACCGGAGAAGCTCTGTGAAAGTAGCGTTGATAACGGGCGCGGCGAGCGGCATCGGGCAGGCGCTCGCGGTAGCGTATGCCCAAGCCGGAGTCGCCGTCGTGGGCGGGTATTTCCCTGGCGATCCACACGACCCGCAGCCGACCGTCCGGGCCGTCGAGCAAGCGGGCGGCCAATGTCTGATGCAGGCAGTCGATGTCACCTCGGCGGACCAGGTCGAGGCCTTCGTGTCCGCGGCAGTGGAACGCTTTGGCCGTATCGATCACGCGGTAGCCAACGCGGGCCTGCTGCGCGCATCGCCGCTGACGGAAATGAGCGACGAGCAGTGGCATCAAATGCTCGATGTCGATCTGTCCGGCGTCATGCGCACGTTTCGCGCGGCGGCGCGCCACATGCAGGACGGTGGCGCAATGGTCGCGGTGTCGTCGATTGCCGGCGGAGTGTATGGATGGGAGAACCATACGCATTACTCGGCGGCCAAAGCGGGCGTGCCCGGATTGTGCCGCGCCGTCGCAATGGAACTCGCGCCGCGCAACATCCGCTGCAACGCCGTAATCCCCGGTCTCATCGAAACGCCGCAATCGCTCGACGCGGTCAATTCACTCGGACCGGACGGCCTGCGCGAGGCGGCCAAAGGTATCCCGCTTGGACGTGTCGGCAGACCGCAAGAGATTGCTTCACTGATCCGCTATCTGACAAGCGACGACGCCTCGTACATTACCGGGCAGTCAATCATCGCGGACGGCGGTCTCACCGTGCGGTGGCCCGGCTGAGCCTTCGTTCAGGACATACACAGGACGCTCATCAACATGGCATCAATGTTCTCACTCGACGGCCGCCGCGCGGTCGTGACGGGTGCGGCGAGCGGCATCGGCGCCGCCATCGCGCTCGCTTACGCACAGGCCGGCGCGCGCCTCGTGCTCGCGGACCTCAACGAGGCGCGGCTCGCCGCTCATGCCGATACCTGCCGCGCGAGCGGCGTGGAGGTTCAAACCGTCGTCGCCGATGTGGGCGACGAGACGGGCGCGCACGGCATCGTCGATCGCTGCATCGCGGCTTACGGCAGTATCGATATTCTCGTCAACAACGCGGGCATGCTGACGCAGGCGCGCTGTACCGACCTCACCACCCAGATGTGGGACGACATGCTGCGCGTCGATCTGCGAAGCGTCTTCCTTTGCTCGCGGCGCGCGCTGCCGTCAATGATCGCGCAACGCTGGGGCCGCATCATCAACGTGGCGTCGCAACTCGGCATCAAGGGCGGAGCCGAACTCACGCACTATGCCGCGGCGAAAGCCGGCGTGATCGGCTTCACCAAGTCCCTCGCGCTCGAAGCCGCTCCCGACAACGTGCTCGTGAACGCCATCGCGCCGGGTCCAATCGAGACGCCCCTCGTGGATGGAATCAGCGCATCATGGAAGGAAACGAAGTCGAAGGAATTGCCGTTGCGGCGCTTCGGCCGAGCAGAAGAGGTCGCACCGACGGCCGTGCTGCTCGCCTCCGACCCGGGCGGCAACCTGTTCGTCGGACAGACGCTCGGCCCGAATTCCGGCGACGTCATGCCTTAACGGGCGAGGAGTGTGTAATGTGCGGCATGTGCGGATTGCTCGGCGGCGGGCGTCACTGGTCCAACACCGTGGCAGCGGGCGAGAGCGCGAGCGCGCGGCGGCAGCGGTATGTGCAGGTGGCGCATGCGAACCGTGTGCTCGAGAGCTTTCGGCTTAAGCTCGCGGATTTTCACGGGCAGTCCTTCGTGCTGTCTTCGCCGACGGGCGCGCAGATCATCGTCGACGATTTCATGCAGATATGGAAAGCCGCCGAGACCATGCTCGGCCGTCCGCTTGACCCGCTCACGATGTTCGCCGAAGACGAGGCGCAGCCATGAGCCTCGCCTATGACGTGATTCCGGTGACTATCGTCACGGGCTTTCTCGGCAGCGGCAAGTCCACCTTGCTCGCCGACGTCCTCAAGGGCGAAGCCGCGCGCGATACGGCCGTGCTCGTCAACGAGTTCGGCGAGGTCGGGCTCGACCACCTGCTGATTGGCGAGGTAGATGCGCAGACCGTGCTGCTCGAGAACGGTTGTGTCTGTTGCGCGATACGCGGCGAACTGAAGGAAGCACTCGCCACGCTGTTCTCGCGGCGCGCTCGCGGCGAGGTGCCGCCGTTCTCGCGCGTCGTGCTGGAGACAACCGGTCTTGCGACGCCCGCGCCGATCGTTGCAACGCTGCTCGGCGATCGCGTGGTATCGAGCCATTATTCGATCGGTGCGATCGTTACGGTCGTCGATGCCGTCAACGCAGATCAGCAACGCGCGCGGCATCCGGAATGGCTCGCGCAGGTGACGGCTGCAGATCGTATCGTCGTCAGCAAGGCGGACCTTGCCGGCGATGCCGCGCTCGATGTGCTCGAACCAACGCTCGCACAACTGAACCCGGCCGCGAGCATCACACGCCGCACATGCGCGGACGATGCGTCGGTCATACTGGACCCGGCGGGGACCGCGCACGACTTCGCGGATTTTGTCCGGCGCACGGGCATGACCGCACAGGAGCCCCGCCAGGGAGGCAGTCCCCTTTCGCGTCTCAACGCGACCCCCGCGCACCGTCAAGGACTTGCGTCGCTGGAAGCGTTTTGCATCGAGTTCGACGAGCCTTTAGACTGGCCCGTCTTCACGCTGTGGCTGACGCTGCTGCTTAACCGCCACGGTGATAACATTTTGCGGGTTAAAGGCATTCTCGCGCTTGCCGGCGCGACCCAACCGGTGGTGGTGCATGCAGTGCATCATCTCGTGCATCCTGTTTTGCATCTCGATGCGTGGCCAGGTGCCGGCAAGCATGAAGCGCCTCGTTCGCGCCTTGTCATCATTGCGCAAGGACTCACGCGAGACGCGATTGCCGCATCCTACCGGCGCCTGTGCCGGCATCTTCAAACAGCCGAAGCCCTAATAGATTGAACTCCGCCCGTTCGAGCTTGCCCGCACCTGCCGTGCACCCATCCAGGGTCGAGCTGCGCGTGCTCGGCACGACCGTTACGCTTCAGGAGCACATCCGCAAACGAGCCGAGCAGGATCTGGGCATCCGGCTGCGCTTCATCGTTCAGGATGGGGGCGCCGTGCAGCGCGACGGCGCGATGCACCCAGACCGCTACGAGCTCTATGACCAGTGGTTCCACAGTCTCGATTGCCTGTGGCCGACTCATGCGCTGCAACCCATAGAACTCGCGCGCATTCGCCGCTGGGACGAAGTCAACGTGTTGCCGCGCACGGGACGCATCGGCCGCGCACCCGCGAGCCACGCGACGGGCAAGCTCAGTGGGGCGGGCTGCACGCCTGCCGACCGGCTCTACGTTCAGCCGGACGGCTCCCTCGCCCGCAAGCCGAGCGAGCGCATCAGCATGCTGCCGCTCACGCACAACGCGGACAGCTTCGTCTATCTGGAAGATGCCATGCCTGCTTCGCTCACCGGAGGCGAAGAGAGTTGGGCCTGGCTGCTCGCGCCCGAACTCGCGGGCCGCGTCGCGTTGCAGGCGGATGCAGCCATCGGCGCCATCGATGCGGCGCTCGCCGTCGAAGCCAGCGGGCTCATGCACTTTGCCGACATCGGCAATCTGAGCATCGAGGAAATCGACGGGCTGATCGCGATTCTGATCGACTTCAAGCGGCGCGGGCATTTCGCAGGATTCTGGTCGAGCTTCGCCGAAGCCGCGCAACTGATGATCGCGAACAAGGTGGCGATTCAGAGCATCTGGTCGCCCGCGACTGTCGAACTGGAGCGCGCGGGCCTCAAGTTCAGGCTGGCGCGCCCACGTGAGGGGTATCGGGCGTGGTTCGGGGGCATCGGCATATCGCGTCTCGCGCATGGCCGCGTGCTGGACGCCGCATACGAGTATCTGAACTGGTGGCAAGAGGGCTGGGCCGGCGCGACGGTCGCTCGGCAAGGCTTCTACATTTCGAATCCGGAGCGATCGCGAGCACACATGGAAGCCAACGAATGGGCATACTGGTACGATGGTGCGCGCGCGTCGGCCGATCTACCCGGTCCCATAAGCAAACATCTCGTGCCCGCGGGTCAGATGCGGGACGGGGGCAGCTACGTCGCGCGTATGAGCCGGGTCGCCGTATGGGATTCGGTGATGGATGAGCACAATTACCTGGTGCGCCGCTGGACCGAGTTCATGCGGTCCTGACGGCGAAGTTCGTTTGACGATGACAAGACGCGCAGGCGCTTCCCGATCTTCTCGCTCAGATACAGCCACGCATCGGCCGGCGGCGCCGCTGACCGTGGAGCCGGTCCGTTCGACCGATTCCGTGGAGGTATCGCCCGAACCCGACAACCGGTTGCGTTACCGCGTGATTCACGATCGGCTAAAGTCAGCTATTGCGCTCGGCAATATCGCGCCGGGACTCGTGCTGCTGGAAGGACCGGTCGCGCGAATCTTTGGCACGAGCCGCGTGCCGGTAAGAAAGGCGTTCGAGATGCTGCACGCCGGCGGCCTGCTGCTCACGTTCGAAGGACGGGGCTATCTCGTGGCCAATGCGGATGGCAGCGCGCCCGAGCCGCTGCGCGCGCCGATCTCCGAAGACACGCTGGGCTTCGACCGTCCTCCCGAACCGCTCGATATTCCTTCGAATAGCGAGCGCATTTACGACTCGCTAGAGGCCGCCATCTCGCTTGGCATCGTGTTCGGGCATTTTCGTATCGACGAAAGCAATGCGGCCGAAGTCTTCGGCGTGAGTCGCGGAACGGTGCGTGAAGCGCTCAACCGGCTCCGTGACCGTGGGCTGGTCGAGAAGTCCGCGTACTCGCATTGGCTGTGCGGACCGCTCACCGCTCGCGCCGTGCGGCAGGATTACGAGTTGCGCACATTGCTCGAGCCGGCGGCGTTGCTGGCGAGCGCGCCGTCGCTGTCGCGCGGCCAGCTCGAAGCTGCATTGCGGGACGTGGAACGTGCGATAGAACACCCCGATTCCGTCGATGCAACCGCGCTGTACCACCTGGAAGTCACGCTTCACGATACGTTCTTGAGCGGTGCGCCGAACCGCAAGCTGCTCGCGACCATCAGCCACGCGCATATGCCGCTGATCGTGAATCACGCTTTCTACGATGCGTTCCGGCTGCATCCTGAAATGAGCACGCTGACGGAGCATCGGACCGTCATCGAACTGCTGTTGCGCGGGGAGTTCGCCGCGGCATCAACGGCGCTTGCTGTGCACCTTCGACATGGCGAAACGCGTACACGTCAGCGATTGAAGGTGCTCGCCGTGCTGCCCGATCCGGATCTGCCTAGTTATATGCAGCGGATCGCCTAAGGGCTGAATGCGCGCGATTTCTGCCGCTCGCCTATGGCTGGGTCCGGCCACTTAAACTATTTGGGCCACGCCGAAATCCGCTGATTATTGCCGGCATTTTTACTTCATAACGACGCGTCCACGCCGTATGCTTCCGCGACCTTGCGCTGATATCCGCCTGTCGCGAGCAACAGGCTGCGCGAGTACTCGCTCTCTACCTTTTGCGCTCGAATCCTTTCTATAGGGAGCTCTTCAACGATCTCTCCGTTGCGCATGATCGCCACGCGCGAGCACAGAAAACCGACCACGGCGAGATTGTGACTGACGAGGATCATCGTCAGATTCCGCTCGCGATGCAGGCGCTTCAAGAGGTTAAGAATTTCGGCTTGCACTGAGACGTCGAGCGCGGACGTCGGTTCATCCAGCAGCAAGATGCGCGGCTCGACGATCAACGCTCGCGCTATCGCCACCCGCTGTCGTTGCCCGCCCGACAGTTGATGCGGGTAGCGGAAGCGAAATGACGGATTCAAACCCACTTCACGCAGCGCATTGACGATCCGCGCTTCATGGTCGCCAATGCCGTTGATGCGCAGCGGCTCGCGCAGCGTCTCGTCGACGGTGAAGCGGGGATGCAGAGAGCCATATGGGTCCTGAAACACCATCTGCACATCGCGCCTGCGCATGTCGCGGTCCGAACCGGCGATATGCAAGGACCCCTCTGCAACAGGTGCGAGTCCGCTCAGCGCACGAAGAATGGTCGACTTGCCGGAGCCCGATTCGCCTACCAGACCGAATACCTCGCCTGCCGCGACATGAAAGCTTGCGCCGCGAACCGCATCGACGAGTCCCGCGGCCGTCCTGAAGCGCACGGTCAGTGCATCGACGCGAATCATAACGGCGCTCCTTGCTGTTCGCCTGAGTCGTTGAGCCACGCGGAGTCGCGCGAGAGCACGGGCAATTCGACGGGCGGATCCACAAGCGGCGGATTCGCGGCAAGCAGCCCGCGCGTGTAGGGATGTTGGGCGTTGACCAGATCGCGCGCCGCGCAGGTTTCGATCACGCGACCGGCGTACATCACCACAACGCGGTCGCAGAACGACATGACGAGCGGCAAGTCGTGACTGATGAAAATGAGGCCTGTCTGATGCTTTTCGATCAGTTCATCGAGCACGGCCAGTACCTGCATGGAGACCAGCACGTCCAGCGCGCTCGTCGGTTCATCCGCGATCAGGAGGCGGGGGCCTGTCGAGACCATCATCGCGATCATCACACGTTGTCCCATGCCGCCCGACAACTCATGCGGATACGAGCGGGCAACGCGTTCAGGGTTGCGAATATGCACGGACTCGAGTGCCGCAACGACCTTTTCCCGCATTGCACGACGGCCAAGCTTTGGCTCATGCAGCGCGAATGCTTCGCGCATCTGCTGCTCGACGGTCATGACCGGGTTGAGCGAATACTTCGGGTCTTGCAGGATCATCCCCATTTGCGAGCCGCAAAAGCGACGGCGTCTATGGGCCGGCATCGCCAGCATGTCCTGGCCGTCGAAGCGTAGCCCTTTGGCCGTGCAATGCGCGGCGGGCGGCAACAAGCCGAGCAGGGCGCGGCCCGTGAGCGATTTGCCCGAGCCCGATTCGCCGACGATGCCGAGCCGCTCGCCCTTTTTCAACGTGAGCGACAGACCGCGTACCGCCTCATTCAGCGTGCCGTCATGCGCGCGAAACGCGATGCGCAGGTCGTCGATTTCACACAGCGGATGGGCCGCTTCGCTCGTGTGCATGTCAGTCTCCATGACGCGGATCGAACACGTCGCGCAATCCGTCACCGAGCAGGTTGAACGCGAGGCTCACGAGCAGAATCGCGAAGCCCGGCAACGTGGCGACCCACCATGAATCGAGCAGCACGTTGCGCCCCGAAGCGACCATGAAGCCCCATTCGGGACTCGGCGGTTGCGCACCAAGCCCAAGAAAGCCCAGACCCGCGACGGTCAGAATGATGCCCGCCATGTCGAGCGTCGCTCGCACGATCACGGACGACATGCATAGCGGCATCACATAGCGCAGCAGGATGCGCAGATTCGACGCGCCTTGCAGACGCGCAACCTGGATGAAATCGGCCTGCACGAGCCTCAAGGTTTCGGCGCGAGCGAGACGTGCATATGCGGGCCATGCCGTGATGGAGATTGCGATCACGGCATTGATCACACCGGGTCCCAGCGCTGCGGCGAAGGCGAGCGCGAGCACGATTTTCGGAAACGCCAGCGCGATGTCCGTGACGCGCATCAGCACGTTATCGACCCAACCGCCGAAGAAGCCCGCTGTCGTGCCTATCATGAGGCCGATTGGCACCACCACGACGACCACGAGTATGGCGATCGACAAAGTGAGGCGCGAGCCGTAGATGATGCGCGAGAGAATATCGCGCCCAAGCTGGTCGGTGCCGAGCCAATGCGATGCCGAGCCCGGCGGCAGCAGCCGGTCCGACAGCACCTGGCGCAAAGGATCATGCGGCGCGATCCACGGTCCGATTACCGCGACGATGACGAGCACCATCAGGATCGCAAAGCCGAATACCGATAGCGGATTGCCCGCGAAACGCCGCCAGCGTCGATAGGCGAGGCCCAACGCTGCCTGTTTGCGCGACGCGGGCGTATCGGTGAGCAGCCATTGCTTCCAGGTAGGACGCGCGGCATTCATCGGCCAGTCCTGCGTCGAATGTTCAAGAGGATGACGCACGTCGATAGTCTCCGTTGCATCAGCGGGCGCGTGGATCGAACACGCGATAGAGCGCGTCGGTGAGCAGATTCAACGCGATGAAAGTGGCGCCTATCACGAGCGTGCTGCCAAGCACGGCGTTCATGTCGGCATTGAGCAACGCACCCGTCAGATACGAGCCGATGCCCGGCCATGCGAATACGATCTCGGTCAACACCGAGCCCTCCAGCAGGAAGCTATACGAAAGCGCGATCACCGTGAGCAGCGGCACTGCGATGTTGCCGAAGGCGTGCACCCACACGACGCGCCGCTCGGGCACTCCCTTCGCGCGCGCCGTCGTGATGTACTCCTGGTTCAATTGATCGAGCATGAACGAGCGCGTCATTCGGCTCAGATACGCGACGGAGTAATAGCCCAGTATCGCCGCAGGCAACGCGACGTGCGAGAGCGCATTGAAGAACACGTCCCATTCGCCGGCCATCAGCGAATCGACGAGCAGGCTGCCTGTGCGCGGTTCCACCATGCCGTCGAACACCGGGTCCAATCTCCCAGGGCCCGACACCCAATGCAGCTTCGCATAGAACAGCAGCAGCCCCATCAGCCCGAGCCAGAACACAGGCACGGAACTGCCGATGAGGCCCACGAAGCGCGCAACGTGATCGATCCAGCGGTTATGGCGCGTCGCCGCCACCACCCCGAGCGGCACGCCGACCAGCACGCCGGCGATGGTCGCGAGGGTGGCCAGTTCGAGCGTGGCGGGAAACACGCGCCGGATGTCGTCGAGTACCGGACTGGCTGTCAGCAACGACATGCCCAGGTTGCCGTGCAATACCGCATTCACGTAGATCAGAAATTGCTCGACGAGAGGCTTGTCCAGACCCAGCTGGATGCGCGCTGCCGCATAGGCGGCGGCCGACGCACGATCGCCGAGTATCGCGAGCACCGGGTCGATGGGCACCTTGCGGCCAATCACGAACGTTACGGCAAGCAGGCCCGTGAAGGTTATGGCGAGCGTCAGCGCCCAGCGCAGCAGCCGCAGCGCCCAGCGCACGCTCGCGCGGTGCGCGGCCGCGGCACGAATGCGGTCGATAGGAGTCAACGTTGTCGACATGGTTCAGACGCCGCCGGGCGATTATTGCTTCTTCACATGCAGGTACGAAACCAGGTCGTTGATCGGCCCGACTTCAAGTCCCGACACGCCTGGCCGCATCGCTACCTGCGATACCTGCTGGAACATAATGACGAACGGCGAGCGCGCGAGCATGTCCTTTTGCATCGCCTGATAAAGCTGTGCGCGTTTTGCAGTGGACGATTCGGCAAGCGCAGCGTTCGTCTCTTTAGTCAGATCGGGAATGTCCCACGAATTCCGCCATGCGAGCATCTTGTACGAGGACTTGTCGGAGTTGTCCGGGTTCCACGCGAAGCCCTGCGCATTGCTGTGCGGATCGATGTAGTCGGCAGACCATTCGCCGATGTAAATGTCGTGCTGGCGCGCGCGATACTTGGCGAGCGTCTGCTTGTTATCGCCCGGGATAATGTCGACCTTGATTCCGGCTTGAGCCAGATTGGCTTGCACCGCCTGCGCGATCTCGTTGTACGGATAGGCGCTACGCACGTCCATCGTCACGTTGAAGCCGTTCGGCAAGCCCGCTTTGGCGAGCAGCGCCTTTGCTTTTGCGACGTCCTGGTGATAGGGGTTGCTGTTGAGCGCGCCGAGAAAGCCTTCTGGCAGAAACGTTTGATGAACCTTATAGGTCGTCTTCACCACGTTCGTCTGAATGCCGTTGTAATCGATCAGCCACTTCATTGCTTCCTGCACTTCGGGCTTCGCGAGATTCGGGTTCTTCACGTTCAAGCCGAGATACAGCAATGTGGCTTGCGGCACGGCCGTCACGTGAGCTTTGTTCGACTTCGTCAATGCAGCGAGGTCGTCGGGGCTCAGATTGCGCGCCACGTCCGCATCGCCGTTTTCGAGTAGCAGGCGCTGGCTCGATGCTTCGGGAACGTGGCGGAGCACGATGCGCTTCATGGCAAGCGGCACGCGGTAATCGTCGTATTTCTGCAGAATGATGCTGTCGTTGGCGGTCCATTTCACCAGCTTGTAGGCGCCCGACCCCGCCTCGCTCGTGCGCAGCCATTCGTTGCCGAAGTCATTGCCTTTCTGATGAGAGATCAGCAGTTTTTTATCCAGCACGGAAGCGGGCCACGCGCCCAGAACATTCAGTACGAAGGTCGGCGCGTATTTCTGATCGGTTGTGATGCTGACCGTTGAATCGTCGATCTTTTTGACTTTGTCGAGCGCGTTCTGCTTGGTGAGCCCGATTCCTTGCAGCACGGCCGCAGCCCCCTTGTCGAGAAGCACGCAGCGCTGAATCGACCATGCGACGTCATCGGCTGTCAGAGGGTTGCCGGAGTGGAACTTGAGACCGGGGCGGATCTTGAAGGTGAATGTGAGACCGTCGGGGCTCACGGTCCAGGATTGCGCGGCGTCCCCGTTGAATTTCGACGGGTCTTTCAGGTCGACGCGTACGAGGCGGTCGTAGGTGTTCGCGACATATTCTTCCGGCACCAGTTCGTAGACTTCGCCGGGATCGAGCGTCGAGAATTCGTCGAGCGTCGTGGCGATGACAAGCATGTCTTTCGGCGTCGCCGCGAGCGCGCTGCCTGTCATCGAAATGGAAAATGTCAGCGCGGATGCCACCGCGACTGCTGCCAGCGCATTGCGCAAAACCAGATTCATACTTGCTCCGCATGTAAAGGAAGAGAACCTGCAAACGGACAGCCTGAAACCTATCAAGTCACATCAACTTCAACGGGCCGCTTTCGCTGTTGTCTATCACGGGCAGCGCGCGCGACCCAGGCAATTCGTAATGCCACCATTCGCTTGCGATATGCGCAAAGCCGGCCGCGTGCATGATGCCGAGCAGCAGCAGGCGATTACGCTGCACGGATTGCGGCAGGCCCTGGTGGAAATGCTCGGAAGCCTTCACCATCTCGTCGAAACCGGTGCCCATGTCTAGTGGTTGACCGTCGCCGTCTATCAGCGTGAGGTCGACGGCCGTGCCCCGGCTATGGTTCGAGCCGCGGCCCAGTTCGGCTATGTAGGTCGGATCGGGCAGAAAGTCCCACAGCACCTGTTGCGCTTGCGGCGGCCGGTAGGCGTCGAAGATACGCAGCGTCATACCTGCGCTGTCGGCTAGCTCGACGGCTTTGCGCAACGCAGCTTCGGCGGGTTCGAGCAGCAGGCAATGCGCTTCGCGGTAGATCGGCTTGCCCGTGAAGTTGCGGGGCGTCGCATAGACGAGGTCGATATCGACGCGATGCGTGTCGTGGGTGATATGTATCAGGCGAGGCATGTCTGTCATGGCGGTCAGAATTCGAACTGATCGAGTTCGCGCTGCAGTTCGCGGTTGCGCGCAACGCGCTCGTCGATGGCCGGGCCGAGGCATTCGACGATCGAACTGAGCAGGAGATTGAAGAGACACGTGAGCGGTGCAAGCGAGTCCCAGAACTGGCCGACGTCCGTCTTTACTTGCAACAAATCGCAATTGAAGTCGCGCGCCCAGGGGCAATAGAGATCGGTGACGAGCGCGAAGGCGATGGCGCGCTGCGTTGCGGCTTCGCAATAACGGCGTGCAATTCGTGAATAGGCGCGCGTGTCCGTCACGATCAGGTAGGGCGAAGCAAACTCGGAGTTCAGTGAATCCACATACGAGCCCGACATACCGTCGGAATAGAACACACGTGGCCGCAGATATTCGAGGTAGCTGAAGAACGCATTCGATATGCCGCGGGTCGATTGAATGCCGACGATATAAACGGCGTCCGCAGTGGCAATACGCTCTGCGACCCGCCCAAACGCTTCGCTCCGTGCAAGCTGATAGACATAGCGTACGGCGTCGACTTCCAGCTCCATCGACCCGGCGAGTGCGTCGCCTTGCGGACTCATGCCGTGCGTGTCTTCTCGATGGCGCTCGCTGCGATATGCATCCAGGCGGTCAGTAATGAACCAGGGACGTGTTTGCGCACCGCGCAACTCGCGCTTCAGATCATCAAGATTGCGATAGCCGACGCTGCGCAGAAAGCGTCCAACGGAAATGCCGCTCGTTCCTGTTTGCTGTGCGATCTGATCGGCCGTTTCGAGACCGAGCCGGTCGAGATTCGCCAGCATATAGCTGGCAATGCGCTTGGCCGTCGGCGTGAGCGTCGTAAAGCTCTCTTTGACGGTATGGGCGAACGCAGTGGGCATCGGATCTTGTTCGTTAGTGTGCGTTACTTATCTGTCAGGGCGGCGTGCGCTGGTAGCTATCTGACAAGAACAATAAAGCAGGCGCTAACTTAATTTTTCAATCGAAGGCTTCTGGTCAATAGTTGGCTTGATGCGGGAGGGAGTGCGGTCTCAAACTGTTGATGCGTGGTTTGAGATCGCGTCTTGCGTATTTCTTCGCGGAGAGAACTCATCCGGAACCGACAGGAAAGCACTACAACGGGCCGGGCAAACCCCCGGGCCCGGTTTATAGGCGTGGCGTCAACCGTAAAGGTCAAAACCTGTGTCGAAGAACAGTCCTTCGAAGCGCGACAGCGTCCGCAGCCTGAACCGTCTAGAACCTTCGTGCGTCGAGACCCGGCAACGGCTGCGTGCCCTCCAACACCACTGCGTTGAGCAGCTTCGGATCGAGCCCGAGCACACGCAGTATCGTTGGCGCGACCTGCGTTGTCTGCACGCGCTCACCGACCTCCCGACCTGCACCTGAAGCACCGGGCACATAGACGACAAGGCCCAGGTGGCTGTCATCCGGCGCGTTGCCTCCGTGCTCCTCGTCCTTCTTGGTGCTAGTCGTGTAAATGACGCCGGGGTTCGGCTGAACGATGATGTCCGGTGTTCGGCCCCGCGCCGGATCGCCAAAGCGCGCGGCCAGCGGACGGCCGTACAGAATGTAAGCCTGCGGGCCGTCCGCGCAGATCCCAGGCGCGTTGCAACTCAGGTTGTCCTTGAGCGTCTTGACGGCGGCGGAGAGCTGACTCTGATCGCGCAGCCACACGAGCCCGACGTCGTCGGTCTGTATGAAGCCGGTACCTGTGAGTCCTGTCCCGTCATTGAGGCTGCCGCTTTTTGTATTCGCTTGTCCAATGTTGCCGCCTGGATCGAAATAGTTGCTTGATTCAAGCAGCTTGGACAGCGTGTCGCCGTTTTTCACCAGCTTCGAGTTGTCCGTGGGCGACTGGCCGTGCTTTGATGTGACGATGATCGCGGTGGACTGATAGAGGCCGCGCTGCTTCAATTCAGCCACCATTCGTCCAAGGGATGCGTCGATGTACGCGATGGCCGCTGCGACTTGCGGGCCGGGCGTGAAGCTCGCGTCCAGATAGCCACCGCCCTTGGCCACTGGCGCCTTCTGTGCGACGCTTAGCGTTTGGAAGTTGGTGCCGAGCACGGTCGGCATACCGGCCGCTGCATCGCCCTTCGATGTCTTGCCGTCGATCTGATTGATGATTGCCGCGACGTGGAAGTCATCGAACTTTTGAGTATGGTTGTAGACGTCTGTGTAGTCGGTGCCGGTCGCGGGGTCGATCGAGTTGATCTCGGTTCGCATGAGATCGTCGACGCCGCGTCCAGATGGGCCGTTCAGCCAGTCATAGCCCCACGCGTGCTTGTCCGCCCAGGCCGTGCGCGCGCCTGGTAGGTTTTGCTTGACGACTTCGAAGAGCGTGTTGGTCTTTACATAGTTATGCGGATAAACGGGCTTGCAAACCCCACCGATTTTTGCGTGAGGGATAGCCTGCGGATTGAATCCGCCACCGCCATCAAGATGCGTCAGTGCGCCGCCATTCTCGGCGTCGATGCCGGTGGTTTCGTCAAATACGACGTTCCAGCCTTGAGGACCGCTGCATGTCGAGTCCGAAGGCGCGTATAGCGTTCTGTCGTATGACACGTCGTAGAAAAGCCCTGCGCTCTTAGGTGACCCACCGGTAACGAGTGCGGCGAGGCCGGGGAAAGAGTCCGACAAACCCGGCGTATGAGCATCCGTGTAAGTGATGCCGGCCTTTGCAAGAAGCGCGATGTTGGGACATGAATTAGAAGCGATACATCGAGCTACGTCTTGTTCGTGCAAACCGTCGAAGCTGACGAGAAGCACATGCGCGACCTCAGTGTGCCTGCCGTCGCGATCGCCGTCCCGCCCGCGATGATGGTCCTCACCGGGAGATGCATTCGCTGCGCAAGATACCGCCAGCGTCAGGGCTACAGTGGAGAAGACGTCTTGCAAGGGCCATTGCGGTCTTCTTCGGTTCATGTCTCGTCCTTATTGATGGATAACAGAACAACCTGTGGGACCATCAATTTGCAACGAGTTTGCGTCGCGTCCGTGAACGTTGACTTTCGATTAGCTGTATTTCGCCGGGTTTGCGTAAGAATTTGTATGCGTGAAAGCGTTAGGCTTGCTTAAGGTTTCCTTAAGGATGTTTGTGATCGGCCGTTCGGCAGTAGCAAAAGCCGCTTTCACCGCCCGCGCGGGGCGAGGCGCGCAGCAAGGCGCTCAGCCAGCGCGCGGTCAATGACTTCGAATGAGCGGCTTGCCGGCTCATAGGCATACATGTCGCCGGTTGCGATGTCGAACCACCAACCGCTCAACACCAGCGTGCCGGCCGTCACCTGTTGGCGGACCATCGGGTAGGTCATCAGATGCTCGAGTTGCACAAGGACGTTGAGTTGCGAGAGTTGGTCGTGCGGCTTCAGTCGGTCGTCGAGCGGCCCTTCGTGTTCGAGACGGTACGTCGCGTCGTTGGCGTGGCAAAGCCATTTATCGAGGTTCGGCGCTTTCATCTTCGGATTGCGTGCATATACGGCTTTCATCGCACCGCATTCGGAATGCCCACACACGACAATGTTTGCGACTTCCAGCACCAGTACTGCGTACTCGATCGCACTTGCCTCGGACAGGTCGCCGGTCGAATCCCCTTCTGCAGTTGCCGGCGGTATCAGATTTCCGACATTGCGCATCGTAAAGAGATCGCCCGGATGAGTAGACACGAGCAGATCCGGCACAACCCGGCTGTCCGAGCACGTAATGAAGAGTGCATCGGCGGTTTGAGCAAGCGCGAGCTTACTGAACTGCTCCGCATATTGCGGTAGCATTTTTTCGCGGAATTCGACAATACCCATTATGAGTTTGCGCATCGCGTGTCTCCGAAACTAACATCCTGCACACCCTGCAGTCGGACAGTTCTTTCCCGGTTTATCTCGTTGCTAAACGATTCACACGAAGGAGCGCTGAGTCCCCCGGTATGCAGCGATCGTCACCTCAATAGCCGCGCGATAACGAGTACATACAAAGCCGACGCCGCAAGCTGCACCACTGTGATCGGCAGTCCGTATCGAAGGAACGTGCCAAAGGAGATGGGTTTTCCCTGGCGCGCGCAGATGCCTGCCGCAACAATGTTTGCGGCCGCGCCCACGAGCGTCGCGTTACCACCGAGGGTCGCGCCAAACATCATTCCGACGAATACAGGAATCGAATTAACAGGCCACTCGTGGAATCCGGCCGAAAGCGCCGTTTCCGGTACCACCTCGGCCATCACGAGATAACCCTTGACCATGACAATCGACGCTGCTGCGACCGGAACATTGGCAAGCAGGCTGGACAGCAACGCGATGCCGACAAGCAGCGTGAGCGCGACGTGGGTCAACTCCCCACCGAATAGTTGATATAGCTTTAATGCCAGTATCTGAAGCAACCCTGTCTTGGCCATGGCCTGCACGAGACAGAAGATGCTTGCAAGGAAAACAAGGGTTTTCCAATCGACGTCGCGCAGCACGTTCTCGGTCGGTTCGACTCGGGCGGCGAATCCCACTAACAGGGCCAACGCACTTGCGATTATTGCGACAGCGGGAGGCACGATGCGCGACGGCAAATCCTCGCCCACCACGAACAGGGCCACCATCATTAGAAGCACAGCTGCCACGAGCGCGGCGTAGACCGGCCGTTCGAGCCGTGTTGCCGCGGCGCGTTGCGGCAACGTGCGCCTCAGATTCCACAGATCTCGCATGAGCCACGGCAACAGCGGCACGATCATGAGGACCGCAATCACTCCGCCGAGCGACACGCGCCGCAGGTACTCGCCGAACGTCATCCCGATGGCGCTTCCGACGAGAAACGTCGCTGGGTCGCCGACCAACGTCAGCAAGCCGGCCGAGTTGCTGATGATTGCGGTAAGCAGCATCGGGCCGACGAAGTCAGTCTCCAGTGCGATGCATACCTTGATAATGATGGGCGCAAGAATAATTACTGTAGTCGCGTTCGGCAAGACCGCGCAAATCGGTGCGACCAACGCGATCAACAGGAGCAGAAACCGCTTACCGCTTCCATCTGTTGCGCGCAGATACACATTCCCGATGATATCGAAAAGGCCCGTAGTCGCGAGGATGCGCGCTACGATCATTCCGCCAAACAGCAAACCCAGCGGTCCGGCGCCCGTGCGGATCGCGCCCAGCAGATCCTGCTCATCCAGGATGCCCAGCGCGATCAGCAGGCAGGTACCTACCAATGCCGCGACAGCCATGTCGATCACGTCGAACGCGATCAGGAGAATGACCGCTGCGAACACCGATACGGTGATTATGGTTTGCAGTTGGCTCACGATTCCGCCCTGTTCTTCTAACGCAGAGGCGGCGCGTACATCAGGCCACCCTGGGTCGACAGCCGGTTCAAGCCCCGCTCGAGTTTCAGCGGAGTCCGAGGTCCAAGGTTCCGGTCGAACATTTCCCCGTAGTTGCCGACGCTTTGCACTGCGCGCGCCATCCAGCCTCGCTCAACGCCCAAACCGCGGTTGATCGCGTCGTCATCGCCAAGCGCCCGCTTCACGGCAGGATCGCCCAGTCGGTCATGCAGGTTCTCATGGGTTACGCCTAGTTCCTCCGCCGCCACAAGCGTGAAAAGGACCCAGCGCACGAGCGTCAGCCAGCTCAGATCGCTGCCACGCACGACCGGGCTGAGCGGCTCCTTGGCAATTCGCTCCGGCAAGATATCGGCAGCTTGCTGGCCGCCCGGCCCTTGGAGGCGTACGGCGACGAGATGTGAGAAATCCGCAGCGTAGGCGCTGCAACGCCCGGCGTAGAAAGCGCGGCTCGCTTCGATCGCAGAGTCGATCACCAGCGGCTTGATGTCTAACTGATTGTCGGCTGAATACTCACGCAGATGCACCTCAGTGGATGTACCTTTTTCCACGCACACCGTTGCGCTTTTGAGTCCCGCGGCGGTCTGCGCGCCACCAGATCTTCTGACGAGAAACGCCTGGCTGTCGTAGTAGAGAACGCCGGCAAACTGCACCTTCAGCGCGCTTTCCCGAAGCAGCGTCCATGTGGTGTTCCGCGCGAGGAGATCGATGATGCCTTCAGCCAGAGAAGGAAAGCGCGCCGATGCCTTAAGCGGTACGAAGGCCACTTTGGCAGGATCGCCAAGAGCCGCCGCAGCCACCGCGCGGCAAAAGTCTGCATCTATCCCGGACCAGTGCCCGGCACTGTCCTTGATGGAGAACCCTTCGATACCTTCGCTGACCCCGCACCGCACCACGCCTCGTGCACGTATTTGGGCTAACGTGTCGCCGTCCGCTGCGCAAGCGTTGTTGATCAGGCCGCCGAAATGAGCAAAGCAGACTACAAGCACGGCTGCGCCGCACTGTACGATGCGTGCCATGGTCAACTCCCGGACCGGCGTTAGCGATAGAAGTGGCTGCTATGGCAGCGCTCCTCCGTCGACAGGCCTCGTTTCGAAGGGCGGACCGTTTGACGCTGGTACGCAACAAGTACTCTAGCAGTCGGGATTGGTCACTGCCGCAAAAATGTGACCTTGCACGATCCTCTCGGTGCCGTCGCAACTGGAAAGGGCCTTGATCGGCGTCCGGCCTCCCAAGGCAGCCAAGATCACGTTGATGGCCTCGATGTCCAGAGGCATCGCGAGCACGGGCGGCCTTCGAATTGCGAGAACTCGGGCAAGCGACCCTATCGTCAGGCAGACGGTGCGGGAATTAAAGGACCACGAACTTTCGGCCAAGGTCGGGCTCAGCGCCGCTCATGTCAAGCGCCTCAGCAAGCGTGAGCCCATCTCGAACCCGGTTAGCGGAAGCCGTAGACAACGATCTTCTTCCCCTCGAAATTTTCTTGCACAGCTTGCTCGCAATATTGCGGGCACGTTACCGAGCCGTCTCCGCTCATGCCAGAGACAGTGACCGCCCTGTAAACAACGGATTCGACGAGCGTCCCATCCGCAGCGATGACCATGTTCAGGTCGGTTTCGACACCCGCCGGCACAGCTCCCCCGGCGGTATAAGTGATTTTCATGGTGCCGGTGCAATCGGAGTTCACTGAGTATGTTCCGATCTGGTTCGGATTGAAGGTCGTCAGGCCTCCTTTCGGCAGCCCGCCGATCATGCCGAAGTCGGTGCGCGTGAAGCTGCCCATGCCATCGAACGTCACGAGGGCGACGTCATCGAGAATCGACGTGGAGGCATAGGGAGCAACTTTATTGTTCGGTCCTATCAATCCGATGATTTCTCCGTGACCGGTGAATGCGTACGGTCCTCTGAGCGTTGCGTTCGAACAAAGGCCGCGTGAGCCGCCGTGTCCGTCATGTCCGTCGTGTCCGTCGTGATCACCGGGACCGCCGGCCTGCGCGGCGCCGCTGAGTAAGAGAAGCGCCACGGCGGTTGCCGACAGAATGCTCAATTGTTTGATCTTCACGATAATCTCCTTGTCACTCAGTCAGGCGCGAAACATCACGGCGCAGGGGCCCATTGCCTGGCGGGATGAGGCGCCCAATTCAAACGAAATGGAATTAGAGAATCGATGCAGTGATAGAGCTGCCGCTGTTTGCGGAAACGAGCGAGGAAAGAAAGAGGGCCGTCGGTGTTATTGGCTTTGGCGAACAGGATGCGAGAAAGCCTCGTCGTTGGCCAAGTAGTTAACTGGCGAAACGCTTCACCAAGCCGTAGTTTTGCTCGGTGTCGGCAGGCACGTGCAGAAGGGGTGCACGAAAGTCCGCGAAATTGTGACTTCGTGGGTCAGCCACGCTTTAATGTCGCATAGCAAGGAGGAGCGTAATCCACAATCTTTGCAGATGCCAAACGAATATCGGACAAAAGGCAGGCGCATTCAGAATCGCGTTGAGCGAATGATGGACTGTATCGAGTGATTTCCGACGACTTCGAAGGGGCCCCGTTGACGCGTGCTGGACCAAGGGCGACGTTCGGTTGAGCGTCCTCCAGACCATGTAAGTGACCCGTGGGGCCTGGTCGGCCACAAACGGGTCGTACACGGCCGCATGACGAAGATCTATCGACGAGCGGCGACGCGCCCTGTGGCGATTTCTAGAAAGAGCAGACGTGTGACATCGATGTCGCCCGCGCACCTGCACCTGGTCAAAAAAAACCCGTCCATATGGACGGGCTCAAATACTACGCGGAGAAACTCGCTAACCCCTTTGCGTCAGGCTTGCTCAGAAGCGCGTCAATATACCGACCGAACCCATGACCTGATTGCCCGTCGATGAAGCGCCGCCTGCGTTGTACATGACTGCGACGTTCTTGTTGCCCGTTGCATGCTGGTACATGGCCTCGGCATATAGCTCCGTACGCTTGGTCAGCGAGTAGCGCGCAATCGCGTTGACCTGATTCCACTTCGGATCGGCGCCGAACGACGTTGCACCACTCAGATGCGCATCCGTGTACGCGTAAGAAACGCCGAGCATGAGCGCTGGCGTAAGTGCGTACTTGCCATTGAGTTCGTAGTTGTCGAAGTGAGCGCCTCCATTGTTCAGCCCGAACGCGTTCGTATTCTGATATTGGCTGTGCGTGTAGACAAAGCCGACCGTCGCAGGGCCGAAGCCGTAGCTCACGCCCGCGCCGGCGGTACGCTGCACATCCGACGTCAGGCCACCTTTGAACTCGGTTGGATCAGCGGCACCCGTGGTATTCGGATTCGAAGCGCCCGAACCATTGACCTGCAAGTAGGCGGCAGCCACGTTCAAGCCGCCGAACTTGTAGCTGGCGCCCGCGCTGTACGCACGATTGACAGCAAAGCCGGTCTGGCTGTTGCTGAACGCATACATGCCACCGGCCTTGAAGCCGGCATAGTCGAGGCTGGTGAACTTGACCGAGTTATTGAAGCGAACGCTGTGTTGCAGGTTGTCGTTGTCATACGGATGCGCAAAACCCGAGTCACCGAACGGGCCTGCCGTGGCAGACAGCGGCGCGACGAAATCGACCATGGAGTCATACTGGCGGCCCAACGTGACCGTACCAAAAGTGCTGCTGCTCAGACCGACATACGCCTGACGACCAAACATCCGGCCACCCTGGCCGAGCGTGCCGTTATTGACGTTGAAGCCATTTTCGAGCACGAAGACGGCCTTGAGACCACCACCGAGATCTTCCGTGCCACGCAGGCCGAAGCGGCTACCGCTGATGTTGCCGCTCGCCAGCGCGACCCGGCTGCTTCCGCCGACGTTATTCGTGTATGTGATGCCGGCGTCGATGAGGCCGTACAGCGTAACCGAGGTCTGTGCATGGGCGGCCGATGCAGCAAGCGCAACGGCGACAGCGAGGGCGATGCGAATCTTTTTCATGAATTAACTCTAGCGTGTTGGAACTGCGTCAGAAAACAGCGTGGCGAGTATAGAACCGCCCGCGCAGCACGCCTCACTTCCGGTCTGGATTGGACCTTTGCGTTTTTCTGAAGTAATCCGCCACAAAACCGCCACAATTCTCGTGATATCCCAGCCGGCACGGCGCAGCGATTCTGTGCTTTATCCCACCGCTCGAGTCGCTGTTGTATCGAAGCGACGGTATTCGGGTTAGCCGACTTGCGCACATTTTGATCGCCGCGCTTTTGTCAGTCATATCGAGTCACATTCGCATACGGGTGATGGGATCTCCATGTCGTGAGCGATTGCCGCCAGAGACAGCTGCCCATCGGTGAGGCGCCAGATGCCGCGCGGATTGTCATGCTGCAACGCTTCCGGCAGCAGTTCATCCGGGAAGCCTTGGTAGCACACAGGTCGCAGGAAGCGCTCGATCGAACTCATGCCAACGGAAGTGAAGCGGCTATCCGACGTCGCGGGAAATGGTCCGCCATGAATCGATGCGTACGACACTTCTTGCGGATGCGCGAACGCATTAATGACGATGCGTCCCGTGCGGCGCTCAAGAACAGGCAACAGGTTGGCGGCGAGCGGATGATCGACCCGATCGAGCTGTATGGTTGCAGAGAGCTGCCCGCGAAACTGCCTGGCGATCGCGATCAGTTGCTCGACGTCCTTCACACGTACCAGTAGTGCTGCAGGGCCGAACACTTCTTCCGACAGGGACGGATCGTCGAGCATGCGTGCTCCGTCGACTTCGAAGAGCACCGCTTGACCGTCCCATGCACCTTGCGGCTCACCGCCCGCGGCAATCCGTTCGGCGCCCGCATTGCGCTGCCGCTCAACATTCTTGCGATACGCGGCGCAGATGCCCGGCGTCAGCATCGTGCGCGCCTGCATCGCTTCGACAGGAGCGGTCATCGCTCGCCTCAGGTCGATGTAGCCAGGACCGTCGATGGCGAGCAGGATTGCGGGCTTGAGGCAGGCCTGTCCGACGGTAACGAGCATACGCTCGATAAAGCCATGGCCGATCTCGGCGCCACGCGCAGCAAGCGCACCCGGGAGCACGAAAGTCGGATTGACGCTGGTCATTTCGGTGAAAACCGGGATCGGATCCGGACGTTGCTGTGCGCGCCGGAATAGCGCCATTCCGCCGCCTTCCGAGCCTGTGAACGTTACACCCTTGATGAGCGGGTGATCGACCAGTGCCTCGCCAATTTCATTACCGCCGCCGCGAACCAGAGAAAACACTCCCTCGTGAAGGCCCGAATCTCTGACGGCTTGCTGAATCACGCGGCCCATCAGTTCTGACGCGCCGGGATGCGCGTTGTGCGCTTTCACAATGACGGGACAGCCGGCGGCCAGCGCCGACGCGGTGTCGCCGCCAGCGACCGAATACGAGATGGGGAAATTGCTTGCGCCAAAGATCGCGACGGGACCCACTGCGATCTTCTGCGAGCGATGATCCATCCGGGGGCGCGGTTGACGCTCCGGCTGGGCCGGATCGATCGTTGCCTGGCGAAAGCGTCCCTGACGGACGACAGTCGCGAACTGGCGAAACTGAGTCGCGGACTTCGCGGCTTCCGCTTCGAGCTGAGCGACGGGCAAGGCGGTTTCGAGCGACGCGCGTTGTGCGAGTTCCGGCGTGATCGCGTCGAGTCCGTCGGCAATGCGCTCGAGGAACGCGGCGCGGTCCGCCAGGCTCGTGTTGTTATAGCTGTCGAATGCGTCGTCGGCCAGTCGTGCCGCGCGATCGACTTCCGCGCTGCCGCCAAATGCAAAGGACGGTTCGATCTCGACGTTCGTCGCAGGATTAAGCGACTTCATGCTACCGGCGGTTGCGCCCACTTCTTGCGCGCCGATAAGCAGATTGCCATTGAGTTTCACGATTCGTCTCCTTGCGATTCAGGAAGTGCGGCAATCAACTCGGCCGTCGTCAGGATTTCATGGGCGAAGGTTGGGCCGTTCAGTTCGTGCGCGGCATGCATCATCTCCGGCTTGAAGGCGGCGGTCGCATCGCGCACGAGCGTGACGTGGTAGCCGAGTTCCGTCGCGTAGCGGGCGGTCGCTTCGATGCAGGTATTCGCCAGCAGGCCGACCACGATCACATGCGTGATGCCCTTCTGCCTGAGCTGGTAATCGAGGTCGGTATTGGCGAACCCGCTCGAGCCCCAGTGCTCCTTGGCGATGATGTCGCCACTCCTGGGCGCGAAGTCGGGATGCCATTCGCCGCCCCATTCGCCGCGCGCGAAGTGATGGCCGTGCATGACCTTGACCTGGTTCGGATTGGGATGGTCCCAGCTTTCGTAGTCGCCCGGCTCCCAACGGCGGTGCGGTACGATGACCACGGGAATGTTGCGGGCGCGGACGGCGCGGTCCAGCGCGCGCAAATTGTCGAGCAGGCCGACCTTCTGGGCAATCGGTTCGACAAAGGGATAGACCTTTCCGCCTTCCGACAGAAAGTCGTTGTAGGGATCCACCAGCAGGTAAGCGGTGCGATCAATGGGGTATTTCACTTCGGTCATGGAATTTCTCCGACGATTGTTAGGTAAGTGTTTCGGTTTCCTGAGTAAGCGCGGAAGAGATGGCGCCGGAACGACGCCGTCCGTTTCCAGCGATTTCTAACGCAGCGGCCTGAAGGCCGCCCTAAGTTCCTGGGCGAAGATCATCGGCTGCTCCCACGCGGCGAAGTGGCCGCCTTTTTCTGCCCGGTGGTAATAGACGAGATTTGGGTAGGCTTTCTCTGTCCAGCTCCGTGGCGCCTGATATTGCTCGCCGGGGAACACGCTCACGGCCACTGGAATCTTGACGCCTTTGGCGTTGAAAAAGCCGCCCTTATATTCCCAGTAGAGACGGGACGCGGACACCCCGGTATTCGTCAGCCAGTACAGCGTGATGTTGTCGAGGATCTCGTCACGCGTCAGTTCGCCTGTGGCGCTCGTGGTCCGGTTCAGAGCCGAGACGACAGCCGCGGCCGGCTGGCCATCGGCATCGTTGTGATCGAGCAGCCATGCGGCGAGGCCGACGGGTGAATCGGCAATGCCGTAGAGCGTCTGCGGGCGCGATCCCATCAAGCGGGCGTAGTCAACTTCCTTGAAGGTCAGGGCGAGCTGCTCGTAGGCGCGTTTCTCCTCCGCTGACAAACCGGCTGGCGCCGGCGCGCCGATCTGAAGCGCCTTGTCGACCTCGGCTGGAACCGTCGCGGGCATGTTGGTGTGGATGCCGAGCAGTCCCTGAGGCGCCTGCAAACCCATTTGATCGACGACAAACGCACCCCAGTCGCCGCCTTGAGCGACGTAGTGCGTATATCGGAGACGGCGCATCAGTTCCGCCCAGGCGCGGGCCATGTGCTCGGGCCCCCAGCCGGTGGCCGTCGGCTTACCGGAGAAACCGTAGCCCGGCATCGAGGGGATGACGACATCGAACGAGTCTTCGGCCTTCCCGCCATGCGCTACGGGGTCGGTTAACAACCCGATGAGCTTGGTCTGCTCGAGCACGGAGCCGGGCCAGCCGTGGTTGATGATCAATGGAAGCGCATTGGGGTTCTTCGAACGAACATGGATGAAGTGAATGTCCACCCCGTCGATGGTCGTCACGAACTGCGGAAGGGCATTCAGCTTCGCTTCAGCCTTGCGCCAGTCGTAGTCCGTCGCCCAATAGCGCGCGAGTTCCTGCATGGTCGCGAGCGGCACGCCCTGCGAAGAATCTGTGACGGTCTCCTTTTCGGGCCATTGCGTGGCGGCGATCCGGCGGCGAAGCTCGTCAATGGCTTCCTGCGGCACATGGATCTTGGGAAACGGACGGATCGAGTCGTCTTCAGCCGTTGCACGCAGTGTCGCGGAAGGTTGCTCCGCGACCGGAGCGGCATGGGCGTAACTCAAGGCAGCGGTCAGGACAATGCCGAGGGCAGCCGCCGTCGACGCAAGAAAGCTGCGCCGGGTTGGCGCTGGGGATACTATAAACATGATCATTTTCCGAAGAAGCGCACGCGAGTCTGCGGCGCGCGCAGGGTTATGTGCTGCGTCAGCGTTATCGAAGGCAGATGTTCACTGCGCGGCGGTGTAGGGCGGCGCGGGGACCTTGCGCTTGCGTCATGATTTCACTCCTGGTTCGTGCGGTTGCCGGATGGCGTGAGTGAATTCTGGCTCGTATTGCCCGTGACGCAAATGACGCATAGGGTCGTTTTTCAGGACATACCTTCGACGGAGGGCGGACATGCACCGCGTCGGTTATCTGCTGAGTGACGGTTTTCAGATGATGGCGCTCGCGACCCAGACAGTCTTCGAGTACGCCAACATCGCGGCCGGCGATGCCTTCTATCAAGTGGAGAATTTCGCGGTGGCGGGCGGGGACGTGCGTTCGTCGCTGGGGATGACCGTCAGCGCGCGCTCATTGACTACGCATAGCGAGATCGACACATGGATCCTCGTGGGCGTCAACGATCCGCTCACGTCGCATCCATCCCCCGCTGTGGTCGCCTTCTTGCACAAGGCCAGCAGACGGGCACGGCGTATCGGGGCGATCTGCACCGGCGGGTTCGTAGCAGCGGAGGCGGGTTTGCTCTCGGAGCGGCGCGCCACGACGCACTGGGCGTACGCACGGGAGATGCAAAAGCGTTTTCCGGACATTCGTGTGGAGGACGACCGCATCTACATCGTCGATGGCCCGATGTGGACGTCTGCCGGAATGACGGCCGGACTTGATCTCGCGCTGGCGATGGTTGAGAAGGATCTGGGAGCGGACGTGGCGCGCTCGGTCGCGCACAAGCTGGTGATGCACCAACACCGTTCGGGAGGACAGTCGCAGCATTCCGAAATACTCGACCTCGCGCCGAAGTCTGACCGCATCCAGAACGCGTTGAACTACGCGCGCAAGAACTTGAGCCGGGCGCTGACCGTCGAGGAACTGGCTGAAAAGGTCAACCTGAGCCCGCGCCAGTTCAGCCGCGTATTCACGCTGGAGACGGGGCAATCACCCGCTAGAGCCATCGAAGGACTGCGCCTGGAGGCTGCGCGGCTGATGATCGAGAAAAGCCGGCATCCGCTGGATGTGATCGCGAGGGAGACGGGCTTTCGCGATCGACGTCATATGCGCGAAGCCTTTATGCGTGGGTTTGGCCTGCCCCCGCAGGCGGTACGGCGCGAAGCGCGCAGCCCGGCATGAAGCGATGTCGTTCATGCTGCTTGGGCGTTCGCACGCGCCATCATCTTTTTGCCGCGCTCATAGAGGAAGGGCAAACGACTGTGGCGGCCAGCGAAATTGTGCACTGGCGCTGGGTCAAGGTGCCGGACATAGCGACCTGCGACACAAGCACCTTGCACTGGGGGAGCCTGGGCGGGCGATGCCCTGCGATGAGTGCAGCGAGCTTAAGCCGCAGGTTGCGACATAGTCACTCAGGATTTCGTGGGGCGCCCCGTCTTCACCTGCTCTACTGCCGAGACTGCGGCGAGCAAGCGCTTCTGTGCTGCCGATTCGAGCATCAGCAGCCCCGCGCGCAGGAGTTCGCTCTTCTTGACAGAGACGCCCGCCGCCAGGCACTTCTGTTTGAGTGCTGCGATCTTCTCGTAGTCGGACTTCGGCATGGTGAAGCTGTCGCGTACGACCTTGTCCTTTTTCGCGCGCTTCGCTTTCGTGCCGCCCGCTGCTTTCACCGGGCTTGCCTCGACCTTGGCCGGCGCCGCCTCGACTTCGACGGCCACCTTGGGCGCCTTGTTAGTGGATGCTTTCTTTCTGGTCACGACCGCGTTCGGAGCTACGGGCTGCGCTTCGCCGTTTTCCGTCTGTGCGTCATCGGCTGTCTTGGGGAAATGGAATGCTTTTTTAGTTGCTTTTTTGGTGGTCGCCTGCGTCATCATGGGCCTCATTGCCAATATCGGTATAAACAGTATATACCGTTTATATGCGAGAGCCGGACGGCGGCGGACGCTTCCCCTAGAGGCGGGAGCGGCATCGCCTTTCTTCAGCTTGAGGTTATCTCCGGTTCCCACGCGGCAGGCAGTCAGAAAGCGTTGCCAGGAGCGTCGTACGAGATGGCATAGCCGTTGCTGGAAATAAAGAGTGCAACTGGGCTCTCGCTATGTCTGTCATCCTGATCGTCGACGACGATTCCGATTCGTTATGGCTTCTTCAAGTTGTTCTGGAGGGACGAGGCCATCACGTTGTACTCGCTGACGATGGACAGCGGGCGCTGGAAATCGCAGGTCGTTGTCTTCCTGATGTAATCGTTACCGACTGGAACATGCCGCACATGGATGGGAACGTCTTGTGTGAGCGCCTTCGGTGCTATCCGGCGCTGGCCCTGATTCCGGTCATCATGATGTCGGCGCGATCGCCGCCGCAGGATACAGCTAGACTATGGAATGTTTTCCTTCGCAAGCCATTCGATATCGAAGCGCTCGCAGCGGCCGTCGACTCATTCGCGACCAGGCGCTTGGAAAATAATTCAAATCGGGCGCATTGTGGCGCCGCGCCGTTATCCAGGTGGTCTGGGACAGCGATGAAGTACTGGGCCTAGCAGCGTGGCACTTGGGGCGGCGCATAGTCGCTTCCAAAACAGGTTTCGTGCGGTTTCCAGTGACGCTCTGACGCCGCTTACATGGTCGGAGCTGCCATTGAACACGCTTAGCCCGAAGGTGCGTTCAGGTCGGATACGGTGTTGGTTCCCGGGTTCTGGTGTCTCCTTTCCTCGATAACCGCAGTCCAAAAGAGAGGGCTAGCGAGCGGCCTATAATTTCCCGTCCGCACACGCACATCCTCTGATTCTATGTGGAGCGGTCCATACCGGACGTTATGCCGTAGGCGTTCGCGACAACCTTGCTGCAGAGAAACCAATGAAGAAAGGAAAGACAAAACTTACCCGCCATGATGCTGAGCGCCTTTTCGAGGGACTGCCTGCCGGAAAGGTAAGCGCATCGAGCCGGCCCGAGAACCCGTTCGAAGCAGGGGTGTTCGACGTGGTCAAGCGCGTCGACGACGAGACCAAACTCTGGAAAGACAACCTCATTTCTCTTCCGATGGCGATCGAGCTGCCTGCTGGCTACGAGTCGGTATCCCGCATGCGGGAGTCGATGGCGAAGGCATGGCGCGTGAAGTGGGTGAGGGAAGGTAAGAGCGAAGTTGTCACTGAGTTTCCTGAAGGCTGGACCGCCGTTCGCCCGGGAAATGGACCCATCGAGCTGCGAGATCCCTCCGGCGTGGTCCGCGCCTTTTACGGGTGGGCCGAAGATGCTGAGCTCAAGATTTTGCCGCGGTATCTGGTTGAGTCACAGGCGAACAGTTCAAGCGGACTAGGCAGCCTGGTTGTTCGTGATCGCGCGAAGGGTCAAATTCTTCAGAGGTCGTCGAACTGGTCCGCCCGAACTGGTACCAACCATCCAGATTGGAGCATGCTGACCGCGTGGCTCGATTTGCACTATCCACAACATCGCGATCCGTTTCGGTACTGGGAGGATTGCGAGCAAAACATCCACGAGTGAGCCACTTTTTGCAGGCTCTGTAAAACGGCGACGAAGCGGGCGTGCTGCGGCTGCGCACTGTACCGGCGCAATCGCAGTCATTGCGCATGCCGCGCTGCATGAGGCTCAGGCGCACTTCCAGCTCACCGGGACCGTTTTTGACGGTTATGCGCGGAAAAGCTGTGCACCCTGCCAACTGCTCGCGATAATCACCGCGCTTGTCCGGTAACTGCATGTCGGGGCAGGCACACTGTGAAGACAGTCTCGCGTTCGTCCGACCGCACGTCAATCGTGCCGCCGTGCGCTATGGCAATCTCACGGGAGATGTACAGTCCGAGACCGAGACTGCCGCCCTGCGCGGCTCCGGCATCCGGGCCACGCTGGAGCGGGTCGAACATCCGTTGGAGCAGCGACGGTTCGATGGCGGCACCTGCATTCTTCACCTCGAATCGGATTTCCGTCTCGTCGCCTGTCATCACCACCCGCACCGGTGTGTCATGCGAGCCATATCTGAGGGCATTCACGACCAGGTTACCCAGCACCTGCTGCAGACGCCGACCGTCGCACACTCCCCGCAGGCTGGCGGGTACCTCCAGCACGATGAGGCGGTCGGGATGAGCCGCACGCAACTGGTCCGTCTCGTCGGCAAGAACGGTCACAAGGTCGACGTCGGTCGGCGCGATCCTGATTCCCAAACCCAGCTCGGTCCGGTTGAAATCACTCAGATCGTCGAGCAGCGCCTGCATCCGGGCACCGGTACGGATCAAACGGTTTGCGGCGGCCGATACACCTTCGCCGGCATTCATTCTTGCAAGCAGTGAAGCCGTCGCCTGGATAGTCTGTAGCGGGCTGCGCATGTCGTGGCCGAGCATCCCGAGGAACAGGTTGCGCTCCCGCTCCACTTCTGCGCTGAAAGAACGGACCGATTCGGCAACCGCCTGGTCCAGCGCCTCATTGAAACGGATGATGTCGTCCAGATGGGGCACTTCAGGCAGGCAATCATCCATCCACAACTGAAGCACGCTCGCGCGAAGCGCACGGTATTCGGCGGCCAACTGGTTGATGTTAAAACCGCTTCGCGCGCGCAGAATGGCGTGCGTTTGTGCCGCGGTGTGCGGCGCACCCTCGACCTGCGGGGCACGCCCCCATGCCTTCTGCGCCTGCGCTTGCCTGGTCTGCGAGGTCGACAGGTCGGCCACCACCGCCTCAAGCAGCGGCCGGGCATGATCACGTAAAGCCAGGGAATCCATGCTCGCCGCCGCTGGCAGCAAAGTCAGGGCGAACGCTTCCCATTGCACCAGGATACGCTCGATATCGCGCACGATAAAATCCGCCAGTCGCATGTCCTTCCTTGAAGACGCAGAATAGCGTTTGGACTTCCCGGTTGCGGCTGGTCCTCCCTTTATGAGAACCGGGTCCGCGGGGTGTAACCACCTGCTGGAACAGCTGCCGCAGACTCATCCGCCCGACGACGGTGATTGTAGCAATGGAAGCCCCGTTCATCGGATGCCTAGCCAACGCATCGAAATCCGGAGCAGCATATCGGATTGGCGATATGGTTTCCTCCCTATCATCGCGACACGCAAGGCGACCGTCAACAGAACTGGCAGGGCCGACGAACCCACAATGCAACTCGCGGCTACGTCGCCATACCCAGCGTACGGACGAGATCAGCCAGCCGGTACGGTTTATGGATAAATGCAAAGTCGTCCAGATGGCCGTGCTGTGACCTGAGGGCGGGAAGAGGGTACCCCGAGGCGAGCGCGATCCTGACCTCCGGCCGAAGGTCGCGCGTCGAACGCGCGAGCTGGATGCCATCGAATCCCTTGGGCATCACGACATCGGTGAACAGGACGTGGATATCGTCGCGACAACTCAGCGCATGCGTATCCAGTGCCGGGCCGGTCAACGTGTCTGCGTCGCCGGATGTGTCACGGCAAGGCGTCGTCAGGAGTCCGAGTGTCCGTTCGCCGCTGGCGGTCATTCACTCTTCAGTTGATCGGCAGCGCGGGCTAACTGTCAGCCTGCGCCACTGGATAGCCGCACTTCTAACGCTGTAAGCCGATCTTTGGGTGAACCCTCCCGTGGACACTGGTCGCGCTGCAACCCGGCGAGCGGAAAACCGGATGCGTGCTCGCGTTCGCCCGCTTGACGATGGCTGATATTGTCGGAAGCAAGCGGGGAAAGCGCCCTGGTAGAGAGGCATATATCTCGTGACCAGGGCCCTTTAATAGATGACGCATTTAATGCGGCCTACGACCGCGCAGCGCGCCGTCAATGTTTTTGCAGGTGCGCTTGAATTTCCCGCGCATCAAGGGCCGAGAGATCTTCGTTGATCTCTTCGAAAATCATCTGACGCGTTTCCTCGCTCAGACGCGCGCGCAGCATCCCGAGAAACTTCGGCTCCACGGCGAATCGCAATCGCTGGTACCGGTGATGAAGCCGTCCCTGTTCGACGTAGTCGGCGACAGTTTTCGCAAATTTTTCGCGATCCTTCTCGGTCAGCGCCGGTCCACTTGGGACGACATTGACAAGGTCTTCGATTTCCCGCAAGTCCAGTTTAAGTCCCGGTGTCTCGAAGATTCGTGCACGGCTGCCGTCGGCAACGACAACCCAAGTAGTGACAACCATGGTGCGCCTCTCAGCATGATCGGTCGCCGACTCCGCGGCCATCGCAAATCGTCGCGTGAGGCCGGCGAACTCGCCGGTCAACGACAGTCTATCTCCAGCGCCCGTCGATGACGGACCGTGGGGCCTCCCCGCGCTCCTGCGCGAGCGACGGATAGTCGGTATACCCGCGCTCGCCGCCTCCGTAGAACGTGGACGGATCCGGCGAATTGAGCGGAGCGTGCGAGCGGAGGCGTTCCGGCAGGTCGGGATTGGCGATGAACGGGCGTCCGAACGCGATCAGGTCCGCTTTGCCATCCTCGAGCCATCTCTCCGCAGTGTTGGCGTCGAACCCGCCCGCGACCATTAGCACACCGCGATAGGTGCGACGTATCATCTCGCTCATGCGTTTCGCACGCTCCGTGAAAGCGACATCCTCACCGGTCGCCGCCAGCGCGGGATTGACCATGTGCAAATAAGCGAGCCCGTATCGATTGAGCTTCTCGATAACATAAGAGAAGGTTGCCTCGGGATCGTCGTCATGCATGTCGTTGAAGGTCGCGAGAGGAGAGAGCCGTACGCCGACCTTTTCCGGCCCCCACACTTCGCAAACCGTCTCGATCACCTCGAACAGCAGTTTGGCCCGGCGCTCGCTCGACCCGCCGTATTCGTCCGTGCGGCGGTTCGTGCCGGACAACAGGAACTGGTCGAGCAGATACCCGTTCGCTGCGTGCACTTCGACGCCGTCCATACCAGCAGCCTTTGCGTTGCGCGCACCCCTGAAATACTGGCGCACGAGATACGGCATCTCTTCGATCTGCAGCGCGCGAGGCGTGACGCAAGGCGCGACGACACCTTCGCCGCGCTCGTTCTCGATGAACGCCTCCGCTTTCGGCTGGAGCGCAGACGGCGCAACCGGCAGCATTTCATCGGGTTGCAACGAGGGGTGCGATATGCGTCCGACGTGCCAGAGCTGCATGAACATCAACCCGCCCGCCTCGTGCACGGCGTTCACCACGAGCCGCCAGCCTTCGACCTGCTCGCGACTATGAATCCCAGGTGTCCATGCATAGCCCTGCCCTTGCATCGACACCTGCGTCGCCTCGCTGATGATGAGCGCGGCCGATGCACGCTGCGCGTAATAACAGGCGTTGAGCTGAGTCGGTATGTTGCCTGGCCGGCTCGCGCGCGAACGCGTCAGCGGCGCCATCACGCCACGATGACGCAAGTTGTACGGTCCCACCTTGATGGGTTCGAAGAGCTTGCGCAGCGGGATTTGCTCCTCGTGCTGCCCAGCTTCGGCGGGTAGGGTTTCCGTATCCGACATAAAT
The DNA here is from genome assembly GCF_904848585.1 of Paraburkholderia kirstenboschensis. Taxonomy (GTDB): domain Bacteria; phylum Pseudomonadota; class Gammaproteobacteria; order Burkholderiales; family Burkholderiaceae; genus Paraburkholderia; species Paraburkholderia kirstenboschensis. Next base: position 43,480 of record NZ_CAJHCR010000015.1, read on the forward strand.
TCGCTCCTTGCGTTTTTGACTCGGCCCGAAAAGTACTGCCATAGACGCTCCGAGGCGTCGGCGTCAGATCACATCGACATGATTCCGCTCTCAGCCACTCTAGCCGTGGTCCGCGCGCGCTTCTTTCCGGTTTCTGCCCAGATGTTTCGCGATCCTGCCGCCATGCGGTCTATCACCGTTACAAGGCCGTGCATTGATCGCCGGTGTTTGAACTTCGGGTAAGCGTCCCGGCGCAGCGGCTTGCGCATGCATGGGGAGCAGTGTCGGCTTCATGCAGTCCGGGTCACTCTCTGAACTCATCGCCCAACCATACAAGCCGTTGTGTGCCCGACCTCGTTCAACCGAACCGGTTACGCGATGCTGCGGCGTCGCGGCATAGCGGCGTCAATCCGGCAGAACGAACTCGGTGCGCATGTCTTCGATGATGCGCCGGACCTCGTGGGCAAAGTCGGTGCCTTGCTCGTTGAGCGGCACCATATTCCAGTTCCTGCCGGTGGCATCGGGCGGGTGCCGTTCGGGCAGCGGTATGCGCACGCGCAGTTCTTCCGGCATGTCCGCGCTTATTTTTGCTACGCGACTTTGCGTTTCATCACGAATCTGCTCGGCGGAGAAAACGGTCTTCGGCATGGGAGTTCTCCATCGCGGCGGGCCGCATGGCTGTGTTCTCGAGCGCGGACGGCCGACCCTTCAAGTCTGGCTCGTATTGGCGGAACGATCTGGATGAGAGGCGCGCGACAGCTCTGCATTGACGAGAACCTCTCCGGTGCGGCGCACAACGTCAACGGAGCGCGGCCAACGCGTCGCTGATCGGTTTGCCGCCGCCGGCAAATCCGACGATCTTGTTGACAAGGCCGACCTTCAGCGCTTCGAGCACGACATCGGCAACATCTTCGCGCGCAACGGGGGCACGAGCGGACTGCGCGTCGGTCACGATCTCAATCGTCCCGGTACCCGGCTCCATGGTCAGTGTGCCGGGACGCAGCACAAGATAGTCGAGTCCACTGCCGATCAGGTAATCGTCCGATGCGCGCTTCATCTGGGCGTAATGCCGAAGCGCATCTGGGGCGCGTTCAGGGTCGTATGCCAGCAACGCGCTGACGACGATGAAGCGGTTCGCGCCATATTGCTTCGCACAATCCACCGCCTTGATGATCGCGTCCCGGTCGATCTGACGCTCCTGCTCGGCGCCCTCGCTTTCAGCGGATCCAGCGGCAAAGATAACCGTATGAACCCCCTCGAGCGCCGCGCAGAAATCTTGCGTCAAGTCGACCATCACGGGGCTCGCACCGAGGCCTTCGAAGTGGGCCCTCTGCGCTTCGTTACGCAGCAATGCACGAAACGGAATGCCCGCACGATGCAATTTGTCTGCGACTAACCGGCCGGTGCGGCCGGTGGCGCCAATTAACGCAATGCTCATCGTGTCTCTCCAAGAAGAAGTGGCCGCGGGATGCTCATGCTGTCGTGCCACTGCTGTTCAGACTCTCCAGCGCCTTTTTCAGGCGTTCCTCCTGCTCGTTGGTGAGAGATGTCTTTAATACTTTTCCGCCGAAAGGCTTCAGCTCAGGCAGGACCTTGTCGAAATTCACGCGACGCACGAGGATGAAGAGTGCCGACGAACCCGGCTCGATGTTCTGGCCCGTCGAACGCATGAAATCGTCATCGATTCCATAGTCCGAGAGCGCGCCCGACAGCGCGCCCGTACTAGCTCCGATGGCCATGCCTGTTGCCAGTCCGACGAGCGGATTGAGCAACATGACCCCAACCAGCGCACCAAACAGACCACCCCAAGCCGCGCCACTGAGCGCACCGATCTTGACGAGATCGACGGCTTGCTTGAGGTGTACCTTGCCGTCCGCGCTGCGGACCAGGATACAGGCATCCTCAAGGTCGATCAGGTGCTCCTTTTGCATCTGCTGAAGTTTGGTCAACACCTGGTCGGCTGTCTCTTCGCCTTTAAAGCTTACAACGACTAGATCGCTCATCGATTTGCTCCTCTTCTATGGAATTAAGCCCAGACGTTCCGTGGCAAGACGGTTGAATTCATGCTCAGCGCCGCGCGCAAGCCGTCGACCCGCGCCTCGAAACAGCGGCGGTGCCACCCAACCTTGCATGTCCCGCCCGGCGCGCACCCTGGAATGTTGACGAGGTCATTGACGCGGTGACGATGACTTCAAGACTAGGTTCTTGACGGTTGCAGTTCTTCCTCATTCCTGCGAAGACGTGTCGGATCTCTGCGCTCTGCTGCGCGGCTTTCAGATGTGAACCTACGGTGGCATTCCGCAAAACTGCGCAGGCGTACGGAAGAAAATCGGCCCGGCGCGTCGTACCGTTGCCCTATCGTGGACCGATGCGTGTGGCCCTGGGCGTGGCCCGCGTGCGCGGGTTAGTCCATCAATAAACCGACGAGGAGCGCGATGAGAACCGACGAAGACCTCAAACAAGACGTGGAGTACGAACTGAAGTGGGATCCGGACATCGATCCATCGGATATCGGGGTTGCGGTCAAGGACGGTGCGGTAACATTGTCCGGTTTCGCGCGTAGCTTTCGGCAAAGGCGCAAGGCCGAAGAGGACGCGACGCGTGTGCGCGGCGTGCGGGGGGTCGCAAACGATGTGGAGGTGCGGTTGCCTCTGATCAACAAGCCGCCCGATCCGGAGATCGTGCGCGAGATCATTGCCCTACTGAAGGCGGAATTGCCTGATGCGGCGGACACCATCAAGGCGGTTGTCAGGCACGGACATGTGACGCTGAAAGGCGAAGTCGAATGGGACTACCAGCGCCGCCGCGCGGCCGACACGGCGCTGCGGGCGAGCGGCGTAACCGGCCTGACGAACGAGATCGAGATCAAGCCGAAGGTCGAGCCCGAAGACCTCAAGCGCAAGATCGAGGACGCGTTCAAGCGCAACGCGGAAGTCGACGCACAGCACATCACGGTGGAGGCCGAAGGCAATAAGGTCGTCCTGCGCGGCACGGTCCGCTCGTGGGCCGAGCGTGAGGAAGCCGAGCGGGTCGCATGGCTTGCCCCCGGTGTGATGCGGGTCGACAACTGGATCACCATCGATTCCTGACAGGAAGACTCGTGTCGCTCTGTTCAATCGCGAGCGCGGAAGTGCCGCGGTTTTTGCTTGCTCGCAACTTCGCTAAATGAATCAGTTGCCGCCGTTCCGGTGGGAAAGCCGGAATGCGCGCGGCGTCACGCCGGTATATCTATGAAACACGTCGGTGAAATGCTGCTGGGTCTGAAACCCCGCGCGCGCGCCAACGTCAACCAGCGGAATGGTCTCCTCGCACAACATCGTCCTGGCAAATTTCACTCGTTCGAGTGTCACGTACAGATGAGGCGGGTTACCTGTCGCCGTTTTGAAAACGCGCGCAAACTTTGAAGCACTCATGTGCACCAGAACTGCGAGTTGCTCGACCAGAATGGTTTCGGCGATGTTGTCATGAACGAAGGCTTGAATGCGAGCCAGCATTTGACGCGTAATAGGCATGCCCGGCTCAACCGCGCCAGCACAGTGCCCGTAGCGCAGAGCGATGTGCACCGAAATGACATCGGCAAAAGCGTCGGCGCAGGCAGCGTCGATAAGATCCGCATGATCCAAAGCACCCAATGTATCCGCGGCCTCGCGCAGGAACGGATCCCAAGACCTGGACCATTTCGGCACGGCGCCAAACGCCTCTCGCGAGACTTGCCCAAGTACGCTCGGTTTGAGTGCAATAACCCATCCCTCGGGATCGTTGTCAGCGCTCGTGGCCAACTGCGCCGCCCCAGGAATAACTGCGACGAACGGCGCACTTATCAGGACGGAGTGACTCGTTCCGAGGTCGTCACAGCCCGCAGCCTGCACAACAGTACTACCCGTCGGTATAACGAGCCGACATCCCTGCACCCAATTCAGCCCGCCATTGGTGAAAATGACGCTCATTGGTTGGCAGCGTAATTCGTGATCCGGGGTCGATCTTATTGCTTGCGTCATGATAAGCAAAAGTCTCCTTGCCTCGTCGCATATCTAAGCTTACGCCGAATTCGAGGCTTCTTAAGGCGGATTCGTAATATGGGCAGAGGCAACCGGACCTCGTTGATGGAGTTGCTGCCTTATTGCTGGGCAACCCGGATGACGCTTGACACGCGATACCCCGGATGCAAGCAATTCATCGTCCTGAAGGCATTCTGCAAGCTGACGCTTACGCCGGGTATTGCGCAGCGTTCGAAGGCGGTCCGGCTCGCGAAGCGGTATGTCTTGCTCACTGCATCCCCGTCCGCGATCTGGAAACATCAATTTGACCTGGATGAGTACGGCGACCGCGCTCGAATGGAGCCTATCGATCATTGCGATCCCGACTACATATAGAGGCTCAGAGCGACATCGCTCTATGGACTGACCGATGACGGTCTGAAAGGTAGGGCACGCGGCTTGCACAACGAGTAGTCAGCCCGCAGCGCATTCATCGACGTACTGCCGACGCAACGGATGTGCCGCGCGCCAATGTACCGATGCCGGACGATGCAAGACATAGGTCAGTGATGCTCGCTATAGTCGGACCTTGCCTTAGGTGTCGCGCGTACCTTTGCGTATTGAAACTCGGGCAGCGCCTTGATCGCACTTTTCGTCGCACCGGCAAGCACCAGTTTGCCATTGTTGAAATCAAGCTGCTCGATCGGAATGGCCACGTCGTGATGCGACACCCCCAAAAACTGGTTTGCGGCGACGATTGCAAACGATACCGACCGGTCCGGTGCCACGATAATGTCATGAATGACGCCGACGCGCTCACCCTTCTCGTTGAAGACCGGCTTGTCCATGATCGACTTTCTCACGCTCCAGCCTGCCACGATCGCAGTCGACTCTTCCACGCTGATACCAAGCGGCTGGGCGCCGGCCACCTGCGCGTGCGCGCTTAGAGGGAGTCCGAGCGACGACGCGACCAGCCATACAAGCAGATTCGTTTTCATGACGTTCCTTAGTTTTCGTGTTGACGGTGCGACGCCGGGCCGGCAATGAAGACGCCAATGGCCAGACCGTGCGCTGCATCAGTTCATGTTAGAACTCCTCACGGCGAGCCGCTACAAAAATACTGTGATGGATCGGGTCATCCTGGTGCATCCGGGCTGCCAGTATGGATACCGTTCAGCACGCGTCCTGAATGAACGCAGAATTGCGAAACGCCTCGCAGAATCGCGAAAGAATCGCGGATGCATGGAGCCTAGACTTAAGTTCATTACCTGACGGTACAGCTTGGAGTTCCTCATGGATGAACTACTTGGGCGCGCTTGGTGGATGCTCATTCTGCGTGGCACGGTAGCGCTGCTGTTCGGCATTCTGGCGCTGTTCTGGCCAGGTCTCACTCTGCTATTGCTTGTCACCCTCTTTAGCGCCTACGCAATCGCCGGCGGCATTGTCGCGATTGTTGCGGCCATCCGCTACCGCACGACGCACGCCAGCTGGTGGGTGCCCTTGTTGCTGGGCATCTGCAGCATCGGCGCTGGGGTGATTGCCGCGTTAGTGCCGGGAATTACCACACTCGTGCTGATCGCCGTCATCGGCGCAAACGCGATTATCACCGGCGTATTCGATCTGATCGCGGCAACGCGGCTGCACAAGCGTCTGCGCAATGCGTGGATGCTGGTGCTAACCGGAGTGCTCTCCGTGCTGTTTGGCATCCTCGTGCTGCTCTTCCCGGGCGCCGGCGCACTAGCGCTTGTCTGGCTGATCGGCGTGTATGCGTTGTTCACGGGCGCGCTGCTGTTCGTACTCGGCATCACTGCGCGTGCCTGGCACCATGACGGCCTGACCCGCGAGCCACACGCGCCATTGCATCCGTAAGCGCGCCGCTCACGGAAATCGTGGTTCACAAGGTCAAGCCCGCGGCCAACCTTGCATCCGGAGGTCGAATGGACCGCCCGTCTTCGCCAGTGGTCCAGCCTCAGGTCTGGCACTGGCGTACCTCACGTAGGGAGAATCACATGCATCTCGATCTCGACAAATGGAACCCGTTCCGGTTTCTACGCTCGCACCCTGCGCAACAAAGCGCCTCGGGCAGCGCCGGTGCGCCGCACACCAGTGAGCAAAGCGCGCGGCCAAATGCGCAACAGACTGGCGGCACGCAAACGGGTAACGGGGCACCGGCGGCAGCCGCTGCTGCGCAGGTAGCGCTTGCGCCTGCCAGCTGGCCGCTGCCCGATCCGATTCATCTTTTGGCCGAATTGATACGCGATCCGTTCGGCGGCCGTGGGCCGCTCGGAAGCTGGTTCGGCGACTTCAGCGCCAGCGAGTTTCAACCGCGGATCGACGTCACCGACGAAGGCGACGCACTGCGTGTTGTCGCCGAATTGCCCGGCATGACCCGCGACGACGTCGAACTCGAAGTGGTTGAAGACATGCTGATCATCAGCGGCGAAAAGCGCTTGGAATCGACGAGCGAAGAACAGGGATGTTATCGGGTCGAACGGTCGTTCGGACACTTTCAGCGCGCGGTCCCGCTGCCCGCGGGCGTCGATCTCGATCGGGCAGAGGCCAGATTTGAAAACGGCGTGCTGACGCTGCGCGTCCCCAAAGCGGCCGGAGAACCGGAAGCGAAGCGGCGCATTGAGATCAAATGAAATTCCGCGCGGCGCCATGGCGCTAGTTCGGACCCCGTAACAAATGGATGAGGCGAACAGCAGATTTTCGAATTCTGGCAACCGGACGGAACGCTCGAGATCGAAGCCGTGCTGCCCGACCGCGACGAGGAACGTGAAGAGGCAGCGACCGAGCATGAAGTGCAGTTACTCCTGGGCAAGCGGCTGAGCCGGTTGCCCCAACGCGCGGCGGCACGCGGTGCTAGCGCAAATGGACTAAGTGCCGCAGCGAAAAGTCGCGGTACGCGTCGCCACGGAGCGGAACAGATATTTCCCACCCACCCCTTACCCGCCCAAGAAGCGATGCGCTCACGGACGAACAGGAGATCATCATGGCCGAGTGCAGTGTTTGCGGAAAGCCCGCGACCTCGCAGATCACGATCACCGAAAACGGTCAACGCCGTCAGCTGATGCTGTGCGATGAGCACTACATGGAGTTTATGGCGCGCAATCAGCGCCGCCTGTCGCCGCTCGAGTCCCTCTTTCACGGCGGACTTTTCGACAGTCTGTTTGACGACATGTGGCCACAGATGGAAGACGGCCGCGGTAGCCGGTCACGCGTCAGACGCGCGCCGGGACAATCCGGCGGCGCGGATCAGGACACAGGTACCGGCAGCAGCGGGCAAACCGGCGATTCAACGGGCGCACAGCCAGGCGGCCGCACGCGCCGGCATCGCCGGGCGCGTGAAGCGGTCGACTTGCAGACGTACCTGAGCGAGGGCGGTCTGGACCGCCTGCAAGCCGCGGCGCAAGCAGCCGCCGAATACGGCAAGAACGAAGTCGATACGGAACATCTGTTGCTGGCGCTCGCCGATAACAATGTCGTGCAGGAAATCCTGCGCGAATTCAAGCTCGATCCCGAAGAGATCAAGAAGACCATCGACCAGACCGCGCCTCGCGGCACCCGCAAGGAGCCGAGCGACAACGAGCAGTTCGGTGTGTCGCCACGTGCCAAAAGTGCGCTGGAAAATGCGTTGAAGGCGTCGCTGGAACTGGGTCACAGCTACGTCGGACCGGAACACATTCTGATTGGGCTCGTCGAGGAAGAAGACGGCTTTGCAGGTGAATTGCTGCGCAAGCTCGGGCTGTCGTCGCCATCGCTGCGGCAAAAAGCAGTCAAGGTGGTCGGCAAGGGTGCCGAAGACGGCAAGATGGAAGGCCGCTCCACCACGCCCACGCTCGACAAGTACGCGCGCGATCTCAGCGCGCTTGCGCGTCAAGGCAAGCTGGATCCGGTGATCGGCCGTGACAAGGAAATCGAAACCACCATTGAAGTGCTCGCGCGGCGGCGCAAGAACAATCCGGTGCTGATCGGCGAACCGGGTGTGGGCAAGACCGCCATCGTCGAAGGACTCGCACAACGCATTGCTCAAGATCAGGTACCGGAAGTGCTGCGCGGCAAGCGCGTGGTCGAACTGAATATCAATAGCGTCGTGGCAGGCGCGAAGTATCGTGGCGAGTTCGAGGAACGCGTGAAGCAGGTGCTGGACGAGATCATCGAGAACCAGGACCGTCTGGTTGTGTTTATCGACGAACTGCATACCATTGTCGGCGCCGGCCAGGGCGGCGGCGAAGGCGGTCTGGATATCGGCAATGTCTTCAAGCCCGCGCTCGCTCGCGGTGAACTGCACCTCGTGGGCGCGACCACGTTGAACGAATACCAGAAGTACATCGAGAAGGACTCGGCATTGGAGCGGCGCTTTCAGCCAGTCATGGTGCCTGAGCCGAGCGTCGAGGAAACGATCGAGATTCTGCGTGGCCTGCGCGACCGGCTCGAAGCGCATCACAAGGTGAAAATCACCGAAGAGGCGGTCGTTGCCGCGGCAAAGCTCTCGGACCGCTATATCGCCGCACGCTTTTTGCCGGACAAGGCAATCGATTTGCTGGATCAGGCCGCTGCACGCGTGCGCATTTCGTCGAATTCGCGTCCGCAGCCATTGCACGATGTCGAGGCGAGCATCCGCCGCATCAAACAGGAACAGGACGCGGCTAGCGCTGCGAAGAAATTCGATAAAGCCAAGGAACTGGAAGAACAGCTCGTCGCCGAACAGAAGCGCCTGCATGAAGCCACAGAAACGTGGAAGAAGGAGCGCGGCACCAGTTCTCAGGAAGTGACGGCGGAGGACATTGCGCAGATCGTTTCGTCGCTCACGGGCGTACCGGTATCTGAACTCACGGCTGAGGACCGTCAAAAGTTGTTGCGACTGGAAGACCGCCTGAAGGAGCGCGTGGTCGGCCAGGATGAAGCCGTCTCCGCGGTCGCCAAAGCCGTGCGGCTTTCGCGCGCCGGTTTGACGGAAGCCGGCAAGCCGACTGCGAGCTTCCTCTTTCTTGGGCCTACAGGTGTGGGCAAGACCGAACTCGCGAAGGCGCTTGCCGCTTCGGTGTTCGGCGACGAGAACGCTCTGGTGCGCATCGACATGAGCGAGTATTCCGAGCGTCACACGGTGGCACGGCTGGTCGGCGCGCCGCCCGGATACGTCGGCTACGAGGAAGGCGGGCAACTCACCGAGCGCGTGCGGCGCAGGCCATATTGCGTGGTGCTGCTTGACGAGATCGAAAAGGCGAACTCGGAGGTGCACAACCTCCTGCTTCAACTGTTCGACGAAGGGCGGCTTACCGACGGCAAGGGACGTCTGGTCGATTTCACCAACACGATCATCATCGCGACCAGCAACGTCGGCTCACAACTGATCCAGGACAACATGAAGGCCGACTCGAAGCAGCTCGACTATCCTGAACTGCGCGACAGGTTGATGGAGATCCTGCGGCATCATTTCAAGCCGGAGTTTCTCAATCGCGTTGATGAGGTGGTTGTGTTTCATGCGCTCGGCAAGGAGCAGATTCGCAGCATCGTCGATCTGCAACTTGCGCGTGTACGGCGTACGGCGCTGGCCCAGGGCATCGATCTGTCGTTCGACGATGCGTTGCGCGATTACCTTGCGAAGATCGGCTATGACCCCGAGTTTGGCGCCCGGATGCTCAAACGCAAGATCCGGCTTGAAGTGGAATCGCAACTCGCCGATGCGATGCTGCGGGGCGACGTGCGCGACGGCGACAAGGTCACCATGACCTACGACTCGGGTACGCGTTCGGTGCGTGTGCAGAAAGGAGCAGCGCCTACGGAAGTGCCCAGCGAGGCGCCGAAGCAAGCACCGGCGCATGCGTGACACCGGCATGCTGAAGAACGCAACACCGGCCGCACGTGCGGCCCGGTGTTGCCGTCACGATTCAAGTTCACCTACGACGATCTCGTCGCGATAACACCAGATCCACGTTTCGCCGGGTTCGATTGAACGTACCAGCGGGTGGCCGGTCGCGTGAAAATGTTTGCTTGCATGCCGGTTGGGCGACGAATCGCAACAGCCGACGTGTCCGCATGAAAGACAAAGCCTCAAATGTACCCACGGCTGGCCGAGCTGCACGCAGTCCTCGCAATAGTCGATGGACGTGTGGAAAATGCGGGCCGCGCCTTGGTGCGTGCAACCAGGGGTCATGATCGTCCTCCTCGGACAAGTACGCGAGACGCGCGCGGATCAAGGCCGCGCGTCCGCTCAGGCGCTATTGAGATAGCGATTCACCAGCGCGACAGCCATTGCCCCCTCGCCGACAGCCGACGCCACGCGCTTGATCGACGCGTGACGTACGTCGCCTGCTGCGAATACGCCGGGCACACATGTTTCCAGGTGCAGCGGCGCGCGTTCCAGCGGCCAGTTCAAATTCGCCCGATATTCCTGCAGGTCGGGACCGGTCACGAGATAGCCGCCTTCATCGCGGACAATGCCGACCTCCTGCGCCCATTCGGTCTGCGGCACCCCGCCAATGCAGACGAATAGCCAATTCGTCCTTACCGTGCTTTGCCGGCCGGTGCGGACATCGGTCAACGTGATCTCCTCCAGCACGTTATTGCCTGCGAGCGCGGTAACTTCGGTGCACGTGCGCACTTCGATGTTCGGCGCCGACGTGATGCGATCCACCAGGTACTGGGACAACGTGTTCTTAAGCGATGTGGCCCGCACGAGCATATAGACGCGGTTGGCGGATTGCGAAAAATGCATGGCGGCCTGTCCCGCCGAATTGCCGCCGCCCACCACATATACGTCTTCGCCATGGATCAGCTCGGCCTCACTCGCACCGGCGCCGTAATAGAGACCCGCGCCGAGAAAGCGCTCTTCACCCGCCAGAGCCAGCGTGCGATATGCGACGCCGGTCGCGCAGATAGACGTGCGCGCCGTGATACGTGTGCCGTCTTCCAGATACACGATGCCACGTCCCGGCGGAAACTCCGCGTGCACGCCGGCGCGCGCCAGCAGGATTTCGGCGCCGAATTTGATGGCCTGAACGCGCGCCCGCTCGGCGAGCTCCGCGCCGCTTAGGCCCTGTGGAAAGCCCAGGTAGTTCTCGATTTTCGAGCTGCTGCCTGCCTGACCGCCCAGTGCCCAACGCTCCACCAGTACGGTATGCAATCCCTCCGATGCGCCGTACACCGCCGCGCTCAATCCCGCTGGGCCCGCGCCGTAAATCGCGAGATCGTAGGCCTCGCGGGATGGACTTGCAAACCAGCCGAGCTTCTCGGTGATTTGCCGGATGGTGGGACATTCGAGCCGCGTGCCGTCGTGGAAGACGCAAACCGGCAAGCGCGAATCGGAAAGATGCTGAACGTGTGCCAGTTCCTCCGCTTCTTTATCGCTGCGCAGTTCGATCCATTCGAACGGAATGTCGCTCCGATGCAGGAAGTCGCGTATCGCGTAGCCATTTGCGCTGCGCATGGGTCCGTAGATTCTGACCATGGACATGCTATCCGCCTTTGAGGACGTTCATGAGCTTCTTTCGTTTCACCCGGCTCACCAGCAGGCGGCCGCGTTGGGATGAATGCGGTTCGCCATATTCGGCCATCGTAAGCACATGGTGTGTGGGCGTCTTTCGCGATACTCCCGGGTTTTGTCCGCTTTCCGCCAATCGTTCCATTACATCGGGTCCTCAGCTTCGCCCTGCCATGCGGTTCTGCAGCTCGTCGCGAATCTGCCTGGCGGTTCGGACGGTCTTCGGTATCGGTGTGCCATCCCTCGGTCGCACGTCCGGAGCGTGACTGAATGGCGCATACGTTTTTCTTGCGTGCGCATGCGCCGACTATGCTTCAAGCCTAGTCGTTAATGCGGGTATGCTTGGACAGTCCGCGCAGTTCAGCGGACAGATCACGCGAGGGCGAGACGCAAGGCTGCCCATCGGAAAAATGCGCAGAAAGCCGAAAGACACCGGTGTGCAAAGGGCCGACCCTTTTCAAGTCAACCGGCACCCGATCTCAGACGGTTGTCCGGAGCCTGCGGTGCGTTCGCGGTCCAACGACGGCCGCTCCGGAGCCAGGATCATGGAAAGAAAGAAAAGCAGGCTGCGTAAGGATCTCGATGCGCTGCGCGTAGAGTGGGATCTGCTCACGTTTTATGAACGGTTCGAGCAGCTTGTCGCGCATGTTCTGAGCGTGGTGATTTCTATCATCATCCTCGTGTCGCTCTGGCAGTTGATTCGCGCGGTGATTTCCTTGCTGGTTTCGAACGCGCTGAACCCGCTGGATCACGCGGTGTATCAGACCGTTTTCGGCATGGTCATGACGCTGTTGATCGCTATGGAGTTCAAACATTCGATTACGCGCGTGATGGCAAGGCGCGATCACATCGTGCAGGTCAAAACGGTGCTTCTGGTTGCGCTGCTGGCTATCGCGCGCAAGTTCATCATTCTCGATCCCGCCGGTGCGCCCGCCCAGATCGCGGCGCTTGCGTTTGCGCTGGTCGCGCTGGGGAGCGTCTACTGGCTGATGCGGCAGCGTGATGATCCGGTCGACGCAACGGCCGCCGCGCAAGCGGAGCGCGATCGTGTAGCGCACGCGCAGCGACGGCAAGGGGTACGGTCCGCCGAAGGCGAGCAGGGCGACAATTGACCCCCGCTAATCAGGCAAGATCGAGAATGCCTCCAATCTTGTCCTCATGCTTCCGGACCGTTACTGATGTCAGGGCGAGCGCAAAGATCCAGCGATTCATCGGCAGCGATTCTTCCAATTGTCCGCACGCGCGTGATTGGCGCACATCGAAAGCGGATCGGCCAGGGCGAGCACAAGAATCGGCAGGTTGCACGATTGGCGTTGCATCAACCATGGCGTCGCCGATAACGTGAACCCATCAGTCTTCTTTCGCACGGTCCGGTGCAGACTCTGATTCCAGCGCCGTTACCATTTCGCGTGCCGCAGTTTGAAGTTCTGGTACGTAGCGCCGTTTCGCCTCCGCGAGCGTGACCGCCCGTGAAAGGAACACGACATTAAGGCTCGCTAGTACACGTTCCCGCGATACGATTGCAACGGCAACCGCACCGATCTTGCTTTGCGCAGTCCAGTCGCCATGATTGGAACCGAAGCCGTCCGCGCGCACGCGTTTGATCAGGCTTTTGATCAGCGTGTCATTGGAGGCGAGCGCTTTCTGTTCCTCACCGCCCACGCCCGAGCGCAGCAATTCGAGTATGTCCTCGCGCTCGCCGTCAGGACATGTCGCGAAGTACGCGCGGCCTGCAGCGGTAAGCAGAATCGGTAGGCGGCGGCCGACCATGGAACGGTGAAACGACAGCGGACTGAAACGATGCGTCGTCTCACGGATGATCATCGCATCGCCGTCCGGCGTGGTCAGATCCGAAGGCCACGCAACGCGCTGCAACAACTGTCCCATGATGGGCGGCGCGATCATTGCAATCCGTTCGTTATCCGTAAAGCCTTCGCTCAACGAACGAACCTGCAACGTCAGTCTAAAACTGTCGTCCGACGCGCTGCGCCGCACGAAGCCCTCGTCCATCAACGTTTCCAGCAACCGGCGCACGGTGGTGCGATGCAGGCCCGTCAAGTCGCTGATCTGCTGACTGGTAGCGCGGCCGCTCTCCATCGCATTGAGCGCCCGCAGCACTTGCAGGCCGCGGGCGAGGCCACGCACGCTCGTGTATTTGGTCACCGAAAAATCTCGTTAAATCAACAATGTGCATTCTATGCACATTTTCCACAAATTGTTGAGGCCGTACTCCACGAGCCATAGACTGCAAGCAAATCAACACAATTCAAGGAGACGCGAGATGCGGCATTGCCTGCGCGAATTATTCGCCATGGCGGTCCGCAATCGTCACACCACGCTCTCCCTGGATACCTCGAACAAGTCCGCTATCTGACGCGACGGCAACCTGTGCCGCTCGCAAGAAAGGAGACAGTATGCTCCCACCCAACAATCCCGCGACCGCGTGCGGCCGCAGCGAAACCGTGTCCACCGATGTGGCGATTATCGGTGCCGGCCCCGTCGGCCTGATGATCGCCAATTACCTCGGCTTACAGGGTGTGCGCGTGGTACTGCTCGAAAAACTCGAGCAGATCATCGACTACCCGCGCGCCATCGGCCTCGACGACGAAGCGTTGCGCGTGTTCCAGTCCGTCGGTCTGGCGGACGCCCTGTTGCCGCACACCACGCCAGAGCACTGGATGCGTTTCGTGACGCACACCGGCCACTGCTTTGCATCGATCGAACCGCGCACCGACGAGTTTGGCTGGTCGCGCCGCAATGCATTCATTCAGCCGCTCGCGGATCGCGTGTTGTACGAAGGGCTGCGCCGTTTCCCGCATGTCGACGTGCTGTTCGGAGCCAGTGTGAGCGGCTTCACCCAGGACGGGAGCGGCGTGACGATCGAAGCGGAAGACCAGCACGGCCGCCGCCGCACGGTGCGCGCGTCATACATGGTCGGCGCGGACGGCGGCAACAGCTTCGTGCGCCGCGTGCTCGACGTGCCGTTCGAGGGACGGACGAAACCGAATCAATGGATCGTGGTGGATGTGCGCAACGACCCAATCGGCTCTCCGCACGTCTACATGCATTGCGATCCGCAACGGCCATACGTGTCTGCGGCGTTGCCCCACGGCATTCGCCGCTTCGAATTCATGGTGATGCCAGGCGAAACCGAAGAGGAATTGTCGAAGCCGGAGAACATGGCCGCGCTGATCCGCAAGGTGGTGGCCGATCCGCAGAAAGTGGATTACATCCGCAAGCGCGTCTATACGCACAATGCGCGGCTCGCGAGCCGCTTCCGCGTGGAACGCGTGCTGCTCGCCGGCGACGCCGCGCACATCATGCCCGTCTGGCAAGGGCAGGGTTACAACAGCGGGATTCGCGACGCGAGCAATCTCGGCTGGAAGCTGGCAATGGTGGTCAAGCAACTCGCCAGCGACGTGTTGCTCGACACCTACACGGCGGAGCGCCGCGCGCACGCCCGGTCGATGATTCATCTGTCGGAAGTGGCCGGCGACATCTTCGCGCCGACGAGCCGCTTCGGGATCAAATTCCGCGACGCCTTCGTGCGGACCTTCAACGTGATCCCTGCCATGAAGCGCTACTTCGTGGAGATGCGTTTCAAGCCAATGCCGCGCTATGAAACGGGTGTCGTCCTGCTGGCGGAGCGCAAACGCAAGCATGGTGTGCTGGCTCGCGTGCTGGAGCGCTCCGGTCATTCCGCACCCGGCCGGCTGCTCGGCCTGATGAGCGAAAAGCGCGAATCTCTGCTCGGCCGTCTCGTGTATGGCCGTGACCCGCAGTGTCATTCGCCGGTTGGCCGCATGTTCATTCAGCCTCGCGTGCGGACCGTGGAGGGCAGCGTCGTACGTCTCGACGACGCGATCGGCAATCGTTTCGCGATCATCGGGTGGGGTTCGGATCCCACGTTCGGGTTGTCCTCTGTCGCGCGGGAAACGTGGCAGCGCCTCGGCGGTTGCTTCGTCATTGCAAAGCCCGACACGCAGCTCGCTTTTCACGACGACGTGCCCGAAGGCGTGATTGCTCTCGGCGACGTGCAAGGGCGACTGAAGGAATGGTTCGCGCGCGTGCCGGAGTCCGTCGTGTTGCTGCGGCCGGATCGTTTCGTTGCGGGCATGTGTACGCCGCAGCAGGTGTCGGCATCGATTGAGGAACTCGCGGTCAAGCTGAGCTTCAAGGGGGCAGGACAACCTGCCGCGGCGGTTGCGGCAAGTGAGCGGGTTGCCGTGTCCGACAGCGTTGCCGTCATCGCTGACATCGCCGCCGTCGCGGCTGGAGCCTGACATGCCGATCCTGCTCGAATGTCTGTCCCACACGCCGCTCAGCGGGTACTACGACCCGGCGCCGGAAGTTGTCGCTGAAGTCGAGCGGACTCATGCAGCGGCGCGTGCACGCATTGCCGCTTTCGATCCGCAACTGATCGTCGTGTTTGCACCGGACCATTACAACGGTTTCTTCTATGACGTGATGCCGCCGTTCTGCATCGGTGCGTCGGCGAGTGCGATCGGTGACTTCGGGAGTCTGGCCGGTCAGCTTGCGGTGCCCGCCGACACCGCGCTCGATCTCGCGCAAGCGGCGCTCGCCGCCGATGTCGACGTCGCCGTGTCGTACCGCATGCAGGTCGACCACGGTTGTGCGCAAGCGTTGGAGATTCTCACGGGCGCGCTGGACCGCTATCCGGTCGTGCCGGTGTTCATCAATTCAGTCGCAGCGCCGATGGCGTCGTGCCGCCGCGCGCGTTTGCTGGGCGACGCGCTGGGGCGGCTTCTCGCGCGCGCCGACCAGCGCGTGCTGGTGATCGGCTCCGGTGGCATCTCGCACGAACCACCTGTGCCCGAACTGGCGGGCGCGACGGACGAAGTCGCCGAGCGGCTGATCGCCGGCCGCAATCCGTCGGCGGAATCTCGTGCGGCGCGCGAGGCGCGCACCGTCGCGGCTGCGCGAGCATTCGTCACGGGCGACAGCCGCCTGCATCCGCTCAATCCCGAATGGGACCGCGCATTCCTGAAGCTGCTGCAAGAGGGCGAGCTGTCCGCGCTGGACGGCTTCACCGACGCCGCCATCACACGCGACGCCGGTAAGTCCGCGCACGAAGTGCGTACCTGGATCGCCGCATTCGGCGCGCTGCAGGCGTACGGGCCGTATCGCGCGACGCTTGATTATTACCGGCCGATCCCCGAGTGGATCGCGGGCTTTGGCGCGATGCACGCGCGGCCCATCGCCGAAACCGTTTGACGAATCCCGGAACCCGCCATGAACTCACGAAGCAATGCTGAAGCGCTGGCCCTGCGGCTGCGCGAATCCGAACGCACGCGCCAGACCATCGCGCCGTTGCGCGACGACGAGCGCTTCACCCATCTGAACGCGGCCGATGCCGCCCAGTTTGCGTACGCCGTGCAACAGATCAACGTCGAGGCACGCGTGGCGGCCGGCGAGCGCGTAGTCGGCCGCAAGATCGGCTTGACCTCGCCCGCGGTGCAACGCCAGCTCGGCGTCGCGCAACCGGACTTCGGCGCACTGTTCGCGTCGATGGCGTATGGCGATAGTCAGCCCATTCCGCTAGGCGAGCTGATCCAGCCGAAGGTCGAAGCGGAAATCGCACTCGTGCTCGAACACGACCTCACGCACGAAAAGCACACCTACGCCGATCTGATTCGCGCGACGGCGTACGCGCTCGCCGCGATCGAAGTCGTGGACAGCCGCATCGAAGGCTGGAATATCCGCTTCGTCGATACCGTCGCGGACAACGCTTCGAGCGCGCGCTTCGTGCTCGGGAGCCGGCCGGTGCTGCTGCGCGACGTCGATCTGGCGGCCTGCGCGATGACCCTCTCGAACGATGCCGAAGCGCTCTCGCGCGGCAATGGCGCGGCGTGTCTGGGCAATCCGCTGAACGCCGCCGTGTGGCTCGCGGACCGGATGCAGCAGCTCGGCACGCCGCTGCGAGCCGGCGACGTGCTCATGACCGGCGCGCTCGGCCCGATGGTCGCTGTGACGCAGCCTGGCACCTTCAGCGCGCAGATCGACGGCCTCGGCAGCGTTCGCGCGATTTTCTCCGCATAAGCATTCACCCGATTGAGGACTGACATGGCAAGCGAAAAACTCAAGGCCGCGATTATCGGCTCCGGCAACATCGGCACCGATCTGATGATCAAGATCATGCGCCATAGCGAGCATCTGGAGATGGCGGCGATGGTCGGCATCGACGCGGCATCCGACGGCCTCGCGCGCGCCGCGCGGCTCGGCGTGGCGACCACGCACGAAGGCGTGGAAGGACTGACGCGTCTGCCGGTATTCAACGACATCGACTTCGTGTTCGACGCCACCTCGGCGGGCGCGCACGTGAAGAACGACGCGTTCCTGCGCGCGCTCAAGCCCGGCATCCGCCTGATCGACCTGACGCCCGCGGCGATCGGTCCGTACTGCGTGCCGGTGGTGAACCTCGACGATCATCTCGACGCCCGCAACGTCAACATGGTGACGTGCGGCGGCCAGGCGACGATTCCGATGGTCGCCGCTGTCTCGCGCGTGGCGAAGGTGCACTACGCGGAAATCGTCGCGTCTATCAGCAGCAAGTCGGCGGGGCCGGGCACACGCGCGAATATCGACGAGTTCACCGAAACCACCTCGAAGGCGATCGAAGTGGTGGGCGGCGCGGCCAGAGGCAAGGCGATCATCGTGCTCAATCCGGCCGAGCCGCCGGTGATGATGCGCGACACCGTCTACGTGCTGTCCGAACTCGCCGATCAGGCGCGTGTTGAAGCATCCATCGAAGCGATGGCCGCCGCCGTGCACGCGTACGTGCCGGGCTACCGCCTGAAGCAGAAGGTGCAGTTCGACGTCATACCCGCCGACACGCCGCTGAACATTGCGGGCCTTGGCCGCTTCAGCGGCCTGAAAACCTCGGTGTTCGTCGAGGTGGAAGGCGCCGCGCATTACCTGCCGGCGTACGCGGGCAATCTCGACATCATGACCTCGGCCGCGCTCGCCACCGCGGAGCGCATGGCGCAATCCCTCGTGCAGGCTTAAGGAGACTCTTCACATGGACAAGAAACTGTATATCTCCGACGTGACGCTGCGCGACGGCAGCCACGCGATCCGTCATCAATATTCGATCGATAACGTGCAGCAGATCGCGCGCGCACTCGACAAGGCGAAGGTGGACAGCATTGAAGTCGCGCATGGCGACGGCCTGCAAGGATCGAGTTTCAACTACGGCTTCGGCGCGCACAGCGACATCGAATGGATCGAAGCGGTCGCGGACGTGGTCGAGCATGCGCGAATCGCGACGTTGCTGTTGCCCGGTATCGGCACGATTCACGATCTGAAGGCCGCGTACCAGGCCGGCGCCCGTATCGTGCGCGTGGCGACGCACTGCACCGAGGCGGACATCTCGAAGCAGCACATCGAATACGCACGCGAACTCGGCATGGACACGGTCGGCTTTCTGATGATGAGCCACATGACCACGCCCGAAAACCTCGCCGTCGAAGCGAAAAAAATGGAGAGCTACGGCGCCAGCTGCATCTACGTGGTCGACTCCGGCGGCGCGATGAACATGAACGACGTGCGCGCGCGCTTTCGCGCATTGAAGGCAGTACTCAAGCCGGAAACGAAGACCGGCATGCACGCGCACCACAACCTGAGCCTCGGCGTGGCGAATTCGCTCGTAGCGGTGGAAGAAGGCTGCGACCGCATCGATGCGAGCCTCGCGGGAATGGGCGCGGGTGCGGGCAATGCGCCGCTGGAAGTGTTCATTGCCGCGGCCGAACGCGCCGGCTGGCAGCACGGCACCGATCTCTACACGCTGATGGACGCCGCCGACGACATCGTGCGGCCGTTGCAGGACCGTCCGGTGCGCGTGGACCGCGAGACGCTGGCGCTCGGTTATGCCGGCGTGTACTCAAGTTTCCTGCGGCATTCCGAAGTGGCCGCGAAGAAGTATGGCCTGAAGGCCGTCGACATTCTGGTCGAGCTGGGCAAGCGGCGCATGGTCGGCGGCCAGGAAGACATGATCGTCGACGTGGCGCTGGACCTGAAGCGCGCGGCCAACGTCTAGCGATTTTTAGAAACCCGCCTGCGGCTCATGCAGCCGTCGACACCACGCAGCGTTATCGCCACCAAGAGCGATGCTGACAACACATTGGAGACTTGTTATGCAGCGATCAACCAACACCCGCGCTAACGGCGCCGTTACGATCGGCTTATGCCTGATCGTCGCATTGCTCGAAGGGCTCGATCTGCAATCCACCGGCATCGCCGCGCCGCGCATGGCGCGCGAATTTCATCTCGCCGTCGCGCAGATGGGCTGGGCCTTCAGCATCGGAGCGCTCGGCCTGTTGCCGGGTGCGGCGATTGGCGGAAGGCTCGCCGACACGCTCGGCCGCAAGCGCGTGCTGATGCTGTCGGTGGCGCTGTTCGGTGTCTTCTCGATCGCCACCACGCAGGTATGGGACCTGAACAGTCTGCTGGCCGCGCGCTTTCTCACGGGGCTCGGCTTGGGCGCCGCAATGCCGAACCTGATCGCGCTGTGCTCGGAAGCCGCATCGCCGGATCAACGCAACACGGCTGTGGGCGCGATGTATTGCGGCATGCCGTTCGGTGCGGCGCTGGCGGCGGTGATCGGCATCGTCAGTCCGGGCGATGAAGGCTGGCGACATATCTTTTATGTCGGCGGTGTTGGACCGCTGCTGGTGCTGCCGCTGCTGGCGATCTTCATGCAAGAGTCGGCGCATTTCATTGCCGCGCGCTCGGCAGTGAGCGGCTCGCGTGCTTCGGGCGAAGCGCGCTCCAGCATTGCGCAGGCATTGTGGAAGGAAGGGCGTGCGGGCACGACCGTCGCGTTGTGGATCAGCTATCTGGGCACGCTGATCGTGCTGTACTTCCTGATCAACTGGCTGCCGTCGCTGGTGCTTAGCCGCGGACTCACCCGCGTGCAATCCGGCATCGTGCAGATGATGTTCAACATCGGCGGCGGCATCGGCGCAATCGTGATTGCGAGCCTGATGGACCGGATCGGCCGGCGGCGTACCGTGGCCGGCATGTATCTTGGCATCGCCGTGGCATTGGCGGCGCTCGTCGCGGCGAACGGCGGCGCGTCGATGGCGTGCGGTGGCTTGCTCGCGGGGCTTTTCCTGGTTGGCGGCCAGTCGGTGTTGTATGCGCTAGCGAGCAGCATCTATCCGACTCATGTGCGTGGCACGGGTGTGGGTGCCGCGGTGGCGGTGGGGCGCATGGGCTCGATCCTCGGACCGTTGATCGCCGGACAGTTGCTGGCAATTGGGCAGAGCGCGTCCGTTCTGCTGAGCGCGAGTATTCCGTTGATCGCTGTGGCGGCGATTGCGGCGTGGCTCGTCGTCGGCAAGCCGGCGCCCGCTTATGCGCCAGCCCCCGCGCAATAGACGCGGAATGATTTCCGCGCGCGGCCGGGCGGCGTGCGCGGTCAACCCACTCTTTTCAAGTACAGGAAGCAACATGACCTCGAATGTATCGGCCATCACCGAAGCATCCACCAGCAAATTCGTGCGTATCAAGGAAGGCGATCGCGACGTGCAATTGCACTACAACGACGCCGGACAGGGCAGTGAGACCGTGGTGATGCTGCACGGTTCGGGCCCCGGCGCGAGCGGCTGGGCGAACTTCAACCGCAATGTCGAGCCGCTCGTTGCCGCGGGCTATCGGGTCATCCTGATGGACTGTCTGGGCTGGAGCAAAAGCGATCCGATCGTGTGCGACGGCTCGCGCTCCGAACTCAACGCGCGTTCATTGAAAAGTCTGCTCGACGCGCTGGATATCGAACGCACGCACATCATCGGCAATTCGATGGGCGGTCATAGCGCCGTGGCGTTCGCGCTTGCCAATCCGCAGCGTGTCGGCAAGCTGGTCCTGATGGGCGGCGGCACAGGCGGCCCCAGCCAGTTCGTGCCGATGCCGACAGAAGGCATCAAGCTGCTGCAAGGCCTGTACCGCGAACCGACGATTGAAAACCTGAAGCGGATGATGAACGTCTTCGTGTTCGACACGAGTGCATTGACCGACGATCTGATGCAGGCGCGGCTCGACAATATGCTGGCGCGACGTGATCACCTGAACAATTTCGTGAAGAGCCTCGCGGCCAATCCGAAGCAGTTCAACGACTACGGCCCGCGGCTTGGCGAGATCGCCGCGCCGACGCTGGTGATCTGGGGACGCGACGATCGCTTCGTGCCGATGGATGTCGGCTTGCGTCTGGTTGCCGGCATGCAGAACGCCGAGATGCATATCTTCGGCCGCTGCGGACACTGGGCGCAGTGGGAGCATGCGGACCGCTTCAACCGGATGGTGATCGAGTTTCTTGGTTGAGGTGATCCCTGTGAGATGGGGTATGCGTTGGATACGATCAATCGGGCTCGATGACGCAGCTGAGCAAACCGAAGTGTGACCTGTCGTGATTGGACGGCGCGGGTCACGTTCACGGCGCTAGTTGCCAGCGCAGCACAGGGTGCGCACAAGCGGGCAGCGCTCGAGGTCCGACGACCGCGCAGATGAGTATGCCGCGACGAACAGGTCGCGCCTGCGGTCGCGCGCCCCAGTTGCTATGCTAGTCACCATCGACCAGCACTGGAGCGAGCATGGCCGGCCCGCGAGTTCTTCGTGACGACCCACACCCCGCGCACGTCATCGCTGCGCAAGCGAGCCCGTGCGACGAGCTCATCGTCCGCGCGCAGCCCACCGCGCTCGACAGTCCGTGCCGGCGCAAGCGTCTTGCGCTCGCCGCGACGATCCTCGGCTCGAGCATGGCGTTTATCGACGGCTCCGTCGTCAACGTCGCGTTGCCCGCCATTCAGAGCGAGCTCCACGCGAGCGTCGCGGCGATGCAGTGGATCGTCAATGCCTACCTTCTCTTTCTCGGGTCGCTCGTGCTGGTGGGCGGATCGATGGGCGACAAACTCGGCCGCCGTACAGTGTTCATTGCGGGCATCGCGGTCTTCACGCTGGCGTCGGCCGCTTGCGGGCTTGCGCCGAACGCGGGCTCACTGATCGCCGGGCGTGCGGTGCAGGGCATTGGCGCTGCGCTCTTCGTGCCCAGCAGTCTCGCGATCATCGGCGCCGTATTCGACGGCGAAGAGCGCGGACGGGCAATCGGCACCTGGGCGGGTGTCGGCGCGATTACATCGGCGCTGGGGCCAGTGGCCGGCGGCTTGCTCGTCGACGCGCTGTCGTGGCGCGCGATCTTCTTTCTCAACGTCCCGCTCGCAGCGGCGACGATTGCGCTCGCGATTTCGTCGGTGCCGAACAGCCACAAGCCAGATGCGCCCCAACAGTTGGACTGGCCTGGCGCGCTGAGTGCGGCAGCGGGGCTCGCCGCACTCACCTATGGCCTGACCGAGGCGTCGGCGCATGGCTTCGCGCATCCGCTCGTACTGTGCGCGATCGGCGTTGGCGTGCTCGTGCTGGCCGCATTCGTGATGATCGAAGCGAAGAGCCGTGACCCGATGATGCCGCTCGAGGTGTTCCGCTCGCGCGATTTTACCGGCGCCAACCTCGTCACACTGCTGCTTTACTTCGGTCTGGGCGGCGCGTTTTTCTTCCTGCCATTTACGTTGATCCGCGCGCATGGCTACACCGCCACCGAAGCGGGCGCGGCGCTGCTGCCGGTGCCGGTCATCATCGGCGTGTTGTCGCGCTTGACCGGCGGTCTGACGACCCGCTTCGGTTCGCGAGCCCTATTGAGCGCTGGCCCGGGCATCGCCGGAATCGGGTTTGCGATGCTCGCGCTGCCGTTCGTGCGCGGCAGCTATTGGACCGGATTTCTTCCGGCGCTCGCCGTGCTCGGGCTCGGCATGACCATCACGGTCGCACCACTTACGACGACCGTGATGGCCTCAGTGCCGGGCCACCGCGCAGGCGTCGCCTCCGGCATCAACAACGCAGTCGCGCGCGTGGCGAGCCTGCTGGCGGTTGCGGTACTCGGCATTGTGTTTGTGTGGTCGCACGACGCGGCGCTGTCGGCGCGGCTAGACGAACTGCACGTTCCTCACGATGCACGCCAGACCGCGTTACTGCGGTTGGACGCCCAAGCGGGCGCCGCAGCCACCGATGCCCCTACGCCGCAGCAGACACTCGCGGCGCAGGCGGAAGCCGACGCCATCGTCGACGCGCTGCGCGCCGTCGCGCTGGTGTCCGCCGCATGCGCGTTCGCGGGAGCGGGGCTCGCCCTGGCAATCATCCAGCCGCGCAAGTGATGTGCTTCGCCCCACCGGACGCGTTTGGTTGCGGCATCCCTACTTCGATCTTCGCTGGGACGGGGTGCCTTTGGAGCCGAGCCGCGCGCGCTTTCTGAACTTCACGATAAATCGATCGGTTCAGTAACGAATCCCGCGTGCAAAGATGCTGGATGTACGCGAATCGTTGCGATTGTGCTGAACCTCTTGCTCGCCCGTGTATTCGAACCAGGCGGCCTCATGATCATGCGTTCAGTGAATCAAACCGCAGCTACGCAGTCGATCTCGATGTCGAAACGTCCCGGCCACGCTGGCACGTTAATGAATATTCGTGCCGGCGGCTGCGGGCCGAAGAAACGCCCATAAATCTCGTTGACGACCGGGAACATCTCGACCGATGTGCAGTAGACATTGCACTTGAGCACCTGATCGAGCGACGATCCTCCTGTCTCAACGCAAAGCTTCAGTTGCTCCAGCACACGTTGAGTTTGCTGTTCGATAGGGGCATAGAGCACCTCGCCGGTCTGCGGATCGAACGGCGGCAAGCCGGACACATAAAGTGTGTCGCCATGACGCGTTGCGACGGAGGTCGGCGCCTTCCAGCGCTCGAGCCAGGTGGACAACGGTTCGACACGGATGATTTCGCGAGGCATTTGCTACTCCTTGAGTGCAAGACAATCAAAGCGAACGGCGCGTATCAGGCGTCGGGATTCGACCGGGGCGTCCAGTGACAGCCTACGACGTGGTCTATAAGAAGAGCCGTGAATGCCCGGATTCCGCCAGAGAACTGCCGCGACGAGATCGAGAAGGCGCATAGGGATGTGAACAACGCGCTGCTGCAAGTACTCGGCGACGGCAGGCTCACCGATGGCAAGGGCTGCGTAGTCGACTTTAGCAACGCGGTCGTCATTTCGACCTGCAATCTCGATGCGTCGATCATCATGGAGAACCTGGAGAAAAGCGACAAGAATCGCTTCGGGGAAGGAGATCCGCGAGAAAGTAATGGACACGTTAAAGGCGCACTTCGGTCCCGAATTCCTGAACCGGATAGACGAGATCATTGTTTTCACGGGCCTTCGCGCGAGAACATCCGGGCGATTGTGCCAATCCAGATAGATCACGTAATGCGGACCGCAGCGGCGCAGGGCGGAGGCGCCTTCCACAAAAGCGCAGACAAGGTGACGTTGACGACAGTCGAAGCTGAACCAAAGCCCACGGAAACAAAAGGGTAAGTCGGCGAGCAAGAAGGGCGCGTCGAAGTCCGCCCAGGACAGGAAAAATCCTCGACGACCGATTCCTGATTGCATTGGACGCACGTCCTGCCCTTGACATCCCGCGAAGTTCTCGATATTGTCTGACAACCTGATCAATGAGGCAATGTTGATGCTTGAACTGGAACGTCCGGATTCGCTCGTGCAACGTGTGGTAAGTGCGCTCCGCGCGGAGATCGACGCAGGTCATTTCCCCGCCGAATCGCGTCTGCCGACCGAGCAGCAACTCTCGGAGCGGCTCAACGTGAGTCGCTCGGTGGTGCGCGAAGCAATCGCCCAGTTGAAGTCCGACGGCGTGCTGGTGGCCCGGCGGGGAGCAGGATCGTTTATATCGCAGACACCGTCCGGCACGGTTTTCCGGCTGCCGGGCGGCGGCAGCCAGAAACTGAACCTTGCACAGCTGTTTGAAATGCGTTTGTGGATCGAAACGCAGGCGGCAATGACCGCAGCGCGCCGGCGCACGCCGGAAGATCTGAAGCGAATGAGCGACGCGATTCGCGAGATGGAAACCAGGCGCAACGATTTCGACGCTGCTTCCGCGGCCGATGTGGCGTTTCACAGGGCCGTAGCCGCAGCTACCAAGAACGAGTATTTCGTTGCGTTCCACGATTTCCTGCGCGGCCAACTGGTCGCGGTGCGTCGCGCGCAGTGGGCCAACACTGCGAGTCAGGCGGGGGACTACGCGCGCCAGGAGCACGGTGAACTCTACGACGCGATCGAGCGTCGAGACCATCTTGCGGCCGCCGAGTTTGCCGAGCGGCATCTGCGTGCTGCAGCGAAGCGTCAGAAAATCGAGTTACCTTCCGGCGATTGAACCTAGCGGCTCCTTCGTGTGGGTGCTTCGGGCCCATGTCGAGAGACGTCCCTTTTTGTCTTTACTTAGTCTGACAACCTGATAAGCGGACGAAAGAGCAGTCGCACGCTTCGTTCGCAAAAAAGCAATATGACCTACGACTTTTGCATCATCGGTGGCGGCATCGTCGGACTTGCGACGGCCATGGAATTGTTGCGGCGGGAACCCTCGGCTTCACTCCTGTTGCTGGAGAAGGAGACGTCGCTCGCGAAACATCAGACCGGGCACAACAGCGGCGTGATTCACGCGGGCATCTACTATCAGCCGGGCAGCCTGAAGGCCGAGTTGTGCAAGCGCGGCGCCGAGGCGACCAAGACGTTCTGCACCGAGCACGGAATCCCTTTCGAGGTGTGCGGCAAGTTGCTGGTCGCGTCCAATCCGCTCGAACTGTCGCGTATGACGGCGCTCTACACACGTTCGCAGCAGAATGGTTTGCACGTCGAGCGGCTGGATGCCGCGGAACTGCAGCGGCGCGAGCCGAACATCGTTGGTATGGGCGGGCTCTTTGTCCACACGACCGGGATTGTCGATTATCGTCAGGTATGCGAAGCGATGGCGCGAGTCATCAGAAAGTCAGGCGGCGAAATCCGACTCGGCACGCGCGTTACTTCGATAGCAGAAAGTGGCGATTGCGTAACCGTCGGCGCGGACGATGCTCACTGGCAGGCAAAAAAACTGGTGGTTTGCGGAGGGCTGCAATCAGACAGGCTGGCGCGGCTTGCGGGCGTGAAGATCGATCATCAGATCGTGCCGTTTCGTGGCGAGTATTACCGCTTGCCGGCCTCCAAAAACGATGTGGTGCGGCATCTGATCTATCCGATTCCCGATCCGGATCTGCCGTTTCTCGGCGTGCATCTCACGCGGATGATCGACGGGAGCGTTACGGTCGGACCGAACGCCGTACTCGGTTTCGGCCGCGAAAACTATCCGAAGTTCTCCGTCAATCTGCGTGACGTTGCGCAATACGCAACCTTCCCGGGCTTCTGGAAAACGATTGGGCGCAATTTCACGTCGGGCATGGGCGAGATGAAGAACTCGCTGTTCAAGCGGGGCTATCTCGAACAGTGCCGCAAATACTGCCCCTCGCTGACCGTCGACGATCTGCTGCCCTACGAAGCCGGCATTCGTGCGCAAGCCGTGATGCGCGACGGCACGCTGGTACATGATTTCCTGTTCGCCGACACGCCTCGCATGGTGCACGTATGCAACGCGCCTTCGCCGGCGGCGACGTCCGCGATACCGATTGGCGCCATGATCGCCGACCGCATTCTGAAGCCCGCGTGACAAGAAGGATAACTGAATAAAAATTTACTTTCGCCGATGATGCGGGTCATCGCCTCATCGGATCCTCTGTTGCGTGCGCCGGGCATCGGCAAAGCGCAAACCTTCCCTCGTTGGAACCACAAAAGTAACTGGAGACCTGGCAGTGCATAAGCCTTTCGCAACGACATCATCATCGAAGCCATTTTCCGCGCGTGCGGCCCTTGCATTCGCGGCGCTTGCCGCAGCGGCATCGGCGCCGGTTCACGCGCAAAGCAGCGTGACGCTGTACGGCATCATCGATGAGGGCATTAACTATACGAGCAATGTACAAACAAGTCCGGGTCACGGCCACAATCTGTACAGCCTGTCGAGCGGTATTCTGAGCGGTAGCCGCTGGGGTCTGCGAGGCGTCGAAGATCTGGGCGGGGGCCTGAAGGCGCTGTTCGTGCTCGAGAGCGGTTTCGACGTGAACAACGGCAAAATGGGACAGGGCTCGCTGCTGTTCGGTCGGCAGGCTTACGTGGGACTGTCGGGCCGGTTCGGCACGGTGACGCTCGGCCGCCAGTACGACCCTGTGGTCGACTACATCCATCCGCTCATGCCGAGCGCGATGTTCTCGGGCAGCATCGGCGCGCATCCGGGCGACCTCGACAATCTCAACAATACCAATCGCGTGAACAACGCGGTCAAGTACCGCACGCCCAGCTACGCAGGTTTCACGGCCGAAGGCATGTATAGCTTCGGCGGCGTGCCGGGCAGCATGGCGGGCAACCAGATTTACTCGATCGGCGCCGGCTATGCGCGCGGCCCGCTCAATGTCGGTGTCGGCTATCTGAGCGCGCGCAATCCGAACGCATCGTTCTTCGGCACCGCAGTCGGCGCTACGGCGGCCACAAACAACTTCGGCAGCTCCCCGGTCATCAACGGGTATGCGTCGGCACAAAGCGAAGAGATCATCAGCGCGGGCGCCACGTACGCCATTGGCGCGGCGACGGTCGGTGCGATCTACTCCAACACGAAGTACAAGCATTTGAGCGGCGCGGCATCGGTGCTCAATCCGGCCGGGATGGGCGGCACCGCGACATTCAATAGCGCAGAACTCAGCTTCCAGTATCAGTTGACGACGGCACTGTCGGTCGGCGCAGCCTACAACTATACCGACGGCGGCGCAGCGAACGATGCGAAGTATCACCAGGGTGCATTGAGCGCCGATTACGTTGTCTCGAAGCGCACCGACTTCTACCTGATCGGCGTCCTCCAGCATGCGTCCGGCACCGATTCGACGGGCCATGCGGCGCGCGCGTCGCTTAATGGCCTGACCCCTTCGTCGGGTAATCAGCAGGCGACGGTGCGTTTCGCGGTTCGCCACAAGTTCTAAAGCCCGCCACGCCACCACTTACCGAAACCAGGAGCAAATCTGTGACCTCTGAGACTTTCGCGAGCCCGCTGTCCGACGAGAACCGCGCCCGCCTGCGCAATGTCAGCACGGCAACCTTGACCACTGCGCTCTTCAAGCGTGGCTTGCACAACGTCTGCGTGCAAGGCGTGCTGCCGGTCAACCCGGCGGCAGCGCGCATGGTGGGAGAAGCGTACACACTGCGGTACATTCCGGCCCGCGAGGATCTCGATCACATTGGCGTGTTCTCGGATCGCGGCCATCCGCAACGGCGTGGCGTGGAGGAAATTCCGCCTGGTCACGTGATGGTGGTCGATTCGCGCAAGGACGCGCGCGCGGCGTCCGCGGGCGGCATTCTGATCACGCGAATGATGATGCGCGGTGTCGCGGGCGTCGTCACCGACGGCGGCTTTCGCGATACCCCGGATCTGCGGAACCTCGACTTTCCGTGCTACGCGGCGCGGCCGTCGGCACCGACTAACCTGATTCATCACCATGCTGTTGATCTGAACGTGCCAATCGCGTGCGGCGACGTTGCGGTGTATCCGGGCGACATCATCGTCGGCGACGCGGAAGGAGTGGTGGTGATTCCGGCGCATCTGGCCAACGAGATCGCCGAAGAAGCGGCTGCCATGACTGTGTTCGAAGACTGGGTCGACGCCCAGGTGCGCGCCGGCCGCCCGACCTTCGGGTTGTACCCGCCGGACGACGCGACGCGCGTCGAATTCGAGGCGTGGAAGGATAGCCTGGCCGGCAACGGCTCGGGTCTATGAGAAAGGAAAACGGCACCTGAGCCGCGAAGATGCCCGATGCCGCGCAACGGTGTCCGCTCAGAACAGTGAGGTCCGTGCGGCTTGCCGCGCGAGACCGCACACCCTATTCGTATTGACGATGGGCCGCGCAACAGCGGCCCGCCATGGAGGCGACAGTGACTGACCGAAGCAGTGAAGAACAACTTTTTACCCGCATAGCGTGGCGGCTCGTGCCACTGCTCATTGCAATATTTCTGATCGCGTATATCGACCGCGCCAACATTGGCTTTGCGAAATTGCAGATGCTGGGCAGCTTGAAGATGAGCGAGGCGTCGTACGGCTTTGCGTCGTCGCTGTTCTTCATCGGCTACCTGGTGTTCGAGGTGCCGAGCAATCTGATGATGCATCGCTTCGGGGCGCGTCGCTGGATCTCGAGGATCATGTTCACATGGGGCGTCGCCACGTTGCTGCTCGCCTGGACGCCGTCGGTTCTCGCGTTCCAGATTTTGCGTTTTCTTCTCGGCGCAGCGGAAGCAGGACTTTATCCCGGGATCATCCTCTATCTGGGCATGTGGTTTCCGGAACGGCAGCGCACTGGCATAGTCGGCCTGCTCACACTCGGCAGCAGCATGGGCAATATGCTCGGCTCGCTGATCGGCGGCTTCTCACTTGAATTGCACGGCGTGGCGGGGCTCGCTGGCTGGCAGTGGGTCTTCCTGACCACGGGTGCGCCGGCGGTGCTGCTGACCTTCGTCACACTGTACTGCCTGCCGGATGGTCCGAAGGCTGCAGCGTTTCTCACCACCTCCCAGAAGGAGATCGTCGAAGCCCGACTGCGCGCCGACCCGCCCGCGGCCCGACTTGCAGGCGGCACTGGCTGGTCGTGGGCCGCGCTCTTCACCGTTGCGCTGTTCAGCATCGGTTACGGGACGATCTCCATCGCGATCTACGGCATCGCCTATTGGTTGCCCACACTCGTCAAAGGCTTCGGCGTGACGAGCGGCGTCAACGGCCTGCTGAACATGATTCCGTGGTTCATCACTTCGCTGATGCTGCTCTGGCTGCCGCGCCGGCTCAAAACGCCGCGCCGTGTGCTGATCGCGGCCTTCTGCGCGGCCTTGCTCGGCATTCTGTTGTTTGTCGCGAGCGTGGGGCCGTTCAGCAATGTGCTCCGTTTTGCGGCGCTGTCGCTCGGCGCACCGTGTCTGTATCTGATGATTCCTTGTTTCTGGGCGCTGCCGCCGCGGCTGCTGCCATCGTCGTTCATGAAGGGCGCGGGCGGCGCGGCGGCGCTCGCGGTGATTGCCGCGGGTTCCAGCGTCGGCGGCTTTCTCGCGCAAAACATCATGCCATGGGTCGGCAAGGTGACGGGCAGCACATCCGCACCGATGCTGGTACCGGCCTTCAGTCTGCTATTGCTCGGCACTGGCGCGCTGGTGGTCTGGGTGCGGCTTGGGCTTGCCGGACGCAACGGACCTGCGGCGGCGTCCGTCACCCAATAGCGTTGAAGCGACACACCGGCTGGCTGCGCGGCACGCCGGCCGAATTTTCCGATTCAATTCTTTCGTTTAGCAGGTCAGTCATGGCAGACACTATGCCCCGCGTCGGGGCCGCAATCGCACAGCAGCAAATCGAGGTCATCCTGGAGGCTTGGGGCATGTCGCCCGAACAGGTCGCGGCGTCGGCCGACATCCTGATCGACTCTGATCTGAAGGGCATCGACTCGCACGGCATTTCGATGCTGATGTTCTACGATCAGTTGTATCGCGCGGGCCAGATCGACATGAAGGCGAGCCCACGGATCGTGCGCGAGACGGCAACCACCGCCTTGATCGACGGCAACGCCGCAATGGGGCATCCCACCTCGCGCATGGCAATGGAACTGGCAATCGAAAAAGCGCTGGCGTGCGATATGGGCGCGGTCTCCGTGTTCAATTCGCAGCATTTCGGCGCGGCCGGTTACTACGCCGAGATGGCGGCAAACCGTGGTCTGATCGCAATGGTGTCGTGCTCGACACGCCTTGCGACGGTGGTGCCGACTTTCGGTGCCGAGCCGATGCTCGGCACCAATCCGTTTGCCTTCGCGACGCCTGCGGGGCAGCATCCGCCCGTGATCCTCGACATGTCGACCAGCGTGGTCGCCTCGAACAAGGTCAAGGTCTATGCGTTGCAGGGCAAGCCATTGCCGCCAGGCTGGGCGCTCGACGCGAACGGAAACACGCTGACCGATTCCGCCGAAGCCTACCGGCTGCTATTCGAACGCCTGGGCGGAGGGCTCGCGCCGCTCGGCGGCGAGGGCCGCACGCTTGGCGGCCACAAGGGCTACGGCTTGGGTCTGTTTGCGCAGATTCTCGGCAGCACACTGGGTGGCGGTTCCTTCTCCCCGATTCGCAACCGCACGCAAAAGAGCGACGAGCCCGACAACATCGGACATTTTTTTCTGGCGATGAATCCTGCGGCATTCCGTCCAATCGAGGAATACCACGCCGACCTCGACGCTGTGATCGACGCGTTGCGCGGCAGCCAGCCAGCCGACCCTTCTCAGCCAGTGTTGATCCCAGGGGATCCTGAACGTCTTACGCGTGTGGAGCGCAGTGAGCAGGGCATACCGATGCCCGATTCGTTGCGCGAGAAGATCCGCGAGGTCGCGCAGGCGGCGGGCGCGCCGTTCTTGCTGACGGCCTGACGCCACAGCTTATTCAGCGGCCCTCACTTTCATCCTCTTCTGGCGTCGCGCGGCCATGTCACGGCCGGCGCGGGCCGGTCTCTGCTATTTCCCAGGGAAAAAGCCAATGACAGCAACCGTTCTCGGCCACAACTACATCGGCGGCCAGCGCAGTGCGCGTGGCGACGTCGCATTGCACAGCCTCTCAGCCTCGACTGGCGAGACCTATCCTGTAGCCTTCGCGCAAGCGACCGCTGAAGAAATTGACGCCGCGGTTGAAGCCGCGGCAGCAGCATTTCCGCGCTATCGCGCGATACCTGCCAGCGCCCGCGCCGACTTCCTGGACGCGATTGCAGAACAGATCGATGCGCTCGGCGACGATTTCATCGCCGAGGTGACGCGCGAAACGGCACTGCCCAACGGCCGGATTGTCGGCGAACGCGCACGCACCAGTAATCAGATGCGGCTGTTCGCCACGGTCCTGCGCCGCGGCGACTTTTACGGCGCGCGCATCGACCGGGCCTTGCCTGAGCGGCAGCCGATTCCGCGTCCCGATCTGCGCCAGTACCGGATCGGTCTCGGCCCGGTCGCGGTGTTCGGTGCGAGCAATTTTCCGTTGGCGTTTTCGGTTGCGGGCGGCGATACCGCGTCCGCGCTGGCGGCCGGTTGCCCCGTGGTGGTCAAGGCCCACTCCGGCCATCTCGTCACAGCCGAATACATGGCGGACGCGATCGAACGGGCGGTGCAACGCACCGGCATGCCGGCGGGAACCTTCAACATGATCTACGGCGAACGCGTTGGCGCGCGCCTCGTGCAAGCGCCCGGCATTCAGGCGGTAGGCTTCACCGGTTCCCTGCGTGGCGGGCGGGCGCTTTGCGATCTCGCGGCGGCTCGCGACCAGCCGATTCCGGTGTTCGCGGAGATGTCGAGCGTAAATCCGGTGTTCGTGCTGAATGGCGCACTGGAGGAGCGGGGCGTGGCGATCGCCAACGAACTGGCGGCCTCGGTGGCGACCGGTTGCGGGCAGCTTTGCACGAGCCCTGGGCTTGTTCTAGGCGTGCGTTCAGCGCACTTCAGCGCGTTTGTAGGCCATCTGAGCCGCGCGATCCAGCGGCAGACGCCGCAGACCATGCTGAACCCAGGCATCTTCGCGAACTTCAACGCGGCGGTCGAGCGCGCCTCTGGCCTTGCCGGCATCCGGGTGCACGCATCCGCGCAAGGCGACGCCCGGCAAGCGGCTCCGCAACTCCTCATTGCCGACGCGAGTCTGCTGTTCGATCCCGGCAGACCCCTCGAAGAAGAAATTTTCGGGCCGGCGACGGTCGTCGTCGAAGTGGATGACGCCGACCAGCTATTGCGCTTTGCATCGGCAATGCGCGGTCAACTGACGGCCACGCTGATTGCCTCGCCCGACGATCTCCGGGCGCATCGCACGCTGATCGAGCGGCTCGAGGAAAAGGCTGGTCGTCTGCTTGTGAACGGCTATCCGACCGGCGTCGAAGTGTCGGACGCAATTGTCCATGGTGGACCGTGGCCCGCCACATCCGACGCGCGCGGCACCTCGGTCGGCACGCTCGCTATCGACCGCTTCCTGCGGCCTGTGTGCTACCAGAATTACCCGGACGAACTGCTGCCGCAGGCGCTGCAGAACGGCAATCCGCTCGGGCTGATGCGGCTCGTAGATGGAGAAAAGACGCAGTACCCGCTCGACGGTTCGAGCGTCCCACGAGGGTAAACAAGATGCCAAAACTGTCCATACGCACGCGACTTGGCGTCGCGATACTTTCGCTGTCGGTGCTGCTGTGCGTCATCGGCGCGCTTGGCGTGACCGGTATGGCGCGCAGCAACGACGCCAACCGCGAGACCTACGAAAACCGGCTCGTCAGCACACGGCTCATCGGCGATGCGGAACTGTCGATCAGTCGCGAGCGGACGACCGTCGACCGGATCGCTTTCGATCCGACAGCACCGACCGTCGACAAAGACGTGGCTACTTATCGCATGCTCAAAGGGCAAGGCATGGAGGCCTGGCAGCAATACCTGTCTTTGCCCGCTACGTCAACTGAAAGCAGTCTCGCTGCTGTGGTCAACGCAAAGCGCAGCCAGGTGCAGAATGACCTGGATGCTTTCGCGGATTCGGTCAAGGGCATGGACAGCGCTGCCGTCAAACTTGCGTTGAAGAAAATCGCTTTGGCCAATACCGACTATGTCACGGCAAGTGCGAATCTCAAGCAGCTGCAACGCGACGAGGCAAAGGCACGATACGCTGGCGCAGAAGCTGGCTTCCGGCAATTTCGCGCAATAACGATTGGTACTGCGGTGCTCGGCTTGCTCGCCGGCGCGTTGACCTTCGTGTCGCTGCGCCGCGCGATCAGCGGTCCGCTCGACGAGGCCTTGAAACACTTTGACCGGATCGCGGCGGGTGATCTGTCGCAACGAATAGAAGTTCGTTATCCAGATGAAATGGGCGCGCTACTACTCGGTCTTTCGCAAATGCGCGACGGTCTCGCGAACACGGTGTACGCTGTGCGCCGCGCGAGCGACACCATCGCAACGGCCGCACGACAGATCGCCTCTGGCAACCTCGATTTGTCTTCGCGCACGGAACAGCAGGCGGCGTCACTGCAGGAAACGGCGGCAAGTATGGAAGAGCTGACCGGTACCGTTAGGCAGAATGCCGAGAACGCGTCGCAGGCGCTGACGCTCGCGACCACCGCTACGGAAACGGCCCACCATGGCAGCAGCGCGGTGGAGGGGGTGGTGACGACTATGGCTGAGATCGATCAGAGTTCTGCGCGCATCGGCGACATTATCGCGATCATCGAAGGAATCGCGTTTCAGACCAATATCCTTGCGCTCAATGCGGCTGTCGAAGCCGCGCGTGCGGGTGAGCAGGGACGGGGATTCGCAGTGGTGGCCTCCGAAGTGCGTACGCTTGCGCAGCGCTCGTCGGCGGCGGCAAAGGAGATCAAGGAACTGATCGAGACGTCGAGCGCAAAGGTGCAGGCGGGAGGCGCGCTGGTCAACCAGGCAGGCGGCCGCATGCAGGCCATCCTTACCAGTGTGAAGCGCGTGGCCGATATTATGGGCGAGATATCGGCTGCCTCGTCCGAGCAAAGCTCGGGTATCGAACAGGTCGCTCACGCGGTAGCGCAGATGGATACAGCGACTCAACAGAATGCAACGCTGGTCGAGCAGGCAGCGGCAGCGGCGCAGTTGCTCGAGCAACAGGCGCGGCAGTTGAACGAAACGGTCGCGGTGTTTCGCCTGTAGACCGCCAACGACACCACACCACGGCAGGCGAGCCGCATTATCAGCGTCACGCAGTTGCAAGCTCAGGTCCCGCTCGACTTTGTCAATCTGCTGAGCCGGATACTGGAAGTGAACATGAAGGCGGCCGCCAGCAGTTTCTGCGCTTCCGTTCGCGGCCCTGCGAAGCGCAGGGCGCCGACAGCGCGCGAACATCACTTCCATTTAGCGCTATGACAAGCGCAGCATGAATTCCGCCAAGGCCTCCGAGTCAAGCGGGCGGCTGACTAGATAACCTTGAATGGCATCGCACCCGGCGTCCTCCAACTCTGCGACCTGGCGTTGGCACTCGACGCCTTCCGCGATAGTTTTCATGCCCAGCGAACGTGCGAGACCGACAATGCCTCGGATGACCGCCGACGCCTTCTTCGACTCGGCCAGTGCTCGAACAAACGACTTGTCGATCTTCAGCGTGTCGATAGGCAGTCGGACCAGATAGCCGAGACTGGAGTACCCAGAGCCAAAGTCGTCCAGCGACGTGGATATGCCCGCTTGCTTCAGCGCAGATAGAACGGACGTTGCCTTTTCGATATCGCTTACCAGGGAATCTTCCGTGACCTCAATGTCGAGCATTGCGGGGGAAACGTCGTGTTCCCTCGCGATATGGAGAATCCTATCTGTAAGTCCCACGCTCAGAAGTTGCCGAGCCGACAGATTGAGGCTGACCCGCGGTACGGATATGCCCTGCCGTCGCCATGCAGCAATATGCTGGCAAACAGCATTGAGCAGCCATTCGACGAGCGCTCCTTCATACGGGGACTCAAGTAACACCTCCAGGAATGCGTGCGGAGTCAGCAAGCCTCGTTCAGGATGACGCCAGCGAAGAAGCGCTTCGGCACCGATTGCGGAGCCGTTCGTGAGTGCTATCTGAGGTTGGAAATGAAGCTCGAACTGGTTCGCCTCAAACGCTTCACGAAGTTCCATGCGCAAAGCGAGGCGCTCACGCATGCCCCGGTCGAGCGCTCTATCGTACGAGCGCACCTGAAAACGGCCAGATGACTTCGCTGCGTACATGGCCGCGTCGGCATGATTCAGCAACGTCTCGGCTGAACCTGGCGCTTCTCTCAACAGCGCTATACCGATGCTAGCCGACAGTGAGACGGATCTCCCGGATACTTCGAATGGCGCTGCAAGTTCGCCAAGCACCGCATGCGCGAACGCTTCTGCCGCGCTTTCAGTAGTGTTGCGTAACAACAGAACAAACTCGTCGCCCCCTACGCGCGCGGCGAAAAAAGCAGGGTCGGGAATTGCCGTCAGCCTTTTCGCAAAGCCGCGCAGCAGTTCATCGCCGACAGCATGACCGAATGCGTCGTTGACTTCCTTGAAATGGTCCAGGTCGATAAACAGCACTGCTTCCGAAGCATCGTTCCTGGAGCCCGATGAAGCAGCCTCAGCGACCGCGCGTGATAGGACTTCCATGCATTTGCGCCGGTTGGCCAAACCGGTCAGATAGTCGTGACTGGCTTCGAACTCCAGTTGCGCCGCGTGCTCGCGTTCGCGGGTGACGTCGCGGAAGAGCACTGTAATGCCATCGTCGTGGGCAAATGAGCGAACCTCGAACCACGTGCCGAGCGGTGCGTAATAGTCAGTGTGCCGGCCGGGGAGACCCGTTGCCGCCGTCTCCTGATAGACGCGATAGTAGCCGGAGCCTACCAGGTCCGGGTAACACTGCCATACGTCGCGTCCGAGCAGGTTTTGCCGGTCCCGCTGCAAAAATCGTTCAGCTGTATGGTTGAGATAGGTGAAGCGCCACGACCTGTCGATCGACATGAGTCCGTCGCTCAAGCTATCAAGCATTTCAGCGAGGTGAGCCGGTGCAGGCTGTCGGGGGCCGGCATCTGTCGGGCGGGCCGGACGAGAGTCGGACTGTCGTTCCATTTTTTTTGTCCTTCTATGCGCGTCGGATCAAAAGGCGTCGCTCGTGCGAAAACCGTGGGTTCATCGCATTCTAATCGCACTGCACCGCTTCGAACATTGGAACTGTCGCGCCCCGATGGCCTCCCCTGCGAGCTGTATGCTTGACGTGCAATCCCACGATTTCGGTGTAGGCTGACGGTCAGGTACGCCAACGGGAGGCGGTATGGAACGGGAACTGAAGCTGCGAATGCCCGCCAACGATCTCGAGAAGCTGCGTCATGCGCCTTTGCTCGCGCAACCGAATGGCGCAGTTGACGCTACCAAACTGCTAACCAGCACCTATTTTGATACGCCGGAGCTTGCCTTCCACTGGTGCAAGGCTTCGCTGCGCGTGCGTGCCGTCGGCAACGAGCGACTCCAGACGTTGAAACTGGAAGGATCGGTGCAGGCGGGCCTGTTCGACCGGGAGGAGTTCGAGATGCCCGTCGATAGCGACACGCCCGATCTGAAACTGCTGCAGGACCATATACCGGCTGATACCGACTGCGGCAGGTTGATCCGTGACGAAGCCACTGCTGCGCGGTTGAAGCCAGTGTTTGTCACGCGGATCAATCGGTCCTCCATTCCCCTGCGCTTGCCGTCTGGAGATGAACTCGAAGTTGCGCTCGACGAGGGGACGGTTGACGCGGACTCCGGTTCAACGCCGATTGCGGCTGTGGAGCTGGAACTGAAAGACGGCCAGCCAGAGAGCCTGTACGGCACCGCGCTCGAGTTGCTGGAAATCGTGCCGCTGCGCATCGACCATCTCAGCAAGGCCGATCTCGGCTACGAATTGCTGGTAGCGGAGCAAAGCGACGCGGTCAAGGCCGAACCGGTGCATCTGAACAAGCGCGATTCAGTCGAGGACGCATTCTGCAATATCGCGCGCAACTGTCTGGCTCAGGTCCACGCGAACGAACGTGGCGTTGTGTCCGGCCACGATCCGTCGAGCGTCCATCAAATGCGCGTGGGACTTCGTCGCCTGCGTTCGGCTCTCGACCTGTTTGCAAAGGTGATTCCGGCTTATCCCGGTCTCGACGAAGAACTGCGGTGGATCGCATCGGAACTCGGCGCGGCGCGTGATTGGGAAGTGCTCGCGGGATCGACGCTTGAACATGCGGGGGCAAGTGGGAATGCGGACGAAATCCGGCCTGTCCAGCGGGCGTGCGAGCGTATCGCCGTCAACAACCGGCAGCGGGCGGCAGCCGCAGTCGAGTCGGTTCGCTATAACCGGCTGGTTCTCCAACTCTCGCTCTGGTTAAACCGAAAGGGCTGGCAAGACGGGATGTCCGACGAGCAGCGCGAGGCGATTGGCAGGCGCGTCGGGCAGTTCGCCGCGCAAGTCGTGCGTCGCCGTCATACGAAACTGATCGAACGGGGCAAGCGGCTCGCCGATCTCGACGATCACCGTCGCCACCGCGCCCGCATTGCCGCCAAGAAAGTGCGATACGCGACCGAATTTTTTGCGTCGCTTTGGGGCAGGCGCGTCGTTCGGCATTATGTCGACGCGTTGACCGAACTCCAGGATGATCTGGGCTGGCGCAACGATGCCGTCGTCGCCGACCAGCTTCTCAGGCAGCTACCACGAGCATCGGCCGAGGCGGCCTCGGGCGCCGCGTTTGCGCGAGGCTATCTCGCATCACGCGTCGCTGCCGATCATCAGACATTGGAGAAGCGGTGGAAACGTTTCAGGCGCCTTTCGCCACCGCACTGAGCACGCCTGTCACTTCAATGGAAAAGTCCGCTGGCTAGCTTGTAGACGTTGGACGCTTTCGAAAGGCAGAGACTCGCTCGACCGTCCGTTGATCGTTGCTGTGGCTTCTTGCTACGAGTCGAGTTGTCCGTATCGCGCAGCGCCGCGTTTGCCCTGACCAACAATGCCGCATCAGGATCACGCAGCACTGCGTCGAAGGCCTTCTTTAGCTCTTTCCCAAGGCTTCCTTGATCTGTGTTGTCAACGTCACCAACGCCTGTTCAGTGGTTTCATTCAAATCGCTGGCATCGTCAGAACGATTTCTTGCCCATCAAAATTCTCCAAAGAATATCAATTCCGGGCGAAGCTATGTCCATATCGAGGAGATATGAAGGAGACACTTACTGATATCCGAACGCTGAATGCTGAATTCAAGCCGCGGCACAAAGCAGCGGACTTCCTTGTATGACTCATGCCGCGCTTCGACAGTGACCGGGCAGACAAACATCGTGTGCGGTATACACCCCGAATCGGAGCGTCCATGGCGGTCCGTAACGTGGAAAGTTGGGGCAGAATGCGTTGATGAAGCCGTAAAGCGTGACATCGATTCCAACGACACTGACGACTTGGAGCAACCTATGCCACTTGTCGGAGGCGAATGTCCGAAGTGCACGACGGGCATTACCGCGATCACGGCTGTTTTCATATCGGGTTGCTCCGGTTCGCCATCTTTTAGCCTGCTCGGCGCGTACTTCCCTGACTGGCTGTTCTGTATCGTCGCGGGCGTTGTACTCAGTGTCATCATCTATCTGCTTCTCAGGCGCTTGCAGGCAGATCATCTGATGACGCCATCAGCCGTGGCGTATCCCGCGCTCGTCGCTTTCCTGTCACTCGCTGTCTGGTTGATGCTGTTCCAACGTTGAATCTCCTTCAGGTGATGCAATGGCGACAACTGTCAGCAGCACAAAGAAGAGAGCATGGCCGGCCATCGTCCTCGTCGTATTGACGCTGTTGCTGGCGTTAGTCGTGATCCGGGAACTGGACCGCGCACCTCGCACCGACGACGCCTACGTCTACGCGGATACGATCGACATCGTGCCCGAGGTCAACGGGCGCATCGTCGAACTGGCTGTGCGAGACAACCAGGCGGTGAAACAGGGCGATCTGCTGTTCCGCATCGATCCGCGTCCGTATCAGGATGCGTTCACACGAGGCAAGGCATCCCTCGTCGCGCTCGACCGCCAGATCGAGCTGACCCAGCGCACGGTCAATGCGCAGCAGTACAACGCGCAGTCGGTGCGCGCGGCCGTCGAGCGCGCGCGAGCGGCAGCCGGACAGGCGTCCGATACGCTGCACCGCATGGAGCCGCTGTTGTCCCATGGTTATGTGTCGGCGGAAGACGTCGACCGTGCGCGCACCGCGCAACGCGCGACGCAAGCCGAACTCAGCGCCGCGCAACTGCAGGCCCAGCAGGCGGCAGCGGCGGTGAGCGGCGTCGACGCGCTGGTCGCGCAACGTGCCGTCGTGACGGCGGAGATCGCGATCGCCGAATTGAACCTCGAATATGCGACGGTGCGGGCGCCCTTCGACGGACGCATTGTGGCGTTGAAGACATCGACGGGACAGTTCGCGTCGGCGCTTAAACCCGTTTTCACCTTGATCGACACGCGCCGCTGGTACGTGGTCGCGAACTTTCGCGAGACGGAACTCAAGGGCATCAGGAGCGGGACGCCCGCCACCGTCTATCTGATGAGCGATACGGGTCAGCGCTTTAAGGGCAGCGTCGATTCGATCAGCTATGGCGTCGCGCCCGATGAAGGCGGCCTGGCACTACCCGGTGGATTACCGCGCATTCAACGCACGCTTAACTGGGTTCACGTGTCGCAGCGCTTTCCGGTCAAGATCCGGGTCGACAATCCGAACCCCGAACTGTTTCGCGTCGGTACGTCGGCGGTGGCCGTGCTGGAACGCGGACGCGGCAACGACGACTCAGGCCATTGAGAAGCCCATGGCCGCCACCCACTATCTGCCGCCTATGCCTGCCACGCTGGGCGTCGCGGGCGATTTCCTGAAGCGCGAGCTTGCGCCTTTTCAAGGGCGGCTCAACGTGATGTTGCGCTGCATGTTGACGAGCGCCATCGTGATCGTCGGGTCGATGACGCTCGAGGTGCCGGAGCTCGCGCTATCGCTGCTGGTGGTGTTCTACGTCACGCAATCGAACGTGGTGTTGACGCGGCTGGTCGGCCTGATGTTCATGGTCGGATCGACGCTCGGCATCGGACTGTCGATCCTGCTGCTGAAGTTCACGTTCGATTACTCGTTGCTGCGCATCGTGATCGCGAGTCTATTGTTTTTCGGCAGCGTGTATCTCCTTCGTGTGCTCAAGATTGGCGTGGTGTTCTTCATCGTCGCCATCATCGTCATCTATGTGCAGAGCTTCGTCGACCGGATCGACCAGGCCGACCTTCTGATCCGGGCGGTGCTGTGGGTCTGGGTCGCTGTGAACTATCCGATCGCGCTGGCGCTCGTTGTCAATACGCTGCTATTGCCCGCCGAACCGCAGTTGCAGCTCAAGGCGGAAATCCATCGGCAACTCGCGGCGCTGCAAACGCGTCTGACGCAACTGATCGACGGCACCGCCAACGCCGCGCCGATCACGCTGGCCAGCGTCCAGCAAGGGGCGCTCACGCTGCAGAAGCTGCTGCGGTTTGCGACGATGCGCGATCCGCACTATCGCGAGCATCAGGCGTTGCAGCTGGCATGCGTCGCGACCGTGTCCCGTCTCTATCGCGTCGCGAGCGAATTGCCGGATACGTTGGCCGGGGCATCGGCAGCGCGACTCGCGATATTGCGCGAGCTGCACACGAACGTTACGGCGCTCGACGAAGCGGTGACGTCGGGCAAGTCTTATCGCTACGTCGGCGCCGCTGCACCGGAAGAACGCAGTGCAGCGGACCTGGTGCCCGCGCTAGCCGAGTTGCAGCGGGCGCTGCATGCCTACGCAGATCTCGTCGCGAGCGGCGCGGAACCGGGCAAGCCGTCCGCGCGCGAGCCGATGCTCGCGCCCGACGCATGGACCAATCCCGCGTACATGCGCTTTTCGCTCAAGACGCTGCTCGCCGTTCTGGTCTGCTATGTGTTCTACAACGCCGTCGACTGGCAGGGCATTCATACGATCATGCTGACCTGCGTGATCGTCGCGCTGCCGAGCCTCGGCGCATCGACGCAGCGCGCGTTGCTGCGGCTGGCGGGGGCTGTCGTCGGCAGTGCGCTCGCGTTGTTCATGGTCGTGTTCGTCGTTCCGCATCTGGACGACATCGTTGGCCTGTTGCTGATGACGTTGCCGGTCGTCGCGTTCGCGGCATGGATCTCGGCTGGGTCGGAGCGGATAGGCTACGCAGGCATCCAGCTGATGTTCACCTTCTCGCTCGCGTTGCTCGAACGGTTCGGCCCAACCACGAATCTGACTGAAATCCGCGACCGGATGGTGGGCATTCTGCTGGGCGTCGGCGTGGCGACCTTCGTGCAGATGTCGTTCTGGCGCGAGGGCGAAGGTGACGTGCTGCGGCAGAAGCTGGCCACCATGTTGCGAGCGATTGCCGCACATCTGAGCGCATCGCGTGCAGACGCCGACAGGCGCGCTGAATTTCCCTACGCCCAGCGCCAGTTGCAGGCGTGGGCTGTGCTGGCGGATTGCGAGGCGACGCTCTCGCGCGTCGCCCTCGAGCCGGGCTGGCAGGAGACGGAACAGACCCAACTGACGCTGCGCGCACAAACGGTTCTCGCGCAGGGGCGCGAGATCATGCTGGCGGGCGATGCGTTGCGCAATACGCTGGTGGCGCAAGCGGGATCGTGGAGCCCACCAACGATCGACGCCGTGCGCTCGACCTGGGAACAGGCGTTAGTCGAACTGAACCGGTACGCGGATGAACTCGCGGCCAGCCCGCCCGACGCCCGCGCGCCGCGCCGCGTGGAGTTCGCCGCGCGAGCCGCCGAACCGGCCCAACTGGCCGATATGCCACTCATCGCTGCAGCGGAACATCTGGCTCGGCAGGTCGCCGGGTTGCCGGACTGGAGCGTTGCGGCATCCGTTAAGACGCCTGCTTCACAGGCCGTAGGATCATGAAAGCGCAATCAGTCTCTCGCGTGTCGTCCTGGCATGGCGCCGCCTTCTGCGTCGCAGGATGGCTGTGCAGCAGCCTGGTGGGGTGTGCGCTGATCCATCACAACGGCACGCCGTATCCCGCGATTTCGCCGGAGCAGATCAACCTCGCCGACGACATCCATCTAGCGCGAGATGGTTGGCCCGCGGCGCGCTGGTGGACGCGTTATCACGACGAACAGCTCGGCGCGCTGATCGACCAGGCGCTCAGCGATGCGCCGACGATGTTGATCGCGCGCACGCGCGTCGCGCAAGCGAGGTCGGATGTCGAGCTCGTCAGGACAGGGTCGAACCTTCAGGTAGTCGCACTCGCCTTGCTGGATCGCGAGCATGTTTCCGCGAACGGCTTCATCGGCCCGTTCGCGATGAACGAGCCGGCGTTGGGGCTGACGGGCCCGTGGTACACCGAGGGCGTCGTCGGACTTGGCGCGAGTCTCAGCGTCGACATCTGGGGCAAGCAACGCGCGCAAGTCGCGGCGTCGCTAGGCGTGAGCAATGCCCGGCTCGCCGAGACGTCCGCCGTCGAACTCGAAATCTCGACGGATGTCGCGCAGCTTTACTATGGCATTCAGACGACTTACCAGCTTCTCGATCTGCTGGACGAATCG
Organism: Paraburkholderia kirstenboschensis; assembly: GCF_904848585.1. Classification (GTDB taxonomy): domain Bacteria; phylum Pseudomonadota; class Gammaproteobacteria; order Burkholderiales; family Burkholderiaceae; genus Paraburkholderia; species Paraburkholderia kirstenboschensis. The sequence continues at coordinate 86,990 of NZ_CAJHCR010000015.1, forward strand.
CATGAAGTGGCGCAGTTTTCGGTGGAGGCGCACGAAGCTCGTGCGGCGCGGGGCCTCGAATCCCGCACGCTACTGGAAGAAGCAAGAGCTCAGCAACTGGCCATTGAACGGCAGACTGTGGCGGCGCAAGGACAGATCAGGCAGTTTCGCGAATCGATGCGAGCGCTGGCCGGTGCGGGACCCAACGGCTTGCCGGCGATCGAGCCTGTTGCGCTGCCGCGCTCGAAGCCGGCTTTACCGACGACGCTTTCATACGAACTCCTTGCGCGGCGGCCCGATCTGCAGGCAATGCGTTGGTATGTCGAAGCATCGTTCGACCGGATCGACGCCGCGAAAGCGGCGTTCTATCCGAGCTTCGACATCAAGGCGTTCTTCGGCTATAACGCCTTGCATCTGGCGGACCTCTTCACGCATGCAAGCCAGCAGATCAACCTGATCCCGGGCCTGTATCTGCCGATCTTCGACGGCGGCCGGCTCAACGCCAACCTGAGCGGCGCGCGCGAGGGCAGCAACCTGCTGATCGAGCAGTACAACCAGGCTGTTCTCAACGCGGTACGCGATGTCGCGCAGACAGGCAGCCGACTGCAGGCGCTCGATGCGGAGACCGAATTGCAGAAGCAGCGGATCGAATCGGTTGCATTCGCAAGGGACAGCGTCGAAGCCCATTATCAACGAGGTTTGACGAGCCGGCTCGCGGCGCTCGAAGCGCGCCAGCCGGTGATCGCCGAGCAGGTTGCACTGCTCACGCTCAAAGGGCAGATGCTCAGTCAGGAAATTGCGTTGACGAAGTCGCTTGGCGGCGGCTATCGCGCCGAAGCGCCCGTCGAACTCATGCCGCGCTGAACGGTGCAAGCGGGCGTCATTCCAGTTGCGCGCGAAGCGTTGCAAACTCCGCGCGGCATGCGTCGCTAAAGTTGTTGAGGATATCGACCGAGCCGTCCGCGAGCATCTCGTGGATTTCGAGGAAGGACTTGTCTGGCGCGAGGTAGGTGTCGACGATCTTGCGTCCGATCACGTCGGCTTCGTCTGCGACTTCGCGTGACGACTGGATCCGCATCCGGCCGATTTTGGCGTAGAGGCTGCCAACCGCGTTCAGATCCGGCTCGTTGTGTTGCAGCGCGTCAACGTAGCACCGGGTCGCCTCCTCGATGAACTCCTTGTAGAGTTCCTGACGCCGGACGCGGTCATGCGCCCGCCACTCCGCGCGAACCTGAGTACGTTGAGTCAGCCATGAAGCCAGAACCGAAGTGAGGCCGCCGATTGCAGCGCCAACGAGTGCAGCCAGTGCGGAGATGATCGATGCATTCATGGAGCAGCCTCTCATTGCTGTTCGCCACTCATCCATGTTAGCGCCCAGACGAGCATTTCTCGACGCGATCAAACGCCTTCAAACAACCGCCAAGATCTCCTCGCTCATCAGGGTAACGTCGATACAGGTATCGACACTACCACCCAACTCTCTGTTTTCTATCGCTTTTTTCCATTGCTGGACGGCCCAGGGCGAGAGTTTGCGTGGCATAATCGACCGACACAGTCAGCCCGCAGTCATTACTACCCCGCATACCATGGCACAGACTCTCTACGACAAATTGTGGAACACACACGTGATCCACACGGAAGAAGACGGCACGACGATTCTCTATATCGACCGTCACCTGCTGCACGAAGTGACCAGCCCCCAGGCGTTTGAAGGTCTGAAGTTGGCTCAGCGTCCGGTGTGGCGCATCAGCGCGAATCTGGCCGTTTCGGACCATAACGTGCCCACCACGGACCGCAGCCACGGCATCGCCGATCCGGTTTCGAAGCTGCAGGTCGATACGCTCGATTCGAACTGCGACGCCTACGGCATCACGCAGTTCAAGATGAACGACCTGCGTCAGGGCATCGTGCACATCATCGGGCCGGAACAGGGCGCCACGCTGCCGGGCATGACGATCGTCTGCGGCGACTCCCATACGTCCACGCACGGCGCGTTCGGCGCGCTTGCGCATGGTATCGGCACGTCGGAAGTTGAGCACGTGCTCGCCACGCAAACGCTCTTGCAGAAGAAAAGCAAGAACATGCTGGTGAAGGTCGAGGGCCCGCTGCCGCGCGGCTGCACGGCCAAAGACATCGTGCTCGCGATCATCGGCAAGATCGGCACGGCGGGCGGCACGGGCTACGCAATCGAATTCGGCGGCTCGACGATTCGCTCGCTGTCCATGGAAGGCCGCATGACGGTCTGCAACATGGCGATCGAAGCGGGCGCGCGCGCCGGCATGGTCGCGGTCGACGACACTACCATCGAATATCTGAAAGGCCGCCCGTTCTCGCCGCAAGGCGCCGAGTGGGATCACGCGGTCGAGTACTGGAAACAGTTCAAGTCGGACGAAGGCGCGCAGTTCGACCGCGTTGTCGAACTCAACGCGGCTGACATCGTGCCGCAAGTCACGTGGGGCACGTCGCCGGAAATGGTCACCGCGGTAGACGGCCGCGTGCCGGATCCCGAGCGCGAGAAAGACCCGGGCAAGCGCGATGCAATGGAACGCGCGCTCAAATACATGGCGCTCGAACCGAATGCACCGATCGAGTCGATCAAGCCGGATAAAATCTTCATTGGGTCGTGTACCAACGCGCGCATTGAAGACATTCGCGCCGCGGCTTACGTCGTGAAGAAGCTGGGTCGCCGCGTCGCGCCGAACATCCGTCTCGCCATGGTCGTGCCGGGTTCGGGTCTGGTGAAGGCGCAGGCGGAACGCGAAGGCCTCGACAAGGTCTTCACAGACGCCGGTTTCGAATGGCGTGAGCCAGGCTGCTCGATGTGTCTCGCGATGAACGCCGACCGGCTGGATCCGGGCGAGCGTTGCGCGTCCACGTCGAATCGTAATTTTGAAGGTCGTCAGGGCGCCGGTGGCCGTACCCATCTCGTGAGCCCCGCCATGGCCGCAGCCGCGGCCATCGAAGGGCATTTCGTCGATATTCGCAAGCTGGGATAGATCGCATGATGAAGAACATGAATCGCACCGCTCTACTGCGCCGCTTCGCGCTCGGTACTCTGGCTGGGCTACTGCTCGGTCTGACCGGCTGCAACACGGTGCACGGATTTGGGCAGGACATGTCGCACCTCGGCAATTCGATCAGCAATCACGCTGAAAAATAACCGGTTTTTGATTTTTGCCGGCGATGCGGCGAGCGGCTTTCGTGCCGCCACGCGCATCGCCCGGTCCTGAAACAGGCGCAAGCGTCATGGATAAATTCACCGTACACACCGGCGTCGTGGCGCCGCTCGATCGCGAGAACGTCGACACGGACGCGATTATTCCGAAGCAATTCCTGAAGTCGATCAAGCGCACGGGTTTCGGTCCGAATGCGTTCGACGAATGGCGTTATCTCGACCACGGCGAGCCGGGTCAGGACAATTCGAAGCGTCCGCTGAATCCGGATTTCGTGCTGAACCAGCCGCGTTATCAGGGCGCTTCGGTGCTGCTCACGCGCAAGAATTTCGGCTGCGGCAGCTCGCGTGAGCACGCGCCTTGGGCGCTTCAGCAATACGGCTTTCGCGCGATCATTGCGCCGAGTTTCGCCGACATCTTCTATAACAACTGCTTCAAGAACGGCTTGCTGCCGATCGTGCTGAGCGAACAGCAGGTCGATCACCTGTTCAACGAAACGTATGCGTTCAACGGTTTCCAGTTGACCATCGACCTCGAAGCGCAAGTCGTGCGCACCTCGGACGGCGGCACCGAGTATCCGTTCGAAGTCGCGGCGTTCCGCAAGTACTGCCTGCTGAACGGTTTCGACGACATTGGCCTTACGCTGCGTCACGCGGACAAGATTCGCCAGTACGAAGCCGAGCGTATTGCGAAGCAGCCGTGGCTCGCTCATCGCATCGTCGGTTAAGGCTTGCGCGCTTGAATGCGCCTGAATGCGCTTGAATGCGCTTGAATGCGCTTGAATGCTTGAGGCGCGTCTGTTAGCTCAGGCTCGAAGCCTGGAAGAAAATCATTAAGGAATTCGCATGAAGATCGCAGTGCTGCCGGGCGACGGTATCGGTCCCGAAATCGTCAAAGAGGCCGTGAAGGTTCTGAACGTGCTTGGCGAAAAGTTTGAACTGGAAGAAGCGCCGGTTGGCGGCGCGGGTTACGAAGCGAAGGGTCATCCGCTACCCGATTCCACGCTCGCGCTCGCCAAGGAAGCCGACGCAATTCTGTTCGGCGCCGTCGGCGACTGGAAGTACGACAAGCTCGAGCGCGCGTTGCGTCCCGAGCAGGCGATTCTCGGTCTGCGCAAGCATCTGCAATTGTTCGCGAACTTCCGGCCGGCAATCTGCTATCCGCAATTGACCGGTGCTTCGTCGCTGAAGGAAGAGATCGTTTCGGGTCTGGACATCCTGATCGTGCGCGAGCTCAACGGCGACATCTACTTCGGTGCGCCGCGCGGCGTGCGGGAAGCGCCGGACGGCCTCTTTGCCGGCTCGAAGGAAGGCTTCGACACGATGCGCTATTCGGAGCCCGAAGTGCGCCGCATCGCCCACGTCGCGTTTCAGGCGGCGCAAAAGCGTGGCAAGAAGCTCACATCGGTGGATAAAGCCAACGTACTCGAGACGTCGCAATTCTGGAAAGACGTCATGATCGACGTGTCGAAGGAATACGCGGACGTCGAGTTGTCGCACATGTACGTGGACAACGCCGCGATGCAGCTCGTCAAGGCGCCGAAATCGTTCGACGTGATCGTGACCGGCAACATGTTCGGCGACATTCTCTCCGATGAAGCGGCAATGCTCACGGGCTCGATCGGTATGCTGCCGTCGGCCTCGCTCGACAAGAACAACAAGGGCTTGTACGAGCCGTCGCACGGTTCCGCGCCGGACATCGCGGGCAAGGGCGTCGCGAATCCGCTGGCAACCATTTTGTCGGCTGCCATGATGCTGCGTTATTCGCTGAACAAGGCCGAGCAGGCGGATCGCATCGAAAATGCGGTGAAGAAGGTGCTTGAACAAGGTTACCGGACCGGCGACATTCTGACGCCCGGTTGCAAGCAGGTCGGCACTGTCGCCATGGGCGACGCCGTTGTCGCGGCGCTGTAACTACCGCTCACGCCCGGACCAGCTTCCGGGTGCGCGCGTGGCTTGACGAAACACCAGTCAGGTCATTAACCAGCCTCAAAAACGCGAATCGGCCTTCAAAAAGGCCGATTCGCGCGTTATACGGACGGCAGCGACGGACATTGACGTCGCCGGATTCCGGTTTTCGTGTATATTGTAGCGATGGCACAAATGGCTCAAATCTCCTCGATTTCGAAACTGCACGGCAAAACGGCCCGTGTGGTTGAGCTCGCCATTACCACCGCAACATCCATTAAAACGATTACCCCGAAAACGATCACGAAGCGCTGATCGTCCGTCGTGCCCGCTCATCTTCCCCGCGCGGTCACTGCGGGCAAAGATGCGGGGAAGTTTCCACTCGAAGGGTATGAAGTCATGAACGTAGGTCTCGTAGGTTGGCGCGGCATGGTCGGCAGCGTCCTGATGCAACGCATGCAACAGGAAGGCGATTTCGACTTGATCGAACCGGTGTTTTTCAGCACCAGCAACGCGGGCGGCAACGCGCCGTCGTTCGCCAAAAACGAGACCAAGCTCAAAGATGCAACAAGCATCGAAGACCTGAAGAAGTGCGAAGCAATCATCTCCTGCCAGGGCGGCGACTACACGAACGAAGTGTTCCCGAAGCTGCGCGCGGCCGGCTGGAACGGCTACTGGATCGACGCGGCTTCGTCGCTGCGCATGAAGGACGACGCGGTCATCATTCTCGATCCGGTCAACCTCGACGTGATCAAGAACGCGCTGGTCAAGGGGCAAAAGAATTTCATCGGCGGCAATTGCACGGTCAGCCTGATGCTGATGGCGCTCGGCGGCCTGTTCCGCGAAAACCTCGTCGACTGGATGACGGCCATGACGTATCAGGCCGCGTCGGGCGCGGGCGCGCAGAACATGCGCGAACTGCTGCAGCAAATGGGCACGCTATACGGCGCAGCCAAGGAAGATCTGGCTGATCCGTCGTCGGCGATTCTCGATATCGACCGCCGCGTGTTGTCCGCCATGAATAGCGACCGCATGCCGACCGACAACTTCGGCGTGCCGCTCGCCGGCTCACTGATTCCGTGGATCGACAAGGATCTCGGCAACGGCATGTCGAAGGAAGAATGGAAGGGCGGCGCCGAGACCAACAAGATTCTCGGCAAGCCGGCCATGGGTACGCCGGGTTCGATTCCAGTAGACGGCCTGTGCGTGCGGATCGGCGCAATGCGCTGCCACTCGCAGGCGTTGACCATCAAGCTGAACAAGGACGTGCCGCTCGACGAAGTGAACAGCATCCTCGCTTCGGGCAATGACTGGGTCAAGGTTGTCCCGAACGAGCGCGAAGCGTCCATGCGCGACCTCTCGCCGGCAGTGGTGACGGGAACGCTTACGGTGCCGGTCGGCCGTGTGCGCAAGCTGGCCATGGGCGGCGAATATCTGTCGGCATTCACGGTTGGCGACCAGCTGCTGTGGGGCGCGGCCGAGCCGCTGCGCCGCATGCTTCGCATTGTGCTCGACAAGTAAAGTAAACTACGCGGTCACGACGCGTAGAAAACTCAAGAAGCGTCGCGCTTGCGCGGCGCTTTTTTCATTTGTGTGCTCCGAATATCTTGTCTTTTTATAACCGCAAAAAAGGGCCGCGCGCTGACGCGCCAGGAGTCCCGATGAATCTTCGACTCTCTTCCCTTCGGGCCATGTTTGCGCGCCCAGATACCGGCCGCCTTGCGGTCGCAGCCGCTTTGGCGTTGATGCTGACGGGCGCGGCTTCGAGCAGCGCCATAGCCGCGCCCGGCGACGCCGCGAGTGCGCCGGGCGGCGCTTCGGTATCCGCTTCCGGGTCCGCGTCTGTCTCCTCTGCGACTGGCGGCCAATATACGGTGCAGCCCGGTCAGTCGCTCAACGACGTGGCGATTGCCGTCACCCAGTCACACGACCGCGCCACGCTCGCCCGCGCGGGCCGCGCGCTCTTCGACGCGAATCCGAATGCCTTCATGGGCCACGATCCGAATCGTATGCGATTGGGCGCCGTGCTGAGCGTGCCGGCGCTGGACGCGTCGGGCGCGGTTGCCGCGTCTGCAGCGGGCCCGGCATCGGCGTCGGCGGCTGACAGTGGCTCGTCGTCGAATGCAGCAGTCGGAGCTGTCGCAAGTGGCGCTGCGCCGGGCAATGCAACAACGGCGAGTGCGGCGGGCGCGCAAAGCCCCGCTACGCAAGCGGCGACGCCGGCCGCGCCTGCGGTTCAAGGCTCGGCGAGCGACGCAAGCTCCGTTGCGTCGAGCGACGCGGTATCGTCGGCGCCTGCTGCCGGATCGCAAGCTGCATCGGCTGCAAGCGGCACGCATGTGTGGGCCGGCTCGGTCCAGCCCTCGGCAAGCGAGGCAACCGCAGCCACTGGCGCCTCGCAGCCGCGCGCGCAAGTGTCGAGCTTGCAGCAGTTGCTGGCGCTCAAGAATCGCGTGCTGATGGAGTTGCAGAAGCACGGCATCGGCAAGTCCCCAGCAGCACCGGTCGCGCCGCCTGCAAGCGGCGCACAACCGGCGGCGGGCGCGTCGTCTGCGGCGGTCGTGCCTAGTCCTCCGGGCACGGCAATGACCCCGTCGAATGACACTGGCATTTCGCAGACGAACCTTGCTGTCGGCGCGGCGGTCGGCGCCGCGCTGGTCGTGCTGCTGACTGCCTTGCGTCTTGGCCGGCGCAAGCGTGAACGGCTGGCAGAGGCGGAACGCGATGCGTCAGTGGACGGCATGGCGGCGTCTGGTGCGGCTGAGCCGCCAAATTGGGTTGCGCCTGCAGACGACGTGGTCGAGCCCAATCTATCCGACGCGGATGCCGCCGCCGCGCAGCGTGCGGCCGCGATGGCTGCCGCCGAGCGGGAAGCTGCCGAGGGCGAAGCCGCCGCTCGTGAAATGTCAGAGCGCGTCGCCGCAGAGCGTGAGGCGGAAATTCGCGCGGCGGCTTCGCGTGAGGCTGAAGCGCGCCAAGCGACGGAGCAAGGAGCAGCGGAGCCGGATACCGCGCAACGCGCAGCTGAAGAAGTCACGGTCGCACGCGAGACGGCGCAACCAGCCGCGGAGCACGAGCCATCGGCGGACTTGTCAGCGCCGAACGCCGAGCTGAACGCCGACCACGCCGCGCCGGGGGAAGCAGCTGCGCTGGAACAATCCGAACTGGCACCGGCCCAGCACCACCAGGAACTGGACGACGCGACGACGATCGCCAGCCTCGACGCCGCCGCCGAGCTAGGCGCCGACGCGCTGCCACGTGCGCCGCTCGAACCGGTCAACGACGCGTGGGAGCCGGAACCGCTTTCGCATCGTCTGGAATGGGACGACGAGCCGTTGCCGCAAGAGCCGATGGAGCCGTTGACGCCTCAGACTCCGTCGACGACCGCGCAAGTCCACGACGACCACATCGACATACCCGCGCAGCCGGCAGCGGCCGACCAGCCGCGTGTCCAGGCGCCGGCAGACTTCCCGCGCGACGCCCTCGATGCATTCGGTAGTCTCGACATGCCCTTGCCGCCGCGCGTGGAGTCGGCCGCAGAAACCATTCATGCGCCGGAGTCGCTGAGCACACAGCCCGTCGCGTCTCAGGAAGCGACGGCGCGCCAAGCCGTTTTGCCGCCGGACGCCGAGCAAGCCCCGCATGCCGCCGACGAAATCGCAGCCGGGACCGCCGGCCGCGCTGCCGTGGCAGGTCTCGGTGCCGGCAGCCTGGGCACAGCGGGCTTCGGCGCGCTGAAGCTCGACTTCGACCTGGAGTTGCCGCCAAGCCCGGCCCAGCCGCTGCCGGCGTTCACGCCCGCCGACCTTGCCCGCATCGCTCGCAACAAGCTGGACCTGGCGGCCGAGTACATTGAACTGGGCGATCTTGCCGGCGCACGCACGCTGATTAACGAAGTGATCGAGGCAAACGATCCGGCCACGCGCAACGATGCCCGCGCGTTGCTCTCGACGCTCGCTCCGTTGTCGTGAAGCGGATTGCTTTAGGCGTTCAGTACGACGGTTCGGCGTTCTGCGGATGGCAGTCGCAGCCGCATGGCAACACGGTTCAGGACGAGCTCGAAAAGGCGCTGCGCGGATTCGCGCAGACGCCGGTGCATACCGTCGTTGCCGGCCGCACGGACACGGGCGTGCATGGGCTCGGCCAGGTCGTGCATTTCGATACAGAGCTCGATCGAGCGGACATTTCGTGGATCCGCGGCACGAATTCGTTTTTGCCGAAGACGATCTCCGTGCAGTGGGCGAAGCCGATGCCCGAAGCGTTTCACGCGCGGTTTTCGGCATTCGAGCGTACTTATTACTATCTGTTGTACGTGCATCCGGTGCGCTCGCCGATGCTGGCAGCGCGCGCCGGTTGGGTGCACACGCCGCTAGACATAAACGCGATGAGGGCCGCGGCGGCTCATTTGATTGGTGAACACGATTTTTCGGCGTTCCGCTCGTCGCAATGTCAGGCCAAGACGCCGGTCAAGCATCTGTACCAGATCGATATTCAGCAACAGGGCGACTTCATCCATTTCCGCTTCCGGGCGAATGCGTTTCTGCATCACATGGTGCGCAATCTGATGGGGTGCCTCGTCTATGTCGGCAAGGGGCGACGGCCAGTCGAGTGGATGCCCGAAGTGCTCGCGAGCCGCGACCGCGAATGCGCCGCGCCGACCTTCATGCCGGACGGGTTGTATCTTGCGCAAGTGGGCTATCCTGAGCACTTCGCGGTGCCCGCGCCGCAGACCGGCAGCGTGCCGTGGAGTACCGTATGGAACGAGCAGGCACAATCATGAACTCTGAAAATCACGGGACCGACAGCCTCGCGAATGAAGCCGCCGCTAGCGCGCCTGAGCAAGCCATTCCGCGGCGCACGCGCATCAAGCTGTGCGGGCTGTCGACACCCGCCGACATTAGCCACGCGATAGATCTAGGCGCCGACGCCATCGGCCTCGTGTTCTATCCGCCGAGCCCGCGTTCAGTGAGCGTCGCGCAGGCCGTCGAGCTCGTGCATCAAGTGCCGCCGTTTGTCTCGGTGGTCGGCCTGTTCGTGAACCCCACGCCCGACTGGATGCGCGAGGTGGTCAGCAACGTCGGGCTCTCGCTGTTGCAGTTCCACGGCGACGAGACGGCGGATCAATGCGAATCGCTCGCCAGCGTTGCGGGTTTGCCTTGGTTGCGCGCGCTTCGAGTTGCGGCGGATACTCAACCCGCCGATTTGGTAAAATCGGCTCTCAACTATTCAGCCGCCAACGGCTTTCTGTTCGACACCCATGTCGAAGGCTATGGCGGCGGCGGGAAGGTTTTCGATTGGTCACTTATTCCAGCAGAGCTCGCGCGTCGGGCCGTTTTGAGTGGTGGGTTGAACGCGCAAAACGTCAGTGACGCGATCCATCGCGTGCGCCCGTACGCGGTCGATGTCTCGAGCGGCATCGAAGTACCGGGCGCCAGGGGCGTGAAAGATCACGCCCGGATGGCGGCATTCGTGCGCGCAGTGCGCGCGGCGGATGCCGGATGATTTCGCGGCGCGGCACCTCAGCAGGATGCCGCGCGCCAGATATGAGTGATCACATGTACAACTTGCCTGACGAAAGAGGCCACTTCGGCCAGTTTGGCGGCGTATTCGTCGCTGAAACGCTGGTCCACGCGCTCGACGAGCTGCGTGCTGCCTACGAGAAATTCCAGAAAGACCCGGAGTTCGTCGCCGAATACGAGCGCGAACTGAAGTACTTCGTTGGCCGGCCGTCGCCGATTTACCACGCGCAGCGTTGGAGTGAACTGCTGGGCGGCGCGCAGATTTTCCTCAAGCGCGAAGACCTTAATCACACCGGCGCGCACAAAATCAACAACGTGATCGGCCAGGCATTGCTCGCCAAGCGCATGGGCAAACCGCGCGTGATCGCCGAAACCGGCGCCGGCCAGCACGGCGTCGCCACGGCGACCATCGCCGCGCGTTTCGGCATGGAATGCGTGGTCTACATGGGCGCCGAAGACGTGCGCCGCCAGGCCGCGAACGTCTACCGGATGAAGCTGCTCGGCGCCACGGTAGTGCCGGTGGAATCGGGTTCGCGCACGCTGAAGGACGCGCTGAACGAAGCCATGCGCGACTGGGTGACGAACGTCGAAAACACGTTCTATATCATCGGCACGGTGGCGGGGCCGCATCCTTATCCGATGATGGTGCGGGACTTCCAGCGCGTGATCGGCGACGAGTGCAAGGTGCAGATGCCCGAACTCATCGGGCGTCAGCCGGACGCGGTGATCGCGTGCGTTGGCGGCGGTTCGAACGCAATGGGCATTTTTTACCCGTACATCGACGACACGGCGGTCCAGCTTATCGGCGTGGAAGCAGCGGGCGACGGCATCGAGTCGGGCCGTCACGCGGCCTCGCTGATCGGCGGCAGTCCCGGGATTCTGCACGGCAACCGTACCTATCTGCTTCAAGACGAGAACGGCCAGATCATCGAGACACATTCGATATCGGCGGGCCTCGACTACCCGGGCGTCGGGCCAGAGCATGCGTGGCTAAAAGAGATCAACCGCGCGCAATACGTGGGTATCACCGACGAAGAAGCGCTCAAGGCGTTCCACGACTGCTGCCGCATCGAGGGCATCATTCCGGCGCTGGAGTCCAGCCACGCGCTGGCTTACGCCACGAAGCTCGCACCGACGCTGCCCAAAGACAAGCACCTTCTGGTGAACCTGTCGGGCCGTGGCGACAAGGACATGCACACGGTCGCCGAGCGATCGGGCATTCAGTTCTGAGCGCCGCAACGATGCGTGACGAGTTCGACGAGCCGCAACCGGCAACCGCTGAAATGACGCCGGCCGGCGAACTTCTGACGCCCGGGGCGCCTGCTTTGCTTTTGCCGCAGGTGCCTGCGGGCATCCAGTTGTTGAACCGCGATTTTCTGACCGATGTAGCGAACATTCCCGACGGGTCGATCGACCTGATCCTATGCGATCCGCCATATGGACTCGGCAAGGACTACGGCAACGATTCCGACATGCGAACCGGCGACGACTTTCTCGCCTGGACGCGCGGCTGGCTGGAGCTGGCAATTCCGAAGCTCAAGCCGTCGGGTTCGCTCTATATCTTTTGCACGTGGCAGTACGCGCCGGAAATCTTCAGCTTCCTGAAGACAAAGCTCACGATGATCAACGAAATCATCTGGGACCGGCGCGTGCCGAGCATGGGCGGAACGGTGCGCCGATTTACTTCGGTGCATGACAACATCGGTTTTTTCGCGGTGTCGAAGGATTATTATTTCGACCTCGATCCCGTCCGCATCCCGTACGATGCAGTCACGAAGAAGGCGCGTTCGCGTAAGTTGTTCGAGGGCAGTAAGTGGCTGGAGCTTGGCTATAATCCGAAGGACGTCTGGTCTGTATCGAGGCTGCACCGGCAACACGCCGAGCGCGTCGATCATCCCACGCAAAAGCCTTTGGAGATTGTCGAGCGAATGGTGCTGGCAAGTTGTCCGAAGGGCGGCCGCGTGCTCGACCCTTTCATGGGCAGCGGCACCACCGCAGTCGCTTGCGCCCGCCAGCAGCGCGAATTCGTCGGCTATGAGATCAACGAAAGCTACTGCGCGATAGCGCGCGAACGCGTGAGCGCGGCTGCTGCCGCGCCCGCAACGCGTCGGCCGGCCAAAGCCAAGGCTCAGCGGCAAACCGAAGTCCAATGACGCAACGCGCCGAGCGCCAGCGCAGTAGCTCAATCGAGAATAACTCCATGTCCCGTATCAAGAACACGTTCGCCGCGCTGTCCGCGCAAGGCAAAAAAGGCCTGATTCCTTTCATGACGGCCGGCGATCCCGATCCGGCCCGCACGGTCGAATTCATGCACGCGCTTGCCGCAGGCGGCGCCGATGTGATCGAGCTCGGCGTGCCGTTTTCCGACCCCATGGCGGACGGTCCGGTCATCCAGCAATCGTCCGAGCGGGCACTCGCACACGGCGTGTCGCTGCGCCGCGTGATCGCCGACGTCAAGCGCTTTCGCGAGACCAACGACACCACGCCGGTCGTGCTGATGGGCTACGCCAATCCCATCGAACGCATGGGCGCGGAAGCCTTTGCGAAGGCAGCGAACGAAGCGGGCGTCGACGGTGTGCTGGTGGTCGACTATCCGCCGGAAGAATGCGCTAACTTCGCCGAAAAAATGCGCTCCGCGGGCATCGACCCGATCTTTTTGCTGGCGCCCACTTCGACCGACGAACGTATCGCGGAGGTCGGCAAAATAGCCAGCGGCTACGTCTATTACGTCTCTTTGAAAGGCGTGACCGGAGCGGCAAATCTGGACGTTTCCAGCATCGCGAGTAAAATCCCGGCGATCAAGTCGCGCGTGCCCCTGCCGGTGGGCGTCGGTTTTGGCATCCGTGACGCCGAAACGGCGCGTCTCGTGGCCGAAGTATCCGACGCCGTTGTGATCGGCAGCCGTATCGTGCAATTGCTCGAGCAGACGGCTCCCGAAGCCGCCGCCGGGACGCTCACGCGCTTCGTCGCCGAAGTGCGCGAGGCGCTCGATAGCGTCGCGACCGCCCGATAACAGTAATTTTGTCGTCTGTAGTGCGAGCGGCGGGTTTGTCCCGCCGTTTGCTCGACCGTTGACCCCAGAAGGATTGAATATGAGCTGGCTCGATAAGCTGCTGCCGCCGAAAATCAAACAAACCGACCCGAAGAACCGCAAGGGGATTCCGGAAGGCCTGTGGATCAAGTGCCCGTCGTGCGAAGCCGTGCTGTACCGCAACGACGTCGAGGCCAATCTGCACGTTTGCCCGAAGTGCGATCACCACATGCGTATCGGCGCGCGCGAGCGGCTGGACGGCCTGCTCGATCCGGAAGGCCGCTATGAAATCGGTCAGGAAATCGTTCCGGTCGACGCCCTCAAGTTCAAGGACAGCCGCAAGTACCCCGACCGCCTGAAAGAGGCGATGGACGACACCGACGAAACCGACGCAATGGTCGTCATGGGCGGCGCGATCCACACGCTGCCGGTCGTCGTGGCCTGCTTCGAATTCTCGTTCATGGGCGGTTCGATGGGCTCGGTGGTCGGCGAGCGCTTTGCGCGCGGCGCCCAGAACGCGCTCGAGCAAAAAGTGCCGTTCATCTGCTTCACCGCTTCGGGCGGCGCGCGCATGCAGGAAAGCCTGCTCTCGCTGATGCAAATGGCGAAAACCACGGCGATGCTGACCAAGCTTGCCGAAGCCAAGCTGCCGTTTATCTCGGTGCTGACAGACCCGACCATGGGCGGCGTTTCGGCGAGTTTCGCGTTCCTCGGCGACGTCGTGATCGCGGAACCGAAGGCGCTGATCGGCTTCGCCGGCCCGCGTGTGATCGAACAAACCGTGCGTGAAAAGCTGCCGGAAGGCTTCCAGCGCGCCGAGTTCCTGCTGACGAAGGGTGCCATCGACATGATCGTTGACCGTCGCAAGCTGCGCGAAGAACTCGCGCAATTGATGGCGCTGTTGAGCCATCAGCCGGCGGACGCCGTCGCGTAAGCGGGGACCGCGCGTTACATTGGTGGCGCGGCGCTTGACCGGCGCAGCCGGTCGGACGCCGTCCTCGTGGAAAACAGTAAAAACAGCGCGCCGCGTGAGCAATCAAGCGGCGCGCTGTCATTTCCGGGATAATCACGGTCTCACCTGCAGCGCCATGCGCCGCCCCCGCGCATGTTCGTCACACCGCTCAATGATTTTCTCGCGATTCACCCGATGACCACATTCCCCACCCTCGACGCGTGGCTCACGCACCTTGAATCCGCGCATCCGGTCGGCATCGACATGGGTCTCGCGCGCATCAGTCAGGTCCGTGACGCGATGCAGCTGTCGTTCGCGTGCCCGGTGATCACGGTTGGCGGAACGAACGGTAAAGGCTCGACATGCGCGATTCTCGAATCGATCCTGCTGCGCGCCGGTTTTACCGTAGGTTGTCATACTTCGCCGCATTTGCTGTCGTTTAACGAGCGCGCGCGGATAAACGGCCAGATGGCGAGCGACGCCGATCTGCTGTCGCACTTCGAGAAGGTCGAAACCGCACGAGCGAGCCTTCCCGAGCCCGTCTCGCTCACTTACTTCGAGTTCACGACGCTGGCGATCATGAGCCTCTTTGCGTCGCGCGGACTGGACGCGGTGATTTTCGAAGTCGGCCTGGGTGGTCGCCTCGACGCGGTCAATATTCTGGATACGGATTGCGCGATCATCACGAGCATCGACATCGACCACACCGAATATCTCGGCGACACCCGAGAAAAAATCGCGCTCGAGAAGGCTGGCATTTTCCGCGCCGGCAAGCCGGCGATCTGCGCGGACCCGGTGCCGCCGCAAACGCTCATCGACTATGCCCAGCAGATTGGCGCCGAATTGTGGCTATTTGGCCGCGATTTTCGCTACGAAGGGCAGGCGGGCAGCGAGCGCCAGCAATGGAGCTACGTCGGCCCGACGCTGCGCCGGTCCGCGCTCGCCTATCCGGCGTTGCGGGGCGCGAATCAGCTGATCAATACCTCTGCGGCGCTGGCCGGTTTAGAGGCGCTGCGCGATCGCCTGCCGGTCTCGGCCCAGGACATCCGGCTCGGCCTCGCGAACGTCGAATTGCCCGGACGTTTCCAGGTTCTGCCGGGCAAGCCGGCAGTCGTGCTGGACGTCGGCCACAATCCGCATGCGGCCGCCGTGCTGAGCCAGAACCTTGGCAATATGGGCTTTTTTCCGTACACCTACGGTGTGTTCGGCATGATGGGCGATAAGGATATTGCCGGCGTGCTCGCGCATCTGAAGGGCGAGATCGATCACTGGTGTGTGACCGATCTGCCGACGCCGCGAGCGGCATCGGCGGAAGAACTGGAAGCCGCCTTGCGCGGGCAAGGCGTGGGCGACAGCGCCGACAGCACGGTGACGCGCTACGCCACGCCCGCCGAGGCGTACCAAGATGCGCTAAAGCGGGCGTCAGAGAATGATAGAATTGTGGTTTTCGGCAGCTTCTATACGGTAGCGGGCGTCATGTCCTACCGTAAATCGCAGCAACACTGAACGGGCGCCACGCTCGAACCAAGCGATTCATGGGAATTTTCTCGTTCGGCAAGAAAGACGACGCGCCCAGCAGGCGCGACGCAAACACCAGTTCCACCCGGGCTGCCCGTAGCGAGCGCGTGGAGCGGCGGACCCGCCGCACGGACCGCACCGTCGAAGCCGATGCGATGCTGCTCGACCCCACGTTGCCCGAAAAGCAGCGCGCGCGGCGTCGGCTGGTTGGTGCAATCGCAATGGTCGTGGCGGCGGTGGTCGTGCTGCCCATGGTGCTCGACTCGCACCCGAAGCCTGTTACCGACGACATCTCCATCGACATTCCGAGTCGCCCGGCGCCCAAGCTCGCGCGGCGCGAGGAAGACACTCAGGCTGGCGTAGCGCCGGACAATCCGACGCCCGACGCAGCGCTCGCGGCTTCGGGCCTTGCTCCCGCCACCACCGCCGCGCAAACGCAGTCAGGCGGCACAAAAAAGAACGCAACCCAGGAAGCAAAGCAGGACGCCAAGCCGGCGGAAGCGAACGCGAATCCGGCGCCTACCGCCAGACCGGCTGCGATGCCGCAGGCGCCCGCCGTTGCCGCCAACTCCGCACCCGCACCCGCGCCAGCCACCGCAGCGCCAGCAGTTGCGGCGAAGCCAGCCGCCAAGCCGGCACCGCACAGCAATGCAACGGCCGCGGCGCCATCGGCGGAGGAATCCAACTCCGTCGCCAATACGGATGCGAATTCGGGCACGCCGGCCTCGCCGGCTGGCAGCCGTTTTGCCGTCCAGCTCGGCGCTTTTGCAAACGAAGCGAATGCGCGCAGTTGGGCGACCAAGTTGAAAGCGGCCGGAGTGCCCGCATATACCGAACATCGGAAGCAGGCTGACGGCACGTCGCTCACACTTTTGCGTGCCGGGCCTTTCGCGGACCGGGCAGCGGCAAGTGCCGCAATTGCAAAGGTTCGCGAGGCCGGCCTGGCGTCGGGCGTGAACAACGGCGCGGCACAGTAAGCGAGCGATGTTCACTGCCTTCGACTACGCTGTAATGGCGGTGATCGGTTTGTCGGCCTTGCGCGGCACATGGCGCGGTTTTCTGTCCGAGGTGTTCGGGCTCATCGGCTGGATCGCGGCGTTTTTCATTGCTTGCCGCTTCGTCGGTTATGTCGTGCCGTATATTCCGTCCACGTGGCCGGGCGGCGCGTTGACGCAGTGGCTGCTGGCCTTCGCGTTGGTGGCTATCGGTGCGGTGCTGGTGGCGAGCGTGCTGAACGCGCTGCTTAGCCGCATCGTGCAGGCTACCGGCCTGAGCGGCGTGGACCGCTCGCTCGGTTTGATGTTCGGCCTCGTCCGCGGGGTCGTTCTGGTGCTTATTCTGGTCGCCCTTGCAGGCTTGACCGAATTGCCCCAACAGGAATTCTGGCGCAACGCCTTGCTGCGGCCATATGCGGTAGAGGGCGTGCACGTAATGAAACCGCTGCTTCCAGAGACGCTCGCTGCCTACGTCCGCGTGTGACGAGGAGATGATCGTCTAAGGAACGCCGCAGGAATCCGGCTCAAACCGGCTGCCTCTACATCATGTCGCGAACCCGTCGCGTCATATCGTGCGCTAGCGAGGCACCGGCCGCTCTGACGAATTTCGTACCTTTGAAGGACATGCCATGTGCGGCATCGTAGGCGTAGTTTCCCATTCTCCGGTCAACCAGCTGATCTATGACAGCCTGCTGCTCCTGCAGCACCGCGGTCAGGACGCCGCCGGCATCGCCACGGCGAACGGCAGCAATTTCCACATGCACAAGGCCAACGGCATGGTGCGCGACGTGTTCCGCACGCGCAACATGCGCAGCCTGCCGGGCAACACCGGCATTGGCCAGGTGCGCTACCCGACCGCCGGCTCGGCTTCGAGCGAAGAAGAAGCCCAGCCGTTCTACGTGAACGCGCCGTTCGGCATCATCCTCGCGCACAACGGCAATCTGACCAACTGGCAGCAACTGAAAGATGAGATGTTCCGCATCGATCGCCGCCACATCAACACGAATTCCGACACGGAGGTCATGCTCAACGTGCTCGCGCACGAATTGCAACTTTCGAGCTCGGGCCTGCAACTGGATCCGGCTGCCCTCTTCAAGGCCGTGTCGGGTGTGCATCGCCGGGTGCGGGGTTCGTATGCGATCGTTTCGCTGATCGCCGGCTACGGCCTGCTGGGCTTCCGCGACCCGTTCGGCATTCGCCCGCTTTGCCTCGGCAAACAGGAAACGGCGGAAGGCGTCGAGTGGATTCTCGCGTCGGAGTCGGTGGCGATCGAAGGTATCGGTTTTGAGTTCGTGCGCGATATCGCGCCGGGCGAAGCGATTTTCATCGACATCGAAGGCAATCTGCATTCGCAGCAGTGCGCGACGAACCCCAGCTTGAACCCGTGCATTTTCGAGCTCGTGTATCTGGCGCGTCCGGATTCGGTGCTCGACGGCGTGCCGGTCTACAACGTGCGTCTGCGCATGGGCGACTATCTCGCCGAAAAGATCAGGCGCGAACTGCCTGACGTCGCAATCGACGTCGTGATGCCGATTCCCGATTCGTCCCGTCCGGCCGCAATGCAGGTGGCGAAGAAGCTGGGCGTCGAGTATCGCGAAGGCTTCTTCAAGAACCGTTATGTCGGCCGCACGTTCATCATGCCTGGCCAGGCGGTGCGCAAGAAGTCGGTGCGCCAGAAGCTGAATGCCATGGGCATCGAGTTCAAGGGCAAGAACGTGCTGATCGTCGACGACTCGATCGTGCGCGGCACCACTTCGCATGAAATCGTGCAGATGGCGCGCGACGCCGGCGCGAACAAGGTGATTTTCGCTTCGGCGGCGCCGCCGGTGAAATTCCCGAACGTCTACGGTATCGACATGCCGACGCGTGGCGAACTCGTCGCTCATGGCCGCACGGACGAAGAAGTGGCACGCATGATCGGCGCGGACCATCTCGTCTATCAGGACGTCGACGCGCTCAAGCAGGCCGTGCGCGACATCAACCCGGCGCTGAAGGAGTTCGAAGCGTCGTGTTTCGACGGCAACTACGTGACCGGTGACGTGACCACGGAGTATCTCGACCGCATCGAAACCGCGCGTCTCGCACCGTCGTCGCAGTCTGATCGCGACGCCGCGAGCGAAGCGATCGACGGCGGCGGCCCAGCGCGCTCGCAGCTGCATCTGCAATTGTCGGTGGGCTGACTTTAGACCCGGCGTTCGCGGCATGGCGCGCCTCGCTGCACGCCGCGCCGCGAGCGTGTTAGCATGACAGCTTGCGTCGATTTGATCTCAGCTTGCGGACGCGGGGCAACCCAAAACAGCTAAAGCGAATGGTGGACGAGCCGCAACCATCCGCCTCCGCTCCAGCTTTTCCCCGCACATGAAGCCCGCTTGTACCGACGCAAAAGCGCCGGCACAGAAGCGGGCTTTTTTGTTGCTGCCGTTCGGCCGCGGTTTCGCTGCATATCAATCGCATACAAACCGCGCACCGAACGCAGTCATGGAACATTGGAAACCACAACGAACATGGACGACTCCCTGAACTTCGACACGCTGGCAGTCCGCTCGGGCACGGTGCGCAGCGACTTCAACGAGCATTCGGAAGCGATTTTCCTGACGTCGAGCTTCGTCTTCGCGAGTGCCGCGGACGCAGCCGAGCGCTTCAAGAATTCCGAGGACTATTACACCTATTCGCGCTTCACCAACCCGACCGTCTCGATGTTTCAGGACCGTCTTGCCGCGCTCGAAGGCGGCGAAGCGTGCATGGCGACTGCTTCGGGAATGGCCGCGATCATGTCCGTGGTGATGTCCACGCTGCAAGCGGGCGACCACCTGGTCAGTTCGCAGGCGTTGTTCGGTTCGACGCTCGGCATGTTCTCGCAGATTTTCAGCAAGTTCGGCATCACGACCACGTTTGTCGATCCGACGAATCTGGACGCGTGGAAAAACGCCGTGCGTCCGGAGACGAAGATGTTCTTCCTCGAAACGCCGTCGAATCCGCTGACCGAGATCGCCGACATTGAAGCAATCAGCAAGATCGCCAAAGCCGCAAATGCGTTGTTCGTGGTCGACAACTGTTTCTGCAGCCCGGCCTTGCAACAGCCGCTGAAGCTTGGAGCCGACGTTGTCATGCATTCGGCCACCAAGTTCCTCGACGGCCAGGGGCGCGTGCTGGGCGGCGCGCTGGTCGGCTCGAAGAAGTTCATCATGGAAAAGGTGTTTCCGTTCGTGCGGAGCGCCGGGCCGACGCTGTCCGCCTTCAACGCATGGGTGTTGCTCAAGGGCATGGAAACGCTGTCGCTGCGCGTCGAAAAGCAGTCGGCGAATGCGCTTGAAATCGCACGCTGGCTCGATAACCATCCCGCTGTGAATCGCGTGTTTTATCCTGGCCTCGAGTCGCATCCCCAACACGCGCTGGCCATGCGTCAGCAGAAGGCCGGCGGCGCGATCGTGTCGTTCGAGTTGAAGGGCGACACGCCGGAACAGATGCGAGCGAACGCCTGGCGCGTAATCGACAGCACGAAAATCTGCTCGATCACCGGCAATCTCGGCGACACGCGTACTACCATTACCCATCCGGCGACGACGACACACGGCCGCGTGACGCCCGAAGCGCGCGCTGCCGCAGGCATCACCGAAGGCTTGATTCGTCTCGCCGTGGGGCTGGAGAACGCAGCGGATATCCGCGCCGATCTGGAGCGCGGTCTAGCAGGCTGAGGCAGTCTGCGTTATCGAAAGAGTGGGTACATGGCGCGCTGAGCTTGTCGGTCAGCGCGCCTTTTTCATGCCTCAATGCCCGGCGGTTCACCGCGTCATCGGGGCAGCGCTCAGCGGCGCGACGCTCAATGCCGCAACGCGCGCCACTGACCGGGCGCGAGACCAAACCGTCGCGTGAACGCGTGCGTGTAAGCGCTTTGATCGCTGAAGCCGATGTCCAACGCGATGTCAGTCAGCGAGAGCCGTGGATCGGCGAGCAGCGCGAGCGACGTATCGAGCCGAAGCCGCTGCAAGTAGCGATGCGGCGTTTCGCCGAACGCTTCGATAAAAAGTTGGTGAAAGCGCCGCATGCCGAAGCCGCAATGCGCGGCGAGATCGGCGATACGCAGCGGCTCTGATAAATGCGCGCGCAGCCAGCGGTCGATTCTCGCGAAGTCGAGTCCGGCGGCCGGGGCTTCAGTGCCTTTGATCGCCGCGCCCGCCACCAGGGCTGCGCCCAGGCGTGCGGCAGCGTCCCAATGGAAACGACGGGCGTCGAGATCGTCCGCCGGCACACCGTTCGCGGCGCGCGACGCAATGCGCTGAATGAGTTCAGTAAGCGGCGCGTCGACGGTGACGGCCCGCGCGCGGTCGAACAGACGCTCGGGCACGGCGAGCGTCGTAGCCGGAATATCCAGCACCAACTGCCGGTTCTCGCCGAGCCCTGCGTAATCGTGCCGCGCGCCCGCGGGAATGAGCCAGGCGCAGTGTGCGTCGAGTTGTTGCGCGACACCGTCCACCGACATCACCATCGCGCCGTGGAGGCCGAGCACGACCTGGTGAAAGTCGTGCACGTCCGACGCTTGCGCCGCTTCGAAGCGGCGCAGCGAAACACTGGGTGCGGTAACGGCGGCGTGCGTCATCGGAAATGCGCAATGGCAGACAGCAAACGACGATTCAGACGTCGAGCAATTCGACTTCGAACACGAGCGTTGCGTTGGGCGGAATCACGCCGCCCGCGCCCCGCACGCCGTAGCCGAGTTGCGGCGGAATGGTCAGCTTGCGCGTGCCGCCGACCTTCATGCCTTGCACGCCTTCGTCCCAGCCCTTGATGACCATGCCGCCGCCGAGCACGAACGCGAACGGGTCGTTGCGGTCCTTGCTCGAGTCGAACTTCTGACCGTCGGTCAGCCAGCCGGTGTAGTGCACGCTGACGGTCTTGCCAGCAACCGCTTCCGCGCCCGTTCCTTCAACGATGTCTTCATACTTCAAGCCGGATTCGGTAGTCACAGTCGACATGTGTCGCTCCTCAGTTCAAAAACGTAAAACCAACATTGTAGGCGCGTTGGCGCAGTGCGGTCGAACAATGCCGCGTGGCACGACGATTGCGTTCCAGCCGTCCATCCGGCCAGGGTGGTGGCACCCGGCGGCATGCCTATAATGGGGCTTTCCCAATCATCATGCATTGCCAGAGAGGTCGATCGTGACAACGTCTTCAACCGGGTCCCCTGGCGCACATCCGGTGACTTCCGGCTTCGCCGTATCCGAACGCACCGCGCATTTGCGCGCTGAATCCGCGCTGTTCATGCGCGACCACGTGCTCTCGCTGGTATCGCACGATCTGCGTGGTCCGTTGAACGCTATTCATAGCTGGGCTTATGTGCTCGAGCGTAAGCTCGACGCCAACGATCCCAATTCGCAGCGCGCGGTCACCGGTATTCGCAACGGCGTCGACCAGCAGGTCAAGCTCCTTGAGACGATCGTCGACGCCACGCGCGCCGAAACCAAATCGCTCGCGCTCGTTTATGAGCCGTTCCCGCTTCATCCGCTACTCCATGAAACCGTCGAAGAGGTGCGCTCAGGACTCGCGCGTTCGCGACGCGTGGAGATCGCGATCAACTCGCAGCTCGCCACCGAGCAACTGAATGGCGATCGGGAGCGGCTCGCCGCCGCGCTGTGGCTGATGCTCACATTTGCCGTCGAATCCAGCGCAGAAGGTGCGACTGTCACGCTTGAATCGCGCGCGGATGCAACCAGCTGGCATGCGGCTGTCACGTTCGTGACGAGCGCCGCACTGGACGATCCGTCGCTGCCTCATGTGCTCGAAGCGTTCGCGCGCAAGCAGGCTCGCGAAACGCGGGAAGCGAATCGCATCGCGTGGGTACTTGCGCTCAGCAAGCGTGTCGCGCAAGCGCATGGCGGCAGCTTCGACCAGCATGACGCCACTGAAGCCGCTCCGGCCACACTCGCATTGCGCATTCCGTTGAGCGCGTCGTCGGCCCGATGAACGGCCACGCCCCGCGCGTGTTGTTCGCGATTAACATTTCGGCGAGCTTTCAACCTCTATACTGACAACTTTTGTCGCCGGAGCCGTCCGCTTTGATCCAGGTTGTCGCCCTTATCGGTGCATTGTTTCTCGTCGCCCTGAACGGTTTCTTCGTTGCCGCCGAATTCGGTCTGGTCAAATTGCGGCAGACGCGCGTGCAGAGCCTCGCCGAAAGGCATGGCATGCGCGGCCGTCTGCTCGCCAAGGTACATGGCCGCCTCGACGCCTATCTGTCGGCCTGTCAGCTGGGCATTACGCTCGCGTCGCTCGGCCTGGGCTGGATCGGCGAGCCTGCGTTTGCCGAACTGCTCACGCCGCTCTTTAGCCTCGCCGGCGTGGAATCCGAGAAGCTGATCCACGGCATTTCGCTTTTCTTCGCGTTCTCCTGCATTTCGTTTCTGCATATCGTGGTGGGAGAACTCGCGCCGAAGTCGCTCGCAATTCGCGAAGCGGAGAAGGTTTCGCTGTGGGCCGCCACGCCGTTGTACGGCTTTTATTGGGCGATGTATCCGGCCATCTGGGTGCTCAATACGAGTGCCAATGCGGTGCTGAGGCTCGCCGGCCTGAACGCCGACCATGCACACGACTCGCACTACTCCACCGACGAACTGAAGCTGATCCTGCGCAGCCGCCGCACGAACGTTGCGTCGGAACGCGGCGCGCCGGAAGACGCGTA
This sequence comes from Paraburkholderia kirstenboschensis, assembly GCF_904848585.1. GTDB lineage: Bacteria > Pseudomonadota > Gammaproteobacteria > Burkholderiales > Burkholderiaceae > Paraburkholderia > Paraburkholderia kirstenboschensis. The sequence continues at coordinate 110,740 of NZ_CAJHCR010000015.1, forward strand.
TAGCCAGGACGAGTGGAACACCATCGCGCATTCGCTGGATTTTTCGCGCATGACGGTGTCCGACCTGATGCGCCCATCGCATGAAATGATCGGCTTGCGGCTCGACTTGCCGCTGCGGGAGAACATGCAGGTTGTGGCGCGGCATCGCTTTAGCCGCTATCCGTTGTTCGAGGACGCCTCCGGTGAGCGCGTGGCCGGCATGATCCATTTGAAGGATCTGCTGCTGGCGCGCCATGCCGGCAGTACGCTCGACGATCTCACGCAGTACGCGCGCCCCGTTCAATACGTCAAGCCGGAAATGCCGGCGCTCGAACTGTTTCGCCGCTTCCGCAAGGGCGCGCCGCACTTTGCGCTGGTCGGTCATAAGAACTCGAAGCCTATCGGGTTCCTCACGCTCGACAACCTGCTCGGCGCACTGGTCGGCCAGATTCACGACGAATTCCGTCAGGGCGACGCCGACTGGACCCGCATGGACGACGGCACGTTGATGGGCAAGGGCAGCTTGCCGGTGGTCTCGCTGGAGCGCGCGTTGGGTATCGACATTGACGAAGGCAAGGCCGAATCGGTTGGCGGCCTCGTCATTCAGGCCCTCAACGATCTGCCCACTGAAGGGCAGCGCGTCGAGTTTGATCGCTTCGACGTAGTCGTGAAAAAGATGAAGGGTCCGCGCATTGTGCTGGTACGCGTGTACCCAAAGGTGTTCGACGACGAAGGCGGTTAAAGTCTCACGACTCCAACGCCTTCGTTCTGATCCGACAAACCGACAGTCAGATCGCCCTCAACTGCGCGGCACGCCGTCTTCGACGAGCACCGCAATTGGCATTGCCGCAAGCGCGTCGCGCAAGTACAGCAAGCCGCTGTCATCAACCTTTGGCGCGGCCGGACTCAGCCAGTCGAACAAGGCTCGCGCGGACAGATCGGCCGGCATCTCGACCGCCGTGTCTTGCCATTTATCCGGATCGACCATCGGCAGATCGCTTTCTTCGCCGAGCAAGCCGGCCGCGAGCCGGCTCGCTATGACGACAGCCCACGCATTGCCATGCCGCCGCGCGAACGCAATCACATTCGACGCATGCGCGCCCCGCACGGTCAGCGGCAGGTACGTGCCCTGACTCAGCAACTCCGGCAGATGCGCACGCAGTGCGAGCACTCGCTGTACGACGGCGAGCTTCACACGTCCATTGCGCCACGTCGACAGAAACTCCGAAGGCGGCGCTTGCGTAAGCCAGGTTGCCCGCTGCTCGAAGTCGACGGGCCGGCGATTGTCGGGATCGACGAGACTGAAGTCCCACAATTCGGTGCCTTGATAAAGATCCGGAATCCCAGGCGATGCGAGCCGCAAGACAGTTTGCTGCAAACTGTTGAGCGCGCCGGCGCGTGAAATCCGTGCGACGAACGCGGATAACTCCTTGAGGAAACCGTCGCGCCGCTGCGGCGCCAGAATGTCGAACAGGAAGTCGCGGCAACCGGCTTCATACGCTTCGTCGGGCGCGAACCAGTTGGTCTGCAGCTTGGCTTCGCGCAGTGCCTTCAGTTGCCATTGCGCGACGCGCTCGGCCAATGCCTTGACGCCCGCGTCGTCGTCGGGCTTGAGATCGGGTGGCCAGCAACCGACGAGCGTCTGATACAGCATCGCTTCAGCGGCGGGGCCGGGCGCCCAGTCGTAGCTAGTGTCCTGGCCAACGCTGCTGATCGGCTTGCCTTCGAGCGAACGCCGGTGCGGCGCGTTCAACGTCGACCATGCGCGCGAGGTCGCGCTCCACTCGTGCGCGATTTCGCTGAGTACCGCGAGCCGTGCGCGCACGTCTTCGCCGCGCTTGTGATCGTGCGTAGCTGTTGCGAGCATTGCGTGAGGAAAGCGCTGCGAGCGTTCGACATTGCCCGCATGAAACTGCTCGACCGACAACGCGAATTCGCCCGGATCGGCCCCCACCTCGTTACGCGACAACAGCCGACCGTAGCGATAGCACGCGGTATCTTCGACGGCCTTCGCGGCAACCGGCGCGGTCAATTGCGAGAACAGCGTCTGCGCGGTGCGCCGCGCCGAACCCGCATGGTTCGGCGGTGCGCCGTTTTGCCCTTGCTGCGCCTGGGCATGACGCCCTGCGGGCGCTTCGTCCACACTGCCGCCAAGCCATGCATTGACTCGCTCGAGCACGCCATGATCGGCGCGCGAAAGCGCCGCACGTGCGCCGGCCAGCGCCTGCTCGAAGAACACATTATCGGCGGCACTTCGCAGACCGTTTTGCGGATAGATGCGGTACACCGGAAAATGCACGACCAGTTCGGTCAGCACCCGGCGTAATGTCGTGAAGGTGTAATCGCGCGTGGCGAGCGAGTCGCGCGCGATGCGATGCAGCGCTCGCGCCGCGCGGTCGAGTTCCGCCGAGAGATTCTCCGCAAGAACCTTGCGCCGTGCGACAAGTGCCTCGTCCGCGAAACTCGCGCTGCGGCCCGTGAGTTCGGTCCATGCCTGCGCAAGCGGCTCTGCGCCCGCCGGGTCGTGCAACAGCGCGCCCACGTCGTTCATGAAATCGTAGCCTGTCGTGCCGTCCACCGGCCAGTCGTCGCGCAGCGGTTCGCCGCGTGCCAGAATCTTTTCGACGACCACATACGGCGTGGTGTCGCGCAACTCTGTTAGACGTTGCCGCAGCCTCTGACAGTATTCGCGCGGCTCTGCGAGCCCGTCCACGTGATCGATCCGCAGACCGTCGATTGTGCCTTCCTGATACAGGCGAAAGACGAGCGCATGCGTGGCCTCGAACACTTCCGGCCGCTCGGCGCGCACAGCGGCGAGCGTCGAAATATCGAAGAAGCGCCGCCAGTTGACTTCGTCGGCGGCGGTGCGCCACCACGCGAGACGGAAGTGCTGACGTTCGAGCAGCCGGTGCAGGCGGTCGCGCGTGAGCGGATCTTCGGGGGAATACGTCTGGATCACGGCATCGATTGCCGACTTGCCGTTTTGCGCGACGAACTCACGCAGGATGTCGCGCCCTTCAGCGGCGCGCGGCTGGTCGGCGGGCTGCGTCGTCAGTCCATGAAAGCGCTCGGCAAGTGCGCTGAGATCGGCGCGGTCGGCGCTCTGCAGAATCGACGCGTAATCGGTCGGGCATACCGGAAACACGTGTGGTCCGTAGCCGACATAAAAGCGTCCGCTATCTGCCGCGAAGTGCAACGCGATGCGGCCCGACGCGAGTTCGTCGCCATAGGGTCCGCCGAGTGTCGGCAGCAACACCTTGCCGCGCAAAGCCGGATCCGGCGAATGCCAGTCGACATCGAAGTGACGGGCATAGGCGCTATGGCGCCCCCATTCAAGGATATCGAGCCACCACGCGTTGCTCGACCCGCCGACGCCCATATGGTTCGGCACCATGTCGACGATCAGCCCCATGCCATGCGCGTGCAGTTTGTCGACGAGGCGCTTCAAGCCTGCCTCGCCTCCGCATTCGGCGCTGACCTGGGTGTAATCGACGGTGTCATAGCCGTGCATCGAGCCGGGCTCGGCCGTGGTGATGGGCGACGCGTACACGTGGCTGATGCCGAGCGCCGCGAAATAGTCGACGTGCTTCGCGGCGTCGTCGAACGTAAAGCCCCGATGAAACTGGAGGCGAAGAGTGGAGCGCGGGACGGTCATGGCGTGTCAGGCCCCGAAGAAGTGTTGGCTGATGGAGTGGAAACGGTCGCGGTGCTGCGAGCCCGGTCGACGGCGAGAAGCCGGTCGCAGAAATTGTCGTCTGCAAACATCTCGTCTACGGACAGGTTTCCGCGACGGCGCCAGTTCGGATGCTCGTCGATCGAGCCCGGCAGGTTCGGCTGGTCGGACTGACCGAGCAGGTCTTCAAGCGGGAATGTGACGAGCGGACCTGGCGTCGCCGCGACGAATGCGAGGGCTTCATCGACGGGCGGGCTCTCGGGCGGCGGCGCTTTAACATCAGGCGCGGCGACGCCGGCTTGCTGGAACGCGCGCCACAGTTCGGCGCGGTCGCTCGCGCGCTCTTCCTGCGCGGCTTCTTCCGGATCGCGGCCATCGGCGCGCGCCGTCGTCTGCCCAATCTTGTTGCGCCATGTGATGTCGCTGCCGAGCCACCAACCGGCGACGGTCGGCAGATCGTGTGTGGTGGTCGTGCCGACCGCGTTGCGGTCCCAGGACTGCGGCGGCTTGAAGCCGGTGCCGTCCTCGCTACGCTCGAACCACAGCACGCGGATGCCGGCGAGGCCATGGTCGTCGAGCCGCTCGCGGAAGCCGGGCGGCACGGTCCCGAGATCTTCGCCGATCACGATTGCGCGATGCCGCCACGATTCGAGCGCGATCAGACGCAACAGGTCTTCGAGCGGATAGCGCAGATAAGCGCCGTCGCGCGCGCTTTCGCCTTCGGGCACGAGCCACAGACGCCGCAAGCCGAGAATGTGATCGATGCGAATGCCGCCGGCATGCGCGAAGGCGGCGCGCAGCATGTCGATGAAAGCCGAGAAGCCTTGCGTGCGCATCGCCCGCGGCGAGAAGGTGGTGAGGCCCCAGCTCTGACCGGCCTGATTGAACAGGTCGGGCGGCGCGCCGACGGACACGCCTTGCAGCATGTCGTCGCGATACGACCATGCATGGCTGCCGGCGCTGTCGCATCCCACCGCGAGGTCGGCGATCAGGCCGACGGCCATGCCTGCCTCGCGCGCCGTGTGCTGCGCGTGCGACAAACCCTTGGCCGCGAGCCATTGCAAGAACAGATGGAAGTCCACTTCATGGCGATTCGCTTCGGCAAACGCCTCGACTTCGGGACTGCGCGGATCGCGCAAGGCTTCGGGCCAGTTGCGCCAATGACCGTTGCCGCCTTGCGCGAGTTGCGCTGCCTGTAGCGCTTCGAAACGCGCATGGTCTTCGAGCGCACGTCCCGCGCGTTCGCAGAATCCGTGAAATTCCAGCGCGCGCGGTGAGTCCTGCGTGCCGCCTTGCGCACGCTCCTGTGTGCAGAAATTCTCGAACAGCGCGCGCAAGACTTTCAGCTTCAGTACGACGGCGTTCGGCCAGTCGATCAGCGGCAAGGCTTCGAGTTGCGTCCACGCGTCGGCGGCGTGCGCGGCCTCTATCGCGGCGCGTGCAGCGTCTGCTCCGAACACGGCGGCCGGATCGATATGCGTGACATTCAGCCACAAACGCGACGACGGCGAATACGGGCTGAAGCGATTTGGCTCCGCGCTGAACATGGCGTGCGTCGGGCTGACGGCAAGCGCATGCGCGCCGTGCTTCGCGCTTTGCGCCGCGATTTGCGAAAGCGCCGAATAATCGCCGATGCCGCCATCGCCCGTGCGTCGCAGGCCGTACAGCTGGGCGGCGATGCCCCACAGCGGCGGAGCCTTCGCGTCTTCACCGCCGTCGTCGTTGCGCAAGGCGCGCCACGCGTCGGCGACGGTATAGCAGCGCGACGGCGCGACCGCGAGCGTGACGCGCTGTTCGTGAATGACGAGCGTGTGATAGCCGGGTTCGTCGATTGGCGCGAGCAAGGCTTGCTCGCCTTTGGGCGCGGTAAAGCGTCCGTCGATGATCGAGCCGCTTTCCAGTTCGATCCGGTAGTGGCTGCCCGACTTCAGCGCCGACGCAGGCAATGCTATGCCGCGCCCGACCTCGGCGGTCATGAGCGGCGGCAGCTTGCGGCCGGACAGTTCGGCGTCGAGCGCGGCGGCGCTCTGGCGGATCTGCGTGGCATTGCCGCATGGCAAGCCCATCCGTTCGAGCAGCACTGCAAGCGTGCTCTCGGGCACACGATGCACCTTGCGATGCGCGTCTTCCCACTCCACCTCGAAGCCGGCGCGCGTCGCGAGTGTGGCTATCGTATCGTTAGGGCGTCGGGTACTCACGAGCGGCGCTCCTCTTTGCCGACAATGCGAGCATCGTGACCGCTCGCGTAGTCGTTGATGTCGCCGGTCAGCCATGCGACGAACGCATTCGGCGGCAGCACGTTCGCATCGATCTGTTCGCGCACGCGCGGCGGCGTTTCGAAAATGACCTTGCCCGCGGGCACGTCGTTGAACGGCACGCTTTGCTTTGACAGATTGAGCGCGAACGACAGCGTCTCGCCGTCGCCGAGTTTCCAACGCGCGATCAGCGCATTCGCGTCCGCGCCGTTCTCGTCGGTGAGCACCGTTGCGTTGAGCGCCTTGCCGTGCTTCAGTCGCGGCGTTATCAGTTTTGCGCGTACCGCCAACGCGGACTTGTAGAAATGCATCCAGTCGAGCCGGTCTTTCGCTTCGTCGTCCTGCGCTTGTGCCGCCGCGGTCGCCGGCTCCGGCGGCGACGATGCGGCGAACGTCCTGGCGTCGTTCGGATCGGGAATCTGCGCACGGCGCTTCTCATCGCTGAACGACGAGAAGCGCGCGAACTCGCGGCGGCGTCCTTCGCGCACCGCGTCGGCGAGATCGCCGGTGTAGTCGGTGAAGAACAGGAACGGCTGCGTGGAGCCGTATTCCTCGTCCATGAACAGCAGCGGAATCTGCGGCGACAGCAGCAGCAAGCCGGTCGCCGCGCGCAACGCGTCGTCGGAGGTCAGCTTGCGCAGGCGCTCGCCGAATGCGCGATTGCCGATCTGATCGTGGTTCTGCAGGAACATCACGAACGACGTCGGCGGTAAATGCCCGCTCGATTCGCCCCGCGGCGCACCGTCATGAATCGGCGACGCATCGCCTTGATACGCAAAGCCCTCCGACAGCACGCGCGCGAGGCGGCGAATCGGCTGATCTTCGTAGGCGTGGTAATAGCCTTCGGTCTCACCGGTCAACAGCACGTGCAACGTGTTGTGCGCGTCGTCGTTCCACTGAGCGTTGAAGTGCGTCTCGAGTAGGCTCGCGCTGTTGTGCTCGTTTTCGAGCACGAGATGCACATGGCGGTCATGCTGTACGTGCGCGCGGATATGGTCGGAAAGCTCGCGCAGCCACTCGTGATTGTCGATGGCGTGGACGGCGTCGAAACGCAACCCGTCAATGCGATATTCGTTGATCCAGTAGATGGCGTTATCCGTGAAGAAGTCGCTGACTTCAGTGCGGTCGAAGTCTATTGCGGGGCCCCACGGCGTATGCGTGCCTTCGCGGAAAAACGAGCGCGCGTATTCATGCAGGTAGTTGCCGTCCGGTCCGAAGTGGTTGTAGACCACGTCGAGAAACACCATCAGGCCGAGACCGTGGGCGGCGTCGATCAGCGCCTTGAGTTCTTCGGGACGGCCGTATGCGGAGTCGGGCGCGTACGGCAGCACGCCGTCATAGCCCCAATTGTGCTTGCCGGGAAAATCGTTCAACGGCATCAGTTCGATGGCCGTCACGCCAAGCGCGGCGAGCGCAGGCAAGCGCTTCTGCACGCCTGCATAGCCGCCCATTGCGCCGACGTGCAGTTCGTACAGCACCGTTTCTTCCCACGGACGGCCATGCCAGTCCGTATGTTCCCAACGATACGCGCGCGGGTCGATGACTTCGCTCGGACCATGCACGTCTTGCGGCTGAAAGCGCGACGCCGGATCGGGCACCGCATTGCCGTCGTCCAGACGGAAGCGATACAGCGTGCCCGCGCCGCTTTCTACGCTCGTTTCGAACCAGCCGTTTCCCGCAGGCGTCATTTCATGCGCGCCTTGCGCGGGGCCGTTCTCGATTTCCACCTGAACGCTTTTGCACGACGGCGCCCAGAAACGAAACCGCGTGCGCGGGCTCGTCCCTTTGGGACCCAGCAATTGCGCGCCAAACGGCAGGCAATGAGCGTAATGATGCGCGTGTGGGTCGATTGGATTTTCTGACATGACTCTTCACCATTCGGTTTTGCTGTCGGATTGCTCACACGCCGTTGGCGCGTCGCCGCCGCGATCTACGTGGTCGGCGACGAGTCGCTCGTCGGCGGATGCTCGCCGGGATCGGGAGGCAGGGCGGTCAACAGACGTGGCCCATGCTGCGCGCCGGCCTTCCAGCCCGCTTGCCAATCGGCCTCGCCGACCGGTTGCGCGGCCAGTATCACGAGGCCATGCGCCGCGACTTCGATATCCGACGCGGCGAGCCGGCGCGGCGCGCTTTCCGTATCCGCAGTGTCTAACAGCACGTGCCATTCCAGGTGCGGCGCCGGAGGCGTAAAACGCAGCGCTTCTGCACTCGCGTTGAGCATCATCAACAATACTTCCGTTTCTCCGTTAAGACCCGGACCCGCGCGCCGCAATGTGAATGCGCGTCCTTCCGGATCCTGCCAGGCTTCGATCGTCAGCGGATCGCCTTTCTCGTCGAACCAGCCGATGTCGAACAGCCCCGGCAACACTTCACGGTCGCCGAACAGAAAACGTGTTTCGCGCAGCAGCGGATGCTGTTTGCGCAGCGCGATCACGCGGGCGACGAAGTCGGTCATCTGGCGGCCGACCGGCGATTGCGCGGCTTCCCAATCGATCCAGGATATTTCGTTATCCTGGCAGTACGCATTGTTGTTGCCGTTCTGCGTGCGCAACAATTCGTCGCCGGCGAGCATCATCGGCGTGCCGAGTGCGACGAGCAACGTGGCCATCATCGAGCGCGCCACGCGTTTCCGGGTTTCGAGAATCGCCGGGTCGTCCGTCGGTCCTTCCACGCCCCAGTTGCTGCTGCAATTCTCGTTGTGACCGTCGTTATTGCCTTCGCGATTCGCCTCGTTGTGCTTGTGCTCGTACGCAGTAATGTCCGCAAGCGTAAAACCGTCATGCGACGCGACGAAATTGATCGACGCCCACGGCTTCCTGAAACGCCGGTTGAAGAAATCGGCGGAGCCGGTCAGGCGCGCTGCGAGATCCGGCCGCAGGCCCGCGTCGCCGCGCCAGAAACGGCGCACAGTATCGCGGAAACGGTCGTTCCATTCGCCAAAACCCGGTGGATGATTGCCAAGCTGATAACCGCCCGGACCGATGTCCCATGGCTCTGAAATCAGCTTGCGTTGCGAGAGGATCGGGTCCTGGCGCAACGCGTCGAAGAAACCCGAGCCCGGATCGAAACCATGCTGCTCGCGCCCGAGCGTCACGCCGAGATCGAAACGGAAGCCGTCGATATTGAACGCCGTCGACCAGTAGCGCAGTGAATCCATCACCATTTGCAGCACGCGCGGATGCGGCACATTCACCGTGTTGCCGCAGCCGGTGTCGTTGATATGGTGCCGTTCGTCGCCGGGAATGAGCCGGTAGTAGCTTGCGTTGTCGAGGCCGCGCCATGAGACGGTCGGGCCCATTTCGTTGCCTTCGCAGGTGTGGTTGTAGACCACGTCGAGAATCACTTCGATGCCGGCCGCGTGCAACTGGCGCACAGCAATGCGCATTTCGTCGAGCCGGTGCGTGCTCAGGTACGACGGCTCGGGCGCGAAGAACGCCGCTGTGTTGTAGCCCCAGTAGTTGCGCAGGCCGCGTTCAACCAGGAAGCGGTCGTTCAGAAACGCATGCACGGGAAGCAGTTCGACGGCGGTCACACCGAGCTTCAGCAGATGCTCGATAAATTCCGGCGACGACAGCGCCGCGAACGTGCCGCGTTCGTGCTGACGCAAATCGGCGCGCAGCATCGACGCGCCGCGCACATGCGCTTCATAAATAACGGTTTCGCCCCACGGCACATTAGGGCGCTTGTCGTGCGACCAGTCGAACGCTTCGTCGATCACGACGCATTTGGGCATCGCGGGTGCCGAGTCGCGCCGGTCGATTGAAAGATCCGCGCGATTCGAATGGACGCGATAACCGAACAACGCATCCGACCAGCGGAACTGCCCGACGAGCTTGCGCGCGTACGGATCGAGCAGCAGCTTGTGCGGGTTGAAACGATGCCCATGCTGCGGCTGATACGGGCCGTGCGCGCGAAAGCCGTAAGCGGTGCCCGGATGCGCGTTCGGCAGATAGCCGTGCCACACTTCGTCGGTGCATTCGGGCAGCGCGTAGCGCCTGATTTCCTTGCGGCCCGTGGGATCGAACAGGCAAAGCTCGATTTTCTGCGCGTTCGCGGAGAACACTGCAAAGTTGACGCCAAGGCCGTCCCAACTGGCTCCGAGCGGATACGGCGAGCCAGGCAGAAGCCGGTCGGGCATTGCATGCGACATGGTTCCCCTTCCTTGTTCTGTTTGATGCAGCGCTATCGCGGGCCTTCATGCAACGAGCGCGCGGCCCGGTTATCACGCGGCCGCGCGCTCGCTTCGGCATGATCGGGACGCGTCCGATCGCAGCCGGTTTCCCTGTCAGTCTCCGCTCAATCGGCGCGCAGCACGATCGTCGCCAGCGGCGGCAGGGTCAGGGGGGCGGAATGCGGCCAGCCGTGGCTCGAGATCGCCTCGGTATGAATCACACCGCCGTTGCCCATATTCGAGCCGCCGTACACGCCTGCGTCGGTATTGAGCACTTCCGACCAGCGTCCTTCGCGCGGCATGCCGACGCGATAGCCGACGCGCGGCACCGGCGTCATGTTGCACACCACGACGAGTTCGCGGCCCGCGCCGTCCGTGCGGCGATACGCGAATACGCTGTTGGCGCTGTCGTCGCCGACCAGCCAGTCGAAGCCGCCGGGCTCGCTGTCGAGCAGATGCAGCGCCGGCTCCTGGTTGTACAAACGGTTCAGGTCGCGCACCAGCAATTGCACGCCATGGTGATGAGGGTCGTCGAGCAGATGCCAGTGCGGTGACGTGTCGTGATCGAACTCCGCGATCTGGCCGAACTCGCAGCCCATAAAAAGCAGCTTCTTGCCGGGATGCGTCCACATGAAGCCGAAGTACGCGCGCAGATTGGCAAACTTCTGCCACATATCGCCGGGCATCTTGCCGAGCAACGAGCCTTTGCCGTGCACCACTTCATCGTGCGAAAGCGGCAGCACGAAGCGCTCGGAGTACGCATAGACCATGCCGAACGTCATGTTGTGATGGTGGTACTGCCGATAGACCGGATTTTCCTGCATGTAGTGCAGCGTGTCGTGCATCCAGCCCATGTTCCACTTGAAGTGGAAACCCAGGCCGCCGTCCTCGACGCGCGCCGTCACGCCCGGCCACGCGGTCGATTCTTCGGCGATGGTGATCGCGCCGGGCACGCCTGGCACGTAACCCACCTCATGATTCAGGCGCTTCAGGAACGCGATCGATTCGAGGTTCTCGCGCCCGCCGTAAATATTCGGCACCCACTCGTCGGCTGCGCGCGAATAGTCGCGGTACAGCATCGACGCAACGGCGTCCACGCGCAAGCCGTCCACGTGATAGCGCTTAAGCCAGGCGAGGCCCGAGGCCACCAGGAACGCGCTCACCTCGTTGCGACCGAGGTTGTAAATCATCGTGTTCCAGTCCTGGTGATAGCCCTCGCGCGGGTCGGCATGCTCGTAGAGCGGCGTGCCGTCGAACTGGACGAGGCCATGCGCGTCGTTCGGGAAATGCGCGGGCACCCAGTCGAGAATCACGCCGAGTCCGGCCTCGTGCGCCTTGTTGACGAAGGCGGCGAACTGCTCCGGTTTGCCAAAGCGCGCGGACGGCGCGAACTGTCCAAGCGGCTGATAGCCCCACGATCCGCCGAACGGATGTTCCGCGACCGGCATGAACTCGACGTGCGTGAAGCCCATGGTCTTCACATAGGGAATCAGACGCTCGGCGAGTTCTTCCCAATTGAGGCCGCGCTGACCTTCTTCGGCGATGCGCAACCACGACTCCGCATGCACCTCGTAGATCGAAATCGGCGAGCGCGGCGTCTGCTTTTCGCCGCGCGACTGGATCCATTCGTGATCGCTCCACGGAAACTGCTCGATCTCGTCGACATGTGCGACGACCGACGCCGTACCTGGCGGCTTCTCGGTCTGCATTGCGCAAGGGTCGGCCTTTAGCGGCAGCGGATGGCCGTCGCGTGAGAGCAACTCGTATTTGTAGCGCGTGCCCGGCCCGACTCGCGGCACGAACAATTCCCACACGCCCGCCTGATGACGCAGGCGCATCGGATGACGCCGGCCGTCCCACGCGTTGAAGTCGCCCACCACCGAGACGCGCCGCGCGTTCGGCGCCCATACGGCAAAGCGCACGCCGGGCACGCCGTCCACTTCCATTGGACGCGAGCCGAGGCATTCGAGCACGGCATAAGGATCGCCGCCCGCGAGACGCCCGAGCGGTTCGTCGCCGAGAACGGGGCCGAACGAATACGTGTCCTCGATTTCCTGCTCCGTGCCATGCCAGTCGATGCGCAGGCGATATGGCACCGCCGCGCTCACGCGGCCTGCGAAAAGGCCCGGACGCAACTGCTGAAGTTCGCCGAGCAACGAGCCGTCGGCGCGCGAAATCACGCTGACGTGCGTCGCATTGGGCAACAGCGCGCGCACCACCGGACCGACGTCCGTCTGATGCAGGCCGAGCTGCGAGAAAGGATCGGGATGACGCGCTTCGACGAGCGCGTCCATATCGAGCGGCTGGAGGCCTGCGGCCGGATCGTGTTCACTCATAGTCGCCCTCGGCCGGATGAGGCGGTGTGGCGGCGTCTGGCGCCTGGGTTGACGGATCGTGCGACGTGCTCTTGTCGCCGAGCAAACGGCCTGCGAGCGCGGCTAGTCCGCGCACCGGCAAACTGAGCCATGCCGGGCGGTTGGCCGCCTCATAGCGGATTTCATACGCGGCCTTCTCGATCAGGAACAGATCGAGTAGCGCCTGTTCCGCCTCCGGCGCGACGAGCGGCGTCGGCGCTTCGGCGATGGCCGCGCGGTATTCCTTCAGGAATGTCTCCGTGGCTTGCACGCGGAAACGGTCGAACAGGGTACGTTTGCGATCCGCGGTCTGCTGCGGCGCGCTTTCCATCGTGGACTGCGCCGCGGCGCTCGCATACGACAACGAACGCATCAGGCCGGCCACATCGCGCAGCGGGCTCGACTTCTGGCGACGCTCTTCGAGCGAGCGCGCCGGCTCGCCTTCGAAGTCGATCAGATAGACGTCGCCCTGCGCGACCAGCACCTGGCCCAGATGGAAGTCGCCGTGGATGCGAATGCGCTGCGCTTGCGTGTCCGGTGAAACCAGTTTGTTGACGGCCTCGACGAGCGCGGTGCGCCGGTCGACCAGGCTTCGCGCGAGGGCTTTCGTCTCCGCATCGAGCATCTGTTCGACGCGCGGCGCGAGCAGGTCGAGCGCGCTCGCGAGCATCGACTGTGTGCCGTCGACCCATGCCTTCACCTGATCGGCGCTCGCCGTTTCGGGTGCGAACGCCGGGTCGTCGGTCGGCGAAGCGAGTGCGACGTGCAGCTGTCCAAGGCGTCTGCCGATGATGCCGGCCAACGACGCGTAGCCTTCCAGCAGAATAAGCTCGTTGCCGCGGTCGGGCGTCGATGACGCGTCCGTGTCGACGGCGATCGCGAGTTCGTCCACCGAGCGGCGCAGATGATCGAGCGACCAGTTCCAGGCATCGCCCTGATTGTCGACATAGCCTTGCAGAATCGCGAGCGTATGCGGCACGCCCTCCGGATCGACGCGCACCACTTCGCCAAAGAGCGGCGCGGTGTTCGCATAGCCGAGTTGCGTCAGATAGCGGCTGATCTCCGCTTCCGGATGAATGCCGCTCACGAGGCGCCGCACCAGTTTCAGCACCGCGGCGTCTGCAATGATGAGCGAGCTGTTGCTTTGTTCCGCCGCGAGCCAGCGAATTTCGGGGCGTTCGCCGAGATTCTCGAGTTCAGCGAAGCGCTCGGTCGGAATGAACCTGATCTCGCTTTTCTGCACGGTCGGTATCACCGCGCGTTCGCGCAACTTGCGCATTACGCCGTGCGCGAAAATCGGCAACGCAAAGGCGTCGGTCAAATGCCCGACATTGCGGCCGCGCCGCACACGCGCCAACGCAAGTTGAAGGAACAGAGGCGTGGTGGTCTCGCCGCCCCACGTGATTGCGATCGGCACCACATAACGTTCCGTGTGATCGCCGACATCGGCTTCGATCTCGGTGAACGCGAAGCCTCCGTTGGGGATCGTGGTCAACGCGGCGAGCCGTACCGCATGCATCTTCTGATCCTTCGATGCAAACCAGCGCCGGCGGCTCAACCACGAAGGCAGCACTTCGGATTCGAGCAGCCGCACGTTTTCCGGCGTCGGTCCGACCTGACCCTCGCGTATCACGATCGTGACGAATTCGGGCAACGGCTCGGGGTGCGCCTGCGACCAGGTCGGGCGCTGACCGCCTGGACACAACATGAACCACAGGAAGCCGTACGGCGGGAACGTCAGCAGATAAGTCAACTGGCCGATCGGGGGGAATACGGAATCGGCGGTCATTTCAATCGGCACCGAGCCGTTGAATTCCGACAGATCGAGTTCCACTGCTTGCGGTGCGCGCGACAGATTCGCGACGCAAAGAATCGGCGGCTCGTTGGGCATCTCACGCAGGTACGCGAGAATCTTGCGGTTTTCCGGCTTCAGGAAGCGGATCGTGCCGCGTCCGAAAGTCTGTTTCGCGCGACGCGTGGCGAGCATGCGCCGCGTCCAGTTGAGCAGCGAATGCGGATCGCGGCTTTGCGCTTCGACGTTCACCGCGTCGAAGCCGTAGAGCGAACCCATCACGGGCGGCAACACGAGTTGTTCGGGATCGGCACGCGAGAAGCCGCCATTCCGATCCGACGACCATTGCATCGGCGTGCGCACGCCGTCGCGGTCGCCGAGGTGAATGTTGTCCCCCATGCCTAGCTCGTCGCCGTAATAAATCACGGGCGTGCCCGGCATCGACAACAGCAGCGAATTGATCAACTCGATGCGGCGGCGGTCGCGCTCCATCAGCGGTGCGAGGCGGCGGCGAATGCCGAGGTTAAGACGCGCGCGGCGATCGCTCGCGTAGGTATTCCACAGGTAATCGCGCTCGGAATCCGTGACCATTTCGAGCGTCAGCTCGTCGTGATTGCGCAGGAAAATTGCCCACTGGTTCGAGGCGGCGAGGTCCGGCGTTTGCCGCATGATGTCGGTGATCGGAAAGCGGTCCTCGCTCGCAATCGACATGTAGATGCGCGGCATCAACGGGAAGTGGAATGCCATGTGGCATTCGTCTTCGTCGCCGAAATATTCCTTTACGTCTTCCGGCCACTGGTTTGCTTCGGCGAGCAGCATGCGGTTCGGATATTCCGCGTCGATAGTCGCGCGAATCTTCTTCAGAACGGCATGCGTTTCCGGCAGGTTCTCGTTGTTCGTGCCTTCGCGTTCGACCAGATAGGGCACCGCGTCGAGCCGCAGCCCGTCGATTCCCATGTCGAGCCAGAAGCGCATGATCTGCAACACCTCGCGCAGCACGGCCGGATTGTCGAAATTCAGATCGGGTTGATGCGAGTAAAAGCGGTGCCAGTAGTAAGCGCCCGCAACCGGATCGTGCGTCCAGTTCGACGGCTCCGAGTCGATGAAAATAATCCGTGTTTCCTGATACTTCTGATCGGTATCGGACCACACATAGAAGTTGCGATGGTTCGAACCCGGCTTCGCGCGGCGCGCGCGCTGAAACCACGGGTGCTGATCCGATGTGTGGTTGATCACGAGCTCGGTAATCACGCGGATGCCGCGCGCATGCGCCTCCTGAATGAAGCGCTTGACGTCGGAGAGCTGGCCGTAGTCAGGATGCACGTTGCGGTAATCGGCGATGTCGTATCCGTCGTCGCGACGCGGCGACGGATAGAACGGCAGCAGCCAGATCGCGTTCACGCCGAGTTCGGCGATGTAATCGAGCTTGGCGATAAGGCCGGGGAAATCGCCGACGCCGTCGTTGTTCGCATCGAAGAACGACTTGATGTGCACCTGGTAAATGATCGCGTCTTTGTACCAGAGCGGATCGTCGCTCAATGTGGCCGGCTTGCCGCGGCGGCGCGCGCGCGCCTTTGTTGCGGCGGCGGTTGTCGAGCTTGCATGCGCTTGCGACGTGCTCTGTGAGGGATCGTCACGCTTCATATCGCACCTTCCGTCGGGGTAGGGTTGCCAGCGTCTGCGTGAAGGGCGCTGGTCGAGTCGCTGTCGGCTTCATCGGGACGCTCGGCGGGCAGGCCCCCGAGCGGCGCAATGTGCCAGATGGAAAAAGGCTGGCCGGGGCCGAGCCGCACATGGTGCCAGCGGCCGTGCCATGTAAAACGCGCGCTCGTCATCTGATCGGTCACTTCGAGTGCGCCGTGATCGTGCAGATTCCATTTCTGGAATGTCTCCGACGACAACTCGATGTCCGCACCCTGTTCGTTGAACGGATCGAGATTGATGGCGACGAGTATCACGTTGTCGCGCGCTTCGGTTGCCTTCTCGAAGAACAGAATGTTGTCGTTGTGCGCGGGCAGGAACGTGAGGCCGAGGTGCGTTTGCAGCGCGGGATTCGCACGGCGAATCCGGTTCAGCGCGGTGATCTCCGCCGTGATGTTGCCGGGCCGGTTCCAGTCCCACGCGCGCAACTGATACTTCTCGGAGTCGAGATATTCCTCGCTGTTCGGCAACGCAGCCGCCTCGCAGAGTTCGAAGCCGCTATACACGCCCCACAAACCGGCGAGCGTGGAAGCGAGCGCCGCGCGAATCAGAAAGCCCGTGCGTCCCTGCGATTGCAGATGACGCGGGTTGATGTCCGGCGTATTCACGAAGAAGTTGGGCCGGTAGAAGTCGCGCGCGCTGGTTTGCGTGAGGTCGGTCAGATACTCGATGAAATCGCGCTTCGACTCGCGCCACGTGAAATACGTGTACGACTGCGAGAAGCCGATCTTGCCGAGCCGGTTCATCATGCGCGGACGCGTGAATGCTTCGGCAAGGAAGATCGTGTCTGGATGGCGCGAACGCACGTCGGCGATCACCCACTCCCAAAAGGGCAGCGGCTTGGTGTGCGGGTTGTCGATGCGGAAGATGTGCACGCCCGCGTCGATCCAGAACAGGAACACGTCGCGCAATGCGAGCCACAGGTCGGGCTTCGCGTCGTGCGCGTAGAAGTCGGGATTGACGATGTCCTGGTACTTCTTCGGCGGATTTTCTGCATATCGCAGCGTGCCGTCGGGACGCCAGGCGAACCACGTGGGATGCTCCTTCAGCCACGGATGATCCGGCGAGCACTGCACCGCGAAGTCGAGCGCGATTTCGAGGCCATGGGCGTGCGCGGCGGCGAGCATCTTCTTGAAGTCGTCGAGCGTGCCGAGCTGCGGATGTACGGCGGTATGTCCGCCTTCTGCCCCGCCGATCGCATACGGACTGCCTACGTCGCCAGGCTGTGCGTTCAGCGTGTTGTTGCGGCCTTTGCGATTCGACTGGCCGATTGGATGAATCGGCGGGAAGTACAGCACGTCGAAGCCCATGTCGCGAATGCGCGGCAGCTTCGTCGTGACATCGGCGAACGTGCCGTGGCGCGATTCGTCGTCGCTCATCGAGCGCGGGAAGATCTCGTACCAGCTTGCAAAGCGCGCGGCAGTGCGATCTGCGTCGATCTTGTATGTCACCGGATCGCGACTCAGGAACGGACGATGCCGCGCGGCGATCATCGCCTTCCTGGTGTCCGCATCGAGAAGCAGCTTGAGCTTGGTTTCGTCGTCGGCTTTGGTGAAATGCTCGACGATATTTTTGAGCGGTTCGATGACCGCACCTTCGGTCGTTTCGACTTCGGCTAGTACGAGCGCGAACAGATGCGCGGCCTCATCGAGTTCGATCTCGACGGTTTGACCCGCCTTCAACTTCTTCTCCACATGTTCGACGAGCGAAGCATAGTCGTCCCGCCAGGCGATCACGGTGAATTCGTGACGCCCCATGCGATCGAGCGGAATGCGCGCCTTCCAGATGTCGAGGCCCGCGGGCTGCGCCGGGGTCATCAGCACTTCGTGCCAGGTGTTTTCGTCGGCGGCGCGCCACAGCACGGCGGCGGCGATCTTGTCGTGACCTTCGGCGAAAATCGCGGCGCTGACTTCAGCACGCTCGCCGACGCTGCGCTTGGCGGCGAAGCGGCCGTTGTCGACGGAAGGCGTCACACTTTCGATTGCCACACGCGGCGCATTGATAGCTTCGAGCACGGTCTTGCGGCCGCTGCGCTTGCTGTTCGCTTTGTCGATGGGCGGCGCAAGACAGATCGGCTTCTCCGCCAACGCCTGGAAGAGGCGCACGGCGCCGGGTGCCAGCGCGAACGGCGTCAAAGCCGCAGGCGCGGCGCGGCCAGGCGCATCGAGAGCGACAAAGCGCGTGAAATTGCCGGGCACGCTGGCGAGAAAACGCACTGGATCGACGCGCACAGGCGTGCCGAGTTCGGGATTGATCGCGATGAGAACCGCCTCGCTGGCATCGCGCAGGTCGGGTTGATCGGCGCGCAGCAGCACCGCGGCGGGTGTGCCGGGCCCGCTCAACGCGCGCAATTCCCCGTTCGCGTGCAGCGCTCTTGTGGTGCGTGCGAGTTCATTGGCGCGCTTGATCTGCGGCGTCAGGTCGAATTTTTTAGCCTGGCAAGCCAGTGCGAATTGCGACGGGTCGCCTCGGGTTTGCGACATCGGTTCACTCACGCCGTACTCGAAGCCCATCGGCATCAACCAGCCGGTGCCGATGGCGGACGCCGTGAACAACGCGCGGCGATAGGCGCGTTCGACGATGCTCGAATCGTGCGGATCGCTCAACTCGGCGGCGAGGCGAGTGCCGTAAGGCGCTTCGGGAAACGCGATCGGCCCGCCGATGCGCGCGAGCACCGCATGCTCTTCCACCATCCAGCTCGC
The DNA here is from genome assembly GCF_904848585.1 of Paraburkholderia kirstenboschensis. Classification (GTDB taxonomy): domain Bacteria; phylum Pseudomonadota; class Gammaproteobacteria; order Burkholderiales; family Burkholderiaceae; genus Paraburkholderia; species Paraburkholderia kirstenboschensis. Next base: position 129,367 of record NZ_CAJHCR010000015.1, read on the forward strand.
GCGATAGTCCCACCAGCGCACCGACGAGAACACGCTGTCGAAGCCCGCGCCCTCGAGTCCGAGCAGATCGCTGCGGGCAAGGCCGGGCGTCGCCGCGAGAAAGCGCACGTCGGGATGAGCGGTGCGCACGGCCTCGCGCAACTGACGCCAGACCTCGGCGGGGACGCGGTGCGGCGAATCGAACCGGAAACCGCCGATACCCGCGTCGGCGAGCGCGAGCAGTTGCTGCGTCCACCAGTCGGCTAGCGCGGCACGCGTGCCGGCGTCGTCGAAGTTCGCATAGGCGACGTTGTCCTCGCGATGCACATGCCGTGGGTCCAGTCGCGCCTCTTCGGATTCCAGCGGATGGAACCAGTCCGCATGCTCCGCGTAGAGTGCGCCATCGGCGGCCACCCGGTCGATCACCAGATCGGCCAGCAGCGTGAGGCCTTGCTGACGTGCCCCGCCTGCGAGTGTGCGGATAGCGTCGACGGCGGGCTGCTCGGTTTCGAACACTGGATGCAGCCGTGCATGGTTGCCCACGACCTGTCCGTGGCTCGCCTGGCCCGGTTCGAAGAGACTGCCGATCAACGCGTGATCGAAGCCCAGCGCGGCCGCGTGGGCGAACTGCGCAGGCCACGCGTCAAGCGGTCCAACCAGAAGTGAATGAAAAAAATAGATCCGCGGCGCGTACCCGTTTGGAGATTCCATCGGTCGTTTCCAGATTTGTCCTGCTGCGGTGTGGATGCGAGTGGCAAGCGATCACAGCGCTCATTGGGCTTCCAGAGCCGGAGGCCGCGCGTTCCGAAGACGGGGGCGCGTACTGGTCAATGTAGTGCAAAGATCGTCACGCCGCTGGCCAGTTACGGGTGTACAGACGCCAGGCGTCGGGGCGAGCCGGCCAGAACCGTCTGCGAAGGTCAGCAAGGCCTGTGCCAGTGGATCGCCGCGAGGGGGCGATGCAGGGCGATGGAGTGCCCTTATGGGAAGGTCTGCGGTAACAAAGTCGGCGCGGCGCTGGAGAAGGCTGCGGGTGCGTGTAAAACGGGCGGAGGTGGTCCGCGTTTTACACGAGACTTGCTCTGGGACGGGCAAGCGCCGTCACTGGGAGAGGCAAGCGCGACTCATGGCTCGCCGTGGCGCTCCACGCCGTGTTGATATTTGCCGCCTTCGCGCGGCGGCGAACATCAGGAACCGAGCAGGCCGGCCGCGATGTTCACGCACAAGCCGAGCACGGCGACGTTGAAGTAGAACGACAAGACGGATTGCGCGAGCGCGGCTCGCCGAATGGGACGTGAGCGCAGCACGACATCGGAGGTTTGCGAGGCAACCGCGATCGTGAACGAGAAGTAAAGAAAGTCCCAATAGTTCGGCGTGAGCGAATGATCGGGAAACAGAAGCGGTGTCTCCGGTGCGTCGGTATCGTAGTAGAGCCGTGCGTAGTGCTGTGTGAAGATGGTGGGAATCAGGAACCACGCGCCCATCAGCGTGAGCCCGGTCAGCGCGTAGTGCCATACCGTCGACGCGCCCGCCGTGCCCTTGGCCGAGGCGAGTTCGAGCACGATCGCGGCAATGCTTGCAATGGTCGCCACGCAGATCACGAACAGCACGACGCCTGCGTTTTCGTCGTCACGGCGCGCGAAGTCCCGTACGCGGCCTTCATCGGCGGCGGCCATGTGCGCCCAGATCAGCACCAGGTAAGTCCACACAGTCGTGTCCCAGCCGACCAGCACGCGGACCATCGGGCGCGTGTGTTCCGGCGTCAACATGGCGACGACGACGCCGATCGCGAGGGCGATCAGCATGCGCGGACGATTGCGAAGCGTTTGCGGATAATATTTTGTGAGCATAAAAGGAGTGCGGGAGGGCGGGCGTGTCGCGGATTCTACTCGCGTGCGCTGCGTCGGCTGACGAACGGGCGCTTCGCACGCATAGCTGCTTACAACGGCTTTGCATGCGGCTTTCAGTCGAAGCACGGATGCAGGCCGGCGCCATTTGCCAGCGCAACTTTCAGTGGCGAATCCTGGTCGGACTCATGTTCGCGCGGGCGTGACATTGGCTTCCAGGCAACGGAAGTTGCCAAAACGCGAAGCCAGCAAGAGCGCGCCCGCAAACCGGCTGTTTTCGGCAAACTCTGCCGCGTACGCGCGGGTTTTTGCGTGGTTTCCTGTCAACTTTGCGCTTTCTCCTGCCGCGCTACGAGAGGCAGCGCGCATACGCATTGGGGATTGCGCATTATCATGAACGTATGGCTTCCGTACTCGACACCTCTGTTCAGCACCATCCGGCCAACCGGAGCGGCCGCGACTTCGTAGTCGGCGACCTGCACGGTTGTGTCGATGCATTGCGCTATCTGTTGCGCCTCGTCTCGTTCGATCCCGCATGTGACCGGCTCTTTTCAGTTGGCGATCTGGTGGATCGCGGCGAACATTCCGAACAGGCGTTGGCTCTGCTCGACAAGCCGTGGTTTTTCGCCGTGCTCGGCAATCACGAAGACGCGCTGTGCGCCGTCGCCGATGGCCGCTTGCGGCGGCAATGGTGGTACGGCATTGGCGGCGCGTGGGCAGCCAATCTGCCCGACGAGAGTTTGCGTCGCTACGCCGAGCGGCTGCGCACGCTGCCGCTCGCACGCGTGGTGGGCAGCGGGCCTGAGCGCTTCAATGTTTTGCATGCCGAATTTTTCGGCACCGACGCCGAGCTCGACGCGGGCAATTTCTCCGCCGACACGCGCCAGCAATTGCTATGGGGACGTGATCTCGCGATGGGCAACGGCGATCCGCAACGGCAGCGTGGTTTGTCGCTGACTTACTGCGGCCATACGCCGATGCGCGACATCAAGCAGATCGGCGCGCAGGTGTTCATCGACACCGGCGCATTCGGCCCTGGCGGCAGGCTGACAATCGTCGAGCCCCGAGCGCTGCGGCGCTGGTCCATTTCAGTGGAAGAGGCGCGGGCTGAAGGAGCGGCGGCGCTGGCGCTGCCTTGACGAGGCGCTCATCAAGAAGCTGTCAGCCGACCTGGTTCAGCTCAAACACCATGTCCACGCTCGTGCCGTTCCAGTTGTATTCCAGATACGCCGCGTGGTGACAGTCGCGCAACAGCGTTGTCCTGAATGCAGCGAGGCATTCGCCTTCAGCGTCCCGCACCGATGGGTACGCGATGCCCGGCGCTCCCGCCTCGCGCACCGCACGGCCGAGCGATTGGCCGCCGAGATAATCGTCCGGAGAGAGCACTGCGAGATCGAGCTTCGGATCGCCGCGAAGGTCGACCACTTCCCCTTGCGCCACGACCGTGTAGAGACGCATTTGCTGACGCATTGGCGGCTCGGCCGTGGCTTCCAGAAATTTGCCCGTGTGATAGCGCGTTTCGGCTATTGCCGTGGCGCGCGAGCGGGCGCAATAGAACACGCCGTAGGTGCCGTCGGAAAAGCGGCTGCCCAGTGGATTCAGATGCGTGAGCGCGGCCATGATCGGTCCGTAGCCCGGCCCAAAGCGCCGCTCTTCGCGCGGCACGAGATCGAGTTCGCCGACTTCGGTGCGCAGACGGTCGTTGGTCATTGCTTCGAGCGCGTATAGCGCGTCGAAATCTTCCGGCGATGCGACCCGATCGAACAGATTGACGGCCGGAAAGCGGGTGGGAATTACGCGATACGCGGGCGACCAATCCAGAGGCGCGCTGCGCCAGCGGTCCTGCCAATGCGGTTCTGTCACGCCCAGCCGCCTCGCATTGCGTCGAGATACTGGCGCACGGCCACGAGGTCGCTGACATTGCCCGCCAGCATGCGGTCGAGTGCGCGACGGCCGCCGAAGGGCGGTGCGCTGTTAGGGCGTTTGATCCAGGTGTCCGCTGTGCCCGGCTGCGGCAACAGGATTTGCAGCGCCTTGTATATGCCGAGCAGCAGCGACAGGCGCTCCAGCGTATCGCGACCGACGCGCGCCGCTTCCGGCGCCTGCTTCCACTTGAAGTAAGTGGAGCGGCCTGGCGAACCGAGCAGCATGATCTGCTCGTCGGCGCTTAGATCCCAGTCTTGCGCGATTCTGAAGAACGCGCGCAAACCCGCCGCAGACATTTCTGCAAACGAAGGTTCCGAATTCGGCCGACGCAGAGGTGCTTCGGGCTGGGTGGCGCGGGCGGCATGAGCCATGAGCGGTGAGTCCTTATATGTACTTATTGCTTATGCTAGTCCAAATCTGGATTTTTGCAAGGGAATATAATCCCGGCTCGTCACGAAAGTCAAAGATTTCAGGAGATGCAGCAGATGTGGTTTCGAGTAGCAGCAATGGCGATTGCGGTGTGGTGCGTATCGGGCGCGGCCATGGCGGGCGGCTATACGGAAGTGTGGAATCCGCCGGAGGCAAGCGCACATGGCAAGCACAGCGCGGTCACCGGGCAGTCCGTGCGGGATGGGAAGGGCGCTTCAAAAACGGTAGCGAAGACTGGTGGAAAGCATGCGGCGACGCGGTCGGCGTCGGGGGTTGCATCTGGGTCGGCGTCGGCGTCGGCGGTCGGGGCCGGTCGGGCGGAGAAGTCGAGCAAGCACGGTGGCGTCAATCATGTGACGGCCGCCGGCGCGAACAAGGCTTCCGACGCGGCGGGAGGCAAGGCGAAGCAGAAGGCAGCGGTCGTCGCCCAAGGCACGAAAGCCCGTGCGCACGTGGCGCAGACGCAACCCGGTCAGTCGAAGGCCATGCACGCCGACACGGTGCAAAGTCACGCCGCGGATGCCGGTCCGATTAATGACGCCGGGAGCAGGCGAAGTGCGGCGGGAACGTCGGCGGCGATCTCGCCGCGTTCCTCCGCGCCCGTCACAAATGCGGGCGCTGATCAGACCGCAGCAGCCGCGAACCCGGCGACAGCCCGCAGCGGCTCTCTCCCGCCGATTTTGCACTGAGTTGTGAACGCGCGGGTGTAGGCCCTCGGCGGCGAGGTGTTAGCGGGCGTAGCGTGGCCGATGCTGCGAAGTCGAAGCTGCGAAAGGTAGGCGCGGACGGCCCCGCGTGCGTACCCGGCGAACTCGTGAGCTGGCGAAGCCCGCCGACCGCCGACCGGCAACCGCCGACCCCACGCAAAACGCGCCCTCTAGCCGCTCACCCGCTCGCCAGCCCGTTCGTCACCAGCCGCAGCGTTTCCTTCGAACGCTCGTCCCTCACGCGAGAGTGCAGCGTCACGCGGGATTCAGGCAACCGAGGCAGTCCAAGCCGGGCGCCGACATCGATCAAACCGCGCGGAGCTACTCTTCGCGCAAGTGGCGACACCGCGAGTCCCGCGGCCACCGCCGCGCCAACAGCCGCGACGCCGCCACCGACGAAAACCTCCTGCCATGCCACGGACGCCTCCGTCAGCGTACGCAGCGCAACATCGCGCACATTGCATGGCGGGCTCAACAGCGCGAGCGCCAATGGCTCGCCGACCCGCGGCAGCCACGCCGGCGTTGCCAGCCATTCGAGCGGCTCGCTGAACAACACCTGGGCGTCATCGCGCGGCGGCTCGTCCGCGCCATACCGGACGATCACCGCGTCGAGACGGCGCTCGTCGAAATGGGCGAGCAGCGCAGCGGACGTGCCAAGGTGCAACTCGACCACGAGCCCCGGATCGTGCGCGTTCAGTCGCGCCAGCAGTTGCGGCAGTTCGGGCCCCGCAACATGTTCGCTCAGGCCGAGTGAAAGCCGCCGACGCTCCACCGACAGCGACCCCAGCGCCCGCTCATGCGCGTTCAACAGGTCGCGGGCCGCGCTGAGAAACGCTTTGCCGTCGACGGAAAGACGCACCACGCGGGGCGTGCGCTCCAGCAACTGCTTGCCCAGATGCCCTTCGAGGCGCTTGAGCTTGAGGCTGACGGCGGATTGCGTGGTGTCGAGCGCATCGGCGGCGCGCGTGAAGCTGCACAGATCGGCGACAAGCACGAACGCGCGGACGGCATCGAGATCAAGGACTTTCATTTCGATCCAACATAGATGAAATAGCCAGCAATATCTGTTTATTATGACTCAGCCGGCCTAAGCTGTGTTCACGTATCCACCACCTGAGGAGATAGTCATGCCGCTTACCCGAATCGCTTTGCGCGCCGGCAAGCCCGCCGAATATCGGAAGTCACTTACAGACAGCATCCAGCGCGCGCTCGTCGCCACGTTCAACGTGCCGAAAGACGACATCTTCATGTTGATCACCGAGCACGAGCCGGACAATTTTGTGTACGACAACCAGTATCTGAACGTCCAGCGAACCGACGACCTCGTGATGATTCAGATAACGCTGAACAACACGCGCACGCTGGAGCAGAAAAAGGCGCTTTACAAGCGCATGGTCGATGAGTTGCATGAGTCGCCCGGGCTCAGGCGCGAGGATGTGCTGATCAACCTCGTCGAAGTGCTGAAAGAGAACTGGTCGTTCGGCAACGGGATCGCCCAATACGCGCTTTGAGCGGCGGCGCTTCGACCGGTGCCGTCGGGGCGTCGCGGCAGTTTTTTGCCGTTACGGTTTGCGCGGCCTCCCCAGCCTTTAGCCTCCGAGGCGCGCAGCACCGGTCGCTATAATGGTCCGCTGTCCTCGATCATTCACTGACCGGTCCCCGCCATGGCACCCGAGCTCAACGATCCGTCCCACGAACCGCTGGAAGTCGGCGGTTCCGTCTGGTTCCAGGCGGGCGCCAATACGCTCGGTGGCGCGTCGCGAATCGCGCTTCTCGCGGCGATCGGCGAAACCGGCTCCATCACCAGCGCGGCGAAGGCTGTCGGCATGAGCTACAAGGGCGCATGGGACGCCGTCGACGCAATGAACAACCTCGCCGGCGAGCCGCTCGTCGTGCGCCTGACTGGCGGCAAGGGCGGCGGCGGCACCACGCTGACGCCGCGCGCGCTCAAGCTTATCGAGACCTTTCGCGCGGTCGAGCGCGAACATCGACGCTTTCTCGAGCGTGCGGGCGCTGCGATCGAAGGTTTCGCGACGGACTGGGATCTGATCGGCCGTATCGGCGTAAAAACCAGCGCGCGCAATCAGCTGTACGGCACCGTATCGCAAATCGCGCGCGGCACGATCAACGACGAGGTCTCGCTGACGCTGCCCGGCGGCCACACGATCGTCGCCGTCCTCACGCACGAAAGCACCGAAGCGCTGGGTCTCGCGGTCGGCTTGGCGGCGTTCGCGCTGATCAAGGCGTCGTGGGTCGTGCTGTTAGTCGAAGGGGAAAGCGGCGCGCCGCTGAAATTGTCCGCTCGCAACCAGTTGCGGGGCACCGTGCAAAGCGTCAAGCGGGGCGCGGTCAATGCGGAGGTGTCGCTCGTGCTCGAAGGCGGCGCGGTCATCACTGCCGTGGTCACCAACCAGAGCGCTGAATCACTTGGTCTCGCACAAGGCGCGAGCGCGGTCGCCGTGTTCAAGGCATCCAGCGTGATATTTGGCGTGAAAGATTGAAGGGGTTCGGGCGAAGGCGAGGGCAAAGCGCGCCAATCACGTCTCGCTGCGTGCGTAGCCGCTGAACGCCTGGTTTTCGCGAACGCGGCCGTCGCTGATCTGCACGACCTGATCGCCGAAGGCGGCCACGTCGTCGGGATCGTGCGTGATAAGCACCATCGGAATATCCAGCCGTGTTTGCAGCTCGGACAACTCCAGCCGCATGCGCTGACGCAGCGTGCTGTCCAAAGCCGAGAACGGTTCGTCCAGCAACAGCAGTTGAGGTTGCGCGACGAGCGCGCGCGCAAGCGCGACGCGCTGTTTCTGTCCACCGGAAAGTTGCGCCGGATAATTGCCGGCGACACCGCGCAACTCCAGCGCGTCGAGCCAGTAATCAATCTGCGCATGGCTGCTGCGCGCGCGCGGATTGAACCAGCCGCTTTGCAAGCCGAAGCCGATGTTTTGGCGCACGTTCAGATGCGGAAACAGCGCGTAGTCCTGGAAAAGGTACGCGACCTTGCGCGCCTGCGGCTTCAGATCCACATCGAACTTGCTGTCGAATAGCGCATTGCCGTGCAGCGTGATCTTGCCTTCGTCGGGACGTAACAGGCCGGCGATCGCCTGCAGCGTCAGACTCTTTCCCGCGCCGGACGGGCCGAACAGCACCACGCGCTGCGTGGTCGCAGTAAAGGCGACGTCGAGCGTGAAGCGGCGCTCGGCGCTCACGAATGTCTTGCGGATGTCGACGTCGAGCGGCATGTCAGCGGTAAGCCAGAAGCGTGCGTTGCGGCACGAGGCGGCCGGCGAGCAGCAGGATCACGACGCACGTTACCGAGGTCACGAGCACGAGGAAGTTCGCCGTGGCGTCGTCGCCCGCTTGCACGGCTGAGTAGACCGCGACCGAAAGCGTCTGCGTGCGGCCCGGCAGATTGCCCGCGATCATCAGCGTGGCGCCGAATTCGCCGAGCGCTCGCGCGAACGCGAGCAGGCCGCCGGCGAGAATTCCACGCGCGGCAAGCGGCAGGCTCACGCGAAAGAAAACCGCAGCTTCGCTGACGCCGAGCGTGCGCGCGGCGCGTTCGAGTTGGGGATCGACGGCTTCGAAGGCGGCGCGCGCCGACTTCAGCACGAGCGGGAACGCGACCACCGTCGACGCGATCACCGCGCCTTGCCAGGTGAACACCAGCTGGATGTCGAAGCGGTCGAGCCAGGCGCCGACCACACCGCGTCGCCCAAGCAGCACGAGCAGGTAGTAACCGAGCACCGTGGGCGGCATGACGAGCGGAAGCGTCAGCAACGAATCGACGACGTCGCGGGCGCCCGAGCGCCAGCGCGACAGGCCAAATCCGGCAGCGACACCGAACACCAGATTGAGCGCGGTCGCCCAGCCCGCCACCTTGAGTGACAGCATCAGCGGAATCCAGGCTTGTTGCATGATCGTTTGCGGTCCGTTGTCGACGTTGATCGAGGTAGCGGGATTTGTACGTTAGTGGGCCGGTTTGAAACCGTACTTCGCCAACACCGCCTGGCCGGCCGGCGACAACACGAAGCTTACGAAGGCCTGTGCGTCCGCTGCATGACGGCTACCCTCCACTTGCGCGATCGGGTAGGTGATCTGTGTTTGCGTCGGCACGGTCAGCGCGACCTTGACCTTGCCGGGCACGATTGCGGCGTCGGTACCGAACACGAAACCGGCGTCCACTTCACCCCGCGACACATAATCGAGGCTTTGACGCACGTTCGCCGCGAGTACGGCCTTGACGCTCACGGCATCCCACACTCCGGCGGCTTGCAACGCACCTTGCGTATATCGGCCGACCGGCACGGAGGCCGGATCGCCATACGCAATCCTTTTCACATTCGACGATGTCAGTTCGTTGAGACTGGTCGGCGCAAAACGACTGTCCGCCGGCACGATCAAAACGAGCGAATTGGCCGCGAAGTCCTTGCGCGTGGCCGGTACGATGACTTTCTCCGCCGCGGCCTTGTCCATGGCTTTCTGGTCTGCTGACGCAAAAACGTCGGCGGGCGCGCCTTTGGCGATTTGCTGCATCAATACGTCGGAAGCGCCGAAATTGAGCAGAACCTTGGTACCGGCGTGCTGCTTTTCGAAGGCTTCGCTCACTGCCGTGAACGCATTGGTCAGGCTGGCGGCGGCGGACACTACCAGCTCATCGGCGCGCGCGCTGGCGCTAAAGGCAATAGAAATCGCGCCGGTCATCAGCAGCGCTTGTTTCAGCAGGCGGCGGGACAGTGTCATGAACGTGTGAAAGTCCGGCGCGCGCCGGAACGGTGATTAAAAACCCATATCGTAATATAGACGAGGTTATAGCGCTGGCATGACGAGCATGCCGCAGCGCAAATATGGCAGATGGTGAGGCGGGAAAAGGCTTAGATGTCGAGCGAGCGCGGCGGCGCGAGAGCGTTTCGCGTCTGCGTCTGCGAGATTGGCGCGGCGGCCGGCCGGACATTGCGCACGGCCTTCCACTTTGCACGGATGAATGGCCGGTCGTGGCCAGACACTTTTAGCGCGATGTGCGTCACCCAGCGCTGAGTCGGCACGTGAACGCCGTGCATCAGTACAGCAAGCGCCATCAGACTGACCGCGACTGGAAGCACGGAAAGGCGCTCCGGAACGGCGTTCCACGCCATCCGCACGAACAATAGCGCGGCTAGCGCACCGACGAGACACCCGGTGATTGCTTCCGAAGGCGAGTGCGCGCTCAGCACCACGCGCGACAAGCCCACCGCCATTCCGGCAGCCAGGCCGAGTAAAACGCCCAGCACGCGGACGGACGGCCGCGTGCGCAGCAACATCAGGAATAGTGCGACTGGATAGACGGCCGTTGAGAGCATTGCATGGCCGCTTACCCCCGTAAAATCGAGCTCGCGCACGCCCACGCCCCAGCCGAGGAACGCCAGCTTCGTGACCGTCACCACGCCGATTGCCGCGCCGAGCAGCAGCAGCCAGCCGGCTGCCATGCGCCAGGAGTAGCCGACCGCGAGCCACAACGCGATGGCGAATGCCAGCGGCAGCGTCATTCCGGCGCCGCCGAGGCTGGTGATCGAGTACCACAGTTGGGCTGGTAGGTCGGGCATCGAGAAAAGGCGGTCAGAGCCGCATAGAATCGTTGATATCTCACTAAACGCGCGAGCGAGGCAAAGCGCCGACGCGTTCGGGTAACCGCCAGTATAGACGGCGGCTAGCGACGGCTCGCGCCGCGCAGACACGCTTTTTGCTTCCCGATGTTAGGCGGCCAACAGGCGCTATCAGCCTTTGAGGGCGGCCGGGGACAAGGTTTAGTGCAGTAAGCGGTGGCGGCGGACTCGCCTGGCAGCTTCTGCATCGCCTGAGGATTGATGCTATTGTGCATTGCACAAGAAATGCATTTGCATTCGTCAATCCTGCCCTTTTTGCGAGGTTTTGCGCCGATGGCAAAAAGTTTATCGAAGATCTGGCTCCGCGGCCTCAAGCGTCTGCTCGCGATTCAAACCGAGCACGCCCAGAAGACCGCCAAGCGCGCGACCAAGCGCCCGGCCCGCCCGGCGTCCACCAAGCCGTCGACGAAAGTTCGCCTGCTGAAGTCTGCCGCGGTACGTTCGCCCGTCAAACGCGAAGTGCCGCACGCGGCCGCGCGCGAATCGCGAGTGCGTCCGCGCGCTGCAGCCTGGGCGAGCGGATCTTGGACACGTTCGTTCCATTCGGCGCCCGCGGCGCCGGGTCGGCTGGTCAATCATCTCCAATATGGCCTCTACGTTCCGTCGGGCCACGCCCTCGAAACCATGCCGTTGCTCGTGATGTTGCACGGCTGCACGCAATCCATCGACGAATTCGCGCAAGGCACGCGCATGAACGTGCTGGCGGACCGCTACGGCTTTGCGGTCGTCTATCCCGAACAGTCGAAGCATGCGCATTCGCACCGCTGCTGGCATTGGTACGACTCGGGCGAAAGCGCGGGTGGTGCCGAGGCGCGGGCGGTGGTGTCGCTCGTCGATGCGCTGGTCGCCCAGCACGGCTTCGACAACGAGCGCGTGTATGTCGCTGGAATTTCTGCGGGGGCGGGGCTCACGGCGCTGCTGGCGCTGCATTTTCCGGAGCGCTTTGCGGCGGTCGCGCTGCACTCGGGCCCGGCTTTTGGCGAGGCCCGCTCCGGCATTACGGCGATGGACGTGATGCGGCGCGGTGCGCGGCGCGATCCGGCCGAACTCGTCGACGAGATCGCGGACGTGGCGCACTATCCTGGTATGCCGGCGCTCATCATCCACGGCGACGCCGATCATGTCGTTGCGCCGGTCAACGCCGACCAGCTTGTGACGCAGTTTCTGCGTCTGAATCGGATGATCGATCAAAAAGGCGCGCGCAAATCAGGTGAAATGCGCGAAGACCGAAAAGGCGGCATGACGCTGCGCGACTATTTCCGGAGCGGTCGGCGCGTCGTGCGCGTGTGTCATGTGCAAGGCCTGGGGCACGCCTGGAGCGGCGGTGACGATTCTGTGCCGTTCCATTCCGCGAAGGGCCCGGACGCCAGCGCCATGGTGTGGGAGTTCTTCAAGCATCAGCGGCGGGTGGGCGCGGGCGTCGACGAAAGCATTGCGGCAGAGGCCTCTGCGCACGCGCGGTGACTTTTGAGCAACACCTCAAAATGAGTGATGGCGTAACCCTAGGGTTTTCCCTATAATACGGGTTATCCCCTAGGCGTTTATGCCTACACTCATTGCCGAGGCTCTAATCATGTACCTGCTTACCCGCCTGTTCCTGTTTTTGACCAAGTCGCCCGAACAACTCGCGAAAGAACGCGCTGACGCATTCCTCGCGGAAGCGACCGATCTGTACGACCTCGAATTCCGCATGCGCAAGCTGGATCGCGACGCGAACTTTCGTCAGCCGTCGTGGATGAGCCAGCACTAAGCTGCGCGCTAGTTGAAGCATCGGCGGTAGCAAATGACGCCGGTGCCGGGCGAAGGGCCTAAGTGTCGGCTCCAAGCCAGTCGTATTGCTAAAACAGCCGCTTTCCGGCTGTGTGACAAGGTACTGTGAGCGTGCGCTCACTTTCCAAAACGAGCCAGCGTCCGGGCTCTTGCCTGCGCGTGGTCGACGATCGGCGCCGGGTAATCTTTGCCCAACACAACGTCAAATTCTGCGAGCCGTTCCGCGCCTGCCAACCACGGCGCATGGATCCATTTGGCCGGCAGCTTCCCAAGCTGCGGCAAATAGCGTTTGATGAATCGGCCGTCCGAATCGAATTTTTCCGACTGCGTGATCGGATTGAAGATCCGGAAATAGGGCTGCGCATCGCATCCTGTCGACGCAGCCCATTGCCAGCCACCGTTATTTGCCGCGAAGTCGAAGTCGTTCAGTTGGTCGGCAAAATAGCGCTCGCCGAGCCGCCAGTCGACGCCTAAGTCCTTCACCAGAAAACTCGCAGTCACCATGCGCAGACGGTTATGCATGTAGCCGGTGCTGTTGAGCTGCAACATGGCCGCGTCGATCAGCGGATAGCCGGTGCGGCCTTCGCACCATGCGGCGAACGCTTCATCCGCTTCCGCGCCCTGCTCCCAACGCAGGCGGTCGTACTCCTCCTTGAACGACGCACCGCCCGCCAGTTTGGGGTGATGCGACAGGATCATGAAGTAGAAATCCCGCCAGATGAGTTCCGAGAGCCACGTGGCCGAGCCCCGGCCGTCCGGTTGCAGGGACATTTCCTGAGCGAGCCGCGCGAGTGTGCGAATCGACACGGTGCCAAAGCGCAAGTGCACCGACAAATAGCTGGGACCCTTAGCCGCCGGAAAATCGCGCCGTTCAGCATAGCTGTCGATCCGCGTGAGGAAGTCGTCGAGCAGAAGCCGGGCGCCGCTCATGCCGGTGGGCAACTCGAGCTCGCGGAGATTGCTGGGCGCGAAGCCCAGTTGATCGAGCGTCGGTAGCTGCCGGTCTAGTTTTGCGGGCAGCTTCGCCAGGTGGTTTGCGTAGGTTTCGACTGGATAGGGCTTCAGATCGAAGCTCGTCAGTTGCTTGAGCCACGCGTTCTTGTACGGCGTGAAAACCGTGAATGGCTTGTTCTGGCCAGTCAACAATTCGGCGCGCTCGAAAATCACCTGGTCCTTGAAGGTCAGCCATTGGCGTCCCGCCTCAGCGAGACGCTCGCGCACGGTCTCGTCGCGCTCGATCGCGGCGGGTTCGTAGTCGTGGTTCGCGAATACGGCATCGACCTGAAGCTCGTTGGCGAGCTTCGGCACGAGATCGGCGGGATCGCCGTTCAGCACGACGAGCCCGCCGCCCTGAGCGCGCAGCGCTTCGTCCAGTTCGCGCAGCGACGCAAGAATGAACTCGACGCGGCGATCTTGCGCCTGTGTGCCCGGATGACGCGTCTGCCATTTATCAACGAGCGGTTGCAGGATCGTCGTATCGAACACGAACACGCACCACACGCGCTCGCAATGCTTGAGCGCGTAGTACAGCGCGGCGTTATCGGTGCTGCGCAGGTCGCGGCGGAACCAGACCAGGCCGGTGTCGAAGGTGTCGTTCAGTCGTCGGACGCGTGTCATCGGCAAGTTGAGCTGTAAATTGCTGCGCGCCCGCCCTCGGCATCGAGGGGCGGGCGCGGATGAGGCCGGCCTGGAAGCGCCGCGCCTTTCTGGCGAGCGGTTAGCGACTCGCCGACGTGGCAGCTTACGCGACTTGCAGACGAACCGCGACGTTGTTGCGCGTAGCGTTCGAGTACGGGCAAACCTGGTGAGCGGCGTCGACCAGTTCTCTAGCCGCATCTGCATCCAGACCCGGCAGCGAGATGCGCAGATCGATGTCGAGTGCGAAGCCGCCCTTGTCGTTCGGACCGATGCCGACTTCTGCGGTGACCTGAGTATCGGCAGGCAGCGTTTGCTTGTGCTGACCTGCGACAAACTTCATTGCGCTGAGAAAACACGCCGAATAGCCGGCCGCGAACAACTGCTCGGGGTTCGTGCCTGCTGCGCCGTTGCCGCCCAATTCGCGCGGCGCCGCGAGCTTAACGTCCAACGCATTGTCCGACGATACTGCACGGCCGTCGCGCCCACCGGTGCTCGTTGCACTTGCTTTGTAGAGTATGTTCATCGCGCTGCTCCTTGATCTGGGTTATGAAGGTCTGCATGTTGCCGCTTCGCGCTACCCGCCGTCGTGGCGCGGCGCTAGTGAAGCGGCATGTGGTAAGAATAGTACACAAATCATTTGTGTACAAATGAAATTTTGCATCGCGTCGATAGGCAAGCCTTTTGCCTCGGCGCTACTCGTTATCCATGTAGTCGTTAAGCGTGGTACGCAGGCGAGTCAGATCGTCGCGCAAACGCAGCAGGAATTCGGGCGACTGTTGGGTGGCGCAAAAGATTTCGGCGGGCACCTCGCGGGCCTGACGCTTGAGCGCTGCGCCGGCCTTGGTGAGCCGAATGTAGACGAGACGCTCGTCTTCCACTCCCCGCACTCGTTCCACTAGACCTTGCGTCTCGAGGCGTTTGAGCAGGGGTGTGACAGTCGCCGAATCGAGGTTCAGGCGCGCGGCCATGCCCTTGACCGTGACGTCGTCGCTCTCCCATAGCACCAGCATCGCCAGATATTGCGGATACGTGAGACCGAGCTTGTCGAGAAGCGGCTTGTAGGCCTTGGTCATCGCCAGCGACGTGGAGTAGAGGGCGAAGCACAGTTGCTCGTCGAGCGTGAAGGGCAAAGCGGGGCGCTGGGTCATGATGCATCTCGTGTCAAAGGAGTGCACGCAAATAGATTGAGTGCAAACCATTGTGCCGCAAATCGGCGCACATTGACGACTATGAGACGCAAAGGCGGACTACGAGGAGCGGGCGCGGCGACGGACGCGGCCGGCCCGCGAGCAACGGAGCGCCCGTGCTGCGAACAGCAACCGGCGCCGGGCTTTCAAGCGGCCGGTGTAGTCGGCAGATCAGGCGTCTGCGGCGTCTGCACGCCGTAGCAGCCGCGATATGTCGCGTAGAACGAGCAATACAGCATGGTCGTGACGATCATCGTGGCGGGCATCAATACGGCGAACGCGAAGTCGCCCGCGCCGAGCGCCTGCATCAACGCTGACAATCCGAGCGACACCGTCATGGCCACTGCAAACCACAGCGCGCCGAACACGATGAATGCGCCGCGATTGCGCCAGCAACTGACGAGGCTGAAGAACATCGCCTTGACAGGCGGTACATCGTGCCACGCCGCGAGAATGGGCGAGAACCAGAACAGCATGGCCACTGGAATGTAGAGCGCGAAGGCCGTGACCACGGCGAGCGGCATATTGCTGTTGGCGACTGCCTGAGGGTCCATTGCCGCGCCCGCGCCAAGCATCACCTTCAGCAACATGCCGCCGTCAGCGAGTGCCGAACCCGCGAGCACCACCGCCATTGCGATCACGTAGAACACGCCGAGCACGATCAGCCGCCGTGCGACCACTGGTCCGTACGAACGGAAGCCGTCCACGAGGATTGTTGGGAAGACAGGCTTGCCGGCGATCGTATTGCGACATGCGGCCATGAAGCCGACGGCGACGCCGGGAATAAACGCCAGCGGCAACACGCTGCCGATCAGCGGGATTTGCGCAACGAGCGTCATCACCAGCAGATAGGTGAAGAACAATGTGAGGAACGCGAGCGGATTCTTGCGGAACAGCCAGATACCTTGCCGGAACCATACATAGCCGGTTTTCGCGGGGACTTCGATCAGTTGCATGAGGTGTGAATGCCTGGTAGTGCGACGCCGGACAGGCGCTCGCGCAGAATGCGCTCGAAATGGCCGGGATCGTGCGGTTTGAGCAGTTCGGCCGCGCGCGGCAAATGAAAATCATACAGGCGCGAGACCCAGAAACGGTATGCGCCCGCCCGCAGCATGTCGCCCCAATGACGGTTTTCTTCGACGGTAAAGGGACGCACGGTTTGATACGCGCGCAGCATGGCCTCGGTGCGTGCGTGGTCGAGCTTGCCCGTGGCGAGATCGACGCACCAGTCGTTGACGGTCACGGCGACGTCGAACAGCCACTTGTCGCAGCCAGCGAAGTAAAAATCGAAGAAGCCGCCGAGGCGAACCTCGTGACCGGTCTCGGGCGCGGCATGCGCGAACATAGCGTTGTCGCGGAACAGGTCGGCGTGACAGGGGCCCTCGGGCAGCGCCGCGTAATCCGCCGACGCGAAGAACGCCTCCTGATATGCGAGCTCGGACGACAGCAATTCACGCTGCTCGCCTTCGAGAAACGGCAGGATGGTCGGCACTGTTTCTTTCCACCACTGCAGGCTGCGCAGGTTCGGCTGATAGCCGGTGTAATCGCGCCCGGCGAGATGCATGCGGGCAAGCATCTGTCCGACTTCAATGCAATGTTCGACGCCCGGCGCCAGTTCCGGCGCGCCTTCGAGTTTCGTCACGATAGCGGCGGGCTTGCCGTGCAGGATGCCGAACAGCGACCCGTCCTCACGCGGCATCGGGTCGGGCACGGGCACGCGGTGTGCCGCAAGATGGCGCATCAGGTTCAGATAGAACGGCAATTGCCCGGCCGTCAGCTTTTCAAAAATGGTGAGGACGTATTCGCCGCGCGTCGTCGTCAGAAAAAAATTGCTGTTTTCGATGCCGGACGTAATGCCGCGAAATTCGACGACTTCGCCGAGATCGTAATGGCGCATCCAGTCTGCTAGTTGGG
This sequence comes from Paraburkholderia kirstenboschensis, assembly GCF_904848585.1. Classification (GTDB taxonomy): domain Bacteria; phylum Pseudomonadota; class Gammaproteobacteria; order Burkholderiales; family Burkholderiaceae; genus Paraburkholderia; species Paraburkholderia kirstenboschensis. The sequence goes on from NZ_CAJHCR010000015.1 coordinate 146,403, forward strand.
ATTCGGTGACAGCGGTGAAGACAGCCATGCGGGAAACGTCAGGTCAGGTTGGTCGGGCTGGCGCGATGCGGCCAGCGGGCTACGTGCGGTGGTGAAAGCAGTGTGGAGCGCGCGTCGGGCAGGTCGGTGGAATCGTTGCGAGGCTGGGCGCACCGCCGCGCGATGCGGAACTCAAGCTCACAGCGCCGGCGACGTGCGCCGGCGCAGGGCATTGATAAGGAGCGGCGCCGGCGCTCCGCCAGGCATCAGTACCTCAGGTTCACCGAGGGCAGACGCGTGCTCGCGCGTCCGTTGTCGCGCACGGTGGGCGACGTATCGAGCGGCGCGCTCATCTGATAGCGCGTGCCCAGATTCGAGCGGACGTTGATCTCGACGGGCTTGCCTTTGTCGCGGTATTCGGTGATTTCCGTGCCGTTCCCGCTGCGCTCGTGGAAGCTCGGCGTGCGCGGGACGTTGATTTCCACCTTCGAGCTGACCTCGGCTGCCGGCCGGTTGATCTTCTCCAGGTCGGGCAGGCCGGCGCGTTCATTGGCGGACTGCGGCGCGCCCGGGGGCGGAGTGTCGTCGACAGGCTGGGCAGCCATCGCGGCGTTGCCAAAGGCAAGGGCCAGTGCAACGGCGACGGGAAGGAGCGGCTTCATGGTGATTCTCCGGAATGGTGCCCCGATTCTAGCAAATCCAGCTTCTGCCACGGGCGCAATCGCCTTATTTTGCGCCGCTTTCGCGCGGCGCGCCCGCAATCTCGCGCGCCCCTGCGGCGGCGCGTGCTGCGGGCGCGGCGACGTCATTTGGCGATCATGGGTTCCGTGGTAATGTCGTCTCATCAATAGAGGCGAATGAAGATGAACAACGATACCAATCAACGCGCGGTGCAAACTCCCGCCAACAGCTTCCCGACCGAATCCTTCGACGACGCTGCCGAGGCGGTGACACGCCTGTCGGCGATTTACGAAGCCAACACGTCTTTTCTGCGCGACGCCTTCGCGCGCTATCGCCGCAACGAACTGTTCGAACGCCGCGTGCGTGCCTGCTACCCGTTCGTGCGCGTCTGCACGGAAGTCAACACGCATATCGACTCGCGGCGCTCGTACGGTTTTGTCGCCGGCCCCGGCGTGTTCGAGACTACTGTTACGCGGCCCGATCTGTTCGGCAACTACTATCGCGAACAATTGCGTCTGCTCGCGAAGAACCACCATGTGAAGATCGAAGTCGGCGTTTCGAACCAGCCAATTCCAATTCACTTTGCGTTTGCCGAGGGCATTCACCTCGAAGGCGATCTGGATCGCGAGCGCCTCTTCCTGATGCGCGACGTGTTCGACACGCCCGACCTCGCGCTGCTCGACGACCGTATCGTCAATGGCACGTATGAGCCGCTGGCGGGCGAGCCGCATCCACTCGCGCTGTTCACGGCGGCGCGCGTGGATTTCTCGCTGCACCGGCTGAAGCATTACACGGCGACTTCGCCCACGCATTGCCAGAACTACGTGCTGTACACGAACTACCAGTTTTATATCGACGAGTTCGTCAAACTCGGCCGCACCATGATGGCCCGTACAGACGACGAGGAACTGCGCGCCTATCGCAGCGAATACACGTCGTTTGTCGAACCGGGCGATGTGGTCATGTACAACGAGAACCTCGGCGAGCAGGCGCAGGAAGGCACGGCGCCGCCGCGTCTGCCGCAAATGCCCGCGTATCACCTGAAGCGCGCGGACGGCAGCGGCATCACGATGATCAACATCGGCGTTGGGCCGTCGAACGCGAAGACCATCACCGATCACATCGCCGTGCTGCGTCCGCATGCGTGGATCATGCTGGGCCACTGCGCGGGCCTGCGCAATACGCAGCGCCTCGGCGACTATGTGCTGGCGCACGGCTATGTGCGCGAAGATCACGTACTCGACGCCGATCTGCCGCTGTGGGTGCCGATTCCGGCGCTCGCCGAAGTGCAGGTCGCGCTGGAGCGCGCGGTTGCGCAGGTCACGCAGCTTGACGGTGTGGAACTCAAACGGGTTATGCGTACGGGCACTGTCGCGAGTGTGGACAACCGCAACTGGGAGTTGCGCGATCATCGTGAGCCGGTTCAACGGCTGTCGCAAAGCCGCGCGATCGCGCTCGACATGGAAAGCGCGACCATTGCCGCAAACGGATTCCGCTTCCGCGTGCCTTACGGCACCTTGCTATGCGTGTCCGACAAGCCGCTGCACGGCGAACTGAAGCTGCCCGGCATGGCCGACCAGTTCTATCGCGCGCAGGTCGACCAGCATCTGCAGATCGGCGTGAAAGCCATGGAGCTTTTGCGCGAGAACGGGCTGCATCGATTGCATAGTCGCAAGCTGCGCAGCTTTGCCGAGGTGGCGTTTCAGTAAGCGGGGCGCTGGGCGTTTTTCAGCCTGCGGTTTTCCGGTCGGCGCGTGGGATCGGCGGGTGAGCAAGGTGCATCAGCCGAGTGTCTACTGCCCAAAGCCGGTCAGCCCGATCACGCTGCCGGCGGCCAGCAGCCATAGCGGATGAATGCGTGTCTTCAGTGCGACTACCGCTGTGGCCGCTGTGACTGCCCACGCAATCGCCGTCGAATCCGACGCTTGCGCGATCAGCGCCGCGCTCGCCGCGACGATGCCTGCCGTAACCGGCACCAGCCCCAACTGCGCATAACGCCGCCACGGCCGGTCCTTGAAGCGGTCCCATGCGTGGAGCGCGAGTATCGTCACGATCGACGACGGCCCGAACTTCGCGATCGACGTCACCAGCATGCCAGGCCAGCCGGCCACGTGCCATCCAATCAGTGTGACGATCATCAGGTTGGGCCCTGGCGCGGCTTGAGCAAGCGCGAAGAGCGCGCTGAATTCGCTGGCTGGCATCCAGTGATGCACCTCGACCACCTGACGCTGCATCTCCGGAAGAATGGTGTTGCCGCCGCCGAATGCGAGCAGCGAAAGCTGACTGAAAATGATGGCGAGGGAAACGAGCGTGTCGTTCATTGTGCGCTCCTCGATGCAACGTAGATGCTGAACGGCGTCAGCACAAGCATGGTGGGCAACAGCGGCAGCCGCATGATCGCGATAGCAATGAAGCCGAGGGCGGCGATGAGCGCGGCCATCGGCTTGTTGCGCAATGGCAGCAAGATTTTTACGGCCATTGAAATCAGAAGGCCGGCCGCGGCCGCCGCAAGCCCCGCGAATAGATGGCGCACGTGCGGGTCGTCTTGCGTGCGCTCGTACAGCACGCCAAGACCGATCACCACCAGCGACGGCCCGGCGATCAATCCGAGCAATCCAGCGAGCGCGCCTGGGATTCCGCGAAAACGCATGCCGACGGCTACCGAGAGATTGATCACATTGCCGCCCGGCAGAAATTGGCAAAGCCCCAGCAGATCGGTGAAATCTTCCGCGTTCAACCAGCGGCGTTGCTCGACAAGCGCGCGGCGCGCGAGCGGCAGCGCGCCTCCGAATGAGATGAGCCCCAAGCCCAGAAAACCGCCGAAGATTTCCCGCAGAGTGGGCCTCGGCCCTGCAGCGGAGTCGAGTGAGGTGAGATTGTGGTCCATGGCGCTTCGCTTTCCGTTCAAGCTCAAGAGGTTAGCTCCGAAACGCCACGCGGCAAAACGATTTTTGCGCGCGTCTTTGTGATCTACAATCACAAGCATGGCACGTAACCTTCCTCCTTTCCCCGCGCTGCGCGCCTTTGAAGCAGCGGCGCGGCACGAAAGCTTTACCGCCGCGGCTAACGAACTGCATGTGACGCACGGTGCAATCAGCCGGCAGGTCGCCGCGTTCGAGTCGTGGCTCGGCGTGCAGGTGTTTCAGCGTCACGGCAAGCGCGTGCGCCTGACGGCCGCCGGCCGCCGCTATCTGTCCACCGTGCAGGCCGCGTTCGACAGCATCGCGCACGCCACCGACCAACTGCGCGACACCGGCGTCGTTCACGTTTTGCGGGTGAATGCGCTGCCCACGTTCGCGATGAAATGGCTGCTGCCGCGCCTGCATCAATTCCAGCGCAAGGTGCCGAACGTCGAGTTGCGATTGGCGACGTCGAACGCGCCGGTTGAAACATTGGATAGTTTCGACGTCGCGGTGAGGCGAGGCCCCGCTCATTGGCCGAACTGTGTAAGCGGCCAGTTTCTTGGCGAGAGCGAGCTTCCTGTGTGCAGTCCCGCACTGCTGCAGCGCTCGCCGATCAAGACGGCCGACGACCTCGCGCGACACGTGCTGCTGCATTCCGACACGCGGCCCGATGCCTGGGGTAACTGGTTATCGGCTGCGGGCGTGACGGCGAAATGCCGGAAGAAGCAATCGTTCGATCACTTCTATCTGGCCTTGCAGGCCGCAGTAGATGGACTCGGCGTGGCACTGGGCCCGTTGCCGTTACTTGCCGATGAGCTCGCGTCCGGCCGGCTCGTGATGCCGCTGGCGGGACCGCGCATCGACGCGCGCGGCTATTGGTGGGTCGCAAGGAGAGAGGTCGCGCATGCGCCGCTCGTCGCGCAATTCTGCGAATGGTTGCAGGCGCAAGGCGATCAAACCGATCAAGCGCAAACGCAAACGCAAACGGGCAGCCCTGAGGCCGCCCGCTTGAATGAGTGATCCAGCAGTTTTGCGCGCGAGCGCTGCGCTCGCACGTTACAGATAGAACATGCGGTCTTCTTCCGACTTGGTGGGCTGCGGCTCGGCGCCTTCGCGATCTTCGTAGAACTTGAGCACCGCTTCGAGCACCTGGTCCGGGTCGTCGATCACCTGCATCAGGTCGATGTCCGTCGGATTGATGAGGCCCATGGGCGTGAGCGAGTTCTTGAACCACGTAAGCAGACCTTCCCAGAACTCCGCGCCCACCAGGATGATCGGCACGTGGCGCGACTTCTTGGTTTGAATGAGCGTGAGTACTTCCGCGAGTTCGTCGAGCGTGCCGAAGCCGCCGGGCATCACGATCACAGCATCCGAATTCTTCACGAACGTGACCTTGCGCGTGAAGAAATGACGGAAGCGCAGCGAGATGTCCTGCCACTGGTTACCGGACTGCTCGTGCGGCAACTCGATGTTCAACCCGACCGAAGGCGCCTTGCCCGCATGAGCGCCTTTATTTGCGGCTTCCATGATGCCGGGACCGCCGCCGGAGATCACGGCGAAGCCTGCATCGGAGAGTTTGCGGGCGATTTGCGTGGCGAGTTTGTAGTACGGCGAGCTGGGTTTCAGGCGCGCTGAACCGTAGATGCTGACAGCGGGGCGGATCTCCGAGAGGTACTCGGTCGCCTCGATAAACTCTGCCATAATCGTGAACATCTGCCACGATGCGCGGGCCTTTTTTGCCGTTGCGCGCTCTTGATCTGCGAGTGATCGCAGACTCGGAATCACTTTTCTCTTAGTCATAATGCCTGAAGAACGAAGCCTTGAAGGTAAGACCCTGCTATTGGTCGACGGTTCGAGTTATCTGTACCGGGCCTACCATGCGATGCCTGATCTGCGCGGGCCCGATGGTGGTCCCACAGGTGCGCTCTACGGGATGATCAACATGCTGCGGCGCATGCGCAAGGAAGTCACAGCAGAGTATAGCGCGTGCGTGTTCGACGCCAAGGGCAAAACGTTTCGCGACGACTGGTATCCGGACTATAAGGCGAATCGTCCCTCCATGCCGGACGATCTCTCGCGGCAAATCGAGCCGATTCATGTGGCCGTGCGCGCGCTCGGCTGGCCGCTTCTGATGATCGACGGCGTGGAAGCCGACGACGTGATCGGCACGCTTTCCACCGAAGCGGAAAAGCGTGGCATGAACGTGATCGTGTCGACTGGGGACAAGGATCTGGCGCAGCTCGTGTCGGATCATGTCACCCTCATCAATACGATGACCAACGAAAAACTCGACCGCGCCGGCGTTCTTGCGAAGTTCGGCGTCCCCCCGGAGCGCATAGTCGACTACCTGTCGTTGATCGGCGATACCGTCGACAACGTGCCCGGCGTCGAAAAATGCGGGCCGAAAACCGCGCTCAAATGGCTGTCGCAATTTGAGTCGCTAGATGGCATCGTCGCACATGCAGACGAGATTAAAGGTGCGGTAGGAGACAATCTGCGACGTGCCCTGGATTTTCTGCCGATGGCGCGCAAGCTCGTCACGGTGGAGCGTCATTGCGATCTGACCGGGCACCTCACGTCGATCGAGGAAAATTTGCAGAGCCGGCCTGAATCGCGCGAGGAATTGCGCGACGTATTCACGCGCCACGGGTTCAAGACCTGGCTGCGTGAGGTCGAAATTGCCGATGCGGTGGAAGGGCCGGAAACCGACGTGCCGCCCGCGCTTAGCGTCGATCACGAGCGCCACTACGAAACCGTGCAAACGTGGGAACAGTTCGACGCGTGGCTGCAAAAAGTCAACGCAGCGGAGCTGACTTCGTTCGACACCGAAACCACGTCGCTCGATCCGATGATCGCGCAAATCGTGGGTCTGTCTTTGTCGGTAGAAGCGGGTCATGCCGCTTATGTGCCGCTCGCGCATCGCGGCCCCGACGCGCCCTTGCAACTGCCGCGCGACGAAGTGCTTGCGAAGCTCAAGCCGTGGCTCGAAAGCGCGGAGCACAAGAAGGTCGGTCAGCATCTGAAGTACGACGAGCAGGTGCTGGCCAATTACGGCATCGAGATGCGCGGCGTCGAACATGACACGCTGCTGCAATCGTATGTGCTCGAATCGCATCGTCCGCATGACATGGACAACCTGGCGTTGCGCCATCTCGGCATCAAGACGATCAAGTACGAAGACGTCGCGGGCAAGGGTGCCCAACAAATCGGTTTCGACGAAGTCGCGCTGGACAAAGCCGCCGAATACGCCGCGGAAGACGCCGACGTTACATTGCGTCTGCATCAGGCGCTGTACCCGCAGCTTGCTGCGGAGCAGGCGCTGGAGCATGTCTATCGCGACATCGAAGTGCCCACGTCGCGCGTATTGCGCAAGATGGAGCGTACCGGCGTTCTGATCGACGCGGAAAAACTGCGTCAGCAAAGCAGCGAAATCGCCGCGCGTCTGATTCAGTTGGAGAGCGAGGCGTATGTGCTCGCCGGCGGCGAATTCAATCTCGGCTCGCCAAAGCAGATCGGTCAGATCTTCTTCGAGAGACTCGAATTGCCAGTCGTGAAGAAGACGCCGAGCGGCGCGCCGTCCACCGACGAAGAAGTACTTCAGAAGCTGGCCGAAGATTATCCGCTGCCCAAAATCCTGCTGGAACACCGCGGTTTGTCGAAGCTTAAGTCGACCTACACCGACAAGCTGCCGCGCATGGTCAACGCAACAACCGGTCGAGTGCACACGAATTACGCGCAGGCCGTTGCGGTCACGGGGCGCCTTGCGTCGAACGATCCGAACCTGCAGAACATTCCCGTGCGCACCGGCGAAGGCCGCCGTATTCGCGAGGCCTTCATTGCGCCGCCGGGGCACAGGCTCGTCTCGGCGGATTACTCGCAAATCGAACTGCGCATCATGGCGCACATTTCCGGCGACGAATCGCTGCTGCGCGCGTTCTCGCAAGGAGAAGACATTCACCGCGCGACTGCGTCCGAGATTTTCAGCGTGACGCCGCTCGAAGTGTCGAACGATCAGCGGCGCGTGGCGAAGGTCATCAACTTCGGTCTGATCTATGGCATGAGTTCGTTCGGCCTCGCGTCGAACCTGGGCATTACGCGCGACGCCGCGAAGCTCTATATCGACCGCTACTTCGCGCGCTATCCGGGCGTCGCTCGCTATATGGACGAGACGCGTTTGAGCGCGAAGGCGAAGGGCTACGTCGAAACGGTGTTCGGCCGCCGGCTATGGCTGCCCGAAATCAACGGCGGCAACGGTCCGCGTCGCCAGGCCGCGGAGCGCGCGGCCATCAATGCGCCAATGCAAGGCACGGCCGCCGATCTGATCAAGTTGTCGATGATCGCGGTGCAGAAGTGGATCGAACAATCGAAGATCGGCACGCGCATGATCATGCAGGTCCACGACGAACTGATCCTCGAAGTGCCGGACGCCGAACTGTCCGAAGTGCGCCAGCGTCTGCCCGAGTTGATGTGCGGTGTCGCCGCGCTGAAAGTCCCGCTGGTCGCCGAAGTGGGCGCGGGACTCAACTGGGAGGAAGCACATTGACGCCTGCGTGACGGCGCGCGATATCGTCGTGTGCATGTCACATATGCGTATTGGCGGCTTGTGACAAACCGTGCTGCTCGCGGACAATCGGTAAAGACGCGTGCCTCTCGCGCGCGATCACGACGCACAACCCATCGGCAAATACGGAGAGTTCAATGCATCGGTTTATCGTCGTTGGCGGAGGCGCAGGAGGACTGGAGCTGGCAACTCGCTTGGGCGATCGCTATGGTCACAAGAACAAAGCCGGTACGCGGGCGCAGGTCACGCTCGTCGACCGCAATCCGACCCACATCTGGAAGCCGCTGCTGCATGAAGTGGCGGCCGGCAGTATGGACCCGTTCACGCAGGAACTCGAATATGCCGCGCAAGCGCGCTGGCATGGCTTCGAGTTTCAGCAGGGCGAGCTGACGGGCCTCGACCGCGCGAACCGGCGTCTCACGCTCGGCACCGTGGTCGACGACGACGGCGCCGAACTCCTGCCCGAACGCCAGCTCGAGTACGACACGCTGGTCATCGCGATCGGCAGTACGACGGCATTTTTCGGCGTGAAAGGCGCGCCCGAGTTCTCTCTGGCACTCGACACCGTCAGCCAGGCCGAGCGCTTTCGCAAGCGCCTTATCGCGGCTTGCATGCGGGCCGAGCATCAGGCGCATGAGCCGGTCGAATCCGGAGTGGGCACTTCGCCTTCTTCCGAGCCGCGCATTCAGGTGGCGATTGTCGGCGGCGGAGCGACGGGCGTCGAACTCTCGGCGGAGTTGCGCAATACAGCGCAGGTGTTGTCCGCGTATGGTCTGCACAAACTCGATCCGCGGCACGACGTGGGCATTGTGTTGATCGAAGCAGGGCCGCGCATTTTGCCGGCTCTGCAGGAACGCGTGTCGACGGCCACCGCCGAGTTGCTCACCAAGCTCGGCGTAAAGCTCATGACAAGCGAGACCGTGGCCGAGGTGGCGCCCGGCATCATCCGCACCGCGAGCGGAAAAACCGTGCGTGCTGATCTGACGGTGTGGGCGGCTGGCATCAAGGCGCCGGCTATTCTGAGCCAGCTCGACGGCTTGCCGGTCAACCGGCTCGGTCAGCTCAACGTGCGCCGCACGCTGCAAACCGAGATCGACGACAACGTCTTCGCGCTCGGCGATTGCGCTGCTTGTCCGTGGCCCGGTAATGAGAGGAACGTGCCGCCGCGCGCGCAGGCCGCGCATCAGCAGGCGAGTTTTCTGCTGAAGGCGCTCGCCGCCAGGCTTGAAAACAGGCCGCTGCCGGAATTCACCTATCGCGATTTCGGCTCGCTGGTGTCGCTCGGACACTTCAGCGCGGTCGGCAATCTGATGGGCGGCGTGATCGGCGGCAATATGCTGATCGAAGGACTGTTCGCGCGCTTCATGTACATGTCGCTGTACCGGCTGCACATTGCCGCGCTACACGGCTACGCTCGGATGGTGCTCGACACCTTCGCGCACTGGCTGCGGCGCACCACCTTACCGCGGGTCAAGCTGCACTGACGGCGCGCCTCACTGAGAGGTTGCATCTGCAACAGGACGCGCGCGAGGCGTATCCTGTTGCCTCCACCGTTCAACGAGGAGCGCCCGCATGCTGAATCCCGATGTCGACAGCCTGGTCCCGCACGTTCCCTTCAACCGACGTACTTTCATCAAGGCGGCGATCGGCACCGGTTTTGCTGCCGCCGTGTTGCCGGTGTCGGCGCAAACCATCCATACCGACAGCGAAGGTCTCGAAGCCGGCGAGATTGCCGTGCGTTCAGGCGGCACGCTCGTGCCGGCCTACCGCGCGCAGCCGAAGGGCAAGACGCATCTGCCGGTGATCATCGTCATTCATGAGGCGTTCGGCGTGCACGAGCATATCGCCGACGTGTGCCGGCGTTTCGCCAAGCTCGGCTATCTGGCTATCGCGCCGGATCTGTTCGTCCGCGAAGGCGATCCGATGGCGCTTCCGAGCATCCAGCAAATCAGTCAGCAGATCTTGAACAAAGTGCCGGACGAACAGGCGCTGGCCGATCTCGACGTGACGGTCGCGTGGGCCGGCGAGCACGGCGGCGATCTGAACCGGCTGGGCGTGACCGGCTTCTGTTGGGGCGGGCGCATCGCGTGGCTGTACGCCGAGCATAATCCGCGGCTCAAGGCAGCGGTCGCGTGGTATGGGCGCGTTACGGGCGATCGAACGGCGACTACGCCCACGAATCCGCTCGACCGCGTGGCGGATCTTCATGCGCCGGTGCTCGGTCTCTACGGCTTGCAGGACCAGAGCATTCCGCAGGATTCGCTCGAGCAGATGAAGCAGGCGATTGCCCAAGGGCCGCAGGTAGCGCGCGGTTCGCAATTCGTTGTGTACGACGATGCAGGCCACGCGTTTTTCGCGGATTACCGGCCGAGCTACAAGAAGGCCGATGCGGAAGACGGCTGGCGTCGGGCGCTGGTTTGGTTCAAGCAGCATGGAGTGGTTTGAAGTTTGAACGCCGGCCTTTGAGCTTCGCATGTGCGGCTTTGGCTTTGCGCGTGAGCTTGCCGCTGCAACTCGTTCGGGCTGCCGCGGTCCCACGCACGCAACGCATAAAAAAAGGCCGTTGCCGCTTGTGAGCGGCAACGGCCTTCTGCTTTCCTGGCGGCGCTTTGTTTCGCTTAGGGATTCGGGCCGGTGGCGACGGGCCGCTTCGGATCAGAACTCCATTCGCTCCAGGAGCCCGCGTAGAGCGCTGCGCCGTGCAGACCGGCGACTTCCATCGCCAGCGCATTGACGCAGGCCGTCACCCCCGAGCCGCATTGCAGGACGACATGTTCCGGCGGCGTATCACCGAGTAGCGCGGTGAACTCGTCGCGCAGGGTGTGAGCCGGCTTGAAGCGGCCGTCAGCCGTCAGGTTGTCCTTGAAGAAGCGATTGAGCGCGCCCGGAATGTGACCGCCAACGGCATCCAGCGTCTCGTTCTCGCCGCGATAGCGATCGGCCGAGCGTGCGTCGACCACCACGCGCTCTTTGGAACCTAGATTGCGCTCGACCATGTTCGCGTCGACGGTGACGGAAAGCGGGGCGCCAGCTTTGAAGTCGCCGGTGTTTTGCGGCGGCACGTCTTGCGTCAACGGCTGGCCGGCGGCTTCCCACGCTTGCAGCCCGCCGTCGAGCAACGCCACCGCGTCGTGGCCGAGCCAGCGCAGCAGCCACCAGGCGCGCGCCGCGTACATGCCGCCTTGCGCGTCATAGGCGACGACTTGCTGGCCTTGCTTCAACCCGCGCGATTCGAGCGTTTCGACGAGCCGCGCACGATCGGGCAACGGGTGACGCCCGTTCGCGCCGTTCTTCGGCCCGGACAGATCGCGGTCCAGATGCAGATAATGCGCGCCGGGCACGTGTCCCGCGAGATAGGCTTTTTCACCGGCTTCCGGGTCGGCCAGGTCGAAGCGGCAGTCGATGACGAACACGCTGCCCGGCGCCTCGGCGAGCCGTTCGGCGAGATTCGTCGCGGAGATCAAAGTGGTGTAGTGAGTGTGGGGCATGATGTCTCCTCGATGCGGGCGATGGCGGCTCCGTTGCCGGCAGTCTCGTGACGCGACCGGATGGCCGGGCTACCTCGTTAGTCTAAACAAAAAAAGACGGGCCGAAGCCCGTCTTTCCATGCGTTGATGCAAACGCGATTGAGTTGCAGCGAGGCTGCAGTCAGATCGTACCCAGCTCGCGCCGCAGGAACTCGTGGAAGTGCTGCATGCCGTCTTCCATTGGGCTCTGGTACGGACCGACCTGTGACTCGCCGCGCTCCATTAGCGCGCGGCGGCCTGCGTCCATGCGTTCGGCGATTTCGTCGTCTTCGCGAGCCGTTTCCATATAGGCGGCGCGTTCCGCTTCGACGAACTCACGCTCGAACAGCGCGATTTCCTCAGGGTAATAGAACTCGACCACGTTGGTGGTCTTTTGCGGTCCGCGCGGAATCAGCCATGATACGACCAGCACGTGCGGATACCATTCGATCATGATGCCGGGGTAATACACCATCCAGATCGCGCCGAACTCCGGCGGATTGCCGCCGCGAAAACGCAGCACTTCGTCGTGCCATTTGCGGTAGGTCGGACTGCCCGGCTGCTCGAGGTCCTTGTGGACGCCGACCGTTTGCACGCTATACCAATCGCCGAATTCCCACGTAAGGTCGTCGCAATTGACGAAGCTGCCGAGGCCCGGATGGAACGGCGCGACGTGGTAGTCCTCCAGATAGACCTCGATGAAGGACTTCCAGTTGTAGTTGCACTCGTGCACTTCGACATGGTCGAACATGAAGCCCGAGAAGTCGAAGTGTTGTTTCGTGCCGAGGTTGGCCAGATCGCGTGCGACGTTGCGGCCCTGCGCTTCGAAAAGCAGCCCTTGCCAGTTCTGCAGCGGCGTGGCGCCGAGATTCAGGCAAGGGTTGTCCGCAAAATGCGGAGCGCCGAGAAGCTGGCCGTTCAGATCGTACGTCCAGCGATGCAGCGGGCAGACGATGTTCTCCGCCTGGCCGCGGCCGTTGAGCATGATGGCTTGCCGGTGGCGGCACACGTTCGACAGCAGTTCCACTTGCGACTGCTGGTTACGAACGAGCACGCGCCCCTCGCTCTCGCTGGGCAAGGCAAAATAATTCCCCACTTCCGGCACCATGAGATCGTGCCCGACGTAACGGGGACCTTTCTTGAAAAGGGTTTCGATTTCGCGCGTTAGAAGCGCTTCGTCAAAGTAAGCCGTGACTGGCAGTTGGCTGTGAACAGACCGCAACTGCAATGCATTGCTCAGATTGGACATTCCCACTCCCGATGAAGACGTGAAAGCAGTGAACAACCCAACCATCGAAGATTCGATTTAGGGAGCCCGAGATTATACCTGTTTCCCCCTTCCTGGGACAGTTAAGTCACTGATTTGGGTCAAAAATGTCGAGAAAGTTCGGCCTTTTCGCCGCAGACCAATCGTTTTTTTTCTGCGAGACTGACAGAGCGGCGAGGGGCATACGGGCGGCCCGAAGGTCGGCTGGCGAGTCGGATTTGTCTCTTTTGCCGTAGAATGTCCGACTTGTTTTAATTTTGCGACTATTCATGGCGAAGACCGCATCGAACGATACTGCTGCGGCGCCGGCCGAAGGCGTCGATAGCACGCCGCTGCCTGAGAATTACGAGGCGGCGCAGGCCGAACTGGAAGGGCTCGTTGCGCGCATGGAAAGCGGCAATCTCAGCCTCGAAGAGTCACTCTCCGCCTATCGGCGCGGCGCGGCTCTGGTGGCGTTTTGCCAGCAGCAGCTCGAGAAAGTCGAGCAGCAGGTGCGCGTGCTCGACGGCGAGACGCTCAAGCCACTGCCCGTGAATACCGCAGGAACAGCCGCTACTGAAAGCGGGGACGACCTATGACATTCGAACAATGGACGCGCTCGGTGCTCGAACGCGTCGAAACGGCACTCGAACACTACCTGCCGGCTGAAACAACGGAGCCCGCAAAGCTGCATGAGGCGATGCGCTACGCGGTGCTGGGCGGCGGTAAGCGGGTTCGCCCGCTGCTGTGCCATGCAGCAGGCGAGTTGACCGGCGCGCGCGCCGAGTGCCTGGATGCGGCAGCGGCGGCGCTGGAAATGATCCACGTGTACTCGCTCGTGCACGACGACATGCCCTGCATGGACGACGACGCGCTGCGCCGCGGCAAACCCACGGTACACGTCAAATATGACGAAGCCACGGCACTGCTGGTCGGCGACGCGTTGCAGTCGCAGGCGTTCGTCGCGTTGACTTCCGAGGTTCTGGCGCCCGCGCAGCAGGCGGCGCTCGTCCGCGAACTGGCTCTTGCTAGCGGTTCGATCGGCATGTGCGGCGGTCAGGCAATCGACCTTGCAAGCGTCGGCCACACGCTCACGCGCACGCAACTCGAAACCATGCACCGCATGAAGACCGGCGCGTTGCTGCGCGCCGCGGTGCGCATGGGCGCGCTGGCGGGTGAAGCGCCGGACGCGAACGCAATGCGTTCGCTCGACGCATACTCGGCCGCGGTCGGCCTCGCGTTTCAGGTCGTCGACGATATTCTCGACGTCACGACCGACTCCGCGACGCTCGGCAAGACAGCAGGTAAAGACGCGAAGGACGGCAAGCCGACCTACGTGTCGATTATTGGGCTCGACGCATCGCGTTCGCTCGCAGCGCAGCTGCGCAGCGACGCGCACGCCGCGCTGGCGCCGTTCGGCGCGCGCGCGCAGCGCCTTGCCGAATTGGCAGATCTGGTGGTGAACCGGGTCAGCTGAACGCGAAAGCCCGCCGCCGCGCGCCGTCCCCACAAGGCGCATGTATGAAGTGCGGGCGCGTAAGTTTTCCTACAATGGAACGACGATGTACGACTTGCTGAAAACCATCGACGACCCGGCAGCCTTGCGCCGCCTCGATCGCCGCCAATTGCAACCGCTTGCCGACGAGTTGCGCGCCTTTGTGCTCGACAGCGTGTCGCAGACGGGCGGCCATCTTTCGTCCAACCTCGGCACGGTCGAGTTGACCATTGCTCTGCATTATGTGTTCGACACGCCACGCGACCGCATTGTGTGGGACGTCGGCCATCAGACGTATCCGCACAAGATTCTGACGGGCCGCCGCGACAGAATGCACACTCTGCGCCAGTTGGGCGGCATCTCCGGTTTCCCGAAACGCGACGAGTCCGAGTACGACACGTTCGGCACCGCGCATTCGAGCACGTCGATTTCGGCGGCACTCGGCATGGCGGTCGCTAGCAAGCTGCAGGGCGATAACCGCATGGGTATCGCCGTGATCGGCGACGGCGCAATGACGGCGGGCATGGCCTTCGAGGCATTGAACAATGGCGGCGTCGAAGACGACGTGCCCCTGCTCGTCATCCTGAACGACAACGACATGTCGATTTCGCCGCCGGTCGGCGCGCTCAATCGCCATCTCGCGCGTCTCATGTCGGGCCGCTTTTACGCCGCGGCGCGTGCGGGCGTCGAGCGCGTGCTGCGCGTCGCGCCGCCCATGCTCGATCTGGCTCGCAAGCTCGAAGAGCACGCGAAGGGCATGATCGTGCCCGCCACGCTGTTCGAGGAATTCGGCTTTAACTATATCGGCCCGATCGACGGTCACGATCTCGATTCGCTGATCCCCACGCTGCAAAACATCAAGGAACTGCGCGGTCCGCAATTCCTGCACGTGGTCACCAAGAAGGGCCAAGGCTACAAGCTCGCCGAGGCTGATCCGGTGCTGTATCACGGCCCGGGCAAGTTCAATCCGGCCGAAGGCATCAAGCCGGCTGTCGCGCCGTCGAAGAAAACCTACACCCAGGTGTTCGGCGAGTGGCTTTGCGACGCTGCGGAACTGGACGCGCGCGTGATCGGCATCACGCCGGCCATGCGCGAAGGCTCCGGCATGGTGGAGTTCGAGAAACGCTTCCCGGACCGCTACTTCGACGTGGGTATCGCCGAGCAGCACGCGGTCACCTTCGCTGGCGGTCTCGCCGCCGAGGGCATGAAGCCTGTCGTCGCTATCTACTCGACGTTCCTGCAACGCGCTTACGATCAATTGATCCACGACGTCGCGCTGCAAAATCTGCCGGTCGTGTTCGCGATCGACCGCGCGGGTCTGGTCGGCGCGGACGGGGCGACGCACGCGGGCGCTTACGACCTCGCGTTCATGCGCTGCATCCCGAACATGATGGTGATGGTCGCGTCCGACGAAAACGAATGCCGGCAGATGCTGTACACCGCGTTGCAACAGTCGTGTCCGACGGCCGTGCGTTACCCGCGCGGCGCGGGCACCGGCGTGGCCACCGTCAAGCAAATGGCGGCGCTGCCTGTCGGCAAGGGCGAGGTGCGCCGCGAAACGTCGCAACCCGCGGGCAAGCGCATCGCGATTCTGGCGTTCGGCACGATGGTCGCGCCGTCTCTGGCAGCTGCCGAGCAACTCGACGCCACCGTGGCCAACATGCGTTTCGTGAAGCCGCTCGACGCCGACCTCGTGCGTCAACTCGCCGAAACGCATGACGCTATCGTCACCGTCGAAGAAGGCTGCGTGATGGGCGGTGCGGGCTCGGCATGCGTCGAAGCCCTGCTCGAGAGTGGGGTCATGCGGCCGGTACTGCAATTGGGCCTGCCCGACCGCTTCATCGATCACGGAGATCCGGCCAAGCTGCTCGCCGCGTGCGGCCTCGACGCCACGGGCATCGCGAAGTCGATTCGCGAACGCTTTTTGTCGAGCGGTGCCGTGGCCGGCCAGTCGTCGGTCAAGCGTGTCGCTTAAGGCGGGTCGATCGAGCAGTACGATTGAGCGTGCCGACGCCGCAAAGCCCGGCACCGCGTATTGCGCCGTCACCTGCCGTGGTGGCAATAGAAGTCTCTAACCTGAGTCGATGAGCCCTTGCTTGGCTCATCATCGAACGCCGGCAGGGGCCGGCGTTTGCCGTTGCGGTTTCTGCTCCACGCGGCCGCTGAGGACTCCCGAACCCGCCGCTCCGCAAAAGCCCGTTACGGGCCAGCCTAAACCGCAGGGAATTTGCTCCGGGGCGGGGCTGTCTGCGGAGCCGCACACCTGTGGAGGGTCGGCGTCTTCCTGAAAGGACAAGAACATGAATCAGATGAATCCCGCCTTCGTGATGCCAGACGTGCAAAGCACGCCCGATACCCGCCAGATTCCGATTCAGCGGGTCGGCGTCAAGGCGGTGCGCCATCCACTGACGGTCCGCACACAAAGCGGTGAGGCCCAACCGACCGTCGGCACGTGGAACCTCGACGTGCATTTGCCTGCAGAGCAAAAGGGCACGCATATGTCGCGCTTCGTCGCGTTGCTCGAAGAGAACAAGGCGCCGCTAGAACCGGCTACGTTCCGCCAGATGCTCGCCGCGATGCTTACGAAACTCGAGGCCGAGGCGGGCCGCATCGAAGTGTCGTTCCCTTACTTCGTGAACAAGACGGCGCCGGTGTCCGGCGTGCAGAGCCTGCTCGATTACGAAGTGACGCTGACCGGCGACACGCGTAACGGCGGAACCCGTCTGTTCCTGAAAGTGCTCGTGCCGGTCACGAGCCTTTGTCCGTGTTCGAAGAAAATCTCGCAGTACGGCGCGCATAACCAGCGCTCGCACGTGACGATCAACGCGGAACTGGCGGGCGAGGTCGCGGTGGAAGACCTGGTCCGTATCGCCGAGGAAGAGGCGTCGTGCGAACTGTGGGGCCTGCTCAAGCGTCCGGACGAAAAATTCGTGACTGAGCGCGCGTATGAAAACCCGAAGTTCGTCGAGGATCTGGTGCGCGACGTCGCACAGCGTCTGAACGCGGATGAGCGGATCGTCGCATACGTGCTGGAAGCTGAGAATTTCGAGTCGATTCATAATCACAGCGCGTATGCCGTGATCGAGCGCGATAAGCGGTTGGGTTGACGCGTCGCCTTCAATTCTTGATTGCAACAAAAAAGCCGCTCTAACAAGCGGCTTTTTTGTCGGCGTAACGCGAGGTTCGCGAAGCGTTCAGCGTGCGAGCGATGTCAGATCCCAGCGCGGCTTGACCGTGAACGCGTAGTCCTTGCCCGACTGATCCGGCCAGCGTTGCAGCCGCAACGCGCCAGCGAGCGCAATCATTGCACCGTTGTCCGTGCACAGCGACAGGTCCGGGTAATGCACATAGAAGTTGCGCTTTTGCGCGGCGGCCGAAAGCGCCTCGCGCAACTGCCGGTTCGCACCCACGCCACCCGCCACGACCAGCCGGTTGAGCTTCGTGCGCTTGAGCGCGGCGAGCGACTTTGTTGCCAGCACTTCGACGGCAGCGTCCACGAAGCCGCGCGCCAGATCCGCTTTCGCCTGCTCGCAGATATTCGCGCCGCCGAGCTTTTTTGCGTGCGTAAGCACGGCCGTTTTAAGGCCGCTGAAGCTGAAGTCCAGATCGCCGGAATGCAGCATGGGGCGCGGCAGCACCACCGCGCCCGGCGTGCCGAATTCGGCCATTCGCGAAACCTCTGGCCCGCCGGGATAGCCGAGGCCGAGAAGCTTGGCGGTTTTGTCGAAGGCTTCGCCCGCAGCGTCGTCGAGCGTTTCGCCCAGCGTTTCATATTCGCCCACGTCGGTCACGCGCATCAATTGCGTATGGCCACCCGACACCAGCAACGCGACGAACGGAAACGGCGGCGGCTCGTCGACCAGCAAGGGCGACAGCAAATGCCCTTCAAGATGATGAATGCCGATGGTCGGCTTGTCCCAAGCCATGGCGAGCGAGTTGGCGACGCTCGCGCCTACCAGCAGCGCGCCCGCGAGCCCCGGCCCTTGCGTGTAGGCGATCGCGTCGATGTCGCCGCGCGCCGTGCCCGCGCGCTCCATGACCTCTTCGAGCAAGGGCAGCGCGCGCCGGATATGGTCGCGGGATGCCAGTTCGGGCACCACGCCGCCGTACTCCCGATGCATTGCGATCTGCGAATGCAGCGCGTGCGCGAGGAGGC
The DNA here is from genome assembly GCF_904848585.1 of Paraburkholderia kirstenboschensis. Classification (GTDB taxonomy): domain Bacteria; phylum Pseudomonadota; class Gammaproteobacteria; order Burkholderiales; family Burkholderiaceae; genus Paraburkholderia; species Paraburkholderia kirstenboschensis. The sequence continues at coordinate 164,930 of NZ_CAJHCR010000015.1, forward strand.
CGCGCTCAGTGTCGTAGAGCGCGAGGCCGGTTTCGTCGCAGGAGCTTTCGATGCCGAGAACGAGCATGTCTGGTGGCTGAAACGGGCGCTTGGGCGCACCCGAAATGCAAAAAGGTAAGCTTCAAAGTATAGCAGTGCGAGGCAAGGCGCCGCAGGCGCGCAGGTACAATGCGGCCCCATGGAATCCTACGATATTGCAGTGATCGGCGCGGGCGCGGCCGGCATGATGTGCGCGGCGGTGGCCGGGCAACTGGGCCGGCGCGTGGTGCTGATCGATCACTCGCAGCGCCTCGCGGAGAAGATCCGGATCTCCGGCGGCGGCCGCTGCAACTTCACGAACCTGTATGCGGGCCCGGCCAATTATCTGTCGGCGAATCCGCATTTTTGCCGCTCGGCGCTCGCGCGCTACACGCCTCGCGACTTCATGGCGCTGCTCAAGCGGCATCATGTGACGTGGCACGAGAAGCATAAAGGGCAGCTGTTCTGCAACGAGTCGAGCGACGCCGTCATCAACGTGCTGAAGAACGAGTGCGACGCGGGACGGGTCGCATGGCGTGCGCCGCTGTCGGTCGAACATGTGAGGCAGGACGTTGAAGGCCGCTTCACGCTCGACACCAACGCCGGTCCAATCGCGGCGCGGGCGCTTGTTGTCTCTACGGGCGGGTTGTCGATTCCGAAGATCGGCGCTACGGATTTTGCCTATCGTCTTGCCAAGCAGTTTGGCCACAAGCTGATCGACACGCGCCCCGCGCTCGTTCCGCTCACCTTCGCCGCCGCCGACTGGGAGCCGTTTTCGGCGCTCTCCGGCGTGTCGCTCGAGGTGCGGATCGCGACCGGCAACAAGAAGTCCGGCGCTGAATTCGAAGAGGACCTGCTGCTCACGCACCGCGGCCTTTCCGGGCCAGGCGTGCTGCAGATATCCAGCTACTGGCAGCCGGGCGAGCCGATTCACATCGATCTGCTGCCGGACCGGGACGCCGCCGCCGCGCTGCTCGAAGCGAAGACCGGGACGCGGCGCCAGATTGCGAATCTGTTGTCGGAATGGGTGCCGCAGCGGCTTGCCCACGTGTGGCTCGAGACTCACCAGATTCCCGCCGAAGCTCGCGTGGCCGACCTGCCGGACAAGGTGCTTCGCCGTGTCGGCGAAGCCTTGTCGCGCTGGACGCTCACGCCCAACGGCACCGAAGGCTACCGCAAGGCCGAAGTGACCCGCGGTGGTGTGGATACGCGCGACCTTTCGTCCACCACGATGATGAGCGCCCGCGCGCCGGGCTTGTACTTCATCGGCGAGGCGGTCGATGTGACCGGCTGGCTCGGTGGCTACAATTTTCAGTGGGCCTGGGCGTCAGGCGTGGCGGCCGGTGAGGCCGCTGCGGAGTACGCCCGGGGGGCTTGACGGCGCAATGGCTTTGTGCGAAAGCTCTGCTATACTCCTGAACCTTTACAAAGTTCCGTTATTGAAAAATGACGACGATCCGCGTAAAAGACAACGAGCCGTTTGAAGTCGCCATGCGCCGTTTCAAGCGCAACATGGAGAAAAACGGTTTGTTGACGGAACTTCGTGCGCGCGAGTTTTACGAAAAGCCTACGGCTGAGCGTAAGCGCAAGAAGGCGGCTGCGGTGAAGCGTCATTTCAAGCGTCTGCGTGGCCAGATGCTGCCAAAGAAATTCTACTGATTCTGGCGTTGCCGCTGTTCCGGTCAAACGGAGCGGCGACATCCAACCGGTGACGGCACAACGGGTGCCGCCACGGAAAACACGGTCTTATCGGACCAGCCGGCAGGGTCGCATCCACTACGCACATTGCGCCAACCCGCTTGAGGAAGCTGTCCCAAGCGGGTATTCGTGTTGGTGCATGTCGATGCAGTCCACTCGGCCGGTTTTTCAATCTTCAACGCATTCAGGTGAGTGATGAGCCTCAAGGACCGGATCAACGACGATATGAAAGCCGCCATGCGGGCACGTGAAACGGAGCGTCTCGGCACGATTCGCCTGTTGCTCGCCGCGATCAAGCAACGTGAGGTCGACGAGCGCGTGACGCTCGACGACACGGCGATCACTGCCGTGATCGACAAGATGATCAAGCAGCGTAAAGACTCGATCAGCCAGTTCGAAGGCGCCGGCCGCACGGACCTCGCCGACAAGGAAAAGGCCGAGTTGGCTATTCTGTCGGCGTACATGCCCGAGCAGATGTCCGAGGCGGAAATAGTCGCCGAAGTGCAGGCCGCGGTCGCGCAAACCGGTGCGGCCGGCCCGCAGGACATGGGCAAGGTGATGGGTGTGCTGAAGCCGAAGCTCGCCGGGCGTGCCGACATGACGGCTGTTTCCGCGCAAGTCAAAGCTGCGCTCGCCAAATAAACCGCGCGTTGTGGCCCGCGCGGCCGCCATGGGCGGCGCGCGCGGTATCGAGCTCCTAAGCTGGCGTCATTTACCGTGATCCCTCCGTCATTCCTGCAGGATCTGCTCAACCGCGTCGATATCGTCGACGTGGTGGGGCGGTATGTGCAGTTGAAGAAGGGCGGCGCGAACTTCATGGGGCTTTGTCCGTTTCATAACGAGAAAAGCCCTTCGTTCACGGTGAGCCCGACCAAGCAGTTTTATCACTGCTTCGGCTGCGGCGCCCATGGAACGGCAATCGGTTTTCTGATGGAGCACGTCGGCGCGTCGTTCCCCGAGGCGGTCAACGAACTGGCGCAATCCGTCGGGTTGACCGTGCCGAACGAGCCTTCGCCCGGCTATGGAGGCGGCGGTTCCGGCGGCTATGCACCGGCGGCCTCCAAGGCGGTTACCACCGCGCTTTCCGACGTCATGCAGACGGCTTGCGACTACTACCGCAAGCAATTGCGCGGCGCGCCTGTCGCGATTCAATATTTGAAGAAACGCGGCTTGACCGGCGAGATCGCCGCCCGCTTCGGGCTGGGGTACGCGCCGGACGGCTGGCAGAACCTGGAAGCAGCTTTTCCGAACTATCGCGACGATTCCCTGGTCGAATCGGGTCTGGTGATCGTCAGCGAGAAATCGGACGCGCAGGGCCAGAATCGCCGCTATGACCGCTTTCGCGAGCGGATCATGTTCCCGATACGCAATGTGAAGGGGCAGGTAATCGGCTTCGGCGGCCGGGTGCTGGACGGCGGCGAGCCGAAGTATTTGAATTCGCCGGAAACGCCTCTATTTAACAAGGGCAGCGAGTTGTATGGGCTGTTCGAGGCCCGTCTCGCAATTCGGGAACAGCACTACGTGCTGGTCGTCGAAGGTTATATGGATGTGGTCGCGCTGGCTCAGTTGGGGTTTCAGAACGCGGTCGCCACGCTCGGCACAGCCTGCACGCCGATTCATGTGCAGAAATTGATGCGCCAGACCGACACGGTCATCTTCAGTTTCGACGGCGATTCAGCGGGCCGACGCGCCGCGCGCCGGGCATTAGACGCGTGTTTGCCGCATGCGGCTGACAACCGGACCATTCGCTTCCTGTTTCTGCCGGCGGAACACGACCCGGACAGCTACGTCCGCGAGTTTGGCACCGAGGCGTTCGCCGACCAGGTGGAACGCGCCATGCCGCTCTCGCAGTTCATGCTCAACGAGGTGCTCGCCGGCAAGGAGCTGGACCAGCCGGAAGGCCGTGCGCGCGCGCTGTTCGACGCGAAGCCGCTGCTGCAGGCGCTGCCGGCCAATGCGCTGCGCGCGCAGATCATGCATATGTTCGCCGACCGGCTGGACGTGCCGTTCGACGAGGTCGCCGCACTGTGTGAGGTCGACTCGCGCATCGCCGCGGCGGCGCGTTCGGCGCCGGCTCGTAAGGACCGGCGCAGCGTGACCGGCATCGAAGAAAAGACGTTGCGCAATCTTGTGATGTATCCGCGCACGGTCTCAGTGCTCGACGAGGAAGCCGAACAGGCGCTTGTCACCGTAACGCGGCATGGCGAACTGTTTGAAGAAGTGACGACGCATGCGCGCGCACTCGGCGATTCGGCGGAGTTTCAATTGCTCTCCGACCTATTGCGAAACGGCGCAAACGCCCCAACTTTCGAGGAAATCTTTCGCAAAATTCTGGACTATGATGAAAATGTCCGGGATTTGTTGCTGAAGGACCCGGAAGATGCGACCGTCATAGAAGAGCGGCGCGAGCAGGAAAGAATCGTCGGAGAAGAGCTGAAAGCGGCGATTCTGAAGATGCGATACGACGCTTATTGCGATCGTCTCGAGCAGCTTTCACGACAATCCCGGCACACACCGGAAGAGTTCGCGGAGCTTGCGGAACTCAATCGGAAGCGGGCTGACATGAAGCGCCAGCTTGGCTTGTAGCGGGAAGCGCAGAAACCTGAGTGGTATAATAAAAGGTTTCCAGCGGTTTGTTTTTCAAAGGGTTTTCCTAGCAAAGGCGAAAAGGCGATGCGATGGCAAAGACTACAGGCGGAAAGAACACACCCGGCCCACGCTCCAGAGAGCAGACCACAAAAGTCACTTCGGCCAGGTTAGATTCTTCCGCCAGGAAAGCGTCTGCCGTTAGCGTTACACCGGCTGCCGGGAAGAAGTCTTCGACCACTCAGGCCGCGCGAGCGGAGCCGGCGGGGGTGGCAAAGGCGGTCGCGAAGGCGGCGAAAACTGTACCACCTCCGGCCGCGAAACGACCGGGTGTCAGCAGCGCAAGGGAAGCGGCTGTCGCGCAGGACGATGCGGCAGTGCGCGAGACTCCAGTATCCACGGTTCAACCGGCTGTTGTCCACCAGCCGCGAGTCGAGACTACAGCCGGTACGGCGAACTCCATGACGAAAAAGCTGAATGAAGTACCCGTCGATGACGACGCAACCCAGAGCGAAGAAACCCCTGTGGCCACTTCCGGCAAAGTGGAAAAGGCCAAGGCTCGCGACCGTCGTGCCAAGGAAAAGGCGCTGCTGAAAGACGCGTTTTCTTCGTCGGCGCCCGGCACGGTGGAGGAACTCGAGGAGCGCCGTTCCAAATTGCGCGCGCTCATCAAGCTCGGCAAGGAGCGCGGTTTCCTCACCTACGCTGAAATCAACGATCACCTGCCGGACAACTTCACCGAGACCGAGGCGATCGAAGGCATCATCAGCACGTTCAACGACATGGGCGTGGCTGTGTACGAGCAGGCGCCCGACGCCGAAACGCTGCTGCTGAACGACAACGCGCCCGCCGCTTCGTCAGACGACGAAGTCGAAGAAGAAGCCGAAGTTGCGCTTTCCACCGTCGACTCGGAGTTCGGTCGCACGACCGACCCGGTGCGCATGTACATGCGTGAAATGGGTACGGTCGAGCTGCTCACGCGCGAAGGCGAAATTGAAATCGCGAAGCGGATCGAAGACGGCCTGAAGCACATGGTGATGGCCATTTCCGCGTGCCCGACTACGATCGCCGACATTCTGGCCATGGCAGAGCGCGTCGCGAACGAGGAAATCCGCATCGACGAACTGGTCGACGGTCTGATCGACGCCGACGCTGAAGACGCGGACGGCTTCTCCGTGCAGGAAGCAGAAGCGATCGAGAGCGAGGACGAGGAAGCCGAGGAAGAAGCCGAAGAGGACGAGGAAGAAGACGACGGCACCGCGCAGGCCACGGCCAACGCAGCGCAAATGGAAGCGCTCAAGCGTGCGTCGCTCGAAAAATTCGCCCTGATCAGCGAATGGTTCGACAAGATGCGCCGCGCGTTCGAAAAGGAAGGCTACAAGTCGAAGTCGTACCTGAAGGCGCAGGAAACCATCCAGAACGAGCTGATGACGATCCGCTTCACCGCGCGTACTGTCGAGCGTTTGTGCGACACGTTGCGTGCGCAGGTGGACGAAGTGCGTCAGGTCGAGCGTCAGATTCTGCATACGGTGGTCGACAAGTGCGGCATGCCGCGTGCGGAGTTCATCGCGCGTTTTCCGGGTAGCGAAACGGACCTCGAGTGGGCCGACAAGATCGTCAGCGAAGGTCATACGTATAGCGCGATCCTCACGCGGAATATTCCGGCCATTCGCGAGCAGCAACAACGTCTGCTCGATCTGCAGGCGCGTGTGGTGCTGCCGCTGAAGGACCTGAAGGAAACCAACCGTCAGATGGCGGCCGGCGAACTGAAGGCGCGCCAGGCGAAGCGCGAAATGACCGAGGCAAATCTGCGTCTCGTGATCTCGATTGCGAAGAAGTACACGAACCGCGGTCTGCAGTTCCTCGACCTGATTCAGGAAGGCAACATCGGCCTGATGAAGGCGGTGGACAAGTTCGAATATCGTCGTGGCTACAAGTTTTCCACGTATGCAACGTGGTGGATCCGTCAGGCCATTACGCGTTCGATCGCGGACCAGGCGCGCACGATCCGTATTCCGGTTCACATGATCGAAACGATCAACAAGATGAACCGCATCTCGCGTCAGATTCTGCAGGAAACCGGCCTCGAGCCGGATCCGGCAACGCTGGCCGAGAAGATGGAAATGCCGGAAGACAAGATCCGCAAGATCATGAAGATCGCGAAAGAGCCGATCTCGATGGAAACGCCGATTGGTGACGACGACGATTCGCATCTGGGCGACTTTATCGAAGACACGAACACGGTGGCGCCGGCAGACGCCGCGTTGCACGCGAGTATGCGCGACGTCGTGAAAGACGTGCTCGATTCGTTGACGCCGCGCGAAGCGAAGGTGCTGCGCATGCGTTTCGGTATCGAGATGAGCACCGATCACACGCTCGAAGAAGTCGGCAAGCAGTTCGACGTCACGCGTGAGCGGATTCGTCAGATCGAGGCAAAGGCGCTGCGTAAGCTGCGTCATCCGAGCCGTTCGGACAAGCTCAAGTCGTTCCTTGAGGGGAACTGATCGACAGGTTGGCCGGCGTGGTTAGTCGTAAATGACGTAGCCGCTAGTAAGCAGCAGTTTGAAGGGGTCTCCCAGTTGTTCCGTAAAAGCGGAGCGGTTGCGGAGGCCCCTTTTTCGTGTAGTATGGCGGCCAATCGACGAACAGGCCGCGCAACATCCTGTATGTTGGTAGCGTCAGATACGGTAAAATCTCGAGTTCTCAGGGCCTCTAGCTCATGCTTGGTTAGAGCAGCGGACTTAGCAAAGACTCACCTAAACCACGCAGCACGGCATGGTGAGTCATGAATGGGTTGCCTTGGGGTAAGTTAGCTCTGCCCCTTTGGTAGAACTGCTCAAATTCGGGGAAACCTCTGCTGTTCTCGCAGCGTGGCAATCCCGAGCGAAGCTCTCTTTGAGAGAACGTGTAGAGACTGAACGGGCAGGTCGTAAAGACAAGAGACAGTCCAGACCACAAACCCGAAAGGGGCGGCGAAAGCCGTAGCTGGTTAGCATAATCCGTTGGTGCCGTGTTCGACTCACGGGAGGCCCACCAAACATTTGAAAGCCACCCTTCATGGGTGGCTTTTTCTTTGCGGCGAACGTTCTGGTTTTTTTACGACGCCGCTTGTGTCAGTACAATCGGCGCACAATCGACTCCGCGGATTTGCGAGGCAGCAATGAAGATAAGGATCGCGTACCTGGAAGAACCTCCGTTTGGATGGAGCGGGCCGGACGGGGCGGCTATGGGGGCCGATATCGATCTGGCCACGGTTGTTCTTCGCGCCATCGGTGCGACAGAGATCGAGCATTGCCTCACTACGTTTAGCGAACTGCTTGAGGGCGTAGCAGCCGGCCGCTGGGATATGAATGTTCCGCTGTTCATCACGCCGGAGCGGGCACGGCGGGTCGCTTTCAGCGTGCCCGTATGGGCGATCGCAGACGGTTTTCTCATTCGCGCGGAGAGCCGCAAGGCGCTGAACAGCTATGCGTCGGTGGCTGAGCGGCGCGATGCCTGGCTTGGCGTCATCGCGGGACAGGTGCAGCGTCAGTCGGCCAGAGCGGCCGGCGTAAGCGAGGACCAGATTGTCATCTTTCAGCAGCAGGCCGAAGCGATAGATGCCGTTCTCTCAGGCACCGTAGACGCTTATGCGAGTACCGCCCTTGGAAATCGCATACTGGCTGAGCGCATTGGCGGCTCGGTGCTCCGCGCAGTCGAGCATCAGCCTACGACAGGCAGCGCGCTCGAAATACCCTTCGGCGCGTTTTCGTTCAGCAAGAACAGCGACGATCTGCGCGACGCGGTCAACCGGGAATTGCGATCGTATTTGGGCTCGCCCGCGCATCGCGAGCGAATGGCCAGGTTTGGCTTCACGCGCAAAGAGATCGATCCCGTTCTTTTCCGTTGATGGTTGGAATTTATCGGTTGAAGTAGTCCGGCATCCGAAAGCCGTCATAGAAACGGTTGCCCAGAATCGCACTGCGGAATTCCTGCGACTGGTACGCCGTGACAATGTCGGTTATCGCGCGCGAATTGCGGTTTGCTGCCTTCACCACCACCTGGTTCACATACGGCGAGGTCATCTGCTCGAGCGCGAGCGCATCCGATAGCTTGTGGTCGCTCGCGATCGCAAAGTTGCCCTGGATTGCCGCGTAGTCGACATCTTCGAGCGCGCGCGGGGCCTGTGCCGATTCGAGGGACACAATCCGGATGCCCGCCGGGTTTGCAATGACGTCGTGCTCGGTCACGTCCACCGGATTTGGATTCGGACGAATGCGTATCCAGCCGATGTTCTGCAAGATCTTCAGCGCCCGTTCCAGGTTCACCGGATCGGGCGCGTGCGGGCACTGGCAATTGGTCGGCACCGCGGAACAGATTGTCGACGCGCTCGAGGACCGCTATGTCAACTGCGGCGCAGACGGCTATAACGTGATGCCCGCGCTGCTGCCCGGCAGTCTTGATGATTTCATTGCACTTGTCCTGCCCGAGCTTCGGCGGCGCGGTCTCTTCCGCAGCGAATACGAGGGACGCACGCTGCGCGAAAACCTTGGATTGAGGCGGCCGGTCTCGCGATATTCCCGCTATCCGCACGAGACAGCGAGCGCCTGACAACGGTACGTTGCCTTGATCGATGCAATTCGATAAGGATAACCAAGCGTTGTAAGCAGGCACCGCAACGCCAACCCATGGTCTTGCAGCGGCAACAGCACCGCGATTGTGTCATGCCGCGAGCCCACGGTTCATTGAGCCCTAACTGCTCCATATCTGACCTCGCCCAAGGTTGTATCGCGGACGTGATTTGCGTAAGCTCGCACGTGTAGCGACGGGCGGTATTTACATGGTCCCACTGCACTGCTTTTGGGAAACAGATCTGGAGCAACACACATTATGTCACTGAAGACGGATGTCGATTTTTTCCGCCTCCTCACGAACAGTTATCGCCGTTTGCTCGGTGAATCGCTGGTGCCTTCCGGTATGAGCGACGCCGAGGGCGCTGCATGGCTCTACGCATCGGCGCCGTTTGGCCTTCTCGCGCACGATACGCAGGCCGACCCAGTTTTCATCTATGGCAACTCCAGAGCTCAAGCTGTCTTCGGATACGATTGGGACGAGATCACCTCTCTGCGCTCGCGGCTGTCGGCGGAACTTCCGGAACGTGGGGAGCGCCAGGCGTTCCTGGACCAGGTAGCGCGTGACGGTTTCGTCACCGGGTATCGCGGCATTCGCATTACGAAGTCCGGGCAACGTTTCTGGATCGAGCACGCAACGGTGTGGCAATTGTTCGACGATTCAGGGGTGCTGCGTGGCCAGGCTGCCATGATTCCGCAAGTCGCGCAGTTCTAAACAGGCGCGACATTTTCACTGTGCCGCGCGACGATAGCCCGACTTCAGCGCGTCCACGACGAGCTGCACTGCCGTGGACGATTTGCGGCGACTTGCGTAATAGACGTGATGCCCCACGAACGTGGGAAACCAGTCTTCGAGAACGAAATTAAGGCGGCCGGCCTTGACGTGTTGTTCGACAAGATCCTTGGGCACGTAAGCGAGTCCGAAGCCCGCGAGCGCCGCGTCGACCATCTGGTAGACGTTATTGAAGGTCAGTTGGCCCTCGACCCGAACCTGCAATTCGCGCCGTCCCTTGCTCAGCTCCCACGCGAGCAACGAATCCCTTGTCGGCAGTCGCAGGTTGATGCAACTGTGCAGTGTCAGGTCCTGCGGCTTCCTCGCCACGGGCCTTGAGCGAAGGTAGCCGGGCGAGCCGACTATTGCCATCGTCATATCCGGTGCAATCCGCACTGCGATCATGTCCTTGGCCACCTGGTCGCCGAGCCGCACGCCGATGTCGTAGCGATCAGCGACGATGTCCGATAGCCCATAGTCGTTCAGCAGTTCGATTTTCAGCTCCGGGTACTGATGCAGCAGCGTCTGCACCCGCGGCCAGACGTACGTGTTTGCAGCGTAATCGGTCGTGGTGATCCGCACGGTTCCAGCGGGCCGGTCGGTCATCGCACGCAGCGCATCGAGCTCCGCCTCTATCTCTTCGAATCGCGGTCCGATGGACGCCAGCAATCTCTCGCCTGCATCCGTGGGCGACACGCTGCGCGTGGTGCGCATCAGCAACGGCATGCCCATTCGCTGTTCGAGACCGCGTACTGTGCGGCTCAACGCTGATTGAGAGACGCCCAGTTGCGCAGCCGCACGCGTGAAGTTTCGCTCACGTGCCACGGCCATGAAGGCCACCAGATCGTTGAGATCTTCCATACATTGATGCTCCACGGCATAAGACCATGCCGATTCTGCCACTGAGTCGCGGAAACGAACAGACGTTAGATTATCGTGCGCGGGCTGGCAAACCCATTCCTTGCATTTTCCTTTATGCGCTCTGAGCGCCGTCCGCTAAGGCTTCGCTGGGAGGTGAGCGCCGCGGTCGATCGATTTCGAAAAACTTTGGAATAAACGTCGAGGCCTTGTGTTCGCCCCTATGTAGCCAGATGCAAACGCATTAATCCGGAACCCCACGAGAAAGAAGTTCGAAGGAACGAACGCCGACCCGTGACACTGGAAAGTTAGATAGTTAGGAATCCGATAGTAATTTATGTCCGACGGGAATGATTCTGCCGGTCTGTGCAAAACGATTTTATCCGCGGCTTCGCGCCGCGAACCATTAACTTAATGAAGGAGTATCAATCATGTCGAAATTGTTCGTAAGTCTCGCTCTCGCCGTTTGCACTCTCGGCGCCCCGGTCCTCAGCTTCGCTCAAAGCAGCGCGCCGGTCACACGTGCGGAAGTTCGTGCGGATCTCGTGCGGGTCGAGCACGCCGGATATCGGCCCACCAGCGGTGACGATGTGAACTACCCGGCAGATGTCCAGGCAGCTGAAGCGAAGGTCGCAGCACAAAGCGATCAGCAACTGACGATGCAGTCCGTCGGCGGTGTCACACAAAGCGGCAGCTCGGCGTCGGGCGCTCCGTCGCACGCCGCGATGCAGTCCGCCTGCGTCGGCCCCGTTAGCTTCTGCAACCTTTACGCCGGTAGTTAAGTGCCGCTAGTCGGGTCCTGTGGACCATGCAGTCGTGCACAGGATCCCAACTCGTTATCCGATCGTTATCAATGGAGTTTCGCCGTGAAAATCTTGCCTTTAGCCGCAACGGTTTTTTCCTTGTCCGCATGCATGTTCGCATCCGCCGGCGCAATGGCGCAGGACGCACAACCCGCCAAAGCGCCGATCCGCAATATCGTTCTTGTTCATGGCGCGTGGGTCGACGGCTCGGGATGGAGGCCGGTCTATGACATCCTGACCAAAGACGGCTACCACGTCACAATGGTGCAGGAGCCGCTGACCTCGCTCGACGACGACGTGGCCGCAGCGAAGCGGGTCATCGACATGCAGAACGGTCCCACCATTCTGGTTGCGCACAGCTATGGCGGCTCGGTAATCACCGAGGCCGGCGTCGATCCGAAAGTAGCGGGGCTGGTGTACGTCGCGGCTCATGCGCCGGCAGTAGGCGAAGACGAAAGCGATCTCGGCAAGAAAATGCCCAGCTACACGTCGCAGCAGGCAGGCGCCATCAAGAAGACGGACGACGGTTACACGTATCTGAATCCCGCGGATTTCGCGAAAGATTTCGCAGCCGATCTGCCGCTCAAGGAAGCGCAGTTCGAGTCACGCTCCCAGATTCTCACGGCGGCCAAGGTCTTCTCCGCACCGATCTCGGTCGCCGCCTGGACCATGAAGCCGAGTTGGGGCATCGTGGCGGCCGACGACAAGATCATCAATCCGGACCTCGAGCGTTTCTACTACCAGCGCGCGCATAGCCATACCACGGTACTGGCGGGTGCAAGCCACTCGGTCTATGAATCGCGTCCCAAGGAAGTGGCCGCGGTGATCGAAGACGCAGCGAAGCATGCGCAGCAATGAAGCGTCAGCGCGCTCGCCACATGCAGTCTCGCTGGTTTCGTGGCGGCATTCACGCGCTTGGCTGTCGCCGCAGCGCGAGCGAACAACTCACTATCGTTACAATGTGCGGATGATTCGTCCTCCCAATGGCATTGAGCGCCACACATGCTGATCTCCTGTTTTTCGAGTGGCGATGCCATCCGCACTCGACGCGTAAGCGACATCGTGCTGTCGAGCATCGTCGACGTGCCCGAGCCACCTCAGCGTGTGCTGGTTGATTGGGAGAGGGAGACGTCGTCGCGCATGGTTCTCGATCCCGGCGATGTCGAAGTCATGCCTTTCGCGCGAACACGTATGCGTTGGCCGGACTACACGCTCTGCGTTCAGGCGATGTCGAACTGGACGCGCTCGCTCGGATTGCCCGGCGTACTCGCCTCCAGCGACGTGGCCTTAATGGCTTGCCGCGGCGCGACGTATCACCATGACGCCATGCAATATGGCGGCTCGGCGTTCTGCAACCTGTTCCTGAGCGCCGACAAAGGGCTCGACCTTCATTTCGCCTCTACCGGGCAACGCATTCCGTTGACCCGCGGAACGGCCGTGATATTCGACACAGGCCAGCCTCACGGTGTGATCCGACGCGGCAGCAGCGGCTTCAACGTGGAGGACTTCACGCCGGATCGGGACAGCGTGCAGATATTCCTGACGTGGGAGCTTCCTATCGAAGACGTACATGTCGCACGCGCGCTTCAAATCGAGTTCGACGTTGCGCCGTTGACCACTTCGCAGCCGGATGAAGAGCAAGTATTGCTGAATGGCGAACCGGTAGTCGTGTGTCCGGATTCGGGGCGCTGGCGTAAGCCTGATTGATGTTCGGCGTCATGCCGATGTCATTGCGCGACGTCTGTATGATGGCGGGTTGCGCCCGACTGCAAGCTCGCGCAGACAATCGGCGCAGACCGCGCACAGCAGGCTGCCGCAACGCGGCGCCAACGCATCCCTTCACGACGATTCATAGGAAGACCGCCATGACGGCCGCAACGCAATTCGATCAGGTTTCCGTTATCAAACGTGCCAACGTCTATTTCGACGGCAAGTGCGTTTCGCACACCGTTCTGTTCGCGGACGGCACGCGCAAGACGCTCGGCGTGATTTTGCCGGGCACGCTCAACTTCGGCACGGACGCGCCTGAACTGATGGAAGTGCAAGCCGGCCAGTGCCGCATCCGCCTCGAAGGCAGCGACGAGTGGAAAACCTATAGCGCGGGCGAGTCGTTTTCGGTGCCCGGCAAGAGCCGCTTTGACATCGACGTGATCGAAACGCTCGACTACGTTTGCAGCTATCTGTAAGAGCTTGAGCGTGTGCCGCGTCTGACCGCCTTCGAATTGCGGGCGATCAGACTGCGGCTGCAAGATGTGGGTGGCGCTGGAGTCTCAGAACGAGACCCCAGGCAAACGCGATGATTTGCCGATGATTTCTATCGGAAGTGCTCCAAATAGCGCTTTCAAACGGCGCTTTCAAACAGCGCGTCGCACCATCAATTCCTTGATCTTGCCGATCGCCTTGGTCGGGTTCAGCCCCTTCGGGCAGACGTCGACGCAGTTCATGATCGTGTGGCAGCGGAACAGACGG
>NZ_CAJHCR010000016.1 GCF_904848585.1 Paraburkholderia kirstenboschensis
GCGACCGCTGGAAGCCTTGCCACTGCTGGCTCTCCCGCTTCCCGTGCCCCGGCGTCCGGAGCACGAAAGAGCGAGATTCTAGCGAGCCGACCAGCGCCTTGCAAGCGTTATTTTGACAAGCATATTAACGGTGCTTAAAAGCCGGTTTGCGCTTTTCCACGAACGCCGCCATCCCCTCCTTTTGATCTTCCGTGGCAAAGAGCGAATGGAAGAGGCGACGCTCGAAATGCACGCCTTCTGCAAGCGTCGTTTCGTATGCCCGATTGACCGACTCCTTCACCATCATGACTGCCGGCAGCGGAAACTCCGCGATCGTCGCGGCGGCGGCGATCGATTCGTCTATCAAAGACGCGGCGGGAATGACGCGCGACACCAATCCTGCGCGCTCGGCTTCAGCGGCATCCATGAAACGCGCCGTCAAGCACAGGTCCATTGCCTTGGCCTTGGAGACTGCGCGCGGCAGGCGCTGCGTGCCACCAGCACCTGGCATGATGCCTAGCTTGATTTCCGGCTGGCCGAACTTCGCCGTGTCTGCAGCGAAGATCATGTCGCACATCATCGCCAGTTCGCAGCCGCCGCCAAGTGCAAACCCCGCGACCGCTGCAATGATCGGCTTACGAATGGAGCGAACCGTCTCCCAGTTGCGCGTGATGTAGTCGCCTTTGTACACGTCCATATACGTGTAGGTCGACATCATCCCAATGTCGGCGCCCGCCGCGAACGCCTTTTCGCTGCCCGTCAACACGATCGCGCCGATCGCGTCGTCCGCGTCGAACTCGCGCAGCGCCGCCCCAAGTTCGTCCATCAAAGCATCGTTCAAAGCGTTCAATGCCTTCGGACGATTCAACGTGACGAGGCCCACCCGCCCCCGCGTTTCGACCAGAATGTTCTCGTAAGCCATGCCGCCTCCTAGTGGTTAATCGAACGCGAAAACGCTTCGCGCCGCCATCCTAATAATGCTAACATTCCCCAACCAACCGGTCGGTCAATTATTCGACAGGCTTTTCCCCAACGTACAGCCACGCCCTCTGCCATGACACATCCGTTATTCACCAAGCACGAAGACACGCTGCAAAAGGCGCTCGCCGCGGTCGAGACGCGCGGTTACTGGAGCCCTTTCGTTGAAATGCCCAGTCCGAAAGTGTACGGGGAAACAGCCAACGCGGACGGTGAAGCCGCATTCAAAGCGCATCTGAACGCCACCTTCGAGTTAGATCAGCCGTCCACCGGAGAATCCGTTGGCGCCGAGGTATCGCCGTTCGGGTTTCCGCTCGGCATTCGTTACCCCAAATCAGATCCCGGCGCCCTGCTCGCAGCCGCCGCGACCGCGCAACGCGAGTGGCGCGCCGCGGGCCCGCAAGCCTGGATCGGCGTATCGCTCGAAATTCTCGCGCGGTTGAATCGAGCCAGCTTCGAGATCGGCTATAGCGTGATGCACACAACCGGCCAGGCCTTCATGATGGCCTTCCAGGCTGGGGGCCCGCACGCGCAGGACCGGGCGCTCGAAGCCGTCGTGTACGCGTGGGACCAGTTGCGTCGCATCCCCGCCGACGCCCACTGGGAAAAACCGCAAGGCAAGAACCCGCCGCTCGCCATGCACAAGCGCTACACGATCGTACCGCGAGGCACCGCCCTCGTCCTCGGCTGCTGCACCTTCCCGACGTGGAACGGCTATCCGGGCCTGTTCGCCGACCTCGCGACTGGCAACGCCGTGATCGTCAAGCCACATCCCGGCGCGATTCTGCCGCTCGCCGTGACCGTGCGAATTGCGCGCGACGTTCTACGTGAAGCCGGGTTCGATCCAAACGTCGTCACGCTGCTGGCAACCGAACCGAACGACGGCGCGATCGTCCAGAGCCTCGCCGTGCATCCGGAGATCAAGCTGATCGATTTCACCGGCAGCACGCAAAACGGCACGTGGCTCGAACGCAATGCGCATCAGGCGCAGGTCTACACCGAGAAAGCCGGCGTGAATCAGATCGTGATCGATTCGGCCGACGACATCAAAGCCGTGGCTCGCAACATCGCCTTCTCACTCGCGCTCTACTCCGGCCAGATGTGTACCGCACCGCAGAACATCTACGTGCCGCGCGGCGGCATCCGGACTGCGGACGGCACGCTCACGTTCGACGAAGTCGCGCAGGCCATCGCCGGCGCCGTGCAGAAACTGGTTGCCGACCCGGCCCGTGCCGTGGAACTGCTGGGCGCCATTCAGAACGAAGGCGTCGCCCAGCGCATTGACGAAGCCGCCGGGCTCGGCTGCGCGCTGGTCGAAAGCCAGGCGCTCGAGCACCCGGCTTTCCCGGGTGCCCGCGTACGCACTCCACTCGTGCTGCAACTCGACGCCGCAACCGACCGCGAGCAGTTCACCAAGGAATGGTTCGGCCCGATATCGTTCGTTATCGCGACCGACTCGACCGCTCACTCGCTCGATCTCGCCGGTGACATCGCAGCCAAGCACGGCGCACTTACCCTGTCGGTATACAGCACCGACGAAGCCGTGCTCGACGAGGCGCACGAGGCGTCGATCCGCGGCGGCGTCGCGCTATCAATCAATTTGACGGGCGGTGTGTTCGTCAACCAGTCGGCAGCCTTCTCTGACTTTCATGGCACCGGTGCGAATCCGGCTGCGAACGCGGCGCTCGCCGATGCCGCCTTCGTCGCCAATCGCTTCCGTGTAATTCAGAGCCGCGTTCATGTTGAACCGAAAGCCGCGCCGGCGGTAGCTGGCTGAACGTCATAAGACAGAAGCACGGCTCTCGTCCTATGCCGTTTGGCCGAATGGACCACGCCGTGCGCGCCAACTAACATGAGACATCGGATCGGCCCACCCGCCGGTCCTCCCAGCAGGAACTATATGAACGACGCCTTTATCTGCGACGCGATTCGCACTCCCATTGGCCGCTATGGCGGCGCCCTGAAAGACGTCCGGGCCGACAACCTCGGCGCCGTGCCGATCAAGGCATTGATCGAGCGTAATCCCGGCGTGGACTGGCATGCCGTGGACGACGTGATCTACGGCTGCGCCAATCAGGCCGGCGAAGACAATCGCAATGTCGCTCGCATGTCGGCGCTGCTCGCGGGGCTGCCTGCAGACGCGCCCGGCGCGACGATCAACCGGCTGTGCGGCTCTGGCATGGACGCCGTCGGAACAGCCGCGCGCGCCATCAAGGCAGGTGAAGCGCGACTGATGATCGCCGGCGGTGTCGAAAGCATGACTCGCGCGCCGTTCGTCATGGGCAAGGCGGCGAGCGCTTTCGCGCGGCAAGCGGAAATCTACGATACGACGATTGGCTGGCGTTTCGTCAATCCGTTAATGAAACGCCAGTACGGCGTAGATTCAATGCCTGAGACCGCGGAGAACGTGGCTGTGCAGTTTGGGATCAGCCGTGCCGATCAGGACGCGTTCGCGTTGGCCAGCCAGCAAAAGGCGGCCCGCGCGCAACGCGACGGTACGCTGGCGCAGGAGATCGTCGGCGTTGAAATCGCACAGAAAAAGGGCGATGCGATTCGTGTGACGCTCGACGAACATCCGCGTGAAACTTCGCTCGAAAGCCTGGCCAGGCTCAAGGGCGTCGTCCGTCCGGACGGCAGTGTGACCGCAGGCAATGCGTCGGGAGTGAATGACGGCGCTTGCGCACTGCTCATCGCCAATCAACAAGCCGCCGACCAATATGGCCTGCGCCGCCGCGCACGTGTGGTGGGCATGGCAACGGCGGGCGTGGAACCGCGCATCATGGGCATTGGGCCGGCACCGGCCACGCAAAAGCTGCTCAAGCAACTCGGTATGACGCTCGATCAATTGGACGTGATCGAGCTGAACGAGGCGTTCGCGTCGCAAGGCCTCGCGGTTCTGCGCATGCTCGGTCTGCGCGACGACGACCCGCGCGTCAATCCCAACGGGGGAGCAATTGCGCTCGGCCATCCGCTCGGCGCATCGGGCGCGCGCCTTGTCACGACCGCGCTGTACCAGCTGGAACGCAGCAACGGCCGATTTGCGCTTTGCACGATGTGCATCGGCGTCGGCCAAGGCATCGCGCTCGTAATCGAACGGCTCTAACCTCTCGCATAAGCGCTGCAGTCCGGCGAAAAGAGACTTTGAGGAGACACCCAATGTCATATGAAGCGATCGGCCTCGACATCGACGCATCGAGCCGCGTAGCAACCATCACGTTGAACCGCCCGGACAAGCTGAACAGCTTCACGCGCGCGATGCATCAGGAGTTGAACGCGGCGCTCAGCGAGGTCGAAACGTCCGGTGCCCGCGCTCTTGTTCTGACCGGCTCGGGGCGCGGATTCTGCGCGGGACAAGACCTCGCCGACCTGGACTTCACGCCCGGCGCGATGACCGATCTGGGCGAATTGATCGACTTGCATTTCAACCCGTTGATCCGCCGTCTGCAAGCATTGCCGTTGCCCGTAATAGCGGCAGTCAACGGGACGGCCGCGGGCGCCGGTGCAAACCTCGCGCTCGCTTGCGACATCGTGCTCGCGGCCCGTTCGGCCAGCTTTATCCAGGCTTTCGTAAAGATCGGCCTCGTGCCGGATTCGGGCGGCACGTGGTTCCTGCCGCAGCGGGTCGGCATGGCACGCGCATTAGGGCTCGCCATCACCGGCGACAAACTCAGCGCGGAAAAAGCCGAAAGCTGGGGACTCATCTGGCAAGCGGTCGACGATCAGGAACTCGCGGGAACTGCCGCCAAACTGGCGGCGCAACTCGCGCAGCAACCCACGCGCGCCATCGCCGCAATCAAGCAGGCCATGCGCGCCGGCGCAACCCAAACGCTCGATCAGCAACTGGATCTCGAACGCGATCTGCAACGTGAACTGGGTTCCTCGCACGACTACGCAGAGGGCGTGCAAGCCTTTGTCGAAAAACGCGCACCGCGTTTCGAGGGCCGCTGATATGTCGACGCAACCTTTGTATCCCGCCGAAATGACGCCCGACGAACTCGCCCGTGCAACCGCCGCCGCGATGTACGAAAACGATGCGTGCAGCCGCGCGCTCGGTCTCGAAATCATGGAAGTGCGCGCCGGCTATGCGCGTTTGCGCATGGCCGTACGCGACGACTTCCTGAATGGTCATCAGATCTGCCATGGCGGCCTGATATTTACCCTCGCTGATTCGACCTTTGCGTTTGCCTGCAACTCGTACAACCTGAACACGGTCGCGTCCGGCTGCTCAATCGAGTTTCTGCGCCCCGTGCATGGTGGCGACGTGCTCACCGCAGAGGCGGTCGAGCAGACATTGAACGGGCGCACGGGAATTTACGATATTCGCGTAACCAATCGCGCGGGCGATACAGTCGCGATGTTTCGCGGCAAATCGGCGCAAATCAAAGGTAGTGTGATCCCGCCGATAGCGTCCGGCACGGCAGCGACGTCACGGGAGTAAGGCGCTGGAGCGTCGACACGACAGACAAAGAGGCGCACGCCAGGCGCTCCCCGCGAGACTCGTGAGTCGCAGCACCTTTGAGCGGTGACACCGGTAACCGAGCCACCGCAGAGGGGCCAGCCGGCGAACGCCGCACCGCCGCACCAAGCTTCGCGCGTGAGCACAACGCATATCAGACCCAAGCATTGAAGCAGCAAGGAGACATTCGATGACCACCGCCCTTCCGCTCGATCCGATCGAGACCGCCAGCCGCGACGAGCTATGCGCGCTTCAACTTGAACGGCTCAAATGGTCGCTGAACCACGCGTACGAAAACTCGCCGGTCTATCGTCGCAAGTTCGACGAAGCCGGCATTCACCCGAGCGAACTGACCACGCTTGCGGACCTCGCCCGCTTCCCGTTCACGACGAAAAAAGATTTGCGTGACAGCTATCCGTTCGGAATGTTCGCCGTGCCGCAAGACCGAATCTCGCGCATTCATGCTTCGTCGGGCACGACCGGCAAGCCCACCGTGGTGGGCTACACCGCTCGCGACATCGACACATGGGCAAATCTGGTTGCGCGTTCAATTCGCGCCGCCGGCGCCAAACCCGGCGACAAGGTTCATGTGAGCTACGGTTACGGTCTGTTCACGGGCGGCCTCGGCGCCCACTACGGCGCGGAGCGCGCGGGCCTTACCGTCATCCCGTTCGGCGGCGGGCAGACGGAAAAACAGGTGCAACTGATCCAGGACTTCCGGCCCGACATCATCATGGTGACGCCGAGCTACATGCTCTCGATCGCCGACGAACTCGAACGCCAGGGCGTCGACCCGGCCAATTGTTCGCTCCGTATCGGCATTTTCGGCGCGGAGCCGTGGACCAACGACATGCGTCACGCAATCGAAAAGCGCATGGGCATCGACGCTGTCGACATCTACGGCTTGTCGGAAGTGATGGGCCCCGGCGTGGCGTCGGAATGCGTCGAGACGAAAGACGGCCCGACCATCTGGGAAGATCATTTCTACCCGGAAATCATTGATCCCGAAACCGGCGAGGTGCTTCCGGACGGCGAACTGGGCGAACTGGTGTTCACGTCGCTGACCAAGGAAGCTTTGCCGATCATCCGTTACCGGACGCGCGACCTCACGCGCCTTTTGCCGGGCAGCGCGCGCACCATGCGTCGCATGGAAAAGATCACCGGCCGCTCAGACGACATGATGATCGTGCGCGGGGTCAACGTGTTTCCCACGCAGATCGAGGAACTGCTGCTGAAGCAACACGCTCTTGCGCCTCACTATCAGATCGTACTAACCAGGGAAGGCCCGCTCGACGTTTTGACACTGAACGTGGAGCCTTGCCCGGAAACGGCGCCGGATACGTCCGCGCTGAACACGGCTAAGCAGGCGCTGGCCTATGACATCAAAGCGTTGATCGGCGTCAGCGCCGTGGTGAATGTGCTTGCGGTGAACGGGATTGAACGGTCGGTGGGCAAGGCCCGCCGGGTAGTCGACAAGCGCAAGTCGGGGCTTTGAGCCGAGGCCGGGGGACACCGCGAGGCTACGCGGCGGTAAAAGCGGCGGTCAGCCGGGCCGCCGCACGACCGCCACATGCGCCACATGCGCCACATGCGCCACATGCGCCACATACGCCACCTCCGCCACGCCTCGCGCCCCGTAGCCCAGGTCAAGAATTCGGCAGCAACAACCACATCCGGCCGCCCTGCTTCATCTTGCCGGCGAGATCACCGGCGTCGTCGCCGAGACCCCAGAAGTAGTCTGCGCGCACTCCGCCCTTGATCGCGGAGCCGGTGTCCTGCGCAAACACGAGACGGTTCATCGGCGAGTTCGTCAGCGGGCGCGTGGTCTGCAAAAACACCGGTGTACCGAGAGGAATCGAAGTCGGATCGACGGCAATCGAGCGCTCCGGCGTCAGCGGCACACCCAACGCGCCGATAGGACCATCGGCGCCGCCTTTCGGCACGTTCTCTCCTGACGGCATCTCGCGGAAAAACACGAAGCGCGGGTTCGTATCGAGCAGCGCATCCACGCGAGTCGGGTTCGCGCGCGCCCATGCCTTGATGCCTTGCATGGTGGCCTGCGCGGGTGTGAGTTCGCCGCGATCCAGCAGCCACCGTCCGATGGATTTATACGGCTGGTTGTTGGTGCCGCCAAAGCCGAGGCGCATCACACTACCGTCTTCCATCACGATGCGCCCGGAGCCCTGCACTTGCAGGAAGAACGCTTCGATCGGGTCGTCCACCCACACGAGTTCATTGCCGTTGAGCACGCCCATGCGTTCGAGCTGGGCCCGCGGCGGCATCGCCGCGCCAGGGCGATAGCTGGAAGGCCAGCGATACAGCGCCGTTTGATACACGCCGTGGCGCGTGCGCGAGCCGCGCAGCAACGGCTCGTAGTAACCGGTGACGAGTCCGTCGAGCGTGCCGTCGTTATTCGCTAGCTGAAAAGGCGTGAAATACGCTTCAAAGAATGCGCGGGCGCTAGTGGCGTCGAGATCGTCGAGTTGCGCCGCCGCCGCGCATGCCCGCGCCCAGTTCGCTTGACGCGCAAGCCTCACGCAGTTCTGCCGCAAAGCGGCTGTTGCGCCGATCAGCGAATCGTCCTGCCAGCCGGGGACCTGCTGCCAAGCCACCGCCGTGAGTCGCGTCGC
Source organism: Paraburkholderia kirstenboschensis (assembly GCF_904848585.1). Classification (GTDB taxonomy): domain Bacteria; phylum Pseudomonadota; class Gammaproteobacteria; order Burkholderiales; family Burkholderiaceae; genus Paraburkholderia; species Paraburkholderia kirstenboschensis. The sequence continues at coordinate 8,044 of NZ_CAJHCR010000016.1, forward strand.
GGCGATCTGGCCAGGAATGATCGCCGCGCCCGTGGGCGGCGAAACCACAGGCCGAACCGCGCCGCCGCCACCGCAAGCGGCCAGTATTGCCGCAACTGAAAGCGCGCTGAGCCAGGCTCCGGTCGCGCGGACAAAACGCCTACAATGTTCGTTCTTGATGGAAACCGCCATGTCTGATCTGTTCGACGAATACCCAATGCTCATCTTCGCGCTGGAATCGCTTCTCGCGCTGTTCCTGCTCGTGTTCATCGTCGTGTGGACGTCGTCTGGTAAAAAGAAAGCGGCACGCGCCAGCAGCCAGGAAACACCCAGCAGCAAGGAAACACAGAAGCCGCAACAACCGCACTGAGCGGCGCCGGTTCACGCATTCCACGGCGCGCATAGAACCGTTAAAGACCGTGGACCGCGCTCACGGTTCAATGCAATGTGCGCGGCATGCGCAGAATGAACTCCGGCACGGGCGCGTCGAAACGCTCACCGTCCTCGGCCACGCAGAAATATTCCCCGCGCATCGTGCCGACCGGCGTGGCAATGACCGCCCAACTCGTATATTCGAACTGCTCGCCGGGTTTGAGCAACGGCTGGTGCCCAACCACGCCCAGACCCTTCACTTCCTGCACGGTCTTGTCGCTATCCGTGATCACCCAATGCCGCGCGATCAATTGCGCGGGCACCTGACCGGTGTTGCGGATGGTCAGCGTATAGGCGAACGCGTACTGGCGGCGCTCCGGGTCCGACTCTTCGGGCAGGAATTGCACCTGCGACGCCACGCTGAATTCGTACTGGCTCATCCTGATTCCAATCTGGTGACACGGGGCGACAAAATCGCTGGAAAGCCCGAGTGCCAATGACTTAAGCGGCCATTGGCGACGCAGCGCCATGGTTTGGCATTCTGCGTCATGCGCGACACGCCCGCAACCGGACATATCCTTTGGCCAAGGACGCTTAAGGCGTTTTGTCGTCCTCGCGGCTCAAACCCGAGGCTGCGCTGCGCATCGTTCGGGCACCCGCCGCCGCTTCGCGCGTGCGCAGCACAAAACGGTAAAATGACGGTTTCCCGCTTGCATCCGCCCGCCGCCATGACGCAATTCCGAATCGCCCCCAGCATTCTGTCCGCCGACTTCGCCCGCCTCGGCGAAGAAGTGCGCAATGTCGTCGCCGCCGGCGCCGACTGGATTCATTTCGACGTGATGGACAACCACTACGTGCCGAACCTGACCATCGGTCCGCTCGTGTGCGAGGCCATCCGTCCGCATGTGGACGTGCCCATCGACGTGCATCTGATGGTACGCCCCGTCGACCGCATCGTGCCGGACTTCGCGAAGGCGGGCGCGAATCTGATCAGCTTCCACCCGGAAGGCTCGGACCACATCGACCGCACGCTGTCGCTGATTCGCGATCACGGCTGCAAGGCGGGCCTCGTGTTCAACCCCGCCACTTCGCTGAACTATCTCGATCACGTGATGGACAAGCTCGACCTCGTGCTGATCATGTCGGTGAACCCGGGATTCGGCGGCCAGTCGTTCATTCCCGAAGCGCTGAACAAGCTTCGCGAAGCGCGCAAGCGTATCAACGCGTACAAGGAGCGCACCGGCCGCGAGATTCACCTGGAAGTGGACGGCGGCGTGAAAGTGGACAACATCGCCGAAATTGCGGCCGCAGGCGCGGATACCTTCGTGGCTGGCTCGGCGATCTTCGGCCAGCCGGATCACAAGGTCGTGATCGACAAGATGCGCGCCGCGCTCGCCAACATTCAGCACTGACAACCGCGCCACATGACTGCTCCGTTCCCCGCCCCGACTTTCAACGGCCCGCGCCTGCAAGCCGCGATCATCGACCTTGATGGCACGATGATCGACACCGCCGACGACTTCACCGCCGGCCTGAACGGCATGCTCGCGCAACTCGACGCAGTTGAAACCTCGCGTGAAGAAGTGGTCGGCTACGTCGGCAAAGGCTCCGAGCATCTGATCCGCAGCGTGCTGGCGCCGCGCTTCGAAGCGGAGCACGCGCAAGACCGTTTCGACGAAGCGCTTGCCATTTATCAGGCCGAGTACGCGAAGATCAACGGCCTGCACACGCGCGTTTATCCAGATGTGGAAGCCGGCCTCGCCGCGATGCGCGACGCCGGTCTGAAGCTCGCGTGCGTGACCAACAAGCCGCATCGCTTCGCGCTCGAACTGCTGCAGCAATATGGGCTCGCACAATATTTCAGCGTCGTCCTCGGCGGCGACAGTCTGCCGAAGAAGAAGCCGGACCCGCTGCCCATGCTCACGGCCGCAGCGCAACTCGGAGTGGAACCGCGCGCCACGGTCGCCATCGGCGATTCGGAAAACGACGCGCTTGCGGGCCGCGCGGCAGGCATGGCGACGCTCACCGTCCCCTATGGCTACAACCATGGGCAAGCTATACAAACAATAAAATCCGATGGTATAGTTGCCTCGCTGCTGGGCGCCGCCAAGGCGATCGCAGCGCACCAATCCACGACTTGAAAAGTCCTTCATCCTCATGTTTCTGAATAAAAAACGGAGTCTGATTAGCATCGACCGGGGAGCCTGGCCCTGGCGTCGCTGGTCGCGCTAACCTCGCCTGAGGTACGCTGAAGCTCGTCTTCGGCAACCGTTTTTTACTTCACTGCGCTCACGCGTTTTTCCATCGTTTTGTTTCGCTGCATCGGCTGATTCCGCCTGCGTGTACCCACAAGGTACGTCTGTGGCTAGAACTCCGTGCTCGCGTCGATGGGAAAATCGCGCCGGTCGGTTCATCATCGAAAAAACGCACGAACGCCTGACCGGCCGCGCAATGCCCCGCTTTGTCCGACGCACGCTGCCGCCGGACCTACGTACAGGATCGGAACATGACCGAACTCGAATTTCAGTCCCTCGCCAACGAGGGCTTCAACCGCATTCCGCTGATCGCCGAAGCGCTCGCCGACCTCGAAACGCCGCTCTCGCTGTATCTGAAGCTCGCGCAGCCCGAGCGCAACGGCGCGAACTCGTTCCTGCTGGAGTCGGTAGTGGGTGGCGAGCGCTTTGGCCGCTATTCGTTTATCGGTCTGCCGGCGCGCACGCTGCTGCGCACCCGTAACGGCGTGTCGGAAGTGGTGCGCGACGGCAAGGTTGTCGAAACGCACGAGGGCGATCCGCTAGAGTTCATCCAGCAATTCCAGGGCCGTTTCAAGGTCGCGCAGCGGCCCGGCTTGCCGCGTTTCGCCGGCGGCCTCGCCGGTTATTTCGGCTACGACGCGGTGCGCTACATCGAGAAAAAGCTCGCTCATACCGCGCCGAAAGACGATCTGAATCTGCCGGACATCCAGTTGCTGCTGACCGAAGAAGTCGCGGTGATCGACAACCTCGCGGGCAAGCTGTACCTCGTGATCTACGCCGACCCGACGCAGCCCGAGGCGTACACGAAGGCGAAGCAGCGCCTGCGCGAACTGCGTCAGCGTTTGCGCGCAACAGTCGAGCCGCCGGTCACCTCGGCGAGTGTGCGCACCGAGACGTACCGCGAGTTTGCGAAAGACGATTACCTGACCGCCGTGCGCAAAGCGAAGGAATACATCGCCGCGGGCGAACTGATGCAGGTGCAGGTCGGTCAACGTCTGACGAAACCGTATCGCGACAACCCGCTGTCGCTGTATCGCGCGCTGCGTTCGCTGAACCCGTCGCCGTACATGTACTACTACAATTTCGGCGACTTCCACGTGGTGGGTGCGTCGCCGGAAATTCTCGTGCGCCAGGAAAAGCGCGGCGAAGATCGTATCGTCACGATTCGTCCGCTCGCCGGCACGCGTCCGCGCGGCAACACGCCCGAACGCGACGCCGAGCTCGCCACCGAACTGCTGAACGACCCGAAGGAAGTCGCCGAGCACGTCATGCTGATCGACCTCGCGCGCAACGACGTAGGCCGCATCGCGCAGATCGGCTCGGTGGTCGTAACCGACAAGATGGTGATCGAAAAGTACTCGCACGTGCAGCACATCGTGAGTTCGGTTGAAGGCAAGCTGAAGCCCGGCACGACCAATTTCGACGTGCTCCGCGCCACCTTCCCGGCCGGCACGCTGTCGGGCGCGCCGAAAGTTCGCGCAATGGAATTGATCGACGAGCTCGAACCCGTGAAGCGCGGCCTCTACGGTGGCGCAGTCGGCTATCTGTCGTTCACCGGCGAAATGGATCTGGCAATCACGATCCGCACCGGCGTGATCGCGAACGGCAATCTGTATGTGCAGGCGGCAGCGGGTGTCGTCGCGGATTCGGTGCCGGAATCCGAATGGCAAGAGACCGAGAACAAGGCGCGCGCCGTGTTGCGCGCGGCCGAGCAGGTCCAAGACGGCCTCGATAGCGACTTCTGACCGGAGACACACCATGCTGCTCATGATCGACAACTACGACTCGTTCACTTACAACCTGGTGCAGTACTTCGGCGAACTCGGCGAAGACGTGCGCACCTATCGGAACGACGAAATCACGCTCGACGAAATCGCGAAACTCAACCCCGAGCGCATCTGCCTGTCGCCCGGCCCGAGCAATCCGCAACACGCCGGCATCACGCTCGACGTGCTGCGCGAGTTCTCCGGCAAGACGCCGATTCTCGGCGTGTGCCTCGGCCATCAGGCGATCGGCGAAGCGTTCGGCGGCCGCGTCGTGCGCGCGCAAACCATCATGCACGGCAAGGTCAGCACGATCGAGACCGATTGCAAAGGCGTGTTCGCGGATCTGCCGAAACATTTCGTCGTGACGCGCTACCACTCGCTTGCGATAGAACGTGAATCGCTGCCCGACTGTCTCGAGGTGTCGGCATGGACCGAAGACGGCGAAATCATGGGCGTGCGTCACAAGGAACTGGCCGTCGAAGGCGTGCAGTTCCATCCGGAATCGATTCTTTCCGAACACGGCCACGCGCTGCTCGAAAACTTCGTGAAGCAGTCAAAAACGAAGCCGGCCCAACGCACCGCCTGATGAAGCGAGACGACATCATGACAATCACGCCGCAAGAAGCGCTGCAACGGACCATCGAGCACCGCGAGATTTTCCACGACGAAATGCTGCATCTGATGCGGCTCATCATGCGCGGCGAACTTTCGCCGGTCATGGCCGCCGCGATCATTACAGGCTTGCGCGTCAAAAAAGAGACCATCGGCGAAATCACCGCCGCCGCCACGGTGATGCGTGAATTTGCCCGGCACGTGGAGGTGCAGGACAACTCGAACTTCGTCGATATCGTCGGCACCGGCGGCGACGGTTCGCATACCTTCAACATCTCCACGGCGACAATGTTCGTGTCCGCCGCAGCCGGCGCGAAAGTCGCGAAGCACGGCAATCGCGGCGTCTCGAGCAAGTCGGGCAGCGCGGACGTGCTCGAAGCGCTCGGCGTGAATATCGACCTGCAGCCGGAACAAGTGGCGGCTTCGATTGCCGAAACCGGCATGGGTTTCATGTTCGCGCCGAATCATCATCCGGCGATGAAAAACATCGCGCCGGTGCGCCGTGAACTCGGCGTGCGGACCATCTTTAACATTCTGGGTCCGCTCACGAATCCGGCCGGCGCGCCGAATCAACTGATGGGCGTGTTCCATGCGGACCTGGTCGGCATTCAGGTTCGCGTGATGCAGCGCCTGGGCGCAAAGCACGTGCTCGTGGTGTACGGTATGGACGGCATGGACGAAGTGTCGCTCGGGGCGGCCACGCAAGTCGGCGAGTTACGCGACGGCGAAGTCCGCGAGTACGAGATTCATCCGGAAGACTTCGGCATGCAGATGGTGTCCAATCGAACGCTGAAAGTAGCGGACGCCACGGAATCGAAAGCGATGCTGCTCGAAGCGCTCGATAACAAACCGGGCGTCGCGCGCGAGATCGTCACGTTGAACGCGGGCACGGCGCTGTATTCGGCGAACGTGGCGTCGTCGATTGCTAACGGCATCGAGCTTGCACGCGAAGCCATCGCCAGCGGCAAGGCTCGAGCAAAAGTCGACGAACTGATCCGCTTCACGCAGCAATTCAAGCACTAATCAGGTAGCAACCAACGTAGCGAGATTCTTATGAGCGACATCCTCGACCGTATCATCGCGGTCAAACGCGAAGAAGTCCGCGCAGCCGAACAAAGCGCGCCGCTCGAAGAGCTGCGCCTCGAAGCGTCCTCGCGCGATATTCGCGATTTCGTCGGCGCTTTGCGTGCAAAGCATGCAGCCGGACTCGCCGCGGTGATCGCAGAGGTGAAGAAAGCGAGTCCGTCCAAAGGCGTCCTGCGCGAGAACTTCGTCCCTGCGCAAATCGCGCGTTCGTATGAAACGCACGGCGCGGCCTGTCTGTCCGTATTGACCGACGTGCAGTTCTTCCAGGGCAGCGTCGCGTATCTGGAACAGGCGCGCGCCGCGTGCCAGTTGCCGGTGCTGCGCAAAGACTTCATCGTCGATCCTTATCAGATCGTCGAAGCACGCGCGATGGGCGCCGACGCGATTCTGCTGATTGCCGCCGCGCTTGAAACCTCCCAGATGCAGGACCTCGAAGCGCTCGCGCATTCGCTTGGCCTCGCGGTGCTCGTCGAAGTGCATGACAGCGACGAGCTGATGCAGGCGCTCACGCTAAAAACGCCGCTGATCGGCGTCAACAATCGCAATCTGCGCACTTTTGAGACGTCGATTGAAACCACCATCGGCATGCTCGAAGCGATTCCCGACGACCGCATCGTGGTCACCGAATCGGGCATTCTGTCGCGCGCCGATGTCGAAAGGCTGCGCGCGATGGACGTGAATACGTTCCTCGTCGGCGAGGCATTCATGCGCGCGGACGAGCCGGGCGTGGAGCTTGCCCGCATGTTCTTTCCAGGCGCGGCGTGAAGACGCCGCAGCGCATCTAGCGCCCAGATAGCGGAGCACAACATGGCCATGGAACGCGAGATCAAGTTGCTGCTGCCGGCCGCGCAAGTGAAAGCGGCCGCGCAGTGGTTCGTCGCGCGCACCGGCAACGAAGGCCGCGCGATCAAGCTGTCGAATATCTACTTCGACACACCGCAACTCACATTGGCAGCTTCAAAAAGTGCGCTCCGCCTGCGCCATACACCCGACGGCTGGCTGCAAACGTTCAAGACGGTAGGCAGTGCGGCAAACGGTTTGCATAGCCGTCACGAATGGGAAATGCCCGTCGCGGGCGAGGCGCTCGAAATTGACGCGTTGCTGCGCGAATGCGACGAGCCGACCGCCGCGCAAGCGTTGCGCGAAGCAGCGCCGCAATTGATCGAACTGTTTCGCACGGACTTCACGCGCACGCTGTGGCAAGTGAGCGTCGACGGCTCGGAAGTCGAAGCCGCAATCGACCAGGGCAACGTGCTGGCCAAAGTGAACGGCGAATTGCGCCGCGCGCCTATTTCGGAAATCGAACTCGAACTGAAGTCCGGCGACGAAGCCGCGCTGCACGCGCTCTCGAGCGAACTCGGCAAGCAGATCTCCGGCCTCGCGCCCGAGAACATCAGCAAGGCACAGCGCGGGTATCAACTGCGGGCGGGCTGAGCGTGGGTCGCGTCATCGCCGCGCGTTTTCAGAGCCTACGGTGCGCGCCGCCTCGGCTTGAGTCACACCGCGTTTGCTGCGACACTTCTGCGCCATGACTACTGCATCCCGCCCTCGCTCAGCGCCATCACAGGCATCGTTATTCGGCGACGCCGTGGCCCCGGCCGGTTCTATCTCTGCCGAGAGACAGCCGCAATCCCGTCAAGCACCCGACACGCCGCCCACGCTAGAAGCGCAGTTCGCCGCGCTGCCGGCCGAATGGCGAGCGCACCTGAAGCCCTTCGTTGAAAGCGACGCGTACGCGCCGCTCTGCCGTTTCGTCGACGGTGAGCGTGCGGCGGGCAAAACTGTTTATCCCGCCGACGTGTTCCGCGCGCTGCGGCTTACGAGCCCCGATGAAGTGAAGGTCGTGATTCTCGGCCAGGACCCGTATCACGGCGAAGACCGCGGCACGCCGCAAGCTCACGGGCTCGCATTTTCAGTCGCCCCGAACGTGCGCACGCCGCCGTCGCTGCGCAACATCTTCAAGGAAATCGCCGCAAGTCTCGGCCACGAGCCGCCCCGTCACGGTTGCCTCGACACGTGGGCGAAGCAAGGCGTGCTGCTGCTGAACACGGTGCTGACCGTGGAGCGCGACTCAGCCGCCAGCCACGCGAAGCGCGGCTGGGAAAAATGCACGGACACGCTGATTCACGAACTCGCGATGCGTCACGACGGTCTGGTGTTCATGCTGTGGGGGGCACATGCGCAGGCGAAGCGCGCGCTACTCGGCGGCAAGTCACATTACGTGCTGGAAGCGCCTCATCCTTCGCCGCTGTCGGCGCATCGCGGCTTTCTCGGCTGCGGACATTTCGCGAAGGCTAACGAGTATCTCGTCGAGCATGGCCGCAAACCGATCGACTGGCGCCTGCCCGACGAAGCGCAAATGCTGGCTTAACGGCATGCCTGTCTGCAAACCGGAGCAGAATCAGCGGGCAACAGCGGGCAAAAAACAAAAACGCCACGGAATCTAACTCCGTGGCGTTTCAGTTTTCAATGCTTGCGATGCTTGTCCGCTCGATGCGTTAACGCAGCCAGCCTTTGGCGCGGCAAGCGGCGCGAATACGCGCCACGGGAAGCGGCGCGATCGGCTTAACGTGCGAGCCTAAGCAGCAAACGTCAACTGCGATCTCAAGCAGCCGCGATCGCTTCGCGCGCCGCAGCCAGCGCCGCGCCCGCTGCGTCCGGGCCCATATTCAAACCTTCGGCGTAGATGAAGTTGACATCCGTCATGCCGAGGAAACCAAGGAAGCTCTTCAGATACGGCGTCTGGCTGTCGTTCGGCGTGCCCGCATACTTGCCGCCGCGAGCGGATACGACGTAGACCTTCTTGCCCGTCACGAGACCTTCGGGACCGTTAGCGGTGTAGCGGAACGTGATGCCGGCGCGGGCGATGAAGTCGAAGTAAGTCTTCAGTTGCGACGAGATTCCGAAGTTGTACATCGGCGCGCCGATCACGACGATGTCGGCGGCTTGCAGTTCGGCGATCAGCGCTTCGCTGCGCGCGGCGATCGCGGCTTGCTCGGCGGTACGCTGGTCAGCCGGCGTGAAGAACGCGCCCAGGATGGCGTCGTCCAGGTGCGGCAGCGGTTCGGCTTGCAGGTTACGGACGACGACTTGCGCGCCCGGATTCGACTGTTGCAGCTTTTCGGTCAGCTCGTTGAGAAGCAGCGTCGAGTTCGCGCCTTGCGAGCGGGCTGCCGAGTTGATTTGCAGGATCGTGGTCATGGTTGACTCCAGTGGGGGGCGCGCTGTGTTGCGCGAGTGGAGCCATTGTGTTTTTTTACCGATCCGGGAAAAAGCCATCCGGCAGCGACGGATTGTTGCAGTGGTAGAACAATCCGCCGCCCGGCGACGTCAATTGACGTCGGTGCGGATTACGATCCGCTTGTCAGCCAGCGCTCGCGCGCCTTACGCGGGGCGGATCGCTGGTCGCTGACGGTGAGTTTGTAGCGCGACACTTCTGGCCCCTCCAGCTTGAGCTGCGCGGTGCGCAGCTCATCGCGGCGAAATGCGTGAACTTCCACTTTGGCTCCCGCCTGATAACGTCCTAGTAATGTGTCGAGATTCGAGCCCGTCACGCGCAGGCCGTCGAGCGCGATCAGCACGTCGCCGGCGGAGAGCCCCGCTTTCTGCGCGGCGCTACCTTCATGCACGGCCGTCAGCGTACATTCGGCGCCGCCGCGCACCCGCGCGCCGAGCGACGGTTTGCCGCTCTTGTCGGCTTCCGGCGCGAGCGTGACGCCGAACGGTTCGAGCAGTGTTTCGAGCGGCAAGTCTCGCGTGCCATGCACCGCTTGCGCAAACAGCTCGCCCAGGTGCACGCCGGTCGCTTCGGCAAACAGCGCTTCGACCTCGCTTTCGTCGACGCCCACCGGCTTGCCGCGGTAAAAATCGCGGCCGAAGCGCTGCCAGAGCAGACGCATCACGTCGTCGAGCGACTTCCTATTGTTGGTCTGCGCGCGGATCGTCAGATCGAACGCGAGCGCAACGAGCGAGCCCTTCGTGTAATAGCTGACGATTGCATTCGGCGCGTTCTCGTCCTGCCGGTAGTATTTGACCCACGCGTCGAACGAGCTTTCCGCGACGCTCTGCTTCAGACGCCCGCTGCCGCGCTGCACGCCGCCGATCACCTTGCCGAGCATGCCGAGATAATCGTCGACTGAAATCAGGCCGCTGCGCACGAGAATCAGGTCGTCGTAGTAAGAGGTGAAGCCTTCGAACAGCCACAGCAGCGACGTATAGTTCTCGACGGAAAGGTCATACGGCGCAAAGACCGCGGGCTTGATCCGCTTCACGTTCCACGTGTGAAAGTATTCGTGGCTGCACAGACCGAGGTACGTCCGATAGCCTTCCGTGAGCGCGTCGCGGCCTTGTACGGGCAGATCGCCGCGATTGCAGATCAGCGCCGTCGACGCGCGGTGTTCGAGCCCGCCATAACCGTCGGTGACGGCTTGCGTCATGAACACATAGCGATCCACAGGCGCTTTCTTCGACTTCGGCTCGAAGAGCGCGATTTGCGCTTCGCAAATGCGCTTCAAGTCGGCGCTGAGCCGCGCCATGTCCAGCCCGATCACGCGCCCCGCAATCACAACATCGTGCGGCACACCGTGCGCGTTGAACGTCGCCAATTCGAATTTGCCGAGCGTGACCGGATGATCGATCAGCTCATCGTAGTTCTGCGCGCGATATTCCCCGAAGCCGTAACGCTTCGTGCCGCGCGCTTCTGGCAGCGCCGTCGCGACGCGCCAGTTGCGATACGCCGCGCCCTCCGGTTTCTGGATATCGACCACGCACTGCGCCTCCTCGTGACCGAGCGGTGACAGAAACACGCTCGTGCCGTTGAAAAAACCCGTGGTGTCGTCCAGGTGCGCCGCGCGCACCGACAGATCCCAGGCATAGACCTCGTAGCGCAGCGTCAGCGCGCCCTTCACCGGGGCGGCCTGCCACGTGTGCTTGTCGGTTTTCTCGACACGCACCTTGCGGCCCGCATCGTTGAAGGCGCGCAGCGTGACGATGTTGCGCCCGAACTCACGCACCATGTAGCTGCCCGGAATCCATACCGGCAGCATGAAACGCTGGCCGGCCGGATCGGGATCGGCGACGGTTACGGTGACTTCGAACAGATGGGCGGCGGGTTGCTTGGGAACGATGGTGTAGCGGATCGGCTTCATCGGCGGCGATTGGATGGTTTTGGCGGAATGTTGAGGGCTTGATGCGAAAGGAGGCGCCATGTGCGCCTCCTTCTGTTGATATGTGCCGCGTGTGTCAGTGCACCGCTGCCATTTCCTTGTCGAGCCGGTCGGCCGGCACCGCGCCCGGCAGGCGGCGGCCGTCGGCGAGGAATACGGTAGGCGTGCCTTCCACGTTCATCGCATGCCCGAGCGCGAGATTTTTGTCGATCGCGGCAGTGTCGCAAGTGCCGGCGGCCGTGGGCGCCTGATGGTCCTGCATCCACGACTCCCACGCCTTCGCGCGATCGGTCGAGCACCAGATCGACTTCGACTTGGCGGTCGAATCCGGCGACAAAACCGGGTACAGGAACGTGTAAACCGTCACGTTGTCGATCGACTTCAGCGTGGTTTCGAGCTGCTTGCAATACGGGCAGTTCGGGTCGGAGAACACCGCGATCTTGCGCGAGCCGTTGCCCTTCACCACCTTCACCGCGTTGGCGAACGGCAGACTCGCGAAGTCGATGCGGTTGGTTTCCGACAGGCGCGCTTCGGTCAGATTCTTGCGCGTCTTCGTGTCGACCATATCGCCGAGCAGCACGTAGTCGCCGCTGGCGTCGCTGTAGACAATCTGGCTGCCGAGGTTCACTTCATACAGGCCGGCAATCGGCGACTTGGTCACGCTCTTGATCGTCACGTCCGCGAGACGCGTTTGCAGTGTGGCCTTGAGTTTGTCGGTGGCCTGATCGGCTTGCGCGGAGCAGCCGATGGTGACAGCGGCAATCGCGAGCATGGCGGCCGCCATGCGGAAGGTTTTTTTCATGCTGAATTCCTGGTTCAATCGCGCGTTGCGCGCGTTGGGCGTTCATGCCGTTGCCCTTCCTTTGCTTGGGGAGGCAGCGGCATCTGTGCGTTCATGATACCTGTCTCACCGACGCGGCATGCCGCGCCGAGTTGAAGCCGGGTTGAAGCGGGGTTGCAGTCCGCCTTTCAGCCGAGCGCGGCCGACACGAGCCAGCGCTTGATGAACGGCTGTGCGCCGACGAAGGCCATGCCGCTATTGCGCACGATTTTGGCCAACGGGCCGGGCACGGAGAAAAGTTTCTGCAGGCCGTCGGTGGCGATCATCAGTGCACGAATGTCTTCGCGGCGCGCGCGTTCGTAGCGCCGCAGCAGCACCATGTCGCCGAGATCGCGAAACGACTCCTTGGCCGCGACGGTATCGGCAAGCGCGGCAACGTCGCGCAAACCGAGGTTCATGCCCTGCCCCGCGAGCGGGTGGATCAGATGCGCGGCGTCGCCGACCAGCGCGACGCGCGGCGCCACCAGGCGGTCCACGGTTTGCAGCGCGAGCGGAAAGCCTTGTGCCGGCGTCACGCAGTCGAGGCCGCCAAGCTGGCGCCCCGTGACGCGCTCCACTTCTGCTGCGAGCTGGGCCGGATCGAGCGCGATCAGTCGCTCGGCGTGCTCCGTGCGCGCCGACCACACGAGCGACACGTGACCGTCAGGCATCGGCAGCAGCGCGATGATTTCGCCGTCTTTGAACCATTGATAAGCGGTCTCGCCGTGCGGTTTCTCGGCCTTGAAGTTCGCGACGACGCCGGTCTGCCGGTAGTCGCGCCGGTTCATCTTCGAGCCGATCTGAGCGCGCACCCACGAATGCGCGCCGTCCGCGCCGACCAGCAGATCCGCCGCGAGCACGCTGCCGTTCGCGAGACCGACGCTCGCGCTGTCGGCGGTGAAATCGAGCGCCTGGGCGCGGCTGTCGATCCACGTGAGGTTCGGCTGGAAGCGCAGCGCCGCATCGAGCGCGCGCTCGATCACCGACGACTCGACGATCCACGCCAGTTGCGGCACCGAAGCCTGAAACGCGGAGAAATGCAACTCGGCGTGGGCGTCGCCGAAGACGCGCATGTCGTAGACGGGACCGAGCCGCGCCAGGTCGAGTGCCTGCCAGACGCGCAAGCGTTCGAGCAACGCCTGAGAACTCGACGACAACGCATACACCCGCGAGTCGAACGAAGCGCCGGCGGGCAGCGACGCGCAGGGCTGCGCGAGCAGCGCAACGCGCAGTCCGCCTTGCGTGAGCGCAAGCGCCGCGGTCTTGCCGACCAACCCGCCGCCGATCACGGCGGCATCGAAAGTCTGATGGTGTGCGTTCATCCGCGCATTATAGCTGCGGGGTTGCGGGGGACGGACCGGGCGCGCAGCTTTCTGAAGCCACGTCAAGAAGCCGATTGGAACGGGTTACAATTACGTTTTCCGTGACAAAACTCGCCCAGAATCGTCGAGGCAACGCCCGCTCTGGTGTCGCGTCCCGCTCCGCTGCGTTTCCCTTTGCCGCCAAACGCGAAGGCTTCCCGAATCCTGCACACAGCGTCGAGCGCATCACGCAATTTACTGAATCACTGAAGGATTTCCATGAGCCTCAAATGCGGCATCGTCGGCTTGCCTAACGTCGGCAAGTCCACTCTGTTCAACGCGCTGACCAAGGCGGGCATCGCTGCCGAGAACTATCCGTTCTGCACGATCGAGCCGAACGTCGGCATTGTCGAAGTGCCGGACGCGCGCCTGAAGGCGCTTGCCGAAATCGTCAAGCCCGAGCGCATTCTGCCTGCGGTCGTCGAATTCGTGGACATCGCCGGTCTGGTGGCGGGCGCGAGCAAGGGCGAAGGCCTCGGCAACCAGTTTCTCGCGAACATCCGCGAAACCGATGCGATCACGCACGTTGTCCGCTGCTTCGAAGACGAGAACGTGATTCACGTCGCCAACAAGATCGATCCGCTGTCGGATATCGAAGTCATCAACACCGAATTGGCGCTCGCCGACCTCGCAACGGTCGAAAAGGCGCTCGCGCGTTATTCGAAGGCCGCCAAGTCGGGCAACGACAAGGAAGCCATCAAGAACGCCGCCGTGCTCGAAAAGGTGCGCGCTCAACTGGATCAGGCCAAGCCGGTCCGCGCGCTCGATCTGTCGGACGAAGAAAAGGCAACGCTCAAGCCGTTCTGCCTGATCACGGCGAAGCCGACCATGTACGTCGCGAATGTGAAGGAAGACGGCTTCACGAATAATCCGCATCTGGACGCGGTTGCGAAGTTCGCAGCGTCGGAAAACGCACCGGTGGTCGCCGTCTGCGCGGCAATCGAAGCAGAAATCGCCGACCTCGAAGAAGCGGATATGGAAGTGTTCCTCGCCGACATGGGCATGGAAGAGCCGGGCCTGAACCGCGTGATTCGCGCCGGCTTCAAGCTGCTCGGCCTGCAAACCTACTTCACGGCTGGCGTGAAGGAAGTGCGCGCATGGACCATTCATGTCGGCGACACGGCGCCGCAAGCTGCGGGCGCGATCCACACGGACTTCGAGCGCGGCTTCATTCGCGCGCAGACCATTTCTTTTAACGACTACATCGCCTATAAGGGCGAGCAAGGCGCGAAAGAAGCCGGCAAGATGCGCGCCGAAGGCAAGGAATATGTCGTGCACGACGGCGACGTGATGAATTTCCTGTTCAACGTGTAAAGTCCAGCGCTCGCCCGCGAGCGTCTGGCAACCGATAGCTGGCCCGGCCGCCGCGCGCGGCTCCCGCCTGGTATGTATGTCACAAAGCCCGCTTCGCGCGGGCTTTGTGCTTTTTGCGGGCTGTGGGAGTGTCTGCCAACGCTCTGCCGTCCGTCCTGAGCGCGCTTGCATTCGCTTGCGGGTCCAGCTATCGCCTCGGGCTCACCTCAAGCCGTCGAGTGTCGGATTCATCCGCAAATGTTTCAATTTCATGACATGCGATGTTAAATTGCGGCATCCGGCGCCACAGTAAAAGCGACGTCGGACTGTCATCGAACACAAATAGAATCGCGCGATTCGCAATTGCGCCCCTTCCGTACCATCGTTCATGGATGGGAGTAAGCGCCAAAGCGCCAACTCCCATCGACCGCTTTGCATGGGACGGGAGTAGGCGCTAAAGCGCCAACTCCCATCGACCGCTTTGCATGGGATGGGAGTAGGCGCTAAAGCGCCAACTCCCATCGACTGCTTTGCATGGGACGGGAGTAAGCGCTAAAGCGCCAACTCCCATCGACTGCTTTGCATGGGACGGGAGTAAGCGCTAAAGCGCCAACTCCCATCGACACAGGAGACTAATCGATGAGTTTGAAGCCGCTGTTCCGTTCGCTTTCCGTTGCCGCCGTGCTGAGCGCGGGCATTATGGGCACCAGCCAGACGGCCCAAGCCGCCACGGAAATCCAGTTCTGGCACGCAATGGAAGCCGCACTGGGCGAACGTCTGAACGACATCGCCAACGCATTCAATGCGTCGCAATCGGATTACAAGATCGTGCCGGTATTCAAGGGCACCTACGACCAGACGCTTGCCGCCGGCATCGCCGCATACCGGAGCGGCAACGCGCCGGCCGTGCTGCAAGTCTACGAAGTCGGCACGGCGACCATGATGCAGGCGAAGAAGGCTGTCATTCCCGTATCGGAAGTGTTCAAGCAAGCCGGCGTGCCGCTCGACGGAAAAGCGTTCGTGCCGACCATCGCCAGCTATTACAGCGACGCCAAAAGCGGCCAGTTGCTCTCGATGCCGTTCAACAGCTCGACGCCGGTTCTCTACTACAACAAGGACGCGTTCAAGAAAGCCGGCCTCGATCCGAACCAGCCGCCGAAGACATGGGCCGAATTGCAGGTCGACGCGCAGAAGCTCAAAGCCTCTGGCATGGCGTGCGGCTATTCGTCGGGGTGGCAAAGCTGGATCCAGTTGGAGAATTACAGCGCGTGGCATGGCGCGCCGTTTGCGTCGAAGAACAATGGTTTTGACGGCGCCGACGCGCAACTCGAATTCAACAAGCCGTTGCAGGTCGAGCACATCCAGTTCCTGCAGAACATGCAAAAGGAAGGCACGTTCACCTACGTCGGCCGCAAGGACGAACCGGTCTCGAAGTTCTACAGCGGCGATTGCGGGATCATCACCAACTCGTCGGGCTCGCTTGCCACGATCAAGAAGTACGCGAAGTTCAACTTCGGCACCGGCATGATGCCTTACGACGCGAACGTGAAGGGCGCGCCGCAGAACGCGATTATCGGCGGTGCGAGCTTGTGGGTGTTGGCGGGCAAGGACCCGGCTGTCTACAAGGGTGTGGCGAAATTCCTGTCGTATCTGTCGTCGCCGCCGGTCGCCGCAAAGTGGCATCAGGACACGGGCTATCTGCCGGTCACGACCGCCGCTTATCAGTTGACGCAGCAACAAGGCTTCTACGAGAAGAACCCGGGCAGCGACACCGCCATCAAGCAGATGCTCAACAAGCCGCCGCTGCCGTACACGAAGGGCTTGCGTCTGGGCAACATGCCGCAGATCCGCACGATCATCGACGAAGAACTCGAACAGGTGTGGGCTGAGAAGAAAACGCCGCAACAGGCGCTCGACTCAGCGGTTTCGCGTGGCGACGAGTTGCTGCGGCGCTTCGAAAAAGCCGGCAGTTAAGCGCAGTAGCGGCCAGGGCAGCCCATGCAGCCCATGCGGCAATAAGGGCGAACAACCGCGACCCGGCGCAAAAAAAGCATAAAGCCAGTCGGCAGGGTTTCGGCGCAGTCGCGTCGAAACCCGCTTGCAGCACACCTTGGGAATCTCCGATGGAAAAGCGCTCCCGCTTCGGCACCAGTCTGCTGCCCTACCTGCTCGTCGCGCCGCAACTGGCGATCACGGCGCTGTTCTTCCTGTGGCCCGCAGGCGAAGCGCTGTGGCAATCCACGCAAAGCCAGGACGCGTTCGGCACGTCGAGCGAATTTGTCGGGCTCGCCAACTTCCGGCAACTTTTCGCCGATCCGCTCTACCTGTCATCGTTCAATACGACGCTGATTTTCTGTGCGCTCGTCACCGTGTCCGGCCTCGTCATTTCACTGCTGCTGGCCGTCTGCGCCGACCGCGTCACGCGCGGCGCGAAGGCTTATCAGACGCTGCTGATCTGGCCGTATGCGGTCGCGCCGGCAATCGCAGCCGTGTTGTGGTCGTTTCTGTTCAACCCGAGTATCGGCCTTGTCACATTCGCGCTCGCAAAGTACGGCATCGTGTGGAATCACGCGCTCAATGCGGGACAGGCGATGTTTCTCGTCGTGCTCGCATCGGTCTGGAAGCAGGTCAGCTATAACTTCCTCTTCTTCTATGCGGGCTTGCAGGCAATTCCGCGCTCGTTGATCGAAGCCGCGGCCATCGACGGCGCCGGTCCCGTGCGGCGCTTCTTCGGCATCGCGCTGCCGCTGTTGTCGCCGACCAGCTTCTTCCTGCTGGTCATCAACATCACCTACGCATTCTTCGACACGTTCCCCGTGATCGACGCCGCGACCGGCGGCGGTCCCGCTCAGTCGACCCGCACGCTCATCTACAAAATTTTCGCGGAAGGCTTCCAGGGACTCGACATCGGCAGTTCCGGCGCGCAGTCGGTGATCCTGATGGTGATCGTCGTCGCGTTGACGGTCGTGCAATTCCGCTTCATCGAACGCAGGGTTCAATACTCATGATCGAAAACCGCCGCGGTTTCGACCTCTTCTGTCACGCGGTGCTGATACTCGGCGTCGCGTTGGTGGTGTTTCCGGTGTACGTCGCGTTCTGCGCGGCGACCATGAGCGAGCACGAAGTGTTCACCGTGCCGCTCTCGCTCGTGCCGAGTTCGCATCTCTTCGAAAACGTCGCGACGGTCTGGGCGCACGGCAGCGGGAACGCGGCGGCGCCGTTCGGCCGCATGCTGTTCAACAGCCTCGTCATGGCGCTTGCCATTGCTATCGGCAAGATCGCCGTGTCGATGATCTCCGCTTTCGCGATCGTGTTTTTCCGCTTTCCGTTTCGCAATCTGTCGTTCTGGCTGATCTTCATCACGTTGATGCTGCCGGTCGAAGTACGCATTTTTCCGACCGTGCAAGTCGTCTCGTCGATGCACCTCAGCAATACGTATAGCGGTTTGACGTTGCCGCTGATCGCCTCGGCCACTGCAACGTTTTTATTCCGCCAGTTCTTCATGACCTTGCCCGATGAGTTGATGGAAGCCGCGCGCATCGACGGCGCGGGCGCCATGCGCTTCTTCTGGGACGTCGTGCTGCCGCTGTCCAAAACCAACATGGCGGCGCTTTTCGTGATCACTTTCATTTACGGCTGGAATCAATATTTGTGGCCGATTCTGATTACGAGCCAACAGTCGCTGACGACCGCCGTGGTCGGCATCAAGAGCATGATCGCGTCGGGTGACACCGCGACGGAATGGCATCTGGTGATGACGGCGACGCTGCTTGCCATGCTGCCGCCGCTCGCCGTCGTGCTGACCATGCAACGCTGGTTCGTACGCGGACTCGTGGATGCGGAAAAATGATCTCGCCGCGCCAGCGCATCAACGCATCAATGCACTGACGCCGCACAGGCAACAGATAAACGACACGCAAACGAAGGGCTAAAACCGCATGGCTGCACTGACACTGCAAGGCGTTAAAAAAACCTACGACGGCAAACAGTTCGTGTTGCACGGCATCGACGTCGACGTGAACGACGGCGAGTTCGTCGTGATGGTCGGGCCGTCGGGTTGCGGCAAATCCACATTGCTGCGGATGGTCGCGGGGCTCGAGCGGATCTCCGAAGGGAGCATCTCGATCGCCGGCAAAGTGGTCAACGAGCTGGAGCCGAAAGACCGCAACATCGCGATGGTGTTTCAGAACTACGCGCTCTATCCGCATATGAGCGTGGCGGAGAACATGGGCTACGCGTTGAAGATTGCGGGCGTCGACCGGGCGCAGATCGCGCAGCGCGTGAACGCCGCCGCGCAGATTCTCGAACTCGAGCCGCTGCTGCAACGCAAGCCGCGCGAGCTGTCGGGCGGACAGCGTCAGCGTGTGGCGATGGGCCGCGCCATCGTGCGCGAACCCGCCGTGTTTCTGTTCGACGAACCGCTATCCAATCTCGATGCGCGTCTGCGCGTGCAAATGCGGCTCGAAATCCAGCGTCTGCACGCGCGGCTCGCGACCACGAGTCTGTACGTGACGCACGATCAGATCGAAGCAATGACGCTGGCACAGCGTGTGATCGTGATGAACAAGGGTCACGCCGAGCAGATCGGCGCGCCAACCGAAGTCTACGAGCGACCCGCAACGGTGTTCGTCGCCGGCTTCATCGGTTCGCCCGGCATGAATCTGCTGGAAGGCCGCGTGTCCGACGACGGTTCCACTTTCGACGTGGCGGGCAACGGTCCGCAACTGCCGCTGGCCGGCGTCGCGTCGATTGGCCGCGAAGTCGCCAAAGGACGCGAGTGGACGCTCGGCATTCGTCCCGAGCACATGAGCCCGGGCCAGGCCGGTGCGCCGCATGCAACGCTCACCGTCGATTCATGCGAGTTGCTCGGCGCGGACAATCTCGCGCACGGACGCTGGGGCAAGCACGACGTGACGGTGCGATTGCCGCACGCGCACCGGCCGGCGGCCGGCGAAGCGCTGCAGGTCGCGCTGCCCGCCCCGCATCTGCATTTCTTCGATCCGGCAAGCGGGCGGCGGGTCAACTGACACGCGCGGCCATAACAACAATCCATAAAAATCATGCAACACATTGGCTTGAAAACCGCTCGCTGCAGCGTCGCTGTTCTGGCCGCGCTGCTGGTCGGCATGTCGCCGGCATTCGCGTATATGGCGCCGGGTACGACGCCCAACGAAGCCGATCTCAGCAATCACAACACCTACACCAATCGCGACGGCAACACGGTCCATGCGCCGGCCCGGTCGCTGTCGGGCAAGGCGCCTGAAGGCGCGACGGCGCGCTGCCGCGACGGCAGCTACAGTTTCAGCCGGCATCACAGCGGCACGTGCTCGCGACACGGCGGTGTAGCCAGCTGGCTGTGAATCGCGCAGAGCCCGGCAGGAATTCGCAACCGCGCGAGCCCCGCTGCCGCCGCGCGCTCATGCCGAAGTACAATGCCATCTGCACACGGCCCGCGCGCGGCCGTCGGTGAGCAGGACACTGCGCTTGGACACCGCGCTCGACACCGCGCCGGCCGGCGCCGGGCACTCCGCCTGGTCATGACATCGCCGTAACACCGCCGTGGCACCGGTTACCTATCCACCCACGACTGCCCGCCCCCTCGCGGCCGGCGTCGCCAACGTCTCGCAAGCAAATGGCCCAATACGTCTTCACCATGAATCGGGTCGGCAAGATCGTGCCGCCCAAGCGTCAAATCCTGAAAGACATCTCGCTGTCCTTTTTTCCCGGCGCGAAGATCGGCCTGCTCGGCCTGAACGGCTCGGGCAAGTCGACGCTGATCCGCATCATGGCCGGTGTGGACAAGGACATCGAAGGCGAAGCCACGCCGATGCCGAACCTGAACATCGGCTATCTGCCGCAGGAACCTCAGCTCGACCCGAACAAGACGGTGCGCGAAACCGTTGAGGAAGGTCTGGGCGACGTGTTCAACGCGCAGAAGAAACTCGACGAAATCTACGCGGCCTACGCGGAGCCCGACGCCGACTTCGACGCGCTCGCCGCCGAGCAGGCAAAGTACGAAGCGATTCTCGCGACAACCGACGGCGGCAGCGCCGAACAGCAGATCGAAATCGCCGCCGACGCGCTGCGCCTGCCGGCGTGGGACGCGAAGATCGAACATCTGTCGGGCGGTGAAAAGCGCCGTGTCGCACTGTGCAAGCTGCTGCTCGAAAAGCCGGACATGCTGCTGCTGGATGAGCCGACCAACCACCTCGACGCCGAATCGGTCGACTGGCTCGAACAGTTCCTCACGCGCTTTCCCGGCACCGTCGTCGCGGTCACACACGATCGCTACTTCCTGGACAACGCGGCCGAGTGGATTCTCGAACTCGACCGCGGCCACGGCATTCCGTGGAAGGGCAACTACAGCAGTTGGCTCGATCAGAAAGAAGAACGCCTGAAGCAGGAAGAGTCGTCGGAATCGGCACGTCAGAAAGCGATCAAGAAGGAACTGGAGTGGGTGCGCCAGAACCCGAAGGGCCGTCAGGCGAAGTCGAAGGCGCGTATCGCTCGCTTCGAGGAACTGAACAGCCAGGACTACCAGAAGCGTAACGAAACGCAGGAGATCTTCATTCCGGTCGGCGACCGCCTCGGCAATGAAGTGATCGAATTCAAGAACGTCACCAAGTCGTATGGCGACCGTTTGCTGCTCGATGACGTCAGCTTCAAGATTCCGGCTGGCGCGATCGTGGGCATCATCGGTCCGAACGGCGCCGGTAAGTCCACGCTGTTCCGCATGCTGACCGGCCGCGAAGAACCCGATTCGGGCGAGATCGTGAAGGGCCCGACCGTGAATCTCGCTTACGTCGACCAAAGCCGCGACGCGCTGGACCCTTCGAAGACAGTGTTCGAAGAAATCTCCGGCGGTGCGGATGTGCTGACGGTCGGCAAGTACGAAACGCCGTCGCGTGCGTACATCGGCCGCTTCAACTTCAAGGGCGGCGATCAGCAGAAGATCGTCGGCAATCTGTCGGGCGGCGAGCGCGGCCGTTTGCATCTCGCGAAGACGCTGATCGCGGGCGGCAACGTGCTTCTGCTTGACGAACCGTCGAACGACCTCGACGTGGAAACGCTGCGCGCGCTTGAAGACGCATTGCTGGAGTTCGCCGGCTCAGTGATGGTGATCTCGCACGATCGCTGGTTCCTCGACCGCATCGCCACGCACATTCTCGCGTTCGAAGGCGATTCGCAAGTCACGTTCTTCGACGGCAATTACCAGGAGTACGAAGCGGACAAGCGTGCGCGCCTTGGCGAAGAAGCCGCTCGTCCGAAGCGTCTGCGTTACAAGCCGATTACGCGCTAAGGCTTGCCGCGTAAAAAGCAGCTGCGCCTGCTCGTCGGGAGACGGGCGGGTTGCTTCAGGTGGGCTGCTTCACGCGGCCCGCGTCGGCAGCACCCCGATTCGCTTGGCAGCAAATATCGGCTCTATAGCAGCCACAAACGCCACACGTCGGCGGCCTGGCGACGGGGCACAGCCATTGCTTCCCTGGGCGTGCTACGTGTCGTTTCGCGCAACGCGTCACGACGCGCGCATCCGTGACAGCCACGCCGCGCACACGGCGACGAGGAGGCAAGCATGGCAATGTCGAAGGGCCAACGCTGGATCGTTGCCGTGGGCAGCGTGCTCGTCGTGCTCGTCGTCATTGCGCTCGGCGGGCTGCAATACGCGCAGCATGAAGTGAAAGAGCGCGTGGTAACGGCGCTCGGTCCGCTGGGCAGCGCGCAAAGCATCGACGTCGGCCTGACCTCGGTCCATCTCACCAACGTACGGTTGAAGGCGCCGCCGGGCTGGCCGGCCGGCGATCCATTGAGAGCCGACGAAATCATTCTCACGCCGGACATCCGCGACCTGCTTGCGCGGCGCATGCATGTTCGCAGTGTCGTCGTACGCGGTTTCGATATTGCGGTGCTGCGCACCCAAACCGGCACGATCCGCCTGCTGCCAAATTTGCGACAGTCGGTCAGCAACGCCAACGACGAGGCGAGCGGTGCCGCCGCGCACTCCACGCCGCGCGAAAAACAGGTCGATCACATCAGCCTGGAGCAGGGTCGCTTCCATTTCTACGACATGACCGTCGGTCCGCCCGCCTACAAGGTGACGGTGAGCAACGCAAATGCGACGGTCGACAACGTTCATCTGCCGGCCCTCACCGAGCCGACCAACGTTAATGTCCGCGGCTCGATCAAAGGGCCGTCGCACACGGGCACGGTCACATTTGGCGGATGGATCAAGATCGCCAGCAAGGATTCGCAAACGACAAGCACACTGCGCGGCGTCGACGTCGTGATGCTCGATCCTTATCTCGTGAAGAAAGCCGGGGCCGAGGCGCGAGTGACGGGCGGCACGGTTGATCTGAGCATCGAGTCGTCGGTGCGCAACTATCAGCTGCATGCGCCGGGCACGATCACGGTACACCAGCTGCAACTCGCGGACACCGGCAGTCCGCTCGATACGTTCATGTCCATTCCGACGAAAGCCGCGGTCGCCGCACTGAAGGCCCGCAACGGCGACATCACGCTGCACTTCGTGCTGGACGGCAACTTACGCGATCCGAAATTCTCAGTACAGGAAGGCTTGACGACTCGCATCGCCGCAGGCTTCGCGAAAGCGCTGGGCGTCAGTGTGGAAGGCGTGGCGAAAGGCGCGGGAGAAACCGTGAAGGGATTGGGTAACGCTTTGAAGAATTTGCTCGGGCAGTAGACTTCGCGCAAGAAGAAGCGCGGTACTGGTGAGGGCCGAAGCTGAGACCGAGACCGACGCCCGCGCGACTCGCGGCGGCAAAACCGCTAACGCAAACCGCGTACTGCCTGGAGCGCGAGCGGCACCTACCTCGTCAGACCGGCAAACCCAGTTCGCGCAGTTTCGCTTCTGTTTGGGGGGCGTTCGTGTGATGCACGCTATGCCAGCCGAGTGCGGTGGCGGCTGCGGCGTTCTTCGGGTTGTCGTCGATAAACACTAATTCGCCCGGCTCGACGCCAGGCAGTTGCGCGTCGATCCGCTCGCGCATTGCCGCAAAAATCGCCGGATCGGGTTTCACCAGCCCCACGCGACCGGAGACGACAATGTCTCGAAAGCGCCGCAGCACCGGGTAGTGCTCCCACGCATACGGAAAGGTCTCAGCCGACCAGTTCGTCAGACCGAAAAGCGGGACCGCCGCGGCTTCGAGCTTTTCCATGATCGCCACGCCGTCTTCCAGCACGCCGGCCACCATCTCGTGCCAGCGCTCATAGAACGCGCGGATCAGCGCTTCGTGATCGGGAAACCGGGCGACGAGTTCTTCCGTCGCCTCGACGATCGGCTGGCCGCCGTCCTGACGAATCACCCAATCCATCGAGCAGACGTGTGTCAGGAACCAGCGTCGCTCGGCTTCGTCCGGAATCAGTTGCCGGTAAAGATATTCGGGACTCCAGTCGATCAGCACGCCGCCGAAATCGAACACGACTGCCTTGATGGCCATGCGCTCTCCGTAGCTATGCGGTTGCGGTTGCGGTTGCGGTTGCGGCCCTTACACCGGCTGCGTGCGCAGCTCGAGCCACGCCTTCGCGTCACCGGAAACATGCGGCGACAGACGCGCGCGCACCGTCTCGTGATAGTCGTTCAGCCACGCGCGCTCGTCGTCGCGCAACAGCGACAGGTCGAGACAACGCGTGTCGATCGGGCAAAGCGTCAGCGTCTCGAACTTGAGGAAGTCGCCGAATTCCGTCTGGCCGGCGGGCACGTTCAGCACGAGGTTCTCGATGCGCACACCCCACTTGCCCGGCCGATAAATGCCCGGTTCGACCGAGGTGATCATGCCTTCTTCCATCGCCGTCCACGATTCGGCAGGCGCGTAGTGCGAGATCACCTGCGGGCCTTCGTGCACGTTCAGGAAATAGCCGACGCCATGACCGGTGCCGTGACCGTAATCGGCGCCCGCTTCCCAGATCGGCGCGCGAGCGATTGCGTCGAGCATCGGCGAACGGATGCCGCGCGGAAACCTGGCGCGCGACAACGCCATGGTGCCTTTGAGCACGATCGTGAAATCGCGCCGCTGTGCGTCGCTGACGGTGCCGATCGGCACGACCCGCGTGATGTCGGTCGTGCCGCTCAGATACTGCGCGCCGGAGTCGATCAGCAACAGGCCGTTGCCTTCGATCACCGCATGCGACTCGTTGGTGGCGCGATAGTGTGGCATCGCACCGTTCCCGTTGAAGCCGGCAATGGTCGCAAAGCTAAGCGACACGAAGCCGGGACGACGCGCGCGCGCCGCGGTCAGACGTTCGTCGATAGTGAGCTCGGTGATCGTCTCACGGCCCAGTGCGCCTTCGAACCACGCGAAGAATTCCGCGAGCGCGGCGCCGTCCTGCTCCATG
This sequence comes from Paraburkholderia kirstenboschensis, assembly GCF_904848585.1. GTDB lineage: Bacteria > Pseudomonadota > Gammaproteobacteria > Burkholderiales > Burkholderiaceae > Paraburkholderia > Paraburkholderia kirstenboschensis. The sequence goes on from NZ_CAJHCR010000016.1 coordinate 33,103, forward strand.
GTTTCGCGCACGTGCCTGGCCTCTGCCTCGGTCTTGCGCGACTTGAAGAACGTGGACGGGTTGACTGCCTCGACTACTTTTACCGTCGACGGCACCGATTGCAGCGAGCCATATGTAATGCGGCGCGGATCGATTAGCAGCGTGCTGCCGCCGGGCAGCGCAGCGAGTGCCTCGGCGGCTTTCGCATACGGCTCGACGCTGACGCCGTCGCGTGCAAGTGCCTCGGCGAGCGCCTGCGGCACCTTGCCGTCGGCAATGAAAAGCGACGCTCGGTTTTCGCCGATCAGAGCGTGGGCCACGAAGACCGGGTTATAGCTGACGTCGGCGCCGCGCAGATTCAGCAGCCACGCGAGGTCGTCGAGCGTGGAAATGAAGTGCCATTGCGCGCCCTTCTCCGCCATTGCCCGGCGGACCTGCGCAAGCTTTTCCGAACGCGCGACGCTTGCATGCGGCGCCGCGTGCTCGAACACCGCTGCAGCCGGCAGCGACGGACGCTGCGGCCAGATCGCGTCGAACAGATCGACGTCGGTGCGCAGCTTCACTCCGCGCGCCGTGAGCGCCTGGGTCAGGGCCCGCGCTGCCGCCACGCCGAGCACGGCGCCGTCCACACCGACCGCGCCGCCGGGCGCGACATTCTGCGCGAGCCATTCGAAATGCGGCGCGGTTTGCTGACCGCCCGTCATTTTCATGAGCTGAACGCCGGTGCCGGCCAGTTGCGCGTTGGCCTGCTCCCAATAGCGGCTGTCCGTCCAGACGCCCGCGAAGTCTGCGGTGACGACGAGCGTGCCCGCCGAGCCGGTGAACCCGGAAAGCCATTCCCGCCCCTGCCAACGCCCAGGCAGATATTCGGACAAATGCGGATCCGCCGACGGCACCAGGTAAGCAGCGACGCCTTCGCGCGCCATCGCGCTGCGCAAGGTGGCGAGCCGTTCGGGGATGGGAGAGGTATGGGGAAGTCGGGCATTCATGGAAGTCACCTGCAAATATTCATCGACGGGAAAGCAAGCCGACCGTCACGGCGACGGCGATCATGGCGACGGCCGTGCAAACAGGCCATTCGAGCGTCTCACCGTCATGGAAAAGGCCAATTACATAGCCGGCCATACGCGCGACGCTCGCGCCCACTATCCCGGCAAGTACCGCCACCCACAAGCGGGCGCGGCTCGAGCGGTTCAAGCGGCGCAGCGGATGCAACCACCACCCCGCGAAACCGATTGCTGCTCCCAGCACTACGATTCCGGGCCAGCCCATTAGCGGCCGGTCTCGCGCAGTTTCGGATTTGTCTCATGGGCGCGAGGCTCGACGACAGCTAGCATTTTTGTCTCTTTCTTAAAAAAATCAGCACGGCGCTTTCCGCACAGCGGTTGAGTTTAGGGGTCGGGGTGACGTTAGGCAAGCTGTAGGCCTTACGGAAAAGCCTGGTTCCCGGCCGTCGTCGAGCTCAACGCGCCCATGCGAATCGCCCTTATCGAGCCGGATACGAGTCACGCCAAACTGGTCACACGGCTTGTTTTCGCCGGCGGCCACGTGTGTCAGCACTTCACGACCAGCGCCCCCTTCCTCGAACAGGCCGCAGATCAGTTCTTCGATCTGCTGATCACCGAAAACTGGGCCGGCGATCATTCAGCCGAAGACGTAATCGCGCACGCCCGCGCGATCCTGCCAAGCCTGCCGGTTATCGTGTTGATGACGGAGCCGCGCGAAAGTCAGATCGTCGCCGTGCTCCACGCGGGCGCCGACGACTGCGTGACCAAACCGGTCCGTGGGCCCGAGACGCTCGCGCGAGTAGACGCGCTGCTGCGACGCGCGGGACTGCGCCGGCCGCCCAATCGCCGGCACGACGTGATTCGCGGCTATGAGTTTGATACCGCGAACTTCGCCGTCACGTTCCGTCACCGCACGGTTACGCTGACGCCGAAGGAATTCCGTTTCGCGCTGCTGCTGTTCTCCAATCTGTCGAGGCCCGTGTCGCGGGCGCACATCCTCGAAACCGTGTGGGCGCGCCGCCGCGACGTAAAGTCGCGCACCGTAGACACGCATGCGTCGCGCGTACGGTCGAAGCTGGAACTGCGCCCGGAACTCGGCTATTCGCTGACACCGCTGTACGGCTACGGCTATCAACTGGACGCATTCCCGCCGGAAGCAGTTGCCACGCCCGGCTGACCGCGCGTCACAATGTAAGAATCGTGAAAACGCTATAATATCGAGCTAAACCATAGCTCCCCAGAATGCAGCTCCTAACGATCGGAATCAATCACCACACTGCGCCTGTCGCCTTGCGCGAACGCGTGGCGTTTCCGCTCGAACAGATCAAGCCTGCATTGGACACTTTCAAAAGCGTCTGGCTCGGAGCCACGGCCCGCACGGCGCCTGAAGCGGCAATTCTGTCCACCTGCAATCGTACCGAACTCTACTGCGCGACCGACGACCAGGCCGTGCGCGAAGCTGCGATCCAGTGGCTGTCCCGTTACCACAACCTGCCCATCGAGGAACTCGCGCCGCACGTCTACGCGCTGCCGCAGTCCGAAGCCGTGCGCCACGCGTTTCGGGTCGCTTCGGGCCTTGATTCAATGGTGCTGGGTGAGACGCAAATCGTCGGACAAATGAAGGACGCCGTTCGCACGGCATCTGAAGCCGGCGCGCTCGGCACCTATCTGAACCAGTTGTTCCAGCGCACGTTCGCCGTCGCGAAGGAAGTGCGCAGCACGACCGAAATCGGCGCGCAGTCCGTTTCCATGGCCGCAGCCGCCGTCCGGCTAGCGCAGCGCATCTTCGACAAGGTGTCGAACCAGCGCGTGTTGTTTATCGGCGCCGGCGAAATGATCGAGTTGTGTGCCACGCACTTTGCCGCGCAGCAACCGCGCGAACTCGTGGTCGCCAACCGCACGGCTGAGCGCGGCACGCGGCTCGCCGAGCGCTTCAACGGCCGCGCCATTCCGTTGTCCGACCTGCCGACTCGCATGCACGAGTTTGACATCATCGTGTCGTGCACGGCTTCCACGTTGCCGATCATCGGTCTCGGCGCAGTGGAGCGCGCGGTGAAAGCGCGCCGCCATCGGCCTATTTTCATGGTCGATCTGGCGGTTCCGCGCGACATCGAACCGGAAGTCGGCAAGCTGGAAGACGTGTTCCTATATACCGTCGACGACCTCGGCGCAATCGTCCGCGAAGGCAATGCGTCGCGGCAGGCCGCGGTTGCGCAGGCCGAAGCGATCATCGAAACGCGCGTGCAGAATTTCATGCAGTGGCTCGAGGCGCGCAGCATCGTGCCGGTGATCCGTCATATGCATACGCAAGCCGACGTGCTGCGCCGCGCCGAAGTCGAACGCGCGCAAAAAATGCTCGCGCGTGGTGACGATCCGGCCGCGGTGCTGGAGGCGCTGTCGCAATCGCTCACCAACAAGCTGATCCACGGTCCGACCCACGCGCTGAACCGCGCGAGCGGCGAGAACCGCGACACGCTCATCGAGTTGATGAGCGGGTTCTACAAGCACTCCGGCTCCACCGAGCGTTAGCGGCGCGCACGCCGCCTGTCCGCGCCACCCGCAAGTGGCCCGCGACGTGCTTCTGCCCCGGGCATCCGCCCACTTCCCTAGTTGTCGTCCCTGCCGGAGCCCGCTCCGATACCCGCCTGATGAAAACGAGCATGCAACGCAAGCTCGACCAGCTGACTACCCGGCTGGCCGAACTTAACGACCTGTTGAGCCGAGAGGACATCACAGCGAACCTCGACCAGTATCGCAAGCTCACGCGCGAACACGCCGAGCTAGGGCCGGTTGTCGAGCAATACGCGCTCTGGCGCCAGGCCATGCACGACGCTGCCACCGCACAGGAACTGCTGTCGGATGCTTCCATGCGCGAGTTCGCCGAAGAGGAAATTCGCGCGGCCCGCGAGCGGATGGAACAACTCGGCGGCGAATTGCAGAAAATGCTGCTGCCGAAAGACCCGAACGACGACCGCAACATCTTCCTCGAAATTCGCGCGGGGACGGGCGGCGACGAGTCCGCGCTTTTCGCCGGCGATCTTTTGCGTATGTATCTGCGTTATGCCGAGCGTAATCGCTGGCAGGTCGAAATGATGTCGGCAAGCGAATCGGACCTGGGCGGTTATAAAGAAGTGATCGTGCGAATCGCTGGCGAAGCCGCCTATTCGAAGCTCAAGTTCGAGTCCGGCGGCCACCGCGTTCAGCGGGTGCCGGCAACGGAAACGCAGGGCCGCATTCATACGTCCGCGTGTACGGTGGCCGTGATGCCCGAGGCGGACGAAATCGGCGAGGTCGAAATCAATCCGGCGGATCTGCGCATCGACACGTTCCGCGCGTCCGGCGCCGGCGGTCAGCACATCAACAAGACGGATTCCGCCGTGCGCGTTACGCATTTGCCGACGGGGATCGTCGTCGAATGTCAGGACGACCGCTCACAGCACAAGAACAAAGACCGCGCACTGAAAGTGCTGGCGGCCCGCATCAAGGACAAGCAGTCGCACGAGCAGCAGGCAAAGGAAGCCGCCACCCGGAAGAGCCTGATCGGCTCCGGCGATCGCTCCGAGCGGATTCGCACCTACAACTTCCCGCAAGGACGTCTGACAGACCATCGGATCAATCTGACGCTGTATCGCCTCGACGCGATCATGGACGGTGACCTCGACGAACTGATCGGTGCACTCGTCAGCGAGCATCAGGCCGAGCTGCTCGCCTCGCTCGGCGACGCGGACTAAGCACCCATGACGTCGAACGCGCCAGCCGATCGCGACAGTGCGGCCACGCCCGCCGCGCTGTTGCGCGCCTCGCCGCTTCCGCCGCTGGAAGCGCGGATTCTGCTCACGCATGTGCTCGGCTGGCGGCAAACGCAATTGATCACGCGCGCCGACGAAGCGCTCGATAGCGCATCTGTTCAGCGCTTTCTGGCATTGCAAGCGCGTCGCGTAGCGGGCGAGCCGGTGGCGCAACTCGTCGGCATCCGCGAATTTTTCGGGCTTGAATTCGAGGTCACGCCGGATGTGCTGATTCCCCGTCCCGAAACCGAATTGCTGGTCGAAACGGCACTCATCGCGATGGAAAACCTCGCACGCCCGCGCGTGCTCGATCTCGGCACCGGCACAGGCGCGATTGCGGTGGCGATCGCGTCGATGCGTCCCGACGCACAAGTCAGCGCGCTCGACCGTTCGGCGGAGGCACTCGCCGTCGCCGCGCGCAACGCCGCTCGTCTGCTCGATCCGCAACGGCCAGGCGGCGCCGTGACATTCGCACAAAGCGACTGGTACGACTCGCTCGACGCGTCACTTCGGTTTGACGTGATAGTCAGCAATCCGCCGTATATCGCGAGCGGCGACCCCCATCTGTCGCAGGGCGATCTGCGCTATGAACCGCGCGGCGCGCTCACCGACGAAGCCGACGGCCTCAGCGCGATCCGTGCGATCGTCGCTGGCGCGCCTCGTCGTCTCGCCGCGAACGGCGTACTGTGGATGGAGCACGGCTACGATCAGGCTGAAGCCGTGCGCGCGCTTCTGGTCGCGCAAGGTTTCACGCAGGTCCAATCGGAGCGCGATCTTGCAGGCATCGAGCGGATCAGCGGCGGGCGGCTCGCTGACTGACGAAGCCTGGCCTCAGCCGCCAGAGCCGTTGCAATAGCCGCGACGAGCAAATGGACAAAGCGGCCGTCGGCTGGCGCAAGCGAAATCCGCTATCATTTCAGCCTATTCCCTACACATACCGGAACCGCAAGGTCAGTCATGGATACGCAACAACGCATCAAGCAAATCGTCGACGAAAACAACGTCGTGCTCTTCATGAAGGGCAGCGCCCAGTTCCCGATGTGCGGCTTTTCGGGCCGCGCGATCCAGATTCTGAAGGCATGCAACGTCAACGAATTCAAGACGGTCAACGTGCTCGAAGACGATGAAGTCCGTCAGGGCATCAAGCAGTTCTCGAACTGGCCGACCATTCCGCAGCTTTACGTGAAGGGCGAATTCGTCGGCGGCTCGGACATCATGATGGAAATGTACGAATCAGGCGAATTGCAGCAACTGTTTGCCGCAGCCTGAACGTCTACTTCAAAGCTGCTCTGAGAAGGCGCCGCGAGCCATGGAAACACGCGCTGCGGCGCCCCGCCGGCTGATTGTCGCGATCACCGGCGCGACGGGCGCGATTTACGGCGTCCGCCTGCTGCAGACGCTGCGCAAGCTGGGCGGTGTTGAAAGCCATCTGCTGATTTCCAGCGCCGGGTGGCTCAACGTTCAGCACGAACTCAAACTGGGCAAGCAAGACGTCCATCCGCTCGCCGATGTGGTCCACTCGGTGCGCGACGTCGGCGCGAGCATCGCGTCCGGCTCTTTCGCGACGGACGGCATGGTCGTCGCGCCGTGCTCGATGAAAACGCTCGCGAGCGTCGCGCACGGCCTCTCCGACAATCTGATCGCCCGTGCCGCCGACGTCACCCTCAAGGAGCGCCGCCGGCTCGTGCTGCTCGTGCGCGAAACGCCGTTCAATCTCGCGCATTTGCGCAATATGACGGCGGTCACCGAAATGGGCGGCGTGATTTTTCCGCCCTTGCCTGCTTTCTACAACCAGCCCGCCACCATCGACGAGATGGTCGATCACACGGTCGCCCGCGTGCTCGATCTGTTCGCGCTCGGGCCCGCCTTGTCGCCTGCTTGGGCGGGACTGCGCGGCGCTGACGAGTAATTCCCGGCAAGCTTCGCGTACGGACAGGCGGCAGGCAGGTTTTCCAGGCTCCCCAAGACGCGCTTGCCGGAGCGACGGCCCGCAGCGCTTGCTGCCGATGATTGCCAACGACTGGAAGACAATCAAATCCCGTTTGAGCCGTTTATCAAACAACGGTGCGGCTCTATATTGGCAGTAACCGAACTTCCGAGCGCGCCTCGCGGCGCCCCGCTGCCATGAACCGCTTACCGTCGCTTTTCCTTTCCCACGGCGCGCCGACGTTGCCAATCGACCCGTCGCTGCCGTCCGCTGAATTTGGCGTGCTGAGCTCGCAATTGGCGCGTCCTGAGGCCGTGTTGATGTTGTCAGCCCACTGGGGCACGACGCAGCCGGTCGCGAGCACGTCGACAGAACCGGAAACCATCCACGACTTTTACGGGTTTCCGCGCCAGCTGTACGAAATTCAGTACCCGGCGCCGGGCGCGCCCGATCTGGCGCGACGTGCGGCCGTTTTGCTCAGCGATAACGGCATTCACGCCGACGCTCAGCCGCACGGGCTCGACCACGGCGCATGGGTGCCGATGCTGCTGATGTTCCCCGACGCCGATGTGCCCGTCGCACAACTGTCAATCCAGCCGCAACTCGACGCGGAGCATCATTTTCGCGTCGGCCGCGCGTTGCGATCGCTGAGGGACCAAGGCGTATTGGTGATCGGCTCCGGGCAGATCACGCACAATCTGCGCGCCGCTGATTTCTCCGCGCGACCCGAGGATGCCGACCCGCGCGTCGCCGAGTTCACCGACTGGTTTGAAGCGAAGCTCGCTGCGCATGACATCGACGCGTTGCTCGACTACCGCCGTCAGGCGCCGCACGCCGTGCTGATGCATCCGACCGACGAGCACCTCCTGCCGGTATTCGCGGCGCTCGGTGCGGCCGACGACGATTATTCGCTGACGATTCAATCGCTCGGCACGTACCAGCGCTCGCTTGCGATGACGAATTACGTGTTTGGGACCGCCTGAGCGGCGACACGGCCGCTCGCGTCGCAAGACCTGACCGCTGCAAAACGAAAAACCCGCCTGAGCAGAACTCAGGCGGGTTTTTTTGCGTCACGTCGGACCTTGCACGGTCCGGGCAGCATTCTTAATGCGCGCCTATTCCCTCGAGAACTTCGTCGTGCGTCTGACGCTCTTCCAGGTACTCCGACCGGTAGCCGCTGTTCACGCCCCAGTAATAGAACACGAGCGAGAACGCAATCACGACCAGCATATCCCAGCCGTACGGCAGGATGCCGTGGCCGCCGAACTCCTTGCTGCCGATCAGCGACAGAGTCGCCATCACCGGCAGATACGCGACCAGCCACCATGCCGCCTTCAGATCGCGGCCCCAGCCAGCGAAGCCAGACTTCGCCTGGAAGTAGAAGTACACGGGCAGCGCGACGACCATCAACAGGATGATCTCGCCGGTCAGCGGCCATTTGGCCCAGTACAGAATCAGCGACGCGCACACGAACGCGAACGGTGCGATCACCCGCATGCCCGGGATATGCAACGGGCGCTCGAGGTCGGTCGCCGCGCGGCGCAGCGCCATCAGGCTGATCGGGCCGGTCAGGTACGAAATCACGGTCGCAACGGAAATCACCGCCGCGAGCGAACTCCAGCCGCGGAAGAAAAACAGGAAGATGAACGAGACCAGCAGGTTGAACCACATCGCCGGCCGCGGCACGCCGTAGAACGGATGCACGTTGCCGAAAATCTTCGGCATGGTGTTGTTGCGCTCCATCGCGTAGATCATGCGCGTGGTGGTCGCCATGTAGGTCGTGCCGGTGCCGCTCGGGCTGACGAACGCGTCGACGTACAGCAGAATGGCCAGCCAGTTCAGATTCAGCGCGATCGCCAGTTCCGCGAACGGCGAAGCGAAGTTGAAGTGGCTCCAGCCCTTCATTACGTCGCCAGGGCTCACCGCGCCGATATACGCGATCTGCAGCAGCACGTAGATCACCAGCGCGAGCAGAATCGAGCCGATCACCGCGAACGGCACGCTCTTCGCCGGATTGCGCGCTTCACCGGCGAGGTTGATCGGGCTCTGGAAACCGTTGAACGCGAACACGATGCCGCTCGTCGCGACCGCGGTCAGCACAGACGACCAGCCGTACGGCGCGAACGTGCTTGCTTCACCAAAGTTTTCCTTGTGAAAGCCGGTCAGCATCAGGCCGAGAATCGTCGCGCCCGGAATCAGAAACTTGAAGATCGTGATCGCCGAGTTGGCACGCGCGAAGAGTTTCACGCCCCAGTAGTTCAGCAGGAAGTAAATGATCACGAGGGCCGCCGAGAGCAGCAGCCCGTTCGTAGTTAATGAGCCATCGACGAATAGCGCGTGCGCCCAGTCGTACGGCCACGTGCTCATGTATTGAATGGATGCCTCCGCTTCAATCGGAATCACCGAAACGATCGCGATCCAGTTGGCCCACGCGCTAATGAAACCGACCAGCGCCCCGTGCGAATACCGCGCGTAACGCACCATGCCGCCGGACTCCGGGAACATGGCGCCGAGTTCGGCGTAGGTCAGTGCGATAGCGAGAATCACGACAGCGCCGATAATCCATGCGCAGATCGACGCCGGGCCCGCGATTTTCGCGGCCTTCCAGGCGCCGAACAGCCAGCCGGAGCCGATGATCGAACCCAGGCCGGTCAGCATGAGTGCGAACGGCCCGATGTTCCGTTGTATAGAACTTTTCACGTCTTCTCCTGTTTCAGAACCATGTCGGCACCCCATGACCGGCGCTCGTGGCGCTGAAAACGGGTGACACGCATGTATGCGCGACGGTTATCCAACGGGTGCAACCGGCGCGGGCGCGTAGTTTAACGGTTGCACCCGGCGCCTGCAGCGAATTTAAGGGTTCTCCCTAGCAAAAAAGACACCCGTCCAGCAAGCTTTGTAAGCAACTTTTCATCGCGCTATCGCGAATTTTTGTAAAGTTGTCGGCGGAGTGTTGACCTTCTCTCGAAATCGCCGTATAACGTTCGGGCAGGATTTCAAGCGGCGAGTGAATTGGTCTTTCGTAGTTCGCCCATCAACGGTACTCCGGTTGGTCCCATTACCCCCTTCCTTGATTTTCATGCACCCATTGGGCTTCGGCCTTATTTACCATCTTTAGGAACAAGTAATATGGAAACCGGTACCGTCAAGTGGTTCAATGACGCAAAGGGCTTCGGCTTTATCACGCCTGACGGCGGCGGCGAAGATCTGTTCGCGCATTTCTCGGAAATTCGCACGGAAGGCTTCAAGACGCTGCAAGAGAACCAAAAGGTTACGTTTGAAGTGAAGACGGGCCCGAAGGGCAAGCAAGCTGCTAACATCAAGCCGGTGTAAGCGCTACGCTGCTTCCTTCTGGACGCGAAAAACCCCGCCAAGGCGGGGTTTTTTTATATTGGTCGGCTTTGCAAACGGTGATTATCTTCGCAGTATGCGAGCAGTGACTCGCGGTTATGCGAACACGCGTTGCGCGTGAATACCAAGTCCAGTTGCGACACTCGCAAGACGATCGCCGAATACTGCTTCTGCATCCGGAAATGCCTGCGCCAATGCGCCGGATAGAAACGCGAGCCCGGTCGAGCCGCCCGTGAAGTAAATCGCGCTCACGTCGCGAGTCGAAACACCGGCGGCCTGCACCGTATCGCGCGCGGCCGCTACGATACGGCGCGTTTCGTCCTGACCCGCTTCGATAAGCTGCGCCTCGTCGAATGCGAGACGCAGATCGTCTTCCACTTCGTCCAGGTCGATCACGGTTTCGCCGCCCGCCGCGACGCCGATCTTCGCTTCTTCCGCATGGGCCGCGAGCGCGTGCCCAAGGCGCCGCTCCACCACGCGCATCAGACGGTCATGGTGCTTGACCTCGGTGAACAGGTGCCGCATGAGCCCCAGTTCGCTGACGCGCTTCGGCGCATAAACGGTGTTGATCAGATGCCAGGTCGCGAGATCGAAATAGACGCGGTTCGGAATCTCGCGGCCTTCCGGATCTAGCGTCTGATAGCCGAGTTCGCGCAGAATCGTCGTCAACTCGACGCGGCGGTCGAAGTCCGTGCCCGCGACGTGCACGCCGTGGTGAGCGAGCACATCGTCCTTGCGCTCGACACGCTTCATTCGGTCGGGGCCGACGCGCACCAGCGAAAAGTCCGAGGTACCGCCGCCGATGTCGGCCACCAGCACCAGCCCTTCTCGCGTGAGACGCGATTCGTAGTCGAATGCGGCGGCGATCGGCTCAAACTGGAAGTGAATGTCCCGCAAACCGACCGCGCGCGCCGCCGTTTCTAGCTGTTTCTGCGCCATCTGATCGGCGCGCGGATCGTCGTCGACGAAGAAAACCGGGCGGCCCAACACCGCGCGATCAATCGGCGCCCCGACGCTTTTTTCCGCAGAGCGCTTCAGATGGTCGAGGAAAATCGCGATCACGTCTGTGTACTTGATCGCGGAGCCGTCGCCGAGATCCGTCGAGTTGTCGGCGAGCGGCGAGCCCAGGATGCTTTTCATCGAGCGCATCAGCCGGCCGTCGAAACCGTCGATGTACGCCGCGAGCGCCGCACGCCCGAACTCGCGGGTGTCTTCGTCGGTATTGAAGAAAACCGACGTAGGCAGCGTCGTATAGGCGCCTTCGACCGGCGCGAGCCTGAGCGCCGTGCCGTCGGGAACGGCTACGGCCGAGTTGGAAGTACCGAAGTCAATCGCGCAATAGTTCATGGCAGGAATCGCCGCTAACGGCTGGCGCGGACAGGAAGGGGGAGCGGCTTTGTATCACGAAAGCCGGACCAGCATCAACTTGCCAATAGAACCACAACCCGGAGTTGGCGGAATACAAATTGCTGACTCCTGCTGCTTGGTTGCCGAACTCAGGCGCCGGACTCAGGCGCCAAACTCAGGCGCCACACTTAGTTGCTAGCTCAACCCTTAACTCACCGGCAAGTGTAGCCACTAAATATCGCCACTATGGAGACCCCAAGCAATGAGCGCGCCGCCTCTCGCTGATGTCGAGCGCAAAACCGCAGGGACCATCGAAACGGATTTGCCGTCGCGGCTCGACCGGCTGCCTTGGGGGCGCTTTCACACGCTGATCGTCCTCGCGCTAGGCGTGACATGGCTGCTCGACGGACTCGAAGTGACGCTTGCCGGGGCTGTCGCGAGCGCGCTCAAGGCGAGCCCGGCGCTGCGTTTCACCAACGCGGACGTGGGTCTCGCCGGCAGCGCTTACATCGCCGGCGCCGTACTTGGCGCGCTCGGGTTCGGCTGGCTCACGGACCGGCTAGGACGTCGCAAGCTGTTTTTCATCACGCTCGCGTTGTATCTTGCCGCGACCGCCGCGACCGCGGTTTCGTGGAATCTCGCCAGCTTCCTGCTGTTCCGTTTTTTGACGGGCGCGGGCATTGGCGGCGAATACACCGCGATCAATTCGACGATTCAGGAATTCACGCCGCCTCGCGTGCGCGGCTGGGTCGATCTGGCGATCAACGGCACCTTCTGGATCGGCGCGGGGCTCGGCGCGGCGGGCTCGCTTATTCTGCTCGATCCTCATATAGTGCCGGGCGACTGGGGCTGGCGTGCGTGCTTTTTCATCGGCGCGGCGCTCGCGCTGATCGTGCTGCCAATGCGTATATGGGTCCCCGAAAGCCCGCGCTGGCTGCTCACACACGGCAACGAGCGAGACGCGCACGCGATCGTCGACGGAATCGAAACGCGCTTTCGCAACGAGGGCCACACGCTCTCCACGCACGGCCTCGCGCGTCTGCGTCTGCGCGCGCGCGGACACACGCCGTTGCGCGAGGTGTTTCACACTTTGTTCAATGTGCACCGGCGGCGAGCGCTGGTCGGCCTGTCGCTGATGACCGCGCAGGCGTTCTTCTACAACGCGATCTTTTTCACCTATGCGCTGGTGCTGACGGATTTTTACGGCGTGCCGGGCGACCACATAGGCTGGTACTTGCTGCCGTTCGCGCTCGGCAACTTTCTCGGACCGTTGCTTCTTGGCCGGCTGTTCGACGTAATCGGCCGACGCAAGATGATCGCGTCGACCTACGCTATTTCGGCGATTTTGCTGACAATCAGCGGCTACCTGTTCGAGCAGCACATGCTGACGGTCGTCACGCAGACGATCGCGTGGATGGTGATTTTCTTTTTCGCGTCGGCCGCGGCAAGTTCGGCCTATCTGACGGTCAGCGAATCGTTTCCGCTGGAGATCCGCGCGCTCGCAATCGCCGTGTTCTATGCGTTCGGCACGGCGCTCGGCGGGATTGCCGGGCCGGCGTTCTTCGGACGGCTGATCGACACGCATCAACGCAGCGAAGTGTTCTCGGGCTACCTGGTCGGGTCGGCGCTGATGCTCGCGGCGGCCATAATCGCGGCGGTGTGGGGCGTGGACGCGGAGCGCAAATCTCTCGAACACGTGGCGGCGCCGCTTTCGAGCGTAACCGACGACGCGCCGTAGACCCGCTCACGACAAAACGCGCGGTCTGCGCCGCGCGTTCCTGTAAAACGATTGACGCTCGGAGCCCCGCTCAGAACGCCTTCTTCCAGCCGCCGCCGTAGGCGATTTCCGCAATCGGCAGACGCTGCCGCACCGACTTTTCGCGTTCGCGCAAAACCGGATCGAGTTTCTCGACATCGCCGAAATGGCCCAGCGAAATGAAGGCGATCGGTTCGACGTCGTTCGGCAAGTCGAAAGCCTTGCGGAACGCGTTCGGGTCGAAGCCACTCATCTGATGCGCGGCCAGGCCGAGCGCGTGCGCCTGCAATACGAGCGCCATGGCGGCCGCGCCTGCGTCGTATTGAGCACAGCGGTTCACCTCGCCCTTGCTGGTGCGCGTAAGTGTAGTAACGGCGATCAACACGGGGGCGGGCGCGTTCCAGGCCTGGTTGAACGGCACGAGGGTGGCGAACGCCTGCTTGAACGCGACTTCATCGACGCTGCGGTCGAACACAAGAAAACGCCACGGTTGAGCGTTATACGACGAAGGCGCCCAGCGTGCCGCTTCCAGCACAGCGTGCAGGTTCTCGCGGCTCACCGGCTCGCTCGAATATGCGCGCGGGCTCCAGCGACCGGCAATCAGCTCGTGAATGGCAACTGCGGAAGGGGCGGGTTTGTGGGTCATGCGCTTCTCTCGGTAGAAATTCATGATCGCGGGCGGCTGCCCGAGGGTCACATAGCATAACCGGGGTTCGGCGCGCGCGCTGCATGAAGCGAGCGGATAGATTTTCCGTAGCGTGGAAAGACGCGGGCGCGCCGTCGCGCGGCCCAGCGTCGTTCCGTGTGGCGCTCTAGACCGCCTGCGGCTGCGGCGCCCTGGCCGGCCGATTGATCCGCAACACGATGAAGGCGGCCACGAGGCACAGACCGCCGGAAATCATCGACGCCACGGTATAGGTGCCAAGGCTCGCGCGCAGCATGCCAGCGCCGAGCGCCGCGAACGCAGCGCCGAGTTGATGCCCGGCGACCACCCAGCCAAACACCACGGGAGCCGCCTCCTTGCCGTAGACGTCAGTCGCGAGACGCACGGTCGGCGGGACGGTCGCAATCCAGTCGAGCCCGTAGAACACGGCGAAGAGCGGCAAACCGAAAAAGTCGATGCCGAAGGCGTGCGGCAGATACATCAGCGACAAGCCGCGCAGCCCGTAGTACCAGAACAGCAACACGCGGCTGTTGAAGCGATCGGACAGCCAGCCGGAGAGCGTCGTGCCGAACAGATCGAAGATACCCATCGCGGCGAGCAGCGACGCGCCCTGCACTTCCGACATGCCGTAATCGCCGCACATCGCGATGAGGTGCGTGCCGACATAGCCGTTCGTGCTCGCCCCGCAAATGAAAAAGCTGAAGAACAGCAGCCAGAAATCGCGTGTTTTGCTCGCCATGGCGAGTGTGCCGAAGGCGATCGCAAGCGGATTCTGTTTTGTCGCCGTCGCGGCCACCGGCGCGTCGTGCGGCTCGCCGTAAGGGCGCAACGCTACATCCGACGGCCGCTCAGGCAGCAGGAACGCAACCAGCGGCAGCACGATCGCCGCAGCCGCCGCGACGACCCAGACCACCTGGCGCCAGCCGTAGTGCTCGACGATAGCCGCGAGCATCGGCAGGAACACGAGTTGGCCAGTCGCGGAACTTGCGGTCAGAATCCCCATGACGAGCCCGCGATGCGTGGTGAACCAGCGCGTCACGACGGTCGCCGACAACGACAGCGCTGCCACGCCCGTCGAACCGCCAACCATCACGCCCCAGATCAGGATCATCTGCCAAGGGTGCGTCATCAGCGACGACAAGGCGACGCCCGCCGCCATGGTGCCGAGCGCGATGAGCAGCGTGGGGCGCACGCCGAAACGCTGCATCGCCGCTGCCGCAAACGGCCCCATCAGCCCGTATAGGGCGATGTTCACGGAGATTGCCAGCGAAATGGTGCCGCGGCTCCAGCCGAATTGATGCTCGAGCGGCACCATCATCACGCTCGGCGTAGCGCGCGTGCCCGCCGCCGCCAAAAGCACCAGAAACACCACGGCCACGGTCAACCACCCGTAATGAAAACGCCTGCCTATCAGTCTCGCTGCCCAGTTCATCGGCTCTCCTATCGGCGTGGTTCGACTCGCCCCGCCGTTCGCATTATTACGGTTTCGGTAAAGGACTTGTGACAGATCAGTCACAATTGGTGTTGCGATATTAGTTACCGGTCGGTAACATGTCAAGGCGTCAATCGAATTCGGGGGCACCTATGTCTGAAAGCGAAACCTCCAAGCGAGGCTCTGCGGCGGGGAGTTCGACGTCGGCTAATTCGCCTGCTTCGTCCCCCTCGCGGCGAGCGCGCGGTGGCCACACAAGCGGGCCGGAGGCACAGCAACACCTGCTGCGCGCGGCGGATGACCTGTTCTACCGTGAGGGCGTGCGGGCGGTCGGCGTGGATGCGGTCGTCGAGCGCGCCGGCGTCAACAAGATGAGCCTGTACCGCCAGTTCTCGTCGAAAGACGACCTGGTGATGGCTTATCTGGAGCGCAAAGACGCTCAGTTCTTCGGCTACGTCGAGAAGAGCTTCGCGAAACACTCTGGAGAGCCGGCAAAGCAGCTTCAGCAATATTTCGACGATCTCGCCGCGCGGGCGTCGCTGGAAGGCTATCGCGGCTGTCCGTTTGTGAACGTCGCGGTGGAGTTCCCCGATACCGCGCATCCTGCCCGGCTATTCGTGTTCCGAAACAAGGAGCGGTTGCTGGCGCGCCTGACGGAGCTGGCAAGCGCCGCGGGCGCCGACGATCCCGAGATGCTCGCCGGCGCGCTGGCTTTGCTGATCGAGGGCGTGTATGCGGCTAGCCAGACCTATCGCGCGGGATCGAGCCCGGTGCTCGCGGCGCCGAAAGCCGCCGCGCAGCTGATCGCCGCGGCGTGTGGGGGGAAATCGGGGCGTTAAGGGGTAACGGGTTGGGTTTGGCTTGGGTTTGGCTTGGGTTTGGCTTCGCTTGCGGCTTTTTTTGCGGTTTTTTTGCGGCTTCGTTGTCCCGTTTCCTTCTGCCGCTTCTTTTTGCGGTTGTGCTTGAGGTAGTTGCGCACTGGCCTGCCGCACGCGCCGTTAAAATGGCTTTTTGCCCTTTTCGCAGCCTGCCATGCCGTTGTCCTCCGAATCGCACGACGCTGTCGTGGCCGCCACCCGTCACTGGCTGACCGAAGCCGTGATCGGGCTCAATCTGTGTCCGTTCGCCAAGGCCGTCCATGTGAAGGGACAAATCCGCTACGCGGTCAGCAATGCGACCGATCTGGAAGGCGTACTAGCCGATCTTGAAACCGAGCTCAACCTCCTCACCGCCGCAGATCCCGCCGCGGTGGACACCACGCTATTAATCCTGCCTCAGGCGCTGGAAGATTTTCTGCAGTATAACGACGCACTGTTCTTCGCAGAAAGAATGCTCAAGCAGCTTCGCCTGACAGGCATTATCCAGATTGCCAGCTTTCATCCTTTTTATCAGTTTGAAGGCACTGAGCCGGACGATATCGAGAATTACACCAATCGCGCGCCTTATCCGATTTTTCATTTACTCAGAGAAGACAGTATTGAACGCGCGGTTCAGGCATTTCCCGATGCCGAAGCAATTTATGAACGAAATCAGGAAACGCTTCGGCGGATAGGACTCGTCGGCTGGAATCAATTAATGAAAACCTGATTCACGCGGAGACGAAAAATCTCTCTTTCAGCTCCTCGATACCGAGCGTTTGCATGACCTCGTTGAGCCGCTCGGCCGGGCGCCGCCGCGGCAAGTCCTTGAATTGTGCGATGATCAGCTCGTTTTTCATCGAATGTTCCCAGCCCACGAGTTCGGTTACGCTGACCTGATAACCGTGCGCCTCCAACTGGAGGCAGCGCAGCACATTGGTAATCTGGCTGCCGAATTCCCGGGTATGCAATGGATGCCGCCAGATTTCCGTCAACGCACTGGCGAGCGATTTACTTTTGTTTTGACGTAAAACACCTGCCACCTCCGCCTGACAGCACGGCACGACCACGATGTACTTTGCGCTCTTTTCGAGAGCGAAGCGAATCGCGTCGTCCGTTGCGGTATTGCAGGCGTGCAGCGCGGTGACGATATCGATCCGGGCCGGCAAGCGGTCGGACGTAATCGATTCCGCTACCGACAAATTCACGAACGACATGCCCTTGAAGCCGAGGCGCGCCGCCAGTTCCTCCGACCTCGTGACGAGCTCCTCGCGCGTTTCGATGCCGTAAATGTGCGACGCCCCACCTGCGACATCCTGAAACTCCTTGAAGAACAGGTCATAAAGGATAAAACCTAGATATGACTTGCCCGCGCCGTGATCGACGAGGGTGACCGCCCCCTGCTGGTCCTTCAGATCCTTGAGGAGCGGCTCGATGAACTGGAACAGATGGTAGACCTGCTTGAGCTTGCGGCGGCTATCCTGGTTCATCTTGCCGTCGCGCGTCAGGATGTGAAGCTCCTTGAGCAATTCGATGGACTGGTTCGGGCGAATTTCGTGGGTTTTGCTGGACATCGTGGGGGACCGTCGTCGATTGCAACGCGAACGTGCGTCAGGTGACGGAAAAAGGAAGAAGTTGCTGCCAGTTTACCCAAACCGCGGCCCGCTCACCGAAGAGCCGCGAAAAACTGCAGGAAGTGCCGCAATCCTGGAACACTTCCTGCTCGCAAAGGCACGACGCGGGACGTTTCTCGTGCGGCGCAGAACCGTTTAGCGCCGCACGAGTCCCAAAAGCGGAAGCCGTGGTACCTATAACAATAAGCTGTCGGTCGTGGTCACGAACACACGGCCCGGATGCAAGTGGGGAAGGCGGCTCAGTGATACGAGCCGAACGTTACGTCACCGGCAGCGCGCCGCGATTTCAATTGAA
This sequence comes from Paraburkholderia kirstenboschensis, assembly GCF_904848585.1. Classification (GTDB taxonomy): domain Bacteria; phylum Pseudomonadota; class Gammaproteobacteria; order Burkholderiales; family Burkholderiaceae; genus Paraburkholderia; species Paraburkholderia kirstenboschensis. Next base: position 51,140 of record NZ_CAJHCR010000016.1, read on the forward strand.
CGTGCGCCCGGATAATAGAAGAGGCAGCAATGGATACGGTACCCAACGGAAACGTCGAACAGAAGTTCCAGGAGATGATGGCGAAGCTCACCGCCATGCCCGCCTGGTCCGAAAAGCAGCAACTCGAACTGGAGATGGCCCGCGACATCTCCACCGAAATGCTTCGCCTCGCGGAAGTGATGCGGGACGGGAGTGTCGACATGGAAACGTGTTTGACGCTGCTCAAGTACGCGAAAGTGCTCGACTTCGTGATGACCACGCTGGCTTCACGGCGCGATATCAAACCGCAAACGCTGCGGGTCATCTTCAAGCTTGCAGGCCTCAAGGTAGACGAGGCTTATCCGAGCTGAGGTGCGGCGAGGAATCGCGCACATATCGAACCACGCCGCGACTCGCGCGAGCGGCCTCCCGCCGCTCGCTTCCCCCGCGAGTCACCGCGGCGGCTCCTTTTCCAAAACGCTCAAATCAGGCGCGCGGCGCTTCCACCGGCGGCGTGCCTTCATGGAAGAGCGTCCTCAATTGCTGGCGCAGTTCAGGCGAATCGTCGTGTTTGTGCACGCTGACGGCATGTTGCACGGCTGCGTTGAGCAGCTCGTCTTCGTTATCGGCCGAGATCGCAACCGTGCAATTCGTTTCGCTCGGGAACTCGCGGCAGTCGATATATTTGCGGGTCATGGCAGTCTCCTTGATCGATATGTGTGAACATCCACGCTGGCACAAGGCGCAAACCGAAGCTCACCGATCCCGATGCCACGGCGTGCGGCGTCTGGACAACGCGGTCGCTCGTATTGACGCGGGAATGACGCGAATGCGCCCAATGGAATGTGTCCAAAAATTATAGTTGGCGATGCTGACTAACGAAGCGATGGACCGGACAAGCTTGGGAGCTAGCGCGCCTGAATGTAGAGTTCTGACGCCCGATTAGCGGCGGGCGCGTTTGCTCCGTGCTGGATGCGGTGTGAGAATAGCGGGCTTCGTGGGGTGTGAGGGCTTGGGCGCTTTTCTTCGCGTTGGGCGTGTGGGCGTGTTCTGCGTCTTGGGCGTCTTGGGCGTCTTGGGCGTCTTGGGCGTCTTGGGCGTCTTGGGCGTCTTGGGCGTCTTGGGCGTTTGGGCGTTTGGGCGTTTGGGCGTTTGGGCGTTTGGGCGTTGGGCGTTGGGCGTTGGGCGTTTGGGCACTTGGGCGTTTGGGCGTTTGGGCACTTGGGCACTTGGGCACTTGGGCACTTGGGCACTTGGGCACTTGGGCACTTGGGCACTTGGGCATTCGGGCACTTGGGCACTTGGGCACTTGGGCACTTGGGCACTTGGGCACTTGGGCGCAACCGCCGCGTTCTGCCGCACCGGGCGCGTTCCTGCGCTCTGGCGCATTCAGCGTGTTCGACGCTCTGCTGCACCTCCAGGATCCGGCGCCCTCACAGCGCCGCTATAGCCGTCTTTCACACCCTTCGCGCCGTCCACGCACCATTGCTGCCGGCGCGCCGCCTCTTTAGCTCATCTGCAGGCCCGCATGTCATCTTCGTTCGATTCCGCCCGCGTCGCCGTCATCGGCGGCGGACCCGCTGGCCTGATGGCCGCCGAGGCGCTTTCCCTGCAAGACGTACAGGTCGACGTCCACGACGCGATGCCTTCGGTTGGCCGCAAATTCCTGATGGCCGGCAAAGGCGGCATGAACATCACGCATTCGGAGTCGCTCGAGCCGTTTCTCGATCGCTACGGCGCGCGCCGCGAATGGATTGCACCGCTGCTGGAGACGTTCGGGCCGGACGCGTTGCGCGCCTGGTTGCGAGAACTTGGGGTCGAGACGTTTGTCGGCAGCTCGGGACGCGTTTTCCCGGCCGACATGAAAGCGGCGCCGATGCTGCGCGCCTGGCTGCATCGACTGAGGGAAACGGGTGTGCGCTTCCACATGCGGCACAAATGGATCGGTTGGCAGACTGGAGAGGAGACCGCTGCTGACGCGCCCGCGCCGGCCCACCAGCCGCATACCCTTTTGTTCGCCACGCCGGACGACGAGCAGACCGTAACCTACGACGCCGTCGTGTTGGCGCTCGGTGGCGCAAGTTGGCCTCGCCTAGGATCGGACGCGGCCTGGGTGCCGTTGATCACGGCCCGCGACGTGCCCGTGCGCCCGTTGCAACCCGCAAACTGCGGCTTCGACGCGGACTGGAGTCCTTACCTGCGCGAGCGTTTCGCCGGTCAGCCGGTGAAATCCATCGCCATTTCACTCACCGATGTAGACGAAAAAGTCCACAATCGACAAGGTGAAATACTTTTGACAGAAACGGGCCTCGAAGGGAGTCTGATCTATGCGCTTTCGGCCGCGATTCGCGAGCGAATTCTGGCTGACGGCGAACTCACGATCACCCTGGATCTGGCGCCCGGCTTGCCTTTGGAGCGAGTGATATCGGAAGTCACGAGGCCGCGCGGCTCGCGATCGATATCGAGTCATCTGCAGGGAAGAGTTGGGATTAACGGTGTGAAACTGGCGTTATTGCACGAGATGCTGCCGAAGGACGTTTTCGCCGATGCCACGCGTCTCGCGCACGCCATTAAGGCGCTCCCGGTGAAACTCTTGCGCGCCCGACCGATTGCAGAAGCGATCAGCAGCGCGGGAGGCATTCCCTTCGAGGCGCTGGACGAGCATTTGATGATCGAGCACTTGCCCGGTGTTTTTTGCGCGGGCGAAATGCTCGATTGGGAAGCGCCGACAGGCGGTTATCTGCTGACTGCGTGCTTTGCGAGCGGTCTGGTCGCCGGGCGCGGCGCCGCAGCGTTTGTAGAGGCGCGCGGCGCGTTCCGGTAAAACGCGGGCCCCGCGCCCTGGCTCACAGCGCTTCAGGCGCGCGCCTTCAGCCGCCAGAGCGACGTAACTTCCGCCACCCGCGCTGCGTGCAACGGATCCGTCTCGTCGGTGGACTTTGGATGCCTCGGACGAATATCCTCGCGCCCGATCACAGTCAACCCGGCTTCGTCGATCGCGGCAAGCAGCCACTCGCGCGTGCGCAAGCCCAGATGCTCCGCGAAGTCCGACAGAATGAGCCAGCCTTCGCCGCCCGGCGACAAATGCTCGGCTAGGCCGTTGAGAAAGCCGAGCAGCATTCGGCTTTCCGGATCGTAGACCGCATACTCGATCGGCGATGCGGGCCGCGCCGGCAACCACGGCGGATTGCAAACCACCAGCGGCGCGCGTCCTTCAGGGAACAGGTCCGCTTGCACGACCTCGACCTGTTGTTCGTACCCGAGACGCGCGATGTTCTCCCGCGCGCAAGCAAGCGCTCGCGGGTCCTGGTCGGTGGCGACAATCTTCTTCACGCCGCGCTTTGCCAGCAACGCCGACAGCACGCCCGTGCCGGTGCCGATATCGAACGCCTTATTCAACGAAGGCAGCGGCGTCCGCGCGACGAGATCGACGTACTCACCGCGCACCGGCGAAAACACGCCGTAATAGGGATGAATGCGATCGCCGAGCGCAGGAATCTCGACGCCCTTTTTGCGCCACTCATGCGCGCCGATCAGTCCGAGCAGTTCGCGCAGCGACACGACCGACGCCTCATCGGTCGGCGGTCCATAGGTTTCGATGCACGCCTGTTGCACGTCGGGCGCGCGGCGCAGCGGAATTACGTAAGCGGCGTCGAGCGGAATCAGGATCATGCCGAGCGTACGCGCACGTTGTGACTGCGTCTGCCGGTGCAAGTTGAACGCCTCGAGCGGCGTTGCGCCCTGCTTGCGCGGCTTGCGTTCCAGACGTCGCGTCACCGCCTGCAACAGTTGCCGGGCGTTCTGGAAATCGCCGTTCCACAGAAGCGCGGTACCTTCGCACGCAAGCCGGTAGGCGGAGTCGGCGGTGGTCCGGTCATCGGCGACGATCACGCGTTTGGGCGGCGGCGCCGCCGCTTCTGAGCGCCAACGCGCGGTGCGAGGGCCGTCGGCTTCGGGCCAGGTGATGCTTGCAGGGCTGGTCATGATGAGGTGGGTCGTATTGCGGGAGCGACGCGGTAAGACGTGGCTTGGTGTGGCGGCGCTATGCGCCGATGTGCGCGCGGGCGGCGTGCATGAGAGCACAGCAGTGCCGGCCGACGCCCGAATAGTACCCTCTGCCGCCTTGCCTCGCGGCATCGTTTCGCCGCGCTGTTCACAATGAAAAGTAGACAGTTTAGTCCACGAGCGACAAGGTGAAAGAGATATGGCGAATTTGAGCCTCGAAAGCACTCACCGACCGGCGCAAAGCGGTGTGGGACGGCTAGTGCGGCCGAGACCCGCGCAATATCCACCCAATAAAAAACGGGGTTCCTGACTGAACAGAAACCCCGTTTCGTACTACTGGTGCCGGCTGCAGGACTCGAACCCGCCACCTCATGATTACAAGTCAAGCGCTCTACCTGATGAGCTAAGCCGGCATGAGGCCGTGATTCTACTTCATTTTACGATCTTGAGGCGAGCCCTACCGCCACCTTTTGAACCGTCGTCGTCGGGCTGGTCGCCCTCCGGCGCGTGGTCCGCTTTGGCGGTGCTATCGGCAGCGGACGGATTTTCGACGGCACGTGGCGCACTGGGCGCAACCGGCGCGGCGGTCGGCTCGACTGTTTCGGCGTCGGCGCCCGAATCCTGCGCTTCACCGCCCGTCGACTCGACCGGAAATGCCATGCCCTGCCCGTTTTCGCGCGCATAGATCGCGAGGATGTTGGCGACCGGCACCTCGATCTTGTGCGACTTCCCGGAGAAACGCGCGCTGAATTCGACCCACTCGTTGCCCATCTGCAACTGGCTGGTGGCCTCGAAGCTGATGTTCAACACAATCTCGTTGTCGCGCACGAATTGCCGCGGCACACGCGTCTGATTGTCGACGCGCACTGCGATGTGCGGCGTATAGCCGTTATCCGTGCACCATTCGTACAGCGCCCGCAGCAGATACGGCTTGGTGGAAATCTCTTGCATCAGCAGTCCTCTTACCGGGCGCGGAGCCGCGCGCGTCGAGCCGCGCGGAGCCCGCAACCCACAGCCAAACTCAACGACGCATCACCTTTTCCGACGGCGTCAGCGCCTCGATATAAGCCGGACGGCTGAAAATGCGCTCGGCGTACTTCATCAGCGGTGCCGCGTTCTTCGACAGTTCGATGCCGTAGTGATCCAGACGCCACAGGAGCGGCGCGATCGCGACGTCGAGCATCGAGAACTCTTCGCCGAGCATGTACTTGTTCTTCAGGAAGATCGGCGCGAGTTGCGTCAGGCGGTCGCGGATCGCGAGGCGCGCTTTCTCGTGGTTCTTCTCCGCGGCCTTGCCCTTTTCGTTCTCGAGCGTGCCGACGTGGACGAACAGTTCCTTCTCGAAGTTCAGCAGGAACAAACGGGCGCGCGCGCGCTGTACCGGATCGGCCGGCATCAGTTGCGGATGCGGAAAGCGCTCGTCGATGTACTCGTTGATGATGTTCGATTCGTACAGAATCAGGTCCCGTTCGACCAGAATCGGCACCTGACCATACGGATTCATCACGGCGATGTCTTCCGGCTTGTTAAACAGGTCGACGTCGCGGATCTCGAAGTCCATGCCCTTTTCGAACAACACCAGCCGGCAACGCTGGGAGAACGGGCAAGTTGTGCCGGAATACAGAACCATCATGATTTACGTTTCCTCAAAAAGCTGAAGGGCCAGCGCGCGGAAAAACCGTTCAACAGGTTTTTCCTGGCGCCGGCCCCACGCCGTGTAGCGGCGTGATTATTTGATATGTTTCCAGTACGCGGCGTTCAGTCGCCAGGCGAAAAAGCTCAGAATACCGAGGAACATCAGCACCCACACGCCAAGCTGTTTGCGGGTTTTCTGAGTCGGCTCGGACATCCAGGACAGATACGACACAAGGTCGGCCACAGCAGAATCATAATCTACCGGCGACATCGTCCCCGGAGTGACCTGCTGGAAACCCACAAATTTGTGCACCTTTTCGCCCGTTTTTTCGTCGACTTCGTCACTGAACTTCGCGGTACGTTGCCCCTGAAGCTGCCACAACACGTGAGGCATGCTCACGTTTTCATACACCAGATTATTCCAACCGGTCGGCCGCGTATTGTCGCGATAAAAGCTGCGCAGATACGTGTAAAGCCAGTCCTTGCCGCGCGCCCGCGCTTCCACTGACAAATCCGGAGGACTTGCGCCGAACCACGCCTTTGCGTCGTCCGGGCGCATTGCCACGGTCATCGTGTTGCCGACCTTGTCGGTGGTGAACAGCAGGTTCGACTGAATTTCGGTCGGCGCAATGCCGAGATCGGTCAGCCGGTTGTATCGCACCAGATTCGCGCTGTGGCAATTCAGGCAGTAGTTTACAAACAATTGCGCCCCGTGCTGCAAAGAAGCGAAATTGTCCGCGTTATCCGGCGCGCGGTCGAGATGTACATTCTCGTCCGCATACGCCGGGCCGCTCAGCACCGCGAGCAGTGTCGCGCCGATCAGCGCGCACGTCGAAAGCAGTTTCTTCATCTTCGTGTTCTCCTCGCTCGCCATTAGTGGGACTTGAACCGCACCCGCTCGGGCGGCTGCTTGAACGTGCCAAGCCTCGTCCAGAACGGCATGCCGAGGAAAAACGCGAAGTAGATCAGCGCGCACACCTGCGCAATCAACGTGGCGGCCGGCGACGGCGGTTTAGTGCCGAGGAAGCCCAACGTCAGGAAAGCGAGCACGAAGATCCCGTAAAACACCTTGTGGAAGAACGGCCGGTAGCGGATCGACTTGACCGGCGAGCGGTCCAGCCACGGCAGGAAAAAGAGCGAAATCACCGCGCCGCCCATCACCACCACGCCCCAGAACTTCGATTCGGTGAAGGCCATTGCCAGAATCACGAGCACCGCGAGCACCGGCAAACCCAATTTCCACTTGCCGCGCGCGCGCACCAGCGCGAGCAGGCCGAGCAGCGCGATCACGACCATCAGCACGATCTTGAACGGATCGGTGGTGGCGCGCAGCATCGCGTAAAAGGCTGTGAAGTACCACACCGGCGCGATTTCCTGCGGTGTTTGCAGAGGATTCGCCGGGACGAAGTTGTTGGCCTCGAGGAAGTACCCGCCCATTTCCGGCGCGAAGAAAATAATCGCTGCGAAAATCATCAGGAACACCGACACGCCGAAGAAATCGTGCACCGAGTAGTACGGGTGAAACGGGATGCCGTCGAGCGGAATGCCGTCCGGGTCTTTCTTCGCCTTGATCTCGATGCCGTCCGGGTTGTTGGAACCGACTTCATGCAGCGCGACCAGGTGAGCGACGACGAGCCCAAGCAGCACGAGCGGAATCGCGATCACATGGAACGCGAAGAAGCGGTTCAGCGTGACGTCCGACACCACGTAGTCGCCGCGAATCCACAACGACAGATCCGGCCCGATGAACGGAATCGCCGAGAACAGGTTGACGATAACCTGCGCGCCCCAGAACGACATCTGGCCCCACGGGAGCAGGTAGCCGAAGAACGCTTCGGCCATCAGGCACAGGAAGATCGCGCAGCCGAAAATCCATACGAGTTCGCGCGGCTTGCGGTACGAACCGTACATGAGGCCGCGGAACATATGCAGATACACGACGACGAAGAACATCGACGCGCCCGTGGAGTGCATATAGCGGATGAGCCACCCCCACGGCACTTCACGCATGATGTACTCGACCGACGCGAACGCGAGCGTCGCGTCGGGCTTGTAGTTCATCGTGAGGAAGATGCCCGTGACGATCTGATTGACCAGCACCAGCAGCGCGAGCGAACCGAAGAAGTACCAGAAGTTGAAGTTCTTCGGTGCGTAGTATTCGGAGACGTGCTTTTTCCAGGTGGACGTTAAGGGGAAGCGCCGGTCGATCCAACCGACCAGCCCGGTCGTTTGTACTTCGTGTTCGATCGCCATTACGCTTCTCCTTTCTCGTCCTTGCCGATCACGAGCCCGTTGGCTCCCGTGAACATGTAAGGCGGGATGTCGAGGTTCTGCGGCGCAGGTTTGTTCTTGAAGACGCGGCCGGCCATGTCATAGGTCGAACCGTGGCACGGGCACAGAAAGCCGCCTGGCCAGTCGTCTGGAAGATTGGGCTGCGCGCCCTCCATGAAGCGCGGCGTCGGCGTGCAGCCCAGATGGGTGCACACGGCAACGGCGACAAATATGTTCTTGCGGTCGGTGCGTGCGCGGAATTCGTTGTTGCAGTACTCCGGCAACGGCATCGAAAAGACGTTCTTGCTGTGGGGATCGGCTACTTCGTTATCGGCTTTCTGGACATCGGCGAGCATCTTGTCGGTGCGGTTGATGATCCAGACCGGCTTGCCGCGCCATGCAACGGTCATCATGTCGCCGGGCTTCAGATTGCTGATGTCCACTTCGACCGGGGCACCTGCTGCCTTGGCCTTTTCAGATGGTGCAAACGAACTAACAAAGGGTACGACAGTGGCAACGCCTCCTATGCCACCTGCTACGGTCGTCGCTATCAGCCAGGTACGGCGGCTGCCGTCGACGCGTTCATCTTCCTTGTCTCGCATCACACGCCCCACTTCTGAGTTGGATTTTTCCTTCACGTCGCTTCTACCGCCGCTAGTTTGCTCGAATGGAGTCGCCATTTACAAGGGCCGATTGCCAAAAACCGTGCGAAGCCCTTGATAGCTAAGGGTTTCTCCGTACGAATCGCAAACTTTTTCGCAGCTCCTTTTAAGTGTCCCCTCCGTTATTCGTGCCTTTTGCTCAGCTAATGCGCATTTGATAATTCAACGAATCAAACCGGATTAGGGATATCGATAAAGAGGTGTTCGATATCGAACTGCTCGGACAGATGCTTGCCCACCGCCTGCACGCCGAGGCGCTCCGTTGCATGATGCCCCGCCGCGAGAAACGCGACGCCGCTTTCCGCCGACGTGTGCATGACCGACTCCGACACCTCGCCGGTCAAATAAACGTCGGCGCCGGCGTTGATCGCCGCGTCGAACATGCCTTGCGCAGCGCCCGTACACCATGCGACGCGGCGCAGACTGCGATCCGGGTCGCCGAACACGAGCGGCGTGCGGCCGAGCGTCTGCTCGATCTCGGCGGTGAAGTGCGCGAGCGTGATCGGCATCGCAAAAGTGGCGAGCCAGCCAAGGTCGTTCTCGCCGAAGCGCGCGTCGCTGATCCAGCCCATCTTCGCGCCGATCTGCGCGTTGTTGCCGAATTCGGGATGGTCGTCGAGCGGCAAGTGATAAGCGAACATGTTCAGGTCGTTCGCGAGCAGCAGCTTCAGGCGCGCGTATTTGCGGCCGGTGATCTGCGGCGCCTCGTTGCGCCAGAAGTAGCCGTGATGGACCAGCACGGCGTCCGCGCCCCAGTCCAGCGCGGCTTCCAGAAACGCCACCGACGCGGTCACGCCCGTTGCGAGCTTGTTGATCTTGCGACGCCCCTCGACTTGCAGACCATTGGGGCAATAGTCCTTGAAGCGCGCGGTTTCAAGGAGATTGTTCAAGTACAATTCAAGTTCGATCCGATCCATATAAACCTCTAGTCTTCAGATGCTTAGACGCTTTTGGCTGTTCTTTGCCCAAGCGGTGACTGTGCTGTTGGCGCTGATGTTCATCATCGCGACCCTCAAACCGCAGTGGCTCCAGCGTCAAGGGCAATTCGGCAAGCAACTTGCCGAACCGATCGTCGCCTTGCGGGAAGTGGCGCCTGGCATCGGTAGCGGGCCCGCAACGGCGTCTTATGCAGACGCCGCTCAAAAGGCCATGCCTGCGGTCGTCAATGTGTTTTCCAGCAAAGATGGCTCACTGCCGCCAGATCCGCGCGCGAAAGACCCGCTGTTCCGCTACTTCTTCGGCGACAAGAACAATCGCAAGCAGCGCGAGCAACCTGCCGCGAACCTCGGCTCCGGCGTGATAGTGAGTTCGGAAGGTTACATTCTAACGAACCAGCACGTGGTCGACGGCGCCGATCAGATCGAAATCGCGTTGGCCGACGGCCGCACCACGAATGCCAAGGTGATCGGTATCGATCCGGAAACGGATCTGGCCGTGCTGAAGGTCAATATGACCAACCTGCCCACCATCACCTTGGGCCGCATGGAACAGACCCGCGTGGGCGACGTCGTGCTCGCGATCGGCAATCCGTTCGGCGTCGGGCAGACGGTGACCATGGGCATTGTCAGCGCGCTCGGTCGCAATCATCTCGGCATCAATACGTTCGAAAACTTCATTCAGACCGACGCGGCGATCAATCCCGGCAATTCGGGCGGCGCACTGGTCGACGTGAACGGCAATCTGCTCGGCATCAACACCGCCATTTATTCGCGCTCTGGGGGTTCGCTCGGCATTGGCTTCGCGATTCCGGTCTCGACGGCGCGCAGCGTGCTCGAGAGCATCATCACCACGGGTTCGGTCACGCGCGGCTGGATTGGCGTCGAGCCGCAAGATGTGACACCGGAGATTGCCGAGTCGTTCGGGCTCGAGCAGAAGTCGGGGGCGATCGTTGCGGGCGTGCTGAAGAATGGTCCGGCCGACCGTGCCGGTATCAAGCCGGGCGACATTCTGATGAGCGTGAACGGCCAGGAAATCACCGACACTACCCGTCTGCTGAACGTGATTGCGCAGATCAAGCCGGGCACGGCCGCGAAGGTGCATCTGGTGCGCAAGAACCGCGAGCTCGATCTCGACGTGACCATCGGCAAGCGCCCGCCGCCGCCGAAACAACCGGTCGAGGACAGCGATCAGCAGGACGACGACGGCGGTTAAAGGTCCGGCCGGTGGCAAGTCCATGCTGGCTTGAGGCAGAACGCAGAAGGCAAAAAGGGCAGTCCATGACGGACTGCCCTTTTGTTTTAGCCGCGCGGCGTAATCACTGACGTGGGATTGCCGCGAAATCACCGCCCCCTTGCCACCGAGCTGAAGAGCCGCGCAAACACCGCAGCGCGCTCACATCAAGCCGGCGGAGTCGCGTCTTCGACAACTGCCGGCTGTTTGCCGACGATCAACCGCGCGGCGATGATCCCCGCCTCGTACAGCACGATCAGCGGAATGGCCAGAATAAGCTGCGAGAACACGTCTGGCGGCGTGACCACCGCCGAAATCACGAACGCGCCGACGATCACATACGGCCGGATCTCCTTGAGCTTCTTCAGCGTCACTACGTTCATGCGCACCAGCAGCACGACGACGATGGGCACTTCGAACGTCACGCCGAATGCAATGAACATAGTGAGCACAAAGCTCAGGTAATTGTCGATATCGGTCGTCATCTCTGCGCCCAACGGCGCGTTGTAATGCGCCATTACGCGAAAGATAGTCGGGAACACCACGAAGTACGCGAACGCCATGCCGCACAGAAACAGCGTATAGCTGCTGCCGACCAACGGCCCGACCAGTTTCTTTTCATGCTGATAAAGACCCGGCGCGACGAACGCCCAGATCTGATAAAGCACAATGGGCAGCGCGATCACGAAAGCCACCAGCATGGTCACTTTCATCGGCACGAAAAAGGAGCCGGTGACGTCGGTGACGATCATCTTGCCGTCTTTCGGCAAGTTCTGCATCAGCGGGCGCGCCAGCAGCCGGAAGATGTCCGGCGCCCAATACACCAACCCGACAAACACCACGATGACGGCAAGGCCCGCGCGGATGATGCGGTCGCGCAATTCAACGAGGTGAGAAATGAAGGTCTCTTCAGCGCCTTCGTCCTGACTTTTCTGGGGGTCGCTCACACCGGCCCTCGGTTAGAGATTGTCGTTCTGGTCATCAGAAAAACCGCGTCGGACGACGCATGCTGGCAGGCGTATGCCGCGCGACGCGCGCCGCGCCCGACTGCACGCGCGTGCGGCGCGTGGTTGCGCGCTTGTACCAGGTTGGCATTGCGGTTTGCTTGACGCGCCAGTTCTTGCGCTTGGGCGCCCCAGCTGGCGTGCTGCCTTGCCACGAAGTATTGACGGCGTCTTCGACCGCACCGCCGGCAATGCTCGGCGACACCGACGTGCCGCTGTTCCACGCGTCGTTCAGTTCGGCCTCATGCTTGCGCAGGTTCTCCTGAACGGAGGTCTGGACATTGGTGGCCGCCGTTTCGAACTCGGTTTTCATGCGACGCAATTCGTCGAGTTCGATTTCCCGCGTGACTTCCGACTTGACGTCGTTGATATACCGCTGAGCGCGACCGAACAGCGCGCCGGCCGTGCGGGCAACGCGCGGCAAGCGCTCAGGGCCGAGCACGACTAGCGCGACGACGCCAATCAGCGCCATCTTGGTTAGACCGAGGTCCAGCATGGAGGGAAATGTCCGTCAGTAACGCGGTTGGCCCGCGGCTTAGCGGTAATCGCCCGAACGCGGGGCCTTTTCCTTTGCTTCCACATCGACGGCGCCGTTGCGCGGCAGTTCGCGCTGCTGCGCGTCGGCCGGTGTTTCACCTTCCTTCATGCCTTCCTTGAAGCCCTTTACAGCGCCACCCAGGTCGCCGCCGATATTGCGCAGCTTCTTCGTGCCGAACACGAGCGCCACGATCAGCAACACGATCAACCAATGCCAAATACTCAACGAACCCATGACTACTCTCCTTAACCCCGACGCCGCACGTGATGCGGCAAAAATCGTCTGCCTTGCGGCGTGAATCGAAGCGCATGCGCTTCTTCTACGTTACAGCGGCAATGCCGCCCTCGCCGCCGACGCCACGACACAGGCCGTATTGTGGCCATGCAATCGCGTCGCCGAAATTACAACGCAGCAAAAACAACGCCGACCCGATGGGCCGCTCGCCCAAACTGCGCAGTCAGCCCATGCGCTGCCACGGACGCGGCCCCGCCAGTATGTGCGCGTGCAGGTGATAAACCTCTTGCCCACCGCCCGGTCCGGTATTGATGACCGTGCGGAAGCCTGTTTCGCCACCTGTGTACGCCACGCCCAACTGGTCGGCAAGACGCGCCGTTAAAACGAGCATTCTACCAAGCAGCGGCGCATCGCTCTCGGTGCAGTCAGTAAGAGTGGCAATGTGCTTGCGCGGGATGACCAGCACATGGGTCTCGGCCGCCGGACGGATGTCGCGGAAGGCGACGAACTCGTCGTCTTCGTGGACTTTGGTCGACGGAATCTGGCCGGCGGCGATCTTGCAAAAGAGGCAGTTCGGGTCGTGACTCATCGTATTCCTGACACGGTAGGGCTACAGCGTAAAGCGTGACTGGACGCGGTGCGGCGCGGTTCCGCCGCTGTCCTTAACATCGGACGAATTCAGAACCACGAACGCGGATTCGCGAGCGGCTTGTTATCGTACAGATACAGCCACCCTTTGATAATACGGTACAACATCCAGATGCTCACGGCCCACAGCACCGGAATACCGATCACCACGAACAGCAGCAGCCCGCCTATCGCATAACCCAGCAGGCCGATCCAGAACGTGCGGATCTGCCACTCGAAGTGCGCCTCATACGGCGTGCCTGCCGCGTCGCTCCGCTTCACGTAATTGATGATGATCGCGACGATGATCGTCAGCCCGCCCGTCAGCCAGTGGACCGCATACAGCGCGTACAGCACATGCGTCAGGGTGCGCAGGCTGCGTTCCCGCTCCGGCTCGATTGCGTGGCGATACGCGGGCCGCGGATAACTCTCGTGCGACTGTTCCATGCTTGCGTCCTCCAGAGGATGCGTTTGCGATGCGTTCAGTGCAATGTGGGCTCCGGCGCTCGACACTTCAAGGCAATGCGGGCAAACACCAACGAAAAAACGCGCGTCAGTCGCCGTTCTGCTCGCGTTCGCGGCTCTTGCGCAGCGCCTTTTCTTCGATGCCGGACATACCTTCGCGACGCTCGAGTTCGGCGAGCACGTCGGCTGGGCTCAGATCGTAGTGCGAGAGCATCACGAGGCAGTGAAACCACAAGTCCGCGACCTCGCCGACGAGCGCCTTCGTCTCGCCGCCGTGGCGCGTGTCCTTGGCGGCCAGCACGACTTCGGTGGCCTCTTCGCCGATCTTCTTGAGCACCGCGTCGTCGCCTTTGTGGAACAGGCGCGATACATACGACACGTCGGGATCGCCGCCCTTGCGGCTGTCGATGATCGCCGCAAGGCGCATCAGCGTGTCGGTGGTGGACAGCGTGGAAGGCATGGCTTGCGTGGTCTGCGTCATTTGTAGATGTGTTCGGGGTCTTTCAGCACGGGATCGACGGCGACCCAGTCGCCATCTTCCGCCGTGCCTTCGAATTTCTGGAAAAAGCACGAGTGGCGGCCGGTGTGGCACGCAATGCCGGACACCTGCTCCACCTTCAGCAGCACGACGTCTTCGTCGCAATCGAGCCGCACTTCATGCACATGCTGCACGTGGCCGGACTCTTCGCCTTTGAACCACAAGCGCTGGCGCGAGCGCGAGAAGTACACCGCGCGGCCCAGCTCGATGGTCTTTGCCAGTGCCTCGCGGTTCATCCACGCGAACATCAGCACGTCGTTCGTCGACGCTTCCTGCGCGATGACCGGCACGAGGCCGTTCGCGTCCCATTTGACCTTGTCGAGCCAATTGACTGCCGTTGGATTCACCACGTCACAACCTCACCGAAATGCCTTGCTCGGCCATGAAGCGCTTGGCCTCGCCCACCGTGTGCTCGCCATAGTGGAAGATGCTCGCGGCAAGCACGGCGTCTGCGTGGCCGCTCGTGATGCCGTCGGCGAGATGCTGCAGATTGCCGACGCCGCCCGAGGCGATCACCGGAACCGGCACCGCGTCGGACACCGCGCGCGTGAGCGCGAGGTCAAAGCCGCTCTTTGTGCCGTCGCGATCCATGCTGGTCAGCAGGATTTCACCCGCGCCGAGTTCGGCCATCTTGCGCGCCCATTCGACCGCTTCAAGGCCGGTGGCCTTGCGTCCGCCGTGCGTGAAGACTTCCCAGCGCGGCGTCTCGCCGTCCGCGGAAACGCGCTTGGCGTCGATCGCGACGACAATGCACTGCGAGCCGTACTTGTCGGTGGCGTCTTTCACGAGTTGCGGATTCGCGACCGCCGACGAGTTCATGCTGATCTTGTCCGCGCCCGCGTTCAGCAGACGCCGCACGTCTTCGACGGCGCGCACGCCGCCGCCGACCGTCAGCGGAATAAAGACCTGCGAGGCAACCGCTTCGATGATCGGCAGGATCAGATCGCGCTGATCCGACGTAGCGGTGATATCGAGGAAAGTGAGTTCGTCCGCTCCCTGATCGTCGTAACGACGCGCGATTTCGACCGGGTCGCCCGCGTCGCGCAATTCGACGAAGTTGACGCCCTTGACCACGCGGCCAGCGGTGACGTCGAGACAGGGGATGATGCGTTTAGCTAGAGCCATGATCTTGCAATTCTGCCAATACCGCTGATGAGGCCGCTCATTTCAACGTGAAGCGAGCGGCATGGTCCGGCGCGGGAGGCCGCGCCACGCCGGAAGTGTTTCGCGCAACCGAAACTGGAACCGCTACGGGAGCGCGCCGCCGGAACACGCCGCCATGAGCGCTCGAGTGCCAGAAGCGATCCGGGCGCGATCGAGTCAAACCCGCCAGTCGCACCGCGACGAAACTGGCGCCAGGGTTTAAGCGTCGTCCGATTCGCGCAGCCGGTCCGCCAGTGTTTGCGCAGCCGCAAAGTCGAGGTCGCCCGAGTAAATTGCCCGGCCGCAGATCACGCCTTCGATGCCTTCGTCCTCGACTTCGCACAGCGATTCGATGTCGGTCAGGTTCGACAGCCCGCCGCTCGCGATCACCGGAATCTTCACCGCGCGCGCAAGACGCACGGTCGCTTCGATGTTGATGCCTTGCAGCATGCCGTCGCGGCCAATGTCCGTGTAAATGATCGACTCGCAGCCGTAATCTTCGAACTTGCGCGCGAGATCGGCGACTTCGTGGCCCGTCAGCTTGCTCCAGCCGTCAGTCGCGACCTTGCCGTCTTTGGCATCCAGACCGACGATGATATGGCCGCCGAACGCCGTGCACGCGTCCTGCAAGAAGCCCGGATTCTTCACCGCCGCCGTGCCGATGATCACGTACTCCAGACCGTCGTCGAGATAGCGCTCGATCGTGTTCAGGTCGCGGATGCCGCCGCCGAGCTGCACGGGAATCTCGCCGCCCACTTCCTCGATGATCGCGCGAATCGCCTCTTCGTTCCTCGGCTTGCCGGCGAACGCGCCATTCAGGTCGACGAGGTGCAGACGGCGCGCTCCGCGCTCGACCCAATGTCGGGCCATAGCCGCCGGTTCCTCGGAGAATATCGTCGCCTGGTCCATATCGCCTTGTTTGAGGCGTACACACTGACCGTCTTTCAGGTCGATGGCGGGGATCAGCAGCATAGCAATCGGGTGTTGTGTGGGAAGGGGTTGAAGGTCGGCGGCAGCGGCTGGTAGGTCAGTCCGCGAGAACGCCGTCTCGCTAGTTTAGTACAACTCTTTCGGCGGCCTTGCGTACCGGCAGAGTCGCGCGAAATCGGGGTGCAAAAGCTGTGGCGCGCGGCGAACGTCCCGCTCGTGGCGGAACGACGCACGGCAACGGAACAGAAAAAGGCGCTCACGGGTTCCAGTGCACGAAATTGCGATACACGCGCAGCCCTGCGTCGGCGCTCTTTTCCGGGTGGAATTGGGTCGCGAAGATGTTATCCCGCGCCACCGCCGAGGTAAAGGGCACACCGTACACAGTTTCGCCGGACGTATGCGCGGCATTCTCCGGCACCACGTAGTAGCTGTGCACGAAGTAGAAGAACGCGTTGTCCGCCACGCCGTCCCACAGCGGATGCGGCCGCGCCTGACGCACGCGGTTCCAGCCCATTTGCGGCACCTTGAAGCGCGAGCCGTCGTCCTGCACCTGGCCTTCCAGATCGAAACGCAGCACCTTGCCCGGCAACAGTCCGAGTCCCGGCGTATCGCCCTCCGCGCTCCAGTCGAACAGCATCTGTTCGCCGACGCAGACGCCCATCAGCGGCTTCACGCGCGACGCTTCCACGACTGCTTCCTGCAAGCCGGACTCCGCGAGACTGCGCATGCAATCGGGCATCGCACCCTGGCCCGGCAACACCACGCGGTCGGCAGCGCGAATCGCTTCGGGCTTGTCGACGATCGCCACGTCCGCTTCCGGCGCGGCTTTGCGCAATGCCTGCGCCACCGAGCGCAGGTTGCCCATTCCGTAATCCACAATCGCTATCGAAGTTTTCATTTCAAGTTAGGCAGCAAAGCCTTCAATCCATCGACGATGAATTCCACCGCCAGCGCCGATAACATCAAACCCATGAGCCGCGTGCCAATATTGATACCCGTGCGACCGACCCAGCGGGCAATCGGTTCGGCAAGACGCAGCGAAAAAAAGCAGATCGCCGCCAACACCGCGCCGATCACGATCAGGCTGATCCGGTCGTACCAGTGCGGCGAGCCGGCTGCATAAATGATCGTGGTGCTGATCGCGCCCGGGCCGGTCAACAGCGGAATCGCCAGCGGCACGACCGCGATGTTGTCCTTCTGCTCCGCCTCGTGGCGTTCTTCGGGCGTCGAACGGCTATTGCCGATCTGCGCGTTCAGCATGTTGATCGCCATCAGCAGCATGATGATCCCGCCGCCCACTTCGAGCGAACCGACCGAGATGCCGAAGAAGCTGATGATCTGCTGCCCGAGCATCGTGGTTATCGCAATCACGCAGAACACCGAAATCGCCGCGATCCGAATGGTCCTGCGCCGCTCGACGTCGCTCTGATTCGCCGTCAGGCTCATGAAAAACGGAATCGCGCCGATCGGATTGATCAGCGCGAGCAGCGAGATAAACGACTTCAGAATATCCATTGAACACCGGGCGCGCGCACTGCGCGATCCCGGTCCTGGTAAATGCGTCGCTTAAAGGCTGCCCTTGGTCGACGGAATCTGTCCCGCCGCGCGTTCATCCAGCTCCACAGCCATGCGCAGCGCACGGCCGAAAGCCTTGAACACCGTTTCCATTTGATGGTGAGCGTTCAGGCCGCGCAGGTTGTCGATATGCAGCGTGACGCCCGCGTGGTTCACGAAGCCGCGGAAAAATTCGATCGACAGATCGACGTCGAACGTGCCGATGCGCGCGCGCGTGAACGGCACATGAAATTCGAGTCCCGGACGGCCGGAAAAGTCGATCACGACACGCGAAAGCGCTTCGTCGAGCGGCACGTACGAGTGGCCATAGCGGCGAATGCCCTTGCGGTCGCCGATTGCTTTTGCCACAGCCTGACCGAGCGTGATGCCGGTGTCTTCGACAGTATGGTGGTCGTCGATATGCAGGTCGCCATGCGCTTCGATGTCGAGATCGAACAGGCCATGCCGCGCGATCTGGTCGAGCATGTGGTCCAGAAACGGCACGCCGGTGGCCAGCTTTTGCTGACCGGTGCCGTCCAGATTGATCTTGACACGGATCTGCGTTTCGCTGGTATTGCGAACGACTTCCGCAAGGCGCATGGTAATTCCTCGAATCTAGCTGTGAAGCGATAGTAGTGTGGGATGGGAGCGGCGAGCCGCTGCTTGTCGCAGTTCGCTCAGTGCAGCACGAGTTTCAGTGCGGCGAGCAATTGGGCGTTTTCTTCGGGAGAACCGACGGTCAAACGCACGCAATTGGCGAGCAGTGCATGCATTTTACTCACGTTTTTGATCAAAACCCGCGCGGCGAGCAGGGTTTCGAACAGAACCGAAGCGTCGGGCACGCGCACCAGCAGAAAGTTGCCGGCGCTCGGGAACACTTCGGCACCCGGCAATTCGGCCACGGCCTGCGCGAGCTTCGTGCGCTCGTCGCGCAATTGCGCGGCTTGCGAGTCCAGCACGTCGACGTGATCCAGCAGGAAGTCCGCCGCCGCCTGGGTCAATACGTTGGTGTTGTAGGGCGGGCGCACCTTGTCCAGTTCGGTCAGCCAGGCGGGCTTACCCACCAGATAACCGAGACGGATGCCGGCCAGACCGAGCTTCGACACCGTGCGCATCACGACGACGTTGTCGAACGCGTCGGCGCGCGGCAGCCAGCTACGCTGCGCGAACGGCTGGTACGCTTCGTCGATCACCACGAGACTTTTCGTCGCCGCGGCGATAATGCGCTCCATGTCGGCGTCGTCGAATAACGTGCCCGTGGGGTTGTTCGGGTATGCGAGATAGACGACCGCCGGCTCGTGTTCGGCGATTGCCGTGAGCATGGCTTGCGTGTCGAGCGTGAAATCGGCCTTCAGCGGCACACCGACGAACTCGAGGTTCGCCAGCTTGGCCGACATCTGATACATGACGAAGCCCGGCACCGGCGCCAGCACCTTGGCGCCCGGCTTCGCGCACGCGATCGACACCATACTGATGATCTCGTCGGAGCCATTGCCGAGCAGCACGTCGCAGCCGGCCGGCACGCCCATTACGCGTTTGATTTTCTCTATCAGCGCTTCCGGGCGCGGCGCCGGATAACGGTTCAGCGCGACACCCGCCAGATGCTCGCCAAGATGCGCGGCCAGCACGGGCGGCAGCGCAAACGGGTTTTCCATTGCGTCGAGCTTGATGTAGCCGGTCGCGTCCGGAACGGGATAGCTCGTCATCGCGAGCACGTCGCGGCGGATGATGTCTTGAGGTGTCGTCATAGGTCAGTTGGCCGGCCGCGCGCGCCGCATGCATCTGGCGCATGGAACGCATCGGACGCGCCTCGTTTCGCAGCGGGTTCGCCGCGTCAGGTTGGTCTGCGTTGTCGATATTGGATACGAATTCGTCAAACGGGAGTTGCGCGGTAAGTGGCGGACCGTGCGGCATCAATGCATCGGCTTGATGCCGGTCCCTTCGTGCGGCGGTTCGCGGCGCCGGGCACTCGAACTGCCTGGGCCGCCCGGATCGCCCGGCTGGTCAGCTGGTTGGCCGCGTAGCCGCTTTGCCGCTCCAGCCGCGCTCAGCCGCTATGCCGCATCCGGTACTCGGCGCTGCGCGCGTGCGCCTGCAAGCCCTCGCCATAAGCGAGTTCGGCGGCGATCTCGCCGAGCGTCTGCGCGCCTTCCGCGCTCACTTCGATCACGCTCGAGCGCTTGAAGAAATCGTAGACGCCCAACGGCGACGAGAACCGTGCGGTGCGAGACGTGGGCAGAACGTGGTTCGGCCCCGCGCAGTAGTCGCCGAGACTCTCGCTCGTATAGCGGCCGAGGAAAATTGCGCCCGCATGGCGAATCAACTGCCCCCACTGATGCGGCTCCAGCGCCGAAATTTCGAGGTGTTCCGGCGCGATGTCGTTGGCGATCGCGCAGGCTTCCGCCATGTCGCGCACCTTGACGAGCGCGCCGCGCCCTTCGAGCGACGCCTGGATCACGTCCCGGCGCGGCATGGTGGGCAACAGTTCGTTGATCGCATCGCTCACGCGGCCGATGAACGCGTCGTCCGGGCACAGCAGAATGGACTGCGCGAGCTCGTCGTGCTCGGCTTGCGAGAACAGGTCCATCGCGACCCAACGCGGATCGGTCGTACCGTCGCACAGCACGAGGATTTCGGACGGCCCCGCGATCATGTCGATGCCGACGGTGCCGAACACGCGCCGCTTGGCCGACGCCACATACGCATTGCCGGGACCGCAAATCTTGTCGACAGCGGGCACGGTTTGCGTGCCGTACGCAAGCGCGCCGACGGCCTGCGCGCCGCCGATCGTGAACACTCGATCCACGCCGCCGAGCAAGGCCGCCGCGAGCACGAGCGGGTTCTTCACGCCGTCCGGCGTGGGCACCACCATGACGATTTCGCGCACGCCGGCCACGCGCGCCGGAATCGCATTCATCAGCACCGACGACGGATACGCTGCCTTGCCGCCCGGCACGTAGATACCCGCGCGATCGAGCGGCGTGACCTTCTGGCCGAGCACGGTGCCGTCGGATTCCGTGTATTGCCAGCTATGGCTGCCGCACTCGATCTTCTGCTTCTCGTGGTAACCGCGCACGCGCGCCGCCGCGGCTTCCAGCGCCGCGCGACGCTTCGGCTCGAGACCTTCGAGCGCCGCATCGAGTTCAGACATCGGCAGCTCTAACGCCGCAACGCTGTTCGCGCTCAGACGGTCGAAGCGGTTCGTGTATTCGAGCACCGCCGCGTCGCCGCGCGCCTTGACGTCGCTGAGAATCTGCGCGACCGAGCGCTCGATTGCTTCGTCTTCGCTCGCCTCGAACGCGAGCACCGCGTGCAGCGACTTGTGGAAGTCACGAGCGGTGGAATCGAGTTTGCGAATCTTGATAGACATACGGGTATCCGTTTCGGTAAGGCGCGCTTTAGAGCCAGGTCACACGGGCTCGATCCAACTGTCAGACCGCGGCAAGGCCGGCTTTCGTCGCGCGTTCGAACGCGTCGAGAATCGGCCGCAATGCGGCGCGCTTGAGCTTTAGCGCCGCCTGGTTCACAACGAGGCGCGACGAAATCTGCATGATCTCCTCCACCTCCACGAGATTGTTAGCACGCAACGTGTTGCCCGAACTGACCAGATCGACGATCGCGTCCGCGAGACCGACGAGCGGCGCCAGTTCCATGGAACCGTACAACTTGATCAGGTCGACGTGAACACCCTTGGCGGCAAAATGCTCACGTGCGGTCTCGACGTACTTGGTTGCCACGCGCAAGCGGGCGCCCTGGCGCACCGCGTTCGCATAATCGAAACCCGCCGCGACCGCGACCGACATGCGGCAGCGCGCGATATCCAGATCCACCGGCTGATACAGCCCGCTGCCGCCGTGTTCGAGCAACACGTCTTTGCCCGCCACGCCGAAGTCGGCCGCGCCGTATTCCACATAGGTCGGCACGTCCGTCGCGCGAACGATGATCACGCGCAGATTGGCGTCGGTGGTCGGCAGAATCAGCTTGCGCGAAGTCTCCGGGTCTTCGGCTACTTCGATGCCGGCTGCGGCCAGTAGCGGCAGCGTTTCCTCAAAGATACGCCCCTTCGACAAAGCAAGCGTAAGCGGCGCGCTGACCGCCGGCGAGCTCGACGTTTGCGGCATCGAACTCATGCCTGGCTCCCGGCGATGCGGCGCACCTTTGCGCCGATCGCGTTGAGCTTGGCTTCCATGCGGTCATAGCCGCGGTCCAGGTGATAAATGCGGTCGATCAGCGTCTCGCCTTCCGCGCGCAATGCAGCGATCACGAGACTGGCCGACGCGCGCAGGTCGGTTGCCATCACCTTGGCGCCTGAGAGCTTGTCGACGCCGGTCACGAGCGCGGTCTTGCCGTCCGTTGTGATGTTGGCGCCGAGGCGGTTCAACTCCTGCACGTGCATGAAGCGATTTTCGAAGATCGTTTCGACAACCTGCGCCTTGCCGTCCGCCACCGTATTCAGCGCCATGAACTGCGCCTGCATGTCGGTCGGAAACGCCGGGTACTCGGACGTGCGGAACGACACGGCATTCGGACGCTTGTCCATGCGCACGCGCATCCAGTCATCGCCTTCTTCGATTGTCACGCCCGCTTCGCGCAATTTGTCGGTCACCGCTTCCAGAATCTGCGGACGCACATGGCGCAAGGTGACGTCGCCGCCCGCCGCGGCCACCGCGCACAGGAACGTGCCTGCTTCGATCCGGTCCGGAATCACGGTGTGCTTCGCGCCATGCAGCTTGTCCACGCCCTGAATGACGAGGCGGTCAGTGCCGATGCCCTCGATCTTCGCGCCCATCTGCACGAGCAGATGCGCTAGGTCGCCGACTTCGGGTTCGCGCGCCGCGTTTTCGATGACCGTCTCGCCATCCGCAAGCACCGCTGCCATCAGCAGGTTTTCGGTTCCGGTCACCGTGATCATGTCGGTGATGATGCGTGCGCCCTTCAGACGCTCGGCGCGCGCTTCGATGAAGCCGTGCTCGATGGTGATCTCAGCGCCCATTGCCTGCAGGCCCTTGATGTGCTGATCCACCGGGCGCGCGCCGATCGCGCAACCGCCGGGCAGCGACACGCGCGCGTGGCCGAAACGCGCGACCAGCGGGCCGAGCACGAGGATCGACGCGCGCATGGTCTTCACCATCTCATACGGCGCGACGAGGTTGTCGACCTTCGATGCGTCGAGCGACACGCGCCCGTTGCCGCTTTCGATGCGCACGCCCATCTGGCCGAGCAGCTTGAGCATCGTGCGCACGTCCTGCAAATCGGGCACGTTATCCAGTTCCACCGGCTCCGCGCTCAGCAGACTCGCGCACAGGATCGGCAACGCCGCGTTCTTCGCGCCCGAGACAACGACCTCACCCGACAGCGGGTAGCCACCTTCAATGACGAGTTTGTCCATGCCTGTCTGTTCCTGATCGACCCGGACTTCAGCCGGGACTGCTTTGATTGTGTTCGACGCGCCGCTGCCGGCGTCGCGCCCTTCCTGAGTAATTCGCACTAAATTTCCAGATTACGCGTTCTGCCATTCGGCGGGCGTCAGCGTTTTCATGCTGAGCGCGTGGATTTCTTCGCGCATGCGGTCGCCGAGCGCCGCATACACGAGTTGATGACGCTGGATCAGCCGCTTGCCCTCGAAGCTCGGGGAAACGATGGTCGCAAAGAAATGCTGACCGTCGCCTTCGACTTCGAGATGCTGGCAAGCGAGTCCAGCGGCGATGTATTGCTTGACCTGTTCGGGAGTCGGCAACATGAGAAAAGCTCCTGTCAGTGGCGCAGTTTGTAGCCGGACGCGAGCATGCGCATCGCCACCACGGCCAGCACCACGAAGAAACCGGCGACGATCGCGAGGCTCACGAGCGGATTGATATCCGACATCCCGAAGAAACCGTAGCGAAAGCCGTCGATCATGTAGAAAAAAGGATTGAGCCGCGACACTTCGCGCCATACCGGCGGCAGCGTATGTGTGGAGTAGAACACGCCCGAGAGAAACGTGAGCGGCATGATCAGAAAGTTCTGGAACGCGGCGAGCTGGTCGAACTTCTCGGCCCAGATGCCCGCGATCAGACCGAGCGTGCCGAGAATCGCAGCGCCGAAAATGGCGAACAGAATGATGTAGAGCGGCGCCGTGAAACTGATCGGCACGAACCAGATCGTCACGATGAACACGCCGAAGCCGACCGCGAGCCCACGCGCGACCGCCGCGAGAACGTAAGCACCGAACATCTCGTAATGCGACAGCGGCGGCAACAGCACGAACACCAGATTACCGGTGATTTTCGACTGGATCAGCGACGACGAACTGTTCGCAAACGCGTTCTGCAGCACGCTCATCATCACGAGTCCAGGAATCAGGAAGCTCGTATATTCGACGCCCGGATAAACCTGCACATGGTCGCGCAATGCGTGGCCGAAAATCGTCAGATACAGCAGCGCGGTGATGATGGGGGCCAACACCGTCTGGAACGACACCTTCCAGAAGCGCAGGATTTCCTTATAGAACAGCGTGCCGAAACCGCTATAGCCGCTCATGCGAGCCCCTCGATCACTTCGGGACCGTTCATCACCTGAACGAAAACGTCTTCGAGGTCGGCTTTGCGGACCTCGATTTCTTCGAATGTGCAACCCGCCGCGCGGCATTGCGCAAGAATTCTCTCGACCTCGTCATAGCTCGTGAGACGCAGCAAGTGCTGACGGCCATTGCCGTTGCCCGCGCCGCCCTCGGCTTCGAGCGGCCGCAGTTCGGCCGGCAACACGCCTTGCGCGAAGCGCACGAACAACTGCATGCCGGCGAAGCGTTGCAGCAAGGTGCTCGTGCGATCGAGCGCCACCACTTCGCCGCGACGCAGCATCGCGATGCGGTCGCACAGCGATTCGGCCTCTTCCAGATAGTGCGTGGTCAGCACGATGGTGTGACCTTCCCGATTCAGGCGCGAGATGAATTTCCACAGCGTCTGGCGCAATTCGACGTCGACGCCGGCGGTCGGTTCGTCGAGCACGATTACCGGCGGGCGGTGCACCAGTGCCTGCGCAACCAGCACGCGGCGCTTCATGCCGCCCGACAGTGCGCGCATGTTGGCGTCGGCTTTGTCGGTGAGATCGAGATTGGCCATGATTTCGTCGATCCACGCGTCGTTGTTGCGCAACCCGTAATAACCGGACTGGATACGCAACGTTTCGCGCACGGTGAAGAACGGATCGAACACGAGTTCCTGCGGCACCACGCCGAGTGCGCGGCGAGCCGCGCGGAAGTCGCCGACCACGTCGTGGCCGCGCACGGCGATGTTGCCCTCGTCCGCGCGCGCAAGGCCCGCGAGAATGCTGATGAGCGTTGTCTTGCCCGCGCCGTTCGGACCCAGAAGCCCGAAGAACTCGCCTTCTTCCACTGAGAGGCTGACGCCCTTGAGCGCCTGCAAGTCTTTGTAGCGCTTTTTGACGTTACGAATTTCTATGGCTGACATGACAGTGCGCCGCGTGCGGCGCGGCGCTTAAAGGAGCCCTGGGCGGGCGCACGAATGCGGGAAAGAAACGGAATTGGGGCCGGTTAGGCGGTCCGAACCGCGCCCCAAAAAACGCTTGATTATAGGGCAAAAAGCAGAGGCCCTATCTCAGTAGCGGGGAGTGCGGAGCGGCGCGATGAACGCGTCAGGCGAGCGTCAATGTCGCGCCGACAACAGCGTATCGACGCCGTAGGCTTGCGCAAGACTGGCAAGGCCAGCCGGCAGATTGAGGATCTGGAGGGCGGCGCCGCGAGCCTGAGCGGCTCGCTGCCATGCGAGGAGCACGGCGAGCGCCGACGAATCGAACTGCGTAAGCGGCGCGCAATCCACCGCGCCCGCGCCAGCGGCGATCCGCTCGAGACCCGCCGCAAGCGCGGCATTCGCGCTCGCATGGGTGAGCGTCGCGCCGCTCGCGAAGCGATTGACGACGGGGCTCAGCACTTCGCTCACGACTGCTTGCCCGCGGCGAGCTGCTGGTTGCGCTGCGTGAGGAACTGGATCAGCCCGTCCACGCCCTTCTGCTGGATCTGCTCGTTGAACTGCTGCTGATACGCCTGGATCAGCCACGCGCCGAGCACGTTGATGTCATAAACACGCCAGCCTTGCGGCGTCTTGTAGAGACGATAGTCGAGCTGGATCGGCGAGCCGTTGTTCATCACGACGGAGCGAACCACCGTGTCGGTGTCGTCAGGGTTCATGCGGAACGGCTTGTACTGGATCTGCTGGTCGCGCACCTGAGCAAGCGCGCCCGAATAAGTGCGGATCAGCAACATCTTGAACTGCTCGACGACCTGGTTCTGCTGCTCAGGCGTCGCCGTGCGCCAGTTGCGGCCCATCGCCAGCTGCGTGGTGCGGCGGAAATCCGTGTACGGCAGGATCTTCTGGTTGACGAGCAGAGTGATGTGCGAGATGTCGCCCTGCTGGATCGACTTGTCCGCGCGCACCGCGTCGATCACCTGCTGCGTGACCGTTTTGATCAGCACGTCCGGCGCGCTACTGTCGACGGTTTGCGCGGATGCACCAACACTTGTGAACGAGAACAGCGCAGCAAACAACGGAATCAGGAAAAATTTTTTCATATCGAGCCTTGCGTAAAAAATAGTGCAACCGTTTGAACCGACATTAACACGCGAGTTCAGCGGCAATCCATGCGCAAACTGCGAGAGTCGTATCGATCTGTTACGGCCACGCTGTCAGCGCAATTTGAATGACGGGATGTTGAACCGCGTGGGCGGCACAAGCTGGCCCGCCGGGATCTGCGTAGTTTCCGGGCCGCCGTTCAGATCGAGCGGCGGAGTTTCCATGCTGCCCGAAGCGGACTCGGGCGCGGCGGCGTTGTTAGCCGTTCCGGTTCCCGAAGCGGCTTGCGGCGGCGTCGCGGCGCTTGCACCCGACGCGGCCGACGCCTTTGCGGCAGCACCGCTCGTTCCAGCAGCGCCCGCCGTTCCTGTCACCGCGCCTGCCGGCGCACCGGCGGCCGTGCCGTCGACGTCTTCGTATTTCGGCAGCGGCGCTTCGTCGCCATAGTTCGGTAACGCCTGCGACTGCTTGCCGTCCGACAGCAGATACTGACGCCGCTGCAAATATGCGTTACGCACGAACGAATACTTGTCGAGCGCGGCGCCTTCCAGCACGTCGCTCGCGTTAAGCAGATTCGCGCGCGTATTGACGATGTTCAGGCCATACAGCGCCCAGCTCAAACCCGCCGGATCGATATAACTGAGCGGATTCACATAGTAATTGCCGATGGAACCCACCGCGTCGCGCACCGTGCTCGGCCCGAACAGCGGCAGCACCAGATACGGACCTGCCGGCACGCCATAGTGGCCGAGAGTCAGGCCGAGGTCGTTGTCGTGCTTGGGCAGCTTGGCGAGCGTCGCCACGTCGAACAGACCGCCGACACCAAAGACCGTGTTGATCACGATCCGCATGATGTCCTGCACGCCGTCGGTGATCTTCAGCTGCAGCAGGTTGTTGGCCGCGATGTAGACGTCGCCGATATTCGAGAAGAAGTTCGTTACGCTGTCGCGAATCGGCTGCGGCGTGATGAACACGTAACCCTTGGCGACCGGCTTCAGCGCGTACTGGTCGAGCTTGTCGTTGACCGTGAAGATCGTGCGATTCAAGCCTTCGAGCGGATCGCCCTTGGTGGGCGTCTGCACCGTGGTACAACCGGCGAGCAGCGCGGCGGCGACGGCCAGTTTGGCCGCCCGGAAGGCGCCTGCGCTCCCAGCGTGTGAGGTCTGCATTATTGTTCTCCTTATTGACCGGCCGAGCCGGAAGCGGGTAAAGCCGCCGCCGGCGCCGGAGCAGGTGCCGCGGATCCCGCGCCCGGCTTGGACGCCCCCGAATCAGCCGCTTTGCTATAGAGGAACTGCCCGATCAGGTTTTCCAGCACGATTGCCGATTGCGTCATCGAGATCGTGTCGCCAGCTTTAAGCATCTCGGAGTCGCCGCCCGGCTCCAGCCCAATGTATTGCTCGCCGAGAAGGCCCGAGGTCAGGATCTTTGCGGACGTGTCTTTTGGAAACTGGTACTGCTTGTCGATGTCGATAGTAACGACCGCCTGATAGGCGTTGCTGTCGAAACCGATCGAGCCGACGCGGCCAACCGTCACGCCCGCGCTCTTCACGGGCGCGCGCGCCTTCAATCCGCCGATATTGTCGAACTTGAGCTTGACCGGGTAGGTTGCCTGGAACGACAGCGAGCTCATGTTGCCGGCCTTGAGCGCGAGAAACAGCAACGCCACAAAACCCAGCACCACGAACAGGCCGACCCAGAAGTCGAGAGCAGTCTTTTTCATCGTCATCCCAAAGTGAATCTGCCGCGCCGCCGTTACTCCGCCGCGCGCGCCACTGACGCGCCGCAGCCGAAAACATGCAGCGCAGTCTTAGCTGAACATCAGCGCGGTCAGCAGAAAATCGAGGCCGAGCACCGCAAGCGACGCGTACACGACGGTCTTCGTCGTGGCGCGCGACACGCCTTCCGGCGTCGGCTTGGCTTCATAGCCCTGAAAGAGCGCCACGAACGTCACCGCGAGACCGAACACCACGCTCTTGACGACACCCGCGCCCACGTCGCGCCAGACGTCCACGCCGCCTTGCATTTGCGACCAGAACGCGCCGGCGTCCACACCGATCAGCAGCACGCCGACCACGTAGCCGCCTGCAATGCCTACCGCGCTGAAAATCGCGGCGAGAATCGGCATGGCGATAATGCCGGCCCACAGGCGCGGCGCTACCACGACCTTGACCGGGTCGACCGCCATCATTTCCATCGCGGTCAATTGCTCGCCGGCCTTCATCAGGCCGATTTCTGCGGTGAGCGAGGTGCCCGCGCGACCGGCGAACAGCAGCGCCGTGACTACAGGCCCGAGTTCGCGCACGAGCGATAGCGCGACCAGCAGCCCAAGCGCCTGCTCGGAGCCGTAGCGATTCAACGTGTAGTACCCCTGCAGACCGAGCACGAAGCCGACGAACAAGCCCGACACCGCGATGATCACCAGCGAATAATTACCTACGAAGTGGATCTGCTTCGTGACAAGACGCGGGCGGCGCAGCAACGGGAAAAACTCGAGCACCAGGCGCATGAAAAAGCGTGTCGCATAGCCGGCCGTGCCGAGCCCGTCGAGCACCGAGCGGCCGAGCGAGCTGATCAGTGAACCGATCATGACTGACCTCCGCCGACGCCAAAATCCGCCGCCAGCGGCGTCTTGCTCGGATAGTGAAATTTGAACGGGCCGTCTGGCGCGCCGTCGATGAATTGCCGCACCGTCGGGTCATTGGACGCACGCAGTTGCGCGGGCGTGCCCTCGGCGTGGACGCCGCCGTTTGCCAGAAAATAAACGTAATCGGCGATGGCGAACGATTCCGGCACGTCGTGCGTCACCAGAATAGACGTCGCGCCGAGCGCCTGATTGAGCGCCCGGATGAGGTTAGCCGTGATGCCGAGCGAGATCGGATCGAGACCGGCGAACGGCTCGTCGTACATCATCAGTTCGGGGTCGAGGGCGATGGCGCGCGCGAGCGCCACGCGCCGTGCCATGCCGCCCGAAATTTCCGACGGCAGCAGGTCGCGCGCGCCACGCAGGCCGACCGCGTTGAGCTTCATCAGCACGAGGTCGCGGATGAGTTCCTCGGGAAGCTCGGTATGCTCGCGCAGCGCGAATGCGACGTTCTCGAACACCGACATGTCTGTAAACAGCGCGCCGAACTGGAACAACATGCCCATCTTGCGGCGCAGTGCGTACAGGCCTTCGCGCGTCTGTGCGCCGACGTTCTCGCCGTCGAACAGAATCTCGCCGCGCTGGGCGCGCACCAGACCGCCGATCAGCCGTAGCACCGTGGTCTTGCCGCAACCCGAGCCGCCCATGACCGCGACGACCTGACCGCGCTTGAAGCGCAGGTTCAGGTTCGACAGGACGAGCCGGTCGCCGTAACCGAAGTCGACATTGCGCAGCTCGAGTAAGGTCTCGGAGGGGGAAGACACTGACTGACAGTCCTTTTACACGGAAGGCCGAATTATAGGGCCATCATGCAAAAGTTGCCGTGAGGTGCCCTGTCCCTTAACGAATCATCCGGATTATCGCGTAAACCCTTGCTGCAGTGCGGAAACTGCGGCAGCGGGATCGGCTGCTTCTGTCACGGCGCGCACGACCGCGGCGCACCCTACACCGGTTGCGAGCACTTGGGGCAGCACCTGCAGATCAATCCCGCCGATGGCGACCAGCGGCACGACGCCGTCCAGCAGACGGACATAGCGCGCGAGGCGCTTGAGGCCCTGCGGCGCAGTGGGCATCACCTTGGTCGTGGTCGGAAACACCGCGCCCAATGCGATGTAACTAGGACGAAAATGCAACGCCTTCAGAATTTCGTAGAAACCGTGAGTTGAGAGTCCAAGCCGCACGCCGGCCGCGGCGAGCGCCGACAGATCCGCCGTATGCACGTCTTCCTGGCCCAGATGCACGCCGTAAGCGCCCGCATCGAGCGCGGCCTGCCAGTGGTCGTTGATGAAAACCTGCGCGTCGTGCTGGCGCCCCGCAGCCACGCAGCGGGCGATTTCTCGCTGAAGCTCGTCGGCGGGATGGGCGGACTTCCGGCGCAACTGCACCGTTTTCACGCCGAAGCCAGCCACCCGTTCGACCCACTCCGCGCTCGGCAGAACCGGATACAGCCCAAGCCGCTCCGGGCAGCGCGGAAAGGCCTGCGCCGGCGCCTGCGGCAAACCGGCAAGGCGCGGGAAAGTCGCCAGATCGCAGGGGAAAGCGTCACCGTCGGCGTTGGTCCGCGTTTCGTCGCCGTCGCGCCACGCGAGCGCCAGCACGAGCGCGTCGTGCGGATCGAAACCGCAATCGAGAAATGCGGCCAGCGCGGGAATCCAGTCTTCCGCGAGATGCCCTTCAAGACGATATTTTTCGCCGCCCAAGTGCAGCGTGGCCTTGTTCTCGGCGGCTTCGACCACCGCCGCGCCCCTTACCAGCCAGTGCGCCATCTGCTCGCCGTGGCGCGCCGCGTCGGCGAGCACTATCAGGTCGCCGCCGTTCGGCTCGTCCGGCGCGGTCAAACAGATACGCCACGGCGCGTGAGTAGGCGGCCAGTCGCCGAGGCGCGCGCGGATGCGCTCAGTCGCCTCAGTGAGTTCGTCGGCGGGCGGCCAGAACAGGTCGCGGTCTTTCAGAGCCAATGTTTGCGTCATGCGGCGCTCCCGTCCTGATGCCAGAACGGCATGCCGACCACCGGCGTGCTCGCGTGCGCGCTCTCGCGCTCGGCCATCGGTCCCGCCAGAAACGCCTGGCGCCCCGCTTCGACGCCCAGCGCGAAAGCGCGCGCCATCGCGTCCGGATGCGTGGCCTGCGACACGGCCGTGTTCAGCAGCACCCCGTCGAAGCCCCATTCCATCACCTGCGCCGCATGGGACGGCACGCCAAGTCCGGCGTCGACGATGAGCGGCACGTCCGGCAGCCGCTCGCGCAGCACGCGCAAGCCGTACGGATTGATGACGCCCTTGCCGGTGCCGATCGGCGCGCCCCAAGGCATCAGCGCTTCGCAACCGGCATCCAGCAGACGGCGGCCGATCACGAGGTCTTCGGTGCAATACGGCAGCACCTTGAAGCCGTCTTTGACGAGCTTCGCGGCCGCTTCGATCAGACCGACCGGATCGGGTTGCAATGTGTAGTCGTCGCCGATCAGTTCGAGCTTGATCCACTCGGTTTCGAAGATTTCGCGTGCCATGTGCGCGGTCGCCACAGCCTCGCCGACGGTCAGGCACCCTGCCGTATTGGGCAGCAACGGCACGCCATGGCGCTTGAGCAGATCGAAGAAGCCGGCTTCGGCGCCGCCTTCGTTCATCTGCCGGCGCAGCGCGACCGTCACCATGCCGGGCTGGGCGGCGTCAATGGAATCCGACAGCGATTGCAGCGACGGGTAACGCGACGTGCCAAGCAGCACGCGGCTCGCGAAGGGTTGGCCGTACAGCGTGAGCGCGTCGGCGGCCTGTGGGGTAGTCATTTGCATGGTCCTGGTCTCCTGCAATGCGTGGCGGCTTTAGCCGCCGGCCACGGGTTGCACGACATCGAGCTTGTCGCCCGGTTGCAGCGCGCGCGCCGCGTGCTGCGCGCGCGCGACGAAATCGCCGTTCAGCGCGACGGCGAACGGCGGCCGCGCGCCGTAAGCGGCGAGCGCATCGGCGACAGTCGCGCCTTCGGGCAGCGACAGCGGCTTCTGGTTGATGTGAATGTCCATGATGTTCGAATACGTTTCAGTCGATGGCTAAAGCACAAGCGTGCTAACGGCACTGCGGCACGGTTTGGCGCTCATGCCGGCTCCCGCGCGCAGTCGTGCTGGAAAAGCTCGCTCCAGCGCGCGCCGCGCTGCCAGTCCGCGAACGCGTCGGCGTTGCCGATGCGCCCGTCCAGCAGCGCCGCTGCGAAGCGCACGGCTTCGTCGGCGACTTCGGGCACGATCATGTAGCCGTGCCGATAAAGTCCGTTCACGCGCATTGTCTGCGCGCCGTCCCAAAGCAACGCCGGCCGATGATCGGGCAAGGTCGGGCGGCACTGCGAATTCAGCTCGAGAATGCGAGCCTCGCCAAAGCCCGGATGCACGGAAAACGCCGCACTCAGAAGCTCCAGCGCGGAACGCACGCTGACGGGCGACATATCCTCGCCCTCCACCTCGGTCGCGCCGATCACGTAGAGGTCGTCCTGCTTCGGCGCGATATAGAGCGGATAGCGCGGATGCAGCAGCCGCACCGGGCGCGTCAGGTTGATGCCCGGCGCATGCACGCGTGCGACTTCACCGCGAATGCCGCGCAGCGTCGGCAGCACGGGTTTGGCGCCGAGTCCGCGGCAGTCGATCGTGACGCGTGCGGGCGGCAGCGCGCCGTCGCTGACGGGCGTATTCCAGTGGGTCTGAACGCCGCGTTGAGCAAGCCCCGCCGCAAGCGCGCGAAGCACCTGACGGTTGTCGAGCTGGCCCTCGCGCGGCAGGAGCCAGCCCTGGTTGAAGCGTCCCGCCAGCGCGGGCTCGGCCGCGCCGAGCTGGGCTCCGGCCAGCGTGACGAAGCCGCCCTCCAGCAATTCGGCCGGCGCGTTCGAACGCACACGTCTTTCGAACAACGGCGCCTCGGTGCGATCCGCGTGATGCCAGACGACGAGCGTGCCATTGCGCTGAAAGAACACCGGTTCGGGCAGTTCAGCCAGCACTTGCGGCCAGGTATCGAGCGAGGCCGCGCCCAGTCGCGTGATCAGAAGTTCGGCACTCGCGGCTTCGGCAAGCGGCGCCAGCATTGCTGCGGCGACCCACGCGGCGGCTTGCGAACCGGCTGCGTCGCCGCGCTCATAGAGCGCGACGCGATGCCCTTGCCCAGCAAGCCGCCACGCGACGAGACGCCCGCACAGGCCGCCGCCGAGCACCGCGAAATCGGGTTGTGCGGCGTGGCTCATCGTGCGCGCTCCAATTCGATGCAACGGGCAATGGCAATGCAGTGCACGCCACCGGCGACGCGACAAGGAGCAAGAAACATAACTGAAGAATAGGCGGTCATCGAGTCCTTTCCGTACGGCTAAAAAGAAGCGCGTACCCAGGACGAAACCGGCGGGCAAGGCCGGCCAGGCAATAGCGCGCTCCAATGAAGTACGCCGCCCGGCGGGGAATGGAAGA
Organism: Paraburkholderia kirstenboschensis; assembly: GCF_904848585.1. Lineage (GTDB taxonomy): Bacteria > Pseudomonadota > Gammaproteobacteria > Burkholderiales > Burkholderiaceae > Paraburkholderia > Paraburkholderia kirstenboschensis. The sequence continues at coordinate 84,540 of NZ_CAJHCR010000016.1, forward strand.
CTGGCTGCTTCCGGAAACTTCCCGCGCCGGTATTACCCGGATCGGGTGCAAAGGGTCTCTCTCAGCCTCGCTGCCGCAGCGTGAAAATCACGCCGCTCAAGTGCGAAGCACCCCTGTTTCGTCGAAGGTCATTAGACCATAAAAGGCGCGGCGCTCGCAAACGAGCGGCGCGCGATATCGCACGCGCCTTGATCCGGCACCGCGTTTGGCGTCACCGATATCGGCGGCGCGGCGCTCTGGCACAATGCCAGCAGAGATGGCGCGGCGAATGCGGCAGTACGCCGGGCCCGGCGGCGCGTTGCGGCAACGCATGCACAACACCCGCAGCGTGATCGTCGGGAAAACTTGCGCCGATCATTAATTTTCGCTTAAGGGCTTCGCGCCAGAATCGGCGATCGTACCGGCGGCGCTCGCCGGATGTCGCGACCCGCACAGGCACAACAGCCCGAATGGAACAGCAATCCTCAGGACGCTCATGACAACGAATACATCCGTCAGCCCCGCGCTGCCGCCCGACGAGAAAGTCTCCGCATGGAGCCTGATCAAGCCCTACTGGGTGTCGGAAGAACGCAAGACGGCGTGGGCGTTGCTCCTCGCGATCATCGTGATGAATCTGCTGGTCGTGTGGATCAACGTCCGGCTCAACCGCTGGAGCGCGGACTTCTACAACGCGCTGCAAACCAAGAACGTGCGGGACTTCCCGCATCTGCTGATGGTGTTTTCAGGGCTCGCGTTCGGCTACATCATTCTCGCGGTCTACGGGCGTTATATGCGGCAGATGCTCGGGTTCCGCTGGCGTCAGTGGCTCACCACGCGCTATCTGAACGAGTGGCTGCACGACAGCGCGTTCTACCGGATCGAGCGCGACCGCCTCGCCGACAACCCCGACCAGCGGATCAGCGACGACCTTCAGTCGTTCGCCACCACCACGCTGTCGCTCACGCTCGACCTGCTGTCCACTGTCGTCACGCTGGTGTCGTTCATCACGATCCTGTGGTCGCTCGCCGGCGCACTGACCATCGCGCTCGGCGGCGTACCGCTGCACATCCCCGGCTATATGGTGTGGGCGGCCGCGCTTTACGCGGTGGTCGGATCGCTCGTGATCCAGAAAGTCGGCCACCCGCTCGTGCCGATCAACTATCAGGCGCAGAAAGTCGAGGCGGATTTCCGTTTCGGCCTGATCCGTCTGCGTGAAAACGCGGAGCAGATCGCCTTCTACAACGGCATGGACACGGAGAAGAAAAACGCGCATTCGCTGTTCGGCCGGATCCGCGACAACTGGTGGCAGGTCATGAAGTACACGAAGCGGTTGACCTTCGTGCTGAGCTTTTACGGCCAGATCGCGATCATTTTCCCGCTCGTCGTGGCCGCGCCGCGCTACTTCGCGGGCGCCTTCACGTTCGGCGTGCTGATGCAGATTTCGAGCGCGTTCGGCACCGTCAGCGATTCGTTCTCGTGGTTCATCAACAGTTACTCGACGCTCGTCGAGTGGCGCGCGACCGTGAACCGGTTGCGCGAATTCAAGCGGGTCGTGCATGCGCCGCGTCTGAAGGAATCGGTCTCGCCCGCCACCGCGCACGGCGGCATCAACCTCCATTTCGTCGATGCCGACTCGCTCACCACCGACGGCCTCAAGCTCGCGCTTCCCAACGGCAGTCCGCTGTCGCGCATCCGCGATATCGCGATCGAACCCGGCTCACGGTGGCTCGTGCGCGGCGCATCCGGCTCGGGCAAGAGCACGCTGATGCGCGCGCTCGCGGGCCTCTGGCCGTTCGGCGACGGCTCGATAGACGCGCCGGTCAACGCGCGCATGATGTTCATCCCGCAGGTCAGCTACATGCCGATCGGCACGCTGAAGGCAGCGCTCACCTATCCGTCGGCAGCCGACACTTATACCGACGACGAATGCCGCGAGGCGCTCGTCACCTGCCATCTGTCGCACTACGCGGACCGTTTGCAGGAATCGGGGCACTGGACGCGCATGTTGTCGCCGGGCGAGCAACAGCGTCTCGCCGCCGCACGCGTGCTGCTGCACAAGCCGGACTACCTGTTCCTCGACGAAGCGACGAGCGCGCTCGACGCCGAAAACGAAGCGCGGCTCTATCGCCTCTTCACCGAGCGCCTGCCGAAGGCGGCGATTGTCAGCGTCGCGCACCGCGAATCGCTTGCTGCGTTCCATGACGAGACGCTCGAAGTCGAGCGCTCCAGCGAAGCGGTCGCCGCATGATTTCCGACAGCGACGCGGCGAGCGGCGGCAGCGCGGCTTTCGAGCGCGTCGTACTGATCACCGGCGCGGGGTCGGGAATTGGGGCGGCGCTGGCCCGGCGGCTCGCTGCCCCGCGCACGGCCGCCTTCCAGATGGCCGCTCCGGGGGCAGGCGCCACGCCGAGGGCCGCGCCCTTGACCGGCACCCCACGCATTGCGCTGATGCTGCACGCACGCGGCGCCGATCACGAATCGCGTCAGCGTCTCGCCCAGGTTGCCGCCGATTGCAGCGCGAACGGCGCGGCCTGCGCCACCGTCTTCGGCGACCTCGCCGAGCGAGGCGCGGCCGAACATGTGGTGCACCAAACGCTCGCAACCTTCGGCGCGCTCGATCAACTGGTCGCCAACGCAGGTCACGCGCAACGCCAAACCCTGCAGACACTCGACCCCGACACGCTGAGCGCAGCGTTCGCCGCGATGCCGGCCGCGTTTGCAGCGCTTGTGAAACGCGCCACGCCGGCACTGGAAACGTCGAGGCGCGGACGCGTGATCGCGCTCAGTTCGTTCGTCGCACACCGGTATCGCGCCGACGCGCCGTTTACCGCCACAGCGGCCGCCAAGGCGGCGCTGGAATCGCTCGCGAAAACCGCGGCTGCCGAACTCGCGCCGCATGGCGTGACCGTCAATTGCGTCGCGCCCGGCTATACGCGCAAGGATCGCGGGCCGAGCGCCGATAACGCCGCCGTGTGGACGCACGCGGCCGAGTCGACGCCGCTTGGCCACATCGCCGAGCCGGCCGACGTCGCGGCGCTGATTGCATTTCTGCTTTCCGACGAAGCCCGTCACATCACCGGCCAGGTGATTCACGTCGACGGCGGATTGACCTTGGGTTGAACCACCGAGTCGAACGAGGGACGCGAGCAACTCGCCGGAACTACGGTCGCAAACAACGAAGCGGGCGACACGCGGGCAGCACAACGGCAAGATCCGGAAACACGCGAGAACAGTTCGAAAGCATTTGCGAAGCGGGCGAGCTTTTCCGCCCTTTGAAAAGAGTCCACTACAGCGACGATAGTCGTGCGAGCCCTCCCCTTGGCCCGCAGCCATTCACTGCTAACGGACTCTTCGCTCATGTCACTCGATCGCCGCTCTCCTCATTACACTCACCGCCTCGCGCTTGCTCTCGGCACAGCCATGCTGCTCGCGAGCGCCGCACAAGCAGCACAAACCACTCCGCCGAACGAGCCGGCTGACGTTTGCCCCGCGCTCAGGCACATCGTCGAGGCGTCCGACTTCAAGCAGTTGCATACGCAACCGGCCGCACAACTGCCGGGCGTCGCAAGTGCCGAAGATTGCCGCTCCAACGCGCACGCGTACGATTGCCACTGGCGCGCGCATTGGCAGGCCGACGGAGTGGTCAACGATCCGCTCGAAGAAATCGGCGCGGACATCGCCGCGTGCTTTCCGAACGTCGTGCACGACGTCAATACGCCGACACGCCAGCACTTCGTCGTCACGACCGCCGAGCGCCGCGTCAACGTGACGGCGAGCGTGCAAGGGCAAAACGAATTGCGCCTGCGCGTCACGCGCTAGGCGTCGGGACGATGCGCGTCTTCCTGCGTCCCGCGCATACGGTTGATCTCTGTTGCTCGTCCTCATCGCCACCTGGCTCTGCTTCATGACCTTCCTGCCCGGCACACGCGCTAACGCGTTCACGCAAGCCCCTCGCGCGGCCTGGGTCAGGTTGCGGCGGCCGAGCGCACGGCTCGTCGCCTGTACCACGCTGACAGTGGGACTGAACGGCTGCGCGTGGACGCTGATCCAGGCAGCCGACGCCACCGGCTCCGTGATCCAGGCCGGCTACGCGATTGCCGCCAACTATTCGTCGCCGACCTTTGTGAACGGCCGTCCCGCCGACGTGCGCCATGTTTGCATTGAAGTGAATCAGACGGTGTCGGTGGGCGACTTCGTGCCGGCGCTGCAACTCGCGCTGGATCGGCGCGGCATTCGTTCGGACGTCTACAATCCCGGCACTTCGCCCGCCGGCTGCGAGGCGCGCCTCGTCTACAACGCCGCGATCGACTACGGCCGCCGTTCGTTCAGCGACGAGTCGATCCAGTACCTGTCGATCATCGACCTGACGCTCGTGCAGAACGGCCGCATTCTCGTCACCGCCCGCTATCAGACGGGTGGCCTGAACACCGACCGTTTCTCTTCGGCGTCGACCAAGCTCAATGGACTCATCGACAAGATGGTCGTCGATCAGACCGACTTCAGCCGCCAGACGCTGCAAACGATTCAGACCTCGCAGGTTAATTGAACCGAGCTCATTGCTCTCTCTCATTTCTCTCCTTACGCAGGAAAGGTTTGGAAAGCATCAGCCGCTTTGCTGCGCACGCGCCGATCACTAAGATGATCTGAATGAACCAATCCATTCTGGTCGTCGACGACGACCCTGTCGTACGTGAGCTCGTCAGCCAGTATCTGGAAGGGCGCGGCTTCAAGGTCGCCACGCTCGAGCACGGCATGGCGCTACAGCGCAAGCTTCAGGACGAGCGCCCGGCGCTGATCGTGCTCGACATCATGATGCCCGAGCTCGACGGCATCAGCGCGCTGCGCGCGTTGCGCGTCGCGGGCGACGATATTCCCGTGATCCTTCTCACTGCGCGCGCGGATCCGATCGACCGCGTGATCGGCCTCGAACTCGGCGCCGACGATTACCTCGGCAAGCCATTCGAACCGAGTGAACTGGTCGCCCGGATTCGGACGGTGCTGCGGCGTCGCGGCTCGATTGCGCCGAGTGCACCCGAGCAGCGTGCGCCGTATCGCTTTGGCCGCTTCGAAGTCAACTTCCCGGCGCGCGAACTGCGCCTCGACGGCGAGCGCATCACGCTGCGTTCGAGCGAATTCGCGATGCTCAAAGTGTTCGTCACGCACGCGATGACAGTGCTCACGCGCGCGCAGTTGCTCGAGAAACTGCACGGCAACAGCGAGGCGCATCGCAATCGCAGTCTCGATGTGTCGATCTGGCGCTTGCGCCGTCTGATCGAAGTCGATCCGTCAGAGCCGCGCTATGTGCAAACGGTGTGGGGGCGCGGCTACGTGTTCGTCCCGGACGGCGAAATCGGCGCGGCTGAGCGCGGTCCAACTGCGCTTTCGCAGTAAGCGTGGCGAGAGCGTGGCAAGCGCCGCGGCAACCCGCGGCTCGACTCGGACACGGCGCAGACATAAACAGAGGCGGCGCAAACACGGCGCGCCGCATTGCGCCGTGTCCACGTCAAAAAGTCAGCACGCTGAGAAACATTCGTTGCAGCCAACCCATGGTCGTCGCATCGGAGATCATCCCCACGCCCGCCTGTTCGATGCGCGCATTCGCGACCTTGCTCGAAGCCACGTAGTTACCTGCTTCGATATCCTTAGGATTGATGACGCCCGACAGACGCAGGCGGTCGCGGTTTCCGCTCATCGAAATGATCTTTTCACCCGACACCACCAGGTTGCCGGTGGGCATCGTGCCGATCACCGTGACGGCAAGCGTGCCGGTCATGCCGCTCGCGTCGGTGAGGCTGCCTTGCCCTTTGAACTCGGTGCTTGCTGAGCCGACGTTGAAGAGCCTCGCGAGCCGGGCGGCGGCTCCGCTTGAATGATCGGCGGCATCAGCAGTGATGCTGCTTGCGCGGCTCGCCGCTGCCGTCGAGCTATTGTTGCCGCTATATGACTCCGACAGTCGGATCGTGAGCACGTCGCCAATGTGCTGCGCGCGGGGCGTCTCGTACAGCACCATCAGCGTGCCGGCCTGGTAGATGGCGCCCTGCGTGTTGACGTTCAGCGGCGCGGACACGAGTGGCGGCGCCATCGGCGTTTCGACGATCGACTTCTGTCCGCCGGCGCAAGCCGATAGACCCATCACCGCGCACATGGCGACGGCAAAACGAAGCGTAGGCATTGTTTGACTCCCTGGCCTGATCGGCCTCATCTTCGAGTGCATTGGCTGTAAAGGCCGCATGGCGCATCAACCGGCTTCCGCATCGCTTGCCTGCCACTGCCGCACGACCGACTTGACCCACGCGTCCGAACCCTTGAGCAGGTAAGTCAGCGTGCCGTTGCGAGTGCCCGGCAAAAAACACAACGTGATCGAACTGACCGCGTTTTCCCATACGTAGACCGGCAGCGCGCCCGGCGCCGACACGTTCTGCGTCGCGTGACGCGGCGGGCCGTAGCGCTCCGCGAGCGCCTCGCGCAAGTCCTCGGCGGTGACCTCGTCGATCACGAAGGAGATTTCGTAGAGACGCAGCGCGCTTTGCTCTTCGCGCTGTCCTTCGCTCCGACCTTCGCCTCGTCCCGCGATACGCGCGAAGCGCAGCACGTGCTCGGCTGCCGGCGCGCCGTCGACCACTGCTTGCGACAACGCCCAACCGTTGTCGTCGCGATGTGCCCAGCGGCACGCGACTGTCAAACTCTCGTGCGACTTCAGCCGCATGCCGAGCACGCCCGCCTGCACGTCCGTCTCGCAGACCGGCACACTGCCGATCGGCGTCGCACGCACCTTCGAGCCCGCGCGGAATTCGTCGAGCGTGATGCCAAGCGCAATGCCGCGGAAAGCGAACGGCGTGTCCTGCGCACGCCGCCGCGCGTCGGCCAAAGCGTCCTTCGATGCGGGAGCCGCCGCGCTCGCTTCGCGCGCCGCCGGTTGCGCCGGCGCGGTCAGCGAAAACGTGCTGCAAACGAGCGCCAACGCGCAGGCAATCCGTTGGGGAGTCATGATTCAGTCGATCGCGGATGAACACATGTCGAACGGGCTGGCCGCCGCATGGCCGACGACCGGGATGATTTTCAGCGTGGCTGAAGTGAGCCGGCAGGGCAGCGCGGCAACGGCGCAGCCGTTGAGCGGCAGCAGCACCGCGCCAAGCGCGAGCCACGCAGCGGCGCGGATGAAACGCTCAAGGAGTCTTGGAGTCGACACGCGAGCCTCGGCAGGTCAGGCCGTCGTGTTGACATGGTGGCCGACAAGGCCCGCGGGCATCGAGGGCTGGGGCTGCGTTGCGGAGCTCTTGGCTTGTGCAGTGCCGGCGGCACTTGCGGAACTGCCCGTAGACGCGGGCTTTTCCGTCGCTTGAGTGGGCGCGACTGCAGAAAAGCGGGTGGAAGTGAGGTTGCTTGGAACGGTCATGATGAGCCTCGCGTGGTTGGCGGATATCGGTCTTGCGCCGTCTTTCCCGGACACAGCTGTTGGGCTTTGCCGGCGTGCGGCGCAACGTATTGCAGGACGAATCATCCCGCCGCCGGGGCCGCCGCGATGCACGAAGAAAGACGCGCTTTTCGGCGGTTCTTACGACCGGTTTCGAGCGATTTCCACTACTTCCTGTTGCGCGCAAATTGTTTCCGAAAGGCGGCCCGCGGCATGAGAATGCCTTCGACGCAATGCGCGACGTTGGTGGCCGCATAGCCACCGCGTTGCCAACCGCGTTGCCAAATATGGCAGGGGTGAAATATGCTGTGAGCCTTGGGGGACGGGACTTGCGCGCCAACGCGCCGAATCCGCGCAGCGCCGGGTAAGCATTGGTAAGAAAACAGTCGGCCGCGCGTTGCGCGCGTCAGTCTAGAATTTCGCCATGAATCCACAGGTCCTTATCGTCGACGACGATCCGGTCGTACGCGATCTGCTTTGCAAGTTCTTGCAGTCGAACGGCTTCGACGCGTCGGTGCTGCATGACGGCACCCATCTCCAGCGCCGGCTCGAGCGCGAACGGCCATCGGTCGTCGTGCTCGACATCATGATGCCGAACACCGACGGCCTACGCGCGCTCACCGCGCTGCGCGCCGCCGGTGACGACATTCCGGTGATCTTCGTCACGGCGCGCGGCACGGTGGCCGACCGCATAGTCGGGCTCTCGCTCGGGGCAGACGACTATCTGACCAAGCCGTTCGATCCGCGCGAACTGCTCGCGCGCATCCACACGGTTCTGCGCCGCCGCGGCCCGTCGACCACGAGCGCGCCGGAAGCGCGCAAACCATACAGGTTCGGCCCGTTCGAACTGGACTTCGCCACGCGCTCGCTGTCGCGTGCGGACTCGAAGCTCCCGTTGCGCGACAGTGAGTTCGCGCTCCTGAAGATCTTCGTGAACAATCCGTATAAGGTGTTGTCGCGCGTGCTGATTCACGACCTCGTGCATCGCGACAATCTCGCATTCCGCGACCGCAGTCTCGACGTGCCGATCTGGCGGCTGCGCCGCGTGATCGAGGACGACCCGTCCAATCCGTGCTACGTGCAAACGGTGCGCGGCAAGGGTTACGTATTCGTGCCCGATGCGGACGGCACGCCGTTCTCCGACGAGGCCGCCTCGAACGCATGAGAAACCCGCTGAACACGCTGTTCGGCAGAATGGCGTTGCTTTCGACGGCGGTGCTATTCGCGATTCAGGCCGGCTGGTTCGTTCTCGTGGTGATGCAGCCGCCGCGCCATGAAATCGACGGCTTCGCGCGCGGCATCGTGCTGGTGCTGCAGGCGATCAACGGTGAGCCGATCAAGGGCGCCGCGCTCGCGCCCGCCATGCGCGTGCATCTCGTTCCGACCTGGAACATGCCGCCGAGCATCCATTTGCACGAACCGACGGAACATCTCGTCGTCGAATTGGCGCGGCACCTGCGTGACAATCTCCCGCCCGGCACGCAGATCGCCGTCGACGACCTGCGTCCGCCGCAACTGTGGGTGTTGTTTCCCGGCAAGTCGAACTGGGTGGTGTTGCCGGTCGACCTTCCGCCGCCGCCGCGCTTTCTGATTGAATCCATTTCGATGCTGGCCGCCGCGCTGATCCTGTCGCTGTTCGCGGTCTGGCAGATGCAGCGCCCGCTTTCGCGCGTCGCCGACGCCGCGCGTGAGTTCGGTTCGGGCGTCCGGCCGGAGCCCGTCACGGTGCAAGGCCCGCGCGAACTGCGCGATCTGATTGGCTCGTTCAACGACATGATGCGGCGCCTGAACGAAGCCGGCGACGATCAGGCCGTCATGCTCGCCGGTGTCGCCCACGACCTGAAAGCGCCGCTCACGCGCCTGAAGTTGCGCGCGAGCGTGCTGGTAGAGGAAAGCGAACGTGCGGGCTTGATACGCGATGTGGACTCGCTAACGAACATCGTCCAGCAGTTTCTCGAATTCGCCGGCCAATCCGCCGACGCGGGGCCTGCAGTAGAGGTCGACGAGTTCCTGCGCGAACAGTTTTCCGCCAGCGACAGCGTCGCCGAACATACGGACAGCGGCGACACCATGGACAGCACTTCCAGCACCGACGAGACGCCGCTCTTCGCGCTCGATCTGCGCGCGGGCCCGTCGTTCACGCTGCCGCGCACGCTGCTTGACCGGCTCGTGACGAACCTCGTAGATAACGCTTTGGAACACGGCGCGCCGCCCGTCGACATCGCCACCGAGCGCAGCGACGGACATTGGATCATCAGAGTGCGCGACCATGGCGCGGGCATTCCCGACGAGCGCATTGCCGCGGCGATGAAACCATTCGTGCGGCTCGACGCCGCGCGCGGCGGCGAAGGCCATTGCGGCCTCGGCCTCGCGATCGTCGCGCGGCTTGCGCACGATCGCGGCGGACGTTGCCATGTACGCAATCACACGCAAGGCGGTCTGGAGGTGTGTATCGAACTGCCGGCGGCGTCGGCGTCCACATAAGGCACTGGCACTGGCTGATGCCGCAAACGAGCGCCGCCGCCGATGCGCTTGATGCGCTTACGTCACCTTACCGGATCGTCTATCGCGTGGCCTGCGGCCGTATAGTTGGCCCCGGCAACCTCGATGCCGCCCTTCTCAGTCCGCCCGCTTATTCGGGGCGGATTTTTTTTGCACGCGGTTTTATGCGCGGGTTCTATGCGCGGGTTTTTCCGGCTCTCAGGAAGGACCTTTCCCTGCGCCGTCAGACGACAAGCCGGCTACGCAGACTTTCAATAGCCGACTCCGACACGCCAAGGCCTTCGGTCAGATAGCGCGTCATCGTGCCGTAGCTTGCCTGCACCTGATCGAAGCCCGCCTGCAGAAAGCTCTCCTGAACGCCGAGCAAGGGCTCCTGGATCGCGGCGAGCGCATCGCCGTCCTGCGCACGCAAAGTTTCTTTCTGCGACCTGATCGCCTGTGCGCGATAGACGTTGCTCAACAGGTAGTCCTGCATGATGACGTCGAGCGGCACGTTAGCAATGCTCTGCAGCAACGCGGCAACCCAACCCGCGCGATCCTTACCGGCGTTCGAATGGAAGAGTTGCGCGCCCGTGCCGTCCGCCAGCTGGCGCAGCAGCGCGCCGTAGTTCGCCCGCTGCGCGCCGCCGGTTACATAGGCGCGAGCCTCGGACTCCATGAACGCCGCCGCGCCGCCCGCCGAATTGAAAGCTGGCGTGATGAAGTCGCGCACGCCAAGTACGTTCAACGTTTGCGATACCGTGGCACGAGGCAAGTTATCTGCCGTCCGCTCGATCTCGCCTGGGGTGCGCAAATCGAAGACGCTGGCAATGCCGAGACTTTCGATCTCCGTCTGGTCAGCCACGCTGAGCGCGAGCACGTTGGCGCGAAAGAACACGCCCCGGCGCATCGTTTTCCCGTCGACGGTCGGATAGCCTGCGGCTGCGCCCGCGACATCGCGGAAATTGTCGACCGAGGCCAATCGCGGCGTTTCGCCCTGCTCGTTATCGAGGTTGCCGCCGCCGCATGCGGAGAGCAGCGAACCGCTGATGCCGGACACCAGCAGCACGCTTGCGGAACGCTTCAGAAACGTCCGGCGCGACCCGCACGCGGCAAGTTGGCGCACGGGCGCGGCCGCGCGCGCAAAGCGGCGGCGAGGTTCCGGGCAGATTTTCGCGGTGGCGGACATTAGGCGATTAGATGTAGCAGGCGCAAGTGTGAGCAAATAATGTGCAGCCGATGCGCTGCGCGCGCAGTGTAACGGTGTTCATTATTCTTTTGGTTACGGCGTATTAGTTCGTAAGCAACGGCTTTCGCGGGATTTCGTCGTCCTGCATGCGTTGGTCGGTACGCAGTCCGGGATGCCATCGCCAGATCCGTTTCTTACGCATCTCGTCTGTTATCTGCTGCTTACCGCTTGATGCCATGTTCGCTGCCAATTTTGACCACAACTGGCCGCATCTTGCCTCGTCCCCGTAGAATAGAACTACCTCCCACGAGCCGCTGGCACACAAAAAACCAGGAGAACACAACAAACATGCCCTCTCTCCAATGGTTCACCGAACTGACGCAGCGGGAACGCCGCACCCTGTACGCCGGTTTCGGCGGCTATGCGGTCGACGCGTTCGATTTCATGATCTACTCGTTCCTCATTCCGACGCTGATCGCGACGTGGGGCATGACGAAAAGCGAAGCGGGCATGATCGCCACGAGTTCGTTGATCTCGTCGGCGCTCGGCGGCTGGCTTGCCGGGATTCTGGCCGATCGGTACGGCCGCATCCGCGTGCTTCAATGGACGATCGCCACCTTCGCGCTATTCACGTTTCTGTCGGGCTTCACGCATTCGTTCTGGCAGCTGCTCGCCACGCGCACGCTGCAAGGAATCGGCTTCGGCGGTGAATGGTCGGTCGTGACGATCATGATGGCGGAGACGATCCGCTCGCCGCAGCATCGCGCGAAAGCCGTGGGCACCGTGCAAAGCAGCTGGTCGTTCGGCTGGGCAGCGGCGGCCATCGTCTACTGGGCGTTTTTCGCGTTGCTGCCGGAACAGTATGCGTGGCGCGCGTGCTTCTGGATCGGTCTGCTGCCCGCGGCCTGGATCATCTACATTCGCCGCAACGTCAGCGATCCCGACATCTATCTGCAGACGCGCCGTGCGCGTGAGAGCGGCTTTGAGACTACGCATTTCCTGCAGATTTTCTCGGGGCCGCACTTGCGCACCACACTGCTCGGCAGCGTGTTGTGCACCGGCATGCTCGGCGGTTACTACGCGATCACCACGTGGCTGCCCACCTATCTGAAGACCGTGCGTCATTTGTCCGTGTTCAACACGAGCGGCTATCTGATCGTGCTGATCGTCGGCTCGTTTACCGGTTATATCGTCGGCGCGATCTTGTGCGACAAGATTGGACGGCGCGCGTCCTTCATTCTGTTCGCGATCGGCTCGTTCGTGCTCGGCATGGTCTACACGATGTTGCCGATCACCGACGGCATGATGCTTGCGCTCGGATTTCCGCTCGGCATAGTCGTGCAAGGGATTTTCGCGGGCGTGGGCGCCTATTTGTCGGAGCTATACCCCAATGCGATTCGCGGCTCCGGGCAAGGCTTCTGCTACAACCTTGGGCGCGGCTTCGGCTCGTTCTTTCCGATTCTCGTCGGCACACTTTCGCAGGGCATGTCTCTGGTGAAGGCAATGGGCATCGTCGCCGGCGCGGGTTATCTGCTGGTGATCGTCGCCGCATTGTGCCTGCCCGAAACGAAGGGCAAGGTACTTGGTTCGGCCAGTCCTGCCGTCTGAGCGCGCGGCTGATTTTTGTCGCTGACATTGCCGCTGACTTTTCCCGTCTACGCACATGAAAACGATTGTTCTGGGAGGCGGCGTGATCGGCGTCGCTACCGCTTTCTACCTGCGCCAGCAAGGCTGCGAGGTCACGGTGATCGAGCGGGAGCCGGACGTCGCGCTCGCCACGAGTTTCGGCAACGCGGGCGTCATCGCGCCCGGCTACGTGACGCCGTGGGCCGCGCCGGGCATGCCGGCCAAGATCCTCAAGTATCTGTTCAAGCCGGCGTCGCCGCTGATCTTCCGTCCGTCCTTCGACCCGGCTCAATGGCGCTGGATCGCGCGCTGGTTGCGCGAATGCGACCTCGAACGCTTTCGCGTCAACAAGCAGCGGATGCAGCGCATCGCCTATTACAGCCGGGACTGCCTGCACGAATTCCGCGGCCGTCATCCGTTCGATTACGGGCGCAGCCAGGGCTATCTGCAACTCTTTCGCAGCGAGTACGACGTCGAACTCGCGCAACCGGCGCTCGCTGTGCTGCGCGACGCGGGCATCGCGTATCGGGAAGTGAGCCCCGCGCAATGCGTCGATATCGAGCCGGGCTTGCGCTGGGCGCGCGCGACTCCCGTGTCGGGTATTCATCTTCCCGACGACGAAGCCGGCGACTGCGCCCGCTTCACGCGCGAGTTGCGAGCTATCTGCGAGCGCCACGGCGTGCAATTTCGCTTCGATACACGCGTGACATCGCTCGACGTGCAAGGCGGCGCGGTGCGCGGTGTGCGTGTGGAAAGTGAAGCCGGTGGAGAACCGCGCGGCGCAAACGGCGCCGCTGAGATCGTGCCGGCCGACAGCGTCGTAGTGGCGCTGGGTGTCGACAGTGCGGCGCTGCTTGCACCGGTCGGCGTGAAGGTGCCGCTCTATCCGGTGAAGGGGTATTCGGCGACGCTGCCCGTCATCGATCATGAGAAAGCCCCGCGGGCCGCGCTCATGGACGAGTCGCTAAAGACAGCGATCACGCGCTTCGGCAACAACCTGCGGGTGGCGGGCACCGCGGAACTGGGCAACCGGCAGACCACACTGCGCGAGCAGGCGCTACAAACGCTGATGAAAGTGCTGGATGACTGGTTTCCGCACGCCGCCGCGCCGACGTCCGCGCACTTCTGGGTGGGTCGCCGCCCAATGACGCCCGACGGCGCGCCATTGCTCGGACCTTCGGGCATCGACAATTTGTGGCTCAATCTAGGCCACGGCTCGACCGGCTGGGCGATGTCGATGGGCTCCGCACGTGTCGTTGCCGATCTGATCACGCAGCGCAAGCCGCAAATCGATCTCGACGGGCTGACGTTGGCACGTTATGGGAAGTGACGTCGCGGGCCGGATCTCGCAAGGCGCACGTTAAAAAGCCGGGTCGCCCTCTCGGGCGCCCGGCTCTGTTTTACCGCCTTGACGTGCCGCTTGATGCATCACTTCATGCACCACTCAACGGGGCACGTCGTCGTCTCCACCTCTTCCTGCAAACATTAACCGGCTTGCGCATCACGAACAGCCGTTGCGGCAAACCGGCAGCCACGCTTAGCGCGGCAGGTCCGAATGACCCATCAGGAAAGCGTCGACCGAACGTGCGCACTGACGGCCTTCGCGAATCGCCCACACCACGAGCGACTGGCCGCGGCGCATATCGCCGGCAGTGAACACCTTGTCGACCGAGGTGTAGTACGCCTTGTCGCCTTCGGTGGTGGCCCGCACGTTGCCGCGCGCATCCTTGTCGACGCCGAAGGCTTCCAGCACCGGCGACACCGGCTGCGTGAAGCCCATGGCGAGCAGCACGAGGTCGGCCTTCATTTCGAACTCGGAGCCCGGCACTTCGACCATCTTGCCGTCCTTCCATTCGACGCGCGCCGCGATCAACTTCTCGACCTTGCCGTTCTTGCCTTCGAGGCGCTTGGTGGCGACAGCCCAATCGCGCGAGCAGCCTTCTTCATGCGACGATGACGTGCGCAGCTTGATCGGCCAGTACGGCCACACGAGCGGCTTGTTCTCTTCTTCCGGCGGTTGCGGCAGCAGTTCGAACTGCGTGACGCTCTTCGCGCCGTGTCGGTTCGACGTGCCCACGCAGTCCGAACCGGTATCGCCGCCGCCGATCACCACGACGTGCTTGCCCTTGGCGAGCAATTGGTTCGGGACTTTGTCGCCGGCATTGACCTTGTTCTGCTGCGGCAGGAATTCCATCGCGTAATGGATGCCTTCCAGCTCACGGCCCGGCACCGGCAGATCGCGCGGCGTTTCCGAACCGCCTGCAACCACGACCGCGTCGAAGTCTTCCTTCAACTGGTCCGGCGTGATGGTTTCCTTCGCGGTGTTGGCGATGTAGGCCGGCAGCGAATCCGCCTTACCGACGAACACGTTGGCGCGGAACGTCACGCCTTCGGCTTCCATCTGGCGCATGCGGCGATCGATCAGCCACTTCTCCAGCTTGAAGTCGGGAATGCCGTACCGCAGCAGGCCGCCAACGCGGTCGTTCTTCTCGAACACCGTCACATCGTGACCGGCGCGCGCGAGTTGCTGAGCGACCGCCAGACCGGCAGGACCGGAGCCGACCACGGCAACCTTCTTGCCGGTCTTGTGCTTCGGCGGCTGCGGGGCGACCCAACCTTCGGCCCATGCCTTGTCGATGATCGCGTGTTCGATCGACTTGATGCCGACCGGGTCGTCGTTGATGCCGAGCGTGCATGCCGCTTCGCACGGCGCCGGGCAGATTCGGCCCGTGAACTCCGGGAAGTTGTTCGTGGAGTGCAAGACCTCGATCGCCGTCTTCCAGTCCTGTTGGAATACCAGGTCGTTGAAGTCCGGAATGATGTTGTTTACCGGGCAGCCGTTGTTGCAGAACGGAATGCCGCAGTCCATGCAACGTGCGCCTTGAATCTTCGCTTCGTCGTCGGTGAGTGCCGCGACGAATTCCTTGTAGTGCTTCACACGCGTGAGCGGAGCTTCGTACGCCTCGTGGCGGCGCTCGAACTCGAGAAAACCGGTTGCCTTGCCCATGTGGTTCTCTTCTCTATCTGTATCTAGGGGGTGATCTGAACCCGCCGCAGCGTGCCGTTGAACGGTCGCGCGCGGCAGGTACGGCTAAAGGTGACGTCTACTGTGCGAGAGCAGTCGGCTAGCGATCTGCGCTCAGGCGGCGAGAACTTCGTTATTCGCCTTCTTCGCTGCCATTTCGCCCAGCGCGCGCTTGTATTCGGTCGGGAACACCTTCACGAATTGACGGCGCGACGCGTCCCAGTTTTCGAGCAGCGCTTTTGCACGCGGCGAGCCCGTGAACTGGAAGTGACGTTCGACGAGACCCTTGAGCAGCGCTTCGTCGGTCGTGCCGGCGTGCCACAGGCTCTTGTCGACCGTGCGCTCCTGTTCGGCCTGCTGCAGAACCGGATCGAGCGCAACCATCGACTTGTTGCACTTGCCCGCGAACGTGTTGTCCGGGTCGTACACGTAGGCGATGCCGCCCGACATGCCGGCCGCGAAGTTACGGCCGGTTTCGCCGAGCACGATGACCGTGCCGCCCGTCATGTATTCGCAGCCGTGGTCGCCCGTGCCCTCGACAACCGCCGTCGCACCCGAGTTACGCACGCAGAAACGCTCGCCCGCCACGCCGCGGAAGAATGCTTCGCCTTCGATCGCGCCGTACATCACCGTGTTGCCGCAGATGATGTTCTCTTCCGACTTGCCGCGGAAATCGTTCGTGGGACGGATGATGATGCGCCCGCCCGACAAGCCCTTGCCGACGTAGTCGTTGCCGTCGCCGACCAGATCCAGCGTGATGCCCTTCGCGAGGAATGCGCCGAAGCTCTGACCCGCCGTGCCCTTCAACTGGATGTGAATGGTGTCGTCGGGCAAGCCGTCATGGCCGTACTTCTTCGCGATCGTGCCGGACAGCATAGCGCCGACCGTACGATTGACATTGCGCACCGGCTGGATGAACGAGACGTGCTCGCCCTTCTCGATGGCCGCCTTCGCTTTTTCGATCAGCGTGTGGTCGAGCGCGCGGTCCAGACCGTGGTCCTGCTCGTCCACATGCTTGCGCGCGACTTCAGCCGGCACTTGCGGCAGATAGAACACGCGCGAAAAGTCGAGACCCTTCGCCTTCCAGTGCTCGATGCCCTTCTTCGTGTCGAGCAGTTCGGCGTGACCGATCAGGTCGTCGAACTTGCGGATACCCAGTTGCGCCATGATTTCGCGCACTTCTTCGGCAACAAAGAAGAAGAAGTTCACGACGTGTTCCGGCTGGCCATTGAACTTGGCCCGCAGCACCGGATCTTGCGTCGCGACGCCGACCGGGCAGGTGTTCAGATGGCACTTGCGCATCATGATGCAGCCTTCGACGACGAGCGGCGCCGTCGCAAAGCCGAACTCGTCAGCGCCGAGCAGCGCGCCGATCACGACGTCGCGGCCGGTCTTCATCTGACCGTCGGCCTGCACGCGGATACGCCCGCGCAACTGGTTGAGAACCAGCGTCTGCTGCGTTTCGGCGAGACCGAGTTCCCACGGCGTGCCAGCATGCTTGAGCGACGACAGCGGCGACGCGCCGGTGCCGCCGTCGTGGCCTGCGATCACGACGTGGTCGGCCTTCGCCTTGGCGACGCCCGCGGCAACCGTGCCCACGCCCGACTCCGACACCAGCTTCACCGAGACGCTAGCCGCCGGATTCGCGTTTTTCAGGTCGTGAATGAGCTGCGCCAGATCTTCGATCGAATAGATGTCGTGGTGCGGCGGCGGCGAAATGAGACCGACGCCCGGCACCGAGTAACGCAGCTTGCCGATGTACTCGGACACCTTGTGGCCCGGCAACTGGCCGCCTTCGCCCGGCTTCGCGCCCTGCGCCATCTTGATCTGGATCTGGTCGGCCGAGGCGAGGTATTCCGCCGTCACGCCGAAACGGCCCGACGCCACCTGCTTGATCTTCGAGCGCAGCGAATCGCCATCCTTCAACGGGATGTCGACGATCACTTCGTCGCCGATCACGGACTTCATCGTGTCGCCGTTCTTGATCGGAATGCCGCGCAGTTCGTTGCGGTAGCGGTTCTCGTCCTCTCCGCCTTCGCCGGTGTTCGACTTGCCGCCAATGCGGTTCATCGCGACAGCCAGCGTGGCGTGCGCTTCCGTGCTGATCGAGCCGAGCGACATTGCACCGGTGGCAAAACGCCTGACGATTTCCTTCGCCGGTTCCACCTCGTCGAGCGGAATTGCCCTGGTCGGGTCGAGCTTGAATTCGAACAGGCCGCGGAACGTCATGTGACGTTTCGTCTGGTCGTTGATCAGATGCGCGTATTCCTTGTACGTCTGATACGAGTTGCTGCGCGCCGAGTGTTGCAGCTTGGCGATCGCATCCGGCGTCCACATGTGTTCTTCGCCGCGCACGCGGTAGGCATACTCGCCGCCCGCATCGAGCATGTTCGCGAGAATCGGGTTGTCGCCGAACGCGTCGCGATGCAGACGGATCGCTTCTTCGGCGACGTCGAAGAGACCAATGCCGCCGACCTTCGACGAGGTGCCCTTGAAGTACTTCTGCACGAGATCTTCAGCGAGGCCGACGGCTTCGAAAATCTGCGCGCCGGTATACGACATGTAGGTCGAAATGCCCATCTTCGACATGACCTTCTGCAAGCCCTTGCCGACTGCCTTCGTGAAGTTGTAGACCGCCTTCTCCGGCGACAGGTCGCCCTTCAGGCCGGCTGCGAGCTGGCCGAGCGTTTCCATTGCCAGGTACGGGTGCACGGCTTCCGCGCCGTAGCCCGCGAGCAGCGCGAAGTGATGCGTTTCGCGCGCTGAGCCCGTTTCCACGACGAGACCCGTGCTCGTGCGCAGACCTTGCTGCACGAGGTGCGTGTGAATCGCGGCGGTGGCGAGCAGCGCCGGGATCGCGACGTTGTCGCGGTCGGTCTTGCGGTCGGACACGATCAGCATGTTGTAGCCGGACTTGACGGCGTCGACGGCTTCCGCGCACAGCGACGCGAGACGCGCCTCGATGCCTTCCTTGCCCCACGCGACCGGATAGCAGATGTTCAGTTCGTACGAGCTGAACTTGCCGCCGGTGTACTGATCGATCGCGCGGATCTTCGCGATATCCTTGAAGTCGAGCACCGGCTGCGACACTTCCAGACGCATCGGCGGGTTGATGTTGTTCGTGTCGAGCAGGTTCGGCTTCGGACCGACGAACGACACGAGCGACATCACCATGTTTTCACGGATCGGGTCGATCGGCGGGTTCGTGACCTGCGCGAACAGCTGCTTGAAGTAGTGATAGAGCGTCTTGTTCTTGTTGGACATGACCGCGAGCGGCGAGTCGTTGCCCATGGAGCCGACCGCTTCTTCGCCGGCTTGCGCCATCGGCGCCATCAGGAACTTGAGGTCTTCCTGCGTGTAGCCGAACGCCTGCTGGCGATCCAGCAAAGCAGCGGCTTCGCGGCGCTCCGTCGCGACGTCTTCGGCCTTCGGCTCAATTTCGTCGAGCTTGATGCGCACGGCGTCGATCCAGCTCTTGTACGGCTTGGCGTTCGCGAGGTTGTCCTTCAGTTCCTTGTCGTCGATGATGCGGCCGTGTTCCATGTCGATCAGGAACATCTTGCCCGGCTGCAGACGCCACTTCTTGACGATCTTCGACTCAGGAATAGGCAGCGTGCCGGCTTCCGACGCCATGATGACCAGGTCGTCGTCGGTGACGATGTAGCGCGCCGGACGCAGACCGTTACGGTCGAGCGTCGCGCCGATCTGGCGGCCGTCGGTGAACGCGATGGCAGCGGGGCCGTCCCACGGCTCCATCATCGCGGCGTGATATTCGTAGAACGCGCGGCGGTTGTCGTCCATCAGCGTGTGCTGTTCCCAGGCTTCCGGGATCATCATCATCATTGCGTGGACGAGCGGGTAGCCGGCCATCACCAGCAGTTCGAGACAGTTGTCGAACGAGGCGGTGTCCGACTGGCCCGGATAGATCAGCGGCCACAGCTTCGGCAGGTCGTCGCCGAGTACGTGCGACGCGATTGCGCCGGTACGCGCGTTCAGCCAGTTGACGTTGCCCTTCACCGTGTTGATTTCGCCGTTGTGGGCGATCATCCGGTACGGGTGAGCCAGTTCCCACGCCGGGAACGTGTTGGTCGAGAAGCGCTGGTGCACGAGCGCGAGCGCCGAAACGGTGCGCTCGTCCTGCAGGTCGCGGTAGTAGACGCCGACCTGACCTGCCAGCAGCAGGCCCTTATAGACGACGGTGCGCGCCGAGCATGACGGCACGAAGTATTCCTTGCCGTGCTTGAGCTTGAGCGCCTGGATGCGGTGACTCGCGGTCTTGCGGATCACGTACAGCTTGCGCTCCAGCGCGTCGGTCACCATGATGTCCTTGCCGCGGCCGATGAAAATCTGGCGGATCAGCGGCTCGCTCGCCTTGACGGTGGGCGAGATCGGCATGGTGTGGTCGACCGGCACGTCACGCCAGCCGAGCACCACCTGGCCTTCGGCCTTCACCGTGCGCTCCAGTTCCTGTTCGCAGGCGAGACGCGACGCGTGTTCCTTCGGCAGAAACACCATGCCGACGCCGTATTCGCCGGACGGCGGCAACGTCACGCCCTGCTTTGCCATTTCCTCACGATAGAAACCGTCCGGAATCTGGATGAGGATGCCGGCACCGTCGCCCATCAACGGATCTGCGCCGACGGCGCCCCGGTGATCGAGGTTTTCGAGAATCTTCAGGCCCTGCTCGATGATCTCGTGGCTCTTCTTGCCCTTGATGTGGGCAACGAAGCCGACGCCGCAGGCGTCATGTTCGTTTTGCGGGTCGTACAACCCTTGCGCGGCGGGAACCGGATGAGCCGGTTGCTGGTGATCGTTCATGGGGACACCGTCTGTGAGGGGCCGACAGGCCGTTAAACCGTTTTTCTATTGCCGCACGTGCACACCCGCGACGGCCGAGACGCTTTTTGACGCTGTGAGCTACGCATATCAAAAACGCCGGAATTCGGAATATACGCGACGAATCAACGGAATAGCAAATAAAACGTTATGGTCGAACCCCAATTATCAGTTTGGTGCATTGCGGCTATTTTTTATTGGTTCCACATCAAAAAGGGGCAAAATAAAACGGCATGTCGGGATGCCGTTTAAAAGACAAACTATTGATTCAACTCGCTTATTGCGCCTGCGGGGTCTCCCGGACCTTGCGAGGCCGCCCACGGGGCAGCGGCGATACGCGCCTGTTCGCCGCGCGGGCCGCCCATTCACGGTATGTGTCGCTGCCGAGCACCCAGCCTTTTAGCGTGGCCTGCTGAAGCTGGCTTGCCTCGCGTTCGTCGAGCGGCTGCTCGCACAGTTCACGGTACGCGCGCTGCCGCTCAAACGGCGTATTGCCGAGTGACCAGTAGAGCGGATGGTCGGTGATCAGGCTGTCGAGTGTGAGACCGATGTGATGACGGTAGCTCGACCAGCGGTAGTCTTCTGGCGCGCTCGCGATCTGCATGCGCACCGGACACATTTCGACGACGCGGCTCGCCAGCAGAAAATACCGCTCGCCCTCGATCACCGTGGCGCGATAGCGCCCTTCCCACAACGTGCCGCGCCGCGCGTAACGGCGGTTGAAGTGCGCTACGTAGCGACGCCCGACCGCCTGCATCGCTTTCGGCAGGCTCGACTCCTCCGTTGGAGTGACGAGCAGTTGGACCGCGCCCGGCATCAATGCGTAAGCGTGGATCGATAAGTGATGATCGCGCGAAGCCGCTTTCATACAGTCGATGAACAACTCGTAGTCCTGGTCGTCGACGAACGCAGGCTGCTGATCGAGTCCGCGGAGGATGACGTGCTGCGGCTGGTCAGGAACATAAAGACGTGCAAGCCGTGCCATGCTGAAGTATCCGATAGTCGCGTTGGTACATACCCGAAGGTCCGAGGAGCCGCATGCGCCGGAGGTTCGACGCGGCGCGGCCAGGCCAGGAAGCGCGCCCGGCTTAGGGAGAAAGCTCTAACCGGCGCGTATGGTTAGTTTCAAACGTTGTGGTCATAATGAGCGGGCCTTTTTTGGAGGAGCACATATGAAATTAAAACAGGCCGTAACGGGGATCGCAGTGCTAGCCAGCATGACAACAGCAGCACATGCGCAATCGGCCGGTAGCTTTTTCGTCTCAACAGGCTGGTTCCATCTTGCGCCTCAATCGAGTAGCGAGCCCCTGCGAGTGACGAGCATCGGCGGCAGCCCGACCAACATCACAGAAGCCAATACCGGAGCCTCACTTGGTTCAGCCGACACCATCGGTGTGACCGCGGGCTACTTCGTCACCGATCACATCGCGGCCGAATTCGTGATTGGCTACCCGCCTACGTTCGACCTGAACGGCACCGGCAGCCTCGAACAATTCGGCAAGCTGGGTCAG
Organism: Paraburkholderia kirstenboschensis; assembly: GCF_904848585.1. GTDB lineage: Bacteria > Pseudomonadota > Gammaproteobacteria > Burkholderiales > Burkholderiaceae > Paraburkholderia > Paraburkholderia kirstenboschensis. The sequence continues at coordinate 106,601 of NZ_CAJHCR010000016.1, forward strand.
GCGAAACAGTGGAGCCCAACTCTGCTGTTCAAGTATTACTTCAACGCTCCCACCGCCACATTCCGTCCGTATCTCGGTATCGGCGTGAGCCGTATCTGGTTCACCGACGAGAAGATCACCAACGGAACATTCCAGGCGAACGTCCTGCATGGTCCGACCAGCGTCACTACGGATAGTTCGTGGGAGCCGGTGTTTAATGCGGGTTTCACTTACGCGTTCAACCAACACTGGTTCGCGGGCGTGTCCGTGTCGTACCTGCCGCTCAGCACGACGGCCAAACTGAACACCCAGGCGCAGACGCCAGTCGGTACGCTCAACGTGCAATCGCAAACCAAGATCAAGCTGAACCCGATCGTTACCTACGTCAATATCGGTTACCGCTTCTAACACGGCTTCTCACGCGTGATGGAACAGTGCTGTGGGTTTAGGGTAGTCGAATTCGCCGGGCTTGAACAACGCCGTCATTCATCCAATGGCGGCGTTTTTTATTTTGTGCGCGCAGGAAGGCACCGCGCCGCCTTTACCGATGCAGTGCGCAGCAGAGCCGGCGTGTTTGTAAAACTGACCCGCAGGCGTTGTGCTTCGTGCAATATCTGCTGACCAATCTGGCTGGACGGCTCCGTCTGCCGGGCATTTGGGTTTGGCACCGAAGTTGCGTCCTGCTGGTGTTTCCTGCGTTGCGATGTGGTTTAAGCGTAACCGTGAACGTGGGCCTTTTTTACCCTCATCGACGGAGCGACTATGACAGCACTTCCGAATACGCGAGATGCCCTCGGCGAATCCTGGACCAGCACGAGCCGCCGCGCGCGGCGTATTGCCCGCCACAGCCGCGATGCGGCCGAAGACATCGCAGGCGAACTGCGCACGCTAATGTCCGAGTTGGAATCCACGCTGGCCGAAGGAACCCAGGCCGATGCAGTAGCGCTGCGCGGCAAACTGCGCAAGCAGCTCGACAATGCGCGCGCCCGCATGAACGACACGCGTGAGGCCGTACGCGAACGCGCGAACGTAGCGCTCTCCGACGCGGACGACTATGTGCATGAAAATCCGTGGCAGACGCTCGCGATAGTTGGCGGCGTCGCGTTGATCGCAGGGGCGTTGTTCGCCTCGCGCATGCGCTGAACATTGCGCTGAATCGCGCTTGAGCTTGCGCGGAGAAGAGCGCTGGCTCAAGCGCGCGGCCGGGCTGCATGGCGTTGCCGTCTGGTTGTGTTGACGCTGCGCAGCCCGGTGCGCATGCGGTGACTGGTGTGCGTGTCGGGATCATTATCCCAGGCGGTTGCCGTGCCTCGTGTGCCGGGCCTCGTGTGCCGTGCCTCGTGCGCCGTGCCTCGTGCGCCGTGCCTCGTGCGCCGTGCCTCGTGTGCCGTGCCTCGTGCGCCGTGCCTCGCGCGCCGTGCCTCGCGCGCCGTGCCTCGCGCGCCGTGCCTCGCGCGCCGTGCCTCGTGTGCCGTGCCTCGTGTGCCGTGCCTCGTGTGCCGTGCCTCGTGTGCCGTGCCTCGTGTGCCGTGCCTCGTGTGCCGTGCCTCGTGTGCCGTGCCTCGTGTGCCGGGCTCGCCCCGCCACGCTCCTTGCCCGTGGCCCCAGCTTGCCCCGGCCCGTGCTCGCTCAGTTATCGTCGATCACGAAGAGACGCTGATACTCCTTCAGCGCGTACCTATCCGTCATGCCTGCGATGTAATGCGCGATGAGCCGTGGTTGCTGCGCGGCGTCGGTGGACTGGTAACCCGGCGGCAGCAGCCGCGGATCTTCGGTGAACGCGTCGAACAGACCGACAACCACGCGGCGCGCCTTGTTGGCCATACGCATCACGCGGTAATGGCGGTAGAGGTTCTTGAACAGAAAACGCTTGAGCGCCGCAGCCTGAGCCGCGACTGCTTCGCTATGCGCGACCAGCGCCGGCGCGGCGCGCACGGCGTCGAGCGAATCCGGCGCGTGACGGACCAGATTCAGTTTCGTGGTGTCGATCAGATCGACGATCAGCGTGTTGATGATGCGCCGCACCGTCTCGTGGATCAGCCGGCGGCCTTCGATGCGCGGAAAGTCGCACCGCGCGGCTTCATAGTGTGTTTGCCAGAGCTCGACTTCGGCGAGTTGCTCGACGGTGAGCAAGCCGGAGCGCAAGCCGTCGTCGACGTCGTGATTGTTATACGCGATCTCGTCGGCCACGTTCGCGATCTGCGCTTCGATGGACGGCTGACGTCCTTCCAGAAAACGCTCGCCCAGAGCACCCAGCCGCCGTGCATTCTCGCGGGAGCAATGCTTGAGAATGCCCTCGCGCGTTTCGAAACACAGATTCAGGCCGTTGTACGCGCCGTAGTGCTCCTCGAGATCGTCGACCACCGCGAGGCTTTGCAGATTGTGCTCGAAGCCGCCGTGCTCGCGCATGCATTCGTTCAGCGCATCCTGGCCCGCATGCCCGAAAGGCGTGTGGCCGAGATCGTGCGCAAGTGAAATGGCTTCGACGAGGTCTTCATTGACCCGCAGGTTGCGCGCCACGGAACGCGCAATTTGCGCGACTTCGAGGCTGTGCGTAAGACGCGTGCGAAACAGGTCGCCCTCGTGATTCACGAATACCTGCGTCTTGTATTCGAGCCGGCGGAACGCCGTCGAATGAACGATGCGGTCGCGGTCGCGCTGGAATTCGGTGCGTGCGCTCGGCGGTGCTTCCGGATAGCGGCGCCCGCGCGAGTGCGCCGAATGCGCCGCATACGGCGCGAGGTGCGCTTCGAGCGCTTCCTGCGTCGGGACGCCGAGCGCTGCGGCCTGTGCCGCGGGTTCCTGCTTTACATCGTCGCTGCGCCTGTCTGTCACCGGGTTCTCCGAAACATGGGCGGCGCCGGTCGACGCCGTGCGCGGCGCCTCGCTGCTAAAGCCGGCCTGGTCAGACGGCGGCGGCCAGCGTGGCGTGCACCTCGGCGTCGGGCGCCTGGGTGATGAGCGTCTCACCGAAACGCTTCAGCAGAATGAATTTGATCGCGCCGGCTTCCGCTTTCTTGTCGACCTGCATCAGTTCGACATAGCGCGATTCGCCGAGCGCCGGCGCGCGGGTCGGCAAATGCGCGGCGACGATGACGTCGACGAGCCGCTTGCGCGACGCTTCGTCCAGATAGCCGAGGCGCACCGACAGGTCCGCTGCCATCACCATTCCGCAGCCGACCGCCTCGCCATGCAGCCACTCGCCGTAGCCGAGTCCGGCTTCGATCGCGTGGCCAAACGTATGGCCGAAATTGAGAATGGCGCGCAGTCCGCCTTCGCGCTCGTCCTGCGCGACCACTGACGCCTTGATTTCGCACGAGCGCTTGACCGCTTCGGCGAGCGCTTCTGGCTCGCAGCGATTCAAAGCCTCGACATTGGCTTCGATCCAGCGGAAAAAGCCGGCGTCCGCAATAGCGCCCGTCTTGATGACCTCGGCCACGCCCGCCGCCAGTTCGCGCGCGGGCAGCGTGCGCAACGCGCCGATGTCGGCGATCACGGCCTGCGGCTGATAAAACGCGCCGATCATGTTCTTGCCAAGCGGATGATTGATGCCGGTCTTGCCGCCCACCGACGAATCCACCTGCGAGAGCAGCGTGGTCGGCACCTGAATGAACGGCACGCCGCGCATGTAGCAGGCAGCCGCGAAACCCGTCATGTCGCCGATCACGCCGCCGCCCAACGCAATCAGCGTGGTCTTGCGGTCGGCGCGCGAGCCGAGCAGCGCGTCGAAGATGAGGTTCAGCGTTTCGAGGTTCTTGTGGGCCTCGCCGTCCGGCAACACCACAGTGGACACCTGCTTGCCGAGCGGCGCGAGCGAGGCGCGCAGCGTGTCGCCGTAAAGCGGGTCGACGGTGGTATTCGTGACGATGGTGACCGAGTTGCCGGCGATGTGCGGCGCGAACAATGCGGTCTGACCGATCAGATCGGCACCGATATGAATGGGGTAGGCGCGTTCGCCGAGTTCGACATTGACGGTAATCATACGGCCCATTATGACGCAGGATGTTTGGCGACGCCGGCCATCTCGAGCTGCATCAGAACCATATTGACGAGTCCGTTGACCGAAGGCCGGCCGGTTTCGATCACGAAATGTGCGCATTCGCGGTAGAGCGGATCGCGTACTTCGTAAAGCGCTTCGAGGCGCGCTTTGGGGTCTTCGGTCTGCAAAAGCGGGCGATTTTTGTCGCGCCGGGTTCGCAACCACAGATCGTGCGGATTGGCGCGCAAATAGATCACCACGCCCCGGCTTTGCAGCGCCTGCCGGTTTTCCGGCCGCAGCACCGCGCCGCCGCCGGTCGCCAGCACGATTTCGTCGCGCCCGGTGAGCTCCGAAATGACGCTCGCCTCACGCTCGCGAAAGCCCGCTTCGCCCTCCAGCTCGAAGATCACAGGGATGCGCGCGCCCGTGCGCGCTTCGATTTCGTGATCCGAATCGAAGAACGGGCGATCGAGACGGCGCGCAATGGCCCGGCCCACGGTGGTTTTTCCTGCCCCCATGAGCCCTACAAAAAATACATTGGCGTGTGCGTCCCGCGCTTGCAACGGTGTCCTCTGGCTAATCCGGTATGGTTCGTGCCGCAGCTTACTGGCAAAGCGGCTGCCTTGTCGAGCCTGCGCGCCGCCGCGTTCCAGCGGCGGCAGCGTCTCCCTAATTCGTATGAACGACGCGCGGCGTGATGAAAACGGCCAGTTCGCTGCGCTGGTCGCGATGAGCCCGATGGCGGAACAGCGCGCCTAGAATCGGTATTTTGCCCAGGACCGGCACCCGAGTCACATCGTCCCGGCCGTCGGTCGCGTAGATTCCACCAATCGACACCGTACCACCGTCTTCCACCTCGACGCGCGTCTGCACGTGCTTCGTGTTGATCGCAGGCCCGGCGTCGGTCTGTTCGCCGACGCTGTCCTTCGCAACATCCAGGTCCAGCACCACGCGGCCGTCCGGCATGATCTGCGGCTCGACTTCGAGCTTCAGCGTGGCGCGGCGAAACTGCACACCCGACACGCCCTGCCCGACCTTGGCCTGATAAGGCAACTCGGTGCCTTGTTCGACCACAGCCTTCATCCGGTCCGCGGTGACGACGCGCGGACTGGAGACGATTTGGCCGCGCCCCTCGGCTTCCAACGCGCTCAGCTCGACGTTCAGGAGCCGCGTCGCGCCAGCTGCGAACAGCGTCAACCCGGCCGTCGCCGCGTCGAAACCCGCAATCGGCCGTGCCGACAGATCGTAGACGAGACCGTCCTTGCCGCCGCTCAAGCCTCGCGTGGTGCCGTCGGCGTTCGTACCGGCCATCGAGAGCCGCACGCCGAGATTGCGAGAAAAACCATACTCACCTTCGACGATGCGCGCCTCGATCAGCACCTGGCGCGTCGGCCGGTCGACGGAAGCAAGCAGCGCGGCAATCTGCGCGAGGCGTCCCTCCAGATCCGTCACGAACAGAAGATTGGTGCGCGGATCGGCGGTCACCGCGCCGCGCTTGGACAACACCCGCTGGTTGCCCGAGCCTGTCAGCAGGCGCCGCACGTCCTCGGCGCGCGCGTAGTGCAGCTCGAACGTGCGGCTTGCGAGCGGCTCCAGATCGGCGGTTCGCGCATGCGCCTCGAAGCGCTGCCGCTCGCGCGCTGCCAGATCCGCGATCGGCGCAACCCAAACCACGTTGCCGTGGCGCTCCATGGCAAGACCGTTGACATCGAGCAGAGTGTCGAACGCGACGCGCCACGGCACCTTGTCGAGCCGCAGCGAAACGGCCCCGCGCACTCTCTCGCTTGCGACGATGTTCAAACCGGTGAACTGTGCAAACGCGTTCAGCACCGCGCCGAGTTCGGCGCGCTGAAAGTTCAGCGAGATCGGCTTGTCGTCGGCGGCAAGCGACGCGTCGGCGGCAGTTTTCGGTGCGCCGCTCAGGCGCGCGAGCGGAGGCAACGGCACTGGCGGGCCTTCGAGCGCCGACGCGGCCGCTCCCGCCTCCCTGGCGGCGGCAGCCGGTTGCCGGCAAAGAGGCACCGAGCCGTCCGAGTCGTCCATTGCATCGTCTGTGCGGCTTTGCCCGGCCTCTGTCGGCGTGCGCAAGACGGCGGCGGCATCCGCGGAATCCTCGCGAAACGGGTTGGGCGTTTCGGCGATTGCACCGCGAGGCAGCGGCGGCGCATTGTATGGCGAGTCGGACGATGCAACCGCATCGTCCAGCGGCATGTAGGCAGGCAACGGAGGCAGCGATGGAATCACGGCTCCTGCCTCGCCGGTGTTTAACGCCGCGCCAAGAGACAACATCACCGACAGCCCGACGCGAACGCAGGCACGAACGCTCAAGACCGCGGCAGCACCGACAGGTCCACGCCCGTCGACGCGCAGCAGCTCCGTTATGCTCATCACGAAGCCTCCGCGAGTTCAAGCGTCCGCGTTTCAGCGCCTCTGGCGAGCGTAATGCCGAACGTGTCGAAGCGCGTGACGCGCTCGTCGCCGATCTGCTGCCCGGACGCGACAGTAGTCGCGCCCTCGGGCGTATCGAACAATGCGAGACCGCGTGCGCGATCGTGCAGCAATCCGACAAGACGAAGTTGTGCCTGTCCGGGCAGCTCGATCGTCGCTTGCATCTGCGCGGGAGAGAACGGATCGAAGAACACCACATCTTCTTCGTCATCCGAATCAAGGCTCGCGTCGGCAAGCTCCTGCATCGTCAGGCTGGCAGGCGCCGGGCGTAAGCCGCTGTACACGCGCAGTGCCGCGCTCACCGAAAGCGCAGACCCGTCCCGCTTGATGACGACGTCGACGGGAACCATCAGCACCGGCAGTTCGGTCAGTCCGCGCATAAACGACATCAGGTGAATGAAGTCAGTGCGCGCGGCAAGCTGCAGCGGGCGCTCGCTCTGAGCGCCCGTACCGCTCGCGGCACCGGGCTCGACGGCCAGCAACACCACGCCGTTCTGCGCGGCGAGTTCTGAAACCACGCGCACGTCGTCGGCCGAAGTCCATTGCTTCGGCGCACGCGAAACGGTGACCATGGCCGTGGTGGCCGTGCCTGCCGCCGCGGCTTCACGGCGCAGCGACGGCAATTGCGCAAGCGCACGCCTTGCCTGGGCCAGATGCTCCGCGCTTGCCTGCAGTGCGGCGCGGCTCGCTGCCAGACGCCCTAAATCGGCCACGATCCAGCCATGCGCCCCAAGGCTGAACACGACGAGCGCAATCAACAAAGCAATCGCCCAGCGGCGACGCGGGCTCCACGTGTGAAGCGGCGCGCGCAGACGTCTGATTAAATGCGACAGCGACACGCGCGGCTGTGGCACCCCGCCGAACCCGGCAAAAGTCGTACTCATTTCGAACCTCCAATGTGATCGGCCTTTGCTTTTTGCGATGCCGCGGCGCTAGCGCCTTTGTCCGCCGTATGTGCAGCGCCCTCCCAATGCAGGCGAGCGCCGAACTCGATTGCGGCAGCCGCTCCTGCGTTTGCATTTGTATTTGAATTCGCACGCGGTGACGAGCGATGCGACTCGCTCATTTCCGCACCGGTAACGCCGGGAATCGCACCGAGACGCTTAAGCCACTGCGCGGAATCGATATGCGCTCGCGATGTCGCCACCAGTTCCGTCTCGCGCTCGTGCTGGCGAAGCTGCTGCAATAACACGCCGTCGCCCGGTTCGAAACTCAGCGCGTCGAGCAGGTCGCGCAGATAAGTGAGCGGCTCGGACAAACGCTTTGCGCGAGCGGCTTCGTCGCGTTGCTCGTCGCGCGCCCGTAGCAGACTCGCATGCTCGGCCAGCGGCGCGGCGAGTTGCGCAAGCGATTGCTCAATCGACGCACGCTGCGCATCGAGCCGCGCCTTTTCTATCGCCTGATATCCGGCTAGCGCGAAGACCGCTGCGAAGCCGGCCAACGCTGCAATAGCCCATGTCAGTAGACATCGCCGGCGGGTAAACCGCGCCTTGCGCTGTCGATGAGGCAGCAAATTGAAGCCGCCGAGCCATGGCTTGACCGGACGAACGGCGTGCAGCCGACGCATGTCGTGCTCGACATGCAGTTGCGCCGCTGCGTGAAAGCGCCCTGCATCGAAAACGGCGGCGCTCATTCGAATACCCCGCGCAACGCAAGTCCGAACGCGACCGCGCCCGCCGCTTCATGCAGAAGCGGATCGTTCACTTCACGTGCAACTGCACCCAGCGCCGCGCACTCGAACGGCAATACAGTGCAGCCCAGAATGTCCGCGATATCCGCAATCGAGAAGCCAACGCCCTCCAGCAGTTCCACCTCGCCGCTCACGAGCGCGCAGTCGAGCACCGGACCATGCACGAGGTCGCGCAACGCGTCTGCGAGATCCGAATGTTCCGGCGCGGGGTAACGCATCTCGGCTGCGATGGTGTCGTCGACGAGACGCCAGGCATGCACGCCGTCCGTGCCGATCCATAACGCGACATACGGTTCGTGCGGATCGAGTTCGTGACTCGCGGCATAGCGCATGGCCCGCAGCGCAGCATGCGGTTCGCCGTCGATCGCCGTGAGTGAGATGCCGGCGGAGGCCGCGCATTCGATCCGCGCTTCGAGATGCTGACGCCCGGTCGCAGCAATCGTCACGGAGCGAACGGGCGACGGCCTGTCGTCGACGAACCAGTCGACGGCCAGCGCATGGCGCTCGAGTCCTGCAATGCGTTCCACTTCGTTCATTACAGCCGGCTCGAGTTCGGCGAGCTCGTGCCCGCCGTCTTCCGCGCAGCCGCTTTGCGCCGCGAGCCGCGCTAGCGGCACGGTGGCGGTCAACGTCGCTGACGCGGGCACGGCCATCGCGCATCGCAACGCCTGTGACGCGCACGAGTGAGGCATATCGGCAAATGCGTCACGCAACGCGCGAGCGACTGACTGGCGGTCAGCGATCTCGGTGCCGGCCATCGCATTGGCGGGAAGCGGCACTGTGCACGCATATTCGATTTGCAACGAAGCGCATGCGCGCGCACGCTGACTCACGACGACGAGCCGCACGTTCTGCGTACCCACGTCGATACCGGCAGCGAAACGCTGCACCCCTGATTGCACGGCTTCCAGCCATGAATTTCTTAACGTCATACCGCCCTCCCTGAGACTCACGCGGCGAACCATTCGAACGCGAGTAGCGAGGAAGAATTGTGCGTAAGCACGCCCCTGAGCGACACTCAGCCAAACGGCTAACGTTACGTGCCGGCCGCCCCGACGATCGTCAAAGCAGCTACAGTGAAGCCTCATTTCACGCGGTGCAGAGACTTGTAAAGAACTGTCGGTAAGCATGCCGAAAGCTGAAAAGCTGGGCGGCTATAATCGCGGGACTGTTTTTTGGTGCCTATATGCAATCCACGTCTCCCACGTCTCCGCCGCCCGCGCCGCAGAAGCGCAAACGCCCGTTGTGGCTCAAGCTCCTGCTGGGCTTTTTCGGGTTGATCGTCGCGGGCATTGTGTGCGTGCTGCTGGTGCTCGGCTATGCGCTCGTCGTCGCCACGCCCAACTTGCCCTCGCTCGACGCACTCACCGACTACCGGCCGAAAGTGCCGCTGCGCATCTATACCGCCGACCATGTGCTGATCGGCGAGTTCGGCGAAGAACGGCGCGACATCGTCCGCATTCAGGATGTGCCCGACAGCCTGAAGAAAGCCGTGCTCGCAATTGAAGACGCGCGCTTTTACGACCATGGCGGCGTCGACCTGACCGGCATCGCGCGCGCCGGCATTGTCGCGCTGACCAACGGCCATGCGACGCAAGGCGCGAGCACGATCACGATGCAGGTAGCGCGCAACTTCTTCCTTTCGAGCGAGAAGACCTACACGCGCAAGATTTACGAGATGCTGCTCGCCTACAAGATCGAGTCGAAGCTCACGAAAGATCAGATTCTCGAGGTCTACATGAATCAGATCTATCTGGGCCAGCGCGCGTACGGTTTCGCGAGCGCGGCGCGGGTGTACTTCGGCAAGGATATGAAGGATCTGACGCTCGCGGAGTCCGCAATGCTGGCCGGCTTGCCGAAAGCGCCGTCCGCGTATAACCCGGTGGTGAATCCGAAGCGCGCGAAGGTGCGTCAGGAGTACATTCTTCAGCGCATGTACGAGTTGCATTACATCAACCAGCAGCAGTACGACGAAGCGAGCCGTCAGGCGCTCGTCGTAAAGGGCGCGGGCAAGGAATTCAGCGTGCACGCCGAGTACGTGGCGGAAATGGTGCGCCAGATGATGTACGCGCAATACCGCGAGGAAGCGTACACGCGCGGTCTCAATGTGGTCACGACGATCGACTCCGCGGATCAGGACGTCGCCTATCGCGCATTGCGCAAAGGCTTGATGGACTATGAGCGGCGCCACGGCTATCGCGGCCCGGAAGCGTTCATCAACCTGCCGTCCGACGCGGACGACCGCGAGCAAGCCATCGACGACGCATTGCTCGAACATCCCGATAACGGCGAAATCATTGCGGCAGTCGTGACGGCGGCGAGCCCGAAGCAGGTGCAGGCGACGTTTATCGACGGCAATGTGGCGACGGTTCAGGGCGACGGACTGCGCTTTGCACAGTTTGCATTGAGCGCGCGCGCGCAGCCGAACCAGCGCGTGCGGCCGGGTGCGGTCATTCGCCTAGCCAAGAACGACGACGGTGAGTGGGCAATTACGCAATTGCCACAAGTCGAAGGTGCGTTTGTTTCGGTGGTGCCGCAAGACGGTGCGATTCGCGCGCTCGTCGGTGGCTTCGACTTCAACAAGAACAAGTTCAACCACGTCACGCAGGCATGGCGTCAGCCGGGCTCGAGCTTCAAGCCGTTCATTTATTCGGCGTCGCTTGAAAAAGGACTTGGACCTGCAACCGTAATCAACGACGCGCCGCTATTCTTCAGCGCAGCGGAGACAGGCGGCCAGGCGTGGGAACCGAAGAACTACGGCGGCGGCTTCGACGGCCCGATGACCATGCGCACCGCGTTGCAGAAGTCGAAGAACCTGGTGTCGATTCGCATCCTCAACCACATTGGTACGAAGTACGCGCAGCAGTACATCACGCGTTTCGGGTTCGATGCGGACCGTCATCCGGCTTACCTGCCCATGGCACTCGGCGCGGGTCTCGTCACGCCGCTACAAATGGCGGGTGCATTCTCGGTATTCGCGAACGGCGGCTATCGAATCAACCCGTATCTGATTGCGGAGGTCACCGATCCGCGCGGCGTCGTAGTCGCGCATGCGCAACCGCTCGTCGCCGAGCAAAGCGCACCGCACGCGATCGAACCGCGCAACGCCTATGTGATGAACAGCCTGTTGCAAAGCGTCGCGCAGCGAGGCACGGGCGCCAAGTCGAACGCGCTCAAGCGCACCGACCTCGGCGGCAAGACGGGCACGACGAACGATTCGCGAGACGCGTGGTTCGCCGGTTATCAGCACACGCTCACCGCGATCGCGTGGATCGGCTACGACAACCCGCGCAGTCTGGGCGACAAGGAAACCGGCGGCGGCCTCGCGTTGCCGGTCTGGATCGAGTACATGGGACGCGCGCTCAAAGGCGTGCCGGATTACAAGATGCCGATGCCCGACGGAGTGGCCGAAGTCGGCTCAGAACTGTATTTCGACGAGTTCACGCCGGGCCACGGTTTCGTTTCGACGGTCGGCATCAGTCAGGCGGCACTCGACGAATCAAGCGCTGCGTCCGCCGCACCGGGACAGGTCGGCGAGCAGGAGAAGCAGGACATCATGAATCTGTTCCGCGGGCACTGACGCAGCGACCTGCGTGCTGCAAAAAAAGCCGCCGCGCTTCAACTGCGCGGCGGCTTTTTTCGTTTGATATGCGTTCAACAGCTCGATGTTGGTTCAGGCTTCGAAATGCACCGGCTCGCCGGCCTGCTGCGTTGCGTACTCCGACAGCGCCGCGAAAAATTCGTTGCCGCTGCGCGTGTCGCGCCACTCGCCGTCGACGAAACGGTAGTGGAAACCGCCCGCTTTCGCGGCAATCCAGATCTCGCTCATCGGCGGTTGCAGATTCACGATGATCTTCGAGCGATTCGCAAATTCGAGGGTCAGCACGTTGCCGCTGCGCTCGAGTTCGATGTCGGCCTCGGTGTCGTCCAGCGCGCGTTCGATGGCGGCTAGCGCGGCCTCCGCACGGGTCAGGTAATCACTATCGGACATGCTAAACTCCATCGATTATTTATTCAGGGACAGTCATGCGAGTCGTATCTCGGATGCGCGCGGCGGCGCCCGGCCGCGCGATTGTAGCGGGTTTAGCCATTCTCGCAGGTTGCGCACTCGGTGGCTCGCTTGCCGGCTGTGGACAACGCGGTTCGCTCTATTTGCCCAGCGTGCCGCCTTTGCCGGCCAAGCCTATCGACCGCACGCAGCCGCCGTCTCCTGACGAAGTACAACCCGGCGCCGAAACCGCGTCCGACGCAGACTCCATTCCTGACACGTCCGGCACGCCGCTCTCGCTCGCGCCCGCAAACGAACTCTCGGCGTCTCCTTCAAGTGCGGGTTCTGCTGCTTCGGCTTCGCAGCCCGCTTCCGCCGCCACTCCCGTTCAATAAGACTTCCGCATGACTCGACCTGCATTTGACTACGTCAACGGCGTGCTTCACGTCGAAGGCGTGTCCGCCGTTTCGCTCGCCGAACAATTCGGCACGCCGCTTTATGTGTACTCTCGGGCCGCGCTCACCGACGCGTGGAACGCGTACGCGGGCGCGTGCGCCGGCCGTCGCGCGAGCGTGCACGTGGCTGTGAAGGCCAATAGCAATCTCGGGGTGCTGAACGTGTTCGCGCGTCTCGGCGCGGGCTTCGACATCGTATCGGGCGGTGAACTGGCTCGCGTGCTGGCAGCCGGTGGCAAAGCGGAAAACACCGTGTTTTCCGGCGTCGGCAAACACTCGAACGAAATGCGCGAGGCGCTCGCGGCGGGCGTCAAGTGCTTCAATGTCGAATCCATTCCGGAGCTCGATCGCCTGAACGCGGTGGCCGCCGAAATGGGCAAGAAAGCGCCGGTTTCGCTGCGCGTGAATCCCGACGTCGATGCGAAGACGCATCCGTACATCTCCACGGGGCTGAAGTCGAACAAGTTCGGCGTCGCGTTCGAAGAGGCGCGCCCCACGTATCAGGCGGCAGCGGCCATGGCGAACCTCGAGGTTGTCGGCATCGACTGCCATATCGGCTCGCAGATAACAGAAGTGGCGCCTTATCTGGACGCAGTGGACAAGCTTCTGGAACTGGTCGAACAGATCGAGAAGGATGGCATTGCCATTCGTCATATCGACGTGGGCGGCGGCCTCGGCATCACTTACGACGACGAAACGCCGCCGGACATCGGCGAGTTCGTACGCACGGTGCTCGATCGCATCGAGGCGCGGGGTCACGGCCATCGCGAAGTGTATTTCGAGCCGGGCCGCTCGCTAGTTGGGAATGCCGGCGTACTGCTCACGCGCGTCGAATTCCTGAAGCCGGGCGCTGAGAAGAATTTCGCTATCGTCGACGCGGCCATGACCGAACTCGCCCGCCCGGCGATGTACGAGGCGTATCACGCCATCGACGCCGTCGTTGAGCGCGACGTGCCCGCGCATGTGTACGACGTCGTCGGACCGGTGTGCGAAAGCGGCGACTGGCTGGGGCGCGAACGGCTCCTCTCCGTGGAGCCGGGCGACCTGCTCGCGATTCGCTCGGCGGGCGCCTACGGCTTCGTGATGAGTTCGAACTACAACACCCGCCCGCGTGCAGCGGAGGTGATGGTTGATGGTACACAAGCGCATGTAGTCCGCGCGCGAGAAGAAGTCCATCAGCTGTTTGCAGGCGAAACAGTTTTGCCGGCGTAACCAGCGTCGCAAATCGGCTGCATATAAAAAAGGCGATGCCGTTGCGGCATCGCCTTTTTCGTTAGCGCTTACGCTTGCGCGTAGTTAGCGCGGCTTCAGCTTGCTCCGCTCGCGTAGCCACACAATCAGACGCCAACCCAGCAGCGCCAGCATGATCGCGCCGTAGATTTTCGGCAGGATCAGGTCGTGCTTGCCCGCTTTCATCCACCAGAAATGCAGAATCGCCAGCGCGCCGATTGCATAGATCGCGCGGTGCAACGTCTGCCAGCGGCGGCCGAGCTTACGCACCATTGCGCGCGGCGACGTTGCGGCCAATGCGATCAGCAGCACGAACGCTGCAAAGCCCACAGTAATGAACGGCCGCTTGCCGATGTCCTTGACGATCTCCGCGACGTCGAACCATTTGTCGAACCAGAGATATGTCGCGAAATGCAGCGTCGCGTAGAAGAACGCGTACAAGCCAAGCATGCGGCGAAACCGCACGAACGCTGCGATGCCCGTGATCCGGCGCAGAGGTGTCACGGCCAGCGTGATGCAGAGAAACACGAGCGTCCACAGGCCCGTTGAGCGCGTGATGAACTCGATCGGGTTCGCGCCGAGCCGGTCGGTCATGCCGAACAGCACGATCCGGACAAGCGGATACCACGCCGCGATGAACACCGCAATTTTCGCGGGCACGACCCAGCGCGAGCCAGCGGCGGGACGCTTTGCCGGCGCTGTAGCACGTGCATTGTCTCGCGGCGCATTGCGCCCGGTGCGAGTGACTGAATGGGTATCGGAAGCCATCGTCATGTCGCTCAGAAATTCTTCTTCAGGTCCATGCCCTGATAAAGAGACGCCACCTGATCGCCATAGCCGTTGAACAGCAACGTCTTGCGCTTGGGCGTGAAAAAGCCGTCTTCGCCGATGCGCCGCTCGGTCGCCTGACTCCAGCGCGGATGGTCGACATTCGGGTTCACGTTCGAATAAAAACCGTATTCGCTCGACGCATAAGTGTTCCAGCTCGTCGCCGGCTGTTTTTCGACAAAGCGGATTTTCACCAGCGACTTCGCGCTCTTGAAGCCGTATTTCCACGGCACCACCACGCGAACCGGCGCGCCGTTCTGGTTCGGCAGCACCTGACCGTACACGCCCATGGTGAGCAGCGTGAGCGGATTCATCGCCTCATCCATGCGCAAGCCTTCCGAATATGGCCAATCGAGTATCGGCGTGGAAAGTCCCGGCATCTGCGACGGGTCGGCCAACGTAATGAACTGAACGTATTTCGCGTTGCCCGTCGG
This sequence comes from Paraburkholderia kirstenboschensis, assembly GCF_904848585.1. Taxonomy (GTDB): domain Bacteria; phylum Pseudomonadota; class Gammaproteobacteria; order Burkholderiales; family Burkholderiaceae; genus Paraburkholderia; species Paraburkholderia kirstenboschensis. The sequence continues at coordinate 121,632 of NZ_CAJHCR010000016.1, forward strand.
CTGCACGCGCTTGATCAGCTCTGCGAGCGGCACGCCGATCCACGGAATCACCATCGACCACCCTTCGACGCAACGCAGCCGATACACGCGCTCCTCGAGCGGCGCGAGCTTCAGCAGTTCGTCGATGTCGTAGACCTTCGGGTTCTTGATCTCGCCTTCGACGCTTACCTTCCACGGCCGCGGGCGCAGTGTTCCAGCGTTGTGCGCCGGATCGGACTTGTCGGTGCCGAACTCGTAGTAGTTGTTGTACGTGGTGATGTCCTTGAACGGCGTGATCTTGTCCAGCGCGACGAACTTCGTGTTCGTTCTGGCCGCCAGTTTCTGCGCTTTCGGATCGTTCGAGGTGTAAGCCGCCAGCGCTTCGCCGTTCACGCCGATCAGACTGCCGAGCGCCAGCGCGCCTGCCGCCTGCAACACGCGCCGCCGATTCTCGAAAATGTGCTGCGGCGTGATTTCGCTACGAGCGATATCGTCGCCGATGAGTTGAATCCTGTCGCTTCGCTTGATCCACATCATGCTGCTCCTTGCCGGCCGCCGTTTCAGACATCTAACGGGGCCATGGTGATGATCGCTCGTCGGGCCATCCATGCGTACTCTTATGACGAACACATTCGGCGCGCAAATATTCCGTCGGCCATAAAAAAACCGCCGGTGCGAAACACGCGGCGGTTCTTTGTCGGTTTGGAACAGCGGATATTACAGCTTGCCGTAACTATGCAAGCCCGACAGGAACATGTTCACGCCAAGGAACGCAAAGGTCGTCACGAGCAGGCCGGTCAGCGCCCACCACGCGGCGACCGCGCCGCGCAGGCCCTTCATCAGACGCATATGCAGCCAGGCCGCGTAATTCAGCCAGACGATCAGCGCCCACGTCTCCTTGGGGTCCCAGCTCCAGTAGCCGCCCCAGGCTTCCGCCGCCCAAAGCGCGCCGAGAATCGTCGCAATCGTGAAGAACGCGAAGCCGACGGCGATCGACTTGTACATGACGTCGTCGAGCACTTCGAGCGCCGGCAGGCGGTCGGCCAACATGCCGCGCTCCTTCGCCAGATAAGCGACTGCGACCATTGCCGACAACGCAAAGCTTCCGTAGCCGATGAAGTTCGCCGGCACGTGGATCTTCATCCACCAGCTTTGCAGAGCCGGAACGAGCGGCTGGATCTGCTGCGCGTCGCGGGCGACCGAATACCACATCAGAAAACCGACGGCGGCGCCGATCACCAGCAGCACGAACGCACCGAGCGCGCGCGTGTTGTAGTGCTGTTCATAGTAGAGATAGAACAGCGCGGTGATCAGGCTGAACAGCACGAACACTTCGTAGAGGTTCGAAATGGGAATATGGCCTACGTCCGCGCCGATCAGATACGACTCGTACCAGCGCACCATCAGACCGACGAAGCCCATCAGAACGGCGGCCCAGGTCATTTTCGAGCCGATCGCGGCGCCAGTGGGCGAGCGCGAGAGCAGGCCGATCCAGTAGAAAACCGTGGCGAACACAAAAAGCGCACTCATCCACAGAATCGCGGACTGGCTCGACAGGAAATACTTCAGGAAGAAGGCGTTGTCCGCCCGGCTCAGATCGCCGTGATAGATCTGGATGGCCAGCAGCGACAGCGCCGCAATGCCCACCATCAGCGGACGCACGGGTTTCCAGCGCCAGCCGAGCACGACGAAGACCGGCACCGCGCACACCAGCACCAGTTTGTCGTAGTAATTCATGAACGGGTAATAGCGCGACAGCGCGAACCCGGCGCCCGCGACCATGGCGAGGGCGAATAGCCAGTCGGCGATGCCAAGCCGTTTCAGGAACGGCCGCTCGTCGTATTGGGCAACGTTGAACGCTTCGTCCGCGGACACCTTGGAGGGCCGGGCGGATGAAGGAGAAGATGAGGAAACCTGAGTCAAGTCCATGGTATTACCGGGTCGAACCTTGTGAGCTTGCGGACGGCGTGCCGGCGTTGCCGGACGATACATCGGTGAGCTTCGCGCCCAGCGCGGCGCCGACTGCGTCGCGCGTCTGAACAAATTCTTTTTCGAAGTCGAGCGTTTTGCGCGCGCTCGACATGGCCATCACGACATTTGTGCCGTGCTCAGTATCTTTGAGCCAGAACCAGAGGCGCCGTTCGCGGACGTAGAACATCGAAAAGATGCCCAACACGAGGAGCAGGCTGCCAAGATACACGACTTTTTTGCCGGGCGCGCGCGTCAGCTGAAATACCGAGGCTTGCACCTGCTTGAATGAGTCGAGCTGCAAATAGACCGGCGATCCATACAGAAAGCTGTCGGATATCGCATTGATCGAGCTTTGTACGAAGCGGCTCGAATCCGCGTTGGCCTGCGCTTCTGGCTCGCCGAGTTGCTGGCGTGACAGTTGCCAAAGATCCCACATCGAGCCTTCGAGCATGCGCAGCAACAGGCCTGCAGCCTTTTCCTGCTCACCTTTCGGCACCGAATGGTCGATGAATCCGGCGATGGCCTGGAAGCCGCCTATTGGCTGCCCGTTCGGCATTTTGACGGTGTTGTCCGCGCCGGCAAAAAGGGTCAGCACGCGCAGCGCGCTTTCTTCCAGGTGCTGCTGCAATTCAGTGTTCGCTTCGGGCACCGAGCGCTGCGCGAAGCGGTGAGCGGCTTGCGCGCGCATTTCCGGGTTTTCCAGCGTTGCGCGCAGGTTCATCCAGTCCTTGACGGTCCCACCGCTGTCGGCGGGAATGCGCAGATAGCGGAACGGATCGTCGGGATTCAGGCGCATGCCCGCGAGGAAGAATCGTTCCCCGGCAACCGCCACCGGCAGCATGTAGTTGTTGTACTCGCGCGCCTGACCGTCCTTGTCGCGCACCTTGTACTGCACCGAGGGGCCGACGTTATGCAGATCGAGCGGCTTGGAGGTCTTTGCGCCCGAGCCGAGGCGCTCGTCGAATGCTTCCTTCAGCGAGCGATGGGCGGCGACGCCGCGCGCGTCCGTCTGGCCGCTGCCATTCGAGATGTTCTCGACGTTGATCGCGCGGAAGTCGGTGAACTCGACCGTCTGCCCGTCGGCAAGCGACGTGGCCGAACTCAACGGCGCATTGCCTCCGATCGACCCGCCGAACGGCGCGGTTTTCGCGCTGGCGCCCGTCATCGGGTAGGCCGTCATCTGCATTTGCGAGCCGCCGTCCTGGAAGCTCGATTGATAGATCGACACGCCGTCGTATTCAAACGGCTTGTTCACCTCGATGCGAGCCGGCACGCGCGCGCCGGTCTTGTGATCTACCACGACGATGTCGCTAGCGAACAGCTTCGGCATGCCCGTGGAGTAATAATCGACAATGAACTTCTGCAACTCGATCGAAAACGGCAGGTCCTGAATCAGCGAGCCGTCCGGCTGGTTGAGGATCGCGGTGGACACGTGCTGCCCTTCCGGCACCCATGCGTAACCGCGGAATGTCGGGTTCGATTGCGACAGGCGATGTTCCGGCGGGATGTCATTGATGACGGTGTTCGCGCGGATCGGCGATTTGTCGAACAGCCACATTTGCAGCTTGATCGGCAGATTGCTGTCGAGCAGGCCACCGAGGCAAATCACCACGATCGCAATGTGCGCGGAGATGTAGCCGAGCTTGGTCAACGCGCCGCGCTTGGCCGCGATCAGCGTGGCGCCGTCGGACTCGCGCGTAACGAACTTGTAGCCTAGCTTGGCGGACAGTTTGGCGAGCACCGCCGCCGTCTGCGCACGCGTGCCGTGCACCGCGAATTCGCCCTTGTGATGGAACGCGCGCAGGCTGGCTTCGCGGACCTTGTCTTTCCAGCTCTTCGTGTCGGCGATCATTTTGGGCGCGTTGCGGATCACGCACAGCGACACCGACACCATCAGAAAGCCGAGGATCAGCATGAACCACCACGAGCTGTAAACCGTGTAAAGGCTCAGCGCGCGGAAGATATCGGCCCAGAATGGGCCGAACTGGTTGACGTAGTTGGGATAGGGATCGTCCTGCGTGAGGACGGTGCCGATAATGCTGGCGATCGACAGAATCACGAGCAGCGCAATGGCAAAACGCATCGAACTCAATACTTCGACGACGCTGCGCACGATGCGATTGCTCGACTTCGACTGCAAACCCGACGTGGTGACGCTCATTCATACTCCGACTGAACAGCAAAAAAGGGTGAAGGGCGACCGTTGACACGACGCCCCCACCCTTTTCTTGTTTTTTACCGGCCTCGGCGGGCCGGTTGCAGTTGCGCGCGGACCTCTTAGTGCAGGCCCGCGATGTAATCGGCCACAGCTTTGATCTCGCTGTCCGACAGACGCGATGCGACAGCATGCATCGCCTCGTTGTTATTGCGCGCTCCGGGGCCCTGCGTGAACGCGTTCAACTGCGCCACCGTGTATTCAGCCCATTGGGCCGACAAGCGCGGATATTGCGACGGAATGCCTTGACCCGTGGGTCCGTGGCAACTCGCACAGGCCGGCACGCCCTTGTCCGCAATGCCGCCTCGATAAATCTTCTGCCCGAGCGGCACCGTGTCCTTGTTGTGCGCATAGCCGGGCTTCGGAGCCTGCGCCGCAAAATAGGCAGCGACGTTGACCATATCCTGGTCGGACAGCGCTGCCGCCATAGCCGTCATGATCGCATTGTTGCGCGCGGGCTGCTTGGCGCCGGGCTGCGGCTTGAAATCCTTGAGTTGCTTGACGAGATAGTCGGGATGCTGACCCGCCAGCTTTGGGTATGCGCCGCCGGCACTATTGCCGTCTGCGCCGTGACATGACGCGCAAACCTGCACTGCGATTGCCTGCCCCCGATTGACGTCCGGCTTTGCCGGATCTGCTGCTCGTGCCTGAATTGCCAAACCTGAAAGACCTGCTGCTACATGAAAAACCATCAGAGCCTTGCACAGTCGATTCATTCGCACACCCTGTCTCGTCTTGTGGGATTTTAGAGGTTTTGCACAATACGACGGCGACCCGAGTGACCGCCAGGAGCCGCCGAGGCACGCGGGCTGGCCCCCTCAGGTTTTCAGTAAACCATCGTATTGTACAATAACTCGCTAATCGCTAAGACGCCAGTCGGGCTTGACCCGTCCCCACTCCGGGTTCCCCGGCGTCTCGAAATCCGGCCTGATCATGTCCTTCCTGCTCCACCAATCCCGCTTTTTCACGACCGTCAATCACCTTCGTGATCTGCCGGCCACCGCTCAGCCCGAGATTGCTTTTGCCGGGCGCTCGAATGCGGGCAAGTCGACAGCCATCAATATCCTGTGCAATCAGAAGCGGCTTGCATTCGCGAGTAAGACGCCGGGGCGCACCCAGCACATCAATTACTTCTCCGTCGGCAAGGCGGACGAGCCCACGGCCCATCTCGTCGATCTGCCTGGCTACGGTTATGCGGAAGTGCCTGGCGCAGCCAAGGCTCACTGGGAAGCGCTGCTTTCCACCTACCTGCAAACGCGTTCGCAATTGCGCGGCATGATCCTCATGATGGACTCGCGCCGGCCGCTGACCGATCTGGATCGGCGAATGATCGAGTGGTTCGCTCCTACCGGCAAGCCGATCCACACGCTGCTCACCAAATGCGACAAATTGACGCGCCAGGAAAGCGTAAATGCGTTGCGCGCGACACAGAAGGGTTTTGCTGAATATCGTGCGGCGGGTTACCAGGGCGAACTGACGGCGCAACTCTTCTCGGCGCTCAAGCGGGTAGGTATCGACGAAGCGCACGAACTGATTGAAAGCTGGCTGATTCCCGAAATGAAGGGCGAAACGGACGCTGCGCAGTAACCGCGCGACGCGTTTTCCTGGAGCCTGAACGCGCTCTTTGTGCCGCCCATAAAAAAACCCGCCGCTTTAACGGCGGGTCAAACAGCCTAATCGAAAAACGACAGGCACCCGCTCAGGGAGGAGAAGCGGGGAGGTCAGCGCCAAGCGCCTTGCTCGATCGGTATGATATACCATTGTCTTGAAAAGTTTCCGTGAGTGGGCGCCGGCTCCCGAGCACCACTCGCGTCACTGCCCCACGTCAAGACATCCACGATCTTCAATTCCATGAGCTTCTACCCGCACTTCCGTCCTCGCCGCATGCGCCGCGACGACTTCTCGCGCCGCCTGATGCGCGAGAACATTCTCACCACCAACGATCTGATTTACCCCGTCTTTGTTGTCGAAGGCACCAACGTGCGGCAAGCCGTGCCGTCGATGCCTGGCGTCGAGCGGGTTTCGGTCGACTTGCTGATGAAAGTCGCCGAGCAGTGCGTCGAGCTTGGCGTGCCAGTGCTGTCGCTGTTTCCGGCGATCGAGCCGTCGCTGAAAACGCCCGATGGCCGTGAAGCCACCAACGCCGCGGGTTTGATCCCGCGCGCGGTGCGCGAGTTGAAAAAGCACTTCCCCGATCTGGGCGTGCTCACCGACGTCGCGCTGGATCCGTACACGAGCCACGGCCAGGACGGCGTGCTCGACGAAAACGGCTACGTGATCAACGATGAAACCGTCGATATCCTGATCGAACAGGCACGCGCGCAGGCCGAAGCCGGCGTCGATATCGTCGCGCCCTCGGACATGATGGACGGCCGGATCGGCGCCATCCGCGAAATGCTGGAAAGCGAGGACCATGTCCACACGCGCATCATGGCTTATGCGGCCAAGTTCGCGTCCGCGTTCTACGGCCCGTTCCGCGACGCCGTCGGCTCCGCGACGAACCTCGGCAAGAGCAACAAGATGACGTACCAGATGGACCCCGCCAACTCCAACGAGGCCTTGCGCGAGGTGCAAGCGGACATCAACGAAGGCGCGGACATGGTGATGGTCAAGCCGGGCATGCCGTACCTGGATATCGTGCGCCGCGTGAAGGACGAGTTCCAGTTCCCGACCTACGTCTATCAGGTGAGCGGCGAATACGCGATGCTGAAGGCAGCGGCTCAGAACGGCTGGCTGGATCACGACAAGGCGATGATGGAATCGCTGCTCGCCTTCAAGCGCGCGGGCGCGGACGGCATTCTGACCTATTTCGCGCTGGATGCAGCGCGGATTCTTCGCTCGCAGAAGTAGTTCGCGCCGCGCTTGGCGGCAACGAGCTCGTCTGGCTGGGCCGCGTGCATTCATGTGTGAGGTCAGCAGGGCGCAGAAAGTAGAACGGAGGCGGACTTTCGGTCACGCCTCCGTTTTTTTTTGCACTCGCGCTTGAGTCCGCTCGTTCATGCGGTCATTGCAATCACGCCTGAGGTCGGCTCGCCCGTTCGAGCGTGCGCAGAAATTTGTCGGCCGACTCATAACCGACGACGCGCAGTACCTCCTTGCCGCCGCGGTCGAAGAAGATAATTCCCGGTGGGCCGAAAAGGCCGAAGCGCTTCAGCAGCGCCTGATCGTCGGTATTGTTGGCCGTTACGTCGGCGCGCAGCAGGTTCATCTCCTTCAATTTCGCCTGGACGCGCGGGTCGCTGAAGGTGAATTTCTCCATCTCTTTGCAACTGACGCACCAGTCGGCGTAAAAATCGAGCATGGCCGGCTGCGCGGCAGCTTTGACGGCCTGGTCCAGTCCGACGGATGAGCGCACCGGTTGAAACGCCAGATCGCCCTGCGACGCATTCTGGGGCGAGCCAGCCGCACGATCCGGCACCGGCGCGCCGGCGCGCGTTGCCAGCACCGCCAACGGACGCAATGGATCTGACGACCCCGCCGCAAGGCCGACAAGCAGCACCGCCGCCCAAACGGCCAAGGCGGCGCCGATACCGCGGCCCAGCTGGCGCCATATCGACGCTTGCGCCAAAGGCGCCGAAAACAGGCCCAGCGACGCCGCGGCGATCAAGAGCCAGAGCGCAGTCAGGAGCATGGCAGCCGTTGCTCCAAGCACCGGCCAGACGATCCAGAGCGCCGCTGCGAGCAGCACGACACCAAACAGCACTTTGACGCCGTCCATCCACGCGCCGGCGCGCGGCAGCAAGGTTCCGGCGCCAAATCCGATGATAAGCAACGGCACCCCAAGCCCAAGTCCCATGGAAAACAGCGCGGCGCCACCGAGCACGGCGTTCCCCGTGTGCGCGATGAAGGCGAGTACCGCGAAAAGGGGCGCGGTCATGCAGGCACCCACGACCAGCGCAGACAGCGCGCCCATCGCAGCAACGGCTGCAAACTTGCCGCCCGAGCGTCGCGCCGACGCATGTGAAACGCCATCCTGCCAGCGCTGCGGCAATGCGATATCAAAACCCCCGATCAGCGTGAGCGCAAAAGCGGTCAGTAGCACGCCGAACGCACCCAATACCCATGGGTTCTGCAACCACGCGCCCAGACTTTGCCCAACGAGCCCGGCGGCGATTCCGAGCGCGGTGTAGACGAGCGCCATTCCGATTACATAGGCGAGAGATAGCGCCAAGCCCCTCGCGCGCGTGACCCGTGCGCCCTCGCCGATGATGATTGCCGAAAGAATGGGAATCATCGGATATGAGCACGGCAGCAGGCTCAGCACCATGCCCGCGACGAAGTAAAGTCCGATGATCGTGAGGAAACCGCCGCCCTGCAGCAACGATTGCGCGTAGTCGGCGTTGGTGGCCCGCTCGTACCATGGCGTATCGCTCGGAGCAGATTGCTGCGCAGCTGCGCTGCCCGCCGATTGCAGCGCGGCGCCGCTTACATGGTAGACGCGCTCCATCGGCGGATAACAGATGCCGGCGTCCGCACAGCCTTGAGATGTCACGGCCAGATCGAACCCTCCTGCCGCCTGCTTGACCGGAATGCGGATCGTCAGCTCATTGCGATAGGTCTCGACGTTCTTGTTGAACGTCTGGTCGAATTTAATATGGCCCGCCGGCAACTGCGGCTCGCCGATTGTCGCGTTTCCACTTCGAGTCGCGAACGCGAAACGCTCGCGGTACATGTAGTAGCCGTCAGCAATTTTGTACGTGACGTCGACTTCGCCCGGCTTTTCTGCCGCGCTGAACTTGAACGCTACCGCCGGATCGAGGAAATCGTCTGCCGCACGGGCGAGGGTGCAGAACTGCGCGAAGATCAGGCTGGCAAGGAGAAGGAATGCGGCACGAAGCGCATGGCGCGCGCGCCCGTCGAGACAGTTAAACATGTAGAGGGCGTTGCGTTTCTGCAAGGATCCACTGACCATAGGCGGCCGAGGCCATGGCTTGCCACGACAGAACTTCCGGCGTGTCGTACGGATGGTGCGTCTGTATGTACTGCTCAAGCTCAAGTGCGCGCGCGGTGCTCGTCTTGAACAACAACTGGATTTCTTGTGCCGTTTCGACGCGACCCTGCCAGTGGTAGCTCGATTGCACGGCGCCGAGCTGCGTTACGCAGGCGCACAGCCGGGCGGCGAGCGCGTCTGCGGCGAGCCTGTCGGCAACGGCCGCGTCGGGCACCGTCGTCAGAATCAAGGTAATACTCACGCTCACAGAAAGCTCCAGCAAGGCACGGTTCGGGTGCCAATATCGTATCACCTAGCCTTGAAGTGCCGCAGGCAGCTCGGGGCCGCGCGTGCGGCATTTGGTCACCGCGGACTGACTGACTCCCTCGTTGCACTTGGATTCCGAAGCGGAAACTGGGCTGGTGGCCGCTTGGTGGCATTCATACGCGGCTGCGGCCGCTTAGTCACGCGTGCTTAGGCCCGCCATCGCCCTTCTCGATCGCCTTTTCTTGCGAAGCTCCGCTTCACGGCAACATTTGCCTCGCCAAAAAACAAAACCCCACGCTCCGAAAAACGTGGGGTTCGTCAGCATTCTGTAGCCAAGCTTGATGCCTGGCTTTTTGGTGCCTTGAAGCTTACTCGGCTTCTTGCACTTCAACTTCTTCAACTTCCGGACGGTCGAGCAATTCAACCAGAGCCATCGGTGCATTGTCGCCGACGCGGAAGCCGAACTTCAGCACGCGCAGGTAGCCGCCCGGACGGGTTGCGTAGCGCGGGCCGAGGACTTCAAACAGCTTCGTGACCGAGTCACGATCGCGCAGGCGGTTGAATGCCAGACGACGATTTGCCAGCGACGGCTTCTTGCCAAGCGTGATCAGCGGCTCGACAACTTTACGGAGTTCTTTCGCCTTCGGCAGCGTGGTCTTGATGACTTCGTGCTCGATCAACGAGTTGGACATATTACGGAGCATTGCCAGACGGTGGCTGCTCGTGCGGTTGAGTTTCCGCAGACCATGACGGTGACGCATGTTGATTCCTTCGATTCAGAGTTTTGGTCCAGCTCTTCTATCGCGCTCGATCTACTACAAGTAGCGAGTGCACGGGCCGGTAGTGAAAAAAGCAAGACGCGGATTTTAAAGGAAAATCCGCGTCTTTGCCAGTGCAGCGACGGGTTCTGTCCCGAGACGAAGCGCCGACTTACTTGTCCAGCCCAGCGGGCGGCCAATTTTCGAGCTTCATGCCGAGCGTCAAACCACGCGACGCCAGTACTTCCTTGATTTCGTTCAGCGACTTGCGGCCCAGATTCGGCGTTTTGAGCAACTCGTTTTCCGTGCGCTGGATCAGATCGCCGATGTAGTAGATGTTCTCGGCCTTCAGGCAGTTCGCGGAACGAACCGTCAATTCGAGATCATCGACCGGACGCAGCAGGATCGGATCGATCTGCGGCGCGCGCGACGGCGCTTCAGCCGTTGCTTCGGTGCCTTCCAGTGCAGCGAACACCGACAGTTGATCAACCAGAATGCGAGCCGATTGACGGATCGCTTCTTCCGGCGAGATCACGCCGTTCGTTTCGATGTTCATCACAAGCTTGTCGAGGTCGGTACGCTGTTCGACGCGAGCGCTTTCAACGGCGTAGCTCACGCGGCGAACCGGCGAGAACGACGCGTCCAGCACGATACGGCCGATGATCTTGGCCGACTCTTCGCCGTAACGACGCACATTGCCGGGCACGTAACCGCGGCCCTTCTCGACCTTGATCTGGACGTCGAGCTTACCGCCCTTCGACAGATGCGCGATCACGTGATCAGGGTTGATCACTTCGCAATCGTGCGCGAGTTCGATGTCGCCAGCGGTAACAACGCCTTCGCCTTCCTTGCGCAGCGTAACCGTCACTTCGTCACGGTTATGCAGCTTGAACACCACGCCCTTCAGGTTCAACAACAGGTTGACCACGTCCTCTTGCACACCGTCGAGCGTCGAATACTCATGTACGACGCCTGCGATCGTCACTTCGGTCGGCGCGTAGCCGATCATCGACGACAACAGCACGCGCCGGAGCGCGTTACCCAAGGTGTGGCCGTAACCGCGTTCAAACGGTTCCATGACCACTTTCGCGTGGCTTTCGCCCAGCGATTCAACTGCGATGATCTTGGGCTTCAACAAACTGGTTTGCATAGGTTTTCCTTTTCAATACCCTCGGCTCGTTACACCGATAAGGCTGACCGGTAACAACCTGAAAATAAACAGCCGAGACTCCCCCTTGCGCAACGCAATCGGGGTGCCCCGGCCGTTAATCCGATTACCGCGAATACAATTCGACGATCAGGCTTTCGTTGATATCGCCAGCGATGTCGCTGCGTTCCGGCTTCGACTTGAACGTGCCTTCGAACTTCTTCGAATCGACAGCGACCCAGCTGGGCATGCCGCCCTGCTCAGCCAGCGACAGCGCTTCGAGAATACGCGCTTGTTTCTTCGATTGTTCGCGCACCGCGACGACGTCGCCTGCCTTCACTTGCATCGACGGAATATTCGACACGACGCCGTTCACCGTGATCGCCTTGTGGCTCACCAGCTGACGCGCCTCAGCACGCGTCGAGCCGAAGCCCATGCGATACACGACGTTATCCAGACGCGACTCGAGCAATTGCAGCAGGTTTTCACCCGTGTTGCCCTTCAGACGGTCGGCTTCAGCGAAGTAACGGCGGAACTGGCGCTCGAGGACACCGTAGATGCGCTTCACTTTTTGCTTTTCGCGCAACTGCGTGCCGTAGTCGGACGTACGTGCACCCGAGGTGCGGCCATGCTGGCCAGGCTTGCTGTCAAGCTTGCACTTGTCAGCGAGCGAACGACGGGCGCTCTTCAGGAACAGGTCAGTGCCTTCACGGCGGGACAGCTTGGCCTTAGGGCCGATATAACGTGCCACGTTGATTCCTTCGTTGATTGATCACGCGAATGCAGGCACTCGCGCTAGTCCGAACCCTTTGGGTCGAACAGTGGGCTTAGTCAATTCAATAGCGCAAGCAGCCTGTTTCGCCGGTTACTAGATCCGGCGGCAACAGGCGCTAGCGAAAACAGCGTCTTAGATACGACGACGCTTCGGCGGACGGCAGCCGTTGTGCGGGACCGGAGTTACGTCGGAGATCGCGGTGATCTTGATGCCAAGACCATGCAACGCGCGCACCGCCGACTCACGGCCAGGACCGGGGCCCTTGATCCGCACTTCGAGGTTCTTCACGCCGTATTCCATCGCCACGCGGCCAGCCGATTCGGCTGCCACCTGGGCTGCAAACGGGGTCGATTTACGCGAACCCTTGAAGCCCTGACCACCCGACGTTGCCCAAGCAAGTGCATTGCCTTGACGATCGGTGATCGTGATGATGGTGTTGTTGAACGACGCGTGAACGTGAACCACGCCCTCGGCGACGTTCTTCTTGACCTTCTTGCGAACGCGTTGCGCCGCGGAGTTGTTCGAAGCCTTAGCCATTACGTTTTCCTGTAACTGTCAGTTCCGCTTACTTCTTCAGCGATTGCGCTGCACGACGCGGACCCTTGCGCGTACGGGCATTCGTACGCGTACGTTGGCCGCGCAGGGGCAAGCCCTTACGATGCCGCACGCCACGGTAGCAGCCGAGATCCATCAGGCGCTTAATGTTCATCGTCGTTTCACGGCGCAGATCGCCTTCAACGATGAACTTGCCGACTTCTTCACGCAGCTTTTCGAGGTCTGCGTCGTTCAGGTCTTTGACCTTCTTCGAAAATGCCACACCAGCAGCGACGCAAATGTCGCGCGAGCGCGTGCGGCCTACACCGTAAATTGCCGTCAGGCCGATTTCGGTATGCTGGTGATTCGGGATGTTAACCCCTGCGATACGAGCCATTGTTTTTCCTCAAACAAAAAGCGCAGCAAAAAGCGCGGCGTTCAGCCTTGACGCTGTTTGTGGCGCGGATCAGAGCTGCAAATCACGCGCACAACGCCTTTGCGCTTGATGATCTTGCAATTGCGGCAAATGCGCTTAACCGATGCCATCACTTTCATGATATTACCCTTTTTTCAAATCACTTCGCCCGGAACACGATCCGCGCACGCGACAGATCGTAAGGCGTCAATTCAACCGTCACCTTGTCGCCCGGCAGGATTCGGATGTAGTGCATCCGCATCTTGCCGGATATGTGTCCCAATACGACATGGCCGTTTTCCAGCTTCACCCTGAAGGTAGCGTTAGGCAGGTTTTCGATGACTTCACCCTGCATCTGGATAACATCGTCTTTGGCCATAAGTCCTTTCAACGCATCGGGACGCCGCCGCCTTTGAAATTAGCTTTCTTCAGCAGCGATTCATACTGTTGCGACATAACGTACGACTGCACCTGCGCCATGAAATCCATTGTGACGACGACAATGATCAGCAGCGACGTTCCACCAAAATAAAACGGCACGTTCCAGCGCAGCACTAAGAACTCGGGCAGCAGACAAACAAACACGATGTAGATCGCACCGGCCAGCGTCAGACGCGTCAGGATGCGGTCGATATATCGCGCCGTTTGATCGCCCGGGCGGATGCCAGGAACGAATGCGCCACTCTTCTTCAGGTTGTCGGCCGTTTCCCTGCTGTTGAACACCAGTGCGGTGTAGAAAAAACAGAAGAAAACGATCGCCAACGCGTACAGCAACACGTACACGGGTTGGCCGGGCTTGAGGGCTTCGGCCACATTATGCAGCGTGTCTGCGAACCAGCCGGAACGCGACCCCGAACTAAACCAGTTCAGGATGGTTGCCGGGAAGAGAATGATCGACGATGCAAAGATCGGCGGAATCACGCCCGACATGTTCAACTTCAGCGGCAAATGCGAGGATTGACCGCCGTAGATCTTGTTACCGACTTGCCGCTTCGCGTAATTCACAAGGATCTTGCGCTGGCCGCGTTCGATGAACACCACCAGATACGTTACAGCAGCAATCAGCGCGACGACGATAATCGCCGAGATGATGCTCATCGAGCCGGTTCGCACCAGTTCGAAAAGACCGCCGATTGCATTCGGGAAACCCGCTGCAATACCGCCGAAAATGATGATCGAGATACCGTTGCCGAGTCCGCGCTCCGTGATCTGCTCACCAAGCCACATCAGGAACATCGTGCCCGTTACCAGCGTCACGACCGTCGTCAGCCGAAACACCATTCCTGGATCAATCACCAGAGCCGGCTGATTTTCCAATGCCACGGCGATGCCGAATGCCTGGAACGTCGCCAGCAAGACCGTGAAGATACGCGTGTACTGCGTGATCTTCCGCTGCCCCGCCTGCCCTTCCTTTTTCAGCGCTTCCAGCTGCGGCGAAACAATTGCCAGCAACTGCATGATGATCGACGCCGAGATATACGGCATGATCCCGAGCGCGAAAATCGTGAACCGCGAAAGTGCGCCACCCGAGAACATGTTGAACATGCCAAGGATGCCGCCCGACTGGCTCTGGAACAACTTCGCCAGCTGGTCCGGGTCGATACCCGGCACCGGAATGTGCGCGCCGATACGGTAGACGATCAGCGCCAGCAGCAGAAACACTGCCCGCCGACGCAGATCGCCGAACTTCGCCGCGCTGCGACCGGGTTTTGCGAGACTCGGGCTGTTAGCCAAGTACCTTCTCCGATGCAAATGCTAGTGACGGCAAATAACTTGCGCGTTACTCGGCAAAAGAGCCGCCGGCTGCTTCAATAGCAGCGCGCGCACCCTTCGTCGCACCCAGACCCTTCACAACGATCTTGCGCTTGAGCTCGCCCGTCGCGATGATCTTGGCGCTCTTGATCAGCTCGCCAACCAGACCGGCTTGCTTCAGAGCCAACAGATCGACTTCGTCGACCGGCAGCTTTTCCAGATCGGAGAGACGCACTTCACCAACGAATTCCTTCGTCAGCGAGGTGAAGCCACGCTTCGGCAGGCGACGTTGCAACGGCATTTGACCGCCTTCGAAGCCAACCTTGTGAAAGCCGCCCGAACGCGACTTCTGACCCTTGTGACCACGGCCGGCGGTCTTGCCGAGGCCGGAGCCGATGCCTCGACCAACGCGACGCTTTGCGTGCTTCGCGCCTTCAGCCGGCTTCAGGTTATTCAATTCCATTATCAACTCCTTGAGTCCCGGTCAGCCGCTTAGCTGATGACCTTAACGAGGTACGAAACCTTGTTGATCATGCCGCGTACGGCCGGCGTGTCCTGCAACTCGCTAACCGAGTTGAGTCGGCGCAGACCGAGGCCACGCACCGTTGCACGGTGCGTTTCGCGGGTGCCGATCAGGCTCTTGACGAGCTGGACCTTGACAGTTTTATCAGACATGGTGTCCACCTTAGCCCAGAATATCTTCGACGGACTTGCCGCGCTTCGCCGCGATGTCACCCGGCGTGGACTGCTTGCGCAGACCGTCGAGCGTTGCACGAACGAGGTTATACGGGTTCGTCGAACCGTGGCTTTTGGCCACAACGTTCTGCACGCCCATCACGTCGAACACTGCGCGCATCGGACCGCCAGCGATCACACCGGTACCGTCCTTCGCCGGAGCGAGGAGGACCATCGATGCGCCATGCTTGCCGTGCACTTCGTGTTGCAGGGTACCGTTCTTCAGCGGCACCTTGAACATGTTGCGGCGGGCTTGTTCCATCGCCTTCTGAACAGCGACAGGCACTTCCTTCGCCTTGCCCTTGCCCATACCGACGCGGCCATCACCGTCGCCGACCACGGTCAGTGCGGCGAAACCGAGAATACGGCCACCCTTCACAACCTTGGTCACGCGGTTGACCGAAATCATCTTTTCGCGCAGGCCGTCGTCGCGTTCGTCAGCCTGAACTTTCGCTTGCATCTTTGCCATGACGAATTCTTCCCTTAGAACTTGAGTCCGGCTTCGCGCGCCGCATCAGCCAGCGCTTTCACGCGGCCGTGGTAACGGAAACCCGAACGGTCGAAGGCGACGGATTCGATGCCGGCAGCCTTAGCCTTTTCTGCGATGCGCTTACCGATCAGCGTGGCAGCAGCGACATTGCCGCCCTTGCCCGTTTGATCAGCCAGTTGCGCACGCACTTCGGCCTCGAGCGTCGACGCGCTGGCGAGCACCTTGGTGCCGCACGGCGAGAACACTTGCGCATAGATGTGCGTGTTCGTGCGATGCACGGCGAGACGCGCGACCTGCAGCTCAGCGATCTTGATACGCGTCTGACGAGCGCGGCGCAGGCGAGATTGAGTCTTATCCATGATTGCGCACCCTTACTTCTTCTTCGTTTCTTTGAGGATCACGACCTCGTTGGCGTAGCGCACACCCTTGCCCTTATAGGGCTCCGGCGGACGATAGCCGCGCACTTCTGCAGCGACCTGGCCAACTTTCTGCTTGTCGATCCCCTTGATCACGATTTCGGTTTGCGACGGGGTTTCAGCCTTCACGCCTTCCGGCATCTGGTGCACCACGGGGTGCGAGAAACCCAGCGACAGGTTCAACTTGTCGCCTTGCGCCTGTGCGCGGTAACCGACGCCAACCAGCGTCAGCTTGCGCTCGAAACCCTTCGTCACGCCGTTCACCATGTTCGCCACCAGTGCGCGCATCGTGCCCGACATCGCATTCGCTTCGCGGCTTTCGTCAACCGGCTCGATCTTCAGAATGCCGTTGTCGTTCACCACTTTCACGAGGCGGTTAGCCGCCTGCGTAATCGTACCCAGCGGGCCCTTGACGGTAATGCGATCGTCGCTCAGGGCCACTTCTGCGCCTTGCAGCGCGATCGGGCTTTTACCTACTCGAGACATGTTTCTCTCCTTTCGGCCTTAAGCGACGTAGCAGATGACTTCGCCGCCAACGCCCGTTGCACGCGCCTTGCGGTCCGTCATCACGCCCTTCGGCGTCGACACGATTGCCACGCCGAGGCCATTCATGACCACGGGGATGTCGTTACGGCCGCGGTACACACGCAGACCAGGCTTTGAGACGCGTTCAATGCGCTCAATCACCGGACGGCCAGCGTAGTACTTCAACACGATATTCAATTCAGACTTCGCACCTTCGGACTTCACTGCGAAATCATCGATATAGCCTTCGTCCTTCAGGACCTGCGCAATCGCAACCTTGACTTTCGACGAGGGCATAGTCACCGAGACTTTCTCAACCATCTGCGCGTTGCGGATGCGAGTCAGCATATCGGCGATAGGATCACTCATGCTCATTTACGTTTCTCCTATTACCAGCTCGCCTTGGTCAGGCCAGGGATCTCGCCGCGGAACGCGATTTCGCGAATCTTGTTACGCGCCAGCCCGAATTTACGGAACGTACCGCGCGGACGACCAGTAATCGCGCAACGATTGCGCTTACGGGTCGGGTTAGAGTTGCGCGGCAGTTGTTGCAGTTCCAGACGTGCTGCGTAATGCTCTTCGTCCGACTTGCTCATATCGCCAATGATCGCCTTCAACTCTGCACGCTTGGGCGCGTACTTAGCAGCGAGGCGAGCACGCTTCTTTTCACGTTCGATCAGTGCCAGTTTAGCCACGGTAACCTCAGTTTCTGAACGGGAACTTGAAGCTGGCGAGCAGAGCCTTTGCTTCGTCGTCGGTCTTCGCAGTCGTCGTGATGCTGATGTTCAGCCCACGCAGTGCGTCGATCTTGTCGTAGTCGATTTCGGGGAAAATGATCTGCTCTTTCACACCGATGTTGTAGTTGCCGCGACCGTCGAACGCACGACCCGACACGCCACGGAAGTCGCGCACACGGGGGAGCGCAACCGTCACGAAACGGTCCAGAAATTCGTACATTGCCTGACCACGCAACGTGACCATTGCACCGATCGGGTAGCCCTGACGGATCTTGAAGCCAGCGATTGCCTTGCGTGCCTTCGTGATCACCGGCTTCTGGCCTGCGATCTTCGTCAGGTCGCCAACGGCGTTTTCGATGATCTTCTTGTCAGCAACCGCTTCGCCAAGGCCCATGTTCAGGGTGATCTTGGTGATGCGCGGCACTTCCATCACGGACTTGTAACCGAACTTTTCGATGAGGCCGGGTACAACCTTTTCTTTGTAAAACTCTTGCAAACGAGCCATTTTTTTACTCCGCAGCGTCAGGCGCTCAGCTCGGCACCAGTCGTCTTAAGGAAACGGACTTTCTTGTCTCCTTCGACCTTGATGCCTACACGCGACGCCTTGCCATTCGCGTCGACCAATGCGACGTTCGAAATTTGCAGCGGCATCGTCTTGGCTTCCACACCACCCGTCGTACCCTTCATCGGGTTCGGCTTGACGTGTTTCTTGACGAGGTTGATACCCTCGACAATGACCTTGCCTTCGCCAACGGACAGCACGACGCCGCGCTTGCCTTTATCTTTGCCGGTGATGACGATAACTTCGTCACCTTTGCGAATCTTGTTCATCGCGACTCCTTACAGCACTTCAGGTGCCAACGAAACGATCTTCATAAATCGTTCGCTGCGCAACTCGCGCGTGACAGGCCCGAAAATACGGGTGCCAATAGGTTCGAGCTTGGCATTCAACAACACTGCGGCGTTGCCATCGAACTTGATCAGCGAGCCGTCCTGACGGCGCACGCCCTTGGCGGTGCGAACCACCACGGCGTTATAAATTTCGCCTTTCTTCACGCGCCCGCGCGGCGTTGCTTCTTTGACGGTCACCTTGATGATGTCGCCAATGCTGGCATAACGACGCTTCGAGCCGCCGAGCACCTTGATGCACATGACTTCACGCGCACCCGTGTTGTCGGCCACTTCAAGCCGAGTTTCGGTCTGGATCATGGTTTATCTTTCCCAACTTAATCCGGTCACACCACCATGGCGTACCCGGTCAGTCTTGGTCCCGTCAGCCAATCGGCTGCTTGGGTTAGAACAGCAGCGACGGCAAACGAAACCCGCCATCGCAATCCGGTGAATCCTTCGGGACAGACTGGCGCCTGAACCGCTTCCCCCACCAACTTCGCCCGCGACGGGGCTCCCATAAAGAGGGAAGACCGAGATTATAACAAATAATCTCGGTCTTGCAAGCGAAATCTACTGCGATTTCAACAACTTCTACTACTTAGCGGCGTCAGATGACGCGAGCAGCCTCGACCAGGCGAGCCACAACCCAAGCCTTCGTCTTCGAAATCGGACGAGTTTCCTGGATTTCAACGAGGTCACCCTCGTTGTACGTGTTCGCGTCGTCGTGCGCGTGGTACTTCTTCGAGCGCACAACGTACTTGCCGTAGATCGGGTGCTTCACGCGGTGCTCAACCAGCACGGTGACCGTCTTGTCCATCTTGTTGCTGACGACCTTGCCGACCAGCGTCCGCTTGAGCGAGGTTTTTACGCTATCGTTCATTTCTGGTTCGCCTTCTCAGTCAGGACGGTCCGCACACGTGCGATGTCGCGACGAACCTTTTTCAGCTGGCTCGTGTTCGTGAGCTGCTGGGTCGCGAGTTGCATGCGCAGGCCGAATTGCGCCTTCAGCAGGTCCGACAGCTCCTTGTTGAGCGCGGCCTGGTCTTTCTGGTGAAGTTCGGAAGCCTTCATCATTTGCTCCTTAGGCGCCGAGCTGACGCACGATGAAGGTCGTCTTGAGCGGCAGCTTAGCTGCAGCCAGACGGAACGCTTCGCGTGCCAGCTCTTCGGTTACGCCGTCCATTTCGTACAGCATCTTGCCCGGTTGAATCTCTGCGACGTAGTACTCAGGGTTACCTTTACCGTTACCCATACGTACTTCAGCCGGCTTGTGCGAGATCGGCTTGTCCGGGAAGATGCGGATCCAGATGCGGCCACCACGCTTGATGTGACGCGTCATTGCACGACGTGCCGCTTCAATCTGGCGCGCGGTCAGGCGACCACGACCGATAGCCTTCAGGCCGAACTCACCGAACGACACCGCGTTACCGCGGGTAGCGACACCGGTGTTACGACCTTTCTGCTCTTTGCGATACTTTCTGCGTTTCGGTTGCAGCATCGTTATTCTCCAGTCTTCCCGTCGCCGCCGGCACCGCCAGCACGACGAGGAGCGCCACGGCGTGCACCTGCCGGGCCACCACCTTCACCATCGCGACGCGGACGGCGATCGCCACCCGGACGTGCGTTGCGGCGCGGACGCTTTTCTTCGGCGACTTCTTCAACCACAGGTGCGTCGTTGCGGCCGAGCGTATCGCCCTTGTAGACCCACACCTTCACGCCGATGATGCCGTACGTCGTCTTCGCTTCCGAAGTTGCGTAGTCGATATCTGCACGCAGCGTATGAAGCGGAACGCGACCTTCGCGATACCATTCCGTACGGGCGATTTCGATACCGTTCAGACGGCCAGCGCTCATGATCTTGATGCCTTGAGCACCGAGACGCATTGCGTTTTGCATCGCACGTTTCATCGCGCGGCGGAACATGATCCGGCGCTCGAGCTGTTGCGTGATCGAGTCGGCGATGAGTTGCGCATCGGTTTCCGGCTTGCGGATTTCTTCGATGTTGACGTGGACCGGAACGCCCATGCGGCGTTGCAGTTCCGACTTCAGCAGTTCGATATCCTCGCCCTTCTTACCGATGACCACACCCGGACGCGAGCTATAAATCGTGATGCGCGCGTTTTTCGCCGGACGCTCGATAACGACGCGACCAACCGAAGCGTTCTTCAGCTTCTTCTTCAGGTATTCACGAACACCGATGTCTTCCTGCAACATCGCCGCGAAATTGTTGTTGTTCGCGTACCAACGCGACGCCCAATTGCGGCTGACGGCCAAACGGAAGCCAGTCGGATGAATTTTCTGTCCCATCGTATGACCCCTTAATTCCCGACCGTCACAGTGATGTGACAGGATTGCTTCTCGATGCGGTTACCGCGGCCTTTAGCGCGCGCGGTAAAACGCTTGAGCGACGCAGCCTTGTCGATGTAGATGCTCGTGATCTTGAGCTCATCGATATCGGCGCCTTCGTTATGCTCCGCATTCGCGATCGCCGACAGCACGACCTTTTTCACGATTCCCGCAGCCTTCTTCGGCGAGAACGTCAGAACGTTCAGCGCCTTGTCGACCGGCAAACCGCGGATCTGGTCAGCCACAAGGCGCGTTTTCTGCGCCGAGATGCGGGCACCGCGATGAATTGCTTTCACTTCCATCTTGAGCCCCTTATTTCTTAGCCTTCTTGTCGGCTGCGTGACCCTTGAACGTACGGGTCAGTGCGAACTCGCCAAGCTTGTGGCCGACCATGTTTTCCGAGATGTACACCGGAACGTGTTGACGGCCGTTATGAACGGCGATCGTCAGACCGATGAAATCCGGGAGGATCGTCGAGCGACGCGACCAGGTTTTGATCGGCTTCTTATCCCGCGAAGCTGCTGCCGCCTCAACTTTCTTCAGCAAATGGGCGTCGCAGAACGGACCTTTTTTTACAGAACGTGCCATTGCCTACTCCTTAACGCTTGTGACGGCGCTGGACGATCATGCTCGTCGTGCGCTTGTTGCTGCGGGTGCGATAACCCTTAGCAGGCGTGCCCCACGGGCTCACCGGATCGCGACCTGCAGCCGTCTTGCCTTCACCACCACCGTGCGGGTGATCGACCGGGTTCATTGCAACGCCGCGCACCGTCGGGCGGATACCGCGCCAGCGGTTTGCGCCAGCCTTACCGATTTGACGGAGGCTATGCTCTTCGTTGCCAACTTCACCGATCGTCGCGCGGCACTCGACGTGAACGCGGCGGATTTCACCTGAGCGCAGGCGGACCTGTGCGTAGATGCCTTCACGAGCCAGCAACATCGCCGACGTACCAGCCGAACGCGCCATTTGCGCACCCTTGCCCGGCAGCATTTCGATGCAGTGAATCGTCGTACCGACCGGAATGTTGCGGATCGGCAGCGTGTTGCCTGCGCGGATCGGCGCTTCAGAACCGGACATCAGCTGCTGGCCGACGGTAAGACCCTTCGGAGCAATGATGTAACGGCGCTCGCCGTCTGCATACAGAACCAGCGCGATGTTCGCGCTACGGTTCGGATCGTATTCGAGACGTTCGACCTTCGCTGCGATACCGTCCTTGTTGCGACGGAAATCGACGACACGGTAGTGATGCTTGTGACCACCACCCTTGTGACGCGTGGTGATGTGGCCATTGTTGTTACGGCCGGCGGTCGAGGATTGCGAGTCGAGCAGCGGTGCGAACGGCTTGCCCTTGTACAGATCCTTGTTGACCACCTTGACCATCGCGCGGCGACCCGGCGAAGTCGGCTTAACTTTAACGATTGCCATGATTACTTGGCCTCCGCTTCAAAGTTGATTTCCTGGCCGGGCTTCAGGCAGACGTACGCCTTCTTCACGTCTTTGCGCTTGCCCATGAAGCGGCCAAAGCGCTTGGCTTTGCCCTTCGAGACCAGCACGTTGACGGAATTGACTTCCACCTTGAACAGCAGCTCGACTGCAGCTTTCACTTCCTGCTTCGTGGCATCGGGCGCGACTTCGAACACGACTTGCTCGTTCTTGTCGGCCACCAGCGTCGCCTTTTCGGAGATCACCGGCGCGAGCAGGACCTGCATCAAACGATGATCGTTTTTGCGAATCTCGCTCATGACAGCAACTCCTCGATCTGGGCGACCGCAGCCTTCGTGATCAGGATCTTCTTGAAGTAGATCAGCGACAGCGGGTCGGCGTAACGCGGCTCGACAACCGCCACATGGGCGAGGTTGCGCGACGCGAGGTACAGGTTTTCGTCAACCGTGTCGGTAATCACCAGCACGGAGTCGAGACCCATCGCCTTGAATTTTTCGGCCAGCAGCTTGGTCTTCGGCGCCTCGAGCGTCAGCTCGTCGACAACCGAGATACGGCCTTCGCGGGCCAGCTGCGAGAAGATCGAGCAGAGACCTGCGCGATGCATCTTCTTGTTGACCTTGTGCGAAAAGTTTTCTTCCGGCGAATTCGGGAAGATCCGGCCACCGCCGCGCCACAACGGGCTCGACGACATACCGGCACGGGCACGGCCCGTACCCTTCTGGCGCCACGGCTTCTTGGTCGTGTGCTTGACTTGCTCACGATCCTTCTGCGCGCGGTTGCCGCTGCGGGCATTCGCTTGATACGCAACCACCACCTGGTGAATCAGGGCTTCGTTGTAATCGCGGCCGAACACGACGTCCGACGCGCTAACGCCTGCACCTTCCTGACCATTGGCATTCAGGAGCTTAAGTTCCATTATTTCGCTCCTTTCACGGCACGCGTCTTCACGGCCGGCGTAACGAATACCTTGCCACCCTTCGCACCCGGAACGGCGCCCTTGACCAGCAACAGCTTGCGGTCAGCGTCGATACGAGCGATTTCGAGGTTTTGCACCGTTACCGTGTCGTCACCCATGTGACCGGTCATGCGCTTACCCGGGAAAACACGACCCGGATCCTGCGCCATACCGATCGAACCCGGCACGTTGTGCGAGCGCGAGTTACCGTGCGAAGCACGGCCGGATGCGAAGTTGTAACGCTTGATGGTACCGGCGTAGCCCTTACCGATCGACACGCCTTGCACGTCGACCTTCTGGCCTACTTCGAACAGGTCGGGACCGACCACGGTGCCGTTCGACAACTCGGCAGCCTTGGCAGCATCGATCTGGAATTCTTTGAGGATTTCACCGGCTTGAACACCGGCTTTGGCGAGATGACCGGCCAACGGCTTCGTCACACGCGATGCACGGCGCGTACCGAATGCAACCTGCACGGCCGTGTAGCCGTCGGTTTCAACAGTCTTGATCTGCGTCACGCGGTTGTCGGACACGTCCAGCACGGTAACGGGAATCGAATCCCCTTCTGCCGTGAAGATACGGGTCATGCCAACCTTGCGACCTACGAGTCCAAGGCTCATCGTTTTCTCCATTCCCGACTGCGATTGGTCGGGGCTAATTTACAAAATGCCGGCGCCGTTTCGGGCATGAATCCATGCTGCAGCACACCGACTTTTTTGCGCAAATGCGCGAAAAGCCTTGCATTATAGCGAGGCTTTTCGTTTTCTGCAAGCAATCAAAGACTTAGCGTTGCCTGCTACGCCGGGCAACGCTTAAGGGCCTTATTGCAGCTTGATTTCGACGTCCACGCCAGCCGGCAAGTCCAGCTTCATCAGTGCGTCGACGGTCTTGTCCGTCGGATCGACGATGTCCATCAGGCGCTGGTGCGTGCGGATTTCGAGCTGATCACGCGACGTCTTGTTGACGTGCGGCGAACGCAGGATGTCGAAGCGTTGAATGCGGGTCGGCAGGGGCACCGGACCACGAACGATTGCGCCAGTCCGCTTTGCCGTGTCGACGATTTCAGCAGCCGATTGGTCGATCAAGCGATAGTCGAAAGCCTTCAGGCGAATGCGGATTTTCTGGTTCTGCATGACAATTCCTTGGAAAAGAGCGAGGCGGTATTGCGCCGCCAGATAGCAAAAGAACGTAGAGCCGGGCGCCCACTCAGAGCTGGCGCCCGGCTCCGGGCACCACGTACTGCAAAGTCAATCCGCGATTTTACTCGAGAATCTTGGCAACGACACCTGCGCCGACGGTACGGCCGCCTTCGCGGATAGCGAAACGCAGACCTTCTTCCATCGCGATCGGGTTGATCAGCTTCACCGTGATCGACACGTTGTCGCCCGGCATGACCATTTCCTTGTCCTTCGGCAACTCGATCGAGCCCGTCACGTCCGTCGTACGGAAGTAGAACTGCGGACGATAGTTGTTGAAGAACGGCGTGTGACGGCCGCCTTCGTCCTTGCTCAGCACGTACACCTCAGCCGTGAAGTGCGTGTGCGGGTTGATCGAACCCGGCTTGGCCAGCACCTGGCCACGCTCCACGTCTTCGCGCTTCGTGCCGCGCAGCAGGATACCGACGTTGTCGCCCGCCTGACCCTGGTCGAGCAGCTTGCGGAACATTTCCACGCCCGTGCACGTCGTCTTCACCGTCGGCTTGATACCGACGATTTCGATTTCCTCGCCGACCTTCACGACGCCACGCTCCACGCGACCCGTCACCACCGTGCCGCGACCCGAGATCGAGAACACGTCTTCCACCGGCATCAGGAACGCACCGTCCACTGCGCGCTCCGGCGTCGGGATGTACGTGTCCAGCGCGTCGGCCAGATTCATGATCGCCACTTCGCCGAGTTCGCCCTTGTCGCCCTCGAGCGCCAGCTTCGCCGAACCCTTGATGATCGGCGTGTCGTCGCCCGGGAAGTCGTACTTCGACAGAAGCTCGCGCACTTCCATCTCGACCAGCTCCAGCAGCTCGGCGTCGTCCACCATGTCGCACTTGTTCAGGAACACGATGATGTACGGCACACCGACCTGACGCGCCAGCAGGATGTGCTCACGCGTTTGCGGCATCGGGCCGTCAGCGGCCGAGCACACCAGGATCGCGCCGTCCATCTGCGCGGCGCCCGTGATCATGTTCTTCACATAGTCAGCGTGGCCCGGGCAGTCAACGTGTGCGTAGTGGCGATTAGCCGTTTCGTACTCGACGTGCGCCGTGTTGATCGTGATACCACGTGCCTTTTCTTCCGGCGCCGCGTCGATCTGGTCGTATGCCTTCGCTTCGCCGCCGAACTTCTGCGTCAGAACCGTCGTGATCGCTGCCGTCAGCGTGGTCTTGCCGTGGTCAACGTGACCGATCGTGCCGACGTTCACGTGCGGCTTGGTCCGTTCGAATTTACCTTTAGCCATGTTTCTCTTCTTTCAAAAAGTTAATCGTTGAATGACTTGCCGCGCAATTACTTCGACTTCGCGTTGATGATCGCTTCGGACACGTTACGCGGTGCTTCGGAGTAGTGCTTGAACTCCATCGTATACGTTGCGCGACCTTGGGTCAGCGAACGCAGCGACGTCGAGTAGCCGAACATTTCCGACAGCGGCACTTCGGCGCGAACAATCTTGCCACCGCCGACCATATCGTCCATACCCTGAACGATACCGCGACGGCCCGACAGGTCGCCCATCACGTTGCCCATGTAGTCTTCCGGCGTTTCGACTTCCACAGCCATCATCGGTTCGAGGATGACCGGTTGAGCCTTGCGCATTGCTTCCTTGAACGCCATCGAGCCGGCCATGCGGAACGCATTTTCGTTCGAGTCAACGTCGTGGTACGAACCGAACGTCAGGTGAACCTTGACGTCGACAACCGGGAAGCCTGCCAGCACGCCTGCCTTCAGCGTTTCCTGAATACCCTTGTCCACCGCCGGGATGTATTCGCGCGGAATCACGCCGCCCTTGATCTCGTCGAGGAACTCGTAACCCTTGCCTTGCTCGTTCGGCTCGAGCGTGATGACCGCGTGGCCGTACTGGCCGCGACCACCCGACTGCTTGACGAACTTGCCGTCAACGTCTTCTGCCTTGCCACGAATCGTTTCACGGTAAGCAACCTGCGGCTTGCCGACGGTCGCTTCCACGCCGAATTCGCGCTTCATACGGTCAACCAGAATTTCCAGGTGGAGCTCGCCCATGCCCGAAATAATGGTTTGGCCCGATTCTTCGTCCGTTTGAACGCGGAACGACGGATCTTCTTGTGCCAGACGGTTCAGCGCCAGACCCATTTTTTCCTGGTCAGGCTTCGTCTTCGGCTCAACCGCCTGCGAAATCACCGGCTCCGGGAAAATCATGCGTTCGAGCACGATCGGGTTTTGCGGATCGCACAGGGTGTCGCCGGTCGTCGCGTCTTTCAGGCCGACTGCCGCGGCGATGTCGCCCGCGCGAACTTCCTTGATTTCTTCGCGCTGGTTCGCGTGCATCTGCAGAATACGACCCAGACGTTCCTTCTTGTCTTTGGTCGCGTTCAGCACGGTGTCGCCCGAATTCACGACGCCCGAGTACACGCGGAAGAAAATCAGCTGGCCGACGAACGGGTCGGTCATGATCTTGAATGCCAGAGCCGAGAACTTTTCGTCGTCAGCAGCGCGGCGCTCGCCTTGCTCACCGTTTTCCAGCTCGCCGGTAACCGGCGGGATGTCGATCGGCGACGGCAGGAAATCGAGCACGGCGTCCAGCATGCGTTGCACGCCCTTGTTCTTGAACGCGGTGCCGCACAGCATCGGCTGGATTTCGCAAGCGATCGTACGGTCACGCAGACCCTTGATGATTTCCTCTTCCGTCAGTTCGCCCGACTCGAGGTACTTGTTCATCAGATCTTCGCTCGATTCAGCCGCCGCTTCGACCATCTTTTCACGCCATTCATTGCACGTGTCGGCGAGTTCAGCCGGAATTTCTTCGTACGAGAACTTCGTGCCCTGGGAAGCTTCATCCCAAATGATCGCCTTCATCTTCAGCAGATCGACGACGCCCGTGAAGTTTTCTTCTGCGCCGATAGGCACCACGACCGGAACCGGGTTTGCCTTCAGACGCAGCTTCAGCTGGTCGTAAACCTTGAAGAAGTTCGCGCCGGTACGGTCCATCTTGTTGATGAACGCGAGACGGGGAACCTTGTACTTGTTAGCCTGACGCCACACGGTTTCCGACTGGGGCTGCACGCCGCCCACAGCGCAGTACACCATGCACGCGCCGTCGAGCACGCGCATCGAGCGCTCAACTTCAATCGTGAAGTCGACGTGGCCCGGGGTGTCGATGATGTTGATGCGGTGCTCAGCGCGGTCGCCGGCCATGCCTTTCCAGAACGCCGTCGTAGCAGCCGACGTAATCGTGATGCCGCGTTCCTGCTCCTGCTCCATCCAGTCCATGGTGGCAGCGCCGTCGTGAACTTCACCAATCTTGTGGTTCACGCCCGTGTAGAACAGGATGCGCTCGGTCGTCGTCGTTTTGCCGGCGTCGATGTGAGCGCTAATACCGATGTTACGGTAGCGCTCGATAGGTGTCTTGCGAGCCACTTTGATCCTCTATTGGGATGACGCGATGCGAGAAAATACCCATCGCGCTGTAACACAAACGGGCGAGGCGCTTTGTAAGCGCACCCGCCCGGAATTTCTTTCCGTTTTGTCTGCTAAACCCGGATTCGGGAAGCTTAGAAACGGAAATGCGAGAACGCCTTGTTGGCTTCTGCCATCCGGTGAACTTCGTCGCGCTTCTTCATTGCGCCGCCACGGCCTTCGGCCGCTTCGGAAAGTTCACCTGCCAGACGCAGGGCCATCGACTTCTCGCTGCGCTTCTTCGCGGCTTCACGCAGCCAACGCATCGCCAATGCCATACGACGCGACGGGCGCACTTCGACCGGAACCTGATAGTTCGCACCACCAACGCGGCGGCTCTTGACTTCGACCACCGGCTTGACGTTGTTGAGCGCTACCGTGAACACTTCCAGCGGGTCCTTGCCACCCTTGGTCTGGATCTGTTCGAAAGCGCCGTACACAATGCGCTCGGCAACCGACTTCTTGCCGGAGAGCATCAGCACGTTCATGAACTTAGCTACATCAACGTTACCGAACTTCGGATCCGGCAACACTTCCCGCTTGGGGACTTCGCGACGACGCGGCATGTTTCTTCCTTTGACTTTTCAGTTGGAGCTGTTTTAGCCCCGCGGCCACCAACTAACCCGATTCATCTCTAACGACTTACCAGCCCGGTCGGGTGACCACTTACTCGACAGCACCGGCGATTCCGGCACCACCGCTATTACCGCCTTTGCAGGCGACCTGTACTACCTGACCGGCCAATTACTTGCCAGCTTTTGCACGCTTCGCGCCGTACTTCGAGCGAGCCTGCTTACGATCCTTGACGCCCTGGGTATCCAGCGAGCCGCGAACCATGTGGTAACGCACACCCGGCAAGTCCTTCACACGGCCGCCACGAATCAGCACGACCGAGTGTTCCTGCAGGTTGTGGCCTTCACCACCGATGTACGAAATGACTTCGAAACCGTTCGTGAGGCGCACCTTCGCAACCTTACGCAGTGCCGAGTTCGGCTTTTTCGGCGTCGTGGTGTACACACGGGTGCACACGCCTCGACGCTGGGGGCAGTCCTGCAAGGCCGGGCTCTTGCTCTTCGTCGTTTCCGACGCGCGGCCTTTGCGAACCAGTTGATTGATGGTTGGCATTGTCTATTCCTGAAATTGAACAAAATCGACGCATATGTTTCCGGGCAAAGCAGAAACGATTGCGCATCGAACTTCCGGCTTCGATTGCAAGTACGTGGACGGAGTCCGCGCGCGAGCATCCCAAAGACCGGAACCTAGCATAATATTCCGAAAAGGCTAAGGGAGTCAACAGGTTGCGATGTTTCGCAGACCTGCGCACCTTAGCGGGCGACGGCGTCTGGCCTAATCAGCGGCGACGACTTCCAGCAGTTCGTCCCCGAAACGATCGAGCTTGCGCGCTCCCATGCCCGGAATGGCGCGCAAATCCTCAATCGAATCGGGACCGTTGCGAGCAATCTCCGCAAGCGTCGCGTCGTGGAAAATCACATACGCGGGTACGCCGTCGCTTTTCGCGGTTTCTGTGCGCCATGCGCGTAACCGATCCCAGCGCGCGCGTTCCCGCGGACCCATGCCGATCGTGGGATCCGCTCGTTCGCTGGTTCGACCGGACGACTGGCGGGTACGCGTGGGCTTTACATACCGGCGCATCGTGACGTTCTGCTCGCCTTTTAGAACGGGCTTGCTCGCCTCGGTGAGAACCAGCGAGCCGAACCCTTCGTGATCGACTGTCAGATAGCCGAACGCCACGAGCTGGCGAAACACCGCGCGCCACTCCGGTTCGCCGAGCGCCGCGCCGATACCGAATGTGGTCAGTTTTTCATGCCCGCGCTGCAGGATCTTTTCACTGCGATTGCCGCGCAGAATGTCTATGAGATGACCTGCGCCGAAGTGAAAACCGCTCGCCCGCTGCGCGCGAAACACACACGACAGCGCCATCTGCGACTCGCGCGTCGCGTCCCACGTGTCGGGTGGCTCAAGGCAGTTGTCGCAATTACCGCAAGGCTTGCTCGATTCGCCGAAATACGCGAGAAGGCGCACGCGCCGGCACGTCGCCGCTTCGCACAGACCCAGCAACGCATCCAGCTTGCCGGTCTGGACGCGCTTGTGTGCGTCGTCCGCGTCAGACTCGTCGATCATCTTGCGCTGCTGGACGACGTCGCCGAGACCATAGGCCATCCATGCATTGGCCGGCATGCCGTCGCGGCCGGCGCGACCGGTTTCCTGGTAATACCCTTCGACGCTCTTCGGCAAATCGAGGTGAGCGACAAAACGCACGTCCGGCTTGTCGATGCCCATGCCGAACGCGATGGTCGCACACATCACAATGCCTTCCTCGCGCTGAAACATCTCCTGATGTTTCTGGCGCGTCTCGAATTCCATGCCCGCGTGATACGGCAACGCGCGCATACCCTTTTCCTTCAACCATTCGGCCGTCTCTTCGACCTTGCGCCGGGACAGGCAATAGACCACCCCAGCGTCGGTTGTACCATCCGCCCGCGTGTGTTCAGCGCGAATAAAGTCGAGCAACTGCGTACGCGCATTGTCCTTTTCGACGATGCGATAACGGATATTCGGCCGGTCGAAACTCGAGACGAAGATGCGCGCGTCGTCGAGTGCAAGGCGGTGAATAATCTCGTCGCGCGTGATGGCGTCCGCGGTGGCCGTCAGCGCGATACGCGGCACATTCGGAAAGCGCTCGTGCAGTACCGAGAGCTGAATATATTCAGGGCGGAAGTCGTGCCCCCATTGCGAGACGCAATGCGCTTCGTCGATCGCGAAGAGTCCGATGCGAGTACGCTCCAGCAACTCCTGGAAGCGCGGCGTCATCAAACGTTCGGGCGCCACATAGAGGAGATCTATGTCGCCGTCCCGCAAGGCGCGCTCGGTGGCCATTGCTTCGGCGCTCGAAAGCGTGGAGTTCAGGTAAGCGGCGCGCACGCCGACTTCCGTGAGCGCGGCGACTTGATCCTGCATCAGGGCGATCAACGGCGAGACGACGATACCCGTGCCGAAGCCGCCCTCGCGTCGCACCAGCGACGGGATCTGATAACACAGCGATTTGCCGCCGCCCGTCGGCATCAGCACGAGACAGTCGCCGCCGCCGGCGACGTGTTCGACAATTTCGCCTTGCTGTCCTCTGAACGCGGGGTAACCAAAAACTTCGTTGAGGATTTCGAGCGGACGGGACATGAATTTGAGAGAAGCAGCGTAAAGCGGGTGACACGAATTTTACCAACGCATTCGCGCTGCGCCCGCGCTTTGCAACAACGTTAGCCATCTGGCCTACGAATGGACAAGAACGCGTAACAAAGCGGCGCAAAAAAAGCCGCTCAGTCGAAACTGAGCGGCTTCGCTGGCTAGAACCCCAAGCGGCTTGCGCCGCCGGGACTTACTCGCCTGAGTGCTGCTGTTCGGCGGCCGGGGTTTCCGGCGTACCGAATTCGAACGACTCTTCCGCTGCGATCTGATCGAAACGCTCGCGGTCGGACAGTTCCTTGCTCTTGCGTGCCTTGTGGAACGCGAGACCCGTACCGGCCGGAATCAAACGGCCGACGATCACGTTTTCCTTCAAACCACGCAGGTCGTCACGCTTGCCCATAATCGCCGCTTCGGTCAGCACGCGGGTCGTTTCCTGGAACGACGCCGCGGAGATGAACGAATCGGTCGACAGCGACGCCTTCGTGATACCGAGCAACACGTTTTCGTACGTTGCCGGACGCTTGTCTTCCGCGATCATACGGTCGTTTTCGTCGAGCATATCCGACCGCTCGACCTGTTCGCCCGGGATGAAACGCGTATCGCCGTTGTCCGTAATCTGCACGCGGCGCAGCATCTGACGAACAATCACTTCAATGTGCTTGTCGTTGATCTTCACGCCTTGCAGACGGTACACGTCCTGCACTTCGTCCACGATATAACGCGACAGCGCTTCAATACCCTGCAAACGCAGGATGTCGTGCGGATCGGCCGGACCGTCCACGATCATTTCGCCCTTGTTGACGACCTGACCATCGTGAACCAGAACCTGCTTTTCCTTCGCGATCAGGAACTCGTGCTGCTCACCGTCGAGGTCCGTGATAACGAGACGCTGCTTACCCTTCGTGTCCTTACCGAACGACGTCGTGCCGGTGACTTCCGCGAGAATGCCGGCGTCCTTCGGTGAACGTGCTTCGAACAGCTCGGCCACGCGCGGCAGACCGCCGGTGATGTCACGCGTCTTCTGCGACTCGACCGGGATACGTGCCAGCACTTCACCGACCTGCACTTGCTGACCGTCCTTTACGGTAATCAGCGCGCCGACCTGGAAGCCGATCTGCACCGAGTGCTCGGTGTTCGGGATCTTGACTTCTTCGCCGTTCGCATCGAGCAGCTTGACCTGCGGACGTACCGTCTTCGCCGCTTGCGAACCGCGACGCTTCACGTCGATCACCACCAGCGTGGACAGACCCGTCACATCGTCGATCTGCTTCGCAACCGTCACGCCTTCTTCGACGTTTTCGAACTTCACCGTACCGCCCCACTCGGTGATGATCGGACGCGTCAACGGGTCCCACGTCGCCAGTTGCGTGCCGGCCTTGATCTGCGCGCCGTCCAGCTGCAACAGCGTCGCGCCGTACGGCACCTTGTGACGTTCGCGCTCGCGACCGTGGTCGTCGGTGATCATCGCTTCGCCCGAACGCGAGATGACGATCTGCTCGCCCTTCGCGTTGGTGACGTAACGCATCGTCGACGTGAAACGCACCGTACCGTTCGACTTGGCTTCAACCGACGAAGCCACTGCCGCACGCGACGCCGCACCACCGATGTGGAACGTACGCATGGTCAGCTGCGTGCCCGGCTCACCGATCGACTGAGCAGCGATCACACCGACTGCCTCACCGACGTTCACGAGCGAGCCGCGGCCCAGGTCGCGGCCGTAGCAGGCTGCGCACAGACCGTAACGCGTTTCGCAAGTAAGCGGCGTACGCACGCGCACTTCGTCGATGCCGAGGCGTTCGATTTCCTCGACCGCATCTTCGTCGAGCAGGCTGCCCGCTTCGTACAGCGTTTCCTGCGATTCCGGATTGACGACGTCAGCCACCGCCACGCGACCGAGAATACGATCACGCAGTGCTTCGACGACTTCACCGCCTTCGACCAACGCCTTCATGGCAACGCCGTTGGACGTACCGCAATCGTCCTCGACCACCACCAGATCCTGCGTCACGTCGACAAGACGTCGCGTCAGGTAACCGGAGTTTGCCGTCTTCAGTGCCGTATCAGCCAGACCCTTACGTGCGCCGTGGGTCGAGATGAAGTACTGCAACACGTTCAGACCTTCACGGAAGTTCGCCGTAATCGGCGTCTCGATGATCGAGC
Organism: Paraburkholderia kirstenboschensis; assembly: GCF_904848585.1. Lineage (GTDB taxonomy): Bacteria > Pseudomonadota > Gammaproteobacteria > Burkholderiales > Burkholderiaceae > Paraburkholderia > Paraburkholderia kirstenboschensis. The sequence continues at coordinate 154,918 of NZ_CAJHCR010000016.1, forward strand.
CGTCCGGCTTCGCCATCAGGCCACGCATACCGGCCAGCTGACGAATCTGAACCGCGGAACCACGAGCGCCCGAGTCCGCCATCATGTAGATGGAGTTGAACGATTCCTGACGCGTTTCGTTGCCGTCGCGATCGACCACCGGTTCCGTCGAGAGCTGCTCCATCATCGCCTTGCCGACCGCTTCCGACGTTGCCGACCAGATGTCGACCACGTTGTTGTAGCGCTCTTGCGACGTGACGAGACCCGACATGTACTGACGGTCGTATTCCTTTACCTTCTTCGCGGCGTCGCCGACGATGGTTTCCTTCTGCGGCGGCACGAGCATGTCGTCGACGCAGATCGAGATACCAGCGCGAGTGGCCAGACGGAAACCCGACTGCATCAACTGGTCGGCGAAAATCACCGTTTCACGCAGACCGCATTTGCGGAATGCGGTGTTGATCAGACGCGAGATTTCCTTCTTCTTCAGCGGCTTGTTCAGCACCGAGAACGGCAGGCCCGGCGGCAAAATTTCCGACAGGATTGCACGGCCGACGGTCGTCGCGTACAGCGAGATCTTCGGCACGAACGCCGGCGCACCTTCCGACTTGTCTTCGTTGTGGACCATTTCGGTGATCCGCACGTTGACGCGCGAGGCGAGCTCGACTTCCTTGTTCTCGTATGCACGCAGCGCTTCCGAGACGCCCGTGAACGTCAGGCCTTCGCCCTTCGCGTTCACGGCTTCACGGGTCGCGTAGTACAGACCGAGCACGATATCCTGCGACGGCACGATCGACGGATCGCCGTTAGCCGGGAACAGGACGTTGTTCGACGCCAGCATCAGCGTGCGTGCTTCCATCTGCGCTTCGAGCGACAGCGGAACGTGAACAGCCATCTGGTCACCGTCGAAGTCGGCGTTGAACGCCGCGCAAACGAGCGGGTGCAGCTGGATTGCCTTACCTTCGATCAGCACCGGCTCGAAAGCCTGAATGCCAAGACGGTGCAGCGTAGGCGCGCGGTTCAGCATGACCGGATGCTCGCGGATCACCTCTTCGAGGATGTCCCACACCACCGGCGTCTGGTTCTCGACTTCCTTCTTCGCAGCCTTAATGGTGGTAGCAACACCCATCACTTCGAGCTTGTTGAAGATGAACGGCTTGAACAGTTCGAGCGCCATCAGCTTCGGCAGACCGCACTGATGCAGCTTGAGCGTCGGGCCGACCACGATCACCGAACGGCCCGAGTAGTCAACGCGCTTACCGAGCAAGTTCTGACGGAAACGACCGCCCTTACCCTTGATCATGTCAGCGAGCGACTTCAGCGGACGCTTGTTCGCGCCGGTCATTGCCTTACCACGACGACCGTTGTCGAGCAGCGAATCGACGGCTTCCTGCAGCATCCGCTTTTCGTTGCGGACGATGATTTCAGGCGCCTTCAGTTCGAGCAGACGCTTCAACCGGTTGTTACGGTTGATCACGCGGCGATACAGGTCGTTCAGGTCCGACGTCGCGAAGCGGCCGCCATCCAGCGGCACCAGCGGACGCAGTTCCGGCGGCAGCACCGGCAGCACTTCGAGCACCATCCAGTCAGGCTTGATGCCCGAACGCTGGAAAGCCTCGAGCACCTTCAGGCGCTTCGCGTACTTCTTGATCTTCGCTTCCGAACCCGTGTTCTTGAGTTCGGTACGGAGCATTTCAACCTGTTCGTCGATGTTGATCGCGCGCAGCAACTCGCGAACGCCTTCCGCGCCCATTTCGGCACGGAATTCGTCACCGTATTCTTCGACCTTGTTGTAGTAATCCTCTTCGGTCATGATCTGCCGCGCTTTCAGCGGCGTCATGCCCGGGTCGATCACCACATATGCTTCGAAGTACAGCACGCGTTCGATGTCGCGCAGCGTCATGTCGAGCACCATGCCCAGACGCGACGGCAGCGACTTCAGGAACCAGATGTGCGCAACCGGCGAGGCCAGTTCAATGTGGCCCATCCGTTCGCGACGCACCTTCGCCAGCGTCACTTCGACGCCGCACTTCTCGCAGATCACGCCACGGTGCTTCAGGCGCTTGTACTTGCCGCAAAGGCATTCGTAGTCTTTGATCGGCCCGAAAATCTTCGCGCAGAACAAACCATCGCGTTCCGGCTTGAACGTCCGGTAGTTGATGGTTTCCGGCTTCTTCACTTCACCGAACGACCACGAACGGATCTTGTCCGGCGAGGCCAGACCGATCTTGATCGCGTCAAAAACTTCAGGTTGTTGGACTTGCTTGAATAGATCGAGCAAAGCTTTCATCGCTTCTCTCCAGTAGTCCGATTAGTTGCGGTCGAGGTCGATGTCGATACCGAGCGAGCGGATTTCCTTCACCAACACGTTGAAGGATTCCGGCATGCCTGCATCGATCACGTGATCGCCCTTGACCAGGTTCTCGTACACCTTGGTCCGGCCTGTCACGTCGTCCGACTTCACCGTCAGCATTTCCTGCAGCACGTACGATGCGCCGTACGCTTCGAGCGCCCACACTTCCATTTCACCGAAACGCTGGCCACCGAACTGCGCCTTACCGCCCAACGGCTGCTGCGTAACGAGCGAGTACGGGCCCGTGGAACGCGCGTGCATCTTGTCGTCGACCAGGTGGTGCAGTTTCAGGTAGTGCATGTAGCCGACAGTCACCGTACGTTCGAACATTTCGCCGGTGCGGCCGTCGTACAGACGAACCTGATTCTTCGACGGCGTCATGCCGAGGTTCTTCGCGATGTCGTCCGGGAATGCCAGATCCAGCGCGCGCGACATTTCTTCTTCCGTCGCACCGTCGAACACCGGCGTTGCGAACGGCACGCCTTCGCGCAGGTTCTTCGCCAGTTCGACGATTTCGTCGTCGGTGAAGCTGTCCAGCTCTTCGGCGCGGCCCGACTCGTTGTAGATCTTGGTCAGGAATTCGCGCAGTTCAGCGATCTTCGCCTGACGCTGCAGCATTTCGCCGATACGCCAGCCGAGACCCTTCGCGGCCCAACCCAGATGCACTTCGAGAACCTGACCCACGTTCATCCGCGACGGCACGCCGAGCGGGTTCAGAACGACGTCAGCCGGACGGCCGTCGGCCATGTACGGCATGTCTTCGATCGGCACGATCTTCGACACGACACCCTTGTTACCGTGACGGCCGGCCATCTTGTCGCCAGGCTGCAAGCGGCGCTTGACTGCCAGATACACCTTGACCATCTTCAGCACGCCCGGCGGCAGTTCGTCGCCTTGCGTGAGTTTCTTGCGCTTTTCTTCGAACGCCAGATCGAACTGGTGACGCTTCTGTTCGATCGAGTCCTTGATAGCTTCGAGCTGTGCCGCTGCTTCTTCGTCCGCGAGGCGGATGTCGAACCAGTGGTAATGATCCAGATCTTGCAGGTAAGCCTGTTCGATCTTCGTGCCCTTTGCCAGCTTCTTCGGACCGCCGTTCGCGACCTTGCCGTCGAGCATACGTGCGAGACGCTGGAACGCGTCGCCTTCCACGATGCGCAGCTGGTCGTTCAGGTCGAGGCGATAACGCTTCAGTTCATCGTCGATGATCTGTTGCGCACGCTTGTCGCGCTGAATGCCTTCACGCGTGAACACCTGGACGTCGATCACCGTGCCGCTCATGCCCGACGGCACGCGCAGCGACGTGTCCTTCACGTCCGAAGCCTTTTCACCGAAGATCGCGCGCAGCAGCTTTTCTTCCGGCGTCAGCTGGGTTTCGCCCTTCGGCGTGACCTTACCGACCAGCACGTCGCCTGCTTCGACTTCCGCGCCGATGTAGACGATGCCCGACTCGTCGAGACGGCCGAGTTGCACTTCAGCCAGGTTCGAGATGTCGCGCGTGATTTCTTCCGGTCCGAGCTTCGTGTCGCGAGCCACGACATTCAGTTCTTCGATGTGGATCGACGTGTAACGGTCGTCGGCAACCACCTTCTCCGAGATCAAAATCGAGTCTTCGAAGTTGTAGCCGTTCCACGGCATGAACGCGACCAGCATGTTCTGGCCGAGAGCCAGTTCACCCAGATCGGTCGATGCACCGTCAGCCAGCACGTCGCCACGCGACACGATGTCGCCGACCTTCACGATCGGGCGCTGGTTGATGTTCGTGTTCTGGTTCGAACGCGTGTACTTGATCAGGTTGTAGATGTCCACGCCGACGTCGCCAGCAACGGCTTCATCGTCGTTCACGCGAATCACCATACGGCCTGCGTCGACGTAATCGACCACACCGCCGCGGAATGCCTGAACGGTCGTACCCGAGTCGACCGCAACCGTGCGCTCGATGCCCGTACCGACCACGGCCTTTTCAGGACGCAGACACGGTACAGCCTGACGCTGCATGTTCGAGCCCATCAACGCGCGGTTCGCGTCATCGTGCTCAAGGAACGGAATCAGCGATGCAGCCACCGACACGATCTGCGACGGCGCCACGTCCATGTACTGGATGCGGTCCGGCGTGACCATCAACGTTTCGCCCGCTTCACGCGACGAAACGAGTTCGTCGGTCAGCGTGCCGTCTTCAGCCACTGCCGCGTTCGCCTGAGCGATCACGTAACGGCCTTCTTCGATCGCCGACAGGTAATCGATCTGGTCGGTCACCTTGCCGTCCACAACCTTGCGATACGGCGTTTCGAGGAAGCCGTATTCGTTCAGGTGCGCGTACAGAGCGAGCGAGTTGATCAGGCCGATGTTCGGACCTTCAGGCGTTTCGATCGGGCAGACACGACCATAGTGCGTCGGGTGCACGTCGCGGACTTCAAAGCCTGCGCGCTCACGCGTCAAGCCGCCCGGGCCAAGGGCCGAGACACGGCGCTTGTGGGTGATTTCCGACAGCGGATTCGTCTGGTCCATGAACTGCGACAGCTGCGACGAACCGAAGAACTCGCGAATCGCCGACGAAATCGGCTTCGAGTTGATCAGGTCGTGCGGCATCAGGTTTTCGCTTTCGGCCTGGCCGAGGCGTTCCTTCACAGCACGTTCGACACGCACGAGACCGGCGCGGAACTGGTTTTCCGCCAGTTCGCCGACGCAACGCACACGGCGATTGCCCAAGTGGTCGATGTCGTCGACTTCGCCCTTGCCGTTACGCAGTTCGACCAGGATCTTGATCGTGGCGAGGATGTCGTCGTCTTGCAGCGTCATCGGTCCGACGATCTCGTCGCGGCCCACGCGACGATTGAACTTCATACGGCCCACCTTGGACAGGTCGTATGCGTCTTCGCTATAGAACAGTCGGTTGAACAGCGCCTCGACCGCTTCTTCGGTCGGCGGTTCGCCCGGGCGCATCATGCGGTAGATTGCGATGCGAGCGGCCATCTTGTCCGCGGTTTCGTCGATACGCAGCGTCGACGAGATGTACGGACCCTGGTCCAGATCGTTCGTGTAGAGCGTCTGGATGTCTTTGATCTTCGACTCGCGCAGCTTCTCGAGGACGGTTTCGGTAATTTCGTCGTTCGCGTTGGCAATGACTTCACCGGTGTCGCCGTCGACGACGTTTTTCGCCAGCACGCGGCCAAGCAGATAGTCTTCCGGGACCGAGATGAACTTGGTCTTCGCGTTGTCCAGATCGCGAATATGCTTCGCGTTGATCCGCTTGTCCTTCTGAACGATCACGTTGCCATCACGGTCCGTGATGTCGAAACGCGCGACTTCGCCACGCAGACGCTCCGGCACGAACTCCATTTGCGCGCCTTCCGGCATCAGCGTGAAGTTATCGAACACGAAGAAGTTTGCGAGGATCTGTTCCGGGGTGAGGCCGATTGCCTTCAGCAGGATCGTGACCGGCATCTTGCGGCGACGGTCGACGCGGAAGTACAGCACGTCCTTCGGGTCGAACTCGAAATCGAGCCACGAACCGCGGTAAGGAATGATACGTGCCGAAAACAGGAGCTTGCCCGAGCTGTGCGTCTTGCCCTTGTCGTGTTCGAAGAACACGCCAGGCGAACGGTGCAGCTGCGAAACGATCACACGCTCCGTGCCGTTAATGACGAACGAACCCGTCGGCGTCATGAGCGGAATTTCGCCCATGTACACTTCCTGTTCCTTCACTTCCTTGACGACCGGCTTGCTCGGCGATTCCTTGTCGAGCAGCACCAGGCGCACCTTGGCGCGCAGTGCCGAACAGTACGTCAAACCGCGCTGCTGACATTCCTTGATGTTGAATGCCGGCGGCGACAGCATGTAGCTGACGAACTCGAGACGTGCGAACCCGTTGTGCGAAACAATGGGAAAGACGGATGTGAACGCGGCCTGCAGGCCTTCCGGCTTGCGTTGCGTGGAGGACGTGTCTGCTTGCAGAAACGTGCTGAATGATTCAAGCTGGGTAGCCAGCAGGAAAGGTACTTGGTGAACGATGGGGCGCTTCGCAAAACTCTTGCGAATACGCTTCTTCTCGGTGAAGGAATATTGCATACGATCTCCGAATCACGGCGGGCATTGTTGTCGAGGCAGGATACCTTGATGAGACAACCCGAGTGTTCACCGACTGAGACCCGATGGCCGTCCGATGGCTTGAACGAGCCTAGAAGCTTGGTGGTTGGCCTCTACCAACCGCTGGCTGACGGCAGCGGATGCCTGTCGCATGGAACCTTAACCGCTACCCGACCAAACTTGCCTTCTGCAGTCGCTTCAGAAGACAAAGAGAAGCGCCGGTCGATGTTGCCGATAGGCGGTTTTCTTTGGCTTCTGGGAGTCGCATTATTGCCAAACAGCGATGCAAAAACGCGCCCCCCACAAAGCACAAAAAGGCCGGCGGTGGAAAACCGCCAGCCTTCGCACAGCGCGCTGAAACTTACTTGATTTCAGCCTTCGCGCCGGCTTCTTCCAGCTTCTTCTTGGCTTCTTCAGCAGCAGCCTTCGGTACCGCTTCCTTCACAGGCTTCGGTGCACCGTCGACCAGATCCTTCGCTTCCTTCAGGCCGAGACCCGTCAGTTCACGAACTGCCTTAATGACGGAAACCTTGTTCGCGCCAACTTCAACCAGGTTGACCGTGAATTCGGTTTGCTCTTCAGCTGCAGCAGCGCCGCCGCCTGCACCTGCGGGGCCTGCCACTGCAACAGCAGCTGCCGACACGCCAAACTTTTCTTCGAACGCCTTAACCAGCTCGTTCAGTTCCAGAACCGACATCGAGCCTACGGCTTCGAGGATGTCTTCTTTTGCGATTGCCATTTGAAATACTCCTAAATTGAATTCGGATACAGCTAGCGATCAATTACGCTCGGCTGAAGTGCATTACGCAGCGGATTCTTCGCCTTGTTTCTTTTCTGCCAGCGCGGCCAGAGCGCGCGCGAAGCCAGAAACAGGTGCTTGCATAACGAACAACAGCTTGGAGAGCAGCTCCTCGCGGCTCGGGATGTTGGCCAGCGCTTGCACGCCCGCCTTGTCCATCACGTTGCCTTCGTAGGCGCCAGCCTTGATGACCAACTTGTCATTGCTCTTGCTGAAGTCATTGACGACCTTAGCAGCAGCAATTGCATCTTCCGAGATGCCGTAGATCAGGGGGCCAGTCATCTGCTCTGCCAGCGGAGCGAACGGGGTACCTTCGACAGCGCGACGCGCCAGCGTGTTTTTCAACACGCGAAGGTAAACCTGTTGCTCACGCGCTTTCGCGCGCAGCTTGGTCAGATCGCCAACCGTGATCCCACGATACTCAGCCAGAACCACGGTCTGGGCTTTCGCGACTTGCGCGGCAACCTCAGCGACGACGGCCTGCTTGCTTTCTTTGTTGAGTGGCACGGTTAACCTCCAGATTCGATACACGCGGCGTGCGCCTTGTGTACCGCATTCAATAACGGCGTCCGACCAGTCAGGAGTATTTCGACCGCTCGACACCCGCACTGCTGCAAGCATCTAACGGCTTCATCACTACAAAACCTTTTCGGGTTCGCCATCTGCGTTGGCTTTACATTAAGAGTCCGCCTACCTGCTGCGAACCCGCCAACGGTCTTTGACAACCGGTTGCGCGATGCCAACTACTGTCATCTCGCAACCGCCCAAAGCCCATAAACGCCCCGACTTTCATCGAGGCGATGAATTACTTACTGTGCAGCGAGCGACGTCTGATCGACGCGAACGCCGACGCCCATCGTGCTCGACAGTGCAACCTTACGCAGGTAAACACCCTTGCTCGTCGCCGGCTTAGCCTTCTGCAGCGCGTCGATGAGAGCGCTCAGGTTGCTACGCAGAGCCGTCGGCTCGAACGAAGCACGACCGATGGTGGCGTGAATGATACCGGCCTTGTCGACACGGAATTGCACTTGACCAGCCTTGGCATTCTTCACCGCCGTTGCGACGTCCGGCGTGACCGTGCCAACCTTCGGGTTCGGCATCAGGCCGCGCGGGCCGAGGATCTGACCGAGCGTACCGACCACGCGCATCGTGTCCGGCGAAGCGATCACGATGTCGAAGTCCAGCTTGCCAGCCTTGACCTGTTCAGCCAGGTCTTCCATACCGACGACTTCAGCGCCGGCTGCGCGAGCCTGTTCAGCCTTTTCGCCCTGTGCGAACACGGCGACGCGAACCGACTTGCCCGTACCTGCCGGGAGGACGACCGAACCGCGAACTACCTGGTCCGATTTCTTCGCATCGATGCCGAGTTGCACTGCCACGTCGATCGATTCGTCGAACTTCGCGCTTGCGCACTCCTTAACCAGCGACAGAGCGTCGTCGATCGGGTACAGCTTCTGACGGTCAACCTTTGCTGCAAAAGCCTGCAGACGCTTAGAAAGCTTAGCCATTTACACGCCCTCCACGGTGATGCCCATCGAGCGGGCGCTACCAGCGATAGTACGAACCGCTGCGTCCAGATCAGCTGCCGTCAGATCGGGCATCTTGGTCTTGGCGATGTCTTCAGCTTGAGCGCGGGTGATCTTGCCGACCTTGTCGGTGTGCGGCTTGCTCGAACCCTTGTCGATCTTCGCTGCCTTCTTGATCAGAACCGTTGCCGGCGGCGTCTTCAGGACGAATGTGAAGCTCTTGTCAGCAAACGCGGTAATCACGACCGGAATCGGCAAACCCGGTTCCAGTGCTTGAGTCTGCGCGTTAAACGCCTTGCAGAACTCCATGATGTTCAGACCGCGCTGACCCAGTGCCGGACCGACCGGCGGCGACGGGTTGGCTTTACCTGCAGGAATCTGCAGCTTGATAAAGCCGATGATTTTCTTTGCCATGTTGAAAACCTCGTTGGAACGTCACATTGCAAGCGAACGTTCAGTGAGTAGTAGCGCGCGTTCGCCGGAAACCCGGCTACTTGCGCTCCTCAACGGCCATTACGCGGGCCGTAAGCGCGAAATACGAAACGCGCCGACCGGCGCGCTGCGTAAAATCTGGATTACAACTTCTCGACTTGGCCGAATTCCAGCTCGACCGGCGTAGCGCGGCCGAAGATTGTAACGGAAACACGAACGCGCGACTTTTCGTAGTTCACTTCTTCGACGCTGCCGTTGAAATCGGTGAAAGGACCGTCCTTCACGCGAACCATCTCGCCCACTTCAAACAGGGTCTTCGGACGCGGCTTCTCCACGCCTTCCTGCATCTGCGACATGATCTTCTCGACTTCGCGCGGAGAGATCGGACTCGGCCGATTACGCGCACCGCCTACGAAGCCCGTGACCTTCGCCGTGTTCTTCACGAGGTGCCACGTCTCATCCGTCATTTCCATCTCAACCAGCACGTAACCGGGGAAGAAACGACGCTCAGTCACCGATTTGTGACCGCCTTTCACCTCGACAACCTCTTCGGTTGGGACGAGGATCTGACCGAACTGGTCTTGCATGCCAGCGCGTTCAATGCGCTCCTGAAGTGCACGTTGCACGCTCTTCTCCATACCGGAGTAGGCGTGCACGACGTACCAACGTTTGCCGCTCGGAGATGCCGGAGTATCGCTCATATCATTTCCAACCCAGAATCACCGAGAAAATCGCCCATTCGATGGATTTATCACTAACCCACAGAAAGATCGCCATCACGAACACGAAGCCGAACACCACCAACGTCGTTTGAGTCGCCTCTTTGCGAGTCGGCCAGACGACCTTGCGGACTTCCTTGTACGAATCTTTGGCGAAAGCGATGAAACCCTTGCCAGGCGCGGAGAGAAGACCGACTGCAACACCCGCGATTGCACCAACAGCCAAGGCGGCTCCGCGGACGTACCATTCCTGACCATTAAGCCAGAAGAACCCCACGAACCCGGCCAAGACCAGCAATACGCCCGCGACGAGCATCAGCTTGTCGCCGGATGTATTTACAGTTTCGACGGAAGGATTCGCCATAACACCTTAACGAAGCGCCACAGTTGACGCGAGAGTTGGCAGGGGCAGAGGGAATCGAACCCCCAACCTTCGGTTTTGGAGACCGACGCTCTGCCAGTTGAGCTATACCCCTAAACCATTTGGGGTTGACGACACCGCCAACCCCGAAACTACAGATTAACGAGAACTATCTGGCGTTACTCGAGAATCTTGGCAACGACACCTGCGCCGACGGTACGGCCGCCTTCACGGATAGCGAAACGCAGACCTTCTTCCATCGCGATCGGGTTGATCAGCTTCACCGTGATCGACACGTTGTCGCCCGGCATGACCATTTCCTTGTCCTTCGGCAACTCGATCGAGCCCGTCACGTCCGTCGTGCGGAAGTAGAACTGCGGACGATAGTTGTTGAAGAACGGCGTGTGACGGCCGCCTTCGTCCTTGCTCAGCACGTACACCTCAGCCGTGAAGTGCGTGTGCGGGTTGATCGAACCCGGCTTGGCCAGCACCTGGCCACGCTCCACGTCTTCGCGCTTCGTGCCGCGCAGCAGGATACCGACGTTGTCGCCCGCCTGACCCTGGTCGAGCAGCTTGCGGAACATTTCCACGCCCGTGCACGTCGTCTTCACCGTCGGCTTGATACCGACGATTTCGATTTCCTCGCCGACCTTCACGACGCCACGCTCCACGCGACCCGTCACCACCGTGCCGCGACCCGAGATCGAGAACACGTCTTCCACCGGCATCAGGAACGCGCCGTCCACTGCGCGCTCCGGCGTCGGGATGTACGTATCCAGCGCGTCGGCCAGATTCATGATCGCCACTTCGCCGAGTTCGCCCTTGTCGCCCTCGAGCGCCAGCTTCGCCGAACCCTTGATGATCGGCGTGTCGTCGCCCGGGAAGTCGTACTTCGACAGAAGCTCGCGCACTTCCATCTCGACCAGCTCCAGCAGCTCGGCGTCGTCCACCATGTCGCACTTGTTCAGGAACACGATGATGTACGGCACACCGACCTGACGCGCCAGCAGAATGTGCTCACGCGTTTGCGGCATCGGGCCGTCAGCGGCCGAGCACACCAGGATCGCGCCGTCCATCTGCGCGGCGCCCGTGATCATGTTCTTCACATAGTCAGCGTGGCCCGGGCAGTCAACGTGTGCGTAGTGGCGATTAGCCGTTTCGTACTCGACGTGCGCCGTGTTGATCGTGATACCACGTGCCTTTTCTTCCGGCGCCGCGTCGATCTGGTCGTATGCCTTCGCTTCGCCGCCGAACTTCTGCGTCAGAACCGTCGTGATCGCTGCCGTCAGCGTGGTCTTGCCGTGGTCAACGTGACCGATCGTGCCGACGTTCACGTGCGGCTTGGTCCGCTCAAACTTACCCTTGGCCATTTTCGACTCCTAAGAGGATTTTTCCGTACGTTGCGCCGGGCGCAAACAATCACCGAGTACTTCTGGTGCCCATGGGCAGGATCGAACTGCCGACCTCTCCCTTACCAAGGGAGTGCTCTACCACTGAGCCACATGGGCGCTACTTTTGTATGCTGGAGCGGGTGAAGGGAATCGAACCCTCGTCGTAAGCTTGGAAGGCTTCTGCTCTACCATTGAGCTACACCCGCAAGGATCATGGATTCCCAACAACTACTGCAACTTGCATTCTGGTGGAGGAGGTTGGATTCGAACCAACGTAGGCGTAAGCCAACAGATTTACAGTCTGCCCCCTTTAGCCACTCGGGCACCCCTCCGCAGAGAACTGATGATTATGGGGGAACAACCGCTCAATGTCAAGCCTTGCTCGACTGCTCCAAACCCAAACGCTCTCACTTATATGGTAGTGATCGCAGTGCTGCCGTAAACGCAGAAACCCCACCCTTTGTGGGGTGGGGTTTCTGATGCTGCTGGGGAGCCTGACGATTACCTACTTTCACACGGGCAATCCGCACTATCATCGGCGTGGAGTC
>NZ_CAJHCR010000017.1 GCF_904848585.1 Paraburkholderia kirstenboschensis
GGCGCCCGCAAATGGGTAGCCCTGGAATTGTCATGTACTCCTGGACATTGGCCTGGTACCGACGGTTTTCTGGAGCTCGACTTGAGCCAGGGGCGAATGCCAGATCAACGGTACTCGCCTTGATCCTGATGGGTGACTGGCGCGGATCAGTTCCGCAGCCAGACAGACGAGAAACCGGGCGCGTCATCATGCGCCTCGCAACGCGGTGTGGTGATGACAGATTTGAGTGCGACGTAACTTGAGGCGTCGGGTGGATTCATTTACCTCTTTACCTTGGCCTTTCAATGGGTGACACATTTAATGACGCAACAGAGACAGAATTAATACGTTCTACGGGCGTCGCCCTGCGCTTCACGGCAGGCATAAAAGGCTAAACAGGAAGTCAACGATTACGCCCGCATCGACGCCTGGCCCATCGGAAATAACATCGCTTTTGGTAGGTACTTTCGTGGCCGCAAAACACCAGCCTTCATCGCCCGGAAGTCAGTTATCCGAAAAGGTATCTGTGACGGTTCGATTTTTCTAGCGAGGTTTCGCCGCGCTCGCCGATTGTGGCGTCGCGCCCCTACCCACGCGTCCTGGTTCCGCGATAGTCCGTGATACGGGAGCAGGTCTATTTTGGCGGGCGACGGCGCCGTCAGGACTCCCTGAAGCGATGGCATAGCGGCGCATGGCCGTGTAATCCAGCCGTGAGAGAATTGCCGGCATCGTAATGGGCTTTTCGCCCGCCTGCGTCAGCGGGCAATCACTGCAGTCCGATGGCGGCGTCTTTAAGCCGGAGAGTGGATGACCACGGTAATCAGATACAGCACGTTCCTTGTGGCAATCGCTTTTCCCGCATTTGCAGGCGCCAGGTATGTTGAAGTGTGGACTCCCCTGAGGCGAGACGCGCCACGCGGCGGGTGCATCCCTTGGGAACAGCATCGAAGCATCGGCGCGCGATTGTGCGCACCGGGCGAGGCCACCCGCAACACTCCATCGTTGCCGCAGCGCCCGGCAGCCCGAAGGCATCAGTCGCGGCAGTCGGGCACCGTGCAGGAAAGCCACGCTATGATGACACTCGCCGTCAGATCACGCCTGAGGGCAATGTGCTTCGCGTAGGTGGGGGGCGCGGAGGTCGAGGTCCAAGTGGGACGCTGATGCCGAGTGGGCAACGTAGGGTTACATGCTGCGGGACCGCGCCCTCCTTCAACAGAACACGCATCTCACCGGACGTCTCAATGATCTCGCTGTCTTTCACGATGATGCCGCCGGCGTAGCGTCAGGGGAAGCTGAACAGACCGCCCTTCATTGGTCGACCTAAATAAGTTGTCACAACCCCGTCCTAGCAGGCGCGAGCGAAAGCGCAACCCCGTTGACACTAGATCTGCCTTCGAATCGGAATATAAGTGTGAACCGCGCGGGCCATCAGTCGCCGATCGCTGTTGCGAACGGGGCGACAGGATAACCGCCTCTTCCCCTCGCCAGTCTATCGCTGATCAGGGCCATGGCGCCGCTTTTGCCAACCATTAGGTTCAGTACAAAAACGACTCTTAATCTGCGCTTTCGCTCATCGCGCAAACGAAACTCCCGTGTGTCGCATCACTACAAATTACGTATCGTCTGCTACGCTTTGCTATCCGGAAGAAGTACCAATGCACTTCTGGCTCCACGTGGCGGCCTCGCCTGTTCCGGATCACGCCTCATCGTGGAACAATCGGACTAAAAACAGCCCTAATTGCCACAAAGTCGCCTCTGGCGTGGAGTTTCGCCAATCCGAACGTTGATGGGGTATGTTTCACAACCACGTTCACCCTCCGATGCCCGGACCACTCGGCACTTCAAACTTGCTTGCAACCTGATGAATTTCTGACTGCCAGTTGTTGAGGCGCAGAATGGGAAGTGACGTTCGGCATGCCGGAGACCACGCCTCCTTCAATGACTCCGCCGATTGGCGGTGCTACCACTTTTCCGACAACCCACGGCTGCCTTCAGCACGGGCTCCGCTGCGCGGAGCTGTGTGGCACGCGCCTCCAGACGTACTTGCCCCTTGTCCCGGTTGCCGGGCCAAGCCGGGATGAGCGAAGTGCCGACCGGGCAGTCGAGGGTTCGCACGGAAACTGCGGGTGTCCAAGAAATCTCGAAGCGCCTCGAGCACAAGCGGCACGAAGCGCTCCGTCGCGCCCTTGCCGACAGGGCGCACCGATGCATCGAGCCCAGTTCGGCGCCCGCATAACGGAAGCTGATCTCGTCCGTACAGCGGCCAATCAAACACGGCCAGATTATGCGGAAACTTTTCTTCGAAACGTCACCATATAGCTGCATTGCCTGTGGCTACGTGCGTCGGGACGCCCTGCCCTTAGCCTCCGTCTTTACGTCGAAGTTTGCCGCCGTCGAGTGGACCGGCCCGATACGGGCGGAACGCCAAGCCGCAGGATCGTGGTGCCTCACAAACGCCGAGGCGATTGGCAAACGCGACGGCTGGTAGAGGAGATACCGCATTGCCGTGCGTGCTCGACGGCTAGCAGGGGTTCCTTTCACGGCAAGATCGCTACTGCTTTCTGATACAACTGCATCTTACGTCTGTTCGGATTCCGTTCCCGTTCGCTCCTCGAGCGTAAGGGCAGCGTCACTCAGCTCGCTACTCCATTCCTCGATCAGTTTCTTCATCCTCTCTGCTAGGCGCTGTTGATCATCGCCTTGCACCCCCTGCAGGCTAAGCTCTGTCCGCCCATCCCCAAACAGTTTCAGCTCGCCTAGGGAGACGCCATCACGCCGCTTGAATTGGACGCGCGATTGGTAGTGTGTGCGCCTCGAACCCGGCCGACGCGTCGGTGCGTCGGCCGATGAGACCTGTTCAAGCTTTCGGACGCTGGCTCTACCCTCAACAACCTCATTCAGCCAGTGTTCGGCCACTCGCTGACCTGCCCTATCGAAGATAAGTTTCAAGTTGTACGCGTGGGCGAGGCCAATCGCTTTGGAGTGGTGTGCCATTTTCTCTATGAAGGACACCGGCAACGACGTCAGGTGGATAATCTTATTCACCTGAGCAGGAGCCTCACCAACCGCGATAGCTAGCTCCCGGTAGTCCTGGTACACGCCCTCATCGAGAAGTTTTTTCCAAGCCACTGAATCATCGAATACGGTCTGTTCGTCGCGTTCCTTGTTGGCACGATAGGCTCGCAGATAAAGTGCCTTGGTCTCAAGCTCTTCATCAACGAATTCCGCATCGATATAGTCGTCGCCTCGGGATTTCGCTGCACGTACCCGCCGCTCGCCATCAATGATTACGTACTTGTCAGGGAATCGACCCAGCTTAGTTACTTTGATTGGCTCGAGTTGGCCCTGTTCGTCAAAACTCTTTCTGAGCGTGTCGATTGTCTCGGGGTTGTAGAAGGCGCGAGGGTTGTATGGATTGGAAGCGACGTCTGTGAGCCTCACCTTCAACCGTGATCCTGTAACCGCGGCAACGGGGTGACCGTTCGCGCCGACTAAGCCGGAGGCCTCTCGATGCGCAGTCGCCGCTACGTCTTTTTCTTCGAGACGGGCGACCGCCGACTTTCTTTCGACCGCCATGCCCTGCCTTACCCGACTTGTCAGGTCAAGCTTCTTAGTCATTGACAGCCTCCGCCTCTTCTTCGCTGCTCAGCAGCGCGACGATTTCTTCGTAGAGCGCCTTTATTTCATCTTTGGCCGGTTTCACGCCGCGAACTCCGCGCACGTCAAACACTGTGCGCCCCAAAGCGGCAGTTTGGGGGTAGACCTCTCGACTTCTAACAGTGGTCTGCAAGAGCAGGACGTTACTCTCGGCCAGCACTTCGCTCATTTGACGGTGGAGAACTGTTTTTGAATTACTCTTACTGACCAAAATAGCGAATTTACCTGCCGTATTGTGAACACGCGTTCGTTCGATCAACGCGATCATCCCTTCACTACTCCACAGGTCGAGGGGCGAGGCATTCGTCGGGACAATGGTTGCATCCGCAACGGCGAGAACGCGCCCGGTTGTCAAATCGTCGATGTTCGGCGGGCAGTCAACAAGCACAATGTCATAGTCGTCCGCAAGCCTCCCGATTTCGTTCCCGATATTCTTTTCAAGCCGACGGACGCTGCCTACGCGAAAAGGCAACGGCGCCGTGGGGTCGGCAGTCGCCGCCCAGCTTACGCATGACTGCTGACCATCAGCGTCGGCAACGAAGACTCGATAGCCTTCCGCGGAGAAGGCGCCAGCCAAGTTCATTGTCGTCGTAGTCTTACCGACCCCGCCCTTCTGATTCGCCAGTGCAATTACGAGCCCCATACTCATCCCCTTGATCAAAGCCAATCGGCCGCACGCGCCAGTTTATACGACCCCGCGCAGAATTTCTAGATTTTACTTTAAGTCTATCCCGACTTCGGCTGCCGCGAGCTATCACCTTGCTCACGCATTCAGGGCTGCTGCCATTGAAACCTCGCTTTACCACGTGGCAACGCTCCGATGGCTGCCATCAAACTTAAGGCCGTGCGATTTCGTTCGACTCGGGTGTCGGCGAAACTCTCATGGCGCACCCGCGGGATCGGCGGATCCTTCGACGCCACATCTGTGCTGCCGACACGCTGACACGCGGCGGGACGAGCGTCCGTCTCCATCCGCTAACAACTGCACAGCTTCGCCTGCGGGTCATCAGACGATAGAGCGTTACCACGTGGTAGCGAGCGCCTATTGCGATATCACGTTTCCGAACATCTTTGAAAAAAGCGGCAAATCGGAAGCTGGCACCGGTCGAGATCCTTCAAAGTCGGTCCGTGCCCCGAAGAATGGTGCCCGTCAGAGTGTAGCGATAAAGCGACGGCGATCCTCCGACCTAAGAGATCGATCGCCGGCCGTCTAGCTTTCTGCTCGGGGCGGGCATGGCCGTGTACTTTGGGTCGGAAGGTGGTCCGCGGGAGAGCCGTGTGCCGTTACCACGTGGCAACGGCCGGATATTGCCTCAGACCCTCCCCGCTAGGCCGATCGTAGGGAACCGATTCGTGAACTGTGCATTTGAATGCCGCATGAGCACGCCTTATCACGTGGTAATGGCTGGCAGTAAATGCACGGGGCGATTTGGTCCACGCGCTTATGCGTTGTAAGCGCCGTTTAGCCGCTGGGCTCTCAGTCGTTACGGATGTGCGTCCCTTGGGGTTCCCTTAGCAGTCGGTCGCCCCTGAATTTTCTTGGGAAATATGTACGGGCGTCACGGTGCTTCAGTAACGCGTTCGTACACTTCACAATGTTTTACTGTCTGAGGAGGGGAGGGCGCAGGTGCAAGCATGGAAGGCCGGATCTCGTGCCGCAGCAATCCACTAAGGGGGAAAGTGGCAACGCTGTACCTTAGCTGATACGGCGTCAGTGAAGGAGCATTGACACGGGCACCGTCTCGATTCGTTCGAAGCTTCGCCCGCCGCACCGGGCCTCAAAATCTTTTAGTCGATAAATAGCATATCAAGGCATAGTCGGCAACTTGGACGAACTTGACGCGTCACTCCGCTTACATCTTTGGCCGCGTAAGTTTTCCGCGCGGAACGGAGTTGATTGGTGGTGCGGCAATCGCGCGACCACCTTCAGCTCGCTTTTGAGAGCAAAAACTCAAGCAGCTCGTCGGCAGTTGGCTCGCCCCAAGTGTCCAGCGCCAGCCAAGTAAAAAAACTAGTCTCCGCAAGTTTCGAGGGCTTCTTAGATGTGGATAGCTTTAGATTACTTGCGCCGACTGAGTCGTTGTAGCGCGCGATCAATTGGGACTGGTCGTTGATCTCCAGCTCGAGAAAATAGGCCCTAGCTTCTCCAAGCTTCCAAGCGTCGTACTTGGCACGTAATTGTGCTTGTTGCTCAGCTTTCCCCACTGGCTTTGGCGATTTGTCTTCACCCGAATCCGCGATTGGAGCGTACTCATTGATCAACGCCTTTCTGAAGTAGGCGGGGATATTGTCAATGGGAGACGCGCCTCGCTTGGTAACTCGCCCGTTAGTGTAGACAACGGCTGCACGAACCCGTTGGTCACCGTATTGAGATAGCAGCTTTTTCGCCTCAGAACGGGGGAGCCCTAGCTTGGTCATCTCTTCTATTAGCCCCTCGTTGCGGCCGTCGGCGTCGGGCCCGAGCGTGACGCTCGGCTTTCGAGTCACCCTGAATTGCACGGCCTCAACCTTGCGCCCAACCTTATGTTCAACCAGTTCTAGGGTATGGTCCGATAACTCATTGACTTCCCGTATGCAGGGCAGTAGCACTTTGCTCTTGAATAGTTTGTATTCCTGATACGTCTGCGCGCTTTTGTCCTGTCCTAGAATAAGGTCTCTAAACTTGCCTAGCGGAATCCTTGCGGTCAGCCCTACGCCTTCGTACCGGACTGTGTTCTCCCACAAGGCTAGGGAGTGCGAACGCCGAAACTCGCGAGCAATGCGCATATCGATAAGCGCAAATACCTCTGGATTAAGTAGCTCCCCGCGTATCTGTTCAGAAAAGCTGTACCGCAGCACGGCTTGCTTCAGTTCAGCGCCAGCCAGCAAACCGGACGCCCGCCATACCGTACTGCTATCGGACGCAAGATAGTCCCAATTTACAACCGTGCTGATGAGCGAATTTACGGTGTCTTTAACATACTGGGTGTTGTTGCTGTTCAACCCGCTGTCTTGTGACAATGCTCCGATCGTTATGGTGAAGCTGGACCGACCGGGCTCGACGGACTCCTGTTTGATTGCATTCTTGATGAGCGAACTGAACATCTTTCGCTGTTGCAGGCCGATCTTGCCGGATCTAGGAGCGATATGAATCGCCTGTACCGCTTTCCTCAACAAGTCGGGCGGTTCGACCGAATTGAACAATGACACCTGATTTTCCGCCGACTTGGAGCGCGCCATATTTTGATAGGTAGCCGTTCTTCGTGCGGACTTTATACCTTAGATGGCTGAAGCGCAAGTCTCTTCGAAACCGGATCAACACACTCGCGTAAACCCATGAAAATGCAAGGGTGCACAATGAACCTGACGCCTCCGCCTACCACCATACCCAGCTACCTTTAGCTGAAAAGGTCACCAAAACGGGTGTCTTACGAGGCGCACCTGCAACCGGAACCCGCTCGGGATAGAGAAAGGTAGACGCCTATGGGTATTCCCCACCGGTTGCTACCTATGGAACAGCTGGAGACGGGAAACCCCGCAGAGCTACGCAAAATCCCATGAACGGTTACCTTACCGAAGTCCCATAGCATGTTACCTGTCGGTAGACCCTCGCGACGCTCCGTCGGATAAATGCTCCCATAGATAGCCACCTTATAGAGAGCCCATAACTGGTTACCTTACGCCGTCGTCGCAGGATCATAACCACCGAGGGGTGTTCGCTGCAATCGCCACGATGCAAAACGGCCCATGGGTGACTACCTTAACAACATCCCATAAACGGGCACCTTACGGCGTCCTCCGTAGGAAGGAAAGGCCCCATGACAGTCTACCTTTCCAATACCCCATACCCGGGTACCTTCCCAATTCCTCGGCGGGGAGCCCACAGTCGGTTACCTGTCCCCCATATCCACAGACCTTCAGCCCCATAGGCGACAGCCCTTTCCCCATATCCACATCCCCTTTGCCCCATCAGGGGCTACCGTAGACCCCATGAGTTGCAACCTTATCGTCGTCAAAGCCTTGCCTGGCAAGGGTTCGCGGGGCCCTAAAGGTTTACTAAAGGGGTAAACGGTTCTAAATCTCTAAAGGTTGTGGGTGTTCTAAGAAACGAACTTCCGGACGGATAGGGCGTCCACGATTGACGCTCCTCGTCGCTCTAGAAGAAAGGTAGCCAGTTTTGGGAGGCTTTCTCGGACCGCCACGTGGACGACAGGCGCTCAAACCACCGGCGCAAGTTATCGCGTCACGCTGTCGACAGCGGCCGGCTCCCTTCTCACGAGTTGCTGGCGACCAACGTCCCAGATATCAAAATTGGATTTGTCCTAGTCGACAGATTCCGGCGGAATCGCAGGCGCTGGACAGAGAAGCGACTGCACGGTGACCTTTTTTCTGGGCTGGTAATTTGGGGAGCCCATCCTAAGAGCCCTATGTGTTATTGATGTCAGCCTTTGACCGTTCCCTTCGATGGGAGGGACACGGAAACGGCGGCTATCAGCTGACAGATAATTTCTCTCGCACAAGTCTTAACTCCCTCGCGCGGGGCGCTGCTGCGTTGCGCCCTGCGGGGAGACCGGCCGTAGCTTCTTCTTGTTGGACTTCCTGAGCATCACTTTAAGAACCGCTTCCAGTTCTGGGATCCACGGGGCAATCTGCTCGAAGTTCGGCACGTCGAGCCGCAAATCCTTCTGTCCGGGAACGATCCTCAATTTTACGCCCCCCGCGAGACCGCTTTTCCGGTGGTTAGCGCCGAAAAAATCTCTTCGACTGAGCAATCATCTGTAACGCACGTAGCTCGGCGAGCGATTCAGCCTCACCGAGCTGCCGGATGAGAGTTTGAAGAGTATGGACATTCCGAAACGAGAGGGGACGATTACTAAATAACGTTAGGACCACAGAAGGAAGGTGCGGCCGCGACCATCCTTGACATCTGCGAAAGTGAAATGTTGAATGCGGTTGCAATTGCTCTTGACTTGACCACACGCCTTGGTCCAGCAAGGAAACATAGAATCTTCCCATGTCAAGGGCCGACACCTTATTGGCCCGCGATCGCTGCGGCAGCCGCGCAAGCGAAAGCGATGGACTGACAACTGACCCCGCGATGGGGGTTCCGTCCAGTGGGTTATCGACACCGACGGCTAGAACCACGTCTTCGCCGAATCCGTTAAGCCCGGCCTCGTCAACACGCTGCACCTGACGACGAATCTGCGCGAGTACAACTTCACGCTGATCGCGTTGGCTGCGGGTGGGCTCTTCTATCAGACAGTACGGTTTCAGCATCCGCGCGCCGATGGCTCGGGTGCGCCCGACAAGCTCAACTGGGACTACTCGGTCGACGGCAGCGCCGAATTCAAGCCCGAGGTCATGTTTGACGACGGTCACTCGATCTGGATGCGCATGCCCGCGAAAGCGCAAAGGTGGCCGGTGCGGATGTACAAGGACCACGGCGATCGCGTCGTCGGCCATTTCATTCGCCGAGCACGACGCACGTCGGAGAAGATCAGAGCTCTGTCTTTGGCTGAAAAGCAGCAATTTGCTGCCGAATACATGACCCAAGGAGGAAAGGGCAACACGTATCAGCACGACATCGGCACGTTCAAAAATGCATTGGAGAGAACCGCGTACACCGCGTGGCTTCGCGCCAAGATCGCGGCCGATTAGCGCCTGCGGTACCCGCAACGATAGAGCCCATAATCAACCACCGCTTTTCCTTGTTCTTTCAAAGCCTCCGCTCCAGTCCTTGCCATTACGCGTCGAGAGCAAAAGGTTGAGGAGCTGCTCCAGTTGGGCTATGCGGGGTGCCACTCGCTCGAAGTCCGGCACGTCGAGACGAAGATATTTTTGTCCGTGCACGAGGCTCAATCTCACGCCCTTCTGCTCTTTTTGATGGCCCGTGGTCAGCACGCCGAATACATCTTCCAACGAACAGTCATCAGAGACATACCGGCTTCGACGGACGATCTCAGTCTCCCCTAGCTGTGCGGATAACCTTCGAAGGGTGTCAGCTTGCCGGAACGAGAGAGCCCGGCCAATAAAAAGACGAAGCACCGCTTCGGGCAGTCTGGCTGCAGCAACCATCCGTGACATTTGTGATAGCGAGACATCAAGATCGGCTGCTACGGCTCGTTGGCTGGGCCAGAGACCACGCGATAACAACGACAAATAGAACTTCCCCATTGCGAGGAGCGGCGCGCTTTGTTCGCGTAGCCTCTCATGAAGTTCCGCAGCAGCTTCACGGTCGTCGATACAAGTTTCTTCGAGCGCAAACATCGATTGAGATCCTGTAATAATCCGGCACCTTTTCAGCGGCAACCGCGTGTTCCGTTGCGATTTCAGTAAAAGGACCTTGAGCCGGATCAGGTCTCTTTTCTTTTGAGCTATCGTCCGCACAGCGTTGCGAGGGGCAGCTAAGTCTCGGAGGCTAAAGGGGGAAAACTCGGAAGAGGGCGCTCAAGGAAGCCCCGCAAGCCGCGGTCGCTGCTGTGGAACGCGTGAAACGCGCGTAGGACAACTCTACCGGTTTTTGGGAAGCGCCAATACACCGAAAGCTATCCGTTTTTGCGCTTCATTTAGGGTTAGGACATTGAGCCGGCTAAGCGACAGTGCTCTCGCGGAAAAGCGGTCGCAAATCGCCTCTCTTTTGCATGACTGGCTTCTCCTCAAGGCTGATTCAATTGAGTCGGCCCAAATGGATCGACCGTCATGCGTTTATTCCGCAGCAAAAAGCAGATAGCTCTCTCAACCGCGCCCGGCGGTTACTCAGAAGACGACCCTGAAAAGATCATCTTCGATATGGGCGCGCGTCTGCGCACTGAAGCAAATCATTGGAAAACGTTCTGCTTCATCCTGGCTGTTATCGCAGCGGGAGCGGTGTATTCGCGCAATCCGCCCCCCTCCGTCGTCAAGGCATACGGCGTCTCGTCTGACGCCAACGGCCACGCGGTTGTCACACAGCTGGCTGCCTATAAGCCGGACGACCAGGCAATACGCACTTCGCTGCGTGAATCCGTGGAGCGCTGGTGGACGATTGAGCCGGTTCTCACCGACAACATCCAGACTTCGCGGATGGCCAAGAACATCAACGGCGTCAAGGCCATGATGGTCGGCAACGCGCGCAATCAGTTTGGCGACTGGATCAAGAGCGACGCGCCGTTTCAGGCCATTACGCTGAACCCGAAGCTGGTTCGTGAAGTGCGCGTCACCAACGTTGCGCTGCTTGAAGACTCCACGGGCGTGGTCGAGTTCACGACCAGTACGACGCAGTCGCCCACTGATCGACCTGTGGTCCAGAAATACGCCCTGACGGTTCGCTACCAGATCATCCCGCCGACCTCCGAAGACGCTCTTGGGCCTAACCCGTTCGGAATGTTCTATCCGTTGTTCTCGATCCAGAAGACCCAATGATGATCGTCTCCCGCTCGCTCGCTTCGTGGTGCGTCGCTCTGGCATGCGCGGCAGTTGTATCACCGTCTGTGTATGCCGGGAAGCAAGCCACTCCCAGTTCGGCCGCATCGTTCGATATCGCCACTGCAATGAGCGATCCGATGAGCCCGGTGAATCCATATAACGCCGGTTCCGACCCAATCACTATGCCGGGCGATGCCCGGATGGTCGTGTTTCCCTATAGCCGCGACCAGATCTACCGGGTCATGACTGCGCCGCTCAAGAACACGACGATCGAGCTGGCGAAGGGAGAGCGCCTGACGACCGACCCCGCGATGGGCGATTCCGTTCAGTGGGTTATCGACACTGACGGCGAAAACCACATTTTCGTCAAGCCGGTTAAGCCAGGCCTCGTCAACACGTTGCATCTGACGACAAATCTGCGCGAGTACGACATGACGCTGGTGTCGTCGCCGATGGGTGGGCTGTTTTATCAAACGGTGCGTTTCAACTATCCCGGCTCTGTCATGGCTAAGGTTCGGGCGCGGGAGCAGGCGAGCGGCGGCGCTCGTGGCGGGCAAGGGGATGACGCCGGTACGCAGACGGACTCAGGCCCAATCGGCGTCTCGCCGGACAAGCTGAACTTTGACTACAAGGTATCTGGTTCCGCTTCTTTCAAGCCTGAAACCGTATTCGATGATGGAAAAGCGGTATGGCTGCGTTTGCCCGCCGACGCGCCTTTTGCCGTCCCCGTCGTCAAGGACCACGGCGACTACGTCAGCCCCAACTTCATCCGCCGTGGTCAGTACATCGTTGTGCAGGAGATTGCCAACGAGATCGTGTTGCGTGCACCGAATGAGGAAGTGACCATCACGCGTCGCCGTGCGGGTCTCTTTGGATTCTGAGGAAGAGACCATGAACCAACCGAACGGCCAACAGAACAATCAGCGCGCAACCCTCTTCAAGGGTAAATCGCCTCGCAATGCGCTATTTGCGGTGGGCGGCGTCGCGGCTATTGTGATTGCGGGGCTCGGCTTCTACTACCAGGTCAAGGAGAGCGCGAAGGTCGACGAAGAAGCGGCGCTCCGGAAGAAAGCCAAGGCCGCCGAGGTCGTCGACAAGTCGAACAATCCGCAGGATCTCGACAAGACGATTGAAGATCAGATGCAATCGGCGCGCAAGGCCGCTGCGTCCGAGGCACGTGCGGCAGCCGCCGCGCGCGCGCCGTCCACGGGAGCAACACCGAATGCCGCGCCGGCCCTCACAGCCGACGGCTTCATTAACGATCAGCAGTCGCGCCAGACTAAGGCTGAGTCGGATACAGACGCCATCTTCGCGTCGCCGATTTTCAAGCCGGGCCTGAAGGTCAAGGATACAGCGCCCACGCCGCCGAACCAGATCGCAGGAATACTGACGCCGGCCCAGGTCGCAGCACAACAGGCAGCCGCACAGCAGGCAGCGGCCGGGTCAGTCGGCGACCGGGTGTCGGCAGCACTTGCCGGAGCGGGCTTCGGCAGTCAGCCACAATCCGCACGTCCGTATTCGACTCAGGATCACGATTCGGCCTTTATCAAAAACGTGTCCGCACAGTCTGGCGGTCAGGACTTCGCGCGTGCCGGTTTCGTCGGTCAGGCACGCGGCTGTGTGCTGTCGCCTCCGCATCACATTGGCGTGCTGTCGACCGAGCGTCTGAATTCCGATCGTCCCGGCACCGCCTCGCTGATGGTCGAAAAAGACGTGTACGACAGCATTCACGGCGACTGTCTGATGATCCCGAAAGGCAGCTTTATCACCGCGCCGTATAGCTCGGACATCCAGCCGGGGCAGGAAAGCATTCTCGTGGCGGCGACGGAACTGCGCCTTCCCAACGGAAAACATGTGCCGCTCTTTGGCGCACAGGGCGCGGACGGTGACGGCGCTGCGGGCTTTTCGGGTGACGTTAACAACCACTTCTTCAAGATTTTCGGTACCTCGTTCCTCGTCGCGATCCTGCTGCGCAAATACGACAACAGCGACGCCGCGACGACTTCCAGTCCGCTCGGCGTCACCCAGGTAAGCAGCACGGGCGGACAGGTCGCCGCACAAACCGCACAGTCGATTCTCGAGCGCTACAAGAACATCCCGCCGACGATCACCTCGGATCCGGGCCGGCGTCGTTTCATGCTGAAGGTCAATCGCGACATCGTGCTGGAGCCGTATCGCGATGAATAACTGGATGGCAAACCGCTGGATGATGGGCCTGCTGGTGGCCGCGCTTGCAGCGCATTTTCACCTTGCACGCGCCGCTACGATTGCGGAAGTGATCAGCCCGACGAACATCGTTCTCGCGCAGGGCAATGCCCGTTCGCTCGCCACTCTGGACGGAAAGCCGGTTTTCTGGTGCGGCCTGAAAGCGTTCGAGACCTGGGCAACGCCGCTCCTCGGCCAGCAAGTCGCGAGTAACCCCGACGCAGGCATCACGGTGACCGTCGACGCACACGACGTTTCGCTTGAGCAGTTGCTGGTCAGCAAGGGCTGGTTGCAGCCTGTCGTGTTTGACGACGACGCGCAGGCGGCAATGACCGAGGGCCGCGGTGGCTGGGCATGCGCAAGCGCAGCAACCCCGTTTGAACTGATGCATAACAGTGTCGACCCCAAGGTGCTCGCGGGTATTGCACTGAACGAATCAGGGCTTAACGGTCGCGCCTGGCCCTGGACCCTGAACATTGCGGGGCGGGGTTTCTTCTTCAAGACACGCGAAGACGCCTATCGCGTCGTGCAGTCGCTGATTGCGCACGGTCGCAGCGATTTTGACGTCGGCATTATGCAAATAAATTGGGCGTATCACGCCCGCCGTTTTGCTTCGCCGTGGGACGCGCTGGCGCCGGCGACAAGTATTCGCGTCGCAGAAGAAATTCTCAACGAAAACTATAGCAAGACGCATTCGGTTGCCAAGGCGATCGCCTACTACCACAGCGCCAATCCGGTTCCGGGCCAGGCGTATCTCGCGCGCTTTGCGAAACACCTCAACCAGATTCAGGCCGGATTATGAAGCACACCATTTTCCGCACGGCCTTCGCCTGCGCCACGCTGTCCGTGGTTGTGACGTCGCACGCTGCGAACACCGATCCGTTCGACTTCGATTACGAGATCGCCGGGGGCATTGCAGAGCGCCCCGCGCTCATTTTCAACGACGGCGCAAAGACGTATATCCAGCCGCGCGCGGGCCAGGTCATCACAGCGGCGGGTGGTCATCAGGAAGGCCCGTATGTCGTCGTTGACGGTACGCCCGAAACGATCACCTACACGGTGGCCGGTCGCTCGGCCAGTGCGCGCTGGACGAAAGCCAACGCCTTTATCGGTGCCGGCGCACGCGGGCCGCTCGCTTCGTTGCGCGATGATCAGCCAGCAGCCTTCGACGGCTTCACGAATCGACTTGTGCTGATCGGCTCCCACGGGTCGCTGGAGCCGGTGCGTGCACTCAAAGGCTCGATGCCGGTGGCCGCGATCGTCAAGGCGTTGGTGCCGCAAGGCTGGACCGGAGCTGCGCAAAAAGATGTGGATCTTACTGACAGCAGCAGCTTCTCCACGCGCGTGGGCGAGAACTGGATGCAGGCGCTCGACCGCCTGGTGGCGCAATGCGGCCTTTACGCCGACGTCGATTTCACGTCACGGCACGTGAGGCTGCATCGTGACGCGCCGAAGTCCGGCGCGCTGAATTATGCGGCAGGCCAGAAACCGCCAGCAGATGCGATGGCGCAAACGGGCGCAACGAAGGAAGACGCGGCCAGCGGATCAGTCGTAGCTCCGCCACAACCTTCAATGCTCGCCCAATACTTCGGCGCACAGGCTATCCGCGACGGCGACGACACGCACACGCAGATCCGGTTCGCGGCAAAGCCTGCAACCGAACTGACGTTCAGGACGCCGGAAGGTCGGTCGCTGCATCCGAAATGGGACGACGGTGCTCCTGTCGTGACGGTCGAGCGCGCCGAACGCATGCTCGTTTCCGACGGTAAGCGAGTGGTCGAGGTGGGCCGGTCAGCGGGCACGGTGTACGACTTTGACGCGGCGAGCGCAGCGCATCTCGAGGCGGTTTTCGACCGCGACGGCCAGACATTCTTCAAGTTCGCCGACTCGGTCGTGCAGGTCCATGTGAGTGACGTCAAACACCTCGGTTCGGGTGAGCAGAAGGGCCGCTACTACATGTTCAACGGCACTGCCGACCAGTTCATCGTGACGGCCGATGGCACCACCGTCAATGTCACACGCCGTCACGACGTGAAGTATTTCGAACGGCCCCCAGCGGGCACACCAACAACGGCGTCGGCTGCATCCGGAGCGGCGAAATCATGAGGTGCGTGATTCCTGTTCTCGTCGCTGCGGTCCCTGCACTGTACGGGCCGCTCGCGCACGCCGACTGCCTCGATGACGCTGCCGCGTACCAGCACGTGAGTACGCAGCTTGTCCATGCGATTGCACAGCACGAATCGGGGATGCGTGCGAACGCAGTGAACGTGAACAGCAACGGTACTGAAGACATTGGCCTGATGCAGATCAATTCATCGTGGCTGCCGCGACTCGCGCGGTATGGAATCCGTCGTCAGGACCTCTTTAACGCGTGCGTGAACGGCTATGTCGGCACGTGGATTCTTGCATCGAACGTCCGGCAGTTCGGCCCGACATGGAAGGCCGTCGGTGCCTATAACGCGGTCTCGACGCAGAAGCAGTTGATTTACGCGAACGCCATTTATCGCCGCCTGCAGCGGCTGGGGCAACAACAATGAATGTGACCATCGAACGTAATGATCGGGTGCGCGTGATCGCGCGCGTTCTTGCAGCAATGCTGTTGCTGGCCGGGCCCGCATGGACGAATGCCGCGAACGACCCGAACCCGTCGCGCGTCGGCGCGCCCGCTGGCGACGGCTGGCAGGTCCTGTCCAGTATTCCGCCTGCCACCACGTCCGGTGAGCCACCTGTTGTAGCCGCGGGCGCTTCGACCTCGCCCGTCACTGCCTCGCCGGCGGCGGTGGCCGTGGCGCCGGTCGTTTTGCCAACGGCCACAGCGGCTTCGAGCGGTGCGCTGACGTTTTCTGTGTCGCCTTCCGACCGCAACCTGCGCAACGCCCTCGACCGATGGCTACAGACGCAAGGATGGCAACTCGCGTGGAAGGTCGACGATGACCTGCCGCTTGAGTTCAACGCGACGTTCACGGGCGACTTCACGTCGGTCCTTGTTCAGGTCATGAAAGCGACCAACCACATGCGGGTGCCGACACGCATCTGCCGTCATCCTTCGAACAACGTAATCCGCGTCGTGGCTCGCGCGGCCAACTGTCAGGAGTAACCGATGCGCCACGCTTTCATCTTGAGGACTGCCATTGCGGCTGCTTGCTCGCTGGTCATCGCCGGCTGCGCCGTCACGCAAGGCGATGTCAATTCGGCCTACGACTCTGCAAACAGCACGGCGAGCGCTGCCATGAATAATCTGCCCGGCTCGATGGCGCTCGTTGAAGATGTGCCCACGGCGTTCCTCGGCGATCGCCTCGTGCCGGTCGCGTATGAAGCGACACTGCCGGCGACGTTTCGCGAAAAGCGCATCACGATGCCGGCGAACCTCGACATCAACCAGATCGCTAACCTGGTCTCTGGCGCGACAGGCTATGCCGTTCATCTGAGCCCTGACGTCTTCGTGCCGCGGAGTTCGCTCGTGCCGCGCGAGGGCGCATCGTCGGGTGGCAAGTCGTCGTCCGCACCGGGCGGCAACGGCGCGAGCAACTATGAGAAGCCCCACTATGCGCAGGTGTTTGACGGCCCGGCGGGCGAGTACCTGACCCGCATGACGCAGGACCTCGGGCTCGACTGGTCGTTCGATGGCTCGACCATCAATATCACGCGGTTTGTGACCCGCATGTACCAGATCGCCGCGATTCCGGGCAAGGTCTCCATCAAGTCCACCATGTCCAAGGGTATGGACACGTCCACGGGCAATCAGGCGAATGGCAGCGGTGGTGGAGGAAGCGGTGACACGGGTTCTTTCTCGGCGCAGACCTCGACGGGCCGTCAGGGTCAGTTCGATCAGATCCAGTCGATCACGGACGCGCTGAACAAGCTGCGCTCGCCCATGGGCAGCGTCAATGTCAATCCGCAAAGCCGTCTCGTCATGGTCCACGACACGCGCGAGGCCGCAGATGCGATGGGCAAGCTGCTCGCGCAGGAAAACGCGGTATCGACGCGTCAGGTCGCGATCCGCGTGCGTACCCTGCAGATTGCACTGAACCGCGGCAGCCAGGCAGGCGCCAATGCCGATGTCGTGTTCAACGCAATTGAGGGCGGCCTCGCCAAGTACGCGATCAGTTTTACGTCGCCCACGTCGCTGTCGTCTGGTGGTGGCACGCTCGGCATGTCCGTGTTGCGCCCGAACGCGCCGTTCTCCGGCACCAATGCGGTCATCAACGCACTGAACCAGTACGGGCGCACGGTGCAGGACAACACGCAGACCAAGCTCACGCTTAATGGCCTGCCAGTGTCCATCGCTTCGTTCCAGAGCGACGACTATCTGCGATCGACGACGTCGTCCGCTGGCAGCCTGACGGCGACGTCGGGCGGCGTTCCCGGCCTGAACCCGGGCACCGTGACGACCGGCGATTTCGTCAACATCCTCCCGTCGGTGAACGATCACAACCAGATCGTGCTCGCGTACTGGAGCGACAGTTCCAAGCTGAACGGTCCGTTCACCGAGAAGTCGGTCGGCTCTGGCCAGACGCAGCAGACCATCCAGCTTGCGCACACCGTTGGCAGCAAGGACGATCAGATCGTCGCGCTGGCCGATGGCCAGACGGTCGTACTGTACGGCGAGATGACCGATCACGCCGACAGCACGACGAATGGGGGCATCGCCGGTATCACGGGTCTGTGGAACAAGGTGAAGACGTTCCAGGTGATCATGCTGACGGCTTCGGTCGTCCCGTCGATGTGAGCGGGCTCATGCACATCACGGATCCACTGCCGCGCGAAAAGAACGCGCGTCTTGTCTTCGGGCTCGAGTGGCGCGCGTATCCGTCGCGGCAGATGCGGGCGGATCGCCGTCGCTATGCCGATGACTTTGGCGCGACCCATTACGTCGAATACAGGAACGGCAAGGACGTCATCGGTGGCTTCTGCGCGCCGGAGATGGCCGAGCTCAAGGGCGCCAAACTTTACTCGGGCGCCGCGCGCATTGCACAGCATGACCGCGTGAAGGGCAAGGCGGCCGTGGCTGTCCTGCTGCAGGACGAGCAGCGCGTGCACGTCGTGTTCGTGGTACGCGGGGTCGTGCGCAGCGATGAGGTGCTCACGGTACCGCAGGCCCACGAGAGGAAGCTTGCCATCGAGCAGGAATGTCTGAAGCTGAACCTGCCGCTCACGACACTGGGCTCCGGGCCGGCCGTGGGAGACGTCGACGAGAGCTTCGGTGCGGCCGCGCTGCTTGATGCGCGCAGAAGCGCGCGCATTGGCAAGGTGCCCGCCAGCGTTCCTTCCATTGTGTCCATCGTGGTGATTGGTGCCGCAGTGATTTTTGGCGGCATCGAACTGGTCGACATTCTCAATCCGCCGCCGCCACCGGCGCCGCGCGAACCGTCGTTCGAGGAGAAGTATGCCTCGCAGGTGCGTCAGACGTTCGCGGCAAAGATGCCGCGCGCGAATCTGCTCGCGCCTGCGCTGCTTGCGACGCTCGGCAACAGTGAGACGGTCGTTGCAGGCTTTGTGTTTGAGAAGGCGGTGTGCGGCACGGAGGGCTATTGCGCACTGACGCTGCGCCGCTACGGCGGCAGCTTCGACGATCTTCGACAGACCGCTCCGGAGTCGATGCGCCCGCTGCATTTCGATGCGGACGGACTGCATGCCGGGGCGCGCGGTCCTCAGGTTCCCGCAGTCGCGTTCGTCGCTGCGAAAGACCAGAGCGCCTGGCCCACGGAGCAGGGGCTGATCGACGCCTTGCAGACACCGCCACAGAGGCTTTCCGCAAAGCCGTTCGAACTCGACAGTTACGGCTACTCGGTGCACCTCGAGCCTCCGAAGCCACTCCTCGCGGCTCCGATGGGCGCCAACGACTCCCGCCCGGCGCAGATGATCCGCGTGGGCGAATGGACCATCAGCGGATACCGATGGCAATCGCCGTTGCTGGCGAGGCTGCCGTCGAACATGACGCTGGACACGATGGCCGTTGAGCTGAAGCTCGGAGAGGCCGGCGCGAACAGGTCGCAAAGCGGCGAGGCGGTCATCCAGAACGGTATCCATTTCACAGCCAGGGGCAAATACTATGTTCTCAACTAAAGTCCTGCCGGCGCTCGCGTGCGCCTTGATGGTTGCTTCGGTCGCCGTCAATGCCCAGCCAAAGATGAAGGCGACGCATCCACAGGCGGTCAGCTCAAATATGCCGTCGGCAGATCTCGATCTGAGCGCGGAATCGCCGGGTGCCGATGCAGCTGCCCATACGCGCGTGGCCTCGCAGGCCGCAGTCTCACAGTCCACAGCGTCACAGACCGCAACCGTCACGCCTGTGACCGCTGCGCCTGCGTCGGCAACTGTGCCGTCAGAGTCCCGCCTTTCCATCGAGGATGTGGACCGGATCGCGCGTTCGTCCATCGCGCGGCAACTGGCGGGCAACGGGAACGCGCTGCCCGGTGGTGTGGCTCTGAATGGTGCTGCTCCGGCCGCGGCGCCCGCCACTGCTCCTGCACCTCCCGCGAATAGCAAGCCTGCGCCCGTTCGTTCGCGCGCGGAACCTGTGCGGTTCGTTGGCGCCTTCAGCGACGTGAGCGGGCAGTCCGTGCTCTATGAGTATCGCAATGCGTCGTATCCCGCACACGTCGGCGCCAGGCTTCTTAACGGTTGGACAGTGAAGCGCGTCGACGGCTTCGTGGTGACCGTGGCTGACGGGACGGGCAAGGGGGCGCGCACCTGGACCGAGACCATCAGTGGCGGCACCCCCGCGCAGGACGTCCAGCAATCCGGAGCGGGCGGGCTGGCGGTTCGAGGTTTGCCTGATCTGTCGGGCCCGCTGCCTCCGAACATTCCTCTTTCCGCTATTGCTCGCTAACAAGGGACGCTGAGTCATGAGTATGTTTTCTGGAATCGAGAAGAACGAGCCGTCGACTGGCGGCATCTTCGGGCGCCTGCGCGCGTTTCGGGCGGGTTTCTCGGAGGACTCAGCGTCGTCCATGCCCATTGCCGGGTCGGACAAGGTGGATGCCGCTGATCGTGAGCCGCGCTTCAGCAAGAAAAGCACGAAGGTGAAGGCCGAACCGGTTGAAGTACAGCCGGGGCAACCGATGACGCTCGGTATGCGCCTGCGGATGGCCGACGTCAGTGACGTCGACGCGCACGAGGACGGCAATCCGGAATTTCTGCATTCACCGGACGCCCGGCCGTTCGACCAGCACATGAACGAACCGTCGGCGAGGGCAGACGAGCGGCCACTACATGACGGCAACACGAGAGTCGCTGCTACGGCTGCTGACGCTGCGCCCGCAACGTCGACCAACGACACAGAGGCAACGGTTGAAGTCGCCGCCGGGGATGCGCGTCGTCCAGCTTATCCGGAGGCTGACCTGCGCGCGAAGCCGGAGTTGCCCGAGCTGGATGATGGCAATACATCCTCACCGCTGGCAGACGGGGTGCACGAAATTCATGCGCATGCCGAGCCGATAGTGCAGCAGGAACCGGAATTGATCCCGGTTGGACTGCCGCAACTGCCGTCGGCCGAAGCGCTCGCATTCAAGCGCATCCTGAGCGAACGCGGCGCCGATGCAACGTTGCGCATCACTGATGGGGCTCGCCGCGAGTTCGTGGCAGTCGAAGTGCAGGCGGGCATGGCGATCGTCGTGACGACCCAGGCGTTCCACGAGTCGGCGCTCTATCCGACGTACCTGAAGGATCTCGAGCGCGCCGATATCAAGATGCATGAAGAGATGATCGCGGTCGAGACAGTCATCTCCGCGATCTACGGGCGCGAGCGCAATCGCTCCGCGGCCATCGTCCCGGAAACGTCGCGCGCGATTGGCACGTTCCGTGATGTGGCGGAGGCCGCACATGAATATGGTGCCGGCGACATCCACTACGAGTACCGCGACTTTAACGACGACGTCGAAGTGCGTTTCCGCGTGAACGGCGACCTTTACACCTATCGCAAACTGTCCAAGTCGCTGGTGCGCCGTGCCCTGTCTGCGTCCTATCAGGATCTCGTTGCACGAAACACGAATTCGGGCGAGACATTCCAGCCGAGCGCGCCGCAGTCGGCCATGATCCCGCTCGTTGTGCACACGGACATTCTCAACATCCGCTGGCAAAGCTCGCCGCTCGTTGGCGGTTTCGACGTCGCCCTGCGCCTGCTCGACGGCAACTTCCGGAATCTCAAACTGCTGATGCCGGACCAGATGGGTCTCACACGCAGCCAGTTGAAGATCCTCGACTCGTTATGCAATGTAAGTGGCGGGGTATCGATCTTCACCGGTGAAACCGGCTCAGCAAAATCGACACTGCTGCGCGCGCTTTCCTACATGCTGTCGTCGCGCGACCTGCGCAAGCAGTATGTCGTGAGCGAACCGTCGGAGTACCCGCATCCGTGGCTGTCGGAAATTTCGATTCCGCGCCGGCCGGACGAGTCGGACGAGGACGCGAGTCGCAAAGGGGCCGAGGTCATTCGCACGCTGATGCGGATGGACCCGGATGACCTGACCGTAAATGAGATCCGCGACCGCGTGATGGCGGCTCTCGTCGCGGAGCTGGCACTGACCGGTCACCCGGTCAGAACCACCCTGCACGCGGACAGTGCCATCGGCGCATTCATGCGGCTCGCAGGCGGCCGTCTGCAGTTGCCGATGGACGAAATGTCGTCGGAGAAGTTCGTCAACGCAGTCGCCAACCAGAAGCTCATTCCGCTGCTGTGCCCGCATTGCAAGGTTCCCGCGCGTGACGTGCTGAGCGCAACGCAGGTCGACACGCTCGAGAAGAAGTTCGGGCTCGACACGTCGACGATGGCATGCCGCGACGAAGCTGGTTGCGAGCACTGTCGCCTGAAGGGCCTCTTCACCCGCGCAGGCAAAGTAGCTGCCGGCACCAAGGGGCAGACGCTGGCGATGGAGATCTTCCGGCCGACGCTGGAATTCCTGGACTTCGTGGCGGTACGCGACTGGCGCAACGCGGAGAAGGTCTGGCGTTCGACACGCGTGTCTGGTTTCGACGATGACGACATGACGGGAAAAACGATCTACGAGCACGCCCTTTACAAGGCGTCGCAGGGGATCATCGACCCGCGCTTCATCGATACCACGATGCGCTCTTTCGACGAGTACAAGGTTTTCGCAGACCGTGACGGGAGGATGCCGTCGTGATCAAGGGACTCGTCTACACGGTCTTCATGATGCTGCCGCAGAAAGAACGCATGCGCGTGGCGATCTGGCGTTTCAGCAAATTGCGCGAGGGCTTCTACCGCGAAACGCGGCTCGATGTGGCCGCGAAAGGCCTGCGCAATCGGGAGACGCTGCTTGAGCGGCTGACGACGCTTGAGAAGCGCCACCGCAATCGCAAAGGACTGGCGTGGCCGGTCTTTCAGGCTATCGCCAAACGGATGGTGGCGGGGGACAACTTCGCGAACGCAATCAGGCCGTACATCCCGACCGACGAATATGCGCTGCTGGAAATCGCGGGTGCATCGACGCAACAGGATGCGGCGATCCGCGGCCTCGAGCTTGCGGAGATGGCGGCGAACGCGAAAGCGGTACTGGCCACGACCACATCGCTGCAGATGGCTTACCCGGCGCTGCTCATCGTCTACATGTACCTTTACGCGATGCTGTTCGGCGGCAGGATCTTTCCGGCCGTCGCGGATACGAAGCCGGTCTCGGAATGGTCACCGTTTGCGCAGACGCTTTATGCGTTCGACAGCTTTGCGTATCACTACTGGTGGCTGAGCGGCTCGATCGTCGGCGGAATGGTCTTCGGATATTTTCATACGCTCAAGCGTTGGACCGGGCACCTGAGAAACAAGGTCGATTCGATGCCGCTGATGTGGCGCAACCGGCGCGACCTCCGCGCCGCTTTGCTGATTGTTTCGCTGGCAGGCCTCTTCGACTCGAACCTGACCTTGCGCGCGTCGCTCAACCGGCTGACGAAGACGGCAGATCCGTGGCTCAAATGGCACCTGAACCGGATGGGCCGCAAGCTCACCCAGCGTCCGGACGAGACGATGCGTGCGCTCGACACTGGCATCTTTTCTGAAACGGTGATGGACACGATCGCGGACGCGGCCGGTCGTGACCAGTTCGTGCAGGCGATCAAGTCGCTCGGTCGCAACTCACTGGATCGCGTAGTCGCGACGGTCCGCCGCAACGCCCGCATCACGCACTACGTGCTGCTCGGCTTTGCAGTCTCACTCTTTTTCGTTTTCGGCATCGGGTCGTACGTTGCGACCGGTGCAGTCAGTTTCGATTCGTCATCGTCGGCTGGCGCCAATTACTGAGGAATAAATGAACATGAACAACACGATGCCAAAGACAAGCGCTTCTACCGCGGCAATCTCATCGGCCTCAGCTGAGCGCAAATCGTCACTGACCAGGATGGGCCGCCGCCGCCGGCAGTCGGGCGAACTGTCGCTGATCGAGGGAGCAGCCGTGATGGCTGGCGCGGCGCTGCTTGCGCTTGTCGTCTATCAGGGGCGTTCGTTCGTGATGGATCGTATCCACGCGCATCAGTTCAAGAGCGAAGCGCAGCTTTTTCGCAGTGGCATTCAGGACGCGACCTCAAGCGACGTCGATTTTTCAAGCGAGACGCAGCAGACGCTTGCGAAGAACCATGCGTTTGACTCGGCGAATTCCCGCGTGAACACATCAACCGGGGCGCTGACGGGAATTTTCGGCGGTGCAGTGACTGCGGTGCCAGGAACGATCGCGTCGACGGACGACGCCATGATCGTGACCTATCCGGTGCCCAGTACGGTGTGTTCGCTGTCGATCGGTGCCGTCGCTGGCGCTTATGCGAAGGTGACCGTCAACGGGACAACTGTGTATGACCCGAACACGCCGTTCGGCGGTGCGACGGCAGGTACGGCATGCGCTTCGGCCGGTGCGACAGCCAGCATCGGCATGTACGCCACTCACAATAACTAAGGGCGCCGGGTATGTTCAGCATCGTTGAGATGATGGTTGTGCTGGTCGCTGCGGCATTGATGACGGTTGTCGGGATCAAGGAGGATGCAGCGAAGCGGCGCAACCAGGTGCTGACGGCCGAAGGGCAGAACGAGGCGGTCATCAATGCGGCGCTCGGTAACTGGGTAACCAAAAGCTACGCGACGCTTACCCAGAACGGGCCGGTTGCTGTGGTGCCTGCAACGGATCTGCCCACGCTCAACGATCTGTTCACGCAGGGCAACCTGCGGCAACCGCACGCGAATGGTCCGTTCTGGGGCGGGGCGTACGTCATCAGCATGAGCGTCGGACCATCGACGTGTTCGGTGAGCGCGGGGGACTGCCATGTCACCTACGTGCTGTACCCGTCAAAGCCGGTGACGCGTGGCGGCAATCCGGACGTGATCGGCGCTTCGATAATCGCGCAGGCTGGCGGTAATGCGTTTGGCTTCTCGAAGACACAGAACTCCGGAACCGTTACGGGCATCAACGGTGCGTGGAATGCGACCAACCCACTGTCGGGCAATCCGGCTGCTGTGGTCCTCGCTACGAACGGCCCGACGTCGGATGGAAACTCGGTCTACATCCGGCGAGATGGCGCGCTGACGTGGACCGGTGACCAGAACGTCAATCACGTCAGCCTTCATAACGTGCATAACCTCGATGCCGAAGGTACGGTCAGCGCGGCGAACATCGGGGCAACTGGCGCAGTGGCTGCAAGCGGCGCGGTTTCCGCTGGCACAACCGTCTCGACGGGCAACATCGGCTGGCCGCGAGTAGCGTGCCCGAAGATCAGCCAAATAACGGGCGCGAGCGACAACTCCGGCCTGATGCTGTCGTGTCAGAGCGTGTCAGGTGTTCTGCAGTGGATGCCGATGGGGGGTCCCAAGCTCTGGTACGGCTACACAAACATACCGAGCGGCGGCGGCACGTTCGTGCCGAATCCGAACTGTCCCGCGGGCGGCACACCGCTACTGGTGGTGTCGGGCCAGAGCATGTACACGGACCCGACTGCGGTCATCAACTACCCAACGGTCGGAAGCGGGCCATGGACGGTCTATATCACGGATGGCAGCGGAAACGTCATATCCGGAACTGCTGTCGCGACGAGCTTCTGTACATATTGAAGAGGATGAGAAATGAGCTTCGCCAGGATTTTTATGCGGATAGCCGTGCTTACGGGGATGGTGACGGCTAGCAGCGCAACAATGGCAGGGCCCGTTCGGTGCTCCGTGAGCAACCAGGACTCCACGTGCGTCGGGCATCTGACGACGGCATGGCAGACGCCGCCACCGTGTCCTAATCAGCCCGGATGGACGACGGCCGCGCCGGCGCAATGGATCGGGTCTCAGTACTCCGCGCCACAATGCAACTATCAAGCGCCGCCCGGCTGCCCTGCGGGCACCGATCAGTTGGTAAGTCCCACTTGGAACGGCTCAAGTTGGACAGGGCTGATTTGCCAGCCGAAAGCGCCCCCGCCGCCGCCGACACAACCTCCAGGTAACCTAGCGTCGATCTGCGAAAGCGCAATTGCAGCGGAGATGGCGCGGGCCGGGTTTAATGGGACGAATGGCACGTATCGCGGCGTCTGGGGGGCTTTGCAGGGGCCATACACACTCGGAGGAGGCCAGGTATATCCGCCTGAAATGTTCGCTGGCATGGGAGGCAGCATGCGAGGCGGCCAAGGTCCGGGGGATTTTTACTATGTTCGTGACCTCGGTAACCCGTCCGCAGGCGGTGCCACCGGTGGCAACGGCATCGGTGTGTGCTGGTTTCAAAGTGGCACTGCCAATCTTACCGGCTACGACTACTTAGAGGACTTAAGCTCTGACGGCGGCTGATTCGACTGTGAACTGAAAAAAAAGCGCCCGGCGGGGCGCTTTTTTTTGAACCAAACGACGTGGTTCAGGCGACGATGTTTCCCGTTGTAAATGTAAAGGTGCGCGAGAACGCCTTGCCATTTATCGTCCCGCTGATAGCGGCGGTGTATGGCATGTTAGGGCTCAGCGGCGTCGCTGAATAAGCGACACCTTCAAACGCCGGCAACAGCTTGTTGGGATCGTTCGACGAATACAGCAGTTGCAAGGTCACCACGTTACCCGCTGTGTCCGTCAGAGTGCCGGACGTCAGTATGACTGTGTCGCTCGGATTGCCGGTGACTGCGATCGGAGTGCCCCACGTGCCCGATACGTTGGGAGGCGTTGGCGTCTCGGCGCCAGTCTTGTAAGCCACTCCCGAAGTACCCTGACAAGGGAAGGTCAATGGCGCGTTTGCGGTCATTGGCTTCAGATCGCCAATTGACAACGACGACCAAACCTGCGGAAAGCCGTTAAATGCCGTCTCGACGTGACCGATACCGACGCCCGTTACGGGCCACGCCGCAATTGCAATGTGATAAACGCCAGCTAGGTATCCCCAGATGACCTGTTCGCCATACTGCTGCTCAGTCCACTTCGCGTTGGTATAGAAGCCGCCGGTCACTCCGCCCGAATAGACGTCTTGGGGATAACCGAAATGCACCGCCCGGTCGGCATAGGTGACGCCGGTAAAGCCGGCATTGCTGGCGACCTCATTGTCCGAGACCACGTTGTTCGTCGCAGAGTATTGAGCATGCGCTTGCGCGGCCTTGTCGAGCGCGTCGTTTTCCTGAAGTGCCGGAAAGCCGCATTGCTGGCGTTGCTGGTTAAGCAGATTGAACGCAGCCAATTGCGCGCTCGTCGCTGCATATTGCGGCGATGTCAAATTAGTCGGCGTCGACGTCGTGGGATTGCTGGCACCGCTCGCCGGCGCCGCCGCTCCTGAGCTATTGCCTCCGCCACCCCCGCCGCCACATGCTGACAGAGCCACCGCAGCAGCGAACGAAACAGCGGTCAACGCTGAAATATTCTTGTGTTTCATTGTTCTGGTCCTCGATTTTGATGTGGCCGTGCCCTTGCGCGACCTTGATTTCATCTTATAGAGCGGCAACGAAAGTCAAGTTGCCGCTGGTTGCGAACCCACTGCGGCCCGCGTCAGTTCCAATGTCGAATTTCGGCCGTCATTCTATGGGTTAACGGAAAATTCCGGCCGGGGTTTAGCCCTACGCGCCTAAGCGATAAAAACCCCGCCCGGTCGCTGGCTTTCAGCGACGCTTGCGGCGCCGGTGGAAAACGCGCAAACCGACGAAGGCAACGACTAGGACGATGCCGGTTACGGCAGGCCCGATCTTTGCCAGTTGAGGAACGATTCGCGTGCCCATGTAGAGAGCGAAAAGCGAAATGGCAACACGCCCGACCCATGGCGCACTGAGGAGCGAGAGGAGCGATGATGGCTTGTCGCCTGCAAAATTGCCGTAACCCTCGTTGACCCTCTCCAGATCGAAGCCTGCCGCATCCGCTTCACGTTCGCTCTGATAGAACTTCTCGTATTGCTCAAAGCGACCATCGCCGCGACCATCGAGCCACGCTGCGTTGCTCTCCTTGGCCAGATATGCAAAGTCTTCCATCCGAGCGCCTCGCTAATGCATGCGGCCGGCATGCCAGGCCACCGCGCCAACCGCGTCAGCAATGATGCTTCCGTCCGCCTCTGCGTAGTACGCACCTGTTTCCGGGTTTTGCCAGCCAAACTGGGCACGACCGTCACGGTCGAAGATCACGAGTCCAGCGGGCAGTTCCGGAAGGGGTCGTTCCGGATCAGCTCTCACTGCTCGACCTCCGCGCCGCGCGCTTCCTTGCTCCGAGTTGCTGGTTGCAGGCCGGGCAGGTGAACCGGCTGTGCATTTCAATCTTCGCGTCGTTGTTCGACACAACGTAGTGTGTGCTGCACGTCCGGCATGGAGCGACGGTCAGACGGGCGTCCGCAGCCATCGACCGGATCAGGTTCCATCCCCGGTCAGGATTGATGAGCCGGTTGCCGCCGAAGAGCCTGTCATACACGTCGTTAGTCGCTAATAGCGCCTCCGCAGGATTGGCACCCATCGCTGTAGCCGAGCGATAGAGCCAGGTATAGACGGTTGCATGAAGCCGATGGACGTGGGTCTCTACAAACCACGTCAGCGAGGTCGCCGTGTTGCCCATCGGCGAACTTTTTCCGTGGATCTCCTGATACCGCGTTCTCATCTGATGCTGGTTCAGACCGAACAGATTGGTTGCGGTGGACGCGCGCAAACCATAAAACATCATGGCACTCGCAAATGCCTCATTCTTCAGCCGGCCCAGTCGCAATTCGCCCCATTGGGCGGTGTAAGGTAGGTCGCCGATACGCGATGGCGAGGTAAGCATGATCTGGTGAGCGATCATTTCATCGGTCAGGGTGCTGCCGCGAAATTCCCACCAGAACGTTGGGCTGTTGAACCGCCAGCGAAATAGCGGGAGTTCCTTCATCCGGCCAAGCGCAACGCTAAGCTTGTGCGTGGGAACTGACAGCAAATACTTCGCGACGTCAGTCGAGGTGCCGAGTAGCGGCGCGCTCATGACGCTCATGTTGAGCACCTGGGTAACGAGCGAGACAAAGACCGAGTTCTGCTGATTCACTGCATAGGCTGTCAGCGAGTCGAGCGGGGGGGTCTTGCGGCGAAGCACGTCGACGGCCACGGTCGTCGCCGTATTGTCGACGAAGCACCGCCAGTCCTCGACGGTCTGCAAGGTCGGCTCGACCATCAGGAACGGGGCGCGAAGGAGATTGCGAAGCGAGGACTGATTGAGCTGGAGCTGCTCGATCTCCTTGCGCTCGACGTTGAAAACTTCGTTGAAGCGGCCGTCCTGCTTGAGGAGCCACTTCATGTGGTCGACAAGATTGAAGTTTGCCACCTGAATCTGATCCGTGAGCCACTCCGGCACGTACAACCGGTCGATCGCCCGATAACTATCTTTATTGTTCACTGCTTCTTTCCTTATCTCTCAACAACTTGTTTGTGGCGTCAGGCTGCCCGTACTGCGGCTTGCAACTCTCCATGGAACTTGCCCGTGAGGTCGGCCAGACCCGTCAACAGGCCCTTGAACCGGCTGAGCGTGCCATCCGCTGTAACCAGAAGCTGCACGCTATGAAATTCCTGGATGAACGATCCAAAGTGCTCGACAAGCCCGGCCACACGCTTTTCGACGGCTACCTTCTGCTCGAGTTCTGCTTCCTGCCTGGTCCTCAGGGCGGTCAGTTCCTCGAGACGCTTTTTCGCATCGTCGCATTCAGCGTTAAGCCTGCTGAGCTCATTGAGCCGGCTTTGCGCGGCCGCTTCCAGATTACGCAGGTGTTCGGGCGTGACCTCAACTTCGACTTCCTTGATCGTAACCTTCTCGTGGGCCTCCTTGAGTTCACGATGCATCGCATCACGTTCCCGTTCGAGGTTCGCAATGGTGTTCTGCAAACCGCTGGTAGCGCGTTCCGCCTCGGCCAGGTCGACCAGCGTCTTCTTTAGCTTTTCCCGGTCGTCCTTGACTTCGCGATTCAGACGATCGGCTTCCGCGGCGAGCCGCTCGTTGTCGCTCGTCGCATCTGAGAGTTGGCCGTAGGTCTCATGGAGCTGACTCATCACTGTGGAAAGCGCACTTTCCTTCTCAGCGAGACGGTCTTCATACTCGTCGATGATTTTTTTGATGTCGCGCTTGCTCAGGTCCGGCTTCTCCCGCTTGGCGTCCAGCACCATTTCCACGACTTCATCGCTCTTGTTCACCAGCAGCTGCATATCGCTGATGGACAGCATTTCCACGGCGCCGCTGTTCGTGCTGAAGCGCTCGTAGCAGCGGATGTAGAGTCGAACCGAATCCCGCTTCTTGTGAAATGTCCCTTCGATGAAGTTGTACACCAGCTCGGCTGCGCGGCGGCGGACTGGCGTCGTGTCGCCGAATGTACTGACAAAGTGCCCTTCAATGCGCGTGCGAATGTGATAGAACGAGCCACCAATGCGCATGTGTTCCAGAAGGATCTTCCGGGTGGAGTGAGCGACTTCCTCGGCCTCCTCCGCGATTGAGGCGCGCAATGCCTCCGGGATCTCGTCGCCGCCGAAAAACTCGGCTACCTTCAGTCCAATTTCCTGGTTCGACGGCACGTGCGCGAAGGCCAGGGGGAGGTCGCGCTCAATCGCCTTATCGTCCCGATTGCTGTCGTTGCCTTCAGGCCGGGTCGGGTCAAAATCGTCGTCTGCCGCTTCAGGCGGAGTGGTGTTTCGCTTGCTCATATTGTTCTCGTATCTATCGGTTGGTCTTCGCGAGTTTCAGATCGCGGCCGGATTCGAACCAGTACGCGTCAGCATTTCTTTCAATGTGAGCGTATGGGTCGTCCCGAGATCGCTGAAACGTCGGTAACAGCGGATGTAAAGCCGCAATGTGGCTGGACTTCGACCGATTTCCTTGGCGAGAGACAAATAGGCGGCGTCTGCAGCGAGCTTACGGTTCTCCGGCGTGTCACCGTTTTCCCGGGTATACACAGCAATCGCCTTTTCCATGATCTTCGCAAGGCTCTCACCGATGCGCAGATGCTCCGATAGATGCCCGCGAGCCTCTGGCTCGACGCCCGCCATCCGACCTTCGCACGGCGTTGAGCGCGGGGACGCCGCGCCTGCACCGATTCGGTTCCGTTCGCTGACGTCTTCGTTTGACGCAGGCGACTTCTTCTGATTTTTAGTCATTCACAAACTCCAGCTAGTCGTGGTGATTTGGCCAGACGCTTGGTCAGACGCCTGGTTTTGTGAGCTGTCGACTCTTCCACGGGGAGAGACATCTCAGATTACGCGCCGTTTCTCCGCCGTTCCGCCCGAAAGACGCGCAGTTTCATACAGCTTTTGCCTCGCGAAAGGTGGGAAGCCGCCGAAGAAGCAAACGTTTAAGTGCTAACTTAATCGGCAATCGCTGCCGAACCTTTAGGCAAAGTCGGTAATTTTTTTAGGGTTTTCCCTCGGTTTCGATCGGTGCCGGTCGATCGCGTCTGCCGCCGTTTCCGACACCGCGAGGATTGCCCGCTTTGCATGCCGCACGTTTATCGGCATGCCGCCTCTTGACGCGTGCCACGACTTGCGGCCGCGCAGCCATTGGCGCAGGTCGCTGGCGCGCATCAGGTTGAGCGGAAGTGCTGCCGACAGATCGGTCTGCTGATGCGAAAAAGCGGCGATTCCTTCCACCGGCCAGTTGGCCGGGAGGATCGCCCGTAGGAAAGCTACTTTGGAGCGGTTCTGCTGCAGGGGAGAGCGGCGCATTTCCCGGTGGCCGTCTATACCAATGCGGACGACACTCTGGCTTGTCGGCCCAGGTTCGATACGACCCGTCCAGCTTTTAGTCTCGACGACGAAAATGCCAAACGGCGTTACGGCAAGGTGATCGACTTCGGCTGTCGGGAAATCTGTGCCCGGCGCATGGTTGAGCAGTAATGCGCCCGGATGAAGATAGAAGTCTTCGCCACATAGCCAACGCAGTGCAGTCAGAAGTTCGCTATGGACGATGGCCTCGCCCTCATCACCGCGCTGCTCACTTCGTGTGGCAGGCAACGTGCCAGCATGAGCGCTGGCGACGGAACGCATTTTCTGACGTTTAGCGGCATAGATGGCCGCCGCAGCGGCGAAGAGAAGAAACCAGATAGACATGTGCGCTCCCGTTTGGCTTTACGAGATTCAGTCTGCCAGGCCTATTACGAAGTCAAGTTTTCGCGCCGGATAAGCCAAGCGTTATTCAAGCTTCGTGAAATCCAAGAAAGCTAGATGGTTTGTCGAGCATTTCGGGTAAGGACCCTGAGCCGGCTCCGTGAACCAGAATCCAGGGCATGCAGCATCGGATTCCAAAGCTGCATGAGATTGGCGAGCATTTCTCGCGTCGGGTCGCGTCCCGCGCGCTAAGCTTGCTCTATCCCATTGCGTCTCCGGACGCATCGACATGCCGCAACTGACCGCGCGCGACCTCGTTTCCCACTCTGTATTTCTTC
Organism: Paraburkholderia kirstenboschensis; assembly: GCF_904848585.1. Classification (GTDB taxonomy): domain Bacteria; phylum Pseudomonadota; class Gammaproteobacteria; order Burkholderiales; family Burkholderiaceae; genus Paraburkholderia; species Paraburkholderia kirstenboschensis. Next base: position 32,025 of record NZ_CAJHCR010000017.1, read on the forward strand.
TAATGCCAGTGCTTTCGTGCGCGCCTTGTGCGGGCGCAGACGAAAGCGCTTCGCGCCGTGTTTCCTTGCTCATCGAGCATCGAAACCACCGGACAAGGGTCCGGACATTCCCTGTTGAAATTTTTCTGGAGAGAAAAATGCTAATCGTGTTCTTCAAAGACGCAATCAAGTCGCCAGCCAAAGTGCTGGCCCTCTGTTTCATCGCCTATTTCGCAACCATCTCATTTGTTGTTTTGGGCTTTCTCGTTTTGCTGGCTATCCACTGGGTAGTCAAGGAAATGACGAAGAAGGGCAAGGCAATCCTCGCGGCTGAAGCGGATGCTGAGGCTGCTCGCATCGAGAAAGAAAAGCTCGCTGCGCGCGCCGAGGCAGAAGCGAAAGCTGAGGTGAAAGCCGCTGTAACCCCTGCCGCCAACGACAGCAGTGTGCAACCGGCAGCGACAAAGCAATACGCGAAGTCAGCCGTCGTTCTTCCGTTCAAGACCGGCACCCGTTAATCGGGCTGCTGCTACCACCTACCGTCACCCGGGCTTCTGCCCTCGGTGACGGCACCTTAACCCTGCCGGGAATCCATTCCCGGACACGGGCCATGCGATTTCCCGGCACCACCGGAGCAATCCCATGGAAACGCATGTGGCTGCCTGGCAGCTGGACATGTTCGGCGAATCTTCGCCGGTTATCATCACATCCCCCAAGCCCGACCCGTTGCCCGATCCTCATCTCTGGAGCGAATCGGTGCGCACAAAAATGGTCGACGCGTTGATCTCGCTCGCGAGCGACAGCCGCCGCGGTGACAGCATGCCTGAGTCCCTGATGGACTGCGCGGACCTTTTGTCCGAGCGGCTACGCAACCGGAAGATCGACGTTGAAGACTACCGTGCGACCCTTGGCTGGATCATGGGTTACTGGGACGGCGCACTGCCATATGTATACGTTTGCAAGGTCAACGGAGTCGATCCGGAGATCCTGCAGGACGCGATACTGAGCACGCCACTTCTGGCGCACGATGTTCGCGAACTTCAACGCGTGTGCTTCGGCACGCTGCTGTAGGAGGGCAATCATGCCGAAAGCAGCAACACTCTTCGCCCGCGTCATGGCGGACGTCTTCCCCGGCAAACCATCAGGTCAACCGTCCGCGGGACCCTCTGCGCCGCAAGCTGCTCCTGCGGCGTCTACCGCAGACCGCGCGTATACCGATGCGCGTTCGGTCACCACTACCGTTGTTGGACAAGGGGCGTCGAACGAAACCGTCGTGACAATCGGCGATATCCCTCATCTGTTCGTTGATGAAGGCGATCACGTTGTCCAGTTCAGTCCAGCGTTTGACGACCACGCCGAAGAAACGGAATTCGGTGTAAAGATCCTCCCGGATCTGATTCCGCACTGGTCGCAGCGCTCCGTTCATCGTTGTCCGCTCAAGGAAGCGGTCGCCGCCGCCATCCGTCAGGACGGCAAGCCTGCGCCTGTCAATGTGCCTCGTGGAAAAGAGGTCGACAGCGGCGCCCGTGAATCGCCTGGTGGTTCCGACGAAGCGTCTGAGCCCGAATCAACCGCGTCTTCGCGGCCGCGACGTGCCCACAATGCCGACGCGTCGAACGTGGTTGGCCGTATAGCCTCGTGGGGCGAAGAAAGCTTTCCCGATCGCAAGAAACCGGGGCGCTTCTATAAGTCCTTTGCGATGCATATCAATACCAGTGACGGTGACCGAACCCTGCAGGGCGAAGGCCTGAAAGAAGCGATCGCGGACTGCCGCTGTGTCGTGGGCGATGTCGTTTCTGTACGGCGTACAGGAAAGGTCAAGGTTCCTGCAATCCGGACGGACGGAACTCCGATCCTGAAGGATGGCAAGCCAGTCATGTGGGACAAGTGGCTCTGGGCCATATCCAAATAGATGGCGGCGTCGTCAAGGATGCGGCCTCCTCCCGGAAAGGCTCACCGCTAGTTTTCCTTCTTCCCGTATTACCTCACCTTCGCCGGCACACCCTAGGGTGTGTCGAGCGATGGCCTTTCGTTTAGCGCTGGCGCCGATTCTCCCTGATCCAACATCACGTTTGCTGAAAAAAGCCGTCGGCTCTCGCGGACCGCTTTTTTGAGCACGCGTTTTCACGCCTGTCTCAGGCACCGACCAAACCCACTCACTTCAAGGAGAGTGCTTCATGACTGTACGAGCAAAAGAGCTGACGCCAGATCAATACGCGTGGCTTCAGCGCGCGCTGGCCGGGTTCTCGCGTTCCCCGGAGCAATGGATTTCGCTTCTGGTGAGCTACGGGGTGCCTGCAGACCGTCTTACCGGCAATGCATGCGCCTGCCCGATGTGCGGAGGGACCGATCGCTTTACCTACGATAACAAGCGTGGGCGGGGGGATTGGGTCTGCCGTCAATGCAACAGCGGCAAGCCCGCAGCTGGTGACGGCCTGCAGTTGATCACGCGTCTTAACAAGATAGGGCTGTATCGACTGATGCGCGAACTGGACGGCGGCAACGTGCCGCGGCCGACGCGTCGTGCTGATGTAGCCAACGCGCCGAAGCCGAAGCGTAAGCCTGACGCGAAGTTTATTGCGAAGAGACTTACGTCGATGTGGGATGCAGCAAAGCCCGTGTCGACCGGCGATCTCGCAATGCGATACCTCGGCGCCCGGGTGCCTGGGCTTGGCGTTGCACCGTCGAAAGCGCTGCGGCTTGGCATGCTGGAGTACTGGCACGACAGGAAAGTGATTGGCAGCTGGCCCGGCATCCTCGCGCGGTTTGAACTGCCGGATGGCCGGCTTGGAACCTTGCATCGCACCTATCTGGAACGATCGGCGCCCTCAAAGGCAAAGATCGTTTCGGATGACGGCGAGATTCTTGACCCGAAGCTCAATGACATGACACTCAGCCCCCTCCGGGGCGGTGCGGTGCGGCTGATGGAACCGGTGAATGGTGAAATCGGCGTGGCAGAGGGTCTTGAATCGGCGTACGGGGCATACATGGAATCCGGCGTCCCGATGTGGTATTGCCTGAATATCGGGCTGCTGCGCCAGTTCGTCGTACCGGAAGGGCTGGGCATTCGGGTCGTGCACATCTTCGTTGACTTCGACGAGATCAATCCGAAGACCGGAGAGTCGGTGGGCGTGGCAGGCGGGCTCGAGCTGGCCAAGCGCCTGCGGGCAGAAGGCTTCACGGTGCTAGTCCATCGTCCCCGCGTCCGGGGGACAGACTTTGCGGATCAGTGGTGCGCACGTTCAGCGAATCGTGTGGATGCTGTGGCGGCGCCGCGTATGCCTGCCGTTCGATCAGAGCTGGTGGCCGCGGCTTAGGCGGCTTCTATTTAACGCGGCTACAACCGCACTTGTTCAACTTGCCCGATGGGGATTATCCCCATCGGGGAATCTCGCGCGGGCCAATTTCATTCGGAGTAGAAAATGGCTTCCTTCCAGGTTCTCGTAGGTGGTTTTGCAATCGTCGCAACCAACGGCGTAGAAGGTGGGCGTCAGCGGGTGGGAAAGTCTGAGGCCGTCGCCTTCGACGTGATTGACCGCACGGCTCCCGGCAATACCGCGTATGCATGTCGCGATCAGTCTTTTGTTGATGCCTGGGATTTTTGCGCGCATCGTCTCCTCGTTACCGCGGCCCCTCGGTCGCATTGACCTCGTAATGAAAAACGGCACCCCGGATTCTTGGGGTGCCGTTTTTTTTTGTGCGCGCCTTGGTCATCGCATGATCGCCAGGCAGACCGCCACAATGATCGCGAACACTTTCCACATACGCCACAGTCCGCTGGACCACAGCGCACCGGCCGCGCCTGTGAGAAGCAGAACAACGCATAGGTCGTTATTCACATGCATGCTCGCGAGCATCGCAGCGAACCACCACAGCGCAAGCGACGCCACAAAGATGATCGCTCGGCGCGTAAAGAAGGGCAGCGCCATGAATTTCGAGTAATACGATGTCAGTCGGTCAACAGCGTTCATTTACTCCTCCGCCTTCTTGTTCTTAAAATCTTCGATGACGTTGAGGCTGTACCAGCCTGCCATACCGGATGCGGCGAGCGCCGCAAAAAAGAGCCAGGTGCGGAGTTCAGATAGCGGCAGGCCGTGACGCACGATTTCGATCAGTTCAAGCATATATCCACCTTGGCAGTTGATGATTCCGATGCACCGCGCCCCGCGCGGTGAACACCGAAGCCATGACCCATCTTCGCATCTCTGTAGGGAAGTCAAGCCGCGCTTCGGGCACTCAGAAAAAGCCGCCAAAAGCATCAGCGATCTGGTCGACATCGTGCGCGGAAGCCTCACTTTTCTCGTTGACCAGAAGACTCTGCGTGGCGTCGGTCGCTGACCTCTGATCAACGCGGATCGCCGGCGCAGGTTGACCGCGCACCGTCGGCTGAACGTTAGAGCGCTCGCTTCCGGCTGGCTCGATATCGCGGGCATCGATCTGATACGGCGGCGCGGACGCCACGACGCTCCCTCGAAGCGCTGCTTCGGCGAGAGATCTGAGGAGTGCCGCGCGTATCCGTGCGGAGCCGGCCTGACTGAGTCTCGCGTGCAGGAGAGGGGTGGTCACCGGGTCAATGACCAGCTTCATGTCAAACTTGTCGCTCATGCTTTCGCGGTCGCGCGCTCGCGGGTCAGGCCAGCCTCGCCAACGATCAGGAAGCCTTTCGCATTGGCCGTGCAAGGCGAGTCGATAACTTCGAGCTTCACACGTGGGAAGGCCCTGAGGATTGCAGGCGCATACAGGGCGCCGCCGCCGCCCGACAGGATGATCGAGCGCACGTTGGTAAGCTGGCCGACGTTGTTCTGCATTTCCTTGACAACGCCAGCAATGACCGGCTGCGACTGCTCGAGATAGGGATCGAGGTCGATATCGTTACCGTAGAAGAAGAACGGCTTGCGCTCGCGCAATGCTTTGTCGATCAGTTCAATATCTTCGACCTGATCGTCCTGGTCGCGTGAGATAAGCGATGCAATGCGTTGATAAATTTGCGATGCGCCGCCCGGAATGCCGTCGCTGCGTTTGTCGTCCATGGTGAAACCGTTGGCATAGACCCAGTCGGTCGTGAAGTAGCCGACGTCGATCACAAGGTGCGCGCTGTCGCGGCCGAATTCGCTCTGGCGGTTAGCCGACGCTGCGACGAGCGAGCCGAGGGGCTGGGGTATCACCACAACCCTGTCAATCGTGATGCGACCCGGACCGTAATCGAATGTGCCGGTAAAGCGATCACGCAGCGCCCCCGAATATTTCTTCATGTTATGAACGGGCAAGCCGAGCACAAGGCGTTCGATGTGGCTCATGCCTGCGAAATGGATTGCGCCGAACAGCAGGGCTGCGTAGTTGTCGGACAGCACGAAATCATTGGACAGCGCGCGGCCCGTGTTGCCGTACGCGGCCGTGAGCGACACGTCAGGGCCAACTTCGTACTCAACCTGGTCGATGACGATCGTCGCGACCTTGCGCGCGGCGAGCACGCTATCGCCGTAGCCGGAAAGAGCATGGCTGGCGGCGAGCGGTGCGAGCGAGGGAAACATGCCCGTTGCGACGGTGCCGCTCGCAGCACGATGAGCGTATTTGGTGTTGCCGTAGCCGACGTCGATAGCGAAGACTGAGGTTTTCAAGATGACTCCATGCGTTAAGTGATCCGCGGTCCGAAGTGACAGAAAACTGATAGAAAACTATCAGTTCGACCTGCTTCGGTCGCGCGGGGCCGACGAACTATCAGATATCAGACAGAAAACTGTCAGTTGGGGTGTCGCGTCGGATCTGTCGGAGAGAACTGACACTTTTCTGTCAGTTCTGCCTGGTTTCAGTCTAGCTAGCGCGTAGGGAAGTCAAGCTAACGAAAGCCGACCGGTTCTGACCATCTTTCGACGTGCGACGCTTGCGCAAGCGGCCTTATTCTTGGCGTACCTACCGCGTCCCTGACGCATCGAAATGCGAGTGCAAGGCACACGCACGTCTGTACCCCACGCCCGCAACGGGCCAGAAGTACCCCAATGACCGGGCCGCACAGTGATGCAGCCTTTTTCTGAAGCAAATCAAGTCCATGGTGATCCACGTTGAGGACACCCGGACACTGCGATATCCATACGATTGGCGGCGGTTTGCCGCGTTGTGACGCGTTGAGGACATGTGGAGATGCCGGACACCGGACACTTTCCACGTCTCGACAGCGTCTGAACACGCCCTTACAGCTTCGGCTGGGTGCGACTCACGAAGCCCGATACAACGCGGCGGAGATGAGCGACTTGGGGGCGGGGGAAGTCTTGCGGACCGGAAAGACCGGAGAACTGCGATTCCCTGACGGAAGAGGACACGGCGTACCGCGGCCGTACAAGAACGCGTAACGGGATTGGCCCGGCAGGAGCACGAAACCGAAAAACGGTAGTGCTGGCAGGGTAGCCACGAAGCTGCATCCGCGGAGTAATCCGCACACCGCGACTGCCGGGAGGCAAAGCGCGAAACGTCGGAGATGAATTGCGCGAAGCGCCTTTCACTCCGACAGGCAGCAGGTTGGACGGTCGGAAGGGTGTTCTTCCCACCCTTCTGGTCGATCGGATGGAATCGCTAAAGGATCGGAAGGCAGGACCCACGCGACGGGGATACGGCGCAGCCGCCATAGGGCGAGCAACGAAGGGTGGACCCGATGGTCGGGTGACAGCGTCAGGTAGGGATGCTGCGACCATCGGACCGGATGACGGCAAAGAGAGGCAGCGCGGCAGCGTTGCAAGGGATTTCGGATGGCGGCAATTCTCAACGTAAGGGCAATCGTCAACAGCTATGGTTTTGGTCCCGAGTTCCGGGATGCGATGCTCAATCTGTTTGACGAGAATGTGGCGCGGGTGCATAGCACTACGCGAGTCAGTGGCCGGGCGTTGTCGATCAAAACGCAGGAATATCGCGTGGCCAAACTGTGCAAGGCCTTCAGGGAGCTACTGGACGGAGGTTTCTTTTTGCGCTCGCCATGGTCTCTCAAGCACAAACACGTAACGTTTCTGGTCAAGTCGTGGGTGGCAGCTGGACAAAGCGGCGGCACGATCGAGAACAAGCTGACGTACCTCCGCGCACTCGCTCAGTGGATGGGCAAGAGGAATCTCATTGACTCGCTCGACGACTATGTGGACCGGCAGGCTCTCGGCCTGAAGCGTAGCTACGTGGCGACTGAGGACAAGTCATGGTCGGCACACGGTGTCGATGCGGTGGCGAAGATCGACGAGATTGCCCAGACGTGTCCGCATACGGCGGTACAGCTGAAGTTGCAGGCTGCCTTCGGATTGCGCATCGAAGAGAGTTTCATGCTCCGACCGGCAGAGGCTGCGAGAAGCCCGAGATTATTGGCTGTGACGCGTGGCACCAAGGGTGGTAGACCGCGCGAGGTCCCCATCGAAACGAAGATTGGAATACTTGAAGAGGCCGCCGGCCTCAGTAACGGCCTGACGGGTTCGACGGTGCCTGCCGATCGGACATTAGGTCAATGGCGCGATTGGTACTACTACGTGCTCGAGAAGCACGGTATCACCAAGCGGGGGATGGGCATCACGAGCCACGGCCTTCGACATGAGTATTTACAGATGCTGTACAAGGACACAACGGGCGTGCCGGCGCCGATCAAGCGCGCAGACGCGCGCCCGGACCCAAAACTGCATGAAGAAGCGATGCGCCGGGTTGTCGAAGCGGCAGGGCACTCCCGCCTGAACAAGTCAGGAGCGTACCTCTCTACGTTCGCCACGCAGGACCGGATGCAGAAGAAGCTTCCGACTATAGACGACGCGCAAAGCGCTCTAACGGCGGCTAGCGGAAACAAGAGCCATGCGGCTAAGGCGTTGGGTATTTCACGGCAAGCGCTCTACCGGATTCTTGGAAGTGCAGGCAGCGGAAGCTAGGATTCGGACTTTCGCGGAAATGATGCGCGATATTGTGGGTCATATGCCTCGTCGCGGTGGGCAGCCGAACCGCACAATGAAGCATCTCTCAGGTTCTGGCATCGGCCCTCGGAAATATGCCGGAACTTTTTCGCAAGCCGACTCGTTTGAGTCGGCTTTTTTTGCCCCCATTCAGCCACGGCTGCCAGCCCCAAGCCAGCGCAGCGCTACGGCGCAGGCTTGTATTTGCAGACGTCTACCAGCGATCGCGATCTGGCATGCCGTCGATCGCGAGGGCGATCCGGTCCTCGAACATCAGATCCGAGTGTTCCGGCGGCGTAGGGACCTTGGGGAACTGGATGTAGCGTTCTCCATCGATATCGACCCACTTTACAAGCTGCACCAACTTCCGGTAGCGGGCGGCATCGCGCAGAACCGGTTCGATCGGCCAGCTGTCGATTGTCGATATGGAAGCGTCAACGAGTCGTTGCGCGAGCATCGCAAACAGTGGGCCACGTGTCTCCCAGTCGTCGTCGTTACGCGCCAGCATATCAATCACCATTTGCACGTCGCATGCCCCGATCTCTTTCTCGATGAGGTCTCGCAGATCGCCTTCGGTGATTTGGGGTCGGGTCAAACGGCGGTTCCAGACCGGCGCAGCCAGCGTCAACGCTTCGCGCTCATCTTGGGCATAGGGAAACCAGGGTGTAGACATGCCGCAGTCGGCGCAATAGATGCACGCAAGCCGCTCGGTCTGTGGAGCAAATGGCGGGCGGCGAATGGTGTCGCCCACTACGGGAGGGCCGGCGTGGCGTCCAAAATGGCCGTAATCGAAACCGGATTGCCCGATTTCAGCAACGACGCGTTGTGACTGGCCGACGGTGCCGCGCCCACCGCAGTGGTCGCAGGGATAGAGCTGTTCGTACATTTGGGGTTTGCGCGCGGTGTTTGGTTCGAATTATCGTTGGACACCGGGCGCGGGAGAAGCCGAATTTACATTTAGAAAGCAACTTGCTCAGTGCTCGCCCGTCATTTCAGGGAAATCGTCGTGCAAACGGCCGTCAAGGTGGCGCCCCGCAGCCTTCTTGCCGATTTTGTCCATCGTCTGACGAAAGGCGTTCGGACCCAGCGGATTCCACCCATCGTTGTAGTCAAAAAACCCGCTGGCGATCTTTTTGCCGGTCCCGGTCAATCAGATCGTTGCCCGCGCAACTATTTCCCGGCGCCCATTCGCCCCATTGTTTGAAGTGGAACGCGACCCCGGCGTCGCAGCACTGGTCGCGCAGCGATCGCGCCCATGACGGATGCATTGGGCGCGCTCCCCGTCCACTTTCTCCACCAACGAATACACCGTCGATCATCGGCGGCGCTTGAAGCTCTGTCGGACCGCCCCATGGACCGATCCAGTCGTACAGATTGACGGGGCCAAGCAATGGTTCCATCGAAAGGAAGCGGACGCTGGCAGGTGCATCGACCAGTCGGGGAATGTCCCGGTCAGCCTCCGCCTGATTGATGATTGTTGCGCCCAGCCAGACGTTCGCGGGTGTGCCATCCGGAAACATGGCTGCCAGCATCGGCCCGGCGTTGCCGATACGCTTGGTGAGCAGTAGCCACACCAGATTCGGCGTGCATCGGATGAGCTCCGCGAAGCGCTCCCTTTGTCCCTCAGGAGCGGCGTTATCAAACGGGTCACAGACGCTCGGGAAAACCTTCCGGCGGCGGCCAGTCTTCGCGGCGTCGGCGTTCCAGCGCAGGGGCTTTTTCCAGTGCTCGTCGCTGTAGGTCCGCCGCGGTGCGCCGGGGCCCCAATTGCTGCCGCTACGCAGCCATCGGTTCATCGACTCTGCGTAGCAATGATCGCAGCCCGGTCCGACTTTCTGGCAGCCCTCCCAGGGTGACCACGTCATATCCGTCCATTCGATTGCAGTACTCGCACCCATAGCAAAGGCTCCTTCAGCGATTTAGACGTCGACAGCGCTGGAGGCCAGCGATCCGCACAGCCGGGCGCGCGCTTCGATAGCGTCCAGCCAGGTGCGATACGCCCCCTGCTCGAGATCGCCGACGCACGCCGGTACGATCAGATGGTCAAGCGCGAGGCCGGTCACGTTGAGGCGGTCGAGCGTCTGGCGATCGGGAACAATCCAGAAATATCAGCGCTGTACGAAATACCACCACGTCTTCGCACGTCCAAGCTCATCCCGCGTAGCGGTGAAGTCAAGCACAGACCCGATGGCGCTGAAGAAGACGCAACGCACGCCGGTCGATGAGATCGCGGCCGCGACCACCTGTCGGCCGTTTGAGAGGGACTGGGAATCGTGCGCGGCGTAACTCAGCGCCGGATACTGACCCGCCCAGTCCAGCGAACGCGCGATCGCGCGGTCCAGAAAAAAAAGTCTTGTCGTGCAAGATGCTTCCTCGAGTGGATGCCATAAATAGGGCTTGGGGTCATCATGCCGCGTACTGACGGAAGTCAAGCTAACGACCCGACCGAAGCGCGCAGCGTTGTGCGACACTGCTGTCAAGTGAGTAGGCTGCGTTTTCGTGATGCCGGGAGTGAGACAGCCTCCAGCGGCTCACAATCGGCGTTCCATTCGACGGCCGGGATCCGTCGCGAAAGTCTGAGTGCGCGTTTCTGATCCTTCCTCGCTTCGTAGGACGCCAGCCCGTTCATCCCGTACACCTCGATGTGTGTCGGCACATCCGTATCACGAAGAACGAAGTCCGGAAGCATGTCGTCGTCAGGCGACAGGCGGACCGGTTTAAGAAAGTCCCGACGCTCGGCGACGAGACGGTTTGCCATCCCAACCTCATACATCGAGTCGCAGGGTACGAACGCTGACGAGCACAGCATCGCCGCCAGGTCGATCAGCTTCAGGTGGCCCTTCGCAGTCCGTTCAACGAGGAGGATCGCCACGACGCGTGCGGTGCGAACGCCAAGTGCTTTCCATGCGTGCGCGAATGTCCTTGACGCATGCTCGATGAGCGTGGCGCTGGCGTAGTATTTTCGTGCGCTCTGCCGCAGGCTCAATGCGTGTCCGAACTGAGTCGGCACGACATCGTTGATTTCCCCGATAACTAGCCCGCGATGTGTCGCGCCGTTGGCGCTGGTAGCCAGTCGCGCGACAAAGACGTCGAACTCTGAATTGATGGCGGTCCGATCGGCCTCTTCGTAACGGCGCATGATGTGCAGAACTTTCTGGGCGTCGGACCCATTGATCAAGGCGGTACCAACCTCTGCGAGTAGCATTGCGTTGCACTGGCCCCAGTGACGCGCAGTGGCGGTGCCTGTCCACTGGTTCAGCGCAGATTCAGACCAAAGTGTCTGGAGAAACGCGAGGAGGCTGGCCGAGCGGCGGCTGGTGCGGCCGGTCGGCTGCGCAGCAGGGCCGCGGGAACCGGTAGCGGTTTCGCGCAGCGTGAGCGCCGCATCGAGCTTGACGTTGAGTCCCGTGGGCGTCGCCATGATCGCCGCCTTGCTGTCGCCGCCGCGCGCTGCACGCGGCGCATCCGGGTCCTTGTAAAACGGGCAGCTATCCCGCTTGTGGCGGTGCCCGTCCTCAGGCCAGCCTGCCAGATGTAGCAGGCTTCCATATCGCCTGATGACCAGTTGCAGCGGTGTCTGGTGACTCGCGCACATGCAGACGGCGTAGCCGGGCGAGACCTTCGCGCGTTCGAGCCGTTTGACGTAACGGGCCGGATTGTCCTGCACGTCGGCCAACGGGAAAGTGCCGTTATCGAAAGAGACGAGAGACATGTTTTCGCACCATAGAAAATGGCCGCAAGGGCGGCCATGGCTTTGAATGGGATTGGGCTAAGTCAGCGGCTATAACGGTTTTCCGCGGAGGCACGCACATCTTCGGAGACCTGTTGCAGCCATCTGCTCGAGCCGTCGCGCGTGCTGCCGAATGTGAACGAATGGTGAGCTTCCTCGGTCGGCTCGTACTCGCGGCCCGTAGATCTGTCCGTCAGAAACCAGTTTCCGTTCGACAGTCGGAGCACGTGGCAGCCGGGGTAGCGCTGCTCCATCGCTGACTGTTCCCTGCATTCGCGACGCATGCGAAGCTCTTTCCGAAGCGAGTGCAGCAGCGCTAGCGCCAACAAAGTCGTTGCGGCACCCGCCATAACAGCGACCGGCACCCACGATGACCAGTGCAGGGCAGACGCCACAGCGCTCAACGCGCGCCACGCGGCGGTCAGAAGTAGGAGACAACCGACGATCGGCACGATGACGAATTCAACGAACATGGACGCCTCACGCTGGCTGGACACGACCGACCGTGCGGGTCACAGGACTGAAGTACAGCTTGCCTTCGCTGGCGCAATTGATCTTGAGTCGAATGCGACGGTGAACAGCGCTGCGAAAGACGTTGGCAAGCCCAAGGTCAACGCCGAAGCTGAAGCTGAAGCTGGTTGCGATGACAAACATGAATACTATCTGCGTTACAACCAGAATCTGGGTCGCAGCACGCGCGAGGTCTGCCGGCTGCAGACGGGCGATCATGGACATCGTAGTCTGGAAGGTAGCGGGGGAAATCCACGCTGAGACCACGCAGGTCCAGAAAAGCATCAGCGGCACCAATATGAGTGCGGCAAGCGTCCCGCGACCTGCGAACCCAATGATGTTCGCGAACTGGGCCGCGTAGTTTCGAGGATCACGAAGCGAGTCAAGCTTCAGCGAAATGACGTCGATCGACGCGATCGAGCCGACCTGCGCACCGTTGATATAAACATCAAGAAACGCATCGGGGTCCGTCGCGTTCAGGCTCGCGACGAGCTTACGAACCGCGTGGCGCCGCGACATCTCAGCGAAGATGCCGGCAAGGACGGCAACAACAGCGGGTTGAACGACTCCATCTGCGCTGCAGATCGGGACAAGAAATGCAAAAACCAATGCTGAAACGGTCGTGACGAATGCCGCGCTGCCAGCTGGGTTCACAGGGTAGTTCGCGTTTGACATAGGGTATCCAGTGGTCTGTGTCTAATTGGGCTTCAGTAAAGAACCGCACGCTCACACGATGACTTCAACGTCAGCGTCAGGCCCGCGCCAGAACGTGCCGTCCGAATCGTCAAGCACGATCACCATTCGTGTGATCGGGTCATGCCCGGTGACGAAGCCGTCCCGGAGCCGCGCGTTCCCGGTCGGGTAACGCACGCGTCGCTTCCAGAGCGACGTGCCCCCTTCGACTGGGATAAGGCCTGCGGCATTGGATCTGGACTTCGCAATCATGTCGGTGTGCGGGGGTATAGGTCATTCTCCCGCCCGATGGCACGCCGCGGAGAGCAAAAGACGCCACCTTTTCCGTTGCTTTCAGGTTCTGATCGAGGAAGCCTGCCGCATACCCCGACTCTCATTCCGTCGTGCGTAGGGGATGCAGCGTCAGCTTGTACTGGTCCCGCAGCGCAATGGTGACGGAGTCACCCGGCGTGACCTTTACCGTTTTACTGTCGCTCCAGCCGTGCGAAAGTGGGCGCTGTGTAGCGAAGCCGACGTGCTGGATCGTTTGCATGCCGTCGAGCGTCTCGCGGCTTACCCATGCGGTCAGCGACACTGTCTCGGGCGTTGCATCGTCCAGCGACAGCTGTAGCGTGTTTCCGATATCGACCGTGGCGAGGTCGCACTTTGGCCCATTACTGACGATGCCCGAGTCCGGGCGGCAGGATTCGACGTAGCTCACACGCACGTAGGTGGTATCGATGTTGATTGGATTGCGGCGTGACAGGGTGGTACGTCCCGCTCCTACTACCTGGCCCGTCGGGTCAGACAGCCGGAACTCGACCGTGTATGAGCTTGGCGCGGGGTCGGCAGCGAGGGCGGCGCTCGCGCCAGAAAAGAGGGCAGCAGTCATCGAACAGGCGAGGAATGTCTTGAGCATTTTGGGTTCTCGGATAAGTAAGCATCGGGGCAATCGCGCCCACACCGATTCTGTGGTGGTCTGAGGGAAGTCAAGCGCCTGAAAGGGATATGGATTCACGCGTCTTAGTGGCGCATCGTCACCGCTTGCCGGTTTCCGTCCCCGACTGAAAGCTATATGGTTTTCTGGAGCATTCCGGCTTAGGTGGTTGAGCCGGCTCACGCGATCGGACCCTGCCAACTCGCTGATGAGTCATCAACCGAACGCCTTATGGGCAAGGGTTGCCGCGACACTATCCACAGGGTTATCCAGAAAATCTGTGGATAAGCATGCGTCGACCGGCGCGCGGCTGGCGCCCGAAAGCGATATAGATTGCCTGTGCATTCACGAATTTTCGCCGAGTCGTCCGCGCTAATATCGGTTCAACACTCGCGTCAGTGACGCATCGATCAGACGCCTGCAGACAGCAGCGCGCCATTCATTCATCCCGACGGGTTTCACACCCGTTGCGGGCGTGCTCCCGTCCAATCGTTGGAGCTCGCATGAATCGTCAACGCATCTTCTCTTTCGGACTGATGGTCTGGCAGACGCATGGTCTTTCTCACGACCAGCTGCTGCGGATCGTCAAGGCGAAGAGACGCTATTCGCGACATTTCCGCGCGGCAGCGCTTCGCCATCTCGTAATGGATGCGCCGCTGGCGGTGACCGGTGGCCGTCCTTTCGCAGAGCGGCGCCGGCGCGTTCGTGCCTACTACGGCATCTAGCAGCAACATTCACTCACCCAACGGGGCCTCCCCGTTGGGGATGCGCCCCGGATCATTTACGGAATCCGGCATGTTCAATCACTTTATTCAAACGTTCATTGATGCGCAGACGGCAGCATGGCGTCACTACAGCGCGGTCGCGGCGACTGAAAAGCGCCTGTTTGGCGACACCAGTACTCCAGCGGTTCGGGTGCCCGGGACCCTGCAGATAGAGGCAGAACTCCGACACGCATACGAGGCCCTCGCGCTCAGGATCATCGAGAAGGCGCGTGACAGGTTCTCTGTGGGCCGCGCGCGTCCGGCGGTCAGTCGCACGCAGGTGTATCGACAGGCGGGGTTCGACATTGAGCGATCCCTTGCGGCTGGCGAAGTGCCTGACTTCGACCTGCTGTGGACGGTGCTCGAATCGCAGTTGGGCAATATCGGTGCGCCGGCGGGGGAACGCTAATGGGACGCCAGCAGAGGAAGGAGCGTGCCGCGAGCAGCGGCGATCCGCACAAGGCTGCGATTATCAAGCTGATGCGCGAGTTCACGCATTCGCACGACCCGTACACGGTGTTCGCGCATTTTGTAGAAGTAAGCGCGATCGCCATTAGCAGCAAGGTCGACCAGTCGCAGTTCGAAGCACGCGAGAAGCGTTACCTCGAAATCGTCGGCAAATACAAACGGGAGGAAGTTAACCGGTTTGCCGCGATGTTTGCGGAACTGCAGATGTGCTATCGGACGCGCATCGATGCGATCGGCGATCCGGGCTCCGGTCATGAGCCTGCCAGTGGGCTTGGTGACGTGCTCGGCGAGATCTTCATGGCGCTGGAACTCGGGAACGCTCGCGCAGGGCAGTTTTTTACGCCCTACAGCGTGTCGCTGCTGATGGCCATGATGACTGTGGGCGATGGCACCTCGATTCGCGAGCAGGGCTTCATTACCTTGCAGGAGCCAGCCTGCGGATCGGCTGGCATGGTGGTGGCAACGGCACAGGCGATGCATCAGGCGGGTCTGAATTATCCCGAGACCCTCCATGCGACCTGTGTCGACATTGACCCACGGTGCGTGCACATGGCGTATGTGCAGTTGTCGCTGATGGGCATTCCCGCCGTGGTAGTGCACGGTAATGCGCTGTCGCTCGAGGTCTGGTCGGTGTGGTACACGCCAGCCCACGTTCTCGTAGGCTGGAACAGGAAGCTCAGGCGCAGCAGGCCGCAGTTGCCAGTTGAGCCTGAAGTGTCCCCCGCAGATGAGGCGGGGATGTCGCAATCCAGTCTCGAGTCACCTGAGGCAGCGAGGTCCCATGACGTCGAAACAGACTCAGGCACTTGCCGGCTGCACGCTGGCGATACCGCTGTTTGTGAAGAATCCGATATCGCCGTCGCGGTAGAGGATCGAAGCGACGGTTGCGCGCCGCTGACCGTGGCGTCGTCGCTTGCGGACCTCTTTGAGCAGGTGACAAAGGATCCAGGGGCAAAGCGCACTGAGCCCACGATCTTCGATCGTATCGGCCAGATGACGTTGTTTTGATGGATCACTCTTCTTTCGCGCCGATCCGGGTGGCAGCACCCGGTGAAAGCGATGTATGTAGAAAGCCCGGTCTTGCGACCGGGTTTTTTTTCGTCCGCTGAAGGCAAAAGGCGATACGATTTCTGCACCTTTTCACTGCGGCGACGCGCGTCACTGGCGGTATCGTTCAAATACTTACCGCGTCTCTGACGCATCGACCTTGCCGGCTCTATCCGGCTTTTCATCTTTGACCCCATCGGGAACCACTCCCGAACGGGGCAGGTTCCCTCTCCGGAGAGCCTGCATGTCAAACAGCTATCTCGATATCCGCGTCGCGTTCGCGCTCGCGAAGATCACTAACATCGCCTTCCCCGAAGACGACGGTTTTATTGTTCCGATGACCGCCGCTTTCGAGCTCGGTCTGCGAGACGCGGCCGATGCACGGGACGGCGAACTGAACGTGCCCACATTCTTTGCTGATGAGCCGAATCTTGCTGAGTCGTGGTTACTCGGTACAGAGACGCACAAAGCAGAAGACGCGGCAGAAGACGAGACGTCAGGCATGTGCTCATTCTGCTTCAAGGGTCACCAAATCTGGGATTGCCCGCACCTTGAGCATTGAGAATTCACTTTACGCGTCGCTGACGCATTGAACGGCCGTAATCACGGCGCCCATCTTTGACCCCATCGGGAACCACTCCCGACAGGGGGCAGGTTCCCTCTCTGGAGAACCTGCAATGCAACAACAACTTACTGCTCCTCTCAAGCGCATCAGAATCGGTCGGAACCCTCGCACGTATTTCGATCCGAAGGCGCTTGCGGAACTGACCGAGTCGATCCGTCAGCACGGCGTGGACACACCGATCATCGTGCGTCCGGTCGTTGACGACGATTTCGACTACGAGGTCATCGCCGGTGGCCGCCGTTACCGCGGCGCCATGGAAGCCCACGGTGAAGACTTTCCGATGCCCATCGTTGTAAAGGACGTCGATGAGGTCGAAGCGCGGCGTATTGCGCTCATGGAGAACATCCAGCGCGAAGACCTTTCTCCCGCCGAAGAAGCCCGCGACGCTGCCGAGCTACTCGGGCTGCAGGGCGGCGATCGCGACGTGACGGCCAAGATCCTCGGCTGGTCACGCTCGACGCTCGATAACCGCCTCGCGCTGCTCAACTGTTCGAATGCGGTGCTAGATGCACTAAGCGAGCGGAAGATCAACATCGCTCATGCCGAACTGCTGGCAGCGCTCTCGAAAGAGAATCAGGACAAGGTTCTGCCTGTCGTCGTTGCCGAAAAGCGCACAGTCGCTGACGTGCGCAAGCTGGTGGAATCGGCATCCTGCGCGTTGGCGTCAGCCATCTTCGACAAGGCAGATTGCGCGGGTTGCCCGCACAACTCGTCGACTCAAGCGCAGATGTTTGGCGAAGCGATCGGTACTGGCAACTGCACGAACCGTAGCTGCTTCAACGATAAAACCGAGAAGCAGCTTGAGGCCACAGCCGCGGCTTTGCGCGATGAGTTCCAGACCGTGCGGATCGTGCGGGCTGGCGACAACCACACGCGTGTGCAACTGGCGGTGGACGGGCCCAAAGGCGTCGGGCTCGAACAGGCGAAAGCCTGTCATGCCTGCGCGAACTACGGCGCGGCTGTCAGCGGCTTGCCAGAATCCCTTGGGAAGGCCTATCGCGGTCAATGCTTCGACACCGTCTGCAACATGAAGAAGGTGGCCGCTCGCATCCAGGCCGATAAGGCCGCGGAGCAGCCGAAGCAGGCCGAAGGCGCGAAGTCGGCGCCGGCGCCGAAGAGCGCGAGCGGCACCGCGAGCAAGTCTGCAGGCGCGCTGGCGTCGACGAACCCGTCGGTGACGGTGATTGCCGAGTCCGAGAAAGTCAAGGCATATCGCGTGAAGCTCTGGCGCAAGGCGCTACGCATGGACATCGGCATGGATCACGATCTGGCTCGCCAGTATCTGATCGCAGTCGTGCTAAGCGGCAACGCCCGGCACATTGAGGACGGTGCGTTCCGCAAGTTCTTCGAGCGCATGGTCGGTGGCGACGTCGAGTTGCCGATGGCGGATCTTCCGAAGTCGGTCAGCGCTGTTCAGGCGACCAGCGAGAAGGTTCAGGCGGACCTCACGATTGCCATGCTGTTTGCGGCGATCGAGGGGCTGGAAGTCACGCGGCTCACGCAGTTGTGCAAGTTGCACAAGCTGGACCTGAAGAAGCACTGGAAGCTCGACAAGGAGTTTCTGGAGCTGATTACGAAGTCCGAAATGCTGGTGCTGGCCGACGAGATCGGCATTCGCGCCGCACTCGGCGACAACTTCAAGAAGGTTTTCGCGAAATCGAAACCCGAACTCATCGAGGCACTGCTCAAGGTCGAAGGTTATGACTATGCGGGCAAGCTGCCGAAGGTGCTGAAGTTCTGAAAGCAGGGGACGCGTTCTGTGTCCCATTCCCTCTATATGTATACGCCGCCATCGCGGGGCGTTCCTCTTTTCTGGAGTCAATCATGTTTCAGCAACTGGAAGCGCTCGTGCGCTCCGCAGGCAAGGTCGTCATGACGTTGCAGGCAGCCGGTGATCAACTGGCGGTGTTCGTCGTGCCGCAAGGTGCGACCGACCCGGCGCTGCGTCAGCCTCTCGTGCTCACGGCCACCGCGGCGGAGCTCGATGAGGGTTTCGCGGCCGCACTGTTGACCTACACGGGTTCGCACAAGTCGCTCGAGGAGCAGGTCGCTGCAACAACGGCGATCCTGGACGAAGCGAAGAAATCGCAGGCCGGCAAGGCGCAGAAGGCGTTGCAGGGCGGTTCGAAAAAGGCGCTTCCCGCGCCGGCTTCGGGCAGCGCTGCGGATAACGACGAGAGCGATGAGGATGACGATGCGCAAGCGTTGGAGCCCGCGTCTGCTGTAGCGTCGGCAGAGCCCGCATCCGCCGAGCCGAAAGGCACGGACCTGCTGTCGCTTCTCGGATAAGGGGCCTGCCATGTCGATCTCCATTGCGGCAGTGATTCGCGAGTTCGCCTACAACGGCATGAACCTTCTCGACCCCGGCCCGGCGTTCACGCCGGATCAGGTTCGCGATCTGTTCACCGCACAGTACCCGGAACTGACGACGGCCGCGGTAGACGGGCCCGAAATCAGTGGGAACGTGATGCGTTATACGTTCGTCCGGGCAGCCGGGGCCAAAGGCTCCCATGCGTAAGGACGCCTTGCTCAAAGCCCTGTCCGGACCGGACGCGGCATTCAACCAGGAACCGCCCGAAAGGGCGGTTTTTCTTTATGACGAGGAAGCCCGCTCATGCTCTTCGATCCTTCAACAGCTGATTCGCACCTCACTCTTGGCGCCGGTGGGTCGTGGCAACCGCCACGCGCTGCCGCTGCCCGACGTGGATCTGCCGCTGATTTTCTGACCCTGCCTAGCGTCGCGGACGACGTCCCCGTCGCTGCACGCGTGAAGTGGCGCGAGGACGTATCGCTCGCGTCTCTTGCAAAAAAGCACTTCCTGTACGGACCCCTGCGTGCGGCAGACGTGAACGAGCCGGTCGATGCTGGTGATGCCTTGCAGCAGGCATTCTTTGCCTGGGCGAGGCGCCACACATGCCGACTCGAGCGAATTACGGTGCAGGCGCGGCTATTCGACAGCCACGCGGTGGGCGACGTCCTGCGGTACACCGGAACGGCGAGCAATGACGAAGATCCTTCGCCACTGTTCTTCGCTCTGGAGTCGCCAGAAGAATGGATCTGCTCATTCGGGGCGACGGCCGCGAAGTTGCGCGCCGCGCATCCGCTGCTGCTGCGCACGGTCATGTCCGTCATCCATCGGGCCTCCCTGCGTACGGTGTGGCTGCGAACCCCCGACTGGTTCATGTATGAATTTTCATGCTGGTACTGGGACGGGGACGAGCGCATCACCGACGCGGAAGCGGACGAGATGCTCAAGGAGCGATTCGGCGAAGACGAAGAGGCGCGCAAGGCTTATCTGCCCTCGGTCGTCAGACCCATGCTGGCCCCGGAGGACGCTGAAGCTTCCGTTTTCTCCGGCGGCCGCTGGCGGCTTCGTCCGGCATTGACGGACGACGAACTGCTTGTGCTGCGTTCCAGAAGCAGGGGGACAGTTCGCCGCGTTTGCACGGAACTGCTCAGCCTGAACAGGCTGATGCACGGCACGCGTCGGCGAAGACTCTTTGACGCCTGCTACGAGACCAATCCCGTCTACGCGGGATGCGGAATCGTCTACGACGGCAACGAGTTCATCGGCGACATCCTCGACGCTCATTTCGACAGCGAGGCTCAAAGCGGCGAGGCCACGACCTATCACGGCTTCATCGCATTGGGCGACAACGCGCGCGCGATCCGCCGGCAATACGCCGACTGGGAGCTCGCATTTTCCATTCTGAAGCGTCTCGACCGCCTGCTGGCGTTGGTGACGCACATTATCTAGGAGTCTTCTTATGTCTGGTATCTCAACGGGCCGCGCCGGTGCAGATGTAGCACTGCAGTCGGCGCTGCTGTTGTATGGCGCGAAAGATGACAGCACGGTGTTCGCAACGGCGCACCCCGTCGCGTTGGTGAACGGCCGCCCGACGGTCGGCGCTGGTCGGCCGCTGCAGCGCGATGCGTTGATCTCTGCGCTCACGAAACTGGCGGAGCACGCCGCACCGAAAGCGGAGTTCCTCCCGCCGACGGTGTTAGGTGTCTCGCCGGCGGCCGTGACGTGGTGGTGCCCGGGCGGCATGCGCCGGGTGTTCTTCAAGTGCTCTAACCTTGGTGAGCGCTCCGCCGTCGTGCCGCATCCGGGACTCGTATTCCAGGCGTCCAATCTGGGATTTCGCGTCTTTGCGCTCGCCGATGGAGTGCGACCCACGGCGGGCACGAAGCTGTTTGAGCCGCCGTACTTCAACACGTGGGATCAGGGTGGCATCTGCATCGGAACGGCGCGGGTGCCCAAACGTGTCGATGTGGCATCCATCCCCCGCTGGGAAGCCGGGTTTTTCGAGTCGGCATTTACCCATCCAAATGCTGGTGGCAAGCGCGTCAGCTATACGGATGGTGAATACGCCTTCTGGCGCGACATGCTGGACGGCAAGTTCGGCGAGTCGTTTCCGCTCGAGTGCCTCGTGCCGACGAAATTCACGGTGCAGGCGCTGGTGAGCGGTCGCGTCGGAGGTGCAGCATGAACGCCCTGGACGCGGTACTGCAGAAGTCGTTTCCGTCCGTCATGGTCCCGCGCAATGAGGCGGTGCCGCCGCTGACGGCAGCGGGCGAGCGGCTGCTGATCGCCGCTAACGGCATCTGGCTGGAAGTGTTCCGTCCATGGATCCGGGTGGTCCGCTGCATAGCCCGCTACGACGTGCGCACGGCGATTCCGTACGGCGAGGTTGCCGAATCAACGGAACTGCTGTGCGGCGCTGTACCGGGAGAGCACTTGGCTGCGTTCTACCGGATGGCACGGGCTGCTCTGCCGAACGAAGCGGGGGCGTGGATCGTCTGGAACAACCATGCGCGGGAATTCCGGATCGTGCCGTTGCCTTCGTTGTCACATGGTCCTGGCCATCTCGTGTATGAGCGGCCGGTTTTGCGTGACGGCGAAAGCGTCGTGCTTGACTGTCATTCGCATGGCTCGGGCGCCGCGTTTTTCTCGCGTACCGACAACGATGACGACCGGCATGACGTGAAACTGGCATTGGTGCTCGGACATTGCGACCGCGCACCATCAGTCGCGCTTCGACTGTGCGCCAAGGGGATATTCGAGAAGCACGACGGTATCCCCGGCACGTGGCAGGCGGCGCTGGATGGGGAGGTGACGGCATGAGTACTGCCATCAAGCACCGCATTCCGCAACACATGCTCACGCAGCCCTGGCGGGTGGTTGTCGTTGGCGCTGGCGGCACCGGCAGTGCGCTGCTGCCGAGCCTGGCACGGCTGCACCACGCAATGATCGAGCTCGGACATCCGGGTGGAATCGAATGCACGGTGTACGACGACGACACGGTCAGCGAGACGAATGTCGGCCGGCAGGGGTTCTATCCGAACGATGTTGGCCAGTACAAGGCGTTGCTACTCGTGAACCGGCTGAACAACCTCATGGGTACGCGGTGGATTGCGGAGGCGCGCCGTATCGATTCAAGTGTCCGGCTGTACGCGGACCTGGTGATCGGATGTGTTGACACGCGGCGTGCCCGCCATGCAATCGTGCAGTCTGCGAAGCGTGGCTCGTGCGGTTACTACCTCGACTGCGGCAATGAGACGGATCGCGGCCAGGTCATTCTCGGCGAGTTCGGAAAGGCACGGCATGACAGGTTGCCCCACGTGGGCGATCTGTTTCCCGACCTGCTGAATGCGAAGAACGACAAAGGTGACGACACCCCGTCCTGTTCGATGGCCGACGCACTGCGCAAGCAGTCGCTGGTTATCAACCAGGCGATTTCGGTGCAGGCGTTCAATCTGTTGTGGACGCTCTTTCGCACCGGGTCGCTGGATTGGTCGGCCGTATTCGTGAACCTCACAACGGGGCGAACGAATCCGGTTGCCACTGATCCTGCTGCATGGGCGCGCTTCGGGTACGAAGCACCGAAGCCGGCGGAGAAGAAGGCTCGCAAGAGCCGGAAAAAATCCGCCGCACTCTGATATGCCGCTTCCTTCGGGAAGCGGCTTTTTTTTACCGGAGAATCATGAAACAGAAGATTGTTGATAGCCTGGCGCAACACGGGTGGGCCAAGGACCGGATCGTGGATGCGTTCAGCAAGACGTTCGAGACTGTTGTCGCGCCGAAGCGGGCCAGCATCTGGCTGAGGTTTGACCAGGAAGGCAATCGATGGTGGCTGGCTCACCGACGGCCACTTCACAAGCGCCGGCGAAAATGTCCTCGCGGGCAGCTACGCGATTTTCCCCGTCGACATGGCCGACCGGGAAATCCGGGAAACTGTCGCGGTGCTCGTCAGCGAGATGGAACAAAAGGTTGCGGGAGCGTATTCAGTGCGTCTGCTAGGTATCGCCGAGAATAACGCACAGAACACTTTGGCGGCGGAGCGGAATCGGGAAGAAGTGCCCGGCATCTAGGGCTCTCATATCATGGCAAGCAGCGCCGCAACCTTCGGGAGCGGCGCTTTTTTTTCGCTAACTGTGCTCACCAGTAGTAACGATGGCGTCGATATTGGTGGATTACAGCCAGAACGAGCAGGGCAACGAAAATGAATTCGACGCCCCACGTCATCCATGCGCTGTTAATGAATGAATCCTCATGCCAGGGACGGAACGAAGAGGCCGGGTCGTTGCCGCCGTTCGCAATGCAGGTCAGAACCGGCCACGTCGCCGGCCATCCGAAGGCGAAAAACGCAGCGAAAAATGACAGCCCGAACTTCTTAAAAAAGTACCAGGCGACGCCGAGGACGCTGGCAATGATGAAAAGCCCTGTGGCAGTTGCGAGTACGGACGCAAAGCTTGCGCCGATCGAGCGGGAAACCGCGAGGACGCCTCCGAAAACTACTACCAAGACGAAAATAATGATCGCGGACACTAGGCCGTCATCGCGGTTATGCATCTTACTGACCTCATAAATTAAGGGAACGTTAGCCGGTGTAACGGCATGCGGCACATGCTTCTGAAGGTACAGAAGAGGGACGCCGCCAATTGGCAGCAGGCGACACCTGCGTAGAGACCAAAGCCGGTTATTCATCGTCGCACCTGCACACGGAAGTCAAGTACGCGAGATTAACGCGGCGAAAGAAGGGTGGTTTTCCGGATGTTTCCGGGCGTTGATGACTGGCGGCGGCTCTAAAATCACCGTATCACCCGCGCTTCTGCGCATCGAATGAACACTTCAGCTTGCTGGAGTGCTCGAACCTTTGACCGGCTAATGTCGGTCGTCCACGACGGAGCAAATCCGTCTATCAACCCTGTTGGGAGCCATCCCAACGGGACCGGCTCCCGTTTTTTTGGAGCCGCACCATGCTGCAGCACGTCACCAAATCCGCAGAACTCGTCAAGTTCCTGGCAATCGCCAACGACCCTGAGCGGATCTCGGAAAGTGGGGCTTTCGTGAGAACCAACGCGTTTCCGCGCAAGCTGTTACAACTTTGCCCATCCGGCAGTTCCAAGGCACCATTCTGTATCTGTGGAGCGATGGAACGGCCACTGTGAAGTTTGATTTTCAAATCCCTTTTGACGCCGAGCGTGAGCTCGTCAATTGCGGCCGCGTCGACCTGCATTACCTCACCCCCATATCGCCGTAACCGCGTCTGTCCGGTGCTTAAGGTGAAAGCCACCTGAAGCACACACATCTAATCCTGCTGGGAGCCAATCCCAACGGGACCGGCTCCCGGTTTCTGAGGAGCTTTCCATGTCGAATCGCAATAGCATGATCACAGTCGTCTCGATCAAGTCGATCCTGATCGTTGCCAGTATTCTGGCTCTCACTGGCTGTGCGCTCGTCGTTTTTGGCTGTGCGTTCGAAGCGCAAGGTCAACTCGATCTGTTGCGCGCATCCGGTCCTGCAGCCCTCGAGGCCTACCTGGCGCATGTCGGCTCGCACCAACTGTCCTTCGCTGCGCTCTTGGTCGAGTCCGTTACGGGACACGGCTACGGGTACGGCGCGTTCGTGCAAGGCGTCGGTTTCTGGTTTGTCTTCGTTCTCGCACCGCTTTCGGTCGTGCTGCTCACCGCAGCGCGCTGGTTTGCTGTTCGCGATCGGAGCACGAACCCGCGGCTTCGCCTTGCCGTTCACTGAATAAAAACCCTTTTCTTTCCCGTCAGGGCGACCTCCCTGACGGGACGGTTGCCCCTCTCTCGTTGAGGCAATCAAATGTTCAAGATCATCGTCAGTCTCGTTCTCGCGTCCTTGCTGTCGGCTTGTGCCGGTGTTGATTTCGGCTCGCCGAATACCTACCAACGCTATGACGTACAGCGCGCGGGAACGGTCGAAGAGGGAACGGTTATCCGCACTCGCGCGATCACGATCGAAGCCAGCCAGGATAACTCGGGTTTGACTTCGCTGATCAGCGCTGGCGTCGGTGCATTCCTCGGTAGCCGCACTATCGGTAACGGCTCTGGCCGTTATATCGCTGGCGCGCTGTCGGGGGCTGCATCCGGCTTCGTGACGCAGAAGGTTTCGCAGGCCCTGTCGCATCGGGCCGGCCTCGAGATCATCGTGCGCAAGAGTTCTGGCGGCAACGTGGTCATCGCCCAACCCGATGACCAGCAGTTTGCTCCCGGCGAGCATGTGCTGCTCGTCTCCACCAATTCGGGTTTGCGCGTTACGCACTGATCCGCTTCTCCCAACGCCGGCGCCGCTGGCGCATTCCTTAATCGCGAGGTGTCCGAAAGGGCGCCTCGCTTTTTACTTTTCAGAGACATCAATGTTCAAGATCCCAAAGGTGTTCCATGCAGACCGCCGCAGCGCGGGTGCCGCATCGGACGCTGCCATCACCCATCACGCGACGCAGATGCTGCGTCGTGTGGCGCGCGACCTTCGTCTTCGCGCTGGCGAGCACGAGGTCGTCGCCGAACCGGCACGCCGGGGACGCGGCTGCCGCGTCACGCTTCGCACTCCGGCAATCATGCTGGAAGTTGCCGACACGCCGGCGCGTCGGAAAGTCGCCGTGTCGTTTCGCACGCGTCGCGGCCGCTCGGATATGTCTGGCGGCGCCGATAACGCCGTTTCGCTCGAGCAACTATCGTCCCGCGATGGGTACGACACGCTGCTTGGCGGGCTGCGCCTCGCGGGTGGACTCGATAACGAACGTCGATAGGAGGCTCGATGGAAATCGTCGATATCCTCGTCGAGTACCCATCCGGTATGACGATCAGCGATCGCGCCAGCTACATGCGCGATGCCAGTCAGGTGTATCCATCCGAGCGTCTGCAGGCACTGCTTCGGCCGTTATCGATGGCACGACTATGCAGCTTGACAGCAGGATTGACGGGACGTTTTCGGTTGGTGACGAGATCGCCACCGGGCGGGACAGCGCTGTCAAGGTTCTGCTCCAGCCGTTTCTTGACCCGTCAAATGACCAGCGACAGCAGTTCGGCCGGTTCTGTCACACACTTGCCGCTGCTGCTTTCCTGGGCGCTGTCGGAGTCTGGCATTCGACAAAGGCCTGGACCGCTGCCGACATCAAGCTGGAAGTCAGTCTGGTCGCAAGTTTTATGCTAACGTTCGTTCAGGGCATGATTTCCATCAAGGGAGAATGAGCATGGACATCAGTTTTCTGGTAATTGGCTTCGCAGTTGCTATGTGCGGGATTGGCTCGCTGATGGAGCACAAGGCGCGCAAGGCCAAGCGGGAGCGGCGGTTAACGCGCATTTCGCATTAAGCACCTGATATCGTCTCGGGCCGAATTTTTCTTCGGCCCGGCATTCATGAAAGGCTGCACCTTCGGGTGTGGCCTTTTTCATTTTCTGGACGCCCTATGTATAAAACCCTTGATTTCCCAGCTGCCTTGGCAGCTGCTCGCTTTCATCCCGCAGGCAAGTCGCTCGATGAAGTTGTGTCGCACGTCGAGCTCACACTGCGCGAGACTGAAAACGAACCGGAATGGCTGTCGCGGGCGAACCTGGTCGAAGATGCGAACACCGATCTATACGGCTTGCTTGGCAGTACGCCATGGCCGGAAGTCGGTCCGACGAGGCGGGTAAGCCTCTCGGTGGAACGTGGCAATTCTGAAGGCTGGATTATCCGCGTCGACCTTGTAGAGCTTGTCGGCGACGGCGACACGCAGTTCTGGAAGTGCCGCGGCTGATACGCATCAAAAGCCTTTCGCGCTCCCGGACATGGTCGGTAGCCGCCATCGTTTCGTGGATGCTCGACGTCGACTGATCCAACCTGATTCCTTCAACTCCTTTTGGGGCCACCGTCCCCAGCTGGGGTGTTGGCCCAATTTTTTGTGGAACCAACTGCTCATGTACACACTGACCATTCCCGGTGAAAAGTTCGTCGCCGCAACGCTCGCTGGCGTGCTGGCTCTCTTTCGCGATGAACGCGTTCAGGCAACCGAAACGGCCTCGATCTCGCTCGACGGTGATGCCTGCGTCGCAACGGTGACGCGGTACAACGGTACCCTCGCGCTCCGTCATCCCGGCGCTGCGGCCCAAGTGGTGGCCGCACTGTTCAACGAAGTTCGTGATTACTCGCTGTCCGAATATGGCGATGCTCCCGAACCCTGGCGGATCCGTCCGGCGCACTGGGATGAACTGTTCGGCTTGTTCGATCTGGCGCGGACCCCGGAAAGCTTCCTCTCCAGTAGCCAGATCGACGCCGAAAGAGCAGCGGCGCGTGATGCTCGCCAGTTCTTCAACCTCTCTCCGTTGTTCCATAGCGTAGCGGTCGAGCGACTCGGCTTCGGCGCTGGTGGGCCGGCGGCTCCGGGCGGGGGCGTGAGCTGCAGGCACGAAGTGCACGTCGCCTATGCGCTTCTGCGCAACGAGCCGGTGCCAGATAGTGTCCTCGACGACTATCGCAAGATGGACCGCGCCTTCCGATACGACCTGGAGTGGGCGAAGCCGCTTCTCGACGTCGTTGAGCTGCGTGGAAGGCTTCCTGCGGAGAAACATCGCTGGGTCGCCTCTGTCATGCGCGCAGCGAAGCAGCCGATTACCGCTGAAACGGTCGACGCAATCGTGGCGGCCGTCAGTGGTGTACCGGACGCGTGTGACTTCGTGGATGTGGACGATGCGCTCTTCGCTGGAGGCATCCTGTCCGTCGACGCACTACCGCCGATGTTCAACGAGCCGATAGCCTTGGGCACGCCTGTGAACGGATTTGCAGAGCGGCTGCGCCAGATCCTGGCCGACTCGCGCCGGGACAAGTCGCTGGACCGCGCGGACATGGAACGTACGCAAGGGCGCATGACTGCGCGCAGGCACAGGCTGGAGCGCGAGATGGCACAACTCTCGCACGGTCGTGAGACCTTCGAATGGGCCAACCGCATGGCTCTCGCCGTCGAGCAGCATGACCTGCCGCTTTTGCTTGAAGTGCTAGATAGTCCGGACACCCGCAACCGCAGCAGCAAGCGCGCGCTGGAAGAGCACTACGGCATCAAGCTGCGCGGCATGAATGCCAAAAGCCGTCGCCGTGCCATCTTCGGCCTGTGCGGGATGGATGAAGTTGGACAGGCGGCATGGCAAGAGGCGGATGCTGAGCGCAAGGCGGCCGCGCGCAAGGCTGAAGACGCGCGACACGCTAAAGAAGTCGCACAGCGTGCCCAGTATCAGCGTCCCGATGGCGTTGTCATTGATGGAGCCGCACACGTGGAGACCGCGATTCAGGAGGGTTTCCGCGAGATCCGTGACTGGCGCAAGGGAGCGAGCAAGCAGTACGCTCTCGTGAATGTCGAGCTGGGTCAGGCGCGAACGCTGCGTGCGAAAGATGGGACGCTCGATTACGCGCGTGCCATGCTCGAACGTCTGGCCGCGTGAGGGGGCGACTATGCGATTTGATCGTTACCCCCGGTGCGAAGGCTATCGGTGGACGCCGCGTATGGAAACGCTGCACCTTCGCCGGCAGGACCGTGCCGCCGAAAAGATCGCTCAGGCATATCCGCTGTTCTCCGACCAGATTGCACCGCCCCGCGCGTTGTCGGTTGAGGAAGAGAGGGTGCGCCGCGAGCGCATGTATGACCGCAGCGAGCAACGCATGCGTGATCTGGTTGCAGGCCAATGGCGTCGCTTGCGGCGCGAATACTTTGCGTGTTCGGCCGACGTGCGTGAGCGGATCGTGAGCGAATGGAAGGCTTGGCGCGGTCCGGCCAACCCTGTCTGTTTTTCCTACGTTATCGAGAAGCACAACGGCATCGGCGAAGAGAAGTCGCGGCGGCATCGTGAAAGGGAAGCGGCAATGATTGCCCGAATCGATTCAGCGCGCCTTGCTCAGTCGTCGTTGCTCTGACGGTCACATTTATTAACTTACAACCGGCGCCCAGCGCCGGTTTTTTTCGTCGACCGGTTTGCGCTACCTGCTTAAGCGGGGTTGTTTTGCGCATGATTCTGTCATGTCGCATCATGGCGGCGACGTAGACTTCTATTCATCACCTGCGTCCCTGACGCATCGAACCGCCGGATTCCGGCAACAATTCTGCCCTGGGGGACGTCATCCCTTTACGGGCGGCACCGGGGTACCACTCTACGAGGACCCCATGACACAACAATCGGCTTCTCAAGGCGATGGCGTCTCGATCGCGCAGATCGAAGACGCGATCAACGTATGGCGCAACCGCAATCCTTCCATGTTCGAAACGGATGTGCTGGTGCTGTGCGCCGAAGCCCGCTGTCTTGCTGATCTGTACGGCGAGATGATCTTTACTCGCGAATCCTCGGTCTCGCGGGGTACGTTGACGCAAGCGCAACTTGAGGCGTTGACCGGCGCGCTCGCGTAACACACAACCGCTTTCTCTCGCGTCAATCGACGCATCGAACCGCCGCGTAAGCGGCACACTCAGATCGCCCCATTGGGACCACGTCCCTCGGGGCGTCGTTTCGTGGGGCCTTTCCTTTTCAGGGTACCCCATGAAAATCAATCCCTCGCAACTCGGTCAACTGCTTTCTGCTTATATCCCGAAGGGCCTTCCGGTTCTCATTACCGGCAGCCCGGGTATCGGCAAGAGTGATATCGTCGCGCAAGCTGCGCACGATGCGGGCCACGAACTGCTGATCAGCCATCCCGTCGTCGAAGACCCCACGGACTCGAAAGGGCTTCCGTTTCCGTCACCTGACGGCAGTGCTGCGAAGTTCCTGCCGTTCGGCGATCTGGAGCGCGCCATCAACGCGCAGTCGCCGACAGTGTGGTTCCTCGACGATTTGGGCCAGGCGTCGCCCGCCGTGCAGGCAGCGAAGATGCAATTGCTGCTTGCACGTCGCATCGGCGAGCATGACTTGCCACCTCATGTCACCTTCGTTGCGGCCACCAACCGGCGCAACGATAACGCCGGCGTGACGGGCATTCTCGATCCTGTCATCTCCCGTTTCGCAACGGTGGTGGAGCTGCAGCCGACGATCGACGACTGGACTGCCTGGGCGGTGCGTAACAACGTGTCGCCGGAGTTGATTGCGTTCTTGCGCTTCCGGCCGGATCTGTTGTCCGTTCAGAAGAAGTCGCGCGATATCGAGAATGCGCCGAGTCCCCGCAGTTGGGGTTTCGTCGCGAGAACGATGGGCGTCGTACCGGCAGAGCTTGAACTGATCTCCTATGCAGGATCGGTTGGCGACGCGGCCGCGAGCGAACTGATCAGCTTTCTCGGTATCTACCGTCAACTGCCCTCGCCGGACGCCATTCTGCTTTCGCCGGATAGTGCGCCGATTCCCGAAACGCCCGCTGCGCTCTACGCAATTAGCACGGCGCTCGCCGCGCACTCGACCGAAGGCAACTTCGACCGGGTGCTGACGTACAACGATCGCCTTATCGACGCGGGCTACGGCGAGTTTGCGGCGCTGCTTGCGCGCGATGCGGTCCGTCGCACGCCGGAGTTGCAAAACACCCATGCGTTCATTCGTGCGCAGGGTGGCCCGCTCGGTCAAATCATCCGCGGCCAGTAAGCGCGCGTCCTTCCCGCTTTACCTGTCTCTCTGTTGCCACGGCTCGCCCCGCGCGGACCGTGGCTTTTTTCTGCCTGCCGAATCCATTCCCTATCTTTTCTGGAGTTATCCATGAACATCACTGAACTGAAGTCGAAAGTCATGCTCTCGTCTGTCACCGTCTCCGCCTGGCAGGGTCGTCGCTTCGATATGAAAGCGACCGAAGCTGTCGAGGCGAAGCATCAGACCAAGGGCATCGGGCGCTTTAACAAGCGTCTGTTGCCGGAACACGCGCCGAGCTATCACGAGGTCATCTCGATCGGCAATCGCATCCGCTCGTACTATTACGCCCACACGCTGCAGTATGAGCAGTTGGGCGTGCGTCTGCTGCCGACGATGATCTACATGGACGTCGCCGATCAGCTGCGCAGGATGAAAGACGAGTTCGAGCTGGCGGTGTCCGTTTTCCTGACGGACTATCTGGACCTGAAGGAAAAGGCGCGCGACGAGCAGAAGGACCTGTACAACGAGGCGGATTATCCGACGCTCGCCGGGATGTCAGGCAAGTTCGGAGTCAAGCTCGCGGTGCTGCCGTTCCCGGATGCCAGCCAGTTCGGCGTCGATTTGCCCCCCGACGTTCTGTCCGATCTGCGAACGGAAATCGATCAGCACGTACTCGCCTCGATTTCGACGGCCAACAGCGACCTGGTCGGCCGTCTGTTCGAAGCGGTCTCGAAGCTTGCGGACCGGCTCTACGGCGGCACGAACGTTCGCCTGGACGTTACTAACAACGTGCGCGAACTGTGCGATCTGCTGCCCAAGCTCAACTTCTCGAACGATCCGAAGCTCAACCACATCCTCGAGCAGGCGAAGCGCCATCTCGCTGTGCATACAGGTGCCGATCTGAAGGAGTCGAACGTGCTGCGTTCGCAGGTAGCTGCCAAAGCCTCGGAAATCGAGGGGCTGATGGCCGCGTTCATGGGCGGAGCGCCGGAACCGATGGCTGATCGTGGACCGGCGTTTGCACCGTTCGAGACGATCGTCCAGCCGGAGCTGACGCCCTTGCTGCGTCTCGTTGCCTGAGGTGGCCATGGACCCGCGAATCTCTAAACAGCGTACCGCGCTCGTACTCGATCAGCCATTCTTCGGCGCGCTCGCGCTTCGATTGAAGGTAGTCGAAGACACATCATGCAAGACGTTCTGGACGGATGGGGAATCGTTGGGCTACAACCCGGCGTACCTCGGCGGCCTGAACGATCTTCAGACGCGTGGCGTGCTGGCGCATGAAGTTCTGCACGTGGCCAACGGTCACTGCTGGCGACAGGGCGACCGCGATCCGAAGCTCTGGAACGACGCATGTGACTATGCGATCAATCCGATCGTGCTGGACGCCGGCATGCTGCTACCAAAGGGTGTGTTGGTCGACGCGCGGTTCAAGGGCAAGTCGGCCGAGGAGATCTACGGCATCCTCGCGCAGGAGAAGCGGCAGAGGGAGAAACACCAGGGCAAGGGCAAGCAGGACGGTGGCAAACCGGACGCACAGTCAGGCCAGCAATCGGCTTCACAGCCGACGCAGCAAGACGGCGTGCCCGGGGGCAGTAGCCCGCCGCAGTCCTCAAACGCGAACGGCGCGAACACACCGTCCGTCAATCCCGAACCCGGCGCAACTCCTGACGCCGCTCCCTCCTGTGGCGAGGTCCGCCAGTACACCGGCGACGACAAGGCCTCGAAGGAAGCTGACTGGAAAGTAGCCGTGTTGCAGGCTGCGAAAGCAGCCAAAATGCGCGGCGCGCTGCCGGGTGCTCTGGAAGCGATGGCCACGGACGCCGTTGAGCCCGTTGTCAACTGGCGGCCGATCCTGCATCGCTTTGCGCAGGAATCGTCGCCGACTGACTACAGCTTCGCGATGCCGGATCGTCGCTATCTGCACATGGGACTGTACCTACCGTCGTTGAACGAGCCAGCCGTTGGCGATGCCGTTTTCGTTCGCGACTCAAGCGGTTCCGTGTGGGATGAGACCCAGGCGCAATTTGCTGCAGAAATCATCGCAGTGAATGCCGGTGTGCAACCGCGTCGCCTGATCGTGATGGACTGCAACACGCACGTTACGCAGGTGCAGATATTCGAGCGCGGTGATGCGGTCGAATTTGATCTGCTGCCGGTGCGCGGCGGCGGTGGTACTTCGTTCGTCGAGCCCTTCGAACGGCTAGCGAAAGACGGCATCCGTCCCGCGTTCCTGGTTTATCTCACCGACATGGACGGTCGCTTTCCAGACGACCCGCCGGACTATCCGGTTCTGTGGGCATCAACGACCCCGCTCAAACGGGCGAAGAAGGCACCATTCGGCGAGATGGTCGAAGTGATCTGCTAGTGGGCGCAGTTGTCCAGTTCTCTAATCGAAACCCCGGCCGAGTGCCGGGGTTTTTTTTGGGGCCATCAGATTGATTGCACAGCTTGCACGACAGGCTACGGGTGGAATTTTCGGCGGCTAGCAAAAATTTGCCTGCAAAATCAGGGAAGTATTTTTCTTTGCTTTACGACTGCGATCGCCGCTGTGGCGATAGTGACCTGATCCGGCTCAGGTTCCTATTGCGATTTCTGCAAATAAGATGCGCGCTTGCGAAGATCTTCACGGTGATCTTTACCAATCAGGCATTGATCAGCCGTCGGTTTTCCTGGTTTAGAAGAACCACGCTGGCTGCGAGACGAATCCATTGGCGCGAGGACTTTTGCCGGAATTCGGAGGAAAAGCTAGCATTTTCAGCTACGAAAAGAGGTCTAGTTGGCGTGGATCAAGCTCATTGCCATCAGCCCGGCCGGTCGTGAGCTCGGGTGCAAGATGCGGTCCAACCCGGAAAAAGCAGGGATCGACGCCAGCGTTCTGCGCGGCACGAAGCCACTGAGGCGTGTCGCCGACACCGTTCCATTCATTGCCCCGGGCGTCGCGGTAAAGCGGTGGTTGGTCGAGATCACGCTGTATGGAGTCCGCGAGGGCTTGCGGTGTGATGCCGAATTCTTCCATCCTGCGCCGGATCCACTGGATCAATCGGTCGCGAGCTTCCCCGTCAACGATTCTTCCATTCATGGGCGGTTAGCTCCTAAGCGCGTTTGCGTACCGTCTCGCCAAATGACTCTCCTGCGCGGAAACGGTCGAGCCGGTCGCTCGCTTCTGCAACTGCGGCAAGCGGGGCGCGCCGCAGCTGTTGGTCGTAGGTGGTGACGATGATCGCGAATTGCGCGAATCCGTCTTCGTCCAGCGACCATGTGTCGGAATCCCGGCCGCGATCAAAGGCATCCGCGATTACTTTTTCGGCGTCGCGCATCTGTTCGAATGTTGCCTGACCGTAACCCGCCTCGGCCAGCAGTCCCGTCAAAATCATCGCCTGACAGAGCGTTTGCGCCGCATCGGCATTGCCCTTTTTGCGGCGCATGGCATCGAGCGCAAGATGAACCTGCAGCACTAGCCGGTCAACTTCGGTGCGGGGCATGGGCAACAGGAGGGTTTTGTTTCGGCGGGCACGCGCAGCCTGGGCTGTGCGTGGAAACGGAATCGTTCGGGTCATTTGTCTGTGTGGATCTCATAACGCGTCGCGGCAGAATCCTACACCACGGTAGAGCGCGCGCCGCGGCCCGGAAAGCTATACGTTTTAACGCAGCTTTCCGGGTTAGGAGCCTGAGCCGGCTCACGCAACTCGGTGGAGCGTGGCAACGTCGCTCTACATATTCAGATAGAGCCGCACCCCTCCAACTGGCAAAAGCTCCTTAATTTGATCGTTCTTTCGGTCTGCTACAGGTCGTCCAAGACTTAAAAATAGCAGCATGTCTGAAGCTACCGAAAATCCCCTGCTCAAGGTGCGCCCGCTCGAAGAGAGTGCGGTGCAGATGTTCTTTGCGTCCGTCGCCCCGCTGAAGGAATTCTTCGAGGCGAACGACGTGGCCGAAATCATGGTGAACAATTTCGACAACATCTGGGTGGAGCGACGCGGGGAAATGCATCGCCTTGATCTGACGCTGAACCAGGCGACGCTGAACGGCGCGATTCTTTCGCTCGCCGCTTCAGTTGAAAAGTCGGCTAAGGCGGGCACCGCGCAGGGAATCATCAATGCCGGGCACAAGGGGTTGCGTATCGCAGCCGTCATGCGTCCGACGGCGATCGATGGCCACGCGATGTCGATCCGCAAGCACAGCGACAAGCAACTCAGTCTCCTCGACTACGTCGCGATGGGCGCTTTCTCGCGTGTCAACGCGCGACACGAGCACAACGACGAGAAACTCTTTTACTCAGGCATCGAAAACGAAGGTCTGATGGCCGCCGTCAGTGAGCTGATCGTCCGGCGAAAGAATGTGCTTGTGGCGGGCGGCACGTCGACGGGTAAGACGACGTTTCTCAACGCACTAGGTGAAGCTATACCCGGCAACGAGCGCGTCATCTCCATCGAGGACACGATGGAGCTGAAGCTGCGTGTGCCCAATCTCGTGCGCTTTCTGTCGAACCCGGACAAGGGTGTCACCACACAGGCGCTCGTCGCGCTGTGTCTCCGCTTCCGTCCTGACCGGATCATCGTTGGCGAAGTACGTGGTGGAGAAGCGTTCGACTTCATCCAGGCACTGAGTACCGGCCACGACGGCGGTCTGGGCTCAATTCACTCCAACGACGCGCGCGGCGGCCTTAGCCGTCTTGAAAGCCTCGCGATGCTGGGGATTCCTCCTGGCAGTCGGTGGGACCTTGTCGACATGCGCAAGGCCATCGCCGACTGCTTCCACTACGTCATCCATCTGCGCCGCACCGGCGAGTTGCGTCACGTTTCCGAGATCGTCGAGATCAAGGGGTTCAAGGATGGGGATTATGTCCTCAACCGCGTTTTCTAAATTAACTGGAGCTGTGTCATGAAGAAGTCCCTCAGGTCTGTGAAGTCGCGTCTGCGAGCCCTTTCGGCCGCGACATATCAGCGCTTTCTGAGCCGCCGTGAGATCCGCTCGACCATCGTGGCGGCGAGCCTCGCATTTTTCACGCCGTTCGCATCGGCGGTGAGCCTCAGCGACCTCGGCGCCGCAACCGACGTCATCTGTCTGATCCAGGCATATATCAGCGGCCCGTGGCTGTACGGGATTGGCATCGTGCTCATCATCGTTGGTGCTGTTGCGATCGCGAGTTCGGAAAGCACGATTGGAAAGCTGATCTCGTCGGTGCTGGTCGGCCTGGGCCTCGCTGCCTGTGCGGTGAACATCGTGAAGAACCACCTCGGCATCTCGTACACCTGTGCGTAAACAGACCAAAGTCAGCCGGGGCTTGTCGCTTCCGCGCCAGATGGGTGGCGCGGATCGCGGGCTGGCCATCGCAAACGGAACGCTTACGTTGCTGCTCTGCTATTCGAGCATGACGCTCGCGTTTCTCGCCGTGGGTATCGTCATCCACTGGGTGCTTCGCTGGAAAAGCAGCCGCGACCCGTGGTGGCGCGACGTGATGCTCGTCTACAACCACTATCCCGACCTGCACGAGCCGCTGCCGTCCGCGAAGTTTTCCGCGCGATTCAAGCGGCCTTACGGTTTCGATCAGGATCTTCCATGCTGAAAAAAATTGTGCGGCGGCCGGTGCAGGAAATTGCACCGTGGGCAACCATGGTCACCCCCGAACTCGTCCTCGACAAGGACGGGTCGCTGCTGACCTGCTTTACGTTTGAAGGGGTCGATGCCGACTCGCCCAACGCCGACGACATCTCGTCGATGCGCACGAATCTGGACAACGCGTGCAAGAATTTTGATCATCGGATCACGGCGTGGTGGCGGCTTTCCCATCGACGTGTGCGCGGTGCAATTGACGGTGAGTTCACCGCGGACATCGACGCGTATGTGGACAAGATCAACCGCAATCACGTAAGCAGCGGAAAGTTCTTCCGCAATACCCACTCGCTCTCGCTCGCCTACACGCCGGAAACAGGCATCAACAAGGTGTTTGACAAGGTCGCCTACCATATGACGGTGGGCGGCAAGTCGATGGTGTCGGCGCTTGTGGAGACGGCGAAAGACACGTTCTTCGCCCGTAGTGCGTTCGTCTTCGATCTGGAGCGCATGACGTCCGACATCAAGCGTTTCGAGTCCATTCTCGATGCGTTCAAGGGTGGCATCACGCGTCTGAAGGCAAAGCGGCTGGAATTGCAGATCGCACTCGCGTACCTGCATCAGACGGCCAATCCGTCCGTGCCGCCGCGTCGCGTACGCTACCCGGTCACGATGCTCGATACGCACCTGACGGAAAGCACAGTCGTCTACGGTGCCGAACACCTGATGTTCGAGTCGGCGCACGGCGTGCGATACGCCAAGATCGTGGCTGTCAAGGAATGGATGGGTTTCCAGGAAGCGGCACTCGACGTGCTGTCGGAAGTCGACGCAGAACTCGATATCTGCGTGATGTTCCGCTTTCTGGACACCAGCAAGGCAAAGCAGTACATCGACAAGATTCGCAGCTTCTACAAGATCGCAGCGTTCAATCCGTGGGCGATTATCAAAGGGTTTTTCGCCAAGGAAGAGCAGAGAAACGAGAAGGGCCGCATGATGCTTGCGGACGAAGCGGAAGAAGCGCTCGCGAAAATCACGGCAGAGGGACAGCAGTACGGATTCGCCAACGTGTCGGTCATTGTCTACGGCAATACCGCAGAAGAGTGCGACGACGCGACCAGCGAAGTGATTGGCAAGATCGGCAATGCCGGTTTCGGGGTAGTTCTCGAGCGAGACAATCTTGCGGCTGCATGGAACACCACGCTCCCGGGTCGCTGGGACAAGCAGAAGCGTCTGCAATTCGTTGAAACGCCTGCGGTGTCGGATATCGCGCCCGTGCGCAGCGTAGCTGAGGGCAGTACCGTCAACGACTGGCTGACGCAACAGTCCGGCCAGAAGACCGGGCCGCTGACCATGCTCCCGACGCGCCACAAAACGCTGCAGCGTGTGAACCTGCATCGGCCCGGCGGCGCTTCGCACCTGCTGGTGCTCGGGCCGATCGGCATGGGCAAGTCGATCATGCTCAACTTCCTCATATCACAGACGGGCCGTCACGGCGCGCGGCGCGTGCGCTTCGACAAGGACCGCTCGACACGCATCCCGACCGTGCTGGCCGGTGGTCGCTTCATCGATGCGACGGGACGCTTCGAGGCGGCAACGTCGGTCAATCCGCTTTCCCTCCTGAGCGACAAGAAGCATTTCCCCTACGTCGCCGAATGGGTGCAGATGGCGATCGAAGACGATTCGTTCCGTTGCAGCAAGGCAAACGAGCGGGAGATTTTCGAGGCCGTCGTCACGCTCGGCGAAGGCTACGGCCCGGAGTTCTGGACGCTCTCGTTCCTGAACACGATTCTTCCGGCCGAGCTACGGGACCGTCTCGCGGTCTGGACCAAGGGCGAGAAAAACGGTCGGTTCTTCGATCACGTCGACGACGCCTTCACGCTGTCCGACGACATCTCCATCGAGATGGGCGACCTGTTCAACAACTTCCCGGTGGCCGCCGCCCTTTTCATGGATTACGCGTTCTACCGGATCGCGCAGTGGCTGGACGGCAAGCGCTACACCGTGATCGAAGTCGAGGAGGCCGGGTTCTTTTTTCAGAACGAGCGCTTTTACAGGCGGCTGGAAATCTGGGCTGTGACCATCCGGAAGCTTAACGCTACCTTGATGATGGCGACACAATCGCTTGCTCAGGTCGCCCGTATCGCGGACTTCGAGGTGCTCAAGGAAAACATCCCGAATATCATCTACCTGCCCAATCCGGATGCGAAAAACAACCTGCATCTGTATCGCGACAAGTTCGGCCTCACGCTCGACCAGATCGAGATGATCGCGCAGGCCGCGCCAAATCGCGACTACCTGTGGGTCACACCATCGCAGACACGGATGCTTCAGGCGAGCTTTCCGAAGGAAACGCTCGCGGTGTTGCGCTCCGACGGTCGCGCGCAGGCGATGCTCGACAAGCACTACACGTCGGGCGCCGTTAACTGGCGGGAAGGGTATCTCGCCGAAATGATGACACTCGACTGATCTCTAACGGGAATATCCAAGATGACAAAGATTCTGGCACGCCTTGCCCTGACCGTCGGCATGACGTTCTTCGCGTCGCAAGCCGCACACGCGCAATTGACGGTCATTGACCCGACTAACCTGATCCAGAACACCATCACGGCCCTCAAAGCCGTCAAGACCGAGGTCTACCAGGACAGCAACATCGCTTACCAGTACCAGATGATGGCCAACCAGTTGCTCCAGGCTACCAACCTGGATCCAACTGCCATGAAGGCACAGTACGACCAGATTACCGGGGATATCAGCAAGTACAAACAACTCGCCGATAACGCAACGAGCCTCTATGGCGACCTGCAGGACGGCAATCAGTGGCTGTCGCATGTTCAGACCATGATTTCGCGCTCGGGCAAATCGAATGCCCAATGGTTCGCAGACATGGGCACGTTGTACACCCAGCGGGACAAGCAGGCGACTCAGCTGATGCAGACCGGGAACAACGTCCTGCAGCACGTGCAGGACCTGGCGAAACGACGGCAGGATCTGCAGTCGCAGATGTCGCTCACCCCCACGGCGCAGGCGACGGCAGAGCTTACGACGCATTACCTCGACATCGTGTCGAGCCAGATGAGCGATCTGTTGCAGATGACGGCCGGAAAGGCACAGAAAGATGCGCAGCAGCAAACGGCAGACAACGAAGAAGACAAGACGCGGTCCGCGAACGCGAAAGCGTTTCTCGATCAGCAGGCCGCCGAGCGTGCCGCTTACGGCAATTAATGGATTTGTGAGTCAACCATGATGTTGCGTAAGCTGAGATGTCTGGTCGTCCTCTCGCTGTTGGCGCTAGTCACGGTCATAGCGCCGCCGGCCTTCGCTGACACGGCGGCGCCGGCGGCCGCCAGCGGAACAACTGCCAATCCGTATGTGAGCGCGGGCGAGACGGCAGCTGGTAACGCCCGCGCGATCGATAAGATTACCGCGTTGTTTTCGTCGATCATGAATACGGCTGTGGCCGCCTCGCAGAGTATTCAGCAGGAATCTGACAAGTTCGCCAGCGGGCTTGCGGTCATCACCATCGTGCTCGCGGCTGTGCGGTTTGCCGCGACAAAAGACCCGGTAATCGCGTGGGTCGCCTTGTTTGAAGAGCTCGGTATTCTCGGCATCTTCGCGTCGATCTATGTCGGTTTCGCGAGCTGGGCCCCGAACTTCTACAGGTGGTTCGTTTCGATGGCCAACGACATAGGCGGCGCCAACATGACCAGCGCGCTGAGTATCATGGGTAACGCTGCCGGCCAGGTCTTCGATTCCGCAGTGCAGGCATGGTCCGGAATTGGTTTTCACCTGACCATGATTCCTGACATCGTGATCGCGACGATTCCGCTTTTTCTGGCTTGGGCGCTACTGTCGGTGACTTCGATCATATTCGTGTTCTTCATCAACATCGGACAATTGCAGTTCGCGGCCGGTGTTGTGATGGGCCAGATCGCGTTTGCACTCGGCTTCTCTTCTTTCACGCGCGGCTATTTCAAGACGTGGCTGGACTACATGGTCAGCGCGGGGATGTATATCGTCGTCGCAGCCATCCTGATGCGACTCGTTACGCACAGCATGGTGGACGCCGTTCATGATGCAGCAGCACTGGGCCTGACAACCTCGGGAGCTGCTGCCCAGGTGTTCGATCTCGCATTCTTCGTATTTCTTGTCTCCTTCGAGATTCCCAAGATCGCAGGCATGTTCGGCGGCGGTGCAAACGCCAGCGGCGCGATCATCGGGAAGGTCGCGAAGACAGCGACGGCGGGAGTGGTATGACGCTGCACGCATCCACGACGAGCGATGCGCTGATGACACAGCATCAGCGACGCGTCGATCTTATTGCGCAATGCGCCAACGAAGTGAGCAAAGGCGAGCTCTCGCGGAAATGGATGACCGTGCTGGAATCGTGCGCGGCGTGGTTTTCCTCATTGCCGCTCAGCCCCGATCTCTATCGTGAGCCAGGCGGTGCCTTCCGTTGCACCGTGGAGACTGCTTTCTATTCCATGCGCCTAGCGGGCGGCCAGAAGTTCGGTACCAATCTGCCATCCGAGCAACGCCGGCGCATCGAGCCGCAATACAACTACGCAGTCTTCCTCGCTGCTGTCTGTTCCCGGCTCGACGAGCCGTTCCGATATTTCGTGATCGAACGTGACAGGGATCAGCAGGCCTGGAATCCGTCAGTTCATGGCGCGGTGGGGCCGTGGCTGGGCGGTTCTGAATATCGCGTTTCACGCCGGGCGCAACCGCTGGCGGTCGAGCGGATGCGCACGGGCATGCTGGCGCAGGTTCTCGTTGGCTCTGGCCTCCTTTCCGAGCTCGATGGCGAGGTGCAGTCGGACCTGTTTGGAGCGATCAACCCGAACATGCAGCCTCTGGGAGCGGAATCGCTCCTCCATAAGGTTGTGCGCCAAGGGGTGAGCACCGCCGACGAATTCGACCGCAAGGCGCAACGCGCCGTGTTCGCGCCAGTTCAGTTCGACGTGCCATCGGCCGTTCATGTGGCTGCCGAGCTGGAGCCGGTGGTTGCTGTTGCGCCCGTCCCGGATCAGCCCTCGCCATCGGCTGCTACGGTCGGCCAGTCGGCACTGGCCGGTGCTTCATCGACCGCGGCGGCGCCGCAATCGGTAAGTGACCCGGCCCCCGCGCCAGTGAGCCCGGTAAGCGTTCCGGCCGCTCCTTCCGGAATGACGGCCGAACTGCCTCCTGAGCCGTCGGCAGTCAGCGCGAAGGCGTCGCCGCAACCATTGCACGAGGCGCTGCGGATCTCGCCGGCTACGAAAACCGCGCCGTCGGCACCCTCGCAACCCGCCGTCGATCCGTCCGCGATGAGGTCTCCCTCCCAGCCGACTGCAGATCGTCGCGAATCGGCACCGCCCGCGGCATTTGATGAGGTACTCAAGGGAGTACCAAATCTCGTGCGCGAACTGTTTCAGGCATTGCGTGAGGATGTCGCGGCGGGGAAAGCATCGGTCCAGTGGAGTGACCAGGGTCTCGTCTTGCCCAAGCGACTCGTCGGGGGCTACGGCGTTAGCAGCAGCACGCTCGTTGAGCACATGCGCAAGCGCAGCCTGATGGTTGCCGACGAAGCGGGCCAAATCACGCTTACGCCGCGGGCTGGCCAACTTATTCTGGATCGCCCAGCATGATTACTCCCTATATCAATCATTTCCGTCCTATCTACGAGCTTCGCGCGGCCGTCTTCTGGCTCGCTGCGATTGTCATGCTGCCGCTCTCAGGCATGCCCTACGCCTGGATTTTTGCACTCGTCGGACTCGCATTCCTTCTGGTGCGGTCGTTCCAGATCTGGCGCGCGCTGAAATTTCGCATGGCCATTTCCACGAAGTGGCTGACGACCTTGCCAATTCCCAAGCTGTTGCAGATTCAGAAGCGCATGCGCGAGGAGGCGAATTCGATGTACCTCGGCATCGGGTTCGAATGGACGCAGAAGCACTGCCAGATTGCCCACGACATCCTGCGCATGCCAACGACGGATATCCCGGGCTTGCCGAAATGGCTCAACAAGACCAAGACGGGCCGCAAGATTGAGGACGCGATCGAGGGCTTGTTCGCGCCCAAGGACAGCATCCGGGATCGCATGCCGCAGGGCGCGTCATGGATTCACGGCCTGGAGCCGAAAAAAGCCTTGGTGCCTTTCCATTACAAGTCGATGGGAGGACACACGGCGGTAGGCGGTACGACGGGCTCGGGCAAGACGCGCACCTACGAAGTCATCTCGACGCAGGTCATTCACCTGGGCGACGTGCTGATCAACGTCGATCCGAAAAACGACAAGGACTGGAAGCTGCGTGCGGAAAAGGAAGCTGCTCGCACCGGCCGGAAATTCCTGTATTTCAATCAGGCTAAGCCGTCGGAGTCTGTGCGACTCGAGCCGCTCGACAGTTGGTCGCAGCCATCCGAAATCCCCGCGCGGATTGCACAGTTGATGGAAGAGGGTCCATTCCGGGATTTTGCTTACCTGTTTATCAGCCGCTCGGTGAACGGCGAGCTGTACATCGGTGACAAGCCGAATTTGCGCTCGATCCTGAAGTACGCGCAGGGTGGTATCGCCCCATTGCTCGAAAAGGCGCTGCGGCGGTTTTTCGTGGAAAAGGGATTGACGGACTGGGAACAGCAGGTTGCTACAGAAGCAACCCGCCAAAGTCAGCGCAACAATGCCGCGACGCTGGTCGACGGCATGATCGGGCTCTACAGCGCACGATTCGCTTCGCAGGAGCAGGGTCACGAAGCGATTGACGGCCTGATTGCGACCCACACGCATGACCGGGAGCACTACATGCGGATTATCGCGTCCGCGCTGCCGTTGCTTCAGATGCTGGCGACGGGCGAGACGGGTCTTATGCTCGCGCCGAAGGTCGATGACTTCGATGACGAGCGCGAAGTTTGGACCATCGAAAAGGTGATCCGCCAGAAAGCGATTCTGCATATTGGTCTTGATTCGCTGTCTAACAGCATTGTGGCCAAGGCTATTGCGTCGATGCTGCTCGCAGACGTGTCTGCGGTCTGCGGTTCGATCTACAACTTTTACGAGACGCCGCCCGACGTGGTGTTGATCATCGACGAGGTGGCTGAGGCGATCAACGAACAGGTGATCCAGATCCTTAACAAGGGGCGCGGGGCGGGCTTCAAGGCATTCGTTGCTTTCCAGACGCGCGCTGACCTTGAGGCAAAGCTTGGAAACGCCGCCAAAATGCTGCAGGTTTTGGGCAATCTGAATAATCAGATCATCCTTAGACTCGAAGATACCGATACGGCACAGTGGTTCTCGGACAAGGTCGGGGAGACAGCAATTCGCAACATCACGATCACCGGCAGTACGAGTACCGGCACCGAAGCCCATATCGGCGAATTCACCGGAGGCGTCTCGCGTTCGCTTCAACTGGAGAAAGCGCCGCTGATTCCAACCCGCCTGATTCACAGCCTGCCCAACCTGCAATATTTCATGCGCATATCGGGCGCCGCCGTGTACCAGGGCCGCATTCCAATCCTTCAAGGCTGAAAACCTACGCATGTCTGCCGTATTCAAAAAAATTATTCGCGAACACAAGCTGTCGTCCCGCCTGATTCCTGTTTTCACGCTGGCGCCGGAGCTTGAGCTTGCCTGCGCGCGGGTGGCCGATTTCATTGGGGAGAAGTTCATGGGTGAGGCTGAGCCACTCGTGAAAGAGATGCTCGACACAGCGATCGCCGAGTTCAAGCGCACGCGAAAGACTGGCAATCCGCACATTGCGTTCATGCAGGGACTGTTCAGTCACGCGCACCGGCTCTATGCACGGCGCTATATTGCGCGCGATGGCGAGCGCTATCACGTGTGGCCGACGATGCTCGAACCGGTCACTGATTTCGAGGCGCGCCATGCGGGCCGGGCGACGGAGATGGTCGAGGAGCGGTGTCCCGAGGTGGTCACGCAGCGCTCTGTTGCCTTCCAGCTAGCCGCGCGTGCGCTGACTGGCGAAAACTTCCGGCTCTATTTCGAGGACTACGATGTCGCTCACGCCTTTCCTAATAGCGAAGCTGTCGAGGGTTGATCCAGATCTCGCGCGACGCGCTCTATCGACGGCGCGCGCACAGGACGTGATGGATGAGTCGCGTCCCGACGAGTTTTCTCGTGGCGACGGCGCGAGGGCATACGGGATGGCGCTCTACATTGCCCGTATGCCAGTCCATTTCTACGTTGGAATGTTCGGGCTGATCCTTTTCCCGCTGTACATGCTGTCCCGAGTGGTGCCGGTGCTGATTGAATGGGCGATGCAAGCCTATGGCCGGTAGCCGCTTCGCTTCTCACCTTAAATGGTGGTTTTTCCTTGTCCCGCTGCTGGCGCTTTTTGTCATGCCCGCGATACCGGACAGGTCCATGTTTTCCGTACCGCCCGAAGAGGCCGACTCCGTGCAGACCGTAGCAGGGGTTGAGCGTGCTGACGAGGTGGTCGCATTGACCAATACGCGGTTTCGACGCTGGTTCGTTGACTCCGGCATTATCCGCGCGACACTCGATGCGTCCGGTTCCGGCGAGATCGGTGAAGCAGGCGTGTCGGAGTTCGCGCACGGCTGGGTCCACAATTTCTGGCTTGAGATCTATCGCGTGATCTAT
Source organism: Paraburkholderia kirstenboschensis (assembly GCF_904848585.1). Taxonomy (GTDB): domain Bacteria; phylum Pseudomonadota; class Gammaproteobacteria; order Burkholderiales; family Burkholderiaceae; genus Paraburkholderia; species Paraburkholderia kirstenboschensis. Next base: position 76,625 of record NZ_CAJHCR010000017.1, read on the forward strand.
CGAGCGAGCGTCATGAAGCTGTGGCTGATCGGGACTTTCGTCTTCTGTGTTGCGGCCTTCGTTGACGGCTCTGTGCGGCGCAAGATCAAGGCGTCCGCTGCAGGCTTCGCCAGCCCTCTCTCGTTTCACCTTGCCGGTCACGGCATCCTGCTCGTCTTTGGGGTTGCATTCGCGGTTCTTGCAGCGCCGTTCCCTGTACTCGCACAGTACTGGATCGCGGTGGCGGCGATTCTGGGTGCGCTGCTGTGGAAGGCCGCGTCCTCATTTCAGTAACATATTCCCCGGAAAGCTGCGGCAAACCACGTAGCTTTCCGGGTTAGCACCCTGAGCCGGCTCACGGCCCTTTCGCGAATCTTCTCGCGCTCGCTGGTCGCAACTCCTCCCGTTCCTCCATATGCGCCACCTTCAGTGCGCGTGCGCGACACCTATCCCCACTCTCTCCGACGTACGCCGACGGAAGTTGGTCGCACCGGATCGGCGTTACCCCCAAAAGCAGATTGAAATCGTCCATGTTTTGGACGCATCTCGCTCTGCAGCCCTCGTGACAATAAGGTCGTACCGCGCACGTTCGCGCGTGCTTTCCACAGGGACCCACTATGACGACCATCACGGAAGAGACGAACCTCGACGCTGCAAGCAATCCTGCGACCGCCCATCCCAACGCAGCCATTGGCGCTGCGGAGACGCCCCCCACTGCTGATGGCCCCGCTACGACCGACGGAGCAGATGGTGGGGAGATTGAGCTCGAGCTGCAACAGATGGAAGATGCCGCGAACACCCTTCAGAAAGAAGGGATGATTAGCGAGGCGGAAGCGACAGAAAAGCGTGAGCAAGTGGCTCGCACGCGCAAGATGTTCCGTGAACTGTCGCCGGCGGAACGCGCAGCGATCGTGCAGCGTCGCCGCGAGATCGGCCGCGAACTCATGAACCGCCAATTGTCGGGTGCGGCCGTCGTCCAAGCTGCGGTCCGCCTGAATCACACTCGCCTCAAACCGCTGTTCGAGCAATGGTGGCCGTACCTGAACCGGATGAGCATCAACATGCAGCGCTTCGGACGCTCGACATTCGGCGCGGAGGATCAGGGCGCCGTCACAGCGTTCTTCGAGAAACAGGTCGGCGAACTCGAAGCGTATGTCGAAGAGCAGCTGAGCGTCGCTCACGGTTTCCGTGAAAAGACCGAGACACGCCTGCGCGAGCAGGGCGATATCGTCTTTGCCCCAAGCGTCACCAAACCTTCGTTGGAAATCGGCGTAGAGGCATACTCGCGGTTCTCGATGCGCCTTCTGTCACTGCTGATGAAGTTCGACAAGGTGATGGATCACTTTGACTTTCTGGTGTGGAACGGCGTACGTGACCAGTCCGACGTCGACGAGGAGACGACCCGCTTCCTGCGCAAATTCCATCCTGTCGGCGTGCGGGGCTACATGACCCACCTGCGCCTGATGACGACCGTCCGCGGCCGCTAACAGGGCCTTCTACCATGCTCGACGGGCTGAATCCGCAGCAGCGTGAGGTCGCAGAACTGCGCCACCACTGTGTCGCGATCGCGTGCCCAGGTGCAGGCAAGACGAAAACCATAGCGGCGAAGGCTGCGCTGTTGCTGTCCAACCCGACCGCGATCGTCGGCGCCGTCACGTTCAGCAAGGACGCGGCGCTTGAGTTGCGGGATCGAATCCTTGCGCTCGCCGGCGACGGCGCTAAAAAGCGCCTGATTGCGGGGACATTTCACTCGCTCGCGTTCAAGCAACTCGGGAAGCGGGATATTGCGACGGATGGCGATCGCCTGGGGCTGATTACGCGCGTTATCGCGGAGCTCGGACTGAACTGGAAGCCCGAGGAGGTGGTACCCGTCGTCGAACGCATCAAGACTAATTTCGGTCGGGTCGAGGCGGGCACGCCTGACGCGCAGATCTACGCGGCCTATCAGGCAGCGCTGGAGCGCAACGGAAAAATCGACTTTCAGGACATGCTCCGTCTTGCCGTTGCCGGCATGGAAACGGGCAAGATCGCACCGTATCAGTTCACCGATCTGCTCGTTGATGAGTTCCAGGACACCGACCCATTGCAATACCGATGGGTCGAACTGCATGCGAACGCTGGCGCGCAGGTCACGGTTGTCGGCGACGACGATCAGAGCATCTACGGCTTTCGCGCTGCGCTCGGCGTCAGGGGAATGGAAAGCTTCGCGGAGACGTTTAACGCGCATCGTGTCGTGCTCGGCAGCAACTACCGTTGCCACGGCGAGATCCTCTCCGCCGCCGATCGGGTGATCCGCAATAACACCGATCGGATTACCAAGATTCTGCTGGCAGAGCGTGGCCCCGGCGGCACAGTTGCGACAAAGCGGTCTGACGACGAATACGCGGACGCTGTCGCCGCCGTTGAGACACTGCATCCGCTCCTCAGTGCAGGGAAGTCGTGTGCGATTCTCGCGCGCACGAACCGGATTCTCGACCCTATCGAAGCTGTATGCCGCTCACACGGGGTATCGTATTTCCGCGCCTCGGGTAGTTCCGTCCTGAACCGGCCTCAAGGCGCGCTGATGTGCAACCTGCTGCAAGTTGCGGAAGGGCGCAAGCAGAACGGACTGGACGCGGTGCTTGGATACATGGGCACGAGCACACCGCTGCTCGGCGCCCTTCATCGCGACATGGGGCCGGTGCTTGTTCAGCGCCTGAAAAAGGATCTCGTCGACATTGGTCTGCCAGAAGACACGGCGACGGCATACCGCAGTTTCATGAAGCGTCTGTCTGAATGGCAGGAGATGTGTGAGCGACGCTTCTACTCGCTCGTACTGGACGGTGTACACGAGCTGATGATGACCTACGCAAAGAATGATCAGGCAATCCGCGCAATACAGGGCACCTACGATGTGCTGTCGCGGTTGAGCGGAACCTTTGCGGAGCGCATCGAATACCTCAAGCGCGATAACAACAAACCGGCTGATGGTGCGCTGGTGCTTACGACGATGCACAGCTCGAAGGGGTTGGAATGGGACCACGTGTGGATTTCACGCGCCGAAGAGGGCGTCGTACCTGACGAGAAGAGCACGGAGTCCGAGGAACGCCGCCTCTTTTACGTGGCGATGACCCGCGCGCGGGACGGTTTGACCATCGCGACAATCAAAAAAAATCCCGTCTCCCGCTTTCTTATCGAATCCTCCATCTAGTAGGCATTCGTCGGTTTCCCCGGGAGTTAACGTGCTAATCGGTCCGATGCCGGAATGTGGCGGGGATAAAAGTGCAAACGGAAAAGAAACGGGGCGCTGAGCGCTCCTTTTTTTCGTTACGCACGCGAGCGTGTCAAGCGGTCCCGGCCGTGCGGGACAACTGCTGGACGTTGCTCGTGGCGTTTTCGATGGTCATATCGCTCTTACGCTTGATCTGACCTTCGAGGGAGGCACGCGGGCCAAGACGGATCGTCCCGTAATAGTAGACGTTGCCTTTTACACGGCCGTTGATTTCCAGGACGCCACGTGCGTGCACGTCGCCTTCCACCGTTCCATCGACGCGCACATGTTCTCCTTCCACCTGGCCTTTCACCATGCCACCCTGTCCGATGTGCACGAGACCGGCATTCGAAACGATGTTGCCGTCCACAATCCCAAAGCTGCTGACGCCGTGGTCCAGGATGACATTGCCGTGAATGGAGAGGCCTGCTGCCAGCAGGGTAACGTTAAGCGGTTGGGGCTTCATTGGTAGAGCCTCATCAAAAGAGTTGCACGTCGCCGGTCTTGCCGGCTTGCGCTTTGGGCTGTGTGGTAGCTGCTGGTTCGGGCGACGCCTCATTGGTTGGCGTGGTCACCTGGTGACGTGTGACATGACGCAGAGGACGTAGCGCGGGACGTGTCTCTGGCTTTGCCGCTTCCTGTACGGGTGTCGCGACGGGCGCTTTCGACTGGACGGGCGACGGTTGTGGTACCGGCGCTTGCGCCGGTAGCGATCGCACTTGCGAGTCCGCCGTAGGGACAGCTTGCGGCGCCGGCGCTGCTGAGGCGACTGTCGCGGGCGCGATGGGCGTTGCGGGCCGCTGGATGCGGATCGGTGACGCCGCCGCGACATTCTCCGCGGCAGGCCGTGCCGTCGGTACCGTCCGGTCCACTACGGGAGCGGATGTCGTTGAAGCGAGCGAGCGTGCGTCGACGTTCGAGAGTGCCGAATGGGTGACGGGCTCAACGGAGTCGAGGTCTTTCGAAGTGAGCGGGTGCGCCGGGTTGACGTCGATCGGTCTGTCGCGGGTTGATTCGCTCGCCGGTACGGGCGTTTGAGTTGCTGCCGAAGATGCGGCGAGAACTGTCGGCGCTGCCACCGTCTCATGCATGGCGTGCCAGATGCGCGCGATGCTCATGCCGCCGACTGCGGCTACCGCCGCAATTGCGAGCGCAACAAGCGTCGGCTTCCCGACCTTGCTCAGTTTGCCGACGAATTTATCGATTCGAGCGCCGGCCGAACCGCCGCGATCGGGAGCGGGCAAGGCGGGCATGGCCGCTGTATGGCTGGCGATGTCGATAACCACCGGTTGCGCGGTATATTGCGCGTGCAATGCCTGAATTTCCCTGAGGTTCATAGTCTCTCCTTTGACAGTTCGAGCGTAACCACCACGGGGCGATGTCAAGTAGCGCGTAGAACTGTCGTCGTGTGCTGAAAACGGCGAGGCGTTATTGCTCGCGTCGTTCACCGTCGAAGTCGTACTGATCGTTGTCCGGCATGCAGATCTGTACGACCTGCTTCAATCGGCGTTCAGCGTTGTCGAGGATGCGTGCGCGGTCTTCGCCCGTGATCTTGCCTGTCATCATGCGTTCCGTCGCGCGGGCGTAGACACGGTCGTATTGCGTGAGACAGCGAACGAGCAATCCCGCCAGGGGACGGGTGATGGTCAGTTCGATCAGATCGTGCGGTAATTCAATCGGACGAACCTGATGACGCAGCAACCACTGCTCGGTCTTGCGCAGCCAATCGGAGGTCTCGCGCAATGCCGTTTCCAGCGCGCGAACTTTACCGCCGCGTGCGACGGCAATTTTCGCGGCGCAGAAGTTGTAGTCCGAGCGGATGTAGTTGCGCGCGAACTGCGACGAATAACGCAGGACGGTCTTTGCGTCTGATTCCGGGTTGATGCGCGATAGTCGCGAATCGCTGGTCAGGCGATCAATGGGTTTCAGTCCACTGCCCGCTGTTGCGGCAATGGACTGTTCAGGTTTTGGAGCGACGCCTGGCGCTGGATGCGGATCCGGCTCCGGTGTCTGTTCAAGAACGGCGGCCATATGATTATTTCGGGTGGTCTCTCTCACCGGCCATTTTGCTCGCGCACGTCAGACGATTTAAGGGTAAAAGCTGCGCTGTTTTCGTCACCTTTCTGACGTACACGGTCTGCGATTTGCGCAATACTGACTCTACTTCTCGCGTCTCTGACGCATCGACATGACCCCGGCTAGCCCGGAGTCCATCTTCTGTACAAGCCGTGCCCTGTGCATGCTCCGACCGGTTGGCCACTGGTGTGGAATTTTCTTCTGATGAGCGCCTAGCCCGCGCTCCCCATTCATTCAGTCATAAAACTCGTTGCCGGCCGCATTCATTTGCGCCGCGACATCGTTCGGACCCGGACATCGGGTGTTCTCTCTCCAGAGCCTAGTCTGGGTAGAACGATCGTAGTCGACTGAACCGTGATCCTGCGGCGGAATTGATTTTCCGAAAATGGGCTGTTGCGCAGCGTGACCATGCTGCGCGAGGGCGACTTACGCCCTCGTATCTGAGCCTTGCGGCTCCCTGAGCGCCACGACCCCGGAAGGGTTGTGGCGCTCGGGTCATTTTCATCGAATCCCGAAACGCGTTCCTCACTCCGAGGGACGCGTTTTTTTTCGTCCTGTCGTTCCTGTCCCGAAGGAGGTCATCTTGCTTCCAGACCGTCTTGATGAGCGCATTGCCGAAGCGATCAGCCACACGATTGCAGAGGAGCGCACCACTGCAGATACCGCGTCGCCCGCATGGCGGGCACGGTGCGAGGTTGCCCAGATCGCGAAGTACAGCGATCCGGATCGCCGCGTCTTTCTTTCCCACATAGCCGAACGCCGCGGAGAGGCGGCAGCACACGAACTGGAGCATTCAGTCAGCGAGTTGCGCACCACGGCCATTTTCTTTCTAGCAAGGAAACCCTCATGAACGCAGTAGTCAATCTGGTCAACGGCCCTGTTCGCAGCGTCGTTGAAGAGCGGGCGTTGCGTCCGCCGGTGATCGGGCACATTCGCCCGGGCATTAAAGTCCTCACATCGAAAGCCCGTGGCAACGCGCGTGCGGTCGAGCTGTACAACACGATGGTCGCAGCAGGTGATTCGTTCGATACGATCGCTTCCGTGCTCGAGTCGAAATGCAACCTGAAAAACGCGCTCGTGCCGAAGAACACCGCATATTTCACCTGCCGCCGCTCGGACTTCAATAATCCGGACGTGGCCGACGAAATCCTCCGGCTCTACGGCGAGGACCGCGGTGACGGCGTGAAGCTCTACCGGTTTCCCGTACTGTTCGCGTTCAATGACTGGATGCAGAACCTGCCGAACCAGATGACCGTATACGGCACAAATGGTCGGAAGTTCTTCTCCCAGTACGAGCGCGACGGAATCCGCTATTGCATGACATATGCAAAGATCGAGCGCGATCCGCGTGCGCAACGTGCGGTCCGTCACTTCGGCGGACGCACCGTCGTACGTCGCCAGGATGAGGCGATTCCGGACGGCATCTGCGATCCGGAACAGTGCCCGCAGTATCAGGCGCGACACTGCAACCTGTCTGCGAGTTTCGTGTTCGCGGTGCCGGACATCAAGGGGCTCGGCCTGATTGAATTGCCGACGAACTCGATCTACGTTCTGCAGAAGGCCTACTCAGCGATGCAGACCGTGCAACTTGCTCGGGGCAAACTGACAGGCACGCGATTCTGGATCACAAAACGCGAGTTCGACATTACGCGGATCAACGAGCACGGCGAGGCAGTGAGAGCGAGCCAGATGCTCACGGTACTCGATGCAGACATCGATATCGGTGCGTTGCTAGACGCAGCCGATGATGCGCCCTCCGCACTGGAAACGGCGAGCCGGGCGGTCGCGTTGATCGAAGCGGGCGGCAATGTCGTGCGGCTCGGCGGCGAAGTCGATGCAGCAATCGGTAACGCGGTTGCCGAAGGTACCGTGATGGACGCGTCCGTCGACCCGGAGGCGGGCACAGGTGTCGGCACGACGGTAACTGTTGGAACTGAAGCTGCGACGGCAAACGAAGCCGCGGCGGCGACCGTCACCACCGCTTCGACGGCAGGTGCAGGCAATGCGGCGGCTGCCGGTCCGTTGTTGCAACACGTGCTTGCAGCACAGCCGGCGACGGCCGGCTCGATGGAAACGCTTGCAGACAAGCGCGACCGGATGTCCGACCTGCTGCAACGGCTTGGCCTGAGCGCGGAGGATCGTAAACAGGACTTCCGCATCTACGCCCATACGAGGTTCGGGCGCGGCTGGACCGAACGCGAGCAGGACGTCGACCAGATGAACGAGCGACTCGTGCAGGCACTGACCGACCGTGAAGCGTTCGATCGCGAGATCGGCGCGGCCAGACAGCCGACGTTTCTCGACTGATCTGACGTTCCTTCAATCCTTGCCAGCCCTTCGGGGCTGGTTTCCTTCCTGCTTCTTTCCTGTTTCGATTGCGAGAACATTTCAGCAAGCCTGCGTTTGCTCAAATGCTTTCGACCGCGCAACTGCGCATCGAAAAGAGCCCGCCCCGGCGGCCCATTTTCTGTCTGGCTTTCAAGGAGTCGTCCTGTGCGCAAGATCGGCAATTTCACCGCGTTTTTTGGCGCGGACGATGTGTTCAGCAACTGGCATCCCTGCCGCTTCACCTATCACGCCGTTGCGTTCACGAGCGTTGAACAGTTCATGATGGTGCGACGCGAAGTCGCGTAAGTAATTGTTTCAGCTAGATGCTTAGCGAAGAAACCTGCATTTCCGTGTGCAGTAGCCTACTCAAGCTCGCGGTGTTGGTAACGGCACCGTGAGAAGCCTTGAGGACAATGTAGATCGCCTTCGGGCTAGGTGATCCCGCGAGGGTAGCCGAGAACTCCGAGCACAACTGGGGTTCGGTCGCTAGGCTGATCGGTATGGGTAACACATGTGAACTGTCGATAAACGTCGTTAATTGCAACAAGCCAAACGTGCTGACAGGCTTGAACCAAAACGGTACGTGACTGGTTGACCCGCTCATCATTCGGGTCACACGGACGCAACAGTCACCGGCGAAAAGACAGGCCCTAACCCGGTCGTGTTACTTACGTGGAACGCGGTAAGCCCGTATATCTCCCGCAAGGGTAGGAGCATCGCAAGATGCGACGATGGATTGCGGGTATGGGATCGTGGAAAAAGCGAAGGCTCGGTTGTAATGACCGAGATACAGGCAGCTGTTTTTGTCTGGCCCGAAAGGGAGCCCACTTCCACGTGGTCTTTCATCACGAGATGTATTGAGAAACCTTTTAAGGAAGGAAAGCAGATGACTGCATCGTTGGTAGACGCAGGTGCGCCTTCCCATAACTCGGTAGAGTGGCGCCAGATTGATTGGTCCCGCTGTCATCGAGAAGTGAGAAGGCTGCAAGCGCGAATCGTGAAGGCAACGAGCGAAGGCCGCTGGGGCAAGGTGAAAGCCTTGCAATGGCTGCTAACGCATTCGTTTCATGGCAAAGCTCTAGCCGTGAAGCGGGTAACTGAGAATCGAGGCAAGAACACGCCGGGCGTGGACGGGGAAACCTGGTCTACGCCGGAATCAAAGTCTGCTGCCATTTTTTCGATGGGGCGACAAGGTTACCGACCGTCACCTCTGTGGAGAATCTATATTCCGAAAAGCAACGGAAAGCTCAGACCCCTGGGTATTCCGACAATCCGCGACCGAGCGATGCAAGCGCTGCACCTACTATCTCTCGATCCGGTGGCTGAAACGATTGCCGATGGTTATTCCTACGGTTTTCGTACACATCGATCTGCGGCTGACGCCATAGAACGGTGCTTCGGTGTGCTGGGAAAGAAGGCCTCTCCGCAGTGGGTGTTGGAAGGTGACATTAGAGCCTGCTTCGACGAAATCAGTCATGACTGGCTACTCGCGAACGTTCATATGGACCGAGCGATACTCCGCAAGTGGCTGAAGGCGGGATTTGTGAGCGATGGTGTCTTATCGCCCACTGAGGAAGGTACCCCTCAGGGCGGAATCATCTCCCCCGTACTCGCCAATCTCGCATTGGATGGGCTACAGGCCATGCTTCGAGACCGATTTACATGGGTTTCGAAAAACAAGCTTAGGGGGTGTGTCAATCTTGTCCGGTACGCGGATGACTTTGTGATCACGGGGCGTTCGAAAGAATTCCTGGAACACGAAGTACTCCCGGCAGTCGTAGCGTTCCTCCGGGAACGAGGGCTTGAGCTTTCACAGGAAAAAACCCTCATCACGCATATTGACCACGGTTTCGACTTTCTCGGTCAGAACATCCGGAAGTACGGCGGGAAGCTACTGATCCGGCCGTCGGATAAAAGCGTGCGTTCGCTGATGGACAAGATTCGCGATGTAGTCAGAAACAACAAGCAGGTTAAGCAGTCAACGCTGATCCGTTTGTTGAATCCAATCGTCAAGGGCTGGGGCAACTATCACCGGCACGTAGTCGCGAAAGACACATTTCACAAAGTGGACTTCCTGATTTGGCAATGTTTGTGGCGGTGGGCAAAACGCAGGCACCCAAGGAAACGTCTCCCGTGGATCAAGAACCGGTATTTTCACCGTGTCGGTCCTCGGGACTGGGTTTTCGCGGCAGATGAGCGAGAACCCGAGTCCGGGCGATGTAAAACTGTTCAAGCTTCAACACTTGAGCAAAATAACGATCGTTCGGCACGTCGCTGTCAAAGGCGAGACGAATCCATATGACCCAAGGTGGGAAAGCTACTTCGAAGAACGTCTTAACCTTCGGATGGCGAGATCATTGACCGGTCGGAGGGTGCTCCTGTCGCTTTGGATTTCTCAAGGCGGCAAGTGCGCTCACTGCGGGGAAAAGATCACCAAGCAGAGTGGATGGCATGTTCATCATATTCGTTGGAGATCGCGGGGCGGGAGCAGCAGTATCTCCAATCTCGCTTTCCTGCACCCCAATTGTCACAGGCAGGTTCATAGCCGAGATATCGCAGTTCGTAAGCCGGCTCCTTGACTGGGATTTAGAAAGGCTTGAGCCGGATGAAGGGAAACTTTCAAGTCCGGTTCTTAGGGGAGGGGCAGCCAGCAATGGCTTTCCCTTACCCGACTTCTCCAAGGCGAAGCTCTTCAGCGACGAGAAGTCGGCTGCAAGGATCCTCGCCACTCGCGATCCGATGACCCAGAAGATGATAGGCCGCAAGGTGGCCGGCTTTGATCAGCAAATCTGGGAAGCGAAGCGCGAGTCGATTGTCTTCGTGGGATGTCGCGAGAAGTTCGCGCAGAACCCGGGGCTCAGATCCATCCTGCTTGCCACGGCGCCGACCGAACTTGTCGAAGCCAGTCCCTACGATCTGATCTGGGGCATCGGCCTGGGCGAGCGCGATCCACGGCTGACTGACCGGTCGCAATGGCGCGGACAGAACCTGCTCGGCATCACGCTGATGCGGGTTCGCGATGCGCTCGCAATGAACTGATCATCCTTTCTTCACACCCTCGCGGGTGTTCATCCATGAGGCTGCCTTCGGGTGGCCTTTGTGCTTTTTACGGAGGCGAATTTGAAACTCGCTCATTTTTCTGACCTGCATTACGCTCCGGACAATCTGGCCGAATCGGAACGCTGCTTCAGCTTTGCGGTGGGCGACGCGATCGCGAGCGGCGCACAGGGGGGTGTTATTTCCGGCGATTCGACCGATCATCGGCTCGACGCTCATGCACCGTCCCTGCACGCGCTTGCTACCCAGGTGCACCGGCTCGCTAACGCGATGCCAGTGCTGATGCTGCAAGGCACGTTCTCTCACGAACCTCCGGGCACGCTCGACAACTTTGCATTGATGGGCGGCGCGCATCAGGTGCACATTGCCGATCGCGTTTCGCAGGTCGCGCTCATCGACGGTCGTTTCTGGGCCTCGGCGGGCCCGGTATTCTCGGACGACGAGCTGGGCCGGTTCATCGGTGTGAAGCCTGAAGTTGTGTTCACGTGCCTCCCGACGGTCAACAAGGGCCAACTGGCCGCGAGCGTTGGCGCGCTGGCAGCCGGTACGGAGCTGGGCGATGTGCTTGCCGCATATCTGGCGGCGGCAGGCCGCGTGAACACGCAGCTTCGGGCAGCCGGTATCCCGACGGTCGGTGTCTCGCACGGCACCGTCAATGGCTGCACGACGGAGCATGGCGTGGTGATGGCAGGCTTTGACCATGAGTTCTCGCTCACGGCGCTTTTCGAGGCCGAATGCGATGGGTTCATGCTTGGCCATATCCACAAGGCGCAGCAGTGGGCGCGCGAGGGAAGACTGGTTGCGTATCCCGGATCGATCGGCCGGTTTCATTACGGCGAAGAGGGCGAGAAGGGTTATCTCGCTTGGGATGTGCAACCTGGTGTGGCGAGCGCAACGCTCATCACCACGCCATCGCGTCAGATGGTCTGTATCGATTTCGACGGGCCGCCCGACATGGGCCGCCTTGCTGAAATCGCCGCGCACGCAGCCGACAAGTTCGTGCGTGTGCGCTGGCAGATCGACGAGGAGCATCGGCAGGCCGTCGATCGCGAAGCCATCAAGGCGCTGTTTTCCGGCGCCGCGGGCCTGAAGGTCGAATCGCGGGTCCTTCCCGTCGTGCGCAGTCGTGCCGAGGGCATCAGTCTCGAGACGACCGTCGAGGGAAAACTCGCCCGCTGGGCCGAACTGACTTTCGTTGATGTTGGTCCGCTTCAGGAGCGCTTGCAGTTGCTGGTCTCGGCCGAGGTGGAGGCGATCGCATCCGATGTTCTGGCGCGCATCGACTCACAGCCGGATGAGCGGTCTGATCCGCAGACGCTTGCAACCGTGCTGCCGCACCCAGCGGTGGGTGCCATCGCGGCAGATGCGCCGGCAGCTTCCGCGGTGCCGTCGGCGCCCGCTGGCACTGAGCCTTCAACGCTGGACTGGCTGAATGACGATCTTTTTGCGGCGTAGCCGCCATATAGCGGGAGTGGCCTGTAAGGCGCTCCCGCGCGGGACACGAGTCGTGTCCCGGTAGCACGTTGCTCGCGTGTTACCGGAACAGGATTTACCCGCGTCTCTGACGCATCGATCGCAGTTCGCTGCATCCATTTTTTCTTTTAACCCTGGCGGGGAATCATCCCCCCATGGGATGCACTCCGCCGATTTTTCTTCGGAGTGTCCTCATGTTTGGTCTTTATCCCGCCGGCGCCAGATGGGTCCGGCACTTTTCGGCAGCACGTGCGCCTCGCGACATCCAGAAGGTCCTCACGGTCCACGCTGGATTCAGCGCAGGCATTTTCCATCAGCCGTTCGGAGAGAGCCGCGGCGCGGTAATCGCGCAGAAGGGTCGTTTGCTGGTACTTGCGGAACGCGTTGATTCGGTCAGTGCCGATCTGGCGCTGGTGCCGGACGTGCAGATGCAGAACCTGCTGTGGTCGTTCAACAGCGGGTATGCGAATCAGTGGGGTTCCCGCGAGCTCCGTGTGCTGACCGGTTGCGACAACTGGGATGCGTTGTTGCGGCAGGCAAGCGCCGATTACGCGCAGGCCTGCGACCTCGTTGAGGAAGCTGTCTCAGGCGCGCTTGAAGCGAAGGCGGCAGAGAAGCTTGCCGCCGAGCAGCTGGCCGCTGAAAAGGCGGCTGCGGCAGAAGTGGCCGACGCACGTCGTCTGGCAGATCCCGTTGTTGGCACGATGTACGCCAACGACGACGATGTGCCGTGGCTGCCGTCGGACTATCTCTTCGATGCACCGCATCCGGAGGTCGCCTCATGCGCCCACTAAAGCTGACCCTGACCGGTTTCATCGGCGTGCGCGACGGCATGAAGCGCGAGAGCGTGTCACTCGATCTCGTGTCCCTGCCGTCAGGCCTGATCGCGTTGACGGGTCCAAACGGTGCGGGGAAATCCACGATCATGGACAACCTGCATCCGTACCGGATCATGCCTTCGCGGGCCACAAAGCTTTCTGTCGACGGATTCTCGTACTGGGACCACCTGTACGGATCGCACGCCCTCAAGGAGTTCGAATGGGAGCACGGCGGAGTCTACTACCGCTCGTCGTTTGCATTCCGCAAACCGGGCAAAACCGGCAAGGCTGAGTATTTCCTTGCTTGGTGCGACCCGAGCGGCACATGGCAACCGATGCAGACCGGAGACGGCACTGTGTCAGACGGGAAAGCCGAAACCTACGATGCGTGCGTCGAGTCGGTGTGCGGCTCGCTGGAGTCTTTTTTCACCAGCGTATTTTCCGCACAGAACCGCCGACCACTGGCGTCCTATGGCGCAAGTGAAATCAAAGGGCTGCTCGCGGAGCTTCTGCATATCGACCATTTGCGCGCGCTGTCGGCGAAAGCTGGCGACGTCGTGAAGGTTCTCGGCCGCGCGCTCGATGCGACGCACCAGCAGCTTGTTGCACTCGGGGCGAAGCGCGACCGCGTTGTGCAGATTGATCAGGCCATCGTTTCGGATGTCCAGTCAGTCGCAGCGGCTCGGGAGAGCCGTGAGGCACTCAATGCACGTGCAGTCACGCTGAGCGATCAGCGCGCAGTTCTGGTTGCGAAACAGACTGCGAACGCGGATGCCCCAGCGCGGTTGAGGGAACTGGCCGGACGACGCAGTCTGATCGCGTCGTCACTGCAGGCACTGGTGAATGACGGCTTGGCTGACGATCGCCGCTTTACGCAGCGACTGTCGGCCTTACGCGAGTCGATTGCCGGTCACAACGCGGTGATCGCGCAGCGTGACGCCATCCTGGGTGCTGCCGCCGCGCGCGATGGTGCCCAGGCACGTCTGGCGAGCCTCGAAGCGCGTGTCGAGCCAATGCAGCAGGCCATCGCAGCACTGGAGGCCAAGCAGCTTGAACTGACCGCGGCCACTTCGCGCATCAACGGGCTGACATCCGAGGGCGAGTCGAAGGCGTCGTTGCTCAAGTCGCTGGAACAGCAGGCTAGCGTGATCGCTGCCGTTCCCTGTGCGGGTCACGCGATGCACAACACGTGCCCTCTGCTTGCCCAGGCGCGTGAAGCCGATGCGAAGGTTCCTGAGCAGCGCGTTTCGCTCAACAACCTTCGTGTGGCATTTCGCACGAGCCGCGAAGCGGTGGATCGTCTGACGCCCGAAGTGCAGCAGCTTGCTACGCGGCGCGCCGAACTGAAGACGCTGTCCGGGGAGATTGCAGCCTCGCGGCGTGATCTGCAAACGGCGGTCGATCTTGCGGCGCGCCAGCCATTGCTTGATGCGTCAACCGAAGGCGTTCGCAAGGCCAGTGAAGAACTGGACGCTGTGGAAGCCGAGGCGAAGTCTGTTCGCGAGCGACGACAGATACAACAGAACAGCCTGTCGGTGCAGGCGCGCGAACTCGACGCAGAAGTTGCGCGGCTCGGTGTCGAAGACGTGACGGCCGCCATTGCAGATCTGGACCGGCAACTGACGCAGTGTCGCGACGGCATCACCGCAGCCGATGCGCGGATCGAATCGCTGATCCGTTCACAGGCAACCCGTGAAGTCGAGCGGCAGGCCATCGCGAAAGAGCTGGCGGGATTCGACGCGACGCAGTCGCGTGCGAACCGCATCTCCGATGAGATCGCCAGCTGGAAGCTGCTTGCGAAGGGGCTGGGCAATGAAGGTGTCATTGCCTTGACGATCGACGATGCAGGCCCGGCGCTGACGAAAATGGTGAACGACCTGTTGCTTGCCTGTTATGGCATGCGCTTCACGGTCGAGATCCAGACTCAACGTGCACTGGCAAGCGGCGAACTGCGCGAGGGATTTGAAATCCTCGTGCACGACGCCGATATCGACAGCACCAAGGCAGTGACGGTGATGTCGGGCGGCCAGAAGGTCTGGATCAACGAATGTCTGACACGCGGCATTGCGCTGTATCTGGCCAGTAATGCGGGCCAGCCGTATCAGACGCTGTTTAGCGACGAGTCCGATGGTCCGCTGGATCCGCAGCGCAAGCTGCAGTTCATGCGCATGAAGCGGGAAGTTCTGCGACAGGGCGGCTACGAGCGGGAGTTCTTCATCTCGCAAACGCCGGACCTGGTTGCCGAAGCTGACGCCGTTATCGACGTAGAGGCGCTTGCAGTCTGAGCGTCAATTTATCTTTCAACCCTGTGGGGATCGCTCCCCACAGGGGCGTTCCCTCGCCTTTTTTTCAACGAGGAACGCCATGAAACACAAGCACGACATGTACGCACGAACCGGAGCGGTCACCGTCTCCGTTCGGCCTGCGATGCCGCGCACGGGCACTGTCCACACCTACGTCCTGAACGGCACGCTCCTGCGTGACGTTCTCGTCGGCGGCAAGTGGGTAACGCACCACGCCAGCATCCCTCTCGAATCGCGGGCCGCGTAAGCGGCTTTCCTTTTTCATACCGGGTTCATTCCATGCAAAATAACCTGATGATGCTGCTTCTGGTAGCAGGCAGTTCGACGCTGTGTGCCTGCACGATTCAACCGCAGGCCCAGCCTCAGCCGTCGAGGCACGTATCGACGAGTGTCATCCAGCAGCCGCGAGGTGAGCCGGGCGACTTCATTCTTTGCAACGATGGTCGCGTGCTGGTTTTTCCAGTCGCGCATCCGAAAACCTGTTCCTGATCCGCAAGGCCTCGACCTCGAAAGAGTGTCGGGGCCTTTCGCATGGAGAGCCTTCATGAAGAAACAGATCACTACCGCGGCTGCAATTGGCGCGTTGCTTGCCATCGCATGCCTGTTCTGGGAGCAGCAGTCGGCGGCCGCTTTGTCCGCAACTGCAGGCAAAGCGACACGCGCACCTGGCGCAAGCCAGTCGCCGTTCGACCGGCGACTGAATGTAGCCGTGTCCACGGGCACGCGACGCGATTCGCGTCACGGCGACTGTGTGCCGACCTAACGTCTGACGCATCTTTTACTCACCCGCCGGGGCAAGCCCCCGGACGGGGAGCCTGCCCAGCAATCTTCTTATGGAGCAGGCCAAATGACTTACTCTTGCACTGATTTTTTTGACGACGTGATGCGGTGTCTCGCCGATTCTGGCGCAATCGCAACCGATGACGTTCCGGAGAACAACCTGGGTGTCGCCGCGGATCTGGCGATGGCGGCCATCGTTACGATGCATCGCGCGAGCCTGTCTTCAAATTTCGTCCGTGAGCTTCTGGATGAAGTTGAGACCCTTGGCACCGTAGCCGAAGAACATGGCACCGGAGCGCTCGCGTTTCTGTTCTACCTCCAAGCCGCGATTCTTAACGAGACATTTGTCGAGGCGCGCAATCACGACGACGCAGGTCTGCTTGCATTCATCAGGCGTTTTCCGTCAGGCGTCACCTGGATGAAGCATATCCGGGTCTTGGAGTCGTCCTAGCCAGCATCTATACCCTACGGGATCACGCTCCCGTACGGGCGTGATCGCTGCGTAGCCGTTGTACTTTTTTCCCTATCCCTTGCGGGGCACGCCCGCGAGGGCTGCTCCGCATTTTCCATTGGAGTGGCAAATGACTCGAGGCCCACGCGTGCCCGGCATGCCGGTGCTGCAGAAAAACGCTCATGTAGATGACGGGCTGCTCGTTCGAGTGGGCATCCCTCATAGCGGCGGTCGGCTCGCCTTTCATGCTTTCAACGAGGGGTACCCGGCGATGGTGTCGGCGTCTGCCTTGTGGAACCGAAAGACAGGCCGCTTTCGTATCCCGCGAGCGACCGATCTTACAGAGATTGACTTCGCCCTGGATAGCGCGGGTTTCTCAGCGATGAAGCTTTTCCAGGCAAAGGGTCGACAAAGCGGAATCGCGGGCGTATCCCTGGACTATGGAGCAGTTCGTCGAACTGGCATCCTGTTCAGGGGCAGCCTGGGTCGCCCAGCCGGACATGTGCTGTGAACCTGAGCTCGCAGCGGACCAGGATGCAGTCGACTATCGGGTGAACGCAACGGCGACGTTGCTCGAAGCGATGCTGCGGGTCGTTTATGCCTGGCAGGATCAGCTGGCGGCAAGTTGTAGCGCCGAAGTTGTGCAGAACACTGTCCGGATTCCGGTACCCGTTGCACAGGGTTGGAAAGTTGACGATTACCGACTAAGCATCGACCTGTTGCTCCAAATGTGGGAGCGGTGGGTGCCGTGGATTGCGGCGCCGGTTCTTATCGGTCTGGGTTCGGTCTGTCGGCGGCACCTGACCGATCGCCGGCACGGGCTGTTCGCCATCCTTGAAGGCCTCGAAGCGCACCTGCCGGCCGGTTCCAAACTTCACCTGTTCGGCGTAAAAGGGCAAGCCCTGGAGCGCGTCAAGATGTATGACTGGGTGGCAAGCGTGGATTCCATGGCACCGGACTTTGCGGCCCGCGTGAAAGCGCGGCAGGCGGGAACGCCCAATACAATTGCTCACCGGGCGGCCGAGATGGATCGTTGGATGAGCAATGCGTCGCGCCGGGTCGCTCCTCGGAGCGGCGATCAGTTTCGCCTCTCGTTCAACGGCTAGGCCCCGATAGTATTGTGATCAGCCCGCGGGTTCCTCTGGAACTGCGGGCTTTTTTTCGTCTGAGACGGGCAGCGTCCCATAGCCCCGTTTGCAGAGAGCGGGTTATCAATGCACGCGGCATATTCCCGGAGCGACTACGCCTCGGCAATTGCGCAACAGTGGCGATTTGTCATACCTTACGGCAATCACAGATTCGAAGGTCTGGTATGCCAGCACAATGCACATTTGCACTCAACGGATTGAAGGTCTCGACGCTCCTATGCAGCGGTTTTGGCGGAGTAGCCGCTTTCTCCGGCAACAAGAATCACGTCGATAACCCTGCAGACACTGCTGTCGTCGGCGCCGGTCCGATCCCGAAGGGCCGCTATTACATCATCAAGCGCGAGACGGGTGGGCGGCTTGGGCGCGTGCGCGACCTCGCCCTGGATATGTGGTCAAACAGCAATCGGGCGAGTTGGTTCGCGCTGTACAGTGCCGACGGCAAGATCGATGATTGGACTTTCGTGAACGGCGTGAAGCGCGGCAATTTCCGGCTGCATCCGAACGGCCGCTGGGGTATCAGCGACGGCTGTATAACGCTCCCATCGCAGGCGCAGTTTGACCGTCTGAGCGCCTACCTCCTGTCACAACCGTCAGCGGTGATCCCCGGCACGGATATCCCCTACTACGGAACGGTGGACGTGCGATGAAAGGTCTTTTGCGCGTGGGCCTTGCGGTCCTGCTCACCCCACTCGTGTTCATCGGTCTTTCGCGTATTGACCCACTCGCGCGCTGGGTCGGAAGCGACGCCGTATGGACGGTGCTCACGCCGTTATTTCGTATGTTCGGCGCCGTTGGCACCGAAGGCGAAGAAAGCGTAGTGCTCTGCGTGCTGCTTGCCGTCAGCTTCATCACTGCGGCGCTCCTGGTCTGGATTGCATCGGTCCTTATCCAGAGGCAAAGACAGCGCCAGGCAGCGCGGTAAGCGCTCCGCCGTGTTCCGGTGAGTATGTTGCGTGTCATCTGCGCCCGAACGGACGACGGCGGCTGTGCCTGCCGGACCTGCGCTCCGTAGACTTAAAGGGCGTCGATGCTGATGTCGAAGAATCCGTTGCATCCGGTGCAACGGAACAGGCGCCGCTTGAGTTCGGCCGCCGTCCGCTTCCTTGTCCGTTTGAAACCGTGCGGTCGCGCCTCGACCTGCTTCAGGCAGTGCGGGCAGTCCATCAGCGGCCGCGGAGCTTTAAGTCCAAGCCGCACGCGCCGCTCAAAGTTGCCGGTCGGATCCAGGAGCAACAGCCACTCGCGGAATCGCCGGACCCAGGCCTTTACTATTTCAGGCGTCGTCCCGAGTTCTTCTGCGGCATGAGCGAGCGGCCGATGCTGCGAAAGCAGAGGCAGGAACGCATACAGGATGTCCTTGCGCAGCATCTTGGCCAGCGGCGTACGGGTCGCACGCGAATACAACCTTGCGCACACACGGCACTGGAATTGGGGCAGAGGCGAGCGCGCGCGCTTCGTAGAGGCAAGTCGAGTGTTGTCGCTGCCGCAATGCGGGCACGGCGGCGGTTCGACATTGTCGGAGAGGGTCCGGTCGACGTGGCTTTTCAGAAAACGCGTCAGTTCCTTGTCCTCGACGTGGCGTCGCGGAAGAGGACTGGTGTGACGCAGCGGGCCGCCGAAATCGAACCGCTCTGCATCGAGGGCCGAGAGAAGCGGCGTTGGCACCGGCACCGGCGCCTTGCGGGGCTGCGTTCTGACGGAAGCGGATTCGACACGCGGCAGATCCGGGGCGTCGAGTCCAGCGCGTCGGCGGCGCTCGGCCGCGTTAAGCGCCAGATCATTGGCCACGATGACGGGTATGTCACCGCCGGTCGTTGCCGCGTCCAGCGGCCACACGTAAGCGCACGACGGACACTTCGCCCGACGTTTGTCGTCGGCGCTGAACCCTCCGTTGTTCAGTTGCCCATCATGGCCGCATTTCGGACACTCGCCGTGCGGGCGGTATCTCAGGCCGAGCCTGACAAGCGGCGTCCAATGGACGTCGGGATCGTGCGTGCAACGCGATGAGTTGCCGGAAGCGCATCAACCAGTTCGAGACGGCGCCGTATTCGACGCCCAGACGCCGTGATACCTCCTCGAGCGGCACCGGCTGGGACAGAAGCCGGAAGAACTCGGGCATTTTCTTCGCGAACCGGAGGCGGGCAATGGGGCTGCCCGTCAGTCGTGTGTACAGACGACGGCAATCGGCGCACCGAAAATAGGGCACTGCATGATACTCATTCGCCCGCTGGTGCAGGCGGCCACGGGCGCCAGCGCAATGCGGGCAACGCGGCACCGGAGTCGCGTCAGCCGAATGGAGCTCCGCCCAGAGGCTACCGACGAAGGCGGTAAGGGCGGGATTTTCTGTGTCGCCGTACTCCCGCGCTTTGCCGTGCGTGATTGGCTCGTGCGCATCGAAGAAAACCTGGGGGCGAACGGAGCGTCCCGAGCGCCGGGAAGATTGTTCTTTCGGTAGGCCTGCCATCTCGTTGGGCGATCTGCAATAAGCGGTAATTCTAGGAGATATAGAGGTGCACGTCTGGCCAGAGGGCGTCGAGCTTCAAAAACGGACGTTTATCGCCCCGGTTGGTCCGGATCGGCGTCGTGAGAAACCTTGAGCGTCAGGACTTTCCTACAGTCAAACAACGCCCCGCGCGGTATTCACGCATCATATTCATGATTTCTTGCCGACGTAGGTCGGGATCGAGTTTCCTCGCTTCGACGATGTGTGCGATGAGGTCATCGTCCACGCTTTCCGGCAACAGCAGTTGCATATCGCTCAGCGATAGATATTCGACGGCGTCCCCACTATCGCCAAATTTCTCGTAGCATCGGGCATAAAGCTTAATAGTGTCGTAGGACAGGTTTGTTTTGTTCGCTATGTACTGGTAGACGGAAACTCTTGCGTGCTTCCGTATGGCGGGCGTGTCTCCGTCCCTGGCGACGCAAACTGCTTCGTAACGCTCAACGAGAAGGACGATGGCTCTGCCGGCTTCTGTGTGATGGCGCCTGGCGCCGCAGACGAGCCGCAGATAAACGATGGCATCTGTGAGCGTATCTGGTGTGTCGTCCAGCGCAGCTTCGTGTTCCTCGGTGCTTTCGCCTCGTCCCGTACCTCATTCATCTTTGTTCCTTGCATTGTCTGGACAGTCTTATCAGCTTTCGGCCGCATCCGTGAAAACTTTAAGTAGATCGTTGCGCAACTCTGATACGTCCATTTCATTCCGGGCGCGTGTAAGGCCCACGTACAGCAAGCGCTTCTCTTCGTCGGCCATCGTAGTGCGTCCATCGTCTTCCGTCTTGAACCTGAAGTCGCCGCAGACCTTCACCCGGTCCCATTCAAGACCTTTGGCGCGGTGAATCGTTGAGACCACATAATCCGCCTCCGCTTCCGGCGAAGCGCGGGACAGGAGGTCGCGCAGATAGGCGGTGCCTTCACGATCGATAAGCTGGACAACGGGGAGGAGATCACGGCCAGCGTGAGTCGCTGCGTATTGCTGAACGTCGCGCCACGTTTCGAACAGTGCGAGTGAAGCAGGGCTGAACGTCCGCTGACCCCGCATCAGGCGGTCCGCGCCGTCGGCGAATGCAAGGATCTCCTCCACGTTCGCCCGCACGGCGACCTTGTGTCCGTTCTGCAGGCCGTTTGCCAGCGTCCCAATGACAGTCACGTTCTTGCGGCAGAGGATCGCGTCGAAGCTCCGGGTGGGTTCATGCTCCTCGAAGAAGGTAGATGAAATGTTGGCCTGGCCGCGAACCGGTACGCGCTCGCCCAGGAGGTTCAGCACGCGTGAAGCAAGCGCGGCAAAGTGCGGTCCGAAACGGAACGACTCAGTGAGCGCGCACTCCCGTGCCTTGATGTATTCCATGGCGTTGACCGCACCGCGCCACTCGTAGATCTGCTGATAGGGGTCGCCCACATAGATGATCTGGGCCTGGCCCTGACGACGCAGGACCGACAGCATCAGACCGTCGCTGTCCTGCGCTTCATCGAACAGGATGAAATCGGCGCCGATCTGCGGGCGCGACCGCTCCCACGTCTTCAGATACGTGTCTGGGGTGATGGCGATCTTTCCCTGCGGGTCGATGCTCTCGTTCCAGTGTCGTACCACGAAGGGCAAAAGCATCGCGCGCAACTCGTCGGCCGACTGCTCGGTGATCATCTCGTCGACTGGAATGTGCCACGCCTCTGGCTCGTCCTGCGCGGACCGGCAAAAGCGTGCAGCGCCATCTGCAACGAGGCGGCCGAGCTGGAAGGCGGATAGCTCGACGTTTTTGCCAATAATCGTCGGAACGCGGACGGGGCCGAGCCCGTACCTGGCAGCGAGAAGGTGAGGCGGCTCCTTTGGAAGATTCAGCCGCGCGGTCAGCGCCTTGTCGGTGGCCCGGAAGGCGACCGAATGGACCGTCTGACACATGACGTTGCGCGGAAACTTCCGCCTGGCTTCGGCCGCAATGTCCTTATTGAAGGCGAGGTACTGGCCACGCTTCGTGCTGAACCGTTCGGCGATCATCCCGAGCGTCGAGGTCTTGCCGGCGCCGGCGTACGCTTTGACTTTTACCGTAGCGCCGGAGGTGACCGTCTCGAGCGTGTCGAGCTGTTCGTTCGTCGGCTTGATTGTTTTCATGCGCTCTCGAATGATGTGGGCGGCGAAGGGCTGTGATGCGGGTTGCGGGACACACGAACTCCAGGACATTCTGACCGGTCGCGCAGGTGCACGCCCCGTCGAAAGACGGCGTAACAGCACCGCCTTTCGGGCTCGTGAACCGGCCGACCGTGTCACACGCCTATCGCAGCGCGTTAGCTATGTCGCGCGGCACGGCAACGGGCTCGGCGTGGCTGGTCTGTACGCGGGTCCGTCCGGCGACAACCGACTCAGACCGGATCGCGACACGTTCCCGGAACAGACCGCGACCCGTTGTGACATGCGTCGCCTCGTATGGATTGCCACGCTTGATGTAGTCCCCAACGTCGAAATCGATTGGAAACAGCGACGACTCTTCGCCGCTCTCGACGACGAGCCGGATGGCGTTCAACGGAACACCGCGCAGGTGAGTATCCAGAATGCGATTCAGGATCTGGTCCCGGACGATGGATGACTCCATCGGACCCTGGTACTCGGCCTTCGTCTCAAGCAGATGGACAATCGCCAGACGCTCAGTTGTTGCGGTAAGCGCAATGCGGAACTGAAGGGCGCATGGTCGGCCCGTTTCATCGGGATAGGTCATGTCCATGAATGATGTTTTGTATTGCATTTAGCACTCCGAACAAGCTTGTGCCGGCACAGACGAACCGGCAAGACCAGCCTACGGAGTTGGAAGCGAAGTCAAGTCGTCTGGGCGCTGATGGTGTCGCGGATGCGGATAACGGTGCGATGACTGGCCAGGCCCAGCATTGCGCTCGTCTGTTCGTTGGTGCGGCCAGACAGCAACTGACGACGCGCGAAGGTATTGCGCAACACACGCGGGCTCATGTCCGGCGCAGCAAAGCCGATCGCGTCCAGCGCTTCACGCACGACCGCACCGAGGAGGACGTCGTTGATGGGCTTGTCACCTGTGCGCGGCGCGGGGAAAAGAAGCGTGCCGTCGGGCGACGGATGAAGCCGTTGCCATGCCGCAAGCGCAGGCGTCGAGAAGGCGGGAAGGGCCACAGTCCTCTCGAGGCGTGTCCCTCGCTTTGGAACGGATACCTGCGGCCGTACCCCTTCGACGACGACGTCGCGCCATCGCGTGCCGCGGACTTCGGCCGCAGTGAGGCCCGCCCCCAGCAGCAGCGCTACGACAGCGCGGTTGCGGCACAGGCGGGCATCGTCGCCGGCGTCGGGTTGCACGAAGGTTTGCAGCGCCGCGTCGGCGGCCGGATCGAGAAAGAGCGGCTCGGGCTCATCCTCTGGCCAGGCGGCCGAGAGTGCGAAGGGTGCCGCCGGATTGCTCTCACGCAGACCGACGTCGACGAGGTGGCGACATAGTCGATCGATCAGCTTGACGTAGCGCAGGCGTGTGGTCGTGCCCGGCGCGCAGCGGTTTTCGACGTCGCCAAAGAATGACTCAAGGTGCTCGGGCCCAAACGTCGCGAGTGCCACGCCGCGGGTGAGCAGATGGCGTAGGAACCGGTCGAACATCGCCTTGTGCTGCACGATCGAGCGTTGGGAGAACCGGCGGCGGTCTGCGCCGGCCGCCTCTGTCGTCTGCCAGTGGAGATAGGCGGAGTGCGGCTCGGCATTCCACAGGTGCGACTCGTTCATGGCATTGATCACCTTATATACTGAACTGGCGTCATCCCTACACCTGGCGAATCTCCGATCCGCCATCCTGCCTCTAGGAAGAGGGGGGTACCGTGCCGCCCCCATAGGCGTCGCAGATCGCACGCAGGCACGCAAGCGGACCGCCCGGGACGATCTTTGCAGCGCACGCGAGCATCAGGTTGAGGGAAAGCCCGAAGTCCTCGACCAGATAGCCGCGCTCGCAAACATCGCCGAGCGCGGTCGCAATGCACGGCACGCGCTCGCGCAACTCCGTGACATCCTCCCGGTAAGCCCAAATGGGCTTCCCAAGCGCAGCCGCAAACCCGATCTCGAATGCAGTGCCACTATCCGGCTCGCCAACGCCACGAAAGTCAGCCACATTGGCCATCACCATATCGGCGCGGCGAATGGCGGCCGCGTTGGCACGATAGATCCACGCGGCCTTGTCTTGAGGCGACAGGTTCGCCGGCGCGATCGCGTCGAGCGGATAAAGCCCCTCGAATCCCAGGCTGGTGCAAAGTCGCTGCAGCGAGCGACCGTATTCCAGTGCGTCGGGGCGAAACACGTCGAAACCCGCGAGATAGATCCGCGCCTTTCCGGCGCCGTCGTGTGCCGCAGTCATTCGGGGATGCGAAAGCGTGCGAGGTCCTGATCCTTGATCCATCGCGGCGCCCGCCCGCGCCCGCTCCACGTTTCGCCAGTCTCGGGGTCTCGGTACTTTGCGGCCACCGGGCGTCCCGCGTCCTTGCGCCGCTTGCCAAACACCTGGTCAGGCGTAAAGCCGAACTCCGCCACAGTCTCGCGGACCTTTTCGAGCGCGGACGCAGCTTCGTGCTGTCGTGCCTCTGCGATGAGTTTTTCAAGCTTTTCTTTTTCCGCGAGCAGTTCCTTGTATCGTGCCATCGTCTTGAATTTCCGTTGTGGATGATGGACGATTCTACCAGGCCCGAATCGCTGTCAAGTGCCCATCCCTGACTCGCAGGCGGAGATGTGATGTTCGCTCCGGTCCTCGCCAGCGGCGGCTCAACTTCACATTTGCAATAACGACTATCGATGAAAAGAATTTCTGTCCGTCGCTCGAGCGTTCATGGTCGCGGCGTCTTTGCGTTGCAGCCGCTTAGCGCAGGTGAACTCATCATCGAGTACACCGGTACGGTTATGAGCTGGAAACGCGCGGTAACCCGCCATGCGAAATTCGGCACTGAGGGACATACGTTCCTGTTCGGGCTTGCCGACGGTCGGGTCATCGACGGCTCGATCGGCGGCAACAGCGCACGATGGATCAACCATGCGTGCGTCGCGAACTGTGAAGCCGTCGAATCCGAGGGGAGAGTACTCATACACGCACTCGCGAATATCAGGGCCGGCGAGGAACTGTTTATCAGCTATGGACTGACGACAGAAGGCCGCGCTTCGGCATCGGTACGAGCGCAGTACGCATGCCGTTGCGGTCACCGTCGTTGTCGCGGAACCATGCTCGGCCGCAGATGACGCAGCGGTAGCGTTCCGGCTGCGTGCCTTGTAACGGCGACAGTCGGTCCGTCCGATATTCAACGGTCACCCGCGCTGAACGCTTTGCTCTACGCGGCGATGCATCCAGGAAGCGCTTTCCTATGGCTTTTCGTTCGAAAGCGTAGCGATCCTTCGCGCGTGCAGGCGTTCACGAAGTAGGACCTTGGCTACAACCGGTAAGTCTGCGGCAAGCTCATTGCAACTTTTGTGAGCCAGCACCAGGTTGGCGAGTCGCCAGGAGCCGCCGTCCTTTTCTGACAAAAGATGTTCCAACGTCACGTCGCCAGTTCCAAGCGCAACGCCGCAGTAAAAGCAGTTGTCCCCGTCGCGCGCTCGCAAGCTCTTCAGGCGTGCCGCCCGCTTCTTCTGGCTCGGGTTCGCGGTATCTCGGGATCGCGGCGCGGACGGTAAAGTACCGTTTCCCGCCGGCCGCAGAAGTCTGATCGCCATCGGCTCCATGCGGATGACTTCGGCTGCCCCCTTCTCGAGCAGCGCAATCGCCCGCGATAAGGAACAGTTCGCCACCGCGGCGCCGTTCAGATCGAAGACCGCAACCGCTGACATGATTTGTCGGGCCTTAATCAGTCAACGTAGATGCTCATCCGCGGCTCGCCAGGGCGCGCTCGATCTTCTGATCGGTCTTGTACTGGCTCAGTGCGTAGACGGACCAGATTGCGGCAGGAATCCAGCCGATCAGCGTAATCTGAAGCAGCAGGCAGACTATTCCCGCGAACGACCGCCCGATCGTGAAGAACTGAAGCCATGGGAAAATCAGGGCGAGCAATAAACGCATTTTTGTCCTTTGTTGATTGAGGTTTTCTCAGAAAGCACCGACGCCGGTCGTGAGACGAAGATGCTCCGGTAGCGGTGAGTATCAAAAGGCCTGGCGTTTCGTGTTATCGGCCGCGTCCCGCGAAACCTTGAGTTCGTCGACGGCGGGACGGGTGTCGCAGGGAGGCGCTTTAGCTGGCCGGCTTCCCTGGCGGGGCCATGTCCGCTGCTTTGGAGAGCGTAGACAAACGCCGGCGACGGTATGGAATGTGCTGGAACCACTGCGACGGCCGGGCCTCGCACAATTCCGCCAACGACCGCCCTGGCCGGAGAAGGGAGAGATTCCATGACTCATCAGGACTTTGTTCGTCAGCTTGCGATGATGCTTCGCGATATGCCGCGTGGCGTTACTGCGGAGCTCAGCGATTGCATGGTGGCGTACTGGAACGGGCACTCCGTCGTCTTCGCCTTCCTTTGCGAGCGTGGGACCGGAGCGGTAGAGGAGGAGTTCGACATTGACGATTATGTCTGGGAAGACTGGCGGCCAACCTTCGAAAACTGGCTTGCACGGCCCGTGTTCAGCGCCAGCCCGGAGGTTGAGCTCTGGCTGAGAGATGCTCCGCCGCACGAGGCCGGTGCGTGAAATGGGGCGCTGGAGTCGCGGGCGTGGAAAAGCAGTTGCCAGTCCGTTGCAATCGGAAGAGGGCGCGCTGCCGCTGCTGATTTCGCCCCAGCTAGCCACACTCGTAGACCGCGCCCCGAAAGGCGGCGACTGGTCCTACGAAATAAAATTCGACGGCTATCGCGTGATGACGCGTATTGAACGCGGTATCACCCAGATTTTTACCCGCAACGGACACGACTGGACTGCGCGCATGCCGCGGATAGCCGATGCCTGCAACGCCCTACAGGTTGACGACGCCTGGCTTGACGGGGAGGCGGTCGTACTCGACTCGGGCGGCCGCCCCGATTTCAACGCGCTGCAGAATGCCTTCGACCGGCGCAGCACGGCCGACATTGTCATGTTCGTATTTGACATCCTCTGGTTGAATGGTGTCGATCTGCGTGAGCAGCCATTGCGTTCCCGCCGCGCGCTCCTGCGCGAACTGATGGAGCAGGCGACATCCGACGCGATACGCTTTTCGGAAGACTTTCCGCAGGACCCCGTGTCTCTTGTCGCCTCCGCATGCAAGATGAAGCTTGAGGGCATCATCGGCAAGAGGGCGGACGCGCCTTACCGTTCCGGTCGCTCGACGGACTGGATCAAACTCAAGTGCCAGGCCAGGCAGGAGTTCGTTGTAGGCGGCTTCACGCGGGCGAAGGGCGCGCGGGCGGGAGTGCAATCGCTGCTGCTTGGCGTGCATGAAAAGGACGGTTCATTGCGTTACGCGGGCAGCGTGAGGCCGTACTTTTCATCCCGCGCCGCGTCCGCCTTCCTGACGAGAGCAGACTCCGTGCGCCGCGAGGCCACTGCCTTCTACAACCCGCCGAAGCCCGAGAAGGAACGGGATTATCTGTGGCTCGATCCGTCGATCGTCGTTGAATGCTCGTTTCTCGAATGGACGCCGGGCGGCGAAGTGCGTCACCCCGTCTTCCATGCTGTGCGCGACGACAAGCCCGGGTCCGCAGTCAGCGAAGAGCCGATGGTGACCGTAGAGTGCGACGAGCCAGTGGAAGCTGACGCCGGCTCTACACGGGAAGTGGCGGGCGCCAAGGGCGCAGTGAAGATCGGCGGCATCCGGATCACCAATCCGCAGCGTGT
The DNA here is from genome assembly GCF_904848585.1 of Paraburkholderia kirstenboschensis. Classification (GTDB taxonomy): domain Bacteria; phylum Pseudomonadota; class Gammaproteobacteria; order Burkholderiales; family Burkholderiaceae; genus Paraburkholderia; species Paraburkholderia kirstenboschensis. The sequence continues at coordinate 104,557 of NZ_CAJHCR010000017.1, forward strand.
TCTGGACGAAGTCACCGGCCACACAAAGAGGGAACTGGTCGAGTACTACTCAGCCATCGCTGAGTGGGCGCTGCCGTATCTGCATAACCGTCCGCTCGCCCTCGTTCGCGCCCCGGAAGGAATCAAGGGCGAGCTTTTTTTCCAGAAGCACAGTGAGAGAGCCCGCATTCCGGGTGTCGTCGAACTGCCTCCCGAGTTGCATCCACGTCACCCTCCGTTACTGGTCGCGGGCAGCGAACAGGCGCTCGTTGGCTTGGCACAGATGAGCGTTATCGAGATCCACACGTGGAACGCCGTCGCGCCGGACCTCGAGCATCCCGATCGCATCATCTTCGATCTCGATCCGGACCCTGCGCTGCCATGGACCGCGATGCTGGAAGCCGCCAGTTTGATGAAGGTCGTGCTCGACGAGATCGGCCTGCACTCCTTTCTTAAGACGAGCGGCGGCAAAGGCTTTCACATCGTTGTGCCTCTCACTCGCCGACAGGGATGGAGCGAAACCAAGGCGTTCGCCCACGGGGTTGCGAAGCATATCGCGCACGTCGTGCCGCAGCGATTTTCGGCAGTGCTCGGCCCTAAGAATCGCGTCGGAAAAATTTTTATCGACTATTTGCGCAACAGCCGTGGGGCGAGCACAGTTGCCGCCTTCTCCGTGCGCGCCCGCCCCGGCATGGGTGTCTCAATGCCTGTCTCCTGGGACGAACTTCGGGAAATTAGCCGCGGCGATGAGTGGACAATGACTAAAACCGTCGAGCGTCAGAGATCGCTGAAAAAAGACCCGTGGCAGGGCTACTGGCAGACGCGGCAGGGCATCACGGCAGCCATGCGGCGCGCAGTGGGTCTGGCTTGAGTACGCTTGGCCGCGGCGAACGGCGGACGCGCGGCGACCGGGACGCAACCATCATGAAGTGGACATGCCATCGCGATAGGCAGGCTCCGACCCGAGGTGGACTTTCGATCTGCTCCGAAGCAGACATTCACGAGACAAACGAACGCAAGAAATTCTTGCGTTTCCATCTGACAATCAGTTGAAGTAGTAGCCGCAAATTGCGCCGGTCAGTCCGATATGCGTTTGAATCGATAGAGCGCGTAATGCTTTGCCGTTCCCGTTGGGATTGCACCAAACAGCATATTCATGTGAACTTGCATGTGTTCCTCAACCATCAGGTCGCCATGCTCGTCGAGGTAAAGCGCGGCCGACGAGTCTGTACTGTTCGGGCCGAACTCGGAGCGCCCCGTCCCACTGGCGCCACCCCATGCAATCTTTCCGTTTCGGCCCGTGCACACGAATCGGCCTTTGTCCTCCATCGAAGAGATGTACTCGACAGGTTGTCCAGTAGGAAAGGCAAGCGTCACAGTCGCCCTCCGGTCGTTCCAGGCGATTGCTCCGGACTGAGGGTATCTGCCCGTTTCCGCTGCGTGAAGCTCAGCAACCTCAAGAGCGCCTCTGAAAGGAAAGGCATAGTCGATACGCAGGCTCTGCTGAGCCTGCCGGGCAACAGCATCGCCGTCCACCAGCAACCCACGTCCCTCATATTTTCCGCTGAGATCTGGACATACGCTTGATGCGTACGACGCAGGTTCGAGGTTCTTGCCACCTGCGCCTGGATAGCTCGCTGGTGAATGCAAACATCCGCAGCAAGCGATCGATGCCGTTGCGACAAACAGTGTACGCAGCCTCAATTCTGGTCCTTTGTTATGGCGCTCGACAACCCGGGATTCTCGATGGTCTCTTCCAAGTGTGGCTGTCGCAAATGTCAATGATAGGGATTGTCAACGGTTGAGAGGCCCGCGTCGAGTGGCCGCTCCTGGCCGGCTGCCGTCCCGCAGGCAAGATATGGCTTCGTGTCGGCGTTCAGAGCGGAGGCCTGCCCAGCTTGGCCCACTGCTGCACGGACTCCCGGTCCCATTGACGCGCTGCATACGATGCCAACTTCGCGGGAACGTCGTCGCCATTCATGACGAGGCGATTTAGCATCAGCGCCAAGTCCGTGTCGGCGATACACCAATCGCCCAAGAGGTGGGATGCATCCTGGGAGAGAAGCCTGTCGGCTGCGAAGTACAGCTTTTGCACTGCCAACTCCGCTGCGGCTGTAAGAGCCGGAGCCTCCTTTTTGTAGAACACAACCTCCGTGGAGCGCTCCTGACGAATCGGCAACAGATCGCTTCTGAGCCACGCCTGGAGTTGGCGCGCCCGAGCCCGGAGATGTCGGTCAGGGGGATAAACGGGGGTTTCGGGGAAAGTATCGTCAAGATACTCAGTGATTGCCGATGACTCGGATAGCGCAAAATCGCCATGTACTAACGTGGGTACGCGCTGAGTCAGCGATTCGACGGCGTAACTCTGTTCACGATTAGCGCCGCGTCCAAGGTCAACCGCAAGCAGATCGAATGTTAGTTGCTTCTCCCGAAGCGCTACGAACACAGACATCGCGTACGGGCTTGCGAACTGCGCATCAGCATATAGACGAAGCGGTGGCTCAAGCATGACACATCCTTGGTGACCGCTTGTTGAGCAGCTCGATGGAAGGAGCCTGAAGAGGAATGGGCATTGTCAGCGATCTGAGGCGTGATGTCGAACGGCCGATTTTGGCCCGGTTAATGCCTGATCGGACGCGCCCCGTCCGGGGCGCCGTATGAGATGCTCGTTCAGACAATGTAGCGCTTCGCGCGCCCGGATGTCGGACGACGCCTCGGGGGGCGCCCTTCTGCTCGCGCAAAAGCGGAAGCTGGCGCAACGCTTCTTCGTTGGCCGGGCCGATAGAAAGCGACGCGCATACGCCTTCATCGCCTCGTCGACCCTGCCCGTCTCCTCGATAGGCATTCCGTGGCTGAGTGCGCTTCGCGTCGGGAGCGGGCGACAGCAGGCTAGCAGTACGCATACTCGCCGACAGGCCCATTATTTGCCCCAGCGTCGTTAATTCGTGAAACAAGGAGGACCTATGGCAGACCAGCATAAACCCGGCGAGACCGTTAAGACATCCGGGATTTACAAGGTAGTGAAGGAGGGTGGAGGCGGCCCGGAATTCGAGGTCACCTGTGTCGAAGGGGAGCATTTTCCGCCGACCCGCTCGGGCAAGGGCGCGCACTATGAACTGGTCCACGGCGCGACGCATTCGCATAAGCACAGCGAGCTTGGCAGCGGCGACAATTAGCGAGGCTATGGAACGCCCGGATGGCCCGCGTTGAGGGAACGGTGCAGCGCGGCAGGCCGTTGATCGGTGCGGGCGCGTAGCCAGGTTCGGCGTTGCCGGGAGGGCGGCGATATGACCAGACGATGGACAGTCGTGGCGGCAATGTTCGCTTCGACCTTTCTGCTCGGCTGCGCGGTCCGCAGCATCAGAGTGAACTGGGCCGCGCTCAGAAAAGCCGGCTACGATCCGTCGCCCTGGTATGACGATCCGTATTACCCCGATGACCTGCAAGCGGCACAGCGCCTCGTGGACTACTGGTTTCAGACCGAATGTCAGGTCGCAGTCGGGTTGACGGGCGTGAATGTCCTGACGGTCAGGGGGCCAAGCCCGGGAACCCGATCTGCCGCCTGACATGGGCGGAAAAGCCCATAACGCGGCGAATAGCGACGCGCTCCCCCAGGAAGCTCGCGGGCACGTATGAGCCGACGGTTCCGCGCTCTGCATCTGATGCATAGCCGGTGGCAGAATGATTGCCCTGATCTCAACGGAGACTGGCATGTCGATCTTGGTAGGCACTGCTTCGTGGACAGACAAGACGCTGGTCGAGTCGGGCGCCTTTTATCCTCCCGGCTGCAATAGCGCAGAAGCTCGTCTGCGGTATTACGCAAGCGTGTTCCCCCTGGTCGAAGTCGATTCCTCGTACTACGCGATGCCGAGCGCGACCAACAGTGCCCTATGGGTTGAGCGCACACCCCCTGGGTTCGTCTTTGACGTGAAGGCCTTCCGGCTGTTCACCGGCCACCAGACCGAGCCGCGATTTTTTCCGAAAGATCTTCAGGCAGCCCTTCCAAGCACCGGCAAGAAGAACCTCTATACAAGGACATCCCGCAAGCGGTGCTGGATGAACTGTGGGCCCGCTTTTTTGAGGCGCTGCAGCCGTTACATGTGGCCGGCAAGCTAGGCTCGGTGCTTTTTCAGTTTCCTCACTGGATCACCGCGGTACCGAAAGCCAGGGAGCACGTTGAACACTGTGCGGAGCGCATGCATCCGTTCCTCACCGCATTTGAGTTCAGGCATGAGAGCTGGTTGGGCGAAAAGCACCGGGAGTCGACGCTCGCAATGGAGCGGGAACGCGGCATTGTGCACGTCATTGTCGATGCGCCGGAGGGAGTGTCAAAACGCGCACACACCGTTTGGGAGGCGACCTCTCCGGAACTCGCGATCGTACGGCTGCACGGCCGCAATGCAGACACGTGGTCGGGCGCCGAATCGGCCGCCGATCGCTTCAACTATGAGTACTCGGAGGACGAATTGCGCTCGCTCGCGCCGGACATCCAGGCGATTGCGAAGAACGTCGGACGCACGCACGTCCTGTTCAACAACTGCTATAGGGACGTCGCACAGCGCAACGCGGGAATGATGACCCTGCTGCTCAGCGAGCGACCGTAGGGGTAAGCATACTTCCTTCCAATGTAACCGTAGCTGATCAATATATGCTATGCGATGCAAGGCGGTGAAGTTACTTCGCCCATCTATCACGTCGCACAATCAGCCTTTCCGGCTTTGGAGCAGAATGTTATCTGCATAGTATTATTAACGCACAGTAACAGGAGAGCGCGAATATGTCGTGGTCATTCCAAGTGGACGACAACCATTCGATAGGGTTTGGACTTGATTCCGACGGTGCCGAGTATGTGTACGGCGATGCTTCAAGTTTTATTTTTGAGCACGAGTTAAGCACGCCGATCCCGTCGCGGCTCAAAAACGCGGTTGCTAGCTGGTCGATTCGCACGCCTGCGTCGTCCGATGCCAGTCTTGACCCCGCTGGCTCTGGTCTCTACCAAGCCGTGCGCGCAGCCCCGGGGAAGGTTCACGCGATGATCCAATTTCATGGTGCCAACGAGTACAACCGTGCAGACTTAATAGGAGCCACGATCTGCGTTCCGCAAAACCGTTTTGCACTTGTTCGAAAGCAGTTGGAGATAGCGGTCACGTCTCGCCTTCCCACGCAGACGATCATCGTGCTGGATTTCAATCAGTTCAATAATCACGAAGGGACAACGATCCCCACGCTACCCACGTTTATGACCTATGGAAAGCCGGTAATGTCTAGCCGGATGCAGATCACGACTCGCAGAATCGTCGACTAGGGGAACCGTTCGCTTGAAGCTCTTTTTTAGTCAGAAACGAACAAAAACATGACGCCAAATGACCAAAGGCCTGACAGTGCCCTTGATGTTGCCCTTACTGACACTCTCTTAAAACAGGCGGTGCTTACCACGTTTAAGACCGTTGACTTATGCTCACAAATCGTGTCGCCTCGTATTGAACATGCACATGAGTTGGCGAAGTGGGGACTGAAAATTGCTCGTCGCGATTACGATAAAAATCCGGAGCGATTGATGTTGCTAATTTCTCCGTCTAGTGTGGCGAACGCTCTTGCTGTTTGGGGATCCTCGAAAAGCGACTGGATTGTTTTGAGTGATGGGCTTTTACTCGCCCTGCAGTCAAAGGCAAATCAGGTAGCGGAAAAGCTCGCGTCCGAGCAGTCATGGATACTCGAGACAGAATTGCTCAGGAGCATCCAGAAGGTTGATACGCTAACCGGGCTCGATACACCCGTGGCGTCATTTTTGTATTTTGCGGCGGTTTCGTTCTTCGTCGGACACGAGGCTGGGCATCACGTTCTCGGTCACGACGGATACTTTCGAAATGGTGCACATGCAGAGGTATCCGATCAGAATTCAACTCCGAATGTTGATTCGAAATTGACTAAACAGGCTCTCGAATTTCAGGCGGATCGTTACGGGGTGATGGTCGCACGGGTTGCGATGATTGGATGGCTGTCTCGACATTGGGACGTGCGAGAGTATTCAGCCCAGGAACGAGCTTCCTATCAGTGGATTATTGCTTTCGTAATGAGCGTTGGTGCACTCATGGCGCTTTCGGTAATCAAGCCGCGTCGTATTGATTGGGAGGCGGCCTATGGGAGGGAGCATCCGCCCGGCGTGCTGAGGATGATCCAGCTTCTGAATGCTTTGACGGAGTCAATCAAAGAAAACTTTGGGTTGCTCGGAGATAAGGAGCTGGAAACGATTCGTCTCGAGGCCATCGATCTCGTCGCCGAGACCACGCTCGTCCCAGGGTCGCCGGATCATATCCTTTTCCGAGACCGCCTCGCTCGAGAAGGAAGGCGCGCCGCATTACGTGCTATCGGATTGCTTCAAGCGATCCATGACCCGAACGCTGCCTCCTACATACAGAAGATTGCCAACGCCTTTCATGAGGTGACCCCTTTGCTCAACCCGAGAAGCAGAAGATTCATTGAAGACTTGGGCGTGGCACCGCAATGACTGCAGAGGCGAAACACCTTGGTTGCTCGACAATCAACATGTATTCGGCTGGTAATGAAAAACAATACCAGCCGATCAAGCTGCTGACCCGTTCGAACGCGCTTGCCTAAATACGGGGGCTGGCCCGGGACGCAGTGGTTGCGCCGGCAAGGGCGACGCCATTGACGATGTCTTGCATTGGTGAGTGTCCGTAACAACCCACGTGCCTTGCGAACGTGACTGTCCGTTCAACTGCGATCAGCGGACATTTGCGACCCGAAGCTCGAATGTAGCTGACGGGTCGACGCCGCGAGTTCACAAATGAGTTCGTCGCCGTTCATGCAAGCGCGTCGGGTGCCGGAAAATCCTGGTAACCCGCGTCCATCGGGTAGGCGCTGTAGTCAGGACAGGCGGTATGGACTATCCGACGGTCTTGCGGATGAAAGCCGGTTGTCCTCCTGCCCATTTTCGCTTCGCAAGTAATCAGTCGGCTAGTGCCCATCATCTCGCCCAAGTATGTGCCGTCCGCGGCGAACACCTCGTCCCCCAGGAAGCGCCCAACGTTACGGCCATCGCGCGCCCACAGGTCGTCCCCGTCCCGATAGCCGAAGCTCTTGCCACCCCAAGTCCATAGCCAGTCCACTTTCCCTCCCCCGTTGTTCGAGCCCGCAGCCGCAGAACGAATCTCACCGCGATGGCTCCTGCGCACGCGCGTCGTCGAGCCACTCGAGCAGCGACGGCCGAAAAGTGAAAGCAGGGCGCATTATCCAAGCTGCAACGTTCTCCCTCAATTGCGGCAGAAGGTCCTCAGGCTCGAACGGATCCACGACGCGCCCCGGCTCGTCCGTAGAGAGGTGCGCACCGTTCAACCTAACGCCGTCCCAGTACAGCACGCTATCCCCGGTAATGTCGGCAGTGGTTCCTGGTGGTCGGTCGCGAAGGAGCATGGAAATGTTTGCGCAGGCCCTTTCCAATTCGGCGCCGAGCGGAGCACGCTTGTATTCGCGACGGCTCAATCCTGCGGTCACATATGCCAGTCTGACGAACGCAAAGGCCCGTGGACCAAGTTCCTGCTCAGCGCAGCCCGTATAGGCGCAGTACCCCAGAACGAGGGTGCTATGGACATGCCTAGAACGCCCTGATTTGACGGAAAAAACGTTGGCCACCGGATGTCCATAGGAAATGGGCGGGAAGGGCAAGATACGCGCGTTCATGTCCATGGTGTCACGTGGCTCGCTGCCAGCTCCTGCCCGGCGTCAGCCGATGCAGTGTTCACGTGTCCGCCGCCAGCCATTGGCCGGATTCGGGGGATCAAATTGCCAGTGGTATTGCCTCAACGCGGCCATTAGCCGCCGCTTAGTGTGGCGCCCAATAAGACGCTCTGACGTCCGGTGCCCTCACAAAACCGCCGTTCCAGCGTTACCCATGATTTGAGCAGGAGATTTCTAACGTCGTAGCCCCGTGCGCTTGGAGGCGTCAGACAAGTTCGTGGCCGCCTTTGACAGTAGAATGTTGATCGCGCTTTCGACGTCGCGTGTTCCTCTTGATTCCAGGAAAGTGGTGAACGAGATGGCCAACGAAAGATACCGGTGGCCATCGAACCACATTGTTGCCTCCTCGCAAAAGCGCTGGAGCGTCCTTGCGATGTCGTCCGACGACACGTCTGGCAGTTCCCGGCAAATCGAGGCGTGTGAGCGCGCCGTGTCGCACAGTAGGAAGACCTTGGACTGCAGCGCATCGAGCTCCTTAACTCGACTTACATTGAGCATGGATCGCGCGTCAAACAATAGGACACGGCCGCCCAGTTCGAGGTATGTGAAGGAGCACGTCGAGTGGCAGGCTCTCCAATTTTGGATTGCGCCCAGGAGATCGCGCGTGTACGCTTCAATCGCCTTCTCATCGATTGCGCTGTCCGCCTGAAAGAAATAGGACAGGTTAAACACTGCCTGTTGCGACTGCCGTTCGTAGACGTCGAAGTAGGCCGGATACGGCCGGAGATTGAAGAACCCCAACTGGGAGGCTTGGGTGAAGTTTGGACTGAATCGGTCCAGCCTGATCTCAGAGCCTCTGGCCGGCGGCTGCAGGTGGCATAGCAGCGGGATGAGGGAGGCCATCGAGCGATATTCATCCGGATCCTCTCGTGGGAATCCCCACAAAAGATTCCAATCAACCTTGACCCCGAACTCGGCGCACCACTTCAGAAGCTGAATGTTCTGGACCGCGCTGACCCCTTTCTTCATGATTCGAAGCACTTGGTCGCTGAGGCTCTCGATTCCTGGCTGAACGTGCCTTACGCCAGCGTCTTTGAGCGCCTTCAGCTGAGGCTTGCTCACATTGCTCTTGATTTCGTAGAACAAATCAAGACTGCTCCCAAGCTGCGCGAGATGCGGCAGCAACAGGTCGAAATACTTATAGTCCATGATGTTGTCCACGAAGGAGATCTTCGCTTCGGGATACTTTGCCGCAATTGAGACTATCTCCTGCAGGGCGTCAGCAGGTCGTCTGCTCCGGAATGTCATGGTGGCACCGTTAAGGCCGCAAAAGGTGCAATGATTTTTCATTCCCCACCAACAGCCCCTGGACGTCTCTAATGGCAACTGGACCATAGTCGTATGCCTGTCGCCCCACAAGCGGCGAAGATCGCCAAAGTAGTCATCGAAAGACGGCGTTGGGTAGTCGTTGAGGTCAGCCACCATCTTCGTCTGCATGAACGAGCCGCCTCCGGGCACCGGCTCAATGTAGGGGCGTACACGCGGGCTCTGGTGAGGATCTTCGCCGGCCAGCAGACACTGCACGAGCGGGACGATGAGCAGATCTGCTTCGCCTGAGACAATGAGATCGACGAACGGGAAGCACCGCGCCAACTCCCGGCCCATAGAACCCTCGCAGTTCGCCCCGCCCAAGATGATCTTGACCGAGGCGTCCAATTGTCTAAGCCTTGCGGCAACCGCCAAGCTCGCCATGTTCTGTTGAAAGACAGAGGTTAAGCCGACGACCTTGGGCGCATATTTCAAGATCTCGCGCGCAGCGTGATCAACAAAGTCCTTGGCAGAATCGGCTAGCCAAAGGATCCGCTCCAGTAGTTGCGTTCCTCTTGTTTCGCCGTATCCGGCGGCCGATGCATCGTTGGCCTTGACCAACTCGAACTCAGGGCCCCCAAATGTACGTGCGAGGTATCTCTTCTGTTGTGCCAAGGTCTTGGGGGACAGCGCGTGGCTAAAAATCCACTCGCCAAGCAGGTCGGTTGTTCGAGGAAATCCTGCTGCGATCCTGATATATAGATCGCGTCCAACGATGGAGGCATAGTCCAGCGCGAAGTGTCGACAGGTAGCACTGAACCCTGCTGCACCGAGCCGAGCTTGCAAAATTGCAAGTGCCAGAGACGGGCTGTGGAGAACGCCGAAGGGCAAACTAGCCAGCAAGATATCGCTGCACGGCTTTTCGCCCTCCTCGGTTGAAATGGCATTCATAGCGTGTCATCGCGGGATAGTTTGACAACCGACGCACAAGTCGTTTGCGCGGTGGATGATGGGCAGGAACTGTCTTCGTACCCGCCGGCTCTTCGCTCTGGCTGGCTGTCCGACTCTTGACCGAGTATCGACTGAGATCCATCGCCGCCGCTCGAAATGAGCTTCCGCAAATAGGCCAGGGGGGGCTGGTTATCGCACGCGCCAAGTCCAAACGCACTCATACCATAGCCAAGATCACTCTGCAGTTCTGGTGGCATCGACAGAACCTCTGTACGAGGAATAGACAGGAATTGGTTGTACTGGGTCCGCAGCCAACCTCGGCAGTAGTTGAAAGTCAAGGTGCGCCGGCTTTCGTCCTTGGTGACATTTGCGCCGCCGCCGTGAAAGACAGCACCGTCCCACAACAACACCGACCCTGCAGGCATCTCGCACTGAATCACCTCCGCGGCCTCGGGGCGCCTCGACGCAGGCCAGCAACAGCTGCCTGGAACGACTTGCGTGGCACCATTAGCGATCGTGAAGTCGTCAAGGGCGATGGCGGCCGTGACTACAAGCGGCAGACGCGGCCGCGGAGGTTCAGGGTAAAAGCCGTCGTCACGATGCAGTCGTTGCGCGCTGCATCCCGGATCTGGCGACATTGCGACGGCTCCAGCGTTAAGAATGAAGTCGCGACCGAGAATGCCTTGGACTATCATGCGCAGCAGCGGGTGGACCGCCACTTCGTCCGCTGCGCGCGACTTGGCCAAGACATTATGGACATGGACCGTGAGACGTGGTCCCGAAGGGTCGTTCGCAACGAACATGCGTCGCGACGCGGCAAACTGTGACGCCATAGCGTCGCGTACGCGTCCAATTTGCGCTTGGTCGAGCAGCCCCGGCACAATGGCATAGCCTTGGGAGTGCACCTGCGCAATGGTCGCCTTGACCAGTTCCAGTACCTTGAGTACCTGTGCATGAGTGCGTTCGTCTTCCGGTGCGACAGCTGCCGCAGCAGTCTCCAGCAACCCCAGCCTGCGTTGATACTCCCTATCGCGTTCAGCCAACCGTTCGTCGAGCTCTCTCGCGTATAGCTGCGCGTGCAGCGTCCGCACCTCTGCGCGAAGTCGTTTTAATTCAAGGAGCTCTTCTTCGTCCATTGAGTAAGCCCTTGGGCGGTTCTTCGCCACGGATGAAGTGCCGCATGCGCAACTTCGATTGAACGCGGGTGGAGTTCGTACGTCAACGCGCCCCTTGACTGGAAAGATTCGCGGTGCCACGATTGGCCAGCATGCCGGCAAGATCAAGTCATCGTACCGCGAGGTACCAAAATGATCGTTGTGTTCGACGGTTTTTGCAACTTCTGCAATGGCTGGACACGGTTTGTGTCGCGGCACGATCGACTTCACCGGTTCCAGTTTGAGGCGGCCCAGTCCGACAAGGGTGCAGAATTACTGCAGTCGCTCGGCCTGTCGACCGATCGACTAGAGACAATCATCCTTGTCGACGGTCAACGGTCTTACCAGAAGTCAGACGCGGTGGTGCAGATCCTGAGGCATCTTGGCTGGCTGCACCTATTCGCAATCGCCCTGACGCTCGTTCCCAAACGATTGCGGGATGCGGGTTACGACGCATTCGCGCGCAGGAGGTACAAGTGGTTCGGCAAGTCCGGCACGTGTTTCCTGCCCAATGCAAATTCGCGTGTCAGCTTCATGCAGTTTCCTAGAGTAGCCGCACGGTCGACCATGCGCCTGTCCGCCGAAGAGTTGGCTCGCTTAGAGGCGATGTTCGCTTCGGCACAGGTCCGAAGCGACCCCGCTGTCGCGTCGGCCACCGACCAATTACTCGATGCGATGCGGCGCGCCGCTCAAGAGAGGGAGGCTACGCGTCGGCTGCACCAGCAAGCGGACAAGCAAGCCGCGGTCGAGGCCGCCCCAACCCATGAGCCGGACGATTCCTCGCAGACAAACCGCGCAGCTGTGTATCCCCAGATGACGCCGCTAGGGGAAGTGAACTGGAACGTGCCGCGTTCGCTGGATGAACTCATCCTTATCAGGCGGGCGCTTCTGCGCAACGAAGTGCCAAGCCTACGAGCGCAGGCGTGTCCGTCATGGGATTGATTGCCGTTGGTCTCGTACTGCTGTGGTTGGTTGCCACGGTCCTGTATCAGTACGCGGCTTTTCAGGGCATCTTGGGGCCGTGGGATGTCTTCAAGCTCTTGCCGAGCTGGTGCTTCTTCGCCCCCCATCCGGCCACTCGCGACAGCCATCTCGTGCTTCGGGACCTGCTGCGCGACGGCACCGTGACTACTTGGATCCCGCTGTCTAATTTTCCATCCAGGAGACTTTTGCATGTTGTATGGCATCCGGCCAAGCGACCGAGAAAGGTCCTGCGCGACGCAGCTAAGATCATCAAGCTCACCAGAAGCCGCTCCGAATCCAAAGGTGTGGTCCAGTGTTCGTTGCCGTATCTAGTGATCCTACACTTCTGTATGAGACAATGTCCCTTAGACGACCATGTCGTCGCCCGTCAGTTCGCAATTGTCGAAACTTCTGGTCGTGACGCACGTAGGATATGGATTACCTTCATCTCGGAATTCCATCGTCCCTGAGTGCTCTCTACACTCACGACGTTGTTGGTAGCCTCAGCGCTACGAGGCGGCTGCTGGCCGTTTGGTGTTTGATGTCCACCCTCGAGTGGGTGAGGAATTTAGACTTATTCAAGCATGATGGATTGCTGTCGTGGCGCATCTTGTCCCTTCGCCCTGGATGGATTTTCCACGGCGACGGGGTTCGGTCGCTTTTCTGGGCGAGATCGACGACCGGAGTGCTGGCCATTAGGATGGTCGCCGCGGTGACTTTGCTGGCCAGTAACGATCCGTGCTTGCTGTGCATCGCCCTAGTGGTGATTGTCGCGACGTCCTGGTTTCTCACCATCAGGACCTGGCTGGGCGAGGATGGGTCGGACCAAATGGGCCAAATCGTGGCGATCGGTTCGCTGTTGATCTCCGCAGGGATCTTCTTCGACCAGTTGGCGTTATCGTTCGCCGGCACTCTACTCATCGCCGGCCAACTGACCATCTCGTACTTCTTCGCCGGGTTCGCGAAGCTGCGGTCTCCCGAGTGGCGACGCGGGCAAGCATTGGTCGGTGTAATGGGAACGCACAGCTACGGGCATTCCTTTGGAGCGCGCATCTCCAGCGGCAGTGCCGCATTTGGTACCGCTTTTTGCTGGCTGGTAATTCTGGGTGAATCCATGTTCCCGCTGGTGATCTTTGCGCCGCAGACGGCGTTGCTGATAGTTCTAGCCGCATTCCTATTGTTTCACCTCGCCAATGCTTTGTTCATGGGACTGAACACTTTTGTGTGGCCATTCTTGGCCGCGTATCCTTCGGTGATCGTGCTGAACAATCTCATAACCCATTCGATCGGCCTGAGGTAGTGCCAAAGAGCGCCTCGACCTTCTCCAACAGCTCCAATTGAGTGGTTGAAGGCTGTGGTTGCTGGACCTGCCCATCGAGCATTTCCTTGGCCAACTCCTTGGCGGTATGCCAGCTCTTCGCCGAATTCCCTTGCTTCAGCGCCAACGCTCGCTGTCTGGCTAGCGCATCTATCAACGTCGCGAAGTCGGGATCCTGTCCGCACGGCGGCGAACGATCCACGGTGCTCAGGTCGATATTCGGGAAGACAAGGCGCTCCGCAGCGCCCGCGAAGGCTGACCAGACCGCGCCGTACATGGTTGAGGGAGCTGCCCGTTCCTGGTCGCCATAGGGCGCGTGCGCGAGCATTGCCACACAAACACCTTTGGTGGGTCGAATGTATTTCCTGATCGCTGCATTGGCCACTGCTACCAAATCCTCGATGGGCGTAACGGATGTCAAGCTCATCGTATCGTCAAGCCTCAGCAACGCCGGGTCCAACACGCGCTGGCTGGCGGCTTCTGTTGCCGAGATCCGTTTCCGCAGATAGTCTCTGATAATCACTTGCAGTTCCGTACCGTCGCAGGACATCTTTGTCGCAAACTTCTCAGTACGTCGGGCGATGGATCCCCAGTCGCTCAGCGGGATCGACTCCCTCAGCGCGACTGGCGGGGCCACGGCAACGAGTTCGGCCATCGCATAGATTCCCGGCGCGTAACGCGAGGTTGGTTCCATTACGGCGTGCGAGACTCGCGTCCAAAGCTGCGCGGGGACACGATGTTGATCGAGCGTTTCCTCCCATCTCAAGCGGCTACAAACGCCCTTCGCTGCACGCACTATTTCAATCAGGAACCAGGTCGCTAGGCTGAAGCAACGCGAGGGCACGTCGCCATGTTTCGTGGCGGGACCTAGCGCATCCAATGGAATCCGGCCGGGGTCAGACAGCCAATCCAGCTCTTGTCCGAGCAGCTCGGTTTGCTCTCTCAACAAAGCGCGCTTTGCGGCGATTGCAGCCCATTCGGGTGAGAGAGGCATGATCGTTACCTTCCTCCAGTACAAGCCGCATTGATCGAACCAGCGACAAATCAACCCACACCAAGGACTGAGTTTCAGTGAACCACGTTCGCGCCACCCGGTGCAACCTGCCCGTGGGGAATACACATCATCGTTGCCAAGATCACACCGCTCGCCCATTCAAGTTCCACGACCTGCAACTCTCCGCTATTGCTCAAGAGGTGCCGCAAAGCGTTCTTCTCGGCACGTTGCTGTTCACTCGTCGACGGCCCACTATACAGGTCATCTATGATGAGGACGGCGCTTGGACGCATCGTCTTAAGCACGGATTCGATGTTCCCGTATTTTATCGGAGCAGCGTCAGCGAAAATCAAGTCGAACGTGCCTATCGTCGCCACAGCTTCCGCCGCATCGGCCGTCAGGATGTGCACGCCGGCAGGCCACTGCCACCCTGAGGCGGCGTTGCTCAGCCGGCGATCTCCTTCGATGCTCACCACATCGACATCGTTGCGCCCGCCAAGGCCACTTATGATCCAGCCCAACCCGACGCCAACGCCGGTTCCGATTTCGAGAATCCTTCCCCCAACCGGCACGGCGGCGGCAAGCACCGCCAGAAGCCGACCAACATTGTCGTCGCAAGATTTCGTGAATCGCTGGTCCTTGGCTCGACGCTTGGCGCCCGCAACCGCTGGCGGGACGTTGGCTTGAATCAGATAAAGCCGGTAGCTGCCGGCCTCCACAAGCTGCTTAACGAGATCGTCGGGATCCGTGCCATTGTTCGCTCGCGAAGCCAAGCTATAGCCAGTCGGCGAGAGGTCAAGAATGGTCTTCGCAATGAGTCGACGAACCGCCGGAAACTGCAGCGCAAGTCCGTCACCCGAATATTCAGCGACTGCTCGGTTGAATCGCTCCAACTCGCCCTCGGTGGTCAGGGCCGCTATTACGCGGCGCGCGTCGTCGACTTCCGCACTGACGGCCGAAACCAGCCGGCGGGCTAGGCTCGCTCGCGCCACTTCGCTTTCTAGAAAGACGGACTCGACCCGGTTCGCTTCCCTCTGATAGCGATCGAGGACCAAGTGAATGTAAGCGCCCTTTGGCGGAGGCGCAGGATCCAGGAAGCCGAGAACAGACATCAGCCAGTCCAGCATGCGCTTTCCTGCGATACCTAACTCCCTCGAACAAGACTCGCTCAATTGCTCGCCAAGGTAGCGCGCGCGTTCAAGCGCCTTGCGACTGTCGATTAGCCCCTTGAATGGGCCGTAGGTAGGTTCTAGCGCTTCCGCGCGCCGCTCGGCCTGCGAGGCCAGAAGAGATAGGTGGACGTACACATGGAACGCAGCAAAGGTTCGATGGGTGTCCCAATGATTCGCCTTATTGAGCTCCTCGGCGTTCCACAGCGAGCAAACCTTGGGCGCATCTTCGCCTGAGAAGTCCGGATCAAGCAGGGAGTGACCATGGCGAAAGTCGTACAGCTTCTGGTGCAGCGCTTCGTGTAGCAAATGCTCCGCCACGCACCAAGGGTTCCTCAGAATCTGCCTGTTGAGGAAGATCGTGCCGCCCATTCGGATCTGAGAACTTGAGACCTTGCCCTTCCAGAAGCCGACGTCGTCAAAGCACCCGATAAGGTGTGCATGACCCAAGGCGCTTGGCGTGAGCGTCGGCAGAAGCTCCTGCAGCAGGTGTTCGCCCTTCCTAAGCATGGCGAGTTCGTCGCCGCTGAGGCTACACAGCGATTCACCGTATTCCTGTTCGAGGATAGTCCGAAACGCACAGCCGAGTAAATCGTCCGGGTAATCTTCGCGCCAGACCCAGCCGTGATATGACTCTGGCCCCAAGCGGTCGAGGGTAGTCGAACTATTCTCAAAGGGCGTGCCAATCTTGCGCTGCTGGAGATGCCGAAGCGTCGTTTCGAAGACCCGTTCGCATTCGAGAAGAGATAGGCCATACGACGTATCCGTCTCGAGGTGCAAGTGTGCATGTTGGACAGCGCACCGAACGACTGTATTGCCAACGATGCGATACCGCGTTTCCTGCCCGGCGTGGCCAAAAGCGTCTAGCAGTTGCCTAGCGATTGGCAGCTGCGTGGCGACTCGGTCAAGGCGACGCTTATAGGCAACCTGAAGTTGCTCAAGAATATAGGCGCTCTCACCGAATGCGCGGTGCCGGACGAGCGCCTCTTCTACTGCTTGCAATAACTCTGAAGCTTCGTCCTTGACCATTTTTCGATATCTTACCGTCGACGATGCGCACATCGGCTGGACCCGGTCGTGCAGCCCTTTGTGCTAAGGGTACGAGCGAAAGATGATGGTGAAGACCTAAATTCAGCAGCCCGACGGTGGAACGGCGGCCGCGACGGATCAACCGCCACGCCGCTAATTCTTCTTGTCGATTTCGAGCATCTGACGCGGGGTTTCTAGTCGCCACGAAAGATCTGCGAGCGCGGTGTGGTCGTGATGCCCGACGCCGCCTTGGGTGTCGTGATCGTGCCCGGCATCCATCATGGCTAGGCGCATTAGCGTGTCCACTTTCAACTGCAAGTTCATCAGATCGCCAGGCGAGAGATCTTCCATGAGGGTCATTCGAAGTTCTTCCACCTTTTTCTTGAACGCCTCAGACATAGACGCCTCCTTCAGAGAGGTTTTAACAAGGCGACAAAGCAATCGGCCGACTCAGTACACATTAGGAAACGGTCATAGCAGTGTCAACCCCATTCTCACCAATTGTGCAACGTTGTGCGTAATCGTGAGCGAGCCGTTCGCGGCGTCGAGCGCCGTCGGGGCGCATATCGCCGTGTATTGCTTGGACGTGTTCGGCGCGACGCTGTCGGCGATGGCAGGGTTGCCCGGCGGAAGCGTAGTGGGATTGCAGGTGGTGACCAAGAATGCGCCGCCACTCGCGGCGAGGTCTATAAAGGGCGGACCACTTTTCCCACCCTGCGGAGGTTCGGATGTCCGCTGGACCATAAAGCAGCCATTGAACGTACGCGGGCCCCGAGGTCCGGCGAGGGTCGGAAGCACGCGTTGACGACCGGCCGCTTTCGGAAAGCGGAACACTAAGGACCGCTTTGCGGCGATGAGCTTGAAGGGCCGATGGACTCAGCCCGACCCGTTGCCGTCATTCGGACAGTGACGACCTCAAGGGCCGGTCTCGCAGTCCAACGGACGTTCGCCTATAGTCGCGCACCTTGGCGATCGCCGATCCTTCGGAGACCAGTTTGCGCTGGGCGATTGCGGTAGGCCCGTCTCGAACATTTTGCAGTTATGTCGTCAGCTTTTTCGCTTTCAGTGGTACGAGTCAAGCGGACAGTGCCACCGCATGGTTTAGGCACGTTTAGGCACGAGGCTGCGTGCCAGCGATTATGCGTCCGGCATAAGTCGATCGAATCTGTGCGGTACCGGACACTTCACGCAAAATCTATCTTTTTATTGATGAGAGAAAGACTAGCGTTTATTTGGACGAAAGCGGCGGGTGCTTGGCAGCATATGAACAGAATGGTGCGGGCCGACGCGGGCGGCGTAGGCGCTCTCTAATCCGGATGCGATCGACATTTGCATAATCCATGTTGACAACTTAGATCTGCCGTCAATTGATAGACAAGGAGCACGCGACGATGGCTTGCACACCCCTCAATATCGATAACGGTTTATTTATAACCACGAGCCCATGGGAGCAGACGGCGTCAAAAAGCTTTGACGGCAAGACCGTTACATGGACGTCCGCGGGCGCCAACCCAGGCATTATTGTACAGAAAGGGGCGCAGAGCGTTTTTCACCAGCAGCTCAGCAACCACACGCTCCACTACGGCGTGCTGGGCAATAAGTTTCTTGTGATTCTCGACGTCGAAGGTGGCGTTGGTGCGAGCACCCGATCGGTTTCACTGGTCAATTTCGACACGATGACCGAGGTGCCCGTGCTCTCTGTGCTTGCGAGCTCGAATGCAGTCGCACTGCCGGTCGTCAACCCAAGCCAGGGCAGCGGCTCAGTCTTCCTCGCCTATGGTCAGGACGGGACGCAGCAGACGAGCGTCGGCATCTATCGTAGCGACAACGCGGCCGTGCTGTGCTCGCTCGGTGCGCCCATCATCGCAACCGGCCAGACTGCGGGCGAGGCTACGGCGACGAACGTCATTATCCATTACTCGACTGGCAACGTCAGCAAGACGCAGGTGTGCCCGCGGCCGCTCGGAAAGTGCACGATTACGCCCGCTTTGCAGGCGTTCCCCGACGTTCCGATTGGTGGCTGCCCGGTGACACCGCCGA
Organism: Paraburkholderia kirstenboschensis; assembly: GCF_904848585.1. GTDB lineage: Bacteria > Pseudomonadota > Gammaproteobacteria > Burkholderiales > Burkholderiaceae > Paraburkholderia > Paraburkholderia kirstenboschensis. Next base: position 123,160 of record NZ_CAJHCR010000017.1, read on the forward strand.
CGAAGGTGTTTACGATCAAGAACACCGGCACCGATTGCCTGACCCTCAACCCGATCGCCGCCGGGGCGCCTTTTAGCATTCAATCAACCTCGAAGGCGCTCCCGGTGTCACTAGGGCCGAACGAAGTCGTCGACGTTACCGTCGCGTTCAACCCCACGACGGTCGGCAACTGGAATCCACAGAACATTCCAGTTTCGACGAATCCGGTCAATGGCGACAACAAGCTCGTCTGCAACGGCAAGGCCGTTGCAGCGGCGTTCAAAATCGGCTTCAGTGGAACGACGGTCAACTTCGGTAAGCAGCCGGTCGGCTCGAGCCAGACTAGGACTCTGACGATTACCAACACGGGTACGAAGCCGATGTCGGTGAGCTCTTTCGGCGTCACCGCGGACGGGTATACCGTGGCGGCGTTCAACATCAACCTGACGTGCGGTCAGTCGTTCGCGGTGCCGATCTCGTTCGTTCCTTCGTCCGTGGGTCCGCACACGGCAACGTTCTCGGTTGCGCACAGCGCGCCGGGAAATCCGACGAGGATCACGCTGCTCGGCGAAGGATGCATCGCCCATGCCGAGATCGTAGTGCCCGCGACGGCGCCTATCGACTTCGGCCAAATCCAGCAGGGGTTTCGCACTGTGCGATTCATTACAGTGAGCAATCCCGCGGACGGTCCGCTCACATTCCAGGCCGTCATCGGCGGTACCGACGCTGCGCTCTTCGGCCTGCCAGATCCGAACGGATCGGTGGTCAATCCGCCGGCGACCCGCACCTACACAGTCGATCCCGTGAGTCCATGCGGCAACCTCACCGTCGGGACGGGCGAGACGGTCGTCGCCATCGCGTTCTTCGCAGGCGTTGGGCCGAAGGTCGCGAATGCGACGCTTACGCTGAGTAACCACAATGCGACGAACTTCCCGGCCTCGCAGACGTGGGTATTTCCGGTGAGCGCCGAGATCACGCCTCCGATCGCACTCGACGTGGCGCTTGTCGTCGATCACTCCCACAGCATGAACGACGCACTCGGCTCCCGCGTTAAGATCGACGCCGCAATCTCGGCGTCCGAGCTCTTCGTCGAGCTGCTTCGGCCCGACCTCGACGACCGCATCGCAATCGCCCGCTTTAACAACAAGCGCAACGTCGTGGTGTCGATGACGGCTGTGTCGACGGCAGTGGCCCCAACTCAGAACGACATCCGGCAGAAGGTCGACACCGACATCAAGCCGGCCGAAGGGCTCACCGCGATCGCAGGCGGCACGATGCTGGGCATCCATGAAGTCGAAAAGCCGCACCCGGGCAATCCGTCGCCACTCAAGAAGGTGGTCGTCGTGCTTACCGATGGCATCGAGAACACCGGCTTCGAGGAGCCAGCGGGCAACTGGCTCAGCATTCTCGGCGGCACGATGTATAAGCCCGACGCGGTTGTCAAGACCGATACGATTGAGACGACCGCGGTGACGTGGCCGGCCGGCATTGAGCGCTACGCGATCGGCATTGGAAAGCCGGGCGAAGTCAGCCCAACACAGCTGAACGCGCTGACTGGCGCCCCGCAGAACGTCATGTACGTCGATCAGGACCTGACGGGCAAACTCTACTTCCAGCTCGAGAAGTACTACACGCAGATTTTCATGGGCATCGTCGGCACGCAGCCGATTCTCGATCCGATGTACTGGATCTCTCCTGGCGAGAAGCAGGAAATCCAGTTCGAGGTGCTGCGCGGCGACGTCGAGGCGATGGTCGTCATCTACGACTACCAGGGCCAGCGGCTGCCGTTCTTCTGTGTTTCGCCGACGGGAGAGCTCGTCGATCCCGTGATGGTTCCCCCCGGCTATCAACTTCGCGCAGCATTCACGAGCCAGGCGCGCGTCGTGCAGTTTAAAATGCCAGCGAAGGAGCCGGACCGCTACGCGGGCACATGGAAAGTCGTCGTCGTGCATGACGGAAGGATTTGCAAGGGTCCGCCGAACCTGCGCAGCAAGGAGCCCGGCTTCGTGCCGCGTGACTGCGAGACAGGGGTGAAGACACCGCAGCTCTACGGCATTGCGATCGGCGTCGGCAGCGATTTCCGCATGTTCCCGTTCGTGACGCCATCACCGGTCTACACAGGTGATGCGATCCTGCTGACCGCACTCGTGTCCGAAGCGGGGCTTGCGGTTACCGGTTGCACGGTGACGGTCGATGCGACGGTCCCGGGCGGATCGACGACGCAGGTCAAGCTGTACGATGACGGCGCGCACAGCGACGGCGACGCCAACGACGGCGAGTACGCGAAGTCGTTCACGCAGACGTCCTCGCCGGGCATCTACCACTTCAAATTTCGCGCGGTCGGGTACAACCGCGACGGCCGGGAGGTGGTGCGCGAAGCTGTGCGCGACAAGCCAGTGCTCGAGCGTGGGCGCGAGGATCCTGGCGACCCGCGCAATGGCCATCCGGGCGGCGACGGAAAGCTAGATGACGGCGGCGGTCGGCCTCCGCAGCAGGACTGCTGCTACAAAGTGCTGCTCCAACTTCGCGAGCTGAGCGATCTGCTTCGAAGGCAAACGAGCGACGCGCCGAAGTGAGGCGTCGGGAGTCCTCGCTCTTGGCATTTAACAGCGAATCGGCCGGCAACTTAAAGTTGAACGGCCGTAAGCAGACGATGCGACTGCCATGATCGACGCACGAAGGTCCGTACAATACTCTTTTCCGCAGTGCCCGGTAGGAAACGGGCCATTGTGGCCAACCTGGGTCAGCGGGAACTAATCGCCAAACGACTTGCGACATCAGATGGCTGCAATCAACCGTTAGCCGGCGCGTGTGTCTACCCGTTATAGCCATCCTGCTTTTCGAAAGCGCAGCCAAAGGATCACATCTATTCCGAACATTACCGCGATACAGATCGGATAACCGTATTTATAGTGCAGCTCGGGAATCTGGAAATTCATCCCGTAGACGCCAGCAATCATCGTCGATACCGCGAAAAGCGCGGCGAACGAACCCAAGCGCTTCGTCACCTTGTTTTCAGCCATTGAGATCATCCCGAGGTTCACCTGGATCGCCGTGACGATCATTTCGCGGCGCCCTCCCGCTATCCGACATCGTGTCTAATGGACGGGAGCATAATTTTTGTGACCTCTCCCGACTGATCCCCTTAGTCGGGAGGTGCCGAAAACATGCCAGGAAATCGTGGGCAAATCCACCTGATCACAGTGAGATTCGATTAGCTGACGGCAGCCCCCTCAAGAATGTCGTCCTTCTCGAATCTGATTCGGTTCGCACTATGAGCGGGCACCCATGATGGTACTTCCGGTCTCGCAGGCAGCATCGGAGTCTCACAAATTCCGCTTCCTTGCAGCACCACGCGAGTCCAACCGTCAATACTGCCCGCCCTGCACGCATTAGACTCAATAAACGCCTTCGCGGCTCAACGCGTCATCCTCCGCAGTAAAGATCCCGTCGGCAGCAATAGCTGCCTCGATCTGCAGTAACCTCGAATTGAGTTTATTAATGGCTTCGCGATCCACTGCGTTTCTGGATCCGTGAGACAGCAAGCGCGGATGTGTTAGGGACTTTGCAGTAGCGCGAACTCGGCGGGACTTCGCGAACGGCCGTTTCTGTGCGAGCCCAAACGGCAGTTAAGCCCGTGCGGCCGGACCGTCGTTGACTCATCCGACGGCCGCTTTCTCGTACAGAGCTGCCGTCTGACCGTCCGCTCGGACCCGCCTGCGAACGACCGGAAGTGGCCGATTGGGTGAGGTCGCCAACGAATTGGTAAGGACCTCCCTGATTGCAGGATCGACACCGTCTGGTGCCATCATGGCTCGTGCTACTACCTTCCGGGAAGGGGGATGTCATGGACAGGATTGCTCGTGTTGGCGTGGATCTGGCGAAGAACGTGATGCAGATTCATGCGGTCGACAGCGCCGAACGCGTCGTAGTACGTAAAGCGATTCCGCGGGAGCGATTTGTGAGCTGGTTTGCCAATCTGGAACCGTGTCTGATCGCCATGGAGGCATGCGGTGCGGCGCATTACTGGGCACGCAAACTACACGCGCTCGGGCATGAGGTGCGGCTGATTCCCCCGCAATTTGTCGCGCCCTATCGTAAAGGCGGCGCCCATGTAAAGAACGATGCACTCGATGCCGAAGCTGTCTGCGAAGCGGCGAGCCGCCCGCACATGCGTTTCGTGCCGGTCAAGTCACCTGCGCAGCAAAGCGTGCTGGTGCTGCACCGCATGCGTACCGGATTTGTCGAAGAGCGTACCGCGCTGGTGAACCGGTTGCGCGGGCTGCTGGCCGAGTTCGGGGTGTTCCTGCCGCAAGGCATCCGCCGGCTACACGAGCACCTCATTGAGCGCATTGAGGACGGCAGCAATGAGCTGACAGGACCAGCGCGGCTGGCCCTGTTGCGCGGCTGGAAACAATGGCAGGTACTGGATGAGCAGATTGCCTGGTTTGACAGGCAGATTGCCGAGCATGCCAACCGCGACCCGCAGGCGCAACGCTGCATGGACGTGTGCGGCGTGGGCCGGCTAACGGCATCGGCCGCAGTGGCGACGGTGGTAGATGCCCGCCAGTTCAGGAACGGCCGGCAGATGGCCGCCTGGCTCGGCATCGTGCCCAAACAGAAAAGCAGCGGAGGCAAGCAGCGGCTCGGGAGCATCACCAGACAGGGCAACAACTATCTGCGAACCTTGCTGTTCCAAGGTGCCCGCTCAGCGGTCCTGACGGCGCACCGACGTGACGACCGGCTCTCGCGCTGGATTGTTCAGTTACAGGCGCGCGTGGGCTACTACAAGACACTGGTCGCCGTGGCGAACAAGCATGCACGCATTCTGTGGGCGGTGCTCGCCAAGGGGGAGCGATTCGATCCGTCCTACGCGCGCGCCCGCACTGGTGGGGCGACGGGCGCCTGATACCCAAACGACATCGCCATAAACTGGTTCCGTAGTTGAGGACGCATTCGACGAAGGATAGCGACAGGTCAGACCGGCAGCGGGCGAACTCGATAAGCGGTGAGGCGCTACACGAAATGTATTCGCCGTCCAACGGATGGAGTCCTGCTGCGCGGTTACTATCCGGGCCCAGGCGCGGTTGTGATGGCGCCCAACAAGGCCGTTTATAGGCATGCAGTCTGTCACGCCGCCAACCGTTGTCGTTGTAGTCCTCCACTGACCGATACAGGAATCGAACATATGAATCACTAAACCCAGCTTGCAAAAACTGGAAGGTCCTTATAGGCTGCTTATTGGCACTCCTGTTCCGATTGACGGGCGGGCTCGCGCGCTCAAAGACCGTCATGGACTACTTATACAACCGCTCCGGGGGTGGAAGAAGATCGTCAAGTCGGGCGCGAAGCCGGGCGTTTTCATGCAGGAGTTCAAGCACCTTGCGTTGAGCGCTAATGTTTTGTGACTGTGCCAAGTCACGCTGCGTCTTTAGCTCCAAGACCATATCGGCCAAGTCTTTGCGGGCGCGCTTCACCTGAGCCTTGCGCTGACGTTTTGCCGCTTCCTGTCGTTCATTGATCGCCACCCACGCTTGGATTTCGCGGATAAGCGCCGGATAACGCGTCTTTCTCAGAGCGGAAGGATCGGTTCCCGCCTCTCGGGCTACATTGTTCTGGCTGACAGCGGTCCCCGCCGGGAGCAAACAGGGAGCGTTTTCCTTCAGACGCTCAAATGCCGATCGGAATAGTTGCTCCGCCGATTCAGTTGCCGGTGACATCAAGGTAGCTCCGTAGGCCGCGCGCCTCTGCTTGCAAAGCCCGCCAACGCGGACTCCCCGGACGAACAGAAACAAGTTGCCGCTCGACACTTTCAAGTTGCCGCTCGATTGACGCACGCTTGGATCTATCAAATATCGCGTCGCGGCATGGACGGTCGCCGTCCCCGCCGGCGCACCGCGCGACCGACTCAATGCCGCCATAATCACAATGGCCGCGCTTTGTGCAGCCTCCGAGCCGTGTTTCCCGGAAGCAGACCTCGCCGTTCTGACCGGCCTTGACGAGAGCCGTGAAGTCGCTGGAGCCGACCAGGTTGACCACGATGTCTCTCTTGCGTTGGAAACCGAGAGGAGAGACATAGCGATCATCAACTAGCGCTTCGATTTGTCTGGCCAGCACTTCGTATTTTGCGGCTGTTGTCAGACCTTCGTAATCCTCGCTAAAGCGCAATCGGCTGTAATTCCGTCCATAGTATCGAGTTTGGAGCGGCGTGAGATGTTTCATTATCACCTGGATCGAACTGTCGCTTAGAAGGCCGCTGGCGAACATGTTAATGGCCCCCGTGCGGCGCAATTGGTGAAAGCACAGCGGCCACGTTTCGCCAGCTTTGAACCTCCCGCCCTTATCCAGGTTTGGCGTGAACCTGCGAGCGGTGATCAGGTCGTCTTCCGTAACCTTCAGTTCCCTGGCATCGAACAGGCAAGGATACCGTCTGGTCAATTCCTGATAGGACGATACCCGGGGGCGAGTCCCATACGGCTTCCATGCGCCCGGTCCCGAAGCCCATGGCTCAAATGCGGTGCTGTACAGGTACGGGTTCGTCTTGTCGTAGTCGCTGCAATCCACATCGGGGTTCGCGACGGCACATGGCATTCGCAAACGGGCAATGAAAGTCATTACAGCTACGGCGCGCTCGGTACTGGGACTCGTTGGCCAGCGGGCGTCGCTGTCGGGGGCTGTTTTCGTGGTGTCGCCGCAGATGACAGGGATGCGGCCCAGTAGATCATCCTCCTCCCAAATGAGACAGTCGCACCTTGACGCTGCAGCCTCCTGGCTTCGCTGCAGGGTGAAGTTTATGAGATACGCGAGTCCAGCCGATTGGACCATGGTGAGGTAGGAACTGAAACACTTGACGTCGATTCTTCCCTTCAGGCAAGGCCGAACCCACTTCCGAAGTAGTCCGTCGATACCGAATCTCCTGGCGCTAAGTTCGAAATGCCCGTAGTAGCGGCGACCGGTCCGCGCTCCAGTCCCGTCCCGTGGCATGGAAAAAGGGCAGAGCGCAGACGATGAAGGCTTTGCGGCAAGTGCCGCTTTCAACGAGCCGAAATTGTGGATATACGCTTCCAAACAGAAGTTGAAGCAGGTTTCTATCTGTGCCTGATGACGGACGAAGTCGTCAAGACACTCTCTTAGTCTGAGAACTTGATATTTCCAGATGCGCGGGGGAATATATGCGGTCTGTTCGCTAAAATATTTGGCATCCGCGCTGAAGGAAGCGGAAAGTTGGCTGATTCCGCTTTCATCTATCAGCGTGAGGCCGAGATGATCTTTTGCACGCAAGAGACGATCGAGAACGACGAGCGTGCGCCGCCTTTCCTCAGCGTTCGCATATAGCGCACCCACTCGACTCAGGAGCTGCGGAAACCGGGAGAGTTCACTGGCTAGAATGCCTTCGCTGTTACAGAGCACCACGATCCGCCGAACGTAGCCGAAGCATAGCCTGAGCGACGCCCAGCTTTTGATGCCTCTAGGACCCCAAATCAGCCATGTAGTCAACAACCTTAGAATGTGCTGGTTCGCCGGGCTCAGCCGTGGGGCGCTGCGACTATGCCGCCCGCCGACGAAGTCGAGCTTCAAATTTGATCCCGCCCACGAAGAAAAATCCCAGAAAGGGTCTCTCCATAGCGACACGGCGTTGCCATGTCGATCTTCACTGACAACCCAGTTTTCCGGGGGCGGCCAGGCGGGCGGGCGGTAGCAGACCTCGCCGGCTGATATCGGCGCTTTGATGAGTTTCATACCAAGCCCGGGAATCACCGCATCCATGCCGTCCCCTCCAGCTCACGAATTTCGTCCCGCATCGATGGGTGGAAGTAGCCTTCGGCGATACGGGCTAGCGCTTCTCGTACCCACTCCTGTCTTGCAGCAGTAGACTCTTCGAACCAATGCAACTTTGCCTGGATGCGGTCAATGGCGAGTTTCGCGGGCGGTATATCTGCATCGCATTGCAGCGAGCTAGTCCGGCCGAGCTCAATAGTTTTGAGGTGTTTGAACGTTGCGAGCGCCCAGATGTAATCTGGTGAATCCACATCGCGATGGTTTTCGCACCACAGGCAGCCGGACGGTCGCATGCAATTGGGCTTCGGCGCCGCCTTGGGAATATGCGTGATGTTTTTCGGAATACCGTTGCATCCTCCAGGGGCGACAGGCTGAGTCTTCGCCAGATGCGGATCGAACTCTGACCAGAAACGGACCACCTCTGCCATTGCACGTTGAAGACTTGGACGTTCGTATGCAGCGAGCATCGTTTGCTTCGCATGCTGCGCCATTTCTGCGGTGAGGTCGGGATCTGCTGTCGTCCGGAGTAGCCAGTTCACCCTTGTGTTCCTTAGAAGGCGAGGACACACGAAGCGGAGGTCTAATGCGCGACAGATGGCGCGAAGCCGGCCGCCATCACATCGCGAATCTGGCCGACTACCACCGATTCCGACGAAAGGAAACAGCCGCTCAGAATCAGGAAACAGGTGCCGTCGCCAACCGAGATATCGTTCAAAGTGGGGCTTGTAGTCCTTGAATATTTCGAACAATACGACACCGCCCCGGCGCTTCTTGTATTCCTTCACTTGGTAGCCATCGAGGTGACCAACGTAGAAAAAGTCACCAAGATCGAGGTTGCGCGCCTGCGTGAGATTCAACCCCGTCTGAGCAACCAACATAAACAGCTCGGCCTCCATCCGAAGATGCGCAAGAGGGAGCCGCAGTCCGGGAGAAGTTGCTTTCCCCGTCTTGCTAAGTGCCGCTTTACGCCCAGTCCAGGCTAGTACTTCTCCGCTCCTCAGCTGTATTTCTATCGGCAAGCGGGCTTCGCATATTGTCTGGACGGTTAATTGATCGCAAAGATCTTGTAGCAGGCTTCCGAAGCGAAAGGTCTCGGCAAGACTTTGCTTCTCTGCTTGCACACCTACTGCGCTTTTTCGTCGCCTCGGGGATTCGAGCCGGGTCATTTCCAGCAGTCGGCTGCGGCGTTGTAGGACGCGATCCAACAGTCGGCCCACCATAGCTCCCCACCCGTACGCAGTCCGCATTGAGATGGCCTGCTGGTCCCTATGGTTGCCGCTCTCCCTTGCACGTTTGCTCGCGCGGGTTCGCTGGAAGAGCGATTCGGCCCATTCACAATAGCTATCCGTTACGGTGTCGACTGTCAACGGACAATTCGTGCGATCGGCGAAGGCAAAAAACTGTCGCAAACACTGCAACTGCGCGGACGTCGTTCCGCGTGGACCGCCGCTACCGATCGCCGCGTTGATCTCTTCGTGCAGCATCGACACAAGATCCAGCCGCTCCACTAGGGGAGCGCCTAGCATTCCTCCATCTGCGAGCCGACCGACCTTGCGCAGGTTTGCACTTGCGCCGCCCTTGTAAAGAAGGACGTTCATGTTCCAGGGCGTTTCTCTTGATCCAAAATTCACGTCCGGGAATTGCAGGTCCGGGAGTTGAGATCTCTCAGGCATCCATGCGGCTCCATTCTCTGTTCCGAAGCCCAGTGAAGGCTTGGTTAAAGGCGGCAGCAGCACGCCCCTTTGCGCGGGTGTTTTCTAAAAACGTGATATAGCCCAAGGTGGTCTGCTCGCTCTTGTGCAGCATAGCGTCCCTGACTATTCGGATTGCTTCAGTCTTTGCACCATATTGCAGGAGGATTTCAAGCAGCCAGGTTCCGAACGTAGCGCGAGACTGGTGGAACCGGAAACGCTCAAGAAAGGGCAGCCCGGCCTTGACCGCTCGCTGCCTCATCGCATGAACCAGTCGGTCGACCGTTTCGACGTAGTACGGACGCCCGGTGCGCGTCAAAAAGAGCAGATCTTTGTCGGCTGGTGCGGCCTTGGCTTCGCGCAGGAGGCGGCGTGTAGATAACGAGTATGCTTTAAGGTCGGTCAGAAGTGTTTCTGGCACAAACAGCTCGCCAGCGACCGAGAACTTAGTCGCGACGTTGGTTCCGGGCCCCACTGGAAGCAGATACACGCCCGACGTTAGAGGATCTTCGCGAGCGGTTTGAAGGCTGGTGACAGAGAGAGTCGTAACGGTCCCAATCCGCGCTCCGGTGAAAAAGCCTGTCGCGAGCATTAAATGCAATTCCCTGACCTCGTGCTCCGCCGTAAAGGCCAAGAGCTTGTGCATATGTTCGGCGCGAAGGGGCAGCAAGCCGTCCTCCAGTGTTGCGCCTATGCGCTTGCGGTTGGAGATCCCGAGATCGCTGGCTAGGCGCATCATGCTCCTTTTGAAGCCGACCGAATCATGGTAGTGGATAGCCACAGGTCGATCAGTCCACATAGGGTGTTGCGCGCCAATGAAATCGTGAAGGTCGGCAAAACGGTAGAACTGAATTACCGCACTCATACAGTTAGACGCAGTGCTGCCCGCCAGTCTCCTGTTGTCTACCTCATCTATCAGATGCTTGCGGAACTTCCTGAGCACCTGTTCTTCCCGTCGCGCGGGGAAGTGCTTCCAATCGATACTCCTGCTTTCAAGAAAGTCGGCATATCGTTTGAGGTGTTTCATTGTCCGTTTGCTAGTTTGGGGGTCGACTTCCTTGGACGATGCACGGTCTAGAGCCCACAAATTTGCTTCGCTCCAGCCAGCACCGTCATCCCAAAAAATTTGGGGCAATCGGTCAATTGACTTCCGCTGTTGTTTTGCCCAGACCAGTTCCTCGCGTTCGTTCAGCGAGGCGTCGAAGAACTCATATTGGATATATTCGAGCCGCGCCATGACGTTTTCCTTCCCCTGCAAACTGTCGCTCGAAAATTCACTGGCCGCACGGAAAAGCCTTGTGGAGACAGTGCGCTTGGCAAACTCACAGCTCCGTCGATCGGAAGCTGACTAGTAAAGGAAAGCATGCTCATTTGCGCGCACCGGAGGGGCAGAGGAACGGGTTGTTCTTCGGGTCTTGGCGGTATTCGAAGCGTCCTGCCCCTCGGTGCGATTCCGCATCATGTACCCAGCGCACAGAGGGTTGCCCGGGGCGGGCCTAGCCACTCGTTCCACCTGTGCTATGTCCACAGCGTAGAAGCTCAGGGGTAGATGTCAATGACAATCTATTCCGGGGTGGCGCAAAAGTGCTCGAAGTCGTCCAACGGTGTATGACCGCGATCGTTTGTTGGTAGATCGCGCTTCCCGATCACAAGTTGGAGCAACTCATCAGGCTTCCCGTAACACATGGCGTCCTCCCGTCCTGTCCTTCCCGAACCGAGCAAGGCGGGTTCCTGGGGCGCGAGCGGAGCCAACTTTGTGACTCTGCCGGTCGCCGGCATTGTTTCCGCAGACCTGGGAAAGGAAGCAGCGAAGCCCGCCCGGGCTCCTGTTGCTGCGAAATGAGCGGCCCTTTGGCCTCTTATTGATGGTTTGATCCCGACGCGCGCCGCTATCCTTTACGAAGACTCTCAGGTTCTGCCACGGCCCTAAAAATGGGCAGAACATTTAGCCGACCCCTGCGGTCGGCTTTTTTTCCGGACTTTCGTGCCGTCGGCTATTCATGCGGAACGTTGAACGAAGTAACCCGTCGTCTTCACCCGCAAGCTGGTATGGAAAACGCCAAACCACGGAGGAGTAACAAGAATGGAATCAATTAATGTACCGGGCAAGATCATCTCTCAGTCGCACGATGGATGCATCGCGACGATCGGGCCGGTCTCGGCGTCGATGACCCGCGCAACGCTACAAGCGATGGTCACCGCGGTCGAAGAGATTGACAGGAAGATTGGAGCCTCCCCTCTTGCTGTCGTCGGTCCAAGTTTCGAGCTTCGCAACGGATGGATCGCAGTTGCCTGGGAGAGAGATCGGAAGTGCTACGTGTTTAACCTGCGCGGAGTAGCGTGGAACGTGTTACGCAGCGACGTAGATTCGTTCGTTCGTGATGCTGCAATGCCGTTTCTCGCGCGTGGCACGGCGAGCAAGTTACTCCAGCGCATCGAAGGCGCAGTCGATACTGGTACCGACTAACCACGCAACAGGCGCTTGCCGGTACTTGCGGCTTGCATCACAGGTATGCAGAGGCCGCCTTTCCCGGTGACAGCGAATAGGGAAAGAAAGGGTGGGAAACAATGCGTCGCATGCGAGACGGGTACTTCATGGGGAAGCTCCCGCCGGCGCACGCTTGCGACTCGCTGTTAGTGGACCTGCCGCCAGGCGCGCTCCAGAGCGCCAAAGATAATCGGCACAAAATCGTGCCCCTCAAACGAGGCGGGCCAGTCGTCGTTCGGATACTCCAGCACGGCAGGCGCACAGATCATCTGCAGCAACCGGTCACTGAACCTGCCGCCAGCCGTTACCTCGGCCAGCACCTCCTCTTCCATCTGATGAAGCAGCTTCCAGGTCAGGACGCCTTTCGAGCGATGACGCTCGACAACGCGCGGTATGACTTCCTCAGCGGCCGCCTGCGCGTCAAACAGGACGTTGTAGTTCGCCATCGTTTCCTTCCTCGTTGTTTCAGTGAAAATTGCGGCTCGCCGTCGGCAGTTCGCCAAGCAGATGCGACACGTCGACGAGCCGTTGGGCGACGAGGTGCGTCACGTCACCTTCGCGTTGCCACACACCATACACAGCGAGCAGCGATGCGCCGAGCGCCTCGCGACGTTGCCGCTCGAGCACCGACTGCCAGACGATGACATTGACCGACCCGGTCTCGTCCTCCAGCGTCATGAACATCACGCCGTTCGCGGTGCCGGGGCGCTGCCGCACGGTCACAATCCCGCATCCCCGCGCGAGCTGTCCATTGCGATAACGCATCAACGCTTCAGCAGGCATCAGCCGCATGGACAGCAGCTTTTCGCGTAGCAACGCAATCGGGTGACGGCCGAGCGTGAGGCCAGTCGAGCGGTAGTCCGCGATCAGATCCTGTCCTTCCGTTGGAGCCGTCAGTGCCGGCGCCTCTTCCTCGCGTGTCGTTGCGCGTAACAGATCCTTGTCGGGCACCGCGGCGACCGCCGCCCACAGTGCCTGTCTGCGGTCCCCGGAGAGCGGCTTGAGCGCGTTCGCTGCCGCCAGCACCTGCAGGTCGTGGCGGTCGAGCTGTGCGCGGTTGGCAAGATCTGCGACGTCGCGAAACGGCCTGACCGCACGTGCCGCCTCAATGCGCCGGGCTGTTTCCTCGCGCATGCCGCGAACGACGGACAAGCCGAGCCGCACGGGCGCCATACTGCCATCGCCTTCCATCGCCGAATCCCAATCGCTGATGGTCACATCGACCGGCAGCACGCCAACGCCGTGGCGCTTCGCGTCCTGCACAAGCTGTGAAGGCGAGTAGAAGCCCATCGGCTGGCTGTTGAGCATCGCGCAAAGGAACGCCGCAGGTTCGTGACGCTTGAGCCAGCAGCTCGCGTAGACGAGAAGGGCGAAGCTTGCCGCATGACTTTCAGGAAAGCCGTACTCGCCGAAGCCCTGGATCTGGGCAAAGATCGACTCGGCGAATTCACGGTCGTAGCCGCGCTGAAGCATGCCTTCGACGATCCGGTCATGGTAGTGCTGCAGGCCGCCCTTGCGCTTCCATGCCGCCATCGCGCGGCGTAGCTGATCGGCTTCGCCGGCGCTGAAACCCGCCGCGAGCATCGCTACCTGCATAACCTGCTCCTGAAAGATCGGCACGCCGAGGGTGCGTTTCAGCGCCTGCTCGACGTCGGGGCTCGGGTAGGAAACGGGCTCGATGCCCTGACGCCGGCGCAGATACGGATGCACCATGCCGCCCTGCACCGGGCCCGGCCGCACGATCGCAACCTCGATCACGAGATCGTAGAACTCGCGTGGTTTAAGACGGGGCAACATGCTCATCTGCGCACGCGACTCGATCTGGAACACGCCGACGGTGTCGGCCGCGCAGATCATGTCGTAAGTCGCTTCGTCCTCGGGCGGGATGTCCTGCATTTCAAACGGCTCGCCGCGCTGCTGCGATACGAGCTCGAGCGCCCGGCGGATCGCCGACAACATGCCAAGTGCGAGCACGTCGATCTTCAGCAGGCCGAGCGCTTCCAGATCGTCCTTATCCCACTGGATCACAGTGCGATCTGGCATCGACGCGTTTTCCACCGGCACGAGACGGGACAGCTTGCCGCGCGCGATCACGAACCCGCCCGTGTGCTGCGACAGATGACGCGGAAAGCCGAGCAGCTGCGCGGCAAGCGTCGCCCACTGCTGGATCATCGGCGTCTCGGGATCGAGGCCGCTGTCCACGAATCGCCGTATTAAATCCGCGCTCGAATCGAACCAGTGATGTTCCTTCGCGACGCGGTCAACGATGACGGGGTCGATGCCGAGCGCCTTACCTGAATCGCGGATCGCGGAGCGGGGCCGGTAGGTCGTCACCGCGGCCGCGAGCGCCGCGCGTGTGCGGGAGTACTTCCGGTAGATGTACTGGATGACCTCTTCGCGGCGCTGGTGCTCGAAGTCCACGTCGATGTCAGGTGGTTCGCCGCGCTCCTTTGAGATGAACCGCTCGAACAGCATGCTGCTGCGGGCAGGGTCGACTTCCGTCACGCCCAGAACGTAGCAGACCGCGCTATTGGCGGCCGATCCACGCCCCTGACACAGGATGCCCTCGTTGCGCGCGAAGCGCACGATGTCGTACACCGTGAGGAAATACGGCTCGTATTTCAGGTCCGCAATCAGCGCGAGTTCGTGCTCGATCTGCACTTGCACGTTGTGCGGAATGCCGCGTGGATAGCGGCGCTGCGCCCCCAGATAGGTTTCGCCGCGCAGGTAGGCGGTTGGCGTCGTGCCGGGCGGCACCAGTTCGTCTGGGTATTCATAGCGCAGTTCGTCCAGCGCGAACGAGCATCGATTGGCGATGTTCAGCGTCTGCGCGAGCGCCTCCGCTGGATAGACGTTGGCAAGCCGCAAACGCGAGCGCAGATGCTGTTCGGCGTTGGGCGCGAGTTCAAAGCCGCATTCAGTGACCGGGCGGCTAAGCCGGATGGCGGTGAGCGTGTCCTGCAGGGGCTTGCGCGATCGCACGTGGATAAGTACCTGACCAGTCGCAACGACGCTCAGACCATGTCGCTCTGCGACGTCTAGCACGACATTGCGGTGAATGTCATCCAGCGCCCGCGCGTGCAAGGTGAGGCCCATCCAGCAACGATTTTCGCCAAACGTGCGCGCTGCCCATTCCGCCTGCGCGTCGAGGCGCGCTTCCTTCGCCGGGAATTCCGGCGTCAGGATGATCAGGCAGTCGGGCAGGGCGCGCAGGTGCGCATATGGCGGGTCCGGATGGTCGAGATCGTGCGGATAGAGCAGGTACGTGCCCTTGGCCGTGCGCGTGCGTGCGAGCGTAATCAGTTCGGACAGGTTGCCGTATCCGTCACGATTCTGCGCGATCGCCGTGAAGGCAAGGGCAGGGGAGCCGTCCGAATTGGTCAACCGGAAATGCGCACCTACGAGCAGCTTGATGCCCGCCTCTTTCGCCGCGACGTGCGCGCGCACGATGCCAGCGAGCGAGCATTCGTCGGTGACAGCAATCGCCTCATAACCGAGTTGCGCCGCGCGCGCGGCCAGTTCCTCGGCATGTGACGCGCCGTGAAGGAACGTGAAGTTGGAGAAGCACTGCAACTCGGCATAGCCCGGCAGGCCGAACGACGGATACGACATGGCTTATCCGAAGAGACCATGCAGATACCAGCGCGGCTCATCCTCGTCGACCGCACCTATGCGTTCCCGGAAAATCCAGTAGCAGATGTGATCGTCGGCTTCCGCGACGAAGTAGTCGCGTGTGACCGGCTCGCCCTGGAACCACCCCGCCTCAACGCGCTCGCCGGACGACACGGTGCGCAGCGGCGTGCCATAGAAGGGCCGTTCGCCCCGCATCAGGAGCTTCAGCGGCTGTTCCAGCAACCATGTCGGACGCGGCGTATCGCTCGCCGGCGGCACGTACTTTGTTTTGTTGTCCGTCACGGACACCCAGCGCGCGGCGACTTCCGGCCGGTGGTCAGCAACCGGCGCCGGGCGCAGCACATTTTCCGCGCCGAGGCGCGCAACCAGCAGTTCGAGCAGCCGCGCGTGATCGGACGCGGTACCGCCCGGCTCTGGAAAGAGCGAATCCGACGCGGCTTCCGCTTCGTTCACTTCCTGTACAACCAGTTGCAGGGCAATGACCGCGGCCGAGAGTTCCACGCGCGCAAGCCTTTCCTTGAGCAGCCGTAAAAGGTGATCCTCGCGCCACGTCGGCTCCGCGAGCGAGACTTCGATCGCGGTCGGCTCCATTGCATCGCGACCGCGTTCGTGCTCGAGCAGCAGAACGATGCGCGTCACGGCAAGCTGCTTCTGCGAGAGCCAGCCGGTTAGCTGAACCACGAGCCGGCGCGCCGCGAACAGGCAGGCCTCCGCGTGATCGATGCGATCCGGCAGTTCCACGCGCGCCTGAAAGGTCGGCGGCGTCTCAAACCATTCGAACACTTCGGGTGCATCTCCATTGGCGCGGTCGAGCAGATCCAGCAACGCTGTCCCGCAACGCTTCTTCAATCCTGCGCGCGGGAGTCGCATCAGTTGTCCAACCGTTTCGCAGCCGATGCCAGTGAGCCAGTCCATATGGCGACGCGCGGGTGGCGGCAGGCCCACGGGTAATCCGGCCAGCCTGCGGTGGAGAGAATCGTGCGACAGTGCCACACTGCCGCGAGCGCGCGCGAGCAACCATGCCGCCTGTCCCGTTGGTGCAACGCTGACGGTCGCGGTCATGCCGATAGCATCCGCCACTCGACGCGCCATGCGGCGCAACGAGCGGATGCCCCCAAAGAGCCGCAGACTTGCTGACACATCGACGAGCACAGTGCTTTCCTCCGCGATGACCACCTGCGGCGAAAGATTCAACAGGCCTGTGGCGACTGCGCGCACCGTGTTGACCTCGGCCGCGCTGTCACGCTCATGCATGACCGTAGCGGGCGCAAGCGTGAGTACGCCGCCGCGGCGCATGCCCATACAGACGCCTGCTTCATGCGCACGCGCGTCCATGGCGATGACGCGCTCTTTCTCGAGCACGGCAATGCCTTCGGTTGCGTCCGAGGTTTCACGCGACCACTTCGGCCGGAACACTTCGAGGCACAGTGACGGGAGATGGACGCCTAACCACAGTTGCATTGCGTTTTACGTTGAGGATCGGAGAGGGCGTCAACGGGACGAAGAGCGGCTCATCACGTGCGGGGCCGCGGCGTTTAAGGAACTGGATATTCACACCATCCTTCGCTGCACGTATCGCAAGCCGCAACGGCGCCGGCGAGGCGTCGCGCGTCGTCGCAAGCGGTCGCAACATGAAAAAGAGCGACTCGGACGCCTGTGCGGCCAGATGCAGTCGGCGCAGCGATTCGGGCCGCACGTGGTTCTGCCAGAAAAGCAAAGCACCGCATGTGCCTGCGCGCAGAATCTGCTCCGCGGCCCACAGCGCATCGGCCGTGCGGGGCGCCTTGACCGTCATTACATTTGAAGGATCGAGTCCCCACCAGGTGAGAGCCGTCGGCTGAAGGTCATGAGGCGGCTGCAGCATGGCAACAGGCCTGGACGACAACTGCTCGAATGCAGGACGAAGCAGTCGTAATTCGCCGCAGCCCGTCTGCTGCAAAAGCAGATCGGTCAGTGCGCCGCGTGGCCAGCCACCGCCAGGCAATTCCCGCGCGAGGTTCTCGTCGCCGCAATCAACGACGCGCGACCGTGCGTGCGCCAGCTGATTGCCGCGCCACAGATCCGGGTGAATCGTCTCGGGCAGCATAACGGCATTCATGGCTCCCTCCGGTGGCAAAATACTGTATAAAAACACAGTATAGCCTGGACGGCAGCGCGGTTTGTTTGCAATTTCGGGGTCACATCACTCGGGGCCATTGCACCGGTGCAATTCCTACACTGCTTTCAGCTAAAGACATCCGATCCGGTTCGACTTTATTTCGCAGCGCTAACTGATTTACCAGTAAGGATCCGGGTAAGTAGAGAAAGTGGACTCGACTCAACCGCGTACGATCGCGGTCTCGCGATCTCATAACAAGCGAAAGTCGGCGATACCTCAATGGCTGGCGTGATGGATGCGGCGTACCTCGCGCGCTAGTTCGCGAGCTTCATGTAACATTTCGCGCGTGCAATCACATTGAGTTGGTCTGATTCGAACATGCAAATCCGCCCCCTGTCCCATCTCTGTTTCCTTGCTGCGGCCATATTGGCTGCTGCGTGCTCAAGCAAGTCCACACCCAACGAAGACAACTTCGCTGCGGCCGTCAACCAGAAACTTGCGTCCAACCCCGTTCGCTGCTTGCCGCCAACGGATTGGCCCGCGACGGCCGAGCCCGGCGATCACGGCAACCCGTATGCTTTTTATGACGCGGGAGTGGGCTTCGTGCAGGCGGGCATTGCGACGATGAAAGAGGAGGGTCCAGACTACTCCACCAACTTCCGCAAGAAGGCCATTTTCGCGCTTACCGATGAAGGCAAAAAGCAACTGGTCTTGGACAAGCGCCAGCCTTTCCCGGGCAAGGATTACGGCCGATTCTGCTATGGAAAGGTGAAGTTCACAAAGGTTTTGAAGTGGGATGAACCCACGAAAATCGGCAGCGTGAAACCGTCACAACCGTCACTTACTCCTACGAGATGGTCGACGTGCCGAAGTGGGCGGACAATAAGCAACTTCAAACGTCGTTCCCGGTACTTGGCACCGACGTAACCGGCAAGGGCCAAGCAAACCAGGGCGTTTCGCTCGTTGACGGTCGTTGGCAGCCTGCAGGCTGACTGTCACCCGGTGTTTGGGGGACGTCTGTACGCTGGTCGAAAAACAGCGCCCGTGGACACCGATGGAAAGTTAGCCCGCATCTAGCGGCACTATCGGAGAATCATTCTTATATGCTTGTTAATTTCTTCACGTGTCATGCGCGCCGTGTTGAATTCGCAATCTATAAATTCACCCTCGTCAAATCCCGCTTCATTTTCAAATCCAGAAAGCAAAAAATAACTACAGTAATTTTCATATAGGAAATAATGAAGCTCAACAAAAAAATCCAGAAAATCAACATCATAAAAACATTCGGAGATGCGTTCTGATTCATGATGCAATGCTCGCTTAGTCGAGCCATGATGGTAGACAAACACATCTTCAAGATGATTTAAAGCGCTATGTTCTATAGTCTTAAGCTTGGATAGTTGTATATTGCTCCTGCACTTAAAAGCGCAAAATAGATAATAACTTGGGCTCTCTGAGCTGGATGATCTGGTTGTAAGGTCGCCCATGGTTATCCCTACCTTGGCAAATTCACTATCTCGAGCGTTGGCGCCTAGATACAGCCACTTCTCGGTCGACTCAAAATTTGCTTTTGATTCGTTATGAATGAATTCCATTTTATAACAGGCAAATGGATCAACTTCCAAGTCGTACTCTCTTTTCGTCCTTTTCAACTTTTCCTCTCAAAATAAACCAAGCCAGTTCGCCCCACTTCAAGGATGTACGCCGGGTAGAAGACGCGTATCCAGCGCAAACCGCTCGTCGTTTCGAAGCCTGAAAGTTCCGGCTGCAGTCGCAGTGTCGATCAGAAGATTCCACGAATGGCCGCTGACAACACTGGGGATCAAGACCAGAGGATGCTCGGACAACAGTGCGTCACCAAACGCCTGCTGATTGGGACTGACGGTGCCGGACTGAAGCCAGTTGGGATTAGGAATGGCCGATTTCTGGACGACATAGACAGGTGCCGCATCAATTTCCACTTCCAGCAGTCGATGCGGGACTGTGTCCAGCACATTGAAACCCTTGTGGACGGCCACTTCAAGGATGGTGGTGGCCGGGTCGAGCGACGCGTAAATCACACGTCGCCCCTTTGAGGACCAACGACCTCCGACCTGAAAGGCGCCTTCTGCTGTGTCCCACGTGGGCACGTACTTTTCGCGCTCCAGTCGCCAGGCGGCGAAACCGCTGCTGCCCAAAGCAGCCGGCAGCGGCGTCAAGCGTAAACCCCGTAGTCCATTCTGGTGAGCAACGCCTTGACGAGTTCTGTTCCTTCGGAGCTTTGCAGCAGGTCGATCGGCCGCCGCTGATCCAGCGCCAAGGCTGGTTTCAGGAGCCAGCGTTCGGCCTCCTCCTGGGAACCAAGCACGTCGATCGCGTGCTCCGTTATAGCGGCGAGCCGAAGCAGTCGGTCACTGGCGTTGCTGTCGAGCCGCCGGTCCGCGTCCTTCCCCCGCTGAAGCGTTCTCTCACTAACGCCGATGGCCTGCAGAACAGCATCCTTCTGGACTAGTTCATAGGAATCCATCATGGTCCGCGCGAGCAGAACCGGCAGACCTCGGGTGACCATATCGTGCACCATGAGCGGCTCCATGTCGGCGAACCGTTCGAGCCCTTTCGCGCCCAGGCGGCCCGTGTGCGAATCCGCCGGTTTCGCACGCTCCCGGTCATCATGCGGCGACTCGCCCCACGAATGAATCAACAGCTCAATTTCGTTCAGTAACTTCCCGAAGCGCGCCGCTCCGATGGAACCAGCCGCTTCTAGGGGCTTTTCGACTGTGGCAACCATACCGGACTCCTTTCCGTCATGTGTCGTTTAATTATACGACACGTGTCGCTTGCATTCAATGCGGGGCTCGACGGCGCCAACGCGGAGACCCGGTAATGCAGCACTTAGCGTCTCGACATCGGTCAGTGACGTCGAGGACAGTGTCGCGGCGCGCCGCATGCATCTGCGTCAAGCCTCGGCGCGTGTCATCCCGTGTGCCGTGGGTGGCGCAAAGCAACGTAGGTTGCCTTGCGCTACCGGCGGGGATCCGCCCGAATGCGCAGATCCTCATTCTGCGCTTCCTGCGCGTCACGGCGGGACAGAGATCACGTCACAGGTAATCGGGTTTGGCCGCATGAAGTCCGCACGCGTTTGCGCCCTCCTCTCGGTACGCGGCAAACGAAGGTATGAAAGCTACTCATGCCCTTTGTTTCACGCCCCTGCCAGCCGGCAATGAAGGGGCGGATAGCCCACAACTGATCGCCGCTTTCGCGTAAAGTAACTAGCTAGTTCACTTGTCGTAGCCATTTCAAGATGTCGTGGCGGCAGCTATTTAGAAATGTCGGGTTTTGACGTTGAGTTTGACTCTGTCTTTAACGGTTTGAATCTCACGTAGCGTTGAAGGACCGCGCGTGAACGGGCAGGGCGTGTCAGTCCGTTCAGACAGATCCTGCAGACCGACGGCCAGGTTTGCGTGTCTGGTTCGGCTGCCTTCGTTGTGCCAGTTCCGCGATCACGCCGTTGATGTCGGCCTGGGTGAATTCACGCTGCTTCTTCGTGCCTTGCGCGCGTTCCGTTGCCCGAACCGGTTGTCCCTGATTCGTGCGCGCGGGGGAGCCGGAGATGCGCCGGTTGTCGCGTTGCGCCTGGATCGCCTGCGCGACCTGCAGCGCGTGACTCAGGCGTTTATGTTCAACGATCGCGCCCTGGTCGATTTCGGCCAGCCGGTCGTATTGCCGGTTCGGCAGCACCCGGCCATCTGCGCGGATCTCGATGCGCCCGTCCGGGTACTCCCACACGTCGATGTAGCGGTGGACCAGTTTCCGGTTCTCCGGCGTGTCATCCAGCAGGTACATTACGCGGTCGTACTGAATGGTCAGTGATTTCGTCACACGTCGCGTCTCGCGCCACGTCATCAGCAGGTCGAGATTCTCGTCACCCCGCAGCGGCCGGTGCGCGTCGAAATCGCTCTTCGGCGGCTTCGCGAAGCGTGCGTTGTAGGCCGCCATGAAGGAGGGCGCATACGCATTGGCTCCGACGATCGTGCTGATTCCGCGCAGTCGCAATTCCTTCACCAGCCGGTCCTGCAGCGTCAGGTGGGCGCGCTCGACGCGACCCTTCGCTGAGCTGCTGTTCGCGCAGAACGTGTCAATGTTCAGCTCGAACATCGCCCGGCCGAAATGTGTCACGCTGCTTCCCGTTTCATGGGCCTTGCCACTGCGAAACACGCTCGCCTTGTCGCTGTAAAACGCGCCAGGCTTGCCGTGGCATTCGATGTACGCCCGCGTCGCCTCGAAATAGCTGAAGGTCGATTCGCTCGCCGTGAAGTGCAGATGCATCAGCCGGCTGGTCGCATCGTCGACGTACACCAGCAGTGTGCAGGCCGGCGCCCGTTCCTCGAACCACCGGTGATCGCTGCCATCAATCTGGATCAGTTCGCCCAGACACGCACGACGCGCCCGCGGCTGATAGATCTTCGGCGGGCGCTGCCGGCGTGGTATCCACAGACCGGCGTCCGTCATCAGCCGCCTGACCGTTTCCTTGGCCATCCGGATGCCGTGGCATTCCCGAAGCTTCCCGCAGGCCAGTGTCGGCCCAAAATCGGCGTAGCGTTCACGAATGATCGCCAGCGCCTGCTGGGCCAGTCCTTCGTCCAGCTTCCGGTTGCCGGAACGGCCACGTCTGCGCGAGGCCAGTCCCGCTGCACCGGATTCCTGGTAGCGAATCACAAGGCGCTCAACCTGACGTACGGTCAAGCCCAGGCGTTCGGCCGCGCGACCAGGCTTGAGGCCCATGTCGACAACGGCCTGGATGACCTTCAGACGGTCGAGTTCGCGCATGTTCAATGTCACCAGTGCAGCTGCATGCATGGCCGGCTCCATAGTCCCGCAGGGAACCGGCAAGCATATCGAGACCAGAACACGACATTTCTAAATGGCTAGAACACGACATTTCTATAAAGCTACTACACACGATTGGTTGATAATTAACATTATGTAAAATCAAAAGTTAGTCGCAGTGCCTCTCGCATGTTTACCGTTGGTTTGCATAAACTTGTTCCTGTTTTTTGCGGAAATTTGTTCCTAGCCCCCTGGACGAGATTCGGCAGCATTTCAGGCTTCTCCGTTGTGCGTTGGCTGTGAGAAAAACGGCTGCTGGTCAGATGATCGCCGGCATCGGGAGACCGACGAGAAACATCGTATCGACTGGTGATGCGCAATAGCCGGAGGACCAACGTCCGGCCAGAAAATCGCGTCAGGGTGCCTCTATCAGCCGAGACCGGATCGATAGCCACCATTGCGCACAAACATCGCGCCCACATCGCCGTTGGAAATCTGCCTCGCGATCTTCGACAGATCGCCGGCCTTCGGTTCGCCGATCAATGCGTAGGCGAGTTCATTCTGCCGCCAGGATACGACGGTCATGCCGTTCATCTCCCGTTGCGCAATGGACTGATCCGGGCGCGAGTCTTTCATCACGCAAAGCGCGACCGGTGTGCCGTGCTCGGGAAGATAAACCATCTGTATCAGCGGCTTGCCGTTGTAGCGCAAACGCTCGACGGATTTGAACGTCATCCCTGCCCGACGCAGATCCGGCATGCGCAGTCTGATGCCGTCGTCTTCGCGAATCGCCGCAACGGTATTGGCCAACATGGTGGGATCGGGCGTGAGATTGGCGACGGTGTCGCGCGTGTAGAGTCGCTGATAATCGGCGGCCACACCCATCCAGGACTGCACACCCGTGGACGCGACCGTTGCGGCGTGATTGCCCGATGTTCCAGGCCAGCCGCCAAGCTGTTGCACCAGCCCCGCACAGAACGCTCCGGCGACGAACGCAGCTGCAAGCCACATACGCGGCCACATACTCGGCCAAATACGCGAGTGCGAACGCCGCGTGCTTTCTGCCGCAGGTTTATTCTGCGCGTCGGCCGCCATTGCTTCGATGCGAAGCCGAAGTTCGTCGGGCAGCGGGGGCAATTTCTGCGCCGCGAACGCTTCGCGATACGGCAGACGCGAGGCGCGCAGCAATTCGACGCTGTCACGCAGATCGGCGGACTCGGCCAGCTCGCGTTCGACCGACTCGGCCTGCGAAGCGCTGAGTTCGCCGTCGGCATACGCGATCAGTTGGCTGTCGTCGAGTTTCATTGGACGATAGGCTAAAAAAAGTGGTGGACGCCCGATTGGATCGCAACTGGGCCGGAACGAAGACTCGCTTGCCCACAGACCTCCATGATAACCGCAGTCGCCCCTTCCCCGAACGCGCTCCGGCATGGACCAGAGCGCCTGTTCATCGCGCGGGAGCCATTCCGGATCGCATGTGCCGCGTCTTCAATGTGCACTGGCGCGTGCCGCTGCGGCCTCTTCCTGCACGCGGCGCCGGAACGACACGCTATATGCAGCCGAACGCGCGGCGAGTAGCGGATCGGATGATGGTGCGATGCCATCCGGCAGGATCGTCGGATCGAATACAACATCGCGGCACGGACCGTCGATCTGCGTTTGCGCGCGCTCGATCACCACTGTGCCCACGTCGATTCGAAGCCGGTCAGGCGAACGCGACCATTCCCGGGTTGAATCGTCGAGCGGATCGCCGGTCTGCGCGACATCCAGCGTGAGATGCCAGCGCAGCGGGCCGATGGCAAGCTGTGTCGTCAGATCGTAGGACAGGAAGTCGGGATCGCGCTGGTCTTGTGTATCGACGGAACGGTACGGATGCTCCGGCACCACCTTCCAGCGCACGAAGCGCCGCACGCCGTGCGCATCGGTGACGCGGAACGCGCTGATGCCGTAGTACGTCGCATTGTCATAGCCGGACGATGGCGGATGCCCGTCGACGTAGCGGTCGAACGCGCGCGCTTCGGGATGGCCGTCGAGAAACGCCTGCATTTTCGCTGGGTCGGCGTGACCTGTGCGCGGATCGCGCGCCCCGGCTTGCAGTTGCTCGAACAAGGCCTCCGGCGTGCGCACCGCGAAGATCGGCGTCGAATTCATTGCAAGACGCCAGTCCTCGCCGTGCGGTAGCGTCATGCGCAATGCGAAGCTGCGCACCATGCCAGTGGCGTCGTCGCGCGTGGGATCGCTGCCGGGCATCGACAGGCGTCCAACCAGCGGATAAGTGCCGCGCGCGAACGCGCTCGCCCGCGACAACAACTCGCCGGCGCCATTGCTTTCGAAATGCCCGCTCACGCAGACTCCCTTCGCGTGATTACGCCTGAAACCGGGATGCGGCCCGGTCATTGCCTCGAACGAGCCTCTACGGTATTCCGTTACACGACGGCCCGAGGGTCGAACGGACGAGCTACTCTTCGCGACACATGTTTTTCGAACCAGGCGCGGCAGTGTGATTTACCGCCATCGCCAGCATGTGAACGGCCCGATGACGTCGGGTTTTGTAAGAATGTACGTTTATTCGAGGTGTCCTCCTTGAACATACAGCGACCAAAAAACATACAGGCATAGGTGCCGCCACCTTCGACGACAGTTGCGAAAACGCTCCGCCGATCCGCTGTACGTTATTTGCGCCCCGTACGTTTTTGGCATACACTGGCCCAATAGCGTACACTGACACTTCCCGATGACTGCGAACGCCCGCCTCTCCGCTTCGGAGCAAATGGCGCTTAGCCTTGCGTGTGAAGCCTTTTCTGACGCGACGCGGCGCTTTCGCGCTGAGCCCCGCTTTGGCGTGGCTTTGCGCCCGGAGACGGCAGACGCGGCAATTCACTTCTCTGTGTCGGGCAAGGATTTCGATATGCCCGTGGCAATCGTTCCCAGTGCGAGCTCGCAGAGCGCCGCTGTCGTGCTTCACCAGAAGCATTTCCGGCCCGACGAGCCAGCAGCCGACCGCCCGCTGATGCTGATCACATACCATGTGTCGCCTAGGCTCGCCGAGAATCTCATCGCCAACCGCATTCCGTTCCTGGACACCGCTGGTAACGTCTACCTCGACGAGCCGGAGGCAACGGTCATGATAACGGGTCGCGAAAAGCCCACGCTCAGGTGGACGGACACCGCCTCGCGATCGACGACCCCGAAGGGGCTGCGTGTGTCGTTTGCGCTCGCCACCCAACCCGGTCTCGTCGAGCAGCCCTACCGCACCATCGCTGAGCAGTCGGGCGTGGCACTGAACACGGTCAACCTGGCAGTCGATGACCTGATCGCGCGCAGACTGGTCGTCAAAAAGAACGGTCGCCGCATGATCGCGCATCAACGCCATTTCATCAAAGACTGGGTGGATCATTACGCCACGGGACTGCGCACGAAGCTGGGAGCGCGGCGTTACGCGAGCGGGGTGGGCATCGACTGGTGGCAAGGCGCCCCCCTTGCGGACTTCAAGGCCCGCCTGGGCGGCGAGTGCGCGGCTGAGGTTCTCACGCACGCGAACAAGCCTGTTCTGGTGACGGTTTATGCGCATGGCGGCGCGACATCGCCCCTTATGAAGGCCGCTCGCCTGCGCCCTGACCCACATGGAGAGGTTGAGATACTCGAATCGTTCTGGCCTGAACGTGCCGAGCAGAGATGGAACGTCGCGCCGGGCGTCGTTCATCCAGTGCTCGCCTTCGCCGATCTGATCACCTCGGGCGACAGTCGGAACGCCGCCGTTGCGCAGACGCTCTATGAACGTTTCCTCGATCATTAAGGTGCCAGCCGAACGGCCGGTGCCCCCCGTCACGACCGCCCTGCTCGCTGCCGTAAAGGATGCCTGCCAGAGGCTTGGGACGCGGTTCGTGCTCGCGGGCGCAACCGCGCGGGACATCCAGTTCCTGCACCTGCACGGCGTGAAGGCGCCGACCGCGACTCGTGACGTCGACGTGGCGGTATGCGCTGTCAGTTGGGAGTCTCACAGGCGGCTGATCGACGAGCTTCTCGGGACCGGTCAGTTCACGCGCGACAGGAAAGCTCAGCAGCAGCTTATTTTCCGGCGCGAGGCCGACGGGTACGGCATGCAGCTCGACCTCGTTCCGTTCGGGCCGCTCGAGGCACCGCCCGGGGCCATCGCCTGGCCGCCGGACGGCGATACGGTCATGAACGTGCTCGGCTTCCAGGAAGCGGTCGAGACCGCGCACCAGGTGGACGTGGGCGAAGGCCTCGTAGTGCCCGTCGTTACGGTTCCGGCGTTCGTGCTGCTCAAGCTGATGGCTTGGCACGACCGGCGTCACGTGAAGAACACCGATGCGTCGGACCTGCTATTCGTATTGCGGCAGTTCTTCTTCGCCGGAAACGATGTGCGCCTGTACGACGAGGCAATGGATCTGCTAGAAGCATGCGACTTCAACGTCCAGCTCGCGTGCGCAGGCCTCCTTGGCCGGGATGCGCGGGACGTCGCGTACCCAGAGGTGCGGGACGCGGTGCGCGCGATCCTCCAGACGCCGGAGACCTATGCCACCCTGAAGAAGGACCTGGTCGCGCGCGCCGCAACGCTCATGTTCGGCGAGTTCGTCGACGATTCGGACGACCTGCTCGAAGCTTTCAAAGCGCAGTTCGTTATTGACGCGCCAGCCAGCTAGTGTCCACGACGATGCGTGCAGGATTGGCGGCAGCGCCAGGCGGCGCGCGCAACGTGCGCCGCGCTGAGCGCCGCCAACAACCCACTACTCCCGGTTGCGGCCCTGCGTTCGGCGGGGCGTGAGCGCGAAACGTTGCAGTTGATGCCACTGACGCTGCCGCGGGTCAATGTGATCCAGACCTCAGGCATCGTTCTCGGGTGTGCGCATGATGCTGTTGACGCACTCCCCACCCTTCTTTCAGATCAGCTACCACGTCAGATTGGACCTTTGGCGATAACCTACGCGTTCCTTATTAATGTCGAGGCTGAATTGAAATGTCCGGGTTATGTAAAATTCCGCAGGTCACCCAATAAATATATGGCCAGCCAACTCACACTCGAGTATCCCAGTGATCACGCGAGCTAACGTCCATGGATCTAGCTTTGCCTTTTTGGGATGCACACGCTATCCACTGCCGCCGGTCGCGCAGTCGGGCATCGAAGGGCAGCTAACCTAGAGGTCCGGTCATTGAAGCCGGCGTCACAGGGACAGGAGTTCTTGAGGTTTGTTCGACGTCTGCCCATTTCCGTGGGCTCGGCTTGCGCCGGCATGTGCGGGCAGGCGTTGAATAAACCTGAAGGGAGGAAACCGCGGAGTGCACCGATGCAGTGGAAGCGTCGATGACTATGGCGATTGATGGGTCAGGAGGGACTGCGGTATTGCAGGACATGCGGCCGGGCGTGATGCCGGCTGGGCGGTGAGGCCACGGCGAAGCGATGCAATCGCGCCATTGTGATGGTGAAGCGGTCGTGCGAGGCCCTGCGCACGGAGACCGGCGCAAGCGTCCGCTCGTGGGCCGCGTTGCCGCAGAGCCGACAGTGTGGCTGTTCGTCCTGGAACAGTTGCGCTCACGTCTCGCCCCCGAGCGTGGGTGGTGCGCGAATCGGTGCGGTGCGCGCAAGGATATCGATGACGATCATCGGCGCGCCGCAGTGCCGGCAGACGAAGGCTGGTCGCGTTTCGATGACGGGGTCTTCGGGTGATGCGTTGGCCTGTGCCGTGACGTGCAGCAGTTCACGCACCTTCGCGAGATTGGCGCGGCGTACCGGATTCGCCAGCAGTCCATAGTGGCGGAGGCGATGGAAGCCCACGGGAAGCACATGCAGCAGGAAGCGGCGCATGAACTCGCCAGCCTCCAGCGTCATGCTCTTGTAGCGGGTGCGCCCCTTCTCACGATAGTCCTTCCAGCGGAAGGTCACGCCGCGTTCATCGAACGCGAGCAGGCGCTGGCTGGAGATGGCCACACGGTGTGTATAGCGTGAGAGATAGGCGAGTACCGCTTCGGGTCCCGCAAAGGGACGCTTGGCATACACGACCCATTCGCAGGTGCGCAGCGGCGCAAGCCACCGGGCAAAAACCGCCGGCTCGGCGAGTCCGGCATACTCCCCAAAGAACTGCAACCGGCCACACCGGTGTGCCTGCTCAAGTGCCTCGAGGAAGCGCCTGCGGAACAGGCGTGAGAGCACGCGCACCGGCAGGAAGAAGCCAGGCCGGCAGGCAATCCACCGCTCACCATCGGGCGACAGGCCACCACCGGGGACGATACCGTGTACGTGCGGATGATGCGTGAGCGCCGAGCCCCAGGTGTGCAGCACCAATGTGGCGCCAATCTGCGCGCCAAGATGTCTGGGATCCGCGGCGATGGTACGCAGCGTATCGGCAGCAATGTCGAACAGCAGTCCGTAGATAACCGCCTTGTTGTACCAGGCGATTGCGCCAATCGGCGCGGGTAGCGTGAAGACGACGTGGTAATACTCGACCGGCAGCAGGTCGGCCTGACGTGCCTCGAGCCAGCGGCGTGCGGCACTCCCCTGACACCTGGGGCAATGGCGGTTGCGGCAGGAGTTGTACGCGATCTCGGTGCGCGCGCAGCCGGAACAGCGCAACACGTGTCCCCCCAGCGCCGCAGTGCGGCACTGTTCGATGGCCGACATCACCTTCAGCTGCCCCAGGCTCAGCGACACCGTGCGTCGCCATACCGGTCCGCGGGCGCGGAAGATGTCCGCGACCTCCAGCATTGGTACTGCGTCGCGTTACTCGGAGGGCAGACGCTCCAGTGGACTGATGACTTCGCGCAGCAGGTCGGTGGCCACCTGCACGTAAAGCGCAGTGGTCTCAATCTGCTTGTGGCCCAGCAGTACCTGGATCACGCGGATGTCGACCTTCTGTTCGAGCAGATGCGTCGCGAAACTGTGGCGCCTATGTCGCTGGGTAGATAGGCGCCACTATCTGCCGTGCCGGACTATGTCGGGTAATCCAGAGATAGCTTGGATTTCACCGGCGATTCAAGCAATCGGCTGGAGATAGTCTTGACTCCTTCCACCAGCCCCCGCAAGTCGGGAAGGAGCTCATCGTGAAGTGCATCATTCATGACGTGGTTGTACTGTCGCGGCCACCTGAAGGGCCGCTTGCGGCCTACATCGCACCATTTGCGAGATCGCTCAGTGAGCAGGGATACAGCGATGGATCACAGAAGCAGCAAGTACGGATCGCATCAGGGTTTAGCCGTTGGCTTGAACAGACGGGTGTCGGAGTGCGCAGCATCTGCGCCGAACATGCGATACGGTATTTACGATATCGCGCTCGGCATGTTCGGCCCCGCCGAGGGGATCAGGCCGCGCTTAGACACCTCATTGACTTTCTTAGCCAGGAGCAATTGACGCTTGCAGAGCGGGTACCGTCGCCCCGACTGCCGTCGACTGAGCGCTGCGTGCAGGCATATGTGACGTATTTGCGTGAAGCGCGTGCCTTGGCCAAAGCGACGATCGTCAACTACGTGCCGTTCGTCCGCGGCTTTCTTGATGACTGTTTCGGTAAAGGACGCGTCACGCTCTCTCGCCTACGTGCTGGCGATGTTGTGAGATTTGTACAGCATCAGGCGCCGCGTTTGCAGCCAAAGCGTGCGAAGCTTCTGACCGCCGCGCTGCGATCCTTCCTACGCTATGCGCGCTATCGCGGGGACATTACCCTGGATTTGTCCGCCGCAGTTCCAGTCGTGGCCAACTGGTCGATGCCGTCAATACCACGTGGGATCGCTCCAGATCAAACACGGCAGTTGTTAGCCAGCATCGATCGACGAAGCGGAACCGGTCGTCGCGACTATGCCATTTTGCTTTTGCTTGCTCGATTGGGGGTTCGCTCCGGGGAAGTAGCAGCACTTGAACTGGATGATATCGACTGGAGCGCGGGACGTTTGAACGTACGAGGTAAGAGTGGGCAGCGCAACGAGTTGCCATTGCCCGTCGACGTCGGCAAGGCGATCGCTACATACCTGGTTCGCGGGCGACCGCATAGCACATGTCGTCATGTGTTTCTGCGCGCCCGAGCCCCGATCACAGGGTTTAGCGGGTCAAGCGGAGTTAGTTCGGTTGTGCGGCATGCCCTCAAGCGCGCTGGCATCGACGCTCCAACTTTGGGAGCCCACCAGTTTCGCCACGGATTGGCGACTGAGATGCTGCGCCATGGTGCCTCGCTCGGTGAGATAGGAGAGTTGCTGGGGCATCATCACCCGCAAACCACGACGATCTACACCAAGGTTGACATCAAGGCGTTGCGCACGCTAGCTGTGCCGTGGCCGGGAGGTGTGCAATGAACACGCTCCGGCAGGCCGTTGCTGAGTATCTCAATCTTCGACGCAGTTTGGGATTCAAGCTGCATGATGCGGGCAAGTCGTTACTCGATTTCGTCACGTACATGGAGCAGCATCGCGCCCCCTACATCACGCAGGCATTGGCTCTCGCCTGGGCGCAACAACCATTCGGCGTCCAACCTGCACACTGGGCGAAACGACTTAGCTTCGTACGCGAGTTCGCACGTCATCGCAGCGCCACCGATTCGCGCACCCAGATTCCAGCGCAAGGCTTGCTGCCGTTTCAGCCGAAACGGGTTCGACCGTACCTGTATTCGGACGATGAGATTCGCAACTTACTGCGGGCCGCCCTTCAAATTCGATGTCGATATGAGCGCAGTGGACTTCGGCCCAGAACATTCTATTGCCTGCTTGGGTTGCTGAGCGTGTCGGGTATGCGGCTCGGGGAAGCCCGCAATCTTGAGATTCAGGACGTGGATCTCACCACCGGGGTGCTCACAATCCGTGGCACCAAATTCGGCAAGTCCCGCCTCGTGCCTTTGCATGACTCGACTCGCAAGGTGCTTGCCGACTATATCGAGCGACGTAATCGTCATTGGGCTGGTCGGCCAGTGTCTACCTATCTGTTCGTTTCCAACCGGGGCAATCGTCTGGATGGCGCAGAGGTACATCGAACTTTCTATGCGCTGTCACGACAGGTCGGCCTTCGGGGCGTTTCCGACGATCATGGACCACGCCTGCACGATATGAGGCACACATTTGCGACGAACACGCTTGTGCTTTGGTATCGGTCTGAACAGGATCCGGAGCGTCGGCTCCCGATCCTGTCAGCGTATCTCGGCCACGTCAATGTCGCCGACACACAGTGGTATTTAAGCGGCTCGCCAGAACTCATGCACGAGGCCATGCGCCGGCTCGAACAACGCTGGGAGAAACGGCCATGACTACTCCCGCCAGCTTCGCACCGCTGCTTGAGCGTTTCTTTACGCAGCGACTAATGCAGCAGCGCCAGGCGAGTCCTCACACGATCAGTTCCTATCGCGATACCTTCCGTCAATTTCTGAAGTTCGTACAGCAGCGCTTGCATCCCCGAAATTCAGGCGTGACGGTAGCTTGACGCAGAAACGAGTCAGCGTCCACCGCTTGAGGCACACGATGGCTATGGACCTTCTGCAGGCCGGCGTAGATCGGTCAGTGATCGCGTTGTGGCTCGGGCATGAATCGGTGGAAACCACGCAGATCTATCTCGAAGCCACCCTTGCGATGAAAGAGCAAGCCCTTGCGAAGGCATCTCCGCCACAAGGTAAGTCGAGTCGCTACCGACCAACAGATCAACTCCTGGCCTTCCTGAACAGCCTGTAGGATCAGGCAAACTATGTCGGGGAACGGAATGGCTTGCTTCGCGCCATGGCGCACGAATATTGCGCGGTCGTAACAACCTGAGCTCATTACCCGACATAGTGCGGCACGGCAGATAGTGGCGCAGGGTGTGCGGGGTGACCCGCCTGTCGATCTGCGCGGCTTCGGCGGCGGCGTGAACGGCGCGATTCAGCTGTCGCGTGCTGAGCGGGTCGACGGGATCCATCCCGGGAAACAGCCACCCGCCGTCGAGCATGCTGCCCTGGGCACGGGCGACGCGCCACCAGAGCCGCAGGCGTTCGAGCAGGACCGGCGAGAGCATCGCGTAGCGGTCCTTACGGCCCTTGCCCTGCTCGATGCGCAGGGTCATGCGCTGGCTGTCAATGTCGCTGACCTTCAGCGCCACCTGACTCGAGGCAACAATCCGGAAGTCTTTCCCACTTCCTCATCTTCTTCGCATCGGAGAATACCCCAGCGCACGAAGCGTCCGCCGACATATCGAAAAGGCTCTGGCGGCAGCGCCCGCGGTTCACGCGTGCAAAAAGGTAGCGAACTCCATTCGTCGTTTGACCTAAGAACGAGTGACGCAAGACATTGCCCCCAATGTATGTGGGATTAACGCCATGTCCCGAATATCCGCAGCCGTAGTGGATCCGTGTTCCCGGTAATGTTCGAAAGAACGGTAACCTGTTGAACGAAATATCGATGCCGCCGCCCCATATGTTCGATCAATCTGAACATCTCCGAAAGCCGGCAGTAGCCGACGGAGTCCACGCTCCCCCTCGGTCTGGGCGATCCACAGCCCCAGTACCTCCTTGTGGCCGGCCATGTTCACGCCGATGGCCAGGTACACTGCCTTGGCGCGCACCGCGCCGCTGTCGCGGACCTTGACGTGGATGCAGTCGAGATAGACGATCGGGTAAAGCCCGTCGAGCGCACGGGCTTGCCAGACCTTCACCTCCTCACTGACGGCGTCGGTGACCGCCGAGATGAGCGTGGGCGACACCTCCGTACCGTATATCTCTTCCAGATGACCCTGGATCTCGCGCACGCTCAGACCCCGTGCGTACAACGAAATGATCTTATCGTCGAAGCCCGTCCAGCGCGTCTGATGACGCTCCACCAGCTTCGGCTCGAATGCGCCCTGACGGTCGCGCGGATTATTGAGCCGCAACTCGCCCCCCCTGCAAGGTCTTCGCGCTATGCCCATTGCGGGTGTTGCCAGTGGCATTGGTCACCGCTTCGCTCTTGCCATGGCCCAGGTGCTCGGACATCTCCTTCTCAAGCCCTCGCTCCCCCAGCATCTTCGTGAGGTGCTTGAGCAACCCGTTCTCGCCTATCAGGCGTTGCGAGATACCGAAGCACATCCGCGCGTCTCAGCTGTTTGCGTACAACAATGTGGCCTTGCAAATCCACTACGTGAACCTGCAGCAGGTTCTTGGCCAGATCCAGTCCAACTATCGCTATCTTCATGATGAACGCTCCTTTGCCGTGGGTATCACGGCCTCTCCACTCTGGCATACATCTCTCGCTCCGTAGCGGGAGTCGTCCATCACATCAGAACGAACGGCGAAACGGCCGACGGCCAGCGCAAAGCGTTCGTGTTCGCGGAAAACTATCTCGCGGTTGACACGGGTCAACCGACTTCTGACTGCCTCGTGTACATTGGACGCACTGCTGCCGCGCACGCATTTGCTGTAGCCTCCCGTTGCACGCATGCGGACCGCTTCATCACGTCAGGAGATCCACCATGGCAGGCAAATCAGTCACACCCTTCGATCTGTACCGCGCGAATCTTTCGCTTGCGCTGCAAGTTGGGAGTTTCAGCCACGAAGCCCGGCAGCAGGTTTCCGAGTTGGAGATGCAGCGCATCCGGCGCGATCTTGCGGCGGCGCATGCCATTCGCAATGCGGTATCGACCGCTCATGACTGGAGCGAATTCTCGGCGTCTTACCAGTCCACGGTGCGCGATTACATGACGACCACCACAAACCTCTGGCAGCAAGGGCTGGACTCTGCCGTGCGGCTGCAAAGCCGATTTAGCGAAGGCCTGCGCGAAGCGTTGGCGAACTGGCAAACGGCCTGGAGCGAGCAATGGCCGACGCATGCCCCCATGAATCCGGTCATGCTGCCGTGGCAGGAATGGCTGCGACGTATGGAAAGCACGGCGGCGGGCATGGCCTACGGACAAGCGGGCCGAGGCGACGTCTCCAGTCAGGTTACGCCGGCGACTTCAGCTAAATCGCCGGCCTCCGGCAAGCGTCCGGAGCAGGGAGAGCATCATGTCGGCTAAGCGCGTAGCTTTCATTACCGGTGGCATGGGTGGCTTGGGCGCCGCGATCAGTCGGTGTCTTCACGATGCGGGCACGGCGGTCGCCATGTCGCACTCCGAGCGCAACGATCACGTTGCCACGTGGCTCAGCCATGAGCGCGATGCCGGTCGCCACTTCGTCGCCTATGAGGCCGACGTCTCCAGCTTCGATTCGTGCGCCCATTGCGCCGAGCGCGTGCTCGCCGAATTCGGTACAGTGGACATTCTGGTGAACAACGCGGCCATCACCCGCGACTCGACTTTTGTGAGGATGAACAAGGAGGATTGGGACAACGTACTGCGCACCAATCTCGATTCCATGTTTAACATGACCAGACCGCTGCTCGGCGGGATGCTCAAGCAGCAGTTCGGGCGGATCGTCAATGTCGGTTCGGTGAACGGCGCGCGCGGCGCGTTCGGGCAGACCAATTACGCGGCGGCCAAGGCAGGCATTCACGGCTTCACGATGTCGCTCGCGCCGGAGGTGGCCAGACACGGCGTGACCGTCAACACGGTATCACCTGGCTACCTTGCCACGGCGATGACCGCGGCGGTCCCCAAGGACGTGATGGAAACGAAGATCCTCCCGCAGATTCCGGTGGGCCGCCTCGGTCAACCGAGGCAAAGGAGCGTCATCATGAAGATAGCGATTATTGGACTGGATCTGGCCAAGAACCTGCTGCAGGTTCACGCAGTGGATTTGCAAGGCCACATTGTTGTACGCAACCAGCTGAGACGCGCGGATGTGCTTCGGTATCTCGCAACGCTTGAACCGTGCGTGATCGGCATGCAAGCGTGCGGCTCGTCGCACTAGTGGGGCCGGGAGCTCGCGAAGCTCGGGCATACCCTTCGCCTGATCGCCCCGCAGTTAGTCCGTCCCTACGTAAAGAGCAACAAGACCGACGCGGCCGACGCTGAAGCGATCTGCGAGGCAATGCAGCGACCGCACATTCGCTTCGTACCGGTCAAGACGCAGGCGGAACAGACAATCCTGTCGCTGCACCGCGCACGCGCCAGGCTGGTCAAGTCGCGCACCGCGCTGGCCAACCAGTTCCGTGGGCTTCTCGGTGAATTCGGCATCCCGCTGCCACAAGGTATCCGGCTGCTGAGGAGCCGGGCCATAGCGGCGCTATCCAGTCACGACAGAGAGCATTGCGAGCCGTTCCGGGCGTCAATCGAGATGCTCTTCGAGCACCCGCGCGAATTCGGCGACAAGGTGGCTGAACTGGAAGGGCGTATCCGCGCGATCCATCGACGGACTGACAGATACAGCGTTTAACATCGCGACAGCGTCCACTTTCCAGAGGTTGCTTGAGCAGACTTAAATTCGATGACACAACGGTCGGGACCATGGTGGGTCAAACCCGCTTTGCACCATGGGCAACCAGGCCCGAGGTTCTGACGAGGTACCCATTCGCGGATAACATCGCGGGCCAGCCATACACGCAAATGGCTGGCCATGCCGAGATTTTTCCTATCGGTATGGACACCTCATCGATTGAACCGGGCGGCATTCCAGACAGCGGGAGCAGCGACAAACTGCGCCCGGCCATCATCTCGGCCAGGTCGCGCAGGCTGAGCTTGTAGGGGTATTCGTCCTTTTCGTGCAAAACCGGGAGCTTTGCTCTGAAATGCCATGATTTTTCAACGACTTGCAAGATCGAGATTGGTGTAACGCTCGCGCAAACAGAAACCCTTGCTGGATGCGGCTCACCGGGGGGAGACAGCCAGATTTTGCACGAAAAGGATGAATACCCTTGAAGGCCTAACGCGAAGAGGAGGAAGTGCATACCGCCGCGCACACGGCCGCATCGCAGTTTAACTGGCGGGCGTCCAACTCATCACCACGCATCGTCAATCGCTTGGAGTCTTTCAATCATGCCGTCTACCATCCCCTACGATCCGGCGCTAGCGCTCGGAGACCTCGTCAGTGCTGCCCGCCTGGCGACGTTGGAGCAAATCTCCCAAGCGCAGGCGCCCGCGAATGCCGCCGAGGACACGCTCAACTCGATGATCTCGACCAAGCGTTCCCTCGACATGACCTCGCAAGAACTTGCGGGCATGGGAGTGGACACGTCAGCCGTCGACTCAGAGTCCGTCGATATGGGCAAGCAGATCGCCACTGCGGCGGGAGAATATGCGATAGCAAAGATCGCATCGCTCAAGGCGACAGGTAAACAGTCAAATCCAGAATCACAGCATCGCTGGCACGCTGGTCGTAGCCGTGACATGCACGCACAAAGATGCGCTGCTGCTTGCACCATTCATCTTGGACGTCGACAAAGGGATCCGCGCTTTCAACGCATATTTCCCCGACGACATGATCAAAACGGACTCGATTGCGTCAATCTCGAAGATCGCGGCGCAGGCCAATACGAAGGACGAGAAATCGTTGACACTGCTATCGGGAGCTACGGTCGGTTCCTGTTTCATCGGCATGGTCCACATTCTCAACTCGACTGAAACGGAAAGCAGCGAGACGATGGAAAGTGTCGCTGACTCTCTACAGTCGCAGTTCAAGATCGCGGGGTGGTTCGAAGATGTGTCCGGCGGCTTCGGCGTAAATGCCTCGTTCAGCGATGACGCAAAAGCACTTCTGTCCACGCAGAACGTCACTTCCCACTGCACCTTGACCACGATCGGCTCGATCCCGTCGATCCGATCGAATCAGGTCAAGATGGGTGTGCAGCAGTTTGCGGACTTCGATGGCGCGTCGTCGATGGCTGCGTTGCTTAAGCTGCAGGGGGTCACTGCGAGCGTTCAGGAGTCTGTGGCGTCGTCGGCTGAAGCGGCCCGCACTGGTGGACAGTTCATTGCCATGAAGTCCAGCCAGATGGAGAGCGCACTCTCCGCGCTGGCGCAGATCGACGATGGCCAGAACAAAATGATCGATACCAACTCGATGATGGACGCGCTGGATGACTACATCCAGAAGTGCATCGCCGGGAACATTGGCGCTCCGATCACTTACTATCTCAAGAGCATCACGGCCTCGCAACTCGCAAAAATCTGGATGGCCAAGTACTATCCGAACAAATTCCTCTCGATCTCTGGTGATGACTCAGGCACTACTGGCGGCGGAAGCGGCAGTGGTGGTGGCACCGGAGGCACAGGTGGTGGTGGGGACAGCGGTACGTCTGGTGACGGCGGTAGTGGCGGCAGCGGGAGCTGAGTCTGGCGCAATCGTAACGGCCCGGCGGGATCTTCTGCCGGACACCAACATGCGTGCGGCCAAAAATCGATGTGACGACGGCGAGTCTCCTCAAACCGCTATAGCACAGGACGACTAGAGTCGTCTTCGATGCCCGCCGCCTAGCCTCGCTGTCAGCAGGCGACGGCGAGGCAACTGCCGACCGTCCCTAACCGGAAACGCTCATGCGCATCCTCGCCACAACATGTCATGACTGTATCGAATATTGACCGCCTCACGCGCTCACTCGGTGGCTTCGAGCGGACGTGGCTCACGACCGTTCTGGAGATGACCGCTGAAGGTCCAGTGTCTCTCCGCGATCTTTGGCGTGCAGGATGGTTCACTGAGCCATCCGGTCGGGCATTGATAATCCAGCCGGCGCGCGCGAGCGCATTTTTGTACCTCTCGGAGAATTTCGACAAGGACTGCGCGCGCGAAGCCGAGCGTACGCTGGCGCTTGCGATGTTAATCGAAGGCTTGGTGGCAGATGGGTTCGCCTTCAGATTTCAGACATCATCAACGCCGCGCGGGCAGGTTCGCTGTATCGGCGCGACATTTCGGGATCCCCATGTGGAGGTCGCGACTGGTCGTCCTCGGATCGTGATCAATTCCGCCGGGGACTATACCGATGACCCGGCGACAATTTTGAACCAGAAGGGGGAGGTCGTTTCCCGCAGCATCTGCTTGTCGCAGGACGCGTACGACCTGATCAGCAGCGCCACGCACGGCATGCTGATGCTGCGCGCACCGGAGCGAGCGGCGTTGCAGGTGGCGGTTGCAACACCGACGCCGTGCGATCTGGCGCTCCCTCATGGAAGCGCCCGCGAGCGACAACATGATGCGTTGACTCATGGTTCAACGGATACGCAGTCGGACAACGCGCCAGGTTCTGCCGAGACGTCGCCAGATGCATCGACCCGGCGCCGACGCGTTCTGCCGCGGGCGGGGACGATCGCCGCCGCGGCCGTCCTCGGCGCAAGCGCTTTGACCGCGATCGCTGCGTGGTGCTTTCGCATACCGGATGAGGTGAATCCCGCCGTGATGCTTGGCCTGTCGACGGCGTGTTCCGGCGCGGTCGGCCGCGTGTTGTCTTCTGCCCCAGTTCCAGTCGCGTCAGAACCGGTTGGTCGCGGGTCGGTTACGACCCAGCCGGCCGCCACGGGCGTAGCTTCGAGCGCGTTGCGGGCGCCCGCGCCGCGCGTCGCCATGGCTGCACCAACTTTTGGCGCGCTGGATGCGACAGGCGTTCTTCCCTTGCGAAACGACGACGCCGCCGTGGTAAATGTGGACACCATGCCAGGCAACGCCCACGGCCTGGATGTGTCGCAATGGTCCGGAGGAGGCAAGGCCGGCGCGGAGGCTGTCTTTGCCGCGGTGCCGCATCTCGACTTTGCGTTTGCCCGAGTCGCGTATGGAACCCGGCTTGACCCCGAATTCAGCATCAATTGGGCCATCATGGGACACCGTTCGTTGTACCGGGGTGGCTATCTCTTCCTGCGGCTCGACGAGGACCCCGTCGAGCAGGTCGACGGGGCGGTGCGAGCTCTGGGCGAGGCCCGAGCGCGAGATCTCTGCCTGGCCATTGACTTCGAAGAAATGAGCCTCGACAAGCCTCAGGCCAATCCTCCCGTAGAGCAGGTCCAGCGCACGATCATCGCGGCGCTTAAGCACGTCGCACAGACGATGAAGTGTACGCCTGTGATCTACACGGATTGGGCCATTGGTCAGCGGTACCTGAACTCGCCGGCATTCGCTCGGTATCCCCTCTGGATTGCGGATTGGACCGAGGGCCGCCAGCCACGCGTGCCACCTCCGTGGACGAGTTTTGCCTTCTGGCAGCGTTCCGATCACCTGAAACGCAGCCTCGACCCGGCGGACTTCGATGTATTTAACGGCAACGCTACCGATTTAGGTCAGTTTTCGCGCGTAGCAGGCAGGCGGAATCTCGGCACTGCACACGAGGGCTCAACCCCAGCAGTTCCCTGATATCAGCCGGTTTTCACGACTTAGCCTGACTCTCGGAGAAACTCATGAATGTCATGTACTGGAATTGCACCGCACCCGGTGCAGGCGGCTCTTTTTCCGCCGAGAAAGTGGATGCAATCGGGCAACGTATCGCGGCACTGCAGCCCGATATCATCTGCCTCGACGAGATGTCGGCGCTCATTACTGGCGCACTCACCGCCGACAGACGGCTGAACTCGATGAAGACCTCTGAGGGCGCGCCAGCGAATCTGTCCGAGACCTACGCGGCGGTGAACGTGAACGTCAACCCGGGCGCGCACCTGAATACGGCAATCTTTGTGAGAAAGACACTTCTCCCGGCTGTGGTCAAGGTGGCCATTGGGCTCCCTCAGGCCAAGTGGGATAGCGATAACACGAAACGCGACCTGGTGCGCGCCCAGTACATGGATAGTCAGACGCACCGGATAGTCAGCATCTGGTTTCTCCACGCGAATGCCAGCCAGAGAAACGGTGCCAAAGCCGCGTCATTCGCTGCTCAGGACGTCACAGCTGCGAACAATGACATCTTCATTGGCGACTTCAACGTGAATGCGCCAGACCTTCATCTGTACCCCAAGGCCGTGCAGACCAAGCCTGCGCTCGACGGCTATACGTACTCACAATGGGCGAAATCGGCCTATTCAAACGGTGCGACGCAAATCGGTAGCACCGTGGATGCCAAACCCGGAGGGCTGATCGACTTCGCGATCGCCAACGCAGCGGGAACGGTGAAAGTCACGCCACTTAACTCGCTCGCCGGGTTGACTCACATGACCGACCTGGCCAGGGATTACAGGAAAGACACCCTCGAATATATCCAGAGGACCTTCGACCACTTCCCTGTCCTATTTCAAGTCACTTGCGCGTAACGACTCGCCCGGCCCCCGTGGCATCCATTTGCGTCCGGGGATCCTCCAGGCGATTAGAGAAAATCAAGCCATATCCAGTCTGCTGATATGACTCCCGGTGTCGATCGGGATCGGCTTTTCAGTTTCTAGCAGGCTGTTGAAAAGCGCGCCGTGATGACGACCGAAGCTATGTTCAGGAGCCTTGCGCGTGCAATTTCCCGCTGAATTACCGGTTCGCCGCGCGATCTGCGCGGGGCATGCGCACGCATGCAGCCCTTCTGGCGCGCAGTCTTCGCGCCGTGGCGGCTGATCGCGTCGCTCCTTGCAGCACCACACCTGGCATTCGAGCCATGCGGGTCAGATTGCTCGCAACCATCGTCAGCTTGAAGTGCTGATCGACGCGCTTGATGCCGCGATAGACCGTCTGCCGAATCCGTCCGATGGTCTTGTGAGGTCAGTCGGAATCCGTGGACGCCAACCAGTTAAGCAGCGATTTTACTCAAATGGAATCGCTGCGTGAAAGCGACCGGCGACAGATAGTCCAGGCGTTCCTGTGTTCGCTGCCGGTTGTAAAAGATTTCGATGTATTCCGCGAATTCTTTGCAGGCCTGGTCGCGGGTCGAGAACTTGCGATGATAGACGAGTTCATTTTTCAATGAGCCCCAGAACGATTCAATGGGTGGGTTATCAAGACATTTTCCACGTCTACTCATTGATGCCTGTGCGTATTTCGGGGATG
Organism: Paraburkholderia kirstenboschensis; assembly: GCF_904848585.1. Lineage (GTDB taxonomy): Bacteria > Pseudomonadota > Gammaproteobacteria > Burkholderiales > Burkholderiaceae > Paraburkholderia > Paraburkholderia kirstenboschensis. Next base: position 164,377 of record NZ_CAJHCR010000017.1, read on the forward strand.
TCGAACGGGCGATTCGGCGAAGCCGAACAGGCTGGAGGGCGGTACTGCGTAGTGCATGGATTGTAGCGTGAGTGTTCGGAATCAGGCTATGACGTCGTCGGGTTTGTTCTTTTTGCGCATTGATTCGCCCTTCAATGGGAGCTTGTGTGCCTGATGTACGAGACGATCGAGAATGGCGTCAGCGAGTGTGGGATCCTGTAGCCATGCGTGCCAATGCTCGAGGGGCAACTGGCTGGTGATGATCGTTGAACGGGTGCCAACGCGATCGTCGAGCACTTCAAGCAGATTGTTGCGAGCGCCCTGGTCGAGATCCTGCAGGCCCCAGTCGTCCAGTAATGTTGCGCGCAACATTAATTGATTTATGTGCAGCGCGCGGTTATGTGGAGTTTCCCTCTGGGCGCTGCTTCGGCGCCTGGTTGTGTCAGGAGTTCGTCAACATAACTTCGTCGTGGGAGTAGCGTAGTTCCTCCGATCACCGTATTCGGAGGGCAACAGGCTTCAGGAATTGTTTCCGAAGGTACATCGCCGCTATGAGGGATCGCGGTTCGCCGCCGATCTTGAGGGTTTCGCTGCCTGGCTGCGTCGGAGCAGATATTCTCGCAACAGTACCTGCGATCATTTGTTTCGGGCAAAGCAAACCCTTGAACGGATGGATGGCGCCGAGCCCGGCGGGGAGTTTGCCACCGAACATCTCTACGCTGCATTTACGTCATCGCGCTTCCCTGCGCTATATCGAGGCACGCAGCGGGCATTCGAGCGCTTTCTGTCTTCGCGCGGCAGATTGATTCGGGCTGAGCCGGACGACCCGTTCGGAGCCCTGCGCGGTCAGTATCTACAGTACCTTCATGAGCTACGTGGGTTTGCCGTCTCGACCGCCGCTCAGCATGACTCGACTCTCAGGGACTTCCTGCGTCGGGCGGTGTTACCCGACCGAACGCTGCGGACATTGGGCGCTACGGACGTCGAGAATTACATCCGGCTCAAGAGCCGCGAGGTTACCCGTCAGACGCTGCAGCATGTCATTGCGCATCTGGGGGGGTTCTTGCGCTATTGCGAAGAGCGTGGCGATATCACGCTCGGACTGCATTGCATTGACACGCCACGGACTTATCGTGCCGAGTTGCCCCCGCGCGCACTCGACTGGAAGCT
>NZ_CAJHCR010000018.1 GCF_904848585.1 Paraburkholderia kirstenboschensis
AGCTCAATGCCGTGGCAAGACGATTGAACGAGCGTCCGAGAAAGACGCTGGGCTACGAAACGCCTGCCGAACGGTTCCAGCAAACTATTGCATCGACCGGTTGAATCCGCCACCCCGAAGCGGCGATCCATGTCGCTGCAACTGCAACGCCGCGTCGAGCTCCATCGGACATTCGCCCACGCTGATCGAGGTTTGAGGTGAGCCCGCTACATTCACGTTTTGCTTTCTTTCCATAATTCGACTATAGTCGAATTATGGAAACGACTCATACCGTCGCAGCGCTTGCGGCACTTGCGCACGAGTCCAGACTCGCGATCTTTCGCGCCCTGGTACAGGCAGGCCCCGAAGGTTTGCCCGCCGGTCAGATCGCCGTGCTGCTCGATGTGCCACCATCGTCGCTCTCCTTCCACCTGAAGGAACTGGCCCATGCGCAGCTCGTCACCAGCCGCCAGGAAGGCCGGTTCGTCTTCTACTGCGCGAACTTCGCAACGATGAACGGCCTGCTGGCCTATCTCACCGAGAACTGCTGTGGTGGCAACCCCTGTTCACCGGTAGCGGCATGTTCCCCTTCCAGGAAGAGGCAGTCATGAAGCGCTTTCACATTCACGTCGCCGTCACCGATCTCACGGCGAGCATCCGCTTCTACTCCGCGCTGTTTGCGACCGAGCCGACCGTTGTCAAGGATGACTACGCAAAGTGGATGCTTGATGACCCGCGTGTCAATTTCGCGATCTCGCAACGTGGCGCCGCACCAGGCCTGGACCATCTGGGTGTGCAGGTCGAGACCGAAGCTGAACTGGCCGAGATGCACGGTCGGCTTGAGAACGCAGCGTTGCCCGTCGATGCGCAGATCGGCACCGCCTGCTGCTACGCGGAGTCGAACAAGTACTGGACCGTCGACCCTCAGGGCCTCGCGTGGGAGTCGTATCACACGCTGAACAACATTCCCGTGTTCGGTGAGTCACGCAATGCACAGGCCAGTCCACCCGCACCCGAGGTCGCGGCGTGCGGCGCTCCGTCATCGGGCAAACCGGTCGATATGCCGGTCAGGTCTTCGTCGTGCTGCTGAGTCCAGCGCGCGACTCAACGAGAAACGTATGACGACCAACGTATTGATCCTGTGCACGCACAACTCAGCGCGCAGCGTGCTCGGCGAGGCCATGCTGAATCACCTCGCTTCCAGGCTGGGCAAGAGCGTGCGTGCTTTCAGCGCGGGCAGCGCACCGGGTGGCCGTCTGAATCCGTTCGCTATCAAGGTACTCACGCAGGCGGGCATCGACGTGAGTGGTTATCGCAGCAAGAGCTGGGATGAGTTTGCCGATGACGATGCCCCTCCCATGCGTATCGTCATTACCGTCTGCGACAGCGCGGCTGCCGAGACATGTCCCTACTGGCCGGGCAGTCCGGTCAAGGTTCACTGGGCCTATGCCGATCCGTCTGTTGCACCAGGCGACGACGACGGAAAGCGGGTAGCGTTCGAACTTACCCGTCAGGCGATCGGATATCGCATGCTGCAATTGCTCGCGCTGCCTCTGGACGCGATGAGCAACGAGGACCTCCAGCGTGCACTCACAGCGATTTCCAAATCATGACCGCAGTGATGGGGCTTAGGCGCAAGGTCTTCGCCGAGCTGCTTGGTACAGCCCTGCTGCTCGCGGTGGTGATCGGCTCCGGCATCATGGCGGGACGACTTGCGGGCGGCAATGTAGCGGTCGCCCTGCTCGCCAACACGCTGGCAACCGTGGGGGGGCTGTATGTGCTGATCGAAGTCTTCGGGCCATTGAGCGGAGCCCATTTCAATCCGGCCGTCAGCGCCGTCATGACGCTGCGTGGTGAGCTGCCTGTGCGTGAGCTCCTGCCGTATATCGCTGCGCAGCTGGTCGGCGCACTGCTCGGCGCGTGGCTTGCGCATGCAATGTTCGATCTGCCCATCGTCGAGCTATCGGGCAAGGTTCGTACGGGAACCGGGCAATGGATTGCCGAAGCAGTGGCCACCGCCGGGCTGCTTCTCGTCATCCTGCGCGCGCCGGCCGGGCGCGCATCGATCCTGGTAGCCGCATACATCGGTGCAGCATACTGGTTCACGGCGTCAACGTCGTTCGCGAACCCGGCCGCTGCGTTCGGCCGCATGTTCAGCGACAGCTTCGCAGGCATTGCGCCGTCGAGCGTACCCGGCTTCGTCATTGCCGAGCTGATCGGCGCAGCCATTGGCCTCTCCCTGCACTCGGCGTTCGAACCGCGCAAGCAACGTATCGGTCATCCGAACCTGATCGAATCCTCAGGTGAGCATGGAGATATTCGCTGACGCGAGCGTCTGGTCAGTTTGCGCTTCACGACTGCCTTGAGGATCTATGTGTTAGCGCAGATACCTCACCGCTTCCGCGGAACTGAACCATCTGGCGCGGGCGTAGATTCCAGGCGCTGAAGAAGACGCTCGACAGCCTGCCGGTCACCATCTACCGCATCGCGCTCGTCATCCGTGAGCGGGATTTCCTGCAACATCCGAATCATGCCTGCCTTTGATGCGATCAGTTCGGCCCGGGTCGATTCTTTCGGGACGTAGAAGTTACACCGTGCACAGGCCATGCGGTGCGGACATTGATCGAAGAATTCGTACGAGCATAATCCGTGGCCCAAGTCGTAGTAACGCCACGGCTGGTCAATGCTTCGCTCATCTATCACCTGCCGATCAATCAGCACCTCCATCATTCTCAGGTTCCGCTGGAAATACTGCGCCTCCGAGTAGGCTTTTGCCAGCTTCGTGGGCGTGAAGGCGACATAGTGCTGCGTGGTGACCGGCGAACGATGACCGAGCCATGCCTGCAGCTCGAATAGCGTCATCGGTTCCTTGGCGTTAAACAGCTGGCTCGCGATGGTCGACCGTGCCCGGTGGCTGCTGATCTGGCCGCGTGCGTCGACTGCTGGAATGCCGGCCTTCCGACAGAGCATTGGAATGAGACGCCGATTCAGATAGTGATGCGGAATCCTCTTCGCACGATATGAGAACAGGAAGGCCACCTGTTCGCCGGTCTTGATGTCGAGCGCAAGTGGCTGGACCGGACGCACTCTTTCCCAAGCCAACATTGCTTCGCCGACGACCGCATCGATAGGTTTGGTAAATGCGGTTCCTGTCTTGTGCACTGGCACATCGAGCATCCAGCACTGCTCACCCGGGCCTCCTGCCAACGGCTCCTTCCGCGCACAGCCCGTTCGCAGTCTTACGATCTCATCGCTACGTAAGCCGGCGAAGAGCCACACGATGCTCAACGCTTGCATCATCTCGAGCGGATAGTAACCGCCGGTGCTGCAACGAATCTCTTGCAGATCGTCGCCTGCCGTGCTGCCGTGCAGGGGAAGATCGCTCAACGTCAGGTTGAGCCCAGCCCAGAGGAGCTTGGCCCATAGGTCGTCCGCGATGGCGCGTGGTGCCGGTCCTATGAGTGATTTCACCGAACGGGGCGTGGCAAATGCGCGCGACGGGTCGAGGCGGCGCGGTATCCATTCCCATTCCTGAGCATCGACAAAGAAGCATCTTATCGAACCAAGCAAGGCCGTTTTGGTGCGGGCACTGATGGGTTTGCCAAACTTGTCGCCCATACCGGCAGTTTTCCAGACGTAGTCTCCGACTCGCATGCGGTCCACCGCGCCGACATATTCTGCTGCCAGCTCCCGGGTCCACTGATCGGCGCGGGTGGTTTCGGGATGTCGGTCTTTCATCCAACGCCCCGCCTTCAGAATCATGCTTCGAAACTGGCGGCGACTACGTACAGTCAGGGTACTGGTTGCGTCCCATTGCTCTGCCATCGCAACCCATTCGGAGGCGATATTCGCTATCCCCGCTGCATGTATGAATTCCCTGTCGACCGTATCGCGCACTTTGGGCTCATCCACAACTAATCCCGACGCCGTCAGGACACGCGTCAATTGAAAGTACAGCGCGCTGCGGGCGGCCGAGTCGCACCAGCGGTTGCGAGCTTCCTTGACAAGCCCCGCCGTCAGGGATTCAAGGTCCGGCCGTCCATTCATGAGCAGAAGCTCTGCAACCATGCTCATGAGTTGTTTGTTGTGGCCTCGATAACCCCATGTTTCCGCGGTATCGGTCACGCGCTTCAACGTGGCAGCAACTTGTTCCTTGCCGAACACCAATTCCGCCAAGGCTAGCCGTTTCAGCCCCTTGAAACAGGAGGTGTCGTTGATGCACTGGAGTAGATACGCGACGGCGATCAATGCCTCTCGCTCACCGCCACTTGCTATGCTGTTGGTCGAAACAAGCGAGCGTTGGCTCGTCCCTATCACCTCGCGCCATGCAGCGCTGTCCCATCCCCAGAATGTGCGATTTTGTCGTGCACAGTGATTAAGCAATATCAGCCTGACACGATCGCTACATCCGCATTTGCCGTCGACCATGGCAAGCGCGTCATTGATCGGCGTCACCAACCGCTGGAGCCCTGCCAGGTGACCAGGCGCCGCCATTGCATTGCGCGTGGTTCCCATCGTCTCTGAAAGCTCGCGTGCCAACGTTCGTTGCTCTGCAACCGTGAGCCTGATGCTGCGGTCGTAGTCCTCGATTCGCAAAGGCCAGACCCACCGACAGGCGTCGGAGCCTGGCGGCTGCGAGGATTGGAGACGGGGAGCTTTCATGACCGTTACTACTTGTCCGCAATACCCGCCAGCGCTTCGATACGCCACGTATGAATCTGACGCATTGTCTTTGCGAATCGATCCGCCAGATCCTGGCCGGAAAGATGGATGTATTGCCGCGTCGTCTCCAGACTCTGATGGCCGGCAAATCGAGCGATCTCGTGGAGCTGCCAGCCCGACCTTGCAAGGTCCGTCAGACAAAGATGTCGAAGCGTATGAGTAGAAAACGCCGGAACGTCGGCGCGGAGGGCTATGGACCGGACGACCTTGGACCACGTCCACAACGTGATTGCTGCTCCATGATTGCGGGGTGATTCAGACAGGAATACGGCGTGCCGATCTCGTCCCGCAGGGGGCCTGCGGCGCAGATAGTCACGCAGCAGTTCTGCTGCCGTCTCGGAATACGGCACGACTCGCTCGCGTCGCCCCTTTGTCGTCTCAGCACGCACGCGCAATAGCCGATGCGCCGGATCGAGATCACCGCTATGAAGCTGACACAGCTCTTCGCGACGAAGCGCTGCATCGTAAGCAAATACCAGCATGCATCTGTTTCGCTTCGATTCTTCGCGAACCACAGCGAGCAAGCTCCTCCATTGCTCTTCTGTTGGAATCCACGGCAGCTTATGGAATCTCGGAAGGAGTCCTCGATCGCCGCCCCCGCCGAATTGCCTTGATGAGGTGTACCGGCCGCAGCCAACGGGGTTAGTTCTGACTAGCCCTTCGTCAATCAGAAACTCGAAGAGTAACCGGACCGCGGTAAGACGCTGCTGCAACGTTGCATTCGACAGGCAGCCGCCTGAGCCGGCGCGAACCTCGTCGGGTCTCGATCGTCTTGGCTGTGAGAGCATCTCGCCCACATATCGCGCAATGGATTCGCGCGATGTCCCGCGAAGGTCAACACCTTGCTCCTGCTCAAAGCGAAGAAAGCCTTCAATCGCGCTCATATACGCTGTGATCGTGTTCCTCGCCAACCCGAGTGATGAGCAGCTCGTTATCCATCGGCGCGCGAAACAGTTTGACGCGATCAACGGATAACGTTGCCACTCCGGTTCGACCAAAGCGCTGTCTGCAGCCATGAACGCTCTCCCGGAAAAAGAGTCGGACAGGAACTTGCAGCGCAAAACGGGGCGAAATCGCTACCGCCTCCGGTCCGGGTTATCCACCGGGCTGCTCGCCTCTCGCTACAGAAAAGCGGGCGGCAGCCCCGTGGATAACCCTACGCGACCTCGCGCACTCTGAGCCTTAAGTCTCGACATTCATCTACCGTAGCACGATCACAATTCCAAATAACTACAACTACCCGCCCCTTTATTTCTAGACGTGCCCCTTCCGAAGCGACTGCTGATAGAATGTATCGCAAATGCAATGCATGGAGCTCTCAATGAAAACAGCAACCATCCCGGCGCTGCGCGTTGAACCGGAACTGCGTCGTGCGGCCGAAGAGGTGCTGAACGACAACGAAAGTCTCTCCTCCTTCATGGAGGCGTCGCTTCGCGCAAGCATTGCGCAGCGAAGGTCTCAGCGGGATTTCGTTACTCGCGGGCTCGCCGCCGGAAGGGAAGCGCGCGAAACGGGTGATTATCATGCAGTTGGCGATGTATTTGCCGAGCTGGAGGACATGCTGCAGACAGCAAAGCGGGCGAGAGACAACCAGTGACGTACAGAGTTCGCTTCAGCGGTGGCGCCCGGCGCGATCTGTTGCGCCTTTATGACTTCCTCCTAGATCGTGACGTGGTATTAGCCGAGCGCGCACTAGAAGCTTTGCGCAAATCGATACTGGTGCTTGAAGACTTCCCATTCACGTGTCGGAAGGCCAACGCAGAGAGTCCTTTTCTTCGTGAACTCGTCGTACCGTTCGGATCGTCTGGCTACGTTGTACTATTCGAGATAGAAGACGCAGCAACAGTGACTGTCCTCGCCGTGCGGCATCAACGAGAGGACGACTACCATTAGGCAGGTGTGAAATTGTTTCACCGGGCTCCGTCGGGCTACGCAATCAAAGGCTGGGCAGGCAATGTCGCGTTCAGACTCTACGGTCCCTTCCGATCGAAGTCCATATCCGGTTAGCAGGAGCCTGTCAGATATTAGTGTGACGAGGTCATGAGACGATAACGGAAACTACGTCCTATGACCGAAGCAACTGTGATCAAGAAGAGCAAGAACGCGAAGGCGCCGAAGCTGTTCCCCGATGAGCTGATCGACCAACTGCTGGCGCAGATTCAGAACAAGGATGCCGAGTCGGTTCTCGGTGAGTCGGGCCTGGCCGGGCAACTGAAGAAGCAACTGGCTGAGCGCATGCTGGCGGCGGAGTTGACGCATCACCTGGAGAGCGAGGCGGAGCAAGGCAAGGCCAGCAATCACCGCAATGGCACGAGCCGCAAGACGGTCCTTACGCCCAACGGCGAACTGAATCTGGATATTCCGCGCGATCGGCAGGCGACGTTCGAGCCGCAACTGGTCGGCAAATACCAGCGCCGGCTACCGGGCTTTGACGACCACGTCATCAGCATGTACCCGCGCGGCATGAGCGTACGCGAGATCCAAGGCCATTTGCTGGAGCTGTATGGGCTCGAAGTGTCGCCCGATCTGATTTCCACCGTCACTGACGAAGTGCTGGCCGAAGTCGAACAGTGGCAACAGCGTCCGCTCGAGGCGATGTACCCGATCGTGTATTTCGACGCGCTGCGGCTGAAGATCCGCGACGACGGCACGGTCAGGAACAAGGCGGTGTACCTTGCGCTGGGCATTCGGGCCGCCGGCCGCAAGGAAGTGCTGGGCCTGTGGATCGAGCAGACCGAGGGTGCCAAGTTCTGGCTGAAGGTCTTCAACGAACTGAAGAACCGTGGCCTGCACGATATCCTGATCGCCGTCGTCGATGGTCTGCGCGGCTTTCCGGAGGCGATCGAAGGGTTTTGTCGCGGTAAGGGCAAGACGGCGAACAAACGGTATTATAAGTAGTACTGCTTATGCTGCAAGTGAGTAAAACTGCTCGGCACGGGTGTATCCGATGCCACTGTCTTCCATTTGGCCCTTGGCGATCATGTGCATGAGTTCGATTCCGCTCAACAGGATGCGGGCACAACGAAAGTTCTTGAAGCCGAGCATGGGCCGCGTGCGTCGCTTGATCGCCCGATGATCTTGTTCGACAACGTTGTTCAGATACTTGTTCTGGCGAATCTTGATCGGTGTCTCCCGCTCCGCGTTGAGGGCATCCAGCGCGGCCCGGTTCGCACCGCTTTTATCGATTGTCACCGTCTCGGGTTCGCCATTTTGGTCGATTGACTTTTCGAAGTAGCGCCGCGCCGCGGCCTTGTCACGATGGGCGCGCAGCAGAAAATCCACCGTGTTGCCCTCCTTGTCGACTGCGCGATACAAATACTTCCACTGGCCTCGGACCTTGATATACGTTTCATCCATTCGCCAACTCCGACCGACGGCTCGCTTTTGGCGGCGAAACGCCTTCTCGAGAACCGGCAACACCTTGGTGGCCCAGCGATGTACGGTTGAATGGTCGACCGAAATTCCGCGCTCGGCCATCATCTCTTCCAGATGTCGAAGGCTCAACGGATACGCCACATACCAGCGCACACACGTCAGGATCACATCGAGCGGATAGTGCAAGCGCTTGAGCACCCGTGCCAAGGCTGGATTCAGAGTCGTCATCAAGCGTCCGATCGTTCGCATTGTCAGGGCGCATGATACCCGACGCTTACTGCGACAAAACCTTGCATCCGGCCCATCAGTTCGGGCTCGTGGAGCGTGATCTCGAAGAAGAACTTCAGACCGGTGATCGCCGCATTGAGCGACACCGGCGACGTGCCGTGATCGACCAGATGCAACTGGTAACGCCGCAGGTCCTCGACGGTGGCGGTGTCGGGCGGGCGCCCCAGAAACCGGGTGAACTCGCGCACAATGCGCAGATAGCTGGCCTGCGTCTTCGGCGCCAACTGGCGCATACGCATGTCCTCGAGCATGCGCTGGCGCAGCGGGCTGACAGTCTGGTGAGTTTGAGTCATGACTCTGCCCCCGTTGAACCGCGAGGCGGATTGCTTCGCCCATCAACATGAAAACAGAGTCGGTTTCCTCCCCATTGCCACTACCGCCGGCCGCAGCCCCTTACCGCGCGAGCGGTTTAGTCCTATGACGCTTCATGGCCGGTTCGTGCCTGATGGCGATCCGCGGCACGCGACCCGAAGCGGTCGGTCGCCTTCCTCTGGAGCGGACATTTATGCCTCTCTTATACGGCCGAGACATGCCGTGTGGCTTTTACGCCAAGCCGAAGGCATGAGAATACGTTTTGGTGCGTCAGGAAACTGTTCATCCGCTCGGGAGCGCTGCGCCAGCAAGCATTCAACGCAGAGGCGACCACACCTCCGGCAGGCAAATCGCCGACGTTGCGTTTGTAATCTGTTCCGGACCGCCTTTGGGCGGCCAAAGGCCTTCAGCGTAATGCCGCCTTCGCAATGTCATACGCTCCTCAAGACTCGAGAATCCCCAGATATGCGTAATGCGCGGTGGTCCATCGAGTGCGTACATGTTGCCAATGAGATGCGATGTGTACGCTTCGGCCGGACCCAGCGCGCGTTCCCAAGCGGTAATGGTTGGTGCAATCCCTCCGGCCTTCAGCCAATAACGGCGAATCTCGTAGAAGTTGCCAAAGGTCGCCGCCGGCTCGATATCCGGTAAGAAGGGAAAAAGAGCGTAGCTTTCCATGATGAATTGAACGCACGCGCTTTCAATTCCGAAGGGTTGTTCGGCGGTCAATGCGCGATTTCGATCATAGTGCAGCTCATCCATCGTCTCAAAGCTGCGCATCACGACAATGCGCGACAGTTCGCCGATTTCCGTGCGCCATGCTCCGAGCAGCCTGCCTGCCGCGTCGGCATCTGATACCCAGCGATGGGCGCAATCGGACACCGCGTCCTGTTCCACAAGCGGACACGACAACGTCGCCAGTTCATACAGCATTTCGCCTCTCCTTTCGCTCACGTAACAGCAATGTATTCCTCGATCGCAGATCGATAAACGCACCACGTCTTGAAGCAGAATCCACTAACATTGAGCAATGGACCTTCTCAAGGCGATGACCGTCTTCGCACGTGTAGTGGAAACTGGCAGCCTGACGGCCGCGGCGGAGACATGCGACCTGTCGCCAACCATGGTCGGCAACTATCTTCAGGCGTTGGAAAATCGGTTTGGCACGCAGCTCATTCACCGCACGACCCGCCGACAGAAAATCAGCGCGTTCGGACAGGCTTATTACGAACGATGCGTTGAGATACTCGACCTAATCGACGACACAGAGCGGCTGGCGCTCGACCACCTCGCGAAGCCACGAGGCTTGCAATTACCCACTTCGATTCAGGGCGAGTTCATAACCTAGTTGAATATCGGTGAGGCGCCGCATGCCACGCCACACGACGGTATTACCTGGTGGCGCATCACTGGCTCGGCCCAGATAGCCTCCAAGCCGGGCGACCTTGATAAGGTTTCGCAGGAGCGGTGGTGCCTGCGCGGTAAGCGGCAAGTCAGGGACTATGCACTCGAGCAATTCTATTTCCGTTGAGGTGAAGGCTGCCTCAGCTGGAGCTTGCGGCGCACATCGGCTGATCATTGTCAGCCAGAATATGCGCCAGCTCAGGATGCAGAATACGGAGATAAGGTTCGCAAGTCGATCGGCGGTGCGTAGCTTCGAGTCCTCGGCCTTGCATCCGGATTTGAGAATCTTGTGGAACGTTTCGATCTTCCAGCGCATGGCGTACCAGTCGAGCTTCTCGATTGCTTCTGCACGCGATTGGACCGGGAGATTGGTCAGCAGCTTCCACTCGATGCCAGGACGCCCGGGCGGCACATCGCGCTCTTTCGCGTGGATCACCGTGAGTTGCAGCGCCGGGTAGCGGCCTTGCTTGCCGATGGGCGGCAGCACCGTCGTGCGTTGGTATCGAAGCTCAAGGGTTACGGTCATCGGATGCCCCTTCGCATCACGAATCTCGACACGATGCAGTCCTTTGACCTTGACCTGCTCCATCTTGTCTGCGATGGTGTGATTTCCATCGCCGGCGAGTCGGTCAACGCAGGTCCGCACGAGAAAGTAAGTGCTCAGATCGTACGCTGTACAAAACAGTTCGTAGATGTCACTTTCCCGATCGCCGACGTGAATGCAACGCACCGGGTCGCCGAGCAGCGCCGTTGACTGGCGCATGTTCTCCAGCCAGCGGTAACTCTCCTTCTCTTCGATTGGTACGCGTGTAGGATTGACGTGCCGCTTCAGCGCGGTAGTACCCTTGAACCTGCTTCGGGTCCAGAATTTTACGGCGGCCAGACCCAGCGGCAATCCCTCGGCAGTAACAACCAGACTCGAATGCATCAGGATGCCGCATTGTGTCAGCGGCCTTAGAGAGCCATTTTTTCCACGCTTGATGGCCATCTTGCCTGTATAGCCGATCAGCTCCGGGCGCTCCCGCTGATACGAGAATGTCGTCGTATCCTGAAGGATAAGAATGGGGCCCTGCGTCGACTTGAAGCGCTCTGCACTCGCATGGAAGTGACCGCTCAAGATCTCCTGCTCGCTGACCCGCTGATTAGACAGGAATCGGTAAGCGGCCTTCGTTGAAGACCAATCCTGACATGCAAAAGGGATCGTTTGGCCTATGCCGGACCACAACCGTTCCAGCACCATGCCAAAGCGTTTGCGCAATCTGGCATCCTGAAACCTGCTCGCCTCGATCTCCTTCTCGAACCAGGCTCGCTCGTCTGCCCGCTCTTCTTTAGCCATCTCGCTCGCGCAATGACTATAACGCGTGCCAGGTTACCAGGTTTCGTGGCTGAAATGTGGGTAATCACAAGGCCACGAGGACGCTTACGCGTCACTGCGCCTGTGGTGTTCACAAACGAATGCCTGATTCCCGAGCTCGCGGACTATTACGAGCGCTACCCCGAGATCAAGCTGGATATCGTCGCCACCGACGCGCTCGTGGATCTGTTCGACGAGGGTTTCGAGGCTGCAATTCGCATCGGCGCTCTGGCAAACCCGGAAGCGGTGGCGCGTCCTCTTGCTCCGTATCGGCTTGTGCTATGCGCGTCGCCCGGCTATGTCGACGGAAACGGAGCGCCGACCACGCCGCAAGCGCTTGGCGACCATCAATGCCTTACCTATGCATACCCGCCGCGATCGGAATGGCACGCGGCGCGCCCCGGATGGACGCTGCAGGGACCGGATGGGCCGGTCAGCGTCCCCGTGGATGGCAGATTGAAAATCGACAATGCCGAAGCCTTGCGCCGGGCAGCACTGGGAGGACTAGGTATCGCGCTGCTCCCTTCCATGTTGATACCAGAGGACATTCGAGAGAAGCGTCTGATCGAGATCTTGCCAGACTTTGCCGCGCCCGAACGGTCGATGAGTCTTCTCTATCTGCAAGAACGACGGAGATCGCCGAAGCTTCGTGGTTTTATTGAGTTTGTAGTTGAGCGGTTTGGTGCTGACACGGCGCGCCCGATGTAATTCCGGCGCCCGCGCATGAGGCGTCGTCAAATCGTCGAACAACTGGCATCTACGTCTCCGGCCAGCGTTAGCAGCAATGGAGAGGAAACCTACTCTGTTTTCATGTTGATGGCGAGGCAATCCGCCTCGTCGTTCAACGGGAGCAGAGTCACTGCGTCAGCGCAAGATCAACGGCATACGTATGCGTCAGCTGGCGCCGAAGACGCAGGCCATTATCTGCGCATCGTGCGCGAATTCACCCGGTTTCTGAGGCGCCCGCCCGACCCCGCCACCGTCGAAGACCTGTGGCGTTACCAACTGCATCTCGTCGACCACGGCACGTCGCCCGTGTCGCTCAATGCAGCGAGCACTGGCTTGAAGTTCTTCTTCGAGATAACGCTCCCCTCCCGGCGATCGGTCACGGCTGCGGTTGCGGAGGGACTCGCCGAGCTGGCTCCGCCGCGGGCAAGGTGAAATAAAACGTCGCGCCTTGCTCCGGGTTGTTTTCGGCCCATAGCCGCCCGCCGTGTACCTCGATAATCGAACGGCTGATGGACAATCCGAGGCCAAGACCATCGGGCTTGGAGCTAAAAAATGGTTTGAAAATCATATTAAGCCGGTCGCCGCTCGGCAGGCCGCGCCCGCAATCGCGCACCGCGACACGAACTACCAGAGAGCTTTCGAGCGTTACGGACACGGCCACCATGCGATTGGTAACCGGAAGATCGCTCATGGCGTCGAATGCGTTGAGCAGGAGATTGAGCATGACCTGCTGCAGCTGCACCCTGTCGCCACGCACCTCGGGCAGGTTTGCATCGACGTCGAGTGACATGCGTACGCCGCGCGCAATCGCGTCGCTGCGCAGCAGCACCAAGACGTCGCGAATGACAGCGGCGGGCTCCAGAGACCCAATTTCCCGCTCGCCTTTCTTGACGAGCGCGCGAATCCGCCGGATCACTTCGCTCGCGCGTTCGCCCGCCTCAATAATGTCTCTCAATGCTTCGCGCATCTCGTCCAGATCAACTGGATCGATTGCCATGAACCGCTGCGCTGCTTCCGCGTTGCTCCGGATCGCGGTAAGCGGCTGGTTCAGTTCATGTGCAAGCGACGGTGCGAGTTCGCCCATCGTCGAAACGCGTGTCAGGTGGGCCAGTTCCCGCTGATTACGGTAAAGTTCAAGCCGCTCGGTTCTGTCGACGATGACCGCGAGAATGGCCGCCTCATCTTCAAACCGGAGTGTACTGAGTCCGGCTTCTATCAGGAGCTCGGTTCCGTCCTTGCGGCGCGCGGACAGATCCCGGGGTGCTTCCATTGCCCCAGACTGCTCCATGCGGGAAAGCTGGACTTGCAACGCAGAGTTGCTGCTGCCCAACAGTTGTGGAACGAGCATCGTGGCGGGTTTTCCGCTCAGCTCGTCGAGTCGATACCCAAAGAGCTTTTCGGTTTGCTGGTTGGCCAGCGCGATGCGGCCTCGTTGATCTACCATTAGGACTGCGACCGGCAGGAATTCCAGGGCGCTCCGGAATTTTTCTTCCACCTGTCTGCGATCGGTGATGTCGATGCAAGAACCGATATAGCCCAGAAACCCACCGTCGGCGCCAACCCGTGGCATCCCCGTATCGACGATCCAGCGATACCCACCATCCCGCCTTCGTAGACGATATTCCATCCTGAAATCGTGCCGGGCTTCAAATGATGTCACGTAAATCTCCAGGCACCGGTCGAAATCGTCGGGGTGCACGCCTTCTGACCAGCCGTTACCGATTTCCTCCTCAAGCGTGCGGCCCGTAAAATCCAGCCATGGCTTGTTGAAAAACGTACATAGCCCTGCCGGATCCGACATCCAGATCATTACCGGGGCCGAATCCGCCATCGCGTTGAAGCGCGCTTCGCTTTCCCGCTGTGATTGATCATGTAGCTTTCGCTCGATGACGTCGATTGACCCGCCCGGCTCACCAGCTTCCCGCTCGCGGCCGTAACGTCGGGACTCACGCGTTGAAACCACACGCATGCTGCCATCGGCACGAGCCGCGAGGTAACCGCTGAGGAACTTGAGTCTCCCGACAGTTGGGCGCCGCCCGGTCTCGCGCACCTTGCCTCGCTTGAGGTACCAACTCGACGTTGCGGCGTTTGCTGACTCAGTAGCGGGGCTCATGCATTGCTCGCTCATCACCGACTGTTGCTCGGCGCGCTGGCGCCTCGCCTGGCGTGCAAGAAGCAGCACTATGAGCACGGCTTCGAGCACAATCGCAGCGGCGGAGAACACCATGACCATGGCGGATAACTCCTCGATAGTTCGCGGAGAATCGCTCCAGCCGGGTGACGAGCACTCCGCGATGCTGACGTATGACCCCGCGGTCCAGATCGCTATACATCGGCAAAGTGATGACCGGATGTCGCGATCCGAAAATTTAGCAGGCAACCCAACGGGGTCAAAAGTCGCTCGATCGTATCGTTGTCGTTCCCCCACACTGGGATCATGTCGCGACGAGCGTGGCGGGAATTCGGCGTGACGAGAAGCTTTGCGTAAGGCCGGAAAGCGGTCCTCCAAGTAAGCATGGTTACAGCGCCTCCATGGTCGACTGAAGCCGAATTCGAACGCCGCTCGTCTGTCGCGACCTTCTTGCATGGCAGGCTGCCGTTGCGCGCACATGCGGTTAGAAAGCCAAAGTGGGTCGGCGAGGGACGAGGAAGACGTTCACAACCAGTGCGACGGCAACCACGTTCGTAGGCCGACGCAGAGACAATTGCTCGCACCATGCTCCATCGCCTTGTAATTACATACCTCACCTCCGCCGCTAGCAGGAGGCGGATTATGCACAAACGGTCCGTTGTAGCCAATTGGCTTCAGAAGCCGGCCAACCTAGTAGGACCAACAGGCGCGAATCTCATCGTGGCGCAAGGAGTGATCCTGACAACGACGCCGAATAGATCTACGGAAGCCAACAACGACATCGAAAATCCGGTTGCAAAAATTGGAGGCACCGTAGATTAATTATGCCGATTATCTAAAATCTGCTTGGAACGTCCCTACCTGTCCGCGCGGCTCCGCAGCACCGACTTGATCATGCGTTGGGATATGATGGCATCACCAAATTTACGAGCGGGGTGTCACCGTGAAGCGACTCGCCATTGCCTTCGCCGCCCTACTGCCTCTCACAGGTTGTCCATACTATGTCCCAGCCGGAAACGTCGTTATGACGCCGGCCAGCTTCGACCGGTCCTTCAACGCCGCGGTGGGAGCGATGAATGACGAAGGTCTCGCGATCACCGTCCAGGATCCGGGAAGTGGCACCGTCGTCGGCTATCTCAATGGCATGACCGTGACCGCTGGTGTCCGTCAGCAGCCGGACGGTAGCGTTGTCGTGCAGTTCAACTCGCCTGAGGCACGCGACCCCACACTGCTTAGTCGTATTTCGCGAAGCTACGACCGGCGTATGGGAAGGTAGGCGGCTTTCAGCCTTTTCCCGCCCGCGCGGCTTCGTCCAGCCTGCTTCACAAGTGAGATACCGCGGCGCGGAGGCGCGGGCGAGTTGCGCTTGACACCGCGAATGCCAGCACGAGATGAGGTAATCGAGCGTGGCGAGTACAGCGGCGATAACAAATGACAGCAAGCTGCGATCTCGCATAGGCGAGCGCCGCCGGTACCAGGGCCTCCGTGAGATGGACATGCGGGTTCTCTTTGCCTGATCGGCGTTAAGAATCGGCGCGGGCACGACGGCTGGAGATGAACGTTGTTCAGCTAGATATATGGCCCCTACCGCTCGTCGCCTCTTCTTGCTGTCCGCAATCTTCCAGCGCTTGGAGAAACGTCGAACTCCACCAGTGCACATCGAACTTGCGAATTCGCTGAAGAAGAGCCTCATGCCGGTTGATCCGCTCATCGAGCGACATCGTTAGCGCCCGCTGGATGGCCTGCGCCGTGCCTTGCGTGTCGTAGGGATTGACCAGCAGCGCTTCCTTCAATTGCTCAGCGGCTCCGGCAAAGCGCGAGAGCACGAGCATGCCCGGATCGGCAGAGTCCTGTGCGGCGATGAATTCTTTCGCGACCAGATTCATGCCGTCCCGCAACGGCGTAACGAGCGCAACTCGACTCGCGCGATAGAGACCCGGCAGACGCTTTCGGGCCACGTTGCGATGAATGTAGCGCACCGGCATCCAGTCCAGTTCACCGAAGTCGCCATTGATTGCGCCGCACAAGCTATCCATCTGACGCCGTAGATCGTCGTAGGCGTCGACGTCCTCGCGGCTAGGGGAGGCGATCTGGATCAGCGTCGCACTATCACGGTTTTCCGGGTAGAAGGTCAGCAGTTCGCGGAAAGCATGGACGCGTTGCGGTAATCCCTTCGAGTAGTCCAACCGGTCGACGCCCACCAGCAAACGCCGCCGCGAATACTCCTCGCGCATCCGGACGAACATGTCGCGCCCTTCCTTCGAGTCCGCAAGACGAATGAAGTCGTCGACGTCGATACCGATGGGGTACGCGCCGACGCGCAGCGTTCGATTGAATGCCCGAAGACGATCCGGGCTCAACTGTTGTGCCTGCGCTTCCGATTCGACGTAGTGAGTGAAATGCGTCAGGTCGGCTTTGCTTTGGAAGCCCACCAGATCGTACGCAAAGAGCGAGCGCATCAGCCATTCGTGTTCCGGAATCGCAGCCATGATTAGCGGCGGCGGCATCGGAATATGCAGGAAGAAGCCGATGCGGTTGTTACATCCCATGGCTCGCAACTCGGCCGCGAGCGGGATCAGTTGATAGTCATGAACCCAGATCAGATCGTCAGGCTTCAACAACGACAGCAACTTGTACGCGAATAACTGGTTGACCCTCCGGTAGCCTGCAGCGAATCGTGTGTCGAAATTGGCCAGGTCCAGCCGGTAGTGGAATACCGGCCACAAGACATTGTTGGCGTAACCCAGGTAATACGTGTCGTGATCTTCCCGGCTCAGATCAAGTGTCGCGAGCGTAACGTTGCCAGCCGTTTGAACATGAACTTCGCCCCGGCCGACTGTTGCACCATCCGCCGCTTCGTGGATCTTGCCGCTCCAGCCAAACCAGAGCCCACCGGTCTGTTGCAGGCTGTCCTTTACCGCTACGGCGAGTCCGCCGGCTGCAGGCTTGCGAGGATCGGCCGTGCGATTTGAAACGACGACTAGACGACTCATGAGGTCCTTGTGCGGTTGCACTTAAGTGACATCCACCGTCCGGACGCCGAGGTAAGCGCCCACGGTTAATCACCCGTTCCGTGGAACAATTGACGCGAAGTAATATCCCAGTTCTTTTTTCGCCTCGGCGATAAATGGCACTGGGACGGATTGACACGTCTAGCTTCCGAACTCCGGGCAAAGCGCATGGGCACTTTCGTGTTCGGCGAGATGTTCCGTGTGCTCGAACAAATGGCCCAACTTCTCGCAACGATATTGGTACCTTTGCATTTGCACTGCACGTACAAGATTCCGTTTGGCAGGCCCGATACGGCTCACCTGCACTACCCGGTACTGTGACACATCCATTCTAGTGCACCAATGCGCACGCATAGGTCTCAGGTTCGTACTAGGATTGACTATGGCCAAGGCGCTCGTCGCCGGCGAAACGGGATGAACGAACACCTGCCTGGTGGCGAAAACTGCCGCTCCCCGCTGTTCCTTGGGGCGCAGAGCGTGATTCGCTACGCAACTGCCCACGGCAACTGGCTGCCGACCGAACCCACGGGAAGTGAACATGACAACGAGGGTTGCACGAATAATAGGCACCGGCCTCGTCGTCCTGTTCGCGGGCTGTCCAGCGAAACAACAGGAGCAGCAGACGCAGACTCAACCCGCTTCGGCGCCGGCCCCGACTTCCGCTCCGGCGGCAGCATCTATAGCGGCCGCAGCATCGGCTCCGGCCCCGGCCTCGACGCCCTTTTCTCAGGCCCAGCAATTTCCGCCTGACGAAATCGAGGCTCTGGTGGCGCCGATCGCGCTCTATCCCGATTCGCTGTTATCGCAAGTCCTGATGGCTTCGACGTATCCGCT
This sequence comes from Paraburkholderia kirstenboschensis, assembly GCF_904848585.1. Lineage (GTDB taxonomy): Bacteria > Pseudomonadota > Gammaproteobacteria > Burkholderiales > Burkholderiaceae > Paraburkholderia > Paraburkholderia kirstenboschensis. The sequence goes on from NZ_CAJHCR010000018.1 coordinate 18,140, forward strand.
CGAAGTCGTGCATGCTGCCCGCTGGGTGAAGGCGCACCGCGATCTGAAGGGCGACGCGGCCGTGAAAGCAGTACAGGACCAGCCGTGGGACGTTAGCGTCAAGTCATTGGTGGCATTCCCGCAGGTGCTGGAACCGATGAACGACAAGCTCGACTGGACCCAGAAGCTGGGAGACGTGTTCCTCGCAAATGAAAAGGATGTGCTTGACGCGGTGCAGCGATTGAGGGCCCGTGCGCAAAAGGCTGGAAATCTGACATCTAACGCGCAACAGAAGGTGATTGTCGAGGCGCCCGCCTCAAGTCCGGGCGGCCAGTCAGGCCAGGCGCCGCAAAGCATCGTGCGCATCGAACCTTCTAATCCCCAGGTCATCTACGTGCCGTCTTACAACCCGACCGTCGTCTACGGAGCTTGGAGCGCTCCGGCTTATCCACCAACCTACTGGCCGCCCTACCCTGCCTATTATCCCGGCGCCGCACTCGCGACCGGGTTCGCGTGGGGAGTTGGCATCGCCGCAGCCGGCGCAATCTTCGGCAATTGCAACTGGAATAACAATGACGTCAACATTAATGTCAATAAGGCCGCAAACATCGACCGCAACTTCGACCGTACCACGGTAGAGGGCGGCAAGTGGAAGCACGATTCGGGACACCGTCAGGGTGTCGCGTACCGTGACAACGCAACGCGTGACAAGTACGCCCGGGGTGCGCCGGGTGGCGACGCGCGACGCGACTATCGAGGACGCACCGACGGCGCTGCCGGGAACGCGAACGTAGCCAATCGGGCCGGAGCCGCAAATCGCACGGGACGCCAAAACAATGTGGGGGCTGCCAACCGCGCAGGACGAACGAATACTGCGGGGGTAAGCGATCGGTCCAACCAGGCCAACCGCGGTGCAGCAACTGGCAATCGGGCACAGACCTCAAACCGCACAGCCGCTACCAGCAATCGGGCACAAACGTCCAACCGCAATGCCACAGCCAGCGATCGTGCGCAAGCGTCCAACCGGAGTGCAGGAACGAGCAATCGGGCCCAGGCGTCAACTCGTGCCGGCGCAGCACACTCGCAAGCCGGTAACACAGGCGGCGGTTACTCGGGGGCAGGACGCGACTCTGCATTCCAGGGCGTCGGCGCAGGCGCCGCGACGCAACGCGACTCCAATCGTGGGCAATCGAGTGCTCAGTTCTCGAACTTCAACCATGCGGGTGGTGCAGCCCGTGGCGGCGGCGGTGCTCGTGGTGGCGGCCGCCGCTAGTTCCGTGTACGAAGGGAAGCGATCCTGGTTGAATCAACATTTCATAGACCTGATCGCCCCGGACGAACGGCCTCCCCGCGCGTCGCCATTCAAGAGTCGATTTCCGTCCGGGCGGTGCAGGCGAAACCGCAGCCAGGTTCAAGAATGCTCACCTGGTATCCGCGCCATTGTGACGCAGCCTTAATCCACGGGCGGTACTCGGGTTGTTCGCGGGCTGGACGATGCGGTCAGCTATGAGTTGCACGTCGGCGGCTTCACACGCCATCGCTCGAGCGGTGCGTTGCATCCCGGAATTTGCCGGTCTAATCGAGAAGATTCCGCACCTCCGCCAGCTCGGTGTCACCCACGTCGAGCTTCTCCCAGTAATGTCCTTCAATGAGCAGAATGCTCCGCCCTGACGGCTGTACGGCGCTTGTAGCAGTTCCGCAGCGATTGAATTCGCAGCTGACGTCGATGGCCCACCCAGGCCGGCCGCGCGAACGCTGACTCATTCAAAAAGACGCTCCAGGCACGCCCCATCCCGTGCACGCAGCGATCGACTGGCGACCATTTCCGATTGAGCCGGTTGAAACTGCCTCAGCCTTCCTTCGATCAATTCCCGGCACTCACAAGACGACCCCCATTCACCTTCAATAGGTTAGCGAATCACAAAATCGTTGCCTATGATCTAGCTAGGCCAACGCAAGTCCGTTGCAGCGCATAGCCTTGGCAAGCTCAGGCTTTTCCTCTGTATCGCTAGGCCCCTGAACCTATGTCAATCGGCGCCAGCGAAGACCGGACTTGCGCCACCCGATCAAAACGTTCCAGCCGAGTGTCACAAAAGGAGTCGACGTGACATCGGCCGATATGCTTCGCGAGTTGTTCCGCAAGCAGCGAGGTCCTGGCCTCGAGTTGCACTTCGCCGAGCTGAAGGATCCTGTGCGTGACAAGCTCAGACGTTTCGTAATGAGGGACATCTCGGGGACGCGCAATTCCCTCCAACGATAGGCAGTGGGGTCGATGACCACTTGGGCAGTCGTGCACTCGACGCGCATCGTGGCGACCCCGACCGCGCGCCGTTGGGCGAGACGTGATCGGCCGCGGCTCGTGCATGGGAATCCGATCTCGGCGGCGCAGATCCGCGTCATCACGAACTGCAGCAATGGATGCTCCCTCAATCGGCGAAGGCTTTCCTGGATCTGGCTCTGTACGAGCATGCGAAGGCGGCTTGGCACGATAGCTGGCCGTCGATTCAACCAAGAACGGAGGAGCGTGTGAATGATCGATTCAAGAAGCGAACTGTGGAGACGGAAGGGCGCAATGCTGGCCGCCGCCGGGCTTCTGGTGTTATCGGGCGCGGCCCTCGCCACTACCCAGTCGCAACAGCGCCAACAAGGCAGGAATGCCAACCAGGCTGCCAAACATGAAGCGCGCACGGGCAAGGTCGATTGCCGGGCCGCGAACCAGAAGAGCAATTCCCAGTGCAGGCAGGACAAGCGCGGCACGAAACAGGAAGGTCGTCAGCAAAAAAGGGACATCAAGTACTGACACAGAGTGCCGGTCGAATGCCGTCTTGCTGCAGCGGAGCAAGCATCGCCGCCCGGCACGCTTTGTCGATCAGAACTTGAAGGTCACATTCAAGCTTGGTCCGCTAAAGCGCAGCGTTTGTACGAGCTGATTACCGGAGCCGTAAAATGCGAGGTACCGATACAGCAGGCCGACATCGACCCACTTTGCCGCATAGGCGAGCCCTGTCAGCGCCTGCCATGTGAGCTTGGAGCTACCCGTCCCCACGTCGAGATAGAACGGGATGTACCAGGCGCCGTCCTCGGTGATATTTGCACGGCCGCGCACGCCCGCAAACCCGTCGAAGATGTTCTGCATCTGCGCAACATGAAAGTCCGAACTAGCCCCTGGGCCCGAGCCACCCGTCGTGCCGATTGCAGCGTCGAGTGTTCCTTTCACACCGAGATAGCGCAACCCCGCGATCGCGTCGACGTGTCCCCACTCCTGACGCACGACGGTGCGACTGCCGCCCAGTTGCACCAGCGTTCCCGCGAAGCTCGTCTGAGCGTCCTGTTGTGTTTCACGCGTGCCGAGCACACCGCTCGTCGCATTGACAGAGCTATCATGCCGGCCGAAGTTAAGGTAAATAGTGTCGGCGAAAACACCCCACTCGCCCTTGCGCGCTTCCCCCTGCAGCATCAAGGCGAATCTGAGGTCCTGCAGATGGTTGTATCTGCCACTAGACGCGTCGTCGACGCCGCCGCCGGGCACCGTGAACCGGAGCGTCCCGCTTACGGTCGGCAACCACAAGTAAGGCCCCACTGCGATCTGCCACTGGCCGCCGGAGTCGCCCGGAGGGGAGTCGGACGCCAACGCCCAGCCACTTATTGCAGCCGTCGTCAACGCGGCGATGCATTTTGACCGTCGAGTCATGATGCTCCCTCCTGCCTTTCCAAAAACTTTTAGATCCGCGCGGCGGCGCTTGCATGGTCAAAGTTCGACCTGAATAACGTCCCTGCGCAGCCGAAGTTCGCCGCTGGCGCGCGCGGTGCACCCCCCGTTGGCCGGGACGACGTGTGATGGCAATCTGCGTACGTGGGTTGCACGCCGCCGCTCTCCCGGCGCTCTTTTATGAAACCTTCAGCACTACAGGAGCGGAGTGGTTGCAGATAGTACAAAGACTCTGCGCAGCAAACACTGTGAAGACATATTGAACGAGACGCAAGAAGAAAGGTGGTGTCGAATGACAGAGACTTGCCTGCCCCGAGCTGCGGCGGGATGCGCGAATCGGCATCAAAGTGCCAAGATGAAGTCTCAACCTTCATCAACACCAGCAGGAGGGAAAGTCATGTCCATTGTCACCACCGGAATCGATCTTCCGAAGAACGTCTTTGCAGTCCACGGGGTGGATGAAGTTGGCAAGGATCGGGACAAGCAAGCGTCAAAGAGCCCCCCTCGCTGCCGCAATCGCCGGCATCGCATTTTCTGTTTTACTGATTACCAGCCTTCTGCTGCTGCGGCGTTCTGTTCCGGTCCTCCGTTCAGAATCGGGCGACTGTTCTGGATTCTCCTCAGCCTACACATCCCGATGACAATTTCGGTGTATCGTCAATGACCGGCGCGGGTGACTCTGACGGAAAAGGTGATGCTTGATTTGCCGACGGGGGAATGTCGATGAACTCGGTGCCAACCGGACCCAGCATTTTTTTGACGTTCGCAGCGATGCGTACGCAAATGCAGAAGCTGCCCCACAGGACGCCCATCCCGACGAGCGCGCCGGCGCGTCGCGCGCAATATTGCAAGCGGGGTCAAATCGTCGAGCATTATCGTTGAAGAATCCTGCTGCACCGGGCGCCGACACTCTGTCGTCAAAGCTTCTTCGTCTTCCCACCTATTTGGCCGGCTTGAGTATTTTCAAAGTCGAGTTGCGTTCCACACTCGTCAACGTCTCTTGCGAACTAACGCTTCAACGTCACATTGCGCGTTCCTGACTTTTGTCGTCACGCATCAGTAAGACGGCGCACGTCGAAAGCCGCAAGAAGCGTTCCGCAACACTCCCCAGCACCAGACGTCTCACGCCGCTGCGCCCATGCGTACCCATCACAACGAGATCGGCGTGAACCCGTTCCGATTGCCACTGGACAATAGAGGCGACATCGCCCGACGAGGTGCCTGGTTCAACCAGTTCAGCGTGACACCTGACACCAGCCTTTGCACACGCCTGCTCCGCTTCAGCGAGTGCTGATCTTCCGCTCCTGCGCATGGCGTCCACGAGTTCAACCGGATCAAGATCGGAGTTTGAAAACAGGGGAGCGTCGTCCACGACGTGAATTGCGTGCACGACGCCCTGTGTCGACGCTGCAAGACGCACAGCTTCCCTGAGTGCCAGTCTCGACGAACTGCTCCCGTCGATGGCAGCAAGGATAGTCCGGTACATGGCGCACCCTCCAATGTCTGCTGTCGTCCGCGATACCCTTTCGAAAGGCAATGGGCCCGAAGTCGTGAAATCGTGTCGCGAGCAACCACTTATCGATGCGTTGGCGTGGCGCGACTTCGGATTACACCGGCTATTGAATATCGGGTTCGGCGACTTTCGTCCAGCGAGGATCCGGGTCGAACGATGTCATCGCTCCGGCTGTTGCGGCACCCTCAGGCCCGAGGTCGCGCTCATAGACCTGTCCTGCGTGGCTCACCATGAAGCTCTTGATACCTGTGTTCCCGTACCGGACCGGCCACGCGATGACTGCAAAGCCGCCGAACAGCTTGCCGTCAACAACGTAGTCGTAGGCGCCGCCCGGGGCGTGCGGCCCTTGTGATTCGAGCAACTTGTAGTGATACCCGAAGTAGCCGGGATTTTTGGCATTACGTGCGCTCGCGTCCACGAACGCGTCGCCGAGCGGACTCGGTGAGTCGTCCGGTCCCGTCGGCCAGTACAGACCGTCGTGCTTGCCTCGCGAGCTCACCATCCTTGAAGCGTAGGCAAGCACACCTTCGCCATCGTGATTTGTCTGGGCATACTCGCGTTGCGCATCGTAGATTGCGAGCATCGTCTGAATGACGGCCAGCTCGTTGCGGCCGATGCGACGCACCCGCATCACCTCGGCGCCAGCGCGCGTGTCGAAGTGCCATCCCTGATTGGTCTTGACGAGTGGGATCGGGAATGTCCAGCCGTCGTCGCCTACGGCGATGTGCGCGTGTTGTGCATCGATCGGCTCGATCGCATGTGACTTGGCCCACTGCGTGAGAAACGCCTCCCGCACCTGTGCGCCGACGGGCGGAATCAGATCGCGGAAGTCGTTTCCGAAGATCGTGCGCAATGCGTCCTCCCGGTCTTTCACGACTGCGTCGCCAAAGGCATTCATTGCTGCCTCCGCAGAACTGAAATTCTTTTGCGCATGAGCCGCAGGCGCGATTGCGAACGCGAGTATCGCTGCGGCCACGAGGTTAGCGAAAATGACAGTCAGCCACTTCCGAAAAATGCCTGAATTGAGATTCATGGTTCTCGCTCCTTATCGCCGGCCACCGCCGCCACCGCGCATACCACCTCCGCCACCGGAGGGTCGGTTAAAGCCTGAGCCCTGGATGCTGGATCTGCCCCGGTCATAGCTGCGCTGCGTAGCACCGCCGGCCCCCACGCCCGAGAATGCGCCGTCACGCCCGCCGCTGTAACTGCCGCGATTGCCACCGTTGACACGGTTCAGGTCGCCGGTGCCGGCGCGGTTCGATGCAGAGCGATCTGCAGTCGTTGCGCGATTGCCGCCTGCTGACCTGTCCGCAACCGACGCCCTGTTCCCTGCACTGCTTCTGTCTGCGGTTGTGGCGCGATTGCCCCCGGTCGTGCGGTCAGTTGCGTTGGCGCGCGTGCCCGTGTCGGTACCACGCCCGCGGAACTGCGAACGCCTGTCGGCACCCGGCGCCTGACCGGCAAATTTGTCGCGCGTCGCATTGTCCCGATAGGCGACGCCCTGGCGATGGTTCGCATCATGCTGCCAGCGGCCTCCCTGTCCCTGCACCTTGCTGCTATCGAAGTTGCGGTCGACATTCCTGGCCCTGTCGGAGTTGATGTTGACGTCGCCACCGCCCCAGCACGAGTTGCAGTCGCTGAAGATCGCCCCGGCGGCAGCGAGACCAATACCCCACGCGAATCCCGTCGCGAGGGCCGCGCCTGGGTAGTAGCCAGGGTAGTAAGCCGGGTATGGCGGCCAATAGGTTGGCGGATAGGCCGGATAGCTCCAGGTGCCATAGACGACCGTCGGGTTATAGGCGGGCACATAGATTACCTCCGGATTGGCCGGTTCGATGCGTACCACGGTCGTCTGGCCGCCTGCGGGCGGCGGCTCGACGATCACCTTCTGCTGCTCATTCGACTTCAGGTTGCCCGATTCCTGCGCACGCGCGCGCAGTCGCTGGACGGCGGCGAACACGTCCTTTTGCTGCGCAAGGAAAGCGTCGCCCAGCTTTTGGGTCCAGTCGAGCTTGTCGTACATCGGCTCGAGAATCTGCGGGAACGCCACCATCGACTTCACGCTCGCATCCCAGGGCTGGTTTTGTACCGCCTTCACGGCGGCGTCGCCCTTCACATTCGGATTCGCTTTTACCCAGCGCGCCGCATGTACGATCTCCAGCGGATACGTCGATGCCATCAAAAACCTGAGCTAACACAGAGTCGGGGTAAAGAGCGATTGGCGCGACGAGCGCTTCGATCTCCGCTGGCTTGTATCCCGCAGGGTTCTCGGGTCCACGATCTGCGTAGGCTGGCATTGTGGCCAGCAGAAATAGCCCCAAAAGAACCGCTCTCCTCCACCGTTGATTCCAGTTGGTCATGGCTACTCCTTCTGGCAGGCTGTTGGCGCGGAAAACATTACGATCGTGATGTTACCTGGCGATGCTTGCGCGGCTAATGTTCCGGATGGTGGTGGTATTAATTCGGGCAATGAAATAACGGGAGAAGAGTCAATCTTGAACGCCGCCTCTCAGAGCCGCAACCATTCTCTGAATGCGGGTCTCAGTCGCGTAAAAGACATACCAGCAAAACGAAAGCAAAAATGACAGGTGGTCGCAACGCGGCCCGCTCGACGCCCGCGAAGTCTGGTCCCGAGTCGACGGTTCGGTCCTGCTGGTTTGCCGGAACTGGAGCTGTTCGGAAGCTTTGGTTTTCTATCGTAGTTTCTGACGCGTATAAAGCAAGCGTCCTCTTGGGCGCCATATGTGGCCGGGGTAGCACGGGGGCTATCAGCGGAATGCGTAAGTGCCCCCTCCGTAAGTGACCTGGTTGCGGGTCCGCGTTGCGTTCCAATCGGGCTGTCCGAAGCGTCGCTTATCAGGCGCAGGTAGTAGACCATCGCCCCCGCGTACCAGCTCGGGCTGATCTGATAAATCGCGGCGAGCCAGCTTGTCACATGGTTCAATCCGCCACCAGGGGTGAATTGCGGCAGTCCGCTCTTTGTGGAAACGCCGTCACGCCGTAGTACGTCTCGTTGAACCTGCAGCTCACCCTGGTCCCGCCAAGTCCGCCGCCCACGAAATCGGATACCGCAATTGTTGAGCAACTCCGGCAGGCGCGAGAGAAGCCTGGATTGCCGTTCCTGATGGTGGAGGCGACTGAAGGGGGGCTTCTCAATGTCAATCGGGCCAATCGCATCATCCAACGGCTACGCGAACTCGACATCTCTGTCGCAATCGATGACTTTGGTACTGGATACTCCAGTTTGTCGTACCGGGGCGCGCTGGAAGCGGCTTATCTGAAGATCGACAAATCCTTCGTGTCCGCAATCGGCAGTGACGCGGTAACAAGGCCTGTCATTGACCGCATCGTCGCCATGGCGAACGATTGCGACCTCATGCTGATTGCCGAAGGAGTCGAGAGCGAGGAGCAGGTAACCTACTTGCACGAGGTTGGTGTCCAGTATGCTCAGGGTTGGCTGTTTGGCAGACCCTTGCCACCGAACTGGTGGCTCGTGGCTGGAAAGACATGCCCTACGCTCAACCGGTGTAGGCCGATCGGCGACAGCTTCGGCGATGGGCGCGACTGATGTGACCGACGCGCGACCATCCGTCGTTTCCATGGGGAGCCTTCGAACGTCCATTTGTCGATAGCCGGGTTTGCAGGTGGTTTCAATACCAGGGACTTTTGCAGGCCTTCCCTTAGAGGCGGTCGCTATCACTACCCAAGGAAGTGGTCGACGATGCGGGGCCTTTCTGACCCGCCGGTGGCTGCGTCGCGGGGGGCTCCTTGAGCCCCGACGGTTCGAACGGCTCGGTGGTGGCCGTCCTGCGCTGGGCATCACCGTTCGCATCGGTCGCTTGCCCGCTCTCGTCCTGGACGCCATCGTCCGGCTGCGACCAGGCGTGGTTCCCGTTCGGTGGGGTGTGCAGCCGCAGATGCGGCACCGGAATCTCGATACCCGCCTCGTCCATCTTGCGTTTGAGCCGCGCGTTAAAAGCGCGCGCCACGGCCCACTGCTGCATCGGACGCGTCTTGATCTGCCCTTTCACAACCATCCAGTTAGTCTCAAAGCGGTCGAGCCCCCACACTTCGACCGGCGCAAGTATTTCGTTGCGCAGGCGAACGTCTCCCTGCAGATTGGTGCCCACTTCCTCAATCATGCGTGTGATTTCATCGAGGTCAACGGAGAACGGCACCCGTACCTCAAATAGCGCGTTGGCGAAATCACGCGACAGGTTCTTCACTATCTTGATCTGCGAAAAGGGAATGGTGTGAACCGCGCCTTGTCCGTCCCGTAACCGGACCGTGCGGATCGTCAGGTCCATGACGATGCCGGCATGGCTACCGTCAATCTCAATCCAGTCGCCGGCAGAGATCGTCTTCTCGACAATGATGAAGAGTCCCGTGATCAGATCGGTGACGAGCGCCTTTGCACCGAAGCCGACCGCAAGACCGATCACGCCCGCACCTGCAAGGAGAGGTGTCAGATTGACGCCCAGAGTGGCGGCGGCGACGATGGCAGCGAGAGTAGCAATCGTCGTGAAAACGGCGTTGCGCACGAGCGGCAACATCGTGCGTGCGCGCACGCCGGGGTCGAGTGCCTTGTTCCGCGAACTGCTCGGGCCCAGCGCGTTGAGAATCGCCGTATCGCAAAGTATCCAGACGAACCAGCCGCCGAAGACCGTAGCGATGACTGTAACCAGCGCGTGCTTGAAACTGGGCGTCATCGCACCGTGCCTGATCATCCGCGCAATCGGACCGCTCCACAGGTCCAGCTCGAATTGGATGAACGCGAGCCACATCAGAAGGACGAGCAGCGTACTCGCAAAGCGCAAGAGTCGCATCAGGTGCGGCGCGCGGCGGTGTGCGCGGGTGTCCCTTCGGCGCGTCAGGTGCATCAGCAGCGCCGACGCGAACAGCGTGAATACGAGCAACACCGCACTGAGGAGCGACGGCTGTAATACGTTCCCTTCCGAACCGCGCGCATCGATGATCGCAACGACCGACGCGATCGCGATTAAAAGGATCGGGATGTGCCACAGCGACGCGAGGATATCGAGCGCTTCTGTGGCGAGTTTGTGGTCACGCCTTCGCACATATGGGCGAAGGCGAATCAGATGCGTGACAGGTCGCCGGTAAGCAAGTGCGAAATAACCGATCAGGACGGCCGCTGCCACGTTTGCGCATGCCGAGATGAGCCCGGCGAGATTCACGCCGAGCAGGCCCGTGACGTCCGGATTGGCCGTTGCGTCGCCGAGCGCTCCACATGCACCGATCGCGAACAACGGCCAGCGGCTTCGCGCGAGCAACTGATGAACTGCGACACGCCGGTGTGCCGTGTTGAACGCCGAGAACACGATCAGGCAGATCGCCGAGAAGATCGAGCCCGCGACTATGGCATAGACGATCACAAGCCCCAGCGTGCTGCCGAGCGCGTCAGGCATTCCCCGCATGAACAACGCCACCGCCACGAATGCGACGATCCATGGCGCCGTCCGCCAAAATGCAAAACTTAAAAGTCCGAACGATGTTGGACTCGGTTCGAGCGCGAGCTTCCAGCCATAACGCACACCGATGCGCCTCCGCAGGTAAATGAGCAAGCCGGCGCACGCGCCCCAGCCCGCAAGCGTCACGCTCATGCCAAGCAGGACCCGGCCGAACGATTCCCCGCGCCCGCCTCTGAGAATGATCCACAGGTCGTTGGCCGCCGCGCTCGCACGGGCCGCCCAGTAATGCAGGGGTGTGCGGCCTTCGCTCAGATCCGTCTCGACGGACGCAATGCCTGACGCAATCACTCCGAGCAGATCGCTGTTGCCCTGTCCGGACGATGCCGGCGACGCGGGAGCGGCACTTTGGGCACCTTCACGAAGCCCCTTCAGATGGGCCACCAGCGCTGTGCGCTGGGTATCGCTCTCCAGCGTGCCGATCAGGTTGTCGAGCGAGCGCGCCATTTCGGCCTGACTGGCGGGCGTGGGTGCCGATGCAGCCTGCCCCGCCGATGCTGCTGGCGGCGCCGAACCGCCCGTTACATTGTCGATGCTGTTCTGCAACCCGGCGAGGAGTGGCACCGCTGCCGCCGGATTGATAGCCGCCGTCGACAGAACGAGGAAGCTCGTCACGCCCAGCAATAAGCAGGCGCGCCCAATGGCGCGCCGCACGCCCGCATGCAATGCAGCGCGAGCCGGCAGTCCCGCGAAGATCATGGCACGGTTGGATTCACACTGCAAAAATGCGGTCATGGAGATCCTTTGCAAAACCCGTCGCGAGAGAACCGAAGGGGCGTGGTTTTTTGAAATGTACACTCAACGCAAGCCCGGCCCCGCCGCTGATGATGTTTCGGTGCACATCCGTAGCACTGTACGGTCTCTCACAGCCCGCTGGGGTGGCGCCGTGGACGGCGCCGCATCTGACCTGTGCGGCCCTTTTCCCGGTCATTCTGATAACGGACATGGCCGCCTCCATCAGGCCGTGGGGTCTGATGAAAGTAGCGCTGGCGTAAGGGTTAAAGTGCCGGGCGGAACGAATTGAGAGCCGACGATGAGCAAGCTGAAGAGCCCGGACGAACTGTTCGCAGGCCGTCACCTTGACCGCGAAGTGATCGATCTCTGCAGTGGCCGGTACCTGCTACAAGCTCAGTCTGCGGAATCTCGTCCAGCTGATGGCGGCATGTCGCCGGTCCGAACGACGATCCTGCGCTGGGTGCAGCGCTATGCGCCTGAGTTCGTCAAGCGCTCTTTAGGACGCCTCCCGCACCTGTGCGCCGACGGGCGGAATCAGATCGCGGAAGAGCGCATGTGAATGTGAAGGGGGACGCAGCCTTGAAGGCGGTACAAAACCAGTCCTGGGACGCCAGCTTGAAATCACTGGTGGCATTTCCGCAATTCAGCCGCCGTCACAGTTAGGCTGCGAGCTCGACAAATTGATCGGACGGGCGATGGCGCTTTGTATCATCACTGCTCGCATCCGGGGAAATGGGTATGCGCCGCGGCAACCAAGCTTCGGTTTCAGTTTAACGCCACGCGCTGCCAAGCTGGATATAGAACGCGTTCTGGTCCTTGCTGTGGGCGACGTCGATTCCTATCGACACGCCGAGCTTGCGTGCGATCAAGTAACGGAAACCCGCCCCGACACTTTGGACGTTCTGCGCTTGAGAAAAGCTCTGCCACCGTCCGAAGGCTTTACCCACGCCGGTAAAGCCGAGCAGCGACCACCTGGGCGTCACGTCCCAGCGCAGCTCCGCTTCAGCCGCAACCGCGTTTCGGTCCTGATATTGACCCTTCTGGACGCCACGCAGATCAACATACGGTTGCGCATAGAACGGGATGTCACCGGTTGAAAACTTTGTGTCCAGCCGCAGGCCAAGGATCAGCGTATGCGTGAGTGGAATCCACGTGAAGCCGCGCGCAGCGTATACGTCGTAATTCTCGGTGCCGCCGAACCCTGGCCGCGCGAATTGGGTCTCGAATTCGGCGAACCTGCCTGAGGTCGGATAGAAAATGTTGTCGCGCGAATCATAGTCCACGATGAGACTCCCGGCGCCGATTCGCTGGTTTTTCTGAAAATTGCGCAGTTCACGGGGAACGCTCCCACCCGTGAAGGTGGACGAAGAATCGAATCTCACTTCGCATGCCTTACCGTCCAACCTTCCGTTGGGCCATGTACGCAAGGGTAAGCGACGATCAGATCGATCTCGCGATCGCTCAGTTGGCCCCTCGGGAAAGCGGGCATGGTGCGGCCGCGCCAGTCTCGAACCGATGCCGGATCGCGAATGTAGCGGCGCAATTCGGCCGGCTGGAAGTACTCGACTGGATTCATCGGCACGTTGAGGTCGGGGCCGGCGTCTCCGCTGCCCGCGTGGTTGAGCCGATGACACGCGAGACACTGAGTGATATACAGACTTTGGCCAGCACGGACCGGAGCGGTTGCCGGTAGCGCCGGATCGACGCCAAGCACGGGCCAACGCGCGGATGGAGATGGTTGCGTGGCAAGTTGTGCGATCTGATAAGGCCACTGCTCGCTGCGGACTGATGCCGCTTCCCTGCCGACCCAGACCAGGTAGAACGGACCTGCGCTGACCGGCTTGCCCGGCAGCTTCGGCCACGGCTGCGCAGGGTCCTCGACCGCGAGCCATGCGACGGCCGTCACAGGATCACGGTTGCGCACGAGGTCCATCGGCAATTGGGCGGCGAAGCCGTCGGTCGCACGTGCTTCGAGGACGCTATCCGCAGGTAACGCCGCACCGTTGAGCAGGTCGGCCAGCGGCACTGCGCGGTAGGTCGTCGACGTACCATAGGCGACATCTCGCGGAACGTGAACGTCGGCGGCATCCCGACGCGCCAGCAACGTCGCTTGGCTAAACGACTGGGTCTTGCCGCCTATCCTGAGTTCAATCGTGGGCTGCGCGGTCGCACGATGCCCGATGACGCTGAGTGTCAGCAGCACAACCGCAAACAACACGCGTCTCGACATTTGTCCTCCATGCATCATTGTTGTTGCTGGCGGCGTCGAAGGCAAAATCGCCGAAGGCGCCGGGAAAGCCAAGCCGCCAATTCATTGGGCATCGGCAAGTGCCATCGGCCACTCCAACGTCAGCTTTGTAGAACGTTCACTGACCTCCTGCTCTCGGCCAGGAAAAGGCATTCGTCCTCGCGACTCCACGGACGTCCAGGCGGCCGCTGTGTACTTCAAAGCCGCCGACTGGATAGCGGGTTGGAGAACTGTTCGAAATGAAAGCGCGTTCGGAGGCAATGGGCGAGACTGCCCTCCGTGGGCATCGCATCGTGGACAGTCGAGGCGCGTCAACCCGAATTCCGCGCGGCCGCGGCCGATTCCAGAATCGAGTTTCTGAGCCCTTGCGCCATAGCTAAACTTCTCCCGGCATCCGACCGGACTCGCGATGCATACATTCACGCCCAGATCGTCACTGGTAGAACCGACCAGGCCGTCCCTATTCACACGGGGACCGCAAAGCCAGATGCCGAACTCCAGACGCGAGAAAACTGCCTTCTTGATGCGCGGACGGCTGCGTTCAAAGGTCCGCCTCCAGCGTCACGCCAGCACTGCGAATCACTTGCAGGTAAGCAACCGTATCGCCGACGGCCGCGGTAGCCAGCTCCGCGAGCCTCCACGCGCGCGTAGACGTTTCGGCGCTCGTCATCATCGACGCGAGGGTGTCCGAATAAGCGAAGCCGTGAGCTGCCGCAACGCCGAGAATGGCATCCACGACACGTCGGGCGGCAGCTCGGGCATCGGCCGCCGCCAGGGGAGCCCGGTATGCGAGAAAGCCTGCCATCAGCAGAAATTCGGCCGGGCTGATGTACTGACCATTGCCCACAGGCACACCGGTTGTTCTGTCGTGATCTAGCGCCATACATCACCTCCCGCTTCGGAGCACCGTGCGCTATGAACGCGCGAATCCGTGTCTTTACTGCAGTTGGCCGTTCCGCAAGGCCTCCCAGGGCGGCCGGATTGTGGGGCGCGGCACTGTACGCCACCTGACGGGGGAGCGAGGTCGCACGCCGCGCAGCTCAAGGCGGACTCTGCTACGAATTCACCACAATATAGTAGAGGGGGCGTCGCATATTCCGGCTGAAGCAGCGTGCTATTGCAGCGGGAGTGCGACTTTTAAGTGTGCGTTGAACCAAGCGCGGCGTCTACATCAGGTTCATCAGACGCCGCCGGCCAATGTAGTCGCGCTGTACCGACCAACCTGTGTGAATGCCAATTTTTCGCCATGTCGAGACCGCAAGTCGTAGTATTCTTGATCGGCTTCCTTCGCTGGCTCACCGAGGAACGCGCGGACTTCGGCTTCTTCGCGGTCGATCCCTTGCGCGGCGAGACGATTGCCTTTACCGCGCCGTATGTGCTGATCGAAGGCTTCTATCTCGTACGCGACGACTCGCCGGTCAGGACCAACCAGGATGTCGATCAGGCGCATAACCGCGTCGCCGTCGGTAAAGGCAGCGCGTATGACCTCTTTCTCACGCGCGAGCTGAACGCCGCGCAGATCGTTCGCGCGCCCTCGTCGCCGACGGTCGTTCAGACGTTCCACGAACAGGGTCTCGAAGTGGCGGCCGGCGTCAAGCAGCAGCTCGAAGCCGATGCGCGCGCAACGACCGGCCTGCGGCTCCTCGACGAGCGCTTCATGGTGATCCGACAGGCAATGGGCACGCCGAAGAGCCGCGGCGAAGCGGCGGCCTTGTTGCGCAGCTTCGTGGAAGAGATGAAGGCGTCCGGGTTCGTGGCCGACGCGCTGGCGCGGCATGGGATCGCCGGCGCGTCTGTCGCGCCGACGGCGTAGCGGCTGTCAAATTCGGTACAACCCGACTGGCATGGTACGAGGTGGGGCTACTTCGGTTCGAGTTGGAATGGACACCGCCCGACATGCAAATCAACCGGTTACGGTTCGCTCAACGAGTTAGCAGCGTCGTACACAACCGGTCGCGTCGCCGGACTCAATGGGGTCCCGAGCACGCGCCAGCTGCCCTAAGACTGCCTCAGCCCTACGCTGATGAACATCCTCGCCATGCAAGCAGCGTAGGCAAAAGGCACCTATTGGGAGGCCTGACACATGGAACGAATTGACCGGCCCGTCAGCTCCGGCGGTACTCAGGAGGCGTGGAAACACATTAGCTTCGTCGAGCAAAGTCGCGTGACGATTGCCGCACATCATTGAATTAACGGTTCCGACCGTCTGAGCGCAGGTGGAACCAACTTTAGTTGAAGTTAAGAAACGACTTTAGTTGCGTGAGTGTCACGTTCTTGCAAAAAAAGACGTCGCGAAACGAAACTATAAAGACAAGTGCTCAATCATGGCGGCCGCAGCCTGCACCCGGTGGTCGGGTCTGCAAACAGCTTGGCGGATACACCGCGAGATCCAGCGCGGACCAGGTTCTATCTCGATACACAGCATCGAGCCGACTGGCGAACGTGCCGTGGATGGCCCCCTTCATCAGTCTTCGGTTGATGCAGCTCCGGGGCCGGAGGCCGACCGTCGCTGTTCGAGTTCGGCGCGGGTACGCTCGAGTTCGGCGACAATCAGAGTTTCATCGGGCAGCACCGTCTGGTACTCGGCCGCAAGAATCTTGTTCGGCAGATTGTCAAGTGCATAGCGTGCCTCGGCTGCACCTTTCTCGGCGCACAAGATCAGCCCGACCGGCGGATTTTCGTCAGGCTTGACCCAATGCTCGCGCGCGTAGTTCAGATAGAGGTGCATTTGGCCGGCATCTGCATAGCTGAATTTGCCCACTTTCAGGTCGATGATGACCAGACATCGCAGGCGCCGGTGGAAGAACACCAGGTCGACGCGGAACCAGGTGTCGTCGATTCTTAGACGCCGCTGCCGGCCGACAAACGCGAAGTCGTCGCCGAGTTCAAGCAGGAAGTCCGTCAGGCGCTGGATCAACGCCGCCTCGAGGTCCGACTCGGAGTACTCGTCCTTGAGACCAAGAAACTCGAGGACAAACGGGTCGCGGATCGCCTCCTCGGGCGTCAGTACCCCGCCCTGCTGGGCATCAGCAGCCTTCCTGAGCAAGGCCGCCTTGTTTCGCGACAGCGCAAGCCGCTCAAAGAGCTGGCTGCCGATCTGACGGTCTAGCTGCCACACGGACCAGCCTTCGCGCAGCGCCTCGGTTTCATAGAACGTACGAGCGTCGGGGGTTTTCACAGAGAGGAGACGAACGTAAGCAGACCACGGTAGCGGAAACGCCCGTGTGATTGCGCCGAACTCGAGTCCATTGCTCGCGGCCAGACTGGAAACCGATTGCCCTGCAGAATGCAGACAGCGTCTGCACCATTGAAGCGTCGGCGGATTGTGCAGACAGTGTCTGCACAATCCGGTCAACGGGCCATGCCAAGTAAAAAGCCCGCATCTGGGCAAGGTTCCGGCTGCCGAAACCACGACCGAGCCTCTTCGAAAGATCCGTACCCAGCCGTCGGATTAACGCCGCGCCGTAGGTGGCGCGCTCTGCTCCGCCCTGCTCGAACTCGACAATGCGGCGCCCGATCGCCCAGTAGCTGGCGGTCATGATCGAGTTGACACTGCGCGCCGCGGCAGCGCGCGTCGCCGCAACGACGTCAGCAATGTCCTGCTGGAGATCCGCGTACGTGAACGACTCAATCCCGTCTCTCATCATGCCCCTTTCGCCGCATCCCTGAAGGTGTTACCGGCGGTGAAACCCACCGTTTTTGCCGCCGGGATTTGGACCTCAGCGCCGGTCGCCGGGTTACAGCAGATGCGGTCGGCACGCTGCCCCACCGAGAACGACCCGAAGCCGACAAGCTGCATCGTCTCGCCACGGCTGATCGCACCCGCGATGACGTCCAGTACGGCGATGACGAGCTCCGCTGTGGCGGCTCTGCTGTCGCCGCTGCCGGCGGCCACCGCATCGATGAGATCCTGTTTGTTCATTTATAGCGCCTGAAATGCGGGACCAACCCGGCACCGTACCGCATCGCCGGCGCCGCTGACAATCCGAGCCATGTGCATGTCTCGGGGACTCCTGCCCCGACCGCGGTTACTAATCGGGGACACGCGGTTGAGAAATCGCAGAGATCGAGCGCTGTTGAACGCGCCGAAACAAACTTGCAGCCACGCTCAAGCGCCGTTCACCGCATCCTTGAACGCCTTACCCGCGGTGAACTTGACCGTCTTCGCGGCCGGGATCTGGATCTCGGCGCCGGTCGCCGGGTTGCGGCCAACACGCGCGGCGCGCGCGCCTGTCGAAAACGACCCGAAGCCGATTAGCTGCACGGTGTCGCCCTTCGTGAGGGCCGCTGTGATGGTGCCGAGCAGCGCGTCGAGCGTTTCGGCGGCCAAGGTCTTGCTGGTGCCGGCTTTTGCGGCGACGGCGTCGACGAGGTCCTGCTTGTTCATGGCGATGTCCTTCAAGGTTGGTTTTGAATGCCGCCACCCTACCCGATCCCCTCACCGGTGCGCAACTGGCTTCAGAGCGGCGCCACCGAGCTGTCCTTGATGCAGCCAACGTCGCCCACCGTGGCACTGCCGTCAAAGGTCACCTTTTGTACGGTGGCCCGTTTTCCTGACGGGCCCGCGATGCCGTCCGGCCGTCTCGATCGCGAGCTGCGCATGGGTTATCGCCTTCCATGTCGCAGCGAAGCCATTACACGGTCCGCGCCGGAATCGGTCAGCACGCATTCGACGTCGTGCGGCGAAGCGGCGAATATCCTTGCCCCTTCGCTTCCCGCTTTGCCGCCGATGAGGCGAACCGCCGACCGCCATCCCCTGCGGGTTTGTGCGCCCGCCCGTCGCGCTCGCCTCGCCTTCAGCCGACGCCGCTCGTACCCGGCGAACTCACGTCAAGCTATCCTCAAGGGCGCCCGCGACGGAAATCGAAGACCGAGCAAGCGATTCGCGTCCGTCCAGTTTTGATAACTGCTATTACCAAAACTGCATTCAATGCATCGAGTCTCGGAACTCCTTCCTTCGACAGGTCACCCAACGTTAGGGCACCTGTCGCCCGGTGACGCGCCCGAGCTGCGGTTAAGATAACGGACTCCCCCTCTGCCTTTCCCCATAGCGCCATCACGTAGCCGCGCGACGCTGAGCGTTGCGTCCCGTCGCTCAACCCGGTGTCGGCGATCACGGGCACGCCCTCTCACGGCGCTTAATGGTGCCAGGCCGTATTGCACCACTAGCTCATGCCGCCCGCCTTTTCGCCGCCTGTGCCCAGATCCAACAAGCGACCTCCCGAAGACACTCACCTATCGCCACGGAGGCCATGTGCCGGAGCCCCGGCCTAATGGCTCTGACGCTCGATCTACGGCAGCTTTGTTTCCAGTGATGCTGGCACCTGTCGAACCAACTGATACCCGGCCACGGTTATCGAATGGCGCGCCGCTTGTTATAGCGGCGCCGCGGCACGCCGCAGTAACCACGGATCAGTCAGCCACTCCTCACGGGCTCCGATTTCAACATGGACAAAATCCGTGTGATCGGGGTTGAGCAGATAGTTGGTTTCAGCAGGAACGACTGCACTGGGAACAGCCAGCACGGCACTAGCGCGCGTTTGCGACCACGTCGTCCCGACCTGCTGCAGTTCAGCGCGCGCGGAGATGTCCCGCCAGTCGGCGGGCAAACTGGCTGGATCGATCCGTTCCACGATTGTTTCGGGGAATCTGGCTGGAATCATCACATAATGCGCACGCAACGGCGAATCCTGGACCAGCATCTCCAGAAGCGCCAGCGATTGCGTTTGCGCCGTGTACACCATCGCGACGCCTTTGGGATTCCACCGGCCACCGTAGAGTCGTGCGCCCTCACCCGAGAAAGCGGTATCCGCATACCGCTGGGTGACCACCCGCCATACGGTGAGCATCACGCAAACACGCCATGCTCGATGCGCCCGAGCGTGTCCATCACACTATCGGCGCCGATGTCAGTATCGACGAGGCTGAGGGGCGTCGCGCCCTCCAGCGCAGCGATCGGAGTCTTAAGCCAGGCGAGTGCCGGGTCAAGAGCCTCGAAAACCTCTGCGGCGCGCGCGACCACGCGCGCAAGCCGCAGCAGCTTTGTTGACTCTTCACGACTCAGGACACCTTCGCGCTTGCGACGTGCCAGAGTCCGCTCAGGAATATCGAGTGCCTGCGCCAATTCCGCTTGCGATAATCCGATCGATCTGAGCATCGCGTCGAGCGCCTGGGACGAAATCCCATGACGGACCACGTCCACCCACTCAAGACCCGACCGGGGCGCGCGTGGGAACACAGTGCGACCGCCGAGCAGTGAGTCGGCTGACACCCTTCCGGTAAGATTCATGATTGCACCCTCCTGCCATTTGGCATCTACGTTATACCAAAATGGCATTATCTGTCTGCGGCTGTGACGTGACATGCGGCGTCCTTGCCTCCCGCCGGGGGACGAAGGCGCCGTTTGCGCGCCGTGCCGGTGTCAATAGGCATGCCGAACTACAATCATTTAACCGGTCTGAACCCGCTTCACTCGAGCTTGCGTTGCGCTGGTTATGGATGGCTATGCGCGGATTTTCCGGGCTGCGTTGACGCCGTTCAGGCGGGCGCCCGGCAGATCGGCCGGGCGCGATTGATTCGATCGCAGCAGGCATAGGCGACGCCCTGGGCAGGAGGAGACCATGCGGTCAGGAGTGAAGTCCGGCGGGCGACTGAGACGGTATGCAATCACGACGATGGCCCTCATCGCCGGCCTGATTGTCGTCGGACGCATCACCGGCTGCCTGGTCGACTGGCTGTGGTTCTCTTCAATCGGGTATGTTGGCGTCTTCTGGACCATTCTTTCCGCGAGAGCGCTGATTTTTGCCGCCGTGTTCGCAGTCTCGGCATGCGCGGTATGGCTGTCTGGGATTTTGGCGCATCGTTACGCGAGGGGCCTCGATACCTCGCGAGCGGAAGCAGCCGGCCCGTCGGGTGCGACGGAACTCACTGGCGATGTGGTCGAACTGATTGCGCCGCGTATTCCCTGGCGCTCCAGTATTGCCTGCGTCGCCGTCGTATCTGGGCTGGTTATCGCCGCCAGCGAAATCTCGTGCTGGGACATCGCGCTTCGCTTTATTTACCAGGTGCCTGTTGGCGAGCGCGATCCGATTTTTGAGCGGGACATCAGCTTTTATCTCTTCTCGCTCCCCGCGTACGTTGCGCTCAAGAACTTGCTGCTGCGGCTAACCTTCGGCAGCGCGATCGCAGCAGGTGCTGTCTACGGATTGCGCGGCGACATCGCACTGGAGCGGCCGCCACGGACGCTCTCGCCCGCCGCCATCACTCATGGTTCGGCACTGCTCGGCTTGTTCTTTGCGGTGAAGGCCTGGTCATGGTGGCTCGACCGCTTTCTCCTGCTCTATGGCGACAACGGTGTCGTAGTCGGCGCCAGTTATACCGATGTCCATGTCGAGTTGCCGGTCCTGTGGATGCTTGTCGGCCTCGCCGCGACCTCATCCGTCGCCCTTTGGATCAACATGCGCCGGCGGAGCTACCGGCTGCCGGCCATTGTTGCGCTGCTCGTATTCGGCAGTTCGTTTGCGTCCGCCGTGATCTATCCGGCGCTGTTTCAGCGCTTCTATGTCAAACCGAGCGAGCTGCGGCTGGAAACTCCCTATATCGAGCACAATATCGCGCTAACGCGACAGGCTTACGGCCTCGCGCAGATTGCGGTCCAACCGTTCGAGGCCGGGCAGGAACTGACTCTCGACTCGCTGCAGACCAATCGCGCGACCATCGACAACATCCGGCTATGGGATGTGCAGCCGCTGATGGACACCTACGCACAATTGCAGGAGATCAGGACTTACTACAAATTTCTCTCGGTGGACATCGACCGCTACCAGCTTGACACCGGTTACAGGCAGGTGATGCTGTCGGCGCGCGAACTGGAACCGGCGATGCTTCCGCCGAACGCCCAAACCTGGGTGAACCAGCATCTTATCTTCACTCACGGCATCGGCGTTGTGATGTCTCCGGTCACCGAGAAATCCACTGAGGGCTTGCCCTCCTTTTATCTGCGGGATATTCCGCCCGTCTCCCAGGGCGGCCCGACCCTTCGCGAACCACGTCTCTATTTCAGTGCAGGCCGGCAGTATTACGTCATCGTGACGGGCAATGTAGCTGAATTCGACTATCCAAAAGGGGCGGACAATGCATACACCACGTATAACGGGCGCGACGGCGTCACCATCGGCAGCGTGGCACGCCGTGGTCTCTTCGCCTGGCAGCTCGACGACCCCAACATCCTGTTGAGCGGCTATATCACACACCAGAGCCGGATCCTGCTTCACCGCAACATTCAGGACCGCGTGCGTACGATCGCGCCGTTCCTGAGTCTTGATCACGACCCCTATGTTGTCGCAAGCAATGGGCGCCTCTTCTGGCTACAGGACACCTACACCGTCAGCCAGTGGTTTCCTTACTCCCGGCCAGGTTTCGGCGACGGCGCCAATTACATCCGCAACGCGGTCAAGGTCGTGGTCGACGCGTACAACGGCACGGTCGATTTCTACGTCAGCGATCCCGCCGATCCGCTCCTGCGCACGTACGAGCGCATCTTCCCCGGCTTGTTCAAGCCCTTGGACGCGATGCCACTGGAGCTTCGGCAGCATATCCGCTACCCCGAAGACCTGTTCCTGATCCAGGCACAGGTCTACCGCGCTTATCATATGGATGCGCCGGAGGTCTTCTACAATCGCGAGGATCTGTGGCAGTTTCCCCGGGAGCTGGTCGGAATGGATGGCGGAAGCGCCGCCAGCACCATGCCGCCTTACTACACGATCATGCGACTCCCCGGCGACGCACGCGCCGAGTTTATCCTCATGCTGCCGATGGTGCCGAGCCAGCGGGAGAACATGATTGCATGGCTGGCGGCGCGCTGCGATCCGTCCGGATATGGCAGACTCATCGTCTATACGTTCCCCAAGGACAAGCTGGTCTATGGGCCGTTTCAGATCGAAGCGCGTATTCAGCAAAACACCGAGATCTCGCAGCAGATCTCACTGTGGAACCAGATGGGCTCACGCGTGATTCGCGGTCATCTTGTGGTCGTGCCAATCGAGAACTCGATCCTCCACGTTTCTCCACTCTATTTGCGCGCGGCGTCCGGGCAGTTACCTGAATTGAAGCGGGTGATCGCCGCCTACGGTGACCGTGTGGTGATGGAAGACAGCCTGGGTGAAGCTCTGGCGGCGCTTTTCAAGAAGACCTCGCAAACGGCAACGCCAGCGAGGGGCACAGCGAACGCGCGCGCACGCGAGGCGCTAGCACATTATGACCGCGCCATTGAGCGACTGAAGGCAGGAGACTGGAGCGGCTTCGGAGCAGAACTGGATACCCTGCGGCCATTGCTCGAAGCACTCGACGCCGGCCGTTCCGGCGGCGATCAGAAGTGACCTGAATGCAAAAAGACGTTTACGCGTGCAGAGCGGATACAGCCCTGTTAAGCCATCGTAACCGATGGCGCGCAACAGATCTTTGCGCCATTGAACGTTTTCCTCATTTTCCATGCCAACCGGCGGGAACCCTCCACCACTCCCAGGATATCGCGCCACTGATGCGTTTCCGCAATCAGGATCTGGGTGGGATGCGCCGTCGCGCAAAAATTCGGCACACCTCCGACACCGCCTTGATGGCGTTGAGAACATTGACCGGGGAAAAACCATCGCCCAGAAAAATCGCGGAGCTGTGGCCGGCAGCGATGGTCATGCCCTTCTCGCACGCCAGCCCGATAGGTGGAATCGGTGCCGGACCGGCGCACGAGGCGCTTGCGTGATGCCTTGCAAAAGGCCAAACCAAACTTGATACCTTGGACGTTACTGACCGTCGCCTCGTGAGGATCCTCGACAGACTAGATGAAGCGAGTTTGGCCCAGGATGAAGTTTGTCGCTCCGGGTTGACGACTGTTACCGTGAGCAATTGCATATCAGACCTCGCTCTGTGTCTCGATTTGTCCCGGTTCGATGCTCAACGCGAACGACCGCCTTGATTTGAAGACGACGGAGCGGGAACCTGGAAACATTATGATCGGCAGCATGCGACGACCGTCAGATGCTGCCCCTCTCGTCGAGCTTGGAAAGTGCCGCCAATTGCGCTAGCCGAAATGCCAGACACTTTCTCAATCGCTAGGTATCGGGGACCGCGCCCGATGCCCGGACGCCGTTTCCGGAACGTGGGTGCGAGCCCTCCGGGTGCCCTGCGGGCCAACGCTAGGAAACGCCCTCCCTTATTTTGCAAACTCGCGCAAAATAATAAGTACGGCTTATAACTGTTGTTCATTTCTTTCATGTCAAATAAAGAGGTCATGAAGTGCCGGAGCGTGCGGTCGAACGCCGCACGCACGGCGGCATATCCGGCCCTTTGTCCACCTGACTCCGACCACCATCCATAGTCTATGCGCCGGAAAGCGAGCGTAGCAGTCCCGACACGCCGGCCGCCTCATAACGCCGCACCACTTTGGCAAAATTTGCCAAAGCGTGCTAGAGTGGTTTCATGACCACCATGAACATTTCCCTACCGGATTCGCTGAAGGACTACGTCGACGAACAGGTTGGCGAGGGCGGCTACGGCACGAGTAGCGAGTACGTTCGCGAACTGATCCGAAAAGATCAGGGTCGCAAGCGTCTGCGCGCAATAATCGTGCAGGGCGCGACGTCCGGCCTCGCCGCCACTGTTGACGCCGACTACTTCGAATCGCTGCGCGCTCGCGTGCGTACTTCTCGCAAATGACGGCTAAGCCCGTCATACCGACAAGGCTGGCCAGGCAGGACGTAGAGGACGAGGTGACGCACTACGTCGTAGACGAAGGGTCGGAGCAGGCCGCGCTCGGATTCATCACGGAGATCGAGAAGGCATACGAGCGCCTCTCCAAGCGCCCGAACATCGGGTCTCCCCGTTACGCGTACGAGCTGGATATCCTAGGCCTGCGGTCGTGGCGGCTTGATCGCTATCCGCACCTGATCTTCTATATTGAGCGCGAGGCTCATGTGGAAGTTTGGCGCGTGCTCAACGGCAAGCGTGATATTCCGACTTGGCTGGAGAGCAACGACGATGAGACTCCTTGACAGCCTCTGCACGGCATCAGGCCCGTGAGGAGCCTTCACGCACTTCTCACCTTTGACCGCCCCATTGTGCCCGGCCATTGTATCTAACCGGCAGTGCCGATACTCACAAACTAATCGCGCTGTACTGGAAGATCGACCGCAACATCGTCGACAGGCAGCTGATACGGGCTGCGTTGTCGATCAGCCTTCCCCGCCATGCGCAGATCGTCACCGCGCAACTTGGAGGCGCGGTCGAATGCGGAATTTGTGCAGCAGCTTGCTGCACAATTTGATAACCTATTCGTCTTAATACGCATAGGGTTGCGAAGTAAACTTTGATTCGATTATGTCAAATTGAACGAACCGGTGGCCACCCCAAACAGACAGCCACATCTAACGGTCGGTCAATTGCTGCGACGCCGATACCGCAACTCCTTCTGGCTGCAAATGGCGGCCACCAGCACAACGTCCAGCTCAGCCGCAAAACAATACAGCGCGAGATAGCCATGCGCTCCATTGGAAATGACCAGCTCGCGCATTGCGCCGGGACCACTAACAGGCCGTCCAATTTGAGGGCTCGTCTGAAGGAGGTCTAACGCGCGAACGATATCGTCAATGTGTTTTGCGGCGCTCGCCGGGTTATGTTCAAACAGGAAGTCAAAGATCCGGCCAAAATCATCGCGTAATTCAGGCGCCAGAGTTATTCGCGCCATCGCTTGGCCTTCGGTGCTCCCGGATCTCGCCCTTCGGCCCGCTGGCCCAGATAGTCGCGCATGTCGGCCCACTCAATCCCGAGGCCGTTCTCCAGCATGGTTGCCTGGCGCTCGTTACCTTCAGTCAGGAATTCGCGACGCAGTTCTTCGCTGGTGACCCTCTCGGCAATCGCCTCCAGCATGAAGCTGTGGCCTGTACTTCCCGATTCTTCTGCAAGTGTCCAGATCCGATCGCGGAGTTCCGGCGGAAGGCGGAGGGTGGTGGTAGACATAGAGACCTCTCATGTGTCACATCTGTGCTACCTCATACTCTCTCAAGTTTGCCGGCGCACGCAGTCATCCAATCCCAATCCCAAGCACGTGAACCACACAAAAAAGGACAAGTTACAGCGCTCGAACCGTTTGACCTTCCGCAACGGCCGCCCCGTGAGGGTGCGTCGCGAGGGCGGCGCTGTTAAGGTTCACATCAGCTTTTCCGTATACGATTAAAGAAATTCCTCGTCACGGTTTGGGACGGATTAAGCGTTAACACCTATCAAGGTTGTAGACGGCCTTCCGTTAATCGCGCTAAGCGCGCAAAAGCGCTAACGTTTGCGGGCTGTTGTGGACGGCTGGTAAGTCGGTCCCAGGCGTCCTTGTCGTAGCTTCGTTCCCCAACGCACGGCGCGATAGCGAGGACGTGGGAGGCGGCTGACCGCGTCAGGTCACCACCCGCGTGATAGGCAAACCAGGGGCACATGCCATGCAGAAAAAGCCAATGGACTACGGCCGGAGCGACATCGGGGAACTCGAAAGAGCGGTCAACACGCTTGTCCACCGCCCGGTACTGATCCGCCGCGAATACTGGAGATCGGAAGTCGAGCGTCTGCTGGGACGTACCGACATAACAGCTCGGGACCGGCTGCGACTGCACGCGTTACATGACCTGCTTGGACATGTCATGGAGGAAGGCTGTGTTCATCTCAATTGAACCGCCTGCATCAGTGTTTGAACACTGATGCGAGCGCCGATCGCGATGACGCGTACGCAGCAGAGGCCGAGCGTAACCCAAAGATGACGATCCGCATGCGGACGACAGATGTCCTGTCTGCCTTCCCTTCCGCAACCCCGTGCGTAGCCGCTTCATCCAATGCGGGCACCGCGCCCCTTGTAGCTCGCGGCGAGGCTGATGGAGGCCCGGGAATGAAACGCGCGCAGCCGGACAAGGATGACGCCCGCGTCGCAATGCAGCCCGACCACGCGCGGCTGCTGGCGGACCTCTACATTCTCTCAAGTGCCGCTGCGCAGCTCGGGGGTTATGGGCTTGAGGTGCCCAGTTCGCAATGGCGGGCGCTGGTTCAGCAAACGCAGGCCGCGAGGACCGCCGTCGGTACAAATGAAGGCACAGGGGCCAATGACGGCCATGCCGCACTCGGCCAGTTGATCACAATGTGTGAGGACATCATCGAACTCTACACGACCGGGCAGCGGTGCCCGCCAGCCATCTGGCGTGAAGTGGGGCGGCTCGGGCGCGATGCCTACGCGTACGTCTGTGCGGGCGTTACCTGCCAGGGCGAGTCACTGAGTGACTGATACATGCAGTTCTGGTAGCCAGCCCGTCTTTGCAGACGACCGATTTGGTATCGGCGTGACCCGGCTGCATGCCCGGAGTTTTGTCTTGCGCTTTCGGCGGACGGGGCACGCTCGATGAGCGGGAACGGCGTCGTCAAGGCTGCCATGCTGCTGATGGCGCTCGGTCCCGATGAGGCAGCCGAGGCCTTCCGCCATTTCGACCCGCGTGAGGTACGGAAGATCAGCTCGGCGATGGCAGCGCTGAAGAACGTCGCCCACAGTGACGTCGATGATGCGGTCTGCGACTTCATCGCACAGGCGCAAACTCACACCACGCTCTCGCTGGACGCGGACCAGTACATCCGTTCGGTGCTCAACCGCTCACTGGGGGAAGACAGGGCCGGTGCGGTTCTCGACCGCATCTTAGTGGGCGGCGATATTAGCGGTATTGAAGGGCTGAAGTGGATGGACCCGCCCGCCGTCGCGGAACTGATCAGGAACGAGCACCCGCAGATTATTGCGACAGTGCTCGTGCATCTCGAGCCCCAGCACGCCTCCCGGGTTCTGGCCTGCTTCGCTGAACGCACCCGCAACGATGCGCTCCTGCGGATAGCCACGCTGGACGGCATCCATCCTGCCGCATTGCGGGAACTCGACGAATCACTGAACGAACTCCTTGCGGGCGGCGTCACCGCCCAACGTCGCGGGTTGGGTGGGCCTCGGGTCGCTGCCGAAATCATCAATGATCTGTCGAGCCAGCAGGAAGACTCGGTGATTGGAAGCGTCCGCGATTACGACGACCAGCTGGCGCAACAGATCGTCGATGAGATGTTCAACTTCGAAAAGCTGCTCACGCTACATGACAGCTCAGTCCGGCGGCTGCTGAGCGACATCGACCTGCAGGCGCTCATCGTCGCACTGAAGATTGGCCCCCAGGAGCTGGTTGAGAAATTCATGCTGAACATGTCACAACGCGCGGCGGCCCTGTTTGCCGAAGACCTGGAAACGCGCGGACCCGTGCGCCTCTCCGAGGTCGAAATGCAACAGCGCGCAATCATGCAGGTAGCGCGACGGCTGGCGGAGTCAGGCGAGATAGCGCTGGGCGACAAGCCGGGTGAGGCATATGCCTGACCAGCTTCGTCGAAGCTCAGCGCGCCTGCCGCTGTTCCTGTGCATCGTCTGCGGCGCGGCGGTCATGCTCGTTGCGATCCTGTTCAGCGAATATCAGGCGAAGATCAGGGTAGCCGATCATGAGCAACTGATCGGTGACGATCTGGTTGAATCGGTTGACCGGATTCTGGACGACGTCAGTTCACGACGCCGGGATGACCTTGCGGCGCTCGCTGGCAGACCTTGCAGCCAGGTCGGGGCGTCGCTGGCCGAGCTGGAAACCTATCTGCGGTATGTCCGCGCCGTCGCGCTGGTGTCCGGCGACCGGCTTTACTGCTCTTCCGCGCTCGGACCCATCGATCTTCCCCTGTCGGAATATCCGCTCTCGGCGGGCCGTGGCGACAGCATCGGTCTTCTCGCCGAGACACCGTACCAGCCGGGTGTGCCGGTGCTCGTGATATTCAACCGGACCGCCCCCCACACGGGGGTGTTGTCGATCGTTGAAGGGGATTACCTCATGGATGCGCTCGCGCACGGTGTCCGGTATGGCGCGCAGACTGCGTCCATATCGGTCATGGATACGGGGCGAATTGATGCCCATGGGGCGTTCGTGCCAGCGCCCGGACCCAAGGCCATTTATGCGACCCGCGTCGCGTCGCATAAATGGCCGTTTGCCATCCTGGTGTCGTCCTCCGGGGGGGTCATTTCGGGCATGTACTGGAAGTACAGAATCGCGGGCCTGGCGGCCGGACTGTTGCTTGACTGCCTGATCGCAGCGGCCTACCTGCTCACTTTTGCACCGCGGCGACTGTTGCTGAACGCAGTGCGTCGGGCACTTAGTCGCAACGAGTTCCATGTCGTCTACCAGCCGATTGTCGACACTGCCAGTCGCGAACTGGTTGGCGTCGAGGCGTTGCTGAGGTGGCAACACCCCAAATGGGGCGCAATAAGTCCGGCCTCATTTATGGAGGAAGTGGAGTCTAGCGAAATGCTGGGGCCGGTGACGCAGTTCGTGATGAGGATGGCAGTTGCCGAGATGAGCCAGCGACGACCCGCAGTCCCGCTACGAATTGCGGTCAATGTCGCGCCGGGCGACCTGGAACGCAGGGGCTTCGTCGCACAGGTCGAAGATTTGATCGTCGTGCTGCCAGCGGGCGTCAGTCTCGTTCTCGAGCTGACCGAACGGTTTCTGCTTGCGGGTAGCACGCGCATGGCAGCGATCTTCAACGCACTGAAGGCCAGAGGAGTCAGGTTTGCGATCGACGATTTTGGCACCCAGCACAGCAACCTGGATCTGCTCGGCCGCTTCGAGTTCGACTATGTGAAGATTGACCGGCAGTTCGTAAACCAGGTCGACACCGGCGGCGCCGATCTTATTGCGGCTATGGTTTCTGTTGCGAAGCACTACGGGTTACAGGTCATTGCGGAGGGCGTCGAGACGGAATCCCAGCACGCCGCGTTGCTCGCAGCGGGAGTGCCATTCGCACAAGGGTATCTTTATCAGAGGCCGGTGAGAGCGGAGCAACTCCCGCAGCGGCGGCATGAAAAAGCGATAACCTCCTGAACAACGTTCGTGGCGTAGACCGTTTGAGACCAGGAGTGCCAATCAATGTGAGCGAGCAGACGTTCGCTTCAGAACGTATCTTTGCCGGTGGGGCGACCCGGATGGCCGCCATGGGTCCGGTGACAGCCATCCGCCACACCCTGCCGGCGCATCATTGACATAAAAGCTAAATCTTCAGGGGGCGGCCTCCCGCTACGGCCGCTTTCAGCGGCGGATTCAACCGGTGGATGCAACACACTTCTATGGACATTGGAAGTCAAGCCCGTGGGTGGTCTGTTTTCCGTGGATCAGTTGTCTCCATTTAAGGGTGCTGCGAGGATGCCACATTTCATTTGTGACTCCTTTGTATAAGTCGGCACTTCAACAGGATCGAGGTCGGAGTGTTTGATCTGCGGGCGTTTGCCCCCTCTAACTTCTATCCGTGTCGGCATCAGGCCGGTCACCCTATACCACATGTGCAGAGCGCTGGAACCTCTTCTCACCTAATTCGAAGGCGACACACAGGCAAGCGGTGATCGTCGTATCCCGCCCCTGAAGGGCTGTGTCAGGCGCATCCATTTGCGTACTCCTTTCGAAAAACGGGTGTCGGAATCCTCGTTCTACTCCAGGAGCTTAATTCCGCGGCCCTTCCATAGCATCTAGAAGCTGCGCAAGCAGTGGGAGTGTCGCAGATGAAACAGCGACGCCGGATTTACAGCGAGAAGCAGAAAGCACTGATGTGGGAGCGTTGGCGCAAGGGCATTCTCTGCAGAAGATCGCCCAGCTTTTTGATCGTAACCACTCGTCAGTCCACGGGATTCTGGCTGAGACAGGTGGAAGCGTCGCAGACCGTCAATAGTGCGGCGTCACCCGCTCGAGGATTTCATGGTCGAGGCCGAACGCGAATTGACCAATTTACTTGGCACGTGCGAGTTGACGACCTTACTTCGCTGCCGAATGAAGTAAGGTCGTCAACTCGGAGCTTCCAGCCTGCCCCTGCGGGCATTGGCCGGTGACAACAATTCTTCGCGCTACCGCTGTCTGTGATGTCTGCACCGAGGAGAAGGTTTGGGAACGGAAGTCAAGAACCACCTTCCACGGTTTGTTCCTGCTTGACTACGCGACGCGGTTTCCCTCCACGAAGGTCGCGCGCGGAATAGGCAGCCGATCTGACATTGCGACTCGTGCAAAGTCGGCTCTCAACCCGACCGCGATGGCGCCACGATCCGTCATGCCCGCCGCATTGGCCGGCGTCGATGAAACCGTGCGCATTGCTTGCGGCAGGGACCAGCCTGCTTTGTCGACCAGATCGAAGGTGGCCGTCAGCAAACTCGACGGTACGTAGTCCGAAGACAAAATGTCGAGCAGCCCCGACTTCGCCATCTCCAACGCGGAGACGTTGCCCGAGTGCGATCCGCCGCGCACGATGTTCGGTGCACCCATAATGGTCGAAATTCCGCGCTCGCGCGCTGCCTTCGCCGCGACGAGCGTGGTCGGGAATTCAGCGAGCACAATGCCGTTTTCCGCTGCTTCGAGAACATGTTCGACAGATGTATCGTCGTGACTTGCGAGCGGCAGGCCACGCGATTTGCAGCGGGCGACAATCTCCGCTCGATGAAGCCGCGCGTAACGCTGCTGGTCGTCGGTCAGTTCGTTCAGCACGGTGTCCGCCTGCTCATCGGTCCATTTGCCGTGACGTTCCTGGTACTTGCGCCATTGCACCGGGTCGTGCCATTGACGTTGGCCCGGCGTATGGTCCATCACCGAAACGAGCCGCAGCAGACGGTGTGAAACCAGGCCATCGAAAACTTCGAGCACGTCGGCGGCCGCGATCTCGCAGCGCAGATGCAGGAAGTGATCCACGCGCAGCACGCCCTGCCCCGCGAGGCGTTCGATGGCGTGCGCGTTGTTGGTCTGGAGCTCCTTGCCGCGCACACCCACGCCGCCGCGCGAGCCGATACCCAACGCATCGAAAACAGTCGTAATCCCCGCGCTCGCCACTTGCGCGTCATGCACCACAATCGCAGCATCGGAATTCCACAGCACGCCGGGGCGCGGCGCGATATGTTTTTCGATGTTATCCGTGTGCAGTTCCACGAGACCAGGCAGCAGGTAATCGCCGCCCCAGTCTTCTGCGTCGCTGGCTGAAGTCGTACCCGGCGCGACGTCTGAAATGCGTCCATTGACGACGCGTACAACCCCTACGAACTCTTCGTCCCGAGTGACGATTCGCGCATTCTTGATCAGCATTTTTGTAAGTTCTTCGTAGTCGTGGCCGCCTGCGAGGCGGGAGCATTGAGTTGAACCAAACGAGTAGCGACGCGTTCACGCGTATCGTCGTCGTGGAAAATACCGACGATCGCCGCGCCACGCTGGCGCGCTTCGACGATGAGATCGGCAACCACTTGCCGGTTCTCAGCATCGAGCGATGCCGTTGGTTCGTCGAGTAGCAAAAGAGGCTGCCCGGCGATCAGCCCACGGGCGATGTTGATACGTTGTTGCTCACCACCCGAAAACGTGGCCGGTGCGAGCGTCCACAATCGACGCACCACATTCAGGCGCTCAAGCAAGACACCGGCGCGTTCGCGCGCTTCATCTTCATTCATGCCACGCGACACGAGCGGTTCGCTGACGAGATCGATTGATGAAACTCGCGGAATGGCGCGCAGGAACTGGCTGACGTAACCCATGGTCGTGCGGCGCAGGCGGATCACGTCGTGCGGGTGCGCGTCCGAAAGAGATAGAAACCCGCAAGCGCTGCTCTCATCGCGAACCGTAACCGCGCCGCGTGTCAGCAAATAGTTGCCATACATGCAACGCAGCAAGGTGCTCTTGCCGACCCCCGAGGGTCCCGACAACACCACGCATTCGCCGCGCTCCACATCGAGCGATACGCCGCTCAGCGCCGCAATGCTCACCCCGCCCTGCTGGTGCAACGTGAAGGTCTTTTCTACGCCGCGTGCGCGCAGCATCAACGTTTTTCGTTCGGCAAAGGCAGCGGCGTCGGCAAGTTCATTGAATATATTGGCATTCATTTCAGGCTCTCAGACTGGCAGCACGGACGCAACCAGCGTCTGCGTATAAAAATGTTGCGGATCGTCCAGCACCTGGTCCGTCAGTCCGCTCTCCACCACGCGCCCATCCTTCATCACCATCAGGCGATGGGCAAGCAGACGAGCCACGCCAAGATCGTGCGTCACGATCAGCGCTGCGAGGTGCAGTTTTCCCGTCAATGTGCGAAGTAGATCCAGCAAGCGCGCCTGCACGGATACATCGAGCCCGGCCGTTGGTTCATCCATGAACACGAGGCGTGGCTTCGTTACCAGATTGCGCGCAATTTGCAGCCGCTGCTGCATGCCGCCCGAGAACGCGGACGGCAACTCGTCGATACGCGAGGCGTCCAGTTCGACCTGGCTCATCCAGTCGGACGCTATATCGCGAAGCTTGCCGTAATGTCGCGCGCCGTTCGCCATCAAAGGTTCGCCAATGTTCGCTCCCGCCGACACACCATGACGCAAACCATCGCGGGCATTCTGATGCACAAAGCCCCAGTCGGTACGAGCAAGCATGCGCCGCCGCGGCATGGGCAGCCTGAACAGGTCCAGCACTTCATGTTCAGCCGTACGGTACGTCAACGTGCCGTCGTCTGCGGGCGTGCGCAACGCGAGCGCGTTCAGCAAGGTCGATTTCCCCGATCCCGATTCTCCGACAATGCACAACACTTCGCCCGGGTAGATGTCAATGTCCACATCGGTGCATCCGCCTCTTCCGTTGTAACGTTTGGTGAGTCCTCGCGCGCTGAGCAGCGGGACCATTGACGTTGAAGTATTCATACGTCCTCCCGACCATTAGCGCCGCGGTATTCCAGACAGTAGTCAGTATCCGAACAGACGAACATGCGTTTGCCTTCGTCATCCACGATCATCTCGTCCAGGAAACTTTCACGCGATCCACACAGCGCACACTTGTGTTCCCATCGCTGGATGCTGAACGGATGATCCTCGAAATCAAGGCTCTTGACCTTTGTGTAAGGCGGAATGGCGTAGATGCGCCGCTCGCGACCCGCGCCGAATAGCTGCAACGCGGGGTTCATGTGCATCTTTGGATTGTCGAACTTGGGGATTGGCGAAGGCGACGAGAGATAGCGGTCGTTCACCAAGACAGGGTAGTCGTAGGTTGTTGCGATGCTGCCATGCTGCACGATGTCCTCGTAGTACTTCACATTGATCAGCCCGTAGTCGGCCAGCGAGTGA
The DNA here is from genome assembly GCF_904848585.1 of Paraburkholderia kirstenboschensis. GTDB lineage: Bacteria > Pseudomonadota > Gammaproteobacteria > Burkholderiales > Burkholderiaceae > Paraburkholderia > Paraburkholderia kirstenboschensis. Next base: position 52,004 of record NZ_CAJHCR010000018.1, read on the forward strand.
AGCTTGCGGCATTCGGTCACGCGCGGTTCGAGCCGGTATAGCGGCTCAGGCATCGGAACCTGATACACGATGATCTGCGCATCCGTCAGCGGCGTTTCCGGAATCCGGTGACGCGTCTGAATGATCGATGCGTCCACGGTTCGCATGGTGGTTGCAATGGCGGCCGTGCGCGCGAAAAAACGCCGGATGTTGACGGCGTTGGTCGTCTCGTCGGAGCCCTGGTCGATGACCTTCAGCGTATCGCTACGCCCAATGATCGCCGAGGTCACCTGCAACCCTCCCGTTCCCCAACCGTAAGGCAACGGCATTTCTCGCGATGCGAACGGTACCTGATGACCTGGAATTGCAACGGCTTTCAGCAACGCACGACGGATCATGCGCTTGGTTTGCTCATCGAGGTAAGCGAAGTTGTAGCCTTGCGCAATCGCGCTTTCCTGCGTACGCGCGTTCATGCTGCGTTCTCCAACTGCTCTTTTTCCCGCCCCGCGCGCAGCCGCCGCAGCAACTCGAGCTCCGACTGAAAGTCTACGTAGTGCGGCAATTTCAGATGTTGCACGAAGCCCGATGCTTCCACGTTGTCGCTGTGGGACAGGACGAACTCGGCGTCCTGGGTCGGCGACGCAACCGTCTCTCCAATATCGGGCGCGCGCAGCGAGCGGTCGACGAGTGCCATCGCCATCGCCTTGCGCTCCGAGTGTCCGAACGCGAGTCCGTAACCTTGTGTAAAAGTCGGAGGCACGTCGCCGCTGCCGGCGAACTGATTGATCATCTGACATTCGGTGACTTCCATGTCGCCGATCTCAATCGAGAATCCCAATTCTTCTATGTCCATTTCGACCGCGACTTCGCCGTTGCGAATCTCGCCCGCGAACGGATGCGTGTGCGAATAGCCGCGCTGCGTTGCATAGCCCAACGCAAGCAGGAAACCTTCGTCGGCGCGTGCGAGGTTCTGCAGGCGAACGGTACGATCGGCGGGAAACGTCAGCGGTTCGCGAGTGATATCGCCTGGTTCGGGCGCATCAGCATGCGCCCTTTCCTGCTCAATCAGGCCTTCCTTGTCGAGCATGGCCAGCACGCGCGGCATAGGGTCTTGCTTCCATGACGGCTCATCGATGTTCTTTTCGTTATCGGACGCGGCACCTTCGGCAAGCAATTTGAAATTCAGAAGTCGCTGTGTGTAATCGTAGGTTCCACCCAGGATCTGACCACCGGGGATGTCCTTGAATGCCGCCGAGATCCGCCGCTCGACGCACATCTCTTCTGTATCGATCGGTAGCGTATAGCCGAATCGCGGCAACGTCGTCCGGTAAGCGCGCAGCAAAAAAATCGCCTCGACCAGATCGCCCGCCGCCTGTTTGATCGCGAGGGCGGCGAGTTCTTCGTCGTAGACCGATCCCTCCGTCATCACACGCGCGACGGCAAGCCGGAGTTGCTCGCGAATCTGGCTGACGCTGAGTTCTGGCAACGCCTGATCGCCACGGCGTTTGTCCGCGAGCAGATCCCATGAGCGTTCGATCGCACGTTCGCCACCTTTGACTGCGACGTACATCAGGCCACCTCCACGCGTGTTGTGCGGGGCAGGCCGATCACCGAGCCACCATGCACGAAGTAGCAATCGACACCGCAAGGAAAGTCGCTCGCAAGTTGCGCCCGCTTGTCCCAGAACGAGGCCGGAACGCCTTCCACGCAAACCGTTTGCGACTCACGGATTCCGGGGCCGCGCCACGTCGTCGGCGCGCCGCTTGTCAGCGAGTTCACCCGGATGAACAACATCGCGGCCGTTTCCGGCGTCTCGGGTTCGCCAAGCGAAAAGTCATCGATTGATGGCATCGAAAAGGCGTCGTCGAGATAGGCGAATACGGCTTCCGAACACTCACGCGTCACCGGGGCGCCGGTATGGAAGCGCAGCGCGTCGCTCAATGAACGATGTTCATGCTGCAGTAGCACCGGCGTCGAATAGTCGGCGAGCGCGAGCAGTGCGGCGTAGGCCGCGAGCGGCACATGTTTCTCTTGCTTCTGGTTCGTAAGGGTCGGCATCACTGCGTCAATGGAGACAATCTTGCCGGGCCGGGACAATGCATCCAGCAGCGAGCGAAATACACCCTGCGAATCATGGACGGTGTCGGCGAAACCGGGCGTAAGCGTCGACAGGTCGATGCCCGCGCTCGCGTCCCGCGCGCCCGGCCATGGATTATTGCTTTGCATCATTCACCTCTCACCATCGTGAAGAATTCAACTTTCGTAGCCGCCGCACGTGCCTGTTTTTGCTGTCGGGTTTCGGCAATGCGTGCAGCCAGCGGTGCAATCACGTGCTGCTGCATGCGCGCTTCGAACGCCGGCATTTGCAGCAGCGCATCAGCTAACGCCGCAAGCGTTGCCCGCTCCTTGTCGCGTCCCATATGAACCGCCATGCCGACCGTTGCGCGCCCGTCATCGGACCGGACGCGCAGCGTTGCGCGCGTGACGGTCGCTTCGCCGAGATTGAATGCGTCGCCCGAGCCACCGACGCGTCCGCGCACCATCGCGAGGCCGATATCCGGCGCACGCAGCCAGTCGAAATGCGGTGGACCGTCTGCGCCGAGCGCCGAGTTCATTGCTTCGTTCATTCGGGCGAGCGGCGTACGCGCCAGGATCGCGAGCCATTCGCGCCGGGTGGCTTGCCGCGCCAACTCGGACGGCCGCGCAGAAATGTTCATCGTCAACCTCGTGTTTTGATGGTGCCGTAATTTGCATGCCGCATTGAATTAGTCGTCTGGTCGTCTAGACGTCTGTTCATGTAGACACAAGCAGTATCCTCGTGTCCCGCTTTCACATTTCCATCATCGGCCGCACACTACAATGCAAGTGACGATATTCAATCCGACAGGAATGACACCACCATGACATCCAACGAAACGGGCGCGGCCGCGCTTGCAGTGGAGCGCGGCGCGGGCGTAGCCGTATGGCGCCAAATCGAACAGATCCTTTCGGCAGAAATTACAGCGAAGAGCTTTGGCGAGGAAGGCCGGTTGCCGAGCGAGGCAGAACTCGCGCGGCGCTTCGACGTCAACCGCCATACCGTGCGCCGCGCGATGCTGCGCCTTGCAGCGACGGGGCTGGTTAGCGTAGAGCAAGGACGTGGCACGTTCGTGCAGCCTGGCGCGATCGATTACCAGATTGGACGGCGCACGCGTTTTACAGAAAACCTGCGCCGCCACAATCAGCCATCGGCGGGCGTGGTGTTGTCGAGCGGGAAGGTCAAAGCCGATCCGGTCGCCGCCAGGGCGCTCGGCATTCGTGCGGGCACACTCGTCTACGAGATCGAGACGCGCCATGACTCCGATGACGTACCGCTGACCTACGCGCGAAGCTGGTACCCCGCAATGCGTTTCGCCGATTTTCCCGCGGTGCTCGCGGGCAAGCCTGGCGTTAGCGCGGCGCTAGCCGAATTCGGCGTAACCGATTACACGCGCAAATGGAGCCGTATTGGCTGCGTTTTGCCAAGCTCCGAGGTCGCGCGGCGTTTGCAGATCAATCGTCAGCAGCCTGTCATGTGGGTCGAAAGCGTCGATGTGGATGAAGCTGGCGTGCCCATCAAATACGGCATCACCCATTTCGCGGCGGACCGCGTGCAACTGCTGGTGGAGGATGGTGTATGAGCGCGTGGACGCACGACGCGCGCATCGCGCTTTACTATGCGCCGCCCTTGTCGTCCGCATGGTGGCAGGCAGGCAGCGAATGGCTTGGCCGGGACGCAGAATCTGGCGAGTCCGTGGAACCACCTCCTGTTCCCGCGCTTGCACAGCCAATCGCGTCGCTGACCGTCGCACCGCGCCGATACGGGTGGCACGGCACGCTGGTACCGCCGTTTCATATCGCCGCGGGTTGCACGCGGGAACATGTCGTCTCGGCTGCAAAAGCGTGGGCGAAAAAAATTTCGCCATTCAATGTCCCGATGCAGGCTGCGGAATTAGACCGTTTCGTCGCACTTCGAGCCGCGCAACCGGACCACGACGAAGTCATCGGCGACATCGCAGCAAACGCCTTGCATGCCCTCGCCTCGCTGCGCGCCCGGCCATCGTCCGAAGACACCGGGCGGCGGCTCGCGCCGACTCTGAACCCGCGGCAACGCGCATTGCTGCACGAATGGGGCTATCCCTACGTGCTCGACGAATTCCGATTCCACATGACGCTTTCCGATTCCATCGATTCTGCGCCGTTGCGCGCTGCAATCAGGACGCTCTGGCAGGCGCGCAGCGAATCGCTTGGTCCGCTGCCTTTTCACGGCGCGGCACTCTTCGTTCAGCATGATCGCGCCGCGCCCTTCTCTCTTTGGCAGCGTCTGCCTTTTGGCGATGCTGGAGAAAGCGCATGAACGCCGATCGAGGCAGATTGATCTACGTGATGGGACCATCGGGCGCAGGCAAGGATTCGCTGCTCTGCTTCGTGCGCGAGCGCATTGGGTCGCAGGTGATGTTCGCTCATCGATACATCACGCGGTCCGTTTCGGTAGGCGAGAATCACGTTGCGCTCACGCACGATGAATTCGCTGCGCGCCTCGCAAGTGGCGTATTTTCGATGCACTGGCAAAGCCTCGGACTGCACTATGGAATCGGCGTGGAAATCGATGCGTGGCTCGCGCGTGGCTTGGCCGTGGTCGTGAACGGCTCGCGTCAGCACGCGCCTGCCGCGCTCGAACGTTATCCACACACGCAGTTCGTCCACATCCACGCGAACCCAACCGTACTTGCAGCGCGTCTGCAACGGCGGGGCCGTGAAGACTCGCAACAGATGGAGGCGCGTCTCGCGCGGCGTCCGGCGCTCGTCTTGCCGCAAGAGGCGCAGGTGATAACTATCGATAACTCAGGCCTGCTGGCCGATGCCGGGGAACAACTCCTCGCCGCGATCAATCAGCCGCTAAACCCGGCTCGATAAAAATATCGGCCGGTGCCAATTTCGTACCGGCCGATATCTTCGCAACATCAAGCTTAGATCACGCGCTCTCGCAGCCATGCAGAGCCAAGATCGATCAAACTCACGATCACGATAACCATCAGCAATACAGCCGCAGTCTGTGCGTAGTTGAACGAGCGGATCGACTCGTACAGCACCACACCAATGCCTCCTGCGCCAACCATGCCAACGACCATCGCCGAGCGCACGTTCGATTCGAACCGGTACAACGCGAACGATATCCACAGCGGCAGGACCTGCGGCAGCACGCCGTAAAGCACTTCGTCAAGACTGCTTGCGCCGGTGGCGCGCACGCCCTCGGCCGGACGCGCGTCGATTGCTTCAACAGCTTCGGCAAAAAGCTTGGCAAGCACACCGGTGGTGTGCACCCAAAGCGCGAGCACACCCGCGAACGGCCCGAGCCCGACGGCCACGATAAACAGCATCGCGAAGACCATCTCGTTGATCGCGCGGCAAGCGTCCATCAAGCGTCGCACGGGCTGGACGACCCACACCGGCGCAATGTTATAAGCCGATAACAACCCGCACGGCACCGCAAAAACTAGCGACAACGCCGTGCCCCACACCGCTACCGCAAGCGTCACGATCATCTCGTGAACATAGGTACGCCAGTCGTGAAAATCCGGCGGGAAAAAGTCCTTGCCGAACTGCACCATGTTGCCCGGATCGGCGAACAGATCGAGCGGACGCATGTCGGCGCTACGCCATGACACCCCGAGGATGGCCACGAAAGCGACCCAGCCGAGCATCGACAACCAGCTGCGCTTGGGTGGATGGGTCCAGTGCTTAATAGCCTCGAGGCGTGCGCCGGCGCCATCGAAGGAGTAAGCGTCGACTACGTGCTTCACTTCGCCGCCACCTTGTCGAGTTGCGCCAGTTTCTGGTCGAGCGCGGCAATCTGCGCTTTCTTGTCGTCATCGGACAGATGGGCGTCGTTCTGGATCTGTTGCTTCTTCTGGAACAAGGCCATTTGGCGAATTGGAACCAACTGCGCATCGGTGGAATCGGTGAAGCCCGACAAGCCCGTGATGCCCTCCACGATCGCTTTCTCGCGCGGATCGGTCTGCGCGTAGTGATCGAAGAAATTGCGCAGCTTGTCCTTCGTGGCCTGCGGCAAGTCACGGCGCCATACCATCGGATCCGACGGAATCAGCGGCGACTTCCACAATATGCGCACGCGCTGCAGCAACTCGGGGTGCTGTTGCCGCAATGTTTCCACCATGTCGGTGTTGTTGGTCGCAACATCGACGCGATTGTTCACGACGGCCAGCATGTTAGCTTCATGGCTCGACGGCAGCACGCTCTTGAAGTCGCTGCGCACCGAGATGCCGTTCCTGGCGAACAGGTAATACGACGGCACGAGCGTGCCGGACGTCGAGTTTGGATCGCCGAAACCGAGGTTGATGTCGTGGGTATTTTTCAGCACCTGGTCAACGGTTTTCCACTTGCTGTTCACGTTCGTGATTAGCAGCGAGTAGTACCCCGCCTCACCGCTTTTGTACTTCACCTTCGCAAACACTTCGCCGTTACCACGATCCACTGCTTCAATGGCCGATGCATTGCCAAAGTAGCCGATCTGAACCTTATTGAAACGCATACCTTCGATGATGCCGGCATAGTCCGTCGCGAAGAACGGCTTCACTTCGAGGCCGGTCTGCTTGTTGAGGTCGTCGATCAGCGGTTGCCAGCGCTGTTTGAGCGCGGCGGAACTATCGGTCGAGATAATGCCGAAGTTGATCGTTTCAGCAAGTGCTGCCTGCGATACGAGGCACGCAGCAAACACCGCGGCGGGCAGAAGGAAACGGGCTGATTTCATCGAATGGGTCCAGGTTTAGAAGAGAACAAAACGTTGTCTGATCACCAGCTCGCGACCGACGCGAATGCAGCTGCTCGAGTCGATGCGGCTTCGACACGCACTGCTGCGCGTTCGTTCTGGCGAACCGGGTCGTGCTGGGCCGGGCCTGTATCGGCATCGGCATCGCTGTCGATAGTGGTATCGGTCAGTAATTCTTCGGCCGCCGCACCATAAAGCTCGCGCAACAACGCCGGTGTAAGGCTCGCGGAAGGGCCGTCGTACACCACACAACCGTTACGCAGCGCGACCGTTCTAGCACAGTACTTCATCGCAATGTCGATCTGATGGAGCGACACGACCACCGTCAGGCCGTGGTCTTCGTTCAGCGACTGGAGCAGTTCCATCACGCGTCGTGAAGATTCGGGATCAAGCGATGCGATCGGTTCATCGGCAAGGACAATGCGTGCCCGCTGGACCAGCGCGCGTGCAAGCGCAGCGCGCTGCTGCTGGCCGCCCGATAGCGTGCTGGCGCGCTCATTGATATGGTCGGCAATGCCCATGGCCGAGAGCGAGGCTGCCGCAAGTTCCTGCTCGCCGCGCGGGAACCGACCAATCAAACGCCGCCACAATGACACGCGCGACAACGCGCCGATCAGCACATTCGTGCGGACCGTGAGACGCCCGACCAGGTTGAATTGCTGGAATACAAAAGCGACATCGCGACGGATTCTGCGGACTTCGCGCGCTACCTTGCCATTCTGCTGGATAGGCCGCCCGAGCAGCGTCACGTGCGACGGTGCCGGGTCGGACGCTGTGAAGCCTGCAATCTGCCGCAGCAGCGTCGACTTGCCCGAACCGGACGCACCGATCAGCGCGACCATTTCGCCCTCGCTCACTTTCAGGTCGATGGAGTCGAGCGCCTTGCGACCATTGTTGAACGTTTTGCACAGCCGTTCGATGTGAATTGCTTCCATGATGTCCTCATTATCACGCTTGAGAACTGCAGCGTCGGATGGATTCTAGGAACGCAACATGACGACGCGGTGACGCTAGTAAGTCGTCTAGATGAATACACAAGCAGACGCGGCGGAGATGCCCAGCTGGTTGGTCTTTTCCAACGTTCATACGCATCCCGAGTGACTGCAGTCCGAACTCAATTGCGTTGGTCGCCGGCAAGCCCAACGCTTGGACTCGCTTAAGTTCTTGTGCAAACCCCGATATACAGCTAATCGAAAGTCAACGTTCAGGGACTCGACGCAAACAGGTTGCAAAAAATTGTCTGTCCGGAGGTTGTTTTGTTGTCCATCAACGAGGACGAGACATGAACCGAAAAAGACTGCAATGGCCTTTGCAAAACATGTTCTCCACTGTAGCCCTGACTCTTGCGGCATTTTGCGCAGCGAGAGCAACTGCATGGAGTTGACCCGTAACTCAGGACGCTCGGACACCGTTAAGTTGATGATCCAGCGGTTCGCCGGAACTCTCGGGGGAACGGTACTTCAGCGCCTTATGCGGGTGGCGTTCGTTGTAATGTTCAAAGGCACCGGCCAGATGCAAGCGCGCTGTTGGCACGTCAGCTTTGTGCGAACGGGTGTAGTCAACGGCTCCAGACCCAGCTCGCGAGCAAAAACTGCGCGTGCGATGGTCGATGTAGGCAGAACCGTTGTCCGACAGCCATTCGATGGGTGCGCAAGTCTGTGTCGTGCCGAAGCGTTGCTCGACCGCTGCTAGCATCACATCACGCACGACGTCGCCGCTATGGCCGCCAGTAGTCGCTGCCCGACTGATAGCTTCCCGGTCACGGCAGTCCAGCGCAAACGTCACGCGCAACGGCGAGCCGTAGTCACAACGGAACTCGAAGCCGTCCGAGCACCAGCGGACATCACTCTGGTCAACGGCAATGCGTCCATCGTGCCGGCGGGTATCGCGACGTTGGCCAAGGCGCCGAAGCAGCAACTGATGGTCGCGCATGACGCGATTTCTTGCTGCGTGGCTAATTCCTCATTTCGACTGGCGAAGCGTACTGGTTCTTGGCGGCACAACGCCGCTCCTGCTGGTCGATGTTGCTCTTTTTCGCACTGCAGGAGTCTGCGCGCTTTATGGTAGCGAGAAACAAGCCGGTCGCCCGCATTCGTAAGGTGCTAGCCCGCGTGGCGACGAGCGCGACTACACCTAGCTCCTTCTTCATCGCAGAGCATACCCCGGTCGTGGCGCGTCAAAGCGGCATCGGAGTGGTACTTTCGCGCTCGTTCGTCGTTGGTTCCATCATGCTTTGGCTCGCCTATTTCATGGGTCTCGTGATTTTCTATGCGTCGATCAACTGGATGCCGATACTGCTCAAGGAAGCCGGTTTGACGCCGCAGCGGGCAACCCTAGTTTCGGCGTTGTTCAATGGGTGACAGTACCTGCTCGGTTATTGCGCCGGTGCGCTGGCTTCGTCAAGCAGCTTCATGTCTTCGGAAGAAAGCTGCAAGCGAGTTGCTGCAGCTAACCCTTCCAGTTGCTCCACCGACGTCGCACTGGCAATCGGCGCCGTCACGCTTGGCCGCGCGATGATCCAGGCGAGCGCCACCGTTGCAGGTGTCGTGTCGTTGCGCTTCGCGACTTCAACAAGAGCATCGACGATCCGCAACCCGCGGTCGTTGAAATACTTGTCCACAAGCGCGCTGCGCGCACCCTTCGCCGCGTCGGCCTTCGAACTGTATTTTCCGCTCAGGAAACCGCTCGCCAGGCTGAAGAAAGTAACCACCGCCAATTCATGGGTCTGCACGACCGGCTCGAGATCGGTTTCGTAGCCCTTACGATCGTAAAGGTTGTACTCCGGCTGAAGAACCTGATACGCCGGCAACCCCGATTCCTTTGATACCTTCAGTGCTGCCTCGAGCCGCTCGCCGCTGAAGTTCGACGCTCCGATCACGCGCACTTTGCCCGCCTCGATCAGCCTCTGATATGCGCCGAGCGTCTCTTCGAACGGCGTCTTGTCGTCGTCGATGTGGGAGAAATAGACGTCGATGTAGTCGGTCTGCAACCGGCGCAGCGACTCGTTGACGGCTGCCTCGATGTTGGCCGCTGACAGCCCCGGCCGCTTCTTCCACATGCCGACCTTGGTCGCGAGCACGATCTTGTCCCGCTTGCCGCTTTGGCTGAACCACTTGCCGATGATGGTTTCGGACTCGCCGCCCTGATTGCCCTCGGCCCAGTGCGAGTAGCTGTCGGCGGTATCAACGAAGTTCAAGCCAAGGTCGACGAAGGCGTCGAGGATGGAAAACGACGTTGGCTCATCGGCCGTCCAGCCGAAGACGTTGCCGCCAAAGACGAGGGGTGCGATTCGAAGGTTCGACGTTCCAATGGTGTGTTGTTGCATTTTTTCTCTACTCTGAGACGTGGGTTGGAAACACTAAAGGTAAAGAAGCCACATCAATGGCTTCCGGTGTACACGGACCGTGTTGCTCAGCAGCAGGTCCCGTGTCCCCGTGGTCAAGATCGCCGGCGGAGCCATGCATATCTCGGTAGATAGGTGACAGCAGCGGGTCCTTCAGATCATGACCGTGCGCGTAGACAACCGCCGCGGCATCGCAGAATCCATCGCGCGAAAGGAATGACGGCGGGTGTCACGACGTAAGCCCTCACGCCGTTCATCGTCGCAACCGCAACGGTCCTAGCCGGCCTCGTACTCGGCGACGATCCACTCATAGAGAAGTTCCGGGTGATGCTTGCATGGGATCTTGCCGCGGTGACCCTGTCGAAAGGGTGTCGGGAAAATTACCGTTTTGTCATGTTGACTGCTCGCCGCGATGCGCATTTGACACCAATAGGGCGGCCGCTTTGGACAATAACGCCAATTGACCTATGGTTCCGCAAAGCAGTCATTCAACTGCGATCCGAAGAAAGGGGCTCTGGCGCAAATTTCGGCGGCGGGCGCAAAACGGTCGTGAGAGCGAACTGACCTTTTCGAATGCGACGCATCATTGCGATGCCGGCATAGTGGCCGCATTCCTGAAACGTTTGAAGGCGAGTAGCATTGGCCCTGGACTTGATATTGCGACGGTCCTGCTCTATCAAGTTGTTCAAGTACTTCGACGATCGCGACGTTGTCACCTCCGGCAGCGACTCGTCAGCCTTCATTCCGCGCACCGCGCGGTGAGGCGCCGCGTAGCCGTCCAACGTGATGGTTTTCGCTGCGAGCCCTTGACATCAGATGGCGGGAGGCTTCGCCCTGTGCCGATGGCATCCGGATCACCTGCATGCGGTCACGTTCGCCGCGCAGCCAAGCGCGCAGACTGCACTCTGGAGAAGACGCGCCAAACCAGTCTGCCCAAGCCTGCGCGCGAGCGGATGGATCGCCTCACGCGCGCTACGCGGCTGGGCAAACTACTTCAGTGTAGGCACGAAAAAAGACGCGCATATAGGGCGCTCGACAGCTATGCCGCTGCGCGGTTGCGCCAGTGGTTATGCAACAAGCGTAAGGTCAGGCGTCGCGGGGGCGGGAGCTATCCACTCCAGCATCTCTACGGGCACTTCAGTCTCGTACGCCTGACGGGCCCTTGGCTTAATTTGCCGTGTACGAAGGCGTAATGTCTTGTCCGAGAGCCGGACGCGGGATATCTGCATGTCCGGTTCGATGAGTCGGGTGTGAAAACGGAATCATGGTCGGGTTATGGGGGCACCGCCAGACGAAAGCGCTGGCAACAGACAAACCTTGCCTTAAGTCACCGCGTCTCATCTCGACTTGACCGGACTCCGGCCGTTGGAATCAAAGGCACTTAGTCGGATTGGCGCGGCAGGTCGTTCTGCGCCGTAGGCCGCTTCAACGAGGTGTCAGGGCAGCGGTGATTTGAAGAAGCGACGATCGTAAATTTGCTCGAGTACAGACCAGAGTGAAGGCGTCCGCCGCGACTTCGCCTATTGCGGCTCTATCATTCGACTTGCCGTGGCGAAGGCACCTGACGCAGGCGCACGCCGACGACGCGCTGCGCACAGACCACCGCGCCGCATACCACCACGACGTCGAACCCGAACCCCATATGGATCGCGTGCACGACAGCGGCCCGATTGCCGGCGAGCGCACCACTGCCGGCGCCGGCGACGACACGTGCCAGGCTGCGCGAGACGAGCGTGCCAATCGTGGCCGTCCCCAGCATACCGCCCACCATCCGCGTCGACTGGATCAGCGCGGTTGTGATGCCGAAACGTGCGCGTCCGCTCAACTCCTGCGCAAATACATTGAGGTTGTTGAAGATGAAGCCGAGGCCGACGCCTACTGCGCCCATCGACAACGCGCCCAACGCATGCGGGCTTGTGCTGTCGAGCATCGACGTACCGACGCAACCGGCGCCGATCAAGGCGAAGCCAACCGTGACGATTGTCATCGGGGCGCGCAAACGTGTGACGATGCGCGTATTCGCCAGGCTGCCAAGGGCCAGGCACACCGGCAGCGGCGTCACCGCGATGCCTGCCGCCTGAGGCGTCATGCCGAAGCCCGTTTGCAGCAGCAACGGTGTGAAGAACAGCAGCGAAAACATCGCGAAACCGGCGACGAACGAGAGCACGAAGAGCAGCACGAGATTGCGGTCGGCGAACAGGTCGATCGGCAGAATCGGCTGCGCATGGCGCTTTTCCCACTTGTACAGCAGGACGCACGACCCGATCGCAATCGCGACAAGCGTCAGCGTCGACGACGCAAGCCCTTTGGCGGGCAGCCGCTCGATACCCATTTGCAGCGACGCGAGCATGACCGATAGCAACGCTGCGCCTGTCCAGTCGATCGTCGTGCGCTGCTTACGGGCATGCTCGATATGGGGCAAATAGCGAATCACACAATAGAGGCCTGCGAGCCCGACCGGCAGGTTGATGAGGAACGTCGCGCGCCAGCCGTAGACCGCGCTCAGGAATCCGCCGAGAAACGGCCCGGCTGCGGTAGCGATTCCATAGGAACCCGCCATCACGACCTGCCAGCGTACACGGGCGTGCGGATCGGGAAACAGATCGGGGATCGAAGCGAACGCCGTGCCGATCATCATCCCGCCGCCAATCCCCTGCAGGGCGCGCTCGAATACGAGCATTGCTACGTTCGGCGCGAATCCGCATAGCGCAGAGGCAGCTGTGAACGTGATGATCGATGCGATAACGAAACTCTTGCGGCCGAAGTAGTCGCCGAGCCGGCCGAAGATCGGGACCGAGACGACGGATGCGAGCAGATAAACGCTGGCAATCCAGGCGTAGTATTCAGCGCCCTTCAGATCGGCGACGATGGAAGGCAGCGCGGTGCTGACAACCGTCTGATCGAGCGCGACGAGCATGTTGACGAGACCGATGCCGAGCATCGCCAACAGCGAATCGCGGAACGAGCGGGCGGCGGCTGCGTCATGCGGTATTGAATGATCATCAACGCGCGCCATTAGTGCCTCCGCGCGCGTTTGTTCAAAGCAGTCCGCACTTCGTAAGGGCTGCATATAGCGCTCGCACACCAAAGGATCAGGGAGCTCATCGTCTCATAGCGTCCACAATTTTTTATGCGGCGCGAAAATAGATCAAAGAAACAGGAAAGTAGAGCCGCTGGCCAAGTGGCTCGGCATAAAACTGGGCTCGACTTTGGAAACGGTGGCCGTGATAGAGCTTTTTTGCTTTCTTCATCGCGTCATCTTACGCGGCAACCCCAGCAGCCTGACAATGCCATCGTTCGCCCTGCGAGCGCTGTATGGGTCAGACGCGTTGCACGCCGAAGTCCTTGAGCGCATTGCTTAACATCTCGACGGCCTGCTCGGTAACGGCGTTATATAGCGACGCACGCAGCCCCCCAATTGACCGATGTCCCTCCAGGCCGATGATGCCCCGCTCCCGGGCTCCCAGGATAAACGCGTCGTCGAGTCGGGAGTCTCCGAAGGTAAAGGCTACATTCATTTGTGAGCGCCAGCGGCGGTCCGCGTGAATGGATATGGCGTCTTCCATACCGTCCAGTGTCTCGTACAACCGCCGCGCCTTTCTTTCATTGACGCTTTGCATCGCCTGCAAGCTACCGACATCAAAGCGCAGCCAGCGCGTAATCAACGTCAGCACATAGATTGCAAACACCGGCGGGGTGTTGTAATTCGAACCATGCGTTATATGCGTGCGGAAATCGAGAATGGCAGGCAGTCCGTCCGGAATCCGTTCCAGAAGCGCACGCTGGATCACTGCAACCGTTACCCCAGCAGGACCGAGGTTCTTCTGCGCGTGGGCATACATCATCGAGAACACGTCGGGCCGGAAGGGCTTTGACAGAAAGTCAGAGGACATGTCCGCAATGAGTGGCACCGGTGTCGCTTCGTCGCAAACGGGAAACTGGAGCCCCTCCACAGTCTCGTTCGACACATAGTGCAGATAGGCGGCCGACCTGGATATATTCAATGCATGAAGGTCAGGTAGTTGCCGATAGCCGGTAGCCTTGCCATCCCAGGCAACTTTTCTGGCCATCACCTTGGCCGCTTCTGACGTCGCCCGGCCGCTCCAGTAGCCCGATGTCACATATTCTGGCGGTGAGAGGTCATTGACAGCAAAGTTCATTGGAATCATTGCGAACTGCAGACTGCTCCCCCCCTGCAGAAACGTAACGGCGTAGTCGTCGGAAATACCAAGCAGGTGGCGCAGATTCAGTTCCGCTTCGTTCAGTATTGAGCGGAACCAGTCCGAGCGATGGCTCATGCCGAGCACTGAGATGCCCGTTTCCGGCAGGGCCAGCACGGCCTCGCGAGTCTGCTCCAGTACAGTTTCCGGGAGCGCTCCGGGACCACCAGAGAAATTCAATGCATTGGATTTCATTGTTCTTCGAAAGCAGTCAGGTTGGATCAGCACGACTTTGCGGACCTGCGGCGCAGCATCTCATCAAATGCGTCGAATACTCGGCGCATCTGCGGCAGCTTGTACGGAAAGGTGTTCGGATCGTCCATGTCGTGCACTACCATTGCAGTGGCGATTTCAAAGATGAGCAGCCGGCCATCCTCCGTTTCAGCACAGTCAAATCCAACGTAGTCGAGGCCGGTCAATTCCGCGCTCATCCGGAGCGCCTCTTCGTGACGTACTGCAAAATCGGAGTCGAAATTCGCCATCAGGTGCGCTTCTTCGTCCCGACGGTCGGAGTGCGCGACCATTTCTGCATAGGGATAGTGAACCATCCACTCTTTCGAAATTCCCATATGGCACAAGAATGGCGTTCCCTCGATCATCACGATCCGGTATTTGCGAAAAAGGCCGTCAGTACTGGAGTAATCGATAAAAGGCGCCACATAGAATTCCGTGGCCGCGGAATCATTCACGTACAGCGCCAGCTCCCGGCTGTCAGTCACCTTTGCCAGTCCCTGTCCAGCGTGCGATCCTGTGGGCCGAATGATGAACGGGAAATTTCCGTCCAGCAGATCAGACAGCTCGAACGCACCCGACGCCGCTTCGAGGATCCGCTCGCGTGGCAGGCGTATCGTGTGAGCCATGCAGATGCCGGGCACCGTTCCTAGCAACGTATAGGCTGCATCGCGCGTCGTGTGCGCGATACGTTCTGGCTGGTTCAGCACCTGGCAAGGTGTGCTGTTGGTTAGCGACGCAATTTTTGCAAGAGCGCCAGCGTTTTCATCGGATGCGCACGCGGCCACGAAGATAACGTCATGTTCTGGCAGACTGATGTCTTGCGGTGAATGGGCGTCAACATACACGACGTCTATCTGCAGGTCGGCGTTCTCAAGGAGGCATTCGAAAGGCGTGTTCGCCATCAGATCGCCAGGAGCCTTCAGCGCTAGTACCTTGACTGAACGCCCAGTTGTTTGGGCGTCCTTCAATCGATAGTGCCTGCACATCTGAATCGCCTGCGCCTGGACGGCGATTGCGGCTTCCTTCTCGTACTTCAATTGCAGTACGAGCGACAGATCGAGAAGCGCGTACGGGTCGTCATGGTGTGTGACGTGCTTGAGCAGGCTTTGCCCCAACGGTGTCAGATCGTTTCCAGCCGTTGCCGCCCTGAGCAATACGGCCAGTCCCAACGGCTGATGCGTTGATGGATGCGTGCCATCACTGGTTAGTTCCGTCTGAACAGTATTCATGGATGGAGCACGTCGATGGAATGATGCCCACGCTCAACGGCCGCGTTTGCCGGCATTGTTTTTTTGGTGACGCTCAGTCGAGCCGTTGCCCATGCATGCCCGTGCGGATACGAAGGGTCGTTGGCATTTCGCTGAGATAGCCGACCTCTTCGTCGAACCATCCTTCTGGCATCGGCGCGGTCGGCGTTGCACGACAATCCGTAGGAATTGCGACGGCAGTCGATGCGTCGAGAACTACGGAGAACAACGTATCTCGGTTCGTGCGTCGATTGAAACGTGACATAAATGTGTTCCTTCAACTGAGAGCGCTCGAAATCCGGATTGGTGATCTTGTCGTCCGCTGCCACAATGGCCCACCTCCGCTTCGTGATCCTCGCGGCGACGATCATCGACAGCGAAGCTCCGATGGAAGTCTTCGGTAAGCAATGTCTATCGTCCGAGTGATGCTTGCATGAGATCTTGCCGTACCGCCCCTGTCGAAAGGGTGGCGGGAAAATTACTATTTTGTCATTTTGACTGCTGGCCGCGATGCGCATTTGATACCAATCGGGCGGCATTACGCCAGTTGACCTTTGGTTCCGCAGCGCAGTCATTCAACTGCGATCCGAAGCAAGATGCGAACGTGTGCAATGGCCGACAAGCGGCAGGCGACTTCACGTTAGCGTTAGCGTTAGCGAATGGCCGTTGGACTTGCGGATCGACCGGTCGATGCAGCACTCCCGCCGCTCACGCCGCACACGCGACTCACGCCGCTTCTATTGTGTTGCATCGATTGGTTGAATCCGCATTTGAGAGCGCCGATTGCCGCCGCGGTGACCCGCCTGTTGAGGTCGTCGAGTAGCTCATAGGGACCATGAACCGCCGGGCCTTGGTGAGGCGGGTCCCCACGACCAGCACCTTTATGGTGTGCGCAGACGTCGACCCTGACCGACAACACGAAGTTTTTATGGTGTGCAAGCGCTGTGGGTTGGTCGCGGCGGTCCATGATGAGGCGCTGCAACGCAAGCTCGAGGACGCGGCACGTACTGCGCGTTGCGTCATGGTGGGCCACGAAACGGACATCAAGGGGGTGTGCGAAGCACGCTCGGACGCTGGCGGACCTTCCGTGCCTGGGCGTAGCGCATGCGCGACCGTGACAAGCAAATGCCAGGCTGTTTCATTTCTTATCGCAATGTTATAACATTGCGCACGGCATTGCATTTTAGGCTTCCCGCGAAGAAAAGCAGCCAGTCGCTGGACAACGACGGGGTAAGAAGCGGCAGCGCAGCGCTGAATCGCCTGGGGCAAGTGAGCCTGACTACTACGCACGGGGGCCAAGCGCGTAGCGCGATGTACCTCTTCAATTAAGACAGTCGAAACAATGAAAGATCGCACACTTATCTCCCACGCTGCGCTGCTACTACTTGCGCAAAGCATAGCCGGTCATGTCTGTGCCGCGCCGAGCGACAGCTCGGTAGGGGGGCTCGTCACCGATAGTCTCGGCAAGCCGGTCGCAAGCGCCAGTGTGACCCTTCAAACCGCGACCGGCGCCTCGGCCGGAGAGACAAACACCGATGCAACCGGGCAATTCTCAGTGCCCAACATCGTGCCCGGAACCTATGCGGTGGTGGTCACCGCAGCGGGCTTCGCGAGTGGCAGCAGCGTTGCCACTACCCGCGCCGGAACGGCAAGTTCCGTTACGGTCGCGCTCGCCAAGAGCGACGCGATTGACGTCCGCGTGAACGCCCAGCGTCTGGACCAGGCGCGCAACGGACTGTCGCCGGAAACCGGCAGCAGCGTGTACCGGATCACCGCGGCGGACATCAACAACATGCCGCAAGGCGAGTCGACGCCGTTCAACCAGGTCCTGCTGCACGCCCCCGGCGTCGCGCAGGATTCGTACGGTATGGTCCACGTGCGCGGCGAACACGCCAACCTTCAATATCGGATCAACGGCATCATGATTCCGGAGCCGATCTCTGGCTTCGGCCAGTCATTCGATACCCGCATCATCGACCAGATGGACCTGCTCACCGGCGCGCTTCCCGCGCAATACGGGTGGCGCACGGCCGGCATCGTCGACATCAAGACCAAATCGGGCGAGACCGGCGACGGCGGAACGATAGGCGTATACGGCGGCAGCCATGGCACCGCGCAGACAAGCGGCGACGTGTACGGCACCAGGGGCGCGCTGAGCTATTACTTTAGCGGGTCGGCGGGCGTCAACGATCTCGGCATCGAAGCGCCGACGTCGAACGGTTCGCCGCTGCACGATCATACCCGGCAAGGCAACGCGTTCGGCTACATGTCGTACCTGATCAATCCGCTTACGCGGGTCAGCGTCGCGTTCGGCACCGCGAGCAACCAGTTCCAGATCCCGAATACACCGGGTCAGCCGACCCAGTTCACGCTCAATGGCCAGCCCAGTTTCGATTCGGCTGCGCTCAACGAAACCCAGAGCGAGCTCAATAACTTCGCGACAGTCGCGTTGCAGGGGACGAACGGCGACAAGCTCGACTATCAGGTCGCGTACTTCACGCGCTATACGCGCACGCAGTTCAACCCCGACCCGATTGGCGACCTGCTCTTTAACGGCGTCGCCTCGCAAGACTTCCGCAGCAATTGGGCCAATGGACTGCAGGGCGATACCACCTACCGGCTGAACAGTTCGCACACGCTGCGCGCCGGCGTGTATTTCGAACAGGACCGCGCGGTCGCCAGCGACAGTGTCTCGGTGTTCCCCACTGTCGATGGCGCACAGTCCTCCGACCAGCCGTTCACGGTCAACAGCGCGAGCACGACGATCGGCCGGCTCTTCGGCGCCTATGTCCAAGACGAATGGAGGGTGAACGACAAGCTCATCATCAATTACGGGGTGCGATACGACAAAATGAACGAAATTGTCGACGCCAGCCAGTTGAGCCCGCGCATCGGCGCCATCTACAAGGCAACGCCGAGCACCACGCTGCATGCGGGCTACGCCCGGTACTTCACGCCGCCCCCGCTCGAATTGATCGCGCCGACCACGGTTGCGCAGTTCAACAACACGACGAACCAGGCAGCGAGTCAGCAAAATTCGCCGGTGCGGCCCGAGCGCAGCCATTACTTCGATGTCGGCGTAAGCCAGCGCGTCACCTCCGCCATCACGGTAGGCGTGGACGCATACTACAAGAAGGCAACCGATCTGCTCGACGAAGGACAGTTCGGCTCCGCCCTGATCAACACGCCGTACAATTACCAGACCGGCCACGACTACGGCGTTGAACTCACCGCCAACTACACCGACGAGCATTTTTCCGCATACGCGAACCTCGCGCTCAGCCGCGCAACCGGCGAAAACATCATCACGGGCCAGTTCAATTTCACGCCCGATGAACTTGCGTACATCGCCAACAATCCCGTCCACCTCGATCACGACCAGTTGGTCACCGGTTCGGCGGGCATCGCCTACACGTTTGCACGCACGACCTACAGCGCGGATACCGTCTTCGGCAGCGGGCTGCGCAGCGGCTTTGCGAACACGGACCATGTGCCGTTCTACGTGGATGTCAACCTTGCAGTCATCCATCACTTCAACGCGCCCCTCATCGGCAACTTCGATGGCCGCGTGGTCGTGGTCAATCTGCTCAATCGCACCTACCAATTGCGCGACGGTTCAGGGATCGGCGTTGGCGCCGCGCAGTTCGGACCGATGCGCGCGTTCTACGCAGGCATCACGAAATTCTTTTAACCCGCCCGCGCGGCGTACGCCGCGTGCGCAAGAGGTCACGACACCATGAACGATCTTGCCGAACTGTTTCTCGCCGTACGCCTGGGCGGATGGGTGATCTACCCGTTAACCGTGCTCGCGGTGATCGGCCTGGCGATTATCCTCGACAAGACTTACTCGCTGCACCGGCTCGCGGCGATCCCGTCCTGCATTGACGACCTGATAGAAGCGCCCGTTGTCGATTTCGCGCAGACACGCGCGCAGATTGCCGCGCTGCCGGAGCGCCATGCGCTGCGCAGCTTCGCCGCGCCGATTCTGGAGGGCGGCAACGCGCCGATCTGGTGGATCGAGTCTCGTGCCGAGACCGCCGCGCAGCATATCGAGCGCGCGCTGAACCGGGGGCTGTGGCTGCTCGAAACCATAGTCACAGCCGCGCCTCTGCTTGGACTGCTTGGAACGATCATCGGCATGATGCACTCGTTTCGGCTGATCGGCGGACAGGGCGTCGTGAACCCGACCGGCGTGACGGGCGGCGTCGCGCAGGCGCTGATCGCGACTGCGATCGGACTGCTGATCGCTCTCGTCGTGCTCTTCGCGTTCAATTATTTTTCGCGGCGGGTGGGCGAGCTGCTCGATCACTTCGAGCGGGTCGGCACACGGCTGATCGGTCAGCTCCGGCTCGACCGGGAACACGCGGAAGGAGCGGCGCAGTTGCGGTTCGCCCGTGAGCATGCGGAAGGGCAGCGCACGTGAAACTGAAACGCTCAAGACAGGCACGGCGCGGGAAGATCGAAATCATCCCGATGATCGACGTGATGTTCTTCTTGCTGGCCACGTTCATGCTCGCATCGCTTTCGATGCAGCGGCTCGATTCGATGAAAATCGACTTGCCGGTCGGCCAGGCGCAGCAGCTCAGTCTGGATACGCCACTCACCCTCACCGTCACGCGCGCCAATGCCATCTTCGTCAACCGCCAGGCGGTGCCGCTCGCGGCGCTGGCGGGTGCGCTGCGGCCGCTGCTGAAACCGGACGGCAATCTGGTGGTTGCGGCCGATGACGCCGCATCGCACGGCGTAGTCGTCAAAGCGATGCTCGAAGCGCGAAAAGCTGGCGCCCAGCATTTCCTGATCGCCGTTCACCATGAGTAACGACGGCCGCCGCCTCAACACGGCCTGGCTCGACGAACCGAAAACACGCATCGCGGTTGTAGCGGTCATCGGGCTCGGGTTGTGGTGCGCAACGCTCTTGCTCGTGGGTGGACTGCTTGCCACGCCGGAGATCAAGCTGCCGTTGCCCGCACATCTCGACGCGCAGCTCCTTGAAATCGAGCCGCCCCCGCGCGCAGGCGCACCCGCGCAGGCTGCGCCGACGCACCCGATACCGCCCGTGAACGTCGCGCGTGCAGCACCGCAGCCGGTGCATCACGCGCGCCCCGTACACGAAGAACCGGCCCCGCAACATGCCGCGCCTGCGCCGGCTGCAGGGCCACCGGCTGCACCTGCGCCAACTGCCACACCCTCGCCCGTTGCAGCACCCTCCGCCGCGCCATCGCCCGCGCCTTCCGCGCCACTGGCATCGGCCACTCCACCGGCCAGCACAGCCAATCACTCGCCAGGCGCGACCGACCCCGCCGCCAACGGCAGTGCTCATACCGCCGCGCGCGCGATCGCGCAGCCACTGCCGGAAATCCCGGACGACTTGCGTGAAGCCGCGTATCACGCGATTGCGCTTGCGCGCTTCACGATTCACCCCAACGGTTCCGTCGACGTCGAACTCGTACAGCCGACGCAACAGCCGCGTCTGAATCAGTTGTTGCTCGCCTCGCTGCACAACTGGCGTTTCTTCCCCGCCATCGAGAACGGCAAGCCTGTCGAGAGCCATCAGGACGTTCGCGTCCACCTTGTGGTCCAGTAGCGTATGCACCGGCCGGGCCTTGGTGCGTCAGCGATGCGCGTGCGGCGGTGTTAGATGAGCGGGCACCCGGGTCGCCAGCACGACACTCGGCCGCCTGCGTCGGGTTGCAATGCTGCCAGTGTCGTTTAGACAGGAGTGTCCCAACGGCTTGGCCGGAAAGGTGATTTTTTCTGGGCGGTAAGCCCCGGCATCAACTGAACGCCCCGTTGACACTGGAGGCAAGATCGCCGTCCTTGGACGGCTCATGACACGCTGCTTTCATTGGCTCATAGACTGCCAAGAGGACGCGTACACAACCGACTTTGAATGGGCTTCGAAGTCCTCCCTCAGCTTGATCTCTTCGCTGCCTCGGCGGAGCAGTGCGCGACCACCCTGACCTCCCGGCCACCGCTGCAAAGCCGCGTCCTTGCGTCCTTGAGTACCCGCTCGCGCCGGCGCGTTGCCCGTGGCGATTTCATGGCTCACGCTGCCCGTGTCGCCAGCACGCAGGTCAGCGCGCCGCAACAAATCGCCATACCGGATCGCGTCGGCGAATTCGATTAGCCCGCAAGGATCGGCGCCGAGCGACTGGACGATATTGCGCACGACGACGAACGGGACGCGACACCGATCGCACAAGCCACCAAGGTCGACCCGACCATCATCAACCGGAAATCGGTACTGACCTGGCGAGCCTCTGCGCCGCCCTGCCGGTTTAGCGTTTCCCGAAAATCGATTAGTTGATTGATTGCCGCGAGCCACTCGATGAATGCAGGCCGCGCATTTTCCATGCAATACCTTGCGTGCCCCGTCCCTATCACCCGCCGTTTGCCGCGCGATCACCTCCTCGATGAGCGGCGAGGCCTTGCTGCGCGCATCGACAATACGCGCATAGATCGCGCGTTCAGTCGCTGTGATGTCGTTGTGTTGAGCATGAATCGCCGCCAGCGGTTTCTCCGAGTCCTCGTAATCCGAAGCCAGTTGCTGAATATGTGCAACGACGGACGGAAGCTCATTGCGCGATACGATTGTGACGTCGCGCACGGCGATCGGCGTCGAGCCGTGCCCGTTGCGAAGATGCCGACGCCTGACAACGGGCAATACGGAACCATGAAAAGCATGCGTAATGCGCTGCCTCTTTAGTCGCCACTCCGCGGCATGATTAGCGAGTTGGGTCAAAAATACGCCATTGAACCTCAACATCAACTCAGTCGAGAGTTATTGCCTGGGCCGCGAAAACGAGGGGGGACGCGCGTCAGACGCCCTTACTGCCGCGCAGAACCCGTCCGTCGACTTATCTCGCTTCGGCCGCTTCGTTTCACCGCCCAAGCGCTGCGATTACCCCTTCCGCATAAGCCGGGTCGGCCTGACGGAAATGCTCGATCTGACGCGCAACAATCGTCAGCGGCACGCCGTTGATGTGGCGCGCGATGTTGCCGAACAGCCGCGCGCGTTGCGCCACATCGAACAGACGGAACAGCGCACCCGGCTGGCTGTAGTAGTCATCGTCGTCGCGATGATCGTAGCGACCCACCGCGCCAGCTGCGAGCGGCGGCTCGGCCGCATTGCGGTATTGTGCGAAGTCGCCGAACGAGTTCGGCTCGTAGTTCACGTTGCCGCCGAGATTGCCGTCCGTGCGCATCGCGCCGTCACGATGGAACGAATGCTGGAACGGGCAGCGCGACGCGTTCACAGGAATCTGATGATGATTCACACCAAGCCGATAGCGCTGGGTGTCGCCATACGAGAAAAGACGCCCTTGCAACAGCCGGTCCGGCGAGAAGCCGATGCCCGGCACCACGTTAGCCGGCGTGAACGCCGCCTGTTCGACGTCCGCGAAATAGTTGGCCGCGTTGCGGTTCAGCTCGATCGTGCCGACGTCGATCAACGGATAGTCTTTCTGCGTCCACACCTTCGTGATGTCGAACGGATTGAAGCGATACGCCGCGGCTTCCGCCTCCGGCATTACCTGAATCGCGAAGCGCCATTTCGGGAATTTGCCCGCGTCGATGTTGCCGATCAGATCCCGTTGCGCGCTTTCACGGTCCTGCGCGACCACTTGCGCCGCTTCGGCATCGGTAAAGTTTTCGATGCTCTGCATCGACTTGAAGTGGAACTTCACCCAAAAGCGCTCGTTGTTCGCGTTGATGAACGAGTACGTGTGCGAACCGAAGCCGTGCATCTGACGGAAGTTCTGCGGAATACCACGGTCGCTCATCAGGATCGTCACCTGATGCAGCGACTCCGGATGACGCGACCAGAAATCCCACGCGGCAACGTTACTGCGCAGGTTGGTGTACGGGTCACGCTTTTGCGTGTGGATGAAGTCCGGAAACTTCAGCGGATCGCGGATGAAAAACACCGGCGTGTTGTTGCCCACCACGTCCCAGTTGCCTTCTTCTGTGTAGAACTTGATCGAGAAGCCGCGCACGTCGCGTTCCGCGTCGGCCGCGCCGCGTTCGCCGGCCACCGTCGAAAAACGCATGAAGAGCGGTGTTTCCTTGCCGACTTCGGCGAACACTTTGGCCTTGGTGTAGCGCGAGATATCGTGGGTCACCTTCAGCGTGCCGAACGCGCCCGAGCCTTTAGCATGAACGCGGCGCTCGGGAATCACTTCGCGATCGAAGTGAGCGAGTTTTTCGAGCAGCCATACGTCTTGCAGGACAACCGGGCCGCGCACGCCGGCCGTCATCGAATTCTGGTTGTCGGCGACGGGGGCGCCAGCAGCGCTCGTAAGAGTACGATCTGACATGCTTAGGTCCTCAAAGGGTAGTTTCGGGCGGGTTTGGAAAGTGGCTCGCGACCAACATTAGATAGGACAAGAAATTATGACAATTGCTACTCCCGATAGAGGATTCGTCCATATACAGGGAAGTTCAATCTTTAAGCAGCAGAAAAAATCTCGCAAGAATCCTAACAGTATCCACGCGCGTAGTTCCCACCGCCATCAACGCCCCGTCCGCCCGCTTCGGCTTGGGCGCGCTCGAGGACAACACAATCAGCGCAGCTAACCGTGACGAATTCCCCCGAACACACAGAGGTTCAAGTGCGCGAGCGGGATCGAATGACGCTCACTTGACGGCCATCATGCGGACGGCTTGGCTCGCGCAACGGCGTGCGACGACGTGATGGCTCCGGTCCCCCGACTTTCAACCAACGCACACGTACGCTGCGAGATTCGCGCCGCTGCCTCCCGGACCGATTCGACAAGACGGTCCAGATTGGCAAATTCGAGTCGCTGGGTCGGCACGATTACCGCAAGCGAACCGACTGCTTCACCGGAGTCGTCCGTAAATAGCGGCGACGCCAGTGCAGAAACGCTGCTTTCCAGTTCGCCCCTCGACAGATAAAAACCGGCACGCCGGATTTTGAGCAGCGACGCGCGAAACTCGTCGAGTGTCGCCCCAAGGCCGCTCTGCGCGATCTCGTGAGCATACTGATCGAACAGGACCGCGAGCTTGGCCTTCGGAAAGGTGGACAGGATCGCTTTTGGAGCGGCGCCGAGAAACAGGGGGCGAGGACGGCCCCGGCCGTACCGGAGGTCAAGCGCCGCGCCGTGAGTCTCACGATGCGTGTCCACGAGTTCGTTACCGTACCACCGCGACATCACCACATCGAAGCCGGAGTGTTCACTCAACTCACGCATGATCGGCTGCCCGACCGCAAGCAGCGGATCCGACATGCGCAGGTGGTAGTCAAGCTTGATGATGCGAGGGCCGAGACCATAGTCTCCTCCTGCAAACCGGATGAGCAACCCAGCATCCAGGAGCTCGCGTACATAGCGATAAGCCGTTGGGGCTGAGCAATCGAGTTCGGCGGCAACGTCTTCGACGGACAAGAACGGCTTCGCCTCCGAAAACAGCTCAAGTATGGATAAAAGTCTCGTAATGCTCGACATCTATTGCGCTGCGCCTCCTCGTGTGTGAACGGAATTATATCCACTGGCAAGATCACCATTGACGCCTTCGACGACCACCGCGCGGAAACAGTCGCACGCGAACCACGCAGCGCCACGCTTATGCAAGCCCCATGCGCTCGGCCATTTCGGTTTGCCAGACACTTCGCGGCCTGAATCCCGATAGCGTTCTTGCGTGGCGTTCGACAGCCGCCATCAGCGCAGCATCGGGCAAGCCGAAGTCCACCGGCACCCGCATCGGCTGGTCGACGTACCACGGCGTGTCGATGTAGAGCTCGAGGCGGTTGCCCTCCGGATCGCGGGCATAGATCGAGACCGAATTGCCGTGGGTGACGGGATTGATTTCCTGCAGGCCTTCTTCAATGAACTGCCGATGAAACCGCCTCAACGTGGCAAGGCTGTCAGCTGTGAACGAAATCTGGTTGATCGGGTTGAACGCCAAGTGCTCGGGGCGGCCGCTCGCGAGCACGATCTGGTGATGCACCGCGGGATCGCGGCTCAAGAATACCAACTGCACAGCACCGTGCGGCGTCTGCAGCGAACCCCGATCCGTCACGGTGAATTCCATCACCCGCGTATAAAAGTCCTCCACGCGCGCCATGTCGCTTACATAGAAGCCCATGTGACTGAGGGACAGCCCTGCCCTCACTTTCTTCATAACGTTCATGCTTGTCTCCAAGTAGTGATAAACCCTAACAAAAAACACGTTGTGGCATTCGATAAATTTAGTTTATTCTCACCATAAGAGAAATGCACGGTTTTTTTACGAATCGAGGCGTTGATCCTATCGACTTTTATCTATCCGGAGCATCAATGAAACTCGCCAGCTTCTCTACCCACCTTGGCTCATCGTTCGGCATCGTTCGCGATGAAACAGTGTTCGACCTTGGCAAGCGTCTCGGCGGCCGCTATGCGGATCTGAAGGCACTGATTGCCGCCGACGCATTCGGCGAGGCCGCGCAGGCCGCCAATGGCACGCAGGGCGACTACCCGCTGTCGGAAGTCACGCTGCTGCCTGTGATTCCGAACCCCGAACAAATCTTTTGCGTGGGACTCAACTACGCAGACCACGTCAAGGAAACCAACCGCGAAACCACCGAGCATCCGGTCATCTTCATGCGGGTGCAGGCTTCTCAGGTTGGACACGGCCAGCCGATGCTGCGTCCGCCGGAGTCGCAGAAGTTTGACTATGAGGGTGAGATTGCCGTCATCATCGGGCGCGGGGGACGACGCATCGCCGAGGCCGACGCGTGGAATCACATCGCTGGCTACGCCTGCTACAACGACGGTTCCGTGCGCGACTGGCAGCTTCATACGACCCAGTGGGGCCCGGGCAAAAATTTCTATCGCACGGGCGCGTTCGGACCGTGGATGGTGACGAGCGACGAGATCGAACCCAACGCGGCGATGACGCTCGTCACCCGCCTGAATGGACAGGAAGTGCAACGCGCGACGACGCAGATGCTGATCCACGGCATTGCCAAACAGATTGCCTACCTCTCGACGTTCACCCCGCTCTCTCCGGGAGATGTGATCGTAACCGGCACGCCTGGCGGCGTCGGCGCGAAGCGCAATCCACCGCTGTTCATGAAGGCCGGCGACGTGGCGGAAGTGGAGGTCGACCGGATCGGCGTTCTATCCAATCCAATCGCCGACGAAGCGTAAAAGTCGTAGCCGGGCGCGTTCGAGTGCTCGACGTCTTATCT
The DNA here is from genome assembly GCF_904848585.1 of Paraburkholderia kirstenboschensis. GTDB lineage: Bacteria > Pseudomonadota > Gammaproteobacteria > Burkholderiales > Burkholderiaceae > Paraburkholderia > Paraburkholderia kirstenboschensis. The sequence goes on from NZ_CAJHCR010000018.1 coordinate 79,020, forward strand.
GGCGGAACAAGACATGTTAGAGAAAACTATTTCGACGCACGCGTGCGACTACGACGTTGCCGTTATCGGCCTCGGGCCCACCGGGGCGACGCTCGCGAATCTGCTGGCAATCGAAGGCTTGCGGGTGCTGGTGCTGGAGCGAGACAAGGAGATTTTCGCGCTTCCTCGCGCGGTGCATTTCGACGGTGAATGCATGCGCGTGTTCCAAACCCTCGGTTTAACCGACAAGCTGCTACCGAAGCTGTTCGTGGGTCCCGGTATGAAATTCGTGAACGGGGATGGCAAGTTGCTGATCGACTGGCAACGGCCAACCTCTATCGGACCACAGGGGTGGAGTGCGAGTTACAAGTTCCACCAGCCCGATCTCGAGAATGCGTTACGCGAGCGTCTCGCGCAGCAATCGAGCGTTGACGTCCGGTTGCGCCACGAAGTGTTCGCGCTTGACGAGGCGAGCGATGGCGTCCAGTTGCGCTTCGAGGATACGAGCTGCGGCAAACTTGGACGTACCACCGCGCGATATGTAGTCGGCTGCGACGGTGCGCGCTCGATTGCGCGACGTTTCATGGGCACCGAATTGACCGATCTGAAATCGCATGAACGCTGGGTTGTGGTCGACGTATTGCTCGATGCACCGCGGCCCGATCTTGGCGACTACTCGGTCCAATACTGCGACCCGGCGCGCCCGACCACTTATACGCGCGGTCCCGGAAATCGGCGCCGCTGGGAAATCATGGTGATGCCCGGTGATGATGTGACGCAACTCACGTCCCCCGAATGGCTGTGGGACAAACTCGCTCGCTGGATTTCTCCGGCCGATGCGCGCCTCGAACGTTCTGCCGTATATACATTTCACTCGGTCGTGGCGAACGGTTGGCGCCGTGGCCGACTGCTGCTTGCAGGCGATGCCGCACATCAGACGCCACCCTTTATGGGCCAGGGGATGGGAGCCGGCATTCGCGACGCGTCGAATATCGCGTGGAAGCTTGGTGCCGTCATTCATGGCGAAGCGCCCGACACCCTCCTCGACAGCTACGAATCCGAACGCTCGCCGCACGTGCGCTTGTTTATCGAAACGGCGGTACAGCTCGGCTCAGTCATTCAAACGACGAGGCCAGACCTGGCCGAAGTCCGTGATGAAGGGATGAGCGCAGCAATTCGCAATTTTGTGACCCCACAACCCAGGCTTGGCCCGGGCGCATGGATCGATGAACCATCGGGCGTGGCCGGGCATATCGCACCGCAACCCCGCCTGCTGGACGGACAACTCGTGGACGACGTGGTCGGCTATCGGTTTGCGCTGCTTGCGCGACAGGAATTGCTCCGTGAATGCCCCGACGTCGCCAATTGCGCTGCGCAAGCGGGCGTCGGGATTGTGGCCAGCGATGGAGCGGCTGTTCGCGAGTGGTTGGAGTCGATCAACGCCCCGGCGGTGCTTGTACGCCCCGACCGTTATGTGTACGGCATTGCGCAGGACGGTGAATCCTTGCAACACCTTTTGCACCACGCCGTACCCGGCTTGCAAACCGAAGGTGCCGTGGCCATGTGAGCCCGCAAAACCAGTTGTCACGCGAGCTGTCTCGTGGTCGACGCACGTATACCATCGGACAAAGAATCCGATAATCAATTGGAGGAGTCATGGGAATATCCCGCAACCCGGTCGGCGGCGCCGACCGTCCACAGTCATCCGGCTTGTCCCGGTCGCAGTGGAAGATGATTCTCATCGCAAGCCTTGGCGGCTCGCTGGAGTTTTACGATTTCATCGTCTACGGTTTTTTCGCCCATAACATCGCGGCCCAGTTTTTCCCGAACTCGTCGTCGCTGGTCAGCATGCTGGCTACTTTCTCCGTGCTCGCGATCGGGTACGTGATCCGACCGCTCGGCGGAATTGTGCTCAGTAGCTGGGGCGACCGATATGGCCGGCGTCCGGTGTTTCTCGGCTCAATCATTGTGGTCACCACCGCGACGATCTGTCTTGGTCTGCTGCCCAACTTTCAGAGCTGGGGCATGACCGCATCGATCCTGTTGATCCTGCTGCGCATGCTTCAGGGTTTTTGCGTCGGTGGAGAAATGCCTGGTGCGATTACCTATGCAGTGGAAGCCGCGCCGCATCGGGCGGGGCTCGCCGCGGGCATTATTATCTGCGCGGTGAACGTAGGTGTTTTGCTCGCCACATTCGTCAACCTCGGCATCCAGACCTACCTGCCCGCCGCGGACGCGGCGGCGTATGGCTGGAGGATCGCGTTTCTTTTCGGCGGCGTTTGCGGGATCGCTTCCTACCTGATGCGCCGTAATCTGGACGAGTCGCCCGAGTTCAAGAAGATGCACGGAGCTGTCGTCAAACAGCCTTTTCGCGAGGCCTTGCGACGTCATGGCAAAGCGGTCGCGACGGGAGCACTGACGATCGCCGTGATGGCCGGCGTCAACGGCATACTTTATGGCCACATGCCCGCCTACCTCGTCCAGCAGCTGCACTATGCACCACGGACCGCGGCAATTGCGCAGAACGCTTATCTGATCGTCAGTTCCTTCGGCCTCCTCGCCGCAGGCTGGCTCGGGGACAAGATTCCACGCCGGCACCTGCTTCGAGCGTCAGCGGCGCTACTGATCGCATTGAGCTACCCGTTCTATGAAGCGCTGGCGAGTCATACCGTCAATCCGGTGGTGCTGTTTGTGCTTGCCGGCCTGGTTTTTTCACTGGCAAGCGGAACATGGGCGTCGGTGCTCGCCGACCAATTCCCTGTCCAGGTCAGATTCAGCGGAATCGCGCTGGCTTACAACCTGGCCGTTGTCGTATTCAGCGGCTTTGCGCCCTTGCTGGCGACCATGCTGATTCGCATGACCGGCTCCTTGGCAGCGCCAGCCTGGTATGTCATCGCCGCATGCACGGTCGCGCTACTTGCGAGCTATGGGTTGCCGACGGGAAAGTCTCGGGCCGGGTCGCCTTCGAAGACAGATGGACTGAGCGGCGAACTGTTGCGTTGAGCCGAATCGAGCCACGACGCGGCCGGCACCGTCTCCGACAAGAGGTATCCATGCAGTATTTTCGGGAGATTTACGATGAAAGATGCGTCCATTCAGGCGGCCGTCGAGGCGTTGGAACAACAGCGCTGCGACGCCACAGTGGCCGGAGACCTGCTCAAACTCGCGTCGCTACTCGACGACGATCTGACGTTCGTCCATTCAGCTGGCTACGTTCATGGCAAGTCGGAGTATCTGTCCTTCCTTACCGAGAAGATCAAGGTGCGTCAAATCGTGCGTCCGCAACCGCTCGCGTATAGGTTCCTGCCAGACACCGTGATCACGACGGGCCATCTCGAGCAATCCCTGGTGCGCAGGACCGATGGATCTGAGCTCAACATTCGCGCGCTCATAACGGAAATCTGGATCAAACGCGAGGCCGGCTGGAAACTGCTGCATCTCCATTCTGGGCGCTTGACGGATTGACGCAGATCCCTATGTTGCCGTCCATTTCGGGGTAAGCCTGGACACCGATCCTGAACAGGCTCGCGATCTTCTTCTGGGTGCCTATCACGCGCACCCGTCGATCCTCGACCATCCGGCGCCATCCGTCATATTCAGTCAACTGACGCCCGACGGCATCACGCTGAGCGTCACCGGCTATGTCCGCGGCCCCCGGATCACGGGGGATATCAAGAGCGATCTGCTGTTCGAAATCCTCAACCGATTAGGTGCGGCGAAGATCCCACTGTCGAAGCCGCAAACCGTCATGGTCGGGCGTCTGCATGACCAGAGTCGCGCCGCTTTTGCCACAACCACCTCATTGCTCTTGCGTTCATCGGAGCAGGAATGAGCCGAAGGTTAAGAAACCAGGCAGGATCATGATGTGTTCGACGAATGTCTTTTCATGCTTGCCTGGCGGACTGGTGGGACTGCGTATTTTCGCCCGCCTATGGGTGGATGTAGATCGGCGGCGAGTATGGCGACATTCGAATGTCGCGCGGTTGCCCCGACTGCGACAATCCGCTCATGACACCGCCAGACCCACCCCCTGCGCCGTTCATCACCACCACCTTTGCTTCAGCGGCTCGACTGTCTTGCGGGCAGTGCGATTTCTCGCAGCGCGTCTGCCCATAACCCGGCTTCTCGATTTGGACCAGTTCCGCACGGACTTCAGCGGGGGTGATTGCAGAGCTCGTCTGGGCAAACGAAGCGACGGGAAGCAAAAGAGCGGCGGTAACTGCAAATACTCGAATCAAGGGCTTCATGATGATCAACCTTCACAGGTAAGCTTTCGTGGATCTTTCTCGGCTTTATCAGAAGACCGACGTAACAGATGAGCGAAGTTACGCCGGTTAAGAAGACGTTATCAAGCCGCGACTAATTTTTTTCAATCATCTCTATGAGACTGCCGACTCCTTCAAGCATGAATTCAATCGTTTTTTCGTCATTGAAGACGCCATTATTTATTTTGGTGTGCGATGAACCCACGGCGATTTGAGGAAAGGCAACACGAATAGCCTCGACTGCGCTAATGGTTTCATTTAGCTGAGCTTGCGCGCGCACTCCGCCCGTGAATGCGGAAGAAGCCGTGAACGTCAGGACTGCCTTGCCTTTGATCGGACTATTCCGATAAGGTCGCGAAAGCCAGTCCAGCGCATTCTTCAGAACACCCGACATACCATGGTTATATTCCGGGGTGCCTATGATCATCCCGTCACAGCTTCTTACTGCATTCCACAGCGTGGTGATTTCTTGCGGGGGCGAATGTTCAAGGTCTTCATCGTAAAGGGGAACCTGGGCCAGGCTGACAAGATCGAGTTCAACCCTGTCGGCAAGCCGCTCCTTCAGAACTCTCAAAATGGCCGTGTGGGTCGACTCACGCCGAATGCTCCCGGCAATACCAACTATTTTTAGCATGGTTGCTTTCCTTGGAAAAAATCCACGTTCGGATTTCGATAAATGACGCAACAACAAATTCGGAAGCCTGTCTCGTGAACAACTCAGGTTGCGATACTCTTTTCGGTGCATGCACTGGTTCTCGCCAGCCACTCACGTACTCCAATGAGCCATGTTATAAATTCTCAACCATGGTTGAGGTCAAGCGTTATGTCTGAAAAACTTACGTCCGTGCAGCAGCTATCAGTCGGAGAAGTGTCCCGGCGGAGCGGCGTTCCGGTCTCCACCCTGCACTTCTACGAATCGAAGGGGCTTCTTAAACCCACGCGGACCAACGGAAATCAGCGGCTCTACAGCCGTGGGATGCTCAGACGGATAGCGATCATCAAGGTAGCTCAGCGGATAGGCGTCCCCCTGGTCGAGATCGGCGCCGCCTTGGCCGCCATACCCCACGATAGGAAACCCACTGCCGCGGAATGGGCGCAGGTTTCGGCCAGTTGGAATGAAGCCCTACAGCAACGGATTGACGCGTTATTGCGCCTCAAAACTAATCTGGAGTCCTGTATCGGATGCGGTTGCCTATCGCTTGGCGAATGTCCGTTGAGGAATCCAGAAGATCATCTAGGCGAGCGGCACTCAGGGGCTGTCTTGCTTGAGGATGGAAATTCGAAGAGCGTATAAACGCAAATTCGCCTGCATGCTCTCGGCGCGGTCATTGCCAAGGTCAGACGAACCCGCCACGCGATACCCTGATTTGACTACCGCTGTGGCGCATTTCTGAGAGGCGTCTGAAAAGAGCCATGCTGAGCGACCGATGACATGACAATCTTCGCCGTGGGGCTCGCATCCTCGTTCAGTGCAGACAGTCTCCGGCAAAGATTCGGATGGTAGCCCAAGAACGGCTTACTGCTGCCGTGGCCAGCCGCGGCAGCAGTAAGCCGTTCTAGGGCCCAGAGTGAAGACTGTCGAATCAGCCGCGGGGCGGCTAGATTGGGAAGTGAACCGGCTTGCTCATGCCCGCATCGGACAACGCACACAACGCTACGGCCGACCAGTCGTGCGCGGCGCCAATCCCTTGCGAACGCAAGGTCAGGAAGCGGTCGCGCACGAGGCTCGCCAGCGGCAGCGGCACACCCAGCGCCTCGGCGGCCGCCAGCATCAGACGGTTATCCTTCTGGCCGAGCGGCAACGAAAAGCCCGGCGGCTGGAACTGCTGTGACGCGATCAACGGGCCGTAGATCTTGTACGGCGGCGCGTTGAAGTTCGCGCTCGTCAGCAATTCGACTAGGCGCATCGGGTCGATGCCCGCCTTGCCGGCCACCGCACACGCCTCCCCCAAAGTTTCGATGATCGCGGACAGCATGAAATTGCCGATCAGCTTCACGAGGTTCGCCTGCGAAGGATCGGTGCCGACGATACCGACCGACTGTCCGAGTTGCTCGAGAAGCGGGACCGCGACGGTGAGATGCGCGTCGTCGCCCGCGGCCATGATGAAGAGCTTGCGCGCCGCCGCGGCGTCGGGCCGGCCGAATACCGGCGCGGACACGAAAGGGAGATCCGCTTCGCGGTAGCGCGTCGCGTGATCCTGCGCGGCCGCCACACTAATCGTGCTCATCGAGATATGCAGCGCGCCCGGTCGCAGCGCTTTAGCAATACCGGCCTCGCCGAACGTGACGGCGGCATGCGCGGCATCGTCCGCGACCATCGTGAACACGACGTCAGCCGACTCCGCGGCGTGCGCCGGGCTTGTGGCGACGCGTGCGCCCGCGGCGCGCAAGGGCTCCGCCCTCGCGGCCGTGCGGTTGAAAACATGTACCTCATGCCCCGACTCGACCAGGTTCATCGCAATTGCGGCGCCCATCGAGCCAAGACCTACGAATCCAATCTTCATGGTGATAATCCAGGAGAACAGTCAAGCGGACACGGGATCGCTCAGACTGCAAGTTGATAGACCTGGCGGCTGACTTCGAGCGTCACGTCGCCGTGCTCGCCCAACGCCGTCATCCCGTGCTCTTCGAGCTTGTTGATCAGCGCGCCGATGGAGCTGCCGCCAATCTGATAGTCGCGCAACCGGGTCCCGAGCGACATGCGCTCGAAGAACACGCGGGTTGCCGTGATCGCCGCGCTGATGCGCTCGTCCTCGCCGCCCTCGGTAATGTTCCAGACGCGCTCCGCGTATTGCAGCAGCTTGGCGTGCTTCTGTTGCCGTCGCACGCTCAGCATGGCCGGCAGCACGATCGCGAGCGTCTGCGCATGATCGAGCCCGTGCAGCGCGGTGATTTCGTGGCCGAGCATGTGAGTCGCCCAGTCCTGCGGCACGCCTGCGCCGATCAGGCCGTTGAGCGCGAGGGTCGCGGTCCACATGAGGTTGGCGCGCACCTCATAGTTGTGCGGCTCGGCAAGCGCCTGCGGGCCCACTTCGGTCAGCGTGATCAACAGGCCTTCGGCAAAGCGGTCCTGCACTTTCGCATCGACCGGATAGGTCAGGTACTGCTCGACGACATGAACGAATGCGTCGACGACGCCGTTGGCGATCTGCCGCGGCGGCAGCGAGTAGGTCGTGACCGGATCGAGCACGGAAAATCGCGGATAGGTTGCATTGCTGCGAAACGGCAGCTTGTCGCCTTTCGCGCGATGGCTGATCACGCCGCCGTTGTTCATTTCGGAACCCGTGGCCGGCAACGTCAACACACTGCCGAACGGCATCGCGTCGCGCACTTCGACCTGTTTCGCGAGGATGTCCCACGGCTCGCCGTCGAACTTTAACGCGGCCGCGATGAACTTGGTGCCGTCGATCACCGAGCCGCCGCCGACCGCAAGCAGAAAGTCGACGTCGCGCTCACGTGCGAACTCGACCGCCTGCATCAAGGTTTCGTAGGTGGGATTGGGCTCGATGCCGCTGAACACGAAATAGGGGCGCTCGCCGAGCGCTGCCTGCACTTGCGCGAGCACGCCATTGGTCTTGATGCTGCCGCCGCCGCACGTGATCATCACGCGCGCGTTGGCCGGAATCTCGGTGTCGAGTGCGGCGATCTGGCCTTCGCCGAACAGAATGCGAGTTGGATTGTGGAAGATGAAGTTTTGCATCGGGACCTTGCTTTCCTGGATTGATATGACCGGTCGTCTCAACTGCGAACAAAACGCGCTCCGCAGAGCGATTGCGCGCCGCCCGGCGTGCCGACCTCGCTACTGTTATTGCTGGGACTTGAAAAACAGATCGAACATCGAATGCACACAGGCCTTCAATGGTTCGACTGAGTCCTCCAGCTTCATCCGCAACAGGCTGCCTTCCCACATGTTCCAGAAAAGGTCTGCCATTGCATCAGCCGGAAGATCGCGGCGCACCGAACCGACCTCCTGTCCTCGGCGCAGGTACTCCGCACAACGCATGCGCCATTCGTCGACCGTCTGGCGAGCCGCACGACGGCACAGATCGCTCGACTGCGCGATTTCGCCGGCAAAATTGCCTAACAGGCATCCGCAACGATCGTCGCAAGCCTCATAGTCGGCCACCATGCGCTCGTAGATGCCGCGTAGCGCGAGCAGCGGATCAGGCGCATCCGCTTCGATCGAATACTGCTGCCACTCTGCCGCCTGCTCGTCCGCGTAGTGACGCAGGATCGCCGCGCCAAACGCTTCCTTGCTGTCGAAGTAGTTGTAGAACGATCCCTTCGGCACGCCCGCGCGCGCAACGATGTCCTTCACGCCAGTGCCGTGATAACCGGTTGCGGCAAACAGCGCGACGCCGGCCTCCAGCAGCTTCTGGTGGAAGTCCGCGGTTCTGCGCACAAGTGCTCCCATCGCCGCGCCTCAGGCTCGCCGCGTGGCAAGCTCAGCGCCCTGACGCAAGGCTTCGAGGAGACTGCGCTCATCGGCAATGCCCTTGCCGGCGATGTCGAACGCCGTGCCGTGATCGACCGAGGTGCGGATCACGTCCAGACCGACCGTCACATTGACGCCTGCCTCCAGCCCAAGAACTTTGACCGGACCGTGACCCTGATCGTGATACATCGCGACCACCAGGTCGAAATCGCCGCGTCCGGCGCGGAAGAAAAGCGTATCGGCAGGCAACGGACCTTCAATGTCCCAGCCTCGCTCGCGAAGACGCTGCACCGCGGGAACGATCTTTTCTTCTTCCTCGCCGTAACCGAACAGGCCGTTTTCGCCCGCATGCGGATTGATGCCGCACACGGCGATGCGCGGATTGGCGATGCCGGCCTTCACGAGCGTCGCATGACCGCGTTCGATCGTGCGCTGCACGAGGCCCGGCTCGATCTTGCGAATCGCATCGATGATGCCGATGTGCGTGGTCACGTGAATCACGCGCAATTTAGGCGCGACGAGCATCATCGAGACTTCGTCGATGCCGGTGAGATGCGCGAGCATCTCGGTGTGCCCGGGATACTTGTGACCGCCCGCGTGCAGCGCCTCCTTGTTCAAGGGCGCTGTGCAGATCGCGTCGATCTCGCCGGCTTTTGCCAGCTCGACCGCGCGCGCAATGTAGCGGTAGGCGGCGTCGCCCGCGAGTGCCGACAGCTTGCCAAACGGCAGGTCGGCGGGAATCAGCGCGAGGTCGATACACTCGATGGTCCCCGGCTCATAGCGGGCCTCCGACGCCTTCTCGATACGACGCACGGTGGCGCTGCCGCCAAGAATCTCATTCGCGCGCTCGACGCGTGCCGCATCGCCGATGACAAGCGGGCGGCACTGCTGATAGACCGACTCGTGCGTCAGGCTCTTGACCACGATCTCGGGACCCACGCCGGCTGCGTCGCCCATCGTGATCCCGATGACAGGAAGGTAGTTGCTCATAATGTTTTGGCTGAATTCCGTGGGCTCGTGCTGCAAGCCGTTGAGGGTGCGGAGGTGGCGGCCGGGCTGCTGAGTTCCGGCCCGCCGCGCGCGGAGTCCGTCGCGCTCCTCAGATGAAGGTAAGCGCCGTACAGCGCGTGCGCGCTGCCGAATGCGCCGGCCTTGGTGACAATCGTGAGGTGCTCGCGGCCATGCGGACGCGCTACCGCGACGCCCGGCTCGATCTCCGACAGCAATTGCAAACTGGCGATGCCTGCCGCGCTCAGCATCGCGCGCGCAGTTTCGCCGCCGGTGGCGATCAGTCCGCTGAGATGCGCAAACGATGGCGCAACGAGCGCAGCCAACACCTTCGACAGATGCGCACCTTCGGCCGGATTGAACGCTTCGTCGCGCCCGATTCGCAGCAGCAGATCGGTGCGTTCGCCAAGGTGCGCGGCCACGCGGGCCTGCCAGGCCGGCCATTCCGGATGCCGCTCGCCGTCTCGCAGCAAGGCGGGCGGCACCACGAACTCGGCGATGCCCGCACGCTCGCGCAGCATTGCACATTGCTGCTCCGAGACCGCCGAGAGGCTACCGACCAGAATCAGCACCGCGCCGTCCTGCCGGTGCATCTGTGACGGCGCCGCGTTTTGGTCCGGCGCGGGCGCGGACTGGCCGCTCACCAAAGCCAGCTCGCGAGCCAGTCCGCCAGAGCCGACCCAGAAGAACGGGCCGTCCAGCGACGCTGTGGCCTCGGCGAGCGCCCTGAGGTCCGCATCGGTTTGCGCATCGACGACCAGCGCCTGCATGCCGCCGCGCATCATTGCGCCGATGGTCTCGCGCAATGCCTGCCGATCGCCGCGCAGCGCCGCGACCGTCAGCGGCGCCGTGGTGAGGCCCGCGGACTCCAGCATCGTCGCGAGATCGGCAGAACCTTCAGCGTGTTCGAGCTGCCAGGTTTCGGTCTCTTCGAGTGGAACGCCGCGCACGAAGACCCCGCCGTCACACACGGTACGCCCGGTCGCCGGGTAAGCCGGTGCGACAATGGCAAGCCCCGCGAGCGGCTGCAAGCCGGCGACTTCGGTGGCCCAGTTCCCGCGCAAGGTGGAATCGATTTTTTTGTACAACCGGCAGGCCGGCGCGCCGTACATCTGCAACGCCGCGCCCGTGCAACGTGCCGCGTCAGCGGGTGACATACGGCGCGTGTCGGTATCCACCGCGATCACTTCGGCGTGCGGCATCGCCTGCGCCGTCGTGAGGCTCACCGCCGTGCGCAGACCGGCAGCGGCGAAGGCAATCGCGCAATCGGCGGCGCCGGACAGGTCGTCGGCGACGATCAGAAGTCTAGTCATGCTCAACGTGTCGCTCCGACGGTCGAGTCGCTCGCTTCCGTACGCGCGGCGGCGCGCTTTGCGACCGCCGCAGTAAGTATGGGCGAAACGATGGCCGTCACGACCACGCACGCGGCAACCAGCAGCGTCGCGCTTTTGGCGGCTTCAGCGTAGACCGGATTGGCCGCGGCGATCAGCGCCGGCACCGCCGCGCCGTTGCCCGCTGTGTTGGCGGCGGCCACCCCAGCGACACCCGTGCCGCCCGTCAGCCGATCGGTGAGGTAAAGGGGAATGCCCGTGACGATCACCACGGCAATGCCGAGGCCGATGCCCAGCAGGCCCGCTTGCCACACCTTGTGCAGGTCGAGGCTCGCACCGAGCGCCAACGCGAAGAACGGAATCATGACCGGCACGGCGCGGCCAAGAAAGGCGCGCATTTCCCGGTCGAGATTGCCAAGCAGCATGCCGGCCGCCAACGGCAGGACGCTGCCGACCAGCGTCTGCCAGGGAAACGCGGAAAGCCCGGCCACGCCGAGCGTGACCATGGTGAGGAACGGGCCGGATTCGAGCGACATGATCGTGTACGCGCCGACGTCTTCAGACTTGCCATATTGCCCCATCAACGCCATGTAGAGGCCGCCGTTGGTGTCGTTCATCGCGGCGACCACCGCGAGCGTCGACATGCCGGCGAACAGACCGGAGGAAACGGGCATCTCGCCAAGAAAATGGCCCAGCACGAAGCCGACGACAATTGCCGACCCCACCTTCGCGGCAAACAGCGCGCCGCCCTTCTTCAGCAGATATGGCGTCGCCTTGATATCGATGGACGAGCCCATGCACACGTAGAACACAGCAAGGATAGGCAACGCACCCGTAAACAACGCATTCGTGAAGGAGCCGAAGAATTTCGGCATGCCCGGTAGAAAGGTGGCGATGACTGCGCCGAGCAGGAGCGGGACGATCATCATCCCGCCGGGTACGCGTTCGATTGCGCGCTTGATGGGTAGTTGGGCCATGGTTGCCTCTCGGTTGATTATGATTGATTTGATCACTTCGATGATCGAGTCAATCATTTCGGAGTGTACGCCCGCCCTCCGCTTTGCGCAAATCTTTCCGGAATAACCCTTTTTCCAAGCGGTATTTTGAAAACGGAGCGGGCGATAGCTTTCACCTGAATTGATCGATTCAATCAATTTAGTCAATTTGACGCAGCAGGCCGCCGGCGCGGGCGGGCACATCTGCGCGGCGCGCGCCTGCCTGCCCCGCCCCATTGCCCCGCCGGCCGGTTTGATTACACTTACGCGATTCGACGCCTTTGCACGGTGCACCATCCAAGCAAATCATCACCATGAAAGTTACGAACCGCCGCGAGGCAATGCTGCAGGCCGTCCTCTCCGGCATGACCGATGTCAGCGCGTTGTGCGAGCACTTCGGCATGTCCGAGGCGACCGTCCGCCGCGACCTGCGCGCGCTCGCCGACGAACGGCGCATTGTGCGCACCTACGGAGGCGCGGCCGCTTCGCTCGGTATCCACGAACCCGAGGAATCGCTCGATAGTCGCCGCGAGAGTTTTCGCGAGCAAAAGGAGGCAATCGCACGCGTGGCCGTGAGCCATGTGCAGGATGGCGATACTATCTTTCTCGACGGCGGCACCACCACAGCGGCAATGGCACGTTTGCTCGCCGGCCGTCGCGAGGTTCGCGTTGTGACCAACAATCTGTTGGCCGTGAACACGCTCGCTGCGAGCGAAGTGCCCGTTACCTTGATCGGCGGCGATCTGCGTCCCACCAGCATGAGCACGCTCGGCCCGCTTGCGCAGCTTGCCTTGAGCCGAGTGTCCGTCGACAAGGCATTTCTCGGTGCAGACGGCGTGGTGGCTGACCGAGGCCTCTGCGAGGCGTCGGCGGAGCAGGCCTACCTGAAGGAATGCATCATCAGGCAGGCCGCTCAACTCTTCATACTGGTCACCTCGCACAAGCTCAACCGCGCAAGCCAGCAACACTGGACACCGCTCGAACGCGAGTGGACGCTCGTGACCGATGCCCGTCGCGATGCACCTGAGATGGCGTCATTCCTGTTGCACGGCGAGGTGACTGTCGAGACGGCGCGGTAGCATGGGCCCGTTGACTTCCTGGTATAACGGCTGCATCGAGTCGCTGTTCAACTCGGCCTGCAAGCAATGAAGTCAATTTCGACGAGGGCGTCACGCGCCAATCCGGTCACGCCAATACAGGTCCGTGCCGGCAATCTCCCGGTCGGAAAATAAGCTGCATAGACCGCGTTCATCGTCGCGTAATCCCGTTTGAATTCGGTCAGGAAAATCCGCGCCGAAAGGACATGTTCGAGGCCCAGACCCATCCCCTTCAACACCAGTATCAGATTGTCCATCACTCGCGTCGTCTGGGCGGCCACACCTTCGGGAAGCGGTGCGTCGTCATCTTCCGGCGCCGTCGGCATCTGGCCTGTGAGAAACACCCAGCCGCCGTGCTCGGTCGCATGGGAGAACGGGCCTACCGGTGTCGGCCCGCCCTCGACCATCCAGAATTTTGTAGATACATCCATCTGCGACAACTCCGTGAAAACAAGGAAAGCATCGTGCGCGCACCGCTTCGGCAGACCGATCGCGCACGCACGACAAGATGATCATTCCGCGAACAAGGCCTTGCGGATGATCGCGTGCACACCCCAGTTGCCGTCGACGACCTGTGTCACACCAAAGTCGACTGCAACCGATATCAACGAGATTGCTTCGTCTTCGGTAAGACCCTTGGTGGTCATCAGAAAGCGACGAGTCTTGATGAACGCGTCACGCATCGCGAGATCCAGCGTCGATTTCTCGTAGACCTTGCTCTGCGCGTGCGCGCCGAACTCAGCCAGATAGTTGGCATGACTGAATCCATGCAGCACCCACTCGTCGGCGGTTTCGACGAGCGGGTACGTGAGATCGGCATACGGTTGGCCGGCCAGAGTCGCTCTCTTGTGCAATACCAGTTGGAACTTGCCGGTCAGCGAGCATTCGATCGCTGTCCCACATAGCTCGGAATCGCCCTGCGATGCGTGCGGATCCCCGACCGACAGCAATGCGCCGGGAACCCCCACCGGCAGATAGACGCTCGCACCCTGCGCGACGCGCCAGTTGTCCAGGTTACCGCCGAACGCGGACGGCGGAATCGAGTCGATGAGACCGTCCTGTTGCGGCGCGACCGCGATCAGACCGAAATGCGGACGCACCGGAATCTTGACACCCTTGAGAATTCCATAGTTCTCCTCGACGGTGGAATGATCGACGGGTACGCCTGGATAGTCGATGGTCGGATGCACGACCCCGAACGGATCGCGTTGCGGCGTCCAGCGGTAGTTGTAGACCGCGCGCGCAAAGGGCGTACCCTGGTCCGGCCGGGGCGCCGCGTCGAGTTCGTAAATCGTGACGACTTCGCGCGGTTTAGGCTCGGTCAACAGTTCCCGGTAATGAAAACCCCACCACGCGGCCGCATTGCTGCCGAACGCACGCCCGCTGAATTGCGGATTCGCGCAGCGCCGCGGATGGACCTCGAGGATTCTGACTTCCAGTATGTCGCCTGGCTCGGCGCCAAGTACCGCAATCGGACCGGTGCAGATATGCACCCCAAACCCTTCGCCCGCACCTCGTCCGTAGATCGATGCGTCGATCGGTCCGGCACCGCGCCGGTTCACGTTCTTGCGCTCGGCCGTCCAGTGGAACACGCTTTCAGCGCCCGGATCGCCGGCCACCATGCGCGCCCAGTCGTCCGACGCATGCTGTGTCAGCGTCTCGATCGTCACGCTATCGCCGCTGTCGACTTCGAGCACCGGCTTCAGGTCGTGTGAGAAATAGCCCCAATGCACCGTGTTGGCCGTTGCGCGCAACAGATGGTGGCGCGGCTTGCCAGACCGGCTGCTGATTCCCTGCCCCGAGCCGGTTCGCGTGTCGGCGGGGCGACTGGCCACGATCGCACCGGCAGCAGCGTCGAGCGTTGCTTCCCGCGACGGCGCTTGCCCGCCTGCCTGCGCCGCGGCTTGCGCGGGAACCAGCAGCGCATCCGTGTTCAGCGGCAATCCGCGCGAAATGCGCTGCACCACACGCCGGGCCAAATCGAGGCTCGCTTCATGACGGAAGGCGCGCGGCGAGGTGTGATACTGCTCGCGAAACGCACGGCTGAAATGCGCCGGATCGTTGAAGCCCCAACGAAAGCAGATATCCGAAATCGACATCTTTTCGTGGAGCGGATCGACGAGTTCGGCCCTGCAGCGTTCAAGGCGGCTCAGCCGCAAATACGTGGAGAAGCTCTGGCCAGCAGTTTCGAATAGCTTTTGCAGGTAGCGCTGCGAGACGCGCTCCACTGCGGCGAGACTCGCGAGACTGATGTTGGGGTCGCCAAGCTGCGCATCGATACTGCGGCACACGCGTGAGAAGATGGCCGCCTGTGACGATGTCAGCCCGCTAATCGGCGTTTCGCGCTGTTGCACGGACAGAATCGCCACGAGAAACTCGACCAGTGCGAGTTCCAGCGGACGCAGGTCGTTGGCGGACAACATCTCCACGCCTTCCGCAAGGGACGCAAGAAAACCGGAAAACACGTGCCCGACACCGGCATCTCCGGCGATCCGGCCGGCATTCATCGACGACGCAAACAGCCGCCCCCTGATGGCCGAGCGCGGTACACGGGCGACAAAAGCGCGGAAATCGGTCGCGAAGTGCAGCGAGGCACCTTCGCCCGACGGCAGATAAACGAGGTCGTTCACTGCAAGAGGCTGACGCGTGCCGTTGGCAAGCAGGGTCGCTACACCGTCAAGGTGCAGCACGATCAGCACGCCGTCACCACCGGCGGCATTCGGTTCGAGCGTTTGCGCCACCGACGCCAGCAGGCCCAGATCGAAACCGCCGAGCGACCGCTGCGCGAGGATCGTGCCGCGCAACGCCCGCACAGAAGCAATCGCACCGCTACGCCATCCCATTGTGTCAAGCGCTTTCACCCAGGCGCGAAGCCGTTCGGCTTCCGAATAGGACTCGGTAGTAAAGCGCAACAGATCCAACGTTGACTCCAGAACAGACGCCCGTCGCACGAGCGCATCGCCCGTTACCCGAGGACCGATTCGACGAGCGATACGGGTCGCCCAAAAGAGCAATAACCGCACCAGTATGAGTCGAGTGCATCGCGGTGGCGCAGAGCCCCGAGCGCCGGCGCACGCACGTCCACGAGGGTCGTGCGCGCAGGCACCAGCAACGCCCGTATGCACCGCGCTGACGCATACGGGACGCCCGCGCACACGCGCGGCGAATCGCCTACGGCCCGAGCGGGACCGTTCAGCGGCCGGTGCCGTCGACAAAGACGTTCTTGCGAATTGAGCCATGCACGCCCCAATTGCCGTCGACCACTTGCGTGACGCCGAAATCCGCGGCGACCGACATCAGCGCAATGGCCTCGTCCTCGCTTAGCCTGTGCACGGTCATCAGGAAACGCCGCAGCTTGCGGAACGCGTCGCGCATTGCCTTGTCGAGGCTCGCGTGCTGTCCCACCTCGGTCTGCCCTGCCGGGCCGAGTTCCGCCAGGTAGTTGGCGAAAGTGAATCCGTACACCGACCATTGGTCGTCGGTTTCCAGCATCGGATGCGTGAGGCCTTCGAGAATCGTGCCGCCGAGATCGTTTTTCTTGTGCAGCACGAATTCGAAGTCGCCGGTGAGCGAGGTTTCGATCGCCGTACCGCCGAGTTCACTGTCACCCTGCGCCGCATGCGGATCGCCGACAGAAAAGAATGCGCCTTCGACTGCGACCGGGTAATACATCCGCGCCCCTTTTCCGACGCGCCAATCGTCGATATTGCCGCCGGTGTAGCTGGGCGGAATCGAGCTGACATAGTCGAGCTCCGCAGGCGCGAGCCCCATCGTGCCGAAATGCAGCCTCGCCGGCACCTTCACGTTCGGCAGGATGTTCTCGCGTTTCTTCACCAGCGTATGGTCGACCTTGACGCCCGGGTAATCGATCGTCGCGTGGACCACGCCGTCCGGGTCGGTTTGCGGCGTCCACACGTAGTTATAGACCGCGCGCGCAAATGGCTCGCCCGAGGTATCGAGCTCGAAGATCGTCACGACTTCACGCGGCTTCGGCTCCTCGATGAGATCGCGGTAGTGAAAGCCCCACGATGCGGCGACGTTCGAACCGAAACAACGGCCGCGATAGCACGCATTGCAGCTCGGCCGCGGGCGCACGTCGAGAATCCGCACTTCGAGCACGTCGCCCGGCTCGGCCCCCTCGATCGCGACCGGCCCGGTCATCAGATGCACGCCGACACCTTCGCCCGACCCGAGCGTAAGCGGTCCATCGGTTGGACCCGCGCCCCGGCGCGGCATGGCCTTGTGCTCGCGAGTCCAGTGAAAGATGCTTTCGGCGCCGGGGTCGCCTGCGACCATCCGTTCGTGGTCATCGTTCGCATGGTGAGTCAGCGTCTCGATCGTGATCCGGTCGCCGGAACGCACCGTCAACGCGGGCGCGACCTGTTTGCTGAAGTAACCCCAATGAACCGTTTCAGGCGAAACGGGGAGTGTATGGTGCTTCATGTCTGTTCGAACCTTGTAAGACGCCCGGCGCCAACGGCCGGGCGATGCTGAATGGCGCGCGCCGTCAAGACGCGACTTCGAGCCGGTCGTCCGCGCCCATCACGCTCAGGAATCGAGCTGTCAACGGATGGCGCGGCTGGGTGAGCACTTCATGCGTGGGCCCCTGTTCGACCACCGCGCCGCCGCTCATGAACACGACGCGATCGGCGACCTGATCGGCAAAGCGCAACTGGTGCGTGGAGATGATCATGGTCAGGCCGCCTTCGTCCACGAGCCGCTGAATCACGTCGAGTACCTCGCCGACGAGTTCGGGGTCGAGCGCGGACGTCGGTTCGTCGAGCAGCAGCACGCGAGGATTGGGTGCCAGCGCGCGTGCGATCGCGACGCGCTGCTGCTGGCCGCCCGACAGATGTCGCGGCAGCGCATCCGCGCGATGACTGAGGCCGACGCGTTCGAGCAGTTCACGCGCGCGGCGCTCTGCGTCGGCCGGCGCCATCCCGTGCACCCAGCGCAGCGGTCCGGCGATGTTCTCGCACGCCGTCAGATGACTGAACAGATTGAAATGCTGGAACACCATGCCGACGCCGGCACTCGCTCGCTCGTTGGCGAGGTCGCCCTGCGTCATTGGTTGACCGTCGACCCGGAAACCGATGCGCTTGCCGCCGATACGGATTTCGCCGGCATCCCGCTGCTCCAGGTGATTGATACAGCGCAGCAGCGTGCTCTTGCCCGACCCGCTCGGCCCGAGCAGCGCAATGACCTCGCCGAAGCGGACCGTGAGGTCGAAGCCGTCGAGTACGGTCTGCTTGCCGTAACGCTTGCTCAGCCCTTTCACCTGCACGGCCGCCTTCTGCTTCTGCAGTACCTCGTAGCGGCTTGCGCGCTCCGCACGGGCCTTGCGCGCAATGGGCACGGGCGCGGCTTCGAGCGGCGCATCGACGGATAAGCTTGCGCCGGCGCTGGCGCCGGACGGCTGCGCGGCGGTCGCGGCCCGACGCCACGGTAGCAGTCGCGCAAAGCGTTCAGACGGATTGCGATCGAGATCGAGCGCGGTTTCGGCGAATAGCTGGATCGCGGCAATCAAGCCGGTCAGCACGAGATACATCAACCCCGACGCGAAGAAGATCGAGAAGAAATCGAACGTCGACGATGCGAGTTGCGTGCTGCGCAAGGTCAGTTCGTCGACCGCGATCACGGAGGCCAGCGACGAGTTCTTCAACGCGCTGACCGATTCGTTGCCGAGCGCCGGCACCATGGTGCGGATCGCCTGCGGCGCGATCACACGGCGCAGCAACACGGTTGGCGTCATGCCGAGCGCCTGCCCCGCAAGAACTTGCCCACGGTCGACGCCGAGCACGCCGGAGCGCAGGATTTCCGCGATGAACGGTCCCTCGTTCGCCGCAAGCGCGAGACCCGCCGCGCCCATCGCGCTCAACTTCAAACCGATGTGCGGCAGCGCGTCGTACGCGAACACGAGTTGCAGGATCAGCGGCGTTCCGCGAAAAATCACCGTGTAGCCGCGTGCAATGGCGGCAAGCGGCCCCACCTTGCTCAGCTGCATGCTCGCGAGCACCAGTCCCACGATCAGACCGCCTGCCAGCCCGAGGGCCGTGACTGCGATGGTGAAGCCGATGCCGCTTAACAGATACGGCAGGCCGAGATAGTGCAGGAACAAATTCATCAGTTCGAGGCAATCAGCTTGGGAGTTTCGAGATTTTCAGCACCAAGCGACCACTTCTTCAGCAGCTCGGTCTGGGCGCCGGACTTCTGGATCGCGACGAGCGCCGCCATCACAGCCGCGCGCATTGTCGGATTCGTTTTGGGTACGCCGATACCGATCGAATACGGCAGTGTCACCGCATTGGCCTTTTCGAGCTGGCCCGGATACGCCTTGACTGCCTGGTCCACCGTATTCACGTCGTTGATATAGGTGTCGGCGCGACCTGAGAGAATCGCCTGGATCGCGTTCGCGTTGTTGTCGTACAGCTGCACGGCAGCTTCCGGCTTGTTCGCCGCCTTGCAAGCCGGTGCGAGCTTCTGGATCAGCGGCACTTCGACGTAACCGGTGTTCTCCGCAGCAGTCGTGCCGCACATCGTCTGGTTGATGCCGCTGATTTTCTTCGGATTGCCCTTCGCAACCAGCACGCCGTCGAACACTTTCGAATAGGTGATGAAGTCCGCCGCCTTCGCGCGCTCCTCGGTCGCATAGATATCAGAGATCACAATGTCGGCCTGGCCGCTTTGCAGCGTCGGCAGCAGCGCCGAGAACGCAACAGGCTTGTACGCCATCTTGAAGCCGAGGCAATTGCCGATCGCCTCGCCGAGATCGATGTCGAACCCGATGTATTTCGTCGGATCGTTCGGGTCCAGCGCTTCGTAACCCGGCGTGTGCGGGTTGATCGCGTTGATCAGCGTCTTGCCCTTGAATTGCGGGTATTTCGCCTGCAGCGCGGCACACTCGGCGGGCACCGGCGCGGCGGCCTGAGCGTGACCCGACATCCCCAGCGCCAGCAGACTGACAGCGCCAAGAAGCAGCTCGCGCCAGCGGTGGCCAGAAGCGCCCGCGTGCGGCACACCACGTCCATGACCGACAATATTTGTGTTCATCCCATACTCCCGAACGGCAGATGTCAAAGGCCCACCCCATGTACGCCTGGTTGCATCGCACGAGACCAAGGGTAGGTGGACGAAATTCGGTGGACTTGTTCCAGCGCGCACAAATGCTTGCACGGGCGCGAACCGGGTAATCAGCGCCGCGAGCGGGTCGATGCTGTAGTACGGCCGGTCGAGTTGGCAGCGCGCCCTGCAAGCTGGACGCTTCGACTGCCGGGCGCAATACGCCGACTCAATGCGATGGCGCCGTCCCAGCCTGCAGCGTGGCAGCAGGTATTTGCACTTGGCGCGGGAAGTAGCACGCCGGCGATTTGACGTGCAAGTTCTGATTGCCGCAGGGCAGGCCCGCATAGTCGACGGTCCGGGTTATCGCAGTTTGCGCAAGCGGCGCACCGTGAGCCTGTTCCGACGGATATGCGCAGCCGTTCAGCAAAGCGACAAAGGTCAAGCCAATGAGAGTTCGTGTCATAAGGAATGTGTCGCGTAGTTCAAGTCAATGAGCTTCTTTTAGCGCCGTGCTCGAGACAAGCGCATCCGGCCTGTTCCACCAACCACCGCCAACGGCCTGAAAGAGCGCCGCCGTGTCGGCGAGCCTCGCGGATCTCGCCTGGATCGCGGCGACGTGCGCCATTTCGTAGCTTTGCTGTGCCGTCAGCACGGACAGGTAAGCGATCTCCCCGGCCTGCAGCTTCCGGCGGGCGATATCGAGGCTGCGCGACGCAGCGTCTTCGGCGGCCACGGACGCTTCCAGCGTCTTCGCATCGGCTTGCACGCTCTGCAAGACATCGGCGACGTTCTGGAACGCATTGATGACAGTCAGGCGGTACTGCGCCCCGGCCTGATCGTAGACCGCCTGAGCTGCGCGCTGGCGGTGCAGCAGCGCCCCGCCCTGGAAGATGGGTTGCGCGACCTTGCCTAGCACGTTGAAGAACTGGTTGTACGGCGTGAACGCGTTGGCGAGAGCATTAGGTGAGGTGCCCAGTGCGGCGGTCAGTGAGATCTGCGGCAGCCGGTTGGCGACGGCGACGCCGACTTGTGCGGAGGCCGCGTGCAGCGCGGCGGCAGCGGCGCGAATATCCGGGCGTTGCTCGACCAGCCTGGACGGCAGACTCACCGGAAGATCGTCGGGCAGGTGCAAGTGCGCCAGATCGAAGCGCACCGCCAGCTCTTCATTCGGAAAACCTCCCACCAGAGCAGTCAGTGCATCGCGCTGCAGCGCCAGTTGCTTTTCAAGCGGCGGCAACGCAGCTCGTGCCTGGGCGAGGACGGCCTGCTGTTGCAACACATCGGCCTGTGCGGCCTCGCCGAGCGTGTATTCGCGGTGGACGATGTCCGCGAGTTCGGTGTCGGCCTTGATCATCTCCTCTTGCGCGGCAATCTGACCGCGCAAGGCCGCTTCGTCGATCGCCGCGAGCACCACGTTGCTGCTCAACGTCAGATAGGCCGCTTCGAGTTCGAAGCGTTGGTTCTCGGCTTGCGCGGCCGCCGATTCGACGGTCCGACGATTCAGGCCGAATGCGTCGAGCGAATATGAAACGGTCAGCTCGCCTGTGTAGAGCGAATAGATGCGCTGGTTGTTCGCCGCGACCGGTGCGAGGCTCGCAGTCGGCGTCCCGTTCCTGCTGCCCGACGCATCGAGGCCGATGCTGGGAAAAAATGCCCCCTCCTGCGCCAGCATGTTTTCGCGCGCGCCGGTCAGCGCAGCTTGTGCGGCGTCGATCGTCGGGCTATGCCTGAACGCGCGATCGATCAACCGGTTCAACTGCGGCGACTGGAACAGCGTCCACCATTGCCCGGGTATATCGCCGCCGACGACGAAGTCCTGCGCCGGCCCATCCGCGCCGGTCGCCGCAGCGGTCCTCGAAGGCAACGGCGCTTGCGTATAGCCGGCCCCAGCCGGTGCGGCAGGCTGTGTGAAGTTGGGACCAACCGCGCAACCCGCGAGCAGCAACGGTATCAACAGGCTGGACGAACGTTTGAAGGTGATCATGCGAGTAGCGCCATGTGTCATTCTGCGTGTTCCAGTACGGTTTGCTCTTGCGGCACCGTGCGCTTGCGGCGGTCGAACCACGGGTACAGGGACGGCAGCACCAGCAAGGTCAGCAGCGTGGCCGACACCAGTCCACCGATCACCACCGTGGCGAGCGGCCGTTGCACTTCCGCGCCGGAACTCGTGGAAAAAGCCATAGGCAGGAAGCCCAGACTCGCGACGGTCGCCGTCATCAGCACGGGACGCAGCCGCGTCAATGCAGCCTGCCGTGCAGCCTCGAGAGCGCCAAAGCCGCTCGCTCGCTTCTCGACGATGTAGCTGACCAGCACGACCCCGTTCAACACGGCAATGCCGAACAGCGCGATGAAGCCGACGGCGGCCGAAATGCTGAACGGCAGGCCGCGTGCCCAGAGCGCCAGGATCCCGCCGATTGCCGCAAACGGCACGTTGAAGAAGATGAGCGCTGCCAGGCTCACGCTGTCGAACATCAGATAAAGCAGGACGAAGATCACCGCCAGCGCGACGGGCACGACCACGTAGAGCCGCGACATCGCCTCCTGCAGATTCTTGAAGCTGCCGTTCCACGACAGGCTGTATCCGGGCGGAAGCTTGACCTGCGCAGCAACGGCATGTTGCGCAGCGAGCACGAAGCCGGCGAGATCGCGGCCGCGCACGTTGGCCTGCACCATGATCACGCGCTGCCCCTCTTCGCGCTCGATCGTCGAAGGACCGGGCTCCATCCGGATGTCGGCAACTTCGGCGAGCGGCACGGCCTTGCCCGCGCCGTTGCTCACGCGTAGCGCGCCGATTCGCGCCACATCATTGCGGTCTTGCGGCGTCAGACGAACGCGTATGTCGAAGCGGCCATCGTTATTCGAAATCGAGCCAACGGCGCGACCTCCAAGCGCCTGCACCACGTCGAGCACCTGGCTTGCATTGAGGCCATAGCGCGCCACCGCATCCCGGTTCACGATGATGCGCAAGTACGGTTGGCCGACCGTCTGTTGCGCTTGCACGTCGGCTGCTCCCGGCACGCGAGCGATCACGCTCGCAATACGCTGCGCGGTATCGTGCAACGCGTCGAGGTCGTTGCCGTGAATCATCACCGCCACATCCGCCTGCACGCCCGCGAGCATGTCGTCCATGCGCATCTGGATCGGCTGGGCCCAATCAAGCGTGAGGCCGGGAACCGCGCGATTGAGCGCATCCGAATACGCTTCGACCAGTCCCTCCTGAGTTTGCGCGGTCTTCCACTCCGATTTCGGCTTGAGCATGATGAAGGTGTCGCTTTGCTCGACACCCATCGGATCGGTGGGAATCTCGGAGCTGCCCCCAAGCGTGACCGCGGACTGAACTTCGGGAAAGCGCTTGAGCGTTCGCTCGACCATCGTCTGTGACTCGACCGCCGACGGCACGGAGATGCCAGGCAGCTTCGTGGTCGTGACTGTGAGCGCCCCTTCTTCCAGACGCGGCAGGAATTCCGCGCCGAGGCGCGAGCCGAGGACGCCCGCGAGCGCGAGCAGCAGCACGGCAAACCCGATGGTCAGTGCGGGACGTTGCGCCGCGCGCGTGAGCAGCGGCTCGTAGCGCCGCCGCATCCAATGGATGATGCGGCTCTCGTGTTCGGCCACCTTGCCGCGCAGCAGAAAGCTCGCGAGAACGGGCATCACGGTCAACGTGAGCACGAGCGACGCGAGGAGTGCGAACACGACCGTCAACGCCATTGGGCGGAACATCTTTCCCTCGACGCCCTGCAGGCTGAGAATCGGCAGATAGACGGCGGTAATGATCAGGACCGCAAACGTGACGGGCCGCGCGACTTCCCTGGATGCCTCGAGCACGACCGCCTGCATGGGCCGCGCCGGTGCTTCCGCGCGCCGCCGTACGACGTTCTCGATCATGACCACCGCGCCGTCGACGAGCAGGCCGAAATCGATGGCGCCGAGGCTCATGAGGTTGCCCGACATGCCAGCGCTGTACATGGCGATCGCCGCGGCCAGCATCGACAAGGGAATCGCCAGCGCGACGATCAGGCCGGCGCGCACATTGCCCAGCAACAGCAGCAGCACGGCAATCACGAGAACAGCGCCTTCGACCATGTTGTGAGCGACTGTGTGCAGCACGCGGTTCATCAGGTCGGCGCGGTTGTAGTACGGTGCGATTTCGACGCCGGGCGGCAGCGTCTTGTTGATTTCCTTGACGGCGTCCTGAACCCGCTGCGCGACGATACGCGTGTTCTGCCCGAGTCCCATCAGAACGACCCCGACAACGGCTTCGCCCTTGCCGTCGCGTGTGACTGCGCCCAGCCGGGGCATCGGCGCCTGGACGATGCGCGCAACATTGCGAACATAAAGCGGCGTGCCGTCCGGCCCGGTGCGCAACACGATGTTGCCGATGTCCGTCTCGTTGCGAAGCAACCCCTCGCCGCGAATGATGGCCTCCCCACCGTTGTGCTCGATGGTCGCGCCGCCGGTTGCGCCGTTGTTCATTTGCACGGCATTGAAGATGTCGGCGGTCGAGAGGCCGTAGCGTGTGAGCGCGTCGTCCGCCACCTGCACTTCGTAGGTCTTCAGTTCGCCGCCATTGACGTTGACGTCGACCACGCCCGGCACTTCGCGGAATTTCGGCGCGATCTGCCAGTCGAGCAGCGTTCGCAGCGCCATCAGCGATTGCCCGTGGCCACGCACCTGAAATTGATAGATCTCGCTCAGGCCATCCGACAGCGGTCCCATCTGAGGCGGATTTGTTCCGGGCGGAAGCTGCACCGTCTGCAGGCGCTCGCCAATCAGATTGCGATCCTGATAGATGTTCGAGCCGTCGGCAAAGCGCACGTAGATGACCGACAGGCCATAACGGGAAACGGAGCGCAGCGCCTGCATGCCGGGCAGCCCTTGCAGGGCGAGTTCGACGGGCGCGGTAATCGAGCGTTCGACATCGACCGGAGCGAGCCCCGGCGCTTGCGTCGTCACGAGCACCTGGACCGGCGAGATATCGGGCTGCGCATCGAATGGCAGTCGCTGCATGCTGACGAGCCCAAAGGCGATCAGTACGGCGACCAGGATCAGTACCATGGCGCGATTCTTCAGCGCCGCATCGACAATCTTCGTAATCATGACCTGCGCTCGCTGGTTCAGCCTTCGTCCGGAATAGTGGTTCGCATCAGCGCGGCCTTCAGCCAGTAGCTCCCGTCGGCAACCACCGGCGTTCCGGCCGTGACCCCGCTCACGATCTCTGTCATGCCGGTCGCGACCACGCCGGTATGGACCGTGCGCGGGAGGAAGTGACCCTTGCCCGCAGGCACGAATACGACGGTCTGACCGTTCACGTCCTGTAGCGCGGAATCGGGCACCAGCACGGAATCGTGGCCGAGCGGCGCCGCGATGTTTGCCGTGGCGAACATGTTGGCGCGCAGCAGCCCGCCGGGGTTCGGCACTTCGCAACGCACCGTGACCGTGCCCGTATTCGGATCAGCCTGATCGGCGACCTCGATGACGCGTCCGTTGAACGGCTGGTTCGGATAGGCATCCACGTTCATCGCGACTGTCTGGCCTGCGTGCACGGCCGCGGCGTCGTGTTCCGGCACGCTGACTTGCAGCCACACGGTCGACAGATCCGTCACCGTGACGAGCGACTGCGATGTATCGACGATGTTGCCGGCGGCCGTACTCACTGCCGTGACGACCCCGTCGAAGGGCGCGACCACGGCGCCGAGCGAGTCGCGCGGACTCAATGCGGCCAAGGTGCGCATGTCGCCTCTAGCCTTCGCGGCGACATCGATCGGCATCAATCGTTGTGTCATGCCGCGCCATTTCTGCAGATCCGCTTGCCGGGACCGCAGCGTGGCCTCGGCACTGGCCGCCATCGCGCGACGGCGCTCGAGTTCGCTTTGCGCAATGCCGCCGGCGTCGACCAACTCAGTGCCGCGCGCGAGCGCGGCGCGCGCCGCGTCCGCTGCGGCCGTCGCATCGGCGAGCGCGGCTTGCGCGTTGGCGAGTTGACTGCGCACGTCGGAGAGGTCGAATTCGTCGAGCACGGCAAGTCGCTGCCCCGCGCGCACGTGGTCGCCCACCGCGACGTCGACGGCCTCGATCCGCCCTCTGGATGGGGAACTCAGTTGTGCGAGCTGTTTTCCGTTGAAGGCGATCACACCCGGCGCGGTGATGGTCCGCACGCCCGGGCGAAGCGCCGCGTCGGCGATCTGCAGATGCAGGTTCGAGAGCGCCTCGGGCGCCAGGTCGACGGCGCTCGAAAAAGTAGGAGTACTGCTCGCTGCCGCAGACGTGACAGATTCGGCGGCTACGGGCTCGGCCGCTGCACGCGTGCTCCGCGAATGAATCGCGAAGGCGCCGCACAGAACGATCAAGCCGGCCCCGGCGACGGACGCATACAAGCGCCGCTGGTACTTGGTTTTCAATGAGTCCCTCGCAGAATAGAATTGACTTGACACTCTCGAAGAGCGAGGACTCAACGTCCTCGATCGCTTGCTGTCAATTATCGAAATCTGCGGCTGATACACACATGGCGGCTAAATGTCATTTTCGACATTTAGCCTGGGACGTGCGAGGGAGAGGCGGAGAGAACGGGCTGCGCGTGCGCCGCGTTTTAGACGAGAGTCGGAAAATACAGCGTAAACGCTGTGCTGCCTGCGCGGCTCACCACTTCGACCTTGCCTCGGTGCGATTCCATGATCGCTTTGACGATCGCAAGACCGAGGCCGGTATTCTTCGCCGATCCCTCTCTGGCAGCATTGACGCGATAGAAGCGGTCGAAGATTTTATCGATATGTTCGGGCGGAATGCTCTCGCCGTTATTGATAACCTGCACGGCAACATACTCTCCCGAGCGGAACGCTCGCAGCGCGACTTCGGACGCAGTCCCGGCATGCTCCAGCGCATTGGATAGCAGATTGCTGACGGCGCGCCTGAACAGCGTCGGATCGGCTCGTACTTGCACGTGCCCATCGACCAAGAACTGAACGCTCTTATTCTCCGCGACGGCATCGAAAAATGCGGTGAGTTTGGCGAATTCGCTTTGACAGTCGAGCGACCCTAGCTTGAGTTGCTGTCTGGCATGATCTGCCCTCGCGAGAAACAGCATGGTTTCGATCATGCGCTGCAGTCGCTCGCACTCCTCGATATTCGAATCGATGAGCGTCTCGTACTCATCAATCGTGCGCGGCCGGGACAGCGTGATTTGCGACGAACTGATGATATTCGCGAGCGGCGTGCGCATGTCATGCGCCAAATCCGACGAGAACTGCGAGAGGCGCGTGAAGGCGCGCTCGAGCCGGTCGAGCATGCGATTGACCGGGACAGCTATGTCGCGAAGCTCGACGGCGCCGCCGCCCATCTGCAGTCGATTGTCGAGATTGTGTGCCTCGATGCTGGAAATGCGGGCGCCGATCGTTTTCACAGGCGCGAGGCCCCGTTTCGCGATCGCATAACCGAGTGAGCCCATCAGCAGCGAGCCGCCCACGAGCACGAGCAATACGTCCTCCTGAAAAGCGCGCAGCACCGCGTGCCGTTCATGAGCCGCGTGCGCGAGCACGACCTGGATCGTTTCCCCTGACAACAGCTTTTCGCGCCCGACTACGCAGCGGGCAGGCCCGACGACCGGCGGATTGCAGGTGAACGGCCCAGACTCGGCGTCTTTGCCCAGCCCGGATGCCAGACGTTCCCCGCGTCCCCCCGTGTACACCAACAGTTCACCACGCCCGCCGGATATCGCGAAGGACACCGCGGGATGTGAAAGCAGCGCCTCCTGAAATACTGCACCGTTTTGCGCGACCGACACCGCGCTGCCAAATGTGCGAGCCTGCTCCATGAACTCCTGAAGCTTCCCCGCAATTTCGCGGTCGTCACGGCGTCGCAGTTCCAGCGAAAGCGTATGGTAGAGAAGCCCGCCGGCGAGCGATAGGACGAGGATGGCAAGAATCGAAAACGCGAGTGCGAGCCGCTTCAGGAGTGAATACGGCGCGCCGGCCGCAATCATGCCCTGTCCTCCAGCACGTAGCCCATGCCGCGAACTGTATGCAGCAGCTTCTTTTCGAACGGGTTATCGATCTTCGTGCGCAGGCGCTTGACCGCGACGTCCACGATATTCGTGTCGCTGTCGAAGTTGATATCCCACACGTGGGAAGTCACGAAAGCCCGGGTCAGCACTTCGCCCTGGCGCTCGGTGAGCAACTTCAACAGTGCAAACTCTTGAGCCGTCAATTCGATGCGCACATTGCCGCGCCGCACGCGCCGCCTGACCAGATCGATCTCCATGTCGGAGACACACAAAACAGTGACCGACGACTGCGCCGGCCTTCGCAGTAGCGCGCGAACCCGGGCCAGCAACTCGACGTAGGCGAACGGTTTGGACAGGTAATCGTCCGCACCGGACTCGAGCCCGACGACTTTGTCCTGGACCGTGTCGCGAGCCGTCAACAGCAGTATCGGCGTATGTTTTTTCTCCCGTATGCGCTTGAGGACTTCGAGCCCGTTGAGTTTGGGCAGCATCACGTCAAGCAGAATCAAATCGTAATCTTCATTAAGCGCAAGGAAGAGGCCCTCCTTGCCATCAAGGGCGGTATCTGCCTGGAAGCTCGCTTCCATAAGCCCCTTGCGGAGATAGGAAGCCATTTTCGGCTCGTCCTCGATAATGAGTATTCGCATGGTGTGTAACCTGTCGTTCAATTAGTGCGATTCGCAAAAATCCGGTGGCATAGTGCTTCCAACTCACGCGGTCCGCTCGGACTGCAGACGAAAACGAATCTGCGTGACAGATTCGCATACCTGCCACAAACGCTGGGCGGTCAATTCATCCATGGCCTGCCTCGCGACACTCGCTTCGCCGATCCTGCGCCCGCGTGCCTCGAGGAAACCTTGCGGCCCGTAATAGCCGCCACCATCGACGTGGGGCGACGTCGCCGTGTAAAGCGTCGGAAGCGCGCCGGCGGATTCGCTGTTCAGCGCGATGCCGATAACGCGGCCAGCGACGCTGCGAGCAGCACGTGAGAGCGCGGATCGATCGCCGGAACGAAACAGGTTGGTGTTCGCGACTCCGGGGTGGGCCGCCACAGACATGACACGGGAATTCGCCGCGCGCAGTCGACGGTCGAGCTCAAGCGCAAACATCAAATTCGCAAGCTTCGACTGGCGATAGGACTGCATCGGCGAATAGTGCTTCTCGGACTGCAGATCGTCGAAATCAATTCTCCCCTGCTTGTGCGCGATGGAAGCAATTGTAACGATGCGTGGCCGGTGACGCGATTCAGTCGCGGCAAGTTCAAGAGCGGGCATGAGCAGCACCGTGAGTGCGTAATGGCCAAGCATATTGGTGCCGAACTGCAGCTCGAAGCCATCGGCGGTCTCAAGACGTTTCGGCGGCGCCATGACGCCGGCATTGCTCACCAGAATATCGATGCGACGTCGTTCCGCGAGTTGCTTCTGCGCGAACGAGCGGACGGACGCGAGGGAAGCGAGGTCGAGAATCGCCAGTTCTGCGCTTGCTTCTGGAACTTCGGATTTCAGGTGCGCGAGAGCTTCTTCTCCGCGTCGTCTATCGCGACATGCCAGGATGACCTGCGCCCCTTTGCGCGCCAGCATCAATGCAGCGTGATAGCCGATGCCGCTATTCGCTCCCGTGATGAGCACTCGCTTGCCGGTCTGGGGCACAATGTCGTCGGTGGTCCACTGTGTGCGCATGTTGGTCCGGAGCAGCGTGAAGATTAAATATGTGGGATCGAGACTATCACGGCGGCGATCCAAATGCATATCCGCGACGATCAAGCCGCGAGCCGCTCAGCATGGAGACTCGCGCCGACATCAATTGCTTTTCGAGTACTGCATCGATTGCTGTTTGCTCGCCCAGTAAGTCTCGGCAGAATGGAAACGCTTCTGGTTATGCTCGATCGCTACCTGACTCGGCGGATAGTCATGTTTTGGAGCCGGCACCAGGCCGGCGCGTTCGGCTTCGATCAGCTCTTGTCGCACCATCCCGCGCGTCTTTTCTGAAGCAGGCCGTTGGACTTGAGACATATCGCCCACGGATGTCTGAGCGGGGTTAGTGGATTGTGGACAGCTATGCTCCGCATCGGCAAATGCGGGCGTCGCAACGCACAGACTCACGAGCACCGCACAAAGTTTGATTTTCATATAAAACTCGTTGAAGTTTCGAGCGGACGGGGATGATCCCGGTTGTCATTATCGGAATTCGGTCGTTAACACGACATGACTCCTGGATGACGTTTCAGTCATTTCGGAGCGTCACTTGAAGTCCGACGAGGGAGCCCGCTTCAACGTACAAGACCGACGGCGGATGAACGACGCCTGTTAGAAGAGGCGTGACCGTGACGGTATGGGAGATGAGTATTTGGCGCGCAAAGCGGCCAATTGCGGGGCGCGCCCATGAAGGGCGCGCCACCTGGCAACCGGTCATACAACGAACTAGCGCCCAGTTTCCGTCAAACGCCGCGCGGTGCGGCAAGAAAACGGCCGCGCATCGGCTTGAGCACTGCAATCGCGAGCAATGCGGTAACGATGTCAAGCGTGATCGCCGCGCCGAACACCGGCAACCAGCTACCCGCATGCTGGTGCATCAATGCCGCGAGCGGGCCGCCCAAGATCGAGCCGATGCCCTGCGAAATGTAGAGCCAGCCATAGTTTTCCGTGGCATGCCGCGTGCCGAACGTGTCGGTCAGCGTCGCCGGGAACAGCGAGAAGATTTCGCCCCAGCCGAAGAACACCACGCCAGACAGCAACACGAACAGCACCGCGTTATCGCGCGTGAACAGCCACAGCGCCATCGCGACGCCTTCCAGGGCGAACGCGAAAAACATCGTGTTTTCGCGGCCGAATTTGTCGGACACCCAGCCGAACAGCGGCCGCGTGAGTCCGTTCGTGAAGCGGTCGATCGTCAACGCAAGCGGAAGCGCGGCCATGCCGAACACGAGCACTTTGGTCACGCCGAAATCGGCGGCGAACGTGGCCATTTGCGACGTGACCATCAGACCGGACGTCGACATCATCGTCATCATGGCAAACATTAGCCAGAAGATCGGCGTCCTGAGCGTTTGCGACGGGCGCAGATTCGCCACCGCCGAACCGACGACATTCGCATTGCCTCCGGCGGCGGCACCATGCGCGGGTGGCACACGCAAGCCCTGCGATGCCAGCAGCCCCACCACCGCGAACGCGATGCCGAACATCCACAGCGTCGCGTCGACACCGCGCGCCTGCAACGAGGCCGCGATCGGAAACGTCGTGACGATCGCGCCCATGCCATAGCCGGCGGCGACAGCGCCCGCCGCGAAGCCGCGCTGCGCGGGGAACCAGCGCACCATCAGTCCGACAACGCCAACATATACGATGCCCGTGCCAAGGCCGCCGATTACGCCATACGTCAGATAGAGCATCGGCGCACTCTGGACCTGCGACGCGAACACCCAACTCAGGCCGGACATCACAGTGCCGAACGAGATCAGCGTGCGCGGACCGAAGCGGTCGATCAGCTTGCCTTGAAACGGCGAAAAAAACGTCTGCAGAATGATCAGCAACGAGAACGTCACCTGCAGTTCAGGCAACGCGATGCCCAGTTTCGCGGCGAGCGGTTTGGTCATCAACGTCCAGACGTATTGCGGACTCGAGATCGACATCATGCAGACGAGACCCAGCCCAAGTTGAATCCAGCGGTTATGCGTGGCGGGCGTCGAGACATTCTCGATACGCGGCGCCGTCGGTTGCAAGCGTGTGTTCATGGTGTTCTCCGTTTCCTGAGCGCATGCCAGCCGGCATGCGCGAGACGTGCGCCGTCCTCCGGACCTGAACGGCCGGAACTGCAAGTCGTTTGAGAAAAAGCGCGCGGTGTCTACCAGCCCGCAGCGGCCCCGTCACTGCGCGGATCGTAGCCCGCTTCGATTAATCCATCAGGATGTCGAACGATTGCGCCGGCATGCCCCATCGCTTCATCGTAAGGCGCCATCATCTCGACCTCGTGTCCGAACGCGCTGAGCGTTGCTGCCGTGTGCGCGGC
The DNA here is from genome assembly GCF_904848585.1 of Paraburkholderia kirstenboschensis. Taxonomy (GTDB): domain Bacteria; phylum Pseudomonadota; class Gammaproteobacteria; order Burkholderiales; family Burkholderiaceae; genus Paraburkholderia; species Paraburkholderia kirstenboschensis. Next base: position 111,193 of record NZ_CAJHCR010000018.1, read on the forward strand.
GAAGCGTGGCTCGAGCTTGAGCGTGTCGGTCGATTGACCCCATGTCCGGCCCAGCAGCCAGCGAGGCGCGTCGATCGCCGCCTGCGGGTTCCAGCCGAAATTCGCGATGCGTGAGAACACCGCGCTCTGCGATTGGGGCTGTCCGTCTCCGCCCATGTTGCCGTACACCATCGTGCGGCCATCGGCAAAGCGCGCCAGCGCCGGATTGAGTGTATGAAATGGCCTGCGCCGTGGCATCAGCGGATTGAGCGCGTGCTCGTCAAGCGAGAAACTGCAGCCGCGGTTCTGCCAGTTGATGCCGGAGCCCGGCAGGACGATGCCGCTGCCGAACTCGTGATAAATGCTCTGGATGAAACTCACCGCAACGCCTTCGCTATCCGTCACGCCTAGCCATACGGTGTCGCCCGGTCCGCGACCGGCCGGCCAGGGCGCGGCTCGCGTCGGCGAGACGCGCGCGGCCATCGCGTCGAGTGCGGCCGGTTCGAGCAGCGTGGCGGGATCGACCGTCATGTGATCGGGATCGGTGACGTGCGCGTCGCGAATCGCGAAAGCAAGCTTGGTTGCCTCGACGCACGCGTGGACGAACTCAGGCCCGAGCGGATCCATGTCTTTCGTCAGCACGCGGTCGAGAATGCCGAGAATCAGCAGCGACACGAGACCCTGTGTCGGCGGCGGCATGTTGTAGATCGTGCCGAGCGAGTGCTGGAGTGCGAGCGGCTTGCGTAAGCGCGCCTCGTGCCCTTCGAGATCGGCAAGCGCAAGCAGCGAGCCGGCGGACTGAAGATCGCTCGCGATGCTGCGCGCGAGATCGCCGCGATAGAAGTCGTCGAGACCCGCTTCGGCGAGGCGCTCCAAGGTTGCGGCGAGACGCGGCGCGACGAAACGCTCGCCCGTTGCCGGCGCGCGGCCGTCATGCAGAAAGGTATCTGCGAAACCGGCGATCGGGCTCAGTTCGGCGCGCCGGCTGTCGACACATTGTGCCTGGCTACGCGTGACGGGCACGCCGGACTTCGCGTAGTGAATGGCGTCTTCGAGAAGACGCTTGAGGGGCAGCTTGCCGCCGAGCGCGCCCTGCGACCAGCGGTGCGCGAGCTGCCAACCGGACACGGTGCCCGCGACGGTGTTCGCGGCCAGCGGGCCGCGCGTCGGAATCGTCGTATATCCGCGAGAGCGATACGCTTCGATCGTCGCAGCGAGCGCGGCGCCGCCGCAGGCCTCGATGCCCACCGGCTCCGCGCCGGGACGAGAGATTAGCCAGAAGCCGTCGCCGCCGATGCTGTTCATGTGCGGATAGACGACTGCGATAGTCGCGGCAGCGGCAATCATGGCTTCGACGGCGTTGCCGCCGTCCCGCATGATGGCCAACGCGCTCTGCGCCGCGAGCGCGTTCGGCGCGACGGCCATGCCACGCGCGCCGCGCGTCGGATTGAGAAAATTAGATGACATATTTGACGGGACTTTTGCTTGTATACATACCCGTCACCTATGCGAGAAGCATGCCAGGACGTGAGTCGACCGCTCACGCGCGCCAGATAGGATTTCGCGCGGCCGGCACACGCGGCGATGTCGCTACTTGGTGCCTCGCAACCTTGGTGGTGCATAGGGGGCCGCATTCGGCCCCATTGCAGTGCGTGCGCGTTGCAGGCGCTCGCCCGTCAAGGTGCGCACCTCAGCGCGGCTACCCTCGATATGGCGCGCGATCAACGCAACGCTACGATCCGTTTCGCGACAACGGATCGCATCGAGGATCGCCACATGTTCGTCGTAGGTTTCGTCGATGCAGTCGCCATACACGAGATCGAGTCGCCGCACGACCCGGATGCGATCGGTCACGCGCTGCATCGCATTGGTCAGCTCGGCGTTATCGGCGGCCTGCACGAGGGCGTGATGAAATGCTTCGTCGAGCGCGACCATCTCGCGGCCGTCACGCCTACGATGAGCAGGCGGGATCTTCCAGATTTGTTCGAGCTGACCGAGCATCTGTGCGACGCCTTCGGAAAGCTCTCCTTCGGCACTCGCAAGCTTCGAGACCGCAAAGGTTTCAATCAGCTTGCGCATTTCGTAGAGGTCTTCGAAGCGCTTGAAATCGACCGGCACGACTTCCCAGCCGCCGCGCACATAGCCGCGCATCAGGCCGTCACTTTGCAGGCGCTGCAAGGCCTCGCGCGCAGGCGTGCGGGACACACCGAAGCGCTCGGCGATGCTGCCTTCCGTCACGCGGTCGCCGGGCAGCAGGCGCATATCGAAGATATCTTCGCGGACGCTGACATAGACATGATCAGCCCGCGAGGAGGGAATGCCGGTGATGTCGTTCACGCTTGGAACCTGAGTTGGCGAGTGTCGGGGCTGAGATTATTGTCCGTCCCGAACGCGCCATGTCAACACGCGGTGAAAAAACCGGCATCGCACGGACATCAGCCGCGAGCGAAATACGCCTTTACAGCCGACAGAAACGTATCGATGTCCGCGCGCGAGACGTCCTTATGTGTCGCAAAGCGCGACGCATACAGCATCTGCGTGAGAATGCCCCGTGCCTTGAGCCACGCTTCGAGCGGGGCGCAATGTTCTTGCGGAAACTGCGCGAACACCATGTTCGTCGCGTGTGACTGCACCGTCACCTGATCGATCTGCGAGAGACCGTCGGCAAGATGTTGGGCGTTGGCGTGATCGTCCGCGAGTCGCTCGACGTTGCGATCCAGCGCGTACAGACACCCCGCCGCCAGCACGCCCGATTGCCGCATGCCGCCGCCCAGCACTTTGCGCCAGCGATGCGCGGTGTCGATCAGCGCCTGACTGCCGACGAGCACCGAGCCGACCGGCGCCCCCAGTCCTTTGGAGAAGCAGATCGACACCGAATCGAAGGGCGCGCACAACGCCGCCAGCGATTGGCCCGAAGCCACCGCGGCGTTGAACACACGCGCCCCGTCCAGGTGCGTCGCAAGTCCGCGCTGACGAACGAATTCGACCGCTCGCGCCACATAATCCGCAGGCAGCACTTTGCCTCCAATCGTGTTCTCTAGCGCGAACAGACGCGTGCGCGCGAAATGATCGTCGATCGGCTTGATGGCGGCCGCAACCTTATCGAGCGGCAAGGTGCCGTCAGCGGCATTTTCCAGCGGCTGCGGCTGAATGCTACCGAGCACCGCCGCGCCGCCGCCTTCGAATTTATAAGTGTGCGCCAGTTGGCCGACGATGTATTCGTCGCCACGTGCGCAATGCGCCATCAAGGCCGCAAGATTGCATTGCGTTCCAGTCGGAAAGAACAGGCCGGCTTCCTTGCCGGCGCGTTCGGCGACCACGGCCTGCAGACGCAGGACAGTCGGATCGTCGCCCCAGACATCGTCGCCCAGTTCGGCGGTTGTCATCGCGGCGAGCATCGGCTTGTCCGGACGGGTCACGGTATCGCTGCGCAAATCGATCATGTGCTGCTCCTCAGAGTGCCGGCCGCGTCGCGCCTGCAGCGCGGACGATTTGGATTGAATTGAAAATCGGGTTATGCCGCCATGCGCTCACGAGCAGCCGCTGGCGAGCGAAAGCGCCGGGTTGCGCGCAGTTGCATCGCGCTGCTGTGGGTTTGACGATTTCAGTTCCGAACCGCGGCCGGACCCAACGGAGAAAAGATTGACCGCTTTAAGGAGGTTTCGTGCTTGCCGGTTCAGGGCTTCCACGGCGGCGCCCGATTGCTGGACGAGCGCGACGTTCTGTTGCGTGCTGTGCTCCAGGCTTGCGATCATCTCGCGGACCTCGCCGATCTGAAGCGTTTGCTGCTGACACGCGTCGTGGATTTCGCTCATGATGCCGGTGACGCGCGCCGACGAACCCACGACCGCGGTGATGGTCGAGCCCGCGTCATCGACCTGCGTGGCGCCGTCTTTCACGCGAGCGTCGCTCGCCACGATCAGTTGCCTGACTTCCTTCGCCGCTTCTGCGCTGCGTTGCGCGAGTATTCTGACCTCGCCGGCCACCACGGCAAAACCGCGTCCCTGGCTACCGGCACGCGCGGCCTCGACCGCCGCATTCAGCGCGAGGATGTTGGTCTGGAACGCGATCCCGTCGATGACCGAGATGATCTCCGCGATGCGCGCCGACGACGCGCTGATCCCATGCATCGTCTCGACGACCCGGCCGACCGCCATGCCGCCTTCCCCGGCCGTTTCCGAGGCGTGCTTGGCAAGCTCGTCCGCGTGTCCCGCATTTGCAGCGTTGGTGGCCACGCTCGCGTCGAACTCCTTGAGCGCGCCGGTGGCCTGCTCGAGCGCGCTGGCCTGGAGCTCTGTGCGCGCGCCAAGATCGGCATTGCCGGCGGCAATCGCGTGACTCATGTCGGCGACTGCATCGGCGCCATCGCGCACCTGCCCCACGATGTCCGCGAGCGCTTCTCTCATCCGCACGACAGTCGCCATCACGCTCCCCGTATCGCCGGTGCGCAACTCGGCGCGCTGGGAAAGATCGCCGCGCCGGATCGCGTCGGCGAACGCGATCAGCTCACGCGGTTCGGCGCCGAGCGACCGGCCTACGTTGCGCACGACAAGCACCGCAACGCCAAGACCGATCACGCACGCAAGCCCGGTCAGCGCGAGCATCATCAAGCGGAAATCGACGCTTATCTGGCGTGCCTCGGCACCGCCCTGCTGGTTAAGCGCTTCCTGAAAGTCGATCAACTGGTTGATTGCCGCGAGCCACTCGACTAGCGCGGGACGCGCTTGCTGGAGCAGCACGGTGCGTGCCCCCTCGGTGTCGCCGGAGGTTTGCCGTGCAATCACCTGGTCGATAAACGGCGTGGCCTTGTTGCCCGCCTCGATCACGCGCGAATAGATAGCGCGCTCGGCTGCGGTGATGTCGGTGCGCTGCGCGTAGACAGCGGCAAGCGGCTTTGCCGCCTCGTCATAATCCGCCGCGAGTTGCTGGATGTGCGCGACGACGGCCGGCAGCTCATCATGCGAGACGAGAGTGACATCGCGCACGGCGATGGACCGGTCATGGACGCTACCGCGAAAGTTGATGGCGTACCGTTCTTTGACGCCGTTGACGTCGATGATCTGATCGAGTCGTTGCCGCACGGCCTCGACACGTGTGATGGCGATGACCGTCAGCGCAACGAGGGCGAAGAGGACGATGCCGAAGCCAGCAACCAACTGGGTGTGGACACGCAAACCCGCCGTAGTCCTCATGAGTTCACCTTTTTCGTGAGAGATGCATTATTTGCTGCGCGTGTCTTCGGCTGTTTCTCTGCGGCTGTTTCGAAGACGGCGCCCGCAGACAGCGTGCAATGACTCGCGGCCTGACATATCGCCTGAAACGCCACCACGATGCGCCATGGCATTGTGCCGAGGCACAGGCCGTTCGTGAAATTGGTTTGCCTCATGGCGACGATTGCGAACAGTTATGACGCAGCCGCCATGCGTAAGCCAGACACTGCTTATGTGCGACGGCGGCGCAGCCCGAACGGGAGACGGCGCGGGCACAAATGAGCAGCCGCCAAGGAGCCTGCGCGACAACGCAACCCAATTTCGCAGAATTATATCGTCACCTGACGATTTGTGCTGCAGACAGTGTCGGAACATCGCAGCGATAACACTGGAGAGTCGCCCGGCGCCGACTCGCAATGCGTTTATAGCGCAGGCAGCAGGCTCGGCAGGCTCGTCAGGAAGGCGCGCACGTGCATGGCAATCACCGCTTCGGCGGGCATGCTGTTTTCATTCGAATAGATGCGGCGGCGAATTGCCAGATGAGACACGGCGCCATGTAACAGCCAACCCACTTCGCCCAGTTGAGTCGGGTCGGCGGGAATGCGTAGACCCAGTTCATACGCAGTCTCCGTGACGATGATCTCGAGCGCATGGCTGACGATCGCGTTCGTATAGGCCGGCGCCGTGTGCAGGCCCTCGAGCGACGAATAAAGGAAGAGCCTCAGCCAGCGGCGCGTCAGGAGCGTGTCATAGTACTGGCAATAAAAGCGGTTGAGCCGGCTTTCAATCGGCACACTTCGGTCTTGCAATTGAACAAACCAGATTGCGTTGAAGATTCCGACGACTTCCCGCTTGTAGACTTCATCAATTAAAGCGGCCTTGCTCGGGAACAGACTATATAACAAGCGTTGCGATACGCTGCAGGCTTCAGCGATGGCGCGGGTCTGCGCGCCGAGACCATGCTCCGCGAAATACTCCGCGGCCTTCTCCAGCACGCGCGCCTGACGCTCGGCGCGCGGCAAACGCTGCGGCGTTTTTTTCATCGGCCGCTTGACCGCCACGCGGTCGGCGCCGGTTCCACGGCTCGGCTTCTCGATAGTCCCTTTGGTCTTCATAGCTCCCTACGCTCTCGGATTATAGCTGTTATCATCACATGACGATTTACGTTCCGATAAAGTATACACCCGGGGCGTGGGCGGCAGTCCCGCGCTGCCCTGCGTGACCCTCGCATTTTCTCCGCCGTTGCGAAGCGAGCGTCGTCCCAGCCGCTACCAACTAACGTGGAACCGGATGTTTGTCCATGTCCGCGTTGCCACGGAGGCATCGTGATGGGAGTCGGCGTGGCGGCGCCCGCATTGGCATCGAATCCCGCCCCGCCGATGGCGAGGGCCGCCTCGAACGCTCTCTTTAGCAAGCCTCGAGCACGTTGATGACGCGGCTCACGAGCAACGGGCGCGTTTCGGTTCCATATTCGGCCATATGCGCGGAGGCCCCATGCGCCCTCAACGCTTCCGCGCTTTCCCAGCGCTCGATGACAGCGAACGTGTCCTTGCCAAGCGGTGTCTGAATCGTCCCGAACTCAGGTACGTCGATGACGGCCTCGTAGCTGATGCACCCCTCTTCGGCCAACACCGTCGGCCGGTTCTTGTTGAAAAGTGCCAGCACGGCTTCGCGTTGACCGGGCTGGGCAGTGATTGTGGCAATGACATGGATCATCCGGGTACTTCTCCTTTTCTGTTTCGGCGCCGATCGCCGCGTGAAATCATAGCCGCGTTTGCGTACGTTTGCCGACAGAGCCTCGTCGAGTTCAGACCGCACTTCCGACGTGGCTCGTCAGCGATTCAATCCGTCGCGCGGGGTTCCCGCACCATCGACGCCGACTGTTTCCGTTGAAGTTCGTGACATCGCGAAGCACACCACGCTCTTGCCTATCTGAACATGACAGCGGCGTAATGCAGAGGTCAGCCTCGCGTCACCCCATCTGCGGACAATACAGGTTACTCACCCTCGCGGCGATGACGCCGTGAGACCCGAGGCTTCATTCATCGTGCCTGAAGCTGACCACAAATAACTTGAGAGGTAATTCACCATGAAAACTCTGATCTATGCAGCGTTGGTTGCCAACGCACTAGTCGCCCCCGCGGTCTCTTTTGCACAGGACTCCACTGCCCCGCTGACGCGTGCCGAAGTGCGCGCGGACCTCGTGCAAGTGGAACAGGCCGGGTATCGCCCGGGCCTAAAAGATTTGCACTATCCAACCGATATTCAGGCTGCGGAGGCGCGTATGCACGCGCAGGATGCCACGACGCCGAGCAGCATGGCAGTCGGCGGACTGTCAATGAACGGCTCCTCGCAGTCGGGTGCGCCGGCGACGCCCGCAGGTACTCACTCGATCTATTTTGGTCACTGATGCACCTTCATGTGCATGTCATCCGTGAATCGTCGCTTGACTCTCCACCTAAAGCGATCTTCACCGAGAGGTAAGTGACGATCATCCTGAACGATACGGCAGTAGCGCGAAGACCTCGCCTTTAGAACGCAGCCAACCCTTTGAATGCCGTCTGAAACGAGCCACGAGAACCCTCGATGGCCTCTCAAACGATGCGCCATCCGTCACAGCCAAACATGTCGCTGGCTCAACCGTGTTTTATGAGTGTGTCAGGCTTCAGAGCTGCGGCCGAGGTCGGCCGGCACATCGCGCTAGATCGCTCCAAGATGCTCTTACGTTTCCTCCAAGCCCTGGAATTCTCATGCTCGGTCTAGTTCGTGTCGCGCTCCGACGCCCTTACACTTTCGTCGTCCTCGCGATCTTCATCCTCATCATCGGGCCACTGTCCGCGATGAAGACGCCCACCGACATTTTTCCCGATATCAGAATCCCGGTGATCAGCGTGGTGTGGCAATACACGGGGCTGCCGCCGGACCAGATGGTCGGCCGGATCACGTCGCCGTTTGAACGCACGCTGACTACCACCGTGAACGATGTCGAACACATCGAAGCGGAATCGGTCGCCGGCTTTGGGATCATCAAGATCTTCTTCCAGCCGGGCGTGAATATCAGCACGGCCAACGCGCAAGTCACCGCGGTCGCGCAAACGCAGTTGCGGCAGTTGCCCGCGGGCACTACGCCGCCGCTGATCCTCAATTACAACGCGTCGACCGTGCCGATCATTCAGTTGGCGCTATCCGGCAAGGGGCTGTCCGAGCAGAGGCTGGGCGACCTCGGTTTGAATGCGGTGCGTCCCATGCTCACGACTGTCGCCGGTGCGTCGGTTCCCTACCCTTTCGGCGGCAAGACGCGCCAGGTGCAGATTGACATTGATCCTGCGGCACTGCAGGCGCGCGGCTTATCCGCGCAGGACGTCGCCAATGCCCTGGCGGGTCAGAACCTTATCACGCCGGTCGGCACGGAAAAGATCGGCGACTACGAATACACGCTGCAACTCAACAATGCACCCTCGGAAATCAAGGCCTTGGGCGATCTACCGGTCAAGGCGGCCAATGGCACGACGGTCGCGATCCGTGACATTGCGAATGTTCGCGACGGCAGCCCACCGCAAACCAATATCGTCCATGTGAACGGCCGGCGCTCAGTGCTGATGTCGGTACTCAAGAACGGCTCGGTTTCGACGCTCGGGATCATCTCCGGCATCAAGCAGCAAATCGCCGACGGGAAAGCGTCGTGGCCCGATAACCTGAATGTCGAACCGATCGGCGACCAGTCGATCTTCGTGCGCGCAGCCATCACCGGTGTGGCACGCGAAGGCGTGATCGCGGCCGTGCTCACCAGCCTGATGATCCTGCTGTTCCTCGGCAGCTGGCGTTCGACGATCATCATCGCAACCTCGATTCCACTGGCCATCCTTGGCTCGATAGCCACGCTCTCCGCACTGGGCGAAACCTTGAACATCATGACGCTCGGCGGTCTCGCGTTAGCGGTGGGGATTCTTGTCGACGATGCGACCGTGACGATCGAGAACATCAACTGGCACCTAGAGCACGGCAAGGAGGTGGAGACCGCTATCCTCGATGGCGCCGCGCAGATCGTCACACCCGCGTTCGTTTCTCTTCTGTGCATCTGTATCGTGTTCGTGCCGATGTTCTTCCTGAACGGCGTGGCGCGCTTCCTGTTCGTGCCGATGGCGGAGGCCGTGATTTTCGCGATGATCTCGTCGTTCATCCTCTCGAGAACCCTCGTGCCGACAACGGCCAAATACCTGCTGAAACCGCATGCGCAGGGTGAGCATGCCGATGAGGCGCAGCGTCCGGGTCCGCTCGGACGCTTCCAGCGCGGCTTCGAAGCATGCTTTGAAAAGGTGCGTGGCGTCTATCACGGGTTACTCGAACTCGCACTGAACCATCGCCGTCCGTTCGTCAGTTGCTTCCTCGGCTTCGTCGCGCTCTCGTTCGCCCTGGTGCCCTTGCTCGGCCGCGACTTCTTCCCGGCGGTCGATGCCGGGCAGATCCTGATGCATGTGCGCGCACCAGTCGGGGTTCGTGTCGAAAAGACCGCGCAAATATTCGCGAATGTCGAAGGCGCGGTCCGCCGGATTATCCCGCCCTCCGATCTCGGCACGGTGGTCGACAATATGGGTCTGCCGGTCAGCGGCATCAATACCGCGTACAACAACACCGGGACGGTCGGTTCGCAGGACGGCGACATCCAGATTGCGCTGAACGAAGGGCATCGTCCGACCGACGAGTATGTCCGCGTCATGCGCGAAAGATTGCCGCGGGAATTCCCAGGAGTCACGTTCTCTTTTCCACCGGCGGACATCATCGGTCAGATCCTTAACTTCGGCTCGCCGGCGCCGATCGACCTGCAGATCCGCGGCAACAACCTGAACGCCAACTACGCGTATGCAGACCGTCTCCTGCGCGCGGTCCGCGACGTGCCCGGCGTGGTCGATGCACGGATCGCGCAGTCGCACGGCAACCCCACCTTCAACGTCGATGTCGACCGCACGCGTGCACAGTTGCTCGGCATCACCGAGCGCGACGTGACGAACAGCATGGTGGTGAACCTCGCCGGTTCGAGCCAGGTTGCGCCCACGTACTGGCTTAACAACGCGAACGGCGTGTCGTATCCGATCGTGATGCAAACGCCGCAATACAGTCTCGATTCCCTGGCTGCATTGCAAAATCTGCCGATCACCGCCAGCGGTGGAGGCACCGCCCAGATCCTCGGCGGTCTGGCAACGGTCGGCCGCACCACCAGTAACGAAGTCGTCAGCCAATACAACATCCAGCCCATGGTCGAGATCTTCGCGACCACCCAGGACCGAGACCTCGGCGCGGTGTCGGCCGATATCCAGCGCATCGTGCACCAGAACGCCAGCACCTTGCCAAAGGGCTCGAGCATTGCGTTGCTGGGGCAGGTGCAGACGATGAACAGCGCCTTTGCCGGCATGCTGTTCGGCCTGCTTGGCGCAGTGGTGCTGATCTATCTGCTGATCGTCGTCAATTTCCAGTCGTGGGCCGATCCGTTCGTGATTGTGAGCGCATTGCCGGCGGCGTTGGCCGGTATCGTCTGGATGCTGTTCGCGACGCACACGACGCTCTCCGTACCCGCACTCACTGGCGCGATCATGTGCATGGGGGTGGCGACCGCCAATTCGATTCTGGTCGTCAGCTTCTGCCGCGAACGTCTTGCCGTCCATGGCGATCCGTTCAAGGCGGCGCTCGAAGCGGGCTTTACGCGCTTTCGCCCGGTGCTCATGACCGCGCTATCGATGATCATCGGCATGGCGCCGATGGCGCTTGCCCTCGGCGAAGGCGGTGAGCAAAACGCGCCGCTCGGCCGCGCCGTGATCGGCGGCTTGATGTTTGCCACCACGGCTTCGCTGTTCCTGGTCCCCGTCATCTTCTGTATCGTTCACGCGCGCCCCGGGCGCGCGGCGACCCCAGCATCCGTCCCGGGAGGTCCTGCCCATGTCGTCTGAATCCGCTTTTCCCACTAATACGCCATCGCGCCGTCCGCTCCGGATTGCGGGCGTGATCGGCCTGCTGGTCGCCTTAGGCATCGTCGTTGGCGGTGTCGCGCTGCGAGCCGTCGATGCCCGCAAGCTGAAAACCTGGACGGAGGCGCAGGCCGTACCGACGGTCAATCTGATCCAGCCCACGCGCGACCCCAACGGACCTTCACTGCAACTGCCCGGCCGGCTCGAAGCGTTCACGCGGGCGCCGATTTTCGCGCAGGTCAGCGGCTACCTGAAATCATGGAACGTCGATATCGGCGCGCCGGTCAAGGCGGGTCAGGTGCTCGCCGAAATCGAAACACCCGAGCTTGACCAGCAGCTCCTTCAGGCACGTGCCGATCTGCAGAGCGCGCAGGCGAATGCCGTCGTAGCGGGTACGACGGCGAAGCGCTGGGAGGCGCTAAGAGGCACCGATTCCGTGGCTCAGCAGGACGTCGATCAGCACACTGCTGATTACACCGCGAAGGAGGCGATCGTGGCGGCCGCGAAGGCCAACGTCGATCGCCTCGTCGCGACGAAGGCCTTCGCGCGGATCGTCGCGCCGTTCGACGGCGTGGTGACCGCGCGCGACACCGACGTTGGCGCGCTGGTGAACGCCGGTAGCGGTGGCGTCGGCCAGGAGCTGTTCGCGGTCTCCGAGGTCAAGCAATTGCGTGTGTATGTTCAGGTACCGCAGAACTACGCTCCGGCGATCCACGATGGCACGACCGCGACCCTGATCGTTCCCGAGTACGCCGACCAGCAGTTCACCGCGCGCGTGATAGCAGCGGCAGACTCCGTCAATTCGAGTTCGGGTACGACGCTGGTACAGCTGCTGGTCGACAATGCCAATGGCAAGCTGCTGCCGGGCGGTTTCGCCAGCCTGAAATTCACGTTGCCCGCGTCCGCCGATTCACTTCGGGTCCCAGCTAGCGCGCTCGTGTTCGATAGCCGCGGCGTCATGGTCGCCACGCTCGGTGCGAACGGTCACGTACTGTTCAAGCAGGTGAAGATCGACCGCGATCTGGGCGACTCGGTGGAGATCGGCTCGGGACTCGCCGCCAACGATCGCGTGATCGATACGCCGCCCGACGGACTCGCCGACGGCGACAGCGTGCAGGTTGCGCCGGCCACTGACAGGAAGGCGACCGCACATGGTTAAGCCCGGACTTGTCGCGCTTTTAACGGGCGTTCTGGCGCTCTCCGCCTGCTCGCTCGCGCCGCAATATCAGGTGCCTTCGGCGCCGATAGCGGCGCAATACAAAACCGTTGGTCCCTGGACCGCCGCTCAGCCTGCCGACCGGATAGAGCGTAACGGCTGGTGGAAAATATATGGCGACGCGCAACTCGACGATCTCGAAGCGCGTCTGCTGGCAAACAACACCGATCTGCGCGCCGCGTACGCGCACTATGCGCAAGCGCAGGCTTTCGTCGCGCAGGTCGCGTCGGGACTGTATCCGAGCATCAGCGCAAGCGCCGTACCGCAGCGCGTTCGCCAGTCCGACAACCGGCCGTTGCGCGTGGGCGGCCCGAACGACTACAACTCCGTCACGCTCGGCGCCGAAGTCAATTACGACCTCGATCTGTGGGGCCGCGTGCGTGACTCCGTGGTGGCCGGCAAGGATGAGGCTCAGGCGACCAAAGCCGATCTGGCTTCGGTGAAACTGGCCCTGCAAGTGGCACTCGCAGACAATTACATCGGTTTGCGGGGCCTCGACCAGCAGACCGAGCTGCTGAACGAGACGGTCATGGCGTATGCGAAAGCGCTGCAACTCACGCAGACGCTGCATGGCAGCGGCATCGTGGCGGGCCTCGACGTTTCGCGGGCTCAAACGCAATTGTCGTCGGCGAAGTCCCAGTTGTCGCAGAATCTCGCGCAACGAGCACTCATCGAACACGCGATTGCCGTGTTGGTCGGCACCTCCGCGTCCGAATTCAGCCTGCCGCAGCAGACCGCCGCCATCGCGTTGCCGGCAATTCCAATCGGCCTGCCCTCGACGCTGCTGCAACGTCGCCCCGACGTCGCAGCAGCGGAACGCCGGGTTGCCGAGGCTAACGCAAAGATTGGCGTCGCGCGCGCGGCCTATTTCCCCGACATCGCGCTGAGCTTGCAGGGTGGTGTGCAAAGCGCCGCCTATGCTGGACTGGTTAGCGCGCCCAATCTGTTCTGGGCGATTGGCCCGCAGCTCGTGCAATACGTCTTCGACGGCGGCTACCGTCGTGCGCAGCTCGACGCCGCGAAGGCGGCAACCGAGGAAGCCGGAGACCGCTACCGCAGCGTGGTTCTGTCGGCATTCCAGCAGGTCGAAGACAACCTTGCGCTGCTGTCGTATCTCGGCACCGCGCTTGGCGAGCAAAAGGATGCCGCGAATGCCGCGCAGCACTCGGTCGATCTGGCGTTGCGCCAATATCGCCAGGGCACTGTAGGTTACCTCGATGTCGTGCAGGCGCAGACCGTCGCACTCGAAGCACAACGCAGCGTGCTCGATATCCAGACACGCCAGCTAAGTGCCAACGTGCAACTGCTGCATGCGCTGGGCGGTGGATGGTCGAGCGATGAACTCGCCCAGGTGGCTGCCACACCGACACTCGTCACGACAACGATGGCACAGGGCGCAAATTGAAGGTTTTTATACGGCGCACCGGGGAGTTTGCCAGTCCGCTTCTTCTAGAAATTCTCTTTTGCGTGTCCGGTCCATTATCTACTGCGCCGGAGTCCATAATATAGCTCTGCGTCTATCGATTGATAGCGCACTCCACGCATCGGTTATCCCCGCCCGCTTCGGGCGGGGTCTTTTTCCCCGCCGCCCCCGGGGTTCAAACACCACGCTAACGTGTTGCCGCGATGCGCTACCCCGCTGTCGTCGATGAGCATCGAGGGCAGTCGCAATGCTGAAGCTGGCTGCCTCGACACTGGCTCATGTTGGGACGACCGCCTTGGCATCCACGTAAAGCGCGTAGAGCGACTGGCCGGCGGCCATGAACAGGCGGTTGTGCGCAGCGCCGCCAAAGCACAGGTTCGCACAGCGTTCAGGCAGCGCGATGCGGCCGATGGCCTCGCCGTCCGGTGCGAACACCATCACGCCGTTCAACGTCGGTCCCGTACCCCAGCCGGCCCACAGGTTGCCGTCGGTGTCGCAGCGGAAGCCATCCGGCGCGCCGTGCTCGCCGCCGTCGACAAAGATGCGGCCGTTCACGAGGCGTCGGCCATCCTCGACGTCGTACGCCCGGATGCGTCTTGGCGTGGATCCGGACTCGACAATATAGAGGCGGCTTTCATCCGGCGCGAAACAAAGGCCGTTCGGATTGGCGATGTCGCCAGCGACGATCTCTGCTTCGCCGGAGCGCGGGTCCAGGCGGTAGACCTGGGTTGGCAGTTCGGCCTCTCCCCTGACACCCCCGTAATCACTCAGAATTCCAAAGGTCGGGTCAGTGAACCAGATGCTGTCGTCGCTCTTGACGACGACGTCATTGGGCGAGTTGAGCCGCTTGCCGTCGAAACGGTCCATGAGAATGGTCAGGGTGCCGTTGTACTCGGTGCGCGTCACCCGGCGGTTGCCATGCTCGCAGGTGATCAACCGCCCCTGGCGGTCACGCGTGTTGCCGTTGGCGAAACCTGACGGCCTGCGAAACACCGCAACCGCACCGGTTTCTTCATCCCATCGCATGATGCGGTTGTTTGGAATATCGCTCCATAGAAGGTAGCGGCCGTCGCCGAACCACACGGGCCCTTCACCAAAGCGCATTCCAGTCGCAAGGCGCTCCACTGCGGCATTGGTAATGCGGTATTTCAGAAAACGCGGATCGAGGACCTCCACCGACGGATCGGGATAGGTTTCGCTCTGTCGCCACCTTGGAATTTCTGCCATCTCTCATCTGCCACTTACGATTTGCGGGGCGGGCAAGTCAGTCGTTCTTCTGGATATACGCTGCGAACGCCTGCTCGTAGTCCGGATGCCAACGCGATAGCGCCGGGCGATTCTCTATGATGTCTCCCGCAGCCCAAAGGATGCGTCGCTCGTCGAGGGAGCGAGGCACATCGTTGTCGGGGCACAGAATGTAGAAATCGCCGGCACCGAGTCGCTCGATCATGAAATCGACAGTCTGCTCGGGCGTCCAGGCAGCGGCCGGTTTCTCGGTACGACCTCGAGCGGCAAGCTCCGTGAACACAAAGCCAGGGATCAGCAAATGCGCGCTGATCCGGCAGCCCGGCGTATTGCGCAACTCGTGCTGCAGTGCTTCGGTAAACGCCTTCAGGCCGGCCTTCGAGACGTTATAAGCCGGGTCGCCGGGCGGCGTCGTGATGCCCTGCTTCGAACCGGTGTTAATGACGAGGCCCGGGCGTCCGCGCGCGATCATCGCGGGCACGAAGGTCTGAGTGCCACGAATGACCCCCCATAGGTTGACGTCGAGCACCCTATCCCAGTAAGCGGCCGCTCCGAACATGGCGCTACCCGGTTGAATCCCCGCATTGTTCATGAGGATATCCGTGCCGCCGAAGCGATCCCGAACGGCTGCTTCGAGGCGGCTCAGGTCTTCGAGGCGGCTGACGTCCGTCTCGACGGCCAGTACATCCTTCGCGCCTTCAGCAGCCACGCTGGCAATCGCCTGCGCCGCATCCGCAAGGCGGTCCTCGCCCAGATCCGCAATGCACACGCGAAGCCCCAGCTGCGCGAACCGCTTCGCCGCAGCGAGTCCAATGCCGGCAGCGCCGCCTGTCACGACGGCGACGGCTCCGGGAGTGAAAGTAAAGTGTGTCATCAATAGTCCTTTCTGATACGTCATAAAAAGTCGGCCCGACCGCCTTCTGTCTGCACGCGCTCCACCCAGGCCGCGCAACACCGAAGGCCTTCATGAAATTCTTCCAGTACGCGGCACCCGTGGCCAACGCGGCCGCAAAATTCATCGCTCACTTCAGTCCATCGGGCAAAACGGCACTGGCGACAGGAACATCGATTCCTGATGGACAAGATACGGCAGGATGCGCGGCGTGAAAGCTTGCCAGCGTGGATCGGCTGCGAGTTTCGCTCGCTGCGCTGCCCGATGCGCGTAGTCCTCGTAGCCCCAGCAGAACACGATCGAGTTCAACGTGCCTGAGTCCTTCGTCCAGCAACCCTTGAGCCGGGCGTACTGACTGATGATGCCAAGCCCTTCGCGCTCGTAGATGTCCAGGAACTCCCCTCTGTTTGGATCGGTACGCTCGCAGCACATCGCCGTCAGACCGCGTGGCTTTCGACGTGCGCCTTCAGGGCGCTGAAGAACTCGTCGAGATTCTTGCTCGCGGCGGACTGAATCAGGCGCGACCCCACGCTCATCAGCTTCCCGCCAATCTCGACGTCCGCGTCGTACACCAGCACGGTCGCATTGCCTTGCGCTTCAAGTTGCAGGCGCGCAGTGACTTTGGCAAAGCCCAGCGCACCTGCACTGCCCATACCGACAATCGTATAGGCCCTGGGTGGATCGAGATCCGACAATTCGACGTTGCCTCTGAAGGTTGCCGCCATCGGGCCGACGCGAATCTGCACGGTCGATTCGAAATGCAGGTCGTCGAGCCTCTTCAGCGCTTTGCAGCCAGGCAGGCATGCTTCGAGTACTACGGGATCGTTCAATGCACGCCATGCGGCTTCAGGGGGCACGGGAAGGATGGTTTGATCTGTCAGCTTCATCGCAGCCGCTCAGCGCTCGTAGAGTTTGAACAGCGCCTGCGTGCCGTTGCGCGCGCAGCCCCGCTCGGCCAACTCCTGGTACATTACGCGCACCAGTTCCAAGCCCGGCAATTCACGTCCCATGCTCTGCGCTTCCTCGTGCGCAATCCGCATGTCCTTGATGAAATGCTCGATGAAGAAACCGGGTGCAAAATCGCCCCTGGCGATGCGCGGCCCCAAGTTGTTCAACTGGAATCCACCCGCCGCGCCTCCGCCAATCGCGCTCAATACGGTGTCGGCGTCCAGCCCGGCGCTGTGCGCATAGGCGAGCCCTTCGCACACGCCCACCATTGTCGATGCAATGACGATCTGATTGCACAGCTTCGTGTGCTGACCGGCACCCGGGCCGCCTTGCAGGACGATGTTGGTACCGAGGCAGCGCAACATCGGTTCCACGCGTGCGAGCACAGCGCTCGCGCCGCCGACCATGATCGACAGGCGCCCTTCGCGGGCACCGATGTCGCCACCCGATACCGGCGCATCCAGCATGTGCACCCCGCGCTCAGCGGCGTGCGCGGCCAACTCTTCGGCCAGTTTTGGACTCGACGTCGTCATGTCGACCAGCACCGCATCGCGCCGTGCATGCGCGATCAGACCGTCGTCGCCCAGATATAGTGTGCGGACGTCCGCGGGTGTGCCGACAATCGTGAACACGACGTCCGATACCTCGGCAAGCGCCCGCGGGGTCGCTTGCCAGGTCGCGCCGGCTTCGATGAGCGGCTCAGCCTTCGCACGCGTACGGTTATAGACATGCAGCGGATAGCCGGCGGCGGCGAGGCGCGAGGCCATCGAGAAACCCATGATGCCAAGGCCGATAAAGCCAATCGCGGGTTTGCCTGTAGATTGATTCATGATTGTTGGTCCGTTCAGAGTTTGTCGCGCAGCAAGTCGCGCAATAGCATGGGAGTCAGTGGATGACGGTCGGCAACGACGCCGAATGGCGTAAGCGCATCATTGACCGCGTTGGTCAATGCGCCGATCGCTCCCATCACCCCGCCTTCGGCCATCCCCTTGATGCCGGCCGCCGTCGACTTGCCAGGCGTATGCAGCGGGATGATCTCGAAGTTGGGCAATTCAGTTGAAGTAGCAATCAGGTAGTCGGCGAGTGAGCCGGTCACGTTCTGTCCTGAGTCGTCGTAACGCATCTGCTCGAACAGCGCGCCCGATAGTCCCATCGCCACGGCGCCATGCTGCTGCCCTTCCACCACGGTGGGATTGAACAGCGTGCCGCAGTCTTCGGCGACGATGTAACGCGCGATACGGATTGCGCCGGTCAAGACGTCCACCTCGATCTCGCATCCATGAGCCGCATTCGAATAGGTCATGGCCGGAGGGTCGTAAGTCAGGTGAAATTCAAGGCCGGGCGTCAAACCTTGCGGCAACGCAGTGGGATCCAGATACGCACGCCGCGCCACGTCGGCGAGCGTCAAACCTGTGTCGATCCACTCGTGCGCGCGACGACGCTCGATTCTGGCGTCGATCAGGCGTAGCGACCGTTCGTCAGGCAAACCAAGGCAACCGGCGGCGATCGCGAGAACCTTGCGGCGTGCGTCGAGTGCGCACAGGTAGAGCGCGCCGCCGCCTGCCGTGCCGCTGCGGGCGCCACGACTGCCCATACCGTACGGTGCGATATCAGTGTGGCCCATATGAATGCGCACGCTCGACGGCGGCACGCCCAGGCCCTCCGCTACCGCGTTGGCCATCGCGCTTTCATAGCCTTGGCCGCTGGGCCCTAGACCGACCGACGCGTTCACCACCCCGCCTGGTTCGATACGGATCCAGCTTGCCTCGTGCCCCGAACCGGGAATTCCCGCAGCCTTATAGAAGCGCGAGCCATACGTGGTCGGTTCGACCACGTTGCACAGGCCAAGCCCCAGGTAATGGCCATCTGCGCGCGCCGCCTGCTGGCGCTCGCGAAAGCCCGCGTAGTCGAGCGCCGACAGCAAGGCCTCGAAAGTCTGGGTCGGCGTGATGTCGTCCAGACATTCTCCCGTAGCGGTGTGGTACGGCAGTTCTGCCGGACTCAGCAGGTTGCGCCGGCGTACCTCGACCGGGTCGAGTGCCAGTTCCCGCGCGATTGCATCCAGCGTGCCGTCCATCACCCAGCTGGTGATGGACATCGGCGCGCGCATCGGTGCATTGCCACATTTATGACTGAGCACGACCTTCACATCGAAAGCGTAGTCTTGCAGCCGGTACGGTCCGCTCAGGATCATCGCAACGACGCGCGCCAGATAGTTGGCAGGAAAGAAGCAATAGGCGCCAAAGTCTTCGCGGAGTTCGAGTTCGAGAGCGAGCAGCGTGCCGCGCTCATCGACCGCCGAGCGGGTGCGGCAGAAGTCCTCACGTGAATTGGCGGCGGCCGTCAGGTTCTCGAGGCGATCCTCACGCCAGCGCACGGGCCGTTTCAAATGGCGAGCCAGCGCAGCAACCGTCAACTCTTCGCGGTACAAGGCGATTTTCTGTCCGAACGCTCCACCGACATCGGGCGAAATCACGGTCACCTGAGACTCGTCGAGCTTGAGGCGCTGCGCCAGTTGAGTGCGCAATGGATGTGGCACCTGCGTTCCAATATGGAACGTCAGGTGGTTCCGTCCGGCGTCCCAGACCGCTGCACAGCCGCGGGTTTCAATCGGCACATGGGTCTGGCGCTGCTGCTGGAAGGTCGCTTCGACTATCCGGAAGGCCCTGCTGTTGGCGCGCTCAGGGTCGCCATGCACGTAGGTCTGGTGCGAGACCAGGTTGCCTGGCACGGCCGGGTCGACTTGCGCCGCGTTGGGCTCCAGCGCCTGCCACATGTCTGTCACCGCGGGCAGCGGATCGAACTCGACGAGCACCTGCTCGGCACCGTCTTCAGCGAGGTACCGGTCCGTCGCGACGACGCAAGCGATCAAATCGCCCTGAAAACGCGCTGTGTCCACTGGCATCGTCGAAAATTCGACGGGCTTCAGTCCTTCGACGGGTGGTGCGACGCGGAACGGCGTCGTCCACTGCGCGAGCTCC
Organism: Paraburkholderia kirstenboschensis; assembly: GCF_904848585.1. Taxonomy (GTDB): domain Bacteria; phylum Pseudomonadota; class Gammaproteobacteria; order Burkholderiales; family Burkholderiaceae; genus Paraburkholderia; species Paraburkholderia kirstenboschensis. Next base: position 131,047 of record NZ_CAJHCR010000018.1, read on the forward strand.
AGGCCCGTGATGACGGTTACGACGCCGGGCATTGCGGCGGCGCCGTGAATATCGATGGAGACGATCCGCGCATGCGCGTGCGGCGAGCGAACAAAGCACACGTGAAGGACACCGGGTATCTCGATGTCGTCGAGATACCGGCCATAGCCGGTCAGCAGCCGATAGTCTTCGGTGCGAGGCGTCGCTTTGTTGAGGTAACGAAACATCTGCTCAGACATCGACCGTCTCCGCGCGCATCCGCTCGGCCGCGAGCAGGATCGCCCGCACGATGTTCTGATATCCGGTACAGCGGCACAGATTGCCCGACAGCACCTCGCGCACCTCCGCCTCGGATGGCCACGGGTTCTCGCGCAGGTACGCCTCAAATGTCATGACGATGCCGGGCGTGCAGAAACCGCACTGCAGACCGTGGCACTCATGCAGCGCGTGCTGGAGCGGCGACAGACGACCGTCCTGCGCTACCGCCTCGATGGTCGTAATCTGCGCTTCATCCATCTGCACGGCGTAAGCCAGACATGAGCGTGCCGGGCGACCATCGATCAACACGGTGCATGCGCCGCACACACCGTGCTCGCATCCGACATGCGTGCCCGTCAGCCGGCAATCTTCGCGCAGCACATCGGACAATAGCTTGCGAGGCTCGCAATGCACATCATGGCGCGCACCGTTCACACTTAGATAAATTGCTGTCTTTTCCATGAGCGGCCTAATCGGGTTGCGTAACGCCAGCGGTTATCCGCTGCAATGCTCGAGCGATGAGCGCCTTGACGAGATCGCGCCGATACGCGGCGCTAATGCCTGGCTGATCGTGCACCTCGACGGCGTTTGCGACTGCCTCGGCAATCCTGCCGACGCTCGGCGCATCGGCCGTTTCGCCGACGAATCCCGCAGCGAGGTCGTCAAGCACCAGTGGCACATCCGCCACACCGCCTACGCCGATGCGCAACGAGGCGAACCTGTCACCCGCGAGCACGGCGGTGACAGCGCAAGCCGCGATCGCGAAATCGCCGTGCCGTCGGCTAAATGCTTCGAAGGCATGCCGCTCGCCGGACAACGCCGTCGGAAAGCGCACCGTGCGAATGATTTCGTCAACCGCCAGATCGGTGGTCATCACCGCGATCAGAAACTGTGCCGCCGACACCTGTCGGCTGCCGGCCGGCGCGACAATCTCGATGCGTGCGCCTAGCGTGCTCGCAATGAGCGGTAATTGCGCCGCGGGGTCCGCGTGCGCGAGACTGCCGCCGAGTGTCCCGCGTTGTCGGATGGCGTAATGTCCGATCGTCGCCGCTGCTTCAGCCAGTAGCGGGCAAGCAGCGCGTACTGTGTTGCTGGTAGCCAGCTCGTGATGGCGCGTCATTGCGCCGACCGCTAGCGTATCGGGTTCAAGCGTGACGCCCTTGAGTTGAGGCAGCGCATTCAGATCGACCAGGTGCGCCGGTTGGGCGAAGCGCATATTCATCATCGGCGCGAGGCTTTGTCCTCCGGCGATCAGCTTGGCGTCAAAACGGTGAAGAGCAAGAAGCGACAGCGCGTCGTCGAGCGTGTGCGGCCGGTGATACGAAAATGCGGTGGGTTTCATATGCCTTGCGCCCGCGGACTCAGGCCGCAATTCCGGACGAAGACCGGCAACCCGCGACAGCCCCCGCCCGCCGATAGCCGAGGCAATCGACGTCGGCCATTCCCGATTCGCTTGACGCTCCTCATGATTCGCTCCAGCCGCATGCGCGGCGCTGTTCACCCAGTGGGACAGCTACTGCTTCAGCCATCGCATTGGCACCGAGGATATCGCCGATAAATTAAATCGTCAATTGACGACTAAATTTCCATGAACAGGCTCGACGTCGATCCAGCATGCAAGCTGTTGTATTTGCCAGTTTGTAAGATAAATCGCGATGTGGCGTTTCTATCGGCCGTTTTGATCGGCGCCATCCCTGCCTCCATGCCCCTGCCTTATGAACGGGCTTTTCACATACGTCTTCACATGACGACTTATGATTTGATAAAGTACATCGTCCGCAAGCATGAACCGGTGTCGCCATGCTCCCGGCTAGCCATGCACTATCTCAGTGCCATCGCGAAGCGAGCTTCATCTGTGACTGCCGGGATTGGCAAACACCCGCGCCAGGGCGTTTGCGGGTCTGCCACTCAACCCGTATCGGTTCTCCGCTCATGTCTTTGTCAAGCCGTCAATCGGTGATCATCGCGTTGATCGTCGCCAGTGCCTATTTCATGGAGAACCTGGACGCGACGGTGATTGCGACAGCGCTGCCCCACATGTCCGCTACGTTCGGCGTCACGCCCGTGAGGTTGAGTATCGGCATGACCGCCTATCTGCTCGCGCTCGCGGTTTTCATCCCGATCAGCGGCTGGGTGGCGGATCGCTTTGGGCAACGCTCTGTGTTCGGTAGCGCCATCGTCGTGTTCACGGGCGCCTCGATACTTTGCGGACTCAGCAACGGTCTCGTCGAATTCACAGTCGCGCGGATCCTGCAGGGACTCGGCGGTGCAATGATGGTGCCGGTAGGCCGGCTCGCGGTGCTGCGCAGCACGGAGAAGCGTCACCTGATGCGCTCGATCGCCTACATTACCTGGCCCGGGTTGGCCGCACCGGTGTTGGGTCCAGCGTTGGGCGGCTTTATCTCGACCTATTTCAGCTGGCGGTGGATCTTTTTGCTGAACGTACCAATCGGTCTGCTGGGTCTGGTGCTGACCGCCACCTTCATTCCGAACCACCGCGAATCCAGCCGCCGTCCGTTCGATGTGCCCGGATTCGTGCTTAGCGGAGTCGCGCTAACCTGCCTCATGTACGGCATGGAACTCGTCGGGCAACCGTATGGCGACTGGCACATCACGGTCGCCGCCCTGACGGGTGGCGTGGTCGCCGCGGCCTTCGCGGTACGGCATTTCCGGCGTGCTGAACATCCGCTGATCGATCTTGCGCCGTGGCGAATCCCGACCTTTCGCGTGACCCTCGAAGGAGGTTCGTTGTATGTCGTCTCGGTCAGCGTTTCGCCCTTCCTGTTGCCGCTGTTCTTCCAACTCGGTTTCGGGCTGAACGCGTTCGCCGCCGGTTTGCTCGTGCTCGCTTACGCGGCCGGCAATCTGGCCATGAAGACCGTCACCACGCCCATTCTCAAGCGCTTTGGTTTTCGCAAGGTAATGATCGTGAATGGCCTGCTCACTGCCGCCACCATCGCCCTGTGCGCCCTACTCTCGCCGGACACGCCACGCACGCTGATCATGCTGGTGCTGCTGATCGGTGGGCTATGCCGATCGATGCAGTTCACCAGCATCAACACGCTCGCATTCGCGGACGTGCCGCCGGCGCGGATGAGTTCGGCGAGCACTTTTTTCAGCATGGTCCAGCAGATGACCATCGGTCTCGGCATCGCATTCGGTGCGATCGCGCTGCATGGTGCAGTCCTGATAGACGGCGGCCACGGGCAGTTGTCGCTCGCTGATTTCCGGGTCGCGTTTCTGCTTGTCGCGGTATTGGTAATAATCTCCGTGCTCTACTTCATCGGCATCGAACCCGATGCCGGCTGCGAGGTTAGCGGCCATACGCGAGCCGCATCGCGGTAGTGCGGAAATTGTATCGATGCATTGACGGCTACTGGCCCAAATTAAACAGAGAGAGTCCGTGCAGAATAACCCGGGTACGCCGTTAACGGCTTCACAAGCCGCCTCGCCCCACGCGGCGCCAGCAGCGGGCAGCGAAGTCCCTCGCAGCGCCTCGCAACAGGCGCTGATCCTCTCGGGCGTTTGTATCGCGGTGCTTGTGCTGCCGTTGAATTTCGGCGGTGCGGCGGTGTCGGCGCCGACTATCGGCACCGCGCTGGGAGGCAGTCCGGTGGCAATCAACTGGATCCTGAACGCGTTTATGCTGAGCTTCGGCAGCAGTCTGATGGTCGCGGGAGCGCTCGCGGATCTGCTCGGACGAAAACGTGTGTTCGCCGTCGGGGTAGTGCTCTTTGCAGCTACATCACTCGGAATTTCCGCCGCGCCGAGCCTCGTGTGGGTCGACTTCCTGCGCGCACTGCAGGGCATTGCGGCCGCGTTGGTGCTGGCCGGATCATCGGCAGCGCTCGCCCAGGAGTTCGACGGGCATGGACGCGCTCGCGCGTTCAGCATGCTCGGCACGACCTTCGGCGTGGGCCTGGCGCTGGGGCCGCTTCTCGCCGGGTTTCTTACGCAAACGTTCGGCTGGCGCTCGTTCTTCCTGGCGGATGCGGCAATCGGCTTGACGGGCTTTGCGCTCGGCGTTCCAAAGTTGAGGGAATCCTATGATCCGCACGCCAATGGTCTTGATTGGTCTGGCGCCATCAGCTTTACTGCGGCGCTTACCCTGTTCACCTTCGGCCTGCTGCAAGGGCCCGAGAGCGGCTGGAGTAGTCCTCTCATCGTTGCACTGTTCGTGGGTGCCGCGGTCATGGCGGTCGCCTTCGTCTGGGTCGAAGGCCGTGTTACCCGGCCTATGCTCGACTTGTCGTTGTTTCGTTATCCGCGCTTCGTCGGTGTGCAGGTACTCCCGCTTGCGACCGCATTCTGCTATGTCACGTTGCTGCTTGTCTTGCCGACGCGATTCATCGGCATCGAAGGACATACTGCGATCGGCGCGGGCTTGATGATGGTTTCGCTTTCGGCGCCGATGCTGATCGTACCGCTCACCGCTGCGCATCTCACGCGCTGGATGTCGGCCGGTGTCATTGCAGCGATCGGTCTCGTCATCGCGGCCATCGGCATGCTCTGGTTCAGTGGTATCGGACCTGATGCGTCAGTCACTGTCCTTGCGATTCCGCTGTTTGTGATCGGTGTGGGGGCCGGGCTGCCGTGGGGGCTCATGGACGGCTTGTCAGTCAGCGTTGTTCCAAAGGAACGCGCCGGCATGGCGACGGGCATCTTCAGCACGACGCGCGTGGCAGGCGAAGGCATGACCCTCGCGGTGGCGAGCGCGATATTGGCAGTGCTCACACGCTTGCGACTATCCGACGCACTCGCGGGATCTCCCGGCGTGCCAGCTTATGCCGTCACCGAAGCCGCCCAGCGCGTAGCCACCGGTGATCTGACACATGCCGCGGCGCTTCTGCCCGCGCTCGGGCAGCCTCTACTCGTGCATGCGTATGACGGCGCGTTTCGGGTACTGCTCCATATGCTGATGGCAATGACGTTCGCCTCCGCGATCATGGTGCTTGGATTCCTTGGCCGCACACCATCTGCCGCGAGCCCGGACCATGCGAGCCCGGCGCTTTCAGGAGGCGAAGGAGTCACCGACCGGTGAGACGCGCGCGGCGGCATCGAGCCGACGTTCCGGAACCACATCGGCGTCGCACTTTGATGATAGGGATGAGAGAGGTGACCGAATACTGACCGGCGCATTACCGAACTGATATCCAGACTCTTTGACAGCGCATTCACTTTGAATACGACAACGATGAATTGCCATTCATATCAATTCAGTCAATAGATTTTCCCATCTCAATAACAATTGGCAAAACCCGGCAAGGAAAATTTCGACCGATCAGCTATACATAATTTAAGATGCCTTACTAATTATAGTAATCGACTCGACCATGAATTTCAACAAGACAGTTTTTCGATTTTTGACGTTACGACGCATGCTTTGCGGGCGAGCGCGATGAGCCGGCCTCGCCTTGCGCAACCTTGCGCCGCTCTCTAGCACGCTATTTATAGACTGTTTTCGAAGAAGCAGCAGCGTTCAGAATTTACTCAGCCCTGCTTCCTGGATAGCCTGCAACGCGCTCTTTGTCATGCCGCTTGCAGTAGTCCTTGCGAAACCCATTGAGCTATACCACAGAATTTAATTCGGCGATTTCTTTCATTTTTATCATCTTCATTTAGCATCTGAAAGAAATGCACATCCTATTGCCGACATAGCAAAAATAGATTGGTGATATGAAACGTTCGATCATAGGATGTGCTCGGTTTTCTCCTGAATTGGGATTGCAACGTGAAATTACTCAAGACACAGATCGCAGCAAGCATTTTTTCCATCGCCTCGGCAATCGCCGCTGCGCAACCGGTGTACGCTGAAGATATGACACGGGATAGTGGCTCACCTGTCGGCGACAACCAGAACTCCCAGACCGCCGGTCCTGAAGGTCCGGTACTGCTGCAAGACTCGCATCTGATCGAGAAACTGCAGCGCTTCGACCGGGAGCGCATCCCGGAGCGCGTCGTCCATGCACGCGGCACGGGTATCTTCGGCGAGTTCGTGCCTACCGCTGATATCAGCGCGTTGACCACCGCCAAAGTGTTCACGCCCGGCACGAAGACTCCCGTCTTCGTGCGCTTCTCGACCGTCATGGGCTATCGCGGATCGCCTGAGCAGGCGCGCGACCCGCGCGGCTTCGCGGTGAAGTTCTATACGCAGCAAGGCAACTGGGACGTCGTCGGCATCAACTGGCCGCTCTTCTTCATCCGGGACGCGATCAAGTTCCCAGACTTCGTGCATGCGAACAAGCCGTCCGCCGTGACGGGCGTGCAGGATCCGAATCTGGCCTTCGACTTCTTCGCCCATACGCCGGAAGCGACCAACATGCTGACGCACCTCTACACCGACGAGGGAATGCCTGACTCATACCGTCACATGGATGGCTTCGGCGTGCACGCGTTCAAGTTCGTCAATGCCAAAGGCGAAGTTCACTACGTGAAGTTCCACTGGAAGAGCCGTCAGGGCATTGAGGGAATCCGCCCGCAGGATATTGCTCATTCGATCGGCGCCGACTGGAATCTGATGACCGACGACCTGTACAACTCGGTCAAGGCGCATTCGTATCCGCAATGGGATCTGTACATCCAGATCCTGTCGCCGAAGGATCTGAACAAGTTCGACTTCGATCCGCTTGACGACACGAAGGTGTGGCCGTCGTCGATTCCTGAGCAGAGGGTCGGGACGATGACGCTCAACCGGGTTCCGGACAACTACTTCCAGTCCACCGAAGAATCGGCATTCGCGCCGTCCCGCCTCGTGCCGGGCATCGAGCCTTCCGAGGACCGGATGCTGCAGGGCCGCCTGTTCGCGTACGCTGACACGCAGATGTATCGCCTGGGACCCAACTACAACGACTTGCCTATCAACCGTCCTGTTGTGCCTGTGTATAACAATAACCAGGATGGCTTGATGAATTCCGGCGATCGCAAGGGTGAGGTGAACTACGAGCCCTCCAGCATCGCGGAGATCTCGCAGCAGTCCCGGTACAAGTCCGTGCAGACGCCGCTCAGCGGAACGACGCAGCAAATGGCGATCCACAAGACGCTCGACTTCCGTCAGGCTGGCGAGTATTACCGGACGCTGTCCGAAGCCAACAAGACGGATTTGGTCACGGCACTGTCGGGCGATCTGGGCCATGTAACAAACGACGCGAACAAGTACACGATGCTGTCGTACTTCTACAAGGCTGATTCCGATTACGGCACCCGCCTCGCACGCGCCACGCACGCGGATCTCTCACGCGTGCAGGATATGGCGTCGCACCTTAGCGATAACTGAAGTCAGTAAGCGAGGCGCACGGGTCCTGCGCAAGCAGGCCCTCGCGTTGCCTGAATACGATTTCCGACGGAGAACGTCATGCGAGGTTTTTCTACTGCGCGGCGAGTAGTTCGAAACGCAGCCGTGGCAGCGATAGCCGCACTGTTGACTGCGAGTTGTGCGGAGCACGTTTATCGGCCAGGAACGTATTCCAGCACGGTTGACACGCGCGGATACACCGATGACTGGTTCGCCGCAGCGCGCGAAGGGCGCACCGATATCGTTCAATTACTGATCGACGCACACTATCCGGTCGAAACCGCGACGCCTGAAGGATATACGGCGCTCATTCTTAGCGCCTATGACAATCACCCGGACACGCTAAAGGCGCTTCTTGCCGCACACGCCAACGCATGCGCCGCCGACAAGCACGGCAATACCGCGTTGATGGGCGCACTGTTCAAGGGCGAAACGAACATTGCGCAGATATTGCTCGGGACGCGCTGCCCTATCGATCAAACCAACAACGCAGGGGAAACGGCGCTATCGTTTGCTGCGCTGTTCGGCCGGCTCGATATGCTTGCGGTGCTGGTGGCGCACGGAGCGAACGTCAATCATGTCGACGCACGCGGAGGCACCGCGCTGCAAATGGCCATCTCGCAACACAATACCGCCGCAGCCGATGCGCTGCGCCAGGTCGGCGCTACGCAGTAATGTGCAGGAACGCGATCAGCTTGCGGAAATTTGACCGAAGAAGTTCCGTTCCGTCTTTTTTACTCGCTCAAAGGCGCGCCGGGTTCATCCATGCTCGTTTCGCAACCGGTATCCTCGGCGGCGTCGCTCACGCGAAACGCCGGGAATTTCGTAGCAAGCTCGGCGGTTACGTTTGCATACCGCTCTGCGTTCACGCGAAAGTATTGACGATGCTTCCAAGCATGCCGTTGGCACTGACAGGCGGTGCGCTCGCAGCTTCCGCTTCGACGAGAGCCAGGGCGCCGCTTTGCGGCGTACGCGCGGCAATCCCCTGCGAGGACTGCTGCATCACTTGCATGGCGACGCTTGCGGCACTTTGCATAACGTTCATGATCTCTCCTTTATCAAAGGCGCAGACGTTAGCACGTCTTCCGATTTTGCGCAGATCACCAATTGAATTCGCCGCCGCTTGTAAGCGCGGAAAATCGCGCCGCGGCTCTAGATGACACGAATGTCATCTTGCCGACTGATTTGCGACATGCAGGAGCCGGTATGTTGATACGTTCTCAGAGGCCTATGTGCAGCTCCGTTGTTTCGTTTGCGCTTGCGACCCAAGTCTCAAAAGGTCACAAGCGGGTTTGGCAGAACCATTTTTCGAAGAGCGAAAGCAAAGGAATACCACGGGGTTGTCTTCAATGACGGAAATCACTGCCGTAGTCAGCATCAGGATTGCAGATATCACGCGTCTGACCAACATATTCGGCGAGGAATCGACTCAACAGGGTCTCACTCAGTTCGGCGAGGAAGCAACAGCTTTGCTAAAGCGGTTGCTGGCTCAGCATGAGATAATTGACAGATATCGTTCTGATGGCGACGGACATTGCTCTGCTTGTTTCCGTGTGCTGTCGGGAGGCTTGCCGCGTGATGCCAGCGAAGCGGCGCAGGCCATAGAAAAGGCAGGGCGTCATCTGATTCGCGAGCGGCTACTTGCTATTTTTGGCGGCGGGACAGGCGCCCGGATCAACTACGATCTCTCGGTGTTCGTTTTGCCTTCCGAAGCAGTCTCAGGAGATGCCAAAACAACTTGGTTTCAATGGACGAAAGATCGATCGAGGTCCCAACCGAAATATCAACATAGGGACCGGGACAACTCATCGACCAGAGTGAGAGCAATTCTGCGCGAACGCTCCGTGCAGACCGTGTTGCAGCCGATAGTGCGCATTAAAGACGGTGCAGTGACGGGTTTTGAAGCCCTTTCCAGAGGTCCGCAACGCACGCCATTTGAGCGCCCGGACTTGCTCTTCGACGCAGCCCATGCCGCCGGCTGTGCCGTGCAGATGGAACTATTGTGTGCTGAATTGGCTCTTGAGCGCACCAAAGGCAAGCTGCCGCCCGGGAAGTTTTTGACCATCAATCTGGGCCCGGATGCCTTGACCCTTGCTGCGGAAAAGCTGCTGTTAGCAGGTCGGCAGGAAGTCATGTTCGAACTGACCGAGCACTTGCCGCTCATCGAAGCCGAGGGTTTGCGAGACGCGGTCGAACGCCTGCGTACCATCGGCATTGGCTTGGCCCTGGACGACACGGGCTGCGAATTCGCAGACCTCGATACCGTCCGCCTGTTGAAGCCAGAAATCGTCAAACTGTGCATTACAGTGATCCGCAATGCCGATAAGGGTGCGCCCTTTGCAGCCGCTATTCGCGCGTCGGCTGAACAGCTCAGTAAGCTCGGCTGCAAGGTGCTTGCTGAAGGTGTCGAAACGGCAGCCCAGCACGACGCATTGCAGAACTGCGGCATCGAACTTGCGCAAGGGTGGCTTTACGGCAAGCCGGTGGCCGTTGGGTCAGTGCCCGGCGGCAGGTGACCTAACGGCCGGGTTCGCAGAACGATTTCGAAAGAGCTTGCGCGCACCGAAGTGCACTGAGCACCGCCGCCCGCGCACAGCGTTCAGTTGACGCGACAGCTCTGTCGTTTAACGCTGATTTCATTCTCATAGTAGGCAGCCGCTCGAACTCCGTTGCGTTTCGCCGCTACGTCCGTTTCAGCAGCGACGTATCCACCGGCAGCACACGAATCCGCTGGCCGGTCGCATTGAAGATCGCGTTGCAGATAGCCGCTGAAGTCGGTGGCACGCCCGGCTCGCCAACACCGCCCGGCGGCGCATCGCTCGGTACGATATACACGTGTGTCTCGGGAACGGAATCGATACGGGCAACCTGGTAGTCCGTGAAGTTCGATTGCTCCGACGCACCGTTGCGGAAAGAGAGTTCGCTGTATAACGTGTTGCCGAGCGCCATCACCACCGCACCCTCGAACTGCGCAATAACGCGATCGGGATTGACGATGCGCCCGCAGTCGACGGCCAGGTCGACGCGTGTCACACGCACCGAACCGTCATCGGCCACCTGCACATGCGCGACCGCCGCCACGTAACTCAGGAAGCTGCGATGTACCGCAATCCCGCGGCCATGCCGCGCCGGCAATGCGGTCGACCACCCGGAGCGCACGGCGACCGCGCGAACCACTGCCGCATAGCGGGCGGTGTCGATCGGATACTCGTCGATCGAAGCGCCGTAGTTAGGATAATCGACCCCTAGCGCATGCAGATCGACATGCCGCGGAGTGCCGAGAAGCGTGAGCAGGTGCTGCACCGGATCCTGTCGCGCGGTCGCGGCAAGTTCATCGACAAACGACCCTAACGCGAAGCCGTGGGGAATGTTGTACACCGATCGATACCAGCCGATGCGCGTGTGTGCAGAGGCGGCGCCGTTCTCACACCGCACGTTGGCGATGTCGTAGGGCATGTCGGTCACGCCCTGCCCCAATTCACCCGCCGCCCCGTAGCGAACATCAGCCTTGAACGTCGAACTGATCGACGGAAACACCGTGCGGTGCAACCACGCGACCGTCTTGCCTTGCGCATCGAGCCCGCCTTCCATGTGCTGGGCGCACACCGCATGGAAATAGTCGTTGCGCACATCGTCTTCGCGAGTCCACGTGAGCTTCACGGGCGCGCCGACCTCACGTGACAGGAACGCCGCCTCTGCCACATAGTCAGGCTTGGACTTGCGGCCGAAGCCGCCGCCCAATAACGTGACATTGATCGTCACGGCCGGCTCCTGCACGCCGAGCACCTGTGCCACGGTCGTGCGAGCCTGCTGCGGATTCTGCGTCGCGGTCCATACTTCAACCGCACCATTCGCATAGGACGCGGTCGCGGCGAGCGGCTCCATCGCCGCGTGCGCCAGGTGCGGCACGTAGTAGTCCGCCGAGACATGGTGGGCGGCGCGCTTTAGCGCAGCCGCTGTGTCGCCATTGTTGCGAACGATTTTGCCCGGCTGCCGCGCGGTGTCCTCGAGCGCCTTGCGATAAGTCTGGCTGTCATAGGATGCATTCGGCCCAAGGTCCCAGTCGAGCTTCAATTTCCGCCGCCCTTGCATCGCTGCCCAGGTGCTCGTCGCCACCACCGCGATGCCGCCCAGCGGCTGGAAACCGGCAGGCAGCGGGGCGGCGGGAATACGCACCACATGCAGCACGCCGGGCACTTTCATCGTTTCGGTCGAATCGACGCTCTTGAGCGTCGCGCCATAGACCGCCGAACGTTCGATCGACGCATAGGTCATTCTGGGCAACACGACATCGATGCCGTAGGTCGCCCGGCCGTGGACGATGTCGTCAAGGTCGACGATCGGCAGCGACTTGCCGATATAGCGCCACGTACCCTCGTCTTTCAGATGCAGCTTGTCACGGCCCGGCACCGGCTGACGCGCCGCCGCCGCTGCAAGCGCGCCGTAGGCCACGCGTCGCCCGCTCGCCGCATGCACGACATGACCTAGCTCAGTGCGGCAGGTCGCCGGCGCCACGCGCCATTGCACGGCGGCGGCCGCCACGAGCATCTGCCGCGCCGTGCCGCCTGCTTCGCGCAACGGCTGGAAGAACTGGCGGATGCTGCGCGAGCCATCGGTGTTCTGGTCGCCATACTTCGCATCGCCTTGCGCCTGCACGACCTTGACGGCGTTCCAGTCGGCGTCGAGCTCGTCGGCAAGAATCATCGCGAGACTGGTGCGGATACCGGTCCCCATCTCCGAGCGATGCACGACCAGAATGATCTCGCCGGACGGCGCGACCGAGACATACACGTTCGGTGCGAAAGCCCCTTTAGCGCCATTCGCAGATGACAGCACACTCGCCGCGAACGCGGTACCCGCGCCGCCGATCTGCAAGCCCAGCACAACCCCGCTCGCCAAGGTCCCTTTCAACACCCCGCGCCGGCTCAGATTGACGATTTCTCCCATCACGCCTCCGACGCTGCGGCCTTAATAGCGGCCTTGATGCGTTGATAGGTGCCACAGCGGCAAACATTGCCGGACATCGCTTCGACGATCTGCTCGTCACTCGGCTTCGGCGTCTGTTTGAGCAGCGACGCGGCCTGCATGATCTGCCCCGGCTGGCAGTAACCGCACTGCGGCACATTGGCGGCTTTCCACGCACGCTGCACCGGGTGATCGCCGCCTTTGCCGAGTCCCTCGATTGTCGTTACGGGCTTGCCCTGAACATCCGACAGTGCGGTCACACACGAACGCACAGCGACACCGTCCAGATGGACCGTGCATGCGCCGCACGCACCGACCCCGCAACCGAACTTGGTACCGTGCAGCCCGAGCAGATCACGGACTGCCCACAGCAGCGGCATGTTCGCATCCGCATCGACGTTGTGATGAACGCCGTTCACAATGAGTTCCATCAACTGATTCCTCGTAGTCGACACGAACGGCACGAAGTCGTCATGCGCCGTATCGCTTTACCCGCCCAAGCCTATCAAGCTCTCGCCTGATAGGCGTTGCACCATCCCGCGCCGCTCACCTGCTTCGCACCGAACAGCGCGCAAAGCGCGCTCGTGTCGGCTGGCTTGCCCTGATAGAACTGGCAATTCGAGCAGCGCTGGGTGGCGCTGAAGCGCGGATATTTCGCGTGATCGACGCGCGATGCGTCGGTCCGGTAGCCGAGCGCCTGCGCGGCCGGATCGCTTTCCTGAAGCTGCGTGGGCGCGGCCCACGCCGTGCCGCCGGTTATTGCCAGCGCCGCGGCGCCAACGGTATGCACAATGAAAGTTCGTCGATTGGTTCGCATGTTCAATACACTCCTTTCACGACACCAGAACACGTTGCGGCGGCGCCATAAACTCCGGGCCTACCGGGTCCTTGACGAATTGCGAGACGATCGCGTCGATTTGCGCAAAGGCCTTGTCGTCGAGGCGCCAGCCGAACGCGGCTTCGAGTCCGTCCAGTTGCGACGGACGGCGCGCACCCCACAGCGCAATCGTCGGGCCGCGGTCCAGCACCCAGCGCACGGCAAGCGCAAGCACCGACTTGTCGAAGTTATCGCGCGCGAAGACGTCCAGTGCTTTCACAGCGTCGACATACTGCTGACGACGCGGCGCACGGAACTTCGGGTCATGTTGACGCAGATCGTCGCCCTCGAAGCGCGTTTCGGCACCGATGCGGCCTGCCAGCAATCCGCGGCACAGTGCGCCATAGGCGAGTGCAACCAGCCCATGCTGTTTCACATAAGGCAGCACATCGCGGTCGATGTCGCGTTCAAACAGGTTATAAGGCGGCTGCGTGGTGGACAGCGGCGCCACGCGGCGGAACGCGTCCATTTGCGCGGCAGAGAAATTGCTGACGCCGAGCGCGCGAACCTTGCCCTCCTTGCGCAGGTCGTTCAGCACCGCGGCCGTCTCTTCGATTGGCACGAGCGGATCGGGCCAGTGAATCTGGTATAGATCGATGTAATCTGTCCGCAAGCGGCGAAGTGTATCCTCTACTTCGTGACGAATGCGCTCCGGCGAAGCATTGCGAAATACCTTGCCGTCCTGCCATTCGAGAGCGACTTTAGTCGCGATGACTGCCTTGTGGCGATATCCATCGGCCAGCGCTTTGCCGACGATTTCCTCCGATGCGCCGAAGCCATACGCCGGCGCCGTGTCGATAAGATTCACGCCGCTGTCGAGCGCCCGGCGGATCACCGCAATCGAGTCCTTCTCATCAGTGCCGCCCCACATCCATCCGCCGATCGCCCATGTGCCCAGGCCAACGCGCGATACAGGTGTCGATAAACCCTCAACTTCGATTGTTTCAATAGTCATGCGATGCTCTCTGGTTAAAGCGCCGCATCCATGTCGAATGCGGTTTGAGAAAATGCGACGTGCCCAAAGGACGGGCAGGCAGGTCGATTATTTCAGCCGCATCCGGCGATCACAAGAAGGCACCTGAAGGTTCCATACTTTCCCCATGGAAACAAATTGCTACGACGGCCCTCACGGCGCCGAGAACCCACAGAAGAAAACTGATGACCTCGCGCGCAACGTCATCGAGCAGATCGCCGACAAGTGGACGATCCTTGTGATCGACGCGTTGGGCACACATGGCGAGATGCGTTTCTCGCGGCTACGCGATGAGGTGGGGGGCGTCAGTCAGAAGATGCTCACGAAGACCTTGCGGCAGCTCGAGCGCGACGGCCTCGTCACGCGCTATGTGCATCCCGTGATACCGCCTCGTGTCGACTATCAGTTGACGCCGCTAGGCCGCAGTCTGCTCGACAAGATCTGTGGGATCTGGGACTGGGTGGAAGCACATATGACGGAAATGGAATCGGCGCGACGGCAGTTCGATCTCGGCGAAAAGCGTACCGATCGCTGACTGGTTCCGGAATTGATCAAGACGCCTTGCTGGTCAATCAGACCAGCCATGCCGCCTACGGATGCTTCAGGCATGGCCATGACGTTCACGCCAATACAACCCAATGATTGCCGGAGGTGATGGTTCGCACCGAACCCATCCATTCCTCCCGGCGACGAGGTCACAACGGCCGCAGGTTTCCCTAACAATGCGCTTGCTCGATGAGGCCGGGAGACTACATCGACAGCATTCTTGAGCACGGCTGGAATGGAGCGGTTGTATTCCGGAGTAACGACCAGAACCGCATCCATTGCTGAGGCGTCGTGTCTGACAGTTTTCCAGGCTACCGGCGTGTCATCCTCGAGGTCCTGGTTGTATAAACACAGCGCGCCTATCTCCACGATCTGCAGCGACAACCTTTGAAGTGCAATCTGCGCGAGTGAGTTGGCCAGCATGCGATTGTGGGACTCCTGGCGAAGACTGCCAAACAGTACAGCAACTTCATAGGGTTCCGACATGGGCGCTCCGTTGATGACAGAAGGGTATGTTTAGGTTGGACAATGTGCGTCGCAAATGCCCCGGCTGAAGATCAGGTTAGATGGGCGAGACAAACACGACCATCCTACGAACGACATAGACCGCTCATATAGGGGAATGGCTGTCTTATACGAGCGTATGGCGGCGTGACGGATAACGGCTCGCGGAACATGCCGCAAAACACGAACAGTCGGTTGCTGGACTCTTCGACATATACATACGTATGAGAACGCGGCGGTCCCGGAGGACTGCGGTAACCGTTCGTAGAAACGTCTTCTTTGCGGCGTCCGCCTATCTTGTCATTCGAACGATTTTTAGCGGCGCTAGCCTAGACTTCATTAACTGGCACGAATGGATCGTATTGGGCGACCACGGCGCGATTACGACTGCCGCTCTCTATAGGGACATTTATCCATAGCGAGCCCTAAGACGAAAGTGTCATGGCCGCAATACGTTGCGACGTCGCAGCACTCTGTAAGCGCAATGGCTGAACGCGGAACGCGCCGGTTACCATGAGTCGTGTTCCGTCAATGAGCCTATGGAATCCTAACTTACGCGGATCGATCGTCCGATACCGCACCAGTTATAACCTTCTTCATCGGAGTGCCTCGAACATGACCCCTCCTTCGCGCCCGCAGCACCGCCGCGTTCACCAGTTTGCTCTCGTGCTTGGCTTCCTGACCGCCGGAGCAGCGCAAGCTGCTCCTGCAGACAACCCGCCCCCGCCGCCAGGCCAGCCCAGTGCATTGATCGCCGATACCGAGTACACGACGCGCCTGTTCGGCCGCACGCCGGTCGAGGAGGCCATTGCAGTAACGCGCCATGTGTACACGGCTTCCCTGCCACCGGCAGCGCCGGGCGAGGCCAACAAGGCGTCAGACCGCCCCTGGGCCGTCACACTGCTGACCCCCGATGACGAGATTGCCGGGATCAGCGCGACCGAGCTCATCCATTTCCCCGACAATGCGCCGGTCCTGTTTGTCGGTCCCGACGGGATTCCGCCGGAAACGATGGAGGAGCTGCGCCGCCTGCATCCCGTCGGGATTGCGAGGCACGATGGTGTGCAGGTCTTTGCGGTCGGCGCCGCCGCCAATCCCGCGGTGATGCAGCAGCTCACCACGCTCGGACTAAAAGCGGAAGCGATCACGGCAGCGGACGACTTCGCGCTCGCCGACCGGATCGACGAGATCTACGGCCACATTGAGAACCCGGATAGCGGGGTGCCGACGATGATGACCTCTGCAGCCGGGGGCGGCGCCGGGGTCATGGACGTGTTCGTGGGATCGACGGAATCACCGGGCCTGATGCTGCCCATCACGCACTGGATCTCCCACATGCCCGGGGCGGCGGTGTGGATCGATCCCAAGGCGGATCATCTGCCGGCGCCAACGGTCGACGCACTGAAACGGCGCATGGGCAAGGCCATTATCTACGTGATGGGCGGCCCGCAACAGGTGCCAGAAGAGCTTGTGCGACAACTGGGCCAGTACGGCATGGTAGCGCGAATCACCAACGATGATGCCGTTGCGTTCAATGCACCGCCCGCCGACAATCCGATTGCTGAGAGCGTCGCATTTGCCCGCATGTGGGATCCGATGGGGATGGTCGGCTGGAACGCGAACGGCGCCGGCCATGGCTTCACACTGGTCAACGAAAATGACTGGCAGGGGTGCGTGGGATCCGCGATCCTGTCACATCTCGGCTTCCACGCACCCCTGCTCCTGTTGAACGATCCGAACCGGCTTCCGGCGCCGGTCTCCGACTACTTTGCCGTGGTGCGCCCAACATTCCTCGTTTCTCCCGGCGACGGCCCATACAACATGGTGTATGTGGTCGGTGACTACGCGCGTATCTCGTGGCCCGTACAGGTTGGGGTGAACGCGTCGCAGGAGATGGCAAACCGCCACGACTCGGCCAATGGCAGCGTCTATATCGCACCGCGCTGAAGCGCGACGCAATCCGGTCGCGAGCCACGCGACTGATTGCGGAGCAGGGCCATCGCCTTCGTGTTCGCCCTCGGCCTGGAGTTGATCCGACACGTACGGGCCGACAGGTTTGGACAACTCGCAGCTGTGTCGCAAGCAAGCGCGACAGTGTTCCGGTGGCCGTAAACCGTCAGCCGGTCATACGCGGGTATAGGACACTTATTCCCAAGCCGGAGAAGCCCGGTCCGTTCGTAGAATGGGCATGCTGATCTTGCAGGCATAACCTTCAGGCTGGGTTTCCCGTTAAGAACCGACAAGCCGTATCAGCTATTAATGGTGGGAGCATATGCCTGATCAGTATCGTGACGACGCCCCTATGGAATTCAGTCTCGGTCGGCGCAGGATAGTCGTGGGAGGCGCACTTCTTTTGGGTGGGTTTGCAGCCTTCCCGACACTATCGGCTACTTTGCCGGATGTCGCTTTGCCGGACGACCCCTTGACACGATTCATGGATATCTCGTCGCTCCTGATTCCGCACCAACTGGATAGAGCCATCGGCAAAAGACTCATTAGCGCCATGAGTGCGGCGACTCCGTCGCTTCCCGATCACATCATCGAATTGCTCGCGATTGCCAGAAAGAAAAATGCGCACGTCGTCGAAGACTTTTTTCCCGACGTTCCGCAAGGCCCTTTGAAAGGGACCGCTCTTTCGATCATCAGCGCGTGGTACATGGGTGTACTCACCGACGCTCCAGGCGCGGAAGTCTTTGCATACGAATTCGCGCTGATGTACCAGCCGACGGTCGACGTCATGACTATTCCGACCTACGCGAAATCGGGGCCGAGCGGTTGGAGTGCAGATGCGCCTCCGTTGAGCGACATGCCGAAATTCTAATGAGCGTTTTCGGACAAGAGGAGCTTCCAGATGGCAAATGAATACAGCGCGGACGTCGTTGTCGTGGGGACGGGTGTCGTGGGTTGCCTGATCGCGGAACACATGCTGGACGCAGGCCTGTCCGTGCTGATGCTCGAAGCAGGCCCCCGGGTTGACCGCTGGCGAATCGTGGAAAATTACCGCAATCTGCCTCCCAGTCTTCGGCTCCACTTCGATGCCCCCTACCCACCGAAACCGTGGGCGCCGCATCTGGAATCGCGCACCGACGCAGAGGCGGTCGAATATCTTCAACTGGAAGGGCCCGATGCCCGGGCCTTCCGCCAGGGCTATGTCCGCTATGCAGGAGGCGCCACCTGGCACTGGGCAGGTATTTGCTGGCGCATGGTTCCGGACGATTTCCGCCTGAAAACCCTTTACGGGGTTGGACGGGACTGGGCGTTTGACTATCACGTACTCGAACCCTATTACACTCGCGCAGAATACGCGATGGGCGTTTGCGGTCCGGCTGACCCCGCGCTGCAATGGCCACCGATACGCTCCAGGCCTTATCCCATGGGGCCGCTACCGTTTGGGCCTGGAGAGCAGCGTTTTACGGAAGCCGCTGCCAGACTCGGACTGAAGAACCTCCCCGCGCCTCAGGCGCGCAACAGCGGGGTTTCATACAACGGACGGCCACCGTGTTGCGGCAACAACAACTGCTTTCCTGTTTGCCCCATTGCAGCCAAGTACGACGCGGCATCGGCCCTGCCGAAAATTGAGGCGAAAGGCGGCAGGATTCGGGCCAATGCAGTGGTCTACCGGATTGAGACCGACGCGAAGCATTCCGTCCAGGCGGTCCACTATTTTGATCCGGACAAGGCTTCGCACAGAGTCACTGCCAAAGTCTTTGTGATCGCATGCAACAGCGTAGAGACGCCGAAACTTCTGCTGCTTTCCAAGGACGAGCACAACCCCAATGGGGTTGCCAACAGCTCCGATCAGGTCGGGCGCAATATGATGGATCAGCCGAAGCTGATCGCGGAAGTGACGTTTGCAGAGCCGCTGTGGACAGGGGTTGGACCGGTTCAGAACAGCAGCATCATGAACACATCTCAAGGCGACTTCCGCAGCCGCCATAGTGGCGCGATGATACGCATGGAGAATTTCGCCCGCAGTGGCATTGGCGGCGCTGCTGCATTGAAAAAAGGACTGGTCGGCAACGCGCTCGACGCTGAAATTCGACGGCTCTCGGCGTGCACCGCAAGGTTGACCATCGAACATGAGCCGCTCCCGCAGGCGCAAAATCGTGTGACGTTGTCGAGCAAGAAAGATTGGCTTGGCATCAATAAGCCAAACATCTACAACGACGTCGGGGATTATGTACGTCGCAGCGCGAAGGAATATACCGTGCCGCTGCTCAGGCGCCTGGCCGCGGAACTTGGCGCCACTGACTTCCAGCTCTCCACCCAATTTCTGAACAGCGATCACATCATGGGCGGCTGCATCATGGGCGCCGATCCCGCTACGTCGGTGGTGGATGTCGACTGTCGTTCTCACGACCACCATAACCTGTTCTTGCCGGGCGGCGCGGCGATGACGACTGGAGGCAGCGGAAATAGCACCATCACCATGGCGGCGTTAGCACTGAAGGCGGCCGACGGTATTGTTGATCAACTCAAGCACGGCTAATCATGCGCAATTTCAGTCATCGTTTATGCCGCGTGCTCGTCCTGTTTGCCGGCTGCATGGCGGCTGCTTCCTCCTACGCCGCTGATGGCCCCCCCGAGACCGCTGCGTTAATCAAACGCGGTGAGTATGCCGCCAAAGCTTCGGACTGCGCGGCGTGCCACACCACCGCGCAAGGTAGGCCTTTTGCAGGCGGGCTTCCTCTTGTTTCGCCGCTCGGCACGATCTACTCGACCAACATCACGCCATCTAACGAATTCGGCATTGGCCGCTATACGGAAGAGCAGTTCTCTCAGGCTATCCGGCACGGGATCCGGGCAGATGGCGCAAACCTCTACCCCGCGATGCCCTATACGTCGTATTCGATCCTCACCGATGACGACGTACACGCGCTCTACACGTATTTCAGGTTCGGCGTGACGGCCGTGAACGTACGGGCGCCGGACACGAAGCTGCCGTTCCCGATGAACCTACGCGCGTCGTTGAAAGTGTGGAACCTGCTGTTCCTGAACAAGGATGCCTATCAGACAAATCCTCACCAATCCGCAGAATGGAACCGAGGCAGGTATCTGGCACAGGGCGCCGCGCATTGCAGTGTGTGCCACACTCCGCGCGGCTTCATGATGCAGGAAGAGGCCGGACTGGAGCTCTCCGGTGGGCAAGTGGGAACCTGGTACGCGCCAAACATCACGTCGGACACAGCAAGCGGTATTGGTAGCTGGACCAGGGAACAACTGGTGGAGTACCTGCGCACCGGGCGGCTGCGCGGTAAGGCGCAGGCTGCGGGAGACATGGGAGAAGCGGTCGAGCACAGCTTTCAGTACCTCTCGGCGGCGGATGTCGAGGCCATTGCGACTTATGTGAAGAGTGTTCCTCCGATTCATGACGCACGGGACAGCACATCGCGCTTCACTGCCGGAAAAATGTCGTCTGACCTTGCCACCTTGCGCGGCACCGATGGGATCCGGTCGGACAACGATGCCCATCCTACCGGCGCGGAACTGTTTCAAGGTAATTGCGCCTCCTGTCATTCGGCTCAAGGTCAAGGCAGTAAGGATGGCTACTATCCCAGCCTGTTTCACAACTCGGCAACAGGATCGGTGAATGCCAACAACCTTATCGCCACGATCCTTTACGGCGTAGATCGCACGACGTCCAAAGGTCAGGCATACATGCCTGGATTCGGAGGCAAGCCCACTGATTTCACCGCTCTAAGCGATGAGGAGATCGCCCTTGCGGGCAACTATGTCCTTGTTCACTACGGGCGTGCCGACATCCCTATCACCGCGCAAGACGTTGCCGAGGTGCGCCGCGGCGGGCCCACGTCTGCGCTTCTTGCGCTCTCCCGCATAGGTATCGCGGCAGGGGTGGTCATCGTGCTCCTGATCCTGGCTTTTGTCACCGTCAGGAGAAGAAGGCGTGCCCACTGAGGTTCCCGGAGACAACGTGATGAGAACTCTGCTAGCCGCGCTCGTCGGCGAGCTATCTGTCAGCCACCGGTTATGCACAAAGTAGCATCACGTTGTACGGTGACGAGTTTGGCGGTCAGGGCAGTCGGCACACTGACCTCCACCTTCTGGATTGTGGCTTCAAACAGCTGGATGCAGACCCCGCAAGCGATTACCGTTGAGAATGGCCACGTTGTCCCTCAAGACTGGTTTCAGATCATCTTCAATCCATCCTTTCCCTATCGACTGGCACACATGGGTATAGCGGCATTCATCGCCGCTGCGTTGATAGGTACGGTGATCATCATCCCCATCATTCTTGCTTACACGACTGCTGGCTACTGGGTATTCCGCGGCAAAGTTCACCGTGGAACGCATGACTAATGATCTTATACACGGAGGAAGTGATGCCACAAAAAACTGAACATTGGAGCCGTCTATACGGAACCCGAATGACCTTGCCCTCGTTTGACGAATCCCATAGCTGGGTGAATTATGCGGCTTCGCCTCTCTGAGCTGCGACCCAGTTCTTTTCGAACGTCATGGGGCTGACGTAATTGAGCGTCGAGTGTAACCGGCATGCATTGTAAAAACCCAGCCAGTCAATTACCTCATCCATCGCGGCACGCCGCGTGGCGAAATGTCTTCCATGCATACGTGCGACCTTCAGCGAACCCCACAGACTTTCGGTCGGCGCATTATCCCAACAATCGCCGCGTCGGCTCATCGACGAACGCATGCCATAGGCCTTCAACGTGTGCTGAAACAGGCCGCTGCAATACTGGCTACCCCTGTCGCTATGCACGATTACGCCGGAGTCAGGGCGTCGCCGGAACCACGCCATGCGCAATGCGTCCGTGACCAGTTCGGCCTTCATGTGCGGCTGCATCGACCAGCCAACCACCTGCCGACTGAACAGGTCGATGATGACCGCGAGGTACACCCAGCCCTCGGCCGTCGCCAGATACGTGATGTCGGTTGTCCAGGTCTGGTTAGGCGCTGTGGCAGTGAAATTGCGCTCCAGCAGATTTGGCGCAACCGGCAAATCGTGGTTCGAGTTTGTCGTCGCGACGTACTTGCGCTTGTGGCGGGCTCGAATGCCGTGCTGCGCCATCAGCTTGCGAACCCGCTCCTTGCCCACGCGTACACCACGTGCGAGCAGTTCCTTCCACATGCGCGGCCAGCCGTATTCGCCCTTGACCTGTATGTGAATGGCCTTGATGTTTGCGAGCAATGCATCGTTACTCACGCGGCTTCGGTGAGGCTTGTCCTGTACGCTGCGTCGCTGGCGCTGATGATATCCGCTGGGACTGACTTCCAGCACTTCAGATAGCACCGAGACTGGCCAGTGGCGTCGATTACGCTCAATGAATGCGTACTTCACATCGACTCCCTGGCAAAGTACGCGGCGGCTTTTTTTAAAATGTCGCGCTCCATCTTCAGGCGAGCTACTTCGGCACGCAGCCGCGCCAGCTCCATCTGTTCCGGGCTCACAGGCTTCGTGCCTGCGCCCGCCAGCTTGCCTTCCCGGTCAGCCTTCACCCAGTTGTACAGCGTCTGTTCAACCACGCCCAGTGTCGCCGCCACCGCTGCCATGCTTTGCCCGGCCTTGACCAGCCGCACCGCTTCCAGCTTGAACTCGAGCGTGTACTGCGCTCGCTTTGCCTTGCTTGTCATCGTTCTTCTCCTTGCTTGAGTTTACCTGCTCAGCAAGGGATTCGTTTTTCGGGGGCAAGCTCAGAATGATGTGGCTTGTCATTCTGTGGTGCGTAGGGTTTGCCGCTGCAATGCTGACCGCGCTCCCATTCCGTCTTCTTGTCGCAGCCGCGATGAACTGATGGACGGACGTCGCGTCGGAGAGAGTTCCGTCGCGACCACGATGCCCGCCCGAGGCGTTTGCCAAAAATTGAGCTGTTGCCCCTCAGTACCGCATCAGGCTGAAACCGGATTTCCCTGAAGTTCCCACACGTTGGCAGGCGGGGCGTTTCGCCAGACAGTGCAAACCCTGCGCCAGACAAAACCCGCAGGCGCCGCAAATGGAGCGCGTAGCCGGTATGAGAACTGGACGAGGCGGCGCGCCTGGTCTACACGCAAAACATCAGTCAGCGCTTCCACTGTTGGGCGCACAATCCCGGCCGGCAATGACCTGAAGGGCAAGCCCGACACGACTACCGTTTTCTGAGGAAGATCGTGTAGCACAGAGACATTTTCGTGGAATGCGCCGGCGACCACCTGAGCATGAGGAAACCGCGCGTGCAGGCCGTCAGCGAGTTGCTCCGACAGTTCGAATACAACCAGACGCGCCTCTGGATTACGATTCGCGAGTGCCTGGGTAATGGCGCCTGTTCCCCCACCCACTTCGACGATAGCGTCAAAAGCCTCCGCCCCATCAGCCATGGCAGCGGCGAGATATCGGGAAGACGGTGCAATAGCGCCGACAGACATAGGATCCTGCAACCAATGCCTAAGAAATTTAGCTTTCACGTTAGTCGAAAAGGGTAAAGGAGCGCATAGCCGTCGCGCCTATACATCACTGTGCGCCGCCAGGCACATTGGACGGCAACGGACGAGGTAGACCTCGGGCGGTCGCTATCACTCTCAGCACCGAAACGTCCGCAACCACGACGCGAAAACACCGCGAGCGCGCCCTTGTCGATGCGCCGTTGGCAGATCCTTGCCGCCACTCACCGACTTCGCTGTGAAAAAGAGAGCCGGCCTGAGCCGGCTCGAAAGGTGGTTCCATTTGCCCACATCAGGCGCGTGGAACCGGCGGGGATCATTGTGATAACACCACGTCGACGAAATCAGAATAGGCGGATAGACCCACAAAAACCATTCTACGAACCGGTTGCGGCAGTCCTTCGTGAGCGTAGTGCTCTTATACGTGTGTATATCGTCGATGTGGTGACGGGAAGGTTCTGCCTTAGCAGGGGTCCCGCAAGTAGTTACCATCAATCAGTCATACGCAGGTACAAGGCTACCATGAGGCTGACCACGCCGAGCGATTTCGGTTGCAATGCCGGCGGCGTGCAGTGGACGTCGATACTTGTCGTGGTCGTAGCCCCTGTCGCCCTGAACGACCCGAGGCTTCGATAGTGGTCTGCCACGCTTGCCGCCGATCGGCGGGATTGCCTCGACCAGCGCTTGAAGTTGAGTGACGTCGTTACGGTTGGCGCCGGTCA
>NZ_CAJHCR010000019.1 GCF_904848585.1 Paraburkholderia kirstenboschensis
CTGCAACTGCGCAACGTTGACCGCATCGCTTGTTGCCACACCGTTAGCAACGTTGGTCAGCGTCACCGCCCTGGTCGCGCCGGAGCCGCCCAATGTCACCTTGCTCTTCGTGGTGTCGTCGTACGCGACGAACGCGTTGGTGACAACGCCACTGCTGTTGAACGTGCCGCCCATTGCCTGCAACTGCGCAACGTTGACCGCATCGCTTGTTGCCACACCGTTAGCAACGTTGGTCAGCGTCACCGCCCTGGTCGCGCCGGAGCCGCCCAATGTCACCTTGCTCTTCGTCGTGTCGTCGTACGCGACGAACGCGTTGGTGACAACGCCACTGCTGTTGAACGTGCCGCCCATTGCCTGCAACTGTGCGACGTTGACCGCATCGGTTGTTGCCACACCGTTGGCAACGTTGGTCAGCGTCACCGCCTTGGTCGCACCAGACCCACCAAAGGTCACCTTGTCCTTGGTCGTGCTGTCGTAAGCGACAAAGGCGTTTGTGACGACACCGCTGCTGTTGATCATGCCGCCCAATGCCTGCAACTGCAGCAAGTTCACCGCATCGGTGCCGTTCGTACCGTTCGCCACGTTGACGATCTGGCGTTCGGAACCAACCGCGCCGACCGACACCGTGTTAGCACGGCTGGCCACTGAGTTCGAGCCCAACGCGACGGAATTCGTTGCCGATGCGCTCGCTGCCCCGCCGATCGCCACCGTGTCCGTGCCAGTCGCCGACGAGTCCGCAAGCGTCGAGTTCGTGTGGAAGTACTTAATGCCGCCACCGTTGACGATGTTGTTGACCGTGTTAGTCACGTTCGTCAGGTTGCCGGCGACGTTTGCCACGGTCGCGTTCGTTTGATACAACTGACCGCCGTTGACCGCGTCCGTGCTATTTGCCGACAGGCCGCCAGCCTTCACGTTCGTAATCGTGGTGCCGCCGGTACCTTTCAGGGTGACCGTTCCCTTGGTCGTGTCGTCATACGCGACAAACGCGTTCGTCAGTACGCCGCTGCTGTTGAACGTGCCTCCCATTGCCTGCAACTGCGCAACGTTGACTGCATCGCTGCTGGCTACACCGTTCGCGACATTCGTCAGCGTCACTGCCTTGGTCGCACCCGAGCCGCCGAAGGTGACCTTGCCCTTGGTCGTATCGTCATAGGCGACAAAAGCGTTGGTCGCCACGCCGCTGCTGTTGAAACTACCGCCCATTGCCTGCAATTGCGCAACGTTGACCGCATCGCTGGTTGCGACGCCGTTCGCGACGTTGGTGAGCGTCACTGCCTTCGTTGCGCCCGAGCCACCGAAGGTCACCTTGCCCTTGGTCGTGTCGTCATAGGCGACGAAAGCGTTAGTCGCCACACCACTGCTGTTAAACGTGCCGCCCATTGCCTGCAACTGCGCAACGTTGACCGCGTCGTTGTTCGCGATGCCGTTCGCTACGTTGCTGAGCGTGACGGGCACGGATGTGCCCGAGCCGCCGAGCGTTACCTTTGTATGCAACGACGAATCATATTGCACGGCGTTTGCCGAGCCGTTCGATGCCGCCGCGATAGCTGCGCCAACGTCCGTGTAAGTCTGACCGCCGATCGTGAAGGCCGGCTTCTTGATCGTACCGTCGGGGTTCACTGCCGCGCCGCCACCGATCACGTTCGTCACGCCGGTCAGTTGGGTGACGTTCACTGCATCCGAGCCCTGCGTACCCGCGGCTACGTTGACGACCTGGCGCTGTGCCGAAGAGCTTCCCACCGAGATAGTGTTGGCACGGTCCGCGACCGAGTTGCTACCCAACGCTACTGAATTGGTGACGCTTGCGATGGCATTTGCACCGAAGGCCATCGAATTCGCACCAGTCGTTGTCACAACTGCGCTAGCGCCCATCGCAATTGCGTTCGACGCATTAGCCATGCTGCCGGAGCCGAGCGACAAGGCGTTCGCGCCTTGCGCAGCTGCGTTGTAGCCGATCGCGACACCATTTGTCGCAGCGTTACTAGTATTTGCGCCGGCGCCAATCACAGTCGTGTTGAGCGCGAGAGCTGCTGCGCCGGTACCGACTGCAGTCGAACCAGCCAAGGCCGTACCCGAACCTGCACCGACCGCTAGAGAGCCTTGACCCAGCGCAGTAGCCGTGGGCCCGATCGCCATTGCGTCCTGCGAGTTGTCGGTGCTCGTTGTAGTGCCAGCCGTGACGTTCGAGCTCACCGCGATATAGGCAGTGACCGGCGTAGCGCCCAGCGGCGTTGCACCCAGCAGCATCGATTTGAGGCCACCCGACTGTGAGGAAATTTGCTGCGTGAGTGCCGCTTGAACTGCGTTCAACTGGCTGTAGGTTACCGCGTCGGTACCCGTGACGCCGTTAGCGACGTTCATGATGCGACGCTCTGAGCCCACGTCGCCGACAGACACAGCATTCGCCGCGGTCACACGCGAGTTCGCTCCAAGCGCCACCGAATTTGCAAACTGGGCACGCGCGCCGGAGCCGATAGCTACCGAGTTGGCGCCGCTTGTATATGCGCCACCGCCAATCGCCACGGCTTCGGCGCCCGTCGCGATAGCCGAAGAAGAAGCTGATACGACCTTGATGTACTTCGAGGAATTTGCAACCTCGTTACTGAGGCCGCTGATAGCTGTGTCGACTCCGCCAAGGGCCGATCCTACATCGCTGTACGTACTGCCCTGCACCGTGTAAGTCGGGCTTGTAACAGCGCCGCTCGCGCTCACGCTGGAACCGCCGCCCAGTGCGTTCGCCACGCTGCTCGCCGTGTTGTACAGCTGCGAGCCGTTCACCACATCTTTACTGGTCGAAGCAACCTGACCGGCCGCCACGTTTGTAAGGCCGACCGCCGTCGTAGCGGCCGCGCCACCAAGCGTGAGCTTCGTGTGCGCCGATGAGTCGTACACCACTGCGTCCGGCGAACCACCGCCCGCGGCAGCGTTGATCGCAGCGGTCATCTGGCCGAGGTTCACTGCGTCGTTGTTCTGTGTGCCAGCGGCAACGTTGATAATCTGACGCTGTGACGTTGACGAACCGATCGACACCGCATTTGCGCGATCTGCCGTCGAATTGGAACCGAGGGCCACCGAATTGTTCGCCGATGCGATGGCCATGCCACCGATCGCCACCGATTCGGCCCCGACGACCGACGAATCTGCCAGCGTCGAATTCGTGTGGAAATACTTGACCCCGTGGTTGTAAATGTTCATCACGGCGCTGTTCACGTTGTTCGCCAGAGCATTCAAGTTCTGGTTGGTCGTGTACAACTGGCCGCCGTTGACCGCGTCCGTGCTCGTGCCCGAGGAAATGTCGCCGGCCGCCACGTTCGTCAGCTTGACAGCCGCCGTGTGCGTCGTGCCGCCGAGCGTTACGATGTCGCGAGCCGACGAGTCGTATGCAACGACGAGCGGATTACCCGCAATGCCGTTGTTAACGATGTTGTTGACCACGTTGGTCACATTGGCCAGATTGCCGGCAACATTGGCAACGTTACTTGCAACGTTCGCAACGTTCTGGTTCGTCTGATATAACTGCGAACCGTTAACCGCATCCGTGCTCCAGCCCGACGAGATGTCGCCGGCCGTCAGATTGCTGATCTTTGTACCGTTCGTGCCCTTGAGCGTAATCAAGGTCGAGGCGGAGCTGTCGTACGTGACGGCATTGGCAGCAAGACCGCCGCCGCTTCCGCCGCCGTTGACGCTCGCGATAGCGGCATTCAACTGGTTGACGTTGACGGCGTCAGTGCCCGCAGCGCCTGCGGTCACGTTCGTGATCTGTCTCGTGTACTGCGATGTACCGTCTGCGGATAGATAACCGACAGACACGGAGTCGCTGCGGCTAGCAACGGAACCCGCACCCAATGCAACCGAGTTCGACGCCAAAGCGACGGTGTTTGCACCGTATGCACTGGAATTGCTGCCAAGTGCCATCGAATACGGCCCGGAAGCGACTGAACTCGCTCCCCTGGCCTGCGCACTGCTTGCCGCCTCGGACGACGGCGAGTTCGCCTGGAAGTATCGCGTGTACTGATAGAGTTGTGCGCCGTTAACCGCGTCGGAACTCCCCGATGCCACATTGCCCGCTGCCAAGCCGGTAATCTTGTTACCGTTCATGTTCGCGGTGTTGAGCACGTCGATACCGCCCTGCCCAACCAGTTCCAGGCGGCCATCGGCAAAGCCGGTCACACGCGCGGTAATAGCGTTGTCAGCGTAACCCCATGCGCCATTATCTGCTGCCCCGTTATTCAACGAGAAAGACATCCCTCGATCCCCGGTCCCGCTAACGCTGCAGGACACCATGCCGACGGTGCTGGATAGCGGCCCCCAGGACGAGCCCATTCCAGCCGTTCCCATCTGCCCAGGGCACAACTCAAGACCACCGTTTCCTGTGACCGCCTGGGCCGCTGCCGTACCAGGCAAAATGGACATGCCCATTGCGCCGATCGCCATGGCAATCGGCATGAATGCGGCCTTCAACGCGGTTGCCGGGCGATTCTCGACATCGGCATCAGCCGAGGAGGTAGTAGACGAAGCTGTCGCACGACCACGCGCCTTCGCAGTCTCGGGCGCAGCCACCCATGTTCCGGTTACGTCATTCCAGACGCTGATATACGACTTATTCATAAATTCCCTAGATAGAGGGCAAGCCCCGCTTGCAGTTCGATTTGAGAAATCGTGCGCACACGCTCCCCGCAAAAAAACCGACCGGCACGTTTAAAGCTCGATACAAAGTTTTCGCGCATCGCGAATCTAACGGTGGGCTCTATCTCCTAAAATCAGGAAACACGAAAAACGTGCAGGAATTTTCTGCATTAATGCTCGGCGAATCACAGTCCGCGGAAACCGCGCATTCAGTTGGCACGGACCGCCGCGCTCATTGAGAAGTCCGCACGTCATATAGCGCGACTCGACGCACTCTCAGTGCGCCGCCAGCTGCGGCCTGCAGCGTAGGGACGTCGTGCCGTACCGCGCGGCGAACCGGCCATCCCTGACAAGCGGAAAGGTGGCCTACGCTTAAATGCGACGCCAATAGGGGAATTGCATTGTCTAGATTCGGAAATTTCACCGATCTATATGCGGGCTACATTCTTATACTTCGCTCGACACTGTTGCTGATACGTTTCAAGCAGGAAGATTCCTAGTTTGATTTCTATATCTAGGACAAAACCGCTTGCACAGCCGTGTCCAGGCACCTTAAATCCCTTTGAAAAAAATCATGAAACTTAAACAAATCCGCCGCAAAAATAATCAACTCGGTCAAGGCATGACGGAATACATCATCATCGTCGCGCTGATCGCTGTGTCCGCAATTGGCGTCTATTCGCTCTTCGGTCAGACGCTGCGTAACCAGACCGCCGGCCTCGCCGTTGAAATGTCCGGCCAGAACGCACAGAGCAACATCTCGAAGGCGCAAACCAACGCCAACGACGCAACGACCAACGCCAACAAGACGAAGAACATGGGTACGTATAACGACGCTAATAACGTCGGCAACTGATCTCTTCCGATTAGCGATATCCATCATGAAACGCTCTGCCCGCAAGGGCAGGGCCGGGGTTGCCGGCGCTAGCGGGCAGGCGCTGGTCCCTGCTCTGATTTTTCTTCTGGTCGGCTGCATCGGCCTATTTGTGGCATTCAACTCGTTCCAGATGACGAGCGCCAAAATCAAACTGCAGAACACTGCCGACGCTGCCGCATACAGCGCAGCCGTGTTGCAGGCGCGTGACTATAACTTCTCGGCCTACACCAACCGGGCAATGATCGCCAATCAGGTCACGGCCGCGCAGATCGTCGCATTGAAATCCTGGATCGACGAACTCGACGCCACCTACTCTCTGTCGGAACTCGACAATACGGTCAACGTGCTCGCGGATCATCCGGCTCAATGGAGCACACCGAAGCAAATCGGCAAGGCCGACATCGCGCCGGTGCGTGCAACTCTCGATGCGCTGCTGCCCACCGTAGCCAGGAACATCGGTTCGCTCAACCGGGCGCTGAGCGATGCTCAAGCCAACTACCACGCAGCGGTGTTCACCGCGGTGCCCGATGCAACCGACGCCATCGCGCAATTGAATCAGCCCGACACGCACGTTACGGCTGGGTACTTCACGAGCCCGCGCAATGCCGCGCAGCTAGCCGCATGGAATTCATATACGGCGACTGTCACTCCCGCAGGCGCCCTCGGCCAGGACAACTTCGCCGATGTCGTGACGAACGCCGCCACTCTTGACCGCTTCGTCAAGAATCGCGACTCGGTGCGCAGCGTCGCCCCCAGCTTTCAGCAATTGAACGACAGCGCCAACAATATCTGCGGGTCCGGCAGTTCGTTCACCATCAACGTAACGCACGACGGCGGCACCCAGCTACGCAACGACAAGAGCGGCTGGCAGTCGATCGACGCGAGTACCGCGCACCTTCGAATCAGTTGCATCGGACCCATTGAATCTGAAGCCGGCTATGGCGGCAGCGCCAACGGCAACATCACGAACTATATGACCCATCCGCCGTTCGCTGCATGGCAGGACTGGCAAGGGTACGGCGGCTATTTCAACTTCGGTTACACCGGCAGTTCGACACCGGGGTGGCAAGTACCGGACGCGATGGCCGAACAGTTCCGCACAGGGCCCGGGCCCTCGCTCGACCCGGTCAACGGCGGGCTGCTGCGTTACCAGGAAGTTGGCGGCGCACAAGTGGCCGCGCAAGCGCCTCGCATCACGATAGAAGTCACGCGCAGCAGCGATACGCTCGTTAAAACCGTCGGCCTTCAGGGCGGCGGACGAATGCAAGTGAATACCAACGCGGCCGGCGGTGCGATGCGCGCTCTCGCGAGCGCCAACGCCTACTTCGTGCGCCCAGACGAGACGTCGCTCAGCAGTTCGATTATCGGCGGCTTGATGCATGCGGACCAATGGGCACGCCCGGACCATCACACTGAATACCCAAGCCTGTTCAGCCCTTACTGGCAAGCTACGCTCGCACCGGTCAGTGCCGCCGAGCGCGAAGCTGCGCAGGCAAACCAGACACCGGCAGATCTGCAGGCGCCAAAGCAATGAAACGAACGCACTCTGGAACCGCCGCCGCGCAAGCTGGCCAGGCGATGGTGGAATTTCTCGTCGCAATGATCACGGTGATGAGCGTGCTGATGCTCGCGATCATCATGCTCGGCAAGTTCAATGACGTCCGTAACCGCACGCTGATGGGCTCGCGCTACGTCGCATGGGAGCGCACCGTATGGACGGACAGCGATCCAGCAAAAAATCTCGCTGGCGATCCAACCACCACGGAAGGCTGGTCGAGCAACTACGGCAGTGCTGCGCTCGCCGCAAGCAAGACGGATTCGGATATCAAAGGCGAAGTGCTGGAACGCATCATGGCCGGCGACGGCGCTGCCATCTCCGGCACCGACCGCAACCAGACCCAACTAGCCGCGACTCAACCGGCCATGTGGAACGACTACGGCGGCAAGCCTTTGCTGGCGTCCGCGTCGGACGTCCAGGTCAGCACCAGCGCGGCCGCCGATCCGGAAAGCAGCCGCACCACTTCGGCCTTGAACAAGTGGCCGGTACCTACCACTGCAGGCACAGCCTACGCAGCCCAGTTGAGCCTGCCCACGCGCACGCTGCAAAGCGGCGCGGTCAGCGTCGCCATTGCTCAAGATAGCGACGTGCTTAAACGCCTCTGGCCGAAAGACCATCTGTTGCCGGCATTTAGCGGCCTGACATTCTCGGACACCAACGTGCTGATGACGAACACGTGGGTACCCGACGGCTCCAACAGCAATAAGGCCGTGTTCAGTCAGGCGGTGCCCGCCGCCAACGTTGCACTCGTGCCGTCCAAT
Source organism: Paraburkholderia kirstenboschensis (assembly GCF_904848585.1). Classification (GTDB taxonomy): domain Bacteria; phylum Pseudomonadota; class Gammaproteobacteria; order Burkholderiales; family Burkholderiaceae; genus Paraburkholderia; species Paraburkholderia kirstenboschensis. The sequence goes on from NZ_CAJHCR010000019.1 coordinate 7,823, forward strand.
GGTTATCAGAGTCTGCAGAAGTACGCACCCGAAATTACGACGCTTCAGTTCGGCCGCATCCAGCAAGACGTCGTACCGCCGAGCCGCTTGAACCAATGAAGTGCGTCCATCAACTCGTGGGCGGCGTAATCGCTGCCTCGGTCCTCTTTGCGGGCGCGGCAGTCGCGGGCACTGCATGTGACAAGACGCCCGTCGCGCCACAAAGCGCCGAAGCCATTGGGCGCGACATGATCGTCAACGGCGTGCCCACATCGGTCGTCGGCATGCAGTTCGACGGGACCGTCGACGATGTGTCGAAGGCATTCCGCGCATTCTGGACCGCCGAGAACGCGCCAGCGAAAGGTCGCAGCAGTGCGTCAGGTCTGATGCTCAGCGCCGTCGACGGCAATTGCCTCTATCTGCTGAACCTGCCTCTGCAGCAGGAAGGTGCGCGCACCCGCGGCCTGATGAGCGTGATCCGTCTGGGTACTGATGAGGCAAATCACAAGATTCCTGATTCCGCGATTCCGCTGCCTGAGGAGAGCAAGGTTCTCTCAGATGTCGAAAGCCGGGATCGCGGTCAGACAGGGCGCACATGGCTGCTCGATATGCCCGGCGAATCGCGCTGGAACGCGCAGCGCTACCGCAACCGTCTCGCCTTGCTAGGGTGGGTGAATGTAGGCCGTGAACCAGACTATCAGTCCGTCGGCACACGAGCCCCACAGGGTAAGGCATTCGCCATGCAACGCGGAAAAGACAGTGTCGACGCGAGCTTTTCGGACCGGGGCGGCAGAACTGTCGCGGTTATCAATGCAACCAGGAACCGTTGAGATGCACCAACGTTTTGATTGCCTCGCGCGGCACAGCCGGCAGCGCGGCCAGGCTTACGCGGAATACCTCGTGGTTACGGCCGCCCTGGTCGGCGTCATCCTCTTGATGACCGGCGACACCGTCGCGCCGTTCACGGCGCTCGTCTCAAGTTTCAAGTCGCTCTTCAGCGCATACAGCTTCACCCTCTCGCTTCCCTGACCCGTAACGGTCGATTGGTCATGCTTAAGAAAATTAAAATCCGCTCGCTTCTCGCGAACTCATGGGTACTGCTGTTCCTCGCTGTATGCGTTGCAGGCGGCCTGACTTTCCTCCTCTATAAATATCTCAACGACCGTGAAAACAAGCTGAAGGCGGAAATGGTCGGAAAGAAGGTGCGTGCCGGTGTAGAGGTCGTTGTACCGGCACGCGATCTCCCGGCCGGCACACCGCTGTCGAGCAGCGATTTCGTGTCGCGCGAAATTCAGGGCGATCTGGTTTACGACGACATGGTGCGTCCCGACAATTTCGAGCAATACCGCACGTCGCGCCTCGTCAAACCGGTGCGCCGCGGCCTGCCTTTGCGCGCCGCCGACATCGACGCGCTCCGCGGCCGCGACTTTTCCGACGTGCTGCCCGCGGGGCAACGCGCCGTCACGGTGGAAATCGATACGGTTAACTCCACTGCATTGATGCTCCGCCCGGGCAATCGCGTCGACGTGTACTGGATCGGCAGAGTCTTCCATCAAGACCACACCTCGGACGATAAAAAGGTGGCGCAATTAATGATGCCGAACGCACTGGTCCTCGCCACCGGTCAGGACCTTCGTCCACGCGACGCGGGCGAGGCCGCCGAGCACGATCAGGCAAATGCAAACAGTAGCGCGATGAGCCGGCAGGAAGGCATGGGCTACACCACCGTGACGCTGCAAGTGCCGGCAGAGGACGTCGGACGCATCACGCTCGCGCAGAAAATCGGCGGTTTGCGTCTTATCTTGCGCAACGCTGACGACAAGGGTAGCGACGGTCCATCGCTGGTCGAGGAAAAAGACGTGTTCACGGACCCGGCGAACTTAGGAGCCCCGAGCGGCAAGGCCGCGACGTCACAGGTTGTCGAAGTGATTTCGGGGGGCGGGGCGACTAACGCCAACATCATTCCGAGCGTGCAGTCCGATTCCACACACGAGCCGCCGGCGGCAGCCAACGCGCCGCCTGTTGCCGTTCAACCAGCGTCCGTTTTGCCGCAGCGCCCAGCAAGCGTTTACGAGCAGGCCAACGCGATCGCCAAACAACTGCAGAACGCCGTTGCGCCCAGCGCGCCTGCGCAGAACTAAAGTACCGAGCACAGGTTTCACACCATGAAAGTCAAAAACAACGCGGCGCAGTTGCGCCGCCGGGTCCTGCCGTCCTTCGTGATCGGCATGTTGTTGTGCGAAGCCACGCCGCTCGCGTTAGCTCAGAACGTCTATTCTCCGGCGGCCGACGACGCGTCGGCGAGCACGCATGTTCTGGAGATGTTCCGCGGCGAGGTGCGCATCCTGCATGTGCCCGGCACCGTCAAACGCATCGCGATCGGTAACGGCAAGCTGATCACCGCGAACGTGGTAGACGGCAGCCTGATGCTGCTAGGCGAGCAGGACGGCATGACGTCGCTCGTTGTGTGGAATGAGAAAGGCATCGCGCTACAAACCACGGTGCGGGTCGCGAAGGCCGAAGTGAACGCGTCACTGCAACAGTTGCGCGCGGTGCTGAAGTCCGTGTCCGGGCTTTGCATCGACGCAATCGGCTCGAATATCGTCCTGTCGGGCGTCGTGCACCGCGACATGGTGGGGATCGTCAAATCGGCGACCCAGGACATGAAAAACGTGATCGACACTACGACCGTAGACGAAGGCGATGCGCTCAGGAAGACGGTCCACTTCAAGGTGCAGATTATGGAAGTAACGCGCAACGCCCAAAGAAATCTCGGCATTGCGTGGGATAGCGCCTTCAAGGGGCCGCAGATCGGCGGGGCAGCGAGCGTCGCTACAGGTGCCGCAAAAGCGATTACCGCCGGTACGAGCTACTTTCTTGCAGGTATCGCGTCGAACATTACTTCTCAGATCAACTTCGCCGTCGACAACGGCGATGCATTTGTTCTCGCTGCGCCCGAACTGAATACGAAGAGCGGCGGGACCGCGAGTTTCCTGGCAGGCGGGGAAGTGCCCATTCCGCAATCGGGGGCGCTCGGCACCACGAACGTGATGTACAAGGACTATGGCGTCAAGCTGAGCATCAATCCTGTCGTCGACGCAAACGGCATTATCTCCGCGCATCTGACCACACAGATCAGCCAGATCGACCCGACGGTGAGTTACGGCGGTCTGCCTGGCTTCCTGACGCGCAGCACCAGTTCAGATATTTCGATGCGCGCCGGTGAGACGCTCGCCATTTCCGGACTCATCAGCGCCGATGCAGCTAACGATAGCAACGGCATGCCGTTCCTCGGCCAAATACCGGTCATCGGTCAGCTGTTCCGTTCGGACAGCTTCCGTGCGAAGAAGAGCGATCTCGTCATCTTCGTGACGCCGCTCATTTCCGATCCGGAACTCGCGCCCAACTCGGATCTGCTGGCACGCGCCGATGGCATAGACCTTGGCTACCGGAACAAGTACGGCAACCCCGAGCCCCTTATCGCCGATGCGGAAAAAGCAACGCACACCGCTACGCCGCGTCAGCCTATCGCGCCTACGCTAGCACTGCTGCTCGCGCCTGTACGCAGCACGCCGCCGCGTGCGCCGACAGTGGAGCCGGTGCCGTCGCCAGTCTCTGAGCTGCGTCGAGCTCCCGCTCGGGCTGCGGGGCAAACGTCTCAATTGCCTTCGTCGTCCGCTCATCTTGAAGCTCAAGCAACACCCACCGCGCCGGCTCAACCGGCACCGCAGCCGCAGCCGCTAAAGCCGTCAGCAAGCAGGCCTCCGGAAGGTGTCGCGGAGGCGCTTCGCATGCTTAATGCCGGCCAGGAGCCGCCAGCGGCACCCGCTGCGCCGCACGATGCCGGTCAGTCCACGACGAACGGCAAGGTGCCGCCGCAGCAGGTGGGCGTCCTCGGCAGCGCGCCGAACTAAACGCGCCTCGCGGAGAACCATAATGCTCAATCTTCAGATACACACGCGCAATACAACTATGCGCGCGCTCCAGGTCGAACAAGGATGCACGATCGGCAAGGATGCAAGCTGCGACATCAACGTCAAGGGACTTCTGATAGGTAAGCTGCAAGCGCGCATCGTGCGCGAGCACAATGCTTACTACATCGAGGACCAAGGCGGGATAGCGGCAACGCTCGTCAACGGTTCGCCGATCACGCGCTATGGTCCGCTGACCGAGGCCGACCAGATCGAAATCGGCATGACGACGATCAAGATCGTCCGCGCCGCCGCAACACCGGTTCCGTCCGCCGCATCCGCTCCGCCCGCTCCACGCGCACAGTCAACGCAAGATACGCACTCCGCACAGTTCGCAGAAGCTGTGCCTGTTGCGCTACATCAAGTGGCGTGGTCCATGGAAGCTCAACCCGGAGCAGACACGCAAAGCTTGTCCACGGGGCATGCAGCCACTTCAACGGCGTCGGCTGGCTCGCATGCGCATGCGCATGCGATGGCACATGCCCCACTATCGTTCGCTGCGTCGAGAGAAGCGAACGGTCATCAGCAGACAGCCGATGCCCCGCCGGGCAGGCAGCCCGCGCCGTCCAGGCAGACGACCGCCGGCGTCTTGCCGGTCGCACCGATAAACAGCCCTCTCGGCATCGAGTTGCGCAAGCAGGCTCACATGAAAGTGATCGCCGCGCTCGACCTGCGGCGTCTGAACGTCTCGCGCATGGAAGAGGACGAATTGCGCAGCACGGTCAGCGTCGCTCTCGACGAGATCCTGAATCACGATCCCAATTTCCGCACTCCGGACATTCCGCTCGATGCTCTGAAGAAAAGCGTGTTCGACGAAATCATCGGGCTCGGACCGCTGGAAGAACTGATTGCGGACCCCACCGTGTCTGAAATCATGGTCAATTGTCACAACGAGATCTTCATCGAGCAAAACGGACAATTGACCCGCTCGCCGGTCATTTTCACCGACGACCGCGCGGTAGTCGGCGCGATCGAACGAATCGTCGCACCGATCGGCCGCCGCATCGACGAAAGTTCACCGATGGTTGACGCACGTCTCGCCGACGGCTCGCGCGTGAACGCCGTGATTCCGCCGCTCGCGCTGAAAGGCCCAAGCATTACGATCCGGAAATTCTCCAAGCGCAAACTCGTCGGCGAAGACCTGATCAAATTCGGCACCTTATCGCCGCAGATGCTCGAGTTCCTGCACACTGCCGTGAAGCAGGGAGCCAACATCATCATTTCGGGCGGCACGGGTTCGGGCAAAACAACGTTGCTCAACGTGCTGTCGAGCTACATTCCCGACGACGAACGCATCGTCACCGTTGAAGACGCCGCGGAACTGCAACTATCGCAGCCAAACCTCGTCTCGCTCGAAGCGCGTCCGGCCAACATGGAAGGCAAAGGCGCGGTCAACATTCGCGATCTGGTAAAGAACTGTTTGCGGATGCGCCCGGATCGTATCGTGATCGGCGAGTGCCGTGGCGGCGAAGCGTTGGACATGCTGCAGGCGATGAACACCGGCCACGACGGCTCGCTGACCACCGCCCACGCCAACACGCCGCGCGACTGTATCGCGCGTCTCGAAGTGATGACCTTGATGGCCGGCCTCGACCTTCCGGTGCAGGCCATTCGCGAGCAGATCTGCTCGGCGGTGGACATCATCGTGCAGCAGTCCCGCTTTTCGTGCGGTTCGCGCCGCGTGACGCATATCACCGAAGTGAGCGGCATGGAGTCCGGCGTCATCACGCTTCAGGACGTTTTTGTATTCAAGGAAGAAGGCTTCAGCGAACAGGGCAAAATTCAGGGCAAGTTTGTGCCCACTGCCTATATTCCCGACTTCTATCAAGAACTGATTCGCCGGCACATTCCCGTGAATACCGACATATTCACGCGCCCGGAATGAGAGGTCGACCATGAGCCTTCCAATCATTCTCGTGCTGGCGTTCCTCGGCAGCCTGTTTCTGATTTTCCTCGCCACACGCATGGGCACGTCGACGCTGCGGGCCAGCTCGCGTCAGATGGCTGGCGAGATAGAGTCGTCGCTCGCCGACGCGTTCGTGTTCGTGAACCGGCAGAAGGCCGCTGCGTGGAGCATGGTCGTCATTGTGGGCTTGCCGATCGTCGTCTTTCTATTGAGCCACAGCCTTCTCATTGCGGCGGCTTCGATTCCAATTGCGATGATGTTGCCGCGCAAATACTTCAAGCGCATGCATAAGAAGCGCACCGAAGCGATCGAGAAGCAATTGCCCGACGCGCTGCTCATGATGTCCGGCGCGCTTCGTGCGGGCGCCAGTTTCCCGACGGCGCTGGAAGCCGTGGTGCATGAGACACCCGCTCCCATTTCGCAGGAATTCGATCTGTTGATGCGGGAAATCCGCCTTGGCATCGACTTGGACATTGCCATGCGCAACGTCGAAAAGCGCATTCCCATTCCCGACTTTCTGATGATGACAGCAGCCGTCACGATCGCGCGCGAGGTGGGCGGCAATCTTGCCGAAGCACTGGAGTCGGTGGCGCGCACGCTACGCGAAAAGCTGACGATGGAAGGAAAGATCAAGGCGCTCACATCGCAAGGACGCATGCAGGGAATCGTAATGACCTGTCTGCCGCTGTTCCTGATGCTGGTGCTGCGCTTCATGGAGCCGAAGGCCATGGCGCCGCTTTTCACTGAGCCGGTCGGCTGGGCCACGCTTGCAGTGATCGGCGTGATGGAGCTTCTCGGCTATTTCTCAATCTCCAAGATTACCAATATCGACGTCTGACCATGCTGCTATTCATCGCTCTCGCCGTCAGTGTCGGGCTGGTTGTGCTTATCGGCATCGGCTATATGTCGGTCAGCGGCCTCGCCAGCGCCGTGCCGCAAGAGGACCGCACGTTTCTCGATCCGCTGCCGAAGTCGCTGCGCCCATTGTGGCCGCTCGTCAATTTCGTGGTCCACCATTTCGGCTCGCGATTCAGCAATAAGCTCGTTGAGAAAACCGACCTGCAATTGCGCCTCACGTCGCTGACGTTTCTGATGAACGCGCATCAGTTCATCGCGCTGTCTATCATCGGCGCGGTCGTCGCTTCACTGCTCGCGCTTCTGGCTATGCTCGCGCTCGGCATTTTCTCAGTGCTCGTGCTGCTTGGCGCCGCCATGCTTGGCTACTTTTATCCGCGCATCTGGACGCGCGACGTGCGGCGCCGCCGCGTCGCGCAAATTCTCAAGCATCTGTCGATCTATCTCGACTTCCTGACGCTTGCCGTGGAAGCGGGCCTGAACATCAACGGCGCAATCCAGAAGGCCGTTGAAAAAGGCCCCGAGGGCCCTTTGCGCCGGGAACTCGAGCATGTACTACGCGACCTGAAATCCGGACTGAACCGCACCGAAGCGTTGCGCCGCCTTGACGACCGTTTGCGCATCCAGGAAGTCACGAACTTCGTCGGTGCGGTGGTGCAGGCCGAACGGATGGGTGCCGGTCTCGCCAAATCGCTGCGCTTTCAATCCGAGCAGCGCCGCTCCGAGCGCTTCCAGCGAGCGGAGAAGAAAGCAATGGAAGCTCCGGTGAAACTCGTATTTCCGCTGCTGGTGTTCATTTTTCCGATCACCTTCATCGTGTTGGGTTTCCCGATCGCAATGAAGTTCGTGCAGGAGGGCTTCTTGTGAAATTCGCGCGCCTCAAGGTTCACGGGAAAGACGCAGGCATCCACGTCTCGATCACGCAGACCATGTGCGAACGCATGCGTGGCCTGCTCGGCCGCGACTCGCTGCCGCCCGGCGAAGCCATTCTGCTAAGACGCTGCGGCTCCGTACACACATTCGGCATGCGCTTTGACATCGACGTGCTCTTTCTCGACCGGCATGAACGTGTCGTCGCGATTCATCACGGGGTGCGCAAGCGACGCCTGCTGCTCAACCTGCGCGCGGCCCACACTCTGGAGATGCCGGCCGGCGCGGCTGGCAAGCACGGTTTGGCCGTCGGCGATTATTTTGTTTTCGAGGCAACCTCGTGAAATTTCCCTCATCCGGCTTACCGAAACTGCGGTCCCGTGCTGATTCGAACAGCGACGCACGCAAGCGCAAGCAGTCGGGCCAGTCGATGGTGGAGTTCATCATCATCGCGCCGTTACTGTTGTTCGTCTGTTTTGGCACGTTGCAGTTCGTGCTGCTTTACCAGGCGAAGTCGACACTGGATGTAGCCGTGCTCGAAGCCGCGCGCGAAGGCGCAGTCAACCACGGCTCGATGCAGGCAATGCGCTCGGGCCTCGCACGCGGACTCGCGCCAATCTACGCCCGCCAGGCGAGCGCCGAAGGCGTTGCCGCCGCACTCGCGAAAGCTCAGGCCGACGCGAACAATTTCAGCGTTATCACCGTGCTCAATCCCACGAGCGCCGCCATCGGCGACTACGCGCGACCACGCTACCATCCGGAAGAAGCAGCGACCTATACCGAGATTCCAAACGACTCGCTGATGTATCGCGACTCCTCGATATCGTCTGCCGCATCGTCGCGAATGAACATTCAGGATGCCAACATCCTGAAGATACATGTGCACTACTGCTACGACATGTATGTGCCGCTAGTGAACAAAGTGATCTATTACGCGGCAAACGTGATCGGCCCTATCGGCACGGGCGGAATCTTGACTCGCGAGCCTGCCCGGCCCGACCTCGATCCCTTCGGTTTTCCGAAGAATGGCGACACCCTGTGCAGAATCGAGCTCGTGGACGGCATTAAGACGGGCCGCTGGCCAATCTCGCTGGACTCGGAAGCGATAGTGCGCATGCAGTCGCCGCTTAGAGAATCGGCGCTGAACGACTCGCCGAATCCGACAGGCAATTGACGGTGCGTCGGTGGCTGCTGATCGCCGTGGCCGCGGGCGGCGCTTATCTACCGCTGCTTGCTCACGCAGTCGACGTTGTCCTGACGCGTGGACGCCCTGCGTCCGGCGTTGTGATGATGGTCGGAGGAATGGGAGTTGACGCGGAGTCCGCCGCGCTATCTGTTGGCACGGCGTCGCGCACCATCGCCTCCTCACCTGACGAGACGGACGGCCGACAATCCGTCGTAATTCAGCCCCGCGGTCCATTATCGGCTGACCTCGTACAGCAAGCGTCCGCATCGGCGGTCGCGCGAGTGATCGCACTTTCGCCCATCATCGACCAGGCCGCGCGCGCCGCCGGCATGGACAGCGCACTGTTGATGGCGGTGATCGAGGTGGAGTCGGGAGGCAACCCGCAGGCGGTCTCACCTAAAGGCGCAACAGGGCTCATGCAATTGATGCCCGGCACAGGCGCGAGGCACGGTGCGTCAGATCTTTTCGACGCACGTCAGAATGTCGCTGCAGGGGCCCGTTATCTGAAAGGCCTGATGCGACAGTTCGGCGACCTGCCGCTCGCGCTGGCGGCTTATAACGCCGGCGAAGGCGCCGTGCAGAAGTATGGCGGGCAAATTCCACCGTATGCGGAAACGATGAGCTATGTGCCGAAGGTCATCGCCCGATACAGGTGGTATCGCAACGTAGCCTCTTCAACGGCCACGGCGTTGGAAAAAGAAACGCCTGAACGCGCCTATGGCCGCTTGTTCATGGTCGGTTCCCAAGTCAGAAACTGACGGACAACCTGCAACCGGGCTCTCACTCTGCCGAGTCCGGTTCTGACCTCAGCGCTTCTGCAATTGATTTGTCGAGAGTTGCGACTGCCTCGGCTACTACCGGCACGAGCGCCGTTGCCAGCTCGCTGTTCTGCGCGCGCGCCGCCGCCTCAAGAGCGGTGAGGAGCGCAATCAACGCACCGCAGTCGAGCATGCGAGCCGAACCGGCAATGCGATGCGCCGCGCTGCCGACGCCTTCCCAGCGCGCCACCTGCAAGTGCTCATGCAAGGATGCCAGCGTCGTTTGATTCGTGTCGGCAATCAGCCCAAGCAAATGTGCGGCGGCATGTTCATCGTCGCCAACCAGGTCCAGCGCCTTTCCCCAAAGCAGACGCGGATCGGGACAAGATATTTCGGTTTTCACGGTGCACGTGCCTCGCTCGTCACGCCGACGCAATCCGGCAACGCCGCGCCAGATCGATCAGTTCAACCAGTGATTTCACGCCCAACTTGTGCATGATGCGGGTTTTGTGACTGCTCACGGTCTTGTTGCTGATGAACAGCGCGTCGCCGATCACCTTGTTCGACATGCCTTTCGAGAGCATCTGCAAAATGACGAGTTCCTTGTCGGAGAGCAACATGATTCTGCCCTCGTCGCCGCTCGGCGACACTCCCGGCGTAATGCTCGCGCCGTTGGGCGCGACCGGAAATACGGTGTAGCCCGCCAGCACCGCTTCCACGCCGCGCATGATCTCCTTCATCTCCTGCGACTTGCCGACAAAACCGTGAACGCCTGAGCGCATTGCGCGCGGCGCGAAAGTGGCCGGGTCGTGCCCCGACAGCACCATCACACGGATAGAGGGATGCACGAGTTTGAGACGCGGAATGACGTCAAGCCCGCTGATGCGCGGAATGTCGAGGTCGAGTATGACGAGGTCCGGCTTGTACTGGCGAGCCATTTCGACGGCTGTCTGACCGTTGTCCGCCTCGATGACTTCTTCGACGCTCAGCAATTGCATCAGCTGCAACCTGACGATCATCCGGAACGCTGGGTGGTCGTCGATAATCAGAATAGTTGACATGTATTGCGTATCTCCTGAAAAACATCCATTGCCGGTTGCGGTCGATCGCGGTCGATTCCGGCCCACTGCGACGGTCTGCTGACCATGCGCCGCTTGCGTGTTGGGGCTACCACGTCCGGCGGCGATACAAAGGCACATTAGGAAGCGGCAACGACGAGTTCGATCTCCACGCGGCGATTCGGCGCGAGACATCGCACCAGATCATCACGCCTGGTTTGTCGGCACTCGACCAGTTGATTTGCGCTGGCCAGGCCACGAATCGCAATCGGCGAGGTAACGCCGCGAGCGCGCAAGTACCGCGCTACCGTTTGTGCACGTTGCAGCGACAAGCTCTGATTATGTGCGTGGTCGCCGAGACGGTCGGTGTAGCCGGTGATTTTCAGTTCGCGAAGCGCCGCATCCGCTTTTAGACCGCGCGCCACTGCGTCCAGCTCGCGTCGGCCGGCGGGCAGCATCGCGACATCGTTGCCGCCGTTGAAACGGAACAAGGCATCGGCGCGCAACGTGACTGTCCTGGGCGACTTCCCGCTCGGCGCCGTTGCGCCCGCGGCTACGTCCTGCTTGCATTGCAATGCCCTTTCAGCCGACTTACGCAAGTTGTCCTGAACGTCTGGCAGGCGCTTTTCGGCATTGGCGAAGCTTCGCATCCATGCGTCGTGCCCGGCTTGCATCAGCTCCACTTCGGCGCATGCGAGCGGCGGTTGCGCCTCGTGACATGAGGCGACGGCAGGGTCCGACTTGATGGTATTGACGATCTGCCAAAGATCGGGCCGCACGGTGGACACGGTGCGCAGCGCAGGATTAGCAGCAGATACCGGTGTGCCGCTTTCCAGACCCATGGTAATGGTCGCCGCCTGGCCGATGGCCTCTTCGACGAAACCCCAATGGTCGCCGGACTGCCGCGTTTGTTGAGCGGCGTTGATCCAGCATTGGGCCTTCGCGCGAAAGTAGCCGTTCTTTTCCGGCGGCAGGCGGTCGAGCCGCGCTTGCAACGAGACTAGCGCCGAAGCGCCGTTAGGGACGAGTGCGTACGTTTGGACCCATTGCGGGTTGGCAGCGCCTGCCGCCTCGTCTTGCGAGGCGCCAACGCCGGATGTGAGCAGAGTGGAATCCTGGATGCCGAGCCGTGCGCGCGCGGCGTAGTCCGCGCAAGCTGTTAGTGTCAGCGCGCACACAAGCACGGTTAGCGGGGTTTTCATTAAATGTCTGCGTCTTGCGCATCTTCTTATCGAGGGATAAAAGTATGACGAGACGGACAAGCCCGCGGAATGGGATGAATCTTAGAACGATGTCATAAGTTGTCGAATGGCGCGCTGCGTCAATGAGGCTGGCGGTATATGTCGACCCACGCTTATGCCCTGACCGCCCGCGCCGCGTTGCGGCCACGAAGCCACTCCAGCGCCAGCAACAGGCAGGTCGAGAAAACGATCAGGATGGTAGCGAGCGCCGCAATAGTCGGGCTGATATTTTCGCGGATGCCGGTGAACATCTGTCGCGGCAGCGTCGTCTGATCGGCGCCGGCGAGGAATAGCGTGACGACGACTTCATCGAACGATGTCGCGAACGCGAACAGCGCACCGGAAATCACACCCGGCGCAATCACAGGCAGCGTGATGCGGAAGAACGTCTTCACCGGATTGGCGCCGAGCGACAGGCTTGCGCGCACGAGGTTGTAGTTGAAGCCCTGCAATGTCGCGGCCACCGTCGTCACGACGAACGGCACACCGAGCGACGCGTGCGCGAGAATCAGCCCGATATAGGTGTTGGCGAGACCGAGCGGCGCAAAGAACAGATACATGCCCACGCCAACTACGACCACCGGCACGATCATCGGCGAAATGAGGATTGCCATCAGCAAGCCCTTGCCGCGGAAATTCGCTTTGGTAAGTCCAATTGCCGCGAGTGTCCCCAGCACGGTCGCGACCACCGTCGCGGACGGCGCGACGATGAAACTATTCTTAGCCGCCATGCGCCACTCATCAGACGCAATCAGATTCTGATACCAGCGCAGCGACCAGCCCGGAATCGGATATACCAGAAAAGTACTCGATGAAAACGACAGCGGCACGATCGCAAGCACGGGCAGGATCAGGTACAGCAGCGTGAGCACGGCGAGCGTGCGCAACGCGAAATACCATACGCGCTCGATCAGCGACGTATGTGGCGCAAAGAGGGGCTTGGCAAGTTTCATGGCGGTGGGCTCCGTTCAGCCAAGGCTCAGCGATGAGCGCGTGAAGCGTCCGTAGATCGCATACAGCACGAGCGTGGCGGCAAGCAGCAGCCCGCCGAGCGCGCATGCCATGCCCCAGTTGATCGTCACGTTGGTGAAGTAGGCGACGTAGTAGCTGACCATCTGGTCGTTCGGTCCACCAAGCAGCGCCGGTGTGATGTAGTAGCCAATGGCCAGAATGAAAACCAGCAACGCGCCTGCGCCGATGCCCGGATAGGTTTGCGGCACATACACACGCCAGAATGCGGCGAACGGATGACTGCCGAGCGAAATGGCCGCGCGTTGATACGTGGGCGGGATGGACTTCATCACGCTGTAGAGCGGCAGGATCATGAACGGCAGCAGGATGTGCGTCATCGAAATGTACACACCGGTGCGGTTGAACAGCAGCGCCAGCGGATCGTGCAGCAAGCCGCTGCCGATCAGCGCCTTGTTCACGAGCCCTTCGCTCTGCAAGATCACGATCCATGCGGCGACGCGGACCAGGATCGACGTCCAGAAAGGAATCAGCACGAGAATCATCACGAGGTTCGCGCGACGCTCGGGCAGCGTGGAAATCCAGTATGCGAGCGGATAACCGAGCAGCAGCGCAAAAAACGTGACGGCCGCGCCGATCACGAAAGTACGGCTGAAAACGGCGAGATAGATCTGCTGGTCGGGATCGGTCGGGATGATGTGGCCGAACGCGTCCTGCTTGTGGTCGAGTGAAGCGAGCAGATAAAACGGCGAATACGGGCTGCCGTTCTTCGCGATGGCTTGCCAGTACGCGATGTTGCTCCAGCGTTCGTCGAGTTCGGCGAACTTCGCGTGGAACTGGGCGGGCGTCAGTTGCAACGGCTGGTTGTTGTCGTCGACGAACGGCATGGCGCGCGCCGACTTGGCGATTAGTGACCGATAACCGGGAATCTCCACATTGAGCCGTCGCGCGAGCGCACCCATGCCGTCGCTGTCGGCGATCGCGGTCAGGTCGGTCGCCAATGCGGCGTATGCGGCGTCGGGCGGCGGCGTCTTGCGATCCCAGGTGCTCAATGCGCTGAGCGTATGCGGCAGCGCGTTCACGACTTCCGGATTCTGCGCGGCGCGCGTCAGCAATGCGCCGATCGGCACGACGAAGATCAGCAGCAGAAAAATCGCAAGCGGCGCAATCAGCAGCAACGCTGTGGCGCGCTTTTTCGCTTCCGCGGCCTTCAGTTCGCGCTTGAGGCGGCCGATCGATTCCGGCGTCGAATCGGCGGCGATCGTCATCGTAGTCACACCCGTTCTCCTGTCGACGGGAGTTAGTGCTTTAGCACTTACTTCCGTCCCATGCAAAGCTGTCGACGGGAGTTAGTGCTTTAGCACTTACTCCTGTCCCATGCAAAGCTGTCGACGGGAGTTAGTGCTTTAGCACTTACTCCTGTCCCATGCAAAGCTGTCGACGGGAGTTAGTGCTTTAGCACTTACTTCCGTCCCATGCATCCAAACCCACGCGCACCGACCTCACACCCTGCGCGTGCTTCCTCACATCACGCGCTCCCTACTTCGAAGCCCACGACGAAAAACGCTGCTCGAGTTCGTCGCCATGGTCCGTCCAGAACGACAAATTCTGCAGAACCGCGTTCTTGCCGTTGGCCGGCGAGTTCGGCAGGTTCGCAAGCGTCTTCGCGTCGAGCGCCTTGATCGCCGCCACGTTCACCGGACCATAGGCGATGTGGTGCGCGTAGTCCTGCTGCGGCTTCGACGAAATCGTAAAGGCGATGTACTTCTCGGCGAGCGCCTTGTTCGGCGAGCCCTTCGGAATCCCCCAATAGTCGAGGTCATAAATGCTGCCGTTCCACACGACCTTCAGGTTCTTGCCTTCCTTCTGCGCGGCGTCGATCCGGCCGTTGTACGCCGTCGACATCACCACGTCCCCGGCCACGAGGAATTGCGGCGGCTGCGCGCCCGCTTCCCACCACTGGATGTTCGGCTTCAACTCATCGAGCTTCTTGAATGCGCGGTCCTGGCCTTCCTTGGTCGCCAGTACCTTGTAGACGTCTTTCGGTGCAACACCGTCGGCCATCAAGGCAAATTCGAGGTTGTAGCGCGCGCCCTTGCGCATCGCACGCTTGCCGGGGATCTTCTTCACGTCCCAGAAGTCGGCCCAGCCCGACGGCGCGGTCTTCAGTTTGTCGGCGTTATACGCGAGCGCCGTCGACCACACGAAAAAGCCGACGCCACAAGTTTGCGGCGCTTCCGGAATCAGATCCGACTTCTTGCCGATCTTCGACCAGTCGAGTTTCTCGTACAGACCTTCGTCACAACCGCGGCCGATGTCGCCCGACTCGACCTCCACCACGTCCCAGTTCACATGCTTGGCCTCGACCATCGCCTTGACCTTGGCCTGCTCGCCGTTGTATTCGACGGCGGTCACCTTGGTGCCGCTCTGCGACTCGAACGGCTGGTTGAAGGCCGCCTTTTGCGCGTCCCCGTTCGCGCCGCCGAAATTCACGACCGTCAGTTCGGCCGCATTGACCTGCGCCGCGCCGAGCGCGAGCGCCACAGCACCGACAGCGACGGCACAGCGCGATTTCCCGATCTTGTTCATGGTGTGTTGCTCTCCTTTGGTGGTGGTTTCAAGCATCATTCATGCGACTTTTTTATGTGCTGCCGACCGCTCTTCTCATGCAATCATGCGCGCGTTTTGCGCGATCACGCCCCCGCGAATACCCGCAGATGCTCGGGCGCAAACTCGAGCGCGACGGGCGAGCCGGGTGCGAAGGTATTGAGCGCATCGGTGCCGAGCGGCACCTTGACGAAGCATTCGTCCTGTTGCGGCAAGCCGCAGCGCATGCGCACGTGGTCGCCGAAATAGATGAGTCCGCGTGCTTCGCCGCTGAGCGCATTGGCGCCCGCCCGCGCCGCGCCGTTGTCGCGATTCGCGAGCTTCATGCGTTCAGGCCGGATGCACGCGACTGCCGGCGTGCCCGCCCGCGCGCCGCCGATATTGCGGCCAGTGAGCCGCGTACCGTCGACGAGGTGAAACTCGCAATACTCTCCGTCCACGTTTGCGATCGTGCCGCGCAGCTTGTTGCTGTCGCCGATGAAGTTCGCGACGAACTCATTGCATGGCGATTCGTAGAGACGGTCCACGGTGTCGAGCTGCTGCACGATGCCTTTGTCGAACACGGCGACGCGATCGGACATGGTCAGCGCCTCGCCCTGATCGTGGGTGACATAGACAAACGTCACGCCGAGCTTTTCGTGCAGCGACTTCAGTTCGTACTGCATGTGTTCGCGCAACTGCTTGTCGAGCGCGCCGAGCGGTTCATCCATCAGCACGAGCTTGGGCTCGAACACGAGCGCCCGCGCGAGCGCGATGCGCTGCTGTTGTCCACCGGAAAGCTGCGCCGGATACCGCTTCGCGAAGCTCTCCATGCGCACCATCTTCAGCGCGTTGTTCGTGCGATGAGCGCGCTCTTCGGCGGAGAGCTTGCGCACCGTCAGCGGATACGCAACGTTCTGCTCGACGGTCAGGTGCGGGAACAGCGCGTAGTTCTGAAACACCATGCCGATGTTGCGCTTGTGCGGCGGCACGGTGTTGAGCAACGTGCCGTCCAGCCAGATCTCGCCGCCGGTGGGAAATTCGAAACCCGCGAGCATCATCAGGCAGGTG
Organism: Paraburkholderia kirstenboschensis; assembly: GCF_904848585.1. Lineage (GTDB taxonomy): Bacteria > Pseudomonadota > Gammaproteobacteria > Burkholderiales > Burkholderiaceae > Paraburkholderia > Paraburkholderia kirstenboschensis. The sequence goes on from NZ_CAJHCR010000019.1 coordinate 24,273, forward strand.
GTTTTGCCGGAACCGGACGGCCCGAGCAGCGTCAGGAATTCGCCCTGATAGATGTCCAGATCCAGTTGTTTGACGACCAGCGTTTCGCCGTCGTACGTCTTGCGCACGCCTCGAAAGCTGACGATCACTTCATCCGTTTTCATCGCCGTAGTCTCCTCTGCCGGTCCGGCCGGCTGCCTTTGATAAACAGCGGGCTCGCATCAACTGCGTGGCCCACTATAGACCGTTACGGTTCTACAATATGGAACCATTTCATTATTCCGGATAGAACCACTTGGATACGATCATCTTGTCGGATTGGCTCGCTGCCAGGCTTGATCGCGCGGCCGCCGAGCCGATCTACCGGCAGACTTTGCGGCTGATGCAGCAGGCGATCCTCGCCGGCCAGTTGCCGCCGGGCACCAAGCTGCCAAGCTCGCGCATGCTCGCCGAAGACCTCGGCATCGCGCGCAATACGGTGCTGCATGTGTACGACCAGTTGACCGCCGAAGGCTATGTGATCTCGACCACGGGCAGCGGGACGTATGTCGCCGACACCCAGCCGGACACAGCCGCAGTCAACGCACGGCGCAAGCCAGCGGTCGCGGCGGTGGACTCGCAAGGCAAGCCGGTCGCGGTTCCGGGCAAGACGGCAAAGCGCGACCTGAGCGATCTGTCCAATCGCGGCCGGCGCCTGATCGGTCAAGCCGGCGTGTCTGCAAAACAGTGGGGCGCGTTCATGCCGGGCGTGCCCGACGTCGCCGAATTTCCGGCGCGAACCTGGAGCCGCTTGCAAGCGCGCTTGTGGAAAGAAGCGAATCCCGATCTGCTGACCTATGCGCCGGGCGGCGGCTACCGGCCGCTGCGCCGGGCGTTGTCCGACTATTTGCGGGTCGCGCGTTCGGTGAATTGCACGCCGGATCAGATCATCATCACTACGGGTATTCACCAATCCATCGATCTCGCGGTTCGACTACTGACCGACGTCGGCGACCGCGCATGGGTCGAGGAGCCGTGCTATTGGGGCGCACGCAGCGTGTTGCAGTCGTCGGGGATCACACTCGTCCCCGTGCCGGTTGACGAAGAAGGCCTCAATCCGCGCGAGCAGGATTTGCAGCAGCCGCCACGTCTCGCGCTGGTCACGCCGTCGCATCAATACCCGCTCGGCATGGTGATGAGCCTCGCGCGCCGCCGCACCCTGCTCGAATACGCGCGCCAGCACAACGTGTGGATCATCGAAGACGACTACGACAGCGAGTTTCGCTACGGCAGCCGGCCGCTCGCATCGCTGCAAGGTCTCGACGATGCAGGTCAGGTGATCTACGTCGGCAGTCTCGGCAAGATGCTATTTCCCGGCTTACGCATGGGCTACATGATCGCGCCGGAGCATCTCGTCGACACATTCCGTATGGGCATCGCCGAGCTTTATCGCGAAGGTCAGCTGATGCAGCAGGCGGTGATGACAGACTTCATCATGGACGGGCATCTCACCTCGCATGTTCGGCGAATGCGAGCGTTATACGGCGAGCGCCGGCAGATTCTGATCGATGCGATTACCGCGCGCTTCGGCAACGAACTGCCCGTCATGGGCGACGAGGCCGGTTTGCATCTCGTGCTCGGGCTGCCCGATCATGCCGACGATCGCGCGGTAACGGCGGCAGCGTTCGACGCCGGCGTGATCGTGCGGCCGCTCGCGAGCTACTACAGCAGCGATCCGCCCGCCATGCGCGGACTGCTGCTCGGTTACGCGTGCGTGCCGAACGAAAAGATCGGACCCGCGTTCGATACGCTCGCGCGCGTGATAGAGCAAACGGCGCTGAAGAAGCCGACGCGCGCGGCGTGAGGGCGAGGCGCCTGGAAGGCGTGAGTGCAACGCTTGCGGCCGGCTTGAGCGCCATGCTTGCGGCGAACCCCGAGCACAAAGCTCAAGGCAGCGCCGACAGCCGCCCCGAACTACCACGCCGCACGTCGCTCACTTCAGCCCAAAATCGACTCGCGTGGTCGCACCTTTATCGTTGATGCCGTCTGCGTCCAGCTTCGGTGCGACGATAAACACGCGGCTGCTGTCTATCTTGCCGTCCAGATACTGCTGCACGCTCTGCGCCCGCTGTTGCGCGAGCTGCCGCAAGCTGGCCTCGTCGATAGGCGCGTTGGCCGCAAGCGCGCTCTTCATGTCGTCGTCGGGCATGCTCTTCGTCAGGCCGACGATATTGCGCGGCTTCTTGAAGTCCGCGGATTTATACGCCTTGGTCAGATACTTGTCGTATTCCTTCGGATCGACGGTGACGCTCGACAACTCCACGCTCTGACCGTTGCCCACCACGTCCTTGATTTTCTGCTGTTTGACGAGGCGGTCCACATAGCGTGCGCGCAATGCGGGCTCGTCGAGCTTCGGATCCACGCGGCCGATCAGGTCCATTTTGATCGACGGTTTCGAGCCGAGCGCCTTCACAATCGTGTCGAGCTTCTTGTTGTCTTCTTCCGTGAGCTGCGCCGAGCCGGGTTCGAATTCCACATAGCCCAACTCTTCGCCACTCCCGCCGAACGCATGGGCGATCAGCGAGAACGGCGCAGTCACCGCCTTTTGCAGCAGATTGAGCACCGCATGCCAGATCAGCCCGCCAACGCTGAACTCGGGATTCGACAACGAGCCTGACACGGGTAGATTCACGTCGATTTCACCGCGCGAATTCTTGAGCAGCGAAATGGCGAGCCGCACTGGCAGTTTGGTCGCCGTGTCGTTTTCGACATGATCGCCGAACGTCAGTTGATCGATAAACAGATGGTTGTCCGCATTCAGCTGATCGTTCTCCAGCTTGTAATGCAGATCGACGTTCAACTTGCCCTTGGTAATCGGATATCCGGCATATTTCGCGGAATATGGCGTGAGATTAGTCAGTTCGATGTCGTGCGCGCTCGCGGTCAGATCGAGCGCCGGCTTCGCGATCAGCGGATTGACGGTGCCGCGAATGGACAACGGACCGTTGGCCGCCAGCTTCGCCGCGATTTCGACAGGCGCAGACGTGGTCGACTGTGTGCCGAATGCGCCTACCGTGCCTTGAATGCCGACCAGGTTCGCCGTGTAGTTCGGCTTGATGAAGTTATCGGTGTACGTCACGCGGCCTTGCTGCAAGACGAGTTGGCCGAAATGCAGCTTGACCGGGCTTTGCGGCGGCGTTGCGGCCGTAACCGTCGCGGGCGCAGCGGACGACGCAGGAGCGGACGCCGACGCCACCACGGGCGCCGACGCAGCAACGACAGCCGACGCTGTCGGCGGCGTCAACGGCACGGGCTCCGCACCGCCCTTGTTGTTCTTGTCGCGCGTGAGCGACTGCGCTGCGCCGGTTTCATGCGCGACCACGTCGGTGAGATTCAGCTTGCCTTGTGCGTTGAGCAGCACGCGTCCATAGAACTTCGTGAAGGTGACGCGCTCCGCGTCCACCGACGTGCCGTGCTCGTCGTAATCCGCTTTCAGCTTGGACAATGCAAGCGAGCGCCATCCCGCGAACGGGTCCGAGGTTGCCTTGTCGAGCATCCGAACGTCGACAAGCGCAACGTCGCCGCGATAGCTCGCCTTCAACGACTTCGCCTGGCTCAACGCAAGATCGCCGCTGGCATTGAGCAGCGCGCTCGCGATCGCAGCATTCAACTTGCTGCCGAAATACGGTTCAAAAGCCGCGGCGTCGAGCCGGTTCGCGTTCACCTTGACAGCGACCTTTAGCGGCGTTGCGGTAACGTCACCCTTGAGGTCGAGCGTGCCTTTCCTGTTTAGCGTGGCTTGCAGTTCGACCGGCAGCGGGCGGCCGAGGTCCTCGCTGATCTGCTTCACTTTCAGCTGCAGCGGCGTGATGCCCAGTTTCACCGGCTGCGGCGTGGTGTTGTCGGTGAAATTGGCTGTGGCGTCTTTGAGATTCAGTTCGCCGATCTTGTAGCGCCACGCCGGTCCTTCGGCTTGTGCTTTCTTCGCCGCATGGATCGCCGTGCGCGCCGGCTCGGCCTCGTGAGAACCCGCGAGCGACGCCAGGTTGATGCTGCCGTCTTTGAGGCGTTGCACGTCCACAGCAAGGCCCGTGGTGTCGACGCTCGTGACGTCGGCCGTGCGGGCATTCAGGTCCACCTGCTTGACCTTCACGCTGCCTTGCGCGAGCGCGATCAAAGGCTCCTTGCCGCCGCGCGCCGCCACCTTCAACGAACGCATATCGAGTTGCGTATCCGCGACCATCACGGCAGCCGGCGACTTTGCCCAGTTCGCGCCGATATTCGCCGTCGCGGACAGCGCGCCGTCCGTCACCTGCGCAGCGGTCGCGGCGTCGAGATACGGTTGCAGCAGCGGCAAATTCAATGACTTGATGTCGAGCTTCGCGCTCGCGGTTTTAGCGGCGAGGCTCAATGCACCGGCCAGGCCGAACGAACCACCGCTGCGCTTCAAGTCGGTATTCAGCGTGTAATGCGCGGGCGCGGTGGCCAGCGTGGAAAAATCGGTCAGCGTGACAGCGAGTTTTTCCAGACCGACGTCGACGGGACGCGATGCGGCTTCGTCTCGCACGTTCACCGTACCGTCATTGAGCACGAAGCGTTTGATCGAGAGATCGAGCGGCGGTGCGGGCTTCGCGGCATTTTTGGCGTCACTTGCGCTCGATGCCGCCGCCGGCGTGCTCGCCTGGGATTTCGCCGCAGCAGGTGTAGATGCAGCCGCCGATGCGCTCGCCGATTCAGCCGCCGCCTTCGCAGCAGCCGGCGCGGGCGCGAACATCCGCTCCACGCTCAGCACGCCGCTTCTGTCACGCGCGAGATTCGCGCTCGGCGCGTCGATACGAATATCGTCGAAATGATAGAGGCTCTTCAGCGGCTCCAGTGTGCGCGCGGCGACATGCACGGTGCGCGCTGCAAAAAACGGCGCCTTGCTCTGGTCCTGCACGTTGACGTCGTTCAGATCGACGGTGCCGGCAACGCGCAGCGTCGGCGCGTCGTTCGACATGACGAAGTTCAGCTTCAGATCCGTGGACAGCTTGCCCGACTGCACGATCACCGGTAGCTTGGTCGGCACGTACGAGATGAGGCGCGGCACGTCTAGCCCGTCGAAGCGCAACGACACTTCCGACTCGCGCGACGCGGCGAATGGCTTCGTCTTGCCGTCGATGGCAATCGGACTGCCGTCGATCCGCGCGCGCAGTAACGGCTCGACGAAGATATCGGTCTTGGACGGCAACGTGGCGATAAACGGAATGCCGAGCTTCCATTGATCGATTACATGAGTCGCGCCGAGCAGTTTGTCGTCGAATGTGATCTGGCCGTTCTCAAGACGAATGTTCGACACAGAAAAGAGCGTCGGCTTGGTATCGGGCGCGCTCGGCTGCTTCGAAAATTTCTCGATCAGATCCGTGAAATTAAAGCGCTGCGCGTCATAGCGAACCACATGGAAGCGCGGCGAGTCGAGCTGAACTTCGTCGATAATCGGCGCTGCGCGAAACAGCGAACTCCACGACGGCTGCACGATAAGCCGCTCGATATCCACGAAATTGCCCGGACCGCCCCGTTCGCCGATATGTACGCGATCGGCTTCGAGTTTGAGCGTATAGGGATTAAGCGCAATGCGGCCGATAGTTGCGGGCCGGTCGAGCTGCTTGCTGAGTTGCTGCTCAGCGATGTGGCGAATCAGCGGCGGCGCCGCGAAAAAGCCCAGCAGACCGAACAATACGATGAAGATCAGCAGACCTGTGATGACGCGCCGTGTGCGCCGCGACTGCGCGACATCGCGCATGGTCCGCATGGAAGAGGCGAATGATGCTTTATTGATGCTTGCCATGCTCGGTTTTGGGTAATGCGGCGGCAAGCCCGCCGCTAAACGAAAATCCCGCAAGCGGCAGTATAAGTCGTGAATCTTTCGTGGGATAGAAATGTAAGCTGAGCTTACACAATAGCTCGCACTATAAAGCCGCGCGTCCGTCACTCACATGGCGCTATGACGGACACGCTGATCGGCCTTCGAATCTCGCGGACTGCGCGCGCAGCCGACTCGTGCGGATTACTGACGCACGACGGCCGGCGGTTGCCAGGTGCCGTCGGTGGCTTGAGGCTTCGGCGCGTATAAACGCAGCACCAGTTGCAGATCCGCGCGCGGCGCCGGCAGCCAATTGCCGCTCTTGCCGCGCGTGGACGACACGGTCACGTCGAGCGATCCATCGCGATTGCGGCGCGCGCCGTTGCGATCGCCAACCGCAATACGCGCCGGCGCGCTTTCGCCGAGCGCGCCGTCTTTCGTGTAAGCGGTAATCGACCAGAAGCCGCGCACCGGCGGCAACTGATTCGGCGCAAAGTGAATCACGTAGCGATTCGCGCCGTTGAGCGCGTGACCGTCGCTGTCCTGAGTGACGACCGCTCGCACTTCGTCGTCTTTCGTGCCGATACCGGGTTGCGCATATGCAGCGTATGCGCGCAGTGCGTAGTCCGGGCCGTAGTTGCCCACGCTATCGCCGAACCAGCTCCAGCCATTGCCGGTCAGCAAGTTCGACGGCGGCGTCACCACGCGTTCGTGACCATCGGCGAGACCGGCTGCAATCGCCTCCGATGCGGCAGGCAGCTTGACGGGCTGGTCCGGCGTCACACCGAGGTCGGAAAGGATTTTCAGCGCATGCGGATCGGCGGGCTCCGGCGGGTTGTCGGCCAGCGCCTGCGCGAGCCGGTTGAAGAAGCCGTTCGCGTCGAGCGCTGCGACTTGCGCGGCAGGCGTGCCCGCTGCGCTGCCGGTAGCGGCGGCGTCGGCATTGCTGCGCGGCGGCGCAATCGACACCGAACGCGCGTCGCCCGCATAGACGGAAAGCGGCGCGACGCGGATCGCCCGTTGCAGCTTGCGAACCGCAGTCAGATCACGCGTGCCGTTCGACTGAATGCGCACGCTCACCCATGCGTTGCGGGTTGGGACATCGACGCGCTTCACGTTTTTGGGCAGATCGCCCTGCCAACCCGGTCCGACGAAGGCGATGGCTTGCGCCTTGATGCCAGCCGCGCGGCTGGCGAACTGATCGCTCGTCGACCAGACCACGTTGGTCCACATGTCGAGCACACGGGCGTCGACGTAGCGGCCATGCGAGTCGGGCAGCGCGATGATCACCGGCTCCGCGCCGACATCCAGCCAGCCGGTTGAATCCAGCGTATCGAGGCTCGGCTGCATCGGATTGGCCGCGCCGATTGGCGGCAGCGCCTGCGCATGGCGCAGCGTATTGAGCGGCGCCCGACCGGGTTCGGTGCCGACTGCCGCGTCGCGCGCGACGCCCATCAGTACCAGCGGATAGCCGAACACGTATGAATCGGCGACTTCGTCCTTGATCCAGCCAGTGGATTTTTGCGTCGTGGAAGGCGTCGACGCACAACCGGTGAGAAATGCGAGGCCCGCGAACGATACGCAGGTCCAGTAATTCAAAAACAGTGCTCGGCGATTTTTTATCATTCGTTCAATGGGCGGAACGTGCTGTCCAAAGGGAGACGCCGGCGCGAGCGCAACGGTGCTCGCGCGGTCTCCCCAAACCCAGCGCAGCCAGTCCGCGTCGCATCGCCGACAACATCGCGTTGTATCGTATCCGCGCTTGTCAGGCAAGCGCAAAGGCGTGAATAGCGTTTAGTTTCCAACGCGCGGCTCGAATTCCGGCGACGGCGGCTCGCCACCTGTTCGGGCATGTCACGCAGTCCCGTTGCAGGCATGTGCTTGACCTTCCCATCATGGGAAGGTCGATACTAGACATCACCATGCGGCCCAATGCCGTCGCGAGCCTGAACCACCATGACCGAACTTGCCACTGCTTCACACGACACCGACGCCAACCCGACTCGTTCCGCCGAACTCGAAATCGGCGGGATGACCTGCGCCTCCTGCGCGATGCGCGTCGAAAAGGCGTTGGCGAAGGTGCCGGGCGTCGCCTCCGCGTCGGTGAATCTGGCGACCGAAACCGCGAGCGTGAATCTGACTGCAGCCGCAGCCGGTTCGGACGCGCTGATCGCCGCCGTCAAGAAAGCGGGCTATGAAGCGGCGCTGGTCGCCCCGCCGGATGCAGCGCCGGAAATAGCCGATATCGACTCTGCCAGCGCTCCCGAAACGACTGCAGCCGCCGCTGGCGCCGTCGTCACCACCGCCGCCGAGCGCAAACGCAGCCAGACGCGCCGCGAACTGGCTGCCGTGCTCGTCTGCGCTTTGCTGACGTTGCCGCTCATCGTGCCGATGCTGGGCGAATGGTTCGGCGTGCACGCAATGCTCGCGCCGTGGCTGCAATTCGGCCTCGCGTCGATCGTGCAGTTCGTGTTCGGCGCGCGCTTCTACCGCGCGGCTTATCGGGCCGTGCGCGCCGGCGCGGGGAACATGGACTTGCTGGTGGCGCTCGGCACGTCGGCGGCCTATGGCATCAGCGTGTATCAACTAGCAACGCATCCGGACGACGCGATGCATCTTTACTTCGAAGCGTCGGCGGTTGTCATCACGCTGGTGCGCTTCGGCAAATGGCTCGAAGCGCGCGCCAAGCGCCAAACCACCGACGCGATCCGCGCGCTTCAGGCGCTGCGTCCCGACCGAGCCCGCATTCGCGTCGGCGCGGGCGAGCGCGAAGTGCCGCTCGCCCAGGTCAAGGTGGGCACGGTCGTGATCGTGCGGCCGGGCGAACGCGTTCCGGTAGATGGCGCGGTGCTGGAAGGCCGCACTCACATCGACGAATCGCTGATTACCGGCGAAAGCCTGCCTGTAGCCAAACAGACGGGCGACGCCGTGACCGCCGGCTCCATCAACGGCGAAGGCGCCATAGCGGTCACGACCACCGCGATCGGCGCCGAAACGACGCTCGCGCGGATCATTCGCCTCGTCGAGAGCGCGCAGGCGGAGAAAGCGCCGATCCAGCGGCTCGTCGACCGCGTCAGCGAAATCTTCGTGCCGGCGATCCTAGGCATTGCCGCGCTCACGCTGATCGGCTGGCTGCTGGCCGGCGCCGGCGGCGAAACGGCGATCCTGAACGCGGTCGCCGTGCTGGTGATCGCCTGCCCCTGTGCGCTCGGGCTCGCGACGCCCGCAGCGATCATGGCCGGAACCGGCGTCGCGGCGCGCCACGGCTTGCTTATTAAAGACGCCGAGGCGCTGGAAACCGCGCATCGCGTGAATGTTGTTGCGTTCGACAAAACCGGCACGCTGACGATCGGCCAACCTTCGGTGACAGCGTTCGAACCGGTCGGCAGCATAGGCCGCGACGAAGCATTGGCGCTCGCCGCCGCCGTGCAGCGTCAAAGCGATCACCCGTTGGCGCGAGCAGTCGTCAAGGCGCATGAAGCGGCGGCGTCCGGTGCACGGGCACTTACTGCGAGCGCCGCACGGGCCGTAGCCGGTCGCGGCGTCGAAGCGGACGTCGACGGCCGCACGCTCGCCCTCGGCAGCACGCGCTGGCTTCGGGAGCTTGGCATCGGCCTGTCGCCGGAAGCCGAGGCGCGCGCTCGCGAACTCGAAGCCGCAGGCAATACCGTGTCCTGGCTCATGCAGCGCGATTCACAGGCGAGCGTCGCGCTCGCGCTGATCGCATTCGGCGACACCGTGAAGCCGACGGCGCGCGCCGCTATCGAGAGGCTCAGGGCAATGGGCGTCAAAAGCGTGCTCGTCACCGGCGACAATCGGGGCAGTGCGGCGAGCGTTGCACAAGCGCTCGGCATCGACGAATTCCATGCGGAAGTGCTGCCGGACGACAAGGCCCGCGTGATCCGCGACCTGAAAATGCGCAGCGCGGGCATCGTCGCGATGGCCGGCGACGGCATCAACGACGCGCCCGCACTGGCCGCCGCCGACATTGGCATCGCCATGGCAACCGGCACCGACGTCGCTATGCACGCTGCGGGCATCACGCTGATGCGCGGCGACCCGGCGCTCGTCGCCGACGCGATCGATATTTCGCGCAAAACCTGGCGCAAGATCCAGCAGAACCTGTTCTGGGCGTTCGTGTACAACCTGGTCGGCATTCCGCTCGCCGCTTTCGGCTTGCTGAATCCGATGCTCGCCGGCGCGGCGATGGCGTTCTCCAGTGTCAGCGTCGTCACGAACGCGCTGTTGTTGCGCACGTGGCGGGCGAAGGTATGACGCCGAGCCGCTCCTTTCGAGCGCCCGCAGGCGCTTGCGCTGCGCCTCACTATTACAGAAAGCTTGCACTTTTCTAAAGAAAGCGTTGATCGCGGCCGTAAACAAGACACGTTGCCGGATAGTGCCTGTGCACTGCCCGTGTCTCGTTTGTCCCTCTTACTCCGCATACGCCCATGGAATTTCTCTCTTTGCGCCGCGCCAGTGTCGGCGCCCGGCTCGCCGTACTGTCATGCGTGCTGGTGGCGTTGATTTTCGCCTCCTTCACGTGGGCGCTCACGCGCAGCGCCGGCAAGCAGGTCAGTGACCAGGTGCTCGAGCGCATCGCCGAAAAGGACCGCTCGATCGCCGCGATGATCACGTTGTTCGACAAGGCGTTGTCCGCCGAAGTCGACCGTTCGACGTCGATGTTCGCGAGCTTCCTGCCCACTACCTACACGCTCGACGAAACGCAGAAGATCGACGTGAACGGTGTGGCCACGCCCACCTTCAAGGCCGGCGACAAAGTCCTGAACATGGATTTCAGCATTCCCGACCAGTTTCTCGAACGCAGCGGCGCGGTGGCGACGATCTTCGCCCGCACCGGCGACGACTTCGTGCGCGTCACGACATCGTTGAAGAAACAGGACGGCTCCCGCGCGATCGGCACGCTGCTCGACCGCAAAGGGCCGGCTTATGCGCTCCTCGTCGCGAACAAAACCTATACGGGGCTCGCAGCGCTATTCGGCAAGCGCTGGATCACGCAATACCGGCCGGTTACCGATGCAAGCGGCCGCGTGATCGGTGCGCTCTTTGTCGGCGTGAACGTCGACCAGGAAATCCAGCAGGTCGAAGACGGCATTCGCAAGCTGAAGATCGGCGACACCGGGTATTACTTCGTGCTCAACGCGTCGAAGGGCGCGGATCAGGGCAAGCTGATCGTGCATCCGGCCGCCGCCGGCAAGGTCGCGGACAATGCGAACGCGCCGTATCAGCAGATGCTCGACATGAAGGAAGGCCGCCTCGAATACAGTTCCGCCGACGCCACGCTCGGCGAGCAAGGCGCGCGCGGCAAGTTCGTCTCGTTCATCACGGTGCCGGAATGGCAATGGCTGGTGGGCGGCATCGCGCCGCGCGACGAAGTGATGGCCGATATCACCGCCACGCGCAATCGCTTCCTGCTACTCGGCTTCGTGCTGGTCGGCGTGTTCGCGGTCGTGTTCCTGTTTGCGGTGCGGCGCCTCGTCAGCCGGCCGCTCGATGAAGCCGCGAAGGCATCTGAGCGCTTTGCTTCGGGCGATCTGAGCGTGCGCGTGGCGAAAGGCGCGAGCAGCCGCGCCGACGAAATCGGCCGCCTGATGCGCTCGATCGACGGCATCGGCGAAGGGCTTGCGCGCATTGTTTCGCAAGTGCGCAGCGCGTCGACCGATATGTCGCACGGCACCGAGAAGATCGCCACGGGCAGCGGCAATATCGCGTCGCGCATCGCCACACAAGCCAGCAGCCTCGAAGAAACGGCGGCGAGCATGGAGCAGATCACGTCGACGGTGCAGCAGAACGCCGACCACGCGGCACAAGCGAACACGCTCGTCACGCGCGCGGCGAACGCAGCGCTCGAAGGCGGCCGTGCAGTGGAACGTGTCGTATCGACGATGGGCGAGATCAGCCGCTCGTCGCAAAAGATTGCAGAGATCACGAGCGTGATCGAAGGCATTGCGTTCCAGACCAACATTCTTGCGCTGAACGCGGCCGTCGAAGCGGCCCGCGCAGGCGAGCACGGCAAAGGCTTTGCGGTGGTCGCCTCCGAAGTACGCGCGCTCGCTCAGCGCAGCGCGGCTTCGGTCAAGGAGATCGAAGGTCTGATCGCCGAATCGACGGCGACCGTGCAAAGCGGCTTCCAGATTGCCGAGCAGGCCAGCACGACGATGCAAGGGATCGTTCAGCAGGTCGGTCAGGTCCGCGCGATCATGGGCGAGATCAGCGTTGCGTCGCGCGAACAATCGGGCGGGATCGAGCAGGTCAACCTCGCGGTCACGCAGATCGGCGAAGCCACGCAGCAAAACGCGACGATTGTCGGCGAAGCGGAAGACGCGGCCGCCGAATTGCGCGATCACGCCGCGCGACTTGCGCAAGTGGTCAGCGTTTTCAAGCTCGAAAGCGGGCGGGACTGAGTCGCCGCGGGATCGCGGCTGGGTTGCAGCCGGGTTGCAGCGGCATCGCGGGTTTGCGGCTCGCTTGACGACGCAGTGTCGGCTTCTGCGTCGTTCAAACGCATCTGAGGATTGTCAGAATTCGACGTCCAGTTCGTCGATCTCTTCCACTTCCTGCTGCGCGTCCGCGATCCATTGCTGCATCTCGGGCAAAGCCATGATGCGCTGCCCGTATTCCGCGATATGCGGTTCGAGCTTCACGTCGTATGTCACGAAACGCGTCACGACCGGCGCATACATAGCATCGGCCGCTGTGCGCTCGCCGAACAGAAACGGACCGCCGTACTGTTCCAGACACTCGTTCCAGATAGTCACGATCCGGTCGATATCCGATTGCGCGCGCGCCCAGACCTTGAAGTCGGGGAAGTGGGCCTTGAGGTTCATCGGCAGCGCGGAGCGCAGCGAAGCAAAACCCGAATGCATCTCGCCGCAAATCGAGCGGCAATGCGCGCGCGCGCGAATGTCTTTCGGCAGCAACAATGCTTTGGGCCTGACTTCGTTCAGATATTCGGCAATGGCAAGCGTGTCCCAGATCTTGATGCCGTCGTGAAATAGACAAGGCACGAGAATCGACGGCGAAAGAAGCAGCAGTTCGGCGCGCGCCGCCGGATCGTCGATGGGCATCACGATCTCTTCGAACGGCAAGCCGCTGAACCGCGTCAGCAGCCAGCCGCGTAGCGACCACGACGAATAATTCTTGCTGCTGATGGTAAGCGTGGTATTCGCCATACGTATCTCCTCCTGATGAGGCGTTAGACCGACGCCCGACGGCACGCATGCACGCTGCCGTGCGCCGTTGCACCAAAGCGCTGCAAGTTCGGCCCGTTCCCACGACGCGCGCAAATGCTATGCCAATGCGTTGCCGCCGCCGGTGTGTGCAAACGCAATGGCATGTGACTTGCCTTCTATTCGGGCTCCTTCCTTTCAACGCTCGCGCGCGGATGCATGAACCTGTTCGCCTATCCAACCTATCAAGCCTTCGCGGACCTGATGCTGCCCATGCGTCACGGCGCGGCGTTGATAAACCATTCGCTCGACACGTGGCCCGCGTTCGGCGCCACTTCGCATGGACGGTCACTTCGCGCGGCTTGCGATCTGCTGACGCTCGCGGGACTCACGCCCGTGCGTCCGCCGTTCGAAATCGACAGCGTGATGATGGAAGGCAAGCCTGTCGCGGTCGTCGAGGAAGTCGCCGCACGTACGCCGTTCTGCTCACTGCTGCACTTTCGCAAGCAGACGACGGTGCCGGCACCGCAGCCGCGCGTGCTCGTCATCGCGCCGATGTCCGGCCACTTCGCGACGCTGCTGCGTGGCACCGTGCGCACCATGCTGGCCGAGCACGACGTCTACATCACCGACTGGCATAACCCGCGCGACGTGCCGCTGAGCCAGGGCCGCTTCGGCTTCGACGAATTCGTGCAGCATGTGATCGACTTCACCGAGACGATTGGACCCGGCGCGCATCTGCTCGCCGTTTGTCAACCGACCGTTGCGGCATTAGCCGCCGTCGCGCTGATGGCCGACGACGGCAATCCCTCGCAACCTGCCAGCATGACGTTGATGGCAGGTCCGATCGACACGCGCATCAATCCGACGCGGGTCAACGAACTGGCGAAAAGCAAACCGATCGAGTGGTTCGAGAGAAACCTGATCAGCGCGGTACCGTTCGGCTTTGCTGGCGCGCATCGGCGCGTCTATCCGGGATTCGTGCAGCTGAGTGCATTCATGTCGATGAATTTGAGCCGGCATCTCGACTCGTTCGAAACCATGCATTACGAACAGGCCAAGGGAGATCCGGCGAAAGCCGACACGATCCGCTCTTTCTATGAAGAATACTTCGCGACGATGGACCTGACCGCCGATTTTTATCTGGAAACCGTCGATACGGTTTTTCAACGGCACGCGTTGCCGTTAGGCGAACTGACAGTGAGGGGCCGGCTGGTCGATCCGTCGACGATACGCCGTACCGCGTTGCTTACCGTCGAAGGAGAAAAGGACGACATCTGCGCGGTTGGACAGACGCTCGCCGCACAGGACATGTGCGACAAGTTGCGACCGTACCTGAAGACACACCATGTGCAGACCGGTGTCGGGCATTACGGCGTATTCAATGGACAGCGATGGGAGCGGCAGATCTATCCGCGAGTGCGGGCCGTGATTTACGACAACGAACCTCGCGCCGTGCTGGTGAGTTCGCATGCGCGTGCGATCCGGCCGGTGCCCGCCGCCGCGGCCGTCGCCGCTGAACTCATGGCCGCGGCGCCAGTTGCGTCCGCGGTGGATTCCGTGGAGCAGATGGATGCGAAAGTGGTGGTTGTATCGGACACGCCGGATTCGGGGAAAAGCAGCGCTACCGCTTCGACTGCGAAGCGGCGGGCATTACGGCCGTCGCGCCGACGGCCGCCGGCAGCGCAGTGAAAGTGCGCTCGCGCGCCCGGTCTGGACGCGACGCTGTCTATGCGGTCGGGCGGAACATCTGAAACATGTTGCCGATTTCGGCGTAGTCCCCGCGATAGCCGGCGCGCATGATCGGCTGCGCGGCGTGCGTATCGAACAGACCATCCTTGAGATACGCCTCGTTGATGTGCACGCCGACCACCTGGCCGAGTGACAGGTAGTTGTTCATCGGCTTGCCGTCGAGGCTATGCAACCGCACCACCTGCAGCAGTTTGCATTCGAGCGCGGCCGGCGATTCGGCGACGTGCGGCACCTGCACGTTGCGCCCAGGCGCAGGCGTGAGCCCGGCGAGTTCGAATTCGTCGACGTGCGGCGGAACGGGCGCTGACGAACGGTTCATCTGCTCGGCGAGCGGTTTCGTCGCCAGGTTCCAGACGAACTCGCCGGTCGCTTCGATGTTGGCCACGCTGTCTTTGCGACCTTCGCTGCAAAACCCGATGATCGGCGGGAAGCTCGCGAACGCGCCGAAGAAGCTGTAAGGCGCGAGGTTCAGCGTGCCTTCGGTGTCGCGCGAGGAGATCCAGCCAATCAGGCGTGGCGCGACGATGGCTTTGAACGGGTCATGCGCAAGATTGTGGCCGGCGGCGGGATCGTAAAAGTAATGGGACATGGAGCGGAGCGTGGGAAAGGCGACGGGTATTTATACCGCAGAGTCTCCCGAGACACATTGGACCGCACCGAAAACTCGCGATGACGGCCTTTCGACGCCACGACAGCTACCCACCTTCTCGTGGCACGTGCGCAAGTGCCGAGCCTTCGTTGGCTACCCTTGCGCAATGACGCGCTTGCGCCCTGCCTTGACTTGCGCGAGGTGTGCGTCGTCCCAGTCATAGAAACCCGCGCCGCTGCGCACGCCGACACGCCCCGCCTGTACCTGCTGACGCAACAGGTCGAGCACGTTTTCGTCTTTCGCCAGTTCGGGCATCAGATGCGTGGAAATGTCGAGGAAAGTATCCAGCCCGCCCATGTCCGCCGCTTCCAGCGGCCCGACTATTCCCCACCGGCGCCCGAGCGACGCCTTCATCACGCGATCCACCACGTCCGGCGTCGCGGCGCCCGAGCGCACGATATTGAGCGCCTCGCGCAACACCGCGAACTGCAAACGGTTGCCGACGAATCCAGGAATCGCTTTTGTGAGAACGACCGGCTCCATACCGATTTCGCTCATCAATTCCGCGGTCTTCGCCGTGACGTCGGGTGCGGTCGCGCTTCCCGGCACCACTTCGACGAGCGGAATCATGTGCGGCGGATTCCAGAAATGCGCGATCACGAAACGCTCTTTCGCAGCCAACGGAGCGACGAGCTGATCCGGCGGGAAGCCGCTCGTATTGCTGGCGAGAATAGCGTCGGGGGCGAGCAGCGCAGTCAGCTTTTCATACAGACGGTGCTTCAACTCGAGCACCTCGGGAATCGCTTCGATCACGAAATCCGCCGAGCGCATTACGTCCAGTTCCGCGTGAGTCTCGATGAGGGCGAGCGCGGCCTGTTTCGCCTTCGAGTCGATGCGGCCGGCGTCTATCAATTCGTCGAGCACCGCTTCCGCCTTCGCCGCGACGCTCGCGAGACGCGCCGCGTCCACGTCGTGCACGACAGTCCGGTATCCGTGCAATGCACTTTGCGTGGCGATGCCGACGCCCATCAACCCCGTCCCGACTACACCTACCACTGCCTTCGCTGCCTTGCTCACGACCGCTCCCTTGCTGACATCGATGAAAGCGTCAAAGGATAGCGCAGTACGCAAATCGACAATGCCGAATGCGACAAAGCCGGCCTTCCGCAAGGAAGAGCCGGCTTTGCCGTGTTCACGCCGTCCGAAGCGGCGCGGTCATGCGCGAATTAGTAGCGCGGAGGCGGACGATGTTCGTCGCGACCGTGGTGACGCGGATCATAGTCGCGCGGATGATGGCGCATCCAGTCGTCGTGATCCCAATAGCGGTGACCGTCGTAATAGCGGTCGCCATGCCAGCCGATGTTGATCGACACGCCTACCGGCGTCATGTGCGGCTCGCCATAAACGACCGGCCCCGGACCGCGTTCAACGATCACGCGTTCCTGAGCAGACGCGCCGCCGGCTGCCAGCAAGGCGCCACCGGCGAGCACAGCCGCGATGATCGAACGCGAAGTTTTGTTGAAGGCTTTCATAGTTCTCTCCCGTCAAAGTTGAATCGAGCCGGCGCCCTGCAGATCAGGCCTCGAAGTTCTGGCCCGTCCAAGACGCCCTGCGCTGAAACCAACTTTAGCGACGCAACTCGCGTGAAGACGTGAGCACTTGTAAGCGCACATTTCAAAGAAAGGGACGGATTGTGGGATCGACATTTCCGTTACGACGTCCGTCCGCATAATACTTTCGCGGCAAATCGTCCGCCTTGCCGGAGGCCGCCATGTCAGGCGCCGTTACATTCATTTCGGCCGGGAAATATTCGACAGGAAAAAGCGCCGCCCCGCAGACCGAAGGATGCCCGGACGAAACAAAGCCACGACGCGCTTTCGCGGACCGTGGCTTGAATGACGCACGCGCATTGACATGCGCACCCGGCGCGAGGACCGCGCCCGGCTACAGGTTTGCTATTAGTCGGACAGCTTGATGCCGAACAACGTAGCTTGTGCCTTGCGCTGGCGCTCCGCTTCGCGCGAACGCGCTGCGTACGAGTAGTCCGTATCCAGCGGCAAGTGGGGCGACGCAAAGAGGTCGCTGACCTTTTGGAACAATGCAAAGATGAAGCTCATGGCGACTCCCGGTTGGTTACTGCATTTGCTAGGGTTTCCCCTTAAGAATAATTATAGGGTTTTCCCTAGGCAAAAGCTAGTGCAATGCAGCAATAAACCGGTGCGACGCGCTGTCGCGGCCTCTTCGGGATGATATTGCGTTGCAACATTACAACGTCCCCGTTTTTAAACGGCTCTGGACGTGGTGATGGGTGTGGAAGCGGAGTCGGCCCTAGGCTTTGTGATGGCTACGCGGGCGCCTTCGGCGCGCTTTTGCGCAAACTGCCGCCGGCAAGCCGCTGCCATCGCATAGCCGCTCGGCTCCCAAAAAGCAAAAAGGACCCCCGCAAAGGATTGATGACGGCGATCAGACGCCATTCGCTGCAAGGTGCGTTTTCAGCGGCGAGCATGGAGGCCGCCGCCGCGGACGGCGTCTCGCGGGCGCGGCAGGCGCTCCCAGACTATCAGTGCGAGTTCGCCGTTTTCGACGACTTGTGGATGTGCCGCGCGTGCACGGCGCGCTGGCCGTTCGCGGATGCCGGAACTACCGGTGCTAGCTGCGATTGTGATGCCGCGGGCGCCGGTGCGACCATCGGCGAGGCGGCATGCACGGCTGCATTAGCCATTGCCATTTGCGTGTCAAGCACGCTGGCCATCGCGGTCTGCTGGCTTTGCATCATCTGTTCGATACGATGCTGTTGCGCGGTGGTTTCACGGGTGAGGCGCATAAGAAGCATGGTCTGCGTGATGCCGATCGCCACCGTCATGAGCAGCGCGCCGACCACGATCGACAGCATCCATTTCATGCGGCGCGAATGGTCCGTCGCTGCGCGGCGCTGGTCGGCGATCACGCCGTACAGCGCGTCGACGGTGTCGGCGAAGGCCGTCGCCCGCGCGCGGTCGAGTTCCGGCGCTGCGCGCTGCGCCGCAGCGGCAGCGGCTTCCGCGCGTTGCGCTTCCTGCCAGGGTGCGGCGAACGCTGCGCCCGTGCGGGCGGATGGGGCCGAGGCCGTCGAAGGCGTCGTTTCGGGCGCGGTCGGGGCTGTCTTCCGTACGGCGGGGCCGGCGGTCGTGCTCTGCGTTGTTTCGAGCGCGGATGCGCCGGTGATCGGGCTTCGCGTCGTTTCGCCTATGGGTGCGCCGGTGGCCGTGCCAAGTGTCGTCTCGCGTATGGAGCCGCCGGTGGTCCGGCTTCGCGTCGTTTCGCGCGTGGATGCGCCGGTGGCCGTGCCCAGCGCCGTCTCGCCGATGGAGGCGCCGGTGGTCCGGGTTCGCGTCGTTTCGCGCGTGGATGCGCCGGTGGCCGTGCCAAGCGCCGTCTCGCCGGTGGAGGCGCCGGTGGTTCGGCTTCGCGTCGTTTCGCGCGTGGGTGCGCCCGTGCTCGTGCTTCCCGTCGTCTCCTCAGAGGATGAGTCCGTGGTCGTCGTTGACGTCGCCTCACGCGCGGATGCGCCGGTGCTCGTACCTCTCGTCGCCTCGCGCGCGGATGCGCCGGCAGCCGCCGTCTCACGCGTTGACCCGTCCGCCTGGCCCGACTGGTTCGCGTTGCGCCCCGATGCCGGCGTCGCGTCCAACGCACCAACGCTGCCGTGTGCGCTAGCGGCGGACCCTTCAGCCAAGTCTTCCGGGCCTGCAACCGCCGCACCCGTCTGCCTGCCGAAAGCCGAACGCTGCAAAGATTCGCCGCCTGCCGCCGACTGAGTGGCCGCCGCGGAATCCACTGTCTCGACACCCCGCTCGGCTGCCTGACGCAGCGCAGTGACACTGCGCGCCACCGTCGCGGCGGCCATGGCGGGCAACAGCGGGGAAGCCGCCTCGTGCGCCGACACTATGGCCTCGTTTTGGTCGGCCCGATCCGCAGCCGACACCGGATGTGCAGCGTCTGGCGCGGCCACCGTCGAAGGCGCGATTTCCAGCCCGCTCAATTGAGCGTCTACCCCGGCCGGCTCATCGGTCCTTACTGCTCGAGGCGCACGGCGCGCCGCTTTTGCGTCCGCTGACATGCTGTCGGTCGGCGTATCGATCGCGCCCACGGCGGCGAGCACCACATCGGGCAGTTCGAAGCCGTGCAGCGTGCCCTGGCGGATGTCGATGTTCATCGCTTCCAGCGTGGCACGCGTGGGATCGTCGGGGAACAGGTCGAGGGTACTGTCGTCGCGCGAGACGTCGCTCAGCTGCGCGAGGCGTTGTGCCGAGCGCGCGGCGCGCGCCAGCTTTTTTTCGGTTTCGGTCGAGACGGTGGCCTCACGCCGCTTCTTCGTGGAAGCGTCGCGCCGAGGCCGGGATTGCGTGGATACTGCGGAATCTGCCATAGAGAAAGGAGCGGTCGTCGCCGGGGAGCGGGCGCCGGCACCGCTCGTCAATGCCATTGGAATTTTTCGAGACCGCATTGTCGCATGGCGTCCACCGCCACCGAAGCCATTCGCCGACGATTTTCCGGTTTCAAGCCGAGGCGTCGTCCTGCCTGAACTCCCTGACCCCACGCAGTTGGCGCAAGCGCGTGCAGATCGCCTCGTACTCGACGTTCGACACGCGATTCAGCGTAATCATGACCTCGTCGCATTCGGGTGTTTCGTCGCTTTGCTCATGACGAATTGTTTGACGCGCGGGCTGGCTGCGCCGAGCTCGTCGTGCAGCGAGTGAAACGTCATGGTGCCGCGCTCGACGAGCATGGTCACCTGGCGGCGCTGCTTGACGGTGATGAACCGCCGCTCGAGCGGCTTGATGCCCGCGAGGATAATCAGAATGATGGCGGTCGCCGCGATCGAAGCCGTGTAGAGGCCGCCGCCGACCGCGAGCCCGATCGCGGCAACCTTCTTGAAATTATTTGAGCGTTTTCCTCGTCGACTTTGGGCGCCGGCTGCGATCCGTTTCCATTATGCTAAGCCGCAGGCCGCCGCTGCACCCACGTCTGCCACCACGGCATGCGTGTCGGTGCCCGGCCGGCAGTTGCACTACCGCCTGACTCACGCTCGCTTCCACGGGCGCTTTGGAACACCGCGTTTGAACATGACTATGTCCAGCAAGAACCCTGACGCCGCCCCGACCATCGCGCTCGCCGCGGGACTGCGCGAGCACTTCAACAGCGTGATCCTGCCCATGTGGCGCGGACCCGGATTCAACGGAGCGCTCAAGCTGCCCTATGAAGCGCTCAGTGCGGAACATCACCGCCCAGAGCCCGCGCAACGCTATCGGGCAATGGCCTGCGCGCGCCAACTCTTCGTGTTCTCAGAAGCCGGCGACGCAGCCCACGCGCAAGTTCTGTTCGATTCCCTCACGCACACTTTTCAGGACACGAACCACGGCGGCTGGTTCTACAGCGTCGATGAGCAAGGCGCTCCGCTCGACACCGCGAAAGACCTGTACACACATGCGTTCGTCGTCTTCGCCTGTGCGGAATTTGGCCGCCGCTCTGGCAATCGCGACGCGCTGGAAATCGTGCATCGCACATCCGCGCTGATCCAGTCGCACTTCGCCGCCGAAGACAACCTTTTCAATGCTACGCTCACGGCCGACTTCACCGCGGTGACCGGCACACCGGTTCAGAACCCGTTAATGCATCTAACGGAGGCTTGGCTCGCGGCCCGCGAAGCCACGCGCGACAACGCTTTTGACGCCGCACTGAGGCGCCTGGCCGGCGCGGTCGCTCGTCACTTCGTGCATGCGCCGTCGGGCTGCATCGCCGAATTGCCGATCGGCACCGACGACAATCGCCTCGAGCCGGGCCATCAGTTCGAATGGTTCTGGCTGGCCAGGCGGGCGGGCGCACTATTTGAGGGCTCAGGGCTTACGGAAACACTGACGCGCGCCTTCGACTTCGCGCAACGCAATGGCGTGGACCAGGAAACGGGGGGCGTCTGCGCGTCACTCGATGAAGACGGGCGGATCAAAGACCCGACTCAGCGCATCTGGGCGCAAACGGAATATCTGCGGGCACTCGCGAGCCACGACGAAGCCGTCGTGCGGGCGGGTCTGCCGCGGCAAATCGAACTGTTCCAGCAACGTTTCTTGCGACCGCAAGGCTGGTACGAATGCAAAACTTCAACGGGTGAAATAGCGCGCGCCGACATGCCGTCGACCACGCCTTATCACCTTGCAACCGCATTTGACGCGTTGCCGGCCTGACACGGCAGGCCGACGGGAAGGCGAGGCGAACGTTCTTTTGCGGCGGTCTTGCGCTCTGGCAGGATCCGCCAAACATTCGCCGCCGGGCGACTCGCTCAGGTCGCCCGGCCGCTCAGTACTCTTCCCGCTGCCAAGGGCCCCAATCGCTGCCGGCGGATCGGGATCGCATATACGTTGCGCTTTGGCCAGTAGGCGTCTCCGACGTGTCGCCTTCCGGCTTACGGTCGGTGGTGTGGAGGGCAAAAGCCTGGCGGTCGTCGGCATCCACGGTGATTCGACCCACGGGGTCCGGTGCGCCTTCCTGAGGTGTTTTAGACTCCAATACCGCGAGATAAGGGGTCAAACGGCTCCAGAACGACGTAAGTTCTTCTTGCAAATAATGTGTCAATGTTTTTCCTGGAAGAGTAATACAAGCAGTTTACCCTACCCGGAGGCACATCCTTTTTCGTGCCCTCGACGCCTCGAAAAGGCCGAAGCCGGGGAATACCCGAATACTGGTTGATTGGCGTCCGCCATAAAGACGTGATACAACTCGTACTTCGCGCTCGATCTCGATTTGAGAAATAGCGGTCGCGAATGCAATACACAACATTTACTGGATCAAAAATGGCAACAGGTACTGTGAAGTGGTTTAACGATGCAAAGGGCTTTGGTTTCATTACGCCGGACGACGGCGGCGAAGACCTGTTTGCACACTTTTCGGAAGTTCAAGGCAGCGGCTTTAAGTCCCTGCAGGAAAACCAGAAAGTGTCGTTCGAAGTGAAGCAGGGCCCGAAGGGCAAGCAAGCTGCGAACATCACGCCGGCCTAAGTACCAACGGTACGTTGAGGCACGCGTAGGCGCTTGCGCCTAATACAAAAATGGCCCGCGGAAGCGGGCCATTTTTCTTTTCCGGCTGCCCGATTTTTGAGCGCGAACCGTTCAGATCGCGCGCATTCCCGACAACGCAAATTGCCCGAATTCTGCCGGCGTTTCGTCGATCTGTTGTGTGCGCAACACAGCCGCCGAAATTTCGAACACGGAAACCGCCTGCTTCAATTGCTGAGTCTGTTGATGCAGCGAAGCCGCCGCTGCCGCTGCCTGCTCGACGAGCGCCGCGTTCTGCTGCGTCATCTCGTCCATCTGCACGACCGCCTGGTTCACCTGCTCGATGCCCGTGCTTTGCTCGAGCGACGACGCGCTGATTTCCGCCATCATTTGCGTCACGCGCGAGATCGAGGCGGACACGTTGCTCATCGCTTCGCCGGCATGCTCGACGAGCGCTGAGCCGCCCTGAATCTCGGCAACCGATTCGCTGATCAGCGTCTTGATTTCCTTGGCCGACTGCGCGCTGCGCTGGGCCAGTCCGCGAACTTCGCCTGCCACGACCGCAAAGCCGCGGCCCTGTTCGCCGGCGCGCGCCGCCTCGACGGCCGCATTCAGCGCGAGAATATTGGTCTGGAAAGCAATGCCGTCGATCACCGAAATAATCTCGGCGATCTTGTCCGAGCTCTGCGCAATGCCGCGCATCTTGTCCACGACCTTGTCGACCACTTCGCTGCCGCGCGAGGTCGCCTCCAAGGCCGTCTCGGCGAGCGCATTTGCTTCGCGCGCATGATCGGCGTTCTGACGCACGGTGGCCGTCAGTTCTTCCATGCTCGACGCAGTTTCTTCGAGCGACGCCGCCTGGTTCTCAGTGCGTGCGGAAAGATCGGCGTTGCCGGTCGCGATTTCATCGGCGCCGAGGTGAATCGAGTCGGCGGACTCGCGCACTGTCTGCACAGTGCGCGCGACGCTCGCCTGCATCTTGGCAAGGCCCGAGAACAGCCGGCCGATTTCGTTGGTGCCGCGCGCGGTGATCGGCTGATCGAGACGCCCTTGTGCAATTCGGTCGAAGTGACGGCCCGCTTCCTCGAGCGGTGCGACCACGCCACGGCGCAACGCCATATGCACCGCGAACGTGCCTCCAACCAGCGCCAGCAGAATCACAATGCTGACGACCCGAAACGTGGCCATGCGCGCGTCGATGGAATCGAGCGACGCGCGGCTCGCCGCATTGCCGAACTGCGTGAAGTTATGCAACTCGGTCAGATAGCCGTCCTGGAACGATTGCGTCGGCTGGTCGAGAAACGCCTGGATGTTGTTTGCGTCCAGAAACTGCGCCAGTTCCGTGAGCGCGCCGTGCAGCTTCTTGTAGCGCTCGGCGAGGGCTGCGGCACGGGCGCCGTTTTCGCCGCTGGTCTTCGGGGCGCTCATGAACGCGTTGAACGACTGCTCGGCGGCCGTCAGCTGCTCGCGCGCATGCTGGACGATATCGGTCGGCTCCGCGCCGCCGCGCACCATGCGCGTACCGGCGCGCGACAGGTTGATGCGGGCGTCCATCAGATGCTGCGTGGTTACGTTGACGGCATCCACCTGCTTGAGCGCGATGTTTGAAAGGTCGCCAACGTCGTCATGGGTTCGCGTCAATGACCAGAAACCGAGACCGACCGTGACAAGCTGGAAAACGCAGAATGCGGCCAGGACACACAACAGGCCGGATGCGACCTTGATCTTGCTGAACATCGTGAACACCTGAAGGCAGAGAATTACGGGGAGCTACCTCAGGGTTAACGGCAGCACCATTCTTTGCTTAAGCTCAAAGTCGCCAAGATCGTCTTACGTCGCATTAACTACGGCCGACGTCTAGATTCCCACCATTGCACGCAACAATGCCGGGCAGATATTTCCGATTCACCTTGACGGCGCGCGTTGGCGCTTCCTAGAGTGGGTAGGGACTGACGAACGTGCGCCATTGCGCACTGCCACCGCGGGCCTTCCTCGAAGGAATCACAATGACCGACCTACTCGACCGGGCGCGCGGCGCATTGCACGCCCAGCCGTTCAGCATGCTGTTAGGCGCAGAGCTGATGTACACGGGCACCGACGAACTGACGCTGAGCCTGCCGATCCGCGACGAGTTGCGGCAGCAGCACGGCTTCGTGCACGGTGGCGTAATCAGCTACCTCGCCGACAACGCGCTGACCTTTGCTGGCGCACTGTCGCTCGGGCCGAAGGTCGTGACGGGGGAATACAAGATCAATTACTTGCGCCCCGCGGTGAACGGCACGCTGATCGCGCGGGCGAAGGTGGTGTATGCGGGCCGCCATCAGGCGACCTGCCAATGCAACATCTTTGTAATGGACGGCAACCGCGAGCGAATCGTCGCGGTTGCACAAGGCACCGTCAACCGGATCGGCGAGAACGGCGACCACGAACCGGCGAATTGACGCTGAACCTTCAAGCGCCCGCCTCCGGCTCCCAATGGCTTACTCCGCCGCGTACGTCTTCTGCGTTTGTTCGCCGAGACCTTCGATGCCGAGGCGAATCGTCTGGCCCGGCTTCAGGTACACCGGATTCGGCTTAACGCCCATACCGACGCCGGGCGGCGTGCCGGTGGAAATGACATCGCCCGGTTGCAGGCTCATGCACTGCGACACATACGAGACCAGCTTGGCGACGCCGAACACCATGGTCTTCGTGCTGCCGTTCTGATAGCGGTGACCGTCCACTTCGAGCCACAAGCTGAGGTTCTGCGGATCGGCGACTTCGTCGCGCGTCACAACCCACGGACCGATCGGGCCGAACGTGTCGAAGCCCTTGCCCTTGTCCCAGGTGCCGCCGCGTTCGATCTGCCATTCGCGCTCCGACACGTCGTTGATCACGCAATAACCGGCGACGTAATCGAGCGCGTTCGCTTCGTCGACATATTTGGCCGGTTTGCCGATCACCACGCCGAGCTCCACTTCCCAATCGGTCTTCTTCGAGCCGCGCGGAATTTCGACGTCGTCGTTCGGACCGGAGATCGCGCTCGTCCACTTGTTGAAGATGACCGGCTCAGCGGGCACGGGCAGATTCGACTCGGCCGCGTGATCCGCGTAATTCAAACCGATGCAGATGAACTTGCCGATCTTGCCGACGCACGGGCCCATGCGCGGATTGCCTTCCACGACCGGCAGCGAAGCCGGGTCCAGCGCGCGCAGCCTGGCGAGGCCCTCGTCGGTCAGCGCCGCGCCGTCGATGTCGGCAACTACGCCGGACAGATCGCGAATCTTGCCTTGCGCGTCGAGCAAGCCCGGCTTTTCCTGGCCTTTCGGCCCATAACGAAGCAGTTTCATCGTTGCACTTTCCTCTGGGTTCAGTGGTGTTCGGTTGATACGTCAGTGCGCCGGCTTACGACGCCCGATGTCTATGTGTCAGTTCGACCAGCCGCCGTCGATCACATGTGCGTGACCCGTGGTGAACGCCGATTCGTCCGACGCGAGATAGAGCGCCAGCGCAGCAATCTCTTCGGCCTTGCCGATGCGGCCCATTGGCTGGCGCGCGACAAACGCCGCCTGCACGGCTTCGAGCGAAGCGCCCTGCGCCGCGGCCTGCGCCGCGATCCGCTGTTCGAGCGACGGCGACGACACAGTGCCCGGGCAGATCGCGTTACAGCGTACACCACGCGTGACGAAATCCGCGGCAACCGACTTCGTCAGCCCGATCACCGCCGCCTTCGACGCGCTGTACGCAAAGCGATTCGGCACGCCCTTCACGCTCGACGCCGCCGACGACATATTGATGATCGAGCCGCCGCCGCGCTCCAGCATGGCCGGCAGGAATGCGCGGATCATCCGGTACATTGCCTTCGCGTTGAGGTCGAACGCAAAGTCCCAGTCTTCTTCGCTGCATTCGAGGATCGAGCCCGCATGCACGAAGCCTGCGCAATTGAACAGCACGTCGATCGGGCCGAGTTCCGCGGCCAATGCCTTGATGGCGTCGCCATCGAGCACGTCCAGCTTGCGCGCTTCGACGGGCTTGTCCGCGAGCCCGTCAATGCGGATGTCGGTGGCGATCACGCGCGCGCCTTCGCGCGCGAACATTTCGGCGGTCGCGAGGCCAATGCCCTGTCCCGCCGCGGTGATCAATGCTGTCTTGCCGGCCAGTCTTTGTGTCATCTACGACTCCAGTTGAATGGGCTAAACGTGTTGGTCACGTCACAGTCGATAAAACGCGGCGGCGTTGCCGCCGAAAACCGCTTCGCGCTCGCCGTCGTCAAGCGACGCAAGCAGCGTGTTGGCCACCGAATGCCACAGCAGATAATCGCCGTTCAGTTCGAGCACGGGCCAGTCGCTGCCCCACATCAGCCGCGCGGGACCGAACGTAGCGAGCAGATGCTCGACGTATGGCCGTAGTGTCTCTTCGGTCCAACCCGGCGATGCTTCGGTCGCGAGCCCCGACAGCTTGCAGTGCACGCCCGGCAGCTTCGCGAGCCGCGCGATCGCATCGGCCCATGTTTGCCAGCCGGCCTGACCGTAGCGGATGGGCGGTTTCGCGCCGTGATCGACCACGATGCGCAGCGACGGAAAACGCCGAGCGAAAGTTTCCACATGGTCGACATGCCGCGCGTAGATCAGCGCGTCGAAGGCGAGGTCATGCGCGATCAGCGCTTCGATTGCAGGCGCGAGATCGGGATTCGCAATCCATGTGTCGTCGGGCAGGTCTTGCAGCATGGGCCGCACGCCCTTGAACTTGGGCTCCTGCGCGAGCGCTTCGATCAACGCAGGAGCGGTAGGCAACAGGAGCGGCACCCAACCGACCACGCCGGCAATGGACGGCTCCTCGCGCGCAATGTCCAGCAGATAACGCGTTTCGTCGATGGTCGGCGCCGCCTGCACCACAACCGTTCTCTCGATGCCCGCTCTGTCCCGCAACGGTTTCAGATCCGCCGGGCCGAAAGAACGGTACAGAACTTCGAGCTCCGGCGTAAGCCATTCATAATCACCGCGAGCGGGGTCCCAATAGTGCTGATGAGCGTCGATATGCATCTTCACGTTCAGTTCTCTGGCGCGGGCGCGCGGCGGTCGAGCAAGCCTTCCTCGCGCAACGCGGACCACAAGGCCGCCGGGATCGGCAACTCGAACGACGCAGCGTTCTCACGCAATTCGTCGGGACTGCGCGCGCCGGTCAGCACGGTGGCGACCGCCGGATGCGCATACGGAAACTGCAAGGCTGCGGCGGCGAGCGGCACGCCGTGGTTGCGGCACACTGTCTCCAGTCGCGCGACCCGCTCAATGACTTCGCGCGGCGCCTCGCCATAATTGAACTTCAAATCGCCTTCGACGCCGCGCGCCAGGATGCCCGAGTTGAACGCGCCGCCTAACAGGATGCTGACGCCGCGCTTTTCGCACGCAGGCAAGAGGTCGTCGAGAGTCGCCTGTTCGAGGAGCGTATAACGGCCCGCGAGCAATGCGCAATCGATATCGAACTCGGCCATCGCGTCGAGTATGACGGCGCCTTCATTGACGCCGAGTCCCACCGCCTTGACCGCGCCGGCCGAGCGCAGTTCGTCGAGCGCGCGAAAGCCGCCGCCTTCGGTCAGTTGCCGCCAGTAGTGAGGATTGTTCTCACCGTGCGTGACCCGCCCAATGTCGTGGACCAGCAAAATGTCTATTTCGACGATGCCGAGGCGCTGCTGGCTGTCTTCGAACGAACGCAGGATGCCGTCGTGCGTGTAGTCGTAAATCGCTTCGAAGGGCAACGGATCCTGCCAGCCTTCGCTGCCGTCGTAGGGCGCGGTGCGCGGTACGAAACGGCGGCCCACTTTCGTTGACAACACATATTCGCTGCGTGGATAGCGGCGCAAAGCGTCGCCAAGACGATGTTCCGCTTTCGTGTGGCCGTAATGCGGCGCGGTGTCGAAATAGCGCACGCCGGCGTTCCAGGCGGCCGCGACAGTGGCGTGTGCCTCTTCGTCGGACAGATCGCGGTAGAGGCCGCCGAGCGGCGCGGTGCCGAGACTCAATCCGGTTACTTGCAACGCGCTGCGGCCAACGCGGCGGCGCTGCTGGATTTTTGAACCGTTCGTTGCAGTCATTGAGCATGTCTCCTTCTTGCTCCGGTCGCATGCAAGTGTTTGCTGTTGCATGTCCTTTTATCACACGGCAAGGGAACGCTCAGTGCGGCGCCACAGCAACCACACGCCGAGGCGCGGCCGTTCCCGACGGCAAGCATGCTGGCCCGACCGGCTCGAATGTCTTGTACGTAAGAATGAATTCCTGATGACCCAGCATTTCCGACTTGGAAGGCGCGCCTTGCGACACTGCCACCGTCTGCTCGAACACTTCGCGTCCCACTTCGTCGAGCGTGCCGCGGCCTTCCAGGATACGGCCTGCGTCCACGTCCATGTCGCCAGCCAGGTTCCGATACGTGGCGGGATTCGCGCATATCTTGATGACCGGCGAAATCGCCGAGCCGACCACCGAACCGCGTCCGGTCGTGAACAGAATCACATGCGCGCCGCACGCAATCAGTTCGCCGATTTCCGCGTTGTCGCTAATGTTCGGAAAGCCGAAACGCGGCTCGCCGTCCGGCACCACATCGAGCAGATAAAGGCCGCCGGTCGGCGGAATATCGCCAGGCTTGACGATGCCAGCAATCGGCGACGCGCCGCTTTTTGCATAAGCGCCTAGCGATTTTTCTTCCTGCGTGGTGAGGCCGCCGTCCGCGTTGCCGACCGCAAAACTGCCGTGGCCGAGAATCGAGTAATAGCGCGCCGCTTTCGCGACGCACGCGACAATCGCATCGCCGAGTTCCGGTCGCGCCGCGCGAGTCTTCATATGAAACTCGCAGCCCACCAGCTCGCCCGTTTCTTCGAAGATGCAGGTCGCGCCCGCGTCGATCAGATGATCGAACGCGCGGCCCACCGCCGGATTCGCGGTGATGCCGCTCGTGCCGTCCGAGCCGCCGCAGATTGTGCCGATCACCAGTTCGCTGAGCGCCATCGGCACTTTCTTTTGCTCGGCGAGTTGCTTGCGCGCGCCGCGAATCCAGTCGACGCCATATTGAATCGTGCTGCGCGTGCCGCCCTTTTCCTGAATCGTCAGCACTTCGACTGGCCGGCCGCTCGCGCGCACCACGTCGACGAGATAGTGCTTGTTCATGCTCTCGCATCCCAGCGAGACGAACAGCACCGCGCCGACGTTCGGATGTGTAGTGAGCCGCTCGAGCATTTTCTCCGCGTACTCATTCGGATAGCAGCCCGGAAAGCCGATCAGATGAACCGGCGGCTCGCGCTCGGCGGAAGCGCCGGCGAGCGTGTCGTCGAACGCGTCGAGCGGCTCGCGAAACTGTGTGACGATCTCGCGCGCCACGTGATGCGCACACTCGACCAGATACGCGACCGCGACCACATTGCGGATGCCTTTGCGGCCGTCGCCGCGCGGATAGCCTTGCAGCATCGGCTGCTGCGCGGAGGCAGTTGCTACGGAAGTGTCAGTCATGGTCGTTCCAGCGCAGCGCGAGGCCGCGTCGTTGTGCGCAAATCAGTGATGTATGAATTGATGGCCGGCGTCGTGCGTATAAGTCGGCAGGTAGTCGCTTTCGAGGTTGTGCGTATGCAGATGCGCGCCGCGCTGCACCGCTTCCGTCACGTGGCCGATCACTGCGCCGTAGCGCAGGACCTTGTCGTCCTTCGCGAGATCGCGGCGCGCTACCTTGTGCCCGAGTTCGATGGTTTGCGAGAGAGTCATGCTCTCCCCTTCGATCTCCAGTTGCGTGCCGGCGTCGAGGCGCGCCGCCGCGATCAGGCAGTTGTCCTCGGGACTCAGCAGGATGAGACGCGAATCCGTTTGCATTGGGCGGCTCGTCAAATGAGTTCTCCGTTAGACGGTGGTAAGCAAAGTTCCGAGCATTGGCATGTCAGAGTTCACCAATGAACGTATTATTCATATGCGGACTTTTCGAAGTCAAGGAAAGTGCACTGCACCAATGGTCCGTGTTTTCCCTGGACGCATCCGCTCGCACGGAACAGGCCGCCGCACTTACACTCAAGCGCCAGGTACCAGAACAGCCCACGGAATTCCTCACGATGGACGCAGAAGACAAAGACGATGCCGACCGTTATCGCGCTCCTGCGCTCGACAAAGGTCTGGACATCCTTGAGTTGCTTGCCGAGCAGAAGGAAGGCCTCACGCGCGCCGAGATCACGAAGCTGCTGGGGCGCAACGCGAGCGAGATGTACCGCATGCTCGAACGTCTGGTCGCCCGGCAATACGTGGTGCGCTCGACGGGCGGCGATCGTTACTCGCTGAGCCTGAAGCTGTATGCGCTCGCCCATCGTCATCCGCCGATGAGCCGGCTCATCTCCGAGGCGTTGCCGCTCATGCAACGTTTCGCGGATGCCGCCGAGCAATCGTGTCACCTTGCCGTGTACGACCGCGGCAATCTGCTTGTCATCGCGCAAGTGGACGGACCGGGCACCTGGGGCATGTCGGTGCGGCTCGGATCGCGAGTCGGCTTGATCGACACCGGCTCGGGCCGCGTGATGCTCGCATTCCAGACTGTCGAACAGCGCGCGCAGATGCTCGCCGAGCACACCAAGGTGAAGGGCGAAGTGACGATAGACCGCGACGCACTCGAAGCAGCATGCGAACGGATTCGCGCGGCGGGTTTCTCGCAGAAGGACAGCCAGCAGACGTTCGGCGTGACGGACGTGACGTTCCCGATTCTGGGCCCATCCTGCCAGGCGATCGCGGCGCTCACGTGCCCGTATCTGAAGCGTATCGACGAATACGTCGCGCCCACGCTTGCAGCCGCAACCACGCTGTTACGCGAGACGGTTCAAGCGCTGTCGATGTTCAGTGAGAAGGTTGTTTGACGCGCGGCTTCCTGACTCGATGCGGGCCGCTCGCGCACATGGTTTAGAATGGCGACCCTCTCAAAAATGTCGCCGCATGGATCCGTTCATGCGCGCCCATCGATAAGCAATGGCGAAACTTCTGACCGATTCCGAATTCCAGCGTTTTTCCGAGCTCCAGCAGAAGCAATCAAGCTTCACGATCACGCCTGAAGAAGCCGACGAACTCCGCGACATCGTCGCTCATGCGCAGAAGCGCCGTGACGACCGTGCGGCGGCGATGAAGAGCATCGAGACTTTCATCCAGCAATTCGACATCAGCCCCGACGAACTGTTTTCGCCGGAGCAGATTGGTGAAGCTGCGCGCACGTATGGCCTGATTCCCGCAGCCAAGAAAGAACGCGTGCTGCCGCCGTCGTTCACGTTCAACGGCAAGCCGTATCAATGGACGACGCGTCAGTTGCCGGACGATATCCGCGTGCCGCTGTTCGATGCGTTCAAGGCGGGGCAGTCGGTGAAGTCGTTTATCGCGACGCCGAAGGACGCGAGCCGTTGCGCGGCGACGATCGCGCGCCTGGAGCGTGAAACGGGCGCGGTGTATGCGGATGCGTGGCTGGAAGAGTTGTCGGTGACGCGCACGCAGGTCGAGGAAGCCGCAGGCAAGCTCGCAGCGTGAACAGGTAAAAACGTCGGCTTGGCGCGCTCGGACTTTGGGCGCCTATGCATGACTGCGAAGGCGGCCTTGTGCCGCCTTTTGTTTTAGCGCTGACACAAGCAACGGCGTCACCGTCATCCGGTCACGCTAGAACGTCGTGGAGACGGTGACCCACGTCTGTTGTCGAGCCGTGTGCTCTGGCGGACGACCGGCGCGCATCGCATAAGTCAACTGCGCGGCCACACGCTTGCCGCTGTAGCTCGCGCCGATACCGTAGCCTTGCAGCCGTATGAACGCGCCTGGTATTGGGCCGTCCCGACGTGTCCGGCCTCGCGCATCGTCGTAGAACGCTTGCAGCGAAGCGCCGGGCAAGCTGCGGAACGATTTGCTTGCGGCGACTGAAAAGACAAGGCCATCGTCGACCGAGGCCGCGTTCTGGTCGTACGCACGTACGGCCGAAGGACCGCCAAGGCCCATTCGTTCATAACTGTCCAGACTGCGGCTCGCCAATTGTCCGCGCATCTGCACCATCACCTGGGTAGTCGGCGTAATGGCTTGAACGTAGGCGGCGGCCGGTTCGACTTTGTAGTAATCGAATCGCCGGCCGGCAAGCGCGGGCGTCGCGCTCGAATAGTCGGATTCGCTTTGTCTGGTCGTGCCGCGGCTGAGGGCCGCGCTGTACTGGAACAGGTTGCGGCGCTCGGCAAGCTCACCGGTCACGGTGCCCTCCACTCGCACCGATGCGACAAGACCGCGTTCGCTGGTTTGCAGTATGTCGCTGAATTTTTCGTCTCTGGAGCGCCTCGCATTGAGATTCGCACCCAGATCGAGACTAGCACGGCGTGAGCGGATCAGCGGATAGCTGCCGTATATGCTGAGGACATCGGCAGCGCCCGTGCCCAAACCGCCAAATATTTCGCCGAGCCGATAGTCCACATGCGAGTACGCGATGCCCACACGGCTCGCTCCCAAGCCGGTGAGGATGTCGTAGGAAAGGCGGCCCAAGCGGGTTTGTCCGTCCTCGCCTGCCTTCGTCTGCATGATGCGAGGTGTGACATAAAGCATGGCTTGCAACTGGTCGCCCGACCCCAACACGTTGTTGATTCCCCCGGCCAGACCAAGCCTGCGCCAGCCCGCCTGCCTGGAGCCGGCGTTATCGACGGTCGCTGCGCCGTAGTACCGGTCCGCGGGTGTCACGTCAACCGTCACAACGGCGCCGCCGGGCTTCGTGCCGGTCGACAAGGTGGATGTCGCCGAGACCACGCCCGGAATGCCCTCGACAAGCCGGGCATTGCGTTCGATATCCCGCAGCGAAGGTGTGGCGCCGGACGAACCTGCGAGGATCTCCTTGAGCCGTTCCGTCGACACGTCTGAGCGGTTTTCAACCTGAACAGACTCGACATATCCGCGCATGACCGTGAACTGCACGACGCCGTCGTTCACCGTCTGCGGTGGCAAGACAACGCGTACCAGAGAATCGCCGCCGTGGTAAAGGACGGTGGTGAGTTCGTCGCGCAGCGCCCGCAACTGTGTAACCGTCACCTCGCGGCCACGCCAGGACGCGAGAAATTCATCGACGCGTTGTTGTTCCTCCTCGGACAGCGCGCCGCCGAAATCGAAGCCTTTTACCAGAAATGAAATGTCGCCGCCGCTCTCCGGCCCTGTGCCGGGCGATGTTGCTAGCTGTGCCGGAGCCGTCCGGTCGACGCCCGGCTCGGTTCCGACTCCGCGCGCGAGTTCGGCATTCTGTCGAAGCAGTGCGCCAGCGTTGATCGGTTCGTTGGCTTGCGCGGACGCATGCCATGCGGTCGCGCCAAATAACGGCAACCATGCGAGAGCAGGACGACTGCGTAAGGACCGGGATCGGTTAGCGGCTTTCACAATGCGATGGATAGAAAATGCACACTGGCCGAGGCTCATGAGAGCCGCGCCGGCGCATTGAAGGGGAAAGCAGATCGGGGACAGCGACGCAGTGACGAAAGGCCCAGCCATGCCTGCGTGCCCTCGTGCCCCCCGTTGCCGTAACGAGTGACGACGCCATTGCGCCGTCATTCCTGCGAGCGTTTATAGATCAGTAGCCTTCGGCTTGATGCGGATGTTGCCGTCGGTGTTAAGCGTGTTGTCCGGCAGGCTGATCTCGCTAGCCGTCAGCTTGCCACCCAAGCGCGCAACGTGTGCTTCCACAACGATCCGGTTGTGCGCCTGAACGCGGCCGGTCTGAACGTCGAACGCGCCAAGCGTGACGTCGTTACCAGCTTTCGTCAGGGAGCCGGCCTGCTGCGAAATGCTACTGCTGGCTTTCATTGCGACGTTGCCGCTGCGGCTGATCGCAACGCCGGTTTGAACCAGATGTCCGCCTTGCACTGACTGAATGCACAACTGCTCCGCCTCGCATCGAGTAGCTGACAATCCGGACTGAACCGAGATGTCGCCGTCTGCCTTCAGCTTGCCCGCCAGCGTGACGTCGCCACCATCGATGTTGATCGTTTTGGCGGTGACGTTGGCTACATGAATTTGGCCACCGGCCATTGGCTGAGTGTACGGATTCGCCAACGCTACCGACTTCAGCGTAACGTTAGTGCCGGCCGTGGTGTTGACGCCATCGGCCTGGATGAGATCGCCAGCCGACACCAGTTTGATCGAGCCGTTACTTGCGCTCACATTGGCTCTCTGGATCATTTTGCCGGCGTGTACATCTACGCTATCCATCGCGCGGATCGGCGCGTTGATGTCAACGTTGCCGCCTTCCAGTTTCACCGTATTGGCATCGATTCTGCCGTTCGTTGCAACGGCGCCCTCGGAAGATTCCAGATAAACACCGCCAGCATTGATCCGGCCGTTGTTGATGACATCGCCGCCCAAAGTAGCAACGTGGACCAGGCCATTTGCGGCGTTCAGCTTCGCGCCCGACTCCACGGTGACGTCGTGGCCGATGCTTGCGTAATCGCCGCTGAAAGGCATGGTAGACCGGTCGAAGGGCGAATCGCTGTAATTCGTCGGAGACGACATGATTTCGATACGCTTGTCAGCCGTCAGTTGACCACCCGCGCTGATCTTCCCGTCCAGTTCGGACCCAAGTGTGACGACGCCACCTTCGCCCGAAGACGCACGGGTTGCCTCGATAACCCCTGTGTTTTGAACAACCGTGGCGAGCATGGCGCCGGTGGCCGCCGCAGACAGTGTCGCGTTGCCGCCTTGCGCGGCTATCACACCGTAGTTGGCTGCCAGGGCGTTCTGTGCGGCGCGGCCGAGCATGACCGTAAAGCCCGAATCATTCATGGACATCGCTACGCCATCAGCCGCGCCGAGTGTCACGTCTTTGGCTTTTATCGAGCCTTGATTGATCGCTTGCCTGCCCAACAGGATCACGGACTCCTTGGCGGTCAGTTGGCCGTTGTTCGTCACCTTGCCCTCTGCGCCGCGAGAATAGAGGTTGAGGTATCTGCTGCCGTTGAGGCCTTGCTTGCCGCCGTCCATGAATTGCTGGTCGGTGACGTCCAGCGCCGAAGCCACCAGGCTGCCCACGTCCACCTTTGCACTTTTGCCAAATACGACGCCGGCCGGGTTGACTACGAACACTCTGCCGTTTGCCGTCAGCGCGCCGTCGATCTGCGTGGGGCTTGCCGTAGTAACCCGGTTCAGCAATGCGGAGGTCGCGCCCGGCTGACTGACGTTGACCGCCTGGTTCTTGCCGATATCGAAGTTCTTCCAGTTGACGATCATCTTGTCGCTTGCTTGCGAGATTGTCGTCTTGCTGCCCTGCGTGTTGATGGTGCCGCTGCCTGCCGCCACGACGCCGCCTTCGACAGCCCAGACGGCACTAGTGCAGCTCATTGTCGCCGCCAGCATTGCGGGCATCAGTGTGTTACGACCAACCCGTGCCGCCGTTCCCGGGTGATTCGCACGGGTACGTTTCTTATGCTTCATTTTGTTGACCTGTTAAGAGAACTAACTACGGATGTCCTCCGAGCGGCAGTTCGCCTGGTACTACGTGTTCCCACCCGGAGCCAGGAGGTAACCTGGCCGTAAGATTCTATGAAAGCCTTCGTTTATATTGGTGTGGAAACTTCCGAAAGCAGCCGCGTTCGTTCCACACGCGTATGAAGACAACGACGCATTCCTAAGCACATTGGGAAGCACTAAGAACGCCGGTCAACTGGACCGTCTCGATCGCCCCATCAATCGGCGCGAGGCTCATCCAGCGCCATCCGGAAACCCACCACACTCGGGTCTTCCGTCGGCGTGATCGTGAAGCCGCTCGATCTGGCGAGCGCGATCATTGCAGTGTTCTCACGCAGCGCCTCGCCGACGAGCCAATGCGTGCCGCGTGCACGCGCATACCGGATGATGCGGTCTGTCAGCAACCGGCCGAGCCGCCGCCCTTTCTGATCCGAGCGAATGGCAACCGCGAATTCCGCGGTTTCGTTATCCGGGTCCGCCACCGCGCGCACCACGCCGAGCGTGCGCGAGAGACCCTCGTCGCTTTGCACCGTCGCAATCAGCGCCATTTCACGGTCGTAGTCGATCTGCGTCATGCGCGCGAGCTGAGAATGATCGAAGCTGCCTACGGCACCGAAAAACCGCAGCCGCAAATCCTCGGGCGTCATCGCTTCGACGAGGTCGTGATGCGCGGCCTCGTCTTCAGGGCGGATCGGCCGCACTGTTATACGCGCACCTTGCCAGTCGAGCGTCTCCTCGAAGCGGCGCGGATACGGCATGATCGCGAGGCGGCTGCGCGTCGGCGCGATGCTCAGCGTAGGTGCGACAACCGTCACATGATCGCGATACACGCGCAGCGTAAGCGCGAGACCAACGATCTCCCTGACCTCGCAGACGGCTTGCGAGAGCGCCGTCAATGCGGCCAACGCAGGCTCCGGCGCGATGAGCCGCGCATACGGCGAACGCGTGACGATGTCGCGGGCGAGCGTCGGATTGAGCGGCGGCAAGCCGTAGAGGCGCAGCGGCTCGGAAACGCCATCGGCGGAAGGAGCCGTGAAGCTGAACACCGGACCGAAGTTGTCGTCGTCATGAAGCTCCACGGCGATCTCGACTACCGGCTTGGGCGCAGACGCCGCGTCGGTTTCTGTGCAGTCGGATTCGCGCGAAGCGGGCGCCGCGTCGGAACGCTTGTCGACGCCCGCTGTATCCGCTGTCTGCGCTGTTTCTATTGCGAGCCCGAAACGTCTCAGCAAATCCGCTGCAGCTTCACCGGTTAATTCGCGCTCGCCCGCGGCGAGCGCGGCCCGAGCTTGTGCCTGCGCGGCGTCGATCGCGTCGGGGACTTCGGCCGGCAAGCCCTCAGGCGTCTGCATCAGCAATTCGCGTCCCATCCGGTAATCGACAAGGCGCGCGAACGCGCGGGCGAGCCGCTGCGGCGTCGTGTGAACCGGAATTCCTTGCGCATGCAACGCGTCGCGCGTAGCGGCGTCGAGCCCGCCAAAGAAGCATGCGAGCAGACCGCGATACGCGAACCGCTGATTCGCAATCAGCGCCTGCGCCACCTCGCCGACCGGCGCGCCATGCGTCGAGGCATGCACGACGAACGCCGTGCCGGTGCTGCGATGCTCGGCGAGCAGCTTGAGCGCCGTGCCGAAGTGCTCGGGACGTGCGTTGTCGCCGAGTTGCAGCGGATTGCCGCCGACCGCGTGCGGCAGCGCCTGCTGTAGCGCCTGCGACGCTTGCTCCGGCCACGGCGCGAGCGTATCGCCAGCGGCGGCGAACGCGTCGCACGCAAGCGTCGCGAGGCCGCGGTCGCTGGTGATCAGCGTCGCGGTCGCACCCGCCGCCACGCGGCCCACGCCGAGCGTTTCGATTTCGTCGAGCAGGTCGTCGAGCGCGTCGACGCGTACCATGCCGGCGCGGCGAAATGCGGCGGTGTAAAGCGCGTCCGCGGGATCATCGCGGCCCGAGCGCAGAGCAAGCACCGGCTTGTTGCGCGCCGCCGCGCGAGCCGCCGACATGAACTTGCGCGCCGCCCGCACGCTGTCGAGTTCGAGCAGAATCGCGCGCGTGCCCGGGTCGCTCGCCAGATAGTCGAGTACGTCGCCCGCATCCACATCCGCCTCGCCGCCGAGCGCGACCGCGTGCGAAAAACCGAGGCCGCGCGCATGCGCCCAGCCGAGCACCGCATTGGTCAGCGCGTTCGACTGCGAGACCCACGCCACGCCACCCGCCTTCACAGAGCATGACGGCGCGCCGAGGTGCGCGCGCAGCGCCGGCGTCACTACGCCCAGACTGCCCGGTCCAACGATCCGCAACAGATGCGGCCGCGCCGCCGCGAGCGCATGCCGCAGCGCGAGCCTGTCGTCGTCGCAACGGGTCTCGCCGACAATGATCGCCGCGCGCGTCCCTAAACCGCCGAGCTTATGAATGATGGAAGGCCAGGTCGTCGCCGGCGTGCAGATCAGTGCCACGGTGGGCGCTTGCGGCAAGTCGCCGACATCGCCGATTACCGGATGCCCGCTCAGCGTTCCGTATTTCGGATTGACTGGCCACAGCGGGCCCTCGAAGCCGCCTTCCAGCACGCGCGACCACACCATCGCGCCGGTGCTGCCCGGCCGTTCCGAGGCGCCGATCACAGCGACAGATTTTGGTCGGAATAACGCGTCGAGATTGCGAACGGTCACAGGCGCTCCGCAGATGAAAATGGCGCGCCGCTCGGGCGTCGACGCGCGCGTGTTCCTCAGCATAGGCGAAGCGCGGCCATCGCGCGGCGCTTCTCGCGCATGAGCCGGAGCCATGTCAATCGAACGTTGATCGGCGCCACCGCGCATCGGGATTTTTTTAGCGCGCGCAGGCAAAATACAGCGCTTCAGTGCGACAATTGCAGGCGATCCGCGCGCCTTCATATCGGCCGCACTGCCCCGCACGATCCAAGAGACAGAAGGTGAGGTATGCGACGCTTGCCATCGCTCATCGCGTTGCGCTTTTTCGAGGAAACAGCGCGCCACATGAGCTTTAACCGCGCGGCGAGCGCACTATGCGTGACGCAAGGCGCCGTCAGCCGGCAAATCAAGCTGCTCGAGGAATCGCTCGGCGCGAAGCTGTTCGAGCGCGATCACAAAGGCATTCGCCTGACGCCCGTGGGGCTGCAATTCCTGCCTTGCCTGTCGGACGCGTTCGACACCATCGAGCGCGGTTTCCGGCAAATCACCGCGGCAAAGGGCCGGC
Source organism: Paraburkholderia kirstenboschensis (assembly GCF_904848585.1). Classification (GTDB taxonomy): domain Bacteria; phylum Pseudomonadota; class Gammaproteobacteria; order Burkholderiales; family Burkholderiaceae; genus Paraburkholderia; species Paraburkholderia kirstenboschensis. The sequence goes on from NZ_CAJHCR010000019.1 coordinate 63,284, forward strand.
GGCGTCTCGTGGTGGCCGTACCGCCTACTTTCGCGACGCAATGGTTCTCGCCGCGGCTAGGTTCGCTCGCTGACGAGATGCCCGATGTCGAATTGTCGATTCGCACAGAGCCGACTGCGGACTGCCACTGCACGATCCGCTTCGGCCGTCACGCTTTGCCCGACGCACACTCCGAATTGCTGATGACCGAGCGCCATGCGCTGGTGGGCGCGCCGATGCTGCTCGGCGAGCCGCTCGACAGGCTGCTTGAACACATGCCCGCGCTGCACGTGCTGCACAACGACGCGAGGCTGGACCTGTGGCCGAACTGGCTCGCCACGGCGGGGCTGCCCGCGCGTTATGCGGATAACGGCATTGAATTCTCGACGCTCGAACAGGCGATCCGCGCCGCGCGCAAGGGCGCGGGTCTGGCTATCGTCGACAGAAATATGATCGTCGAGGAACTGGCGGACGGCAGCCTCGCGCAGTTCTCCGATGTCGAAGTGGCCGGCCCGTTCGGCTACTGGCTCGACGTCGCGCCGCAGCACGCCGCCCTGGAATATGTGCAGGCGTTCGCGGGGTGGCTGCGAGAGCAAGTGCTAAAAATGGGCTAGCGGCCATTCCGCCTGCCGGCGAGCCGAGCGCGAGCCTCAAATAAAAAAGCCGCGTGCATGGCACGCGGCTTTCTCTGATCCCGGCAGACGCCGCCAGCCAGATGCGCTAGCGGACTGAGGGCGTCAACTCGTCACATTGCCTTCTTGAACGGCGCGCCCGAATGCTCGCGCAACTCGTTGAACACGATTTTCGGCCATGCCTTCTGCGCAACTTCGATCTCCGACACATGCGAGGCCAGATATGTGGGCGCGTCGGACGCATCGAGCGCGATGCGTGCGGCGTATGAGTCGGTGAAGCGGCGCAGTTCCGCGGGGTCGTCGCACGTCACCCAGCGGGACATGCGGTAACGCGCGGGCGCCATGCGCACGTCGACCTTGTATTCGGTCGACAGTCGGTGCGACACGACTTCGAACTGCAGTTGGCCGACCGCGCCCAGAATCATCAAACCGCCCACTTCGGGACGGAACACCTGAATCGCGCCTTCCTCGCCAAGCTGCTTGAGCGCCTCGCCGAGTTGCTTTGCGCGCATCGGGTCGACCACTTCGACGGTCTGGAAAATCTCCGGCGCGAAGAACGGAAGCCCGACGAACTGGAGCGCCTCGCCTTCGGTCAACGTATCGCCGAGGCTCAGCGTGCCGTGATTGGGAATACCGATAATGTCGCCCGGATACGCCTCACTCACCGTCTCGCGCCGCTGCGACAGGAACGTCACAACGTTATTCGCGCGAAAAGTCTTGTTCGAACGCGTCACCTTCACCGCCATGCCGCGCTCGAAACGCCCCGAGCACACACGAATGAACGCCACGCGGTCGCGGTGCGCCAGATCCATGTTCGCCTGCACCTTGAAAACGACGCCGGTGAATTTGGGCTCGTCCGGCATCACGGGACGCTGCACCGTCATGCGCATCGACGGCGGCGGCGCCAGGTCGACCAGCGCGTCGAGAATTTCCTTTACGCCAAAGTTGTTGATTGCCGAGCCGAACAACACCGGCGACTGCTGACCGGCAAGAAACTGCTCGCGGTCGAAATCGGGGGTCGCGCCGGTAATCAGGTCGATCTCTTCCTTTGCCTTGGTCCAGCTATGGCCGAAACGGCGCTCGCCTTCTTCGTCGCTCAACGCTTGCAGCGTTTCAACCGCGCCGCCGGCCGTGTCCTGACCGGCGCGGAACACACGAACCTGGTCGCGCTGGATGTCGTAGACGCCCTGGAATTCCTTGCCCATGCCGATCGGCCACGTGAACGGCACCGCCGCGACACCGAGATGCTGCTCGATTTCATCGAGCAGTTCGAGCGGCTCGCGCACTTCACGGTCGAGCTTGTTGATGAAGGTGACGATAGGCGTCTTGCGGCTGCGGCAAACTTCGAGCAGCTTGAGCGTCTGCGCTTCGACACCGTTCGCGCCGTCGATCACCATCACGGCCGCATCCACCGCCGTCAGCACGCGGTAGGTGTCTTCGGAGAAGTCTTCGTGGCCCGGCGTGTCGAGCAGATTAATAACGGCGTCGCCGTACTCGAACTGCATCACCGAACTTGCGACGGAAATGCCGCGCTGCTTTTCGATTTCCATCCAGTCGGAAGTCGCATAGCGATTGCTCTTGCGACCCTTCACGGTGCCCGCGATCTGAATCGCGCCCGAAAACAGCAGCAGCTTTTCGGTCAGCGTGGTTTTGCCCGCGTCCGGGTGGGAAATGACCGCAAAGGTGCGGCGGCGTTTAAGTTCGGAGACTGACATCAGGTCTGGCGGTCACGGATAGGGGTTCGGCGGTCTTCGGAAGCTTGTGGCCTCCGGGCTGCCGCGCGTGGCGCGGCGGCGTCGAGCTGCGGGAGTCGGGCCGGGAACCCGCATCACTATGGCAACCGGGCCGCGTCGGAAAACAGGTCGGGAACGAGCGTTCGACAATACGGATAATCGCCAGCGCAGAACAGCGCAGGGAACGAATGATACACGCCGGGACGGCGGACGTGGGAAAGCCGCCCGCGAGGGGCGGGCGGCCGGCGCAACGGTTAGAACGGTTCGCCGGACGGCGGAGCGGCTGCCTTTGATCCCGGAACCGCGCCGCCGCCGGGTTACACACTTCGGTCTTTTAGCCGCCGCTCGCTTCGTTCAGCGTCAAATGCCTGGTCTCCGGCGCCCAGGCAATCGAAACGATCATGCCGACGAGCAGCACGGCCGCGAGCACGAACATCGTGATGTGAAAGCCGAGCGTGGCGATGCCGAGCGGCAACAGAAACGTACCGACTGCGGAGCCGAGACGGCTGCAAGCAATGGCCAGTCCGACGCCGCAGGCGCGCACTTCGGTGGGAAAACACTCGGGCGGGAACACGCCGACCAGATTTGAGAATGCCGACATGGTCAACGTGAAAATGCCGAACGCGACGATCATGGCGAGCGCCGCCGATTCCGGCAGCAGGCTCAGTGCGATCAGCGACACGCACGTCACCGCGAACGAGCCGATCAAGAAAACGCGCCGCGGCAGCTTAATGGTGAGCCAGATGCCGATCAGCGCGCCAAGCACGAGAAAGCCGTTCAGCAGCAAATCCGCGCCTGAATCGTTGTTCAGATGAATCGCCTTCAGGATGGTCGGCAAGAATGTGTAAACCGCGAAGTATGGAATCACGAGGCAAACGAAAAACGCGCAGTTGAAGACAGTCCGGCGAATCAGGTCTTTCTCGAAGAGACGCATGAACCCGCCTGCCGTTTGCGCGTGCTGGTCGTGAGCGCCGTCGAGCGTGACGTTCTCGCCGAAGTGCTTGAGCACGACTGACCTGGCCTCCGCAATCCTGCCCTTGCCGAGCAGCCAGCGCGGCGACTCGGGCGTGCCCATGCGCAACACCAGCACGATCAGCGCCGGAACGCCCGCCGACGCGAGCAGCCAGCGCCATGCATCGGGCGAGGCGTCGGCGTAATGCATGCCCAGCACGTTCGCCACCACGTAACCGATAGTCCACACGACGCTGAACGACCCGAGCAATGTTCCGCGATGCTTACGCGGCGAGAATTCCGCGAGAATCGCGTGTCCCACCGCGAAATCGCCGCCCATGCCGAAGCCGATCAATACGCGCAGCAAGCAGAGTTCGAAAGGCGAGTGCACATAGAACTGCGCAAACGCGGCCACGGTAATGATGACAAAGCTCATCAGAAAGATTTTTTGCCGCCCGAGCCGATCCGACAGCCAGCCGAACATCAGGCTCCCGAAAAAAATGCCCATTAGCGCGGAACTGCCGATCATGCCCATCCAGAATGCGTCGAGCGGCATTTGACGATTCATCGCGGCCAGCGCGTAGCCGATCGTGCCGAGCGCGAAACCTTCGGTGAAGTGCGCCCCGAACGTGAGGCCGGCAATCTTCACGTGGAACGCGTTCAACGGCACGTCGTCGATGGAAATGGGACGGTTCGCGGACGGTGCCGCAGCCGCGAAAGTGGGGGCGAGGCCGAGAGGGCTCGCCTGGACATCCTGATTACTCACGCTGTCTCCTTGATTTATTGGCTTTTTTAGGCGGGCAACGTCGTGCGTTCCCGCCCGTATGAAATCTGACGATCAGCGTCCGAGCCCGCCCATCATCATGTATTTGAGTTCGGTATATTCATCGAGCCCGTACTTCGATCCTTCGCGGCCGAGGCCCGATTGTTTGACGCCGCCAAACGGCGCGACTTCGGTGGACAGAATCCCTTCGTTGATGCCGACCATGCCGCTTTCGAGCGCCTCGCCCACGCGCCATGCTCGCGCCAGATCGCGCGTATAAAAGTACGCCGATAGCCCGAACGGCGTCGCGTTGGCGGCGGCGACGGCTTCGTCCTCGGTCTTGAAACGAAAACACGCGGCGACCGGTCCGAAGGTCTCTTCCTGCGCAATCAGCATTGAGCTGGATGCGTCGACAAGAACCGTCGGCTCATAAAACGTGCCGCCAAGCGCGTGCGGCTTTGCGCCGGTCAACACCTTCGCGCCCTTTTGCAACGCGTCGGCCACATGCGCTTCCACCTTCGCCAGCGCGGCCTGATTGATCAGCGGCCCTTGTTCGACGTCGCCTTGCAACGCGTTGCCCACGCGCATCTTGCGCGCCGCCTGCGCGAGCGCCAGCGTGAACGCATCGTAAATGCCGTCCTGCACGTAGAAGCGATTGACGCACACGCACGTTTGTCCCGTGTTGCGGAACTTGGATGCCATCGCGCCTTGCACGGCGGCGTCGAGATCGGCGTCGTCGAACACGATGAACGGCGCGTTGCCGCCCAACTCCAGCGAGAGCTTCTTCAACGTATCTGCCGACTGCTTGGCGAGCAGCTTGCCCACGCGCGTGGAACCCGTGAACGAGAGCTTGCGCACTACATCGGATTCGGTGAGCGCGCCGCCTATTGCGACGGCATCGCCGGAGACCACGTTGAACACGCCGGGAGGAATGCCCGCCTTGTCTGCCAGCACGGCCAGTGCAAATGCCGACAATGGCGTTTCCTCGGAGGGCTTGAGCACCATCGTGCAACCGGCCGCCAGCGCGGGACCGGCCTTGCGCGTGATCATCGCGAGCGGGAAATTCCAAGGCGTGATGGCCGCGACCACGCCGACCGGTTCGCGCGTCACGATGATCTTCGCGTTCGGATTCGGGCTCGGAATCACGTCGCCATATGCGCGCTTCGCTCCCTCGGCGAACCATTCGAAGAAGCTTGCCGCATAACCGACTTCGCCGCGCGCTTCGGCCAGCGGCTTGCCTTGTTCGCGAGTCAAGAGCTCGGCAAGCGCATCGCGATGCTCGAGCATCAACTCGCCCCAACGCTTGACGCGCGCGCCGCGCTCTTTAGCCGTCAATGCTCGCCACGCGGGAAACGCCCGTTCCGCGGCGGCAATGGCTTGTGTCGCCTCAGCCGCGCCGCCTTTGGCCACTTGCGCGATGACTTCGCCTGTCGCGGGATTGAGCACGGGATAAGTGCTCGCGCTTTCGTACCACTCGCCGCCGATGTAATGCCCTGTCCGGAGAAATTCGTTCATGCCGCTTTCTCCAGCTTCTCGACGAACCCGCCTTGCGCAAGCCTCGGCTCGCGCGCGATGCGCTTGCCTGCGGTGTAGTCGTTGATCAGATCGCACGGCGTGTAGTTGCGTTCTAGCTCGAAGATCTCTTCGTCGGACAGCGCCGTGCCGAGCGCGGCGATCGCGCTGTCGAACTGCGCCGGCGTATCCGCGCCGACCAGCATGCTCGACACGCCTTCGTGCCTGAGCACCCACGCCTGCGCGATCTGCGCCGCGGACACGCCGCGCCGGGCGGCCACGCGCGCCACCGACGCCGCAATCTCGCGCGACACATCATCGCCATACATTTGCGCGGTGAAGAAGTCGGTCTGATTACGCGTGGAGTTGGCGTCGCTTGTTAGCAACCCGCGCGCAAGCGGACTGAACACGGACACGCCGACGCCCTGATCCTGGCAATACGGAATCATCTCGCGCTCTTCCTCGCGATACGCGAGGTTCAACTGCAACTGCATGTTGATCGGTTTATGCCAGCCGTTGCGCTCGCAAACCTGCATGATCTTCGCGAACTGCCACGTGTACATGGTGGACACGCCGATATAGCGCGCCTTGCCCGCACGCACGATGTCGTTCAGCGCGCCCATGGTTTCCTCGACCGGCGTATTCACGTCGAAAAAATGCAGCATATAGATGTCGACGTAATCCATCCCGAGGCGCGTGAGCGACCCGTCGATGCCGTCCATGATGTGCTTGCGCGAATGACCACCCGCGTTCTGGTATGCGCCCATGTCGTAGCCGACTTTGGTCGTCACGACAATCTCCTCGCGGCGCGCAAGGCGCTTCAGAATGCGGCCGACGACTTCTTCGCCGACGCCCGTCGAATAGAAATCGGCGAGGTCGATGAAATTGACGCCGGCTTCGAGCGCATGGCGAACGATCGGCTCGCTGCGCGCTTCATCGAAAATCCAGGGCTTCCATTGGGGCGTGCCCATGTTCATCGTGCCCAGGCACAGACGCGAAACCTTCAGGCCGGATTGGCCGAGGCGAATGTATTCCATGAAACGTGTCTCCTTGCAGATTGGATACGGCTGCTTTCAATCCACGCCGCGATCAGCGTTGTTTGGGGGTGTAGAACGGGTTCGAGACGTCGCGCGCGGCGGCGAACACTTCGTCGCGATGCGGCAGGCCTTTCATCGCCGCGAGGATCGCGTTCCTGCACGCGCGGTAGTTGTTTTCGAAGACGGCGTCGAGATCGTCGGTCGCGGGATTGACCCAGTTCGCGGACACGACAACCCAATCGTTCTCCGCTTCCGGAGGCAGCGTGCCGTTCTCCAACGACTCGGCCACCGCCTTCGCAATGCCGGCTTGCGACGCGCCCCAGGTTGCGTTGCCATGGAAGTCGCTGCCGATCTGCGCCTTGTTCACGTAGAGCGTCAAAGGCTTGGTCGGCACGCCCGGACGCGCGATCACGACGAACGGTGCGTGACCCGCGGAAGGTGTCGCCAACGCGGTGGCAAACGCCTGGCCCGCCGGACCGTTACGCGGGCCGACCAGCACGTTGATATGCGCGAGGTTCACGCCAGGTCCTTCGAATCCTTCGCCGATGAAAAGTTGTTTGTCCGTCGATACGCTCATGGTCTTTCCGTCGAGTTGAGTGGATGACCGATTGTGGCGTTCGGCATCCGCGACCATGTATCGATGAGTTTTGATCCGGGGTATGAGGCGAACTCAACTCCGGGTTTGTCCGGACGGCATGGAGAAGGCGGTGAGTTCGCGCAAAGCGCGACGCACGCAAAGGTGAGGGTTTTCGGGACTTGCGATGTCGCGCCGTGCAGAACGGCGAAAGGTGAGCACGTGCGAAGAGCTTCTTGCACCAACGACGCGGCGTTGGTTGCGCACCGTCGTCTCCCGAACGAACGCAGAGCCACGTTCGTGTAGCCGTGAACGATTCTTCGTACAGCCTGGGAACGCCCGCCAGCAAAGGCCAGCGCGGGTTTTGGACATGTCGGTGAGGCGCCACCCCTTCATGGCACTCACCTCGGGTCCGGTGCGCGTGGCGAAGAAACCAGGCTCACCGAAACAAAGCCGAAGTATGTAGACCGCAGGTCCCGGTCCACTGTGCGGATTCCAGATTCAATCTAAAGGTGAGCGTTTTCGGGACCTGGTAGCGGTGCAGAAAAGAGCGGACGCAACATCACTTCAGCGATGCGAACTACACGACGCCCGTGAATCGCACCGCGACGCCACCCTACACTTCGATCAGAAAGCGGTCGCGATTCTTGCCCGCGAGCCAGGCAGGCGAGCGCCCGCGGCCGCTCCAGGTCTCGCCGGTTTTCGGGTTGCGATACTTCGCGACCGATGGGGCTTTGCGCGCCACGGTGCGTGTGTTCGCGAAACCGAGCTCCTCGGCGGTCAGGTCGTACTCGGCGATCTTCTGTTTGATGTCGGCGATCGCTTGCGCGACCTCCTTGTCGCGAGCCGCCGCAACTTCCTTGTGAAGCTTCTCGAGCTGAGCGGTCAACTGCTTGTATGAGGCCATCGCGAATGCTCCCGTTGATTGTGGCGAACCGAAGTGCGGACGCTATCAGACAAATAATGCGCCGGATAGAGAGCCCTTCATTGTCCGGCGCTAAAAGTGCGGTCGCTCATCGCCGAAGCACGCGCACTCAATCGTCAATTGCATCGTACACGCGGCGCTCGAAGTCGATTGCCATGGGAAACGGCTCGATCGAACGGCGCTGGATCAGCATGATGCCGATCAGGTCCTCGACCGGATCGGCGAACCAGCTTGTGCCAAAAGCGCCGGGCCAGCCGAAAGAGCCGGTTGAACGATAGCCTTGCGGCAGTTGCTGCGCCGGATCGTCGACGATCGACAAGCCGAGGCCGAACCCTTGGCCCGCCCACATCACATGACCGAACGCCGGGAGTCGGCGTTGATCGCGAGTCAGAAAATTCGAGCGCATCAGATCGACCGAGCGATGCGACAGCAAGCGCACGTCGCCGACACGTCCACGCCGCAAAAGCAGCTGCGCGAACTGCAGATAGTCCTGAGCGGTGGAGACGAGCCCGCCACCGCCGCTCTGAAAGCGCGCCGGATTCGCCCAGCGGCTCGCCGACGCATGATCTTCGACCACGCGCCGCCGCGTCTCCGGATCGACGCCGTATGCGGTAGCGAGGCGCGCAAGCTGCGGCTTGGGCACCCAGAACGCGGTGTCGCGCATGCCCAGCGGCTCGAAAATGCGCGTGCGGAAGAACTCCCCCAGCGGCATGCCGCTCACTCTCGCGATCAGCGCGCCGAGCACATCGGTGGCGATGCCGTAGTGCCAGCGCGAGCCGGGCTGAAACATCAGCGGCAATTGGGCAATGCGCGCGAGCCACGCGTTCGCGTCGCCGTGTCCATCGACGCCGTTGAACGCCGCCGCGTAGGATTGTGCCAACGGGCCGGTCGCGGTGAAGTGGTAAGCGAAGCCCGCGCGATGCGTCAAGAGATCCAGCACGGTAAGCGGCGTACGCACAGGATCGGTCTCATCGAGCGGGCCGCCGGGATCGCGCAACACGCGCGGCGCCAACAGCTCAGGCAACCACTGCGCGATGGGCGCGTCGAGCGCGAGCTTATCCTCTTCGATCAGCATGAGAATGGCGGCGCTCGTCACTGGCTTGGTCATCGACGCAATGCGGAACAGCGTGTCGCGTTCCATAGGCAGTTGCGCGGCTTCGTCGCGCAGACCGAGGGCCTCGAAGTAGCCGGTTTCACCGCGGCGCCAGACTAGCGCCACCACACCGGCTACATCGCCCCGTTCCACGTAACCCTGCAAGGTGCTCGTCAGGGCTGTCAGCCGGGCTGACGAAAATCCAGCTGGTTGCATGTCGATGGTGTGTCCTGGCTTAAGCGTCGTCGATTGAAGATTACGAGGTGGCAGCGAGTTTAGAGCGCACAGTGCGGGTCAGGCTTTCTGGCGCTCCTCCAACGCCGCGAGTGCGGCATTAAGTCGTTTGATGCGGTTGGCCTGTGTCGGCATGCGAACCGAGCCGGAAACCGAATCGATGCGATTACGCCAATACGACAGCGGTATGCGGTCTTCGGCGGAAATGTGCGAAATGACGTGCTCGAGATGTTGGATGTCTTTTTCGAGTTGGTGATGATTCATTCTTTTCCCCGGGATACTCGTTGACTTAATTCGAAACGCAATGAAAAGCACAACTGTTCCGTTCCTAACGTCGATTTCCGTTAGTCGGCAACTTCTTCCTCGCTTCTGCCTTGCGGTCTCTTCATTCGGCAAAAGCTGCTGGTCGCATGCGCTGGCGAACCTCTGAAAACAGAATACTGCCGCGGGATTTCACGTTCCGTTACCTGGCGCACTGACTTCGCTTCAGTGCAAAAAAATACCGTGAGTTTTTATGGATGTCGATCCATTAAGAATAAAAACCAACATCGCCAATTAATATGCGTGACGCATGGACATGCGTTTCGCCTTCAGGCATTAGACGCATATATTTATGACGGTCGTGCACTTTTGAAAAAGCGCCCTGCGCGTAATAGTTAGCCGCTTGAAGGCGGAATGCATTTGAGCAGGGAATTATGCGCGACCGGCGTGCGAATTGGGCTACACAGCCCGTGCAGAAATTGCGGACCGAAGGCTGTCGAACACTGCCGGGCCGCACCCGCAATAGCGCGGCCGCGAAGCTGTCACTTTGCGCGGCAGGCGTAGATCAGGTTGAGCGTTCCATTGTTCGTGGACTGGCGAACCGTGTCGAATGCGCCGCCGCAGCTTGCGGCAGCCTGCTGCGCGCAGGAGTCGGAGCCCGCCGGACATTCAACGAGTGTGGTGGCGCGGCCGTCCGGCAAAAACAGCGGCGCGCTGCTGCTGCAACCACCCAGTGCCGTGCTCGCTGCGACGGCCAGCATCATGCAGGCACGGTGCGCGAAGAATGAGAAGCTGCGGTTCATGTGAAACCCCGATCACGTCTTGTTTTTGGATCACGCGATTGTGCCACGCGCCAATTGCGCTGCGTGACCCAGTGACGGCCGACGTCGTCAAATCTCGATGCCGTGCGCCGCAATCTTTTTGTATAGCGTTGCGCGCCCCATGCCGATCTGCGCGGCGGCGTCGATCACACGCCCGCCGTTGGCGCGCAATGCATCGCTGAGAAAACGCTTCTCGAACGCCGCCATTGCCTCGTTCCACGACGACGGTCCCGTCGCCGCATTTCCCGCTTCGCCATCAGCCGGCGGCTGGGCGTCCGGCACGCGCTGTATCGCGCTGAGCCCGCCGCTCTGTCCCGAACCGACGAACGGCGCGAGCGCACGTGCGTCGATCCGTTCGCTGTCGGACAGCATCACGGCCCGCTCAAGCGTATTGCGCAACTCGCGCACGTTGCCCGGCCATGCGTAGGCGCACAGCAGGCGCAATGCGTCGTCCTGCAACTCGTAGTGACTGCCGCCGCGCGCCTGCGTCGACAGGTCCTCGAGCATTGCGTATGCGAGCGCTTCGATGTCGGAAGCGCGCTCGCGCAAGGGCGGTGCGTGGATCGTCAATACGTTCAGGCGATAGAACAGGTCCGCGCGGAAACGTCCCGCCGCCACGAGCGCGGGCAAATCGGCGGAGGTCGCCGCGATGATCCGCACGTCGGCGCGCACGATCCGGTTTGAACCGAGCGGCTCGAACTCCTTGTCCTGCAATACTCGCAGCAGCTTGCCCTGCAAGGGCAGCGGCATATCGCCGATTTCGTCGAGGAAAAGCGTGCCGCCGTTCGCCAGTTCGAACTTGCCGACGCGGCCCTTGCGATCCGCGCCGGTGTACGCGCCGGGCGCCGCGCCGAAGAACTCGACCTCGAGCAACGTGTCCGGAATCGCCGCCACGTTCACCGTCACGAGCGGCTGGTTCGCGCGCGCCGAGCCACCGTGGATCGCATGTGCGAGCAGTTCCTTGCCGGTGCCGGTCTCGCCCAGCAAAAGAACCGGCGATTCGAGTTGCGCCGCACGGCGAGCCTGGCGCTTGACTTCCAGACTGGCCGCGCTCGTGCCCACAAAACTGCCAAATGTGTACTTGGCCCGGCGCGCCTGCGCAAGCGACTGGCGCGTCGCGATCAATTCTTCCTGCACGCGCGAATAGTGCGAAAAAAGCGGCGTGAGCGCCTTCAGTTCGTCAAACAGCGCGAAACCGACGGCGCCTACGGTTTCGCCTGCGTCGTCTTTCAGCGGCAGACGCGTGACCACGAGCGGCTCGCGATCCGTTTCCAGAATGTCGAGCAAAATGGGCTTGCCCGTCTTGACGACTTCGCGCATCAGGCTGTTTGGAATCACCGCTTCGCAATCTCGGCCGATCGCCTGCTCGGGATCCGCAAAGCCGAACCGCGCCGCATAACGCTTGTTGATCCAGACGACGCGCGCTTCGGCGTCGACAATGAACGTGCCTTCGCTGAAGTTCTCGAAAGTGCGGAAGAGCGATTCCATTGCGCGGCGCAGGACGTCGCTGTAGGTGGCGGGAAGCCCCGCCCAGTCGTTCATCATGTTGTCGCTGTCTCCGGCTATCGTTGTACTTGTCGCTTGTCTCAATTCGTGGACAAGCTTATCTCAATCGAGAGATCGCCGACAAGCCTGCACTGCAAAGGTTCGGGCCGTGACGCCGGTGTCTGTGGTGCGATTCGTGTCCCCGTTTGGAGACGTTTAGGTACAATCTGCGGCGACACGTCTCCTGGTTTTGTCCGCTTTGGCCCGGCGCATCAGCGCGCGAGCCGTTGTCGGCCGCATGGCACGGAACCTGCGTTCGCGGGCGCCATGCCGTGGCTAGCTGAGACGGCGTAAACGTAGAACAAACCAAGCTTCTGGAGACTCAATGTCCTTTGTCATCGTACTTGCCGCGCTGGCGTTTCTGATGTTCGCCGCGTATCGCGGCTACAGCGTTATTCTGTTCGCCCCGATCGCCGCACTCGGCGCTGTCCTTCTGGTCGATCCGGCCGCCGTCGCACCGGTTTTCACCGGCATCTTCATGGAGAAGATGGTCGGCTTCGTCAAGCTCTACTTCCCTGTATTCCTGTTGGGCGCCGTGTTCGGCAAGGTCATCGAACTGTCCGGTTTCTCGGAGTCGATCGTGGCCGCCGCGATTCGCTACATTGGCCGCTCGCGCGCGAACGCCGTGATCGTCGCTGTGTGCGCACTGCTTACCTACGGCGGCGTGTCGCTGTTCGTGGTGGTGTTCGCGGTCTATCCGTTCGCCGCCGAGCTGTATCGCCAGAGCAATATTCCGAAGCGCCTGATGCCTGGTGCCATCGCACTGGGCGCGTTCTCGTTCACGATGGATTCGCTGCCGGGCACGCCGCAAATCCAGAACATCATTCCGACGACGTTCTTCAAGACGACCTCGTGGGCCGCACCCGCGCTCGGCGTGATTGGTTCGCTGTTCATTATCGTGGTCGGCCTGAGCTATCTCGAATGGCGCCGCCGCGCCGCGATGGCAACCGGCGAAGGCTATGGCACGGAACTCGTCAATGAGCCGGAGCGCGTCGAGTCGAAGCAGCTGCCGCATCCGTTGCTCGCAGTCGCGCCGCTGGTGCTGGTCGGCGTCGCGAACTTCGTGCTGACTCGCTGGATTCCCACGGCGTACGGCACTTCGTACACCGTCGCGCCGGATATCCTGCCGGGCGTTCACACGCCGGTCACCACGACGATCAAGACGGTCGTAGCGATCTGGGCTGTCGAAGGCGCGCTGCTGCTCGGCATCGTCATGGTCGTGCTGACGGCGTTTGGCCGGGTGCGCGAGCGCTTTGCGATCGGCACCAAGGCCGCGGTGGCGGGCGCGCTGCTGGCGTCGCTGAACACGGCTTCCGAGTATGGCTTCGGCGGTGTCATTGCCGCATTGCCCGGCTTCCTCGTGGTCAGCGACGCGCTGAAAAGCATTCCGAACCCGCTCGTCAATGCAGCCGTGTCGGTCAGTTCGCTGGCGGGCATTACGGGCTCTGCGTCCGGCGGCATGAGCATCGCGCTCGCGGCCATGTCGGACGTGTTCATCAAGGGCGCGGAGGCCGCGCATATTCCGATGGAAGTGCTGCACCGCGTGGTCGCAATGGCAAGCGGCGGCATGGACACGCTGCCGCACAACGGCGCGGTCATCACGCTGCTCGCGGTGACCGGATTGACGCACCGTCAGTCCTATCGCGACATCTTCGCGGTGACGGTAATCAAGACGCTGGCTGTATTCTTCGTGATCGCCGTTTATTACACGACCGGGCTCGTTTAAGCGCGAGCTTGCAGGGGACGATGCCGGCCGCCTCGCCGGCATCGTGAGTTTTGATCGGTTATCTTGTCAGCCCGACACTCGAAGCCACGACCGGCGCCCCCCATGAGTTCAACCCCCGCATTCTGGATGATCCCCGGCGCCCCTACGCCGGTCGGCCCGTTTTCCCACGCCACTGAAGCCGACGGCTGGGTTTTCCTCACGGGCCAGATGCCGACCTCGCCCACCGACGACGCCGCACCGCTTCCCGAAGGCGTAGTCGCGCAAACCAGACGCGTGATGGACAACCTCGTGCTGGTTCTGAAGGGTCTCGATCTCGGCTTGCAACACGTGGTCGCCGCACGCATTTTCCTGACCGAGTTCAAGCGCGACTACGCCGCGATGAACGAAATTTACCGCGTGTACTTTCCCGCCGACGCGCTGCCGGCGCGAACCTGCATCGGCGTGACCGCTTTGGCGCGCGACGCGTTGGTGGAAATCGACTTCATCGCACGACGGCCCGGCTAATCCGCAACGGTGCGCACGGTCAATGCGTGGACGCTTCGTCGACGCCGTAGTGATCGCACAGAGCCTCGTGCAACGACACGGCGCGCTCGTCCATTTCGGTCGTCCAGCTTTCACTGTCGTTGCACAGCCGCTGCAACTGCCTGCATTCTTCGACGAACCTCGGCTCCTGCACGATCACGAACGCGCCGCTCGCGCTATGCGCCCAGCCGGCTAACGCCTGCCGGTCTTCTTCATCGACGATGGCGAGTAGCCGCGGCAGATCGTTTTTCAAGTGCTCCTTGAGCATGGCGGTATAACGCGCTTTCTCGTCTGCGGCGAGTGCGGCCTCTGTTGGCACAACGGACGCAGGAGCGGCAGCCGGTGCGGCCCTCTCCTGCGCGGCAGGCGCTACCGCGAGCAAGGAAGCCTGAAGTTCGCCCAACGAAGCGGGCTTCGACACGTAGCCGCTGAAACCCTGCTCATGCCAGCTTTGCGCTTCCTGATTTTCGGCCACCGCGCTGAAGGCAAGCACCGGCACGTCGGCGTCCAGCTTGCGCAGCGCGGCGAGGAACTCGTAGCCGTCCATGGCCGGCATGTGGATGTCGGTCAGTACGACGTCGAAACGCGTCCGTTCAAACAAGCCGAGCGCCTGTTTGCCGTCACCGGCGATGCTCGGCGCGCATCCGAGCGTGGCAAGCTGTTCCGCGATCAAGGTTTGAATCAGCGGATTGTCTTCGGCGACGAGGATGGTGAGGCCTTGCAACGCCGGCAGCGTCGTCAGCAAAGGCACCGCCGCGGACGCTGTCGTCGAGCCGGCGCGTGCCGGGGTCGCGGGTACCTCGGAGGCCGCCGCGACGGGTGTGCCATCGATTGCCAACTCGATGGCAGCCCGGACTGCAGTTCCGCTGAATTCCGTCACTTCGAACACGCCGTCCCCGCGCGTTTGCGGTAGTCGCGGGCCCGCTCGCGTCACCCAGACAGCAGGCACCGGCTGCAACGCTCGCAGCGAGGCAATGACATCCAGGTCGTATGCGCCCGAAACGATCAGCGCCTTTGGGCGGTTCGCTTGCAGCCACGCCCGCGCGCCAGCGAGCGCAGGTACCACATGCGCGCTCCAGCCAAAGTGCTCGAGCCAGCGGCCCAGCAGTGCGGCGACCTGGGAATCCTGACACAGCGCGAGCAGCATTCCGCGCTTTTCCACCACGGGCGCCGGCTTCTCATCCGGCGGGGCGGCGAGCGGAATCGAGACATTGAATACACTGCCGACGCCCACCACGCTCTCGGCTGAAATCGTGCCGCCCATCAACTGACAGAGGCGCGCACAGATCACGAGTCCGAGACCGGTACTTTCCGCGCCGCGCGACGCACCGGCCTCGCCTTGCACGAACGGCTTGAAAAGCCGCGTGACCAGCTCCTGGCTCATGCCCGGCCCGGAATCCGAGACGCGGCAATTGAGGACCGGGCGGCCTTGCGCATCGTCGATAAGGTCAGCTTGCAGCATGATCTTGCCGCTTGACGTGAACTTGAACGCGTTGCTCAACAGATTGTTGATGACCTGCGCGATCCGCATGCGGTCGCCGACAACCGTCCGGTCGAGCGCCGGCGAAGGCAATGAATAGAAACGGATAGGGCGATCGCCCGCCATAGCCGCATAGGAAAGCGCAATGCTCTCGAACGTATCGAGCAGAGGAAACGGTTCGCGCACCAGAAGCATTTCGCCGGCATCGATCTTGGAAAAGTCGAGAATATCGTTGACGACGCGGCGCAGCGCATCGCCCGCCACATTCAGCGCGGCGAGCCGCTGCGCATGCACTTCGAGCCCCGGCGTGCGCGCGAAGAGTTCGAGATTGCCGAGCAGCGCATTCAGAGGCGTGCGAATCTCGTGGCTCATCGCGGCAAAGAAGTTGGTGCGTGCGCGCATCATCGCTTCAGACGCCTGTTGCGCGTGCCGCAACTGTTGTTCGAGCGCGTGCTGCGCCGTCACATCGAGAATCGCGCAGAACAACACGTTGTCGCCTGCATAACGAGCGGGCGCGTAGGTGAATTGCAGGAATTGCGCAGGCGCAGCGCCGGATTCTGGCGCCGCGGCTGCCTGCGCATTCGCGGGCATTGGAGCCGCAGGCTGAGATGGCGGCTGCGCCGGCGCGACAAAAGCGGCAATCCGTGCGAACGCGGCGGCCGAAGCTTGCTCCGGTGCCTGAGCGAGAAACTCGGCGGCGATATGCGGGGGCAGCCGCCTTGTACCGGGCTCGATTTGCAGCAGTTCGGTGGCGAGCGCGTTCGCCGTCAATATCGAATAGTCGCTTCGCCGCACGATGCACAGTCCGATCGGCGTCGCGCTTACCAGAATGTGGTTGAGGGTATCGCTTTCCAGCGCGTGCGAAGTCTCGGCAAACGCGTTGCGCAAGAGCCGCAGACCGAACAAACGCGCGGTCAACGCAATGGCCAGCATGACCACTAACGCAAGGCTGCCGATTACGGCAAGTTGCCAGCCCAGCGCCGCGGCCAACCCGCCCCAAGGCACGTAGCCGACGAGCGAGCCGAAGCCCGGCATGAGCGGCTCGTAAAAGATCGCGCCTTCGCGGTCATAGTGAAAGACGTGAGGCGGAGTCGTGGCCACTGCGTGTTGCAGCATCGCGCCGGTTTGCGCGTCGAGTGCAGCGGAAGACACGAGAATGCGGCGATCGGGTGCCATGAGCAATGTCGCGCCCGCGCTGCCGGGCGGCGCGATGCGCGCGGCGAGCACAGTGAGCGGAATGCTCGCGCTGATCAGCGTGACAGGCTTGTCGCCCTCGTAATACGCGCTTACCGCCGAGATCACCGGCGTGTTTTGCAGGGGATCGCGATATGGTCCGACCCACAGGCGCTCACCCTTGCCCGGCACGCGCTTGCCCGTTTGCGACTGCAGTTCGCGCTCGATCGTCTCCCTCAGCACACCGGCGAGCGCCGCTTGCTGAGCCGACGTGGCGGAGCGCGCCGCCCCGCTGTTCGGACCGGTCGCGGAACCCGGCAGCGAAGGCAGAATCACGGCGTAGTCTTCATCGACGCCGATCAGCGTCGCCCTCTGTTCGAGTTCGAACGCCTGCTGCGTGACGAGGGTGGATTGCGCCGATTCGTAAAGCCGCCCCAGTTTGTCGCCGAGTTGCGTGCCCCACGCGGCGCGAGCGGACTGCCCAATGACGATGTCGAACTCCGCGTCGACTCTATCCACCTTGCCGCGCGCCGCGCCCGTCTGCGCGATCGACTGCTCCACCGCCTCGGGCGCGCGTCGCACGTCAGTGGCGCCGTAGTAATAGTCGAGGGTAAATTCGGCGCGCCGCAGGAATGACTCTTCTCGATGCAGCAGCAGCGACAGGTCGGTTGCATTCTGCGACGTGAACGTGCGGCGATATTCCAGCTGCTTGAACGCCGCCACGACCGCGATTACCAGCGCAAAAACAGCCACCATCAGCATCAATGAGCCGATTGTCGCCAGATATACCCGCTGCTGGCGCTTCGCCGTCTTCGCGAGCGACGCGAATGCCTGCCCGAGTGACTCTTGAGTACGATCAAGGATTTTCTGCATCGGATCACGTGCGTGCGGTTCGCGCAGGCAGACCACTGCGATCTTTGGCGAACTGCGTCTGCTGGCCTATATCGGCGCAGTGTAGTCGCTTTGACGGTGTCGCGCGATGCATCCGGCACCTTTAACGCGACCCGCTGCCAAGGCGTTCCCGAACACTGCATTAACGGCGTCATGGGGCATAAACCTGAGTGGATTAGTGGGAAACCCTCAAGGCACCCGGACTTCATGCCGATATTCCTTGCAACAATGTAAGACCGCGCACTGTGCGGGGTGAGCATCAGCAAGGAAAGTCATGCGCAATAACCAGCCTGTCACCGGGCAAGAGTACGAATTCCCCTCGTCGCAAATGCTTGTTTCCGCGACCGACCTGACCGGCCGCATCGAATATTGCAACCCGGCTTTCATCGCCGTGTCGGGCTATACACATGAAGAGCTCGTCGGCCAGCCGCACAATCTGATCCGCCACCCGGACATGCCGCGCGAAGCGTTCGCAGACATGTGGGCAACGATTCGCGATGGACGTCCGTGGACTGCGCTCGTCAAGAACCGCCGCAAGAACGGCGACCACTATTGGGTCCATGCGAACGTCACGCCGGTGGTCAAAAAAGGCGCCGTGGTGGGCTATCTCAGTGTGCGTGTGAAGCCGGCGCGCGACGCCGCGCGCGCTGCCGAAGCGTTGTACTCCCGCATGCGCGCGGGCGAGGCGCGTGGGGTGAAGCTGCGTCGCGGCGTGGTCGTGCGCACAGGATTGCCTGGCCGGCTGCAAGCGCTGACGCGTCTGCCCGTGGCGACACGCGCCGCGGCCGGCTATGCGCTCACGCCGCTCGCACTTGCTGCGGCCGGCCTCGCGGCATGGCAAGGCACGCCGCCCACGCCGTTCTGGATCGCGTTCGGCGTGGCCAGTGCCGTCAGTCTCGTTTCATGGCGTCTGCTGGCGCGGCATGTGGCTGCGCCGGTGCGCGACATGCGCGGCTTTGCGACCCGGCTCGCCGCGGGCGATCTGACCGTCGATCTGGAGGTCGCGCGTCACGACGACCTGGGCGATGTGCTGCAAGCATTGAATCAGTTGAAGGCCAACCTGGCCGCGATCGTCTATGACGTGCGCGAGCAGATCAACGGCATGCTCGATAACGCACGGGAGATTTCGAGCGGCAACGTGGACCTCGCTCGCCGTACGGAACTGCAGGCCGCCTCGCTCGAAGAAACCGCCGCCACGATGGAAGAGCTGACCACCACCGTGCAAGCGAACGCCGACGCCAGCGTGCGCGCGCTCGACCTCGCGAAAGACGCGCAGGCCGCTGCGGCCGAAGGCGGCAAGATCGCAGGCCAGGTCGAGCAGACCATGGCGGGCATCACGGCCGCATCGCGGCGTATCGCCGACATTAACGGTGTGATCGACGGCATCGCTTTTCAGACCAACATTCTGGCGCTGAACGCCGCCGTCGAAGCGGCGCGCGCGGGCGAAGCAGGCCGCTCCTTCGCGGTGGTCGCGAGCGAGGTGCGAATGCTCGCGCAACGTTGCGCAGCGTCGTCGAAGGAAATCAAGTCCGTGGTCGAGGCAAGCGCGGCGGAAGTCGCGGCGGGCACCGACCTGGTTGCGCGCACCACGTCTCAAATGCGCGCAATCGACGAAGCGGTCGAGCGGGTGTCGTCGATCATCGTGGAAGTGGCGAACGCGAGCAGCGAACAGGCCGAGGGCATTCGCCAGGTCAACCAGGCCGTTTCGCATCTCGATGGCGCGACCCAGCAGAACGCCGCGCTCGTCGAGCAGGCGGCGGCCACGGCACAGCGTCTCGCCGCGCAGGCCGATGTGCTGAGCGAGGCAGTGCGTCTCTTCACCGTTGCGGATACGGCGCCTGCATCGCGCGTTGTTGCTGGCACGCGTCAACGCGTGCCAGCCAATGCCGCGCACGAGCCAGCATCTACAGTGACGCTTCAGCATGCGCAGCGCGATGCTCACGATGCGGAGCATGACGAGGCGGCGTTGGTTGCCCATTGATGCCGGATCGAACCCGCATTGATCCCGCGTTGATCCCGCGTTGATCCCGCGTTGATCCCGCGTTGATCCCGCATTGATCCGATAGATCGGCATTACTCCTACCTCGACAGCGAGATATTGACGCCTCACCATGCAAGCGTCGCTGCCCAATGGATGTATGGACAGACTGACCCGAGTAACAACGGCGTTCAGCGGCCCGTCTCAAACAGACGGGCCGTTTTTTTTCGCGCGATCTATGCTGTTGGAGCGCGGCGCATCGATGCGCGCCTTCTTGCTCGCAGATTTATGCCGCTTGGTTTCGACGGAGGCACAGATGATCGATTCCAACTCGCGAGGCGCCGCTTCGCACGATCCGTTGTCTTTGCATTTAACTGCCATGGCGCGCAACAACGCATGGTCGAACCTGCGCCTCTACCGCGCGTGCCTGAGCTTGACCGACGAAGCATTCGCCGCGCGCAGGGTGAGCTTCTTTCCTTCGTTGCAACTCACGTTGAATCACATCTTGCTGGTTGACCGGTACTACTACGACGCGCTGATCGGCGGCGGCCAGGGCCTCACGATTTTCGACGACGAACTGCCCTATCCACGCGCGACGCAACTATGGGATGCCCAGGCGCAAAGCGATCGCGACCTGCTGGCCTTTTGCGAGTCGCTGACGGGCACCGATTTGCACCGCGAGGTGGAGATCGACCGCGGTGCGTCAGTTGGCATTCAACGGGAGAGCATCGGCCGCGTGCTGCCTCATCTCTTCGTGCATCAGATCCATCATCGCGGACAAGTTCATGCGATGTTGAGCGGCACCGCCGCGGCGCCGCCACAACTCGACGAGTTTTTTCTCGACGGCGACGCGCCGCTGCGCGCCTCGGAGATGCTGGAACTGGAGCGCATGCGCGAAACCCGCAACGGGCCGTTGTAGCGGGGCCACCGGCAGGGCATTGCATGCGGCATGGCGAGCGCATCGTATCGAGCATTGCTTCGGGCGTTTTTGCCGATGGTCTGTGCGTCCACTCTCGCGTTGCCTAACCATGCCGCGCGTCACCAGCATGACAGTCTCGAAGAAGAACTGCACCGCCACGGGGCACGAAAAATGCAACCGTCATCGGGACGAGTCGCGTTAAACTCATTGTCATAGCTGAACGCCACTGATGTACCCGGCTCGCGGCCCGCGGGCTCAGGCGCACCGCGGCGTTCTGGCAAGCAGGCGCGCGCATTGGTCAATAACCCAAGCGTGAACATTGCGCGACAGACGGCGCGTCATGCTGCCCGTACAATGGTTCGATCAACAACGGATTAAGGACAACTTCGATGCGCACTACCGGGTCCTCCGGGTCTATGGCCCTGCTCACCGAATACGACGACGCAACCGGGCGCGAACTGCGTTCGCTGCGCCTCGAGTCGACAGAAGACGGCAAAGGCATCCTTCTGGTCGAGGTCGATGAGCGCAAGCCCGGCATACATCGGGAAGTACGCTATGAAATCACGCCGGCCGAGCTGATTGCGGCCATTCGCGCGCACGGCGCCGAGTTGCCGGGCGAGCAGCACAATCATCGTCAATAACGCAATCGCGCGGCGCAGCGCATTGGCGTGATCGCCGCGTGAGCAGCAGAGTGCGCAGCACTGCAGGTGCCGCGCACCGTTACCGGAATCTTCGCGCGCCACCTCGTTTCAGGCTGCGCGAGCTTCAATCGTCTTTCATTTTGTGCGGGTCGCGCTGAGTTCATATTTGCAGCGCGCACGGCTCGCGGACCAAGGGTGCGGCGGTAACGCTTCCAACCCCCGAATAACCGGGGTATTTCAAGGGCTTTGCACGCCTTGAAAATGGTCCATAATCGCTCCATTCTCCTTTGCTTCCCTACTGCGCGCCGTGCCTGAAAAGGCCGCGGATGTAAGTCGATGCTACATGATCTCGTCGAGCAATACGGACCGGCGCTCATTTTTGCCAACGTGCTGGCGGCCTCTATCGGCCTGCCGGTACCGGCCATGCCGTCGCTCGTGTTGTTCGGCGCAATGGCCGCCATGCATCCCGGCTCGGTCGGCACGCAACTGCTGCCGGTACTCGTGCTGTCCATATTCGCGACGCTGATCGGCGACAGCGCGTGGTATCTGGCGGGCCGTTTGTACGGCGGCAACACACTGAAAACCATCTGCCGTCTGTCGCTGTCGCGTGACACGTGCGTTAAGAAAACCGAGCGGTTCTTCGGGCGTTGGGGCGTGCGCGTGCTGGCCGTCGCCAAGTTCGTTCCCGGCCTGTCGATCGTGTCTATTCCGATGGCGGGCGCAATGGGCACGCGTTATCGCACGTTTCTCACCTACGACAGCATCGGTGCCGCACTGTGGTCGGGCACGGGGCTTATCGTCGGCGCGTTGTTCGCGCGTCAGATCGACATGGTGTTCGCCGCCGCGGGGCGCCTCGGCCGCACGGCGGGTGCCGTTGCCGTCGGGCTGCTGCTGTTGTATGCGGCGTATCGCTGGATTCGCCGTCGTCAGTTGATCAACAAGCTCGCGTCCGCTCGCATAGAAGTCGAGGAGCTCGCCACGCTGGTCGCAGCGGGCCAGACGCCGGTGCTGTTCGACATCCGTTCGCACGAGAAGCGCAAGCTCGATCCGTTTGTGATTCCGGGCTCGCAATTCGCCGACGAGCGGCAACTCGATCAGATCGTCGCCACGTATCCGCGCGACCAGAAGCTGGTGATTTACTGTTCGTGTCCCAATGAAATTTCGGCCGCATGGATGGCCAAGCAGTTGAACGAAGCAGGCTTTAACGACGTGCTGCCGTTGCGCGGCGGCATGGAAGCCTGGCGCGACTCCGGCAGGCCCGTCGAGGCTTTGCCCGGCATGCCGCCGCCTGAGGCCTCGGTCGAGCACATCGCGCCGAAAGCGGTTTAACGCCGCGGCGCATCCGCTTGCGCGCTTTCGCGCGCGCGCCGTTGCGCCTTCGTTCAGTCAATCAATGAACACCGAAGGAGCGGCTCAATGCTTTCCGTTTCAGAACCCGAAGTACAATCCGAAGCGGTAGTCGCCGACGCGCCGTTTTCGAATCTGTCCACGCGCATGCATCAGATGTTCCCCGCGCTCACCGCGGCGGAGATTGATCGCGTGCGCCGGTTCGGCGAACCGAGCCACTGGGAAGCGGGCGAACTGCTGTTCGAGACCGGCCACACCGGTCCTGGCATGTTCGTGCTGCTCGAAGGGCGCGTGAAGATTTATCAACGCGACGGCATTGGCCGTGAAGTCGTGATCGGCGAACACGGGCCGGGGCACTTCCTCGCCGAAGTCGGTCAATTGTCGGGACGCCACGCGCTCGTCAACGGCATGGCGCTTAGCCCGGTGCGAGCGTTGCTGATTCCGCCGGAAAAACTGCGCGCACTGCTCGTGGCAGAAGCCGAACTGGGCGAGCGCATCATGCGCGCGCTGATTCTGCGGCGCGTGTCGCTGATCGAAAAAGGCGCGGGCGGGCCGATCCTGATCGGCAGCAGCACCGACGCGCGCCTCGTGATGTTGCAAGGCTTTCTGTCGCGCAACGGTCATCCGCATTCCACGATCGACGAATGCGACGAGGACGCGTTGCGTCTCGTCGAGCAATTCGGCGCGCAGCAGGAAGACATGCCGCTCGTCATCTGTCCGGACGGCTCGGTGCTGCGTCATCCGAGCATGCCGGAACTGGCGACCTCGCTCGGCTTGCTGCCCGATCTGGACGCCTCGCTGGTCTATGACGTCGCGATCGTGGGCGCGGGACCGGCCGGGCTCGCCACCGCCGTGTATGCGGCGTCCGAAGGACTCTCGGTGATCGTGCTCGATAGCCGCGCGCCGGGCGGCCAGGCCGGTGCGAGCTCCCGAATCGAAAACTACCTCGGTTTTCCGACCGGCATTTCGGGTCAGGCGTTGGCCGGACGCGCGTTCGTGCAGGCGCAGAAATTCGGCGCGCACGTGGCGATTCCGGTCCACGTAAAGGCGCTGCATTGCGGCGAGGCGCCGTACCGGCTCGAACTGAAGTGCGGCGGTCATATCAGCGCGCGCACGATCGTGATCGCGAGCGGTGCAGTGTACCGGCGCCCCGCGCTCGAAGGGCTCGACCGTTTCGACGGACGAGGCGTCTACTACTGGGCGTCGCCCGTCGAGGCGAAGCTGTGCAAACGGCAGGAAGTCGTGCTCGTGGGCGGCGGCAATTCGGCCGGCCAGGCGATCGTCTATCTGGCGACGCATGCAGCGAAGGTCCACGTGCTGATCCGGCGTAGCGGCTTCGAAGCCACTATGTCGCGCTATCTGATCGACCGCATCCGCTCGCTGCCGAACGTCGTCGTGCATCCGAATTCGGAGATCGGCCAGCTCGTCGCGGACGAAAGCGGGCTTGCGTCGGTCGCTCTGAAAAAGCCCTTGCCCGATGGCACCGACCACATCGACACGCGGCATCTGTTCCTCTTCACCGGGGCGGACCCGAACACCGACTGGCTGCGCACTTGCGGCGTCGAACTCGACGAAAAGGGCTTCGTGCTGACGGGCACCAGTGCGGACGGCGCGTCGGCATGCGATCTCGCAACGACCGTTAAAGGCGTATACGCGATCGGCGACGCGCGCGCGGGCTCGACGAAGCGCGTGGCGGCGGCGGTCGGCGAAGGCGCGGCAGTGGTCGCGCAAATTCACCAGATACTGGCGGTTTCAGCGGACGAAGCGGTCGCATCGGTGGCTTGAGCTTGGGCTTGGGCTTGGGCTTGGGCTTGGGCTTGGGCTTGGGCTTGGGCTTGGGCTTCGGCGAGGGCCGCCGCATCGACACGGCGGCCCATAGCCAAACTGCCAACCAAGCTACCAACCAAGCTACCAACCAAGCTGTCGGGTAATGCTCTGTTACACACGCCTTCAACTCGTTGCACCTGCTTTTCTTTCTGTCTCGTAAGATCCACGTCAGCCATTCGACAGTGAATGGCCGATCGTTGGAAACAGCAATCGTCTTGCTGGGACACAGGAGAGAAGCATGAACAAACGCGCGATCTTCTTCGCCGCCTTCGGACTTGTCGCCGCCTGCGCATCGACTGCCGCTTCTGCTCGCGTCGACGTCGGCGTGTTCGTCAATACGCCGGGCCCCATATACGCCGCGCCACCCGTGATGTACGCCCCGCCTCCGGTCGTCTATGCACCCCAGCCCGTCTACGGCTACGGCTACCGCGACGACTACTACCGGGAGCGCCGTTGGCATCACGATCATGGCCGTCATCGCGGCTGGGACAAGCATCACGAGCGCGGCTGGTAGGTTTTCAGCGCCCGTGTCGCGGAGGCAAAAGTACGGGCGGCGCCTCCCTGGTTGTCGTGTCGGCGACGTGGCGCGTCCTGGCGCGGCCGCTCAGGTGTCGGCAATAGGCGGTTTTAGGCGGCTCATTCGCCGCTTCCCCTGCCGCTCACTTGCCAACACCCTCGTCCAACCGCCGCTCATTTGCCGGCCACCTCCCGCTCAGCCACGGCCAATCCACGGCTCACCCGGAATTTCGTCCCGTGCACCATCTCTACGCGCAGCGCGCCGGCATCAACCGCTGCGCTGCATTCACGCTACAGTAGCGTCTGCTGATTCAGGCCAGGCTCGCGCCTTCTCATCGCAGTCACTCACTGAACAACCTCCGCGTGAAGACTCTTCCGCTTTCCGCCGCCCGCACGCTGCATCTGGCCGCACAAGGTCTGCTGACACCGCCGCGCCGCAAGGCCGTGAAAGCCGACGTGCTCGACGCGATCCGCCGCATGGCGCAATTGCAGATCGACACGATTCACGTTGTCGCGCGCAGCCCTTATGTCGTGCTCTTCAGCCGGCTCGGCGCCTATGCGCAGCAATGGCTCGACGAACATCTCGCCGAAGGCAAGCTGTTCGAATACTGGTCGCATGAAGCGTGTTTCGTGCCGATCGAAGACTACGGCCTGATGCGTCATCGCATGCTGGACCCGAGCGACATAGGCTGGAAGTACGCGGCCGACTGGCACAACAAGCATCGCGACGACATTGAGAAGCTGCTGGCGCACATTCGCGCCACGGGCCCGGTACGTTCGGCGGATTTCGCTCGCGAGTCGGGCAAGGGCAACGGCTGGTGGGACTGGAAACCGGAAAAGCGTCATCTGGAAGTGCTCTTCGCCATCGGACAACTCATGGTGGCCGAGCGGCGCAATTTTCAGCGCGTCTACGATGTGACCGAACGCGTCTTGCCGGACTGGAACGACGCACGCGATCTGCCATCGCCGCATATCGTCACCGATGAACTGCTGCGCCGCACTTGCCGGGCCCTCGGCATCGCGCGGGCCGACTGGGTGGCGGACTATTACCGTCTGCCGCGGCGCCCGTATCGTGACGAGCTTCATGCGCTTGCGGACCGCGGCGAATTGATTCCCGTGCAAGTGGTTGGCTGGAAGCAGGACACGTTCGTGCATCGCGACCTCGCGCCCATGCTCGACGACGCCGCGAGCGGCAAGCTCGCCTCGACGGTGACGACGGTACTCTCGCCGTTCGACCCTGTGGTGTGGGACCGCAAACGCGCCGCCGCGCTATTCGACTTCGACTATGCGATCGAGTGCTATACGCCGGCGGCGAAGCGCAAATACGGTTACTTCGTGCTGCCGCTGCTGAGCCGCGGGCGGCTGGTAGGCCGCGTCGATGCGAAGGCGCACCGCGCGCAGGGCATTTTCGAGCTGAAGTCCGTGCATATGGAAGCGGGCGTGCGTCCGAGCGCCCGCCTCGCCGGCGACCTGCGGCGCGCGTTGCAACGGTGCGCGGATTGGCACGGCACGCCGCAACTGCAAATCACGTCCGCCGCGCCGGAATGGCAGGAAGCATTGAGCGTGAATGAGTGCGTCGAAGAGTAAGCGCGCCGCCGTCCTGCGCAGTCAATGCAACGCCGACCACGCAAGCGACAGCGAAAAGACGCCGAGCAGGATCGACGCGCCGCGCTGAATCTTCGCCGGATCGAGCCAACGCAGCTTGCCGCTGCCCAGCGCCGCGCCAAAAGCGATCCACGCGAGCGCAATCGGCACGAGCAGGCACGCAAAGATCAGCATGGCCGAGAGATAAGCGGGCCAATGCGCGAAAGCAGCGGCCGGAAAAATGGTGCCCGCGAACAGCAAGGCTTTGGGATTGAGCAGCGTCGCAATGAACAACGTGCGCATGCCGCTCGCGCGCTGCGTGGAGTCCGGTAGCGCGACGGCCGCGCGCCACATATCGACGGCCAGCCACGCGATGTACAAACCCGCCGCCACACGCAGCAACGCGGGCAGCCACGGCAGCGCATGCGCGGCTTGCGCCAGAAAACGTCCCCAGACGGAAATAGAAACCAGGTAGCCGGCGAGTTCAGCGGCGATAAGCGGCAACGACCGCTGCAGGCCCTGGCGCAAACCTGCCGACGCAAGCAACGTATTTGTAGGCCCCGGCGTGATCAGCACGACGACAATGCCGACGGCCAACAACGCGGTAGCGGACGCAGAGAACATGAAAAAGGCGCAATGTTGAGAACAGTGCGCCTTTTTATCACAGACGGCGACCTGGCCAGCACGTGGCGCCGAAACGCCATGAGGGACCGCTGTCGCCAACGGTTAGCCGTTAAAGACCAAGCATTAATCGCTAATCGCTAATCCCGACCGTAAAGGCGCGGCCACCGTTCAGTGTTCCAGCTTCGCCCGCAGTTCCCGCGCAGCTTCAAGCAGCCCTTCATACCCCGAACGCGCGTGTTCGGGCAAATCCGGATCGCCGACAAACGTGCCCAGCGTTTCGATCAGGCTGTACAGAATGCCCTTTGCAGCACCCGACGCAATGCTGCCGGACGACACCTGTTGATCCACGTGACTGAGCGCTGCGTCGAGGTTTTCCAGATTGGGCCGGTCGCCCGTGGGCGGCGTAGGCGTTACGTCTTGCGTCATGATGAAGCGTCTCTCCGTTTGAAGCGTCGGTAAACGAGCGATCCTTTCACGTTGTTATATACCCATCGCGGGTTGCCGTCTATTCGTGATCGGCGCGGGCACGACCCGGATTAAGGCGTCCACCGATACATCAGGATTTTTGCGCGCGCGTCGTCTTCAACCAGTATCACGTACTCGCCGTTGTCGCGTCTCGCCGCGCTGATGCCGAGATAGACATCCACCCATCCGCCGGTGTTGCCCACGCTCGCGCCCGGCGTCATATAGCCGACCGGCTGACCTGTGCGCGCGTCGTAGACATCGACCTTAGCCGTGTACAACTCGGCCACGAAGATATAGTCGCCGGCCACCGCGACGCCGACCGCGGTTGTCTGCGGATTGCTCTGCGTGTTCCACGGCAGCGAGACCGCGTACTGCTGCGTGGGCGTGCCCGAACTCCAGTTGTCGTAACGCGCGAGCACGGGGCCGGCCTCTTTCCAATGCGTCGCGTCCCACGGAATGGCGCTGGTAAAACCGGACAGATACATGGTGTCGGATTCAGCCATGTAGATTAGCCGGGCCAGCCGGGTGAACGGCTGCGGCATCGCAAACATTTTGGAACTCGCGTAGGTGTAGATCGGATTGCCCGCTGAATCCAGCCCCTGCAAAGGCATCTCGCGAATGCCGCTCAGCGGTGTGGCGAGCCAGACATTGCCCGGCGCGTCCACCCACCAGAAGCCGTTGCCCACCGTGCTGCCGGTCGACGGATTGCTGCTTATCTCGCTGACGTCCACAACGCCGTTACCGTTGACATCGCGCCACAGCCATTCGCCATAGCCCGGCTGGCCCGAAGGCCACGTGCCCGGCAGCGGATTTTGCGCGAGCAGTCCCGACGGAATCGCCGTCTCGCCATGCTCGGCGTCGAAACGGTATACGTTCAGATAATGCGCGCCTGGATCGAGCGTATAGAGAAACGGCCGGCCGTTGATCCTGCGCACCATCGGCTCGCCGCGCACGCCGCGCGGCTGGTGAAACGTGGGGTCGTCGGGATAATCGAAGCGATTCAGCGTGAACCCCGCGTACGACCATTCGCGGCCGACAGGCTGGTTGTAGTCGAGCGTGAAGCGCTTCGAACCGGTGTACACCGAAGCCGGCGTGGCCGGATCGAAGGCGGCGCTGTCCACGAACGTCAGGCCGTACAGCCGCCAGTTCAACGCATGCGAGTTGAACACATAGCTTTCGAGCACCGCACCTTGACCGACAGATGCAGAGCCCGCCGGCCGCGGCCCTTCACCGTTTTGCGCGACATATAGATTGCCCGCCGGATCGAGCGCGATTCCCGTCATGCCGTTGAAGCGCCAGTTGCCCGGCACGCCCTTGACTGCATGAAAAATACCGTTGCGCGTGCCGACCGGTGCGGCCGCTCGCGGTTGACCTTTGGCGTCCTTGTTGAAGACGAGAATCTGCTGCGACGGCCCATTATCCGCGACGAGAATTTGCCCCGCTGGCGTGACGATGATGTCGGCCGGAACTGCGCCGGCGGGCAACGGCAAGGTGCCGGCGAGCGCTGTGCCGTCTGCGGTGAAGTGCAAGATAGTTAGGCTTCCGGACGATATGCCGCTTATCACCCAGAGCGTCGAATCGGTGTCGATCGCGATACGTCCTGGCGAGCTCACGCTCCACGAGCGCAATGGCTGCATCGTATTGGCGTTCAAAACGACAATGCGGTTCGCGTAGGTGTCGCAGAGATATAGTTCGCTGTCGGTGGCGGCAAGTCCGCGGATGGCCGCGTCGGTACCGGTTGCTACTGTATCGACGGGCAGGAAGCTGTTTTTCGTTGCGTTCGCGCTATTACCGACGCCGGCACTGAACGGCACGCCCGCCGAGAGATTCGTCAGCGTACGGCGCGTGATGCCGAACCACTCCTGGCCCGCTGGCGGATAGTCCGCGCCGACCAGCTTGTTGTTCTCGCTACCAATCGACATTGCCGCGTACAGATAGGTGTGGTTGACCGCGACGGCATCGCCGCCCGCAGCGCCCCACCCGTGCGTGAATCCGGCGACGGCGACCTTGTCGCCCCCGCGATACGCGGCGATCTCACTGCCGCTCTCGTCCCACGGCGCGTTCGTGAAAACAGTACCGTCGGCGCCCACCGCAATTGCCTGGATATCTTGCTGCACCCACTTGCCGTCGCCGAAACCGAAACTATTGCCGATCCACGAGGTGGTGTAGGTGAGCTGCGACTGCCCGTATGCAGTAAGCGGAAGAAGGCTATGGCAAAAAATGAATGCCGCGCCGAGGCGCGAGAGGAATTTCACGACAGTGTTCCCTTGCAAGTGACGCTTTTATCCTCGCATAGAAAACACGTGAATTAATTGATAAAAAATTGGCTATAAATCTTTGAAAAAATAAATATCCTGCACGCATAAGAGCGTGTGGGACGCCAGTTCTTCTGCGGCCTCGCTGCTTTATGCGACAGAAACGGTCAGTGTCGTCACGCCGCGGCAATATATCGTCGATGTGGTTTTCTTCAAATCCTGTTTGTGAATTCCATTTCCGCAAAGGCGCAACTTTGTGCGCATAAACCCCGCGTTCATCAGGCGTGGCTGCGTCGCCCGAAAATGCGCCGCGTCATATCAAACGCAACCAGATTGCCGGCTACCACCAGCAGCAATCCAACCACGGCCAATGCGGACCACTGATAGCCTTCGAATACCGTCGACACCGCCAACGCCACGATCGGAAACAGCACGGTCGAATAGGCCGCGCGCTCGGGCCCGATGCGACCGACTAGCATCAGGTATGCGGTAAAGCCGATCACCGAGCCAAACACCGCGAGATACGCCAGCGCGCCGAGATAACGCGTGGACGGTTCGATAGCGAACGGGAAGCCGGCGAGCGCGCTTCCTACTGTCAGCACGCTCGCGCCGATCAGCATCGCCCAGCTATTGGTCGCGAACGGGTGCAACCCCATCGACTGCATGCGGCTCGACAACAGATTGCCAGCCGAAAAGCACAACGTGCCGAGAAACGCGATGCCAAGCCCGAGCCATGCGGCGTGGTCGCCTAGATGCCCGCTCATCTGCTGAACGAAGAGACAGACAATGCCGACGAGGCCGAGCATCGCGCCCGCAATCGCCGATGGCTGCAGCGGACGCCCCATGAAAAGCCGCCCGTTGATCGAGTTGAGAAGCGGCGCGGTGGAGAACACCACGGCAACGAGGCCGCTCGGCACAACCTGTTCGGCGTAGTAGAAGCACAGGAAGTTGACGCAAAACAGCGCGAGCCCTTGCGCAAACAAAAATCGCCATGCGGCGCGCGGCGGCCACATCGGCCGGCGCATGATGCGCAACAGCGCGAACAGCACCAGTGCGGCGATCCAGAAACGCCAAGCGATCGAAACCGGCGGCGGCACCTCGCCCAACTGCCATTTGATCGCGATCCAGGTGGTGCCCCAGATCAGAACGGTAACGGCATAAAGCGACAGATTCATGGTCAAGCCTGCAACAGCGGATACGGGAGTCCGACTATGCGGCAACGCAGGCGCCCGGACTTGTCCAGGATTGCGCATTTTCGGCGGCGAACCGCGAGGGCATATATCCCGGGGCGCCGCCGGCCGTATACTCACGCCTATAGCCCGCAAGAATGACACCAGTTCCGTGAATCCGAGTCCGCCCGTCCCTGTGAATGACGCTACTGAAACGCCATTTGGCATTCAGTCGGTGTGTCACACGCTCGGCAGTTCGAACGCGAACCTGGACCGCTTTGCGTGGCTCGGCGACGGTCTGGCGATTGCCGTGTGGACGCGCGACACAGAGGTCGCCGAGACAGTCTACGAGCGCCCGGGCCACCACACGCTCTCGTGCTATCTGGATGGCGGCTATCGCACCGAGCGGCAGAAAATGCCTGGGCGTTACGGCGCGCCGTCGCGGCTATGCGCATTGCCCGGCGATCATGAATCGCGCTGGTGGGTGCGCGGCCATATGCATTTCATGCACCTCTATTTCCTGCCCGAGCACTTCACGCAACGTGCTGTGCAGGAACTGGACCGCGAGCCGCGCGAGTTGACGCTCGCCGATCGCACGTATTTCGAAGACGCACACATTGCCAGTTTGTGTCAGTCGCTCGCGAACGAGCATTGGGACGATGCGGACGGTTTGCTGCGCACCAACGAAACCGCGCATGAAGTGCTGAGCCTCCTGTTGCGCTCGCAAGGCGTGCGCCGCACCGGCCTGGCGCTAAAGGGCGGTTTGTCGGTTGCGACCCGACGGCGTCTGCGCGACTACATCGAGAGCCATCTTGCAGAGCCGCTCACGCTCGGCGAACTTGCAGGCGTAGCGGCGCTGTCGGAGTTTCACCTTGCGCGCATGTTCCGCACGTCGTTTGGAATGCCGCCCGCTGCGTGGATCGCGCAGCAGCGGCTCGAACGCGCGCGCACGCTGTTGCGCACCACTGCTCTGCCGCTTCTGCAGATCGCCGCACTATGCGGATATGCAAACGCGAGCCACTTCAGCCACCGTTTCCGCGAAGGCGTGGGCGTGTCGCCTACCGCGTATCGGCAGGCTGTCCCGGCCTGAGCGCGTCATTGCAGCGCCATCGCGAGCACACGGGCCACATGAATGGCCGCCACACCCGCGCCGTCGTGAATCTGATGACGGCAACTCGTACCGTCGGCGACCATGACGGTATTGCCGTCGATCTTGCGCACCGCCGGCAATAGCGACAACTCGGCCATGGCCTGCGATGTCGCATAGTGCTCCGCTTCGTAGCCGAAGCTGCCGGCCATTCCGCAGCACGACGATTCCACCGTCGATACCTTCAACTCAGGAATCCATTTCAAAACGGTTTGAACAGGCGTAAAGGCGTCGAACGCCTTCTGGTGACAATGGCCATGCACTAGTGCCTGCGGCGTGTCCAAGGGCTTCAACGCAAGCTTCAGGCGCCCGGCTTTTTCCTCACGCACCAGAAATTCTTCGAAGAGGAACGCCTGTTTGGCGAGCCGCTGCGCTTCGTCGCCGAAGCCGTAGTGCAAAAACTCGTCGCGCAACGACAGCAGGCACGACGGCTCCAGACCGACAACCGGCACGCCGCGCTCTACGAAAGGCTTGAAGAGATCGAGCATCCGCCTCGCTTCGTGCTTCGCTTCGTCAACGAGGCCCGCCGCGAGGAACGTGCGGCCGCAGCAGACCGGCCGCTCGCCTTCGCGCATGTTGAAGTGCACGGTGTAGCCCGCCGCCACCAGTACCTTCTGCGCGGCCCTGGCGTTGTCGGGCTCCATGTTGTTATTGAAGGTGTCGACGAACAACAGCACCTCTTTTAGCGCGGCGCCATGCGCGTTCACAGTGGGCCTTGCGCTCGACAGAAACGACTTTCTGAAGCGCGGCAAGCTCCGTTCGCTCGCGAAACCGATCGCGCGCTTGAACAACGCCGACACGAGCGGCACATTGTCGGCAAGCGCGATCAAGCCCGGCATGCGGCTCGCGGTTGCAGCGTAGCGCGGCATGAAGGCGACGAGCTTGTCGCGCAGCGTCAGACCATGTCGCTTGACGCGCGCGGCGCGCGCCTCGATCTTGAACTTCGCCATATCGACGCCCGTCGGGCAATCGCGCTTGCAGCCCTTGCATGACACGCAGAGATCGAGCGTGTCCTTGACTTCGTCGCTCGCGAGGCCGGCCTCGCCTAGCTGACCGGAGATTGCGAGCCGCAAGGTGTTCGCGCGCCCGCGCGTGACATGCTGTTCGTCTTTCGTCACGCGATAGCTCGGGCACATCGTGCCTGCATCGAATTTTCGGCAGTGGCCGTTGTTGTTGCACATCTCGACGGCCTTCGCGAGACCGCCTGCGAGGTCGTTGCCGCTGCCCGGCGCCGTTTCGCGGCCCGTCAGCGGATCGCGTCCGACATTCCATGCGGACCAGTCGAGCGCCGGTTCAAAGGGCCGTTCCTGATAGCCGGGCGCGAAACGGAAATAGCGCGCGTCGTCCATTTTCGGCGGACGCACCATCTTGTCGGGATTGAAGCGGTTATCCGGATCGAACAGCGCCTTGATTTCGCTGAACGCCTGGTTGAGTTTGGGACCGTATTGCCACGCGACCCATTCTCCGCGGCACAGGCCGTCACCGTGTTCCCCGGAATAAGCGCCCTTGTATTTGCGCACTAGCGCCGCGGCTTCCTCGGCAATCGCGCGCATTTTCACCGCGCCGTCGCGGCGCATGTCGAGAATCGGCCGCACGTGCAGCGTGCCGACGCTCGCATGCGCATACCAGGTGCCCTCCGTGCCATGCCGATGAAACACCTCCGTCAACTGGCTTGTGTACTCGGCGAGATGTTCGAGCGGCACCGCGCAGTCTTCGATGAAAGACACCGGCTTGCCGTCGCCCTTCATGCTCATCATGATGTTGAGTCCGGCCTTGCGCACTTCCCACAGCGCCTTTTGCGCGTTCATGTCCGGCATTTCTACCACCGAGCCAGGCAACCCGAGGTCGGCCATCAATTCGCCAAGCTGCCTGAGCGACTCGAGTTGCGCGTCGCGCGATTCGCCAGCGAATTCCACGAGCAGCACCGCTTGCGGCTCGCCGACCAGCGCCTTTTCGACCACTGGACGAAACGCGGGGTTGCTCATCGCCAGATCGATCATTGTGCGGTCGACCAGTTCCACCGCGACCGGCTTCAGCTTGACGATGTGCTGGGTCAGATCCATCGACTGCCAGAAGGTCGGAAAGTTGACCACGCCCAGCGTTTTATGCGCGGGCAACGGCGCGAGCTTCAGCGTCAACTGACGGCTGAATGCGAGCGTGCCTTCCGAGCCGACCAGCAAATGCGCGAGGTTCGCCACGCCGTCGTCGGTATAAGCGCGCGGATTCTGGCAGTCGAACAGGTCGATGTTGTAGCCGGCCACGCGGCGCAACACTTTCGGCACGCGCGCCACGATTTCGTCGCGCTCCCGCTGCGCGATCTGCTTAACGCCTTCGAATATCTGCTGCAAACGAGCGCCTTGCGGCGCATCGCGCAACGAAGCGAAACGCGCTTCGGTGCCGTCTGCGAGAATCGCGTCGATGGCTTCGACGTTGTGCACCATGTTGCCGTATTCAATCGAGCGCGAGCCGCACGAATTATTGCCCGCCATGCCGCCGATCGTGCATTGCGCCGCTGTCGACACATCCACCGGAAACCAGAGACCGTGCGGCTTGAGCCACGCGTTCAGATGATCGAGCACGACGCCCGGCTCCACCGTAACCGTGCGCGCCTCTGCATCGAAGTCGACGATATTGTTCAGCCATTTGCTCGTGTCGATCACGAGCGCTTCTCCGACCGTTTGTCCGCATTGACTCGTGCCCGCGCCGCGCGCGAGCAGCGGCACTTTTTCGCTGCGCGCAATTTCAAGTGCGATGCGCAGATCGTCCTGGTCCCGCGGCACGACGACGCCGACGGGCATGATCTGATAGATCGAGGCATCGGTCGCATAACGTCCGCGGCTTGCTGCATCGAACAGCACGTCCCCACGCAACGATTTACGCAGATGTTGCGCGAGCGGCGTCATCAGGCGCGCCGCGGACGGCACGAGATGAATCGGCTTGACCAGCAAAGCGGAAGTGGGATTCGTCATAACGTCGGTGTTGTTGCAATACGCAGAAAACGCGGCTAAGCGCAGCAAACCGCCGCGAGCGCCGGAACGGTCAATACAACGTGACGCTTACCGACGGCAGTCCTTCGATGCGTCCGTGCGCCGTGCCCGCGCTTCGTGGGAAGAACATGCCGGTGTACGAACCGGTTGTCACGACCATTTCGGGCGTCACGCTGATGCCACGCGACGTCGCGTGATTGACGAGCCACGTGAGCAATCGGCGCGGATCGCCTGCGGGATTGGCGGGCGTCAATTCCACGATATCGCGTCCGTTGAAGTCGAAACGCAGCGCGGGCGAGGCAAACGGGAAGCTCTCGTCATACGGCATGAATTCGCCGACGACCAGCGCGCCGTGGTTCTGCAAGTCCGCGAGTTGCGCGAGCTTGTCGACGTCGGGCCAGACGGCGAAACGGCTCGCGACGATTTCGATCGTCGCGCCGAACGAACCGATTGCCGCATGCACTTCGGCGTCGCTATAAGGCGTTGTGGAGGGCTCGAAGCAGCGGCCGAAACGAAACGCGATCTCCAGCTCCAGGCCCAACGGCGCGAAAGCCGCGCGCGGCACTGTGGCGCCGTCGGGATACCGGTCGACGTCCGGCAACGGCGCGCCCTGGATCGGCCCGCTGTCCGACTTGGCGCCGATCTTCCAGCCGCCAACGCGCGTGCCAGCAATGGCCAGGATCTCATGCTGGACCGCATACGCCGCGTCGGCGTCGGCCGGCGTGTTATTGAGCGGAAGGTTGGCGAGCGTCGCATGATCGCGGCGCGCATCGGCAAGTAAGCGGCTTAGAGGCGAGGTGGTCAGCTTCATGGCGTCGGCGTGAGAGGACCTGAGCATCGCTTATACGCCCATGCGGGGCGAGACCTGCCCCTTGTCCGCGGGATCGCCTGCGAACTTGCTCTCCGGTTGCATGCGGAACGCAAGCACGACACCAATCGCCATCAACAGCATACTGCCGACGAACGGCAACTCCCAGCTGCCGAAGTAGTCGATCAGGAAGCCGCCCATCACGGGCGAGATGATCGCCGCGAGCGCCGAGCCTGTGTTCATCATGCCGCTCGCCGTGCCCGAGGCTTCCGGGGCGATGTCCATCGGGATTGCCCACATCGGTCCAATCGTCATCTCGGCGAAGAAGAAGCCCGACGCGAGACACGCCATCGACAGATACACGTTGTGCGTGAACATCAGCGGAATCAGCGACAACAGGCAGAACAGCATGCACACCGACACCATCCAGCTGCGTGCGCGCTTCAGGCTGCCGGTGCGCGTATAGATGAAGTCGGTCACGATGCCGCCGAGCGTATCGCCGACCACGCCGGCGAGGAAAACCGCCGAAGCGAAGATCGCCGACTTCTTCAGTTCCAGGTGATAGCTGTGCAGGAAGTATTGCGGAATCCAGCTCAGGAAGAGCCACAATGTCCAGCCGTAGCAGAAGTACACGATCGTAACGGGCGCCATGCGGCGAAACAGCTTGCCCCAAGGCACGCCCGCCGACTTCGCTTTCGGCGCGGGCAATACTTCGAGCTCTTCAGTCGTGATACGCGGGTGATCTTTCGGATGCTCGGTGAACGTCAGTGCCCACACGACAACCCACAACAAACTGAAGGCACCGCAGATATAGAACGACTCGCGCCATCCCCAATTCGCCATGACGAGCACGATGAGGCCAGGCGCGACCGCGTTGCCGATGCGCGACGCGGCGTGCGTGATGCCCTGCGCAAAGCCGCGTTTTTCTTTCGCAACCCAGCGCGCCATTGCCGATGTCGCAGCGGGGAACGTTGCGCCTTCGCCGAATCCGAGCAGCACGCGCGCTGCCAGCAGCGAGATCAGGCCGCCCGCGAAACCGGTCAACAACGTCGCGATGCCCCACACCGCGCCGCACGCAAGCAGCGTGCGTCTTGCGCCGAAACGGTCACTCACCCAGCCGCCGATAATCTGAAACAGCAGATACGGGTACGCGAAAGCCGAGAACACCAGGCCGACTTCCGTATGCGAAAGATGGAATTCCTTGCCGAAGCCCGCGGCCGCCGTACTGACGTTGACGCGGTCCAGGTAGGTGATGAAGTACATGATGCAGAGCATCACTAGAACGATACTGGTCGCACTGGTCACACGAAACCGCTTCATCGTCTCTCTCCATTTGCATGTGTCGACGGCGCGCCTGACATGACGCGCTTGGTCGTCGCCCGGCGGTAGGCGCCGCCGGGACATCGCATTGTTCAGGGCCGCGTTCTGCGCGCGGCTTCGTAATGGAACTGACTTCGTTGATGCCTGCTTTCGTTGCGGTCTGCTTCTCTCGATGCGTTGCTGCGGCTTGTTGAGTGCGTCCGGTGTTGCTAGGCGGCCCGCGCAGCTTTTCTGCCGCTTCGTTCAGGCTGCCGCCTTCAAACCCGATGCTTGCGTCGGCTCGCTCAACCACTCCATAGCGGCAGGCAAGCCGCTCTCCTTGAGCGGCACGCCCGCGAGCCGTAAGCCCATCTCGCAACCGGCGAGCGTCGCGAGCAGCATCAGGTCGTTGCAATCGCCCAGATGACCGATGCGGAACATGCGGCCTTTCATCTTGCCGAGACCCGTGCCGAGCGACATGTCGAAGCGTTCGTAGATGAGCTTGCGAACCGCGTCGGCATCGACGCCGTCGGGCATCATCACGCCCGTCAGCACCGGGCTATACACAGCCGGATCGGCGCACTGAATCTCAAGGCCCCAGGCGCGCACTGCGCGGCGAGTCGCCTCGGCAAGACGCTCGTGACGCGCGAAGACGTTGTCGAGCCCTTCGCCGAGAATCATTTCGAGCGCTTCATGAAGCCCATACAGCAGGTTCGTGTTCGGCGTGTAGGGCCAGTAGCCCGTCTTGTTCATCTCGACGATTTCGCTCCAGTCCCAGAAACTGCGAGGCAGCTTTGCATGCTTGCTGGCGGCCACGGCTTTCGGCGAAATCGCGTTGAAGCTGATGCCCGGTGGCAGCATCAGGCCCTTCTGTGAACCTGAAACGGTGACGTCGACGCCCCACTCGTCGTGGCGATAATCGGCGCAGGCAAGGCCCGAAATCGTGTCGACGAGCAACAGCGCGGGGTGGCCTGCGGCGTCGATTGCGCGTCGCACGGCGGCGATATCCGAAGTCACGCCCGTGGACGTTTCGTTGTGCACGACGCACACCGCCTTGATCGAGTGCTGCGTGTCGTCTCGCAGACGCGCTTCGATCATTTGCGGCTGAACGCCGCGCCGCCAGCCCTCGATGCCGGGCAAGCCAAGAAACTCAGGCTTGAGCCCCAGGCTTTCCGCCATCTTTTTCCAGAGCGTTGCGAAGTGCCCGGTCTCGAACATCAGCACGTGATCGCCGGGGCTCAACGTGTTCGAGAGCGCCGCTTCCCATGCGCCGGTGCCGGACGCCGGATAGATCACCACGGGATGCTGGGTCTTGAAGATCTTCTTGATCCCGTCGAGCACCTTCAGACCCAGTTCGCCGAACTCAGGCCCGCGGTGGTCGATGGTCGGGTAGCTCATCGCCCGGAGGATGCGGTCGGGAACGGGGCTCGGCCCCGGAATCTGCAGAAAGTGACGGCCGGCGGGATGAAAATCTAACTTCAACATTGCGCTCCTCCGATTGAATTTTGCATGCAAAAAACTATATCAGACGAACTTGGACGGGTGAAGGACGAAAATCGCCTTTGCGCACAGGTGTTTACCCGTGCTATTTCGCTGTGCGTGGCGATCCGATAAAATCGAAAGCAATGTCGCATCGAGGAAGTTGTATGCAAAATTCGGAATTTGAGGGAAGCTTGCCCACGCCGGCCGTGTTGCCGAAAGTGGAGCGTCAGCGTTTGCACGACACGGTCGTGGAGCACATTCGCCGGTTTATCGTCGAAGGCGTACTTGAGCCTGGCAAGAAGCTGAACGAGCGCGAGTTATGCGAAACGCTCGGCATTTCGCGCACGCCACTGCGCGAGGCGCTCAAGGTGTTGGCCGCTGAGGGGCTGATCGAGATTTCGCCGAACCGGGGCGCGTCGGTGTGGAAGATGTCGGAGGCCGAGTTGCGCGAGACGTTCGAACTGATGAGCGGTCTCGAGGCTTTTTCGGGCGAACTGGCGGCCGAACGGATGACGGCGGCGGAGCTCGCTGAGATCAAAGCGTTGCATTACGCAATGCTCGCTTGCCGCGCGCAAAACGACCTGGCTGGGTACTACAGCCGGAACCAGGCGATCCACGACAAGATCAATGAGGCCGCGCGAAATTCAGCGCTGCGGCAAACTTATATCTCGGTGAACCGGCGCTTGCAGGCGCTGCGCTTCCGGTCCAATTTTCAGATTCCGAAGTGGGACAGCGCCATTCACGACCACGATGAAATGTTGAAGGCACTCGAGGCGCGGGACGGGAAAAGGCTCAGTCAGATTCTTCGGCAGCATCTGCTTGATAAGCGCGATGCGGTCTTGCAGGTGCAGTCGAGGGAAGAGGCGGCGGGGTCGGGGTTGAAGGCTTGAGGGGGTGAGGAGGCGACCCCGCCAGTGTGTTGGATCGAAGTAGGGAAGCCTTTTGCGCCGCTACCTGCAATTCAGGCACATCGCCCTGTATCGGTTGACCTGCGTTCGTAACAGTGAGTCGACCCAACCCGACGTCCACAGTTATCGGATTCGAACGGAACAGATGTTGCGGCACTTGTGCGCGAGGATAAACTTATCCCCAGTTTTTGTTCAGAACCCTGTGGACAACCTCAGCAAACCACCATTAAGTACTTGATGGCACACCTCAATCCCGCGCCGTCTCCGCAACAGTCAACCCGAGACAGCATCGCTGGGAAAAACGCCCCTCACCGCACCCCATCCTTGCGCCGCAGCGACTCCGGCAATCCACGCAGCACGATCAATGCACAAATCACACTCATCGTGCCGATCACATACAACGCCGGCGTAGTACTGCCAGTCAGATCCCGCACGCGCCCAACCATGATGGGACTCACGATTCCCCCGAGCTGACCCAGCGTATTGATCAGCGCGATGCCGCCAGCCGCGCCGGCCCCTGTCACCAGTTTGGGCGGCAGTGCCCAGAACGCCGGGATCGACGCCACCACGCCTGCGCCCATCACGGCCAATGCGACGATCAGGAAGCCGGTCTGCTTATCGAAGAAACCCGCGGCAAAGAATCCGATTGCCGACATTACGAGCAGCCCGAAAACGAACTTTCGCCGCTCGCCGGTTGCGTCGGACAGACGCCCCACCACGACCATGCAGATCGCACCGCATACATAAGGCACCGCCGTGAGCAAACCAATCAGCGTCGGATTGTGCGTGCCGGCTACGCGAATCAGATGCGGCGCCCAGAAATTTAATCCATACGACGCAACCTGAATCAGAAAGTAGACGAGCCCCAGCGTGAGAAAGCCTGGCGTCCTGATCGCTCCGAGCAGCGAATGCCCGGTGTCGGGATGACGGCTTTGCTGCGCGATCTGCTCAGACAGAAACGACTTCTCGGCGGGAGACAGCCAGCTCGCATCCTCGATACGATCCTTCAACAGCTTCAGTACGAGATAACCGAGCAGCACGCAAGGCAGCCCACCGAGCAGGAACAGCCAGTGCCATCCGGGCATGCCGAGCACGCCGTTCATATGCCCGATGACGAGCCCCGCAAGCGGCGCACCGACCAGCCCCGAAAACGCCGACGCGAGAAAGAGCATCGACGTGATACGCCCACGATAGCTCGGCGGAAACCACAGCGTGAGGTAATACAGCACGCCGGGAGCGAAGCCCGCTTCCATTGCGCCGATCAGAAACCGAAGCCCGTAAAACTGCCATTCGGTATTGACGAAAACCATCGCCGCTGTGGCGAGGCCCCACGAAATCATGATCCGTGCGATCCAGCGCCGCGCACCAACCTTATACAGAAACAGGTTGCTTGGCACTTCGAACAATACGTAGCCAATCACGAACAGGCTCGCGCCAAGACCATACGCGGTGTCTGACAAACCGAGATCGCTTTGCAACTGGAACTTAGCGAAGCTGATATTGATGCGGTCGAAAAACGCAAACAGATAGCAGATCATGATGAGCGGCATCAGCCGCCATGCCACTTTGCGGATGATTGCCGCCGCGCCATCCGCGCTTTGCTCGCGGCCGCCTGTTGCGATTGCGCCGAGGTCACTCATGTTCGTCTCCAATGCCGGATTCGGCGATGCCGTCCGGTCGTTTAGTGGATCAAGGAAGGTTAGATTTGAAGCACGTAGTCCGGCACCGGATGCAGGTCGCTGTTGCGCCCGGCCTTCGCCACCTGCCCGGGAACGTCATGCCCGAGCAGATCCGGCAGTGCCCGCGACAACGCAAGCAGCTTCTCCAGATCGATGCCGGTCGGGATGCCCATCTCGTCGCACAGATTCACGAGGTCTTCCGTGCAAATGTTGCCGGATGCACCCGGCGCGAACGGACAACCGCCGAGGCCGCCCAACGCGGCGTCGAAGCGGCGCGCGCCGGCTTCATACGCAGCCAGCACGTTCGCGAGCCCAAGCCCGCGCGTATTGTGAAAGTGGAGCGTGAGCGCGGAAGGCGCCACGCGTTCAAGCACTCGCGTCACGAGCCGCGTCACCTGGCGCGGATTCGCCATGCCGGTCGTATCCGCGAGCGTGATCCCCTCGATGCCCATCTCGCGATACGTATCGACAATGCCGACCACGCGGTCCTCGTCGATCGTGCCTTCGAACGGACAGCCGAACGCGGTCGCCACGGAGGCATTGAGCAATACGCCCGAATCTTTCACGTGACGCACGATGTCGCCAAACGCCGTCAGCGACGACTCGCAACTCATGCGCATGTTCGCGCGGTTGTGTGTCTGACTTGCCGACATCACGAGGTTCAGTTCATCCGCCTTCGCAGCCAGCGCGCGCTCGGCGCCCTTGAGGTTA
The DNA here is from genome assembly GCF_904848585.1 of Paraburkholderia kirstenboschensis. Classification (GTDB taxonomy): domain Bacteria; phylum Pseudomonadota; class Gammaproteobacteria; order Burkholderiales; family Burkholderiaceae; genus Paraburkholderia; species Paraburkholderia kirstenboschensis. The sequence goes on from NZ_CAJHCR010000019.1 coordinate 105,482, forward strand.
GGCACCAGCGCGACATAGATCACGCCCGCCTGGCGCTCGATCTGCTGAAACACCGCCTCGCCGTCACGCAACGCCGGAATCGCTTTTGGCGATACGAACGAACCCGCCTCGATGCGCGTGAAGCCCGCCGTAGAAAGCGCGTTGATCAGCGCGATCTTGTCGGCGGTATCGACCCATGTGGGTTCGATCTGCAAGCCGTCGCGCGGTGCGACTTCCTGCACGATCAGCTTGTCGGCGGCTTTGGTGTTCAACGCACTGTTCGATGCGTGGCTCATTGCACGGCTCCTTCGCGGCGCAGCCGCTCGATTTCTTCGGTTGCAAATCCGAGTTCGCTCAGCACGCTGCCGGTATGTTCGCCAAGCGCGGGACCTTGCCAGCGCACCTCGCCTGGCGTATCCGACAGCTTCGGCACGATGCCCGGCATCTTCACCGATGCACCGCCGGGCAGTTGCGCCTGCAACAACATGTCCCGCGCCTGGTAGTGCGGATCGGACACGATGTCCGCGACCGAATAGATGCGTCCCGCGGGCACTTCGGCGCGTTCCAGCGCGGCCAGCACGTCGTCGGTGGAATGGTGGGAGGTCCATGCGGCGATGGCCTCGTCCAGCATCGCGCAATGCCTGGCGCGGCCGTCGTTGCGAGCTAATGCCGGATCGTCGGCGAGATCGGCGCGGCCGATCGCCTGCATGAGACGACGGAAAATCGGATCGCTGTTGCCTGCAATCACCACGTAGCCGTCGTCTTCGGTGGGATACGTGTTGGACGGCGCAATGCCCGGCAAGGCGCCGCCGCTGCGCTCGCGAACGTGACCGAGAAGGTCGTATTCGGGCACGAGGCTCTCCATCAGATTGAAGACGCTTTCAACGAGCGACACATCGACCACCTGGCCCTCGCCCTGTCCCGTCTTCACGCGAAGCAAGGACATCAACGCGCCGATCACGCCATGCAGCGACGCGAGCGAATCGCCGAGACTCACGCCGACGCGCGCCGGCGCGCCGTCCACTTCGCCAGTCGTGTAGCGGATGCCGCCCATCGCTTCGCCGATCGCGCCGAAGCCCGGCCTGTCGCGATACGGACCCGACTGTCCATAGCCTGAGATACGGACCATCGTGAGCTTGGGGTTGATCGCGTGCAGCACGTCCCAGCCGATGCCGAGCTTTTCGAGCGCGCCCGGACGCAGATTTTCGATTACGACATCGGCCTCGGCTGCAAGCCGCTTCACGATCTCGACACCATCCGCCGATTTGAGATTCACGCAAACCGATTTCTTGTTGCGCGACTGCAGATACCACCAGAGCGAGGTGCCCTCATGGAGCTTGCGCCATTTGCGAAGCGGATCGCCGGTTTCGGGCGCTTCGATCTTGACCACGTCGGCGCCGAACTCGGCCATGAGGCGCGCGGCGAACGGCGCGGCAATGAGAGTTCCGATCTCGACGACGCGGATACCCTGAAGGGGTCCACTCATGTGCTGTCTCCAAAGCAGTTTTCTGTTGAGAGACAGCTTGCAGGCATGCCGCGGCAGCGTCCAACCGCAATTCGCCAACGACCGTTCGCGAACGGCGAACGCTCCCGCCCGGCGCGGATTACGCCGCCGTGGTTGGCGCGCCGTCCGATGCTTCGACCGAACGCAGATGATCGAACAGCAGACGGCTCACCGGGGACAACGCGTCGACGTCGCGCACGACCAGCACGAGGCTGCGTTCCGACCACTCGTCTTCGAGTGGCGCGCCAACCAGTCCAAGCGGACGGCCCATGAGTTGATAAACCTTTTGCGGCAATACGCCGACGCCCATGCCGGCTTGCACCATCCGGCAAACGGCGTCGAAGCCCGGCACGTGGATGCGCAGCCGCAACGGCTTGCCGGCCTGGCGCGCGGCCATATGCGTGCGTGCGTTGATGGAACTCGCGGCGTGCAGGCCGACGTGATCGCCGTCGAGCGTTTCGGCGAAAGCAACGCTTTTGCGCGTAGCCAAAGGATGATCGTCGCGCATCACAAGCACGAGCGAATCATGCCGATAGTGCTCGACGTGCAAATCGCGCGTGTCGGCGTCGCCGGAACAGATGCCGAGATCGGCCAGGCTGTCGTCCACAGCTTCGACCACGCCACCGCTCGGCCGCTCTTCCAGGTCGAGCTTGACACGCTCGTGCTCCAGCTGGAACGCGCGTAAATCTTCCGGCAAGAACTCGACGATCGCCGACAGGTTAGCCATCATCCGGACGTAACCGCGCACGCCGCTCGCGTGGCCCGCTAGTTCGATACCGATGTTCTCGATATCGCGCATCACGCGCCGCGCGTGATGCAGCAGCGTTTCGCCGGCCGGCGTAAGCGTCATGCCGCGCGCGTTGCGTTGGAACAGCGTGGCGCCCACCGCCTGCTCGAGTTCGAGCAGGCGCTTGCTCGCAGCCGAGACGGCAATCGCCTCGCGCTCCGCGGCGCGCGTGAGCGTGCCTTCCTCGTAGACGGCAAGGAATAGTTGAAGCGTCGTGAGGTCGAGCTTGCGAAGAAGGTTCTTGATCACCATGGCGTGGCGCCGGGAGTTCTGTCAGTGCTAATCATCCCATATGCAGCCGCACGGCCGCCGTCGCCGGACTGCAAACCTTCCAGGCCGAGCCAGCACCGTCGTGTGAAAATCTCGCAACGACAACGCGGGCACTGATTCGAGAAGCATGAATGCGTTCAGTCATGACCATGAGTTGAGTCCTTGATTGCGCGAATGAACGGAACCGCTCGACGTGCAGCGCGAAAACGCGTTTGGTATGCTGGTCGCCGGGCATTTCATGCGGCTCCGCCGTTCGTTCGATCAAGTCCAGGATTGATCAACGCGCTTGCCGCGATAATCGCCGCGAACGGTCGAACACGGCCAATCGCACGGCGTCGGCTGCCATGGCTCTCGCAGTTCGCCCATCGTCAAAGGAATCATTCGATGCCCACCGTCGCGATAGCGATTTTTCCCGGCGTGCAGGCGCTCGACGTCGCCGGGCCCGTCGATGTGTTCTCGGAAGCGAACCGCTTCGTCACGCCCAAAGAGCGCTATGAGGTCACACTGCTGAGCGCGGAGCAAGCGCCGCTGCGCGCGTCGAACGGCATGACGCTAATCGCCGACGCCACGTTCGATCAAGCTCGCGAGCCTTTCGATCTCGCGTTGGTCGCGGGCGGCCCCGCGCTGCCGGAAGGCGAGCCGCCAGCTGCACCCTTGCTCGACTGGTTGACCAACGTCGCGCCTCAATGCGGACGTTACGGTTCCATTTGCACCGGCGCTTTCGCGCTTGGTCATGCGGGCCTGCTCGATGCACGCAACGTCACGACACATTGGCAACACGCGGCCCAACTCGCTGCGCAGTTCCCGAAAGCGCGCGTCGATTACGACCGCATCTATTTGCGCGATGGCCAGCTGGTCACGTCTGCGGGCGTGACTGCGGGCATCGATCTGTCGCTCGCGCTCGTCGCCGAAGACCATGGTTCGCACATTGCGCTGGCAGTGGCGAAGCGGCTTGTCGTGTTCGCGCAGCGCCAAGGCGGCCAGTCGCAATTCAGCCCGTACCTGACCGCACCGGTCGACGAAACATCGCCGGTCGCAAGAGTCCAGGCGCATGTAATGGAGCGCATCCACGAAAGCTTTACCGTCAAAGAACTCGCCGATGTCGCGGCAATGAGCGCCCGTAATTTTGCGCGCGTGTTCGTGCAGGAAACGGGCGTGACACCGCATGAGTTCGTCGAGCGCGCCCGCGTGGATGCAGCGCGCAAGCTGCTCGAAAGCAGCGGCGCTGCGCTAAAGACGATCGCCTACGATTGCGGTTTCGGCACGGCCGACCGCATGCGGATCGTCTTCATGAAAAGAATCGGCGCAACGCCGATGCAATATCGCGAGCGCTTTCGGGCCACCTGAATACCGTCCATGAGCCGCGCCGCTGCGCGCGAGAAACATGCATGAGAAGATAACGCCCTGCTCAAGCCAATGCTCAAGGAACGACATGAACCCCTCTTCTCCGATTCGCGCGATCGTCACCGGACACACTCGCGGCCTTGGCGCGGCGCTCGCTGAACAACTGCTCGCACGCGATATCGCGGTGCTCGGCTTATCGCGCTCGCGTCATGCATCGCTCAAACAGCGCTTTCCCGCACTGCTCGAAGAAACCGAACTTGCACTCGCCGATACTGCACGCGTCGCTCAATGGATTGCGACCGATGCTTTGCGCACATTCGTCAGCGGCGCAGACACGGTCCTGCTGATCAACAACGCGGGCATGGTGCAGCCAATCGGTCCGATCGAAGGACAAGACGTGGTGGACATCGCCACTGCCGTCAGCCTCAACGTGGCCACGCCGCTCATGCTGGCAAGCGCGCTCACCGCCGCAAGTCCGGACGCTAATGATCGGCGCATCATGCATATTTCGAGCGGCGCGGCGCGCAATGCTTACCCCGGCTGGAGCATTTACTGTGCGACGAAGGCGGCGCTCGATCATCACGCGCGCGCTGTCTCGCTCGACGCGAACCGCGCGCTGCGCATCTGCAGTCTCGCGCCAGGTGTGATCGATACGAACATGCAAGCGGAGATTCGCGGCACCGGCGTAGAACAGTTCCCCATGCTTGAGAAGTTCCAGGACCTCAAGCGCAACGGTCAGCTTTCCACGCCCGAGCAATGCGCGGCGCAATTGCTCGACTACGCATTTAGCGATGCATTCGGTGAAACACCGGTGGCCGATATCCGCGAAATTGCGAAGCCGGCCTGACACGTCTCCGGTATCGTAGCTCCCGAAAAACCTCACCTTTGAGCGTACGCGGCGATGATTCTCGTGCTTTTGCGACGGGTCATCGCGCGAATCATGCTCTTTATTCGGGGATTTTTCGCGCGTTGCTTCGCTACGCGCTGGTAGTGCGAAGGCGAACCTCGCGCTCCCGAAAAATCTCACCTTCGGCGCGAAGTGATCAACGCTTCGCAGGTGCAAGCGTTTTCCGCACTCCCGAAAACGCTCACCTTTCGCACTGAGGGTCAGGCCGCAAAGCCATACTGGGCGGGGCACCGCTTCCCCCAAACAGACGATTCCCGAAAACTCTCACCTTTCGGATGCGCGAATGATCTGGATACCCAGGTAAGACGCTGTCATACGCGATTCGATACGAAAGGACTCTTGAGCAGCAAATCGTCCGACTACAGCAACGGTGAGGCGGCCTCGGTCTGCCCGCTCACGGTAGATGCAACGCCCGATGTCCTCCCGAATTCCCTCACCTCTACGCCGGCGACGTGGGCCGTGGAGCCTGCTTGCACCACCGCGCCGGCTGGACTTCTAGCGAATTTTCCGCATTTTCACAGCGTCAAGCGTAGCTAACCGAGCGTTTAGACCTGTCGCCGACTTGCTCCCGAAAAGCCTCACCTTTGTCCTCGCGCTCGTGCATCAACTCGCGAGCTTGCGAAACGTCTCGAGAACCGCGTCGCCCTTAAACGGCTTCACGATCCAGCCTTTGACACCCGCCGCCTTGCCGCGCTCTTTCATCGCGGGGCTGCTTTCCGTTGTCAGCATGATGACGTTGACGGTCTTGTTCGCGAGTTCGCCGCGGATCTTTTCGACCATCGTGAGGCCGTCCATATTCGGCATGTTGACGTCGCTGATCACGAGCTTGATGCCCGGACTAGCCTTCAGTTTCGCGAGGCCGTCCTTGCCGTCCACCGCGGTGTCCACGTCGAGACCGTTCTTCTTCAGAAAGCCGGCCACTTCGTCGCGCACCGTGCCTGAGTCATCCACTACCAGAATTTTCGACATATCTTTCCCTTCATCAATCCGTCAGAGATCAAAACAGTTCCAGCTCGCCGCTGGTTTCTTCAATGGCGCTCGCGTCCGCGATAAAGTCGAGAGGCGCGTACGCGCAAACGCATAGAGTCGCCCCAAGCCGCGCGGTACCGCCGAGCATTAACGAATACGAAGACAGCAGCCCCGGCTTCAACTCATGCAGATGCGGCAGGCAATGCGCGCTCAGCACGTAGGGCGTCGACATGCCGAGGTCCGGGAAGTAGCGCAACAGTTCCTGATTCATCGCGCCGCAACACAGATTGCAGATTTCCAGAAACGCGTCCTGAAACGGCCGCTCGTCGGCTTCCTTCAGGTAGTACGCGCGCGTGCTGTCGTTCTCGTCGAAATGAAGGATCAGCAGCAGTCTGAATACGATCGACGAAATGGTCAGTACGACCACCTGTGTGTCACGTGTCGCGCCGGTCTCGGCTTGCGCGATCGGCACGATGTCGCACTGGTCGTCCGGACTCAACGGCAAGCGCGCCTGCGCGGCCTTGCGAAAAATGCGCTCGAAGCTTTCCTTGGCGTGGGCCGTAATCACGCGGGCACCTCGTCCAGCTTCGAATGAAACTGACTGGCCATCGACTCCACGCTGGCAAGCGACGCCGCAATCATCTTGCCGCCTGCCTGAATGTCCTGAAACGTGGAGGTCGTGGTCAAGTCGTTGCGATGCAGGCTGTCGCGGTAGCTCTTCGACAATTCCTCGGAACGCGCGGCGAGCGAGCGCACTTCGCCCGCCACCACTGCAAAGCCGCGGCCGGCGGGGCCCGCGCGCGCCGCTTCGATCGACGCGTTCAGCGACACGATGACCACATGCCGCACGATGGACGACAGCTCCTGGTTCTTCGCGTGCATGTCGTGGTTCTGCGTCATCAGCGAAATCATTTGCTCGTGCCAACGCTCGAATGCGGCGCCCAAGTTTTTCAGGCGCGCGGCTTCGCTGGCAAGTTGTCGCGCCTGCTGCGCCAACTGTGCCCTATCTTCGGTAATGCTGTTGAGCGTCGCGCGCAATTCGTCGACGCTTGCCGATCGCTCCATCAATTCGGCGCGCAATTGGGCGGTCTGCGTTTCTAGCTCATGCGCGGCCCGTTCGTGCTCGTGTGCCGCCACGTCGAGTGCGGCGTGCCCGGCCCTGAGCGAATCGATCCGTGCTTGTGCATCCGCACGCAGCCTTGCGGTCAGCCGCGTAACGTAAAGCCGATGCGCGACGACGCCGAGCAACGCGGTCGCGGCACTGCCCGCCAGCGCCGCCAATAGATACTGTTGAATCACAACCATTCCTTGAAGGACGCCGCGACGTGCGGCGCAAAAGTGCTCAGCGCGTCACTGCGTCGATGCGAACTTCGCCGTCTTCGTTGCGCGACTCGGTGCCGAGCGTGTCGACGGCGGCGCTGTCCGGAAGACACACGATGGTTTGAAATTGGCGAAACGCCGCGCCCTTGTGATCGTCGGTGAAGCGCAGTTCGATGCTGCCGTTTTCGCGTTTCAGGAAATCGCGCACGGCATCCATGCCGACGCCGCGGCCCGACACTGCCGTGACGGTGTCCGCAGTGGAAAAGCCAGGACGGAAAATCAACTCGGCGATGGCTTCGTCGCTCGGCGTTTCGTCGGGATTGATCCAGCCGCGCTCCATCGCAATGCCGCGAATGCGTTCGAGTGCGAGGCCGCGGCCGTCGTCGCTGAGCGTGATCTGCAATGCGCCGCTATCCACGCCGACCTCGATCGAGATTGCGCCGGCCGGCGTCTTGCCTTTCGCGCTGCGGGCTTCGGCGGATTCAATGCCGTGATCCATCGAGTTGCGCAGCAAATGCATGAACACGTTGTTCAGCGTGCCAGCCGACTTGCCACGCAGCCGGTAGCCGTTGTCGGCGATATGCACGGACGGCGCAGGCTTGCCCAATTCGCTTGCGAGCGACGGCAGCGAGCCCAGCACGCCGGACAGCGCATCGCGAATGCTCTCGCTGCCGAGCGCGCGCAAATTGCGGCGCAGTGTCTCTTGCATCGCCTGAAGTTCGTGCAGGTCGCTTGCATTCGTCTTGTCGAGCAGACTCACTATGCGCTGGATCTCTTCCTTGTCGACCATCACGTGGCGGCCCGCGCTGCCCGCGTCGTTTCGCTGCGCATTGCCTTTGCGGCCAAGGCTTTGCTCGTTGATCATCGCGTAACTTTCGATAGCCTCGCGCACACGCGTCAACTCCCGCATCAGATGCTCCTGATCCCACGAGCGATCCGCGTCGGGCTGACGCAACTCGTGATAGCTCTGCTCCGTTTCGTGAACGACATCGGTCAGATGCTGCAGGTTATATGTGCGCGCATTGCCCTTGATGGTGTGCATATTGCGGAACAGCTCGGCAATCGCGGCGTGATCGGCCTCAGAGTGCTTGCGGATGATGCGCTCGTTCTCGCTGATAAAACCGGCCGAACTCTCGATGAAGTGATGGAACTTTTCTTCGCTGACAGCGAGGATTTCGCCGATCATGTCAAGACGCCGGCGCTGTTCGCTGGCTTCCGCAGCGAGCTTGCGCAATTCGGTCACGTCGCGCACACAAAGCATCAAGCGGACGATGGTGTCGTCTTCGTCGGTAATTGCGGACCAGCTCAGGTCGAGTATTTTCACGCGACCGTCGGGCATGCGCTTCGAAATCTCGCCGACCAGCAGATGCTGATTGAACGCGAAGTTGATGCAGTCTTCGCCAAGGCACGCATGCGCGGCGGCGTCGACTTGCGACAATGCGTCCGCGCCCAGATCGGTATCCGCGAACACGAGATCCATGAGCCCGCGCCCTGCAATATCCTTCGTCTCGAAGATGTCTTCCAGATACGCCGAGTACTCCGCGTGGATCACGGCGCCGTCGATCACCGTCAGAATGCCCTGCTGCATGTTCTGCAACATCGCCTGAATGTCGGCGGTTTTCTGTTTGAGTTGTGCAGAGCTTTGCTGGATCTTCTCGATCATGCCGTTGAAGGCGACAATCGAATGGCCGATCTCGTCGAGCCGCCCCACCGGCACGCGGCGCGTGAAGTCCTGGCTGGACGCGATCTCGCTCATCATGGCCTGCATGCGGCTGAGTGGCCGCGTGATCTGACGGTAGAGCAAAGCGCCGATCGAAGTCAGCAAGATAATCGCGATGCCGGTCACGACAGCAATGGCGGTCGTCGTGGTTGCCAGTGTCGCGTTCAGCGCTGTGATCGCTTCGTCCTTCTCGCGGTTCTTCTCCACGCGCAGCGTTTCGACAATACCCTCGAGTTCATCTCGATACTGTGCGACGTTCGCAAACAGATACGCCTGCGCGAGTTCATTCTTGCCGTCGGCTTTCATTTTCGCCGTCTCGGCAATCGCGGAGAAGTAGTTGTCGAGACTGTCGCTGGCCTGCGAAACAAGGCCTTTTTGCGCGTGGCTCGCGGCGTCTTTCGCTTGCACCGCGAGCGCCTGTTGGAGCGCGATTCTTTTCTTCTTGAGTTCGTCCTGCGCCTGCGCGACAACGTCGCCGTCGGGCGCGTAGACGAGCGTCATGGTAGCGAGCTGCACGTCCTTGACTTGCGATACGAGGTCAGCGGAAGCAAGCGCGCTTGGCACTACGCCTTCGGTGACCTTGCGCACTTCGGCTGCGCTGCCGCGCGTTTGATAGACGGCGTAACCGCCGATCGCCGACAACGCGACGAACATTAAAACAACCAATAGCGTGATGCGATGACGGATAGTCATGTGAACCCCGGGTTCTGGCCTTCGCGTCTGCCCTCGTTTGGAGCAGCGCGTTTTATATGCGACATGATTTTGCTTGCAGCGCTGCCGAGTATTGCCGACTCGTGTTACTAAGCGATGACTACAAACTTTTCTCCGCATTCGAAGCCGCAGTTTTATTTCTCAAGTTTTCGGCGGCTATGCCGTTACAGGGGGTCCGTTGCTTTTCGGAACACGAGGTAGAGTCCGGCGCTCCCGAATATCCTCACCTCAAAGATAAAGGTGCAGCCACAGGTACGCACATTCTCACCTCCCCGCCTCCCGAATGTTCTCACCTGACAGCGCTGGCGTGATTTCAGCTGCCCTCCCATCCGCCGCCCACCACCTTGTACAACGTCACGAGATTGGACTGCCGCGACAGGACGTCCGTCGCGAATTGCTGTTGCGCCGTGTAAAGCGTGCGCTGCGCATCGAGGAACGTGAGGAAGCTGTCCGTGCCCGCCTTGTAGCGCGCCTCGGCAAGTGTGTAGTAGTTCTGCGCCGACGTCACGTATTCGCGGTCCGCCTGCACCTGATCCACATAAGTAGCGCGCGCGGTCAGCGCATTCGACACCTCCTTGAACGCTGTCTGAATCGCGTTCTCGTAGTCGGCGACCTCGATCTGCTTCTCGATCTCTGCCACATCGAGCGATGCCTTGTTGCTGCCGTAATCGAAGATCGGCACCGAGACGCTCGGCGCGAACGCCCATGCGCCGGTGCCCGCCTTGAAGAGATTCGAGAGCGTCGAACTCGACGTGCCGGCTGTCGCGGTCAATTCAATTTTCGGAAAGAACGCCGCGCGCGCCGCACCAATGTTCGCGTTCGCGGCCTTCAACGCATGCTCGGCCTGCAAGATATCCGGACGACGGGTGAGCAGCAGCGAAGGCACGCCCGCACCGATGTCCGCGAACATCGACTCGTCGTCGAATGCGCGCGCAGGCGGCAAGTCGTCGGGAATCGGCGCGCCGATCACAGCGGCGAGATTGTTGCGGTCTTGCGCGACAGCGCGCCGGTACGACGCAAGATTTGCCTTCGCGCTCGCGAGCGAGTTCCGCGCCTGTTGCACGTCGAGGAGCGATGCATTGCCGAGTTCCTGCACGCGTTGCGTCACGTCGTAGGTCGACTGGTCCGCCTTCACGGTGTCTTCGGTCAATTGCAGTAACCGTTCGTCGGCGAGCAATGTCAGGTAGTCGGTCGCCACTGTCGCGATCAAACTGATTTGCGTGCTTTGGCGCGACGCATCGGTGGCGAGATAGTTTTCGAGTGCCTGGCGTTTCAGGCTGCGCAAGCGTCCAAAGAAATCAATTTCCCATGACGTCGTGCCGATGCTCACATCGCTCGAACTTGCAATCGCGCCCTGCGTCCGCTCGCGGGTCATGCTGCCGCTTGCCGTGATGGACGGTGCGAGTGCAGCGCGCGTGATCCGATATTGCGCCTCGTACTCGGCAACGTTCAGCGCCGCGACGCGCAAGTCGCGATTGTTGGCGAGCGCGATGTCGATCAGCCGCTGCAGGCGCTCGTCGCGGAAAAAGCTGCGCCATGCGGTGCCGGTGGCTAGCGGGGTTGCGGTAGTGGCGACTGGGTTCGTGGCGGTTGGAGTTGCAGTTGCGTTCGCATTTGCGGCGCTTGCAGTCGCAGTGCTCGCCGCGCTAGCGCTTGCATCCGTCGCGGCCTTGGCCGCAACGGTGCTCTCATACGCGTCGCCCTGCGGATAGGCTGCCGGAATCGGCGCGGCGGGCCGCTCATAGTGCGGATCGAGCGTGCAGCCCGTTAGCAGCGCGAGCGTAAATGCGACCGCGCATGTACCCTGTTTGAGTCTCATCATTCATCACCTGACTGTTGCCTGGCGTCGCCGTGTTCGCCGAACAGGCGGCGCACGACGACAAAGAACACCGGCACGAAAAAGATTGCGAGCGCCGTGGCGGCGATCATGCCGCCCATCACGCCAGTGCCGATCGCATGGCGGCTCGCCGACCCTGCGCCCGTGCTGATCACGAGCGGCAACACGCCGAACACGAAAGCAAGCGAGGTCATCAGAATCGGACGCAGACGCAGGCGCGCGGCTTCGATGGTGGCGTCAATCAGGCTGCGGCCTTGCGCTTGCAAATCTTTCGCGAACTCGACGATCAGAATCGCGTTCTTCGTCGAAAGCCCGATGGTCGCGAGCAAGCCGACCTTGAAATAGATGTCATCGGACAGGCCGCGGATATGCGCGCCGAGCACCGCGCCCAGTACGCCGAGCGGCACCACAAGGATCACCGCGATCGGAATCGACCAGCTCTCGTACAAACCCGCGAGGCACAGGAACACGACGATCAGCGAAATTGCGTACAGGTAGATGGCCTGCGAACCGGCCATGCGCTCCTGGTAGGATTGCCCGGTCCAGTCGATGCCGTAGCCTGCCGGCAGTTTCTTGACGAGTGCGTCGGCGGCCGCCATCGCCTGGCCGGTGCTGGCGTTTGCGCCGGCCTGCGCGGTCATTTCCATCGCGAGCGTGCGGTTGAAGCGTTCGATCTGCGGCGGGCCGAAAGTCCACTTGCCGGTTGCGAACGCGGAGAAGGGCACCATCTGGCCGTCGTAACCGCTCGTTGTACTGGTGCTGGCGGTGCTCGTCGAGCTGCTGCCCGACGTGCTGCCCGATGTGCTGCTGGATGTGCTGCTGGTCGAACTGCTGCTCGTGGTGCTCGACTTCACATACCACCGTCCAATGTCGGAAGGCATCATCCGGTAGGGGGCATCGGCCTGTACGTAGACCTTCTGAATACGCCCCGTGTCGACATAATTGTTCACGTACGATGAACCGAACGCCGTTTGCAACGTGTCGTTCACATCGGCGATGGAAAGCCCCAGCGCACTCGCCTTTTCCCGGTCGATGTCGACATGGAACTGCGGCGTGTCTTCGAGACCGCCCGGCCGCATGCCCGACAATGCGCTGTCTTTGGCCGCGAGCGCCATTAGTTGCTGCCGCGCGGCCATCAGCTTGTCGTGGCCCTGACCGGCGCGGTCTTCCAGTTCGAAGTCGAGCCCGCTTTGCGTGCCGAGCTCCTGAATCGCAGGCGGATTGACTGCGAAAACCTGCGCTTCACGCAACGCGGCGAAGTGCATGTTCGCGCGCTGTATCACGGCGGCCGCGGACCCGCTGCTGCCGCGCCGCGCGCTCCAGTCCTTGAGCTTGACGAAGGCGAGCGCGTTGTTCTGTCCCGAGCCGTTGAAACTGAAGCCCGTCAGCGTGATGAGCTGGTCCACTTCCGCCTGGCTGCGATAGTAAGCCTCGACCTTTTTCACAACTTCGAGCGTCTGCGAGGCGGGCGTGCCGACCGGTGCCGAGATAGACGTGATAAGCGTTCCCTGGTCTTCGTCAGGCAGGTACGACGACGGCAGCTTCATGAACAGCAGCGCGACCACGCCTGCGATCAACACGTAGATCACCATGTAGCGCATCGGCTTGCCGATCACGCGTGCAACCGCCGAGTCGTAGCGATCAGTGCCCCGCGCGAGCACGCGGTTGAACCAGCCGAGCACGCCGCGCTTCGCGTGATGCTCGACATCTGCGCGCCTGAGCAGCGTCGCGCACAACGCCGGCGTAAGCGTCAACGCCAGGAACACGGAGAGCAGCATCGCCGCGACGATCGTGATCGAGAACTGCCGGTAGATCGCCCCGGTCGTCCCGGAGAAAAACGCCATTGGAATGAACACGGCGATCAGCACGGTCGTGATGCCGATGAGCGCGCCGGTGATCTGTTCCATCGCTTGGCGAGTGGCTTCGACCGGTGACAAGCCTTCTTCCGCGATCAGACGCTCGACGTTTTCGACCACCACGATCGCGTCGTCCACCAGCAGGCCGATTGCCAGCACCATGCCGAACATGGACAGCACGTTGATCGAGAAGCCGACAGCCGACATCACCGCGAACGTGCCGAGCAATGCGACGGGCACCACAATGGTCGGAATCAGCGTGGCGCGCAGGTTTTGCAAAAACACGTACATCACGACGAAGACGAGCAACACCGCTTCGATCAGCGTCTTCACCACTTCTTCAATCGAGATCCGCACGAACGGCGTGGTGTCGTACGGATAGTCCACGACGACATTGCGGGGCAGTTGCGGGCTCAATTCGTTGAGCTTCGCGCGCACGGCCTTCGCGACGCTCATCGCGTTGGCGCCGCTCGCGAGTTTGACCGCGAGCGATGCAGCCGGCTTGCCGTTCAGGCGTGAGTCCGTGCTGTAGTCGTCGGCGCCTACTTCCACGCGCGCGACATCCTTCAACATCACCTTCGAGCCATCGCTGTTCACGCGCAACAGAATCGCGCCGAACTGCGCGGGCGTGGTCAGCAGGCTCGATGCGGAGATCGTCGCATTCAACGCCTGCGTTCTCGTCGACGGGGAGCCGCCAATCTGGCCGGCAGAAAGCTGTACGTTCTGATTCGTGATCGCGGTGGTGACGTCACCGGTCGTCAGTCCGACCGCCTGCAACTTCACCGGATCGAGCCAGATACGCATGGCGTGCTGCGCGCCGAACAATGTGACGTCGCCCACGCCGTCGATCTGCGTAAGCGGGTCCTCGATTTGCGTGGCGATGACATTGCCGAGGTCGATCGAGTTCATGCTGCCGTCTGTCGACGACAACGACACGATCATCAGAAAAGAGTTGGCCGCCTTCGCGACCTGGACGCCTTGCTCCTGAACCGTTTCGGGCAGCGACGACGTCGCTTGCTCGACCTTGTTTTGCACCTGCACCTGCGCGATGTCGGCGTTGGTGCCTTGCTGGAACGTCAACGTAATGCGCGCCTGGCCAATGGAACTGCTCGTCGACGACATATAAAGCAGATGGTCGATGCCGCTCAGTTTCTGCTCGATCACCTGCGTCACGGTGGTCGCGACGGTTTCGGCAGACGCGCCCGGATACGTAGCCGTGATCTGCACGGAAGCCGGCGCGACGCTCGGGTACTGTTCGACCGGAAGCGTCGTGATCGAAGCGCCACCAATCATCATGATGACGATCGCGATGACCCACGCGAGGATCGGTCGGTTGATAAAGAAACCTGCCATGAGAGTCCCGTTTTAGCTGTGGGCGGCGGACGCAGCCCGTGCGTTGTCCGCGGTGGCGGGAGCGGCTGACGTCGCGGGCGTCTCGACAGGCTTGACGACTGCGCCGGTGCGCGCCTGCTGCGAACCCGTAACAATCACGCGGTCGCCGGTCTTCAGACCGCTCGTGATAATCCAGTCCGAGCCCGACGCAATGTCCGCGGTGACGGGCGTTTGCACGACCTTGTTGTCGGCGCTGACTGTGAGCACGCTCGCTGTGCCGTCGGACGCACGCGAAACCGCGAGTTGCGGCACGGTGATCGCCTGACGGTTTACGCCCTCTTCGAGCTGCGCGCGCACGAACATGCCGGGCAGCAGCACGCCATCGGGATTTGGGAACACGCAGCGCAGTGTGACGGAGCCGGTGGTGGCGTCGACGGTAATGTCGGAGAACAGCAACTTGCCCGGCTTCGCGTAGGCCGTGCCGTCTTCCATCACGAGATGAACCACGGCGCCGTCGGCGCCCGACTGTTGCAACTGGCCGCTCGCAAACTCTTTCTGCAAGCGCAGCCAGTCGGCAGAAGAACGCGTGACGTCCAGATACATCTCGCTCGTTGCCTGCACTGTGGCGAGCGCGGCGGTCTGTGCGGCGGTCACGAGCGCGCCCTCGGTCACGCTCGATTTGCCGATGCGCCCCGCGATGGGCGCGACGACTCTTGTATAGCCGAGGTTGATTGCGGCGGTCTTCAACGCGGCGCGGTCGGCGACCACGTCGGCCTTGGCCTCTGCGAGTGCGGCGAGCGCGTCGTCGTAGTCCTGCCGGCTCACGCCCTGGATCTTCGACAATTCCGCATAGCGCGTGGCCTTCGTTTGCGCGGAGTTCGCGGTCGCGACGGCCTTCGCCAACGTGCCGACCGCCTGGTCGTAGGTGGCCTGGTAGCTCGATGCATCGATCTGATACAGCACGGCGCCGGCCGCGACCTGTGAGCCCTCGGTAAACAGCCGCTTCCTGACAATGCCATCGACTTGCGGCCTCACCTCTGCAACACGAATGGCCGACAGCCGGCCCGACAGTTCGGTGTTCGATACGACCGTATGCGGCTTGATGGTTTCGACGCCGACTTCGGGCGTGGTTTGCGGTGGGCCGTGGCCGGCGTTGTCGCCGCAAGCCGCCAGCATCAGAGTGGCGGCGGCAGCCGCGGCAAGAATCGCGAAGCGGGGCGCGCGCGTCGGCGATGACAACGCGTTGGAAATACTTGGCATGCTCGGGCATCCTTCGACTGGATTCGACAAAGGGCCGTCTGGCATGCGTCGTGGGTTCAGTCGGAGCCACGCAACGCCACGCCAGCGGCAAGGGATGGCCCAGCATAATGAGAGGCGTCTTACGTTGGCTTAGGCAAGCATTACGGGCTGTAACGCAACTCGCGCAATTCGCGCTATTCGCGAACGCAAAGCACGGGCGCGCCGAATGGACGGCGACGTCGTAATAGACGGTAAGCTCGCAGAAGAATCCGGAAGCGCCGGTGCCGCGCAATTCGTTATATTTGTCTACGGCGGCGAGCAATGCGCCGTCTCCAATGTCCACATCGACCCGGGTTCAGCTATGTCAGACACGCCCATCCAGGTTCTACTGGTCGACGACGACGCCGACCTGCGCGACCTTCTGCGAACCTTCTTTCAGCAACGCGGCATTGAAATCTCCGTGTTGCACGACGCCAATCATCTGGCACGCCGGCTCGAACGCGAACGGCCGTCGATCATCGTGCTCGATCTGATGATGCCGGGCGTCGACGGACTCAGCGCGCTGCGGCAACTGCGTGCGAGCGGCGACACAATTCCGGTGATCATGCTGACGGCGCGCGCGGACGGCGTGGACCGCGTGATCGGCCTCGAACTTGGCGCCGACGATTACCTCGGCAAGCCGTTCATGCCGCAGGAATTGCTCGCGCGCATTCACGCGGTGTTACGGCGGCACGCGCAACCGGCGGCGTCAGTCGCGGCGCCGCTCGAAAAGCGCGAAGCGCTGCGCTTCGGCAGCTTCCGTCTCGACTTCGCGAGCCGCACGCTGTTTCGGGGCGACGAGCCGCTCAAGCTGACCGGCAGCGAATATGCGTTGCTCGAAGTCCTCGCGCAACATCCGATGGAAACGCTGTCGCGCTCGAAACTCGTCGACCTGCTGCATGGACCGCATTCTGAAGTGACCGAGCGCGGCATCGACGTGCCGGTGTGGCGCCTGCGGCGTCTGCTCGAGGACGATCCCGCCAGCCCGAGACGCATCCAGACGGTACGCGGCATCGGCTATATGTTCGTGCCCGGCAGCAGTGACGATGAAAAATCCCTTTAACACGCTGTTTGGCCAGCTCGCGTTGATGACGGTCGGCCTGATTGTGATCGTCCATCTCACTTCCTTGCTGCTCGTCGACCGTGAACGCGGCCAGATAGACACCGGACATGCGCAGCGCGCGCTGCTGCTTGCGATGCAGGCGCAGCACGAAAGCGCGGTCTCCGCTTCGCAACTCTCCGCGACGCTCGGAGTAGTGATCGTCAATGCGAGCGATGCCGTTCCGTACGGTTGCCCGGCGCCGTGCCGGAACACGTCTGGCCCGTTCGAAAACGCCTTGCGCGCGAAGCTGCCGCCGGGAAGCGAGGTCGTTGCGGACGCCGGCAATGGCAACCTCTGGGTGCGCTATGCGGGCAACCCGGCGTGGCTCAAACTCGAAAACTCGATGCTGCCTGCGCGCCGCTTCCTCGGCGCATCGGCCATGATGCTGGTGTTCGCCGTGATCCTTGCGCTGGCCGGCGCGTGGTATCTGCAACGGCCGCTGCATCGTCTGGCGATCGCCGCGCGCGAATTCCGCCTCGGGCACCGGGCGCCGGTCGTGCCGGCGAGCGGTCCGCGTGAAACGAGGGAACTCATCGACGATTTCAACCAGATGGTGCATGAGCTCGCCCAGGCCGAACAGGAACGCGCGGTGATGCTTGCAGGTGTCGCGCATGACTTGCGCGCGCCGATCACGCGGATGCAGGTACGCGCGGACTTGTTGCCGGACGAAGCCAATCGCAGCGGCTTCTTGCGCGACGCCGAGTCGCTGTCGCGCATCGTCACGCAGTTTCTGGATTTCGCGCGAGAAAGCGCGGACAAGTCGCCGCGCACGAGCGTGGATGCGCATTGCCGCCGTCATTACGGCGACAGTCTCGCCGACGACGCGCTGGTCCGCCTCGATCTGCAGGCGGGGGACGGCTTCGGCTTGCCGCTCGTCGACCTCGACCGCATCCTGACCAACCTGATGGAGAACGCGCTGACGTATGGCGAGCCGCCAGTCGAGATTGCGACGTCCCGCCACAACGGACAATACGTTCTGACGGTTCGCGATCACGGCGGCGGCATTCCGGGCAGTCAACTGGAGCGCGCGTTGCAACCGTTCGTGCGACTCGACGAAGCGCGCAGCGGTGACGCACATTGCGGCCTGGGCCTCGCAATCGTGCGACGCCTCGTGCGATACAACGGTGGCGTTTTTCGCGCGGACAATGCAACGGACGGCGGGTTAGCCGTGTCGATGACCTTCCCCGCCTAACGCAATACATTGGGCAGTCAGGTTCCCAGCCGCCCTTTGCATCACACTCCGCCCCGGCTCCGATCAGCTCTGTGCGACGTGACCCGGAACAACTATCGCGCCATGCGGACCGTCGCCATGGCCACCGCTCGGACCACCGCCGCCAGGACCGCCGCCGCCAGGCGGCGGCCCCCACCAGCATCCACTCAGGGTTGCGCTCAAGGCGGCGAGTGTCGCAATGGCCGCGATTGCCAACAGCTTTCTCATACTTTCTCCTTCGATTGATTCACGGTCACGCAGGGCTGCCCGTTCCAATTCCGGGAGCAACGCTGCGACTGAGTCCGCAAGTTATCAATCAACGAAAGATGATGTTTTACGGCGCCGTTACAACCCGCGGGTGAAATGCGCTGCTTCATGCGAGCGCATCGGCATCTCGAGCCACGGTGCATGCGGCATACATGGCATGTTCATGCGCGGCGCGATTGCAGCTCGCGCGTTCACGCTTTGTTTGAATATGGAAGCGGATGTAAGGAGATTGGGCGCGCACAGGTGTGGGAGTCTGATTGTCAGGTACCTCCTGGAATGGCTCACCTTTGCGGCAACCTCCTGGAACTCCTCACCTTTGCGCGTGACGCCGGGTGACAGCGCCGCGAGGAATGCTCAAAGGTGCGGCGCGAATCCTAGGATGACTCACCATTGCGCACTTGGCGCCGTCTCCTGGAACGTCTCACCTTTGTGTGGACGACATCGAAAGGTGATGCCGTCTCCTGGAATTCCTCACCATCCTGGAACGTCTCACCTTTGTGTGAACAACATCGAAAGGTGATGCCGTCTCCTGGAATTCCTCACCATCCTGGAACGTCTCACCTTTGTGTGAACATCGAAAGGTGATGCCGTCTCCTGGAATTCCTCACCATCCTGGAATTGCTCACCTTTGACGGCGGCATGCGCACAGTCTGTTCCGCCACGCGACGCGTTATCTCGTCAGCTTAACGACGTTCGAAAGCCCCGGTCCCGGTGATGAGCCGAAGCTGTAGGTGGAGCGGCCACTGCGCTTGGCCACATACATGGCCGCATCCGCGACGTCGAGCAGTCCCGCGACTGTCGAAACCCGGTCGGGAAAGGTGGCGATGCCGATGCTCACGCCAATCGCAAAACGACCGCCATACTCTTTGTCACCGACCGCGCGAACGCTTGAAACCAGGCGGTCCGCGAGTTCTCTCAACCTGGAGTCGTCACCGCAATCGGTTGCCAGTAGAACGAACTCGTCGCCGCCGACACGAGCGAGCATGTCGTTCTGGCGCGTCGCCGTGCGCAGCGATTCGGCGAGCCGACGCAGCAGTACGTCGCCGGCGCTGTGGCCCATCGCGTCGTTGACATTCTTGAAGCCGTCTATGTCGAGGTACAACAGCGCGATGCGTCGCGAGGCGGCCTCATCGCCCGAGAGTGCGTCGATGGCGGAAAGCAGCCGGCGGCGGTTCGGCAGTCCCGTCAAAGTGTCCTGCGCCGCTTGCTGATTGAGTGCATTGGAATACGCATGCACCCTGGCGAACGCGCGACGCTGTATATAAACCGTATAAACCATCAGGCAGCACACCAGCACAGCGATAGCTACCAGCGCAGCGCTTCCGAACACGAGGCGCTGGTGAGCGTCTTCTGTGGCCACCCTTCGTCTTTCGCGCCAGTCGTTCAGCAACAGGCTGAGGTCCTGGCGCAGACCGTCCATGTAGAGCTTGCCTTCGTTCGTCTGCACGAGTGCGACGGCGGCTGTGCGATTGCCGCTGCGAGCCAGTTCGATGGTGCGCGCGAGTTCCGTCACCTTGTCGGTCTTTGCGTGCTCGACGCGGCGAACGAGTTCGAGAGATCTCTCGTCGCTGCCCGCAGCCTGCTGCAAGCGCAGCACGGTGTCGTCAAGATCGCGGATGCCCTCGCGGTAAGGTACGAGGTAACTTTCGTCGCCCGTCAGCAGATAGCCCCGCTGACCGGTTTCCGCGTTCTCAAGATCGTGCAGCACGCGGTTGGCTGCGCCGAGCACGGCGAACGCTTCCTCGTCGCGCAAACCGTCGGCGACGATGATCTTCGCTTCATACACGAAGAGGCCGGCGGCGATCAGCAAGCCGATGGCCATGCTGACGTACAGCACGATGAAACGGTTACGATCGGCTTTCGCGGAGCGAAACAGACGCGCGGGCACAAGAGCTCCAGGGCGGTGGGGGAAAGGATGCAATCATACTGGAGAGCCATGACGGGTTCTCGTCAGGGTGGCAAGTGAACCGCCAGGGTCGCTTCTTGTTCGTTGTTCGTCGCTAGTCAAACAGATGGAACTGCCTGCTATCCGCAGGGCCTTGCGCTCAGCACGGCAGTTGCCGTTTGCCGGCAAACCCGGCGGCGTGACCACTGCGGAACGGCGAAAATTTCCACTGAAGAATCGTTCCTGTACTACCTGTGCGACGCTCAAGTAACGCTTGGGAGGGCGGCTTCGTGGAGGCTCGCGTGTGCGGTGCATTTAATCAGAAGAAGGCTTACCAAGTCCTTGCGAATAACGCTTCACTTCGCTGACAACCTTGCCTATTTTTCATAGAGCCACCAGCGAATCCGCAGCCAGTCGCGGCGCACTCCACACAGACTTTGCATAAGCTCCGCACGCCTGATGCGAGACCGCTAGTGCACAACCTTCGCCGACGCCGGCGGTTGAGCGCAGGCGCAGACCGCCCTGAGCAACAGCCGCGTCCGCTCATATGATCTTTTGAAGGAGACAGCAATGAGCACGAATCTCTCGGTGGTTAAAGGTGCGTACGAGGCGTTTCAGCGGGGTGACATTCCCGCGATACTCGAGGTCATCGCGGACGACGTGGAATGGCGTGTCGTCGGACCCGCTTCGCTGCCGTTTCCAAGAGAATGCCGCAACAAGAACGAGGTGGCCGCGTTCTTCAAGTCGCTGGCGGAAAGCGACGACATCGCAGTATTCGAAGCGCGCGAATATATCGACGCCGGTGACGATATTGTCACGCTAGGCTTCGTGAAAGGTACGATCCGATCAACGGGCGAAGCCGTCGAAAGCGAGTGGATTCACGTCATGACACTCAAGAACGGCTTGCTGACGCGTTTTGTCGAATTTTTCGATACGGCATCGAGAGGCGGCCACTAGTCTCGGGTTGCGCGGGACGCGGCTAGAACTTCACCTTCACCTGGAAGCCGATAGTGAACGGAAGGTCGTCGGAAGGAATCGGCGGGATAACGATGAAGTTTGCGCCGACGCGCTTGTACTCGACCATGACGAGCGGCGCGAGCACCGGTCCGATCGTATGGTCGCGGCCGAGTCCCCAGTTGCCATAGTTGTAGCCGGAGATGATGCCGCCCATCGCCGCGATTCGCACAATGCCCCAATGCAGGAAATCGGGCGACCAGACGCCGCCGCCGTAATACGACGGCCGGCGCAGCGAATTGCGAAAGCCGCCCGCCGTCAGCGCCCATTGATTGTTGAGCCAGCATTCGACGCCAAGCCCCGGATTGAACTGCTCGAAATGCTTGTCGGGGTCCGGATTGATGTGATACGAGCCGAGCATTGCGTCGACCCAAACGCCGCCCTCGCACCAGTTGCCCGCGTGTGCTGCCGATGTCCCGAGGCCCGCGACGAACGCGAACAATGTGTGGCTAATGTGCTTGCGGATGGCCTTATTGATCTGCCGAAGATGCATGTCCTCTCCATCACCGGTCGAGCGCCGGCGTGATGCTGTTTGGTATTTGTGCGTGCCGCCCGTCGCGCACTGTACCGCAAGCCACTCATGCGATGTTGAAGACACACTCGGGCTTGCGGGCACAAGACGTGCCGGCAAGCAGCAGCACAACCATAACGGAGGACTGATGGCAAAGCGGTGAAGGCGACGCGCCCGCCTTCACGTTGCGTGGGAAATGTCTAGAGCCCGAGATCGGAGAGACCGGGATGATCGTCGGGACGGCGGCCGAGCGGCCAGTGGTACAGCCGGTCCGCTTCACGAATCGGGAGGTCATTGATGCTTGCGTGACGGCGCGCCATCAATCCGTGTTCGTCGAACTCCCAATTCTCGTTGCCGTACGAGCGGAACCAGTTGTTCGAGTCGTCATGCCATTCGTAGGCAAAGCGCACGGCGATACGGTTATCGGTGAACGCCCACAACTCCTTGATCAAACGATAGTCGAGCTCCTTCGCCCATTTGCGGCGCAACAGCCCGACGATCTCCGCGCGGCCATGCGTGAACTCGGCGCGGTTGCGCCACACGCTGTCCGGCGTGTACGCGAGCGACACGCGTTCGGGATCGCGGGTGTTCCAGCCGTCTTCAGCGGCGCGTACTTTCTGGATCGCGGTTTCCCGTGTGAACGGCGGCAGCGGTGGGCGGCTTTCGATTTGATCGGCCATGAGGTTCCTCGCTAAATGGTCAGGTTGCGGTCAGATTGCGGTCCGCCTGGCAGGCGGGGACTTGCTTGAAGATTGACGTGAGGCTTTGCTGCTAGCGGACGTATTGGGCTTGCCGCTCGATTGAGCGTCGAGCAAAGTTTGAGCGACGGCTTGCGCGTCGAGCGCGGCGTCCGGCTCGCCGCTTACCAGTGCGACAGCGATCGCGCCGTCGAGCAAGACCAGCCACTGCCGCGACAAACGCGCGGCGCGCCTTGCATCCACGTTCGCTTGCGCAACGAACTCGTCGCATTGCGTTCGCACAAATGCCAGCAGACGTTCCTTGTGTTCACGCGCGACGACGCGGATCGGGTCTTCCGCCGAAGCGATTTCGCCGGCCGCGTTCAGAAACGCACAACCGTGAAAGTCCTCCGACGCGAACCATTCGCGCAATACATCGAACATGCCAAGCAGGCGTTTGCGCGCGCTCGTGCCGCCACGCTGCTGCGTGCCTGCGATAAACCAGTTCATCCAGCGTTCGTCGCGCCGTTCCAGCGCGGCCGCGACGAGTGCGTCTTTCGATTCGAAATGTGTGTAGAAGCTTTTGCGCGCGGTGCCTGACTGCTTGACGATCGCATCCACGCCGGTTGCGTGTATGCCTCCCGCGTAGATCAACGCTTCCGCGGCGTCTAGCAGGCGCTCGCGTGGACCGGGTGCTGCCGCTTCTTCAATGCGAGTATGAGTAGCCATGTGCGAAGAGTAGAACGATCATTCTCCCTCGTCAAGTACTACCGCATTTTGCGTGGGGCTACCGCCAACTGTTATCTTGATCGAGATGAGTCAACCGGAAGCCATCGATGAATACATTCACTGCCCGCGCCATCGTCGCGCGCGCTTTGCTCGCTGCAACCCTGCTCTATGCAACGGCCTGCACGCCATTGCAAGTGCTCACGCATTCGGTCAGCCAGAATGAGGCGCGCGTGCCGGTTGGGCGCTACGATCTCGATCATGATCATTGCAGCATCACGTTCGACGTCGAACACTTCAAGTATTCGCGCTTTACGATGCGCTTTGACCGCAAGAAAGGGCAGTTGGACTGGAACGACGGCGGGCTTGAGCGGAGTAGCGTGTCAGTTACGATCGACGCCGCGAGCATCGACACGAATGTGCCGCTGCTCGACAAAATGGTGAAAAGCCCGAGCCTGCTAGATGTGGAGCGCTATCCGGAGATCCGTTTCGTGAGTACGAGGTTTGAGCGCACCGGCGAATCTCGCGGCACGTTGACGGGCGAGTTGACCATTCACGACGTCACGCAACCCGTCACGCTCGACGTCACATTCAACGGTTTCGCACCCGACCCGCTAACGAAAAAAGACACGCTCGGCTTTTCCGCAGAAGGGCATATCAGCCGCGCGAAGTTTGGGCTCGCGACATGGTATCCAGCGGTCGGCGACGACATTCATGTGCGCATTCAGGCCGAATTTGGCAAAACGCCCGCAGGCGCTTGAGCGCGCTGCGGGCGTGTATGACGCGGCAAGCGGCGAGCCTCGTGTGTGCTACGCCGAAGTCCAGTCGAGAATGACTTTGCCGCTTTCGCCGGAAAGCATGGTCGCGAACGCTTGCTGATAGTCGTCGACCTTGAAATGGTGCGTGAGGATTGGCGACAGGTCGAGACCGCTCTGCAGCATCGCGACCATCTTGTACCAGGTCTCGAACATCTCACGTCCGTAAATGCCCTTGATTTCGAGGCCTTTGAAAATCACCTGGGTCCAGTCGATCGCCGTTTGCGCGGGCGGAATACCTAGCAGCGCAATCTTGCCGCCGTGGTTCATTGCTTCGAGCATGCCGGTGAACGCGCCCGGAACGCCGGACATTTCGAGGCCAACGTCGAAACCTTCGGCCATGTGCAGATCGGCCATCACGTCGCGCAACGATTCACGAGAGACATTCACTGCACGCGTCGCGCCCATCTTGCGTGCGAGTCCGAGCCGATAGTCGTTGATATCGGTAATCACGACGTTGCGCGCGCCGACATGCTTCGCAATCGCCACGGCCATGATGCCGATCGGCCCGGCGCCCGTGATCAGCACGTCTTCGCCGACCAGATTGAACGATAGCGCGGTGTGCGTGGCATTGCCGAACGGGTCGAAGATCGCCGCGAGGTCGTCGGAGATTTCGGGCGGTATCTTGAATGCGTTGAACGCCGGAATCACCAGATACTCCGCGAAAGCGCCCTCGCGATTCACGCCGACGCCCACCGTATTGCGGCACAGATGCCGGCGCCCGGCGCGACAGTTGCGGCAAAATCCGCAGGTAATATGGCCTTCGCCCGACACGCGGTCGCCAATCGAAAAGCCGCGCACTTCGGCGCCCATTTCGACGATCTCGCCGACGTACTCGTGACCGACATGCATCGGCACAGGAATGGTTTTTTGCGCCCAGTCGTCCCACTTCCAGATATGAATGTCGGTGCCGCAAATAGCGGTGCGCTTGATACGGATCATCACGTCGTTATGGCCGACTTCGGGCACTTTGACGTCAGTGAGCGTGAGACCGGGCGCGCGTTCGAGTTTTGCCAATGCTTTCATATGCGTCCCGTTTCAGATGACACCAAGGTCGCGGCCGACGCGCGCGAATGCATCCACCGCGCGGTCGATCTGTTCGGTTGTATGAGCGGCGCTCATTTGCGTACGGATGCGCGCGCGGCCCTTCGGTACGACCGGGAACGAAAAGCCGATCACGTAGACGCCTTCGTGCAGCAACGCATCGGCCATTTTCGAAGCGAGTTGCGCGTCGCCGAGCATCACGGGAATGATTGGATGTTCACCGGGCACGAGCGTGAACCCGAGCGCGCTCATCTTGTCGCGAAAGTGCGCGCCGTTCTTGCGCACGCGCTCGCGTAGTTGCGCACCTTCGTCGCTTGCCAGTAGTTCGAGCACTTTCAGCGATGCCGCCGCAATGCTCGGCGTCAGCGTGTTAGAGAACAGATAGGGGCGTGAGCGCTGCCGCAGCAAGTCCACGATTTCCTTGCGCGCGGCGACATAGCCGCCCGATGCGCCGCCGAGTGCCTTGCCGAGCGTGCCGGTAATGATGTCGACGCGCGACAGCACCCCGCAATGTTCCGGCGTGCCGCGCCCGTGTTCACCGACAAAACCGACGGCGTGCGAATCGTCGACCATCACGAGCGCGCCGTAACGATCGGCGAGATCGCAGATGCCGGCGAGGTCGGCGATGATGCCGTCCATTGAAAACACGCCGTCCGTTGCAATCAGCGTGTAGCGCGCGCCCGCGGCGGCCGCTTCTTGTAGCTTCGCTTCGAGATCGGCGAGATCGTTGTTCTTGTAGCGAAAGCGCTTAGCCTTCGAGAGCCGCACGCCGTCGATGATGCTCGCATGATTCAGCTCGTCGCTGATGATGGCGTCGTTCTCGTCGAGCAGCGTTTCGAACAGACCGCCGTTGGCGTCGAAACAGCTCGAGTAGAGAATGCAGTCGTCGGTTTGCAGAAATTCGGCGAGCGCGCTTTCGAGTTGCTTATGCACGGTCTGCGTGCCGCAAATGAAACGCACCGACGCCATGCCGAAGCCGTCGTTGTCCAGGCCTTGCTTCGCGGCCTCGATGAGCCGCGCGTCGTCGGCGAGGCCCAGATAGTTGTTCGCGCAAAAATTCAGCACGCCTGTGCCGTTGGCAAGACGAATGTCGGCCGATTGCGGGCTGGCGATCACGCGCTCGCTCTTGTAAAAACCGTCGGCGCGGATCTGCTCCAAAGTGCCGCGCAGATGGGCGAGATATTGTTCACGCATGAACCGGGCTCCTGAATGGGTGATAGGCGGGTGCGAGACGTCCACCGCTTTGGGCACGCGCGACACGGGCGGACCCGAGGCGACCTGTTATAGTCGCCTGTCAGTTTTATCGGATTTTTTCGTTTTTCCGAACTAAAATCCGGTATATCGAACAACTCTAAACGATGGATCTGGAAATGGCAAGCTCGGGTAATCGCCGTGCGGCGGCTGGCGCGGCGTCCACTCCCCATGCAATCGCGGCTCCCGCAATCGCGGCGCCGCCGCGCGTCGGCGAGCAGATTCAGCGTTTGCGCGCCGAACGGCGCATGACGCTCGACGATCTGTCGCGTGCGGCCGGCGTGTCGAAATCCATGCTTTCGGAGATTGAACGCGACAAGGCGAATCCGACGATCGCGGTGGCATGGCGGTTGACCAACGCGCTCGGAGTCAGTCTCGATTCGCTGTTCGCGCCGCAAAAGACGCCGGAAGCGATCGCCGTTGCCGGGCCACACGAAATCCCCACGCTGAGCGGGCACGATGCGAAGTATCAACTGCGGGTGTGGGGGCCGATCGAGTTGGCCGGCAAATTCGAGTGGTACGAGTTGACGCTTCAACCAGGCGGGGCGCTTGTGTCGAACGCGCACGAACCCGGCACGCGTGAACATCTGACAGTGCTGCAAGGATCGATTGAAATTGAGGCAGCCGGCACCACCAGGCGTCTCAAGGCTGCGGACACTGCTCGCTATGTTGCGGACGAGCCGCACGCGATCCGCAATGCGGGCAAGGGCGAGGCAAAAGCACTGCTGGTGGTGATCCACGGCTGATCCGCTGTCTCACCGTAGCAATTTTGTCAACCGGCGAGAGAGTCGCCGACGGAATCGGGGCGTGTCAGAGGTTGCGTCGAACACTGTATATTTGTACAGTACAGGGTATCGACTGGAGCCGATAATGAACGACCCGACGACCGAGCCAACCGACCGCGCTCTGGCCGCGCTGCGCTATCAAACCGCGGCGCGCGATCTCGAATATATCGTCCGCAATATCGCCGCGCGCTATATCGCGCAGCAAGTGCCGCTCACCTGGCGCCTGCTGCATGCGATCGAGGCCGAGGCGCTTGCGGACCTTGGATTTGCCAGCCGGCATGACGCACTCATGCTCGGTCTGTTCCAACGTCCGTCCGACCTTCCCTATCCGGAAACCGACGAGGGCGTGGACTTCGGCATGTCCACCGCGCTGCCCGCGGTGTTCGCGTTTGCCGTCTCCGCTTACGAGCAGGCGGCTCGCAGTGCCGCGAAATGCGCATCTCAACCTGCCGCACATAAGCGGGTACAAGCTTGGGGCGACTGACCGTCAGCGTCGACAGTCGAGTCTACAATGTGCGCAACTAACTGAACGATAGCGCATGTCGCCTCCTCATTTATCCGATCCGGTTCCGCGTCCGGATCCGTCCACTGATCTTTTCGATCAGCAACGCGAAGACTGGCGCCGCGATCCACAAATCGCGTTCGACGCCTGGCTTGCGAAGCAGCATTTCAGGCGTTCGTCAGCGCAGGTTTACCAGGCGCAGTGGGGACTTTTTCTCGAATGGTTGGCCACGCGTCAAAAGACGTTGATCACGGTCGACACACAGAGCATCGCCGACTTTGTCGCTGGCCTCGATATTCGTAAGCCGCAGCGCGTGCGCTATTTGCGCTTGATCGAGCGCGTGCTGGATCATGTGCGCGAAGTCGAAACATCATCGACCAATCCGGCTCGCTTCATCGCCCAGGATGGGGAAGCCGCGTGGCGCAATGCACGCGAGAACGAGCCGACCGGTTTTCTTCACCATGCCGAACGGGCCGCATTGATCGCGCATCTGTTTTCGCCGTTACAGGGCTTGTCCAAGGCACAGCGCTGGAAAGAACGGCGCGACCGCGCATTGATCGCCGTGTTTCTCGGCGGTGGGCTGAAAACCGGCGAGGCCGCCGCCTTAGCAGTTAGTTGCAAGACATCGGGCTCACCTTGGTTGACGATCGACCCGGCAAACCCGACGCTCATGCGGCGCACGCGGCTAGCGCCTTTCGCGTCGGCGATACTCGACGCATGGCTCGCTGAGCGGCGCCTCGCGGACCTTGCCGGCAATCTGATTTTTCCGGCGTCGCCTTCTGGCAGGCCGATGCACAAGGCCACGATGCTTCGTGCCGTCGATGCACTCGTCGACGCGGCAGGCATTGCCGCGTCGCGTACATCGCGCGCCAGTCCGCAAACCTTGCGCAATACGTTTGCTGCTGATCTGTTCGAAAGCGGAGTGGAGGCGGAACTCGTCGGACAATGGCTCGGATTTGTGCAGGCCGTGTCTGCGAATCGTCTCTATCGCGCCTGGCAAACATGGACGAAACAGCACGATTCACGCGCCATAGACGAACCGGATCCTGCCGCGCCGCTCTTGCCCGAACCTCGAATGGACGGGCGTTTCACGAGAACGCCGGGTGCGGCGAAGTCCTGAAACTTCTCACGTTTGGCGTCCCGAATTTCCTCACCTTTGCCGGAGGGCGGGCCCTGGCTTCACGCCGGTGCGGAAAGCGAGTCGCTGGACAAAAACCGGCTTACGGCCTCCAGCCGTGAATCGCCGAGTCCGGAAGAGTGCTCGCATTCCGGGCACTGCAGTTCGAACCGGTGATCGACCTGCGAGAGTTCGGGCTCACCTTCCTCGCACTTCGGGCAGCGCAGCGGCAAGCGCACATGGCCGTCCGCTGCGGTTCCAATGGTCCGCAATTCGTCGCTCGTGAGGCGGCCGCCTTCAACCAGCGCGCAAAGCAAACTGCCGATCCCCGGGTCGATACCCTGCTGGCCGCGCAGAGCCGCAAGTTCTTTTGTCAGCGTGTCGACCTCGTCCGACTGTTCGCGCAGTTGAGCATCGAGCCGGTCGCCTCGCGCCTTGGCTGCCGCAAGTTGTTGAATGAACTCGAATTCCTTTCGACTCGCGTCGCGCACGCCGGACTGATAGGTCGCGGCCATGCTGCGCAGCGAATCGAGTTCGACAAGCATCGGCTTCACTCGCCGCTCGGCTTCCGCCACTGCGTCTTTGATCTGCTGCGCGTAGTGTTCGGTGCTTTGGCGCAATTCCACGTGTAGCGCGTCGATGCGATCGCGCAGCGTCGCGTTTGTCGCCTGCTCCGTGTCGAGGCGTTGGCGGAGTGTTTCGTTTTCATGTTCCAGCCGACGCACCGTTGCCTGCAGGCCTTCATGGTGGGCGGTGCCGTGCGTAGTGATGGTGGACAGCTCGGCTTCCAGCGCGCGAACGCGTTCCCACGCGGCTTCCGCCCGTTGTTCACTGCGCTTGATTGCATCTTCGGAAGCGTCGCGGCGGATTTCCGCCTCGCGTGCGCGTTGTTCCGCCGAGGCGATTTGCGAGCGCGACTCCTCGCGCTCGGCGTCCAGTGTGGTGCGAGCGTGCGCGACGGCTTCCTCGAAGAGTGCGCCCAGCAACTCTCCGGCACGCTCTTCCAGAACTTTCGGGATGGCACCCGCGCCGACTTTGACGCGCGAGACATTGCGGATGCGTTCCCAGAAGTGGTCGATGTCTTTCGGTATGTCGCTCGCGCTGCCCGTCTGGGTGAGATCACGCACGGTTGCCATCGACGGCCTTATGCCCAGGTCGAAAAACAGTCGCTTGCAGGCATGTAGCGACAATTCCTGGCGGCGGCTGCCGCGAGATCGCATGGCGTCAAGCTCTTCGCGGATGGCTTGGCGTTCGTCGTCCACGTTCATATTGTGCTCACTGTTGCGCTGATTGGACGAATAATAACAATTTACGTAGTAAACGATACGATTTTCTAACGATGCATTCCCTTGCGCCTGTTGTGCGTGCAGCAGGGCGCAGTTTACAGATGCAGAGTCACGTGGGGGTGGATTTTTCGTGAAACAAAACTAAGAACAACGCATAACGTATTGTAAACAAAGGTGGTTTGCGATTGGCACTTTGATAGCGCACTGTTTCACGATACGCGAGCTACAAGCGTTCAGGGATTGGGGTTGTTCCAAGGGCTCTCCGGTTTAGGGCTAGAGAGTAATAAAAGTAAACACCTTTGAACCCAAGTTAAAAACGTTAACGCCAAAGCAAAGCCTTACCTGGCGGGGCTTTCCGCGCAGCAAGGTGAAGCTTTCCGGGAGAGTTGGTGAGGTTTTGCGGGAATCCGGAGTGATGAGGTTCGGGAAGCGCGGTGAGCAGGTCCGGGATGTATCGTGAGCGGGTTCAGGGGACCCCTTCGCAGAGGACGTCACGCCAAGGTGAGTTTTTGCGGGACCGGTTCGGCCGATCGCGCCCGCCAGGCCGAGACAGCAACTCCGGAAGCCGTAAGGACCAAGGTGAGCGCTTTCGGGAAGGTCGCTGCGCCCTGTTTTTGACCCTGTTCAAGCCGCAAAAAACCTCGAGGTGAGTGAAGACAGGAGAAAACGCCGACGAAAGGTGAGGCTTTACAGGGCCTTGGTGGCCATTTTGCCTTGATTTTAGGCATTTGGAGCCTTGAGGTGAGCTTTTGCGGGACGTGTCCACACTCCAGGCGGCATCTTTCGGGCGGCGACGGCGAATTGGAATTCATCGGCCGATGCAAAGGTGAGGAGATTCGGGAGGTGATCGCCAGTTCGCCCGGTGCTTCGGAAAAGTTGACCAGGACGACGGGAAAGGTGAGGCTTTTCGGGGAGCTTTTGGACGGGTTTGCGGCGCAAAGGTGAGGAAATTCGGGGGCGTCATGACGCTTATCGACCGGAAAAGTCCTCCCTACGGCCTTTGGCCACTAGTTTATCGGCGGCGTTTGGATGGTAACGGTGAGACTATTCGGGAGCGCCCCAGCCGTCATTGCAGGTCGAAGAGGAGAGCAATCTGGCCTTAAGGTGAGATTCTACGGGAGGGGCGACGATGGCTACGTTCGGCATTCCGGCGATTTTTGGTTGATCTAACGGGTTGAAAACAAAGGAGAAATTGTTCGGTTTTCGCAAAGGTGAGGCTTTTCGGGAGGTGTGCGAGCAGGATCCGCGGACGTGGCGCTGCGTTCCGAGGTGAGGTTTTTCGGGACTCTTTGGAAATGCTTTTGTCGCTTCGCCCAAAGGAAACCCGCGCCATTTGGAGCATTGAACGGATCCAATGGTGAGCTTTTGCAGGGGCCGGCGAAACGGTTGCTGTTGACGCCGAAGTGTCCGCCGCGCCGCAGGGCGGGCTCCTGTCGAAGACGTCACAACGCGCAAGGCCGCGCGCATCTAGTCGCTCTGCGCGCCGACGGGACCACCGCCCTCGCGACCTGCACGAGCATCACCGTAAAAAGATGGAAATTTTTGAGGTGAGAAGGTTCGGGATATTGCGCTCCCCTTTGAGCCGACGTGACAAACCCCGTGTTTTTTCGCAGCCCGCGACACGAAAGGATTGCCGGAACCTGGTGCCAAACGGCGAAGGTGAGGATTTTCGGGAGTCGCCGGAGGTGAGTTGCGTCGCGTAAACTCGCTTCACCCGCAATGGTGAGATCCGCGCTATAGACGTGTATCACCGCAGTCGGTATGCTCTCGCCAAATCCCTCCTTGACCATACGCATGGCCACGAAGCGCGCCAAGAAAACCGATGTAGTCAGCCCCAGCTCCGCGGAATTGCGCAAGGCCGTCGAGGCGATCGCGATTCAGCCGAAGAGCGGCAAGATCACGCTGCTGACACGCAAGTTGTTCAATGTGCTGCTCGCGGTCGCACAGCAAGCCGACGAATCGGGTGACACCTATCGCGCGTTGCTGTCGGACATCGTCGCCAACTCTGCGTTTGACTCCAACGACACTGCTCTCGTGAAGGAGCACCTGCGCCGGATGGTTTCGGTTCAGGTCGAATGGAGCACTGGTACGTCCAGCCAGAAGCCCGGCCGGAAGTGGGGCATCTCGACGCTGATCGCCGACGCGGAAATTCTCGAAGATCCGACTACTCGCCGGGTCTGGGTGGAATTTTCGTTCGCGCCGAAAATCAAGAAGAAGCTGCTCGATCCCGTGCAGTATGCGCGTCTTAGCCTGCAGTTCCAGAGTCAGTTGCGCAGTAGCGCGGGACTCGCGCTGTACGAAATCTGCGTGCGCTATCTGACCAATCCAAGCCATCTGACGATGCGCGAGTCGTGGGAGTGGTGGCGCCCTATCCTCTCCGGCACGCCGGACACGGAAGCGGGCGACGAAGCAAAGCGCGAATACAAATACTTCAAACGCGATTATTTACGGCCCGCAATCGCTGAGGTGAACGCAGTCACGAATATCTTCGTCGAGCTGATCGAGCACCGCGAAGGCCGGCGTGTAGCCGAAATCCAGTTCCGCGTGACCGAGCGCAAGCAGCCTATGCTGGCTCTCGACGAGCATCCGAACGTGTTCGACAGCACGCTGGTGGATCGGATGGTCAAGATAGGTATTCCGCTGAAAGAGGCGCAAACGCTGTACGCGGACAGCGAGGAAAACCGCATCCGTGCGGCTTTGCAGATGACCGAGCAACGCATGCGTAGCACGTCGTTGCCGCCGGTACGCAGTGCGCCGGCGCTGTTCAAGGATGCACTGAAGAAAGGGTACGCGCCGCCCGTTGAGACGGTCGCGTCTGCTGGTAGCGCTAAGGCTGCCGTCGCGGCGCCTGCGGACGATCTCAAGGCGCGCCTGTTGGGCGAGTATTCCGCGTATCGTCGCAGGGAAGCACGCGAGCTCTACGACGAACAGGGCGAGTCTGAACGAGATATTGCTCGGCAGTCGTTCGAGGAAGAAGAGTTGCCGGGGCTGGGCGCCCACATGCGCGACGACTGGCGCCGCCGAGGACTCGACTCGAAGATCGTCGAAACGGCGTTCTTCGATTGGCTGGCTCGCAAGACGTGGGGCGAGCCGACCGACGGCGATCTGCTCGCTTTCACACTAAGTCAGTCCCGCGCGGCCTGATAGCCGGCGCACTGTCAGCAAGGTTGGAAGCAGCGGCGCATCTGCCCGCGACCGCTGCCCCACCCCTCGTTTCAGCGGCTGTTACTTCAACATCTTTTCGATCTGGCGAAGAATGTCGTCGCGCTTTTCACGCGTGAGGCCCTTGAGGCGCAATTCGATGCGGTCCTCTCCGTACGTCTTCAGATCGCCGACCGACACTCCGTCGAGCTTGACTTCCAGCCGCTGCGCATAGCGCTGGCGACCTGCCGGTTTGGTGCTTTCCTGCGCAGTCGCCCTGCCCTTGACGATGTCGGCAACCTGCCGCGTGCTTAGGTCATCAGAGAGGATCTTGTTGATGAGACGCAGCGTTGCGTCGGCACCGCGAGCCGCGTGATAGCGGCCGACCTGATACGCCATGTTGGAGCCGAAACGGTCGGGCCGCGCGACCATCTCATGCATGACGGCTTCGGGCAGCTTTGCAATCGACAACGCTACCGCAACCGTCGACTCGTCCAGACCAAGGTGTTCGGCCAGTTCTTTCTGGCTCTGGAAATGGCGGTCGTCCAGAAAGCGTTTCCAGACCACAGCATTGTCGAATACTGTCTGCGAATCTCGCTGGACGTTGAGGTCGTAGCCGAGCTTGTAGCTCTGGATTCCGATTGGCAGATCGATAACGATCGCCTTCACTGATTCCTTGTTTGCTTCCTTTAGCGCCCGCACACGTCTGCCGCCGTCGCTGACAAAGTAGGTGCCAGGATTGTCATAGTCAGGAATGACGTGGATCGCCTGCTGTTGCCCTTGCTTCGCCAGATTGACGGCGAGTTCGGCAATCGATGACTTCACATAGAAGTGCCGCGGATTGAAGGGGCTTGGCTTGATGGTCTTCAGCGCAAGCTCGATGACCTGGCCGGGGCGATATCCGTGTTCAACTCTCCATGCTCGATAGGCGGCGGACTCGTTTTCGATGTCAGCAGTATCGAGATCGGAATTGGTTTGCGAGACTACGGCCGAAAGCGGTCGTACGGTGCCGTCGGGGGCTTTCGAGGCGTTGTTCTTGACCAGACCGTCAATGGCGTTCAGTCGATCTAGCGCCGTTCGCTTCTCGCTGCTGGTCGTATCAGGACGCGCTTGAAAGCCTTTGGCAAATTGGGAGGGTTTCATTCAGGGTCCTTTATGCGCATAAATTCACGGGAGCAAGGCGGCGATCTCATTCGCGCACGCCCGTACTTCGATGGCGGCGAGCTTGGCGCCGCGATCGCTCATCTGTAGCACTGTTTGACCCAATGCCATTGCCTGCTTATAGGCTTCGCGTGTGGGAATCTGGGTCTTGAGGAGGGGAAATCCGAGTTCCTCTAACGCACGCTTGAGCTCGCGCGTCAGCATCCGCTTTTCTTCGGTCTTGTTGAGCAGAAAGACTGCGCGCAGGTCTTCGTTCATCACTTGCGCTTGCTGAACCAGTTTGACTAAGCCGATGCTCGACCAATAATCGGCAGGCGACGAAGACGTCGGTATGACGGCCACACTCGCCGCGAGCAGTACGACGCCCGAGACTTTTTCCGTAATGGAAGGCGGACAGTCCACGACGATGATGTCGTAGTCGCCAACAAACTTCTTGATCTCGCGGTGAATCTGGCTGCCGGCTTCGGAAAGATTGACGACGGGGAACGGGATGCCGGTGTCACCGTCCGACGATGCGCTGGCCCAATGAATCAGTGTGTTCTGACCGTCTGCGTCCACGACCAGGACGCGTTTTCCTTTTTCATGGAAAGCCGCCCCGAGATGCATCGCGATTGTGCTCTTCCCGACTCCACCTTTTTGCTGAGTTACCGCGATGATTTCAGCTGCCAATGTTCACCTCCTCTTTTTAAGCGCAGATGGATTTTACCTGGAAGAATTCGTATTTCAATCGTTTCTTTTGAATTGAGATGGGAATAGCCGTTCAGCCAGGTTTATGCGCATAAAGATGGATTGCGATGCATGCGGAGAGCGAGGGTCAAGGCGTCGGTGTTCGGGAATGCTCTGCGTTTGCCCTGCTGGTCGGTCTTGGCGGAACTTCCAGTGCGATCATGCAGCGCTACCTGGCACGTTGACGGGCACTTCCTATAACGACTCGATCGTGCATCGGCTTTGCTCGGCTCGTCGCACATGCTTATAGGTTGGCACGGCGCGGTGTCGGGAACGTCTACCGAAGCGCGCTTGGTCGCAATCGGCGGTCGCTCGGTTTATGCGCATAAACTCGCGTGGCCTCTATGAAGTCCGCATGGTGTTGCTCGCTGCTTCATAGTGGCGAGTGACTGCGGGTCCTGTCGGATGACGGGAAGCCACGCACTGCCGGCCAGATCCGGGGGGCACGGTTGCCAGACGGGACGGGCGGCGCGTGAGTAGGGGCCAAGAAGTCGCGAGTCGTGAATCACATTCTCGAACCGCGGGTGCAATGACATCGGGGCGAAGCTTGGCAGCTTTATGCGCATAAAGCTGCTTTCCCCTGCACCGTAGTAGACAGACGAGACGGGGTTAGATCGGTCTGCGACTCAAGTAGAGCGGTCCGGACTCGTCATCGAGGACGGTTAACGAAGCTGCCATGTCATCCACTTTGTGCTCAAGCGAGGATCTGTCCGCATCAAAGGCTTTCGCACTATCACCGGCCGCTTGGCAGGGCGGATTCAACCGGTCGATGCAACACACTGAAGACTGCGCAAGCAGCAGGAGTGTTGCACATGAAGCAGAGACGCCGGATTTATTACAGTGAGACGCAGAAAGCGCTGAT
>NZ_CAJHCR010000020.1 GCF_904848585.1 Paraburkholderia kirstenboschensis
CGTCATGGCGGTCTCCACAGGCGGGAAAACCGCACCAGCATGCGCTACAGACCCTTGGGGTACGACATCTGTACTTTGCTCAGGTACGACACTACTACTTTGCTCCCACAAATTAATCTTCGATCATTTGATTTATGTAAAATTGACTGGCGCAGCCTCGCGGGCTGCTTCGCCGGCCAGAACACGGACAGCGTTTATACCTGCCCCTTGCGAAACTGGTCCCATAGACGATCAAAGCGGGAGACTTCTGCAACGATCATCGGTGCGCGGGAAACCCAACGGCTCAAGAAAGAATCCTCAGGTTACGAATGCGGCCGATCGACGGCGAGCGCTCACGGATCAGATTGGCAACGAACTCTGGCAACAGTGCCCGAGGCACCGTGACCGGTACATCGCAGATCATCTGCGAGGGGACGTGCACGATGAAATCGTTCGGCGCAGCCACGAGACTGTGCTCATAGGTAATTCGATAGTCCATCTTACGGATGCCCAGATAGTTCAGGTCCTTCATCCGGTCCAAGCTCCGCCTCGATCTGCTCGATTGACGGCAGGTCCGGCATGAGCGGCGCCGGGATGTCGCGCAGCAACTGATATTCGGCGACGCCCATCGGGTTGGCGATGCCACGCAACGCATATTCGGCGACCAGCCGATTGTTTTCCTTACAAAGCAACAAGCCAATCGTGGGCTGGTCGTGCGTTCCCTTGACCTGTGCATCGACGGCGGACAGATAGAAGTTCAGCTGACCGGCATATTCTGGCTTGAATGGCGTCGCCTTCAGTTCGACAACCACGTAGTATCTGAGCTTCAAATGGTAAAACAGCAGGTCGATGAAGAACTCGTCGCCGGCCACTTCAAGCCGATATTGCCGTGCGACGAACGCGAAGCCGGCGCCTAGTTCAAGAAGGAAACGCGTGATGTGCCGCGTCAGCGCGTGCTCGATGTCGCGTTCCTGGGCGCTTTCGGTCAGGCCCAGAAAATCGAAGATATACGGATCCTTGAGTGTGTCGCGGGCAAGGTCGGACTGAGGCGGAGGCAGACGATCGGGAAAATTGGTGACGGCACTGCCTTGTC
The DNA here is from genome assembly GCF_904848585.1 of Paraburkholderia kirstenboschensis. GTDB lineage: Bacteria > Pseudomonadota > Gammaproteobacteria > Burkholderiales > Burkholderiaceae > Paraburkholderia > Paraburkholderia kirstenboschensis. Next base: position 1,073 of record NZ_CAJHCR010000020.1, read on the forward strand.
GTTCCTGCAGGCGACTTTCGATCTGCATCACGAGCACGTTCCGGGACCAGCCGTGTTCGATCGATTTGGCGGCGTACCACTCGCGCGCGTCTGATGCCTTAAGCTTATCCAGCAACGTGACCACATGAGACCAGGGCAATTGTGCAACAGGGTATTGCACAAATTCCTCGCCCGGCCAGGCTTCGGCCAGCGTACGCATGTACTTCAGGTTTCGCGGCGAAAACCCGCGTATGTCGGGAAACGCCGCGCGCAGATCGCGCGCCAGCTGATCGACGACCTTTGCGCCCCACCCTTGTCGCCGCTGCCGCTCAAGGATCTCGCGGCCTATCTGCCAATATAGCGAGACCAGTTCCCGGTTGACCGACAACGCGGCGCGCTGCCGCGCGTGCTCGACACGGGCCTTAAGGTCGCTGAGCCAGGCGCTATAGTCAGCGGCGGTAAAAGACACTTCAGTCATACTGTCCTGTGAAACATGGCGCCGCAACTGCCGGCGAATTGCATCGATTATCAACGGTCGCCGCCCGAAACGGAAATTCCTTCCCAAGAGCCGCTCCCAGCTTGATATGCCAGCGTACCGTCACTCAGATCCCTACGCCTCCCAAAGCCGTTCTCACCGACATGCAGCGATTGCTCTGGCAGTCGAAGGCTGCGCAAAATCCGGCAAGCCTTATCTCTCCACCGTTTGCAGGCGCCTGGGAGTCCAGCCTCCTGAGTTTTCAAACCCCACCAGGCAGCGCCAAGTCCGGTGGCCGAACACTCGCTAGCGGCTATCCGATTGATCCTCGCGTCGCGGGCATCAACGGCTAAATCGAGCCTCGGCGGCATGCGTAGCATTGATGCTCGATGACTATGGTGCCGTCGGCACAGGCGGCATGGCTGTCATCTTTCCCTGAAGATCCGCTGCCTCATAAACGGGATATCGTCCGACGCGGTTGATCTGAGTTGGCGCCCTTCCTCCGCGAGAAAAGACACGTGGCCTCTCTCCGCTTTGAGCACACCGTTTCATGAGCGGTCCGGGCCTGCAGCGTGAGGTGGGCGCGCTCGACGCGTCCCTTGGCGGGGCTTGAGTTCGCGCAGAACGTGTCGATGGTCAGCTCGTACATCGCCAGGCCGAACTGCGTGACGCCTTTGCCCGCCGTCTCCGCGCGCTTCTTGACATGGAACACGCTGGCGCGGTCGCTGTAGAACGCCACCGGCTTGCCATGCCTTTCGAGATACGCGCGCGTCGCCTCAAAGTAACCGGCGGCACGCCCTGGTTTGAGCCCCATGTCTACCACGGCCTGGATCACCTTCAAACGGTCGAGTTCGCGCATGTTCAATGTCACCAGTGCGGCTGGGCTCATGACTGGCTCCTGCGATCACGCTGCAAAATGCCAGCTTGCCAGCCACGGTAAAACACGACATTTGTATCTTGCTAGAACACGACATTCTCATATTGCCGCCACAAGTTGTCAGGTGACAACTTTAATTATGTCAAATTGCCGGCTCACTTCTGCAAGCAGGTTGCCACCGGACCGTTAATGGTCTAAATTCGGTCCTGTCTCAACGTTAATTGGAGCGCCTGATGCATCTCGCCGATCACGTTAAACCGATCAGCTACCTCAAGAGCGAGGCGGCGCAAATCGTCAAGGACCTGACGGAGTCCGGGGAGCCGCTCGTCATCACGCAGAACGGCGAAGCGAAGCTCGTCGTTCAGGATGTGCGAACCTACGAATCAACGCAACAGACGCTGGCGCTCCTCAAACTCCTGGCGATCGGCCAGAAGCAGATCGAGCGCGGGGATCACGTCGATGGCGATGCGTTTTTTGCGGAACTCGACGAGCTCGACCGTCAGGAAAAGCTCCGCTGATGGCGGGACCGCTGCTGAACTACCGGATTCTCCCGACCGCGCGGATCGGCATTGACGAAGTGAGAAGCTATGTCGTCCGTACATTCGGATGGGAGACATGGCGTCAGACATCGGCGCAACTGCAGGAGACGATCAGGCATATTCGCCAGTTCCCCGCTAGCGGTCATGCGCCTGTAGAGCTTGAGGGTTTGTTCGAGGATGGTTTCCTTCAGGTCATTTCTGGCAAGAACCGGATCATTTATCGGGTCCGCGACGATACCGTTTTCGTTCATCTCGTGGTCGACGTCCGCCGGGACTTGCCTTCCCTCCTTCAAAGAGTCGTGCTTCGCCTGATGTAACGGTATTGGCCGACTCAAGCAACTTTAACCCAAACCGCCAAGTATTCTTGGCCGCGTTGCTGCCTTTCTTCGCTCTTTGACTAACTTGCGGCGGAGTTTGCTTCTTCGTGGACAACCTTCGGCGCATCTTACTTGCGGTTTTCATCCATAAGGCTTGACGCTCCTGTAACACCGGGGACTACGCATTCAGGATAGCTAGATTTAACACTGATGCGATCAGCGATTCATTGGGCGTCTGGTTTGCCAGTTTGGGCGGCGTGAAGCGGACCCGCCGTCGCTTAATCAAACCGTGGCAAACGTCAGCCGGATGCCTCGCATTCCTGCGTCGAAACGACGAGAGCACGCGACTGGTCTGAACGTTTTGGAACCTGAACTCCGAGCACTTTGATGCCTCCTGAGGCTACACGACCTGCTCGTCGGCGTAGCTAACTCTTCTCTACGGATCCGAACGACATACTCGTCGCATCAAGAAATGGCATGGCGTAGCCCATGAATTCTGCGTGGGGCGTTCTCGCTTCAGTCCATCGCCTCGGATTGGATGGCGGGGTGTCCCGGCAGTCGCTCACGGTTAGCACGAGGCGTTTCTTTGCGCGGGACACCCCAACGAAGAAAAACCACAGCGCTCATCGTCTGCGTTTCCCCAGAAGGTCTCCGTCTCGACACCGAGAATGATGACTGAATCCAATTCCAGCCCTTTGCTTTTATGGATCGTAAGAATCCGGACGGCCTCGTCATCAGAAAAACAGGCCAATGCTTTGGCTAAGTCAGGCTCTTTCTGCAGCAACTCGCCGATGCGCGTCCGCGTGTTCTTGATCACTGCGCCAAGCTGAACCTTTGATTCATAGTCTGGCGAGAGCGCAGACAAGGCTGCACCCCCCAACTTCTGAAGAAATGCGAACGCGAACTCCCACCAGCCCGCAGTCGGCTGAAGGCCTCTGGCGACGGCCGCACCTTTCCGCTGCTCCGCAAAAAAGCGCTGGAAGTCATGCCGTGCGCTCGCCTGGACCTCTTCATCGGCCAAAGGAATCAACTGGCTCATTAGTCGAATCCAGGCCTTGGGCTCGCGTTGACCGTAAAGGCAAGCCAGATAATCAACGATCAATCTTGCGAGTGGCTCCGCAGAGATATCCTGTAACTGCTGTTCGTTACGATACGGGATACCCCGCTTCTCCAGCGCGTCCATCAGTTGCGCAGCATAGAGGTCGGGTTGGCGGGAGACCAACACTGCAATTCCGAAGCGGGAATTGCTTCATCGTCGATCCAGTGATGAATAGCATCCGCCAGACGATCAGCTTCCGTCTGACTATCAGGAAAACGCCAGTAAAGGATCTGCCCTTCTTCTCCGGCAAGTTGTCCGGCTGGCATTACAGAAGCCGGGTCCATCCTGCGGATAATTTCATTTTGCATGCGTAGCAGCTGCGGCTTCGACCGGAAGTTCCGGTACATATTGAGCGCTTCTGCGTTGAAGTCTGTCGCGAACGTCTGGAATATTCCGTCCAGCGCGCCGGCCCATCCCATGATTTTCTGTTTGGTGTCACCGACTGCGGTCAGCCGGATCGCGGTTCCTTGGAATGCCGGTTTTACTAATTTGTATTGCTGGGATGTGCAGTCCTGGAATTCATCAAGAAAAACATCGCTGTAGGTCTGACGAACGGCATTACGGGCAACAGCCGATACACGTAGAATCTGCGTCGCCAGAGGCACAAGGTCGGAAAATTCGATCTGTCGCCGGGCGACCCGCCGCTCACCCATCGTGTAGTCGACATCCAGTGCATCTTCGCCGGTGAGCACGGGGCGAAACCGATCAATTATCCGCTTTGCGAATGCATGGAAGGTATAACTGTCGAATCGCGCGGCCAGATCATGACCGCACCGGCGCTGTACGCGTTCCTTCAGATTCCTGCTGGCGTCCACCTTGAATGAGATAGCCACAATCCTTTTCGGGTATCGGGAAGTTTCGGTCCGTAACAGGAAGTCGGCGCGTTGAGCCAACATCTCAGATTTGCCAGCTCCAGGTCCTGCCGTCAAGGCAAGACAACGCTGCGTTTCCTCCGCGGCACGCAGCGCGTTCGGTTCAAGCGTCAGTCCATCTGCGGGACGCCATTTGTCCGCCGAAATCATTCTGGGCCGCATCAGCGACACCCGTCTTCGCACCCGTGAAGCTGCCGCGCGGCTCATCGCCGCAGGTCGCCTCACGCATGAGCTCACCGTCGATCTGATCTATGCCGAGATCCGCCAGGGCAGCCGTACGACGATCAACGACGAACTGAAGCTGTGGAAGGACGAGCAGGCGCGTGTTGACGCGCTGAGCACCGCGCTGCCGCCTGCGGTGGCCAGTGCCATGCTCTCGGTGTGGGCGCTCGCGGTCGAACAGGGCGAACGTGTCTTTGCGCAGCGTGGTGACGAACTTGAAGCGGAAGCCGCCACAGCCATCGCACGTGCCGGAACCCTTGAGACGGCCCACGCAGAGGTTCAGGGCGAACTTCGCACCGTTCGCGGTCAGCTTGATGACCACCAGGCACGACTTGCCACCGTGCTGGCGGAACTCGCGCAGGCGCTGGGCGGGCGTGACGCCGCACTCCGGCTGGCCGAAGCAACTGCGGCCGAGAGGGACGCCGTCCGCGCGCAATCGGAACAGGCGCTGCACGACATGCGATCTGCGCATCTCCATGAACTCGACGCGCTGCGCGCCGCCCACGCCGAACATGACGCGGCGTTGCGGGCAGAGGTCCACCAGGCGACGACGCGACTCGAGGGCGTCCAGAAGCGCGTCATGCTTCAGACGGAGGAGGCACGGGGTGCGCAGCGGCGCGCCCAGGCTGCGCTGTCGACTATCCGGCAGCGCAATGAGCAGTTCATCGCCGACGTCCAGCGGATCTCGGCCGAAGCTGCCGAGCATCGTCGCTTGCCGAACGGCACGAGAAGCAACTCGCCAGCGCAATGGATGAGGCTCGCGATCTGCGCCGTGAACGCGATGCGCTCGCCCGGCAGGCGGCGTCACTGCAAGGCCAGCTCAAAGCCCGTCGCGAAGTCCCCCCGCCACGCACAACCAGACCTCCCCGTCACGAGACCTGACCGCGGTACTCCGCACGCCCCGGAGTCAGCAGCATCGTGCGAAACTCACTCGGCGATCTGCATTCTGTCTGCGCCGGATACGATGTGACCGGTGCGCCAGGCAACGTGAAGCCGTGAATCGGGAACATGAACGGATTGCGATCGTCGTCCGCCCTTGCACCGCCGGAGTGACGGCTTTGCTGCGACTCACCGGTGACACTTCAACTCGCAGGCCGCAACCTGCCACAGTCCGGCTACAGGAGGCCGCTTCAGTAAGGGACGCTCCGGGTCGGCCAGCCTGTGTGGTCGGTCAGTGTCCGCAGCCCTGAGGATAATTGCTCTGCGGCCGCTCCCGGCACATCAGGTTTCGCAGGGCCCGTGACCGCTGCCCGCACACGCCTCTTCGCTGGAACTTCCTTGCCAGCTTTTTTGGCAGCCGACTTCTTTTCTTTTTGCCGTCGCCTGCTTCTTTGCCGCAGGGCGCTTCGCCTTCATAGCGAGCCCGGGTGCCTCTGCCATCAGGAACCATGTGCGGTCTTTTCCCCCGCTGGCAAGCCATGCGGGCGCAGGACCGTGCCGACTCCGTGAGCACCGGTCTTCGGGTCCGGATATTCCGGAGGCTGCGGACCCCGCAGGTAGTTGCCGGATGCTTGCCTTACGGGCGGAAGCTGCGGGCTTCGGCGAAACGCCCTGCCTGACCGTTCATCTCTTGACGAACGGTCACGTTGCTCACGACGACGGTGCGCTAGTTTAGACGCGCCTCATGGAATCCTAGGGATCAACATAACCGGGTCAAGGAGCGATCGGCAGCCATTTTTGCGGAATCCACCACGTATCGATCTGCACTTCAAATCCGTGGCGCCAGGCAATGTTTGCGTCGATAACCGCCTGGGTAGCGATGAGCTTTTCCGTGAAGCCAAAAGCTTGCTCGACGTTCCGAACTTTGCCGACCTTGGGCGACGTGAGCTCCCGAAGAACTGCTTCGATACCCGGTACATCGCTTCGGTCCAACGCCAGATAGAACCGGTGGTCAATCTCGTACGTCCTCATTTTCAACGCGAATGACCGATGAGCCGAAGACAGCGATCTTCCAATGCAGGCCACTGCCCCAAACCGCCAACAAGGCCTGATATCCTTGAAATTCGGGGGGTGCTGGTTCATTGGGCCGCACCATATCTGGGGAGCCGTTATGGGCAAACCACTGAATCAATCCTTCATGCGGACAATAGCGGCATGAGCAGCACATATGCTGGATACGCAGCTTCTGGATCCATCTGAAAAAGAATACCTTCCAGCTTAGCGCTTAAGTAGCTCCATTCCTTGAAATGCGCCAGATCGTGATTTCTGAGCCACGAAACAAGCGCTGACGCGGTCGCATGGCTGCGCAAACCGCGCTAGAAACTGGACCGACTGCCTTTATTGTTCCCAATCATTGCTACGAGGCTGGGACATCCGAGGCCGTTGCTCAAGCCGTCAGACGCGCGGCCATACCTTTCCCTGCCGACTGACCGCGAGCGGCACCTAAGCCGTTTTGTCGTGCTTCCTGTGCGACGTTGCAACGTTCTTCAGCAGCGCGAGCCGCATGAGCCCCAAAGATTCGGGCGGCCTCAGGCGCAGGCTAGATTGCGTAGCGGCCTTTCCTGAAGTCGCGCCGGTCTGGTCGTTCCTTTGCACCGGATAACCGTCAGCGCCGATGGTCCAGCCGCTTCTCCTGCCGTGTTCCGTGAGGGTGTAAACCGGCGGATTCACGCTAACATCGTATGTGTAATTCGCTATTTTCGATTCCGTGACTTCCTTCGATTTGACGGTTCCCACCTCCTGCTTGACCCTGAACGTCGAAAATTCGGCCCCAAGGGATTGCGTGCTCCCGGCGTTGGAACCACGGTTGACGAATTTCTCCAGGAACTGAAAATTTGCGATGTGGTTTTGCCCGTAACCAGGGTCCAGGATGTAGTTCAGGAATCCTTTATCGAGCTTCGCGCTCGTAACGCCCCGGCCGTTCAGGATCGCGTTGGCCGATACCGTGTCCTGAGCGTTGAACACGTAGGCAGGTCGATGGCCGTCCGCGTCATAGCTGCCCGCGCCAGACGCATTCCAGTTGACTGTCGAAACGCCCGTCGTTTGCCGATAGTAGCCCAACTGAAACGCCACCATATCGACGTATTCCAGATCGGCCCCTTGACCCTGCGCGTATGCGTACATGTCGGACAGGGCGTCCCGATCACCAGCGGTGAGCCACTCGACTGGGTTCGAGCCGTCAGCAGATTTTGCGATTCCGACTAGCGGCTTCGCGGGAACGCCCTGCTCTGAACCGTACAACCGCGAGAGCATGATCGCCCTGCCGCTTAAACTCACGCTATCAGTCTGCGTGGCAGTCTGCGTCGAGGCGGTTTGGGTAAACGGCTGCGCCGGTCGAAGCACTGCCGACCGCAGCCGTCGATTTAACCGTGGTCGATGCCGTCGAAAGATTCGAACTGATTTGCATCACTCTATGCCTTTTTGTCGTGCGTCACGTCACGCGGCTTGTGCGCTGACGTGGCATTTTTCAGCAGTGCGAGCAGCATAAGGCCCAACGACTGAGGCGGCTTGATCGAGCTTTGAACGGACTTTTTATCGCCTATTCGAGAAGTCGTAGCGGATTGCTGATCCTTCGGAACAGGACGGCCTTGCGCGTCTAGTATCCAACCATTCTTTTTTCCGTGTTCAGTGAGTGTGAAAACGCCGCCGTTAACCGTGAAGTCCGAAATCATGGATTCGGTAACCTCCTTAGACCCGTGAACAACTGTCGCTTCTTTTTGAATAGTGAAGGTGGAAAACTCGGGCGAAAGCGGCTGTTTAGTTTTAGCGTCCGAAAAATGATCCACCATCTGGCCTAGAAATTTGAAATTCGCAGAATGATTGGGCGAAAATCCCGGGTCAAGCTCGTATTTCAGAAATCCCTTGTCGACTTTCGTGCTACGGATCGCATCACCATTCATGATGGAATCTGCTGCCGCCGTGTCATTCTTGCCAAAACTCACCGAGAGCTGATGACCGCCAGAATCATATGTGCCGCCGTCATTTATGTTGGCTTCGCTAGGGCTGTATCGACGGTACATTCCCATATCAAACGCAATGTCATCGACGTAATTCAAATCTGCGCCTTGTTGCTGCGCATACGAATACATATCGGACAGCGTATCGCGATCAGCGTCCGTCAACCAATCTACGAGGGGCAAACCAACAGTATTATCGTTAAATTCCGGTATAGAAGCCGGTATGCGCTGCTCGGAACCATACAGCCGGGAGAGCATGAGTGCGCGACCGCTGAGCGTCACACTGTCAGTCTGCGTCGCTGTTTGGGTCGAAACGGTTGCATACGCGGCAGCGCCGGTCAAGCTGGGACCCTTTGCCGCTGTCGATTTGACCGCAGGCGCACTACGATCCTGCGTCGTCAAAAGGTTTGAACTGATTTCCATGAAAATTCCCCGCTTTGCCCAGCCAGAATATGGCCCCGCCCTTTGCGGGGCCGCTACCGATCAATACGAATAAAAGAAGGTCACGGACTCAGCGCTAGCCGGTTTCAGATTCGCTCCAGGCGCGCTGCGGCTGATGTTATGCTGAATTTCAACCTTCGCTCCGTTACCGAATGCCAAGGCGTTGAAATCCGTATAATTGGCGTTGCTCGTGCCCGCAGTAACCGGATGGCATACTGCCGGTTTGATGGTATAGGGCAGGTAATAGCAAATATTTGGCGCGTCGTCGCCAGCGCCGATGTAGGATGTAACCTGATACGCAATTTTCGTCAGTTTTGTCTGAGCGCCGGGGGGAACACTGCCCCAGTCGCTACCCGCGACGCCGAAATCGGTAATGCTCGTGCCGCCGCTGCCATTTGAATAAATGAACGCAACCGGGGGCGTGATAGTCTTAGAAATGGGCGTGCCGTCAGTCGCGTGAGCGCTGACAAAAGCGGTAGACAGGAGCGCAGCTAGAATCATTTTCTTCACGACTTTCTCCGAAGTTGAACGCCGATAAATGCGCGTTGTGCGCACATATAAACCTAGCACAATCATCTGATGATTTGTCTAGCGGAATATCGGCATTCAGGAAAAAATCTTGAGGAGTAATGCATGACGCATTTTTGGGTATTTCCTGTGCATAGTTGCTGTGTTCAACAGAAATTTCTTGTATGTCGGCCTCGTAACGGGTTCGCGTCCGGGCATCCTCGAGAAAGTCAGCGCCAAGTCGGACAGCGCCCTTGCGCGACATTGAACGAAAAGCGGGCTGCGTCATAGCGCCGCTTCTTCCGCGACGCGCTCGCTCACTCTCTGGTTCTTGGCGATATTGGTCCGTCGCGCTATTCAGCCGTCTTCTTCGCCGGCGGCCATAGCACGATGTGGGACTTCGCCGACAGCCAGGCCGTGCAGAAAGTGATCCGCGAGATTTGGGAAGCCGGCGGTGTGGTTTCGGCGGTCTGCCACGGTCCCGCAGCGCTGGTGAACGCCACGCTCTCGGACGGCAGTTATCTGATCGCAGGCAAGAAAGTTGCGTCGTTCACCGATGAAGAGGAGGCGGAAGTCAAGTACACCACGGTCGTGCCATATCTGTTGGCCAGTACGTTGAAGCAAGGGGGTGCACTGCATCAACCCGCGCCCAACTGGACCGAGAAGGTCGTAGTCGATGGGCGTCTCGTGACCGGTCAGAACCCAGCCTCCGCACGCGGCGTTGGACAGGCGGTCGTCGACCAGCTAAAGCCGAGTAAGGCCATCGCCTAACGCCGGAGTTGATCATGCCGTCACTACCCTGCCCACATCGCGAAGTGACGCAGCAACAGGAGACGCAACATGATCAAACACAAACTCGGCCAAGGGCTCGACGTATCAGCGCTGTCGCTGGGAGCGATGGGTTATGGCAGAGCCCGGGAACTGCCCGACCGGGCGGAAATGATCGAACTCATTCGCATGGCCGTCGACCGTGAAATGGACTTCTTCGATACGGCAAAGGTCTATGCCCCTAGACGAACACTAAATGACAAACGATATATGAATAGTCTGTTTACGGAATACCCCCGCCATATCATCTTCCTACTCGTGATGATGTGCGCGCTGCTGTCGTTGGGTAAGCACGGTAACGTCTATGCGCAGGAGCCGAAAATGTTAGTTCGAATCTCGGAAATCGAAATATTCAGTCAGCACCTCGAAGAATATCATCGCATTTTGAACGAAGAGGCTGAGGCCTCAGTGCGCCTTGAACCCGGGGTGCTGTGCATTTTCCCGACCGCTCAAAAGGACAATCCGACGCAGATCAGGATTCTGGAAGTTTATGCTAGCCGCGATGCCTATGACGCGCATATAAAGTCACCGCATTTCCAGAAGTACAAGAGTTTGACGTCGCAGATGGTGAAGTCGCTGCGACTGGTGGACATGGCAGCCTTGGATGCAGAGGCGATGCCGCTGATCTTCAAGAAAATGAGCGGTCGGCCGTAACGAACGCTGGCAAGATTGGAAGAAAAGTTCGCCATGAAAGAGATCAAATCTCACTTGTTCGGGGCCCTGGTGGGCACGGCCCTCTGCTTGAGCCACCTGTCAGTTCACGCGCAGGCCCCCACGGTTGCCACGCCAGCGTACTACGTCGCTGAGTTTCAGGCGACCGATTCCGAGGGCATCAAGCCCTACAGTGCCAAGGTGGAATCGACTTTCAAGCCGTTCAGCGGGCGCTATATCGTTCGCGGCGGTGAGCTGGACGTAAAAGAGGGCTTTGGCGCCCAAGGGCGCCTGGTCATGATCAAGTTCGATTCACTGGCTCAGGCGCAGGCCTGGTACAATTCGCCCGCTTATCAGGCCATCATTCCCATCCGCCATCGGTCCGGCAACACCCGGGCCTATATCGTTGAGGGCCTAGCGGAACAGTGAACGCATTGCGTGCCGGACGGTTCATCGTTGCAAATGCACTTCGTCGCGGCGCGCCGAACTCCGGCGTGAAGTGGAAGAATTAAACCAAGCGGTTCACCAATGCGTGGCCGTCCGCTTTCGGAGGGTCGAGCTGCCTGCCAGATGTCTTGTCGCTGTCGTTGGTTTACGACCGCTTTGGCCGAACTCGGGAGTCCGGTAGCCGAGTCGGCCGGGTGTGAGCCAAGCCAAGCCCATTGGTTTTAATGTCGAGTGCAACTTATCAGATCGGGCGCTTCACCGCATCTGTCGGCTGTTGACACTTTCAATTCGCTCTCGCGAATCCTTATGTAGTAAGGCTCCTCGGCCGACGATGCGCCGCTCGGCTGCTGGCTGACACATTCTTTGTCGCTACGTTGACAGAATTAATGCGGTCCACGATCACACGCGCCCAAACACCGAGGCGTATTGTGGCAACAGTTTTTGGAATGGAGCGATCAGCGCCCCGGCGCGATAGCAAGCTGTCGATCCAGTGCCTCTCGCGCACGCCGTGCGACTTCTCCGTCTACGCGATCAGCCAACACTTGCCCTACCTGCCGCAACTGATTCGCGGTAAGGCCGACGTTCATGCTGATGCGCACGTGGGCCTGCAGCTGTGAGTCCACTCCGGATAACGCGGAAAGCATGCTCACGGTGGCGAGTTCACGGCTCTGCCAGTCAAGGTTATCGCGCTCGAAGATATCGCCGAACAGGTGGGTCTTAAGATATGCATCGATCGCAGGGGCGAATTCAAACAATTGTCCCGTAACCGGACTGCCCGACAGCCTGGTCTGGTTCGCGGTGCCAGCGGCAAGCAGGGCATCTCCAGTAGGAATGAGAGAGCCGGGTTGGCGGCCCGCCACATCCTGAATTCCGCGCTGCTTGCGCATCTCCAGCACCTTCATCAGTTCTGCCAGAGCGTTAAGGCTTCTTGGGAAGCCCGCGTAGGCGTAAAGCTGCACCAGAATTTCCTTGGCTTCACTGACCGTCAGGCCCGCGTCCAGACCAGCGTCCAGGGAGGTATTCAGACTGGCAAGATTGCCGGCGGCGGCGAACGCAGCAATCGGCACGATTGCTTGCTGGCGGTCGGTCAGGGTTTCAGAAGCAGCGGGTAAGTTGGTACCGGTATTCGGCATGTCGTTAGATCCTTCGCTTGTTAAGGGGAAGCTTGATGTTGCTGCCACGCTCACGATCACGGTCAATGCCGTAGCCTGCGCGTGTTTCCTTAGGCGCTTACCGCGCGTCGTATTGCTCATCGGTGACTTTCTCCATCCATGAAACGTTCTTGCCATTAACCGTACCTGTCACAGCCAGATGAGTCATGGGGGAATTGGGCGCGGCGCCATGCCAGTGTTTCACGCCAGGTGGGCACCAGATAACGTCGCCCGGCCGGATTTGCTGGACTGGTTTCCCCCACTCCTGTGTGAGCCCCACTCCTGATATCACGACCAATCGTTGGCCCGCCGGATGGGTGTGCCAGGCAGAACGCGCTCCGGGTTCGAAACTGACCAGCCCACCCGAGACGTTGCTGTTCTCGTCTACCGACCAGACAGGTTCCACGCGTACTTGGCCGGTAAAGTTCTCGGTGGAACCGGTCACCGAAGCCCGCGCACCGGCGCGCGTTATCTTCTGCTGCGCGTCGGCAAGCATCATGTCGTTCGCCCACGCCTCGACGGCACCTGTCAGGAGTGTTTGAAGGACTGCGAAGGTCAACGCGAAGCGCACAGGCGAAGCATTCATAGAAGGTACCCGTTTCAAAGTGATCGACGTCGCAGCCCCGCATCAGGCCTGATACGCCGCCGGTCAATGGGCGGTGAACCCACCGTCGATTGCAAGGGCATGACCTATTACGAAGGTCGATCCAGTACTGCAAAGCCAAAGCACCGCATCCGCGATTTCCTCGACGCGCCCAAGCCGTCCGATCGGCTGTTCGCGAAGGATCTCCCTCATTGCATCGGCTTGCTTTTCCAGCATCGCAGAGACCATCGGAGTATCGAAGGTGCCGGGGCAAATCGCGTTGATACGGATCCCGCGTGGCGCGTACTCGAGGGCCGCGCTTCGCGTCAGCCCGATCACACCATGTTTCGACGCGTGATAGGCCGCCCGGCCAGGGAGTCCCACCAGGCCTCCGAGCGAAGAGCAATTGACGATCGCGCCGCTGCCCTGTTTTCTCATGTGGCTCAACTCATGCTTCATGCAAGCCCAGACGCCCCGCAGGTTCACGGCGGTGACCTTTTCGAAGTTTTCCGCGGGTTCGTCTGCATCGCTCGGCGGCACCTGAATCCCAGCGTTGTTGAAGGCCGCGTCCAGCCGCCAAAAGTCGCCACCGTCCGATTTACCATCTCGGCAACCTACGCTTCATCGGTCACGTCGCAAGCCACTGCCAGCACCTGATGCGCTGGAACTCTCAACGAATCCATCGCATGATGGAGGGCATCGGTATTGACGTCTGCCAGCGTCACAGACGCACCCGCCTGCGCGAATGCCCTGGCAGTCGCGAGACCCGTTCCGGACGCCGCACCGGTGACCAGCGCGACCTGCCCTGAAAAATCGAATGTGACCCGCACGATACCTCCTACGTAATCGTTGACTTGAAAGTTCTGACAACCATCGGGGCGTTGTAGCGGTGCCCGCTCAAATGCGTCCGCCACACATCTGTCCCGCCCGCCCGTGGCGTCAAATATCAGGTGACGACCGGCAGCCGGTCGAGGAACTTGTCCAGCGTGACGGGATACTGGCGCACGCGCACTCCGGTCGCGTTATAGATCGCATTTGCGAGGGCCGGGGCAACTCCCGTCAGACCCAGTTCACCGACTCCCTTCGCTTTCACAGGCGAGATCGCAGGATCGACCTCGTCGATGAAGACGGCGTCAAGATGGGGGATATCTGCATGAACCGGAACTTCGTAACCGGCGAGGTCATGATTGACAAAGAAACCCTGACGCCTGTCGATCGTCATTTCTTCCATCAACGCCGCGCCAACCCCCATCGTCATTCCTCCGATCACCTGGCTGCGTGCCGTCTTGGGGTTGAGGATGCGCCCGGCGGCGCAAACCGCAAGCATTCGTCGAACACGGATTTCGCCGGTAAACGCATTCACGGCAACCTCGGCGAAGTGCGCTCCAAAGGTCTGAATCGCGAATTGCCTCGACAGGTCTCCGAATTCCATACTGTCTTCGACGACGATGTCTCCGTCGGCAGCGGCACGAGCAAGCGACACGCTCCGGTTGCCAAAACGCACTTCGCCAGCGACGAACTCGGCCTCCGAGGCAACGAATCCCAGTCGCTCGGCAACAACCTGCCGCAGCTTCGTGCACGCCGCGTAAACGCCTGCGGTAACGGAAGCAGCACCCTGCTGCCCTCCAGAACCGGGGGTCTCAGGGAAGCTCGAATCACCCAGTCTCGCCACGACTCTGTCGATCGACACGCCCATCATCTCGGCCGCAGTCTGTTGAACGATGGTGTAGCTGCCTGTGCCGATGTCGGTCATGTCTGTCTCGACCGTGAGCAGTCCGTTGCGACCGAGACGCACTCGCGCGCCTGCCCTGGCAATGGGAGCTCCTCGTATTGCGCTCGCCATGCCAAGCCCGATGAACCAGTGACCCTCGCGGACCTGGCCCGGCTGCGCGTTCCTCGCACTCCATCCAAAGCGTTCGGCCCCCGTGCGCAGACATTCGACAAATGGGCGGGAGGAGAAGGGCCGATCGGGATTCTCGGGATCGACCTTCGTATCGTTCAGGATACGCAGCTCTACCGGGTCCATCCCCAACTTCTCCGCCATCTCGTCCATGGCGATCTCGAGCGCCATCAGGCCAGGCGCCTCACCGGGCGCCCGCATAGCGTTACCCTCCGCGAGATCCAGCGTTGCCAGCCGGACGCGGGTCATCCTGTTTTTACCCGCGTACAGCATCCGGGTAGACAAGGTGGTCGGTTCCGTGCGCCCGCCCGCAAGGTTTCCAGACAGGCTCTCGTGCCCGAGCGCCGTCAGCTTTCCGTCGCGCGTCGCGCCGAGTCGGACGCGCTGGATGGTCTTGGGCCGGTGGATCGTATTGTTGAACATGATCGGACGTTGAAGCGCGATTTTGACTGGCCGACGCACCACCTTCGCTGCAACGGCTGCAAGCACAAGATCCGATTGGACCGTCCCCTTCCCTCCGAAGCCGCCCCCGATGAACGTGGAAATCAGCCGGACGTTCTCGCGCGAAATACCAAGAATGAGCCCAAGATCCCGAGTTCCCCAGTTCATCTGCTGGATCGAAGTCCAGCAGGTCACGCGATCAGCGTCCCACGCCGCAATCGTGGCGTGCGGTTCCATCATTGCATGCGCCTGATCGGGAACTGTGTATGTCTCGTCTACCTTGAACTCCGCATCTGAATAGGCCTGTTCGAAGTCCCCCCATCCGTCTCAGTCGGACCACCGAACGCCATCTGTGGTGCGATCGGGGCGCTTGCTAGTTGAGCGCAGAGATCGAACCGGCCGGCGCTACGCGCGTAATCGATGCGAACGAGCGACGCCGCCGCCCGCGCCTGCTCGAATGTCTCGGCGACCACGACAGCAACGGGCTGGTGATAATGATCCACGTCTGGCGACGCAAGCATGCGCTGCACGTAGAACTTGCCAATTCCAAGCGGACCGGCGTTGCGATACGTCACGACGGCCAGCACACCCGGCGCGGCCTCTGCCTGACGCGTATCGATGGCCGTGATCCGCCCTTTCGGAATCCCCGCGCCCAGAATGTAGCCGTAGCAGATATTCGGTGCGACACCGCGGTGCTCATAAGCGTAGGTCGCGGTGCCGGTGGTTTTCAACTTCGCCTCGAACCGGTCGAGGGGCTGACCGACTACCGCCAACCGGTCAATGGGGTTGGGCCCTGCAAGCGTGTCGAACTTCATGTCTCATCCTCTGGCTTGCGCCATTACATAGGCGAGTGTCCGCTCCACCAATGGCAACTTGAATGCGTTCTCGTCGGTCGGCTGGGCGCCCTTTATGAGTTCAAGGGCGACCGCCTTTGCTCCGCGCGGCATTGCCGCATCGGCTGCAGCAACGCGCCATGGTTTCGGTGCAATGCCGCCAATCGCGACCCGTCCGCGGCCGTCACCGTGTATGACAGCTGCGACGGACACAAGCGCGAACGCGTACGACGCGCGATCGCGCACTTTCTGATAGATGTGGCGGCCACCGACCGGGGGAGGCAACGTGACAGCGGTTATGAGCTCACCAGGCTCAAGGGATGTCTCGACACCTGGCGTCGTGCCCGGCAATCGGTGAAAGTCCGCAATCGGAATCACCCGCGTCCTCCCGTCAGCGCGGACCGTTCCGACAGATGCATCCAAAACGCGCAATGCCACTGCCATGTCGCTCGGGTGTGTTGCGATACAGTCGGGACTTCCGCCGATCACGGCAAGTTGCCGGCTGATTCCACCGATTCCCGCGCACCCCGAGCCAGGCTGCCGTTTGTTGCAAGGCTGATTGGTGTCATAGAAGTATGGGCAGCGGGTACGCTGTAACAAATTGCCGCCGGTTGTCGCCATGTTGCGCAGCTGCCCTGAGGCACCCGCGACAATCGCGCGCGCCAGCAGCCCGTAGTCGCGCCGCACTCGCACATCGGACTCAAGCTGTGTATTGGTCACCATGGTGCCGATCCGCAACCCGCCCTCTGCAGTGTTCTCTACTCTGTCGAGGCCGATACCCCGGATATCGACGAGATGAGTCGGCGTCTCGATCTCGAGCTTCATCAGGTCGATCAGGTTGGTGCCTCCAGCGATGAACTTTGCGCCACGTCGCTGCGCCACGATTCTCGCTGCCTCGGCTGGGCTTGTCGCCCTCTCGAAGGTGAATGCCTTCATGCCCGGCTCCGGGCGACTTCCGCCATCGCCTCGGCAATATTGGAATAGGCGCCGCAGCGGCAGATATTGCCGCTCATCCGTTCGCGCATTTCCAGATTCGTGACGTCGATTGGGGCAGTCAGGGCACCCGTCACATGACTCGGCACACCGTCCTCGATCTCACGGAGGACGGCAACGGCCGAGCAGATCTGACCAGGCGTACAGTAACCGCACTGATAGCCATCGTGCTTGATGAAGGCCGATTGCATCGGATGAAGATTCTCTGGTGTCCCGAGCCCTTCAATCGTCGTGATTCTGTCACCCTCGTGCATGACCGCAAGACTGAGGCAGGCGTTGATGCGAACGCCGCCGACGAGAACCGTGCACGCTCCACATTGACCGTGATCGCAACCCTTCTTGGTGCCCGTAAGATGAAGGTGCTCGCGCAAGGCATCAAGCAAAGTCGTTCGGGGGTCGACATCAATCTCTTGATCCCTCCCGTTTACCGCAAGCGTGACCCGCATCGTTCCCGGGACCTCCGGCGATTTCACGCCATCTGCGCTGCCCATCGACGCTCGCGCGGTCGCCGTACCAACAGGCAATATCGGGACTACGGTCGAGACTGCGCCCACGATGAGCAGATTTCGTCTCGTAGGATTTGGCTGCCTGGGTTCATCCATGTGTCGCTGCTCCTTTCGCTCGTGTAACGCTACGCATCGCTTTCGAGCGTCGACGTCATAGCCGGTTAAACCGCCGTGTTCACCACGCGTAAGCCTCCGGTGCTTCTCCGCCAGGCCCGGGTCAGATTTCGTCGAGGCATCGAAGTGCATCGTCGGAAAGAGATATCCCCATGGCCCGTAGGGGTTCCGAGGCATAGACGCATGGAGGCCCAGAACGACCGAGATGAACATATTGCATTTCAATTCCTGGTTAGGTTTCTGCCCCGCAGTGCATCCGCCTGCGCAATGGTCACGGATCCGTCATCCGGCCTGCGAGCCGCGACGTTTTGCGCGGGCACATGGTGTCCCGATGCGATATCGGTCAACTTTAGCGGGAACGTACCGTTTTGAAAGCTACCGCTCATCGAATGCACTCTTGAAGGAGGCTCAATAACCACGCTCGTCATCGACGGATGAGCTTTCGTTGCCCCATGTCGTGGGGGCGGGCGCCGTCATCGTAATGCTCCTGTGAACGTAGCTCACAGGAGCATTGACGGGAAGCAGGCTTCAATAGCGCATGCGGCTGATCTAGAGTTCACTCGATATGGCGTCGGCCTGCATACGCAATGGTGGCGCAGCGGGACGCGCGGCGAAGCCGCCCTGACGGCGCGGCACGCGAAGTATCCCGCATGCCACAAAAGAAGGCCGGAGTGAAGCTGCCGGCGCAGGAATCAATCGTTCGACACACCGGCAACTCAAAGGACAGTCGTGAAAATAGGATTCAACTTTAACGGCGCGCGGGTAACCGCCAGTCTGGAAGACAACGCGACAAGCCGTGACTTAATCGCCATGCTACCGTTGACCCTCAGGCTGGAGGACTTCGCAGCGACGGAGAAAATCGCTTACCTTCCACAGAAGCTCGATACCGCGGGAGCACCATCAGGGATCGCTCCGGACGCGGGTGACTTGGCGTATTACGCGCCGTGGGGCAACCTTGCCTTTTTCCATGCGGATTTTTTCCATTCGCCAGGCCTCGTGAAGTTCGGGCACATCGACCGTGGCCTGGCAGCGCTGCGAACAGCGGGCTCCGCGGAGGTCATCATCGAATGCGAGGAAGACTGATCGCGTTCGACCGTCGCCACACGGGTGGCGGCTCTCTCGCGCTCCCTCGGCGCTGCCAGTTGAAGATAACGGTCGAGCCGGTCAGCATCTCATGCATGACTGACGCCCACCCCACTTCTCTCCCTTGTTCATAGGAGGATCGCCAATATGAATACATGGACGAAAGATGAGTTGGATCGCATCGCAGCGTCGGACGATCTGCACATCGCTCCGTTGCGTGAGGATCGGAAAACATATGGAACCCTAACCTGGGTCTGGTCGGTGGTCGTGAACGGTGATCTTTATGTTCGTGCCTATAACGGTAAAGCCTCGCGTTGGTATCAAGCGGCAATCCTTCAGGGAAGCGGGAAAATCACCGTTGCAGGCGCGGCAAGGGACGTTTGCTTCCAGCCGACTACAGGTGCAATCCTCGACCAGGTCGATGACGCCTATCGAAACAAGTATCGCAAGAGTGCCTACCTCGCGCCCATGATCGGCGAGCGCGCTCGCGAGGCGACCATCAGGATCGTTCTAGAAGACTGAGGTGGACAGATGCGACGACGCAAACCTGGCCAAGGCTTCGAGGTCCCGTCACTCTCGCTCGGTTGCATGGGATTCGGCAGGTCACGCGACATCCTCGATCTCACGCAACTGGCAGCCACCGGCAAGATCGACACGCATACAATCTTCGGCGCCAACGACTTCCGCGCCCTGATCCCGCCTTTTACTCGAGAGGCGCGGGAGATCAATCGGCCACCCGTCGATCTGCGTCGTATCGTTGCAGCGCGTCACGATGCAACGCCGACTCAAGTGGCACTAGTCCGGCAGCTACCGCCGAAACCATGGATTGTGACCATACGCCGCGCGAGAAAGCCTCTATGTTCGTAATGTCCCGACGGTCCACATCTCCCGCCGCCCGGTCCCTGCTGTCGGTAATGGCCTCTGTCTTCACTGTGTTTCTGGTCACAGGTGCGGCCTTGCCAGTACTTCCGCTGCACGTCCATGACGACCTGCGATTTGGAACGTTTACCGTAGGGCTCGTGTCGGGTGTGCAGTTCGCGGCGTCGCTGATTTCCCGCCTCTGGTCCGGCACCATCTCCGACCGTAAGGGACCTAAATTCGCTGTCTCGACGGGTCTCCTGATGGCGGTGCTCGCCGGGTTGCTCTACCTCCTTTCCTTGCGCGCCACTGGAACACCATTACTTTCGGTCGCGATACTGCTGACTGGCCGTGCGCTGCTGGGCGGCGCAGAAAGTTTTATCATGACGGGCGCCCAAAGCTGGTGTCTCGCCCTTGCCGGCCCTGGCAACGTCGGCAGGATGATTGCATGGATCGGGACCGCGATGTTCGTGGCGCTTGCGCTCGGTTCGCCATTTGGAAGTTACCTGTTCAGACACTACGGCTTTTCATCGACTGGATTGGCCACGGTCGTCGGTGCGGCGGTCACGCTCGCCCTGATCATGCCCATCCCAGCCGTACGAACGAATCCCCGCAGCGCCACGGTAGTAACGAAGGTCCTGGCTGCCGTCTGGATGCCTGGGATAGGAATGGCCTTCTCGAGCCTCGGCTACGGCATGATGACGGCCTTCGCCGTTCTTCTTTTTATCCAGCGCGGCTGGCAGCCGGCTTGGCTATCGTTCACGGCATTTGCTGCTGGGTTGATCATCGCGCGTGCATTCTTCGGTGCATTGCCCGACCGTTTGGGCGGCGCAAGAACGGCGGCCGTCTTCGTGGTTATTCACAGCGCTGGCATGGCTCTAATCTACCTGTCTCCCATCGCATCGCTCGCTTTCGCGGGCGCCGCGCTGGCGGGCTTCGGTTACGCGCTTGTGTATCCGGGCTTCGGCATGGAGGCGGTGGCGCGCGCACCGGCGGATGCGCGAGGTCTCGCAATGGGCGTCTATACCGCTTTTATCGATCTTGCGCTCGGCGTGTTCGCGCCAGCACTTGGACTGGTCGCCGACGTGACGGGGCTGGGTCCGATATTCCTCATCGCAGCGGTCCTCGCACTGTGCGCCGTCCCGATTGCGATCAGACTGCAATCCCCCCGGACCTCGCACTGAATGTTCCGCGTGTCTGTGTTCTTGCCGGATACGCGCCCTGACCATGTTGCATCTGAGCGCTCGCGCACAACCTTGAGGTCAGATCAGCGCAGCATTCATCACAACCCAAGTGGCTGAATCTCTCGGACCAGATCGATCAGCAGGCGCAACCCAGTAGGCATCTGGCGGCGACTCGAATAATAAATGTGAAACCCTGGGCCGGATGGAGCCCAGTCGGTCAGCACGAGACGAAGACGTCCAGCCTTGACGTGCGGCGCGACTAGCGGTTCAGGAAAGTACATGAGACCCACACCACCGAGCACGGCAATGAGCCCGGTGTCGGCCTGATCGACCGTAACAGACGACGGTACCGTCACCGACAACTTCTCACTACCGCGCTCGAACTCCCACCGATATATACGGTCGTCCCCCAGACGGTTGCTGACGCAGCGATGCCGCAGAAGATCGTCCGGATGAACCGGTACTCCAGACCTTTCGAGGTAGGTGGGTGCCGCAGCAACGACCCATCGAATGTTCGCGGAAAGACGCTGCGCGATCATATCTTCGGGGACGGTACCACCATAGCGAATTCCCGCGTCGAAGCCTCCTTCCGTCACGTTCACCGTGCGGTTGCTCGCAGCGATGTCGAGCTCTACATCAGGGTAGCGTTCAACGAATGCGGGAATCACCGGGGCCAAAAGCAACGTCGACGCCTCGACTGCGACATTGAGCCGGATGCGACCCGCGGGTGCATCGCGAAACCGATTTAACGTCTCCAGCGCGCTATCGATTGCCTCGAAGGGAAGCCCCACCGAGGCTGCGAGCGCGTCGCCCGCCCCAGTCAGCGTAACGCTCTTCGTCGTGCGGTTGAGAAGGCGAACTCCAAGACGACTTTCCAGACCCTTCAAAGCGTGACTGAGCGCGGAGGTACTAACACCGAGTTCAATGGCCGCACGACTGAAACTTCGGTGGCGTGCTATTGCGAGAAAATAGATTAGATCCGCTACGTCAGCCCGATTTATCTGCATGTCGAGAACCTTTGCGCCATTCAGACGATTATATCGCGCGGACCCGTGCCGATACGCTCCCTGGCAACCAGATCCAGCCAAGTCCACCATGCAGCAAAAGATGCAACGCTAGCAGCGCACCCACCGGCGTCGAAGGCGTTACATCAGGCGAGCGATAGCGGCCTGGCGACGCCGCGCCCCTCGAGACTGGCCACATGCGCGGTAGGCAAACGGACAGCGACGCGAATCAGCGGGTATTCTGAGCAAACACGTCGTCTGCCCCAGCGGCGAATGGTTCGACCGACGTCCGCAGCCGAACATGAATTCTAATCATTCGATTTGAGTTCCAACTATCGCAACTGCGTTGCGTCAATTGAAAATTGGTGGGCGCAAACGAATAATCAGGATCCAGGTGGACAATTTCAGAGGAGCGCCTCCGTGCGCGGCATCGTTCCGCGACTGAAAAAGACGCTCGCTGTCCGATTTGTGGCATGCGATACGCATCATCCCCGACTCGCCCTTTTATTCTTACCCGTCACATCGGATACAGACAGTTGTCCCTCACGCGCAGCACGGCTTTTGTCAACGTCAATGCAAGCTCACTCTCGACATCCCCAACATGAAAACTTCTCCCCGAACGCCCTCGTCTCAACGGCTCGCCGAGGCAAGTCCCGAAGCCATGGAGCATTACCGTCGAATGCGCGCCGTGCTTTTACCGCCCGGAAATGTCGATGCAGCCCTGTGCGAAATCGTGCTAACCGTCCAGTTTGCGGTATTGGGAGAAGAGACCTCGTTCAAGATTCATGCTTTGCGCTCGTTGACGCTAGGCGCGAGCAAAACGCAGTTGCGCGGCGCGCTAATGGCAGGACTGGGGGTTACCCTCGTTGCCTTCGAGACTGCACGAGCACTTGCGTGGCTGGACGAGGCGTACGCTAGTGCTGACAGAACATAACTTCCTTCCACAGATAGCAACGCCTGAGCCGGTTTGCTGTCAGCGTCGCATTTCGGCAAGCCGCCCCGCAATCACTGGAACCGAATCCTTCTTGCAAGGGGCGCGCTCACTCCCCTGTCCTTTGGTTTCGGACATCGGAACTGGTGCTACAAACTTGACGCTTCAAATCGTCCTCACTAGATTTCTACACGCGTGGTTCCTGTGAATCGCTGCAAGACGAGAACCTTAGGAGACAAGTCCGCGCCAGTTCGGAAAACGGCCTTTCCGAGGTGGAGCTTCGCGTCCCGACCAGTTCTTCTATTGAGCTAAACAGATGCGCAGACGCCTCGACGTAAGCGACGCGTCGTCATCAAAACGGAAATAAGGATCCTTCCCCGTGTCGTTTGGAGATACGACCCTCTCTTAGTTTATCTATCAATAAAATTGGAGACAGACAATGAAAATGAAATTCTTATTACTCGCAGCAGTTGGCATTACTAACTTGTCGGCCTTTGCACAAAGCAGCGTGACGTTGTACGGAATCATCGATGAAGGTGTCAACTACAACAGCAACGCCGGAGGCGAACGTCTCTACAATCTGTCCAGCGGCGTTCTCAACGGGAGTCGTTGGGGTTTGCGGGGTCGGGAGGATCTTGGCAGCGGGTTGACTGCGCTGTTCGTCCTCGAAAGCGGGTTCGACGTGAACAATGGCAGGCTGGGTCAAGGCGGCCTGATTTTCGGCCGACAGGCATACGTCGGACTGAGCAGCCAGTATGGGACCGTGACACTCGGTCGCCAGTACGATATGGTCGTCGACAACCTTGGTCAATTCGAGGTCGGCGATCAATGGGGCGGATACATGGCCGCACACCCTGCCGATCTCGACAACTTCAATAACACCTATCGGGTCAACAACGAAATCAAATACACGAGCAAGCCGATCGGCGGGCTCACGTTCGGCGGCGCTTACTCTCTGGGTGGGGTTGCGGGCAACGTAAGTCGCAACCAGATCTGGTCAATTGGGGCCAATTACGCAAACGGTCCCCTGCTCGCCGGCGTAGGCTACCTGAATGTCCGGAACCCCAATGTCTCGTTCTACGGTGGCGGCGGATCGCCGGCCGCGACTGTAAATGGCGTCCCAGGATCGAATCTCGGATCGTCCCCCGTCATTTCCGGATACGCGTCAGCACATACGTTGCAGGTAATCGGCGCAGGTGGGGCTTATACATTTGGCGCAGCGACATTTGGAGCGACCTATTCGAACACAAAATTCATGAGCCTTGGCGACAGGTCATCCGGTCCGGTACCCGCTGGTGGCATTTCTGGCACCCCCACTTTCAACAACGCCGAGGTGAACTTCAAGTATCAGATTACTCCAGCGCTCGTTGCCGGCGTTGCATACGACTATACCCACAATAGCGGTGCATCCGGGCAAAGCTCGGCCACCTATAATCAGGAGTCGGCAGGCGCAGACTACTTTCTCTCGAAGCGGACCGATGTCTACACGGTTGCGACGTTCCAGCAGGCGCATGGAACCGACTCCACCGGCAAAACCGCCGTCGCATCTATCAATCAGTTGACCCCTTCCACCTCGAATCATCAGGTCGCTGTGCGTTTCGGCGTTCGCCACAAGTTCTAACGTAGCGATCGGCCCAGGCGTCGGCGCCGCGCGGGTCCGCAAAAAGGATGCTTGCGAGTACGATAACGAGAGACACAGCGCCGGCCATGTTCGTTCATGGCCGGCCTCCTGTCGATCTGAAGCCTCTTCAACGAGTCTGGCCGTTCCGGTACATCCGGTACCTGGCCGCGTACTCGGCGATGCCCTGTCCAATTTGGAACTGTGGCGTCCAGTCGAGGAGTTCGCGGGCCAATGTGATATCCAGTGGCACACGACTCTTGAGGTTTTCTTCCTCAAGCGGAGTCAATGCATCACCGATCTCGATATCGGCGCCGCTCACGGTATGGCGAACGATGTCCGCGATCTCAGCTGGCGATACCAGATTTCCTGCAGCGACATTAACGACATGAGAGCGGCCTGCGAGCGGGCCTTCGTAGTTCACCGCTTTCGCAACGGCGCGACTGACGTCGAGTACATGAGTCAGGTCCCGCTTCATTCGCCCCCCGGTCGCGAACACCGTCTTTAGTCCGTCGACGGCGTTCTCGACCATCGGCTTGATGTACAGCGGCGTACGCATACCGAATCCATACACCGCAGCAATCCGAAGTGCCAGAAAATCGATCCCGTGATACTGGCTGTACGACATGCCAATTGCTTCAGCGATCATCTTGGACGTCCCGTAGTGCGCGGAGGGATTCGCGTTGAATACAGAAAACGCCGGATCGGTTTCCTTCTGGACAGCGCCCACTCCGGCATGGCACGCCGTGTTACTCGATATCAGTACAACCTTTCTCACGCCATGAGTGCGCGCGACTTCGCATATGTTCACGAACCCCATGACGTTGGTTTGATAGAAGCCACCCGGGTCCTCAAGCGAGGGTTCGAAACCTACGCGCGCCGCAGCATGCACAACGGCGTCCGGCTTCACTTCCTCGCAGACCGCGGACAGTGCCGCGACGTCCGCAATTTCGCCCATACTCAGGACGCCCGCCAGTTCTGGCGCAACCAACGCAAGGTCCGGCGTAACGTGCGCACGGTCGTACACATGGACCTCATGTCCTGTGCTGCGCAAGGCGTCGAAAATATACGCTCCGAGAAATCCCGCACCGCCGGTGAGAAGAACTTTCATGAATTATCCCTTATGAAATGCGGCCAGTTAAGGCCCGTGGGCGCTCACCGCCCTGACTGCTTCAGCCCTATTATGGGCTAGCGGATCCAAATTCCGAAGTTCCACTCATCGAAATGCATTCTTAAAATATTGACCCTTGCATGGAATCGGAATAGATTGCTTGCAGGTGGTCGAGCATCCGCAGCCTGATCGCTAGAACGATATCGAAAATTACGGAGACAGACGATGGCAAGCACAGCATCGACGGCGCGGCAAAAGCGACTGATCATTGCATCCACATTCATTGGATCGACAATCGAGTGGTATGACTTTTTCATTTTCGGCACGGTCTCGGCACTCTTCCTGAACAAGCTGTTTTTTCCAGCCGTCGACCCGACGATGGGGACCATTTTCGGTTTCATGACGTTCGCGACGGCGTGGCTGGTCCGGCCGATTGGAGGCGTGGTCGCCGGACACCTGGGCGACAGGATCGGCCGCAAGACAACGCTGTTGTGGAGCTTCATCATCATGGGGGCAGCGACGACGCTCATCGGGTTGCTGCCTACATACGAGAGCGCCGGATACGTTGGTGCGGTTCTCCTCGTCTTGCTTCGCGTCGTGCAGGGCCTGTCGGCGGGCGCCGAGTACGGCGGTGCCATCGTGACTGTGGTGGAGCACGCCGACGAATCTCGACGCGGCCTGTTCGGTAGTGTTCCTCAGAGCGCGGCGTTCTTCGGTCTCCTGCTCGGGAATCTGACCTTCCTGGCAATGACGATGCTCGACAAACAGGCGCTCATGAATTGGGGGTGGCGGGTGCCATTTGTGCTGAGTGCAGCGATGCTGATGGTCGGCATCTATATCCGGAACAGGGTTGCCGAATCGCCGGCGTTCGTGAAGGCAAAGGCCGCGGGAAATATCGAAAAGCTACCTGTGATGACCGTGCTCCGCGAGTTCCCCCAGCAACTCCTTGGCGTACTGTTCGCCCAGGCGGCACCCAACACGTTCTTCTATACCTGCGCCGTGGCGATGGTGTCGTATGCGGTATCGAAGCTCAAGATGAACCAGGCCGACATGTTGATTGCCGTATCGGTCGGCGCGGCAGTAGAAATGCTGATGATCCCGGTTTACGGGATTCTCTCCGACAGGATCGGGGGTCGAAAGGTCTTTGTCTGGGGTATTGCTGCGCTTCTTATCGGGGCAATACCGTTTTGTCTCGCCGTCGAGGCCCGTTCCTACGCCGGTATGGTCGCAGGCTACGTTTGGGTGCTTGGCGTGGGACACGCCGCTTGCCATAGCTCGCAGGCTTCGCTTTTCTCGGATATGTTCCCCACGTCGGTCCGGTACACCGGAATTTCCGCGGGATATCAGATGTCCGGGGCGATCTTCGGTGGCCCCCTGCCCATCGTCGCGACTGTCCTTATTGCTTATCAGAACGGTGGCATTCGCCTCTTCTTTGGTTACGCAATGCTGATCGGTCTCGTGAGCCTCATCGCCATCATGGCCAGCAAGCCCCACTATTCTCTCGTGGGTAGCGACGGCGACCAGCCCGGACGCAAGCACCAGATCAACACGGCGCCCTGAACAGAGGATCCATACAGCGGGCAAAGACGAACTCCGTCGGCGCCTGCCGCAACCAAACGGCAGCCGAATGACGGTTGCCTCGTTCTGTCGTTCCCGATTACTTGCCCGCATGCCTGACGAATCCATCCAAGCTGTGCTGAAAGCGCACCCCGCTGTACGCGCCGACTGGCTCGCCACATACTCCGAAGAAGTCATCGCGCCTGAACTTGAGATCGTCGATCCTCATCACCATCTCTGGAACCATCCGGGGGATCAATACCTCTATGACCAGGCCGTGGAAGACTTTTCGTCCGGTCACAAAGTCACCGCGACGGTTCATGTGCAGTGCCGTTCAATGTATCGGGAGCATGGCCCCGAAAGTCTGAAGCCCGTCGGTGAGACAGAGTTTGTGCACGGAATTACCGCCCGGACCGCGCAGACGGATCAGCCGGTCCAGATCTGTGCGGGCATCGTAGGCACCGTCGATCTGCTACTCGGCCAGGGTGTACAGCCTGTACTCGAAGCCCACGTCGAAGCCGGGGAAGGACAGTTTCGCGGCATTCGACCTACCGTCGTCTGGCATGAGAACCGGGAGATACTTCCGGCAAGCACCCCCGCCGGGGTCTTACAGTCAAATCAGGCGCACGCCGCCGCGATCTGTATCCGGAAGATGGGAATGACGCTTGACCTGTGGGCGTTTTTTACCCAGCTAAGAGAGGTCGCGGAGTTCTGTAAAGCGCATCCGGATCTGACCGTCATAATTAATCATACCGGTGGTCCACTAGGTATTGGTCCATATCGGGGCAGGCGGGACGAGGTTTTTTCCGAATGGCGTGACAGAATCCAGGATCTGTCGGAACTGCCGAACACAGTGATGAAACTCGGCGGCCTTGCTATGCGGTACGCAGGCTTTGCGTTCAACGAACAGACCACGCCCCCTTCTTCCGATGAGCTGGTCGCCGCCTGGATGCCCTATATGCGTCTATGCATCGATCTTTTTGGCCCGAAGCGTTGCATGTTTGAAAGCAACTTTCCTGTCGACAAGGCGATGTGCAGTTACAGGGTTCTTTGGAACGCGTACAAGAAAATGACTTCGGATCTGACGCCGGTGGAACGTCAGGATCTTTTCTCCGCGACAGCGGTGCGGGTCTATCGCATCGCGGTGTGAACATCAGAGCCTTTCGAGTTCAGCTTCGACGGGGTGCGAAGTTCGAAAAAGTCGCCGCAAGAACGGACGCGCATTCCAGGACGGAATCACACCCCGATACATCTTCGGCCGTGGCGCGCGCCGGCGCGACCGGTTAAGGTCGATCGACGATGTCACCGCGAAGACGGAACAATGCTCGCGCGAGGGGCTTGCAGGTATGCATGTTCGGTACGCCATTGAAAGGCGGCGAAGCGTCGCAGCGGCCAACACTTGGAGACTTCACGACCGTGTATATGCCGGGGCGCAGCGGACCAAGCCAATGACTCGACCGAAGAGCGGCAGCCCCTTCTCCAACCGTATGCGCCTTACGCCGGCCGCAGGCCTTCCCTTACGACGGCACGCCTGCGAAACCAAGCATTGCTTTCACTTCGAGGTACTCTTCCAAACCGAAAACTCCCATTTCGCGACCGTTGCCTGACTGCTTGTAGCCGCCCATCGGAGCGACGTTATTGGATGGCGCTCCATTAAGGAAAATCCGGCCCGCCTGCATACGCTCCGCGACTCCACGCGCGAGTTCGCGATTCGAGGAGAAAATGTAGCCTCCGAGCCCATACCGCGTGCCATTCGCGATCTCGACGGCCTCGTCAACGTCCCGGTATGAAATGACCGAAAGCACTGGCCCGAAAATCTCTTCCTGAGCGATCGTCGTGTCCGGTTTGACCGACGAAAACACGGTCGGCCGGATGAAGAAGCCTCTTGTGATCCCTTCCGGCCGGCCGGGTCCCCCTGTTACCACTGCCGCGCCCTCTTCGATCCCGCGCTCGATAAATCGCTGCACCCGCTTGAACTGGGCGCCGTTGACGACAGGGCCCATGGTAGTCGTGGCATCGAGCGGATCGCCTACTCTCACTTGCCCGGCCTCCTTTCTGATCAGGTCAATCAGCGTATCGACCTGACGTTCGGATACGAGCATGCGCGTCGGAGAATGGCAGGACTGCCCCGTATTCGAAAAACCCCGAGAGACATTGAACCGTGCAGCAGCGGCAAGATCCGCGTCGGGCAGAATGATGTTGGCAGACTTTCCTCCCAGCTCCTGGCATACGCGCTTCACGGTACCGGCCGCAGCCTGAGCCACCATCACGCCGGCGCGCGTGGACCCGGTGAACGAAACCATATCGATGCCGGGATGACGTGAGATCGCCTCGCCAACGGTCGGACCATCACCATTCACAAGATTGAAGACGCCTGGCGGCACTCCCGCCGAGTCAAGCGCCTCTGCGAGGACGACAGCACTTAGGGGAGTGAATTCGCTCGGCTTCGCAACGACAGTACAACCAGCTGCGAATGCCGATGCGAGTTTCTGGCACATCAGCTGCAAGGGCCAATTCCATGCAGAGATGAGGCCGCATACCCCGATGGGTTCCCGCCGCACCACGTTGTCGCCAAGCATGTGCTCGAAAGAGTAGTCACGCAGCGTCACGATTGCCTGACGGAAGGCCTGTATTGCCGTGCCTGTCTGTCCCTTCAAACTGGAAGGAGCACCCATCTCTTCAGTTACCGCATCCATCAGGTCGGACTCCCGCTTCAGCATCGACTCGACGATGTTGCCAAGCAGTTCCATCCGCCATTCCTTCTTCGACTGGGAGAAGGATGAGAATGCCCGTCGGGCTGCAGAAACTGCCATGTCGACATCCTCGGCGCTTCCGAGGGTAACGTGTCCGTATACTTCTTCAGTTGCTGGGTTGATCAGTTCGAAGAGGCCCGTACCTGCAGGCTCCGTCCATTTTCCGTCGATGTAAAACCGGTCAAGCTTTTTCATGATTTCTCGATTCCCTGAAAAGATTCGATTCCGTAGAGGCGGCCGACCTCATCAATCTGTGCCGCCGGTCCCAACATTCTTGATCCCGCCTCCAGCACCGTCCTCACCAGATTGAGCAGGGGTAAAGGCGACCCGGTCGCACGTCCCATGCGACCGATCAGTTGCTGGTCTTTAACGACCGTTCTAAGACTCGCGTCGGCTGTAGGAGAGCCCGTCCTGATGGAGCGCAGGATCCGGGCGAGCGCACCCGAGGCGCTCGCCCCTGTCGACAGAGCAGCGTGCAACGCGTCGATTTGCAAGCCGAAAGCTGCTGCAACGGACAACATTTCATAGATGATCAGCCGGTTACTCGCGCCAAGCGAATTTTTGACCAGCTTGATCGCCTGCCCGGAACCCGGCTCCCCGAAATACACAACCTCGCCCCCCATCGCTTCGAGTATCGGCCTCACGCGGGAGAACGCCGCCTTTTGTCCGCCGCACATGGTGACTAGACCACCGTTGCGGGCTGCGTCGGGCCCACCGGTCACCGGCGCGTCGATCATCGCCACTCCCGCAACCGCCAGTCGCTCGCCGAAGCGAACTGTTTCAGCCGGGCTGCACGTCGTCTGGTCGATCACGATCGTTCCGCGGCCCAGGGCCGCATACATCCCACCGTCGCTAAAGAGGATCTGTTCAACCTCGTTCGCGCTGGGAACGCAAAGAAAGATCAGGTCACATACGGCAGCGAGTGACGCGACGTCCGCAGCAGCACATGCACCTTCCCTCTTCAGGTGCTCGACCTTCGCAGGATCAGGATCGTAAACATGGAGCTCCCGGGCAACCCGTAGGGCTTGCATTGCCAGAGCGCTGCCCATTGCCCCCAGCCCGACGTATCCGATAACCGGCGAAGGCGGGGCATCGCCTCCAGTGGGCTCGTTTGCCTTACTGGTTGCGATCTTGTCCCTCCGCAGTCCTACGAGCCTCTCATAGCTGGCGAACAGGTCTGCGGCAGTCTGCCCGTCGTCGACGTCATCAACCGCTTCGAGGCTTAACAGAGCCAGAGCGGCTGAAGTCAGGGGAAGCGGCAGGCTCAGTGCCATTCCCACATCAACGAGGTTTTCCAGCATCCTCGTGAACGACCCTGACTCACCGGCCTCATCGCGATCCCTCTGAAGCAGGCCATCAAAAAAAATCTCCGCCTGCCGGCTGCGGCCGCTGCTGCGACCAATCACCGCCGCAGCAAGGTCGACGGGTAAGCCAGCACGCACGCCCATGCCGACCGCTTCAATGACAACCATGCGGCCGAGCGCACAGATTGCATGCTGGATCAGTGCGATCAACCGGGCATCCTCTGCACGGGATCCGCAATACACCGGGGCCAACGACATCCGCTCGAAGATTGACGCGGCCGTTTCACTCGCCACCACGTCACCGGACAGGAAAACTCGCCCCGCAGCCTTTTCACCGAGCGACAATGCGGCCGATACGAGCGGAGCATCCGCCGTCGTCTCGGGACAGGCATCTGCTTCGTGCGAATGTTCGTCAACCAGCACCACGACTACGACCTTCGATGCTGGCTTCCGGGCGCTGAGAACCCGCCTCCTGAGCTCCGGACTCACGTCGGAGGCAATCAGGAGGCATGTTAAATCGAGGGGCGACAACCTAATGCCCCGTTCTTCGCCCGCGCTTACCCACGTCAAGGCTTCGAGCTTGCGCAAAGCAGGCAACCATTTCCCAGACGGTTTTCCTACACACACGACCGATCGCATCATTGCCCTCACCTCTACGCGACTACTGCTTGGGAATTCCCATCGTCTTGATCATGTCCTGGTTGTCGGTCAGATCTTTTTTCAGGAACGCAGCAGAATCTGCAGTGTTCTTGTAGAACGGCTCGGTTCCTTGGGCCTGCAGTTTTGCTTTCAATGCCGGGTCGCTGAGTACCTTCGACATGGCGTCGTTCAGCTTCTTGACGACGTCCGGGGGCGTTCCTGCGGGCGCGAACAGTCCGAGCCAGTAGAAATAGGTGAAGCCCGGAAGACCTTGCTGCGCCGTAGTGGGAACATCTGCGAGCACGGGCAGGCGCGAATCGCTAGTGACGGCGAGTGCCTTGAGGAGTCCTCCGTGAAGACCGGCGGCGCTGCTCCCATAAGCGTCGATCATAAAACTTACCCTTCCCGCTATCACATCAGGCATGGCCGCGCCGTTGCCCTTGTATGGCACGTGCTGCATCTGAAGATTTGCCTGCTTGAGCATCATCGCAGCAGCGATATGCGTCGTTGTCCCGATGCCGGCCGAACCAAAGCTGATCTGTCCGGGATGCGCCTTCGCATCGGCGACGAGATCGCTGAAGCTTTTGTAGTTCGACTTTGCACCCGCCACCACCAGGGCCGGCGAGCGTGCAAAGGTTCCCGCAAGAGTAAAGTCTTTCAGAGCGTCGTATCCCGGCTCCTTGTTAACTGCTTCCTGGATGGAGAGGGTGCTTCCAGTAGACATCAGGGTGTATCCATCCGCCGGCTGCTCCTTCGTGTATCGAATACCCACCAGCCCCCCCGCCCCTGTCCGGTTGTCGACGAGTACGGACTGGCCAAGCACCTCACCGAGCTTTTGTGCTACGACACGCGTCGTCACGTCGCCCCAGCCGCCGGCCGAAACGGGGACGATAATCCTTATCGTTCGGGACGGGAATTCGGCCGACGAAGCAATGTTGGAAAAAGCGCTTGTCGCAGCGACGAGCATCCCGACTGCAATCCTGTTCAATGTTTTCACTTTCGTCTCACTCCAGTTTCGCGCGACCGCAAGGCATGAAGGCTGTTTTGCGCGATGGTTAAGTCAATTGCGCCAACGCGGCGCAAGTCTCCTCTCACGACGGCGTATCCGCTTTTATCGTGTCGATCAGGTCACGGATGGATGTCAGGGCGTGCATGTCCTGGATCTGGTTGAAACTCGCGGCGACCTGCCTTGCGCTCACCCCACCGTATGGCATAAGCGCCTCATACTTCTGCCTGAGTTCGGCCCAGTGAATGCCACGCACCGCTGCGCCCTTTGGCGCCAGCACGGAAGCCTCATGGACCGCACCATCAACCGTCGTTATTCGCACGATCGCGCCGCTCTTGAAGTCGGTCTTGTTCGGAACGTCATAGTCGAGCCGTGTGACCCGATCGAAGAGCGAGCGGATGCGCGGATCTGCGATCTTTTCAGGAAGCGCATGCTGCCAGCCATACTCACGGTCTGCTGCGCCCGCAGCAGCGAAGTAGAAGGGGCTATGGGCGATACCGATCAGATCAGTCGGGTGCTTCGGCCCCGGAAACGGGTAGTCAGGCAGCGTGAATTCGATTTCCTCGATGTCGGCCACATCAAGATCACCCTTTTCCGCCGCAATCGCTGCGGCTTCTGCAACCGCGTGGAATGGAGAACCCCCAGGTACCAGCTTGATGCCTAGTTCTGCGAGCAGACTCCACTTGCTACCTAGCTGCCCGACAACGTCCTGTGCGTGACTGCCCGTGCCGAGCGTATCGAAGAAACCTCTCGGCATCTCGAACCCAGCAAGATCTGCGGTGTATCCATGCTTCGCCGCTTCGGCAGCCGACACGCCCATCATCGCTGCATTGCCCGCGTGGTACTCGCGCGCGAGACTCGTTGCAGCGACCGCATGCAGACCGCCCAACGAAGTTGCTGCGAGAACCAGCGCATGTGCTGCCTGCTCAGGCTGCAGCCTGAGCAAGCGTGCCGCCGCTGCGGCCGCAGCGAAGGTCGCGACCAAACAACCGTGAAAACCCTTGCGTTGCAGGCCGCCGATCATTGCGGTATTGATGTTTCCCGCAACTTCATAGCCCGCGATGATCGCCTCCAGCACCTGTGTCCCACTTGCCGTGCAGGCTTCACCCACGGCGATAGCGGCCGCGCAGGCTTGTGTACCGCTATGAACGATGTTGCGAAGGTCACTGTCATCCGACGCGGCCGCATCGCTCATGAGGGCGTTCACGCGGGCGGCGGCTAAGGCAGGCAACCTGTCCCACCCACCGAACCAGACTGTACTGACCGGAAATCCGCCGCGCTCCTTCTCGAGCTTCCTGATCAGCTTGCTCGATTGCAGGGTCGATCCCAGAGCTGCACTCGCCATGGTACTGGCCACCAGCATCTTTCCGTGTTCTGCGACTTCGTCCGGGAAGCTTCCAAGATCCGCATCGGCGATGAACCGGCCGTAGCGCTGAGCAACTGTTTCGGTGCGATAAGACAAATCCGTCTCCTGTTGATTTTTTTGCTGACCCTTCCTGCCAAGTCTGTCGGGCCCGCTTTTCCAGATTTCACCTACTGCTGGCGCGAACGGAACCCGTTCATTTGACTTTACGACCGCAACAGGATTCGAGTCAACAAAAAAGAAACGCGTTCCACTGACAGAAACTGGTCAAGATGGCGCTGCGTTGCGCTTTCTTGCGTAGGAAGGGCCGACTGAGGAGTGAAGCGCGTGCGCCTGAATCGCGGGTCCGTCAAAGGGACTCGCGCCGATACAGGTGGGTTCCGAACGGTGCTCCCACCGGCGAGACGGCGTTTGCGGGGACCGATGCAGGCGGCGAAACAGCCAAGGGACGCCTACGACTGCGTCACGATCGGTTGCTCAAGCCTGTAGACGTGGGCGGCTGTGCCACTGTAAAGCGCGAGCTTTTCGGCTGGCGAGAAGCGCTCGGTAATCCGCTTGAACGCATTCCAGAGAACTCCGTAGCCACATGTCTGCTTGTCGACCGGGAAGTTGCTTTCGAACATGCATCGTTCGGGGCCAAACAGGTCGATGCAAGTTTCGACGTACGGCCTCCAGCGCGTAGCCAGCTCTTCGGAGGACGGCGGCGTGTCGCGAAGATGGAAATCCCATCCTGCGTATAGCATCCCTAGTCCGCCAATCTTGACCGTTACGTTCGGGTAACTGGCGACTTGCTGCAGGTTTTCACGCCACGCGCTGAAGACGGCAGCACGATCAGTGTGCGGATCGACGCCGAGCACACCTCCTGCATGATCCATGACTACCGTGGAATCGGGATAGTCACGCAGAAGTGAAACCAAGTCAGGCAGTTGCGGGTAAAAGAGCCACGCATCGAATGTAAGACCCATTGGAGCGAGTCTTGCGAACCCTCGCCGGAAAGCTGTGTCGGAGAGAAGGTGTGGCTTTGCGAAGGTCCGCCCATACCCAGCGCTGCCGCTGTCCCAGGTAGCGCCATGTCTGATGCCCTTGAGCCGTTCGCCTCCGGCCGCTGCCATCGCGTCGAGAACGGCCTGCACTTCGTCTCCGAGAGTCAGATCTGCGTGAGCGATGATCCCGTCGCACAGTCGCGGCCCGTTTGGCATCTGGATCCCGCAGGTATCCGCGAAAGAACGCGCGAACTCAACCTCGCCGATGGGCTTCATCGATGCCGGGCCGTCCTTCCGGTATCCGGACTTGAACTGCACGAATACCGTTGATTCGATACGGTGTCCGCTCGACAGATCGTGCAGCAATTCCGAGGACATGTAACGTCCGCGTTCGTCATCCCAGACATGATGATGCGGGTCGATGATGGGGAGATCCGGTTCGAGCGCGTCTTCACGCAGCAAGTCGGCCCACTTCGCCAGTTCCGCAATCGGGCGGTGGGTCGTTCCCTTGAACGCAACACCTGCAGTCCCGAAGGACTGCATCACTTCATTCGTGTTCATGCTGTGTCAACCTTTGCGACAAAATTCACTGCAACGGGGAAGCAGTTGTACCTCGCGTAGCGCACGTCCTACCGACCCGGCTCGACGGCGTCCGATGCGGGACTCCTCACTTCAACGCCAGCCCATCGTTCATACTGCCGAGCCACGGCCGTGACATCGTCGGCCGGGCAGGTGCACGCCTGCACGAGACCGTAGATGCCCCGCACCTTGTCGAAGATCCAGGTGGTCACGCCAAGTTGACGCGCCTCGTCGGTCGCAGCAGTGAGTCGGGCGTAGGTCTCGGCCAGGCTGAAACCGTAGTTGAAGTGACGTGTTGCCACTTCGCCAGGCAGAATTCGCGAACTTGCCGCGTTGCGCCCCGTCTCGATGCCCATGATTTTCGCCATCTGCTCGGGTGTCAGTCCCGCCTTGGCGCCAGCAACGTACGCTTCGCTTGTGACCACCAGCAGCGTCGCGAACAACGACGCGTGGATGTTCAACATCAGATGCGCGGCGCCGGCTGCCGAGCCGATCTGGAAGGCGTCCCGGCACAGGTTCACGATCACGTGACCCGCGGCCTCAATGGCCAATGCGTCCCCGCCGACGATGATCACGCCATCGCCTGCCGCGATCTCTCGATGTGTGCCCGTGTGAAGCGCGTCGCAATACGGGATCTCCGGACCAAGTAGCGCCTTTATTTTGACGACCTTGCTCATGGCCATCGCGCACATGTTCACAACTGCGGCATCGCCATCAGCAGCCTCTACAATGCCTGCCGCCATCGACTCTTCCGACTGCCCCGCTGCTACGCCGAGAAGCGTCACGTTGATCGGGGTTCCGTTCGGCAACCGCAGACGGATCAGGTGCGGGGCTTGATTGTTCTGCTGGCTGCTGTAGCCTGAGGCGACCAGTCTGTCGGCCAGTTCGCGGACGTCCGCGAGGGCGCAGATCAGCACCAGCGATCGATGCGCGGGTTCAAAAAATGAAATCCGGCAGGACGGCTCCTCTTTGGGGCTGGAAACCTCGATGCCAGCCCACGGTTCGAGGTATGTGATCAGGGAGGTGCCGTCGCGGTCGTATCCTCCCTGCGTGGATGCGAACTTCCAGATTTGCTGGACGGCCTGCGCTACCCACATTGGAACGCCGCGACTCTGCGCTTCTTCGACCGACAGGCTGATGTCCTTCGCCGTAATCGCCATCCGTGCGCCGAAATCGAAGCGGCGGGGCAACACGGAACGCGCGAACTTGTTCCGCGACGCACTGGAACTCGCGTCTCCGGAATTGATAATCTCGAGCATCCGTCGCGGCGCAAGTCCACCTTTGACGCCCAGAATGAACGCTTCGCACGTTGACGCCATTCCTGTCGCAGACAACAGGTTGTTCAGTAATTTAAGGGTCTGCGCCTTACCCGACTCTTCACCAAGATAGAGCACCGTGGCACTGGCAAGCGTTGCCATGACTGCAGCGACCTTTTCATATGCAGCCCGAGGGCCCGAGCACATGATTCCCAACGTCCCGTTACCTGCGGTCGTGACATTTCCGGTGATCGGAGAATCGAGCAGCGCTATATCCCGGGTCGCAAGACCTCCCGCGATTTCCCTGGCGAAACTCGCCCCCGTCGTCGAAAAATCGACCACGACACGAACGGCAGAACCACCGGCGACACCAACCTCACCGAAGACGACTTCGCGGATCGCCGGCAGAGATGGCAGACAGAGCAGGACAATGCTGCATTGGTCTGCAACTTCCCTCGCCGAAGCCGCCGCGTGGGCGCCCAGCGCGACTACCGAATCGACCGCCGAACGGTTGAAGTCGTTGACGACCAGCCTGTAGCCCTGGCGGGCAAGGTGGCCCGCCATGGGCGCGCCCATGGCGCCAAGTCCAATGAACCCGATCGATGTACCGGGATCGAATTCTGCTTTCAGTTCTGCCGTGTCCATGCACTCTTTACCGTGGTTAGCTTATGCCCGGAGCCGGGATGATGATCAAATTGAAGTGTCCTGACGTTCCCGCAGCGCAGCGGCCGGCACGCCGACCAGAATGACCACACCTCCAGCCAGCGCGATTGCCGCGATGGTGTACAGGCCGATCGCAATGCTGTGGGTATTCGTCATCAGCCATCCGAGCCAGGTTGGTGTGAGGAGCGACCCCGCCTGTCCCAGGCTGCTCATCAACGCGATACCCGCAGCGACCGATCCGGCCGAGAAATACGCTGGTGGAATCGTCCAGAACATCGTACTGCCTGCGTAGTAGGCGATGCCGAGTAGCGAGAGGCATCCGATCGTCAGCACGGGGTTGCCGCCCACCTGGGGCAGCAGTACGAGGCCCACTGCTCCGATCGAAATCGAGAAGAAGTAATGCCAGCGTCTTTCCACGTGTTTGTCGGAATGGCGAGCGATCAGAACCATCCCGATTGCCCCGAAAATCGACGGTATTGCCGAAAGCAGCGCTACATGCAGAATGTCTTTAACCCCTGCCCGATGAATGATCGTTGGGGTCCAGTAATTCATCACGATGCCGAGCATTGGCGTAACCAGAGAAGCGAGAACGACCACGTAGACTCGCGGGTCGCGCAGAACCGCGAGCAGCCCCTGATGGCCAGCCGATCCTTTGAACTTCCTGTCTGCCTGGATGTTGTCGATCAGGAACTGCCTTTCGGTCTCGGTCAGCCACTTCGCGTCCTTCGGCCTGTCGTCGAGATAGAAGTAGGCGATGACGCCGAGCAGTACCGCCGGCAGCCCCTCAAGCAGGAAAAGCCACTGCCAGTCACGCAGTCCCGCCACGTTGTTGAAGCTGTGAAGGATCCATCCGGCGATGGGGCCGCCGATGATTCCCGAAACGGCGATCGACAGCAGGAAGCGCGAAGTGATGCGCGCTCGTCGGGCCGACGGAAACCAGTACGTCAAGTAAAGCAGAAGCCCAGGGTAGAAACCGGCTTCAGCGGCACCGAGAACGATGCGCGCAATGTAAAACTGGGTGGTGTTATGGATGAACATCATCGAACACGTGACTACGCCCCAGAGGACCATGATGCGGGTCATGGTGAGCCTCGCCCCGATTTTCTCGAGCATCAGGTTGCTGGGCACCTCGAAAAGCACATAGCCTATCGAAAACAGACCAACCCCCAAACCGTATGCAGCGTCCGAAAGGGCAAGATCCTGGGAGAGCGACATCTTCGCGAAGCCAAGGTTGACCCGGTCAAGGTAATTCACAACCCAGCACAGAAAAAGAAACGGCACTAGACGGAACGCAACCTTGCGATACGTGTGCTGAATCTGCTGGTCGGTTAGGACCGAACTGCCTGCGACGCCTTCACCCCACTTTTCGAGGGGCGGCTGCACTGAATGGTTCATGGGGTGTCTCCTTCAACCGTCATCTGCGGCTGAGTCGTTTTTGTGCGAACTACCAGATCCGGACCAACCGGCGCTGAAGCCGTCAGTCAACCGTTGCCTGCATGCGTCTCGTTCCTGCGGTCCGGGTGACGGTTGCGCGGCGAAGGTGGCGTGCCGGGCATGCCCAGCCACGGTGCCGACGCAGCCCCCGCGCTGAAAACCTAGACCTCCACCATGTCGAAGTCGGCCTTACCTACCGAGCACTGGGGGCAAACCCAGTCGTCCGGCACGTCTTCCCAGCGGGTTCCCGGCGCAATGCCTTCCGACGGCAGGCCCTCCGCCTCGTCGTAAATAAAGCCACACAAAGCGCATTGCCAGATCCTGAATTCTGCCTGCGGCTGGGACTTAGCAATTTCCGTCGTCACTTCTTTCACCTGTTCAATCATGATCCTCTCCATGACAGCGCGCCAGCGCTGACAACCCACATGCGGATGCCGGGCCATCAGATGTCGCCCGGTCAGCAGCATCCGGCTACGGCAGCCGCGCCGATGAAGCCGGGAACACGGGGTGACATCCACGTGCGACGACCTCCATTACCCGCGAGCATGTCAGCCCACGATTTTCAGTCCGTTTCGCAGAAGAACTTCCAAGCGTAAAGCAATGGTATCATGGTTCTGACTGATAGCATTGATTCCACTGATCGGAACTACGAGACTGCGGCATACAGTCATCGAAACCTTGAGCAGCCCGCGCGACAAGGCAGTTTGACGCTACGGATGCGTCACTAGACAGGAGACTACCGTATGACCATCAGAGGCAAGGCCTATATCGTCGGTGCCTACGAACACCCGTTGCGCAAGGCTCCCAATCACTCGGTTGCCCAGCTTCACGCTGAAGTCGCGAAGGGTGCGATCGAGGACGCCGGTCTTACACGCGACGATATCGACGGTTTTTTCTGCGCAGGGGACGCTCCCGGCGCAAACCCATGGTCGCTCTCGGACTACCTGAATCTGACGAGGCTGCGCCACATCGATTCGACAGACATGGGCGGCTGCTCATACCTGATCCACGCGGCGCACGCCGCGCAGGCGATTGCGGCAGGCAAGTGCAATGTCGCCCTCGTGACGCTTGCGGGCCGGCCCAACTCCGAAGGAAGCGCTGGAACACAGGTGCGCAACAGGGGCACCAATCTTCCCGATGCTCCGTTCGAAATTCCATACAGCCCTGTACCGCTCAACCTCTATGCGATGGCAGCAAAACGCCATATGTACGAATTCGGGACGACAAACGAACAGCTGGCATGGGTCAAGGTGGCCGCTTCCCACCACGCGCAATACAACGAGCACGCGATGCTGCGTTCCGTGGTGTCCGTCGAAGACGTGCTGGCATCGCCCATGATCTCGGACCCGCTTCACCGGCTTGATTCGTGCGTTGTGAGCGACGGCGGGGGCGCTATCGTCATTGCACGTCCGGAGATCGCAAAGTCGCTTTCACGCCCGCGCGTTCGGGTGCTTGGATGCGGCGAGTCGGCCAAGCACCTGACGGGCGGGGACATCGACCTGACCTACACGACAGCCGCGTGGACCGGGCCACGAGCCTTTGAAGAGGCCGAAGTGACGCCTGCAGACATCCAGTACGCGTCTATCTACGACAGCTTCACCATCACGGTGATCCTGCAACTCGAGGACCTCGGGTTCTGCCCGAAGGGCGAAGGCGGCCGGTTCGTCGCCGATGGAAACCTAATCTCTGGTAGAGGAAAGCTTCCCTTCAACACCGACGGGGGTGGCCTCTGTAACAACCACCCATCAAATCGCGGTGGAATGACGAAAATTATCGAAGCGGTAAGACAGTTGCGCGCTGAAGCCCATCCGTCCGTACAGGTCCCGAACTGCACGCTTGCCCTCGCCACTGGCATTGGCGGCGCGATCGGAAGTCGCCATGGCGGCGCAACCGTCATCCTTGAAAGGGAGTAACTCGCATGACTTCAACCGTCGTAGAACGCGTGATCAAGGATCCCGCTATCAATCCCGGTGACGAGCCTTATTTCGACGCTGCCGATAGGGGACAGCTGCTGCTCAGGTTCTGCACGAGCTGCCGCCGGCCTCATCACTATCCCCGATCCTTGTGCCCTTTCTGCTGGAGCACCGATCTGTTGTGGAAGGAGGCCGCTGGAACTGGCGAAATATACTCGTACAGCGTCATGCGGCGAGGCGCCGGAGCGCCCTATTGCATCGCTTATGTGAAACTGGACGACGGCCCCAAGATGCTCACCAATATCGTCGATACCGACTATGACGCGATTGCAATTGGCCAGCGGGTTCGGGTAGTTTTCAAGAGATCTGAGAGTGGCGTAGCCATCCCGATGTTCGCGCCCGTCTGACAAGCAATCCTTGACCGGGTGGACTGTCGCCCAACAGCGATAAGGACGGCGAACCCGCCCGCTACGCCGCAATCTGGAGCCTTAAGCAATGAGCCTCATTTCGCTGTTTAGTGCCGTCGACAACACCCTGACACGCTACGATGTCGACGTCGCTTCCGCAACCCTGAGCCGACGGGAAAGTATCCGAACCGCAGCAAAAGTCCAGTATGCCTGGCCCCATCCAGATGGCCCGTATCTTTACGTGGCGACCAGCGCCGCAGGGCCGCGCGTACCCTCCGATTTCAACCACGTGAGTGCGTACAGGATTGACCACAGCGGGTCGCTGACCAAGCACGGCCCATCACGCCCGCTTGATCGACGAGCGGTCCATATCTGTGTAGATCCGGATGGTAAGTACCTTCTGAGCGCGCACAACTTTCCGCGCAGCGGTCTGACCATTCACACCCTTCTGGAAGACGGCACCATCGGCGAGCCCGTTACTCAGGGCAATGTCCCTGACTGCGGGGCCTATCCCCATCAGGTTCGCGTGCTGCCGTCGGCACAGGCAGCGTTGATCGTCGACCGGGGGAACCACGCCCGGCCGGACAAGACAGAAGATCCCGGTGCCCTGAGACTGTTCCCGTTTTCGCACGGCGTCCTCTCACCGGGCGACGTGATCGCACCGGATCGCGGCTACGGCTTCGGCCCAAGGCACGTCGACTTTCATCCGACGCGGCCGTGGCTGTATGTTTCGGACGAGCGCTCAAACCAGCTCTACATGTTCCGGATTTCCGACAGCACTATCGAGAGTGAGCCGGCATATCGTTGCGGCCTGCTTGAAGCGCCCGACCGCGTAGACGGTCGGCAACTGGGCGGCCCCATCCACGTCCACCCTTCGGGTCGATACGTTTACGTCGCAAACCGCGCCGACCGGACTGAGGAAATCGACGGTCAGAAGGTTTTCGCAGGCGGCGAGAACAGCATCGCCGTGTTCAGGATCAACTCATTGACAGGAGAGCCAACGCTCGTGGAGCATGCCGACACGCGAAGCATTCACGTTCGAACCTTTGCGTGTGACCCTACCGGCAGACTACTGGTGACAGCGAGCATCAAACCACTCGCGGTAAACCTCGAGGGCGAGATCAGGTCCATCCCGGCGGCCCTCACGGTATTCCGGGTGCAGGACGATGGTTCGCTCGCGTACGTTCGTCAATACCCGGTGGACACGCACGATGGTCAATTGCAGTACTGGATGGGCATTGTTGCGGTTGCCTGACTAAAGAAGCGAAAGGCAGCTTTTGCTGCTGCCTCCGCTCGCCGTCAGATACGGTTCAGAATCCGGCCGCCGTCAACAAGTAGTGACACGCCCGTGACGAAAGACGCCTCGTCGGACGCAAGGTACAAGGCGGCATTCGCAACATCCCATGCGGTGCCTTGACGGCCGAGCGGGACCTTCGCGTCCCGTTCTGCGAGGACCTGTTCCCGGCTTTGGTTCCACTCGCGAGCTCGCGTATCGACCGCCATTGGGGTGGCGATCAGCCCTGGCAGGATGCAGTTGGCGCGGATGCCATGCGGCGCATTCTGCACCGCGAGCTGCTCCGTGAACGCGATGACGCCGGCCTTGGTTGCCTTGTAGGCTACATAGGGATACTTTCCAGGTCCAGCGGCCGACGAGACGTTGACGATCACTCCCGATCGCTGCTCGCGCATGATCGCCACCGCATGTTTGCACGCAAACACGGTGCCGCGCAGATTGATGCGGCAGATGTTGTCAAAGCGCTCCTCGGTGATCTCCATCAGGTCGGCGTCGCCGCCGCCAAGACTGACGCCGACGTTGTTGTGCAGTATGTCGACGGTCCTCCACTTCTCTCTGGCGCCATGTATGGCCGCCGCGAGTTGATCCTCGTGCGCAACGTCAGCGGCAATCGCATCAGCCTCGAAACCCTCGTTCCTGATAATTAGCGCGGTCTCCTGCGCTGATTCCACCGATCTGTCGACGGCCAGCACGCGTGCG
The DNA here is from genome assembly GCF_904848585.1 of Paraburkholderia kirstenboschensis. Taxonomy (GTDB): domain Bacteria; phylum Pseudomonadota; class Gammaproteobacteria; order Burkholderiales; family Burkholderiaceae; genus Paraburkholderia; species Paraburkholderia kirstenboschensis. Next base: position 44,383 of record NZ_CAJHCR010000020.1, read on the forward strand.
CCTTCCCTCGCGAAACGCATCGCCACCGCCCGCCCGTTGCCTACACCCTCGCCCGGACTCTGTCCTGCCCCGATAACGACCGCCACCTTGCCGGCGAGGCGCGCGCTCGAGGTCCAGCCATCAGTATGAGCCACCGCTGTCTCCTATGCTGTAAGTCAAAACGAAACGGGGCGCGCAAAAACAAAAACGAACGCGCTGTATTCGCGCACATCACCGAGTCATCAGATGCTATCATGGGTTCCTATCATCAATACGCATTTCACTGGATGAAACTTTAACACCGATTGCCGGCGCGTTTTTTTTCAGGTTCCCACGGACGGCTGGTTGCGCTAGCCTTTCCACGAGGCCCGATTAACAGGCGACCGGCAAGAGACATAAGGAGGCGCAATGACACGGCTTGCATCCATTCTGATCGGTGGTGACTGCGGTCCCACCCACGGGCCAGAGCAGGGGTTTCCCATCGAAGGTTACACGGAGCTGGTAGCGCCCGCCCTGCGGGAGGCTGATTTCCGCTTCGTGAACTGCATGCGGACATACTCCACACGTGGAGTGAAGTCGGACCACGCGCCTCAGGTCTGTCAGCCGGTTGAAATGTCAACGCTTTTCACGAGTGGACTGTTCGACGCAGTGACGATGGCGAACAATCACAGTTTCGATGCAGGCCCGGACGCGATGCTCGACACGCGCAAGCTCTTCCTCGAAAACGGTCTGCTGGTTACCGGTGCGGGACGCGATCTGGAGGAGGCCCGTCAGCCAGCGATTATCGAAAAATCAGGTGTACGCGTGGGCTATCTCGGATACACGTCGGTGGCCGCTGCCGGGACCGAAGCCGCCAACGGAAAACCCGGGGTCGCCAACATCCGCGTCAAGACGACTTACGAACCGCGCGGCCCCCACCAGCCGGTTCGGGTATGGACCTTTCCGAACCCGCAGGATCTTGCCCGCCTTACGGAGGACATTACCGCTCTGCGCAAGCAGGTGGACGTGGTAGTACTCGCGTACCACGCCGGCGCAATACGCCTGCCGCGAATCATCTCCGACTATCAGGTGGAGGTGGCTCACGCAGCAATCGATGCGGGCGCAGATCTGGTCGTCGGACACGCCCCACATATCCCCAAGGCCATCGAGGTTTACAAGGGCAAGGTCATTTTCTACAGCCTGGGTGTCTTCGCCATGACCAAATCGTTTGCCGCACCCGCATGGACGAACGAGCCGGCATGGGCACAGGGCGCCGTGCGCAATTTCATGGACCTCGACCCGGCATATCCCCTGATGCCCTACGGCAAGGACTGCACGCTCGCACTGCTCGCCAAGGCATATGTCTGCTCCCAAGGCGTCGCAAAGGTCTCGTTCCTGCCCGTCAAATTCGATGACCGCTATCGCCCTGAAGTTGTTCGCCCAGGCGATCCGCGGTTCGCAGAAGTCGTCGAATACATGGAATGGGCCTCGGTAGACATGCCTCACCGATTCGAAGTCGAATGCGATGAAGTCGTAGTCGCGGCACAGTAAGGCACCAGCCGTTCAACCGTTCAACCGTCAGAGTGAAGGGTAGTTATCATGGATTTGGGCATTATAGGGAAGACAGCGCTCGTCACGGCGTCGAGTGGCGGCATGGGTCGAAACATCGCTCACTCGCTTGCGGCGGAGGGGGTGAACGTGGTGCTGTTTGCACGCTCGGAAGACAAACTGAACGCGGTCGCAAACGAGATCACACAGCAGCATGGGGTGCGCGCTGTTGCGAAGGCGGGAGATATGCGCGTGGGCGAAGACGTGGCTGCGCTGGTCGAGGTGGTGAAAGCGGAGTTCGGCGGGCTGGACATTCTCGTCCTCAACACGGCTCGCCCGCCCAATCCTATTCGCGAGACCACCGAGGAGGTCGATATGGCGCGATGGGACGAAGCGTATCAGAACCAGCTCGCTGGTGTGTTGCAGGTAGTCAGTCAGACGATCCCGTTGATCACTGCGCGCGGATGGGGCCGCGTGATCGCGATCACTTCGGCTTCGGTGAAAGCCCCGATGGCCCATCATAGCCTCTCGACGGTCTTCCGGGCCGGTGTGACCGCTTATATGAAGCATCTCGCGAACGAGGTTGGCCTGAGCGGCGTCACGGTCAACTGTGTCGCGCCGGCCCTCATCGAAACGCCGCATCGAGCCGGATCAGCTGCTTACTCGCCTAGTCAGGCCGAGGCGCGCAAGAAGCTGACGCCTCTAGGCCGGATGGGTACCCAAAGCGAACTTGCGGGGGTGGTCACGTTTCTGGCGTCGGTTCAGGCAGGATTCGTTACCGGCGCGACGATCCCGGTTGAAGGCGGAATGGTGGGATCGCTGTTTTGAATGTCACTTGTATTTCTGCCCGCATTATTCGGTTTGACCGCCGAACTGACGCGAAATATTCAAAGCTGCCTCGACTACGAGTTTGATGAAGTTCTTCTCATGCATCTGAATCCGCACAGAGGGCGCGCCAACGGACAGGCAATAGTGCACCTGTCCGTCGACTCCTTTAATCGGGGCCGAGATTGCCGAGATGCCCACTAGTCGTTCACCGTGCGAGACAGCGTACCCATTCTCCCGAATGCGCTGAAGTTCTTCCAGAAAAGCAGCCCTGGTTTGCTTGGTGGCTTTCGTAGCGGCCGGCAGCAGCGGCGTCAGATCCGCCTTTGACATATACGCCATCAGCACCTTCGAAGCGGAGCCCCCCTGCAGCGGTATCTGTTCGCCGGCCTGCACCACTGCTCTAAGAGGGGCCGTAACTGTAGTAATGGAATCGATACACACGCGGTTGGGACCGTTGATCGTATGGAGGGATACGGTTTCTTTTGTTGTCTCGGCGAGCTCCGTCATAAACGGACGGGAAATCTCGCGGATACCGAGGGTGCCGCGCACGAGACCAGCGAGCCTTGTGAAACGGAATGACAGGCAGTACTGCTGGTCCTCCAGCCGAACCAGATACCCGGCTCGCTCCAGACTCTGCACAATCCGGAAAGTGGTGGACTTCGGCAAATCGATGCGTTCGGAGATTTCCTGAAGAGACAGGCTGCTCCTCTCAACGCTAAAGCTTTCGAAAACAGCCAGAATACGTTCAACCGAGCGCATCATTTCGCAACGTTCCATACGGGGTCAAAGACAGCCGTATGGTACATCAGGTGTGGTCGAAACCGGCCCTTCAAATATTCAGGCCGTCGGGACCGCTCTGTGTCTGAGCAGCGGCCCGGGCGGCATCGCGCGTCGCAAACCATGCGGTCTGCACCGGAGTGGCCCCCGCCGGCGCGGATGAGCACCCACCCATCGTGCCGCTGTGACATCACTCTTCTGTCAGCGGAGAGTGAGATAACGGAGGCACCGCTACCTCCGGCGACCCGCCTAACGACCGCTTGCGCAGGTGCGCTCGCCAGGCGAAGTAGCACTGTCCAACGACCATCACCGCGCAGATCGCCACGAACGCTGCGCTGATGGGCCGTTGCACGAAGATAGCGAGGTCGCCCCGCGACAGTAGAAGTGCCCGTCGGAAATTTTCCTCGACCATCGGTCCGAGAACGTACCCAAGAAGAATAGTGGCTACAGGGAAATCCAGTGCGAGCAAAACCGCTCCGATAATCCCGAAAACCAGTACCTCGCCGACCTCGAAAAGACTGTTGTTCGTACTGAAAACACCGACCGCTATGAAGAAGAGCGCGGACGGATACATGAGGCGATAAGGCACCTGCAGGAGTTTCACCCAAACTCCGATGAGGGGTACGTTTAGCAACACGAGGAGCACATTGCCGATCCAGAAGCTAGCAATCAGCCCCCAGAAAAGATCGGCATGCTGCGTGATCAGTTGAGGACCAGGCTGGAATCCCTGAATCAGCAAGGCGCCCAGCAGCAGGGCCATTACCGCATCACCCGGGATGCCGAGCGTCATGGTTGGAATGAAGTCAACCTGTGTTTTTGCGTGAGCAGACGCTTCAGGACTGGCCACACCTTCAATGGCCCCATGCCCAAATCGCTCCGGATGCTTCGCGATTTTCTTTTCGAGTGCGTACGCGAGGAAGGTGGTGATAGTCGGGCCAGTACCTGGCATGGCACCGAAAAGTGTCCCCACGAACGTGCCCCTTACCATCGGCCAGAAAGCCTGCCTCAGCTCCGCTCGCGTTGGTCGCATGTCGCGAAGACGCACCTTTGTCTGCGTCCCGATAAAACTGATCCGGTTGACATTGATCAGGAAATCAGCAACCCCGAAGAGGCCCATCGAAAGCGCAACGAGTTCGACCTTGTCCGAAAGTTCTGGGAAGCCGAAGGTGAAACGCTCTAGCCCGCTGTTGACGTCTGTGCCTACAATCCCCAGCAGCAGGCCGAAGACTGTCATCGCGATCCCTTTAAGGCGCGATCCGCGCGACATCGTCGCCCCAGCAATCAGGCCCAGCAACATGATGGAGACGATCTCAGTCGGGCCGAAATCGAAAGCGATCTTGACGAGCCATGGTGAAAGGAAAATCATCACCACGATGCCAACCGAGGCGGCAAAAAATGACGACACCATCGTAATGCCCAGCGCCGCCCCCCCACGCCCCTGTTTCGTCATTGGATATCCGTCGATACAGGTTACAGCATGGGGTGGATGCGACGGCAGATTCAACAGGATCGCACCAAGCGCACCGCCATACTGCGACCCGTAGAATATCCCTGCCAGCATCAGAAGCGCCGGAACCGCGTGCATCGAATAGGTGAGCGGCAGCAGCATGGCGATCGCTGAGAGTGCTCCCATGCCGGGAAGCACCCCGATAAGATTGCCGACCAGCACACCGACAAATGACCAGAACAAGTTTTGCGGCATCGCTGCCACGCTAAAGCCATACATGAGATCATGCAGCGTCTGCGCAATCATAGGACACCCCACTTGAACAACGGCAACTGGATCTGCAGTGCCCACCAGAAGACGACCACGGCGATTGCAACCATCGCGAGTGCTAGTAAGACCGCCGATTTAACGTTGTTATCACGATCTCCGAGCGCTGAAATAAAAACCACAGCGAAAGTGCCCGCGACGAGCCCCAGGTACTTTGTCAGAACGACAAATGCAACCATTCCCAAACCGATGAGAATCCACGCCTTCCACTCCGGTCGCAGCTTCTTTTTCGCAGCGGGTCTGTCAGGCACCGCCTCCGCATGGACCGCGAGATATCCCTGAACGGCAATCCCGCAACCGACCAGGGCCAGAATGATGCCCAGAAAAAACGGGAAGAACCCCGGCCCCATCTGAAACAACGTGCCGATATGGTAGGAAACCGAATGCGTCAGCACTGCGGTTCCGACGACGACCAGCAGTGTCCCGCCGATCAGATCCTTATGTAACAGTGTTCTGTTCACGGTGTCTCCTCCTATGAACGTCAATAACACCCAGCTCTCTCTCCGCCCGGAGATGATCTGTTCCTATCACGTCGCTGCGATGCCGGCGGCGCGGACTTATGATCGATATAGCAATGGTGTCCAGTGCCCGCCGGCAGCATGGCGCGCGGCCAACCGGCCTGACTGCCGGGACTTCGCGTTAGCCCCCTCCTGGTGCGTTCTACTCCTCAACCATTAACGAAGACGGTTTTCGCTTCTCGATCGCCCACTTCAGCAAAGCGGCGGACCGGTAGATACCGTGCGCAAATTTTCCGTAGGGCAGCGTCATGAAAAACGCCAGCACCACACCCAGATGTACGGCCAGCAACACTGGCATCGCATCCGTTTCCCGGGCGCCCAGCAGTACCAGTCCTGTTAGGCCGGCCAGCCAGAGCAGCGCGATGAATCCGCGATCCATGCCCTTCTGCGATGCATCGCCGTGTAGCGGATGGCGTCTGAGATTCAGAACAAAAAGGCCGCTGCATCCAACGACAAGGCTCATCCCCCCAAGAGACCCCAGAAACACGGGAATGCTGGTCAGGCCGTAAGGCGCCTCCAGAGCAAAGAAATAGTGATAAAGGGTGGCGACGCATGTCGATGCAAAACAGAGCATGAAACCGTAGAACGTCAGATGGTGAAACCGTCGCCGGGAAAGCGAATAGCTGTCGCTGTCGTTGTTACAGCCTTCGCCGTGTCCACCGCCGAGGTATCTGAGCGTCAGCACTGATCCCGCTGCTTCTGCGGCAGCATCGACCGACAACACGCCTGGGCTTTCGTTTCTCCAGAATCTGCGCACACCGATCGCCAGCGAGACGACGGCGAGAAGAAACACGGTGCCAAAGATGAGTGCTATCAGATTGTGGGGGAACACGCTGTAGAAGTTTGCGCTGCCGGGTTGCGGTCTGCCTGAGATCGCGGCAAGGGAGAGAAACAGCGCAAGCCCGCTGGCCAGCGCCAGTGCGACTGTGGTGCCGTTTCTCCGGTACAACGCGCCGAACGAAGCGGGCCATGCATAGTCCGTATAGGTGTTCACTCGCACCTTCGCCATCGCCTGAGGCACGTTGACAGCAAACTCATGAGGTGGTGCGTACTGGCACGCGTGCAGACAAGCACCACAGTTGTGGCAAAGGTTCGCGAGGAAATGTACGTCTGCCCTGCCGAACTCGAGCCGTCGTGTCATTGCGGGAAATACGGCACAGAACCCTTCGCAATACCGGCATGCGTTACAGATCTGCATGATGCGGCTGACTTCCTTCTCTGCCTGCGTCATGTCAGTTCGGGCGACGACTTCGTTGGTCGCGAGCTCTACGGCCTCGCGGGTCAATGCTTCAAGCGACTGCATGATTGATAGCTTCCCTGTAGTGCTGCGCCGCTGCCGCGGCCTGAGTGCCGGCGATCCGCCCAAAGGCAGTTCCGATCGACATACCCACACCGGCCGTGTACCCCTTGCCGAGAATGTTTCCCGCCATCATCTCGCCTGCAACGAACAGGTTCCGGGACGGCTCGCCGCCGAAATGAACAGCGGCATTGGAATTCACCTTCAGGCCGAGGTATGTGAATGTGATGCCGGGGCGCAATGCGTATGCGTAGAACGGAGCACGCTCCAACGGCTGGGCCCAATGTGTCTTGGGCGGCGTCAAACCTTCCGTATGACAGTCGTCTAGCACGGCGTGATTGAACGTACCGGGCCGGCAAGACTGGTTGTACGTCAGGATTGTCCCCAGAAATTCTTCCTCGTTGAAGCCGAGTGCAGTCGCCAGTTCGCGCAGCGAGTTCGCTCTAGTACCCGGGAAAACGGGAGGCATGAACCGGCCGATCGCTTTGGAATCGATAATCGAATAGGCAATCTGCCCGGGTTGCTGCGCAACCAGACGGCCCCAGATCGCGTAACGCTTGGGCCAGAAATCCTCTCCCTCGTCGTAGAAGCGCTTGCCGTCGCGGTTGAGAACCACGCCCAGCGACACACAGTCGACGCGCGTGCAGATTCCCCCGTCGTAGAGCGGCGCACGCGCATCGATCGCCACGCAATGTGACTGGGACGGGTCACCGATAGCGTCCGCGCCAGCGTGGATCATGAACTTCAGCAATGTGCCCTGATTGAACCGGGTGCCACGGATCAGAAAGTTGTCTGCCACCCAGACACCGTCCACCTGCCCCCATGCCTCACGCAGCCATTCGCGATTCGATTCGAAGCCACCGGCTGCCAGCACACAGCTTTTCGCTGCAATGCGCTCATTGCCGATCCTTGCGGCTACGAACCGTGTGCCGTCGAGCTCGATCGAATCGACGGGGGCGTTGTAACGGATAGCGACACCGATCGCCTCAGCGCTCCGGTAATAGGCATTTACCAGCGCTTTTCCACCGCCCATAAAGAAGGCGTTGGTACGGGCTACGTGAAGAGCGCCGGAAAGCGGGGGCTGGAAGTGCACTCCGTGCTTTCTCATCCAGTCACGGCAACTCGAAGACGCGCGAATTGCGATACGCGCCAGTTCCTCATTTGTGTTGCCACCCGTTACCTTGAGCAGGTCTTGCCAGAACTCCTCTTCCGGATAGGCCTCAACGAGTACGTCCTGTGGTGCGTCATGCATGCAGCGCAGGTTGCGCGTATGCTGTGAATTGCCGCCGCGCCACTCCCGCGGGGCTGCTTCAAGTAGAAGTACGCTGGCACCTGCTTCCCGCGCCATGATCGCGGCGCAGAGTGCTGCGTTGCCTCCTCCGATTACGAGAACGTCTACCATGATATCTGTCCTATTCTGAGAGGCCATGCTACGGCGGCGTTGGGGTCATCGCCACCAGCCTTCGGACAACACGTGTTCATTTTTTTTAAAGACCCAACCCGCTTCTCGTGCACCAACTCAACAAGAGCGACTAGTCGCTGGCACCAGACGCCTGCAGATGCAAAGTAAACGACGGCCTGCGCCGGTCGGGCGGCAAGACGCTCCATGAGCCGTCCATATGCCGAAAGAGGAAGAGCGCTATTTCGCTATCCGAATCTTTTTCTCGGACACAAACGTACCGCGCGCCCCATCTCACACCCGGGAACCGGGTCACGATGATGCGGGCCCGGCACGCCGGTCCGAACCACTTGTCGATGTTCCATCTCAACGAGCGCACGATCTGTTGCATGGTCTGATCTGATAGGGGCGAGGTCTGCTCCAAGCCTCGCTGCTAGTTTGACGCGCGGGCCGGCCGTACTGGATGCTTGAGGCGCTTCACCGCCCCTTGAATTCGCCCTTGCGCTTATCCTTGTACGCCGTGATCGCTTCCCGATAGTCCTCAGTCGACTGGACTACCGCCATAAGAGCCGAGGTGGTCTCGAGGCTGGTGCGAAGATCCGTGCGCATTGACTGGTTCATCAGCTTCTTGATATCACGTGTCTGAACGGGTGGTCCGTCCGCCAGACGGGTCGCAAATGCCAGCGTTTCGTCCTGAAGGCTTTCGTCCGGCATCACGCGATTGACAATGCCGAGTCTGTTCGCTTCGTATGCGTCGACGAAGTCGCCCGTCCACAGCAGTTCGAGCGCCTTAGCCGGCCCAACTAGCCTTGGGAGAAAGTAGCAACCTCCGTTACCCGGGATCAGGCCGATCCGGATGTACGCTTCTGCGAACCGGGCCGATCGGGCGGCAAAGCGGATGTCACACATGAGCGACAGGTCCATCCCCGCGCCGACGGCCGCACCGTTCACGGCCGCAATCAACGGCTTTTCGAATTCCTCAACCGCCAGAGCGACCTTGTGAGTAACACGCTGGAGTCGGTGTTTTCGCTCAAGCGGCGTGGGGTCCCCGCCTTCGGCCGCGCGGCGCCCGAGATCACCGCCCGAGCAGAATGCGTCTCCTGCTCCCGTGAGAATGAAACTTCCTACATCGTCGTCGTCGTTCGCTTTCTTGAGCTCGTTGCGAAGCAACTCAAGCATGTCCTCGCTCAACGCGTTCTTTTTCTCCGGCCGATTCAGCGTAGCAACCACTACACGACCAACCCTGCTGATTTCAAGATCCGCCACGTCCGTCTCCGTTTAAATTCGTAATCTGCCGGGCACCGCGCCCCTTACTTCTCGACGCCCTTCACCATGGCCCGATGGCGCGCATGTTCATGCCGGGATTCCTCAAGTGCGGAGCGCAAGCCCCGATTGATCCAGCGCTTGTTGTCGGCGAATGCCGGGCGGTTCTTGGATCCCAGTGCCTCTGCGATTTTTCTCGCCGAGTGTTCGAGTTCACCTCTTTCGACCACTGCGCTGATCAGGCCGCGATTTAGCGCGTCCTCGGCGACAAGCCGCCGCCCCGTCTGTATCAGATCCGCCGCAAGGGCACGTCCGCCGAGCACTGTGAGGATGTTTGCGCCCGAGAAGGTGGCGATCCCGATATCGATTTCTGGCAGCGAGAGCGCCGATCCTTCAACGGCAACACATCCATCAGCCAACAGTGCGAGCATGGCGCCGGCGCCAACGGCAAGCCCGTTCAGCGCTACAACGACCGGAACCGGCGTCGCTATCACCGCATCCTGAAGCGCCGCGAGCGCGTGGGAACGTCTCTCCCTCTGACGTGCAACATCGCCATCGGGGGACTGCTCGCGCACGTCCACTCCCGCACAGAAAAGCTTCTCGCCTTTCGCCGTCAGCACCACGGCCTGCGTGCTATCGTCGGTGCTCGCCTGGAGGATCGCCGACGTGATCCCTTCCATCATGGCGACCGTCATGGCATTCGCCTTCCCGGTGCGGTCGATCTCGATCCACAGTTGCGAATCCCGCTTCCCGATCTGCAGCCCATCTAACGACATACCAACTCCTGGGTTTTTTTGCGCATTCAAGCGGAGGGAGCTGCGCCGGACACGAAAATGTCAGCGAAGAATTCGTCTTCGGGCAGCCCGCATCGCTCTGTAAAGTCTCTCCTGGCCGAGAGCACAACCACCGGCGCCCCACACGCGTAGACTTGATACGACGAGAGATCCGCCAAGTCCCTCATCACCGCTTCGTGAACGAATCCCGAACGCCCTCTCCAGTCGTCTTCTGAGAGAGCGTTGGAAACGACTGGGACATAGTTGATTCCGTGGTCCGCCCAGGACCGGGCGAGTGCATCGAAATACAGGTCGTGCGGCCGCCGGCCGCCCCAGTACAGCGTCATCTGTCGGCCACTGCCCTTTCGCAATTCGTGCTCGATGATGGACTTGATCGGGGCGAATCCCGTGCCACTGGCCAGCAGGACCATTGGCTTGTCGGAATCGTCTCGGACGAAGAACGTGCCAAATGGCCCCTCCAGTCGAAGAAGGTCGTTCTCTTTCAACTTGCCGAAGACGAAGTTACTCAGGGGGCCGCCGTAATTGCGAAGATGCAGCTCAATGAAGCCTTCATCCTCCGGCGAGTTGGCTATCGACAGGCTGCGCCTGATTCCACCTGGGATCAGCAAGTCGATGTACTGCCCTGGAAGAAATCTGAACTGCGCGTTGGCCGGTAGCTTGAGCCGAATACGCATGACGTCGTCGGCAAGACGTTCCAGCGCAGCGACGCGGCACGGTGCCTTTTTGACTGGATAGCCCTCGACCGACGGGACCGTCCGGCATTGCACCGTCACATCCGATGCTGGCGTTGCCTGACACAGCAGGACATAGCCCTGCTGTGCCTCCGAAGCAGAAAGACCCGCAAACTGCGCTTCGCCATGATCGCAGGTTCCAGCCGTCACCTTGGCCTTGCATGATCCGCAAACGCCACTCTGACAGCTATACGGAACGGGAAAGTTAGCCGCCAGCGCCGCCGCGAGGATCTTCTCTCCGCGGCGGACCTCGAGCGTGCGATCGAGGGGCTGGAACGTGACGGTGTGGCGTTCAGCGTGAACTGTTTCGTCATTCATGGAAAAATCTACAGGAAGTTCCACAATGGCCATCCTTTAAATGGCCCGGGAACGGCACGGGCACGATCAGCGCGTCGGCCGCCAGGACGCCGTGTGGCAGAATGAAAAGCGGGTTGACATCGATCTCGGATACGCCATCGCGGTGCTCCCATGCGAACCGGGAGAGTGCCGCAAGCGCTTTCGATGTGGCATCGACGTCGAGCGCCGGCTTACCTCGAGCCCCGTCCAGAATCGGACGGCACCGCAGTTCGTCGAGCATCTGTCGCGCGACCGTTTCATCGAAGGGTGCGAGGCGGCAAGAGGAGTCGCGCACCAGCTCGGCGTAAATCCCCCCTGCTCCCACCACCACGACCGGTCCGAACACCTCGTCGTTCACGACACCCGCGATCAGCTCGAACCCGTCCTTGACCATCTGGGAGACCATCACGCCTTCGATTCTGGCGTGCGGGACATGAGACTGGGCGTTCGCGCGAACCTCGGCAATGGCCGACTCAAGTTCCTTGGCGTCGCGGATCCCGACCTTGACGCCTCCAATTTCCGTTTTATGAGCGATATCGGGGGATACGATCTTCACGACGACTGGCCATGACAGCTGGTCCGGCAAGCTGCCGCCGGCATCGGTCACCAGCACATCGCGAGTGACAGGAATACCTGCGCGCGAAAGGATGTCCTTCGACTGCGCTTCGGACAGCTTGCCGGCCCAGCCTGAGAGGACGTCTTTCGATGACTGGACTGGGCAAGAATCTGCGGATTCAGAAGTCCCCACCAGGCTTCGTGCGGCGCCGTAGCGCGCAAGCATCGCCAGCGCTTTCGCCGCGCGAGACGGTGACGGGAAGAGCGGCACTGCTGCAGCAGCGAGCAATCTGCCGGCATCCGCGATCTGGTCACGCGGAGCGGATGAGAATACGCAGACAGGCTTGGCCGACCCCTTTGCCACATCAGCGATCACTTCGGCAGCAGCGGTACTGCCGGCGCTACCGGTTGTGGCCAGGTTCACGCAAAGGGCATCCACGCCGGGGTCGGCAAGTGTCACCTCGATAGCCGTGCGCAGCTTGTCGCGATTGCCCGCGGAAAAATAGCCGGCAGTCAGGTCGATCGGATTGTGCACGGCACCGATATTGGGCACCACCTCCGCGAGCAGCCGTTCCGTTTCTTCCGCAAGATTCGCGAGGCGGAGCCCTTCGGGTTCACCGGCATCCGCAAAAACGATGGCCGAGCCCCCGGATACCCCCATGACCGCCATCGCGCCGTTGGCCGGATATTTCCTTGCCACGAAAGCCTTCAGGAAGTCGACAGCCTCATGAATCTCCTTGACTTCGACTATACCGGTCTGTTTGAAAAGCGCACGATAGAAATCATAGCTTCCGGTCATACTTGCTGTATGCGAAGCGGCTGCCCGTGCACCCTCTTCGGTGACTCCCCCCTTCCAGAGCAGAACGGGTTTGCCAGCCGCGAGCGCGCGCCGGCCGACATCGAGCAGCGACCGGCCATCCTTCGTACCTTCGATGTACGCGAGGATGATCTCGGTCTCCTGATCGTTCAGCAATGCATCGATCAGTTGTACGGTGTCGACGTCCGTCTCATTGCCAGTGGCAATCACATGGCGAAAACCGATGTCCGCCTCAGCACACGCAAGCGCGAGACTGTAGCCGAAGCCGCCACTCTGGGTAACGAGCGAAACGCACCCTTTCTTCAGCTTGGGCTCCCGCGTGATGCTTCCGAACGCGGCGAACACCTGCGAATGTATGTTTGCGAAGCCCAGACAGTTTGGGCCGATGACGCGCATTCCTCCCGCTCTTGCGATCTCCAGCATCTCGCGCTCGCGCTCAACGCCCTCCGTACCGCTCTCGCGAAAGCCGCCGCTCAGAACTACGACATATGGGACCGATTTCTGCGCACATGATTTCAGGACCGGGATAACGCCTTTCGCGGGTACGCCGATCACGACCAGGTCGATTGGCGCATCGATGTCGGTCACCGCGCCGTAGCACTTGAGACCGTCGAACTCCGCGTACTTTGGATTGACTGGATAGATTTGTCCCTGGTAACCGTTCCCGACAAGTGCACGGACAGCTTGCGAACCAGGACGGCCCGCTTCGTCCGAAACCCCGACAACCGCGATCGACCGCGGTTCGAGCAAATATTTGAAATCGTTCATCTCCGATCCGTCTCCAGCTGGTTGTTCCTGAAAAGTCTGCTCTGACAGCGAGCGATTTCTCGGCGGCCACTCCATTTCGTGAGCGATCCAATGGAACCGACTGTAGACCTTGAATCGACCGACGTCAACGATAAATGAAATGCGTTCCGATCAATGAAACTATAGAAAGCAGACTACGGACCGCTAAAAGTGATGCCCCTCAAAAGCTATGGTTTCGATGGTCGGAATCGATGCTGTTCCTCAAAACTCATGCTACGATCCCATCGTGGTTTGCCAGATGCCGGCGAACGCAACAAGCATCGCAGAGCGATCTGCGGTCGATGGCAGATTCAAGGAGACTTTGAATGATCTACACACGAAGCGGCGCCGACGCGCTTTCCAAGAGAGACGTCGTAGTTTCTCCGGGTACCGGAAACCAGCATTGGGGAACGGTGTTTTTTGGCCCTCGCAGCTCAAACGCCACGGGTTCAGGGCCGCAGGCCACCATGTCAGAACTGCAACCGCACGAGTCGGTTGTTTCGCATTTTCACGGTGTGACGATGTTCCAGATGTTCATCGCCGGCTCCGGGACGCTTGGGAACAAGCAACAGCCGCTCGAGCCGCTGACGGTACAGTTCAAGGACCACCACACGGCTTACGGGCCAATCGTCGCAGGTCCGCAGGGTCTGTCGTTTGTCGCCATGCGGATGTACACCGGGAATTCGGAACCCGTGTATCTGAACAAGGAAGGGTATCGGGACCGGCTCAAGCCGAGCAAGCGCCGTCATCTGACCTCGGAACGCGTGCGCTTCTCCATCGAGCCGGTGCTGAAGGAACGCGCTGAGCCAGTCTGGGAAACGCTTCTGAAGGACGACTCGGACGGCATGCACGCGCAGATCGTCCGACTCGGAGCCGGTCAGAGTGTCGAAGGCCCAAATCCGAAAGCCGCTGCCGGTTACTATGTCTTTGTCGGTAACGGTACCCTTGTGCATAACGAAGAAGAGCTTCCGCTCTGGTCCATGGTTGTCGTCGAGCCGAACGAAGAAAAGTTTACGATCCGGTCCGGCGACAAGGGGCTCGAGGCGCTGGTCCTCCAGTATCCGCGCGAGGAAAATAACGCCTGACGCAGCAATCGGGCTTTCAGGTCGGCCCCCGGGGACACGGAAGCTGTCTCCGGGGTATTTACTTTTCCTGCGACGAACGTTCCGATCGGCGTTTGGGGAACGGGTTCGCCTCATCGCGCAACAGGGTAAGGCCGGGTTCTTACTCGGCCGTCGACCAGCGATCGGAAATGACTGCCCCGGCAGTCTCAGACATGAGCGATGCGGGCGTTGCCGTCGCTCGCAGCCATACGGCATCCATCACTATGCAGAGGCTGGTGCGACGAGACCTTCGATCCTGTATCACGTGAATCGAAGGTCATCGGCATGTCGATATCAGATGCCCGGCGCGCGCAGGTCACGCAGTTGAGACCCTACAGCCGCGGCTTCGAGCAAGAGGCGCCCCGGCTTCCAGCGTTTGCCGAACTGCTCGTGCCACGCCTGGACCTGCTTGCCAACCGTCCTTGCCCCGACGGTATCCGCCCAATACATCAGGCCGCCCCGGTGGCGCGGAAATCCGAAGCCGTACAACCACATCACGTCGACGTCGCTCGCGCGGTACGCTTTCCCATCCTCGAGAATCTTGCAGACCTCGTTGACCGACGCGAAGAGCAGGCGCTGAAGAATCTCGTCGTCCGAGAACTCCCGCTGTTCGACGCCGAGTTCGCGTGCCACGCCTGCAATGATCGCGTCGACCTCCGGGTCCACAATCGGCTTGCGGTCGCCAAGGTTATACCGATACCAACCCGCGCCGCTTTTCTGCCCTTTGCGGCCAAGTTCAACCATCCGGTCAGGAACGTGCAACTTGCGATAGGTGGGATCCGCCGCCGCTCGCCGTTTTCGGGTGTCGTAGCTAACATCGAGACCTGACAGGTCGCTGACCGCGAATGGTCCCATCGGATACCCGAACGTTTTCATGACGCGATCGATCTGGTCGGGTCGAGCACCCTCTTCGAGCAGCAGCATCGCCTCGGTGACCAGCGGTGCACGACTGCGGTTTGCGGCAAAGCCGTCGCATGACCCCGCAACGACGCTTACCTTGTTCAGGTCGCGTCCAAGCCTGGCGGTACGCAGGATGGTCTCGACAGAACTACGGGTGCCTCGCACCACCTCGCACAGCTTCATGACGTTCGCCGGTGCGAAGAAGTGCGCTCCAGCCACGTCCGCTGGGCGGCGCGTCACGTTGGCCATCGTGTCGATATCGATCGCCGAGGAGTTGGTCAACAGCAGCGCGCCCTCCTTCATTACGCTGTCGATTTTTCCGAAAACTTCCCTCTTGAGATCAATGCGCTCGAAAACCGCCTCAATCACCACATCTGCGTCACCGATCTGTTCATAGTCCATCACGGGCCGGATGTACGCGAGGCTCTCGTCCATCTCACCCTGAGTCAGACTGCCTCGACTCACCCTTGTCGCATATGTATCCCGGATTTTCTGCATTCCGCGATCAAGGGCCTCCTGACTTGCTTCAAGCACTTTCACCGGAATGCGGGCATCGGCGAAACAGATGGCAATCCCTCCGCCCATCGTTCCCGCTCCAATCACAGCGGCGCTGCGGACCGCCTCGGGCTTGTAGTGGTCCGGCTTGCCCGGAATCTTCGCAGCTTCGCGCTCCGCAAAAAATGCATAACGGAGCGCCTTTGCCTCATCTGAACTTTCGAGTTCGCTGAAAAGCGATTGTTCAAGCGCAATGCCTTCCTCGAACGATCCGTTTACTGCCATCTCGATACAGGCCAATGCGCTGTGTGGTGCCTTGACGATTCGCGCCTTCCTGGCGGCTTCGTCACGCGTGGGTGTCCACTCCTGCGGATTCGCTTTGGCGTGCTCAATGCGGTCGTTCATGTCGCGAACGCGGCGCACGCCCTGACCCTGCGGCAGACCTTTTACAAAGTCCACCGCTTGCGCGAGGACCAGTTCGTCCGCCACGACGCGGTCGATCAGACCCAGTTCCAGAGCGTTTTTTGCAGACACGTGGCGCCCGCTGACGATGATGTCGATAGCCGCTTTCGGGCCGACCAGTCGCGTGAGGCGTTGCGTACCTCCTCCGGCAGGAATGATGCCGATCTTGACCTCGGGCAAACCCAGTTTTGCGTCGGGCGAGGCGAATCGATAGTGGCATGCGAGCGCATGCTCCAGTCCCGCACCCAATGCGTAGCCGCGGATGGCCGCCACAACTGGCTTTTGACTGGCGTCCAGTGCTGCAGTGCTGACCGACGATGAAATCTTGCGCTCCTTGCCGAATTGCCGGATATCGGCCCCCGCCACGAAATTGCTCCCGCCTCCCGTCACGACAACGCCCTTCACCTCGTTGTCGGCATTCGCGTGCTCAAGACATTCAATCAGTCCCTCCCGCATCCCGGGCGCAAGCGCATTCACCGGTGGATTGCTAAGCGTTATCACCGCTACGCCATCTACGACCTTATATCCAACTAACGTTTCTTCCGACATCGCCGGTCTCCTTTCAGCAAAAATCCGATTCCGAGCGCGCGATGCCCGACACCTAAGTCCCTGCAGCGCGTGTCGACGTGAGTCGACCCACCGTGAGTGCACCTTCCCGCCCGCATATTAGATGCGACCGATGTTATCACGCGTTCTACTGGATAGCATTAGTTCCATTCAATGAAACTAATAGCCTGAACTTTTGCGTGTCAGCCGCTGATGCGATGGGTAATCGTTCCCGTATTTTTCCCGAGAAACTGGGACTCTCCATGAAAGTCCACCGACGCGGCGCCGAACTGGCGCGAGATATCGGCTGCGGCAATCAGGACGCTGCGTACGATTTCATCCTCGTTAATCCTCATTCGAACGGTGGGAGCGCCAACAGAAATGCAGTACCTGACCTGGTCGGCCGAGTCGTGAATCGGCGCGGAGATCGCTGAAATGCCGAGAAGACGCTCGCCGTGCGACACAGCAAACCCCTGAGTGCGGATCTTTTCCATTTCCTTCTCGATCTCGGCCCTTGGCCTTCTTGTCACTCGCGCGACATCGACCACCATCGCAGACAGCTTCTCCGATGACATGTACGCCATCAGCACCTTCGACGCAGCGCCCGCCACCATCGGCACCTGCTCGCCAGGTTGGGCGACCATTCTGAGCGGGGCAGCGACGGTTGCCACCGCGTCGATGCAGATCCGGTAGCTACCCGAAAGCGTGTGCAATGAAGCTGTCTCGCGAGTGCGGTCGGCAAGCTGAAGAAGGAAAGGTCTTGATATCTCGCGAATCCCCAAGGTGCTGCGCACGTTGCCCGCCAGACGGGTAAACCGGAATGACAGGCAATACTGTTGATCTTCAAGGCGCACCAGATAGCCCGCCTTCTCCAGGCTCTGGACGATACGGAATGCCGTCGACTTGGGAAGCGCAATGCGGTCCGCTATCTCCTGAAGCATAAGACTTGTTCTGTCGACGCTGAAACTTTCGAACACAGCCAGGATGCGTTGCACCGAGCGCATGGTCTCTTTCACGGAAAACCCCTCAAATATCTTGCTACAGCTCGCGTCGAACACCACGCAAATCATCTCGGCTCGAAAACCGACTCATCAGTGAGCATGCGCTCTGGTCAAATCAACGCTGTCACCCCAAGCCACCGCCCTTCTTCTACCTGCTTCAGTGCCACTTCCCGCAAAACGAGACGCGCTGCCAGACCGGATGGCGTCAACTCTTCATCCGCCAGAGACGCGACAAGATTGATACGGCTGAGGGTGGTTCCAATAATCGGCGCCGTGTACAGCTTTGAGCCCTTGCAGCGCGCCAGGGCCGCAGCGGGCTGAATCGTCACGCCCAGGCCGCTGCTAACCGCCTCCATCAGCGTTGCAAGTCCATCTATCTCGGCCGTCACGCTCATTGCGCAACCGGCTCGGGAAAAGGCACTATCTACCAGAGACCGCAGCCCATGAGGACTACTTGGGAGGATCAGGGGAAATTGCGCGAGTTCAGCGATGTCATAACCAGACGGATCGACAGGGACCGGCAACGTGTCGGCAGAAATCACATACAGCCGCTCGGAAAGCAGTGGAGCGGTCTGGACACGCTTCGCCCTTGGACCGCCAAAGAGGATGGCTACGTCGATCCGCCGTGATGCAAGCAAAGATTCGAGGTTGCCGGACAGACTCTCTACGATGCGAATACCGACGTCCGGATACCGGGACCTCATTTCCCAAAGGAATGGCAGCGCAAGCACTCCCGAGGTGCTCGGTGCGAGTCCCACCGACGCTTCGCCCGACAGACGTTCCATCTGCGCCGCCCTGGCTGCATCGTCGGCCATGCGCAGAATCAACTGCGCCTTGTGCCAGAAAGTGAGACCTGCACTTGTCGGCTGTACACCGTTCTTGGTGCGTTTCAGAAGACGCACGGAAAGCTCGCTTTCCAGACGACTGACCTGCTGGCTTAGTGCCGACGTGACGAGATCGAGCTCAATGGCAGCACGGCCCATGCTACCGCTCTGAACGACCTGCACGAAATAGCGAAGCTGCCGGATTTCCATATGCGTTGCCTTATTGAGCACGTCCAGTCGGGTCGAGGCCCCTTCGGTATCGCAGTGGCGAGTTGTCGGGATACCCCGCCCACAGCACAACGAATACCGACTCCGGCGCGAATCGGGGACGTCCGTCCACGCGGGTATATTGCGTTCCGACTGTCGGAACTCATGCCGTTTAAAACACTCTACCGCATCGATCAGGCAAACTGTTAGAAATTTCATTGACGGGAGGAAGACATGCACAGCCACTGGAGATTCGGAGCTATTGGGCCCTTGCTTAGAGCAATCGTGTGGATTTTCGCAGCCGCGCTCATTTCGGGACACGCGTGCGCAGAAAGTAGCTATCCGGCGCGACCGGTGAGGCTGCTCGTTGGATTCAATGCTGCGGGCGCGACCGACACGATCGCCCGGTACTATGCGTCAAAACTCAGCGACGTCCTGCGAGCGAGCGTATACATCGAGAATCGACCCGGCGCGTATCAGATGATTGCGATACGGACTCTGAAGTCCGCGCCCGCCGATGGGTACACTTTGTTCCTCATCACCGGCAGCGCCGCGTCCCAGTACCCCGGCCTGCAGAAGGACCTTCCATACGACCCCGTCAAAGACTTTTCGTTTATCGGTCTGGTCGGCGAGGCACCCGGCGTGATCGTTGCGAGCCCGTCGCTCCCCGTCTCAGACATTTCAGAGCTTGTAAAGTACTGCAAGGCTCACCCCGGCTCACTGGACTTCGGGTCTTCCGGCATCGGCTCAGCCAGCCATATACAGATGGAATATCTGTCGAGCCTCGCCGGGATACGGATGACGCACATTCCCTTCAAGGCTGACGCCGAAATCATCACTGCACTGCTGTCCGGATCGGTACAGATCGGGATGACACCCATTCAGGGCGCGCTCCCGTCGATTCAGGGTGGCATGGTGCGCGCTCTTGCCGTTACGGGTAACAAAAGGGTGGCCTCACTGCCCAATGTCCCGGCGCTGGGGGAGGCGAAGATCGCCGGTCTGGGCAACGTCGATCCCTACACGTACTACGTGCTGGTAGGACCAAAAGGGCTTCCCGCGGACGTCATCCAGAAGCTTAACGTTGCAATCAACACGGTATCCCGTATGCCCGAGACAGTCGCTTACATGCACAAGCTCGGGTACGAGCCAGGAGTCAGCACGCCCCAGTCCGCGATGGACTACGTCCTTCGGGACACGAAGAAATGGACCGACTTCCACGCAGCGACGCATTTTGATTTACACATTAACCAATAAATTACGGGTTCCGTGCATCGGAACTGAAACCGACCAATGATTTGCGTGATAGGATCGCTGCAAACAGGTCGCTGCCTCGGGATTACCGCACCATTGCCGGCAGCATCCCGACAACAACCAGATACCATCAATCAAACTGTCATGTGAGGCGACAATGAAGATCGGATATATTGGGCTCGGCGCGCTGGGCGGCCAGCTTGCCCGGCGATTCCTTCGGGACCATCAACTGACGGTATGGGACATCAGCGCGACTGCGGTGGGAGAGTTGGCTTCTCTCGGCGCCAGCGTGGCGTCCACAGCGGCTGAACTCGCGAGGCGCTGCGACGTCGTCTTCCTTTGCCTGCCGCGCAGCGCTGATGTAAAGAACGCAGTGTTTGCACTAGAGGGGCTGGCTGCGGGGTTGAGCCCCGGAAAGATAGTGGTTGACCAGACTAGCGGTGTACCCGAAGAGACCCGCGAGATTGCGGCGGCGCTTTCCGAGTCGGGCGTACTGATGATGGACGCCGCTGTGTCGGCAAGCCCTCAGATAGTCTCCACGGGAAACGCCAACCTTATGGTGTCGGCACCTGCCGAGGTTCTGGACCGGGCAGAACCGGCTCTTCGAGCGATTACGGACAAGATTTTTCGCTGTGGACCCCGCGTGGGTGACGGTCAGGCCATGAAAACCGTCAATAATGCGATGAACGCGGGCAACCGTCTCGGCATGCTTGAGGTGCTGGCATTCGGCCGGAAGTCCGGACTCACGCTCCAGACGATGGCGGACCATCTTTCAGACAGCGAAGCGTGCTGTCAGATCACCGACCGTATGTTGCCCGCCCTTCTTCAGGGGAAGGCATCGACCGATTTCGCGCTGTCCCTGATGCTGAAGGATATTCATCAGGCACTTTCCCTTGGCATGACGCACGGCGCCCCGATGCCGATCACTGGTATCGTTCAGGGTCTCCTGCAGATCGGTGGGAATCTGCTGGGTCCACAGGCTCGCCTCGAGGACATGGTAAACATCATTGGGTCGATGGCGGGCTCGAGTATTACCGGCGATGCGGTTAAGTCTGCGGCTACACAGTCGGAAACCGATGGAGCCGGCATACTGGAAACCATCGCCAGCATCGGTGCGTCACAATCACGGGCGATATCTTACGAATGTATTTCTGCTGGCCTGAACTACGGGCTGCAATTGAAGGACATGAGCGAGGTTCTCCGTGATAGTTCGGGTTGGAGTACCGGGTCGCGATACATCTTTAGCGAGCTCATGAGCGGCGAACGGCCGAGCAACTCGTCCGTCGACGATGCGCTCAGACACCTTCAGGAAGGTTGTTCACTCGCTAGCCGAATCGGTGTTCCGTTGATGATCGCAAACGGGACGCGCTCTATCTTGGAGCAGATGCGCAGCCAGTTCGGACACGGAAAGAGCGTCCATGAACTGTCGTTGCTCTACCCCGCCACGCCTCAAAATTCGACCTAACTCGCCCGATACAGATGATGCGGATCTGACTCGGGTCTGTTGATCGAGCTGCCTGTCCCTGAAGAAAGGGTCGGCGGTTCTCCGTCATCTTTTCCATTTTCTACGGCTGCCCTACGAACTCCTCTGTGCCTTCGATGGGTGGTAGCCATGCGAACCTCCCCTTCGTCCAGATTTGCCTTGCAGGCTTCTGAAGTTCATATCGCTGTTCAAGCGCCCCCACCCGCAACGAATAGGCCTGTGCGTTTTCTGCTGCCGATGAATAAACGGGACCACCGCAAGTTGCGCAGAATGCGTGGAGTCGCCTGTTTCCTCGCTCAGAGATCTTCAGGTAAATCTTTGGCGTCCCTTTCAACAGACGGAATGTGTCCGCAGGAGCCGATATGTTCATTCTGAAAACGGAACCCGATTGACGTTGGCAGTCCGAACAATGGCAGATTGAAGCGGTTCCGGGCTCGACCTCTGCCTCATAGACAATTCCTCCACACAAACATCGACCTTCGACTCGCATTCTCGCCTCCATCTACCGCGATTGGATTCCAGGCGAGACACTGGCTCGCCGGCTTTAACTATAGGAGCGGAATCGTTGCAGCCGCAAGTCGAGCCTGTCAGCGAAGCTGTCGAGCCCCTCCGCGCTATTCAATTCATAGACTCGCATGTTGTCAAGCACACATCAGACCCGCCCGCTGACGGAAGCACAGGCGAGGCTACTCCACTCGTCCTCCCTATTGGCCGGACTTCGGAAGCTAGGATGAAGCGCGCTCGCGAACGCGCTGACGGCCCACCACCCGCGCCGCTCACACGCGCCGCGCTGCACGCGATCAACTCGCCAGACTGGCGTTTGATCGCGGCGACGTCGTTGGCTGGAGTACGCGGCGCGGTTTCGCTCTCCGGCGTGATGACCCTGCCGTTGTTTCTCGACGACGGCTCCTCGTTCGCGGCGCGAGACCTCGCCATATTGCTCGCCGCCGGCGTGATTGTCGTTACCCTGGTCGCTCTGAGGGCACGTACCGGCTTCAACATTAACCAGCTCATCGCAGAATACCGTGCACTCCGAGTCAGTGTGCTTCGGCTCTGGATAGACGATTGCGAGCCCGATCTGACTTATCTGGATGACGTCGTGCGCTTTGACGAAGCGATGGACCAGGCACTCGCCGAATCTGTCTGCTTTTTCAGTGCGCAGGTCGAACAGAGCCGCAATCTCCTCCTCGGCATGCTGGGCCACGACATGCGGAGCCCGCTTCAGGCAATACAGATTACTGCGTCGCACCTGGCCGCACTGAACGCGGACGAGAAAGTGTCGGACGCTGCGGCCCGTCTCATACGCAGCGGAGCCCGGATGCAAGCACTGCTTGACGACCTGAGCGATTTCAACTGGACCCAACTGGGCTAGGCATCAACGTGACACGCACCGGTATCAATGTGGCGGACGTCATTGCAGACGAACTGGACGAGGTGCGCGCCGTTCACCCCGACCGGCAACTCGACCTGCACGTGAATGGCGATTTGCATGGAGCCTGGGATGCGCACCGAGTGCAACAAATCGTACAGAATCTTGTACTCAACGCCATCAAGTACGGCGCACGGGACACGCCTGTGCGGGTTGAGGTGACAGGCGATTCAACACATGTCCGCATCGACGTCAGAAACCGCGGACGTGCGATTGAACCCGTGACTCTAGCCTGCATGTTCAATCCCTTGGCGCGAGTGCCCAGCCAACAGCAAGCATCCCACAAGGAAGAAAGTCTCGGACTGGGCCTGTATATCGCCAATGAAATCGCCAAGGCCCATCACGGTTCGATCGAAGCGCGCTCGGACGAAACGGAAACTTCCTTTTCCGTGTCCCTACCGCGCCAATGAAGCCAGCTTCCGCATCGACTTCGACGGCATGTGCGTTCGGACCCACCTCGCCATCGCCAATCTTCGAAATCTCCGATCCGGAAACGCTGAACGTAGATACGATGCCCTTCTCGCCCGCTACGTAGACCGTATCTGACTCGGGATCAGATGCGAGCACGTCTTGACCGCCACCAACGTCGAAAGTCGCGGTGACCTTCATCGTGCGCATATCAAATGCGAGCAGGCGATCCGTTATCTTCGCACGCCATAAAGGCAAGGCATTGTTACAGGGACGATGAGCAATCCATGCTTGCCTCGCACCCCGGCAATTCGGTGCGAGCGGCAATCTGATCGCGGTGGGATCAATCTCAATGTCCGCTAACGAACTTGGGGAATCGAAGTTGACTTTATCCTCGTAAGCCTCAGATTGTTCGTCGTTCGAGTCGACCATTAGCAAAAGCCAGGCCGACAGACGTGCTGTTCCCTCAGTCCGATCAATCGCGCTACTCGACAGCCTGACCAGTGCGCCTTAACCTTTTCCAGTTGATGAGATTGAACCGACCGGAGGGTTCGCCACATTCACGCGGGCCAGTCCGAACTCGAATTGGCTCTTCTTAACATATCGATCAACGCGCACGAAGCAATAGACGGGCGGGGCCGGCTGTCGCCTTTGCGGTATTGATGTCTCAACCGCTGCATTGGTTCGACCAGCTTACCCGCCGCTCGCGCCGGTGATGTCACCGTCCGCGCCCATTCGTGCATGACCGCGTGACAGGGTCAGGCCGGTATTGACTAGTGCAATGTGAGAAAACGCCTGCGGGAAGTTTCCGACGAGCCTTCGCGTGCGGACATCATATTCTTCGGATAACAGTCCGACGTCGTTCCTCAGGCCGAGCAGACGCTCGAACAGCTCCCGTGCCTGGTCGCGCTTGCCTTGCAGGAACAGGTTGTCCGCGAGCCAGAAGCTACAGGCCAGAAAGGCGCCCTCGCCTTCGCCAAGTCCGTCGTCAGCGTGCCCGGCACGATAGCGAAAGACCAGGCCGTTGCCCGTCAGGTGCTGTTCGATCGCGGCGACCGTGCCCTGCATGCGAGGATCCTGCGGCGACATGAAGCCCACGAGCGGCAGTAGCAGCAAGTTTGCGTCGAGTTCGCTGCCGCCGTACGTTTGCGTGAATGAATTGAGGTCGATCCGAAAAGCATGGCGGCAGATGTCGGCGTGAATCCGGTCGCGTAACTGTTCCCACTCGCGTACCGGTGCAGTCCGACCGAATTGCGTCGAGGACTTGATGGCGCGGTCCACCGCGACCCACGCCATGACCTTCGAAACGGTGTAGTGCTGCGGCTTGCCGCGACTCTCCCAGATGCCCTGATCGGGCTGCTGCCAGATCTGCGCAAGGTGCTGCACCATTTCGCTCTCGAGCGTCCATGCGGCGCCGTCTGGCCCGAGACCGGCCTGACGCGACAGGTACAGCGCATTCATCACCTCACCGAAGACATCGAGCTGCAACTGGCCGACCGCCCCATTGCCGAAACGCACCGGCCGCGCTCCCTGATAACCGTCCAGCCACGGACATTCCCACTCGGTCACATACCGTGAGCCGTCGACGGTGTAGAGGATTTGCATCTGCGAAGGCGCGCCGGCGACCGCCCGCACCAGCCAGTCGCGCCAGCGCCGCGCCTCGTCGGGGTAGCCGCCCCGTAGCAGCGCGAGCAAGCTCAGACTCGCGTCGCGCAGCCAGCAGAAGCGGTAGTCCCAGTTGCGCGACCCGCCCAGGCGTTCGGGCAACGAGGCAGTAGGCGCCGCGACGATCCCGCCGCCCGGCTCATGGATCAGCGCCTCCAGGGTGATCAGAGATCGCTTGAGCGCGTCGTCGTATGGGCCTTCGGTTTGCGCCCGGGCAGACCATGATTCCCAGAACGCCGCCGTATTCGACAACTGACGCTGCGCATCATTGTTCACCGCTGCCATGTCGCGAACAGCGCTGTAGTTCAGAACGAACGACACGCACTCGCCCGCGCGCACGACGAAGCGACCTGCGACGGTGCCGGCTTCGTCGCGCAACGCGGCGCGCGTGTGCAGGGTCAGCCTGTTCGATCCTTCCATGAGCGACCAGCCGGTTGCGTCGGCGAGCCGCCGGACCGCAGGAACGGCGCGTCCATAAGCGAAGCGCGGCGCCAGTTGCATGTCGAACTCGGCGTTTCCGGTCTCTCCGAAGACCATGCGAATCAGTTGCGGGCATCCCCCGCGCATCGGCATGAAGTCGACGAGTGTCGCGGTACCGGTTGCCGTGCTAAAGCTCGTTTCGAGAATCAGCGTTGAACCGCGGTAGCGGCGCGTGACATTCGCGGGCTCCTGCACCGGCGCGATCTGCCACCGGCCATTTTCTGCATGACCTAGCAGCGCGGCAAAGCAGGTGTCGGAATCGAAGCGCGGCCAGCACATCCAGTCGATCGAGCCGTTGCGCGCTACCAGCGCTGCGGTGTGCCCGTCGCCGAGCAGCGCATAGTCCTCAAGGTTCGATGCCATAGGGTGACTCACTGGATGGTGGATGGGACGACGACGCGCGGTGCTGTGCGCGCTACGGCTGGCGACATACGGAAGGCGCGCCGTCCTATCTGCGGCGAATGGCGAGCAGCGTGGCGATCAGCCCGGTCGCCGCACCGGCCAGCAGCCAGTTGCGATGCTCGTCGACCCACAGTGCGGCACTCGATGCGCTGACCCGGTCGCCGAACGGTCCGCAGGTCGCATGCAAATCGGGCACCGGATGCCAGAGATTGGACGCTCGATCGCTCGCCACGCTGCGCTCCTGCATTTGTGCGCTATAACCCGCACGAGCCAGGTAGCGGTCGAGCAAGCCCGCGACAAATTTGTTCGCCCAGATCGCCTTGATCGTGGAGGACCCGACATAGAGTTCGCGGCGGCGGTGAGTCGCGGCCCAAACGACCGCATGCGCGGCGACTTCCGGCTGAAAAATCGGCGGCACCGGTTGTGGCGGGTGCGGCAGCTTGCACTCTGCCCACTCGAACTGCGGCGTGTTCAACGCCGGCATCTGCACCATCGTCAGATGGACGCGGCTATGGTCATGCATGAGTTCGCTGCGCACGGAATCGGTGAAGCCCCGGATCGCGTGCTTCGCGCCGCAATAGGGCGATTGCAAGGGAATCGACCGGTAGGCAAGCGCCGAGCCGACCTGCACTATCGTGCCCCGGTTTCGCGGCCGCATTCGGCGCAACGCGGACATCGTGCCCCAGACGTAACCCAGATAAGTGACCTCCGTGGCGCGCCGGTACTCGTCCGGTGAAATGTCATGCAGCGGCGCGAACACGGTCGTCATCGCGTTGTTCACCCAGACGTCTATTGGACCCAACTCGGCTTCCGCGCGCGAGGCCGCGGCCTCGACGGCCGACGCGTCCGAAACGTCCAGCGCAATTGCGATCGCCTCGCCGCCGAGTTCTTTCACCTCGCGGCGCACGTCGTCGAGCGCCGCCTGGTCGCGACTGATCAGCGCGATCCTTGCGCCGCGCCGCGCGAACTCGTGCGCGCTTGCACGGCCCACGCCAGCGCTCGCTCCGGTTATAACAACGGTCATGCCATTCCTGTTCGCTCTCATCGTTGCCTCACCTGTGCAGGAAGGTTCGTGGACTGTGACGCTTAACGCTCACCCTTCATTTCTTGAGCTTGCCGCGCAGCACCGCGACGTCGCGGGTCGAAACCGGCGCCGCGCGGTTTCCCCACGTGCCCCGCACGAAGCTCAGCACGCGTGCAACCTCGGCGTCGGTGAACTGATCGGCAAAGGCGGGCATCTTGCGGTGGACCGGCCCCTTCAGCGTCTGCGGACTACTGCCGCCCTTGAGTACGAGCCGAACCAGCGATGAAGTGTCGGACGCCAGCACAGTGGGATTGCCCGCGAGCGCAGGATATTTGCCGCTTTCACCACGCCCGTCCGCGTGATGGCATTTCGCGCAGAACGACATGTAGAGCCCCGCGCCGGGACGCTCGACATCGCCGGTTTTCAGCGAGATGGCCGTTTCGTGCGCCTCGGGCGAGCCTGGCGCGTAAGCCCCCGACGGTTCGCGCGCAGGCAGGCTTTTCAGATAGTGCGCGATCGAATCCAGATCCTCGTCGTTGAAATATTGCGCACTGTCTTCCACCACTTCGACCATGCTGCCGAACGCGACCACGTGCGTATCGCTGCCATGTCCGGACTTGAGGAACGAGGCGATGTCGCGCGGCGACAGACGCCCCAGTCCCGACCCAGGGTCGCCGGTCAGGTTCGGCGCGAACCAGTGATCGTTCGTTCCGCCCGTCAGATACAGCTTCGATGACTCGTCGTAGCCGCGCTCCTCGTACCCGGGGCCGCGCGGCGTGTGGCACGCGCCGCAGTGGCCGAGCGATTGCACGATATAGGCGCCCCGATTCCATAGCGCGTCGTGCTTGCTGTCGGGAATGAAGCGCTCGTGCCGTACGAACGCAAAATCCCAGAAGGCCAGGCCCCAGCGCTGGCTGAACGGGAACGGCAATTTCGTTTCCGGCGGCCGGTGCGTGACCGGCTGCACGCCATGCATGAAGTACGCGTAGAGCGCGTGCATATCGGCGTCGTTGATCTTCGTGAACGACGCATACGGCATGGCGGGATAGAGCCGCTTGCCGCCGGGCGCCACGCCGTCGCGCAGCGCGCGCTCGAAGTCGGCATAGCTGTAGCGGCCGATTCCAGTTTGCGGGTCGGGAGTGATGTTCGTCGAATAGATGGTGCCGAACGGCGAGCCCATCGCGAGGCCACCCGCGAACGGCGCGCCCTGCTTCCGCACGGTATGGCAGCCAGCGCAGTCGCCTAGCTTCGCGAGATACTCGCCGCGCAAAATCAGCGCGGGGTCCGATAGCGCGACAGCATCGTCGGTATCTACTTGAGGGGGCCCCGCGACGCTGCGCACGCACAACCCCGTCAATGCGATGGACAACGCGAGGGCGAACGTGGCGTAGGCGGTGCGTCGCTTGATCCGTTTCATGCCGGTCACCGCCACGTGCTGCACGGCGAGACGAGCACGACGGCCAAACCGGTCGCCACCAGCCCGACGACGAATAGCAGGCTCAGTATCAGTCCTGCCATCGCGAGAAAACGGGTTCGTCCCGGTGCGGTGTCGGATATCGCCGCAACCGGATCCGGGTGCGCGTCGCGGCTCACGCGCCAGCTTCGCCAGGAGATCCACGCGCCTGCCACACCCACCAGCAGGGCGACGACCGAAATCACGTTCAGCACCGGCATCAGCCATGACCACTGAGGCGCCGCGAGCGGCGTCCGATGCGGGAAACACGCCTGCGCCGCGAGCGTCTCGCCGATTTCCGTCTGCAGGACCCAGGCGGCGGCTGCGCCCAGAAGGCCGAACAGGATCAACAGCGCCCCGCCGGGGCCGCGAGGCGCACCGCGGCGTTCGGACTTGCCGTCAGCAACCGGCGACGGCGCTGAAGCCGGCCGCGTTGCCCCGTTGGGCCGCTGATCGGGCGCTTTCTGATAAACCACTGCGGCTCGCATCGTCGCGCTCCTACAAGAAAAATGGCGTGACATACAGCGTCGTGAAGATGAAGAGCCACACGACATCGACGAAGTGCCAGTACAGGCCGCCGATTCTCAGCGCGGCACAACGTTTTTCGTCGAAGTAGCCCAACGCGGTCCAGATCAGCAGGCAGGTCAGCACGATGAGGCCGACGAGTACGTGCAACACGTGAAAGCCGGTGATCGTGAAGTAGAGGGAGCCGTACAGATCCGTTGCCATGCCATATGGATGGTCGTGCCACTCCTTCATCTGAATGGCGACGAACACGAGCCCCAGCACGATCGCGAACGCCATCGACGCCACCGCCCAGCGGATCCGGCGCCGCCGCACCATGCGCTCGCACAGCCACACGAACACGCTGCTCGCCAGCAGCACACAGGTATTGAACGCGCCGATGCCAATCTTCGGCAGTCCCTCGGGCGGCCAGTGCAGTTCGATCTGCGAGTCGAGATACAGATATGAAAAGATCAGATAGCCGAACAACGACGCTTCGGTCGCGACCGTCGCCATCATGCCCCACCAGCCGCTCGACAATTTCCCCGCGCTGCCGACGGGAAGGATCAGGTCCTCATCGGTCAGATCACTCATGATTCGCTCCGGCATCCTGCACGCGCTGCGGCTCCCGCTGGATCAGCAAACGCTCGGGCCACAGCCAGATCAGCATCGCCGCACCGCATGCGGCGACCATCAATCCGCCGGCAATCCAGGCGTGCAGCAGCATGGCGGCAAACAGCAGCGCACTGAAGAGGCCGAGGAGGAACGGGGCATACGAGTCGCTCGGCATCTTGAGGATGATGTCCGGCTTCGCATCGAGCGATGTCGTGCCCAGCGCCTCGCGGCCATGGTCGAGGATGAAGCCTTCGTCGAGTTTCGAGCGCGCGCCCTCTCCGATCCGGTCTTCCCACAGTGGGTTGCGGCTGGCGACGAACGGCACGACGGCGAAGTTGTAGGCCGGAGGCGGCGACGGCACCGACCATTCGAGCGAGGCGGCATCCCAGGGATTGTCGCCGGCGGGCTTACCGCGCCGCAGGCTCACCGCCACGTCGATCAGAAAGATGAGAATGCCCACGGCGAACACGAACGAGCCGATGGTCGTGATCATGTTGCTCGTGTTCCAGCCCATGTTCGCCGGATACGTATAGATCCGGCGCGGCATGCCGAGCAGTCCCGAGATGTGCATGGGGAAAAAGCCCACGTTGAAGCCGATAAACGTGACCCAGAACGCGAGCCTGCCGAGCCGTTCACTCGTCATGCGGCCGGTGAACTTCGGAAACCAGTAGTAGATGCCGCCGAGCACGGGAAACACGTTGATGCCGAGCAGCACGTAGTGCAGATGCGCGACGACGAAATAGGTGTCGGTGAGTTGCCAGTCGAATGGAACGGCGGCGGTCATCACGCCGGAGACGCCGCCTATCACGAACATCAGCACGAAGCCCGCGAAGAACAGGAACGGCACGCGATACACGGGACGTCCCAGCCAGATCGTCGCGATCCATGCGAAGGTCGCGACCGCACTGGGGATCGAGATGAGCATGCTGGCGGCGCCGAAAAACGCGAGCGCGAGCGGCGAAATGCCGGTCGCGAACATGTGGTGAATCCAGACCACGAAGCCGATCATCATGGTAGCGACGGTAGAGACCGCGACCGGCGTATAGCCCACGAGCGGCCGCCGGCAGAAAGTCGGCAGCGCGTCGGACACGATGCCCATGGCCGGCAACACGACGACGTACACCCACGGATGAGCGAAGATCCAGAACATGTGCTGCCAGAGCAACGGGCGACCACCATGGGCGGCATCGAAGAAATGCGTGCCCACCTGCCGGTCGAGCCAAAGCATCAGAAACGCGAGACTTACCGAGGGCACCGCCACCAGGTTGGCCGCCGACGCGGTCAGCGTGCCCCATACCAGGATGGGCAGCCGGTCGATGGACATGCCGGGGGCGCGCATGCGCAGCAGCG
The DNA here is from genome assembly GCF_904848585.1 of Paraburkholderia kirstenboschensis. Taxonomy (GTDB): domain Bacteria; phylum Pseudomonadota; class Gammaproteobacteria; order Burkholderiales; family Burkholderiaceae; genus Paraburkholderia; species Paraburkholderia kirstenboschensis. The sequence goes on from NZ_CAJHCR010000020.1 coordinate 75,366, forward strand.
TCACGACGAAATTGACGGACCCGACCGTAGTGGAGACGCCGAGCAGCACCATGCCGAGCGCGTAGACGTCGATGTTCGGCCCGGTGTTGTATTCGAGACTCGCGAGCGGCACATAGTTGAACCAGCCGGCGTCGGGCGCCTGACCGAGCGGAAAGCTCGCGTACAGAAAGAGGCCCGCGAACAGGAAAACCCAATAGGACAGTGCGTTGAGACGAGGAAACGCCATGTCGCGCGCGCCGAGCACGAGCGGCCAGAGATAGTTCGAGAAGCCCGACAGCACGGGCAGCGCGTACAGGAAAATCATCGTGATTCCGTGCATCGTGAAAAGCTGGTTGTACTGTTCCGGCGACAGCAGATGCGAGTTCGGCCGCGCAAGCTGCACGCGCATCACGAGCGCCTCGATGCCGCCCGCAATCAGAAAGAGGAACGCGGTGACGATGTAGCGCATCCCGATGCGCTTATGGTCCACCGTGGACAGCCAGCCGCGCCAGCCAGGCTCGGTCTCCCACAGATCACGCAGACGCTTCTCGCGCTCCGAGCCTTGTGGCATGCGGCCGACTTCGGGCCGGCGCGCGAGCCGCAGATCGGGTGGCGTGGGTGCGAGGTCGGCCATGTTCTTCCTTGTCGGATAGGGACGCTCTAGTGGAGCGTCGCGAGATAGGCGGAAAGCGCCGCGGCGTCCTGCACGTTGAGCGTGAAGCTCGGCATCAGCGAATCCGGTTTGATCAGCTGAGCATGCTGGACCCAGTCGAGCAGATGCGCGGGCGTATTTGTCAAGGTGCCCGCCGCAAGCTGCTGGCGCGAACCCACATGCGTGAGGTCCGGGGCCTGTACGCCTGCCGCGTCGCTACCGCGTACGGCATGGCAGCCCGCGCAGCGGTCCATGAAGATTTTCTGGCCGTCACGCACTCGGCCGTCAGCGGGCGCCGCTGCCTGACGCAGTTGCGCGTCGCGCCACGCATCGAAATCCGCCTGGGGTTGCGCGATGACGTCGAAGGCCATGTGAGCATGTTGCGGGCCGCAAAACTGCGTGCACTGACCGCGATAGTCGCCCGGCGCGTCGGCCTCGATCCATTGCGTGTTGACTTGCCCCGGAATGGCCTGGGTCTTGCCGGCGAGGCGCGGCACCCAGAACGCGTGGATCACGTCGGCACTTTTGAGCCCGATCCGGACCGGCACGCCCACTGGAATGTGAATCTCATTGGCGGTCACGAAATGATGCGTCGCATCGGAGTCATCGCCGTAATCGATCTTCCACCACCAGTCGTACGCAGTGACGGTGATACTCAAGCCCGGAGTAAGCGACGGTTGCGCGACGGCCTCCAATGTGACGAGCGTGTAGCAGAGCGACACCAGCAACGCCACGGTCGACACGCCCACGCCGACATAGACCCATCGCATGCCGCCCGCCTCTTTGCCCAGCGCACGCGGCGCGGCCTCGGGACGGCGCCGCATCAACGCACCCGCGAGCAGGACAGCTACGATGACGACGACCGCGACGCACATTGCAGCCAGGCCCCAGCCCAGATGCATCGTCGGCGACGCGGCGGGCCCGGCGGAATGCAGGAAGTATTCGAGCGGCGCGTCAGCGTGCGCGGACGATGAGACGAGCAACGCGCTCACTAGCACCCTCGCGCCACTGCGCGAAGTCACCGCGACGCGCACGACAACTCCCCACGCGCGGCAAGCGCTTCGATGCGGTCGGCGGTGCGGCAGGCAATCGCCTGAATCGTCAGTGACGGATTGACGCCGCCAACGGTCGGAAACACCGAACCGTCGCAGATCCAGAGATTCGGAATGTCCCAGCTTCGGCAATCGCTATTGACCACGCTCGCGCGTGGATCGTCGCCCATGCGCGCGGTGCCGTTCAGATGGCACGTGTCGTTGTCCTCGTTCCAGATCTCGCGTGCGCCCGCGGCCTGCAAATGCCGCCCCATGAAGTCGAGCGAGTGTTTGATGAGACGCTTGTCGTTGTCGCACAGCGAATACGTGACACGTGTAATCGGCAGACCGTACTGATCTTTTTCATCCGCGAGCGTCACGCGGTTGCGCTCCTGCGGCAGTGTCTCGCCGACGATTTTCAGCCCTGCCTGATGATTGTATTTGGCCATTTCCTGAAGCAGCGCGTCGCCCCACAGGCCGCGCCCGTTCTGCGTCGACGCCCATGCGTTCGGAAGCGCGCCCTGGCTCATGTAGCAGTAGCCGCCGAAGAAATCCTTGCCCGTGTCGGTGTAGTTCCAGTGCTCGGTGAGTGCGAGCGAAGGTGGCCCCTTGTACCAGCGGATTTCTTCGTCCATGACGCCCCACGCCGCCTGGTTGGTCTGCACCATCAGGTTCTTGCCGACCAGTCCCGAACTGTTCGCGAGCCCGTCGGGGAACCGGGCGTTGGCGGACATCAGCAGAAGGCGCGGCGTCTCGATTGCATAGCCGGCGACGACCACGTTGCGCGCCCGCTGGAATTGCCATTTGCCTTCGCGCAGATAGTGCACGCCGGTCGCGTGCCCAGCGTCGTCGGTTTCGATGCGGCCGACCATGGCCAGATCGCGGATCTCGGCGCCCGCCTGCACCGCCCACGGAATCCAGGTCACGAGCGCGCTCTGCTTCGCATTGGTCGAACAGCCCGTCACGCAAAACCCGCGATAGATGCACTGATGCGATTCGCCTCGCGGCGCAGACACTGTCGCGAGCGGCGTCGGCGTCCAGTCGATGCCCATCGCCTCGGCGCCGCGCGCGAGCACGAGCGCCGCCGCGTTCAATTCGTGTGCGCGATAGGGATAGCGAGGACGCTTCGGGCCCCACGGATAATTCATCGGGCCGGAAATCTTCAGCGCATCTTCCACCTGCGCGTAGTAGTGCCACATTTCGCGCCAATCCAGCGGCCAGTCCGCGCCATAGCCGAGCTTCGTACGCGACTTGAACCACTCGGGCCGAAAGCGCAGCGACACCATCGCGAAGTGCACGGTGCTGCCGCCGACCGACTTGCCGCTGTTGTTCTTGCCCAGGCGCAACGGCGTTTCCCCGTCGACGATGCGCTCGTCGGTCCAGTAGACCTTTTCCTGATGCGCTTCGTCCGAGGCGAATTCTTCGAGAGGCCGCCACCAGGCGCCAGCGTCGAAGGCGACCACGGAGAAGCCTTTCTGCGCGAGCCGGCAAGCGAGTGTGCCGCCGCCCGCCCCCGTGCCGACGATGACAAAGTCCACCGCTTCGTTTTGCGGATACTCGCGCATCTGCAGCCAGCCGCCGACCCGGTGTACGTCCGGCGCCCGCCCGTTTTTGCCGCGAGGCGTGTGCAGGGCGTCATCGAACACGTTCGTTCTCCTTGCGCGCCTCGTCTTCACCGCCCGGCGCGGCCTCGACCGCTTCCCACGGATCGCGCCGGCCCGCGACCAGCCGGACATAGCCGCGCGGACTCGCGGGGCCGCCGAATCCGATCTCGCTCCACGAGGCAGGATGCGAGTAATACGCGCCGCAGATGTCGTGCAGAACCCGGTCCGTGAAGAACAGTTGCGGCGGCATACCGCGCCAGGCAGCGTCGCTCAGTTCGCCTTTCTGCATCTTCGTGATCAGTGCGTCCTGCTGGCCGTCGTCGAGCTGATGGAACAGGACGTCGTGGCGAGTCCGCGATTCGGCGTCGAGCGCCGCAAGACCCCACCGCCACGCGTCGCCGGCGGACGGCAACCGCGCGTCGCGATAGCCGTCGCCCTGACCGCGCTGCAGACGCTCATCGACGAGCGCCGCAACCGGCACAGGCGGCCGGTCGGCAGGTTGGGGAACGACACGCCCGCACAGCGCCTCGAGCGTGCGCCACGCAGCATCGTCGAGAAACGTCGGCTCGCGCCGGACCGCCAGCCGTGCATCGACGACACGCCGGGTCGTCTCGTCCCATGAGGGCGTCTGGCGCTTGCGCAGCACGTCATAGCCGGGGTAACGCGAAGCGTGCGGCTTGTGGTTTTCGTCACTCATCGGCTTCCCCTTCCCTCAGGCCAAGCGCCGCGAGCCCGGCCAGCGCGAGCGCCGTGAAGCTGGGCGGCGCCGGAAGCGGTGGCCCGCTGAAAATGTTCTGCGACCAGTTGCGCCAGCCCCCCATATTGCGCGCGACGCCGAACGTATGGAATCCGACGCCTGCAAAACCGAGCAGCGCGGTACACCGAAGCCACATCCGCGTGATCCAGCGCTTCGGCTGCGGCTCGGCAATCGCGGCATGGGCGAGCAACGCAACAGCCAAAGGCGGGATGGCGACCGGTGCGTACATCGCCGGATTATGGAATGCACCCCTGAAATGCAGCAGTGCGGCCTCGCCGACGGTGCCGATCAACCCGACGCTGGCCAGCAGAGCGAGGGCACGGCCGGCGGGCATTCCGGCGAGGCGCGGATCACGCGCGGGTTCGTCGCGCAACCGCTCGGCGACCGCGCCAAGCGCGCCAGAGAGCAGCATGGCGATGGGTGCGCCAATTGGCGCCGCGTAGAACAGATTGCTCCATCCGAATCCGCCCGGCCTTTTCACGATGTTGTACAGATGAAAGCCGTTGCCGATCACGCCGGTGGCGGCCGCCGTCAGATAGATCGCGTCACGCAGACGATGCGCTGCCGCATTGCGGTCCATGCCGCCGTGTACGCCAGCGCCGAGCGAGAGCACCGAGACGACCAACGGCGTATACATCACACGGTTCTCGAACGAGCCGCGATAGTGCTCCATGCCGCTGTCGGCAAGCACGGACAACGCGAGCAGCGCGGAACTGCGATTGAGTTTTCTCGCCGCGTCCAGATGCGCCGGGATCGTCGTCCGCGCCACATTCTGCCGCCCGGCATTGCCTGGTGTGGTACCGGTACGGGTCAGCGCAACGGTCGCTGCCAGCGCCGCCGCGGCACTCACGATCCCTAGTCCGATCACTTCGGCCTTCTGCATCGTCACTCCTTCAATGGACGCGATAACACTGCGCGTCCGCATGCTTGAATTCGAGGCCGCATCCCGGACGCGACAGGTCGGGTGCGATCACGCCGTCGTGTGGCGCCGGCGCACCGTCGAACAACATGCGCTCGATACGGACGTGATCATGGAACCACTCCTGATGCCGTAAGCGGGGTGCCGCACACGCCGCATGCAGATGCAACGCGGGCGCACAATGGGCGGACAGCGCAACGTGATGGGCATCTGCGAGATTGGCCGCCTGCATGAAGCCCGTGATGCCGCCGCATCGGGTTGCGTCGGCTTGCAGGACATCCACCGCGCCGGCGTCCAGCATGCGGCGGAAATAGTCGGCCGTGTATCCATACTCGCCTGCTGCCACCTCCATGTCGCCCGGCAGCAGGTCGCGCAAGCGGCGCAAACCCTCGAGATCGTCGGATGACACGGGTTCTTCGAACCAGGCGACCTTCTGCTCTTCGAAGCAGGCTGCCAATGCGGCAGCCTGCTTGATGTCGAGCGCGCCGTTCGCATCGACGAAAAGGCCGCGCTCGCCGATGGCGGCGCGCGCCACTCCCACGCGATGCGGATCTCGTGCGGGATCGGTGCCGATTTTCATTTTCACCCAGCGGCATCCTTCGTTGGCAATCCAATGGGAGAACTGTTCGCGCAGATCATCGTCCGTGTAGGTGGTGAAGCCGCCGCTTCCATAGATGGGCACGACATCGCGCAACCTGCCGAGCAACTGCACGAGCGGCACGTCGAGCAGCTTCGCCTTCAGGTCCCACAGCGCGCAGTCCACTGCGGAGATAGCCGTCGCGGCGAGGCCTTCGCGCCCGAGATTGCGCACGCTGCGCTGCATAGCAAGCCATGCGCCAGGGATGTCGAACGCGTCGAAGCGCTGAATGGTTTTCGTCAGCAATTGCTCGATGAGCGGCAACACGGAAGCACTCGTGTAGGTGTAGCCGAGTCCCGTTTTACCGCCCGCATCGATCTCGACCAGGACTAGCGTCGTCGAGTCCCATGCGATCGTGCCGTCCGCTTCGGGCTTGTCGGTCGGAATCGTATAAGCCAGCGCCCGTACCGTGCCGAGCGGCACGCCGCCTGTATAAGCTCGCATCGCCTCAGTCCTTCTTGCCGTCCGGCTTGCCGCCAGATTCGTCGTGATTCTTGTGCCCGTGCGGCAGCACCGCGCTCAGTACCTGCTTTACGGCACCCACCAGCATTCCGCTTTCCTGCGGGTCGCCTTTGATAAGCGTCTGCGCGAACGCCTTGGCTTCCTTCAGCGAGATGTGCGGCGGCAAAGGCGGCACAGTGGGGTCCGCCTTCACCTCGAGCACGACCGGACGATCCGCTGCGAGCGCTTCTTCCCAGGCCGCGGCGAGGCGCTCGGGATCGTCGACGTAAATCCCTTTCAGTCCGAGCAGTTCCGCAAACTTGTGATACGGCACATTAGGAATCTGCTGGGATGCATTGAACTTGGGATCGCCCTCCATCACGCGCTGTTCCCACGTGACCTGGTTCAGGTCTTCGTTGTTCAGCACCATGCAGATCCAGTGCGGACTGGACCATTGCTTCCAGTACTTCGAAACCGTGATCAGTTCGGCCATGTTGTTCATCTGCATTGCTCCATCGCCGACGAGCGCGATCACCGGCCGGTCCGGGTAGGCGAACTTGGCGGCGATTGCATACGGCACCGCCGCGCCCATCGATGCGAGACCGCCGGATAGCGAGCACATCATGCCGCGGCGAATCTTCAGATCGCGCGCATACCAGTTCGCGCACGATCCCGAGTCGCTCGTGATGATTGCGCGTTCCGGCAGACGTGGTGAAAGCTCCCACATCACGCGTTGGGGATTCACGTCTGTTTCGGCATTTTCCATTGCCCGGGCTTCGAGCGTTTTCCACCAATCGGCCACCCAGCCTTCGATCTTCTTGCGCCATGCGCGGTCCGTTTTTTCCTTCAATAACGGCAGAAGCGCTTTCAAGGTATCGACGCTGTCGCCGACCAGATTCACCTCCATCGGATAGCGCAAGCTCAGCATGTCCGCTTTCAGGTCGATCTGTACGCCGCGCGCCTGTCCTTCTTTCGGCAGGAATTCCGAGTAAGGGAAGCCGGAGCCGATCATCAGCAAGGTGTCGCAGTCGGTCATCATGTCCCAGCTCGGCTTGGTGCCAAGCATGCCGATGGAGCCCGTGACCCACGGAAGTTCGTCGGGCAACGCGGCCTTTCCAAGGAGCGCCTTGGCGACGCCGGCGCCGAGTTTGTCAGCGAGAGCGATGACTTCGTCGGTTGCGTGCAGGGCGCCCGCGCCGACCAGAATCGCAATCCGTTCACCTGCATTCAATACGTCAGCGGCGCGACGCAGGTCGTCATGTTTCGGCACGACAGTGGGCGCCGAGTAGCCGATGCCCGAATGAACGGTGCCGTGCTGGCGCTTCGGCTCCTGATATGCCACGTCCTGAAGATCGTTAGGCAGCACAATCGCGGTCACGCGTCTTTCGGATAGCGCGGTGCGGATCGCGCGGTCAGCAAGATGGCGGACCTGGGCCGGCACGCTCGCCTGCTGGACGAATGCGCCGGCCACGTCCTTGAACAGTGAAGGCAGATCCAGTTCCTGCTGATAATGGCCGCCGAGCGACGCGCGCGCCTGCTGGCCGGCGATGGCCAGCACCGGCATGTGGTCCATGCGCGCGTCGTACAGTCCCGTGACGAGGTGTGAGGCGCCTGGTCCGGACGTCGCGAGACACACGCCAAGTTCGCCGGTGAATTTCGCGTGGGCCGAGGCCATGAAGGCAGCCATTTCCTCGTGCCGGACCTGGATGAACTCGATTTTTCCGTCGGCCCGGTTCAACGCGCCCAGAATGCCGTTGATGCCGTCCCCGGGATAACCGTAGATGCGCCTGATGCCCCATTGATGGAGGCGCTCGACAAGGAAATCGCTGACCGTCTGGCTCATTGTTGCTCTCCTGAATCCTGGACAGACTGCCAAGCGACTCTCTGCTCACACCTGCGTCGTGCAATCTGATCTGAATGTTGCGTAACGACCTATCACGCCGTGATGTATCGCAAGAAGCCTGCCCGCTTTGCACCTCTGTGCGTGGTAAAGGCCCGCTGCCCGCTTGCACAGGATGGCGCAGGCATATTGCAAGGACTGCAAAACCTCATTGAAATTTTCAGTCACCGTGTAAAACTGCCTAAAAATGTATTTCCGCCACGGGCGCTGCGCTGAACCGCTAGTCGCATTTCTAGATGCTGCCTTCGGACGGACTAACGGCGACTGGCGCAAAATCCGCCATGCAGCTATCTCAGGTCGTCGCGTAGGTCGCGAACACCGCGGCCTAGACGCTCTCGCAACAGTGCCCTGAGTGTTCCCCCGTCGCTGTAGCCAACCTCCGTCGCGATAGCTTCGAGGGCGAGGCCGCTTCCATGAAGCAGCGATTGCGCACGCTCGACACGCAGGTCCCGGAAAAAAGCTCCGGGTGATTTGCCGAGAACGGCCGTGCAACGGCGTTGCAAAGTACGAGCGCTTGTAGCGAGCTCGTGCGCTGCCCTTTCTAAAGAGAAGCCATTCCTGAGGTTATCGCGCGCCCACCGTTCGAACCGCTGAATCAACGGGTCTGCATGCGTCAGATGGTTCGGGATGATATAGGCCGCCTGCATTGAACGAAAATCGGCGAGTAGATCGCGGGAAACCGTGGCGGCCAAATCGGGGCTGACCTTACGGATCAGCCACAGGGCGAGGTCGAGATGGCCCATTGCTGCGCCAGCAGTCACACCGATAGCAGACGGCACCAGCATCCTTGATTCGTCCAGTCGTACAGCGCGGACTGAAGATCAGCAAGTACTGGGGTTCGAATTGCCAGCAATGTTCGCTAAAAGGGGATTGCACGCCAGGTCTTTGAGGCGCACGGTGGACTAAACTTATGCGCAGGTCGCTTGCGCAGCATTGATGTCGCAATTGCCGCGAAGCAATGTTAACCCCTCTAATGCGAAGAGACGCGGTCTTCGGCCGCAGCGCTATGTCACGACAGGCGTGCGGAAACGCACTTTCCCGTTTTATTGAGATGGTCGCGAGCTGCGGAATCGCTCAGCGCGGCGGGCGCTGTTGTGCCAGCCGATGCACCACATCGGAAACACCGATGAATCCAAGGAAAACGACTTCAAGGCACCGGATCGCGCAGCGCGCGATCCGCGCGTCACGCCCTCAAAGGATTCCCGGCTATTTGACCGTATATGCCAGCGCGCCGCATTAAGTTCACAGACGGCCCACTCTTTCCAGGCTATGCAGCATGCAATGTATCCAGGTTCGACAACACGTCAGTCGTCGCTCCCGGCTCCTCAGCGAAGAAGCGCCAGGTGACATGACAATGTCAAGCTCGGAGCCGACGTGCCTCACATCTTAAGGATACCTCATGTTGTGCCGCGGTAGCGACCCGCTGCGATCGCAAATCCGCCGCTCCGAGGGAAAAATCGCGCAATGAAACGTCAGGTTGGCTTCTTGCTGGCGGTCGTAACATGATCGACCAGTGCCAACCACAAGGAGTGAACATGCACCTGTTCAAGCGTCTAGCTATTGCGATGGTCTTACCGTTGGCGGCTTGCGCCGTCGGTCCATCAAATTCACTCGACACCGGCCTGGGCGCCTCGCCCGCCATTCCAGCTCCAGAGTCATCATTGATCCCGATGGTCAACATCGCGCCGGTTCGGACGCGCCCGCCGGGCTTCATGCCGAGCGCGCCCGTCGGCTTCACCGTCACGCAGTTTGCCAGTGGCCTTGCCCACCCGCGCTGGCTTTATACGCTGCCCAATGGGGACGTACTGGTCGCCGAGAGCGATGCGCCCAAAGAGCACGACAAAGGCAGCGGCCTCTTTGGCTGGATCAGACGACAGGTAATGAAGCGCGCAGGCGCCGGTGTGCCGAGCCCCGACCGCATCATGCTTTTGCGCCCTGTGAAGGAGAGCGGTGTCGCGCAAATGCAGACAGTGTTTCTGCATGATCTGCACTCGCCGTTCGGCATGGCGCTCATCGGAAGCCAGCTTTACGTTGCCGACACGGACGCCCTGCTGCGGTTTGACTACGTGAAGGGTGCGACCTCGATCGCAGACTCCGGCGTCAAGGTTGCCGATTTGCCGGCCGGGCCGATCAATCACCACTGGACCAAAAATATCCTGGCCGACCGGGACGGCGAGCATCTCTACATCACGGTTGGATCGAATAGCAACGCAGCGGAAAATGGCATCGACGCCGAGAAGGACCGGGCGCGGATCCTCGAGTTCGACGTGAAAACGGGGCACTTGCGGGCCTATGCAACGGGTTTGCGCAACGCGAACGGGCTTGCCTGGCAGCCAGACACCGGTGCGCTATGGACGGCTGTTAATGAACGCGACGATCTTGGCAACAACCTGGTGCCAGACTACATGACTGCGGTGAAAGACGGCGGGTTCTACGGCTTTCCCTATAGCTACTATGGCCAGCATGTGGATACGCGGGTCAAGCCTGAGCGGCCCGACGTCATAGCGGAGGCCATTGCGCCAGACTATGCCCTGGGCAACCATACGGCATCGCTAGGTCTGGTCTTTTACAACGGGACGCTGTTCCCCACGCACTACCGCGGTGGCGCGTTCGTCGGTCAGCATGGTTCATGGAACCGCAAGCCGCGCACGGGTTACAAGGTGGTGTTTATCCCTTTTTCCAATGGCAAGCCGGCGGGTGCACCGGAGGATTTTTTGACGGGCTTTCTAACGAACGACGGCCACGCGGTTGGACGGCCTGTCGGTGTCGCGCTGGACAGGCGCGGGGCGCTACTTGTGGCGGACGACGTTGGCAACGCGGTGTGGCGGGTCGCGCCCATCAGCGCGGCCCAACGCTCCGGCAAATCTTCGAGCGGCGACTGATGCTGTTGTGACCGTAAGCAACCCATTCGAGGCCTGAAGGTCCGGGCCCAGCGCGGTCATGACGACCGTGCTCGATGCAGTCGCCGTAGGGGCGCCTCAATAGCGCCCCTTCTTGTTGGGCGTTCTCCGGCAAGCCGATGTGCTTTGAGCCGTCAGTCGCACGACACCCACAACCAGCCGCAGCGCCTACTGGCTAGCGAAATCATTGACCGTCTCCCTTGCATCACGCCGGGGACACATTCGTAGTAGCTCCTAGGGTAGACACTAAGACAGTTAGGAAATTTATGGCACATGGTGATATATAATAGAACGCAGGGGTCGCTGAGATATGAACCGCTATTGCATCGACGATAGCTGTCTTCTGCATTTAGTGAGCGGAGCGGCCGACTGTGCGCCGCAGCGGGTCATTGCGGGGCGTCCGACCGAACAGTGGCTCGACAGCGTGGGATCGACGGGCGAGCATCGCCTGCCTTGCGCTATTCCTGGCAGTAGCCGGCCATCTTTCTCGTGGTGGAGACGATATGAAAGAGTCAGCTGTCTACGCTGATTTTGAAATCATCAGTGAGACGAGAGACGAAGAGTGCGCGATCGGCGCATGCGTCTGGGTCGACACGGTGGTGAGGCACGCGGTGTCCGGTGAAACCGTCTATGCATGCGTCGAACCATTTTCGGGGTTGGGCCAATCGGACGCGATCGAGCGAGTAGCGCTGGATCAGGCGCTCGAGCATGCCCGTGACTCATTGAAGCGACGGCTGGGCACACGCTAGCGCACGAGGCAGACCTTCCTTGAGCAGTTAGACTGCAGGTATTCGCCTATCGGCATCCAGACTGCGACTCGCAGCTCAAAGCCGCCAGTCCCGGCAGGGAAAGGCGCGGGCGAATATTGGTTACCGGCAGCCGCGCAAAAACAACCGGCGGCCGCCACACCAACCGGGGGGTGCGTCCAGACAGACCGCAAGCGCTGACGGCCGCGCGGCGCTCCGCCATGTTGGGCGAAGGTGGAAATAGCAGGCGATCAAAGACCGATGAACCAGGTCTGGACATCCATCTCTTCGGCCCAGATCTGTACATCGAGCATCTCTTGAAGCTCAACGGTTTGCCCCCGATAAACACAGCAGAAACCGTAAGCAGTCCGGTAGACGATCGCCCATTGTGGTGCCTCTTCGGGTTGAGCTACGCCCTTTCCTGCTAATACCTGCTCCAGGTCGTCGAGATGGAGTACCTTGCCGATGCGTTCTCGAAGGCCGCTCAAGTCATGTGTCAGTTTCATTTCTCGCTCCATTGCCGTCGCGGCCCTTCCATCTCTTCTTACCTTTGCGGCCAAACGGCCAAACAGTGTCGCGCTCTGGCCGATCTTCGGCCTGGCCCGGAAATACCCGGATGCTGCTGGCGACAGCGTCGGCGATGTGTTCTTTGGCAATCACGCCAAGCACGCGGTCGGGACCAACGCCTTCCTGCCGCCCTACCACAACCGCCATCGCTGCATGGCTTTTCGAGAGGCGTGTGATGACGCGAAAAGCGACATCATTTGCCTGGACGACAACGAAATTGCGCTGCGCGAGTGCACCGACCGAAATATGCGGCGCGCCATGGCTAACCGCGCGGCGCAGGCCGGTATTGATTCGAATCACGCCGTATATCTCATGCGCCCTCGTGACGACGACATGCCGGAAAGCCGCGCCTTCCGACCGGACAAGCACGTCACTGAACGGTACATGCTCATCGAGCACGAAGACATCGGTCTCCATAATCTGGGCCGCGCTTTGCACGAGGAACATGTTCGCGTGCAAAGCGTTAGGAATCGGGTGTCCGCGCCGCACGAGCTTAAGCGTATAAATACTTTCCGGTGACAGTAGCCGCCGGGCGCCCAGGCTAAAGGCAACCGCAATGATCATGGGCAGCACCATGTCATAGTCCCGGGTCATTTCGAAGACCATCGCGACCGCGGTCATGGCGGCACCCGTGCCGCCGCCGACCATCGCGCCCATACCCACCATCGCAAACGCGGGAGCGCTGATGGGCGCGTGCGGAAAGACCATTGCTACAGCCGACGCAAATGACGCTCCGAGCGTAGCACCGATGAACAGCGATGGCGAGAAGACCCCGCCGGAAGAGCCGGAACCCAGACTGACCGAAGTTGCCAGTGTCTTGCAAAGCGCCAACAGCAAAAGGAAGACCCCGCCCTGCAACTGTCCGTACAGTGTCGCCTGGATTGTCGCGTAGCCTACGCCTTCGACGTAATAGTGACCCGCGTAGCGCCACAGGAAATACATGGTCACACCAACTATCAGCATCCCAAGGGCGTGACGGCCGTAACGCTCGGGAATCTTGTCGAATGCATCTTCGGCCCAATGCAGTGCGCGGATCAGTAGCGCGGCGGCGGCGCCCGTGACGACACCAAGTAGCGCATAAAGAATCAATGTCAGCGCACTGCCCGGTTGGTTCGGAATTGCTCCGAGTTGCGCCGGAACAAAGAACGCCGGCGCGGCACCGAAGAAGAGTCGACCCAGGAAAGTCGCCGTGCCTGTTGCAATCGCCACCGGCAAAAAAGTGTTGACGCTGATCTCCGGCATCATCAACTCAGTGGCGAAAAGCACGCCACCAATCGGGGTGTTGAAAGTCGCCGCGATGCCTGCGCCGGCTCCTGCCGCAACCAGCGTAATACGCTGGCCAGCCGTCATGGCGACGAGCTGGCCAAGGGTCGAGCCGAGTGCAGACCCGATCTGGATGATCGGCCCCTCCCGCCCGACCGCCGAGCCGGAACCGATCGCCAGTGCCGAAGCAATGGATTTTACGACTGCCACGACCGGCCGGATAGCGCCGCGTTTGTAGTAGATAGCGTCCATCACCTCGGGCACGCCGTGCCCTTTCGCCTCGGGCGCGAATGTACTCACAATCCAGGTAACGGCGAGTCCGCCTATGACGGGCACGAGCACCACGAATACACCCCACGGGGCAGGGGCGGTAAAGCGGCTGGCGTCGTAGTCAAATGAGAGATGCCCAAGGAAAAACGCGTTGTGCACCAGCCCGATCAGCCCGCGAAACCCTACGGCGCCGAGGCCGGTCACGATACCGACGATGAACGCGAGGAAACATAGCCAGTACAGAGCGACCTGCACGGCCGAATCGCCGTCGTCGTGGGTCAGTGCGCGTGGCTGCACCGGCGCGACCTCGACGTGATGCTCATCACTGCCGGTGCCCCGCTCAGGCCGGCTGGTTTCGCCTTTCATCGCTTAGGTTCCAGGAAGGAGCTATCGTGCTATTACATCGTAGTACATCGCACCCGGCACGAAACCGATCAGCACGCCCAAGAAGGAAATCGTCCGATCCTGAACAGTCAGATTGCTGAAATTGAAGTCAATGGACGCCTATGACAGTTGCCTGGCGAGTGGCCGGAAGCTGTCCTGACCTTCATGGAACGGGCGCCAGGCTGTGCCACAAACGGCAGCTGTCTACCTCAAACGGCGGCCGGCGCTCACGGGGCGCTCAAAACAAACGTGGAACGGTCTGGCACTCTATGACATATGCGCAAAGCCCAGCCCCGTTGTTCCTCGCGCCGGCGCGGCCCGGAACGGATGCACTATTGCCTGACTCTTTCGGCGAAGGCCCATCCAAACGATTCCATCTCCGACTTGTGAAGCGCCGCCAGTTTGAGGAGACAGCGCTCCCCTTTGGCCGTGAGATGCACCTGGACCTGACGACGATCCACCCGTCCCGGCTTACGTGTCACAAAGCCGGCCGCTTCGCATCGTGAGACCAGCGCCGCGGTGCCATTCGGCGCGGCCTGCAGCCGCTCGGCGAGATCACCGACTGTTGCCCACTCGCGGCCGGGAAACCCTCTCACATGAAGTAGCAACTGGTATTGCAGTGGCGTTATCCCCGCTGCGTGAGTAATCTCCTCGGAAAACCGGAGAAATTGCCGTAGCTGATAGCGGAACTCAGACATCGCCTCCAGATCCTGCTTGCCTGGAACCGAAACCATTGCGCCTTTGCTAGAACCCATCGCACCTCCCATTGCGTTCGCCAATGATATTGAAAATACGTCACCTTGTGACTAAACTGAAGCGTGGTCCGCTTCAACTGACTGGCTAACCCGGGCCTCTGCTCTGGTAGCGCGGCCAATTGAAAACCCACGATCAGGAACCACAGGTGATCGGCGCGCACTTCCCATCTGAAGGGCAAAGACAAACACTTCGAGCCGATCAATATTGCCGCGACGAGCAGCGTGAATCGGTGTGTGCCCTCAAAAATGGTCACAACCATATTATCAAAGCGTGTTGAGGTTCGCGCCGACAAGGCCGCGAGCCGCGACATGACGATCTTTAGGACGTATAGCAGCGTGACATAACTAACGAAGTTGGAGATACATGCATTGCTCCACTCCGTAGCGGAAATGCCGAGAAACGAGTTGACATCAAGCCGCCGTTTCATTGTTCCACCGAGCGTCGAATGGCGGGTGTTACCGATGTAAATTCCCTAAACATAGGTGGCCGTTCTGTTCGGGAACGACAGAGATAGTTCCTCGCAAAGTCCGATGCAACGCGCCCGCTTCCAGGTGGATGCGCCACGACTTCTGCTATCGATTCAAGGCAACGCAGTTTTTCAGCTGTCGAGCCTGCATACGTTCCGGTCGAAGGTCCAGCGCGTCGTTCGAGTACCACGCAAGTGATCTAGGATGCGACGGTCGTTTGGTACCTGTAGGTCGGGTCTGCGACTCGTTGCCAGCCTGCCCGGCGCGACACGGGCAGCACGAGTAAGCGCCGTAGTCGGGTGGCGCCGGCATTAGCTCCTGCGGCTGCCCGACAACCTGCTCGAGCCGGCGACTGGAACGACGCGATCACGTGAACTGAAAGTGGGCAATCGTAATCACCGGGAGAGCCATGCGAGAGCATAGAATCGCCGTATTGTGCAGTGTCGGCCACTATGGTCCTGCTGCAGCCGGGAACTGTGGCATCACCGAGTATCCAGATGAGCCAGAAGCAGCCCACCAGCGCAAACGGTACCGTGGACATCAGCAGGAGCGCGTCCGCAACCGAGTTGAATGTGAAGAACGGCCCGCCATCGTGCCGCTCACGAATATGATCTTGCGCGAAGTCAGCTGTGCCATCAATACAGCGCCTGTGTTGGCCGCGGAGCTTCGCGTCGTCACCTCGATGCCGGCGCAAAGTTTCGCAATTTAGATGGTGGGTACCGACGGGACAACGGAGCCGAGGTTCGGGTCGACGAACACAGTCGGGTTGTTGCCGCCGCCGCTGAAGTTGAACAAGCCCATGATGCTGCCGGCCGTCGCATCGAAAGAACCGCCGCCGATACGCTGGCTGCCCAGCCAGTTGTCCTCGATGAAGCGGACAACAGATGCCTGGCTAATCGGCGTGTGGTCAACGTAGTTAACCTTCGCCCACGGCGAAATGACTAGGAACGGAATACGCGTGCCCGGACCGCATCGACCATTGACCGGAGCGCCCTTCACGCCGTCCGGAGCCGTTCCCGTACCGCACTTACCCGCACCGTTTAGCTGGTCCGCCTGAGCGTCGAACGACGAGCTCGTCGGATTCGCATAGGCATGGTCGTACCAGCCATCCGAATCGTCCCATGCGACGATAACTGCGGTGCTCTTCCAGTCAGGTTGCTGCTGCAGGAAGTTCACCACCTTGGCCGTGAACGCCTGTTCGTCGAGCGGGTCAGAGTAGCCTGCATGGCCATCCTGAAATGCCGGGGCTTTGATGAAGCTCACAGACGGATAGTTGCCCGCCTTCACTGCCGCGAAGAAGTCATCAGAGTCGTACTGGTGATTGGCCGGTTCCGGCGTCTTGCCATCAGGCAACGTGCTGAGGCCAACAGTCGACATCGAGCTCGGGCGCGTGTGCTCCGGATTTGCCGTCGATGCGTAGTACTGGAACCAGTTATGGTGCGGGATGTAATCGGCCGTCGCCTGACCGACTGCCGGGGCTACAGTACTGCGCTCGCAGCCGGTCGTACCGTTGCTGTTGGACGTTGAGAGGTTGAAGCCGCCCATGAAGCCGCCCCACGTAATGTTCCTGGCGTTGAGCAGGTCGCCGATGTTCTTGCCGGACATCAGAATCGGGTCAGTCGTGCTGGAGCACACGTCGTTTGCCGGGTCGGCGTCATTGATTAGGGTGACGCCACCTTGACCGTCGTTCACGTAGTACGAATGTGATGCCGTCGTGAGATTGAACGGCTGCTGGCTGGTCTCGACTAGTTGCACGCCGTTAGTCTGACCAGAGATTACCTCTAGAGCTCCGGGTGTTGACGGTCCAAACGTGTCCGTGTAAGCGTTGTCGCTCATCGCAAAGTGCTGAGCGTAGTTCCACAGGGCCGTCACTGTATTACCGTCGTAGTAGCCCATGACCTGGCCGGTCGTGCCGAATGCACCTGCTCCGCCGCTCGACTCTTTACCGGTATAAAACGGGAAGAGGTCAGCGGCACCATTGTTATACGCCTGCTGCTCTGCCGTATATGCGTGGTTCTGGTCAGCCGTTGCGGCCTGCGTGCGGTCCAGACGGAACGGATTCGCGGCGCCCGCGCCGTTCAGCGTATTGATGAAATTCGGATTACTTGTCAACAGCGACCCGCTCAAACCGTTGACCATTGGCGTGCCATCAGCGGCCGTGAACGCAGGTTCGCCCGACGGGTTCGTCGCGTTCGGATACGTCGCAAAGTAGTGGTCGAATGAGACGTTTTCGTTATAAATCACAACCACGTGCTTGATGGGGGTGGCCGTCGTCGACTGGTTCTGTCCCAAGACTGGGGCCGATGTGTTACCACTGCCGCCGCACGCATAAAGCCAGACGGCTAAAGCGATACCTGGTACGCCAAGCAGGAAGGCTCGAGAAAACATATGCGCTAACTCCAAAGTCTTTTTGCTGACGGTTTTTCGTCTGATGTTCTAACGCCAAACAGGCGGGGCAGGGAGAGCCTTCAAACCGCCACACCATTAACCGGTCGTTTCGGGCAAATGGCGCCTAGGTTTACCTCGTCCCCTACGCCAGTGAGTGCGAAATAAAAGCAGAGGGTTCATCGCGCCAGTAAACGATGTCTTGGCTTGCGACGGCGGAGCTGGCAGGCCGCGCCTCTGCGAGACTCGTTGATGCTGTCCCTGCTGTCCCTGCTGTCCCGGCACGGCGCTCCCTGCGCAAAGCTAACATAATTTTTAGGTCGCCGACTCGTCGCCTTCTTTGGTGGTGCCCTTATCGCTGGACCGTATCATGGGGCGACATCTGTGCCGCCTATAATCGCGCACCATTCGCCGAAATCAGTCGACGGGGATATTGGCAACAGAGTTCAAAACATGTGGCATATCAGGGTATCGCAATCGCTCAACTGCGCGCACAAGCAACTGGCTGAAGCCAAGGAACGAGACACCCGCCTCGTGTTGAACGAAATCGTGCAAAAGATGGGTGAGTACGGCATCTCCGTCACCGAGTTGACGGGTCGCAAGCCAAGCGTTCAACCGAATGAGCTTGCAGCAAAATACCGCGACCCTGTAAGCGGCTCAGCGTGGAGCGGCCGTGGGCGAGCGCCCGCCTGGACTGCCGGCAAGGACCGCAACGAGTTTCTGGTGGATAAGCGTGCGGCCCCGCACGCTATGGTGCGAGAGGCGCTATTTCCTGAAGGACATTGAACAAGTCCCGGTGCTCCACCGTCTCATGTGGGGTTACGCCTTCACCGGCCCTTTAGCGTCACCTTGCGAATTGCTTTTCGGCGGGTCGGGCGGCGTCAGGTAGCCATGCGCAAAGGCTGCCGTTCATCGGGGTTCACATCGCAGCCCTGGCTCGCAGCAGGCCGTAGGTCGACCAAACGTGAGGCTCTGAACGCCTACCCAACGTCGCTGCGAAAACGCTCCGCTTTTTCGGGTCTACAGAACCGATACAGCTCTGCTGCGTTTGGGACGAAAGCGCTTGCCTGTAGCTCGCAAGACGGTGGCAGCGACGCAAGCCAGTCCAGCATTTTCGCGTCGTCGGTAGGCGATACAGTGTTTACCGGTCCGAAGAATAACTGGTGATAACAGGGCGGCGCCAAAGCCGGCCCGCTCTGGCAGATTCAGAGCGGCCAGAGAAACGGAACCCGGCTAAGGCCAACAGTCAATTGAGCCTCGAGTTCGTCCGCCAGCTATCAGAGTGGAGTCTAACTTCTCACGGGCGTTGACCGACACGACGCACTAGGAGCACCATGCGCTCGTACGTAGAAGGGTCGCCAAGGCCGCACTACGGCTCCGGAAGCACCGAGCTCATCCAGGGTAATTTTTCTAATGCCCCGCCGCTTCATCCGGAGTACGAAGATTGTGAGAGGTCATCTGTCTTCACCGGAACCAATGGACTGACGTTGTGCATCGTCGTACTGCGGTTCCGCCCCGATAACATCACTTTTGCCGTAGCCCGCCCTCGTCGCAGGCGGAGTGGAGTGCGCGGGGCGGTGGGCCAGCCAAGCTTCGGAGGCTGTGGTGCAAATAGGGCGTGCGAGCGAAAAGCCGCTGGCGTTTCGCTCGCCTCAAGGAGCTGAAAGGACTGCCATCCAGACAGCAGGCGCAGTAGTCTCTTTGATGCGTACGTTGGTAACACCGAACTGATCTTTGCGAATGCGATGCATCAGTTCGATCGCGGAGATCGTAACGGCCGAATTCCTGATCAGCTACGTCATGACGATCGCCGGGCCCGAGCCGCTGGAGACGCTGCGCTCGGCAATCGATTACGAACACTATCTGACGCGGCAACTGCAGCCCGTTGCCGATGCGATTCTGCCGCTGCTGCGCTGGGATTTCGAAAACACCTCCGCGTCGGGCCCGCTCCGCACTTCCATGTAGTGTGACCACGCGTTGCGCCGCTGCCGTTCTTCCTTGAGCTTCATGGCGCCTTCGGAGCCAGGCTTGATCTTCGCGAGGTCGGTGCCGATCAGCCCTGCAATCGTGCTGCGCACTTCGGCCGCCTTGGCGGCGTCACCGCCCGCCTGCCCTTCGATCACGCGTTCGAGCAGATTGACCGCGAACGTGACGCCGCAGGCCTTGATCGCCTGCACGTCGCACGGCGCGAGCAGGCGCACACTAGCCTCGCGGGCCAGCACGAGACTGGCTTCGATCAGCGGACCGACCGGCCTCAGCGGCTCGCCGGGCGCTGTGCGAGCAAGCTCGGCGGCATCGCGACGGTGGAACAGACCGGCGGTGGCCGGCACGAAGCGCGTGATGTCGAACACCTCGCCGCCGCGAACCACGACGACGGACCATCGACCGGAGCCGGCCGCCACACGCGTCCGATCAGCAGCGCGCGGTCGAGGTCGTCGGGAAGAAAATGTGAATGAAGAGAGTGCGTATGGTCAGGTCCCGTGCGTATTGGTTTAACTTTGATGGATCACAAGCCGTGGTCCGGGTTCGCGTTGTCGCCGCACGCTCGACCCGACAATGGCATGGCACGCGGCCGCCCCCATGCCGCGTTGTCCATGTCTCAATTCGAGCGTGCCGTCACACATTCCATAGCGTCGCGCATCGCGTCGTCGAAACTCTGCACCGTCGCGACATGCCGGTTGTCGACAATGGACGAGCCATCCTCGCGCCGAACAGCACCAGCGAATGCGGCGCTCTTCGAGCAGACACGAAAGCCAGCGCCAGAGGTCGGCGTCTTCAGCGTTCGCGGCAAGGGCGGCCCGCTCGCCCATCATTAGAAGATCTTCCCTGGGTTGAGGATCGCGCGCGGATCCAGCGCCGCCTTGATCAGCCGCATGGCCGTGATCTCCGCTTCGGTGCGCGTGTGGCCGAGAAAAGCCTTCTTTTTGACACCAATGCCGTGCTCGGCGGACACCGAGCCGTGAAATTCGCGCGTCACGTCGTAGATCAGGCCGTCGATCTCGTCGTGCAGTCGCCCTTCCGAACCGGGGATATCGACAACGATATGGAGGTTGCCGTCGCCCAGGTGCCCATAGATCATGACTAACGCATCAGGCCACCGTTTCTGCAAACGTTGCTCGCAACGCGCGGCCACCTGCCCGACTTCGCTGATCGAGAAGCTCACGTCATACGCGCTATGATGCGGAATAAACTTCGGATACTCGCCGGGCGCATCGCGGACCGTCCAGAAAGCGAGCGCATCCGCTTCGGACTGCGCAAGCGCCGCATCGCTAACTACCCCCTCTTCGAGCATTTTGCCGAGAAACGCCTCGAATGCCTCGGCATGCGGCCCGGGATCGCTGCCCACACTTTCGAGCAGCACGTAGTAAGGATGGCGTCTGTCCAGCGGTGCGCGTAACTGCCCGAGATTCGCCAACACGGCATCGTAATAGCCGGCCCACATCACCTCGAAAGCGGACACGCCAGCGGACAGCTGCGCCTGGGAGCAGGCCAGCAATTTCGTTACAGCGTCGTAGTCGGGCAATGCGCACCATGCGGTGGCGACGGCCGTCGGCCGCGGACGCAGGCGCAGCACTGCCCGCGTGATCACCGCAAGCGTACCCTCGCTGCCGATCAGCAGATGCCGCAGATCGTAGCCGCTGTTGTTCTTGATCATCTTGTGCATGCCGCTCGTCACTTCGCCGTTGGCGAGCACAGCTTCGATACCGAGCACCTGGTCGCGCATCATGCCGTACTTGATCACACGATTGCCGCCCGCATTGGTCGCGAGATTGCCGCCGATGGTGCAACTGCCACGCGCGCCAAGGTCGAGCGGAAAATAGAAGCCAGCATCGAGCGCGGCCTCCTGAACGACCTGCAGGGATACGCCCGCCTCGAGCGTCATCGTCGCCGAGGTGCGATCCACTTCCACAATCCGGTTCATCCGTTCGAGGCTCAGCGCCACTTCGCCGCCAAGAGCGTTCGCTCCGCCGACGAGACCCGTCAGGCCGCCCTGCGTCACGACGGGCTGAGAGAACGCGTGGCACACGCGCAACGCCTTGGCCACGTCCTCCGTACTGCGCGGCCGGATCAGGGCGGCCGGCACCGCGCCGGGCACCCCACTCCAGTCCTGCAGCTGGCGGCTGCCGAACTCGGCCGGCAACTGCACCAGATCTGCGCCGAGCTCGGCAAGCAGCGCATCGATTACTGTCGATTCCGACATGTCAGGTTTCCGTTTCAGATGTGTGTTTCCGATATCTTGCGATCACGACCGTTCACCAGATCGTGTGGCCACCGTCTATCACCAGGGCCGAGCCCGTCATGAACGCGCTCGCTTCGGACGCGAGGAAGATCACGCCCGGCGCGATCTCGTCGGGCGTCGCGAGCCGTCCCATCGGCGTGCCGTTCACCCAGGCATCGCGCCAGGCTTTGGACTGACGACTGGCCGCTTCAGGGCAGCGGAATTCCACTGGCCGCTTTCCAGCGATGAGTTCAAAGAGAGGACTGACGCAGCCCGACCCGGTGCAGACAGTCATTATCGTGCGAACTGTGCGGCGCGTCTCGGAGTGCAGCGGACACTCTCGGGATGAGGTCGTTAGCGGATTCTCGGCCGAAGCTCTATTGGGTCACCGAAGGACAGCGGGTCGGCATTTCCGCTGCGGCTTTCGACGCGCTGATCGACGAGTATCGACCTCGTGTCGCCATAGCGATTTTCCGATAGACGTCGCCGACGCGGTATTCGTCGGCATACGCGGCCCCGAACGGGAACTCGCGAGTAAGCCGTCAGTAAAAGTTGGCGATGAAATTGCGCAGTAAAAGTTGTCAGTGAAAGTAAGCCCCAAAAAATCCGGCGCATCCGACGGACTATGCTACCCCTCGATGCGACTACCTAAGTTTCTTACAAAATAATGAACGACTTCGATTCGTCTATCGAAACATATCTGTCCAACATACACTTCAGTCATTTCGCGACCCAATCCATAGAA
This sequence comes from Paraburkholderia kirstenboschensis, assembly GCF_904848585.1. Classification (GTDB taxonomy): domain Bacteria; phylum Pseudomonadota; class Gammaproteobacteria; order Burkholderiales; family Burkholderiaceae; genus Paraburkholderia; species Paraburkholderia kirstenboschensis. Next base: position 97,988 of record NZ_CAJHCR010000020.1, read on the forward strand.
GCCATCGCCGATCTTTACACCTTCAAAGGCCTCGTACTCATTCCCGTACTGTGGTGGATGTGGTTTCAGCAGGACGAACGCCGCGAATGGCGGCGAGAAATGGTTCTCGCGACGCTTCTCAGTGGCGTCGTGGCGCTCTTCGTCGGAAGACTGCTGACTCACTGGTTGCCGTTCAGAGTGCGCCCCGTCTATAGCGCCGAACTGCATCTGCACTTTGCAGGTAGCGCTATCAAGGACGCACTGCTGACAAGTTGGAGTTCCTTCCCAAGCGATCACGCGATGCTATGGATGGCGGTCGCCACCGGCATCTTCCTCGTGTGGCGGGGGATCGGTGGGCTGGCGATTGCCTATACCGTGCTGTTCATTTGCCTTCCGCGCGCCTATCTGGGCTTTCACTACCCAACCGATTTGCTGGTGGGCGCCGCCGTGGGAATCGGAATTGCCTATGTCGTGACGCGAGATGCGATCCGCGTGCGCTACGCGACTCCGGCGCTGCGATGGATCGAACGCTGCCCGGGGCTTTCAGCGATGCTGGCCTTTATTCTGTGCCTCGAACTCGTTACGCAGTTCGACGAACTGCGCAAGCTGGCGAGCGGTGTGTTCAAACATCTATGAACCACGCATTGCGGTGCGGCGCCGGGAGCGTGTCGGGAGTGGCGCCCGAGCGAGTGGATTTTATCCAAACTAGGTTCATCGACGTGACACGCGTCGTTGTGATCGAACGGCCGCTCAGAAAGGCGGAGCAGTCCCACGAATGTCCATGTGACGGCTTAGATGAACGTCGCTTCATGGCCGACTTCTGCCCACGTGGCGCACGAGGTCACGAACGTCGGCAACGATCGCAGCCAGTTGTCGAACATGGCCGCCCAGGCGCGGGCGGCTACCGGTATTACCGATCTGACCGTTGTTGCCGACCGGGGCTACTTCAAGAGCGAGGAAATCCTGCAGTGCCATGAGGTGGGCATTACGGCCTTCGTTCCTAAACCGCTGACTTCGGGCAAGGTCGCTGACGGTTACTTCGGCAAGCAGGATTTTATCTACGTTGCCAAAGATGACGAGTACATTTGCCCTGCCCAGCAGCGGCTCAACTGGCGTTTCACAAACATCGAACATGGCATGCCGCTGCATTGCTATTCGAGCTCGGCCTGTACCACCTGCTACATCAGGAAACAATGCACATCAGGCAAACAGGCTCGCCGGATAAAGCGCTGGGAGCATGAGGCCGTCGTTGAAGCGATGCAGCAACGGCTCGACCAGAAGCCGGACATGATGCGCATACGCCGTCAGACTGTCGAGCATCCATTTGGTACGCTGAAGTTCTGGATGGGCGCGGCGCACTTCCTGATGAAAACCCGCGAGCATGTCAGCACTGCGATGAGCCCTCATGTGCTGGCGTACAACCTCAGGCGCGTCATGGCGATCCTGGGCACTGGGTCGATGATGCAAAAGATGCGGGCCTGAGGACCGACTTGCATCAGGTCCGCTGTGCCGGCGCGCATCAAGGCGCCCAGGCACCTCTGCTTCTCTCAACGTCATCAAGGACCCGATAACCGTAAGACCGGCTCAACGAGGCCGACGACGGCCGTAATGGCTCGTTGGGAAAATCCTCGGGGCGCCCGCGCCGCGTTTTTACACAACCCGGACCCATTTCTGCCTCTCGGCCGAGGGCCGCGACAACGGCAACTCCGCAAGCCTTTTCGGACATAGCGCGAGCCTCACGATACACATGGCACAGCGGTGCTTCATGGGACGCGGCGCCAATACATCCACAAATCTCGCCTACCTCCTGTCGGCGCTGCGCAGACCTGTCAAGACAACGCTAAGTCCGAGTCCCGGCTTGTTGTTTTTCAGACTAAGCATGGCGTTATGTCGAAGTGCGATTCGCGCCGCAATCGCCAGTCCCAGACCGCTGCCTTGCTCCTTCGTCCCCACGCTGCGATAGAAGCGGTCGCAAACCCGGTCCAGTTCGGCCTCGGGAATCCCCGGGCCGCTATCGACAACCGTTATGCCGACCTCGGCCCCACTTCGGGCAAGCACCACGTCGACCTTTCCATGTTCCGGCGTGTACCGGATAGCGTTGTCAATCACGTTATTTAGCAGAACCTCGATACCGGCGATCTCCGCGTGAACGTTGAATGGATCGACCGCGAGCAACGGGTCGGCAAAGTCCAGGCCGAGGTCGATCTGCTTCGCTTCGGCAAGAAACGACGCGTCCGCTACAGCACGCTCCGCGAGCCCACGTAAACTGACAACTTCGAACTGTTCAGCGCGGGGCGCATCTTCGCGTGCAAGAATCAGGAGCTGATGCACGAGGTGGATCATTCTGTCGAGCCTGCCCTTGATGCGCTCAAGTGTGCCTGGGCTGGCCAGTGAACCGTCACGTTCGGCCCCCTGGATTTGCAGCTTCAGCGCGGCCAGCGGCGAACGTAGTTCATGCGCGGCGTCAGCAACGAAGGTGCGTTGTGCGCGTGATGCGATGTCGAGTCGGTTGAGCAGATCATTCAAAGCATTGACCAGCGGCTCCAGTTCAACAGGACTGCGCCTGTCGAGATGCAATGGAGCAAGTGAATTCAATGAGCGCGCCGCGAGCGCGTCAGAAATTCGTTCAAGCGGTAATAGAGCGCGGCCCACTACAAGGAGCACGATAAGAATAATCGCCGGAAAGAACAACCCCAGAGGCCACAAGGTACGAAGCGCGAGACGCAAGGCGAGATCGTTGCGTACCGATACGGGTTGCGCGACCTGCACGAAACGATCACCCTGCCGTGAGCCGAACACGCGCCAGTGAACCTCCTGGTGTTCGATCGTGCGAATGCCTGCAGGAAACCGGGGAAGATCAATACCGCCCAGCGACGTGTAGACAGGCGTCTCCGCGCTGCCCCAAATTTCGATAAAAAGCCGGTCTTCTGCGAGACCTTCGAAGTCGGGGCCGCGATGCTCCAGTGACTTGCCATCAGTGAGGGTGGCCGGCAAAGAAAGGGCAACCGTACGCAGTTCGTAGTCAAACAGTTCGCTCGCCTCTGACCGCGCGGTATGAAAAATGCCATAACCTGCAGTCAATACCGCGGCGCCCAGTCCTGCTATCAACCACCCGAGCAACCAGCGGCGAATCGACGTCATTCGCACCTCTTGAGCCGATAGCCGACTCCGCGCACGGTCACAATGTGCTCCGCCCCCAGCTTGCGCCGCAGGTAAGAAACATGAACTTCGATTGTGTTGCTGCCGACCTCCTCGCCCCAACCATACAGTTTCTCTTCAAGTTCAGAACGGGTGAACACCCGCCTGGGTTCTTCGATAAGCGCCTGTAGCAGGCTGAATTCTCTTGGTAGCAGCGACAGGTGTTCGCCACGCAACGTCACCTCGTGGCTGACGGGGTTGAGCGTCAGGTCACCGTGTGCGTACAGCGGGTTGGTTTGCCCAGTGCGACGGCGCAGCAGCGCGCGCACCCGCGCCGCCAGTTCATCGAGATCGAACGGCTTGACGAGATAGTCATCGGCGCCGGCATCGAGACCTGTGATGCGGTCTTCAACTGCGTCGCGTGCGGTCAGGATAATAACCGGGGCGCTTCCGCCACGCCGCCGATATCGGTTGAGAACATCGACGCCGTCCGCCTTCGGTAGCCCGAGATCGAGCAACACGACATCATAGACATCGTGATCGAGTGAGAGCTCGGCCTCACGACCATCGCGGGCCCAGTCAATCGCATAGCCCGCGCGCCGCATGGTCTCCGTGATCGGCTCGCCGATCATCTCATCGTCTTCCACTAACAACATTCGCATGGTGGTGCATCTCCTGACTCGTCCGTCACTGCCGGTTGCCGAAGCTTAGCGCGGATGCGAGCGGCGCAACGGTATTCGAGCGTGCGGCGCATCGCTCAATGATGAGCGAAAAGGCCGCTCGCCGCGCTGGACGAGTCGGCATTCCGCGAGGGCACCGTCCGCGATTCCGACGATCCCCCGGGCTGCCTGCCGTAGCCGGTATCGGTGGACCCGGTCAGATTCGCCGACTGCTCCGTCGCCGGATAGTGCACCTTCGACTGCAAGCGATGGTCTTGCGCCGCCTGAGCGCTTTGCGCGCGCACGTCCGCGCGAGCCAGCGGGCCGTTCGCGGGCTGCTGCGCAAAACTTGCAACCGGCACGGCGGTGGCAACAACAACGAGGCTGATCGACAGTAGGTTTTTCATGGTGGATTCCTTCCGTGTATGTCTGTGGTGAATTGCGCACGCCGGGGTCTTTTCGTGTCCGTCGTCGGCTGCAAGGCCAAGGACATGTCGCGACGCACAGCCTCAGACTACGCACACAACCTTAGCGGATGCTTATGCGCGTTGCGCGTCCTTCGCGATACTCAACTCGAACCTGTCAGGTTGACTCGGCAGACCTGATAAAAAGCGGCCCGTGGTTCCACGTCAATGAATCAGCCGCGGTCAAGCCGCAATCAAGCCGCCAATCAAGCCGCGAAAGAAGGCGCTGGTGCACAGAGACAACGCCAAAGAGACGCGCCAGAAGGCTCCCACTAGACGCAAGACAGTTCGTTAAGGGTTTCTTAAGCGGCTTTATGGATAATGGCCCGCTCTTCAGGCATCCGCTCGCGGCTGCCGCAGGTTTTGCTTTGGGAGCCGATTTTGAGCGTACGCAGAATGGCAGCGGCCAGTGCTTCGGCGGCGAATGCAGCGACGAGTTCTTTTGCGGTGACACCGCCAGGAATATTGGCAGACCGGCCGACCCGCCGCTCATGCTCGCGGTGCCACACGCTGATCGCTATCTGCGCACTGCTGATGAGCGGCTGTACGTGGTACCACCGCGAGCCGCTCGCACTTCAGGCAACGTCGACCTCCGCCCGCACGCTTGCGCGCATCCAGATCGATCCTCCGACCATGCCGTTGCCTGAACTGGCCGCGCATCGCTTCGATCCGTCGGACGGATTGGACATCGATGAAGTCGCCATGCTCGCAGTGGCCAACAATCCGGACCTCAAGCTTGCACGCGACGATCTTGGCATCGCTCGCGCCCAAGCTTATTCGGCAGGCCTGCTGCCGGACCCCCAGTTGAGTGTGTCGAGCGACTATCCGGGCGCCGTGGGCACGACACGCGCGTTCAGTTATGGTCTGAGCATCGACGTGATGGCGATCGTGCTTCGCAGCGCGAACAGGCAATCCGCCGATGCCACGGTCGCCAAGACCGATCTCGGCCTGCTTTGGCAGGAATGGCAGGTCGTCGCTCAGGCACGGCAACTTTTCATCAAAACACGCTTCCAGCAGGACACACTGCCGCTCCTGCGACAACAGCGCGATCTGTCGCGCACACGTTACGAGCGTATGGCTGAAGCGCATCGAGACGGCAACCTCACCGATGACACCCTCACCGCCGCACTCACCGCGTATAGCGACGCCCGCAAGCTGTCCAGCGACGCCGAACGCGCAGCACAACAAACGCACCACGATCTGAACGCGCTGCTCGGACTTGCGCCCGACGTGCAACTGCAACTCACCGACATCGGGGAAACAGCTCCACTGGACGACGCCACACTCGACGCCGCGCTCGCGAACCTGGCGCAGCGCCGCCCCGATCTGATTGCGTTACAAGCTGGCTATGAAGCGCAGGAACAGAAATATCGCGCGGCGATTCTCAGCCAGTTTCCGAGTCTGTCCGTGGGCTTCGTGCGGGCGCGCGATACATCGAACATTTACACCAGCGGATTCCAGATCAACCTGAGCCTGCCGATCTTCAACCGCAATCAGGGCAACGTGGCGATCGAAAAAGCCACGCGCCAGCGGCTGCGCGACGAATACCAGACGCGCCTGAACTCGGCCTATGCCGATGTCGCACAGTTGCGCGCGGACGACGCGATCCTCTCGCGCCAGTTGGAGCAGACCGAGGCCGCGCTGCCCGATGTCGATCTCGCTGCTCGACACGCGGCCGAAGCGTTCGCCGGGCACAACCTCACGCTCGGCCCATATACCGATGCACAGAGCGCGGCATTCACCAAACGCATCGACGTCGCGACACTGCGCGAGTCGCTTGCCGAGCAGCGCGTTGCCCTGCAGGCACTGCTCGGCAGCGCGATACCCGACGCCTTCAACTCCGCTCAGAACTTCACTGAAACCCATGCGAAATAGCCCATCTCCGACGCGCCGGGCGCACATTGCGCTGCTGGTGATCGCAGCGGCCGGCGTCGTCTCCGCGATCTCCGCCTGCCACTCATCGAGTGCTGCCGATGCTTCCGCATCCGATGCTTCGGCAGACAAAACGACCGTGTCGGTGAAGACCATAGATCCGCAGCGTGCGGCGATCGCTCAACCTGTGCACGCGTATGGCATCGTCGCGGCGTCGGCCTCCAATGTCACCACGATCAATCTGCCCTATACCGCCCGCATCGTGCAGATGCGCGTGCAGCCGGGACAGAGCGTGACGCGCGGTACGCCGCTTTTCGTCGTGCAAGCCGATCCGGCAGCCGTGCTCGCCGCGAGTCAGGCCAAAGGCACCGTCGCGCTGGCACAAGGCGAACTCGCCCGCACGCAGTCTTTGTTCGACAAGGGGCTCGCCACGCAATCGCAACTCGCGGCCGCGCACAAGTCGCTAGAGGACGCGCAGCAGGCACTCGCCGCACAAAACCAGAGCGGCGTCGCAAGCGGAAACAAGATCGTGACGGCGCCGTTCGACGGCGTAGTGCTCCAGACTTCGGTCGCGCAAGGAGACCAGGTCCAGGCGGGTGCGGCGTTCCTGCAACTCGCCGGCGGCAACGGCAAGGACATGCACACGAATGTCATGCTCGGCGTTGAACCGTCGGATGCGGCCGCGATTCACGCCGGTGACGTGGTGGCGGTGCACGGGCTCTCAGCCTCGCTCGCCCGAACCGCAGTGGATGGCCGCGTCGTGCTGGTGGGCGCCTCGATCGATCCGCAGAGCCAGCTTGTCGACGTCGGGGCGAACGTGCCGCTCGATCAAAGCGCGTTCATTCCGGGCACGCGCGTCAGCGCCGACATCGCTACGCGAAATGGCACGCACTGGATCGTGCCGCGCTCCGCCGTGCTGAAGGACGATAAAGGCACGTACGTCTTCCAGATCGACGCGCAGAACAAGGCACGGCGCGTCGCCGTTGCGATCCAGGTCGAAAGCGGTGACCGATACGGCGTGGACGGTCCACTCGACCCGGGCAGGAGTCTCGTGATCAGCGGCAACTATGAGCTGGAAGACGGCATGGCGGTGCAAACCGGTGGAGGCGCACCGTAATGAATTTTGGTCAATGGATGCAGAAGCACCGGCGCTCGCTGCTCTTTGTAATCGCCCTGCTGGCGATTGCGGGCGCCATCAGTGCCTTCAGGTTGCCGATTTCGCTGTTCCCGAACGTCGCGTTTCCTCGCGCGGTCGTCTCTCTCGATGCAGGCGACCGCCCCGCCGAGCAGATGGCCACGCTCGTGACTATGCCCGTTGAAGAAGCGCTACGCCGTGTGCCCAACGTGCTCGACGTCCAATCGAAAACCAGCCGTGGCTCCGCGGAAATCTCGCTCAACTTCAGCTGGGGCACCGACATGGCGCAAGCCACGCTGCAGGCCCAGTCGGCTATCAGCGAAATTCTCGCCACACTGCCCCAGGGCACCTCGATGCAGGTGCGCCGAATGGACCCCACCGTGTTCCCGGTGCTGGCTTATAGCCTGACGTCGAAAGACCAGTCGCTCTCGGCGTTGCACGACCTGGCGCAGTTCCAGATGCGCCCGCTGCTCTCTTCGGTGGCGGGCGTGGCGCGCGTGGACGTGACAGGCGGCGCGCAGGACGAACTCGAAGTCGCGATCGATCCTGCCCGGCTCGCTTCGTACAAGCTCTCGCTTGCCGATGTGTCGAAAGCGATTGGCGCAAGCAATGTGCTAATGGCAAACGGCCGCATTGAAGACCACTACAAGCTGTATCTCGTCATTGCCGATGCCACGATCACACAGCTCGACGAACTGCGTAGCGTCGTCGTGTCGGCAAACGGCGCCACGCAGATTCGCCTCGGCGACATCGCGACTGTGCGACGCGGCGTCGTGCCCCAATGGATGCGCGTGACCGCCGACGGCAAGGAAGCGGTTCTCATCAACGTCTATCAACAGCCTGGCGCGAACAGCGTGGCAATGGCCAAAGCAATTCGGGCGAGACTCGCGGACTTCCAGCACCAGATGCCGCGAGGCGTGCATCTGTCCAACTGGTACGATCAAAGCGAACTCGTGATCGCCTCGGCGACCAGCGTACGCGACGCGATCATGATCGGCGTCGTTCTGGCTGCGTTGACGCTTTTCTTCTTCCTGCGCAACTGGAAGATCACAGCAATTGCCGTAGCACTCGTGCCGGTTGTCATGGCAGCAACCATCCTGCTGCTCCAGGTATTCGGCATGGGCTTCAACATCATGACGCTCGGCGGCATGGCCGCAGCGGTCGGGCTCGTGATCGACGACGCAATCGTGATGATCGAACATATCGTGCGACGCATGCGCGAGGGCGGCGCCCGCGCCTTTCATGGCCGCGTGATGGCCGCGGCGCTCGAATTCACACGGCCGCTTGCCGGGTCGTCGGCGGCGACGTTGATCATCTTCGTGCCGCTCGCATTCCTCTCGGGCGTCACCGGTGCTTTTTTCAAGGCACTGTCGATCACGATGGCGAGCGCCCTCTTCATTTCCTTTCTGGTCACGTGGCTCGCGGTGCCGATTCTGTGCGACCGTTGGCTCAAACCGAAAGACGCCGAGGAACACCGCGAAACACGCTTTGCCTCGTGGATGAACCGGCGCTACGCAATACTCGTCGAGCGCGTCACTGAACGGCCCGTCCTGGTGTTGTTGGGTGTCTTACCGCTCGTCGCGGTGGCCGCGTTCGCCTTCACGCGCGTGGGCAGCGGCTTCATGCCCAGTATGGACGAAGGCGGCTTCGTGCTCGACTACCACACGCAGCCGGGCACTTCCATCAGCGAGACAGACCGCCTCATGAAGCAGGTGGAGCGCATCATTCAGGCGAATCGGAACGTCGCGACGTATTCGCGGCGCACGGGCGCGGGTCTCGGCGGTGATCTGAACGAGCCCAACAAGGGCGACTTCTTTGTGCGACTCAAATCCGGCAAGCGAGAGCCCATCGACACCGTGATGGAAGAGATCCGATCGAAGGTCGAGACGCAGGTGCCCGGCGTCAATGTCGAACTCGCGCAGCTCATGGAAGATCTGATCGGCGACCTGACGGCAGTCCCGCAACCAGTCCAGATCAAGATTTATTCCGACGACCAGAACACGCTCGATACAACCGCACGCAAGGTTGCCGCACGAATCGGCAAGATCCAGGGCGTGGTGGACGTGAATGACGGCATCAACCCGGCGGGCGACGCACTCGAATTGCACATACGACCCGAAGCCGCTGCCGCCGAGGGCATGGATCCGCAATCGATCGCGCAGGCCGTTTCCGACATGGTCGAGGGTAACGTAGCGACGCAGTACCAGAATGGGCCGAAAACGGTCGGCGTGCGGGTGCGCGTGATGGGCGCGACCAGTTTGACCGACACGCAACTGGGCCAGCTACAGATACGCGCCCCGGACGGACACCTATTCGCGCTGAATCGCGTGGCGGAGCAGATCACCGTGACGGGGCAGCCGGAAATCAGTCGCGACAATCTCAAGCGCATGGTCGCGGTGACGGCGCGCATCGACGGACGGGATCTCGGCTCCACCATCGCCGACGTACAAAAGTCACTCAGCGATAAAAGCCTGTTGCCGGACGGCGTCTACTACGAACTGGGCGGCTTGTATCAGCAGCAGCAGATCGCGTTCAAAGGCTTGCTGACCGTGTTCGGCGCGGCGATCGCACTGGTGTTCGGGCTGCTGCTGTTTCTATATGAGCGCTTCCGTGTGGCGCTGGCGGTTATGGCCATGCCGTTACTTGCGGCGGGCGCTGTGTTTATCGGCCTATGGATCACCGGCATCGAACTCAATATCTCCGCCATGATGGGAATGACGATGATTATCGGCATCGTGACCGAGGTGGCGATTTTCTATGTGTCGGAATTGCAAGGACTCAGTCGCGAAGACGAGTTGCCGTTCGCGGAGGCGTTGACCGCTGCCGGACGTAATCGCCTGCGGCCCATCGCAATGACGACCATCGCGGCGATTCTTGCACTGCTGCCGCTCGCCTTTGCGCTTGGTCAGGGATCGGCCATGCAGCAGCCGCTGGCGATTGCGATCATCTCCGGGCTGATTGTCCAGTTGCCGCTGGTGTTGCTGTTGCTGCCGGTGTTGCTGAAGTTGCTGATGAAGAAGCAGGCGATATAAGTTCGGACTGGGTAAGAGCCCCATGCCGATCAGCGCTCGCCCCATCACTCAACGCGCGATCGACGGTCGAGGCGGGATGGCCATCAATCTTGCCATCGCCGACCGGCGAATCGACAAGCGCCGCGGACTACGCCGTCTCATGGCGCGCCCGCTCCGCTACGATGATCAGAGCGCCGACTTTGCGATTGCTGCCGTGCACGCACTTGCCCATCGCGAGTTCCATGTCGTGGTTCGCGGCACCGGCTTCAAGCGGCACACGAGGGCGATGGCGGGCCTGTCGCGGGCCGACATGCCAAAATCAGTTGAAAATGGCCGCGGTGCGGATCGGAGAAGTTCGGCACGGCGGCCGAAAAGCGGCTCGAGCACACTGGCGCCGACCTTCGTACGTGACACAGCGCGTATCGGCGTCGCCACGTGGGACTGCACATCCGCTTCGCGCAGGACATCGTTGAGGCAGTGGCGGCCGAGGCGTCACCCACCACGTTGTGCGGTACCGTGCACCCGCTGCGTGTGACGGTGAACGTGCCAAACGCGGCACTCGACGTTGTGCCTGTGCTGATTTGTGACACGGCAAGCCGCACACCTCTCCTGACGAACTCCTTCACATACCTTGCGATGACAAAACTCGAAGCGCTCAACCATGCTCTCTTTTTAATGATAAACGGCACCGCGTCGACGCCGACATGGCAAATCGCCGTCACACTGCTGATCGCGGACTACCTGATCTATCTGATTCCAGCGCTGCTCGTTGGCATGTGGCTCTCAGGCGACGACGAGCAGCGCAGTCTAGCTATCCGAGCGTGCTTGGTCGCGATGCTTGGCGCAGGAGCGAATCAGCTCATCGCGCTTGGCTGGCAGCATCCCCGGCCATTGACGATCGGACTCGGCCATACCTTCCTGCCGCACTCGCCAGACTCGTCCTTTCCAAGCGATCACGCGACGGTGTTCGCCGGCGTCGCTTTGACGCTGCTGTTGGGCGGTTTGCGACGACTCGGAGGACTCGCCCTGTTCGTCGGCGCCGCAGTGGCTTGGGCTCGCGTATTTGTGGGCGTGCATTTTCCGCTGGACATGGTGGGGGCCATTGTTGTCGCATGCCTGGCCTACGCGCTAATCACGCCGCTCTGGCGAATCGGCGGCAGGTCCGTGACACTCTTGGCGATCGGGCTGTATCGCAAGCTGCTCACAAGACCGATTGCCCTCGGCTGGCTGCGCCGCTGATCGACCGATGCAGATTCACCACTACTTTAATTCTTCCGAGTTTGACCGCTCCATCATGACGCCGCCCGTCGACGGCGTTTGTTCGATACGCGACCGGTCGACGATGGCAAAACAAGCTGTTTTGTCAGGCGACTGTGTCAAGGCGCCGCAGTACATCGCGGAATGCCGAAACACCCGAGCGCTGTGATCAGTCTCGACAATCAAGTCCGCCGTCGGGCCGGCCAGCGGATGGTCTGATTATATTGTCAAGGTTCGACGCTGGGCGCCGACAGCGTGCGGTAAAAAGAAAAACGTGAAGCTCCGCTCATCGCGGAAGCATTCGGGTAAAGCCGACGTTCCGGTAGAGTCGCAACAAGTTGCCAACAAGTCCGCGTTTGCGAAACGCGCCGTTGCGGATTGAACACTGCCAGATAGACCTCCGCGAATCGGGCTTGCAGGTCCGGAAATCAAAGATCCGTCATGAATTCGGTCATGTGGCCGTCAACGCCGGCCCCTCAAGTGAGCCGTTGCCGGGATTACATGCCAGTGTATAACGTCAGCGTGCAGGCGCATGGGCGCGTTCTGGGCATCACATAATATCCAGTACAGACTGATGGCCCTGCGTCCTGCCCATCATGGCGAGAGTAATGCAAAGTCGCGCACCGCCCGCTGTCCGCGAGGCGTGGGCAAAATTCCCTTGACGGGTCACCGCTTCACGAAGAGGTTGCGGTTACCTGACCCCGGCTTCCTCTGGTTCGCGAGATAACGGGCAACCGATCGCTATGGTTTCTGTTCCCGTCATCCATAATTCGAATTTGTCGGCTACTGGTACGCCGGGCCGCCAAAACTGGGACAGGAACTGTATGATGCGATGCACTGCGCGGCGACCCGGAATAAGCGCCGCAACTGAAGTCGGGATGTTGACGCATAGGCGTCCAGCTCGACAGATGCGACTCTTGCTTGCCGTTGCCGCGGTCGTTGCGGCCTCCGGCACGGAGGCCGCCGCCGACTGGGTTCGGGTCGCCTCGAGTCCGGACGTGCAGATCTTCGTGCACGCTGGAACGCTGGCGAAAGATTCGCGTGGCTTCGTCAGCGTCTGGACGAAAACTGTCTATGCGGTGCCGCAGACCGCGGTTGGGATCCGGTATGCGGCCGACATGACGCGCTTCGTGCTGGACTGCGCCGACGCGCGTTACGGCGTTGCCGGCGGCAAGTTCCTCGACGCCCGCGGTAATGTGCTGCGCCAGTTCGACGAGCCGGCTGGCGAACTTCAGCCGATTCCCGTGGCAACAGGCATCGACGCCATCGCGAAGGCTGTCTGCACCGTGGACGGCGAGACCGCGCCGGGCAAATAGTGCGCCCCTGCGAGGCGAGATAGCATGCGATCGACGCTGTGCCGGTCAGCGCGCTTGACATCGCCAGCCTTCATGGGAGCATGCACCTGGTTCGTCAGTCCCTGCGTATATGCGGTTGAAGCGCCGCTTGGCGGCGCCCTCGGGGCGTTGGACCGTGCGTCTGGCTGTAAATTTGCTGATTATCGAGCGACGACAACAATCCCCGCATGATCAGGAGGCTAAAGGGCAATCCCAGAAGCGCATGTGCATTGTCGATGCGGACAATGGTTTATGCCGGGAGATCACCCGGCGGTAGTTCAAAGAGGCGCGGCGTGATCCGTCGCGACGCCACCAGGACGTATATCGGCGGACGGGTGTCTTTGAGCCGAATCTGCAAGCCGGGCGCGACTTACCGGGTTGCCCCTGCATTCCCTCCGCAGTGCGGAGACAGTCTTCACGTCGGCCCTATCAGTTTCAACACAACTACCCGGCCAGGCTTCCAGGAGTGCCCGTTTCACACGGCCAGCGCTGAGGTCTCCCGCGTCTGGCGCCAGCCGTTATCCGCTCGTCAGGTCCAGCATCGAGCCCGTGCACTTCTTCGCCCCGCATCGGCAAGCATAGTCAGCGGCCAATTCGGGCGTGATCGCCTCGCCGATCGTGAGTCTATAGGCGATAAAAAGCTCGTCGCCCGCCTCCACGTTTCTGATCGTCTCGATGAAAACCCGCCCCCGCGCGTCCTCGATCGCCTCACAGTTCGGCTGGCAGGAGTGGTTCAGCCAGCGGGCGCTGTTGCCTCCGATGCTGCCGTCAATCACGCGCCCGTCAGCCAGCCCGAAGATGAAGGTGTGACCGGGCACGCCGGAACGCCGCTGCCGGGCTGATGCCTGCCGCCACGAAGTTACCTCACCGCGGTATTCCAAGATCCGCTGGCCGGCGCCAATCGCCTGCAGTGCGAAGACGCCGCGGCCATGCACAGATGATTTCCTGACTGTCACGCGCCGCACTTCTCGCTCCGGGTCTATGTTGGAGGGTGGGAGCACATCGACCAGCCGCTGAAACGTAGCTCGAACACGCCGGTTTCGCCGGACGGGCATGGCGCGGCTGCGCGGAAAGAGAGGCGCACACCCCGCCGTTTCGCGCGGGCCATCATCTGCGTGCGGCTCATGCCTGGCCAGCAATCCGACACGAAGCACGTCACAGTCCCGGACAGTGACTCATCGCGACGCCCTGAGGAATAGCTCGAGCGCATGGACGCAAAGCTCTGCCGCGCAGGACGCCGAATTCGCCATCAACGGCACGCGGCATCCAGTTCGACGAACGCCGTGACCAGCGCGATCTCGGGGGTCACACTGAACCTGACTTCCGCAGCGGTTACGACTCCGGCGACCACGCAGACGCTGACCGTGGCAACCGACACGACGACGCAAGCCAGCACGAGCAACAATTTCGTGTCGCTCTATAGCACCGTCGTGACGACGATGGGCACGCTCGCGCAGTACACCTCTGGCACGACGACGCAAGACCCGTTGCTCGACGACTCCACGCTCAACACGATCAAGAATACGCTGGTTTCCACCATTGCAGGCGGTGTAAAGACGGCAGCACGACCGCGCGCTGAACTACCTAGGCGACCAACAAGTAATAGCGCGGAGAATCGCAAATGGACCAATCTGCCCCGATCGAGAAAGTGCTGGCGCTGACCGCCGAAATCGAGCACGCGACCGCGCTGGCTGACTGGCCCGAAAGCGCGCGACTTGCCGAGATCCGTTCGCCGCTCATCATGTCGCTCGATGCTCAGCAGGTGCAGGGCTCGTTTGACGTGATCCGCTCGATTGCCGTGCACAACGACGCGGTCTTCGCCGACGCGCAAACCACGCAGGTCGAATTGCGGGCCGATTACACGGCTGCCATGCGCCGCGGGAGCGTCGCGAATCAGTATTTGCAAGGAAAGGTCCCCTTGGCGTCTTGCCAGCGTTCGCAACGTCGTCGACGAGTGCCAACCACAAAAAGTTAATACGCACCTGTTCAAGCGTCTAGCTATCGCGATGGTTTTGCCGTTGGAGGAGGCATGCGCCGTCGGTCCGTCAAGTTCGCGCGACACTGGTCCGGAAACTTCCCCCGCGCTTCCTGCTCCAGAATCAGCATTGATCCCGATGGTCAACATCGCGCCGGTTCAGACCCGCTCGCCGGGCTTCATGCCGAGCGCCCTCGCCAGCTTCGCCGTGATCGAGTTCGCGACTGGCTTTGCGCACCCACGCTGGCTTATACGCTGCCCAACAGGGATGCCCGCGCGGTCAAGCCGCGTCCTTGACCCGCGCGATCCAGAGTCTCAGCCACAGCGGCGCATTCGGCTCGAACGGCAAACGGATCGCCTTCACGCCGAATTCGCGGCCAATCTCAACGGTCAAACCGAGCACCGTCGGATGAACATGAAAATGCTTGCGGCCGTTCACGTGATCGAGCACGAGCCCGTATTGGCGAACGCCTCGAACTGCGCGCGAATTTCGCGCGCTAGCTGCTCGGGTACATGCGGCAGAAAGAAGAACCAGACGCCGTCGCGGACCATGTTGTCGCCGAAGCGGCCATGCTCGTTCAGCAATGCCGCGATGCGGGTGCGCGGCAGTGCGGCGTCACCGTCCGCGAGCACCGGGTGCAGACCCACACGCAAACGCGGCAACGCGTGGGCGCGCTCGACTGCGTCTGCCGCAGCGCGCACCGATCATGAGGTTGGCGGCGGTGAACACACCGTGGCGATGCGCCCGTTCCACGGCCAGATTCACACGAGAATGCAGGCCGAAGTGATCGGCGGTGATGATCAACGCGCGGTACCTCGCGCGACGCGTTTTCAAAAAGCGCGACTCGACGATCTGAGACTCAGCGGCCATCGGATGTCTCCATCGTGTCCATCGCACGCAGCGGCCTGGCACGCGCAGCCGCATGTGAACCTCCCACCGGAACGCGCGTGCCCCGCCACGTCACATGCGACCCGAAAACGGCGGCGAGCCATTGGAATAGGAGCAACGTATCGCGCAACGGCAGAAGCGGAAGATCGCGCCAGAACGCACGCGCGAGCGAATCCGCCGCTTCACCGGGAAATGCGCACCGTAATGCAACTTCATGGCGCGCGGCACGCAGATGCAGCAGCAAACGCGCGGCAAGCCCCGCCATTGTGCCGGCCGCGCCGGCGAGCGCGCCCCAGGCAGGCGCGCCACCGCTCGCGCCCGCAGCGAACACACCGGTCAGACATGCACCGGCAATGAGCCACGGAGTCGGAAATGTGATGAACAGAAAAGCGAAACCGAGCGGATTCACCGAACGTATCGTGCGCAACCAGCGGGTCTCGCGTTGCCACAGTTCCGCAAAGGTGGGTTCGGTCACATCGGTGGCCACCATCACGCGCGAGAGCACCGTTTGCAACCCGAGCGCGCGCGCATGTTCGGCCAGCCAGTAGTCGTCGGCAAGACAGTTCTTGAGGGCCTCGAAACCGCCGATGCGTTCGAGAGTTTCACGCCGCAACGCGAGCGTAGCGCCGAAACCGAAGCGGCGTGAACCCGCCATGTGCGCGACGCGTACCGAGGGCGCAAACCATTCGTTGACGAATAGCGCGCCTACGCGCGGCCAGAAGCCGCCCACGCCTTGCGCGGCATAAAGACAGGTGAGAACGCCGATGCGTGGGTCAGCGAGGGGCGCTGCCACGCTCTCCAGATAATCGGCCCGCACGGCGATATCGCTATCGGCAATCACGATCACGTCGTGACGCGCGCGCTCGGCCATATTCATCAGATTGCTGACTTTCAGGTTGCTGCCGTGCACCCGCGTATCGATCGCAAGTTCGATATCGAGCAACGGATACGCAGCTTGCAAACGACGCGCGACGGCAATCGCGGGATCGTCAGGAGAACATACGCCAAGAACAAGCTGGAAATTCGTGTGACGCTGCTCGCAAAACGTCCGCAGGTTCTCATAGAGGCGCGGCTCGGCGCCGCACAGCGGCTTGAGAACACTCACGCCCGCATGGGGGAACGGATAAGCCCGACCTGAAGCAGGTGCGCCGAACTCCACACCGTGCGCAAGGCTTGCCGGATTGACTGCGGGAGTGGCTGGCGAAAGACCGTCGTGGCCAAACGCGGCGCGGCCACGAACGGTAGAGAACGGCATCGCCACCGCCGCGACCAGCGCATACAGCGACGCCACGATGCAACCGGCGAGCAGAATCCATTCGCCTACTGTGAATGCGTGCGCAACCATTGGCGGATTCCGTCAGTGTCCGCGCAAGACGAACGGTGTGCCAGTGAGGCGAAGATGCAAGATGACGAGCCAAAGCCGCGGACAATCGGACGCGACGGCGACTGGCCTGGCGTAGAGTCCAGCAACGTTCGCGTAGCGGTCTTCAACGGCAAGGTGGAATGCGGCCTGCGCCACCTGGCGGGCGACGATCACGCCGCCCACTACCATGGCGAGCGCGGCGAGCCGGAAAGCCGCGGAGACAAACAGATGCTGCGCGCCTGGCAGCGCCGCTACCGTCACACAGGCGAGCACGTCGGCCGCGAGAGCCGTGAGCGAGGCCACCATGAGATGGGCTCGCAGCATATCGACTGTGACTGGCTTCATGGCTTTGTTTCGTGGCCTGATGAACGCATCGTGCGGCTTCCCGTACGCAACCAGAGCCCGCTCTTCGACGCATTCGTCAGCAAGAAGAAAGACGGTCACTGCGGCCACGCGCCTGCCGTGAATTCCGTCGATGTACTTACGATTTCATTTCGATAGACCGACAACAAAAGGCGATGCCGTGTGCTCATGTCGCAAGTTCATTTAGCGAATTCTTATCGCCAAGACAACCGTAAGCCGTTGATGAGCGATAGTATCGATTCAAGCTGAAGGGAACCTTAAGCAAAACGCGGTATAACGCAGTTAGCCAACAGCATGGCTGACGTGCGAAGCTGCAGCGTCGCGGTGTTTGCACGAAGGTCGTACGATGCATGCGGACACACGATCAAGACATCTAACGGAATCTTTGTCCCATGCGTGTACTCCTCGTAGAAGACGACGATCTGACCGGTTGCGGGATCGAAGCAGGCTTGCGTCAAGCAAGTTTCACTGTCGACTGGGCGCGCGACGGCCACGAAGCCGGTCTCGCGCTCGACGCCACGAGTTACGCGCTCGTCGTGCTCGATCTCGGACTGCCGCGCGTGTCGGGCATGGACCTGCTCAAGCGTCTGCGTGAGGCCGGCAATGACGTGCCGGTGCTCGTGCTGTCCGCGCGCGGCACGGTGGTGGACCGCGTGGGCGGTCTCGAAGCAGGCGCGGACGATTATCTCGGTAAGCCTTTCGACCTCACCGAACTCATCGCCCGTTGCCGCGCGTTGCTGCGACGCGCGCAAGGCCGCAGTGTCGAGCTGATCCGCTATCGTGAGCTCACGGTGAATCCGGCTTCGCAAACAGTGGAAGTGGCCGGCAAACGCGTGTCGCTCACGTCGCGCGAATGGGCGATCCTGGTCCAGTTACTGACCAATCAGGGCATTCCGCAATCGCGCGCGCGTCTGGAAGAATGCCTGTATGGATGGCAGGAGGAAATTGACAGCAATGCCGTCGAGGTGCACGTGTCGAACCTGCGCAAGAAGCTCGGCGCGAAGCTCATACGAACCGTGCGCAATATCGGCTACGTGGTGGAGAAACAGTAATGAGCGCATCCATTCGCCAGCGGCTCATGCTGCTCGTGCTCGCCACCATCGCCCTCGTGTGGGCGATCGCGCTTGCGTCCAGCTATGGTCAGGCCACGCGCGAAGTGGCCGAGTGGGAAGGAGCGCGGCTCGCCAAGCACTGATTCCGCTACCGGTGCTGGCGCTGCTTGTGTGCCAGCATCGGCTGTAGCCTTGCGCGGTTGCGCATGCCCTCCGATGCGATCCACTTACGCGACATCAATCGTCAGGAGCCTCTCGATGTCGGCCATGTGCCAACGAAAGCGCGGCCGCTCGTCGACGCGATCAATCTGCTCGTTCTCATGGAATATCCGCGTGACACTGAGCTGCGACATGCACGCCGGGATCGATGCCGAGCCCGTGCTGAGTGGCATTCTTCTGGACGATCTGCTGAATAACGCGATGAAATACGGAAGCGATGGCGGAAATATGGAAATCGCGGTCCATTGAACCCGCCGCCTAGCCGCGGTTCGTTTCGCCGGCTATGCTGACTTCAGTGACTGGTGCGTGCCGCGGGCCGCGCGCGCTAGAGCAGACAGGTGAACTTGCAAGCGGCGTCGAGCTTTGCACGCTTGCTTGCTTCGACGTCTCCGCAAACTGCCATGCGAGCAGCCCCGGCACGAATATCAGCAGATCGCGAATCCGACGTGCGCCCGCAAGCGCCAGACAGGTCGACGGATCGAGGCCCAGTGCGCCGCCGATCAGGATGAAGCCGCCCTCCTGCACGCCAAGTCCGCCCGGCACGAAGAACGCTGCGCTGCCGATGGCCTGGATCAACGACTCGATTACCACGGCTTCGACGAGCGTCACTCGCGCGCCCAGAAAGTACAGCGCGAGCCAGACTTCGAGCGAGGTCAAAAAGCACTGCAGCGGCTGCCAGAAAAACAGGTAGCGCAGCACGACGCCGCGGCGTCGCCAGATCAGCTTGATTGCCCGATCGATCTGCGCCGACTGCCCACGAGCGCGGTGAGCTTGCCGCTCGTCATGTGATTGAGCGCGCGCGTCATGCGCTCGAACGGACTGGCGTGCTGCACGAGCGCGAACAACACGAGCAGCGGCGTCAGCACGACCACACCCCACGCGAGTTGCCCGGCGAGCCGTAGCGTGTCGGAATGGGCATGCGCGAACAGAAAGCCGATGCCGACCATCGTGAAGAGCAACTGGCTGATTACGGTCAACTGCATGTCGACGATGATGCTCGCCACCGCCGTCGACGACCTCACGCCCCAACGCCTGAGCATGCGAAACGACACCACCTCTCCACCGATGCGCGCGACCGGCAGCATGCTATTGACGGATTCGCGCACCCACACGAGGTGCAGCATGTTCGGAACGTGCGGCCGGTTCGCGCCACGAATCAGCGAACGCCAGTCGCAGGCATTGGCGAGCATCGGCAGCACATGCGCGAGCGCCGCGAGCACGAGACCCGCGCCAGCCGCGCGCAACGCGCCGAGCACTGCACCCGGGTTGTCCTGCCAGAAGAGCCCAAGCGACGCGATGAGACCCGCGAGCGCGGCGACGCGGCCGAGATGCTTCATCATGCGGATACCTCGTGCGCACGGGTCGCACGCCTCGTGCAGGAGGCTTGCCGCTCATCGTTCGATTCAGAAGACCTGCGCGTCATTGCTGCCCTGACCTCCCCTTCGTCCGCCACCTGTTCGTGCCACATCGCGGCTCATCGAGCCTCATCGAGCCTCATCGAGCCTCATCGAGCATCATCGAGCCTCATCACGACTCGTCCGGCGCGGCCGACAGCAGGCCGTCGCCGTCCACCTCGAAGCTGAACCCGCGCCAGATCACGCGCGAAGAGCCGAAGCTCGCCAGGAAAATCGCAAACAACACGATATCCCATATCGGCAGCAGCCATAGCCCGCCATGCGCCTGCCGCAACGCGCGATCGGCGCAAAGCTTCAATGCGAAGCGCGCAAACAGGGCGAGCGCTGCAACCACCCAACCCCATGACGCGCCGGCCGAGAACACCACGGCGAGCAATGCGAACGCGAGTGGATGCATCAACGCGGAGCCGAGATGGCCGAGCGGATCGATGCTGCGGATCGTCCGGCTCCAGCGCAGCTCGTGCGAGACGAGTTGCGCCGCGCTGGCCTCCACGCAAGCATGCGAGATGGTGAACGGCGGAATCGCCACTTTCTCGCCGATTGCGCGTACCGCTTCGCCTATCGCGTGATCTTCCGCAAGATGACGCACGAACGGCATCAGGCCGCCGATCCTGTCGAGCGTGGCGCGCCGCATTGCAATCGTCTGTCCAAAGCATGGCCGCGCAAGACCGAGCGCGATCCCGCTGACGACCCCCGGCAAAAACTGATAGTGAGTCGCGGCTGACGACAGGCGCGGCCAGAAGCCCGGATCGGGCTCGCCGCGATACGGGCACGTCACGAGTCCAACGCCGGGCTGCTCCAGTTCGCCGACGATGTAGCGCAGATAGTCGGGCTCCACGCCGACATCGCTATCGGCAAACACCAGCACGTCGTGCCGCACGTGCGGCAGCATATTGATGATGTTGCTGATCTTGCGATTCGGGCCGTACAGCCCGTTGTCGGCAATCACCGTGATGTCCGCCTGTGGATACAGGCGCTGCAATTCGTCGACGGTTTGCAATGCCGGGTCCGCCGGGTCGTGTACGCCGAACACGTACTGCACGGCGCCGGCATAGTTCTGCTCGCAGAAACTCGACAGATTGCGCAGCAGTGCGCCTTCGCTGCCGTGCAGCGGCTTCACGACCGTTATAGCCGGAAAGCTGCCCGGCTCGGCGACCGCACGCGCAAAGAACCGCCCGATCAGCACGCTCGCCACGAGCGTGTAGCCAACGCCGGAAACCGCGCACGCGGCGCATGCATAAGCAATCGCGACCGCGATCCAATGCGCGGCGTTCACGCCTTGTGAGCGCGCAGGAACCGGAAGAACTCGACGCCTTCGCGCAAGCGCCGTTTCATCATGTCCCAACTGGTCAGCATTTCGCGCACGATTTCCCAGATTTTCGATGGTCGGAAATAGAAGCGCTTGTAAAACTCCTCGACGCCAAGGTAGATCTCCTCGCGCGAGAGATGAGGATAGCCGATCGTAGAAGCCTGGGTGCCCGCGGAATTGACGAGGGTGATGACCTTGGTGTCATTGAGCCATCCATTTTCGACGGCCTGCTTGTGAAGGACCGTGCCAGGATAGGGCGCGGCGAGCGACACCTGGATCGTATGGGGATTGATCTCTTTCGCGTACTCGATTGTCTTCTGTATCGTCTCGTGCGTCTCGCCAGGCAGGCCAAGGATGAATGTGCCGTGAATCTTGATACCGAGCTTGCGGCAATCCTCATTGAATTGGCGCGCCATATCGGTGCGCAGCCCCTTTTTGACGTTCACGAGAATCTGGTCGTCGCCGGATTCATAGCCGACCAGCAAAAGCCGCAACCCGTTCTCTTTCATCACCTTGAGAGTGGAGTACGGCACGTTCGCCTTCGCATTGCAGGACCACGTCACACCTAACCTGCCAAGTCCGCGAGCGATCTCTTCGGCTCTCGGTCTGAGATCCGTGAAGGTGTCGTCGTCGAACATTATCTCCTTGATCTCGGGCATGTTGTCCCTGATCCATTTCACTTCCTGGAGGACGTTTTCGACCGAGCGCGTGCGATACCGATGGCCGCCGACCGTATGCGGCCAGAGGCAGAAGGTGCATCTGGATTTGCAGCCGCGCCCGGTATAGAGGGACAGATAAGGATGCTTCAGGTAACCGCTGAAGTAATGATCGGGCGTCAGATCGCGCTTATAGATGGGCGAAACGAACGGCAACTGGTCCATGTCTTCAAGGACGGGCCGGGGGTCATTGTGCATGATTCGGCCATCGGGCAGGCGGTAGCTGAGGCCGAGAATTGATTCGAACGAAAGTCCCTGCGCAATTTCGCGACATGTGAAATCGAATTCTTCGCGACATACAAAATCGAGTGCATCGCCAGCAGCAAGCGAACCGAAAGGGTCGACGGCAACTTTGGCGCCGATCATCCCGACAAGGATCCCCGGTTTGCGCCGCTTCAAATGGTCTGCGAATTGAATGTCGCTCTGGAACGACGGTGAACTCGTATGGATGATGACAAGTTCGTATTCCTGCGCAATGTCGAGCGTCGCTTCGAGAGACAGATCATCGGCGGGGGCATCCACCACACGGCTTCCCTCCACCAGCGCAGCGGGTTGCACCAGCCACGTCGGATACCAGAACGATTTGATCTCACGCTTCGTCTGGAAGCGGGAACCTGCGCCGCCATCAAAGCCTTCATAAGAAGGCGCTTGCAGAAACAATGTTTTCATGAATTCCCTCAAGGAAGATCGTCCATGCAGGCCAGATCAATTGGCTGGCAGGGACTCGCCATGCATGGCGATGTTCACGAACTATTCGAAGCCTTCAAAGCAATGACAATGTTGCGTGGGGCGGCTCACGATGTAGCCCTCTGCTTTGCATCTATCGGGACGCGTGGGGCCACGTCAGCATCCTTTTTTAGCCGCAGGACAGATGACGCGCGTTGGAGAGGCAGTCGTTCTGAACGGAGAGCAAGCGGCGGATCAAGAATACTACGACTTGCGGTCTCTTCACGGCGAAAAAGAGGGACTATCGGCCCGCCGCTCATGACAGGAACATCACTTTCGAACGCTAGGTGCTAATACCTAACGACAAACGGATCACGATCTTTGGTAGGAGCGATTCTTTGTACTATATTTTCCTGACTGTGCTTTCCACCGAGGCGCGGTTCAGCAGAGTGATCTTCTCTACGCGGCGTGCAGCGTCGCGCGCGGCAACCGGGATTACGGTGGATCCCTCACGGTAATGACACGGTGCGTGGGTTCACGGCGCCCAGTGTCTCAGAGTGGGAGGCGATACATGGGGCTGGATCGTTGCAACGAGGACGGAGTGCCGGTTGGCAATGGCCGCTATATCAGCCCTGCCGAGTTTCTGCTGATGGCGGGCTTTTTAACGTACCGGGCTTCCGCCGCGTCGATCGACGCCCGCATGGCCGCCCGGCGCATTCTGGACGCCGTGCTCGGCGCGGCCACTGCCCACGGATTCGCGCATGCGGACGCACTTGAATCGATGATGGCGAGCGCCGAAAAGTCAACGCGCGTGCGCAGGCTCGCAGAGGGGGCAACTGCTGCGGTCGGCGATACCGTCGCTTATCTGCAGGTGATTCGCGGTGCCGGCGTAACGCTCGAGGCTGGCGCCTGAACGCGAGCGTCGGGGACTGTACGCCCATGAAGGCGGCGCGAGCGGGTCATCCGATTCGGAAGCGCGCCTTGAATCGCAGAGTCATGTTTGTCGCTGTCCGCCAGACAACGCAGCAATTCGACGTGCCTTCCCAACGAAAATAGTGGGGCTTTATATAGCGCAGCGCCGGAAAGCACCGACGAGCCGCCGCACAACGCGAAGCGTCAGTTTCCAATATTTACCGGCGTCGTGTCCGTTTCCGTCATGCGCCCGTCTCAGTAGAAACTCGACGTTGTTCGCGTCCTGACGTGACGCCTCGGTCTCGCGGGATGCACCCGGCTCCTCGCGCCGAATCGTGGCCTTTCGGCCTCAATCTCGCCGGTGTCTAAGCGTTCTGAAGCCGAGCCAGTGGTGCGCTTCGAGACCGCGCCCGGCAAGCAGATGCAAGCCGATTTCACGGTTATCCGGCGAGGACGCGAGCCATTGCTCGCGCTGGTCGCGACGATGGGTTACAGCCGCGCGAGCTTCGTGCGGTTCACCGCGCGTGAGGATGCCGCGACATTGTGCGAATGCCTACGTGAGGCGCTCGTCTACTTCGGCGGCACGCCGGAGCATGTGCTGTTTGACAACGCGAAGTCGGTGGTCATCGAGCGCGATGCATTCGGCGAAGGCGAGCATAGCTGGAACCCACAGCTGCTTGCGCTGGCTGAGACCTACGGCTTCACGCCGAAGGCGTGTCGCCCGTATCGCGCCAAGACCAAGGCGTTGACTTCATAATGCACCTTGTTCGGTTTGTTGAGCGGGAATTAGACGGGGCGGCCTGCCGCCGTATCGACTGCCTGCGCCTTTGATCAGTTTGACGTCGCCGGG
>NZ_CAJHCR010000021.1 GCF_904848585.1 Paraburkholderia kirstenboschensis
TGCGCAGCAGATGCATCGCCCCGCCCGCAAGTTGCCCGATCAGACGATCCGCGGTGGGCACCACGACGCGGGCGCGCTCGCCGTGCACGATCTCGACGATGCCGGAGCGCTGCAGGGTTTGCAGCGCTTCGCGCACAGCCGGACGGCCGACCGAGGTGCGGGTCCAGTCGAAAACCGGCATGGAGTTGTAGCAGACCACCTTCACGCCGCAGGAACTGAGGTTACGCCAGGTCTCGCCATAGTTGGCGATGAGCCTGTCGCGCGTCGGTTTGCCGAGCTTGATGTCCTCGTGCACCGGCACGCTTTCGATCACTTCCAGTGTCAGCCCGTGAGCCTCTATCTTCTCCTTCAGCGACAGGATCCTGTCGATTGGCCACACCTCGCCCACAGGCACGTCGTAGATCGCCGAGCCACCGACTCACGACGACAGATCCGCCAGCCGCCCTAACCACAGACCTTCAGGCACGTTCCGCTCGAGGAATATGTTGCAGGCGAAGTCCGCGTTGCGCTCGGGAAAGTCTTCGCGGTAATGACCACCCCGGCTCTCGCGCCTGACAAGCGATGCCGAAGCCATCAATTCACCCACCTGGATCAAGTTCGCCAATTCGATGCCCCGCATGAGTTCAGCCGGCGTGCCGATCACCGTGTCCTGAAACAACTGGTTTCGCGTCTCCCTGCAGACACGCCTGAAGGTATGGAGCCCGGCTTCCTCGCGCACGATCAGCAAATACCGGTTTGCACACTGCTGAATCCGTGCTTTCAGTTCGTCCAGCGTGTGCCTGCCATTTCGGCGGAATTGCGAGGCGACCGTGCGGTTGTCGTCCAAGGCCCCGGTTATCGCGCGGTGCGTCATCTTTTTGGCGCGTTCGGCCGCGGCGAGGCCCGCCCGGCGGCCGAAGACCTGGCAGGTAACGGCCATATTGCCGCCGAGACGGTCGGCGCCATGTGGACCCGCTGCCACCTCGCCCGCGGCGAACAGACCCTTCAGATTGGACTGCGCGTTCTCGTCGATATATAAACCGCCGTTGATCGCATGGGCGGAACAGGTGATCTGCACTCTGTCCCGGTACAGGTCGACGCCGTGCTCCTTATACCATTGGCAGGTGAGCGGCCACATCCTTGCGATGCTTCGGCTTTTGTCAGCCAGTATCGATTCGAAATTGCACCCGGCGAAGTCGAGGAACACCCCGCCTTCAGCCGTGCCGCGACCATCGTTGAGTGCCTTCTGAATCGAAATTTCGACGTAGCGCGAGATGTCGCTCGAGCTGAACGGAAAGTGCCGCTCTTTTTGCCGAATGACATCAGCCTGAGCGAGCCCGGCCGGCAGATAGTCAGGTACGAAGGCCCTGCCATCGCGGTCGGTGAGATTCGGCTGCGCGTCCCACAGGTAGTTGCCAAACAGGTTGACGAAAGGCGTCAGCACGCTCACACCGGCCTGCATGAACTCCATGTTGACCAGTCTCGCGCCCGCGCGATAAGCCATTGCATAGCCGTCGCCGGTAATGTCGGATGGGTACAGGTTTTGGGCGAACAGCTGACTTGCGCCGCCAGTGGTAAGAATCGTCGACTTGGCACGGATCAGCAGCGGGTTTCCATCGGAATCGATCGCGTATGCGCCGAGACATTCGCCGTCCTGCGAAAGCAGGTCGACGATCATCAACCGGTCCATGACCTTGATGCCACGCCGGGACGCTTCGGTGCCCAGCGATTTCACGATGGGTTTGAAGTGCTCATGAATCACATGTGAGCGCGGCCTGGAAGAAAAGCACGCGCGAAAAACCAGGTAGTGGTCATCCTCGCGCTCAAACTTTACGCCGTACTGTTCGAGGTAGCGCAGGGAGTCGTGCGCTTCGTTCGCGAGAATCGCGCTCAAGCGCGGGTCGGCCATGCCTTGAGCGGCATGCAGGATATCGGCGAGAAAAACATCTGGATTATCGCTGGGATCGCCTGCTCCGTCCGGCACGTTGAAGGCCCCCACTTCAGCTACGCTATGAAACGTCGCGCCGCTTTTGCGAAACTCTCCTTTGATCACGACCAGCACATCAGCGCCGCTGGACTCAGCCTCGAGCGCTGCCCGCAGCGCAGCGCCACCGCTGCCAACGACCAGCACATCCGTACTGACTTCCCTGTATCTGTCACTCATGCCTGCTTCCCCTGTTTTCATCGACGAGTACCGCACACTCGCCGCATGGATCGCTAGATCACCGCTTCACGCCACTCCGCTTTTCGCCGGGTCCGCCGCAACGGCTCGGGCGTCCTCAGCAACGCCGATTACGCCGTCCGCCAGCAGCGAGTCGATCATCGGCCGGTTCATTCCCGCCTCTGACAGGATGTCGATCGTATGCGCGCCCAATCGCGGCGGCGGCGTGCGAATGGCCGGCGCGCTCCCGTCGTAGCGCACAGGATGATTCACGAGCGTCACTGGGCTACCTGATGCCCCTTCGACCGTCTCGAAGCTCTTCAAGTGGCGCACCTGCGGATCGGCGACGACCTGCGCATAATCGTTGACGCTCGCGTGCCAGACATGATGCCGCTCGAACAGCGGCAACCAGTGCGCCGTCGTGTGCTGCGCAAGCCGGCGCCCGAGCAAGGCGGAGATTTCCTGCTGCGCGTCGAATGCCCGCTTCGTGGGAATCCACTCGTTTTCGGGGATCTCGAGGATCTGATAAATGATGTCGAGAGGACTTAGCGACAGTGCGATGAAACCGTCGGCAGTCGCATAGATGCCGTACGGTGCGGGGAAGTACCAACCTGATACACGCCCCGCCTGTCGCACGTCGTCACGGCCGTCGCCGTTCAGGAAACAGGTGAGAGACTCCTGTTGCAGATCGAGCGCAGCCGCCAGCAGGCTTACGTCGACCCGGCAGCCCTGACCCGTACGCTCGCGGTTGAGCAGTGCCGTCAGGATGCCGTTCGCATACAGCGCGGCGCCGTGATGATCGACGACCGACACGCCCACCGCGCGCGGACCGTCCTGCACGGTTCCGGTGATTGTCGCGATACCCGACATTGCCTGGATGATCAGGTCCTGTCCCGGCCGGCTGGCATACGGTCCATCCGGACCGAATCCAGAGCCGGACGCATAGATGATGTCCGGCTTGACTGCCTTGAGTGCCTCGTAACCCAACCCCAGCTGTTCCATCACACCGGGACGGTAATTCTCGGCGACCACGTCGATTTCAGGCAGCAAGCTCATGATGATGTCGATCGCCCGCGGGTCCTTGAGATTGAGCGCCAGACTGCGCTTATTGCGATTACCCATCAGAAGCAGCATTGTCTGTCCATCGATGGCGCGGTTCGCGCCGCCCCACTTGCGCTGAAACGCGCCGTCGACAGGTTCAACCGAGATGACGTCGGCCCCGCAATCGGCGAGGTGCTGCACGCCCAAAGGGCCCATCAGAAAATGATTGAAGCTGAGAATGCGGATACCATTCAGCCCGTTCATATGATCTCCGTTACGTCGTGGGTCCGGCTATCCGGTGAGACTGACCAGAACCCTACTGAACTCCGCGTTAGCCGGAACATCCGCAAGACCGCGGCGTGGATACCTGCATCGATCCCGGTCAAAACCACGGCAACGTTGCCGATCGCTGTCGAGAGGCGCATGCGCGACGCACCAGTGATCAGCGACCCTTGAAATGCGGCGGTCGCTTTTCGACGAATGCGCGATGGCCTTCGGCGCGATCCTCGGTCTTGAACACGTCGAGATTTGCCTGATGCTCGCACTTCAGGCCTTGCTGAAGGTTGGTTTCGAACGAATCGAGCACGGCGCGCTTGGCCAGTCGGACCGCGAGCGGCGCGCGGGCGGCGATCAGCGACGCGAGTTCAACAGCGCGCGCGATGCTGCGCGCCGGCGCGACGACCTCGGTCACGAGTCCGTGGCGCTCGGCATCGGCTGCCGTCAGCGGCTCGCCGGTGAGCACCAGTTTCATCGCCAGTGTCTTGCCGAGCACGCGCGGCAGGCGCTGCGTCGCGCCATCGCCCGGGAGTGCGCCGATGACGATCTCCCGCTGGGAGAAGCTAGCGTCGTCCGCCGCGATGACGATATCGGCCAGCATCACCAGCTCGTGGCCACCACCGATGGCAAAGCCGTTGACCGCGGCGATCAGCGGCTTCGGAAAGGCTTCAATCGCCTTCCAGCTCGCGAGGCGCACCGGGTCCGCATACCCTGCGACGCCGCGTGCCGCCATGTCGGCAATATCCGCACCGGCGCTGAAGAAACGCTCCCCGCCGGTGAGCACGACAGCCCTGACTTCGTCGCTGGCTTCCGCGGCCGCGAGCACGCGCGCCAGTTCCACCAGCAGCGGTATACAGAGCGCATTGCGCTTGTCGTGATGATTCAACGTGATCAACCAGACGAAGCCAATGGGTTGTTCGAGCTTGATGTACTGCAGGTCGTCGAATGCGGCCAGCGGGACCGGCGCCGCCCCGCTTCGCTCGATGTGAGTCGTGTTCATGATGAGCCTCTCGGTAGTCCGATCGCTTTTCGCGTGCGAACAGTCGACGCATACGGAGTCATAGAGATAGGGCCAGTGGCGCGCAGCCAGCGGCCCATCGTTGTCGGGTTATTTGATGGCCAGCAGGTTCGGCAGGAAGCGCGGGATATGCGGGAAGACGATGATCAGCAGCAAGTCGACCGCCAGCGCGAAGATGAACGGCAGGATCGCCCGAGTCGCTTTTTCGACCGACACGCCGCCGATGGACGCAGCCGTAAAGAGGCAAAAGCCGATCGGCGGCAGGTTGATGCCGATGGCCGAGTTGACCAGTACGATGACGCCGAACACCACCGGGTCGATATGCATCTGCACGACGAGCGGCAGGAACACGGGGATCACTACCGCGATACTGGAGATCGTTTCCAGTACGGTATGGGCTGCCAGCAGGAAGAGATTGATCAGGATCAGCAATACGAACGCGCTGGTCGTCACGGCCAGGAAGCTGTTGGCGACGTGTAACGGAATTTGCGCCTCGATCAGATAGCGGCCAAGCACGAACGCGAGGCCGAGAAGAAACGACACCCGCGTGGTATTGATGGCCGTGCGTGTGAGTATTTCGCTGAACTGCGACAGCTTGAGCGACTTGAAGATGAAGGCGCTCACCAGCGTCACATAGAGCGCCGCGACGACGCCTGCTTCAACCGGCGTGAAGACGCCGCCGAGGATGCCGCCCAGAATGATCACGGGCGTCAGCAACGCCCAGATCGCCTGTCTGAACGTGGTCCACAGCCGCTTGGCCGAGAACGCTTCGACCGCCGTATAGTTCTGGCGCACGGCAGTCACGTAGTTGACGAGCATGAAGGAAACGACCACCAGCAGCATCGGCACGATTCCCGCGACGAACATCGTCCCTACCGAAACGTTGGCGGTGTAGGCGTACACCAGCATGCTCATCGACACGGGCGACAGCAATCCGAGTGAGCCCGCCGCCGACTGCAGCGCTACTGCGAACGCGCGTGAGTATCCCTGCTTGACCATCCCGGGGATCATGACCGAGCCGATCGCTGCGGTATCCGCAGTCGCCGAACCGGACAGGTCGGCGAAGAACATGCTCGCAACGATCGTCACCTGCCCGATTCCGCCGCGCATGAACCCGACAAGCGCCTGCGAAAAGTCGATGATCCGGCGCGAGACGCCGCCCGCATCCATGATTGCGCCGGTCAACATGAAGAACGGGATGGCCAGCAGGCCGACGTTATTCAGGTTCGAAAACAGTTGCTGCGGAATCACCAGCAGCGGGGTTCCATTCAGCGTCAATGCAATCGTCGCCGCAATGCCGATGCAAATGGCCACCGGTACACCCAAGCCGAGGAACCCGGCGCCTAGAGCGAGTGCCCACATGTTGATTCACCTCAAATATGTTCGGAGACGCCCTGCAACAGAGACGGCCTCGTTTGCGCGCCGGGCGCGAGATGGGAAACCGCGATTCGCACGGCGGAATGAAACACCAGCAACGCACCGCACACGGGAATCGAGAGATACGGGTAGACCATGGAGAACGGCAGAGAGGTCGCGGTTTCCGTGCCCATCAGTTCGAGCATGTCGCCGCCGTACATAACGAACACCACGCCGAGCGCGAGGACTACGCAGTCCGTGAGGTCCGCCAGTGTCTGCGCGAAGACGGGCGGACAACGGTCGGCCAGTACCCGCACCTCCGGATGAACCCGCAGCTTGGCTCCCGCCGCCGCACCGAGGCACGTGAGCCACACGAACAGATAAGCCGCGAGCTCGTCAGACCACGACAGCGAGTCGTGCAGGATGAAGCGAAAGACCACCCCGAGGCCTGCGATGCACACCATCGTGAGCAGCAGCGCACCGCATAGGAACAGCGTGATCTTCAGGACCAGGTCGTCGATAAACAGGAGATTACGGGCAAGCTTTTCCATCGCACTCTCCCTTCATTTCGAAGCGACAGCGGACTTGTCGGCCGCCTTGATTTCCTGGTAAAGCGCTTGGCCATCGGGAATGTCGCTGAGCAGGCTCTGGCGCGCCTTTTCGGTCGTGGCGGCCCACGGCGCCGTGTTTATCTCGGTCACCTGAATGCCATTCTTCTTCATCGTTGCAAGCGCGTCGTCGTACTCGTGCTTGTACTCTTTCATGTCGTAGTCCGCGGCGACGGCGGCAGCGGCCTGGAACGCCTTCTGCTCGTCAGGCGAAAGACGCGTCCAGGCACTCTTGCTCATTGCCAGCACCACGGGCAAGTAGTTCACATGGGTCAGGTAGTAATGCTTCGCGACATCGGAGAATTTGTCCTGGATGAACTGCTCCGGTGACGTATCGCCGCCGTCGACGAGGCCTTGCGAAAGCGCTAGAAATAACTGGTTATAAGGCAGCGGCGTGGGGTTCGCGCCGAGTGCCTTATAGCCCGCAATATAGCCGCGACTCTGCATCACTCGCACTTTCATATCCTTCATGTCATCGAGCGAGGTGACGGGCCTTTTAGCCGTGAACAGATTGCGTTCGCCCACCGACAGCCACGTCAGGCCGATCATGTTGGCCGCCGGCATCATGTCGAGGAACTTGCGGCCGACCGGTCCTTGCAGAACTCGGTTCGCGTCGTCGATGCTGCTAAACAGATAAGGCGTATCGAAGATCTGCCACTGCTTGATCGTGTTTCCGATCGGTGCCTGTGCGGAAATCATGAGCTCCTGCGTGCCGGTGCGCAGCGCTTGCGCCATCTGCACTTCGCCGCCGAGCTGTGACTGCGGGAAGACCTCGATCTTCACCTTACCGTGGGTTCGCTGCGCGACCTCCTTTGCAAACACCTGGGCAGTCAGCTGATAGTGGTTGTTCGGCGCGAGGGTATGGCCTAGCTTCATGACGATGGGGTCGTCGGCACGGGCACTGCTTGCGACAACGACGCCTGCTGCGAGCAGCGTACCCACCATCATGGCGCGCCATGCGCGGCGCGCGCTAAAGAATGATTTCATCTCGTCTCCTTCCGTACTGGAATGTAGTCTTCGCGCTGCGTCAGGTAGATCCGTCTGCAGGCGTTCCAAGTATTCGTGAGCGCACCCAACGGGCGTTAGGACCGGGCGCCCGATTTCTTGTACTTTTTTACGGCGTCTTCGATAGCAGGCGTTTTACAGACTGCGTGGAAGTCCATCCGGCACAGACGGGGGAAAACCCCCGGTGGTATCGACTAATGGCTGACAGCGGTCAATCTGCGGGCCGCTTGCGGGCCGGCCGAAGACTGCAATCACTGCTCGCATGCAGTCAAAAAAGTCCAAGCATTCGCCCAAACCGTCCTAACGGTCCGCAACGCGCACTCATTAAATTTGAGTCACGCCTGCCGGGCCCAATCCGCAAAGAAAAGGCCGGCTCCACAACCGACAACCACTTCCACGACCACAATGGCCAAACGCCCGCACATGGATTGCTACGCGGTCGGCGACACTGCCGATTTCGCCAAGACCGTAACTGAATTCGATATCTACGGCTTCGCCGGGATCGTCGGCGATTTCTATGCCGTGCATGTGAATGAGGAATTCGCCAAAACCACGCGCTTCGAGAAGCGCATTGCGCAAGGCTGTCTGTCTGTCGGATTCCTGTCGACTGTGATGGGCTATATGGCGCAAAAGGCGCCGAGCCCCGGCGCTGTTTCTTACCGCTACGACATCACGTTCAACGCGCCGGTATTCATCGGCGACACGGTCACTGCCCGGCTCACGCTGCGCGAGAAGAACGACGATCGCAATGTGTGCGTGTTCCGGGCAGAAGTCACGCGCCAGGACGGCACGGTGGTCGCATCTGGCGATACCTATCTGAAGGTGCTGTAACCCAGCGCCCCGGATTCAACCCATCTCCCGCTTTTTCACAGAGTCGAACATGCCGCATTGGTTAAACGAACAACACACCGCGATACGCGACGCCGTGCGCCGTTTCGCGGAAAACGAAATCGCTCCTGTCTCGGAAGAGCTTTGGGAAGCGGAAGCCTTTCCTTACGACATCTGGAAGCGTGCCGGCGAACTCGGCTTCGCTGGCCTGCCCTATCCGGAGAGTTGGGGCGGCGGCGGTGGCGAATGGCTTTCCTATGTGATCGTGTTAGAAGAACTCGCACGGGTAGATTGCGCGATCGCCAACTCGCTCATGGCCAATTCGACGGTCGCGAGCCTGCTCTCCAACTATGGCACGGATGAGCAAAAGGACCGCTATTTGCGCCCTATTCTCGACGGCCGCAAGGTGGGCGCGATCGGATTATCGGAGCCCAACGCGGGCTCCGATGCCGCCAACATCGCGACGCGTGCGACGCTGGAAGGCGGCCAATGGATCATCGATGGATCAAAGACCTTCATTAGCAATTCCGGCACGGAAGTGACCGGACCGGTCGTCATCGCCGCGGTAACGGGCACGCGCCCCGACGGTCGCAAGGAAATTTCCAACTTCATCGTACCCAATGGCACTCCCGGTTTCAGCTACGGACGCAAATTGCGCAAAATCGGCTGGCGCGCATCGAGCACCTACGAGCTGTTCTTCGAGCGCTGCACGATCCCGGCCGCCAACCTGCTGGGCGAACGCGGTGCAGGCTTGCGACAGACGCTTGCGCAGATCAGCACGGGCCGAATCCTGATCGGCGCGCTCGCGCTGGGCATCCTGCAAGGTTCGCTGGACCGGTCGATCGCTTATATGAAGGAGCGGCGCGCATTCGGCAAGCCGATCGCCGAGTTCCAGTCGCTGCAGTTCAAGATCGCCGACATGGCAGCCCACGCGCACGCCGCGCGACTCATGCTTTACGATGCCGCCGCGCTGAAAGATGCAGGCGTTCGCTTCGATCAGCAGGCGTCGATGGCCAAGCTCTTCGCCACCGAGCGCGCGATGGAGGCGGCTCATCAGGCGTTGCAGATACATGGCGGCTACGGCGTGATGAGCGAGTACCCGGTGTCGCGCGCATTCGGCGACGCCAAGGTGCTGGAGATCGTCGAGGGCACCTCGGAGATTCAGAGAATGATCATCTCGCGAAACCTGCTTGCCTGAGCCATCAGCCAAACACGTACGGACACGCGAGGCAGGAGACAAGTCATGCTGGAAGGTATCAAGGTGTTAAGTTTTACTCACTTTTTGCAGGGCCCCGCGGCCGTGCAGATGTTGGCCGACGTCGGCGCCGACGTGATCAAGATCGAACCGCCGGGCGGCGCGTTCGAACGCAGTTGGACCGGCTTCGATGCGTATGTCGAAGGTGTGAGCATGTTTTTTTTGCTCGGCAACCGCAATCAGCGCAGCATCTCGCTGGATCTGCGCGACGAGCGCGCGAGAGAGATCGTCTGGCGGCTGATCAAGGAAGCCGATGTGCTGATCGAAAACTACCGGCCCGGCGTCCTGCAGCGCATGGGGTTCGGTTACGACGATGTCCGGGAGGTCAACCCGCGGCTCGTGTACTGTTCGTGCACCGGCTATGGGTCATCGGGACCGTATCTCAAGCGGCCGGGGCAGGACCTGTTGCTACAGGCCATCAGCGGCATGACGATGCTCTCCGGCGAGGCCGATTCCCCGCCCACGCCAGTCGGATCCGCGATCGTCGACCAGCACGCGGCGGCGTTGGCAGCCTTCGGCGTCGTCGCGGCTTTGCAGGCGCGCGAACGGACCGGTAAAGGCACGCTGGTCGAAAGCAACCTGCTCAACGCGGCGCTCGATCTTCAGATCGAGCCGTTCACTTATTACCTGAACAAGGGACCATTGTGGCCGCGCACGAGCCCGCCGACCGGCAGCCGGTTCCATCCGTCGCCCTACGGGGTTTACCGGACTCTCGACGGCTGGATCGCCGTTTCGCTCACGCCGACCGAGAAGCTGGCGGCGGCCTTGTCCCAGCCCTTGCTGGCCGCGTTCTCGCACCCGAAGGACAACGTGCGCCGCCGCGACGAATTGAACCGCATTGTTTACGACGCGCTGACCACGCGCACGACGGCCGACTGGATGACGAGCTTCGACGAGCACGACATCTGGTACGCGCCGGTGAACGACTACGATCAGGTCGAGGCCGATCCGCAAGTAGCGCACAACCGCATCATCATGGAGGTCGACCATCCGCAGGCCGGGCCGATTCGTTTGCTCGCGCATCCAGTCCGATACGACGGCACGGCACCGCCGCTCACCCGTCAGCCGCCGCGGCAAGGCGAACATACCCGCGAGGTGCTCGC
Organism: Paraburkholderia kirstenboschensis; assembly: GCF_904848585.1. Classification (GTDB taxonomy): domain Bacteria; phylum Pseudomonadota; class Gammaproteobacteria; order Burkholderiales; family Burkholderiaceae; genus Paraburkholderia; species Paraburkholderia kirstenboschensis. The sequence continues at coordinate 10,631 of NZ_CAJHCR010000021.1, forward strand.
TGAACTGGGCTACGAGCCGGACGAAATCGATACGCTGGTCGAAGCGGGTGCGGCGCTGACCGGGCGGAGAACCTCATGAACACTCATCTGAACCAGTGCCACGAGATGTTGCGCTTTGACGATATCCAGATTGGCCGCTCTCAGGTGCTCGTGCATACCGTCGCGGAAAGTGACGTGAACGCCTTCGGCCATCTGTCGGGCGACCTGAACCCCTTGCACATGGATCAGCACTTCGCGGCGCGCACGCCATTCGGCCAGCGCGTCGCACACGGCCTCCTGACCGCGGCATTGGTATCGACGACCCATACCGGGTTGACCGGTCCCGGCTTCGTCTACGTCGGCCAGGAGTTGCGCTTTCTCGGCCCCGTCTTTATCGGCGATACAATCAGGATCCATGTGACCGTAGTCGAGAAGAAACCCGCCAAGCGCATTCTCGTGATGGACACCATGGTTCGCAACCAGGACGGCAAGCCAGTGCTGACCGGACTGTCGGCTCTGAAGGAATTGCGTTTCCAATGATCTGACGATCAACAGGCCAGGCCACACCTGTGCGGGTTTTCGACAACAGCCGTGAGGCCGCTTTGCTAATTAGAATTACACTATGTTCTATGCTGAACCGGAGAAGGAGAAACAGCACGCTTGATTAGCTAGGCAGCGAGCTGGATGCAGGAGACAAATTAAATGCTTAGCGGTTGCAATTGTCAGTTGCCGGTCTTCAAGATCGCCAACTATGAGTACGGGTCGCGAATCAAGTCGATCGACTTTCATTTCGCGCCCCTTGAAGATATGAAATCGACGTTGCCGTATCCTCATCGGCACGAGTTCTATCACATCGTCTGGGTCGTGTCGGGCAGCGGTCATCACATCATCGACTCGATTCGCTACGAGGTGCGGCCCAATACGCTGTTCTTCATGGCGCCCGGCCAGATCCACGATTTCGTGTTGTCCGAAGACACCGTCGGGCACGCAATCAGTTTCTCGTCCGAATTTTTCGCCTTCAAAGTGCAGAACCGCCATTCGCAGACCGAGATTCCGGTCTACGATTTCGAGCGAATTCCAAACACGGTTTATATGAGCGACGCGCAAGCTCAGGACCTTCATCGTGTGCTGGATGGAATCGATGCGGAATATCGAGGCGAAGAGGCAGGCTACGAGGACGTGATCTGGTCGTATCTGCGCGTTCTGCTCATCAAGTCCGCGCGCCTGGGCGGCGAGGCCGTGACCGATGTCAATTCATCGCGTAGCGTGCTGTTGTCGCGACGCTTCAAAAGCCTGCTGGAAAAACATTTCGCTACGGTCCACGACGTCGCTCGCTACGCATGCCTGCTGAACGTCACAGAGCGCGCGCTGAACGATGCAACCCGCCAGGCGCTCGGCAGCACCGCGGCCAAGCTGATTCGTGAACGCGTTATGCTGGAAGCGAAGCGTCTTTTGCTACATTCCGAGGTCAATGTGGCGGAGATCGCCACACAGCTTGCCTTCGACGACCCAGCCTACTTTAGCCGATGTTTTCGCAAGCACACGGGCCGCTCGCCAATCGACTTCCGTCGCAGCCTCGAGAAACTGAGCATTTGAAGCAGTGGGACGATAGGCGTCCGGGTGCGACGTAGGAAAGTCCTATATAAGCCGCGCTTCGTCCTAACCGCTGGAACCGCCGCACTCCTAGAATTTGTGTGCCCCCGTCACTCGGGAAACACGAAAGTTATCAGGAGACAAAGGCGTGAATGCTTCGTACAAAGACCAAGGACTGTCCTCTGAGCGGTCCGCTCTCTTCACCAATATCCTCGATCGCATTGCGACCAAAGTTGCAGAGGACGAGCCGACGCTCGGCGTCGAATTCCCTCAGCTAACAGCGCCCGGTGGAAAATGGGTGCTGCTGCCGGCGTCGCTGTCGGCAGGCTACAACGGCTCAGCGTGGAGCCACGGCAACTGGTTTTGCGGGTTTTGGGTCGGACTGTTGCTGACTTCGTATTTGCACACGGGCAAGGACAAATACCTCTCGTGGGCCCGCGAGCGCATGCGTCTCGTCGCGCAGCGCGCACAGGACCGCAACACGCACGACATCGGCTTTATCTTCGACAGCAGTGCCGTGCCCGGCTACGACATCACCGGCGACTCCTGGTACGCGCAAATTGCAATGGAAGCCGCGGACAAACTGCGCGCGCGTCTTGTCACCACGCGCAGCGGCGCCTACCTCGCTTCCTGGGGCCCGCTCGACGATCCGCGCGGACGCAGCGCCTCGGCTATCGACACGATGGCGAATCTATCGTTGCTTTATTGGGCGGCGAATCATTCCGGGGACGGCAGTTATCGCCTCGCCGCCGAAGCGCACGCCGTCATGACCGCCAACGCGTTTATCCGTCCCGACGATTCGACTTATCACGCGGTCGAGTACGACGTGAGAACCGGTGCGCGCAAGCGCGGCTACACGTTTCAAGGCGCATTCGACGAATCGGCGTGGAGCCGGGGCCAGGCGTGGGCCGTCTATGGCTACGTGAACACCGCGCGTGAAACGGGCAAGCGCAGCTGGCTGGACCTTGCCGGCCGGCTAGCGGGGTACTATCTGCGCCGGCTCGATGGAGCTCAGGTCCCACCGTGGGATTTCGACGCCACCGGCGCGGACGCGCAAATCAAGGACACTGCTGCCGCAGCGGTCATGGCGTCAGCGCTGATCGAAATGGGCCGTCTGCATCCCGACCCGGCTGATGCGGTTCGCTGGCGCGAACATGGAATCGCGATGCTCGAAGCTCTATGTCGTGACGAGTTCGCCTACGAACCGGCGCAGCGCGGACTTTTGAGGAATTCCTGCTATTCCAGGCCGCACAATGAAGGCGTCGATGGCGCGACGATGTTCGGCGATTTCTTCTTCGCCGAAGCGCTGTGTCGCGTGATGCTGCCAGGCAGGCTTCGGCCAGCCGATACGCAACGGGTATCGCTCGCTTGAAGCGCACCTCCCTCTCGGTTCCCAACTCTCGCTAGCCAAGGCCTCCATGACTTCGAACGATCTTCCGCATTTCGTACCTGCTGACCTGCCCGACGCTCTGCTGGTCGGACGCATCTGGCGAAAAGCGCCGATAGACGGGCCGTCGGTCGTCGTTGTTCGTGCCGGTCAGGTCTTCGACATCACGGCGTCGGCGCCGACGACCTCCGATCTGTTCGAGCGCGTGGACCTCGTCGAGTTTGCGCATCATGTCGAGGGCGAGGCGCTCGGTCCCGTCGAGAACATCGCCCGCGCATTGCTGGCGCCGTGCGATCTTCAGGCCATCAAGGCATGCGGCGTGACTTTTGCCGTGAGCCTGCTCGAACGGGTCATTGAAGAACAGGCTAACGGCGACGCGACTCAAGCCGACACGGTCCGGGCGACAATCGCGCGACTGACCGGCACTGATCTCTCCAGGATTCGCCCCGGCACGGCAGCTGCCGACTGTCTGAAGCGGGAACTGGAACGGCGCGGCGCGTGGTCGCAATACATGGAGGTCGGCATTGGCCCGGACGCAGAGGTGTTCACCAAGTCTCAACCGATGTCGGCGGTCGGCTACGGCGCGGATGTTGGGCTGCACCCAGCGTCCCGCTGGAACAATCCCGAGCCAGAAATTGTGCTGGCGGTAAACAGCCGCGGAACGATCGTCGGCGCGACCCTCGGCAACGACGTCAATCTCCGCGACATTGAGGGCCGCAGTGCGTTGCTGCTCGGCAAAGCGAAAGACAACAACGGCTCGTGCGCGATTGGTCCTTTTATTCGGTTGTTCGATGAACGCTTCACCATGGACTCGGTCCGGGCGGCCAGCGTGTCGCTCAGGATAGAAGGCGCTGACGACGGATTTATTCTCGACGGCGTGAGCCACATGCGCGAGATCAGCCGCGATCCAGAGGAACTTGTCGCCCAGACGGCCGGGCCGCATCACCAGTATCCAGACGGCTTCATGCTGTTCCTCGGCACGATGTTCTCTCCAATTGAAGACCGGCATGCTCCGGGCAGCGGCTTCACGCATCACCTCGGGGACAAGGTTACGATTGCAACACCGGAGCTCGGCGCACTTGTCAACACCGTGCAGTTGTCAACCGAAATCGCGCCTTGGCGATTCGGCGTACGCGCTCTTTACGAGACCCTTGCAAAACGGCGGGCGCTTACGCGCGCCGCGGCGTAGACAAGCGATGCGTAAAGCCGGCGCTGTTCTGTTGCAATAGCGGGGCCGGTATGCTGTGGGACCTTACGGAATGACGTGAAGACACACGGCGCGGGGAAGCCAACATCGACACGCGTAGTTGTGCCCGCACTTCGCTAACCGGCAAAGGCTTCTCCACCGGGACTCATGCGGATGCCGGGCGCGAGCCGCGTCCATGGCAGATCGGCGGGATCCGCCGTCATCGGGCCGGGCGCCTTTGCCACGAGAATCGCCTCGGCGATCGGCTCGAAATCCGCCCGGAAATGCACCGAACTCTTGTTGACGAGAATCTTCATGTCCTCGGGCTGAATGCCAGCCACGCGATACAGATTGCGGTCGAGCATTTGCGCTTTGCTCGAACTTACCGCGATCAGCACGTCATCGACGCGCAGACACGCCACGGGGCCGAGTTCGGCCTGCATGCCGTTCATCATCGGGCCGTCATAGCGCAGGTGTCCGTCAGACAATGCAACGACCTCGAAAGCACCGTCGAATGGTCGGTCGCCTGGCACGCGCGACTGTCCTCCCAACGACAATTCGAGCCGCGCGCCCAACCCCGCGCGATGTGCGGCGAGCGCCACGGCTGGATCGTAGATCAGGCCGAACGCCGCGCCCTTCGCCCCATTTCGCACGAGTGCGTGCAGCATCTCCATGGTGTTCGCGTCGCCGCCCGCGCCGGGGTTGTCCTGCGTATCGGCAATGACAACCGGGCGGCATGCATCGGCGGACAGCCGTATCGCTTCCCGCACGGCCTCATCGGGGGAAAGAAAGGGCACGCGCCACGCGGCCTCGTCGTCGATCATGCGGTGATAGAGCATATCCACCGCTGCTTGGGCGGCTTTGGGCCCGTTGCTATACGCCCAGATCACCGGACCACATTCGGGAAAGTCCGCCGCTGGGAAGCCGGGTGTGAACGACACCGATACGACATCGCCCTGTTCGAGCGCCGCGACGCTCGCGTACATGCCGCGCGAGGGTTCCAGCATCGTGCACATGCCGTTGATCGGAATCAGGAACGGCAGCCGCCGCGATGCGTGCTGCAGGCGTTCGCCTGCCAGTAGCCGTTCGAGCAACGCAAAGGCGCGCGCGCCTGTCTCGGCCATATCGATGTGCGGATAGGTGCGATAGGCGACCAGCGCATCTGCATGACGCAGCATGTCTTCGGTGACGTTTGCATGCAGATCGAGCGAAGCGACGATGGGCACATCCGTGCCGACGGCTTCGCGCACGCGTGCGAGCAATTCACCCTCGCCGTCGTCGACGTGCTCGGCAACCATCGCGCCGTGGAGGTCCAGATACACCGCGTCGAAGACGTGCGTCCGTGCCGCGTCGACGATCTCTCCGGCGATGCGTTCGAACGCGTCGCGCGTGACGTGCGCGGAGGGGCTCGCCCCTGCCCAGATGACCGGCACGAGAACATGCCCTTGCGCTTCGGCCGAACGGATGAAGCCGCCCGCAGGAATGTTCACGTCGCGCAGCGCGAGCACGTCGTTGCCGCGCGACATCAGCGGAAAACCTTCACCGCGCTGGAAATTTTCATAGGTGGCTTGCGACGGCGCGAACGTATTGGTTTCGTGCTGGAAGCCTGCAATGAGAATGGTGGACAAGTGAAAACCTCGTTTTCTGATTTGAACGCGACTAGCGCATGGATGGGAAGTTAGCTGCCCCGCACCGGGCGCATCGCGATCAGCACCAGAGCGCCGATTGCGAGAAGCGCGACCATCACGTATAAGCCGGCATGCAGGCTACCGGTGGCCGTCTGCGCCCAGCCGATGATCGTTGGGCTGAGAAAGCCGCCGATCAGCCCGAGCGTGTTAATGAGCGCGATGCCTCCCGATGCCGCATCACCCTTGAGGTACTCGGAGGGCATCGCCCAGAACACCGTGTAGGCGACCCACATCATCGCCGTGGCGATCGTGATGCAAGTGAGCGCAATGGAGAGTTGATCGCCGAAAAACGTTGCCAGCGCGAGTGCCGCCGAGCCCATCAGCGCCGGGATCGCGCTGTGATAGCGACGCTCACCACGCCGGTCCGAACTGCGACCTATCAGCGTCATTGCAATGGCCGAGGCGAGATAGGGGATGGCGGAATAAAGACCTATCTGCATCGTGTCCTTGACGCCCGCCGCCTTGATGATGGAGGGCAGCCAGAAGCTCACCGCGTAGATGCCGCAGATAAAGCAGAAGTAAGGCACCGCCATCAGATACACGCGCGGGTCTTTCGCAACCTGCGCAAACGAATGATGCGAACCTGATGTGTCGAGTTCGGAGGCAAGTAGGTGCTTTTCGTCGTCGCTAAGCCAGCTCGCGTCGGCGGGCCGGTCGTCCAGGACGAACAGCGCGAGCACACCCAGAATCACACACGGCAGCCCTTCGATGAGAAACATCCACTGCCAGCCGTCGAGACCGTGCGCCCCGGAAAACGAAGTCATAACCCAGGTCGAGAGCGGGCCGCCGAACATGCCGCCGATCGGTCCGGCGAGCATGACAATCGCCATCACCTGCGCCATACGCGCGCGGCCGTACCAGTACGTGAGATAGAAAATCATGCCCGGTGCGAAACCCGCTTCGAACACGCCGAGCAGAAAGCGCATCGCGTAGAACACGGGCTCGTTGCGCACAAACAGCATTGCCGCTGACGTAATGCCCCACAGCACCATGATGCGGCTGATGGTCTTGCGCGCCCCGATCCGGGGCAGCAGCAGATTGCTCGGTATCTCGAACAACACGTAGCCAAGAAAAAAGATACCCGCACCCAGGCCGTAGACGGCGTCGGAGAAGCCTAGATCGGCTTGCATCTGCAGTTTGGCGAAACCGATGTTGACGCGATCCAGGTACGCGAACGTATAGCACAGCAGCAGGAACGGCAACAGGCGCCAGTTGAGCTTGCGATAGAGGTTCGCATGCCGCTCAGCGACGAGCGTGGAAGAAATGGCGGACAAGGGCTTTCTCCGTGGTACTTGGGGTGAGCCATGTTCGATAGCCAAAAACCAGCGAGCAAGAGCAACTGAAGTTTGCTATCGTTGCTGTTCAGGCAACACTCACCAAACCTAACGGATGCGCGAACTCAATCAGCGGCGCCTGCGATATTTCCACGAAGTGCTTACGCACGGCTCAATACGCGCCGCCGCTGACAGTCTCAACACGGCGGCTTCCGTGATCACGCGGCAGATCCGCCTTCTGGAAGAAGAAGTGGGCGCGACACTCTTCGAGCGGCGCGCGCGCGGCGTGCGGCCAACCGAAGCGGCGGCCCATGTGCTTGAGTACTGGCGCGGATGCCAAGCGCAGCAGGAGCAACTGGAAGATCGCCTGCAGGCGTTGCGGGGGTTGCAACGTGGGCATATCCGGCTCGCCATCAGCGAAGGCTACATCGACGGCTTGATGGAAGAAGTGCTGCAGGAATTCTGTACGCAGTACCCGAAGCTCGACGTCGTGGTGGACGTAATGCCGGTCAACAACGTCCTCGACGAAATTATCGAGAGCCGCGCGCATATTGGCCTTGCATACAACCCGCCAGCGCATCCAGAAGTCGAATACCGGGCGACGTCGCCAATGCCGGTGGTGCTGCTCGTCAATGCGCAGCATCCACTTGCGGTGCGGGGCGGCCCGGTCACCGTCGACGAGATGCTCGCCTGTCCGCTTGCGTTGATGCCGCCAGCGTTCGGTCTAGGGCAGATCGTTGACATGCTCGCCTACGCGGAAAACCTCGACATCCGTCCGACACTCACGACAAACTCGCTTCAGGTGTTGCGCCAGTTCGTGACGCGCGGCAATGGGGCAACGCTCATCAGCGCGTTTTCTGTTTATCGGGAAATCGATGCGGGAGAACTGGTGGCGTTGCCGATCTCACACCCGATCTTCGAGACCGCCAAAGCTCGGGTGCTCGTCAAAGCGCGCAGACCGCTTTCGGTTGCAGCGGAGCAACTGCTGGAATGGATTGTTGAACGAATGACGGTGTTCGCCCGCGGCTCGTGATATGTGCGAAGCGGCGTCGCTGCCTCAGCCACCCTTCACGGCATCCTTCAATGCCTTGCCGACGGTGAATTCAACTGTCGTTGCCGCCGGGTTCTGAATCTCGGCGTCGGTTGACCTGAGCCACGACGGATACATACCTCTCTCGCCCGTCACTCACGGCTTCGCCGTGCAGCCCGCTCACACGCACTGGGCCTCTGATCAAGGTCGACGGCGCATCGCCATACAACCGGGAGCATGTCATGTCGGTTCGTATTCATCCGCTGGCTCTAGCCAGTCTGATGCTGGCTGCAGGCCTCGTGAGCCGGGTGCAAGGGGAAACCGTTCGATGCGCTATCAGGAAGCCGTCGGCCTCGCGCAGGTACCGGCGCCCGTCAAAGCAACGAGCGAGCAGCAGGCTCAGGGCCGCAGTGTCGGCGAACTCGAAAGGCAGACCGCGAAGGGCACGACTCGCTATGCCGTCGCGCTGGGTTCTGGCAACCAGAAGCAGAGTTGCTCATCGACGAAGGCGGAAAGGTGATTGCCACCAACGCGGGCGAGGACGACGATTGAGCGAGGACCGCTCGCACACCACTGATGCACGGAGAACACCATGAAATGGATCACGCGCGAACGCCCGAAGGTCGACCGGATCGCCTGTCCATGGCTGATCGTCAACTTCATCGACAGGGAAGCCGAGTTCATTTATGTGCCGCGTGATGACGTGTTGCGCGTGGCACAGGAGACCGGTGCCATTCCCTACGACGTGCCGAACGTCGAACTGGGTCATCACGGCGAGTTGTGCAGCTTTGACGCGTTCCTGCAGAAGTATCAGCTGACCGACCCGGCTCTGCTGAAACTCGAGCAGATCGTGCGCGGGGCGGACACCAGCCGGCTCGACCTCGTGCCCGAAGCAAGCGGACTCTATGCGATTTCCGTGGGCTTATCGCGCAATTTCGACGACGATCACGAACAACTGCGGTACGGCATGGTTGTGTATGACGCGCTGTATGCGTGGTGTCAGGGCGATGCGCACACCTAGGACAGCGGCCCCGATCGCGGGTCGCGGTGCGCTCTCACGCCTGATGCTGCCCGCCGGGGCGGACCCAAGCGCGTTGCCTCTGCTCATCGGTCGTGGGGTACGCGGCTTCTGCGACGGATTTGTCGCCGTGCTGCTGCCGGCGTACCTGCTGACGCTCGGTTTTAGCCAACTGGACGTGGGGCTGGTCAGCAGTGTCACGCTGATCGGCTCGGCGGTGGCGACGATCCTGGTCGGATTCTTCGCTGGGCGCCATCCGCTGCGTCGCATGCTCGCCCTGGCGGCAGGCTTGATGGCCGCGACGGGTATGGGCTTCGCCGGACTGTCCGCACTGTGGCCGCTACTCCTCGTCGCGTTTGTCGGAACACTGAATCCCAGTTCCGGGGACGTCAGCCTGTTTCTGCCGCTGGAACTGGCGCGTCTCGCTGGTTCGGCCACTGGCGACGCCCGCACGGCGCTATTCGCCCGTTACAGTCTGGTTGGCGCGGTGTCCGCCGCGGTAGGCGCTTTGGCGGCAGCGATCCCGGGGGTGCTCGTCGCGCATGCCGGCCTGCCACTGCTCGCAGCCCTGCGGGTGATGTTCGGTGTCTATGCGCTGGCCGGTATCGCGCTGTGGTTCCTCTATCGCCGATTGCCCGAACCGCAGGCGCACGAACGGTCCCGCACTGCACCGCTAGGTCCGTCGCGCGGGATCGTCACGCGCCTTGCGCTGCTTTTCAGCGTGGACGCATTTGCAGGCGGCCTAGTCGTGAACTCGTTGCTCTCGCTGTGGTTGATGCAGCGCTTCGGCCTTTCGCTGGGCGCAGCCGGTGAGTTCTTCTTTTGGGCGGGTCTGCTGACCGCAGGGTCGCAGCTCGCTGCCGTGCCACTGGCTCGCAAGATCGGTTTGCTGAACACGATGGTGTTCACCCATATCCCGTCCAGCCTCTGCCTGATTGCCGCAGCGTTCGCACCTTCCCTGGCACTAACGCTGGCGCTGCTGCTCGTGCGCAGCGCGTTGTCGCAGATGGACGTACCAACCCGGACCGCTTACGTGATGGCGGTGGTGACGCCGCCCGAGCGCCCGGCAGCTGCAAGTTTTACGGCAGTACCGAGAAGTCTGGCTTCGGCGCTCGGTCCCACGCTGGCCGGCGCGCTGCTGGCTATGGGCTGGACCGGCGCTCCGCTTGTCGCCTGTGGTTTGCTCAAGATTGGCTACGACCTTGCGCTACTTGGGGCATTCCGACGGGTGAAACTCACTGATTAAATTTCGCATCGTGAATGCACTTTGGACTCGGCCCGATTTGCCGAATGAACTTTCCCGAAGAAAATCCTCCTGGTCGTAATAGAAGTTCGGCGGCATATGGCGCGGGTCGCTCTCCTTCGCGGGCGACGGAATCGGGCCAATATGCACGCCGTATGCCTTGCCTCCCTGCATCAGCGTGACGTGCTGCAGGTTCGGCGCGTGCTTCTCCATGACCTTACCCATGTTCTTCAACATTCGCAGATTCACCTCGACCAGTTCCGCAGGCGTCGGCTTCTCCTGATAGGCTGCGAACACGAGATGCGTCGCTTCCCGCACTTGTGCAAGTAGCGCCTCGCAGGACTCTCTGTCCAATAGGTCAACCGCCAAATACCTTGCGCGCGTCGGGAAACGGCGACCAGATCGACGCCCTTGGTTTCACAGTGTGCGAGTACTCCGCGTCCGATAACTCCGACCGCGCCTGCTACGACTACTGTCTTCATGTTCGTCTGCTCTCCAACGATTCGCAAATAGAATGTCAGCCAAGCACGCCGATTACCGCGACGGCGCGCATCGTGGAACCGAACCGGCGTAGTTCCATGTTCTCGCTTGCGCTCCCGCGATATCACGCAGCATGCCGCCGCCCGCGTGCAGTGCTGAACAGCTTGATCATTTCCCGATTGAATGCGGGGATATCGTCGGGGTTGCGGCTCGTGACCAGGTTTTGGTCGACGACGACTTCCTGATCCACCCAGTCCGCTCCGGCATTCCTAAGGTCGGTTTTGAGCGATGGCCACGAGGTCATGCGCCGGCCGTGCGCCGCGCCGGTCTCGATGATGGTCCACGGGCCGTGGCAGATCGCTGCCACCGGCCTGCCGTCATCGAAAAAAGCCTTTGCGAAAGCCACCGCTTTCGGCTCCGTCCGAAGCGCGTCCGGGTTCAAGACGCCGCCCGGCAGCAGGAGCGCGTCGAAATCTTGCGGCTTGGCGTGGTCGAGGACGACGTCGACCGGGAACTCGTCTCCCCATTTCGTGAAATTCCAAGCGCGGACGTGCTTATTCTTGGGCGAGACGATGCGCGTCTCGGCGCCGGCTTCGTCGAGCGCCTTACGAGGCTCGACCATTTCGACTTGCTCAAATCCATCCTCGATCAGGATCGCGATCTTCAGTCCCTTGAGAGTTTCATTCGTCATGTTTCGATCTCCTATGATGAGCTTTCGCTTAGAAATCCGCTTCGCGTGCGGCTAACCGTCTGGCCCGCGCTCCGGCAGTGATCGCGCCGTCAGGTCGCGGATCTTCTCCTTCGTCTGCTCCTTGTCAGGAAACCTGAGCAGGTTGAAGATCTCGCGGGTGATCTCGCGCCCCAAGACCATGCCGACGGGCGCAGTCGTACGGCCGCGCACTCTATGCTGGTCCGAGCCACAAATATCGATCGAATAGACTTTCAGGATGACCCCATGATCGAGCTTGCGCCCGAGCGCGGTCTCGAATTGCGGGTAAGGGAGGGTCTCGCCGGCGACTTTGCCGAGACCTCGATAGACGACGCCGCGATTGCTTGCCAAGATTTCCTGCTCCATGTTCCGGCGTGATGTTACGGATCTATCTGCGGCGCCCTCGCGAGGCGATGACACCTCAGGTTATCTCACCCGCTTCATGTGACGGATCGGGGCGCCTGAACGGGAGGAGCAGTCCAGCGCCCCGTATGTCTGCAGGCTCTATGCGGCTTTCTTCACGCTGCCGTGCGGGTCGATGACGAATTTCTTCGGCGAGCCCTCGCTGAACGTCTTGTACGCCTCAGGCGCCTGCTCCAGCGTGATGATCTCAGTGTTCAGCATGGCGCTAAGATAGGGCATCCGATCCCACAGGATCGCCATCATCAGGTCGTGGTTGTAGTGCATGATCGGCGCCTGCCCCGCCGTTAGTTTCGGCGACTTGATCCAGGCCTTGCCGAAGTCGATGGGAAGCTTGCCCTTCTTCGTCAGATCGGTGCTCGCCTTCGGGTCGGCGTCGGTATAGATGCCGGGGACGCCCATCGCCCCACCGGCCCGCACTACTTCGATAAGCGTGTTAATCACCGCCTCCGAGTGCTCGGTGTTCGCCTCCGGACCACAGCCGTGCGCCTCCAGCCCGACACAATCCACGCCGCAATCCACCTCCCGCTTGCCCAGAATCGCTTCGATCTGGTCGGCCACCGGCGTGTCCCTAGTGAGATCGACCACCTCGCAGCCATTATTCTTCAGCAGGTCCAGCCGCGCCCGGTTGGTATCGGCCACGATGATGCAGGACGCGCCGATCAGGCGAGCGCCCGCCGCGGCACACCGGCCTACCGGCCCTGCCCCGGCTATATAGACCGTCGAGCCAACCTTGGCGCCGGCCTCCATCAGACCATGGAAACCGGTCGGCAGGATGTCCGACAACAGCGTGAGGTCCCGGATCTTCTCCATCGCCTGGTCCTTGTCCGGGAAAGGCAACAGGTTCCAATCGGCGTAAGGCACCATGAGGTAGTCGGACTGGCCACCCTGCCAGCCGCCGAGATTGAAGCCATAGGCGCCGCAATCGACGGCGTCATTGACGTTCATGCACACATCGGTATGCCGCTCCTTGCAATTTCGGCAGCGCCCGCAAGAGACGTTGAACGGGACCGAACATATGTCGCCCTTCTTGATGAACTCGACGTCCGGCCCGACCTCGATGACTTCCCCGGTCATCTCATGTCCCATCACCATCCCCTTAGGCGCGGCAAAGCGGCCGTGGTAGATGTGCTGGTCGCTGCCACAGATATTCGTCGTCACGATCTTGAGGATAGCGCCGTGATTGGCTTTCTTGCCTGTCGGCGTGACCAGCTTCGGATAGTCGAAAGTCTGCAGCTCCATCTTCATCGGACCCATGAACGTTATGACGCGATTGCCGCTCCCAGCCATGATATGTCTCCTTGTTGGGCGTGCGAGGTCCGATCGATGTTCCCATCGCGGCCTGGGTAAGGCGTCACGCTCGAATGGAGCCTGCCGATCATTGCGATCCCGAACACGTATGCAGGCTAAGATATGACGCCGATCTCGTCACGTGTCCATTGACCCGATGACGATGGCATCAAGACTAGGCTCTTGCCGGTTGCACTTCTTCCTCATTCCTGCAAAGACGTGTCGGATCCCTGCGCTCCTGCTGCGCGGCTTTCAGCTGTAAACGTACGGCAGCATTCCGCAAAAACTGCGCAGGCGAACGGAAGAAAATCTGCACCGCGCGGCCCTACCGTTGTCCTACCTTGGACGGATGCGCTCGGCGCCGCGCGTGGCCCGCGTGCACGCGTTAGTCCCTCAGCAAGCCAAGGAGGAGCAGCGATGAGAACCGACGACGACATCAAGCGGGACGTGGACTACGAACTGATGTGGGATCCGGACATCGATCCATCAGATATCGGGGTTGCGGTCAGGGACGGCGCGGTCACATCGTCCGGTTTCGCGCGCAGCTTCCGGCAAAGGCGCAAGGCCGAAGACAACGCGACGCGTGTGCGCGGCGTGCGAGGGTCGGCAAACGATTTGGAGGTGCGGTTGCCGCTGATCAACAAGCGGCCCGATCCGGAGATCGTGCGCGAGATCATTGCCGAACTGAAGGCCGAGGTGCCTTATGCGGCGGAAGATATCAAGACAGTCGTCAGGGACGGACACGTGACGCTGAAGGGCGAAGTCGAATGGGACTATCAGCGCCGCCGCGCGGCCGACACGGCGCTGCGGGTGAGCGGCGTGACCGGCCTGACGAACGAGATCGAGATCAACCCGAAGGTCGAGCCGGAGGACCTCAAGCGCAAGATCGACGACGCGCTCAAGCGCAACGCGGAAGTCGACGCACAGCACAGCACATCACGGTCGAGGCCGAAGGCAATAAGGTCGTCCTGCGCGGTGGAAACTCATGCAAGCCCCCGTTGAAGAACACAGAGCGAGGCAATCAACAATAGCCCTCCTGTCGGGCGAAGGCGAAATGCATCTGCCCATTGTGACCAGTCGTGTCCGCCCGATGCGCGGTGATAGCTACTTTGGGAAATGTGTCATCCGGCTCATCGAACGTGATAGTCCGACCTCGGCAACTGTTGCGTGGAGCGACTCGACCTCCTGCTTCTACGGCGCACAGCTATGGCGGCGCTGCGTCGCGAAGAAAGTCGGGGTCTGCTCCCTGAGTGGCCAGACCATTGCAAGAGGCGACGCCGTATATCGGCCCAGACGTGTTCAACCTATACCACGAAACGTCGAAGCAATGATTCTCGCCGCAGTGCTGGAAACGGTCTCTGTGGAAGAAGGCATCTGACAGTTCTGCTCCGGTAGGTCACGGGTCAAGCACCAAGAGATTTTGATGGACAGGAATCTTCCCGACAAATGTCAAAGTGTGCCCCTTCAGTCTTCCGTCGACGACGGTGCCCGATTATGCGACCCTGTTCGATATGACACTCGTTCTCACTATCGATTTTTCGCTACTCTGTCGGCGGCGGGACAGCGGTTTTCACCGGACATCTGATACGTAACGCTCTGCGCCAAACGATATGCACTGCCTGCAATACCGGAGCGCTGAGTGATGCCTTCCCCGCTGGCCGGCGTCAAGGAGTGAAGCACTCAACACCTTCCCGACGCGGCAGCCGCCTGCGTCGCATCGCATATCGGCGCCAAGCGTTCGTGC
Source organism: Paraburkholderia kirstenboschensis (assembly GCF_904848585.1). Classification (GTDB taxonomy): domain Bacteria; phylum Pseudomonadota; class Gammaproteobacteria; order Burkholderiales; family Burkholderiaceae; genus Paraburkholderia; species Paraburkholderia kirstenboschensis. The sequence continues at coordinate 25,672 of NZ_CAJHCR010000021.1, forward strand.
GGATCATCCGCTTCGAGCATAGTCATGCCTCAAAGCGCTGCGCGCTATAAAGCGTCAGGCGTCGCCCCAGCTTTGGACTGAAGAGGTCGTAACGATGCGCGCCACGAGGATGCGACAGCGTGAGCGGACCGAAGCTTCGCAAACGGTCGACCCTGAGTACCACCTACCTGAGGATTTCATGGCGTGGGACATTCCGCTTCGTGACAATCCTCGCCTCTATCAGCGAACCACCTCCTGTGATCCTATGAGCCAGGCTCACGGCTAGCGCCTCTGTGATTGCAACTCGCGAGAAGGAAAATCTGCCTGTCGCGTTTCTCGAAGCATCCGGCGCCGGTCTCCTACCGCTTGTCAAGTTCGTTTGACCACCGGCGGCCTGGGCGTAACGCGTCGGCACTCGAGCGTCGCCTTCGCCGGATGCGGCATAACCGTGGTTGACTATTTCAATAACGCTCGTAACGGTGCGGAGGTCAATCCGCTTGGAAAGTACAGTTGAGGCCGCTCAAATTCCGACTACCACTCCTGCAAGACAGGTTGGAGGTGCCGCTTCTACACCACGGGCTCGCCGCATGTCCGACGGAAAATTGGACACTGCCGCGTTCACCCTATAATCCTGCTTTTCTTATCGGGCGATGCAGCTATGAAGAAGTTGATCCTCACTCTGGCTTCGGTGGCGTTCTGCGCTTTGGGAACGGCCGGCGCGCAGGCGCAAGACCGCGAACTGGTGGTGGCGTCCAGCGCCACCTACACACCGTTCGCATTCGAGAACAAGGACAAGCAGATCGTGGGCTTCGACATTGACATTATCGATGCCGTCGCCAAACAGCAGCACATGAAACTGCGTATCGTGAACACACCGTTCACGAGCATCTTCGCGTCGCTCAACAATGGCGACGTCGACCTCGTAATCTCCGGCGTGACGATCAACGAGAAGCGCAAACAAAGCTTCGACTTCTCGGCGCCGTACTTCGATGCACGGCAACTGATTGCCGTACCTAAAAGCAGCACCGTGAAATCGCTGAAAGATCTCGACGGCAAGAAGGTGTCCGTGGTCAGCGGCTCGACGGCAGACGACGTGATGAGCCGTGAAGTCGGCAAAACGAATCCGAATATTCGCCGCTTTGAGAGCACGCCGCTCATCATTTCCGAACTGGCTTCGGGTGGCGTCGATGCCGCGATCGGCGACAACGGCGTCATCGCTTACCGCGTGTCGCAGAACCCCGGCCTCAAGACCGTCGAAGACGCCAATTTTCCGAAGGAATACTATGGCATCGTCGTGCGCAAGGGCGAGAAGGCGCTGCTCGAGAGGATCAACGCCGGCCTTGGCGCGATTCGCGCGAACGGCACCTACAACCAGATCTACAAGAAATGGTTCAATCAGGATTTCAAGCCGCAGTGACGCGTGCGAGGGCCCGGTCGTGCGGGACGCACGACGATCTCGCCGCGATGCATTTCGCTTTCTAAAAGGCAAGCATGGAAGACAGCAACCCGACGGTATGGTTCGGTTGGTTCCGCCCGGACATTCTTACGGAGTACAAGCAGCTTTTCTGGCAAGGCACGCTCGTCACCATCGGTATGACAGTGGCCTGTGTACTGATGGGTTGCATGCTCGGCTTGCTGATCGCGCTGGCGCGACTCGCCGACGCGCGGCACGAGCCGTGGAAGGCCGTGTGCCATTACCTTTTGCGCTGGCCGTCTACGGTCTACGTCAGCTTTTTTCGTGGCACGCCGCTGTTCGTGCAGATTCTGCTAATGCATTTCGCAGTAATGCCGCTCTTTATCCATCCGGTTACCGGATTGCTGATTAGAGGCGACCTCGCGCGCACGCTGAAGCAGGATTACGGCGCACTCATTTCGGGCGTCGCTGCGCTGACGCTGAACTCCGCAGCCTATATTTCGGAAGTGTTCCGTGGCGGCATCCAGTCTATTGAAATTGGGCAACGACAGGCAAGCCTTTCACTGGGTCTCACGCAAATGCAGATGATGCGTTATGTGGTCATCCCGCAGGCGTTCCGGCGCATGCTGCCAGCGCTCGGCAACAACATGATTGCGCTTCTGAAGGATACTTCGCTGGTGTCCGCGATCGGACTCGCCGAGCTGGCCTATGCGGCGCGCACAGTAGCGGGGGCGTATGGCCGGTATTGGGAGCCGTACTTGGCGATTGCGGCAGCATATTGGCTGATGACATTCGTGCTGTCGATCGGCTTGCACAGACTTGAGGTCCATCTCGCGCGGACGGATCGCGTGTAGTGAAAAAGGCGGGATTTTCAATCCGCTTCCATCCGGGCCATCAATGGTTTGATGGCGCACGTGTCTTCCTGACGCGAGCGCTATCGCGGACCAAGCGCCATGCACGGCATGCAACCAGGCGCTGACCGAGACGGGACAAATTTCTCACGACCGCTGCAAGAGTGCGGGCTAGTTCTGTGAAGGCAGTAGTTCTTGATGTATCCGGCAGTGGAGGTTCTTCAGGCTCGGACGCGCCCATGCAGAACTTTTGACGGAATGACGGAACGACTGTTCCGCTCTGACTATGTCGCCAGAACAGCGACGACTCTACCCGCACCAACGGTTGACAAGCGCTTTCGCGACATCGCCTATTCAGCTTCTGCGAAAGCTCCCCGCATTAAGGCGATCCCTACAATTGCCCGCTCGTGCTTGAAGTCCCTGCCCGGCCCAACTGTTCGCGCATGTTCAGTGTCACAAGCGTCGCTGACTTCATGGACGGCTCCTACAGTGCTGCAGTGAACCGCCAGCTTGCCAGTTGTAAAACACGACATTTGTATCTTGCTAGAACACGACATTCTCATATTGCTCTTACATACAAACGGGTGATCACTTTAATTATTTCAATTGTCGCGCCACGCGACCAGAGGTCGGCCTTCTGCCGTACTTACCATGCGCTCCGCCTCTGGGCATCCTCGTCAGCTGCTCAAGCGTCGGTATGGTAATTCGCGCTGGCTGCGGATTGCGACGACGAGCACAAGATCCAGCTCCGCGACGCATCTGTAAAGCGCAAGGTAGCCGTGAGTTCCATTCGAAAACGCCAACTCTCGCAGCGGGCTCGCAGCGCTGACCGGTCGTCCATTTGCGGACCGGACTGAAGAGCGTCCAGCGAACCGAACAACGTCATCAATGCGGGTCGACGCGGTCTCGGGGGCATGCTCGCACAGAAAATCGAAGATACGGTCAAAGTCGTCGCGGATTTCAGGCGCGAGTATTATCCACGCCATCTCTTAACCTTGGGGGCTGCAGATCACGTCGATAGAAGACAATGTTGCGCCGCCCCCCAGTAAGTACCCTCTTCGGGGTTCAGGGCAATCATGTGGCCCCGCCGCTGTCGAAATGCAGAACACCGAGCGAACTGTGCCGGCCTGTCGCGTCGGCGTGCTTCACAGCTACTACACGCATTTCATCAAGCGCCGCGTTTGCGACGGGGCGGGTGGCAGAAAGTTACCTGCGAACCTCCGGGATAAACCGACAGAACACGCTTGCACAAGCGATCGATACCGCCTTAAGCGTTTATCGCCTGGTTCAACAAGGCAGTGCTCTACGGCCTGCTGTTCGATGTTGCCGCCGATACCCTCCCAACCATCGCCGCCGACACAAAGCATCTGGGCGCGCAGATCGGCGCGACACTCGTGCCGCACACGTGGGGCTCGGCGCTCACGCACCATCCTCACGTACACGGCATCGTTCCCGGCGGAGGCCTCTCGCCAAACGGTGAGCGGTGGGTTGCCTGCCGGCCCGGCTTCTTCCTGCCAGTACGTGTGCTGTCGCGCCTGTTCCTAACGGAGGGAACTTTAAAGACTGGGTCGAACGAATCGTCGCGAGGGGATGAACGAAATAAAGCGTTTAGTTTAATGTGACAGCCGCACGCAAAGCATTCTTCTCCGTCACCGGCGGGCTTTCATACCACCCCGAGGCGATGCTCAAGACATTCACGAAACGCCGGACTCAGCTGATCTGTAGCGGACGGCTGTTGGGCGGAATATAAAGGTCCTGAAAATACCCGACCTCGCCGCGTCGGTCGTAGGCGAAGATTTCCAGCACGGCACCCGAGGTCTCCGCCTTCAGACGCAAAGCCTTGCACACGTATGCCGGGAAGACGCGTACCGTGAGTTGCTCGCTGAACTTCGTGAGTGGGTGATGAAACTCGCGAGCAAGCAGATCCTTGAAATTCGCGCCATTCAGTTTTTCCGTATCGAGGGTTGCGAGTTCGGGAAACACGTCGGCGTCGAAGTACAGGTGCGTGTAGATCGAGAATTCATTGGCGATGGAAAACAACCGCTCGATACACACGGGCCTCGCCGCCAGCAACCGCGTAGACCAGAGGCCGCGCTCCTTCACCGCGCGCCGCCGCACTACCTTCGAAAAGATTGGCAACAACTGTCCCGTCGCTTCGTCGATGAACCGGCAGTGCTGAAACGGCGCATGCATCATCGTCGATCCATCCGCGACGAAAGTGCCTGTACCGTGCTTGCGGACCAGCTTGCCCTCGTCGACGAGCATGCGCAGGGAGCGCTGCACGGTGCCAAGACTCAATTGCATCATTTCCGCAAGCGCATCTTCCGGAGGAAGCTTTGCACCAGCCTCCAGCCGGCCGCTCGCGATCTCGTCGGATAGATAGTTACGCAGCAGCAGGTATTTCGGCACTCCATTTTGCTGCGGCAATCGCAGCGCCGGAACCGTCGTTTGATCGTTGATGTGGTCCATATACGTCTCTTTCATGCGCCCGACCGTGCGCGGACATTGCCCCACTTTACTGGGCGCATCAGATTCACGGGAGCCTGGTGATTACCCTCGATTGACATCGCATCAGTGGCTTCGTAGGATGTCCTATATAGGACTAGAGCTCTACAGTTTTAGGAATTATAGCAAAAGCTTGCCCTGGAGACGACGGATGATCATTGAAGAGCGCATCTATACCTGCTACTGCGGCAAGGCCCAGCAGTACGTGAAGATGTATCAGGAAGAAGGCCTTGCCATCCAGCGGCCGATTCTCGGCAACCTGGTGGGCTATTTCACCAGCGAACTCGGCGTGCTGAATCAGGTGGTCCATCTGTGGGCCTATGAAGACCTGCAGGACCGAGCCGCGCGCCGCGCACGGCTCCTTGCGCATCCCGAATGGAAGGCATACGCCGCGAAGGTCCAGCCGCTGGTGCTCAACCAGGAAAACAAGATTCTCATCCCTACGCCGTTCTCGCCCTGGGCGAATGGCGCACCACATCCGTCTGTTAACCAGTAACGTTCGAACACGTAACCATGAAGATCACAGAAGTCATCGCCCATCAGTTGCTCGTCAATGTCGACGAGCCGTTCACCTCGTCCCGCGGCTGGATCTACAAGACCAAGGGCGCACTGGTCGTCGAGATCCGCACCGACGACGGCATCGTCGGCTGGGGCGATTGCTACGGGCCAGCGGCCGTCAATCGATCCATCGTCGAATCGCTGCTGCGGCCCTCGCTGATCGGACGCGACCCGTTCGACGTCGAAGTGCTGTGGGAGGAACTCTATAACAAGGTCAAGGACTACGGCCTGAGCGGCATGACCATTTCGTCTATCAGCGGCGTCGACATCGCCCTGTGGGACATCATCGGCAAGTCTACCGGTCAGCCCATACACAAGCTGATCGGCGGCAGCTTCCGGAATTCGTTGCAGGCGTACGCAACCGGGCTGTACTTCAGGAACATGGACCGCCTCAACGAAGAAGCGGTCGAAGAGGCGCTCGGCTACAAGTCGCAAGGCTTCAAGGCGATCAAGATGAAGATCGGCCTCGGCTCGCTGAAAAAAGATATCGAGCGCGTGGCAGCCGTGCGCGATGCAATCGGCTCGGACATCGCGCTCATGGTCGACGCCAACCATTGCTTCAACGTTCCACAAGCGATCAACATCGGCCGCGAGCTGGAAAAGCTCGACGTGCATTGGTTCGAAGAACCCATTTCCCCTGAAGACCTGGATGGCTATGTCGAGGTGTCGCGAAGTCTCGACATGGCCGTCGCGGGCGGCGAGAACGAATTCACCAAATTCGGCTTCCGCCGAATCCTCGAACGGCGCGCGATGGACATCGTGCAACCCGACGTCTGCGCAGCGGGCGGTATCACCGAATGCAAGAAGATCGCTGCGCTCGCGCAGGCAAATTCGGTTCAATGCGTACCGCACGCATGGGGCACGGCAATCGGCCTTGCAGCCACAATGCACTTCCTTGCATCGCTGCCATTCACACCTCCTTGCCTGGTGCCGACGCCGCCCATGCTCGAGTACGAACAGACGTTCAACCCGTTCCGCGATGAACTGAGTTCGGCTGACCTGACGCATCGCGAAGGCATGGTCAAGGTGCCGACGGGCGCCGGCCTCGGCATCGAAATCAATCGCGAAGTGCTCGAACGCTACAAGGTCGCATGAACATGGCCGCGCCCAATCTGCCTGTCGTCCTGTGCACACTGCCGCTCGATCCTGCGGGACTCTCGTTACTCGAAGGCATTGCGCACGTGGTGGTCGCGCCCGACCCGTCGGCCGACACGTTGCGGCGAATGATAGGCGACGCCGACGTGCTCGTCGTGCGCACGCAACTGCCCGCCGATCTGTTCGAACAGCCGAACCGGTTGCGTGGCGTAGTGCGCAACGGCACCGGCCTCGATTTCATCCCCGTCGCGTCAGCGAGTTTGCACGGCATTCCCGTCGCGAATGTGCCGGGCGCCAACTCGCAGGCTGTCGTCGAATACTGTATCGGCGGATTCCTGCTCCTCTCGCGCCGCTTTGCGGAGATGGATAGCGGATTGCGCCGCGACGGCTGGGCCGCGGCGCGCGCGCTGTCTGCGAGCACGTCGGAGCTGTCGGGCAAGACAGTCGGCATCGTCGGCGTGGGGACGATCGGTGCGTCGCTCGCACACGCGTGCCACTATGGTTTCGGCATGCGCGTGATTGGCTCGCAGCCGCGCCTCGACGCACTGCCGGCCTTCGTCGAACCCGTGGATATCGACACCCTGTTTGCGCGCAGCGATTTCATTTCGCTGAACTGCCCGCTCACCGACGCGACCCGTCATCTCGTCAACGCCCAGCGCCTCGAACTGATGAAGCCGCATGCGGTCCTCGTCAACGCGTCTCGCGGTGCGGTGATCGACGATGCCGCGCTCGTCGACGCGCTCAGCCGGCGTGTTATCAAGGGCGCAATGCTCGACGTGTTCACCGAACAACCGTTGCCGCCCGGCCATCCGTTCCGCCAGCTCGACAATGTCGTGCTCACGCCGCACGCCGCTGCACTGACGCAGGAAAGCACGGCGCGCATGAGTCTGGGCGCGGCACGCCAGGTCGTCCAGTTGCTGAAGGGTGAGCGGCCCGACCATCTGGTCAACCCCGAAGTTTGGGGCAAGCATTCTGCGCGCTCCAATGCGGGCAGCGCGGTAACTGATTCCGGAGTGTCCTTATGAGCCAATTCGACGCAAACCTGCGCATCGAGCGGATCCACGCTTATGCCACGTCAGTGCCCGTCAAAAACGGCGTAACGCTCGGTATCGGCCGCGCTGTGAAGCGTGACTGCGTGATCGTCAAGGTCGAGACAGCTAGTGGGCTGACGGGCTGGGGCGAGGCGCATCATGGGCGTTGCCCTGGCGCCATCGCGCACCTGATCAACACGACGCTGAGCCAGCTCGTCGTCGGCATGGATGCCGCCGATGTAGTCGGCGTCTGGTCTCGCATCTACTCCCGCCAGCTCGCGAGTCACGGCATGGCCGGAGCGGCTGCGCTGGCGATGAGCGGAATTGACCTGGCCCTGTGGGACGTTCGTGGCAAGGCCGTCGGCTGGCCGGTCTACAAGCTGCTTGGTGGATCGCCGAGCCCGATCCGGGCATACGCGGGCGGCATCTCGCTCGGCTTCCAGCCGGCCGAGGAACTCGTCGAGGAGGCACGCGCACTCGTCGTGCAGGGCTATCGCGCCCTCAAGCTACGCTTCGGCGACACCGTACGACGCGATGTCGAACGACTGGAAGCGGTGCGCAAAGCATTCGGCGACGACATCGATATCATGGTCGACGCGAATACGGGCTACAGCATGGACGACGTGCGTCTCGCGATGCCCGCGCTCGAAGCGAATCGCGTGCTGTGGCTCGAAGAGCCGTTCCCGCCGCACGATCACCGAAGCTATCGGGAAGCGAGCCAGTTCGGACACGTTCCGCTTGCCGCCGGCGAAAACCACTTTACGCGCTTCGAGTTCAATCGCGTGATCGAAGATGGCGCGATTCGTATCTTGCAACCGGATCTCTCGAAGACGGGCGGCATCACGGAAGGCGTCCGCATCGCCGCAATGGCATCGGCGTACAAGCTGCGAATCCATCCGCACACCTCCGCAAGCGGGCTCAACATGGCGGCCAGTATCCACATGCTGAGCGCGATCGACAACGGCGGTTTCTTCGAAGCCGACGTGGCGCGCGAAAACGCCTTCCGCGACAGCCTGACTAATCGCCCTGACCGCCTTGACGCAAACGGCTGCGTGATCGTTAGCGACGCGCCCGGACTGGGAATCGAAGTGGACGAAGCGTTTCTTGCCGCTCATCCGGTAATCGACGGTCCCGCGTACGTTTAAGAGCCGCGACATCGACCGGCCAAAATCAGATAAAACAGGAGACAAACATGCAATTCCTTCGGCGCGTTTTCGCTGCGTTCGCTGCATTGGCACTTTCCACGCTCTGCGCGACGTCCGTCGCGCACGCGGACACCTTCCCCGACAAACCCATCCGCATTATCGTGCCGTATGTCCCGGGCGGCTCGACGGATTTGCTTGCACGCGTCGTCGCGAAGCAACTGACCGCGCAATGGGGGCAGCCCGTTATCGTTGAGAATCACCCGGGAGCCAACGGGATCATCGGTGCCGATCTGGTTGCGAAGGCACCTGCCGATGGCTATGTGATCGGCATTGCGTCTCCCGGCACGCACGCGGCCAACGCGAGCCTCTACACGCATCTGCCCTACGACACGGTCAAGAGCTTCACACCGATCACATTAGCGGTTAACGCGCCGCTCGTGCTCGTTGCGCATCCGTCGTTGCAGGTCAAGACCGTGCAGGAGTTGATCGCGAGTGCGAAAGCCAGTCCTGGAAAGATCAGCTATGCATCGGGCGGCATAGGCTCATCGCAGCATCTGGCGATGGAACTGTTCGATCACATGGCCGGCATTTCAATGACGCATGTGCCGTACAAGGGTTCGGCGAACTCGTACACGGATCTGCTGGGCGGCCGCGTGAAAGTCGAATTCGATGCCTTCACGGCTGCCATGCCTTACATCAAATCCGGCCAGTTGATCGCACTCGGCGTCGCGGCCTCCAAACGCGTACCCGCTTTCCCGAACCTGCCGACCGTGGCCGAGTCCGGTGTTCCGGGTTTCGAGGCGTCGTCGTGGTACGGATTCGTCGCCCCCGCGAATCTGCCGAAGGACGTGCTCGCGAAGCTGAACGCCGGCATCGTCAAGGCACTGCAGACACCGACCGCTCACGACACGCTGACCGGCGTCGGCCTCGTCGTGGTCGGCAGTACGCCCGACCAGTTCGCGCAGTTCATCAAGGACCAGATGGCGCTCGCGGGCAAGGTCGTCAAATGGGCTGCAATCAAGCCGCAATAACGCGCATTCAGCTTAAACAGCACCTCACGAGGAAACAGACATGGAAGGTCTGCACAACCCACGCACTCGCGACTATGTCGGTGGCGCGTTGATGTTTCTGCTGGGCATGGCGGCGACGGTGCGCGGTACAAGCTACGGTATCGGCAACCTTGCCGATATGGGACCCGGCTTCACCCCCGCCGCGATCGGCGTCATTCTTGCCGTGACGGGGATCGCGATCGCGTTCGCGGGCCAGTCGGCGGGCGCGGCGGCATCGCGCACCAGCGGCGATGCCGCGCCGCAATGGCGTGGATGGATCTGCATCGTGCTCGGCATCGCCCTCTTCATTGTCTGTGCCGCCTACATTGGGCTGTTGCCCGCGACCTTCGCGATTGTCTTCGTATCAGCGCTGGGCGATCAACGCAACACGGTGAAAAACGCTTTCTGGCTGGCGATTGCGGTTTGCGTCGTGTGCGTGATCGTGTTCTGGTGGGGATTGAAGATCCAGTTGCCGCTCGTTCATTGGGGTTGAGACATGCTTTATCAATCGTTGGTGGATCTATGGCAGGGGTTCGGGGTTGCGCTCGAACCGCACAACCTGATGTGGTCGTTTTTCGGCGTGCTGGTCGGCAACCTGATCGGTGTGCTGCCCGGCATGGGAGCGCTGTCGGCCATCTCGATGCTGCTGCCGCTCACTTATGCGCTGCATCCTATTCCCGCGATCCTGATGCTGGCCGGCATCTTCTACGGATCCCAGTATGGCGGTGCGATCGGAGCGATCCTGCTGAACCTGCCCTGCCACCCGCCTCATGCCGTCACCTGCCTCGACGGGTATCCGATGACCCGGCAAGGCCGCGGCGGAGCGGCGCTCGGCATTACGATGATCGCATCGTTCTTTGCTGCGTCGTTCGGCATCATGGTCATGGTGTTTGCGTCGCCCGTACTCGTACGCTTCGCATTCCAGTTCGGCCCGACTGACATCTTTTCGATCATGTTGCTCGGCCTGCTGGTCGGCGCGACGATGAGCAAGGGCTCGAAGCTCAAGGGCGTCGCCATGACCGCAGTCGGGCTACTGGTTGGCGTGGCGGGCACCGATGTGAACACGGGCGTGGCGCGTTTCACGTTCGGGTTTACAGAGCTCTCCGACAAAGTGGAACTCGTCGCACTCGCCATGGGATTATTCGGAGTCGGCGAGTTCCTGCGCGGCGTCAACCGGATGGATGTAGTGGGAAGTGCCGCCAAGGTAAGGTTGCGCGACATGCGGCCCGATCGCCAGGATCTGAAGCGCGCGTTCTTTCCGATGCTGCGCGGTACGATAATCGGCAGCCTGTTCGGCGCACTGCCCGGCACTGGACCAACCATTACGACCTTCATTGCGTACGCGTTCGAAAAGAAGATATCTAAGACGCCGGAGCGCTTCGGACATGGTGCGCTTGAAGGCGTCGCCGCGCCGGAGGCGGCATCGCATTCAAAGACCCAGGTCGATTTCATTCCGACCATGAGTCTGGGCATTCCGGGCGATGCGGTCATGGCGCTGTTACTCGGAGCATTGCTGATCCAAGGCATTCAGCCTGGACCGCAGCTTATTACCGAACACGCTGATCTCTTCTGGGGATTGGTCGCCAGCTTCTGGGTCGGCAACGTGCTGTTGATACTGTTGAACGTTCCATTGATCGGTGTCTGGGTCAAGCTGCTGCGCGTGCCTTATCGCTATCTCTTTCCGACCGCGCTGTTTTTTATTGCTGTCGGGGTCTACAGCACTAACAACAGCCTTTTCGAAGTAAGCGAAGTACTCGTGTTCGGCGTAGCGGGTGCAATCTTCCTGGCACTCGACTTTCCCATCGCGCCGATTCTTCTTGGTTATGTCCTGGGTCCGATGGCCGAAGAAGATTTCCGTCGCTCTCTTTTGCTGTCGCATGGGGACCTTGCCATCTTTGTGCACAAGCCGATCAGTGCAGCGTTCCTCGGCGTTTGCCTGCTGCTGGTACTCGCGCAGTTCGCGCTGGCGCTGCGTCGAAGCTGGACGAGCAGGAAGGAGCGTGAAGAAAACAGACTACGAAATTCGTTGAACGGGACCGAATCCCTGCACACGCACTCGTCGACTCGTGGCTGAAGCGGGCGGAATTCGGTCCATCCGCTAACTCGATGACATCAGCCACCGAGCGACGACGCCATGCGTGAGCGGGGCCCGCCCGGCTCACGCTTTCGAGGCATCAGTAGCGATGCCGCATTCCAATTCGCACGACGCCCTGATGGTTTGTCGGCGCCGAGCGACACCTGGTGATACGTCGCGCCTCCGAGCCGTCCGCGGTTCGTGCTGCTGATGCGGCTGCCCTTCTTATAATCGTACGCAGCGCCGATCAACCGCGATGGCGTCAGGTGGTACTCGCCGTTGACTTCGGTGTCGTTGTAATGCGTGCTGCCGGCGAAGCCGAGCGGGTCGGTCCCGAACTCGTGTCGCCGAGACCCTTGAACGCCGTGTTCGTCCCAGTGATGCCGGCGCGCGCCGGCCCTAACAGATAAGCGCCGCCCGCCGCGATCGACTGATACGTGGACGGGGAGGCGAATCGGGACAGCGACGGCGCAGTACCCAGATTCGAACCCGGCACCCCGTTGATCGTCGCAGCCACCGTTGCGGCCGCGCCGAAGTACCACACGTTCGGGTTGTGGGCGTTGAAGTACGCGCCGCCCGGCGCGAACGGCCCGTAGGTGTAGCCGCCGCCGACGCAGTAGATCTGGTTGCGGCCCACGGAGCGCAGGCTCAACTGAAACCTGAAATACCAACGCACCGCGCAATGGATGACGACGCCTGGAAAGCGGTGACGGTAATAGGGCGGCTCCGAGTTCTTCATCGTCTCACTCTACCTGCATATCCAGTTACCCTGAGAGTGCGCGTATCAGGTATTCGACCTACCAGCGGGCCTAGAAATACTTCATACACTCCCAAGAAAAAATGACTTGTTCCAATACCTGCTCCGGCCTAGTCTGCTGTACCAGGGACAGATACGCCGTTGACCATGGTCGCGAATCAATCGAGGTTGGCGCGACGGAGATGGCTGCTCGCATGAGAGATACGTAATCCCGTTTCGCGATCCATTCTTTTTGGGGAACACATGTCAAAAACAAAAGTCGCCATTATTGGTTCTGGAAATATCGGCACCGATCTGATGATCAAGATCCTTAGGTACGGCCAGGATCTCGAGATGAGCGTGATGGTCGGCATTGATCCCGACTCGGACGGACTGGCGCGCGCCGCTCGTATGGGCGTGAGCACCACGTCGGCCGGCGTCGAAGGACTCGTTCGCATGCCGGAGTTCAATGATATCGGCATCGTGTTCGATGCGACCAGCGCGTCGGCTCATATCAGGAACGAAGCATGCCTGAGAAGCCACAAGCCCGATATCCGTATCATCGATCTCACCCCGGCGGCTGTCGGTCCGTATTGTGTGCCGGTAGTCAATCTCGATACGCACGTGCATCGGCCCAACCTCAATATGGTCACATGCGGTGGGCAAGCGACGATTCCTGTCATCTGGGCGGTTTCGCGTGTGACGCCAGTTCACTATGGCGAGATCGTCGCCTCGATCGCGAGCAAATCGGCAGGACCGGGTACCCGGGCCAACATCGACGAATTCACCGAAACCACATCGCGAGCAATCGAAATGGTCGGTGGTGCGCGGCGGGGTAAAGCCATCATTGTTCTCAACCCGGCCGAGCCGCCGCTGATCATGCGTGACACGGTATTTTGCCTCGCTGAGCCTGGTGACGACATCGCGCGCACCCAGGCCCGCATCGCCGAATCAATCGCGCAGACGGTTCGCGATGTACAGGCCTATGTGCCGGGATACCGTCTGAATCAACAGGTGCAGTTCGAGGTGATCGGTGCGGCGAAGCCCGTCAACGTTCCGGGCATCGGACCGCTTTCCGGCCTGAAAGTCAGCGTATTTCTCGAAGTGGAAGGCGCCGCGCACTATCTGCCCGCCTACGCCGGAAATCTCGACATCATGACCAGCGCAGCACTCGCCACCGCGGAGCGCGTCGCGAGCCGCATTGTACGCACCGGCACGGCAATCGCATGACAGGAATGGGATATCAATCGTGAAGCACAAGAAACTCTATATTTCCGACGTCACCTTGCGCGACGGCAGTCACGCTATTCGCCACCAATACAGCCTGAAGCAGGTCAGGGATATTGCCCGCGCTCTGGATGAAGCGAAAGTCGACTCCATCGAAGTCGCACACGGCGACGGCCTGGCAGGCTCAAGTTTCAATTACGGGTTCGGCGCACATACGGATCTCGCCTGGATCGAGGCGGTGGCTGAGACCGTCAAACACGCAACGGTCGCTACCCTCCTTCTGCCAGGCGTCGGCACCGTGCACGACCTGAAGTCCGCCTACGCGGCAGGGGCGCGCGTGGTGCGCGTCGCCACTCACTGCACCGAGGCCGATGTCAGCAGGCAGCATATCGAAACGGCCAGAAATCTCGGTATGGACACCGTTGGCTTTCTGATGATGAGTCACATGAATACGCCGCAGGGTCTCGCGCAACAGGCCAAACTCATGGAGAAATATGGCGCGACTTGCATCTACGTGGTGGATTCGGGCGGGGCGCTTAGCATGAACGACGTGCGCGAAAGATTCATCGCGCTCAGGGACGTACTCGAGCCCGAGACGGTGACCGGCATGCACGCTCACCATAATTTGAGCCTTGGTGTCGCGAACTCGATTGTGGCGGTTGAAGAAGGATGTCTGCGCGTCGATGCGAGTCTGGCAGGCATGGGCGCCGGCGCTGGCAACGCGCCGATCGAGGTGTTCATTGCCGCCGCCGAGCGGCTCGGCTGGAATCACGGCTGCGACCTTTACAAACTGATGGACGCTGCCGACGACATCGTTCGCCCGCTGCAGGACCGGCCAGTCCGCGTCGACCGCGAGACATTGGCGCTCGGCTATGCGGGGGTCTACTCTTCCTTCCTGCGGCACGCCGAGTCTGCCGCCGCGACGTATGGTCTGAAAACCGTCGATATCCTCGTGGAATTGGGCCGCCGCCGCATGGTCGGAGGGCAGGAAGACATGATCCTCGACGTCGCACTCGACCTGCTGAAGCACGGCCCGATTTCGGGGGATCCCCGCCCATCCGCCTGAGGTGAAGCCCGCTTCGTTTCTCCAGCCGTTGCGTGCTGCGGTTGCGTGCGGCTCCGCGCGCTTTACTGCATATCCGTTATGGTAATGTGACGCCTGGAACGAAACGAAGAGATGATTTCAATGTCACGGCCGCTCCCTCCTCTTAACGCGCTTAGGGCGTTTGAAGTCGCCGCCCGGCATCTGAGTTTTACGCGAGCGGGGGAGGAGCTTTGCGTGACCGCTGCGGCCGTGGGCCAGCAGATCAAACTCCTTGAAGATGCACTGGGTTTCCCGCTGTTTCACCGCAGGCCGAAATCGCTTGAATTGACCGACGCGGGCAAAGGCTATCTTCCTGCAATCCAAGGTGCATTCCAGCAGATCGCCGAAGCAACGCATCTGCTTCATCAAAAACGGAAACGGCCGACACTCAAGATCAGCATGCCGCCTACGTTCGCGGTGAAATGGTTTTTGCCTCGCCTTGAGCGGCTGATGAAGGCGTGCCCCGACTTCGACACGAAAGTCACGACATCCGCCGAGCCTATCGATTTCGCCCGGGTCGATTTCGACCTGGCCATCCGGTTCGGCAAGGGCGTCTATCCGGGTTTCCATTCCGAGCAATGTCTTTCCGTCGAGGTTTTCCCTGTCTGCAGCCGCGCGCTACTAGAAGGGGACTATCCTCTGCGCACGCCCGGCGACCTGAAACATCACACTCTGCTGCACGACGAAAGCACGTACAGCGACGGCAGCACCAACCCGGACTGGGCCACCTGGCTGCGCTCGGCTGGCGTGGAAGGCGTGGATGCCACCCGCGGCCCATCCTTTTCGCCAAGCCATCTGGTGATCAACGCAGCGATTGACGGGCGTGGAGTGGCATTGGTCAAGAACAGCTGGGTAACGGACGACCTCGCTAGCGGAGTTCTGGTCAGGCCGTTTGAGCGCAGCCTGCCGGTCGAGTTTGCGTACTACGTCATTTACCCCGAGTCACGGGTGGCCGACACTTCGACTCTCCAGTTCGTGGCCTGGCTCCATCACGAGGTCGCGGCGGACAGCTAGCCGTATGCCGCTGAGCCGCACAATGGCGCGCTGGGCTCAGAGCCCCGGCCGCCCCACTGCCTTCACCGTCGCTGAGGCTCCTGCATGGACAGCTTCGAGCGCTGCGCGCGCCCGCGCCTGGTATTGTCATGCAAGCGCCGCATCAGCGCAGCGCCCTCGCCTACTATCCCGCGCCTGAATGCCAGCACGCAGACCACGAAGAGAAAGCCGGTGACGATAGTGACCGACTCGCCGAGCGACCTGAACGAGTCGATATTTGTCAGTACCGATAGCCAATTGCCGAGACTGTCCAGTTTGTTCTGAAGCGCGACGATGAGCACCGCGCCGATGATCGGACCGTCGATCGTGCCGACCCCGCCGATCACCGTCATCAGCAGCACGAGACCCGACGTACCCCAATGCACGTCCGTTAGTGTTTCAAAACCCAGCACTTCCGCCTGCAATGCGCCAGCAAGACCCGACAACGCAGCGGAAAGAACAAACGCGAGCAGCTTGTACCGGTCAACGTCGTAACCCAGCGAGATGGCTCGCGGCTCGTTCTCTTTGACGGCCTTCAATACCTTGCCGAACGGCGAATGCACGATGCGAAAGATCAACGCGAAGGCGCCTGCCGTGAACGCCAACACCACGTAATAAAAAGTGGTGTCGTTCGACAGGCCGATCACGCCGAGCAAATGTCCGCGCGGCACACCCTGCATGCCCTCTTCACCACCGGTTGCAGGCGTATGCAGGCACGCGAAATACACCAGTTGGGCGAGTGCCAGCGTAATCATCGTGAAATAAATGCCCTGCCGGCGGATCGCCAGCACGCCCATTACAGCGCCAATCGCGGCCGCGCCGCCGACCGCCGCCAGCAGTGCCGCTTCGAGCGGCCAACCCATCGGGCCGAGCAGATAACCGAACACATAGCCAGCGACGCCGAAAAATGCAGCATGACCAAAAGACAGCAGGCCTGCAAATCCGAGCAACAGATTGAACGCGCACGCAAACAACGCGAAGCACAGCATTTTCATTAGCAGTACAGGATAAACGACCGCTGGCGCGGCCAACGCGATCGCCAGCATGATCGTGTACTTGAACTTCATATCCATTTCGCGCCTCTCCTAGTTTCTTTTTCCGAACAGGCCTGCAGGCCGGACAATCAGGACAATCGCCATGACGATGAAAACCACCACATCCGATAACGGGGGGTAGACAAGACGTGTCAGTCCCTCGATCACGCCCAGACCGAGTCCCGTCACGATGGCGCCAACGATCGAGCCCATCCCCCCGATAACGACGACCGCAAACACAATAACGATGAGGTTCGAGCCCATCAATGGAGAGACCTGTACCACCGGCGCCGCGAGTACGCCGGAAAACGCTGCCAGCAATGCACCGAACCCATAGGTGAGCGTCACCATGCGTGGCACGTTGATGCCGAATGCTTCCACCAGCTTCGGGTTCTCCGTGCCCGCGCGCAGCCGGCCGCCCAGGCGCGTTTTCTCGATCAGGAACCAGCTGCCGAAGCAAACGAACAGGGATGCAGCGACAACCCATGCACGGTAGACCGGCAGGATCATGAAGCCGATATCGAATACGCCAGACAGTGACGGTGGAACCGCGTAGCGCTCTCCAGACACACCGTAGGCCGACCGGAACAGCCCTTCCACCATGAGCGAGAGGCCGAACGTCAGCAGCAACCCGTAAAGCGGATCGAGCTTGTAGAGCCGCCGTAACAGCACACGCTCCACGATCATCCCGAAAGCGGCCACTAATATTGGCGCGACGAACAACATCGTCCAATAGCCCACGCCCGCATAACTGAGGCCCATCCACGCCACGAACGCGCCCAGCATATACAACGCCCCGTGCGCAAAGTTGATCACATTCAACAGGCCGAAGATAACTGCAAGTCCCAACGCGAGTACTACGTAAAACGAGCCATTCACCAGCCCAAGGAGCAACTGGCTCAGAATCACCGGTAGCGGCATGCCGAACATATTCGCCCTTTCATTTATACGCCGAGTAATGTGTGCAATGCGGACATCTTCGACGGAAGATCCGACGCATCGAACGACTCCACGATCTCCCCGTGCTCCATGACGTAGAACCGGTCGGTCAAAGGCGCCGCGAACCGGAAGTTCTGCTCCACCAGCAAAATGGTGTAGCCGGCACGCTTGAGCGTGACGATCATTCGCGCGAGCGCTTGCACGATAACCGGCGCCAAACCCTCGGAAATCTCGTCCAGCAACAGCAGTCTCGCGCCAGTGCGAAGGATCCGCGCGACCGCTAGCATCTGCTGCTCGCCGCCAGAAAGAAGCGTTCCCCGGCTCGCTCTTCTGTCCGCGAGGTTCGGGAACATTGCGTAGATTTCTTCAAGCGTCATGCCCGGATGGACCTTGGAAAGCGGCGGTGGCAGCATCAGGTTCTCCTCTGTCGACAGTCCCGAGAAGATGCCTCGTTCCTCTGGGCAATAGCCGACGCCCAGATGTGCAATGCTGTAGGTCGGAAGATTGATTACCTCCGTGCCGTCGATCCGGACCGAACCCTCGCGAGCTCCCGTCAGCCCCATGATGGCCCGTAGCAGCGTGGTGCGGCCAGCACCGTTACGTCCAAGCAGCGCGACCACTTCACCATGCTTCACCTGCATGCCGACGTTATGCAGGATGTGCGACTCAGCGTACCAGGCATCGAGGTTCGATACGTCGAGCGCATAGCCCGAAACGCGAGTCGCACCGCGTGACGCGGCCGAACGGACATCGATATCCAGCATCAGTGCACCCCCGCGAGCGTCTGCGGGCCGCTGCCCATATAAGCTTCAATCACGCGCTCGTCCGCGGAAACTTCCGCATAGGTGCCTTCGGCCAGCACGCTGCCGCGCTGCAGCACCGAGATCCTGTCGCAAATACCCGCGACGACCGTGAGATTGTGTTCGACCATCAGGATCGTGCGGTCCGCAGAAATCTTTTTGACCAGCTCGGCAATCCGGTCGACGTCCTCGTGTCCCATTCCCTGGGTCGGCTCGTCCAGAAGCATCAGTTCCGGGTCCATGGCCAAGGTCGTCGCGATTTCGAGCGCACGCTTGCGGCCGTAAGGCAAAT
The DNA here is from genome assembly GCF_904848585.1 of Paraburkholderia kirstenboschensis. GTDB lineage: Bacteria > Pseudomonadota > Gammaproteobacteria > Burkholderiales > Burkholderiaceae > Paraburkholderia > Paraburkholderia kirstenboschensis. The sequence goes on from NZ_CAJHCR010000021.1 coordinate 44,517, forward strand.
CAGCGGCGATATCGTGCGCGAATGCAACCAGATTCACCGAGGCAAGCAGGTCCATGGCGCGATCGTTCAGGCAAGCGATGCTGCGTTCGCTGCGCCAGAAATGAAACGACGTGCCGAGCTTGCGCTGCAAGCCAATGCGCACGTTGTCGAGAACCGAAAGATGCGGGAAGACCGCGGAGATCTGAAACGAGCGGATGACCCCTTGTCGAGCGATCTGCGCGGGCGTGGCATCCGTGATGTCGCGCCCTTTGAATACAATCGCCCCGGCGCTCGGGGTGAGGAATTTGGACAGCAAATTGAAGAACGTCGTTTTGCCGGCGCCGTTCGGACCGATCAGGGCATGGATATGTCCGCGGCGGACTTTGACGCTGACATCATTCACGGCAGTAAATCCGTTGAAATGCCGGGTCAGGTTTCGCGTCTCGAGAATGACGTCGACCACTGGCTGCTCCAGTTGTTCGTTTATACCGTGAGGCGTCGGCGACGACGCCCCGTTGCGCTGCGTTGCGTTTGTACGCCGCCTGCGGTGAGCCGGCTATTGCGCCGGTGCGGTCGCGCGCTTGCCCGCTTCGGCCGCGCCTGCATACAGAATCTGCAATTGCATATCGACAGCAGCGGCGTGGCGCGCCATCGCCTCCGGATGAAAGTCCGATTCCGGCGCCGGCGCGAGGACGAAATTACCGTGCCTGTCTTCGCCGCGCACCAACGTCGCACTGTCCGGCAAACCAGTGGTCTGGTAAGCGTGCGTGGGGATATAGCGGATCGCAAAGCCGACTCGCGGAAAGTCCGCTTTGTTAGGCTCGGAGCCGTGAAAGAGCCGCACATTGTGAATCGATGCTTCGCCCGGCTGCAGGATGACGTCCAGCACATCATCTTCGTTGACCTCAACAGCGATTTCCTGGCCACGGGTCAGGAAATTGTTTTCGTCGAAGGTATCGATATGCGGCACCTGCGTTTTGTGACTGCCGGGCACCACGCGCAGACAGCCGTTCTCGACCACACTGGGCGTCAGCGCAAGCCATACGGTTAGCACTTCATTGGTTGACATGCCGTAGTAGGTGGAGTCCTGATGCCAGGACACGAAGCGCGGATCGTGCGGCTTCTTGGCAAAGAACTGCGAGTTCCAGCACAGAATGTCCGGACCGAGAATATCTTCAACCGCGTCGAGGATTGTCGGATGGCGTACTAGCTCCGCAAGCCAGGTCACCAGCATGTGCGAGTTGTGCAACTGATTGTTGTTGCGCGACATCTTCGCGCCATAGCGCTCCTGCAGATCCATGAAGCGCCCGAGAAGATCGTTCGCATCGGCCGGCGTCATAGCCTTCACCGGAAAATGCACCCCTTCTTCCTTATAACGGTCGATCTCCGTCTGGCTCAATAGTTTTGGCATATGTCCTCCTAATTAATGCAAACAGGTACCCATCCACGTCACTGACCGCGAAACGCCTTTTTCAGGTCGTCACCGCGGCCGCCTCCTCCACGACGCCGTCAGCCACGAAAGCGTCGATTTGGTCATCGGTATAGTTGTATTCGCGCAGCAGTTCACGCGTGTGTTCGCCGAGCAGCGGCGACGGACGAGTGATCTGCGTCGGGGTTTCGGAAAAGTGGACCGGGCAGCCCAGCGCTCGCGTCGGTCCGGCCTGCGGATGCACCAGGTCGACGACCATGTTGCGCGCCAGCGTCTGCGGATGCTCGAGCGCTTCCTCCACTGTATGCACGGGACCGACCGGCACACCTGCCTTATCGAAAGCCGCGATCCATTCGTCGCGGGTACGCGTGACGAGAACGCACGTCATCTCGGCAACCAGCACCTCGAGATTTTCCATTCGCGCCATATTGGTGGCGAACCGCGGATCGGCTCGCCATTGCGGACGCTCGAGCACATCGGCAATACGCTCCCAATTCGCCTGATTTGCCCCACCGATGTTGATCCAGCCGTCGCTTGCGCGAAACGCCTGATACGGCGCGGTCAGAAGATGAGCCGAACCCGTCGGGCCAGCCGACTTGCCTGTGGCAAAGTAGATCGCCGCATGCCAGTACATTTGCTGGAGCGCCGCCTCGATCAGCGAGGTGTCGACGATCTGCCCCTGGCCGGTTTTCAGCTTGTGCGCGTAGGCGGCCGCGATGCCGACGACACTGAGCACGCCGGCGTTAATATCCGCGATCGAATTACCGGTCTTCGCCGGCGGTCTGCCGGGCTCGCCAGTTACCGACATAAGGCCGGAGAAGCCTTGCGCCACCAGATCGAAACCGCCTTTGTCTCCGTATGGCCCATCCCGGCCATAGCCTGAGATCGCGCAATAGATCAGGCCGCTATTGATTTTGGACAGTACGTCGTATCCAAGCCCGAACTTCTCGAGCGTGCCACGCCGGTAGTTTTCGATCAGTACGTCAGTGTCGGCCACCATTCGCTTCAGGATCTCTTTGCCTTGCGCGTGCTTCAGGTTGACCGCCACGCCACGCTTGTTCCGGTTGAGCATCATGAAGGCCGCCGACACGCCGTTCACGCGCGGTTCGCCATAGCCACGCGAGTCGTCGCCACCAGGCAGCTTTTCGACCTTGATGACGTCAGCGCCCATATCCGCCAGCATCATTCCGCAGGTAGGCCCCGCCATGATCTGGGCCAGCTCTAACACCCGCATTCCGGCAAGCGGTCCGGCGTGTGAGGAATTCGTTGTCATGGTTTCCTTCGTTCCATTGGGGGTTATCTGCCGACGAAGTCGGGACGTTGCTTGGCGAGAAACGCCTGATAGCCGATGCGGAAGTCCTCCGTGTCGAAGCAGTCGAAGCATTCGTCGTATTCGGCGTCGGAGATGGCCACGGGCGCCGCCAGACGGCGCACGAATTTCTTGTGCCAGCGCGCGGCCAGGGGCGCCCCTTCGGCGACCCGCTGCGCCGTTGCCCATGCTTCCTCTGCGACCCTGTCGTCGGCGACCACGCGCGACACGAGTCGCTTTTCTTTTGCCTCGGCGGCGCCGAACACGCGGCCCTCCAGCAGGATTTCGAGTCCGACATCTGGACCCGTGAGGCGGATCATCGGCGCCATCTCCGTATACGCTTCGACCAACCCGAGGTTTTTTACCGGCGCGCCGAACCGGCTCGACTCCCCGCAGATGCGCATGTCGCATAGCGCGGCGAGCACCAGGCCGCCGCCAACGCACACGCCGTGAATCTGCGCGACGATCGGATGACGGCAGTTTTCTATCGCGGCGGCCGCTGCGTGAACCACACGGCCGTAGTCAGCTGCACGAGCCTTGTCGCATCGATCGGTTGCAAACTCCGAGATATCGGCCCCGGCGCTGAACGCCTTTTCACCCGCGCCACGCACAATGATGCAGCGCAAAGAATCGTCGGACGACAATGCGGTAAAGGCCACGTCGATCGCTTTCCACATCGGCTTTGATACCGCGTTAAGCCTTTCGGGCCGGTTGAGCACGACCGTCGCCACCGCACCGCTGCGCTCGACCTTGATGAAATCAGACATAGCTTCTCCTCTGAAGACGGATCACGGGGCAATGGACTGATTTACCATCAGTTCATCGCCGCCACAGAATGCGTAGTCGTTAGACGACCGGACGGCCACCGTCGACCATCAACGTGCTTGCGGTTATATACGAAGCCTCGTCCGACGCCAGCCAAAGAATGGGATAGGCAACCTCGCGCGGATCGGCCCAACGTCGCATCAGGCAACCGTCGATGTCAGCGGTACGCAAATCTTCAGCGGACTGCCCGTTGGCTTGCGCCTTTGCGACATGAAACGGCGTCAACGTGAAGCCAGGACATACGGCGTTGGCACGGATACCGTTAGGTGTCTCTTCGAACGCGAGCGTGCGCGTCAGGGCCAGGATCGCAGCCTTGGTAGCATCGTATTGGCCCATGCCGGGCCGGCCGGTCACCGCATACGTCGAAGAAATATTGATGATGCTGCCTTGCCGGGATGCTCGCATCGCCGGAATCACCGCCTTCGACATGAACGCATAACTCAGCAAGTTGACGCCGAGAATGTCCTGCCAGGATTGCGCCGATGCTTCCGCAAGTGGCGAGTAACTGCGGATCCCTGCGTTGTTTACGAGTACATCGATGCGCCCGAACCCGTCCAGTGTCTTTGCTGCGATATCCGTGGCCGATATCTCGTTAGCGACGTCGGCAATCACGGTGAGAACGGTTGCGCCGGGAACGGTGTCGCGGATCCTCGCGGCCGCGTCATCCAGTGCCGCTCCATCGCGATCCACGAGTACGACTTTGCCGCCCTCTTCGCAGAAAACCGTTCCCGTCGCTGAGCCGATCCCGCCTGCGCCGCCGGTCACGATGGCGACCTTGTCTTTGATTCGATTGCCCACTGCCATTCACTCCAATGCCAGAATAAACCCCGGTCAGCAATCGTCGCGCGTGACTGTTTGCGCGTCGATCCTGTAAAACCTGGCGGCGTTGCCGCAGAAGAACCGATCGAGATCGCTCTCCGAAAAATCGCTGAGAATGGTCAGGAGTCCATCGACGATCGTTTCATAGGAAGCGCGCAATGTAGAAACCGGCCAGTTGCTACCGAACATACAACGCTCGATGCCGAAGATCTCAATCGCCTCCCGCACCACTTGCCGGTTCCCCTCGATACTCCACGGCGCAGCAGGCAAACCCAGTTCAGATACCTTCAGCCACACATTGGGATGGGCAGCGACCGCTTCCATGCCGCTGCGCCACGCGGCGAGCCCTTCCGGGCTGCGGTCCCATGGAAAACCCGTGTGGTTCAATACGATCGCCGTCGCTGGGAAGTCACGCGCCACGGCCGCCGCCTCGTGCAGATGCCAGCACGGCACACGCAGGTCCCATGAAAGCCCGTACTTCTCCAGCAGCGCAAATCCCCGTAGCCATCGTTCGTCCTGCATCGAGCCCGGTCGCCCCGGCGACATCTCTTCACGGCTCGGTGCGCAGACCGGTTTTGAGCGAACGCCGCGGAACAACGGCGATTCAAGATGAGCGAGCAACCGTTCTTCGCATTCGGGCCGATCGAACCAGACGTGACCGACGATGGCACTCGGTAAGCCCGTGGTGCGATTCAATTCGGTCAGCCAGCGCGTTTCCCCGACCTGATCGGTACGCTCGCGCTCCGCTTCGATATGCACGGTCCCGATGACTGTGAACTTTGCCGATGCGGCGCGGTAATCATCCGGCAGATAGTTGCGGGCGCGCAGTGACGAGTAGTCCGAAAGAAAGAAATGCGGATCGACCGCCGTCGACAGCCACGGATAGTGCGCGGACTCGAGATCCCAAAAGTGGTGATGGGCGTCTAGAATCCGCTGTTGACGCAAACGAATCATGTGGCGCTCTCCGATATTGAACGCGTGCTAGTTCGCGATACGAGCGTGGTCGCGCAGCTGGCTCACTTCCACAACGCGCACTTCGATTCGCCCTTGGAGATGAAGGCCTGATCGCCCGGAATCGTCTGAACCCACTTTTCGTAATCCCACGGATACTTGGACTCGGCCGGGGTTTTGACACGCATCAGATACATGTCGTGCACCATGCTGCCGTCGGGACGGATCACACCATTGGTCGTGAAGAAGTCGTCGATCTTCGTTGCTCGCAGTTTCGCCATCACCTTGTCGGGATCGGTGCCCACCAGGCTGACCGCATTTAGATAGTTCGACACCGCCGACGCGTCTCCCGCCTGAAACATGCCGGGCATCTTTTTGACCGTGGCAAAGTAACGGCGCGCCCATTTGCGCGATGCGTCGCTCTGATCCCAGTACCATGCGTCGGTGAAATACATGTTCTGGGCGAGATCCAGTCCCAGCGAATTGATCTGACTGATCGGCATGACGATGCCCGCCAGCTTCATCGTCCTGTTGATCTGAAACTCGTGCGCACCCTTAATCGCGTTGACGAAATCCGTACCGGAATTGGCGAGGCCAAGAACTTCAGCCTTCGAAGCCTGTGCCTGCAAAAGAAACGACGAGAAGTCCGACGCCCCTAGCGGATGTCGGGCTTCGCCGATAACTTTTCCGCCATTGGCCTTGATGGTCGCTGACGTTTCTTTTTCTAGCGAAATGCCGAATGCGAGGTCAGCCGTCAGAAAATACCAGGACTTGCCGCCTTGCTTGACGAGTGCCGCACCCGTGCCCCGCGCCACGGCCGCGGTGTCGAATACATACTGGATGGTGTACGGATTGCATTCCTCGTTGGTCAGCTGCATCGTGCCCGAACCGACGGAAATAAAGACTTTTTTCTTTTGAGCGGCAATGCCCGCCATCGCCAGCGTAGCCGAAGAGTTGGTTCCGCCCACCAGCAAGTCGATGCCCTGGACGTCGAACCATTCGCGCGCTTTGCTGGCCGCGATATCAGCCTTGTTCTGATGGTCTGCCACCAGCAGTTCGATCTTCTTTCCGCTGACGCTGCCACCCGCATCCGCGATCGCCATCTGGATCGCTTTGACGCCGCCCGGGCCATCGAGGTCCGCATAGTCGCCCGACAGGTCGGTAATAAACCCGATCTTTATGGTATTTCCCGCTGCGGCGGCGTAACTCGAACAACCAGCGGCCAGCAACGTGAAACTGGCAATAGCGAGCGCTTTTTTCGATTCTGTTTTCATTACTGCTGTCTCCATTGATTTTTTCGGTGCGTATCATTTATGTGCTGCTCGCATGCCGTCTGCCGGACCTCTTGATCGGGTCGGTCAGTTGTCCTTCCACTACTCGCCTACCTTAAAGATGCCTGACTCCGTTTCAATAGGTGCCTGCGACCAGGATGCTGGAATCGACAGCCTTCACATCGTCAAGACCGACAAAAGCCAGCGTGAGATCCAGATCCTGGCGGATGATTTCCAAGCAACGTGTGACGCCGCTTTCACCTCGCGCGGCCAGTCCATAAAGAAACGATCGGCCGATATATCCCGCCTTCGCCCCCAGCGCAAGCGCTTTGAGCAAGTCCTGACCTGAGCGGATTCCACCGTCGATATGAACCTCGGTCTCGCCCCCGACGGCATCGACGACGGCCGGCAACGCCGATATGGTGGACGGCGCGTGGTCCATCTGCCGGCCCCCATGGTTCGACACGACAACGGCGTCCGCGCCGCTGTCAACCGCGAGTCGCGCATCCTCCGCGCACATGATTCCCTTGATGATCAATTTTCCCGGCCAGCGCCGCCTGATCCATTTTACGTCGTCCCAGGATAGCGTCGGATCGAATTGCTGGGACACCCACGACGACATCGACGTAATGTCCTTGACGTTCGCAGCATGCCCGACGATATTGCCAAACGTACGGCGCTTCGTCCCCGCCATATCCAGACACCATCGCGGCTTTGACAACAGGCTCACAAGATTCGACACAGTCATTTTTGGCGGCACCGAAAGTCCGTTTCTGATCTCCTTCAGTCGCACGCCGTGAAACTGCAAATCGACGGTCACTACAAGCGCCGCACATTTTGCAGCCGCGGCGCGGTCGATCAGACGAACCATGAAGTCCCGGTCTCGCATTACATATAGCTGGAACCAGAACGGCGCGGAGGTATGTTCCGCAATGTCTTCGATCGAGCAGACGCTCATTGTCGATAGAACGAATGGGATACCGAACTTCTCGGCCGCTCTTGCACCTAATATTTCGCCGTCCGCCCGTTGCATGCCGGCAATGCCAGTGGGCGCGATCGCCAAGGGCATCGTCACTTCCTGGCCGGCCATTCGCGTCTTCAGATTGCGGCGTTCGACGTTGACAGCAACGCGCTGCCTGAATTTCATGTGGCCGAAGTCCGCTGTATTGGCGCGATACGTCGACTCGGACCATGAGCCGGAATCGACGTATTCGTAGAACATCCGCGGCACCCTCTTCTCGGCGAGCACGCGCAAGTCTTCTATGGTGGCAATGACAGTCATGTTCTCAACCGTGGCGTGGTCAGCATGGCATCCCTACAGAACAGGTTGAAAACGAGTCTAGGGTTCGCCAATAGTCCGGTCAACGCACTATTTCTAACAGCGGGGAAAAGAAAACCTTTGGCCACTTGCCGCCCGCCGGCGCCATCGTTCTGGCCGGCGCCGGCGCAAGCGTTTGCGATGCCGCGTTTCGCGCAGGATTTGAGATGCGCGGGTGCCGCCCTTAGCTTGAGATGATCTCAAGCGTATGCCAGACTCCCCGCGATGAACCGATTGCCCCCTCTCACAGCCGTATGTGCCTTCTAGGCAGTGGGGCGACGCCCGAGCATCACTGTCGCCGCAGACGAACTCCATCTCACGCCGGGTGCTGTGACCCGCCAGATCCGTTCGCTAGAGGACGCGCTGGGCGTCCAGTTGCTGGTACGCGGTCATCTGCCGCGCGATGCAGCAAAGCACGTGCATCATCGGAGTCGAAAGCCTGAGCCCCCCCCCCCGAAATGCCTGCGCTGATCACCCGCTCAGAAGGTTTCCCAATCGACGGCGCTAGCCACCCCGTCAGCAATAGCGTGCTGGCGTCTGGTCGAAGTCATTAATTTGCCAGGCGATTGAGAGTTGGACCGTGCCGGCGGCGAAGCCGTCGCGGCCGGCTCTATCCTCCTTGTGGCATCCGGTGTCGCACGTCCGGCCATCGTCCTCGTCTTCACGGCAGGCGCGACCTGCGACTTGCCGTCCACTGAAAAAATCGAGACCGCCGTCTCCAGTCTGATGGCCTGTTCTTCGAGCGACTGAGCTGCAGCGGCGGCTTCTTCGACCAGTGCAGCGTTTTGTTGCGTGACTTCGTCCATCTGGACAACAGCACGGTTCACCTGCTCAATGCCAGTGCTCTGCTCTTCGGATGCCGCCGCAATCTCGCTGACGATGCTTGAGACGTCCTTGATCGACTGTTTCACTTCGCCCATGGTTGCGCCAACCTGAAGGGCGCGTTTCGAGCCATCGGCAACCTTGCTCACAGACTCTTCGATCAGGTCCTTGATTTCCTTCGCGGCGGAAGACGAGCGTTGCGCCAGGGTGCGAACCTCGCCCGCAACTACCGCGAATCCGCGCCCCTGATCGCCTGCGCGGGCTGCTTCGACAGCGGCGTTCAGCGCCAGGATGTTCGTCTGAAACGCGATGCCTTCGATGAGGGTCGTGATTTCCGAGATCTTCGCCGAGCTGTCGCTGATGTCACCGATCGTTGCCACCATTGCCTGCACAGCATTGTGACCCTTGTCGGCGATCTGGCTGGCACGTTCGGCAAGCTCATTGGCCTGACGCGCACTGTCCGCGTTCTGGCGGACCGTATGCGTCAGCTCCGTCATGCTCGATGCCGTCTCTTCAAGAGACGCCGCCTGCGCCTCGGTGCGTGCCGAGAGATCATGATTTCCCGACGCGATTTCGGCCGCAGCAACCGTTATCGACCCGGCCGACTGTTTGATATCACCGACGGTATTGGCAAGGTTGTCCTGCATCGAGCGCAGTGAAAACAACAGGCTGGATGTGTCGTTGCCCTTCACTTCCGGCGGGGTACGAAGATCGCCTGCCGCAATACGGCTGCAGACTTCCTTCGCGTAGTCGGGGTCTGCCCCAAGGTTTCGGAGAACCTGACGGATGATGAAAGCCATGAACCCGGTCAGAAGCGCGCCCACAAGAATAACTGCGCCCAGCGAGCGGATCAGATTTGCCCGAAAATCGTCATCGATATCATCCAGGTACGCCCCGGTATAAATGTGCCAGTCCCACCCTGCAAGTACCCCCGATACGGTCATCTTGCGAACCGGCATGGTCTGACCGGGCTTGGGCCACTTGTAATAGGACACATGCGTGCCGTCGGTGTCGGACTTCACGATGTTTACGATAATGCGTTTTCCATCAACGTCGGCAAGGCTACTGACGTCAGTATTTTCAAGCGCGGGTTTTGTCGGCAGCAGCAACTGGACAACGTTGGAACTGGCGATCGAGATGTACCCGCTCGTACCGTACTTGAAATCTCGCAGGGCAGCGATCGCTTCATGCTTAGCTTCGTCGTCCGTAAGTTTTCCTGCGGCCACAGCATTCTGAAAGTGAGCCGCGATGCTCACGGCGGCCTGGACCTGCTCCGCGAGCGATTGCTGACGGGTTCGGAGCATTCCCTGGCGGTCCGTCCAGGCGTTCAGAGTGGCGAGGAGCGTCAGCGCGGCCCAGACGAAGCCCACAGTCATCCACAATTTTCGGCTCATCGAAATTCTTGCCATCATTACTATCCATTTCCAATCAGGTGCGAGGCAAGGCCCCACCATTAACATGCCATCGTGATAGGAAACTTATCGGCAACGATTTGGGAATCTGAAGCGTACACATAAAAGATAAGTCGATCGGCTCATGGCCGGCACGGTTGTCAGCCGACTTGCGTTGAGCCGCTTTCAATCCGTTCGTATGCCGGCTATACCTGTTTCCGCGCCGAATACCCGATCTGGCCTCGACACAGACAAACTCTAGATCCCGTGCGCTGTTGAGTTAGAGTGGACCTCTGGCTCGACGAGACAGATACCAGCCTGACGTTGACGACGCTTGCGAGCGCCGCCACTGCGCCAGACAACAAATGCAGGTTCGAGCTACTCGCGGCCCGATCTTCGGCAGTTCATGCAAAGGCGCTTCGGCGCCCTTTTTCATTAGGCTCGCGGCCGCTCACCCCCCGCTCACCCCTTATGGCAGGTTCAGCGCTTAATACGCTCTGCAGGAGGCTGGTGTGAGCGTGCCGCACTTGTAATACGCAGCTAGAACATCAATGCACTCTAAGAGCCCTCGTTTTGCCCCCGACCGAGCGCGCCGGCGCTGAATCATGAAAGAGCCCGGTTTCCGCGGTCTTTGGAGAATACTTCAACCGAAAGCGACCTGTTTTCGTATAGCTTTATGAATTTTCCGCACGACCTGTCCGCACACTGAAAGACCTTAGCTCACGTGGTTCCGCTTCTCGCGTCCCTGACGCATCGACCGCCGATCTGGCCTTGGAGCCGGGTCCGATTTTTATGACGCATGGTATCTCGGCCGCAGTCACCGCTTACGGGCAAGCGCATCGGATTAATCCGCCCTGCGCATCCCTGGGCGACAAATTTTCCCGAGTGCTTCGACGGGCTCCGTAGTCCGTCCATCGAAAGCGCGGTCATCCCCGCATCACGGGACCACGGGGGCTCGACTGATCAAAAAGCACGGGCGCGTTCGGTAGCCAGTGACGCAAATCACCGCATATAAGCTGCTCAATTCTCTGACCTACCTGGGAAACGTCGCGCGTGATCTCACCGGCACTACGCGCTCGACAAGAATATCGATGCGAGCGCGCCGGGCAACGCCGCCTTCGCTCCAATTCGCACCCCACGCCGGCAAGTGACTCTCCGCCATTTGTCCGCCGCAGTACGCCCTATCAAGGAGCGTCATCGATGCATGTACAGTCCACCCGTTAGCATGGTTTCTGCAACCATTGATAGGCGCCTGCCCGTGACACCAGTTCGGACACTCTGCATCCGCGTTGCTGATGTTGATTTATGGAAGGAGGTAGCTTTGTCCAATGCCAATGCGATTGTAAGCACTGCGAGACGACTTAAAAGGATTCTGGAATGGCCTATTCATAAGCTCTTGCCGGTTGCAATCAAGGCTATGATTACGCCGCCTAACAACACCTCGATCTCGAATAAGACATGGAATGACGAGTACGATTCCGGAGCTTGGGAGTTTCTTTCCACTACAAAGGAAGTCGGCCGGTACAGTGTGATCGTGGGATATTGCCTGCACTTCAAACCGGCGGCCCGCGTTCTGGACGTTGGGTGCGGCACGGGGATCCTTGCACGCTGGCTTTCGGGTGCCGCAATATCCAGTTATCTCGGTATCGACCTGTCGGAAGCCGCCATTGAGAAGGCACGCCAGTCGAACATTCAGGGAGCGGAGTTCGCTGTAGCGGATGTCACCGCGTTCAAGACCTCACAGCCGTTCGACGTCATCGTCTTTAACGAAGTACTCTATTACCTCAGGAATCCAGAAGAATATCTCAGGCGATTCGCACGTTATCTTGCGCCCGGTGGAATACTTGTCGTCAGCATGTGGCATCACGCCGATGGCGTACGCACATGGAAACGGTTGAGGGCCGGGTTTGAGGAACTTGATCGTATCCGTATTGTGCACGTCCCGTCTGGACTGAGATGGGATGTGGCCGTGCTGAGACTACGATGAATGTATCAACCGGCCCACGCGTTAATGCATAGAACTCGTCCAGTCAATCGAGCTTTCGTCGTTACGGAGCGATGCAGACAAATGGTTCACAAAGCCGAGAGCGAGGGTCAAGGCGAGCAAGGTTGCATGAGTATCGAGCCCTCGGCCCAATCAGATATGAGCTGGCCGAACCGGGCCAAGCCACTACGGGCGCGTTCGATAATCCAACGATAGCGGCCAGGGTTTCCCACCGTTTTCGATTGCGCGCGCGTGACAACATGGGCCTCGTTTCCATTCTTTCGCCGCCCGTCAACGCGGCAGGCACTCGTCGACCTCGTCGGCGTCAATCCAACCTTCTTACGAAAGTCGCCGTAGCGGACCGTTCTCCTGCGATCGCGGGTATGGCAGCGGTCGACATATGCCCGTTGGGACTACTAGCCAAGGGAACTATCTATGCCCGCCTTTTCAATCATTGTGCCGGCCTACAATGTGCAGGACTACATCGAGGAAGCGCTGCAAAGCATTGCCGGACAGTCGTTTACCGACTTGGAGGCGATTATCGTAGACGACGGATCGACAGACGCCACAGGCGCGATTGCGAAAAAGCTGTGTGCAATCGATCCCCGTTTCAGATATATCCGCCAGCAAAACCGCGGCCAGTCCGCTGCGCGCAACTTAGGCACATCAGTCGCAGTTGGCTCTTATCTTTATTACATGGACAGCGATGACATCATCGATAAGGATACCTTGAGTGTCTGCTATCGGGAATTCAAGAACCAGGACGTTGACGTGGTCGTCTTCGAGGCTGTGGTGTTCCCACCCGACTCACCGGTGTACAGGCTCGAAGAACACTACTACCAGCGGCCGCTGGGAGACTCACCCATATGGTCGGGAGATTTCGTCGTCGAATCGCTGCGACAGGGGCGGTATTGCGTATCGCCATGCTGCCTTATCGCACGACGGTCCGCTATAGGCGACCTGCGGTTCACGGATGGCATGGTGTATGAAGACAATTGTTTTTTTGTGTCGTTGATGCTGAAACAAAGGCTTAAAGTCGCCGTGCTGAACCAAAGACTATACAAAAGACGGTTGCGGGCGGATTCAACGATGGTTACAGAAAAAACACTCCACCATTACAACAGCATGTATCGAATACTTCGAGAAATGTCGGGGTTGTCGTTTGGTGCACTCGAGCCACCGGAACGGGCGGTGATAAGAGAAGAGATCATCGGCAATGCGCTCGGGGATCTGCACTTTGTCAGCGCGCTCGTCGGTCCCGACATGAGGCTGCGTAGAATGAACGTTGCTGCCACGTGGCATGTCGCGACACACGTCTCGGCGCGGCTCTTAACGCCCAAACGTCTTCTGCTTGCGCTGGTGCCAGAACTGTACAGATTCAAGGCCGAAGGCCGACCCTACCGCTAAAGACCACCTCATTTGTACTGAAAATCTACGCGCGTCACTTTCCTTGCTCTGGCGCAGCGATACGTGAGTCGACGCTGGCCGGCATGGGTCACGACGGCATTGTCGGAGAAACCGAATGTGCTGGCAGAGTGCGACATGAAGAACCCAAACCCTACTGCGCCTGTTTCCGTACTATTTTCCGATCGACGCGCGACTTGAGTTGTTCGCCTGTGGAACCTTCGTGGGCTGGCAGCACCGGAAGGCAGAGGTTGAGTTCCTCCGCAGACTTCACGCCGAACAGTCGAGCGCATTCTGTATCTTGATAGCGGACACTCGATAATGTCGCACCGCTCGGCCCCCAATGTCGGCTTCGTCCGGCGACACAGCCGCCGCTATTGGCACGCTAATGTGAGTTTCCTGGGGCGAAGCCGACGCAAGAACGTCCGTGCGCAAGCGTGCGCGAAGGTCCGTTGTTGGCCGACCACACGCGTCCGCCCCGCATAACTAGCTGGCGTGCCCCGGGTGACCGCAATGGCCGCCGAACAAGGGCCGTTGATCGCCTTATGACCAACGACGCGGGAGATCCGCCTTTCCGGTGAAGCTCCGAGGCAAAAGAGACTATCGTTAACTTCAAACGATCCAGCCCGTGGGACCGTCGGCAGGTCTGGAGCTTTTTTAGACTGGGAGTCGCAATGGAAAAGCGTATCCATCATCCATATCTCGCATCCAAAGTGATGCCGGCCGAGCAGGCGGCGACTCTGATTCGACCGGGCATGACCGTCGCGATGAGTGGGTTTACCGGAGCGGGATATCCAAAAGCGGTGCCTTTGGCATTGGCCGGACAGATCGAAGCCGCGCATGCCCTTGGAGAAAAGTTTGCACTTCGAATACTGACCGGCGCCTCCACCGCTCCTGAACTCGATGGCGCGCTCGCGAAGGTGGGAGGCATTGAATTTCGCCTGCCCTATCAGTCCGATCCGGAATTGCGTGCCCGAATCAATCGCGGCGAGATCGAGTATATGGATATCCACCTGGGACAGGTAGCGCAGTACACCTGGTTTGGCTTCCTGGGTAAGCTGGATGTGGCAATCATTGAGGTTGCCGGAATATTGCCTGACGGCCGTCTGATTCCATCGACCTCCATAGGCAACAACAAGACGTGGCTTGACCTGGCTGACAAGGTGATCATCGAAGTGAATTCGGCTCAACCAGCCGGGCTGGATGGCATGCATGACGTCTATTACGGCACCGCCCTTCCCCCGGACCGCAAGCCTATTCCATTAGTCCGGCCTGGAGACCGTATTGGGGAGCCGTACTTGCGGGTCGATCCAGCGAAGGTGATCGCCGTCGTGGAAACTCACGGTCCCGATCGTCTGAGCCGATTTTCTCCGCCTGATGAAACCAGCATCCGGATTGCGAATCACCTGGTCGAGTTTTTCCGGCGCGAGATAGCGATGGGGCGGCTCACACAGCAGTTGCTGCCGTTGCAGTCCGGCGTGGGGAACATCGCCAATGCGGTGTTGCGCGGGCTGCGGGATGGGGGATTCGAAGGGCTTACAGCCTTCACAGAAGTCATCCAGGATGGAATGCTGGATCTGATCAGGACCGGAACCATCCTGACCGCATCGGCGACCGCGCTGTCGCTGAGCCCCGAGGGTGTCGAGGAATTCGGCCGAAATATCGAGCTCTACCGCAGCCGCATCGTGTTGCGCCCTCAGGAAATTTCAAACCATGCCGAACTGGTTCGCAGGTTGGGCTGTATCGCCATCAACGGCATGGTCGAAGCCGATATCTATGGCAACGTCAACTCAACCCATGTGGCAGGCACCTCGATTATCAATGGCATCGGCGGATCAGGAGATTTCGCTCGCAATGGGTTTCTCTCGTGCTTCGTCACGCCGAGTACCGCCAAAAATGGCGCGATATCCTGTCTCGTCCCGATGGTTAGCCACGTTGACCACACCGAGCATGATGTAGCCGTAGTGGTCACCGAGCAGGGGCTCGCAGACCTGCGTGGCTTGTCGCCCAAACAACGCGCGCGCGTTGTCATCGACAATTGCGCTCATCCTGATTACCGTCCGCTACTCGATGACTATTTCGAGCGTGCGCTCCGTGACAGTCCGGGAAAGCATACGCCTCACCTCCTTGGCGAAGCCTTGTCATGGCATGAGCGGTTCATCGAAACCGGCCGGATGAAACCGTGAATACCTAGCCCATCTGTCAGTGCAGAAGGCGCTTACAGCCCTTAACGCGTGACTGTGAGCACGCTGCGGAGCGGCCGGCCGGCGTTGGACAAACCTGAAGAAAGAGCGCCCCTGCCGAGATGTCGACGCCAAATCGCCGATCGGCCTATTTCGTTGTGCGCGCATCTTGTTAAGCGGCATTGAACTTATGCATATGATCGCCAAAGGGCAGATGAAAGACCGCGGTATCGGACAGACTCCCGCGGAGCAGTTCTACTCGTTATCGGTATAAGTAGGCCTCAGCATGCCTGCCATTGTTCAACGCACTTTAATGATTGCGGCAGAACCCTCCCGGTCCTTCTTCATCGTTTCCGTCGCCTTCGGATATTTCGTCACGTAAATCGATACGAAACGACCCGACCTGAAAGGGCGCCCCCTTGTTCGTGGTGCAGCAGTCGCGGGCCAGCACCTGAGATTCAAACGAAGGGAAGCTTGTGAGTGACCGGTTGGGCTACGGTTCAGCGCCCTTCGCCTCAGTAGTGAGGCGAATTAACGATGTGACGTTTGCGAACGGCTTGCGGCGTCACCTGCTCGAGGATTTCATGGTCGAGGCCGAACGCGAATTGACAAGTTTACTTCGCACTGGTGCGAGTTGACGACATTACTTCGCTGCCGAACGAAGTAATATTGTCAACTCGGAGCTTCCAGCCTGTCCTGGAGGGCATTGGCCGGTGACAACATTACTTCGCTCTACGGAAGCCGGCATGCTCTTCGACGAGCGCGAGCGTGCAGCCTTGGCGTGGACGGAACCCGTGACGCGTGTGGCTGACGCGGGCGTTCCAGACGACGCGTTCTAAGCCGCGCGCAAGATATTTGACGAACGTGAAATCGTGGATCTCACCATCGCGATAGGTTTAATGAACGCGTATCCTGCGCGCGCCTACTGTTCATCGTAAGCGTCGCGTCAGGCTGGACAGCGGCAAAGGCTGGCGGCAAAATTCGCTATTCTCGCAAACCGGCCGATCAGCGCAGGGTCGGATGAAATGGGCGCGAAATTTTTACCAGCGACGCCGCCTCGCACGGACCACGCGCACCGACCAACTACAACGAACCATGAATCGCGGCATCGTCTACGCCTTTTCCGCCTTTGTCATCTGGGGGCTCTTTCCCGTCTACTTCAAGACGCTCCACCAGATTCCCGCCCTTGAGATGCTCGCCCACCGCATGGCGTGGTCGCTCGTGTTCATCCTCGCCGCCCTCCTCGTGCGCCACCACTGGGCGTGGCTGCGCCCCGCGCTGCGCGACAGGCGCCTTATCGCGCGCTTCGCCGCGAGCGCCGCGCTGCTCTCGGCCAACTGGGGCATTTACATCTGGGCCGTGAACGCGGGGCATATCGTCGAGGCGAGCCTCGGCTACTTCATCAATCCGCTCATCAACGTGTTGTTCGGCTTCGCCTTCCTGCATGAGCGGATGCGCCCGCTGCAATGGTGCGCGGTGGCGCTTGCGGCGCTCGGCGTGGCCTGGCTCACCTGGCAAAACGGCGCGCCGCCATGGATCAGCCTCGCGCTCGCGCTGACGTTCGGCGGCTACGGCCTCTTGCGCAAGACCGCAACGCTTGGCGCGCTCGAAGGCCTGGCGCTCGAAACGGTGCTGCTCTTTCCCGTGGCGATTGTCTATCTGACGATTATCGGCGTGGCCGGCGCGAGCCATTTCACGCATGCGCCGCTCGGGCTGCAACTGCTGCTGGCCGCCGCCGGACCTATCACGGCCGTGCCGCTGCTGCTCTTCGCGGCTGCGGCGCGACGCATCCCGCTCTCGATGCTCGGGCTGATCCAGTACGTGACGCCCACGCTCCAGCTCCTCACTGGCGTGCTGATCTACGGCGAGCCGTTCGGGTCGGTGCGCGCGATCGGCTACGGCGCAATCTGGGTGGCGCTCGCGCTCTACTCGTCCGAAGGACTGCGCGGCACGATGGCCGCGGCGCGGCAGGCGCGCAGGGGAGCTTGAATGGCGGGGCGCCACCGCCAGGGCTTGTAAGAAGCGTTCACGACGGCGAGATGAGTGGACGCGGATACCTGAATGTCAGCCATGGCCGAATACTTGTCCTCGGGTGGCCGTAGCGAGGGGTCGTTTGACTCTGATACCTGCCGTTGCGCCTCGGACGACTCGACCGTCGGCAACGGGTCCGGGCGCGGCCGGCGAACGTGGAGCATAGCGGCTGCTGTGATGTCATGCGAGGCCGGAAAGCAAGATAGACCCGTGGCGGGACTCGCATCTCACGGCTCGAAGCTCCCCGGCTTGCACAGACGGCACGCGCGCGCTACCGACGATTCGCCGCAGCTGACATAATCCGCTCACTGGTGCCGAATGAATTGGCGCCTTCGGCGATTTCGCCGCCGACGTCGCCGGCGACAACAATGCACGGAGGACAAATGTCGAAACGCGTGTTGTTTGCGGTATTGCTGCTGACGCTTGGCTTAATTGGGCATTGTGCGGCCGCGCAACCCATGATCGAACTTACGATAGGCGGCAGTACCCAGTCGTTTAGCCGGGCGGCATTGCTGGCGCGCCCGGATGCCGCCGTGATTCACGTTCCGCGAGATGTCGCCTACGGTACGTCGACGACCTACCGCGCAGTGCCGCTGGCCGACCTGCTCAACAGTGCCGAGTTACTTGCGAACAGCGTGCTCGAGGCACGTGCAACCGACGGCTTCGCCGCGCAACTGCCGATGGACCTTGTGAGTAACCGTGATCCCGCGACAGCCGTCGCATGGCTCGCGGTCGAGGACCCGGTGGAGCCATGGCCGAACCTACCGGGCAAGGCGGTCAGTGCGGGACCGTTCTACCTGGTCTGGGTCGGCAAGGAAGCGGCATCCGTGCGCAGCGAGCAGTGGCCTTACCAGATCGCACGACTTGCTACGCAACCATCTCCATCCGCGCGTTGGCCAGTGCTCGCCGTCGATCCGGCGCTGCCGGCAACCGATCCGGTCCGCGCGGGCCAAGGCCTGTTCATCACTCAATGTCTCGCCTGTCATCGGCTCAACCACGCGGGCAGCGCCGACACTGGCCCCGACCTCAACGTGCCGATGAATCCAGTCGAGTACTTCCAGCCCGCTGCATTGCGCCGCTACATTCGCAATCCGGCATCGGTTCGAGACTGGCCCGGCCGGACCATGCCCGCTTTCCCGCGGGACCAGCTGAGCGATCGCGAGATCGATCTGATCGTCGCTTATCTTGCGCACATGGCGCAGCGGAAGGTTGGACGGTAAGGCATGCGAGTTCAGGTTTGGGCGATGCGAAGTAGTCTTTCACCGGCCTGCGCAAAGTGGAATTTGTTTCATCAGGCGGCCGCTGTCGCGGGCGGAGATCGGGCCATGAGGCGACATTCTGGTCATGCGATCAATAGACCTTCGAACGACCGGTATTCCGCGTGTATCGGACCGCGATGAACAATCGAATCGAGGCTTGGCGAAATAGGCAATCCTCAGTGACCGTATCACGTCGATAGTGGGTCGGACGCGCCCACTGGTCCATCGCGAGTTTGCCTCTCGCATCAGGACGGGCAAGAGACGAGCGATGCGCGTGTCTTCGTTTTCCCCACACGCCGACGCTTATTCGATCGTCAGCGCTCCGGTCTTCAAGACTGTGTGTCAATCATCTGGATGAAAGACGTTCATCGAGCGCGTCGCGAAAACGTTTCGCCGGATGAGCATCCACGCCTCGTTTTTCTGCACTAAAGTTTTCCCGCAATACTCCGTTATCTAAGTGTCGGTTCGCCGCAAAGAATGGCGACCTGTGCTCATTCTGAAGACAACGAAAACAAAAACCTTTCATGAAACTGTCCTCAAAGCTCGTACTGCTGACCCTGCCCGTACTCGCCGCCTGTGGCGGCGGTGGCGACGGCAAGACCTGTACGACCGACCTCGGCACGCTGACCAAGTCGTGCGTCACCAACCCCTCACCCGCACTGCCCGAAGGTCTCTGGTACGGGTCGGTGAATTCGGGGCAGTCGCTCGCAGCGCAAACCATCGTCCTCGAATCGGGACAGTATTTCAGCATCTATACGCAGGATGGCTCGTTCCTCTGGTTGATCGAGGGCATCATGACGGCGACCGGCGGCGCGTTCACCGATCCGGCGACGGTCGGCTTCCATTCTTTGGGCGCGATTCGCGCGGGAACGCTGACCGGCAACTTCACAAACAAGACTACGCTCACCGCGACGACGAGCCTCTTCGTCAGTCCCGATACGACAGCCACGAGCTTTAACGGCAACTACAACGTCACGTACGACACACCGATCGCTCTCAGCGCCGTCGCGCGCACGTGGAGCAGCGGCGCGGGCGTCGCGCCGATCTCCACGATCACGTTCGCTGCGGACGGCACGGCAACGGGCACGCAGAGCGCCTGCGCGTTTACCGGCAGCTTCAAGCCACGTTCGACCGGCAAGCATTTGCTCGACGGCACGCTGAACTTCGCTGGCGCTTTGTGTTCTCTCAACAACGTGTCGATGCCCGTCGAAGCAACCGTCGTGAACGGCCTGCTCACTGTCGTCGGCGTGACGTCACAACGGGACCACGCGTTCTATTTGTCGGCTCAATAAAGGCCGATTCTCCTAGGGCAATGATTGGTGGAGCGTTTGCATTACGCCATTTCGTGTACGGTACAGCCCGTCGCCCTACTTGCGGAGGACGTCTCGAAGGGCTGAAGTTTCTCACCGGTGTGGTATTGCATCGCAACCCATCGTCATGCCCGCTATCTGAAGGGCTTCTCGATGCCTCTCGGCAAACGCGTCTGTATGACTTGATTGACGAACGCAGTCGAGCGAGTCGTGGCAGTGGATCTCGCCTAAGTCCACGTCCCTTGGGCATAAAAGCCGGTCACTGCTGGAACAACGATCCGAGTCGCATCAGGGTCGGTTACGGTCCTCTGCGCGACGTGCGGTTTTTGAGTTCTGGCGCGCGTCGCCATCGGGCAGGGTTCGGCCATGCGCAGTCGTTGGTTTCCACGGCATGAAAGGGCAGCCGAACGGCGGCTTTGCACCGTATAGCTGTCCGTCACCCAGCTATTGTGATCAAGACATCTCCGTGCGTCGAACATATCCCCCAATAATTTGGCCGCTGTCCTAGCTAATGCGGATCGTGCCAAAGCGAGACATGACGTTAAATGAGCTGCTTCAGCGGCTTCACACTTCCTTCTAACGCGACCGGACAAGCAGTCAAATCAACGCTACATACGGCGGCCACAAATCAAAGCAGTTGTGCTGACAGTTCAACCGGAAAACTAACCTGTTCATCGCAATTGAAGTCGTACCACTTGCCTTACTCGACCTTCGCTTTGCCCGGTGCGCGCGCGGCTATTTCGCACGCGAGTTGAACAAAAGCGCCTAGCGCAGCGGGCGGGTTGGGTTCCTTCCACGCGAGGTAGAGTTCGCTTTGCGCGTGCTGTTCACGCAGCGGACGATAAACGACGTTGTCCATGTGCGTTCGTTGAACCGACGCAGGTACGAGCGTCACACCAAACCCGGCGCTTACGAGGCCAAGGGACGCGTAGATCTGTCCCATTTCGAAGCTCGTGGAAGGAGAGAAGCCTGCCAGTGCGCACAACTGGTTGATGGTGGCGTGATAGTCCGGCGCGACATCTTTCCGGTAATTGATGACGCGCAGGTGCATACAGTCCTTGATGGAAATCTGCCGCTTCGCTGCGAGAGGGTTGTCCTTCGCGATGGCAACGTAAAACGGCTCCTGAAGCAACAAGACGCTGTTCAGTTTGGTATCCGACGGCAAAGAGCGAACGAAGGCCAGATCGACGTCCCCTCGATCCAGCGCATTGATCTGTTCCGCAGAGGAAAACCATCGAAGTTCGACTGTCACCGCGGGGTAACGCTGCTGGAATTCACGCAAGAGCGGCGGCAGCAGCGTGTACGCGATGTGCTCAAAGAACCCGACCGCCACCCGGCCGATTTCCCCTCTTGCTGCGCGTTGCGAATCCACGATCGCGGAGTTCGTGTCCGCCAGAATTCGCCTGGCCCGTTCTTCGAAAACCTGGCCCGCCGATGAAAGGAAAACGCGTTTGCCCCGGCGCTCGAAAAGCGCCACGCCGAGTTCCTCTTCCAGTTCCCGTATCTGCCGGCTCAACGGCGGCTGGGCCATGTGCAGTTCTTCCGCCGCTTTCGTGAAGTTGAGTGTGCGTGCCACCGTCAAAAAGTAGCGAAGATGCCGCAGTTCCATTTGAAACCTTTTAGGTATCGATACGCAACTTATTATATCTTTTACATTGGACGCGACGGGTCTTAGGATCATGACATCACACCAATAAGTCAGGAGATGCCCTCATGAAACTTACCGCGTCACAATTGGAAGCGTACGAGCGCGATGGATTCGTTGTTCTGCCGGAGCTTTTCTCGGAAGAAGAAGTCGAGCATATGAAGAGCGAGTTGCGCCGGATCCAGAAGATCGACACCGACCATCTCGTCCGTGAAAAAACGGGCGGCATCGCGAAGACGATCTACAAAGTTCACGAAACCGAAAGTCCGACGGCATCGGCGGTCTTTCACTCCGCCGTGCGCTCCCCCAGATTGCTCGAGCCGGCACAACAACTGATCGACGATCCCGAACTCTACATCTATCACACGAAGTGCAATCTGAAGACGGCTATCGACGGCTCCGTCTGGCAATGGCATCAGGACTTCGGCACCTGGCATATCGACGGCGTGAAAGAACCGCAGATGACAACCGCGTTGGTCATGCTCGACGAGCCGACCGAAATGGGCGGATGTCTCTACTTCATCCCGGGAAGCCACAAGCTTGGTTCACTCGATCCGACGTTCGATGAGGCAACCGGTTACCGCTTCTACGTCGTACCCAAGCCGACGATGCTCGATATTTTGTCCAGTCATCCCAAGGCCGTGCCTATCATCGGCCGCCCGGGAACAGTCGTGTTCTTCGACGCCAACATCGTGCATTCCTCGGGTCACAACCTGTCCGGGGACGATCGATGGCAGGCCTATGTCGTCTACAACCAGGTGAAGAACAAGCCTGAACAGGTCGAGCAGCCGCGACCGGATTATGTGCGCTCGACCAATTTCGTTCCTCTCGAGGTTGGCTCAGACGAGATTCTCGACAGAGTTCAGATCGGCTGAACTTGCGCGCGCGTCGCTCGCCGGGACGCATGTACCTGGCGAGCAGCGGCAAGTCACATCAACAGGGTAAGCCTTATCTCCTGAATGTCGCCGACGCGTGACCTCGCGTTTTCTCTCCGGATGCGGCCATCACGACGACGCATCAGGCCTGTTGCTCTGATGGACGCAGGTGAAGCAATACGTCCGCAGAGTGCCGCGCAAGGACGCATGAAAGGTAAGCGACATGAAGGTCATAAAGATAAAACTAGAAGAAGCACGAGACACTACTTCTGAAGCAGCGTTTCTCGAAGCTCTGCGGGTTGCGGGACTGGAGGGCGAGATCGACGTCAGCCATGCGACGCGCACGGTACTCGCAACGGACAATTCGATCTATCAGCGCAGACCCACGGCTGCGATTTTCCCTCGCAACGCCGCTGACGTTGAGCGCATCGCGCGGCTGCTCGCCGAGGAGCGATTTCGAAGCGTCGTGGTATCGCCCCGAGGCGGTGGCACCGGCACCAACGGCCAGTCATTGACCGACGGTATCGTCGTCGACCTGTCCCGCCACATGAACCGCATCATTGAAATCGATCCGGTTAAACGCACGGCAAGGGTTCAGGCAGGCGTCGTCAAGGATCAATTGAATGCGGCTCTCAAACCGCACGGATTATTCTTTGCTCCGGAACTGTCCACGTCGAATCGCGCCACGATTGGCGGAATGATCAGCACGGACGCCAGCGGACAAGGCAGCTGCACCTATGGAAAAACGCGCGACCACGTCATCGCTCTGAAGAGCGTGTTGCTTGGAGGCGTTCCGCTCGTCTCCGAGCCGGTCGACGATGCAGCACTGGAACAGCTTTGCGCACGGACGGATATTGTCGGACGGGCCTACAAAACCGCCCGCGAGATTTCCGACAACCAGGCTGAACTCATACGAGACACTTTCCCGCCGCTTAATCGCTGCCTGACGGGCTACGATCTCGTGCATCTTCGCGAACGTGACGGAAGGCTGAACCTGAAAAGCCTGATTTGCGGCGCAGAGGGTACGCTCGGCTTCGTTGTAGAGGCGACATTGAACGTGTTGCCGATACCGCTTCATTCTGCGCTGGTGAACATCCAGTATGAAGGATTCATGGATGCGCTGAGGGATGCGCGCGCTCTGATGGAACATCGACCGCTGTCCATCGAGACGGTGGACTCCACGGTACTCGCGCTAGCCCGCGATGACGTTGTCTGGACTTCGATATCCGAGTTCTTCCCGGACTATAACGACGAGCGAAGCGCTCAAGGTATCAACCTCGTTGAATTCAGCGCCGATGATCTCGGTCAGCTGCAAAGCCGTGTCGCTGAATTTGTCGGGCACATCAGCACGGACCAGAGCGTTCGGCGTCTCGGCCACACGATCGCCTGGGGCGATGTGGCGATTAGCCGTGTTTATGCAATGCGAAAGCGCGCAGTCGGCCTTCTTGGCAACGTACGCGGAAAAAGGCGGCCGCAGCCGTTTGTCGAGGACACAGCTGTCCCTCCGGAGCAACTTGCGGAGTACATCGCAGAGTTTCGCGCGTTGCTCGATTCCTATGGCTTGAAGTATGGGATGTTCGGGCATGTTGACGCTGGCGTGCTGCACGTGCGTCCTGCGCTCGATCTGAGAGCCCCCGAGGATGCTGCCTTGATCAGGCCCATCTCGGATGCAGTCTCGGCGCTCACGATGAAGTACGGAGGACTTCTTTGGGGAGAGCACGGGAAAGGCGTGCGCTCGGAATACGCACCGGCCTTCTTCGGGAGCCTCTACCCGTCCTTGCAGCTAATCAAGGCAGCGTTTGACCCATATAACCAGCTAAATCCCGGAAAGATCGCCGTACCGGCAGGCGTGGATAGCACACTTCTCAAGATTGACTCCACCACTTGGCGAGGTGAACTCGATCGCGAGATCAGCGACGCTGTGTGGGAAGCGAACGGTGACGCCGTCCAATGTAACGGCAATGGCGCTTGCTTTAATTTCGATCCGGACGATTCGATGTGTCCTTCATGGAAAGCGACACGTCAACGCATTCATTCTCCGAAAGGCCGTGCGTCGTTGATGCGTGAGTGGCTACGTCTGCAGGTAGCTGCAGGTACCGATCTGATCGCTCGACCGCGTGCGAAGCGCTTGCCCGTACGTTTCTTGAATTCGCTGCGTCGCGGTCGAAACAAAGATGATTTTTCGCACGAGGTGTATGAGGCGATGAGCGGCTGCCTCGCCTGCAAATCTTGCGTCGCTCAGTGTCCTGTCAAGGTGAACGTGCCGGAGTTCCGATCACGATTCCTGGAGCATTACCACACGCGATATCTTCGCCCGGCTCGCGACTACATGATTGCTTCTCTCGAATACACGATTCCACGGCTGGTCTCCGTGCCCGGGGGGCGACAGTTTTACAACGGCGTTGTGGAAAGCCGGTTCGCGCGACTATTGCTCAAGCACGTTGTTGAAGTAGTCGACACACCGATTATTACCCGGAGCGAAGCCAGCAAGTCGAACCGATGCGCTATCGCGACGCCTGAGATTCTGATGCGGATGAACGCAAGCGAACGGAAACGTTGCGTGGTCATGGTCCGCGACACCTTCACGAGTTTTTTTAGTGGCGACGTCGAAACCGCATTTGTCGAGCTTGCAGATGCTTTGGGATTTCGCGTATTTTTCGCGCCCTTTCATCCGAATGGGAAGCCTCTCCACGTTCTGGGCTTTCTGGCACGGTTCGCGCGGGCCGCGCGGAAGAACGCCCAGACACTGCTCGATATTGCAAACACGGGTGTCACGCTGGTTGGGGTCGACCCGGCCATGACGCTGACGTATCGCCAGGAATATTCCAAAGTACTCGGGAGCGAAAATGTCCCGAACGTGTTGTTGCCACAGGAGTGGCTCGCGACTGCGATCAGTTCGTCGCACATGCCCAAAGCGGCACGCGTGTCGTTCACGTTACTACCTCATTGCACGGAGAAGACCAATGCCGGGCAAGCTACAGCGCTTTGGAAAGCGGTTTTTGCCGCGGCAGGTCTGGACGTGGCGATGCCCTCAACAGGGTGTTGCGGGATGTCAGGCACTTACGGCCATGAAGCGAGGAACGTGACTACATCGACCGACATCTTCGCGCTGTCGTGGGCGCACCAGATTCCTGAATCCGATTGCCCGGTCAGCAACGAGGAAAGCCCAGAGGTCCTGGCGACAGGCTATTCCTGTCGCTGTCAGGTGAAGCGTCTGCGAGGCAAGACGCTTCGTCACCCTGTGCAGGTGCTTGCGGATATCTACCGCCGATAGTCATTAGATGTAGCTCCGGACCTAGCAGTGTTCAATGTGAAAGCAAATACCTGTTTTTCGAAAATATAAGGAGACGGAATGATCGAGAAGTCGAAGAAATTAAAGCGCATACAGGTGGCATCAATAGCGCTTCTGACGCTGGCCGGGATTGTCAACTATCTCGATCGGAGCACATTGTCTATCGCGAACCATTCCGTCAGCAGTGAACTCGGGTTGTCGGCATCTCAGATGGGAATATTGCTGTCTGCCTTTTCGTTCGCTTACGCCTTTGCGCAACTGCCGGTCGGGGTGCTTCTCGACAAACGTGGTTCGCGAGTGATGCTCGGACTGGGAATGTTCGTCTGGTCCGCCGCTCAGTTTAGTGGCGGGCTGATAACTAATCTCCATCAGTTCATCATTGCGCGTATCGCGCTCGGAGTAGGTGAATCGCCAAACTTTCCGGCTGGCGCGAAAGTGGTCAGCGAGTGGTTTGGAATTCGTGAGCGAGGTCGGCCGACGGGCATCTTCATTACTTCATCGACGATTGGGCCGGCTCTTGCGCCGCCGATTCTGACCGTCATGATGCTGTCGTGCGGTTGGCGACAAATGTTCATGATCATGGGCGGCTTCGGAATTGCGGTGTCGATCGGCTGGTACTTGATCTATCGTGACCGCAAAAACGTGACGCTCTCGGACAGAGAAGCTGCCTATCTGAACGAAGGTGCAAGTGACACCAGGGTCGAGCGAAAGATGACCATGTCGGAATGGCGCAATCTGTTTCTGACGCGTACCACCTGGGGCATGATTCTCGGCAATGCGGGCATCATCTATATGCTGTGGCTATACCTGACGTGGCTGCCTGCATATCTTGAGCGTGAGCGTCATTTGTCGCTCGCAAGCACCGGATGGCTGGTGTCGATACCGTATCTTTTCGGCACGATTGGCATGTTATCGAGCGGCTTCGTTGCTGATGCGTTGCAGGCCCGCGGTATCGCACCGATTCGAAGCCGAAAATGGCCTATTTGTATCGGTCTGATTGGTGGGGCTTTATTTACGGTTCCCGCCGCGTTCACGCCGAATCTGACACTTGCGATTCTCTATCTCAGCGTAGCGATGTTCTTTGTCCAGATGGCATGTGGTGCGAGTTGGGCGCTTGTGTCTGTGGCTGCGCCGCGGCACATGGCGGCATCCCTTGCGAGCATTCAAAACTTCGGCGGTTATTTCGGCGGCTCGTTCGCGCCTTTTGTCACCGGTGTTGTCGTCGATCGGACGCATTCGTTTGTCGACGCGTTCCTTATCAGTGCTGGAATCGCGCTTCTGGCTGCGCTCGTCTACGCACTGATGGTTGGAAAGCGCGTCGACGAACCGAAGGTCGCCGTGTCGACACCGCCGCTCGCGACGTAACCAGTTTGCGCAGGCCGGTATAACCGTTCCATAAGATTTCCGGCACACGGAAAGACTTTCTTTCATTTGGCGTGCGCCTCCTCACGACGAGAAAGGATCTGGAATTCATCAAGGATCAGGTGGAAGAACTGCCCGAAGCGACACGATCGGCTCCGCCGGAGCTGATCGCATCGTGGGCGCAGCAGGAACGGTCTACTACATGACCAAGTCCGCGCTGCAGTCGTTCACACGGGGGCTGGCTCAGGAGCTGGGCCCGAAGGACATCACTGCCAATCTGGCTCAACCGGGCTCGACTGATACCGAAATGAACCCGGCTAGCGGCGAAAGCGCGGAATTCCAACGCAGCCTCACGCCGTTGGGACGCTTCGCTGCACCGGATGACATCTCTGCGGCCGTCACTTTTCTTGCAAGCCCGGCGGCAAGGCATGTCACTGGAACAATTCTCACGGTCGACGGGGGCTTGCTGACTTAGATCAGTAATGCGGTTTGGCCATGACACGAAGAACATTGTGGAAGTGACCCATACCGCGCGTTCGGGTTGACGTTGTGGGCTCAAACGCGGCTCATTTAATCTCAGCCATCACGACCGGGTTGACCTGCCGCGGCTGCCGTGGAACACGCGCACTACCTCGAACTGAATCGCGCAAGTGGGCACGACGAACTCGAGGGCAAGCCGGGCTTCACCGGCGTCGACGTTACATCGCGCGTCAGGTTGCACACCGAGTCGGTCGGCGCGACTGCATGTGCTCAACGCGCGCGCAATGCATCGACGATCTTCATACGGGCCGCGCGCATCGCAGGCAGAAACCCGCCAAGGAGGCCCATCGTCATCGAAAATGTGAGCGTCTTCACGACGATGGCCGGGGTGAGGATAAAGCGGAACGACAGGTCCGCAAAGGTCTGGAAGTTGGTAGTCGAAAACGACGCGAACTGCATGAACGCCGCGCAGCCCAGCCCCGCCAGTCCGCCGACGAGCCCCAGCAGCATCGCTTCGACGAGAAACGCAGCGAGCACGTTGGTGCGCCGGAAGCCGAGCGCACGCAACGTGCCGATCTCCGCGACCCGGTTGGCCACGGACGCGTACATCGTGATCATCGCGCCGATCATTGCGGCTATCGAAAAGATCGTCGATAGCGTCAAGCCGAGAATGTTGATGAACGTCGAGAGCGCCTTCGACTGGTCGCTATAGAACGTCTGTTCGCGCTTCGCTTCATCGGAGAGGCGCGGATCGACGTCGATGTCGGACTTGAAGCCGCCGAACCGGTCGGACTGCGCGAGCCGCACTACCATCGACGAATAACTCGTGCGGCGAAATGACTGCATCAACTGATCAACATCGCCCCAGATTTCCGAATCGAAGCCGCTGCCGCCCGCGTCGAAAGTCCCAACCACGGTCCAGTCGCGCTGCGCGAGGCGCAAATGCTCGCCTGGCTGCGTACCGCTGAAGCCCTTCGCAATGCTGCTGCCGACGATGATTTCAGACGATCCCGGATTGAACATGCGCCCCGACGCGAGCTTCACTTGCGGCCGCAAGCTCATGCCCGCGGGCGAGACTCCGCGAATCACGACGTTCGATGGCTTGCCCGAGGCGAGCTTCGTCAGAGAGATCAGCACGACGGACTCCTTCGACGCCATGCGTCGCCCGTCGCCACCGATCGCCACCGCCGGGTGCATTTCGATCACGTTCGCCTGGCCGCGGTCGATCGCGCTCTGCACTTCCGTTTCCGCGCCCTTGCGGATCACCACGACGTTGTCCTCTTCACCGGTGGACACGAGCGTCTTCTTGAGGCCCGCATCGAGCATCAGCACGGTCGCGAACACGAACACGACAAGCGCGAGCCCACCGGCCGTGAGCGCGGTGGTCAGCCGGCGCATCCACAGATTGCGAGCGATATACGAGAGCGGGATCGCCACGTGAGCCTCTAGCCAATAGCCCGCAGGCCGTCGACGATCCGCACCCGCGCCGCCTGCAGCGCCGGAATGATCGCGGCCGTGATCCCGACGACGAGCGCGCACGCCGCCTGCAACAGCATCGTTTCGCGCGACACGTGGAACACCGGGAACACGCCTGCCGTCGCCTGCTTGAAGAGACTTGCGGCGGGCGGCGTGGCGAGTATGCCGAGACCGCCGCCCACCGAGCAGATCGTCACCGACTCGCCGAACATCAGCACCGCGAGAAACCCCGGGCCGAAACCGAGTGCCTTGAGCGTCGCATATTCAACGGTGCGCTCGCGCGCGCTCATCGCCATCGCATTGGCCATCACGGCCATGATGATGACGATGACCACATACGACACCAGTCGGATCGCCGCAATGATCTGATTCGACATCGCCACGAAGCCAAGCTGGAACGCCTGCTCGGTTTCGGTGAGGGTCTCGGCGAGCGAGTTCCTGAAGACGTTGTCGACATTGCGCGAGATCGCAGCGGCTTCGTCCGGGTTCGCGATACCGAGCACGTAGACCCCGACCTGATCCGCTTTCCGGCCGGGCGTCTTGCGTACCGCTTCGTTCAGGTACTCCCAGTGAAAAATCAGTTGGCGCGTAATCGTCGATTCGTCGCGACCGTCGAGAATGCCGCGTACGACAAACTCCCAGGTGCCCGGATAGATCGTGCCCTTGATCGGAATCACGTCGCCAATCTTGAAGCCGAACTGGCTCGCGAGCTGCCGGCCGATCAGACAGCCCTTGCGGTCCCGCTCGTAGTCGTTGCGCTGCTGCGCGGGCAAGATGAATTCCGGGTACAGGTCGAGATAGTTGTCCGATACGGCGAACTGCGCGAAGAAGTTCTTCGGCTCGCGATACACCCCACCGAACCAGTTGGAGCGCGCGACCATCGTCACGCCTTCCACGCCGCGTATGCGGTTCTCGTAGCTCAACGGCAGCGGAAAGACGAGTGAAATCGCATTGCGCGTCACGAGCCTTGCGTTCGACGCCGCCGCGGCGCCCGCATACCATGCGTCGACCACGGTATGCAGCAGCCCGTACGCGAGCACCGCGATCAGGAGTCCGAACACGGTCAGCAACGTGCGCAGCTTGTGCCGCAACGCGTTTCTCGTGATTAGCTTGAACAGGTACATGACGATCGGCCGTGGCGCGCTTCAGCGAGTGGTTCCATCGATCAGTTCCCCCTTCTCCAGATGCACGAGCGCCTTCGCCGCACCCGCCGCATGCGCGTCGTGGGTCACCATGATGATGGTCTTGCCGAGTTCGCGGTTGAGCCGCTGCATCATCGTCAGCACCTCCTCGGCGGACGTGCGGTCCAGGTCGCCTGTCGGTTCGTCGGCGACGATCAGCGTCGGATCGGTGATCAGCGCGCGAGCGATCGCGACGCGTTGCTGCTGGCCGCCGGAAAGCTCGGACGGGTAATGCTGCGCGCGATCCGACAGATTCACCATGTCGAGGACGAGGCTCACGCGCTCGCGCCGCTCCTTGCGCGATAGGCGCGTGAGCATCAACGGCAATTCGATGTTCTCGAATGCAGTCAGCACGGGCATCAGGTTGTAGAACTGGAAGATGAATCCGACATGGGCCGCGCGCCATTCCGCCAGCACCGACTCCGACAGCCGCGTGATGTCGAGTCCGCCGACGCGTAGTTCGCCGCCATCCGGCCGGTCGATGCCCGCGATCAGATTGAGCAGCGTGCTCTTCCCCGACCCCGACGGCCCCATCAGCGCAACGAAGTCGCCTTCGCCGATCGAGAGCGTGATGTCGGAGAGAACGGGCACCGTCTGAACGCCGCGCCGGTACGATTTGACGAGGTGCCTGATGTCGACGAGCGGCTCTGTATCGCTCACGCGCTTCACGTTGTCCACAGTGCTCACACTATTTCTTCGCCACGGTGACTTTGGCGCCGTCCTTGATGTGCTCGTTCGGCGCGCGTACGAGCACATCGCCGGGATGCACGCCGCTGACGGCCACGAGGTCGCCGAGCGCCGCGCCGGTCGTGACGGGCTCTTCGCGCACGGTATCGTCCTTGATCACGAAAGCGACCTTGCGGCCATCGCGCTCGACGATCGCCGCGGGCTGCACCGCGACCACCGGCTCCCGGTCCCGCGGCGGAACAGGCTTCGTCAGAAACGCAATCTTAGCGCTCATGTCGGGCAGCACGCGCTCATCGCGATCGACGAAGCGCACTTTGACGAGGACGGTTGCTTTCGAACGGTCGACAGTCGGCACGATGCGCGACACGCGGCCAGCCAGTCTGAGTTCGGGCAGCGCATCGAGCTGGATCTCGCAAGGCTCGTTCACGGTGATCTTCGCGATGTTCGATTCCGCGACATCGGCTTCGACTTCGAGCGTTTCCATATCGGCGATCGTCACGACGGCGCCCTTGCTGTCGGATGCCTGCGAGAACGGCGTGATGTTGTCGCCGACGTTTGCGTGCTTCTCGATCACCACGCCATCGAACGGCGCGCGAATCACAGTTTGATCGACGGCCACCTGGGCGGCCTGCGCATTGGCCTGCGCAGACGCGATCGCCGCACGGCTGTTGTCGATCGACGCTCGGGCCTTGTCGTAACGGGCGAGATCGGAGTCGTACTGGGTGGCGGGCATGGCGCCCTGCGGCGCGAGTATCGCGGAGCGGCGCAGGTTGATTTGGGCGTTCTTCAGTTCGGCCACCTGCAGCGCGAGATTGGCCTGCGCCACCTTGATTTGCGCCTTGGCCTGCGCGAGCGCGGCCTCGACGTCCGCGCTTTCGAGCCGCGCAATCACCTCGTCTTTCTTGACGCGCGTACCCTCCAGCACGCCGAGCCACTCAAGGCGCCCCTGCCCTTTCGAGGCCACCGCGGCCTTGCGCTGCGGCACGACGTAGCCGGTCGCGTTGAGCAGCGTATAGGTCTGCGAGGGGTAAGCGGACACCACGGTGGTGGTTTCGACGGCCTGCGGACCGGCCAGCTTGAGGCCGGCGACCGCCGCACCGACGAGCAGCAGCGCGACGACCCCGTAAGCGAACCAGTTGTGCCGCCGTCCGGCAGCGACGGCGGGCCGGTCGATTTTCAGCCTCTTCAGATCGTGATCTGCCAATTTTTTATGTCTTCGCCGGCTGGCATTCGCGCTTTGCGGACACCGCACAGAAACGGCATCGCGACGCCTCGCCACGCCGGCTACTTGTCCTGTAGACGGGCCCACAGTATAGCGCCGTGCCTGGCCCCGCTCGCGTCATGCGGACGAGACGCTTGCGCCTGCGCGGACGGCGCGTTCCCTGTCAGCGCCCAGTGCTGCACTGCGACGACCGAGCGTTCGCATTCAGGGCTGGCTCGCTGGATGATTGACGAAGCGAGGAACAGGCACCATGCGCGCGCCGCTATTGGCTAAACTGAAGTTTGTACGCACTGCGCTGAGTGTGTCGGGTCGCTCGCGCGCGCGAACTCCGGCACGTCTTCGGTATCTGAAAGAACATGGGGCGGACATGAGCACGGCTGCCACTTCTCACATCGGCTATCGGCGTCGCAATACCGTAGTTCCGGTGACGAGCGGGTGCAATGATGGGCCGATCGGACGTGGTATCGAGGGCGACATGTTGAAGTCTGGCGGTCCTCGCACGTTGCGCCGCTCACAGCAAGGATCGCCATTTTTCGTGTGCATGGATCGCTACAGCTCCGAACCATGGCGTTCACTCCGGGAGACGGGAGCTCGGTTATCTGGACGGCGTTGAAGCGGCCTAACTTAACTTAGCGCGCTGCGTGCCTCCAACAATTGCTTGAGACAACACGGATCGCCACTCGCACGAGGGCGAGGGCGAGGGCGAAACCACACCGCCGGAACCGGCAAGTGTGGTCAGCGCTAAACACCACATCTACTCGATAAGTTCAAAGAAAGCCGATCGAAATCCAAGGAACGAAGGCTATCGCGATCAGCCCGAGAAGCAGCATGCCGAGATAAATCCAGATGCGCTTGAGTCCCGCTTCAGGCGATACCTCACCGATGATGCACGCCGCGTAATAACACAGGCCGAAAGGCGGCGCGAACACCCCGAGTCCCATTGCGAGGACGACGACCATCGCATAGTGCACTTCGTGTATCCCGAGCTGATGTGCAACTGGAAACAACAGCGGCCCAAACAGCACGATGGCCGGAATGCCTTCCAGCACGCTACCGAGCACGATGAACGCAACGATCGATACCAGCAGGAAACCGGCAGCACCGCCCGGGACTCTCGTCATCATGTTGGCGAGGTCGTGCGAGAAACCCGACTGCGTCAACGCCCAGCCCATCGCACTCGCCGCCCCCACGATGAACAGAATGGCACCGGACAATGCCGCCGTCTGCAGCAGCATCGGCATGATGGCTTTCCACTTCAGGCCGCCGCGATAGATCAACAGGCCGATCACGAGCGAGTAGGCAATGCCGATCGTCGATACCTCCGTCGCGGTCGCGATCCCTTCGACCACCGCGCTGCGGATCAGGAATGGAAGCAGCAGCGCCGGCAATGCGATCACGAAGGTACGGCGCACGTGCGACCAGGGTGCCCTCACCGCTCCCGCGCGGCTCTCGTCCGTTTCGTCCTCACGCCCTGCACGCCACCACGCGACGACGCCCAGCACGAAAGCAAGCACGATGGCCGGCAGGATGCCTGCGGTAAACAACGCCGCGATCGATATGCCGGTCACCGATGCGATCGCGATCAGCACTAGCGACGGTGGAATCGTTTCGCTCATCGCACCGGCCGCCGCGAGCAGCGATACCAGTTCGCCGTCCTTCATTCCGCGCTTGCGCATCTCCGGGAAAAGCACGGGCGCAACCGCCGCCATGTCGGCCGTCTTGGAGCCCGAGATCCCCGATATCAGCAGCATGGCGCCGAGCAGCACATACGACATGCCGCCACGCACGTGCCCAAGCAGCGACGCGAGAAACGCCACCATCACGCGCGCCACGCCCGTCACATGCACGAGTTGCCCGAGCAGCACGAACATCGGCACGGCGAGCAGGATCAGCGTGCTCATGCCTTCGTCCATGCGTCCGACCACCACGCTGAGCGGCGTCGATGTAGTCGTCAGCAAAAAGGCGCTCGTCGCGAGCGAGAACGCGAAGGCGATTGGCACA
This sequence comes from Paraburkholderia kirstenboschensis, assembly GCF_904848585.1. GTDB lineage: Bacteria > Pseudomonadota > Gammaproteobacteria > Burkholderiales > Burkholderiaceae > Paraburkholderia > Paraburkholderia kirstenboschensis. The sequence continues at coordinate 79,023 of NZ_CAJHCR010000021.1, forward strand.
CCCGCCATCACCCCCGCACCGAGGAGGCCGACGAAGAACACCAGCAGCGCGCCCTGCCCCATGTGCGTCAAGGGTGCCTTGGCAAGATAGCAGCCCAACGCAATCAGCAACATCAGCACAATCGCACCGACGATGTGGCGTCGATCATGGCGCGCCAGGCGCAGCCCGCAACTCACCAGCGCCGCCGCGCAACCGAACGGAATCGCCAGTGCCCTGACCGAGCCCGACCAGCCGAGCGCCGGCGTCTCCACGAACGCCTGGTCCTGCACATAGTCGAACGCGGGATGCATGACAAGCGCGAAGAACGCGGCCGCAGCAGCGACCGCCAGCGTCTCGGCCCATGCCTGCGCGCGCGGTGTCACGTGCGATACGAAGAAGGACAACCGCATGTGACACGAACGCTGCACCGCAAGCGCGCTGCCCAGCATCGCAAGCCAGAGGAAAAGGATCGACGCGAGTTCGTCCGACCAGATCAGCGGTTGGTGAAACACTGCACGCGCAACGATGCCGATGAACAGCAGCGCCACCTCGCCCACGACCGCCGCCGCGGCGAGCACCTCGATCCCTCGCCGCAACCAGCGTTCGATGGCGGTCTCGCCGTGCGCGTCGCGCACGAGTGCCGGCCCTGGCACTTCAAGATTGTGTGCCGCGCTCATGATATTTTCCCCGTCACCGCTTCGAGGGCACTCCACGGGCCAGCACCGAACTTGTCGCGCCATTGTGTATAGAAGCCGGCCTTCGAGAGCGCTGCGCGAAACGCTTCCCTGTCCGCGGGCACGAACGTTAGTCCCTTGCCGGAGAGTTGCGACTTCAGCGACGTATTCAAACGCGCGACGTCCGCGCGCTGCTCGACGCTCGCGCGGTCGAACTCGCGCCTCACGATCGTCTTGAGGTCGTCGGGCAGCGCATTGAACGCGCGCGGATTGGCGAGCAGCCAGAACGGGTCCCAGATGTGATTGGTCTCGGCCACGTACTTCTGCACTTCATAGAGCTTGCCCGCCTCGATCGTGACGAGGCCGTTTTCCTGGCCGTCCACGAGATGGGTCTGCAACGCGGTGTAGAGCTCGTTGAAGTTAATCGACGTAGGGTTCGCACCTAGCGTCTGGAAGAGCGACGTGAACATCGGCGAGACCGGCACTCGAATCCGGTAGCCGCGCAAGTCCTCGGGCGCCTTGATCGGTTTCGTTGCGGACGTGATCTGCCGAAAGCCGTTGTCCGCTGCCTTGGACACCGACACGTACCCGCTCTTGTCGATCTGCGCGCGGATGAGCTTGCCGAGATCCCCATCGATGCCGCGCCAGACCTGGTCGTATCCGGAGAAGGCGAAGCCGAGATTGGTGATGGCCGCGAGCGGAATCACCGTCGAGAGCACCGAGCCCGATATGTTGAGCAACTCGACGGCGCCCGAGCGCGTCTGCGACAACAGGTCGGTGTCCGAGCCGAGTTGCGATGCGGGGAAGAAGCGGATCTCGAGCCTGCCGCTGCTCGCCTCGCGAATGCGATCAACGGCTTCCTTCAGCCGCGCATTGATCGGTTGATTAAGGGATTGCCCGGTAGCGAGCTTGTAGGTGAACTCGGCAGCGCGTGCAGGCCGGGTCCATATCGTTACCAGCGGAAGGGCGGCCGCAGCCTTCAACACCGCGCGTCGCGAAATGCGGCGCGGCGAGTTCGACGTGCTCATGATGCTGTCTCCATTTATATGAACTTACCGTGGCGCGCCACTTTGTCGGTATGGCGTCGAGGCACGTCGGGATGCTTAGCTAGTTGACTGTTTGTCCAGGCACCGCCGGTCCTGCATGTGCAAAATATAAGAGGCTTGTTGGTGAAGGACAATTCAATTATTTTGCGAAAAGGTGTAGCCAATCTAAAGGGTGATCATGTATCTGCCACTGCGGGCCATCAGTGTTTTTCATGCTGCGGCGAGTTCGGGAAGCATCTCTCGGGCAGCAGCGGAATTAAACGTCACGCCATCGGCCGTCAGCCAGCAAATCCAGTCGCTTGAAACGCATCTGGGCACGGCGTTGATGACTAAGGTCGGGCGAGGCGTTGCATTGACCGAAGCGGGCGAGCGCTACTTCGCGATGATTTCAGAGGAGATTGACCGCATCGCGGACGCGACTCAGCGGATACGCGGGTTGCGCTCCGTTACGCTCTTGACCGTGCGAGCCACGCCAACGCTCTCCACCAAGTTTCTTCTGCCGCGTCTGCGCTCGTTCCTCGACGGCCATCCCGATCTCGAAGTGCGGCTGAACGGCACCAATGAAATGACCGACTTCGCGCAAGAAGCAGTCGATATCGAGATCCGTCACGGCACCGGGCAATGGCCGGGCGTCTATGTGGAGGCGCTGACCGAGGAGTCGTTCCTGCCGGTCTGCTCGCCCGCCTACTGCGCGCCGGCGAGTCTCGACGCCGCCGATCTGCAGCGGCACCGCCTGATCTACTCGATCAAGTCGCAAGTCCAGTGGCCGCACTGGTTCTCGTTGGCGCGCGCGGCGCCGCTCGATCCCGGACAACGCGTCCTGTTCGACCGCAGTCACATGGCAATCGATGCCGCCGTCGACGGCATGGGCATCGCGCTGGAGAGCACGCTCATGATGTGGCGGGAGCTGCGCGACGGGACGCTGATCTGTCCTGTGCGCGAGCCGCCCGCCATCCGCCTGACGACGCAGTGGATCGTCTGCCCGCTCGAGCACCTCCACAAGAAAAAAGTGACTCTGTTCCTCGATTGGCTGCGCGCCGAGCGCACCGCCTGGCAATCCGGTTCCCAACTTCCCGCCTCCCGGTGATGTTGAAGCCTGGCTAACAAATCGACTCGGAAATGTTAATTGTTCTGGCGCAAGGCCCTGACTACACTTGCTCGCAAGTAAGGCGCACCGCTGTTCTGCCTTCGATCACGCCACCCCGGCCACTCACCGCGCGCCGCGCTCGCGGCCACGATCCATAGTCTCGACCACAAAGGATTGCAAATGAATCTCTCCAGTCTGCTCCAGGCACGCAACGCTTCTGGACGTCCCGTTCGCGTCGGCCTGATCGGTGCCGGCAAGTTCGGCTCGATGGTGCTATCGCAGGCGCGCCATATCGAAGGACTGCACGTCGTGGGCGTCGCCGATCTCGACGTCGGCAAGGCGCGCGCATCGCTTGCACGGGTTGGCTGGCCGGCCGAGCAATACGGCGCACGCACGCTCTCCGACGCTGCGAAGACCGGCGCCACCTGTGTGCTCGACGATGCCGCCGCGCTCGCCGCCTGCGGCGAGATCGAATGCATCATCGAAGCGACGGGCCACCCGATCGCGGGCGTGCGTCACGCGCTGGCCGCAATCGAAGCCAACAAGCATGTGGTCATGGTCAACGTCGAGGCCGACGCGATGTGCGGCCCGCTGCTCGCCGCGCGTGCTCGCGAGCGTGGTCTCGTCTACAGCATGGCGTACGGCGACCAGCCCGCGATCATCTGTGAGCTCGTGGACTGGGTGCGCTCCTGCGGCTTCGAACTGACATCGGCTGGCAAGGGCATGAACTTCGAGCCGCGCTACCGCTACTCGACCCCGGACACCGTGTGGAGCTTCTTCGGCTGGACCGACGAAGAAGTCGCCAAGGGCGATTTCAACCCGAAGATGTACAACTCGTTTACCGATGGCACCAAGGCCGCGATCGAAATGGCTGCGGTTGCGAACGGCACGGGCCTCGACTGCCCGGACGACGGCCTCGCCTTTCCGCCCGCAGGCCTGCACGATCTCGCGCGCGTCTTCCGGCCAGCGGAAGACGGCGGTCGCCTTTCGCGAAGCGGTCTCGTGGACATCGCCGCCAGCCAGGAACCGGACGGCCGCGAAGTGTTCAACAACATCCGCTATGGTGTCTTTGTCACGTTCAAGGCACCGAACGAATACGCGCGTGCGTGCTTCAAGCAGTACGGCCTGCTCGTCGATCCGACCGGCTGGTACGGCTCGATGTGGCGCCCGTTCCACATGATCGGCCTCGAAACCAGCGTGAGCGTGCTGTCCGCCGTGCTGCGCGGCGAGGCGACGGGCTCGTCGAAGGAGTTCCGCGGCGACGCCGTGGCGACCGCCAAGCGCGACCTCAAACCGGGCGAGATGCTCGACGGCGAAGGCGGATACGCGGTCTGGGCCAATGCGATCCCGGCATCGAAGAGCCTTGCTATCGGCGGTCTGCCGATTGGGCTTGCGCACAACGTCAGGCTGAAGCGCCCGGTCGCCAAGGACACGATCGTGCGCTTCGAGGACGTCGAACTCGAACGCGATCTCGATGTCGTCGCGCTGCGTCGCGAGATGGAGCAGAGCGCGCTCGGTAAGCCGGCGAAGGCAGCGTGAGGCGCGCACATCATGGCATCGGTTCGAGAGAGTGGAGAGTCCAGCATGGATAGCGGAACCGAAGCGTTCGTGGTCGTCGCCGAGTTCGAAGTGAAGGCCGAGTGTGTTGGTGACTTCCTCGCGCTCGCGCGCGACGACGCGCGGCACTCACTGGCCGACGAGCCGGGATGCCGGCAGTTCGATATCGTCCAGCTCGACGAACTGCCGGCGCGCGTCATGTTCTACGAGGTGTACGACGATCGAGCCGCGTTCGACGCGCACTTGCGGACGCCGCACCTCCATCGCTTTCGGGCCGGCTTTCCCGCGCTGATTGTGGCGGAGCGCCCGGTGCGCTTCGGCCGTCGCGAGCCTGCATGATGCGCGCGAGTCTTGCTGTGGGCTTTATCGGCACCGGCATCATGGGCTTGCCCATGGCCCGGCGCGTGGCAGGCGCCGGGTACCGGGTCGCGGCGTGGAACCGCACCCGAGACAAGGCGGTGCCGCTCTTCTCGGTGGGAATCGAGGTGGTCGGTCATGCAAGCGAAGCCGCGCGCGACGCGGATGTCGTCATCTGCATGCTGAGCTCGGGTCCCGCATGCGACGACCTCCTGCTCGGCGACGACGGGATCATCGCCAACATGCGTGCGGGCAGCGTGCTGATCGTGATGAGCTCGATTCCTGTTGAGACGGCGCAACGCCACGCCGGGGCCGCGGCGGCACGCGAAATCGGCTATCTCGACGCGCCCGTTTCAGGCGGGGAGAAAGGCGCGCAGGACGGCACGCTCGCGATCATGGCCGGCGGCGAGGTGGAGGTGTTCGAACGCGTGCGCTCCGTGCTGCAGACGATGGGCCGTCCGACGCGCATCGGCCCGGCGGGCACGGGCCAGCTCGCGAAGCTTGTCAACCAGATGATGGTAGCGAGCACGATCGCTACCGTCGCCGAAGCGATGCTGCTCGCGGAAAGCGGCGGCGCCGATCCCGCGCAAGTCCGCGCGGCGCTGCTCGGCGGGTTCGCCGACTCGACGATACTCCGCCAGCACGCGGCACGCATGATCGCGCGAGACTTTGCGCCGGGCGGCCCGGCCAAGTATCAAATCAAGGATACGAAGACCGCGCTCGGTTTTGCGCAGAGCGTGGGGTTGGAGTTGCCGGTACTGGGGCTCGTCGATGGCCTCTTCACCGACATGGTCGAGCATGGCGACGGCGATCTGGACCACAGCGCACTTATTCGAGAACTGCGCAGGCGCAACGGTTTGCCGGTGTCATGACATTGTGACGAACGGATTTTGATTCAAAACGCACCCTGTGTCGTTGGACGATTAGGCCGGTATTGATATATACCAAGCTGTATCCGCACGCTTGCGCCGCGTACCCACGCGCGGCTTATTTCCCGGTTGGAGAACGTTCATGAAGCCATCCACTCATAAGGGACGCGTTCTACGGCTCGTCGGATGGCCGCAATGACCACGAAGCTAGTCCGTCAATCGCGCGGCCGCTTACGGGGCGGAAGCGACCTCTGAGCGTCCGGGCGGCGCGTCGGACGAACGTCGCTTCATGGCCGCGCACCGTCGCTCGGGAAAACCAGCTGCCGCACGCGCGAACCGGTGTTTGCCCGTGTCGAAGTGACGGGCCGCGGGTACCATAGACAGTTCATAGGTGAGTCTCAGGAGGCGCCATGAAAGCGGTGTGCCCGCTGCACGGGCCAACGAATATCATCCGCACGAACGTGTACGGATTTCCGGTCTATGCCTGCTGCTGCGACGACGTGCGCTATGTATCGCCCCCGGACGCATGTACAAGGGCTCCGACGCAACGCGGACCTGACCCACAGCATCAACCTCAGCAACCGAAAACGACAAAGGAATAATACTGACGATCGGCCTGCCGCCTGAGTATTTGATCCGCCGCGCGATCATCCAGCAAGAAGCAAGGACCCGTGTCGACCCGTTACCGACGGTCGGGTCGTCGCGGTTCCAACAGCAGGTATCAGAGTGGAACGGCCATACCGCCGCGGAAGGTCATCTTCATATCGATCACCTCGCGCATCACCATTTCTTCAGGTTTTGATGAGCTTGACGCGATAGCTAACTGGGCAACGTTCGATGGCATACTGGTTCTCCTGTCAGCGATCGCTAGCGATTGTCCCCAGCCTGTTGGGGCGGCTCAGACACGGCACTCAAAGCCGACGCCGGTGCAGGAGCATCGCGGGCATTGCCGAGACGATCATCGACGGGCGACGCCGCTGCTGCCCATCGCGCTTCGAACCTTCATCTGCGCGAAATCTGCGTGACACGCGGAATAACTTCGCACCTGATAGGTTGACTGCTATGAAACGCCTGTTTGCCACAACGGGAGAATCATCGTGCGTACCCCAAGTCCTCATACCGACCGGACGGTCCTGAGCGTTGTCATTGTCCTGACGATCTCGGCGCTTTGCCGCGCGCCTGCCTTCGCTGCGCGTTTGCAAACTGCCGCTTCCGACGAAGCGCCCTTTCTGGCAGAGAACAATGCCGCCATGACGAGGATGATGGACGGCATGTCCGCGAAGCCAATGGGCGACGTCGATCTCGATTTTGTCGCAATGATGGTGCCTCACCATCAAGGTGCCATCGACATGGCGCAGGCAGAACTGCGGTACGGGCACAACGAACAGTTACGCCGCATCGCGCAAGAGATCGTCGTCGAGCAACAACAGGAAATCGTCGCCATGCGTTTCGCCCTCAGGCAGCCACTGCCGCTACCGGCCCCCGCTCCGGACCAGCAAAAGCCGGCTTCTATACCAGCCGCACCTGCCCAACCCAGATCCGACCACGGCATGCAATTGAACATGCCCAACCCTGTGCGCGCGGAGCAGTGATGAAACTCCAACCGATAATTGCCATCACGTTGTCGGCGGGCGCGCTGGCCGCGGCGCAGTTCGCCTGGGCCGGACAGGCCCCGGGATCGCTGTCCGATCGCGACATTCCGGTAAGCCACCACGATCGCGTCTACGCTGCCGAGCAGTTTTCGAACACGGTGTCGGTGATCGACCCGGCCGACAACAGGCTGGTTGGCCTGATTCGTCTCGGCGATCCTTCGCCCGGCAATTTCAGTCCGTTGTACAAAGGCCAACTGCTCGTGCACGGCATGGGTTACTCGCCGGACCATCGCACGATTGCGGTTGTCTCGATCGGATCGAACTCAGTTTCATTCATTGACACGCAGACTAATGCCGTCAAGCACGTCACCTACGTCGGCCGTTCGCCTCATGAGGCTTTTTTCACTCCCGATGGAAAGGAAGTCTGGGTAACTGTGCGAGGCGAAAACTACGTCGCGGTACTCGACGGCATGACGTACGAGGAGAAAACTCGCATTACCGTCCCGGCTGGCCCCGGCATGCAGATCTTCTCACCGGACGGGAAGTATGGTTATGTCTGTTCGTCTTTCAATCCGGAGACTGAGGTGGTGTCCGTGGCCGATCACAAGATCGTGGGCACGGTCAGGCAGGCGAGCCCCTTCTGTCCCGACCTGGCGGCGACGCCCGACGGCAAGCAGGTCTGGTTCACGCTCAAGGACACCGGCAACGTCCAGGTGTTCGATGCAAGGCCGCCATTCGCGCTGATCAGGACACTCGACACAGGCCCAATCACGAATCACGTGAACATCGTGCATAACGACAAGGGCACGTTCGCGTACGTCTCCGTTGGAGGCCTGAATGTGATCAAGGTGTTTCGAACTGACAACTTTTCGCAGGTGGCGACGATACCTGTCGGCAACCTGCCTCATGGGCTATGGCCGTCCGGCGACGGCAGCCGCATCTATGTCGGTCTCGAGAACGCCGATGCGATGACTGCGATCGACACACTGACCAACTCGGTCATCGCGACCGTGCCCATCGGCCAGGCGCCGCAGGCTGTCACCTATGTGCCGAATGCGGTGCCGGAAGGTGATGGGACGCAGAACCTGCAGGCACTCGGTCTGGCTGGCCAGAGCGTCCATATTGCACTGATGCTGGTGGGGGCGGCCAAGACGGCAGATGTCGCAAATGCACCTACGACTGTTGCGCTGTTCGACCAGGGACTCGTGCAGGTTCTCCAGGCCGCTGTCACCGGCCTGCAACCGAGGCAGCCCTACGTACTCGGTCTTGCCGATAACCCGGATGGCTCGGGTGACGTGCAGGTGCTTGCCAATTTCATGTCCAATCCGGCCGGCTCGGCGATCGTCATTGCTCTCGGCCAGATTCGCCAACTGGTCACACCCGGACTGAGCACCGCCGGAGACAAGCGCCGCTACCTCGTGGTCGCCCCCCAGGTATCGGGTAAGCCCGGGGCTCCCGTGCAGGTGCAGGCGCTGTAATCGGATTGCCGCCGCCAGATGTCATTCGCGACGGCAGAAGGTGCACGCGGCAGGGCTATCTGATCCTGACAGCCACAGCAACGATGCTGTGCCGGCGGCGTATTGAATGACCGGTTCCTGAGTGGAATCGTCGTCTGAATGCCGGAGCGAGAGTGCGAGCTAATGACGCATCATGGCCGGTTCCCGACTCATGCGACTGGCATACATACTTCCCGTCGCAAGGCCCGTTCGGCAGCCCGCGACCCCACTCCGGCCGTACGAGCGACCGCGATAATAACGGCGGCTTTTTAGGGTTGCAAGGGGCCTTCATTCGTTCGAGTTGATCGGCAAATCCTCGGTCATTGCCATCTCGCTACACGATTTGATGCAATGAATATGAAGGTCTTGTCGCCGGAGAATTCATGGCTTCGCATCGGCGACTCCGACAAGATCACGTCTCCCGCGGACGGTATTCCTTTCAGAAACGGCGTCCGGTGAACGAAAGCACCAGTCCAGCAACCGCTTGCCGTCTTATGGCACTGCTCATAGCGTACGCCGAGTTTGACAATTTCATGCCTGCAGCTATCTTGGAAACGTCCACCCGACGGCTCCTTCCGCTCAGTGATTGATTGACGCGACTAACCGACCATCGTGCATACCATCCAGATCCTGCTTCAAACGACCATCCCGCCTATGGGCGAGAACTGGTCGATTGCGCGGTTCAGCCGCTTGACAGAATTACTGCGGACACATCGAGATTCTGACGGGCGCGTAATGTTCAACGTCGTTGCTCGGGATCGTGAGCGGCTCGGGCAGCCAGACTCGATTCTTTCTCGTCTCGATGAAACCGAGTTCGACGAGTTGTGGCTGTTTGCCGTTGACGAAGGGGACGGTCTGACCCCCGAGGACTGCGGGGGAATCTCGCGATTCCGACGTGCAGGTCGCGGCCTATTCGTCACCAGGGATCACATGGATGTGGGCAGTTCGCTATGCAGCTTGGGCGGGGTGGGCAAGGCACACCACTTTCACACGCGCAATTTAGACCCGGAGCAATCCAGACGAGTGATCGACGACCCGTTCTCAACCGACATCTCCTGGCCTAATTTTCACTCGGGCGCAAACGGAGACTTTCAGGAAGTCGCTATTGTCGGACCCACACATCCAGTATTGGCGGACCCTGACTCTCCCACCGGCGCAATCCGGTACCTGCCAGCACACCCGCATGAGGGCGCCGTTGACGCTCCTGACGATGAACCGGCTCGAGTGATCGCGCGAGGTAAAAGCAAAGTAACAGGAAAGAGTTTCAATCTTGCGGTCGCTTTCGAACCCTCGAACCGGGGAGGCCCCGCAGTCGCCCAAAGCACCTTTCACCATTTTGCCGACTACAACTGGGACACGCGGCTTGGCTGCCCGAGCTTTGTGACTGAACCTCCTGGGAACGGGATGCAGACCGAGCAGCAAGCCCTGTGGGACGCCCACCGCTACTCTGTCAACGTCGCACTGTGGCTAGCTGGAGTGATCTGAAGCATTTTTCTCACAATAGGACTGGGTCGTTTCGCGACTTCGAGAGCTCAATCCGAAGAACACCCATGCAGGCGACCGTACCGTGATGTACCTCCTCCAGTAAAGCCAACGCGCTTGTAGCAAAGCGTAGTAGATGTATACATCGCCAGACTGTTCACTGACGGCTGGAGACTGGACTATCGATCGCCTGTTGTGAGTGCGATCCACGCAACCTGTGTGGCCGAATTGAAACGGAAAACATGACCTGCCAGCTGCACTTTCCTCTGCCCTCTGGTTACCGATGTCGACAAAGATGTCGCACTCGTTGAATCGAACGGCCGACAAGGGCAAAGTACCTGAATCGACCTGAAGGAAACGCATCCGCAGGACTCGCGTCGGTGAGGCTTGGGCTAGTCGATCAGCCACTCCCGCTCGAACTTTCAGGAAGTGCCTGCCAAGGTTTGATACGGCTTTGCGCGAACGATCACCAGGATGAGATCGTCGATGTCGCCAGGATCAACGAAATGCTCGCCTGTCTCGACAAGTCTCGCTAACCTAAGGATCGCAGACTGAAACCACGACAGTAACGGATCGAATGAGAAGGGAGGAACGATTCGAAATGTTGACGATCCAGGGACGCCTGTCGATTGGCTGCTTTTCGCCGACCCCGGAAGTTTGTGAGATGCGCGTCGCCGCTGATCGCGCCGACCGGCGAGCTTCCCTTCCCGACCCCGAGCCGTCTTTCGGGGACGCGCCGCCGCAACGGCCGCTGTTCGCGCGGCACCTGACGCCCGCTCCGCTGAGTTGATCGATGCACGTCATCGGTAAAACTCTTAGGCGTGCGTGCGGACAGTCAGAAGAACGCTTTGAGCAGATCGATGAAAAAGTGCAAATAGCCCACGCCTCAACGCCGAATACACATGTGGCGCCGCCTTATCCGGGATCGATCAGTCTGGCACTGGTTGAGGAAGTTGCCTACACTTGAACTCCTGATGAGAAGACTAGCTGGACGCCGCATCACCGGCCTAATGAAGCGTGTACAGCGAGAATATTGAAACCCCACGAAGGAGGGGTATTCCATGTTTGGTATCGGTTCTAGAAGTGCGCAGACCCCCAGCGAGTCCAGCCAGAACTCTGACGCTGGTGGCGGCGGCCTCGACCCGAGTGGCATCGAAGGACACATTCAAGCGCTCGTCAACGCGAACACGCCTTGCAACGTCCACCACATGTGGCGCAAAGTCGCCCGCGGCGCCATTACTCATCACAGCCAGATTTTCGTCAGCAATCGCAGCAACGGCTTCCTCGTGCTCAACTTCGGCTTGTGGATGGGCGCCAACGACACGGTGGAATTCGCCACTGACGAGGCCAAAAATATCCAGTGGTACACCCAAAGCGATACCTACAGCCCTAACCCGGTATCCGTGACGGCGGAGGCGCTGCAGCAGGCGTTCCTCAAAACGAGGCTGATGTGTGGGCCGGACTACAAGCTGCTGCACAACAACTGCCAGAAGTTCGCGCGACTGTTTATGACCGAACTCGGCGCCAGTCACAATCGTAGCCTCTTCCACCCCTGAGGCTGCCGCGTCTTGGTGAGCATCCGCCCCGATCACGTCTCACAGCAAGATAAGTTCCATCGCCCAGGCGGGAGGGCCGCAGCCACGAGCGACTTGACTTCGTGTAAGGTGCTCGTGATCGGTAGCCCATGTGTACCCTCTGCCATGACCAGCGGGTACCCAAGCAAATATCGGAGCAGAGATAGAAGGTCGGATAGTGGTTAGTGTTTCGCGGCCAGGTGTGAGGGGGTTCACCTCCCGCGACCACGAGGCAGACGTTCCGAACTTCGGCGAGTAAGACCACGCGATTCGATCTTTTCTCGAGGCGCGCGCCTTTAAAATCGGATCAGGCAATAAACGGACTGGCAACTCTGAGCATGCCCGGCGTGGCGGCCGTGCCGCAGATGCGCAGACGCCACATTTGAACGAATGTCGCGTCGTCCACGGCCCCTATGCGATTTACGCCAACAACGCTGCCCTTGCCTTGCAGTTTCTGGCTTCTCAATGTTCGCCAAGTGGCTCTCCACCCTGTCTGATGAGTTCAAGGCAGCGGGGCCTGCCAGGTTGAGGCGGCCGCGGCGTTCCCTCAACACCTGAGTTGTGTTAACTCGAAAGGCGTTCCGCGAGATGATGCCTCACCTCCGTCCATTCGATGGCTCTAGCGCCATTAACTGGTTCGGCGGATTTTCGGTCCTCAGGTGTCCGGCAAGTTTCAAAGTGAACCGGTCACTGGAATGACGGCTTCCTCAGTTGCTCGAACGGCCACTACTGGCCGATTGTGTGAGGTCGCCGACGGCCGCTTAGTGGCGCTCCAGTTTGCAAAACTTGAATTTGGCAGACTGACCGGTCTGGGGAAAAATCGAAGTCTTTGAGACGTCCGCGCGTTGCTGCCGGCGACCGGTAATCGGCGATGCGATACGCGTCCACAAGAGCGTTCTCGGTGAGCATCACGCCAAGGCACACAGGCGTCATCTCGGATGACTTCGCCGTCGAGCGAGATCCGTGAAGCTATCACAATCTCGTCCGTGCCCACTTCCCCTGACAACTCCTCAATTAGAGCAGCAATCATTCGGTCGAAGACGATGGGTCAACCGGCCAGTTCCGGAGAGAACGCATTTTCACTTCCCGCATTTCCGACTCATCCAATGACCGTGGTGCCCGCAATCCGACTAAGCGACTGAGGCTGTGCTATTGATGCTCCGCAAGACGAACCCAGGGTTCAGTGCGGGGCGACTTGCCAGGCGAGAACGGGATGGGTCGCACCGGGTAGCATCACCCACACGCCGTTAGGACCGAAGTCCCACCCGGCAAAACTTGTCGGGTCGCTCATCTGGGCGGTAGTGAGCCCGTTCGACGCCGGCAGATTGCCGCCGCTCGACGGTTGGCCCGTCGTCTGGACGTTCCAGTAAACGTCGTTCCCAAGACCACCGCAGCTGCTGGCGCAGATACCGCCGGTCTGAGGCGATACAGCCGTCACGGGGCCCGACGCGAAGGACTGTGTGATCGTTCCGCCGCTGCCCCCCCCGACTAGTCCTCCCGCCGGACCGTGCGAGGTAAGTCCCAAGACTGGGCCAGTGGCGTATGACTCGGTGATCGTACCTTCGTTACCGATAACCAGTCCACCGACATTACCATCCGCCGTGACGGCAGCGCTGCTGCCCGATCGCGCGATTAACCCGAAGTTGGTGGCGACAAGCCCGGCGTACTCGTTGCCAAGGTTCCTTGAGGCAATGACCCCGGACGTAAACACGTTGGCAATGGTGCCGTGATTCTGAATGGCCAGTATCGCGGTCCCGTTATCAAAGAAAAAATCCACTTGGCCGACGTTCGCGTTGACGTTCACGTCGCGCACGACGCCGCTTGGACCGATATCGCCAAACACCGCATCGAAGCTCGGCAAGAGGTTGGAAATCGTATGCCACATACCGTCGAACTGCCCCGTGAATGGAATGCCGGCAGCGAAACCAAGCGTCTGGAACGCGGAATTGCCGGCGTCGAGGTCTTTGCCTAGCGCGTAATTGCCGGCAAGATTGTTTCCGATGTTCTGAAGGTCCGTGACCGAATTGACGAGTTGATAGCCTGTTATCTGCGTGACGATTCCGCTGTAGAGCGGCGCTTGCCAGGTCGCATTGCTGACGAGCGTGCCGGGGCTGAAACTGCCGTTCATATCGTAGAGCGCGCTGACGATGCCCGTGCCTTTCGACCAGTCGATGGTGCCGTTGTTGTGGACACTGCCGCCGTTGTCGATGCCGGATGCGTCGGCGCGCAAGCTCAGATTGCCCGCGCCGCTGTTCGCGATCGTCGTGCCGTTCGCGACGGAGACATCGCGGTACGCGGCGAGCGTGAGCGAAGCCGGGCCGCTCCAGCGCAGACTCGACGCGACGCCGAGGTCGCCCGTTGCGCCGTTGGCGCCTGTGGCCGTCACATCGATCGAGGTGCCCGCGTTCAGGCTGCGCTGCAATGTATGCGCGGTCGAGTCGTCGATCGTGAAGTCGGGCGTCGACAGATTCCATTTCCCCGCGTGAACCGCTGCGTGCCTGCCGAAAGTGAGTTGTGCCGCTTGCGTATCGACGGTTCCGCCACTGCCGTCCGCGTTGTTTGCGGTGATCGTGCCGTACTGTTCGACACGGCCGCTGTCGGCGACCAGCCACACATGGCCGTCGCGGCTCGCCGTGCCCGTCGCCCGGATGCGCGTCCCGCTGCCTGCGAGCGCATACACGTTGCCGTCAGCAGCCTGCAGACTGATCTGCGCGGCGGTTATCCGCCCCTTGTTGACGACCGTGCCCTGACTGCCTGTCTGCACAAACACCTGCCTGCTGCCGGCCGAGTCCTGCAGCAGTACCTGCTCGCCCACGGCCAGTTCTGCCGTGCCGTTGGGCGCTGCGACGGTGCCTGCGTTGATGACGCGGTGTCGCGCAATCAGGAACACATCGCCGCCGCCCGAACTGATCTTGCCGAGATTGATCACGGCTGCGTTCGAGTTGCCCGACAGCGTGAGCGAGCCGCTGCCCTGCATAAACGCGTCGTTGCAGATGTCCAGCGTCGACGCAACGAAACGTCCGCCGGTGGTAATCACGCCCGATGGCCCGATTACGACTCCCTGCGGATTGATCACATAGAGGCTGCCCGTCGCACTGAGCCTGCCGAGGATGGCCGAAGGCGAACCACCCGTCACCCGGTTCAGCGTCGCGCCCGAGCCGTTGTCGAACGTCACGCTGTTGGTTTTGCCGATCGAGAAGCTGTTCCAGTCGATCACGCCGCGCGTCGAACCTGGCTGTGTGATCACGAGGCCGTTGCCCTGGCTTGCTATCGCGCCGGTGCCGGCCACGTACGTGCCGCCTTTTGGAAGGACGCCCGCCGCGAGCGTCGCATGTGCGAAAGACAACCCGATAAGGGAACTGCCGATGGCGAGCCACATGCGTCCGGTTAACTGCCGACGACGCAGTGCGCGCCGCGCGGGCCGAGATGGTTTTGGACGTGACATACACCCCCCCTTTCCGCGCGGGACGCGGAATGCTGCCGACGACCAGCAGAGCCGACCGGAAACGCGTGAGTGGCAGCATCTGAAGAATAGAGCAGTTGGCGTCGCGGATGCACGCCGATATCTCAGCGTTTTGTGCCTTCCTGTGGGACCTGTTGTGCCACTTTCGTCGTGTGGCAGGACTTATGCTGCGCCTACGAAATCCGATTTTTCAGTTGGTTGATGACACGGGCTGTGGGCAGGCAAGCGCCCGCTCACCGGCCAACAGTTATCAGACTTCGGTCTGCTCGGCCATCTCGAGCGCGTCGTCCACCTCGATACCGAGGTATCGGACTGTGCTCTCAAGCTTCGTATGGCCCAAGAGTAACTGAACCGCGCGCAGGTTCCTCGTGCGTCGATAGATCAGGGCTGCCTTCGTGCGGCGCATCGTGTGAGTCCCATACGCGGCGTCATCCAGTCCGATTGATGCGACCAAACGATGCACGATGCGTGCATACCGGCGCGTCGACACGTGTGCTGAAGCGTGCAGGCGACTCGGAGACAGATAGTCGGCGGGCTTCAGCCCCGTGCTGAAATCCAGGCCGCGACACTCTGCCGGGTTTGCTCCGTGATTTCGAACTGGACTGGTCGCTGCGTCTTCTGCTGCAGGAACGTTGCTCGCGAGACTACATGACCTCCCATGCAAACGTCTCGAACCTGCAACCGCGTCAAATTGGCCGCCCGAAGCCTACTGTCGATCGCAAGTTTGAACATCTCCAACTCGCGGGCGTTGGACGACATCTGCAGTCTCGTTCGAATCGCCCATATTTCCCGAAGCTTCAACGGAGGTTGAAGGCCGGTCAACCTCCCTTTGTTCCATGGCACCCTGCGAGCGCCGGAAGAAGCTTCCAGTCGGTCGAATGATCGCCGGAAGGCGAAAATTGGCACTGGTCCCTTAAGCCCGGCGGAATAGAAGCTCATGTCGAAATCAACAAGATGAAGACAAGGCTATGGATCAGCAGTTGCCGATTCATAGTAAGTACCCTCTGAAGTCCCCCATCGCTGCCTTCTTCACCGCCAAACGCCGCCTGAGTGCATTCAGACGCAGTCGGGCAGATATTTCCACGCGTCGCGCGATCGAAAGGGTTAATCCCGGTATCGAAAGTGACGGAATGATAAAAGCGGGTGACAAAGTGATAAAGGCGGTTCGCTCACTTTCCCTAAAGTTTCAATCAACGGATTCGCCTTAGCGCAACCGGCCACCAATCAAGTTTGGAGATGCCCAATGAATTTTCTCGACGATAGCCTCTTCCCCGAAGTTCAGGAAAAACTTGTGATTCAGGTCGCGCCGTTCGGCCCGCAGTGGATTCCGAGCGACTCGGACGACATCCCAATCACGATGGACGAACAGATCCAGAAGGCAGTGGACTGCTACAACGCCGGCGCCACGGTGCTGCACGTGCATGTGCGCGAGGAAGACGGCAAAGGTTCCAAGCGCCTGTCCAAGTTCAACGAGAGTCTCGCCCGGTTGCGCGAAGCGGTGCCCGATATGATCCTGCAGGTAGGCGGCTCAATCTCGTTCGCACCGGAGTGCGAGGGCCAGGAAGCCCAGTGGCTCGACTACGACACGCGGCACATGCTCGCGGAACTCTATCCCAAGCCCGACCAGGTCACGATTGCGATCAACTCCAGCCAGATGAACATCTGCGAGTTGCTCACGCCGGACGACGTGGTGGGCACCATTCTCGAGAAGCCTGAATACTTCAACGCTTACTCGGAAATGGTCGTCGATGCCAAGCCGTCATTCTTCATCGAACACCTGCGCCGCCTGCAGGCGGCCGGCATTCAACCTCACTTCATGCTGGGCCACGTGCACCAGCTTGAAAGCGTCGAGCGCCTGATCCGCCGCGGTCTCTACACCGGTCCGCTGGTGCTCAACTATGTCGCGATCGGCGGCGGCGCGGCGGGTCTGCATCCGGCCGACCTGATCGAATTCGTTCGCCGCACGCCCGATGGTGCGGTTCTGACGATCGAAAGCGCAATGCGCGCCGTGTTGCCGATGAACGTGATGGCCATCGCGATGGGGCTGCATGTGCGCGTGGGAATCGAGGACAACCTCTGGGGCCGCAAGGGCGAGCGCATGACGTCGGTGCAGCAGATAGAGCAGACCGTGCGCATCGCCCGCGAGCTCGGCCGCGACATCGCAACGGGCGAAGACGCAAAGCGCATCTATCAGATCGGCGAGCAGTACCGCAGCGCCGACGAAACAATCGCCGCCCTCGGCATGGCGCCGAATCGCAAACCTACTCAACGCGGCTTCACGATACCGGGCCGCGCCTGAATCAACGGTATACATCTTTCCACCTTTAGACTGGAATGAGCATGACACTACGTAACAGGATTGCGCTGGTCACTGGCGTAGGCCCAGGACTCGGTCTTGCATGCGCGGACGCACTTGCCGCCGAAGGCGCCAGCGTCGTCATATGCGACGTCGACGAGAACGCGTTGGCGGTGGCCCGCGCTGCTGTCGAAGCACGCGGCGCTGAATGCCTTGCACTCCGGTGCGATGTGTCGTCGAGCGAACAGGTCAGGTATATGTTTGCGCAGATCACCGAGCGCTTCGACACGTTGCATATCCTCGTCAACAATGCCGCGCTGACACCTAACCGTCCTAACGATACCGAACGACGCAACAAGCTGTACGCGTACGTGCAGACGCCCATGCCACGTCAGTCGCTGAAATTCACCACTGAAATCAGCGACGAAGAATGGCATCGCTACTGGGGCGTCAACGTACACGGTGTGTTTTATTGCACGCGTGAAGCGTTGAAACTGATGGAACCACAGCGCGACGGAAAAATCATCAACATCGCTTCGATTGCCGGACTGTCGACTAAAAGCGCGCACAGCCCGCACTACTGCGCCACGAAGGGCGCGGTCATCGCCTTCACGAAGTCGGTTGCCTTCGAAGTGGCCGGCGCCAATATCTTTGTGAACGCGATGGCCCCGGGCGGCGTCGCCACGCCGGCATTCAACCAGTATCTCGACAAGATCGGCGAAGACGCCCGCAACCGCTTGTGGCAAAGCTGTCCGCTGGGACGTTTTGGCACGGTAGAAGAGTATGCGTCGACAGTGGTCTATCTCGCGGGGAATCACTATCTCGTCGGCCAGGTTATCAGCCCGAACGGGGGCTCGGTGATATGAGTACCAAACCACCCGAACCAGACATGGCAACAAGCATGATCGATCGACAGCCCACACCGAACTACGACACAATGCGCGCCGCAGGTTTGGTTGCCTCCGCGCTCGACCCGCTCGCCGATTGGGATCCCGCATGGATTGAAACATTCATGAAGCTCAGCCAGAGCGCCCAGACCAGCGACGTGCTCGATCCGCGCCTCGTGGCGCTGATCCGGTTGAACATCGACGTGACGGCCACGCATATGTATGGCCCTGGCGTGCGTCGTCATGTTCGGGACGCATTGCGCCTGGGCGTCACGCGAGAACAGATTCTCGAGGTGTTCAAGCTTGCGAGTGTAGTGGGTATTCACGCATGCGCGCTGGGTGTACCGATTCTTGCCGAAGAACTCGCGAGTGCGGGGCTGCCGGACGAACCAGCGCCTGCCACGTCGACGCCAGTTTGTGATCATGTGCGCGCGAGTGGGATGTTCAATCCACTGTGGGAGACGATCTATCGGTGGGACCCGCAATATCTCGAGAAATTTCTCGCGATGGGTCTGGGTCTGTGGCGCGACAACGTTCTGCCACGGTTGTGGATCGAGTTCCTTTGCATCGCGGGCGACGCCGCAGTCACGCATATGTACGCACACGGCACGCGGCGTCACATCAAGGCGGCGCTCGAACTCGGTGCAACGCGTGAGCAGATTCTGGAAGTGCTGAAAATAGTCAGCCTGCAAGGCATTGAGGCATGCGAGCTCGCCGTGCCTTTACTGCAGGCCGAATGTGCAGAGCACGACCGAGCCCGGTGTAAAACGGCTTAAGGCAGGGCCGTGCCTTCCACGCGACGTGTCGCATAAGGCACGCGCGCGGAACTTCACCACGCGACGGCGACTCTGCGCCGTCGCACTGAATGTAGCAGCTGGAGACACCATGAGTCATGCCGCTTTGCAGGCGGAGGCGATCAGCGGATCGCGTTCATCGCCCGAAGTCCGGGAGACATATCGCAAGATCACCTGGCGGCTGCTGCCGTTCCTGTTCCTGGCCTACGCAGTCAATGCGATCGACCGGATCAACATTTCTTTCGCCAAACTGCGCATGGCGCAGGATCTCGGTCTGACCGATGCCGCCTACGCCATCGGAGCCACAGCGTTCTTCGCCGGCTACATTCTCTTCGAAATCCCGAGCAATCTGTATATGCAGCGGGTTGGCGCACGTGCCACGCTGACCCGTATCATGGTTCTGTGGGGACTCGTCACTGCGCTCACCTGTATGGTCTCGACACCGGTGCAGCTTTACATCGCGCGATTCGTCCTCGGTATTGCGGAAGCAGGCTTCTTTCCGGGCGTCATTCTTTATATGACCTACTGGTTTCCGTCATGGAAACGCGGCCGGATCACGTCGATTTTCTTCATGGCGGGTTTTGTCGCGGGAATGATTAGTGGGCCACTAGCCGGCGCAATCATGACTGAACTCGACGGTTGGCATGCGATGAAGGGATGGCAAACACTGTTCATCCTGGAAGGCATTCCTGCGGTGTTGCTCGGCGCATTCGCGTGGTATTGGCTCGACGATCAGCCCGCGCACGTCAAATGGCTCACCGATCAACAGAAGGCGATTGTCGTCCACAATCTGCGGCTCGACCGTGAATCGAATAATGCGCCGGCGCGCACGTTCGGGAGCATCATGCGCGATCCCCGTTCTTACATTCCTGGCATTGTATTTTTCGCGATTTATTGCGCGACCAACACGGTCGCCTACTGGATGCCGTCATTGCTTCAAGACGCTGGATTCACCGATATGCGCAGCATCGGTTTGATTGCGAGTGGACCGTATCTACTCGGCGCGGTCGCCATGTATCTGTTGGGACGCAATTCGGACCGTCGTCTGGAGCGCCGCTGGCACCTCGCGGCGGCCATGTCGACGGCGGCATTCGGCTTTCTCCTCATGCATTTCGTCCATGCGAACGCGTTGCTATCGACTGTTTTTATGATTGTCGGCGCGGCGGCTTGCCTGGCGGCAGTGCCCGTGTTCTGGACCATTCCGCCGGCATTCTTCAACGGTGGTGCAGCGGCGGGTGGCATCGCGCTTGTGAGCAGCCTGGGGTCAATCGCCGCGGTAGTCAGCCCGGTCACCGTCGGCGCAATCAAAATGCACACCGGAAGTCTCTACATCGCGTTCGACGTAATCGGCGTGATCCTACTGGTGGGCGTGATTGTGCTGCTCACCGGTATCCCAGCCGCGGCTCTTCAAGAACGCTGGGACTAGAACCCTCGATTTCATATTGCCTTCATCAGCGGTATCTCATGCGCCCAGGCGATTTTGCCGGGTGCAGGGAAACGGCTGCTCTCGCCTCGTCCAAGGAAAACGGAATGAATAGCTCGATGATGCAGATGCCACTGCTCATTTCCTCGTTGCTCGTGCATGCGGAGCGCCATCACGGCGACCAGGAGATCGTCTCGCGACGCGTCGAAGGCGATGTGCACCGATCGACGTTTCGACAGTTGGCACAGCGTGCGAGACAACTTGCCAACGCGCTTGCCGCGCTCGGCATTAGGTCTCCCGACCGTGTCGCTACGCTCGCATGGAACGGACATCGGCATATGGAACTGTATTTCGCCGCATCGGGTTCCGGCGCCGTGCTCCACACACTGAATCCTCGTCTGCATCCCGACCAGTTGCTCTATATCGTCGAACACGCGGAAGATCGCGTGCTGTTCTTCGACCTGACCTTTCTTCCACAGGTGGAGGAAATCGCCAAACGAAGCACCTCGCTGAAAACGTTTGTCGCGATGACCAACCGCGATCACATGCCGGATTCCAGTATCGCGGACCTGCAGTGCTACGAGGATCTGCTCGACTCACAGTCTCACGATTTTGCATGGCCCATGCTCGACGAAAATCAGGCAGCGTCGATGTGCTACACGTCCGGCACCACAGGTATGCCCAAGGGCGTCGTCTACAGCCAGCGGTCGACGGTGCTGCACACCTACGCAGCTGCTTTGCCCGATGCGCTCAACTGCTCGTCGGGCGACGTGATTTTGCCAGTCGTTCCGATGTTTCATGTGAACGCATGGGGCTTGCCGTACATCGCTTGCATGGTCGGCGCGAAGCTGGTGTTTCCTGGACCCGCACTCGATGGCGAATCGCTTTACAACCTGATTGAATCCGAACGCGTCACGTTGTCAGCGGGTGTGCCGACTGTATGGCAAAGCCTGCTGACATGCGCTGATCAGCATGACCTCACATTCACCACCATGCGGCGCACTGTCGTCGGCGGCGCGGCGTGTCCACCGGCCATGTTGCGCCGGTTCCAGAATCGCTATGACGTGGAGGTTCTGCACGCGTGGGGCATGACTGAACTGAGTCCGCTCGGCACGGTATGCAGTTTGACCGGTGCGCAACGCACGAAACCCAGGCAGCAACGCGAAGCGGTACAGGCCAAACAGGGGCGTGCGGTATTCGGCATTGACATGAAACTCGTCACGGATGACGGCCAGGAGCTTGCATGGGACGGCGAGAGTGCGGGGAACCTGCTCGTGCGTGGCCCGTGGGTCGCGGCCGGTTACTTCCGTCACGAAGGCACGGCACCGCTCATCGACGGCTGGTTTCCAACTGGCGATGTTGCCCGCATCGACCCGCAAGGTTTTATGCAGATCACGGACAGAAGCAAAGACGTCATCAAGTCCGGTGGCGAATGGATCAGTTCCATCGACATCGAGAATCTGGCGATGTCGCATGAAGCCGTTGCGACGGCCGCCTGCATTGGCATCAAACATCCGAAGTGGGACGAGCGGCCACTGCTGGTCGTTGTCAGGAAAACTGATGCCCACGTGTCCCGCGAAATGCTGTTGACGTTCATGGACGGCAAGATCGCGAAATGGTGGATGCCCGACGACGTCGTCTTCGTCGATTCGATTCCTCTCGGCGCAACCGGCAAGGTGCAGAAGAACCTTCTACGCGAACAGCTCGCGCCGATACGCGACTAGACACCGATTTCAGATTCACAAACAAAGCAGCATAGAAAAAGGAGACAGCATGAGACTGAAGTTGATGGTCGGGTTAGCGGTAATGGCATTTGGCACAGCGGTTCACGCGCAAGGGTCGGTCACGTTGTACGGCGCAGTCGACGGCGGCCTGCTGTATCAAAGTACCTCGGCAGCGTCGTTTAGCCCTACAGCAAAAGATCTCGGCAAGATCTATCGGTATAAGGATGCAGGCATCTATTCGA
Organism: Paraburkholderia kirstenboschensis; assembly: GCF_904848585.1. Taxonomy (GTDB): domain Bacteria; phylum Pseudomonadota; class Gammaproteobacteria; order Burkholderiales; family Burkholderiaceae; genus Paraburkholderia; species Paraburkholderia kirstenboschensis. The sequence goes on from NZ_CAJHCR010000021.1 coordinate 101,565, forward strand.
GCTTCTGGGGTCTGAAAGGCGTAGAGGATATCGGCGGCGGCTACGCCGTCAACTTCAGATTGCAAGGTGTGCTCGATACCGGAACCGGCAAGCTTGGGCTGTCGGATACGGCGGGCGTGCCGGGCTTTTTCAACCAGATTGCGACTGTTGGTGTCAGCGGCCCCTTTGGTTCGATCAACGCGGGCCGCCAGATCGTGCCGATGATCTATGCGATGGCGGAGACCGATGTCCGCGCATCGCAGTATTTCGGCAGCATTCTGAGCGCGTGGCTCGGATTGAACACGGCGGCAGGCTGGCCAGGTACTAGCACAAACGGTCCGATTGGCGCGCTGTATGACAGTAACGCGCTGGTCTATCGGTCGCCGGTCTTCTATGGATTGAGCACTGAACTTGAATATGCGCTCGGCGGCGTTGCGGGGCAGCCGCAGGGCAATACGCGCGAGTCGGTCGTGCTGAAGTATGCGGGGTACGGGCTGCGACTTTCCGCGCTCTACTACAACGGCCACGATACCAACCCCGGCCCGACCACTGTCCCGACCGGGCTCAACAACAACCGCTACTGGTATCTGGGCGCGCTGTATAAGTATGAAGGGTTCTCGATCTCTGGCTCATATAGCAATGGATCGAATCCCGCGCACAGGAATCTGGTCGACCTGGATCTGTACTCGTTCGGGTTGGGGTATCGCTTCGCCCCCGACTTCCAGATCACCAGTGGTCTCTACTACATCAAAGACAAAAACGTTTCAGCGAACAAGTCACTGCAGATCGCAGCAGGAGCGGAATACAGCCTTTCGAAGGCCAGTGTGTTGTATGCGCAGGTCGGTTGGGTGAACAACCACGGAGACATGACGCAAACCATCACCTACGGACAACCTGTTGCGCCAGGTATGGGGACGACTGCAGCCATGATAGGACTGCGGCACAACTTCTAAACAGGCACAGGCTGGCGATGGCCTCGACGGATGCTGGTCTGTGGCATTGTCTATGGACGGAGCTCCGGTTTGAAGACCAGGTTTATTATGCAGCAGTTCGAGTCGTCGATCGAATTACCTCTTTCAGACGCTGACTGGCATCGAGTGAAACATCTATCCGCCGCGCCTGGCCCAACACGTGGCCGCCCCCGGCGAGACGTTCGTCTTATCCTGAATGGCATTTCTGGATTAAGTAGAACTCCGAGAGGTGGCATCGCCTTCCCTTGACCTTCCCATCGCCACAGACCTGTTACGCGAAGTTTCTTGTCTGGCGACGCACGGGACTTCTGCGACAGGTCGCCGAACTACTTTGTCCGAAACCACTCGACGACGGTTCGCCCGAAAACTGATCGGGCGTATCGCCAGTTGTCTTTCATAAAGGTTCGTGACTGTCAGCCTTGGATTTCTCTTTAGCGGCGCCAAAAGCCGGCGATCCCATAACCTGTTCATCACATCTCACCATGCGCATTGATTACCTTTAGTCGGGCCGCGTTTCTGCGCAGGTCGGTCGGCGTTCGTCCATTCCATCGTTTGAACGCGCGGGTGAAATTGCCCTGACTCTCGTAGCCGAGCCGCGTCGCAATGTCGGCAATCTGAAGGTCGGTCTGCGACAGCAACTGATTCGCCAGATCGCGCCTGACGTCTTCGAGCAATTTCTCGTAGCTTGTATGTTGTTCGTCGAGATGGCGATAGAGCGTGAAACGGTGGACTGCAAAAAATTCCGCGACTTTCTGCGATGTACATCCGGTTGGAAGAAGCGTTTCGATCACCTGCCTGACCCGCGCGCTGAAGTCGTCGGTCTGGCGCGCCTCCAACTCGGTCATGTGTTGATGCAGGAAGTGGCGAAGCTGCTGGTCGTGACTAGACCTCGGCTGATCGAGCAAGGACTGCGGAAACAAGACCTCGTAGTGCGCCTGGCCGAACCATACAGGTGCTTGAAAATACTGCTCGTACAGCGCGCTGGTTTTTGGCTTCCGATATGCGATCCGCACCAGCGTTGGCCGCCACGTGCGACCGAGAATCAACTCCAGAATCCTCACGTTCGCCGCGAGATACGCGGTAAGCAGATGCCGCGCGCCGGGAATGCCGCCATCGATCGACAGCGACATACAGGCGTAGCCTTCATCTTCCGTCATGCTGACATGCAGCCCGCGATACCAGACACCGCAAAAGCGGATCAGGCTTTCGACGGCCTCGCGCACCGTGGCTGCGTTGAGTACGAGAAAGCGAAGAGGCCCCGCGTTGTCAAGTGTCGCTCTTTGTCCCAGTAGAAGGCCGAGGTGCTCGCAGTCAATCAGCTTCGCTGCGGATTCGAGAATGCGGCCGTGTGAGACGGTCGACAAGGGGCTCAGCGGTGAAGCTAACGCTTCGTCTGTCACGCCGAAGGACTCAAGAAGTGCCCAAGGGTCCGCACCATGCTCGCGCAAGACAGCTGGCAACGATTTGAGCGCGCCGATCGGGATGGACTTTTCCGCTTTGGGTGCCCGCTTCATGTTCTGACTCTTTGAGCAATGCTGAATGGCGAATAATCTGACGTCACTTCACACCATTTTACCGCTGTCAGGTCCCGCGTCTAATCGCGGAACAAGCCTTATTGTTGTGACACCATCCCTAGATTTTCACAGGATCACCACAGGGAAGCCGCACTCGCCCATTAACGCCGAAGGAACGGTGAAAAACCTGAGATCGGGGATTTCGGTGTAGCGGGAAGTGAGAGTCATCGCGGGAACCTTCGTGTGCCGGGTCGGCGCGGCGGCCTTTGGGTCGAGTCAACATTTACGGCTGCAAAAGCTACACATGTCGCTCTGTCAGAGCAGACGAATGCCCATGATGTCGGATGTTTCGGCAGTTCTTTCCGACGGCAGCTTGGGTCGCCGCCGACGGCTTTTACCTAACAGTCCCGTCGGGCAGCAGCCGGCCGAGGCTGTGTGAAAACACGCATCGGTTGCCGCGCGTGGGCCCGTCGGGACGGGGGTGACCGAAACGTCAAGTCGATCCAGGCGGCAGGATCGTCCGGCGCCAGCCGGGTGGCGCGGTTCGCATACTCCAACGCCCCCGCGATGTCGCCGAAACTCCGCAAACAGTTGCTGCCATTGACGAGCCCCGGTATCACATCGTTCTCTGCAAGTTGTTGATACAGCGGCAGCGCTTCTGCACGGCGGCCAAGTTTCTCCAGGCAGAGCGCCTCATTCAACGCGGTGGCATTGTCCTGAACGTGGGTGAGAAAAACGTCGTACGCACGGACGGCTTCTTCATATCGGCGACGCTGCATCAACATGTTGCCCTCTTCCCGCGACCGCTCGTATTCGGGGTACAGCGGCACGCGAGTTTCGCGTTCCATGGCCCGCTCCGACCGTAAGCTGTACTTCTTGCGCAGCACCAGTGCAAAGACGATCATGCATATCGCCGTACTCCCCGCGTTCATCCAGAACATCGCGTTCGGTTGACCTTGGTTCGAGGCGAGAATGCGCGCACCGTTCCAGACCAGGAACATCGCGGTGATCCACGGATAAAGAGAGTGAGTCATGTCGTTTTCCGAGGGTCTGTCGCGCGGCGGCCGGTCAATGTGCGCCGGATTTATCGTCCGCAGGCGCGAGGGCGCAGTACAGATCGGGCATGTACTGAGCAAAAGCCGGATTATCCCTGAGGCTCGCCCTGCTCGACGGCAGCCGCACTGAAGGCACGGCGCGATAGACGCTGACCGCCGTCGGCCGCAGCGAGCTGACATCGAGCGAGTCTTCTCCCGTTATCGGCATGTCGCCGGCGTGCGCCAATCCCGACCCGCACGCCGCGACGACCGCCATCGACAGCGCTGTCAGCTGATACGCGTTGATCTTCATTGCCGGGTCTCCCGATTTGCCGTGAGTGCCGTCGTTGCAGCAGTCCCGTCATCCATGCTCGGAGATTCGGCCGGAACGCCCTTCCGATAGCCTTCCGATCGCTGAAGCGCAGCCGACTATCGGCGCGTCTATCGCGTCTGAGCGACCGGTACAGAGTCTGGGTCGGTTCAGAGGGCTCGATTCCCAGTGTTACCGGCAGAATGTGCCGGCAATGCCGATATGCGTCCAACGCTTCTGCGATGCGGCCTTGCTCACTGAGCGAGAAGATCAGCGAACAATGAAATTCCTCATTGAGCGGGTCGTCCTCGACAGGTCGTTCTCGACGGCTCGTCGCGAAAGGCTGGTCAGGGCGGACCAGTTGCGAAGGCACTGGAGTTCGAGCCCGACGCTGGCAATGGTGCGGGTGAATTGGCTATCCGTGTTGTGTTGGATCGAGCAAGAGCGGTTCCGAGTAGCGCACATTTCGCCGCGACACTATATCGTTGTTGCTCGCTCAAGTCGTCCGTACATATGACGAACGGCATATCGCATCGTGGGTCGTCGTGTCTAGACTCAGACTGTTGCCATCAGAATCGTGAGATTTCCTTCCCGCATTCCCTCGTAAGCGGATCGCTGCCTTGCCGTTGCGCGAATTTAGCAAATCAATGCCCCGCTTTTGCCATTCCGTTGAGCGTCAATGTTTCAAAGGTAGATACTCATGCAACGTCGCCGGATCGCTTCGATCGCTAGTGCCGCGTTAGGGGCTTCCACACTTTTCGCCTTCCCATATGCCGGCGCGCAAGATGCAACGAGCGTCGTTGGCACCTGGAAGCTCGTTTCACTGACGGTCATGAAAAGTGGAAGCCCGGTGGAAATTCTGGGCGACCATGCCGAAGGTCAACTTGTGTTTGGCGACGATGGGCGCTACACCTTGATCGCTGTACGCTCCAACTTGCCTAAGCTGGCTTCGGGCAACCGCCTTTCAGCGTCGCCGGACGAAAGCCAACGGATTTTGCAGGGAAGTGTCGCGCATTTCGGAACTTACGTAGTGCAACTCGCGACGCACCAAATCGAATTCCATATTCGGAAGGGAACTTTCCCAAACTGGGATGGTGAAACACAGGCCAGGCCATTTGTCCTCGATGGCGACCGGCTCACGTACATCACACCGGGCAGCTTTGGCTACGGCGCGTCTACCGCCGTTTGGCAGCGCGATAGAAACAGGTAGCGCACGAGGACTGGCTACGGGAGGATCGAATTGCAACAGCTGCACTTAGCGCCGACGACAAGTTGCGCTGGATGATCGCAGAGCAATGGTCCGCTCCCTTGAGGTAGCGCATGAACGCGATTGAGCCGGAGGTCCGAATGGAGCATGCTTTGCGCGCAGCCGTCGTACAAACGGGGTCCGCTATGTTCGATGTCGAGCTCACGCTGGCCAAGGTCGAGCGGAACGTAGTCGCGGCGTCGAAACAGGATTCGCAGTTGATCGTGTTCCCAGAAGCATTTGTCTCGGCCTACCCGAAGGGACTGCATTTCGGCGCTCCCGTCGGCGAGAGGACGCCTGAGGGCAGAGAGGACTATCGCCGCTATTTTGAGAGCGCCATCGAAGTGCCGTCGGTCTCGACAAACAGGCTCAGCCAGATCGCGGGCGACCTGAAGCAATACCTGATCATCGGTGTGATCGAGCGGGACGGCGGCACGCTTTACTGTACCGTGATCTTCCTCGCGCCCGATGGCAGGCTGCTTGGCAAACACCGAAAGCTGATGCCCACCGCGGCTGAGCGGTTGATTTGGGGATTCGGAGATGGATCGACACTGCCTGTATTTGAAACGCCCTTCGGCCGTCTGGGAGCAGTGATCTGCTGGGAGAATTACATGCCGCTATTGCGCATGGCGATGTACGCGAAGGGTATCCAGATCTACTGTGCACCGACAGCCGACAGTCGACCGACATGGGTATCTTCAATGCAGCACATTGCGATGGAAGGCCGTTGTTTCGTTCTCTCCGCGTGCCAGCATTTGCGACGTAGCGATGCTCCGGCCAACTACGCCGCCGTACAAGGCAATGACCCGAACACCGTTCTGATGCGCGGCGGCAGTTGCATCGTGGCGCCGCTCGGTACAGTGCTTGCCGGCCCCGTATTTGATGAAGATGCGTTACTGGTCCATGAACTCGATCTTGGAGACCTCGCAAGGGGGAAATACGACTTCGACGCCGTCGGCCACTATGCACGTCCGGATATATTCCGCCTCCATGTGAATGAGGGGGCGACGGTGCCCGTCGTTTTCGAGCAGACCCGGTGACTTTACCTCGCACTTCCTCTGGACAAAAGGGCGAGTTGTTGAATGAAGACGCCATCGCAAGAGCGATGCAGACACTCAAGAAGGAGTAAAGGCGACGTGTGAAGGCCGCGGCAAAACCTTTATAAAACACTGAAATTCAAATTCTGGGCGCGTTTACGACAACATTGTGCGTCAGCAAACGACGGCCAACCGCTCACCCGGGTTCAGCAACAAACGCCGCCCGAGGTGTGGTCCTCTACGACAGGTGGTCTGCCTCGACAGAGTAAGTCGTGACATCTCGGTGCCATGCCGTTCTTCGGCGAGCGACTGGTCGATAGTTGAGTGCACCAGTTATCCGAATGTCACAGCGACGCATCAGACGAACGTCCCTTGTTGGCTGCGGATTCAACCGGTCGTACATATCCGACGCGTGCGACCCTTGCGGAAACTTAATAAGCGAGCGAGAACGTCGGACGCCACCTCCAGATCGAATCGTCCTCACGCTGATCCTGTCGCGCGGATCATCGTACAAACCTCGGGTGTTCCAGCGCCAACTGCAATTGGTGAGCTTGGTCGAGATGGAAAATAAAAGACAGGCGAGACCGGACGAGCAGTGCCTTCAATTCCGCGTTTGTCGTGGACCGAATGAAGGTGTTTACCAAATTGACGAGGTGCTGCAGGAAGATCACCTCGCGATCAAGGTACGCCTCGTCGAACTCGTGAGCTTCGACTGCATTGAGCCTCGCAAGGTCGTCGTAGCTCTGCTGCGCGAGCGCATCGCTAATCGCACTTCGTTGTGGAGTCGCCGCAAGTCTCTGCATCAATCCAGCGGTTTCCTGGTTGACCCGTTTATGCTCGTCAACCATCCGATTTGCGAAGAATCGTACGCTTCTCGACTGCGTTCTGCGCAAGGCTGTTTGGCCGGCCGCGATTTCCGCCTGATTCGCAACAAGGATGATGCCGACGATTTGTGCATCGGTCAGACCCGCCTCCTCGCCAAATGCGCAAATTGTCGATGCGAGGAGCAGCAACAGCGCTCCAGTGGTACGTTTAACGTTCATTGCTCTCCTCAAATTCGCGTTCCGGTCTTTAACGCAGCGTTCACTGAGCGCGTCTACACCACAGTAGGAATGAGTTGCAGCACCCCTGCCGATGCCGTCCAGTAGGCGCGATGCGCTTGAGCACCGCGTCGAGATCGTCGACGCAAAAACGCGATGTGCATCTCGCCTACCTGGCATGGATCGGCAGGTACGTCCGTTCGTTGCTCGACGCCGCCATATTCAGTGGTTCGACTCTCGCGGGGAAGGGTTGCTGGGATGGCCTACTTTCGTTAAGCGTTGTTCGACTCCTGCCCGCATGCGTCATCGTGTACTCACGCGGCGGCAGACATGGGCAGGCGTCGAACAACGCTTAACGCGTGCGGCCGATCACCTTCAGGCAAAGGTGGGCCAAGGGCGACCTGTCCACATTTATGCTCCGAAGTAGTCGAGTTCGGGCGTCACCCGCTGAAGATCTGCGACCGAGAGCGTTATGCGCTCGCCTGTTGCAGATGCCGCGCCATATTGTTGTACGGCCCTTAAAATTCGGCGTCTGTTCAACTCGAACGCGAGTCGCACCTGCTGTACGGTCTCATTGCCAGCGCCAAGCTCTTCGCAAACAACTTCAAATGGTAGCGCGAAGGCGCGGTATCCCCAGCCGAACCCATAGGCGGAAAACCACACCGCCGAGTCGGCGCAAAGAATGGGGGCGGCAATGACAGTCCGTGGCTGATCCATCGCATTCACCTGCGTCGACGATAGGTTGACATTAAAGTGTTACACACCGACCTTACAAACGCGGGGTCCTGTCGACACCACGTTACCACTCCGCCGAGATGATTGTCTTGAATCGGAGGTGTGATTTTGCGAATCGGCACTGACTCGAACGGGTCGCGTCCTGCCGATCTCCAACGGGCAGGACCCGGCCAGCGGGCGTCATTCGCGTGTGCAAGCTCGCGGACATTCGGGCGTCCGCGCATCTCGAGAAACGGCCTTTCAGCGACACCGACGCATGTCGCCGCATGCTGCCTTAGCCGACATTCTTGCGCCTACCATGATGCTGACGTGCGCGTTTCCGCTTTCAGTGCAAAGCGCCAGGGCTGTGGCGCAGTGTTTATTGTGAAAACACACCTCAACGCAAGCTTGTTGAATGCCTTTTTCACCGCCCGCGAGATTGATACGGATCTTGTCCCCGACCTGTCCCTCTTCGATAGCACCTGTTTCATTTCACAGCGTTTCGGCTTTACGGCGAGCAATGATGTCTTGCTCTGCATCGACCTTCACGGCCAGGCTCACATCTTGTGTGGCACGCCGGTAGTCCAACCGCGATAGCGCACACTTTTTGCTCCCAGAGTGCTTATCGGGAGAGCGACGCGCGATAAGGCGCGACGTGGCCGCAGTTCCCCGAGCCGTTAAGGAGGCGTAGCGATGCGAGGAATAAATGACAAGGTACGTGCTGCAGTTTTTGCCGTGGCGATCTCACTGCTTTCGGCATGCGGCGGGAACGGTGGCAGTTCGGGTAATGGCAGCGCGGCCACACCTGCAGGCGGCATTAATCTGCAGATTGTCTCTTTCGGCGACAGTCTTTCGGACGTCGGGACCTATGCACCGATCGCAAGCGCGGTTGGCGGGGGGCGTTTCACGACCAATCCCGGACAAGTGTGGACTCAGGATGTTGCGCAATACTACGGAAATACGCTAAGCGCTGCGTACACGATCGACCTCACGCATAAGCTCAGTGCGCAGAGCGGCCTCGGCTATGCGGAAGGTGGTGCCACGGTGGCAACGCCGGCGAACCAGTCCGACTTTCTAGCCGACGTAATCGGCGACGTCGAAATGCCCGTCAATCAGCAGGTGTCGCGCTATCTGGCCGCTCACGGGAGCTTTAACGCCAATCAACTGGTGCTCGTCTGGGCCGGCGCGAACGATGTGCTTCGCGCCGGGGCGCTGCCGGCCGGTGCGCAGACCGTGGAGACGGCGGCTACCACTTTGGCTGGGATTGTCGGGCAGATTGCACAGAACGGCGCCGCGCATATCGTGGTGGTCAATGTTCCAAACATCGGTCTGTCGCCCAGAGGGCTTGCCTCGGCCGACGGTGGGGCCAACCTTGCCCAGTTGTCGCAACTCTTCAACGGTAGCCTGAACGCGGCCTTGCAAAGCAATGGCCTGCAAGGCAAGGTCATCCAGATCGATTCTTACAGCTGGCTGAACCAGATCGTCGCGAACTTCCAGGCCAATGGCTTCGCCGTGTCGAACACCAGCGTCGCCTGCGACCCCAGGAAAACGCCCCATGCCACGGCATTGCTGTGCTCGCCGCCGACCTACGTGACCGCAAACGCGGACCAGACATACATGTTCGCCGACGACCTTCATCCGACGACGCATCTGCACGCGCTGTTCGCCCAGTACGTGGAGCAGCAGATCGCCAGCCGCGGTCTGGGTCACTGAGCCGGGAGAATGATGACTCACCGACAGCATCGTCGGGTTCTCCGCCATTCTGTCCTATCGCGCCTGGGCTATCGCGCCGAGCAGCGAATGATCGCGGGGAGACGATATCCGACACATGTTTCGTCCTCCCGTTTATAGCAAGGTTCAGCGCGCGTACCTGCTTTGCAAGTTCGACGTACAACCGCAGTTTCCGGCCAATTCACGGAAGCGAGATATCCGCTTTTACGCCCGACGCAAACACGCACGCTGTCGGTTTTTGGACAGACTACCTGCTGCTCGACGGAAGCCAATTAAGTTGAGAGCAGAGAAATGCGTGGCGGATTGCGCCTCGCATTAGTCTGCATGTCCTATCGGCGCCGCCGTATAACAAACCAAGCTACACAAGCTCAATGCGAACGCAGACGACTGGGGGCGACTTCGAGGAGAAAACGTCATGCTGCCGATTGGATCCTTGGCCGACGCTGCGGCCGAGCTTGCTGCCACCTTCCGAGGGCAGCTCCTGAAACCCACGGACGCCGGCTATGAGGATGCGAGAAGGGTCCACAACGGCCTGGTCGATAAGCGGCCCGCCTTGATCGCCAGGTGCCACGGCGTGGCCGACGTCGTCGGAGCCCTCGATCTCACCCGCAGGCTCGGCCTCGAGGTCGCAATTCGCGGCGGCGGCCACAACGTGGCGGGACGGGCGACGATTGATGGTGGGGTGATGGTCGATCTTTCGCCGATGAAGGGCATCCAGGTCGATTGGGAGAGCAGAACAGTCTGGGCGCAAGGCGGCGTCACTTGGGGCGAACTCAATCGCGAGGCGCAGTTGCATGGCCTGGCCGTCACCGGGGGCGTGGTCTCCAGCACGGGCATTGCCGGGCTTACCCTCGGGGGCGGTGTGGGCTGGCTGATGGGCAAATACGGCCTCGCACTCGATAATCTGCGCGCGGTGGAGCTCGTCACGGCTGACGGCAAGGTCTTGCGGGCGAGCAAGCACCAGGAGCCCGAGCTTTTCTGGGCGCTTCGCGGCGGCGGCGGAAACTTCGGGGTCGCCACGAGCTTCGAGTATGAACTCCACCCGGTTGGGCCGACCATTACGGGCGGCCCGATCGTCCACCCGATCGAACGCTCCCGCGCCCTGCTCGAATTCTTCCGCGACAGCACACGATCGCTACCTGATGAGCACACACTGTTCGCATCGCTGACGCATGCGCCGGACGGGTCCGGCACGGAAGTGGCCGCCCTGGTCACCTGCCATTGCGGGCCGTTGGAAGACGCCGAAAAGGCCATGCGGCCGCTGAAACAGTTCGCGCTTCCCATTTTGGATGCCGTTGGGCCGATCCCTTACACCCAGCTCAACAGCATGCTCGACGCCGCGTTCCCGAAAGGAGCTCTCAACTACTGGAAGTCCAACTTCCTCACAGATCTGAGCGACGCTGCGATTGACACCATGATTAGCTGCTTCGCGCGGTGCCCGACGACAATGGGCCAACTGCTCCTCGAACATTTCCACGGTGCGGTTACCCGGGTAGATGTTAGCGATGCGGCCTTTCCGCACCGCAGCGAAGGCTACAACTTCCTCGTGCTCGCTCAATGGATGCAGCCGGCGCAGACCGGCGCCTGCGTCGCTTGGGCTCGCGAAACCTACGAAGCGATGCGACCTTTCTTTGCCGCCGGTCGCTATGTCAACTACCTGGACGACGACGAGACGGGCGAATCAATTGCAGCTGCGTACGGTCCCAATTACCGACGGCTTCAGCAGATCAAGGCCAAGTACGATCCGACGAACTTCTTCCGCATGAACCAGAACATCCGGCCGCTGGCCTGACGGGATCGTCCCGATGCCGGTCATCTACTGACCAGCGCGCGCAGCGCTACCTCTTTCATCGAAAGAGTGGTCTCGACGTGGCCGTGAGTGTTCGTGGTGACTCTCGTGGCCCAAGCCAAAGCGACTACCGCCTCGTGCGGCAGCGGAAACTACGTTCAGAACTACGCTGATCGACCTCGCTGTAAACCGCGCCCCCGCTGGGTCGACCACGCCCCTCCCCTCCGGTACGACCTGCACATAGGGGCGGATGGCCCCTATTCCGCCTCCTTGAAACCGGACATTCAGAGATGGCTTGGGGCCGCGCAGCGCGAAAGGTTTGGCCGATTCTTCCGTAGGGCATCTGGCAGGTTTCGAAGTGCACCAGCCGTTCGGATGACCGTTTCGTGGGATAGTCGAGCGGCAAGAATTGGCCGATCAGCGCCTGGTGCCTGCTGCTTATCGAGGTAGCGCAGCGGGCGAAGGGCGATCAGCTGTACGCGACCCTCTTCGGTCATACGAGGTTCTGCCAGACAGGAGGCTGCTTCCCGCGGAACAACAATCACCCATTAACCGCTCGCCGATCAGGAAGCGTTGCCAGGCGCCGCACCCGGAAACAGCGACAGCCGGAGTCCAATGAGCGCATGCAGCGCACCTTTGCGCAGCTTGTAGCCGGGTGCATCCGGCTCGGCCGCGAAGTTGGCCATGATCCGCCCGATGGCGGCATCAACGTCGATTGCAAGTGTCAGCGGTACGCTTTGACGGTGACCCGATTCGACGCACCGTTCATAGTGCGACCGAACGTCGTCGAGCACCCGGTTTAACACGACTGGCAACTCTCCGGGAAACTTGCCCGAGAGTCTGCGCAGGTCAAGTGTATTGAGCGCGATGCGCATGTCGCGCAGGCTTTCGATCGACGGATGGGTGTAGTCCTCGCTTGGCTCCACGCGCGGAATAAGCTGCATGAGCCGGTCGAGCATGCGCGCGTTCAGTTCGCGTTGCTGATCGACTGATAACTTGGACCCGCTCAAAATGACATCCCTCCAGTTGGACCGGGTCAGTCGCGCCGCCGCGGCATCTGCTCCGAACGGGCGGATGACCCCCGTCATCAATGAAGCGAAGAGCACCCCGGCCAGCCCTGCCAGATTGGCATTCAGGAAGTTGAGAATGTTCGCGTCATAGGCGCTATCTATACCGAGAAAGGTCGCGGTCGTCAGCGAAACAAGGGTCGATCTCAACGCCCATTTCGGGCGAGGCATCAATAGTCCAAGTGGAACAAAGACGAAAGAAAAGAAAATGACCAGCAGCGGAAAGTCCTGGCCACTCGGTAACACGACAAACAGATAAAAGGCTGAAATGATAACGCTCACCGTCGCGCACCTGACGAAAGTGATCATCATGGGCACGGGCTCATCGAGTGCGGCGAAAAAGCAGACGCCGATAGCGCCCAACGAGACAGCCGCCGCACCGTCCTGCCAGCCGGAAGCGATCCACAGGCACGACAAAACGAAAACGACGAGTCCCGCCGAGAAGGCGGAGAACAAGGCAAGGCCACGGTCGAGAAACGCGTGCCGGGTGCCGACCCGCCAATGTCGGAAGCGCGGCCGCCAGTTCCCTCGTTCGTGAACGATGATAAGGCGCAGGGTTCGGCAATCGACCCAAAGATCCACCAACTGCCGCAACCGCCAGAGCGCGCTGGATAACAACGCGGCCTGCCAGGTTGTCAGTTCGTTACGGGCCGATTCCAGTTGCGCAATACGCATCCGCAATAGTGGCGCCTCGCGCTCCGGCTCCTCGCTGAGCGGCGCGTCCATCCAGCGTCCGATATCGCGCAGCAGTTCGCCGATGCCTGCGGGCGTGTCGGAGCCCGATTTCTGCGCGGCCGCGAGTATGTCCGCGAGCGCCGACGTGATCGGCAGTATCAGCTCCATCCGGCCTTGAAGTTCCTCGCTGCGAGCGAGTATCACGGGGCTGACGTGATCGTACGCCAGCTGGCTCAACAGCAACTCGAAGCCGCGCGCACTCGTCGCCATGTTTTGACGGCTTCCCGAAACCAGTGCTCCCGCGACTCGGCCAGCCAGCGACTCTTTCAGGTAGAGGGTGGCCTCGCGGAACCACGAGTCGGTTCGCTCGATCAGCGTTGGCGCGAGCCGGTTCGGGAAAAGAACGCTGCCGACGATGCTCGCGCAGACGATGCCAAGCGTGATTTCTTCGGTCCGCGCCACTGCAACATCGAAGATGGTCAATGGGTTCGACAAGGCTGGCAGGGCAATGACGGACAGCGAATAACTGGCGAGCAGGAACACGTAACTGCGCGCGGCTCGCGTCGAGATCGAAATGTACACGAACACGCTCGTCCATAGCGCTATGAGCGCGCTCAACAGATAAGGCGTCTCCGCGAATGGCGGCACGAGGGCGACGGAGGCAAGCGCGCCAAGCACGGTACCAAGCGCGCGATATAGCGCCTTCGATCGTGTCGCTCCGACAAACGGGTTCGATACGATATAGACCGATGCCAACGCCCAGTATGGCCTCGGAAGGTCGAAGTAGAACGCGATGTAAAGCGCGAGCATCCCTGAGAGAAAGGTCTTTAGCGAAAAAATCCAGTCACGTAGCGAAGGGAGTTTCATCGGAAAGATCGCGTTGGGGTTAGTCTCTCTCCCCGCAGGTCGGGTTGGGCTCGCAGCGAAACGACCAACAGTGTGCTACGTTTCGCCGGAATCTGCGTGGTCAATCACACATGGCTGCGTGCGCGTCGAGGCCGCAAGTCCGCGGACCCTCTGCCGGGCCGCGCAAAGTATGCCGCCTCACTAGCCGGGATTCTGCGCCGCTTGCGAATTCGTGCGCCTGAGGCCTTGCGAACGGTCGCTTATGTCCATGTAACAACGTTTGACATTGCGGATGGAACGACCGCTACTTGGCCCCAACCGACGCCTGCATGTCTTGGAAACGGGGCCAGCGTATTACCCCGCGCGATGTGTCGCAACACTTCAGCCAGTCGAGTGCTTGATCGGAGTTCCGATAATCAGCAACCCGAAAAGCGCTTCTAGTTGTCGAGCCAACTGATCCGGTTTAGCGTGCGCCAATGCGGCCATCTCGACGACCTGTCGCATGACCTGAAAGCCGGCAATGACGGCTAGAAACATCGCGGCCCGCTGCGAGGTTTGTTCGCCAGGCAGCAGCTTAGATAACGGTCGGGCAAAGTGCGTTTCAAACTTCCTGCGCAGAATGGCTGTGGCGTGCCCGTTGTTCGCCGATCGCAGCATGATGACAAACCCGTCCATCGACGTGATGTTCGGTGCCGTTTTCGCCACGAGCGCGGCAGCGACGTCTCGGCATAGCGTCGATACGTCAGGCGCGTTCGTCATCACTTCCCGCGTGAGGATTCCCGGAGCCGAAAGGACCAGGTCGACCACCTCCTCGAACAGTTGTTCCTTGGACCCGAAATAACGATTCACGAGCATCGCGGTGACTCCCGCGTTCTCGGCGATCTCGCGTACGCCGACATCGTAGCCCGATTGCGTAAATGCCTGACGCGCGGATGCGAGGATCGCCTCGCGGGTAGCCGCGCCTTTTTTGCCCAGTGCCTTCATGAATCAAACACCCGTAGACTTTAAGAACATGAAAGTATACGCTTGTAGAAATTAAATGCGATCGAGGGAAACACTCATGGATCTGAATCTGAGCGGAAAGCGCGTGCTGGTGACGGGATCGACGGCCGGACTAGGTGAGGCGATTGCCAGGTTGCTGGCCGCGGAGGGTGCAACGGTGGTTGTGCATGGCCGCAGCAGCGATCGTGCAGAGGCGGTCGCTGCTGCGATCACGGCGGCAGGCGGCCATGCCGAAGTCGCGCTGGGCGATCTTGCAACCGATGCGGGCGCCAATGCCGTGGCCGCCAAGGCGACCGAAGGTGGAACCATCGACATACTGGTCAATAACGCTGGCTATTATCACCATCTGAACTGGAGCACTGCCCTACCCGACAAGTGGATGGAGACCTATGAGGTCAATGTCCTGTCCGCCGTGCGCATGATCCAGCGGCTGGTGCCAGCCATGCGCGAGCGCGGGTGGGGCCGCGTGATTCAGATCGGCGGCGGGCTCGCCGGTCAGCCGGTCTCGATGCAGCCTGACTACAACTCGTCGCTTGCCGCAAGGCACAACCTGGCTGTTTCGCTGGCACGCGACCTCAAGGACTCCGGCGTGACCTCGAATATTGTGGCACCCGGCGCGATTCTCGTGCCGGCCGTCAGGGAACTGCTCGAGAAGATCGCTCCGCAGCATGGATGGGGTCAGACGTGGGAGGAGATTGAGCGCGGCTGCGTTCGCGACATGGTGCCGAACGACGTCGGCCGCCTTGGCCGCCCCGAAGAGATCGCGGCGGCGGTCGCTTATCTAGCAAGCCCTTATGCCGACTACGTGAGCGGCGCTACGATCCGCGTCGATGGCGGCACGATCCGCTCCGCGTTCTGATCGTGCATGTACAGAGTGCGATCGTGGCCGGCAACCCGAGAACTCTTGGGGGTCGAACGGGCGCTAATGGGCGGAAATCCGTCGTTTGAATGTCCGAGGCAGCGACCAGGTGTATGACGGCTGGTGACCGATTGGGTGCCATCGGGCGACTTTCTCGCCTGGTCGTTGCGCTTCCCGCTCATCTCGATGTTGTCAGTACGATCCAGATGATCGTCCGTCAGCACTACATCGGAGTTGAGATATGCGACGATTACGCACAAGGCGTGAAGGACCGTTACAGGGCGGGTGGTGACGGGCAGCTATCTCCCGTCTACCCACACCAGCGCTCACACGCATACTGTGCCGGTATCTTCGGGCTCTCGGGCAGCGGAAAAACTACCGCGCTGGAATCTGCGCTCCGTCTGCTCCCCAAGGTGATCCTTCATAAGGAATACGGGTTGAGTCAGGTAGTTTGGATCAAGATTGACTGCCCGAAGAGCGCCAGTCTCAAAGATACGCTCAAGGTTCTGATTCTCAAATTCGATGAACTGCTCGGGACAGACTATACGGAGGAAGCCGGGGTGAGAGCCACGCTGGCGGACTACGCGAACAAGCTCCACCGCATTTGTCAACGGCATCACACGGGTCTGATTGTCCTCGATGAGATGCAGTACGCGCTGCAGGCGGTAGCCAGGAATGACCCGCTCTTCGACTTCTTTGTCAATCTCACCAACGTAGTCGGAATTCCGGTTATCGTCAGCGGCACCCCGAAGGCAGCTCAGCTGTTCCGTAAGACTTTGCGATCCGCGCGGCGCATTAGCAGTCAAGGCGTGACTGTGTGGAACGGAATGAGAAACGAGGATGCCATCACGAACTGCTCAGAACCAACCCGGTTTTCAGGCATATATACGAGCCGCTGTCGCGCTACCTGGAACTCGCCGAGCCGCGGCTGCCATTGGCTTGGAGTCAATCATCGCCATCACACCCCGGAGCAACCGCCTCGCTGAAGACGCGCCGCCTGTGGGCGGCAGCGGATGCGCAAATGCGATCTGTGGACCAGAGGATTAATCGATTTGAAAGCGGGGTCGAGCGGTATGTCAGGTCAGGTCGAGTGCGGCTGCCCGATCACCGCTTTTTAGCCACTTATCGCGCCCACTGGCGTCGTTTCCTGGCGACCGAAAGGGCGGCGGCATTGTTGGACTGGGAGTGGAAGGTGGAACGAGGGATGCCTCAGAAAGGCACCGGCTGGGAGTGCCTATACGAGGCATGGGGCATAAACCTGCCCGAGACCCATTCGGACACCCGAACGACGCGGCGCCGGTCTTCTCCGTCGGGACGCAGTACGCGAGCTCAGACCTCACGGCCGTGTCACGCCTCCCCCACTGCACGTGGCAGTATGTAGCGAACGGATTTGCGCTGCACGTTGGGCAATGCCGCGATAACGCGCGGGTTATCACCGCTACGCCCCGGGCAACCGGTGGAGTCTCCCTACGTGCTGACTCGTATGGTGCGGATGGGACCCCGGTTTAGAAAACATCCGCACCTGTGCCAAGCATTCCTACATAAAATGTAGGTCCCAAATACAAATGTCGGGTTTCCGCTAAATAGAAATGTCGTGTTTTGGTAGTTTGAGCGCCGGACATCTGCACTGGAGCCGGCGATGAACGCGACTGGGACGATCACGATGACGATGCGCGAGATTGATCGGTTCAAGGTCATCGAGGCGGTGATGGAAGCGCCGGCTCAAGCCTGGCCAGGCCGCCGCGCGGCTCGGGCTGAGCGTGCGTCAGGTCGAGCGGCTGGTGTCGCGCTATCGGGCGGCCGGTGTGGCGGGACTGGTATCGGGCAAACGAGGCTGTCCGAGCAACCACCAGTTGCCGGCCGGCAAGGCGCAGCGGGCGCTGGCGCTGATCCGCGAGCGCTACCCGGATTTTGGGCCGACGCTGGCCTGCGAGAAGTTACGGGAGTGTCACGGTATTGATCTGGCGGTCGAGACGGTGCGCACGTTGATGCGCACAGCCGGGCTGTGGATTCCGCGCAAGGAGCGTCCACCGCGGGTGCACCAGCCGCGCAACCGTCGTGCATGTCTGGGCGAGCTGGTGCAGATCGATGGCAGCGACCATCGCTGGTTCGAGGGCCGTGGGCCGGCCTGCACGCTGCTGGTGTTTATCGACGATGCGACCGGGCGGCTGATGGCGCTGCACTTCACGGCCACAGAGTCGGCCTTCAGCTACTTCGAGGCATTGCAGAAGTATCTGGCGGCGCATGGCAAGCCCGTCGCGTTCTATAGCGACAAGGCCAGCGTCTTTTACGTGAAGCACCGATCCGAGACGGCGGGCAAAGGGGTGACACAGTTGCGGGTACCGGACAGCTATTGGCTCACGGTCTGGGCGTCTCAGGGTTCGCAGGAGGATGGCCGGGGACCGGGCACAATCAACTCGATGGATTCGGACCAACAACTTTAACGGGCTCTCGGCCCCCCGCCAGACCTAACTAAAGCATCGCTTTACCTCGAATGGTTTGCTATCACGCATCATGTAATAGGACGCCCGCGCCAGCTTGTGCGCAAGCGCCTTCATCGCGACTACCGGAAGACGTCTGGCCTTTTTCCGCTCATAGAAGCTTCTCGCCTGAGGACAGTAGCAAAGCGCCCCAGCTGCCGCTTCGATGAACGCCCAGGCGAGATATTTGTTGCCGTTCTTTGCATTGCCTTCGCCTTTTTTCTTGCCATTCGAGATCCGCTTGCTGTCGACGCACCGACAGTAGGAACTGAACTGGTCAACGCTGGCGAAGCGGGCAATGGTGCGTGTCTCAAGCATGATCGTGGCCGCGAGTACATTGCCGATACCCGGCGCTGTTTTCAGCATGAGAAATTCCGGGCGTAGCCGCGCCTCGTGGAGCAGGATCGTCTCGAGCGCAACTATCTCGCTCCGCAGCGTGCGCAGAACCACCATGTTAGCCATCAACGCGCGCTCGACATGCGGCGGTAAGCCGAATGCACGTATGGCGCCATCATCCAGTCGCTGGACGTGCTCGCGGTTCATCCGGAGGTTGATCTGCCGCGCCAGTAGGCTCTCGATGCTCAGGATATGAAGCGTGCGCTGCTGCACTAGCTGTAGCCGCTTGCGGGCGAGATCGCGCAACGCCAGCTCCGCTGGTGGATAGATGTAGCCTTCAGGCAGGAGTCCAAGGCGGAAGATGTGGGCGAGGAACACCGCGTCACGCTCGTCGCCCGCATACTTCAGGCCCTCGTACTGCTTGATTGCCGCGGTGTTGGCGAGATGCAAGGCAAGGCCCGCAGCGATTAGTCCGTCGACAAGCCAGTACCAGTTGAACGTACTATAGAAATGTTTCTATAGAACCTTTTATGGACGCCCCGGAATTATGCACGGTTTGTCGCTGAGGACAACGGAGTGCGCGGCGTGGGTACCGATATGAATCGACGTACGGGACCGTGCCGCGCGAGCCTTTGAATTCCTGAGCATTGCTGGGCTCACCGATCGGATCAGTTCACGCGGCCGAGCATAATCACAAGCCTTCGAGGAACTGCAGCACACGGTCGGTGGGCCGGTAGCGCCGTTGCCTGCTCTGGGGCAATTGAAGCGTACTGAGGGCTCTTTCCTTCATTGCCAGGTCTGCCTCTATGTACATGTGCGTGGTCGCCGGGTTCTCGTGACCCAGCCACAGCGCAATGACCGTGAGGTCAACTCCAGCCTGAAGCAGGTGCATGGCAGTCGCGTGCCGGACCAGGTGCGGTGAGATGCGTTGGCCCTTGAGTCCCGCGCAATCAGTTTCC
>NZ_CAJHCR010000022.1 GCF_904848585.1 Paraburkholderia kirstenboschensis
TCCACGCCGATGATAGTGCGGATTGCCCGTGTGAAAGTAGGTAATCGTCAGGCTCCCCAGCAGCATCAGAAACCCCACCCCACAAAGGGTGGGGTTTCTGCGTTTACGCGCCGACCAGACCCGGCACACCGGCGGCAGGAACAGGCCGGGTGCAGCCCGGGACCAGCCCTGGTCCAGGTCACATATCACTCGTCACTGCCTGCCGGTCCGTAGTGTGTTCGCGTACCCCGTCAGCTCCAGACAGGCGCGCCCGAGATCAGCGCCATCGTGGCTCACCCGCGCCGCGCCTTCCCAGTACACCGCGCCGGTAGACTCCCGCGAGTCCAGTTCCTGGTCGTCCATCAGCGGATGGAACTGCCATGTCAGCGCAGGGTGTCAGTTGAACTTCATTGATCTGTCGTACTCTTCCCCGACAGAAAGCGCTGCGCAAGTCGCACCCAGTACGTTGAACCGATGGGGAGCAATTCATCGTTGAAGTCGTAACTGGCGTTATGCAGCATGCACGGGCCCGCACCGTGGCCGGCATCTCGGTGGCCGCCGTCGCCGTTGCCGAGAAACGCGTAACACCCTGGCTTCGCCAGCAACATGAAGGAAAAGTCCTCGGCACCCATCGTGGGTTCGACAGAGTCGTCGACGTTCTCTGCCCCGACGATCTCTTTCATAACGGCCGCCGCGAACTGGGCTTCTTCACTGCTGTTGATCGTGGGTGGGTAGTTCCGGTGAAAGTGCACGTCGGCCGAGCAATCGTAAGCTTCCGCCGTACTTTGAGCGATTTTGCGCATACGCGCTTCGATCAAGTCGAGCGTTTCTGTCGTAAACGTGCGCACTGTGCCCGCGAGCCACGCATCGTTAGGAACGACGTTGACCGCATCGCCGGCGTGAATTTGTGTGATTGAGAGCACGGCTGTATCGAGCGGCTTCTTGTTTCGCGTGATGATGCTCTGCAATCCGTTAGCGATCTGCACGGCGGTAAAGACCGGGTCACGGCCATTGTGCGGCAACGCGGCGTGCGAGCCGACGCCTTTGATCTCAATACGAAACTCGTTGCTGGAGGCCATAATGGGGCCTTCAGTCACGCCAAACTTGCCAGCAGGCATGCCCGGCCAGTTGTGGATGCCGAACACGGCATCAACCGGAAATTTCTCGAATAACCCGTCGTCGATCATCGCTTGCGCACCGGCGCCGCCTTCTTCCGCTGGCTGGAAGATGAATACGATGGTGCCGTCGAAATCGCCGTGCCTCGCAAGATGTCGCGCCGCGCCGAGAAGCATCGCTGTATGGCCGTCGTGGCCGCACGCGTGCATTTTCCCGTCGTTTTTCGATTTGTGTTCGAAACTGTTCAGCTCCTGGATCGGCAGCGCATCCATGTCGGCGCGCAGACCGACAGAGCGCGTACTGTTTCCGCGTCTGAGGACGCCAACTACGCCTGTCTTGCCCAATCCACGGTGAGTTTCTATGCCCCAGGATTCAAGCGTTTTGGCGACGAGATCAGCAGTCGCAGTTTCTTCGTAGCGCAGTTCGGGATGAGCGTGGATCGTACGTCGAAGATTCTGAATTTCTCCGTGAGCAGCTTGAATTTCGGGGATCAGTTTCATAATAGAGTGCCGATGTGCTTTCGCTTTTGACTTGCAAGGAATCGCTCGGGCGAGTTGCGCCCGGACGCAGTGCTAACGATTCTACGCCGAAGGCTTTTTGGCGGCAGCATGCAGGCAAGCGCCGACAGACGTAATAAAATCCGGCGTTACGCTGTGTTTTCCGTCCCCTGAATGGTTACTCAATGAACGCTCCGACTGAATTCGCTCGCGCAGTCTGTCCACACGACTGCCCCGACACCTGCGCGATGCGTGTAACAGTCGAGGACGGCCGGGCGGTCAAAGTGGTCGGCGACCCGGACCATCCGCCAACACAAGGCACACTGTGTACCAAAGTCAGTCGGTATGCAGAGCGAGTTCACCATCCGCACCGTCTGACAACGCCAATGAAGCGCGTTGGCCGCAAGGGCGAAGGGCGTTTCCAACCAATCAGCTGGAACGAGGCGTTTGAGCTGGGCGCGAAGCACCTGTCGGAAATAGCGCGGCGTGCGCCGGAGGCCATCCTGCCATACAGCTACGCCGGCACGATGGGCTTGGTCCAAGGCGACAGCATCGCTCAACGTTTCTTTCACAAGCTCGGCGCGTCGCAACTGGATCGGACGATCTGCGCAGCGGCCGGTGCCGCAGGCCTGAAATATACGTATGGTGCGGGCATCGGCATGCTCACCGAGTTCTTCGAGGAAAGCGAGGTCATCCTGATCTGGGGCTCGAATCCGATTGCGTCGAACCTGCACTTCTGGACACGTGCGCAGCAGGCCAAGCGCCAAGGCGCGCGGCTCATCGCGATCGACCCGTATCGCTCGCTGACTGCCGAGAAGTGCCATCAACACATTGCCCTGAAGCCCGGTACCGACGGCGCGCTCGCGCTCGGCATGATGAACGTGCTGATCTCCGAAGACCTGCTCGATCACGCTTACATTGCGGCGCACACACTGGGCTTTGCCGAGCTGAAAGCGCGGGCGCTCAGTTATCCGCCATCGCGCGTCGCCCAGATTTGTGGCGTCGACGAGCAGATTATCGTCGACTTGGCGCGACTTTACGGCAGCACGAAAAAGGCAGCGATCCGCCTGAACTATGGTCTGCAGCGAGTGCGCGGCGGCGGTAATGCCGTGCGCGCGATCGCGTGCCTGCCGTCGCTGACGGGCGCATGGCGCGAGCGGGCAGGCGGCGCCTTGTTGTCGACGTCCGGGTGGGCACCGGTCGATTTGCATGCATTGCAGCGTCCAGACCTTATGCCTGGCTGGCCGACCAAGCTGAGCCGCGTAATCAATATGAACGCAATCGGCGACGCATTGCTGCATCCGGGCGATGCCGCATTCGGACCAAAGGTCGAGGCGATCGTAGTCTATAACTCGAATCCCGTTGCCGTCGCGCCTGATTCGGAGCGCGTCGCAGCAGGGTTCGCGCGCGAAGATCTGTTCACGATCGTGCTCGAGCACTTTCAGACCGACACTGCGGACTATGCGGATTTGCTCCTGCCGGCCACTACGCAACTGGAGCATCTCGACGTGCACAAGTCGTACGGCCACACGCACGTCATGGTGAACTTGCCGGCGATTCCTCCGGTGGGCGACGCGCGGCCCAACACTGATATCTTTCGCGGCCTCGCACGTCACATGGGGCTTGACGAGCCGTCGCTGTTCGAAAGCGACGAAACCGTTGCGCGCAGCGCCTTGCGTTGGCAAGACAAGACGCTGGAAGGAGTCGATTGGGAATCGCTCAAACGCATCGGCTGGGCAAAGCTGAACCTTCCCGATGCGCCCTTTGCTGAGGGCGGCTTTCGCACGCCCTCGCGCAAGTGCGAGTTCTACAGTGAACGGCTCGCGCAGCAGGGGCTGGATCCGCTTCCGGATTACGTGCCGCCCTATGAATCGGCCGAGTCCGCGCCCGAGCTCGCCGCTCGGTACCCGCTTGCGATGATCTCGCCACCCGCGCGCAACTTCCTGAATAGCACGTTCGTCAACGTTGAAAGCCTACGCTCTACCGAAGGCGAGCCGCACCTCGACATCCATCCCTCAGACGCCGGATCGCGGAATATCGTCGACGGTGATCAGGTGCGCATTTTCAACGACCGCGGCTCGATGCAGGCGCGCGCTCGCGTCACCGACCGGGCGCGTCAAGGCCTCGTGGTCGGCCTGTCGATCTGGTGGAAGAAGCTGGCGCCCGATGGCCGCAACGCAAACCAGGTCACGAGCCAGGCGCTGACCGATCTTGGTGGGTCCGCAACTTTCTACGACTGCCTCGTCCAGGTCGAGCGCGTCTGAGGAACTCGCCCGCACCCCGTCAAGCCTCGTCACGAAGGCCTCAGAACGTTCGAGGCAGCAGTCTAACCACGCCGTCATTCGCCAATACCGCAGGGGTGCCCATGCTACGATGCGTTTTTAGCACGACCATTCGAAAATAAAGAAGGAGACGCTGCATGGATAAAATCTGGCTGAAATCTTACCCGCCCGGCGTTCCCGCAGAAATCGATCCAACCCGCTATTCGTCCGTAGCCGAACTACTCGAAGAGGCGTTCCGCGAGCACCGCGACAAGCCCGCGTTTGTCTGCATGGGAAAAGAGATCAGCTACGGCGAACTGGACGCGCTTTCGCGCAAGCTCGCCGCATGGTTTCAGTCGAAGGGTCTTGCGCGCGGCGCTCGCGTCGCGATCATGATGCCCAACGTGCTGCAGTACCCGGTGGCGATCGCAGCGATCTTGCGCGCGGGTTACGTGGTCGTGAACGTCAACCCGCTTTACACGCCGCGTGAGCTCGAGCATCAGTTGAGGGACAGCGGAGCGGAAGCGATCATCCTGCTCGAGAACTTCGCCGTGACGTTGCAGGCAGTGGTGCGCAATACCGCAGTGAAGCATATCGTGGTCGCGGCAATGGGTGATTTGATGGGCGTCAAAGGCGCGGTTGTGAACTTCGTCGTGCGCCAGGTGAAGAAGATGGTACCGGCCTGGAGTTTGCCCGGCCACGTCAAATTCAACGCCGCAATCGCGGAAGGCGAGCGCCAGACTTTCAAACCGGTTCAGCAGGGCCCTGACGACGTCGCATTCCTGCAGTACACCGGCGGTACCACTGGCGTGGCCAAGGGCGCGACCCTTCTGCATCGGAATCTGATTGCCAACGTGCTGCAATCGGAAATCTGGCTCGATCCGGTTCGCGCGAATCGCACGGACATCGAGCAGTTCATCACCGTTGTCGCGCTGCCGCTTTATCACGTCTTCGCGCTGACAGTGTGTGGGCTGCTGACGATCCGCACGGGTGGCTTGGGCGTTCTGATCCCGAACCCACGTGATATCCCCGGGATGATCAAAGCTCTGCAAGGCTATGCGATCACGACGATCCCTGCGGTCAACACGCTGTACAACGCGCTGCTGAACAGCCCCGACTTTCACAAGCTCGACTTTTCCAAACTGATCGCGGCCAACGGTGGCGGAATGGCGGTTCAGGAAGCTGTCGCCAAACGGTGGTTCGAGAACACGCATACGCCGATCATCGAAGGCTATGGCTTGTCCGAGACGTCGCCGTGCGTTACTTGCAACCCGGTTACGGTAACGGAATATAGCGGCACGATCGGTTTGCCGTTGCCGTCGACCGAAGTGTCGATTCGGGACGACGAGGGCAACGAGGTCCCGCTCGGGCAGCCCGGCGAGATTTGCATTCGTGGCCCGCAGGTCATGGCCGGCTATTGGAATCGGCCGGACGAAACGGCCAAGGTCATGACGTCGGACGGCTTCTTCAAATCGGGCGATGTTGGTTTTATGAACGAGCAGGGCTTTGTGAAGATCGTCGACCGCAAGAAGGACATGATTCTGGTTTCCGGCTTCAACGTTTATCCGAACGAGATCGAGGACGTAGTGGCGAGGCTCCCAGGCGTATTCGAGGTGGCTGCGGTCGGCGTGCCCGACCAGCATTCAGGTGAGGCGGTTAAGTTGTTCGTCGTCAGGAAAGACGACGCGCTCACCGACGCAGATATTTTCGCCTACTGCAAACAGCAGCTAACTGGCTACAAGCGGCCGAAAATCGTCGAATTCCGCACTGAGCTACCCAAGAGCAATGTGGGCAAGATCTTGCGTCGTGAGCTACGCGACGGGCGTGCATGAACGGAAGGCGCGTCGAGTTCGCGTACGTCCGAGGCTCCTAACGGGTTCTGGCTAGCAAAACTGAAAGGCCCGGCAGACGAGAAGTCTGCCGGGCCTTTATTTGCACCGTCACAAACGCAAAGCTGGCAAGCCTCGTGACCCGCCGGACCCATAAAAAAAGGCGCCCGAAGGCGCCTTTGAGGCAAAACTGCGTATTTACGACTTATTAGAACTTGTGGCGGATACCGACGCGAGCCGCGAGTTGGTTCTGGTTCGACGAGCCCGACAGACCGTTGATGCCAGCATGTGCTTCGGTCACACCAGTACCTGCTGCATTCAGTACTTCACCCGACGCGTGTTGGTACACACCAATCACGTACACGTCTGTACGCTTGGACAGGAAGTAGTCCACGCCGACCGCGCCTTGGTGGTACTGGGCACGCGATGCACCTTCGATGCTCGCGCCGCGCGTGTAGTCATATGCCGCGCCGACCAGCAGCGCCGGGGTCAACTGATACTTGAAGTTGATTTCCGCGTTGTTGAACGTAGCCGATTGACCTCTGACATTCGGCTGTGCGAACGCCGCGCCCAAGTTTGCGAAACGGATGTTCGAGTACGTCAGGCCAACCGTTGCGGCACCGAACGTGTATGCACCACCCGCACCGATTACCTGGTACGTGTTGGCAGACGTGTAGGCACCATAGACCGGCGAGGACACTGCGGTCGCCGGCGTAGCCGCCGTGCCGCCGTTGTTGAACAGGCCGCCCGAAGCTGCCGGCGTACGTGCGTTCAAGTAGCCGACGCCCAAGACCAACGGACCGTTGTTGTAGCCAGCGCCCAACGACCAGATCTGGTTCGAAGTAACGTTGCCAGCAACACCGCCGAAGCTGTACGTGCCGCCGAACTTCAGGCCGCCGTAATCCGCGCTCGTGTACTTGACCGTGTTGTTCGTACGGTATGCGTTGTTGAAGTTGTCGATGTCGCCCGGGTGAGCAGCGATGTAGCCGCCCCACTGGTCGCCCGCTTCCAGCGGACCAACGTAGTCGACGACGGAGTCGTACTGACGACCCAGCGTGACCGTGCCGAACTGGCTCGACAGACCGACGTATGCTTGACGACCGAACATCAGGCCGCCTTGACCCAGCCTGCCGTTGTTCACGTCAAAGCCGTTTTCCAACACGAACAGCGCCTTCAGACCGCCGCCCAGATCTTCCGTGCCGCGCAGGCCGAAACGCGAGCCTTGCATAACACCGCTGGACAGGTTGTACAGGTGCTTGCCACCCGAGTTGGTGTTGATGTTGAAGCCTTCGTCAATGATACCGTACAGGGTCACGCTGCTCTGAGCATGTGCGACGCCTGCGAATGCGCCCAGTGCTGCGAGAGCGAGAAGCGACTTTTTCATCGAATGATCTCCAAGGATTACGAATCTTTTGTACAAGGCGAATATTTATGTAGCGTTGAGGCCTTGCTTGTCCAACTTCGCGAGAAGTTGCACGTAATGTAACAAAACGGCTACATGGCACAAAGAAAAAGGAGGGCGTCCGGAAGGCTCCTGTTTCGTTTACGCAACATGATCTAAAATCGAAATCTTGATGTCGCCGAAGGCTGAATCGAAGCCCACCGGAGGCTGCGTTTTTCTCCGCAAAGCCTTGCTGCACGGGCAGCGCAAAGCGGGGAGCCAGTTGTCGAATCAGGGAGTGCCGAATGTTTCTGGACGAGTTGATTACTGAATTTGATCGGGGTTTACGCTCAATGACTGGCGTCTCACGTATGAGCCGTCCTTTGCCGGTCCCGCAAGAATCGGCGGCTTACGCTGAGGTGCCCGAACTGTCGCCGGCCGAGCGCGCTCACTCCGCGGGTCTCATGCGCGTGAATCACGTAGGCGAAGTCTGCGCACAGGCGCTCTACCAGGCGCAGAAACTCGCAACGCGGTCGTCATCGTTGCGGACCGTGTTCGATCGGGCCGCCGTCGAAGAAGAAGATCATCTCGCATGGACGGCCAAGCGTCTCGAGGCACTGGACTCGCGCCCGAGCCTGCTGAATCCGCTCTGGTATGCGGGCGCGCTCGCTATCGGCCTTGCAGCCGGACGCCTGGGCGACCGCGTCAGTCTTGGCTTCATGGCAGAGACGGAGCGCCAGGTCGAACAGCATCTGGATAGCCACATGGACCATTTGCCTGCCGCCGACCGCGAGTCGCGCGCCATTGTCGACCAGATGCGGGTCGACGAAGCCGAACACGGCAAGGCCGCGATGGACGCTGGCGGCATCGAACTGCCATTCCCGGCGCGCGCGTTGATGCGCGCGATGTCGAAAGTGATGACTCGTACCGCCTACTACATATAAGAGACCGCAGACGTCGGTTTGTCTGCTGCAATTGCTTCGAACTGCCGTAAGTGGGACGACGCCCAAGGTGTTGTCCCCGATCAGCCCCCGACTCCCCGCCGAACGCCTTCCAGCCGCCTGCCGTGATCGCTTACGATCCGTGCCTTTCGCTCGCACTTTTCACGTATCACCTTCACAAGCCGCAGTAGCTCGTTCATTTATAACGGTTTTCCGTTTTATGTCTGACTTGAACGAGTCGCGCTAAGTCCTTGTTCTAACAAACAAATTTCGCTGAAAAACCGTCTGTCTCCCTTGACCCCCGTTTAGCGTTCCTCTAAAGTGGGAGACAGTGTGAGAAAGTGTATTTTTGTGTGATCTGACACGCGGTTTCGGGTAGATTTTTAAGAATCGGGCAGCCGGCGCAACAGCGCCGGTCAAGAGGGAGAGCGAAGTGTTCCAAGGGGCGTCGGCGCTGACTCTCGATGCGAAAGGACGGATGTCAATTCCGTCCCGCTATCGAGATGCGCTGCAAACACAGGCAGAGGGCCGGGTGACGATCACCAAGCACCCGGACGGCTGCCTGTTGCTCTTTCCGCGCCCGGAATGGGAAATCTTCCGCGACAAAGTGGACAAGCTGCCCATGAACGCGGCCTGGTGGAAGCGCATTTTTCTCGGCAATGCAATGGACGTGGACATGGACGGCGCGGGCCGCGTGCTCGTGTCGCCGGAATTGCGCGCGGCCGGCACGCTGGAAAAAGAGGTGACGCTGCTCGGCATGGGCCGCCACTTCGAATTGTGGGACGCACAGATTTACGCCGCGAAGGAACAGGCGGCGATCGCCGAGGGCATGCCCGAAGCCTTAAAGAATTTCACGTTCTGATCGCGGCTTACATATATGGCACCTGCGATGAGAAACGAATTGCAGCATCGCACGGTGCTGCTGGAAGAAGCGGTCAACGCGCTGGTCACCCGCGCGGATGGCGTTTATGTGGACGGCACGTTTGGGCGCGGCGGTCACAGCCGGCTGGTGCTGGAGAAACTAAGTGAGTCGGGGCGGCTGATCGCTTTCGACAAAGACCCGCTCGCGATCGCCACGGCGCAGCAAATCGCTGATCCGCGCTTTGGCATCGTGCACGAGAGTTTTGCTTCACTGCGCGCCGCGATTGCGGAGCGCGGGATTGAACGGGTGTCGGGTGTTTTGCTGGATCTGGGCGTGTCGTCGCCGCAAGTCGACGACCCGGAGCGGGGTTTCAGTTTCCGCGCCGACGGCCCGCTCGACATGCGGATGGACCCGACGCGCGGCGAGTCTGCCGCTGAATGGCTGGCGCGGGCCACGGTGCAGGAACTGACGGAGGTGATACGAGATTATGGGGAAGAACGGTTTGCTTTTCAGATTGCAAAGGCGCTTGTTGCTCGCCGGGCAGAGTCCGACCGTCTTGGGCCTCTCGTCAGCACGGGCGAGCTTGCCCAAATCGTGGCTAACGTCGTCAAAACCCGTGAGAAGGGCAAGGATCCGGCAACCCGCACCTTTCAGGCTATACGGATTCACATCAATCAAGAGCTTGCGGAGCTGCAAGTCGTTTTAGAAGCAGCGTTAGCGCTGCTGGAGCAAGGGGGACGGCTGGTGGTCATCAGCTTTCATTCGCTCGAGGACCGGATCGTCAAGCGATTCATGCAGGCGCACGCAAGTACGCCTACGGTCGATCGTCGCCTGCCGATTCGTGCCGTCGACCTGCCGAGTCCCCCGCTCAAAATCATCGGCCGTGTGTTTGCTAGCGACGCTGAAGTCGCCGCGAACCCGCGCGCCCGTTCTGCCGTGATGCGCGTGGCGGAGCGAATCGCACCATGAATCGTCTCAATATCTTCCTGCTGATGATCGTGATGGGCTGTGCCTTGTCTGTCGTCAACGCAACCAATCAGCAGCGCCAGATCTTCATCCAGTTGCAGCGCGCGCAATCGCAGGAGCGCCAGCTGCAGCAGGACTATTCGCAGCTTCAATATCAGCAGAGCGCGCTTTCGAAAACGTCGCGCATCGAGCAGATCGCCACCACGTCGCTAAAAATGCAATCGGTCACCACCGGTCGCACGCAATATCTGACGCTCGATCCAGGCGCGGCGAAGGCTGAAGACGCGCCGATTCCGACTTCCGGTCCGGCGTCCGCGCCGGCAACGAGCCGCAGCGGAGGCGTGCGATGAAAAAATCGTCGGCTCGCAAGAGCGTCGCCTTCTCGGCGAACCCGATCCTCTCCGTGCGCTTGCCTATGTGGCGCTCGAAGCTTGTCGTGTTCCTGCTTTTCATGGCGTTCGTCGCACTGACCGCGCGCGCCTTCTGGATTCAGGGCCCCGGCAACGCGTTCTATCAGAAGCAGGGCGAAATCCGTTATCAGCGTCGGCTCGAACTTCCCGCCACGCGCGGCAAGATCCTCGACCGCAACGGTCTCGTGCTGGCCACGAGCCTGCCGGTGCGCGCCATCTGGGCGATCCCGGAATCGGTACCGGACGATCTCGGCGCCGAGAAGCTGGGCGCGCTCGGCAAACTGCTCGGCATGACCGACAAGGAATTGCGCAGGAAGCTCTCGGAAGACAAGAACTTCGTGTACGTCAAACGTCAGGTGCCGGTCGACATCGCCGAGAAGGTGAAGGCGCTCGACATCCCCGGCATTTACGCGCGCGACGAGTACAAGCGTTTCTATCCGGAAGGCGAGATCACCGCTCACCTGATCGGCTTCACCAACGTCGAGGACGAAGGCCAGGAAGGCGTCGAGCTCGGCGATCAGAAGCTGCTCGCGGGCATGTCGGGCAGCCGCCGCGTGATCAAGGACCGCATGGGCCACATCATCGAGGACGTGGACGAGCAGGTCGTGCCGCACAACGGCCAGGACGTGGATCTGTCGATCGACAGCAAGATCCAGTACATCGCGTACACGAACCTGAAGGCGGCGGTCGAGAAGTTCAAGGCGAAGGCCGGCGCGGCCATGGTGATCGACGTGCGGACCGGCGAAGTGCTCGCGCTCGTCAATTACCCCACATACAACCCGAACGACCGTTCGCACATGACTGGCGACCAGTTGCGCAACCGCATCCTGACGGACACGTTCGAACCCGGCTCGATCATGAAGCCGTTCACGGTCTCGCTCGCGCTCGATCTGCACCGCGTCACGCCGACTACACTGGTTGATACAGGCGGCGGCCGCTTCGTGCTTGACGGTGCGCCGATTACTGACGACAGCGCGTTCGGTGTCCTGACTGTCGGCGGCGTGATCCAGAAGTCGAGCAACATCGGCGCGACGAAGATCGCGATGCAGCTCAAGCCCGAAGAGATGTGGAATATGTACACGAGCATCGGTCTCGGCCAGGCGCCGAAGGTCGGGTTCCCCGGCGCGGCGGCGGGACGTCTGCGTCCGTGGAAAAGCTGGCGCCGCATCGAGCAGGCGACCATGTCGTACGGCTATGGCCTGTCGGTGTCGCTGTTCCAGTTGGGTCGCGCGTATTCGGCAATCGCGCACGACGGTCAGATCATGCCGGTGTCGATTTTCCGCACGCCTGGCGATCAGCCGGCGACGGGTCCGCAAATCTTCTCGCCGACCACCGCCCGCGAAGTGCGCGCAATGCTCGAAACGGTCGTCTCGCCGGGTGGCACGTCGCCGGATGCGGCTGTGCCTGGTTATCGCGTCGGCGGCAAGAGCGGTACGGCGTATAAGCACGGCCCGCATGGTTACGACCACTCGAAATATCGCGCGTCGTTCGTCGGCATGGCGCCCATGCCGAACCCGCGCATCGTCGTCGCGGTGTCGGTCGACGAGCCGACTGCGGGCAGCCACTTTGGTGGTCAGGTGTCTGGACCGGTGTTCTCGGGCATCGTCGGCGATACGTTGCGCTCGCTGAACGTGCCGCCGCAAATGCCGGTCAAGCAGATGGTGGTGTCCGACGATTCCGCGTCTGCCGCGCCTTCCGCAACGCCCGCGCCGTCCGCTGCGAAAAAGATCGCGACCAGCGCCGGCGCAAAGAAGATGACGATTTCCGCGAACGCGAAGAGCCATCCGGGAGTCGTTCGATGAGCGCGCTGCGTACCAATCATCCGGCGCATCGCGAGATCGCCGAAGCGTTGAGCTGGCTGCGCGCACGCGTGCAGCCAGGCGCGCATCTGCATGCCGACACGCGTTCGCTCGCAGCCGGCGACGCGTTCTTTGCGTACGCGGTGGATGGCGCAGACAACCGTCCGTTCATCGACAGGGCAATTGAACGCGGTGCTGCCGCCGTGCTCGTTCAGGCCGAAGGGTTCAACGGCGCGATCGATGCATCTACAACGCTTGCCGTGCCGGCGTTGAACGACCTCGCCGGTTCAATCGCGAGTGCCTGGTACAACGATCCGAGCGACAACATGCTGACGGTCGGCGTAACGGGCACGAACGGCAAGACATCGTGCAGTCAGTGGATTTCGGCGGCGCTGACTGCGCTCGGCACACGTTGCGCGATCATCGGCACGCTTGGCACCGGTTTGCCCGGGCAACTCGTGCACACCGGCTTCACGACACCCGACGCTCCGCAATTGCAGCGCAGTCTTGCGCAATTGCGCGATGCCGGCGCACGCGCAGTGGCAATGGAAGTGTCGTCGCATGCGCTGCACCAGGGGCGCGTGAACGGAACGGAGTTCGACATTGCCGTGTTCACGAATCTCACGCAAGACCATCTGGACTATCACCGCACGTTCGAAGCGTATGAAGCGGCGAAGGCGCGTCTTTTCGCATGGCCTGAACTGCGCGCGGCGGTGATCAATCGCGACGACGCGGCCGGCCGCCGTCTGCTTGCCAGCACTCAAGGTCATGCGCGCACCATCGCTTACGGCCTCGACTCCGCGCCGCACGGCGCGTCGCAAACTGCACTGCAAAGCGCGCCGCAAGCCGATGCTTGGTTGCTCGCGTCGAACGTGCGCGCCACCGCGACCGGCACCGCGTTCCATCTGAGCACGTCCGACTGGGGCAAGGCCGACGTCGAAGTGCAAACGCTCGGCGCGTTCAACGTGAGCAATCTGCTCGGCGTGCTCGGCGCATTGCTTGCCGCCGACGTGCCGTTCGACGCTGCGCTCGCCCAACTCGCGAAGCTCGAATCGGTGAATGGCCGCATGGAACGCCTCGGTGGCCGCTTGCAGAACGACGAGCCGCTCGTCGTGATCGACTACGCGCACACGCCAGACGCGCTTGAAAAAACGCTGGAAGCGCTGCGGCCGATGGCAACCGCGCGCGGCGGCGAACTGATTTGCATGTTCGGCTGCGGCGGCGATCGCGACGCGACCAAGCGCCCGCTGATGGGCGCAATCGCCGAGAAGATCGCGGACGGCGTCGTGGTCACGAGCGACAACCCGCGCAGCGAAGACCCGCAATCGATCATCGAGCAGATCGCAGCGGGAATGAAAGACGCGTCGAAAGCGCGCCGCATCGAAGACCGCGCGAGCGCGATCCTTCAGGCGATCCGCAGCGCCGCGCGCGAAGACGTCATCGTGCTGGCCGGCAAGGGGCACGAAGCTACACAGGAAATCATGGGCAAGAAGCGCGCTTTCTCCGATCAGGATCACGCCCGTCTCGCGCTCGCCGCGCGGGCGACGCAGGCACGCGGAGGTGGCGAATGAGCGGGCAAGGAAATGCGATGTTCTCGCTGCGTGAAGCAGCCGCGCTGATTCCCGGCGCCACGGTAGTCGGCGACGACAGCGTCACGTTTGAACGCGTGTCGACCGATAGCCGCAGTGCGGGTCCAGGCGATCTGTTCGTCGCGATCAAGGGCGAGCGTTTCGACGCGCACGACTTTCTCGCCGACGTCGCGGCGCGCAACGTGAGCGCGGCGCTCGTTTCGGGTACGCCGCAAGACTGGAGCGTGCCGGCGCTGCGCGTGACCGATACGCGCGTGGGATTGGGCGCGCTGGCTCGCGGCTGGCGTCGCAAGTTCAGCATGCCGCTTGTCGCCGTGACCGGCAGCAATGGCAAGACCACGGTCAAGGAAATGATCGCGTCGATTTTCGCCGCCGCCGTTGGGGCCGATGCACGGCTCGCGACTGCCGGCAATTTCAACAACGATATCGGCTTGCCGCTCACGCTGTTCCGTCTCAATGCCGCGCATCAATTGGCCGTGGTCGAACTCGGCATGAATCATCCTGGCGAAACGTCGCTGCTCGGCAAGATCGCCGAGCCGACGGTTGCGGTCGTGAACAACGCGCAGCGCGAGCACCAGGAGTTCATGGCGACCGTCGAAGCGGTGGCGCTCGAACATGCGAGCGTGATCCATGCGCTGAACCCGGACGGCGTCGCCGTCTTCCCCGCGGACGACGCTTACGCAAGTATCTGGCGCGTGGCCGCCACCGGCAATCGGATCGTCGACTTCGCGCTGAACAGCGAGGAACGCGCGACCGAAGCCGCCGTCACCGGCAGGTTCGACGGCAAGCTGCTCAGCATCGACACACCGCAAGGCCATGTCGAAATCACGCTGCAAGTGCTCGGCAATCACAACGCGCACAACGCATTGGCCGCGACATCGGCCGCCCTCGCCGCGGGCGTTTCGCTCGATGCGATCAAGCGCGGCCTCGAATCGTTCGACGCGGTGAAGGGCCGCTTGCAGGTCAAGCATGCCGCGCTCGGCACGCTGGCCGGCGCAACGGTAATCGACGACACGTACAACGCGAATCCCGATTCGATGCGCGCCGCGATCGACGTGCTCGCGTCGCACGCTTCGCCGCGCGTGCTGGTCATGGGCGACATGGGCGAAGTCGGCGACAACGGTCCCGAGTTTCACCGCGAGATCGGCGCATACGCGAAGGAACGCGGTATCGACGCGCTGTACGCAATGGGCGACGCCTCGCGCGACGCCTGCACCGCGTATGGCGCCAACGCGCATCACGTTGCCGACGTCGGCACGCTGGTCGCGCAATTGCAGCAGGCCGGCTTCGGCGCCGCTGCAACGCTTCTCGTGAAAGGCTCGCGCTTCATGCAGATGGAGCGCGTGGTGGACGCCGTTACGAGTCCACAACCCAACGCAGCGGGCAGTACGCCCGCCGCACACTGAAATAGAAGGACCGAAGCATGCTACTGGCGCTGGCGCAATGGCTGCAGAATGACGCAAGCTTCTTGCGCGTGTTCAGTTATCTCACTTTCCGCGCGGTGATGGCGACCATCACCGCGCTGCTGATCGGGCTCGTCTGCGGCCCGGCGGTGATTCGCAAGCTGACCGCCATGAAGGTCGGTCAGGCTGTCCGTAAAGACGGTCCGCAAACGCACCTCGTGAAATCCGGCACGCCGACCATGGGCGGTGTGCTGATTCTGCTCGGCATCGCCGTGGCCACGCTGTTGTGGGCGGATTTGACCAATCGTTTCATCTGGATCGTGATTCTGGTGACGTTCGGCTTCGGCGTGATCGGTTGGGTCGACGACTACCGCAAGGTCGTCTACAAGGACCCGCGCGGCATGTCGTCGCGCGAGAAGTATTTCTGGCAGTCGGTGATCGGTCTGTTCGCCGCGGTGTACCTCGCGTTCAGTGTGTCGGAGGCGAGCAATGTGCGCGTGTTCGACCTGTTCATGGCGTGGGTGCGCAGCGGCTTGTCGATGGGCTTGCCCGCGCGTGCCGACCTGATGTTGCCGTTCGTCAAGTCGATCAGCTATCCGCTCGGCGTGTGGGGCTTCATCGTGCTGACGTATCTGGTGATCGTCGGCGCGAGCAATGCGGTCAATCTCACTGACGGGCTCGACGGCCTCGTGATCATGCCGGTCGTGCTGGTCGGCGCGTCGCTCGGCGTGTTCGCATACGTGATGGGCAGCTCGGTCTACTCGAAATACCTGTTGTTCCCGCATATCGCCGGCGCGGGCGAATTGCTGATTTTCTGTTCGGCAATGGGCGGCGCGGGGCTCGCGTTCCTCTGGTTCAACACGCATCCGGCGCAAATGTTCATGGGCGATGTCGGCGCGCTCGCGCTCGGCGGCGCGCTCGGCACCGTCGCGGTCATCGTGCGTCAGGAAATCGTGCTTTTCATCATGGGCGGCATTTTCGTCGCGGAAACGCTCTCCGTGATGTTGCAGGTTGCGTGGTTCAAATTCACCAAGCGCCGTTTCGGCGAAGGGCGGCGTCTCTTCAAGATGGCGCCGCTGCATCACCACTTCGAATTGTCGGGTTGGAAGGAGACGCAAGTGGTCGTGCGCTTCTGGATCATCACGTTGATGTTGTGTCTGTTCGGATTGTCCACGCTCAAGTTGCGTTAAGCAGGTATTAGGGGAAGCAGGCGATGTTCGGCGAGAAGTTTCGGGATCGGCAAAAGCCGATGGTGCTCGTGCTGGGACTGGGTGAATCCGGTCTCGCGATGGCGCGCTGGTGCGCGCGGCACGGCTGTCGGCTGCGTGTGGCCGATACGCGCGAAGTACCGCCGAATCTGTCCGCACTGGAAGCGCATGGCGTCGACGCTGCGTTCGTCGGCGGCCCGTTTTCTCCCGTATTGCTCGAAGGCGTCGAACTCGTTGCGATCAGCCCGGGTTTGTCGCCGCTCGCCGCCGACCTGCTGCCGCTGATCACCGCGGCCCGCGAGCAGGGCATCCCCGTGTGGGGCGAACTCGAACTGTTCTCGCAAGCGCTGAAAACGCTCGGCGAGAGCGGCTACGCGCCGAAAGTCATTGCGATCACCGGCACCAACGGCAAGACGACGACTACCAGCCTCACGGGCCTGCTTTGCGAACGTGCGGGCAAGAAGGTCGCGGTGGCGGGCAACATCAGCCCCGCGTTGCTCGACAAACTGAGCGAAGCGATCGACAACACCGCGCTGCCCGACGTGTGGGTGCTCGAACTGTCGAGCTTCCAGCTCGAAACCGCGCATACGTTCGAGCCGGACGCCGCGGCGATTCTCAACATCACGCAGGATCACCTCGACTGGCATGGCGGCCTCGACGCATACGCCGCCGCGAAGGGCCGGATCTTCGGTACACAAACGGTGCGCGTGCTCAATCGCGACGACGCGCGCGTGATGGCGCTCGCGCCTTCCGAGGCTAGCGACGCGGCAGTCGTGACCTTCGGCGTAACCGAACCCAAGAGCGACGGCGACTACGGTCTGCTGCGCGATAACGGCATGATCTGGCTCGTCGAAGCGCACGATCTCGACGTGAGCGACGAACCCGCGCCGAAGCGTCGTCGCAAGAACGAAGCAGTCACGCCCCCGAACATTGCGCTCAAGCGCCTGATGCCGGCGGACGCCTTGCGCATTCGCGGACTGCATAACGCGGCCAACGCGCTTGCCGCCTATGCGCTCGCTCGCGCAATCGGCCTGCCCGGCGCGCGGCTTTTGCATGGCTTGCGCGAGTATCACGGCGAGCCGCATCGCGTGGAGCTGATTGCGTCGATCGACGGCATTGATTACGTCGACGACAGCAAGGGCACCAACGTCGGCGCGACGGTTGCCGCACTCGACGGTCTTGCGCAGCGCGTCGTGCTGATTGCTGGCGGCGACGGCAAGGGCCAGGACTTCGAGCCGCTTGCCGCGCCGGTCATGCGCTGGTGCCGCGCGGTGATGCTGATTGGCCGTGACGCGCCGCGGATTCGCGCGGCGCTCGAGGAAACCGGCATCGCGATGACCGACCACGCCACGCTCGAAGAAGCGACGCGTGCGGCGACCGCGCTTGCGCAGCCGGGCGATGCCATCCTGTTGTCACCGGCTTGCGCGAGCTTCGACATGTTCAAGGGTTATGCGCATCGTGCGGCGGTGTTTCGCAGCACGGTAGAAGAAATCGCGGCCGAACGGGGGACGATGATATGAGCTGGTCCGAACGATTCGGTTCACGCGCCTCGGCCAACGGCGACTCGGCGGGCGCCACGCGCGTTGCCGGCCGCACGGGCGGCAGCGGTCTCGCGAGCGCCGTCAACGGCGTGCGGCCGTTGCGCTCGCGCATGCTCGACTACGATCACTCGCTGTTGTGGGTGGTCGTCGCGCTGCTCGGGCTTGGCGTGGTGATGGTGTATTCGGCGTCGATTGCGATGCCGGACTCGCCCAAGTACGCGTCGTACCGCGACTATGCGTTCCTCGTGCGTCAGATCATTTTCGTGGTCATGGGCGCAGTGGTCGGCGTCGTGGCGTTCCGCGTTCCGATTTCGACGTGGGACAAATACGCGCCCAAGCTCTTCCTGATTTCGCTCGTCGCTCTGGTGATCGTGCTGATTCCGCACGTCGGCAAGGGCGTGAACGGCGCGCGCCGCTGGATTCCGCTCGGCATCACGAACATGCAGCCGTCCGAAATCATGAAGCTCGCGGTGACGATCTACGCGGCGAACTACACGGTACGCAAGCAGGAATACATGCACAGCTTCGCCAAAGGCTTTCTGCCGATGGCGATGGCGGTTGGTTTCGTCGGCGCGTTGCTGCTGCTCGAACCGGACATGGGCGCGTTCATGGTGATCGCGGCGATTGCGATGGGCCTGCTGTTTCTCGGCGGCGTGAACGGCAAGCTGTTCGGCGGGCTTGTCGCAACGGCGGTCGGCACGTTCAGTTTGCTGGTGTGGGCATCGCCTTGGCGGCGCGAGCGGATCTTTGCGTACCTCGATCCGTGGGACGACCGTTACGCGCAGGGCAAAGCTTATCAATTGACGCACTCGCTGATCGCGTTCGGCCGCGGCGAGTGGTTCGGCGTAGGTCTCGGCGGCAGCGTCGAGAAGCTCAATTATCTGCCGGAAGCGCATACCGACTTCATCCTCGCGGTGATCGGCGAGGAACTCGGCTTTATCGGCGTGCTCGTCGTGATCCTGATGTTCTATTGGATCGTGCGCCGCGCATTCGAGATCGGCCGTCAGGCGCTCGCGCTCGACCGCACGTTCGCGGGTCTGGTCGCCAAGGGCGTCGGCATCTGGTTCGGCGCGCAGACGTTCATCAACATGGGCGTGAACCTCGGCTTGCTTCCGACCAAGGGCCTGACGTTGCCGCTCGTCAGCTATGGCGGCTCGGGCATTTTGTTGAACTGCGTCGCGGTCGCGGTTTTGATGCGCGTCGACTACGAAAACCGTGTGTTGATGCGTGGGGGGAAGGTATGACCCTCACGCAGCAACGCACGCTGATGGTGATGGCCGGCGGCACCGGGGGACACGTGTTCCCCGGGCTCGCGGTCGCGCATCTGATGCAGGCGTGGGGCTGGAAGGTCGTATGGCTTGGCAACCCTGCCGGCATGGAAGCCACGCTCGTGCCGAAGCATGGCATTCCGATGGAATACGTACGCTTTGGCGGACTGCGCGGCAAGGGCCTGAAGACCAAGCTGATGTTGCCGCTGAATCTGCTGCGCGCATGCACGCAGAGCCTCGGCGTGCTGCGTCGTGTGAAGCCGGATGTCGTGCTCGGCATGGGCGGTTACATCACGTTTCCGGCGGGATTGATGACTGCATTGAGCGGCCGTCCTCTCGTGCTGCATGAACAGAATTCGATCGCGGGCCTCGCGAACAAGGTCCTCGCGAAGCTCGCCAAGCGCGTGCTGGTTGCGTTTCCGAATGCGTTGCCGCACGGCGAATGGACCGGTAATCCGATTCGTGCGGAACTTGCGCGCGCGATTGCGCCCAAAGCACGCTATGCAGAACGCAACGGTCCGCTGAATGTGCTGGTG
Source organism: Paraburkholderia kirstenboschensis (assembly GCF_904848585.1). Lineage (GTDB taxonomy): Bacteria > Pseudomonadota > Gammaproteobacteria > Burkholderiales > Burkholderiaceae > Paraburkholderia > Paraburkholderia kirstenboschensis. The sequence continues at coordinate 19,587 of NZ_CAJHCR010000022.1, forward strand.
GTAGGTGGGAGTCTTGGCGCCGCGGCGCTCAACGAAGTGGTGCCGCGCGCGGTCGCGCTGCTTGGTGCGAACGAACGGCCGCGCATCGTGCATCAGGCTGGCGCCAAGCATATCGACGCGCTGCGTGAGAACTACGCGGCAGCCGGCTTGCAAACGGGCGCGGACGTGCAACTCGTGCCGTTCATCGACGACATGACGAGCGCTTATGCGAAGGCCGATCTCGTGATTTGCCGCTCGGGCGCAATGACGGTGTCCGAGATTTCAGCAGTAGGCGTGGCCGCGTTGTTCGTGCCGTTCCCGTATGCGGTGGACGATCATCAAACCACTAATGCAGCGTTTCTCGCCGATAACGGCGCGGCGCTGGTCGTGCAGCAACGCGATCTGTCGGCGGAAAAACTCGCCGACTGGTTGCGCAGCCAGACGCGGGCAAGTCTCGCGGAGATGGCGGAGCGTTCGCGCTCGCTCGCGAAACCCGACGCCACGGAACAGGTCGCGCAGATTTGCGCGACTGTGGCGGGTTCGATTTCGGGCGCGAGCCCAGAAGGAAAGCAATGAAACACATCGTCAAACATATTCACTTTGTCGGCATCGGCGGTGTCGGCATGAGCGGCATCGCGGAGGTGCTAGTCAACCTCGGCTATCAGGTAAGCGGCTCGGATCTGTCGAGCAATGCCGTTACGGATCGACTCGCCGCGCTCGGCGCGCGTATTTCGATCGGTCATGCGGCGGAGAACATAGAAGGTGCTAACGCGGTGGTCGTCTCGACCGCCGTACGCAGCGACAACCCCGAAGTGCTCGCGGCGCGTCATCGCCGTATTCCGATCGTGCCGCGCGCGGTGATGCTCGCAGAACTGATGCGCCTGAAGCAGGGCATTGCGATTGCCGGCACGCACGGCAAGACCACGACCACGTCGCTGGTGGCAAGCGTGCTCGCCGCGGGCGGGCTCGATCCGACCTTCGTGATTGGCGGCAGGCTGATCAGCGCGGGCGCGAATGCGCGGCTCGGCACGGGCGATTTCATCGTCGCCGAAGCGGACGAGTCGGACGCGTCGTTCCTGAATCTGTTTCCGGTGATCGAAGTCATCACGAACATCGACGCCGATCACATGGACACCTACGGGCACGACTTCGCGCGGCTCAAGCAGGCGTTCATCGAATTCACGCACCGTCTGCCGTTTTACGGCATCGCGGTGCTGTGCGTCGACGATCCGAACGTGAAGGAGATTCTGCCGTTCGTGTCGAAGCCCATCATCCGCTACGGCTTCGCGCCCGATGCGCAGGTGCGCGCGGTCAACGTGCAAGCGCGCGACGGCAAGATGCATTTCACGGCGATGCGCGAAGACGCGCCGCCGATGGACATCGTGTTGAACCTGCCGGGCGAGCACAACGTGCAGAACGCGTTGGCCGCCATCGCCATTGCGACTGAACTCGAAGTGAAAGATGCCGACATCCAGCGTGCGCTGGCGGACTTCAACGGCGTGGGCCGGCGTTTTCAGCGCTACGGCGAAGTGCCCGTCGTCGGGGAAGGCAACGCGTCGGGCGCTTACACGCTGGTCGACGACTACGGTCATCACCCGGTCGAAATGGCGGCAACGGTCGCGGCGGCGCGCGGTGCGTTCCCCGGGCGGCGTCTGGTGCTCGCGTTCCAGCCGCACCGCTTCACGCGCACTCGTGACTGTTTCGAGGATTTCGTAAAGGTGCTGTCGACGGTGGACGCACTCGTGCTGACCGAAGTCTATTCGGCGGGCGAGGCGCCTATCGTCGCGGCGGACGGCCGTGCGCTCGCGCGCGCGTTGCGCGTGGCGGGCAAGGTGGAGCCCGTGTTCGTCGATACGGTGGACGAAGTGCCGGACGCGCTCGCAGCACTGGTGCGCGACGGCGATGTAGTGATCACGATGGGCGCGGGTTCGATCGGCAGTGTGCCGGGTCGCCTCGCTCTCGAAACGAAGGTGTGAGATGAGCAGTATCCAGTCAGATCAACTCGCTAAACGATTCGGCAAAGTGGCCGTGCTGCTCGGTGGAAATTCCGCTGAGCGCGAGGTGTCGCTCAATTCCGGGCGTCTCGTGCTGCAAGGTCTGCGCGACGCCGGCGTCGACGCGCATGCGTTCGATCCGGCCGAGCGTCCGCTTGCCGCGTTGAAGGAAGAAGGTTTCGTGCGCGCGTTCAATGCGCTGCACGGCGGTTATGGCGAAAACGGCCAGATCCAGGGCGCGCTCGATTTTTACGGCATCAAGTACACGGGCAGCGGCGTGCTGGGTTCGGCGCTCGGGCTCGATAAATTCCGCACCAAGCTCGTGTGGCAGCAACTCGGTATTCCGACGCCGCCGTTCGAAGCCGTGCTGCGCGGCGACGACTACGAAGCGCGTGCAAAAGATATCGTCGCGAAGCTCGGTTTGCCGCTTTTCGTGAAGCCGGCAAGCGAAGGGTCGAGCGTCGCGGTCATCAAGGTGAAAAGCGCCGACGCACTGCCGGCAGCGCTCGTCGAAGCGGTGAAGTACGACAGGATTGTCGTGGTCGAGAAGAGTATCGAAGGCGGCGGCGAATATACGGCGTGCATCGCGGGCAACCTGGATTTGCCGGTGATCCGCATCGTGCCGGCCGGCGAGTTCTACGACTATCACGCGAAGTACATCGCGAACGACACGCAGTATCTGATTCCGTGCGGTCTGACGCCCGACGACGAAGCGCGTTTGAAAGTGCTGGCGCGCCGTGCGTTCGACGTTCTCGGCTGCACCGATTGGGGCCGCGCCGACTTCATGCTGGACGCCGACGGCAATCCGTATTTCCTGGAAGTGAATACGGCGCCCGGCATGACCGATCACTCGCTGCCGCCGAAAGCGGCGCGCGCAGTGGGCATCAGCTATCAGGAACTGGTTGTCGGCGTATTGGCGCTGACGCTCAAGGATTAACGGGCAGCACTAACCGAAGCACTAACCGGGGCAACCCGAAAGCAACACCATGTGGAACAACGTTCGCCAGCTCAATTTCGCCGCCAACGCATTGCATGCGTTGCTGGTGCTCGTGCTGCTGGCGGCAGGCGGTTACTGGCTGATCCAGCGCCCGAATTTTGCGCTGCACGAAATACAGATCGACGGCGATACCGAGCACATCAATTCGCCGACTGTGCGCGCAGGCGTGGTTGGGCGGCTGAAGGGCAACTTCTTCACGGTCGATCTCGACGTCGCGCGCCAGGCGTTCGAGCAGATGCCGTGGGTGCGTCACGCGAGCGTGCGGCGAGTCTGGCCGAATGCGCTCGCTGTCACGCTCGAAGAGTACAAACCGCTTGGCACGTGGGGCAGCGATCAACTGGTGAGCGTCGACGGCGATCTGTTCACCGCGAACCAGGGCGAACTCGAACAGGACCTGCCCGCGTTCGACGGCCCGGACGGTACGGCGAAAGAAGTGGTCGCGCGTTATCACGACTTTCAGAAGTGGTTCGCGCCGCTTGGCGCCACGCCCGAAGAAGTGACGCTGTCGCCGCGTTACGCGTGGACGGTCAAGCTGTCGAACGGCATGCAGGTGGAGTTGGGGCGCGAGCGCAATCAGGACACGCTGCTCGATCGGAGCAAGCGCCTAACCGCGGCCTGGAACGCGGTGACGCAACGTTGGGGAAAGGATATCGAGTATGCGGACTTGCGCTATCCGAACGGTTTCGCGATTCGTGCCGCTGGCATGCGCTTTATCAGCGAACCCGACAAGGGCAAGAAGTAAACGGACATCACACGCAATGAGCACGCTATGAGTAAAGACTATAAAGATCTGCTGGTCGCCCTCGACATCGGGACGTCGAAGGTGGTGGCCATCGTCGCCGAGCTGAAGGGCGAAGGTCACTACGAGGTGATCGGCCTCGGCCAGAGCGAATCGAAGGGGCTCAAAAAAGGCGTGGTGGTGAATATCGAAGCCACCGTGCAGTCCATTCAGCGCGCGCTCGAAGAAGCCGAGCTGATGGCCGACTGCAAGATCACGAACGTCTTCACCGGAATTGCCGGCAGCCATATCCGCAGCTTCAATTCGAGCGGCATGGTGGCGATCAAGGAGAAGGAAGTCACGCAGGCGGATGTGGCGCGCGTGATCGAAACGGCGAAAGCGATCAACATTCCGACCGATCAGCAGGTGCTGCATATCCTCACGCAGGAATTCATCATCGACGGTCAGGAAGATGTGCGCGAGCCGATCGGCATGAGCGGCATTCGCCTCGAAGTGAAGGTGCATATCGTCACCGGCGCGGTGAGCGCGGCGCAGAACATCGTGAAGTGCGTGCGCCGCTGCGGGCTCGAAGTGAACGATCTGATTCTGCAGCCGCTCGCGTCGTCGCTCGCGGTGCTGACGGAAGACGAAAAGGAACTGGGCGTGGTGCTGGTCGACATCGGCGGCGGCACGACGGACATTGCGATTTTCAGCGAAGGCGCGATCCGTCATACGGCGGTGATTCCAATTGCCGGCGACCAGATCACGAGCGACATCGCCATGGCCTTGCGCACGCCGACGCCCGACGCGGAAGACATCAAGGTGGACTACGGCATCGCCAAACAGGCGCTGGCCGATCCGGACGAAATGATCGAAGTGCCGGGTCTCGGCGAGCGCGGCCCGCGCACGCTGTCGCGCCAGGCGCTGGCGGCGGTCGTCGAGCCGCGTGTCGAAGAACTGTTTTCGCTCGTGCAGCAGGTGGTGCGCGAGTCGGGTTACGAGGAACTGCTGAGCTCGGGCGTGGTGCTGACCGGTGGCGCGTCGATGATGCTCGGCATGGTCGAACTGGGTGAAGACATTTTCCTGAAGCCGGTGCGTATCGGCGTGCCGGAATACGCGGGCGGTCTTGCCGACGTGGTGCGCAACCCGCGCTATTCGACGGCGATGGGTCTGCTCGTCGAAGGACGCTCGCAACGCATGCGCGGCCGCAAGGTCGCGGTGCAGTCCGGTTCCATGGGACAGGTGTTCACGCGCATGAAGGACTGGTTCCTCGGCAACTTTTAACGAATCTGTTTTACCGAGCAAGTTTCAACGGGTTTTCGACAGCTTGAGAAATACGCGCTGGTGCCGGCGGCTGGCGCGCGACAGGAGGTTGCCCGATCTCTTGCCGAATAACGGCCGAGTGGCTGAATTTTTTATCTTGACGGAGGCAACATGGAATTCCAGATGCTGGAAACCGAAACGAACGGCACCATCATCAAGGTGGTCGGAGTAGGTGGCGCTGGCGGCAATGCCGTTCAGCACATGATCAACAAGGGCGTGCAAGGCGTCGACTTCATCGTGATGAACACGGACGCACAGGCTTTGTCGCGTTCGCGCGCCACCGCGGTGATCCAGTTGGGCAACACGGGTTTGGGCGCCGGCGCCAAGCCGGAAATGGGCCACGCCGCAGCGCAGGAAGCACGTGAGCGCATCGCCGACGCATTGCGCGGCGCGCACATGGTCTTCATCACGGCCGGCATGGGCGGCGGCACGGGCACGGGCGCAGCACCCGTGGTCGCGCAGATCGCGAAGGAAATGGGGATCTTGACCGTTGGCGTGGTCAGCAAGCCGTTCGAATTCGAAGGCGGCAAGCGCATGCGTGTGGCAGAAGCCGGTTCGCAGCAACTGGAGGATCACGTCGACTCGCTGATCGTCGTCCTGAACGACAAGCTGTTCGAGGTGATGGGCGATGACGCCGAGATGGACAAGTGCTTCCAGTGCGCAGACGACGTTCTGAACAACGCAGTTGCCGGCATCGCGGAAATCATCAACGTCGACGGTCTGGTGAACGTCGACTTCGAAGACGTGAAGACGGTGATGGGCGAGCAGGGCAAGGCAATGATGGGCACGGCGACGGTTGCCGGCGTCGATCGCGCGCGTCTCGCTGCCGAGCAGGCTGTTGCAAGCCCGCTGCTGGAAGGCGTGGATCTGTCGGGCGCGCGTGGCGTGCTGGTGAACATCACGTCGAGCCGTTCGCTGCGTCTGTCGGAAACGCGCGAAGTGATGAACACCATCAAGAGCTATGCGGCAGAAGACGCTACCGTGATCTTCGGCGCGGTGTACGACGATGCAATGGGCGACGCGCTGCGCGTGACGGTCGTGGCAACGGGTCTCGGCCGTGCGGCGAAGAAGCAGCAATCGGCACCCATGACGCTGCTGCGCACCGGTACCGACAATCAGCCGATCAGCACGGCGCACGCTGCCTACGCAACGCCGTCGCACGCGAGCACCGCCGACTACGGCGCGCTGGACACGCCGGCTGTGTGGCGCACGTCGCGCGACACCGCGGCTTCGCACGTGCAGGCGCTGCAGGAGAAGGGCGTCGACACGTACGACATTCCGGCATTCCTGCGTAAGCAGGCGGACTGAGCGCACGGGCAGGCTTTCGCTGCCTCGCCTTTTGATAGGCGTTGGCGGACGAATGCACGAGCGTGGCGGGTGAACGGCAAACAAGCCGCGTATCGTCGGATTCGCGGCAAGGACAAGTGCCCTCTTCGGAAAACGAAGCGGCTTGGGCAACTGTCGCCGATTCACTGCGACACGATGACGTGCGAGAGACGCTTCGCATCGATGCAAAGGACTGAGCATGATTCAAGCTGGTGACAAGCTGCCCGACGCAACGCTCTTCGAGTATGTCGAAGACGAGCGCGCGGGCTGCACGATCGGGCCTAATAGCTTCGACGTGCGCGAGCAGACGGCGGGCAAGCGCGTGGTGATCTTCGGATTGCCTGGCGCGTTCACGCCGACCTGTTCTGCCAAACATGTACCGGGTTATGTCGAACACGCCGAGCAGTTGCGCGCGCTGGGCGTCGACGAAATCTGGTGTGTGTCCGTGAACGACGCGTTCGTGATGGGCGCGTGGGGACGCGATCTGCACGCCTCGGGCAAGGTGCGCATGATGGCGGATGGCAGTGCGGCTTTCACACGAGCGCTCGGTCTCGAGCAGGATTTGTCGGCGCGCGGCATGGGGATCCGTTCCCAGCGCTACGCGATGGTTGTCGACGACGGCGTGGTCAAGACGCTGAACGTCGAGGCTGCCGGCAAATTCGAAGTGAGCGATTCAAGGAGTATCCTCGTTACGTTGAGCTAGTTATGGCGGCGTCATCACCGTTGGCGCGGCACGCGGCGAACCGCGTTGTACCGCGGCAACAGTGAGCGCGACGCTTTGTGACAGGCCGTTACGCGGGCCGACAACCGGAAACGCCTCCGTTCCGGACGTCGGCCCGTCACGCTTTCCCTCACGGGCGCCCAATGAATAATTCGGGTAACGCAGCGAAACAGATTGATACGTTCCGTGCGAAGACGCTCCTTAGGGTTATGGAGTATAATTCGTGCTATGGAACAAAAAGTCCCGATTGGGATTTTCAATCGAATAAAAGATCACCATGTTGAAGCAGCGCACCATCAAATCAATCGTCAAGACGGTCGGCATCGGTTTGCACTCCGGCCGTAAAGTCGACCTGACGCTTCGCCCGGCAGCGCCGGACACGGGCATTGTGTTTTCGCGCGTGGATTTGCCCACGCCGGTAGACATTCCCGCGTCGGCAATGGCCATTGGCGATACGCGTCTCGCTTCCGTGTTGCAGAAAGACGGCGCGCGCGTCTCGACTATCGAGCATTTGATGTCCGCTTGCGCCGGTCTCGGCATCGACAACCTTTATGTCGACGTCACCGCTGAAGAGATTCCGATCATGGACGGTAGCGCCGGCTCGTTCGTGTTTCTGATTCAATCGGCGGGAATCGAAGAGCAGAACGCCGCGAAGAAATTCATCAAGGTTACCAAACCGGTCGAGATTCGTGACGGCGACAAATTCGCCCGGCTCGATCCGTATTTCGGTTTCAAGCTCAAATTCACGATTGATTTCCGTCACCCGGCTGTCGATAAAACCGGCCAGGCGCTCGAAGTCGATTTCGCCAATACGTCGTACGTGCGCGAAATCGCTCGTGCACGCACGTTCGGTTTCGCGCATGAAGTGGAAATGATGCGTGAGTTGGGACTCGCCCGCGGCGGCAGCATGGACAACGCGATCGTGCTCGACGAGTACCGCATTCTGAACAACGACGGTCTGCGTTACGACGACGAGTTCGTCAAACACAAGATGCTCGACGCGATTGGCGACCTGTATGTGGTCGGCCATCCGTTGCTGGCTTCGTACAACGCTTACAAGTCGGGCCACGGCCTGAACAATGCACTTCTGCGCGAGTTGCTCGCGCATGAAGATTCGTACGAGATCGTCACGTTCGACGACACGCGCAAGGCGCCGCGCGGCTTTGCTTATGAGACGCAGACGGCTTTTGCGTAAAGAATTAACGTCACATCTTCGGTGAAATTTCCGAAGCGAACGCGCGAAAAATAAGCGGCTCAAACGAGCCGCTTTTTCTTTTGTTCAGCGATTTCTCCGATGCCGCGCCGCCATTTTCGCCAACGCTTCCTGCAACGGGGAGGGCGCTAGTGATTCGCTCAGCGCGTGTAGCGCGTCGGCACCGGCAGGCGTCATGCGCGCCTGCTTGACCGGAGGCGGCTCCTTCGCGGGTTGCGGCCGCACCCGGATGCGCAACGCATTGACGGGCCAGCCGCGCTGCTGCAGGTCCGACAGCAACCGCGGCTCGAGATGCCGCAGCCGCGCGGCCAGCGCGTTGTGGGCGGCGAAAAGCGCCAGCACGCCTTCCTTGATAAAGCTCGGTTCCACGCTCGTGGCCAGATAATCGGGCAGCAGTTCCCGCAGGTCTTTCTCCAAGGCGGCAATCTGCTCGACGCCCGCCCGCAGCGCGGCAAAAGCGTCGGTGCGATTGAGCACTTCGGCTACCGGCTGGGGTCGGCGCACGTTGAACTGCTTTGGCGGCGGCCTTGAAAAAGAGGGGAAACGGCTCATGTTTGACAGTGGCGGCGCGTTCGCACCCAATGCGCGAACACGCCCCGATTGTACCGCGCGGGATGCACGCAGACCCGCCCGTATGTACGCCGTCGAAGCTCGGCGCGGCGGGCTTCGCTGCCTTGCCGGCGTCGCGCTGGAGACATCAGCGTGGGCGGGGGCGCGTGCTAAAATGCCCGATTCGGTGCGACACGCATGCTCGTGTCCGGCTGCTCCACGTTACGGAGCATCGACTAGAGGGTTATTGAGGTAACTCACCATGCCCTCCGCAGGCGGCCCCCTTGTGGGCCGCACTTTAGGAAGCAGATGCAACCCTATGGGAAGCATCCTTGTAGTGAAATTGGAAACCGGAGCAATCAGCCGGGAACCTTGTTGCATGGGCCTGATTACCGTCAGGTCCCGCCCAGTCAGCGGCTTCACCTCCGCCGACAGGGCGGGGTGATGTTTGCAATTCCCGAGCCTTCAGGCAAGGGTTTCGCTAAACGATACGAGCGAAAGCTCGGTGTGTCATTGTTCGGCCTCGTTTGTTGGACGACGAGGGTAGTGAACCTGCTGTACGACCAGCAGTAGCCTAGGGAGACATGCGCCACTGGCAACGGTGGGGTGTGAAGCTCTTCTGACAATGTAGCCCCCGGACGTTTCGGGCAGATTGGTTCCGCGAGGAGGCGGTCTGGATACTCCTAGCAGCAAGGGGGTAAGGCGCTAGGCTGGCTGATAGGGTTAACGGAAGTGAACTGCTGATAAACCTCGTTAGCATTGTGTGCCAAAGCTGCTGATAGGCACTGACCAAAAAGGTATGCGGTTGGATAGCCCGCTCGAATCTCGGGTTACGTCGTTCGTGATACCGCCGGGGAATAGGCAGAACCTAAGTCAGTCGTGTGACATGCCGGGAACGTGGTAAGCCTGTATGGTTGCCAGCGCAGTAAGGCTGGCAGGCGAACCGCAAGGGACGCTGTTGATTGTGCAGGTATGGGAGGACGGAAAAAGCGAAAGCCGGGCTGTAATGGTTCGGATAGGGGTTGGAACATCACCCCACGCGAAAGCGGGCAGACTTCCGTCTGGTCTACCGTCGCAAGACGGCTGACTACCCTCTGTAACTTGGTCAGATGCAGGTGCATGCGCCTGCATTGAGTTTTGTTGTTCCCCAGCGGGGTGTATCTGCCCCGCTGGGGGAGATGCGCCTTCTGTCTGGGGACTTTTCCAGGTAGGAGAGCAGCATGAAAGTATCTGGTCGAAAGACCGGATCTGCGCTTTCCCACGCGCCGGACAACTGGTACGCCATAGATTGGCAACGGGTTGAGCGGAACGTGAGAGGGATGCAGATTCGAATTGCGAAGGCGACGCGGGAAAGCGATTGGCGAAGGGTGAAAGCCCTGCAACGGATGCTGACCCGCACGTTGTCTGCGAAGCTGTATGCGGTACGACGTGTTACGCAAAACCAGGGTGCGCGAACGGCTGGAGTCGATCGCGAGCTATGGGATTCGCCTGACAGCCGGTGGGAAGCCATCGGCAGGTTGAAGCGGCGCGGATACAAGCCTCTGCCATTACGGAGAGTCTTTATCCCCAAGGCCAATGGGAAGGAACGCCCTCTGGGCATTCCGACCATGCGGGACAGGGCGATGCAAGCTCTGCATCTGCTGGCTTTGGAGCCAGTATCGGAGTCGACGAGTGATCTGAATTCTTACGGGTTCAGGCTAAATCGTTCGACAGCTGATGCGATGGCCCAAATCCGCGTTTGTATGTCCCAAGAGGCTTCTGCCAAATGGGTCCTCGAAGCGGATATCAAGGGCTGCTTTGACCACATCAGTCATGACTGGTTGGAAAATAATGTCCTGATGGACAGAGTAATCCTCCGGAAATGGTTGAAGGCTGGCCTGATTTATAAGGGGCAGCTACAGGCGACTGAGGCCGGTACGCCGCAGGGAGGCATCATCTCCCCGACGTTGGCAAACGTAACGCTGAATGGGCTGGAGCGAGAACTGGAAGTGCACCTCGGTGCAAAACTAGGGATCATGAAAGCTCGAAGGCTCAAAGTGAATGTGGTGCGGTACGCGGACGACTTTGTAATCACCGGCGACTCGCGTGAGTTGCTGGAGTGCGAGGTCCGACCTTGGGTAGAGGCATTCCTTGCGGTTCTGGGACTGCAGTTATCGGAGGAGAAGACGCGGATCACTCACATTGACGACGGCTTCGATTTCCTTGGGTGGAATTTCCGGAAGTACTCGGGAAAGATGCTCATCAAACCGAGCAAGAAGAACGCGAAAGCGTTCTACAGCAAGGTGGCGGAAACGATTCGCAGCAACAAGACGGTGAAGCAGGAGGAGATGATCCGACTGCTAAATCCAATGTTGCGCGGATGGGCGCAGTATCACCATCCGGTTACGGCCAAAAAGGCGTACACCCACATGGAGCATCTGGTGTTCCGGAGGCTCTGGTGGTGGTCCAAGCGGCGACATCCGCGAAAGAGCAGCAGTTGGGTGCGACAGAAGTACTTCCACTCAATCGACGCTCGACAGTGGGTGTTTGCGGTCCGGACGGTTCGAGACGATGGCAGTTGGGGCCTGATGGAGTTGTACCAACTCAGCGGTACGGCGATCAGGAGACACAAGAAGATCCAAGGAGAATTCAATCCCTTTGATCCGAAGTGGGAGCAATATGGCGAGCAACTGCGGCAGACGCGTCTGTGGGATTCGATGCGCTACCGGAAACAGTGGGCAAAGCTGTACATGTCGCAGAGTGGGCTGTGTGCGCACTGCGGCTGTGCCTTGACGGACGAAACAGGCTGGCACGACCATCATCTGGAATATCGGATGCATGGCGGGTCAGACAAGTTGTCCAACCGGGTCTTGCTTCACCCGCACTGTCACCAGCAGGTACACGTTGGTAAACTTGTAGTAACTAAGCCGGTTCTGTCGTAGACAGAACTTTGTTTGTAGATTTGAGCCGTATGCGGGGAAACTCGCACGTACGGTTCTCGGGGGGCCCGATCTTCGTAAGAAGGTCGGGCTACCCGACAATTCACTCTTGGACTAAGCCGCCGAGGCCATTCCGACCCCGGAGCGCGCGTGCTTGAACAGCACGCCGCGACCCAGCCGAAGCCGCGACGCAGACACCGATCCGATGACCACCGGTTTTCTACAGAAGATTTTTGGCAGCCGCAACCAGCGGCTAGTCAAGCAATATCAAAAGACCGTCGCGGCGATCAATGCGCTCGAACCGCAGATCGAGCAATTGACGGACGATCAACTGCGCGCGAAAACGGACGAGTTCCGCCAACGCGTCGCGAGCGGCGAGTCGCTGGATAAACTGCTGCCGGAATCGTTTGCGGTCTGCCGCGAGGCGAGCAAGCGGGTGCTGAAAATGCGCCACTTCGACGTGCAGCTGATCGGCGGCATGGTTCTGCACTACGGCAAGATCGGCGAAATGCGCACCGGCGAAGGCAAGACGCTCGTCGCCACGCTGCCGGTGTATCTGAACGCGCTGTCCGGCCGCGGCGTTCACGTCGTCACGGTGAACGACTACCTCGCCCAGCGCGACGCCGAGTGGATGGCGCGCCTCTACAACTTCCTCGGTATGTCCGTCGGCATCAATCTGTCGCAGATGGACCACGAGATGAAGCAGCAGGCGTACGCCGCCGACATCACGTACGGTACGAACAACGAGTTCGGCTTCGACTACCTGCGCGACAACATGGTGTACGAGCCGGAAGCGCGCGTGCAGCGCGCGCTGAACTTCGCCGTGGTCGACGAGGTGGACTCGATCCTGATCGACGAAGCGCGTACCCCGCTGATCATCTCCGGTCAGGCGGAAGATCACACCGAACTCTACGTGCGCATGAACGCGCTGCCGCCGCTGCTCGAGCGCCAGATCGGCGAAGAGAAGGCCGACGGCACGGGCGTGGAAAAGCCGGGCGACTACACGCTCGACGAAAAAGGCCGTCAGGTGTTCCTGACCGAATCGGGTCACGAGAAAGCCGAACGCCTGCTCGCCGAGTGGGGTCTGATCGGCGAGGGCGAAAGCCTGTACGCGCCGCAGAACATCACGCTGATGCACCACGTGTACGCCGCATTGCGGGCACACACGCTGTTCTACAAAGACCAGCACTACGTGGTGCAGAACGGCGAGGTGATCATCGTCGACGAATTCACCGGCCGTCTGATGGCCGGCCGCCGCTGGTCCGACGGCTTGCACCAGGCTGTCGAGGCGAAAGAGCATGTGAAGATTCAGAGCGAGAACCAGACGCTCGCTTCGATCACGTTCCAGAATTACTTCCGCATGTACGCGAAGCTGTCCGGCATGACCGGCACGGCCGACACCGAAGCGTACGAATTCAACGAGATCTACGGTCTCGAAACGGTCGTGATCCCGACCAACCGTCCGCCCAAGCGGATCGACAAGCAGGATCAGATCTACAAGACCGCCAAGGAACGCTACGACGCGGTGATCCGCGACATCCGCGATTGCTACGAGCGCAGTCAGCCGGTGCTGGTCGGCACCACGTCGATTGAAAATTCGGAACTGCTCTCGCATCTGCTGAAGCAGGCTGGTTTGCCGCACGAAGTGCTGAACGCAAAGCAGCACGCGCGTGAAGCGGAGATCGTCGCGGAAGCCGGTCGTCCGAAGCGCATTACGATCGCCACGAACATGGCAGGTCGCGGCACTGACATCGTGCTCGGCGGCAATGCTGAGAAACAGGCGTCGTTCATCGAACTCGACGAGACAATTCCCGAGGACGAAAAACAGCGTCGCATCCAGAAGCTGCATGACGAATGGCAGGCATTGCACGATCAGGTGAAGGCCGCGGGCGGTCTGCACATCATCGGCACGGAGCGCCACGAATCGCGGCGGATCGACAACCAGTTGCGCGGCCGTGCAGGCCGTCAGGGCGACCCGGGTTCGTCGCGCTTTTATCTGTCGCTGGAAGATCCGCTGCTGCGCATTTTCGCGGGCGACCGTGTGCGCGCGATCATGGACCGCCTGAAGATGCCGGAAGGCGAGGCGATCGAAGCGGGCATCGTCTCGCGTTCCATCGAATCGGCGCAGCGAAAGGTCGAGGCGCGCAACTTCGACATTCGCAAGCAACTGCTCGAATACGACGACGTCTCGAACGATCAGCGCAAGGTGATCTACCAGCAGCGCAATGAACTGCTCGAAGCGAACGACATTACCGAAACGATCGGTGCGATGCGTCATGGCGTGATCGCCGAGATCGTTCATCAGTTCGTGCCGGCGGGCAGCATTGAAGAACAGTGGGACGTGCCGGAACTCGAAGAAGTGCTGCGCAACGAATGGCAGCTCGACCTCGCGATCCAGGAAATGATCAACGAGTCGAACTCGATCACGTCCGACGAGATTCTAGAAGCGGTGCAAGCCGCCGCAGACGAAGCGTACGAGGCCAAGGTCGAACTGGTCGGCCGCGAGTCGTTTAGCGCATTCGAACGTTCCATCATGCTGCAAACGCTAGACCGCAGCTGGCGCGAACATCTCGCCGCGCTGGATCACCTGCGTCAGGGCATCCATCTGCGTGGCTATGCGCAGAAGAACCCCAAGCAGGAATACAAGCGCGAGGCGTTCGAACTGTTCGCCGCCATGCTCGACGCGGTGAAGCTCGAAGTCACTCGCGTGGTGATGAACGTGCAGATCCAGTCGCCCGAGCAGTTGGAGCAGGCGGCCGAACAGCTGGAAGAGCAGGGCGGCCACCTCGAGAACGTCGAGTTCCGTCACGCCGAATTCGCCGAAGCCTCGGCCGCGGCGCCTGCCGCAGCGGAGGCCGCAACCGCTGCGATGATCGGCGACGCGATGAGCCACGGCTCCTCGTCGCAAACGGCGTCGCATGTCGGCGCGGACAACGTGCCGAAGGTCGGCCGGAACGATCCGTGCCCGTGCGGCAGCGGCAAGAAGTACAAGCAGTGTCACGGCAAGATCGCATAATGCCTTGGGCGGCGCGCTTACGAGCGCGCCGCGTCGCTTGGCGCAGTCTTTCTTGCACCGTGTTGTGTTGCTGATTTCGCGGTGGTCCGGCATCTGGCCGAGCTACCAGTTCCGTTTCCCTCAATGCCGGCACTCGCCGGCATTTTCTTCGACAGGTCGCGACCATGGCTGTCAATTTCCCCTCGATCGATCCCGCTCAACTGCATCCCGTCGCCGGCGTCACGCTCGGTTGGGCGGAGGCGAACATTCGCAAGCCGAACCGCAAGGACGTGCTCGTCATTTCCGTCGATGAAGGCGCGACGGTAGGCGGCGTCTTCACGCAGAACCGCTTTTGCGCGGCGCCGGTCACGGTGTGCCGCGAGAATCTGGAGCGCGTGCGCGCCGGCGGCAAGCCAATTCGTGCGCTCGTGATCAACACCGGAAACGCGAACGCGGGCACCGGCGAGCCGGGCCTCGTGGCGGCGCGTGAAACCTGCGCGGAACTCGCGCGCCTCGCCGACATTGCGCCGGAGCAGGTGCTGCCGTTTTCGACGGGCGTGATTCTGGAACCGTTGCCGGTCGATCGTCTTAAGGCGGGTTTGCCGGCCGCGCTCGCGAACCGCAAGGAAGCCAACTGGTACGACGCCGCGCAGGCGATCATGACCACCGACACGCTGCCGAAGGCGACCTCGCGCCAGGTCACGATCGAGGGCCACACGGTCACGCTGACCGGCATCAGCAAGGGCGCCGGCATGATCAAGCCGAACATGGCGACCATGCTCGGTTTCCTCGCGTTCGACGCGGCGCTCGCTCAGCCGGTGCTCGACGCGCTGGTCAAACACGTTGCAGACCGTTCGTTCAACTGCATCACGATCGACGGCGATACGTCGACGAACGATTCGTTCATCCTGATCGCGTCGGGCAAATCGAGCCTGCCGGCGATCACGTCCACCGACTCGCCCGCTTACGCAGCGTTGCGCGACGCGGTGACCGAAGTCGCGCAGACGCTCGCGCAGCTGATCGTGCGCGACGGCGAAGGCGCGACCAAATTCATGACGGTGCAGGTAGAAGGCGGTTCGAGCGCCGGTGAATGCCGGCAGATCGCGTATGCGATCGGCCATTCGCCGCTCGTAAAGACGGCCTTTTATGCATCGGACCCGAACCTCGGCCGCATTCTCGCGGCTATCGGCTATGCCGGCATCGACGATCTCGACGTCGGCAAGATCGATCTGTATCTGGACGACGTGCTGGTCGCGACTGCCGGCGGCCGCAATCCGGCCTACCGTGAAGAAGACGGCCAGCGCGTCATGAAAAAGAGCGAGATCGGCATTCGCGTCGTGCTCGGCCGCGGCAATGCGCAAGCCACGATCTGGACTTGCGATCTGTCGCACGACTACGTGAGCATCAACGCCGACTACCGCTCGTAATCAGGTTCATCATGCGGCCTCTGGCTGCTCACTCATTGTTATGGACAAACTCGAACAGTTTCTGACACGGGCCGAAGCCGTGCTCGTCCGACTGGAAGCGATGCTTCCGCCCGCCGCGCCTGATATCGACTGGGCGGCGGCGGTCGCCTTTCGCTGGCGCAAACGCCAGGGGCGCGGCTACCTGCAGCCAGTGCCGGCCATCTCCGACATTACGCTCGACGATCTGCAAAACATCGATCGTCAGAAAGCGCTGATCGAGCAGAACACGCGCCAATTTGTCCACAAGCTGCCGGCCAATAACGTGCTGTTGACGGGCGCGCGCGGTACCGGCAAGTCGTCGCTGATCAAGGCGTGCCTGAACGCGTATGCGAAAGACGGCTTGCGCCTGATCGAAGTGGACAAAGACGATCTGCACGATCTCGGCGACATCGTCGATCTGATCGCGAAGCGGCCGGAACGCTTCGTGGTGTTTTGCGACGACCTCTCGTTCGAAGACGGCGAGTCGGGCTACAAGGCGCTAAAAGTTGCGCTCGACGGCTCGGTCGCCGCGCAGTCGGACAACGTGCTCATTTACGCGACGTCGAACCGCCGCCATCTGCTGCCGGAGTACATGAGCGACAACGAGACCTACAAGCACACGTCAGATGGTGAGATTCATCCCGGCGAGCTGGTCGAAGAAAAGATCTCGCTGTCAGAACGTTTCGGGCTGTGGGTCAGCTTTTATCCGTTCAAGCAGGACGACTACCTGTCGATCATCGGCCACTGGCTGCGGCATTTCGGCTGCAACGACGCTGAAGTCGAAGCCGCACGCGGTGACGCATTGGTGTGGGCGCTCGAGCGTGGTTCGCGCTCGGGGCGTGTCGCGTGGCAGTTTGCGCGCGACTGGTCCGGCCGGAAATCCGAGGCATGAGCGACGCGCAAACGAACTCGGCCGGTCGTCCGGTGACGGAAGTCGCGGTCGGCGTGCTCGTTCAGCCGGACGGGCGCTATCTGCTCGCGCAGCGTCCGGCGGGCAAGCCGTACGAGGGTTACTGGGAGTTTCCGGGCGGCAAGCTGGAAACGGGCGAATCGGTCGAGGCGGCCCTTGCTCGCGAGCTACACGAAGAGCTGGGCATCGAAGTTGAAGCGTGCCACCTTTGGCATACGCTCGAACACGATTATCCGCATGCTTATGTGCGGCTCTTTTTCTGCAAGGTGACGCAGTGGAAGGGCGAGCCGCACGGCCGCGAAGGTCAGGCGTTTGTGTGGCAAGCGCTGCCGGCCGACGTTGCGCCGCTCCTGCCGGCGACCATTCCCGTGCTGGAATGGCTCGCGGCAGAGAAACGCTGACAGATAGAAGCACGTAATGCTGGCGTTGCTTGATCAATGAGCACTTTTGCAGCGACCGGCGCGTGCGGCCCTTGTGGACCGCCCGGCCTACGTCCCCGCATGCTCAATGCGGGTTGGAGTCGCCGCCGGGCGACTCGTCTGACGGCGCTTCCTGATCGGTCCCGCCGATTTTGTATTTCTCAGCGGCCCAGGCGCCAAGATCGATCTGTTTGCAGCGGTCCGAGCAGAACGGGCGGAAGCGGTTTTCCGCTGTCCAGCGGACGTCCTTTCCGCAAGTGGGGCATTTGACGACGGTTGGCATACGGTCAGGCGGTCAGCGCAAATGGAACAAGTATCGAATATAGGGGCATTTGTCGCCGCTTTAAAGGCGCGGCGAGCGAGCCGACCGCTTTATTCGAGTCCGTGAAGCGCAAGCGAGGCGCTTGCTTACAGGCTGCAAAGCGTGAGCTGGAAGGGCACGTCCACATCGACGGCACGTGGACGCAGATCGCCGTCCTGCACCGTGAAGCGCACCCAGAGCATGTATTTGTTGGCGCTGGCCTCGGGAATCACGCGCAATTCCGGCGCCACGCGCACCTGCATCAATTGATACGAGCGGCCCGACAGCATTTGCTGATAGCTGCCCGCCATGGCCATGACCTTCGACGCCTGACCCGACTCGCGTGCGAGCCTTAGCACGATCGTGGCCGCGTCGCGCAGAGGCAGCAGCGGCGTGACCCACTTGGCAATGTCCTGACGCCGCTGATCCGGATGCAGTTGCTGCCACGCGTAATACGACGGCAGGTCGAATTTGCACGTGCCGCCCGGGATGATCGCCCGGCTGCGGATGCTGGCGAGCCATTCGTTCTCCGCGAGATGCTGGCCCGTCTTGCCCTGCATCTGCGAAAGCCCCGCCAACGTCTGCTCGATTTCGCCGAGCACCGCTTCGAGCGCGCTCTGCTCGATTCCCGGATTGCCGCGAAACGGCGCGAGCGTTTGCCGCTGCCGTTCGAGTTCCTTCATCAGATCGGACTTGAGATCCGCGCGACCCGCTACCTCTGAGATTTCGAACAGCGTAGTCAGTGCGACATGATGTTCCCTGGCGTCATCTTGCGTCAGAAAGAACGTGAAGCGCTCGAACAGATCTTCGAGGCGCAATAGCGTCCGGATTCGCTCGTTGAAGGGGTACTCGTAAAGGATCAAGCGGGCTCGCCTCGGGCGTGGTCGGTGACGGGAATGCAGGACATTCTAATGCCGTGCGACTACCCTAGCAATCGCGCGCTTTTCTCGCGGGTTTCTGCACATTTTTCGGCGCGTTTCTCGCGATTTTCCGCTGCTTCGGCATACAGCCAATGCCAAAGTTCAACGTTTCGCGCCAATAGGTCACACGGGATTAACACGGGCAAGCGACAGGTACGCCCGATGCTGCGCGTCGACCTGCGCGGCGAGGGCAGCAAGCGGCGCGTTGTCGTTCACGATCACGTCATCTGCGGCGGCGAGCCGCGCTTCGCGCGTAGCCTGGCGGGCAATGATCGCGAGCACCTGTTCGCGGCTGAAACCGTTGCGGTTCATGACGCGCGAGATTTGCGTCTCCACACTGCAATCCACGGCGAGTACGCGATTCACGCGGTTTTTCCAGCTGCCCGACTCGACCAGCAGCGGGACCACGACGATCACATAAGGCCCTGTGGCCTCGCGTTGCTCGCGTTCCGTTTCTGCGCGAATCAGCGGATGCGTGATGTTCTCGAGCCGCTTGCGCGCCGCGTCGTCGCTGAAGACGAGCGTGCGCATGCGTGCGCGGTCGAGCGAGCCGTCCGCGGCGACGAACGCACTGCCGAACTCGGCGGCGATCTGCGGCATCGCGATGCCGTGCGGCGCGGTGATGCGATGCGCGATCAGATCCGTGTCGACGAGCGGCACGCCATGCGCCGCGAACAGATCGGCAACGGTCGATTTGCCGCTGCCGATGCCGCCTGTGAGTCCCACAACGAACATGCTTCAGCCTCCGAGAGCCAGGTAAAGCGGTGTGCCGAAAAACAATGTGAGAACGCCGCCCGCTGCAAGAAACGGCCCGAACGGCAGCGGCTCTTCGAACCGCATGCGGCCGCGCCACGTTGCCGCGAGACCGACGACCGCGCCCGCCACGGCGGCAACCAGCACGATCTGAGGGAGCGCCGCCCAGCCAAGCCACGCGCCGAGCGCCGCGAGCAGTTTGAAGTCGCCGTAACCCATGCCGTCGATACCTCGCACGAGCCGGAACAGCCAATGCACGGCCCACAGCACCAGATAGCCGAAGATAGCGCCAAGCACGGCATCGTGAAGACTTGCGAACACGCCGTAGAAGTTGACGATGATGCCCGCCCAAAGCAGGGGCAACGTCATCGAGTCCGGCAGCAGATGCGTGTCGATGTCGATGGCGCTCATTGCGAGCAGGGCGGCGCACAGTCCGAACGCGGCAAGCGCGGCGAGCGTCGGACCGAACAGCGCGAGAGCGGCGGCTGCGAGGGCCGCGCTGGCGAGTTCGAGCAGCGGATACCGCGGGCTCACGCGAGCCCCGCATGCGGAACAGCGACCGCGCAGCAGCAGATAGCTGAGCACCGGCAGGTTCTCCCAGGCGTGCAGCACATGACCGCAGTGAGGACAGGCGCTGCGTGGCACCCACAGGTTGTAGCGCGCCGGCAGGCCGTCCTGTTCGAGAGGTTCGTTAGTGGCCTCGCTCACTTCCAGACGCCATGCGCGTTCAAGCATGATCGGTACCCTATGCACGACGACGTTCAGGAAGCTGCCGATCACGAGCCCGAATACGATCGCAAAAGCGAACTGCAAGGCGGCCGGCAGGCTGCTGAATGCCTGACCGAGACCGGCTGCGAAATGACCTGGCAGCAGGTTCGAAAGCGAGCCCGAAAGCAGGTTGGAGGAGGTTTCTGGCACGAGTGAATGAGCTGCCTGCATGGACGAAACGGTGGATTCGGCTGCGATGCTACACCACGTTGCCGAGTTGAATAATGGGAAGATACATTGCGATGACAAGCCCGCCGACCAGCGCCCCCAGCACAACAATGACGAGCGGTTCGCACAGGCTGGACAGCGTGCCGATCTTTTCGTCTACCTGACGATCGGCCAGCGACGCCACGTCGAGAAGCATGGTGTCGAGTGCTCCGGACTCCTCGGCAACGGCGACCGGCTGCACGACCTCTTGCGGGAAGCAGCTTGCCGAGCGCATGGCTGCGGCGAGCCGTTCACCGCGCCGCAGCCGCGCCGCGATGTCCACAGTTGCGCGGTCGAAAAAGGCGTTGCCCGTGGCGTGAGTCAGCGAATCGAATGCGTCGGCGAGCGGCGTGCCGGCCGACAGCAACGTGCCGAGCGCGCGGCTCCAGCGTGCGGCGCAAAGCGTGGCGAGCAGTGAACCGGCGACCGGCATTTTCAGCGATAAACGCGCGAAGCGGATGCGCGCCGTTTCGGAACGTCGCAGCAGAAACGTCGCCGCGAAATACGTCGCGACGATGACCGCGATGGCGGGCACACTCCATTGCGCGGCGCCCGACGACAGCGCTAATACAAACTGCGTTGGCGCGGGCAAACGCGCGCCAAAACCGTCGAAGATCTGTTTGAAAGTCGGCACCACCCAGACGAGCAAAGCGGCGGTAATGGCTAGGGCCAGCAGCAGAATTACGACAGGATAAGTCAACGCCGCGCGCACTTTCGCCCGTTGCGCGGCGGCGCGCTCGCGGTCGTCCGCGATTCGCGCGAGAACCGCGGACAGTGCGCCAGCGGCCTCGCCCACTTCGACGAGTTGACAATACAGGGCGTTGAACTGCAACGGATGCCGCTGCAACGCTGCCGAAAATCGCAGGCCTGCCGTGATGTCCCGCGCCAATGCGCCGACGATCCGCGGGATGCCCGAACGACGCGAGCTTTGCGCCTTGCCCAGTAGGTCCAGTGCGGGGGCGAGCGGCAAGCCGGCGCGCAGCAGGCTTGCGAGCTGGCGCGTGAACAGCGTGACGTCGGCGGCATTTGCTTTTGGGCGCGGCGCCGGCCCTTGAGCTTTCAGGTCGACCACGAACAGGTTGTCGCGTTTGAGCAGGGCGCGAGCGGTGCTCGCATCCGGCGCAATGAGCGCGCCCGTTCTATGGCCGCCGTCGGCATCGACACCGTGCCACCTGAAGCGCGTGTCGGTTGACGCAGGGCGATGTGCCGCGGGAGTACTCATGCGGCCTCGGTGGCGGCGAGTGCTTCGGTGAGGCTCGTCGTGCCGTCGCGCACGAGAGCCAACGCGGCGTCGCGCAGGGTGCCGACGTGTTCGCTGCGCGCCTGCCGCGCGAGCTCGTGAGTGCCCGCTCGCGCGACGATCAACTCACGCATGGCATCGGATACCGGCATGACCTGGTGGACGCCGACGCGGCCCCGATAGCCGATGCCGTGGCAAACCACGCAACCCTTCGCAACGTAGGGCTGCAAACCATCAATCTGTTCTTCGGCGAAGCCCGCGGAACGAAGCGCCGCGGCAGAGTGCGGCGCGGGCGCCCGGCAAGCTGTGCACAGGCGGCGCACCAGTCGCTGCGCCGTCACCATGCGCAACGCGGCCGCAAGGTTGTACGGCGCCACGCCGATGTCGATCAGACGCGCGACAGCGGCTGGCGCGTCGTTCGTGTGCAACGTCGACAGCACCAGGTGGCCGGTTTGCGCGGCCTTTACGGCGACGTCGGCGGTTTCCTCGTCGCGTATTTCGCCGACCATGACGACGTCCGGATCCTGGCGCAGGAAGGCGCGCAACGCGACAGCGAAAGTGAGCCCGGCCTTCTCACGCACGCTGACCTGATTGATGCCGGCCAGCTGGATTTCCGCCGGATCTTCGACGGAACACAGATTGCGCGCCTCGCTATTGAGCAGGTTCAGGAAGCAATACAACGACAGCGTCTTGCCGCTCCCTGTTGGCCCCGTGACGAGCACCAGACCATGCGGCGCCCGAATTGCGGAATCGACGGCATCGCGTTGCCGAGCATCCAGCCCGAGCGAGTCGAGCGAAAGATCGGTTGGCAGCGCGTCGAGCCTGCGCAATACGAGCTTTTCCCCGAACAGCGTGGGCAGCGAGTTGACGCGGTAGTCCTCGGGCCGTCCTGGCGACGTGGCGATCCGCAGCCGGCCGTCCTGTGGGACACGCCGCTCGGCGATGTCCATGCGCGCCAGAACCTTCACGCGCGTGATGAAGGCGTCCCGCAGATGGGCGGGCGGCGTCGCCATTTCATGCAACACGCCGTCGATGCGCAAGCGCACGCGCCAGCCGTTTTCCGCTGGTTCGATGTGCAGATCCGATGCGTTGCGGCGTGTCGCTTCCCTCAACGTGTCAGTCAGAAGACGCACGGCGGGGGCGTTGTCGGAATCGTGGGGCATTGCGGCAGCGCCGCCGGTTTCGCCGGTGAGCCCGTTTGGCTTATTGCGAGAGGCGCTTTCGCTGCCTGCCGGTAGCGGCCGCACCAACGCCGCGGGTTGAAAAGAAGCTTGCATGAAGAGCCGGCGACGAGCCGCCTGTAGAACACGACGGCTTCATCTTCGGGCAAGGCGTGCGGCGCCGCCACTCGGCCATTCGGCTAATGGCGCACGGCGCGGGCTTATGGGATGCTGGCGTGCGGCGCCGGCCTCAACCGGCATGAACTAACCCAGCAACGCCTTGCCAGCCTTCGCGCGCGCCGGCGGCTTGAACAGCTTGACGGTGCGGATCGCCTGGTCGTCGCTGCGCATTACTTCGAGCTTCACGTCGCCGATTTGCACGCAGACATCGCCATCGGGAATGTCTTCGAGAATTTCGAGGATCAGCCCGTTGAGCGTTTTCGGGCCGTCGGTGGGCAGCGAGAGTTGCAACCAGCGGTTCAGCTCACGCAGCGGCATGCTGCCCGCCACGATACATTCGCCGAGTTCGTTCCAGCCGCCGCGCGAATTGGCGCCACGAGGGATCGACGTGGTGAACTCGCCGATCAGTTCCTCGATGATGTCTTCCGGCGTGACGAGCCCTTGCAACTCGCCGTATTCGTTGACGACGAGCGCGATGCGATGGCGGCTCTCCTGGAAGAACTGTAATTGCTGGAACACCGGCGTGCCGGTCGGCACGAAGTACGGCTCGGCGAGCAGTTCGCGCAGCGTCTCGCGCTCCAGTTCCTGGTTGTGCAGAGCGGCGAGTGTCTTGCGAACGTGCAGCACGCCGAGCACGCGGTCGATATCGCCTTGATAGACGACCAGCTTGTTGTGATAGCAGGTTTCGAGCTGATGCAGGATCTGCTCGAACGGAGCGTCGAAGTCGAGCGCCTCGATGCGGCGGCGCGGGATCATCACGTCGTCGACGGAAATGTTTTCGAGGTCGAACAGGTTCAGCAGAATGCTGCGGTGCTTGGTCGGCATGAAGCTGCCGGACTCGAGCACGATGGCGCGCAGTTCTTCAGTGGAGAGGCGCTGATCGCGCGCGCCTTTTGTGTTGATATGCAGCACCCGCAAGATGCCGGTGGCGAACAGATTGACGAACCAGATGAGCGGCCTCGCGACGCGCATCATCGGCGCGATCAGCAGGCTGGCTGGCAGCGCGATCTTCTCGGGGAACGTTGCACCGACGATCTTCGGCGTGATCTCGGCAAAAACGATGATCAGGAACGCGACGATGCCGGTCGCGATGGAAAGCACAACGTTGTTACGACCGAACGTGTGCAGCGCGATCGAAGTAGTCAGCACCGGAATGATGGTGTTGAACAGATTGTTGCCGATCAGCACGACGCTCAGCAGTTGATCGGTGTGCGCCAACAGACCCTGAGTGGTCTTCGCGCCGAGCGCATTCTTGCTGGCAAGGTGCTTCAGGCGATGGCGGTTGAGTGCCATCATCGCCGTTTCGGTAATGGAAAAGAAGCTCGAGCAGATCAGCAGCAGAAAGACGGCGCCAATCTGCGCCCATAAGGGAAGTTGTTCCACGCGTCGTGAAGGATAAAAGAGGGGAAAAGGATGGAGAGAATATAGCAGAGGGGGCGGCGCAAGCCGCCAGCAGGGATGTTGCCACTCGGAGGCTAGTAGCCCGAGCCGAGTGCGTGCGCCGCAAGCCCGGCGGCAAATCTGGCCGCAAAAACAAAATCCGGCCGCAAAAACAAAAAACCGCCGAGCACGCTGGGCGGTTTTTCGAGCCTTGAACTAACAAGGCGAATCTGGTCGGGGTGAGAGGATTCGAACCTCCGGCCTCTACGTCCCGAACGTAGCGCTCTACCAGGCTAAGCTACACCCCGATGTGTACTGCGGACTCGAATCAGACTAAACCGGCGTTTGAGTCTTATTTAAGACTGTCTCGCCGTCGAGTAAGAACATAATTCTAGCAGGCTTTCTTTGTAAATGGAATCAGGAAACGAACAAATTGCCGCCGCTGCGGCCTGAGCTTCCTGCTTCGCGCATTCGAGCGTGTGATCGAGCGCCCCGGAACGTGTGATCGCCTCAAAGATGGTGTCGAAACGGTCGGTGCCGCCTTGCTCGATGGCCTCGCGAGCGAGAGCCGACTGCTCGGGCGTGCCGCGCTCTATCAGGTAGATGAGCGGCAGCGTGGGCTTGCCCTCACGCAAATCGTCGCCGGCGTTTTTTCCCATCGACTCCGCCGTGCCTGTGTAGTCGAGCCAGTCGTCCATGATCTGGAAAGCCGTACCGATGCGCCGGCCGAACTCCGCCGCCGCTGCTTCGGTTCTGGCATCTGCGCCGGCCAGCACCGCGCCGAGCTGCGCCGCGGCCTCGAAGAGCTTGGCCGTCTTGTAGCGGATCACCTGCATGTAGCGGGCTTGGTCCACGTCGGCGTCATGCATGTTCAGCAGTTGCAGCACTTCACCTTCGGAGATGATGTTGGTAGCTTCCGACAGGATCTCCATGACGCGCATCTTGCCCACGCCCACCATCATCTGGAACGAGCGCGAATAGAGAAAGTCGCCTACCAGCACGCTCGCCGCATTGCCGAACAGCGCGTTGGCGGTCTGGCGACCGCGCCGCAAATCGGATTCGTCGACCACGTCGTCGTGCAGCAGCGTTGCCGTGTGGATAAATTCGACGACCGCCGCCAGTTCATGCCGGTGCCCCGTGGTTTCCCCGAGCGCGCCGGCCACCAGGAGCAGCAGCGCCGGCCGCAGGCGTTTGCCGCCGGCACTGATGATGTACTCGGAAATCTGGTTGATCAGCATCACCTCGGACGCAAGACGGTGCCGGATGACGCGATTCACCTGCTGCATGTCTTCGGCGATCGGAGCGAGCAGGCTGGCGGCGTTGGAGGAGGTGGTGGCAGTCGACGACATGATGGCTGAATTGGGTAGTGCCGCGAATTATAAGGCGAATCGCGGTTGTTCCGGGTCGCGGACTGCCGCGCGGCGCGCTCGTGGACGCCGCCAGGCGCTGGGCTGCGCGTCCCCGGACGGAACGCGGGGCCGCTCTCAATGAGTTTTGACCGAGCAGCTAACTCTATGTATAATCACGGGTTTCCGCGCGCGGTGCGTGGGGAAAATGTGAAACGAATGAACACAGAGTGAGGTTCTCAATGTACGCGGTCATAAAAACCGGTGGCAAGCAGTATAAAGTTGCCGTCGGCGAAAAACTTAAAGTAGAACAGATACCGGCAGACATTGACGCTGAAATCACGCTCGACCAGGTTCTCGCAGTGGGCGAAGGCGAATCGATTAAGTTCGGTACGCCGCTGGTCAGTGGGGCTTCCGTCAAGGCTACCGTCGTGTCGCAAGGTCGTCACGCTAAAGTGACTATCTTCAAGATGCGTCGCCGGAAGCACTACCAGAAGCATGGCGGCCACCGCCAGAACTATACCGAACTGCGCATCGACGCTATCAACGCGTAAGCGCACCGGTTAAGGAGCAAATCAAATGGCACACAAAAAGGCAGGCGGATCATCCCGCAACGGCCGCGACTCTGAATCGAAGCGTCTCGGCGTGAAGGTTTACGGCGGTCAGGCTATCAACGCTGGCGGCATCATCGTTCGCCAACGCGGCACGCGTATGCACCCGGGCGAAAACGTTGGCATCGGCAAGGATCACACCTTGTTCGCGCTGACGGACGGCCACGTCAATTTCTCGACGAAAGGCGCAGCGAAGAAGCACATGGTCAACGTCGTCCCGGCAGCAGTCTGAGTTCACTCAGGCACGGGCTTCAGGACCGGAAAAAGGCCCCGCGAAGTTAGCGGGGCTTTTTTTATTGCGGCAAGGGCCGTTGGCCCTGCAATTGCGGCGCTGCGCCTATGCCGTTCGGTCGATTGATCATCGCGCCGCGGGCGCGGCAAAATAGCAGCATCCAGTAGTATTCAGCAGCACCATCTGGCAGTACACCACGGGACGGAGTTACGCATGAAGTTCATTGACGAAGCGAGGATTGAAGTCATCGCCGGCGACGGAGGGGATGGCAGCGCGTCGATGCGCCGCGAGAAGTTCGTTCCGTTCGGCGGCCCGGATGGCGGCGACGGCGGCCGGGGCGGCAGCGTGATTGCGGTAGCAGACCGCAACATCAACACGCTGATCGACTACCGTTACGCGAAAAAACATATGGCGCGAAACGGCGAAAACGGCCGCGGCGCAGACTGCTACGGCAAGGGCGGCGACGACATCACGCTGCGCATGCCGGTTGGCACGACCATTACCGACATGGAAACCGGCGAGCTGATCGCCGATCTGACCGAGCACAACCAGAGCGTGCAAATCGCGCAGGGCGGTGCGGGAGGTCTCGGCAATCTGCACTTCAAATCCAGCACCAACCGCGCGCCGCGCCAGAAAACCGACGGCAAGCCGGGCGAGCGCCGCATGGTGCGCCTCGAGTTGAAGGTACTGGCCGACGTCGGGCTGCTCGGCATGCCGAACGCGGGCAAGTCCACGTTCATCTCTTCCGTGTCGAACGCGAAGCCGAAAATCGCAGACTATCCGTTCACCACGCTTGCGCCGAATCTCGGCGTGGTCCGAGTCGGACCGAGCCGCAGCTTCGTGATCGCCGACATTCCCGGTCTGATCGAGGGTGCCGCGGAAGGCGCGGGGCTCGGCCACCAGTTCCTGCGGCACTTGCAGCGCACGGGCTTGCTGCTGCACATCGTCGACCTGGCGCCGTTCGACGAAGCGGTCGATCCAGTCGCGGAAGCCAAGGCGATCGTGAACGAACTGCGCAAGTACGACGAGCTGTTGTATCAGAAGCCGCGCTGGCTCGTGCTCAACAAGCTCGACATGGTCCCCGAGGACGAGCGTGAGGCACGCGTTTCGGCGTTTATCGAGGGCTTCGGCTGGGAAGGCCCGGTCTTCGAAATCTCGGCTCTGACCGGTCAAGGTTGCGAGAATCTCTGCTATGCGGTGTTCGACTACATCGCGGCCCATTCGGAAGCGCAGCGCGCCGCCGAAGCCGAAGACCTCGCCGCCGACGTCCGCTTTCGCGACAAGCCGGAAGCACCTGCCGCCGCTGGCGAATCCAGCGCCGATCCGCGGGACTAAACAACTCGGGCGCCGGGCCTTTGCGGGTTGGCGGCGCGCGTCAGGCGTCATCTTGGGAGGCTGCGCACAATGCGTTCCGTCATCGCAGATTCACGGCGATTGGTAGTGAAAGTCGGCTCGAGCCTCGTCACGAATGACGGGCGCGGCCTCGATCATGCTGCGATCGGCCGCTGGGCTGCGCAGATTGCCGCATTGCGTGCGCAGGGCAAGGAAGTGGTGCTGGTAAGCTCGGGCGCCATCGCCGAAGGAATGCAGCGGCTTGGTTGGACCAGGCGCCCGCGCGAAATCGACGAATTGCAGGCGGCCGCGGCCGTCGGACAAATGGGCCTCGCGCAGGTCTACGAAAGCCGCTTTGCCGAGCATTCGATCCAGACCGCGCAGATCCTGCTGACTCACGCAGACCTGGCCGACCGCGAGCGCTATCTGAACGCGCGTTCCACGTTGCTGACGCTGCTGCGGCTTGGCGTGGTGCCAATCATCAACGAGAACGACACGGTCGTCACCGACGAAATCAAGTTCGGCGATAACGACACGCTGGGCGCACTGGTCGCCAACCTCATTGAGGGCGACGCGCTCATCATCCTCACTGATCAGCAAGGGCTTTTCACCGCCGATCCCCGGAAGGACCCGAACGCCACGCTCGTTCAGCAGGCAGACGCCGGCGCGCCGGACCTCGAAGCCATGGCCGGCGGCGCCGGTTCGAGCCTCGGGCGCGGCGGCATGCTCACCAAGATTCTCGCCGCCAAGCGCGCCGCTCATAGCGGCGCGAACACGGTGATCGCGAGCGGGCGCGAAGCAGACGTGCTGTCGCGGCTCGCTTCGGGAGAGGCGATCGGCACGCAGTTGATCGCACGCACCGCGCGCATGGCGGCGCGCAAGCAATGGATGGCCGATCACTTGCAGGTGCGCGGCCACGTCGTGATCGACGACGGAGCCGTGGAGAAGCTGACGGCAGGCGGCAAGAGCTTGCTGCCCATCGGAATTGTCGGCGTGCAGGGCGCGTTTGCTCGCGGCGAGGTGATCGCGTGCCTCAATGCAGCTGGCCGGGAAGTGGCGCGCGGCCTCACCAAC
Organism: Paraburkholderia kirstenboschensis; assembly: GCF_904848585.1. Taxonomy (GTDB): domain Bacteria; phylum Pseudomonadota; class Gammaproteobacteria; order Burkholderiales; family Burkholderiaceae; genus Paraburkholderia; species Paraburkholderia kirstenboschensis. The sequence goes on from NZ_CAJHCR010000022.1 coordinate 48,598, forward strand.
TACAGCAGTGCAGAGACAAAGCTGATCCAGCGGCGTCCGAGCGGCGAGATCGAATCGGTGCTGGGCTATATGCTGGAGCCCGAACTGATTCATCGCGACAACCTGGTGCTCGTTTGAGTGACCAACCGGCTCACGCGCAACATGTAAAAAAGCCGTTCCAGCGAATGCAGGAACGGCTTTTTTTCTGGGTGCGTCGGCGAAGCGTCAGTGAACCAACGAAGTCGCCGTGCGCTTATAGCGGATGTTATCCACAATCGTTTTTGCGCTCCCCGTAGGGATCTTGTTGGCGCACAAATAATCCTGATACAGCACCGCGTGATACGCGTTCAGCGCGCCATTCTCGATACGCGTGAAGTCGTTCGCGACTGTCTTGTCCCAGCCGTCGTGATCCGCGTTCAGACCGGCATACAGGCGCCATTCATAGGTGTCGCAGCGGATGCCTTCGTAGTTCACGTTGCGGGCGCCACTCGGGCTCGTCACGACCACGGTATAGCGCACGACGCCGTCTGAGCCGACAGTCAGCGAGTTCTGGTCGATCGCGAAATGCAGCGGCGTATTGCCTGACACCTCGAAGGGCAGCAGGTTCGAGTCCTGCGGCAGCGGCGGCAAGGTCTCGACCTTGTTTTCGACCCAGTTACTCGGCCGGTCCAGCAGATAGGCAAAGGCGCTGTCGTCCTTGTTGGTGGGTTTGCCGGCGCTCGAACAACCAGCCAGCAGGGCGCCGGTGGCGACGCACGCCACGACGAGAGCAAGTGCTTTCAATATGGTTTCCTCGAAAAAGCGGGCGCGGCTTGAGAAGCCGCGCCCGCATAGGCGACATAGGCGACGTAGACGGCCGCGCAGAATGGTCAGTTGCGCACGCCTTGATGACGGAACATCGAACCCGCAGTCTCGCGAGCCGAGTCTTCGTCGAGTTCCGATACGGTGCCGGCCTCGTTCCCCGAGCCGGCAGTTTCGCCGCAATCGGACACGCTTGTCGTGTGAACCGAAGTTTCGATTCTGACGGACGTTACCGTGGTCACCGTCATTACCGTGGAATCCGGCGGACTTTCCATTGACGACGCTATCCGGGGATAGCGCGGCCCATGGTGCCCGCCAGGTTTTTCCGCACGCGGCGCAGTGCGGCGCATGAAACGGGATAGCTCCGTCAGCGCCAACTGATATACATCCCGCTTGAACTCGATCACACAGTCGAGCGGTACCCAATACTCGTTCCAGCGCCAGGCGTCGAACTCCGGGTGGTCAGTGGCGCGCAAGCAGATGTCGCAGTCGCGCCCCACCATTCGGAGCAAGAACCAGATTTGTTTCTGGCCGCGGTAGTGACCGCGTACCTCGCGCTTGATGAACTTGTCAGGCACCTCGTAACGCAACCAGTCGCGTGTGCGACCGATCACCTTGACGTGCTCCGGAAGCAGGCCGGTTTCTTCGTGTAACTCCCGATACATCGCTTGCACGGGGGTCTCTCCGTACTTGATGCCCCCTTGCGGAAACTGCCAGGAATGTTCACGGAGCCGTTTGCCCCAAAACACCTCGTTGTGCGCGTTCAAGAGGATGATGCCGACGTTCGGGCGAAAGCCTTCACGATCCAGCATACAACCACCTTCGAATCCTTTAAAATTGCTTTGATTATAAACAGATAACGGACCCGACGCACCGATTCGCACCAGATTGGAACGATTCGCCGCAAAAGGCCTGCTTTGCGGTAGCCTGTCCGTCTTCCCGTGCCTCATCCCTTGTGCAAAAGACTTGCGCGGCGGCTTTGGCGCCCCGGCGGCGGCCCTTGCGCCGGAATGGCGCAACCGGGCGGGCCCGGCGACGCAGCCGTATCGATTTCCCCGTTTTCACCCTTTCGGGCGGTCCCTCCGGAGCCGCCGCTTTTGGAAAATCTGAATGAAAGCTTCCCGTTTCTTTATCGGCACCCTGAAAGAAGCTCCGGCCGACGCCGAGATCGTCAGCCACAAGCTCATGGTGCGTGCCGGCATGATCCGCCGCGTCGCCGGCGGCATCTATAACTATCTGCCGATCGGCTTGCGCTCGATTCGTAAGGTGGAAGCGATCGTGCGCGAGGAAATGAACCGGGCAGGCGCGATCGAGTTGCTGATGCCGGCCGTGCAGCCGGCCGAGCTGTGGCAGGAGTCGGGCCGCTGGGAAAAATACGGCCCTGAACTCCTTCGCTTCAAAGACCGCAAGCAATCCGACTTCGTGATCGGACCGACCCACGAAGAAGTGGTGACGGACATCGCGCGTGGGCAGATCAAGAGCTACCGTCAGTTGCCGGTCAACTTCTATCAGATCCAGACGAAGTTCCGCGACGAAATCCGTCCGCGTTTCGGCGTGATGCGCGGCCGCGAGTTCATCATGAAAGACGCGTACTCGTTCGACAAGGACGCGGCAGGTCTGCGCGAGTCGTATCGCAAGATGTACGACGCGTACGTGCGCATCTTCACGCGCCTCGGGCTCGATTTCCGCGCGGTCGCCGCGGACAACGGTTCGATCGGCGGCAGCGGCTCGCATGAATTCCACGTGATCGCCGAAACGGGTGAGGACGCAATCGCCTACTGCCCGACCTCCGACTTCGCCGCGAACGTCGAAGCGGCCGAAGCTTTGCCGCTCTACGCACAGCGCGCGGCTCCCGCCGAGCAGATGAAAAAGACGCCGACGCCGGGCAAGGCAAAGTGCGAGGCCGTCGCCGAGCTGCTGAACATTCCGCTGGAGCGCACCATCAAGTCGATCGTGCTCGCCACCGAAAACGAAGGCGCTGAACCGACCATCTGGTTGCTGATGCTGCGCGGCGATCACGACCTGAACGAGATCAAGGCAAGCAAGTTGCCGGACCTCGCCGATTTCCGCATGGCGACCGAGGCCGAGATCATCGAAACGTTCGGCACGCCGCCGGGTTATCTCGGTCCGCTCAACACGAAGAAGCCGGTGAAAGTCGTCGCGGACCGCACGGTCGCGAACATGAGCGACTTCGTAGTGGGATCCAACGAGGTGGACTACCACACCACGGGCGTGAACTGGGGCCGCGATCTGCCGGAACCGGTCGTTGCCGATATTCGCAACGTGAAAAAGGGCGACCCGTCGCCGGACGGCAACGGCGTGATCGAGATTTGCCGCGGCATCGAAGTCGGCCATGTGTTCCAGCTCGGCACCAAATATTCCGAAGCGATGAACGCAACCTGTCTCGACGAAAACGGCAAACCGCAGCCTATGGAAATGGGCTGCTACGGCATCGGCGTCACACGTATCCTGGGCGCCGCGATCGAACAGAATTTCGACGACAAGGGCATCATCTGGCCGGAATCGATCGCGCCGTTCGAAGTCGTGCTGTGCCCGATGGGCTATGACCGCAGCGAAGCCGTGCGCGAGCAGGCTGACAAGCTGTACGCAGCGCTGGTCGAAGCTGGCATCGACGTGATTCTCGACGATCGCGGCGAGCGCCCCGGTGTGATGTTCGCCGACTGGGAACTGATCGGCGTGCCGCATCGTCTCGTGATCGGCGACCGTGGCCTGAAGGAAGGCAAGCTCGAATATCAGGGCCGCCGCGACGCCGAGGCGACCTTGCTGCCGGTAGACGAAGCTGCGCAAACGGTGATCGCGAAGGTTCGCGCGGCGCTGGCGCGCTAAGCGGGGCGGACGGTGGAGTACACCTTCCTGTCCGCGACCGTGCTGCTGATCCTGATCACTGACCCGCTCGGCAACATTCCGCTCTTCATCAGTTGTCTGCGCGGTGTGTCGCCGAAGCGGCGCACCGCAGTGATTCTGCGAGAGGTCGCGATCGCGTTTGCGATCCTGCTGGTATTCATGGTGGTCGGCGACGCATTTTTGCGCATGATGAGTCTCACCGACCAGTCGTTGCGCATCGGCGGCGGCATTGTGTTGTTTCTGATTGCGCTGCGCATGGTGTTCCCGCATCCGGACGGCCCTTTCGGCGGCGACGTGCGCGGCGGCGAGCCGCTGATCGTGCCGCTTGCCATTCCGGCGCTGGCAGGGCCGTCGGCGCTGGCAACCGTGATGCTGCTGACGTCGCAGGCGCCTGGCAAGATGTTCGAGTGGATCGGCGCGCTGACCGTCACCATGATCGTCTGCGCAGTCGTGCTGATGCTGGCCGAGCGTATTCAGGCGTGGCTCGGCGAGCGAACCATGATGGCATTCGAGCGGCTAATGGGACTCGTGCTGGTGGCGATCTCAGTGGAGATGATGCTTGGCGGTATCCGCGCGTTTGTGCATCAACTCTGAGTGACGCGCGCTGTCGATCGGAGCGGCAATCGGCGACGCCGGGCGGATCTCCGAGCCGAACTCAGCTGAGTGAACCCCGCAAGCAATGTTTGACGCAACAAAAAGCGGCCCAGCGGGCCGCTTTTTTTATCTCGTCATTTTCGCGCCGCGCAAGACAACGCGGCGACTAATCAGGCAAGTCAAGCGCCTTCAGTCAATGCGCGAATAGTCGGCAGGTTGCGCCAGTAGCCTTTAGCATCCATGCCGCAGCCGAAAACATAGCGGTCCGGCACTTCGAAGCCGCAGTAATCGGGGCGCAGCGGCTTGGCTTTTGGGATGATCTTTTCGCACAGCACGGCGCTCAGGAAGCGCTTTGCGCCCATCGCGAGAATGCGGTCGCGGATCGCGGCCATCGTCTCGCCTTCATCGAGAATGTCGTCGAGCACCAGCACCACGCGATCCTTCACCGACTCAGCCGGCGCCACGCGCCATTGCATCTCGTTGCCGCCCTTGGTGGTGTTGCGGTAGCGCGTGAGATGGATGTAGTCGAACTCGAGCGGGAAATCGAGGTGCGGCAACAGCATGCCTGTGAAGACCGCGGCGCCGCCCATCACCGACAGCACGAGCGGAAAGTCCTCGCTCATTTCGTTGCGGATGGCGGTAGCCATGCCGCTGATCGACGCGTTGACCTCGTCGGCCGAAACGATTTCTTCGGAGTGGCTAAAAATGTGGAGAGCTTCTTCGCGGTTCATGACGTCTGACGGGCGGTAACTGTATACATAGTGTGAGTGAGAACGCCCCGAAGGAAGTTCCCATGGTGACGGTGGCCGCCGGTCGGGTCAGCAACCCGCGCGCCGCCGTCTTGCTAAAGCTTAGCGCATGCCGGGCATCATGCCCTTCATGCCGCGCATCATCTTTTGCAGATTGCCGCCCTTCAACTTCTTCATCATGGTGCGCATCTGATCGTACTGGTTCAGCATGCGGTTGACTTCCTGCACCTGCACGCCCGCGCCCGCGGCGATGCGGCGCTTGCGCGTGGCCTTGATGAGATCCGGCTTGGCGCGCTCGAGCGGCGTCATGGAATTGATGATGCCTTCCATGCGGCGCATCTGCTTTTCGGCCTGGCTCATGTCGGCGCCGGCGGCGGCCTGCTGGAATTGCGCGGGCAGCTTGTCCATCAGCGACGAGAGACCGCCCATGCCCTTCATTTGCGTAAGTTGCGCGCGGAAATCATTGAGGTCGAAGTCGCCGCCTTTCTTGACCTTATCTGCGAGCTTCTGCGCGGCTTGAACGTCCACGCCGCGTTGCGCTTCCTCGACGAGAGCGAGAATGTCGCCCATGCCGAGAATCCGGTTCGCCATACGATCCGGGTAGAAGACTTCGAGGCCGTCGAGCTTTTCCGCGACGCCGACGAACTTGATCGGCTTGCCTGTGACGTGACGCACCGAGAGCGCCGCGCCACCGCGCGAGTCGCCGTCGAGCTTGGTGAGCACCACGCCGGTGAGCGGCAGCGCGTCGCTAAATGCTTTCGCGGTGTTGACCGCGTCCTGGCCGAGCATTGCGTCGACGACGAAGAGTGTTTCCGCCGGCTTCAAGGTGGTGTGCAGCGCGGTGATTTCCTGCATCATCGCTTCGTCGATACCCAGACGGCCGGCCGTGTCGACCAGCAGCACGTCGTGATAGTGACGCTTGGCCCAGTCCACCGCGGCGCGCGCGATGTCGACCGGCTTCTGATCGGGTTCCGACGGGAAGAAGTCCGCGCCGACCTGCTCGGTGACCGTCTTCAACTGCGCGATAGCAGCGGGGCGATAGACGTCGCACGAAACAGTCAGAACCTTTTTCTTGTACTTCTCGCGCAGCAGCTTGGCGAGCTTGCCGACCGTGGTCGTTTTACCCGCGCCTTGCAGACCCGCCATCAGAATGACGGCCGGCGGCGTGACAGCGAGATTCAGCTCGGCGGCCTTGCCTTCGTAGTCGCCGCCAATCACCGCGGTCAGCTCGCGCTGCACGACGCCGACGAGCGCCTGACCCGGCGACAGGCTGCTGATGACTTCCTCGCCGAGCGCCTTCTCTTTCACCTTCGAGATGAACTCGCGCACGACGGGCAGCGCCACATCCGCCTCGAGCAGCGCCAGACGCACCTCGCGCAGCATTTCCTGGGTGTTCGCCTCGGTGAGCCGGGCTTCGCCGCGCAGCGTCTTGACGACGCGCGCCATCCGTTGAGTCAGATTGTCGAGCATGGGGAGCGATGAACAGTGCGGCCCCGGCCGGGCGCGAAGTGGAAGACGTCGCGGAGCAGGGGCCTAGTGTAAACTTCGAATATGGATATTGTACTGTATGCCCTCACTGCGCTCCTGTACGGCGGACTCGCCGTGGCCGGCTGGCGCTCGCACCGGCACGCCGGGTCGCGCCCCGTGCTGGAAAGCGTTCCGCCGATGCCGGCTGCCGCAACCACTGGCGCGAACACACAGACACAGTCCGGGTTCGCCGGCTCGGCGGCTTCGGGCATGAGTTCGTCGGGCCGCGCGTTGCTGTTCGTCGCGCTGCTCGCGCACGGCGTGCTGCTGCATACCACGATCTTCCCGCAGAACGCGATGGTGTTCGGCTTCGCGTTTGCGCTGTCCGCAATGTTCTGGCTCGGCGCCGGCATCTACTGGATAGAAAGCTTTTTCTTTCCGCTCGACGGACTGCGTCTGCTGGTGTTGCCGCTCGCCTGCGTCGCCTCGCTATTGCCGCTCGCGTTCAACGGCGTGCGGGTGCTGCCGTATTCGGCCGCGCCCATGTTCAAACTGCACTTCCTGATCGCCAACATCGCCTATGGTCTGTTCGCGATCGCGGCGCTGCACGCCATTCTGATGCTGCTCGTCGAGCGGCGTCTTCATGCAATGCGCGGCGGCATCGCGCAGCGGAATGTGGCTGCGGCGGGCAACGGCTGGCTGTCCAGCTGGCTCGACACGCTGCCGCCGTTGCTCACACTCGAGAAGCTGCTGTTCCGTCTGATCGGCGCCGGTTTCGTGCTGCTCACGCTGACGCTCGTGTCGGGCATTCTGTTCAGCGAGCAACTGGTCGACCGCGCGCTGCGGCTCGATCACAAGACCGTGTTCGCGATCCTGTCGTGGGTAATGTTCGGCGCGCTTCTGACGGCGCGCAAGGTGTCCGGCTGGCGCGGCCGTGCTGCATTGCGCTGGGTGCTGGCGTCGTTCGTCGCGTTGCTGCTGGCGTACGTCGGCAGCCGTTTTGTTTTCGAGGTGCTGTTGCACCGTGCTGTAGTGTGAGCGTGCCCCATGCGACAAATCTTTTTGCTCATCATGTTGTTCTTCGTCGGCCAGTGGCTCGTGAAGGCGCTGCGCCGTCATGACGCGCATACGGCACAACGTACTGGCGCCGGCGGCGCGCGAGGCGCATCGGGCGCAGCCAGTAATGGCAATGGCAATGGTGCCGCGCGTCCTGCAGAGCCGCCTCAACTCGCCGAGCCCATGATCCGTTGCGTCGAGTGCGGCGTGCATGCGCCGAAGAGCGACTCGGTGGTCGTTGCCGGGCAGCCGTTCTGCAGTGCCGCGCACGCGCAGCGGCACGGCGCGCGACCCACGGGCCGCGACGCTCGATGAGCGTCGGGTTCGCCGTCGACGCAGACGGTTGGGTTGCACAAGCGCGCAAGCTGCCATCGCCGAATTTCGAAGCACGGCCGCAAGGCGCGGTGCCGACTCTGATCGTGGTTCACAACATCAGCCTGCCGCCCAACCAGTTTGGCGGCACGGCGATTGCCGAACTGTTTCTCAATACGCTCGATTGCGACACTCATCCTTATTACGACGCGCATCTGCGCGGCGTGCGCGTGTCCGCGCATTTCGTGATTCATCGCGACGGCGCGCTCGAGCAGTTCGTGTCGTGCAATGAGCGCGCATGGCACGCGGGCCCATCTAACTTTTTTGGCCGTGAGCGCTGCAATGATTTCTCGATCGGCATCGAACTGGAAGGCAGCGACACCACTCCTTTCGAGGCGGCGCAATACCACACGCTCGGCTCGCTCGTAAGTGCGCTGACGGCTCGCTATCCGATCGAGGCGCTTGCCGGGCACTCCGACATAGCGCCCGGCCGCAAGACAGATCCAGGACCACATTTCGAGTGGCCGCGTCTGCAACGCGACACGTTGCTGGCGGATCGGTATTTCCCCTATCTCAAGTTTTCCAGAACGCCGTAACGGCACTTTGCGCGACGTCGCGTGAGTGCCGCAGAGCGAGGCTCTGCCTGCTTCTGCAGGCGGAGGGCATCGCGCCGCGCGGACCAAAAGTCAAGACTTCAAAAGCAAATAAAAGCGTTTGACCTGTCTCGAATCTCCACTATACTTGGTGCCACAAATTCAGTTACGCACTAGATATTGTGTGTCCTGTGTATAACTGTGTGAATAACCGAGTGCATAACTAAGTGCACAAGTCGCGGCGCCCCGCTCTCCGAGCACGGCGCCGCAAGCATTCCAGGCAGCGAAAAATAATTCCTGCAGCGCAGCCGGACCTGACCAGCCGGCGGCAATCATAAGCATCAGGAAAGGGGCTGAGAGTGATCGCGACATATACGACGAAGACCGTTTTCAATTCGAATCAGGCTTCATCGCAGTCGCATCCCGCCAGCCGCCCAGGCCGGTCTTTTTCCTGCACCTCCTCGCTTGCGCACGCGGCGGCGCAGCGTTCGTTTTAATCCGCGGCACTCGCCGCAACATTTCCAGGACCAGGAGCTTTGCACATGCAAACCACCGACAACGTGACGACCCGGTATGAGGGATCACCGACTGGCCAGGCCTTCGGCCAGGCACAAGGCACTCAAGCGCTCGCGCCGCAAGCGACGTACGCCGACTACAAGGTGATCCGTCGTAATGGCAGCGTGGTGTCGTTCGAACCGTCGAAGATCGCCATCGCCGTGACGAAGGCATTCCTCGCCGTCAACGGTGGTCAAGGCGCGGCGTCGGCGCGTGTGCGTGAGCTGGTCGAGCAACTGACGCAGAACGTGGTGCGCGCGCTGCTGCGCAGCCGTCCGAACGGCGGCACGTTCCATATCGAAGACATTCAGGATCAGGTCGAACTCGCGCTGATGCGCGGCGGCGAGCACAACGTCGCACGTGCCTACGTGCTGTATCGCGAGAAGCGCACGCAGGCGCGCGCTCATGACGATCACGCTGCCGCCGGCACGCCGGGCCTCACGGTCACGGACAACGGCGTGACGCATCCGCTCGACCTCGCTGCACTGCGCGGCATTATCGAGTCCGCTTGCGCGAACCTGGGTGACGCGGTGAGCGCGGAGCCGATCGTCGCGGAAACGGTGAAGAATCTGTACGACGGCGTGCCGATGAGCCAGGTCTACGACTCGGCGATTCTGGCTGCCCGTACGATGATCGAAAAAGATCCGGCCTACAGCCAGGTCACCGCTCGCATCCTGCTGCACACCATCCGCCGCGAGATCCTCGAAGAAGAAGTCACGCAAGCCGAAATGGGCGAGCGTTATGCCGAATACTTCCCGCAGTTCATCAAGCGCGGCGTGCAAGCCGAGCTGCTCGACGACAAGCTGCTGCAGTTCGACTTGAAGCGCCTGGGTGCCGCGCTCGACAACAACCGCGACCTGCAATTCGGCTACCTCGGTCTGCAGACGCTGTATGACCGTTACTTCCTGCACCACGACGGCGTGCGTATCGAAATGCCCCAGGCATTCTTTATGCGTGTCGCAATGGGCCTGTCGCTGAACGAGATCGACCGCGAAGCGCGCGCGATCGAGTTTTACAACGTGCTGTCGAGCTTCGACTTCATGTCGTCCACGCCGACGCTGTTCAACTCGGGCACGCGCCGCTCGCAACTGTCGTCGTGCTATCTCACCACAGTCGACGACGACCTGGACGGCATCTACGAAGCGCTGAAGGAAAACGCGCTGCTCTCGAAGTTTGCCGGCGGTCTCGGCAACGACTGGACGCGTGTGCGTGCGCTCGGCTCGCACATCAAGGGCACCAATGGCAAGTCGCAAGGCGTCGTGCCGTTCCTGAAGGTCGTCAACGACACGGCAGTCGCCGTGAACCAGGGCGGCAAGCGCAAGGGCGCGGTGTGCGCGTACCTCGAAACGTGGCACCTGGATATTGAAGAATTCCTCGAGCTGCGCAAGAACACCGGCGACGACCGTCGTCGCACGCACGACATGAACACGGCGAACTGGATTCCCGACCTGTTCATGAAGCGCGTGATGGAAGGCGGCGACTGGACGCTGTTCTCGCCGTCCACCTGCCCGGATCTGCACGACAAGTTCGGCGCCGAGTTCGAAGCGGCTTACACGGCTTACGAAGACAAGGTCGCGCGCGGCGAGATCAAGCTGTTCAAGAAGGTGCCCGCGGCGCAACTGTGGCGCAAGATGCTCGGCATGCTGTTCGAAACCGGCCACCCGTGGATCACGTTCAAGGACCCGTGCAATGTGCGCTCGCCGCAACAGCACGTCGGCGTCGTCCACTCGTCGAACCTGTGCACGGAAATCACGCTGAACACGAGCGACTCAGAGATCGCGGTCTGCAACCTGGGCTCCGTGAACCTCGTCGCGCATCTGAAGGAACAGGCCGACGGCACGCTCGTGCTCGACCACGACAAGCTCAAGCGCACGGTCAGCGTCGCGATGCGCATGCTCGACAACGTGATCGACATCAACTATTACGCAGTCGCCAAGGCGCGTAACTCGAACCTGAAGCACCGTCCGGTCGGCATGGGCATCATGGGCTTCCAGGACTGCCTGCATCTGCTGCGCACGCCGTACGCGTCGGAAGAAGCGGTCAAGTTCGCCGACACGTCCATGGAAGCGGTTTGCTATTACGCTTACTACGCGTCGACCGAACTGGCGCAAGAACGCGGCCGTTACTCCAGCTACCGCGGCTCGCTGTGGGATCGCGGCATCCTCCCGCAAGACTCGGTCAAGCTGCTGGCCGACGCGCGCGGCGGCTATGTCGAAGTCGATTCGAGCGAGTCGATGGACTGGACGGAACTGCGTGAGCGCATCGCCACTTACGGCATGCGCAACTCGAACTGCATCGCGATCGCGCCGACGGCGACGATCTCGAACATCATCGGCGTGTCGGCTTGCATCGAGCCGACGTTCCAGAACCTGTATGTGAAGTCGAACCTGTCGGGCGAGTTCACGGTGGTCAACGACTACCTGGTGCGCGACCTGAAGGCGCGCGGCCTGTGGGACGAGGTGATGGTCGCCGACCTGAAGTACTTCGACGGCACGCTCTCGCGCATCGACCGTATTCCGGCCGACCTGCGCGCGATCTACGCGACCGCGTTCGAAGTCGATCCGAAGTGGCTCGTCGAAGCGGCGTCGCGCCGTCAGAAGTGGATCGACCAGGCGCAGTCGCTGAACATCTACATGGGCGGCGCATCGGGTAAGAAGCTCGACGAGATCTACAAGCTCGCATGGGTGCGCGGTCTGAAGACCACGTACTACCTCCGCACGATGGCGGCAACGCACGTCGAGAAGTCGACGGTCGCTCACGGCGCGCTCAACGCAGTGAGTTGGGGCGGCGGTGAAGGCACGGGTGGTGTCGGCGGCGGCGCGGCAGGCGGCTTTGGCGCGAGCGGCGGTGCACTGGGCAATGCAGGCGGCCTCCAGGCAGCAGCGGCAGCGCCGGCAGTCGCAGTGGAAGACGCGCCCGAAGCGGACGGTCCCGTGTGCATGATGCGTCCGGGCGACCCTGGCTTCGACGAATGCGAGGCTTGCCAGTAAGCGTCGAGCAGCAAGCGGGTTCGTTGCTTGCTGACGGGTTCCAGGTAAAGACCCGCATGCAGCGATCAACGAACCTGATAGAGATGAAGCAGATATAAACCGACGAGCGGCGCGGCGAGCAGGATAGACGAAGTCAGCAAGGCCGCACCGCTCATCGACAGCAACGAAGCGAAGCACCGAAGCGACGAAGCGACAAGCGCAACGAAGCAACGAGTCGGCACTCCACGAAGCGCGCGAGACAACACCCGAGTGCAAGACCCGGCGCTTCACCAACGCTTCGACCGATGGAGCGAACAACGCAGTCGGCCACATGCATCGCTCGACATTGCATTGAACTTCATCTCGCTAGCGCGGACGAACCGGCAACGCGCAGAGAAGTGCAAGACACAGCAAACGCACTCCGCAATACAGATAGATAGAGCAGCGAAACGACGCTTCAACACGTTGCTCTTCGAGCTCGCGAAGCACCTCGACGACACACGTTCAACTCGCTTCGTACGAGGCAACGTACACAGTCTGTTGAACAAAGTGTTGTATGAACGTAGCAACGCGAATCGAAAACAGGATTTTTCGCGAGCGGACTCTTTTATCGCTCGTGAAAAGATGGTACAAACCGTTCTAAATTGATGGTGACATTTATGCTCAACTGGGATGACGAGATCACTGCCGTAACTCCCTCGAGCGCTACGCAACAGAACGTGTTGCGCAACGCTGCGGGACCGGCTGTCGGTTCGCAAGTCGGAACGCGTTCCGCTCCTCATGCTCCCTCGGCTCAAGACATCTTCGCGAACGACATCGCTGTCGCTCCCGCTGCTACCGTTGCTCATGCTGCTGGAACCGCTGCGGTTTCGGAAGCGCGAGTGAATGTCGCCGACAAGCGCATCATCAACGGCCAGACTGACGTGAATCAGTTGGTGCCGTTCAAGTACAAGTGGGCTTGGGAAAAGTATCTGGCTGGTTGCGCCAACCACTGGATGCCGCAAGAAGTGAACATGTCGCGCGACATCGCCCTCTGGAAAGACCCGAACGGGCTGACCGAAGACGAGCGCCGCATCGTCAAGCGCAACCTGGGCTTCTTCGTCACGGCCGACTCCCTCGCCGCCAACAACATCGTGCTGGGCACCTACCGCCACATCACGGCTCCCGAATGCCGCCAGTTCCTGCTGCGCCAGGCGTTCGAAGAAGCGATCCACACACACGCCTACCAGTACATCGTCGAATCGCTGGGCCTCGACGAGGGCGAAATCTTCAACGCGTATCACGAGGTCTCCTCGATCCGCGCGAAAGACGAATTCCTCATTCCGTACATCAACGTGCTGACCGATCCGGGTTTCCAGACCGGCACGCTCGAGACTGACCAGACGCTGCTGCGCTCCCTGATCGTGTTCGCCTGCGTGATGGAAGGCTTGTTCTTCTACGTCGGCTTTACGCAAATCCTGGCGCTCGGCCGTCAGAACAAGATGACCGGCGCCGCGGAACAGTACCAGTACATCCTGCGCGACGAGTCGATGCACTGCAACTTCGGCATCGACCTCATCAACCAGATCAAACTTGAAAACCCGCAACTCTGGACGGCTGAGTTCCGCGCGGAAATCCGCGAGATCTTCCAGCAAGCGGTCGAACTTGAATATCGTTACGCAGAAGACACGATGCCGCGCGGGGTGCTCGGCCTCAATGCGTCGATGTTCAAGAGCTATCTCCGCTTCATCTGCAACCGCCGTTGCCAGCAGATCGGTCTCGATCCGCTGTACCCGAACGAGGAAAACCCGTTCCCGTGGATGAGCGAGATGATCGACCTGAAGAAGGAGCGCAACTTCTTCGAGACGCGTGTGATCGAATATCAGACTGGCGGCGCGCTGACCTGGGAGTGATCCGGGTCGTGCCGTAGATGCATTCATCGATGGGGATGCCGTGGGCCTCGGCCGCGGCAATTATGTTTAGGAGCTGAACCGCCTGATGCAAAGCGTGCCCGGTGCGCCGCGTGCCTTCGCGGCCCACAAACATGACAGGCACTTTGCGAACCCTTCAGTGGGATGGGCAAACTTCCCCCCGGAAAAAGTCGCCGGCGTTATCGCCGGTGGCTCGATCAAGCAATTGCCGGTGTTGAAACCCAACACCGATGACATTTGGCGCGCGGTGCCTTCGGGCACGGCGCGCCTTACCGCATTCATTAGCGTAAGCGCGCGGCACCTGCGTACGCCGATGAATAGCCCGCTTCGTAGCGCGCGCCCTGAGAAGCGTCCGCGGGAAGCGGGTTTTGACGAAGGGTGTAGTTTGAACTGACTCTCATCTGAAAACCTGAAGGAGAAAATGATGGCAACTGCAAAGAAAGCCGCCGCTAAGAAGCCTGCAGCAAAGAAGGTCGCAGCAAAGAAGGCAGCTCCGGCGAAGAAGGCAGCACCGGCAAAGAAAGTAGCAGCGAAGAAGGCAGCGCCGGCCAAGAAGGTCGCGGCAAAGAAAGCAGCACCGGCTAAGAAGGTAGCAGCGAAGAAGGCTGCACCGGCTAAGAAGGTTGCAGCCAAGAAAGCCGCACCGGCGAAGAAGGTAGCCGCGAAGAAGGCAGTGCCGGCGAAGAAGGCCGCAGCGAAGAAGGCAGCACCGGCCAAGAAGGCGGCTGCGAAGAAGGCCGCACCGGCTAAGAAGGCCGCAGCCAAGAAGGCCGCGCCTGCGAAGAAGGCTGCTGCGAAGAAAGCCGCGCCTGCGAAAAAGGCTGCTGCCAAGAAGGCTGCGCCTGCGAAAAAGGCTGCTGCTAAAAAGGCTGCGCCTGCCAAGAAGGCTGCTCCTGCGAAGAAGGCCGCTGCTCCTGCGAAGAAGGCTGCGCCTGCCAAGAAGGCTGTCGCCAAGAAGGCTGCGCCTGCACCCGCTGCGACTTCTGTTTCGAGCGCACCGGCGGCGACGGTGAAGACCGCGCTGAACCCGGCAGCGGCATGGCCGTTCCCGACGGGCAGCCGTCCGTAAGCAGCTCAGTAAGCAGGTCAGTAAGCAGGTCAGTAAGCAGTAGAAGTGCTTCGACGCATCGCTCGATGCGTCCAATGATCGAGTGGCGCTTAACGTAGCTTCGCGAGCGCTACTCGGTCAGGGTCCCGTTGCCGGTTTCCGGCGACGGGATTTTTTTCGTCGGTGCAAAACGTGGAGCGTCGACGCGCGGATGCAGTCACGCACGCACGAGCTGCGCGCAGGCGAAAAAAAACGCATGCACAGGGGAGGGCATGCGTGTGAGGTCGACGCGGCCGCGTAATGCCTGGCCGTTCGAGAGGGGAACCTTAGTGCGTGACGCGCGTAACGCCGCCGCTAGAAAGAAGCCGAACACGGTCGCCGGCGCGGAAGATCTCGCCGGTTGAGCTTTGCGTAATTGCGCGGATGTCGCCGTTGTCGAGCCGCACGGTAACCTCCAGACCGTCGCGCACGGCCACGCTGTTCTCGACCGTGTTGCCGGCCACCGCACCCGCCAGACCGCCAATAATTCCGGTGATGATCGAGCCGGTGCCGCCGCCGATCCTGCTGCCCGCCACTGCACCGAGAGCGCCGCCGCCGACTGCGCCAATGCCGCTCGGCTGACCGTTGTTCGAACTGATCTTGACTGCGCGCACACTGTCGACCGTGCCCATGCGGACCGTTTCTTCGCGCTGTGCCTGCGACGCCGTGTAAACGTCGGCAGAGCTGCTGTTGTATGCGCACCCCGACATGCCCAGCGAACCGGCGATCAAGGTGGCCACTATCAGGCGACTCGTTATTCTCATTCCCTAACTCCAATAGCTTCGGTATTACGGCAGGTCGTACCCGAACGCCTGCTTGAACCGTTCGTTGATCTGCGCCCGGGTCGGCGCATAGTTTTGCGGACCCTGATGCTCGATCTTCAGCGCGCCCATCAGGCTCGCGAGACGGCCGGTGGTCGCCCAGCCGAGCTTGTTCTCGATGCCGTACAGCAAGCCGCCACGGAACGCGTCGCCGCATCCTGTCGGGTCGAGCACCTGCTGTGCCTTGACGGCCGGAATCTCTTCGACCCCGCCCGCGTGATGAATCTGCGCACCGTGTTCGCCGAGCGTGACGATGAGCGCTTCTACCTTGCCGGCGATCTCTTCGATCGACCAGCCAGTCTTGTTGCTCACGAGTTTGGCTTCGTAATCGTTGACAGCTACGTAAGTCGCAAGTTCAATCATGCGCCGCAGTGCAGCACCCTCGAAGAGCGGCAAACCTTGACCTGGATCGAAGATGAACGGCACGCCCGCCGCTGCCAGGTGTTCCGAATGCTGGACCATGCCGTCGTAGCCGTCGGGCGCGACGATGCCGAGTGTGATGCCTCTCGCTTCGTCCGCGCGGTTCAGGTGCGACTGCATCATCGCGCCCGGATGGAACGCGGTGATCTGGTTGTTCTCGAGGTCGGTGGTGATCATGGCCTGCGCCGAATAGGTGCCCGGCACGACCAGCACGTTTTCCGTCGACAGCCCGAGTTGAGCGAACCGGTCCATGTACAACTGGGCGTCGACCGCGCCGAGCGTGCCCATGATGCGCGCGTCGCCGCCAAGCAGGTTCAGCGAATACGCGATGTTGCCCGCGCAGCCGCCGAACTCGCGGCGCATTGTCGGCACGAGAAAACTCACGTTCAGGATGTGGACCTGCTCCGGCAGGATGTGCTCCCGGAAGCGGCCTTCGAAGGTCATGATGTTGTCGTAGGCGAGCGAGCCGCAAATCAGCGTAGCCAAGGCGAGCGTCCTGTAAAAAAGAATGAAGAAATAGCTAGTGACGATGTGACAGCGCCGCGCGTGAAGCGCGGCGCCGGAGTCTTCGTGCGGTGAAGTTTTACTTCAGCGCGGCAAGTGCTGCGTCGTAGTTCGGTTCGTTCTTGATTTCGCCGACCAGTTCCGCATGAACCACCTTGTCGTTCTCGTCGATCACGACAACCGCGCGCGCCGTGAGACCCGCAAGCGGACCGCTCGTCACGTCGACGCCGTACGCCTGCGCAAATTCATGGCCGCGGAAGGTCGAGGCCGTCACGACGTTCTCGATGCCTTCCGTCGTGCAAAAGCGCGAGGCGGCGAACGGCAGGTCGCCCGATACGACGATCACAGCCGTGTTGCTCAGCTTCGCAGCGGCTTCGTTGAACTTGCGGGTCGAGGTCGCGCACGTCGGCGTGTCGAGGCTCGGGACAATGTTCAACACCTTGCGCTTGCCGGCGAAATCGGCGAGCGACAGCGGCTTCAGATCCTTGCCGACCAGCGAGAAAGCGGGAGCGCTCTGGCCCACCGACGGGAAGGTGCCGGCTACATCGATCGGGTTACCACCCAGCGTGACTTGACTCATGTTGTTGTGCTCCGAAAGTTCGTCTGTGATGACGGTGAACGCGCCCGCTCGACGCGAGGCGCGCAGGGATGCGTTACGGATAGAAGATCTGTACGCGGAAATTGGAGGCGACCGCGTTGCCGGTATCCAAGTGCACGATCATGGTTTGCGTCATGTGCGGCGGCAGACCCGCTGCGATCGGCGTACCCGGAGCAACGTAGTCTTGCGGAAACAGCACGCGGCGCAACGCCACGTTGTTCTGATCGTCCAGAAGTGTGAGTTCGATCGCCGGATAGGCTAGCGCGACGTTAAAGCGGTTGCGCAGCGGCATTCGCAGTTCGAGCTTGTGCGGCCCGTCGATTTGCCGCAAATCAGACGGCTCCACCTGCAAGCCGTCGATATCGTGCGGCGCCGTGAGCTGACAGCCGAGGTGCGCGCAAACCTTCGCGTACAGCGTCTGGGTGCCCGGCAGATAGACGAGTACGGTTTCGCGCTGCCACCACGCGAGTTGCGCAAGCAATGCGATGACGAGCAAGACCGCCGCCACCGATCCGCCGACGATCCATGCAAGGCGCCGCGGTTCGGCGGCACGCGTTTCTCGCACTACCGCAAACGGATCCATGTCGTCGCTGATCGGCGGCTGCACCGAGAACGGCTCACCGCTCGGCGTGGCAGCCGCGCGAGTCGGCCCGCGCAGATCGGGATCGGCCGGATCGCCCGGATCGGCGGAATACGGATGCGGGTGAGTTGCGCCGAGGCCGGCCGCGCCTACGCCGGTCGTTCCGAAATGCGGTTCGTTGTCCGAGAATCCATGGAACGAAGCCGACTCGTTGAGCACCGGTTCGTCGATCGGAAAGTCGGAAGGGCGTTCGGTCTTGTGCCACACGTGCGGCGCTTCTTCGGCGGGCGGCTCGGCTTCATAGGCGAAGGGTTCGAGCGGCGCGTCCGCGAGCAGCGGTTCGTGGTCGGCTGGTGTCGCCGCGCTGGGTGCGCTGGGTGCGCCGGGAGGCAACGTGGGCTCCGTCGCGGCATGGCCGGGTGCGCCAGAGGTGCTTGCGCCGGTGTAGCCGGGCTGGGCCGAGACGCTCTGTGCGTTATGGCGGAAGCGTTCCTCGAAGAGCGGCGTGGGCCGCGGCGCCCAGGGATCCCACGCGGCGGGGCTGAAGTCTGCGCCGCTCGGGCGCACGCCGGAGAGTGCCTCTATCGCCGCGGCTGCGGAGACCTGTCTGGCGGTGGAGAAGTCGCCCCCCTCGCTTATGTCGAAGAGGCTGCCGGATGCGTCGAATACTTCGTGGCATTGCCCGCAACGCACGAGGCCGCGGCGCAGCGCCAACTGCGTCGGTTGCAGACGGAAGACGGTTTCACAGAAGGGACAGCGCGTCGCCAGAAGCATATTGAGCCGGTTAGCCGAGGGGCCGTTGGTTGGACAATACGCCTTATTCTAATGGCTTTCGCGGCGTGTTCCCGTTAGACATACCCAGCCTTCGTGTTCGCGCCATACGCCGATGTCGATCCATCGAGCGTACACCTGCGCGACTTCGTCAGCCTGGCGCGCCAGAATGCCCGACAGTGCGATGCGGCCGCCCGGCTTGACCTTCGACGAGAGCATCGAAGCCATCAGCTTGAGCGGATTGGACAGGATATTGGCAACGACGATATCGAATTCGCCGGCAGGGCATTCGTTGGGCAGACCGTAGATGACTTCAGCGCGGTTGCGCTCGCTGTTATGACGCGCCGACTCGACCGCTTGCGGATCGATGTCGATGCCGTACACAGGATCGGCGCCGCATTTTTTTGCGAGAATCGCGAGAATGCCGGAGCCGCAACCGTAGTCGAGCACGGATTGCCCAGGCTTCACCGATTGCTCGAGCCACTCCATGCACAGGCGCGTGGTGGGATGGCTGCCGGTGCCGAACGCGAGGCCCGGATCCAGTTCGAGCACCAGCGCGTTCGGGTCCGGCGCGTCGTGCCACGAAGGCACGACCCAGATGCGCTCGCCGATCGGAATCGGATCGAACTGCGATTGCGTGAGCCGCACCCAATCCTGTTCTTCAACTTCACGCACGGTGAACGACGGCGTCACAGCAAGGCCGACCTCGTTCGCCGCGGCGGCGAGCAGCACCGCCGGTTCGTGTTCCGCTGCGAGCAGCGCGATCACGCGCGAACGCTGCCAGGCCGTGCGGTCGGGCGTGAGACCGGGCTCGCCGAAAAGCGGCTGCTCGTCGGGCGTATCGGCGTCCGCATCTTCGACCGATACGGACAGTGCGCCCAACTCGAGCAGCGCGTCGGAAAACTCCTCTGCATGCTCGCGTGCCAATTCGGCGACCAGTTCCCGGTAACTCATGACTTACGCTTCTTCCGGCGCGGCCTGCAGCTTCGCGGCCAACCGGTTTTCGAGGTAGTGAATGCTCGTGCCGCCTTCGACGAACTTTGCGTCCAGCATCAGCTCGCGATGCAACGGGATGTTCGTCTGGATTCCTTCGACGACCATTTCCGACAGAGCGATGCGCATCCGCTTGATTGCCTGCTCGCGCGTGGCGCCGTAAGCGATCAGCTTGCCGATCATCGAATCATAGTTCGGCGGCACGAAATAGCCATTGTAGGCATGCGAATCAACGCGGATGCCAGGACCGCCCGGCATGTGCCACGACGTGAGGCGTCCCGGCGACGGAATGAACTTGAACGGATCTTCAGCATTGATCCGGCATTCGATCGCATGGCCCTTGAACACGATGTCGCGCTGACGGAACGCGAGCTTTTCGCCGGCCGCAATGCGGATCTGTTCCTGGACGATGTCGACGCCCGTGATCAGTTCGGTCACCGGGTGCTCGACCTGCACGCGCGTGTTCATTTCAATGAAGTAGAACTCGCCGTTTTCGTACAGGAACTCGAACGTACCGGCGCCAAGGTAGCCCATCTTCTTGCACGCATCCGCGCAACGATCGCCGATGCGGTCGATCAGACGGCGCGCAATGCCGGGCGCCGGCGCTTCTTCGATCACTTTCTGGTGACGGCGCTGCATCGAGCAATCGCGCTCGCCGAGCCAGACCGCGTTCTTGAACGAATCGGACAGCACCTGAATTTCGATGTGCCGCGGGTTCTCCAGGAATTTTTCCATGTAGACCTGCGGGTTGCCGAACGCACGGCCGGCTTCTTCGCGCGTCATGTTGACCGCGTTGACGAGCGCCGCTTCGGTGTGGACGACGCGCATGCCGCGGCCGCCGCCGCCGCCGGCGGCCTTGATGATGACCGGATAGCCGACTTGCCGCGCAATCTTCACGATCTCTTTCGGATCTTCCGGCAATGCGCCTTCAGAACCCGGCACGCAAGGCACGCCGGTCTTGATCATGGTCTGCTTGGCAGTGACCTTGTCGCCCATCATCCGGATGGTTTCCGGACGCGGACCGATGAAGGTGAAGCCGGATTGCTCGACACGTTCGGCGAAGTCGGCGTTTTCCGACAGGAAGCCGTAACCGGGGTGGATCGCCTCGGCGTCCGTGACTTCCGCGGCGCTGATCAGCGCCGGCATATTCAGGTAGCTCAGATTGGAAGGTGCAGGGCCGATGCAGACGGCTTCGTCGGCAAGCTTGACGTACTTGGCTTCCTTGTCGGCTTCGGAATAGACGACGACCGTCTTGACGCCCAGTTCGCGGCAGGCGCGCTGGATGCGAAGCGCGATCTCGCCACGATTGGCAATGAGGATTTTTTCAAACATAGCGGGTTTTTCGACTCATCAATGGGCGCCGGGTTGCTGAGAACACCGGCTGCCTCAGAGGATCGGGCGCGCGCCGTGTGCAACGGGCGCGCGGGCGGCATGCGCACAGCGAGGCGCAATGCGCGCCGCGTTAGCCGACCACGAACAGCGGTTGGCCGTATTCGACCGCCTGGCCGTTTTCGACGAGAATTTCTTTCACGACGCCGGACTTGTCCGACTCGATTTCGTTGAGCAGCTTCATCGCTTCGATGATGCAGATCGTCTGGCCTTCCTTGACCGTGTCACCGACCTGAACGAACGGATCGGCGCCCGGCGAAGGCGCGCGGTAGAACGTGCCGACCATCGGCGAGGTCACGACATGGCCTTGCGGCGCGGCGGCTGCCGGCGTGGCCGGCGCACCTGCTGCCGTCACGGCGGGCACTTCGCCCCCTGCCATCGGGACCGGCTGCGAGTACTGCGGCGCGTACGAAGCGGACGGTTGCACGTAAACCGGCGGCGCATTCTTGACGATGCGAACCTTGCCCTCGCCCTCGGTCACTTCGAGTTCCGAGATGCCGGACTCCGACACGAGGTCGATCAGAGTTTTCAGTTTGCGTAGATCCATCAGGAAGCCCCTTTTCAATGCGTGGAGTGCCGGCGCGCGTGCGGCCGGCGCAAATTAGACGTGTTTGGAATTTCAGCCTCGCGACGAACCGGCGGCCAGCCGGTCGAGCGCGAATTCGAGCGCGTACAGATAACCCTTCCAGCCGAGGCCGCAGATCACGCCCTCAGCCTGGTCGGAAAAATACGAGTGATGCCGGAACGGTTCACGACGATGCACGTTCGACAGATGAATCTCGACGAACGGAATGCCGACGCCCGCGAGAGCGTCCCGGATAGCGACACTCGTGTGCGTGTACGCGGCCGGATTGATCAGGATGAAATCGGTTTTTTCTGTCCGGGCGGATTGGATGCGATCAACCAGAGCGCCTTCATGGTTGCTCTGGAACGACGCGAGTTCTACGCCGGCGTCGGCGGCGCGGTCGGCTAGCGCCTGGTCGATCTGCGGCAGGGTCACGCGGCCATAAACCTCGGGTTCCCGCGTGCCGAGAAGGTTGAGGTTGGGGCCGTGCAGTACCAGCAGTCGCGTCATGGTCGCTTCTTTTTCCGTGGAATTGGGCGCACTTTAGCGCTGATTAGAGAAACTTGTCTAGTTTCCTGCACGGACGAGGCGTTCAGACGCGGTTTGTAGCCACGCGCCGGTCGTTCATTTTCTCGCAATTCCGGTCGAATTTCGCCTAATTTTGCGCCTTTCGTCGCAAAACCACCGTCAAAAGATTGCGAAATTTACAGCGCGTCGAGGGTTTGTTTCAGGGCGATCGGATCGATCTGTCCTAATTTTGTCGAGCGGATATTGCCTTTTGCATCGATCACCACGGTGAACGGCAGGCCGCCCGCCGTATTTCCGAATGAGCGCGCGAGGTCAGCGCCGCCGAAGCCCGTCACGTAGATCGGGTAAGCCACCTTCACTTTTTGCAGGAAGGCCTGCACGTTTTTCTCCGAATCGACGCCAAGTCCTACGAACTGGACGCCTTTCTTCGCGTAGTCGCGTTGAAGCTGCGACAGCGCGGGCATTTCCTCGACGCACGGCCCGCACCAGGAAGCCCAGAAATTGACGACGATCGGGCGTCCTTTCAACACAGATAGGGAGCCCGGCTTGCCATCTGCGGTAGTGACCGGCGCCGCCCAAAGTTGGGCAACAGCGCTTTCCTTCGATGCCGAACCGGCCGCGTGGGCGGTCGCAGTCAAACCGTCGTCGCCATTCAGCCAGTGGTTGGCGAGCACGCCGCTTCCGGCCGCGACGCCGGCGACGAGCGCCCCCAGCAGAATCCTTCTGGTGTTCATCATGCGTGTCTAGTTGGTTGAAGGCGCTACGCCGCTTGCGGCAAGCAGCGACTGGACGGTCTGGAGATTCGCGCGCGCCGTGCGCCCGCGGGCGTCCGCTTTGACCGCGCCGCGCAGGTCGTCCGCCTCATACAGCGCGACGTGAACGCCCACCGGGTCCGAGTCGCGCCCTTCGCTAGCCGGCCGCCACAGGAAGCTTAGCGTCTCCACGTAACCGCGGCCCGCGAAGTGGCGCGTTTCCGAGACGTCGTATTGGATGTTCGCGTTGAGGAAGTAGATGGCGACTTCCTTCGGGTTGTCGCAGAACACCTGAAGATGAATATCCGAGTGCTCGCCGGCCGTGCCGCCTAGCACTGCGCCCGTCAGATATGGGTTAAAAGGTGCGAGCCGTTCCATCCATTCGACGGCGATGCCGCGCAGGCGCCGCAGAAGCGCCGGCTGGCTGTCGCCCTGGAACAGCGACTGATACTCGCGGATTTCTTCTTCGATCTGATCGTTATCAGGCAGCCATTCGCCGGCAACCCGGCTTTCCCCAATGACTTGCCGGGCCGCTTTGCGCTTGGCCGTTGCATAGTCGAGGCCGTCTTCGGCGATCAGGCGCGCAGCCGCAATGGCGATTTCCTCGCGCACGCGCTGCGGATCAAAATGTGATTTGCGAACCATCCGTCAATCATACTAGAGATTGATGACAGCCCTTTCTGGCGGCTCTGGCGGGCTGCCGGGCGCAGCGGAAGCGGGCGAGTGCGCTTAGGCGTTCGGGAGGCGTCGGTTACAATGGCGTCCTTTGCGGACGGCTCTTTTGGCCGTTCGCCGCTCTCCCATCCCTCTCAGGAAAACGCCGGGCCGCCCCACAAGTTTTCTTGCCCCTTCGGGGGCCAGGCACGAGGCGCCAGGTAAGGGTCTTTCCAGGAAAAAACGCCCGCGCGGCACGACAGGCTTATGCATATCCACATCCTCGGTATCTGCGGCACGTTCATGGGCGGTCTCGCGGTCCTCGCGCGCGGCGCGGGCCACACGGTGACGGGCTGCGACGCCGGCGTCTATCCGCCAATGAGCACGCAGCTCGAGGCGCAAGGCATCCGTCTGATCGAGGGCTACGACGCGGACCAGTTGAATGGTCTGAACGCCGACCTGTTCGTGATCGGCAACGTGGTTTCGCGCGGTAACCCGCTGATGGAAGCTATTCTCGACCGTGGCCTGCCGTATGTGTCCGGCCCGCAATGGCTCGGCGAGCACGTGCTGAACGGCAAATGGGTGCTCGCAGTGGCCGGCACGCACGGCAAGACGACCACCAGTTCCATGCTTACATGGCTGCTCGAAGATGCGGGTCTCAATCCGGGTTTTCTGATTGGCGGTGTGCCGCTGAATTTCGGCGTGTCCGCGCGGCTCACCGATTCCAGCTTCTTCGTGATCGAAGCGGACGAGTACGACACGGCCTTCTTCGACAAGCGTTCCAAGTTCGTTCACTACCGGCCCAAGACCGCGGTTCTGAACAACCTCGAATTTGATCACGCGGACATCTTCCCCGATCTGGCGGCTATCGAGACGCAGTTCCATCATCTGATCCGCACGGTGCCGCGCATTGGCCGTGTTGTGACGAACGGCCGCGAAGACCCGCTCGAACGCGTGCTGACGCGCGGCTGCTGGAGCGAGGTCGAGCGCTTCGGTGTGCAAGGCGGCTGGGAAACCCTGCCCGCGGAAGACGGCGTGCCCGTCGACGAACGTTTTGCGGTGTATCACAACGCCGAGCGCGTCGGCGTGGTCGAGTGGCAGGTGCAGGGTGAGCACAACCGGATGAACGCGCTCGCCGCGATTGCCGCCGCGCGCCATGTCGGCGTGCCGCCGGCGCAGGCCGCAAAGTCGCTGTCGAGCTTTCGCAACGTGAAGCGGCGCATGGAAGTGCGCGGCAGCGTAGACGGCGTGACGGTGTACGACGACTTCGCTCATCACCCGACCGCGATCGACACCACGGTGGCGGGCCTGCGGGCGCGCGTCGGCCGCGACAATACGCGGATTCTCGCCGTGCTGGAGCCGCGCTCGAACACGATGAAGCTCGGTGTGATGAAGGCGCAACTGCCGGCAAGTCTCGCGGACGCGGATCTCGTGTTCGGCTACGGCGCACCGAGCGGCCGCGACGCGCTCGGCTGGAACCTTGGCGAGGCGCTGGCGCCTCTCGGCGGCAAGGCGCAAGCGTTCGACAACCTCGACGCGCTCGTCAAAGCCGTAGTCCACGCGGCGCGCCCGGGCGATCAGATCCTGGTAATGAGCAACGGCGGCTTCGGCGGCGTGCATCAGAAGTTGCTCGACGCCCTGTCCGCGAGAGGCGCTTCGTGATTCTTTATCTGCACGGCTTTCGTTCTTCGCCAAACTCGTTCAAGGCGCGCGTGCTGGCGGCGCGGCTCGTGGAACTCGGCCGCAGCGACGAATGGTGCTGCCCGATGCTGCCCGTCTCGCCGTTCGAGACGGTCGCGCTCGCGGAAGCGCTCGTGGCCGCGGCCGGCACGAACCGCGTGACGGTGATAGGCAGTTCGCTTGGCGGCTACTTCGCCACTTATCTGGCGGAAAAGCACGGCTGGCCGGCTGTGCTGCTGAATCCGGCGGTCGTGCCGCAGCGCGACCTGAGCGCATATCTCGGCGAGCAGCCGTTGTGGCACGGCGGGGGCAGCATCGTCGTCGAACCGCATCATCTTGACGAACTGCGCGCGCTGAGTGTGACGTCCATCACGCGCCCCGAACGTTATTATTTGCTGGCGGCGACGGGCGACGAAGTGCTCGACTACCGTGAAATGCTCGCGCACTATCCCGGCGCGCGCACTACGCTGATCGAAGGAAGCGACCACGCGATCAGCGAGTTCGCCGACTATGTCGACGATGTACTGGCGTTTTGCGATGCAGAAGACATCGAGCCGCCGGCGCCACGCGAGGCTGCCTGACGGGCAGCCGGGCGTGGGAGAGGCGGGGCTTGAAACTGGGCCCTGAGGGCGGCTTGTGAGCGGGCTTGGAAAGCGCGCCGGGAAGCCGGGAGAAGCGGGCTTCCAACCCGCCTTGGGACCGGGAAGAACCGGGAAGCACCGGACCGGACCTGAAAGCCGGCCACGAAATGGCACCGCCTTGGCAGCAAGAGCGCAGCCGACTATCAGATTCATGCCGCTAGCGCGCGCCTCGCGCGCAGCGGATCCATTATCACGAACACGTTGCCGTGCCGTGCACGCCGGCGGATGCAAGTCAGACGAGAGTATTGAGTGAACGTTTTCTTCGAGGAATCGGGCAGTTTCAAGGCAGGCAGCGTGCTGTCGCGCCAGGGCGATGCGTTTCAGGTCGAGTTGCCGGGCGGCCGGCGCGCGAAGGTGCGCGCGAAGGACGTGCTGATCGAATTCGAAAAGCCGGGCGCGGCCGAACTGATGCAGCAGGCCGACGCCGTTGCGCAGGACATCGATCTGGACTTCCTGTGGGAATGCGCGCCCGACGACGAGTTTCCGTTCGCCACCCTCGGCGCGGAATATTTCGGCGAGCACTTCGGGCCGGTCGAACGCGCGGCGCTGGTGCTGCGCATGCACGGTGCGCCGGTGTATTTCCGCCGCAAGGGCCGCGGCATGTATCAACGCGCGCCGCAGGAGCAGCTGAAAATGGCGCTCGCGGGCCTGGAGCGCAAGCGTCAGCAGGCGCTCGTGCAGCAAGGCTACGAAGAGGAACTGAAGGCCGGCCGCTTGCCTGAAGCGTTCACCGGCAAGACGGCACTCGCGCTGCTCACCAAGCCCGACAAGAACACGATCGAATACAAGGCGCTCGAAGCGGCCGCGGCCGCGCGCGGCATTTCGCAAGCGCGTCTCATGCTCGAATGCGGCGCGATTCCGTCGGCGCGCGCTTTGCACGAGGCCAGGTTCCTCTCGGAATTTTTTCCGCACGGCACCGGCTTTCCGCCTGTCACGCCCGGCAGCGTGCCCGAGGATCTGCCCGAAGCCAACGTGCAAGCGTTCTCCATCGACGACATTACGACCACTGAGATCGACGACGCGTTTTCCGTCGAGCATCTCGCGGACGGCCGCGTGCGGATCGGCGTGCACATCGCGGCGCCGGCGCTCGGCATTCAACGTGGCGACGAGGTGGACGCCATCGCGCGCACGCGTTTGTCGACCGTCTACATGCCGGGCGACAAGATCACGATGCTGCCCGATAGCGTCGTCGACGCGTTCACGCTCGCCGAAGGCGGCTTGCGTCCCGCGCTTTCACTGTATGTGATCGTCAATCGTGAGACGCAGGAGATCGTCGCGAGCGAAACGCGCGCGGAGCGTGTGTTCGTGAAGAACAATCTGCGGCACAACACGCTCGACGAACTGGTCACCGAAGAGGCGCTCGCCGCGGGCACGGGCGACTATCCGCACAAGGAAGATATCGCCGTTTTGTGGCCGTTCGCGCAGGCGCTGTTCGAAAAGCGTCAGGCTGCGCGCGCGGGTTACGGTCTGCGCCGCGAGGTGCAACGCAATACCGACTTCAACTTTTACGTCGAGGGCGAGCACATCACGATTACGCCGCGCCGGCGCGGTTCGCCGCTCGACACGATCGTCGCCGAACTGGCGATCCTGGCTAATTCGTCGTGGGGCGCGTTTCTGCACGACCACGGCGTGCCGGGCATCTATCGCACGCAGCGGGCGTTCGGCGCACCCACCGGCCCGAAGCGCACGCGCATGCAGACGAACGCCGCGCCGCACGAAGGGCTCGGTGTCACGCAATATGCGTGGAGCACGTCGCCGCTGCGCCGTTACGTCGACCTGGTGAACCAGTGGCAGTTGCTCGCCTGCGTGCAGCACGGCGTGACAGCGAAACTGGCCGCCCCGTTCAAGCCCAAGGATGCCGATCTGTTCGCCGTCGTGCAAGGTTTCGACGACACGTACAGCGCGTACGCCGATCATCAGCGTCGCATGGAATATTTCTGGTGTCTGCGCTGGCTGAAGCAGGAGAACCGCAAGCAGGTGGTGGCGTCCGTCGTGAAGGGCGACCTCGTGCGGCTCGAAGAGATTCCGTTGTTGCTGCACGTGCCGGGGCTCGGCGTGCATGCGCGCGGCACGCGTCTTCAGATGGAGGTGATGTCGATCGACGAACTGACCGTCGAGGCGTCCGTGCGTCTTCTGCATGTGCTCGACGCGCCGACCGTCACGAGCGGCACCGAAGCTGACGAGGCCGATGAGGCAGACGAAGCGGAAGAAGGCGAAGAGGAAATCGTCGAAGCGTCCGACGAAAGCGCCGAAAGCGAAGCCGAGGCGCAAGCGGAAGCCGATCTCGACGGCGCGGCAGGCGGCGCAACCTCGACGGACAGCGCGGATAACGACAATGGCGCAAGTGATGCCGCCGCCGAGCAGCGCATCACGGAACCGGGTCGATGAGCGGGGCGGAAATGAAAGACCGTTATGCGGTGATCGGAAATCCGGTCGGCCATAGCAAATCGCCGTTTATTCACAGCCGCTTTGCCGCGCAGACGGGCGAGCCGGTCGAGTACGGCGCGTTGCTCGCGCCGGTGGACGCTTTCGTGCCGAACGTGCGCGCCTTTATCGAAGCGGGCGGGCGGGGGCTGAACGTGACCGTGCCGTTCAAGCTCGACGCGCACGCATTCGCCGACAGCCTGTCGCCGCGCGCGGCGGCTGCTGGGGCGGTGAATACCTTGCGCGTCGATCCCAACGGCGTCTATGGCGACAATACCGACGGCTTCGGGCTCGTGCGCGACATCGAGGTGAATCTCGGCATGTCGTTGAACGCGGCGCGAATTCTATTGCTCGGCGCGGGCGGCGCCGCGCGCGGCGTGGTGCTGCCCATGCTGGAGCGCGCGCCGCATACGCTCACCATCGTCAACCGGACGGCCGGGAAGGCCGAGGCGCTGGTCGATCAGTTTGCGCAAGCCGCGAGCGACGTGGCATGCCGTCTGAGCGGCGGCAACGCGCGAGCGATAGAGCCGGGCGCATACGACGTGATCGTGAATGCAACCGCAGGCAGTCTGGAGGCGTCATTGCCGGAGTGCGACGACGGCGCATTCGGCAGCGGCACGCTTGCTTACGACATGATGTACGGCGCGCATCCGACGGTGTTCATGGAGCACGCGCAGAAGCTCGGAGCACGCGGCGCTGACGGCCTCGGCATGCTGGTCGAGCAGGCGGCTGAATCGTTTTACGTGTGGCGCGGCGTGCGGCCCGACGGCGCGCCTGTGCTGGCCGAATTGCGCGCGTTGCTGACGGCGCCGTCGCACGCTTGAACCGGCGTTCATCAGACGCCCGCGAACTCGAGGACCGACACCACGATGACAGCCACGCGACGCACGAGCCGGCCAGGTCCGGCGCGATGGATCGTTTATCTTGTCGCCGTGCTCGTCTTTGCGTGGCTCACGACGCAGGTCTTTTACTTTGCGCAGATTGCGGTGTGGAACTATGTCAATCCGCGCTCGACGGCTTACATGCGCTCCGACGCGTGGCGCTTGTCGCAGGAGAAACCTGGCCTTTCGATGCAGCACACATGGGTGCCGTACGACCAGATTTCGCGCAATTTGAAGCGGGCGATCATTGCGTCCGAAGATGCGAACTTCGTCAACAACAACGGCTACGAAACCGACGCGATCCTGCAGGCGTGGGAGCGCAACAAGGCGAAGGGCAAAATCGTTCGAGGCGGCTCGACGATCACGCAGCAACTTGCGCGCAATCTCTTTCTGTCGCGTGAAAAGAGTTATATCCGCAAGGGGCAGGAACTGATCATCACGTGGATGCTGGACACCTTGATGGACAAGGAGCGCATCTTCGAGATTTACCTGAACTCAGTTGAGTGGGCCAATGGCGTTTATGGCGCCGAGGCGGCGGCTCGTTATTACTACAAGACGCCGGCGAGCGGGCTGACCGCGGCGCAGTCGGCGCGGCTCGCGGTCATGCTGCAGCAGCCGAAGTATTACGACGAGCATCGTGGGTCGGCGTATCTCGCGCAGAGGTCGCGGGTGATTGCCCGAAGGATGGGGGCGGCTGAATTGCCCGAGTAGGTTTGTTTGTCTTTGGGTTTTTTGTCTCTGGTTTTTTGACCCCCTTGGCCTTTCCTTGAATTCGCGGTGGTCTATAAGCGTTGCCCCTGTGCGGGGCGGCACTTACTTTCTTTGCATGCCGCAAAGAAAGTAAGCAAAGAAAGCGGCTTCACACCGCTAGCTCATAAGTGGGTCCCCTGGCTTGGAGGGGGCAGTGGTGCATCTGGAATCTGTTCTCCCGCACACTCCGCGTTCGTGACAAGGCAGTCATTCTTCCGGCGACGCTGCGCGCGCCGTGGCGGTCGTTCTTCAAACCGCTGGCCGTTCGCTCTTCCTTTCCGCGTTCCCGATCTTTCGGTCTGTTATACGCATGACACTGCCTGCGCTAGGCGAGGGCGCGGCACGTCGCAGATTTTCTCGCTTCTGTCATACGGCTGATCTGCGGTTAAACCATCGCTTACCGGCGGCGCGACGTCCTATCCCCGTGTGATGCGTCACGGCGTACGCCGTTCCGACCACTCGCGTTGGTGCGGGAGGCGATGCGAGCGAGCATTTGCGCTCCAGTTACAGCGGACCACCACGCAAATCCAATCACCGCATCGCCGAGGCGAAGCCGACGGCCCCCGCCGCGCGAATCGCGAGCCGCGCTGAAAGCAGACCTTTCCGGCGAGCACGAAGTGCGAGGCGGGAGGTATGACTGCCTTGTCACTGGCGCGGAGTGTGCGGGAGCACAGATTCCAGACGCACCACTGCCCGTTCCAAGCCAGGGGACCCACTTATGAGCTAGCGGTGTGAGCCGCTTTCTTTGCTTACTTTCTTTGCGGCCGCAAAGAAAGTGAGTGCCGCCCCGCACAGGGGCAACGCTTATAGACCACCGTGAAATCAAGGAAAGGCCAAAGGTCCCAACGCCAGACCAACGCCAAACCGCCAAACCAACACCTCACCCCAAAGCCCACGGCAACCAAAATCCCATTATCTGACCACACAAATCACATATTGGAGCTTTCTCAAAAACCCCCCTACAATCCACTCCAACAGCAGAAACCCAAAAAATTCTGCGACAGCGAAAAAAACCGGAGACAAGCCAGACCATGCCTACGACAGCCCTCAGGCAGCACCCCCGCGCCCACGACGCCGCGAACCTCCAAGGCCCGCTCTCCGGCCCCGCGCTGTAAGCGCAGAAACCACCGAAAAGCGAATCGCCATGAACAAAGCGATGCCGAATCACCCCGAAAGCGCAGCCGAAGCCGAACTGGCGCCACGTGCCGACCATGATGCGTCTAGCGCCACGCCGCGCACGGCGCCCGCCGCCAAAGCGCCGCGCGCCACGCCTCAGCCTGCCGAGGTCAACGGAATCGCGTTGCCCAGCACGCTGCTCGACATCACGCCGCAACAAGCCGGCACGCAGACGCTTCTGCGCGGTCTCGCGATTCTCGAAGCGGCCGCCGCCGGCGTGCGCGATCTGCGCACCTTCGGCGCCGCGCTCGGCACGACGCGCAGCACCACGCATCGGCTGGTGAGCAGCCTCGTGCAGGCGCGCTACCTGCGCCAAGTGCAAGGCGGTTATCTGCTCGGCCCCAAGCTGATCGAACTCGGCACCATCGCGCTCGAACAGATGCCGCTCACCGCGGTCGCTCGTCCGCATCTCGAATCGCTCGCGGAACAGACGCTCGACACGATTCACCTCGGCGTGCGCGATGGCGACGACGTGCTCTACATCGACAAGATTCCCGGCACGCGCGGACTCGAAATGCGCTCACGCGTCGGTCACCGGATGCCGCTTGCGTCGACCGGCATCGGCAAGGCCATGATGCTCGACCTCACGCCGGAGCTCTGGCAGTCGCTTTTCGATGCATCGCGGCGCGCGCTCGCCAGCGTCAGCTTCAAGCCCGACAACCGTCCCGACGCGCAGACCTTCATGCAGCGCATGACGAACTACGCCGCAGGCGGTTACACGTTCGACCTCGAGGAAAACGAAGCGTCGATTCGCTGCGTCGCGGCCCCGGTGCGCGATGCGTCGGGCGCGATTGTCGCGGCGCTGTCGGTGGCGAGCACGATTCCGTATATGTCGCTCGAACGCATGGACGAACTGATCCCGGTCGTGCAGCGCGAAGCGCGCGCAATTTCGGAAGAACTCGGCTGGCGTGCCCCGCAACCCACAACCCGCAGGATCAAGCGATGAAACACGCGGGTTCTCCCACCCCGTCGGACGCGCAAGCCGCGGTCGGCGCCGCCAAAGCCAGCGCACAAGCGAACGCCGAGGCCAACAGCCAGGCGGTGCTGATTGCGCTCGACTGGGGCACCACGTCGTTGCGCGCGTATCTGTACGACGCGTCCGGCAAGGTGCTGGCGACGCGGGCATCGACGGCCGGCATCATGAACCTGCCGCGCAGCGCCGAGCAGGGCGGCTTCGACGCCGCGTTCGAAGACGCCTGCGGCGCGTGGCTCGACGCCGCGCCCGGCACACCCGTCATCGCTGCGGGCATGGTCGGCAGCGCGCAAGGCTGGCTGGAAGCGCCCTATGTCGATGCGCCCGCGAGTGCGGATGCGCTCGCAGCAGGCATCGTCCGCTTGAAGGCGGCTTGCGGCGCGACACTGCATATCATCCCCGGCGTGCTGCAACGCGGTGAGCTACCCAACGTGATGCGCGGCGAAGAAACACAGATCTTCGGCGCGTTAAGCGAGGATTCCAGCGACGCGGACAACAGCCAGCGCGCGCTGATCGGCTTGCCCGGCACGCACGCGAAGTGGGCAGTGGTGCAGGCCGGACGTATCGAACGTTTTCATACGTTCATGACCGGCGAAGTATTCGGCGCATTGCGCGAACACACGATTCTCGGCCGCACGATGGTCACGCCCGACCGTCCGGATTCCGAGACGTTTCTGCGCGGCGTGAACATCGCGCGCGACAAGGGACAGGCGGGCGTGCTCGCGACGGTCTTCAGCTCGCGCACGCTCGGTCTCACGGGACAACTTTCGCGCGAGCAGCAGCCGGACTATCTATCGGGTCTGCTGATCGGACATGAACTGGCAGGCCTCGAAACCGTGCTTAAGCAGCAGCAAAGCTCGCTCGCGGGACAGAGCCCGCGCCTGATCGGCAACGAAGCGTTGTGCGAGCGCTATCGGGTCGCGCTCGCACAGTTCGGCTGCACGCAGGCCGAGCTCGTCAAGCATGCGACCGAGCGCGGCTTGTGGCGCGTCGCTTCACAGGCAGGGCTCGTCAACCCGGCCGCCCACGCGGCGCAGGCCGGTTAGCCGGGCGTGCCGCCATCCACGAAACAAGGAACCGACATGCAACCTCACATCAATCTGCCCGCTCCGTACATGCCGCACGCGGGTTTGATCGCGGCGTTCGAGGCATGTCCGCTGATCGCGATCATGCGCGGCGTGACGCCCGCCGATGCGGCCGAGCACGGTCAGGCGCTGTACGAAGCCGGCTTTCGCATCGTCGAAGTGCCGTTGAATTCGCCGCAGCCGTTCGACAGCATTGCGGCAATCCGCAAGGCGCTACCCGCCGATGCGATCGTCGGTGCGGGTACGGTGCTGCATCCGAGTTTCGTCAAGGACGTGAAGTCGGCCGGCGGTGAACTGATCGTGATGCCGCACAGCGACCCGGAAGTGGTCATTGCCGCAAAAGCGCAAGGCATGGCCTGCGCGCCCGGCGTCGCGACGCCGACCGAAGCGTTCATCGCGCTGAAAAACGGCGCCGACGTATTGAAGATGTTCCCGGCCGAACAACTCGGCTGCCAGGTGGTGAAGGCCTGGCGCGCGGTGATCGCGGCGCAGGTGCCGCTCGTGCCGGTCGGCGGCATCGCACCTGACAACATGGGACCGTTTCTGAGCGCCGGGGCGAACGGCTTCGGTCTCGGCTCCGCGCTCTATAAGCCGGGCCAGAGCGCGGCGGTGACCGCTTCGCACGCGAAGGCCTTTATCAACGGATTGCGCGTTGCGCGCGCGGGTGTGAAGAAATGACACGGTTGGCTGGCAAAGTCGCATTAGTCACCGGCGCCGGGCGCGGCATCGGCGCGGCGATCGCCCTCGCGTTTGCGCGCGAAGGCGCAGCGGTTGCGCTCGCCGAACTCGACATCGATACGGCGCGGCAGACGGCGCAGCAGATCAGCTCGGAAACCGGTGCGCGCGTGTTGGCGGTGCACACCGACGTCACGCAATCGGCTTCGGTCCAGCACGCGGTGAGCGAAGCGGAAAAAGCGCTCGGACCGCTCGACGTGCTGGTGAACAACGCGGGCATCAATGTGTTTTGCGACCCGCTGACCATGACCGACGACGACTGGCGCCGCTGCTTCGCGGTCGATCTCGACGGTGTCTGGAACGGCTGCCGCGCGGTGCTGCCGGGGATGGTCGAACGCGGCGCGGGCAGCATCCTGAACATCGCGTCGACGCATGCGTTCAAGATCATTCCAGGCTGTTTTCCGTACCCGGTTGCGAAGCACGGCGTGATTGGCCTCACGCGCGCGCTCGGCATCGAGTACGCGCCGCGCAATGTGCGCGTCAACGCAATCGCGCCTGGCTACATCGAAACTCAGTTGACGCATGACTGGTGGAACGAACAGCCAGACCCCGCCGCGGCACGGCAGGCGACGATCGATTTGCAGCCGATGAAACGCATCGGCCGCCCGGAAGAAGTGGCGATGACGGCGGTGTTTCTCGCATCGGATGAAGCGCCGTTTATCAACGCCACGTGTATCACCGTCGACGGCGGCCGCTCCGTGCTCTATCACGACTGAGCCGGCGACCGGGGCAGCAACCGGCCAGAAAAGCAGAAAAGAAGTGCGGTACAAAGCGAACCAGAAAAACGAAGCACCGTTTCACCGGACGACGCGCTGGCCGCGTGTGTCATAACCGGTACAAGAAGACGCGGCCGATACCTTCTCGTTATCAATTAGTCAGGAGACACGCAACATGAAACGTAGAATTTTCCTCACGCTGGCAGCAGCGGCGGCGGGTGTGGTCTTCAACGCACCGGTCGCGCAAGCCGCCGATCCGGTCAAGATCGGTTTCCTCGTCAAGCAGCCGGAGGAACCGTGGTTCCAGGACGAGTGGAAGTTCGCCGAAGTTGCCGCCAAGGAAAAGGGCTTCACGCTGGTGAAGATCGGCGCGCCGTCGGGCGAAAAAGTGATGAGCGCGATCGACAACCTGTCGGCGCAAAAGGCGCAAGGCTTCGTGATCTGCACGCCTGACGTCAAGCTCGGACCGGGCATCGTCGCCAAGGCGAAAGCCGACGGCCTGAAGATGATGACGGTAGACGACCGCCTGGTCGACGGCGCGGGCAAGCCGATCGCGTCGGTGCCGCACATGGGCATCTCGGCGTACAACATCGGCAAGCAGGTCGGCGACGGTCTGGCCGCCGAAATCAAGAAGCGCGGCTGGGACATGAAGGACGTGGGCGCGATCGACGTGACCTACGAACAACTGCCGACCGCGCATGACCGCACGAGCGGCGCAACCGACGCGCTGATCGCCGCCGGCTTCCCGAAAGCGAACGTGATCGCCGCGCCGCAAGCGAAGACCGACACGGAAAACGCGTTCAACGCCGCCAACATCGCGCTGACGAAGAACCCGCAGTTCAAGCACTGGGTCGCGTACGCGCTGAACGACGAAGGCGTGCTCGGCGCGGTGCGCGCAGCGGAAGGCCGGGGCTTCAAGGCCGACAACATGATCGGCATCGGCATCGGCGGTTCGGATTCGGCGTTGAACGAGTTCAAGAAGCCGAACCCGACGGGCTTCTTCGGCACGGTCATCATCAGCCCGAAGCGTCACGGCGAGGAAACTGCGACGCTGATGTACGACTGGATCACGCAAGGCAAGGCGCCGCCCCCGCTCACGTTGACGACCGGCATGCTGGCCACGCGTGAGAACGTCGGCGAAGTGCGCGAGAAGATGGGGCTTGCTTCGAAGTAACGCGCGGTGCAATGAAGGAATTGCCGGCGTGTCGCAAGCGACGCGCCGGCAACCGGAATAGAACATGAGCAGTAGGACATAGGCCATGCGTTCCAGGCGTCGAACTACGACGCCAGGCGAGGCGCGGTCGAGATGAAACAGCGAGGAGGCGAAGTGTCAGCGACGCTACGTTTTGACAATATCGGCAAAGTCTTTCCAGGCGTGCGCGCGCTCGACGGTGTGTCCTTCGACGTCAACGTCGGCCAGGTGCACGGCCTGATGGGCGAAAACGGCGCAGGGAAATCGACCCTGCTGAAGATACTCGGCGGTGAATATCAGCCGGACTCCGGCCGCGTGATGATCGACGGAAAAGAAGTGCGCTTTACGAGCGCGGCTTCGTCGATCGCGGCAGGTATCGCGGTGATTCACCAGGAACTGCAATACGTGCCCGATCTGACCGTCGCGGAGAATCTGCTGCTCGGCCAGTTGCCGAATTCGTTCGGTTGGGTCAACAAAGGCGATGCAAAGCGCTTCGTGCGCGAGCGTCTCGAAGCAATGGGCGTCGCGCTCGATCCGAACGCGAAGCTGCGCAAGCTCTCCATCGCGCAACGGCAGATGGTGGAAATCTGCAAGGCCTTGCTGCGCAACGCCCGTGTGATTGCTCTCGATGAACCGACCAGTTCGCTGTCGCATCGCGAAACGGAAGTGCTGTTCAAGCTGGTACGCGATCTGCGCGCCGACAACCGCGCGATGATTTACATCTCGCATCGCATGGACGAAATATACGAACTCTGCGACGCGTGCACGATTTTCCGTGACGGCCGCAAGATCGCTTCGCATCCGACGCTCGAAGGCGTGTCGCGCGACACCATCGTCAGCGAAATGGTCGGGCGTGAAATCTCGGACATCTACAACTATTCGGAGCGGCCGCTCGGCGAAGTGCGCTTCGCGGCGAAGGCGATCGAAGGCCATGCGCTCTCGCAGCCGGCCAGCTTCGAAGTGCGGCGCGGCGAAATTGTCGGCTTCTTTGGCCTCGTGGGCGCGGGCCGCAGCGAACTGATGCATCTGGTGTACGGCACGGAGCATAAGAAGGGCGGCGAACTGGTGCTCGACGGCAAGACGATCAGAGTGAAAAGCGCCGGCGAAGCGATTCGCCACGGCATCGTGCTGTGCCCGGAAGACCGCAAGGAAGAAGGCATTGTCGCGATGGCGACGGTGTCGGAGAACATCAACATCAGTTGCCGCCGTCACTATCTGCGTGCGGGCATTTTCCTCGATCGCAAGAAGGAAGCGGAAACTGCGGACCGCTTCATCAAGCTGCTGAAGATCAAGACGCCGAGCCGTCGCCAGAAGATCCGCTTTCTGTCGGGTGGCAATCAGCAGAAGGCGATTCTGTCGCGCTGGCTCGCCGAACCCGATCTGAAAGTCGTGATTCTCGACGAACCGACTCGCGGCATCGACGTGGGCGCGAAGCACGAAATCTATAACGTGATTTACCAGCTTGCCGAGCGCGGCTGCGCAATCGTGATGATCTCGTCGGAACTGCCCGAAGTGCTGGGTGTGTCCGACCGCATCGTCGTGATGCGCCAGGGCCGCATTGCCGGCGAACTGTCGCGCAAGGATGCAACGGAACAAGCGGTGCTGAGCCTCGCGTTGCCGCAAAGCTCGACCGCACTGCCCGCAACCGGAACTGCCGCTCAACAGGCGGCCTGAACATCATTGGACGAAAGTCCGGCAACCCGTGGGGAACGGGAGGAGTCTTCATCATGCAAGCTAGAGAAAACCTCGCGCAACAGGCCGCCAAGAGCGCTGCCGAAGCGCTGATTCCGCAGACGAGCGACAAGGCGAAGTGGTGGCAGCAAATCACCGAGTACAGCCTGATCCTGATCTTCGTGGTGATGTTCGTGACGATGTCGCTGACAGTCGACCACTTCTTCTCGATCGAGAACATGCTCGGCCTCGCGCTGTCCATTTCGCAGATCGGCATGGTCGCGTGCACGATGATGTTCTGTCTCGCGTCGCGCGATTTCGACTTGTCGATCGGATCGACCGTCGCGTTTGCCGGCGTGTTGTGCGCGATGGTGCTCAACGCGACCGACAATACGTTTATCGCGATCGTTGCCGCAGTGGCGGCCGGCGCGGTGATCGGCTTCGTCAACGGCGCGGTGATCGCGTATTTGCGCATCAACGCACTGATCACCACGCTCGCAACGATGGAAATCGTGCGCGGCCTCGGCTTTATCGTGTCGCACGGTCAGGCGGTGGGTGTGTCGTCGGATACGTTCATTGCGCTGGGCGGCTTGAGCTTTTTCGGCGTGTCGCTGCCGATCTGGGTCACGCTGCTGTGCTTCATCGTGTTCGGCGTGATGCTCAATCAGACCGTGTACGGCCGCAATACGCTCGCCATCGGCGGCAATCCGGAAGCGTCGCGTCTCGCGGGTATCAACGTCGAACGCACGCGCGTGTACATCTTCCTGATTCAGGGCGCCGTCACCGCGCTCGCAGGTGTGATCCTGGCGTCGCGGATTACGTCGGGCCAGCCGAATGCCGCGCAAGGCTTCGAACTGAACGTGATCTCGGCGTGCGTGCTCGGCGGCGTGTCGCTGCTCGGCGGCCGTGCGACGATCTCCGGCGTCGTGATTGGCGTGCTGATCATGGGCACCGTCGAGAACGTGATGAACCTGATGAACATCGACGCGTTCTATCAGTACCTCGTGCGTGGCGCGATCCTGCTCGCAGCCGTGCTGCTCGACCAGATGAAGAACCGCGGTTCGCGCGACTAATCCCGGCTTAATCATCTCGCTCTAAAAGGAATCGAACGATGTCGTCTCCGGCCAATGCAAACGAGCGTCTCGCGAACAACGCATTCGCGCGCTACCCGAGTCTTGTCGACCGCACGGTGCTCATTACGGGCGGCGCGACCGGTATCGGCGCATCGTTTGTCGAGCATTTCGCGGCGCAGGGCGCGCGCGTTGCGTTCTTCGATATAGACGCAACCGCGGGCGAAGCGCTCGCGGACGAACTCGGCGACTCGAAGCACAAGCCGCTTTTCCTGCCCTGCGATCTGACCGGCGTCGACGCGCTGCAAAAAGCGATCGCCGATGTGAAAGGCGCGCTCGGCCCGATCCAGGCGCTCGTGAACAATGCAGCGAACGACAAGCGTCACACGATCGGCGAAGTCACGCGCGAGTCTTTCGACGCGGGCATCGCGGTGAACATCCGTCATCAGTTCTTTGCCGCGCAGGCAGTGATGGAAGACATGAAAGCCGCGAATAGCGGCTCGATCATCAATCTCGGCTCGATTAGCTGGATGTTGAAGAACGGCGGTTATCCGGTGTACGTGATGTCGAAATCGGCGGTGCAGGGTTTGACGCGCGGTCTCGCACGCGACCTGGGGCACTTCAACATTCGCGTGAACACGCTGGTGCCGGGCTGGGTGATGACGGAAAAGCAGAAACGTCTGTGGCTCGACGACGCGGGCCGCCGTGCGATCAAGGAAGGGCAGTGCATCGACGCGGAACTCATGCCGGCCGACCTCGCCCGCATGGCGCTTTTCCTCGCCGCCGACGACAGCAGAATGATCACCGCGCAGGACATCGTCGTGGACGGAGGCTGGGCATGACGGCGAGCGCGCGCCCACACGCCGGTGCGCAACCAGTGAAAAGCGCGGCGCTGCTGCTCGACACCAAGTGCACGTTAGGCGAAGGCGCGACATGGTGCGCGAGAACCGGCCGCTTCTACTGGACGGATATCGAAGGCGCGCGTTTGTGGCGCTACGACCCGAGCGACGGCCGCAGCACTTTCTGGCCGATGCCCGAGCGTCTAGCAACGTTCGCGCTGTGTGCCGATCCGCATTACCTGTTGCTTGGCCTTGCCTCCCACCTGGCCTTCTTCGACATTGCGACGGGAGAGACGCGGCGCATCGTCGATGTGGAAGCGGGTATGAATACGCGCGTGAACGACGGCCGCTGCGACCGTCAGGGGCGTTTCGTGTTCGGCACGAAAGACGAAGGCTCGCCGTTGCAGGGGATCGGCGGGTTCTATCGGCTCAATCATGACCTGTCGCTCGAGCGCCTGCCGCTGCCCGCGCCGGCCATTTCCAACAGCATCGCGTTCAGTCCCGACGGCGCGACGATGTATTACTGCGACTCGCCGACGCGTGAGATCCGCGCGTGCGACTATCGTGCGGACGGCGGCATCGCCAACGACCGGCTGTTCGTGCGCCTCACCGACGCCACTGGGGAGCCTGATGGCTCGACCGTCGATGGCGACGGCGGCTTGTGGAACGCGCAATGGGGCGGCAAACGCGTCGTGCGTTATGGCGCCGACGGTGTCGAAACGGAGCGCGTGGAAGTGCCAACGGCGCAGCCAAGTTGCGTCGCGCTCGGCGGCGCGCAACTGGGCACGCTGTACATCACGAGTGCGCGCGTCGGTCTCGACGCAGCGGCGCTTGCCGGCGATTCGCGGGCGGGCGGCGTGTTCATCGCGACGCCTGCGCGGCGCGGTTTGCCCGAGCCGGTATTCCAGGGCGCGCCAGCGTAGCGCAGAATGACGCTGCTTCGCGGTCGATGCAGCAACCGGAAGAGCGGGGCGGCGGTGACGTGCCGCGCTTGACAGAAACCAGCAGCACCCTTGCAACACCCCAGCAATCCGCACAAATCGGCAGCAAGCAGTTCGGACCAGAGGCGACCTGTTCAAGAAAATCGCCCGACAACACCCGTCAGCCACGACGGCAACGTCCCAGCCTCTCGAAGGAGCAGATATGACTGTTGCGAATCCTGTTTCCGCCTCGTCCCAAACTTCCCAAAGCGCTCAGAGCCGGCGCTCGCGACTCGCGGCGGCGGCCAATCCGGTGTTGCCGGGGCCTAGCACGTCGGCGGTAGCAGTCGGCGAGACCTCGGCCGGCGACGTCGCGTGCATCACGCTCGCCAACGCGCATTTGCGTCTCGACGTCGCGCCGACGCTGGGTGGCGGAATCACGCGCTTCGACTGGCGCGACGACGGCGCGCTCACGCCGATTTTCCGTCGCTGCCGCCATGTCGCCGCCGACACGCAACCGAACGAACTCGCCTGTTATCCGCTGCTGCCGTATTCGAACCGTATCGGCGGCGGGTATTTCAATTTCGCTGGGCGGCGCGTCGACGTGGCATGCAATCGCGCCGACGAGCCGTTTCCGATTCACGGCGACGGCTGGCAGTCCGCGTGGCATGTCGTCGATTCAGACCGGGAGAATGTGCGGCTGACGCTCGATCGCCGTGACGGCAAGCCCTACGCGTTTCGCGCGGCGCAGACCTACAAGCTGGACGGCCCGTCGCTCGTCATTACGCTCGAAATCGAGAACGCGGGCCGCGAGGCTTTGCCGTTTGGGCTCGGCGTGCATCCGTTTTTCGTACGCGACGCCGACACCGAGCTGTCGGCTGCGGCAGGCGGTCTATGGCTTGC
Organism: Paraburkholderia kirstenboschensis; assembly: GCF_904848585.1. GTDB lineage: Bacteria > Pseudomonadota > Gammaproteobacteria > Burkholderiales > Burkholderiaceae > Paraburkholderia > Paraburkholderia kirstenboschensis. The sequence continues at coordinate 89,766 of NZ_CAJHCR010000022.1, forward strand.
CGGCGATGACTGGCTGCCGGTCCGTCACGTGCAGGCGCCGCCCGCGTGGCAGTTCGGCGTCGCCTATCCGCTGCCGGAAACCATCGTCAATCATGCGTTCACTGGCTGGAGCGGGCAGGCGGCCGTGGTGTGGCCCAAGCGCCGGCTGTCGCTGAACATCGCCGCCGACACCGATTACTACGTGCTGTACACGCCTCCCGGCAAGGATTTCTTTTGCTTCGAGCCCGTCGATCATCCGATCAACGCGATGAATCTTGCCGGCGGCGCATGCGAAAACGGCATGACGCTGCTTGGGCGCGGCGAGCAACTCGTGCGGACGTTCCGCTTCACCGTTGAACGTACCGGTTTGCGTTCGATGCCCGGCGCGCCAGGATCGCGGCGTCGGCAATAGTGCGCGGTCTTCAGTGGCTTGGGGGGGCAGGGTCACCCACGGTGACTCGCGGCGCGTCGAAGGACTCGCGCTGGTCCGGCTGATCCAGAGCGACCCGCGCCGTCCGCCCACGCCGGACAGGTAAAATACGCGCCTCTTCCGATTACCGGCTCGCCGCGAGACCCACCATGTCCAACTTCATCCAGACACTCAACGACGCCTGGCAGCGCACCAACTCGCTGCTGTGCGTCGGCCTCGATCCGGAGCCCAGCAAGTTTCCGGGCGCGCTCGCCGGCCGCGCCGACGCGATCTTCGACTTCTGCCGCGAGATCGTCGACGCGACTGCACCGTACGCGTCGTCGTTCAAGCCACAAATCGCCTACTTCGCGGCGCATCGCGCGGAAGACCAGCTCGAGCAGCTGATCGCGCACATCCATGCCCATCATCCGGGATTGCCGGTCATTCTCGACGCAAAGCGCGGCGACATCGGCAGCACTGCGGAGCAATACGCGCGCGAGGCGTTCGAACGCTACCAGGCGGACGCGGTGACGGTGAACCCGTACATGGGCTTCGATTCGATCGAGCCGTATTTGCAGCACGAAGGCAAAGGCGTGATCGTTCTGTGCCGCACATCGAACCCGGGCGGCTCCGACCTGCAATTCCTGGAAACGGGAGGCCGTCCGCTGTATCAGGTCGTCGCGCAACTCGCGGCGGAAAAGTGGAATGCGAGCGGCCAGTTGGCTCTGGTGGTCGGCGCGACTTTCCCGAAGGAAATCGAAGTGGTGCGCGGGATTGTCGGCGATATGCCGCTGCTGATTCCCGGCATCGGCGCGCAAGGCGGCGACGTGCAGGCAACCGTCAGCGCAGGCCGCACCGCGAACGGCACGGGCATGCTGATCAACTCGTCGCGCGCGATCATCTATGCAAGCAAGGGCGAGGATTTCGCTCAGGCTGCAGCGAAGGCAGCCATGGAAACGCGCGACCGGATCAACGCATTCCGTTGAATCGCGTAGTGAGTTGGTGGAGGGGCGGGCTCAGTCGGCCGGCCCGAGCCGCTCGATGTGCGCGGCATGCTGCGGGTATTGCGCTATCAACGCGTCCACATCCGCAAGCTCGAATTCACTGAACTCGAAACCGGGCGCCACTGTGCAGCCCACGAGCGCGAACGTTGCCGGATCCGCACATTCGGCGGCAAACCACGAACCGGCCGGCACCACGGCCTGGAATACCGTACCGGAATGAGTCAACGCGTTGCCGAGCCGATGCGTAACAAGCGCGCCGGACTCGTCCAGCACGTGAACATTCAGCGGTTCGCCTGCATAGAAATGCCAGAGCTCGTCGGACTTGATGCGGTGCCACGCCGAATGCGCGCCGTCGCATAACAAGTAGTAGATCGCCGTGGACGCCGAACGCGTTTCGGCTGAGCCGCCCGCGCGGCTCACGCGCTCCGCCGACCGGTAAGTCTCGCTGAAAAATCCGCCTTCCGGATGCGGCTTCAGGTCGAAGCGGCGGATCAACTCGTCTTTGGCTGCGTGCGAATCAGGCATCGGGTTCCCGCCTTCAACGAAAGTCAGTGTTCGCGCTCGTCGAGCAGCGCGAGCACGCCGCGCAGCGCGTGCGCTGCGGCCTGCACGCGGATCTGTTCGCGGTCGCCCTTGAAAATCTTCGTTTCAACCGATGTATGCAGCCGGTTGCTCCAGCCGAACGACACCATGCCGACCGGCTTGGTCTCCGTGCCGCCGCCAGGGCCCGCGACGCCCGTGATCGACAGCGAAACCTGCGCGCGGCTGTTGCGCAGCGCGCCTTCCGCCATAGCGCGTGCCACCTGCTCGCTGACCGCGCCGTGCTTTTCGATCATGTCCGCGGGCACGCCGATCATTTCGCTCTTCGCCTGATTCGAGTAGGTGACGAAGCCGCGCTCGAACCAGCCGCTGCTGCCGGAGATGTCGGTGATCGCGGTCGCGACCATGCCGCCCGTGCACGATTCGGCGGTGACGAGCATCAGGCGCTCGTCGCGCAGGCGGTTGCTCACGCGGATCGCGAGCTGGTGAACGACGGAATCGGTAGGCATGGCGTCAATCCGGAACGGGGCGCGGCGGTTAAACGGACATGCGCCAGAGCGCAATCACGAGCAAGGTGAAAAACGCGGCAACGAGGTCGTCGAACATGATGCCAAAACCGCCTTTCAGCCGGCGATCGAAATAGCTAATGGGCGGCGGCTTCACCATGTCGAAAAAGCGGAACACGATGAACGCCCAGAACTGGCCCGTCAGCGTGACCGGCGTGACCATCAGCAGCACGAGCCAGAAGGCGACGATTTCGTCCCACACGACGGGCGATGGGTCGTCGGTGCCGAGCTTCTTCGCGGTAAAGCCGCAAATCGCGATGCCGCCCACAAAGCCGACGCCGATCAGCACGCCCCACTCGATCACGGTGAGGTAGCGGCTGAACGCGGCGAACGAGGCCCACGCGAACAGCGTGCCGATCGTGCCGGGCGCGATCGGCGACAAGCCGCTGCCGAAACCGAGCGACAGAATGTGCAGCGGGTGCGACAGCATGAAGCGCGCGGTCGCGCGGCGCGGCTGAGGGCGCTGCGGCTTGGGCGGCTGGCTGCCGACGAGATTGTCGGCGGGCCTGAGCGGGCGATCAGTCTGCATGAAAGTGGTCGAAGCCTTGCAACGTCAGGGAGAGCGGCGCGCCGGCGGCATCGCGCCAGTCGATCGCCGGGCGGTCGGCCGCCGTTTGGAGAGCGCTTATTGTACCGATGCGCGTGACGGGCACGCCCTCCTCGTGGCCGGCGGCTTGAACGGCGTCGCGCGCGGCCGGCGGTGCGGTGAAGCACAACTCGTAGTCGTCGCCGCCCGCGAGCGTGCAGCGCCGCTGCGTATCGAGCGGCAGATTGCGCAGTGCGGCCGAACGCGGCACCGCGTCGGCGTCGACGGTGGCCCGCATATTCGAGCGATCGAGAATGTGCTTCAGGTCGCCCGCGAGCCCATCCGATATATCCAGCGCCGCATGGGCGACGCCGCGCAGCGCCAATCCGAGCGCGACGCGCGGCTCCGGGCGTTCGAGCGCGCGGCGAAACTCAGTGGCGTCGCCGGCATCGGCAGTCCACTCGCCGCGCTGGATGCCGAGGCTTGCGCGCGCGTCGCCGAGCGTCCCCGACACCCAGATGTCGTCCCCCGCTCGTGCGGCGTCGCGGCGCAGCGCGGCTTGCGGCGGCACGCTGCCGAACACGGTGATGCACAGGTTCAGCGGACCGCCGGTCGTGTCGCCGCCGATCAGCGTGCAGCCATGCCGTTCGGCGAGCGCGAAAAGCCCTTCGCTAAATGCGGTGAGCCACGTTTCATCGGCTCTGGGCAAGGAGAACGCGAGCGTGAACGCCTGCGGTTGCGCGCCCATCGCGGCGAGATCCGACAGATTGACGGCGAGCGCCTTGTGACCGAGCGCCTCGGGATCGACGTCCGCGAAGAAGTGGCGGCCTTCCACCAGCATGTCTGTGGAAATCGCCAGCATTTCGCCCGCGCGCGGCGCGAGCAGCGCGCAGTCGTCGCCGATGCCGAGCGAACCGCTCGGGGCCGCCGACGCCAGGCCCGCCGCGCGGCGCGCAAAGAAACGTTCGATCAGCGAAAACTCAGAGAGCATTGTGAGGAAAAGTGAAGGGACGACCGCCTTTCGCTACGTTTCAGTCTCGGCAGTTGTACCAGTATTGAAGGAATCGGGCCGGCAATTGGGGCTACAATGCCGTCGAACGTCTATTCTAATCCGCACTTCCAAGCCCGCCTTATGTCGACTCCCGTCAATAGCAAACTCCGCGAAGCCGCACTCGATTACCACGAATTCCCGACCCCCGGGAAGATCGCGATCGCCCCCACCAAGCAGATGATCAACCAGCGCGACCTCGCGCTGGCGTACTCGCCGGGTGTCGCGTTCGCGTGTGAAGAGATCGTCGAGAACCCGCTGAATGCCGCGCGCTTCACGGCGCGCAGCAACCTGGTCGGCGTCGTGACGAACGGCACGGCGGTGCTCGGCCTGGGCAATATCGGCCCGCTCGCATCCAAGCCGGTCATGGAAGGCAAGGCGGTGCTGTTCAAGAAGTTCGCCGGCATCGACGTGTTCGATATCGAGTTGAACGAGTCAGACCCGCACAAGCTTGTCGACGTGATCGCGGCGCTCGAGCCGACTTTCGGCGGCATCAATCTCGAAGACATCAAGGCGCCGGACTGCTTCATCGTCGAGCGCGAATGTCGCAAGCGCATGAAGATTCCGGTCTTCCACGACGACCAGCACGGCACGGCGATCGTCGTCGCGGCGGCGATCACGAACGGTTTGAAGGTGGTCGGCAAGGACATCAAGGACGTCAAGCTGGTTTCCTCCGGCGCGGGCGCGGCGGCGCTGGCCTGTCTGGATCTGCTGGTCGATATCGGGCTGCCGCTCGAAAACATCACCGTCACCGATCTGGCCGGCGTGGTCTATAAGGGCCGCGTCGAACTGATGGACCCGGACAAGGAGCGCTTCGCGCGTGAAACCGACGCCCGCACGCTCGCGGAGGCGATTGGCGGCGCGGACGTTTTCCTGGGCCTGTCGGCGGGCGGCGTGCTCAAGCAGGACATGGTCAAGCAGATGGCGGACAAGCCGCTGATTCTGGCGCTCGCTAACCCGACGCCGGAAATCCTGCCGGAACTGGCGCTGGAAGTGCGTCCGGACGCCGTGCTGTGTACGGGCCGCACCGACTACCCGAACCAGGTGAACAACGTGCTGGTGTTCCCGTTCCTGTTTCGCGGCGCGCTGGACGCAGGCGCGACCACAGTCACGCGGGAAATGGAAATCGCCGCGGTCAATGCGATCGCCGAACTGGCGCGCCAGGAGCAGAGCGATATCGTGGCGACGGCCTACGGCATTCAGGACCTCTCGTTCGGTCCGGAATATCTGATTCCAAAGCCGTTCGACCCGCGTCTGATCGTCAAGGTCGCGCCCGCAGTGGCGAAGGCCGCGATGGATTCGGGCGTCGCCGAGCGTCCGATCGAGGACATGGACGCGTACGAACAACATTTGCAGCAGTTCGTGTATCACAGCGGCACGACGATGAAGCCGATCTTCCAGCTGGCGCGCGGCGTCGAGCCGGAGAAAAAGCGCATTGTGTTCGCGGAAGGCGAAGAAGAGCGCGTGTTGCGCGCCATGCAGATCATCGTCGACGAAAAGCTGGCCAAGCCGATCCTGATTGGCCGTCCGGCCGTGATCGAGCAGCGCATTGCCCGCTACGGTCTGCGTCTGGTCGCGGGTCAGGACTACACGGTCGTCAATACGGACCACGACGAGCGCTATCGCGACTTCTGGCAGGAATATTACAAGATGATGTCCCGCAAGGGCATCACGCAGCAGATGGCCAAGCTTGAAATGCGCCGCCGCACCACGCTGATCGGCGCGATGCTGGTCAAAAAGGGCGAGGCGGACGGCATGATCTGCGGCACGATCAGCACGACGCACCGTCACCTGCACTTCATCGACCAGGTGATCGGCAAGCGCGAAGGTTGCGCCGTCTACGCCGCGATGAACGCGCTGGTGCTGCCGAATCGCCAGATTTTCCTGGTCGATACGCACGTGAACCTGGACCCGACGCCGGAGCAGCTGGCCGAAATCACGATCATGGCCGCCGAGGAAGTGCGCCGTTTCGGTATCGAGCCGAAGGTCGCGCTGGTGTCGCACTCGAACTTCGGTTCGAGCAATGCGCCGACCGCGCAGAAAATGCGCGATACGCTTGCGATCCTGCGCGAACGCGCGCCAGAGTTGCAGGTCGACGGCGAAATGCACGGCGACGTCGCGCTCGACGCCAATCTGCGCCGCGAAGTGCCGCCCGACTCGACGCTGGAGGGCGATGCAAACCTGCTGGTGCTGCCGAACATCGACGCCGCCAATATCTCGTACAACCTGCTGAAGACGGCGGCGGGCAACAACATCGCCATCGGCCCGATGCTGCTGGGCGCGGCGCAGCCCGTGCACGTACTGACGGCTTCCGCGACGGTTCGACGCATCGTCAACATGACAGCGCTGCTGGTTGCGGATGTGATCGCGGCCCGCTGACCGCTCGTCCGCGCTGACCGGCGCCGGCTCCCGTCGGCGCATTTGGCGCAGTAACTTGCCGGCGGCTCCTGCCGGCCTCGTCCAACGAAAAAAGAGGCGTGCCCGCAACGGGCACGCCTTAGGGCGAACAGGGGATAGCCGCCCCAAAACGGCAAACAACAGACTTCCGTTGCAAGAACTCAGCGCCCGGTATTCCCCGTGGAAAAACCGGCGCCACTGCGTCTTTTGCTTGGTTGAGCTAATGTTAGCGCGCCCTGGATAAATTTTGTGTCAAAAGTCGTCAAAGCGCTGCTGGTGGGGCTTTCGCGTCGAATCGGGCCGTTTTGCGGCTCCGGCGAACGTTGATTCCGGGGACCATTAGCGATACCCTTACGACTTTCATGGTCGTTAAACTCGTGATCTAACAGCCGGGAAACTTGGTAAATGGCACGCAGATGGCAGCGCATCAAGGGCGTGCTGATCGGTGCTGTTGCGCTGTGCGTTTTCTGCGGCCCCGTGCCTCACGCCTTCGCGCGCAATTACACGGCACCCACCGGCACGGATGCACAGGGCCAGGGCACCATTGCGGCGGCGCAGTTGCCCCGTGAGGCGGTCAATACATTGAACTTGATTGCCGCGGGCGGGCCTTACCCGTATGAAAAGGACGGCGTCGTGTTCGGCAACCGCGAACGGTTGCTGCCGCCCAACCGGCGCGGCTTTTACCACGAATACACCGTTCCCACGCCTCGTTCACGTAATCGCGGGGCGCGTCGCATCGTCTGCGGAGGTCCGCTGAAGCGAACCGACAATTGTTACTACTCGGACGACCACTACACCAGTTTTAATCGTATTGTTGAATGACATCGGGATGAACGGCATGAGCGACAACGTCTACGCGCACGACACCGGAGTCGCGACGGATCTTTTCGCGGCCGGCGACGGCAATCTTTTCCAGCGCGTCATGAAGATGCGCGCCGGCGAGCAGGGCCGTGAGAACCGGAGCGAAGCTGACAGTGTGGTTTCATCGAACGAGGAGCCCATGAGTCTTTTCAAGACCGTACGACCGAACATCGTACAGTCGATCCGCGCGTTCCGCGTTCAGGATCTCGCCGACGAGGCGAATCGACTCGGACAGCACTTTCTCTACGCGTACTGTGCGAACGCGCAGTCCAAGCAGGAGGTTCTGGAAACCATCGCAACATCGTTCCTGTTTCCGAAGCATTTCGGCAAGAATTATGACGCGCTCTACGATTGCCTGACCGACCTGGTCCACAAGGCCGGTGCCCAGCCTGGCTTCGTGATCGTGCTCGAGCAATTGCCCGTCGCGCAGAAATTCGACAAGGAAGGGCGAGAGACGCTGCTCGACGTGTTCCGCGAAGCAGCCGAATTCTGGGCCGAGCGCAAGGTTGCGTTCCGCGTCTTTTATTCGTTCGCCTGAATGCTTTGAGCCGGGCTTCTTAGCTCGATTACAGCCGGAATCGCAAAGGCCCGCCAACTGGCGGGCCTTTGTTTTTGGCGGGTCTGGATTGGAGCCACCGCCACCGCCACCCAGGCACACGCGCAATCAGTCCCTTACCAGCCGCCCCACCCAGCCGCGAGTGCGGACAGAACCGCCATGCCGGCGGTTTCCGTGCGCAGCACGCGCGGTCCGAGCCCGACCGCCTGAAATCCGTGGTCCGTCGCGGCGGCTTCTTCCGCGGCGGAAAAGCCGCCTTCAGGGCCGACCAGCACGGTGACGGGGCCCTTCGGCGGTGTCGCCGGCAGCGCCGAAAAATGGATGCTCGCGCGTGGTGACAACAGGATGCGCAGTTCGTCTTCGGCGGGAACGCGTGGCATTGCGGCGAGCCAGGTGGCGATTTCACGTACCGGCGTGACTGTCGGCAGACGATTGCGTCCGCACTGCTCACACGACGCCCGCACGATGCCCTCCCAGTGCGCATGCCGCCGAAGCGCGCGATCACCGTTCAGACGCACGACGCTGCGCGTGGTGGTCAACGGCACGAAGCTCGACGCGCCGAGTTCGACGGCTTTTTCGATCAGCCAGTCCATCTTGTCGCCGCTTGCGATGCCCTGCGCGAGCGTGAGCCGATACGGCGGCTCGACTTCGATGTCGCGGAATTCGCCGACCTTCACGGTGACCGTGCGGCGTTCGATCGCGACGAGTTCGGCGCTGTATTCACCGCCCTCACCGTTGAAAAGCACAATGGAGTCACCGGTCTGCAAGCGCAGCACGAGGACGTGCCGTACGACGTCATCGGGAAGTTGCATGATGTCGTCGGGCGAAAGAGGCGTACCGACGAAGAAGCGAGGCATCAGAAAAATACTCATTAGTTCACGAAAGGTGGCGAGCGAGCGCCCAACGGTAGCCGTCCAGATCCTCGACCTGGGCGAAGCGGTCGCCCCAGAACTGGTCCTGCGGCTCGCTCAACGATTTGGCGCCGGCGGCAAGCGCCCGGGCGTAAATCGTGTCGACATCGTCGACGTAGACATAAAACGATTGCGGTGCGATCGCGCCCGCGCTTCGGGGTGTTTTCGCGGCGGAGCCGAACGCGCCTTCGGGCGCGAACATCACGATCAACTGACCTTGATAGGTCATCTCGACATGCATGACGACGCCGTCGTCCTGCACGCTGTCCCGCAATTCGAAGCCGAACGCAGCGGTGTAGAAGGCAGTAGCGGCTCGCGCGTCCCGTACCGTCAGATACGGGGTCAACCAGGGCACACCGGCTGGGCGGGAGGCGGTCATGGGGTTCTCCAGATCTAGGGTTATTGGGCGCGTGCTGGGCCGCCGGCAACGGGTTGCGTATCGGCGAGGAGATAGCGCGCTCCGGCGAAGGCGTGCATTTTGCCCGTGCGTCAGCTTGACGGCTTTAAGAATTGACCTAGTTTATCTTGCACCGACGGTGATGCCGTCAAGAGTCCGGCATGCACGGCAGGGCTATAGTGCTTTCGTGCGTCGATTCGACGCGCGAGGAGGCGCTCCGCCACGATATCAGCGGTTAATGCGGCAGGATCGAGCGTGTCGCTGGCGGTCGCCATCATCCACAACGAGCCGTACAGCGGGACGAACGTGTTCATGGTGCGCACGACTGCGAACACGCCGCGCAGATCGCCAAGCAGGCCGGCAATGCGCTCGGCGTGGAAATAGGGCGACCCAAGGTGGACGGACAACACGGCGTTCGCGCTCATCACCCGCTTGAGCTGATGGTAGAAGGCGGTCGTGTACAGGCCGGCCGCCGGCGAGTCGGGCGGCGTCAAATCGAATACGATCAGATCGAACTGCGCGGACCGTGCCTGCGCGGCCGCGGCCACGAAATGCGCCGCATCGCCGATCACGAGTTCGACGCGCGGATCGTCGAATGCGCCGCCGTGTACTTCGGGCATGTGCTCGCGGGTCAGGCGAACCACCTGTTCGTCGAGCTCGGCGACCACGATCCTTTCGATGCCCGGATGCGCAAGCAGTTGCCGGGCGGCGCCGCCGTCGCCTCCACCTAGTACCAGCGCGGCTTTCGGTGCCGGATGCGCCAGCGCCGCCGGATGCACCATGCACTCGTGATAGATGAACTCGTCGCCGGTCGACGTCATCGGACGGCCGTCCAGCGTGAAGATCCGGCCGAGCTGGCGCGTGTCCCACACCTCGATGCGCTGATACGGCGAATCGACGCGTGCGATCAGCGACGCGTTCGGAAATCCGTAGACAGCGTCGGGACTAGGGTGGAACAGCAAAGTAGCGCTCAAGATAGTTGGCCCAGTGTGAATGGGTTGGTTTCCGCTGCCAGATTGTAAAGGGGGACGCGCGGCGCGGTCTCGCGCGCGCCCGGCTGTGCGGGACGAATCCGCGGCTCTCTGGAGGCACCGGGCCGCGCCCGCCATGCGGCTTTGCGCACAGGGAGCGAGGCAACGTTCTGTTAGAATGGCACGCTTTCAGCCTTGTCCGTTTGCTCTGCCCGTTTCGCGTCTTCCGGCGCCGCACCGTGCGCCGAAGCGGACTGGCCGCCGAGCTTCCGGGCCTCAAGCGCGCACCGCTTTTTGACTCTGTCTCCGGACTCGACATGACGACCCCGTCTCCCGCACCCACTTCCTTGATGGCCAACGCAATTCGCGCGCTGTCCATGGACGCCGTTCAACAAGCGAATTCCGGGCACCCCGGCATGCCAATGGGCATGGCCGAAATCGGCGTGGCCTTGTGGTCGCGCCATCTGCGCCACAATCCGAAGAACCCGCAATGGGCCGACCGCGACCGTTTCGTTCTGTCGAACGGTCACGGTTCGATGCTGCTGTACTCGCTGCTGCACCTGACCGGCTACGACCTGCCGATCAGCGAACTGAAGAACTTCCGCCAGATGCATTCCAAGACGCCGGGCCACCCGGAATACGGCATTACGCCGGGCGTCGAAACGACCACCGGCCCGCTTGGCCAAGGTCTGGCGAACGCGGTCGGCATGGCGCTCGCGGAGTCGCTGCTCGCCACCGAATTCAACAAGCCCGACGCGAAGATCGTCGACCACCACACGTATGTGTTCGTCGGCGACGGCTGCCTGATGGAAGGCATTTCGCATGAAGCCTGTTCGCTCGCGGGCGTGCTGAAGCTGAACAAGCTGATCGCGTTCTACGACGACAACGGCATCTCCATCGACGGCGAAGTGGTGCACTGGTTCCACGACGACACGCCGAAGCGCTTCGAAGCGTACGGCTGGAACGTGATTCCGAACGTGGTCGGCCACGATGTCGACGCAGTCGACGCCGCGATCAAAAAGGCCAAGCAATCGGACAAACCCACGCTGATCTGCTGCAAGACCGTGATTGGTGAAGGCGCGCCGACCAAGGCCGGCAGCCACGACTCGCACGGCGCCCCGCTCGGCGACAAGGAAATCGCCGCCACGCGTGAGGCCATCGGCTGGAAGTGGGAGCCGTTTGTGATTCCGCAGGAAGTCTACGCAGCGTGGGACGCGAAGGAAGCGGGCGCGCGTTTCGAATCCGACTGGGACAAGGCGTTTGCGGCTTACGCGGCGAAATATCCGCAAGAAGCGGCTGAATTCAAGCGTCGTACGGGCAAGCAACTGCCGGCCGACTGGAAGGAAAAGGCGAAGGAGATCATCGCCGGCGCGAACGAGCGTGCCGAAACGGTTGCGACGCGCAAAGCGTCGCAGCAGGCCATCGAGGCATTGTCGGCAGTGCTGCCGGAACTGCTCGGCGGCTCGGCCGACCTGACCGGTTCGAACCTGACCAACTGGAAGGCCGCGAAGCCGGTCCGCGTGAACGGCGAAGGCCGCGCGGCGGGCAATTACGTCAACTACGGCGTGCGCGAATTCGGCATGAGCGCCGCGATCAACGGCATTGCGCTGCACGGCGGCTTCAAGGCTTTCGGCGGCACGTTCCTGACGTTCTCCGACTACAGCCGCAACGCGCTACGCGTTGCGGCGCTGATGAAGGCGCCGTCCATTTTCGTGTTCACGCACGACTCGATCGGTCTCGGCGAAGACGGCCCGACTCACCAGTCGGTCGAACACGTAGCAAGCTTGCGGCTGATTCCGCATCTGCAGGTGTGGCGTCCCGCGGATACCGTCGAAACGGCGGTGGCGTGGACTCACGCGGTCGAACATCATGGCCCGTCGTGCCTGATTTTCAGCCGTCAGAACCTGCAGTTCTCGGAGCGCACGGACGCCCAGATCGCCAACATCGACAAGGGCGGTTATGTGCTGCGCGACTGGAACGACGAGATCGTTGCGCGCAAAATCATCCTGATGGCCACCGGTTCGGAAGTCGAACTGGCGCTGAAGGCTGTCGAGCCGCTGGCGCGTGAGGGCATCGCGGCGCGCGTCGTCTCCATGCCGTCCACCACGGTGTTCGACAAGCAGGATGCCGAGTACCGCGAACGCGTGCTGCCGCAAGGCGTGCGCCGTGTCGCGATCGAAGCGGGTGTGACGGATTTCTGGCGCAAGTATGTGGGTCTGGAAGGCGGCGTGGTCGGCATCGACACGTTCGGCGAATCGGCCCCGGCTGGCGTGCTGTTCAAGCATTTCGGCTTCACCGTCGAGCACGTGGTAGAGACGGCAAAAGCCGCACTCGGCTGATCTGAAGCAAAGCGTTGCCGCGCGCGTGAAGCACGAGCATGAACGCGCGGCAACGCAGCCGGTCAGACGAACATCGACGTATTTTTTTAGTCATCAGGAGATAGATCATGACGATTCGCGTTGCAATCAACGGCTACGGCCGGATCGGCCGCAACACGCTGCGCGCCTTCTATGAAAACGGCAAGAAGCACGATATCGAAATCGTCGCCATCAACGATCTCGGCGATGCCAAGACCAATGCTCACCTGACGCAATACGACACCGCGCACGGCAAGTTCCCGGGCGAAGTGTCGGTGGACGGCGACTACCTGGTTGTCAACGGCGACAAGATCCGCGTGCTGGCCAACCGCAACCCGGCTGAATTGCCGTGGGGCGAGCTGAACGTCGACGTCGTGATGGAATGCACGGGCTTTTTCACGACCAAGGAAAAGGCGAGCGCGCACATCAAGGGCGGCGCGAAGAAGGTCATCATTTCGGCGCCGGGCGGTAAGGACGTCGACGCAACGATCGTCTACGGCGTGAACCACAACGTGTTGAAGGCATCGGACACGGTGATCTCGAACGCATCGTGCACGACGAACTGCCTCGCGCCGCTCGTCAAGCCGCTGAACGACAAGATCGGCCTCGTGAACGGCCTGATGACGACGATTCACGCGTACACGAACGACCAGGTTCTGACGGACGTGTACCACGAAGACCTGCGCCGCGCGCGCTCGGCCACGCACAGCCAGATCCCGACCAAGACGGGCGCTGCGTCGGCTGTCGGCCTGGTGCTGCCGGAACTGAACGGCAAGCTGGACGGCTATGCGATTCGCGTCCCGACCATCAACGTGTCGGTGGTCGATCTGTCGTTCATCGCCGCACGCGACACGACGGTCGAAGAAGTCAACGCGATCATGAAGGAAGCGTCGCAAGGCGCGCTGAAGGGCATCCTCGGCTATAACGACGCGCCGCTGGTCTCGATCGACTTCAACCACAACCCGGCTTCGTCGACGTTCGACGCAACGCTGACCAAGGTGTCGGGCCGCCTCGTGAAGGTGTCGAGCTGGTATGACAACGAGTGGGGCTTCTCGAACCGCATGCTGGACACGGCCGTGGCGCTCGCCAACGCGAAGTAAGCCGCGTATTCGCTTTCCCGGCCGCCGCCGCCGTTGCAACGCCGGCGGTTCGGTTAAGCGCGGTTCGGCAAGCAAGCCGCTCCTCGGAGCGGCTTTTTTACGCCTGCAGAGCGCCGAAATAGACGCTGCCGCGCCGAGGCTTTTCCGATAAGGGTTCTCCCGCCTCTGTCAGCCGCAGCGAAGTCTCGCGGTGCTCCGCGTACGCGGACAGCAGAAACTCACGCAGCTAAGGCAGCACGCGTTGCATGAAGGCGTTCTCTCCCAAATGCGCCCGACGAAAAAAATGGCCCGGCCGATTCAACCGGGCCGGGCCACCTTTTCTGCTCATTTCTAACCGTTCGACCGCGCCCCCCGACACGGCCGGCACCGCGTCAATGCTTGCGATGCGGGCAGTTCTCCTTGGTGCAGGCACCGTAGAGCGCCAGTGCGTGTTCCTGCAGCTTGAAGCCGCGTTCCTTCGCGATGGACTGCTGACGACTCTCGATTTCCGAGTCGAAGAATTCTTCGACGAGCCCGCAATCGAGGCACACCAGGTGGTCGTGATGCGAGCCTTCGTTCAGTTCGAACACCGCCTTGCCCGATTCGAAATTGCTGCGCGACAGCAGGCCCGCCTGCTCGAATTGCGTCAGCACACGATAGACGGTGGCAAGACCGATATCGAGTTCCTCGTGCAGGAGGTTGCGGTATACGTCTTCGGCCGTCAGGTGACGCACCGGGCTGTGCTGAAAAATCTCGAGGATTTTGAGGCGCGGAAGGGTCGCCTTGAGCCCGATGTTCTTGAGATCGGTTGGATTGGTCATGACAAGGGATCCCTAGAGTACAATGCTGGGCTCTCATAGTAATGTGTTTTTGCCGTTCTGGTCATCTTCGATGGAATGAAACTCGCGCGGCTCGTCAGCGGGCCCGCACGGTGAGTGAAATGATTTCAAAATCTCAACTGATCTACCGGGGGAGCCGCATGCGGGGTACCTTGACCGCTGTTGCGGCTGTCGCGATTCTTGCAGGATGTTCCACGTACGACAGCCTCACGCAGCGAGTTGCTCAAAGCATCACGCCGTACCGGATTACCGTTGTGCAAGGCAACTTCGTTTCGAAAGAAGCCGCCGCGCAAATGCAGGTCGGTCTGTCGCGCGCACAGGTGCGTCAGTTGCTGGGCACGCCGCTCCTCGCCGACATGTTCCACGCAGATCGCTGGGACTACGTGTTCTATTTCAAGCGCGGCTCGACCAACGTCGTGCAGCAGCGCGACTTCGTGGTCATCTTCGCGGGCGATCGCGTCGCCAGCTGGAGCGGCGGTGAAGACCTGCCGTCCAACCTCGAATTGCTCGCCGAGATCGACGGTGACAAGCGCGGTAAGAAGGCCGCCGCGGCGAACGTAGCGAGCAGCACGGGCGCGGCAAGCGCGCCGGTAGCCACGGCGCCGGTCACGGTCGACACCGCGCGTTCGCCGTCCGTCGAAGGTGCAGCCGCAGCGGCCGCGCCGTCCACCGACGCGAACGCTGAAGCCGCCCAAGCCGCGAATCGTGCGACGAATGCGGTGCAAGCGCCGTCGCGCAATACACGGTCGTCGGTGCGCTCAACGGCTCCGACCGCGAATGCCGGCGGCATACCGCCGCAAGGCCCGACGTCCGGTGGTCAGCCGCAGTTCCAGTTCCACCGTCCGCCGCCGCCGCAATCGCCGTCGTCGCAAGACAATCCGGTTGGACCGACGGGCTCGCAAAGCGGCGGCCCGACGCCGAACGCGCCGCTTGGCGCGTCGTCCACTTCGGGAACGAGCCAGTAATAACGCTGTCCTTGTTTTAAGACGGCCGCTGCGCAATCGCCCGCCTTGAAGTGCGACTGCAAAGTCGCTTCGGCTTCGCGCGGCGCCGTCCGATTCTCTGTTGTTCCAGTCGCGCGCGGTGCGAGGGCGTGCTGCCCGCCGCCGCTTTTGCCCGCTTCTGCCGGGCTGTGTCTTTCGAACCCTCGTAGCCATGAAAATTGCGATTGCTGGCGCATCGGGCCGTATGGGCCGCATGCTCATCGAAACCGTTCTTAACGATTCCGACGCCACGCTGTCGGGCGCGCTCGACCGTGCGGGTTCGCCGCAACTCAGTCAGGACGCCGGCGCCTTTCTCGGCAAACAGACGGGCGTGATGCTGACCGACGACATCGAACGTGTGTTCGCCGAATCGGACTACCTGATCGACTTCACGCGCCCTGAGGGCACGCTGGTGCACCTGGAAGCCGCGCAGCGTCACAACGTGAAAATGGTGATCGGCACGACCGGCTTCGACAACGAGCAGAAGGCGCAACTGCGCGCCGCGGCGGACAACATCGCGATCATGTTCGCGTCGAATATGAGCGTGGGCGTGAACGTCACGCTCAAGCTGCTCGAGTACGCCGCGAAGCATTTCGCGACCGGCTACGACATCGAGATCATCGAGGCGCATCACCGTCACAAGGTCGATGCGCCGTCGGGCACCGCGCTTACGATGGGCGAAGTGATCGCCAATGCTCTGGGACGCAATCTCGACGACTGCGCGGTCTATAGCCGTGAAGGCGTGACCGGCGAACGCGATCCGTCCACGATCGGCTTTTCGGCGATTCGCGGCGGCGATATCGTCGGCGACCATACGGTGCTGTTCGCGGGCATCGGCGAGCGCATCGAAATCACGCACAAATCGGCGAGCCGCCTGTCGTATGCGCAGGGCGCGCTGCGTGCCGTGCGTTTCCTCGAAGGCCATCAGACCGGTTTCTTCGACATGCAAGACGTGCTCGGCCTGCGCTAAACGCGACGCGCAAGGCTTACTTACCCGCGCGAACTCACTTCTCCCCGGCGAAATCAGATGGCAGGCGGCAGCGGCATCATCCATTACCTGCAAACGAGCGACGCGATCACGCATGGCGTCGCCTATGTGCTGCTGGCGATGTCGATTGCGAGCTGGTGCTTTCTGATCGTCAAGACCTGGGTGCTGGTGCGCGCCAAACGTCAGGCGACGCGCGCTGTCGCGCGCTTCTGGCAGGCGCCGACCTTGGCGGAAGGCGTCGCCGCATTGAAGCGCGCCGACCGCGAGCGCGTTTTCGCGCCGCTGGCAGAAGCGGCGCTCCATGCAGCCGAAGTCGACATTCCCGGCGCGCTGCTTGCGCGCGTCGAGCGCGGCGAGCGTGTGGTCCGGGCGCTGCGTCAGGCCCTCAATGCGTCGCAGCGGCGGCTCGAATTCGGTCAGGTGCTGCTGGCTTCGGTGGGCAGCACGGCGCCTTTCGTCGGCCTGCTCGGTACCGTTTGGGGCATTTATCACGCGCTCGGCAGCATTGCGGCGAGCGGTCAGGCGCAAATCGAGAACGTCGCCGGCCCGGTCGGCGAGGCGCTCATCATGACGGCCTTCGGTCTCGTGGTCGCGATTCCCGCAGTGCTCGCCTACAACGTGCTGGGGCGCCTCGTGCGGCAGCTGTCGGAGGAACTCGACGGTTTCGCGCACGACCTGCATGCATACGTGTGCGCGCCCGTGGGCCAGCCGCAAGCGCCGGTGCGCGGTCCGCAGGCCACGACTCACTAAGGGCAACACAAGGGCACTAAGGGCAATAAGCGCACTAGGAGCACTGAGCGCGCGTCACGACGTAAGGAGGCGACATGGCATTCGGCGGACTCGAAAAAAAGCAGACGGCCGCGCCGATGGCCGATATCAACATGACGCCGCTGATCGACGTGATGCTCGTGCTGCTGGTGATTTTTATCATTACCGCGCCTTTATTCACGCACGCGATTCGTCTCGACCTGCCGAAGGTCGCGTCTGCGCCGGCACGCGAAACGGCGCAAACCATTTCGCTTTCAATCGATGCCGCAGGCAAGCTGTATTGGGACGGCAGCGTCATCACGCTGGAGCAGATGCGCGGGCGCTTTGCGCAAGCCGGCAAGCAGGCCGACCAGCCGGAAATCCATCTGCACGCCGAGCGCAATACGCGCTACGAGGTGATCGCGCAGGTCATGGGCGCCGCGCAGCAGGCCGGTCTCGAGCGAATCGGCTTTGTGACCGAGCCGCCCCCACCGGGCGCGCAGCAGTAGGCAAGCGGGCGCTCGCCAAGCGGCGCAGCCGTCCGCGAACGGTATAATCAGCCCTTTCCCCGCAGTACGGGGAACGACGCCATTTCATCCAGCAAAAGCACCAAGCGGCCGGTGCGGAAGCACCGAACCCAGCGATCCCATCACACCATGCACGAAAAATACGTTCCCTCCGACGTCGAATCCGCCGCGCAAGGGCAATGGCGCGCCATCGACGCGTACAAGACATCGGAAACCACCGACAAGCCCAAGTTCTACTGCGTCTCGATGCTGCCGTATCCGTCGGGCAAGCTGCACATGGGGCACGTGCGCAACTACACGATCAACGACGTGATGTACCGCTATCAGCGGATGAACGGCTACAACGCGCTGATGCCGATGGGTTGGGACGCGTTCGGCATGCCGGCGGAAAACGCCGCGATGGCCAACAACGTGCCGCCGGCAAAGTGGACCTACGACAACATCGCTTACATGAAAAAGCAGATGCAGTCGATGGGACTCGCCATCGACTGGTCGCGCGAAGTCGCCACCTGCAGCCCTGACTACTACAAGTGGAACCAGTGGCTCTTCCTGAAGATGCTGGAAAAGGGCATCGCGTACAAGAAAACCGGCACCGTCAACTGGGACCCGGTCGATCAAACGGTGCTCGCGAACGAGCAGGTGATCGACGGTCGCGGCTGGCGCTCGGGCGCGCTCGTCGAAAAGCGCGAAATCCCGATGTACTACATGCGCATCACGCAGTACGCCGACGAGTTGCTGAACGATCTGGAAGGCCTCGGCTGGCCCGAGCGCGTGAAGATCATGCAGCAGAACTGGATCGGCAAGAGCTTCGGTGTGAACTTCGGTTTCCCGTATGAAATCGACGGCGAACAGAAGCTGTTGCGTGTATTCACTACGCGCGCCGACACGATCATGGGCGTGACCTTCTGCGCGGTGGCGGCCGAGCATCCGCTCGCCACGCGTCTCGCGCGAGACAAGCCGGAACTGCAGGCTTTCATCGACGAATGCAAGCGCGGCGGCGTGGCCGAAGCCGACGTCGCAACGATGGAAAAGAAGGGCATGGCCACCGGCTTTTTCGTCAAGCATCCGCTCACGCAGGAGCAGGTCGAAGTGTGGATCGGCAACTACGTGCTGATGACTTATGGCGAAGGCGCGGTGATGGGTGTGCCGGCGCACGACGAGCGCGATTTCGCGTTCGCAAAGAAATACGGTCTGCCGATCAAGCAGGTGGTGGCGGTCGAAGGCAAGGAATTTTCCACGCAGGCTTGGGCAGATTGGTACGGCGAGAAGAGCGGTACGCTCGTCAACAGCGGCAAGTACGACGGCCTGAACTACGAACAGGCAGTGGACGCGATCGCCGCCGACCTGAAGGCGCTGGGCTTGGGCGACAAGCAGATCACGTGGCGTCTGCGTGACTGGGGCGTGTCGCGCCAGCGTTACTGGGGCACGCCGATTCCGATCATCCACTGCCCGAAGTGCGGGGACGTGCCGGTGCCGGAAAAAGACCTGCCCGTCGTGCTGCCCGAGGACCTCGTGCCGGACGGCACGGGCAACCCCCTTGCGAAGTCCGAAGCGTTCGTGAACTGCACCTGCCCGACCTGTGGCAGCGCGGCCAAGCGCGAGACGGACACGATGGACACGTTCGTCGATTCGTCGTGGTACTTCTACCGCTACGCATCGCCGGACGCAAAGACCATGGTCGACGAGCGCACCGACTACTGGGCGCCGATGGACCAGTACATCGGCGGCATCGAGCACGCGATTCTGCACCTGTTGTACTCGCGCTTCTGGGCGAAGGTGATGCGCGACCTCGGTCTCGTCAAATTCGGTGAGCCGGCGAAAAACCTGCTCACGCAGGGCATGGTGCTCAACGAAACCTACTATCGCGAAGACGCTACGGGCAAGAAAACCTGGTACAACCCGGTCGACGTCACAGTTTCGTTCGACGACAAGGGCCGCCCGGTCGGTGCCGTGCTGAACTCGGACGGCCAGCCGGTCGTGCTGGGCGGCGTCGAGAAGATGTCGAAGTCGAAGAACAACGGCGTCGATCCGCAATCGCTGATCGACCAGCACGGCGCGGACACCGCGCGTCTGTTCGTCATGTTCGCCGCACCGCCCGAGCAGCAACTGGAGTGGTCGGGCTCGGGCGTGGAAGGCGCGAGCCGCTTCCTGCGTCGCGTGTGGAGCTTCGGTCACGCGAACGAAGCCGCGCTGCGCGCGGGCGGCCAGTTCGACGCCGCGCAACTCGCCGACGCCGACAAACTGCTGCGCCGCGAAATCTACAGCGTGCTCAAGCAGGCCGACTTCGACTACCAGCGCTTGCAGTACAACACGGTCGTGTCGGCCGCGATGAAAATGCTCAACGCGCTCGACAGCGCAAAGGGCGCGCAGCCGGCTGTGTTGCGCGAAACTTATGGTGTGATGCTGCGCGTGCTGTATCCGGTCGTGCCGCACCTCACGTTCCAGTTGTGGCAGGAACTCGGTTACGCCGACGAGTTCGGTTCGCTGCTCGACGCGCCGTGGCCGAAGGTCGACGAGAAAGCGCTCGAGCAATCGGAGATCGAGCTCGTGCTGCAGGTGAATGGCAAGGTGCGCGGCGCGCTGACGGTGGCGAAAGACGCGTCGCGCGAATCGATCGAGCAGTTGGCGGCCGCGCACGAAATGGTCGCGAAGTTCAGCGAAGGCAAGGCGCCCAAGAAGATTGTCGTGGTGCCGGGCCGCCTCGTGAACGTGGTCGTTTGACGATCCAGCAGCATCTGTCAACAGGCATGGCGCTGTCGCGTGCGGCGGCGCGTGTCTCTCGCCGGGAACCCACTGCGAACCAGGAGCCAATGTGACTCGCAGATCGTTTTTTTTGACGCTCGCATGCAGCGTATTGATGTTGTCCGCGTGCGGCTTCCAGTTGCGCGGCCAGCAGGACTATGCATTCAAGCGCCTGTTCGTGGCAGGCGGATCGCCATCGGCGAATGCGCGGCTCGCGCGCATGGTGCAAGGCGGCAGCGACACGGTGGTGGTCAACTCGGTGACCAGCGCGGACGCTACCTTGCAGATTACCGAAGGCCGCGGCTACAGCACGCTGACGCTGAACTCACTGGGCGTCGTCGAAGAGTATCAATTGAATCTCTCCATGAACTACTCGCTGATCGGCAAGGACGGCACGGTGCTGATTCCGCCGAGCGTGATCGCACTGAACCGCGCGATGACCTATAGCGACAAGTACTCGCAAGCGAAAGCCGCGGAGTCGGACATCCTCTTCGCCGATATGGAAAACGACGCGGTCGACCAGCTCACGCGCCGTCTTTCGAGCGTGCGTTCGTTGCATCCGGCGCCGGGCCAGCAAGTGCCGGCCATCGTGCCGCGCGCGCCTTTGCCGCCGCCGCCGCTGTGAGCGTCGGCGTCGACGGGATCTGAGGTAGACATAGCCATGCAACTGCGACTTGACGCGCTCGAAGCGCATCTCGCCAAGGGACTCGCCGGACTGTACGTCGTGTACGGCGACGAGCACCTGCTCGCGCAGGAAGCGTGCGACCGGATTCGCGGGGCGGCCCGCGCGGCGGGCTTCACGGATCGCTCGGTGTTCACCGTGGAGCGCGGTTTCGACTGGAGTTCGCTGTTGGGCGCGAGTCAGTCGATGTCGCTGTTCGGTGACCGTCAACTGGTCGAACTGCGCATTCCGTCGGGCAAGCCCGGCAAGGAAGGCGCGGATGCGCTGAAAGCGCTTGCGGCTGCCGTCAATGACGACGTGTTGACCATGGTCACGCTGCCGCGGCTCGACGCGGCCACGCAGAAATCCGCTTGGTTCACGGCCCTTGCCGACGCGGGCGTCGCGCTGAAAATCGATCCGGTCGAGCGCGCGCAGTTGCCGAACTGGGTGGGCCAGCGGCTCGCGGCGCAAGGTCAGCGGGTTGCGGCCGGAGAAGAAGGGCGTCGCGCGCTCGCGTTTATCGCTGAGCGTGTCGAAGGCAACCTGCTCGCGGCGCATCAGGAAATCCAGAAGCTGGGCTTGCTGTATCCAGCCGGCTCGTTGAGCTTCGAGCAGATTCACGACGCGGTGCTCAACGTCGCGCGTTACGACGTGTTCAAGCTGAACGAGGCGATGCTCGCGGGCGACGTGGGCCGTCTGTCGCGCATGCTCGACGGGCTGCGCGGCGAAGGCGAGGCCACTGTGCTCGTGTTGTGGGCGGTCGTTGAAGAATTGCGTACGCTTTTGCGTATCAAGCGCGGCGTCGCGGCCGGCAAGCCGCTCGCCGTGCTGGTGCGCGAAAACCGCGTGTGGGGGCCGCGCGAGCGGTTGATCGGGCCGGCGTTGTCGCGTGTCACCGAGGCGGCGCTGGAGAAGTCGCTGGCGCTCGCGGCGCGGCTCGACAGACAGGTGAAGGGGCTGTCGGGCGGCACGCCGGGCAATCATCGCAACGATCCGCCGCCTGATCCGTGGGACGGCCTGTTCGAACTGGCGATGTCGGTGGCTTCGCCGAAAACGCCGGCGGCTCCTGTGCCTCGACCTCGGGCCGGAGCCGCTGCCGGGGCGCGAAGGCCAGCGTGATCCGGCAACCCAGCCTGGCTGACGGTCTGGTGGGCATGGGGCCAACGCGGAACCATAGGCGCCAGCGCTCAGGTGAATGAGCAAGCCGCGCTGATCGCGAGTTCGCCTGAAAGCCTGCGGGGCTTAGCGGGTTCAAGCATCGGCTGCATCGGCGCGATATATAGCGCCGTCCGCGGTGGCAAGCAGAGCGCCGGGGCCCGACTTACAATCTTTGAATCTTTCGCTAATCAGCCTGACCGTCGCACGCCGACGTGCGCGACACCACGAGAATCACCATGGATATCGACCAGTACATGACCGACCTCGGCCGCCGCGCCCGCCAGGCATCGCGTGCGATGGCGCGGGCGTCGACGGCCGCGAAGAATGCCGCGCTCGCGGCGGTGGCCGAAGGCATCGAGCGCGACGCCGCGTTGCTCAAGGAAGCCAATGCGCGCGACCTCGCGCGCGCTCGCGAAAAAGGTCACGACGCGGCTTTCATCGACCGGCTGACCTTGTCGGACAAAGCGCTCAAAACGATGGTCGAAGGCTTGCGCCAGGTCGCGGCGCTTGCGGACCCGATCGGCGAGATCAGCAACTTGAAGTACCGGCCAAGCGGCATTCAGGTCGGGCAGATGCGCGTGCCGCTCGGCGTGATCGGCATCATCTACGAATCGCGTCCCAACGTGACGATCGACGCCGCCGCGCTCTGCCTGAAGTCGGGCAACGCCACGATCCTGCGCGGCGGTTCCGAAGCGCTTGAATGCAACACGGCGCTCGCGAAGCTGATCGGCGAAGGCCTCGAGGCCGCCGGTTTGCCGCAGGACGCCGTGCAGGTGGTGGCGACCTCGGACCGCGCGGCCGTCGGCAAACTGATCACAATGACCGAATATGTCGACGTGATCGTGCCGCGCGGCGGCAAGAGCCTGATCGAGCGGCTGATGAACGAAGCGCGCGTGCCGATGATCAAGCACCTCGACGGCATCTGCCACGTGTACGTGGACGATCGCGCGGATCTGACGAAGGCGCTGACCGTGTGCGATAACGCCAAAACGCACCGCTACGGCACGTGCAACACGATGGAGACGCTGCTGGTCGCGCGCGGCATTGCAGCGGAAGTGTTGCCGCCGCTTGGCAAGCTGTATCGCGAAAAGGAAGTCGAATTGCGCGTGGACGCGGCGGCGCGTGCCGTGCTGGCCGACGCGGGCGTGGGACCGCTCGTCGATGCAACGGAAGAAGACTGGCGCACCGAATACCTCGCGCCGGTGCTCGCGATCAAAGTGGTCGACGATCTGGACGCGGCGATCGAGCACATCAACACGTACAGCTCGCAACATACCGACGCGATCGTCACGGAAGACCACGACCGCGCCATGCGCTTTTTGCGCGAGGTCGATTCGGCAAGCGTGATGGTGAATGCGTCAACCCGTTTCGCCGATGGCTTCGAGTTCGGACTCGGCGCAGAAATCGGCATCTCCAACGACAAGCTTCATGCGCGCGGCCCGGTTGGATTGGAAGGGCTGACGTCGCTGAAATATGTCGTGCTCGGGCATGGCGAAGGGCGCCAATAGCGCGAATCCGATGGAATACGTGGCCGTGCAACGCGGCCACGTACGACTGCCTGTGTTGGCCTTCCTGTTTCTTCACGTCTTTTTGTTGCTGCGGCGACCGGTCACTTTGCGTTGCGGTGCATGACCGCCATGATTGCCGCCGCTCGTCACAATGCGCGTTCTGCAAGACGCGCTTTATAAAAATCAACCCGCACCGCAAGGACTCTCCGATGCTCTGGATCAAGACGTTTCATATCGTTCTGGTCGCTTCCTGGTTCGCCGGCCTGTTCTATTTGCCGCGCATCTTCGTCAACCTGGCAATGGAAACCGAGCCGGCCGCAGTCAAGCGTCTCCTGCTCATGGCGCGCAAGCTGTTCCGCTTCATGTCGTTCATCGCGGTGCCGGCGCTGATTTGCGGGCTGTGGCTTTGGCTCGTCGTCGGAATCGGACAAGGGCAGGGGTGGATTCACGCGAAGGTCGGCGTCGTCGTGCTGCTGGTGATTTATCACGCTTACTGTGGCGTGCTGCTGCGAACGTTCGAGCGCGGAGAAAATCGCCGCACGCACAAGTGGTATCGGATGTTCAACGAACTGCCCGTGCTCGGGATGCTGGCTGCCGTGGCGTTGGTGGTGATCAAGCCGTTTTGATGTTTTGATACACGTGAAGCGTTCGGATGACTAATCATTCGGGCGCTTTGCAACGTGACGCGGCGCCGCGTTTCGTGTGACGACCACGTAGTTGCTTCACTTTCAAAGACGCGGCATTCCCCGCCGCGCAGATGCAAGTGTGAGTGCCACGGAGCTTGAACGCTTCCAGTGCATTCGCTGACTTTGCAGAGCTCTCAAATTTCCAGTCGCTTCCGTGTCACGCCGATTCGAGGCGACGCGCGCCGGTGCTTTGTCGATTAAGACTACTCTGAATTTTCATGCGGCAAATTGGCCGCGCTTGTCCGTGTGCGGCAGTTCTCGTCGCTGACATCGGCGGACTCGCTCGGCACCTTCTTTTACTGCGCTGCGCGCATCGCGCAAGCACGTCACGGCGTTTTCCTTTTCTTCGACTGGGGGGCAACTCATACGGCGAGCCCATTTCCCAGCCTTCGGCGCGCCGTACCGCCTCCGAGTTCGTCTGCAGAAGCGCCTTATTCCTAAGGCGTTTTTAATCCTTGTCTGATTCTGTCCGTTGGACGCATCTCATATTCTGAATCTCGAACATTAGCAAAGCACGACGGCCCCTAGCCCCGCTTCGCTGAATGTGCGAGCCGCAGTGTGCGGTTGTCGTGTGTCCAACTTAATTGTGAGTCTTTCATGAACAAGAATCGGTTCCGCCGGGTATTTAGCAAACGTCTCGGCATGCTCGTCGCTGTTGCGGAGAACGTGGCGAGTCAAGGTAAGCAGGCTGGCGAAAGCGCCGGCGTCGGTCCTTCGGGCCGCGAACTGGGCGTCGTCTCCACAATGACCGCGGTGGCCGTGGCGCTCGTTGCGCTGCAGCCGTCGGTGGGTCGTGCACAGTCGCTGCCGACCAACGGCCAGGTGATGGCCGGTCAGGCAAGCATCTCGCAAACCAACCCGAACACGATGACCATCAATCAGGGTACGCAACGTACCGTGATCGACTGGAACTCGTTTAACGTCGGCACGGGCAACACGGTGCAGTTCAATCAGCCGAACGCCCAGGCGCAGGCGCTGAACCGCGTGACGGGCGGCATCCCGTCGAACATCCAGGGTTCGCTGCTGGCCAACGGCCAGGTGCTGATCCAGAACGCGAACGGCGTGCTGTTCAGCAAGGGCTCGGTGGTCAACGTCGGCTCGCTGCTGGCGACGACGAAATCGGTCGACACGAACTCGTTCATGGCAGGCGGCCCGCTGTCGCTGAAGTCGACGGGCACGAACGCAAGCGTGGTCAACGACGGTTCGATCCAGGCGCAAGGCTACGTGGTCATGATGGGCGACCAGGTGCGCAACAGCGGCACGATCACGACGGCGCAAGGCGGCCAGGTCGCGCTCGCCGCGGGCGACAGCGCGATGGTCGCGCTGCCTAACGGCCAGGGCATCCAGCTGACGCTGACGAACGCGTCGGCGAATGCGCTGGTGGAAAACAGCGGCAACATCAAGGCCGAAAACGGCTCGGTGCTGCTGACGGCGCGCGGCAGCAACACGCTGCTGAACACGGTGGTGAATCTGTCGGGCGTGGTGCGCGCAGGCACGGTTGTCGCCGATGCGGGCAACACGGGCGACGTGGCGGTGACGGGCAAGATCGATGCATCGAACGCAACGGGCGCGGGCGGCACGGTGGTGCTGTCGGGCGACCGCGTAGGTGTGTTCGGCAATGCGAGCGTCGACGTGAGCGGCGATGCGGCTGGCGGCAAGGTCATCATCGGCGGTGACAGCCTGCATCAGCTGGCGGGCACGCAGGCGCAAGGCATGCTGCAGGACGGCGTGAACTTCGCGAACTACACGCAGGTCGATGCGGGCGCAACGATCAAGGCCGACTCGGCCCATGGCAATGGCGGCTTCGTCGAGACGTCGGGTCATAACCTGAACGTAGAAGGCGCAGTGAGCGCGGCGGCGCCGGAAGGCAAGGCTGGCCAGTGGCTGATCGATCCGACGAATGTGACGATCAGCACGGGTGCAACCGCCAACGAAACGAGCGCGAACGGCACGTTCACGCCGTCGACCAACAGCGCGACGGTGAACAACGGTGCGATCAGCGGCGCGCTGAACGCGGGCACAGACGTGACGATCACGACGGCGAGCTCGGGTACGGCGACGGGCAATATCGTGCAGCAGGCGGGCGCAGACATCACGAAGACGGGCGGCGCAGCGGCGAATCTGACGCTGGCGGCGAATGGCAGCATCACGCTGAACGGCAATATCACGTCGACGTCGAACGCGCTGAACCTGAATCTGGCGGCCGATATTGGCGGCAACCACACCGGGACGGTGTACCAGCAGAGCGGCACCATCGATCTGAATGGCGGCAATCTGACGGCGCATGGGGACGTTAGCGGTCAGGCCAGCGGCAATGGCCTCGCGTTAAGCGGCACAGTGTTGAATGTCGGTGGTGGTTCGATTACGGGCGTGGCCAACACGGGCTCCGGTGTAATCTTCGCAGGCAACTTCACGGAAGTCGGCAACGGCACGCTTACGGTGACGGGCTCGTCAAATACCGGTGTCGGCGTTCAGTTGCAAACCGGCAGCATGGCGGTCAGCCAGCACGCCAAGCTGAACATTGCAGGCAGTTCTGCGGGAGCCCAGGGTGTCTCAAGTTCGGCAAATCTGTCGTTCTCCGATAATGCATTGGTCAATATTTCGGGTACCTCTACAGTCGGCCAAGGTATCCTTTTTTCGACCGGCCTCAACCTGAAAGACCAGGCACAGCTCGTCGCAAACGGAACGTCAAAGAGTCAAGCTGGCGTCTGGATGCAGGGCAGCAACGGTATTGCCGGCAACGCGTCTGCGACGATCATTGGTAAATCTGACAGTTACTTTGGGATTATGGGGGGAAGCGTCAATGTAACGCAGAACGGCTCGCTTAAGTTCGATGGCGTCTCGAATACTGGTGTGGGAGCGTGGATCTACCAAGTGAACACAAGCGGCAGTGGGACGACTGAAGTTGATGGGGTGTCCAATACTGGCAATGGGGTTCAGTTGAGAGTTGGCAACAACGTGACAGATAGCGGCAGCTTTTCTGTGGTTGGCGTTTCGAACTCGGGAGGCGGCGTTGTTTATGATCAGCCCGGCAGTACGCTGAACATTTCGGGCAATGGCTCCGCGACTATCACCGGCAACTCAACGAATGGTAACGGTGTTGTCCTGAACGATTCGTCGTGCGTGTCAGATAATGGTCGTCTGGATATATCCGGAAACTCAGTCAATGGAACCGGCGTTGTTCAAAATAGCAATATCGCGGTCGAGGATGACGGCAAGGTGAACATTTCCGGCGCGTCGACCAATGGCACGGCAGCCGATGTCAACGGGTCAGTGAGAGCGTCAGGCAATGGCTCAATCAACATCACCGGCGACTCGACCAATGGTTCGGGTGTGGTGCTTGATCCAAATGGCTCTATCAATATCTCGGGCAATGGCGCGGCTAATATTTCGGGTAACTCGACGAACGGCAATGGCGCGGTCATCGACGGCAATGTGAACGTGACGGACAACGGTACGGCGAACATTTCCGGTGGCTCGGCCAATGGTTCGGGTGTGGTGGTCGATCCGAATGGCTCGATCAACATCTCGGGCAACGGCGCGGCTGATATCTCGGGCAACTCGACGAACGGCAACGGCGCGGTCATCGCTGGTGATGTGAACGTGACGGACAACGGCACGGCGAACATTTCCGGTGGCTCGACCAATGGTTCGGGTGTGATCGTCGATCCGAATGGTTCGATCAATATTTCGGGCAATGGCGCGGCTGACATCTCGGGCAACTCGACGAAT
This sequence comes from Paraburkholderia kirstenboschensis, assembly GCF_904848585.1. Classification (GTDB taxonomy): domain Bacteria; phylum Pseudomonadota; class Gammaproteobacteria; order Burkholderiales; family Burkholderiaceae; genus Paraburkholderia; species Paraburkholderia kirstenboschensis. Next base: position 117,938 of record NZ_CAJHCR010000022.1, read on the forward strand.
GGCAACGGCGCGGTCATCGACGGCAATGTGAACGTGACGGACAACGGCACGGCGAACATCTCCGGTGGCTCGACCAATGGTTCGGGCGTGGTGGTCGATCCGAATGGTTCGATCAACATCTCGGGCAACGGCGCGGCTGACATCTCGGGCAACTCGACGAACGGCAACGGCGCGGTCATCGCTGGTGATGTGAACGTGACGGACAACGGCACGGCGAACATTTCCGGTGGCTCGACCAATGGTTCGGGCGTGGTGGTGGATCCGAACGGTTCGATCAACGTCTCGGGCAACGGCGCGGCTGATATCTCGGGCAACTCGACGAACGGCAACGGCGCGGTCATCGACGGCAATGTGAACGTGACGGACAACGGCACGGCGAACATCTCCGGCAACTCGACCAATGGTTCGGGTGTGGTGGTCGATCCGAACGGTTCGATCAATATCTCGGGCAATGGCGCAACTGACATCTCGGGCAACTCGACCAACGGCAATGGCGCGGTCATCAACGGCAATGTGAACGTGACGGACAACGGCACGGCGAACATTTCCGGTGGGTCGACCAATGGTTCGGGTGTGATAGTCGATCCGAATGGCTCGGTCAACATCTCGGGCAATGGCGCGGCTGACATCTCCGGCAACTCGACGAACGGCAACGGTGCGGTCATTGCTGGTGACGTGAACGTGACGGACAACGGCACGGCTAACATCTCCGGTGGCTCGACCAACGGTTCGGGCGTGATCGTCGATCCGAATGGCTCGGTCAACATCTCGGGCAATGGCGCGGCTGACATCTCGGGTAACTCGGCTAACGGCAACGGTGCGGTCATCGACGGCAATGTGAACGTGACGGATAACGGCACGGCGAACATCTCCGGTAACTCGGCCAATGGTTCGGGCGTGGTGGTGGATCCGAACGGTTCGATCAACATCTCGGGCAACGGCGCGGCCGACATCTCGGGCAACTCGACGAACGGCAACGGCGCGGTCATCGACGGTAATGTGAACGTGACCGACAACGGCACGGCGAACATCTCCGGTGGCTCGACCAATGGTTCGGGTGTGATCGTCGATCCGAACGGTTCGATCAACATCTCGGGCAACGGCGCGGCCGACATCTCGGGCAACTCGACGAACGGCAACGGCGCGGTCATCGACGGCAATGTGAACGTGACGGACAACGGCACGGCGAACATCTCGGGCAACAGCACGAATGGCACGGGCGTGATCGTCGATCCGAACGGTTCGATCAACACCTCGGGTAACGGCTCGACGAACATCTCGGGTGATTCGACCAACGGT
>NZ_CAJHCR010000023.1 GCF_904848585.1 Paraburkholderia kirstenboschensis
CGAATGGCTGACGGACAATGGCTCGGGCTACACGGCGGAAAAGACCAGGACCTTCGCGTCTGGCATTGGCCTGAAGCCATTGACCACACCTGTCTGCAGCCCGCAAAGTAACGGCATGGCAGAAAGCTTCGTGAAGACGATGAAGCGTGATTACGTCGCCTTCATGCCAAAGCCCGACGCAGCGACTGCGGCGCAAAATCTCGCCGTCGCGTTCGAGCATTACAACGAGCACCACCCTCATAGCGCATTGAAGTACCGCTCGCCACGCGAGTTCAGGCGCAGGAACGATTTATCAACTCAAGTGTGAGGCGGTGTCCGGAGGTACGGGGGCAAATCCAATTCGTATCATCGAAGCGTCTCGTAGACATTAAAGCCATTCAATGGATGGGACTCTTTTTAGGGATGGGCGACCGCATCCTGCGGATGCTCGAAGGAAGCCTCATGCGCAGGGAAAGAAGGAACCACCTTGGCCCGGCTCAACACATTGCTGCAACGCTGAGCAGTTGATGGCTCTAGCTATGAGCATCGACCCACGCACAAGCCCAATCCAACCCTGCAAGCTCAGCGTCCTCCTCACTTTCATAATGGCCAAGGACACCTGAAGCATGGACAAGCTTGCCGCGAAGGGTGATGGTTCCGCTAGCCGCATATCGTTCTCGCTGAAACTCGCCCTCGAGCTCAACGATTGAGTGTCCCCACACTTGATACCCGTGGTAGCTCTGCGATTGCATTAGCGCACGACGTGAGCGGATAGCGCGTGGCCTCTCACGCGAAGGACGTTGCCCTCCGGTGTGACTTGCCGCGGGATTTCAGACACGTCCGGTTCGTCTTTAGGCAAAGACTTTGGCACATTGCCTTGTTTCGCGACGAGCTTTGATGCAGGCGCCGATGTGCGCCGCGAATTCACCTTCTTCGCATGCAAAGCCACGTACCGCCGCACGGCGAGCTTGTGCAGAGCAGTCGCCCTGTGTGGCGCCGTCGCGCGCGCCTCCGGCGGATTCCAGACTTCCGAATATATGCCGGCTCCGAAAGCAGTCGGCGTAAGCGCCGCGGTCAGCAACGCAAGTCCAAGTTTTCGCACGCTTTCCCCTTGCTTAGTGGCCTCCAGAATGGTTTCGCTAACGCGCCCCAAGCATTCGAAGGCAACGGACTCGACGACCCAACGACGCGAACTCGCCGAGCGCCGATTAACCCTGCGCCGCAAACGTCGCAATCCCGGCATGGGAAGGCTCGCCGCTTGGTCCACGCCGAACGACTGCGTCTTTGCTCCGGGAAACTTGGCCGGTCGCCGTCCCGAAAACACCCTGCCAGACACTGTACATTCATACAGGTTTTCGTGCAATGACGTCTGCCATGCGTTGTGACATGCACGTGTCAAGGAACCCGGAACGTCATTTGCTGTGCGTAGTGTCTCCATCACCAAATAAGGAGCGGCGATGGCAGGCGACAATACCTACAAGCCGGGCGAAATAGTGAAGTCACAGGCCTCACTCAGTGGTGCACGACGGTGGCAAAGACACGTTCGAGGTGACGTGCGTCGAGGGTGAACACTTTCCACCAACGCGTAGCGGCAAAGGCACGGACTTCGAACTGAAGTACGCGGCAACGCATTTTCACAATCACGGTGAGCTCCAGGGCACAGAAGCTCGAAGTTAGGCTGCGCTCACCTTGGCAACCCGACGTCGACCTGCGGTCAGTTGCAGGCTTTCGCGTCGAGTAGTTCCCGCGCGATTCGTACCGCATGACAGGCCGGATATCGCGCGAGATGTAGTGTGCGCCCGACAGAGAGTCGGGCATCGTCCACAACGCGGCTCCTGGTTAGACTGCTCAATGGCTACAGCACGCGGTTCGCAATCTCCAACCCTAAGCCGTTACAGGAAGATGCGAGACTTCGGGCATACACCCGAACCCGCGCCTGCGAGACGAGCGACCCGTCGCCCAGTGCAGCTCAGTTTCGTCATCCAGAAGCATTGGGCGAGCCGCCTGCATTACGACTTCCGCCTGGAACTCGACGGTGTGCTGGTTTCCTGGGCGGTACCCAAGGCCCATGCTACGACCCGAGAGAAAAGAGAATAGCCGTCCACGTGGGAGGACCACCCGGTCGAATATGAAACATTCGAAGGGACAATCCCACCCAAGCAGTATGGAGCCGGTACGGTGATTGTGTGGGACCGTGGGACGTGGGAGCCTGTCGGGGACCCTCGAAAGGCAATGAAGGCCGGCAAGCTGGTCTTCCACCTCCATGGCGAAAAGCTGGCCGGCTTATGGGAGCTTGTCCGCATATCGAAGCCGGAGGACAGCCAGGACCAGTGGATGCTGTTCAAGAAGCGCGACGAGTGGGCGCAAGCGCTATCTGAGTATGACGTCATTAAGGCGCTGCCCGACAGCGTCACGACAAAACCGCTAGGTCTCGTCGAAGAGCGCGAGCCGAAAGTCGCCCGGCCCGCGCCTGACACTCTGCCGTCGATAGACGTGTCGGCCGCAGTCAGCGCGCCGCTACCTGCAAAACTCGAACCGCAGCGCGCGACCCTGACCTCGTCGCTACCTACAACCGGCGACTGGATAATCGAATCAAAGCTGGATGGTTACCGGATGCTCGCCCGGGTCGACAAGGGGCGGGTACGGTTATTCACAAGCGGCGGCCACGACTGGACGAAGAAACTCGCGACGCTGGCGACTGAAGTCGCGAAGCTTCCCCTCTCGAGTGGATGGCTGGACGGCGAGATAGTCGTGCTAAGGGACGGGCTGCCGGATTTCGGTGCTTTACAGACTGCGATAGATGGCGCAGCGAATGACGAAATCGTCTATTTCCTGTTCGACCTGCCGTACTGTGACGGGAATGACCTGACGGGCGTCCCATTATGGGCGAGGCGCGCGCGACTGGCACAGCTTCTTGAGAAGGATAGCGACCGCATACGCTTCAGCCAGGATTTTGACGCACCAATCGTGCAGATGTTTGAGGCCGCAGCCGGACTGGGACTCGAGGGGCTGATGCTGAAGCGTCGCGACGCCCGATATGAGTCCGGACGGACCGAAACCTGGCTAAAAGCGAAATGCCGGTTGAGGCAGGAGCTTGTTATCTGTGGCTTCACCGCCAGGGGCGGTAAGGAAGGCGAAGTCGGCAGTTTGCTGCTCGGCTACTACGTAGGCAAAAAGCTTCACGACGCGGGTAGCGTGGGCACTGGCTGGAACGCTCGAACAGGCAGGGACCTCTGGCAGCGACTACTTCCTCTGGAACGCGATACAAGCCCGTTCGACGTCGTCGTATCAAAGCCAGGACGCTGGTCCAGGCGTGCCGCCGGCGCTGAACGTTGGGTACATCCAAAGCTGGTCGCCGAGATTGAGTTTGCGGAGTGGACAGATGAAGGCGTTGTCCGGCAGGCTTCCTTCAAGGGCTTGCGTGTTGATAAGTCCGCGCACCGCGTAGTCCGTGAAACCGGGGAAGCGCTGAAGCCTGCTCCTCTCTCGCAGGTAAAGGTGACGCATCCCGAGCGGGTCGTTGACCCTACGAGCGGCGTCAGCAAACTCGAACTCGTCCGGTACTACGAAAGCGTTGCCGAGTGGATGCTGCCGCACCTTGTAGACCGGCCAATTGCCCTGGTTCGCGCGCCGGCGGGTATAGCCGGTCAGACGTTTTTCCAGAAGCACGCGGAAAAGACCGCAATGCCCGGAATAATGGCGCACGACCGCAATCTGTGGGTGAATCATCCGCCCTTGCTCACGGTCGATACGGCAGACGCGCTCCTGTCGGCAGCGCAGATGAACGTGGTCGAGTTTCACACGTGGAACTCAACGACCCAGCACATTGACACACCGGACAGGGTTATCTTTGACCTCGACCCAGGCGAGGGAGTGAAGTGGAAGCAGGTTCAGGAGGCCGCGCTTCTTACGCGGGCGTTGCTTGAGGAGCTTGACCTGCAAGCGTGGTTGAAGACGAGCGGCGGTAAAGGGCTGCACGTCGTCGTTCCCCTGGCGCCCAGACTCGACTACAAATCCGTCAAGTCGTTCTCGCAGGCGTTCGTCAGACATCTGGCGAAAACGATTCCCGACCGCTTCTCAGCAACATCAGGGGCAGCCAACCGAATCGGCAAAATCTATGTCGATTATCTTCGCAATGGCAAGGCGCAAACCACTGCGGCTGCCTTCTCCGCGCGGGCGCGGCCAGGAATGGGCGTCTCGATGCCCGTGTCGTGGGAACAACTGTCCGACCTTAAAAGCGGTGCGCAGTGGACGGTGCAAACGGCGAGGGAGTATCTTAGCTTTCAGACACAAGACCCGTGGGAAGCTTACTGGTCGATGAAACAGTTTCTTGCGTCGGCGATAAAGCGCCTGCGATGAAGTGCCTGCGTTGCAGCGGCTGGCGCTGGCAGGAGTAGGGGCTACAGGCGAAAGGTTTGTTCAAGCGCGGCAGGCGCTGACGTGCCCGTGAGTCAGTCTCCCGATGCGGCCCTGCCACTCACCGGCACAAGACGTGCTCTGTCGCGTGCAATCGGCCCAGCGGACTTTGAATCATGCGGCGCTGATAAATCACCGCGTCCGCTCACAGGAGGCTCACATGGCGGCTCGTTCCATCGCATCGCTGACACTGTCCTTCGGTCTTGTGTCCATTCCGGTGAAACTGTATTCGGCGACGGATAGCGCCGCGGGTGTGGGCTTCAATCTTCTGACGCCGGAGGGTGGCCGCGTAAAGCAGCAGTACATCTCTGAGGCCACGGGCGCCGTGGTGGCGCGCGCGGACATGAAGAAGGGGTACGAGTTCGAGAAAGGGCAGTTCGTCGTCTTCGCTCCGGAAGAACTGAAAGCGCTGGAAGAAGGCGCGAGCCACGTCGTGGAGATTGTGTCGTTCGTTCCTGAGAAGTCAGTGGACCCGCTGTACTACGACAAGGCGTACTTCATCGCTCCCGACAAACGCGGCGGCAAACCCTACAGCCTGCTTCAGATGGCCATGCGAGAAAGCGAACGCTGCGCGCTGGCAAAATGGTCGTACAAGGGCAAGACCCGAATCGTCCAGATACGGCCTGCCGAAGACGGCATGGTCTTCCAGCAACTGCTGTTCGCCGATGAGGTGCGCGCGCTGGGCGATTTGCATATCGAACAGGTGACTGTGAGCGATACAGAACTGAAACTCGCGCTGCAAATCATCGACCAGGTGTCCGAAGACGCCTATGACCCGACGGCTTACGAAGACGAAGAGAAGAAGCGAATTCTCGAAGCCATTGACCGGAAGATTGCAGGCAAACAGATTGTTTCGCCTGAGGCACCGGCCGAAGAGTCAGGCGGTCAGGTGATTGACCTGATGGAAGCACTTCGCGCCAGTCTCAGCGCCAGCAAGGAGAAACGTGAGGCGCCGGTTAGGACGGCAGCGACGAAGACACCGGCGACGAAAAAGACTTCACCCGCTGAGGTCGAGGTACTCGCGGCCAAACCGCGTCGGCCTGTCAAGCGCGCGACACCGAAAGCGGACGTCAAAGAGGCGCCACCAGCAAAGGTCCGGGCACGCAAGTGACAAGACGGAGCCAGTCTAACGATTATTCGTTGCGCAGCCTTCAATCGCTGCTTGGCGTGTCGCGTCGGGTGCTTTCTGGACTTATCGACGCCGGATTTGTCCACCCGTCGCGTGGCCGACGGAACGAGCTCCGGTTCTCTTTCCAGGACGTAGTGGTCCTGCGTACAGCATTCCAGCTGCAATCGGCCAAAGTCTCCGCGCGTAAAATTCTGAGGGCGCTTGCCAAGCTGAAAGCCGAACTCCCGGACGAGCTTCCACTGTCCGGGATTCGAATTACGTCTGTGGGCGAGACCGTGGCCGTGAGGTCTGGACAGGCGCAGTGGGACGCTGATTCGGGCCAGCATCTGCTCGACTTCGAAGTCGCGCCTATCCGGGGGGACGTGGCGTTTCTCGACTCGGTACCGCGAAACCAGGAGAGCCGTGAAGAACAGGCGGAAGAATGGTTCGCACTGGCCGAACAGCTGACCGAAACCGACGCTGTCGGTGCGGAGCAGGCCTACCGGAAAGTGCTTGAGCTCTCGCCAGCACCGCACTATGACGCATATACCAACTTGGGCGTATTGCTATGCGAGGCAGAGACGCGCTGCGATGAAGCATTGTCCATTTTTGATGATGCACTTGAGCACTTTCCCGACGACGCGCTACTTCACTTCAACCGTGCAGTCGTCCTCGAAGAACTGAACCGCTATGACGCGGCGGAAACTGCGTACGAGCGATGCATCGACCTTGACCCGTCGCATGCTGATGCACATTTCAACCTCGCCAGGTTGAGCGAGATACGCGGCGACAAGCAAGGCCTCGTCCGGCATCTCAGCGCCTATCGACGGCTCGTCGGCTAAACCTGCCTTACTCGCGCATCGCTATCCGTGGCTGTCAATCCGGGTGCGGGCCCATGTTAGTCCAGCTTTCTCTGGTTTTTGCGCGGCCTCAAATGCCGTTTTAAAGCCGCGTCAATCGCCTTCTCCTAGTCGAAATCACTCGGCCATTGCCCGACGAACCGGGGATTGCTCGAACCTCTTTGAGTAAACGTTCCAGTGCCATCAAGAAAAGTGAGATTCGGTCGATATTTAGCTTGTTGTAGTTATCGACAGAGAGAAGACGTGGAGGACAACGATTATCTAGCAGCCTTCGCGTTCTGCGTGACCGTCGATGCCATTCGGAAAGCGCAAGGGAAGATGATGCCGGAGGACCTTCCGGTTGGCTCCATGGAGCGCATGCTCGCTGAGGTCGACGTCATACAAGACACGCTTCGCATGCTCGGCGTAGTCGCGGACGCGAGAAAGGGCTTACAGGACGGGTCAAAAGCGTAGTTGCCGCATTCGAAGCATCCGGCTGCCCCGGAAACATGACGCAGCCTGGCCCGACTAAGCTTGTTCAGAAATCGAAGAGATGTTCAAGGCCCGTCTCTTCGAGCGAGGGAAGATGGGCACAGAGCCGACCGCGTAGTGTGCGTCGGACAAGCAAGACTTCGTCCGGCCTCTCAGCGCTTATCGGCGGCTCGTCGGCTAAATCGGTTTTGCTCGCGCATCACTATTCGTGGCTGTCAATCCAGCCGCGCGCCCATGCCAGTCCAGCTTCTTCTGCGTCCTGTGCGGTGTCAAACAGACCAAGAACTCCCGACGCTTCGACGAACTTTCTGTCGCGCGTGATGGTGCCGCTCGCTGCGAACCGCGTGGAGTGACGGATGTTTTCATGCGCTTCTATCGCATGCCCCCATAGCGCGTATCCACGAAGCTCATCGGCTTGCATCACTTGACCTCTACATGCGGTGTCGTCTTACCGCTATATGCGCGCCCACGGTAGCCCTCCGGTCTACGAACGTCGCCGTCGTCTCGGAAATCAAATTGCGAAGACGTGGGCTCTTGCCCTCCGAGGCTGTTTCCACATGCAGCTTGACGTGCCACGCCGGAGGGATGACTAATCCACCGAATCGATAACAAAGAAGCCGACAGGAGTGTTTGCCCGTGCCGGCTCTTGACTTGAGAAACGGTGGTTCTACCGTCGACGATTGTTCACTAGCGTAGCCGGAACAAAGAGGACGAGTATTCCACCGATGACAAGGCTCACTGCAAGAGCGAGTACTCCAGCACCTGCTGAGCCGGATGCCTGCTTGATGACACCAATCAGAGACGGGCTTACCACGCCGGAAATACTGCCGACTGAGTTTGCGAGCGCTAAACCTGCAGCGGCAGCGGCGCCGCCGAGGAATGAGGGTGGAATCACCCAGAACTGTGAGATGGTGGTCATCACGCCCATTGTGCCTACGGTCAACGCAATCATCGCCGCCAGCGTGGAGCCCGAGAACCACACGCTCATTGCAAGGCCGAATGCACCGATGAGTCCCGGGACAATCAGATGCCAGCGACGTTCACCGGTGCGGTCCGAGTTGTGACTCACGAACACCATGGTAAGAGCACCCGCGGCATAAGGAACCGCAGTCAGCAAGCCTATGTGGAACGCGTCAGAGACGCCGCTCGACTTAATCAGCGTAGGAAGCCAGAAGCTGACGCCGTACAAGCCCATCGTGTAGAAGAAGTAGATGGCGCTGACCAGAAGCACTTTCGGGCTGAGCAGACCGTCCTTCAGGGAGTGCAAAGCGCCGGGGGGCGCCTCCTCTTTCAGCTTCTGCTCAATCAAATCCTTCTGGTCCTCGTTTAGCCACGTTGCGTCGCGCACCGTGTCATCAAGGTAGAAAAATGCAACGACGCCCAGAAGCGCAGTCGGCACGCCTTCGACGAAAAACAGCCACTGCCAGCCAGCGAAGCCATGAGCACCGTTGAATGCCGTCATAATCCAGCCGGAAAGCGGGCCGCCAATGACGCCGGACATCGGGATGCCTGTGAGGAAAAGCGCCGTAACTTTTGAACGCCGCGATGCCGGGAACCAGTAAGTCAGGTGCAGGACAATCGCGGGGAAGAATCCCGCTTCTGCGATACCGAGAAAAAATCGCATGACGTAGAACATAGTCGGCGTTCTGACGAACATCATTGCCGCAGAAATAAGACCCCATGTGACCATGATTCGCGCAATCCAGCGCCGCGGACCAACGCGCAGGAGGAGCAGATTGCTCGGAACTTCGAAAAGCAGATAACCGACGAAGAATACGCTTGCACCGAATCCGTAGACCGCCTCACTGAAACCAAGGTCGCTGAGCATCTGCAGCTTGGCAAAGGCTACGTTGATACGGTCGAGATAGGCAAATAGATAGCAGGCGAAGAGGAACGGTAGTAGGCGCCACGTCGCTTTCGTGAATGCGGACGTATCAGCGCTTTCCACGTAGGTGGCTGGGCTGTGGGAACTCACATGTGTCTCCTAGGGGCCTTCCAGTAAGCGGCGGGCGACCCGTTTTGTGGGCTCTTCTCCGCCGACGTTTGATTCGCGCGCCTCAGACGTATGGCACGCCCGAATCGCGCACTGCGCTCGATGCTCAGTCGAACATGTCCGGCTGGGTATTCACCAACTCGCTCCAGATGGTCTGGAAATGCAACCAGCCGATGTAGTCGCTGCCCACGTGCTCCCGGCTATAACGCGCACGCTCCGCCGTGACTTCCTTCGGTGTAATGCCGGTGGCTTCAATCATCAACTGCTGCTGGCAGCAGCGCTCAAGCGCGATGAACCAGAACGCGGCCGAGTCGATGCTGTGACGGCTCGCGGTCAGAAGACCGTGATTCTGGTGAATGGCTGCCTTCACACCGGCAAAAGCGTTCGCAACCTTATTGCCACCCTTGACCTCCACGGCCACCTTCCCTGCCTCGTCGCCGATGACGACGTGGTCCTCGTAGAATGCAGCCGCATCTTGCGAAATTGGAGCCAGCGGCCTGCCGAGCGCCGCGAATGCGGTGCCGTACGTCGTGTGCGCGTGGCACATTGCGACGATGTCTTGATGCTGCTCATGCACAGCTGCGTGCAGGACGAAGCCTGCGCGGTTAATCGCGTAGTCGCCTTCAACCACATTGCCCAGGTGGTCGGCACAGATGAGGTTAGACTTCTTCACTTTTGAGAAGTGAACGGCCATCGGGTTTGTCCAGTACAGGCTGGGGTTGTCCGGGTCACGAACCGTCAGGTGGCCGGCGAAGCCGTAGTCATAGCCTTGCAGAGCGAAAGCACGGCATGCGCCAACCAGACGCTCCTTCAGATAGTCGCGATGGTCATTGACGTTCGTGAATTCGGGCATCGTCGGGAAAATCAGCCCTTCCTGGTCCGGCTCGTAAATCGAGATTTTGCCGGGCTTAAGAATCGACTCCCGCTTGGTTTGCGATTGCGATTCAGCAACTGTAGACATCACATACTCCTTTAATCGAGTGGGGAACGAGTAGACAAACCATGGCTTTTCAATAACGCAAGAATGAGAACCATGCATCTGTAGTAGTGCTTAAATAGTATGAAAATGGTTTCGCCGTTAGTGCTTGAATGACCTGTCAATTACTTCAAATCAGGTGAGCGCCGCATCCTCCGCTGAGGCCTTGGCATCAGCCAGCAGCGTTTGAGCTTGCAGCAGTCCTTCGAACTCGCCTAAGCTTGTTAGTGGTTACAGGTCCAGCACCAAGGTCTTGCTCATCGGTCTGGAGACACAAATAGTGAGGAATTCCTTGCGGTCGTCGTCATCCAGGATGAAATCGTTGTGCTCCACTTCACCCTCGAGATAGCGAACCTTGCAGGTCGCGCACAAGCCGGCGCAGCATGAGGTCGGGATTTCAATGCCAGCGTCATTCAGCGCTTCGCTAAAGTTCTGATTGGGTCCAACATGTACGACCTGGCCAGTGCTGGCAATCGTGACGTCGCATCCGTCTATATTTTCAGTGCCGGTGGGCTCTCGCTTCGGCTGCTCGGGTGCCTTGAAATGCTCGAAGTGCACCGTGCCTTTCGGCCAGTGGCTTGCGGCGTCAGCGCAAGCCGCCATGAATCCGCCCGGCCCGCAGTAGTAAATGTGCGTACCCGGTTTAGGCTCGCTCAACAAGGTGCCCAGGTCCAAGCGGTTCGCCTCTTCGCCGTCGTCAAAGTGATAGCGGAGCTTACCTGAGCGCTGCATCCGTTCCAGCTCTGGGCCGAAAGCTGCTGCTTCCGGGCTTCGGGCGCAGTAGTGCATTTCGAAATCAACACCGCGCTCTTCCAGTTCGTGTGCCATTGCCTTTAACGGTGTGACGCCGATGCCGCCGGCAATCAGAATGACCTTTTTTGCATCTTCGGATAGTGCAAAGTGGTTGCGGGGCTTGCTGATGGTGACAATGTCTCCAGCGGCGATGCTTTCGTGAACCGCGCGAGAGCCACCGCGGCCGCTTTCGTCCTTCAGTACGGCGATGACGTAGCGATTACGCTCTGTGGGCGAGTTACAGAGCGAGTATTGTCTGATTACGCCGTTCTTGAGGTGGATGTCGATGTGGGAGCCGGCCTCGAAGCGGGGCAGCGTCATTCCTCTCAAGCTCGTAAGTTCGTACGAGTTGATGGCTTTGCCTTCGTAGCGTATCTGCTTCACCCTGACATCAATCGTTCCCGTCTCGATGTCTTCGACCGCTTCTTCTCTTTCCAGTACCGTGTCCATGGTCTCTCCCTTCCTGGCGAGTAACCAGCCGCCGCTGTAGGCGGCTGGTACCAGTGCGCACCATCTCGCAGGAAATGGCACGTCCGCCTTGTTAGCTCTTCAGCGACTGCTCGAGTTCCTCGAACTTGTTGCGCACGAACTCGCCACGGTCTTCACCCTTCATGCCGTCGCTTTCGGTCAGGATTTGGACGACCGTCTTCAGCACCTTGCGACGTCGCGCAACTTCTTCTTCGACCGTCGCACCTTCCGCGATTTCAAAGACGTTGCCGGAGCAGAAGCTGTTGGGGGCTCCGCCCAGCGCGCGGAACCACTCGGCGAAACCTTGCGCAGATGCCGCTGCATTCGTGCCACGGACAGCGTCGCGCAGCATCTTGCGGAACTGATACAGACCCGCGTCGAACTTGGTCGGATTTTCCAGCGCATGGACTGCGATGGGACGCTGGCTGATGATTGCCTCGTAGTCGCCGGGTGCGTATTGAGCCTGCTTGTAAATGGCGCGCTCGCGGTGGTTCGGCGGAATCGGCGGCATGTCTTCGAGTTTGTACTTACCGAAGCGTTCGGGGCGACGCATCGCGACTTGACCCTCGAGGAAGTCGATGGTCTCGTATCCGACCATTTCCTTGTTCCCCACGCCGCGGGTGTCGATGCCCGGGCCCATAACGCGCCAGCCAATCATCTTGCTGTTTTCGTCGTCGACGGGCACCGTCCAACGGATGATATGGAAACGGCTGAAGTACTTCTTCTTCGAACCATCTTCCGATGTGTACGCGTGCAGGCTCAGGTTCGGAAGAACCTGATGCTGGACCCGCACGAAGAGCCGGTCTTTGTTGACGCGACGCGCGCCGGCACAAGCCAGACTGCGACCGCCTTGAACCGGCACGAAATTCATGTCGGGCGCCACTTCCATCGACGCGGCGCCGACTTCGTCGAAAGTCGTCCCCTGATAGTTACCGTCGACAACGTTCTTGCCGGCGTGCAGCGCCGTCGGGTGATAGTTGTCTGCTGCGTTGTCTTGAACTTGCAGCCAGTTGCAATGCTGGAAGTTGCTGTACGGGACGAGTTCGTCGCCCGGCATCACCGTGTAATCACCTTCCCATTCCGGGAACGGCGGTTCTTCTTCCGGGGGGCCCATGTAGGCGAAGACCAAGCCATTGCGCTCAACAGCCTTGTACGAGCCTTGGCGAATCGAGCATGCGTATTTCTCGGCTTCCTTTTCCTCGCCCTTTGGGAACGGTACGTGGAGACATGCGCCGTCCACATCGAACACCATGCCGTGGTAGCAGCACATGATGCCGCGCTCCTGGATGGCGCCGTACTCGAGCGAGGCACCCCGGTGCACGCAATGCGCGTGCAGCACGCCGACACGGCCGCTCTTGTCACGGAACGCGACGAGTTCTTCGTTCATGATTTTGAGGAAGCGGGGAGTGTCGGTCAGCTCCATTGACATACACACCGGATGCCAGAACCGGCGCATGAATTCGCCCGTCGGGGTGCCGGGGCCCGTTTCTGTCAGTTCGGGGTCATGTTCCGGCGTCCGGTTCGCGTAGTAACCGCCGAACGGAATCAGTTTCTTGGCGACCGGGGCGGAGCCTCCGGCGCGCTTCTGGTCATCCATCTTGTCTGATTTGACGCTCATGACTTCCTGCCTCCAATGATTGATAGGGACCACATCAGACGTTCTTGCTTCGAATCGCTTACCGGCTACCGTATTCGGAACTCTGTATCCAAAGATTAGGCGCGTGCGGCGCTGATGTCTGTATGGGTAAACGCGTATGCCTGAGTTTCCCGGGGCCTGTGAAGGCGCTCATGGCTCAGTTGAGCCCGCTGCTTGCGCACCGGCGGGATGTTTGTAAACACCTGAAATTGCGTGGGTTTTTGCGTGCAAACCTGAAGAGCTTGCCGTCTGACGTGGGTCCGTGCCGCGCCTTCGCGCCGTTGTGCTGCATGCTGAAACGGTCCTTACGATTCAGGGCACAAATTCGAGTTTCGCGATAACTGCGTCCGCTCGGTGTTTCCACTGATAGGCTTCGTGTCGCCTCAAACCTTACGCTCTCTGGATACGGAAGACGGTAGTCGGAATTCGTCGCGATTGTTTATTTGACCGAGCCGTCGATGACCTCAATCTGAAACGAACGGAGAAACGCCGTGGAAATGCCTGATTACCTGATGGCGTCGGAGAGCACGACATCGGTCCAAATGTCCCGCCTCATAGGTGAAACGGGCATTTCGTTCAGGGAAAGCGAGCGGCCAAACTCGGCACTCACATCGTGGATTCACGCAGAGACAATTCCGGAGACAGCGCGGTCTGTCTTGCAATCAAACGGACAGTTTGAAGGACTTACCGGGCTGATAAGGGTGCTGACGGAGGCTGATGCATTCGGTCGGTTTCGTGCCGGCTGGATTCTGGGCCGGACTACCGACGGGCTAACGTCGATTGTCGTACGAGATGCGAATCACTGCAGCACCAAAACCTTGCTTGACGATGCCGCCTTCGCCGTTAGACAAGCCGCGCGATATTGCGCGACGTCTGCTGTCATTCTCGTACAGCAAAATGACTCCAGCGGCAGCCGCCCGGCACGGGAGGCGCTCGAAAGCGCGTTCATGGCAAGTGACGTGCAGGCTGACGTGTTGTACGACTCCCAACTGCATTCGGAAATCCGCGTTTCGTTCGCGCGCTTGTCCTAGTCCGCCGATGACGTTCAATTACATGTGCTCCTCTTGATTTCAGACAATTCCTTACCCCTTGGCATTGCTGGTAAGCTGACAGTATTCTGTATCCACGGCGCGTGTCATCATGCCAGCAAAACTTTTGAAACTGCAGTCGCGACTAGATTACGTTGATGAAGTCTACAGAGTGCTGCTCGACGCGATTAGCGAAGGCTCACTTGCTCCCGGAACCCGGATAGTCCAGGAGGAAATCGCAGAGCAACTCGCGGTATCTCGTTCGCCGGTGCTGCAGGCATTCCGGCTATTGAAGAAGGACGGTTTGGTTGAGGACGCGCCAGGCCGTGGGCTCCAAGTTGCTCCGCTTGATGCGCGAAGAATCGGGCACCTCTACGAGCTGAGAGGCGCGTTGGACAGTCTCGCCGCCCGTCTCGCTGCGAAACAGCGGGTGAAGCTAGACAAGTCTCTGATTGCCAATGGCCGCAAGACCTCTAAGGGTGGCAACATCAAGGCTATGATTGAGGCAGACATGGCTTTCCACACTGCTATCTATTCCGCGTCCGGAAATCCCTTGATAGTTGAGAATGCGCGTTTGCACTGGATTCATCTGCGGCGGGTAATGGGCGCCGTACACCAAGTAGTTGGCCAACGCGACACCGTCTGGGACGAACACGCCGCGATTGCCGAAGCGATAGCGGATGGAAACGAAGCGCTTGCCGCCGAGCTCAGCATGAGGCACACAGAATTCGCGCGCGAAAATCTGGTTCAGCACATGACCAACCCAGCTGCTGCCGAGGGTGGTGCCCAAGCCTTAATCACCTGACACGTCACTGGTGCGGCGATGGTCTGCCTCATGCCGTTGCGCAAATTGACACGCGCGAGCTGCGATGCGCGCCAGAGCTCTGAGTGAAGCGATTTAGCATCGGTCGCGCCCGGCGGCCGCGATTTCCGGAGGCGGTTCGTCCGTGATTGCGGCGACGGCAGCGCGCATCCAGGAAGTCGCAAAGATTGCGTCAGCGGTGCAAACGGAAGAAGTTTGACTGTCGGCTCATCCTCGCAAAGGCGTGAGGGGAGAGCCCGGCACGTTTGGCTTCGTACATCGCGGCGTCGGCAGCGTTGTGACCAAGAGAATCGTTCACTGACTTGAAGCCGTCGACGCCCATGTAGAGCAGCCCTACGCGATGAGCGGCCGCCGCCTCGGAAGAAAGGGCTTCGATTGGCGGCCTGTCGCATTCGTACAGCGCCGCATACACCCGACAGGCTAGGGCTCAGCTACATCGGTCTCTCGCTGGACCGGATGCTTCGAGTCGAGGCACCGAAGACAGCGGACGCGCTTTGGTCGGTAGAACAGATACTGCGGGCAGGAAGTTGCGGGGCGCTCGTTTTCTACGCCGCGCAATTACCGGAGACTGTCTTCATCATGGTGCGGCCGCTCGCGTCCGCACAAGACGCATCACCAGCACTGTTGCGGCTGGCGCTCAAGCCATCCGCGGACGGGTTGACGGTCGACATCGTCAAACGGCGGGGCCCCTCGTGCGCCGCGCCCCTCGCGATTGCCCTTCAACCTACTCCCGTTCTGTTGTCGCGGCATGCGCGTCTTTCCCGTCAGTCCGCAGTCCAAGTTGCCGCTGGGAGTCGTCAAAAGGAACCGGTCGCCTGAGCTTACTACGATGGTGCCGTGCTTGAACGTTGCGTTGCAGGACTACGGCCCGGTAAGTGCTTATCATGACCGCATGAAAAATGGAGGCATCCATGTGCTACTCGGCTCAAGTCGTCGCAGACTATAGGAAATTTGTGCGCACGTTTGGCGCCATCATGGACATCCACGAGTTCGCGCGTCTGTTCTTTGAGCGCGCCGAAGGTGTCAGCAAAGCGAAGGTGCCCAAGGCGATGGAAGATGCCTTCGCCGAGCCACAGACTGACGACGAGTGGCAAATTGAAGCCGCCATCGCCAGGTACGCTTCAGTGCAGGCTACCAAGCTCGAGCAGGAGCTCTTCAAACAGCGCAAGCGTCTAGCCGACGCCGAACGCAAGTTGCAAACGAAAGTCACGAAAGCAGCAACGGAAAGTCAGCGAATCGCTACCGACAAAATTGCCTGGGCCAGGGGCAAACTCGAAGACCTGCAGCGAACAGATCCAGAACCGCGGGACTCGCGCATCTTTCCCGGCAACTATGCTCCCGTAATGGTGATGGAGAACGGGCAACGAGTCGTCAAGCCCATGCGCTATCAGTGCCGCATTGCTGGAAAGCCCGCGTCTTACGACATCAAGTTTCCCGGCACTTACAACGCGCGCCGGGATAGCCTCGAAGGTTTTTGGGCACCTTGCTTCGGACACACCCATGCGGTCCTTCTCGTTGAAGTATTTTACAAGAATGTGAGCAAGGCAAAGTTCGAGAATACGTTACTTGAGACTCACGCGCGCGATGAGAACGTCGTCCTCGAGTTCCGTCTGAGCAACGGCGAGCTGATGCATGTTGCCTGTCTGTGGTCACGATGGAGCGCACCGGGGGAACCGGACCTGCTTTCATTCGCAGTAGTCACAGATGAACCTCCTCCAGAAGTCGCCGCAGCAGGTCATGACCGGTGCATCATTCCTATCAAACCGGAAAACATAGATGCATGGCTCAATCCCGACCCGAAGGACCTGGAGGCGATGTACGCAATCCTTGATGACCGAGACAGGCCGTATTACGAGCACAGGTTGGCGGCATAGCGATGCGTACTCGCTCATACTACCTTCTGGTTTGATGACAGCGGTTTTTAGTAACATTGCGAGGTCGATTGAGTAACGCAATGAACGGATTCGGTACGCAGGCACCACATGGATATTTTTTACTATTCGCAGAAGCTGGAGCGAAACCTCAAAAACGGTGAGCTCGGCTATTTCGGCTCCAACAACACGAAAATCCTTGAGCTCTCAGAGCGGTTGCCCAAGCGCATTTGGGTGTTCAAAACCCCAAAAGGGATGAAGGGGTCTATCCAGTTGGTCGGCTCGCTGCTTGTCAGCGATGAGCCTTGCGTCGCTATAAAGACCGACTACCCTCATGTCATCTATTACGACCCGTTCTCGCCGGAGTCCGTGATGTTCACGGACTCCGATACTCCCCAGCGTATCGAGGCGGTCTCTGCCTACTTCCAGTATCGATTTCACGTCGCGTTTAGCGCCAACTTCAACGGCGATGCCGGTGTACAAGCTTTGGAATCGAACGTAGTTCGCGGTTTCGAGGCCCTCGTTGCTGATTGGGGAAAATGCCAAATGCTTGAGCGAGTCAGAGACCGCAAGAAAGTGCAACCCATCAATCCGTTCGCGCATCAGTCAACGTGACGTCACTGGACGGTTCCGTTTCGGTGTAACTATTGAGCCGAATTCGCCTGCGGGAATTCAGCGAACTGCTGATTCGGGGCCAATCGAGCACTGCCACCGCACGATGTTGGGTAGGATGTTATGCGGCTATCGAATCAATGGCGTAACCGGAGGTCCGAACCTAAACTCTGCAAAGGACGTAACGGGAATCCAACAGGGAGACGGAATCAATGGAGCGCGCGACCCTTGTTATGGCGGTTCGCCATCTGTGCGCGGCGGCCGAAATTGCAGCCCAGGCAGGGCCGCAGGACTTCCGTTCGACGCGTTCCAGCTACTCGCGTTCTTTTGTCGCTACGACGATTCAGGTCTCCGTCAGACGTTGATTTTCGACATCTAGTGACGAATTATTTCTTCGCACCACTGAGGCAGCACTCACGATGGCGGGGCGAAACCAGTTTGACGCCTCACTCGCACTTCTTGAGCAAGCCCGCTCGCTATTGTCGTCGACATAGAACTTGCAACCGTGGTTGTCATTGCGCCGTCACTAGCGGATTGCTCGAGCGGGTGCCGAAACATATCCGTGCGGCATCTCAACCGCGGAAACGGCAATGACGACACTCGAATCCCTTGCAAGCAAACATCCAGAAACTGCAGGCGCAAGCTGAAGCGCTCGCCGCGAAAAAGTCGAGCGCCGTTATCGAGAAGATTCGGGAATTGATGGCAGAACACGACCTGACTACTGCTGACATCGATTCGTAGGTTGGTGGCAAGAAACGTGGACCGAAGCCGCGTGTCAACGCAGCGGCGAAAGCTGGAAGCCCAGTAGCGAAATATCGCGACCCGAAGACGGGGGCGACATGGTCAGGATACGGCCGCGCGCCCGGATGGTTTGCCGCGGCGAAGGACCGCGGTAAGTATCTCGTTGAAGGCAACGCCGCAGTCTCGGCTGTTCCTACCGCGAAGGCCGCGAAGGCTGGAAACTACGTGAGAGGCCCCCAGCCTGCGCTGTACGCTGACCCAAAGACTGGCGCAACCTGGAATGGACGTGGGCGCGCGCCGGCGTGGATTGCCAACGCGAAGGACCGCAGCAAGTTTCTGATTGGTGGCGCTACCGCGGGTGACAAAAAGCAGGTGGTCAAGAAGGCTGCTGCCAAGAAGGCCCCGACGGCGAAGAAAACTGCTGCCAAGAAGGCCTTGGGCGGGAAGGCGCCGGCCACGAAGGCTGCGGCGAAAAAGCCAGTTATCGGCAGCGCCAGCGTCGCTTCGACAGTGCCCTCGACAGAGTCCTGAGTGCGCCAGCGTGTTGGTTGATGCCCGGGTAACCACGCAGATATGCGACTGCACCGGGCATGCGAATCGAAGCTTGATTGCGGTGAACTGACCTGGCCGGAGCTGAGCGTCTTGTCGTATGTCCCTGACTCATCCGCGACAGTCGAAATGAGCCGGAAGACGAAAAGTTGCCTCACAATGCCAGGTCCGATTATCGCCAACATTGAACGCTATCGCTTCACCGGCTCACGTCCACGGGACGTGCTTTCCATCGAGGTCGCGGTCTAACCGGTAGGCAGCACTGATGAGGGCAAGATGAGTCAGAGCTTGCGGAAAATTGCCGAGGGATTCTCCTGTCGTCGCGACCTCTTCTGAAAAGAGGCCGAGGTGGTTCGCGTAGGCCATCATTTTCTCGAATACAAGACGCCCTTCCTCGACTCTTCCCGAGCGGGCGAGAGCCTCGGCATACCAGAAAGAGCACGCGCTGAAGCCACCCTCGGTACCAGGGAGGCCGTCCAGCGTCGAACCACGCGTGTAGCGGAACACCAGAGGGTCCACGCATAGTTCTCCACCAATTGCGTCAAGTGTCCCGGTCCAGCGAGGATCTTGTGGGCCGATGAACCGCACCAGTGGCATCATCAGCACGGAAGCGTCGAGCGTCGTTGAGCCCGGAGTCTGAACGAAGGAGTTGCGCTCATGGCTCCAGAAATTCTCGTGGATGTCGCGATATATGTCGTCCCTCGCGGCGAACCAGTCGCTGAACGGTGCTGGCAGAGACCGCTTCTCGGCAAGCCGCAGAGCACGGTCAATAGTCACCCAACACATGAGGCGGGAGTGCAACAACGGGCGAGTACCATTTCGGAGCTCCCAGATTCCGTTATCCGCCTCGCGCCAGTGGTTGACGACATATTGCACCGTGCGGGCAACATGGCGCCAGCCTTCGTACGAGATGCTGACGCCATATTTGTTGTACAGGTAGACCGCATCCAGGAGCGCCCCGTAGACGTCCAGTTGCTTCTGGTCTCGCGCAGCGTTGCCAATCAGGAAACCTCGGGTTGAGCCGCTAAACGATTCCAGGGCTTCTTCTTCCGGGACAGACTCGCCGTCAACTGCATACATCACCTGAAGCGAGCCGTCCGAAGCGCAGTCTCTGTTCCGGTCCGCAATCCATTGCATGAAATGCTCTGCTTCTTCCGTGTATCCAAGCCGCAATAGCGCATAGACGGAAAAAGCGGCATCGCGTATCCAGGTGAAGCGGTAGTCCCACTTACGAGAGCCATCCTGCGATTCAGCGAGGCCAAAGGTGGGCGCCGCGATAATCGCGCCGTGCTCGCTTGAGCTTAACAGCTTCAGGGTGAGCGCTGAGCGCAGAACCATTTCCCGGTAGCGACCGCGATAAGACGACTGCGCAGACCAGCGCTTCCAGAAGTCGGTGGTGTCGCCAAGCAGCGCCTCACAATCGATATCCTGCTGGGTAAAGTCCGCCTCAACACCGAACGCGATGCTCAGCGTGTCGCCTTCACCAAGTTCCACTATGGCTTCAACCGCGCCCCGGTCGCATGCAAGTGATGCTGACGCAACGAGCAGAAGAGCTGCTTCACCGTCGTCCGGGACGAAGCGGAAGCCACCCTGCGTCGGCTCGACAGCATGACCAGTGCGCCCGTAGTTGAAGCGAGGTTGGCAGCGGATGGACAGGCGCATGGAGCCAAGGAGGACCTTGACCGTCCGGACCACGCAGTTTGCCGTGGACCGGCAGAGTTTGCCCTTTGAGTCATTGACGACCGGCATGAAATCGACAAGCTCGCAAACACCATCGCCAGTCATGAAGCGGGTCAGAAGGACGTTAGTTGCCGGCAAATACATCTGCTTCGAGTTGAAGTCGGCAGAGGATGGGGTGATTGAGAACTGACCACCATCTTCATCCAGCAACGCGGCGAAGATGGTTGGCGAATCCATGCGCGGAAAACACATGAAATCGATGGACCCGTGTGTGGAAACGAGCGCTGTAGTCTTCATGTTGCCAATCAGGCCACGGCAGTCAGCCGACAAGCCAGTGCGTTCACCCTCTCTATTGCTTGAGCCCAATTGGATTCCTCAAAGGATGCGCCCGCGACTGGACGAACTCAGGCGCTGATTTCATGAGCGCTAGATGAAGCACGTCCTGTTCCATGCCCGAACCGCTGACGCGGCCGTCTTCCCTTGTCAGGCGTCGACGGTAGAAAGAAGCCTCGACAGCATGGCTGTATCGCGCTTCTGCGAACGGCGATTGATGGTACGAGGATAACCCAGTGCCACTGATGCTGCCTCGGTCGGCCCGACCGGGTTTCGCATACCTAGCTGCAGTGGCG
Organism: Paraburkholderia kirstenboschensis; assembly: GCF_904848585.1. Classification (GTDB taxonomy): domain Bacteria; phylum Pseudomonadota; class Gammaproteobacteria; order Burkholderiales; family Burkholderiaceae; genus Paraburkholderia; species Paraburkholderia kirstenboschensis. Next base: position 20,633 of record NZ_CAJHCR010000023.1, read on the forward strand.
AATGCCCGGTGGCCGCACAGATGTGTCATTGCACTGCCCGACAGGCGCACCTTTGTTGCCGATGCGGGGCCTAACCGAAGCCAGAATTTTGGTCCGGGGCGCCTGACCCATCCGCGAGCTTCACGTCCTCTGTGCCAAACTCGCTGGGCGATGTCCCCAGTTCCCGCCGGAACATATCACTGAAGCTGCTTGGCTGATACCCAAGCGCCCGTGCGACGGTACTGACTGACTGGCCTTCGGCAATTCTGGAAACCGCCATCGCGAGTTGTACTTGCCGCCTCCATTCGCCAAAGCCGATGCCAAGGGCGCGGAAAAACAGTCGCGCGAGGGTGCGGACACTGGCGCCTACGGACGCTGCGTGCTGTTCGAAGCTGATGTCGGCTGACGGATTTTCGATGACCGCGTGGCACAGGACTTCGAGTCGGCGGTCAGTTCCGTCCGGTAAGGGGATTCGTAAAGAATAACGACTCGCGTGCGCAAGTTCCAGCGCAGCGAAACGGTACGCGACGTCGAGGTATATTTCGTCCCTCTGCGCCTCTCGTTCTGCAATGGCCGTAATAAGCTCGCGCAAAAGACCATTGATTTCAAATACGTCGGGCTGTTTGCTCAGATGCTTTACGTCCTCTTTTCGCAGGTAGAGGTTTCGCATCTCGACAGCGCTCATCATCCGGATTGAATGTACCGTGTCGGGAGGCAGCCAGACCGCCCGTTGAGGCGGAACCACCAAAGCCTGCCGTCCGACCTCAACCCACATGACGCCTGCCACCGCATAGAGGACCTGCGCCCAGTCATGTGAGTGCGGGTCAATGCGCAGCCCACGAGGGTACCTTCGGGCTAACGATTTTCCGCGCCCAGCGTTTTCCGACAGGTCGGGAGGAACTGCTTTGGACATGAGCATCAATCCGCGTGTTGTTGCGCGACAACGTAGTTTCACACGGTCTGTAAATCAACCTTGGAAGCGACTTGTCTGAAACGCAGAAGTCCTTGTCGCAACGCCCGGGTATCACCCTCTAAACTTCCACCGTGGATGCATGCACTGACTTCAGTGCAGCCAGAACCATCGAAGGACTACAGCCATGAAAGCAATTCAATTCCGCTCGTTCGGTGCCCCGAGCGTGCTCGAGTATCTCGATTTGGAGACGCCGCATGCTGATGCAGGGCATGTGGTGGTTCAGGTCAAGGCGGCGTCGGTCAATCCCAGTGACGTCAAGAATCTTTCGGGTCACTTCTCGCACACCGTACCGCCTCGAATCCCTGGCCGTGATTTCAGCGGTGTTGTAGTTGAAGGTCCCGCCGAATGGATTGAAGCAGAAGTTTGGGGCACGGGAGGCGACATCGGCTTCACGCGCGACGGGACCCACGCTGAATTTGTGCGAATTCCCTTAAAAGCCCTGTCGCGCAAGCCGGCCAATCTTTCACACGCTGAAGCTGCTTCCATTGGCGTCAATTTCGTCGTCGCATGGCTCGGTACCGTCGAGTACGGACAACTTTCTGCGGGCGAAACCATCGCCGTCATTGGTGCGTCGGGAGGCGTTGGCGGCGCTGTGACGCAGATTGCAAAAGCACGCGGCGCGCGAGTGATTGCAGTCGACCGTCGCGAACCGCTTCCGGATTCACCTGCAGGTCGCCTCGTCGACCATTATGTGCCCATATCCGAGGACGCAGCACCGCGCGTGCGAGAGCTGGCAAATGGTGGTGTCGACCTCGTCTACGATGCGGTAGGAGGAGTGACCTTCGAGCTCGCGCTTTCCCTTGCCAAACGGCGCGGCCGCGTCATTGAAATCAGTGCTACCGGCAAGCGGCGTGTCGAATTTGACTTGATTGACTTCTACCACAATGAGACGCAGCTCTTTGGGGCGGACAGTGCGAAGCTCGGCGTTGCTGACTCTGCACCATTCATGGATGCGCTGAGAGAAGAGTTCGAGAGGGGAAGTTTCGAGCCGCCGGTGATTGCGCAGCGATATACGCTTGAGGAAGCGAAGGTTGCATACGAGGCGGTCCAGGCGGGTACCCGTGGCCGCGTCGTGCTCGAAATGTGAGTGTTATTTCCCTCTACGGAATCGGAACACATAATGAAACCTTACCTTGTGTCGCTTGCTGCCGGAGTGTTCGTCGGGTTGGTCTACAGCGTTATCAACGTGAAGTCGCCGGCGCCACCGACGATTGCGCTTATAGGTCTGCTCGGCATGCTTGCAGGGGAGAATATGCTGCCTTTCGCACGTCACCTGCTCACCCATGTGCTCAGCTAGGTCGCAAGCGCAACGGAGGTCGTGCAAGACCTGATGGATGAGACGTTCAAGGAGGCCGGCGAGCCGACCGCTGTCCGCACAAGTGCCGCAAGCAAGTGGTATCAGACGGACGAGAATCGGAGGCTCGTCGTTGGTTCGCGAGCAGCGTGGAGAGCGCGCAGGACGTCGCCAGGGATATTGCGTCAGCGCTCGCAGTGTGTGCGCAGAACGATACGGATGGCGGAGGCTATGTTTGCCCGGTAATTAGATGGGGGAGAAGGAGGTTGCCACTAGCGACCTCCCTTGCAGGCAAGACCTGATCAGCCATTGTCTATGCTCAGGCCGGCGCAGGGAAGGTTTCCCGTACCATCTGCTCGCTCTTACGCCAGAGCGCCTCCGCGGTAGCCGCGTCGAGCGCATAGCTTCGAACACCCCCGCTGACAGGGTTAATCACAGCATCGTCAGGAACAACCTCGCTCACGTGACAGTCCTCGCAGTATCGGCCGCCGACGTCTTCAGCAGACGCGACCGCAGCAGTCCACACGGATGTTGCCGCGCCTTGTGGGATGGTCTTGAACTGGAAAGGCGGTTTCCCTTCAGACGCGAGCTGCCTGTTAATCGCGTCGACCATATTTGTCAGCTGTTCTTCGCCCATGTGTCGTCCCAGTTCGGTCCGAATTCCACCGGGATGGACAGCCGCCGCTCGTACGCCTCGGGCTCGATGTCGCTGGTCGAACGCTACCGCGAAAAGGATGTTTGCTGTTTTCGAGCGCCCGTATGCCACGAACGGCTCGTAGGGCGTACGCTCGAAGCCGGGGTCGTCAAGGTCAACGTTCGCAAACCGGTGGCCTGAAGATGCGAGCATCACCACGCGTGCTCCGTCCGGGAGCAGGGACGCGAGCCGGTTCACGAGCACGAAATGCCCCAGGTGATTGGTCCCAAACTGCGTCTCAAAGCCGTCCGCGGTCTTTCCCAGTGGTGTAGCCATGACACCCGCATTGGCGATGATGATGTCAAGCGGCTTTGCCTCGGCGAGCAGTTTGTCACTGCAGGCCCGAACGCTGGCAAGGCTCGCGAGGTCCAGCTCAACGAGTTCGATGTTGCCACCGCCCGTGGCGGCTTCCTGCCTCGCACCGATGATTGCTCGTTCTGCTTTATTCAAATCTCTCGCTGCGCCGACAACCGTTGCACCGCGTGCCGCGAGGGCTCGCGCGGTCTCCACGCCAAGTCCGGCGGATACGCCTGTGACCAGAATGCGCTTTCCGTCGAGCCGTGTGCCCGACAACGCGTCGTCGGCCGTCGATGTCGCTCCCAACTGTTTCGTCATGCCACCCTCCGTCACTGTAAGATTGGCGGCGCCTTCACAATCCACTAAAACGGAGGATGTCTCCGTTTTCAATATACTAAGCGGAGTGTCCCTCCGTTTGCAAGTTCAATTCACGCCATGACTGCGTCTACGCCCAAAGAAAAGAAGCCACGAGCCGACGCGCTACGCAACCGTGAGCGCATCCTCGAAGAGGCGAAGAGGGCCTTTACCAGTGGAGGAGGTGACATTAGCCTTGAGGAGGTTGCGCGGCAGGCTGGCGTCAGTCCCGGGACTCTCTATCGCCACTTCCCAACCCGAGAGGCTTTGCTTGAGAGTGTCTATCGCGCCGAGGTCGAAAGCCTTGCGGAAGAGGAGCGACGGCTTACACGGGAATTGCCAGCTGCCGAGGCGCTGAGAGAATGGATGTTGCTGTTTGTCGACTACATCGCGACCAAAAAAATCATCGCACCGGCGCTAAACTCCGTCGTCGGCGGAGCCGCGACGGAGTTGTTTGAATCTTCGGGAAAGCAAATCAAGGCGGCAATCCAGACACTCGTGTCGCGCGCGGTCGAGAGCGGAGACGTCCGGGCGGACCTGGAACCGCTGGACTTGTTGCGCGCGCTGGTCGGCGTGTCGAATGTCGCTTCAGCTCCCGACTGGCAGCAAAGCGCGAGGCGACTGGTAGATATTCTGTTGCTCGGGTCAAAGCCGGGCAACTGATAGACCGCAGCCAGGAAGTACGAGGCAGAGGTATCCGTTCGATGGTTCAAACATCCTTATCAAACTCGGCTCTCACGCCGCCGGGCGGCGTAGTTCGGACTCTTGCATAAAGGCTTTGGCCACAGGTTCCGACTACTTCCGCACGCACATCGGTGCCTCCCGCCCGATGCTGCTGGACCCAAAGAGCTTTGCTGCTGTGCCTGCTGCTCGGCTTGCCGTTGAGCGTGCTCGAAGGAAGCGATGAACGTCATTCGCAATATAGCCTCTCACGTTGAAGATGCTTGTGAGAAGGCTGAGCAGAATGGGGTTTCGCCGAAAAAAACAGGATGGAAACCGGGGTGCGGGGCTTCGTGGGGCTTTCGTTGCAGGCAGCGACTGGGGCGAGCGCCTGAATTATCGGTTGCCGTTATCACAGTTAGTGCAGCCTCTCGGACAAAGCGTGGGCAGCGGCTCGGCGTTGGAAGCTGTTAAGTCGGGCGACCTAGTTGCATCGCCAGGTCGTTTAGGTCTGCCGCCTCGTAGTCCCATGGTTGTTCAGCGCGTAAGTCGCTTTGTTGGTCCGGGCCATGTTCGACGGGCCGAAGCACGAACGCGGTCTTTAGGCCGCATTGACGCGCTGCCGCCAAATCGCCGTTATGAGCCGCGACCATGCAAACCTGCGCTGGGCTAAGTCCAAGGATTTCGGTTGTGTCGGCATAGACTTGTGGCGATGGTTTGTACGCTCTGACGACTTCCGCGCCGAGAATGGCGTCCCAAGGAAGCGCGGCACGCTTCGCCATGTCCACCATCAGTCTAATGTTGCCATTTGAAAGGGGCGCGATAATGAATTGACGCTTGAGCCTCAACAGCCCTTCTACAGAATCGGGCCACGGGTCTAGCCGATGCCAGGCAAGGTTCAGCTCGTCAAGTTCGTCGGCGGTGACCGAGTCGACATCAATGCCGAAGTTGCGCAAGACCTTGACCAGATTCTCTTTCTGAAGAACGTCAAGGCGGACAAACGACCGTCGTCCACTTCTAATTTCTTCCATAGCGGGCGAGTATTCGCGTCGCCACGCATCTGCGAACTCGGTGGCGTCGACGGCCATGTTGCGACGGCTGAGAAACGGGCCTACATCTCGCGCAACGCCGCCTCGCCAATCAACGACGGTGCCAAAGACATCGAACAGAAGAGCTTTGATTGCGGAATCCTTAGTCATTTCCTGAGCCTCTCAATCGGCGCATTGGAACAAGTCTACTCGTCCGCCGCTGTTAGGACGAAGGTAGCGTCTACTAAAGGCAAAAAGACAGGTTACCAAGGTTCGCTTCTTTGCCGCATCGACTCTTGGACGTTCGGCGGTCGGCTGGCTCACTTACCGCTCGTTAGGCGGTGCGCACGCCTGAACGGGCAAAGCCGCGACGAGAGGGCTTGGGAACCGCGGTTGCGCCCTGGGCCTCACAGCGCCGACAGTGCCCTAAGTTTTCCCCCAGTGGTGCCGATACCAAGTCGCTGGACACGATAAGCAGCGAATCGCCACCGACAAAATCGCCTGGACCAAGCGCAAACTCGAGGACCTGCATCGAACAGAGTCACAACCGCGGGACTCACGCATTTTGCCGGGACAATACGCGCTCGTCATGGTTATGGAACATGGGCATCGCGTAGTGAAGCCCATGCGCTATCAGTACCCAGCTATCAAACAACTCCGAAACGGCTGCTCAGCGTGTCAGACAAACCGTGGCCGGGTTGGCGGCTATCTACAGTGCAATGACGTTCGTCTAGTCCTGGAGCGCGCGCCGAAACAGTTCGTATGTCCGCAAATTCGCGAGTTCCGCAGCAGCGCTGTCGTAATGGTGGCCCGTGTGTCGAGCAAACGCGTGGTTACAACCGGGATATGAGTGAACGGTGGCGTTGCCATTCTCAGCCATCGCTCTTTTGATGGGCGTTTTGGCAGGCATAGCAACGTAAACCGCGAAGCTTCCATCGTCCGTCCGAACTTCCTGATACTTGCCCATTGCATCTCTCCTTGTTTCGCAGATAGAACTTCCTGTAATGAGGGTGAGGTGCTGCAGTCAGCATGACAGTAGCGCCTAGCAACAGTATCGCATTCGCGGCGGCTCAAAGCAGTCTTGACCCAGGCGCCATCGCCGCTCATTCGGGCCCCCCTGCTCCGCATGGCCGGTTCATGGCTGACAGGCAAAGTCATCTCTTGAAGTTGATCGAAGACGCGATGGGGAGCCTTCGTATATGGGCGACTACGCGAAGAAGGCGAAGACTACGAGCCTGACTAAGCGAACGTCGAAGCCGCCTTGACAATCGCGACGGTCTAAACCGTACTCAGGTAGGCGAGCGGTCCTTCCACCCGCTTCGCGCCGAACTAGCCGACCTCCTCGTCAACATGGCATAGTTGGACATCTCAACTGCGGAAACGGCAATGACGACATTGGAATCCTTGCAAGCAAAAATCCAGAAGCTGCAGGCACAAGCAGAAGCGCTCGCCGCGAAAAAATCGAGCGCAGTTATCGAGAAGATTCGAAGCTTGATGGCAGAGCATGGACTGACTACTGCTGACATCGATGTGCACGTTGGTCGCAGAAAACGCGGGCCGAAGCCCGTTGCGAAGGCAGCAGCGAAAGCTGGAAGCCCAGTAGCGAAATATCGCGACTCGAAGACCGGCGCGACATGGTCAGGACACGGCCGCGCGCCGGGATGGATTGCTAACGTGAAGGACCGCAGTAAGTTTCTCGTTGAAGGCAACACCGCAATCTCGGCTGGTGCACCTAAGAAGGTCGCGAAGGCAGGAAACTACGCGAGAGGCCCCCAGCCTGCGCTGTACGCTGACCCAAAGACTGGCGCAACCTGGAGTGGACGTGGTCGCGCGCCGGCTTGGATTGCTAGTGCCAAGGACCGCAGCAAGTTTCTTATTGATGGCGCTACTAAGGTCGACACGAAGCAGGTGGTCAAGAAGGCTGCTGCCAAGAAGGCCCCGGCGGCGAAGAAAACTGTTGCCAGGAACGCCGCGGGCGGGAAGGTGCCGGCAAAGCAAGCCGCGGCGACAAAGACCGCACCGACGAAAAAGGTTGGGGTGAAAAAAGTGGTCGCCAAGAAAGCCGTGGGCGGGAGCGTGCGGGCTAAAAATGCGCCGCGCCAGAGCGTAGCGGTGCCCGCTCCGGTGCCCACGGTCGAGTCTGACGCTGAGTTGACGACCTAAACGCAGTTATCAGGTGCCCGGTGAACCAGCGATTTTCCGATTCCACCGGGCGCACTAAGCCGACGACGTCCTATTGCGACTGTGGTACCGGGCGTTGCGTGGCTTGCTGTTGAGCGTGCTGCTTCGCAAGATGCCTGCCGACCATGCAGCCACCGACCGCACCACCGACAGCGCGGTGCCCCGCGTGATGCCCGGCGACTCCGTCCACAACCGCGCTCTTGAGGCAGCCTGCGGCGTTTACAGTGACTTAAGCGCGCAAGGCGTCCTTAACAAGCCGGTCGCTCTGTGGCTGGAAACTGTCTTTCCGCGCAGCGCCTACTCGGGCGCATCCTCATCGAACAACTCGTCGTCCTCTGACTGCAGGACAGGAGCCGCGCTCCCAGATGCGTCTGAACCGTCGCTGGTGGCCGGCGCGTTCGCCGGCTGCCTGTCGGTGTCGTCTTCGGGGCCAACCTTGTGACCCTGCTCCTTTCGATGCTTCGCCATTGGTGTGCTCCTTGACCGAAGTAGCGGTCCATTGCCCGAAAAATCGCACGGACTGCCGCGCAGGCTATGGGGCAGGCGGCAGCCACTGTGTATGCTGCCTGCCCGAATGAGCCGTCAAATGTCCGTAACGTCGCTTCCGCTGACATCACGGGTTGCAGACCAGTACGGGTCGCGGTTGTAGTACTGATGTACGGTCGTGCCCCACTGCGCATCCGCCATGGACGGCCAGTGATCCTTGTCGAACCCCGGCTCGTTCCTGATTTGTTCGGCGGTCATATCGACGAAAAAGCACTTCTCGTCAGTATCCAGCGTCAGCGCGCTCCAGGGAATCGCGTGCAGTTGGCTGCCCACTCCGAGAAAGCCACCTTCGGCAAGAACGGCGTATGCGATGCGGCCGCTACGCACGTCGAGCATGATGTCGGATATCTTCCCAACGTGTGCTCCGTCAGACGACATCACCTTTGTGTCATCCAGAGTCGTTGCTGCCATTACGTCTGGCCCCGGCCCATCGCCAACGCCACTGCCGACAATGTTCGCGCCGGTGCTGCCCGTCTGCGCTTGCGTTTTGGGGTCAAGAGTTGTCATGGTCGTCTCCTTGAAGTTCGTGCCCTTCGGCGCGCAACGCGCGTGCCAAGACGAAGCCTACTTTCACATGTTTCGACAAGCCGTGTCGAAAGCAGCCAATGACGCACTCGGAGCGTCGCTCCTCGCAGTCATGGAGTCTCGCAACCTCGGACTTTCGACATTGGTCGCCGGGCAGTTCGGCGACGTGTCATAGGCGTTGGATGCGCCGTTCTCCACGCGGGGTTTTTGGCGACTCGGTAATCCTCCACTTAGGCCGGTCACGGCCAACATCTGGAATCGAGGGCTCGCCAGTGGGACGGACCCAAGTACTCGGAAGCGTAAGTCCCCGCGCGTCCGCCAAGCGTTCAACCAGAAACCCATGGACGGTGCGCAGCAGCTCTTCCATCGCAGTCGGCTTGCGAAGGAGTGCAGTCCAACAACGAGTCACAGACGCGGGCTCTGGCCTGGCTGACAACATAAGCAACCGGTGTCTCGACGAACGCCGCCTGGAATGTGAGGCGGCGGCAAAGCTCTGCACGATCCATTTCCGGCATTTCCCAGTCGGCGATGACGAGCTTCGGTAGTTTAGCGATGCCTTCCGCAATGCATCGCGTCCGTTTTCTGCAAGCACGACGCGATACCCGCGATTTGAAGCGGCCTATGAATCATCCCACGCCAGTGAATGGCCCGGTGTCAGGGTCAACGGGCGCAGTTTTCGAGCAGCTAAATAATGATGATTATCGTATGCAACATCAAACAAGCGTCACACGCAGTCGCGAGCAGCGATTGGCGGATATTGTCTGGCTACAGAACTGGTAGGGCGCGGCCAAACGATTTAAGATATTAAGTACTAATAGTTAGGATAATATAATAATAAGAAATAGTGTAAACCCGCAGTTTCGAAAATCGAGGAGAGTCCGGATGGACGTGCTGGTCGTCGAGGACAATGAGGATGTGGCAGACAGTCTGGCTTTCCTGCTTGACTGCTATGGTCTCCACGCCACTGTCGCGCAGGACGGAGAGACTGCACTTTCGCTGCTACGTGGCCATGCCTTCGGGCTGGTACTTCTGGATGAGAACCTGCCGGGAATCAAGGGAAGTGCAGTCGCACGGTCGATTATCACAACGCCTTTCGCTGGGCGGCCGTTCATCGTGTCCATGACCGGTGACAGTGAAGTCGGTGGACTCACCCGGCTTTTCGACGTCTGCCTGCGGAAGCCGTTTTCTCTCGATGCACTTTTGCAAGCCATTGAAGATGCCCGAATGTGGGGGCAGGCCAGCGCTCTTCTGGCCGCCTAGGCACATTGCGTTGCTGTCAGGTACGGTCGGCCGCGAGCCCGATATGACGTTAGCCAACGTGGTTCTCGCAGGACCCCACAGTTCTGCTTTCGCGCTCGAGTACAAAGTCACATGCGAACAGTCCTTTCATGTCTGACATGACTGTACATGCGGTGAGGTGCACGGACTGACAACTCGCAAGCAGTCAGGCTGCATAGCGCCTGCTGGGGCGAGTTAAGCATGGCATCACGAAAGCGTCATCAGGAGCATGTAGCCTGCGGCGCGCACGCGGAAGAGCTGGAAGCGAATTGCATAGAAACATATCTGAGAGAGCTGTCACATGATGAGTCCTCATTCCGAAAGCATTGGTCATCTCGAGCATAGTGCCGGGAACGACCGCCTCAGGCGCGCCTTGGCCGCACGCCTGGACCGGGCATTGAAGCGGGCTGGCATCAGTTCGGCACGCGCAGCTAACTGGCTCGGTGTCAGTGAATATGAGGTGGAATATTGGCGAGGCGGAATCACTGTGCCGCCGCTGAACGCCTGCACGCGCCTTGCCACGGTCCTCCAGCTCGACGTTCACTGGCTTTGCACTGGGCAGCCCCGGGCCCCCTGATTCGCACTTCATGGCAAGCAGGGGCCATGCAGTTCTCTCCCTTGCCTATACGTTCTGATGTTCTCGGGCCGCTCGGCATCGCGGTCACCATCATGCCGCTGCGCGCTTTCTCTGATACGGAAAGTCCGTTTTCTCGCAGAGCCGGGGGTATCGATGTGATGAAGCCAGCCAGAGTAAACGGCGCCTTCGAGGAGACAGCACGTCTGAAGGTCTACGAGATGGAACTGGCGAGAGCCACCTCGCATATCGCGAGCACGCTGCACGAGCACACCATGCTGGAGGCGGTCGCACAAACCATTCAGGACTTCCAGGCGTTGCACGGACGCGACGACCTTAGGGAATTTGCACTCGCCCTTAGCGCAAGACTGGAGCAACGCGGGAGGTCGGCTGCGGCGAGGGTGCTCCAGTCCTTCGCAGAATGCGGAAATTTGCCAGATGCGGTACCAAAGGCGCGACACGGACCGGTGCCTGCTCCCCTGCCCGGCGTCCGGAAGCGAGCGCGAACTCGCGCAAAGTGAGCCGGGGGCGACCGGCGTCGGCCGCGTGCATGCAACACTAACGTTTATGGAACTGATATGACGACCGGAACAGTAAAGTGGTTTAACGACGCGAAGGGGTTCGGCTTTATTGCGCCGGACGACGGCGGAGAAGACCTGTTCGCCCACTTCTCGGAGATTCAGGGCACCGGTTTCAGGTCATTGCAGGAGAATCAGAAGGTCAGCTTCGATGTGAAGCAGGGGCCGAAGGGCAGGCAGGCGGCCAACATCAGGCCGTTGTCGCTGTAACAGCTCCGACGCTCGCCTCGTCGCGATGAATGGGAGGTTATGCGGCCGATTTCGCAAAACGTACGGACAACCAGCTGGAGACCCGCGTGCACGGCGTGCCGCATATCGAACCCTCGTCCTACCCGGGTACCCGCACGAGGTTGCGCTTTCTCGCACGCGATACCCGAAATCCTGGCGCAGCCCTGGTTTATTGGCTGGGGTGACGGAGCCCTCTGCGGAACCCGGCTTTTTCAACGCCATGCAAACATACGGACCGTTGATTCTGCTGGTTCTATTCGACGAACGGCCTGGCGTCTTCGTGGGGCGGGGCGCTGTTCGGAGAGTCCAGGATTCCGGATTCGTGAAGCGACCCGTTTTCAAGGACGGGTCGTCGCTCGACGTTCGATATGACGGGCCGTGCCGCGCCCTCTTGAACGAGTGGACGACGCCGGCGTGCCTCTGTTGTCGCGGGAGACGGATAGAGTCCGTGAATACGGCAACATCAGCGCGCAAAGGTTACTTTCAGTCGGGTGGCCAGGTCGCTCAGCGTACCAGAATACGACGTGACCCTTTGGCGCGCCGACGTTATCGTTCCGAAAAGTACGGATTGTGCACGCCTGTCTGAACTTCTTGACGTGGACGTCGCCTGGCTATGCGCAGGTCAAGCGTAGGCACAGCATCTCATGACAGTTTTCATCGGACGCGAACTCACAAGCTGTCCGGCTTGTCCGACTCACCGCCGCGCCGGAACCGCGTGCCGGGGCTCGCCATTGACGGGCAGCACGGTCGAAATGGCATGTTTGAAAACAAGTTGCACACCTGTCCCAGACTCCAGCAGAACTACAAACTGGTCAAAGGCGGCCAGTTGCCCGTTCAGTCTGATGCCGCTCACGAGGAACACGCTTACAGTGGTCTTGTCATTCACGAGCGTCTGCAAAAAATCGTCCTGCACGCTTGGGCGTGGGGTCATGTTCAAGGTTAAAGCATTAGGTCCTTTAATTGTACCGGTGATACCTGACGTCCAACACGGCAGTACCAAGAAACTTTAATTCAAGTTAGATACCCTGAGCGATAACGTGTCGAGAGGTTGACCCGGCTGCGGCCACGGCCAACCCTTTTTCTCGTCGGGCGCATCTGACTCCACAGACGGCGCGTACAACTCCACGTGAGACCGACAAATTCTTTTTGCGGCCCTGTGGAGGGACCGAGCCGCTTTTAATCGTCATCGACGCGGTTGTCATGAGAGCGCGCCGCAGCGTACCTGGCCACACGAATGCTGGCGCTCATGATGGCCGATTGCGCAGCTTCTTGTGCGCTGTACATCCTTGCGAAAGGTCGCGGCCCGCCAAGGAATGGCCCGGACAGAAGAATCTGGAGGCAATGTACGCGATTCTTGATGACAGGTACCGGCCGTTCTACGAGCATCGACTCGCGGCATAGCCGTTGATATGTCGAAAATTCGGTGATGGGCGGCTAGCTCAGATTGAGTCGGGGACGGCTGAAGTGGGCCTTAGGTCGTACGCAGGACGCTCAATGCCTCGCAGCTTTAGCACGAGGTCGGCCGTCGAACCCATCGACCGCAGGAATCGTACAGAATGGCGTCAAGATTCGTGCACCGCGGCCGCGGCTCGATTAGCGCGGCAAGACAGGCCGTGACTTGAGCATGACTCATCTTGGAAACGCGGCCGGCTTCGAGCGCAGCATCGATGACGCGCTCAAGGTTGTCCGTTGAGTAAATTTCAGTACCGAAGTGAAAGGCGTTAGTTCGCGGCACCGTCTTTCAACGGTTTCCGCGTATGATGCAGGATATCCGCAAAGCTCATGATGTCCTCACATTTGAGTATCGAACGATTGGCGGAAGCGGCTGCTCAGTACCGTCGACTGAGGGCGACGCGCAGGTTTCCTGGCAACATCGAAAACGCAAAAACCTCGTCCACATCGGATGCGCCGTCGGCCTGGAATATGCTGAAATTGCGGCACAGCATCGCGAGCGCCGATTTCACTTCCATCAAGGCGAGCCTGCGTCCCGGGCACAACCGCGGCCCGGAGCCGAACGGCATGAACCCCGCCTGATGGTGACTTGCGGCACTGGCTCCGTTGAGCCAACGGTCTGGGTCAAAAATGTGAGCCGCCGAGTCGCCACCCTGCTGCAGGCCTGCTTCGCGCGTCAGCAACGACAGGACCGTCCCCTTCGGGATCTGAACGCCATCTAATTGAACATCGAAGTTAGGCTCAACTGCGAGAACGGGCGAAACCGACTTGAGCCGCATGGCCTCATTGGTCACCGCGTCCAGATACACCAGCGCGTCGGCCGCATCGAGATCTTCGAGAATTGGCCCCTGGCCGATCACCGAGTCGACTTCTTCTTGCATTTTTTTCTGCACGTCGGGGTGGCGGCACATGAAATATGCAATCCAGGCGAGAGCATTCGCGGTGGTGTCTTCTCCTGCCAGAAGTATCGTGAAAACATTTGCGAGCACTTCGTCGTCGGTCAGCGGCGCTTCTCCTTCCTGTTGCGCCATGAGCAACGCCTCAAGCAGATTCGCGGGAAGCGGGGCAGCGTCCGAGCGTTGCGTCAATCGGACACGGCTGCGAGTTATGAGTTCCTTTGTCAGCGTCCGCACAGCATTCAGGGCGCGGTCCAGCTCTCTATCCGCAGGTAGCTTGAAGTAATGCCAATACGGAAAAGGCGCATTGATTCGCCGGTTAATCATCGGAAACATCACTTCAAGGTGTCGCTGGATCACCTCGCCCTCGCTCTCGAGGGTGTCCATGTCATATCCGAACGCAAGGTTTGTCGTCACGTCCACGGTGTAGCGCATCAGGTCCTGTCGAATATCGAAGGGGCGCTGATCGCGCGCTGCTATCTCCCATCGTTTCAGCAGTCGCCACGTCATCGTGCGCATCGATGGAAAGAATGCGCGCAGATGTACGGGGTCCAGCGCCTTCGCGACGAGCTGTCGTTGTCTTCGCCAGGTGTCGCCTTCCGTGGAAAAGACGCCGTCGACGCTCATTTCCTGCGCAACGGTCTGGATCACGTCCCAGCGCCGATAAGTGCCCGGCCGTTCACGCAGGACCTCACTGATGAGATGCGGATCGGCGATCGCGACGAAGGGGCGACCCATCAGCCTGAACGTGTACATGGGGCCGAACTCCCGGCACCACTGCTCAAGCACGAGGTGCAGCCTGCCAGGCTTGTACTGCAATGTATTCCCCAGAAAGGGAAAGCCTTTTGGGCCAGGAAGTTGCTCGACTGTACGAGTCGGGGACACACGGGTTTGCCGAACACTCTTATCTTGGGAAGACCGCTGTGCATTCCACTCGAGAACCTCGTTTCGATCCACCTTTACTTCACACTCTTCGACGATGGCCTCAAACTTCTTCAGATCCGAGGTGCTTTGCCCCTGTCTGTATCCAGATGAACAGGCGAACTGCCAGCCGTGCGCCCTGCAGGTCAACAAACCGTCCTTCAACGTTCCTTCGGATAAGAGGGTGCCTTGATGCGGACAGCGGCCCTGAAAGACGCAAATGCCGTTCGCGTGCAAGACAACGCCCAAGTCAATCCCGTCAAGGTTCGCCGCCTTGACGTTGTCGTCTTCCAGATCTTGCGTGCGCGCAATGACAACCATGTCTCTGGAACCCGATTGCGCTGCCTGAAGACCCGCATTCATAATCGCGCTCCTTCACACCAGATGTACACTGGCCCATCTCAGGCACAAATGCGCGAAAGACAGTTTCACGTGACCACGGCCGCCGGCTGAGAATCGCGCCTTCCAGGTATCGGACGACACCCGATAGCGAAAATGGAAAGCAATGTCAGGCAGGCACAACCGGCAACCAGTTAGCACTGCTGCTTCAGTTCCGTGTAGATTCCGCACCGGCTTTGCATGACAGATTTCAGAACATTCGCTCAACAAGAATACTAGTCATTCAGCGATGCTAGCCAAGCACTCTTTGTAGTTTCGTGCCGCCTTTTTGACTTGTCCCGAGCGGTGCATTCAGTCACCTATTTGGGGGAGGCGAATCTGGCGTGCGCACAACCCCAAACACGGCGGGTCCCAGGTGGAATATGCATGGAACGGCTACTGAAACACCTGCCGCTTCAACGGCGTGTCGGTTTCGTAAAAATAGATACTGGCGACGAAGCCATAGATCGCCGCGTCAACGGTGGCAGGATCGCGGCCAAAAACATAGCTGGCGTCGCCGAGCATGTCCGCCACGACGCGCAGATTCGCGATACCGCGCATAGATCTGCTCCAGTTCATATGACCGATGCCCTGATAGAGGTACCGCAGGCGGTTGTATTCACGAGCGGCTTCAAGGCGGTTTCAAGATCATTCGCTTGAACGTCCGGGTCGGCGGCAAGCACGGCGTCGCGAAACAACGGCCAGAAGCGCTCGTCGAGCGTTCGACGGACCAATAGTTTAGATTCAATTGCGTTCGCGGAAGCGCCGACGACGCTCAAGGCGCTCCTCGGTTTCCTGCACGCTGAACGCGTGTGGGTTACGCGATGATCGATGAGGTGGTTGCTCCGCGCAGGTCAGCTGTGGCGACGCCAGTGGTGAGTGGCTCGCGCTGCGTTGGCGTCATCAGTCTGGCCGGGCCACGAGTGCGCCTGACCGCCGGGGAAATACACGAGTATTCGGTACTGTTGCGCCAGGCGGCATACGAGCTTGCTCAGTTGAGCGATGTGGCCGGCTTTCTGGGCCGGCCGCCGGTCGTCAAGGGATGAAGACAAAACGAGGGAATGATGGGCAGCCGCGAGTCACGTTCGCTAGGGCTCAAGGCGACTGCCGTTGTACAGACGTTGTCATTTCGCCGGGGCGACGCAGCATCTTGTCGACTTCGCCAGCGTGCATCTCTTCGACATTGATCATCTGGCGGGCGAACTCTTCGAGCGCGACAGAGCGGCCCTCGACCAGCGTGAGAAGTTCGCGGTAAAGCTCCAACGCGAGGTTTTCGGCTTGTAACGACTCACGAAGGATCGATGAAATATCGAAAGTATGTGAATCAAGGAGGGGACCGATCGCAAGCGACGGATAGGCGCCCAACGTGGTGATCCATTCTCCGGCTAGCTGGGCGTGCAACAGGGATTCGTCGGCCTGCTCGCGCAGCCAGGATCTGATCGGAATGCGTCCGAACCCGAAGACAAGGAACGAATAGTGCGTGTATCTGACGACGCCGGCCAGTTCGGACTCGAGAATCCGGTTCAGCAACGCAACGACGCCCTCCTTATCGATCTCTGCCATCTTCACTCTCCTTTTAAGTCACTGCCACCGACCCGGTGCGCGTCGAGCCGCTCGGATTACGCCATGCAAGGAAAAGATTCAGGTTGGCTGCCGCCGGCAGCAGGGTGGGGCAGCCGCGGTCCGCTCGCCACAGTTGCATCATATCGTGCAGGCTGCCCCTGAATCGATTGGAGAGAATGAACTCGCGTTTGTCCAGCAAAAAAGTGCCCCGGTGAGGTGAGCGCAAACGGATCGCACGGTTGCCGTTCTGCACGGTTGCCTACCGCATGCATCATCTGTTGGGTAAGATATCCCTAGGCCACACATGACCATCTGATTGGTAATCGGTAATAAAGACTTGAAAAAAATTGCCATACAATCGCATCCTCGATTCCAGATCCACCCTTTGCGAGTGGAGTTCAGGAATGAAGACACCGAGCAAAATTTCCAAAGTCACCATCTGAACCGAAATCAGGCGTCTCTACATACGACGCTGATTTTCTGCTCATTCTTCTACCTCGCATTTGCGCTGACAGACCTCAGTGTTCTAGGTTATACGAGGGAGACACTGCTGCTTCTCGTTGCCCGCACCTTCGTTGCAATCACGGCCGCTATCGGGCTCTATATCGTCCGGACACGTCCCGGTTCCACCAGCGCGGTTCAGCTTGCCGCCACTGCAGCAGAGATCGTCGGAATGGGCACGTTCATGCTGATTGTCCGACATCGACCCAGCGAGATTCCCCGGCACGCAATGTCTTTCTGCATCATGCTCATTGTGGTCTATGTGTTTATCCCGAACCGACTGATCGTTTCCTTGAGCATTGCGTTCCTCGCAACGGCGGTGTTCATCATCGTCGTGTTGCATACGTCGACGCTCAGATGGTCCGACATGGTGACCATGTCGATGTTGCTCCTGCTCGCAAACAGCTTCGGGCTGGTGGCTGCGCGCCGTTATCATCGGCTGTGGCGCGATGAATACCGGGTTCAATCGCTTCTGACAGAGCAGGCAATGAAGGACCATCTCACCGGCTGCTTCAACCGACGGCATCTGCATGAAGTTCTTCTTCCAATTGAACTCGAACGCGCCCGGCGTCACAAACTTTCGTTGAGCGTGATTCTGTGCGATATCGATCACTTCAAATCCATCAACGACACCTACGGCCACCTTTGCGGAGACGCTGTGCTCCGGAATTGCTCCGCTATTCTCCAGAGGTCTGTTCGTCAGCAGTTCGACTGCGTAGTTCGATATGGCGGCGAAGAGTTCCTGTTGTTGCTGCCTCAAACGGACAGAACGGGCGCAGTTGATCTCGCTGAGCGGCTGAGACGTGCGTTAGCCAAATCGCCGACTGTGAGTAGCCAACACAGCATTGCCATAACCGCGAGCTTCGGCGTGCTGGCAGTGGATCTGACTGACGGCGACTCGCATCTTACGGAGGAAATCATCATCGCGGCCGCAGACAAACTCTTGTATCGCGCCAAGACGGAAGGCCGCAACAACATTCAGTCGGACACTTTGCAGGACGCCCCAGCTCTTTAGAGACTGTGAACTGGCAGGAACAGCTTGCGCAGGCATTTTCTTGAAGGTCAAGTGACCATCATCTTGACCAGTTCGTAGGTTGTCTTCACGCCGTACTTCTTCAGAAGTGCTGAGCGGTGCACGTCAACCGTGCGTGGGCTGATCTTCAAGTCCTTTCCTATCTCCTTGCTGGTGCGGCCATCCACGACCTGCGCCGCAGCAACCCGCTCGCGCCGCGTCAATGTGCTGGCCGTGTCCTCGCCGCGATGAACTCCAGGACGATCGTCGAACGTCCACGTCGCGAGTTCGTACGGGTCCAGCGGATTGAAGCCATAACCGCGTACCGCCACCGAGATACGGCTTCCGTCGATGCGTCGCATGATGCGGTCGTCGGTGAACACCGCATTTGGCCAACAGCGGCTCGATGCGTGCACCGATGCTCTCGAAGTCCTTACCCTCCAGAGAGAGCACCGCGAAAGATTGCTAGTCGGGAGATCGTCGCGGAGATGAATCGCGTCAGCATGCTAATCGACCTGTCGCACGTCGGGCCGAACACGTCGCGCCAAGCGATTCTCGCGTCGAATAAACCGGTTGCGTATTCGCACTGTCTGCCCGCCGGACTCAAGGCCCCCTTCGCAACAGGAACGACGAGCAGTTGCGCTTCATCGTCGATCGCGGCGGTTTCGTCGGTACGACGATGTTTCCGCCGTTTCTCAAGCGCGGCATCTAATCCGCTGTGCACGACGACGCCCGACACCAGAAGTGCGAACATCGGCTCACTGGCGCATGGAGCAATGAAAGGTTGCCACGTGCAAGTTGACTGGTCGGATTGGACAATTGCTCGCCTTTGCTGCTTGTGCCGCTTTTTTGTGTCAAAGCCGAATCGAAACCGGTTTGTCCCACTTATGTTGAACTCCAGTTCGGGACAGTCTTCGATATTGCGAAACTGATTCAGGACAGCGGCTCACCGGCTGCCGCATTGAAAAGGCTCGCGCGGATCTCGCGCAAGTCAAAAGGTATGGAGGGAGCCAGAGTCTGGAGCACACCCGACATTACGGAGAGTGCACAGAAATTGTGGCGGCAGCCGAGGTGGCGGTAGCCGCGCTGGAGCGTTGCGTGAACGGGAAGCGTCAGACGCCGCTAATCCTATGGGGTGGGTAGATGCCTGGTGGAAGGCAATATCGTCAGGCCGCGCAAGAAAGAAAGTGTTTGCCGGGTGAGTTCATTGCGAACACCTCTGGGCATTACAATTTCGTCAGCTGCTGTGGATGCGAGCCTCTTAGCAAAGCCTTTGCAACGGACCAACGAACGTTTTTCGTTCGCAGACCATAACATGTCGGCTGAGGCGTATCGTCGATGGTCGTAGAAGTGGAACGAATACTAAGCACGGCTTCGCAGTTGATGGCGCGTCAAGCGTGCAACGCTTCCGACATCGCCAGACGTTTGGCTGATATTCGTTTTGTTTTGGCGAATATGGTGGACTAAACGGCTGATAGTCGTTTGAGGGTAGCGATCGAAGGGCGGGCGTCCGGCGCGGAGTCCACGGTGCGTCGACCGCTTGTCGATCGGCGAGCGCCTGGAGAAGAAGAGGCGCTCCAAAAGGACGGCAGTCAGGACGAAATCACGAGGGAGACTGTGATGAGACCAATTTTGTCCGCTCAGACTGCACGCCGCACAACTGCAAGCCTGATGCTCGCCCTGATGGGAATGGCAATATCAATTGCTTCGTCCGCGCAAACGGGCGGCACGTGCATTCCCGTCGCAGAGCGAACGACCGAGTTAGGTTGCTTCGTTCACGCAGAACAGCATCTGGAAGCACTTCCACCGGGCCTCGCCTACTGGCACATCGATCGCTTCCCGAGCCATTAGCCGCCAATGCAGTGAGAGAAAAGAACGGGACCGTGGTTGAAATTCTAGGGCACGTGTGGCTTTTCACCATTGCCGACAAGTCATGGCAGTCAGCGTCTGGCGAACATGTCGCCAACGTTGGGCCCTTACCCCTGCCGGTGGCTAAATCGTTGATGGCGACTTACATGGAAGGAAATTTTCGACCGGGTATGCAGTCGACGGTACATCGTCATCCCGGAACCGAAGCCTGGTTCGTGCTGTCGGGCGCGCAGTGTCTCGAAACGCCCCATGGCAATCAGTTCGGCCGCCCGGGCGCTGCTCCGGTGATCGTTCCTCCCGGAGAGCCGATGCTTTTAACCGGCGTGGGTAAGGAACAGGGTCACTGGCTCGTGCTCATCCTGATGGACGCGACAATGCCGCGTGGATCGCCTGCGGAGGACTGGACGCCTGCACATAGCTGCGAACGCGCCGATGCCATCGAGAAGCATCAATGAAAGGTTGACGAATCGGGCGGGGCACAACCTGCGCGGAAGTTGACCTGAACTCCATTGCGTAACGCACTTCGAAACAAGCGCAGCCGTGGCAACTTCCGAGAAGATTTTGGAACCACTTCTGCCATTTGAGATCGCATTCGACGAACGCCAGCTTTCGCCCGACGCGGCACCATCGCAAGTTAATCAGTCACGGCACGCGAAATTGGGTTGCCTACCCCCATCGCGAACTTTTCGGGGGGACCTCCAGCCATCGCCACATCAACGACCCTACAGATTACGAGCGGGACGCTGCAACGGTAAGCGTCGCGCAAATGCATTGATTTGCGCGGTCATATGCACAACAACGGCGAACTTGCAATTGCGCTCATTGTGCATGGGATCGGTCGGTTGGCTTGCGCCGGTATGCATCCCGATCAGGGTTAACCCATTCAGAACTGTGCCGCAAACTGCATACAGTTCTTGCAAGCGAGCTTGCTTCAGACGCGGCGCGTCGCGGCCCAAGGTCGTCTGGCGGTGTTTCCTCAGTTTTGAGAACTCAAGGGAGATGACAGATGGACATCCGCAACCCTTCCCCGGGCCTCTACAACGAAGATCTCGCACCCGCCAGGGTGCGCAACTGGGGCGCCTTTAGCATTTTCAACGTCTGGACCTCGGACGTGCACAGCCTCTGGGGCTACTACCTCGCCGCCAGCCTGTTCCTGCTGTGCGGCAGCTTTACCAACTTTGTGCTGGCGATCGGGCTCGGCTCACTCGTGATCTACGCGCTGATGAATCTGATCGGCTACGCCGGCGAGAAGACTGGAGTGCCATACCCGGTGCTGGCGCGCGCCTCTTTCGGCGTGTGGGGCGCCAACCTCGCGGCGCTGGTGCGCGCTGTGGTGGCCTGCTTCTGGTACGGCGCGCAGACGGCAGCGGCTTCCAGCGCGATAGTCGCGCTATTGATCCGCAACACCAGCCTGATGGAGTTTCACAAAGGCACGCACTTTCTCGGGCATTCGGGGCCGGAGGTGATCTGCTACTTCATCGTCTGGGCGCTGCAACTGCTCATCATTCAGAAGGGTATGGAAACGGTGCGCAAATTCCAGGACCTGGCCGGTCCGGCGGTTTGGATCGCGATGCTGATTCTGGCGATCGGCCTGTGCGTCAAGGCCGGGGGCTTCTCGTTCGAGCATGGCATTCCGATGGACGCGCTGCTCGAGAAGACCAGGGAAGCCGGCGTCAGCGGCGAGCCCGGCTCGTTCTGGGCGCTGATGGCCGTAGGCGCGACCTGGATCACCTACTTCGCGGCGTTGTACCTGAACTTTTGCGACTTCTCGCGCTATGCGAAGAACCGCGACGCAGTCAAGAAAGGAGACCTGTGGGGCCTGCCGGTCAACCTGATTGCGTTCTCGCTGGTCGCAGGCGTAACCACCATCGCCGCTTTCAGGGTGTACGGTGAGGTGCTGTTGCACCCCGAGCAGATCTCGGCCAAGTTCGACAGCTGGATACTGGCACTCATCGCGGCGGTGACCTTCGCAGTCGCAACGCTAGGCATCAACGTGGTAGCTAATTTCGTCTCGGCGGCGTTCGACATCTCCAACACGTTCCCCAGGCAGATCAGCTTCAGGAAGGGCGGTTTCATCGCTGCAGCCATCGCGCTGGTGCTCTACCCATTTGCGCCGTGGGAAGGCAACGCCGCGCATTTCGTCAACGCCATCGGTGCCACGATGGGCCCGCTGCTGGGGATCATCCTGGTGGACTACTATCTGGTGGCCAAGGGCAACATTAACGTCGCGGCGCTCTACCAGGAGCACGGCGAATATCGCTACGAAGGCGGCTGGAACGTGAACGCGCTGGCTGCGGCGGCGGTCGGCAGCGTGTTTTCGACCTTCCTGCCCAACTTCACTAACCTGCTGCCGGCCTGGTGGAATACGTATGGCTGGTTTTCGGCGTAGTGATCGGCGGCGGCATGTACCTGATCATGGCGACCCTGCGGCCGCGCGCCGCGGTCGCCCCTACCCGCGCATAAGGGTCTTTCCATCCCGATCAGGTACGGTCAAGCACTCGGGCGTAATCGTTGACTTCCCGTCCTGCCTTTTTTGCCTACCGTGAAACCAGGGCGACGCCCCAGGCAATTCCTCGCCGGCACCGCAAGCTGACCGTTCTCACCCGCTCATTAACCAGATGCACGATGCTGGGACCGTCGCCGGCGGTTGTGGGAAGCCTGCCGGGATAAGCAAGGATAGCTGACCGTTCAGGTCAATGTGGAGTGCATATGCTCGGTATCCGTACCGCGATCAATGGGGCGCTTGATGCGCTCTCGCCGCGCGAGGCAAAGGTGCTGCAATGCGTTTCGGGCTCGCTACCGCATCGGGCCGTACGCTAGAGGAACCGGGGAAACAGTTCGACGTGACGCGCGAACGGATCCGGTGGACTGACCGCAAGGCGATGCGAAAACTGAGGCACCGGGGCGTGCTGACGGGCTAAGGCGAATTCCCGACCATCGCGCGCCGGGACCAAGGCATTGGCGTGATGTTGTCCTGGATGACAAGATCCGCAGTTTCCCGTCGATCAGGAAGAGGGCGATCATTCGCGCGCACCGTAGCCGGGCTGAGCCGATGTGCTTCCCGCGTCATTGCAGATCAGCTCGTGGCACGCTACCACCGCCTCACAGCAGGACTGCCTGCTGCAAAAGCTCCAGCGCCTTGAGCTCGTCCAGTCGGCCCGTGCGTGCCTTGCCTGCCAGCGTCTTAAGCAATGCCTCCGCGATCGGCGCAATGCCGTGAAGATGGTCCAGGCTCGTCACGGACGGGGATAGCGACTCGCGCGATTGCGGAGGTGTTGCGGGGGCCCCAAGCGACTCAGCGGTTGCCGCCGTGGCTGCCGCCGGTTCACCATCACTTTCGTCAGATTTGCGACGGGCAGGCTCGCCGGGAGCATCAGCGACGTGATGCGGCTGGCTGACGACGATCGTCCCTTTCTCTGAGGCACCTGCCAAACCGGTCGCGGGGTCTTTCGCACCGGTCCGAATGTCCGCCCGCGAGCGCCTCGCGTTCGCCGTCGCATCGGCGGGCTGCGTCGATGCGCGATCTTCCGTTGCGGCCGCGAGTGGCTCCTTCTGTTCAACGGATGCACGGCCGCGCGCGGCGGGCGCGAGCAAGCGCGACACCGACTCGGGGATGTCGGCTTCCGAACGCGGCGTGTCCAGCCAGCCAGCTGGCAAACCAAGTCGTTCTGTGAAACGGCTTGCTTCGACGCTGTCGAGCCGTTTTTTGCCATACAGCCGGTGGGCCATGTTGGATCCGCTCATCTCCATGACCACACCGAGTCTTGCTTTCGATCCGTTACGGGCCGTCAAAACATGGAGGTTCGCGCGTCGAATTTTCTCTACGTCACCGCTGTCGTCTAACGCGAGTGGTCGCTGTTGGTTTCCCCCGACAGATTTCTGGGGTTTCGAAGGTGAACCTTTTCGCGGCGCACGTGGGGCAGGCGGTGCGGCCATCTGGCTTCGACTGTTTCTGACGGCCCGGGGCGAGCCGCCCGTCGCTTTTTTCGGCATCTGCGCTTCCCCCGACAAACTGTCTTCAGGATATGGTTGCTGGCCGCCGTGAACGGCGGAAGGCGGCATGGGTGTTTCCGACACTGCTTCCGGTTCGTCGTCGGCCTGGACAAACTCGAGCGGTGATTTCAGGCGGGCGATGGTTTCGGGCGCAAGCGCAGGATTGGGCTGGTCAAAGAAACCGTGAGGCAAACCAAGCGTGGTTTCCATGTGAAAGGCGGTCTCGGGCGTGAACCTTTCACCCTTCGTCAGCTCGGCCACTCGCGCCATGTTCGATCCCAGTCCCAGCGCGATATTCTCCGCGCCTACCGTATCCACCAGAAACTGGAACGATCGTGTCTTGAAAATGGAGGCAGTCTGGGCAGAGTCCCGGGCAGGTGCATTGACGTACGGCGGTCTCGGCCGGTTCGGCTGGGACTGTTTGACGTGACGAGGTTGGCGCTGGCCGCTGTCCCGAGATCCCGCATATCGTCCGCGGGTTTGACTCATATAGTAGGGCTCCATGCGATCACTGGTGTGCTGAGTGCGATTATAGATGACGTGATGCTGGCATTGGATGCCGAACGACGCGATAGCGCGAAAACAGAGGCGGGGAATCCGGCCATGGGTGTGGCTGGTTAACGTCCGCGCTCGCCGGTCGCGATCTGGTGATGCTGGCCTGTAAACCAATGCATAGTCAGCCTTTGCCGGTCACACGAAATCGTCAGATATCAGGCTGGCGATCGAAGATTGATGCGCCGGCTCTCACGTTCAACGCAAAGCGCGGCCGGGGGTTGATCCGTCGGTGGTTAGCGAACGGGGGCTGGCTGGTCAGTCAGCTCCTCGAAAGTCCGGCTGAACTTCTGCAGCCCGGAATGATTCGGCCTACCAGGCATTTCTTGAGAACGTGCCATCAGTGGTGCACGAGATCTGCCGGTCTCCGAAGGACCAGGGCAGCGCTTACACCAACTTGCCGATCCGCATCGCCAGTATCGATCAATCCGGAAAGCCTGCTCGCCGGTCGGTGGGGTTATTTTCTCACTTTGCGTTTCGCGAGGACCTGCATTCAGACAATGCGCGTCCCTCGTATCACGAAGAACGGAGGGTTTCTGTGCTGCATTGTCGCCGCTGGCCATTGATGACAGCGTCCATCGAGTGGCGGATGTCGCCAATGCCTGACGCAAGTTCCAAGGGAAGAGGTCGCGGATAGTGACACTGCCTGTGTCATCACGAATGCGTCCGACAGAACGTGAGGTGCTGACTACGAAGGGATCTGACCGCTTCGATCTGGGGACTGACACACTCGCACCACTTTGCCTGCCGGCGTATCTGCGCCCAGCTCAACGCGGCTTCACCTCCTAACCTCGACCTCCGTCTCGTCCGGCGGGCGGCAGGGCACCTTCACCGTAGCGCTGCCAGACGGCGTTGGCAACGCATGTCACCCCCGCCGCGCCGATAGCTCTGGATGGCCTTCGTGCGGTCCTGGGTAACGCTCTTCTCTTCGGCACCCCACGCGCCCTCCCAGTACAGCCCGAGATTGTATGCTGAGGCCTTGTGGCCCAGTGTGATGGCCTGCTCGTAGAGCGTGAGCGCGCGGCTCGTATCGACCGGCATGCCCCGCCCAAGCCGTGCGCTGTCGGCCAGCGCTGCAGCGGCCATGCCGCGAAGATGGCCGTCCGCGGTCTCATCCTTCATCACGTCTTCGAAGATCGCATTACCTCTCTCAAGGTCCGCCTCGCCTCCGGTCGGTGTGACGAGAGAAATGGCCATTGCCATGCGCCAGGCGGGATGCCGGTTAGCACCAATGCGCTCAAGCAGCCAGCGGCCGAGATGCGGCGCGCGATTGAGCGTGCTGGTGAGAAGAGCATTGGCGATTGCGGCGAGGGACTCGGGGGACAGAAACCCGGTCTTGTTGGCCGCGATGACGTGACGGGAAAACTTCTCGACATCCAGAGTAGGGTCGGCGAGGCGCAACTGATGCCATTCACGCTCGATCGTTCCTACCCAGCTTTGCATTTGCATGGTGAGCAACACGTTGGTGAGGAATGCACCTGATTCTAGCTCACCTTCTGTCAAATGCAACTTTCGGAGTTCGTGCGTCCCGTTCACATGCGTTCGCCAGATAGAGGGTTGCCACCGTTTTTCCCGTCTGAGTCAGTGACGATTCTGAGCAAGGCTTCAATCTTTGTGCCGTGATCCAGCGCGGCGGTGAGTCGTGCACAGAGTTACGAAGCGTTGGCAGGCACTGACGCCTCCTGCAACGTCAAGGCGATGGAACAGACCGTAGTGGATGATCAGGCATGGATGGCGACGGTATTCATATCGCGACTTGTGGCAAGATCCGAACCGGATGGCAGAGACGGGTTCGCGAGCCCACAGGCAAGTGTGTTTGCCAGCCTGCTTCGCACGACGATGGAGAAGGGGAGTGTCCCACGATGGCTGATGCATTTGAACTCGTTGCCCTGGCGTTGCCCGGCGACGTCGCCCCCGAGTCACTGCCCGCCATCGTCCGCCAGTTCGTCGCGGATTGCTGGCCAGGCATGAGCCGCAGCCAGTTGATCGCCCGCGCCCGGCGCCTTGCGTTGCGGCCGTCGCTGTGCGCCTATCGCCCGAGTGCGCCGGGAGACATCGGACACTTTGCGCTCACACTTATGGCGGGCACGCAGACCATCTCCCTGATCGCGCATTTACGCCGCGTCGCAAAGCGGCGCGCATCCGCACGCAGTCGCAAGGCGGTCAACGCCTCGCGACCGCCCGCGCGCGATCCGCGTCAGACGTCGCTGTTCTGAAAGGGCGCCGAACTCGACGACCTTCATCGAATTCGGCGCCACGCAGGTGCGCGAGTTCACGAGCACGATCGAGGCCATGACGCAAAAAATCTACGGGGGGCTTCTGCAAGATGCCGGGCCACTGTCGCGCGCCGCCTGGCGACGAGGCACGTCGACGATCCAGACTGAAGGCGCCGTCCGCAACTTGTCAGAAGACAATTGATTGCCGGGATTCGCCATTGGTCGGGCGGATCGCCCTGGCGCCGTACTCCCGCATGCGGATGACCCCTGTTCCAGGCTTCGTCCTGTCTTCACGAACAGAGGCTCTTTTGCCCGTCTGTTCGTGTAACGGCGGGTTTCAGCATAGGCGTATTCTTTCACACGTCACGAAGCAACAGGCGTGATCGGGGTAGCGAGGAGAAGAGCGCGGCCCCGCGGCTTCGATATGGCCGCGGGGAATGCGTCGACTATTCGCCCAGCCACGAACCGAGCAACCTCGATGGTGTACGGTAGCGGACAGTTCCATGCTTCATCCGTTACGCAAACCAACGCACCCCGGGTGAGAGCGGCAAAGCCGGTGGCGGAAGACCGCCGGATGCCCGTAACTCTTTGTCAGCAGCCTGTGCACGTCCTCTCACGGACGGGCCCCGGCAACGGGCGCATGCGCACGCCGGTTGCCAACTGTTCCGGTCTCTCAGATCTGTCGAAGTGCGCGCCCACATCCCGGCTAGTCGGTCGAACAACAAGTGATCGAGGAGCGACTATCAACCAGCTGCTAAGTCAGCACTGCCGATGATGCTACGACGTCGCTGGCAAATTTCGATCCAACGAGTGGCGGCGTCCAACGCGTTGGTGCCTCGCTAGCTCGCGCAGCGGGAGCTACGGTTAATATTCGATACCCGCGAGAGCGCACTGCGCTTTTCATTTGAAGTGTTGATGGCATTGATCGCAGCGGACTGCGTTTCTATCCATCCGGTGCGCAGTGCAGCTTATAACGCGTGGCCAGGCGATGACGTCGGCTTCGCAACGGATAGTCCAGCGCGCATCTACCTGGCGGACCAGTTCGGCCAGCAAGTGGACACGTCCGTTAGAAGCGCACTTCAGCGTGCTGCCGGTGTTGCATGCCTATGGTCTGTCGCGCGTGGTCTCAGTTCTGCGGCAAGGCAAACGTTGGCGAACCGCATCCCGACGATGTAGCCGCATGGTGCGAGGCTGAGGATGAGTGTCCCGTTTCCGCGCGCGTTGTCGAGTCGCTATGATAAGGCGTCGGTGCCGAGGACACCAACGTCGTGTTGTCGGCCATAGCGGACGCTCAGCTACCGCCCTCATCGGGCGGCTGCACGCTGCTAACCGGCCGTTCGCCCGAGCCGGCTCCGGAGCGGGCGACTCTCAGATCGGCGAACGGGTACTTACGTTAAGGTTTATTCGATGCCTGCCATTGCCCGCAGGAATGTGAATGCCTCCGCGTGTGCTGGCAGGCGTCGAATAAGCCTTAACGCCACGTGCCGATTGGAAGGGCTTTCACGGAAAAGTCTCAGCAGGTCATCACTCGTCGATGAGGACGTCCACGAACTAACATTGGCGAGTGGAGTTACGCCTTGAAAGTAAGATGCGGAATCCCATTTACCTATTGTGAACAAGCGCGTTCCTCCCCCTTTACCGCCTGAGTGGCCCTTTCCGCCGAGTCGCGATGTTTCTGGTCGCACCTTCGGCGACCTTGTCGCGGTTCAATATCGCGGCGCCGGCGTCTGGCTCTGGGGGTGCCGGTGTGGCAGCCACGTCACTGCGGAGTTGGAGGCGGTGAAGAGCGGCCGAACACGGGATTGCGGCTGCCGTGAGCAGCGTCGTGTGTGGCGGTCCCGGCCAGGCTCACCTGCTCTGCGGGGAGGTGAGGTGTTTGGCCAGTTGACGACCGATCGATACGCTGGAGATGGCTTGTGGGTTTGCCGGTGTGACTGCGGTGGTAAGGCAACAGTGAGTGCCGGGCACCTGCGACTGGGTCGGGCGCGTTCGTGCGGCCGCTGCTCCAGCGCTTCGGCCGACTGAGCGGCACAGTCGGCTCGCCTTGTCATGGTATGCGCGGCTTGTTTATCAGACGCCCCACACCGCGGTGGTGGCCGGAAGTTTCTAATACATTCCTTGGAAGTCGCCGGCGATGTCTTGATATTAAGCCTGCCATGTCGCCTCCATCTTGACCGGCCCAACACGACCCACTCCGGTCAGATAACATTTTCCAAACTGGTCAGTCGCAGGATCAAGGTTTTGCAAACGCGAAGGCCACTAAGCAGCCGTTGGCGATCTTAACGAATCGGCCGTTACTTGCCTTTAGCACGGCTCCAGTTCCCGGACATTCGCGGGCTAACGGCTCTTCGATCATCCCGCAGTAAAGCGACGCTCTCAGATTGGTTGCACTGCCTGCCGTTCGCCTCACGGCTTCGCTGGCCTTACAATTCGAATCAGCGCGCTACCGCGCAACGACAAGCAGAGAGCGCATGAATATTGCCAAGGTCAAGATCACCAACTTCAAGTGTTACGAGGAGACTTTCACTCTAGCCTTGAACGGCGGCCTGAACGTCATCGTCGGTGCCAACGAGTCTGGAAAGACCACGATCCTGGAAGCGATCCATCTGGCGCTGACGGGGCTCCTGCACGGCCGGCCCCTGAAAAGCGACCTGACAAGCTATCTCTTCAACATGGCCGCCCAGACCAAGTACGTGCAGAGTCTCGTCACCGGTTCTCCGCTGCCGCCGCCAGCGATCACCATTGAATTGTTCTTCTCCGGGGATTCAAGCGAACTGGCTGAGCTGGAAGGCGATGGAAACTCAGAAAAGATCAAAGCTAGCGGCGTGGTCTACCGCATTGAATTCGACGAGGAGAACTACAAGGGGCCGTATGAGGCGCTGGTTGCGGCCGGCGAGCTGACCTCCATTCCGGTCGAGTACTACACGGCGACCATGCGCTCGTTCGCGCGCAAGGGCATCACCTCGCGTAGCATCCCGATCAAATCCGCCTTGATCGATTCATCAAGCGCCCGTTTGCAGAATGGCTCCGACGTCTATGTCTCTCGGATCATTCGCGACGTGCTTGAGGAGACCGAGCGGGCGTCGATTTCGCAGGCCCATCGAAAACTGAGAGAGGCTTTCGTCGAGGACCGAAACCTGCAGCTGATCAACGAGCGGATCACCAAGGCCGCCAAAATCAGCCAGAAGTCGGTCAGCATTTCGGTCGACTTGTCATCCCAGACCGCCTGGGAGAGCAGCCTCATGACGTACATCGACTTCATCCCCTTCCAGTATATCGGCAAGGGCGAGCAATGTGTGATCAAGACCAAGCTGGCCCTCAGCACCAAGAAAAACGCCGAGGCCACGGCCATCCTGCTGGAAGAGCCTGAGAACCATCTGTCGCACGCGCGGCTCAACGAACTGATCACCGACCTGACCGACCAGCACGGGCAGAAGCAGATCATCATTTCCACCCACAGCAGCTTTGTGGCGAACAAGCTTGGTCTCGATCATCTGATCGTGCTGCGTTACGGCAAGGTGGTGCGGATTTCGGAACTGGAGGCCCGCGATTTCTTCAAGAAGCTGGCGGGGTACGACACCTTGCGCCTGGTGCTGGCCCACAAGGCAATTTTGGTGGAAGGCGACTCTGACGAGCTCGTCGTCCAGCGGGCCTATATGGACTCCCACGGCGGACGGTTGCCCATCCAGGACGGCATCGACGTTATTTCGGTCGGCACCGCCTTCCTGCGCTTCCTTGAGCTGGCGAAGGCGCTGAAGATTCCGGTGGCCGTGGTGACCGACAATGATGGCGACACCGCCGCCGTCGAAAAAAAGTATGCCGCGTACAAAGGCGAAGCCTTAGTCAATATCTGCTTCGATCCCGTCGTCGACAGCGGCTCTCTGACGGTTAAAGGCAAAGCCTTCAACTACAACACGTTGGAACCGAAAATTCTGAAGGCGAACAGTCTCGCGACTCTCAACAGCGTGCTTGGAGCATCGGCGAAAACGGACGACGAACTCCGCATTCACATGCGAGCCAACAAGACCGAGAGCGCTTTGTCAATTTTCAATTCAACGACCGCGATCGCCTATCCCGACTACATCAAGCAGGCCATCGCGCTGTGACAGGCGAGAACAAGATCGTCATCGCCGCGGCCGGCTCCGGCAAGACGACTTACCTCGTCGAGCAGGCGGTGAAGATCAAGAGCGAGCGAGTCCTGATCACGACCTACACAGAGTCCAACGAGGCGGAGATTCGCCAGAGGTTCTTCGACCTCGTAGGTCGTGTGCCGGCCAATGTCGTGATCATGACCTGGTTCAGCTTCCTGATCACCCACGGCGTAAAGCCCTTCCAAGGCGGCCTGTTCGATGTTCCCCTCAGGGGCATGCTGATGGTCCAGGCGCAGTCGGGAATTCGCTTCCGCAACAACAAAGGCATCGCAGTGCCGTGGCCCGAAGAGGAGATCGGAAAGCACTTCTTCGACTCAACCGGACGGGTCTTTTCGGACAAGCTCCCCAAGCTCGTAATCCGGTGCAATGACATAAGCGGCGGCGCCGTCATCGATCGGCTTAGCCGCGTGTTCCCCCACGTCTTCGTCGACGAGGTCCAAGATCTGGCCGGCTACGATCTCGACATCCTGGCGGCGCTCGCCCGCAGTTCCGCGCGCTTGCTAATGGTCGGCGACCCGCGGCAAGTGACCTATCTGACCCATCATGAGCGCCGCCATGGTAAATACGCCGATGGCGGTATCGTCGCCTTTCTGAAGCAAGAGCTTCCCCGTAAGGTCGTTGTCGCGATTGACGAAACGAGTTTGAGCCGGTCGCATCGCAACAGCGCCGCCATCTGCGCCGTTTCCTCTCGTCTGTTTCCGGCGCTTCCCGCTAGCCAAGCCTGCGAGTGTGTTAGGTGCCGCAGAGGTCCGCAGACGGGCGCCGGTCTCTTCATCCTCAAGACCGCAGATTACGCACATTATCTGGCGAGCGTCAGACCGATGCAACTGCGCGACAAGATCACCAGCATTGGCGTCGACGAGAGGTCACCCGTGATGAATTTTGGAGAGTCCAAGGGGAGAGGATTTGACCATGTGGTCATCCTTCCCACGGTACCAATGCAAAAGTGGCTGGTCGACCCCACGGCCGAGTTGAAGGCTCAGAGTCGAGCCAAATTCTACGTCGCGCTCACGCGGGGTCGCCTTAGCGTGGCCATTGCGATGAATTGGGGAGGCACGCCGCTGCCTGCGGGCTTTTCGGTCTACGAGCGCGAGGCGCCAGTGTAACGTCGGCCCCGCCTCCGATTGGCGACTTGCGGACACCGCTCGATGGTCCGGCCGCGCTCGACACCGATACGCCCGCCTTCTTTCCAACACCTCGCCTCGGTGCAGTTGTTTGCTAATAAACAATAATCAACCTATGTCGACATTCGTCTGGAATCAATCGAAGACGGGCAAGGACGGTCATCTTGCGGCTATCAAGCACAAGTTAATCAACGCCCACATCATCTTGATGTGCACTGGTCATCTAAAGTAGGGTGGGATCAAAGCGCTTGCGGATGAATTGAAAGAAGCAAAGAAGCCGTCGATCGCGGAGCCCGCGTCATCTTTTATTCGAACGACAAACACACAGAACAGGAAGCCGCCGATAGACTGACCAAGCTCGGCGTTGAGCACATCATCGTAGATCACACGCAAACATATCTCCACACCAAGCTGTACTACTTCGAGGCGGACGATCAGTATTCAACAGTTGTGGGGTCGGCGAACATCACGGAGGCTGCGCTTACGTCGAATGAGGAGCTATCTTACGTTGTTAGCGGCATCAAGGGAGATGCTCAGCACCAGCAGCTCGCAGCGTATCTGGTGCGTTTAGACCGCATATGTCGCCACTACCAGGCTCCGAGGTTCGATAAAAATGGAAACCCGATACCGCTTGTTTATTGATGATATCCGTGACCCCGTCGCACCCAATTGGGTACTCGCACGTACGTCTTTTGAGGCCATCACAGCTCTCGAAGCTCGCGGCTGCCCCTTCGAAATTTCCTTTGACCATGACCTGGGCGGTGATGACACTGCAATGGTTGTGGCCAAGAAGCTCGTATCGATGGACCTCGATGCTGGCGGCGGATTCATCCCTACCGATTTCCTTTACTGAGTTCATAGCGCGAATCCCGTCGGCAAGGGCAACATCGAGGGACTGCTCGAGGCTTATCTGCGACATCGCGAGGTTTAAGTCGATCTGCCCGCGGTGTGCTGATCTCGGCGACGTTAGACGTCGCGATAACGTCGGGTGGACCTTTCGTGTCTAGACAGCCAAGCGCCAAACAAAGCAGACCCACTGTTTGTTGGCGTGGGATAACTCCCTGGCGACCCCTGCCTACAATCGACGCGAGCACTTCGGCCATTGCCGCCATTCGCTTTCTGTCACCGCACGGCCGGTCGACGCCGCTTTGCTGTCGTTGGGGGTTTGGCGCAGGTGAACGTCGGCTTCGCGGAATTGCGAATGAGCCTTCGCGACCCGTTCTGCCGGCGCTCGATAGATCGCAACAGCGTCCGGCTCACCACGGACGAGGCAACACCGTTGTTCGATTGCGTGGTGGTCACTAGAGAGGCGCCGTTGCTACGCGAGATAACCTAGTTCTTTGGTCTTGGAAACAACGCGTTCCAAGGTTCCTGCCCGCTTGTACTAGAGTGCAGGAGTGGTAATGTGTTGTTCGGAACGGTATCCGGGAACACAAGCAGAGCGCCCTGGTCAGCATATCCCAAAGGTGCGCTTCTTTGGACTCGCTGTCCAATGCGTTGACAGAGTTCTTTAGCGCGCCCGCGTTCCTCAGCCGACTGCCAGATTTTGGTGCCCCCATCCTCGAACGCCAAGCAAGACTCGTCTATCGGATGAAGCACTGTCAGTTCGGAATCAATGGCCAACTTGCTCAGCGTCTCTCGCACCTTTTGTTCGCCGCGCTTTGTTGCCGTTAAGGCAACTACGAGCAACACCATGTGCCGTTCCACGAACAGCGCCTCATTCTGCTTGACAAAATTCTCGACGTTTGAACCGAGCGATCGCCCTGATCCAATGAAATCATCAACGATGACCACGGCGCAGACGCTGCATTCGGCTTGATCTTCATATCGTTGCAGAGCCTTCTCGAACCCATCTGCTGGTAGAAGGGCTTTGCTCCAGATCTTGTTCTCCTCAGCATAAAGAGCTGCGTGCTTATTGCCGCTTTTGCCTTCACCATCGACCCAAGTGATCGCAATATCCTTCCGTCGGTCAGTACGTTTCTCAGACACAAACGGCGCGATTTGTCTCGCAACAAGCGCATGAGCATCGCGAAGAGAATGCCGCACTTCCAGAGATGAAACAAAGCGTAGCGCTTTCAGCAACTTGAGCAGAAGCCGCTGCTCCTGCGACGACTTGACTTGTTCTAACCATGACCTGATTCTCTCTGCACCGACTTCCCGGCCTTGGTAAGGGCCCCAGCGCTCTGCGAGTTCCACCAATTCCGAGGAAGTAACTCTTGCTTCTTCATCGGCCTGTTGTTCGGCGGTTTCGTATTCTTCGGCGAGCGCGTCAGACATCAGTCGTGCTGCACCGGCCTCTGTCAGCCATCGCTGGAAGATCGGAATCGAGAACTGGAACGTGGTGTGTTCAACAGTCTCCACCAAGATTCCCCGACGAATGTAATCGTTGAATATTGGGGCGATCTCGTGTTGTGCGATCTTCAGTCCTTGGCGGAACTGCGCAATTGTCTCTACGCTGACAAGTTGACCACTTTTAAGAGATCTAGCGCAGGCGGACAGGAATCGTCGGCGATTAAGCTCGATTATTTCCGCACGTTCGCGGTCGTCACTGATGCCGTCTTTCCATAAGTGCGCGAACGAGTTACTGTCCATCTCACTTACTACTCGGTCCTCACACCGCTGAACATCGGTCTCCGTAACAACGGCATCCCTCTCGTCCACTGCACGCTGATATACCGCGGCACAAAGTAGTTTCGTGTAGTAAGGATGGCCGTTTGTGGCGTTGAATACAGCCTGAACCGCCGCATCGCTCCACGTTAGGACACCGCGCGAAGGTTTTCGGACGAGTTCAACGTAATCTTCCCACTCCGAGGCGCTTGAAAAATAGTCAAGTCCTTCGCTAACGAATCGGTTCAGTTGGTCACCTTGTGCCGACATGACAAACGGCATCTTCTCGCCACCCACTAATAGAAAGGAGATGTTGCGCTTCGAACTCAAGGTTCGGAGGTTCGAGAAGAACGCCTCTGCCAATGGTCCGAACCTGTACATCTCAGGATGTATTTCGTCGAATTCATCGAGTATCAGAAGAACTTTACGGCCTGGCGACTCTCGCGCAAGCACGTCCGCCAGTCTCGAGAGCGGAGCAATGGAGCCTCGAAAGTTCAGCTTTGTCTCGTCGACGTCCGCCTGGATGTAGGAGGCAAGGAAACCTGCTATCTCGGTGCCAAGTGCTTCGACCGTCTCGACCGGGTCCATACGCGAATATTGACCCCATTCGAGATAAAGGACCGCAAAGCGAGAGTCAGCAATAGTCAGTACACTTTCCACAGCGCGAGCGAGCGACGTCTTACCGACGCGCTTTTGACCAGTGATGAAAGAGGAACCCATCCGGTCCTTCTGGAAGCGACCGCAAAGCGCGTTCAGCTTTGAGGTCCTTCCTACAAATTCCTCGCCTTCGGCCACGTCAGTACTATACGGATGATGCTGTCGCGCTTCCAACCAATTGATGTTCGAATCTTGACTCATCAATGTCACTGGTAGGAGCACCGATCGACGAGATGTCTCCCCCATGACGTCCCATTCGAACGTAACGGCTAGTTTCGCGCTATCGGTGGCCTTTGTGACCATCACTTCGAACG
The DNA here is from genome assembly GCF_904848585.1 of Paraburkholderia kirstenboschensis. Classification (GTDB taxonomy): domain Bacteria; phylum Pseudomonadota; class Gammaproteobacteria; order Burkholderiales; family Burkholderiaceae; genus Paraburkholderia; species Paraburkholderia kirstenboschensis. The sequence goes on from NZ_CAJHCR010000023.1 coordinate 56,028, forward strand.
ACAGAGAGAAGTTGCCCGGAGGAATATCTCCGAGGCTGACGGCCGGATCGAAGTCAATGCAGTCCGAGTTCGTGCTGAGATAAGCCGTGCAATTGCCAGCGACGCCAGGGCCATCATTTCGGAGCGGAATTGAGACCCGGACAATTCGCTCTACTTCGTGCAAGGGGTAATGCTTGTCCGCAATGTCTCGCCCACTGCCAACAGCGGTTATGTTACAGACAAACCTTGAGACCGCAGCAGCCGCAAGCTCTCTTAATGCAGTTAGAACGTCTGTCAGGCCTGACTTATAATAGTCGACCGTGAAGAAGTTAGAACATGCTTCGACCCAAACGCTTTCCGCTTCGATGAAATCGGAAAGTGCGTCCACTCGAGAACTAAAGGAATGGTCACGGCAGGACAGGATTTCTTCAGCGTCCGAAAGTATTTTGCTCAGAGCAGCCTTCACACGCTGTTGATGGAACGGCTGAAGATAAGCGGCGTTCCTGTCACTGGATACGGCTTTTATGATTGCTTGTCGATTGGTAAGGATCAGAGACAAGTCAGGCGTAAGCGACTGAAGGACTTGCAGTGATTCACAGATTTGCGAGTGAAACTTAGTCATCGCATCGAACTTCTCGAACGTCTGCGCATTCCTGTCGAAATTCAATCGCCTGCACAGATCGGGCGCGTGTCGCTCAACAAGTTGCACAAGCCTTCGATGCAGCTGATTTGCGGAGCTGTTCTCTGGAAGGACTCCCGGTTCACCTGCGATTCTGAGCAGCACAATGGCGGCCGTGCGTTGCGCCGCCGACACTGGCGATTCCAGCGCGACGCCTATGGCATCTGGAAGCGACATGTTCGAGGCTGACTCTGCGTCGAAAAGAGATACGACATAACGGCTTACGCTTCGCCGTGCGTTGTGATAGTCGTTGTCCGGTCCACCGCCCTGCGGCAAAAGAGACAACTCGTATTCGACAGACTCCAGTGACGGTTGAACCTCGGCGCTAAGATCCATTCTCTTCTCGAAATAAGCCCAGTAGACAACTTCTAAACGGCAGCTCGTCGATCAAGCGTCGCCGGATTAAGCACTTAATAATGAAGTAGCACGCATATTAACATTGACCGTCGTGCTTCTCGTCGCGTCACAGCGTTACGCCACGTCCAAGACGGGCTCAGCTAGGAAATGGACTTGATGCTGCGGCGCAGCATCGACGCTAAGATGCGCGATATGTTCGTCTCCCGCGTGGACTGCAGTTTCGGCGGAAGGGCAAGCTGCGGCTTGATTGATGCGCACGACGGCAAGTGCAGGCGATCGTCCGGTCGCGCACGAAATGACCCTGCTCCCTCTTGTGAGCCGGGTTTTATCATCCATGCCTGCAGCGCGTCTACCTCTACTTGTACTCTTGGGGAATTCGGCCTTTGGCAGATCACAATGCGTCATCTCAAACATAAGTCGTGACTGGAAGCGGATCGCATGCGCGAAATGCAACTGTCCGAAGAGAGCATCGGCAGTACCCAGCGGTGACTGTTCCCACAGGTCATATGTCTTGGGGCCCACTTTGCAACTTCGGCGTCGAATCGAGATTCAGGTCGCTTGATACGTCCTCAACGCGAGCAAAGCATCTGTTCGAAACTAGCCGCAGATCCTACGTCGGCAAGGCTAACCATAGCAGTCGTTGGTAGTTGTTCATGCCGGCGACTGCTATGGCCGATTAACCGCCCCGTGAAGGCAAGCAAAAGATAGCGTTACTTCTAAAGCGCCCCTGATCGGTGCCGAGTCTAAGGATGAACAGGATTGAGAGCCGCGCCGTACGCAGGTTGTCGGCCAACTCTTCCAGCTAGTTATCCCGTAAGACCTCACCTTGGATACCCACATCGACTGCTTGGACGCAACTAGCGGTCTGGCGCCTATACCTCCGACCTATCGGATACAGCTACGCGGTAGTGCTTCCGCAGAGCACGTCCAGGATCCAGCAGGTCGTGCCGCTGTCAAAAATCGTACGGACGGCCCGTTGTCGAGACAGACGCCGGTTTCACGCGACCGCCCGGCTACGCTAGCAAATTTAACACTCCTCGGTGGCTTGCAGATTCTGGTGCAATTCGCGTGCGATTCAACTGGTAGCGTCAATGGACACCGCTAGTAATATTACCGATCCGCAGCGCATGGAATTGTATGGCCGGAGCCGATGTATCCGTTGACTTATCGATATAGAAATTATAGCGTTACGGGGCGTTCGCCGCCGAGTAGATCGCTTGTGGGTGGGGCCGCCTATGCGGTGCCGCTCCAGTACAAAGGCGTCAGCTTGACTATCCGGCAAGCATGCAACGTCCTAGAGAAAACGTTATGAACTACGAACTGCCGCGTCCTGCAAAGCTCCTTGTCGCAGTTGAGAGCAAATACCTCGGCTTCGACGTTGGGCGAACGCACAAGGCGGGCAAGAAGGTCAAAGTGCAACGCAGCCCGGCAGATGTTGGTCTGTTCATCATTTGGTTCGGGAAGGCTGAAATTGCCAAAATCCCCGCCCTCCAACTCACGCAAACCATCGAATACACCGACGTCTGATCAAAAAATTGTAAGCTGACTTTGAAGGGTGGTTCGCGGCAATGCGCCAAAGGAGTATTGGCGAATTGGTCTGAGAAGGCCGGGAATTTGTTGTTCGGTTGTCGGCGTTCAACAAGGTTAGCGGAGCGGGCGCAGTGGACTTACCCGGTCGCACCTACCAGACAGGTGTCGCAATCGGCGTGCGCAACTTCTTCGGAGCGTAGTCCAGAATTGTCGTGAAACCTACAGTCGGGAGGCCTCAGGTGCCCTTTGCGGCTTTGGCAAAAGCTTCCCCGAGCTTGTCGAAGTGCCGCAGTGCTGCAGGCGTAAGCTCAATCTGCTTGCGGCGTGCGTCTTCGGTATCGCTCAACGCAATCCAGCCTTTTTCTCGCATCGAGGTGATACGGGCATGCAGCGTAGCGGGCGAACCAAGCTGGCTTTGGGCCATCATGTCCCGCACCGAAAGGCGGTCGCTTTTCTGCATTGTGCGGGCGACAAATTCGAGGATTTTCTCTTCGAGCGGATCGAGAGCAGGGAGCGCGGGCAAACCGCGAAGCGCTTCAGTCAGTTGCAGGAATCGCAGGTAGATATCAGCGGGACGTTTCATGGTTTGCGCACCGACCAGGCTGAGGAACGCTCGGCGGCGCTCCGGTAAGCTATCATGCGGCCAATCGAAGGAGTGGCAGGATTATATCGCGATGGATAGCTTACGTTTGCATTTCTGGTCCATAACAGGCACCCTGGGCGCGTTTGTGGCGTCCCTGTGGATTAATCAGGTGGTCTTCACGGATACTTCGTTTGTACGAGGCATCAACTGGATTTTTTTACCGTCAGGCGTGCGGCTCCTCGGCACGTTGCTGGTTGGCTTTGATGGGTTCGTGGGTCTGCTGGTTGGCGGTCTGCTTATGGACTTTTTCTATTGGTTTCCCCATGACCCGGTTCGCGCAATCGCGGGAGCTATTCTGGGTTCGCTGGCTCCCTATCTGGTCTACCGGCTTGCGCTTGAGTACTACGATCTGCGCGCATCGCTGACGAACCTGACGCCGAAGCGGCTTCTGGTGCTGGCCGTCGCCTATTCGGTAGCGAATCCGCTATTTCATCACTTGTGGTTCGCACTGACCGGTGCGACGAAGAACTGGTTCGAGAGCTTCTTCAGCATGTTCGTAGGCGACCTGACGGGCGCGCTCATCATGCTGTATGCAATGAAGGGAATATTGGCCTTGTTGCCGAAGCAACCGGGAAATTCACACATGTCGAATCGCATGTTCAGTATTCAGTCGGCTTTAAACAGCGCGTACGCCAACCAGTTGAGTGCGAAGCGCACGTGAGTGACGAGCCCTCGGCTGGGTGAAGGGATGATGGTGGAAGAAAGACGTCTGTTTTTAGCTATTCGAAAGCTTTTTCCATGCATTGCGCGGGCGACCTGGGCCCGTGCACTGGCCGTGCTGTATGCGATCAAAGAAATCCTGACGCAGCTGCCGAACGGCCGCTCGGCTCGCTCGAAACGGACGTGTCCTCACAGGCCTTCCGATATAAACAACATAGCATAGCGAGCGCATCGAGCCACACCAGTTATTGCGCTTAGCGCCTGCCAGATTGTGTGACGGGCAGTAGGCCTTCCAGACGGCCATGGAAGTCCAGCCAGTCGATCGCGAGCAACGGAATGCTGAGATCGCCGCGTGATCGGTATGTGAAGAATCGCATCCAGCCATCTATAAAGACATGACGCCCCGGGCGGAGCAGGCAAGGAGGTCTCGCTATAAAGCGATAACTGTTGGGCGCAAACTCTTCGGCGTCGCTTGGCTGGGATGCAATGGAACCGTCGAGTAAAGCGTTTGCATCATGGTTCATGCCACGGAGGTAATCCCCGACAGCCTCGCTCACCGATTGCGTGCAAAGCTCAATGAAAGACACGTGGACCTTATCAAGAGCTCCCGATGCAATCACCAGTTCCGCCATCTCGATGCTCGTGCGCCGGAGAGCCACCGACCTGGCGTAATCAGGCAGCGCACCAAATGTTGTTTCGCCGCTGCGCAGCGCATCCTGAAAAATCGGATAGCAGGCGAGCCATGGACCAGGAGCGCGATCTATCGGCTGGCGCACAGAGACCAACCGATTGATCCGGGCAGCGCGTTCCATTCCAGCATGTTCTCTCAGGTTCATTGTTATAAAAAGGATAACGATAAGGGCGCGAGTCTACAAGAGTCGTCGGATACGGCACATAGCCATAATTGGGTTGTCGGTCGCGTAGGGCAGGAACTTTAGAGAGAAGTGAAACTTTGGTGGCTGCAGAGCCATCAGGCCGGGCAGGGATAAGAATGTGCGCTTGCCCGGCAGCAAGCAACGCAGCACGGAGGCGCTCCACCTTGCGTCCGAATGAGGGATTGTTTCTGGGCAGACGATCTGACGGCGTTCTTACGATCCTGCGTGAAGACGGCCCTGACGCAACATTCCTTTCGTCTTACAGACAGGCCTGCGTTGGGACCTACTGCCTCGCAAGACGGGTTGCGGTAGCGGCATGAGTTGTTGGCGTCGGCTGCGTGACTGGCAGGCTCTGGCGATTGGAAGGCCCTAGCCAGTAAGGCCCCGATCGGAACCGGCTCGAGATGCGGGCGCACATAGGGCGCACCGTGCGGCGCTGACGGTCGAGTTTCGGTTCGGTCGTACGTTTGAGAAACGACGAGAGGCTATCGATGATGTCCGAAGATGTCGCGTCATTTGGGCCCTTGCCGGTATGATCATCGGCGGGCTGGTCAACTATCTGGCCAACCGAAGCGCGCGAGTGGCGCCTATCTCTGGCGAAAGATCACATTGCGCTTCGACAGAGTCTTTACGCCGCATGGCCACTCCTCAATACACCTACCGTACGACCTGGTCCGCCGAAGATGGCGAGCACGTTGGACTATGCGCCGAGTTTCCCGGCTTGTCGTGGTGCGCGACGACGCCCGAGGAAGCGCTCGGGCATCCGGCGCGTCGTCGCCGAGAGGGTTGAGGACCTGCGATCCAACAACGTACCGATCCCAGAACCGCTGTCCGCTGCCTAGAAGATCGCCGCGCCTCTCGTGCGCAGCGAACGACCGTTTACTCAATACAAGAACCGGATAGCACTGGAAACGAGTAGACCCCTTTACCGACCATGCCTCCCGCCGCGACCCTTGTGCCATCCAACAAGTATCCTCGGCGAACTTCCTTGAAGGAAGAACGATTTACTATTTGTCGTCAAGCCGCCGAGCGCTGGGTCCATGAAATGGTAAGTCGGTTCGTCGTATTTCTTTATGGTCACTCCATACAGCACAACGCAATGCCACCACGCAACCTCGCTCAATCGGTGTGCCACGTAAAGACACCCCAGATCGCGTAGCGTCGTTTCCATCGCTGTCACTGGAGGAAGGTCATCAACAACATTTGTCTTCATCCCCCAAGCTCTCGCCATGTCGATAAAAACCTGGGTATCTATGCCAAATCTGCCCATCGCCATCAACTGGCTCTGCGTCCATCGTGGTCCGTTCACGGCGACGAGCCACGATTCGAGTGCCGCAGCCCAACAGCTTTCGTTACTCGACTGGGTAACGGCCTTCGGTGGAGGCGTAATTTTGAATGACATCTCACGGAACCTCGAGAAAATAATCGATCGAATGACTACTTTTTGACATCGGTGGCATCGAGCGTCCTGTCTGCTCTTGAGCCGATCTATCCGACCAGCTAAACATGGAATGGCGATGGACAATGCCTTCACATCCCCGTAGTGAAATCCGAAGCCGTGGGCGTCCGGGGTCTTTGCAAGCTGCTGGCTTTCTCGCCCGACTATTTCAGTAAGACGAGTGAATCATTAGTTTCCGGAAACGCCCTTTGGCGCTTTACACTGCGCGCCTCGCGTGGTCCTCCGAAGACCGGAAGTATGCCGGTCGATCGAATGTCCTCTGCCACGCACAGGCTTCCACGCGTATGCGGTACGGTAGCGCCTAACTGGGCACCGCAGATCATCATTATGAAACGCTGGCTCATACTCGCCGCGCTCCTATGCGCGGCACCTGCGATGGCTCCGTTCAATGCGGAATGGGACCGACACATTCAGATCACTTTCCTGCCGCCGTACTGTCCAGAATTCAACCCCGTCGAGTATCTGTGGGCATGGCTCAAACGTAACGCGCGATTGCGAACTTCTGCCCCGACAACCTCCACGAATTGCATACCGTCGCTCGCAACAAGCTGAAAAGCGCGCAGCACCGACCATCGATCATTGCCGCGTGCTGGATTCAGGCAACCCCGTGGTGACGTCATGATTTATGAAAGGTCAATAAGTTCAAGGATCGAGCTATTCATCCCGTTCGTTTGACGGTGGCGTTAAGTAGTGCCGCGCCGTTGTAACCCGCCAAAAATCGAACGAAAAATCCCCCATAAAAATATTCCACAGAAATGAAAGGCTGCGCGTCTTTTTTACGCGCAAATTCAACAACCAAGACGACCGCAACCAAAATATTGAGTAGCACCGATACGAGAATTGCTGGTTTGAGAAGATCAGGATACGCTTCGGGATGTTGATATAGTTTTTGCAAAAGTCTGCCTACTATTGCTCCAGGAAGCGCCCCGTAGACTAGCGCGGTAATCGGCGCCTTGATATTTAGGGCTGTTTTGACCGTGTTTGCACCTTCGCCACTTCACTCAACACTAAATGCGACGGGACACGTGTTCAAGGGGAGGTCTCGTCCCCGACGGATTTTTCGCCACGTCATCGGACTCATAGAAACTGATCCAAAATACAAAAACACCAAGGAGCACATGTTGTGGGCTGTGGGTACATTGAAGATCAAAATCCCGGACGACGCCGGAGAATAGTTTCGATCTGTGCGCAAGCGAACACTTTCCCGTAGCGCCGCGCTCATCAGCAGCCGATATGTTTCGTGATGCAGGGCTGCGGCACGCGCTCCTTGAGCGACTGTTAGATGTTTGAACGCAGCCGTCGACGACGCAGTGGATCGAAGGGCCGAAGAGGGTCGTCAAGACTCATTCGCCGTTCCTAGGAGCCGACTGAAGAGGCGAACGAGTCCTGCCGACCCAACCCGGCCACTCGACCTGTCTGAACGCCAGCGTCGGAAAGCGGGCGAGCTTCAGTAATTTGAAAACATACACCTTCTTGCTGTCCCAGATGCGCGGTATTCCGCAGCAATGGGTGAGGACGGGGCAACCGTCCGTTATAGTGCGGCGGAAACGATTTCCCGGCAAGCTCGTGTGCAGCTGAATAGGAAGGGAAGAATGGCCCCCGCGCGCGTGGCGAGAGTCGGCACCTACCAAAAATTTGATCTCGATGCGCCTCGCGGTAGCGTGGTCGCCGCAATCCGTGCCCGCAAAACTGCTGCACCGCACGATTTTTGACCATGAAAGGCGATAGGGCTTTCCCGAATGCAAAAAAATATCAGAAATGCGTCCTATCCTGTGTAGTGAAATTTTGCGTCATCCACTATTCTTGGATCTATGGAAGCGGTGACAAACCGAACAATCGTCGACAAAGACGGTGGCCCCTGGAGACAGACGTGACGAACGACAGCACCGATGCGGGCGAAGGCAGCGCTCGTCGTCGCCCCCGTGTTGCTCAGCCCGACCTGGAGTTGGTCGCCGTACCGCGCGACGAATCGTTCAAGGTGTGGTCGCACGGCTATCCTTACAGTACGGTGCGCTGGCACTTCCATCCCGAGTACGAGCTTCACCTTATCACCGCAACGACGGGCAAGTACTTCGTCGGTGACTACATCGGAGATTTCACGCCCGGCAATCTCGTTATGACCGGGCCCAACCTGCCGCACAACTGGGTGAGCAATGTGCCGCGGGGCGAGCAAGTGAGCGAACGCTGCTTAGTGCTGCAGTTTGATTCTGAATTTGTCGTGCGTGCAATCGATGCGTTTCCCGAATTCAGAAAGGTTACTGGCCTGCTTGAGGCGTCGGGCTGGGGTGTGTTGTTCACCCCGGATACAGGCGCGGCCGCCGAGCCGATCATGCGTGAGATGCTGCACGCGCAGGGAATGCGGCGGATCGCGCTCTTCGTATCGCTGTTCGCCCTCCTTCTTCAGGGCAGGGAGCCGGTCAAGCTGGCAAGCGCCGCCTATCGGGCCGATCCGGCGCGCTACGCCGAGACGCGCATCAATCATGTGCTGACGTACATCGGCAAGAACCTTGCGCAGGAACTTCGCGAAGCTGACCTGGCAGGCCTGGCGGGCCAAAGCGTGAGCGCATTCTCCAGATACTTTCGCCGCCATACCGGCGTGCCTTTCGTGCAGTATGTGAACCGGTTACGCGTTAATCTCGCGTGCCAGTTGCTGATGTCCGGGGAACTGAGTATCAGCGATATCTGCTATCAGGTCGGATTCAACAACCTGTCCAACTTCAACCGTCAGTTTCTGTTGCTCAAGGGCATGTCGCCTTCCAGGTGGCGTGGGTATCAGCAACTCAATGCGGCAAGCGGAACCGACGCGCCCAGTTCGGCGCGACAACACGCGGCGGCAAGTGCCGCCATCCAATAACATAGGAGACACTGTATGAAGAAGCTTTCGACACTCGTTGGCAGCATCAGCACCATCACGTTAGGCATGCTAAGCGGGTCGGTGATGGCGGCACCTTCGGGTACGGTCGCGTTCCTGATGCCGGACCAGGCGTCCACCCGCTACGAACAGCACGACTTCCCGGGCTTCAAAGCAACGATGTCCAAGCTGTGTCCCGACTGCAAGGTGCTCTATCAGAACGCGAACGCGGACGTTGCGACTCAGCAGCAGCAGTTCAACTCGGTCATCGCACAGGGCGCAAAGGTAATCGTGCTTGACCCGGTGGATTCGACCGCGGCGGCGTCGCTGGTTCATTTGGCGCAAAGCCAGGGCGTGAAGGTGATTGCATACGATCGCCCGGTTCCCTCGACGCCGGCTGACTACTATGTCTCGTTCGATAACGAAGGCATCGGCCGCATGATCGCCCAGTCGCTTGTGCAGCATCTGAAAGACACTGGTGTGCCGACTAGCAAGGGTGGTCTTCTGGAAGTCAACGGCTCTCCCACCGACGCAGCAGCGGGGCTGATCAAGAAGGGCATCCATTCCGGCCTCGCGTCTGGCGGCTACAAGACGCTGGCGGAGTACGACACGCCGGAATGGGCGCCGCCGAAGGCTCAACAATGGGTCAGCGGACAGATCACCCGCTTCCAGTCGCAGATCGTTGGCGTCGTGGCGGCAAACGACGGCACGGCTGGCGGAACGGTCGCGGCCTTCAAGGCAGCCGGCGTGAATCCGGTGCCGCCGGTGACGGGCAACGATGCGACCATCGCGGGTCTGCAACTGATCATCGCCGGCGACGAGTACAACACCATCCTGAAGCCGAGCGAAACCGTTGCGGCGGCGGCGGCCAAGGTCGCCGTCGGATTTCTTTCCGGACAGGCTGCGAAGGGCGAAACGACGCTCTTCAACACGCCCACGCAGCTCTTCACCCCGACGGTCATCACGGCGAAGAACCTCAAGGCCGAAGTGGTCGACAAGGGTTTCGCGAGCGCGAAGACCTTGTGTACCGACCGTTACGCGGAAGGCTGCAAGAAGCTCGGCATTACCAACTGAACCGGCGCGGCGCCGGACGAACACCGGCGCCGCACGGGGTTTTTCATTCAATCAAGCAGAGGCACGGTCCATGACTGACAACTCCACGAAGCGGCCCGCCCCGGGAAAGCTGGTGCTTAGTCTGCGCAACATATCCAAGCACTTCGGAGCGGTCTCGGCCCTGACGGACATCGAACTCGACGTACATGCCGGAGAAGTCGTCGCGCTGGTGGGCGACAATGGCGCAGGCAAATCGACGCTCATCAAGGTGCTGGCGGGTGTGCATCAGCCAAGCTCGGGCACGATTACCTTCGACGGCCGCGAAGTGACGCTGGCGAACCCGGCAGCGGCGCTCGATCTGGGCATTGCCACGGTGTTCCAGGATCTCGCGCTGTGCGAAAACCTCGATGTCGTCGCGAACATTTTCCTCGGGCGAGAGCTGGGTCCCATGCGCTTGGACGAAGTATCGATGGAGATGCGGGCATGGACCCTTCTGAACGAACTGTCGGCGCGCATTCCCGATGTGCGCGATGTGGTGGCATCGCTGTCCGGCGGCCAGCGGCAAACCGTCGCCATCGCACGTTCGCTACTGCTCGACCCGAAACTGATCATGCTGGACGAGCCGACCGCCGCGCTGGGCGTCGCGCAGACCGCGGAAGTGCTGAATCTCATCGAACGCGTGCGCGATCGCGGGCACGCGGTGATCATCATCAGCCACAACATGGAAGATGTGCGCGCCGTGGCGGACCGGATCGTCGTGCTCCGGCTCGGCAAGAACAACGGCGTCTTCTATCCCGACTCGTCGAATCAGGACCTCGTCGCCGCGATTACGGGCGCAACCGAGAACGCAGTCTCGCGCCGCGCCGACCGGCGTCAGGCTCAAACGAATGCCTAGGGAATGCCTAGTGGGAGAAACAATCATGAGTAACCAAGTTCAGGGTGCTCCGCAGGGAAATCCGCAGAAGCCCGATCAGCCTCCCCCATTGCTGGATCGCAGCGATGTGCGCGTGAAACACGCCACGGGCATCGGAGGCGCGGTCTCGGCGTTCGTCGATCAGGTGAAGTCGGGCGATCTGGGTTCGCTGCCTGTCGTCGTGGGTCTCATCATCATCTGGACCGTTTTCACGAGCCTCAATCCGGTCTTCCTGTCTGCCAACAATCTGGTCAACCTGCTCTTTGACTGCTCGACCATCGGCGTCATCTCGCTCGGTATCGTGGGCGTGCTGATGGTGGGCGAGATCGACCTGTCCGTCGGTTCGATGAGCGGCTTCGCTTCCGCGCTGGTGGGCATGCTCTGGGTCAACAAAGGCTGGCCGGTGGGGCTGGCGATCGTTGCGGCCATCGTGGTGGGCGCGGTCGTCGGCGCGCTGTATGCATCGCTGCTCAACCGCCTCGGGATGCCGAGTTTCGTGGCGACGCTGGCCGGTTTGCTCGCATTGCTCGGGCTGCAACTCTACGTGCTCGGCGCGAGCGGCTCCATCAACCTGCCCTATGGTTCGGCGATAGTAAACCTCGGACAGCTCATCGTGCTTCCGCCGGTCGTGTCGTATGTGATTGCGTTCATGCCGGGCGTCGTCATGCTGGTCCTCGGAATGCGCACGCACCAGCGCCGCCGCGCATCGAACCTTTCGGCGCCGTCGATGAGCAGTCTGCTCACGCGCTGCATCGTCGTTACCGTGCTGCTGGAAGTCGTGGTGGCATACCTGAACCGGGGACGCGGCGTTCCGCTGCTGTTCGCGCTGTTCCTGGCGCTTGCGGTCGTGATGGATTACATGCTCAGACGCACGCGATGGGGTCGTTCGATGCACGCAGTCGGCGGCAACAAAGAAGCAGCAAGACGCGCGGGCATCAACGTCAAAGGCATCTATATGAGCGCCTTTGTGCTCTGCTCGGGTCTCGCGGCGCTCGGCGGCGTCCTGTCGGCAGCGCGACTCGCATCGGCCAGTCAGCAGGCCGGCACTGGGGATGTCAACCTCAATGCGATTGCAGCGGCGGTGATTGGCGGGACGAGTCTCTTCGGCGGGCGCGGCAGCGCGTACTCGGCGGTGCTTGGCATCATTGTGATCCAGTCGATTGCGAGCGGACTGACGCTGCTGAATTTGTCGTCCTCGCTGCGTTTCATGATCACGGGTGCGGTGTTGGCGATTGCGGTCATCGTCGATTCGCTTGCCAGGCAATCGCGCGTCTCGCACGGTCGCGCTTGATTTCAAATATTCAGGAGGCGGATGGAATGACTGACACAATCAAGGGAAAAGTCGCGGCCATTACGGGTGCAGCGTCGGGTATCGGTCTGGCATGCGCGCGTGAGCTGATTGCTCATGGCGCTAAGGTGGTGCTGATCGATCGCGCCAAAGAGCGGCTCGATACGCTGTGCGCGGAGCTCGGTCCCGATGCATTGCCCGTCGTCGCCGACCTGTTGAACCCCGCGGAAGTGTCGGGCTTGCTGCCGCGCATTCTCGATGCGGCTGGCGGCCTTGATATCTTCCACGCGAATGCCGGCGCGTACGTGGGCGGCGAAGTGGCCGAAGGCGATCCCGACGCATGGGACCGCATGCTGAATCTGAACATCAATGCCGCGTTCCGTTCGGTGCACACCGTCCTTCCGCACATGGTGAAGCAGCAGTCCGGCGATATCATCTTCACCAGCTCCATCGCGGGCATGGTGCCGGTAGTCTGGGAGCCGATCTACACCGCTTCGAAGTTTGCGGTGCAGGCCTTCGTGCACACGACGCGGCGACAGCTCTCGAAGTATGGCGTGCGAGTGGGCTCGGTATTGCCGGGACCGGTCGTGACCGCGTTGCTAGACGACTGGCCCAAGGCGAAGATGGACGAGGCGCTCGCATCTGGCAGCCTGATGCAGCCGAAGGAAGTGGCCGATTGCGTGCTTTTCATGCTGACGCGCCCGCGCAACGTCACCATTCGCGACCTCGTGATCCTTCCGAACGCGGTCGATCTCTGAGACCGGCAGCCATGCGAGGGGTGCGGATGTCCCTTGACATCGACCCAACGCTCCAACAGGCAGTGAGCCATGACTTCTGATTACACGACCCAGGACGCAACGAACGCGCGGTTTGTCGTCGGCGTGGATGTCGGCACCGGCAGCGCGCGCGCGGGCGTCTTCGACCTCAAAGGCCACATGCTGGCGACGGCGAAGCACGACATCACGCTATATCGCGGGAGCGGGTCCATCGTCGAACAATCCAGCACCGAAATCTGGGGCGCCGTCTGTCACGCGGTCAAGGATGCGATTGCGCAGGCAGATGTATCGCCGGAACGCATCGTCGGGATCGGGTTCGATGCCACCTGCTCGCTGGTCGTGCTGGGCCAGGGCGCCAAGCCGCTGCCGGTGGGGCCGTCGGAGGAGGCAGAGCGCGACATCATCGTCTGGATGGATCACCGCGCCGTGGAGCAGGCGGAACGCATCAACGCCGCGGGGCACGATGTCCTGAAGTATGTGGGCGGCAAGATATCTCCGGAGATGGAAACGCCGAAGCTGCTGTGGCTTCTCGAGAATCGTCCCGCCGTATTCGACGATGCATGGCAGTTCTTCGATCTCACCGACTTTCTGACGTGGCGTTCGACGGGCGACCTGTCGCGATCCACGTGCACGGTCACATGCAAGTGGACCTATCTTGCCCATGAGCGTCGTTGGGACGGCAGCTATTTTCGCAGCGTCGGACTGGGCTTGCTGGTGGACGAAAATTTTTCTCGCATCGGGCAGAAGGTGGTGGAACCCGGCACGCCGTTGGGAGCCGGCCTGACAGAAGAGGCAGCAGCGCAACTCGGCTTGCGCGCGGGGACGCCTGTTGCCGCTGGCGTGATCGATGCGCACGCGGGTGGCATAGGCACGGTGGGCGCCGAAGGCGAGCCGGAAGCCTGTCTCGCCTATGTGTTCGGAACGTCGTCCTGCACAATGACTACGACCCGCGAACCGGTGTTCGTGCCTGGCGTCTGGGGACCGTACTTCTCGGCGATGGTCCCGAACGCCTGGCTCAACGAGGGCGGCCAGTCCGTTGCGGGCGCGGCCATCGAAAGGCTGCTCACGCTGCATCCGGCAACCGCCGAGGCGCGAAGCCGTTCGGAGGAAGTAGGACAGTCACTGCCCGCGATGCTCGCCAATCTCGCGACGCAGGCGTCGGACACATTGTCCGACGTCGTGAAACTGGCGCAAGGCGTGCATGTAGTTCCCGAATTCCTGGGCAACCGTGCGCCGTTCGCCGATCCGCATGCGAGAGCTGTGATCGCGGGCCTCGGCATGGAAGCCGACCTCGACAGTCTGGTATCGCTATATATCGCGGGTATCTGCAGTATCGGATATGGCTTGCGCCAGATAGTCGAGACTCAGGCGTCGGCGGGCGCACCGATTGAACGGGTGATGATCAGCGGAGGAGCGGGGCGACATGATCTCGTCCGTCAGCTGCTCGCCGATGCGGTGGGTAAGCCGGTGCTGGCCGCGCGGGCGGAGGAGCCCGTTCTGCTCGGCGCTGCGATTCTTGGCGCCGTGGCAGGCGGCCAATTCAACGATGTGCAGAGTGCGATGGGCGTTATGTCTCAGGTCAGCAAAGTCTATGAACCGCATCGCGATGTACGCGCGTTGCATAACGCGCGGTTCAGTGCGTTCACGCGCTTGCAGGCGGTCGCCAGGGATATTCGGTAGCCGGCACCGCGGAACACCAGATGACGCGTGTTTGCGTGGCTTGCAACCGCCTCACTCGATAGGCGATAGAACGACGCCGCAGGCGATGCCTCTGGTCGAGAGGCCGCTAATCCGGTGATACTGTTGAAAACCTATGGCCACCCCCATTTTTGCAACCCCGATCTTTGATGCAGTGGTTGGCTTGCCTAAATCTATCCGGCGTCTTTGAGGGAAAAGTGTTCCCGCGCCACGATGAGAGCCGCGCCTGACGATCCTGAAAAAGTCGTCGACTTCGAGAGTCAATTGAACAGGCAGGTTGTTCGTCGGGCCGTTATGCCGTTCACGTCATCAAATTTCAACAGTCGCAAAACCAGATGGGTGTCCGTGATGCAAAATGGAGACCAGAGTGTCAAACGGGTGTCACAGCCCCTCTCGCGTCGAATGTAGTGTTGCGGGTCGCCAGCGCCCAGGCGGTCCGCGCAAACTTGTTCGCCAGTGCGCAGGCGACCACATTTGAATGCCGTCGTCCCCGCAGTGTACGAACCCAATCGGCGAGCGGCCCGCTTTGGCGATCGAGTCGCTGCATGTAGACGCGGGCACACTGGACCAACAATCGCCGGATATTCTTGTCTCCCCGTTTGCTGATTCCGAGCAGATTTGCCTTGCCGCCAGTACTGTACTGGCGCGGTACCAAGCCAATCGACGCGGCAAAGTCCCGACTGCTCCCGTACTGCTTGCCGTCACCCATTTCAGCGGCCAGTACGCTCGCGGTGATCGGACCGACACCGGGAATCGACAGGAGACGCTGGCCGAGGTCGTCGTCGTCGAGCTGGCGGACCAACTCCCGTTCGATCGCGTTGATCTGTTCGCTGAGGTACTTGAAGTGCGCATGCAGGTGCTCGAGGATCACGACCAGACGCGGTGGCAGCGTGTGTTCGGCCAGCACTGTGGAAAGGTGCGTGATGACGGCGCGGCCAACCGGGAGGCTGACACCGAACTCAAGCAGGAAGTCATGCATCTGATTGCTGGTCTTCACCCGATCGCGCACGAGTGGCTCACGTACCCGGTGCAAGGCTGACAGAGTTTGCTGGGATTCTGTCTTGGGCGTCACGAATCGCATGGACGGGCGCGAAGCGGCTTCGCAGATTGCCTCGGCGTCCACGAAATCATTCTTGTTGCTCTTGACGAACGGACGCACGAACTGAGGCGAGATCAGTTTGATGTGGTGTCCAAGCGTCGCAAGCTTGCGGGCCATGTAGTGCGCGCCGGCACAGGCTTCCATGACCGCGGTGCACGGTTGCAACGTGGCAAAGAATTCGATCAGTTGCTTTCGGCCCACCTTCCTGCGGAATACGGCTTTACCGTGCCGATCCTGTCCGTGAAGGTGAAAGGAGTGCTTGCCCAGATCAATCCCAACCAGCGTGACTTTTGCATGATGGCGTCGCCGCGTGAGGAAATACTCCGCAAGCGTAACCCGCTCGTGAGGCGGGGGTGGCCATCTCATTAAGTCGCTGGTCGTCTATTTCATGAGGTTAGAGGGTAGCCGCGCCCCCTTTCGGGAACGGGGCCCCCAAAGAACCGTACATGCGAGTTTTCCCCACATACGGCTCGCGTACGGCACCTAAGCATCGCGCCGATGCCGGCTGTGCAAACACAACCTTCGCCAGCGTCACATCATCGATTCCTCCCACTGCGGGAGAAGGGCGCTGAACCGTAGGCCAACCGGTCTCTCTCAAGCTTCCCTTTGGTGAATCCCTGATGTAGGCCAACGACAACCGCACCACGCGCACGTCAGCACCCTTTAAGGTCGGGGCAAATCTTGAACCCCTATATCACCCGTTACAGGCAATCGTTCGCTTCTTGCGCGTTCTCACTCCCGCTTTCCCGACAGTGTTCCTCACGTCCACCTGCCGCCACTCCGGTGAATCGGAGCGAGGGCGGGAAATCGGGGTTCCCGCGTTCCCATCCCTACCGATCCGAGCACTTCCGGGTCTATCCGTTTAGCACCTGTCTATTCTCCGATGGCACTGCGACGACGTGCACTCACCTGAAAGAAATGCAACCGGCCATTCACCGTTTTGGTCAGAGCCTTTCAGCAGCTTTGGCTCTTCGAGGATAACGAGGTTTCAGTCAACAGTTCACGTACGTTGTGCATGTGGAATTTGGCTGGCCCCCACACCGCGCGGCTGCTGGCAGTATCGGTCCCTTCGCGGTCGCCCGGGTGAACCGCCTCGAGGGAGGGTACGTGGTCCCCGGAGCTTCGAACCCGACCGGTACCAGTCGCGCACGTCCGGGTAGGCAACTGCTGGTCGTACAGCAGCTCACAGCTTCGATCTCCGATGTTCAGTTATTGAACGTGACAAGGCAGAGAAGAGCTTTGCCATCCACTACATTGCCGATTTGCGTCCGGCGGACGGCGACACGCGTCGCACTTCAGGGGTCCTCTTACCCTTGGCCGGCGTGTGCGAGCGGCTTGTAGGCCGATCTGAAATGTCAATTTTCGCGCAGGATAACTGATAAAACCTACTCGGCGACTTTTTCAGCAGTATCCTACGCTATGCTGTCATTCCATGTTCTACCTGCTCGCGTTCGCTCTAACCCGATCGTCTCGCGATTGCCAAAATTCGGTGGTTGCTTCGACCGAGTGGCTACCGAACACACGGCCGGCATCGGCGCGCACTCAGAGGGTTTGTAACGTTCGTCACCGTATTCTAGGAAGGTTGGAATTGAATTTCAGGTCCTTGCAGTGCTTCGTCATTCTTGCCGACGAACTGAATTTCAGCCGCGCGGCCGAACGCCTGCATATCGCGCAGCCGGCGCTTAGCCAGCAGATTCGGCTGCTTGAAGAGCGGCTCGGCACGCAGCTCGTCGATCGCGCGCGGCGGCCGCTGCGGCTCACCGAGGCGGGCCACTATCTCTGCACGGAGGCGCGGCAGATTCTCGGTTCGTGGGAACAGGCGAGTCTCGGCGCGCAGGAAATCGGCATCGGTCGGCGCGGGTGGCTTTCCATCGGCTTCACGCGATCGGCGATGTATAGCATCCTGCCGCCCGCGCTCAAGGCGTTCCATCACGCGTTCCCCGAAGTTGAACTGAAGCTTTTCGAGATGCTCACTGACGAGCAGACCGACGCGCTGCGCGACATGCGCATTCATGTCGGCATCGGGCGCCAGCCGCTCGACATTCCCGGCTGCACTTCTTATCCGCTACTGCGCGAACATATCGTCGCGGTGCTTTCGCCGGATCATCCGCTGGCGGGCAAGAAGAAGGTGCGCATCGCGGAACTCGAAGACACCCCCGTCATCCTCTATCCGAAGCATCAAAACGCGCAGTTCAAGCGCACCGTGCAGTCGCTGTATCGCGACGCGGGCCTGACGCCGTTCGTCGCGCATCAGGCTTACGAAATCCAGACCGCGATCGCGCTCGTCGCGGCGGGGCTCGGCGTGACCTTCGTCGGCGAATCGGTCGCGCGGCACGGACGCACCGACGTCGTGTTCCGCCCGCTCGCCGGCCCCGGCGCATCCCAATGGTCGACGCTTGCCGCCACTTTCCGCACCGACGACGACTCCGCGCATCTGCGCGCCTTTCTCGGCTGCCTTCCGGCGCCGCTCTCCGCCGCCTCATTATAAGCAAAGCCTTATAGAAGCATAAGGAACGCGTCTTGGACGCGAGCCGCCGCGCTTTTTATCATCGGTTTTCCTGCTTCGATCGGGCGCCTTCCGTGCGTGTCTGTGTCAGCACGCAGACGGCGTACGCCATCTGTCAAGCAGGACTCAAGCGGGGCCGCAGAGCCCTCGCGATCCGACGAAAAGTACGTGGAGACGGCATGACCCCATTCAACGAAGCGGCAACCATGCGAAAGGTGTACGGGCGGCTCATGCCCGTGCTCTTCGCGATGATGTTCTTCAACTACCTCGACCGCATCAACATCGGCTTCGCGGCCCTGGACATGAACAAGGCTTTGGGCTTCTCGCCCGCCGTGTTCGGTTTCGCGGGCAGCATCTTCTTCGTGGGCTACATGGTCCTCGAAGTGCCGAGCAATCTGTTGCTGCATCGCGTGGGCGCGCGCCGTTGGATCGCGCGGATTCTGCTCACGTGGGGCGCGGTCGCGGCCGCCACCGCCTTCATCTTCAACGACAAGAGCTTCTACGTGCTGCGCTTCATGCTCGGCGTGATGGAAGCGGGCTTTCTGCCGGGCGTCGCCGTGTATCTGACGAAGTGGTTCCCGGAGCGCTACCGGGCGCGCGCGGTGGGCGGCTACATCATCGCGGGATCGTTTTCGGCGGTGCTGGGCGGCCCGATCTCGACCGCGCTGATGACCTACGCCAACGGCATCTTCGGCCTGCAGGGATGGCAATGGATGTTCATCCTCGAAGGCGTTCCGGCGATGCTGCTCGGCCTGCTCACGCTGCGCATCATGACCGAGCGCCCCGCCGACGCCGACTGGCTCGACGACAACGAAAAGCAGTGGCTCGAAACGACGCTCGCGGTGGAACGCGAGGCAGTCGGCGGCAACACGCACTTTCCGCTGTTGCGGGTGGCGGGCGACATTCGCGTGTGGAGTCTCGCGTGCCTGTTCGGCTGCGCGCTGGTCGGCATTTATGGGCTGTTCCTGTGGCTGCCGCAGATCGTCAAGAGTCTCGGTCAGCTGAGCAATATCGAAGTCGGCTTTCTGTCGGCGGCGCCGCCGCTCCTGGGCGTGCTGGGCACGTTCATCATCAGCCGCAGCTCGGACCGCACCGGCGATCGCAAGAAGCATCTGGCCTTCGTGTACGGCATGAGCGCCATCGCGATCGCGGGCAGCGCGTATGCGCCGAATCCGGTCATTGCCTACGTGCTGCTCTGCGTGACCGGTCTCTTCATCTACGCGGGCAATCCGCTGTTCTGGAGTCTGGCTTCTTCGTTCAGAACTGGCGCTGCGGGCGCGGCGACCATTGCGCTCATCAACACGATCGCACAGTTCGGTGGACTGGTCGGGCCGTGGAGCATCGGCCTCGTGCGCAACGCGACGGGCAACTTCAAGCTCGCGCTGCTGACGATCGCCGCATTCCTCGTCATCGCGACCGTGATCGCGCTCGTGATGCGCGTCAAACCCGCCGGCGATGACGACGTCTCGCTGCCATCGACGAATCCAGCCACACGCACCTGAACCCCGCATACAGAACGATACGGAACTCACGCATGATCATCGATTGTCACGGTCATTACACGACCTCGCCGCCGCAGCACGAAGCCTGGCGCGTGCAGCAGATCGCCGCGCTCAAGGACGGCGTCGCGCCGCCGCCGCGCCCCACCATCTCCGACGATGAAATCCGCCAGAGCATCGAAGACGGCCAGTTGCGCATCCAGCGCGAGCGCGGCACCGACCTCACGATCTTCTCGCCGCGCGCCGCCGGTATGGGCCATCATCTGGCGACGGCGCAAGCCAATGCAGTATGGTCGGAGGCCTGCAACAACCTCGTGCATCGCGTGGTCGAGCTGTTTCCGCGCAACTTTGTCGGCGTGTGCCAGTTGCCACAGGCGCCGGGCGTCGCGCCGGAAAACTGCATCGCCGAATTGCGGCGCTGCGTGGAGCAACTGGGCTTCATCGGCTGCAATCTGAATCCCGATCCGTCGGGCGGCCACTGGACCGGGCTGCCGCTGACCGACCGCTCATGGTATCCGCTCTACGAAGCGATGGTCGAGCTTGACGTGCCCGCGATGATCCACGTGTCGTCGTCGTGCAATCGGAACTTCCATGCAACGGGCGCGCATTACATCAACGGCGATACGTCGGCATTCATGCAGTTGCTGCAAGGCGACCTATTCGCCGATTTCCCGACGCTCAAGTTCATCATTCCGCACGGCGGCGGCGCGGTGCCGTATCACTGGGGACGCTATCGCGGACTCGCGCAGGACATGAAGCGGCCGCTGCTCTCCGACTACCTGCTGAACAACGTGTTCTTCGATACCTGCGTCTATCACCAACCGGGCGCGGAATTGCTGGCAAAGGTGATCCCAGCGAAGAACATCCTGTTCGCGTCGGAGACGATCGGCGCGGTGCAGGGCATCGATCCCGAAACGGGCCAATACTACGACGACACGCGCCGCTATATCGACGCCATCGATTGGCTGAGCGACGCGGACCGCGAACTCATTTTCGAAGGCAACGCGCGCGTGGTCTACGGCCGCCTGTCGGCGCAGCTCGCACGACAACGATCAAAAGAAGGAGTCACGGCATGAATCCGATCGGATGGCGCGAAAACGAATCGGCGACGCAAGCGAGCCCCGCGACGCTCGCCGCGCTGCGCGAGATCGCGGTCTCGCTGTTGAGCGACAACATGGCCCGCGTGAGCGGCGCGAATGGCTTGCGCCCGTTTCATCGGCCGAAGCCGATGGCCGGCACCGCCGTCACGGTGCGCACGCGCGGCGGCGACAATCTCGCGATCCATCGCGCGTTCGACTTCTGCCGTCCGGGCGACGTGCTCGTGATCGACGGTGCGGGCGAACTCACGCAGGCGCTGATGGGCGAGATCATGGCGACTTACGCGGAAAGCCTGGGCGTGCAGGGCCTCGTGATCGACGGCGCGATCCGCGATGTCGGCGCGCTGAGCCAGCGCAATTTTCCGGTGTATGCGCGCGGTGTCACGCATCGCGGGCCGTACAAGAACGGGCCGGGCGAGATCAACGTGCCGGTGACGGTCGGCGGCATGGTGGTGCATCCGGGCGATATCGTCGTCGGCGATGAGGACGGCGTGCTCGCGATTTCACCCGCCGATGTCGAAGCGGTCATCGAAGGCGCGCGCAAGACGGCGGCGAAGGAAGCAGCGGCGCTGCAATCGATCGCGGACGGACGCTTCGACCGCGCGTGGGTCGCCGTGCAGCGCGACCGCATGATGAACGGCTGAGCGCTTGCCGAACCGTCGCGGACGCGCGCATGATGGCGCGTTCGCTTCTTCGATTTTATCCGATATGCCCGACCATCTGAACGCCGCCACGCTGCTGGATCTCGCGCGCCGCGCGCAAGCCCGCGCGCCCGGTCCCTGCGCCTGCACGAAAACGCCGCTCGACGGCTGGCAATCGCAGCCGCTTTCCTTGGACGAAACGCAGTTCCGCGAAATCGGCACGCTGTGGCCGGAAAACGATCCGGAGCCGACCTACGCCGAATATCTTCCCGGCAAGCTGAAGTACTGGTCCACCGATGCGCCGATCGCGTCGCGCTACTTCCCTTACAACCGCTGCGGCGTGTGGGAATGCTCGTTGTGCGGACGCCTGTATCTGCGCTACACCGAAGGCGGCGGCTATTTCGTCGATCGCAGGATTCGCTCGTTGCAATGGGCCTTGATCGAGGACGTCCCACTCTGAGCGCGATGGCACTCGCAGCACCGAGCAGCGATCGCGCTTTGTTTGTTCGTTTGTTTGTGCCAACGACGCCTTCAAGACAGAGCGATCGGCGTACAGCCAGCAAGTAGAAAAGTACTCGTTCATTCCGCTGGAGCAAGAGTCGAGTCGTGTCGCAAGTTTGAGGTTGACCCGGTTCGACGGACAGATTTGCAGCCAGCGATTTGATGCGATCTAGCCTCCGTTGAGTGTTGAGTCGCGGGTTGTCCACGGGCGGGCGGCGGGTCGCCTCTCACGACCATGACGCTGCCCGCCGGTGGGCAACCCGCAAGGCGATACGGTTTGCCTTTTAACGTTGAGGTTTTCGAATTCGAGCGGCGAACGATAGCCGATGCTGCTGTGCAGGCGGCGTACGTTGTACCAGCCCTCTAGGAACCAGAAGATGCGCTGCCTGGCCTGCTCATGGGTCGCAAAGTGTTCTCTCAAGAGTAGCTCCGCTTCAAGCGTGCCGAAGAACGATTCGCACATTGCGTTGTCGTACGCGTCGCCGGCCGTGCCCATCGACGGTTGCACGCCGGCTTCGCGGCAGCGCCGTCCGAATGCAATGGATGTGTATTGACACCCCTGATCCGAATGTAGAATGACGCCCTCGTGGCGTCGCTGCAGCAACGCCATATCGAGTGCGCGCAGCATCAGTTCGGTGTACAGATGGCTTGACATCGCCCAGCCCACAATTCGGCGACTGAACACGTCGAGGACTACCGCCAGATACATAAACCCCTCGCCAGTCGGGATGTAGGTGGCGTCCGCTACCCACAGCACGTTTGTCGCCTCCGCACAGAAGCGCCGACGTACCAGATCCGGAGCGCGCCGTATCCCCGCGCGTTGCCGCGTGGTGTGTGGCCAGCGCCGCCGGCTCGCACCATGCAGGCCGGCCAGGCGCATCAGGCGTGCGACTCTCTTGCGACCGACGTGCACGCCTTCACGTGCGAGCTGCGCATGGATACGTGGCGCACCATACGTGCCGCGCGAGCTCGCATGCAGCGTGCAGATACGCTCGAGCAGTTGAGCATCGCTGCACGAGCGTTTCGATGGCTCACGCGCCAGCCATGCGTAGTAGCCACTCGTGGAGACTCTGAGTAGCCGTGCCATTGTGGCAATGGGCCACCTGGCCCGGTTCGCTCTCATGAATCCGTACCGCCCTTCGGCGGAACGGCTCCCGTCTCCCTCGCGAACCAGGCCGCGGCCTGCGAGAGAATGTCCCGCTCCATCTTCAGTTGCCTGTTCTCACGACGCAACCGTGTGAGTTCCTGCCGCTCGGCCGTGGTCAGGCTGTCGTGACGCACACCCGCGTCCCGATCGGCCTGCGCGACCCAGTTATTGATCGTCTGTTCGGTCGGCTCGAACTCGCGCGCCAGTTCCTCAGGCGTTCTTCCGGCCTTCACCAGCTCGACCATGTGGGCCCGGAATTCCACAGGGTATGGGGTACGATGCCGGCCCATTTCGACACCTCCTGATCAAAAGGATAGGTGTCCGTTTTCGCGGGTCAATCTCAGTTGACGACTGCTACCGTCTCTATCCCGCGCCGGATGTTCTATTTAGCCTGAGAAGGCAGTGGCCGCAGGCATAGCGGACATCCGATTGATTGACTCCCGCTGACAGCGAATGTCCGCAACTGTTAAGCGTTGTTCGACGTCTGCCCATGTCTGCGGGCGCGTGAGTCCGCAGCGGCGCATGTGGGCAGGCGTTGGACAACGCTTAACACGTGGCGTCGCTCGGCATCCACGAGGCGGCAATCCTCGATCAGCGCAGCGGGCTGGGCGAGCCAATCCGTGCTTGCGCGCCGACGCAACCGGCGTAGACAGCCGCGGCAGGGTCGCCGACCACGGGGCGCTCGACTGATCAAAAAGCACGGACGCGCTCAGCACTCGCCACGACATGGACGACAGGCACGTTGCCGTCGCACAAATGAGCAACCGGCGTGGAGGCCCGCCGCACTCAGTAGCCAAATTACGCAAATCACCGCATATAAGCTGGTCAGTTCTCTGACCTACCTGCCAAACGTCGCGCGTGATCTCACAGGCAACTACGCGCTCGGCAAGAATATCGATGCGAGCGCGCCGGGCAACGCCGCCTTTGGTCCAATTGGCAATCGCGCCACGCTGGGGAGTGGCTTTCCGCCATTTGTCCGCCACAGTACGCCCTATCAGGGAGCGTCATCGATGCATGTACTTTCCAGCCGTTAGCATGGTTTCTACGACCATTGATAGGCACTTGCCCACGACATCAATTCGGATATCCTGTATCTGCCTTGTTGATGTTGATTTCTGGAAGGAGGTAGCTTTGTTCAATGCTAACGCGTATGCAAGCACTGCACGATTACTTAAAAAGACTCTGGAATGGCCTATTCATAAGTTCATGCCGGTTGCAATCAAGGCTATGTTTCTGCCGCCTCACAACGCTTCGATCTCGAATAAGACATGGAATGACGAGTACGATTCCGGAGCTTGGGATTTTCTTTCCACTACAAAGGAAGTCGGCCGGTACAGCGTGATCGTGGGCTATTGCCTGCACTTCAAACCGGCGGCCCGCGTTCTGGACGTTGGGTGCGGCACGGGCATCCTTGCACGCTGGCTTTCGGGTGCCGCAATATCCAGTTATCTCGGTATCGACCTGTCGGAAGCCGCCATCAAGAAGGCACGCCAGTCGAACATCCAGGGAGCGGAGTTCGCTGTAGCCGATGGGACCGCGTTCAAGACTTCACAGCTGTTCGACGTCATCGTCTTTAACGAAGTACTCTATTACCTCAGGACTCCGGAAGACTATCTCAGGGGATTCGCACGTTGTCTTGCGCCCGGTGGAATACTTGTCGTCAGCATGTGGCATCACGCCGATGGCATAAACACATGGAAGCGGTTGAGGGCCGGGTTTGAGCAACTTGATCGTGTCCGTATTGTGCACGTCCCGTCTGGACTGAGATGGGATGTGGCCGTGCTCAGACCGCGATGAATGTGTCAGCCGGTCCAGGCGTAAGTGCATACAGTTCGTCCAGTCAATCAAGCTATCGTGGTTACCGAACGACGTGCCGGCCTACAATGTGCAGGGGTTTTGTCGCGTTAAGGCGGGAGAGGGTAGTATTCGAGCCTGACTAATATGCTTTGGCTGGCCGATGAAGAAGACCCAAACACTGCGAGTGCTAAAGCGCCTTCACTATCCGCTCGATGTGCTGTTGCTATGCGTGCGGTGGTACGTCACCTACTCACTGAGTTTGCGAAATCCCGGAAAATGATGGCCGAGCGCGGTATTGAGGTTGATCATTCCACGGTGCATCGTTGGGGGATCAAGTTGGTGCCGTTGTTCGAGAAGACGTTCCGTAAGCGCAAGCAGCCGGTAGGCGACAGGTGGCGGATGGACGAAACGTATATCAAAGTCAAAGGCCAGTGGAAGTACCTCTCCCGGCGGTGGACAAGGCGGCCCAAACCATCGATTTCCTGTTCAGAGCGACGCGCGACAAGGTGGCAGCGCGGGGCGGCTTTGAAAAATCGATCGCTCAGAACGGTGTACCCGCGACGGTAACAATCGATAAAAGCGGCTCTAAGCTGGCTGCGCTGCACGCGGTGAACGCCGAGCGAGAGACGCCCATCACGATTCGTCAAGTCAAGTACCTGAATAATGTGGTCGAGCAGGACCATTGGGCCATCAAACGCATCACCCGACCGATGCTGGGCTTGAAGTGACGACCAGCGCCGCGCATCTGAAACCATGCGGCCGCAGCTGGGTGACGCGCGTCACCAGGCGGGCGTGCTGCAGGGCCGCCTGGGAAGCCCTGCCGGCTGAGAATGCGCGGCTGCAGACGGAGGTGATGACGCTGCGGGAAGCGGAAACGCGTGCGCGGAAGACAGGCAGTCCGCTGTCCCTGCTGCAGCCCGGAAGACATCACATTCGACCCGTTCGTCCCGGGACGTACCGACCGCCTGCCCGGCCATCCGTCGCAAGAAAGCGGTATAAACGCAGAATGTGACTCGTCGCTTAAGGAAACCGGCTGCATGGCTGACCTCTACCTGCTCACTGGCTTGACCCTTCCCCAGGGCGTCGCGCATGAGTCACTGTCCGGGACTGTGACGTGCTTCGTGTCGGATTGCTGGCCAGGCATGAGCCGCACGCAGACGATGGCCCGCGCGAAACGGCGGGGTTTGCGCCTGTCGTTCCGTGCAACCGCGCCATGCCCGTCCGGCGAAACCGGCGTGTTCGAGTTACGTTTCAGAGACCAGACAGTTGAATGCCTGATGCTGGCGCGGCTACAGCGGATCGGAAAAAGGAGCGTTAAACATCGGCAAACCGGCCGGACCAACGTGTCCCGGCCCCCGCCGCGAGACTCCCGGCAGATCAGCCTGTTCTGAGGCGTCGGTTCCGGTTGCCGCGCAAGCGGCTGGTCGATATGCTCCCACCCTCCAACATAGACCCGGAGCGAGAAGTGCGGCGCGTGACAGTCAGGAAATCATCGGTGCATGGCCGCGGCGTCTTCGCACTACAGGCGATTCCCGCCGGCCAGCGGATCTTCGAATATCATGGTGAGGTCACTTCGTGGCGGCGGGCCTCTGCGCGGTACCGGCGCTCCGGCGTGCCCGGTTACACCTTCATCTTCGGGCTGGCTGACGGTCGCGTGATTGACGGCAGCGTCGGGGGCAACAGCGCCCGCTGGCTGAACCACTCCTGCCAGCCGAACTGCGAGGCGATCGAGGACGGGCGGGGACGGGTTTTCATCGAGACGATCAGAAACGTGAAGGCGGGCGACGAGCTCTTTATCGCCTATAGACTCACGATCGGTGAGGCGATCACGCCCGAGTTGGCCGCCGACTATGTGTGTCGGTGCGGCGCGAAGAGGTGTACCGGTTCGATGCTGGATCTGACGAGCGGATAACGGCTTGCGCCAGACGCGGGAGACCTCAGCGCTAGCCGTGTGAAATGGGGCATTTCGCGGAAGCCTGGCCGGGTAGTTGTTTTGAAACTGATAGGGCCGACGTGAAGATTGTCTCGGCACTGCGGAGGAAATGTAGGGGCAATCCGGAAAGTCGCGCCCGGTTTGCCGTCCAGCGCCGACTCCGGTAACGTATCTTTCTCAATCACACTGGGCAATGCGGTCGCAGTGCCCGTTCCAAAGGAAACGAAACCATGAACAAGCAGGAACTCGTTGATGCCGTGGCCGCCGCCACCGGAAACAGCAAGGTGGCAGTCGCAGGCGCGGTCGATGCACTCATCGGGGCGGTGACGAGCGCGGTCGCGAAAGGCGATACTGTGCAACTGGTCGGTTTCGGTACCTTTGCGACGGGAGCGCGCGCCGCACGGATGGGTCGTAATCCCGCCACCGGCGCGGAGATGCAGATTGCCGCGGCAACCACCGTGAAATTCACGGCAGGCAAGGCGTTCAAGAATGCAGTGAACGCAGCGTGAATGGTGTGGTGACGCCTTCTCTTCCGCCGGTGGCCGGAGCGTGCCTCGCATTAGCGCGCTCACGCTCGCACCACTGCCGAACGAAGTTCGGGTCCTGATCGATTCGGCACGTGAGCGCACGGCAGCAGCCGTGAACGCCGAGCTGCCCCTGCTGTACTGGCAGATTGAACTGCTCGAACTGGACAAGAGCGGGCTTCACGTCGCCGAATATCTGACCGTGCTGCCGTCGCGTGAGACGTTGCAGGCCAAACTTCACCAGTCAATTGAGACGGCGCGGCCGAGGCTGCAGAACAAGCCGTAGAAGTGAGAGTGGGACAGGCTGTGTTTCGGCTCGGGTGGCGAAATGGGCGCGCTCGTCAACCGCTGGCGTGGTGGCTTGGCGTGCAACCCGACGAGCGGTCGCGGCTCTGGCGGTGGCCGCTACAACTTTCAGTTCGGA
The DNA here is from genome assembly GCF_904848585.1 of Paraburkholderia kirstenboschensis. Classification (GTDB taxonomy): domain Bacteria; phylum Pseudomonadota; class Gammaproteobacteria; order Burkholderiales; family Burkholderiaceae; genus Paraburkholderia; species Paraburkholderia kirstenboschensis. Next base: position 83,957 of record NZ_CAJHCR010000023.1, read on the forward strand.
AACGCTCTTATTTTTCTTCATCGGACGGCTCCCTTTGGAGATTGCAGCACGCTCCAAGCAGCGGCGTCACCGCGCACCCCGGAGCGTCTTTATCGACGGGCATGTAGGCACGATCGATCAAGAATGTACCGTTTTCGGAATAAAAAGTGAAGGGTATGAAAGTTGTGGCGTTCATACCTTTCACTTCTGGACAAAGCGGCCACGTTGCAATGACGCTAACAAGAAATTTGCAACTGTCGCCTCGCGTCGCTGGCTTGCCAGCAACGCATAATCGAGGATGCTGTGCGTGCCACCATGTTTTCGCGCCCTCTTCCCACGCGAGGGAGCAATCAATTGTGGCCGACGCTCCTCGCCGTGCCAGCTGGCCGTCGGTGGCCTTTGCTTGCGGTACGCAGTTAGTCAACTTGATGAACATACCGTAGCGCGCGGCGGTGCGGCGACGATCTGTCGCTCGTCCAATTTGGCGCTGCTGGCGGGGAAGATCGAAACCGTCTCGCGGGCGTCGCAGCGCCCCGACGCGCGGCGGGTTGAAATGAGTTTGCAAAACCGCTTTAGCCGCAAGGAGCGACCGCACGATCTTGTGTTTCGTTGTTGTGGCACGACCGTCCGGGGCGCAGCGCTTGCAACAGCACATGCAAACCTCGATCAGATTGGGCGCAACTGAGGGCGCCGCCTGACGACCATCGTTCGCTGACAGATTCTCACTTGCGCTTCACGGTCAGCCAACGTCCTCCCAGTCGTGCCATTGGACGTGGTGCGTTTCCAGATAGTCTTCGACCGCGCGCCCCACGGTCGGCATGAAATAGCGTGCGCCGATGCGCTCGAAGATCCCATAGCGTTTAAGACTGTCCTTGACTGGCCCCTTGAGTTCCGCGAAGGAGAGTTGAACCTTCATCGCGCCGAGTTCTTGATCGAGTTCAGCGAGCATGTCGGCGGCGGTGATGTCGATGTCCGTCACCGGCTCGGCCGCGATCACGATCCAACGCGTCGTGGTCGGCGCGTCACCGATCGCGCGTCGCACGCACTCACGGAAGATTTGCGCATTGGCGAAGAATAGGGGCGCATCCCAGCGCAGAAGCACGAGGCCGGGAATGCGCCGGGCGTCGGGATGTCGCGAGATGTCGTGGTAGCCCTTCACGCCATCAATGCGCCCCAACACCGCGGCATAAGGACGCCATGCACGCCAAAGAAACATCAGGACGGCCAGCGCCAACGCGATTGCGACGCCCGCCACGACGCCAGACAGCACGACGCCGATGAAACAGACGAGCGCCTGAACGAACTCGCCGCGGCGGAGCCGATAAAGCCGCAGTACACCGCGTGTTTCGAGCAACGCAAGTGAAGCGGCGATAACGACCGCGGCAAGCGCTGCCTGCGGCGTATCGCGCAGTGCCTGTGGCGCGAACAGTAGGAGGCCAGCGACAATTGCGGCCGCCACCAGTCCGGTGGCTTGGGTTTTAGCTCCCGCAGTCTCGGCGACCGGTGTGCGCGATCCGCTCGCGCTCACCGGAAACCCCTGAAAAAGTGCCGCGGCGACATTCGCGACGCCGACGGCGAAAAGCTCCTGGTTGCGATCGACATGTGCACCGCTGCGCAGCCCGTAGGTCTTCGAGAGCATGCTGACGTCGGTGAGCGTGACCAGCGCAATTGCGGCGGCGCTTGCGCACAGTGCCGCCCAGTCCTTCAGCGCAAGGATTGGCAATTGAGGGGCGGGTAGACCACGCGGTAACGTACCCACGACTGCGATGCCCGCGCGCGTCGCGAGATGGGCCAGCGATGCCACGGCCACTGCAACCAGCACGCCCGGTACTCGCGGCGCCAGGCGCCGGCAGACCAGGATGATGGCGAGCGCTGCCGTGCCGATAATGAGGGCCGCGCCGTTCACGTGCCCCGAGACTACGCCGCGCACGATTTCCTCCACCCGCGCCACAAACGATTCTGCCTTGACTGGAAAACCCAACAGTTTCGGTAACTGACTGACCATGATCGTCAGCATGATGCCGTTGAGGTAACCGTGGCGTATCGGCGTCGAAAGAAGATCGGCGACGAAGCCCAGTTTGAGCAAGCCGACTGCTACGCAAAGACCGCCTGAAAGCAGGGCAAGCGCGGCTGCGAACGTGACGGCCTCCGCGCCGGGGCGATGCGCTAGCGGCGTCGCAGCCGCGAGGATGAGCGCTACCAACGCGGAATCCGGACCTAGCACGAGGATACGGCTCGGCCCAAAGAGCGCATAGGCGACAAGCGCTGCCAGCGATGCATACAGGCCGGTGACCGAGGGCATGCCTGCCGCCTGCGCATAAGCCATTCCGGCCGGCACGAGGACCGCGCTCAGCGTCACTCCGGCGATAACGTCATGCGGCAGGCAGGCGAGCCGATATTCGCGCATCCATGCGAGCGACGGCACCCAACGCACGAGCGGCCCAGCAACAGCCGCAGATCCGCGTGAGTCCGCGTTCGTGCGAGATTTACCCATTTGCACGGTGAATTCCCTCGCTGCTCGCTGCGCTCGAGCTGCGCGTCGGACGATGGGCCGAATCACATGATAACGCCACGAGAATGCACATGCTCGCGAACGCAAACAACGGACGCGCAGCACCCGCGCATAGCGCCGTTTACGTACCGGCAGTCGACCAGGGGTCATTGGGCAGCTTGAACAGACTGTCATCGACAGTCACTTCGAACGCACAGTCGCCCTGGCGCGCTGGCGGGCTTTGCAATTCGCCGAATCGCTTCGTCACGGTGGCGACGACCCGTTGCTGCACTATCAGGCGTTTTGCGGTGTCCATCTGCGCATACGAGTCGATCTGGGTCTGGGAAAAGCGAAGTGTCACGACGCAACGTGCATCGAGGGTTGTGTCGCCGTGCGATTCCAGCACCCACGATAACTGGACGTAGAGCGTGGTGCCTTCGTCAAAGGTCGTGACAGTCGGTGATTTTGATGATTCGAAGGCGTTTGCAAGCGCCAACTGGATCTCTTCAATGCGCTGCAGCCTGTCCGTCTTGCGCATGACTGATATCTCCTTGTTGCGTGCGATGGCGAGAAAGCGAGGTTGCTCGTCGCTCATCGCTCGACCTGGTTCGGATGATGCGTGCACTACCGCCATGCGTTGCCACTGTCGAACCGAAATGCAAAGTTGCAGGCAATGAACCCGCGGCAATGGCGCGCCGGCGTTCGAGTACGAGCGCCTGTTCCGGCCGTAGGGGCGCGCAAGCCGTTCCTTCCGCCGGTTTTTACCCGGGATTGCAACTTTTATATGGTTTCGCCAAGTCCAACGACTTTCTGTCCCATACCGCAGAATTCTGTCCCGATACCGCAGAAATGCGCGGTATTACGATCGCGCCGACGACAAAAGGTGAGGGCGCTAGCCAGTGAGGGAGATATGAAGCATCGAGCGCTGAAGAAACTGTTTGCCGCCGCGTTCATCGCGGCGCTTGCGGGCGGCACAGTGGCGTGCAGCCGCACCGCCTCGAACGACACTACCGGAACGGCAGGCGTCAGTGCGCCCACTGCAACAAGCGACAGTGTCGCGCCACATATGGGTGTCGCGTCTGGCGCGAGCCAGTAAGACTGGGTCATAGCGTGTCGGGAGCACCGGCTTCGGAGCGCCATCGAGTCCGGAAAGCGGCGGCCGAAACTACTGCGATCGCGATCAACGGCAATGCGACGGCATGACGGCGTCGCATTGCCGTTGATCGTCCTCATTGATTCCTCTTCTTTTCGTTGCGGTCGCCTTGTGACCTGACTGTCAACGGTCGGGGCTCGACGGTGTTGACACTGCGGCAAGCGTCGACAAAGTGCTGCCATCGGCAGTGGTTGCAAGATCGCCGAGCGCGATGATGCCGACGAGCTGCTTCTCCCGATTCACGACTGGCAGCCGGCGAATCTGCGCATCTTCCATTTTTTTGCGGGCGATCTCCACGTCTTCGTCCTCGAAACACCAGTGGGCGGGACCGCTCACGATGTCCTCGATGGGCGACTCGGGCAGCATCCCCGCCGAGATCGCGCGCACGACAATATCGCGATCAGTCACCATGCCGACAAGGTGCTCGCCGTCGCAGACGGGCAACGAGCCGACGTTCAATTCGTCCATCATTTTTGCCGCCCGTTGAATGCTTTGCGATGGCGAGATGGTTGCAGCGTCACGAGTCATTACTTGAGCAACAGAGGTCATGGCTGGCTCCTACGAGTGGTTGAATGACTGCACCGGGAGAGCAGCATCACCCATTCCACCAAGCGGCTCCACGTGCACGATGTAGTGACGGCGTTTCGTGCTAGTGATCAGCCACTTGCTTTGCGACCAGTAGTAGAAGTGCAGCGGCCAAAACCACATCGTTTATAGACACGTTATAAGCGATGCGGTTTTTGCGTTTTCGGCCTGCAGCACACAGGGCACGTTTTCATCGGTGGAAGGTATCTCAGGGCAGGTTGCACATTCATCCGAATGTTCTAGAACTCCTTGATAGGAGTTCAATCCGAGACCGGGAGACACATGAAAGTCGATCGCCTTGTTATCCTTTATGAGGCTGGGAGGTCCGAAGACAAAGCGGGCGAGGTAGCTCCTTCTGCGAACGCGCTGCTGGAGAAGCAACTACAGAAAATGGGCCAACTCGCCGACCAGCTGGCTCTCTCCGAAGAGGCCGATGCCAGGGCCAAGGGACACGGTCTGACCCCTGCATTTTTGATGCCTTTTGAGAGCCAAAACTCAAAGCTGAGATACCTGAAAGATGCCAGAGGCAAACTCGAGGCTGCAGATAAGGCAGGCAAGAAGAGCGCCGGAACCACGGATCTCACATGGGGCGCCTACCTCATCCTGCACGGAAGGGGCGGCCGAGAAGCACGTGGGAAAACGACGGTCGATAAATTGGTCAAACTCCTGAAGGAGGCCGCCCCAAATGGAGAGGGCTGGAAATTGAAGAAAGTCTGCATCGTCGCTTGCACATTGGGAGCCGAACCATCCGACGGGACCAATAGTTACGTCAAGCAGTTCTGTGACACCCTGAAAGTCACTGATGCACTCGTAGGCGGCTACACGGTTCAGGTGTTTGTTGGTTATGCAGACCACCCAGCGAGTAAGGACGCGTTTGCCGTGCCGGCCAATCCGAAATATGCGGATGAAAAGAACCGGGGCCATAAGCTCATAGCGGTGCCCGCAGACGACCTCAAGCGGCTCGGGCTCAAGGACGGCGCCCAGCGGCTCTCGGACGAAAACTTCCGGGCGAATTACAAAGTCGCCTGGCGATGGAATGGTAAGAATTCCGAGCAGGTCGACGTGATGAAGGAGTGGTATCACCAGTAGCGACCGCGACCTTCCCCGGCAATACCAGACACACGTGACCCGCTTGCGGGCATGGACGCCATCGCCGAGCGCCTCGCGTTTTATGGCGGCCGTTTCGTCGTCGATCCGCAGCTCCAGACGGATCACGGCGACCGCGTAGATTTCCCGTGCGGCCGGCGTCATCGAGTCCCAGTCCAGCGGGCGGCTCGACTGGAAAATTCAGGCGAGTAGCAAGAAGGCGGTGGCCTTTGAGCCGAAACTGCTGTCCCCGTTCATCGGCCCATCCGCCGACAGAAGTCAGGCTGGGCCGATGAGGTTATCGAAGTGCCTAAGGCCACTTTATCTTGGAAGCTGCCGTCGGAGCCGCGTTGCGGCGAACGGTTGAATCCGCAGTCGCGTGCTGCCGAACGCAGCCTGCAAGGGCGAAGCGTGCATGCCAATCGCATGAGTCGGCACCCGGCCACAAGGGGACGGTTGCCCAGTCCCGACGAAAGGCGGCTCCTCTGATGGAAACCGGCCCTCCGCACGCATGTGCACACTGCGAATGACGCTTCAAGGTCTCTGTCATCCCATCAAGTCGACTATCCGTTCAACGGCACTCTGGCGGAACCCGGTCACCCGGTTCGGCAAAAGCTTGCCGCTCGATGTGATCGTATTGCTGCTGTTGTGGCAGGCCCGGAGAGTCCTACCCGTCGTCGCGAGCCGAACGGGCCTGGTCGATCGCGGCAAGCAGGGCAGCCAGCGATACCGGCTTGCCGACATGTGCGTCGAAGCCCGCCTCCAGTGCTTCAGTTCGCGCCGGAGCTGGATAACGTACGCGCTGCCGTCGCGTGGGCAAATGGCCCAACTGGCAATCGCCAGGTTGCAATCGATCTTGCCGCGGCGACGGACATGCTGTGGGATGCACGCGGCTTTAATAATGAAGGTGCGCAGTTATACCGCGTCATCGAGCCGTGGATAGACCAGTCGGTGCCGCCACTATCGGCTGCGCGTTTCTGGTTCGCAGTGGCTGATTTGCGCATGCGCACCGAGGCGAAGCGGCAGGCTGAAGCTGCATTGAAAGCGGCTGCGCTCTTTCGAAACCTCGGCGACCGCTTCGGCACTTTCAGATCGTTGACGGTGGCCGCGCATCAGTTCGCCTTGCTGGTCAATCGCGAGGGCGCGAAACAAGCGCTGGACGAAGCAGCGACGTTGCTGGATGAGGGTTGGCCTGAATGGCTGGAAACATCTCTCGCTTTTGGCAGGGTGCTCTTCTCATACCTGGTCGAGGCAGACCATGCCACGGCGAAGAAGCTGGCCGAGGCGGCCATTGTGGGCCACCGCCTTGGCGATTCGTTTTATGCCGATCGTTGTGCGCTGATGCTTCCATCCTTCGATCTTGCCGCTGGCGACTTCACTTCCGCTTTAGGTCGATGCGACGAGATCCTCGCCAGTTCCAGCGTCGTTGAGAGTGTCCAGTTGCGATCCCAGACCCTCGTCATACGCGGTGCGGCGCTCATCAATATTGGCGAGCTGCGGGAGGCAGACGCAACCTTGCGCACCGCTTGTACGTTGTTGATGCACGCGATCGGCCCAAGCACGTATCCTTACTGCTATGCGGCGCATCTTCTCGCCTTGCAGGGACGCCTCGCTGATGCCGCAAGGACAATTGGCTGGATCGAGGCGCGCATGCGCCAGGCGGACCGCGACGGCATTCCGCCGGTTGCCCTGTCCAGTTACAAGGCGGCGTGCGACATTGTCGAATCAGCCCTCGGCAGGGAAGAACGGGACGGGTACGCTGGCGAAGGGGCGCTGCTTAATCTACAGCAAGTGACGCGCATTGCGTTTCCAGGTGAGTAGAGAGCGGGTTACGACTGGCTAGCCCCGAAGAATCTTTTTGCTGTAGCGCCAGACGCCCATGACAAAGCGTTGCCACCGATCGCCAAAGGAGTGGCGAACCTACGTAGGCCGCCGCACCTGCCGGTAAATGAGTGCACTTCGGCCATTGCCGACATTCAAGCGAACTAGAGCCTACGTCAGCAATACGGCGGACTGCCGACGTTGTGGGCTTGAAGCAGAGGAGCGGCACCTTTCCACATCAGCGAACTCACACTTTCGACCCACTGCAGCCCTTCGACCCCGCCCGCACTCAAAGGCAGCTTGCAAGGTTCAACGGTCATCTACGTTTCCCCTGTCGCTGGACCGTCGTGTCGCCACTTGGGCTGGCTTGATGCGCCGTGACTGCTCGATGAAAATATGCGAATTGGTTCGCAATGCGGAGGGCCGGTTCACCATGCCGGCGCTAACCGACGGGTCACGCAGCTTATCCGCGACCTACGACGGTCGCGTGCCGTCCGGGCACTATTACGGCGCTTCGCGCCGGTCGTACCGGAATTCCCTGGGCAAGTAGTGACAGGCGCTTCGTCATCTCATTCGCTTTAATCAGTACAATCACGCGTCCAAACATTAGAACAGGCCAGCGCGGCATCCTCCGCGCGGCATTCAACGTCGACTGAAAGAGTGATCATGACCATTTCCATCTACAGCGCCTCCGTCCCCGTTTTCAAGCAAATGCTGGCAGCATTGTCCGAGGTACTCACGAAGGCCGAAGCACACGCCACCGAAAAGAGCATCGACCCGAACGCGCTCCTGCAAGCGCGCCTGTTCCCGGACATGTTCCCGCTGGTGCGCCAGGTGCAGATCGCCGCCGATTTCACCAAGGGCATCACCTCGCGCCTGGCCGGCGTGGAAGTGCCTTCGTGGGCCGACAATGAGGTCACGTTTGCCGACCTACAAGGGCTCATCTCTAAGGCCCTAGCCTACATTGGCGCATTCGACGCCGCGCAATTCGACGGGAGCGAACACAGGGAGATCGTCCTGCGTCCCGGCACGCCGAAAGAGAAGCGGCTGGTCGGCAACGCTTATCTGCAAAACTACGGACTGCCGCAGTTTTTCTTCCATATCACGACCGCCTACGCAATCCTGCGCCACAACGGAGTCGATATCGGCAAGCGCGACTACATGGGCGTGTACTGATCGTTGGGGCACGCGCCAATCGGACCACCGGTCGGCAGCGGGTGTTGAACGACGTCCACGAAAGATCGGATGCCTTTGCGTTCGGTCGAACCCCGTGAGCAAATGCCGACGAATGACAATGTGAAGCGCCAAGTGACAGTCTCTTATTGGTCGCCTGTCGCGAGAGTCGCATGTCGACCCGATTCCGCCGTTGATCCGACGTTGCCCCAATGGCCGTAGTCACGTTAAAGCGTTCGCTCGAGCATCAACGGTGAGTTCGTCCCACTCGTGTAGACTGCGCCGTTGTCCCAACAGATCGACCACCTCGACCCGGCTCTTCCTCCTGGGCCCGGCGCGTGTCAATGCCCGCGTTCGACGCGACCCCACCAACGCTTGATGGTTTTGACCAACTGGTAGCAGACCCGAGCGAGTACTCGATCGAGCCGCCAGCGGAAGAACAAATAAAAAGGGATGCGTGTCTGGAACACCCCCTGATTGAAGCGGAAATCGAACTGCTGATTGATTGCCTGATCGGCGACGCCGCTCCGGACGAGGCAATCGATGTCTCGACGAATTTCCGATCCAGCGAGTTCGACATCGCGACAAGCGCGCTCACCGTCAATGGCTGGTGTGTGGTGTCGACCTTTTTGTCACAGACCCAGACGCAGGCCTTATCGACTGAATGCATGGCCATGCACGACGCGCAGCTGCTGAAACCAGCTCGTGTAGGGGCCAATCGCGCTGCCACGCTTTTGCGCGGCGATAGTACGCGCTGGTTCCAACCCGACGCCCTGAGCATCCAGCAGCAGGCGTTCACCGATCGCATCGAAGCGCTACGGAATGCACTCAACCGCGACCTGTTTCTCGGTCTGGTCGATACCGAATCACACTACGCGGTATACCGACCAGGCGCCGGATACGCACGGCACCTCGATTGCCTGCGTAACAACGACAGCCGCGTGATTTCCGCCGTGTTTTACCTCAACGAAGCGTGGCAGGACGCCGACGGCGGCGCACTGCGGCTGTACCTTGCCGATCAGTCATATCACGACGTCTTTCCGCGCGCCGGAACGCTGCTGTTGTTTCTCTCGGCACAGTTTGAACACGAGGTGCTGCCCGCCACGCGCGATCGCATGAGCATCGCATGCTGGATGAGGCAGCGGGCGTGAGCCGAGACGCGTGCGCAGCAGTGATTGACGTCCATGATCGCGCCCTTGCAGATCAGATTGACAATCAGTTGTCGGATTTCGTTAGTGTCCAGTTCGGCATGGTGCCGATGGCCTACGTGCGAAGCCAACGCCGAGTCACGACATTGCACGACCGCTGATAGCTACGGGGCATGGAACCGTCTACAACGGAGGGTTGCCGTGTACTCAGTTGCGACGATCGATCCCAAATGTCCGTCGCCGTGGGACGAGGGTAAGCGCGCGATCTAGCACACCGAGCGCGCATCGACGCGCGAAGGCGAACGGGTATGCGAGAGCAAATCGATCGATAGAGGTTTTGCGAGGTGACGACCGAATCAAGCTCAACGCGCTGCTGTTTCTGTGAGCTTGGCGTAGTTGAACGGTAAGAGGTCAGTCACGTCGGCATGCGGTTCGCGCTTCGGTAATTCGGTGAGCACGTGCACAAGGTAGGCGTAGGGTTCGACGTTGCAGGCCCTGCAGGTCTGCATAAGACTGTAGATCATGGCGCTTGCCTTCGCGCCGGCAACCGTGTCACTGAGCAGCCATGAATTTCTGCCGGTACAGAATGGACGGATGTCTCGCGCGATGACGTTATTGTCGATGGGGGCCAGCCCGTCGCTCACGTAGCGACACAGATACGTCCACTGGTTGCGCGTGTATGAGATCGCCTTGCCCAGCAGACTTTCTGGCGAGCGGATTCTCTTCGAGTGCCGATTGCACCTTCGCGGCAAGAGCCGGGAAACCACTACGCATGTCGGTGACGCCTGCGGCGATCCAGATGCGAGTGCCAGCCGGCAGGCCGATCATCGGGACAGCTCCCGAATCAGCAGCCGCAGCATATCCGGCGACACGTTACCGCGAATGCGCAAGCGTGCACGGTCAAATTCGATCTCGCAGGTGTCCTCCGAGACGGCTTCGCGGACCGGCATCGAGGCCTCGGCTTCCGGGACAATGCTGACTGGAAGTAACGATGCAACGTCACCATCGGGTTCCTGTCTGGCAGGCCCCGGACGCGGCGCCCCAAATGCACCCTGAAGATACTGGCGACGCCATCTGAACAGCAGGTTGGTGTTTATGTCGTTGCGACGCGCGACCAGCGATACAGACGCCCCGGGCTCGAACGTCTGTTCGACCAGCTGTCGTTTGAATTCGCGCGCAAAGTTGGGGCGCTTGCCCGGTGCCTCGCACTTGCTATCCACAATCTCGGCCACTTTGGTTTCCATCAAAACATTTGGTGGGAACCAAATTACCCCCGTTCACTGCCGCCCGGAGAACGGCCGACGTGAGACGCATACGCACAGACTCAACGAAGGGGCGCCCAAAGCGGCTGCGCGCGCTGGGTTTAGCGCGGCCACCGCCTACCGCATCGAAGAGCATCCACGATTGCCATCGCAGAAGAAGGCGCCGCGCGAGCGTCGGCGCGCGGATCCACTCGCGGAGATATTTGACGCTGAGATCGTTCCACTGCTGCAGTCCGCTCCGGGCATCCGGCCGGTTGCCATACTGGAAGAAATGCTTCGACGCCATCCGCATCTGTCGCGCGGCGTGCGCCGGACGCTGGAGCGACGCATCCGCGTCTGGCGCGCACTCCATGGCGAGGAACGCGAGGTCATGTTCCGTCAGGTGCACGAACCCGGTCGCCTCGGGCTATCCGACTTTACCGAGATGCAGGCCCTAGGCGTCACCGTGGCCGGTAGCGCGCTGGACCACCGCCTGTATCCGTCTGGCCTGCTCGGGCTTTGAGCACGCTCACGTCATTCTCGGCGGCGAGAGCTATGTCGCGCTCGCCGAAGGGCTGCAGAACGCACTCTGGGCGCTTGGCGGAGCACCGCTCGAACACCGCAGCGATAGCCTGTCGGCGGCGTTCCGCAACCTGGATCGCGATGCTCGCGACGATCTGACCACGCGTTATCAAGCGCTTTGTGCTCACTACGGGATGCAGCCCACGCGCAACAACCGCGGGATCGCTCACGAGAACGGCGCCATCGAGAGCCCTCATGGCCACCTCAAGAGCGCGATCCGTGACGCGCTGCTGCTACGCGGTAGCGCGGAGTTTGCCGACCTTGCAACCTATCGCAGCTTCATCGACGAGATTGTCAGCCGCATCAACGCGCGCAATGGCAAACGAATGCAGGCCGAAACTGCCTTCCTGCAGTTTCTGCCCGATACGCGCACCAGCGACTATGAGGAAACGCGTGTGTACGTTACGTCCACCGGCGGCTTCGTATTGCGCAAGGTCTTCTATACCGTCACCTCGCGGCTGATCGGTCACCGGATACGGGTTCGGCTGTATGACGACCGGCTGGAACTGTTCCTGGGCGGCACAGCCCTGATGACACTGCGGCGCGGCCGCCCGGGCACCAGCGGCAAGCAGGTCATGTCATCGACTACCGGCACGTCATCCATGCGCTGCGCCGCAAGCCGATGGCGCTGCTGAACCTCGTGTACCGCGACCAGCTGTTCCCGCGTGAGGCCTATCGGTTGACCTTCGATCGCCTATGCGAGCAACTTTCTGCGCGCGCGGCGTGCAAGACCATGGTGGAGTTGCTGAGTCTCGCCCACGAGCGCACCTGCGAGGCGCAGCTGGCGCAGGCGCTGGAGCAGTATCTGGCCGACGGGCAACTGCCCGATCTGGACGAACTGCGTTCGCGTTTCGCGCCGGATCCGGCGACTGTGCCCCAGGTGCACGTGCGACTGGCTTCGTTGCGCGACTACGAGGCCCTGCTTCACCTGGACATGGAGACGACATCATGAGCAACGATTTCGATGCCACGCGCCTGTCGCTCCTGCTCAACGATTTGCGGCTACCCGCCGTCAAGCAGATCTGGCCGAGCTTCGCCGAGCGCTCCGACAAGGAAGGCTGGCCCGCGGCGCGACTGCTGATGGCGCTGGCTGAACACGAGATTGCCGAACGCGATCGACGTCGTATTGAACGCCATCTCAAGGAAGCCAGGCTATTGCTGTCTCCGTAGGCGCGCACGTGGCTGACCGGTTCCGGTATCTCGCCGGATCCCAACAGCATCGCACTGGTGATCTGCTTGCGGCGTTGTCGGACCCGGCGGTCGATATCGTCTGGATCGCACGCGCCGGCTATGGCTGTGCACATGCTGCCAGCGCTGCCCACTACCGTGCCATGCGAGAAAACCGTGATCGGCTTTTCCGACGCGACCGCGCTTTACTACGCGCTGCGGCAGATTCCTGGCATCAGCGTGATTCACGGGCCGACGCTCAACGGCCTCGCGACAAAGGTTGACGACGTGTCGCGCCGCAGTATCCTCGATATCCTCACAGGGGTTACGCCGACGCCGCTGCCACTCGAACGTCTGCATGGGCTGGCTGATTCGATCAAAGGGCCGCTTGTCGGCGGCAACCTCACGGTACTCGCGAGCACGGCCGGCAGTCGCTGGCAGCCGCACTTTCGCGACTCGATTGTCGTGCTGGAGGCACGTTACTGAACTTGCATACCGCATTGACCGCAGCATCATGACGCTGCGTCACGCCGGCATTCTCGATGGTGCGCGTGCGATCGTGCTCGGAGAATTCGTCCGCTGTCCGTTGCCGGCCGGGGCCGACTACTCGCTCGCGGACGTGCTACTGGACGTACTCGCGCCGCTCGGCGTCCCAATCTATGGGGGGCTCGGCGTAGGACATGGCGAGCGCAATCTGTCGTGGGTAGTTGGGCGGCCCGTCGAGATCCGCGGCGGCGTATTGCTGCGATAGCTTTGCGTTTCACACACCCCTCCCGATCAGCGATCGACGGGTCAGCGGACGGGGTTGGGCCAGCTAGGGACGTTCGCCGATGCCGTCGTGCGGACGTTCGAACGTCGGCTCAGCCGCAAGTAACGGACCTTCGTGGCGGATTCTGTCGGCGCTTGGATATTAGCTCAAGTTGCCGGATTCTTCGGTTTGCCCGTCACCCGGCGCCACGCTTCCACGATGACGTTGATCGCCTGATCCACATCCGGCTGGGTCGTCGCCCAGGAGATCACTGACACGCGCATGACGCACATTCCTCTCCATTCAGCGCCCGAGAAGAAGAAGGTGCCCTCTGTCTCCAACCGAGCAATGACATCCCTCGTCGCCTGGTCGGATTGCTCGGATACCTCGGTCGAGCCGAATCGGACAAGGAACTGATTAAGCTCTACTTTGTTGAGCACACAGATGCCCGGTTCGCTGGCTAGCGCGGATGACATTCGTTCAGCAAGTTGGCAATGCCGTTCAACCATCGCCGAAATTCCGTCCTTGCCAAATGCGCAGAGCAATGCCCATGTTGCAAAACCTCGAGCCCTGCGCGACAGCTCGGGGACCCATTCCTTCGGGTCACGAACTTCTTCTCCGGTGACGGGGAGGTAGCTGGCCTGAACCGTCATGGCGCGACGGTGCGCGCGTGCATCGCGGACGATTGCATAGCCGCAGTCGTAAGGGCTTTGCAGCCATTTATGCCCGTCGGTCGTCCATGAATCCGCTCGCTCAGCTCCTTCCGCCAGATGCGCACGCGAAGGACAAGCTCGAGCCCAAAGCCCGAGAGCGCCATCGACATGCAGCCAGCCTTGTCGCGCATGCGTCAAGTCAGCGATCGTATTGAGGGGGTCGAAGGCTCCGGTGTTGATCTGTCCGGCTTGCGCGATTACCAACAACGGGGCGCTGACCGTTGCAATCGCCCGTCCAAGTTCATCCGCGTTCATTCGCCCTTCGCTGTCCGTGTCTATCACGACGACGCGACGCTGGCCGAATCCTAGATATCGCAGGGCGGAAAATACACTGACGTGGGCGTCAGCGCCCACGCACACCATGATTTCTGGCGCGCCGAACATACCGTCTGCGTCAACGTCCCATCCCTGCCGCCTAAGTAGTTCGCCGCGCGCGGCTGCCAGACATGTGAAGTGGGACATCGTCCCGCCCGTGGTAAATCCGACAGAGCATTCGGGCGGAAGGTGAAGAAGTTCCAATAACCACTTGCTGGCGACAACCTCGGCGGCCGCGTTCGCCGGGCAGCTGTGGTAGCCGGCGCCATTTTGGCCCCACATGCTCGTTAGCCAGTCCGCGGCGACTCCGACCGGGTGTGATGCACCCATCACCCAGGCGAAAAAGTGCGGTCCAGCCGTGCCAGTCAAGCCAGGCTCCGCGGCATCTGCGAGGCGCTCGATGACCGTTGCCGGCGCGATACCGGCATCCGTCATCGAACCGCCGAAAGCTTCAAACAGTTGCTCGAACGTCGCAGGCGCTCGTGCCGGCAGGCCTTTCCTTGCCTCGTGGAACCGAATCGCTCTGCGGTAGGCGGTATCGAGTGCCGAAGAATATTGGTCGCTCATAAAACAGCCTCCTTGAAACACTGCCTGTCTGGAGCACACCACGGCTTGAGTGAACCTCGGACTCTGTCGGTCACGAACAAGTCGCAGTTCTAAATTCATCAGCTGCAAGATCCAGCGACAGAGACTGTCAGCGACTTTTTCAACAGTATCCTCTGAAACCTGCCGCTGCAGCCCTGACGGCTCGACCGGCGGCAATGGGTCGTGATATCCCCTTTGCATGGCGCGGTTACGCCGACGGCCCGCGCAATCGATCGGTCGGGCGGGGTGCGGGCCAGCTTCGGTCATTCGAAGGAGGTCTAGAATTAGCGTTTTATGGGTGTACTGCCCGAAGCCCGATCGAGCAAACGCCGATTCTGCGTAGTCACAAAAAGGCCCGCGATGACGAAAAAAATACAACGAATCAATCCCGATGCGGGCTTCCCTTCGATCAGCCGCCACATTACCGTGCATCGATATGGGACTCGTGGCGCTCGACCAAAGATCTACATGCAAGCGTGCCCTACATACCGGCGGGCGAGCATCGCAATATCCGCGCTGGCGGGTCCATGTCAATTCAACATTTGAGCACGGAGACCGAGAGTGAGCGGGGACGTCCTCCAGGAGCAGAATCATCGTCGATGGCGTGCACTGACGCTGCTCGCCGTCACGCTCGTCCTGTCGATGACACCGTGGTTCTCGGCCGCTGCAGTGATTCCTCAATTGCGCGCGGAATGGGCGCTGTCCGTAAGTGCGGCCGCGTGGCTAACCATCGCGGTTCAACTCGGCTTTGTGTGCGGGGCACTGGTCTCGAGCCTGCTTAACCTCTCCGACGTCGTGCCGCCGAAGCATATGATCCTGGGCGGAGCGGTCGGCGCTGCCACCGCGAACGGACTCCTGGAGGTCACAAGCGGAGCAGGCGTCGGAATCGCATTGCGCTTCGCAACAGGTTTTTTCCTCGCTGGTGTCTACCCGCCAGCCCTCAAGCTGATGTGCACGTGGTTCCGCGAGGGGCGCGGTATCGCGCTAGGGATTCTCGTTGGAGCGATAGTCGTCGGCCAAGCGATGCCTCATCTCATCAACGGACTCGGTGGACTGAACTGGCGGGTGGTCATCGACGTAACCTGCGCCCTGACCCTCGCGGGAGGCTTAATCACAGTGGTAGCCGTGAAGGAAGGACCTTTTCCCTTTCCCAGGGCAAGGTTCGATCCCACGCAGGCGTGGCGCGTGTTCGAGAATCGGGGGGTTAGGCTCGCTTCGTTTGGCTACTTCGGCCACATGTGGGAACTGTTCGCAATGTATGCGTGGTTCTTGCCGTTCTTCTCGGAAGCGCTGGCAGCCAAGGGCATCAGGGGTGGCTCGGCCGCAGCCTACGCGACATTCGCGGTTATCGCCGCTGGTGGATTGGGCTGTTGGGTCGGTGGCATCCTCGGAGATCGGTGGGGCAGGACCAGGACGACCGCCCTCATGATGGCTATTTCCGGGAGTTGCTGCGTGCTCATCGGGCTGTTGTTCGACTCGTCCACGTGGCTTCTTCTCCTTGTGGGCCTAGTGTGGGGCTTCACGGTCGTCGCGGACTCGGCGCAGTTTTCTGCGATGGTGACAGAGCTTGCAGACCAATCTTATGTAGGGACAGCCTTGACACTGCAGCTCGCGATCGGCTTCATCCTCACAGTCGCAACGATCTGGCTCATCCCGTTGCTCGCGGACACGTTCGGTTGGCAATGGGCATTTGCGTTTCTGGCTCCGGGGCCTGCTTTGGGCGTGGCGGCAATGCTGCGATTGAAATCCCTGCCTGAATCAGCCCGTCTCGCTGGTGGAATCGGCTAATGACGGCAATCCGTTTCGTCCCGCGCGGAGACTTTATTTCCAAAAATGCGGGAGCAGTGTCGTTTTGATCAGGACCATTACTTGAACGTTAGCCTGGACGAAGCTCGGCGGCTATCTGCCAGCGCCGCCTGAATGGCCGCTTTCGAGAAAACTCACTGGCCGTTGTGGGCCGACCAGCGCCGTACGCCGATCGATCACGGCCAGTGCCGCATCGCCAGTTTGGCAGTCCCCCGGGTTCGGCCAACTAGGGACGTTGGTTCACGCTCTACGACGTCGTTCGAAAGTCGCGTCCGCACGCGGATGCAATCGTTCGACTGATCCTGCGTCGAACGGCAAAAGCGGGTCGGGCGCTGCGGAGAGCACTGTCATTGAGGCTTATGGCAGTTCGTGGCTGTTCACGATTGAAGAGGCAGGCTGGCGGCAACCTGGCGCAGAGCGCGTCGCCGTGATCGGCCCGTTACCGATTAAGCCGGGGGTGGATTACACCGCACAATACATGGAGGGAACCTTTACACCGGGCATGAGCACGGAACCGCATTACCACCCAGGGCCTGAGGCGATATACACGCTGACCGGCGAGGTTTGTTTCGAAATGCCGCACGGGAAGATCGTCGGCCGAGCCGGTGAGGGCATTGTGATGGAGGCGGGACATTTGCACACCCTTACCGCTACCGGTATCGAACAGCGCCGGTCACTTGCACTGGTGATCTATGAGAGCGCGCAGCCTTGGCGTTTGCCGGCAACCGAATGGGAGCCGCAAGGCCTTTGCAAGTAGGGCGTACGAATTCGAAGTTCGGCCGATTGCTCGTCGCGGGCCGCGAAGACATGGACGTCCGAAGAACCTTGATACTATTGAAAATCTATGGCCACCCCCATTTTTGCAACCCCGATCTTTGATGCAGTGGTTGGCTTGCCTAAATCTATCCGGCGTCTTTGAGGGAAAAGGGTTCCCGCGCCACGATGA
Organism: Paraburkholderia kirstenboschensis; assembly: GCF_904848585.1. Taxonomy (GTDB): domain Bacteria; phylum Pseudomonadota; class Gammaproteobacteria; order Burkholderiales; family Burkholderiaceae; genus Paraburkholderia; species Paraburkholderia kirstenboschensis. Next base: position 101,496 of record NZ_CAJHCR010000023.1, read on the forward strand.
GAGCCGCGCCTGACGATCCTGAAAAAGTCGTCGACTTCGAGAGTCAATTCAACAGGCAGGTTGTTCGTCGGGCCGTTATGCCGTTCATGTCATCAAATTTCAACAGTCGCAAAACCAGATGGGTGTCCGTGATGCAAAATGGAGACCAGAGTGTCAAACGGGTGTCACAGTCCCTCTCGCGTCGAATGTAGTGTTGCGGGTCGCCAGCGCCCAGGCGGTTCGGGCAAACTTGTTCGCCAGTGCGCAGGCGACCACATTTGAATGCCGTCGTCCCCGCAGTGTACGAACCCAATCGGCGAGCGGCCCGCTTTGGCGACCGAGTCGCTGCATGTAGACGCGGGCACACTGGACCAACAATCGCCGGATATTCTTGTCTCCCCGTTGATATGACTCCCGGTGTCAATCGAGATCGGTTTTGAGCTTTGTGTTCACTTTCGCTTCTGAATTTCCTGAGGGCGGCGTAGCAGTAAAACTCGACGGTGGATCACGCTGATATTCGCGGGTTGGTACCGCATTACAGAGGTCCGTCTCGAGAGCCTGCCGCTTTCTTGCTACGCAAGTCGACTGACGATGCCATTGCCAAACGAGGACGCGGGTTGCTCGAATACCGGGCTGCGCCGCCTTCAGGAAACTCTTCCCTTATATACGTTACGCTACGCTGAGCGTGGGCCTAGCGGCGAAGCGAGAGACATCCCCAGCCGTCCGATATCCCATATGAAGCCGGTCAGCTCGCGTGCAACGGCGATGATCGCAACGTGCGCGCTCTTACCTCGGGCCACAAGCTTGCGGTATCGCCGGCAAAGCCGTAACTGTGCATCCCACGCGCGATCGATTATCGGCTTGGGTATGCCCTCGTGACGGCGCTGGATATCGATGCTCACGCGTGCCGGATGTCGGTAGCTCCAGGCTGATTCAACAAGCAGTTTCCTTGCATAACTGTTGCCTGTCTTCGTGATGCTGCCTTGCCGGCGTTTGCCACCTGATGAGTGTTCCGAGGGGGTGACACCGAGCCACGCGATTAACTGCCGCGGGTGCTCGAATCGTGACAGATCACCCAGTTCGGATGCCAGTCCGACCGCGGACGTGAACTGGATGCCGCGCATTGCTTGCAGAGCCAGTACGGCGGGATAGAAGCGCCAGTTGGGAACGGCCTCACGCAGTGCCACCTCAAGACGTTCGCATTGCGCCAGGCGATCCTCGATCGTGCGGCGGTGTTCATTGAATGCCAGTTGCTGCCATGCACTGTCGAACGAGAACGTACTCAACCAGCGTCGGTGTGTCGGGCCCCAGTCGGGGCGGCCGACGTAACGCACCCCGTGTGAGAGCAGAAACGATTTCAGTCGACACCGTGCCTGCTTGAGGTCTTCCCTAGCCGATGACCATGCCCGGGCCAGATCACGAAACGCTTCATCTTCCACGGTCGGCACATGTACGGCGGACAGATCACCGGCCCGCAGCGAACGCACTAGCTTGATTGCGTCGCGCCGGTCCGTCTTGACGCGTTCTCCCGGCTTGCGTGGAATCAAGGATGGTGCGCACACCATGCAGTCGAACCCTTTGTCGGTCAGCCGTCGGTACAGACCGTATCCGCAGGGGCCAGCTTCATAGACCGCAACGATGTGCCGGGCCTTTGATTGCAGCCGCTTGCATAGCCGATCCACTTCGATGTGTGTCGTGCCAGTCTTGCCCAGCAGTTCTACGTCACCCATACCGATCGCATAGGCAACCATGATCGAATCCTTGTGAACGTCCAGTCCCACGTACAACGTGCTATCGTTTTCCACGCTGGCCTCCGTGTCGGAAACAGACCGTTGAGTGGCGGCTCTGCCCCCCTCAATGCGGCTCTGGCAGCAATGCTAACCCGCGCTTACATCCGCACGGCGGCCAGCCTTGCCGCACGGGAGTCATATTGACTTGCTGATTCCGAGCAGATTTGCCTTGCCGCCAGTGCTGTACTGGCGCGGTACCAGGCCGATCGACGCGGCAAAGTCCTGACTGCTCCCGTACTGCTTGCCGTCACCCATTTCAGCGGCCAGTACGCTCGCGGTGATCGGACCGACACCGGGAATCGACAGGAGACGCTGGCCGAGGTCGTCGTCGTCGAGCTGGCGGACCAACTCCCGTTCGATCGCGCTGATCTGTTCGCTGAGGTACTTGAAGTGCGCATGCAGGTGCTCGAGGATCACGACCAGACGCGGTGGCAGCGTGTGTTCGGCCAGCACTGTGGAAAGGTGCGTGATGACGGCCCGGCCAACCGGGAGGCTGACACCGAACTCAAGCAGGAAGCCATGCATCTGATTGCTGGTCTTCACCCGATCGCGCACGAGTGACTCACGTACCCGGTGCAAGGCCGACAGAGTTTGCTGGGATTCTGTCTTGGGCGTCACGAATCGCATGGACGGGCGCGAAGCGGCTTCGCAGATTGCCTCGGCGTCCACGAAATCATTCTTGTTGCTCTTGACTGTTAGCGCCGATGTAAAAATGACCCTAGGGGGGTGCGGACAAAAACTTGGACTACCTGGAGGTAGTTCATGTTCTCATACGAAGATCGCATTCGAGCGGTCCGACTCTACTTGAAGCTGGGCAAGCGGCTCGGGGCCACCATCCGGCAATTGGGCTACCCAACAAAGAATTCTCTCAAAGCCTGGCATCGCGAATACGAACAATGCCATGATCTACGGGCTGGCTATGTGCGTTCGAGGCCCAGGTATTCTGCTGAACAGAAGAAGGCGGCCGTCGATCACTATTTGAGCCATGACCGCTGTGCTGCCGCAACCTTAAGGGCTTTAGGCTATCCGAGTCGCGAGACGCTCGCAGCCTGGATCGAAGAGCTGCATCCCGAAATCAGAAAGCGCGTTGTCGGCAGAGCAACTGGCAGCGTTCCGAAATCGCCGGAGGTGAAGCGGGCGGCAGTCATCGAGCTGTGCACCAGAGAGGAAAGCGCGCGCCTGGTTGCCCGGAAAGCAGGCGTGAGCAGGCCGACGCTTTACAATTGGAAGAACCAGCTACTCGGTCGTGAAGCCCCAGCATCCATGAAACGCCAGAAGAAGCCAGCACCGGACCACGAGCGTGCGAAACTGGAGCAACAGGTGGAATCGCTTCGACGCGACATCCGGCAACTGCAGCTTGAGCACGACATCCTGAAGAAGGCGAACGAACTGATAAAAAAAGGAATGGGCATCGACCCGCAACTCCTGAGCAACCGGGAGAAGACGATGCTGGTTGATGCCCTCAGGCAGAGCTATTCGTACCCAGAGCTGTTAGCGGCCCTGGAGCTTGCCCGCAGTTCCTACTTCTATCACCGTGCACGTCAGCTCGTTGCTGACAGGCATGCTGACGCGCGTCGCGTCATCGCGGATATCTTCAAACTCAATCACCGTTGCTACGGATATCGCCGGATCCACGCGGCGCTGGGCAGGCAGCAGATCGTCATCTCGGAGAAGGTGGTGCGACGTTTGATGCGACAGGAAGGTCTGGCCGCTGCCACGACCAGGCGACGTGGCTACGGCTCCTATCGCGGAGAAATAAGCCCCGCGCCGGAAAACATCATCAATCGCGACTTCTGTGCGGCCGCTCCAAATCAGAAATGGCTCACCGACATTACCGAATTCCCGATCCCGGCCGGCAAGGTATATCTGTCGCCGGTGATCGACTGCTTCGACGGACTCGTTGTGAGCTGGTCAATCGGCACACGGCCGGATGCCGAACTCGTCAATACCATGCTGGATTCGGCGATTGAGTCAGTGGCTGGCTGCAAGGAGCGGCCCGTGGTTCACTCCGATCGCGGTGCGCACTATCGCTGGCCGGGATGGCTCTCACGGATGTGGGATGCCAGACTGATTCGCTCGATGTCGCGCAAAGGATGTTCGCCGGATAATGCAGCCTGCGAAGGTTTCTTCGGGCGCCTCAAGACGGAGTTATCTATTCTCGTGACTGGCGGGCCACGACCGTTGATCAATTCATCGAACTCGTTGACTCGTACATCCACTGGTACAACACAAAGCGGATCAAGGTCTCGCTCGGCTCCCTCAGCCCGATCGAATACCGGCAGAGTCTCGGAATTGCGGCATAAATCAGTCCAAGAATTTGTCCGCACCCCCCGTCGGCGCTGCGCTCGCTTTTGATACCTCTTGCCGAGTCGACCAATTGTTTTGGGGGAGAACGTGCTTTCCCTCTCTCGTGTCAAACGCTACAAGGCAACGCGGATCGAG
>NZ_CAJHCR010000024.1 GCF_904848585.1 Paraburkholderia kirstenboschensis
CGTCATGGCGGTCTCCACAGGCGGGAAAACCGCACCAGCATGCGCTACAGACCCTTGGGGTACGACATCTGTACTTTGCTCAGGTACGACACTACTACTTTGCTCCCACAAGCTATCCGCAAAGAACCCGCGCAAACGCGAAGGACCGAAGCGTGTGCGTTACGCGACCGTCGAATGAACTGTGCACGGCGCCTATGCAATCCCTGCACGCGCGTGGTGCGTTCGCGGCGCAGCGACGGCCGCCCGGGAGCCAAATCATGGAAACAAAGAAAAGCTGGCTGCGCAAGGATCTCGATGCGTTGCGTCTGCGGTGGGACATGCTCACCCTTTATCAACGAGTCGAGCAGCTTGTCGCGCATGTGCTGAGCGTCGTGATTTCTATCATCGTTCTCGTGTCGCTGCGGCAGTTGATTGGCGCCGTGATTTCATTGCTGGTTTCGGACGCGCTGAACCCGCTGGATCACGCGGTATATCAGACCATCTTCGGCATGGTCATGACGCTGCTGATCGCTATGGAATTCAAACATTCAATTACGCGCGTGATGGCGCGGCGCGATCACATCGTGCAGGTCAAAACGGTGCTTCTGGTTGCGCTGCTGGCTATCGCCCGCAGAGTCATCATTCTCGATCCGGCCAGTGCGCCCGCCCAGATCGCGGCGCTTGCTTTTTGCGCTCGTAGCGCTGGGGAACGTGTACTGGGTGATGCGGCAGCGTGACGACCCGGTCGACGCCACGGCCGCCGTGCAAGCGGAGCGCGATCGCGTGGCGCACGCGCAGCGACAGCAAGGGGTACGGCCTGGCGAAGGCGGCCAGCGCGACAATTGACCCGACTCCCCACGCTCGTCACGTGATGGCAGCGTAAGCGTGAATGGAGCGGACGGCGTCGATGGTCACGCGAAGTCACGCCGTCTCCGGTTGCACCCCAGCGCCTACGTTAGCGTGTGCCCGGACTGGCGAGTTCGTTTCCAGCCATACGAAAACCGTTTCCACAGTCCCTCGGCCGACTCCCGCGAGACGCAGGCCACAGACCGCTTTGGATCCTCCCTGTTCCAGCTGGCATCGCCTTCAAACATGGCTCCTCGTCTGCTATTTATTCCGCTCCTTCGCGCTTGGTATGCCGGGCTGTCCGTTGCTCAGCCATTGCCCGCCTCACCAGCATGCCCAAAGTGTGCATCTCCTTTTCAACGTCCGGGGTCCATGGACGGCCATAGTTAAGCCGGATGTGACGGCGGAATTCGCGGCTGCATGAAAAGATTGCACCGGGTGCTATCGCGATCTCGTGCGCTTCCGCCATCTCGAACAACTGCACTGCCTCGACTCCTTCTGGAAGTTCCACCCACAGAAAGAATCCGCCCGGCGGCCGGACCACCAGTGTCCCTTTGGGGAAGTACCTGACGACCGCGGCCACCATGCGGGTCTGAAGGGACGCCAGTTCGCGGCGCAGTTTGCGCAGAAGCCGGTCGTAGTCCCCATGCTCAAGGTAATCGGCAATGGCGCATTGTACGGGCACAGATGCTGGGGCCATCGTCAGCCAACGCGCGTGCTCAACTCTCGCCGCGTATCGCCCCGCCGCTACCCAGCCGAGGCGCAGTCCAGGCGCAAGGCTCTTCGAAAACGAACCGCAGTGCAGCACGAGGCCGTGAGAATCAAAACGCTTTGCCGGATATGCTGGCGTCAAGCCAAAATGCAGTTCGCGGAATACGTCGTCCTCGATGAGCGGCACGCCATGTTTTGCCAGCAGCCTTACGAGCGCCTCCTTCCGTTCATCGGAGAGCGTCGCGCCGGTAGGCTGATGCAGCGTCGTCATAAACCAGCAAGCCCGTACTGGATGCTGCCGCAACGCCTCCGCCAGTACGCCGAGGTCGAGTCCACGGTGTGGATCGACAGGGATTTCCACCGCCTTCAGATGCAGGCGCTGCACCGCATCTTGCACAGCATGGAAAGTGGGCCGTTCTATTGCGATGGTGTCGCCAGGCCGCGTCAGAACCTGCAGACAGAGTACCAGTGCATCGAGCGCGCCACTCGTCACAACAACCTCATCGATCGGAACGGACACACCTGTGACAATGTAGCGCAGGGCGATCTGGCGACGCAGATCTGCTTCCGCCTTTCCCGCGGACAAGGCATTCCGGGAACTCGCCATCCTCCGGATTGCCGCAGTCAACGAGCGGGAGATCCGGCCAAAGGGGAACAGCAGGGCACTTGGCTCTGAAGAGCCGAGCCCCGGATGCGCGCATAGACGTTCAGCCCTCATGAAGCGGATAATCAGGCTGTCGCCATCAGCCTCGTCGATACTGCGCTTCGAAACAATCGCTAGTGATTTCGTTGGCGCAGGCCGACTTGCGATGAAATAGCCCGACCGAGGCCTCGCTACGATCAGGCCCCGTCGTTCGAGAGTGTAGTAAGCCTGGAAAACGGTTGAAGGGCTCACGCGGTACGAACTGCTCGCCTGGCGCACCGACGGGAGCCGCACACCGGGCTCAAGCGTACCGTTCGCAATCAGGTTTTCGAACTCTGCCGCCAGTTGGAAATAGCGCTTCATTATTATGTCATGCTAATTAAATAGAGCTGTCCTGGCTTGCTCCGGTTGCGGGTGGAACGCCTCATCTAGAAATTTCGAACCCGCCAGCCGAGCACGGTTGCAGCTCCCGCCGGCTGTGAGGACGGGGCGTTGGCGGTCTCGAGAAATGCCTTCAGCCGGCTGGCGCCGAGTGCACGGCTATAGAAGAACCCTTGACCAAACTCGGCGCGGCTCGCCCGCGCGGCGTTGTGATGTGCGGAGTTCTCAATGCCTTCGACCACAACCACGGCGCCCATCTCGTGGCCCATGCTCGTCATCGCACTGAGCTGTCTGGCGCGCTCATCGGGACCCATCCCCAGCACGTCCCTGTCAATCTTCACCATCTCAAAGGTCATGTCTGCCGACAGTTCATCTCCGACGTCAGGGGAACGCACGGCCGACAGGGCAAAACGCATTCCTTTATCACGCGCCTGCGCCATCATCGGGATGAGACGCTTTTTGAACTTCTTCGCGCTGCCTGCCCCGATCTTTAGTATTAGCGGCGGAAGACCGAGGGAGCCAACGTCGCCCAGGTCTGCGATGAACGCGGAACTTACCAGGTAAGAAGCAGGAGCGGTAACGCCCAGGTAGAGCGATTTCGGAACGCCGATTTCCCGCAGCTCCTCAGCGGCACGCGACAGGACGAATCGCGTCATCGGTGCGATCAAACTACTGTTCTCAATGAACTCCATATAGTGTGCGGGGCCCAGCGCGCCGTACTTCTCGTTGTCCCATCGCAACAACGCTTCGACGCCGACGCACCTGGCCTGCCCGACGCGAACGACGGGTTCGTACTCCACATGGAACTCGCCGCGACGCAGCCCAGCACGCGCCGCACGCACGAGCGACTTGTCGTAGCGAAGCCACCTTTTGAGGGCCCAGCCGACAATAGCGATCAGGACCGCCACCAGGATCGGCCACCATACAAAGCCCAGTATTGTCCATACCGAGGGACGCTGCGTAGCAATGCTCGCCGAAGGCCGCACCGAAGCGGGTGTGTCGGTGCCGATCGAAGGCGAGATCGCTTGCGTTTCACAACTCCTACCCAATGAGCAATCCGGGGTCGACATCGCTGGTGGTTCCGGCGACTGCTCCGCACGGTCGACCCGCGACGCGATACCGGCTACTGCGTCAGACGCCAGGAAGCCGCTTCGTACTGCCGCCGCGTGGTTGCTGATTTGCCACCGCAGTTCCCTGAGCAGCGTCACAACGCCTGGCCCCGAACTGGCCGTTGCAGCAGCGGTGCCGATGGCATCGGCACGCATGTTGTCTAGCGAATCGCAGGTGTTAGTCAGCACGGGCATCGGGCCTGCGACCGGTCCGGCAAGGGCTGCGGGAGCAACGGGCAACTGCGCAATGGACGCGCAGGCGGAGCCGAAGCGAATCGGGGGCACTGGTGGACCAGCAAGCCAGTCCGTCAATGGTTGCCAGACGTCGCGTTCAAACGTAAGGATGCGAGTGGAACCGGTGCTGGCCGGATCTGCAAGAGCGAGTGAAGTGCCTGTGCAGATGATCAGGACGACTGCCAACCCTTGTCTTGAGGCGCGACGGAGCGCGATGAAGGCGCTGAGCCTGATAGTTGATACCGGGAACCCAAGTGCCATTGATTTATCGATAAAAGAATTCGGCGTGGTAATCGTTATCGATCGGACCGCTACGCGTACGCGAAACATCGGAAGAAGTGGAACCGGTCTGCGCCGCACTTTGCCAGCGTGTGTGCGTCCGCAATAGAAGCAGATTGCAAAAGAAAAGCCGTATCAGATTGAAAAGTGGCTATCTTCTAAGGTAGGTGTAAGTGCTAGCGGGGCGGATCCGACGCCCGCAATGGTGTTCTCTGTGAGGAGCACAAGTTGAAACGGTACGAGCGGTTAGCCGACCAACTCAGTGGGCTCATCAAGCGCGGCGATCTGCCACCCGGCGCGCGTATTCCTTCGGTTCGCGCGGCGTGCAAGGCATGGGGCGTGAGCCCCTCGACGGTATTTCGCGCCTACTACCTGCTCGAAAACCGGGGCATGATCAAGGCGCGCGCGCGTTCCGGCTATTTCGTGTCGTCGGCTTCCAGAGAATTACCGCGGCAAAGCCCCGAAACCTCGCTAGGTACCGACCCGAAGACCGTCAATATCAGCGACCTTGTCTTTGAGGTCCTCAAGACGATCAGGCAGCCCCAGACCGTCCCACTCGGTTCAGCGTTCATGAGCCCGATGCTGTTTCCGATGGCACGGGTGGGAAAGTCGTGTGCGACGGCTAATCGCTCAACGGACCTGGCGACGATGGTTGACTCACTGCCGCCGGGACACGAAGACTTGCGGAAACTGATTTCATTGCGGTACCTGATGGCGGGGATGACGGTGCCCGTCGACGAGATCATCATTACGAGCGGTACACTCGAAGCCCTGACGCTAGGCGCCCAGTTGCTCGCCGATCCAGGCGATGTGATCGCGATCGAAAAGCCGACGTTCTATGCAGCGCTGCAGGCTATCGAGCGTCTGAGGCTGAACGTAGTGCAGATTCCTGTCGACCCGGTGGAGGGTCATGATCTGGATGCGCTCGCGCGGGCACTGCAGCAACTTCCGGTTCGGGCCTGCTGGTTCATGACCACGTTCCACAATCCGACCGGGGTGACGCTGCGCGATTCGAGGAAGCAGGCGCTGGTTGACCTGCTCGCCAGACACGACGTGCCGCTCATCGAGGATGACGTCTACAATGAGCTGCACTTTGGCCCGGACCCGGTGCGTCCGGCCAAATTCTTTGACCGGAATGGACTTGTCATCCATTGTGGATCGTTCGCGAAGTGCCTTGCGCCCGGATATCGTATCGGCTGGGCGGCAGCGGGAAGGTTCGCGGGCGGGCTGGAACGTGCAAAATGGATGAGCACGCTCTCGGCCAGCGTACCGGCGCAGCGAGCAATCGCCGACTATCTGCGGCACGGCGGCTATGAACGTTTCCTGCACAAACTACGTCGCGAGTTGGCCCATCAACAATCGCAGATGCTCGAGGCGATCAGCCGGTACTTCCCGGCCAATACGACGGCGACCAGGTCTGACGGCGGTTATTTCACATGGGTAGCGCTACCGGACCACATAGATTCGCTACAGTTCTTTCAGGCTGCGCTCAGCAGTGGCATCAGCGTCGCGCCCGGACCTATCTTCTCTGCGGATGGCGCTTTTCGCCACCGTGTGCGTCTGAACTATGGATACCCGTGGTCGGCTCAGTTCGATAAAGCGGCCGCGACACTAGGCGCCCTGTGCGCCGATGAATCACGCTGCGGCGCAAAGCTGGCCGGTCCGGTTCGGCCCGCATGATGCGGGCGTCGATCTCAACCGGGCATGCCGGCCGGTGAATCGTGAGGCTCGTGCACGACAATACGCGCCTTGCCCGCGACTTTCGCACGATACATTGCGGCGTCAGCCGCGCGTAACAGGGCTTCGCTACTCAACGACGCTGCCTGGTCGCGCGGTAGCATGCCGATACTCGCCGATAACTGGACGATCTTTGCCCCGAACGTCATGGGCTGGCTCAGTGTCAGCAGGATTGCGCGTGCAATCTTCTCCAGTGCAGCACGATCGATTGCAGGGCCGGTCAGCAGCACCGTGAACTCATCCCCGGCATGACGCGCAACCAGATCCTCGCCACGCACGCAGCGGCTGATCCGGCGCGCAACTTCAACCAGTACTTTGTCGCCGCACTGATGCCCGTATTTATCGTTGACAGCCTTGAAGCCGTCCAGGTCGATAAACATGATGGCAGCCACACCGTCACCGCCTGCTGCGCATGCCTCATCCAGCCTCTCGAGGAACGAGCGTCTGTTCGGCAGGCCGGTCAGCGCGTCGTGGAATGCCTGATGCCGCAGGCGATCGAGCAACGCCCTTCGCTCTGTCACATCCTGCACCAGCAGGTAGTACCCATCGGCCGACTGATCGTGAACGCGACGCGGCACCAGCACACCACGCAGGACACGTTGACTCCCGTTAAGCGTCGCTCCAACCTCGTACTCGACCCTTTCGCCGTTGAGCGCGCGTTGGACGTACGGCTCGATGGCAGCAAAATAGCCAGCGTCGAGAACCTCATGGGTGAGCCGTCCCACGATCTCGTCCGGGTCCAACCCAAACCACTCGCGATAGGTTGAGTTGGCGAAGCGATAACGTCGCTCACCGTCGACATAAGCGACCAGCACCGGCAGATTGTCAGCGATGGCGCGCAAATCTACGCGCGTGGCTCCCAATTGTCGCTCGGCGGTCGTCAGTTGCTCATGCGCCCTGCGCAGACCTTCCGAGGCCTCATGGGCTCCCCGTTGCAACGCAGCCTCCCGCGCATCGCGTGCGGTTTTTTCCCGTTGCTCCGCCTGGGTATCGTGAATGACAAACAGCCAGCCTCCGTCGCGCATCGACGTCGTCTGCTTCAGTGCCACCTGCACTCGCGCTGGCTTACTGTGCTTGTTGCGCAACCGGAACGTTACGTCGAGTGTCAGGATCTCGACCCCGCGGCCACGATTAAGTCCCTGCACGGCCTGTTCAAGCCTGGCCCGGTCGCTCGCATCCAGCAGATCGAGTATGTTCGTTTTCCTCAGCGGAGCGCGCGAGTGGGCGAAGAATTTCACGCAGGCATCATTCATGTGCCGCCACTCCCAGTCCCTTCCGATATGCGCGATAGCGACCGGAGTCCGATGGAACGTCTCGACGTAAAGCGCATGCTGGGTCTGAAGCCGGTCGATCGCCTGAAGCACCTGCAAGCGATCAGGGCTGTCCAGCTTGCGCAGGCCAACTTCGTGCTCGACCATTTGCCCCAGGTCTACCAGCATCTGACGCTGCTGGCGCGTGAAGCGCCGTGGCATCGAATGCATCACACATAGCGCACCGATGGGTTTGCCGCACGGCAGACGCAGCGCAATGCCTGCGAAAAAGCGGATCCCCGATTCGCTGGTTGGCAGTCGCTCCTGCGCAAGCCCCGCAGCGGACAACGTATCCCTGACGACGAACGGTTCCTCGCATTGGAGCGTCCGGCTATAGTAGGTCTCCACATGAAATACGACGTCCCGTTCGCACCCGCTTGCGCCTATGACTTCTGGCTGGTCCAGTGTGTCAAGACATACGACGGACATTGGCAAATTCAGCGCGCGCGCGGCGATCCGTGTCACGCGCTCAAAGTACTGATCGTCGTTGCTTCCTGTGGGCAGGGCCACGCTGGCTGGTTGTGGCTGCTCCGCATCCATGATGCATTGGTCTTTCACGCTTTAAGCTCCGTTCCGGTGCCATCTTGTAATGTGTTTATCGACGCCGACGCAAGTGCCCGGAGCTGATCGATTGCCATCGGCTTCCCAAACCAGTAACCCTGCGCCAGGTCGATTCCCGAGCGCTGTACCACATCGTGTTCGGCAGCGCTCTCGACGCCTTCCACGACAATTTTCGCACCATGTGTATGCACTAACGCGGCTACCGACTTCAGAAACTGGATGCGCGCTTCGCCGCGCATGGCTAGAAAACGCCGGTCTACCTTCACGTAATCGAACCGGAAGTCCGCGAGTAAGTCAAAATTACTGAAGCCGGTGCCGAAATCGTCGAGTGACAGGCGTACGTCGCGTTGCCTCAACTGGTTAAGCGCCGTGACAACCCGCGTCGTACGCTCGACGCAGCTGCGCTCGGTGAGTTCCAGAACGAGGCGCTCCAGCATCGGACCGGCGGACTCACAGATATCCTCGACGAAGCGGTCCTCCATCAGATGCCGCGCGCAGATATTTACCGATATATGCCAGTGCTGAGGGAACGGCAACTGGGTCAGTGCGCTATGTGCCTCGCGCAGCACGAAACAGGTCAACGCGCCGAGCAGATGCGTGCCTTCGAGCTCTCCAATGAACTGCCCGGGCCCCCGGCTCCGAACTTTGGATGACCCCACCGGAGCAGAGCTTCTACGCCCACGCAGTGTCGCGTGCGCATGTCCACAATGGGCTGATAGACGACATGGAACTCCCCACGGCGAAGACCGATGCGCGCCGCGCGCCGCAATCTTGCTTTTGGGCGAACCCGGTAACCAACGTACACAACTGCGCCGCAAGCAAATAGTGCGATAGCCAGAAAAACGGCGTCGCGAGATGCGAACAGGTTGGCCGCGAGGAAGCCAGCCAGGCTCGACGCAACGGCGACAGTCACCGCCGCGTCAAGACGCTCGTCGAATACGGGTCGCAGCCGGCGTATTCGTGCTGTGTAGCGTTGCAAAAATCGCATGAGGTTGTTGTCGCACGGTTATCTGAGTTGCGAACTATGACCTGACTGCGCTTCCAAAACGAGTAGCAGTTACGCGTCAGAACATGCGTATCAGATCCGCAGCTACACACAGTAAGTCGGCGCGGCAACTCTGTCAGGTAGGCTTGGCTGCACGCCGGAATCATTCTCACGCCGTGCCGTGCCTTGCATGACAACGAAGACGCTTGCCGGCAGATCGGCAGGCAACGAGGACATGATTTTTCTGAGTGCCTGCAGACCGCCAAGCGACGCCGCGACCACCACGATATCCCGCGCATCCGACATCTTTTTCATGTCTTTACTCTGAGTTACCGATGAACATTCAGAGCAAAACTTACGCCTGTTTTTCGCGACAGCGCTGGGAAAGAACGGTGAGAGGCGGCTCGCCGCTCAAACTTCCTGCTGGCAGTCGGGCGCCCACCCGGCATGACAGTCGGGCGTCACCGGCAGTCAGATGTAGCCGGAAACTGGCCTGTCCTGTACCAAGGGGCGCATGGACGCACCGTCACCGGCAAGCAGTGTGATCAGTCCGACCAGCTGGCCTGGCGGCCAGCCTTTCTGCACATAATGATCGCAATTCCACTGGTACGCGGGTCCCCCCGCAGCGCGCGTGCAGCCTCATAGCCGTTGCAATGCAGCATCGAAATGTCCATCAGGATGACATGCGGCGCCCATGAGGTTCCCAGGTCAATCGCGTCGCTGCCGCCGAAGACAGCGCGGGACTCCAGGTCCTCCAGCGACAGATAGGCGGCCAGCGCAAGGGCCGCATTGTGGTTGTCGTCGACGACGAGGACGCGCAAGCGGGCTCCGTCGTCGATTTAGACCCGTCGTCCAGTCCATGGCCGGGGCGCCCGATGGAATAATTTTGATGATTTCATAAAAAGCGACTCCAGTACGCCCGTGTCGCCGACTCTCCCGTGCCTGGTTGCCTCTCAGGGAAAACCGACGTCAGGGGCCGGAGCCCAGTTTTAAAAAAAGCGCCTGTGAAAGTAAAGGTATATTGTGTCCGAAACTGCCCAGCGGATGACCCGTCGGTTCTGCTAGAACAGTAACTGCCACCTTAATGGAAGCGCGCCATGGAACGGATCTGTCAGGAAACCGTGAGTCAGCTGGACCACCGCTGGACGGTTCTGATCAACGAGCTCAACCGGTATTGCAGAGGCCGGTATCCCGATCCGCTTTGCGCCGACGTTCTCCGGCTTACCCGCGAAACCGAGCGGCTGGTCAAGCTGATCAGTTCGAGAGAGACCTTATCCTGACCGACCGCGCTCTCGTGCAGAATGGCGACCTGAAGGTCGCCATGTTCGAGCTGCACTAAGTGATCGCCGGGCGCCTTGGCGGCCACCAGATGTGATCGCCGGTAGCGCGATACGCTTCACGAACGTTACCGGGGCGGCTTCCTCTCTACGAGCGGTGGCAGCGATCGCCGGCCAAGTGTTATATCAGGCGACCGGGCTTCTTGGATGGAGGTGCCGTGCCACGTTCGATGCGCCTGGCGTGGCGCACATTGATACCGGGCTTAGGCGCGATCTCCGGCGAGTGGTGTTAGTGTCTGGACATGCAGAGGCGAACCCTCCGTCTGCTTCAGGCTCATGCAGGCCCCCGGTTAAACAGGTAACGTGGATCAACTTCTTGCATTCATCTGAACCGGGTAAAAGTCGGTAGGAAGTCGTAAGGCTGCGAGCTGCAATCCGTTGTACATCGCTCGCGGTGAGTGAGCCGTGAGGATCAACGGCTGCTTTTGCGCCGACCATTCCGATGAGTATCGTGGGCTTACGCCGTTTCAAATGTTCCGCGAATTGAACGTCGCTCTGGAACGACGGAGAGCTCGTATGAATGATGAGCAGTTCGTATTGCTGCGCAATGTCAAGGGTCGTTTCCAGCGACAGGCCATCCGCGGGAGCATCCACGAGGCGGCAATCCTCGATCAGCGCAGCGGGCTGGGCGAGCCAATCCGTGCTTGCGCGCCGATGCAACCGGCGTAGACAGCCGCGGCAGGGTCGCCGACCACGGGGCGCTCGACTGATCAAAAAGCACGGACGCGCTCAGCACTCGCCACGACATGGACGACAGGTACGTTGCCGTCGCACAAATGAGCAACCCGGCGTGGAGGCCCGCCGCACTCAGTAGCCAAATTACGCAGATCACCGCATATAAGCTGGTCAATTCGCTGACCTACCTGGCAAACGTCGCGCATGATCTCACCGGCAACTACGCGCTCGGCAAGAATATCGATGCGAGCGCGCCGGGCAACGCCGCCTTTGGTCCAATTGGCAATCGCGCCACGCCGGGAAGTGGCTTTCCGCCATTTGTCCGCCACAGCACGCCCTATCAAGGAGCGTCATCGATGCATGTACTTTCCACCCGTTAGCATGGTTTCTGCGACCATTGATAGGCACTTGCCCATGACATCAATTCGGATATTCTGCATCTGCCTTGTTGATGTTGATTTCTGGAAGGAGGTAGCTTTGTTCAATGCTAACGCGTTTGTAAGCACTGCACGATTACTTAAAAAGACTCTGGAATGGCCTATTCATAAGCTCATGCCGGTTGCAATCAAGGCTATGTTTCTACCGCCTCACAACGCCTCGATCTCGGATAAGACATGGAATGACGAGTACGATTCCGGAGCTTGGGATTTTCTTTCCACTACCAAAGGAAGTCGGCCGGTACAGCGTGATCGTGGGCTATTGCCTGCACTTCAAACCGGCGGCCCGCGTTCTGGACGTTGGGTGCGGCACGGGCATCCTTGCACGCTGGCTTTCGGGTGCCGCAATATCCAGTTACCTCGGTATCGACCTGTCGGAAGCCGCCATCGAGAAGGCGCGCCAGTCGAACATCCAGGGAGCGGAGTTCGCTGTAGCCGATGGCACCGCGTTCAAGACTTCACAGCTGTTCGACGTCATCGTCTTTAACGAAGTACTCTATTACATCAGGACTCCAGAAGACTTGTGTCAGCCGGTCCGGTTGAGGGCCGGGTTTGAGCTCAGTCCAGACGGGACGCACGGCCACATCCCATCGTGCAGGGGTTTTGTCGCGTTAAGGCGGGAGAGGGTAGTATTCGAGCCTGACTAATATGCTTTGGCTGGCCGATGAAGAAGACCCAAACACTGCGAGTGCTAAAGCGCCTTCACTATCCGCTCGATGTGATGTTGCTATGCGTGCGGTGGTACGTCGCCTACTCACTGAGTTTGCGAAATCCCGGAAAATGATGGCCGAGCGCGGTATTGAGGTTGATCATTCCACGGTGCATCGTTGGGGGATCAAGTTGGTGCCGTTGTTCGAGAAGACGTTCCGTAAGCGCAAGCAGCCGGTAGGCGACAGGTGGCGGATGGACGAAACGTATATCAAAGTCAAAGGCCAGTGGAAGTACCTCTCCCGGCGGTGGACAAGGCGGCCCAAACCATCGATTTCCTGTTCAGAGCGACGCGCGACAAGGTGGCAGCGCGGGGCGGCTTTGAAAAATCGATCGCTCAGAACGGTGTACCCGCGACGGTAACCATTGATAAAAGCGGCTCTAATCTGGCTGCGCTGCACGCGGTGAACGCCGAGCGAGAGACGCCCATCACGATTCGTCAAGTCAAGTACCTAAATAACGTGGTCGAGCAGGACCATTGGGCCATCAAACGCATCACCCGACCGATGCTGGGCTTGAAGTGACGACCAGCGCCGTGTATCTGAAACCATGCGGGCGCAGCTGGGTGACGCGCGTCATCAGGCGGGCGTGCTGCAGGGGCGCCTGGAAGCCGTTCAGGTCGAGAATGGCCGGCTGCAGACGGAGGTGATGACGCTGCGTGAAGCGGAAGCGCGTGCGCGGGAAGACAGGCAGTCCGCTGTCCCCGCTGCTGTCCGGGAGACATCACGTTCGACCCGTTCGTCCCGGGTCGTACCGACCGCCAGCCCAGCCAGGCGTCGCAAGAAAGCGGTATAAACGCAAAGGTACCTGCCACCAGGGAAATGGGCTGCATGGCTGATCTTACCTGCTCACTGGATTGACGCTTCCCCAGGGCGTCGCGCATGAGTCCCTGCCCGGGACAGTGACGTGCTTCGTGTCGGATTGCTGGCCAGGCATGAGCCGCACGCAGATGATGGCCCGCGCGAAACGGCGGGGTGTGCGCCTGTCGTTCCGCGCAACCGCGCCATGTCCGCCCGGCGAAACCGGCGTGTTCGAGCTGCGCTTCAACGATGGCGCAGGCGAATGCCTGATGCTGGCGCGGCTACAGCGAATCGGAAAAAGGAGCGTTAAACATCGGCAAACCGGCCGGACCGACGTGTCCCGGCCCCCGCCGCGAGACTCCCGGCAGATCAGCCTGTTCTGAGGCGTCGGTACCGGTTGCCGCGCAAGCGGCTGGTCGATATGCTCCCACCCTCCAACATAGACCCGGAGCGAGAAGTGAGGCGCGTGACAGTCAGGAAATCATCGGTGCATGGCCGCGGCGTCTTCGCACTACAGGCGATTCCCGCCGGCCAGCGGATCTTCGAATATCATGGTGAGGTCACTTCGTGGCGGCGGGCCTCTGCGCGGTACCGGCGCTCCGGCGTGCCCGGTCACACCTTCATCTTCGGGCTGGCTGACGGTCGCGTGATTGACGGCAGCGTCGGGGGCAACAGCGCCCGCTGGCTGAACCACTCCTGCCAGCCGAACTGCGAGGCGATCGAGGACGGGCGGGGACGGGTTTTCATCGAGACGATCAGAAACGTGAAGGCGGGCGACGAGCTCTTTATCGCCTATAGACTCACGATCGGTGAGGCGATCACGCCCGAGTTGGCCGCCGACTATGTGTGTCGGTGCGGCGCGAAGAGGTGTACCGGTTCGATGCTGGATCTGACGAGCGGATAGCGGCTTGCGCCAGACGCGGGAGACCTCAGCGCTAGCGGTGTGAAATGGGGCACTCCCGGAAGCCTGGCCGGGTAGTTGTTTTGAAACTGATAGGGCCGACGTGAAGATTGTCTCCGCACTGCGGAGGAAATGTAGGGCAATCCGGAAAGTCGCGCCCGGTTTGCCGTCCAGCGCCGGCTCCGGTAACGTATCTTTCTCAATCACACTGGGCAATGCGGTCGCAGTGCCCGTTTCAAAGGAAACGAAACCATGAACAAGCAGGAACTCGTTGATGCCGTGGCCGCCGCCACCGGAAACAGCAAGGTGGCAGTCGCAGGCGCGGTCGATGCACTCATCGGGGCGGTGACGAGCGCGGTCGCGAAAGGCGATACTGTGCAACTGGTCGGTTTCGGTACCTTTGCGACCGGAGCGCGCGCCGCACGGATGGGTCGTAATCCCGCCACCGGCGCGGAGATGCAGATTGCCGCGGCAACCACCGTGAAATTCACGGCAGGCAAGGCGTTCAAGAATGCAGTGAACGCAGCGTGAATGGTGTGGTGACGCCTTCTCTTCCGCCGGTGGCCGGAGCGTGCCTCGCATGAGCGGGCTCACGCTCGCACCATTGCCCAACGAAGTTCGGGTCCTGATCGATTCGGCACGTGAGAGCACGGCAGCAGCCGTGAACGCCGAGCTGCCCCTGCTGTACTGGCAGATTGAACTGCTCGAACTGGACAAGAGCGGGCTTCACGTCGCCGAATAAAGAGGCGGAACGCCTGATCCTGTGGGCGATCCTTGAACGTGGACGGGCGCTGTCGTCGCTGACCACCGAAGACGCGATTGCGTACCGCGCATTTCTGCGCCGCCCGACCCCGCGAGAACGCTAGATCGGGCCGCCGTGGCCGCGCACCGCCCGCGACTGGAGACCGTTGGCCGGTAACCTGTCGGTGCGTTGGACCGCGTATGCGCTTTCGGTGGTCGGTGCACTGTTTCACTGACTGATCGAACAGCGGTACGTGCTTGCCAACCTCCTTGCCGGCATCAAGGTACGAGGCCGCACGCGAGTCACGCCGCTCGACACCTCGCGCGGCTTCAGCGAGGGCGAGCGGGTGCTCCATTACCAGAACCCGGTTGCGGAACGTAATGCGGCGCTTTTTTGATCGAGCCGCCGATGCCATCGGCTCCAACGATCCGACGGCCGCGGAGAAGCTGCGACGCGCAAGCCCGCACTGGATGAGGCATACGCACGCCTCCCATGCACTTGCCCGCGGGGCGGAACTGACGACCGGGCGGGATAACCTGCGCGATGCCTCGATTGCGACAACCTCCATCAACGCTCTAAAGGTCGTGCGGTAGGTAACCGCACGACGTAGAACTCGACATGCCGCGATGCCACCGACGCTTACTTTACTTCGAACGTGTAATCGCCGTGGGTGCGATGCCCGTCCACGGCGACTGCCACCCAGTGCACGGCATAGCGCCCGGCCTGCAAGGGAGGCAGCGCAACGGTGATCAAGTCCGGCTGTTGCGCATCGACCGCGGACTTAGCGGCGTTGACCTGCACTCCGACGGCGTTGGTGACCGTGACCGACGAAAATGCTGGCTCCAGCGGCCCGTCGAAGGTGATCTTCACCTGCGACGGTGCTGCAACGCTCGCGCCGGCTCCCGGTTCCTGCTTCTGCGGGAACACGTGCGCAAACGCAGTGCTGGCGAGAACAAGCCCGGCGGAGAACCCGGCCACGCTCGCGATGGCCCGTTTCCAAGGGCCTTGATTCCGGTTCATCATGAACTCCTTTGTCACTGGAACAGCGGTTTGCCAAGCGTCCTGGGCGCGACATCGTCAAAGAAAATGTGGGCCTGCACGAGAATGCCTACGTGCGAGCCGCTCGCGCGGTTCACCGGGATCTGCGCTTCGACACCGAATTGACCATAGCGGTTGATCCAGATAAAGCCAGGATTGACCGTGCCAGTCGTCTGTCCCTGGCTTCTCGACAACGGAACCTCGACGATGGGAATGATGTTCGAGAGCGGTTGAGGCAAACCGAGATCACGTACATGCTGCTGCAGATAGGGCAGGCTGTACTGGAACGTGAAGCCGTAGTTGAACGCATTAGGCTGTCCCGCGCCCGTAGTCAGGGCGGGTGCGGCTTCGGCGGTAATCGCGATCGGGCGCAGGTATGCCAGGGAATCGGGCAGGTCTCCCATGCCCTTGCCGGCATAGATGGTCGGCGAGATGGTGGAAAAGTTGTCGGCAATCGCGCGGCTTCCCGTGCCGCCAAACTCGGCATTGACGCCGACGGACGTCATGAACTCGTGCGCGTCGTTGACGTACAGCAAATATTTCAGGCCGACACCGAAATTATTGAAGCCCCGGGCGGTCGGGTTGTTTTGCATCACATACGATCCGTCGACCGATAGTGCCAGTCTCGGTGTGATCAGCTTGTCGTACTCGAAATTAAAAGTATTGATGCTCTGATCGCCATCGTCGCCGGGGACGCGCTGGTGGCCATACACAAGATTTGCTTCGTCGCCTACACCGGGGTCATCCACTGCCATGGTCGCCGGAAAGACGCGGTCGCCTGCAATAGCGTGAGCTGCCGCGAGCGAGGGGATTAGCAGAAGTGAGCTCGTGGCGGCCGAGATGATTGCTGCCGTGAGCAGCGGTTTGCCACCGCGCGTTGAAATGGTGTGCACGGTTCATCCTTTGTTTGAGATCGTTGTAGCGTCGTCGCATCTCCGGAAACAGACGTGCGACAGACTGCGATGCGCGAATGCATCGCGTCGGTAGACTCAAATCAGGATGAGACTGGAGGGGCGCGGGGCTGCGCAGCGGTGAATGACAGGACGCGCCGAACGCGCTCGAAGCGGGTTGCAATGCGATGCTGGATTGTCCAGACCGTGATGGCAAAAGTGGGTTGAACGCCTGGCATCGCCGGCATGTGGGCAAGGAGGTTGCAGTAGCCGCAAGCCTGCCCGTGGGAAGCCAGGGAATGGGAAGCGTCCTGGTCATTCGGCGCGTCGTCTGGCGTTGATTGCGTGGAGCAAAGCGAGGCCGGAAGAGCTGTCGCATCACGACCCGAAGCGAGCATCTGAGACACCCCAGGTGCGAAAATCACCATCAGGATCGCAAACAATCCCAAAAGGCTGCCAGTCTTCAGATGGAAGCGCGCGAGCATGGGTCAGGTGGGCGGAGCGACACTGTCGTCATGATGCGCGATTATGGCACGACGTGTTCAAGGCGCGTAGAGAGTGGCCACCGTTTGTCGATGGGGCGATTCCCGCTTCTGTTGAATCGAAGTGCGGCTGGCAGCTGTCGGAATGGATGGTGTTGAAAAAGTCTGTCGACGCGCGGATTGTTCGGTATCCTGGAAGACATCGATCGACGGGAGTGATTCGTCATGATGGGTCAACTGGGCAGCGGACAGGACAAACTTTTCTACTCGTTCAACCTCGATAACCACGTCCCTCGCGAGCACCTGTTGAGAGGCATTGATCACTTCCTGGATCTGAGTGATCTACGCCGGCATCTCGCGCCGTACTACAGTCCGATGGGACGGCCATCGATTGATCCGGAGCTCATGATCCGCATGTTGATCGTCGGCTACTGTTTCGGCATCCGGTCAGAGCGCAGGCTATGCGAAGAGGTGCATCTGAATCTGGCGTATCGATTGTTCTGCCGCCTGAGCCTGGAGGACGCCGTACCGGAACACTCGACATTCTCCAAGAACCGCCACGGTCGCTTCCGCGATAGCGATGTGCTACGCCATGTGTTCGAGTCGGTAGTGGGTCGATGCATGTCCGAAGGGCTCGTAAAGGGTGAAGGATTCGCGATTGACGCGAGCATCATCAGAGCCGATGCGAGCTCTGTACGCGGTGTTCCGGGTTCTGAGCCCATCGACTGGGGTTGCGTTAAGGGCCAAAGCCGTGCAGTGCGGGAGTATCTGGAAGCATTGGAAGAAGCGAATCCGGCAAGCACCGAAGTGGCGGAGAAGGCAGAGACATCGAAGCCGCCAAAGAGGGTATCTCTGACGGATCCCGCCGCGAGCTGGACAGCCGCGAAGGGTGGCTTGCCGTTCTTCGCCTACTCGACCAACTATCTGATTGACCTGCAGGCAGGGATCATCGTGGACGTCGAGGCGACGCCCGCGAACCGGTCGCACGAAGTGGAATCAACCAGGACGATGATTGACCGCGTTGAGCGGCGGCATGATCTCAAACCTCGACGTCTTGCAGGCGACACCGCGTATGGCTCAGCGGCGATGCTTGCCTGGATGATCGAAGAGAAGGAAATTGCACCACATGTTCCGGTCTGGGATAAAACCGCACGCAAGGACAATACATTGTCCAGCATCGAGTTCAAATGGGATGAACTGGCCAATGAATATCGCTGCCCCACCGGGCACGCACTACGCAGTGATCGGCGCAAGTTCAGAAATCCGCGCTCGCGAGTCACGAAGGCTGACACGATAATCTATCGGGCAAGCCAGTTTGACTGCGAGAACTGTTCGATGAAGGATCGCTGCTGCCCGAATACACCATTCCGCAAGATTGCTCGAAGCATCCATGAAGCTGCGCGTGACAAAACGAGACGTATTGCGAACACGCCTGAATACAATCAATCTTGTCGTGAGCGAAAGAAGGTGGAAATGCTCTTCGCCCATCTCAAACGTATCTTGAAACTGGACCGTCTGCGACTGCGCGGTCCAAGCGGTGCCCATGATGAGTTTCTGATGGCAGCAACTGCGCAAAATCTGCGAAGAATGGCCAAGCGGCTAGTGCCAGGAAGCAAGCAGATGAACCAGGCAGTCGCATGACGGGCAACGGGGATCGTTGCCTCGTTCAAGTTTGCCGCTTCGCCGATCACCACAACTCGAAAACGTGCCGCGGACTTCAGCGCTTCGAGCCAAAACAAGACTTTTTCAACACAATCATTTACTTAACGGTCATTCGAACGACGGGCCTCAGACTGGATTCATGCGCACCGTGTCAGACCTTACTCTTCAGACACCTGATCATGATGTCAGACGCAACCAGCAGTGATGAAACGACGATACTTCACCTCACAAGCTGCCTAGAAGCTAGGCGGAAACATAAGGTCGGCCATCTCCCGTTGTCGAAAGGCTCGCCGGCCGAACTCTACATCGCGGCGTCTGGTTGCCTGCTCGGATGTGCGTCTTGGAAGGCCTGCAAGGCGCCGCAGCCGGCGTCGATTTCTATCAAACGCGGGCATTTCGAGAGATCGACCTCGAACCGACGCGCGTTGAACAGTTGAGGTGCGAGACAGCAGTCTGCCAGCGTAGGTTGATCGCCATGGCAGAAACGCCGGATGAACCCATGTCCTCCAGCAGAGCTTCCAGCGCTTGGAGCCCGGTCTCCATCCAGTGTCGCATCCATCCTAGCCGTGCAGCCTAATCGGCGTGTAGCTCGCGCTCCAAGTATTTCACAACGCGCGAATTATTGAGCGGATGAATTTCACAAGCGATCGATAGCGCCAACTGCCTTACCTCTGCGCGCCACAAAAGGTGTGGCGCGCAGCAACGGCGGTTCGGGGTGGCATTCGTCAAGGTATTCGATGATCGCCAACGATTGACGGATGGTTCGACCGTCTTCGCGGTAGCTAGGCACGAGCCCGAAAGGATTAACCGCGCGGTATTCGGGCTGATGTTGCTGTCCGCCATCACGAAGCAAGTGAACGGGCACTGCGCGGTAGTCGAGACCTTTCAGGTTGAGCGCAATGCGCACTCGGTATGCCGCAGAGCTGCGGAAATACATGTAAAGGACGCGTTCTGAGACCGCGGCTTCTGGTTTGATGGACTCTATCATCGATGGTCTGTTCTTATGCCAGCACGGTGCCACGGACTTCGCCGAGACCGATGCGGACCGCACCGGGACGTTCGCACCAGCCACGCATAATCAACGTGTCGCCGTCCTCCAGGAAGGTCCGCTGCTCGCCGTTGGACAGCTTGATCGGCATTTTGCCGCCTTCGGTTAATTCGAGCAGCGAGCCGGCTGCGCCCGCTGCGGGACCGGACAACGTACCCGAACCAAGCAGATCGCCGGACTGGAGGTTGCAGCCGTTGACGGTGTGATGCGTCAGCAGTTGTGCTGCCGTCCAGTAGGCCGCAGTGCCGGCATTGCCCAGCGTCAGGCGTTCCGGTGCGAGACCGGCCTTGGCCATGCGCTCCGTCAGTATCAGGACTTCTAGCATGATGTCGAACATTCCTGTCTTGCGGTTGAAGTCGCCATCCAGGTAAGGAAGCGGCTGCGGGTCGCCTGCCGGACGCATCATTGGCCCGCGGAAGGGCGCGAGTGCCTCGGTCGTGACCAGCCAAGGCGAGACGGTCGACGCGAAGTTCTTCGACAGAAACGGGCCGAGTGGCTGATACTCCCACGCCTGGATATCGCGTGCCGACCAGTCGTTAAGCAATGTCACCCCGAACAGACGACTCTCCGCATCTTCGATGGAGACGGGTTGCCCCAACTCGTTGCCGCGGCCGACGAAATAGCCGAGTTCGAGTTCGTAGTCGAGTTTTCCGCTGGGACCGAAGCTCGGTTGCACGGCGTCCGGCGCCTTGGTCTGCCCGCGTGGCCGCCGAAAGGTCTGGCCGCTCGCGCGAATGGATGAAGACCGGCCGTGGTAACCAATCGGCACCCATTTGTAATTCGGCATCAGAGGCTGGTCGGGCCTGAACAGCTTGCCGACGGACGTGGCGTGGTGAATTCCCGTGTAAAAATCCGTGTAGTCTCCGATCCTGCAAGGCACTCCCATCTCCACCGCGCTCTGCCCGATGAGCAGCTTCGACCATGCCTGCTGTTGCGCGCTACCCTGCGCTAACCCTCGAGAAATGTCGTGACGCAAACCTAGTCGCGCTGCCGTATCAAGTCCCATCAATGCGTTCATGTCCGGGCTGTCGATCAGGCCTGTGCCTTGCAGATCCAGGATCTGGTCGCCAATTGCGACACCGATCTTGAAGTCCTCGTCCGTGCCAATGCGTCGATAACGACCGAATGGAAGATTCTGGATCGGGAAATCGCTTCCCCGCTGGTTTGCCTGCTCCACCCAACTCTTCAGAGCGGGGTCGTGCGATTCATTGATCAATGACATGGGGTATCTCCTTGTGCGAATTCAGACCTGTGCCGGATTGAAATGCTTCTTCAGGCCTTGCCAGCATCGGTAGTACTCGCCTTGCAGTTGGGACGATTCGAGTGCGTAGCGCGTCGGTTGAATCACGGCGGGCGTTTCGAACATGAACGCCATGGTATTCGTGACCTGATCAGGCCGAGTCGTGTCCCCTTCGCTCGCCTTGGCGAATGTATCGGCATCCGGGCCATGGCCGCTCATGCAATTGTGAAGGGATGCACCTCCTGGCGCGAAGCCTTCTGCCTTTGCGTCATAGGCGCCATGAATGAGGCCCATGAACTCGCTGGCGAAATTACGGTGGAACCACGGCGGACGAAAAGTGTTTTCCATCGACAGCCAGCGCGGCGGGAAAATAACGAAGTCGATGGCGTCGACGCCGGGCGTGTCGGTTGGGGCTTGTAGCACCAGGAAAATCGATGGGTCCGGATGGTCGTAGCTGATCGAACCGATCGTGTTGAAGCAATGCAAGTCGTATTTGTAAGGCGCGTAGTTGCCGTGCCACGCAACCACGTCGAGCGGGGAATGGTCGATATGGGCGCGCCAGAGATTGCCGTGGAACTTTGCAACCAGCTCAAACTCGCCTTCAAGGTCTTCGTACGAAGCAACTGGCGTGAGAAAGTCACGCGGATTAGCCAGACCGTTGGAGCCGATCACGCCAAGGTCCGGCAACCTGAATAGCGCGCCATAGTTCTCGCAAACATAGCCGCGTGCCTCACCATCTGGCAATTCCACGCGGAAACGTACGCCTCGCGGGATGACAACGATTTCCTGCGGTTCGACCTCCAGTAGACCCATTTCGGTTGCTACGCGCAGCCGTCCTTGCTGCGGCACGATGAGCAACTCGCCGTCGGCGTTGTAAAAGAAGCGCTCGGTCATGGAGCAGTTTGAGGCGTAGAGGTGGATACCGCATCCTCTGCCGGCGTCGGGCGCACCATTGCCGGCCATGGTCACCAGGCCCGACACGAAATCGGTCGGGGCATCGGGCATCGGGAGGGGATCCCAGCGCAACTGATTTGGCGGTGTCGGTACTTCGTCGAAGCGGCTTAGCAGGCGCGCGTTCTCGATACGCTCGAACGGCAAGTGCATGGCCGCCGGACGAATCCGGTATAACCACGAACGACGGTTGCTGTGGCGTGGAGCAGTGAATGCGGTGCCCGAGAGTTGCTCGGCGTACAGGCCATAAGGCGCTCGTTGCGGAGAGTTACGCCCCACGGGAAGCGCGCCGGGCAGGGCTTCGGTGGCGAATTCATTGGCGAAGCCGGTTTGATAGTTGAGTGTCATGGTTTCGATCTTTTACGAAGGACATTGGGCGCCAAAAAGCACGGCTATGGGGCCTCGCTTGCATGGGGGCTCCACTTATGCACTTACTCAGGCATCCCTTCGCTTGCATCGTCGATCAGGTTCAGTGCGATGGCCGAGTTGTCAATCGTATCGATCGCGAGCATCGCGAACCGCGCGAGAAACAGTGGGGTGTTTGCCTCGCCCACTTGGGTCATGGCCTTGCACAGTCGGGTATAGACGCTATCGAGGTCGCTGTCGGTCATGGCGTTCTCCTTAATCAGGTTGGTCGTGCTCACGTGTTGAGTGCGTGGTGGATTGCTGCCGCAATATCAGCGGCGGCTGGCGCGTGCCAGCGTCCCAGTACATGACCGTCCGGGCGAACCAGATAGACGGTGCCGGGTTTCGCGCCGTACATGGCAAACAGCCGACCCGTATGGTCCCAGTTGTGATCGTTCGTGGTCTCAGGGTGCAGATGCGACGTCACAGGAATCAGCTTGAAAGGCAGCTTCTCATCTCGAAGTGCCGCGCCGAGTTCGGCGAATCCTTCAGGGACCCGACCGTCTTCGCTAAAGTGCAACGCTGTGAAGCAGGGGGCGATCAGATCTGTCAAATAAGCTTCTCGTGCGTTGGCGCCTCCGACAATCGTCAACGGACATTCCGCGAGGACGGCCCCCGGCACGGGACCTGTCACAAATGCGCCCGGCTCCGCTTCCGAGGTATTGAGCGGCGACGCCGTATAAGTGATGGCCGATGTTTGCCGCGGGTTGATCAGAGAGCGCACGCGTTCATGTTTGATCGCCAGACTCAACACGGCTTTACGCATCAACTCGAAGGCGAATGACGGCGGCGCCATGAATTCCGTGCTCTTGGTGCCGTGCCTGAGGTTTTCGTGGGCGGCAAAGACACGCTCGTCCGAATAGCTGTCGAGTAATCCTTCGGACGCCAGGCCGCGGACCACAAAGGCGAGCTTCCACGCTAGATTGTCTGCATCGTCAATACCGGAATTCGCGCCGCGCACTCCAAAGATCGGGACCAGGTGGGCTGCATCGCCGCCAAAGAGTACGCGGCCGTGACGGTAGCTATCCAACGTCAGGGCATTAGCCTTGTAGATCGTGACCCAGATGGGCGACCAAGCGCCGCGCTCGCCCATCATGTCCAACAGACTTTGCACTCGCGGCATGACGTTTTCCGGCTTCACCGCCTGTTCGGCGTCCTCGCCGTCACGCAATTGGTAGTCGATGCGCCAAACGTTGTCAGGCTGTTTGTGGACCAGCACGGTGGACCCCGGGTTGGACGACGGATCGAAGTAGGCAAGACGTTCGGTCGGCCGGTCGCTCTCGAGCTCGATATCGACGATGACATAGCGGCCCTCGTAGCTCGTTCCTTTGAGCTGCAGACCTAACGCCTCGCGAATGGCGCTGCGTCCGCCATCGCAGGCGACGACCCAGTCCGTGTCGAGCGAATAGTCGCCTTCAGGCGTCGCGAGGCGGAGCGTGGCGCCGTCCGGGCGAGAATCGATGGCGCTCACCCGGGTCTGCCAACGAATATCGATAAGGTCGGACCTCCGTTGCGCAGCGTCCAGGAGAAACTGCTCGATGTGATATTGCGCAAGGTTCACCATGGGCGGCAGTTTCTGGTTGTCGTCCTGCGGCATCTTGAAGTGCAGCACTTCGGTGTCGCGGTAGAAGCTGCGCCCGCCGGCCCACGGCAGCCCGGTCTTCAGAAACCCGTCCACTGCACCCAGGCGCTCGATGATTTCGAGGCTCCGGCGCGAGATACAGATGGCCCGGCTCCCATAGCAAACGGAATCGTCGGCTTCGATCAAAACAGAAGGAACACCATGATTGGCGAGGCCGAGCGCCACTGTCAGTCCGACTGGCCCACCGCCAACGATCGTCACTGCGTGTCGCTTCGTCTCGATGCCGTTGTCAAGCATCGGAACGGTGGCAGCATACTTTTTTGCAGTGAAGGGATAAGTCTTGAATTCCATCGTTTGCTCCTGGAACTAATATGCATGGGGACCATGCGGGACCGGTTTTCATTGCTGGCATCCCGCCATCGTCTGGCTTGCGCAAAGGCGACAAGCACTAGCTAGCGTTATTTGGTAATTCGGCGTGGCGCGGGCGCTTAGCCTGAATCGGCAACACTGCAACCACGATGGCGCCAATTACGAGCAGTGCTGCTGCATAGAGCAATCCGGCCGAGAAGCTATGCGTCAGATCTTTCAACCAGCCCACCACCAGTGGATTCAAGGCCGAGCCGATGTTGCCGGTGGCGTTGATCACCGCGATGCCGACGGCACGGGCACGGAAGCTCAGCGCGTGGTCGGGGGTCGTCCAGAAGATCGACATGGCGGTGTACGATCCGGCCGAAGCTAAACAGATGCCCAGCATTTGGACCATCGGCAGCGTCGAGTAGGCCGTGCAGAGCCAGCCAGCAGCGGAGAAAAGCATCGGCAGCATCAGATGCCATCTGCGTTCCTGCTTGCGATCGGAGCGCCTTCCCCACCAGATCATTGCGACGATCGTGCAGATTTGCGGGATCGCAGCCAGAAGACCAACGGTGCGATTGCTCGCGTCGGCGCTGAAGCTCTTTACGATCAGCGGCGTCCACACGGCAACCATGGCGAGCGTGTTGACGAGACAGAAATAAGCGAGTGCGAACTTGATGACGACCGGCGAGAAGAGTTCGCTGAGAAGGCTTTTCTCTTCAGTGGCCGGCGTGTGCGGCACGGGATCGGCTTTGTGCTCGGCAGCGAGCGCTTGCGAGAGCGTGCGCTTTTCATCGGTGCTGAGCCAGGGTGCCTTTTCAGGGCCGTCGCGCAGATAACCGAATACGACCAGGCCCAAAATCGCCGAAGGCAAGCCTTCCAGAAAGAACAACCATTGCCACCCTTTGAGTCCGAGCGTCCCGTCCAATCCCAGGATGTATCCCGAGAGCGCAGAACCGACCGCGGCAGTCACCGGCATCGCGATCATGAACATGGCATTTGCTCTCGCGCGATACGCACTCGGAAACCAGTATGTCATGTAAAGCAGGATGCCCGGCAGAAAGCCGGCCTCCGTCACGCCGACCACAATGCGCAGCAGGTAAAGCGTGCCCGGACTCGACGCAAACATGGTCGCCGTGGAGGCCAGACCCCATGCAATCATGATGGTCCCGATCCATTTTCGCGCACCGATGCGTGCCAAAACGATGTTGCTCGGAATGCCGAATGCAATGTAGGCGATATAGAACAACGTCGTGGCCAGACCGAACTGGACTCCCGAAAGACCAAGATCTTTCATCATCGTTAGTCCAGCGAATCCGACATTGATTCGATCCAAAAACGAGAAGAAGAACAGGATGAAGAGAAACCAGAGCAGGTGTCGAGATACCTTGGCGATGACATGCTGCTCTTGCGTTGAAGCGCCCGATCCAGAACCGTTTTCCGGGCCGCCAGGAAGTGGGCTACGGTCAGCCAACGGAGTCGTTTCCATGTGAGTCGTCTCCAGATTCAAGTCTATGTCGAGTGCCACAGCACTCAATGCAATCGCGTCAGGCTCGTCAGGGAGGCGAGGTATGGCGATGACTGGAGTATGCGAGTACCCCCGACAGGCGCTGTCCCCAAATTGGGTACGACTTGGAAGGCGAAAGGACTAGTGGAAACCCTTGGCGCTAGGCGACCGCATAAGCGGCCGATGTCGGATGGAAGGGGCAGCGCGGGATCAGCTTTTACCTGGAGCCAGGCAAAGGGCGAACAACTGACGCTGGCTTGAGATGCCAAGGCGGCGATAAGCGCGCTTCTGATAGGTCACGACGCTGGACGCCTTGACGCCCATCAGTTCGCCGATTTCCTGCGCGGTGCGGCCCTCCAAAACACCGCGGAGCACATCGAGCTCTCGCTTCGATAAATCCGGGCAGATCCCACGGACGCGCGCCAACATCAGGTGCGGAATGCCGGTCTGAATTTGGCCGCACAGCGCGTAATGGTGTTTGGCGGATTGAGCGATGAGCGGAGAAAAGGCTTCGATCAGCGCGATTTCGCTCGGGTGAAAATTTCCGCGCCTGCGGTCGCGGTAGAGATTGACGGAGAGCCAGATGTCCTGCGACGGCTGCAGTAAAAGGGAGAGTCGGCCCGACACGTCAGGTTGGTGATAACAGGCGGCTCGATATCCCTCATGCGAGATGTCTTCGATGGCTTGCTGGTGGAGGAGGACCGCTGAATCGAGTTTCTCAGGACGGGCCGCCGAGATAATCGTCTGGTTCCCATCCAGCGCGTAAAAGGTCTTGGCATATGTATCCGCCACATTGCGCAGGAATCGGCCGCCGCGGTGGTCTGCCACGGAGACAGTTCGAGGACGATTGTTGAACTCGTACGCGAACACGGTGCACTGCGAGATGCCTGCGGCATCCCCTAGTAACTTTAAGACTTCCGCGGCAAACGCATTGGCATCATCGGACCCAATGGCTGACACCAGGCTCGTCGCCCGCGAAAGATCTAGGTTTCCTGAGAGGCAGGGACGTTCGAGCCGCCATGAGCGCATGATTGGCTTCGGAAAGTTTCGATTAAGGCGATTCTAAGCGCCGCCCGGACGAATCGTTCGCTTTCGTTCTCGCCGAATCTTTCGAATAAAACGGGCGGACAACACGATGCAATCGTAACCATAATACTCTCGAGCATTGGCACCCTCGTTGACCTCTATCGATGTGTGAGTGGATCGGATGCCCGTTGGAATCTGGAAGCGGTCATTAATGTCGAGCTGAGGTGTGCGACCGCTCGGGGTCGGATGCTGCCCATCGTGGTAGGCAGCGAGCGCCCAAGAGCTGCGACAGCAATGTTTTTACAGACCAGCAGATTTGAGTCGCCACTCCCTCGCGCGAGGGCGGCAGCAGGAACTGGGCACAGTTCATAACCGTGCTCGATATCATCGGAAGATGGTCCCGAGGTAAAGGTCGTCGAGCCATGATGTTCGAAGAAAGTGAAGTGACGGTCGCCATTCGGGAATGGTTACGGCGCAAACGTATTGGCATTTCGTCGCCTATGCACCGCAGACTTGCGGGGCAAGATTAAGGAGGACCTTTGCAGTTTAGCCGTTGCCAATCACGATAGGCAGTGGGCGCGAATGAGCGGATGTTTGGACAAACCCTGCGAAAAATCGCGGTAACAGATCTGGCCACACCGATATGAGCGACGCACCCGCGGTGCCGCACGGCGTGGCACGAGCGGGGAATCGCGCATTGCGGCCACCTCGGGGCTGGGTGTAGCCTGTTTTCCGGTAAAACGGGCAAGCAGGCCTGCTGCTCAGCGGCAGAACATTGAAGCGCGCCGGTACATAAGTTGCGCATCATCGGTTCCGCCACGCATTGTTCGAAAGAGGGAAACGTCATGAACAAGCTTGCGTCCATTCTCGTGTGGGGTGTGCTGGCCGCTGTTGGCGCTCTCGCTTTCGCCAGGCTCGCGCTTGGGCGCGGTGAAAGTGTGAACGCGGTGTGGCTGGTGACCGCAGCCCTCATCGTGTATTTCATCGCATACCGCTTTTATAGCAAGTTCATTGCCGAACGCGTGCTGCGGCTCGACGATACTCGCCAGACCCCGGCCGAACGCCACGACGATGGTATGGATTACGTGCCGACTAACAGGTGGGTGCTGTTCGGCCATCATTTCGCCGCAATCGCTGGCGCCGGTCCTCTGGTCGGTCCGGTGCTGGCAGCGCAGATGGGCTACCTGCCCGGCACGCTATGGATCCTCGCAGGCGTCGTGGTAGCCGGTGCGGTGCAGGATTTCGTCGTGCTCTTCGCGTCGGTGCGCCGGGACGGCAAATCCCTTGGCGAAATGATCAAGATGGAACTGGGCCCGATTCCAGGCTCGCTGGCTCTGGTCGGCGTGCTCGCGATCATGATCATCATTCTTGCTGTCCTGAGCCTGGTGGTGGTCAAGGCGCTCACGGCCAGCCCGTGGGGCCTGTTCACCATCGCGGCGACGATACCGATCGCGCTGCTGATGGGCGTCTACATGCGCTTCATTCGTCCGGGGCGCGTGGGCGAAGCCTCCCTGTTCGGTGTGGTGCTATTGCTCGTCTCGATCGTCCTGGGCAAGACGGTAGCCAGCGATCCCACCTGGGCACCGATCTTTACGTTGACTGGCCCGCAACTGGCGTGGGCCCTGATTCTGTACGGCGCCATCGCCTCCAGCTTGCCGGTGTGGCTGATGCTTGCTCCGCGCGACTACCTCAGCACGTTCCTGAAGATCGGCACGATCGTGGCTCTCGCGGTGGGCATTTACGTCGTCGCCCCGGCTCTTTCGATGCCGCAGACCACACGCTTCATCGATGGCACCGGCCCGGTCTTCTCCGGCGCGCTCTTTCCGTTTCTGTTCATTACGATCGCCTGCGGAGCGGTCTCGGGGTTTCACGCGCTGATATCTTCCGGCACCACACCGAAGATGATCGAGCGCGAGTCGCATATGCGCCTGATCGGCTTCGGCGGCATGCTCGCCGAGTCATTCGTCGCAGTCATGGCGCTGACGGCGGCCTGCGTATTGCATCCGGGCATCTACTTCGCCATGAACGCCCCGGCGGCAATTATCGGCACCACCGCCGCACAGGCGGCGCAAGTCGTGTCCGGGTGGGGATTCGTCATCACGCCGGAACTAATCAACCAGACAGCCGTGAACATCGGCGAAACCAGCATCCTGTCGCGCGCTGGCGGTGCCCCGACGCTCGCCGTAGGCATGGCGCAGATTCTGGGCCATGCCCTCGGCGGCCAAGCCATGGAGGCCTTCTGGTATCACTTCGCCATCCTGTTCGAGGCGCTGTTTATCCTGACCGCCGTGGACGCCGGCACACGGGTCGGCCGCTTCATGATTCAGGACATGCTAAGCCACGTCTATCGGCCCCTGGGCAACACCCAGTTACTGCCCGCGAACCTGCTGGGCACCGGTATCTGCGTGGCGGCCTGGGGCTACTTTCTCTATCAGGGCGTAGTCGACCCGCTGGGTGGCATCAACACCCTTTGGCAGCTTTTCGGCGTGGGCAATCAGATGCTCGCTGGCATCGCTCTGCTGCTCTGCACCAGCGTGCTGGTCAAGATGAAGCGGGAGCGCTACGTCTGGGTGACACTGGTGCCCACTATGTGGCTCCTGATTACAACGCTCACCGCCGGCGTCCAGAAGATCTTCCACAGCGATCCGCGCATCGGCTTCCTTGCGCTGGCGCACAAGTTCAGCGATGCCGCCGCACAGCGGACCGTGCTTGCTCCCGCGAAGTCGCTTGCCGAAATGGAGCGGGTGGCCTTCAACAACTACCTGGACGCAATGGTCTGCGGGTTCTTTGTCGTGCTGGTAATCGCAATGTGCGTCTTCGCTGTCAAGATCTGCTTGCAGGCGCGGAGGCAGGCGCAGCCCACCGTCGTCGAGACGCCTGCTGTTGTGCGCGCGCAGGGGACCTGACCATGAAAACGATCTTCAATGGCAAACTTGTGGCGATGCCGGGAAAGGGCACGTACAACCGTCCCGGCAGCACTGCACTTGCGACACGGCTCTCGAAACTTGCGCGCACCATGCGCGGAGCGTGCATGCAGATGTTCGGCATGCCCGACTATGAACGCTATGTCGAGCACATGGCCTCCCGTCATCCGTGCGATCCGCTGATGTCGCGCGGCGAGTTCTTCACTTGGGCCGTCGATCGGAAATACTATCGCAACGGACCGAGATGCTGTTAGCCCGGCCCGCGTCCTCTGTATGGCCATCCTCTTTTGCAGAGAACGCGCGAGTTGATTTCTAGACGCGGCGGGAGCGAGATCACCTCACTCATGCTTCCCGTTGCCCGCTTTTGCGAGGCTGGGTCGATGGACCGATCGCCAGCTTCCCAGCTCGGCCATCAAGAGGCGTTCGTCCTTCCCACGACCGGGACGTTCCAACGTCGCTCAGCGTTGATACAGGCCACTCGACCGCGCGTCTCGGGCTTAAAATGGGACCTTGGAAAGCAACGGCTACAACGGTACGGCAACCGGTCAATGCAGTACCGCAGCAGACGTGTCCGTTCAATGGTTCGAACCGGAGGCGAAAGATGATCCCGAGCCGCAAAGCCGCCGCGCTGGTGCTTCTCGCTGCATTGTCGCTGCCCATGGATGACGTACACGCGCAACACGCTGACCAGCAAATCGCCGCCATCCTCATGGTCGCGAATCGAGCCGAAATCGAGGCGGGCAACCTCGCGCAAAGCCGAAGCCAGAGAAGAAGCATCCGGAATTTCGCTGGAAAAATGATCGCAGAACACCGGGACTTGTATCAATCAGCCGTCGAATTGACGCAGAGGCAGATGCTTTACCCCGAAAATAGTAGGATGAGCGAGGCGTTCCGAAACGAAGGGGATGACAACCTCGCCAGGTTGAATGCGGCCGATGGGTACGCGTTCGACGGAGACTACCTCTATCAGGAGATCACATATCACCAGCGACTGGTTCATGCGGTGGACAACACGCTGCTTCCCGCCGCGAAGAACGCGGAACTGAAGGCGCTGCTCGTCAGAGCCCGCGTGATTTTCATCTTGCATCTCGACCATGCGATTCGACTGCAATCGGCACGGGTCTGGTAATCCCCAGGTGATTCGGGTGAGCCAGCCTCGCTTGCGGGTGCACCTTCGTTGATGCCGACAATGCCGGCCTCGAGCTGATGTGCGACGCGCTCGATACTGCGCGCGTCCCGATGCATTTCAGGCGGCGTCCGCCGATCAGGTAGCGCCCAGGCACACTTTCTGCGCAGCCGAGACCAACGAATTTCACTGCGGAGCATGTCATGCCGGCCCGGATGAAGGCATTCGTCAACTTTGCGACGGAATACATGGCAACGGTGCTCAAGCCTCGCACGCAGTGACGACACCTCCCCTAGCTGCGGCGACGTGCAGATTCCGTCGGTGAGCGACCGAGGCGGCCGGTGCGCCCCTCGGCGAATGGCCGTTGTAGCTAAGGAAGCGCCGCTAGAATCCTCCCGACCAAACGGCCGTGTCGGGTCGACCGGAGCCGGTCGGCGTCGGACCGGCTCCGGCCAGGGGACTAAACCGCTCGCGCGGTATGCACTCCGTTTGAACGCGGTGGTTCTTCATAGGAAACTCAGCCGGTTTCCTATGTTGAGCAATGAGGCACTCCGCCTCGTTGCTCAACAGGAGCCCAGCCATGACTACCCCCAGCCAGGGCATCAGTCCGCTACGCCAGCGCATGATGGACGACATGCGCATGCGCCGCCTCGCGCCAGCCACGCAAGCCAACTATCTTCGTGTGGTTCGAGAGTTCACCGTCTTTCTCGGTCGCTCGCCTGACACCGCCACCGTCGAGGACCTGCGGCGCTATCAGCTACATCTGGTTGACCGCGGTGTGTCGCCGATTTCCCTGAACGCGGCGATTACCGGATTGAAGTTCTTCTTTGTCACCACGCTCGGTCAAGGGGAGGTGATGGCGAAGATGCGTCCGATTTATCTTCCGCGTACCTTGCCCGTCATACTCAGCCGCGACGAAGTGGGTCGGCTGATCGCGGCGGCCAGTAACCTCAAGCATCAGACCGCGCTCGCAGTAGCCTATGGCACAGGACTACGTGCCAGCGAGGTGGTGGCCCTGAAGGTCGGAGACGTCGACAGCCAGCGCATGACGCTGCGCGTTGAACAGGGTAAAGGTCAGAAGGACCGCTACGCGATGCTGTCCCCGGTGCTGCTTGAGCGCCTGCGGGTCTGGTGGCGAGTGGCCCGGGCGCAGGGCAAGATGCTCGACGGCGGCTGGCTGTTTCCCGGGCTCGACCCGATTGAATCGCTCAGCACCCGTCAACTCAATCGGGTGGTCCATGCGGCCGCCGAGGCCGCTGGAATCGACAAGCGTGTGTCCATGCACACCTTGCGCCATAGCTTTGCCACCCATCTACTGGAACAGAAGGTCGATATCCGCGTGATTCAGGTCATGCTTGGGCACAAGAAGCTCGAGACCACAGCGCTTTATGCCCAGGTCGCCACCGATATTCTGCGTGAGGTGGTCAGCCCTCTCGATGGTCTGGATCCTGCGTAGATAGCCGTCGTGGCGCATTGCGCGCTCGAGGTAGCCGACGTCTTTCGCTCTCTTGGTCCAGCGTGGCGCCAATCCGCTCACCTGAACCTCGGGCAACTGAAGGTGATGTCAGCGATCGAACAGTGCCGCAGCGCGGCGCTGGGAGGGCACGTGCTGCGTTGCCAGGGATGCGCCAGGATCGAGATCGCCTACAACTCGTGCCGCAACAGACATTGTCCGAGGTGTCAGGCTACCGCTGCGCGCCGGTGGCTCGAAGCGCGTGAGGCCGATCTTCTGCCCGTCGAGTACTACCACGTAGTCTTTACGCTGCCGGCTGCGATCAGCGCGATTGCGTACTACAACAAGGCCGTCATCTACGGGCTGCTGTTCGATATCGCGGCCGAGACATTGCGCACCATCGCCGCCGATCCGAAGCATCTCGGGGCACAGATCGGTGCCACTCTCGTGTTGCATACCTGGGGCTCCGCGCTCACGCATCATCCCCACGTGCATGGCATCGTTCCCGGTGGTGGGCTGGCGCCGGACCGAAGCAGGTGGGTAGCGTGCAAGCCAGGCTTCTTCCTTCCGGTGCACGTGCTCTCGCGCCTGTTCCGGCGACGCTTCCTCGAGGAGCTGGAAGCGATCTATCGCCGCGGCCAGTTGCGCTTCTTCGGCGAATACGCCGGGCTCAACAATATGGCAGCCTTTGCCGGGTGGCTTGCGCCAATGCGTACATGTGAGTGGGTGGTATACGCCAAACGCCCGTTTGCAGGGCCCAAAGCAGTGCTCGCCTATCTGTCACGCTATACCCACCGGGTGGCGATCTCCAGCCAACGCCTGGTCGCGCTCGACGAACATGGCGTCACCTTCCGCTGGAAGGACTACCGCGTAGACGGACGCACACGTAACAAGACCATGACGCTCCAGGCAGATGAGTTCGTGCGCCGGTTCCTGCTGCACGTGCTGCCTGGCGGCTTCCACCGCATCCGCCACTACGGTCTGCTCGCGAACCCATCGCGGCGCGGGAATCTCGCGACGATACGCGAGTTGCTGGACGTCGCGCCTAACAGTGTCGGCCTCAGTGCCAACGTCGTATCCACCGTGGAGATACCGCCAACCTTCGTTTGCCGGCACTGCGGTTCGCCAATGATCATCATCGACATACTCCAGCGCAGCAGACCTATCCGGGCGCCGCCTGTCGAGTGGGTCCACGCATGAACACCATCGTGTCAGGATGCACAATCCGACTGTCGGCTCTTCGGCAACGAGAGCCAATAGCAGACCCCTGTGCCTATCGATCCAAACAGGCAGTCTGGCG
This sequence comes from Paraburkholderia kirstenboschensis, assembly GCF_904848585.1. Classification (GTDB taxonomy): domain Bacteria; phylum Pseudomonadota; class Gammaproteobacteria; order Burkholderiales; family Burkholderiaceae; genus Paraburkholderia; species Paraburkholderia kirstenboschensis. The sequence goes on from NZ_CAJHCR010000024.1 coordinate 33,361, forward strand.
CTGGCCGGGTCGGCGCGATGACAACCCACCGCTGTGCCGTCCCCGCGATCATGCCTGTCTAACCTCAGATTTATCCGCGTTCATATCCACCATGCCCTCAACGTGATCGAACAAATCGCCATAGCGGTGAAACGTTCAGACCATGCCGGAACACTCCGCGGTTTCCTCCCTTGGGGCTTGTAGGACGCCTGCCCGCTGGCGTCGGGGCGAGTTGACGCGTCGAAGGATGAGGGCAGGCGTCCTACAACCCTAAACAAGACCGGCCAGTCGCCGATGCGGTCACGGGGTCATTCGAACGTCGCATGTGGCCCGGCAAGCTGCCGTTCGATCCGCGGATGCGTGTGCTCGTCGCACGCCACTTCGGTGAGCACTGACCTACAATATAAGCATGGTTGCGACCTGATAAGGAGGCTGCCATGACCCAGTCTATGATCTCCTTCGTTGTCGGCTTGGCGGTCTTGTTGGTCGCCGGGTTCATGGTGGCGCAACGGCACAGGCACGATCACCCAGAAGAGGGGATGGTCCAGTGGCTTGATTCACACCATATGGGTTGGATACACCGGCACAAACATTGATGTCGCGCCGCACAATAAAGAGCCCCACAGCGATAGGGGTTTCGTGCGATATATCGCAAATTACGATCAGCGGCAGCGCTTTTACCAGTAGTGATGCACTTTCCCGACATGAGCTGCGCTCCGATTTCCGTTGCGACCCGCGCATAGCGCACCAATCACCGGCCGCCGTCACGGATGGCCCTTGCACCGCGAAAACCGATGCCATGCCGACTTACCAATACCGTTGCGAAAAGTGCCGCGAGACGTTCGAACACGTTGAACATCTCGCCGAGCATGAAGCCGCCCATCCGCACTGCCCCAAGTGCGGAAGCGAACAGGTTCAACATATACCCACGCCGTTTGTCGCAAAGACGTCGAGAAAGAGCTGAGCTCTGCCCACATCAATTCGCTTTTTGGTGCGGTGACACCTTCCCAAACGAATGACGTCTGCGCGGTGGATGTGTTGCCGCGTACAAAACTTGTGCGCGAGCTAAACGTGACCGAGTTCGGCCAAAGACGGGCGCCAGCAGCTGCTCCGGAGCTACCCGATCTGTTTCGGGTGAACGATCCGAGCTTATGGAAACTTGGGCCGCGTGAGATATGCGCACGGTGGTAGTCGTAGATCGGCCACATGAAGAGACGGTCGAAAGACCTTGACGAACGGCCGAAGTTCGGGACGTAACGCAGCAGCCAACGTATCAGAGCCCCGTCGAAAAGTACTCTCAGCTCGCGTTTGTGATGGGTCAGTCTGACGCTACTCAAAATAGAAGCCCGATCCGACCAAGCCTGGGACTTCATCGATCTTCGCCTCCTTCACGTAGGTCCATTTCCTCGATGGTTGGGTCTGCCCGGGTTTCGGGAACATATAGTCGACCCATCCCGATCCTTTGGTTTGGGCCGTCCAAATCATGGCGTCATGAAACAACTTACCATCGACGTCCTTTTGACCGGTTACCTTGGTCCCTTCACGGGCTGGGAAGGCAGGATTTAACAGTACATTCGACTCCATGTCGTAGACGAATAGATATGTGTCATCGTGGAACCACTCGGAGCCCTTCACTCTGAACTCGGAAAAAGCCGCCTTACCTTTACTGTCAATCAGAGTTGCGGCTTTGTTTACTAGCGCTTCGACCAGTTTTGTTTTCTCGGACGGCGGGGGAGATGACTGGGCAAATATGGGCGACGCGGCACCAAGCAAGCCTACCAAGAGCAAGAGGCCAATCAAGAAGGGCTTCGTTTTCATGGCGTTGTCTCCGGCCGCTGACTGCGACGCTCTTGAGCCGCAAAGCAAGCTTTCCGCCGACGGTTCTATTCTTCGTATGGGGGCGAGTCGCGTTCCGTTTTATTCTCACGCCAATACGTTTGGTTCGCCGTGCATTGATAAGGAAAACGAGAACTATGTGTGACGTTCAATCGCCGGGCGCATGAGGTTCTCGCTTCAAGGCTGAACCTCATACGGTGGACATGTGGACAGGCGCTGATCGTCTACCGCACGGCCGACGGTGAAGTGATACAGGCTTTGCCAGGTGTGATCCTCCACGCCGAGCAGTGCGTGCATTTCATCATCGAAAAAGCAGCCAATCCCTGTCGCGCGCACGCCGGCGGCTTCGGCTTCGAGATAGAGCGCCTGGCCAAGAATGCCGCATTCCCAGAACAGATGGCGATAACGCCATGGCTGCTTCAACGCGATTCCGAATCCCGCGATCATCCCCAGCGCAAAGCAGGAATCGGCGCCGATATCCTGGTGGCAGCAAATCGACTTTGCCGTGGTGCGCAAATCGTAAGGCAGTAGAAGATAGAGCGGCAGATGATCGGGGCCGGTCTTTTGCCACAGCCATTCTGGACGTAGAGACCGCTTGAGATCCGGCAGTGCGCCCGGATTTCTCACGAACATATACAGGCCCGGCTCCAGGTCGCCCACGCGGTGCACCATTAGCGCTGCATGCACTGCTGCAGGAAACACCAGTGCATTCCACGGCGGCGTGCCATGACATGGCAACAAGCACGCCAGCATGCTGAAAAACGCCGCCTTGGTGATACACGTCGTACCGTCGAAATTCACCGCGCTGCGACGCTGCCGCGCGATCCGGGCAAAGCTGAGATCAAGGGCGGGTGCCGCGGGCGACGGATGCAGCTCCAGATCCGGCAAGGTTGGATCGCGAGTACGGGCCTTATGCGTGGCGCGATGGATCGAATCGATATCCGGCCACTTCACATGTCCCGGACTCAGCTGATTCGCGCGTCCGTGCCACTGTGCGCTATGCAAGGCGATCAGCATGCGCTCAAGATCAGGCCGCGATTCGGGGTTGCCGATCCAGAGCAAGGCATCCGGCGCCTCTGCTTCTGCCTTCCCGAAATCTTCTCCGCGGTTCAATCCAAGCAGGTTGGCGACTGCGTCGTCCGCAGCAGACTCCGCCAGCCGCGTCTGCCAGCCAAGCGCTGCCGCTGCGTAACTCACCGCGGCGATGACATGGCCGCAATCGTGCTGGCAGTAGCGCCAACCGCGCATGCCGTATTTCCACGCCTCGCGCCAGGGGATCGAGCTTATACCGATCAGGACGCCACTTTGCGGGAACGCCTCGCTCCATCGTTCGTCATCCACTGCAGCGCGACATTCAAGGGAATGGTTCCGGCTCAGGTAATGGTAGACCCCACCCGACAAGCCGGGCAGAGTCGGACACAGAAGATAGCCCTCGGTCGGATGTAGATTTCCGCTCGAAGGGTTGCAGCGCAGTGCCCACCGCTGGGTGCCGTAGGATTTCCACGCCGACAGGCCGAGCGAAAGTTCGAACAGGATTGCCAGACTGGAAAGATCGAATCTGCGCGCGGGCGGCAAAGCGCCGCAGCGCAGTTCGTTGTAGCGTGTAGTCAGGCTATCCGCGGCTAACGGCAGAGCAATGCGCGGTGCGCCGTGAAACACCCGGAACGGATCCGGTTGTGTTGCCCAGTCGAGTTTCCCGGGGCCAGGGGCGTAGCCGCTGACGCGATGCTTGCTGCGCTCGTGATATTCAAGCATCGCATACTTTAACCGGTCCATATTCCCCTCAGACCAGGAATATCCGCACATGCGGCTGTACAAAACCGGCTCGCTGGACGTTGGCGCGAGGTCGTCATCAAGTCGTGGAATCGAATGCGCTTCGGCAAACTGCTATTGCGTTCGGCGCCTCCCGTGCGATGCCCCGGCAATCGGGGGCACAAAAGCCGGGGGATGTTTCCAGCGCTTAGGTCACCCTTCAGGTGTCTTCGAAGGTATTCGGGACCGCCGACTTCAAAAACTCGTGGCCATCCCAGGTTAGCCGCCAGTCGCTACCCATCGAGCGGACGAGATTTGCGTCGGCCAGCAGGTTCAATTGATACCACACACCCCGGTTCGAAACATCGAACGCATCCTTGAGCGCGCTTTCAATGTCAAATTCGCTGAGGTGCGGGGATTTGTTTTCCTCGAGAGTCTTCAATATTGCGAGTGCCAGATACATATCGCGTTTCACGATCTCCTCCTGTCGCAGATAGGACATACATCGAAAGGGCGCCAAGGGGACAACGTCCGCGCAATCGATGTGATTCCGGGTTCCCAACAGACTCATCCCATGGTCCGAACGCGTAGGGTGAATTTCAACACCAGTCGCGAGCGCTGCCTGGGATTCAACGCTTCGGTCCCCTCATACCCTCGGTTTCCATCGCAGCATTCCGCTCTTCGCAGGCTTCAATGGGTTCCATGGTCTCGTCGATGGAAGCTGTCGCGCGTTCTGTGGCCGCCTTCGTTTCGTCGACGGTGGAACCGAGTCCTCCGTCGTCGTCGCTCGGGGGCTGCAGCATGTCTCGAAGCATGGCCTCCAACTCCGGCGTGTCCCACGGCGTGCCATGCTGCTCTCTTTTCTTTATGTAGTGCCTGACTTCCGCGTCCTGCTCCGGCGTCAGGGGAAGACCGCGAAATGTGCTTTGGGGGTAGCGTCGGTCATGGTATTGCTCCGGAATTTATCCCATTTTGAGTGTAGCCCTGTTGTGGCCAACGAGCTTCTGCTATCTGTCTGCGCATGGACTGATCCATCCATTCGCATTGGCTCATCCAGCGAGCGGACGTTGCAATCGGCACAGATACGAGCCCGGGCGCTTTGCGCACCGATGCAAATTGCGACGGGTCATGAAGGATGGCAGGAACTATGACAAAACTGTTCGGAGGGTTTTCTTTCGAGCGCGTGCACAAAAGCTGTACGCTGGTGATTCCCGACTGCGAGAGGATCGGACCCAGATGAGCGGATGGCATTCGGCTTTCGCAACCTCAGCCGCAGCGATGACGCACTCGAGCACTGCGTAACGTTCTGGGGTTATGACAACGTCGTGAAGGGGACCACGAATATCGGTGTCGGACAGACGGGAGGGCGGAAGATGCGACTGATCGAACCGGATGAACGCCAGGCTTTCCAAGCGACCTTGCAGCGCAAGGGACTGGCAGAAGGTGAATTCGAACTGCTGGAAACGGATACGACAGACCCCAAGGGCGACGAGAACGTCGGCTTGCAGGGATATGTCACCGTAACCAGACTCTCAACAAAAATTGCGAGGGAATATCCCATCGGCTTCGAAACCGGTTGGGTGCAGCATTTCAGACAGGATCTCGAAGCTGGCGTCTTCGATAAGCAGGAATGAGATCCCGCTGTTGCCGCGAACTCTCCGAGCGGAGCAAGCAGGTATGGCGAAGTGGAAGCCGGATCAACGGTGGGGGAGGGAGTGATGTGGCCTTATCGATCCGGAGCGATGCGGGCGGCCTCGATCAGTAACCCCAGGCATCCCGGAGCCCAATGCGCCTACGCGGCGGTCTTGACTGGTGTCAGCGTGGCCCTGCCACGTCGCTCCCTGCAATCGCACAGGCGACCGTACGCTTACGGGGTGTCGAGTTCGAGCGTCCGAAACTGTGGCCGATAATTACCGCCTCCACCAACCAGATCATGATGTCTCATACCATTCGCGGCGAACCTTTACACAAGCTTTTGCGCGATGCCACAACGCTCGCCGCAACTTCATGCGGTATCAGATATAGACTGAATTTGACCTGTATTCAGGTTGCCGCATCGAGTGTCCCGAACGTGTGCGGAACGCGTGATTCAGAATCAGCGGAGGCGCAAATGGCGACTGCAATTATTACCCCCCGGAATGATGGCCCGTACCACATCAAGGGCGACTTCAAGATTACCACTCGAGGCGGGAAAAACATTGAGGTGAACAAGGACGAGGGCTGGCTGTGTCGATGCGGTGACTCGCCGAACAAGCCATTCTGCGACGGTTCGCACAAAAAGTACGAGTTCAAGAGCAATCTTGACGAACAGCCGCAGGAAGGTGAAACACCCTGATGCATCAGGCGCTGTCGACAAGTTCGGCGCGGGCTTCGCACACGCGTCAAGGCTGTGCACTGTCCCAATGAGAGTGTGCGTGGTTTCACGCTGCCCGAGCGCGCGCAAGCTTACAGGAAAAGCAGAGGATGGGGGACGCGAGTGTCGCGGACATCGCTAACCGGAAGGTGTGTTCTTGCAGTGCTCGTACTCTGCATAGGTGTTACATGCCTGGCAATCGGCGCGCCGCTGCTGTTCGAGTTGTCAGTGATCAGCCGTGCCATGAGCGATTTTCGGCTGGATGAGGCAGTCGAAAACGCCCGAATTTCCAGTGGCGAAAAGCCTGCCATCGAGGATCTCCTTAACCCGCCATACCTGAAGCGATACGGCCTGGACCTGAACTTGTACGTGGACAAGCACGGCCGTTTTTTGCCAACAGGCTCTGATTGGCAACAATGGGGACTTCGGACAAAGGCGGCGGCGACTGTCATGTGGCTGGGTCATGATCCGCCCGGGACATGGTGGACCTTCGGTCAGATAAGGTGTGTCGATCGCTTTTACGAAGCTTATGGCGACAGCGAGCCGATTGTCGATGTCGCTGATGCTTGCCTCGGCGAGCCACATTGAGCAACGCATGCGCAATCGGGGAGGCGCGGCCGAGCAAGAAGATCGGGACTTCACAAAATGAGCTGGATATCGCGCGCTTCCGGGACAAAACATGTCGCTGAACTCGCGCTCAAGATTGCCGGCTAGCGCCGGCCTGAATGGCCGATGACTTGCCGGCAGGCACCAGGGGACAAATGGCTGCTTCACCTTGGAGAGCTGCCGTAGAGGTCACTCCGGGTCGAAGGGCAGCTCGGGGTCGCGTGCTGCCGATCGTCGTCAGGCAGAGGTCGGCCAGTCTCGTCGGTCGACCCCGGTGCGCGAATCGTTGGCAATCGAGCAGCGAGGACAAGGAACACAAGGACCGCAACTGAAAGAAACGTCATGAACTGGCTGGCCGATACCGTTCTCGTGGTGCATGCGCTGATTATATTGTTCATCGTCGGCGGGCTAATCGCGATCTGGGCAGGTGCACGGTTGAAACGCGGCTGGATCCGCAACCCTGCGTTCCGGCAAGTGCATCTCGTAGCGATAGGTGTCGTTGCGATTCTCGCTGTTCTTGACATACCGTGTCCGCTGACGGTCCTGGAGGACTGGCTTCGTACCGGACGCGTCGGGCTGCAGGGCATCGTGCAGCGTTGGGTAAGCTATTGGCTCTACTATGATTTGCCCGGCTGGCTGTTCGCGACTGCCTACGCAGCGTTCCTGCTGGTCGTGGCGGTTACGTGGTTTCGTATCCCGCCGCGTTCGTGATGGGATCACATCGCATTCCACGAGTGACTGCTTCATGGCGCGCTCGTGTTCGAGACCGACTTCGCCTTCGTAGATGGTCGGGACGGCGGGGTTAGCTGCGTAACGCCAACGGGGGATCGGGCAGAGTTCGGCCATCACGCGTTATTCGTCCGTCCCGTCACGCAGACATTGAGACGGCGGGTCCGCTCTCGCAAACGGCCATTCCATTGCCAAAGGCGAACGTAGCTTCATCCGCGTAGGCCGACCGCATCGGGCGGTAGATGGCACAAGAGCGGCCGGTCGGCATCGACGTCCGGATCGTTGACAATCGATGCGCACCCGTATTCGGATGGAGCGTTCCCATGCGAATTCTCGCTGCTGTCCTGCTCTCGCTGGTCAGCGAGCTTTTCTGTTACTGCCTACGATGTACATATTGATCCTAAAGCGTTTCGGGCCGAAGAGTCGCAGCCCCAATTCATCTTCGCAGCGGACGGAGCGACCTTGGCGGTCACAACGAGCTCCACCTCGTCCAACGCGACGACGATTAGGGCGATCGTTTGGAGACAGCCATGCATTTCGACTACCAACAATTCCACATCGACGCGTCACCTCTTGATGAAGGCGGCCGCTATTACGCTCGCGCAAAGATCTACCGGCGCGCCTTGGCGAGTGGCGATGCCGTCGAAGTAAAGTATTCGGGCGACCTTGGCGATTATCCCTCCGACGCGGATGCTATTGAGGCGGCGCAGCGTTGGGCGATTCAGTGGTGCGACGAGAACTCCGCTTAGGCTTCACTATCTAGGTCCAGGCTGTTCCGGAGTATTCGCCGCACCCACAGACATCCAGTCCGGGGGCACGCGTCAGGCGAGAGCAATACATGCCCAAGGGCTGACAATGGCCCTCACGACCCATCCTGCTGATCCCCCGCAAAAGAAGCGCGCATAATGCACACATCCCTTTGTCAGGACGATGGAGGGAGATGTGACCACTTTTGCTATCGACGCCGTTCGCATCAACCCGACGAACGACAGGCTTACCCATGTGCGTTGGGCTCCCGTCGATCCGTCGACGCGTGAATGGCTGTCCCCGCCTGCGATTGTGTAGGTGGTCGAAGTCGTCGCCGCGATCTGTCGGGGAGATGTTGTCTGGTCCCTTTTTACGCTTGGTGGCACACGGTATCTCGGGCCAAAAATCGTGCCCGTCTCTCACACCGACGGACACGCCGGGATCAATACGGATGTTCCCGGCGATCACGTCGAAAAATGCATTGACGATTTGCCGCACCTTTGACGGCATAACTTTGAGGCCGTCGGGGATCACGCGTGCGCATCGTTTCTCGGCAGGCGAAAATTCGCGGGGACTGTGAAAGGTCTCGATCGGGACTGTAAGACTCGTTAATGGACAGAGAGCTGACATTCGCCGACGCCAGTTTGTAAAGTTAGCAAAGCGATACGCGACAGCCGCACCAATTTGACCGGCGAACGTTGGCTCGGGCCGATGACCCACCATTAGCCTTTCCGCGACGAAAGTCCGCTTCACTCTTCAAAGAGCCATTGATGCTTCGGCATGCCGGAAGTCGGCTTTGGGTCGAGAAGACTCATTCGGCCGTAACGAAAGCTGACATTCGCCGACACATACCCCCGCATGTCGACAAAGCGACACGGAACGGCTGCACATTCCTGGTCGGCCACCGTCCGCTAAGGCCGACTTGCCGTTCTCCCGGATTACCGCCGGCTGCCCGACCGCTCAGTTGGCCGTCCGCTGAAGTGCCGCTTTGCCGCCGGCGGAGAGCGGGTTGGCGGGGCGATGTGCCCATTCCGAGACGGGCTGTTGGGGCACGTAACGTTTCGGGCTTTCCTCGCATCGACGGACGCCACCCAGCTGAGCAGGCAGGAGCAGCGCTGGCGCTCTCGCGCATAGGTATAGGCCGCAACGGCCGCCGATTCTCCTTTCCAGCTACGAAGTGTTAAAGATAGTGCCGCGTTCCCGAGAGTCAAACCGATTGGTTTATATGCAACTAACAGTCAGGCCCAAGCGGCGGCCGGCTTGGCTCTGCCATAACAGCGCTGCGTTAAGAAAAGGGGCGGCCAGCCAGTTTGTCCATGCTTCGAGAAGCGTGCCCGGTTCACCCGCGCTGTTCAGGGGCGCTCGAAGTCATTGGGTGTCAGTTCCAGACGTGCGCACGGATGCGCAAGTAGCTTCCGTTCGGCGATCGCGCGGATGCGGCTGTACCCGTCCCGGAAAATCCTCTCGATCCGGGCGTCCCGGGCCCGCGGCTCAAGCCAGAAGAACTTCTGGGTCGCTCGTATACGGGTGAATGGAATAAAGATTCACTGTGGATCGTTAAGATGCCAGGGGAAGGACACGCCGCATCTTGGAAGCGGCAAAGGAACTGCCTGGCGAATTCGCCGCTGGGGAAAGACTGGGGAAGGCAGCATGAACTCAAGGGAGGTGCGATGACCCGCACGGAAAGAGTACAGGAATATCTGGACGCCAGCGAATCCTACGTGACCGCCCTCAATCCGACGGCGCAACAGACTGCAACGTTCTGTGCGGCGACAGCACAGCTGCTCGCGGATGATCTAGGCGGGAAGGTGGCGATCTCGTTGCCTGAGGAGATTCACATCGTGCGAAAGCCGAACGCATCACGTCGCTTATACCAGTAACCGACCTCGTCGAAAACCCATGCTTCACTAGGTTTTTGGCTACTTCAAACTGCATCAGAACGCGGGACGAGAAGAGATTTTTTTGCACTTTGCCCCTTCGTTCATGGCCATCGCCGTTTATCGTTTGCCTGATTCTGGGATCCCCGCGCCGCACGAAGGGGCGACTACAGCTTGTAGATCACCCGTTCGTTTATTCTCGAATTGGTACAAGTGCCGCTCGCCGGCGGAGAGCGGGTTGGCGGGGCGATGTGCCCATTCCGAGAAGAGTTCTTGGGGCACGTAATGTTTCGTGCTTTCCTCGCATCGACGGACGCCAACGGGCTGAGCAGGCAGAGCAGCGCTGCAGCTCGGGCGCATAGACACAGGCCGCAGCGGCCGCCGATTCTCCTAATCAACTAAGAAGTGCTAAAGATAGTGCCGCGTTACGCTTCGAGAAGCGTGCCCGATTCACCCGCGCTGTTCTAGGGCGCTCGAAGTCATCGGGTGTCAGTTCCAGGCGTGCGCACGGATGCGCAAGTAGCTTCCGTTCGGCGATCGCGCGGATGCGGCTGTACCCGTCCCGGAAAATCCTCTCGATCCGGGCGTCCCGGGCCCGCGGCTCAAGCCAGAAGTGGGGCTCCAGCGCTGCAATCGTGACGATGCATTCGACGGTGGTGTTTCCGCGGACGAGCCAGAACGACACGCCTTGTCGATTTGCCAGAATCTGCGGCTCGAATTCAGGTTTTTCCATGGCGGGTTCCGGGCGTCATCTCGTAGGCGAGTGAGCAGGCTGTCGGTCGCTCCGGTGATGCCAGCGACCGCTGGCCGGTTCGTACCGGCGATCGAACCGTGTTCTTAGGAAACGGTCAGCCACCGGGCCGACTCCGAGGGGCCGGTCGGTCATGCAGGTTGTCGCGCTCACTTCCGGGTCGCAAACGCCTCACTGATCTGCCGCGCGCGCTTAACCTCGTCACTGTGCAGGTAGATCGAGGTAGTCGACACCGAAGCGTGCCGGAGATTGTCGCGCACGGTCGTCAGTTCTGCGCCATGCCCGAGCGCGTAGGTGGCGTGCGTATGCCGCATCCAGTGAGGGCTGGCACGGCGCAGCTTCTCCGCGAGCGGCGGGTGATCGGTTTCAATCGCATCGGCGGCAACGCAGAAGAAGCGCTCAAGGACACCCCACAGCCGCACGCTGCTGATGGTCGCGGCGCTGTCGGCTTCCAGGCTGCCGATGACCGGTGTGTCCGGCCGCCAGCGTGCAGCAGTAGCCGGCAGCTGGCGCTCGGCCAGATAACGCGCCAGTGCGTCCCACGCGAGTGGCGGCAGCGCCACCCGGGCCATCCTGCTGCCCTTGCCGGTGACGCGCAGCCAGTGCTCGCCGCGTGCGTCCGTTTCAACCTGGCCGAGCGTCGCGCCGACCAGTTCACTCGCACGCAGACCCGTCGCGAAACCGAAGTCGAGCAGGAACCGCAGGCGCTGTGCGGCCGGTGCCGTCCAGCCGGAAGACCATTCGAGGCCGTCGGCGATCGTACGCAACTGGGCCCATTCGCCGTCAGTGAAAGCGCGCGATGCGTCGAGCGCCGATGCGGTTTTGCCACCGCGCACCCTGATGCCTGCAAATGCGTTGGCCAGCACGTAGCGTTGTTCGACGAGCCAGCGGAACAGGGCACCAACAACCGACAGCGCGTGCGCGACCGAGCGCGCGGACAGACTGCCAGTGAACGGCCGCCAGTCCGTCGACGTGCGCGGGCGCACCGGGCCGATCCACCGTGCGCGCGGAGACGGATGGCGCAGGAACGTCCGGTAGGCGATCGCATCATCAGTCGTCAGGGACGACAGCGCGCGGCCGCGCTCGACGATGGCCCAGAGGATCAGCCGCTCGGCTTCCTTGCGGTAGGTCCGCTGCGTGGCGGGCGACTCGTGCAGGGACAGCCACGTCTGCACGGCCTCGTAGTCGTTGGACGCGTCGAGTGTGCAGGTGGCGGGCGGTGCGCGGAACGTGCCGGCGGAGCCGTCGACCTCGTGCGGCAGTTTGAGGGTCTCCCACGGCACGATGTCGCCGCGCTGGCTCGCGACCACCAGCGCACGCGCCCGGTCCGTGAGCGCGGGCCAGGCGGCGAAGAACGCCTCGATCGAACGGGCGCTCGCCATGCCGAGGCCCGGCACCGCCTTCCACCACTGACGCCGGCGCGGGATGCGTACCGTGAGATCGGCGAGCGTCGTGATGCCGTGCGCGCGCAGCACCCGCACCGCGCGTGGCGCGAGCCACTGCGCAATGTCGTCGGCGATCTGCGGTTGCAGCGGGCGGGCGGTGCGCAGCGCATCGATCGCGTGCCCGGCGCCTTTCGCATGCTGCTCACGGCCTGCCGACGGATGGGTGAGGAGTGCGACAAGGTCGTCGCGATGGGCGGCGCGCGCGATGTCCACCAGCTGGCGCCGGATGCGCCCGAGCACGCCGCGTGCGGATTTCCCGTCACCGAGCGCGGAGGGCAGGTAACGCGCGACGGCCTGCCGCACCGGTACGCCCGCATACCACGCGCGCAGCACAGCGAGCTCGTCGGCATCGGGGAACGTCGCTGCAGCATCAGCGGCGGGCGTAAAGGGCAGGGTGAGGCGCGTTTTCATGCAGGGGAGTTTAGCGCATCAACAGTCATCTTAAGATAAGATAAGAAAACTTATCTTTACAGCGCGATAGTCGCGACGTTTCTCGGAAACACATCTCACCGATTGATGTGCGGGCACCCTTGTGACGGATCGCGTGATCCACATCGACTCAGCGTGGGTAACTGGCTATCGAGCTACTTGAAGTACTGGCCCAAGGCCTCGTTTCGGGAACTGCGGACACTAAAGCGGGCTCTGTCGCATTAACGCGGGAGAGGTAAAATTCGAGGCTGAGGAAAACGCTTTGACCACTCGATGAAAAAGACTCCAACGCCACGAACGACGCTTGCTCCAGGAAATGCCAAGGTGCTGAAGCGACTGCACTATCCGCTTGAAGTGATTCTGCTGTGGTGCGATCGTACGTTGCCTACTCGCTGAGTCTTCGCAATCTCGAGGAAATGATGGCTGAGCGTGGCATTGGTGTCGATCACGCGACGGTGCAGCGCTGGGTCATCAAGGTGGTGCCCTGTTCGAAAAGACGTTTCGCAAGCTCAAGCGTCCGGTCGGCAAGAGCTGGCGGGTTGACGAACATATCAAGGTCAAGGGTTCGTGGAAGTATCTTTACCGGGCAGTGGATAAGGCGGGCAACACCATCGATTTTCTGTTCCGAGCCAAGCGGGACAAGGCTGCTGCGCGACGCTTCTTTGAAAAAGCAATCGCTCAGAACGGCTCCCCCGAGACGGTAACCATCGACGAAAGCGGCTCCAATCTGGCCGCGCTTCACGCGGTGAATGCCGAGCGCGAGATGCCCATCAGGGTTCGCCAGATCAAGTACTTGAACAACATCGTGGAGCAGGACCATCGGGCCATCAAACGCCGAACCCGTGAACTGCGGAATCGTAAGGTCGTGAAGCCGCGTATCACGCGATTGCGCTTGCGCGCTTCACGATTCACCCCGACGGTTCCGTCGGGGTCGAAGTCCTGCAGCCGACGCAGCCGCCGCGTCTGAGTCGGCTGTTGCTCGCCTCGCTGCACAACTGGCGTTTCTTCCAAGCCATCGAGAAGGGCAAGCCTGTCGAGAGCCATCAGGACGTCCGCGTCCACCTTGTGGTCCAGTAGCGTATGCACATGCGGCGGTGCTGGATAAGCGGGCACCCGGGTCGCCAGCGCCACACCAAGCCCGGCTGTGTCAGGTTGCAATGCTGCCAGTCTCGTTTAGATAGGAGTGTCCCAACGGCTTGGCCGGACAGGTGCCTTTTCTGGATGGGAAGGACCGCGATTCGAAAAGCGCGTGTGTGAATTTTACGGTACGGCGCGGCGAAGCGTGCGCTTAGCCGGTTGTTGTCCGCTTTGAAAGCGCGATAGAAAACGCATTGGCGCGTCAGAACGTGGACGGTACTACGCTTGGCGTGGGAGGATCAATGAGCGGAGTGGAAGGGAATGACCGCTGCGCAGGGGCCGCCGATCGTCATCGGGCGGATTATGAAAACGTTCCGGCAATTCCAGAGTACAAGCCCAAGCCTACCGTAATGGCGATCACCGTTCCGGCCAACATCCCGTAACTTCCCCTTAGTCGATACGGCTCGGGCAGGCGCCGGGCGAGCAGGTACAGGAAGCCGAGCACGATCGGCAACAGCAGCGCGTTCATCACCTGCACGCCAACGCCCAGCGAGACCAGGTTCGCGCCGGAGCCCGCGATGAACGCGGCGACGATCAACACCGTGGTATAGGTAGCGTAAAACCACGGCGCTTCGCGCGGCGTATGCTCAAGCGCATGCCGGTAGCCCAGTATCTCGCCAAGCGCGCGAGCCGCAGTCAGCGTCACCACGATGGCGGCCACGAGCGCCGCGCCAACCATTCCCATGCCGAATAGCAGCTTGCCGGTCTGCGCGCCAAGGAACGGCGTAATCGCATCACCGATTTGCTGCACTGTGTCGAGCGGTTTATGCATGCCGGAACGCGCCAAGGTCGCTGCTGTGACCATCAGCACTGCCGCCATAATCAACTGGGTCAATACCGCGCCGACCGCTGTATCCCAGCGAGCGGCGCGCAGGTCTTCGAGATCGAGCTTTTTCTCCACCACGGCCGATTGCTGATAGAACACCATCCACGGCATGATCACAGCGCCAATGTTGGCTGACAGCAGGAACAGGTAGTCGTGGTTGCCGAGCGGCATGCTGGCAAGCTCGGCGTGTATGCTCGCAGCATCCGGATGGGCGCGCCAGGCCACCAGTACGAACACCAATTCGAAGGCGCCAAGCAGAATCGCGATCCGTTCCACCGACAGATACGACCCTGTGTACGCCATCCAGGATAGCCCGACGACCGTTAGCGTCAACGTAAGCCACGATGGAATGCCATACATCAGGCCAACTCCGGCCAACCCGCTCATCTCTGATAACAAGGCACCCAGGCAGGCCAGCATCAAGGTGCCTACCGACAGCCACGCCCAACGGGGGCCAAAATGCTGCCTGATCAAATCGCCGTGCCCCTTGCGCGTGACCATGCCGAGGCGAACAGTCAACTCCTGAACGATGAATAAGACCGGAATCAATAGCAACTGCAGCAGCAATAACCGGTATCCCCATTGGGCGCCACTTTGCGCCGCGGTGATGACGCTACCCGCGTCCGTGTCGGCCAGCATCACGACCAATCCCGGTCCGGCGATGGCGAAAACTCGGATCCACCAGCGCGATTGCGAGGCGAGTGTGGGTGAACTCATCGATTTATTGAGAATGCGATTCATTACTAAAACGAGATGATCACGTGCAATAGCCGTGGTGTAAATGCGACCGTAAGCCGCAGGGCCAGGGTGTATCGGCCATAAGCTGACTCCGACATCTCAAGCATGAATGGCCGCTTGGCCCGCCGCATACGGACGTTCCCAGTTCCGTCCGGCAGCAATTGTCGGCGCTCTCCAACGTCGGTCCCAATGGGCGCTTTGGCCTGCACCATGCACAATAGCCGCTGTACTACGCAGAGGATGGCCTGCGGGCGTCAACTTCGACCTGAATGATTTGCAGGCATTTCGAGCCGTCGTATAGTTGGGTGGCTTCCGGAAGGCCACCGAGGCGGTCAACATCTTGTGGTCGGCGCTGAGCCGCCCTTTCATCAAGCTCGAACACGCAATCCGCGTGCGGCATCCGAGCGAGCGTTGTCTTCCGAACGATCGATGTCCGCTGGTTATCAATGGATGCGGGCGGAAAGCCGGCAACTGCCCTAAAGCACAGCAGCCACGTGATTGCCTTGCCCCGCGCCGGTAATACTCGCGCTCAGGCCACGAAGCGGCACTGGGACGCGGGCGTGCGCGTGTCCATGTTGCGTCCGCGGTTGAGGTGATCGTCGATTTCCGCCGCGCAGCCTAGCATGCGCGGATAAAGGAAGATCGTGAACGCGGCAGTCTCCAGATCGGACTCGCCGAATTCACCGCGTCGCAGCGGCTGCCAAAGCATCTTCAGCAGCAATGCGGCGATCACCGCATCGACATTGACGCAATAGACGTTGCGCGAGACGCCTGCCTTGAACAGCGCCTGCACCAGCTCGCGGTAGTACGCATGGAACACGTTGTATTCACCGCGCTTCTCGCTCAAGTCGCTGATGAACACTTCGCGCGGGTCGTGGTTGACCGGTCTGTCCTTGAACACCGGATGATTCACGCCCGGAAGCTTCGCGATATCGAGGCTGCCCGAATGCTTCTGCCGCGCCTTGTACTGCGCGTATCGCTCGACGGAGCGCTCGGCGAGCGAGCGCAGGTCCACGCCGTGGCCGGGCTTCGACGGATCGTCCAGCGCGGTTTCCTTGAAAGCATCAATCAGGAACGCGATGCCCTCGTACCCGTTCCCGCCGTGCGTGTAGCCGGTATGCGAGAGAAAGCCGACAAGCGCCTTGTTGAGCTGCACGCGCTCGGGGCCCTCCGGACCGTCGGCGGATACCGCGCCCTTCGCCCCCTGCGCCGAGATCGCACCCGGACCGTTGGTGAGCAGCAGGCCGACGAGCGTTTTGAAGGCGAACAGGTCGTCGGGGCCGGGCTTCAGGTTGAGCAGCGCGGCGAAGCCGATTTCGGTGAGACTGCGCTCGTTCAGCAATTCGTTGGTGGAGAAGCCGCAGAAACCGTCCGGGCCATGCCGGGACGCATCGGCCGATGCACCGATGAGCGTCCCAAATAGCATGCTCCACCAGGGCAGGCTTTCGGCGGTCACGCGCGAGATACGCTTGCGCATGAGCGGGCCCCACGCCAGCGTCGTCGTGATCGCGGCCAGCACCGCGTCGCCGGTCGGGTGAGCGGGCTGCGACGTCAGCCAGCGGACGAAAGCCGATTTCGCGCCGCGCGCGGCGAGCCCCGCGAGCATTGCTTCGGCGAGCGGATCGTGAGAGTCGGCGAAGAACTGTTCACAGCCGCTTGCGTCGATGCGTGCGACGTCGAAAGTTTCATTCAGCGCGTCGGCAAGACCAGCGGCCGCAAAACGATCGATCAGCCACTTGGTGACGTCCCGCGCCGCGCGCTGACGTTTCGGCCCGACGATCGAGGCCGCGGCGGCCAGGATGGCGTTGGGTGCATTGCCGGCCTCGCGTGCGGCTTGCGCTGCCGCGAGTTCCGGCGTTCCGTGCAGATTGACGGACGCGGCGATCGCCACATCGATGAGTTTTTCGTCATTCTCGCCGCCGAATTCGTGCAGCAGGGCAAGGCCGACGTTCGCTTCGAGCGAACGCGTCGCCGCCTCCAGCATCGACGCGCCGTGCAGGCTGCTCACCTGTGTGTTCGCGTCCATCTGCGACGCGCCCGATGCGTCTTTGAGCGCCTGGCGCGGAGCGATCACGCCGATCTGTCGATTGACCTGACGGACCTGCTCGTTATACGGCGCAACAGCTTCCACGACCGGAATCCCGAGACCGTCCGGCACCGCGATGCCCTGATCGGAGCCAAACCACGGCTTGAGTGCGAGACTGCCCTCCGGCTCGAAATCGGACATCGTCGCGTTGGCGCGCATCACGGCGCTCAGCGCGGCCGGGATGTGCGCGATGTTCGTCACCACGGCACCCTTCGTCGAGCAGCATGGATCATCCGGCGTGAAGAGGCGCTCGACGCCGAACTTCTGCATGAACCAGCGTTCCTTGGCTTGCGCATCGTCGTTGCCGCCGGCCATCGCGCCGGCGTGCCCGACTGCCCGCGTGAGGCGGCTCTTCCATCGTCCCACGACGCACGCGACGACTGGCTTCGTGAAGACCGCATCGGCCTCGTAGTAGCCACCCGGTTCGCAGTAGAGCACCGCAGCCTTGCTGCGTGCATCGTTGGCGAGTGCGAACGCGAATTCAGGCGCGGCATAGTGAATATAGACGTCCTTGCCGCTCGAGATGACCGTCGACGTGCCCCAGCCACCCATGCGCAGGTATTGCGCAATCGTCGTGCTGAAGCCACCGGAGTTGGAGAAGATCGCGATCGAGCCCTTGCGCAACGAATCGTCAGGATTGTCGCCGCCGAGCGCTCCGCCGATCCTCACGCGATTCCACGAATCGGCGACGCCGAGGCCGTTCGCGCCGAAGATGTCGATGCCCGCCTGCTGGCCCATCGCGCGGATTTCGCGGGCGTCGTGGACCGCGATCTTCTCGGTGATGATGAAAATCTTTCGCAGCTCGGGATTCACGCGAATTAGTTCAGCAACGCCGTCGCGGGCCGCGGACGGCGGCAGATAGACGACGCCGCAGTTGAACCGGTGTCCCGCTTCGAGCCCCTCGCGGACGTTGTTGTACACACGGATGTCGCCGGCCGGCGTCGGGAGCACTTGACCGCCCTTGCCCGGCGCCGTGCCGAATACGACGTTACCGCCCGAGAATTCATGACTCACGGGCGTCACGTCCGACGATTCACCGCCCAGAATGTTGAGCACGCACACGCGGTCCTCGCGCGTGGCGATCTGTGCGAGTGAGTTGACGCCAACGAAATACTTGAACGTATTGCTGCCTTGCTTGTACATGTCGATCTCCTCAGGCACGAGCCGTTTCGGTTTGCCTCGGTGACGCGCCAATCCTTGCTGCGATCTCGGTGCGGCCGCCGGCGCGCATCCAGGCGTCCGCCTGGCGTGCGTACTGAATTACTTCGCTGATGTCGGAGTCGAAGCCGAACAGCCGATAAGGCAGGCCTAGCGAGTCGCAGGTGTCCCTCAGCGCCGACATGCCCCGCACGAGGTTCGGACCTCCACGGCCCAGCACGACATAGAGCGGCGTCGGTCCGTGCTCGCTGAAGTGCTCGCGCAGGGCGTCGGCCATGGCGCGCAGCGTCTCGTAGATGTCCGTGTTGTTGGACTTGCCGCCGATGATGAAAAGCACGTTCGCCTGTTCGAGCCAGTGCCTGAAGCAGATGCGCGCCACTTCCCTCATCTTCGCGTAAGGCGGATTGCCGCCGAAATCCGACGAGATGATCGCGGCGTCGCCCAACATTTCGGTGACGAGCGAGTTGGCGCCGCCGCCGAAGGTCGGGGCTAGGATCGTTCCGTTATCGTTGATGACGTACACATCGCTCTGGCCCTGATGGGTGCGAAGCTGGTTGATCTCCTGCTCGAAATCGGAGTAATCGGCGGCGAACAGATGAGGCGGCAGGCCAAGACGCGCCCAGCGTGGATCGTCGCGATCGAAGCCGCACTTGAAGTCGCACGCAACTGGCGTAAGGCGACCGCTCCTGTCTTCGCGCATGCGGATCGGGTTCAACTCGAGCGTCGTCATGCCGAAGTTGTGAAAGAGTTCCCAGAGTTTCGGCAACTGCTGCACGAGGGGCGAAATAATCTCCTTCGGGGCGCCGATCTCGCTCAATGCATTCGCTACGACGAACGCCTTCAACCCGGTCAGCGCATCGAACGGCACCATCGCCACCTGCTTCGGGTCGACCTCCTCGATGTCCATACCGCCCACGTGCGAAAGCGTCATCGTCGGCGCACGAAAGCGGGTGGAATCCGTGATCGAGAAGTAGACTTCGTGCGTGGCCGGCACACCGGCTTCGAACGTCACGCCATTCGCCTTCGCCTTGATGTGGCCGACGGTATGCTCGGCGAAGTAAAGCCGCTCCTTTTCCGCGAGCGCGGTCTTAAGGTCGGTCGCGCGGCCAAGCAAACCTGCCTTGCCTTTCTTGCCGACTCCGCCCTTGAAGACGGGCTTGATGAAGATCTGGCGATGACGGTCGATCAGCGCCTTGACTTCCTCTTCGCTGGCGCTCGGACCCAAAATTTCGCTGGCCGGAAACCCGACGAATTGCAGCAGGCGCGCGCCGTGCAACATACCGGTAATTTGCATGGAAATGTCTCCTGAAGTTTAAGCAATGCACTTCGCTTGCTTACAGAACAGCATGTTGCGGGCGGACAGCGGTGAATTCGGGCGCGAGATGACGGCTCGCCGGGACGCGGCGATCCGCCGAGCAAATGTTGTTAGAACCGAATCATTCGGAGCGGGCGCATAGGCATTTTCATCCCGCCGCTCTGCGGGCCAGGCGACGAGATGCGTGCCTTGCGCGACCCGTCAGGCGAGGGTCGCCGATCGCTCGGCTGCACCGCCTCGTCGATAGAGCACAAGCGTCGCGACGAGGCCACATACGGCTGCGAAACTCAACCAGTAGCCGGGCGCCGCCTTGTCTCCGGTCACCTGAATGAGATAGGTCGACACGGCGGGAGTAAATCCGCCAAAGACGGCGGTTGCAAGGCTGAAAGCGAGCGAGAAACCAGCGACGCGCACGTTGGCCGGCATAACTTCAGTCAGCGCCGCGACCATCGCGCCGTTATACATCCCGAAGAAGAACGACAACCACAGCAGCACCGCGAGCATTCGGCCAAAGCTTGGCGCAGCCGCCAACCAGGAAAGAGCCGGGTATGACGAGCAGATGGCAAGCAGTGTGATCGCGATCAGGATCGGCCGGCGCCCAATACGATCCGACAACGCACCGCCGATCGGCAGCCAGATAAAGTTGGATATGCCAACACAGATAGTGACCAGCAGGCTGTCCGCAGTCGTGAGCTTCAGCACCGTCCTGCCGAACGTCGGGGTGTACACGGTGATCAGATAGAACGTGGTGGTCGTCATCGCGACGAGCAGCATGCCTGCAAAGACGGTGCGCCAGTTCGCCAGCATCGTTCGGAACACCTCGCCGACGCGCGGATGATGGCGCTGCTTCTTAAACTCCTCCGTCTCCTGCAATGAGCGCCGCAGGAAGAAAATGAACGGCACGATTGCACAGCCGATGAAGAACGGAATGCGCCAACCCCACGCGCCAATGTCATTCGCCGTCATCCAGCTGTTCAGGAGATAGCCGAGCGCCGCCGCGACCACTATGGCGACCTGCTGGCTCGCCGATTGCCAGCTCGTATAAAAGCCTTTGCGGCCTGGGGACGCCATTTCCGCAAGGTACACCGAGACGCCGCCGAGTTCGGCGCCGGCCGAAAAGCCCTGCAGAAGTCGCCCCACCAGCACCAGTGCAGGCGCGAGCATGCCGAACGTCGCATATCCCGGCACGCATGCAATGAGGATCGTGCCGCTGGCCATGATCGACAACGTCACGATGAGCCCCTTGCGGCGGCCGACTTCGTCGATGTAGGCCCCAAGCACGATGGCGCCGAGTGGTCGCATCAGAAACCCCGCCCCAAAGACGGAAAACGTCAACATCAGCGATGCGAACTCGCTACCAGAAGGGAAGAACACCCTGGCAATCTGGGTGGCATAAAAGCCGAATAGAAAAAAGTCGAACTGTTCCAGAAAGTTGCCGCTGGTGACGCGCAGGACTGCGCCGAACTTTGACGTGCGAGTGCCAACCGGATCTTTCGCCGCTAACGATGAGGCGTTCATGATTTGTCTCCTTGGATGTATTTCTATGGCATAACCGCCGGTCGAGAGCGTTCGACCGGTTTGCGTCAGTCGGACCCGGTTTGCAGGGTGTTGACCTGTCGCTTTTCTATCGACGACTTCAGGAGCGCGGCCGACCGATAGACTCCGTGGGCAAATTTGCCGTACGGCAGCGTGGCGAAGAGCGCCATGACTACGCCCAGGTGTGCCGCGAGCAACCATGCCATTTGAGCGGTGTCGCGCCAGGCCAGAAGCGCCAGGCCGGTTGCACTGGTGAGCAGGAGCAGCGCAATGAAGCCTCTATCCATCGGTTTCTGCTTCGCATCGCCGTGATTCGGGTGGCGGCGCAGGTTGAGCCATAGCAGCCCCGTCGGCCCAATAAGCAGGCCAATCCCGCCCGTAGTGCCGAGAAGCACAGGCAGGGTGAAGAACGCGTAGGGAGCGTGCCGTCCCAGCGCATAGTGATAGAAGGTTGCGACGACGGTGGCCGCGAAGCACAGCATGAAGCCGTAGAACGTGAAATGGTGAAAGCGGCGGCGTGCGAGTGTGAACGCGTCGCTTGATTCATTGCAGCCGTCTCCGTGCCCGCCGTCGAGGTAAGTGAGTCCAAGCACGTGCTTCGTCGCCTCGGCGACGGCGGGAACCGATGCCGCCGTCCCAGCGGACACATCACGCCAGAATCGCGTCACGCCGGCTCCGAGTGCAAGAATCGCAAAGCCGAATACCGCCCCAAAAAGCGCAGCCAGCAGGTTGTGCGGGAACACAGCATAGAAGTTTCCGCCCAGGTCCTCGCCGGTGAGCGACCCTTTCATCCAGATGCCGAGGATGAGGAAAAACGCGAGACCGGCTGCAAGCGCGAGCGAGACCGTCAGGCCGTTGCGCTTGTAAAGTGCGCCCATGAAGGAGGGCCATGCGTATTCGGCGTAAGTCTCTATCCGAACCTGAGCCATCGCCTTTGGTACATTGACCGCGAATTCATGCGGCGGGGCGTACTGGCACGCGTGGTAACACGCGCCGCAGTTATGGCAGAGGTTCGCCAGATAATTGACGTCGGCCTTTCCAAACTCGAGTCGACGCGTCATGGCCGGAAAGACTGCGCAGAATCCTTCGCAATAGCGACAGGCATTGCATATCTGCATCTGTCTTGCGACTTCAACTTCGTTGCCGGTCAACGGAAGAACGCGAATGACCGGGGACGGCAGCTCGCTCATGGAGCGATGGATATCGGAGGGAGGGGACGCGAGTTCCTGAGCCTCGCGAGCCAGTGCTTCAAGCTTGTGCACGGTGAACTCCATTGTGTTGGGTAGCGGCCTCTGCCGCTTCGACGCCCGCAATGCGTCCAAAGGCGGTGCCGATTGACATGCCGACGCCCGCCGTATAACCCTTGCCGAGCACATTGCCGGCCATCATTTCGCCTGCTACGAAAAGGTTGTCGCTCGGCCGCCCGCCGAAATGCACCTGCGCTTTGTCGTTGACTTTGAGCCCGAGGTACGTGAACGTGATGCCGGGTCGCAATGCATAGCCGTAAAAGGGTGGCGTATCGATCGGACGCGCCCAGTGAGTTTTCGGTGGCAGCAGGTTTTCGGTGTGACAGTCATCGAGCGCAGTATGGTCAAACGTTCCACTGCTGCACGCGGCGTTGTAAGCGTCGATCGTCTTGACGAAGGTTGACTCGGGCAGCTTCAGTTTTCGGGCGAGTTCCGGAAGTGTGTCGGCTCTTTCACCCGGGAAGACCGGCGGCATGAATCGGCCCACGGCCTTGGCATCGATAATCGAGTAGCCGATCTGATCGGGCTGCTGCGCGACAAGGCGGCCCCAGATCGCGTACCGCTTTGGCCAGAAGTCCTCGCCCTCGTCATAAAAGCGCTTCGCGTCGCGGTTAAGGACTACGCCGAGCGATACACAATCGATGCGGGTGCAGATTCCACCGTCATACAAAGGCGCGCGTGCGTCGATTGCCACACAATGCGATTGCGAGGGGTCGCCGATTGCATCCGCGCCCGCATCGATCATGAATTTCAGCAATACGCCCCTGTTGAAGCGGGTGCCGCGAATCAGGAAGTTGTCGGCGGGCCACTCGCCGCGTTCATTCTGGCCCCAGGCCTGCCGCAACCATTCGCGATTGGATTCGAAGCCGCCGGCCGCCAGCACGCACGCGCGTGCTTCAAAACGTTGTTTGCCGCTTCTCGCCGCGACGAACCGGTCGCCATCGAGTTCGATGGCGTCTATCGGGGTGTCGTAGCGAATCTGAACGCCACACGCTTCAGCGCTGCGATAGTACGCATTGACCAGCGCCTTGCCGCCGCCCATGAAAAACGCGTTGGTCCGGGCCACATGCAGCGCGCCTGACAGGGGTGGCTGGAACCGCACGCCGTGCTTTTGCATCCACGGGCGGCAAGTGGACGACGCACGAATTGCGAGACGCGCCAGATGCTCGTTCGTCAGGCCACCAGTGACCTTGAGCAGGTCCTGCCAGTATTCTTCTTCGGGATAGGCGTCGACCAGCACATCGTGGGGCGCATCATGCATGCAGCGCAGATTTCGTGTGTGCTGGGAGTTGCCGCCGCGCCATTCCCTGGGTGCCGATTCGAGCAGTTGCACCGAGGCGCCGGCTTCGCGGGCCATGAGGGCGGCGCATAGCGCCGCATTGCCGCCGCCTATGATGAGAACGTCGATCATCTCAGTTGTCTCCTTTGAGACGAACTGTAGAAGGCGGCGACACCGGCCGCCATCAGCAAGGCGGAAAGGGGGCTTCAGGTTTCGTGAAGGGTTCTCTAGCGCAGAGTCGCGCCCTGCCAGCGGCCTTCGGCTACGACTGCCCGGGCGACATCGGCAAGCACAACCCGCGCAGCGAGCCCGGCGGGCGACAATTCGTCATCGGAGACGCTGACGATCAGGTTCGGTCTTCTCGCGTCGGCATCCGCTATCTGCACGCTCACGAGAGCCGCGTTCTCCGGGCGCGCCAGCGCCGCGCCTGGCTGGATCGTTGCCCCGAGCCCCCCGCGCACCGCGTCCATCAGCATGCCAAGGCCATCGACTTCGGCGACGATGCGCGGCTCGTACCTTGCGCGCTTGAACGAGGCGGTCAGCAGCGCGCGCAGGCCGTGTGATCCGCTGGGCAGTATGAGCGGCAGCTCGCCGAGCTGCGCAATGTGTACCTGTGAGCCGGCAGGCATGCCGTGAAGCGTGCTGGTGCCGATGACGAACAGCCGCTCGTCAAGCAACGGTATGACGCTCCAATGCTGGGCCGGCTCCTCGTGGAACAGGATCGCGAGATCAATCTGTCGCGCGCCAAGCATGGAAGCAAGATACCCCGACAAACTCTCGACCATGCGCAACCGGACGTCGGGGTAGCGTTCGCGCATCGCCTGCATGAAGGCCAATCCCAGTACGCCCGTGGTGCTCGGTGCCAGGCCCACGCTCACATGGCCCGAAAGACGGGCCTGCCGGGCGGCAAGCGCTGCATCGTCAACATGACGCAATGCAAGCTGCGCTTGCCGCCAGAACGCGAGCCCAGCGTCGGTTGGCACAACGCCGCTAGACGTGCGCTGCAGCAGACGGGTCGATAGCTCGCTCTCCAGCCGGCTGATCTGCTGGCTCAGCGCGGACGTGACCACGCCGAGTTCGAGCGCCGCGCGGCCCATGCTTCCGTGCTCCACGACGCTGACGAAATATCGTAACTGTCGCAATTCCATGCGTTTCTCCGGAGCCTTTGCATGGGCTGCATTCTCGCAGAGCAACGGAAAAGGGCAAACGAAACGCGCCCGCAACGTAACGGGACAGGCAGAAGCGCGACGCCAGGACCGATTGCGATCCCGAGCTTATCGGCTTCCCGACCAATCAGTGGGAAGGCGTTGAACTACCTGCACGGGCAATGGCCGAAGCTCATGCGACGTTCATTGTGTTGCATCGACCGGTTGAATCCGCCGGGTAAAGCCGACGTTCGAATGCCCGAACGAAAGCATGGTCGAAGGGGCAGTAGATGGCCCGGTGCCTGCCTTTGGCGACAGCGATCCTTCGCGGTTGACGTCGCCGAAGGTACATTGGTCGAAAAACCGTCGCGAACCGTTGCCGATAGTCGTCGCGGCTGCCGTGCAGAAAATGTCATCTCGCACTTACTGGAGCGTGATTTCGCCATCAAACTCCACTTTCAGCTTGAGCCCTGCAACTTCCAGCGTTACTTTTGCGGGAAACGATTCCGTACCTGCGATGGTGCCGTCAGCAAGGGCCTTGGCTACTGCGTGCTCGATCTCGCGCTGCGAATTGACGCCAACCATTTTTAAGAACTTGCGTATGCTGAGGTTGAAGACTTCTTCATTCATTGACAGCTCCCATTTTCCGATGAAGGAGAGATTCCGGCAGTGAGGTTATGCCCAGCCGGCGGGCATCGACATGCTATCGAGAGCAATTGCCCCGATGACGATGGCGACGATCTTGTCGCCGCCGAGGGTGGTGAGTTCGACCTCCGCATTCACTGCTCCATCGGCGAGGGACGTGATCTTGCCGCCACGTTATGCGACTGCTACGCGGCGCGGGCTAGTTCAAAAGGTGAGCGCGGCAGGGATTCGCCATCCACGAATGCAGTGGCACTGCGCGCCGCAAACGCGAAAGCGCATTCTTGACTCGCGAACTGTCCGAGATTCCCGAGTGAAGTAGCTTCACCGCCTTCCGCTAAGATTGATGCACGCGCTACAAAGGCTGTGCCATGCTTCGTGACGCAGGGCTGAATTACTGCGCCGCGGTGATATAGAACCATGGCAACTCCTCTCATTGATGTTCGCGGAATCGGCGATGGCAGTTTAATGCCCATCTTCGTCCAGGGAAAAATGTTACCTTTCCTCGCAGGACGCATAAATAATACATACGTCCGTGATGTGCGCTATACCGGCCGGCCCGACTGGGGGGCGGCACACCGGCGCTGGATCAGCGCCTACTCGTTCGATTCTCTGGCAGCAGCTTGCGTTCGAGGGACCAACGGGATCGTTCAATCGCGCTCCGTTGCCGCTATCCTGTTCGCCGGCGCTATCAGCATAGCAATGTCGACCTGGGTGCGCTTTCGCTTGGGAGCCGGCGTCGCGCTAGTTGGGTTCGTCTACCTGAGCCAAATCGACGCTGACGAACGCAGACCGACGACGCCGACAAACATCCCCCAACCGGCCTGCACGCAATCACAAGCAAATGTAGGCAGTTCTGGCCGGATGGCCAGCGGATCATGGGCGAGGAAAGACGGATTTGACCGGTATAAGCGGCGCTTTTTACGGCATTTTTTCTTGCGAGGCATAAGCAGCAAAACCTAAACTGGGGCCAGCTTGATGACAGTCGGAGGTGGTCATGGCCAAGCACGGTGCAGCAGCGAAGAAATCGGTGGATGTCACTTGTGTTGGTCGCGGCATGGGACGCGTCGTTCTGCGTCGCTTCGATCCAGAGCGTGATTCATTTGATGAGTTGCCCGCAGTGTTGCATCGTGCTTTCGCCCGACTCGGTGCAATGGGGCTCAATTGCACCTGTACAGACCAATCAGTTTCGGTCACCAAGGCTCGCGCGACACTCGACGATTGCTATGTCGTGGTGTTTGACGGACGTCTGATCGGATCAGCGCGGCCGGTGCGAAAGGCCTCATATAAAGTTCTGCCGACCGCCCATCCGCAGGTGATCGCGCTGAACAAGGACTTGTCCGACCCCGCCGCGAACGTGCGCATCGGCTCTTCGATCCTTCGTGGTTATCTCGACGCGACGCAAGGCGATCTGAATCTGGCATTAATGCGCTAGAGCGGCGGCAGCAAGGGCTACGCGCGTCGCGCTCAGTATACGGCAGTTCTCGATCGGTCTGCGCAAGGGGTGAGTCCCTTCCCGCGCTGCTCGGCCTGCATTTACACGATTTCCAGGCGCGGCGCCGGATTGTCTCGCAAGGCGTCGAATGATCTGACGCATGCGTAACGCGGCTTCGTTGTTCGCAGACCGTGGGCCGTAGCCGGTGGGTTGTCGTGCCGACCGCCGCGCAGTGGCACTTCGCTACCGCACCGCGATCGGGGTTATGTGCAATTACTGCAATCGTGTCTTTAACTCGTTCGCGAGCTGGCGAATCGCGGCTTTTGTCTCCGCATCTTCGGCGAGCGCGTTCAGCAGACCGAAGTCGTGGATGGTGCCGTCATAACGGGTCGTCGCGGCTTCGTTACCCGCTGCGTCGAGCTTGCGGCCGTACGCTTCACCCTCGTCGCGCAGAACGTCGAACTGCGCGACCTGGATCAGCGCAGGCGGCAGGCCCTTCAACTGATCCACCGAGGCACGCAACGGTGACGCATAGATCTCGTTACGCTGGGCCTGATCCGTCGTGTAGGCATCCCAGAACCATTTCATCATGGGGCGCGTCAGGAAGTGGCCCTCCGCATAGGCGTTGTAGGATCCATCGTCGAAATTGTTATCCGTCACCGGCCACATCAAGCCCTGGAAGCGGATCGCCGGGCCCTGCTTGTTCTTCGCCATCAACGAGACGACCGCGGCCATGTTGCCGCCGACGCTGTTGCCAACCACCGCAAGGCGGCTACCATCCACGCCGATTTCACTGCCATGGGCAGCAACCCACTTCGTGGCGGCATAGGCCTGATTGATCGCGACCGGATAATGCGCCTCCGGCGACGGCGTGTAGTTCACAAACACCGCCACTGCGCCCGATTGCACAACGAGGTCGCGCACCAGACGCTCGTGCGTCTGGAAGTCGCCGAGAATCCAGCCGCCGCCGTGGAAGAACATGAACACCGGCAGGGTGCCTGTCGCCCCTTTAGGGCGCACGATCGTCAACGGCACGGAGATGCCGTCCTGTTCGATGTCCTTGCTAGACACATCGATTCCGGATAGATCGACCTTTACACCATTCTGCGCGTCGATCAGTACCTCACGCGCCTTCGTTGGCGGCAGCGTGTTGATGGCGGGCCCGGTGCCGCTGTTCAGCGCCTGGAGGAACTGGCTCGTTACGTGGTCGGGCGTAGCTGGCGCAGCGGAGTTCGCCGCGACTGCAAACGTAGTGCTGGCAGCAAGGGCGACAGCGACCGGCAGGGACTTGAATGGTTTCATGGGGGATGCTCTCTTCAGATTGGGTTAGACGATGGTCGTCACGAAAGGGATCAAACGAGGGCGAGCGTGACGTCGATGTTGCCGCGCGTAGCGTTGGAGTACGGGCAGACGATATGAGCCTTGTCGACCAGGACTTGTGCCGCTGCGCGCTCCATGCCGGGCAGCGCGATCTTCAGTTCGACCTCGATGCCGAAACCGTTCGGGAGGGCGCCTATGCCGACGCTGCCGTCAATCGAGACATCCGCCGGGATGGCGATCTTGTCGCGGGCAGCGACGAACTTCATCGCGCCGAGAAAGCACGCGCTGTAGCCGGCGGCGAACAGCTGTTCGGGATTGGCGCCTTCACCGCCTGTCCCCCCCAGTTCCTTGGGAGTGGTGAGCCCGAAGTCGAGCTTGCCTTCGGGGACGACAGCACGGCCGTCGCGACCGCCTGTGGCGTGGGCGTGAGCGCGATAGAGAATTTTTTCGAGTGACATGGTGAGGCTCCAATACAAAGATGTAGTTGAGGAGATAGTCGATGGTGCGTGTTCAGCGCGGCCGCCATCCGTCTATGGGCGGGCGGCGATGACGCCAGTCAGTACAAAAGTTCCAATCAGTTTCGTGTTCATGGTCATTGATCCGTTCATATGCATCTACTGATAGATAGACAAATCGACGAAGGGAGATATGACGTCCTCGTTTCTGTCTAATCTAGTCTATCTACGCGAAGATAGATAGGTGGTCAAATTAAAGAGATGAATCACCACCTCACCTTACAGCTTTACTGCACTACCGCTTTACCGCACTCACTTTCAAGGTAGCCTCGATATCTTCGAGCCGGGCCTTCGTCTTAAACAACCGGCTTGCCAGCACGCTGCCCTGATAAGCCGCGAAGAGCGCGCGCGCGGCACTTTCGGGTTTGCCGTTGACCGTCAGCGTACGCTCCTGCGCACCTTGCGCGAGCACTTTCGCCAGCCAGTTTTCGTTGGCCTTGAAAAAAGCCTGTATCGAGTGCCGGATGTTGTCCGGCAGCGACTCGATGTCGGCTGCGAGCATGCCGCACAGACAAATCTGATTGCCGTCCCCCAGGGTCCTGCCAAACAACTTCGTATATTTGCTGAGCTTCGCATCGGCCGGCAATGCTGCGTCGATTGCCTTGACGGTATTGAGTACTTCGCTGCTGTACTCATTGACCGCTTCAAGTACCAGATCGTCCTTCGACGGGAAGTAGTAGTGGATACTCGACGTCTTCACGCCGACCAGTTCCGATAGATCGCGGTAGCTAAAGCCGTTGTAACCGCGGAGCATGATCAGCGTGATCGCGTGGTCGAGAATCTGCTCGCGTACTGTTGATGTCGTGTCCATAGGCTTACTGTATCTACTCATAGATAGTCAGTCAAGGGGGATTTCTCTAACTATGTCGTGTCAGAGCTCGATGGGTCGGATTGGAAAGGCCGCATGTCCGCGCCGTGCGTTCTTTCGCACGCTGACACCGCGCGCCCGCGTGTATCGATCCGGGCCAATGCGCTAGCGCGGCAGTGTGTGCTCGTACATGTATCGGCGCGACCACGGCAGCGTCGCCGCGCTACGCCCGGCCTTGCGGCAGACGATCTGGTAGATCGAGACGTCGTCGTGCTCAAACGCGTAGGCGCAACCTGCCAGATAGACGCGCCAGATGCGGAACTTGACGTCGTCGACGAGCTTCCTGGCCTGCTCCGCTTGCGCCTCGAAGTTCCCGCTCCAGGTGTTGAGCGTGCGGGCATAATGTCGCCTCAGGTTCTCGATGTCGACCGCCTCCAGTCCGCCGCTCTGCAGCGCCTCGAGCGCGAGACTGATGTTTGGCAGCTCGCCGTCCGGGAACACGTAGCGGTCGATGAACTCGCTGCCGCCGAGGCCGGTCTCGCGACTGTCCGCGCCGGTGGAGATGATCCCATGGTTCATCGCGATGCCGTCGTCGAGGAGCAACGCGCGGATCCGAGAGAAATAGTCAGGCAGATTCCTGCAGCCGACGTGCTCGAACATGCCGACACTTGTGATGCGGTCGAATTGGCCTTCGACGTCGCGATAGTCCTGCAGGCGGATCTCGATGCGGTCCTCGACTCTGGCTGCTTTTACGCGCGCAGCGGCGAGATCGAACTGGCTCTGCGAAAGCGTAATACCCACACAGCGCGCGCCGAATTTCTGGGCCGCGCGCAGCACGAGCGCACCCCAGCCGCAGCCGATGTCGAGCAGGCGTTGTCCGGGCCGCAACTGGATCTTGGTGAGGATATGGTCGATCTTCTTGAGTTGCGCGGCGGCGAGGTCTTCATCGCCGTTCTCGAAGTACGCGCACGAGTAGACCATGTTTTCGTCGAGCCACAGTTGGTAGAACTCGTTCGAGACATCGTAGTGATACTGGATTGCCCGCTTGTCGGACCGCCTCGTGTGGCTCATGGCGCGCATGGCGCGCACAGCAGGGAGCGTGTCCGTCACGGTGCTACCGGCGAGCGCATACCCGATGTCGATGATGTCCGTGAGTTTGCCTTCAATATCGATCTTGCCGTTCACGTAGGCTTCGCCGAGATTGTCGAGACTCGGATCGAGGAGCAACGGCAACGCGGATGCGCTCCTGACGTTCAGCGTGACACGAGGCTCAGCGAACGTCCCAAAATCGAAATGCTCACCATTCCACAACACAAGGCGCGCTGGAAGGTTTGACGTCGACCGTATCTCCTCCGACCAGTGGGCCAGTTTTTTTGCAAAAAGCATCGAGATTCTCCTTTTTCCGTTGTAGCGAAGTCAGCCTGGCTGCCCGTCGGGCACCGTGCGTGAAGAGGCGAGCCCGCGGGTGCATCCGAGCCGGCGCCCCTTGGCCATGCGACGCGAGCAGTCTGGACATTGGGCGCCCCGATCCGCTGTCCACCCGATCGACGGAGAGCAAGGGAGCAGAAGCCGGCCCGTGTAGTCTAGGACGCGTGGTTTGGGGACCGCTATACCGGTTGCGCAAGGCAGATTTTCGAAGATGGTGAGTTGCCGCGAGGTGGCGTCTGTGCGTCAGTGCGGTGCCCAGCGCGCAAAACAGTATTCTGGAAACGGGACTTCCGGGGCGCACGGGCTGCCCTTTACCGTACTTGTCCCGCAATCGGCCGGATGAAGACGGATGCGCACCGCGCGGTTGCGTGCGCGCGTTGCTACTGCCTTACCACCTTCCAGCAACACTGAACGTCACAAGGAGCGTATGACTCTGTGCAAGCCCCTTCGTAAGAGATATGTCTTCCTCGCGTCGCTTTGCTCGATCGCGCTGCTTTCGAATCGCGTATCGGCCCAGACCGCACCGCCCGCGGTCAACGCGCGCGCCTGGGTCTTATTGGACTCGTCGAGCAATCAGATCCTCGCCTCGCAGAACGCCGAGGCGCGCATGGAGCCAGCGTCGCTCACGAAAATCATGACGGCGTATCTGGTCTTTCAGGCGCTGCAGGACAATAAAATCCGCATGGACGAAACGGTGTTGCCCAGCGATGCCGTTCGCTCGGTCGGCAAGGACGAATCGAGGATGTTCATCGAGCCGAACAAGCCGGTGTCCGTGCACGACCTGCTCTACGGGTTGATTGTAGAGTCCGGCAACGATGCCGCGATTGCACTGGCGGAAGTCGTGGGCGGCACGCAATCGCATTTCGTCGACATGATGAATGCCCAGGCCCAGGCGATAGGGATGAGCCACACGCACTTTGCGGACGTCAACGGCATGCCTGAACCGAATCACTACACGACGGCAGGCGATCTGGCGATTCTCGCGATGCGTCTGATTCACGATTTCCCGCAAGACTATCCAATCTTTTCGGTCAGGACGTTCAGCTACGACAACATCCGGCAGCTAAACCGTAATCGCCTGCTCTGGCTCGATCCGACTGTTGACGGCCTCAAGACCGGACATACCGACGCCGCCGGGTATTGCCTGATCGCCAGCGCTCTGCGGCCCGTACGCGGCGCCCCCGGCAAAACGCGGCGTGTCCTCAGTGTCGTGATGGGCGACCGGACGGGATCCGACCGTGTGCGCGACAGCCTGAGAATGCTCGACTTCGCCTACGATGCGTTCGAGGAAGTCGTGTTCTATAAGGCCGGTCAGGCGGTCGAGACGTCCCGCCTCTACGAGGGCACCGCATTGAGCGTTAGGGTGGGCGTGGCGAAGGACCTGGTGCTGACCGTGCCCGTCGGTCAGGATCGCGGCGTCAAGCCGAAGGTCTCAATCGTGTTACCGCTCGTCGCGCCGCTCGCCGCAGATCAGAAGGTGGGGAAGGTCGAGCTCGTCTCAACAGACGGCCGGGTTCTCGCACAGGCACCGCTTGTCGTGCTCGACGCAGTTCCGCAGGCCGGACTCCTTGCGCGAGCGTGGGACTTCATGCTGCTGCACCTCAATCGGCCCGGCTGACGGGATCGGGGGCCTCGCACGAGGCGTCCTCCGCCAGCATGCCGGGCGACGGCGCCCGTGCGCGGATGCGCGCCGTGGTGCGGCCTGCGTTGGCCGTCCTCGTCAGCCGCCGGTGACAGGTGGGAAAAACGCGACTTCGCTGTCCTGGCGCACGACGAACGTGCCAGCCACCAACTCGTGGTTGACCGCTGTGCGCACCGGGCGACCCTCGCTCAGGGCGTCGGCCATCCGCGCGTTGCGCGAGGCGAGTCTCGCCCGTAGGGCGTCCATCGTCAGATGCGGCGCGTCGATATCGACGGTTTCGTGCTCGATGCCAATCTGTTCGCGAATGCTCGCGAAATACTTGATGATGAGTTTCATCGTTGCATTCCTGTTGCGTGGGCGGTGGGGCAAGGCGAAGTCAGCCCCTTCGCATCATGGCCCGTTCGTCACGCGTTCTGGTTTCGACCCACTCGGCGGAGCCGTCGCGGCGGACCTGTTTCCTCCAGAGCGGCGTATGCCTTCCGAAAGTCCGTCACGAACTCGCACACCCTGAACGCGGCCGCACGATGCGGCACGGCCACGATCGCGACGGCATGGCGGAGCGCGACGCGGCTGATCCGGTGGACGACCTTCACCGCACCGCACCTCGACGTGGCCGAGACCTGCATCGCGAAGGGCGCGGGAGCGAGTCGAGAACGGGCGTCATGGCCAATCTACGCTGGGGTACGGCCGCATCGGCGATGGGGGGCGGCGATCGCGTTCACGATATCTTCGAGAGTCCGTAGCTGGTGAAAAGGTAGGGCAGCGTGCTTCACTGCACTGGCCTCCAAAGCCGGACGATGCCCGCGAAGAAGCGCGCGAGGCGGCCGGCTTGCCGGGCTTCATGCGCACGCCGCGCAGAACGAAGGGAGCTCCGAGCGACGTCAACGCGCCGCCCGTTGTCACGATCAGGTCGGACTGCGCAAGCAATGCGCGCAGGGTCGCGTGGATCGCACGTCCGTCGTCGCCCGAAATCAGGATGCCCCCGCGCAACGTCGCGAAGACATCGAGCATGTCGATGCCCCTGTTCGGCCGCGACGCCGATATGCGCCGGCTCGATGCGTAATCCGGCCGATAGCATCGGTTGTCCCGCGCGCACTTCTTCGCCGCGCCGGCGAATGGGCGCGCCAGCTAGCACCGGCGCGTCTCATGTTGCGGTTTCATCGGCCTCGCTGGCATGCTCCTGCATTGCAACTTGTCGGCCGCGAGCGGCACCAGGTGACCCGTGAAGACGCGCGTGGCAGCGCTGGACGTCGTCGAAGCTGAGAGTGTCAGGCATCGCTTGACTGGTCGATGGAGGGAGCGCGAGTCTGCTCGCGGCCGTAGTCCGAGGTGCGCTGGTGGCTTCGTCGAGCGCTTCTTCGGGCACCGGCGCGCCCGAAGGGTCGCTTGCCGGTGACGCTTCGCCGGCGGTGACACTGACAAAGATGCCTTGCGCACGGTGTTCCGCGCGCAAGGCGTTGTTGGCGTAGCGCGGTGGCCGCCTAGTGCTTGACCGGCACCAGCTTGCCGCGGAATAGATGGTATTGGTAAAGATTGTAGCCGACCATGATCGGGAAGACGGTGCCGATGCCGAAGAGCATGAAAGTGAGCGTCGCGCTACCCGAGGCGGCGGCGGCAACGGTCAGCTGGCCCGGCACGATGTACGGGAACAGACTGACGGCGAGCCCTGCGAACGAGATCACGAAGAGCAGCGTCGCCCCCACGAACGGGCCGTGTTCGCCGCGCATGTGGATCGCGTAAAGCACATACAGGAATGCCAGCGCAGCGAGCACCGCGAGCGCGATCAGCAGATGGAAGACGCCCTGTTCCTGCCAGCGCGTCACGCCGACCGGGCTCAGCTTCAGCGTCGCGATCGAAACCACCAGGGCCGCGGCCACGGTCGTGAAGACAGAAACGATGGCGTAGCGGCGCGCTGAGCTCTCGAGACCGCCCGTGGTCTTCTTCACGAGCCAGGTCGCGCCGAGCAGGCAATAACCGGATACGACGCCGATCGCCGTGACTGCGACGAAGCCGAGGCTCGAGGCGCCCGGCACGAAGCCGGTAAGAATCTTGCCGAGCACGATGCCTTGCGAGACCGCGGCGAGCAGGCTGCCGATGCCGAAAACGCGGTCCCACACGATCTTGCTCGAGTGGGCCGAGTGACGGAACTCGATGGCCGCGCCACGCATGATGAAGCTCGCGATCAGCACCATCACGGGGACGTAGAGATCAGAGAGGATCATCGCATAGGCTGCCGGAAAGGCGCCAAAGAGGGCGCCGCCGAGCACGACGAGCCAGGTTTCGTTGGCGTCCCAGACGTGGCCGATGGACTGGACCATGAGGTCGCGGTCGCTCTCGCGGCGCTGCAGCAGCGTGAGCACGCCCACGCCGAGGTCAAAGCCGTCCGTGACGACGTAGAGCACGAGCATCAGGCCGATGAGCCCGAACCATGCGTGATTCAACAGGTCCTGGGTTGATGCGGGGGTCATGATGATTTCCTGTAAGGTCAAAGCGAACTGGGGAGACGGCGCAGATCAATAGTCGACGGCGTGCGCGACGGCCTGGCGTGCGGGCTCGGCCGGCGGCATCAGGTCGAGATCCGGACCTTGACGCAGCCAGCGCCGGGCGAACACGAAGAACGACACGATCAGGATGACGAACAAGGCGCAGAACATGATCATGCTGCCCAAAACGGTGCCGGCCGGAATGGCGGAGGCCGCATGCTCGGTGCGCAGCAGACCGTAGACGAGCCACGGCTGGCGGCCCACCTCGCGCACGATCCACCCGCTTTCGACGGCAATGTACGGCAGCGGGATCGCCAGCACCCAGGCGAGCAGCAGCTTGCGCTGTGCAAGCAGCTTGTCGAGGTGGCGGCCCGACTTGCGCAATGCGTAGAGGGTCCAGAATGCGAGCACCATCAACAGGAAACCGATCCCGGCCATGACGCGAAACGCGTAGTAAAGCAGCGGGATCATCGGCGGCTGATTCTGGACGGGAATGTCTCTCAGGCCCGTGACCTGACCGTGCAGGCTGTGCGTGCCGAGAACGCTTAGCAGGCCGGGCACTTCAAGCGACCAGTCGTTGCGTTGTTTGGCGGCATCCGGCCACGCAAGGAGCGACCAGCTCGCACCGGTACCGGGTGCGTTCGTTTCCCAGTGGCCCTCGATCGCGGCGCCCTTGGCCGGCTGCGTTTTGAAGACGTCGACGCCGCTCGAATCGCCGAGCCAGATCTGCACGGGCGCGACGAATACCAGCAGCAGGAGCGCGAGCTTGAACGAGCGGACAAAGAACGCCGGATCGCGACGCTTGAACAGGTAGTACGCCGAGATGCCGGCGATCACGATGAGGCCCGTTTCGAGTGCGGCGAACCACATGTGCGACGCGCCCCAAGGCATGTCCGGGCTGAAGATCGCCTTGAGGTAGTCGGTGACGACGAGCTTGCCGTCCACCACGGCCACGCCGCTCGGCGTTTGCAGCCACGAGTTCGCCACCATGATCCAGAAAGCGGAGAGGGACGAGCCGAACGCGACCATCGCGGTGGCGAACAGGTGCACGCCCCTGGGCACGCGACCCCATCCGAGCATCATGATGCCGACGAAGCCCGCCTCCAGCATGAACGCTAGGGCCCCCTCGAAGCCGAGGATATTGCCGAAGAACTGGCCGGTGTATTGGGAAAACGGTCCCCAGTTCGTCCCGAACTCGAATTCCAGGGGAATGCCGCTCACGACGCCGACGGCGAAGTTCAGCAGCAGCAGCTTGCTCCAGAACCGCGCGTGGCGATACCAGACGACGTCGCTCGTCTTGACCCAAAGGCTTTCGACGACGAGCAGAAAGGCGGACAGGCTGATCGTGAGGATCGGCCAGAGTATATGGAAGATCGCGGTCAAGGCGAACTGGCCGCGGGCCAGATTCAGGGCTTCGACAGACATGGTGAACACCAGGTGATTAGAGAACAGGAAAGCGCGCGACTAGACTCCGCAGTGGGGGTCAGAATGCAGCCAGCACGGGCGGCTCGGACGAACGGTGCAACAACACGGGGATCGACTTCGAGGTCGGGGTGTTGCAGACATCGCCCACGCTTGACAGCGGAACCAGCGGATTCGTCTCCGGGTAGTACGCCCCGATGCAGCCGCGCGGAATGTCGTATTCGACGAGGCGGAAGTGGTCCGCACGGCGTTCGATACCGTCGTCCCAGACCGTGGTCATGTCGACCCAGTCGCCGTTCTTCAAACCGAGCATGGCTATGTCGGTCGGATTGATGAAAACGACGCGGCGCTGGCCGAAGACGCCGCGATAGCGATCGTCGAGCGCGTAGACCGTCGTGTTGTACTGGTCGTGAGAGCGCGTGGTCATCAGCGTCATCAGGCGTTCGCCGTGAATCGCCTTTGCACGGGCGATCGGCGTGTCCTGCTGCACGGCGTGTACGACGAAGTTCGCCTTGCCGGTCGAGGTCTTCCAGTCGCGCTCGCGCGCGGCCACGTGCAGATGGAAGCCGCCCGGGTGCTGGATGCGCTCGTTGTACCGGTCAAAGCCCTCGATGGCCTGCTCGATGGCGTCGCGGACCTTCGCGTAGTCGCGGGCATACGCGAGCCAGTCCACCTTCTCGTCGCCGAGCGTGGCGTGCGCGATGTTCGCGACGATTGCCGTTTCGGACATCAGGTTCGGCGAGGCTGGCTTGTTCATGCCATACGATATGTGAACCATGCTCATCGAGTCTTCGACCGTGACACCCTGAGCGATGCCGTTCTGCACATCTATCTCGGTGCGACCGAGCGTGGGCAGGATCAGCGCATTGGTACCGTGTACAAGATGGCTGCGGTTGAGCTTGGTCGTGATGTGGACCGTGAGGTCGCAGGAACGCAGGCCGTCGAAGGTCCGACGCGTGTCCGGGGTCGCCATGGCGAAGTTGCCGCCCAGCCCCATGAACACCTTCACTTTGCCTTCGATCATGTGCTCGACCGTCTCGACGACGTCGAGACCATGCTCGCGCGGTGGATCGAAGTCGAACACCTTGCCCAGCCGGTCGAGGAACGCCTGCGTGGGCTTGTCCTCGATGCCCACGGTCCGGTTGCCCTGCACGTTCGAGTGGCCGCGCACGGGACACAGGCCGGCGCCCTCGCGGCCGATATTGCCGCGCATCATCAGCAGATTTGAGAGCATGTGCACGGTCTGCACGGAATGCTTGTGCTGCGTAATGCCCATGCCCCAGGTGGCGATCACGCGCTTGCCGTTGGCATAGATGCGCGCGAGGCCTTCGACGTCTTCGCGGGCGACGCCGGACTGCGCTTCGAGAAGCGGCCAGCTTTCGTTCCGTAGGTCGTCGGCGAACGCGCTAAAGCCGACGGTGTGCTGGTTGATGAAGTTGAGATCGAGCAGGCGTTCCTTGCGGCTTTCAATCGCCTCGTCGTCGAGCTCGATGAGATGCTTGGCTACGCCCTTGATGAGCGCGAAGTCTCCGCCCAGTTTCGGCTGGATGAACGTCGACGCGATCTTCGTGCTGCTGAAAGTTAGCATTTCGACCGGATGCTGCGGGCTCGCGAAGCGTTCAAGACCGCGTTCGCGCAGCGGATTCACCGATACGATCGTGGCGCCGCGGCGCGACGCTTCACGCAGTTCGCCCAGCATGCGCGGATGGTTCGTCGCCGGGTTTTGCCCGAAGACGATAATGGTGTCCGCCAGTTCGAAGTCGTCGAGCGTGACCGTGCCCTTGCCTACGCCTACCGTCGTCGGCAGGCCGCGGCTGGTTGCTTCGTGGCA
Source organism: Paraburkholderia kirstenboschensis (assembly GCF_904848585.1). GTDB lineage: Bacteria > Pseudomonadota > Gammaproteobacteria > Burkholderiales > Burkholderiaceae > Paraburkholderia > Paraburkholderia kirstenboschensis. The sequence continues at coordinate 71,858 of NZ_CAJHCR010000024.1, forward strand.
CATATTCGAGCAGTCGGGGAAATTGTTCGTGCCGTACATGCGCACGAACAGCTGGTAGAGGAACGCGGCCTCGTTGCTCGCGCGTCCCGACGTGTAGAACGCGGCTTCGTCCGGCGAATCCAGCTGGTTGAGATGCCTTGCAATGAGCGCGAAGGCGTCGTCCCAGGCTATGGCCCGGTAGCGGTCCGTGCGGTCGTCGTACACCATCGGGTCGGTGAGCCGGCCGTGCTGCTCGAGTTCATAGTCCGTTTGCTTCATGAGCGATTCGACCGTGTTCGCCTCGAAAGACGCTGGTGTGACGCGCTTGGTCGTGGCTTCGGCCGCGACGGCTTTCACGCCGTTCTCGCAGAACTCGAATGTCGACGCGTGTTGGCGATCGGGCCACGCGCAGCCTGGGCAATCGAAGCCGTCCGGCTGGTTCTGCTTGAACAGGGTACGGTAGTTGCCGCCGGCAACGCGTTCCTTGATCAGATTGATGGCGACGTACTTCAGTGCGCCCCAGCCGGCGGCGGGGTGGTGATACGCCTCGATTTTGCCCTTTTGCTTTGCCTTGCCCATGCCCTTTGCTCCGTTGATTTCGCGCGGGCCCCGGTCTTTTTTCGACAGCGCCGCACACCGCGATTGGTTGCCTTAAGCGTAAAAGCAAAGGCCGCGTTCACGAGTGCACAGAATCCCCCGACTTGCTAGAGTACAGTTCGCCGAGTGGCAGCACAGTCGAAGCGCTGTGCTGCGTGCGGCGTGCGGCGTTCAGGGGGGCAGGACTGTGAACCTTTATGAAAGGCTCGCCGACGACATCGAGAATCTGATTCGTAAAGGCGTGTATCGGCCCGGCGACCGGGTGCCATCGGTTCGACAGGCGAGCCAGCAGCACCGCATCAGCATCACGACGGTGATTCGCGCGTATGTGCTGCTTGAAAGCCGGGGAATGCTGGAAAGCCGCCCCCAGTCAGGCTACTTTGTGAGCCTGCGCGCGCAAGAAGGCGACCGCTCCGCGGACGGGTTGTGCCCGACACGACCGATTGCCGTGTCTGCTTCCGTCGACGTGGGCCGGCTCGTGCTCTCGACGCTGCGCTCGATCAGTGTCGACCGCGCCGTGCCGCTCGGCTCGCCCTATCCCGATCCCGAACTCTTTCCGTTCGAGAAGCTCAATCGCTATGCGTGTGCGGTCGGCCGCAACAAGGCGCTGTGGGGAGTGACGAACGGCTTGCCGCCCGGCAGCCCTGACCTCCTGCGGCAAATTGCCCGGCGCTACCTCGAGAACGGCATGACCGTCGATCCGAACGAGATCATCGTGACGGTAGGCGCAACGGAGGCGATCAATCTGTGCCTGCAGGCCGTCGCCAAAGCGGGTGACGTCATTGCGGTCGAATCGCCGACCTTCTACGCGATGCTCCACGCCATCGAGCGTTCGGGCATGAAGGCGATCGAGGTGGCGACGCACCCGGAATACGGCATCGACATCGACGAGCTCGCGCGGATCATCGACTCGCAGCCGATTGCTGCCTGCATGGTGATGCCGAACTTCCAGAATCCCCTCGGTTTTCAGATGCCGGACGAACGCAAGCGCGCGCTCGTGGAACTGCTTGCCGGCGCGGATGTTCCGATCATCGAAAACGGCGTCTGCAACGAGTTGTATTTCGGAAAAGCGCATCCGAGCACGCTGAAGTCGTTCGACGAAAAAGGAATGGTGCTGCACTGCTCGTCATTCTCGAAGAGTCTCACAGCGGCTTACCGCATCGGCTGGGCGCTGCCCGGCCGCTATCGCGACCAGGTAGAGAAGCTGAAATTCCTGAACACGCTGACTACGCCGGTCATTCCACAACTGGCGATTGCGGAATATCTCAAGCGCGACGGCTATGAGCATCACTTGCGGCGCGTGCGCAGGAACTACGCGCAGCAGGCGAGTCTGATGAGAGCGATGGTCACGCGCTTCTTTCCTGCCGGCACGCGCATATCGAGCCCGGCGGGAGGCTACGTGCTGTGGGTCGAGCTACCTTCGAAGGTCGACTCGATGATGCTCTACAAGCTTTTGCTCGAAAAACGCATCACGATCGGCCCCGGCTACATGTTCTCGGTATCGGACAGCTACCGGAATTTCATCCGCCTCAACTACAGCAGCCCGTGGTCGACCGAAATCGAGCAGGCTGTCATCACGGTCGGCAAGCTGGCGACGGCGTGTGCGCGCTGAAGCAGGCTGCCAGGCACGCTAAGGCCTCCGAAAGCGGCCGGTCCCGTCGGCTTCATCATCGCACCGGAGAAAAGGGGTGCGGATTCACCACGCCGACTGAACGGAGATAGCCCATCGTTTGAACCACGCCACGCCACGGCGCGCGCTGGTTTCGTCATCAAAGGGCTAGACACGAGATGTCCTCCGGATCTGGACGTTAGCTAAGCTCGTAGCACGGGCCGGGCTGGATCGCGGGCGGCACTTCCTCGTCGCTCAGTTCGAGCACGGCGCGTTCGATGTTGCGCGTCATGGCATCGAGTGCCAAGCTGTTCGGCGAGAGGCCGAAGGGGTCCGCGATTTCGCTCGCGATGGCTTCCAGCGCGAGCATCGTGTATGACACGAATACGCAGACGAGCGGCGTCGCAAAGCCAATCGAGTCGACGAGACCGAAGGGGAGCAGGGCACAGTAGGCGTAGACGGTTCGATGGAGCAGAACGCCGTAGGCGAAGGGAATCGGCGTCGCATGGATCCGCTCGCATCCGCCGACGGCCGCGCCGAGTTCGTCGAGCGGCCTGTCGAGCATCCAGAGGTGCATGTCGGCCAGCACTCCCGCGCGATTGAGCGCGGCGAGACGCATACGCGCTTCGTCGAGCAGCAGCATCGGCGTGAAGAGGCGGCCGCGAAGCTCCGAGGCCCGTGCGGTGCCGAGCAGCTCCGCAAAGTCGGCTGACGGGTCCGAGTGACGGAGTTGATGCTTGAGCGCATAGGCGAATGCGATCAAGAGGCGAACGAAAGCGGAGTTGTCGAACACGGCGCTGTCGCCGGGCACGTAGCGGCGGACCTGCGAGGTGAGCGTACGCGCGGCGATGAGCACGTTGCCCCAAAGGCGGCGTGCTTCTCAATAGCGGTCATAGCTGGCGCTGTTGCGAAACGCTAGAAAGATCGTCAACGCGACGCCGCACAGCGTGAAGGGCGTCGTATTCAACGGAACCTTTTCGCCGAAGATCCGGCCGTGCGTGCACATGGCCAGCACGCTCACGAGTGTCATCAGCGCCAGTTTGGGGAGGATTGCCTTAAGGACAGATCCGTGCCACACAAACAGCATGCGAAACCAGTTGGGCGCCGGGCGGACGATCATGACGGAGATAACGTGTGGGCAGTCAAAAGGGGTGTTTCACTCTCTTAGAGGATGAGTCACGGTGCAGGACGTGTTTGCCTGCCGCTCGCGGGTGCATCGCAGTAGATTAAGTGCGATCGGCTGCGAGCTTAAGATACACTTTGGCGGCTTCGTTAGGAGTACAGTTCAGAGAGTCGTATGTGCCTGCAGAGGCGCGCGGGCAACACCTTATACGAGTGAAGGTGTTGCAGTTCAACTTTGAGAACGCGCGGCCTTCGCTGCTTGTCGCCATTCTTCAAGGAAAAACTGCAAGCCGCCCAGTTGCTGCGCGAGGTAGCCGCCCGTGGCCATCGATTCGGGTGCGCGACGATCTCCGGTAGGCGGGTATTGGTCAGAAAAATTGGCTGTACGACACACGATGTCCCAGATCGGAAACACAGCGCTGTAATTGCAGGAGTTTCGCCCCGCCGCCCGCAGGCCATGATGCAGCCTGTGAAAGCGCGGCGAGACGATCAACCGGTCGCCGAGCCAGCCGAACGAAAGCTTGATATTCGCATGGCTCAGGCTTTCGATGAAGCGCATAATCAGGAACAGCAGCGGAAATTGCAGCGGGGGAATGCCGATCGCGAGACCAACGGCGCCGAACCAGACGCCGGCGACGAGTTCATCGAGCACATGGTTGCGGTCATCCGACCAGAAACTCATCTGCCGCTGCGCATGGTGCAATGCATGAAGTGCGTACGCGCTGCGAGATGAATGCGACAGGCGGTGACGCCAATAGTCGGTACAGTCGAGTATCAACGCATACGCAATGAAGGTGATGACCGGATGCCCGAGAAGCGGCGGTATAAGCGTCTCGAGCGTCGGCGGTATGTAGCCGTGCGCGATCACAAAACCGTACACCCATACCTGTACCTGGTAAAACAGCAGGAAACTAAAGACAGGCAATACGCCGACCCGGTTGAAAATCGTATAGAACGCGTCGATCAGCACGGCTTTCCGGTTTTCCCAGCGCTCGATCGGAAAGAACACTTCGAGCGGCCAGCACACAGCGTACGTGACGATCACCGCGAACAGGCCGTAGACGCCGACAAGCGCCCAATCGAACGACAACTCCTCCCACTCCATCCAGCCGAAGTGATACAGCACCGGCAGAATGAGATGCGTGTCGATTTCACCAGCCAGCATACTGAACCACCTGTCGAGAAATATAAGCATATGCGCCCTACAGGTTTTCAGCTGTAACGAAACCAGGCCGGTTCATTTGAGTGCTGAGGAAGATGCCGTGCGGCGAGCGCCCCACGTCGATGGTTTCGTAGTTGCCACTGGCCGGATCGAGCACGGCGACCTGTTCACGGAAGCGCAGCGTCACCCATAGCTTGCCGTCGGGACCAACCGCGACATCATCAGGCCCCGCAGCGTGGAACGGATATGTACGACGAACCTCGAGCGTGGCGGAGTCGAGCGCTGCCACCGAGCCTCCGACACGGTTCGTGACGTAAAGCGTCCTGCGGTCCGGCGTGAGGAAGACATTGTGTGGACCGACACCGGTTTTTACCCGCCGCAGCACGTTACCCGTTACTGGGTCGACTTCCGCCACATGGTCGCTGCCCATCACGCAGACCAGCACCTTGCCGTTGTGCCAAAGCACGCCGGCGGGCGTTGAGCCGAGTTCCGACTTCCAGCGGATCGTCATGTTCGTCAGGTCGAACGACACGAGCGTGCCAGACTCCTGCATCGAATTGAAGCTCCACCGCGAGTCCGGCGAAAAGCCCAGATGGCTTGGCATCTCGCCGGGCGAGAAGCGCTTGACCAGCGTCAGGTCATGGGACCGGTACACGTCGACGTAGTTGATCCGCAGTGCGTTGATGACGAGGTAACGTTGATCGGGTGTAAAGCCGAGCTGATATGGGTCGGCAATGACTTTGTGGCCAAGCGACGTGCCGTTGCGCGGATCGACTATGAACAGCGCATTGCCGCTGGCATCGGCGATATAGAGCCTGCTTCTATCCGGTGAAAGCGCCCAGTGGCTGGGCTCACGCATTGTCGGCAAGGTTCGGACAACTTTGCGCGACGCCATGTCGATGACCGAGACGCTGGCTTCGCCGGAGTTCATCACAATCGCGATAGCGGGGGAGGCTGCATTGGCGAGGCTCGAACGAAGGGCGAGAAATGGCGACATTCCGAGACCCAGCGGAACGGCGAGGCCACTGCCAAGCAGCGCGCGACGTGAAAGCTTCATGGAATAGGGCATTTCGAAATTGAATTGCGCAATGATGCTCAAAGCTCCGAGTGCAAGTCTTCCTTGCCGACTCCACAGAGGGACAACGCCAATCTCCGGGAATATCTGCCAGCCGCGTGCCAGGCGTAATTCCGTGTTCGGCGAACCCACCGCTTCGTCGTATATGCAAATGCAGACGATGAATAAAGAGGCGATGACGGAGCCGCTTCAGTGCCTTCTTCCGAAGCAAGCCTCCGCGGCTTCAGCCGGCGACAGGCCGGCGTGGTAGTAACCCTGGAGAAGCTTTATGACCTTCGCATCAGGGTGATACGCCGAGCGTACAAAATTCGCCGCAATGGCTTTGTCGTACCAGGCGCATGTCCACACCTCTAACTCTCGAAGGAGTTCGAGAGTTAGAGGTTCCGATTCGTCGAGCATTTTTAACTCCTCTCACAACTCGCCCGGTCTCGCGGAGCGGGAGAAATAGCCGTGCTGCGCAGTCACTTGCACAGTAGCTGTCGCAAGCATGGTGCGGAAGGACCTGATCGGGAATTCTGCTTTGCGAAAGGGGGCATGCCGCAATGGCGCCTACGCATCTGGCGATGCGTGCGCCGGGCATCGGGAGTCGCGTTTGTCCGGACCTCACTGTACTTGCAGTGGATCGTTGGGGTGTCGCAGCGAAGAACTGCACACCCGTTTGCGAGGGAATAACAGCTGTTTTGTTGGTGTTTTCGCGTTACCGTCCCTGCCATGGATGTCTCGCGCGCCGGTGCGGCCCCCCGTGTCGGCATCTACAGCAGACGCGACTGTGACCGTTCGAAGTGGGTTGCACACGCGCATTCGCTCTTGAGGATAGGGCCGCCCGAGTTCGCGGCGGTCATGCTGCGCGCGGAGATCGATCCGTGGGTGGCGCCTGCCAGTCCGCAAGGGTCATCGCCGAGGCCATTCAGCTTTCCCAGTAGCCTTCCTGACCGAATATCGCTGCGTAGAAGTCGACAAACGCCCGTACCTTTGATGACACAGTCTTTTTGGGGGGATAGACGGCCCATACCGCAGGCGCCGCGCGCGTAGGCTGTGCTTCCCACTCAGGAAGGAGCCGCACCAGCGTGCCTTCCCGGAAAGCGGGGCCGATGGCCCAGGTGGGTAGCAGGGCAATGCCGCGGCCGGCAATGGCGAGATCCAGTACCGCCTCGGTATCGTTGACACGCAAGCGGCCCTGGAGTCGCACAGATACTTCTTGAGCAACGGTGCGATGCATGCGGTTGACGAAAAACCATGTGTCGTCTGTCGACAGGGGCATGCGTAGCGTCGTGTGGCTTGCAAGTTCCTCTGGGGACGCTGGGGTGCCGTGCTGGGCCAGATAGGCCGGGCTCGAACATACAATCCTTCGATGTACTGCCAGTTGCCGCGCCATCAATTGCGAATCCGGCAGAACACCAATTCTGATGGCGAGGTCGATGCCCGAATCGATGATGTTCAGGACGTCGTCGGTGACGACGGCATCGATATCGATTTTGGGGTAGCGATCCATGAAATCCGGCAGATGGCGTATCACATGTCTGCGCCCAAACGATGTTGGCATCGTCACGCGCAGGAGCCCGCGCGGGGACGTATTGAGTGATGCTGTGATTTCGCGTGCTTCATCCAGGCTCTTGATGACGATGAGCGCGTGTTCCCTGAAGACCCGTCCCCCTTCGGTGGTCACCAGGCCGCGCGTCGAGCGATTGAACAGCGCGATTCCCAGATCCCGTTCCAGTTCGTTGATATAGCGTGAAACGGTAGACGTCTTAATCCCAACTTTATCTGCCGCCTTGCTGAAACTTCCGAGCTCCGCCGCATGAAGAAAAGCCCGTATTGCAGAGAAGTAGTCCATGGTCCGCTATCCGGGATAGCCAGTCGAGGTTGTTGCCCAATGCCTGCTGCACTCTCGAGCCACACATGCAGCTCGGATAAGCGCTCGGGGGCTAAACATTCTACTGTACCGGCGTGAGCTGATGGTACGAATGGCAACGCGCTCCGGACACAAGGATGCGGGTTGCGTGGTTTGGGCTCCGCGCAAGGTTGAAGTCGCGAGCTGCGATGGGAATGACAGGGCCGGGCATTCTTGCCGGAGAAGCAACCGAAGGACTGGCGTATCCGCTAGGTTACCGGTCCGCCTTCGCTCTCTTTCACGATGATGGTGCGCCGCAGTGTCCACAATTCCATCAACTGGCGCAGCAATTCATACTCGATGGGACGCAGCCGAACGTCACGTGGAATAACTGGTGGCGTGTCGGTGCTCATGTGTGCCTGTGCGTGGATCTTGTCGATAGCGACGCAGAGAACATCGCGCAACGGTGCACTTCCTTCCGCCGGAATGGGCGAGTTCCGGACAACGGCTGCCGTTCCCAGAATCCGCCGTAGCAGCGAGAGCGTCGCAACGGTCTTGCGTCGCTGAGGCGTGCGGCTCCGCCAGCTTCGTCGATAAATCTCCTCGGCGTGCGTGCTTGCGAGGCCCGCGGCGCGCCGTAGTGCCTCGATCTCAACGTCGCATCGATGCGAAACTCCTGCCGCAGCGGCCAGATACGCGAGGTTGGTTTCGACCGCGTGGTCAACGGCGTCGCCGAGACTTTCGCCGCCTTTCGCTGACCAGACGATCCAGGTAGCGAGCACTGCGGCCAGACAGCCGAGCAGGTTGTTTCCGAGTCGGTCGAGTGCGTACATGAACTCGTTCGCGGGCTTGGCGAGATCGGCGACCAGCACGAACGTCGGGGTAAGGAAGATGACATACAAGCTATAGCTGACGCGCCGTAGTCCCATCGTAAGGCACACCAGCGGGAAGACGACGAGCGAGATCGCAAGCGGGCTGTGAACAATAAGCCCGGTCACCGCGGCGAGCGCGGCGCCGGCCGCACTTCCGGCTGCGCGCTCCAGACTTCTGGACAGTGTCGTGCCGCTAGCAGGTTGCAGCACGAACAGTGTCGCCATGGTTGCCCAATAACCAAAGGGAATGTGAAAGCTTCGCACGACGACGAACGCGGACGTCGTCGCCAGGCAAAGCCGCGCTGCGTGGCGCAGGCCGGGCGAACCGGGGCGAAGGTTCGCCCGCAGCGTTTTGAGCGCGTTGCGCGTTGTGCCGAGCGTAGCGCGCCACCAGCCCTGTTCCGTTGCTGCGGGCGGATAGTGCTGCGCGTTGACTGACAGAAGGCGGATGGAGAGCGAATGATCCACGGCCTGTTCGAGTCGCCGGGCAACTGTCGGCAGGCGCGCACGCAGTTCATACGGGAACGGTGAAAGCGGCTTTTCAAGGACCAACGCGATGCGGGCAAGCACTTCTGCGAGCATGCCGAGGCAGCGTGCGAACCGTACTGCGCGGTCTCGCCCAAGGCGGCCCGGAGCGTTTCCGGCGATCAACGCATTGTCGGCCGCCGTTGAGACGACGATCAGGGTGACCAGGATCTGGTCGGCGTCGTCAAGGGCAAGTTGCAGATCGCCGAGCAGCTGGCGTCCTTCTGTGCGCGACTGGGGCAAACTGATCAGCGCTTTGCGAGCGGCTTCCAGCGACTGCCGGACCATTGCACGAAATTCGGTCGCCTGGCGGGTCCAATCGCCGCGCGTGGCGGCGGAATCAGTGGCCAGCAAGGCAATATTGCGTGCCGAATCGGACAGACGCTGATACACGAGCCGTACTGCATAACGGCTTGGTCCGAACGGGTGAATGCGCCAGATGCTAAAGCTGAGGACGGTCGCCACGAGGCAACCGCTCAAGTAGATAGCGAGTAGCGGTGCACCGCCGCTGACGCTGTGCATCGGACTATCCACCATGACGATGCAGGTGGTCGCCGTCACGAGCGCGAGTTGGTAGGCGGCGGGCGACCAGATGGAGGCAAGCCCGGCGCAGAACGAGACGGCTAGCACCGCGGCGCAGGCAGCGAATGCGCCCGCGCCTGAGGCAAGCGCTGTCAGGCCGCCACACAAGGTGGAGAGCACGGCGAATCCCATCATCGACGCGAAGCGGCGGCGCGACGAACCAGCCGCATCGGCGAGGCACGTCCAGAACGCGCCGATCGCGGCCCAGGAGAAAAGAGGGTTATGCAAAATCTGCCCGACGAGCAGCATCGCGGTCGACGCGCTAGCTGCCCGGAGGCCCTCGGACAGGCTTGCTTCCTCGATGGCGAAGGAAACCATCCACGCGGGGCGTTGACGTGCGAGGTTGCGAAAGAAGGCCTGGTTTCGATGCGGCAGGCGACGAAAGATAGAAAGGATCACGCGACGCTTCCTCTTCACTGATGGCGACGCACACACGTCGTGGCGAAGACCAGGCGAGCGTACGAGATGCCGCAGGTGTCAGGCCCAACGGAACGACGACGGCTATGTGTTATCGGCCAACTGATGCGCGTTTATCGCGAGGTTCCTATTTTGCGGGAAAAGTAGGGCCGAAGTTATCCCTTCTTTGCAAAGGTGATTTTTGGTGCGCGCGATTCTAGCCACGAAAATTTGCTCCTATAGTGACGTCAACCTTTTGCGCAACACGATATCTCACGCGCAGAAGTGTGCCGTTCTTCAATAGTCCACTTTCTGGAGGTGTTCCATGCTGGACAAAACCCTTGCTTCAACGCTTGAGCTCAATGATGAAGTGACGCGTGATGCTCAATACTTCGAATACACTTCGTCGGCCAATCCGATTGGCGCGAAGCTGATTCCCCGAGTTCCGTATCGCTCTTTCCTCACCTCGCTTTACGACAGCGGTCCGACGCGTGTCGTGCCGCTTGACCTGTCTGCCGAACTGCGTTGCGAGGGCCCCGCTACCGGTCCCGGGCTGATCGCCAACTTCGTGCGTATTCTCGCAGGCGAGAAGGTTTCATTGAACCCGAACGCGACTTCGCAGGTTTTCTACGTCCTGGAAGGCTCGGGCGCCGTAGTACAGCCAAAGACTTCATTCCAGTTCGCCAAGGGTGATTTTTTTGCGCTTCCCGGTGGCGCAGAAGCAGTGCTGACGGCCGACTCAACTGCGCGGCTCTACTACGTCAACGATGCGCCGTTGCTCGCCTATCTGGGTGTGGACGTCGGGCAAGCGCGCTTCTCGCCGACGCTTTACCCCGCAGTCCGCGCGGAGGAGGAACTGTTGAAGGTCGCTGCAGCACCGGGCGCTGGTCAGCGCAGTCGCGTAAGCGTTCTGCTTGGCAACGCGAAATTTCCGCAGACTCGCACCGTGACCCACACCATGTGGGCAATGTTTGGCGTTATTGCGCCGAACACGATTCAAAAGCCACACCGCCACCAGTCGATCGCGCTCGACTTCATTTCGGAGTGCAAGCCCGGTTGCTATACGCTTGTCGGAACGGAACTGGACGAGCAGGGCAACATCGTCAACCCGGAGCGCGTCGACTGGGAGGCTGGCATGGCTTTCGTCACGCCGCCGGGCTACTGGCACGCACACTTCAATGAGTCGGGGGAAAACGGCTACGTGATCCCAATCCAGGACGCGGGTCTCCAGACGTATCTGCGTTCGCTGGATATCCAGTTCGCACATTGATTGCGCACCGGGTGCTTTGCTCCGGCTTGCGCCTCTGTGTCTTGACGGAGCAAGGCGGTCAGCGTTTCATCGCAACATACGCAGCGCATGCGGTCTCTGGATCCGAGTGTCGCGGCACGCAATGTGTCGTTGGCAGAACTTGCTCATCGCAACGCATCCGGAACAGCTGACGACAAGAGGGGGCTAACGAGCCCAAAGTTTGGCGGAGACCAAAAGTTTCCGCCTTTTTTGCTGCACACGGGTTTCGTCAAGCAATCGCAAGGTCGTCCTTATGCCGTGAAGCCGGCCCCTCGTAATTCAAGATTCCAGAGAGGAACTGCTCCATATCGTCTGACCGTGAGATTCTCCTGCAACCGGCAGCTAAGCAGCATCGTCGCGCCCGGGTTTTTTCTCACACCGCGCTAATTCAGGAGCGGTTCTTGATGGGCCGCTTTGGACACGGGCTCGTCCGGCTGGACGTTGAGCACGCGCATCGCTGTCTGCGCAATCTCGGCGAATACAGGTCCTGAAACGTCACCGCCATAGTGCTTCGCGCCTTTGGGCTTGTCGACCGAAACAGCAATCACGAGCCTCGGGTTTCTGATCGGAATAACCCCCACGAACGATGCGCGGTAGGCGTTCCTCTCATATCCGTGGCGGGTGGCAGTATAGGCCGTACCTGTCTTTCCCCCGACGCTGTATCCAGGGACTTCGGCCTGAGGAGCAGTACCGCCTTTCGCCACCACACTCTCCAGCATTCCCCTGACTTCATCCGTTGTATGCTCTGTGAAAATCCGCGTACCTTGGACAGACGCTTCGTCCGTCTTGTACAGCGAGAGCGGCACGAGCCTGCCGTTGTTTGCGAAGACCGTGTAGGCGTGTGCGAGCTGGATCAGCGATACGGACACGCCATATCCATAGGACATCGTCGCCTGCTCGATGCGATGCCACTTTCGCCATGGTCTCACGATGCCGACACCAGCGCCGGGAAACCCGAGGTCTGGGGCGTGTCCGAATCCGAGGGCAGTGTACATCTTCCACATTTCCTCGGGCTTCATCGTTAGCGCTATCTTCGTTGCGCCGATATTGCTTGACTTCTGGATAACCCCAGCAACAGTCAAAGTGCCGAAGTTTGCGTCGTCCGTGATGGTGGCTCCGTCCAAGGGGAACGTTCGGTTCGTCTCTACGAGCGAATCAGGCGAAACCCGGCGCAGGTCGAGAGCGAGTGAGACCGTAAACGGTTTCATTATCGAACCCGGTTCGAATACATCCGTCACCACACGGTTACGCAACGCAGGCCCTCGTAGCAAGGAACGATCGTTAGGGTCGTAGCTCGGATAATTTGCGAGAGCCAGAATTTCGCCGGTATGGCCATCGACGACAACCGCGGAGCCGGCCTGTGCGTTGCTATTGATGACGGCTGAGCGTAGCGCGTTGAAGGCGCTGTACTGGATACTGCCGTTCAGGGCAAGCTGGACGTCGATGCCGGGACGTGCAGCATTCACGTTCCCCAGATCTTCGACGATGTGTCCCACTCTATCGCGAATGACCAACTTGGTGCCGTCCACGGCACCAAGCTTCGCGTCCTGGGCAAGCTCGACGCCGTCTTCGCCTGCACCCGTGATGCCGGTAAAGCCGATCAGTTGTGCCGTGACTTCCTCTTCCGGGTATAGACGCTTGTACTCCGTAGTCTGGTAGATTCCCGGGATCCCCAGAGACTTGATTTTGTCAGCCTCGCCAAGCGGCACCTGATGCTTCAGGTAGACGAATGTTTTGTCCCTGTCGAATTGTGCGGTGATCTGCTGCGCCGGCATGCCGAGTAGCCGCGCCAGCATCACAAGTTTCCCAGGTTCAAGGTCTTCGGGGATTTCCTTAGGGTCGACCCAGATGGACTTCACGAGAACATTTGTAGCCAGCACCATCCCGTTCGTGTCCATTATCTTTCCGCGCTCAGCACGAACGTCGATGATGTGTTCAACTCGCGAAGCGCCTTTCTTTTCGTAGAACTTGCGGTCTATAACCTGAATCCAGAAGGCGCGGACCGCGCATGACGCAAACGCAATCGACATGAAAATCATCACCAGCGTCGACCGTCCGCGGGAAACATTTGCCTTTACGAGTGGTGTTTGATTGAAAGTGACGTTTCGCGGCATCTGATAACTAGTGAGTGTGATTTCCCAAACGATCGACGATCCGCCGGTACACTGGGAATTACTTTGAGTGTGCTGTCGAATGACAGATTCCGCGAAAGAAGCGGGCGGGTGTGCGGAGTGAGAAGAACCGAAAATCCGGAATTTACAGGTTGGACGCGACAATACGTCGCTCGAGTTGGGCGCGTGATTGGGGCGCCGCCACGGGCATTGAAAAAGCTACGCCGACACCTGCTTGCTCCTCGAAACGACGAGCGGCGGGATCGAGAGAAAAACGATCCCGAGTGCGGATATCAGCAGGTTCATTTTCCCGGCCACGCTATAGGAGGTCACACCTAGGACGCCACCGACGCAAAATGCTGCCATCGTCAGCGCTTTAGCTTTCAGTTCTTGGAAGTGCTCAACCCGATCAGGCAGCTTGTTCCTCTGAAGTGCATGAGCGAAGATAAGCCCGAGTTTCACTCCAATATCGGTCGATGTCCCCGAAAAATGAGTGGTGCGCACCCGAAAGTTGGAAACGACGGCGGCTGCCGCGTTCTGGCAACCCATGAGAAAACTCAATCCAAAAACGAGCACCAGCCTGCTTGCAGTGTGAACCTTCACGTCTATAACTGCGAGAATCACAAGCGCCACGGCTTCTGTCATGAAGACGATCGCGCACGTGTGCGCCCGGTTACCTGCACCGCGAAACTCGAGAACAAGCGCAGAGAGCGTCGCTCCGACGATGAAGAGCATGATGATCACGAGGAGTGAGAGGCCCGAACGCGGGTCGCCTGTGGCGATCCTGTCTGCCAATGACGTCACATTTCCAGTCATGTTGCCCGAGAAAATACCTGCGACACAAAAGCCCGTCGCATTGAGAACGCCGGCGACTGCCGCGAGTGACCAGGCCAAACGCAGTTCTTGACGTGACGACAGAACGGTTTGGTCTAGAGACATTTGCTGGATATCCTTGTTTCTGGGCGTGGTTTCTTGACGCATCGATCCGCGATGCTCGGAAGAGACCCGGTGTTCTCCGCCTTGGCTTGTGTTCATGTACATCAAGCGTGACAGCGGAGACGCGCAAAGGATACGATGTGACTCACGTCGCAAGAAGCTCTCTGCGGAGAAATCAGATTTGCGGGAAAGGGGCCACCTCGGCGTGCCGTCTGTAGAAGTGCATTCCGGTCACCGGGTCATCAAACATGGCAGCGTCGGTTTTGTGACATGGCGCTTGGGGAGGCAGAACACGTTGCGGCTCGCATTCGGTCGCCGGCGTCGTGTGTGATAGGCGAATTGCTGCAGTCGCATGTGGTCGGGAGGATCTCAACTGGACAGCGTTGGGTAGACTCGCCGAAGTCGGCGCGGGTTTTAAGTGTATTAGCCTGGCCCGGACCGCACAGGTAGTCGGGGAAGCGAACAAAGGAAGGCGATTCCGTGAGGAATCAGTTCTCCCAGGCAAATCCAGTAAGCCGAGGAAGGTACGCATAGGTGTCTTGCCGTAGTACCATCGCCCTTGATGTTCGCGCTCATTTTTGTACGTCAAGCCACGCGTCGAGATTGGTCTGCAGGGCGGCGATCGAGTCGTAGATCTTCCTGCGGAACCGATGCGATAGAACTGGTTGAGCATGGTCTTGTGAAGTTGCTCGACGATGCTCTTGGCCTGTGCAGAACGAGCTTTGGTGGGCGTGCGATCAACGTTCCCCAGGGCCAAATAGAGATCATCTTCGTGATGCTCGTGGTTTCCGCCGTAGTCAGTACTGTCAGTCAGATCGCGGGTGAGCGGCATGCCAAAGCCGTTGAGGGACAGCACGACGTGATCGTTGAGCAGGTCGGCCGCCGGCAGCGGTGTCTTGCGGTCGCAAAGTTTGGCATAACGCCGGCTTCGGGTATGTGTCGACGAAGTTTTCCTGACAGACCGGCCTACGCCCTCGAGAGTGCCGACATTACAGGCATCATGAGCGCCGCAGTAACTGGCGGGTTCAGATTCGAATTCGCCATGCGTTTTCTTTGCAGCTTGGCCCGCTCCAGCGAGGGGGCTGCGGTTTGCTCGGCACGAGCCCTTCATGGGCAGACTTCGACTCCAGCGCCTTCAGGCGCCTGTTCATGGTCTCGAGATCATGTCGCAGTCGATACTACGCGCGCCCCTTGCGGCGAGACGCTGACGGGCGTGGCGTTTGAGCACCTTTCTGGCGACACGGATCTGGCCCGTAAGCGGGCATTTCCCGGGCCAGTTCGATCACTGGGCCCGCAACTCTACGGATCCACGCGGTTCTTCAGCAGCGGGCGATGTTGAGAGACTTCCTGCAGGGGCGCTTCACCGCCCTTGTCGTACAATGCCTTCGAGCGGTAGCAGCTCGCGCGGGAATGGCCCATTACCCGGCAGGCCCGACTGACATTGCGTACCGCGCGAGCTCGAGTGTGCCGGCCTTGGCAGATGACTTCCCGTTCCTGGGTCGTGATGGACTCCTTGCGGTTCGCCGCACGCGCAGTGCTTCGGACCACGTTCTCCGCGTCCACCGGGCAACACGAGAAATCCATCACTGTCAGATTTCGTTCGGGCTATTGCCTATTTGCGCGTCAGCATCCTTCCGAATACTTCGGCGGATGCTTTTCGGCGGTCCTCCGGCCGGTGCGTCGGATAACGCTTTTTCTAGCGGGAAGCATTTTCGCGGATAAAGCCAAGATGGGTGACTAGCGCGTTGCGTGCGGCAATCGGGTCGTGACGCTCGATAGCGTCGCAGATATGCCGATGCTGTTCCATCAGATGCGACAGGTCTGCGTCTCTTTTCTCGAATGTTGAGTAGGTTTCTTCAATTGATTTCTGTACGAGGTTGTACAGGCCGTGCATCACATGAACGAGGACGATGTTGTGGGTAGCCTCGGCAATTCGCAAATGGAAAGCGGCATCAAGTAGCGGCAGAGATGTTTGCCCAGCGTGCACGGCGTATGGGTTCTCCTTGGTAAACGCCGATTCGAGGGCGTTTAACGCGTCTTTGACGTGCCGGATGTCGGATTTCGTCGCGCGTGTGGCTGCCAACTCGACTGTCACGGCTTCCAGCCCTTCACGCATTTCTAGAATATCTCCCGCCGCCTTGCGGTGGCGCGCTATCAAGTGCGCCAACGGGTCCGCGATGAGGGGCGAGCTGGAGTTTGCGACGACATATCCGCCTCCCACCTTGGATTGAATCAGTTTGCTACCTTCCAGTCGGAGCAATGCTTCTCGCAACGACGGGCGAGATACGTTCAGACGTTGCGCCAAGTCACGCTCCGATGGCAGCGATTCTCCAGCTCGCAGTGTCCCGTCAACGATCAGCTGTTCGAGCTGATCGCAGACGGCGTCGGACAGGCGGAATCTGGGCGGTGGGGTGATTGGGGAGAAAGACATCTGCGCCGGCTCCTTCGCGTCTCTACATTTTTTAGTTCGACTTCCCGCGTGATCCATGCGGGAAATTCCGGTCGTGAATGCGATCAACGCTTTAACTTTCTCTTGATTTCGTCGGGCAACTGAACGCTGCCCTCGCTGCTACAAACGCCAATTCCCGGGCCGCAATCCAGCGACAAACCGGGATGATTTCGCCGAGCAAATCGCGGCCGAGCCTGGTTGATTCATATTCGACGCGTGGAGGAACCTGCGCGAATACAGTGCGCGTGACCAGTCCTTCCTTCTCTAACGTTCGTAAGGTTTGGGACAACATCTTGTGGCTTATACCGTCGACGTGCGCGAGAACCCTTGAGAATCGTAGTGGTTGCTCTGTTTCGGCGACCACCTGAAGTACTTTCAGCGGCCATTTCGAGGTAACGCGTTCAAGAACATCGCGCGCCAATGTGTCCTGCTCAGAAGTGGTGCCGATATACGAGCTCTTCGGACCTCGGTGCGAGTCAGTAACCATAAGGGCAGTATGGTCCCGTAGGGAGATTCGATCATTCTGGGAACTGTAAAGGCAGCGTGGTCGTTCGTCAATGCTCCGAGTGACGGAGCAATTAATCCGTCGAGACCACCCGTGGTATCGACCGGCGGCGACCTGGCTGGGTGCGGTAAGGGAAATCAAGCACCAGGCTTTTGCGGAGCGCCTTCGGGTCATCTCGAGTTTTGGTGGTTAATTTCCTGGTGCTTTTTACGCAGCCATTCGTTGCGACGGCCGCCTGACATGCAAATCCGCCGTTCAGGTCGCTGCTTTCATTTCCGGCAAGGAGTGCCGTTCAGGGTTTTCACTCGTTTCCACGGCCGATGCAGGCGATTACGATCGGTCTGGTCGAGTGGTCGACCAGTCGGCCAGAAGACCGGGACAGAACCATAAGGTCGAAGCTCTGCGCGCGCCATGCGAGGGCTGCAATGTGAAGGAGACGAAATGTCACAGGAATTCCATCATCCGCTCGTCAGGCCGGTTGAGCCTCCCGTCCGCGCTCCGGGTACTTGCGCCGCCTGGTATCAAGCAACGACGGCGGGGTACGGTCAATGAGCTACCTCTACGACGAAGTGATCGACGGTGTTCTTCCGTCGCACGACAGGGACACGCTTGTAAGGGAGATCCGGACCCTCCTGCCGGACATGGAGTTGCTGGATTCCAAAGAAGGCATGCGGCCCTTTGAATGCGACGGGCTTTCAGCGTATCGATGCGCTCCAATGCTTGTTGTTCTGCCCGACAAGATTGAGCAGGTTGAGCGCTTGTTGAAGTACGCTGCCCGGCGCCGGATACCGATAGTTGCCCGGGGAGCGGGCACGGGACTTTCGGGAGGTGCGATGCCTCTTGAGAAGGGGATATTGCTCGTGATGGCCCGCTTCAACAAGATCATCGAATTGGACGTAGATGCTTGTACGGCGCGGGTGCAGCCGGGCGTCCGCAATCTTGCAATTTCACAGGCAGCGGCGCCGTACGGCCTTTACTACGCTCCCGACCCGTCATCCCAGATCGCATGTTCGATTGGCGGCAATGTGGCCGAGAACGCTGGCGGCGTGCACTGTCTCAAATACGGTCTGACCGTTCACAACATACTGAAAGTGGAGATTTTGACGATCGACGGTGAGCGGCTGACGTTGGGCTCCGAGGCCCTGGATAGCGCTGGATTTGATCTGCTGGCGCTCTTTACGGGCTCGGAAGGAATGCTGGGCATCGTCACTGAGGTTACGGTCAAGCTGCTTCCGAAGCCGCAAAGCGCGAAGGTGTTGCTCGCGAGCTTTGACGATGTCGAACGCGCCGGTGCCGCAGTGGCAAAGATTATCGGCGATGGAATTATTCCCGGGGGTCTTGAAATGATGGACAACCTCGCCATCCGGGCTGCCGAGGACTTTATTCGGGCTGGCTACCCGGTCGAGGCAGAAGCAATCCTTCTATGCGAACTTGACGGATCTGACTCGGACGTCCAGGAGGACCTGGAGCGCGTCAATGCGATCTTGCGTATGGCGGGTGCAACGGATGTGCGTCTCGCGAAGGGCGAAGCGGAGCGTCAAAAATTCTGGGCGGGACGTAAGAATGCCTTCCCCGCTGTCGGTCGAATTTCTCCGGATTATTACTGCATGGATGGCACTATCCCGCGCCGGCAGTTGCCTCGCATCCTAAAAGGAATTGCTGACTTGTCCATCGAATATGGGCTGCGCGTTGCGAACGTATTTCACGCGGGCGACGGCAATATGCATCCGCTCATTCTTTTTGACGCAAACGTCCCAGGCGAGATGGATAGAGCGGAAGCGATCGGTGCGCGAATCCTTGAACTGTGCGTAGAAGTGGGCGGCAGCATCACGGGTGAGCACGGCGTAGGTCGCGAGAAGATCAATCAGATGTGCGCGCAATTCAATACCGACGAATTGCTCGTATTCCACGCGGTCAAGGCGGCGTTTGATCCGAACGGTTTGCTGAACCCGGGCAAAAATATACCCACGCTGCACCGCTGTGCCGAGTTTGGTTCAATGCACGTGCATCACGGGCAACTTCCTTTCCCCGAACTGGAGCGCTTCTGATGCGCCGCGATATGAACCCCGACAACAGCGCGCAACTCATTGAGCAAGTGATGCAGGCCGTCCGCACGCGGACACCACTTCGGATCCGCGGCGGTGACAGCAAATTGGCGTTGGGACGTGTAGTCGATGCAGCACCTCTCGACACCCGCGAGCACAGAGGTATCGTCAGCTACGATCCAACCGAACTGGTGATTACCGCCCGGGCGGGCACTCCTGTCGCTGAACTGAATGCCGTGCTGGATGCTGCCGGTCAAATGCTTCCGTGCGAGCCGCCAGCGTTTGGGGAGGCTGCGACGGTTGGTGGGATGGTGGCAACTGGTTTGTCTGGTCCGCGCCGTCCATGGGCCGGGTCGGTGCGTGATTTCGTCTTGGGCTGTCGCGCGATCACTGGCAACGGTAAGCATATGCGTTTTGGTGGCGAAGTGATGAAGAACGTCGCGGGCTATGACGTTTCACGCTTGCTCACAGGAAGCTACGGCTGCCTCGGGTTGATCACGGAAGTATCTCTGAAAGTCCTGCCGAAGCCGCGCGCGACAGTTCACCTGGAACTTGAGACCGACGTCGCGAGTGCACTTTCCAGGCTTGTCGAGTGGCGACGTTCGGGGCTGCCCATCGCCGGCGCGTGCTATACGTCGAACATGCTTCACCTTCGTCTCGAAGGGGGCAATGGCTCCGTTCGGGCAGCACGCGAGCTCATTCGTGGTGAGGAGGCTGACGGCACCTTCTGGACGGCGTTGCGTGAATTTCGTCTTCCGTTCTTTGACGGGCGGGATTCGTTGTGGAGAATCTCGCTGCCTCTGACCGCTCCCGTCATCGATTTGCCGGGCGATAGCTTGCTGGACTGGGGGGGCGCTCAACGCTGGCTCACCACTTCAGCGCCAGCAGATGAACTGCGCCAGATCGCCCAAAGCCATGGTGGACATGCGACCGCATTCCGTTCGCATGAGACAAACGAGCCGTTTCACCCGCTACCTGCGCCCTTGCTGCAGTACCACCGTCAGTTGAAGCTGCAGCTAGATCCCCACGGCATCATTAATCCGGGCCGCATGTACGCGGAAATCTGAACGACTGCCAGGCGAGTAATCCGATGCAAACGAATCTCAGCGAAGAAGCAAAGAAGCTCGAGCGCGCAGATGAAGCGGCGGGCATTCTCCGCTCCTGCGTACATTGCGGGTTCTGCAATGCAACGTGTCCGACCTATCAGTTGCTTGGTAATGAACTCGACGGTCCGCGCGGGCGCATATATTTGATCAAACAGGTGCTCGAGGGGGAGCCTGTCACTGCGGAGACGCAGCTTCATCTCGACCGATGCCTCAGTTGCCGAAACTGCGAAACCACGTGTCCGTCGGGAGTGCAGTACCACAAGCTTCTTGATATCGGCCGTGCGGAGGTCGAGCGTCGCGTTGCGCGGCCAACAACCGAAAGGTTGCTTCGCGCTGCGTTGCGCCATGTAGTACCTCGCGCAAGAGTGTTTGCTACTGCGCTCAAGGCGGGGCGGGCACTGCGGCCGCTGTTGCCAGCTTCAGTGAAGCAGAAAATTCCGGCTCGCCAAGTCGCAGCGAAACCCCGGCCACCATCTCAGCATCAGCGTCGTATGCTGATGCTCGAAGGCTGTGTGCAACCCTCGCTGTCGCCGAACACGAACGCAGCGGCTGCACGCGTGCTGGACAGACTTGGTATTAGCGTTTCCCCTGCTAAGGAGGCTGGTTGCTGTGGCGCAACTGATTATCACTTCGGGGCTCACACAGCTGGACTTGAGCGTGCAAGACGGAATATCGATGCATGGTGGCCCGCAATCGAAGCGGGCGCCGAAGCAATCGTAATATCGGCGAGCGGATGCGGTGCATTCGTCAAAGAGTACGGTGAACTGCTGCAGCGCGATCAAACGTACGCTCACAAGGCGGAACGCGTCAGCGCGCTCGCCCGTGATCTTGCTGAAATCCTGGCGGCAGAGCCGTTGATCGAGTTGAAAGATGGGGCAACCCAGCGCGTCGCGTTTCACTGCCCGTGTACCTTGCAGCACGCTCAGAAGCTGGGGGGAGCCGTTGAACGTATTCTTCAGCAACTCGGCTTCGATCTCACAGCAGTCCCAGACGCTCACCTGTGCTGTGGCTCGGCTGGTACATATTCGATTACTCAGCCCGTATTGGCAGACAAGCTTCGCGAAAACAAGCTTAACGCACTCGAGAGCGGTAAGCCGGATACCATCGTCACCGCCAACATCGGTTGCCAGACGCATCTGAACGGTGCAAGCCGGACCCCGGTTCGTCACTGGATCGAACTCGTTGAGGAGTCGCTTTCGGAGCGCGCGTGAGCGCCCATCGGACGCGGAGTTTGAGCCGCAATCGCAATTGGTGTCGCAGTCTCAAAGGCGGGCGCCAACGCTCTTCCAGGACTTAAATCTGCTCCACGCGCAGACGGGCGAACCTGTGCGCAAGTATTTCGGCTTAGCTTGTCCTGAATTCCGACGGGCGAGGATACGCCGAAGTGCGGTCTGACAGAAGGTGTCGTTACCCATTCGATCGAGGCGGCTTCGTGTGTCGCGTCCTACGTACTCTAGGCGACGGCACTTTTGCCGTCGAACTCGTTCATAAATCAATAGCTGTCCGAAATGATCGGGCACAGGAGGCAGAATGAATCCAGCAATTCCGTTATCAGCAGGTGCGATTTATACGCAGCCGCTTACCCCTGTGAGCAACTCATTGCTTCTATCGTTCGTGGTAGCCGCGATACCGATTGTCGTTGCACTTGTAATGCTTGGCATTCTGCGTCGTCCTGCCTGGCAGGCCTCCATCGCAGGCCTGATCACTGGACTAGTTATCGCCATAGCAATCTGGGGCATGCCTGCCGGTCTTGCTTTTAACTCGGTTGCTGCCGGCATGGCTCTCGCGCTACTCCCTGTTATGTGGATCGTGTTCACCGCTCTGCTGCTTTACAACATTGCGGTTAAGTCCGGGCGTTTTGATCAGTTTCGTCAGTGGATGCTAGATCACTTACCTGACGACAGACGCCTTGTCCTGCTTGTTGTCGCCTTTTCATTCGGCTGTTTGCTTGAGGGTATTTCAGGATTCGGTACTCCAGTCGCAATTACCAGCGCGCTGCTCGTCGGACTGGGCTTCCCAACGCTTGAGGCTCTTACTTACGCCCTGATTTTCAATACGGCTCCGGTGGCTTTTGGTGCACTTGGGGTACCGATCACGGTGCTCGGCGCGGTGACGTCGCTCCCGCCGAACACGCTTGCTGCCATGGTCGGTCGACAACTGCCGTTCTTCGCATTCCTCCTGCCGTTCTATGTCGTTGCAATGTATGGTGGCATCCGTTCGATCGGAAAGTTGTGGCCAGCTCTTGTCGTATCAGGTGGAAGTTTCGCTTTCACGCAGTTCATAACTTCAAATTATTTGGGCTATCAACTCACCGACGTGCTCTCCTCGCTGACCTCGTTAATCGTGACGATCGCGTTCCTCAAGGTTTGGAAGCCGGAGCCAGACCCCGCGTTTGCAGTAGTCCGGTCTGCGGAAATCGTGACCGGTAGCAAACGCATCGGCTACGGTGGTTGGATGCCTTGGATCGTGGTCTCTGTAGTGGTCATCGTTTGGGTTCATGCACAGATCGCTACCATTGGCGACCTCAAAGTTCAGTGGCCGGGCTTGCACAACGCCGTCTTTGTCACGCTCTATAACAAGCCTTATGCGGCGGTCTGGGATTTCCAGCCGATGGGGACCGGGACAGCAATTCTTCTGGCGGCAATCATCACGACCCTTTGGACCCGAACTGGTGTGGGTGACTTCTTCGGTTGCGTGGTCAAAACGTGGCGACAGACGCGGATTGCCATAGCAACCGTAATGATGATTGTAGGCCTGGCGTATCTGCTCAACTATTCGGGGATGAGCTACACCTTAGGCCTGGGTGTGGCCTCGACGGGAGCATTTTTTCCGTTGGTATCAGCGTCGCTCGGCTGGATAGCGGTGTTTCTCTCGGGAAGCGATACGTCGGGCAATGCGCTGTTTGGCAACTTGCAGGTTGTGGCGGCCCGGCAACTGGGGTTTGATCCAATCTTGATGGCGGCAACCAACTCGTCGGGCGGGGTAATGGGGAAGATGATTTCGCCGCAAAACATCGCGACTGGCGTTTCAACGACGGAATTGAAGGGAAAGGAAGGCATCGTTTTCGCACGTACCTTCTGGCATAGCATATTTCTGACGTTCCTTCTCGGTCTGCTCGTGATTCTGCAACAGCACGTGCTGTCGTGGATGATCCCGACTCTGCATCATTGACCTGGTATCGCCCGGACGGTTGGCTTTGCGCCCGCCCGCAGGAGTGGCTGTGTGCGATGCGGCTGACGTGTGATTGGTAGTGAATGGCATTGCCATACTTCGGGTATGCCGTTCTCTTCCCGTGCATCCGCATGTCAAAGCCGAAGGTTGGCGATTGCCAGGCCGGACGTCCGACACTCGTCGCCACCTATTCGATCTCGCGCGGCCAGCCCACAGAGTCGTCAGCAATCGTTGACAGCGACTCCGAAACGTTCAAGCGCCATCGGTCCGTTGGGGCGGCGTCCGCCTGGAATGCGATTTTTGAGGTCGCAATCGTCACGTTTCAAGCGCGGTTGATCCACGTTGACGAGGACATCAGCTACTTGAGACCGGACTGAACCTTTCTCTGACCTTAGATCGATTCAATACATTTGATACCGACTCATGCGATTCTTACTGGCCTTATGCGAACTAAAGCGTAGTAATAAAGTATCGATGAGGCGGAGTTCGTCACCGAAATAACTGAAGGATACGATCATGGCAAGGATGAGAGCGGTTGACGCAGCTGTTTTAGTGTTGGCGAAAGAAGGAATCGATGCAGCGTTCGGTGTGCCGGGCGCCGCGATCAACCCGTTCTACTCGGCGATGCGCCGCGCGGGCAACATCAGCCACGTGCTCGCGCGCCATGTCGAGGGCGCTTCGCACATGGCCGAAGGTTATACCCGCGCGCAGCCCGGCAATATCGGCGTGTGCATCGGCACGTCGGGCCCTGCCGGCACCGACATGATCACCGGCTTGTATTCCGCTCAGGCCGACTCGATCCCTATTCTGGCTATCACGGGACAAGCGCCGCGCGCCCGCCTGTACAAAGAAGACTTCCAGGCCGTCGACATCGAATCGATTGCGAAGCCCGTCACCAAGTGGGCCGTGACCGTGCGCGAGCCGGCGCTCGTGCCGCGCGTGTTCCAGCAGGCTTTCCATCTGATGCGCTCGGGCCGCCCGGGACCGGTGCTGGTCGACTTGCCGATCGACGTGCAGGTCGCCGAAATCGAATTCGACATCGATACGTACGAACCGCTGCCGGTCTACAAGCCGAAGGCAACGCGCAAGCAGATCGAA
>NZ_CAJHCR010000025.1 GCF_904848585.1 Paraburkholderia kirstenboschensis
GCTTCAAATCGATGTGCGCCGCGTGGACGGCCAAGCGCGATCGGCCTGGTGACCTGAAGGGTATCCGCCATGAGGTCAGCCTCCTAAGGACGGGATTCGAAGTGTAGGAGGCGAGTTGGCAAATTTAATACGGACATATGCGAGTTGACACTTTTATGCCGATTCGAAGGGACATAAAAGTGTCAACTCGCGCGCGTTCTGGCCCGCGGCTACTGGCGAGGGCCGGTGACAGATTCATTACGTCCTACGACCGACGACTCACAGCAGGACTGCCTGGTGCAAAAGCTCGAGCGCCTTCAGCTCATCCAGCCGGCCCGTGCGTGCCTTGCCTGCCAGCGTCTTGAGCAGTGCTTCCGCGATCGGCGCAATGCCGTGAAGATGGTCCAGGCTTGTCACGGACGGAGGTAGCGTCCCGGGCGATGGCTGCGGCGTTGCGGCAGTCCTGAACGACCCGGTGGTGGCTGGCGTGGTTGCCGCGGTGGTTGTCGGTGTGGGTGGCGATATGACTGCGGGCAATTCGCCGCCGTCATCTTCGCCAGATACGCGAGCGGCAGGCCCGTCGGGGGCATCGGCGACATGATCGTGCTGGCTGGCGACGGTCGTCTCTTTTTCTGTCGCGCCGTCCGCAAAAGCCGATGCGGGGTCTTCCGCACCGGTCCGGACGTTCGCCCGCGCGTGCGCCGCGTTCGCCGTCGCATCCGTGCGCTTGCCCGGCGCGTGACCTTCCGTTGCGCCCGGTCGTGGCTCCTTCTTTTCAACGGATGCACGGCCGCGCGCGGCGGGCGTGAGCAATCGCGACACCGACTCCGGGATGTCGGCTTCCAAACGCGGCGTGTCCAGCCAGCCAGCTGGCAAACCAAGTCGTTCGGTGAAACGGTTTGCTTCAACACTGTCGAGCCGTTTTTTGCCATACAGCCGGTGGGCCATGTTGGATCCGCTCATTTCCATGACCACACCGAGTCTTGCTTTCGATCCGTTACGGGCCGTCAAAACATGGAGGTTCGCGCGCCGAATTTTCTCTACGTCACCGCTGTCGTCTAACGCGAGTGGTCGCTGCTGGTTTCCCCCGACAGATTTCTGGGGTTTCGAAGGTGAACCTTTTCGCGGCGCACGTGGGGCAGGCGGTGCGGCCATCTGGCTTCGACTGTTTCTGACGGCCCTGGGCGAGCCGCCCGTCGCTTTTTTCGGCATCTGCGCTTCCCCCGACAAACTGTCTGCAGGATATGGTTGCTGGCCGCCGTGAACGGCGGAAGGCGGCATGGGTGTTTCCGACACTGCTTCCGGTTCGTCGTCGGCCAGGACGAAATCGAGCGGTGATTTCAGGCGGGCGATGGTTTCGGGCGCAAGCGCAGGATTGGGCTGGTCAAAGAAACCGTGAGGCAAACCAAGCGTGGTTTCCATGTGAAAGGCAGTCTCGGGCGTGAACCTTTCACCCTTCGTCAGCTCGGCCACTCGCGCCATGTTCGATCCCAGTCCCAGCGCGATATTCTCCGCGCCTACCGTATCCACCAGAAACTGGAACGATCGTGTCTTGAAAATGGAGGCAGTCTGGGCAGAGTCCCGGGCAGGTGCATTGACGTACGGCGGCCTCGGCCGCTTCGGCTGGGACTGTTTGACGTGACGAGGTTGGCGCTGGCCGCTGTCCCGAGATCCCGCATATCGTCCGCGGGTTTGACTCATATAGTAGGGCTCCATGCGATCACTGGTGTGCTGAGTGCGATTATAGATGACGTGATGCTGGCATCGGATGCCGAACGACGCGATAGCGCGAAAACACACGGGGAGAATCCGGCCATAGTGTGGTACTGGTTAACGTCCGCGCTCTCCGGTCGCGATCTGGTGATGCTGCTCTGTAAAGCAATGCATAGTCAGCCTCAGCCTTTTGCCGGTCACACGAAATCGTCAGATATCAGGCTGGCGATCGAAGATTGATGCGCCGGCTCTCTCACGTTCAACGCAAAGCGCGGCCGGCGGTTGATCCGTCGGTGGTTAGCGAACGGGGGCTGGCTGGTCAGTCAGCTCCTCGAAAGTCGGGCTGAACTTCTGCCGCCCGGAATGATTCGGCCTACCAGGCATTTCTTGCGAACGTGCCATCAGTGATGCACGAGATCTGCCGATCTCCGAAGCACCAGGGCAGCGCATACACCAGCTTGCCGATTCGCATCGCCGGTATCGATCAATCGGGAAAGCCTGCTCGCCGGTCGGCGCGGTTATTTTCTCACTTTGCATTTCGCGAGGACCTGCATTCGGATAATGCGCGTCCTCGTATCACGAAGAACGGAGAGTGTCTGTGCTGTACTGTCGCCGCTAGCCATTGATGACAGCGTCCATCGAGTGGCGGATGTCGCCAATGCCTGACGCAAGTTCCAAGGGAAGAGGTCGCGGATAGTGACACTTGGTGACACTGCCTGTGTCATCACGAATGCGTCCGACAGAACGTGAGGTGCTGACTACGTAGGGATCTGACCGCTTCGATCTGGGGACTGACACTCGCACCACTTTGCCTGCCGGCGTATCTGCGCCCAGCTCAACGCGGCTTCACCTCTTAACCTCGACCTCCGTCTCGTCCGGCGGGCGGTACGGCACCTTCACCGTAGCGCTGCCAGACGGCGTTGGCAACGCATGTCACCCCCGCCGCGCCGATAGCTCTGTATGGCCTTTGTGCGGTCCTGAGTGACGCTCTTCTCTTCGGCACCCCACGCGCCCTCCCAGTGAAGCCCGAGATTGTATGCTGAGGCCTTGTGGCCCAGTGTGATGGCCTGCTCGTAGAGCGTGAGCGCGCGGCTCGTATCGGCCGGCATGCCCCGCCCGAGGCGTGCGCTATCGGCCAGCGCTGCAGCGGCCATGCCGCGAAGATGGCCGTCCGCGGTCTCATCCTTCATCACGTCTTCGAAGATGGCATTACCTCTCTCAAGGTCCGCCTCGCCTCCGGTCGGTGTGACGAGAGAAATGGCCATTGCCATCCGCCAGGCGGGATGCCGGTTAGCACCAATGCACTCAAGCAACCAGCGGCCGAGATGCGGCGCGCGATTGAGCGTGCTGGTGAGAAGAGCATTGGCGATCGCGGCGAGCGACTCGGGCGACAGAAACCCGGTCTTGTTGGCCGCGATGACGTGACGGGAAAACTTCTCGACATCCAGAGTAGGGTCAGCGAGGCGCAACTGATGCCATTCACGCTCGATCGTTCCTACCCAGCTTTGCATTTGCATGGTGAGCAACACGTTGGTGAGGAATGCACCTGATTCTAGCTCACCTTTTGTGAAATGCAACTTTCGGAACTGGTGCGCCCCATTCGCATGCGTTCGCCAGATGGAGGGTTGCCATCGTTTCCCCGTCCCAGTCAGATGACGATTGTGAGCAAAGCTTCAATGTTTGTGCTGTGATCCAGCGCGGCGGTGAGTCGTGCACAGAGTTCCGAAGCGTTGGCAGGCACTGGCACCTCCTGCAACATCAAGGCGGTGGCGCAAACCGTAGTGGATGATCAGGCCTGGATGGCGGCGGTATTCATATCGCGACTTGTGGCAAGATCCGAACCGGATGGCAGAGGCGGGTTCGCGAGCCCATAGGCAAGTGTGTCTGCCAGCCTGCTTCACACGACGTTGGAGAAGGAGAGTGTCCTACGATGGCTGATGCATTTGAACTCGTTGCCCTGGCGTTGCCCGGCGACGTCGCCCCCGAGTCACTGCCCGCCATCGTCCGCCAGTTCGTCGCGGATTGCTGGCCCGGTATGAGCCGCGGCCAGTTGATCGCCCGCGCCCGGCGCCTTGCACTGCGGCCGTCGCTGCGCGCCTATCGCCCGAGCGCGCCGGGAGACATCGGACACTTTGCGCTCGCACTTATGGCGGGTACGCACACCGTCTCCCTGATCGCGCATTTACGCCGCGTCACACAGCGGCGCGCATCCGCACGCAGGCGCAAGGCGGTCACCGCCTCGCGACCGCCCGCGCGCGATCCGCGTCAGACGTCGCTGTTCTGAAAGGGCGCCGAACTCGACGACCTTCATCGAATGGGGTGCCACGCAGGTGCGCGAGTTCATGAGCACGATCGAGGCCATGACGCAAAAGAAAAATCTACGGCGGGCTTCTGCACGATGCCGCGCCACGCTCGCGTGCCGCTGGCGACGAGGCACGTCGACGATCCAGACTGAGGACGCCGTCCGCAAGTTGTCAGAAGGCAATTGATTGGCGGGATTCGCCGCTGGTCGGGAGGATCGCCCTGGCTCCGCACTCCCCATGAGGATGACCGCTGTTCAAACTTCGTCCCATCTTTCACGAAAAGAGGCTCTTTTGTCCGTCTGTTTGCGTAAGGGGCGGGCTTCAGCGTAGGCGTATTCTTTCACACGTCACCAAACAACAGGCGTGATCGGGGTAGCGAGGAGAAGAGCGCGGCCCCGCGGCTTCGATATGGCCGCGGGGAATGCGTCGACTATTCACATATCCTCCGGCTGCGCTAAGGCGCCCGCAATACTCCGAACCCGACGGGCGGGGCATTCACGCGACTCGCCCTTACGCAAATCTTCACAAACGCCGAACTGCGGCGTCGGAGCCGAGGACACCAACGCCGCGTTTCCGCCCGAGCCGACGTTTGTGCGCCAGCGCCGGTCGGACCGCTCACTCCTGGCAAGCAGTCGTTCGCGAAGCCTTCGACGAACGCCCCGGTTTCCGAGGAACAGTCGCCGCTAGCAAAGGCGTTCAAACTGCGTGCTAGCTTCATATCGGCTCCGGTCAGCAAAATTTGCGGTCGACGAGCGCGACAACGGTGATCACCTTGCCTGTAATCGGCTGCTGCGCCAGGCAGCGAATGCCTGAATCATGAAGGCTCGTGATGGATCTTTTGCGATCGCGCACGCCTCCCCGTGGCCCATCCAGAAACGCTGGCTGGCCGCGTCGTACTGAAGATGCCCGCGAGCGGTTTGCATCGTCAGCCAATCGCTGAGGCGGCGCAGATCCGTACCCGATTGCCTCGCAATGTGCTCCGCGGTGAGCGGGTTTTCGGCGAGCATTTCATACAGTCGAAGCACATCCGCTTCGGTTAGCGCGACCCGCGCTTCCACTTCAACCGGCCGGTAAGAAGCCCGCTCGATGTATTCGCTGAGATCTTTGTGCACGAAAGCCACGATCACCTCCTCTGGTAGGCCACGCACGATCTGGTTCTCCGAAGCCTTCACATGAGACCGAATCCCGGTGGCGGAGCCCTGCGATCTGGTAGTAATCTGGGAATGGACGACTCTCTGATTGACGCCGCTGCGGTGGCGATAGCGTCAGGCTGCGCCGGGAACGTTGTATTGATCGTTGGAGGCAGCGTGTTAACCGACGGCATGGCCGACAGCGTATGCGGCTCTTTGACTATTCGCCTGCTTGGCGAAATCGAACTCAGGCGCGATGGTGCAAGAGTGACATTGCCCGCTTCGCGGCGCACGCGTGCCTTGTTGGCCTACCTTGTAATGTCCGAAGGTGCAGTCGCGAGATCGTCCTTATGCGATCTACTCTGGGACGGCCCTGACGATCCTCGCGCCGCGCTGCGCTGGAGCCTGAGCAAGCTGCGACCGTTGCTCGACGATGCGTCGCACAAGCGGATCGTAGCCAGTCGGACTCATGTGGCTTTCGATGCTGCCGATGCGTGCATCGATACGGCGAAGGTGCAGTCGCTACTCGCATCGGGAGCCGAGTCGATGCCGCTGTCCACGCTAGAGGAAGCCGCAACGCTGTTGCGAGGCGAGTTCATCAGCGGACTGGATCTTCCCTCGTGTTATCGGTTCCACAACTGGTGCGTCGCTCAGCGCGAGAGCTTCGGCCACATGCGCAAAACGGTGCTTCGCGCCCTCGTCGCGAAGATGAACGGCGACGAGCCGGCTGCCTTGCAGCGCGGGCGGGAACTGGTTGAGGCCGATCCACTCGACGAAGCCGCGCATGCTACGCTAATTGGCCTTTTGCATGGTGCCGGCCGGCACACCGACGCCGAGCATCACCATGATTATGCGCGGGCGCTTATGCGCCGTGAACTGGGAGCATCCGCGAGTGCGACGCTCGACGATCTGATCCGGCATCTCAGGCTCGGACAGCGCGCGATGACCCGAGTTGACGAATCGATAAGCCACCTCGCTCTTCGCAACAGCGTCGAGCATCAGCAATTCCCATCGCCGCCACCGCTCGTCGGGCGCACCGCTGAGTGCACGGAGCTCGACACATTGTTGTCTGCGCCTCCAACGTCTCCCAAACTGACATTGCTCAGTGGAGAACCGGGTATCGGCAAGACGCGCTTGCTCGACTATTTTGAAAAGCAGGCGTCGATCTCGGGTGCAGTCATGCTGCGTGGCCGCTGTTATCAGGCCGAGATGATACGGCCATACGGGATCTGGATTGATGCACTGCGCGCCGTCGCAGCGAATGATGTGATTGCATGCGGCGAACCGCTCGCGCCTTTCGTTAGTGCGGCGTCCGCAGCCATGCCCGGAACCCAGCCCGATCAGGGAGACCGCGAGCAGTTCTTCGAAGGAGTTATGGCACTGCTTGAGCGCTTGAGTTGCAACCGGCGGCTCGCTATCGTACTCGATGACCTTCAATGGCTGGATGAAGCGTCGGCGGCGCTCCTTCATTTCGCTCTGCGACGGCTCGGCGGTCAATTGATCGTTTTCGTGGCGACGGCCCGCATTGCGGAGGTGGACGACAACCCATGGGCGAGAATGTTGCTTCAGTCCCTTTCCCGCGACGGCAAGCTCAATCGCGTGCCGTTGCGGCCGCTTCTTGCTGCTGATGTCGAAACGATCGTTGCCGCACTTGGCAACAACATGTCGGCCGGGCGGGCGTTGCGTGAAAGCGGTGGTAATCCGCTCTATCTGGTTGAACTGACTCGGGCCGCGACACCGGAGAGGGGCGACTGGCCGCCGTCTATCGCCACGCTAATCGAAGAACGTCTCACTGTGCTGGATCACCCGACTCGAAACCTGCTTTGTTTCGCGGCGACCATCGGCCGTAGCTTCGCCCCGGAGCAACTTGCCGAACTGACCGATAAGCCGCTTCAGGACATTCTCGCGTCCCTGACGGGACTCGAGCGCCGCGGTTTGATCGCGCCCAACCAGAGCGGGTTCGATTTCGCACATGACCTGGTGCGTGAGACGGTGTACCAGACGCTTTCACAGCCGCACAGGCGCGCAATGCATCATCAGATTGCCCGGCAGTTGCTGGCAGCGAGCAGGTACGATCCGCAATTGCATGGCGCAGTCGTTCATCACGCTACCTTGGCCGAGGACCCGCTGATGACGGCGCGGGCATGTGTCGAAGCGAGCCACCACTGTCTTCGGGTTTTCGCAGTTGCTGAAGCCCTCGCTGTCGCTGAACGTGGGATCGCTCACGCTCGCGCAATAGCGCCCGGAAGTGAGCGCGTGCGCCTCAACATTCAGCTTCTGACGGCGCGGCTCGTGGCAGCCGCGTGTTCCGGTGACAGGCGGCCCGCCGCGCTCGAGGAAGAACTCGAGCAGGCCATTCGGGAGGCGGAAGCGCTGTCGCTTCATGCGGACGTGGTCCAGGCACTCCACAGTCTGTCGTGGTTGACACAGCAGGCAAACGAAGTCGAGCGCACGCGACTCGTGACGATCAGAGCGGAGACGGCAGCGCGCAGGGCGGATGCGATTACGCGCTGCAAGCAGCTTGCCAACACCGGCCGGTGCCTGCTTGAACTGGAGCGTGACCTTTCTCGCGCCCGCAGCGTTCTGCATGAAGCCGGCGCAATGGCGCAGGTCTGCGACTTGCGCGTGGTCGAGCTTATGTGGGGCGAGGCGCTTCTCGCGCGTACTGATGGAAATATCGACTTCGCACGTGCCAGGATGACCGATGCTGTGGCGCAAGCGCGTCTCACAGGCGACCATTGGCGAGAATATCAATGTCTCGTCTGGCTCGCGACTATCGACCTCGAATGCGGAGCTTTCGAGGAAGTCAGTCGCCTGACCGATGAGATCACTGCAGCAGCGATGAAGCTCGGCGACTCCGGGGCACCGTACGCGAATGTGATCGGCGAAATCGCAAGGCTGCGTCTTGCAGGCGACGATCCGCATAGTCATATTTTTCACGGCCTCGACGGGTTGCGTCAGGCGGACGACAAACGACATCTCTGTCGTGCCCTGAATGAAGCAGCGCTTCTTTTCCTCGACTGGAGCTGGAACGGGAAGGCAGGCATTCATGCAACCGAGGCGCTGTCGGCGGCAAGCGCTTTGCATTCGACGACAGAAATGATCGTTGCCACGGCCATCCTTCGAATCGGCGCTCTCGGCAGGCGATGTGGAGCGCGCCGAGCTCCACATCGCGTCCTTGTGCGAATTGCTGAGCGATCGAGTACCGGGTCGCCGGAGCGACGCGGCAATCGTGCGTCTACAAACTCGGTTCCCGACGATTACAACGGTAATGCCAACGCGTACGCATTAGCCTTGACGGATGAGCGGTCGAAATGGAGATGTGAAATGACGCACGTTGTGGTGGAGCGCAGCTTTCCGATGCCTCAGTCGGATGAAGACCTGGCGGTGGCCGAAGATCGGTTAGCGCCGTGTAGCGAGCTTTATGGTGTCGTGTGGAAACGCAGCGTCGTTTCGTCTGATCGCAGGCACATGATCTGCGAGTACGAAGCACCCGACGCTGAAACGGTCCGGAAAGTTCAGAAAGAAGCAGGCGCCGTGTTCGATCATGTCTGGTCCGGCGAGATCATCGGTGGCTGATGCGACGACAGATTGCCAGACGTCGTGCACTGTCGGCACGGGGCGCGCAGAGTAAATCGCGCTAACCTCCGGACTTCTGAACATGGTGGATCAGAAAGGCTAGCTGGTGCCTGTCACAGTTGCCATGCGGACCGTACCTGTCAATCAGTCGATCCGCGGCTGTGGGCATTGAAATTCGATGCCGGAAGCAGTTTCCTCGATGTGGCGCGAGGGCGCGGCTATCTTTCGGATGTAGCAGGGAAGCTGCGCTACGTTGCGGCGCTGGTTGAACTGCGAAGAGCAAGGTAACCGAGGGCAACCGGATTCCTGTCTGGAATCGCCAGAGCGTCGCTCTCGCATGGAGCCGATCGGCGTCAATGCAGCGGCATCCGTTTCGCGGTAGTACACCGAATACGAGACCGCTTCGTCCCACTTTACTCCGTCCGCTTTTGCGGGCACCGGAGCAATCGATAGATTTCTTTCTATCATGGTGCGGTGTCGCGACCGGGCAGGGAATGCTCGAAATGGCGAACTGGGTTCGGCGTGCCAGCGGGAATGTTCGTGGATCCCCCACGTCAGCGTGAAGCCATTCATCAGCGCTCGGCATGCCTGCGATAACAGGTCGCCCATGAATTCGAGTGGTTCTATTTCGATTGCCTAAGTATTCTGGAAACTGGCTATAAACCAGCTATTCTCGGATGTAGTGATGAATCCTGGCGCTTCGCAGATGCTGTTCACTCTCGACGTAAGGAGTCCGAATGTGGGCTCATTGGTGCTGGGGCAGCGGGAGGTTGCTATGTGCAAGTTGACTGGTCGGGTCGCACGACTGCTCGCCTTCGCTGCTTGTGGCGGATTCGTGCTGGAGGGTCAATCGAAACCGGTCTGTCCCACCTATGTGGAACTGAAGTCCGGCACGATCTTCGATATCGCAAAACTGGTTGAGGACAGCGGTTCACCGGATGCGGCACTGAAGAAGGCTCGCACCGATCTGGCGCAAGTCAAAAGGTATGGAGGCTGCAAAAGCCTGGAGCACACTCGACATTATGGGGAGTGCACAGAAATAGTAGCGGCAGCCGAGGAAGCAATCAGCGCCCTGGAGCGTTGCGTGAGCGAGGATGCCTCGAACGCCGCTAATCCGACGGCGGGTGAGTAAATGCCGGATGGAAGAATGCCGGTTAAGTCGAGCGCGAAAGAGCGCGCTCGTTTTTGCCCCAGTTGAAATACCAACAGTGCTGGAACTTCGCATTCAGCGGATTTGCGAATGCGCGACAACTGCACGGCTGCACTTCACGTGTGCCGAGCGCACGTTGAACCTTTGAGCGGTTGGAGCAGGACAACAGCGGTAGAAAAAGGTCTGGAAGTCCTGGAGCATCTACTGTGAGGCAGTCTTCGCACGGCCAACTTCACCCTCGAGGATCCACAAGCGCTCTTCTGCTGACCGTCGCTCGACGCGAATTACCCCTGTTCCCTGCAAGTGGCTCAAACTACCACTCGCGCCAACGATCTGCCAGAGACCAAAGATGAAGGGCCGCGGAGCTTCGTGCGACTCAGGAACATACTGAAGATGCATGTGTAACCGCATGGTGAGCTTGTCACCCGACGGAAGGGTAAAGACCAGATAGCCCGGGCCACCTCCATTCGGTTCTGCCTCGTTGCTGCCATCTGCGGCGACCTCTTCAGTCGGGACTTCGTGAAGCCCCCAATCAAGCACCGTTGCATCCTCAAGCAGGCCCTTGCTGGTCACCTTGCCGCTTTGCCTGAGCGAAGCGACGTAACGTCCGCTGCCTTCGCCAAGCTCCAGCTTGTCATATTGATTGGGCATTCCTCGCTCACCTGTTTTGAGGTTCACAACGAACTCTAGCCTCACTGGGTCTGCGTGAGCGAACGGCGTCGACAGGATGCCAAGAGCCAGGAACACTTGTCGGATTAATTTCACTGGAACCCTCCGATTGCCTTTGCGCCGACTCTCGCTGAGACGAACTGGCCTCGTCCTTCCACGCGGTATCACTGTCGGCGAGTATGGGGCCGCAGGCGGACTTGTTCGGCGACTTCAACGGACTCCTGCAAAAGACTGTTTGCCGTTGACACGTCAACAACCGGCTACTGTAAAAGCACACCACAGCGCCGGCGAGCCAAAAATTGCAGGATCAGTCGTCCCGCCCCACTGACAGCGCGCACCTCTTTGGCGCACAGATACCGAAGATCGTTAGTACGCAATCTGCGATCGGAAATTAGTCGCTTTCCCGGACATGATCACGGCGACTGCATCGACGGAGTTGCGTAGGCGGGCAGTGGTGGACCCCGGCACAACAGATCAAGTAGCTCCCGGCCCGCTTCGGACGTTTGGCAGATCCGTCTCCAGCGACAACCGGGGTTGTGTTCAAAGCCGTACGAATCAGGTACGCATGACGCATATCGATCGTCCCGTCAGCGTGATGGGTGGCCCAGTTCCGGACCGGAGAGATAGCGTTCATTTCAAGAGATCGCAGGGCCGCTCAGAGGTCGCACGCGGTCGTTGCCCGAGAGATTGTCCGCAGCCCACCTTAATCGCCGAGTGCGATGCCTTCACGTCGAGGGTCTGCACCACCGGCCCAAACCTTGCGGCCATCGACGCTCTCTTGCCGCATGATTGCCTGGACACCGCTCGTCATTTCTACCTGCGACACCTGGTGACCGCGAGCCTTCAGTTCGTCCGCCAACACTGGTGTGACAAGCCCCCTCTCCAGCTCCGTCGGTCCGTTGCGACTGCCGAAGTTGGCCATACCGATGGCCGTTTGCACGTCAATGTTCCAGTCGAGCAGCGCCACGAGCGTCTTCGAGACGTACTCGATGATTTGCGATCCACCAGGGGAGCCAAGGGCAGCAAGGAACTGGCCAGTTTCGCGATCGAACACAAGGGTCGGCGCCATTGACGAGCGGGGACGCTTGCCCGGCGCTACCCGATTAGCGATGGCTTTGCCGTTTTCCGTCGGTAAAAATGAGAAGTCGGTGAGTTGGTTGTTCAGCAGGAAGCCGTGAACCATGAGGTGCGAGCCGAAGTACGATTCGATCGTCGTCGTCATTGAAATCGCGCCTCCGCGGTCATCGACAGCGACGATCTGCGACGTGGAAGTCCGAAGCGGAGAGGGGTCCGGCGCAAAGGCGACCTTCGTACCCTCGGGCACGCCAGGTTGCGCCTTGCCCATGCTCTTTTCATTGATCATTGCCGCCCGGTCCGCCAGGTAGCGGGAGTTCGTGAGACCGGCTACGTCGACTTGCACGAAGTCGGAATCGGCCACATACATGCCTCGGTCCGCGTAGGCAAGGCGATCGGCCTCGGCGATCGCGTGCACGGCATCGGGCTGCGCTTCGAACAGAGCAGGAGTGGTGACGGGCAACGGCCTCATCGAAGCGAGCGCATAGCGCGGATCCCGCTTTGCGAGTGCCTCGAGAGTGCCGAGAATCTGCGCTATGGCGATGCCGCCGGAAGAGGGCGGCGGCATGCCGCATACTCGCCAGCGCTGGTAGTCGGTGCATAACGGAGAGCGTTCCTTTGCCCGGTAGGATCTCAAGTCTGAAAGAGACAGGGCGCCTGGATTTGCACTGCTGTTGACCTGGGCGACGAGATCGCGCGCGATGGACCCCACGTAGAACGCGTTCGCGCCACCAGCTGCGATCTGCTTGAGTGTCTGCGCCAGTTCGGGATTGCGGACGATCGTTCCCACCGGTTTGGCTTTGCCTTGCGCGTCCAGAAAATACGCGGCCATCTGTGGAGATCCGGACAGGAACTTGTCAGCGGCCACTTGCGTATAAAGACGCTGAGAGATCGGAAAGCCCTTCTCGGCTAATCGAATGGCGGGATCAAAAAGCGTTGCCCAGGGAAGCCGGCCGTGCTTACCGTGCGCCAGTTCGAGTGCCCGCAACACGCCTGGAGTGCCCACGGAGCGTCCGCCAATCTGGCCTTCGCTAAAGTCCATGGGTTGGCCGTCAGGGCGAACGAAGAGGTTTTCGGTCGCATCGGCCGGCGCGGTCTCACGGCCGTCATAGGCGTGCACGCGCTTGCCGTCCCAATACATGATGAAGGCGCCGCCTCCGATGCCGGTGGCCTGCGGCTCCACCAACGTCAGCACGGCCTGCATCGCGATTGCGGCGTCGATAGCAGATCCTCCACGGCGCAGGATCTGGCGTCCGGCCTCCGTGGCGAGAGGATTCGCCGCTGCGGCCATGTGACGGCCGGCATACACGGTTGCCATGCCAGTCCGATAGCCCGATGAAACTTCGGGAGCTGCCGGTGTCGTCGGCGTGGTCGGCTGTGGCGCCGAAGCCACGACGGGCGGAGCCTGGACCTTGGCGGTATCCTGTTGCGTCCCGCACGCGGCTGCCAGAGCGCTCCAGGCGACGGTCGCAAGGGTACGGCGGAATCTGTGCTTCGGCATCCGTGCGGTTGCCAGATTTGGTTGCGCCATGATCTTCTCCTCCGACGTGCGGAAATGACTCGTTATTGCGGCGAGCGCCTTAGCGCTACCAAGGTGGAGCTTATGTTCTCAACGGTTGCTTGCTTCTGCACGGTCGCTACACAGGGGCCGGTGCTCCGCTGCCGAACCTGGTGTCGAGCGTGTCAGGGGACCGTTTCTCTCTCCATGCCAATGTCCGCGATATTATTGACTGCCCTTCGATGGCTCGCTTTTATCTCGCGGCAACTCGCGCGGGCTCATCGTCCCTTGGTTAGTGTTTCCCTGGGTGGAATTGCCAGCGCGGAGTCCAGCCTCCGACGCAACCTTGTCCATGAGCGCACGGTCCTCTGCGTCACCCTGTTCTGCGCGCGCCGTCATTGAAAACGCCATTAAAGCTAGTACCAATGCAACGAATCTCATATCGCACCTCCTGATGGATACCCTTCGACCTTCCCATCTTTTGAGATATGGATATTCACTATAGTAAAGATGCCGTCTGCGTTCGATGCAAGTGAAACCGTAGTGACGTTGGTTTGTGCCGCCCACTTTCGATCCGCGCTGGGTGCGCAATTGTGAAGCGCTTGAACGACGTCGCCGAGTCGCTACCAAGGCAACGAGCATGCCAAGGCCCGAGTCCGTTGTCGGAGCAGTCCGAACGGTCGTCGTATCGTAGAGACATGGCCGTTGCTGTAGCGTTTCATTGACTCCCCCGGGTCACTGCACGATGTGTTTCGCACACCGTAA
Source organism: Paraburkholderia kirstenboschensis (assembly GCF_904848585.1). Lineage (GTDB taxonomy): Bacteria > Pseudomonadota > Gammaproteobacteria > Burkholderiales > Burkholderiaceae > Paraburkholderia > Paraburkholderia kirstenboschensis. Next base: position 13,861 of record NZ_CAJHCR010000025.1, read on the forward strand.
TGGGCTGCGCAACTTGGCGCGGTCCTATGCTTCTATAAGCATGCGGGCGTAAATCGGACAAACTATGGCGGACAGTGGCGATGTCAGCCTGGCCATCCTCAACGGAAGTCTCCCGGACAATCCTGACGTACTAATCCGTGCCACAGCTCGCCACAGCCCATCGGCCAGCTGCTACTGGCGTACGAAAACAGTCAGAGAGCGTCGCGACCCTTCCGGTTGCCCCTTCGCATGGCTCAAGATAATCGTCCCGTTCCCGCGATCGTCAACTACTCCAGAACGCTGTTTGGGCGTATTCCTTTTGCATCGTACGCGTTGACAGGAGGGCACCGTGAACGATGTTTCCTCTGCCATTGGCTTGCGCACCGTTGCGGAGCCTGTCCCCGAGGGAATTCCCTTGTTGTCGCAGCGGCTCGCCGAAGCTCCCGAGGCGAACGGTATTTAAGGCTCTGTGCGGGTGACGCTCATTGTGTTGCTCCAAGGCAGCAGCCGAAGACAGAAAAGGAGTCATCCGCATGCAGATTGTCCCGCTATCCTGATCGACATCGCTTGCCCAAATGGTCGCGAATGTGACGCTGAGTGTTAGGTAGTTGTTCATTGCGAAATCGATTCTGTAGGCGTTCTAAGTGAGCGAATACATGAACGACGCCTGAGTGTCCTTTTGGCGGAAAGGGCAGTCAATATGTCTGTCTGTCTTCCTTGCGACACGTCAGTCGACTTCTATACTTCAGGCCGCATGAGGAAGCAATATGTAAAGGCCCGTGAAGGGCCTCGCCGCTACACATCACATTCAGTCAACTACGCCGATGGAAGACTATTCGACGGATAGGAGTCCTTTTCATAGGATTTTCATTGGAGGAACTATGGCTGGATCACATGGCTTTGTACGAGGTCTTCATAACGTTAGCTCATCGAGTATCAGCGGAGCGCGGTTTGGTCGTATGTTTCGAACACTGCATCGCGAGACATACGACAGGGGCGATCTGCTCACGCTGTCGAAGGAACTGATACAACTGGAGACGGCCCATCTTCGAACGTCGGCGGACCCCGATCCGGACGAATTCAATATTGTCCGCGAGGGACCGCACGTCGTCGAAGGCAGCGTTCCATTCAATCGGCAGGGCGCCCCGAACACTTTGCTCGACATCCTATATGGCGCCCCTGAGCCGCCCGACGAGAATCCGACACTGCCAGCGGGATATACGTACTTCGGTCAGTTCATCGATCACGATCTGACCTTCGACCCGAATAGTTCGCTTCAGAAACTGAATGACCCGGATGCAACCGAAGATTTCCGAACCCCGCGTTTCGACCTCGACTCGCTCTACGGCCGTGGTCCCGACGATCAGCCGTATCTTTACAAGAACGCGCAACGCGACGGAGGCGGCATTCGGATGCTATTGGGGCGGAATCCCGACGATTCCGAACGGCGCGGCGAATAGCTCCGCAACGTAGAGGGCCGGGCGTTGATCGGTGACCCGCGCAACGATGAAAATGCGCTCGTGTGCCAGATCCACGCCGTCTTCCTGAACTTCCACAACAAGGTCGTCGACCCGCTGCTGGGACAGCGGCAGATGTCGTTTCACGATGCGTTCGTCGAATCTCAGTGCATCGTCAGATGGAACTATCAGTATCTTGTTCTCAACGACTATCTCCTGCGAATCGTCGGAGCCGAGACGTGGAGCAAGGTGTTCATCGGCACAGGGACGACCGATCGTCCTGCGCCGCAAATCGACTTCTATGTCCCTCATCGGGGTCAGGCATACCTGCCCGTAGAGTTTTCAGTAGCGGCATTCCGGTTTGGCCATTCGGTGCGCCCGACCATATGTCTTATCTCTTCCAGGACCCTTCGTGGAAACCAGAGAATGAGACGACCCGCAGTGGTTTCGACCCTGGGCCGGGCGTCAACATCACGACGGTCTACGATCTCATTCACTGGACAACTAAGGGAACCATGACTCATGCATCATGAAACACCGCTGACTGTGCTTGATTCGTGCGCGTTTCATCCAGCATGTTCGGCCAAGGCTGGGTGGGCATGCTGGGCGTGTTACAGCGGTGCTTCGGCTGAGGAGCCTGCCTGCGACTTCGCCGAGGCATCGAGCAAACTGATGTGGAAAGCTCGCGGGCGCTTGGTCAAAATCCATACTTTAGCGGGATCGCGCAGAGCGAGATGAAGGGCGGCTACATCGCGCATGCTCTGCTTGCCTGAGCGCAGCACGGTTAGGCACTGCTTCGCGCTCACGGGCGTTTCACAAAATAGCGAAAGTACGACTCAATCATGATGGTGCCTGTCTCGCCGGTCGGCCTTACGTGAGGTAGAGTCTCTAAGAATCGCTCGTCGCGGTTCCTACCTCCAACCGGCGTTTATTTCATGAAAATCAACCGACCGGACCGGGCGCGCGCCGTCACGCGGGCCGCGTGCCTGGCGCTCATGCTGACAGGATGCGCTTCCTCTTCCGTGGATTCGCAGAATTCGTCCCATGATTGGCAGTCGCAGAGGGCGGGCACGACGTCGCTCGACGCCGCCATCTCCGGACCGCAGCGCAGCGATAAGGCGCGTGCACGCGACGTTTATCGCCATCCGCGAGAAACGCTGCTCTTCTTCGACGTCTATCCGGCGCAAGCGGTGCTCGAAATCGCGCCGGGTGGCGGATGGTACACGGACATTCTTGCGCCATACCTGCACGACGCAGGTCTGCTCTGCGAGGCGCAATATCTCAGCACGTCCGCTGATCTTGCCGCAGAGGACTATGTCACTGATGCCGCCTATCGGCGCAAGCTTGCGGACGCGCCAGCGGTGTATGGAAAAGTAGTCGTCGGCACATTGCATGCAGGTCAGTTCGCCGGCTTCGACGCCCATGACCGGTTCGACCGCGTATTAACGTTTCGGAATATCCATAATTGGATCAAGGACGGACAAATCGATGCCAACCTGGGCGCATTTTACGGCGCGTTGAAGCATGGTGGCGAACTTGGCGTCGAGGAGCATCGCGCGCGGCCGGGAACAACCGTGCAGCAAATGATCGATTCTGGCTATGTGACTGAGGCTTTCGTCATCGAGCACGCGCAAGCGGCCGGTTTTAAGCTCGTTGCGCGCAGCGAGATCAATGCGAATCCAAAGGATACAACGGACCATCCGCACGGCGTGTGGTCGCTGCCGCCGACATACGAAGGGGGCGACGTCGATCGGTCAAGCTATGCCGCTATAGGAGAATCGGATCGCATGACGCTGAAGTTCGTCAAGCCTTAGCCTCCTATGCATTCCGCGAGGTGAATCCGGGTCGCGGTGCTCACGGCTCTTCGTCGCCTTGAACGATGTCCAGGTCGCTGAGGAGCTACGACCGCACGTGGGGCAAATGAACTTCACCCCGCGAGCTGCCCATTTGCCGGCTTGTCGCTTATCTGTTCCAGCGCCGCATCGATTACATGAAGAGCAGACCCTAATCCCGCGGCAAGCAGCTCGTCGCGCAGGCATCGAAGTCGAGCTCGCGTGCTGGCGACGTCTGTGCCATGTGCTGCCTCCGCAACGAGGCGCACGCGTCGAACGAGCAGAGCTGCCCATGGCAAAGGCTCGGCCTGCATGAACGCCTCGAGAGCTTCGGCATGACGAAGTGCGTCATCCCACTCAGCGCCTTCGATGCCGGCCTCCATTGCATGGATGTGGAAGCGTAGAACGGATTGAGCGAGGCAAGGCTGCGAGGGTCGGGTGCGGCTGACCGCCCGGAGGGCAACGCCCGGCCCAGATGGAATGGACACCGCCCTCCCCTCGGGGACGTGGGCATGATTGAGGGCCTCCAGAACCGAACGGCATCAATGTGCCAGAGTGGAGTTTCGACACGTCCACTTGAGGAACGGAGGCCCCAAATGAATGTTACGACTTATGGACTGGATGTTGCAAAGCGGGTATTCCAGATGTACTGGGTCGATGCACAAACCGGTGAGGTTGCCAATCGCCGGTTCGGACGCGACGATCTGATCGCATTTCTGGCCCAACGCCCTCCGGGTCGAGTGGCCCTTGAGGCTTGTGGAAGCGCTCACTGGTGGGCACGTAAGATTCAGTCGCTTGGCCACAAGGTAGTGTTGCTGCATGCCCAGTTTATCCGGCCATTCGTGCAAACGCTTTCTCCTTCCCGAAGCGCTTGATGACTACGTGACCGACACCAATCCTGTGCGCGTGGTGGATGTCTTTGTGGATGAGCTCGATCTTCAGAAGCTCGGGTTTGAAGGTGTTGAGCCAGCGCTGACCGGCCGGCCTTCGTATCATCCGGAGGTGATGCTCAAGATCTATATCTACGGTTACCTGAACCGTATTCAATCCAGCCGTCGCCTTGAACGCGAGGCCCAGCGCAACGTCGAACTGATGTGGCTCACCGGACGCCTGGCGCCGGACTTCAAGACCATTGCGCGGTTCCGTAAAGACAACGGCAAAGCGATCCGCAGCGTCTGCCGTCAGTTCGTCGTGCTATGCCAGCGTCTGGACCTCTTCGCCGAAGCGATCGTTGCGATCGACGGCAGCAAGTTCAAGGCGGTGAACCACCGCGACCGCAATTTCACGAGCGCCAAGCTCGAACGACGCATGCGCGACATCGAGTCAAGTATCGCTCGCTATCTCGAGGCAATGGACACAGCGGATCGTCAGGAGCCTGCAATTGCGACGGCCAGAACAGCGCGACTGCAGGACAAGATTGCGGCCTTGAAGGAACAGATGCGAAGCCTCAAGGAGATCGAGGTCCAACTCAACGCGGCACCCGACAAACAGGTATCGCTCACGGATCCGGATGCCCGTTCGATGAAGACACGAGGAACGGGAGTCGTCGGCTACAACGTCCAGACGGCGGTGGACACGAAGCACCATTTGATCGTCGCGCACGTCGTTACTAATGATGGCATTGATCGTGATCGGTTGACGTCGATGGCGAAGCTTGCCCGTGCAGAGATGGGTGTCGACAAGCTCACCGCAGTTGCGGATCGCGGCTACTACAAGAGCGAGGAGATACTCGCATGCCATGAGGCTGGGATAAGCGTGTTCGTTCCGAAGACGGTGACATCGAGCGCAACGGCTCACGGCCGCTTCGGCAAGGATGACTTCATTTACAACGCCCAGACGAATGAATATCGGTGCCCGGCCGGCGAGCGGCTCATCTGGCGATTCTCGACCGTTGAGCGCGGCCTGAAGATCAGTAAGTACTGGAGTTCGAATTGCCAGCAATGTCCGCTCAAAGGGGACTGCACGCCGGGCCCTCAACGTCGCGTGACGCGCTGGGAACACGAAGCTGTTCTTGATGAGATGCAGGTGCGACTTGATCATGCGCCTGAGATGATGCGCATCCGGCGACAGACTGTCGAGCACCCGTTCGGCACGATCAAGGCATGGATGGGTGCCACTCATTTCCTGACACGGACCATCGGGCGGGTGAGCACGGAGATGAGCTTGCACGTGCTGGCGTACAACATGAAGCGGGCGATCAAGCTACTCGGTTCAGAAGCGGTTATGAAGGCGATGAGGGCGTGATGCCCGTACGGGGTTGTTGACCCTTTGCGATGTGTTCGACCGTGATTTGACGTTTGGGTTGCCGCAATCGAAAAGCCGTGACCTGCGCCGAGACAGGTTTCGTCAATTCCCAGTCGCCAGCCGTTTTGACACACTCTGGGCCAGGAACGGACGTCGACGTACCAGCTTAGGATCGCTCCGAAGCGGACTCTCGCGAACTGTTTCGCGTAGCTTGCGCGCACCGGGGAGGTCCAGGAACCTTGAGTGCGGGGAACGTGAACCCCGCGGAGTTCGGTTAGCCCCGATCTGATTCACGCGTCGCGCTGATCAGTTTCGCGCGACGTGGACGCTCTTCAAACGTGCGCGACACAAGCAAGTCACCCGGCAACGACGACGGCAATGTCCGCAGCATGTTCGCGCTGAATCCCGCGACGCGGCGCGGGCGCGCGAGGCCGCGCGCTTAAATTTTCACGCTTTCGGTTTAATGTTCTGGTTGACTCGGAACAGGTTATTGGGATCGTACTTCGCCTTGATCGAGGCAAGGCGCGTGTAGTTCTCGCCGTAGCTCAGTTCGACTCGGTTCTCGGCCTCGTCGGCGTCCAGGAAGTTCACGTAGGCGCCTTCCAGATTGAACGGGTGGATAGCCCCCCAGTAGGCACGGCCCCAGGTCTTAAGCGCCTCGGCGTCCTTGGGATCCGGGCTGACAGCCGCAATTACCATCGAAAATGACGCGTCCCGCGCGCTCCACGGCGTGGCATCCTTGGCGACCCGCCGAACGGCGCCGTCTATGGGGTAAAGGTGCATCAGGCAGAAGGGGGTCGGTGCTTCGAGCGCGTTGGCGATATGCACGTCGATCGCCTCGTCAGGCAGCGCCTTGACGAAGTCGCCCTTCCAGTACCACTGCAAGCCCTTAGGGAAGAACGGGTCGAACAGCGTGTTGATGGCAGTCCACGGCATCTCGCCCATCCAGTTGAACAGCGGGGTGGGCAGTTTCTCGAGCAGCGAGGTCATGAGCTGCTGACCCTCTGCGATCGGCCCGTTGAAAGCACCGATCAGAGCACAGGCGCGTTTGTTCCAGTGCTCCTTAGGGAAGGGATCGGTTGGAGGCACAGTTTTGAGGCCGACAAAGAGACCAAGCTCTTCGGGGGCGTGTGGGATGAAGTCGCGGTACATCGCCATAACTTGCCTGGCTTCCTTGGCGTCCCAGAAGATCGGACCGGCGAACACCATTTTGGCTGGGTGGGCCTGAAATAGAAAACTTGTGACCACGCCGAAGTTTCCGCCGCCACCGCGCACCGCCCAGAAGAGGTCAACGTGCTTGTCCTTGTTAGCGGTGACAAAAGAGCCGTCGGCCAGCACCACATCCACCTCTACCAAATTGTCCACCGTGAGGCCGTGCTTGCGCGTGAGGTAGCCGGTTCCTCCGCCCAAGGTCAGACCTGCGACCCCCGTGCTGCCGACGATGCCGAGTGGTACGGCGAGGCCAAAGGCGTGGGTCGCGTGATCGACATCCGCTGCAGTGCAGCCTGGATCGACACGCACGGTGCGGCTCGCTGGGTCGACGCGCACGCTGCGCATCTGCGACAGGTCGACGACCAGCCCACCGTCGCAACTGCCCAAACCGGGACCGTTGTGTCCGCCTCCGCGGATTGCGAGAAGCAGTTTGTTTTCGCGCGCGTAGTTGACCGCCGCTATGACATCGGCGGCGTCGGTGCAGCGAGCGATCACCTTGGGCCGCTTATCGATCATGCCGTTGTACAGCGCTCGCGCCTCGTCGTAGTCCTTGTCTGACGGACCGATCAGCCTCCCGCGAAATTCCTGAATCGCAAACTCGCCCATGACGCTGCCTCCTTGAAGAGTTAATCCATCGCGCGCCCGCGCGACGACGCGCTGCCGTACCAAGAAGCCTCGCGCCGAACTGTCGACAAGAACGACCTCGGCGCGTGGGATCGATCGGCATCTACGCACCTATCCGGTAGCCGTTCGCGAGCTTAGCCTCGCACCCCACTTGATGAAAAGCATAGTGCCCCGACGCAATTGCCGGAAGGAACTTCCGATCGACGACACTGACAGCAAGACGAGCGAGCAACCAGTCGAATGAAACCCGACCCATCGGCGGCCGCTCTGTCCACGGGTGCGGCCGACCGCCAAGAGGGCAACGCCCGGGCCAATTGCGAACGTTGGGTGAAGGCGCCAGGATTTTCCATCGCTTCCCAGGTTTACTGCGGCGGCACAGTGACTACACTAGGTAAGGCTCGCGGATATCAAGTGCGCGGCCTGCTCAATGAGTTGCACACACTCCACGCTGCCGGAGAGGAGGCTGCACACATTGTTTGTGCGGCGTGCTCGTCTCGTTGGTACATCAAACAGGAGGATCCATGGCAGGCAAAGAACCGCGATGGAGTGGATCGAGACGACACGCGTTGGTGGTGTGGTGGTTCGACAAGAGATCACGCGATGGCCGACGATCTGACGAGATGGCTGGTGCAGGTTGGGCTCGGTGGGCACGCTGCGACGTTCGCCTCGCACGGGATCGACTGGGATGTGCTTGGCGACCTCTCGGAACAGGACTTAAAAGAGCTTGGTCTGCCTCTGGGCGATCGGAAGCGGCTGCTGAAAGCGCTCGCGGCGCTGACCGACGCACGGACTCCATCTCGCGAACGCGAATTAGAGCGGCAGGAACAGCCTCCGTCTTCTGCGGCCGGAGCCCTCGAGGCTGAGAGGCGACAGCTCACCGTGATGTTCGTCGACCTGATCGACTCGACGCCGCTAACAGAGCGGTTCGATCCGGAGGACATGCGACGCGTGCTCAGGGTCTTTCACCAAGTCTGCGCAAGCGCGATCGATGCCCATGAGGGCCATATCGCGCAATATATTGGTGACGGAGTACTCGTCTATTTCGGCTACCCTCACGCGCATGAAGACGATGCCGTGCGCGCGGTAGTCGCTGGTCTCGCTGTCATCTCAGCTCTTCGTCAGGCTAATGATCATATAGAAGCCGAGGACGGCGTGCGTCTGCAGGTGCGTGTCGGGATCGAGACGGGTCTGGTCGTCGCCGGCGAAATCGGCGCCGGATCCTCGCTGAATCGGCAGGCAGTCGTCGGGGAGACCCCAATCGTCGCTGCTAGGCTGCAATCTCTGGCTCCGCCCGACGCGATCGTCGTCGGCCCAGCCACCGAGCGGTTGATCCAAGGATCGTTTTTGCTTGAAAGCCTTGGCAGGCGCGAGTTGAAGGGTATCTCCGGTCCTGTCCAGGTCCATCGCGTGCTGGCGCAGACAGACGCTGTAGACCGCTTCGAAATCAGGGCGGCCCACGGGATGACGCCGCTCATCGGCCGGACGGCCGAAATCGACATGCTTCGGCAGCGCTGGACGCAGAGCGCCGATGGGGAAATGCGCTGCGTGCTGCTGACTGGGGAGCCGGGGATTGGAAAGTCTCGCCTGCTGCGGGCGTTCCGCGACAGCATCAGTGCGGACGCGCATGAGGTCGTTTCGTTGCACTGTTCCCCGTACTATCGCGACAGCCCGTTCTGGCCGGTGATACAACGGCTGCAACGCGCCTTTGACCTGGATCCCAAGGCGCTCATCGCTTCCGATGTCAGACGGCTGGAGGCCGGGCTCGGCGCGTTCGGTGTCGATGTTGAGGAGACGATCCTCGTGCTCACGACCTTGCTTGGGATTCCGACGGCCGAGCGGTATCCGGCGATCGACGCTTCCTCCCCTTCCTTTAAACGGCGAACCCTCGATGTGCTCGTCGCGATGATCGAAAAGAAGACGCATCTTCAGCCGGTTCTCGTAGTCGTCGAAGACGTGCATTGGATCGATCCGTCGTCGCTGGAGTTCGTGCGGCTGATGCTGGAGCAACTGGTGGCGGCCCGGCTGCTGGTGCTGCTCACGGCGCGGCCCGAATTCAAGCCCGGATGGGCGTACCCTCATCTCGTGCAGGTCAATCTCGATCGGCTCTCGCGACGGGACAGCATCGCGATGATCGAACGGCTGACCGATGGCAAGCCGCTTCCACGCCTGTTGCTGGATCAGATTGTCGCGAAGACGGACGGCGTGCCACTTTTCGTCGAGGAACTGACGAAGACCGTGCTCCAGGGCGACCTGTTGCACGATGCCGGCAAAAGCTACGAATTGAAAGGGGCGCCACAGGCGATTGCGATTCCGGACACGCTGCAGGGCTCGCTGCTGTCGCGCCTCGATCGACTGGAGCCGGGTGTGAAGGAGACCGCCCAGATTGCGGCGACAGTCGGACGGGAATTCGGCCGGAGGCTCCTCGCCCTGATCACCTCCAGGCCCGAAAACGAACTGCAGGAAACGCTTGATCGCCTGACTACGGCAGAAATCATTCTGCCGGCTCCAGGTAAGCCAGAGGATGGGGGCGCATATCTGTTCCGTCATGCGCTGATCCAGGAAATCGCATACCAATCCCTGTTGCTTGCGCGCCGCCGCCAGTACCATGGCCTGATTGCCGCTGCTCTCGAGCAGCATTACCCCGAAATAGTCGAGCGGCAGCCGGAACTGATCGCCCAGAATCTCGCTGCCGCCAACCTGCCGGATCGCGCGCTCAGCTATTGGCAGCGTGCGGGCGAACGGGCGCTTGCGCGCGCAGCCTACGAAGAGGCCATCGCCGATGCGCAGCGCGGGCTTCAATTGGCAGAAGGTCTCTTGCTCGGCGAGCACGATCGGGCTATCCGTACGTTGCCTCTGCTTCTGATACGAGGCGGGGCGGAGCACAGACTGGGGCGCCGGGATGCGAGTGAAACCTTTCTGCAGGCCGCTCAGATTGCTCGGGTAGAGAAGCTATCGTCGTATTTCGCGCAGGCGGCGTTGGCGTACGACAACACGGAGATGTTTCTCGGCGGCTCCGGAGAGGCATCGATTGCCTTGCTGGAAGAGGCGCTCGCTTCGACAGGCACCGAGGAAACAGTTGAGCGTTCTCGCCTGTTGAGCCGACTGGTCCGTACCCTTCACATGACCGGTGCATTCCGACGAGGAGGCGAAATGGCTCGCCAGTCTGTCGCACTCGCGAGACGCCTGGGAGATTTACAAAGCCTGTTCGACGTCTTGCTGTGCGAGGTGATGCATGTCGGCGCCCGCCCTTTGCCGGCGGCGAAATTCCCAGAGCGTCGGAGCGTGCTGGAGGAACTCCGTCAGATCGCCGACGATCTCCGTGATGACCATTCCATTAGCCAGGCTTGCGCTCGAAGCCTCACGGGCTACCTCGAGATCGGAGACGTTCAAGGCTTCGAGAACGCCCTGGAAAGGTACCAGGAAGTTGCCACGAGTGGCCAACAATTCGTGGACAAGTGGTGTGTGACCTGTACACGGGCGATGCAGGCCATCCTCGTCGGTGACTTCGCGCTGGCGGAGCGCAAGGCGGAAGAATCCTTAGCGCTGGCGGAGAGCGTCGACGCGAAATTCGCGGCGGGCGTCTACGGCATGCAGATGTTCACGATACGCCGGGAACAAAGCCGGCTCGCTGAGGTCGCCCCGCTGCTCAAACGGTTTGTCGACGAGCATCCTGAAAACGCGACCTGGCGGCCAGGCCTGATGTTGATTGCCAGCGATCTCGGCTTCGAAGCGCAAGCCCGCCGCAATCTCGATGGGCTGGCGGAATCCGAATCGTGCATTCCCATGGACAGCAGGCGGCTCGTTACGTTGACTTACCTTGCGGAAGTCGCTGCCCGGCTGCGCGAAATCGGGCACGCCGAGCGCGTCTACGCGTTTCTTCTGCCTTTCCGGGATCAGGTAGTAACCGTTCCTGCCTTCACCCTATGCTGCGGATCGGCGGCGCGGTACCTCGGCATGCTCGCCGGCGCCCTTGGCGATTGGTCTGCTGCCGAAGAGCATTTCGAATACGCATTGCGTATGGATGAGCGCTTGCGGGCGTGGCCATGGTTGGCGCATAGCCGGCACGAATTCGCTGTCATGCTGTCGGCCCGCAATCGCAAGGGTGACCGCGCATGGGCGGCAGATCTGCTCGCCACCGCGACTACGACGGCTAAGGAGTTAAAGATGTTTGCGCTTCTGGAGCGTATCGGCGGCGCCGCGAGCAACTCGGGACCTAGGAATTAGCACAGGGGTATTACATACTCATATTGCACAGCCGAAAGTCCGGCAACCAGGCACGACTACCGGAGAACACCATGCCGCGTTTCCTGATTGAACGAAACTTCGCCGAGCAGATCGAGGTTAGTGGCGATTCCGCACAACTCCTCAAACAGATTAACGACGAAGAAGGCGTTAAATGGCTTTTCTCCTTTCTCAGCGCAGACAAGAAGAAAACCTATTGCCTGTACGAGGCACCCGACGGCGAAGCCATCCGCGCTGCCGCACGTCGTATGAATATGCCGGCCGATGTGATCGTCGAAGTCAGCGATTTGCGGCCGGAAATGTTCAACTAACGGCAGTAACCTGTCGGCGCGCCCGCAGATGTTGAAAGCGCTTCAGGAAATGGACAATGAGCCAATCTTCCGATAGGGGACCATCGCGGAGGCCCCGACTCGCATCTTGCGAACGACGCTTTGTCCAGTTGCCGGCCGACACGGCTGCACAAAGGACCGTTGCACCTTGGAGAGCTGCCGTTGAGGTCATGGTGGGTTGAGGGGCCGAAGTGGGTCGGGAATCGCCCGGTGGAGGGCATCGATGCGTTTGAAGGAACAGGGTTCCAGGCGTCGCAATGCACAGCGACGGGTGCGCCCACCTGTGCCTTAGCCCGCTTGTTCTCCGATCATGACGTAGAAATTATAGCCAGCGAAGAAGGTCCCCCCTTCACTAGCGCGAAGTTGTCCGGTAACGAACGCGTCCACTCTTTCAGGCGTCTCTGCGCCGGCTTTTGGCAACAGAACAGAGAACGATTGCAGCGCCGCTAGAAAGAAGTCCGCATGTCCGATTTCAGTAAGAGCCCATCCGTGGCTATCCACTAGCTTGAGGTGCGCGTCTTTAAACATCGTCGGCAGTCTTCGCAATACGCGTGGGTTTGCTATCAGTGCAGAAATGATCTTGTTGTCCATGTCGGGATCAGTGCCGAACGTTAATGTGGCGTAGTCACCGTCAAAAACCACCACTTTTCCACCGGGTCTGACGACGCGTGCTGCTTGTCGGATGACTTCGTCCGGCTCCGGTACATGGCTGATCAGCGTGTGCGCGATGACCATGTCGAATGTCCCGTCCGGAAACCCAAGCTTTTGTGCATCGTCCACCAACCACTGAATCCGATCCGCAAAGCCCTGTTGTGCGGCGACGCGTTTGCCGGTCTCGATGAGTATCGGGCTTATGTCTACCGCAGTAACCTTCCCCGCAAAGGATGGCTGGCGAAGGAGTTCGCGAACTTCAACTCCCGTTCCACAGCCGAGAGCAAGCACGTCCCGAGCGGCGGTAAGGTCCAGAGCGCCGAGGTATTGGTGCAGCATGTCCATGTACCGATCGCTGTTCGATCGTGCTTCCAGTCGCGTCGCGATCACCTCGACCGTTGGCGCATCGAGTTGGTGAGTGCGGCCGTACACATCACGGAAAGACATGTTTCGTCCTCGCTTGGCTGGAGCTGGCAATGCATGAAGCGGGTCCGCTGCTGCGGCGCTCCCTGGCGCCGCGTAGTTGGTGGCCGCACGGCAAACGGTGTGGCCCAATATAGGTGGTTAGCTTGAACCACGCAAAGGCTTAACTGGTCCGGTTTCATCGCAAAGTCAGAACTACACGATATGTGACCGCGTGCGGCCATGAAGCGTCATTCGCGGACGGCGCTGACCCGTCGTTCAGGCGACGGCTCCCCAGCGTACAACGGCCGTTCCGAAGGACTCTGGCATGTCGATCCTCGCACTTGACGCCGATCAGCTAGCGTTTGCGCGAGGTCAGAAATAGGCGAAAAAAGCGCTTCAAACACCTACGGTGAGGCAGTCTTCGCGCGACCGACTTGATTCTCGAGGATCCACAAACGTTGTTCCGCTGACCGCCACTTTACGGAATCACCCCAGTTTCTTGTAAGTGGCTCAAGCTTCCACTCGCGCCGGCGAGCTGCATCAGACCGGAAATCAACGGTCGAGGAGCTCCGTGCAATCGAGGCACATACGGGAAATGCATCTGGAGCCGCATGGTGAGCTTGTCACCTGAACGAAGGGTGAACACCAGATAGCCGGGCTCTCCACCGTTCGGTTCGGCTTGGTTGGAGCAGCGGCGGTCGCCTCTTCAGTCGGAACCTCGATAAATCTCCAATCAAGCACAGTTGCACCCTCAAGCAGGCCTTCTGGTCACCTTTCCGCTTTGTCTAAGAGAAGCGACATAGCGCGCGCTGCTTGGTCGAGTTCTAGCTTGTTATATTGATTAGGCATGTCTGGTTCGCCCGTTTTGAGTTCACAACAAGCTCCAGTTTTGACGGGATCTGCGTGAACCAACGGCGTTGCCAAAAAAAGATGCCGAAGCAAAGAAAAGCTGCCGGGTTGTCTCCATGGAAAACCCTCCGATTACGTCAGCCTCACTTTCCCCCCGTCGAACTCGCTAACGTCTTTCTCATGGCGTGTCTGCTGCCAATGGGTCGCGGTTGCGGCGAAAGGACGTCGGGGTCGGCGACGCGCGGAATAGGTCAGGAAGCTGTGCGGCTCTTGAGCGGTAGAATTTGCGTCAGGCAATACCGCCACCTGAACCAGGACAGAAAATATGAACCCGGCTCCGAGGACGCACGACGGTAGAGGCGAAACGGAGGAACTCTTCCGTATCCTGGTGCAAGGCGTCACGGACCATGCGATTTTCATGCTGTCTCCGGCCGGCGTCGTCACGAGCTGGAACATCGGCGCCGAACGGATCAAGGGCTATACGCAGTCAGAGATTGTTGGTGAGCATTTTTCCCGTTTCTATACCGACGAGGACAAGGCGGCCGGCGTGCCAGCCCTGATCCTTGCCGGCGCAGCGAAGACCGGCCGTGCCGAACGCGAAGGATGGCGGGTCCGCAAGGACGGTAGCCGTTTCTGGGCGCACGTCATAGTGGACGCGATCCGGGACGGTGAGGGTTTCCTGATCGGATTTGCAAAAGTCACGCGCGACATCACCGAGCGCAAGCAAGCTGCGGCGGCCCTGGAGAAAGCCAACGCGGCGCTCTTCCAGGCGCAGAAAATGGAGGCAATCGGGCGCCTGACAGGGGGCGTCGCCCATGACTTCAATAACCTGCTGGCGGTGCTCTCCAGCGGTCTGCAGGTGCTGACGATCCAGTCACCCACGCCGGTTCACAAGAAAATGATCGAAGGTATGCGGCGGGCGGTTGACCGCGGCGCCACGCTTACCCAGCAATTGCTTTCGTTCGCGCGCCAACAGCCTTTGCAGGCGCAGGTACACGACCTGAATGGATTGATCCGCGAGTTCGCGCCCATGCTTTCGCGCGCGGGCAGCCGTAGCACGCATGTTGAACTCGCCCTCCAGCCCGGGGATGCATTTGCATCGGTTGACGCAGCGCGCTTCGAGGCGGCGCTGCTCAATCTTGTTGTTAACGCGGTCGACGCGATGCCGGCCGGCGGTACCGTCACGATCGTCACCGATACAGTCGAGGCGGACGCGGCGAGGACCCCGGCGCTGCCGGTGGGACGCTACGTTCGCATTTCGATTTCGGATATCGGTACGGGCATGCCCGGCGACGTTCTTGCACAGGCGTTCGAGCCGTTTTTCACCACCAAGCAGCCGGGCAAGGGGACGGGACTGGGGCTGAGTCAGGTATACGGTTTCATTACCCAGTCAGGCGGCGACGTGCACCTCTCAAGCGAAGTGGGCAAGGGCACGACAGTTGATCTGTATCTGCCGGTCGCGCAGCCCGCAGCAGGCGTCGAGGTTCCGCCGGCGCCAAAGGCCGAGACGGTTCTGCTTGTCGAGGACGAGCCCGACCTGCTGGGTGCTGCGTCGGAGCTGCTGACAAGCATCGGCTATGACGTCGTGCCGGCAAGCAGTGCCTCAGAGGCAGTGGAAATTCTCCGGGAGCGCCGCGACATTGACGTTGTCGTCAGCGATGTTTCGATGCCCCACGGCGTGAGCGGGATCGAGCTTGCACGTCTGGTGCGCTCGGACTATCCGGAGATCAGGGTAGTGCTTACATCGGGATATGCGCCTGCCGCGCTTCGCGACGGGAAGGGCGGACTGAGCGATGTGCTATTCGTACCCAAGCCTTATCGCCTCGCGGATCTTGCAAAGGCGCTGCGAGCGTGAGTGGCCACTCCCCGCGTTCGCTGCACGTAAGCGCACCGCGCATTATCCCTTGCCGGTTGAGCGACTCGAATACGATGTAGCCCGCACTTGGCGTGGTTGATTGGCTGTAGAGCTCTCGATTTCAGCATCCCATTGACACTCCGTCGACATAGAGCCACGCTGGACCTGTGTCATACACCAGGTGTCGCGGGAATTCGTGACGCAGTTGGCGCAACCCTGCGCGAACTCTCGAGGGAACCACCCACCATGGTCATGGTGTTCGCCGCCGTTGCGATTGTGCTGGAAGCCGTGCTCATAGTGCTGTTGCTTGCACGCGAGGCGCGGCGCCAGAACGCCCGACAACACTCGGTGACGAGCAAGGAATGCGTAAGCGCCGCTGTTGCTCCAGCAGGAATCGCAACGTTGGCGTGGCACGTCGGGCGAGGCACGGTGGGCGAGAGCGCTCAACGCCCGTCGCTGGGAGCACGCGAGTTCCTCTGCGAGTGCTCTGAGACTGCTATCGATGACAAGATTGTCGGGCTCTCCACGCATGAGTCCGGACATTACGACGAGCGCGAAAGTGGAGCGCCAGAGCGGTCAATCGACGTAACCGGGCGAAAGGTACATGAACAATCGCATGGGGAAAGCGAAGCGCGTTTCAGCGCAATGGCGGATTCGGCTCCGGTGATGATCTGGATGTCGGACCGGGCCGGGCTGTGTATCTTTTTCAACAAGCCGTGGCTGAGTTTTACTGGGCGCACGCATGACCAGGAAGTCGGCCATGGGTGGTCAGAAGGCGTACATCCTGAGGATCTCGAGCGGTGCCTGGACGTCTATGTCACATCTTTTGACGCGCGCAAGGATTTCACAATGGAATACCGTCTGCGAAGGCGGGATGGCCAGTACCGCTGGATCCTCGATACGGGCGTGCCTAACGTCGGCGCCGACGGCGCATTTCTCGGCTATATCGGTTCTTGCATCGACATAACCGATCGCAGGCAGGTAGAAGACAAATTCCGCAGCGCGTTAGAATTCCTGCCGGTCGCGATTTTAATGGTCGATCAGCAAGGCCGGATCGCGCTGGCCAACGAGCAAACCGGAAAGCTCTTTGGGTATCGACTGGACGAGTTGGGCGGACAACCGGCGACGATGCTGGTTCCACAACTGTTGGTCGGCAGCGATTGCGCGCTGCAAACCGAGGTTTCGCGCGTGGAGCAGTCTGGGACAGTAGCAACCAGCGATCTGATGGCGCGGCGCAAGGACGGAACCGAATTCCTGATAGAAGCGGGACTTAATACGCTCCGGTTCGAAGATGAGTTGGCTACTCTCGCAGTCATCGTGGACAGGACCGAGCGGCTTGAACTTCATCGTAATCAGCAGGAACTTGCCCATCTGACGCGAATATCGACGATCGGCGAGCTGGCCACCTCGCTCGCACATGAGATCATCCAGCCTCTTACCGCCATCCGGAACAACGCGGAGGCAGCGCAGCGGTTTATTGCAATGGATCCTGTCGATCTGGACGAAATGCGTGAAGCGTTGAGAGACATTGTTGAGGCCGACGAACGCGCGAGCGAAGTCATCCGGCGCATTCGCGCGCTCGTCAGGAAAGGCGAGCGGGAAGTCGCACCGCTGAAGCCAGCCACTGTCGTCCGCGACGTCTTGCTGCTGCTGCGCAGCGACGCGATTGCCCGCGGCGTACGCATGTCACTCCACGTCGATGGAAATGTACCGGAGGTATTCGGCGACAGGGTGCAACTGCAGCAGGTCCTGCTCAATCTCCTGCTCAACGCGTTCGACGCCATGAACGATCTTCCAGCTAGCAGTCGTATGGTGACCGTAGTTGTAACGGTCGAGAGCCCTCTCGTAGTGCGTGTTGCAGTGCGCGATTGCGGGACCGGCCTGCCCAGCGGCGAACGGTCCGGCATGATCTTCAAACCATTCTTTAGCTCAAAGCGCGATGGTCTTGGGCTTGGACTGTCCATCAGCCGTTCAATCATCGAGCTGCACGGTGGGCGGCTATGGGCCGAGAATAACCCGGAGCGAGGCGCGACGTTCTGTTTCACCTTGCCCGCAGTGGAACCAGCGCATCAGTCATCTGGGAAACCGGATCGGTGAACGACTCGGCTAAGACGGACAATCCGTATCCGTCACAGTCTGGCCGGCGAACAAGCGAGGTCTGCGTCTGTTTCGGCCAGTTAACGAGTTAACGGTCCTCGAACTGCAACGGTTCGAGTGACGGCTTTGGGCTCGTTCACGGTCCGGCGGACGACGCACCGCCAGTAAGCTCATGCACGACGGGATGACCGGCAAGCTCCGGCCATCAAGCGACAATCGCGCAATAGGGTAGAACGACCGTCATAGTCTGCAAAGCGACTGACGTCAAAGCACACGACGATGGCCAGCGAAGAACTTTGCGATGTGAAAGCGCATCCATGATGCATAGGGCCCGGTGGCGAGTCGGCTGGGCTATTCGATGCAACCTGCAAGCAGGTGTGTTTTATGACCAATGCGGGCCGTGCGGCTGTGATTGTTGTCGACGCAGACGCGGGCTCAGGTTATTCGGTGATCGAGCCATTGGAGGCCCGGATGTTATTGCCAGACATAGCCAGCCGACGTGCTTGCTCGGGATCATTGGTAGACCCGTCTGCCCGACACAGCCGGCTGTTTCATCAGGCGGCGCCGGGAGCAAGCGCCGTGAAAAGCAGACGTGGATCGAAAGGCTTTTCGCACCGGGGATACCCGGCATACGCTGGATCAAGCGCGTCCGCGCCGTAGCCGGTCGTAAAGACGAAGCGCACGCCGCGTGCCGCCAGCCAGTCTGCGATTGCATATGATTTTTCGCCGTGCAGATCCACATCGAGCACGGCGCAGTCAAATGCGTCGCTGTTAGATTCGACGTACTTCAGAGCCTGGTCCATCCAGCCAATTGGTCCTACAATCTTTGCTCCCGCCTCTTCGATCAGGCCGCAAAGCGACTGTGCAACGAAAAAGTCATCTTCGACGACCAGGATCCGACGTCCCTGAAGTGGTGAATCCTGTCCCATCCGCTTTCCTCAGGTCTGCTCGCTACCCGACACGAGCTTGCGCTCAAACGGCATTTCAATCCTGCATGAAATTCCGTCGTTACCAAAGACTATTTCCGCTTTCGCCCGCAACGAGTAGGCCAACGCCTTTTCGATCAGCTGCCGCCCGTATCCGCGCTTTGAAGAATCGGGCGGGACTTGCAGGCCACTCTCGCGCCAGTCCAGGACGAGCAAGGACTGATCCTGAGGTAGGTCTTCAACGCGCCAACGAACATCAAGCTGTCCCTGACGGTCCTTCAGCGCCCCGTACTTCAGGGCGTTGGTCGCAAGTTCGTGGATGGCGAGCGCGATGTTCTGCACACACTCAAGCCCAAGGGGAACGCCCGGACCGGTGATGGCGATATTGTTCATGTCAGCTCCAGCAATCGTCTCGACCTCCATGCGCACGATGTCGCCCAGATCGACGTGTTCCCCCGTTGCCTTTCCAAGCAGCCCCTGCAGGCGTCCCAAGGGACGCAGTCGCGAGATATACGATTCAAGTGGTGGCTCAGTCGGCAATGTCTGACGCGCGATGGACTCGACGAGCGCAAGAAGATTACGGGTGCGATGCTGCAGTTCGGCAATGAGGACTTTCTGACGTGTTTCCGCGCGGGTAAGGCCCGTGATGTTCAGGAAGGTAACGACTACACCTTCAGCCCGCTTATCGCCGTTCCGGTAGGGCGCGAGGCGTACCAGATAATTGATTGCGCGATCCTTACTGTCGATACGGCGCTCGATCACACCACCCTCGGTCACGGTCCGCGCGATATCGCTGTCGAAGTGTGGCATGTGCAGCGGACTGGCCAGATCGGTGATGGGTCGCCCGCGGTCGGCCGGGCGGATATTGAACACTTCCGTCATGGCGGGGGTGAAACTGCGAATCACCAGCTGTCGGTCGAGGAACACCGTGGCTACCGCCGTGCTCTCAAACAGGTTCTGCAGGTCGCTGTTGGCGCGATCGAGTGCCTCGATCTTGCCGTTCAGCTCACTGTTGACCGTGTGCAACTCCTCGTTGAGCGAGACCAGTTCCTCCTTCGATGCCTCCAGCTCTTCGTTGGTAGACTGCATCTCCTCATTGACCGACACAAGTTCCTCGTTCGACGACTTGAGTTCCTCGAGCGCGGTCTCATACTCCTCGATCACCGATTGTAGGCGCTCGCGCGTTTCACGCAGTTCGCGTTCCATCTGCACGGTCGTACCATCGTGAGCGGCGTGAGCGCGACTCAATGCCTCTTCACGGCTGAGAACCGGCCCCTGATCAATGAATAGAACCAGGTAAAGCGACTCAACGCCAGGCCGGCTACTCAACGGCTCGATCGTCACAGTGACGATCTGTACGCGACCGTGGTCTTCCTCGACGGCGATGCCCTCGCGCGTTACCGGGCGGCCGGATTCCACTGCTTCCCGGAACACGGTGCGCAGTTCGAGACGAATGCCCTTTCGCGCCATGGTGAAAATCTGCCGCGACGGAACGCCCGCGGGCGGCTCAAGATATTTGCCGGTTCGCGCCGAGTAGTACACGACGTCACCGTCGCGATTGACGAGCACGTGGGGCGGTGAAAATCGCTCCAGCACGTGGGCGTCAACCATCTGGCGCAGGGCAACGCCGCCGACTTCCGTACGCCGCGCGGTGAAATCGCCCGGCTGACCGGTACGCATTGACGAGACCATCAGCGGAAGCCGTACGTGCGGCGCTGCAACCGAGCGACGACGGAAGATGCGATGTTTTTTCTCGACCGGGGCGAAGAGGTCGTCGAACTGGCTGACACTTTCCGAAGTGCCAAGGAACAGGTAGCCGTCGGCACGCAATGCGTAATGGAAGGTCGGAATCACCTGCGCCTGCACGTCCTGGCCGAAATAGATCAGCAGGTTGCGGCAGGACACCAGGTCAATTCGTGAAAAAGGTGGGTCACGAATGACGCTGTGCGGCGAGAAGATGCACAGGTCGCGCACTTCTTTCGCCACGACATAGCTCCCACCGTCGGGAATGAAAAAACGGTCGCGGCGCGCCGGTGATACGCCGTCAAGCAGCTGGCCGGGATATTTGGCTGCGCGCGCGACCGCGAGCGCATGTTCGTCGATATCGCTGGCGAATATCTGCACCCGGGGCACAGCCGTAAGCCTGTCCATCTGTTCGCGCAACAGGATTCCCAGCGAATAGACCTCCTCGCCGGTCGCGCAGCCAGGCACCCATACGCGTACCACGTCGTCCGCGCCGCGCTCTTCGAAGAGCTTCGGAATAACCAGGGTTGCAAGGTTCTCGAATGCTTCCGTATCGCGAAAGAAGTTGGTTACATTGATGAGCAGGTCGCGAAACAGCGCGCCGACTTCCTGCGGATCGCGTTCCAGGCGTTCGATGTAGGCCTCCACTGTCTCAATCTGGATCACCTGCATACGGCGCTGGACACGACGCATGAAAGTCTTCGTCTTGTAGCCACCAAAGTCGTGGCCCAGCTGGCTTCGAAGGATGTCGTAGAGTTTCTTACGCGCCTCGTCCAGCTGTTGCTGTTCGACCGCGTTCCTCGCAATCAGGGCAATGTCGTCCAGCACATAGGTGCTGCGGGCAAATTCGGCAAGTTTCGCTCCCATCTGTTCAACCGGGATAGCGAAGTCTACGAGGCCTGAGCCGATAGC
Source organism: Paraburkholderia kirstenboschensis (assembly GCF_904848585.1). Classification (GTDB taxonomy): domain Bacteria; phylum Pseudomonadota; class Gammaproteobacteria; order Burkholderiales; family Burkholderiaceae; genus Paraburkholderia; species Paraburkholderia kirstenboschensis. The sequence continues at coordinate 35,218 of NZ_CAJHCR010000025.1, forward strand.
GCTCTCCGGCATGCTCGGATGCTGAGGCCCGAACCCATCAGCAATCTGCGCCATGGTCAGGCCACCATGCTCCTTGATTGCCTTGACGCCCAGCGTCCCGTCGGAGTCGCCGCCAGACAGGACGATGCCTACCGCCAGCTCGCCGCGGTCGTTGGCCAGTTCGCTGAAGAAGATATCAATCGGCTTGCGTTCGCGTCGGCCCGCAATTTGTGCGCGGAGTCGGAGACGACCGTTCTCAATGCCGAGGATGACATCGGATGGCAGCACGTAGACGTTGCTTGCCTCAACCTGCATCCCGTCGGCCGCCACATGAACCGGTAGATCCGTATAGCGTGCTATGACCTCATGTAGCAGGCTTTCGCGTTCCGGGCCGAGATGCGTCACGATGACAAGGGCGACCCCCGGATTCGCGGGCATTCCGCGAAAGAAGCCGTCCAGCGCTTCTATCCCTCCGGCAGAAGCGCCAATGCCCGCAACTGGAAACCTCAACACGTCGCTCACGAGGGTCTCCCACGCCCTAGCGCCGCCACGTCTCGGGCGATTGATCCGGGGGCTGCGTCTGTCGGGCCGGCAACTTCGTCCCGGGAGGGCTGCGGGTTCAAAGACTGCGCTTCCAGCAACCGGAGGGCTTCGCGGATCACTTCGCTCACAGTTCGGTATCTGCCGGAGGCCACCTGTTCGCTGACAAACTCACACAGGTGCTTGGTCAGCGATACGCTGAGAGCAAATTTGCTGGACATCGGATGATCCTTCCAAAGGGGATTCATCGAGGGTACTACCTTGTCACACCCGCGTCCACCGGCGCAAGTCTGCTGTCGCCCGTCTCCGAGCGCGTGCGATCTCGCCGGGGCGCCTCCGGTGTACAACGGAAGGCCAAGGCGGACTGTCCTTTCCGGGTGAGAGCCATGCCATCCGCACAACTGGCCGACTGTCGTTAGTGCGGCGGGCGTGGAAGACTGGCGATGCAGTGCGGCCGGAAATCGGCTGCAGAGGTTGGACTCCTGAGATTCCCCAACATCACTCATCCACCAAATGGGGAGCGGGACATTCCAGCGGCGGCGACACACCGGAAAGTCGCCTTTCGTCGGAACATGATCAAATCACCTATTCGGCAAATCTCCACCTATATTTACAACACCCGGGGCGCACCACATCGTTGTCTTGATTCCCTCAGTGCAGAGGCTCGCGCATGCCGCGTTTGCGCGCTCGTTTGCCGACTCAAATCGTCCATGACGGAGGTGATCCTGGCCATATTTCGCTGGACTGGACAGGCACGAAAAGGCCGTCCGCGCTTCCGGCCTTTGGCGTTCTGAAATTGGCAAATGTTACGTACCGAGACAGAGGTCAACATGGGTATGCACGCCACGCGTGACGCCGGATTGCATATTTTTTCTCAGCGCTGCTTCTGGCTGTTTGCCGTGCTGCTCGCTCTCATCGGCGCGGTATCGTTTGTTCCTGCGACCGACCATGGCCGTCTGATGGTAAGCGGTGTCAACATGTTGCTCCTTATCGCGACGGTCGCGGCTGTCGGGCGCACGACACTGTCGTTCGCCGTCGGGCTGTTGCTCGCCGTTGCGGCAGTGTGGTTCCAGTATCTCGGTCTCTGGCATGACAGCTACCCTGACCTGGCCTGGTCATGGATGTTCAGCGCCGCACTTTATTTCATGAGCACCGCGTATCTGCTCCGTTATGTTTTCCAGCCAAGGATCATGACGCAGGACAAGCTGTTTGGCGCTGCGGCTACGTATCTCCTGATCGGTGTGCTTTGGGCGTACCTTTACGCGATCGTCGGATTCTTCTATCCGCAGTCGTACATGATCATCGGGCAACCCGGGCGACTGGTCTACGCCGATGCCCTTTACCTGAGCATAACCGTGCTCACCAGCACGGGTTTTGGAGACGTGACGCCGCTCACACGCCAGGCGCGCGGCTTATGCATGATCGAGCAGATAACCGGGGCGTTATTCGTCGCGATCCTCATCGCCCGCCTGGCCGGCGTTTATCCGCCGCGAGAGAGCTACATCGACGACCTGACGCCGTAGGCCGTCAACGATTGCGCCCGCGGGCGCATGCGAATCGACATCTGATCGGAGATAACTGAGGCTTGTCAGCATCCCGGACGGGCGAGAACTGGGCGGATTGTCAGGCTTGAGGGTGCACGACTTTTTGTTTCAGAGGGACGCCATGCGCAAACTCATCATGGGCATTGTCGAATTCCGCGAGAAAATGCTGCCGCGATATGCAGAGCAGTTCAGTAAGCTTGCGCTCGCTCAAACACCTGACGCCCTTTTCATCACATGCTCGGACAGTCGGGTGGTGCCGGACCTGCTCGCGTCGACTCATCCGGGCGACCTTTTTACGATGCGCAATGTCGGCAACCTGATACCGCCAGCGACCGCGGAAGGGGTGTCGACCGGGGACCTCTCCGAGGCAGGCGCGATTGAGTATGCAGTGTTGATCCTGAAAGTCGCAAATATTGTCGTGTGTGGACATTCCGAATGCGGCGCGATGAAAGCCGTCTATGCACGCAGCCCGAAGCTGAAAGCGCCGAACCTCGATAAATGGCTATACCACGCGAACAACGCGGCCTTTCGTCTCGAACACGAAGGCCCGCTCGACGACAGACTCAAGCCGCACGACCAGTTGTCGCAGCTGAATGTCCTCGTGCAAATCGAGCACCTGATGACCTACCCGATCGTCCGCCAGCAGGTCGCCGCCGGCGCGCTGGTATTGAGCGGTTGGTGGTTTGACATCGCGACCGGCGACATGTATGCCTACGAGCGGGGGAGCCGCTCGTTTGAAGTCATTGATCGCGCGCTGGCCGAACGGCTTGCCGCGCGCCTCGCCTCGCGCGCGCGGTGAAAGTAATCACTGTTCCTTTGACGCGCCCCTGGTTTAAGAGGGCATACGCATATCAGGCGTTCGTAGCCGGCGCATGACAATTGTTTGTCGCGATCATTGACGCGGATGCGGTGGCTGCCGTTGACCGAGCCGAACGACGAGATGACTAGAAACTTGGTGGATGGCAATAACGCACAGATGGCCCTTCTGGCTTCCAAAGCTGCCATTGACATTGCCTGAAGCTCAACGGCAGGAGTGGGTCCGGCAGGTGACCTCTGCCGGAGACGGTCATCCGTTGGCCGCGTTCGTGTTGGCGCGCGAACGTCGTGCATCGGTTTACGCTGGGCGCCGCCGAATTGCCTCCCCGCATGCGTTGAAAATATGGGCCGGTCAGGGGCCGTCAGCAATGCTGGCCCGCTCCCTTTGCGATTCGAGGCATCCTGTATCCTCATGCTGACAACAACTGCCTTCATGGTCAGACCGATACAGGCCGTTTGTCTCCGCGAATGGCAACGCCTTGCACCAGCCATGGAACAACCTGAAGTCGAGCCAAAGCTCCTAGCAGATGCCCAAGGCGTGTCTTTTGGCCTCATCAAAGGCCATGCCATCGTCGAGTGCCTCATCACGATCGCAGCACTCGAGGCCATTTCTGGCTTGAACCCCGGGCCAGCGACGCCCGGGTGCTGAAGACCTTCCGGGACGGCTACCGCCGCATTCGCGCAATCGCGCAATCGCCGAGCGGAAGCTGCTCGCCCATCCGAGCGCACGCCTTGAACTGACGCCGGACGATTTCAGATACAGCTAACCAAAGCGCGCGTGGAAGGATGGAAGGATGCGCCCCACGATCCGATGCCTCTGCGCTTCCCAAACAGGACGACGTCGTCGCCTGCCGCGCGCCGACAGCACGACCGCGGCGCTCTGTCGCCGCCGTACGCGTCAAAAACCGCCTGTGACGAGGGGCAGGACGGTGAGATCAGGATGCGTGCCGTCGACGATGCTGCGTCCCACGTGCATGCCTTCGTAAAGGGCGTCGTCCTTGCTGTCGAAATTTTCTTCGCCGTCTGCGTGAAACGGCACCGCATGTCCCGGAATCGTCGGGTCGGCGCCCGGATGACAGACGTAGCCCACATACGTGTAGCGGTTCTCCACCGCGTTGGACGCATTAACTTCGCCCGGCGCATTTTTCACGAATGGCGCCACATGAATCTCGAAGCCCTCGTACTCGACCATTTGCCAAGGTGCGGTTTCGTCGGGCATACCTGCCTCCGTCTTCGTCGCGCATATCAAAAAGTCTAGGTGATTTCATCGCGTAGCGCGCTAATGGACGGCTACGGCAAATCCACTACGGCTTGGATCGCGCCGAGTTGCCTGAGCAGCGTCAGATTGTCTTCGAGATGCGAGTTTCGACGATGCGTCCATCCTTCACGCGACAAAGGTCGTCTAGTTCGAACGTTGCCAGACTAGACCCCAACAGGGCAAGCGGCCACTTGGATCTATACTTGGGCAGTTGGAGACACCCATGGCTAATCACGACAGGCTGCATCCGCTACGTCCGCTCCTGAAGAATTGGGTTTGGGAGCATGGCCGAATCGGTACCCGCTATCTGGACTGCATCGATGGCGAAATCAAGTTTGACGAAGGCAAGAAGTCGCGCTTCGCGGCCGAAGAATACATTTTCGTGCCGCTCGACAAGGATGCTGACGACGATGCGTCTGTGGAGGGTCCTCCGATCCAGGAGGCGGGTCTTGCCCGGTTTTTGAGGGCAGCGCAGTTGGGCAAGCCGGAGGAAGCCGGCTCTATGGTGGAGGTCCAGCGCGCAGTGCAGGACTGCGTGGAACTTGGCCTGTTCAGCTCATATCAGATCGACGCTCAGGAAGCCTCTGCACGCTATGCGCAGGAGCCCATGTTCGACGATGAAATCCGCGCCGCGGTTGTCGACGATATCCGGTGTATCTACGCGGGCGCGCGCGAGCAACTGTCGTTGTACGATTTCAGTGTGCTTTACGGCTTGCCCGCTCCGTTGCTCATCAACGAGGCGCCGTTCATTGACTGGCGCGTGCGCGCTAGTCCGGCCCTTCCGTTCGTCTCGCTTCCTCTTGGACCTTACTGCCTGCTGGTGGGTGCGCCGTCGGGCCGGAGCAGCCGAATTGGCCCGGTGGTCTGGAAGTCCGCTGCCACAATGGGACCGTTGAAGGACCACAACCGCCAAATCGCAGAGCACTCACGTTTGTGGCTGGTGGCGACCACCGATGACCAACTCGTCGCTGTACAAAGCCGCTTGGCTGCGGCCTGGAGCCCCAAGCCGGAGGATGCGAAACCCTGACGAAGTCGGCGGGAAACGCGCGGCCGGCAGTGGCCGAATCATGAGGGCCCAGGCGTTAGCGCGACAACAACCTTGCTGTAAGGAAGGCCCATGAAGAAAGGAAAGACAAAACTTACCCGCCATGATGCTGAGCGCCTTTTCGAGGGATTGCCCGGCGGCAACGTGAGAGCATCGGGCCGGCCCGAGAACCCATTCGAAGCAGGAGCATTCGACGTGGTCGAGCGCGTCGACGACGAAACCAAACTCTGGAAAGACAACCTCATTACGCTTCCGATGGCGATCGAGTTGCCTGTTGGCTACGAGTCGGTGTCTCGCATGCGCGAGGCGATGGTCCGGGCATGGCGCGTGAAGTGGGTGAGGGAAGGTAAAAACGAGGTTGTCACCGAGTTTCCCGAAGGATGGACAGCCGTTCGCCCGGAAAGCGGCCCCATAGAGCTGAGAGATCCGTCTGGCGTGGTCCGCGCCTTATACGGTTGGGCTGCGGATGCTGAACTCAAAATTCTGCCGCGGTATCTTATTGAGTCACAAGCGAACAGTTCAAGCGGACTAGGCAGCCTGCTTGTCCGTGATCGCGGGAACGGTCAGATTCTTGAGCGGTCATCGATCTGGTCCGCTCAGACCGGTACCAATCATCCAGATTGGACCAGGCTGTCAGCGTGGCTCAACTTACGCTATCCACAACATCGCGACCCGCTGCGGTACTGGAACGATTGCGAGGAAAACATCCAGAATTGAGCCGCTTTGGCGGCGCTGTTCCCGAGGCAAAATACTGCACCCGGCTTGACGGAGGCGAAAGCAGGGCTCACCGCTTGATTGCGGCTTCCGCGATCGGCCACCAAGAGACGTTCAGCAAGCCCATCACGTCGACGCTCGAACATCCGCTGCGCCTCAAGAAACGGACTCACACTCGTGGTCATGTGATCGGCGCTCGGACTTCCAAGGCAGCCATGATCATGTGGATGGCGCGATGTCCATCCGCATTGCGAGCACGGGCGGCCTCCGTATTGCGACAGGTCGGGGAAGTGACCCTATCGCCCAGGCAGACGGTGCGGGAAGTAAAGGACCGATAATCTGCGCCCAAGGCCGGGCTCAGCGCCGCTCATGGCAAGCGCCTCAGCGAGCGCGAGCCCATCTGGAGCCCGATTAGCGGAAGCCGTAGACAACGATCTTCTTCCCCTCGAAATTTTCTTGCACAGCTTGCTCGCAATACTGCGGGCACGTTACCGAGCCGTCTCCGCTCGTGCCGGAGACAGTGACCGCCCTGTAAACAACGGATTCGACGAGCGTCCCATCCGCAGCGATGACCATGTTCAGGTCAGTTTCGACACCCGCCGGCACGGCTCCCCCGGCGGTATAAGTGATCTTCATGGTGCCGGTGCAATCGGAGTTCACTGAGTATGTTCCGTTCTGGTTTGGATTGAAGGTTGTCAGGCCCCCTTTCGGCAGCCCGCCGATCATGCCGAAGTCGGTGCGCGTGAAGCCGCCCGTGCCATCGAACGTCACGAGGGCGACGTCATCAAGAATCGACGTGGACGCATAGGGAGCAACTTTATTGTTCGGTCCTATCAATCCGATGATTTCACCGTGACCGGTAAATGCATACGGTCCTCTGAGCGTTGCGTTCGAACAAAGGCCGCGTGAGCCGCCGTGTCCGTCGTGGCCACCCGGACCGTCAGCCTGCGCGGCGCCGCTGAGTAAGAGAAGCGCCACGGCGGTTGCTGACAGAATGCTGAATTGTTTGATCTTCACGATAAGCTCCTTGTCGCCCAGATCGGGCGCGAAACATCACGGCGCACAGGTGTCCATTGCCTGGCAAGATGAGGCGACCGTGCGCCGTGCCGATGTTCAGAGCGAGCACGTACGTGCTGCCTCAAATTCGCATCGCAAGCACGAAGGCGGTGTTCAGTGGTGACTGAACGGACTACTTGACACACGGCTTAGCTCTGCTTGCGGCCAGTTTCCGGACACATCGGCAGATTGCCGGGTAGAAGTCATGGAGTGCCCCGCCTCTCCTTTCGGCGTATCTGCAACGCCTCCGACGTCCTGGGCAGCCGGTTCGGCTTGCGACGTTGCCATCTTGTCCTGCGCCCACGACGGCACCGTGACGAGGGCGACAAGCGTGCAAGCGGCAGCAATTCGGATTGTCCTCATGTCCATTTACTCCTGCAAAGGTGAACTGCACGGTCAGAGCATGACTGGCCTCGAAGGCGGTCCCGGACGGCTGCTCTTCAGCACAGGAGGCCTCGTGCCGGCATCGCTATGGCCATGCTGCGACTGGACCGCGAACAGAACCATCGACGGTATCTGAAGAAATCGTTAACTCTTGCGGGCAACGGGGAAATCGGGCTCGAAAGAACAGGTTCAGTTTCTGATGCAGCGCGATACAAAGACACAGTCGGTGAGTTATCGATGACGCGATCGGCACGACGCTGAACCGACTTCCGTTGACCAGTACATGAAGACGCTCGAATGGCCACACGCATAGCAGAGGCGAGCGGCCGAAATTGGCCGCGTTGAGCCGAACACTTCAAGGGTCAGGCCGGCCCTTCGCATAGGGCGGTCGGGGAGACGCGTCACCGGAACGTCGCCCTTGGCCCAGTGCGGCGGACGGGGCGTCCGCCGGTGGCATGCGATAGCCATCCTGATAGCCGATACGCTTTTGCACCTCCCTGAACCGTCCCATCGATCGATAGCGATGAAACCATGCGCTCGTGCGAGTTCACACAGGCGCGGCGAATGCTCGGCAAGTGCCACACCGAGCCAATGGAACATCTCGTCCTGCTGGCCGAGCCTCGCGTAAATCTCGGCGAACAGGAACGGGGACGTATAGCTCCGCTGACGCCGCGCCATCAGGTCCTGCAAATACCATTGCAGGACCTTCGCATAACCGCCCGAATCCCACACGGTTCGAATCGTCGATGCCCGTGTGAATTCGTTGCAGCGCGTGAGCGCATCGATCGTGGCTTCGACGGCTTCTTCGTATTGCCCGCGAACCTCGAAGGCGGTTGCCAGCAACTGATAGATCAGCGGCGACCGGTTGCCATGCCCAGCCTTAAGATATTCCCCGATGACTTCGTCGTATCTGCCCGACTGTACGAGACCGAGCAGCCGCGAGCCTTCGAAGCCGAGCGGGTCGACCTTTTCGGCGAGCTCGAACTGCGCCCGTCCTTCGGCTTCTCGTCCGAGCACGATCAGAAGCCTCGCGTACAGGCGGCTCGTTTCGGCATGGCTCGGATTGAGCCGCAACGCTTCGAGAAATTCCTCCTCGGCCCGGCGCCAGTCCCAGTCGTAGAAGTAGTGCACGCCGGCGAGCGCCTGATGGGCCTCGGGCAGGTTCGGATCGAGTTCGAGTGCTCGCAATGCCGCCTCGCGTGCCTTCGGATAGCCTTGCGACGGCGCATAGAATCCGTGCGTCGCGGTCGATCCGAAAATGTTCGACAGGCCGACGTAGCCGAGCGCATAAGTCGGGTCGAGGTTGACGGCGGTTTCAAAGTAGCCATGCGCGCGAATGAAGTCTTCGTCGCTCAATCCGTGGTGGGCAGCGAACCCCGCGTCGAAGTGAACTCGCCGGGTCCAGTAGTAGCGCCCGCGCAGATATGCATCGTGCGCCGACGGATCGATGGGCAGGCGCCTCGCCAGCCGGTGCTGCTGTTGCTCCGCGAGCGCCGGGGACACCTCTTGAGCTAACGCGGCGCCCACTTCTTTCTGAATATCAAGCGCGCCTCTTGCGATCGGTTCATGCACGCGGCTCCAGATCTGGACCTTATCAAAAGAGCGTATCAGTTGCGCCAGAATGCGGATTCTTGCGCCCTCACGCGTCAGCGCGCCCTCGAGCACATAATCGACGGTTAGCTCATGCGCGATCTCGGAGATGCTCTTTTCCGACCGGCGATAGCGTGCAGCGGTCGTCCTGGCGATGACCAGAATCTGTTCCGGGTGGAGAATGCCGATGTTGGCCGAAGTCTCGTCTGCGAGGCCCGTGACGCGATGCCATCAGCATCAGCAGTTCCATTGGCAGCCGCTCGAGTCGCACCATCTCGCCGCCGCGACGCAATTCGTAGAGCGGCAGCCCGGGATTCCAGTGAGCATTTGAAGCGGCGATGTGAGCGGCAAGGGGAGTGAGGCCGAGCGAGGCAGCCAATCCGAGGTTCATGGCGGTCGCGAGGCCGCTGAATCTGACGTCGACGGGAAACATTTCGGCGATTGCGCACGCATAGACTCCGTTTGCCAGTGAAGTCACCGTACCGGCCAGGATGAACCAGGCGGTCAGGTTCACGTGATAACGGGCGGCCGCGATGAAGAAGATCGGCGTAAGCAGAGCCGACAGGACGGCCCCCGCTCTTAACACGTAGTATCGCGGCAACAGGTCGCCAACATAGGACGTGATGAGAATGCAAGCCGCGACAGCAATCAGATACAGGGTCTGCGCGCTCGCAATTTCCCGTGCTTCGTAGTGAAGTCCTTGCAGATAACTTGGCATGAATCCGATGAACATGCCACTCGATGCACCCACCAGGGAGCACGCGGCAACACCCGTGGCGACCGGCTTGAGATGGCTGCGAAACAGCACGGCCAGCGGTTCACGGTGTCGAGCGCCGATGGCCTGCGCGTACTCATCGGTTTCCGCAAGCGTACGGCGCAGCGCGAAACTCAACAGGCCAACCATGCCGCCAATAAGGAAGCCGATGCGCCATCCCGAGGCGCTGATCCGGTCGGCGGTGAGCATGCTTTGCACCACCATGTTCACGGTCGTGGCCAGCAGGCCAAAATGTGCCTCTACTAACAACCAAGGCCTTGCGCGGCAACGGTTTCATGGAAGTAGTCTGTGTCGCGCTATTATCGCCACCTTAGCGGAATTAGCGCACTAGCCAACCGTATTAGCACGACCGACCCGCAGTCTTCGAATGACGCAGTTGCACCAGCGCACCATGTTGTGCAACGAAAAATCAAAAACATACGCAAATAACCCATTCGCAGAATAGATGGGCGTCGTTAGCGCAGAAATAGTGAACCTCAGCATCTGGCGTGGCAGTCCGCTGATCAGCAGTTTCACGTGCGCGACACGGCCGGGGCTATTCAGCTATTCATGATGCTGACGCCGCCATCGACGAAGATCGTGTTGCCCGTCATGCGCCGGGCGTACGGCGTCGCGAGAAACGCGCAGGTGTAGCCGACGTCCATGATGTCCACGAGTTCGCCGATCGGCGCACGCGCGGCCGCTTCGTTGAGCAGCAGGTCGAAGTCCTTGAGCCCGGACGCGGCGCGCGTCTTCAACGGCCCCGGCGAGATCGGATGCACGCGGATGCGCTTCGGTCCGAGTTCATGCGCGAGATAGCGGCACGACGCTTCGAGCGCCGCCTTCACCGGCCCCATCAGATCGTAATTGGGCACGACGCGCGAGGCACCCAGATAGCTCATCGCGAACATCGAGCCGCCGTCGTCCATCAGCGGAGCGGCGAGCCGTGCCATGCGGATGAACGAATGGCATGAGATGTCCATCGCCAGCGAGAAGCCTTCGGCGGAACTGTTGAGAAGGCCGCCTTGCAGGTCGACCTTCGGCGCGAAGGCGATCGAATGCACGGCGACGTCGAGCCTTCCCCAGCGCTCGCGAATCGTATCGAACACCGCTTCGAGTTCGCCGGGCTTCGAGACGTCGAGCGGCAGCAGCATCGATGCGCCGAGTTCTTCCGCGAGCGGTTCGACGTAGCTCTTCGCCTTGTCGTTGAGATAGGTCACGGCGAGTTCCGCGCCAAGCTCGCGGAATGCGCGCGCGCAGCCGTAGGCGATCGAATACTCGTTGGCGATGCCGACGATCAGTACCTTGCGTTGCGAGAACGGCTGCGCGGTAAGCGGGTCCATGCTCATGCCTCCAGTTGGTCGAGCGTGTGGCGGGCGATCATCAGTTCCTCATTGGTCGGAATGACCCAGACTTCGACGGCGCTTTCGGCTGTGCTGATGAGCGGTCCGCGCTTCGCGTTCGCATCCGCATCGAGCGATACGCCGAGCCACGCCGCCGCGCGGCACACGCGCTCGCGCACGGGCGCCGCAAATTCGCCGATGCCCGCCGTGAACACGATTGCATCGAGCCCGCCCAGCGCAGCCGTCAGGGAACCGAGTTCGCGCGATATCCGGTAGCAGAACAGGTCGACAGCTTCTGCCGCGGCGGCTTCGTCGCTCGCGAGCAGCGCGCGCATGTCACTCGATATCCCGGAGACGCCGAGCAGGCCCGAGCGCTTGTACAGCAGCGTCTCGATTGCGTGGGTATCCATGTGCGCCTGCTGCATCATCCACAGCACGACGCCGGGATCGAGGGTGCCCGAGCGCGTGCCCATGACGAGCCCTTCGACGGCGGTGAAGCCCATTGTGCTTGCGATGCTCCTGCCGCCGTCGAGCGCCGTCATGCTCGCGCCGTTGCCGAGATGCAGCACGACCGTCTTGCCGCGTGCGGCTCGCTGGCTGTATTGCGGCAACGCGCTCGCGATGAACTCGTAAGAGAGTCCATGAAAGCCGTAGCGCCGCACGCCCTGGCTGGTGATGTCGGGCGGAAGCGCATAGCGTGTCGCGACGGCCGGCTGCGTGTGGTGGTACGCGGTGTCGAAGCAGGCGATCTGCGGCACATCCGGTTTGCGCGCCTCGGTCGAGCGGATTGCCGCGAGGTTGTGCGGCTGATGCAGCGGCGCAAGCGGAACGAACGCTTCGAGTTCGCCCATCACCTTCGCATCGATGCGAACCGGCGCGGAATAGCGGTCACCGCCATGCACCACGCGATGTCCGACGGCGAGCAGCTTCTCTTCGCCCGCATGCGCGCGCAGCCAGTCGAGCAGGAACGCGATCGCGTTGTCGTGGCCGAGACTTTCATCGGCTAGCCAGCCCCTGTCTTCGATGACTTCGCCGTTCTGCCGCTTCGCGTGAAAGTGCGGCTTCGTGTACAGCTCTTCGAGCTTGCCTCCCGCGATCGGATCAAGCGCGCCGCCGCTCACCGAGAACGCATGAAACTTGATGCTGGACGAGCCGGAGTTGATGACCATAACGACGTCCATGCGATTCCCCCTACCCGATGCCGGTGGCAGCTTTCTCGCGCCGCGCGAGCGCGACGAGCGAAGCGACCGCGCACGATGCGAGCCGCGTGAGCACCGAATCGGCGCGGCTCGTCAGGATGATCGGCACTTTCGCGCCGAGCACGATGCCTGCGGCGTCCGCGTGCGCGAGGAACGACAGGCTCTTCGCCAGCAGATTGCCGGCTTCGAGGTCCGGCACCACGAGCACATTCGCGTGTCCCGCGACCGGCGACGAAATGCCCTTGATTTTGGCGGCTTCCTCGCTGATCGCGTTGTCGAGGGCGAGCGGGCCGTCCAGAATACCGCCCGTGATCTGCCGCCGGTCGGCCATCTTGCAGAGCGCGGCGGCGTCGAGCGTCGAAGGGACTTTCGAATTGACCGTTTCCATCGCCGAGAGGATCGCGACCCGCGCTTCGGGGAAACGCAATGCGTGCACGAGGTCGATGGCGTTCTGCACGATGTCGCGCTTCTCGTCGAGCGTCGGCGAGATGTTGACGGCCGCATCGGTGATGATGAGCGCGTCCTCGCGGCCGGGCACGTCCATCACGAAGCAGTGGCTCACGCGGCGCTCGGTGCGTAGGCCCGTCGCGCGCGAGACCACTGCGCCCATCAGTTCGTCGGTGTGCAGCGAGCCTTTCATCAGCGCCTCGGCACGTCCTTCGTGCACGAGCTGCACGGCGGCGGCTGCGGCCGCGTGACTGTGCGGCGCGTCCACGACGGTCAGGTCGCCGAGATCGAGGTTGCCTTCCCTTGCGGCCGCTTCGATCTTCTCGCGCGGCCCAACGAGGATCGGCGCGATTAGCCCGAGGCGCGCCGCCTCGATCACCGCCCACAGCGAATCGTGATCGCATGGATGCGCGACGGCGGTCGGCGTTGGCGGCAGTGTCGCGGCGAACGCGACGAGTCGCTCGTACTTCTCACGCCTGTGTTCCATGTCATGTGCCCTCGATTTACAGTGTTGCCCGCGCGCGGCGGGGCACGTCACTCGATCTGCTGGCGCGTTCCGGAACGCCGCGTCGGCTTCGCCGTCGCTTCCGATGCCGACTCGAAAATCGACAGCACGCGCACAAGGTCGGCGCGTTCGTGGTCATCGAGCGGGAGTGTCGTGGTGAGCTCGCCGATGCGACGCGCGGCGTCGCGGATGTCGGCCGGCGCGGCGTTCGCCAGCATGCCGGGCAGCGCGTCGATGGCGGCGTCGGTGTCAAGCCGCAGCAGCGCCACCTGTTCGCGCACGACATCCTTGAACGCCAGGATGCCGCGATCGGAGAGCGTGCCGAGCATCTCGCGCGCGAGATTGAAACGGCGCTCGTCTGCCTCGCCATGCGTGCGCCGCATGAACAGCAACGCGCGCACGCTCGCTTCGAGGAGGCCGCCCTTCGTCATGTCCTCGCGCAGGTGCTCGTGCACCGCGGCGATCGACGCGCTGCGTTCTTCCGAATCGCCCGGCTCGGTCAATTGGGCAGCGGCTTCGTCGTCGCCTCGCGGAGGAAGGCCCGCCATCGCCTGCAGCCACGGCATGCCGTAGACCGCTTCGAACATCTGTTCGACGGCTGTATCGCGCGTATCGCGATAGAAGTCGAGCGACGCTTCGATCGCATCCGACATCGCGTTCTGCATCTGCCAGAACGGATTGTCTGTGGCGACGCTCGTGCGCGCTTGCTTCACGTCCTCGGCCAAACGCGCGACGCTCGATGCAAACGGATTGCGGTCCGACCACGATTCATAGGGCACGCGCAGCGAATGAAAGCGGTTCGCGAGGTCGGCGCCCCACGGCGTCACGGACGCATGCACCCACGGCTGCACGAAGCTGCGGTACAGGCCGAGATTGAAGTTGGACACGTAAGCCGCTGTCGCGAAGCGGCGGTCGCTTTCCGGATCCGGCTGCACGATCGCGCGTACGTCGTCGATACTGCGCCGCGAAATCGACAGCACGTGCTCGCCCTCAACGAGTTCGGCGTGCGGCGTGGCGTCGGTCCGCTTTCCCATATGCGCTTCATACAGGCCCGAGGGCAGCAGGTCGATGAGGTCGACGTTGCTCACGAACTCGCGATGCTCCTTCTTGCCCGTGCTGCTCGACACGAAGATGCCGAGATGCCCGATGCTGTCGTGCGTCGCATAGACGATGGTCTGGTCGTGGCCGAAGAGATCGGCGTCGTCGCGATACAGGTCGGTGATCCAGCCGAGCGCCTGCGGCGGCGGCGTAATGTTGTCGCCATAAGAACAGAACACGACGATGGGCGAGCGGATATTGCGCAGATCCAGGCGGATACCGTCCGACGTGACGATCTCGCCCTTGACGAGCCGGTTGCCGACGAACAGGTTGTCGACGATGAACTGCATCTCGGCCGCGTTGAGGAACACGTGACCGCCCCAGTATTTTTCGAAGCCGAGATAGCGTGATGCCTCGGTGTCGACGTTCGCGTAGAGGTTGTATTGCTTCTGCCAGAGCGTGTTGGCCGGGTTCAGGTTTTCGAAGTTCTGCACGAGCCAGGCGCCGTCGAAGCGGCCGTCGCCAAGATCGCCCGTGAGCGCGGTGAGCCACGAGCCGCCGAGCGTCCCGCCGGAGTAGCGCATCGGATTCTTGCCGCGCCAGCCCGCCCAGTATGACACCGGCGCACCCGCGACGATGATCGGCCCAAACAGCTCGGGGCGCATGGCGGCCGTCATCAGCACCTGCCAGCCGGCCTGGCAGTTGCCGATCACGGCGGGCTTGCCGGGGCTGTCCGGATGCAGTTCGATCACTTTTTCGAGGAAGGTGGCTTCGGCGCGCATCACGTCTTCGACGGTCTGGCCGGGCATGGGATCGGGCAGGAAGCCGACGAAGTAGCACGGATGGCCCGCCCGCAAGGCGGCGCCGATTTCGCTGTCGCGCTTGAAGCCGCCGATGCCCGGGCCGTGCCCGGCGCGCGGGTCAAAGACGATGAACGGACGCAGCCGGCCCGGATCGTGCGCGCCGATGGCGTCGCGGTCGGGCTTCAGATCGTCGGGGGCGGCGATGCGAACGAGGCCGTAGTTGACGGGGCGCGGCAGCGTGCGCCCATCGACGACCAGCTCGGTGCCGAAATCAAGCACGTTCGGTGCGCGTTCCAGCAAGTGGGCCTGATACTGGTTGCCGCGCTCGCGCATCACGTCGGAGAAGAGGATGCCTCGCTGCCAGGCGTCGACGATGTAATCGATGGCGGCCTGCGCCGGGGCGAACCCGCTGGGAAAGGGTGTCGCGGGAGGATTGACGGGAACCGATGCCGGACTGGACTGATTCATGATCGCTTCGAACTCCATCGGAGAGTCGGCGCCGCCGTCGTTATCGCACGGTTTCGTGCGGAAGGACAGTCGACGTGAAACCAGGGCGAGGCGCATCGCGCCTTGTGAGAGACGCGGTGTCGATCAAGATCAGCGATAAATATGGCAATAGCGTGACGCGGCGTGTAGGGCGCGGCGAACTCTGCAACCATCTCGCGAAAGCGGCCCGGCGCGGTTCTTGTTGCATTGCGTCAGCCGAATCAGTGTAGACGGAGACGACTGCTGAGGCAAATCGAAAAGACCTATGATCGCTGACGCGGTGTGAATCGCCGCGGAACAAGGTCGTCAGGACGCGGCGCGGCAGACTTCTTGTCCATGATCCGTCCACCCGCCCGTTCTTACTTACTTCAAGAACGGCGCACGAACTGAGCCAGGCATGACGCGTCGATCCTCACGCGCCCGCACTCCATAGTGACTATGGTCTTTCAAGCAATTCGGTCGTTGCCAGGGCCATGAGAAGCGATGCCTGAAGCCAACGGCGGCTCCGCCTAATTGCTCTGGAAGACGGCGCGATGATGCCGTCAACCAACGGGGAATGTCACGGCCTCCGTTTCCACCAGCGCGCGAATACGTGAACGCGGCCGAAAGTTCGACCGCCCGTCTCAGCGCATAGCGAAAATAGCCTTGGAAGTTCTGGAAAGTCGCCGCGGCGATCTATCAGGCCGGTGCAGAAGTATTTGTAGGAAGTCCTCATGCGACGCTCTCGACGGAAGCCACGTCGGCCAGGTCCAGACGCTGGCATAGCACGAACTGACGAGAGACACTGCGGATCGCTTTGCCGTCGTCTTTGCGGAAGCGGGCAATAGTCTTGAAGTCCGGCGCAAGGCGGCCCGTGAGTCACATCGGTTCAACGTTGCGCTGGGCCTCACATTCAAGGCGACGGCTAGATTGAATACGGTTCAGGTAACCGTAGATGTAGATGTTGAGCATCACCTCCGGATGATACGAAGGCCGACCCGTTGGCGCTGGCTCAACACCTTCAAACCCGAGCTTCCGAAGATCGAGCTCATCTATGAAAATATCGACTACGCGCACGGGCTTGGTGTCCGTCACGTACTCGTCCCGCTGGATGGGGGCATGAACGGGATGGCAGTGCTGCTTAGAACCGGGTCAGCATGCCGACCGCACCCATCACCTGGTTGCTCGTCGCCGAAGCGCCGCCCGCGTTGTACATCACTGCGTGGTTATTGCTACCGATTGCATGCTGATACATTGCTTCAGCGTACACTTCGGTGCGCTTCGACAGCGAGTAGCGCGTAATCGCATTCACATGGTTCCACTTCGGATCGGCACCGACCTTCGCCACACCGTTCAGGTGAGCGTCCGTGTATGTATCCATCACGCCGACCGAGAGCGCCGGCGTCAGTGCGTACTTTAGGTTCAGTTCGTAGTTGTCGAAGTGAGCCGAACCGCTCGACACGCCGAATGCGCTCGTATTCTGAAACTGGCTGTGCGTGTAGACGAAGTTGGCCGATGCCGGGCCGAACGTATACCCAACGCCTGCACCGACCGTGCGCTGCACATCCGCCGTCAGGTTGCCGCCACCCGCGGTCGACCTGAACTCGCTCGGATCAGACGCAACGTTCTGATTTGCTGCTCCTGCAGCGGTACTCGCCGCCGCCGAGCCGTTGATCTGAAGGTAGGCCGCTGCGGCGGTATCTGGTGAGGGGTAGTCGGCAGCCGCATGGGAACACATCTGGCTAAATATAGTTGTCCGGCTTAATCCACGCAAAAACTTAACTTGTCGGGTTCCGTGGCGCGCCAACCCTAGGTTGCGCTTTGCGACCGCGTTCGGCCAAAAGCATAGGTAATTGGGCGGTCAAGAAGGTGGTCGGACGCTCCTAAAATCGCAGAACCAACTGTGCGAAGGAGGCTGTGATGACTTACTACACTGGGCTGGATGTGTCGCTGCGTTCCGTCTCGATTTGTATCGTTGATGGCCAGGGCCAGGTAGTGTATGAAATGAAGGTCCCGGCAGAGGTGAGCGCGATTGCAAAGGCGATTCGTTCGTTCAGCTCCGACGTTTCGACGGTTGGATTCGAAGCCGGCACATTGACGCAGTACCTGACGTATGGGCTGCAGCAGGCAGGATTCGACGTGGTCTGCCTGGAAGCCCGTCAGGTCAACGCAGCATTGAGCGCGATGCGCAATAAAACGGATCGTAACGACGCCAGAGGCATTGCAAGGATCCTGCGCACTGGCTGGTATAGCCGCGTCCATGTGAAGAGTATCGAGAGTCACCATATCCGCGCACTGCTCTCAAGCCGCAAGGCCGTTCTGAAAAAATGTGTCGATCTCGAGAACGAACTGCGCGGCTTGCTCAAGGTCTTCGGAATCAGGCTCGCGATAAAAGTCCCGCACGGTGCGTATGACAGTGTGGTGCGCCCACTTATAGAGGCTGATGCATTGCTTGTCAGGGCCCTTCTTCCGCTGCTTGAAGCGCGTCAGGTGCTCTACCGGACTTTCCTCAAGCTTGATAACGAAGTCAAGGCCATTGTCAGGACCGATCCGGTCTGCCAGCGGCTCATGACCGTACCCGGTGTCGGCGTCATTACTGCGCTGACCTTCAAGGCGGCAGTTGATGACCCGAGCCGCTTCAAGTCTTCACGAACAGTTGCGGCCCATTTCGGGTTGACGCCACGGCGCTACCAGTCAGGCGAAATGGACAATCCGGGGCGAATCTCGAAGGCTGGTGACCCTGATGTGCGCTGCGCGCTTTACACCGCCGCGCATGCGCTGGTCTCCCGAAGCGCCTCCTGGTGCACGCTCAAGGCGTGGGGCAAGCGACTGGAAAAGAGTCGTGGGCATCGCCGGGCCGTTGTCGCCGTCGCCCGCAAACTTGCCGTTATTCTGCACAGGATGTGGATCGACGGATCTGACTTCCGCTGGGGCTCAATGGAGGCGACGGCATGATGCAAACCGCTTACCAACATTGATCCCACTGGGAGCGTCCGAAGCGTGGACGATGGTCTGGAAGAAGCCGCAACTGACTGCTGCGCCCCGAGCGCGCCCAAAAGCGAGGCTCTCCATGCCTGTCCGACCAATGCGTGCAGCGTGCCGTGATTGATGAGCCGACTGCGGAAAGAAGCGTGACCCGCGCAAACGACGTTTCCGAAACCGAACCATCGGAGATCGACCCTTGACATCACCGCCCAATTAAAGAAGCAATCAATCGAAATCCGTCTCTGAATCGTCGACCATTTCTCGTCGATATTCGTAACTTGTTCCGGTCAAGCCCAACATAACGCGTCCGATTCAATGCCTGGCAGATCCGGGACGATGGCGCGCCCGCCGACATTGATGTAGATGCGCGGCGCACGGAGGCGTTCGCCACTCACTACAAGTGTCTCCTTGCGAATCGAAGCGCGCGGCGCCTTGTAGCACCGTGCACCCCTCATGCCGCGCAGCCAGCTCTCGACGACCGGGATTGCGGCAGCGATCGTCAGAGGCGCCAGCTTACAAAGGCAAGTCCTTGCCTGCCTGCTCACTAACCATGTACTCCGCATACCAGTCCGGCCAATTCTCATCGCGTTGGCCGCCCGTCCGCTTCTCGTGCTCGCCGTGCGCCGCCTCCGCCCGCCGGAGCGCCGCCGCAAGGTCCGCTGTAGAGGTGAAGGTCGTGCCGTCTGCGTCCAGGCGACCGGGCGCTCGCTGTGTGAGTTCCTGGAACAGCCAGCCATTGCCGTCCGGATCGCTAAACGAGGCGAACGAGCGGTAGCTGCGATGCTCGGGGTCCGGACCGCTAATCCTGATCCGCCCGAACAGATAGGGATCATCCGAGCCGGCGTACGCGCCAGCGGCATCGTGGAACACTCCGCTGATCTCCAACCCGCGTCCCAGCAGTTCCTTGCGAGCCGCCTCGACGTCGGAGACGATCAGGTACAGTCCCTGCGCTGAGCCGGGTGCGGCCGCTGTGACGTTCTTGCCGAAAATGACCGAGCACCCGGAGCCGGGCGGCGTGAACTGGACTACGCGGAAGTAGCCATCGTCGGAGGCATAGTCGGCGTCAAGCCTCCACCCCAAGCCGTCATAAAAGCGCTTGGCGCGATCAACGTCGGAAACAGGGATGACGATGACCTCGAGCTTCATGTCCACGCCCCGCACGTTGGGGGTACCGACTGCAGCGCTGCTCATGTGAACCTCCCATTGCTTAGGCCGCAACGCGACCTTCGCGATCGACGACAGCAACTCTTGACGAAGAGAGCTGGATGAAATTTGCTGGGCAGGATCGGATCCGGTCCAGCACAGCAAGCACGCCGGACCGGTGTTCGGCGCGGGCGCCGTTTGGGAATTCGGCAGAGGCCAGCGTCGACGGACACGCAAGGCGCCCCTGCGCTGGCAACGCCCGCGATCGTAGACCTGAGTGATATCGTAGGTCGGTTTAATTAAAAGATCCTCTCGGCGTGACGCTACCGGTCGGATTTGGAACGGACCTCGGCCGTGGTCCTCGAAAGGCGATGGTCAAAAGCCTCATGACTTCTCGTGGCAGAGCGCGAAAGACGAGATGTTTCCTATCGCAGCATGTCTTCGAAGAAACAGCCTCTGCCTCGAAATAGGGCGCAGCCGGCGTCCCTTGCGTCGGTAAATTGTTTTGCTGGCAGGCGGCCTGCTTCGTCCCGCAGCCGGGGTTCAGTTAAGAAATTCCTACCGGACGCGCGTAAATAAACGCTTCGATTAAATCCGCGGTCCTCGTGAATGACTGGTTCCTGGAATCAGGTCTGTCTCTTGTTGGTCGAAAGTACGCATCCATCGAAGACCATAGCAGCCGTTCGCGGTTGTTTTCGGCGAACGACCGGTCTGCAGCAGTGAGCGGGCATATCAGCGTCGATACACGAACGTCGGCTCAGGCCGAATGGACTTGTCGTCATTCCGAAAGACATGGACACCCTGGAAGCTGGCGTTAACCTCTCGTGAGTACCACAGGGTGTTGAGGGTCGCGAGGCGCCTGTTAGATTGATATTCCCTTTGTCTCGTCTAAGTTTCAGGCGCTTAGCGGTTGTTTGAACGGCTGTGCGTCAGCTCGCCGACCAAGCGTGGATTCCGCTCGACGCTGGAGCGACGCCTTGCGCTTTTCTTCAACGGTCGCGATGAAGTCGGACAGTTCTCGCTCCATGGCTGAATCTTTGGCACCCGGTTTCCACGTCGCGGCACCGTGCCGGCGGCGCGTGGTCCTAGCCAGCGCTAGTGCTGACATCGCGGCCTTCGCACATTCATATTCGACCTGACCGCAAAGGTCCATCGGCTCGCCGAACTCCCCAAATGCCTCCACGTACTCTCGGGCAGCGTGCACTGTAGCCGGGTACTCACGCAGCTCGGAGATAACTCGGCGGCTCAGGACGTGCCACTGCAGCTTGTCCGGATAGGCAAAAGCAGGGATGGACACGCCCTTGCTGGCTTCGCGGCTGATAGGGCCGACCGGCTCCGCTGCCGCCCAAACGGCCTTATGCATCATTGTCCGACAGGTTCGAGCGTAGCTTTCCAGCGATAACGCCAACTCCAGTGCAGTGTCGCGCCGCTGACGCCTGCGCTCCCGCGCATCCCGCGCCGAAATCCACGCTAGCGTTACGACAGAGCCAACTGCCGCTGACGCTAGCGCCAAAGTCATCGGAGCGTTCCAGCTAAGTCGCTGGAGATATTCAAGCCATTCCTGTCGCATACGAAGCGCCTCGGAGAAAGAGGTGCACAGTGTATAAGCAATCGTTTGCGGGAGTATTCAGCGCAAAAAATGCGGTGTGCATTTTCCCCACAAACGCTTCGATCGGGCGACGCCCATCTTGACAGATCGGGCCGAACCCTCGCACTCGTCCACCCACCATGGGAGGGGCCATCAAAAGTTTGACGCTGCTTTACTTCTTAAGCGGACGGGGCGGCGGCATTGGACCGAACGGCGGCAACGAGTCCGCCTGTCGCCGCTCATGGCAAGAGCCGTTCGATTGCCAGACGATCGACAAGGTTCGGCCAGGAGCCGCCTTTCGCCATCACCATCACTCGGCCGTTTGAACGCCTGCTTCGCCCCGGACAGCGGACCTCGAAGTTCCAATTCAGTCAGACAGGCTACCGCTGTGGACCAAGTGCTTACGAAGAACGCGCTGGTCTGACGAACGGCCACTTTCCAAATATCGATCGGAAGTAATGTACGCCAAGCCTCCGTCTCCAGCGACGTTGCCAATGCCAGATCGAACATACGGGCGCGCATGTTCTGATGCCCTTCCATTGGCAGTTCACGCAAGGACCTTCGGCGCTGAGTTTCTGCTCATTCATTAGCGCGATGGCGGATGGGCGGTGAGCGCGTCGAAGGCTCTCTTATGTGGGCGGCAGAATTCGCGCCCACTTTGATGACAGTCAGGTTACTGCTTTGTACCGAGGAATAAACGCCAGCATTCGCAGGTGTTTGAAGCTCGGCATGCATGGCCGTGCCACTGACCAACGCGACGCCCGATGCAGAGGGTGTGGGGATACGCGCACGAGCCAGCTCGGAACTTGATCGTCACGTCGTACACGTTACCCCAGGCGTGGGGCTTGATGGACCCGGTGAAGGCGCAACCAGTCCCGGTCCCTGTGATTGAGCCATTGGCATCAGCCGTGATCGTGACGCTAGGAAGTGCTCGTTAACGACAGTAGCGAACACTCCGCGTAGCTGGGTCGAACTGGGCCGGTCGTCGTCCGGCCCAGTTGGGCCACAACAGGTCATACGACGTGCCGGCGCGGATCGTCGACACCCGGTGAGACGCCGCAGATGCCGAACATGTCAGCGGCGTCCCCGTAGATGGCGCCGGCTGACGCGGCGCGGTCAACTGGGTGCACGCCGCGGCTTCTCAGTCGCGCTTACTGGCCCAGTTGCCAGCGCAGGATAGGGTGGGTCGCGCCGGCCGGCATGACCCACGCGCCCGTTGGACTGAAGTCCCACGATGCGTCAAAACTTGTTGGGTTACTCATTTGGGCAGTTGTGAGGCCGTTTGACGGGGGCAGTTGGGCGCCGGTCCCGGCGCTGACGGTTCGGGTCGTCGCCTGTTTGTCCCAGTAGACGTTCGTTGCGATCGTCGCGTTGGCGGCTGGCAAGTTATAGGCTGCGATGCCGCCGAAACTGGTGAAACTATCGGGCGGGCTGCAGCAATAGCCTTGAACCAGCCCCGCCGCAAACGACTGCTCGATCACGCCGGAATTGGCGTAAACCAGTCCTCCAGCGCTAAACGGCTGGTAGGTTACGCCCGTCGCGTAGGATTGCGACACGGTACCTGAGTTAGAGCCGACCAATCCGCCCGCGGCCCCATGGATCCCTCCGCTGACACTCCCGGTCGCATAGGATTGCAGAATGGTTCCGTAGTTCGCGCCAACGAGGCCGCCAAGCGTCCCGGCGCTACCAACCCCTGCGCTGCTCGAGGATCGTTCGATCAGACCGTCATTGCGCCCCACCAGTCCGCCGAGCGGGGAGCCCTCGAACGAGGGGGATCCCCTCGAGCCACTCGTGTAAGTGTAGGTGATCAAGCCCAGGTTTTGCCCGGCCAGAATCCCGTACGGGACATTGTCGTAGTTATATCCGGTGAGGTCGCTGTTCGTCATGCCAACATTGCGCACGACGCCCCTGGGGCCGATGACGCCGAACAGGCCGAACGCGAGGGCGTGTGAGGGCGAGTAAAACTCTTTCTGGCTGAAATGATCGATGACATGACCCATGCCGTCGAACTGACCCGAGAACGGGGTTGCTGCGCTGCCAAGCGACGCAAAGTCGACGCCGGAGGAGGAGGGCGGGTAAGTTGATAGAATCGTCGCACTCGCGTCAATATCCTTGCCGAGCGCGTAATTGCCGGCAAGATCGAGCGATATGTTCTGCAAATCGGCCACCGAATTGACCAGCTTGTAGCCGGTCACTTGCGTCACGAGACCGCTATAAGGCGCGGCCGTCCACGCGCTATTCGCGAGGATCGTGCCCGGGTTGTAGCTGCCGTTCATGTCGTACAGCGCGCTGACGGTGCCGGTACTGCGCGACCAGTCGATCGTGCCGTAATTGGTCACGCTGCCGGTGTTGTCGACGCCCGAAGCGTCGGCGCGCAGCGTCAGATTACCCGCGCCGTCGTTCGCGATCGTCGTGCCGGTCGTGACGGAGACATGGCGATATGCCGCAAGCGTGAGCGACGCCGGGCCCTGCCAGCGCAGGCTCGAAGCGATGCCCAGGTCGCCCGTTGCGCCGTTGCCGCCCGTGGTCGTGACATCGACCGAGGTGCCTGCGCTCAGGCTGCGCTGCAACGTCCGTGCGGCGGCGTCATCAATGGACCACTCAGGAGTCGATACATTCCACTGGCCCGCGTGAACCGCGGCGTGCCTGCCGAACGCCAGCTGCGCCGCCTGCGTGTCGACCGTGCCGCCGCTGCCGTCGGCATTCGTTGCTGCGATCCTGCCTTGTTGCCTGACGAGGCCGCTGTCCGCGATGAGCCAGACGTGGCCATCGCGCGTTGCCGTGCCCGTTGCGCGGATGCGCATGCCGCCGCCCGCGAGCGCGTAGACGTTCCCGTCGGCAGCCTGAAGACTGACCTGCGCGGCCTTGATGCGCCCCTCATTGACGACGGTGCCGTGACTGCCTGCCTGCACGAATACCTGCCTGCTGCTGGCCGAGTCCTGCAACAGCACCGTCTCTCCCGCCGCCAGTTCGACCGTGCCGCTGGGCGCTTTTACCGTGCCCGCGTTGATGACTGCCTGACGCGCGATGAGGAACACATCGCCGCCGCTCGAACTGATTCTGCCGAGGTTGATCACGCTCGCGTCCGACGTGCCCGACAGCGTCAGTGCATCGCCGCCTTTGATGAAGGCGTCGTTGCAGATATCCAGGGTGGACGCGACGAAACGTCCGCCCGTGCTAACCACGCCCGAGGGCCCCACGAGGATGCCTTGCGGATTGATCAGGTAGAGGCTGCCGGTGGCGGTGAGCTTGCCAAGGATCGATGACGGATCGCCGCCCGTTACACGGTTCAGCGTCGCGCCCGACCCGTTGTTGAAGGCGACGGTGTTGCCGTTACCAATCGAGAAGCTGTGCCAGTCAATCACGCCGCGGGACGAGGACTGGTCGATCGTCAGCGAAGTGGTGCCGCTCGTCATCGCGCCCTGGCCCCGGACGAAGGCGCCGCCCTGCGGCAGTGGTCCGGCCGCTTGGGCCATCGGCACGCACCACGCGGCGAGCGCGAACTGCACCCATAGCGCAAGCGGCAGCGGGCGCAGGACACGCTTCCATGCCGAAGGCCGGGACCGAGGCGCGATGCGTGCCGCGCCGGCATACGCCAGCGTAAAGGTCGGCCCGTTGCGCGGGGGTAGCGGCGACTGGATCGCCAGTCTGATTGAACGACGCGACATAATCCCTCCCGAAACGTGGTTCGTGGAAAGTCGTTGTCGCGGAACGCAGTTTGTTGCGACCAGGCAAGGCGCGAAAGCCGCCATACCGCACAACACAGCCTAATGGTAGCAGCGCGTTTCGAAAGACCAACCGGTATTCGCGCATCCCCCGGTGCTTGCTGGTACATCTTCAAGCGGGGACGTGTGTCGGTCGCCGCGGCGGCAGGAACGGCAGTTCCACCCTCGAAAGCTGCCGTTCAGCTAGTGCGGGATCCAACGGCCGGATCGGGTCGGGTCCTGCCTTATCCATGAGAGCCGCGCCGAGGGGGATCAATGCGCCCGGTCCTCAGGCGCTGGTCGGCCATGAAGCGACGTTCGACGCTCCGGCCAAGATCGTCAACAATATCGCAGCATGCCGATACGGAATCGCAGTGCCGAAAATTGCGGGTCTCCACGGTCCATTGACGTAACCTATCGTTTTCGCGCCCTCTCATGCGCGACTGGAGCGATCGTGTGACGACAACCGAAATGGTCAAGCTGTACGGAGCCGCATGGAGTGTGTACGTGCGGGTCGCTCGGCTGGCTCTGGAAGAGAAGCAGATCAAATACAGCTTGGTTGAGGTAGATGTATTCGCAGAGACCGGCGTTCCACAGGAGCACTTGAAGCGT
This sequence comes from Paraburkholderia kirstenboschensis, assembly GCF_904848585.1. Taxonomy (GTDB): domain Bacteria; phylum Pseudomonadota; class Gammaproteobacteria; order Burkholderiales; family Burkholderiaceae; genus Paraburkholderia; species Paraburkholderia kirstenboschensis. Next base: position 60,730 of record NZ_CAJHCR010000025.1, read on the forward strand.
CACCCGTTCGGTCGCATTCCGGCCTTCCAGCATGGTGATTTCCATCTTTACGAGACGGGCGCCATCGTTCGCTACATCGACGACGCTTTCCCCGGGTGCAAACTGCAGCCGACAAGTCCGAAAGCTCGCGCCAAGGTAAACCAGATTGTTGGAATACTGGATGCCTATGCGTATCGAACGCTTGTTTGGAACATATACGTTGAACGCGTGGTTTCAGCTCGCCAAGGCCGGTTAGCAAATGAGAAGACGATCGCCGCCGCCCTGCCGCGTGCCGCTGTATGTTTATCTGAGCTGACCCGGCTGTCCGACGACCGGGGGTTCCTGATCGGTGACAAGGCGACACTTGCTGACCTGTACGCTGCCCCGATGTTTGCGTACTTCATGCAAACCCCCGAAGCGGCGTTGCTGATGGAAGGGCACGAAAAGCTGATCCATTGGTGGCACCGATTTGCGACTCGCGACAGCATGTTGCGAACACGGCCGTGAGCGACGATCGTCAAGTCATGGCCAATTTGAGCCGTTCGTGGTTGAGCCTGAATCGGTGACCATCTTGAGATCGCCATTGACAGCTACGCTCTAGAACGGCAATCTCCAGTCATGAACTACGACGCGCGCAATTTCATGATGTGCACCATGACCTCCACTGGCGAGTCGTGGGAATCGTGACGTTCATACATCCATAGATTTCCTCAACGGCCCCGCCAGTCATGACGGGGCCGTGTCTTTGCAACTGCTCCGTTTTGTATTGGCTCAAATAGGAGCGGTTGCATGCAGGACAAAGTATGTGTTTCCGAGCTTCTGAGTCTTATCGACGCCTGGTCTTGGCCGATCGCGCCGAGGAGCTCCCCATGCTAACGATACGCAAGGCTACCAGCGGCGACGTGCTTGATGCGTGGGATATTCGCAGGACTTCGGTGCTCGCTGCGTGTGCTGAACATTATCCAAAAGCATCCCTGTTGGCGTGGGTTGATGGCTCACCGACTGACAAATGGGCCAGCGTTGTCGAACGCGACTTTTACGTAGTCGTCGATGAAGGACTGATCGTTGGCACAGGGATGCTTACCGCCGCAAGCGGGCAGGTAGATGCCATCTTCGTCCGGCCGTCTCACATGGGGCGCGGTATTGGACGCAAGATGCTGTACTCGCTCGAAGCGTTGGCTCGCGATCACGGGGTTGCCTCGATGCGGCTCGATGCCACGCTGAACGCGGCACCGTTTTATCGTTGTTGTGGTTGGTCAGGGGATTCGATTTCGACGTATCGAACGTCCCGCGGACTGGAATTGGCTTGCGTGCCGATGACTAAGCGTGTTGCCCTGCCGTAGCTTCGATCCCACGCCGACTGCTGCCGCTCGCAGTCGGAGAAACAAGATGCGGAATGGCCGCAATTGGGAACGCAGACCGTCGTGGGTCGACTAGAAGCAGGCCCCGCCGCGCGAGGCTGTGGAGATCGCCGCGCAGGCCGAGCTTCCGTGTCCGGCCAGAAGCCGACGGTCGACACGGGTGGCTAGATCGTCGACACCCATTAGCGGGCCTGGTGTCAAGCGAGCGAACAATACCGTCGGCCACGGTCAAATGAGCCTCGCCTGCGTCTCGCAACGCGCGCGAATTCTCCTCCGGGCACGCGCGGACACCTGCTGCCGGGCCCTCCAGACCGGATGCGCAACCGGAAACGGGGACTTCAACGTCCGGTTCCTGCACAGCGGCTTTCCGGCAGGTGTGCCGCCGCAGGCTGGGAAATAGCATCAATGCGCTGCTGAGCGTGCCGTCAAGATTCGGAAGGCAATGTACGTTAGCTTCCCTGGGCGAATCGCGAAATCAGCAGCCCGACGACCTATGAGGCTTTAGCCGGTTGGCCATGTTAGCGCTGTTGTGGATGAAAGCACGCGGAACGGCGCCCAGTGCGATCAAGGGTAACGGGTGCGGTCAAGAAACGGATTTTTTGTACGCTAGCAGCAACGCCGCCGGGTTAGGTATCCTCGATCTTCGCGATCCGCCGCGCTTTCTGAATCGCGAATTAGATGTCGTTCCCGAGACGTTGAGCACGGCTAGCCCTCCGCCGTAAGCATTGGCTTGTATCGGACTGACTAGGAAACTGGAGAAGACTAACGTGCGACGAATTCTTGCGATCGGAGGTTTCACTACAGACGAAGGCTTCTCGCTGACTGCTGCCTATATTCGAGACCTTACGGGGAAAGCAAAACCTCGAGTGTGTTTGCTGTCGACCCCAGCCGGTGATCCGCCAATGCTTATCCGTAACTTCGAAGACACGTACGGAAAGCTCGGTTTCGAGACATCAAACGTTTCCTTCTTCGGTCCTGCAGGGACCAACTTCGTGAGTCCGGACGATGCGGCGGAGCACCTGCTGAAGCAGGACGCGATCTTTGTCAGCGGGGGCAATCCCCGTTGCGCTGTGGGATTGTGGAAAGAGTGGGGTCTGGATTCAGTCCTCAGGGAAGCGTGGCAGCGCGGTGTCCTGTTGTCGGGTATTAGCGCCGGCGCGAATTGCTGGTTCAAACATTCCATTCCGCCACCGCATAAGAAGCGCGCTCTGCCGCTCGAGCACCTCCTCGGGTTGCTGCCAGGCAACTGTGCAGTCCATTATCACGCCCGCCGGCAAGAGACATGGGAAACAATGCGAATGCTCGACGTTCCCTCTGCGATCGCGATAGACGATGATGCGGCGGTACTGTATGAGGGGGATGTTATTGCCGAGGTCCTCTCGTGGCGGGAGGGTGCCACCGCTTACCAACTGGAGTCGCAGTCAACGGGGGTTGACGAGCACGCGCTCAGGCCGAGAGTTATTGGTTCGGTTTCCCGTGAACCGGAGCGTCAGCCGGTATTTGTGGACGTCGAGTTGAAGCGGGCCTGTGTCGGGCGCTTCGAACTGATGAACCCGCTGCAGGTGCTCATCACGATTGAAGGTGAGCAACTGTTTGCTCAGTATGGGGCTCAACCGAAACTTGAGATTTTCCCGGAAAGCGAAAATCGATATTTCCTGAAGGCAGTTAGCGCGCAAGTCACCTTTGATAGAGACCCTGACGGAAAGGTCACGTCTCTTGTACATCACCAGAACGGGCGCGACGCACACGGTGTGAGACTCGGAGACTAGATCTTAACGGACGCTGAGATGGCCCAAGCCGGAACGGCTGTTCACGGTCGATTATGCTCGTGCATGAAGTGTGAGCCGGGGCGAACAACGTCGACAATCAGCCTTCGAAATTCTCTTACTTCAGACTGACGCAGAAGAGCTATGACAGCAACTGTTACTGATATGTCGACGCTCGTCCATGAATTTTGGACACTCATGGTTCAAATGACCTTGCGTCAGTCGAGTCAGTGCTAAGCGAGCAATTCATCCTCGAATGGCCCCAGTCGAACGAACGCATCAGAGGCGCGGCGCGGTTTGCGCAAATGAACTCGGAGTACCCGGCAGAAGGGCCCTGGCGCTTTACGGTGAACCGAGTCGTCGCCAACACCGGTCATGAAGCAGTATCCGATGTGACCGTTACCGACGGTGCGTTGACGGCGCGAGCCATATCGTTTTTCTCAGCTGAAGCCGGGAAGATTACTAAGATTGTCGAATACTGGCCCGAGCCTTATGCTGCGCCCGTCAATAGAGCGCATCTTGTTGAGCTCATCGACGAGAAGAGCCCATATTGACTGCTGTCTCGTGGCTAGATCACCGGCACGGACCGGCCAACTAGGGACGTTCGCCGATGCTTTCACGCGGATGGCCGAACGTCGGCTTCCGCCCAGGCAATGGACATTTCCCCCGACGTCTTTTCCATCTCACTGGAAAGCAACGTGTCGGAATCAGTGCGCCTTGGCAGGTTCAGTGCCCTAGCTGCCAGCGCAACACAGGGTGCGTTCCTCCCGGCGGCATAGCCCAGATCCCATGCGGGCCGAAATCGTACGTCGGGCCGAAGCTTGACGGCATGCTCATCTGCGCGGTGGTCAGACCTTGAGCGCTGCCCGCTTGTGCACCGTTGGCTAGAACGAGCACTGCGACCGTGGCGCCGGTCGTCTGCCTGTCCCAAAAGACGTCACTGGCAATGGTCCCTGGTGGCGTATCATTGTAGGCGGCAATGCCTGCCCCACCTCCCGGCACTTGCACCCTGCCGGTCGCGAACGACTGTTCAATCGTGCTAAACATATTCGCCCCAACCAGTGCTCCCACATCAGCCTGAATGGGGCTACTGACTGTGCCGGTCGCGTAGGACTGCGTGATCGTGCTTGCATTGTTGTAGCCAACCAGTCCGCCTACCGATCCGCCGAACATAACGCCAAATTGTGTGGCTCCGGTTGCCTCGACGTTTCCCGATGCAAACGACTGCCGGATGACCCCGTGGTTGTCTCCGACCAGGCCACCCGTATCCCCAGAAGGCGATACGACGTCTGCACTGCTGGAAGAACGCGTTATGGTGCCGCCCGCAGAGAAACCGACGAGACCTCCAGTTTCGATTCCTCCCCCACCTACCGGTGCCGGGCCTACCACTCTGCCGCTGGTATGCACCGCGGCAATGGTGCCGGCGTTGACCCCCGCCAGAATTCCTTCGCTGCCACCGCTAACGTTGCCACTGGTCGCCGGGCCGCTGACATTTCCTTGCACGCTCAGGTTGCGCACGACACCCGCCGTATCGATAACGGCGAACAGCCCTACATCCGTGCCGCTTCCAGACGACGAAGCCAAAATGGAGAGGTTGGAAATTGAATGTCCCATGCCGTCGAACTGACCGGTGAAGGGATTCGGGTAAATGCCGATGGGCGTATAAAGTGTGCCGGGCGGCGGGCTGACGTCGATGTCCTTACCGAGTGCATAGATGCCAGCGAGATCCAGCGAGACTTTTTCCAGATCGGCGAGCGAGTTGACGAGCTTATAGCCTGTAACCTGGGTGACGAGACCGCTGTCTTGTGGCGCGGTCCATGCCTTGCCCGGAAGGATGTTTCCCGCGCTGTAGCTGCCGGTCATGTCGTATAGCACGCTGACGATGCCCATGCTGGCAGACCAGTCGATCGTACCGTGGTTGGCGACGCTGCCGCCGTTGTCGAGGCCCGAAGCGTCCGCGCGCAGCGTCAGATTGCCCGCTCCGTCGTTCGCGATCGTCGTGCCGGTCGTGACGGAGACATGGCGATATGCCGCAAGCGTGAGCGAAGCCGGGCCCTGCCAGCGCAGGCTCGAAGCGATGCCCAGGTCGCCCGTTGCGCCGTTGCCACCCGTGGTCGCGACATTCACCGAGGTGCCCGCGTTCAGGCTACGCTGCAACGCATGCGCGGCGGCGTCATCAATGATCCACTCAGGAGTGGATACATTCCACTGGCCCGCGTGCACGGCTGCGTGCCTGCCGAACGCGAGCTGCGCCGCCTGCGTGTCGACCGTCCCGCCGCTGCCGTCGGCATTCGTTGCCGCGATCCTGCCTTGCTGTCTGACGAGGCCGCTGTCCGCGACGAGCCAGACGTGGCCATCGCGCCTTGTCGTGCCCGTTGCGCGGATGCGCGTGCCGCCGCCCGCGAGCGCATAGACGCTCCCATCGGCGGCCTGAAGACTGACCTGTGCGGCCCTGATGCGCCCCTCGTTGACGACGGTGCCGTGACTGCCTGCCTGCACGAACACCTGCCTGCTGCTGGCCGAGTCCTGTAACAGCACCGTCTCGCCAGCCGCCAGTTCCGCCGTGCCGGTGGGCGCTTTGACCGTGCCCGCGTTGATCACTGCCTGACGCGCAATCAGGAACACATCGCCGCCGCTGGAGCTGATCCTGCCGAGGTTGACCACGCTCGCGTCCGACTTGCCCGACAGTGTCAGTGCATCGCCGCCGTTGATGAAGGCGTCGTTGCAGATATCCAGCGTGGACGCGACGAAGCGTCCGCCCGTGCTGACAACGCCCGAGGGCCCAACGAGGACGCCTTGCGGATTGATCAGGTAAAGGCTGCCGGTGGCGGTGAGCTTCCCGAGAATCGATGACGGATCGCCGCCCGTTACACGGTTCAGCGTCGCGCCCGACCCGTTGTTGAAGGCGACGTTGTTGCCGTTACCGATCGAGAAGCTGTGCCAGTCGATCACGCCGCGGGACGAGGACTGGTCGATCGTTAGCGAAGTGGTGCCGCTCGTCATCGCGCCCTGGCCCCGGACGAATGCGCCGCCCTGCGGCAACGGTCCGGCCGCCTGGGCCATCGGCACGCACCACGCGGCGAGCGCGAGCTGCACCCATAGCGCAAGCGGCAGCGGGCGCAGAACTCGCTTCCACGCGGCAGGCCGGAACCGCGGCGCGATGAGTGCCGCGCCGGCATACATCAGCGTAAAGCACAGCCCAGTGCGCGGGGTTGGGGGCGACTGGATCGCCAGTCTGGATGAATGACGCGACATGATCCCTCCCGAAACGTGGTTCGTGGAAAGTCGTTGCCGCGGAACGCAGGTTGTTGCGACCAGGCAAGGCGCGAAAGCCGCCATACCGCACAACACGGACTAAGTGTAGCAGCGCGTTTCGAAAGAAAAACCGGTATTTGCGCATGCACCCGGTGCCTGCTGGTACCTCTTCAAGCGGGGATGTGTGTCGGTCGCCGCGGCGGCAGGAATGGCCGTTCAACCCTCGAAATCTGCCGTTAAGCTGGTGCGGGATCCAACGGCCGGATCGGGTCGTTTTCTGGCTTTCGGTTTTCCTAACAACGCATCGTATCCTTGCATCGGCGTCATATAGCGCTGAAATTCCCCGCCATTTATCGCTAAAGATCACAGCCCCGCGCGGCCGACAACCGGACAACGCAATTTATCCGGGAGTAACATCCTTCCGTGAGGCAACACGCCGGCCGACGTCGTGGTCGTGACAGGCGACATCCGCCGGTTCGCAGACGTCCTATTCTCCGTGGGTGGATGGCACGGACCAAGCGTAGGTATGGAGGCGTCGCATGGCACGACGAAAGGCCGAATGAAGCCCGAAACTTCTCCGAAACATGCATCGGCCACGACTATCGGCAGCGCTGCCGCTGGCGTGGTGCGCTACCCCGGATTTGAGGTCGATGTCGATCGCGGCGAGTTGCGTGTCGAGGGGCGAGCGGTTGTGCTCAGACCCAGGACCTTTGCGCTGCTGGCGTACCTGGCGCAGCACCCGAGCCGGCTGCTTGCAAGAGACGAACTCGTCCAGGCTGTGTGGCGTGACGTCATTGTGACCGACGACTCGTTGGTCCAGTGCCTCGGCGAACTGCGCTCGGCCTTGGGCGAGCATCGACAGCGTGTGATCCGGACCGTCCCCCGCAAGGGTTACATGCTTGAGCTTCAGCCGATTGCACCTCCCACATCTTGCGAAGCCGATACAACGGACTCGATCTCGCTTGCCTCGTTGATCGAAGGCCCCGCCGTACCGCAACCTTGCGCGAACCGCGATATGCGCTGCATGAAGTGCGGGTTCGAGAATGCCGTTGCAGCCAGCTTTTGCGAGCAGTGCGGCGCCAGCCTGGCACGCATCTGCCCGAAATGTGGCCACGAACTGAGCCCGAGCGCGCAATTCTGCCGTGCGTGTGGCACGCCTGTGGGTCGCTCGCCGCCCCCCATTCACTACACGCCACCCCACCTGGCCGAACGAATTCTGGCCGAGCATGCGGCGCTGAAAGCGCGGGGGGAGACCGCTGGTGAACGTAAGAGCGTCACCGTGCTGTTCGCTGACCTGGCCGACTCGACGGCGTTGATTCGCGACCTGGATCCGGAAGACGCCCACCGGCTGATCACCCCGGTCGTCGAACTGATGATGGGTGCTGTGCACCACTATGAAGGCTACGTTGCAAAGTCCCTGGGTGACGGTATCCTGGCGCTTTTTGGTGCCCCCATTGCCCATGAGGACCACACGCAGCGCGCGCTGTACGCGGCGTTGCGTATGCAGGACGAGATGCGTCGCCACAGTAACAGGTTCCGTCTGCAGCCCGGCATCCCGCTCCAGATCCGGGTAGGTATCAATACCGGTGAGGTGGTGGTGCGCTCGATTCGCAAGGATGATCTGCACACGGAATACGAGCCGGTGGGGTACACGATCCATGTCGCCTTTCGGATGCAGACGATCGCCGCGCCTTCCTCCATCCTCGTGAGCGAGTCCTCCTACAAGCTCGCGAAGGGCTATTTCGAGTTCAAGGCTCTCGAAAACACCCACGTCAAGGGCATCCCGGAGCCGCTCGCGGTTTATGAGGTGCTTGGTCCGGGTGCCCTGCGCACGCGGCTCCAGGTGGCGGCGCGGCTTGGCCTCGCCCAGTTCGTGGGCCGGCAGACCGAACTTGGGCAATTGCATCACGCGCTGGAACAGGCCACGGCGGGGCGTGGACAGATCGTCGCGCTGGTGGGCGAGGCCGGGGTCGGAAAATCGCGGCTGCTCCACGAGTTCAAGGAACGCTCGCATCGCGGCCGCCTGGTGCTAGAGACTTTTGCGGTTCCGCACGGCAAAGCCTTTCCCTATTTGCCGCTGATCGAGCTCTTGAGGAACTACTTCCAGATCACCTCCCAGGACGACGATCGCCGATGCCGGGAGAAAGTCACGGACAAGGTGCTGACATTGGAGCGCAGCCTGGAAAACCTCTTGCCTTACCTGCTGTATCTGCTGGGCATCAGCGAGCCCGGTTCGGCACTTGCGGAGATGGACTCTCAGATCCGGCGCGGCCGCACGTTCGATGCAATCACACGCCTGCTGGTGCGCGAAAGCCTCAATCAGCCGATCGAGCTCCTGGTCGAGGACCTGCAATGGCTGGACAGCGAGACCCAGGCGTTCCTCGCCTTTCTCGTCGACCGCGTGGCGAGCGTCCGGATGCTCCTGCTTATGAACTACCGACCCGAGTATGAGCACGGCTGGGGTCAAAAAAGCTACTGCACCCAGCTGCGGCTCGACGCTCTGGACCAGGTCGAAGCCCCACGACTGCTCATGTCCCTGCTGGGGGACGATCTCAGTCTGTCGCCCCTCAAGCAGCTCATCCTGGAGAAAACTGACGGCAATCCCTTCTTCATGGAGGAGATCGTCCAGACCCTAGCCGAGGAGAAGTTGTTGCTCGGCCCCCCCGGACGTTACCGCATCGAGACGACGCCGACCACGCTGCATATGCCGACCACCGTGCAGGGTGTGCTCGCGGCCCGCATGGATCGGCTTCCCACCGAGGAAAAGGCGTTGCTGCAGACCCTCGCCGTGGTCGGCAAGGAGTCGCCCTGGAGGCTGATCCATGCGGTTGTCGGGCAGTCCGAGGACGAGTTGCGCCGCCTTTTGTGCCACCTGCAGGCCGCAGAATTCATTTACGAGCGGTCGACATTCCGCGGGGAGGAATATAGTTTCAAGCACGCCCTCACCCAGGAGGTCGCGGGCAACTCCCTACTCGCAGAACAGCGCAGCGTGCTGCATGAACGCACGGCGCAGGCCATCGAGTCAATTTTCCACCGTCGGCTCAAGGACTACTGCAGCGAGTTGGCACACCACTACAGCCTTAGTGGAAATACTCCAAAAGCCGTGGAGTACCTGCACTGCGCCGGACGACAGGCCTTCCAGCGTTCGGCCAATCTCGAAGCAATCCGTCATTTCAGCGCCGCCTTGGAGTTGCTCACACGCCTGCCCGAGACGCCCGAACATGCCCGTCAGGAACTCACGCTGCAGCTTGCCATCGGTCCTGCCTTGATGGCCGCGCGAGGCTATGCCGCTTCGGAGGTGCAGGCTACCTACGCCCGCGCGCTGACATTGTGCAGGCAGGCTGGGGAAACCCCGCAGCTCTTCCCAGTGCAAGTGGGACTGCGGACGTTTTTTACGTTGCGTGCCGAGTACAAGGCGGCACAGGAACTGGGTGAGCGGCTGCTCAGCCTGGCTGAGAACGCCCGAGACCCGGTGCTGCTAGGTGAGGCGCATAGCGCGTTGGCGTCAACCTCGTTTTTTCTGGGCGAGATCGGCACGGCCCGCATGCACCTGGAGCAGATAGCGGCACGCCATGATCGCACTCAGCATCCCACCCGCGACTTTCAGTATGGCCTGGCGCCAGGGATACGCGGACAGACATTTTCGGCGTGGGTTCTGTGGTATTTGGGCTATCCGGACCAGGCCCGCGAACGGAGCCTGGAGGCCCTTGCCTTGGCACGGGCCATGTCTCACTCCTTTAGTCTGGCACACTGCCTGACTTTTACGGCCGAACTCCACCAGTTTCGGCGTGAGGCACAACTGACTAAGGAATGCGCCGAAGACGCCATCACGCTTTCGACCGAACAGGGCTTTCCGTTCTGGCGGGCGTGGGCGACCATCCTTCGGGGCTGGGCGCTGGCCGAGCAGGGACGCATCGAGGAGGGCATGGCGCAGATGAGTCACGGCCTTGCCGCCTATCGAGCTACAGGGGCTGAGCTGGGACGGCCGTACTTTCTGGGCCTCTTGGCCTCAGCCTATGCGAACGCCGGACAAGCGCAGGCGGGGCTGAGCGTGCTGGTCGAGGCGATGGCCATGGTCGACAAGACGGGGGAACGTTATTACGAAGCGGAGTTGCATCGGCTCAAGGGAGAGTTGCTGGTGCTTAGGGAGGCGAACATTAAGACTGGTGGCTCCGCCAGCGCAAAGGAAGCAGAAGCGTGTTTTCACAAGGCCGTCGCAGTTGCGCACCACCAGGACGCCAAGTCGCTCGAACTGAGGGCGCTGCTGAGCCTGGCTCGGCTATGGCAACGACAGGGCAAGACAGCGGCAGCCCGGCATAGGCTGGCGCAACTCCAGGCCGCCTTTACTGAAGGCTTCGAGAGCGTCGACCTGCGGCAGACAAAGGTGCTGCTGGATGAGTTGCTTTAAGGTGTCGTCCGCACATCTAGCCGCTGCACCTCTGGTCGTTGAAACGTAAATCAACGAAGGCAAGAGGCCGTCACGAGGCGCAACGTAAGCGGTCCGCCACGGAGACGAGCCGGCGCAATATGAGCGGCAATGACGGAAATGAGCCATGGGACCGGGTTCGGCCACTTTCGGCCGTTCGACAATGCCGCGTGGATTGTCGACAACGGTGTATATGAACGCGTTCGGATAACGACCAGAATGGAAATCCGGCTTCCGTGCCTCTAGCATGAGGTCAGATGTCACCGACAACCAATTGGCGCACAGCGGGAATCAGCGAGATGAATCTAACCGTCAAGGAAAAACGGGCTTTTAGATGGGCGCCGCTCTCATCTTCATTAGTTTGGGGATCCTGTAACTTCGTCGGAATTTGGGAACCGGGCTGGCGTACCCCTTACCCCTGGGCACTGATTATAGTAATGACGGCATTCACGTATATCCTTTACCTTCCTTCATCATTCGTTCTCAAGCGTCTCTATGTGCATTGGCGAAATCAGAATATGGATCTTTCGCTTTGGCTGTTCGTGACCGGTCTGTGCTTCGGAACTGCTTGGGGCTTCCTTACTTCGCCGATTGGACCCGCATACAAATTTGTTGGGCCGGCCTGCGGTGCCATGGTCGGATTGACACTGGCGGTCGCTCTGAGAAAGTCGTGAAATTATGGTCGGCCAATAGAATTCGTCCGCCCGGACCTTCAGTTTCTGCGCCGTTTTAGAAAAAACGCTGGCTTGAAGGAGCACTCACGGCTCCAAGCGACCGGTTTCGAGAATGCTGACAGTCCAAAGTGGGGCGACCACGGAACTCCGGCGGCGATGCTGACGCGCCCAGCATGTTCTTTCAATGAGCTTCCGGGTTCGGCCACAAACTGCCGGTCACATGCGCCGCCGGCAGGCCGCTCAGGCGTCGGCTCTGCTTCGCAACCGGCCATCTGATTGTCGCAAGGCGAGCGCTCGTTCAGCGGCCAGAAGGGACATCAGTCTGAGCGGCCAACGACGCCCAGCTGTACCAAGCGGAGGCGTCTCCCCTCTTAATCCCTGTCAGCTTGCCGGATTTCGCGCCATGACGACCCACGCCGCGCCGTTGATCATCACCGAGCCCTCGCCGGGGCGGCTCGCGAAGGCGGCACGAACTGCGGCGGAGGCACGGGCGCGGATGTCGTCGGGCTGACCAGCGAGCGCACGCGACAGCGGGCCGACCTCAAGCGTCATCCTCACTGCGTCGGCGATCGCGGCGTCCCGCGTTTCGCCCTCGCCGAACGGGACGGCCGCGTCGAAGGGCGAGATAACGATTTCGGTGAAACCAGCCGCCATCAGGATGCGCGCCACGTGTTCCCGGTCGCCAAACGAGAACGGTCCGGGCGCTTCGGGATCGGGCAGCGCGCTCGGCGGGACGATGTCCTTGAGCGCGCCCACCGGCAGTCGCATCCAATCGTTCTCGGCCGCACCGCGCCAGCAGACGAAAGCGACCCGGCCGCCCGGCCGGAGCGCGCGTCGCATGTGGGCGAACGCTGCTGTCGGATCGGGGAAAAACATCACGCCGAAACGCGAGAACAGAATGTCGAACGCGCCTTCGGGCAGCTCTGCGCTGCTGGCGTCGGCCACCAGAAACAGGGCCGGCGTATCGTGGCGCGCAAGCGCGCGCGCTCGATCGATCAGCGGTTCGGATATGTCCACGCCCAGCACTTGGCCCTCCGCGCCGACGCGAGCGGCCAGAGCCAGACTTGACGCACCCGCGCCGCAGCCGATGTCCAGCACGCGCTCACCTGTCGCGGGCGCGGCGGCTTCGATCGCGGCCTGGCCGAACACCGCCACCAGAGCGTTGAGCCGGGCCTGGTTGGCGACCCAGCGCTCCCCGCTTTGACCATTCCAGTCATCCACCTGATCAGCACTTTGCTTTGCCATGTCATCTCCTTGACTCGACGATCCGCCTTTCACCGCGTCCATCCACGCCAACCTTTTCGAAGGCGACGACGCAATGAGAGCAGGGATCTGTGCTCTCAAACCACCATCGACTGCTGGGCGAAGATACCCGCCATCGCGCCCTGCGATGAAGCCTGGGTGACCGAGGGCAAGAAGGACGTGGCGAGGTCGCCAGCGGCGTAGATGCCGGGCATGCTGGTTTGGCGGCGCTCGTCGACCTTGAGGACGATGCCCGTGGGAGTGTCGACCGTGGCGAGGCCCAGTGATTCATGCAGGCTTGCGGACGGCTTGTTGCGCGGATGGGCGAACATGACGTCGACCACGACATTGCGGCGGGTATCGAGATTGACGGTGGTGATATGGCCATTCTGGTGGGCGATCTCGACGATCCGGCCATCGATGAGAGATATGTTGCGGCGCGCCAGATCGGCCTGGATATCGGGCGCAATGTCATGACCATCGGCGAAGACAGTCAACTTGTCGGTCCAATCGCGGAACAGCCTGGCAGACTGGTACGACTGCGGGCTGGACCAGACGAGGCCCCAATGCTGGCCGGCGACTTCAAATCCGTCGCAATAGGGGCAGGGCACGATGGACGTGCCCCAGCTTTCGGCAAAGCCCGGAACATCAGGCATCTGGTCGGCGACGCCATAGCTCAGGATCAGGCGGTGCGCCCTCAGGCTTTCGTGATCGTCAGTGACGACGCAGAAATCGTCGATGGCGCCAGACACGCTCTCGGCCCGGGCATTGACGAGGCTGATCGTTGGATAGCGCGCCAGTTGCTGCCGCGCCTCGACCAGGATATCCAGCGGCGGCTTGTGATCGTGGCCGAGCAAGCCATGCGAGTGGCCTGCAAAGCGGTTGCGCGGCCGGCCGGTATCGAGAACGGTGACCTTGCGGCGGGCACGGCCTAGCTGCAGGGCGGCGGCGAGGCCGGCAAAGCTGCCGCCGATGATGATGACGTCATTCATGGTGATGGGCTCCGTGTTGTGGAGGGAGGGGTGGGCCGGGCGTGGTGTGCAATATCGTCCGGCGATACGCGCTTGAGACGGTCAGCGAGCAGGGCTTCGGCATTGGCGAGAAAGTTGCCCATGCTGTACTGACCGGACCGACGATGCCGCTCGATATCGCCGGGCTGCCCGGGGAAACCGGATCTGGACAACCGGGTGAAACCTGCCCTTTGGCTTGCGCATTGAGATACTGCATGGTATCGTAATTCGAGAATTTGAATACTGTCAAGTACTGGAATTGTCGTGACCGAAAATAGCCAGGGCCGGCGCGGCCGGCCCGCCAACGAGGCGCTTCGCCAAACGATCGTCGACGCGGCCTGCGAACTCTTTGTGGAATTGGGTTTTCAAGCGACGACCATGGACAAGGTCGCGCAGCGGGCGAAGATATCCAAGCTGAGCATCTATCGGCACTTCGAGAACAAGGAGGCGCTGTTCAGCGCGGCCATGGTGGCCCGCTGCGATCAATTTGCACCGCAGGCCCTTTCTGAAGGCGTTGACGGTTCGGCCGAAGATCAGCTGGTGGCGGTCGGGTCCTCCCTGCTTCGCACGCTGCTGAGCCCGGACGTCCGCAGTGTCGAAGCCATGGTTTTGGCCGACAAGACGAATCAAAAGGCGTTAAGCAAGCTCCATTACGAAGCCGGGCCGGTCCATGTCATCGCCCACATCGAGGCCGTGTTGCGCCAGTTGCACGCTAAAGGGATGCTGAACGTATCCGATGCTCTCCAGTCCGCCCGCTTGTTTGCCGCGCTTTTCAAAGGATCCGATCTCCTGCTTATCGCACGCTTCGATGAGGCGAGAGCAGAGGACGACAACGAAATCGAATCCTATTGCCGGTCGGCCGTCGCCATGTTCATCGCCGCGCACGGTGGCATGTGAAGGTGCGCTATCGCGGCCGATGAAGAACACGCAGCAATCGCATACGCTGTTCGCCCCGGGCAACCTATGGATGATGCGTGGACGACTGATGGGCTAGGCTCATTGCATGAGCGCAAAAGCCGCCCGCGCGGCAGGCAATCGGCGCCTTCCTTATGCCGAACGTAGCGCTGCATTCGAGCCAGGTGCCGCACCGCTTCCACCGCATCGGCCCTATGTGGATGGCTCAGTGCGGCAAAACGAGTTCTGAAACGCCATCCCTAACCTTGCGGGCGCTTCCTTTCGATCTGGTGAACGACAAGCTGATTGCTTATAGAGAAATCAAACTTAAGTTCGAGAGCAATTCGAGGGTCGAGCAAGACGTCATCCTTGCACGGCGTAAGCCGCCTCACCAACTCACGGGTCTAAGCGTCCGCAGAGGCCGATGACTTGTCCCCCAGGCGACGGCACGGAATGACCGTTCCACTCCGATACCTACCCTTAGAACAGAGACTGCTCGACCGGCTGCAACGCGTCGCGTGTTGCCGACCGCCGGGCTTGTGCTGCACATTCCGACCGCATGAGGCAGTGGTCGGCCATGAAGAGTCATTCGTCCGCATCGTCGTCCGGACGCTCGGACGGCGCCTCCGCTCCAACGATCGGCCGTTCGATTCGCGAAGCGGCCCTGCTGTTTCGGTCACTGCAATCAAATATCCTTCCATTAACGCCGAAGCAGCTTAGGAGTTTGTAAGCGGCTGTTATTATGTGCCGACTGCAAACCTTCCATCCATTACATGCTCAAAGAAGCCATCATCGGTGCCGCGCTCGGCTGTGCAGCCGCGAGCGTTTTCGCTGAAAACTGGATCGACGTCACCTCTGCAGAGAACAAGGCGCAGTCTGCTTCGAGAGTGTACGTGGATATCGTTGATAGCCAGCTTTCTAACGGGATAGCGCGATTCTGGGTGCGTACGGACTTTGACCCGCCTCTCATAGTCGGCAAGGATACAGATAACCCCCAGAGCTATCGGCAAACGGTGGAACGTTGGATGTACAAGTGTAGCGACCAAACCGCCCGGTACAGTACGGTGAAAATGATTCATGTGGATGGTCACGCTTCTACTGCACGCAACGGAGATTGGGAAGACCAGTGGCCCGGTTCCGTCGTCGGCTACACAGGTGCGTACATATGCAAGAAGAAGGGTCGCCCAACGGCGAACTGAATCTGGATATTCCGCGCGATCGGCAGGCGACGTTCGAGCCGCAACTTGTGGGCAAATACCAGCGCCGGCTACCGGGCTTTGACGACCACGTCATCAGCATGTACGCGCGCGGCATGAGCCGTAGAACGTATTAATTCTGTCTCTGTTGCGTCATTAAATGTGTCACCTCGCGTCGGCGTAGTAGAAATGCAACTAACCGTCAGCCACAGCAGACCCGACCAATCGCTTCGCCACAAACCAGGTCGGCAAGGGGAAGGGCAGTCCGCTACCTCCGACTGCGACGATTACCCATTCGACACACCCCGGGCATCACTGCCTAGTCGTAGAAGAACTTGACGCCTAATGGCGAGGCGGTCTCGCCTGCACATCG
>NZ_CAJHCR010000026.1 GCF_904848585.1 Paraburkholderia kirstenboschensis
TTGAAGAAACGTTTGGCTGCAGCCTTGTCACGCCGCTTCTGCAACAGGATCTCGAGTTCGGCACCATGCTCATCGACGGCCCGCCACAGCAGGTATGGCTCACCGCGCAGCGTCACGAACATCTCATCGAGATGCCAGGTGCTGCCCGGTTTGCGGCGCGCAGCCTTGACGCGATGCGCCAAGCCCACGCCGAACTTGTCGCACCATCGGCGGATCGTCTCGTAGCTCACCACCACGCCGCGTTCGAACAGCAATTCCTCGATATCGCGCAGGCTCAGTTGGAAGCGGAAATACCAACGCACCGCGCAGCTGATGACTGCGGCGGGAAAGCGGTGACCGTGATAGAGCGAGTTCGTCTTTTTCATCGCGACATCTTACGCGACCGCCACGGTAACGTGACAACGCCCCGATGGC
This sequence comes from Paraburkholderia kirstenboschensis, assembly GCF_904848585.1. GTDB lineage: Bacteria > Pseudomonadota > Gammaproteobacteria > Burkholderiales > Burkholderiaceae > Paraburkholderia > Paraburkholderia kirstenboschensis. The sequence goes on from NZ_CAJHCR010000026.1 coordinate 415, forward strand.
GCATCGCGTCATGAAATGTCACGTCATTTCCATCTGCACTCCTGATGATAATGCAGGCCTCGACATCTCAATACCCATCAGTTTCCGCAACCATTCACCCAGTTTCGCGTGTTTGCGGATGTCGCTCACTAACCATCGGCTTACACAGGACTAAAACGCGCAACCAGTTGCTTGACGTAGGTCTCATCGACGCGCCAGCTCTTGCCCACAGGCCGTTTGCCTTTGCGGAATGCTTTTTCAAGCCCCGGCAGCAGCTTGATAACCCACCGGTGCACGCTCGAATGATCCACCTCGATACCCCGCTCGGCCATCATTTCCTCGAGGTTACGTAGGCTCAGTGAGTACGCCACGTACCACCGCACGCACAGCAGGATCACGTCCAACGGGTAGTGCAGCCGCTTCAGTACCTTGCCAATGCCAGTGGGCAGCGTCTTGCGCGGCGTTTTCGTCTTTGCCATGATGCTTATCATGCGTTGCGGTCGACGGATTTTACTTGACCGCGTTAATGCGACAAAACCCAGCGCTTCGTCCATCGTCACGTACCCAGTCTTACGCGGCGATCAAGGCAGCGGTCGTGCACTATACGGCTTCCCATGCGTTGACACTCGCGCCGGATCGGATTCGTGTCAACTCGGTTGCGCCAGGCTCGATCGAATTTCCCGGCGGCTCGTGGGAACAGCGCAAGAAATCCGATCCCAAGCTGTATGAGGGGATATTGCGTTCGGTTCCGTTCGGCAGGCTGGGGACGCCAGGTGAGGTCGCCAGCGCGGTGCTGTTTCTCGCCAGTTCGCACGCGGGCTGGATCACCGGCCAGACCTTGGTGGTCGATGACGGGCAGGTATTGACGTAACCGCAAATACGCAGACTGGGACGGCCACGGGTTCGCCGCGAAACGCAGCACTCCTGCTGCGAGCAGCACAAGCAGCGGAACCCGTGTTTGCAGTTCCATCGTGCAGCTCGATTGCAAAGCAGACAAGCACCGACTCCGAAACCATGCGCTGTGTTGCACCTGGTTGCGTGCTCAACTCTGCACGGTAAATCACCTGCTGCCTGCAGCAGTGGACTGCACCCGACTCTCATCTGCCAACCGCGACACTCCAAAGCAGACGTTAGCACAAGAACAGGTTCCACTTGGTACGCCGACTTATGACGAGCTCGCTTTCGCCGGTTGAGTAAATGCCAGTTTGCAGGTTGGCCACTTACAGGGCGTGGATCCCAGCAGAATCCAGGTGCATCAGCGTGCGTTCCAAGGCGGGACGTTACCTACGTAAGTATGAGTCGGGTCCCTGCGAAAAGAAGCTCGCAACCCTATAATCATCAGCCGTCCCACTGTTCACAGGCTACCTCATGATCAAGTTTTTACTACCAACCTGCGCCCAACCCCGCCAAGGTTGCATTGTTCCTGGAAGAGAGCGGACTACCGTATGAACTGGTGCCTGTCGACATCCGTAAGGGCGAGCAGCACGCCCCGGCCTTCACGGCGATCAACCCGAACGCGAAGACGCCCGCACTGGTCGATGGCGATGCGACCGTCTTCGACAGTAACGCCATTCTGCTCTACCTAGCCGAAAAGACGGGTCGGTTTCTACCGGTGAACACCCCCGAGGCGCGGTCGAAAATGTACTCGTGGCTAATGTTCGTAGCCACCGGCATTGGTCCTTACTCGGGCCAGGCGGTGCATTTCAAACACTATGCGCCGGAGCCTTTGGACTACGCGGTCAACCGCTACGACTTCGAGGCGTGGCGCCACTGGAGCATCATCGATGCGCAGTTGGCCCAGCATCGCTACATGCTCGGAGACGAATACACTCTGGTGGACATGGCCGTGTGGGGGTGGGCGCGGGCCGTGCCCTTCGTTCTGGGGGCGGATGCGTGGGAAAAGCTGCCGCATGTCAAGGGTGTGCTCGACGAAATCAACACTCGACCAGCGGCGCAGCGCGCCGAAGCGCTCAAGGCGCGTCATGCGTTTAAGGCCGAAATGGACGACGAGGCACGCAAGTCGATGTTTCCCCAGAACGCACGCATTGGCGCCTGAGCCTACTGGAACTCACGCGATCGTCGACAATGCGGCCACGCGCTGCGCGTTTTAGCGCCGGTAGCCTGGTGGCTGCCGACTTATTGCGACACCCATTAGCCGACCGAAGTCAAGGCACAAATTTACTCACCGCCCGATTGCAGTGGCGATGGTATTTTTTCACCACTGCAATCGGGCGGAATTCTTTCTGTAACCTGCCATGCTGTCTGCCGATCGTAGTCGCATCCGTTTTCTCCAAACTGGTTGCGAACCGGATTGCATCAGACACCCATCGAGATCAAGCATGCCGTGATGTAACTAACGGCTGCCCTGGCGGCCATTGCCGCCCCAGAGAAACGTTGGTGCCAGACGAGGTCCAATGGGTTTCGCAGAACCGTGGCTGTTGCTTGCGCAACGCCAGTCAATGGCGGCTCATCGCCTGGGCGACCCGGTCATCCGCAAACAGTCGGTGGGGCAAAGGGAAGACCCAATCAAAACCATGGCTTTCCACCAGTCGCAATACTGGGCTCGTTCCCCTTGCACCACCTTTTAGCCAAAGCAGCGGGTTACCTCAAATGACTTGTGCTCCCGAAGCATGTGATAGCAGGCGCGCGCCAGTTTGTGCGCCAGCGCCTTGATCGCCACAATCCCGTTTCGCGCGCGTTTCTTGCGCTCGTAAAAGCGCCTGGCTTCCGGGCACGAGCGCATCGCGAAGTTGGCCGCCTCGACAAACGCCCACGCCAGATATTTGTGGCCGTTCTTCGTATTGCCTTCGCCTTTCTTCCTGCTGTTGCTTTCACGCCGGCTGTCTACGCAGCGGCAGTACGAACTGAAATTGCCAACCTTGGTGAATCGGGAGATGGTCCCGGTTTCCAGCATGATCGTGGTTGCGAGAACCGGGCCAATGCCCGGCACCGTGTTCAGCAACGCGTAATCCGGGCACAGTTTCACCCGCTCCATGAGTCGCTTTTCGATGATCCCGATTTCCTCCTGCAAGGTTTGCATGACCGCGAGATTGGCTTGCATCGCGAGCGTCACGTCAGATGCAAAACCGAATCCATTCACCTGCATCTCATCCAGGCGCTTAACCCGCTCACCTTGCATCTGCCCACCAGTATGGCGTGAGAACAGATTCTCAATCGCGAGGATCTGGGCCGTACGACACTGCACCAGTTGGATCCGCTTGCGAGAGAGGTCACGCACCGGATGTTCTTCTGCTGGATAAATGTAGCCTTCAGGCAATAGTCCCAGACGCAGCAGTTGTGCGAGATGGGCGGCATCGGTGAAGTCACCACTGTATTTCAGTCCCTCGTACTGCCTGATTGCCGCGGGGTTGGCCAGATGCACCCGGTAGCCATCGTTCATCAACTGATCCACTAGCCAGTACAGTTATACGTTGCTTCGATGACCACGCCCACCAGATCTTCGCGGTGCGGCGCCAGCGCCGCCCGGATCTGCACCGGATCGTTCGGCAACCGTCGCTGGTAGACAACCCGGTCAGCGTCATCGCTGACGACGACCACACTGTTGTTCGAGTGCAGGTCGATTCCACTAAACTTGTCCATGCCGGCCTCCTGTGCGTCACGTCGGTGTTCGCACCCTGACTGTACGCCGGCCGTTCGATTCGAACGGAGGGAGGTCGGCTATATGATTATCAAAACCGGCATTATTCCAGGCTCAGATTCCAGCACTTCCGCTTATCGCCCTGTCCGAATTCCTGGCGCCACCTCTGTCAGGGGCGACTGCAAGTATCTGTACCGCGCGGTGAACAAGACCGGCAAGACCATCGCGAAACGGCTGCCACGCAGCGTCACTCCGAGAAGCTCATCAGCGGCGATGGTGAATGCGAAGCGGTGACCATCGACGGAAGCGGCGCGACGCCATTGCGCGCATCGGGCACCGCCGCATTTATCTCTCGGGCCGTCCTTTCACGAACGCGATGCTTCGCGCTCAAGTCACACAAAATACGAACAATCGTTTCTATAGGTGTTCCGGGACCAAAAATCGCCGCTACCCCGTGGTCGAATAGCTGCCGATGGTGGGCGTGCGCCACGATGCCACCGACTACGACGGGAATGCCAAGTCCCCTTGAGGCAAGTTCGGTGAGTAGTTGCGGCACGACCGTCAGGTGCGCCCCCGCCATCGTCGATATGCCCAGAATTTCGCATTCGCATTGCACCGTCCGCTCGACGATCTCCGAGACTGATTCAAACAATTGCCCTTCCCTCACGTCGAAACCGGCATCCGACAACCCGCCCGCTACGATCTTCATGCCGCGATCATGACCGTCCTGACCGATCTTCGCGATCAGAATGCGCGGGCGTTTGCGCAACTCCCCGGTCAGCGCCTGCACATCGCTACACGCGCGAGCCCACTGCGGATCATTGCGTCTCTCGTTGCCATAGTGCCCTGTGCTATTCGTGCGCGGTGGCATGTAACGCGGCCATACCGCTTCGAGCGCGCGCGTGCATTCGCCGACGGTCGCGCGCAAGCGAATACATTCGACCGTCGCCGCCAGCAGATTCCCTTGCCCGTTGCGTGCCGTCTGGGCGAGCCTCGCAAGACTTGCAGCCACGTCCCGATCATTCCTCTGGCCACGCACCGCCTGGATCCGAAGTGCTTGCAGCTGACGCACGTGCCGGTTATCGACCTCGAGACACTCGGGTGCGACGTCCGACGATTCATCGCGAAAGCAATTTTCTCCGACAATCCGCGTGCCGCCCGAATCGATCCGCGCCTGCGTTTTCGCCGCGCAAGCGCGGATCCGCTGCTGTACCCAGCCGGAATGAATCGCCGCGAGCACACCGCCGTGCGCGTCCATTTCGGCCATCGCGGCCTCCGTTTTCGCAACGATATCCGCAGTCAGCGACTCCATCATGTATGAGCCGGCCCACGGATCCACGACATCGCACAAGCCCATCTCGTGTTGCAGGATCAATTGGGTGTCGCGCGCCAGCCGCGACGACGCCGCCGACGGCAGCGCGAGCGCCTCGTCATACGCGTTGGTGTGCAAGGATTGCGTACCGCCGAATACCGCCGCCATCGCCTCGACCGCCGTGCGGACGATGTTGTTTTGCGGGCGATGCGCGCTGAGCGACCATCCCGAAGTCTGACAATGCATCCGCAGCGCTAGCGCTTTTGTCGAACGCGCGCCCAACCCGCTTGCAATGCGTGACCAGACGATGCGCGCCGCCCGCAGCTTCGCAACCTCCACGAAGAAATCCGTGCCGACACCGAAAAAGAAACTGAGTTGAGCACACACGTCGTCTGGTGTGCGACCGCGTCGGGATAGCGTCGTCACATATTCGCGCGCATTGGCGAATGTCAGCGCCAGTTCGAGAACGGGATCCGCACCGGCTTCCTGGAAGTGATAGCCGGACACCGATAACGCATTGAAACGCGGCATCCGTGCAGCGAGATAATCGGCGACGTCGGCAACGATCCGCATCGAAGGTTCGGGCGCATGAATCCACGTGTTGCGGACCATGTACTCCTTCAAGATGTCGTTCTGGATCGTACCGCTAAGTGCGTCGGCACTGACACCGCTCTCCTGCGCCGCGACGATGAACGCGGCAAGCACCGGAAGCACGGCGCCATTCATGGTCATCGACACCGACACGCGATCGAGCGGAATGCCTGCGAACAGCCGCGCCACGTCTTCGACGGTGTCGATTGCAACGCCCGCCATACCGACATCGGCAAGCGCCTCTGCATCGGTCGAATCGTAGCCGCGTTGAGTCGGCAGATCGAACGCAACCGACAGGCCTTGCGCGCCGTCCTGCAACGCTGCACGAAACGCCAGATTCGAATCCGCGGCGTCCGCATAGCCCGTGTATTGACGAATCGTCCACGGCTTGTGCGTGTACATCGACGGGTAAGGTCCGCGCACAAACGGCGCATTGCCGGGCAAGCTATCGAGGTGGTCTATACCCGAGAGATCGGCGGAGCTGTAAAGCTGCCTGAGCGGCACGGTACGTGGCTTCTCCTGTGGGCTCATCCTCTCCTCCAACGCTTCTTCGTCAAGACATCCGCAATCTTTTGACCGTCGCTCAGACGCTTCACTTCGCACCGGTGAGCCAGGTCATCGGAATCGACCGAACCTTCAACGAAAGTCACTTCAAGCGCATCGCCGACATTGATATTGCCGTGATAGAACACGTCGCGACTGACCGTAACGGGCGGTTTGGGAAAGCGATACCTCTGCCACTCGGCGCGATCGACAAACGAAGCGAAGCTAGCGAAATAGAGAAAGTCCGCACCATTGAAATCGTTATTGGGGCAAGGCAAAAACTCGACCGCCTCGGGAAGCTTCAAAGTGGTCATCCTCGCACTCGTCTCGCAACGGCCTCCACCTTTACGAAAGCGCTTGCCCGCCTCGGTCATCTCAAGCGCTTCTTCTGGCACAGACATGATGTCACCTGCCAGTTCCTTGAATGCCGCGCGTACCACGGAGCGGTTGTTGCCCGCTTCGGTGCGATTGACGAAGGTCGACATCATCGACAGCGTCGCCACGGTTTGCTGCGCATCGACGATCCGGTGCCGGCTGAAGTGACGCACGGGACCGACGCGACATAGTTCTGTGTCAATGCTGAAGTCATCGTTTTCGTCGATACCGTCAAGCGATTGCGCACGCAAGCTGAGCGCGGTAAACGCGGCATAGGATCGAACTCCATCGTCGGCGATGAACTCAGGCACCGCGCGGCCCGTGTCCAGTGCTAACGCTTCCCAATGAAGGTGTCCGCACTCCTTTAGCAGCCAGCTTTCCGACAAGCCGGTCAGGCTCAATTGCGGCATACCGGCGCGGTATCTTGCTGAGGACTGCTGCATCGGCTTATGCTGCGAGCGCTGCCGCGCTCGCTGAGCCGACTGCCACCCCGCGGGCAGCACAGATCGCATCAACAATATGTTGCGCATCGCGAGAGATGCCCGAGAAGCGCCCGGAACCCCACGTATGCAGCCACGGCAGGCCAACAAAATAAAGCCCAGGCAGGGCAGTGATGCCACGCGAATGCGCCGGATAGCCGCGTCCGTTGAACACGGGCGCGTCGAGCCACGCAAAGTCCGGCGTAAAGCCAATACACCAGATCACCGACGTGATGCCGCTCGCCGCGAGATCGAGCGTCGTGCGTTCGCTGCGCGGTCGCCATACAGGTTCGTAACGCGTGCCGGCGGGCGCGTCGATGCCATTCCTTTCGATGTAGCCGTCGATGCTCGCGTTGATGCGGTTATACGTATCGTCCGCGTCGTCGAGATTCGCGCCAAGGTTCGGTGTAAAGCGCAACTGCCCGTCGCGCAAATCTTCGAGACGGCCGTACAGTTCCATGCCCTCGGCGGCGAACTTCCGCAGATCGATATCACGTCCGCCGTCACGACCGGTTACGTAGTGATTGGTGTTGTCACGCACGCCTTCGCGTAATGGATGCTGCTCAACGGGCATATCGTAGTAACGCATATCCGCGAGCCAGTCCACCACATCGCGCCCGCGATAGAAACGCGCGCAGCGGGGCGCCTCACCCACCGCGAGCACCACTTTCTTTCCGGCGAGATGCAGGTCTTCCGCGATCTGCGCCCCCGATTGTCCCGAGCCGACGACCAGCACCGCTCCCTCCGGCAACGCCTGCGGGTTGCAGTATTCGGACGACTGAAGCTGCACGATGCCAGCGGGCAGACGCTCTGCCATGCGCGGCACGATCGGTGTGTGATAGCCGCCCGACGCGACCACCACATGATCCGCCGTGAACGCACCCGCCGACGTATTCACCGCATAGCGGCCATCGATTCCACGCGTCACGCGTTGCACGACCGTGTGTTCGAGCACGGGGGCATCGAGCTTCGCAACGAACCTGTCAAGGTACGCGATGATCTCGTCCTTCTTCATGAAGCCGTGCGGATCGTCGCCTTCATACGGATGCCCCGGCAACTCGCATTGCCAGTTCGGCGTGACGAGACAGAATGCATCCCAGCGCTGGTTGCGCCACGTATGCGTGACGGTGTTCTTTTCGAACACCAGATGATCGATACCGGCTTGCTTCAGGTAATAGCTAATCGACAATCCTGCCTGACCGCCGCCGATCACCAGCACGCTGTAATGGCCGCCTCCGGAGATTCGTTGCTGCGGGATTGCTGGGCTTGACATGACTTGCTCCTCCAGGAAAATGTCGATGATTGATTGAGCGGTTGAGCGAGCGGGACGCAACGTCAGCCGAGCGCGAGCACGGTCACCGTGGCATCCGGCTGCGCAGCGAAGCGCGCGGCGTGCGCTTCGATTTGTGCGAGCTGATCCATTGCGGAAGAACAGGCGAAGCCGAATTTCTCGCGTACCCGTTCCGAGCCGATATGGAGCGCTTCGCGCGAGCGCCGCACAAAATCGTCGACGGGGTAGCGCGTGCCCGGCGTGAAAAAGTCGCTGACGACGGTCGACGGCGAATAGCAGTTCGCTTCGGTGCCGTCGGGCCATTGAATGCGGAAGTGCATGACTGGCATCACAGGTCCTCAGTGGTGTTGCACGGCTGGTTCGCAAGCCAGTGCTGATAGATGTCGAGATGACGGCGCGCGCTCGTCAGCCAGCTGAACCGGCCAAGCAATGCGGGCACCGCATCGACGAAATCGGTTGCGTTATTTGGTCGATCCAGCGCATCGCGCAACGCGCACGCAATCGATGCGGCGTCGTCCGGATCGGCCCAATGGCACAGCGTGTCGTTGAGGTATTCGGTGAACGGCGCGATGCGTGAGACGACTACCGGCCTGCCCGATGCCAACGCTTCCAGCACAACGAGGCCGAACCCTTCGCGCAGCGACACCATCGCGACCGCGTCGGCGCAACGCAATAGCGCGGGAATGAGCGCATCGTCGATCGGCCCTGAGACGAGAACCGGTTCGCCCTCACCGACCGCGAGACCCAGCGACGCCGCCCGCGAAAAAAATTCACGCGCGTACGCGTTGTGATCGAGCAAACTCGCGCCGCCCGCGATCACGAGTTGCGCAATGGGGTGCGTCGCACGCACTTGTGCAAATGCATCGAGCAGCATCCTCGTGTTCTTGCGCGCTTCGATACCGCCGAGCGCGAGCACGACCGGCGCGCCGACGAGCCCGAGCTTCACGCGCAATGCGGGCCCTTCGCCAGGCATCGCTGCGGTCGCGCTAAAGCGCTGTACATCCACGCCGTTTGGCACCGTTAGAGCGTCGACGTGATAGACGTCGCGCATCTGACGGGTCCACGTGTCGCTCACGCAAAGCACGGTGTCCGCATCGCGCCACGCTCGCGTTTGCCACTGCGCGAGCTTCGGGTCCGTGAAGTGGTCGAGATGATGGACCGTGCGCACGAAGCCGCGAATCGCGCCTTCTTCCTTCAGTTCGGCCAGTGCGTTGCCGCTGATGCTGTCCTGCGCGTGCAGCACTTCAAATGCGTCTGCATCGTGCTCGCGATGCGATCGCATGAAGGCGCGTTTCAACGCTTGAATCCGCGCACCGACCATGTCGACGGTATTCGTTTCCGGTTCAGTCACCGGCGCGAGCACGACATTGCATGGAGATTCACGAAACATCACGTCGCCGTCGGCGGCCGGCGCGAAGATCGTCACGTGATGACCGTGCATATGGAGCGCCTGTGCGAGTTCAAGCGTATGCACAACGCCGCCGCGCGGATTGACCGAATGCGTGAACAGCGCGATACGCAACGACGCGCCGTTCATGATGCGAGATCTCTGGCCAGGGCCGGGACTGCGGTGCCGGCGCCGATGAATGCGCCATCGCGGAAGTCCCACAACAACGCGGACTCATCCCGCTGCTGGAGCACGACTTCGTGCGACACATCGACGATGCCGATTTGCATGCAAGCGAGCGAACGGGCGGCAAAGCGCGCGACCACCTGCTCGACATGCGCCTCGCGTACCGACAGCAGGAATCCGTAGCTCGGAAACGCGCTGAGCCAGCGCTCGAAATCGACGCCGTCCGGACGCGGAATCGCATCGAGGTCGATGCGCGCGCCGACCTTCGAGCATTCCAGCAACATCAGCGCCGTGCCGAGCGTACCCGCCATGCTGATGTCTTTGGCTGCATCGCACAGACCGTCTTCCGCGAGTGACGGCAGCAGTTCCAGGTCAGCGCGCAAGCGTTCGGCAGGCGAGCCGACCGACGCATTCCAGAAAGGATGCGGATCTTCGAAACGCCCACGCAGATCGACCGCCATCAACAGACGATCGCCGGGACGGGCATGAAAGCTCGACAACAAAGCCTGCGCACGGCCAACGATAGACACCGCGAGTTGCGACGTCGCGCTGCGCGTATTCGTATGTCCGCCAACCACCGGCACGCGATACACGACCGATGCCGCCGCCATGCCCGCCAGTACCTGATCGGCCGAATCAATGCCGTCGCTCCACAACGCGTCGACGACTGCGAGCGGACGGCCGCCCATCGCGTAGATATCGCTGACGTTGACCATCACGCTGCTGTAGCCCGCAAACCATGGCATCGTCGCAACGAAGTCCGTGACCATGCCTTCGATTGCAAAGAGCAGGTAGCCGTCGCCATCGCGAATCGCCGCGCAATCGTCGCCGACGCCCACCGCCTGCGCGAGGTCGTCGGTGCCGCGCGGCAGGCGGCTCGCCAGTGACGCGACCACGCCCGCGATATCCGTCTTGTGCTGAAAGCCACGGCTTGCGTGCAATCGTTCGACGAGGCGCTGCACATCAATCGCGTTCGCACCGCTCATGACGCTCTCCGATACGGCAACACGAAACCGCTCTCGGGCGTCGCGCACGGCGGATACGCGTCGAGTTGCGCCTGCATCAGATGATGCGAACGTCCGAACAACGTCTCTTCCTGGATCGTGTCCCAGCGCAACCGCTTGAACAGCGGCACGTTCTGGCTCTGCACGTGCGCAAAAAAACTCTCGCATCCGAGTGCATGCGCACTGCTCACTGCCAGCCGGATCAGTGAGGAGCCGATCTTGCCGTACGAGCGGAACGCCGCATGGACGGCCAACCGCGAACCGACCCACACGCCAGGCTCGCTCTCGTGAATGCGCACGGTGCCCACCACCTGTTCCGGCATGCCGGCGACACAACTCAGCGCGACGAGCAGATGCGCATGCGTGTCGATCTCGTCGCGATCGTCGGCGACAAAAATGCCCTGCTCGACGCAAAACACCGCACGGCGCAACTTGTACGCTTCGGCAGCTTCCCACGGGAGCGTCGTCCACTTGATGCGAAACTCGCTCGGCGTATAGGCGGCGTCGAGCGTCAAGGTATCGGTTGCGTCGCAGAACATGAATCACTCCTCGTACGAAGACAGCGACGAACACGCACCGCACTTGCCGCAACCGGCTTTGATATCCGCTGAGCGCATCCCAGCCTCGGCGAGCATCACGCCGATCGGCGCGAGCACCGAACGCATGAACTCTGGCGTCGGCGCCGGGTGATCTTCGAGCGGCGTACCGCTGATTGGCACGAAGGGCACGACAAACGGATATACGCCAAGGTTGATCAGTTCGCGCGCCATCGCGACGATCGCGTCGGCCGTATCGCCGAGACCCGCGAGTATGTACGTGCTGACCTGGCCGCGTCCGAACACGGCCACCGCCGCCTCGAACGCTTCCATATAACGCGACAGCGGCACGCTCGCCTTGCCGGGCATCACACGCTCGCGCACTTCGGGCGTGACCACTTCGAGATGCATCCCAAGCGTATCGATGCCGCTCGCTTTCATGCGTTCGAACCAGCGGTCGTCATCGGGTGGCTCGCACTGCGCCTGGATCGGCAGATCGACAGCCGCCTTGATCGCGAATGCACTGTCGCACAGAATTTGCGCGCCGCGATCGGAAGTCGCAGGCGTGCCGGTCGTCAGTACCATATGCTTGACGCCATCGAGCAGGACCGCGGCACGCGCGACTTCCCCGAGTTGCTCGGGCGTCTTGCGCGCAATCGTGCGACCCGCCGCGAGCGACTGCCCTATTGCGCAGAACTTGCATGTTTTGCGACGGCTTTCGTAACGGATGCAGGTTTGCAGCACCGTAGTCGCGAGCACATCCTTGCTATGCAGCGTGGCGATATGCGAATACGGCACACCGTCGAATGTCTGCAACGCGTAGAAGCGCGGTGGCTTCGGGAAGCTGATATTCGCAATCGGGATCGTGCCGCGCATCAGCGTGCTGGTGCCGCTGAGATCCGGTTGCGCCGCAACGAACGGCGAATTCCACGCGGTGCTGGTATGCACGGGCACCATGATCGTCACGCCGTCGACAGTGACCGCCTTGTGGTCCGACGGACCGGCGCCGCCGCGCCGGCTCGCAGCGCCCGCATGCGGATCGACGAGACGCAGTCCCGTCGACTGCAATTCAGTCATCAATTGCCGGCTCGCTGCCGACACATTCTCGCGTGCGCTCATGGAAGGCTCCTGTAGTGGCGTGGAAGGCGTCGTCGGCCGGGGCCATCGACGTGACGGGCAATGCGGGCGAATCATTGATCGCAAGACGCAGCAGTTCGGGCCGCGCATAGTGACCGACCGAATCCATCATGCGTTTGCGTTTTGTGATCAGCGACATGTCGAGATCGGCGATCACCATGCCCTCGCCTTCGCGCCACGGCTCGCAGAGATGCTGGCCTTCCGGCGACACGATGGCAGTCATGCAGCCGCCGCGCAGCGCCTTTTGCAGCTTGGGATCGCTCGTCACGGAGTCGATCTGTGCATCGGTCAGCCAGCCAGTCGAGTTGACGACGAAGCAGCCCGATTCCAGCGCGTGATGGCGGATCGTTACTTCAATCTGCTCGGCGAAAATCGGCCCGACCAGCGAGCCGGGGAATTGCGCGCAATGAATCTCTTCGTGCTGGGTCATCAGTGCATAACGGGCAAGCGGATTGTAGTGTTCCCAGCACGCAAGCGCGCCGACCCGTGCAATGGCCGTTTGCGCGACCTTGAGGTCGGCCGCGTCGCCCTGCCCCCAGATCATGCGTTCATGAAACGTGGGCGTGATCTTTCGGCGCTTCAGCACGAGCCGCCCATCCACGTCGAAGATCAGTTGCGTGTTGTACAGGCTGCCGTGATCGCGCTCGTTGACGCCGAGCACCACCACCATCCCGTGCATTCGCGCACGCTCCGCGACCGCATGCGTGACCGGCCCTGGCACGACGACCGCTTCGTCGTAGAGCCGCATATGATCCGCACCCGACGCAACCGGTGGCCGCACGAAAGAAAAGTACGGGTAGTACGGCACGAACGTCTCGGGAAAGACGATCAGCTGCACGCCTGTGCCGGCAGCTTCGTCGATCGCCGCGCAGACCTTGTCGAGCGTGCCGGCAGCACGTTCGAGGTCCGGCGCGATCTGAACGGCAGCGGCGCGAATGACGCGTTTATCGGACATGATGATGGGCTTCCCTGACTCGGTCAGACGGTCCAGGTGTGGATGACCAGCGCGTTCTCCTTGCGATGGAGTAGCTGGATGTCGAGCACGTCGAGCGGACTGATTGGACGGATGCCTTCGATCAGCGACGCTTCGCCGTGGCCGTACAGCGCCTGCAGCGCGAAGCGGCATGCATAGACCTTGCCGCCTTCCTCCATGAACTTGATCAACTGCTTGTTGAAGTTCAGGTGACCCGGAAACGCTTCGTCGCCGAGCGTCGGGAAACCGCGTTGCAAACCCAGCGTGACGCCCGGGCCATACAGCAGCACCGACGTATCGAAGCCTTTGCGCTTGAGGCGCGTGGCCTGAAGCAGATTCACAAAGCCGATCGAACCTTCGAACGCGACCGTATGGAAGGTCACAAGCGCTTTCTCGCCCGGCTCGGCCTTGACGTCCTCGAAGACTTTCTCCTCGTAGTCGACCAGATAATCGCCGTTCTTATGAAGGGGTTGATTGACTGCTGGCATGGCACTCTCCGGTTTATCGCGTCAGTTGAAAATGATTTCCGATCAATGGGTGTATCGGCGATGGCATTAACGCAACGGCTATGCCAATCAGCGGCCCGAAAAATGCAATCATCTTCCGATCAATCAAACGGAAATTATCAGAGACGCCCCAAAAAAAATTTCGGACAGCGGTCTGGCAGGCGCTTCAGTCAACCACGAGAGTTTGGTAACGCGTTGATCGGGCACGCTATCCGAGCATTTTTCGCATCTTGATAGTGCATGCATCGCCGAAAGAGTGCACTGCCACGATCAATGCGATCAAAGGAATATTTGGATGCGATCTTGATTACCTTTTGCAGATACAGCGTGGTACTGTGAATCAAGGAATTTACATGGGCACGTCATCGTGAATACATTGATGCATCACTGGCTCAAACGGCTCGAAGAAAGCCGCAAACCGGCCTATCTGGTAATACCGGATCTGATCGAAGAAGACGTCGAGAGTGGTCGGTTGCGCCCGCGCGACCGTTTGCCCGGTTTGCGCGATCTCGCGGGCGCACTGCGACTGAACTACACGACCGTCGCGCGTGCGTATGCGGAGGCGCGCAAGCGCGGCCTGCTCGACGCTCGCGCGGGCAGCGGCACATTCGTGCGAGGTCGCACGCCGACCTTGCCGCTCACGGCGGGCAGCAGCGTCGAGATGTCCATGAACATGCCGCCCGAACCGCCCGAGCTTGCCGCGCGGCTGCGCGAGTCCACCGCGAAGTTGATGCTGAGCGCGGACCCGTATCGTCTGTTGCGGTACCAGGACTTCGGCGGCACGGCGGCGGATCGCGCAGCGGGTCGCAACTGGCTTCGGCAACGCGTGCCGGATTGTAAGGATGACCGAACGTTGGTGTGCCCCGGCATTCATAGCGTGCTGGTCGCGCTGGTGTCGCAACTGGCGCGCCCCGGTGAGACCATCTGTCTCGACTCGCTCGCGTATCCCGGCATCAAGGCGATTGCATCGCAACTCGGCGTACGTTTGCAGGCTTTGCCGCGGGACTACGAAGGGCCGTTGCCGCATGCGCTCGAAGCGCTCTGCAAAGCGGAAACGCCGCGCGCGTTCTACTGCAATCCGACGCTGCAAAATCCAAGCACACTGACGCTTTCCGTGCAGCGTCGTGAAGCGCTCGCGGACGTCGCGTTGCGCTATAGCGTGCCGATCATCGAAGACGACGCGTACGCGATGCTGCCGCAAGACGCGCCGATGTCGCTCGCTTCGCTTGCGCCCGAGCTGACGTACTACGTGACGGGGATGTCCAAGAGTTTTGGTGCGGGTTTGCGCGTGGCGTATCTGTGCGCCCCGACCCTGCGGCAGACGCAGCGGATTGCAGGTGCGTTACGGGCGACGACCGTGATGCCGAACCCCTACACGATGCTGCTCGCGACACAATGGATCAACGACGGCACCGCAACCGACATGCTGCGCGCGATCCGCGCCGAAGCCCATGCGCGGCAGGAGATTGCAGCGCAAGTGCTCGCGGACTGGCAGTACGAAGCGCACCCGGACGGCTTCCATTTGTGGCTGCCGATTCCGACGCAATGCAACTGGAGCGCGTCCGAACTGGCATTGCAGCTGCGCAATCAGGGCATTGCGGCAGTCGCGGGCGCGGCGTTTTCGACGGACGGCAATCCGCCGAATGCGATCCGCCTCTGCATTGGTGGGCCGCAGAACCGCGACGATTGCCGCGACGGGCTGCAACGGGTCGCCGATACACTAGAAGACCCGCATCATCTGCATATGCCGATGATGTGATCCGAACGCTGACGGCGTTCGTCGAACAAGTTGCGCTGAATGCGCCCGTCTCTCGCCATAGTTGTTAAAGTTTGAAAGCGCATTCTCGAAGACTCATATCCGACCCCTGATCTCACCGAAGCGCAACGCTTGATCGCGCAAATGGGTCGGACGGCAATTGAAAGGGTCGTGTCGCGATAAGATTGGCAAGGCAAGAAGACAAGGAGTCCTTACGCCACCAACGAATAGAACTGATCGGCGGCGGTTCGGGGGACGCCGCTGTCCTTCATCTGGCCTTTCCTGATCATATGCATCGTCTCAATGCCTGACAGGATGATGCGGGCACACCGGAAAGGTATTGTCACGTTTTTGATGTGCGGCCGAACGAAACCGCGGCGCGAGGATGACGAACTCACGCGGCGAGACGTCCGAGCATCGAGACGCGCGTCACCCTTTCCCAAGCCTCGAAGGCTTGGGTGCGTACCTCTCGCTTCTGTTGCGCATTCGTGTGATATCGGCAGTGCATGAACAGGTTGCCCACCTGATCATGGACCGAAGCGAATCTTTGCAGTTGACGCACTGACTTGAAGCGGCGCATCACTTTCTCGCGTACCCGCGTTGGCTGGTGCGAGTTCTCCGCCCGGTTGTTCAATCCTTTGTGCTGGCGGTGTTCGACGTTCAGCCCCAGATCCCTGTTCGCTGCGGCGTAGCTCTTGAGCTTGTCAGTGATCAGTACACGCGGAGCGCGCCCGCGTTTCTTGAGCAGTTGCGCATGAGCCGCTTGGCCGCACACCTGTCGCGCCGGCTTTGCACCAGCACATCGAGCACCGCGCCGTGCTGGTCCACCGCACGCCACAACCAGTGCTTCTTGCCGTTGATGCTGACCACCACTTCGTCGAGGTGCCACTTATCCCCGCGGGCCAACGCGGTAGAGCGAATACGCCGGGCAATGCCCAGGCCAAACTTCACCGACCAGCGCCGCACCGTCTCGTAGGTCAGATCGACGCCGCGCGCGGCCAGCAGTTCTTCGACCATGCGCAGGCTTAATGGCAAACGGTAGTACAACCACACCGCGTAGCCGATCACGTCAGGCGGGAATCGGTAGCCGGCATAAGAAATGGTGTCGGTGGCAGGTGCGTCGTGCTGCAGGGCGGCTCGTTTCATATCCGAGATTGTCGCCGGTTCTCCGTCAACCTACCAACAACGTGACAGTACCCAGGTGAACGCTGTGACCGGGGCCTTGCGCGCGGTGTACACGGAAAGCGGAGGAAGCGGTTTGAATGTCACTCTCGAGCGTCCAACAGGTGACGCTTTAGTTTGGGGTTGCAACGAGCATGTAGCCAAGGCCCCACACTGTGCGGATATGTCGCGGCGAGGTTGCCTCTGTCTCAATCACCTGTCGTAAGCGAAGAACTTGCACGTCAACGCTGCGGGTGCTGGCCTCATATTGCGACCCGCGCGCGCGCTCTATCAGATTTGCGCGGCTCACTGGACGGTTTGGCGTCTCCGCAAGCGCACACAGAAGACGCATTTCAGCTGCGCCGAGTTGGACGACGCCTGCTTCGTCCGACATCAATTCTCCACGCCGAACGTCCAGCCTGAAGGCGCCGAACCGCAAGCATTTCGACTCGCCTGCAAGCAGCATCTCGCCCCGCACGTTTTGCAGGCGCACCTGAAACTGCTGCCGACGTAACATCGCCCGAACCCGCGCTACCAGCTCGCTCGGCAGAAACGGTTTCGCGAGATAGTCGTCGGCGCCAATCTCCAAACCTACGACCTTGTCCACGGGATCGCCACGCGCTGTTAGCATGAGGATGGGGATTGTCTCTCTCCGAGCACGCAACCGACGGCAGATGGACAGGCCGTCTTCGCCTGGCATCATGATATCGAGAATCAACAGGTCGAACGGGTAGCGCTCGATCAAGACGTCCAACTCAACGCCTGTCTTCACCGCGCGCACCGAGAAACCTTGTGCCGTCAGAAAGCGTTGCAGCATATTGCGGATTTCAACATCATCGTCAAGCACGATGATGCGACCGGTTGGCAGATCATCTGACATATGATTAAGCAGACACCTCTAATAAAGCCTGCCTTTTAGTTCCTGTTTCGGATGCTACGCGGCGAACCGCTTAGCTTTGCTACAGCGTCACGTACCACGGTAGGCGGCGACAATCTCGTCGAAGTGAGCTGCGCCAGGCGACCTGCCAGCCTGCGGTTGCGCCTGCGCTGCTTACCACTCCGCTCGACGTCGGCCGCGATACGGTGCACCTCAGACAGTGCCAATGATGCCTCCTTTAGTAAGAAAACGGACTTGCAACCCGCTCACGCCTAACGCCTTCGCATGCCTCTGCATGCCACAGGAAGTTCCGTATGGTTCGACGAACGGAATATACAAGGATCTCCGTACTGGATGTGTTGGAAAGGTATGTCAAAAGATGTCATCGATTGTGCTGGCCACAACACCGACTGGCGAAAGCCCACGACCGCCCGGCGCCACCGTACGTACCAGGCATGCCATCCTGACTGCTCATATTACTGCTGTCGTTCGTGGTCAGCTGGAAAGCGCGTGCACCCGTGCGTTTGCGGACAGAAAACAGGCCCCGTCGATGACATTCCTTGACATGATTTGCTAACACCTGGCGTTATGAAATTCGCCTACATTGCTTCGATCGATCGTCTGCTGCAGCTTCTGCGATGCGCTCGCATTGCGGCTAGTCGCGGCCCCGTTCAATACTCCTTTGTGAGCGTTATCCTCTTCCTATGCCAGCTCAGATTCTTCTAATCGACGACGACGCCGAATTGTGTGACGCGACTCGCCGCTACCTGGTAAGGTGGGGTTTCGACGTGTCAGTGCTACATGACGCGCGTTCGCTCGAATACCGGCTCAAACACGAACGCCCGGACCTGATAGTGCTCGATCTTATGATGCCGGGCGTCGACGGTTTGACGGCACTGCGCAGGTTGCGCGCATCAGGCGACGACATTCCCGTCTTGATGCTCACCGCCCGCGCCAACGAAGAGGACCGCATCGCTGGCCTTGAATTGGGCGCCGATGACTATCTCGGGAAACCGTTTAACCCGCGTGAGCTGGTAGCACGGATTCAGTCGGTGCTGCGGCGCCTGGCCGCCGTTCCCGATGCGGCCATTCCCCAACGAAGGCAGCCTTACTCATTCGGCGCGCTCACGCTGGACTTTCAGTCGCGCACGCTGAATAGGGGCGAGGCGTCTCTTACGCTATCTTCCAGTGAGTTCGCGCTGCTGCAGATTTTCGTTAATTCTCCCATGTGCACACTCAGCCGCGAGCGTCTTCTGAAGTCACTTCATGGCCCGGAGTCCGAGACCCCCGATCGCAACATCGACGTTCAGGTCTGGCGTCTGCGTCGCATCGTGGAAACTGACCCGTCCACACCACGATTCATCCAGACCGTTCGCGGCTGCGGATACGTCTTCGTGCCGGACCTCGAAGAGCATGCTGCCGGCACATCGGCCCACCATTCGCACAACTGAGGTCTCTGGTTGCCCTCCTGCTGCTGTTGCGCCTTTCGCGGAATATGCGCTGATTGCTTTTCGGGCGCGACCAGTCGCAAAACTGCTTTACGGTAGCAGTGGCCACGTGGCGAGCATCGCGAACGCCATGGCAAGGGTAGTCGAAGATACGTTGAGCGCCGGCTCACTGACTCACTCAGATATACACGTTTTTGAGCGGCCGCTATCCGTGAGCTGGGCGCAGTTGCTTATCGCCCGTACGGCGAGCTTCGGACAGGATGCAAGGCGGCCGCTATGCATCCCGCCCGCCCACGGGGCGGACATGCATAGACTCAGGTCAATAGTACCCGGGAGCGACGATCAGTGGCGGTCGAGGGACCATAACCAGTGGCCGGGGCATTATTGGACGACCCACCGGAACGACTACACAGCCGCCAAGCACCGCGGCACTCATGCAAAAACCGGCAGCAAGCATAAAACGACGAAGAACACGCGCATTAAGCATTATTTCAACTCCTTTCAATTGAGACTCAGCGACTGGCATTAGGGATGCGTTCAGGCGTTCCCGCTGGGCGCGACGAGCACGCGGGGATTGATTTCGGTGCGCCAGGCGCGCAGAACTTCCAGCTATCGGCTTGCGCATGGCGGGTTGCTAGCGTCGGGGTTGCCGGAGCGCGCAGCAGCCCCATCATTCGACCTGATGAGGCGACCCGATTGGGCACATTTCAATACACGGTTAAACCGGTCGGGGGGTATTGAAGCTTGCCTTGCAAGCGCTTACTGCTGATGCTGCGCGGCGAACTGCTCGATCTGCTCAAGCGTCACGTACCCTTGATGCGTAGTATCGATCTCATCGAAATGGGCTGCGACGCGCGGCATACCTGCCTCCGCCTGTTCTTTCGTGAGCTTGCCGTCATGAGTGGCGTTCGCGGCAGTGAAGCGCGCTTCCAGCATCTGCTGCATGCTGCTCTGCGCGAACGCAGACGACACAGCGAACATTGCAGCCAGAATAATGAATAAACGTTTCATCAAAAACTCCTTTAAGAAAATGATTGACGTGCAGGGAATAGCCAGGGGACAAAGCTCGACCCAAGGTTTCCAGGCGGGAGATTCCAGGTCAAGCCATGCCACGACCATATGAGAGAAATCAGTACGGCGCGTAGTAGTAAGGTGGGGGGGCGCCATAGATTACGGCGCGGGGCGGCACGGGGCGTACGGGCACGACGATCGCTGCCGCACGAGGTGTTTCGATCGTATCGCCCTTTGCCGTGATGCATTGGGCGTACGCGTTGTCGTACTGCTGCTGCAACGACGCTTCGGTCTGATTGTGCTGCGCCGAGCCCGTCATGCTGCCGAGCAGCAGTCCGGCACCCGCACCGATTGCGGCGCCGGCACCGGCGTTGCCCGCCCCGGCGCCGATCAGAGCCCCGGCCGCAGCGCCTCCAGCTGTGCCGACGGCAGTAGCAGCAAGTCCGGAGGTTGCCGCCTGATGCGAGGCCGCCGCCGGATTCACGACCTGCGTCGCGTACGTGCGGCAGCTATAGTCGTCCTGCTGGAACTGGTTGAGGGTCTTACCGTTCGCTGGGACCGCCATGACGGTAGGCGCACTCGGCGGCGTAACCGCACACCCCGCCATGCCCAACTCAGCAGCGAGGCAGACAAGCAGTGGCGCGATACGAGTCGATGTCAGATTCTGGTTCATTGATGATCCTCTCACGATGATGCAGCGCGAAGTAAGCGCTCAGAAGTGGTAAGCAGCGCCCACCGATCCAAATACAGCCGCGCGTCGTTCAACGATCGGACTGTTCGCAGCATCGCCGAGCAGGGAACCGACGCCGAAGGCGCTTTGCAGTGACCACTGCTGGTTCAGCCGATGATCCCAGTCGACCTTGAGGTCGACTCGCGAAAAGCCAGCTGAGGGGTGATACGGCGAGAGGCCGGCCGTACTGGACGCAGCCTGCTCGCTGTCGATACCGAACCACGTCTGCTGCGAAGGTCCGTTGGACCACACGGCGTCGGCGGACACCGACACCCGGTCAACGGGCTTCTGGACCAGCGCATAGGACGTGCTCAGCGTGACGCGATTGCCATAGCCGGCATGCGCGGACTGAAGGAAGCGGAGACCGGCGCTCGCTGGACCATAATGCCAGCGCGCGAACGCACCGAAGTCGAAGGACGTTGGGATATCTCCGGTGCCGTTGAGCACCGCCGCATCGTCCTGGTTGCGGCCCGGCTGAACACCGATCAGCAGGCCCACCGCAACACTGGGCCACAACGGGTAGGCAATGCCGCCCGTGAACCCCTGCACGAAGATTGCCCCCTTCCATAACGACAGCGTGGGCAACGGCAGTGCGCGATAGGACTTGCTGCCTTCATAGTCGGGCAATGCGGTCACGTTGATGCCCACGCTATTGCCCGGCGACGACTGCGCCAACGCCGGTGAGTAAGGCAGGCACGCGCTGGCGATGACAGCGAGCGCGCCCAGCCACCGTCGTGCGCGGCCTCGCTTGGAAACCGCGGCGACAGAGCGATAGTCATGCATGTTCAAGCACATCCGCCGATGGTTGTCGGGCGAACCGCAACGCCCACGCTGATATCAATCGCCAGGGAACCCGCAGGCGCCGTGCCGACAGCCATAGAAATTGCCGCACTGGCAGCAGACACGAGAACGATTTGAAATTTCACTGCACACTCTCCATGTGATGGATCCGCCCCACTGGCGAACCCCGCATGACACAGCCGCCAATGTAGAGAACCTGTGCGCTACATGTTGTTAGAAATGTGTTGCATGTCATGTCGTGTCAAGTCACGTCGCGGAAAAGCGATACCGCACGAGTGGGACGTAACAGGGCCTTTGCACGCAGTTCGAGACGCGGACTTTGAAAAATGGTCGCGGGCGCGACCGGACGCTGGAGCGCGCAGATCGGCAGACGACGTTACAACGGCGCGCCCGCCATCATGGCATCGGGGCATGGCTCTTCGACGACGTCCAGCCGCCGCCGAGGTTCTTCACCAGCCCAACGTCGCTTTTCGCCAGTGCCCCCTGCGTGTCGTTCAGGTTCTGTCTGGCCGTCAGTAGCGTCACTTGCTGAGTCAAATCGGACTGCTCGCTCGCGGTTCCGGCCGTCAGTTGCGCGGCGACGCTCTCCAGCAACTGCCGGTTGCGCTGGTAAATGTCGGCAAACGCGTGCTCCTGCTGGCGCAGATGGTTCAATGACGACAGGCTGTCTTCCACGTTCTGGAACGCCGTGAGCACGGCTTCGCGGTAAGATGCGACATCTTCGTCATAGGTCGCCTCCGCCTTGTGCACGGCGGCCACGCGGGCACCACCGTCAAACAGCGTGGCGGCAAGTGAGGGGCCGAGCGACCACATCCGGGTCGGCAATGAGAACAGCGTCGCGAAGGTGTTGTGTTGCACGAGACCCTGTGCCGATAGATCGAGGTCGGGAAAGAATGCGGCCTTCTCTACCCCGATGAGGGCGTTCGCAGCAGCAGCGGTGCGTTCCGCGCTGACCACGTCAGGCCGTCTTTCCAGCAACGCAGACGGCAGCACGGATGGCACCTCGGGCTCGCGAAACACATAGTCGAGGCGCGGTGCAATCGACAACGAAGCCGGCGGCACACCCGTGAGCGCCGCGATTGCGTGCTCGTCCTGCTCGCGCGAGGTCTGTGAAATTTGCAGGTTCGCGACAACCGCCTCCTGCGTGTCCTGCGCATACAGCAGATCGACTTGCGACGCAGTCCCCTGTGCCAGCGCTGCGCGCGTGATCGCGAGAATGCGCCCGTTGACCGCCTCCTGCTGCCGCAACAGGTCGATGTCGATATCAAGCTGGCGGATGTCGAAATAGTCGGTCGCCAGCGTCGCGGCAATCGACAAGCGCTCGCCGGCAAGCGTCGCATCCGCGCTCTGCGCGTTTGCCTTGCCCGACTCGATCTGCCGGCGCACGCCGCCCCACAGATCGACTTCCCAACTCGCCTCGGCCTTCGCGTATTGGTTCGTTGTGCTTGAGCTGTGCGAGGCCGACGCGTCGACACCGAGCGTCGGAAACAGGCTCGCCCGGTCTGCAGCGACGGTGGCCTGCGCGAGCCGATAGGCGGCCGCCGCGCCTGCAATCGACTGATTCGACTGCAGCGCTGCGTCGACGAGCCGGGACAGCTCGGGATCGTCGTAGGCGTCCCACCACCGGCTTGAGAGTGATGCCTGCGGATTGGGCGTCGCAAGTCGCCACTGTGTGCCCACTTCCTTGAACTGCGTTGGAATCGCTACGGCCGGCCGGTGATAGTCCGGGCCGACCGCGCAGCCCGAAAGCCAAAGCGTGGCACCGAGCGCGCAGACGCAGCAGCGCATGCCGACCGACACGGCCGACAGGAATCCGATGGGCGATTTCATGCGTGTTTCCTTCGGCGCCGCAACCGCTGCGACGCCCGATCGAGCCAGAGATAGATGACAGGGGTGGTATAGAGCGTGATGACCTGGCTGAACACCAGGCCGCCGATGATCGAGATGCCAAGCGGCTTGCGGAATTCGGACCCATAGCCCGAGCCCAGCACGAGCGGCAGCGCGCCGAAAATTGCGGCGACCGTCGTCATCATGATCGGACGGAAACGGATCAGGCCCGCGCGCACGATCGCCTCCTCCGGCGGCAGTGCATGCTGACGCCCTTCGGCAATCGCGAAGTCGATCATCATGATCGCGTTCTTCTTCACGATGCCGATCAGCATCAGCACGCCGATCAACGCGATGATCGACAGCTCCGTATGAGTGAGCAGCAGCGCGATCAAAGCGCCGACGCCCGCAGAAGGCAGCGTCGAGAGAATCGTCAAAGGATGAACCAGGTTCTCGTACAGCATGCCGAGCACGACGTACACCGACAACAGTGCGGCGAGGATCAGCAGCGGCTCGCTCGCCATCGACTCACGAAACGCTGCTGCCGTGCCGGCGAACGCGCCGGAGATACTCGCCGGCATTCTGAGCGCAGCGACGGCCTGACTGATCTGCTGCGTCACGGGTCCGATCGATGCACCGGGGCGCAGGTTGAACGATACGGTAATGGCGGGGAACGTAGCCTGGTGATTGATCGAAATGGCGCTGGGGTCGGTCGAGAACCGGGCCATCGCGGCGAGCGGCACCAGCGCAGAACCGTTCGCCTGGGCCGCGGCCGACGGCGTGGCAGCGCTTGCCCCGGTTGCCCCTCCGGCGGCGGTCGTTGACGCGCCGCTCGTGGCGAGCGCCGGGCTCGCCGGAACATAGATGTCCTTCAGTACCGATGTACTTGTCCAGTACTCGGGTGCCACCTCCATCACGACGTGATATTGATTGGCGCTCCCGTAGATGGCCGAGACCTGCCGTTCGCCGAACGCGTCATAAAGCGCCTCGTCGATATCTTTGAAGCTCACGCCCATTCGCGCGGCGGAGTCGCGGTCGACGTCGATGCCGACCTGCATGCTCTTGTCCTGCTGGTCGGTGTTGATGTCGGCCAGCGCCGGCATCTTGTGCATCTGCGCGACTAACTTCGGCACCCATTGATCGAGTGTCGCCTGGTCGTCCGCGGTAAGGGTGTACTGGTACTGCGCGGCGCTCTGTCGGCCACCGGCCGCGAGGTCCTGCAACGACTGCAGATAGAGCTGTGTCCCCGGCGTATCGGCAAGCCGTCGGCGCACCTGAGCGATCACCTGATCAGCCGTCGCGCGACGCTCACCCAGGGGCTTGAGCGTGACGAACAGCAGTGCGTTGTTGAGCGCGTTCGCTCCCCCCACGAAGCCACCCACGAACGCGACGTTCGGATTCTCCTGCACCGCCTTGTTGACCATCTGGAACTGATGCTGCATCTCGTGCCAGGAGATGCTTTGCGACGCCTGCAGCGTGCCAAGCAGCAGCCCCGTGTCTTCCTCCGGGAAGAAGCCTTTCGGAACCACGGTGAACAGCCAGAGGTTCAGCACGAACACCAGCACCGTCACGCCACCCATCAATAGCGGAT
Organism: Paraburkholderia kirstenboschensis; assembly: GCF_904848585.1. Classification (GTDB taxonomy): domain Bacteria; phylum Pseudomonadota; class Gammaproteobacteria; order Burkholderiales; family Burkholderiaceae; genus Paraburkholderia; species Paraburkholderia kirstenboschensis. The sequence goes on from NZ_CAJHCR010000026.1 coordinate 25,514, forward strand.
GCCGGATGACCCAGCGCAACGACGTGCCGTACAGGCGGGAAAATCCGCTCTCGTGATGGTCGTCGCCCTTCCCGGCTTGCTGTCCTCCGCGCAGGAAAATGCTCGTCAGCATCGGCGTGACCGTGAGCGAAATCAGCATCGACATCACGATCGCGACGGAAAGCGACACCGAGAATTCACGCAGCAGCCGGCCCATCAGGCCACCCATGAACAGCAGCGGGACGAATACCGCGATCAGCGAAACGCTGATCGAAAACACCGTGAAGCCCACCTCCTGCGCCCCCGCGAGCGCCGCCTCAACAGGGTTCTTGCCGCGCTCCAGGTGCCGCATGATGTTTTCGACGACGACGATTGCGTCGTCGACCACGAAGCCGGTCGAAATGGTCAAGGCCATCAGCGAGAGGTTGTTCAAGCTATAGCCAAGGAAATACATGACCCCGAATGTACCCAGCAGCGACAGTGGTACGACGATCGCCGGAATGAGCGTCGCGCGCCAGCTGCGGAAGAACGCGAACGTGACGGCCGTCACGAGCACGATCGATACAAGCAGGGTGATCTCGACGTCGAGCAGCGAGCCGCGAATCGTCTTCGTGCGGTCCACCGAAATCGCCAGCTTGATGGTCGACAGGATCGCCGCCTCGAGCGCTGGCAGTTCGGCCTTCACGTTGTCGACGGCGTCGATCACGTTCGCGCCCGGTTGCTTATAGAGGACCAGCAACACGGCCGGCTTGCCGTTCGACAGGCCGTAGTTCTCCAACTTCTCGACATCCTGACGTACATAGCCGAGGTCCGACACACGCACGATGTTGCCGTTGTTCTGCCTGACGATCAGCCGTCCGTAGTCGGCGGGCGAATACAGCATGTCGTTCGCGCCGATCGAATAGTTCTGTCCGCTCGCCGACATCGATCCCTTGGGCAAATCGACATTCGCATTCCCGATCGTGCTGCGGATCTGCTCCAGACTGATGCCGTAGTGGCTCACCCGCTCTGGATTCAGTTCAACCCGCACCGCCGGCAGCGCAGCACCGCCCACCACCACGTTGCCGACGCCGGTTGTCTGCATCAGCTTCTGTTGCAGCACCGTCGACGCCGCGTCGTAAAGCTGCGCTGGCGTGGCCGTGTCGGAGGTCAGACTGATCACGAGGATGGGCGAATCCGCGGGATTGACCTTGCGATACGTCGGGCTGCCGTCCATGTTCGGCGACAGGTTGGTTTTCGCCGCGTTGATCGCCGCCTGCACGTCGCGTGCCGCGCCGTCGATATTCCGGCTCAGGTCGAACTGCAACGTGATCTGCGTTTGCCCGCGCGAGCTGACCGACGTCATCTGGGCCAGGCCCGCAATATGGCCGAACTGCCGCTCGAGCGGCGTCGTGACCGAGGTGGCCACGGTCGTCGGATCGGCGCCGGGCAGTTGCCCCTGCACCAGGATCGTAGGAAAGTCGATTTCAGGCAGTGGCGCGACCGGCAGCAGCCTGAATGCCAGGATACCGAACAGCGCAAGGGCGACCGCCAGCAACGTCGTCGCGATGGGCCGCCTGACGAATGGGCCAGACAGGTTCATTGCACATACTCCGTTGCGATCGGCTCGTCCGCGGCAAAGCGTCTTTCCAGACGATGCATTGCCAGATAGATCACCGGCGTCGAGAACAAGGTCAGCAACTGGCTGACGCACAGGCCGCCGATAATCGCGATGCCGAGTGGATGCCTCAACTCGGAGCCCATGCCGGAGCCGAACGCGAGCGGCAGTGCGCCGAACAGCGACGCCATCGTCGTCATCAGGATGGGACGGAAGCGCTGTTCAGCCGCACGCCGGATCGCATCGTGTGCGGACAGGCCGTGGTTCCGCTGCCCTTCCAGCGCGAAGTCGATCATCATGATCGCGTTCTTCATCACGATGCCGATCAGCAGCACGATACCGATCAGGCCCATGATGTCGAACTGCGTCCCGGCCATCAGCAGCGCCAGCAGCGCGCCAAGCGCCGCCGATGGGAGCGTGGACAGGATCGTGACGGGATGAATGAAGCTCTCGTACAGGATGCCGAGCATCAGATACACCACGATCACGGCAGCGGCGACAAGATACCCTTCGCTCGCCAGCGACGACTGAAAGGTCGCGGCCGAGCCTTCCAGCGACACCTGGACGGACTGCGGCAACCCTATCTGTTCCTTGACCCGCTCAAGACGGGCGATCGCAGTGCCGAGGCTGTATCCGGGAGCGAGATTGAATGACACGTCCGCATAGGGGAACTGGCCCTTGCGATCAATCCTCAGCGGCGCGGGCATTACCTTCATCGTCGCCATCGACGCGAGCGGCGCGAGGCTGCCCGACGACGTATCGACATAGAGTCCTGAAAGCAGATGCGCAAGGTCGTCGGCGTTGTTTCTCGCGACCAGTACGACGTGATACTGGTTCAGCTGCGTGTAGATCGTCGACACCTGGCGCTGACCAAACGCGTCGTACAGCACGTCGTCGATCGCCTGCGGCGTGATGCCAAGGCGCGACGCGGTATCGCGGTCGAACGTGAGTTGCACCTGATTGCCTGACTGCATCGCCTCACTCTGCACGTCGGCAAACGCCGGATCGCGGCGCAACGCGCCAACCAACTCGCCAATCCAGCGAGTAAGCAGCGCCGGATCGGTCGACTGTACGCCGAGACGGTAGCTCGTCGTTGAGACGGTGTCGTCGAGCGTCAGATCCTGCACCGGATGCAGAAACAGGCGCACGCCCGCGAGGTCCGCGGTGTCATCGGTCAGGCGGCGGATCACCTCGTCGATGCGCGCTCGCTCGCCCTTGTCTTTCAGATTGATCAACAGCGTGCCCTGATTGATCGTCGGTCTCGTCTGGTCGATGCCGACAAACGACGAGAGACTTGCGACTGCCGGATCGCGTGCGATCAGGTCGACGACCTGCTGCTGTTGGCCGATCATGCGCTGGAACGAAATGGTCGGTGCGGCCTGCACGACACCTTCGATCAGACCTGTGTCCTGCTCGGGAAAGAAGCCCTTCGGCATCAGCATCAGCACGACGAACGTCAGCGTGGCCGTCAACACCACCGATGCGATCGTCAGGCGCCGATGTGACAACACCCAGTCGAGACCGCGTATGTACCTGCTGTTGAGCCGGTCGAAGAAATCGACCCGATGCGAGTGTGGCCGCGCTTTTAACATGCGCGAGCACATCATCGGCGTAAGCGTCAGCGACACCAACGCCGACAGGACGATCGCAACCGACAGCGTCAGCGCGAACTCACGGAACAGGCGCCCGACCACGTCACCCATGAACAGCAACGGGATCATGACCGCAATCAGCGACACGGACAACGAGACGATCGTAAAGCCGATCTCCTTCGCACCCTTGATCGCGGCCCTCAGGGGCGTTTCCCCGGCCTCGATGTAGCGCGTAATGTTCTCGATCATTACGATCGCGTCGTCGACGACAAAGCCTGTCGCGACGGTCAGCGACATCAACGTGAGGTTATTCAGCGAAAAGCCGAGCCCGTACGCGAGCGCGAGTGTGCCGGCCAGCGAAAGCGGCACGGTGACTGCGGGAATCACGGTAGCGGGCACATTGCGCAGGAATACGAATATCACCATCACGACGAGCGCCACGGCGATTGCCAACTCCGTTTCGACGTCGGCAACCGACGCGCGGATCGTCTTTGTGCGATCCGTCAGCACGGCGACCTTCACCGATGCGGGCAAGCTCGCCCGCAGTTGCGGCAACAGCTTCTGCACGCTATCGACCACATCGATCACGTTGGCGCCCGGCTGCCGCTGGATGTTCAGCACGATAGACGGCGTGCTGTTGGTCCACGCCGCCTGTTGCAAATTCTCGGCGCTGTCGATCGATTTGGCGATCTGCGCCAGCCGAACCGGTGCGCCTTGCCGGTACGCGATGATCAGGTCGCGATAGTCCGCCGCCGATTGCAGCTGGTCGTTCGCGCCGATCGAGTACGACTGGTACTTTCCGTCGAGACTGCCCTTCGCCAGGTCAACGTTGGCACTGCCGAGCGCGGTACGCACGTCGTCGATGGACATGCCGAGTGCGTTGAGCGCGCCGGTATCGGTCTGCACCCGCACGGCCGGCCGCTGACCGCCGCTGATCGTGACCAGGCCCACGCCTGAAATCTGCGAGATCTTCTGCGCAAACCGAGTATCGGCCAGGTCCTCGATCTTCGTCAGCGGCAGCACGCCGGATGTCAGCGACAGCGTGAGCACCGGGGCGTCGGCAGGGTTGACCTTGCTGTAGACAGGCGGATACGGCAGATTAGCCGGCAGAAAGCTCGAGGACGCATTGATCGCGGCCTGCACTTCCTGCTCGGCGACGTCGAGCGAAAACGACAGATCGAACTGCAACGTGATCACCGACGTGCCGTTCGAGCTTGTCGAGTTCATCGCCTTCAGCCCCGACATCTGGCCGAGCTGTCTTTCGAGCGGCGAGGTGATCGACGAACTGACCACATCCGGGCTTGCGCCGGGATACTGCGTGTAGACCTGGATCGTCGGATAGTCGATTTCCGGTAGCGCCGAAACAGGCAGCAGGATGTATCCCAGCACGCCGGCCAGAAACATCGCGATCATCAACAGCGCGGTCGCAATGGGCCGCTCGATAAAGATTCGTGAAACATTCATCGTCAGCTCCGCTCAGTGCGCCACGACTTTCACGAGCGAGCCGGTATCAAGCCTGTCTGCACCGTCGGTCGCGACCCGTTCTCCTGCCTTCACACCGCCATCGAGAATCGCCGTGTCGTCGCCTTTTACCGGCCCGGTCTTCACGTTGCGCAATACCACTGCGCCTGCGCCGCCGATCACGAAAACGAAATTGCCGTTCGCGCCATGCTGGATTGCCGTAGTCGGCACGACCGGAATCCGGCGCAGCGTGTCGACCTGCATCCGGACATTCACGAATTCGTTTGGGAACAGCGCGCTGCCGGAATCGGGGAAGACGGCCTTGACGTTGATCGTGCCGGCGCTCGTATTGACGAGGTTGTCGACCGCAAGCAGCGAGCCCTTCGCGAGCAACGATTTGCCGTCACGGTCGTAGGCCAGCACCTGAACCTCCCCGTGCAACATCGCCCGTCGGATCTGTCCCAGGTCGTCTTCCGGCACCGAGTAGATCACGGTCGCCGGCTGCATCTGCGTGATGACCGCGATACCGGTCGTGCTGGTGCTGCTCACGTAGTTGCCCGGGTCGACCAGGCGCAAACCCACCACGCCGTCCACCGGAGACGTGATGGTGCAATAGCCGACCTGAACCTGCAGATTGTTCACGTTGCCCGTGTCCGCCAGCACGGTGCCTTCGTCCTCCTGGACGCTAGCAACTTGCGTATCGAGCGTCTGCTGCGTAATCGAACCCGCTTTGATCAGCTGCTGATAACGTTGCAGGTCCAGTTTCGCGTTTGCGAGTACAGCCTGGTCATGGCGCAGCGTACCCCGTGCCTGCAGCAACTGCGCGTCGAGCGCCCGCGAATCGACGCGTGCAATCACCTGCCCTTTCCTGACCGTCTGCCCCTCGCTGAAATCGACGGAACGCAGTATCCCGTTGACCTGCGTGACGACCGTGACGGTACGTGTCGGTGTCACGGTGCCGAGCGAATCGATGTAGACAGGAACATCGGTAACCGAAGCCGCAACCGCGCTCACGGGGATCGGATCTGATGCGACAGCCGTCTGACGGAGACCGTGAGCCTGGTGGAACCACCCAATAGCCACGACTCCGGCTATGAATATACTTAGTATCGCAAAGTATCTTGTAAGGTTTTTCATCACACAACCTGAAAAAATGGCCATCTCATCAAATGCTCACGCTGCCCTGCCGGACCTTTGGGCGGGGCTCGAGGATCACATTAAATCGTAGTCTTTACGACACGACGACGGTGCAGTCATCGCGCTGACAAGCCCGTTAAGGAATGGGAATTTGCACCACGACCTTGAGTCCGGACGGTGCATTCTGGAAGAGATCGAGCGTGCCGCCATGCTGCTGTGCGATGTGCTCCGCTATCGCGAGACCGAGGCCGCTTCCGCCCTTTCGATCCGCCTCAGAGCCGCGCCTGAATGGTTGCTTTATCAACGACAGAAGCGCTTGAGGCACACCCGGTCCCCGATCCTCAACCGCAATCGAGAGAGTTCGCGCGTCGATGGCAGTCCTGACTGCAAGCCCGACCTGACCGTGCACGACCGCGTTCTGCATCAGGTTCATCAGAAGGCGCTGCATGCCAACCGGTCGGAACGCAACAGGTGGCAATTCCGCGAGCGACAATTCGAAGGTGCGACCGAGACCTGCATAGTCGGCAGCGAGCTGTTCGATCAGCGCGTTCAGATCGCCGTGCGTCGCCGGTTCGCTATCCCACCCACGGGCGAAATCGATAAACTGCTGGACGATCGTGTCGATCTCCTCGACAAAGCGTTCCGCGCTGGCGGCCGGGGCCTCGAATGACTCCGGTGCGAAGATGGCCATGCGCAGCTTGGTCAGCGGCGTGCGGATATCGTGCGATATGCCCGCAAGCATTTCGGCGCGCGTCGCTTCGAGATCTTCGAGCGTCGACGCCATCCGGTTGAACGCCTCTTCCACTGTTGCCAGCTCGCGCGGGCCGCTCACGGGAACCGCTTCGGGCCAGACGCCACGCTCGATGGTGCCGGCAGCGCGCGCCAGCCGGCGCAGCGCCTGTTCGACCGGCCGGTGGATCAGATAGGCCCCAAGAGCAGGAAGGATAGCCGCACTTAACAACAGGCCGATCAGCGCCCAAGGCAGCGTACTGCTCATGGCCGACGTTCCACGCAGCGCCACCCAGTACCGCTCGTCCTGCACATGTAGACGCACCCAGATCCGGTGCCCGTCGCGCTCCCAGCGAAGCTGTTCGTCCGGGGCAAGTTCCGATGCCAGTCGACCGAAGAAGCGGTGCGCCATGTAGTCGGGAGGCAACCCGTCGTGAGCCTGTGGCGGCGGCAGTTCACCCTGGGGCGCTCGATTCATTTCGAGCAGTTGCCGGTTTCGCTCGTCCTCCGGCAGGACTGACAACAGCCGGTCCAGGATCCGGATCTGCGATGCCACGAGCGCTGCCCCATCGTCAACTCTCGGCTTCTGGATAAAGTTCAGATAGACGCCAAAGACCAGGATCTGACTTGTCAGCATCAGTACAATCAGCAGCAATACGTTGCGCGCGAAAAGGGAACCCCGCCATACCGACTTGCCGCTTCCTTTCATCTCGCTCTCTCGACGACCTGCTACGCAGGTTATACATAAAACAGTCAGGTGCCTTTGGAATTCGATTGACCGGTCCCGGGACCGCGGCCGGTCCTCTGCATCGTTGCCTGGGAAAGACACTTATCCACTTGCGCGGTCATGCCCTACAGCGCGCCCAAAAAGTTGGCGGACGAATTGCCATAGCGTCGCGCGAGCCGCGCCAAGGCCATCAGTGCCGCATACTGCACTGTGCACTGTGATGCCAGGTTACTGAACGATCGTGAAGGTGTCACGGCGGGGGATAATCGTTTCGGTGCACGTCCATTCAGGCTGATGTACCCTCCGAGCGCAAGTGCACTCAGGACGACCAGCAGCACAAAGTCGGCAACCCACAGACCCCGACGAGCAGCCCTGGCGCCGAAGTGATGTGCAACATTGCTTTGCGGCTTTGGCGGACGGGGGTGATGTATCGCACGAGACAGGTACGGCGCAGACATTTCACAACCAGTGACCGGCCACCCAGACCCCACCTACCCAGTGACCAGGCATCCAGACGCGACGCGGCCCCCTAACTACAATCACAGGACGACGTGGCATGACGACGACCGCCATGGGAGGTCGGGGCGCTGGCACAACCGTCACAACCGGCGCGACTGCCGGTGGCACGGCTGCAGCATAACCATTTTGCACGACCACGGTCGGCGGCGCATAGACAGGTACCGCAGGAACGACCGCGACGGGAGCCGGCACGCCGACACCGACGACCACGCCGGCGAATGCCGAAGCAGTCATGGATGTGAGCAGAGCCCCGCCCGCCAGCATGGCAAACCATCGAGTTTTCATGAGCATCTTCCTTTACAGAGAGGACACGAGGTGTATCGCGCGCCGAGAAGAGAATGTACAGAGATCGCGACCTCAAATCTGTTGGAAAGGTGTGTCAAAAAATGTCACTTTGGCACCGGCGCGGAAATGATCGCCTTATTTGCACCAAATCCCTTGCCAGCAACTTACGCCAAAGACACTGCGACGCTCAAAAAACTGCCCGAACAACAGGCCATCGCCGAGCTGATAGAAACCAGACGGCGGCCTCCTGATCTGGCCACGCATCAGCCAGACTGAGCAGGACTCCCTGGATGCAACCTGTCGCAGGTTATACAGATTTCTTAGAGCACGTGTTCCGTCCGTCAGGGAGCATCCCGAACCCCGAAACCCATCGCAACGCATAGGCGACGAAGCCATCGTGGGAGTGCGTACGACTGTCGCGTTCTAACCGGCTCGCACATCGTGCTAAGCCAAATACGGATGACATCGTTTGACATGCTTTGCTAACACCTGGTGTCGTCCAATTCGTTTAGATTTCCCCATCGAATCGCCACATCCCGACGCTTACTCGCACCGCCCTTATCCAAACTTGGTCTCTTTCCCCGGGATTGCCTATGCCGCCCCGGTCGATTCGGGCGACGAATGTACAGGAAGCGTGTCGAGAAAAAGCGAAGTCGACTTGCGCTTGAGCCGCGGGCTTCCCGTCGCCAACCAGCTTCCCGTATATAAGGGGATCATTATGTACGAGCCTCTATTGATTGAACCACTGCAGGAAGGCGGACTGGACGCGCTCCGCGTCGTCATCGGAAACAGCGCGGCTCTGCTTGGCGCCAACGAGATAGAAGAGCTGATCAGGTATCTCGGTCACCTCCGCGCTCAAATGCTACCAGCGCCGCCGCCAGCACCGGTGGAATCCGTGACTTACACGCTCGAAGTCGACCCGTCCTGGCATGTCGATAAGAGCCCTTTATTGGAAGGTTCCACCGTTCTGATGCTTCGGCACGCTGGCTTTGGCTGGATCGCATTTTCACTGCCTCCGCAGAGCATCGCGAAACTGCAAGCCGCGCTGACTGTGCGGCCGCCTTTTGCGATGAGCCCGGTGGCAAATTAAACTGAGTTAAGGTCGAAAGTGGTGTTCGAGGTGAGGCACGGATTTGAAGGCGGTGGCGGTTTAGCTGAGAATGGGGTTCTGGTAATCATCTAGCCGGCCTCCCTCCGTTCGACGCGAACGGCTGGCGCAAAGTCGGGGTGCGAACACCAACGTGACGCACAGGAGCTCGCCGCGCGCTTTAAGGCATGACATCGCTACACTGACCTCACCCAAGATCCGTCCGCATTTTGGGTACGAGCGATTCCTCTCGGCTACCTTGTCGTCAGTCTTTTAACTTCACAGCGCCCTTCAACAGAAGAACAGCAGTTTCCGTCGCAACATGGCAAAGATAGGTTGCCTGACATCCGGCACGACGATCTCTGAACCACGTGCAGCTGGTGAGATCAGGCAGCCCGGCGGAGACCGATAAGCGGTTACTGGATGCAGACTTGACAGAGGTCAACCGTTCTCCGGTAAACATTCCGGTTAAGCCAAGGGACAAACGTATATTCGTCGTATGCGTTTGCGCCGATGTAGATCCAGTGGTGCAAGAAGTTGTCCATGTCAGTCACCTTGGCTTGAAGTCTGGCGAAAAGTGTTGTCTGCGCTTGTAATGCGCGGCGACATCACGGGTAATGGGGACGCGTCCTTCCCGGTGTGGCGGCCGCGGCGATGGCTTCTCTCTGCGGAGACAAAGGTGCAGGTGAGAAAGAGCGCTTTGGTTGCGCAGTCGATGAAAGACACCGCCGGTTGGAGCAGCGAGTCGTTGAACTGGAGGGCAATGGTCGGTGCGACCGCCAGTATGCTCATCGCGCAGAGAAAGCAGAAAAAGGGACGTGCGATTCGTGCTTCGAGCACGACCGCGAGCCCGGACACAATCACGATCAACCGTGTGCCTATGATCATGGCGAGCGCGGTGCCGCTGTCTGTCATTGCGAAGTCCAAAGCTGTCTCGATCAGTGTCCACCAGCAGACGACGAGCGCTGCAATAATGACCGCGGGCCCTGGCGGCGCGCGGCAGCCGCTCGCGTTCGGGTCCGTATGCGGAACAAAGCGATGACCCGTATGTTTGCTGATCATGGTTCAACCTTCGCACGGGCAGGTTGAGACGAGAATGCGTCTTTGCAACCAATTTACGAATTACTTGCTGTAGACGCGTGAACAGGTTGCAACGCATTGGTTCCGATAGTCGCGACAGAGGACCTGTCATAACTTCGAAGTAGTCACGCTCCAAGCCGCACCGCCTATGGTTGCCAAGATAGGACGAAGATCGGTATCGAATCCATTCTGCGAGCGTTTGGACTTCTGCCAACCGTTGTTTGCCGCAGATATACGCCGGTATCGCCCTGGCTACCGTCGGGCTGGAGGAGAGGTGCCGCAGGTGCAGGTTTCTTTCCCGGTCGCTACCGAAGCAAGGTAGTCGACCCTGAACAATTCGTTTTGTCGGCAGCTCAAGTTACACTGTTGAGATAGTGGCAACGGTACGGTTGAGCAAAGCGATGAGAACGAGGGCGTAAAAAAGCCTCAGTTTCCTGAGGATCATTCGCAGGTTGTGACCTGCGCCGCACAGCACCGCGTGCATCGCATCGCCCAAGGCGCCTTTTAGCCAGTTCTGATCGAGTTTTCCATCGGCCTTCATGTGGCCGATGGCTGGTTCGATGGCGCTTCGCCGCCTGATCATCGCACGTAGTCCGCGTGTGATGCCGCGCCGCAAACCCGGGTGGTAGATCTTCACGCCGTCGATGGCAACGCCCTTGTAACCACGATCCACGACTGCCACCTCGGGCTTCGCGTCGCTCAGGATCGCGGTCTGTTCCAGCGCTTCAGCCAGCGTATGCCCGTCGTACGGATTGCCCGGCATCGAGCGCATGCCGACCACCAGCCCTTCCTTGTGTGTCGTCGTGATCGACACTTTCACGCCGAACTCGTAAGGGGTGCGTGCCTTGCCCTTGGCCAGACATTCGACTTCGGGCGCGTGCAGCGCATACAGCTTGTTCTTGTCCTTTGGTTTTTGCGACAGGATGCGCTTCGTGCGCGCAATCAGTTCCAGCAGCGCCTCATGGCCGCTGTCGCCCACCTGAGCGGCTTGCCGTTCCACGTCGCGCATGACGCGGCCGACCCGGGAGCGCAGCGTACGCAGTGCCTTTCTCATCCGTTTGAACTGCTTCGCGTGCGCGTAGCGGCCAATCTGCAACGCCAGCCGTGGTGCCTCGCGGTTGTAGTTCTGCCTGAGCTTCGGTCCGTGCCGCGCCGCTGCCTTCGCCAGATGCTCACGGCATCGCTCCAGCAACCGGGAATCGGTCGGATGCGCGATCGCTTTCTGCATGACCGTGGTGTCAACGATCACGCGCTTCACGCTCGAAGCCTTGATCACGCCGGCACGTTTGGCTGCCTCAATCGTTTCCGCCAGCAGTTCCTCAATCGCCCAGTCGTGCGCGCCAGCGCGTCAGGCTCGACGGATCAATCGGGGGCTCGGTCTGCAAAATTGGTCTCGCCAGTGAACACCCGCCAGTACCGGTTCTCTACCCGTTGCCAGACCACCTCTTCGTCGGACAGGTCGAACGCGTGCTGCAAATACAGCAGCCCGGCAATCAGGTGCGGCGACGTTGCCGGTCGCCCCTTGTGCGACACGAAGCTCTCGCTCATCGACACAGCCAACCGATCCCAGTTGATCAGATCGGCCAGTCGCACTAGCGGTGCTTCAGGTTGATCTGCTCGCGCAGCGGTTGCCGGAAAAAATCTCGCTCAGTTACAGGCGTCTTCGGACCCATCCGCACCTCGCCAGAATTGCAGGATTCACGCATCAATATGCCAGGTCCCTGCAATTCCGACAACACCATTTCGGACTCAAATCCTCACCGAACAAGGCTCTCCGGGTTGTTCAAGACGAACAAGGTAGCGTCATGCGGCCCGAGGGCATTTCCACGATACGACTGCTTGTTGATCAGCAACGGTGGCGTTTTGGGATTGAGAACAATGCGGGCCGCCCGGCATAGTGCGGCGACAACCTCGAACGGACAGAAGCGGCGTTTTGAGGATTGCGCACGCCAAGCCGCAATGTCGTGCCGAGCTTCGGGCTATTCATTCCGGAAGGGATAGCGCAACATACGCCGGTATAATGGACAGGTCGATGCTCGATGGTCTAGTTTGGACAGGCTAAGCTTAGACAGCCAACTCATGCCCCCAAGAAATCCATCCAGCCAACCACTGCCGACTCCCGTCATTGGGACGGTCTGGATCATCGACGACGATGAATCGTCGCGACTCGCAATCGAAAGCCTTGTGCAGTCGATTGGCTATTCGACGCAGGTTTTTTCGCTGGCGGCCGACTACCTGGCGGCTCGCACCTCTCATCTGCGCACCGAGAATGGAGTTCTGATTTCCGACATCCGCATGCCCGGGATGTCAGGCCTGGAGTTGCTCGACCGTCTTGTCGTGCTGGGCGCGGCGCCGCCGACAATCTTCGTGAGCGCGTTCCCCAGCGACGGGTTGCGTTTGCAGGTGCAGGCGAGCCCGGCTGTCGCGCTCCTCGACAAACCGGTGGACGCGGTAGCCTTGAAGAGGGAACTCGCAAATATCCGGATCTGAATAGCGAGCGCAAGGCCGGAGCCGTGTCGAACTCCTCTGTCACGGTCTCGAGATAGCGCTCAGGGGCGCGGACGTCCCTGCTGGGGTCCAATGTCGAGTGCGGCCGCCTTGAACACAAGGTCCGCGAGGGAGTGCGCGCCCATCTTCCTCATCACCTGACCGCGATGGATCTTGACGGTGATTTCGCTTACGTTGAGCTGGACGGCAATGTGCTTGTTCAGCATTCCGCTTACGACTAGCGCCAGGATGTCGCACTCGCGCGGCGTGAGCGACTTATAGGCCGCGCGAAGAACATTCAGGCTGAGTTCCTTCTCGAGGCGCTGTGCGTCTTTGGATATTGCCTCGGAGATCGCGTCGAGCATATCCTGGTCGCGGAAAGGCTTCGGGAAAAAATGGAACGCGCCAGCTTTCATTGCACGCACCGACATTTCCATGTCCCCGTGACCGGTCATAAAAAGCACCGGCATATGTAATCCCTCGCGCGTCATTGCCTGCTGGAAGGCCAGCCCGCTTTCACCTTTCAGCCTGACATCGAGGATGAGACAGCTAGGGCTAGGACTCCCGGGTTTGCGAAAATCCAGGAATTCGCGGACGGAACCGAACGTCTCGACGCAATAGCCCACTGATTCCAGCAAGTCTCGCAACGCCAGACGCATGGACTCTTCGTCGTCCACAACGAAAACTGTGGAGCCGGGGATTCCGCTCGTGGACGACGGCGCATGCCTATCGTTAGCCATAACAAGCTCCTCGAAGAGCGCCCGAAGGCTCAGACATTTCGCTTGCCGGATGGGGACGCGTCGCGGCCGATCCAAGCAATGAGACGCTGAGAAGTATGACACGGCGTAGCCCAAGGTATGACGTCAATGTCCAAACGCAGCTTTGCAGCCGCTCGCGGGGATCCGTATGCTGGAATCGACGTCTGGAAGGGTCGCACGAATGGTTGAGCATAAAAACCGGACTGGCTTGCAACATATGGAGAGGAATATGTCGTTGCATCCCAAGAGTGCTTCAGCACCATATCTCTATGCCACGGACAGGCGCGGCCCGGCGCGGTCAGCACGGCCCGGCCGGCGTGCGCAACGGCGCGCAGCAGACGATGCAGAACATTCTTCGCGCCTGGCCGATGCATGCTTGGCATCACGAACGCAGCGGCCAGCCGCAGTTACGGCCTGACGAGACGCAGACTGTGAATAATGGATAACTCGCCAGCATGCCCGTCGCGGGAAGAGATCGGCGCGCGCTGCCCTTCGCCGCCTTCAGAGTCCAGAAGCAATGCTAACCCGATCGCTTTCGCAAGGAGTTTCGACGTGCTGGCAAACGCAAACGTGATGGATCCGGGGCGCAGACCATCTGTCTGCTGGACACGCCTTCGCGCCTGTTGGCCGCTGTGGAAGGGGCCGAGCGGCGCCGTCAGAAGGCACACTGTGCCGATGGATGCTTGACCGCCGCAGTGACGCTGATCGACCGGCCGACGTCGTCGACGGCCACGATTGCCTGGCGCGATGCGACGCGCGGCCGTTTCGGCGACCAGGCCTGGCGCGTGGCGCGCGCATGCCGGGCTTCCACGCGATGAGCGGGCAAGCGATCAATCCCGGCGACGCCGTCTACAAGCCGACCTCACGCCCAACGCCCATCAATGCGGAAGCGATGATCCCGGCCTGCGTGGTGCTCGACGCGGCGACTCTCTGAACGGCGCACATCGTTTTCAGCCGCAGCGAACGGTGCCTGCTGCAATTTGGGCGGCGCGGCGTGGAGAGCGCGTCCGCAGCTTTGCGTGCGATAATTCGGCCGTCGAAGTGTTTGGGGGAAACCCTTATCCGCGTCAGGGTCAAGCTAGATGCGCCGGAGCAGCACCAGAAGATTCACATCGTTCGACTGGCACGGTCAACCGGAATACCGCTCCGCGAGGCTGGTTTTGCTCAGCGTCGATGCGTCCGCCGTGGGCCTCCGCAATCGACCTGCAGATTGCAAGCCCCATGCCCATTCCCTCCGCTTTCGTCGTATAAAACGACTCGAACACGTGTGGGAGGTCTGCTTCGTTCATTCCGACGCCCGTGTCGCGGACCTCTATGAAGGCATAGCCGTGCGCGTCAACTCCGGTCGTAACCGTCAGTATGCGGTGGTTGTCGACGACGCCATGCATTGCCTCGATGGCATTCACGACCATGTTGATCAGCACCTGCTGCACCTGAACGCGGTCGCCGCTGATTGAGAGCGAGCCTTGCTTGAGTTCGCGCACTAACTGAATGCCGTTGCGTGTGACGTCGGAGCGGGTCAGTGCAATCACTTCGTCCACCGCCTCGTTCATGTCCCAGCGTTCAGCACGCGTCGGCGCCTTCTTAACAAGCGAACGCACGCGAGCGATAACCTCGACCGCGTGGTTACCATCATGGACGATGCGGGCGATCGCCTGAGCAGCTTTCCGCGTCGCCGGCGGCTCGTGATCGAGCCAATTCAGCGCAGCCGTCGCGCTCGTCATCATCGCCGCGATCGGCTGCTTCATCTCGTGCGCGATCGACGCCGTCATCTCGCCCAGGACCAGCACCCGATTCATTCGAACCAGGTCGGACCGCGCCTGCTCCAGCGCGTCCTCGAGCCGTACGCGCTCGGTGATGTCGTTGTTGGTCTCGAGGACCATGGAAGCGCGCCCGGCCGCATCCCGCTGCAAAGTGAGACGGCAACTCACGATGCACGGGGCGCCGTCGGCGCGAAGCCTGGCGAACTGACCTTCCCAGCTATCGTGCTGATGAAGCCGGTCAACGATCTGCTCAAGCGGTACGACGAATTGCGTGTTTAGCAATGTGTGCACGACCTTGCCTATGGCCGCTGCCCGGTCGAAGCCGTACAGTGCTTCGGCGCCACGGTTCCAGTACAGGACCTTCCCGCTCATGTCCCACGTAAAGAAAGCATCGCGCGTCAGTTCGAGCAGGCTGGCCTGATATCGGTGCCGCTGTTCTGTGCGAAGCCGACGCATGGTGAGAACAGTCACCAGTGCAATCGTGAGATTGCTGATCACCTCATTTACAATGCCCTCCAGGATGGAGCCGGCAGGGCGGGTGAGCCCCCAACTGATCACCGCGAGCGCGATGCAGCCTATGCCCACCAGCATGACTGTGCGCGTCGATCCGAATCTCGCCGACAGCAGCACAACAAGCACATACAACGTGGCAACTGCGATGTCGAGGACCGTGATGGTATCGGCGAAGAAGATCAGCAACGCCAGTATCAACATTGCGATCATCGGCCATCCATTAGGGAAACGACGGACATTCATTTTCGTCTGGTCTCAGATGGACGCGAAACACCGACGGACGTAAATGCCGCGTTGGTTCAGCGCTCAATCGACGGTTCAGGAAGGCGCACGAACGAATCTGTCTTGTCGCGACAGTATAGATCGCGCGACATGTGACCGGATAGGTCACGGTCGCCCGCTCCCCGGGGTCTGCGCTGATCGCTGTGCGCCGCAAAACTACGGTCGCCGACAGCGCGGAGAACGTTGCGTATGCCAGTAATGGCAGCTTGTAACGAGGCGCCTAATTAATCAGTCAGCAGTCTCGACAAGGGCTTCGACTGTATGTAGTGCGCACCATCGCTCATCCCGCGCAAGCCCGACGAGCCTGTCAAGACAGACCGGCGCGCCGCCATCAAGCTGGTGCGTTCCCGCGAGCCGGCGATCTGTCCGCCCGTGCATGTGCAAACGGTGGAAGACGAAGCGTTTCGCGATCTGGCCCGCGGTTGATCATCGTCATGGGAGGGCCTTAAACAGGCACGATGCCGACTGCAGTCGTTTCTGCTCCAGCATGGCGCGAACTACATTGGACGTGCGGACTTTATATGGGCTCGCTTGGCTCACGGTCGCTCGTACAGCGGTAGCTAACCACCGCCTGCCACGGTGACTTGACCCACCACCATACCACGCCGTTCTCATTCTCGACTCCACAGTCAGGGTTGCGCAAGGTAACGTTGCACTGGCAAACAGGTAAGACCTGGACTCAAACAACTGTGTGCACAAGTTCAAACGCTCGAAGAATGGATTTGGCGAGCGTCACATCAGGCGCAAAACCGAGCGCATTTACCTGCTCGTCGCTCAGATGCTTGATCACTTCTCCGGTCATCCGCTGACCTGTCTGTCGGGAAAGCAGGTTTTCGATTGAGAGTATCTGTGCGGTCCGGCAGCGCACCAATTGCATTCGTTTGCGCGAGAGGTCCCGTACTGGCCGCTCTTCTGCTGGATAAATGTAGCCTTCTGGCAATAGCCCCAGACGCAGCAGTTGCGCCAGATGGGCTGCATCGGTGAAGTCACCGCTGTATTTCAGGCCCTCGTACTGCCTGATTGCCGCTGGGTTCGCGAGATGGACCTGATAGCCATCCTCCATTAACTCATCCACCAGCCAGTACCGGTTGAACGTCGCTTCGATGACCACCCCGACCAGTTCGGGCCGGTACGGTGCCAGAGCGGCCCGAATCTGGAGCGCATCGTTCGGTAACCGCCTCTGGTAGACAACCCGGTCCGTTTCATCGCTGACCACGACCACACTGTTGTTCGAGTGCAGGTCGATTCCACTAAACTTGTTCATGCCGGCCTCCTGTGCGTCACGTCGGTGTTCGCACCTCCGACTCTACGCCAGCCGTTCGAGTCGAACGGAGGGGGCCGGCTATATGATTATCAGCACCCTTCGCAGGGCCCAAGCCGCGACGGCGACGGCCCGTCGAGGCACGTCAACCCGCTGTGCCACAGGTGTAACGCGGTACTGAGCCGAGCGGTCAACGACCGATTCTTCACCGGCCCTCAAACGGTATGCAGGCGCGAGCGGCAGGACTGGAGCTGGTCCACACACAACCGACGTGCCGTATCCACAAAGACGTCCACCTGGCAGGGCTTTCGGAGGAAAACAGACCAGCTGATTTCGCCTGCCGCAGGTTGTTCGATAGAACTATGAATAACAATCGGCAGACCTGCCAGCCGGCGTTGACCTCTTATCTCGCGGCACAGCTCACCCCCGTGCATCCGTGGCATCGTCCAGTCCGTGATAACGAGGGTGGGTAAATGATGTTCGAGGCGTTCAAGCGCCCGCTTACCGTTCTCCGCGCAAAGCACGTGGAAGCCTTCGAGCTCAAGTATCAGTTGCCAGGCGGACCTGATATCCGGCTCATCATCGACCAACAATATTGAAAACATGCGTCGGCTCTCTGTTGGCCATTGAGGTGTGGAACGACTGCGCGAACTCCAGTGGGGAACAGCGCAGCGCGGTTGAGTCGCCTGCTTCGTTGCTCGCCGGATTTGGCCAGGGACGTCAAGCCACTTCGCCTTCGACTTCCGAACGTACCAATTCCGAAGTCCGACACAAGAATTGACCGCCGCGACACTGTAAAGCGGCGCTAATCGGCCGGGCGCTCCATTCGGACCCTGTGCTCGTCGTAACAGGCGCGAAGCGTCTCAGGGTCCGGCATCCGCATCGTCAGCAATGCGCAATCGGGGTCATCACTGCCGTAACCAGAATCGTCCGTGACAGTCACCACCATATCGCGGAAAGAGTCATAGCAAATATATGGATACGTGTCCACGACCCACCTGAAGGCATCGACGAAGTCGTCAAACGCTCGAAGCCCGCGGTAGTCGTCATATACGCCCTCGAATCCATGAATCCCCAGCCCGTTCCACGCGCCTCCCAAGATGCAAATGCAGGTAAGCGTGCTAGATGCATATTCTCCGGCTTTCATTGACATCCCCCAGCTTCGAGAATCACAAGGCGGGCGGCGGTGGCCCATACACAGTCGCGGGAACCCCGATATCTGGTCCGACATCGACGCGGGCCATAGCTGCCCCAGGAAGGGTAGGTGCGAATGGCGCCAAGCCCTATTGCATATGCCAGGTGTTGGGACATCATTTCGTCGCCTCATACTCGAATCGATGCGCACACTTGCCGACTCCTCGCATAGCCCACACTGTTCAATCCAATCCAGGGCAACGGACGGTTTAAGCGCGCGGTCGACAATCTGAGGGGTTTGAGCGGCAAACGCGAGCGCATTGAGGTCGGGTGCGAGGAGGTGAACTTTACGAGAACCAAAACGAACCGAAGCAATAACCAGGTATGCGATTGCAGCCGCTGCACTCATATATTGGCAATGCGGTCGTGCGAGTACCGAGCACAGGTTACCCACCCTATTCTCGGAAAAATGGATGCCATCGGTGCGCTCGACATCGAGCGATGAGAGGCCGTGACGTGGGCGAGGTTGACTATGAAGGCGGCTAGCAAGTACATGGACTGCTCCGAGGTAGGTTGCGATGAGATAAATGTCGATGAATCAACGTCGATTGCGCGCTAGCGCTGCGGCAATGACTAGCGGACGGACTCTGCGACGGGAAGGCAACGCTTATGCATCCGATTGCGGCGCGAACGTCGGAGTGACGAAACGGTGGTTCTTTGCCAACGCCGCAATAGTTTGCCGGTCATCATCGTCGAGTTTCACCGCCAGCGTGTAAGCTTGGATTTCTGGCTTTCGAGGCGTTGAGCCTTGGAAATAACGGCCAGCCCGTTCTGTTCCAGAAGCCACGCGAGTGCAACCTGGCCAGCGGTCACGCCATGCTTGAGCTCGATTCCTTGTAATACAGGGTCGCTCGCGGCCCTGCGTTGTCCAAATGGGGCATAGGCGACGATTGGAATGCCTTTCTCGCGCAGGTAGCCCAGCATTTTCGACTGGTCGAGGAACGGTGGTATTCAATCTGGTGGCGGGCGATGGGTGCGCCGATTTCCTCGACAGCTTTTCGCAGCATCGTCACGTTGAGATTGCACACACCGATTGAGCGAACTGTGCCCTTCTGCAGAAAGCCTTGCATTGTCTCCATGACGGCGCCGAGGTCCATGTCACGCGACGGCCAATGCACCATATACAGGTTAACGAAGTCGACACCGAGCTTGCCGAGGCTGGCGTCCAGTGCGCGGTGGAGCGACTCCGGCTCGAGGTTCTCGTGCCATACCTTGGTCGTCAGATGTAGCTGCTTGCGTGCGAGATCCGAGGCGGCAATCGCGGCGCCTACGGCTTCCTCGTTCTGATACATCTTGGCAGTGTCGATGTGTCTATATCCAAGCTCGAGCGCACTCTCGACTACCGGCGGGCAGCCATCACGTGGCATGCGGAATGTGCCAAATCCGACGCGTGGAAGTTCAATTCTCTCTGTCTTCAAAGCTTCCATTGATGCTCCCCCAAGCTGATTCAAGTCCAGCATCTGCGCTGCCTTAGTCATGCTTGCTGTGAGCCGGCTCGCCTGGCGGAATGGAAAGCGCCATAACGGCGGGTTGCAATCGCCTCAGCGTCGGACTGTGAAGCGGCCTGTACGAAGGCAACTGACCAGCGGCCGCAAACATCGCGATAACGTATCGAATAGATGAACATGGCGATTTCCTGTGCCCCCGTGCCGGTACATAGTCGAATTGAAGATGTTGTTCTCCTGCGGCTGAGCAGATGTGCTAACCCTGCGTCGGGAGCGCGCAGCGGGAACGGGTTCGACATGAAATAACGGTACGCGCGGTGGGTTGGAAAATCCATTCTTCCAACGTATCGCGTTGATAGTGCTTGGCATCGAGAACTTATACCCGCGTATATCTCGTAAAATCGCCGGTAGCATACGGTTCGCCGAGTAACGATCCGTGTCTTGTCGCCTATTCCAGAACGGAGAACGCCAGCACCGTGGTCCCAAGGACGCCAATTGAATGCGTCGTGGGGACCGCATCAGCGTCGCGGAGCTTGTTCGTGATGAGAATCCATACGGCCGTCACCACGAATGACGCGACCACCGCCCAATTTATGATCTTCGGTCTAATCTCGCTTGCGAGCCATGCACCGAGCAGACCTGAACAAGCATGCCTCCGCCTGGCCGATGCCGAGCGGTCCCTGCAAAGCAGGGCCACAAGCGGCGCTATTGGGAGCAAACGCATCGCGACCGACAGAATCGAATGGACTTGGCAAGCTTGATGAGTGTTCTCGCAGGCTTGCGAACCACAATCGCTCCACGACGCGAGCGAACGTCAAGTCTCCGCGTCGGGTTGTGCGTCCGGCTCGGCCTGCCGGAACGCTTCAGTGTCATCGCATTTGTAGCAAGGCGGTTGATGGTCGGATACTCTCACGGCGTTCTTATGGTCAACGAGTTTTATGAGAACGTTAGTCGAGCCAGGATGGAAGACCGCGAGCTTGCGCCGGGTGAGAAGGATGAGAATGTTGTACTGGAATTTAAGCCGAAACCTTCACACGATATGCTGGTAGCTCGCTTGTGGTCGCGCTGGTCCGCGCCTGGCGAACCGCATTTGCTTGTCTCAATCCGGATGCATCGGATTTGGCGGCGCTGCGATACTTGATGACAGGGACAGAGGCCGTACTATGAGCATCGTTTGGCGGCGTAGCAATGCAATGAGCCAGGTTCAGTACGCAGGCACCGCATGGATATTTTCTACTATTGGCAGAACGCTACGCTCATATCCACGAGGCTTTCCTCTCGCCCTCCGGGAACGAGTGTCCCTGCGGAATCACACTGGAGGCGGGCGCCGCGCAGCTGTTTGCGGAGCCACAGGCGCAATTTCCCTCTCTGTCATTCCCCGGTATATGCGTCTTGGAGGGTGTTGTTGTCCCAATCAATGTAGCCGGGAGAGACCTCGGTGCGATATGGGTCATGTCCCACCGGGACGATTGCAGATTTGACTTTGAAGACGCCCGGCTGCTATCGAATCTTGCCGTCTTCGCGGGCTCTTCGCTGAAGATAGTTGACGCGCGCGACTTCAGCGAGGAGAGCGAGCGCAGGCAAAACGAGTTCATCGCCATGCTTGGCCACGAACTGCGAAATCCGATGGCGCCGATAGACAGTGCAATTGGCGCAGCAAGACGCCTCTGGCCGATAATCAGCGAGCGGCCGGTGTGCTAGATATTGCACAGAGGCAGATGCGATATCTAGCACGCTCGTGGACGGCCTTCTGGATGCCGCCCGCCTACAGCACGGAAAGCTTGCTATCAAGCTCAGCGACACATCGCTCAACGACATTACGTTCGATGCGCTGTCGGCAATCAGGCATCACATTGAGGCGCGCAAGCACAAGTTAACGATTACCGGCCTCGACGACCACGTCCCCGTTCGCGCTGACCATGTCCGGCTAAGTCAGGTCCTCGGCAATCTGCTTTCGAACGTCGCAAAGTACACAGCCGTAGGCGGCGACAATCCGGCTGAACGTAAGCGTCGAGGCTGGCGGCTCACATGACGGCCTGGCTGGCTCAGTGCTTGTGGAGCTTCAGGACAATGGCATTGGCCTTGAATCCGTTGCTCGGGAACGAATATTCGATTTATTTGCGCAAGGTGCTAGCGAGTCAGCGCGGGCGGAGGGTGGCCTCGGAATTGAACTAGCCGTCGCGAAACGCATGGTGGAGCTTCACGGCGGAGAAATCTCGCTGTACAGCAACGGTCCCGGCTGTGGAACGACGGTACGCCTCAGGTTGCCGATACTGAGGTCCATCGCCGACACGCATATCACTCACCAGGCGAAGGCAAGTTTCAAGACAAAACGGGCGCGACTGCTGGTCGTCGACGACAATCGCGACGCCCTGGAGGCACTAGGGGTTCTGTTAGAAGTGGAAGGTTATGAAGTCGCTACGTCGGATAACGGAGCCGACGCAATCAGGCTGATGTCAGAGCACCACCTCACCGTCGCGCTCATTGATGTCGGGATGCCGGTGATGGACGGCTTTGAGGTCGCCCGCCGTCCGGCTGGACCCTGGCTTCAACGACGTCATGCTGGTGGCGCCGACCGGCTACGCAGCCGAATCGGACAAGTCCCGGGCCCTTGCTGCCGGTTCCGACTACCACCCGTCGAAGCCACTTTCTCTGGACAAACTCGAGCACATACTGTCAGGCAAGTCAGATGGCGGACTGGGCGATATCGGGCAGCACTCCACGGGCGCGTTGCGCCACCATCTGCAGCGGTCATCGCAGGAATCCCCAACGGCAAAGCAAAGCGCTCTCTAACTCGCGTCCTCGGAATACCCGTTCGCGGACTCGCTATCGGACAACCGGCGCGGTGATTCACGCTGCAGCTTAGCCATCCCGCGAGACCCGTCGTTGATGACCTGATGACGCCGGTGCTCAGTCATCGTCTTTCTATCGAACGCGTGTACCGATGTGGACAAATCCACATCAGTTTGCGGCGGCTGTCGAGCAGGGTGTGCACATCGCCTAGAGCCCGGATGCGCAAACGCTTCACCAGCAGGACCGGCAGCCGTGCCTTGAGCCGCGTTCTGCAAGCATCCAACCAGGCGCGTCTCCCTGTCGATTCCGGTAGCCTTCAATTTGCGTTGTACGTTCCATCTCGATGACCCTGACCGCATCAATCACAGCGGCGCAAGCGCGCCAGGGGTTCATGAGATGGACACGCCAAGCGCGTGGCCGATGCCGAAGGTGAATCCCGCCGCCAGAAGACCAATGATGACCTGTCTGAACGACGAAAACAGTGCGCTACGCCCGTTAAAAAGCGATGTGAAGATGCCGATGGAGGCCAAAGCTAAAGCGCTCAGGACGATGCACTGAACGATTGCACTGAAGCCGTGGGACCACAGGAACGGCATTGTCGGAAAGATGGCGCCGACGGAGAAAAGGCAGAAAGACACACCCGCCGCCGACCACGGGTTGCCGCCCAGCTCCGCCGGGTCCAGTCCGAGTTCCTCACGCGTCAGGGTATCGAGCGCCTTGTCCTTGTCCCGCATCATTTGCGATGCCACGCGCTTCGCTTCGGCCGCATCGAGGCCTTTGGCGCGGTAAATGAGCGCGAGCTCGTGCTCTTCAGCTTCGGGTGACGTCTCCAGTTCGTCAGCCTCCTTCGCAATCTGCGTGCTAGCCAGTTCGCGTGCGTTGGTCACCGACAGCCATTCACCAAGCGCCATCGAACATGCCCCGGCTACCAATCCCGCCAGCCCTGTCAGCAGGATGGCCTTATTTCCGGTTCCCGCACCCGCCACGCCCATAATCAGGCAGAAATTGGAAACCAGTCCGTCATTCGCCCCCAGCACTGCGGCGCGCAGGTCATTGCCTGACGATACTCCCTTGTGCCACGACTCTGCCGCAGCGATGCGCGCGCCTTGCGAGATTTCGGGGTCGCCCGCGCCACCGGCGAGTGCCTGGACGACCGCCGCATGGTGGTGCTCGTCGGCCGACATGCGCCCCGCATCCGGTTGACCCCGGTACTTGTTGCGGTCGGCGTGCTCGGCGGCGGCCAGTGTCGGCAAGACAAAACCCGGACCGAAAATCCGCACTAGCGTCTTCATCAGGCGTGTTTTCACAGCGGGGGCTGCTCCGCGATGCCGGATGCCATTGGCGTTCAGTTTGTCGGCCCAAACCTGCGCATGCTCGCGTTCTGATTTGGCCAGGTCGCTATAGATTTCCTTACGCGTGTCATCACGCTCAACCTTTGCAAGCGTTTCATACAACGCAGCGCTATGGAGTTCGTCGGACAGATTCGCCCGATATCGTTGCACTTCGTGTTTCGATGCCATCGTGATGTCCTTGCCCTTCGTCTGTCCCGTCGCGCAGCGTAACCCTTTTTTGCACGGCAGTCCGGGAAGTCCCTAATCCTCACGTTAAGCGAGAACGCCAACGGTTCTCATGCCGATTCGGCTCCCCGCGGTGTTGCGCCGATTGAAGGGAATCGGCACGCGCGACGGCGATTAGGAAGCCGCGTCATCGAAACTTAACGCATGGCAGGGACAATCGCGTCGCTGAGAGACAGCGCGAACTTTCCTTCCACAAACGACAATGCAAATCCAGCCGAATTTTGCAGCTACGAGACTCACCTCGCATCGAGGGTGTCGTCTGCGTGCAAGTACCAGGCCGACCCGCAATGGCTTGCATTCGGCAGACCTCGTTATTGAACAACCTGGGCGTCCGCCCCAGATCTTCGACTCACTGAATTTCTTTTACGACGACGAGCAGGCGATAAGCTACGCAACGGTCTGGGGACTAATCTGGGTCGATTCGAGGCCGTAGGCATTGTGGGGTCGACAGCGCCGAGCGACGGCGGGCCTCGGACGGCGCATTACCTGCGCTACAGCCGAAGAGGCACAAACGAATGCCCCAGGAGACTGGCGGCGCCTCACAGGGGCATTCTCGCCCGACGCCTCAGATGCAAGAGCCGGCCGATGGCTCTGACGGCTTCCGGCGTTCCTAGGAACCGGCATGTACATGTGACTGACCAGTTCGTCAGAAAACGATATTGGTACGCACGCCCACCACTGCTACGTTTCCGACACGTTGCGACGGGTCATCCGGACTCGGAATGGCGCCCGCCGGACAGAATGCGTACTGGAAGTCCGCCTGCTTCTGCCACCACGGCGTGGCCTGGTACCTATAGGTTGCCTCGATGACGGTCTCCGCACTGCGCGACGGATACCCCGGCGAAGTAAGCGAAGCCGTGTCGCCCGCGAGGTTCTGCGCATGTGAGCCAATCTTCGCGTAGCCGAGCGCCAGCCCAGCGACGTCATTGTCACGCCCCTTGAATGGCGTCTTAAGTGTCACACCGACGTTCACCCCGAGGTCGACCAGATTACGGTCACCCGGCGCGCACATGATTCTGGCGAACACACCCACGGATCGCGGGCTGTCAGCGCCCGTACGCCAGACCATCTGGTCGGCCACCGCGTAGAAGCTGTAGTCGCCCCGGTGACTGCGTGGATCGCCGGTAGTGGCCGGACTCGCGAGCGACAGGCCGGTGTTATCGAACTGCTGGTCGGCAAATTTCCCGGTGTTGTACCAGCAGCCCAGCTTGTAGCTGCCTGGCAGACCTCTGGGTCTCGGGTCCGACGGGTTAGCCGGCGGCTGGTTGACAGCGTACTGCACCTGCCGATGAACAGCGCACTCTCGCGCAAGTTGAAATTCGTGCCGTCGGCATTCAGTTGCTGCGGGTCGCCCGCGCCTAAGCCCGCCGGATTGTCATCAAATACGTCGGCCAGCACAGTCCACGAATCCGGGGGGGTGGCACGCACGCGTACGCCGAGTGACGACAGCGGATAGGCGGGGCCGCCCGCCGGCATGTCGGTGCTCTGCTGCCAAACTTCACATCCTCTTTCCCCGCGAGGAGGGACCGCTGGTACCACAGTTCCCAAAGTGTCGTCGTGGCATTGGCCTCGATGCCGCTTGCGGTTTGCAGGGTCTACAGATTCCGCTGGGTCAGATTGGTGCCGTGAATCTGCAGGCCCGACACGTTGAAGATGCCGCCCGGCAGGCCGAAGGCTTTATCCGTATCGACGACCAGGCCAAACTAGGTCAGGCCGTCGTAAGCGCCGCCGCGCTTCGTTCCGCCTGACAGGTTGTTCAGGTATTCACTCGTTTCCGACAGGTTGAAGGTGACCCGGTGGTTTCCGAGCCACGGCCGCAGACCGCCCATGTCGCTGAACAGGCTCGAACGGTCCCAGAAGCCGGTCGGCGCTGGCGGTGTCAGCTCTGAATCGCCGCGTTATCCGTTCCGTCAGGGGGGGCAGGCTGCGCCGCAGGGCTTCAGCCTGCGCAGGAGCTTCGGCCGGCGCGGCCTCCGCGCTCGCCCGGGCGAAAGCGGACGGCGCGACGCCGAGCGACAGCAGAAAGGTCAGGCTGACCGGCGCACCGGAGAGCAGCAGGTTGGTCTGGAGGTTTTTTCTTCGTGACGAATCAAGGCAGGGTTATCTGGCAGAAAAATCCGCCCGTTGATGGACATGACATGCGCAATGTAGCGGGACCTCGCTCGCGGTCCGCCTCAGGAAAACCACCAGCTAAGCCACATCGCGCGGCCCAGTTCGTTGCCGACCGACGACGTGGAGAGCATGGCAACCAGCGCGACGGCGGCGACCGTCAGCGCCAGAATGGCGTAGCCGGTCGGCGTCAGTGGGCTGCCCGCATAAGCCATCCGGAGCGCTGCGTGAGCGGCCATCCTGCCCGCCCGGCGCGTCTCGTTGACGGCGCACACGCGAGCGCCGGCGAGGCTGCGGCGTGCATGGACCTGTACGGCAGTCGCGCGCTCCGCGGATGGCACGACGACAAAATGTGCCGGGACCACACACGCGGCAAACGGGCCGACCCAGTTCAGGCGGCTGCGCGCCGACAGCAGCCGGGAAGCGAGTGGCACGAGGCGCAGCACATGCAGTGCGCTGTCGAAAGGCGTGACAAATGATTTGACGAACATAAGCCCACTCCGGTCCAGCCTGACAAAGCCGGGCGACGTGTGAAGACGTGACTGCATCTCGCAAGCGCACTTGCGACGGGCGGCCAGACAAAGGGAGCGTGCTGCTGACAGACCGGCAGAAAGCCAGTCAGTGACGAAGCGCTAACCCGACCAGAGCGAGTTAGCGGCGAAGGACCATTCCTGCGGCGGCTATCTCGCGGTTGCTTCGCCGGCACAAGCCGGCATCGGACTTCCACTACTGGAGCATGCGTCCACGAGGGACTCCTAGTATCAAGACGGGCGGATTGTATTGGGGCTGCACACAGAATCGCAAGTAAAAATTCTCTAAATATGTTGCACTCCGAATCTTCACGCAGCATCAGTGGCCGACGATTCTGCTTCACATTCGCATTGCGATAGTGTCCTTTCAAACTTCTTCAATCCCTGTCATTTTGAAAGACTTCATGCGGTACGGACCAACCATCGGTCGCCGTCTGTCGAACTCAAGACGAATATTGGCTCTGCTTAGCGAATCATGTTGACTTCGGATTACGGGAGTGCCTAAAATTCGCCCGTCTTCACAAATGGGGCGAATGCCTTGGACACCTGCAGTAGTCGACCTTCGAAAAGTTTCGCTGCCTGACCGGCAGGACGTCCGCGCTCTCTTCTCCCAGCCGCCGTCCTGCCAGCAGGCAGACGGTGCGCGCCGCAGTCCTTTTCTCAGTGCACCTTGATTGGCGCAATGTAGACGCCGCGCTTGTGTGCGTTCGCGTGGCAGCGATGCGAGCGTCAACTCGCGGCCGCGTCCGTTCGCGCCTTTCCGGTTCATCGGCGCGAACAGACGCGTGGATAGACACGCCCGTAACCGACGTGCATTGCATATGCCATATGCGCCGCATACGCCAATAAAGGAGCCGCCATGCCGGACAGTGACAGTTACCCCGTACCCCACTCACCCTTACCTTTACCTGGGGAAAGCGAGTAGACGCCTGTCGCCGCACGTATGGCACGCCCGGCCTCCCTGTCTGCTGGCTTTCCGCAAAACGCGTTAAGCCAAACGCTCGGAGAAATACCATGAACTTCGGCCTCCTCGTCTCACAACTGCCGCACGTCAACGAAGCACGGGTTCACTACGACGCCATGCTCGCGCTGCACGAGCGCAAACGACACACGTTCGCCGCCTTCTGGCAGCGCCTCAAGAATCTCGTTTCGTAATTTACCGCCCGACTTTCCGCCATACGCCAGCGACGTCGTGACGTCTCGACGCACGTCCTCGCGTATGCCGGAGATGCGCATTTTCCTTTTGACCCTGCCTCGGTTTCACGTACCGCAGAAATTTTGTTAATTTCCTGTTTGTACGGAGGGTTGAATGTCAGAGAAGCTAGTGCCAAAACGGCAATACACGGACGAGTTCAAGGTCGAGGCCATTAGGCTGGCGGAATCAGTTGGACAGCATGAAGCCGCCCGTAGGCTTGGCGTGCCTGGTCCACCTTGGGCAACTGGAGCCGACGTAGCCGCAGTTCCAAGGACATTGGCGAAGTCGACGGCCGCGAAGTGAAGAACACACGATCGACCCGCCCCGTCAACGAACTGGAGGCGGAGAACAGCCGACTCCGAAAAGAGCTCGCTAGTGCAAAACTTGATATCGAGATACTTCGAAAAGCGTAGAGCGAAGCAAAGTCGTCACCGAAAGCAAAGTAAAGTCGTCAACACGGATTTCGGTTAGTAACTGACAGTCTTTCAGTGCGATTGGCTGAAAGTGTCGCGGCAGCCTCCTCTTCAGTGCTACGCGCCAGCTAGTCGCCGCAATCATCACGTCAAAGGTTGAATCTGCCGGCCATACGATTGTAGAAATGCCGAGCGATGGCAATACGATGTTCCTTGCGCATCGCCGATGTTTTCGCGAAAGCTGGAGGGGGCCGGCTCGAATAAGGGCCACCGCATTGCGCACAGCGATACGGCGAGCCGGCAAGGCTTGCGTTGAGCAGGTAGGGTGTCTCCTGCCCACAATGCTGGCATCGTGTCTCGAGCTTGTGCCCGTGAGCGGGACAGCGACCCTCACTCGACATCTGATATGTCACGCTGTGATGACCCAAGGATGTGCACTGCCTGCAGTGCCTGAAAACCGCGTAATATCGTCCACGCTGGCCGGCGTCGAGCAGTGACGCGTGTAAGACCTTGCCGGGTAGTGGCAGCATGCGCTTTAGACGCCTCATATCGACGGCATCCCGCAGCGGCTCAACGCCTTCGTACGGGTCGATGTCAGCAGCCATCAGCCGGACGAGCGCATCTCCTGGCAGTCCGTTTCCACGTGCGAGCTTCCACAGGATCGAGACGATTGATTCGCCAGGCAGAAGCCACCTGACATCGAATATGTAGCCGAGTGCTGGAGTCAGTCGTCGCTCATCGAGGCTGAGGATCGGAAAACGCGGTGTAATGAGCAAGGGTTCGCTCCTACGCGTGAACAAGCCCACGACCGGTTGCATGGCGCGACTGGACATAGCCGGAACGTCGCACGGCATGGGCCCATAACGATGGATCAGGGAAATATCCCGGAGCGTCGCGGAGTTCGCTGTCCTTGAGTACGACTTCGACAGCCCTTGCGAAAGATTCCATCGGGATCTCGATGCGCCCAGGGAGCGTCGCCTTGTGATGTGCGGCCTCGAAGGCGGCCCACAGCACGAGCGCATCGCTCACAAGTCGATAACCCCATCGAACGCCTGCGGCACATAGAATCTCGTGAAACTCCATTGTGTGCCCTCGGGATAAGCGGTCTGATCATAGCCGTTCAGACATGGGGCGACATCTTCGGCATTGCGAATGCCATGGAAGGAGAGTTCCTCGACCATCAGACGCGCGACGATCTGGGTCTTGCAAGCGATCTGCAGGGCGCTCTTTTGCGCCAGCAACTCCTGCTGACCCACGAGAAACGTGAACAGCTTGATCTGCTGGCGGTCCAGTGCATCGTGTACATCTCGCAACCACTCGTATTCGTTCTCGTTGTAGCGTTGAGCTTCATCGCAGAAAAGTAGCACTGTGCTGCTGCCGGCGCGCGCTGCGGCTTCCCTGATCCGCAGCGAGAGGCGCATGCGCTTTGCGCGGTACCCGCGCCGTCAGCCAGTGCGATGCCCTCATAGATCTCGCATGAGCGACCCCTGGAAGCGCCAGACGCCTACCGGTGTCCTGACGAATGCGACGAATAGCGGAGGAAGGTAGAGCTAAATCCGGCTTCATCTGTCCTGACGTACCTTTCGTGAAATAACCTGTCTGCTTGGCTCTTCAATCAGGATTCCTACACGCGGATCCGCTCGACCTGCATTGGCCATCTGAGCCTCGGACACGATCCCGCTCAGTGCAGACACCTCAGCGGCCAGACTCTCGCACAGCGCGACTTCGCCGACGACGCCGCGCGCCGCGTGCTCTGCCAGGACGCCACGTGCGCCGTCCGCCTCGGCAAGCGCTGCACGCATTGCGGATATCTTGAGCGCTAGACGAACGCAGGCGTTGCTTTTCACCGCATCGAAAAAGTTGCGCTGCTCTGCGAGGTCTGCATCGGGTGACACGATTTGAGAAAGCTTGCTCATCGGAAGTCTTCGATTCGGGTTGAGAAGGCCCAATGTTCGCACCGATCGAACGTGCACGGCTGAGCGTTTTCCAACTTCAGTAATCAAAATTGCAAAGCGGAGTGGTTGCCTCGACGGACTGAACGTGGCACGCGCGCTCCGTGTCTGAAAATTCCGGTCAAACTCTTCGTTTTAAATCGTACCGAGTTCCTGTATGCCTCAACCAGCAAGCGTTTGGCGGGCAATGTCGAAGTCGAAAATGCGCAAATAATCATGCGACTTGAGTGACATGCAAGTGCGCCCGGATTGCTGCCGACCGAATGGCAACACGCCCCACCATCCGTTCGGTATTGCAGATTGGCTAAAGGGTGCAGAAATTGCACCCGTCGCAAAGGACGCAACGGCGGCATAAAGGGCCGGACTGACGACAGAAAAGGGTGCAACAGCCATTGCGCCCGCAAATAACCATCAAAAATCGTTAAAGAATCGTAAGCGTGCCATCGAGAGGTTGGCGGATCGTGGTGCAATCATGCTTCCACCGTTGGGGGAAACGTCTTTCCTCGGGGCCGATGGTCGTTGGCAGACGGTTGCCGACGACCGCATCGGCAAGCGTGACAGCTACGTGATCGGCGCGCAACTCTCGCCGGATTCACCGCGCGTCTGGTTGATCGCCGGCAGGAACTTGAGACGTAGGCCGCCAAGCCCGCGCTCGACTTGAACGACCGGATGGCGTTGCGTGCGGCGCTATTTCAGGGTTGCGCTAGAAAGGCGGCAAGCTCAATCGTCCGGCTGGCGCCGAACCGACAACCACGTGCCCGCCGGACAACGGAGCCAATAGCCGTTCCACACGCGGCCGCGCCACCGCCAACGCAGTCCCGATCCCGCCCACCAGCCCCACCCCGTACAAGGCTAGGAAGCCCGTATAGGACATCGCCGGGGCGATAAGGCGCGCCACGCCTACAAAAGACGCATAGAGCCACGACACCGAACTGATGGCCCCCAACAAGACGCATATCGTCGCCGCCCGACGTGGGCGACGCTGCGGTGTGGTCAGCATCGGAAACGCGACTCGATGCAGCAGCAACCCGTTCGCCGTCAGCAGGCATACCACTGTCAGCTTTGCAGCCAGCTTCGGCTTGGAGACCAGCACAGCCACGTGTAAGCCAGTGCCAAGCAGGATCATAGCGACGCCCGTTATCCAGAGCAGGCCGAGCAACCCTGCAATGGTACGTCCGGTGGTTTCCAGTCTGACGGCATCAATGCGCCGAGTTGTGAGCAGCGCCACGTCTTCCCGCAACACGCACACGATGGCGAAGGCGAAGGCGAGGGTGTGGCTATACAACAAGAGCTGGCGAGCGGTGATGATAAGCATGTTCATGACGGGGTAAGCATGTTCATGACGGGCCTCACTTCCTTTTGAGGGTTTCGCCGACCGACTCCTGGCAGGCGGTGCGTGATCGTCTTTTGGGGGTCGCGGCCTTCCATTTTCCGACCAGAGCCCACTGTGCCGACGGTTGCATTTAACGGCTTGCCGACTCGACCGTTCAAGGCGTCAATCCGGCTGGTAAGCGTGGCGGCTACTGCTCGACAAAGGATCGCAAATCTGGCCAGCTCGATTTCTCATATGCGGCTGTCGATTCATCGTCCGTGCGAGCCGATGGACTGCCATGGCGCAGTGCCAGGCCGTACAGTTCGTTAAGCTGCTTGTCTGTCGGGGTATTCGAGCGCGATTGAGCCATACGTACGGGTGAGGGCGCCGAACGCTCTGGCTTCCGCGTCGGCAATCGTGGCGAACAGCGCCTCGTCCTTTGACATGAAAGCCACGGCCTTGACTTGCGACCCCGTTGGGCGCGTCGGGTAGCCATCGGGTCAGTTCTTGAACCAAAGGCGCGGCCAAGGAACTTCAGCAGCCGGTCGCACGCGCCATTCCTTTCCGTTGCCGCAGCCTTCAACGCGTCCTGCATATCTGCTTCGGCCTGGGCCCGTGGCGGCGCTGCGCGGCCATTGAAGCCTGACTCCGCGTATGGTCTTCCGGCAGTTCCGGGCGCTTCGTTGCGGACACAACGAACTTCAACAGTTTTGCGAACTTGCTCATGGTAGGTCTCTCGTAGGGTCTTGTCGTTTTTTGATAGTGCAAGGAAGATGATAGATGGGCCATATGTTTTTAGTATGCACCTTGGAAAAAGCCTGTTTTGTTGTGTTGGAAAACGAACATAACGCAGCACTTATCTGGAAGGAAGGCGCACTACGCTCCCTGACTGAAAGGCGCGTCCTTCATCCAAGTTGAGCTCCGGTAAACGGGGGCTTCTCGTCAACGCACCGAATTTGCACCTCAGCATATTGTGAAGGCGGTATGAATTCCACACTGCAATCAAAAGACCAATCGAAATCATGTTAGTGCCTTGTAATTTGAAGTAGGTGCACTAACGTTTTGGGATGGACCGCGATTTAACCCCGCAAGTCGCAACCTTCCACGATTCGAAAGGCTCAAACGAGCGGGGTCATATTTGCCCTCGATACGTGCGCTTCCGCGAGATTTCGCATACCGACGGAGGTTGAAATGCGAATGCAATCGTTTCTATTTAGTTCGTTGGCGCTGCTGGCTCTACCGTGCGTCGTATTGGCGGATAGTGTCAGCATCTCGAGCAACAACTCCACGCTGAGAGTCACCCGTGATGATCCAATCTACAACCTCTCGACACCCAGCGACCCCGTGCAACTGCTGAGAACGCTCGAGTGGACCGTCGATGGGCGCCGCATTTTGGTCTATCCGTCGGGCCCGTCCACGTTTCTCGATATCGGGCACATGCATTCAGATGCACACGTCAGTGCGAATCAAATCCACGCGCAGGGTCCAATGCTCGGCTACGCGACAAGCGTGAGTTCCGGCACGGTGGTCGGTGGAGTCGTCTACGCGGTCGAAGGCGACATCTCCGGAACGCTCAATTCCCGCCTCACCGAGAAAGTTGACATTGTGAACAAAGGCAGTTCGGCCGTATCGCTTTCATTGACTGGACTCGGATTCACGCCGACCCAGTCGAACCTCGAAGTGCCGGATTACAGTGGGCTCGATGTCATCGGCACGACAGTAGCGTTCATCGTCAACGGCCCGATCACGGAAACTCCACCGCCCTTCGGTCAGGTCTCGGTGCTTCCTGTTGTGTCGTTTGCGGGCTTCAATCCGCTGTTCAACCAGAGCGTATCTCTTCCGGCCGGTTCCACCTTGTCGATGATCACCGAACTCAAGGTGTCGCCAACGGCGAGCAAGAGCCAGCAATTCCTTCGAGAGCGTGGACCCGATCGCCTCAAAGATTCTCCGTATCTGAACAGCCCGTTTATCCGATTGCCTTGACTGCCCCCGGGCCAAAGGCAGCTTTCTGCGGGCCTTGTTTCGTTGTGCGTTTCCCGAGGTCAGCAGTTCCAGGAACTCTGGGACCGCTGGTATCGAGAGATCTGTTGCAGTAAACGCGGTGGGGATCACGTGCTCTGACTCGCCAACGACGTGAGCGGCAATCGTATTCCCATAGCTCGTCATTCGGACTGCGTATCAACGAACGATCAGCCTGGATGCGCCCTGCGAATGACCACCGCCCGGCACGAACAAACTTTGACCGTATGTACATATTTATAAACTCTGCAGGCTACTGGGAGGGGCTCCCTTGAAGCAATGCGAGGTAGCCATCGATTCAGGAACGCCACGGAAACTCAAATCGGCCGAGTTGTCGGTGATATGCACGCGTGTCGGGAAATGGCAGTTGTACCGGTGAAAACGGACGTCTAGGTCGAAGACACCTAACGTCGGCAACCGTAGAACAAAGGGAAGTTGTCACCGAAAGCGAAGTAACGTCGTCAACACCCGGTTTTGCGTACTGTCCGGCAATTTGAGGGCCGGTCAGTGCAAGCGTTCGTTTCAAGAAAGCGCGCGCTCCTCCCTCCTGATGTCTCGCGCGCGCCGGAGTGGCGATTAACGCCCAACTGAGCGGGTCCGTGAAGCGATCATCGACAAAAACGTCAGCTCGAACCACGCTATTAGGATAAGTTTTCTTATCTTAAGGTGTCTGTTTGTGCGCTAAACTCTATAGCATGAAAACGCGCCTCACCCTGCCCTCCACGCCCGTCGTCAACGCGGCACCTTCCTTCCCCGATGCCGACGAGCTCGCCGTGCTGCGCGCGTGGTATGCGGGCGTACCGGTGCGCCAGGCCGTCGTGCGTTACCTGCCTTCCGCACTCGGTGACGGGAAATTCGCACGCGGCGTGCTCGGGCGCATCCGGCGCAGGCTGGTGGACATCGCGCGTGCCGCCCATCGCGACGACCTTGTCGCACTCCTCACCCATCCGGCGGCAGGCCGTGAGCAGCATGCGAAAGGCGCCGCGCACGCGATCGATGCGCTGCGCACCGCCCGCCCGCCGGAACCGCAGATCGCCGACGACATCGCGCAATGGCTCGCGCCACGCGCGGTGCGGGTCCTGCGCGCGCACGGCATCACGACGCTCGCCCATCTCACTGTGCGGGTTCCGCGCCGGCGTCAGTGGTGGAAAGCAGTGCCAGGACTCGGCGCAGCGAGCGCCTGCGCGATCGAGGCGTTTTTCGCAGCGTGGCCCGCACTCACGGACCGGGCGCGTGCGCTGGTGGTCGCGAGCCAGCGCGGCGACATCGTGCCGTGGGAAACCCTCAAACTGCCACACGAGGTCGACGGCTCCGCCGGCGTGTTCCGCGCACCCCCCGCCACCTGCACACTCGACGCGTCCAACGACTACGAGGCCGTGCAGACGTGGCTGTCCCTGCACGAGTCGCCCGCCACGCAGCGGACCTACCGCAAGGAAGCCGAGCGGCTGATCCTCTGGGCCATCGTCGAGCGCGGCCGCGCGCTGTCGTCCCTGACGACCGATGATGCGATCGCCTACCGGACGTTCCTGCGCCATCCGTCTCCGCGCGCACGGTGGATCGGCCCGGTGCGCCCACGCACGTCGCCGGACTGGCGGCCGTTCAGCGGCAGTCTGTCCGCGCGCTCGGTCGCACACGCGCTGTCGGTTGTTGGTGCCCTGTTCCGCTGGCTGGTCGAACAGCGCTACGTGCTGGCCAACCCGTTTGCGGGCATCAGGGTGCGCGGCGGTAAAACCGCATCGGCGCTCGACGCGTCGCGCGCTTTCACGGACGGCGAATGGGCACTGCTACGTACGATCGCCGACGGCCTCGAATGGTCTAACGGCTGGACAGCTCAAGCCGCACAGCGCCTGCGGTTCCTGCTCGACTTCGGTTTTGCCACGGGGCTGCGTGCAAGTGAACTGATCGGCGCGACGCTCGGCCACGTCGAAACGGACGCACGCGGCGAGCACTGGTTGCGCGTCACCGGCAAGGGCGGCAGGATGGCACGGGTGGCGCTGCCGCCACTCGCGTGGGACGCACTGGCGCGTTATCTGGCCGGGCGCCAGCTGCCGGCTACCGCTGCACGCTGGC
Organism: Paraburkholderia kirstenboschensis; assembly: GCF_904848585.1. Taxonomy (GTDB): domain Bacteria; phylum Pseudomonadota; class Gammaproteobacteria; order Burkholderiales; family Burkholderiaceae; genus Paraburkholderia; species Paraburkholderia kirstenboschensis. The sequence goes on from NZ_CAJHCR010000026.1 coordinate 61,380, forward strand.
GGCCCGACACACCGGTCATCGGCAACCTCGAAGCGGATAGCGCCGCGACCATCAGCAGTGTGCGGCTGTGGGGTGTCCTTGAGCGCTTCTTCTGCGTTGCCGCCGATGCAATCGAAGCCGATCACCCGCCGCTCGCGGAGAAACTGCGCCGTGCCAGCCCTCACTGGATGCGGCATACGCACGCCACCTACGCGCTCGGGCATGGCGCAGAACTGACGACCGTGCGCGACAATCTCCGGCACGCCTCGGTGTCGACCACCTCGATCTACCTGCACAGTGACGAGGTGAAGCGCGCGCGGCAGATCAGTGAGGCGTTTACGACCCGGAAGTGAGCGCGACAACCTGCATGACCGACCGGTCCGGTGGTTGACTGTTTCCTGATAACGGTTCGCTCGCCGGTACAAACCGGCAAGCGGAGCGCGCAATGCTCCGCCGACTTTTCTGTGATGTCAGGCAGCCTGTGGCCTCATGCCGGCGACCATCGCTGGCATCATCGGAGCGATCGACAGCCTGCTCACTCGCCTGCGAGATAAACGCCCGGAACTCGCCATGAAAAAACCTGAATTCGAGCCGCAGATTCTGGCAGATCGACAAGGCGTGTCGTTCTGGCTCGTCCGCGGACACACCACCGTCGAATGCATTGTCACGATTGCGGCGCTGGAGGCCCACTTCTGGCTTGAGCCGCGGGCCGGGGACGGCCGGATACTGAGGATTTTCCGGGACGGGTACAGCCGCATTCGCGCGATCGCCGAACGTAAGTTGCTCGCGCATCCATGTGTACGCCTGGAACTGACACCCGATGATTTCGAGCGCCCCTGAACAACGCAGGTGAATCGGCCACGCTTCTCGAAGCATAAACAGTCTGGCCGGCGCCCCCTTTTTTGCGAAGCGCTGTTGTGGCGGAGCCAACCCGGGCCGCCGTTCGGGTTTGACCGTTAGTTGCGTGGATGGATCAGTTGACTTTGATTCGGAAACGCGACACCACCTGTTGCACTACCTGGCTGGAAAGGATCGGAGGCTGGCGCTGTCGCGCCCAGGTTCGGGGCCTCTCCGGCATCGCCGGGATGCCATCTGGCTGAGCAGGCACGTACCGGTTGCAGCGGGCGCTGATCCTCTCGTTACCTGCCCCAGGAGCCAGTGTCCTCAGTGCGCACATCGCCGCCAGCCCGCTCTTTTTCTGCCGGCGACGAAACAGCACTACAGCGGGCGGCCGTCTGGAATAGTCGAACGGCCGGCGCGATCCCGAAGGACAATAAGTCGGCCATGCTGGTACATTCAAATCCGACCGTTGATCGGGCAGATCGCGCGTTCAATGCCAACCTACGGTGGCGTCTATTCCAACGGAACCTCATGCCGCAGTGAATTGGGCAGCTTCAGCGCTCCTGTTCCGGCAATCGCCGGCGCAGTTCCAAGCTACAGTTGATGCCCTTGCAGCGAGGCAGATCAACGATGAGTAGATACCAGACCGCCCTTCTTGAGATTTTGGCTAGTGAGGGATTCGAGGATTGCATGTCGCCGGGGACCCCAGTCTCGTCCGCGAGCATTGCAGACGAAGCGACGCAACTCTGCGCAGATGTGCAAGGGCAACTGGCGAGGCTCGCACAGTTTCGCGATTACCCCGACCTGATGCTGACGGCGGTAGAAGAGCTGATGGTCAACGCCGAGGTTCTGCGCGTGCTCGCCGTGGCTAGGCAAAAGCTCGAGCTGGCGGCGGCGGAGGACGGCTCCTTTACGCACGCCGCTCCTGAAGGGGCGATACTCCATTAGCCTTGCGGACACGCTGCCCCGCTAGGCAGAACGCCGCCCGATCCCGCATCCGTTGCACGGCCCCTCACAATGACGGTTCTTGGTCGAGCGCCGGATCCTTGGCAAGACAGCGCCACGATTCGCCGCGCGGACTAGGCGGCCAACGACGGGTGGCCTAGCGGTCGCCTGCCACCGTCCGTGGACTTCGAGCGTCGATAGCGCCCAGCAGGCGCCTAAGGATTACTGGCAGCGCGGGGCGAGCGTCATCAGCCCGGCCAGATTCTCCCAGATCACGATCGGTGGATTAAAATCGTTGCAGCGGCGCGGCATCAGGGCCGCATGATCTCCCAGCAAGGCCTGGGTATCGAGCGGAAGTGACGGGGCCTAACCCACGCCTTGTTAGGTTGGCACGCGGTATGGGTGTCGAGCCTTTCCGTCGGTTGGCTCAGCACACAGGCATACAGAAACAAGGTAAAGCATGCTGTTACTGCCCGAAAACAAGAACATCTCGGCATGGATTCTTAGACCGCGCGCCGTCTTTTTCGGCGGCTCCCTCATCGCTCTCGTCATGGTCTTGCTCTGCGCGGCCTCGCTGTACCAGAGCCGACGGGATGCACTTGAGCGCGCGAGCGAAACGTCAAGGAACGTGGCACTCATTGCAGAGCGCGACATCGAACGCAATTTCGAGTTGTACGGGCTTTCCCTCCAGAGCGTTGTTGACGGACTTGGCAACCCGCAGGTGATGGCCCTGCCGCCCCGTCTGCGAGACCAGATCCTGTTCGACGGTGCGACCGCAGCGAAAAATCTGGGCTCAATGCTGGTCATCGATGCTTCAGGCAACATTGTCATCGATGGGGGAAGCAAGACGCCACGCAAAGCAAACGTCGCCGACCGCGACTACTTTTCAGTTCACCGAAGCGATTCCGGTGTCGGCCTGTATGTCAGCCAGCCATTCCGTTCGCGTCTGCGTGGCGGCGCACCCAGCATCGCGCTGAGCCGCCGGATCTCGCAAGCTGACGGGTCGTTTGCCGGCATTGCCTTGATGGCAATCAACCTCGACTATTTTCATGAACTTTTTGGGGGCCTGTCTCTTGGTCAGCACGGCGCTATTTCGCTGATCGCCCACAACGGCCTCATGATCATGCGTCAACCCTACGATCCGAAGGTGGTGGGGCGTGATATCAGCAAGGCCAGTACTTTCAGACAGTTCATGTCCGCTTCGCAAGGCAGTTTTTCTGACACCTCTTCGATCGATGGCGTGCGTCGCCAATACTATTTCCGCAACTTCCCCCATCTGCCGCTGACAATCATGGTCGCCGAAGCGGAGTCGGACATCTATGCTGCGTGGTACCGGCGCGCAATCACGATCGGTTCCCTGATGGTGGTGTTCGCGCTCGCATTTGTGGTGCTCTCAATTATCCTTAGTACACAGCTGCAGCGCCGCCTGCGCGCTGAATCGGAATTACAACTGCTCGCCCGAACCGACAGTCTGACCGGACTGCACAATCGGCGCACACTAGGAGAAATTCTCGAACAGGAATGGCGAAGAGCGAAGCGCACTCAAAGCGTTTTCTCACTGCTCTTTGTGGACATCGACCGCTTCAAGGCCTACAACGACACTTACGGGCACCAGGCAGGCGATGATGCGCTGGCGGCCGTTGCACGCTGCATTGCCGACAATATCCGTCGGCCCGGTGACACGGCGGCGCGTTATGGCGGTGAAGAGTTCATCGTCGTGCTGCCAGACACGCCGTCGCACGGTGCGCATGTCATTGCAGAGAAAATCAGGTCGGCGATCTGTAAGCTCGCCATCGAGCATGCAGGTAGCGAATATGGATGCGTGACCGCGAGTATCGGCTTCGCGAGCTGGACGCCGGATCGGAACTCCGACGTGACGACGGTCATCCGAGCGGCTGATGCTGCGCTTTATAACGCCAAGGCGACGGGTCGAAACAGGGTTGCGAACTGCCACGAGTGACCTCGAGTCAGCGATTACGCGGCGTATCCGCCATGTGTTCTGCACTTCAGACAAGATGAGGTCGAGCCTGATGCGTCGGACGGACAAATGCACTGCTGGCCACCGCTGAACGTCGGTCCGTGCTCCACATGGGCCCGAAAGTCCCAATGCGACCCCGATCCGGCCGTTGGATCCCGCACCAGCTTAACGGCAGCTTCCGAGGGTGGAACGGCCATTCCTGCCGCCGCGGCGGCCGACACACATCCCCGCTTGAAAACGTACCAGCAAGCACCGGGGACATGCCCAAATACCGGTTGGTCTTTTGAAACGCGCTGCTACCATTAGGCTGTGTTGTGCGGTATGGCGGCTTTCGCGCCTTGCCTGGTCGCAACAATCTGCGTTCCGCGACAACGACTTTCCACGAACCACGTTTCGGGAGGGATCATGTCGCGTCGTTCAATCAGACTGGCGCTCCAGTCGCCCCCAACTCCGCGCACCGGGCTGTCCTTTACGCTGGCGTATGCCGGCGCGGCACGCATCGCGCCTCGGTCCCGGCCTGCCGCGTGGAAGCGTGTCCTGCGCCCGCTGCCGTTTGCGCTATGGGCGCAGCTCGCGCTCGCCGCGTGGTGCGTGCCGATGGCCCAGGCGGCCGGACCGTTGCCGCAGGGCGGCGCATTCGTCCGGGGCCAGGGCGCGATGACGAGCGGCACCACTTCGCTGACGATCGACCAGTCCTCGTCCCGCGGCGTGATTGACTGGCACAGCTTCTCGATTGGTCACGGCAACACCGTCGCCTTCAACAACGGGTCGGGCGCGACACTGAACCGTGTAACGGGCAGCGATCCGTCATCGATTCTCGGCAAGCTCACCGCCACCGGCAGCCTCTACCTGATCAATCCGCAAGGCATCCTCGTGGGACCCTCGGGCGTTGTCAGCACGGGAGGACGTTTCGTCGCGTCCACCCTGGATATCTGCAACGACGCCTTCATCAAAGGCGGCGATGCACTGACGCTGTCGGGCAAGTCGGACGCGAGCGTGATCAACCTCGGCAGGATCAGTTCCACCGGCGGCGATGTGTTCCTGATCGCCCGTCAGGCAGTCATCAACGCGGGCACGGTCAAAGCGCCCGGCGGCACGGTGGAACTGGCGGCCGGCGAGACGGTGCTGTTGCAGGACTCGGCCAGCAGCAGGCAGGTGTTCGTGCAGGCGGGCAGCCACGGCACCGTCGTCAACGAGGGGCGCATCAAGGCCGCGCAGGTCAGTCTTCAGGCTGCCGATGGGAACGTCTATGCGCTCGCGGGTAGCGGCACGCGCATCCGCGCAACGGGCACGACAACGCGCGACGGCCACGTCTGGCTCATCGCGGACAGCGGCCTCGTCAGGCAACAAGGCAAGATCGCGGCAACGAATGCCGACGGCAGCGGCGGAACGGTCGACACGCAGGCGGCGCAGCTGGCGTTCGGCAGGCACGCAGCCGTTCACGCCGGCCAGTGGAATCTTTCAACGCCTGCTTTTACGATCGATGACGCTGCGGCACGGACGTTGCAGCGCAGTCTGAGCGCGGGCACCTCGGTCGATGTCACGACCACGGGTGGCAACGGCGCAACGGGCGACCTGGGCATCGCTTCGAGCCTGCGCTGGCAGGGCCCGGCTTCGCTCACGCTGGCGGCATATCGCAATATCTCCGTCACGACCGGCACGACGATCGCGAACGACGGCGCGGGCAATCTGAAGCTGCGCGCCGACGCTTCGGGCATCGACAACGGTGGCAGCGTAGCCAACCACGGCACGCTCGACTGGTCTGCCAGCACGGGCATCGTCAGCGCGCTATACGACATGACCGGCAGCTACAGCGCGGGCACCGTCCTCACCAACCACGCATGGACCGCCGCGCCGTACAGCGGGCTACTGACACAAGTAACCGGCTACAAGCTGGTCAATTCGTTGACCGATTTGCAGAACGTGTCGCTGGATCTGGCCGGCATCTATGCGCTCGGCAAAGATATCGATGCAAGTGCGACGAATGCCTTCGGCGGGGTCGCGTTCGTTTCAGTAGGCAATGCGACCACGCCTTTCTCCGGTCAATTCGATGGCATGGGCCATGTAATCGACAATTTCAATGCCGGAGGTGGACTGTTTGGCGTGATCGGTCCGACAGGCGGCGTTCGCAATCTCGGCATGACGAACGCCCGTGCCGGCGGCCAGGGTTTGAATTCATACGGCGGCATTCTCGCCCGGCAGAACCAGGGATTGATTACCTACACCTATAGCAGCGGTTACGTGCAGAACGGTCCGTTCGAAGGTCCAATGAGCGGTGGTCTGGTGGGACGCAATGACGGTCTGATCGAACGGTCGTCAAGCAGCGCGATGGTCAGTGCGGGCGGTGTGCTTGGCGGGCTCGTCGGCGCCAACTACGGCACCATTAAACAATCCTACACAAACGGCGATGTCTCGCCGGATATCCATGGCTTTGGGGGCGGCCTGGTGGGCAGCAACCACGGCACCGTCTCGCAATCCTACGCGACGGGTGTCACCTTTGGAAACACACGGGCTGGCGGGTTGGTCTTCGCCAATGCCGGCGTGGTCGAACAGTCATTCGCATCCGGCAAGGTTCAAGGCTTGTGTTGCGGCCAACCCGACCCTCCAGGCGCAGCTTACGGCGGCATCGCGTCCTCAAATGAAGGGACGATCGCCACGAACGTCTACTGGGACAAGGAGACAACGACACGAACGGTAAGCTCGGGGACCGGCACGCAACTACCTGCGGCGAACGGCCTGACAACTGCCCAGATGAGCAACCCGTCCAGCTTCGACGCTTCGTGGGACTTCAGCCCGACCGGCGCGTGGGTCATGCCGGCCGGCGCGACGCACCCAATCCTGCGCTGGCAACTGGCCCGGTAGGCGCTGCCGAGAACCCGCGCGGCCGGCACGAGCCTGCTGCGCCGCGTCACTCGGTGGCATCTCAATGGCAGCTTTTTGGGGGATACTGTTGAAAAAGTCGCTGACCGTCTCTCTCGCGAGGCTTTCATGGGTCTTCTTACCCTTGACCGGTGCTCGCGAGCGGCTTGTGGGCCGATCTGGGAGGTCGATTTTTTTGCTTGCCGAGTGCAAAAGCCATGTAGCGACTTTTTCAACAGTATCTGGGGAGGAACTGACCTCCAGATGTCTGCCCGAACACGCGTGCGAACGTCGGAAAGTGGCCGAACCCGGTCCGATGCTGAATCGGCGACGGGGCCATCATCGATTCGGCTACATCCGGCAGAAGTCGACCCCTTTCAGCCGCTCGACGTTCAGTCTTCCCTACGTCTCTTCCTGAAGTGGAGCGGCCACTGAACTGGTCGATGTTGCAGGCTGGTCGAAGGCCGCGCTGAGCTTGCGCAGGATAAGGGAAGCCGTCGCCGTGCCTTGTTGATCGACGCGGCCAAGCGGACCACGTCGTCGAATTCCAATCAGTTTCCGGCTGATTGAGCCGCCGATCAGCGGCGACGGCGCCGGCCAGTCCCCAGT
>NZ_CAJHCR010000027.1 GCF_904848585.1 Paraburkholderia kirstenboschensis
TTCGATGACCACGCCCACCAGATCTTCGCGGTGCGGCGCCAGCGCCGCCCGGATCTGCACCGGATCGTTCGGCAACCGTCGCTGGTAGACAACCCGGTCAGCGTCATCGCTAACGACGATCACACTGTTATTCGAGTGCAGGTCGATTCCACTTAACTTATTCATGCCGGCCTCCTGTGCGTCACGTCGGTGTTCGCACCCTGACTGTACGCCGGCCGCTCGATTGGAACGGAGGGAGGTCGGCTATATGATTATCAGAACCGCGACATGCGCTTCTCCGGTCCGGGCGAGGCCCGCCGGGCGGTCGGTACTCCGGTGCTTCAAGTACTCACGCCACCTTTGTGATCATCAGCCAGAAGATGCCGAGGAACGCGAAGAATGCAACCGCGCCGAGAGCGGCCCATATCGACAACATCTGCCAGTACGCGGCGCTCAACGGTTGGCCGGTGTCGGCGTTCACGCGGGCACAGGCGGCGAGGCGCATCTGCAGAAACACGACCGGCAGCCAGCAGGCAATGGCCAACGCATAGAGCGTGATCGACCAGGCAAGCCACCGGCTGCCGAGCTGCATGCCCGCCAGATGTACGAGATACAGACCAGTGGCCGGCTGCAGCATCGCCGTGGGCGTGGTGAACAGCCAGTCGGCGAGCACGACCAGCTTCGTGACGCGCGCCACGGTCTTCGCATCGCGGCCAAGGCTTGTCAGAAGCATGTAGAAGGCCGAGCCAATGCCCGTGCCGAACAGAATCGTGGACGAAAGCACGTGCAGCCACTTAATGACGAGGTAAGTCATGGGTCACTCAGGCGTTCGTGCATGGTTGGATCGCCCGGCCGGAGCCTCCGTCGAACTGGATCAGCATGACCAGCAGCGCGATCATGGGCAGGTTCTTCGAGAGCGGCCCGTATGGATGCAGCCAGAACTCCGGCAAGCGCCAACTGATCAGCGCCGTATAAAGCACAATCAGCACGATTTGCAGCGCCCAGAGCCGGGCGCGCGGGCCAAGGCGGCTCGGCCACGCGAGCGAGAGCACGCCGAAGACGAGATCGAGGAAAGCCGCGCCGTAAAGCAGCAAGGGACCGAGAGCCGCCGGCGCGCCTACCCGCGCGAGCAGCTCCAGGCTGGAGGCGCGGGGATACAGGCCTGCCGACACGATTGCCGTCCAGATCCACACCGCCGCAATGGAAGCGCGCAGCAACGGCAGCAGCCACATCAAACGCGCCGGTGCGCCGAAACGTTCGGGCTCGACAGGCATCTGCGACAGGGCACGCGGCGCCCTGCCGACCACGCTCTCGAAGCGGTCACTCGGTGCGACGTTGCCGCGCTCGAGCATCGCGAGCGCGTCGGCGTTCATCAGCGAGCCGGGCAGAAGTGCACTGAGCCGGGTTGTCAGCCTGACCAGCGCCATTGGCACGGGCACGAACCAGCCATACGAGCCGCCGGCGATGTGGCGCAAGACGGCAAGATACTCCTTCAGCGTCATCGGCTCTTTGCCAACAGCGGCGACCCGGGGCGACGCCACCGAGACCGCGGCCGATGCCTCGGGAGCCGGCGCGGCAAGCGCGCCCGCCACGATCAGCGCGACGACATCGTCGATATGAACCGGCTGGATGAGCTGTGCGCCCGCGCCCGGCAGCGGCACCACCGGCAGTGCGGCCCACGCCGCGAAAAACTGGGTGCTGCGGCCCTCCGGCGCAAACACGAGCGACGGCTGCACGATCAGGGCCGACACCGGCAGAGCAAGCAATGCCTCGTCGGCGGCGAGCTTGCTGCGGTGATATGCGCTTTGCGCATCCGCGTCGGCGCCGAGTGCCGAAATCTGCACGATGCGCCGCACCCCCGCGGCGACGGCTGCTTTGAACAGCACGGCGGGCGCATCGGTGTGCAGTTGCTGGAACTCCTTGCCGGTTGCGTCGTTGAAGATGCCCACGGCATTGATCACAACATCGACGCCCGCTAACTGCGGCACCATGCTTGCTACATCGCGAAGACCGGAGAAGTCGAGTTGGACGAGGCGGCAGCCGCGCAAGCGCGGCGCGGCGGCGACGGGATCGCGCACGCCGCACACGACCGAATGGCCCGCTGCGACAAGCGCATCGGCGACTCGGGCTCCAATCATACCGGTCGCACCGGTGAGGAATATCACCATGGATCTGGACGTTAGACCGTTGGAAGATGTCGTGCTGCCCGGCCTCGTTGCCGGGGTGCTGTCAACCCTGGCGCTGGGTGCATGCGCACGCCTGATCGGCAAGCGCTCGACCGCGCCCGTGAGCGCCGTGAGCCACTGGGTCTGGCCGCAAGAAGTGAACCAGACGGCGCGCCCCCGTGCACGGCATCTTCTGACGGGTCTTGCGATCCATCATCTGATGTCAGTCGGATGGGCGGCCGTCAATGCGTTCACGCTTGCCGCCATTCAGGAGAACGTCCGGCCTTGCCGCAGCTCGCGCTCAGAGCGTCGCCAGCGTTTCGCGCTAGCGACCGCTCTCACGGTCGTCGCGGCGTTCAGCGACTACGTGGTCGTTCCTAAGCGCTTCACGCCAGGTTTTGAATTCCATCTGAAAGTGCCGCACATCGCATCGGTGTATGTCGCGTTTGGCGCCGGACTGGTCGCGCCCTTCGTCGTCGAAGATTTTTGCCGGATGCGGCGGCTAGCTGCCGGGCGGCGATCAGCCGACGGCAACACGCCCTCGGACTAATCGAATCCAGGCGTTAGGAGTGGTAGATGACTTTCGCTTGCGTCACCTGCTGCGTACGTGAGGCCGGCTGGAGAAAGTGGAAGCAAACATCTCGTAAAATTGAGGAATGGAGGCATACATGAACCGAATTCCGAAAGCCGTCTACACGAAGGAATTCCGTGAAGAGGCGGTGAAGCTTGCGATGACCGAAGGCGTTGGCGTATCGGAGGCTGCGCATAGGCTGTCGATATGGATGAAGACGGTGGCAAACTAGGTGCGTGCTGCGAAGGCAGGCAAGCTGGAGCACGTAGGTCAGCATCAAAAGCCGCTGACGGAGATCGAAGCCGGACTCGAGCGAGTCAAGCGGGAGCTGGCCGAAATTGGAACGGAGCGCCGGTCTGCGTTTGGTCATTTGCTCGGCCCACCCTTATCCGAAGGACCGCGCGAGATTGCGTCCGTCGGCAGGCATGGCCGATGCGCGGCTCCTCACGCGCCGACGCCCGACAAGCAGGCGCGTCAGGCGTCAACAGCAAGCGCTTGTGGTACAAGCGCTTGCATCGGTGTCCGAGCCGCGACGCACAGATGGATAACAAATGCAAACTTTACGCGCAAACCTTCAGGCAGCGCTGGGTAGTCGCCTTCGACAAGTCACCGAATGGTGTCGCGGACAGTACTGCCGGGTCACCGCCTGACGGTGATGCACCTGGCAGCTGGCTCACGGACGGCGGGCTGACCGCAATGGACCAAAAAAAGGTGCGATACATTGTTCGGCTCGTAAATGGCGAGTGTCGATCGGCTCGTGAACGCGCTTTCTCGCGAGCGCCTTAGGGCAGCTACTGCTGCGGATTCCTGGCATGGAACGACGCATCGTTTTCTACGTGCATTGCGCATGTGGAAGTCGCGGGTCCATTGTAGAGTTGTGCGGGCCACAGCGTGGCACCGTTGACGTTGGGCGATCCCGGTTCTTGCTTCGGGGGCTGTCCCGTGACGGCGAGTATTGCGGAGGCAACGAGGTCTTCGCCCGATTAAAGCCTGCATGTCAGAACTGCGGGCAAACAATGCGACCGGCGAGTGTCGTCGGTGTTAGCGAACTAGGGCAGATGGCTGTCATTGCGCCGGGGTCGTATCGGGGTGGCTGCTGCATCGATCGATAGCATGATCGGTCTTAACCTGTATCCGTTCAGCTTCGGCTGCGGAAGGTAACGCGCGTGTTGCAGGGAGGGGGATGGAGTGGCAGGCCTGCGGCGTTTCGGCACGCATGTCGGTGACAAAACCAGCTGACGCGGCTGTAGCCCAACGTCGCAAAGAACGCCGCGAGCATCCGGTGTTTGTGCCCCGCCTTGGACACTGGACCCAGTCGCATCTGCATCTGATGGCTTGGAGCTGTCTCGAATCTGACCACCGGGTCGGGGCGTGCAACGGGTCGAAGCTTCGGCAGACACTGCTGCACCCGGTGGAATGCACCTGTGTAGTCGCTCCTCAATTTCCCGCTTGTGCACCATCGGCCGGGATCCAGTCCGGCTTCGCTGCTTCGACGCGCCGCTGCTGGTGGCTTTCGAAGCGCAACCCTGCTGAGGACTGGCTGACGGGCCTCGCGCAGCAGCGGGCCCGATTCCGGATACTTCCTGACTGTGTTGAGTGCCATGACGGTCTCGATCGCGATGTCCCGAAGGCCGTTTTCCTGCGACGCAGGATCTCATTTCCATGTACTCCGCTCTCTGCTCACGGGCCGCCCAAAACGGAGCAATCCCTACAACGAGGTGTATCAATTCCAACCGCGTTGCTGGAAGTGACGGTGCAACGCAGCTTGGCTCTGCGGTACCGGCATCGCGGCGCGTCTGATGGCCGAACGCGCCGAGGCGGCTGTGATCCGGATTGGCACCAGAAGTCCGCGGCCGCAAACGCCGCGCATCTGCCGGGCGTTGATCTTCGATTCCGTTTCGGTGCCCCTATAGTTTCGCGGTACTGGCCGACAATTTGAAAAAGCAAGCCGTTGCGGAATATTTGCGGGTCCAGTCGCATCGCACCTCGCCTGACAAGCGCGCCGCAATCCCAGCCGGTTGCTTTGTTGCGCCCACGGGTGGTTGAACGGTCCACATGTCGACAGTCGACTGAGCATCCGCACCCGCCGCTGCGTGTCTGACAAGGTTTCGACCAGGCTGCGAACCCGGGGCACGAGTTACTCGTTGCCGCTGTAGTGGCGTATCCAGGCTGGCGCAGCCCGGTCGCTCGGTACGGTTCATCGGTTGTCTGGTTGGGCACAGGAAGCTTGTCTCAAAGCAATGCACGGCCCTCCATCTGCTTTTTGTCGACGTCCGGGTGCGTCGACTTGTACTGGTTGAGAAACTGTTGGAAGGGCGACACATACAGCCCTTTCACAGCAGCGGACCAGTGGTTCGGTGAACGGTTGAATAGCTTCATTTTCGAGTTTCTCGCGGTTGCGACGTTGGTCTGGCCGACATTCGGCAATCTACTGTGCCGAGAGCGTCCCAGCTAACGGTATGCCAGCTGACGATCACCATGCGCGGGGCGCGTCCATGCACCTGTCGCCTACCCGGGCGACTACGATCGTCTGTGGCACGCGCAATGCGCACAGCTGCATAGCGGTGCGCTAGACGACAGGTCGAAGCAGGGTCCGGCCGGCTCTGCACCAGCCAGCGGAAGGCGCACCGGATGCGGCAGAAGACTCTGACGTTGGTGTCAATCCGATAGGGCGCTTTCAAGAGAGGGCAGGAGCACTGCCCCTTACATCTGTTTCACGATCCGTCGGCGTCTTCACCATACCTGTACAACGGAATGGATGGAGATATGGAATGACACCGCAAGACCATCTGGTGGACTGGCTACGTGATGCGTACGCGATGGAAGTGAAGGCAGAGGCAATGCTTGGAGGGCTGGTGTCCCGTCTCGAGGTTTACCCCAGCGTCCGAATGTGGATCGAGCAACACTTGCGGGAAACGGTTGGTCAGCAGGCTTTGCTCGAAAGCGGTCTGCGTCGTCTCGCCAGTGGTCCTTCGCTGCTAAAGGGCATGGCCGGAGAGATGGCGGCGTTTGGACAGGTAGTCGCCGGAATGACTGTCCGCGACGAAGTCATCAAAGGTGCAATGAACGCATACGTTTTTGAACACACGGAGGTCGCCGCGTACAAACTTGCTGACGAGCTTGTGTCGGGCGGGTTAGCGTCTGAGGTCTACCTTAAGGGCTGCGGTCCGGCCCCCCGACGCGGCGACGGATCAAAGAACAGAGTCCCATTAAGCATGGATGCCGAGGTGTATTGCTCAATTGCGCGACTCGCGAGATGAAACTCCGCCGAGCGGCGCCAGTCAAGGGCATGGTTGCAATCTGGTGCAGAATCTGGACCGGGGCGTCCTTGAAGGAGGCAGAAATGCAACAGCTAGATACGAGGATGGAGCGGACCATGCGGGCGGTTCATCGCGGATACGTGATTGACGCCCGCGGCTGGCGCGATCCGATTGACGGATGGGTAGCGCGCGCGGATGTAAGGTTAAGGGGGCGTCCGGTTATCCTGGAAAAGGACAACCACACGCGCTCATGGCCGACCAGAGAACAGGCCATACGAGCGGCTCTTGAGCGGGCGCAATATCTGATCGATTGCCGCGAGGTGCCGACAGCACCGTACGGACGTGTGGGCTGACGTCCGCCGGGCTGCGCCAGGTAATGGCCCCCGCGGTGTCGGGCGGCGGAAGTACGCAGCCCGAAGACCCGTCTCAGTTGTCCCGACCGATGCCAGATCCGATTGATGAGCGGTGCGCAGTCGTGCTGACGAAAGCAAGCGACGTTGTCCATCGCATGCGCGACCGGCAAAGAACAAATGGGCGCTAGTAGCTCAGGCAGAAGACTGCGACGGGCACCAATATGCATGACAATCAACGTCGGGACGGTGAAATCCGCGGGGAGTGAAGACAGTAGCGTACGAAGTGCGTCGAGACCGCCCAATGACGTCCCGACGGCGACAATACGGTTCTTGTTATGCGGATAAGAATCCACCACCTGCCTCCGATAGTCTTTGCTCCCTGCCTTCGTCGGTTCTTGGGTTCCGGTATGCGGCGGCTGGTCGTTTCGGTCCACATGGATGGTCAGCAAGCGGTAGGCCTGGGAACGGGGCATGCGGGGGAATCTCACCTGCATACGGATGAGAGTCGACATGAAAAGCGGAATCTGGACCGATAGGAAGGCGTCCCTGAACCGTCCGCTCCGCGTTCTGGTCGTCGATGATTATGCTGTTGGAGCTGAAGCCGTGGCACTCGCACTGACGATCGCCGGTCACGAGGCCCGCTTCGCGTTCGATGCAGACTCAGCCTTCCAGTGCATCGCATCCTGGACGCCGGACATTGCGGTGCTCGACATCAATATGCCGTCGCCGGACGGTTTCCAGCTTGCAGCGATTCTGCGTGCGGCCGACGGTACAGGCGAGACCGTGCTGATAGCGTTTACCTCGCTGGATGAAGAAGCTGTACAGCCTCCTGGCCTGGCGGCAGGCTTCGATGCATTCTGTCGGAAAGGTGCCGGAACCGGCCCTCTACTTGACATCATTGCACGCCTTGCGCTTTCCTAGCCGGATAGCCTGCCCCGGCTGAGCGTCGAAATTTAAGCAATATGAGTTTGGTCGGCTGGGCGCTCCGCATTTGTCGCACATGCGTCAGTCGGTCGGAGGAAATATGACTGCTGGTATGACCCCAAACAAGCAACCCAGGCACGCTGGACCGGACTTTCCCGTGATCGGAATCGGCGCGTCCGCTGGCGGCGTTGAAGCGCTTTTACGGCTGTTCGAGGCTGCGCCATCCTCGCCAGGCGTTGCCTTCGTAGTGGTGCTGCACCTGTCGCCCGATCATGCGAGCCACGCGCACGAGGTCATTCAGAATGTAACTGCCTTGCGCGTGCGGCAGGTCAGCGGTCCGGTGCCACTCGAAAAGGACAACGTCTATGTTATTGCGCCCGGCAAGCTCCTTTCGATGGTTGATGGCTACCTGCGCCTGAGTGATCCCGAACCGCCGAGACTACCGCCCACGAGCATCGACGTGTTTTTTCGCAGCCTCGCCGGCGCTCACGGCGCCCGTGCTGTCGCCGTCGTTCTGTCGGGTTCAGGGGCAGACGGCTCGGTGGGGATTGCGCGCGTCCGGGAACAGGGTGGCATCACCATTGCCCAACGTCCAGAAGAAGCGCAGTACGGTGAAATGCCGCGCAACGCGATTGCAACGGGGGATGTCGACTTTGTGTTGCCGGTGGCGGAAATCATTCCGAGGCTTCTGGATCTGGTGCGGAGCGCGGCAAAGATCACATTGCCAACACCGTCGGACCCCGATGACGGTGCCGATGATGTCGGCTCGCTTGTTCCTGACGCCAGCGCAATAGACGAGGTGCTGGATACGCTACGAGTTAGGACCCGTCATGATTTCTCCAATTACAAGCGCGGCACCATTGTGCGCCGCATCGAGCGCCGCATGCAGGTCAATGCGCTCACCACGGTGGCGGGGTACAGGAAATTCCTGACCGATAATGTCGAGGAGACGCCGAGACTACTGACGGACATGCTGATCGGCGTCACGAACTTCTTTCGTGATCCCGAGGCATTTGATGCGCTCGAAAAAGCATTGCCTGTTGAACTCATAAAAAGTCTCGGAGACCGTGACGAGGTGCGGGCGTGGGTGCCGGCCTGTGCAACCGGCGAAGAGGCCTTCTCGATCGCAATACTTCTGGACGAAGCGGTGCGTCGATTGCCGCGTCGGCCGCGCATAACGGTCTACGCAAGCGACATTGACGAACGCGCGGTCACCATCGCGCGGTCGGCAAGCTATCCTTCGGCCATTACCAATGACGTGTCGCCTGCCCGTCTGGCCCAGTATTTTACCCGGGAGGGAAACCGCTATCGACTGGTGAAGTCGCTGCGTGACACGGTTATCTTTGCTGCCCATAATCTGCTGCGCGATCCGCCGTTCTCGCGCATCGACCTGATTTCCTGCCGCAACGTCCTGATCTACCTCGACCGCCGCGCCCAGCGACGAGTCCTTGAAGCGTTCCATTTCTCACTGCGCCCACAGGGTCTGCTGTTTCTCGGCACGGCCGAATCGGCTGATTTCGCCCAGGAGCTTTTTTCGCCGGTGGACAAATTCAAGAAGATCTATCGAGCGGTGCCGAACGCCGCCACGAACACTTTGCCTGCCTACGCAACCATTCAACAGCACCCTTTTGATGGTGGAGGTCAAACCTTCTTCATTTCGCCCGCGGGCAGCAAACCGGTTGACGTCGCGGTGCCTGACCAGGCCCGATCGTTCGACCTGTTCGGGCCGCCGCTGATTGTCGTGCGAAAGGACGGCGCCATTGTCCATCGTTCGTCGAATGCCATCAGGCTGACCGAGGATGTGCGGCAGGCGCATGCAGTCAATATCTTCGGCATCGTCCGTGAAGACGCCCATCCCCGTCTCCGGCAGGCCATAGAGCGCTGCATCGCGGCCGGACGACGCCAGGACGAAGAGGCGCTACCCTTCTCGACCGCTTCGGGCGAGGTTGCGGTGGATCTGTCATTGCGGCCCTACCATGACCTCGCGCGAGACGAGGATCTGGTTTCCCTCACATGTGATCTGCTGGCGCCTCTTCCGCTGGTTGATTCCGCTGTGCGCGGTGAGGCAGCTGACGAGACGCTGGATTCCCTCAGGCAGGCACTGGTGGGCAGCGAGAGCCGCGTACGCACTTCGCTGGAACACGCCCAGAAATCGGCCGAGGAGCTTCGCGCGTCGAACGAAGAACTCCAGGCCATGAACGAAGAGCTGCGCTCGGCAACCGAGGAACTGGAAGCCAGCCGCGAGGAACTGCAGTCGCTCAATGAAGAACTGGTTACGGTCAATTCCGAACTTCTGTCGAAGGTCCAGGAGGCGGCACGCGTCGGCGATGATCTTAAAAACCTGATTGCTCTGGTTGGCGTTGCGACGGTGTTCGTCGACCGTACGTTTAACATAAAACGCTATACGTCTCCGGCCGAAGCCCTTTTCAATATTCTGCCCAGCGACACGGGGCGACCGCTTCAGCATCTGACCCACGATCTCGATTATCCGGAGATGATCGACGACCTGCGCGCCGCGTTTGAGTCGCTCAGGAAGATTGAAAAGGAGGTGCAGAGCAAGGATGGACGCGCTTTTCTCGCGCGCGTCATTCCGTACCGCACCGACGACGATCGCATCGATGGCGCTGTGCTCGCCCTGATCGACATCACCGAACAGAAGGCCGCTCAGGCGCAGGCGCGCGCAAGCGAAGAAAGGCTCCAGCTCGCTGCCAAGGAAACTCACGACTTCGCCATTATTCTTCTCGACGATGACGGTGTAGTGGTCAGCTGGAACGTGGGTGCGAGTCGCATTTTCGGCTACAAGGCCGAAGAGATGCTGGGCGGAACCCTCGACGCGATCTTTACGCCTGAGGACCGTGCGGATGGTGTACCGGCACGGGAGCGCGGCAAAGCCCGCAGTAAAGGCCGTGCTGAAGACGAACGCTGGCATGTGACAAAAGGTGACGAGCGCGTCTTCTGCAGTGGTTTCCTGAGCCGCATCGAGGTGCCCGGATTTTCAGGCTTTACCAAGATCGTTCACGACGCAACCCAACGGAAGCTGGTAGAGGGAAAGAAAGATCTCGTGCTGGCGCGGCAGCGCGCTGACTACACTGAAATCCAGAAACTGAGCCGTTTGAAAGACGAGTTCATTGCGGTGCTGTCTCACGAACTGAAAAATCCGCTTAATCTCATTCACATGAAAGCCGAGATCCTCGCGCGCATCCCTGAAGCGCGGCACATCAGGCGGGTTCGGGAGGTCTCCGACGCGATCCAGAAATCGGTGTTAGCGCAAGCTCAGATCATCGATGATCTGCTTGATTTTTCGCGGATCCAGACGGGAAAGCTTTCCCTGCGTTTTGAGCCAACCGATGTCGCGAAAATTGCCCGGTCGATTGCCGAGGCTGTAGGCGACGATTTCGCGGCAAACACGATCGATCTGCGGCTGGATATCCCGTCGACGCCGGTATTTATTGAAGCAGATTCCATCCGCATTGAACAGATCGTCTGGAACCTGCTGAGCAATGCGTTGAAGTTTACGCCAGCGGGCGGCAAGGTCACTGTCCGGTTGCAGCTGGAAGCTGACAAGCTGTGCCTGGAGGTGGCCGACACGGGAGTCGGCATCGCGCCCAGCCTGCTTGAGTCGATCTTTGAAATTTTCCAGCAGGCGCCCAATGTGCCGTCTCGTGCGCGAGCGAGTGGACTTGGCATTGGCCTGTCTCTGGTGCGCCAGCTTGCCCGTCTGCACGGCGGGAATGCCGAGGCGTTTTCTGAGGGTGAAGGTCGCGGATCGCGTTTTGTCGTCTCGCTTCCTGCCGATGCCTCCTTCGTGCATCGGCAGGCCGGCGACAAGCCAGCGGACCTTTCCATTTTTGCGGGTGCGCGCGTGCTGCTGATCGAGGACTCCGAAGAGTCATTGCAGGCGATGGCGGAGCTGTTTTCGATGTACGACGCAAACGTTAAGACCTCGAGGAACGCAGCTGAGGGGTTACAGGCGGCAAAAACATCTGACTTCGACCTTATCATCACCGATGTGAACTTGCCCGACCTGGACGGCTATCAATTGGTGGCGCAACTTCGGCAACTGCAGAACTGCTCGAGTGTTCCGATCGTGGCGGTGACCGGCCGACCGGTCACGCAGGAGGAGACGGCTGCGCGCGATGCCGGCTGCGACGCTTGTCTTGCCAAGCCATTCAATCTGCAGGCGCTGGCTGATGTTGTCCATAGGATTCGATCGGCGACGTAAAGCAGTTATTCGGAACGGTCAAGTCATATGCGGCCTATGCGCTCACGTAAAGCCGCATCCGTTGCGTGTCCGTGACCATTTGGCGAGGATGCCGTCAATCAGAGCAACCAACTCACCGGCGCAATTGGGAGCGCTCGCGCGGTGGAAATGATCTGTTGATTTGCCCGTGCTCCTCGCTCAGAGTCGCATTCGGTACACGTCGATAATGGATCGCTTACGTTCGGGCCGCAGCATGGGCGAGTGGCATTGAATGCGCGGCAACCCGCCGACCAGCCGAGCGCGTCATCTGTGAGCACGCCATTCTGAACAACGAGTACAACGGTATCCTCGCTCAGCAACAGGCCCTTCTCAGCAGCGGTAAGCTATCACCCGGGCAACTCGCTCAACGGAGGCACTTCCGGAGCGCGTCTACTGACGTGCGCTGCATTGGCACGGTCGTCGTGCAATGGAAAACGACAGCTAAGGCCATGGAATCGAAAACTGCCGCTGCGTCAGCACCGGGTATGGCTTCAGCACCCGAATTGGCTTCAGTTGGACCTGCATCTGGTGCAGGCATTGTTCCTCCCGACGAGCGCAGTCTTACAGCAGCCGCAGCATCGCCAACATCTGGAGCCCTCTCTGACGCGTCAATGCACTCGAGCCAGCGCCGCGCTGCTGCAACCGGCCGCGAGCAACACGCTTTCACCGCGGGTTACTTCATCCGCGTCCAGCGCGTACGACGCGCGCCGCGAAAGGAGGCTGATCGCCGGGTTAGAAGTGCTCATCCTTATCGTTATTCCACTCGGCGCATTCATCATCTGCCGGAACAGGGCGCTGGGGATAACGACCAATTACCGAAGGCGCGGTAAGAAGAAGCCTTGAATTGACGCACATCATCATTGGCATGGCATAGTGCGGCATCTTAACTGTGGAGGCGCAATGGCGACCCTCGAATCTTTGCAAGTGAAAATCCAGAAGTTGCAGGCACAAGCAGAAGCGCTCGCCGCGAAAAAGTCGGGCGCTGTTATCGAGAAAATTCGAAGCTTGATGGCAGAACATGGACTGACTACTGCTGACGTTGACGCCCATGTTGGCGGCAACAAACGTGGACCCAAGCCTGGCGCCAAGGCTACAGCGAAAGCTGGAAAATCAGTGGCAAAATATCGCGACCCGAAGAGCGGCGCGACGTGGTCAGGACACGGCCGCGCGCCCGGATGGATTGCGGACGCGAAGAACCGCAGTAAGTATCTGGTTAGAGGCAACGCCGAAGTCTCGGCCGCTGCTACCAAAAAGGTCGCGAAGGCTGGAAACTACGTCAGAGGCCCCCAGCCGGCGCTGTATGCCGACCCAAAGACTGGCGCGACGTGGAGTGGGCGTGGGCGTGCGCCGGCGTGGATTGCTAACGCGAAGGACCGCAGGAAGTTTCTGATTGATGGCGCTACCGCGGCCGACAAAAAGCCGGTGCTCAAGAAGGCTACTGCCAACAAGGCCGCGGCGGCGAAGAAGATCGCAGCCAACAAGGCGGTGAGCACGAAGTTGCCGGCCTAGGAAGCCGTGCCGAATAATGCCCGGTGAAACAGCAGTTTTCTGATTTCACGGGACGCTCACGGCCGCCCGACTCTTATGGCGTGTTCCGCCAGACGTTGCGCGGCGCTCCCCAAGGCAATGGCGCCCAGTGGGGTCGGGCGGAAGTACGCAGGCGGAAGACCCATCTCAGTTGCCCCGACCGATGCCAGATCCGATTGATGAGCGGTGCGCAGTCGTGCTGACGAGAGCAAGCGCCTTGTGCGGAAAGCCAGGCAAGGTGGTGATCGTGCTCAAAAATTTCTGCCGCAACACAGTCGAAGTCATAAGCGGCGCCTTCGAAGTCAAGCGAGCATACAGCGGAAGTCCTCACGCTCTTCCGCGGGTTGGCTGGGGCTATGCAGTGACTGCAATTTTGCGGCGCGGCGCCGCCTTGCCACCGGAGAGTGAGTTCTGGACGCAATTCGAAACGGACAGGCGAACCGTCTATGGCGGCCTTATCTAGCCCGAACCATCCCCGGAAAGCGGGCCGCACCTTTACTTGTGTGCTCGACTGCTCTATCACTGCGGTGATAGGCGGTTGTACGAGACCGCGTTCTACCAGCGCCTTGTCTATCCAGCGATGACGTTCTCGCTTGTCGAGCCGGCGGACGAGGGAATCAATTACGCAGGCGCCATCTTTCTGTCGCCGTAACGTCGTGTCCTTCGAGCCGAACTCCGATCGGGGAGCTCGCACCGGCTGCAAAAGCGGGGGGCGCTCCCTAACGAAGAACGTTAACGCCTTCAGAGAGCCATGGAAGGCGGTATTGCCCGAGCGGTGTATAAACGGTCCTCTTCTCTTAGGGAAGCTAAACGCTTCATTCCAACGGCCAGTATGGAACAGGTGGCACGAGACGTATCTGAACCAGGGCACAGTCAAATTGGCGACTCTTACTCGCTAATTCTGGACTGAATCCACGTCGCCACTGCTGTAGGCCAAGGCGGAGTTCATGTCCCCGGCGATCAGGCACTGTTGGTTTCGGCGGGGGGCTGTGAATGATAAATTGCAACGGTCCCCGTTAACCCGCACGGCGGCGTTGTTCAAAACGTCAGCGCCCGGTTCCCTGGCGATGGAGCGCACCGGAGCGATCACTGCAACCTGACCAGGCTCGCTGACGCCAACGACGCTTCCGGGCGCCAGTGCCGTCCGCACTTCTCGCATGCGGGTCTCAGCAACAGAAAAAGCGGGTCCTTCCGGCATAGCCTCCGTCTGAGGACGGCCCCCTAGCTCGAAGCGGGAACGGACGTCAGCCTCGACGACAGGCCGTTGCGTTACAACGCTCTACAATGGAGTCAGGGGTCCCGCATTGGCATTGCAGATAGAAAATAGTGCGCTTTTCCATTGCCGATCCATGTAGTGAGAGGCAGGTTCCCTGAGACGCAACAAAGCGCGTGGGGGGTGAAACCGCGTGCCACATAGCGAGCATCGCCCATACCCGTCGGATTTGCGTACGTTTATGCGTCATTTATAACGTCGCTAGCCTTACTCATTTCGTCGAGGGTGGGAATGTCGACAACGCCGGGTTGCAAGAGCCGCCTCCATCGCCCGGGGAGCGCCAACGTAAGCGGGACCCGGCGCAGTCATTGCCGTGATCGAAGCGCGGACGGTGCAAAAGCGACCAACGGAAAAGACTTATGGCTCTCGCATTTCGTTCGTGGACAGTTGCGTCTCACCGCAGCCGTCGCAGCCTTGCCGGCACGCACCCTGCGCCCAGTAAGGAAACCGTGAATCGCTTCACGCCGGTGTCTCCGCCGTGGAAATACTCGACTCGAGTGCCAGTTGCCTGGTTACCTCCACTGCAGCCTGCAAACCATCTTTCTGCACGCGCAATTTGGACACTTCGGGGCTTCGCGCGGCTTCGGCCAGCGAGAGTTGTTCTTCTGTAAGCAGCAGCCTCTCCTCCAGGCGTCGTACAGCCGCCCAGAGCGCATTTTCAGCACCGCTGCGCTGCTCCGACTCAAGCGACAGCGCCGAAAACGCGTGCCCCGTATGGCAACGGTAGCGCAACGGCAAATCATCGCCAATGCGCCACACAACACCGCCACAGTCCGGGCACGTCAAGCTCGACCGGTGGCCGAGTCGTTCGAGCTCCGCTGGCGATGATCTGCCCGTCAAGGCGATCTTCGTTTCGAGGGCAACCCGCTCGCGTTCGTCCATGTTCGATCCCTTACGCGATTCGTCTGTAAGCGCGCTGATGATGGCTGCGGCTATGCCATCAATCGGCATCACCCTGTCCGGTGAGACAGCCTGGAGCGCCGCCGTCGGCATGTCCGGGGCGACACAGGACGACGGGTCCTGAACGATCGTGAAACCACCGCACGCATCGACAGCCTTCAGTCCCGCGGCGCCGTCGTCAAGTTTCCCCGTCAGGATAACGCCGATTGTACGGGGCCCATACTCGACGGCTGCGGAACGGAATAGGGGGTCAGCGGCCGGCCGTGCGAAGTTTTCCTTGGGACCGGTTGACAGTACGATCACGCCGTCGCGAATCAGCATGTGCCGGTCGGGCGGGGCCACGTAGACCTTTGTCTCCACAATCGGCTGGCGATCCCGCGCGTGCATGACCGGCAAAAGGCAGTCCGCCTGAAGAACTTCGGGAAGCAGGCTGGGCCAGGCTCCAATATGCATGACGACAAAGACGCTTGCAGGAAGATCGGCGGGCAGCGAGGACAGGATTTTTTTCAATGCCTGCAGGCCGCCAAGCGACGCAGCCACCACCACAATATCTCGTGCGTTCGACGTCTTGTTCATGTTATTCAACCCTGGAGCCCGGATGAGCATGGTGAGCAAGCATCACGCCTGTCTTGCGCGAGCCAGCGCTGGCCAGAAAGCTGTGAGACGCCGCTCACCAATCGGACGCCGTATAAGAAGTCGAGTGCAAAACCGGCCGCAGTAGCGGCGTCCGGAGGCTGCTCCAACAGTGCCGGCCGTTCGGCCCGGGACGACCGGGGGTTCGGTTTTTTTTCAATCCCGCCTAGCGAATCCCTCCTGTAGACGGAACAGCGCCTTGTCCGCATCGCGCTTGCGCGACGGCGATTGGACTGAAAGGTTGTCGTTTTTGTGCCCAGACCTGGCCGGCAATTTTGCCAACATCGACTCGCAGGCAACGGTACATGAGTTGGGTTGCGACCGATTGACCGGGCCGCATGCGGGTGGTTCACTACTGGCATCACCGATGCCGCCGAGCCGGCCTGCCCTCACGCTTGCAGAGCATACCCGGGGCACGACATCCATGACCTCGGCCGAACTCATCACGCTGGCCCTCGGCCCGAGGCGTCCGGTTCATTCTCAGTCGCTCAATCGCACGTCCGCCTGTGCGTAGCATAAATGCGATAACCGGCGTCGCCCCTATCGGGCTGCTCCTCCGTGTCCTTAAGCAATGCCGGCAGGTTACAAAACGCATGCCGCACAAATCGAGCGACAGGCCCAGGAGCAAGGGGACAACAGAAGTCCGGATGGCGCGCTGTCAGACTACTTTGCGGACTTGTCACTGGGGTCGGCCTCTGTTGACCTCTCCCGACTAGCTATCTCTTTTTCGATGAGTGAACGAGCCATATGCCAGTACTCATCTGCACATCCTTCAAGGCAGCCGTCCTGTTGCCACAGTTCATACGCGCGCGCCCGGATTCGTTCCGCCATCGTCATTTCGTTCATTGCAATGCTCTCCGTCAGTGGCAGCGCAGTGTTCCGGTTATGGGAAACGGTACTCCTTATTGAAATAGTGGTAAAACGCGATCGGTTTCCGGCCTGAGGCAGCCTTCTCATCCAGCACCGGGCGCTACGCCGCGCTTCCCCCGACGCCCTCCGCAACCGTACTCCCGGCGCAGGCGACCAGGAACGGCGAATGCGCGCACTTTCGCAGCACTGGCACTGGGCCAGAGCGCGCCTGCCGTACGCAATTGCGGTTGTGAGAGGTAACACATGGCAAATCCGAATGAACATCTGGTGGACTGGCTGCGCGACGCATATGCGATGGAGAAACAGGCAGAAAGCATGCTCAAGGCGCAGTCTTCCCGTCTTGAGAATTACCCGGAACTACGGCAACGCATTGACCAGCACCTCCAGGAAACCTTGGGACAGCAGACCCTGCTCGAAGGCTGCCTCGACCGCCTCGGCAGCAGCCCCTCTGCGATGAAAGACCTGACCGGACGGATTGCAGCCTTTGGGCAGGCCGTCGGGGGCATGACGGTGACGGATGAGGTCGTCAAGGGTGCAATGAGCGGATACATTTTCGAACAGACCGAAGTCGCATCGTACACAGCGCTGATCGCCGCCGCACAGGGTGCCGGGGACCCGGAGACGGTGCGTTGCTGCGAGCAGATCCTGCCGCAGGAAATCGAGATGGCGCGATGGCTGCTCGAACACCTGCCCGGTATTGTCACTGCGTACATGTCGCGATCCGCGGAAGGCCGCGGCGATGCGAAACGCTAGCGATGTCGTTAGTGAGCCAGTTGTGGTCCGGCTGACGCTCGTTTCGCTTACCCGCGCCGGAATCCCTGGAAGCTGAAGCAATGATGGGCTGGACAAAAGATCTAGTGGTCCTCGAAGCGGAGCGTTCTGGGGGAGCTTTCCCAGTTCGGCACGCTGTCGGTATCTTCGTCGAGCGCAGTTTCACGTCTGGCTTACCGTCTCGCAGAGATCGCGGCAGTTGTCGAAGTCAGGGTGCAGCGGTGCGGAGCCCGTATTCCTGGCCCACCAGCAGTGGAGCGGGCGATGCGTAGCGCAGGATTTGTCCGGGAAAGCGGGAAGGAGGCACGCAACAGGTTGATGGCTGCTGCAGGCGGCGTGCTCGCACGGCACACTGTTCGTCTGAGCGGGAAGACCATTTCAGCTGAGCACTGAATTGAGCGCCACGTGGAACGGTGCGTAGGTGGCTCCCGCGCACCGGTTAGCGCGCCACATGGCGTGCGGCCCGCTTATGGCGGGCCATTTTTTTTCGCTGCTGCAAGGCGCTCAAACAAAAATCGGTGCTGCCAGTATGCGATAACGGACGCGGATCGGACGCCGCGCGGTGGAGTCTGGCCACCGCTTCCGTCAGCAGTTTTTCCGCGCTGCAGGTGTCGGAAAGCACGTGATTGAAACGACCGTCGACGCTCTTGCGCTGTGCTATTTTCCACCGCTCCGGATAACGAATTATTTCTTTGCAACCATCTCGGTGCTGTTTCCAGATACGTCTGCATCGGCAGGATGCCGCCCTCTGGCCTGCGCTCGCCACGTGGCTTCGTGGCGCGTGTCATCGCAGCGTTCCCCGGGGCTGGAAAATCCTCGTAGCCCTCGTCCAGCGCGTAGCCGCTGTAGTCGGCGTAAGACGCGTAGACTACCCGCCTTCCGGAGCGCGTGAAGCCAGCCTGCCGCGAGCCCGGCTTCGCCTGGCAGGTGATCAGGCGGTGCGTGCCCGCGAGTTCGCCGAGGTACGCCCCATCCGGGGCGTAGACGTCGTTACCGGCAGAACGGCCGACATGGCGCCCGTCGTAAGTCCACAGATTGTCACGCTCGCGATAGCCGAAGTTGATGCCGCCCCCAGTCCACAGCCAGTTCATTCTTCTGGTCCCCGTT
Organism: Paraburkholderia kirstenboschensis; assembly: GCF_904848585.1. GTDB lineage: Bacteria > Pseudomonadota > Gammaproteobacteria > Burkholderiales > Burkholderiaceae > Paraburkholderia > Paraburkholderia kirstenboschensis. Next base: position 18,574 of record NZ_CAJHCR010000027.1, read on the forward strand.
TCTGATGTTCACCGTCGCGGTATCGGGGGCCGCCGCAGGGCCGCCAGCAGCAACTCGCGGATCAGGTCCATCTCGCGCTTCATGCCTGCTCCCGGCCACGTTCAATGATGTGCTCGCGGCACTTTTCCTTGAGGGCTTTTACGACCGGGTCCACGAAAGGATTGCCCCGATAGGGCGCGGCCTTTTGGTCAATGGCAGCCTCTATCTGTTCGATTGCTGCCTGCACACTGGCCTGATCCCCCGGCACAACCGGGACTTGGGCAATTTCCCCCTCCAACGATTCGAACGCTTGCGACGCGTCCTTCAGTTGTCGCACAAGACCGTCCAGTCCTTCGACCATTTGTCCATGCTCCTATAACTGATAGAGGACATGATCGTATACAGGTCCACAGACAGACGAAGTTGGGCACTTCGATCACGCAAACACCTCTGGCACTGTCATTAATCAGAGCCTAAGCTCCGCTGTGGTAGCTCAATCGGGCCTGTGTGACCTCTAGGAAGGGCAAAACGTGCCGTACTCCACCGTCGTTGCCCGCGAGTTTTCTTCGATCGAACAGGAAAGCTTTTCTGGAAGAGTAGCTTCGCGTCAGTTGGCAACGATCCAGAGCATGACGTCGAATGACCGAAAGTAGCCGACCAGTGCCTTATGCGATTCGCATACGGAGCCGCCCGCGAGCGAAGGCGGTCGGCACACGCGACCCCAGTCCGGCGTCTGCGACTGAGTCAGTACAACGGCCGAAATGAGGGTGCGGAGAAATCGCCGATTCGCCGGTTGCGGAGCGCATATCGACGATCTCCGACAATTGCGTTCCGAAGTCGCTAGCGCCGTCACTGTGCCCGGGAGATACTTTCGACCACGCTTCCGTGACTCTTCGGCAAAGTGACGAGCGCTTCAGATCGCCGATCGCCGACTCATCAATCGCAAAGAATCGTACGTTGGTGAGCTGAACCCTTGAAGCCACTACACGCTCCGTCTGCTACCGCGAGGTCGTTGGCAGCAGACACGACTTGGGAAGGACGTGGCGGGTTCGTCCATGCCAAGTCGAGGCCAACGTAATCGGAGAGCCCCTCGTGAAGAAAACGAGGGCCTGTTATCGATGAAGACGCGCCATGCAGGTTCACATCGAGTACGGCACTGTCGAATTTATCTTCATTGGACCTGACGTACGCGAGCGCTTCGTCCAGCCAGCCGATGGGGCCGATGACCTTGGCCCCCGCATCTTCGATCAGGCCGCACAACGCCTGCGCGACGACGAAGTCGTCTAAGACGATCACTACCCGGCGTCCCTGAATGTCTGTACCCGGTTCCATCGGCTTTCCTCAGGTGTCGTCACGAGCGAGGCCGCCTTTCTGTTCGAACGGCATTTCAATCCGGCACGAAACGCCATCGGCACCGAAACTCAGTTCCGCCCTGGCGCGCAACGAGTACGCCAGGGCCTCTTCGATCAGCTGTCGTCCGTACCCGCGCTTGGTGGAATCGGGCGGAACGGGCAGGCCACTCTCGCGCCACTCCAGCAATAGCAACGACTGGTCCTGCCTCAGGTTCTTGACCCGCCACCGGATATCGAGCTGTCCCTGGCTGTTTTTCAGCGCCCCGTACTTCAGCGCGTTTGTTGCGAGTTCGTGAATGGCCAGCGCAACGTTCTGGACATATCGAAGGCTGAGGGGAACGCCCGGGCCGGTGATCGTAATATTATCGGCGTCCGTCCCGGCAATGGTTTCAATCTCCATGTGCACAATGTCAGCCAGATCGATATGCTCGCCCGCGGCCTTTCCGAGGAGCCCCTGCAGCCGTCCCAAGGCACGCAACCGGGCGATGAACGCCTCGACGGAGGCATGCTTCGGCAACGTCTGACGGGCGACTGACTCGACGAGCGCGAGAAGATTGCGCGTGCGGTGCTGGAGTTCCGCAATGAGGACTTTCTGGCGCGTCTCGGCGTGGGTCAGACCGGTGACATTCAGGAACGTGACCACCACACCTTCGGGGCGCCGGTCGCCGTTGCGGTAAGGCGAGAGACGGACGAGGTAATTGATCGTCTGGTCCTTGCTATCGATGCGGCGTTCGATCACTTCGCCTTCAGTCACCGTACGCGCGATGTCGCTGTCGAAGTGCGGTATGTGCAACGGACTTGCCAAGTCAGTGATGGGTCGCCCTCGGTCGGCCGGGCGGATATTGAACACTTCCGTCATGGCAGGCGTGAAGCTGCGAATCACCAGATGGCGGTCAAGAAACACGGTCGCCACCGCCGTACTCTCGAACAGGTTCTGCAGGTCGCTATTCGCGCGATCAAGCGCTTCGATCTTCCCGGTCAGTTCGTTGTTAACGGTGTGCAGTTCCTCGTTAAGCGAGACCAGTTCCTCCTTCGACGCTTCCAGTTCTTCATTGGTGGACTGCATCTCTTCATTGACGGAAACCAGTTCCTCGTTCGACGACTTGAGTTCCTCCAGTGCGGTCTCATACTCCTCGATCACGGATTGAAGGCGCTCGCGCGTGTCGCGCAGTTCCCGTTCCGTCTGCGCCGCCGTTCCGTCGTGTGCGGCATGAGCGCGGTCCAGGGCTTCCTCGCGGCTTAGCACCGCTCCCTGATCGATGAACAGGACCAGGAAAAGCGGCTCGATGCCGGGTTTGCTGCCCAGCGGCTCGACGGTGACATTCACCATCTGGACGCGTCCGTCGTCTTCCTCGACCGGGATGCCTTCCCGGGTCACTGAACGACCGGACTCAACCGCGTCGCGGAACACGGTTCGCAGTTCGACGCGGATGCCCTTGCGCGCCATGGTAAATATCTGCCGTGACGGAATACCGGCAGGCGGCTCAAGATATTTTCCGGTTCGCGCCGAGTAGTACGCGACGTCGCCGTCGCGATTGACCAGTACGTGGGGCGGCGAGAACCGCTCAAGCACCTGGGCGTCCACCATCTGGCGCAGCGCGACAGCACCAACATCCGTACGCCGCGCCGTCAGCTCGCCTGCGTGAGCGGCGCGCATTGACGAGACCATTAGCGGCAGCCGAACGTGCGAAGCAGGCACCGAACGCCGACGAAAAATACGATGTTTTTTCTCGACCGGAGCAAACAGGTCGTCGAACTGGCTGACACTTTCCGACGTGCCGAGAAACAGGTAGCCGTCGGGGCGCAACGCATAGTGGAACGTCGGAATGACCTGCCCCTGCACAGCCTGGCCGAAATAGATCAGCAGGTTGCGACAGGAGACCAGGTCGATCCGGGAAAAAGGTGGGTCACGGATCACGCTGTGCGGCGAGAAGATGCACAGGTCGCGCACCTCTTTCGCCACGACATAGCTTGCGCCATCGGGAATAAAAAAACGGTCCCGGCGTTCGGGCGAGACGCTGTCGAGTAGCTGCCCCGGATATTTGGCCGCGCGCGCGACTGCCAGGGCATGTTCGTCGATATCACTGGCGAATATCTGCACCCGGGGCACGACGGCAAGCTGGTCCATGTGTTCGCGCAGCAGGATACCGAGCGAGTAGACCTCTTCGCCGGTCGCGCATCCGGGCACCCAGACGCGCACCACCTCGTCCGCCCCGCGTGCCTCAAAAAGCTTCGGGATGACGGTACTTGCGAGCTTCTCGAACGCATCCGCATCGCGGAAGAAGTTGGTCACGTTGATGAGCAGATCCCGGAAAAGCGCGCCAACTTCCTGCGGATCGCGCTTCAGGTGTTCGACGTAGGCATCGATTGCCTCGACATGGATTACCTGCATACGCCGCTGCACGCGACGCATGAAAGTGTTCGTTTTGTAGCCACTAAAGTCATGGCCAAGCTGGCCGCGCAGGATGCCGTAAAGTTCCTTTCTTGCGTCATCGAGCTGTTGCTGTTCCGCCGCGCTTCGCGTCTTGAAGGCGATATCGTCCAGCACATAGGTGCTACGGGCGAATTCAGCGAGCTTTGCTCCCATCTGCTCGACGGGGATAGCAAAGTCGACGAGACCCGTGGCGATTGCGCTTTCGGGCATGCTCGCGTGTTGAGGACCGAATCCGTCGGCGATCTGGGCCATGGTCAGCCCGCCGCGCTCCTTGACCGCCTTGACGCCGAGCGTACCGTCGGAATCGCCGCCGGACAGGATGATACCGATGGCCAATTCGCCGCGGTCGTTTGCCAGTTCGCTGAAAAAGATGTCAATGGGCTTGCGCTCGCGCCGGCCCGTACTTTGCGCACGAACCCGCAGGTGGCCATTCTCGATCCCGAGGACCACATTGGATGGCGCCACGTACACGCTGTTTATCTCGAGCTGCATGCCGTCGGCCGCGACCTGTACCGGTAGCGCCGTATATCGCGCCATGGTCTCGTGCAGCAGGCTTTCACGGTCCGGGCCGAGATGGGTGACGACGACAACCGCGACGCCGGGCTCCGCGGGCATTCCGCGAAAGAAGCCGTCCAGGGCTTCAATGCCTCCGGCTGAGGCACCGACTCCGGTAACCGGAAACCGCAATACGCCGTTCACAGACCCCTCCCGCGCCTTTGCACCGGCCATTCGCGATCGTTGGTTCCAACGACTTTGGCCCCGTGGGCGTCGCCTGGTGCGACAGCGTTCTGGGCGATCGGCGTCGGGCTCGAAAATTGCGTTTCCAGCAGGCGGAGCGCCTCCCGAAACACTTCGCTCGCCGTGCGGTAACGGCCAGAGGCCACCCGACTGTCGACGAAGTGGCACAGGTGCTCCGTCAGCGACACGCTGAGTGCGTATTTGCTCGACATGGGTCTACTCTCGGCAGTGTATGCAATCCTACGGTACTACCTTGTCCTATCCCGCGTCTATCGACGTATCGACACGCGCCCTTATACTGACCGGGCCGCGGATTGGCATGAAGAGTGTCGAGATGTCGAGACCGTAATCGTTCCTGATGCCTCGCGATTTTTGACGCTCCAGCCATCAGGACTGGACATTCCCATCGACTGCCGGTGACCTTGCTGCATAGCGGTATGCAAAGGCTCTTGTCAAACATTGCGCCTGTTAGATCAATGGAGCGATCAAGTTATAGACCATCGGCAGCGATTACACCCGGGATCGGCGCGCCCGCTTGAATATGGCTTGGGGACCAGTCCAATGGCCGTTTTTGACCAGATACTGTTGAAAAAGTCGCTGACCGTCTCTCTCACAAGGTCTTCAGGGTCTTGTTACCCTTGGCCGGCGTGCGCGAGCGGTTTGTAGGCCGATCTGGGAGGTCGATTTTCGCACAGGAGAACTGAGGAAGCCGCGCGGCGACTTTTTCAACGGTATCGGCCACGGCTGAGACGTTCAGGGAAATCGCTGAACGGCGGCAGCGGTCGATAGGCGACCGACGCGCTTGGCACCAGCTTCAGCAAACCGATAGCAAGGATTTTTCCGTTCCGGCCCCTGAACTGATATCAGGCGCGCCCGTGACCACGGTTATCGTCGTCTCTGCAAGCCCGGCACGCCTTGCCAGCACCCGTGCCGACGGAGTAGGATTGAATCCTGTCAGCCCGGAGAGCGCGCCATGCGTACCACACAGCAGTTCAGCATTACCCTGCCCCACGAGATGGCCGAGCTCATCCGCACTAAGGTCGCCAGCGGCGAGTACGCTTCTGAAAGCGAGGTGATCCGCGACGGCCTACGTACCCTCGCGGCCCGCGACAGGGCCATCGATGCCTGGTTGCGTGACGAGGTGGTGCCTGCGGCCCAAGCGTTGCGCGCGGAGCCCGCGCGCGCGCTCACGCCCGAGCAGGTGCGCGCTCACCTGGCGAAGAAGCGCTCCGGCCCCGCATGAACTACCGGGTGCAGTTTGCCCCGGAAGTGCGGGACCAGCTTGAGGACATCGAAAGGTTTATCCGTGAAGCGGGTTCGCCCATCACGGCGGCCCAATACGTCGACGCCATCGTGAGCTTCTGCCTGCGCCTGCAGACGTTCCCTGAGCGCGGCGTGCCGCGCGATGATCTGTTGCCTGGCCTGCGCGTGACCCACTACCGGCAGCGCGCCGTGATTGCTTACCTTGTGGATCCCGAGGTGGTGTCAATCGTTGGCGTGTTCTACGGCGGACAGGCTTGGGAACCGTCTTTCGCGGACCCGACGGAGCACGACCACTGATGACGCGCCCGCACCGTGTTGCCGATGCGGGCGTTCGGCGCGCAATCGTCGAGTCAGTCGATGAGCACCGCAGGAAATTGAGAAGCACGGTCAATGGATTAATCTCGTCACCCTGACCAGCAAACTGTTCTGAATCCGCCGGATGCCGCTCGGCATTTCAACGGCAGTCGCGACGTGATGCTGCGCAACGATGTGCTGTCAGCGTTGCAGCAGTACGATGGGGCGGGCGCGCGGCGCGCTGCAGGCCCTGGCGAAAGAGTATCCTGACGACGATGTGTTAATGTATTTCGGCGCGGTCGTCAATGCCTTCGAGGGTCGATCGACGGTCCCGTTTGACTGTGGCGAAGCCGCATTGCGGGCTCGCCAGGCACTATCTCGCGAAGTCCAGCCCGCAGTCGCGCGCGTGTTCGCGAGGCAGAGCGGGGCGACCTGGCTCGCACCGCTCTGGGCAGAACTGGCCGGTCGCGCCGCTCGCTGCGCTGCCTTTCCGTGCGGACCACGCAGATGCGCACGCGGCGCCGCTCTTCCTGCTTGCTGCGAGGTGGGCCAAGGCCTCTGACGCGATATCCCGCATCACGTCCTGGCGACGGATTCCAGCGCCGCTATGCTGGATGACGAAGGCGCGCTACCGGCTCGACGGTCGGGACGCGGCCTGGCCGTTGCTGGTGAACTTGCGTGGCTTTCGCCATCCCGGTTTGACCGCCTTTTGAGCCGGCTTGACGACGCGTGCGTCAACCGGTTGCGGCGCGCCTTCGATACGTCGTTCGACGGCGCCCGAGACATTCACGATCTGGAATGGTTTCCGGCCTGGGTACTCACGGACAAGGCCTGCCTCGCACCTCTGTTCAGACTGGCAGAGCCTTCGCGACAGAATGGGCCCGAGCGGGCAGCGAAGGTGATGCTCGGGTTACCCAGCCTGGAGCGTCAGGGCCGGCATCACGACCCGCTCGAAACCCGGCGCGAACTGGAGGCGCTCAACGCGGCCCTGTACGCTGCCTGTATGAAGACGCGTTGAGCTGGCACCCCGGAGCATGATGCGCACAACCTCTCACACCGCTCACAAGTGGGCTTTCGCCACGCGATTCCGGCGTGGCGCCTTCGGCTGGAAGTCCGCACTGCCGATCCAGCGTCTGAAGGAGGCCTTGACAGAAATCCGGCAGATCGCCCGTGCCGATCCTGTTCTCGCCGCTGACGGCGCGGTCGCTCTGCTCGAAAAGCTTTCGCCGGCGCTCGAGCACGTGGACAGTTCTTCCGGGGCGATCAGTACCGCCGTGAATCGCGCCATCGATGCGCTGGTGCCCGTCATTGCCGGGGCGGATGTGCCCGCTCCGGTCCGCATGCGCTGGCTTGACCGCCTGTTTGACGCGCTCCAGGACGACCGGATGCCGTATATCGAACAGCTGGGCGATCGCTGGGGCGACCTGTGCACCTCATCCACCATCGCGTCCTCATGGGCAGACCGGTTGTTGCCGGTTACAGCGCGCGTGATGGGCGCTGAGGGTCTCGGCGAGCATTTCGCGGGTACCACCGCCTGCCTCAGCGCGCTGAATGCCGCCCGCCGCCATGAGGAACTACTCGCTCTCGTGAACGGCGCGCGCCTGAACTGGTGGGGGTATCGCCAGTACGGAGTGGACGCACTGATTGCATTAAACCGACCGGCTGAAGCACTGCGTTATGCGGACGCGTCGAGGGGGCTGAATGCGCCCACTGCCGCCATCGCCCGCAAATGCGAAGCGATCCTTCTGTCGAAGGGCATGATGGACGAGGCATATCGGCACTACGCGATCGAGGCCAATCAGGCCACCACGCATCTCGCGACGTTCCGTGCCATCGCGAAAAAATATCCGGACAGGAGTCCCGACAGCATTCTCCACGATCTGGTCGCGAGCAGTCCCGGCGCCGAGGGGAAATGGTTCGCCGCCGCGAAGGACGCCGGCCTGCTCGATCTGGCGGCGTCGCTCGCGATGCGCGGCCCCGCCGACCCGCGAACCCTGACGCGGGCCGCACGCGATTTCGCCGCACAGGCCCCAGCGTTCGCGATGACCTGTGGTACGGCGGCGCTGCACTGGATAGACGCAGGTTTTGGATATGAAATCACCAGTGAAGATGTACTCGATGCCTATTCCTCGCTGTCACAGGCGGCGCTCGCGAGTGGCATGACGCGCGACGAGCTTAACCGGCAGTTGCGCAATCAGTTCGCGGCCAGGCCAGGGCATTCAGTTGTCGCCACGGTGCTGGCGCATTATTGGGTCGCATGACGGCGCGGTGCATCCAGCTCACCAGGAGGGCGGCTCATGCAAGGCCTGCGGCCCGGCGTGCTGTCGTCAACGGGCGGCCCCAGGCCTGCGGGATGAGCGCCACCGTTATGCCGTCGATGACTGAACTGAAGCGTAATGCGGTTGTTGCCGGTAGTTTTACGACAGACAGAAGTCTGTACAGGACTTGCATCATGAAAGAGTACAACCCTTGTTGCGCACCCGAACCTGAATCATGGCTCGAACTCGACGAACAGGAGCGAATTGCGCTTGTCGAAACGTATCACCGCGTTGCCCGGATCAAGCTTCCCAACGTCACGGCACACGCAGCGCTACACGCGATCGTCGAAAACCAGATTGCCCTGAACCTTGAACCCGTGGTCCGGGCGGTGGGTCGCCTCGGGAAAGAAGGGCTTACGCGTCACGACGCGGTTCACGCGATCGGCTCAGTCGTCGCAGAGCATCTGTTTGATATTTTGAAGACGGATCAGAACGACGATGCCGCGACTTCCCAGGCGCGTTATTACGCGGAGGTGGAGCGGTTGACCGCAGCGAGCTGGCGCAGAGGCGAACACTGATGCCGATATCGTCGAAACTTCAGCCGCGGTTCGAAGTGAGACAGCGTTTCGGGTTGAGTCATGCCCATATACAGATGCGCGCGAACTGGAATTGAATCCCCCGAAAATTCGAGTCACTGGCTAAAGGGAGCAGGAACCGTGGAAGCGCCCCGTCGCGGAATTTATCGCGCATTGCTATCACCAGCGCTTTGGTCCTACGACGCTAGAAAACGTGCAATCTCTGTAGGACGTCCTGAAGCGCGCGGAAGGACGGCGCAGCGAGCGGCAGGAAAGAATAACGAACAGAGCGGTTCCACGGACAGGGCCACAAGGTAGCGATGACGGGTCGAGTAAAAGTTGCCGGACCTCTGCGCACGTGGTGGTGAATAGAGTTCGAACAGAATGGGCATGACGACCGTCTGCGTGGGCGATGCTGGTTTGCGCCAAGGCTGCTTCTACTGTTACCTCCCAAACGCTTCTACTTTCGCTTCATTGCACGCTAACGCTCACCACTCGCGCGGCTACCTGGCGGCGCCATCGCGAAGGCGAAGGGGGTAGATAGTTGCGGTATGTACCCCTTGATTTCGCCACAAATCGGCCATGCAGCGCGGTCAATGACGTCCCGCCGAGGCCCGGTTTGCCGAGACGCGGTCTACTGGCTTGCGACGCTTCCTGTTGGAGGCGGGGCAGGGACTGTGACGATTGCGTCAGAGCCATTACGCCGGAGCTCCTGCACGTGGCCTTGCTGTGACGATAGGTGAGCGTCTTCGGGAGGTCGCTTGTTGGATCGGGACACAGGCGGCGAAAGGGCTGGGCGGCATGAAACAGTGGCGCAATGCGGCTTATCACCATTAAGCGCCGTCAGAGGGCGTGCCCGTGATCGCCGACACCGGGTTGAGCGACGGGACGCAACGCTCAGCGTCGGGGCTACTTGACAGCGCCATGGGGAAAGATAGAGGGGAGGGACTCCGCTCACTTAAGCGCAGCTCAGGCGTGTCACCGGGGCGACAGGTGCCCTAACGTTGGGTGACCTGTCGCACAGGGGTTCCGAGATTCGATGCATTAAATGCAGTTTTGGTAATAGCAGTTATCAAAACTGGAGTGAGACTGAAATTGGCGGTCGGTCGCGAGCTCCGCTTTTCGTCGTCGCCCGCCGTCGGGGAAACCTGGAAGTGAGTTCGCCGACCGTGCTGCGGAGTCTGCAGGCGCGGCGAGCGCTGCGGTTGCTGAGGTGTGAGGCTGGCGAGGACGCCGGTCGCTGATGCGCGCGTCAGCGGGAAATCGGGATACGAAGGGTTGCAAGGCCATCAGCCGCTCCATTTGACGACATTGAATGCCGTATCGACGGATTACGGCGCGCAACTTGTAATGACTGCACCGCGGCATGGGCATGCGGTGACCCGTGACGGTCGTGATCGCGGTTGACCGACGGAATCGCTGGCGTCGTCGGGAATTCGGGCCGCCCCACAAAAGGTGACCTTTAACGGCCATGCCACCGATGGGCAGTGTCGGCTGCATGGCTGCCAGTCCGGAGGCGCCGCTCTGAAGCCGGTTGCGCACCGGTGCGGGAATCGGGTAGGGTGCGGCATTCAACCCCAACCTGAAGGACATCACCATGAACGAGCAGGACCTCGTCGACGCCGTCGCCGCAAAAACCGGCACCAGCAAGGCGCTGGCCGCCGAAACGCTCGACGCGCTGCTCGGCACCATCACAGCGACCGTCACGAAGGGCGACACCGTGCAGCTGATCGGGTTCGGCGCGTTTTCGACCGGGGCGCGTGCCGCGCGGGTCGGTCGCAATCCGGCGACGGGCGCCGAGATCCAGATCCCGGCCGCGAAGACGGTCAAGTTCACGGCGGGCAAGGCGTTCAAGGATGCGGTGAACGGGGCCTGAGGTCCTGCAACCCGTTCGCGCGGACGGCGCCGGCTGTGCATGGTCAAGTAATATCCGGGCTGCGGCGTCTGGACCTGGACGGCGTCGCCTTGAAGCATCGGTGACGCCATACCGCGGTGGGCAACGACAGCCGCGCCCATCCGGTTGAGTCTGCTTCTGAAATGGCAAACCTCCAGGAAAACAGATGATCACGACGCCGGCGGAACCTGCTGTGTCCACCCATCGGCGCGCTGTTGCGCTACCGCTCCGGCATCGCGCGCGAGCGTGAGCGCTGAAGAGCGGGCCACCCCGCGATGACCGAGTGACGTGATACCCATGGCCGGACTGTCGTCAGCACGGCGAGGTGGCGCAGTCCGCACGAACTTGGGGCGCAGCTTTTCTGAATCTTTCCGGTCTTCTGTCGAACGCCGATCCCGGAAGGGTATGAAAGTTGTGGCTTTCATACCCTTCACTTCTGGACAAGCGGGCTACGCGACGCATGGGGCGGGAAGTAAGAGCCTTCGACCCTTCGTTTGCAGGTACTGACGGCACGCCGAGGTGCGCTTCGCCGAGACACGGTCAACTGGTTTGCTACGCTTGCTGTTCAATTCAGGGCCAAGGACCGGGGACGGTTGCGTCAGAGCCGCTGGCGTTTCGCGGCGAGATAAGGATCCTCGGTCGCCTTCGCGTACCCGCACTTCCCCGGCGGGAGACCGTAGACTAAGCGCCGCTGGACCTTCGGCAGCTGTAAGGCTTGCGGACCAAGGAGGAAACGGGTGAAGATGTCAGGCTATTCGCGCAACTCTGAGGAAAAGCGTTGAACGACGATGCACGAACCCCTTCCGAGCATAGTTGGTCGACGTTTTGATACTCCACAAAGACCCGCAAAAGGTTCATGACAGATCACAAAACCAATATCCAGGCCTTCCGTCAAGCAGCACTTACAAGTGGCGATTCAATTGTCAAGGCCTATTGCGGACTTGTCGCTATCGAACTTGTGCTTAAGCAGGCAACCGGCTTGAAAGACCACAACGTACCGAGCGCACTGAAGAAGTTCGCGATCAAGCACGCCATAGATCACATGAGCGGATGCAAAATCAGGTTGAATGCTCTTGCCACTCAACTCAGCAATCGCATCGACGCGATAAGCGTGAACGGTGTTGACGGAAACGGGCGGGCGGCTCCGACTGACTCGTACCCTTATATACGGTACACGAGACATTTGACGGATGGATGGCCCTCTCCGTCAACCAGCCTTGAGCAGGCAACGGAACTCGCTGAAAAGGTCGCAGAAATCCGCGCCTACCTCGCCAGCAAATTTGACAAGGCGCTCTAGCATGACCATCTCCGAGTACATTAAGGCGCTATCTAACGCTTCGACGGTTCGCGTTGAGATCCACTACGCGCATCCGACGCTGTATGTTTTATGCATATCGGATACCTTCGTGGGGGTACCGCAAGAGTTACGGACTGAAATGCTCCGAAGAGAGGTGGAACTGCCCGCCGTGGGCCCGACCAACCCGCTCGTCGAAATTGCGCTACTAACTGAGGAAGAACGCGCGCAGGACTTTGGTTTTCTCGACGGTGCTTCAGCTGGCACTAGTTGGCTCAGCGCCTTTAGTCCGTTACCGGTGAAGCAGACAGTCAACGAAGTAAGTGATGCGGCAATTGAGGCAGAAGAGGCACAGTCGGTGGTGCTCCCCAAGAAGCCGAAAGCCATTCACTTCTACGGCTATAAAGGCGGCCAAGGCCGTTCGACGGTTTTGATGGCGTTCGCGAAGACACTGGCCGACTCCGGATTTACGGTGCTTGCCGTCGATGCCGACATTGAGGCACCGTCGTTGGACTCAATGCTAGGGGTATCTGCGGCGGATGAAGCGTCGTCGCTAATGGGTATGGCAAACCCGACCGCTAGACTCGCTCCTCTCGCTAGGGCTTACGTTGGAACTTCGATGCAAGGGGTTGTCGATCTAGTGCCCGCGCGGCCTGTTAATGCCCGTTTCGACATGGATTTTGCCGCTTTCCTCATGAATGCCTCATTGGATGCCGAGGTACTCCGCGGAGCGGTCGGGAGGATGCGACAACAGGTTGAGGCATCGAACGGCTCAGATCAGCATGCTTACGACGTGGTTTTGTTTGACCATCGGACCGGGTTAGCCCCATCAGTTCTACCGATCATGGAAGCATGGCCTGGCCCGGCCGTGATCTTCGTTAGACCGGACGGAATGGCGCAGCACATTCAGGACTCGCGGTTGCTTGACGAGTTGTTGTCGCACGACCCGGTTTCCCCCGGAGCTTTCGTTAGCTTCTCGCTAGACCCGAAGATGTCAGCACACGAAGTGCGTCACCAGCACGCCCGCTTCATCGAAGGTCTCTTGTCAAAGATCGGCGACGCGATGCAGGTTGACGCTGACCTCGAGCCAGATTTGGAGCCATATTGGCTTTTCTGGCGACACGATCAGAGCCTGTTGAACGGAGCGACTGTAACACCGACGAATATTTCGGGTGACAATCGGGAAACCATCGCTGACTTGCGATCGATTCTTGGCTTTAGCGGGCGCCCGCGAGGTGAAGTGCGCAGCAAAATTCTTACGAGCAGTGGGTCATCCGACGAGGGGCAGTTCATCCTTACGCCGGGCCTTGCAAAGGTCTTCTCGGCGGAAAGTGCCTACACCTACATTTTCGGTCGTAAAGGAACTGGCAAGACACGGCTCCTTACAGAGCTTGTGCGCCAGCAGCTTGCGGAGCCGTTGCTCGTCGCAAATGACGCTCGCGAAGGTGGCCTGCCGAGTGGGGGAGCGGCCTTTGAATATGCGCTCTCCGCCTGCGACGGGAATTTTCAGGCATTTTGGTGGCTTCTTTTAAGAGCGGCGTTGTCAGTTGAATCGACGCGGCACGGGGATGCGCTAGAAACGGCAATCAGACAACAGGTGGGCTTGGCTGCCGTCGGAAAACATTCACTGGTTCCCTCAGATCCTCGATCGTTGCTATCCGGAGTTGCCCAACGGAAACGTGTCTTTGTGATCGACGGAGTTGAAACGGCTGTCCCTGCGGCGTCTCTTCGTGCTTTCGTCGAGTCTCTTTTTAGGTTTTTGGCCGTTGTTCAGTACGACCGGACGCTCGCCAGCGCGATGACGATCCGACTGTTGTTACGTACGGACCTTGCCACCGGGGCCACCCAGAATGTCGAACAGCAAATCGAAGGTCTTGCGATCTACCTGCATTGGAACAAGACAACCATCTTGAACTTCGCTCTAGCCAGAATTGCGAGTCTTGACTGGTTTAGAACAAATTTTTCTGACGTCTGCAATCGCATCGACGAACGGGAGGAACCCATCTCGCGTGGCGCACTGCCCGACGAGCAGTCTGAGGAGCTATTGCTGGAGATATTCCCTTGGGGACTAGAGAGGAATCGGCTCAAGGCGACGACCTTTTTTGCGACGTATTTCTCCGATGCGGGCGGCGATGCGGGAAATGATTCGGCGTTTTACCCGCGCCTATTTGACGGTTTTTTGCGGACGCTGGCTAAGGATTGTGCAGAAAGTTCGAGTGGAAATATTGTCGACGGTCGTTTGTCAAGCCTCTCGGTGCTGCAGGCGTACGACCATGCTTCACGGTCGTTTATCGACGACGTTCGCACAGAACTGTATTCATTCCTCAATCTTGAGTCCGGTATCGACAACAATAAGGCTGCCGTCGATCGCCTAATTAGTGCGTTCAATGGACTGGCAACGCCTTTTTCGGTTGAACAGATGATCTCCGTGCTTTCCGGGAAAACAAAGATCAAAGAGGACTTGGTCAGATTGGCGATCAGCAGCATGCAGAAAATCGGTATGTTCGAATCCCGCATCGGGTATCCAGGGGAACTGCGAGCGCGGCAGCTTTACAAGGCAGGGCTCGGGATGAAGTATGTTCGAAAACGAGCAGAAGCCAACTGAGAGAGGTGTTTTCCGCAATAAGGTCGGAGACGGCTGAGGTGACACTGAGAGTTTGAGCACTGACGGCGATTGAGGTTGTCGTCGATACCACAGCGCCGCAACGCGGCTGCTTGGCGCGACGTGGGCAAAGATCCGGCGAATGTATGGACGTATCGGTTTCGAAAGCAGCTACGCAGTCTCCCATCGACCAGCTCGACGCGGGCCTGGAGCTGTTGAAGTCCGTAGTAGTTGGGGGCGGACGGAATTTGGGAGAGTGTTCTGAAAGCACTAATCCGCGCGGCCACAATGCGACTATTCCTGACATGTAGCTGACAACATACTTGGACGGGGCCGGATGTCGCCGGTGATGCAGCGATTTCGCAGATAGAACAAAAGGCAGATGCTGTGATGCGCAAAAGATCGACCAATTCCACCAGCACGACCGAGGTAGGCGACGGTTTTCGGGACGCCGTCGCTGCACTCCTGCGAACGAAATATTCCGATGTGGCGACAGAGGTGCTGATCGGTGCAAAAAAAGTAGATATCGTCTACACGACTTCAGACTTCGGCAGGCGCATCAGGGTCGGCGTCGAATGCAAGAACGAAGCGGCGCCCCTAACCAAAGACCGGATTCGCACCGAGATTTGGGCGGAGCATCAGCAACTGGTGGACACGCAAAAGCTGGACATGCTGATCATCGTAGCCCGCAAAGACATCAACGCGATGGCTCGCGAATTTGTCAACGGAACGGCGGCATTGCGCTTTCAGACTTACGAGCAGCTTGAGGACAGCCTGATAGGGTTGAACGAGTATGTGGCGGAACTTGCCGCGATGTTCAAGGACAACCATCTTGACCGCTACTACGTTGACGCCCGCTTTGAGCGGCATACGCAGCCCGCACTCGATGTGATCGCGCAGTGGATGCGCTCTGACGACCCGACTCCCATGGCTATTCTGGGCGGCTACGGAAAGGGGAAGACAAGTCTCGCGCTTCGCGTCGTTTCGCAACAAGCCGAAAGACACCGCAACGATCCGACGGAACGCATACCCATCCTGATCCGGCTAGGCCAGGTTGTGCACGAGACGCAACTTGAAGCGCTCTTTGGAAAAGAGTTCACGGCACGTCATCCCGCGACCGATTTCCGGTTCCAAACGTTGATGCACCTGAATGCCGCAGGCCGTCTGCTCGTCGTCTTGGACGGGTTTGATGAGATGAAACATGCGATGTCGCTCGCTGATTTCCGCGCGACGTTCCGGGAGTTCAATCGACTGCTTGGGCCGAAAGCAAAAGTGCTGTTACTGGGGCGACCCAATGCACTGCCAACCGAAGCCCGGACACATGTGCTCCGGGGATTAAGACGTGTTGGTACGCAGATGATCCAGGATCCGCACTTCGGAACGTGGCGCGAAGAAGAGATTGCTTTTTTCAATGCTGAGGAAGTCGATTCGTTTCTTCGAGCCTATCTCGGTCATCTGATAAGCACGCGAGGCATGAATACTGTCTCCCGCATGTCCGTCGACGCATTTGTTGACGCGCGCGTTAGAGAGATCATTTCGAAGGTCAACCCCGATCTGCTGAGCCGACCGGTACAGGCGAGGATCGTCGCGGATCTGGCCTTCAACCCCGGCTTTACGCTAGATGGATTCACCAAGTACACCTTGTACGACACCTTCATCCGCGCAGTCATTGATCGCGATATGGAGGAAAAGCGCGCGCGAGCGATCATACCGTTTGAACCCCGATTCTTATTCCAGCAAAAACTCGCATGGTGGTCCTGGACGAAATCGAGCGAAGGTCAGGGATACTTCAATCGTGACGAGATACCCCCTCAGCTCGTTGAACGCCTGCCCGATGGCGATGCGGCCGACGGCGCCTCAAAGCTGAATGAGTACATCGTTTCGAGTCTGACCGAAGAAAAGGAAGCTGGCGTCCTGTACTTCGCGCATCGCTCGTTTCAGGAATTCCTGGTTGCCGATCATCTTCGCACCGTCCGGCTGACGCCAGATCAGCATGTCACCATGAGCGCGGCTATTACGCCGGACATCCGAAGCTTTCTGGACGAGGCCCCAGACCAGACGCATCTCACAACCTGGTTTGAGACGCTCACTGCGTGCGAGGGTCCACTGACCATCGAATATCTCAGGTACTTCCAGTCAGATGTTGCACTCGTCAAAACCATTGCAGGCGCCGCGAAGTCAGACGCGTGTTCCCCTGCACATATCGCCGTGCTGGGCATCGCACACGACCATCACGCCGACTGGCCGCTGTCAGAGGTCGAGACAATCGGTATCTTGAGTCATGCCGTCATTACCCGTGACAAGGATACGGCTCCCCTCGCTGCCCTGAGTCTATTGCGCATGGCGTATAAAGGGTCACAAACCGCCATGAAAGCATTTGTTGCCGCACTTCTTTTGCGCATCGCTCAACGGGTCCGGGAGCCCGATGACGTCGACAAATCGCTGACGGTCGCCAGCCAGAAATTTGGTGTGCTGGAAGAAATGCTCAGCAGTTGCATGCGAAAGATCAGGAACATTACCGACGGGATTGTGATTGAGCTCGATGTCAAAAAGGCATGCCAGCTCCTTTACGATAAAGTGACGTTAGAGTACCTTGCAGAGCCCGAGGATTCGGAGTTAAAAGCCCTGCTGACCCCGTACTCGATTATCGAGCTGCCGCAATCTGGGCAGAAAGGACCCGTTAAGTTGGTCCTGCCAGCTGTCAAAGCCATTGAAGCCGTCAAAGGTAAGGCGAGACGTGAACTGGTCGAAAAGATTGTACGAAGCCCTGGCGACCGTTTTAACGTAGTGAAGGTCGATGACCGGACACGTCGACATTACAGCATAGCCGACGATGAGCTCCTTGACCTCGCCGAGGGCGCAGACATCCCGAGTGCCGCATCATAGCGACTTGCCGCGGCGCGCGAACGCCTGTCGACACAATTCGTTCACGGCTGCCGACTGGGGCTGTAGCGATTGAACCGATATAAACCAGCAGGAAGACGCCGTGGTAAATCGAAGTTGACGCTGGGTGTGGCCGCAGTCGCGCTGTTTTCTGCTCTTGAAAGCGTCAAGGCGTCGAACCAGCACGGCCTCCAACCCGTGAACCGGAGTTGCTGTTGGCGTTCACAATTGCCGCTAGCCATGGCAACGATTCTGCTGGCGCCGAATCTGCTGTTGGTGTTCCTAAATGTCGGGCGTGGACAAAAAACGGGGGAAGGGGCGTTCACCGTCGAGCGAACGGTGAGCTTTTCCGGGAAGTGGCCGGGTATGTCGATCGACCGGCTGGCCGCTGCCCATATAATTCTGCGACAAACGGGAAGAATGTCGGTCTGGCGTTAGGCCCCATTGCGAATAACAGCGCGCAAGATGTTCACCGTGCCGTAGACGCGGACCGGGGAAAGGAAGGCCGCGCACCCGGCGGAGAGTGACGAGATGAACCCGGTTTGGTTTGGCCTTGTACAGCAATTCGACTACTGGCGCGCTTGACACGAAGGAAGCATGGCGTAGCACAGTGGAATTCTGACACGGCAGACGGTGATCTTGAACGGGAGCTCGATGAACGCATTGCCGCGAGCGAAAGCCGTCGAAAAGTGATGCTCGAGCGGGCGAAGCCGCGGAATGCTCACATGAGCGCAGACCCGATGCCGGCCGGTCAAGCGTGAGGCGGTGTGCGTTCTGGAAACTTCGCGTGCGTTGCCATCGCTGGCGATTAGGCCGTTCAGCTCAACACGGCGGATCGCGTCGTTTGACAGGGATCGTCGCTAGTGACCAAGAGGAACGGAGACAGGAAATCCCGCAGGGTGAAGAGCAGACCATCGTCGACCATTAAGCGTCGATAGATATGGAGTACATATTAATGACGTTGTGTCACTGGGGCGCGGTGCAAGAATGACTGATCGGTATCGGCGCGGCCGCGTCAGCAGTTCTCTGGCGTAGATCGCTTCGCCCAAGTTATGCCACGAAATGCTGCTATTGAGAGAAGAAAACTTATCATAATAGAGCGGTTCACTCACCTGTCTGTAACAGACCTCACGGATTGGATACGAGGACCCAAAGGAGAGATGGGTGGTGCGACGCCCAACGGATCAAGCAAGAATGACCCCGATTCGGCATGAGTCGAGCGGCGCTACTGCCAATGAGCGGACGCTTGCTCAGATATCGCAGTCACGGGGCGTCTCGAGCTTTGTCGCCATCGCGTTGCCGGCGCGCGTCTCTACAAGGTTGCGCTGTCCGACCAGATAACCTTCCGCTCACGGATGATGAAACGAGTCGTCGGCTTCGCGATGAACACACCTTCATCAGGCCGGACTCGGGCAAGGTACTGGGAATCATTGAACGCAGCTTCCAGGTCTTCCATTGAGTCGAACCAGATTTCAGCAACGCCAGAGTACGGTGCGATCCTTCCTTCGGGACTCAGGCTGCGGTAACGCTCGGGCATGCCATGATTCTGGACATACCGCCGGATCCGATTCCAGAACGGCTTGGTATCTTCGACGAGCGGAGCATGATTATTCCGCCAGTATTCAAGAAATGACTCATGCGTGAACCCCGATGCTGGCCGCAGGAAAGACATGAATTTCACCCCAGCGCGTGGACCATCCTTGACGACTTTCTGGCGGGCGAAGATGGCCGTGCAATCGGCGAGCGACAGAAACTCCTGTTCATCCGGACGAACGAGCGCCAGATACTCTGGTTCGTCGAAGAAGTCTATAGTCATATCCTGGCGCAGACGTTGCATTGTCTGCGCAATACCATCAAATTCCGCCTCGGTCCCGATGCCTGCGGGCATCGGCAGAACATAGCTTTGCACATAGCTTTCATTGTTCGCCCAATACGACGCTATCGAAGCTAGCAGCGGGCCATGCACGGTGTGCCAGTGTTCGTTGAACTGTTCGCGGGTCAGGTCGCTGCGGCGCTTGAGCAATGAAAACTTCTGGATTGCGTCCATGTGTACCTCCGATTGAGGAAGCGACCGCGATTGAACGTTCGGGCCGAGGAGGACGTGGCCACGCGGTCGAGGAAATTATGCGGGCGAAGTACTACGTGCGTGATTCAACTGCGAAGCTTGCAGGAACCGGTAGGCGAGGGCGTTGCGACATCCGGCGGGACTGTCATTTTGATGACTGGCCGCAACTTGCCGTCAACCTGCTCAACAACGCCGAAGAAGTTCGGTGCGACGAGCTGATGGTCCTCGGAACGCATCCGTTGCGTACCGTAAATTGTATTAAAGGTCCCGCCAGAAAGTGCCCCGGCCACGTCAGCGGCCTTGACGCTGTGAGCTTTGGCGATCGCCTGAAACAGGACCTGCATCCCGATGTATGTCTCGCCTTCGAAGTTGGTGGGCCAGGTTCCTGGGTATTTCTTGGCCCAGTCAGCGACAAATTTCCTGTTCGCGGGCGTATCCAGGGTCGAACTGTAGTTGATGACAGTCCACGCGCCCTTCAGATTATCCCCGCTCGCTTTGACCATGTTATCGCTTGCATATGTGACCCCCGCGACGACAACCTTGCTGAAAAGCCGAAACTGCGTGGCCTGGTTGACGAAGTTCACCGCGTCACGTCCGGACAGAGCTACCCACACGCCTTGCGCGCCTGCGTTTGCAATCGCCTGAATATAGGGCGCAAAGTCGTTTGTGCCCACCGGCGCATATGCCTCTGAAACAATCTGGTGTTTCAGCTGTTTTGCCGCATCCCCGAAGCTGGTTCCGGCGTTGTGTCCCCAAGTGCTATCGGTTCCAATGATTGCCCACTTGTCCTCTTTGCGCGTTGCCAACCATGGCTTAACGACGGTGGTATCGGCATTGTCGGGCCTGTTCACGCGAAACATTCTCGGGTTGCAGGACACTCCGGTGACCTCGTTCGCCTTGTTGATGGTTGCCACGTACAATGCGTCCCAGCGTTGCAGCATAGGTGCCATGGCGAGACCCTCCCCAGACTGAATAGTGCCCGTAAGCAGGCGGTACCCATCGAGCGCAAGCTTCTCCCCTTGCTGACGCGCTGCGTCCGCTCGGCCCTGGTCATCCATGAAGCGAGCCTCAACTTTGCGTCCGTCGACGCCACCAGCGGCGTTCGCTTCATCAACTGCGAACGTCACCGCGCGCTTCACCTGGTCGCCCAGGTCAGCGAGCGAACCGGTCAGTGCAGTCGGCACCCCAATCTTGACTGGCTCCTGATCCGCCAAGGCCGCGCCACTACCTGCAGCAATCGCGACCGACAGCGCAAAAAGGGTAGCTTTGAACAATTTCATTGTTTGTCTCCAATGTGGAAAAGTGATTCAGTTGGTTTTACTAAACCATGATGTGCTTATGAAGCGACTCAAAGGTGATTCCCTTCATTGAGCCAGAGTCAGTAATGGTCCCTTTCGAAAGAACGTGATAGTGGTCAGTGGCGGCGCAGACGAGCCGAATATTCTGCTCGATGAGGAGAATGCTAGTGCCCTGGTCTGCAAGCTTTCGAAGCGTTACTCCCAGCGCGTCGACGACGACCGGGGCGAGACCTTCGCTCGGCTCATCAAGAATCAACAGGTCGGGATTGGTCATCAAGGCGCGGCCGATAGCGAGCATCTGCTGCTGCCCACCGCTCATCGCGGTACCGGGCGTCTCGGCCCGTTCACGCAGAATCGGGAAGAGATTGAATATTGACTCGACATTCCATGGCCCTGGTCGCTTTACTGCGGCACCCAGCAGCAGATTCTCGCGGACGCTAAGCGTCGGCACAATCCGACGGCCTTGGGGCACCACCGCGACCCCCGACCAGGCGGCGCTGAAGCTTCGTAGCTTCCGGAACTGCTTGCCACCCATCTGGACGGAGCCGCTATGCAGGTTCGCGAGGCCGAGGCACGTATTGACGACGGTTGTCTTTCCGACGCCATTGCGACCGAGAATCGCCACGCGTTCCTGGCGGCCAATCTCAAGGCTGAAGTCGTGCAACACTTGCGCGCGACCATATCCGGAATTTACTTTTTCCAACGAGAGAAGTGGGCTCACGCCGTGCTCCCAAGATAAGCGGTGATGACCTGAGGCATCGCCCTGACTTCAGCCGGCGAACCTTCGGCAAGAATCTTGCCGAGATGAAGGACGGTGAGATGGCTGCAGATAGAGAAAATCACCTCCATGTCGTGCTCGACGATGAGGACAGTCACTCCCCAGCGTTTCGCCAGATCCCTCAGCAGGGAAGCGAGCTTGAGCGATTCGTCAACTGTTAAACCAGCGGCCGGTTCATCGAGCAGCAAGACCTTTGGTCGTCCCGCAAGGGCCAAGGCCAAATCAAGCCGCCGCTGTTCGCCATAGGAGATGTCGTGCGCGCGGCGCTTGGCAAGCCTTGTCAGCGACAGTTCTTCCATCACCTCGTCGGCGTTGTCTTGCTCCGCACCTCGGGCCGACAACCGGATTTGCTTTTCGACGGAAAGGTCGGGAAAGATACTCGTCTTCTGGAAGGAGCGCGCCAGTCCTGCACGCCGACGCTCGCGCGGACTCATCGTTGTCACGTCCACGCCGTCGAGATGAACCGAGCCCGATGTGAGACCGCGGCCAGAAAGTGCATCCATGAGGGTGGATTTACCCGCCCCGTTTGAGCCGATTAACCCGCGAACCTCGCCCGGCTTTAGCGATATGCTGACGTTATCGAGCGCCGCAAAGCCGCCGTAACGTCGCGTCAGACTGACGCCCTTGAGAATGCTGTTTTCGACGCTTGTCATGATGCATGCCCTCCAGACTTTCCTCGGGCGAGTTTCAGAAGTCCACTGATGCCTTGTGGAACGACGAGAACGACCACGATGAGCATGCCACCCACCAAAGCCTGCCAATGATCAGTGACGTCACCAATGAAACTCTTGAGGAAGAAGAAAAACACCGCTCCAAGGGCTGGCCCCCAAACGCTGCGGGTGCCGCCAATGATGGCCATAATCATGACCTCACCCGACAGGCTCCAGCTCAGGATGTCAGGTGTGACGAACCCGTTGTACAAGGTAAAGAGGACGCCGGCCAAGGACGCAATGAAAGCCGAAATCGCATATACGATGGCACGCGGAACGACGGTCGCGTAGCCAATGAAGCGCACACGCTCTTCGTTCTCGCGAATGGCGAGTGTGAGTGTCCCAAAGTGGCCGGACGCAAGAACATATAGGCCGAACACCACCAGAACGAGGACGAACCAGCAGGCAATGAACATTGTTCCAGCATCCTGGAACATTGCGGTATGGACGGCGAAAATCGAGGCAGGCCAGTCCACCCGCAGACCATCTTCACCGTTTGCCAGGCCCCGCCACCGCATGAACAGTTCGTAGAATGCCTGAGCAACCGCAAGCGTAAGCATCGAAAACGCGACACCAACCATCCGGATGAAGACCATGCCGAGCCCGAAGGCAAGGAGAGTCGGTATCACAACTGCGAGTCCAATCGCGGCTTCGGGCGATGCGATGTGGCCTCGCATGCTCAGTGCAATGATGTACCCAGCGAGACCGAAGAACGCGGCGTGGCCAAAACTTACCAGCCCGTTCTGGCGGATGAGAAATCCGACGCTCGTTGCCAGAATTGCACTAATTGTGGCTTGTGTGAGTAACGTAAAGACGAGCGTTGACTGAATGACCGAAGGGGCCGCCGCACCGGCGACGGCAAGAGCGATAGCAAGCGAGAACGGGACAACCCGGTTTGACGCCGAACGCGGCAGTGACGAGGTTGGGACTACCGCCGCGGTCGCTCCAGATACATTGGCGGCAGGATTTTGCTTGTTTGAACTCATGTCGGCTCTCCTCTCGGGTGAGCCCGTTCGGTACTGGTGCGCATCGTTGTCTCCTTTACTGTCAGCAAGCACAAATGTGCTACCGGCACATCCGCAAACTGAATCTGTCGTTCCGTCTTGAACCGATTGATCTCCGTCCCGCGCATTTCAGATGACTGCTCCAAAGCTATGCAGCGCTCTTTCCAAAACCCTGCGGGCGCCAGATGAGAACGCAAACCATCAGGAGGAGTGGGATGAGCGACGCCGCAGCCGGGACGAACGCAACTCCCCAGTTGTGTACCTGGCCAATGAGCATGGCTGCGATGAATGCTCCAGTGAAGCTGGTTAAACCGCCGGTCACCACCACGATGAAAGCATCGATAACAATCGATGCCCCTATGCTGGGAGCCAGTGCGAGAAGAGGAGCCGAAACTGTGCCGGCAAGGCCCGCCAGTCCGATACCGACGCCGACCACAATCGCGCTGAGACGCTCTGTATTCACACCTTGCATGCCCGTGGTGACCGGGTCGACGCTAGCGGCACGTACGAACAGCCCTGCGCGGCTGCAGCGTAGCCAAAGGCCTAGACCGAGCGCGACGACGATAGCGACCCCGACAACAAATAGTCTATAGACAGGGAAGCCTGTGTCCCCGAGCATCACGACGCCCGACAGCGCTTGCGGCATGGGGAGAGACAGCATCTCATTTCCCCAGACCGTTTTGGCGACATCCTCCAGGACCAGTAGAATGCCGAACGTCACCAGCACGGTGACGATGGGGTCGTGGTCTTGCAGTTGACGGAACACGAACCGGTCGAGGAGAACACCGAAGACTGCCATCGCGAGAACCGAAACGAGTACGCCAGCGCCAAAGCCGGCGGTGGCGCTTACGGTGTAGCCAACGTAACCGCCAATCATGAACATGCCGCCGTGTGCAAAGTTCACGACTCGTCGTAAGCCGAAAATCAGCACCAGTCCGACGGACAACACGTAAAGCAGGCTTCCGTAGACGAGTCCGTTTAGAATCTGAATGGCCATGCTTATCTCCAAATCTAATATTTTTTCGAGTGTTTTGCGACTGATCGAGCCGCCGTCTTAGCCCGTCCCTAGATGCTCACAGTGCTGCCCGTCCGAGCCGCCTCGTGCACAGCGTGCGTGGCAGAGAGTGTCCTCAGCGCATCCTCTGCCGAGCACAACGGCACCTCGTCACGGGTTATGACTGAGCGGAAGTGCCGGATCTGTTCCTCGAACGGGTCAGCGTGATGTAGATGGGTCCGCTCCACAGTCATCTCTTCGTGCCAGCCCTTGCCACTTCTGTAGTTCCAGACGTCAAGTCTCGGAAGCGCGATCGAACCTTCGGAGCCCGTGAGGAAATGCGTGTTCACGTTCGTCCGGCCAAATTGAGCTGCTTCGCCCGCCGCCAGGTCCCATGCCCACGGCGACGCGACGCAATCCGATACCGTCAGTGTGCCGATGGCACCGCCACGGAAGCGGAGCAATACATTGGCGGTGTCTTCGACTTCGAACCCTCGATGAGCGTTGGACGTCATTGCCTGCACTTGCTCAATCTCGCCCAGCAGAAAACGGAGCATGTCGATCTCGTGGATGAGATTGATGAGTACGGGGCCGCCACCGCTCTCGCGTCGCCACCGCGCCTCGAAGTAGGTGTCGGGTTTGAAGAAAGTGTAAAGACCGTTGACTGTTATTGGCTCACCAATACAACCGTCGTTAATCAGTTCCTTTGCGCGGCGCACGACTACGTTATGTCTGCGATGGTGGCCAACGAGGACGGGCACCTTGTGTTCACGTGAAGCCGAGACCAGTCGCGCTGCGTCGCTTACGGTATCCGCGATAGGCTTCTCAACCAGTACCGGGATCTCCCGGTTGATGCAGTCAAGCGCTATTTCGACGTGACTTGAATTGGGAGTGGCGATGACTACGCCGTCAAGCTGCGATTCCTCTAGCAGGTGGCGGGAGTTTCCGAACCATCTGAGGCCGCGACGGCGAGCAAATTCCTCGGATTCCGGGGACGGGTCTGAGACGGCCACAACGTCACAGTGCGCGTCACGAAGAGCGGTTTCAACGTGAAGCCGACCAATGACGCCCGCGCCAATTACCGCCAAGCGGGTTCTCGTCTTCATGACGCCTCCGAAATCGACGCGGGTGGTAGCAAGTACACTGCGTCCGCGAAAAACGGTTGTGTGCGGGAGCGCCTATGCGGCTAAGGGGGCCGCGAAGAGCTCTTGCGCATCATGGAGACATGTGTCTGGGCTCCATGAATACAGCCACTCGACGGCATCGTAGAAACGTTCCAATGTATGATTTTTCCACAGGCTATTTCGAACGAGCCGCTCGATGCCGGCCGCGTGATAGATACGCCCCATTTCCCGAACAGACAGGACGACGCGTGCGGCGCGGGTGACTCGCGCGCGCTCATACAACTTGAGCGCATCGACAACGTTGTGGTCACGTTCTGCGAATGCCCGGCCGAGCGTTACCGCATCTTCCAGAGCCATGCACGCGCCTTGCGCGAGGTATTGCATCATCGGATGTGCCGCATCCCCGAGCAGCGTGGCGCAGCCTTTGCTCCACGTGTCTACCGGGTCGCGGTCGGCCGTGCTCCAACGACGCCAGGAAGTTGGTAAGCCGAGCAGTTGGCGGGGGCGGTCATGGATGCCCTTGAAGTAGGAAAGCACTTCTTCCTCACTGCCGTCCGTCACGCCCCACACTTCCTTTTCCCGGCTATGGAACGTCACGACGAGGTTGTACTCGCGGCCGCTGCGCAATGGATAGTGGACCAGGTGACAGTTCGGGCCGCTCCAGACCACCGGTGCGTTCATCTGCAGGTCCCTCGGCATTTTCTCGACCGGAACGACCGCGCGATATACCACATGACCGGATACACGAGCGCTGTCACCGAGCATGGTATCGCGCACGACGGATTTGACTCCGTCGCAGCCAATCAACGCCTTTGCCGTATATACGTCGCCCCTGGCGGTCTCGACGGTCGCAGACTTGTCGTCGAAATTGACCGAGGAGACGCGGGAGTCGGTGTGAACGCGCACTCCCTCATGAGCGCAGGCCGCTTCGTACAGCGCATTGTGGAGGTCGGCGCGGTGGATAACAGCGTATGGATTGCCAAAACGTTCACGGAACGCTGGTCCGACCGGCAAGTTGGCAACTTCATGGCAATCGACCGCATCCATCAGCAGCAGACGTTCAGTGAAGACTGCACGATCGCGTACGGCCTGCCCAACACCAAGCGCGTCTAGCGCTGCGAAAGCGTTCGGCCCCAATTGGAGCCCAGCGCCAATTTCACCGATCGAAGGACTCTGTTCCAGCACGTCGACGGTGAGGCCGAGGCGAGCGAGCGACAGCGTCGCTGCAAGGCCACCAATCCCGGCGCCTATGACGACTACGTCGGCGCTAGTTACCTGTCTGTTCATATACCTCTCCAACTTCGGATTTGCTCAATGCCGGTGAGCGACGCAAGCCGGCTGTTATTCACTATCAATCTGCCTGCCGGGCGATGCGCGCTCGAATGCGGGTATTGCGCTGGCCGCCTCGGCCATTCGCAGGATGGTCGGGTAGTTGTCCAGAGGCACCTGCATACGTCTGGCATTGAAGACCTGCGGGACGAGGCACAGGTCGGCGAGGGTCGGCTTGTCGCCGAAGCAGAGTGTCCCCGCCCGACCGCCAAGGCGGCTTTCGCGGACGAGATGTGTTTCGAGGGCTTTGAATCCCTCCTCGACCCAATGGCGATACCAGGCACTTTTCTGTTCGTCCGTTACGTTCAGAACGTTCTTCAAGTATCCCAGCACCCGCAGGTTGTCGACCGGATGGATGTCGCACGCGATGAGATTGGCAATCGAGCGCACGTAGGCCCTGTCCACCGGGGTTTGGGGAAGAAGTGCTGGATCCGGGTGCGTCTCATCGACGTATTCGATGATTGCGAGCGACTGGGTGATTACGGAACCGCCCGCGTCAACAAAGGTTGGGACCAGCATTTCCGGGTTCACTTCGGCGTAGCTCGAAGCGAACTGTTCGCCTCCGCTACGGGTGAGGTGAATCGGAACGTAATCGTATTTCAGACCTTTCAACTCAAGCGCAATCCGGACCCGATAAGAGGCCGAACTGCGGAAGTAGTTGTAGAGCGTGATGTCGCCTGCCGCGATCGAACCACCACCGGTAGAGTTCATCAAGCGACCTTCACTGTCAGGTCAGGAAACCCATCAATGGCCCCAACCATGGTCTGCCCGGACACCACTGGGCCAACGCCCTCCGGCGTACCGGAGAAAATCAGGTCGCCGGGTTCCAGAGTGAAGAGCGTGGAAAGATTGGCGATGACTTCGTCCACAGACCAGATGAGGTGGGAGATGTCGCTCGACTGCCGAGTTTCCCCATCGACGCGCAACGAAATAGATGCATTTTTCAGCGCGCCCGTATCTTCGATGGGGCGAATTGGGCCGACTGGGGCGGAGAAATCGAATGCCTTGCCGATTTCCCATGGCCGTCCCTGCTCGCGCATCTTCATCTGCAGGTCGCGCCGGGTCATGTCGAGGCCGACGGCATAGCCGTAGATGTAAGAAGACGCTTCTTCCACCGGAATCGAGGAACCTCGCCTGCCGATTGCAACCACCAGCTCAATCTCGTAGTGGAAGTTCTCGGTACCCGCCGGGTAAGGGAGCGTCATGGTTTGACTGGCCGCGACGGGCACGATGGATTCCGGGTCGTTCGGCTTGCAGAAGAAGAACGGTGGTTCACGGTCCGGGTCGAAGCCCATTTCCCGGGCATGGGCAGCGTAGTTGCGGCCAACACAGTAGACGCGGCGAACGGGAAACTGCAGGTCGGTGCCTTGAACGGGCAGCGTCACTACGGACATCGGTGCGAATGCGAGACTCATTGAGTAGTTGCCTCATTAATCAATTTCGGGAGGTTTCAAGTATCGAGGAACTCTTCGCGCAGCATCGACGCGGCCTGTTGCATCGGCCGGTCGGAGAAGCTGAAGAGAACGACGTCCGCACCGGTGTCGGCGTTGATGCGGACGGAGTGCCAGGATGGGACGACGAACGTGTCCTGAGGTTCGAAGCGGAATTCTGAGCCGCCGATGAATACCGTGCCTTTTCCTTCGACCACCGAGTACACGGTGCCCTCCGTCGAGCGATGAGGTTTGCCTGGAAATCCTGCTGGCAGCAGCTGGAGGAAAGGAGCCATCGTCGGCATCGGCGCGCCACCAGTCAGCGGATTGATATACCGGAGCTTGTAGCCTTGCCAGGCATCGAGCGCCTGCGTCTTTGCGAGCGTCGCTAGTGCTTCGCGACTGCGTTCGTACGGATAGTTGAATATTGGCGACGAGGCCATTGTCCCAACATTCTTCACCGGCGCCATGTTGTAGCCGAACTCGGCAGCGCTCGTCCCTTCAGGCCGGCTCACTCGCTGCGAGGCCTCCGTATCGTTCTCGGCAAACCCGGCGTCGAAGAAACGGAGAATCGGAATGTCCAGACCGTCGAGCCAGATGACGGGTTCGGCCTGGCCTTCGATGCCTTCGTTACCATGGTCGTGCCAGGTCCACGACGGCGTGATGATGAAGTCGCCCGGGAACATCGTTGTGCGCTCGCCGTTGACGGTGGTGTATGCGCCCTTGCCGTCGACGATGAAACGGAGAGCGGATTGAACGTGACGATGTGACGGCGCGATTTCTCCTGGCAGGATGAGCTGCAGGCCAGCATACAGAGTGTGGGTGATAGACGACTGCCCAGGCAGGCCAGGGTTCTCGAACACAAGCACGCGTCGCACGGCTTCTTCCGCTGTAATCAGTTCGCCGGCACGCATCAGACTCGGCTTGACGTCCCGATACTTCCAGAGAGCTGGAACGCACGGCGACTTCGGTTGCTTCGGCACGAGGTTATGCAGCGACTCCCACAGCGGGGAAAGATTGAGCTTCGCGATATCTTCGTTGAAGTGCCGACGCTCGTCCGCCGGACCATGAGGTGCATTCATTTCGTCTCCCGGATTAGGGTCGTTCGGTCTTGCCGCCGACCCGAGTTGGATGGCCCCAAGTCTATGAATCGTTCAGCCCACGGTCCATAAAGCCGCCTCAATAGGGGATATCTAGGTGACTAATAAATGTCGCGGCCGCACGGAAAGGCGCTCTGCGTCTGTCTCCCTCCATTATTTAAGTTCTAGATTGAGGATATAGACGGACGTTTATGGACTACCGATACGGAGTTCGTATCATCGAGTGAAAGTCAGGAAGCTGGTTCACCGCCATACAACATTGGAGACAGGATATGCGGTCCGCAGGCACACTCAGAATCGATGAGTTTATCGATTCCCGTCCGGTTTCAGGATTTCAGAAGAGAGTCCTGCTCCTCTGTTTCTTTATCGTCGCCATCGATGGACTCGATACGTCCTGCATCGGGTTTATCGGTCCGGCGATTCGGGCGCACTGGCATCTCACCGCAGCAGCTCTCGCGCCGTTGTTTGGCGCAGGGCTCGCTGGTCTGATGGTAGGGGCTCTGTGTTTCGGCCCGATGGCCGACAAGATTGGCCGAAAAAAGGTGCTGGTAATTTCTGTGCTGGTCTTCGGTCTGGCGAGTATCGTTTCTGCGTGCGCGCCAACATTGCAGATTCTCATTGCAATGCGGTTCGTCACCGGTCTCGGGCTCGGCGGCGCGATGCCAAACGCAATTACGTTGACATCCGAGTACTGTCCTACGGCGAAACGCTCGGGCCTCGTGTCCCTGATGTTCTGCGGCTTTACGGTTGGGGCTGCGCTCGGGGGGCTCATGAGCGCACAACTGGTTGGCGTGATTGGCTGGCAGGGCGTGCTCGCCATAGGCGGGGCACTGCCTCTGCTCGTCGTGCCGTTTATGCTTGCGTTCCTTCCTGAGTCGATTCGCTTCCTCCTCCTGTCCGGCGCGAAGAAGGACTATCGGCGCGTTGAGGCAATTGCATCCCGAATTGTCGGCCGCGGCAAAACCGTACCTCGTCTCTCGGCTGGCGAACAAGCTGCTCGCTCGTCGGTGAAAGCCCTGTTTGCGCCGGGAGTGTTCCTCGGAACGATGCTCCTGTGGACAACCTTTTTCATGAGTCTTCTGGTCGTCTACCTGCTGACAAGCTGGATGCCGGTTCTGCTCGCGAGCGCAGGTGTGTCTCTCAAGGAAGCGTCACTGATTACCATGATGTACCAGGTGGGAGCGACCATTGGCGGTATCTGGCTGGGGCGGAAGATGGACAGGTTCGATCCGCAGCGAGTGCTTGGATGGTCGTACGTCGCGGCGGCTGGTCTTATCGCCCTCTGTGCATTCTCGGGCGATTCCAGGGTTCTCATTTCGCTGAGCGTTTTCGGGGTGGGTTTCTTCATCAGCGGCGGACAAATTGGTGGCTACGCCCTTGCTGCCGCGTACTACGCTACGAGCAATCGGGCGACAGGCGTTGCCTGGTCTAACGCAGCCGGTCGCGTTGGCTCGGTACTGGGGTCGATGCTCGGTGGCGCAATGTTGGGGATGGGCCTTGAACTACGCGGCATCATCCTATTGCTGATCATTCCTGCACTCGTGGCTGCAATCGCCTTGTTCACGCTGGAACGGGTACGCCGCACTCAGGGCTCTCACACCAGCGTCAAACTCACCTCCGCAGTCGCGGAATGATTTATCCGGACGCCGTCCCTAATGTCGGCGTTTCGGTCTCCAGAAACAGCTCCGCGAGAAGGGCGCGAAGCCACCGATGCCCTGCGTCCTGATGAGTTCTCGCGTGCCAGTGCTGCTTGACATCATATTGGGGGATTTCGAATGGCACAGGAAAGCGCCGCGCACCAACCGACGAACTCATCAGGTCTGCTAGCTTCTGCGGAACGGTTGCTAGTAAATCGGTCTGCGCGACAATGTCCGCGATAGCGAGATAGTTCGGAACATCGAGTACGACATGCCTGTGTAGTTGTTGCTCGCGCAGCGTACGGTCGATGATGGAATGACCAGTGCCCGAAGGCGTGACAGCGACATGCCCAGCCGAAAGGTAGGCGTCGAGCGACATGCTGTCACCGAAGCCAGCGTGCCGGGACGCCGCAAGGACCACAAAGCGCTGGGGGAAGAGCTTTTGCTGGTAGAAGCCAGCGTCGAGCTGCGGCATGAAGCCGACGGCGAGCTCGACTTCGCCGTTTTCCAGCAAGCGCGGCGTCTCAGTCGTGATGTGACTGATTCGCAGCTGTACTCCCGGAGCTACGATTCGTAGCTTGTTTAACAGCGTAGGCAACAGCACTATCTGGCTGATGTCGGTCATGGCGATGCGGAAAATGCGCTGGGCCTCCGCTGGGTCGAACGACGTCTGCAGACGCGCGATATTCGAGAAGGACGCCAGGAGGTCGACGACCTGCTCATACAGTTCCTGAGCAAAGGGCGTGGCCTCCATACCGCGCGACGTTCTGACGAAAAGCGGGTCTTTGTAGTGGTCACGTAGCTTTGACAGGTTGAATGAGATCGTGGGCTGCGACAGACCGAGATTCTCTGCGGCCTGAGTAACACTGCCTGTCCTGTAAGTCTCCGCAAATACGTTCAACAGCTTTACGTCAATTTCAATCATTTTTCTGTACTCCACTTCGATGAGGCATCGCTCGCGTGGCTAGCGGCGAGGAACTCTGCGTCGGTTTGAAAATGCGGCTGGACTCAGGTGGATACGGCCCCATCTCGAACGTGTATCGCTTCGCCGCCTTTTCCTGTTCCGACAACAGCCTGGCGGAGACCATCAAGGGCGGCCCTAACGGCGCTCCGGGCAACCGCGTCCTCCCGCCAGTACATGGTGACCGACCCAACGACCGAAAGTGGGAAATCGATAATTCCGAGAATCTGCATCCGGTTGAGTCGCAGCGCCGGTCGGTGGGATGCAACGCCTATCAAATTGCTTCCCGTTAGCAGAGAGGTATTGAGCGTCGCGGAATTAGACTCGACGAAGTTGCCGGGCAGGTTCTTTCCAGACTCTGCTATCGCCAGGTCGAACGCGGTTCGCACCGGCGTCCCTTTGGCCCACAAAGCCCAACCGTAGCCCGATATCTGCTCCCAGGTCGGCTTCTTTATTTTGAAAACAGGGTGATTGATACGAGCCACGATGTGAATCGGCTCCACATACAGGATTTCCGAACGAATATCGGGATTCTGAAAATCGATGCCTGTTCTGCCGACCACAATATCCAGCTGGCCCGAGCTCAACTTCTCACGGAGCGTTTCGACGGCGTTTTCTTCGATACTCACATGGACGGTCGGGAGGTTCTCGACGACTCGCAGGACAGCCATCGGCACAACGGTATCGACGGACGATGCGCCAGCAATACCCAGTGTCACGATGCCTGCACCGCCCGCGCGCATTACAGCCATGTCGTCGCGGGCCTTGTCGAGATGGGCCACGATTCGACGCGCGTGGTCGACCAATGCTTCTCCGTAGATGGTCGGACGAATACCTCTCGCGCGGCGTTCAAATAGAGGCAACCCGACATCTTCCTCAAGCTCCTTGAGCCATTTCGACAAGCCTGGCTGCGTCGTGTGAAGCTCATCCGCAGAATGGCTCATATTGCCGGTTCGCGCCAGGCTCAGAAGCATTTGCAGGTTGCGCAAGCGAAGGCGGTCGGTCCAATCCACAGTAATGTCTCCACGACATAGGTATGTCAAAGGTGGCATACCTCATGACATATTCCCAGTGTTATCTGCATGAATTCTTCGGCATATTAATGCTGGTGTCTATCCTTATCGACACCAGCCAAGATCGCTTTCGACCAGGCGCTATCGGTGCGGCAATCGTCCAGCGATAGCGCCTCGTAAAACTAGAAGCGCCTCCTTCGGAGGCATCAAGGAGACATCACTGTGATACAACGTTTTGGCGGCAGGGTCGCGCTTGTGACCGGCGGTGCGGCGGGTATCGGCCGCGCGGTCGTTGACCGCATGGTGGCCGAAGGAGCAACAGTCGTAGTTTGGGACATCAACGAAGAGCGTCTTGCTAGCTGCAGGCAACTGCACGCTGCGCATGTGTTGACGCAGCGCGTTGACGTCACCGACGCCGGAAACATCGACCGCGCATTAAGCGAGGCGATGGGACAATTTGGCCGTCTCGACATCGTCGTGAATGGTGCGGGACTGATTGGCCCGAACGGCCCCTTCTGGGAAACCACGCCAGAGGAATGGGAACGAACGCTACGGATCGACCTGACCTCCGTGTTTCTTGTTTCGCGTGCAGCAAGGCCGCTTCTTGTCGCCAATGGCTGGGGGCGCATCGTCAATATTGCTTCTGTGACAGCAAACGAAGGACCAAAAAACCTTGCTGTGTATGCCACATCAAAGGCAGGTGTTGTCGGACTAACCAAATCGATGGCCAAAGACCTTGCGGGTACCGGTGTACTGGTGAACGCCATCGCACCTGCGCTTATTGCAACCGAATTACTCGGGCAGCTCACGAAGGAGTATTACGAAGCCGCCCTGTCGAGAATCCCTCTCGGCCGCGCAGGCACGCTCGACGAAGCTGCGGCACTCATAACATGGCTTTGCTCCGAAGAGTGTTCGTTCTCAACGGGAGCGGTTTACGACCTTTCGGGCGGGCGCGGCATCTAGAATTCGAAGCTAATACCCGCCGCGCGAGCGCGGATCAATCGTGCTCGCGCCGGTCATCGATTCCTACCCGCTGCCTGCTCAGACACGCGTTCCTGCCGTTGCTAACTTCGTCGACGCAGCACGCTCAGCCGCAAAACGTCCCGCGCGGCGCCCCGACACCATCGCCCATCCGATGTGATGACCATGTCCGGCGAGAATCACCCCACCTTGCCCAGCTGAACCCGCCGCGTACAGTCCAGGCACCGGGTCCCCCGTGCGATTTATAACCTCGTGGTCTCGGGACACGGCTAGACCGCCTTCCGTGAAGACAATCCAGCTCTGCACGGGGCCGAGCGCATAGAAGGGGCCTCTCGATACGGGCTGCCGCTGGTCACCAGTCGACTTGCCTGGCTGGAGCTTCGCGTTGTGCTCGTCGATGGCCGAGCGCAAGGTCGCGGCCGCAACACCGATGTCTTCTGCAAGCCTCTCTACCGTCGAAGCTTTGTGGTAGAGATCCTTCCGTGTACGTCGGTAGTCGTCGAGATAAGCGTACGAAATCCCCGGGGCCGTCGACACGAAATTGGGCCACTTCTCGAACATCTGCGCTACCCGGTCATCGAATACGAGGAAGGCTTCTTTATTCGGCTGATTGGATACCTGCAACTCCGGCTTGTTAAGCTCGTCCGCAAACCGGGCGCCGCGACGGTTCACCAGAATTGCACCTGCCCTGAGCAGGGATGGCTCAGGCGCGAGCGATGCAGTCATGAACTTGGTAATGAACGGCCGGAACAAGGACAACGGCAGGTTGGTCAGGGCAAACTGCATGGGCGCGGTGATGAGACGGTGCGGCGGCAGTCTCCTGAGTAACGTGTCTTTCGCCGGCGCCTTGAACCGCATACTCGGTCCCCACATCACATCCGGGTTTCGAATCCATGCTCCGACTGTCTCAGCCATCACGTGACCGTCGCCTGTGCTCATCGGATTGATGGCGTCAACGTGTGAGACATGAGGAAGATTGACCTTCTTCAACGCAGGGCTTGCGCTGAAGTCGCCACTGGCGAGGATGACACCACCGCGCGCGATAAATTCGGTTGCTCCAGACGCATCCTTAGCCACGATGCCGACAACCTTGTGGTCATCGACCACGAGTGATTGCGCACGCACACTTAGGCGCACGTCGACACCGAGACGCTTACATTCCCGGGAAAGGTAGTAGGGATATGCGCGCGAGTTCGGCAACACATTGTGCATCCTTGGCTTCTGATGCGGGGGCTCCGGCATTGGACCGTAGAAGCTGAGTCCGATGCTAAGCAGCCATTTGAAGGTCTCGGGGATATTGTCGACGAGAACGCGACGCAATTCGAGATTCTCCTTCGATTCGAGTTCCGGCGGCAGGAACAATGACATGTCGCTGAAATGCTCGTCCGGCGTGTCCACTAGTCCCTTGCGTTTCTGGAACGGGGTGCCAGTGGAAGTAATCGACCCGATCGACAGTCGAGTCGTGCCGCCCAGATGAGGGTTCTTTTCAAGAACGATTACTTTGGCTCCGGCACTCGCCGCAGAGCAAGCCGCAGCGAGTCCGGAGCCACCGCCTCCAACAACGATTACGTCAGCGAATTCCTGACGCATCCCATTCGTGTGCAAATCTCTATGCAAGGCTATCTCCTTCGATGCTCGACTCATTGAATCGGCTCTACCGAGGCGTTCTCGTGCTCTCAGTTGCCGACTTTTTGTAGGGTCGGCAGCAAGCGCAGACCAATTTGCGTACCGGTGACTGCAAGGTCGGATTTACCCGCCGCATTCATCGCGACCCGATATCCGAATGTGAGGGCCGGGCCGAGCGTCGTGCCTGGGCCGGGATACGTACCCAGCATGACCGACGCCATGTCATTACCGCAGGCGTAGAGGCCCGCTACGACGCGGTTCTTTTCGTCGAGAACCTGACCGTCACCATTGGTACGCAACCCCGTGCTGGTCGCAATCTCCGCGGGGTAGACCGCGACTGCCGCGAACGGTCCTTGCCTGATTTCAGCCAGACACGGATTTGGGCGCACCTTCGGGTCCCCATTGAACCGATTGAGCTCTGTGTCACCCTTCCCGAAATCGAGGTCTTTGCCATTGCGTGCGAACTGGTTATATCGTTCAATCGTTTCCTGCAGCGCATCGGGCCTAATCTTCAGCTTCCCCGCAAGCACATCAAGCGTCAAACCCGTTATGAGATATCCGGAGCTCTCGAACTTCGACAGGTTCCTGGTGCCGGGGTAGATGGCACCCAGTCCGTATCGCGTAATAAAGCCGGTTTCACAGATGAGATATGCCGGCATTGTTGGCGACACCGGGTGCGATGCATACATGCCCTGAACGAAGTCATGATATGAAGCTGCTTCATTGACGAAACGCTTGCCCGCGCTATTCACAGCAATGAGACCGGGCTTTGCGCGGTCAAGCGAAAGATGAGGAAAGAGACCTTTCGTTCCGTCGGAACGCCGCGTAATTGAGACCGGCGTCCAGAATGCACCATCTCCATGCTCTTCAGGCCTCACGCTTGCGCCGTATTTCAGGCCCAAGGTGATGCCATCGCCCGTGTTGCTTTCGCTGGCGACAGAATGTTGCGGAGTAGGGCGCGGCATGAATTGCTTGCGCAACTCCCTGTTGTGACCGTAACCCCCAGTAGCGAGAACCACGCCTTTACGAGTCCGGACGCGTTGGTTTCCAGACCCGGTTCGGACCACGGCGCCAATTACCGCATTTCCATCGCGAACCAGTTCAGTGACCGTGGACTCGAAGAGGATTTC
This sequence comes from Paraburkholderia kirstenboschensis, assembly GCF_904848585.1. Classification (GTDB taxonomy): domain Bacteria; phylum Pseudomonadota; class Gammaproteobacteria; order Burkholderiales; family Burkholderiaceae; genus Paraburkholderia; species Paraburkholderia kirstenboschensis. The sequence continues at coordinate 55,320 of NZ_CAJHCR010000027.1, forward strand.
TACCTTCCGTTTTTTCAGGCTGTAAAAGAGTCGCGCGACAAGCGCATTGCCCATGACCACGCGCGTGCCGCGTGAGTATCGGGTTCGGTCGAACACATAGCGGGCGAAGAGCTTTCCCGAATACATGAAGTTTGACACGGTCTTGAAGCGGCCCAGCAGCCTGGGAATGTCCTCTTTGCCGGCCATCATCCCGCTGAGAACCATGAACTCGGGAATGGGCGGGCGAACGCGTTCAAAGTCAGCGCCTAAAAGACGGCCGTCGAAATTTTCAGGGACCAGTGCACGACCTGAAACGGCGGCGCCATCGAGGTCCCGATAGTCCGGATGCTTTCCGCATGGGTTAAAACGCACATCGGACTTTGCCCGAAGGTAGTCGACTACCTGCGGCCCGGTCTGAAGATAGACCTGACGCAGACCTGAGTCATCCCGCCTCCCGCTCAGCTTCTCCATGTAGACGTGGGCAGCTTCTGCCGAGTCTGGATATCCTGCGTCGAGGCTTTGACGGTTGCCGGGAATCCAGATTGAGCCTGCCGAGGTAGATGCCGTTCCGCCAACCTGGCGTGATTTCTCGATAACCAAAGGCGTCAGGCCTTCCAGCGAGGCCACGAGCGCCGCGGTCATTCCGCCGGCGCCAGCGCCTAAAACGAGTAGGTCAACTTCCCGGTCCCATTTCGTGTTGGTGGTCATAGCCGTCTCCTAGACGCCGGCGAGAGCGCGGGCCCCCGCAGTTTGTTCGCTGCCCAAGGTTCGGATGATTGACTCTCCAGTCAGCATCCCGAATACGCTCGACTTCGAAAGACCGCCCGAGTAGCCAGCTGCCCCGCCTTGTCCTTCAAGGCCACCGGTACACGCTCCCGCCGCATACAGTCCGGAAATCGGTTCACCCGAGTTATCGAGAACTCGACCTTCCGCGTCGGTAGCAATTCCACCCATCGTGTATGTGACGCCCGCGCAAAGTTTGACAGCGTGAAACGGACCGGTCCGGACCGGCCACGCTTTGTACACGGTCGTGGTGCGAGGCGGCTGTCCGTCTGCCTGCCCGGTTTCGCAAATTCGGTTGAAGCTTTCCACTGACGCTTGGAGTGCCGCAGGTTCGAGGTTTAGCTTGCGGGCGAGTTCTTGAAAAGTCTTTGCGGAAATGAGTTCGCCGCCAGCGTTCACCATGTTCGGGTTCGCAGGCAAAATCCAGTCGCGTCCCGGACCGTTCCACGTTGCGTCGTCGAAGACAACGACGGCAGTGAGTGGGTCATCGAGTCCGGCAATTGCATTCGCGATATAGACGCCACCGAGACCCTCATCGCAAAAACGCTGGGCGCGACCGTCGAGAACCATGCCTGCGGTGGTCAGGGAATCGACGACCGGGTATGGCCACAGCCCAGGGTTCGTCATTGCCTTGAGGTCGTGAACGTGACCATAAAAGCGGTCAGTGCCTATCAACTTCGCTCCGACCGCCTCAGCCATGAGCAGTCCAGAACCTTGTCCCGATTGCGCATTGCGCTGCAGTAACTGCTCCGGCCGCTTCGAAATGAAACGTCGAAGCAGTTCTAGGTTGCCTTGAAATCCACCGTCAGCGATGACGACTGCGCGGGCCGGCAACTGCTGCACTCCATGGGCACCATTCGACACTTCGACTCCGACGCATCGACCGTCTTCCATTGACAGTCGTTCCGCCTTAATGCCGCGTGACAGCTGCCCGCCACGGGCGGCGAGCCGTTGCCCCAGGGTACGCAGCATCACGTCTCCGGAGCGCCCATGCCAGTTAAGGCCCGTCCGCCGCATGCCCGGAGGGGCCAACGAATTACGCCGCAGCCCATCCGGACCAGCCTTGATAAACCGGACGCCCTGAGCCGAGAGCCACGCGAGTGTGCGGCGTGCGTTCTTTGTAAGAGCATCGGCAAGGGCCGGGTCTGCCGTGTTGCGTGTGACGCGCATCAGGTTCGAACGAACCCATGATGGGTCACCTGTCATGTCGTCCATCGCAACGTGGAAGAGTCCTCCGGTATAGCGGCTGTTACACAGATATGCGTCGTCACTGCTCTTTTCGAGAACGCGGACTCTCAATCCACCCTCCGCTACCTTGTTCGCGGCCGTGAGTCCCGCCAGCCCCGCACCTATAACGAGTACGTCGTATTCTGAATCTCGCGTCATTGCAGTCTCCTTGATATCGACCCGTTAGCTTCAGTACTTCGGCAGAAGGGTGTCGGCGATAATCTTGAGAACTTCAACGTAGCTAAGAAGCAAGACCAGCAGAACGACAGCGCCAACCAATGCCACGGGGTAAAGCCAGGGCGTCGCGGTAGCGAAAGCAAGGTAGCCGAGACCCGCCAGTGTGACGAGCGCGGCGAGGATGGACAATCCCGTGCCTTTCGACACCAGGAACTGAACGATTGGGTACGAAGGAGGAACGAAATTTGGCTGACTCACTTGCAACTCCACAACGAAAAGGTTTCTGGGCAAAAAGCGGGAGCTGGGCGCGATCGAAATGAACCGGGAGCACAACGTCAGTCCGGTGTCGCCGGCCTTACCGGGCCGGGGTCGCGTGCATAAGCGGTGATGGGATGAGCTGAGGATGCAGGCTTGTCTCCAACGCTTATGGTCAGCAGCTGTGCTGCTCTTTCCAGGAAGTATGCGATTGTTGGTATGTCTCGACCAATGAATAAAATGTCTAAACGATACTGTTTTTCATATACATGAAAGCGGCGGAAACCGAGTGCAAAAATGCGCTGGAGTCCCGCCTGCCTTGGCTCTGAGGTTCAGAAGAGGTGGCGGATGCCTGCGCGGACCGCAACCTGCTTTCCCGTATTAGACGGCGTGAGCGCAACCATCGACGCGACGGCACCCTTGCCGGTGGAATCAGTGCCCAGTGCGCGCTGATAGTTCGCGTTCAGATAGAGCGACGTGCGCTTCGAGAGGAAATACGTCACGATTGCGTTGAATGTGTGGTACCGCGCGCCTGGCTTGCCATCCACGCTGCCACCGGTCAGGTAGTCGTACGCGCCAGTGACGTAGAGGGCAGGCGTGATGTACCAGGTGCTGTACATGGAGTAATTATCGAAGCTCGCGTCGCCGGTGTATCCAAGCGGATTCGTAAGAGACAGCGTGCCCGAGCTGGATGCGCCCAGGTCGTCAAATCGAATCCGGTTGTACATGAAGCCACTCGTCACTGGTCCAATAATGTAGATGGCCCCAGCACCATAAGTTTCCAGCCCTTTTGCAGACGCGAAACCCGCGATGATGGGGTTGCTCGTGACGCCGGTAACTGAACCGAGATTGTTCCCGGTCGTGGAGCTCGTCGCGTTGTTCCCCCAGAAGGATTGATTCGGCGAATTGGCATAAAGGTAGGCGGCCGCAATCGTGAACTTGCCGTAGGAGTAGGATGCGCCGAAGGACTTCACGCTGTTCGTCTGGAAACTCGATGCGTTGTTTCCGAATCCGTAGAGAGCGCTGAAAGAAAATCCAGAGTATTTAAGACTACTGAATTTCAGAGCATTGTTGACGCGGAAATCGTTTCCAACGTTATCGAGATCGCTAGGATGGTCGCCGTACGCCCCGACGTACGCTGCAGTGGAAATTGGCCCTAAGTAGTCCACCATCTCGTCATACTGACGCCCAAGAGTCAATTTGCCATAGGGCGTTGCCAGCCCGACATACGCCTGACGGCCAAACAGGTCACCACCTTGCTGAAACTTGCCTGTCCCGACATCGAATCCATTTTCGAGGACGAACAGCGCCGAGTATCCGCCACCTAGGTCTTCAGTGCCCCGGAAGCCGAGCCGGTTCCCCTGAAGGATGCTACTGTTGTTGAACCATTGATGACCACTGACACGACCGTTCGGCGCGCCAGCTTGCGCCACCTGTGCGTTGTTCACGTAGTTGATGCCGTAATCAATGATCCCGTAGATGGTCACGCTACTTTGGGCAAACGCAGAACCGCTGAACGACGCTACTGCGGCGGCGACTGCCGCAAGTTTGACTTTCTGTTGCACGAGTTGTCTCCATTATTGGTATGTTGACCGGATTGTCGAATTGAGATTTTCCGACGCCAAATACTGCTGCATCGAGTGGCAACAACGAGGTTCGTCGAGGTAATGCCTGCATCCGGTTACGCATAGTCGTACCCGCTCTTTCTGGTCAGGCAAAACCTCAGTTCGCTGATGGCCGCTCGTTTATAAGGGCTGTAAAAAGGACCGTAAAATAACTAAATGCTCTGGCCCATACACCGTCAGATATAGCTGGAAGGAAGGGCCGGGGATGAGCCTTGCTCGGCGGAAGGTAAAGCCGCCCCGGGCGGGGCTGACATGGATATCTGCAAGAAAGACGCGGGGCCGCGCTGTGTATATTTACGCGATCAATCGTCGTTATAGACCGGCCTTTATGGACAAGCTCGACGCGTTTGAGCGTGCGCAAGAAAAGACCTCGCATTGAGGGCGAGCCGGGAAAATAGAACGGCGGAGCCGAAGCTCCGCCGTTTTATTCCCTACCACTAGTAGTGCTTGGTCGTGCTCTACTTTGCGAGCGCGTTTGCTTCTTCAATGACTCGATGCAACGCGGCTCCAGCGTTCAGGCCGCCATCCAGCGCAATCTCCTCACCGGTTATGTAGCTGGAATCATCGCTCGCAAGAAACAGTACGAGGCGAGCAGCTTCGGAGAGGGTTCCATGGCGGCCCAGCGGAGTCATGCGGCGGAACGGCTCGAGATGCGTAGCGTTTTCGTTCAGTGGGGTGACAATCACGCCTGGGCAAATCGCATTTACGCGGATAGCATCTTTTGCAAATTCGAGTGCTGACGTCTTCGTGAGACCACGAAGCCCCCATTTACTCGCGCTGTAGGCGGCGTCGTAGTAGCCGGACAGACCAGCAATGGACGAGATGTTTACGATGGCCCCGCCCCCCGCAGCTCTCATTGAAGGAACCACGGCCTTGATACCCAGGAATGCACCCGTTAGGTTGATGTTGAGGAGGTGTTGCCACTTTTCCTCATCCGTGTCCATCACCCCTGTGCGCAGGATGATGCCGGCGTTGTTGACGAGAACGGTTACGTTCCCTGCCCAGCTGTTGACGTCCTCGACCGTGTGGCACCAACCTGCAGCATCGCACACATCAAGGTCGTAGGCTCGCGCTTTCCCACCGTTCGCATTGATGCTTTCGGCAACAGCTTCCGCTTGCTCGAATGCTACATCGCATACCGCTACTGCAGCACCTTCGGCCGCGAAGAGCGTTGCTTCCTCTGCCCCTTGTCCACCACCAGCGCCGGTGATGATCGCTACCTTCCCCGCGAGACGCCTCATTGCTCCTCCTCGATTGTTAGGGGCGAGTCGTCCGCTAAGTGGAACGATTAATTCACCCATGCCATCTTTGCGACCGCTACCACAGAACGGTTCCGTAATTCAGTTCCTCTGGGCCGATGGCATTCTGCAGTATGAGACCTACAGCTATATCCTGCGAAATGAAGAAATCACATGGCTTATGTGAAACCGGATATGGCTGCGCGGCACGTCGCCACGTCGCGCACCTTGCTCTTCAGGCCCAGTGGCGGCTGGGACCGAACTGGAGAAATGGGCTGGCGAGTTAAACTTCATCAGTGCACCCGTTAGCGGAACGACGAGCGACGCCTATCGCAACGACCGTCGGAACGACGTCCCTGGGAGAGCAGCAACGCTGCTTTCCACAGTTCGTACCGATTCCACGAATCCGGTACGTCCGACGACTGTGACGTCATTGACAACGGAATCGCCTCCCGCGAGCGGTGTCTAGCTTCGGCATACGCCTAGCTCGTCTATTCGATGGCGGCAACCTTGCTCCGAGTAATCATGAAAAGCCCGGCTTCGCTAACGGAGAGAAACTTGGGCCCCATCCCCTCGCGTTGCCTGCGATTCCTGCTCAATCACGTGCTCGCGCGAATGCGATGTGCTCAGTTTAGCGACGGCTGCCAGTCGAGGAACCCGTAAGTTAGACGGTCTCGCTTGTCCAAAATCCAGTTTGCGAAGCCGCAAACATATGCGTTGCCTTCGACTTCGGGAAATGTCGGCCAACGAGAGTGCCTCTGTGGACGATGTCCCCGAGGCATGCTGCCATCCGATCGTGGCGCAAACGTCTGTACGTTTCGAGAGGAAGTAGTCGCTCTTGCCGCCGCCGAAATCAGGCAGGCGGCTCCGCTCTTCTTTCGGCCAGTTTGCGATACAACGTCGCTCGGCCAATCCCGAGTAAGCGAGCAGCTTCCGACACATTGCCGCCACAAACTTGCAGCGCGTCACTGATGGCCCGAAATTGCGCTTTGCGCATTAAGTCATGCGCTGAGGGTGGTGCGCATTGTGGCGAACTGCGGCCTCGAACAGTTTCAAAGTCCTCGGCAGTCAGTTTGACGTCGGGGCCGGCCAATGCTAACGCGCGACGCAGCGCATGCGCCAGTTGTCGAACATTGCCTGGCCACTGTGCCGAGCGCAACACAAGCCGTAGTTCTGAGGATACGCGGGATGGCGTCTCTCCCGCCTGAGCCAGTAGCGTGTCCAGAATTGCGTCAAAGTTACTTCGTTCGCGCAGTGGCAGCAGGTGCAACTGATAACCGGCAATCCGGTAGAGCAGGTCTTCCCGAAAGCGACCGTGTTTCACTGCTAAATGCAGATCGTGATGAGTCGCACAAACAAGACACAGATCGACAGGCCGAGCCTTGTTCTCGCCCAGACGGATAACTTCACGTGCATCTAACACCCGCAGGAGCGCCGCTTGAAGGTGCAAGGATGTGTCTCCGATCTCGTCAAGGAACAACGTGCCTCCGTTTGCTGCCTCGATCTTGCCCTCTGCACCGCCGCGACGCGCACCCGTATAGGCACCCTCCACATGGCCGAAGAGTTCGGCTGCCAGCAACTCGCTTGGTATCGCTGCGCAGTTGAGCGTGACAAGAGGACCTTCGGTACGGGGCCCAGATGTATGCAGTGCGCGAGCGGCAACTTCCTTGCCGCATCCTGTCTCGCCAGTAATCAGCACTGGCAAGTCTGCGTGGAACGCGCGCTGGGCGCGCGCGAAGTCAATTTCGATGCGGGCGTCGCCGAAGCAAGGGGCCGACCGGATCGGCGGGGAATTCGAAAACGTAGCACTGGATCGCCACGCGGTCGGAGTCACGGCTGGCGTGCCTGACATCGCGGTCGCCCGTAAGCGAATCCCGTTGTGCACTACGAGCGGTGCGCCTGACGCGGCGCCGTGCCACCGGCCCCGCCATCCATCGAAGCGCTCGCCGAACAAGGCCTCGAAATCAAGACGAGTGAACTGCTGTGGCAGTCCGAGAAGCCGTTGTGCGCTGCGGCTCGCCGCCAATAGTTCGCCATCCTGCCCGAGTGCCAGCCAAGCCTGGGTCGTCGATACCCCCTCCGTCGCTTCACCCGCATCCACGTCAATTTCAAGACGTAGGCGGGCGGGCAGGCGCAAAAACAAGCGCCGCTCGATTCGATGTGCGCAACGCTCAGCGAGCCATAACGCGCTCTGAAGCATGTCCGGCATATCGTGGCTGACATCCACCGCACCGATAACATCGCCCTGAGGGTCGAAAATAGGTGCCGCACAGCAATGGAGAACATGGGTTTTGCGAAATAGTGCTCTGCACCGCAGATGCTGGTGGGTCGCCCTTCGGACATTGCGACACTCATTGCACTCGTACCTACCGCCTGTTCAGATAGGTCAACACCGACGCGAAACGCGTGGCGCAGTTGCGCACCGTGCGAATTGATCGCGCCATCAACAACAAGCGACGCACCATGCGCATCGGTCAGCAACACAGCGTATCCGGCTTCCGACACCGAACGAGCAAGCGATGCAAGCTCCGGTTGCGCCGCGTTGACCAGCACACGGTGACGCTCGAGTAGCCGAGTGACCTCAATATGATGAACCGGTGTGAACTCGACATTTTCGTGAACGTTACGGCCGAACGTTCCGCAGCGCATCCACGAACGAATCAGCGCATCACCGATTTGTTCAGGACGGGCGCAGCCTTCATCAAAGAAGGCGCGGCGGGCTCTCCAGATTGACTCTGGATGGTAGGGAATAACGGGAGCGCGGGGTGACATATCTGTGACGCGAGGAATTTCATTATAAATCGTCCCACGCTGAGCGGCGCCTTGATAGCAGGGTTTGTACCATGCCGCAAGTAGCGAATGGTCAGCGCGACTTTCCAGATTCTGGACCTGTTGTCTCGAAACGAGACTCAACGTGGGACTTTTGGGTCCGCGCGCGCACATGCACTTCGCCTAAGTGCTTGTCACTGCTTGGTTTCGCGGGGCCGGCACCACCGTGGCCCGGCATTTGCATTGAAGACACGCGACGCATAGTTGGCCTCACGCCAATGCACTACCACCAACGGAGACAAACATGAATTACGCGATAAAGCGTAGGCGTCTAATCCAGGCCATTTCGGCCGGTCTCGCTTCGAACCTTGTGGGCCTTCCGACAATGGCGGCGCAACGAACAGTGAAGATTGGCATCGTCTCGCCGGCCTTTGTAAAGCAATTCGGATCTTCCAATGAAGCGCGACAGATGACGATCTATTACCGGGTGTTGGGCACAACACTGGCAACTCTCGTTGGTATATACGCTGTTATGCGGTCGCGCATCGGACTGGCGTTTTCCGCAATGCGTGACAACGAAGAGGGTGTGGTCACCGCGGGGGTAAATTTGCCGTTCGCGCGCTCTCTTTCCTATCTAATTGTGTCGCCTTTTGTTGGAATGGTCGGCGTGCTGGTCACCTTGCAGACCTTGAGGATTTCTCACCTGTCTTCGTTCTCAATGATGGACTGGACAATCTTCGTGTTGTCCGTCACGGTGATTGGAGGCATTGGTAGCCTAGAGGGGCCGATTCTCGGAACGGTGGTCTTCTTCCTCTTGCGCCACTTCCTTCAGGATCTGGGTGTGTGGTACTTGATTGCGCTCGGTAGCCTGGCCGTCGTGGTGATTCTGATTGAGCCCCGCGGTCTCTGGGGCCTGCTACGCAACCATCTCTCGGACGATTCAATTCCGCTGCGGCACCGTGCCGTAGTTCTTTCCTTCAAAACTGAAAAGGAGACTCTCAATGCAAATTGAGACTGCCATCGCTCGCTCACCGTCGAAACTGACCATTGAAACGATCGAGATCGAAGATCCTAGGCCGGGTGAGATCCTAGTCAAACTGGTGGCCACTGGGCTTTGCCACACTGACATCTCGGCACTTGAGGGCATTCTGCCTACGCCGATGCCAATGGTACTCGGCCACGAGGGTGCCGGTGTCGTGATCAAAGTCGGCGCAGGCGTCAGCAAGGTTGAGGTTGGCGACCACGTCGTGATGACCTACACGTACTGCGGCAATTGCCCAAGTTGCGTCGCCCATGACCACACCTACTGTCACTCCTTGCTTCAACTGAACTTCGATGGCAATCGGCGCGATGGCTCGTCACCCTTGTCGAAGGGTATCGAAAAGATCAATGGGCTCTTCTTTGGACAATCGTCCTTCGCCACTTATGCAATCTGCGGCGAACGCAATATCGTAAAGGTTCCGAAGGATGTGCCGCTCGAAATTCTCGGTCCGCTGGCGTGCGGGGTGCAGACCGGGGCTGGGGCTGCAGTGAATTCACTCGAGATTGGCTTGGGGGCCACATTCGTAGTCTTCGGAGCGGGCACAGTGGGACTCTCCGCGGTGATGGGCGCGAAGGTGGCGGGCGCAGCCACAATCATTGCGGTGGACTTATCGGACGATCGACTGGCACTGGCGCGGGACCTGGGGGCGACCCACACGCTGAATGGGAAAACCCAGGACGTGTTGACTGAGATCATGAAGATAACAGGAGCCGGCGTCGAGTTTTCGCTTGACACAACCGGCAACCAAGAAGTGATGGAAACCGCGCTGGCGTCCACCGCTCCGCGTGGCACTTGCGCCTGGCTAGCCGGAGTAAGTCCGGACATGCGTGTGTCAGTCGACCCGACTTTTCTGCTGATGGGGCGCAAGCTAAGGGGAATTATCGAGGGCGATAGTCACGATGCCACGACTTTCATCAACCGCATGATCGACTGGTATCGCGAAGGCCGTTTCCCATTCGACAAACTGATCCGCTTTTATCCATTCGCCGATATCGAGACAGCGATTCGTGACAGTCATACAGGGGAGACGATCAAGCCTGTGCTTAAGTTCGCTTGAACGCCCCCTTTACCGTAAGGACATTACGATGAACGCTCAATTGCAGATGGGACCGAAGGCATGGAGTGAAGCACTCTTCACCGGGGAGTGGTCCAAGGCCACCAACGTCTTGCGTGTAACGGAACCCGCAACCGGCGAGGAGCTCGCGTGCGTAGGACGAGCGTCGGCCGACGACATACGCAAGTCCGCTGCCATCGCGCGGAACGCGCAGAAGTCTTGGGCGGCGAAGCCGCTGCTCGAACGCGCTGCGATATTTCGGCGCGCGGCACAGATCACCGAGCGCCGTACTTCGGAGTTGATGGAATGGATCGTCCGCGAGACCGGCGCCGTTCCACCGAAGGCCATGTTCGAGATAACCTCGGTGATCAATCACATGCACGAGGCCGCGGCGATGTTAACACAGCCAAAGGGATTGCTGCTGCCGTACGATGGTTCGGGCCTGTCGATCGCCCGACCAATCGCTTCGCCACAAACCAGGTCGGCAAGGGAAGGGTAGTCCGCTACCTCCGACTGCGACGATTACCCATTCGACACACCCCGGGCATCACTGCCTAGTCGTA
>NZ_CAJHCR010000028.1 GCF_904848585.1 Paraburkholderia kirstenboschensis
TGAGTGCCCACAGTTCGTCGTCGAGTATTGGCTTGGCCATGTCCTTTTCGTCGTCGAAACAATGAAAAGGTTAACAGCATTCATCGATGGTTAACAGCCCCTTCGTTCATTAGAGGGTAAGGGTTCTTAGGCCCGTCACCTCTCGCGCTCGCGAATCACCCACGAAAGTGCAACCAGGCAGAATGAAACGCAAAGACTTCGTGGCGCTGACGACAATTACAAGCATATTGGTCAATTGGGCCGCCAGCGTCGGCCGGCTCGGTGTAAAAGAAACCGATGAGATCGTGGTCGACACCGCACGTCCTGTCGCCTTAGTCGTTGACGAATGCAAGAAAGAGCCGAAAGCATCATTCATGGGCGAGATCAAGCAGCTGGCCAGGTGGGGAAGTTCGATCTTTACGACCACACTAACCGGATGCGCACTGTCGATCCCTATAGATAGTCCGTTATGCAAACGTATGAGGTCCCTACTGCTCGCGGAGGACCGCGCCAACCGTTCGTAGAATGTTTTTTTTGAGGCCGTCCGCCTATCTTGATTCCATGGACCGCGCGTCTTTCATTCGGGAGCCAGCCATGTCGAACGCCCTGTGTACCTAAGATTTTTATCGGCAGCAACGCCTACGACGAGTACACATTCGTCTGTCGGCTCAACAAAAACGTCTATCGAAGAACAGTAGAGTTCAGCCGCGTTTGCCTTCAGTAACAGTCAATCGGGCCAGTCCACATCCACCCGGCACTGAAACCCTTCCGAGATAGCGTGCATCTTCCCGGTGACAGCGAAGCGGTTACCTGGCGTCGCCAATTTTTTCAGCTTTTTCCAGTCCGATGGAGAATGCAATGAGCAAACACACGTATGTATCGTCGCCCCCCGATGCTGCTCCGTCAGTGCTCGCGCGCGGACGTGATCCGTCTTCGTCTGGCTCGCGTTACGTCGCCACGCCGGCGAACGAATACGCGTCGCGCTGGCTGCACATTACCTGTTCGCTCGGCGCTTGCGGTGGCGACCATGACAAGGGGCCGCAGCCCGCGCGGTGCAGTCCGCGTCCCTTCCGCGCTCCTGCTCTGGAGGACGATTACGGGCTCAATGCCACGATCGAGATTCTCGATCGGCTGAGCGCCGTGTCGGTGATCCTGTCATGGCGCGACCCTACGAGCTGCAATTATGGATATCAGACATGGCAAAAGAGGGTTGCGAGACGGGTGGGAGTCTGCGCGCTGAGTGGCTTGCCGATACAACGCAGCGATGTGATCTATCGACCGGGTCCAGGCCGCCGCAGGCCGTCGAATGCATCCGCGATGATCCTCGCCGTCTACATCGATTCCCCTTAACTCGCGCCGCGGCGGCCGTCGCGCGAGTGACCGCTAGAGCTCAAGGACATGTCATGGCATCGAAACACGAATTGAAACGATATCGCGCAAACCTATCCGACGAACTTCATAGCGCTGAGTTGTACGAAACCCTGGCGAAGGTTGAGGACAACGATGCGCGAAAAGAGATCTACGGCACTCTGGCAAAATCGGAGCGTGAGCACGCACAGGTATGGGCCGACAAGCTGAAGGTCAATGGCGACCGGTATCACGGAACCGGTCTTGCTGTGAAAACGCGCCTGATGAAAGCGCTTGTACGGCTGATTGGCGCAGGTTTTGTGCTGCCCACATTAGCTGCTGCCGAGTATGCGGATCGCAACAAGTACCAAGGCCAGCCAGACGCTGGCAGCATGTCGGCCGACGAACATCGCCACGCGGCCGTCGTTCAACAGCTCGCCAGCGGTGGCGACCCGAAAATGTCACAAGGGGCGCGCATCGCAGCGGCAGAACCCTGGCACAAGGGCGTATCGTCAGGCAACGATTTGCGCGCCGCCGTACTGGGTGCGAACGATGGACTGGTTTCCAATTTCTGCCTCATTATGGGCATGGCTGGTGCGGGAACCGGCAATAGGGCGATCCTCTTTACGGGGCTGGCCGGGTTGATTGCCGGAGCATGCTCGATGGCGCTTGGTGAATGGCTGTCCGTGACCAATGCGCGTGAACTGGCTAGCAACCAGATTGCCAGGGAGGCCGAGGAACTCGAGACAACGCCTGAGGCGGAAGAGCACGAGCTCGTGCTCATTTACCGCGCTAAAGGTTTGGATGCAGATGAGGCGAAGCGTGTCGCATCACATATGATGCGTGACAAGAACAATGCGCTTGATACATTGACACGTGAGGAGCTAGGTCTGGACCCGGCGGATCTAGGTGGTAATCCGTGGTCGGCAGCGGGCGTGTCTTTCTGTCTTTTCTCGGTGGGGGCTATCTTTCCAACGATGCCGTTCTTGTGGGCTCATGGTTTCGGCGCAATCGTTCAGTGCATAGTGCTAAGCACTTTGGCTTTGGCGTCCATCGGCGTCTTCACATCGCTCTTTAATGGACGTAGCGCTCTTTTTTCGTGTTTCCGTCAGATCATCATCGGTCTTCTGGCCGCAGCATTTACTTTTGGCGTCGGCCACTTGCTTGGCGTCTCTATTTCCTGAACCTGAACGGCGGTCGACCCGACGTCGATGCATCCTAGCCCCGTATCCGAATACATGAGGACAGCGGAATGTCTCCGCGTTCTCACTTCGAGGGAACGGACTTCCATGGCGCCGAAGACGCTGAGCCGAGCAGTCAAGTTGCGTTGGTCGAAGAATGGAACAATCTGCTGCGGCCTGGTGCGCTGATGCTGCGCGCCGAAAATGCACCGTTCCGCGAGCGTCAGTGGATGCGCGAGTTGGGTCCGCCATGCACATCGACGCGCTCGCGGTGCATGTGACACTCGGCATCGATGCCTGGCGGATCGGCACTCTCGAGCGCCTTGCATGCATTGTTGAGTCCGGTATCGCCGCGCGCGAGGTTCCGCCTCGGCTCGACGCGATCAAAGGTAACCGCAGGTCCACTCGTTTGCGCTGATGGCCGCGGAGGCGGCGCCTCCTGCGCCGCGTTCTCCGCTCTCCTTTGATCAGGTGAAGGTTGCCATCGGGTCGTAGCAGTGCAGATCACACCCGGCACTGGACCACGCGCATCAGTATCTCGAACGGAAGCGCCAGAAGGAACACGCTGGCCACCCTGACGCACCAGAGTGCAAGAAAGCGGACCATTCGTCGAGATTGCATCCCGTTAGCCCCGCGAGTCGCAAGGTTGTTTCGACGCGCCTGCTAATGCTGCGCATCGAGGACGACATGACACGGATAGCTTGCGTTCGCGCATCGGCCCAGTGCAGAACAAGATAACGAAAGCAGACTTGCCGGCGCATTCGATCAGAGACAGCAGGGAAATCGCAATGGAGTGCTTGAAGTCAAACGGAAGCCCGGGTGCGATTGCCAATACGCTCGTGCCGCAAATAAAGGCGAAGATTCCGCGTGCGAAACGAACGTCCTCAATGGCCCCAACGCCCGCGGCGATGATGGTCAATTTCGCCACGACAACGGCCAACAGCCAGGCATCGTCGCTCGATGCGCCGCACTCAAACGGCGCTTCAATAAGCGACCATCCACAGATTGCGAAAATCAGCGCTGTTACGGTCCGTGCGGGCGACAAATGTGCAGCGTCCGCTGCGGGCTGAATCGGCACATATTCTGCAAAGAACCTGTTGTGATCCACGACGTCACTAGCGCGTGCGATTTCTTTGATATTCACAAGGCATTCTCCTGTTGGCGATGCCGGTGAAAAATGGACGCATGCCTGGCTCAACTGATTCGCCCGTCAGACAATGAGAGCAACGTACCCGCGCCGTACGGACGCGTCCGCCATGCAATGAAGATACGCGCTCCTGACTGGCAAATCCATCCTACGAAAGGTTGGCGCCGCTGCCGCATAGACGTTGAGAACTCATACCTGCGTATAGCTCGCCAAATACGACGGAGTGCGGTACCGTACGTTCAGCCGGGCTGACGCGCGCAGATCGCAGCTCCAGCCGCGGCGCTCATTTGCGGCGCAGCCCGGCTCCGTCACAAGGATTGCGCCAGGTGTTCGCCGGCGGCAAACAACGTTAGACAAATTGGCAGATTGCAATGCTGTCGGCAGTTAAACAGGTGACAGGGAAATTCAGGTCTGTAGGTACTATGACGTTGTCTGGACGCGCCGATTTACGGAAAGTGGTTTATGCCTTCGCTCGGCGCACTTCCGGGCACGCGATGTTCAACGTCACCGCGCACTTTGTCGATTCGGAAGGGGAGTAGATGATTTTGGAACCGCATTCGACGTCGACCCGCAGCGCCGGCGGCAGCAAGCCATGTGTGGTTTATGTAGTCGACGATGACGAGGCCGTTCGGCTCGCGCTGGGCGCCCTGCTTCGCTCAGTCGGGCTACGCGTCGAGACGTTCAGATCGTCGCACGAGTTTCTCGCCTTCGAGAAGTACGACGCGCCCAGTTGCCTGATTCTCGACGTCAGGTTGCACGGCGAAAGCGGCCTCACCTTTCAGGAAGAAGTGGCGAAGAGCGGCCTCCAAATGCCGATTCTGTTCATGACAGGCCATGGCGACGTGGAAATGTCCGTCAAGGCCATGAAAGCGGGAGCGCTCGACTTTTTTTCCAAGCCCTTTCGCGATCAGGACATGCTGGACGCAGTCTCGAATGCGTTGACGCGCGATGCGGCGCGCCGCGCGGCCGAACAATCCATCGCGGCGCTTCGGGGCTGCTACGGCTCGTTGACATCGCGGGAGCGAGAGGTAGTGGGATTCGTGGTGGCCGGCCTGATGAACAAACAGATTGCCTCGGAGATGAATCTTAGCGAAATCACCGTGAAGACCCACCGCGGGCAGGCAATGAAAAAAATGGCAGCGCGTTCCCTAGCAGATCTCGTGCGAAAGGCGGAAGCCCTTGGGATCGAACCGCATCACCTGAAGTGATCCTGATCCTTCTGTGACGGTGCGCGCTGTCCGCCGCGCTTTTGCTCTCTACATTCTCATTTGAGAGGGTTCAACTCGCTGCTTCGTGCACTCCCGAGCGCTTGACGCGCTATGACCCGCCGGACGCGAGCGTCAGGCACTGTGCCAGGGCGGCGGTGTCGACAGGCTTCTCGAGGAACGCCAGCACACTGTTCCCCTCGATTTTTGCGTGGATTTTCGCCTGCAGAACGGCGGTCGGAAAGGCTGTCATCAAAATGGTGGGCGGAGCGCACCCAAGTTCCAGCAGGCGATCGTGCAGATCGACGCCGGACATGCCCGACATGATCACGTCGGAAATCAGACATGTCGTTTCTGCGACGCTCGCGGACGCCAAAAACTCCTCTGCCGACGCGAAGACGCGCGTGTCCCAGCCTAACGAACGAATCAGGCTCGCGGTGGCAAGGCGGACGGCCTCGTCGTCGTCGACAATGGAAGCAATCCGAGGGACACGCAACTCGCTCACCTCTACCCTCGGGGAATGGGGCGCAACGGACAGAGCGCGGAAATGCGGCTACCCGTGCGCGCTTATTGCACCAAGCGTAGAGCACGAACTGGTGGGCGAAAATCATACGAACGTATGAGCGCGCCGGCTCGGGTGGCCGAAAGTCTTGGCTCTCGGGGGAGTTCTTGCAAAACAATCAAGATGTAACGGTCTTTCGCTTTGCCATGAAGGTCGGCAATCGGTCAGCCTTTGCGGCCGTTCGCAAGCCGTGGCTCGGCATGGATTCGACTGGCCGCTATGGAGAAGAGCCGAGCGCCCTCCTCGACTCCGATGTGAAGTTCATATTCAGTGCACCCGCGACGAACCGTTGGTCTCAATCTGACCGGAAGCTCGTCGAAGACAGTACTCGACCTAATCCATAGATCAAAAAAGGCGCAAGCCGCGGAATACGTGGACGTCGAGGGTCTGCCCGTCGATCGGTTCGCGGTTGCGAGCGGGCCGACGGCACAACTCAAACACGACACCCCAACTGGTGCACGCGCCGGCCTGTCCATCAACGATTCACGTCAGTCACCCGCTCTCAGTGCATCGGGATGCGCTTGCCGCTGTGCAGGCCCATAGCAGGCAAGCGACATTCTTATGCAAGCCCCATGCGATTAGCCATTTCTGCCTGCCAGTCGCTTCGCGGCCTGGATCCCGGCAGCATGCGTGGCGTTCAACGGCCACCATCAGTTCTGCATCGACTTCTAATGAAACCGCCTCAGCGTGGCAAGGCTGTCGGCTGTGAAGGAAATCTAAGTACGTGATAAATTAGCGCGTATAAAATACATTTTTGCGGTGATGAAATCGTTGTATTATCGCAGGTAGATAAAATATTGATTTCACCATTGACGCCTGTTCGTATCGATTTGCTATCTCCCCCGGAGGCATCAATGACGCTCGTCGTCAAAAGCGGCAGGGTGCGGCAGATAGCCCGACACATCGCTCCCAGCGCCGAGAGACTTCAAATCTTGTGGGACGACGGCGACCTCGTCTTCTGTCGAGGACAGCGCCCGGGCGATGTCGGCGGCGAAAACGTCCTGATGGTGCGGGCCGCCGCCGAACTTCCGCCACCGGCGAGCGTCGATCGTCTTGCTCATGAATTCGGACTGAAAGACGAACTCGATGGCGCGTGGGCGGTGCGGCCAATGCAACTGGTTCGCGAAGTGGGCCGGACGCTACTGGTGCTCGAGGATCCGGGCGGCGAGCCGCTCGCTCGGCTGCTTGGCGCGCCCATGGAAGCGGGCAGCGTGTTGCGCCTCACGGTTGGCATCGCCGCGGCGCTGGGCAAGCTGCACCAGCGCGGCCTTGTCCACAAGGATCTCAAGCCCGCTCATATCCTCGTAGACTGCGCGGACGGACACGCGCGGCTCACCGGCTTCGGCATCGCCTCGCGGCTGCCGCGCGAACGGCGGGCGCCCGAGCCACCCGAGACCATCGCCGGCACCCTCGCCTACATGGCGCCCGAGCAGACCGGCCGGATGAACCGCTCGATCGATTCGCGCAGCGACCTCTATTCGCTCGGCGTCACGCTCTATCAGATGCTCACTGGCGCGCTGCCGTTTACGGCCGCCGACCCGATGGAATGGGTGCACTGCCATATCGCCAGAAAGCCGGTGCCGCCTGGCGAGCGGTTGGAGACGGTCCCCGCTGCGCTCTCCCGGATCGTCATGAAGCTGCTCGCCAAGACCGCCGAGGAGCGCTACCAGACTGCCGCCGGCGTCGAGCAGGATCTGCGACGCTGCCTTGCCAGTTGGGAGCGCGATGGCCAGGTCGACGACTTCCCGCTGGGCGAACACGACACACCCGACCGGCTGCTGATTCCCGAGAAGCTGTACGGACGGGAGCGCGAGATCGACACCATGGTTGCCGCGTTCGATCGGATCGTCAAACGCGGCGCGCCCGAACTGGTGCTGGTCTCCGGCTATTCCGGCATCGGCAAATCCTCGGTCGTCAATGAACTGCACAAGGTGCTGGTGCCGCCGCGAGGGCTCTTCGCCTCCGGCAAGTTCGACCAGTACAAACGCGACATTCCCTATTCGACGCTGGTGCAGGCTTTTCAAAGTCTGGTGAGGCCGCTTCTCGGCAAGAGCGACGCCGAACTGGCGAACTGGCGCGGCGCGTTGCTGGAGGCGCTGGGACCGAATGCACGGCTCATGACCGATCTCATCCCCGAACTGAAGCTCATCATCGGTGAGCCGGTCGCGGTCCCGGAGCTCGACCCGCAGCAGGCGCAAAGCCGTTTCCAGCTCGTGTTCCGGCGCTTCATCGGTGTGTTTGCCCGACCGGACCATCCGCTGGCGCTGTTTCTCGACGATCTGCAATGGCTCGACGCTGCGACGCTTGAACTGCTCGAGGATCTGCTGACCCGCTCGGATCTGCGATACCTGATGCTGATCGGCGCTTACCGGGACAACGAAGTCGATGCCACGCATCCGCTGATGGGCAAGCTTCAAGCCATCAGGAATACTGGCGCCACGATCGGGGAAATCAGGCTCGTACCGCTCGCCCATGAGCACATAGAGAAGTTGATTGCGGATGCGCTTCACTGCAAGTCGGAACATGCCGCGGCGCTCGCGCATCTGGTGCATGAGAAGACCGCCGGCAATCCGTTCTTCGTGATTCAGTTTCTTTACTTGCTTGCCGAAGAGGCACTACTCACCTTCGACTATGACGCGGCGTGCTGGTGCTGGGATTTCGATCGCATCCACGCCAAGGGTTACACCGAGAATGTGGTGGACCTCATGGCCGGCAGGTTGACCCGCCTGCCGGTCGGAGCGCAGCAGGCGTTGCAGCAGCTCGCCTGCCTTGGCAACGTGGCCGCGAGCGCGATGCTTTCAATCGTTCTCGGCGCCTCGAAGCTGCAGGTTGACGCGGCGCTACGGCCGGCTGTGCATCAGGAACTGGTCGAGCGTCTGCAAGGCTCTTACAGATTTATCCACGACCGGGTGCAGGAGGCCGCCTATTCACTGATTCCGGAAACGTTGCGGGCTGAGGTCCATCTCCGGATTGGAAGGCTGCTGGTGACGCAGACGCCCCCCGAGAAACGGGAGGAGGCGATCTTCGAGATCGTCAATCAGCTCAACCGCGGCGCCGCGCTGATCACCGAACAAGAGGAGCGGGACCAGCTCGCCGAGCTCAATCTGACCGCGGGCAGGCGCGCCAAGGGGGCCACCGCCCACGCCTCGGCGCTCACCTATCTCAATGCCGGTGCGGCGCTGTTGGCGACGGATAGTTGGGAGCGCCGGCACGAGCTGATCTTTGCGCTGGAGCTAAACCGGGCCGAATGCGAGTTCCTCAGCGGTGCCCGGACAGTCGCAGAAGACCGGTTGAACGCGCTTTCGCCTCAGGCTGCAACGACCATCGAGCGTGCGTCGGTCGCCGGCCTGCTTCTGGACCTCTACACGGCGCTTGGTCAGAGCGGCCGCGCCGTTGCCGTTGGCCTCGACTATCTCCGGCATTTGGGGGTCGACTGGTCGCCGCATCCGACAGAGGAGGACGTGCGACGCGAATACAAGCGATTCTGGTCCCAGCTCGGGCGCCGCAGCATCGAGGATCTGATCGAACTGCCGTTGATGGCCGATCCAGCATCTCTCGCGACGATGGACGTCCTGACCAAGCTCGTGTCGCCTGCATTCCATACGGAAAGGAACCTCTATCCCCTCGCCATGTGCTGGGCGGTCAATCTCAGCCTGGAGCGGGGCAACAGCGACGCTTCGTGCGCGACCTACGCATGGTTTGGCTGCGTCGCCAGCGCGCACTTCGGCGACCACGAGTCGGCCTATCGCCTGGGGCAACTTGGCTGCGAACTGGCAGAGCGACGCGGATTCACGCGCTTCCAGGCCCGGACCTATATGGCAGCTGGAAGTCACCTGATTCCATTCGCAAGGCAGGTCGGGAGTGCACGCGATGTGCTGCGCCGTGGGTACGAGATTGCGAACAGGAGCGGAGATCTGCTGTTTATGGGGTGGTACAGGGGTCTCTACCTGATCGACAATCTTCTCGCAGCGGGCACGCCTCTCATTGAGGTCCAACGCGAAGCCGAGGGCGGTCTCGCATTCGCACAAAAGATGCAGTTGGGGCACCACGTCGACCTCATCGCATCGTACCTCGGGCTTGTCCGGATGCTGCGCGGCTTGACTTCGACATTCGGCTCTTTCAATGATGACCAGTTCGACGAGGTCCAGGTCCAAACACGTCTGGCAAGTGACCCGCAGTTCGCGTGGATCGATTGCCTTTACCATATCCAAAAGCTGCAGGCCCACTTCCATGCCGGCAACTTTGCCGCTGCCGTCCATGCGGCATCCAGAGCGGAACAGGTGCACCCGGGCATCTTGCGATTGCTGTTCACGGCCGCCGATCATCGCTTTTACTGTGCGCTGTCCCATGCCGCCTGTTGCGACCGCGAACCGGCCGGCGAGCGACAGCAGCACCTGCACGTTGTCGCTGCCCACCATAACCAGCTCCGGGCTTGGGCGGACAACTGTCCTGAGAATTTCGAGGACCGCGCGGCGCTGGTAGGTGCTGAGATCGCTCGCCTTGAAGGCCGCGATGTCGAGGCGATGCGCCTCTACGAACAGGCGATCCGTGCGGCGCGGGACAATGGCTTCCTCCAGAACGAGGCTATCGCGTACGAAGTGGCCGCGCGCTTTTACGCCGCGCGCGGCTTCGAACAGTTTCGGTGCCTGTATCTGCGGCAGGCCCACTACTGCTACCTGCGTTGGGGAGCCAACGCGAAGGCGCGGCAACTTGAGGAGAAGTATCCGCACCTTGGCGTGGAAGAGCCCGCGCCCCGCCTGACGGGCACAATCGGCGCGCCGGTCGAACATCTCGATCTCACGACTGTGATCAAGGTATCGCAGGCCATCTCGGGCGACATCGTCCTCGACAGGCTGATCGATACGCTCATGCGCACGGCGATTGAACAGGCCGGTGCGGAGCGGGGTCTGTTGATTCTTCCAGACGGCGGCGAACAACGGATAGCAGCAGAAGCGACGACCGGCGGCGACACGACCCAGGTGCAGCTGCGCGAGAAGCCGGTGACTGCGGCGGTGCTGCCGGAGTCGGTCCTCTATCATGTCCTGCGCACCCGGGAGAGCGTCATTCTCAACGATGCCGCGGCCCAGCCCCCGTTTGCGACGGACCGCTACATCCATCAGCATCGTGCCCGTTCGATTCTCTGCCTGCCCCTGATGAATCAGGCCAGGCTAACCGGCGTGCTTTACCTCGAAAACAATCTGATGCCCCACGTCTTCGCACCGGCCCGCATCGCCGTGTTGAAGCTGCTCGCCTCGCAGGCGGCGATCGCGCTGGAGAATGCCCGCTTATACCGCGACCTCGCGGAACGCGAGGCTCAAATCCGGCGTTTGGTCGACGCCAACATCATCGGGATCGTCATCCGCGACCATGGAGGTGCAATTCTCGAGGCCAATGACGCGTTTCTACGAATCGTGGGATACGACCGTGACGATCTCGTCGCGGGTCGCGTGCGGTGGACGGAGCTGACCACTCCGGAATCACGCGACCGCAGCGCACATGCCCTGGCAGAACTTAAGAGTACCGGGACCCTCAAACCGTTCGAGAAGGAGTATTTCCGTAAGGATGGCAGGCGTGTGCCTGTGCTGACCGGGGCAGCGATCTTCGAGGAAGGTGGGAGCGCGGGTGTCGCTTTCGTGCTCGATCTAACCGAGCTTAAGCAGGCGGAGGGAAAGGTCCGCGAGAGCGAGCGGCGCTATCGTGAAGTGCAGACGGAACTGGAGCATGCGAACCGCGTATCCACCATGGGCCAGCTCGCGTCCTCAATCGCGCATGAGGTCAACCAACCGACCGCCGCAACGGTCACCAACGCCGCTGCTGCGCTGCGCTGGCTGGGCGCCCAGCCGCCAGACCTCGAGGAGGTGCGGCAGGCGCTCCACCGTATCGTCAACGACGGTAATCGGGCGGGGGACGTGATCGGCCGGATCCGTCAACTCATCAGGAAGGCGCCACCACGCAAGGAAACGGTGGATATCAACAAGGCGATCCACGAGGTGATCGAGCTCACCCGTGGCGAAACCGTGAAGCACGGCGCCTCGGTGCGGACGCAACTTGCAGACGGCTTGCCCTTCGTCGAGGGAGACCGTGTCGAATTGCAACAGGTCCTCCTGAACCTGATCATCAACGCAATCGAGGCTATGGGCGAGGTCAGCGATGGCGCGCGGGAAGTGCTGATCAGCACGGGAAACGCCGACGCTGACCGCGTACTTGTAACGGTGCGCGATTCGGGGCCGGGCTTTGCCCCGGACAGCACCCCCGAGCATGTTTTCACCTCGTTCTACACCACGAAGCCCACCGGCTTGGGAATGGGGCTGTCGATCTGCCGTTCGATCATCGAGGCACACGGCGGCCGATTGTGGGCGAACGCGA
Organism: Paraburkholderia kirstenboschensis; assembly: GCF_904848585.1. Classification (GTDB taxonomy): domain Bacteria; phylum Pseudomonadota; class Gammaproteobacteria; order Burkholderiales; family Burkholderiaceae; genus Paraburkholderia; species Paraburkholderia kirstenboschensis. The sequence goes on from NZ_CAJHCR010000028.1 coordinate 11,788, forward strand.
ACGAGCCTCGCGGCGCGATCTTTCAATTCACGGTGCCCGCCCACCCAGATGTTCGATCGTAATTGCGGTTCCCACTCTGGCATAACCTCCCGCTGCGTAATAGGAGTCGTCCATCACATCAAAACCCCTCGCGGATCGCGCGTTGCATCCAGTTCGGTCGCGACCAGCAGAGGGACACCCGACGCCGGATCAATGGCCCAGAAGATCAGGCGGTTGCTGAAAGGCATTACCTTCAGGGACGCCGAGGCGGTTAAAGGATGATCACCGCGCTCATCAAAATTCGCCACGTGAAGGTCCCTACTTATCAAGCCGTCCACACACCACTCCTGGCGTTAGCTCCGTGACGTGAAAATTACATGTTTGACATATTTGCATAAAACACACGGTGTCCATATTTCAAAAAATTCACTATGTATACAAGGCTAGACTTTCGTCTCCCGCAGACACTGCCTGTTTGCGAGGAGTACTCAGTTATGGAGAGTCTTGATGAAGTACAAGGTATTGTCTGCCACGCTGCTTGCAGCACTCGGCACGACCGCAGCACATGCGCAAAGCAGCGTGAACCTATACGGCCTGCTGGATGAAGGCATTAGCTATAGCAGCAACACCGGCGGTCACAGCAATGTCAAGTTGACCGACGCCATGATGCAAAGCAATCGTTGGGGCCTGAGAGGCGCCGAAGATCTCGGGGGTGGCCTGAAGGCACTGTTCGTCCTGGAAAACGGCTTTACGCTGAGCAACGGCAAGCTTGGCCAAGGTGGCCGCGAATTCGGCCGAAGCGCCTATGTCGGCCTGTCGAGCAACCAGTTCGGCACCCTGACCATGGGTCGTCAGAATGAATTCATGTACGACTGGGTCGGCCGTGTATCGATGGAAAACTTCAACGGCGCAGGTGGCAATACCTTTGCGCACGTGATGGACAACGACAACATGCTCGGAACGTTCCGTGTCAACAATGCGGTGAAATACCAGAGCCCGAACTACTACGGCCTAACCGTCGGCGCCCTGTATGGCTTTTCGAACCAGGCCGGCGGCTTCGCGAACAACCGTGCGTACAGTTTTGGTGCCATGTACAACAACGGGCCGATTCTTGCGACGTTGGGTTACACGCAAATTAACAACAACCTCAGCAGCCTCAACACCAGTGGCGCAGTTGATAACAGCGCCAACGGCAGCGGCACCGGCGACCAGAACTTCACCGCAGGGCGCCAGCGTACCCTCGGTGGCGGCTTGAACTACACGTTCGGCCCGGCCAAAGTCGGTTTTGTGATCACCGACACCAAGCTGAACAACACAACCGCTTTGCCCGGCGGCGGTACGTTGACGGCTGCAAACGCCGCTTATGTTCATTTCACGAATTACGAAGTGAACGCGCATTACAGCCTTACCTCGGCATTGACCCTGGGCGCAGCTTACACTTTCACCGATGGCAAGTTCGACAACGCCCGGAACGCAGCATCGCCGAAGTGGAACCAGGTCAGCCTGTTGTCGGATTACGCCCTGTCGAACCGCACGGACGTTTATGCAGTCGCCAACTGGTCACACCTGAGCGGCGGTCTGAACTCGGCGGTACCGGGTAATTCGAGCTTGACTGCATTTGAAGGCGCAAGCTCCTATATCGGCGGCATTGCGGCGACGAAGAATCAGGTGGTCGTGGGTGCTGGTCTGCGCACCCGCTTCTAAGGCCTGATCAACGTTGAGGAACGCCGAACTTGCGGCGATTCGCGTGCGGCAAGGAGGAGTGTTTCTCACTCGGCGGATGGCTGATATTCGTATCGTTGAGGCTCGATTCGTGGGAGCGGAACGTCCGCTTCCCCGGGAGAGAGCCGAGTATTGAAGGGATGACAAGCCACATCAAGTGCGTTATTCGAGCGAGAGAGGCTTGATAACGTTGCCGGTAGTCTCTGTCACCGAGAAGCGTTCTCCGAGAAACAGTTAGCCCGCCCATTCTGGCGGGCTTTTTTTGGGAGCGGTGCTGATCATCCCGAGCCGGAACGCAATGCTGACGAATGCGGCTTGATCGTGTGAAATTTCCACGCGGGCGCCGAGGAAAAAAGACACACCATGAGCGTCGGTGACGATAAGTAGCTCGGACGCATTCGCGCCCTGAAACCATTCGAGATAGTTTATGAACCCGCGATTTAAGCAAGCAAACGGAAGTCGTCCATGAAATTCACTAAGTTGTTTGTACTCGCGTGCGCTGCATTCGTGGGTGTTTCGGGCGTTGCGCTCGCCGGAGACGACGCGCTTGCCCCCCGGCAGGTGCCCGCAAAGCTCCTGCCAGTGCCGGCGGATGTTAGCCCCGAATTGCAAAAGCTCATCGCGGCGCCCTATAACCCAGCATGGAATGTGTTATGGACCACGGGCGAGCAATGGAGAGCGGCTGCCAACTCGCAGGCTGCCAAGGTCATGCAAACCCAACCGGCCATGCGGGAACGCCTCGGTGTGACGGTGCAGCACAATACAATCAACGGTGTGAGGGTGTACGTCGTGACGCCCGATGTTATCCCGCCCGATCACCGCGACAAGGTGCTAATTCACATTCATGGCGGCTGCTATGAGCTTTACCCGGGCGAGGCTGGTACGAACGAAGCCATCATCATGGCGGGCCTGGGGCACTACAAAGTGATTTCTGTTGACTACCGGATGCCGCCCGAGGGTTACTTCCCCGCTGCGCTTGACGACGTCGAGACGGTCTACAAGGCGGTACTGCGGGCGAACGATGCGAAGAACGTGGGCGTTTTTGGGACCTCGGCGGGTGGAGCTTTGGTGCTGGAGCTGATGCTGCGTGCGAAACAGGAAGGCCTGCAAATGCCCGGCGCGATCGCGCCAGGTACGCCGATGTCGGACCTCACGAAGACTGGCGATTCGTTCTATACCAATGAAAAGGTCGACAACGTCCTGGTGTCACGCGATGGATTCTGCGATGCCGCGGCGGTAGTCTATGCGCACGGCCATGATCTCAAGGACCCACTGCTCTCACCTGTCTACGGAGACATGCACGGTTTTCCGCCGGCGATCCTGACCACGGGAACCCGGGACCTGCTGCTCAGCAACACAATTCGTGTGCATCGGAAGCTTCGAGAGGCGGGTATCGATGCACAACTCGAGGTCTTTGACGGCATGTCGCACGCGCAGTACCAAATGGATGACCGCATACCTGAGACAAAAGAGGCGTTTGGTGAAATTACCGATTTCTTCAACAGGCACCTCGGTCGTTGACCGGACTTCCTCTACAGGGCTGTCGTCATTCCACTCGTTACTACTGCCGCCGTGATGATTACCGCGAGGCACTTCCGGAATATGTCGTGCAGCAGGAGCACTGCCTGATTGCGATGGAATCATGCGCCGGGACGCAGTTTCTAGCGACCACATTCAAAGGATCGGTCACGAAGTACGGCTTGCTCCGGCGCACTTTGTTGCACCATTTCGCAAATCGAACAAGAACGACTTTAATGCCGTAGAGGCAATTGCCGAAGCAGCCGTAAGTGGTCACACGAGGTTTTCGCGCATCAAGAAAATCCGCAACCGGCGACCCCATTCCCAACCTTAATTCGACGCCGGGTGCGCCCCCGGCATGCCCGCCGTCCGAATTGCCGCGGTACCGTGTGTGCCATGCTGGATCGCATAGATCTCCCGATTGCGCGCGATCTCGGCGGCCGACGGCGGGTAGTCGCTATTGGACGTCGGCACCAGCCCTTCGGCCTGTGCCTGCTGCAACTGCGCTATGACTTCAGCGCGTGTCAATCCCGACGACGTGGTTTGAGCAAAAGCGTTTGCGCCGAACGGCAAGCTAAGTGCAGCAACGGCAATCGCGGTAAGCAGTTTCATGATGTCTCTCCGGGTAGTGGCAAGAAGTGAGTGGCCTGAACCACGCTTCCCATTCTCGTCATTTCACCTGTCCGGGCACTGACCCGCTGATTACCGTTTTGTCATTCAGGCATTGCCTCGTGAAACGTCACGTCACCGCACTTTCGCATCAACGCCAGATAACAGAACGGGGCGCTGCCAAGCTAAAAGACTGACGACAAGGTAGCCGGGACGCTTCTGCAGCAGGACATCGAGTTCGGCGCCTTGTTGATCAACTGCCCGCCCCAGCAAGTACGGTTCGCGGCGCAGCGTTACGAACACCTCTTCCAGATGCCAAATCCTGCCGGGGCTGCGCCGACCTGCTTTGACACGATATGCAAAACCAGCGCCAAACTTCTCGCACCAGCGTCGAATCGTCTCATAGCTGACGGTGACTCCGCGCTCGAACACTGACTCCTCGATGTCGCGCAGGCTTAACTGGAACCTCAATACCAGCGCACTGCGCAACTGATGACGACGCCCGGAAAGCAATTGCGGTGATAGAGAGGCTTCGAGTTCTTCGTCCTCTGACTCTACCTGCATCTCTGGTTACCGTGACAACGCCGTTTCTGGAAGCAGTCGAGGCAAACGGCACTGGGGCGGGCACTGGAAAGCATTGGCGGTTGGTTCATCGCATTCGCTGGCGCGTGCATGAAGGCTGGATTTGTCTATCCGCTTGAGGATGAGGACGAAAGCCCGTGCGTCGTTTCGCCACATGGGCCTCGGAAGTTGGGCAATCGGGATAAGCCAGAGCGAGTTGGCGTGTGTTTGCGGGGAGGGGCCGAGTGACTGCCCGAGTCGCGTGGGACTGCTAGGTGGAATATCTGCACGCAGGACAAGTACAACAGGGCAAGCTCTGCAGTAGGTTATCGCGCGGTGGGCCACCAGCTATGCGTGGCGGCGTTGTCATGATGCCAATGGCGTCCATGCTGCCCATTGACCGTTCGTGCGGGATGATTGGAGGCGGGTCACGGAACGGCCGCCACCCTTTCAAAAGGCAAGTCGACGTCGGTGCGGCCGCAGCGAGCTGTTCGGACGCGAGAGGCACTGCCCGGTTCCGTGCTCGCCTGCTCGGCTTTGAGTACACTGTCCGTGCTCCGATGGCCCCGATTCCATGCTGTTAGACCCTGCAGCGAGATTGCTGGCAGGCCCTGACACGGCCATCGAGATCCGGACCCAGGTTGAGGAATGCGTGTTCTGATATATGAATGTGACGAAGTGCTTTTGGAGGTCCTTCGACAAGCCTTGCGCTCGAGACATTACGCGGTCGACTGTGTGTGCAGCGGGCGGGATACCGAGCTCTCGCTCAAAACGGGGGTTTACGACCTCATCATCTTGGGCATTGAGGGACAGCGAGACAGCCTTTCTATCCTGCAGGCGTATCGCGCCGCCGGCCACAAAACGAACGTCATGGCTATAAGCTCACGAGACTCTGTAGCTGAGCGGACTGCCGCATTTGATGCTGGCGCCGACGATTGCATGGCAAAGCCCATCGATTTGGACGAACTGCAGGCAAGAATTCGTGCGCTCCTGAGGCGGCGTGCCGGACAACTGAGTTCGGTCTCGTCGCACGGCGCACTCACACTTGACGACGCTTCCTGCCATACGTGGTACGACGGCGAACTCGTGACGTTGGCTGCGAGGGAGTACGCGCTGGTGCGTATCATGCTCTCGGAGCCGACACGCTTCTTTTCGGCGGCTGAACTGGAAGCGAAGGTTTACGGGTGGGGTGACGAGGTGCAGAGTAACACTATCCAAGTGCACATACGCAACCTGCGAAAGAAGCTCGGGAACGAGTTCATCGAGACGCGCTATGGCGCTGGATACCGGCTTGCGCTCGCGGATACGACACCCCTTACGGCGGCCCCCGATCTGAAGAGAGGGGAGCGTACGTCGCGCGCTGGCCGCGAAGAAAAGGCGCGCCCTGCGAAAGTCGCAAAAAGCTGACTCTGTGCTTGCGGCCCCGCTTCTGTTCGAGCGTAAGCGCCGCGTGGCGCTCAGCGGCAACGCTGCGGACTTACTGCAGAAATTTCGAGCGTGCTACAACGCCGGGACGAACGGGTAGTCATCACGTCAGGTTCACAGAATATTTTCAACATGATTCGCCAAGTCATACACCCATCCTTATTGCGACACGACCCTGTGCGACTCTGTCATTCGCATCGCTAGGCTGAAGGGGCACACCGCAGGCGCACGCCGATAATGCGCCGCGTACAGACCACCGCGCTACATACCACCACGACGTTGATCGCGAAGCCCATATGGATTGGATGCACGATAGCGGCCTGAGCGCTGGCAAGCGCGGCATCGCCGGTGCTCGCAACGACTCGCGCCAAGCTGCGCGAGAAGAGCGTGCCGGTCGTCGCCGTTCCGAGCACGCCGCCCACCATCCGCGTCGACTGGATCTGCGCCGTCGTGATGTCGAAGTGTTGACGTCCGCTCAATTCCTGCGCAAACACGTTGAGGTTATTGAAGATGAAGCCGAGCCCGATGCCCACCGCGCCCATCGATGCAGCGCCCAACGCATGCGGGCTTGTGCTGTCGAGCATTGCCGCGTCGATCAGCGCAAAGCCAACAGTGACGATCATCATCGACGAGCGCTAACGTGTGACGATGCGCGTATTCGCCAGGCTTCCGATCGCAAGGAACACCGATAAGGGCGTAACCGCAATGCCGGCCACCTGCGGCGTCATGCCGAAGCGCGCTTGCAGCCGCAGCGGCGTAAAGAACAGCAGCGAAAACATTGCAAAGGCGGCGGTAAAGGACAACAGAAGCAGCAGCACGAAATTGCGCTCGGCGAACAGGTCAATCGGCAGAATGGGCTGCGCATGGCGCTTTTCCCACTTGTACAGCATGACGCAAGACCCAATTGCAATCGCGGCGAGCGTCAGCGTCGACCGGGCAAGCCCCTCAGGGGGCAACCGCTCGATGCCCATTTGCAGCGACGCGAGCAGGACCGATAGCAACGCTGCGCCTATCCAGTCAATCGACGTGCACTTGCAGTCGCTTCTTCCAGTCCGGGATCCGGTTCTGCTGGGCCAGCTCAGCCAGCGTCTTGTCGCCCTTGAGCGCCGCAAGTGCCGCCTTTGCCTTGAACGCCGCTGAGTGTGTCCGTCGGTTTCGTCTCGTCATCTTCCGGTTCCTTGTCGCCGGCCGTTATGACCGACTCACGCCCCAGCATTTCCACCCAACGAACTGTCCGAATTCTCGCGCCACCCCTACTTTCGTGCTTGTGCTTGCATTCAAGAACCAAAGTAAATCGGTTTCATGCCGTCATTGCCGTCCGGACGAATCGACGAACGGATCTCATGATCGATTCGATGGACCATCCGTTCCATCGAACGAAGCGGATGATGTGAACCTGACGCCGATGTGCCATCGGCAACACCACCGTAGCCGGGCGCATTGGCGTTCTGCACGGCGACTCCGGTAAGAGGCGCGTTCGATTGAGCAAACGAAACAGCCGGGACGGCGAATACTGCGGCAAGTGCAATGGCTTCGATGAGCGATTTCATGATGAACCTCCGGTCAAAGTTTTGGCTCCGAACTGTCAGTCGGAGCCGGAACCAAAGTCTAGGGAGGTAAACCACTGAAATTAAGTCCTGTTTGCACAAGTCTCTATTGTGCCTTTGGGGTAGACCCAGGCAGACAATCAAAATATTCAGGTGAAGGCGGCGGCGAGCGTAACCAACCGGTTGCGGTTCTTTTCCGGCCTGCTTTTCCGGATGAAAGGCGCGTCGATCATGGGTTCCGGCGGCCGCACGCGAATGGGCTGGAATCCCTCTCACATAGAACATGCGGTGCGCGAGCTTTCCAGCGCCTTCAGGAAACACCTTTCAGCCGGTAAGCCCACCGGGCAGTAACTCAAAGAACACCTCCCCATTTAAGCAAGCGATCTTTAGGTCGAACGCCCTTTCGATGCGTCCGCAACCGAAAGGAGTACAGAAGCCGGCCACCGACAGGAATACAGCATCATGAAGTGGCTGATGTTAACTTTTTAGGCCGGTTTGGTAATGAAGAAGAACTTATACCGACCTATCATGTGCGCTAGTTTGTCACTCCCCCCGGGTAGCCGATACGGGGGATTCTTTTCCGGAGCAGTGATGTACGCAGACAGTATTGATAAGTTCTCGAAAGCCGGTGCGAAAAAAGTATCGGTCGTTCTCCGCTCGCCGCTCTCTTTCCTTATCGGCGCGGCAATGGCTGGCGCCTATATCGGGTTCGGCGACATTCTTATGTTTTCAGTTGGCTCGCATGTCGATCCAGCTTATGTGCACCTGATCATGGGGGGGGTTTTCGCGTGTGCCCTCACCATCGTGGTATTCGCTGGCTCCGATCTGTTTACCGGCACGGCGATGTATATGCCGCTTGCTGTATTCCGGGGCGAGACAGGCGTGGGCGGCATGGTCCTGGTATGGGTGACATGCTGGATCGGCAACCTGATCGGCGCTGTCGTGCTCGCGGTGATACTGCACGCAGCCGGAGGGGGAGTACTGCTATCCGATGGTTCAGAGATTTTTTTCAAGACGGTCGAAACGAAGATGGCGACGCCAGGGGTTCCGTTGTTCGCGAAGGGCCTCCTGTGCAACTGGCTTGTCTGCCTGGCGATCTGGATGGCAGCTCGCACGGACAATGACGGTGCAAAGCTGGGACTGATCTTTTGGCCGGTGTTTGCGTTTGTGGCCAGCGGCTTTGAGCACAGCGTCGCAAACATGTTCGTGTTTGCGCTTGCGCTAATTGGTCAGCACCCGGCCAATGTCACGTTTGCCGGTGCTTTGCATAACGAACTTTATGTCACGCTAGGCAATCTGGCCGGTGGCGGGATCTTCGTTGGCCTTGGCTATTGGCTGCAAGAGAACGACCTTGGTCGTCCTTCGAAAGCCCGCACAGCGGTGTCCGCGAGCGGCGTTCGCATCAACTGACCCCGCCTTCGCGGATTTGCGCGTCAATGCCATGGTTTTTCGCCGACTTCTGATACAGCTGCCGCCGTAACTCTTTGATTTGTCGTGGGAGCGCGCGGGGCGATTAGCAGAATCGCTTGTAAAGAAGACATTGGTCCTTCGGCATTGCAGGTTGGCGCCAGAGTCGACGGATATAATGGGGAATTAAGAAATGCTTGCGTCTCTGTTTTGCCGTCGGCCGAGGCGCCGATTGCGTACAACGGGGGTGGATTTCAGCCGCACATTATCAGCTACAGCTGCGTGGCTGTACTACCGGTTCCCGCTCTGCCTGGGCGTGACGAAGAGATGCTGGCAGCAGGGCGTATTCGTCAAGGCGTTCGACGGGTGGAATTGTCCGCGTGCCTCAAGTGGATCGAGCCTTTCGATCCGACTGCGATTTTCGAGCAGATTATCGATCCGGTTGGTCAACGGTAGATCCTAAGGTGCGCTACTGACGCTCGTATCGGTCAAGCTGGAGGAGACCCGTCTTGGTTTCATCATCGGTTCGGTGGCGGGTGTGGTCTCCGGCAACGTGCTCACATGTACCGAGCTGCTCTCTGACGTGTTCAGCCTCTACATCAAGATTGCTAGTTCGATTCCGGCGCGTGGGGCTGGGCCCGCTGTTTGTCGTTGCGCCGGGGCTGGGCATGACGTCGAAGGCGGGTTGGGCGGTGCTGACAGTGTTCTTCGCCGTGTTCGCCAATGCGTTCCGTCGCGTGCGTGAAGGCGGACCATTATATGATTGCGAATGCGCAGATCCTTGGCGCATTGCGCCGTTAGGTCGGGATCTCCGTGAATCCCGTCTGCGGTCTGCTGCGTTCCCGCGAGGCGGCATCCGAGTTTCGGCTTCGCACTGGCGGCGCCGTGGTGGGCAAATTCCTTGGTGCGAAACAGGGGTGACCGGTTTGCTGAAGACTAGTTGTTGAGGGCCGTCGAGCAACGCCTGCTGAAGTGGCGGCCCTCAGCAGTTTGACGTCCGTCTGTTCTCGACGACGCGCCGACATTGCGAGGTCCGTCAATGCGACTCCACCACAAACGGTCTGCCGATGAAGCGAAGATGAAGCACGACAAGCCAGCGATGCGGACAATACGCCGAAATCGAAACGCACTGCGTTGACCACACGTGGGGCGTCGCGTGGCGGCTTTGCACCGCGAACTGGAATGCGGCGCGCGCAAACTGACGGATGACAATTACGCCGCCGGCGATCAGCGCGCCCGCCAACAGCCGGAACGGCGTGGTGGTGAAATAGGTCTGCGACACCGGAAACACTAGCAGCGCGACGCACGCCAGCACCTCGACACCCACGGCCGTGAGCGACGCGGCCATCAGATGGGCCCGCAACATGTCGACGGTGACTGGCTTCATGCCCTCCTCTCCCGACCTAACGAATGCGCGGCGCCAGCGCCATTCGCCGGACTAAGTACCGGACCGGCATTGCGCTAACGTGCCTTGCGATTGGTTGGCGCCCGCCGCGCTGGTACCACAGCGCCTTGCGTCCTGATCCCGGCGAGCCGGCGGCAACGTGTCCGCATAGCGATAGTAGCGATCCAGGCTGAAAAAACCTTCAGCAGACGCGCAGCCGCACTCGCTGCGACGATACGGCGGGCTGCGTCGGCACAGCATCATTCAGACGCCCCGGTGGGATGCGAGGCGGGCATGCCGCGTGTGGCCACTGCGCGCGCGCCATCCGTGCCGTGCTGGATCGCGTAGGTTTCGCGGTTGCGTGCAATCGTGGCAGCAGACGGCGGATAGTCATTGTCACGCGTCGGCACGAGTCCTTCGGCCTGCGCCTGCTTCAGTTGAGCGATGACGTCGGCATGCGTCAGTCCCGACGGGCTGGATTGAGCAAAAGCGCTGGCGCCGAACGGCAGGCTGAAGGCGGCAACGGCGACGGCAGCAAGCAGTTTCATAAGGTTTCTCGGGAAGTGGGAAAGAAGTGAGTGGTTTGAACCACGCTTCCCATTCTTGTCATTTCACATGTCGCTGCACTGACCCACGCATTACGTTTTTGTCATCTGCCCATTCCGGGCGCACCCGCCTTCGCCCCTCTCCCGCCCCGCCAGCCAGATAACAGACTTATAAAGCGAGGAGTGTGGCGGCCACGCCGTTACCGGTTGTCGTACGCCAGATCTTTATCGCCGGTCCGCTCTCGATATTGCGGACGCCGACGAACATGTTCCAGAAGATCAACATTCACGTGGGCAGCATCGTCTAGACGTACAACGGCTTTTCCGCACAGGACATGGCCAATCGCATCGCGTCCAACTACGAACGCGCACCGCCTTCGGCGTTGACGAGATCGAACATCGAGTCGCAATCGCTGAACGGGCGTCCATCGACATCATGACGCTCGGCGGCCTCGCACTGCCCGTGGGTATTCTCGTGGACGACTCCACCGTCGCGATCGAGAACATCACCGCACCATCTGGAACGGAGAGCCGCTGCATGACGCTATCCTGAACGGCTCGGGACAAATCGCCGTGCCGACCTTCGAGTCGGCACTGTCGATCTATATCTTGTTCGTGCGATGTTTCTGCTCTCGGGGGTCGCGCGCTATCTGTTCGTGCCGCTCGCGGAAGCCGTCGTGTTCGCGATGATTCCCCAGCACAATCTCGCCGCCGCGCGGCGTGTAGCGAATCGCGTTGGCGAGCAGATAGCTGACGGCACGCCTGAACAGTTCGAGGTCCGCCGTAAGCACGGCCGTGCCGTTGACGCGTATCGTGACATCGGCTTCCTCGGCGACGCCCTCGAGATATTCGGCGATGTGATTCAACTCCTGTCCCGCATCGAACTCGCGCATGTGCTTGATGAATTGCGGATGTTCCGCGCGAGCCAGAAACAGCACGTTCTCAATCATGCGCGACAGGGTCGCACTCTTCTACATTCGAGGCGAGCAGCGTTTCGTATTCTTCTACCGAGCGCGGCCTGACGAGCGCCACTTCGGCGGCGCCACGCATGTTGTTGAGCGGCGTGCGCATATCGTGGGCGAGGTCCGCGCTAAACCGCGACAGTCTTTGAAAGCCCAGATCCACGCGGTCGAGCATGGCATTCAATGCCGTCACCAGCGCCTCAAGTTCGCTCGGTACGCGTGTTGCCACAATCCGTGTGTTCAGCCGATTGACCGTCACGAGGTCGGCGCTCGCCGCAATGTCGCGCAATGGTCTTAGCGCCGCGCGGATCAGCACGCAGCTCAATAAAATCGCGAGCAGCATGCCGACCACGCCGGCCGCGTGTAGCTTGTCGCGGTAACGGTCCAGCAACAGCCAGTGTCGCTCATGTTGCGTGCGACCAGCACGCTGGCCACTTCTCCATGGCGCAACCGGACATCGGTCAGAACGCCGCGGATCGCCGCGCCATTGTGGTCGGTCCATTCGGCGATGTCGGCCTCAGTGATCCGCGCTGTGGCCGGCACATGGGTCAACGGCGGCACGAGGCTATTGAGTTGCCGATCGGCCCAGAGAACGTCTCGTTCGCGTTGTGTTCGATCGCCCGGTCCCCGTCCGGTCCGAATACTTCCATCGACATCACGTCATTGCCGAGTACGGTGCTGTCCAGACGTGCGCTGTGCTCGCGAATGCCTCTCGCCGTGTTCAATTTCTGGCCGAGCCGCCGCGCATGGCGGGCGGCCTGCCCGCTGAGGACATATTCGCAAGGTGGAAACGCCCAGCCGCGGCCTTCAGTCGATCGGTTTGCTCCGTCAGCGATGCGGCGGCGGCGGCCGCCTCCTCTACTAGAGCGGCGTTCTGTTGTGACATTTCATCCATTTGTGAAACCGCGCGATTGACTTCCTCGATGCCATCGCTCTGTTCGGCAGAAGCCGTCGCGATCTCATTCATGATCGACACGACGCGGCTCACAGCTGATTGGACTTCGCCCATGGTCGCACCGGCCTGTCCGACGAGGCGCGAGCCGTCGTCGACCCGACCGGCCGACGCATCGATTAGCGCTTTGATTTCTTTCGCCGCGCTCGCTGAGCGCTGTGCGAGCGTACGTACCTCGCCGGCGACCACGGCGAACCCACGACCTTCCTCTCCGGCGCGCGCTGCCTCGACAGCGGCATTCAAGGCAAGGATGTTGGTCTGGAAGGCAATGCCCTCGATGACACCGATAATTTCGTTCATCCTTTTTGCGCCGTCGTGAATGTCTCTCATCGCGGCAATGACCTGATTCACCACTTCTGCGCCGGCGCTGGCGGTGGCGTTCGTCGCTTCAGCCAGCTCGCGAGCTTCGCGGGCGTGCGCAGCATTCTGCGTGACAGCGCTGGTAAGTTCTTCCATGCTCGCCGCCGTTTCTTCGATGGACGCTGCCTGCGCTTCCGTACGCGCCGACAGGTCTGCATTACCGGCGGAAATCTGCTGCGTCGCGGCGGCGATCGACTCGCTCCCGCGCGCGATTTGCTCAATCATCGACGCGACGCTGCTTTGCATCTGTCCCACGCTTTTCACGAGACGGCCCATTTCGTCGTCCGTCTCGAAATGCAACTGCCGCGACATGTCACCCCGCGAGATTCGTTCAACGTGCTGCACTGTCAGCTCGATCGGACGCGCGATTGCGCGAAGCAGTGAGAAGCCGCACGTGATGCAGGCTAGCAATCCAACCGCGATCGCTATGGCCGTAAAGGTAAATAGCGTGTCGTAGCGGTCCTGCGCGGCTTTATAGCGCATGCCGCCCTGTTCGGTGCGAAATTTGTCGAGAGCTGCCGTCGTTTGCGTGAGCGTTGCAGCGAGCGGTGGCATGTCCACCATAGCGATGTGGTCAGCCTGCTCGTGGTCGCCATGGTGCATCGCATCCATCATTGGTTCGAGCGCACCATGCAGCATAGCTTCGCGGGCGTCGGCCACGGCCTTTGACAGAACCGCCTCAGCCGCGGATGCGGGCAGTGACCGGTATTGTTTCCAAGCTGCGTCGGAAATTGCAAGATAGTTGAGTGCCTTGTCGACCAACGCAGCCGTGTCCGATGCTTCCGGATGCAACAAAACACGGTCCAGCGTGGTACGCACGACAGTCAGGTTGAGGGTTGACTTGCCGAGCGAGGTAGCAGCTGCCACGTCGCTCATGTATGCCTGAGCAACCGCATTGTTTGACCCATGCATACCAGTGATGCCCAGTGCACCGCTCACCGCTAGCAACAGCCCGAGTAGCGTCAAAGTGGCAAGCAGACGGAACTTAATGGTGAGTCTCATGCTGATGTCCTTGAGGCGAAGGAATCTGTTATTTTTGTCGGCACCGAACTGCAGTAACTTGACTGTACCGTTCGAAACTTGGGTATCCCTCCATCTGGCGCGAACCATGTCTCATCGTCGCGCTGGCGTCCGCCACCAGCAGCGCTGTCATGTTGACGATGCGTCGAACCGTCGCAGAAGCCGTCAGTACGTGCACGGGCTGCGCCGCGCCCAGCAGCATCGGGCCGATGGCGATGTTGTTGCCCGCCGCCGTCTTCAGCAGGTTGTACGAGATGTTGGCCGCGTCGATGTTCGGCAGCACCAGCAGGTTTGCATCGCCTTCGAGCGTCGAGTCGGGCAGCACTTCGCGGCGCAGATTGGCGTCGAGCGCGACGTCGCCGTGCATTTCGCCGTCAACCTGCAACTCCGGCGCGCGTTCGCGCAGGATGGCAAGCGTATCGCGCATTTTCTGCGCGGTCGGTGCATTGCTCGAACCGAAGTTCGAGTGCGACACCAGCGCGACCTTCGGCTCGATACCGAAACGGCGCACTTCCTCGGCGGCCATGATCGTGATCTCGGCCAGCTGCTCCGGCGTCGGGTCCAGATTCACGTGCGTATCGACCAGGAAAATCTGGCGATTCGGCAGCACCAGCGCGTTCATCGCGGCATAGACGGCGCAGCCTTCGCGCTTGCCGATCACCTGGTCGATGAAGTGCAGGTGACGGTGCGTCGTGCTGATCGTGCCGCAGATCATGCCGTCCGCCTCGCCCTTTTTGACCAGCATTGCGCCGATCAGTGTGGTGCGGCGGCGCATTTCGAGCTTGGCCATCTGCTGCGTGATGCCTTTGCGGGACATCATCTTGTAATATTCCTGCCAGAAGTCGCGATAGCGCTCGTCGTGGTCCGTATTGACGACCGTGTAGTCCTGACCCGCGACCAGACGCAGACCGTAGCGCGCAATGCGCTGCTCGATCACGGCCGGACGGCCAATCAGGATCGGCTTGGCCAGCTTTTCGTCGACGATGATCTGCATGGCTCGCAACACGCGCTCTTCTTCGCCTTCCGCGAACACAATGCGCTTTTTCTCCGGCTCGACGCCGCGCGCCAGCTGGAAGATCGGCTTCATCGTCGTGCCGCTGTGATACACGAACTGCTGCAGATGCTGTTCGTACGCGTCCATGTCCTCGATCGGACGCTCGGCGACGCCCGAATCCATCGCGGCCTTCGCCACGGCGGGCGCGACCTTGACGATCAGACGCGGGTCGAACGGCTTCGGAATCAGATATTCCGGACCGAACGAGAGGTCCTGAATGCCGTAAGCCGTCGCGACGATGTCGCTCTGTTCCTGGCGCGCCAGTTCGGCGATGGCATTGACCGCCGCGATTTCCATTTCCCGCGTGACTGTGGTCGCGCCGGCGTCCAGCGCGCCGCGGAACAGAAACGGGAACACCAGCACGTTGTTCACCTGGTTGGGGTAGTCGGTGCGGCCCGTGCACAGCACGGCGTCCGGACGCACTTCCAGCGCCAGTTCCGGCAGGATTTCCGGCGTCGGGTTAGCGAGCGCCAGAATCAGTGGCTTGTCCGCCATCTGCTTGACCATGTCCTGCTTGAGCACGCCGCCTGCCGACAGGCCCAGGAAAACGTCCGCGCCGCCAATCGCCTCCGCGAGCGTGCGGGCCTCGGTTTCACGCGCGAAGCGTTCCTTGTCCGGGTCCATCAGTTCGACGCGGCCCTTATAGACCACGCCGGCCAGATCGGTGACGGTGATGTTTTCGAGCGGCAGCCCGATATCGACCAGCAGATCCAGACAGGCCAGCGCCGCCGCGCCCGCGCCGGAGGAAACCAGCTTGACGTCCTTGATGTCCTTGCCGACCACCTTCAAACCGTTCGTGATCGCTGCCGCGACGACGATTGCCGTGCCGTGCTGGTCGTCGTGGAAGACCGGAATCTTCATGCGCTTGCGACATTCGCGCTCGACGATGAAGCAGTCCGGCGCCTTGATGTCTTCGAGATTAATGCCGCCGAAAGTCGGCTCGAGCGCCGCGATCACGTCGACAAGCTTGTGCGGGTCTGACTCGTTCAACTCGATATCGAACACGTCGATGCCGGCGAACTTCTTGAACAGCACCGCCTTGCCTTCCATGACCGGCTTCGATGCGAGCGGGCCGATATTGCCGAGGCCGAGCACCGCCGTGCCGTTCGTCACGACGCCGACCAGGTTGCTGCGCGCCGTGAAGCGCGCGGCATTCAGCGGGTTCTCGACGATCTCTTCACACGCGAACGCGACACCCGGCGAGTACGCCAGCGCGAGGTCGCGCTGGTTGATCATCTGCTTGGTGGGGGCGATCGCGATCTTCCCGGGGGTCGGGAATTCGTGGTAATCGAGTGCGGCTTGGCGCAAGCTCGTCGTATCAGATTGCTTGGTCATGGCTGCAGTGCTCAGGAATTGTTGACAGGGTGACTCAATGAGTGTGGGGCCGGACAATCGCGTCTCCGGCAAGCGCGTCATTTATAGGCGCCTCTTCGGTCGACTCCAGCGCGTCGATGCTCGTATCAGTACGTTCGAGCATCGCGCGCGCCTTGTTAATATCAAGCGCGCCCTCCCATCGAGCTACCACAATGGTCCCGACCCCGTTGCCGATCAGGTTGGTGACCGCGCGCGCCTCATTGAGGAACCGATCAACGCCGAGCAGCAGCACCAGTCCAGACACGGGGATTTTGTGCATCGAAGCCAGCGTCGCAGCCAGCGCGACGAATCCGGCTCCGGCCACCCCGGCCGACCCTTTCGACGTCAGCAACAGCACGCCGAGCAGCAACAGCTGATCCCAGATCGTCAGGTGGATATTCATCGCTTGCGCAACGAACAGCGAGGCCATGGTCAGATAGATTGCAGTCCCATCAGCATTGAACGTATAGCCCGTTGGCAACACCATCCCGACTACAGGACGTGAGCACCCGAGCTTCTCCATCTTGATGAGCATTTGCGGGAGGACCGCTTCAGTCGAGGCTGTGCCGGCAGTAATGAAAATCTCGTCCTTGATATAGCGGAGATACTTCCACAACGACAACCCACTCATGCGCATGACGAGGCCAAGCACGACGACAACGAAGAAAATCGAGGTGAGGTAAAGGCACAGCATCAGCTGGCCAAACGACGCCAGCGTGCCGATCCCATACTTCGCGATGGTGAATGCCATGCCACCAAAGGCACCCACAGGCGCGACATACATCACGATTCGCACCACGCCAAACATGCCCTGGAGAAACATGTCGAGCATGTCGACGAATGGCGCGGTGCGGGGACCGAGCTTGGCAAGCGCGATGGCGAGCAGAAGCGAAAAGAAGATGATCGGCAGGATATCGCCGTTTGCGAATGCACCGACAATGCTGTTCGGAACGATGCTCATGAAGAACTCAAGCATCCCGTGCTGCTGCGCCGCGTGCGTGTATGTCGCGATCGCCGAGCTATCGATATGCGCGGGGTCGATGTTCATCCCGCTGCCCGGCTTGACGACGTTCACGACGACAAGGCCAACCGCAAGCGCAATCGTCGATGCAACTTCGAAGTAAATGACCGCTTTGACGCCGACCCGGCCCGCCTCATGAAGGTCGTTCATGCGGGCAATACCGACGACAACGGATGCGAAGATGATCGGGGCAAGCAGCATCCGGATCAGTTTGATGAACAGGTCGCCGAGTGGCTTGAGTTGGGAACCGACGTCAGGGTAGAAATGGCCGACCAGGACGCCGGCAATAATGCCAATCAGAACCTGTACATAGAGTCTGGAAAGAGCTTTTCTGATCTTTGAAACCCGCATGACTGTCTCCTATCTATGTGGCACTTTTCATGAAAATCAGGTCGAGCATCGCAGGGTGATCTACCGCTGCGGTAAGCACGACCCTATCTCGCCTGCTTTCTCTTTTTGTCGAATTCTTGAACGCTACGCCGACGGCTTTCGTCGGCGCGTTTTGCCGCGTGGCAGCTTATGCAGACAGCTTTTGCATCTCGGCGAAAAGGTCGGCTTTTCCTTCGAACCCGATGCCGGGCAGATCGGGCATGGTGATAAAGCCGTTTTCCACCTTCACGCCGTCGGGGAAGCCCCCATAAGGCTGGAACAGATCCGGATAGGATTCGTTGCCACCCAAGCCAAGGCCGGCCGCGATGTTCAACGACATCTGGTGTCCACCGTGCGGAATGCAGCGGCTCGGCGACCAGCCGTGCTGATGCAGCATGTCGAGCGTGCGCAGATACTCGACGAGGCCATAGCTCAGCGCACAGTCGAACTGCAACCAGTCGCGGTCTGGACGCATGCCGCCGTAACGGATCAGGTTACGGGCGTCCTGCATCGAAAACAGGTCTTCGCCAGTCGCCATCGGCTTGTCGTAGTAGTTGCGCAGCGTTGCCTGCAATTCGTAGTCGAGCGGGTCGCCCGGCTCTTCGTACCAGAACAGGTCATATTGCGACAGCGCCTTCGCGTACTGAATCGCCGTGTCGAGATCGAAACGGCCGTTGGCATCGACGGCGAGTTTCTGACCGTCGCCCAGCACGCTGAGGATCGAGTCGATGCGGCGTAGATCTTCGTCGAGCGAAGCGCCACCGATCTTCTTCTTCACAACCGTATAACCGCGGTCGATGTAGCTGCGCATTTCGTCTTTCAGCTTCTCGTGATCCTGGCCGGGATAGTAGTAACCGCCCGCCGCGTACACGAATATCTGGCGATTCGGCTGGCCATTGCCATAGCGATCAGCGAGGAGCTGGAACAGGGGCTTGCCTTCGATCTTCGCGACGGCATCCCAGACCGCCATATCGATCGTGCCGATTGCGACCGAGCGCTCCCCATGGCCGCCCGGCTTTTCGTTCGTGAACATGGTCGCCCAGATCTTGTGCGGATCGAGGTTGTCGCCAGCGTCGTTAACCAAGCTGGCAGGATCGGCTTCGAGGATGCGCGGAATGAAGCGCTCGCGCATCAGCTTGCCTTGGCCGTAGCGGCCGTTGGAATTGAAGCCGTAACCCACCACCGGCTTGCCGTCCCGGATGACATCCGTCACCACGGCGACGAGACTTAGCGTCATCTTGCTGAAGTCAATGTAGGCGTTCCGGATCGGCGAGCTGATCGGAAGGGTCTTTTCGCGGATTTCAACGATTCTCATGACGGTGTCTCCAGAGTTTTGGGGAACATAATGCGTGCGTCGGTTTGCAATGGAGCGTAGCTTAGTCGCGAAAGGTGGCGTTATACTTCGCTGTGATTCATTTCATTTTTTACCGCAGGTAAATAAAGAAAGTGGCAACCGACATTGCGTCCGATTTCGATTTTTTTATTCTCCTTGCCAGACTCAGAAGCATGTCCGGTGCGGCCCGCGCGCTCAATCTGACTCCACCGGCGGCGACCAAACGCCTCGGGCTGATTGAACAGAGGCTCGGCGTTCGGCTGGTCAACAGGACAACCCGGAACGTTAGCCTGACGCCGGAAGGTGAGACTTATCTGCGCTATGCGACGCAAATCGTCGGGCAAGTCCGACAGATGCAAGATGAGATTTCCGGGGCACGATCTGATCCTCACGGTCTTCTGCGCATCAACGCGACGCTCGGTTTCGGCCGCACGACCATCGCGCCGCTAGTGTCTGACTTCGCGAAGCGTTTTCCCAAGGTAGAGATCCAGTTTGAAGTGACCGACCGGCCCATCGATCTGGTCGCGGATGCCTTCGATATGGCGATCCGGTTTGGCGAACTTGCCGACAGCCGCCTTAGCGCCCGGCGCATCATGAGCAACCGACGCTTCCTTTGCGCCTCTCCAAAGTACCTGGAGCGTTTGGGGAAGCCGCAACGCGTAGAGGATCTGCTTAAGCACCGTTGCATCATCCATCGCCAGAACGACGATGCCTACGGTGTCTGGAGGTACATACAGGACGATCACCTTGAAGCGCTGAAAGTCAAAGGCGCGCTTTCAAGCAACGACGGTGATATCGTGCTGCGGTGGGCGCTCGACGGGCATGGGATATTGATTCGTTCCGAATGGGATCTGGCAAAATATGTCCAGAGCGGCCGGTTAGAGCTGGTGTTACCCGATACTCCGTTGCCTTCCGCCGACCTGTTTGTCTACTACCCGAGTCAGCGAAATCAGACGGCACGCGCCCGAGCTTTCATTGATTTTTTGATCGACCGCTTTCAGGCACCTTTTGTCCCGGTAGAGACTGGCACTATGATTTACGCTCAAAAAAAAGGAACTGGACGAAAAGTCTGAGTCGTTGCTAGTCATAAGAGTCACGGCCCGCCAAACGCTGCGCGATACACCAGGCATGGTCGGCTTCCACGATCTGCGGACCCGAAAGATGGGTGACGTGATCGTCGTTGATGTGCACCTTGAGGTCGACGACCGGCTATCCATCGTCGACGGTCATGACATCGCAGCGGCACGCAGAAATGTCATCGACAGGCACCCGGTCCTCAACGTGACGACGCATATCGACCGCGTTAGCCGCACGGTATCGGGCCCCCCATCCATGATGCCAGTAGCCTATCATCAAAGCTGAGCATGTCTCGTGGGGCAGGCCGGTATGTGTGGCACCGCACACGATGCCGGGCCGGGTTGCGCAGATTCATCGTAAGGTGCTTGCAGTGGGCGCGCTCGCGCTCACGCTGCCCAAGCGGTTGGTGAACCGCCAAGAGGTCTTGCCACAGCATTTGTCCCGCAGGCACAGCGGCGCAAGATTGTATGAGCGTCAACACTTGCGGCCAACGTCATCGCGCAGCGCAAGTCGCGCAACGCGCCAGAACCGTTCAGGTCTGGAAGTACCGCGGCAGCAGTCAGAATTAAAAGAGCAGACGCTCGACTTCGATTGCTGCTGATGAGCCGCAACCGTCCGCTTGGCTGGGCCTGCGAGAACTATGCATGCATCAGTCCCTGTGTAAAAAGGACTAACGCAACCTGCCCCTATGTTGAACTCCAGTTCCACCATGAGTTGAACAAGTGCCAAGGCAGGTAAGATAACTATCGGACGATAGAGTTCTTGGTTCAGGCAGGCAATCATCTTCGGCTTTCTTCACTGCAGGAGTTACGCGTGGCCCGAGCTCGAGGCAGTCCCGCCAACTCGCAATGTTAATGTCCACTCGCTCAATTCGACGCGGGACCGTCGCTGTCCTCATAGCCATCCAATTTTCACCTGCTCTGCAAAGGCAATCCGCCATGCCCAAAGCTGCCCCTCCCGAACTTCCCGAACTTGACGGCGAGCACGGCCGGGGCCGCTCTCTGGTAAGGCACTACCCGCGCGGCCTGGGTATCGACCCGCATGCTCACGACTGGGCTCAGGTGCTCTACGCCATCTCAGGTGTCATGTGGGTCGAAGTCGGCCGCGAGGCACTGATCGTTCCACCTCAGCGAGCGGTCTGGCTGCCGCCTGGAACCGTGCATTCGATACACATGATGAGCGCGGTCGAAATGCGCAACCTTTACCTGCACGGACAGAACGTTCAGCACCTGAGCAAACATACCGACGTTTTCGAAATCAACAGCCTGTTGAGAGCGCTCATTACGACTATCGCTGAACGCGAGCGCGAGCGCGAGCGCGACGAGGCGTACCTGAAAGCGGCCTATCATCTTGCAGCACTAGAACTGGGCCATGCGTCGCGCTACTCGCTGAGAATTCCGCTGCCAGACGAGTCCGATCGCCGCCTCGGCACGTTGTGCCGGGCCGTTATAGACAATCCTTCCGTCGACGTCAGCTTCGAACAGCACGCGGCCTCCGTGGGCGCTAGCGTGCGGACCCTTTCGCGCCTGTTCACGCGGGAGTTGGGTCTCGGATTCGCCGAATGGCGCCGCCAGGTGCAACTGGCGATTGCCGTATCCAGGCTGGCGGAAGACCAGCCGGTGAGTTCGGTCGCGCGAGCCCTCGGCTACCTGCCCAGCAGTTTCAGCGACATGTTCCGCCGCGAACTCGGCGTGCCGCCCAGCGAATTTCGCCCGGACAAGACACTCGGCGATGCTGGAGCGCCGATGCTCGCACCAGCCGACAGCTAGCGACAGGGGCGGCACGCAGCCGTCCGGTTTTTGTCCAGAATTCGAAAGCCTCTGTCTGAACGCCGCCTCGGCTTGCCCCTACACTCCGGTCATACGCTGCCCCTCGCAGCCGAACTCACCGTCAAGGAGTGAATCAGATGAAAGCCCTGCAATTCAAGTCGTTTGGGGCCCCGGAAGTGCTCGAGTACCTCGACCTGCCCATGCCGGAATGCGATAGCGACAGCGCTATCGTCCAGATCAGCAGCGCCTCGGTGAATCCGAGCGACGTGAAAAACGTGTCCGGGAGTTTCGATCACACCGAGCCGCCACGTATTCCCGGTCGCGACTTCAGCGGCGTGGTGGTCGATGGCCCCGCTCAGTGGATCCGCGCCGAGGTATGGGGAACCGGCGGCGATATTGGCTTCACGCGCGACGGTACCCATGCGGAATTCATCAAGGTGCCGGTTGCGGCGCTGGCCCGCAAGCCGAAGGCGCTGAGCCACGAACAGGCGTCAGCCATCGGCGTGAACTTTGTGGTCGCGTGGTTGGGCACGGTCGATTGCGCCCAACTCGCCGAAGGCGAGACCATCGCAGTGATCGGTGCCGGCGGCGGCGTCGGTGGGGCGGTAACGCAGATCGCGAAGGCGCGCGGCTGCCGCGTCATCGGCATCGCCGGCCAGCTTGCTGATCGACGATTACGTGCCGTTTGATGAAAACACCATCCAGCGGGTGCGCACACTGACGGGCGGCGTTGACGTCGTCTATGACGCCGTCGGCGGCGTCGCGTTCGAAACCGCGCTCGGCTTGCCCAAACGACGCGGCCGCGTCGTCGAGATCAGCGCGACCGGCAAACGCCGTGTCGAGTTCGACCTAATCGATTTTTATCGCAACGACACGCAGTTGTTCGGCACGAATAGCGCAACGCTCGGCGTCGTGGAATCGGCAAGACTTTTGACAGCGCTGGCCGAGGGATTCGAAAGCGGCAAGCTCAAGCCGCCCGTGATCGCCGAGCGCTTCGATTTGCAGCGAGGCCAGGAGGCCTACCGGGCAGTCGCGGCTGGCACGCCGGGCCGCGTCGTGATCAATCTGTGATCGGCACACCCCGCACCAAAGCCGGCCACGGCGCCTCGTCATCCAGCGATCAACGATGAAACCCTATCTGCTCTCTCTCGCTCTTGGCGTCGTGGTGGGCCTCATTTATGGCGTCGCCGACGTCAAATCTCCTGCTCCGCCGACGATCGCGCTTGTCGGACTACTGGGTATGCTTGCAGGCGAGCACGTCATGAGATTCGCTCGCGCCGTGCTGGTACATGCCGCACGCTGATCCAGTGCGACACACTCGCGTAGCGGCTGCGCAAGCGGTCTTCCAAAGTCAGGCACGCCCCCTTTCTTCGCATGCCGATGCGCGAAGGCAGCTGTTTATCGGATGAGTCGTCGCGATGGTGCCTCGTAGCCGGGCCGTCGGCAAACGCCCGCGACCCGGTTCGAAAAAGTCCATACACTTTTTCGTTTCCGACCCGTGCCAGGATTCCAGCTTCCGAACCTTGGTGTCCGAACCCTTAAAATGACGCGCCTGACCGGTCCGCACTCCAGAGGCGAGCCAGCTCTCGTTCTCGGTCTGCCGGTGGGACTAGCGGAACGCCCGCTCGGTACTACGAATCGACATCATGAAGAACATCAGGCTGGCCTATCTGACGCTGGTAACCGGCATGGCCTTGCTCTGGCTATTTGCCGATGGTGTATTGAGCGCGCCGTACGAATTCCGCGCCTTTCAGCTGTCGATGATCAATTTCACCGGCATTCTCACGATCGAATGCATGAGTGCCGGCATGTTTCTGTCGATCCGGCCGACCAGTGTGGAGCCGTTTCTCGGCGGCCTCGACAAGTCGTACCGCCTGCATAAATGGTTGGGTGTCAGCGCGCTGGTGCTTTCCACTCTCCACTGGCTGTGGGTCAAGGCACCCAGCTGGCTGATCGGCCTAGGCTGGATGCAGAGGCCATCGCGCAAGCTGGACTTGTCGTCGGGCGAAACGCTGTCAGCCATCGCCCAAATGCTGAGCAGTCAGCGCGGTCTCGCCAGAAGCATCGGCGAATGGGCGTTCTATGCGGCAGTGGCGCTCATCATCGTCGCCTTGCTGAGGCGCTTCCCCTATCGCTACTTCTTCAAGACCCATCGGCTGCTGGCAGTATCTGGCGACGGCGGTTCATTCCGTGGTACTGATGAAACCCGCTTACTGGAACGCTGCGATCGCCCCGGTAATGGGGCTGCTGATGCTCGTGGCCACGCTGGCCGCCGCCGTCTCACTGGTGCGCCGCGTGGGACACACGCGGCGAGCGGTCGGGGTGATCGCGAGCCTCAGACATCACCGGGACAATCGGGTGCTGGTTATAGTCATCAACCTGAAGGACCGCTGGTTCGGTCATGCTGCCGGGCAGTTCGCCTTTGTCACCTTCGATCCGGCCGAAGGTCCGCATCCGTTCACGATTTCTTCCGCATGGCACGATGACGGCAAGCTACGTTTTCATATCAAGGGCATGGGCGATTACACGGAGAGATTGCCGGAAACCCTAAAGCCCGGCGATCTGGTCACGGTTGAGGGACCCTACGGTGCCTTCGACTTTCGTAGCGACAAGCCGAGACAGATCTGGATTGCCGGCGGCATCGGCATCACGCCTTTCCTGGCGCGGATGCAGGCGCGAGTGCGCCATCCGGATGATCGCTCCGTCGATCTTTTCTACAGTACCAATGCGCCGGACCAGGAGTTCATCGGCGCGGCAAGGCAACTTGCAACGCGTGCGAACGTGCGCCTTCACGTACTGGTGAGCGGCAAGGACAACCGGCTAACCGCGAAGCGCCTCCGCGAGATCGTGCCCGAATGGCTGTCCGGGGATGTCTGGTTCTGCGGGCCCGCGGGCTTCGGTCGTGCGTTACGGCAGGACCTGATTGCGCGCGGACTGGCAGCCGAGAACTTCCATCAGGAACTGTCAACATGCGCTGACGCAGCCCCGCTTCCAGCGGGCCGACTGGCTGGGCAGTTGCACTAGTCGGACCGCACCTCGTGCAACGACACGACGCGCTGTCTTGGGCCGTGACGCATACGCGCTGGTATCCTTGAGGGCCGTATGGCCCTCTACCTTGCCACAGTGAAGCGTTCGCAGCGCATGCGCAACTCTGGCACGTTACGGAGGCAGGCACCGCCATGCGACCTTTTCGTGCCTCGATCGCCGGTGGCGCGACGGTACGCTCGACATGCGAAGGTCCGTTGCCAAGGGTGGAGCCGACGCTCGAAGGACTGTGTGCGGGCGCAGACCGGTGTCCACATGTGTTAAGCGTTGTCCAACGCCTGCCCGCATGCGTCGTCGTGTACTCACGCGGCGGCAGACATGGGCAGGCGTCGAACAACGTTAACAAACGCGGGCCGACGGTGAACGCACCAAATTGACCCGCAACTGCCCGTCGCGCCGTTGTGGACAATGTCCGCTCCGCGGTGGTCAAGCGGCCGCTCGTAGAAGAAAGACGTTGAACGCCACTGGGGGCGAAATGCCCCCTTGCACTCAAACGCACACAGCTGTTGAAGATGGGATTCAACCGGGCCGCCGGAGTCGCATTCCGTGAGCATACGCGGCACAACGGGCGCGGCGCGCCCGCATAGGCTGCGGAAAGCTCGGTTCAGACCGCACAGGAAGCATGTTGCGGAGATATCAGGCGTAACGGCTTCCAGCGTGGGAAGCTGCGGCAAAAGTGTACTGATCGTTAGCTCAGGAAACTAGCGCACGGCCGCCGCGCTGGATCGGCGGCGGCCGTGGTGACAAAGAAGAAAAGCCTCAGGCAGGCTGAAGGCAGTCAACCGATGGTCTGCCGCTCGACCACACTGCCCGTCGCGCGCCGATCAGCGAGCCAATGCGACAGACGGTCAAACCACAGGTGCACGACCGGCGTCGTGAACAACGTCAGCATTTGCGAAACAATCAGTCCGCCGACAATCGCTATGCCGAGCGGCACGCGCAATTCGGCACCCGCGCCATGCCCGAGCGCAAGCGGCAGCGCGCCGAACAGCGCGGCGAGCGTCGTCATCATGATCGGACGGAACCGCAGCACACAGGCCTGCCGGATCGCATCGCGCGGCGACAGACCTTGCTCGCGCTCGGCCACCAGCGCGAAGTCGATCATCATGATTGCGTTCTTCTTGACGATGCCAATCAGCAAGATGATCCCGATCATTCCCATGATCGACAGATCCTGACCGCACAGCATCAACGCAAGCAAGGCGCCCACGCCAGCCGAGGGCAGGGTCGAAATGATGGTGAGCGGGTGAATCGCGCTTTCGTACAAGATGCCGAGAATCAGATACACCACCACCAGCGCCGCGGCGATCAGATACGGTTCGCTGGCGAGCGACGCCTGGAACGCTTGCGCGGTGCCCTGGAACGAACCCGTCAAACTATCGGGTTTGCCTGCTGCGACCTCGGTCTGGTGAATCGCCGTCACCGCATTGCCGAGCGACTGGCCCGCCGCCAGGTTGAACGAGATCGTCACGGCCGGGAACAAGCCCTGGTGATTCACCGAGATGGGCGACACGTTATTCTCGATCCTGGCGAGCGTGTCGAGCGGCACCAGTTCGTTGGTGAGCGGCGAACGCACGTAGAGATGCGCGAGTGCGTCGGTCGTCAACTGGAAGTGGGGATCGACTTCCTCGACCACGTGGTACTGATTCAGCTGCGTGAAGAGCGTCGCGATCTGTCGCTGGCCGAATGCATCGTAAAGCGTGTCGTCGATCGCTTGCGCCGTGATGCCGAAACGCGAAGCGGTGCTGCGATCGATCACGAGTGTCGCGCTGGTAGCGGCGGCCTGCTGGTCGGACGTGACGTCGGCCAGTTGCGGCAGCTTCGACAGGCGATCGGTCAGTACGCCCGCCCAGTGATTCAGTTCGTTGATGTCAGGGTCCTGCAACGTGTACTGATACTGCGCGGCGCTGATGCGGCCGCCCACCTGAATATCCTGCCGGACCTGCATCGACAACGAGATGCCCATGACCTTCGCTAACTGCGGCTTCAGACGAATGAGCACTTGCGCGGCGCTATCCTTGCGTTCACCAAACGCCTTCAGGTTGATCATGACGCGGCCCTGACTCACGGTCGGATTCGCGCCCATCCAGTAGTAAACGTTGTCGACGGCGGGGTCGGCCTCGATGATATGGCCCACCTGCTGCATCTTCTGCGACATCGAGCGGGGGGAAATATCCGGCGCGGCCTGGGCGACGCCCATGATCAGACCGGAGTCCTCCTGCGGGAAAAATCCCTTGGGGATCGTGACGAACAACGCGCCGGTCGCGACAATCGTCGCCACCGTGACAGCCAGCATCAGCTTCTGGCGGTCCAGCACCCAATCGAGGCCCCGCTCGTAGCGCCGCTCTACTGCGCTAAAGACGGCTTCGAGCCATGCTTCGAGCCTTCGCATCCGGCCGCCGCCACCCGGCTCGGGCAAACGGATCAGCCAGCCGCACAGCATCGGCGTAACGGTCAGCGATACCAGCGCCGACATCACGATCGCCGCGCTCACCGTCACCGCGAACTCGCGGAACAGCCGGCCGACGATACCGCCCATCAGCAGGATCGGGATGAACACGGCGATCAGCGAGATGGTCATCGAAATGATCGTGAAGCGCACTTCCATCGCGCCAAGCAAGGCGGCCTTCATTCTCGGCACGCCCTCTTCGATATGTCGCATGACGTTTTCGATCACGACGATCGCATCGTCCACCACGAAGCCTACCGCGATGGTCAAGCCCATCAGCGACAGATTGTCGAGGCTATAGCCGAGCAGATACATGACGCCGAACGTGGCGACCAGCGACAGCGGAATCGTCAGGCTCGGAATGATGGTCGCCCATACGTTGCGCAGGAACGAGAAGATCACCATGACGACGAGCGCTATCGTCAGCATCAGCGTGAACTGCACGTCGTGCACCGACGCGTTGATGGTTTGCGTGCGATCGCCCACCACATGCAGATGCGCGGCCGCGGGCAGCATCGCTTCGAGCGCGGGCAGCTTCGCCTTGATGTTGGCGATCGTCTGCACGACGTTATAGCCCGGCTGCTTGTGAACATCGAGGATGATCGCGCGCTCGTGCTGAAGCCATGCGGCCTGCTGGTTGTCCTCCGCGGCGTTGAGCACGGTGCCGAGATCGGACACGCGAATCGGCGCGCCGTTCTTGTAGGCGACCACCAGGTCGCGATACTGCGACGCGGTGGTGATCTGGTCGGTCGCGTTGAAAATCACCGAGCGGTCCGGTCCGTTCAGGCTGCCCTTCGGTGCATTGACCGTCTGCACACCGACGATCGAGCGCACGTCCTCCAGCGTGAGGCCGCGCGCGGTAAGTTTGTCAGGATCGAGCTGGATACGCACGGCAGGCCGCTGCTGGCCGTGGAAATCGACGAGGCCCACACCTGGCATCTGCGAGATCTGCTGCGCCAGATAGTCTTCGGCGTAGCTGTCGAGTTGCGTGAGCGTCAGCGACGGCGACGTCAGCGCGAGTGACAGCAACGTGAAGTCGGCCGGGTTGACCTTCTGGTAGGTCGGCGGGTTCGGCAGGTTCTTCGGCAACGTGCCGCCGGCTGCGTTGATCGCCGTCTGCACATCCTGCGCCGCGCCGTTGATGTCGCGCGAGAGATCGAATTGCACGGCAATGTTGGTATTGCCGAGCGAGCTCGACGACGTCATCTGCGTCACGCCCGCAATCAGCGAAAGTTGCCGCTCCAGTGGCGTCGCCACCGACGTCGCCATGGTTTCCGCGCTCGCGCCGGGCAACTTCGCCACGACCTGGATGGTCGGAAAATCGACCTGCGGCAGCGGCGCGACCGGCAGCAGAAAATACGCCACCGCGCCGACCAGCAGCACCGCGATCGCCAGAAAACTGGTCGCGATGCGCCGCTTGATGAACAATTCCATGAGGCTCATGACGGATTATCCTGATCAGTCTGGCTGCCTGCCGAATTCGCGTTGGGCGGCGCTTCGGAACTGGCGGGAACCGTGGTCGCCGCCACTTGCACACCCGGGTTCAAGCGGCTTTGGCCATCGAACACGACGAGATCCGCGGGCGCGATGCCGCTGCGTATCTCCGTCATGCCATCGACGGTGACCCCGGTTTGCACCGGGCGCATCTGCGCCGTGCCGTTCGCGGCGATCACATATAGCTGCGTGCCGTTCTGCGAGTTGACCACCGCGCGGCTCGGCACCGCGAGCCGCTGTGTATCGGTGCGCACCAGCACGCGCGCATTCACCAGTTCGCCGGGCCACAGCTTGCGGTCCTGGTTGGTGAACGAAGCCTTGAGCCTGATCTGGCCGGTCGTGGGATCGACCGTGCTGTCGATGAATACCAGCGTGCCGTCGGCAAGCGGCGTGCTGCCGGAACGCGTGGTCACGTTCACCGCGAGCGGCGCGTTCACCTGATTGGCGAGCAGTTCGGGCAGCACGTCCTGCGGCACGGAGAACAGCACGGTGATCGGCTCCATCTGCGTGACGGTGACGACGCCGGTCGTGTCGGTCGGATGCACGATTGCGCCGATATCGGCCTCGCGCGCGCCGACGCGTCCGGTGAACGGCGCGGCGAGCGTGGTGAAGCTCAGTTGCAGCCGGTCGCTCTGCACCAGCGCGGCGTCCGCTGCGACCGTCGCGGCGAGCGCCTCGACTTGCGCCTTCGCGGTATCCACGGCCTGAGTGGTCGCCGCGCCGATGCCGACCAGTTTCGAGTAACGCGCGAGATCCAGCCGCGCGTTATCGAGCGATGCCTGATCTTTGCGCTGCGCCGCTTGCGCCTGATGCAACTGGGCGGTGAGCGGTCCCTGATCGAGTTGTGCGAGCAGTTGGCCGGCTTTGACGTCGTGCCCTTCGGTGAACGCTACGCGCTGCAACTGGCCGTCCACGCGCACTTTGACGTCCACGGTATTGAGCGCCTGAACCGTGCCAACGGCGGCGACGCGGATCG
Organism: Paraburkholderia kirstenboschensis; assembly: GCF_904848585.1. GTDB lineage: Bacteria > Pseudomonadota > Gammaproteobacteria > Burkholderiales > Burkholderiaceae > Paraburkholderia > Paraburkholderia kirstenboschensis. Next base: position 41,719 of record NZ_CAJHCR010000028.1, read on the forward strand.
GGAAATCGCGGTTGACCGGATGGCCGGCATTGACCGGCACAGCGGCGGCCGGCTTCGCGGCCGGATGCTTCGGCCAGATCCACGCCCCGAGAAGCACGAAAAGGATGACGAATGCTGCGACAAGAGGCGCGCGACGGCGCGCACGCGGCGCCTCATGGTTCGGAAGGTCTGCGGATTTCATAAGCTGGAAGCCATAGAAGAGTGAGCGGTGCTGCTGTCGGTCACGCCGAAGCCGCCGCCGAACGCGCGAAACAGGCTCACGGACGCTTGCAGGCGCGCGAGCCGCGCCTGCACCAGCGTGTCTTCCGACTGATACAGCGTGCGTTGCGCGTCGAGCACGGTTAGAAAGTCAACGGTGCCGAGCCTGTACTGGGCTTGTGCGAGCGTGGCGGCTTTGCGGGCGGCGTCGGCGGCGTTCTGGTCCGCGGCTTCCGCGAGTTGCTGCTGTTGCGCCGCCGTGAGCGAGTCCTCCACGTCCTGCAGCGCGGTGATAACGGCTTGCTGGTAGTCCGCGACGCCCTTCGCTTCGGCCGCCTGACTCGCGTGCAACTGGCCACGCAGCGCGCCGCCGTCGAAGATCGGCGCTGCCAGCGACATGGCGAGACTGGCGAACGGACTCGACAGGAACTGCGACAGCGACCTGCTGCTCAGACCACCGTCTGCGGTCAGCACGATGTTCGGCAGAAAGGCCGCGCGCGCCGCGCCGACGCTCTGATTCGCCGACTGCAACTGCGCTTCCTTCGACCGGATGTCGGGGCGCGTTTCCAGGAGGCTCGCGGGCAGATTCGGGCGCGGTTGGGGAATCGGGATGTCGGCGAGCGCGGCGTCGCTGACCGTGAACTGTTCAGGCGCGGTGCCCGCCAGCACCGCAAGCGCATGGATGTTGGTATCGAGCTGCTGTTGCAGCACCGGCACAGCCGCCTGGAAGGTGGCGAGCGCGTTGCGCTGCTGCTGCACCTGCAATTCGGTCGCGACGCCCGCCTGCTGCTGCGCGAGCAGCAGTTGCAGAATGTGCTCGGCATCGTCGGAAATGGAACGCGCAATCGCGAGCCGGCGGCGCAGGCTCTGCACCTGAAAATATGTGTCGGTGACCGATGCGGTCAGCGTCAGCGCCACCGTATCGCGATCGAACCCGGACGCGCGCGCGAGCAGGTCGGCGGCGCTTGCGTTGGCGGCGTTGAAGCCCCAGAAGTCCACCTCGTAACTGGCTTCGGCGAACAGGCTCTGGGTCTTCGTGGTCGAACCGCGCCCCTGGTGGCTGCGATCGACGGTGCCGCCGAGCGACAGCGACGGATATTGAGACGCGCCGGCTCTCTCGGCGTTGCCGCGCGCCTGTTCGACGCTCGCAATCGCCGACGCCAGCGTGAGGTTGTTGTGCAGGCTGCGCTCGACCAGCGCGTCGAGCGCAGGGTCGTGATACTCGCGCCACCAGCCGCTTCTGACGGGCACGGTAGCGGCGAGCGACCCACCGGCCGCGCCGTCGAAGGAATGCGCCAGAGGCGCGCCCGGCCGTTGCCAGGCAGGCACAAGCGAACACCCGGCCAGCAACGCGAGGCCGAGCGCACATAAGGCGGCGCGCACGCAGGAAAGGCGCACGGGAGGACTCACGGTGCGCGACAACGGCGCCGAACGGGACAGTCCTGACATGGGAGAACCCTAACGAGGAAATGTCGCCAGATTAGCCAGCGGGTCCTGTCGGGGCTTTCGCCCATTGATTAAAAAAATTTAATGTGGCGCAACATGCCGGGGCGGCGCGCCCGATCCGGGGCTTGCAAGGCTTGCAGCGCGTGTCAGGGCGCCCGGCTCAGCACGTATCCCGCGCCGACCACGGTATGAATCAGCGCCACGGGAAAATCACGATCGACCTTCGCCCGCAGCCGATGCATGTGCATATCGATGATATTGCCGCGCGGCTCGAAATCGTAATTCCATGCCGCTTCGAGCAACATGCTGCGCGTGACAACCTGCCCCTCGCGGCGCGCGAGACATTCGAGCAACAGGAATTCGCGATGCTGCAAGCGCAGATCGCGTCCGCCGCGGCTTGCAGTGCGCGCCCGCGTATCGAGCGCCAGGTCAGCACATTCGAGCCGCTCGCTCATCCTGCTGCGGTCCGCGCGCCGCGCGAGCGCCTCGACTCTTGCCAGCGCCTCGACGAAGGCATACGGCTTCACGAGATAGTCGTCGCAACCTGCGCGAATCGCCTCCACGCGGTCGTTCAGGCCACCGACCGCCGACAGCATCAGCACCGGCGTCGTATCCCCACCGGCGCGCAACTGCTGGACGAGGACCAGGCCGTTGAGCGCCGGCAAGCGCCGATCAGTCACAATCACGTCATAGATGCCCTCGCGCGCATAGGCGAGGCCGGTCGCGCCGTCGGCCACCGAGTCGACAATCAGACCGCTCTCGCTCAGGCCACGCGCCAGGAACTGGCTGGCGCGCATATCGTCTTCGATCAGCAGGATTCGCATGCGCTGGGGCTTACATTAAAATTTTTTCACGTTGGCGCGAAACGCCTGTACAGCTTCGCACGGCATACTACGGACATCGTGGGATGAGCGCAGTGTAAAACGGCCGGCTAGCGCACGTTCGACGCTCTCCTATTTCTGGGAAAAGGCATGTCGAACGTATTGGTCGTCGAGGACGACGAGCAGACTCTCGCGGAGATCGTTGAAGCGCTCACCGATCACGGCTGCAAGGTCGAAACAGCGAGCACCGGCCGCGACGGTTTGATGCGTGCGGTCGCCAACAGTTATGACGCTATTGTGCTCGATCGTATGTTGCCGGGCGGCCTCGAAGGGCTCGGCATGCTGTCGGCGTTGCGCAGCGCCGGTGTGCTCACGCCGGTGCTGATCCTGAGCGCGCTGTCCGCGGTCGACGAACGTGTGCGCGGTTTGCGCGCCGGCGGAGACGACTATCTGACCAAGCCGTTCGAGTTCATCGAACTGACCGCGCGGCTCGATGCGTTGATGCGCCGCCGCGAGGCGGCGCCCGGTGTGCAGGAGTACCTGGTCGGCCCATTGCGTCTGGACCCGCTCAAACGCGAAGTGACCTGCGCCGGCCGCCCGGTACCGCTGCTGCCGCGCGAGTACCGGCTGCTCGAATACCTGATGCAGCACGAAGGGCAGGTGGTGAGCCGCACCATGCTGTTCGAAGCGGTGTGGGACTACCGGCTCGACGAGCGGACCAACGTGATCGACGTGCACATCAGCCGTCTCAGAAAGAAGCTCGATCCGGACGGGACGGCTCCGATGATCGATACCGTGCGTGGTTCGGGGTACATGCTACATGCGCCTGACTGAACTTCACCGCACCACCGGCTTTCGCCTCGCCACGCTGTTTCTGGTGCTGTTCGGCGTGATCGCAATGCTGCTGTTCGGTTACCTGTACCGCGAGATCACCGGCTTCGAACAGGAACGCATCGACGACTGGCTGATTCGGGAGCACGCCCAGTTGAAACGCGAAGCGCCGGAAGAACTGGTCAAGCGATTCGAACATCAGAACCAGTTCGATCCTCGACGCCAGCGCCCGTTCGGCCTGTTCCAAGCCAGCGGCAAACATCTTGCCGGCGGCTATGCGGGCGATCAGCCGGCGATCCCCGTCTTTGACAAGCCGTTTTCTATGCGTCTCGCAAATCTGCCGGGCCAGCCGCCCGGCCGATGCATCGCCGCGCACGTGCCCGATAGCCGCATCGCTTTGCAATGCCAGAACACCCTCGAACTCGACCACTTCGACGACGAACTGGTGCAAGCGCTGCTCTCGACGGCAATGATCACGCTCTTGATCGGCCTGATCGGGGCGAGCCTGATTGGCATTTCGGCGATGCGGCGACTCGATGCCGTGACCGCGTCGATCGAGGAAATCGTCGCCGGCAATCTCAGCAGGCGTTTGCCGGTGCATTCGAAACGCGACGACGTGGATCGTCTGGTCGGCGTCGTGAACAGGATGCTCGACGAAATCGAACGCCTGATGAACGAGGTCAAAGGTGTGTGCGATGCGATTGCGCACGATCTGCGCACGCCGCTCACGCGGATGCTCGGTGGACTCGAACGTGCGCAACGGCGCGCCAAAACCGAGGCAGAGTATCGCGCGGCGATTGATGAAACCATCGTGGAAACTACAGGCCTGCTACGCACTTTCAACGCACTGCTCCGTATTTCGGAAATCGAAAGCGGCGTGCGCCGCGCCGGCTTCACCAGCGTCAATCTGGCCGCCGTCGCCGACGATGTGTTCGAGTTCTACGAGCCGACTGCGGAAGACAAGCAGGTTGCCTTCGAATTGCAGCGGACCGTGTCCGGGCCGCTGGAGATCCAGGGCGAACCGAATCTGCTGTTCGAGGCGCTTGCGAATCTGGTGGAAAACGCCATCAAGTTCGCGCCGCCCGGCGGAGTTGTGCGTATCACGCTGTGGCACGATGCAAGAGGTGCTGGCGTGACGATCCAGGACAATGGACCGGGCATCGCACGGTTCGAGCGCGATGCCGTCCTGCGCCGGTTCTATCGTGGCGAGTCCAGCCGTCGTACGCCCGGCAGCGGCCTGGGGCTCAGTCTGGTCGCCGCCGTGGCCGGCATGCACGGCATGACGCTGGGGTTCCACGACGCGGACGTCGGTTGCGAGATCAGTCTGTTCAAACCCGCGCAAAGTCATCTGGCAGATAGCCGATGATCGATCGGTAACTGCCGGTGCATTGGCCATTCTTTCGAGCGCCGGCGCCCGAGTTCGTTGACCATGTTGAAGAACGCGAGCTCACGGCACGCAGAAACAAGCTGCCTGCTCACGGAGTTTCGATGAGGTCCGCATAAGATGTATATCCATTTGGCCCTCAAGATTACAAAGCACGTATCCGCCGACATTTCGGTTTCCCCGACCTCTAAGGTCTCGCGATACTTTTGAAGATTTCCTTCAGTACCATTTCGCAGACGTCTCGCATCTCATCGGGATTCAGTCCACGCCCCTGCGGAATCAGCGCGGCGTCACGTAAGTCATCCGCGACCCTTGAGAAGATACGATCCACCCCGTCGATTACCGCCGCGCGCTCTTCCAGAGAAAGCTTTGCGGCAAGGTCGTCGCTCCACAGCGCGGCCAGACTACCGACCTCATCGCCAAAGATTTGCACGGTATCGTGAATGTAGAGAATATCCTGCGATGCCTTACCCTTGCGTTTTCGGACATCGCGAATCAGAATCTTCTGAGCGATGAACGTTACGGGATTCGGCACCTTCAACCCCGGGATATCTTCGTCCGCTCCACCAACACCCTTTGGGATTGTCACCTCCCAGGGGCTTAGCATCAACGGCTCGATCTTGCGCAGCTTCTGCGCGCTGATGCCAGCTTTTCGGAGAGTCGCGTCGGCTTGCCCGTCCCGCTTCATCCCGCTGCCCCGCAACGAGGTGGGAACTCTGCGTAGAAGCCGTCGTGGTCGTTTCCGAGGGAGTATTGGGTAACAGGCGGCCGGTCCTCTCCATAAAACTTCTCGCTGAAGCCCGCAGCCAAGAGCGCCTCGCAAATATCGCCCTCGAGCTTGGCGCGGTCGCCAAACGCGACATCTGCATCACGGGTGAATATGGGTGCAAAGCCTGGATTGGAGAGTGCACGACGGTCTAGGCGATGCAATCGATGGACCCAGCCACCGACAAAGACCAACTGAGCCCGCCACGGCTTGAGCGCAGTTGCCAATGCAACAAATGGTTCGAGGTCGTTCATACGGATTCGCCAATGACTCCCTTCAGCACGGTGCTTTCCAGATAGCGCGACTGTTCCTGACCGCGCGAAGGATGCGAGGCCGAATCAAGCCAAATCTGTATGACGTCGGCAATAAATAAGCCGTCGCGCTGTTCCCTGCCGCGGAACAGCGATTCAGGCGCAAGGGCCTGCCGCATTATCAACGCAGGTTGTGCGATGCTTTCATCGGGAACCAGTTGCTTCCAGCGCAGCGCATTTTCGAGGTTGCGTACGTAAAGATATGGAGGAACGCCTTGCACGTGCCCCACCCTCAGTTTTGCGGCCGCCTCGAACAGGCCGAGACACGCTTCATGTTCACCGAACAGGCGTCCGAGGCGTGACTCAATGCTCCCGGAAAGGAGAAAGCGCACCGGCACTTCCGGCGTCGATGATGCATATTGCGCTTTCCAGCGCCGACTCAACTCCGCCTTGCGGACGAGGCGCAGTGTGCGCCCTGCCTCCAGGAACCCTTCGTCCCGTAGAGACGAGACGAAGCGGGACGCCGTCATCGGCGAAACATCGGCCGCCGCAGCAAGTTCCGTGATCGTCCTGTACGAAGCGCGCGGAGCGGTGAGTAGTCCCACGGGGATATCCGGCGCGAGCAGCACCTTTAGCATCCACTGGTTCAGATCAGAGAAAAGGTTAATGCGCCACGCACCTTGACTCCGACGGTCCGCGTCTCACGCTGTTCACGGCTGATGTCATTCAACATTTCGAGCGGCTCACCGATGAACTGTCGGTCGCCTGCTGCGGTTACCATGCCGATGGCCACACGACGTCCATAATCCGAGTGAAAGCGCTGTAACCTGTGGAATAACGACTCGTTGAATGAGCGCGTCCAGATAACCGCAAGCGGACGGGCGCCGGGGAAGTCGTCCGCATACGCTTCGGCTTGGAGAATGGCCTCGGCGAGCTTGGGGATGATCCGGTCAGTGCGCCCCTCCGGGCTGCTTTTAATCTCAACAACGTAGCTCACGCCATTAGCCGTAATCAGTAAATCCGGCGTAAACCGAGGGCCACGCGGTCGCGCTATCACGTTCCAACCGCTCTCGCGAAATAGCTGTTCCACCCCCCGCTCCGCTTCGAAGGCATCGTGTGACACGTCGGGTGCTCCTTGGACAATCCCACCATTGATATCACGCCCATGATAAATACCAAGGACATGGTAAATATCACGGCCTTGGTATCCGCCGGCGGCGTCGGATTTGATTCCGTCAATTAAATGGGGCTCGACCCGCGCCGAGCCGACGGGCAGCCGATACCAGCGATTGGAGACGCGCCACCACGGTCAGTGGCGAACGGCGATGGTGTGGACCCGGACTTACCTGCGTGACCCAGCGCTCTTACCTATGCGTGGCCCGTTTGACTTGGCCGCCCGGTCGTCGACCTGGAAGACATTAAATCTGTCACCCCGCGTGTGAAGGCAGTGCGACCACGCCCACCGTTCCCATTTGGGAAAGCGTCGAAAAGAACTCACTATGTGCGCCCGCGTTGACGATCGCCCGCGGCGCGTCGCCGCGTTGGGCAAGCTCGTTCAGCGCCTCCTGCAGACGGCCGCGCCCCAGCCAAACGCCGGATGGCGCGAGTACAGGAGCGCGGACGCGCGCCACAAGTGAAGCCGCAGGCCAAGCGAAGTATCGATGTTGCCTTGCTGCAGTTCCTTGAAGTAGGACACGGTCGCGTCGACCCGCTGGCGAACACCGCTCCCCCGACGTGTTGTCGCGGCACACATCGATTGTTACACACTATTAATTATATAAACTGATAGTGCGGGTATATACTGACTCCTGTCACCGCCGCAGCACCCCGCACGGCCCCTCGCCGCGACGGCGGTTCCGAACTCAACAGACGGTTTGCACGCAATACCCATACAGGAAGTTTCACCATGAATGTCAAAACACTTGTTTCCGCCGTCGCGCTTGCTTCGACCCTGGCCGCACCAGCCGTATCGTTCGGCCAGCAATCGAACGGACCGGTCACCCGCGCTCAGGTGCGCGCCGAGCTCGTCGAGCTCGAGAAGGCTGGCTATCACGTCGGCGAAGGGGACCAAACCGCCTATCCGGCTGAAATCCAAGCCGCCGAAGCCAGGGTGGCTGCGCAAAACGGCGCGGCAAGTGGTTACGGTGGTGTCGCAAGTGGTTCGTCGAAGGCAGGCCGCCTAGCCGTGTCCGCGACCGACTGGAACGCGATGTACAGCCGCCACTGATCAATTGATTCGTGCGCCTCGGAAGGATACCTGCGTTTGAATGCGCGCCCAGCTCAATAGGGAAGCGTAACCGCTCCCACGAAGAAGATTATGGAAGTCCAGAACGCCCGTCGCTGGGCACAAGGGGGAACACGCGCGTGGCTCTCCGCCGGTGCCGCATTGGCGATCGCCGGCGGTGTGCGCATGTTGCTTCAGCCTCTTATTGGCCCGTTTTTGCCGGGCACCGCGTTTTCTATCGCGGCGTCGCTGGTCCAATATTTTTTAGGACTGGCGCCCGCGCTAACCGTCATGCTGCTCGGCCTTTGCATTGCCGACTATCTGTTCGTGCCGCCGTACGGGATCATTGGCGCATTCGATCGCGCCGATCTGATCCTTGCGATTTCATATCCCTTGGTAACGCTGCTGGTGATCGTGCTGATCGAATGCTTGCGGCGCTCGCAGTTTCGCGCGGAATTGATCGCGTCGGTCGCGCAGTCTCGTTATGAAATGCTGCTGCGTCACGATAACGAGCGCATGCTGACACGTCGCGCCGTTGACGAAACGCACCGCCTGCTGCGCCACCTGTCGCATCATCACAAGACCTTCATTTTCATTAAGGCGTTGAAGCGCGACGCACTACAACCCGTGGACGATCTGAAGACGCAATGCGTGCTGCCGCGGCTGCCCAGCGAAATCGCACCCGGTCCGCGCTTTGCCGATGTCGATCCCGACGATATCCAGCGTCTGAGCAAGGCGCTGTGGCCCGGCAGTCATCGCGTGCATCTGGAGGGCGGCGACGGCGCGCCGAAGCTGATCGAATGCATATGCGAGCGATTCACCACGCATGCGGGGGACTTCCTCGTGTTGCGCATCGGAGGCTGAACCGTGGCCGACCCGACCGCCCTCTTTCTGGCCGGCGACGGTCACGCCGTGCTGATGTTGCACGGCCTGTCCAGTTCGCCGCTCGAATTGCGCTTTCTGGCGCGCTTTCTCAACGCTGAAGGCTTCACCGCGTGCGCGCCGCTTCTGCCCGGCTATAGCGCCGGTTCCAAAGAGGCCACGATGGAGCGATGGCTCGACGCTGCCATGCGCGAATATGACGCGCTGGCCGCGCGTTTCACCCGCGTCTCGATCTGCGGCCTTTCCATCGGCGCGGCACTAGCGCTGGCGCTCGCGCATCGACGTCCGCAGGCCCAGTCGCTCGTGTTGCTGTCGCTCACGCTCTCGTACGACGGCTGGGCGATCCCGTGGTATCGCTTTCTGCTCAACTGGGCCTACTACACGCCCCTGCGCAAGCGCTGGCGCTACCGCGAAGCAGCGCCGTTCGGCCTGCGCAACGAGGCGCTGCGCGCCAAAATCGCCCGCGCGATGCAGCGTAACGACTTCAGCGAAGTCGGTCCGTCCACTATCTCGTTACCGGCGCTGCATCAGGCAGGCCGCCTCGCCTCCAGCGTGCGCACGCTGGTACGCGACATCAAGACCGATTGCCTGATCGTGCACGCGATCGACGACGAAACCTCGAGCCCGCGCAACGCCCAGTTCGTTGCCGGCAATATCCGCGCGGCCTTCCTGCGCACAATCTGGCTGGATGATTCGTATCACATGATCACGTCGGACAACGAGCGCGAAATCGTCGCGCGCGAAACCGCGCTGTTTCTGCGCGAAAGCGAAGTCGCGCATGGTGGCGATGAAGGCGGCAAGCAGCCGGTGGTCTCGAAAGCGCTCGCGCGACGCCTGAGGCAACTCGCGGCGCTAGGCAAGGAACGCGTATGACAGGCCGCCCGAGGTTGAAATACGGCAAGCCGCCGCGCGCATCGCTACTGCTCGCGGCGGCGCTCGGCGCTTGGGCGGCGCAGGCCGCTTACGCCGACGACGCGAATGCGAACGCAACCGCGAGCGGCACCGCGACGGCAATCGCCACCGACACAAGCAGCGTCACGAACGACGCCATCAGCAAAACCGCGGACAGCAATTGGAAGATTGGCGTCGGCCCAGGCCTCGTGATTACGCCCAGGTACCCGGGCTCGCGTCAGTTGAGCGTTTTTCCCTTCCCCGCGCTCGACATCTCCTACGACGATCGCTTCTTCTCGCAAGGCCCGGACGTGCTCGGCGTCAACGTACTTCGCGACCCGGCCTACCACGTGGGCGCAGCATTGAGTTTCGATTTCCAGAGCCGCAAGGAATCCGACGACCCCCATCTGCGCGGACTCGGCGACGTGAACGGCGGACCGAAGTTGAAACTGTTCGCCGACTATACGGTGTGGGCGTTCACCGGATCGGTGGCGCTGTACCAGGACATCGCCGGACATCATCAAGGCACCACGGTGAGCACGGATTTCGTGGCATCGGCGCCGGTAAGCGGCTGGCTGCTCTCCGTGGGCCCTGGCTTCACATGGGCGAACGGTACTTACACGCGGACGTTTTTCGGTGTGTCCGGGCAGCAGAGCGCCGCATCCGGATTGCCGGCGTATAACACCAGCGCCGGCGTGCGCGATATCCACATGAACGCCATCGTCACGTACGACTTTTCACGGCACTGGAACGGCTCGGCCGCCGCGACGTTCGGGCGGCTCGAGCATGATGCGGCCAATAGCCCGATTACCCAAAAGCGCTTCGAACTTAATATGCTCACTTCGTTGAACTATCGTTTCTGAAGTCGAAAGGCAATCGCGACTTAAGCGGCTCTGATGTGATGGATGACTCCCTCTGCAAAGCCATCGAGCCTATGCCAGAGTGAAGACGTCGTTACTCCCATTTCACGGGAAAGGAGCGTTCATCATGAAGATAGCAACTATGGGGCTGGATCTGCCCAAGAGCGTTTTCCAGGTCCATGGGGTGGATTCCCGAGGTCACTGCATTGCGCGCAGGCAGTTGCGCCGGTTGGGTCTGAGCGTAGCACGAGGTCGAGCCTCGCGTGCTCAGGAAAAGACCGCCTCGATATCCGGCGACGCGTCTTTCACCACTTCAAAGTTCAGCGTTGCCTCAATGTGCTCGAGATGCTCCAGCATGCACGCTGCCGCAGGTGCGCCAACATGCGCCTCGATCGCATCGATCAGGTCGCCGTGCTCGTGATGGGGACATGCGGGAGCATTCGGTTTGTCGTACAGGGTGATCACAAGACACGTCAACGGCGCGAGCTCGCGCATCAACCGCAACAGGGGTGTGCGACTGCGTCAGGCGCCCTTGACCCAGCAAGGCGAATGACGGAGTCGGAATAGGCGAGCCGCCAGAGACGACTCCGCTCGGGCCGACAATTGAGCGACTCATCACTCGCCGATTCCACCGAAACGAGCTTGCGAACGTTCCCAACAATTGCCCGGATACAGTCGAGCGTCAGGTCGCCACTGCGGGTAATATGAGCAAATCCAGAAAAGCACGTGCGACGGGCACGAGCGGTTCTGCGGCGCTGCCCTTGAAAACAGCCGCGAGTTCCCAGCAAGGCTCCTCGGCTTCGCGCAGAGTCGCCGTGGCGACCGGCGCGCCACGCGTGTCGCGCACCCTGGCGGAGGCCACAGATGCGGGCACTATCGTTATCGCAAGCCCCTGCGCCGCCAATTCAAGCAACATCGGCATGTCGTTGACCTCGAAGCTAATCTGGCGCTGCAGCCCGGCAGCTGCAAAGCTTCGATCGACGAGCCGTCGCACGCTCCATTCTGGACGCAGATCGGCGAACGTTTCTTCGCAAAGATCCGCGAGCTTGAGCCCATTAGCCCCCGCCAGTCGATGATGCGTCGCGCAGACGACGACCATTCCCTCACACGCGAACATTTGCGATCCGAGATCGTCCGGTGGCGAATCCGAGGGCTGGGTAAAAGCAAGGTCAAGACGTCCTTCCCGCACCTCGTCGATCAACGCGCGCGAGCCATCAAGTGTCAGATGGATATCGATCCCGCCGAACGCGGCCCGAAACCGCCCCAAGGTAGCAGGCAGATCGACAAAAGGCGCGAGACCGTGAATGGAGCCAATGCTGAGCCGGCCGCGTGCGAGCCCGTGAACTTGCGTCACAGCGTGGCGCGCGTCGCGCGCAGCCGCGAGCACCCGCCGCGCTTGCGCGAACAGCACTTCGCCGGCAGGAGTGAAGTCGACTCGCCGCGTGCTGCGGATGAACAACGGTCCGCCCAGTTCGTCCTCCAGTAAGCGGATCGATGCCGACAAGCCGGACTGAACGAGGTTAAGTCGCCGCGCCGCGCGCGTGAAATGCCGCTCTTCTGCGACCGCTACGAAATGCTCCAGCTGCTTCAAGTCCACGTTAGCACCCTTCTCACCAAAGGCGATTAATCACGAAAACCGCACAATTGGATCATATCTTTCTATTGGAATGTTAAGTCGATCTTCGATATTGTCGACTGCTTTGGAGCGTCAGAGAATCACCGGGCACGAAGTGCTCGCGCAGTGGAGGACTTAACAACCACACCGCGGCCGTGATTCTGGGCAATATTTATGGAGATTGCTTCATCATGGAATACCGTCAACTGGGTCGTTCGGGCCTCAAGGTGTCCACCATCACGCTAGGCACAATGACGATGGGCGGCAAGGGCAAATTCGCGAGCGTCGGCGAGGTTGGCCTCGAGGATGCGCGCAGGCAGATCGACATGTGCATCGACGCGGGCGTCAACCTGATCGATACGGCAGATGTCTATTCCAATGGCGCGTCGGAGGAAATCGTCGGCGAAGCGCTCGGCGGCAAACGCAAAGGCGGCGTGCTGATCGCCACGAAGGCCCGCTTCTCGATGGGCGACGGTCCGAACGATCGCGGTCTGTCGCGGCATCATTTGATAGAGGCCTGCGAAGCGAGCCTGCGGCGCCTCAAGACTGATGTGATCGACCTCTATCAGGTGCACGAATGGGACGGGCTCACGCCGCTGGAAGAAACGCTTGAAGCGCTCGATCTGCTGGTTCGGCACGGCAAGATCCGGTATGTCGGTTGCTCGAACTACTCCGGCTGGCATTTGATGAAGGCGTTGCACGTGAGCGAACGCGATCGTCTGCCGCGTTTTGTGAGCCAACAGATTCACTACACGCTCGAAGCACGCGAAGCGGAATACGAACTCGCGCCGATCGCGCTCGATCAAGGGCTCGGCATTCTGGTCTGGAGCCCGCTGGCAGGTGGCCTACTCTCCGGCAAGCACCGCCGCGACACGTCGCCTGAAGGAACGCGCCAGCTCGCCGGCTGGACCGAGCCGCCGATTCGCGACGCGGAGCGACTGTGGTCGATTGTCGACACTCTGGTCGAGATTGCCGGCGAGCACAATGTCTCGGCTGCGCAGGTCGCGCTTGCGTGGACGCTCGGACGCCCCGCCGTCACCTCGGTCATCATTGGCGGACGTAACAAAACGCAGTTGCTCGACAATCTCGGCGCCGCGAATCTCACGCTGACCGCCCAGCAGCGCGAGCTGCTCGACACGGTGAGCGCGCCGCCCCTGCTCTATCCATACTGGCATCAGCTACAGACGGCCCATGATCGCCTTGGGGCGCCTGACCTGTCGTTACTGGGACCGCATCTCGCCACACAAGATTGAGCCGGCCGGGATCGCATCTCAGTGATCCGAAAGCTCGCCCGTCATCACCTCAATCATTGCGGCATGGTGGGCGAGGCTCATGCCGCACGCATAGGCGATATCTGGTCTTGACGCAGTAAGGAATGCGGGGGTGAACGGAGATCGATATATATAGTACCGCTTATATTGCGAGGTCGTAAAATTGATCGGCGGTGGACAGATGGGTTCCGCGAGCACACTTCATCTGTGCTTTGGCGATCATGCGCATTACTTCGATGCCGCCCAGCAGGATCCGGGCGCAGCGGAATGTCTTGAATCCCAGCATGGATCGCGGGCGTCGCTTAGGCGCCCGATGGTCCTGCTCGACGAGGTTGTTGAGGAAATCGTAACATCTGAATGTGGGGTGTCCGTTCAACGGCGCTGTCAGGTTGGTGGGGAGTTGCTGCCCAGACATCGGATGAACGCGGCCTGTCATCGTGCCGTAATCACAGAACGCTTCGTCGCATGGCATGCTTGGAGTGTCTCTGCCGCAGTCGAGGAAATCATCTGATAAGGACAACTACTCTTGCGCGACACAGATAGTCTATGCCCGCCAACTCGACAGAGTCGTTCGATCCCACCGTGATGTACAGATGCTTGCCGGAGCTATTAGCCAGGATATTTTTGTCCAGTGATGGTTGATCGGCCCGGCCGCTAAGTCGGCAACCTTGACACCGGAGCTTGCAATTCTGGTAGCGCCTGTCACATAGTCGAAACGCAGCAGAGCGTCAGTATCGGTGACATAGAATTGATTGCCAGTGAGCGGCATACCGAACGGCGAGTGCAGGCCACGCAGAAACACAGTGTGAGTCTGGGCGACGCCGCCTTTCGCATTGCGCAAGAGTACGACGCAATCGGGGCTCGGCACACCGGCACCTGCGCGCTTCATGACCTGCCGCCTGATCCAGCCGAATATGCCACTTCCTTCATCGTGATCTCTCGAGCCGATGAAGGAGGTCGCGCGCCTGATTCGTCGGCACTTCGACGGCATCGTCGCCTGGTATCAGACCCGCCAGACCAACGGCTTCATCGAAGCATTCAACGGCTTGTTTCAAGCGGCCAAGCGAAAAGCTCGCGGCTACACGCGCTTCGCGACGATGCACACGGTCCTCTTTCTCGTTGCTGGCAAGCTCGATTTCTCCCGCTTCAACCCGCATGCCTTGTGAGCCCCGTTACCCACTGCATGTGGGCGGGCGCGTGGACTAACACGTGCGTGCCAGACGCCGATAAGGAGCCGCCATGCCGGACAGTGACGGAATTCATCGGCATCACGTTGTTGCACGATGCGTAGCGTGTGCCCCCTCTGGAAGAATGGCCTTATGGCTCTTTTGAAAGTGGTTTCTGCAACGCAGCCCAGAAGAAAACAAATGGCTACACCTTCTCGCGCTACACCGCCTTGCAGCGCCGTGCTCGATGACGCCCATGTAGGCGATAGCACGGGTGCTTTGGGCACAATCGCTCAACACGACACTAAACCGCACACCAACTGGTGGAGACGCATCCATACACCGATGGCCATCCTCGGCCCCGGCCAAATTGTGATGGTCGGCGACAACGGCGCGGGCGCATTGTTTTGAGCGCATGACATTGGTGCACCACTGCCGCAACATCTCGGTGACGACTGGATTTGCTTGCGTTCGAGAATCTCTCGCAGTTGCTCGCGATACAGCCATGCGCGGGCGGTGCGCTTGGTGGCGTACTGCCTGACAAAAGCCTCGAGGTCGGTCAATTGGCTCCGGTGCAAATAAGCGTTGCGGTCAATTATTTTCTATAGTTCAAGAGGTTCTGGTGCAAATAGGATGACTGGATAAAATGACTTCTATAAAAAGGATCCCTTATCGAGCAGACAGGACAGCATCCCAGACCGCAGGCGCAGCGGTATCTTTGAGGTCGAGTTTGGCGAGATCGAATTGTCCCTTCCGAATGCGATGCATCAACTCAATGCCTGCAAGAGTGATCGCGGAGTTCCTGAGACGCTTGAAGCCGAGCATGACGTTGGTGCGGGACTTGATGTGGCGATGGTCCTGTTCGATCAGATTGTTGAGATATTTGGAAGATCGAACCATCGTATCGTCCGGCAGCAGGCCGTCGGCCTTCATCTCGCGCACAGCACGGTGTGAGGCGGCATAGCCATCGAGCGTGATGGTTTCGGGCGGCCGCCCCTGATGTTTGATAGCCTTGCTGAAAGAAGCTTTCCCCGCCTCCACGTCACGTTTGGCCCTGAGCAGGAAGTCAACCGTCTGCCCGGCGTTGTCACGTTACCGTGGCGGTCGCGTAAGATGTCGCGATGAAAAAGACGAACTCGCTCTATCACGGTCACCGCTTTCCCGCCGCAGTCATCAGCTGCGCGGTGCGTT
>NZ_CAJHCR010000029.1 GCF_904848585.1 Paraburkholderia kirstenboschensis
CCCGACTGAGCGGTTTCGCGTCAACACCTTTGGTAAGAGCCGTATGCAGTAATTCTGCACGTACGGATCCGTGCGGGGGGCGATGGGTAACCATCGTCCCTACCGCGACCGATCTTCCGGCGGCGATTATCGGGACGCGGACTGAACGAGCAAGGCTTCCACGACGTCCAAGCCTATGCAATCGCTCGGGTCAAGCCTGCGCAGCTTGGCGATCAGCTTCAATGCAACGGCGCGCTCACCGCCCCGCACACTAAGGAAGGCAAGTGCCTTCAGTGTGAAGAGCCAGAAGCGGCCCGGACCAGGAATGGTGAAGTCGGTGTCGCCCGGCTGTACCGCACACCAGTCGCTGTCGAGCGACGCTTGCTGGGCGGCGACCGCCAAAGCCTTGGTCGCCACCTCCTGCGCCTCGCCAAGTTCGCCCCTGTTCGCATGGAACTTATACAGCAGATAGTAGGGTGGCAGGCAGCGCGGGTACGACAGGACCGCAGTCCACAACGCGCGGGCCACATCGTCATTGCTCCCGCCGCGGGTTCTCTCGATCAGCTGTAGCACGGGGGCGGGGACTTTGTCGCCGAACAGATCGGTCGATTCGATACCAATAATGAGATCCATCAATTTGCTCCGACATGGTGAGGCGTCCGGCCGCTATTGCGGCGCGCGGAAGCCGATGTGACGATGGATGTGTTTGTCTACCCGGACTTGAACTGGATGCCATGCCCGCCGCGCAGATACGCCCATTCGAGGTTGTGATGGTCCGCGTTTCCACCGCCAGGCCACTAACCCGAAAATCACGTTCTCTAGCCAGACAATATCCGCAAATCGCTGTTCGCGACCGCGTGTGACGCTTGTTTGATGTTGCATACGAAAGCGGCCAAATAATGGTGATTATCGACTTCCCACCCGGTAACGCAGTTGGGCTGCTGCGGCGTTGCCGGCAACGCTGACTCAATAGGGATATCTTTGCCACGGCAACGGCGGCATTCACTGGCGTCGAATGGTTCATGGGCAGCTCGCGCCTTAACCCGGGCTAGCGCTCGACGACGTCAGATATGACGCGCACGATACACAGAATGCGGCAACTACGGCATTCCAGGCAGCCGCCGGCAATTTGCTTGACCGAGCCCTTGCTCTCCTCCCGATAACAGGAAACTGGGCACACGAACGTGCGGTTTTTTCGGAACAGTCATTGGTGCAGACTTCATAGCTTTTTGATGGGTACGTGCGTCGCCCAACGTCCACGCGGCAGAGGTTCTGAAACAGAGCGACGAGATGAGGGTGTCTTGTAAAGAACTGTATCGCCGAAACACCTTGGCGCATGATCGTGTTGGTGACAGGGTGAACCCGGACTTGCGCGGAACCTGGGACCTTCTTAATGCAGAGGACAATATGCATTGAGGTACTCAAAGTCAGGCGCCGCCGCGTGCCGGCAGCGACCCGCACAGGTTCTCCAACTGACACGAGACGCTGTCCCTCCGCTTCCTGAGAAACCTTGAAGACTTTCTGCTCCGCGCGCGCGGATGCAACGAAGTCGTTGTCGGACTTCTGCAGTAAGCATCGATAGACGGCGAGCACGGCCGTTGCGTTGTTACACGACAATTCTTTCTGTTGGTCAACTTGCTGAAAGAAGCGCTTGAGGGTGCAGGTCGCTCCGTTCAACACTTTCGCGTCGAATGCGATGTCGGAGAATCGCGGGCAATCCTCGGTCGACGACAGACGACGCGGTTGTTCGATAACTTCTTGCATGTCGTTACTTCTATTCGAGAAGCCTGGCCGCCATGATCACATTCACGACACTTTCAACCGCGTGCTGCGCGTTTGGGTCAGGAAGCGACGCAAATCGCCTGCACTCGGCGCCTGCTTGTGCTGCGTGGCGAAGGAGCGGATGCGCGCAAGCAGCAGCGGGATGAGCCGCTCCGGCACCCTCACGCCTAGAGCGTCGTAGGCCTCACGCACACTTTGAGATCCAGAATGTTTCCCGAGTATCGTCGACCTTTGCCGGCCGAGTTCTGCCGGATCGAATCCCTCGTAGGTCGCGGGGTGCTTTGCGAGGCCGTCGGTGTGAATGCCAGACTCGTGGGTAAAGATGCTCCTACCGATGATGCTCTTGTTGAAGGAAACTGCGCGGCCTGAGGCTTGTTCGACCAGCGACGAAATGTCGGACAGCGCTCTGGGGTCGACGCCGGTGTCTCGTCGCAACAGGTGCCGTGCGCCCATCACGACTTCTTCCAGCGCCGCATTGCCGGCGCGCTCACCCAACCCGTTGACGGTGGTGCTTGCATGGGTCGCGCCGGCCCCAAGGGCGGCCAATGTGTTGGCTGTGGCGAGCCCGAGGTCGTCGTGCGCATGAATTTCGATTTCCAGATCGACGGCAACGCGGAGCGCTGCAATGGCGTAGAAGGTCTTAAAGGGGTCCAGCATACCGACAGTGTCGGCAAAGCGGACGCGCTGGGCGCCGTGCTGCTGCGCGCATTGCGCCACTTCTATGAGAAATGAGGGATCCGCCCGCGAGGCGTCTTCCATGCCGAGGGAAATCCTGGGATGGTTTTTCGCCGCCTCGTCGACGACGCGCGCGATCTGCGCCAGTACCCAACTGCGCGACTTCCGCAGCTTGTGTTGCAAATGAATATCCGAAACGGGAACGGAGAGATGAACGATATCGGCATCGCAGCGCAATGCCGCAGAGAGATCCTCGTCGGTGAGTCGCCCCCAAACCATCAGGCGGGCGTCGAGGTTCAGGTCGACGATTGCAGCGATGCACGCCATTTCGTCTTCGCCCATGGCAGGAATTCCGATTTCGAGTTCGGCCACGCCGGCTTGCGACAGTGCGGCGGCGATTGCGCATTTTTCCTCAGTGCGAAACGCGACTCCAGCGGTCTGCTCGCCGTCGCGAAGTGTCGTGTCATTGATGATCGGATAGAGCATGTCAGGTCTCTTGAGTTGTCGCCGATGGACCGCAAGCATTGTGCCAAGCGAGCATCTACAGTCGGAGTTCAATTTGCGGAATGTTGACCGGCCCAATGTCGGGTTATGGCGGTGCATCATCCGATTGTTCGTGTCGCGAATGTTACGTTCCGGACAATACAGCCGCGCTGCAGTTGGCTCGATCGGTTCTGTCCGCTAGCGGGCAGAATGACGAACTGTTCGCTTGATGCATACTCGAAACAATTAGTCAAACAAAGCAATGTTGACGTAAGCCGGTCGCGACGGAATGGACACCGTCCTCCGTCCGGAGAAGGTGACGCGCTTGAGGGTTCCTAGGACTGAACCACATCAATGTGCCGAGGTGGAGTTGCGACACAGCCAGCTTGGGGAACTGATGCCCCCGATGGATGCTACGATATATAGACTCTGTATTAATTGCAAAACGGTTGTTCCCGGAAATTCGACTACAACAACATCACCGTCCTGACGAGGTGCAGGAGGGACATGTCGGCGATTCATGAGTCAGTTTGAAAATTGTTCTTGGCAGCTTTCTGCGCAGAAGGGCACCACTATCGCGTCGCGAGCAATTTAACGTGACAGCGCCGTGGCGAGGCAACGTCTCTCGAATCCCCTGACCAACTTCCAATCCGTGACCCGCCGATCATATTCGAACTGCTCCCATCGGGCGGCGTGCACGTAGTGATCGACGACCTCGTTCCCCAACACCTCGCCCAGCCCCTGTCGAATTCGAACTGATGTCGCTGGAGTCCCGCAGCGTTTTCGGAATTTCCGGTAGCTCGCATCCCGATAAGCGTCGCCGACAATCGGGTCTGCGATACCAGTTCGCGTCGATGCCCGCAAGACCCGCTGCAACTAGCGCCACAAAAGCGATATACGGATTCAGATCCGCACCGCAGATGCGGCACTTCACGCGGACGGCGTCCGAGCCTTCGCCGCAAAGGCCGAAACCGACTGTCCGATTGTCTTGGCTCCCTGCGACCTTGGTCGGCATGAGCGTACCGAGCTGGAATCGCTTGTAGGAGTTGATGTGGGGCACCAGAAAGAGAGTGATGTTCTTTGAATATTTCAGCAGTCCCCCAAGGTTAAGGTGCATCAGATTGAGACGTTTATATGCGGATGCGGTGCAAACGCTTTGCCGCCCTTCTCCAAAGGAGCACGCAAAATACATGCGACTGACACGGCCGTCCCACAGCATCTAAGATAAGTGGCGTGCCGATCACTCGTCGCTACAAACGCCGTCTCATACCACCACCAACGTCAAAGAACCGCAACACATAACAGCGCCGAAGCGAGCCTGTGCCGCGCGTTCTTCGTTGCAAGCCAACCAGTACTCCATATCGATCAGGCGGATCAGCCAAGTGTCGCTCCGGTTGCTGGCCGTCAACTGCCCCATGGCGGCGCCTATCTTCGTGTCTCGCATTGTCAATACGAGCTTCTTGACCACATCGGGCGCCAGCGTCGTGTCCGAGTCGACATTGAGTACCAGTTCCCCGGATGAAGAGCGTATCGCGGCGATCTGTGCCTTTCGCTTTCTCATATTTTGGGGAAGCGTAATGAAGTTGAATCTCGGGTCGCGTGTGTAGGCATCGTATACCGGCATCACGGCGTCGAGATTCGCAGAACCATCATCAACCATATAGACCCGCAGTTCTCCGGCGCAGTCCTGGGTTGCGATGGACTCCAGGCATGCGGAGAGCTTCCCGGGGTCCTCATTGAAGCGGGGGGAATAATGACATCCACGCCCGGCAGAGTGTCGGAGTCGACCAATCCGGCCGACAGCGATGACATGTTTGTCGGCTGGGCATAAGCGCCTGAGTGCATTTATAGACAGTCGAGAGCAGCGCATAAAACGAGACAGCGACAGTGCTAGTTGCGGCAAGCACGTTCATAGGGTGTCTGATTCGTCCGGTGAGGTTGAGGAAGCGATCGGATTGCAAACCCTCGGTCATGCAATGCTGGAATCATGAGGGACAGCGCCGTGAGGGTCTGCTCGCGCAGAGCAGCGTGAGTGCATCCTCCCAACTCATCGGGAGGGCATCCGTCGTGCAAGAGCACAATTGCACCCGGCCGGACAGAGGCCAGCACTGCGCTGACAATCGCGTCCACGCCGGGACGAGACCAGTCTCGCGGGTCTACCGACCAGTGGAGGGGCGCCAGATCAGCGCTCGCTGACGTAGTGAGCACTGCTTGGGTCCACGTGCCATACGGGGCACGCATATACCGCAGCGAAGCCTGGGGGCTCGCCATCCTGATGACCCTGCTTGCCGTTAGTATTTCCTGTTGTACTTCGGTGGGTTCGCATCTGGACAGGTCCGGATGAGTCATCGTGTGGTTTGCGACCTCGTGCCCTTCTGCGATCATTCGTCGGATTAGCTTCGGCTGGTCCTCTACGTACGCACCGATGACGCAGAACGTTGCTGGCACCCGGTGTTCCGCCAGCACATCGAGGACGTCCGGTGTGCAAAGCGGATTAGGGCCGTCGTCAAACGTCAAATAAACGCTGCGACGTCCGGTGGTGTCAGCGCACTCGCTGAGCGCTTCCGATAAGCAGTGCCTCACAGCTCTGGCCCGTTCCGGTCAATTATCGTTCCGGTCGGCCAATCGCTCATTGACCGTCCAATCGGTAAGACGACAATGAGTACGTCCTCGATGCGCGTGGGCGGCGTGTCGAGATGCACTTCTCGAAGGGTCGACCTCACGCGAACTCCAGACACAATAGTCGCCAGACCGGGGCGGCCGAGCAGCCTTGCAATATGTTGCCGCAACGCGTGTCGAACCGTGCCGAAGCCGAATGGAACGTCAAGTTCCTGCAACACGGGATACATCACGCGCATTAAATGAGGGATTCCGAGTCCCTCAAGATCCGGACGTACCGCGTACAATCCTAGTTCGGCCACTAGTAGATCGACTGCGCCAACCTTGATGAAACGACGCAGTGCGCCGATATGAGCCGCTACGCCGCGCGCGTCGTAGCCGATTGCACGGAACTCTGGCCTCGCACCAGCCCAACTGTGATTGCCTTCGAATGGTTTTGCATTAAACGCCCCGGTCGGCCCGTAGGTCTTTCGGAAGAACTCGGACAGTTCGATGTGGTCGGCGAGTTGCAACTCATTTTCCCAAACCAGCCTCCACCGCACCTGAGAGCGCATGGAGAGAGGTCCTCTAGCTGTGGACACGGCCAAATTCACGACTGCCTCCTATGCGCCGTCCGGCCTTTGAGGGTGGACCTGACGCGCGCGAAGGACTTGCTGGGAAAGCGGTTCGATTTCAAGAAATCATCTGCACTCTGGAACAGTTCTGGGATGAAGCCCGAAGAAAAGAGCATTTCCGTCAACGCTTCACGGACCGATCGAACCTCATCGACGATGGAGAGTACATCGAGTGCGCGTGCCTTTCGTACCAGATCTACCAAAGACTCCCCCCGCATCTTCCGCACGATCTGACCGCGATTGAGACGAGATCCATTTGGCCGGGTCGCTGAAGCATTTGGCACCTGCAATCGGCTGCTCCCGATTCGTCGCGAAGCCAAGGCGAAGTCGAGGGTTGCCTCAACTGTACGAAGATAAGCGGCCGATATAGAAAGGCTTTGGAGAACTTTGCGAAGGTTTGCCTGTAGTAAGCGCCTACGCGACCTGCCAGACGCTTGTCGCGTCGTGTCGGCGCGATGCAGCTCGCCCATGCCGCCGTAGGCCGTGGCCGCATTGGGCATGTGCCTCGGTGGATGCTCGACGTACACCTGAGGATTTTTCTCGAAGTCAGGGCAAAGATCGACAACCATCTTGATATGCCTAAATTCTATTTCTCCGGCCCGACGTATTGCTACGGTATTCATGAGAGCGTCCACGAGAAATTGACTTGAAATTTGGTGCCGTATCTGCCGAGAACGTTCAGCGAGTTCGGCATCGGCGTTTCCTTCGTGCAGGTGATGAAGCGTCGCCAGTGGTGCATTAGCTGTTGCGCCATGCGTGAGCCAGTCACAGACCGACTGCCCGCGCACGTCGAGTTGCTCGGCAGTGAAGTTGCGCTTGATCCTGTGTCCGAGCAGCGTCAGGGCCGCGCTCGCGTGCGCGTGTCCCGATGCGTGTGATTGATCGACAACTGCTGCAACGTCATTCCTAGGCTTCGCTCAGTACCAGGAACACTATGCTCCATGCTGTACAATTCGTAAAATCGATTGTATTGATGGAACACATCCACACTACGGATAAGGTGGAATCATGCGTTTCAAGGGCCTCGATCTAAATCTCCTCGTCGCGCTCGATGCTCTGATGACCGAGCGTAACCTCACCGCGGCGGCACGCAGCATCAACCTGAGCCAGCCGGCCATGAGCGCGGCCGTCGCCCGGCTACGCACCTATTTCTGCGATGAACTATTTACGATGAGGGGCCGGGAACTTGTCCCAACACCGCGTGCTGAAGGGCTCGCCGCTCCGATCCGCGAGGCTCTGGTGCACATCCAGCTCTCCGTTATTTCCCGGGACGTCTTCAACCCGGCCAAATCGGATCGCTGCTTCAGGATCATCCTTTCCGATTTCATGGCACTCGTATTTTTTCGAAAGATCGTGGAGCGTATTGCACGGGAAGCTCCCGCCGTCGGCTTCGAATTGCTACCACTTGCCGACGACCCCGATGAGGTTCTCCGGCGCGGCGAAGCCGATTTTCTTATCTTGCCGGAACTGTTTATGTCGAGCGTGCATCCTAAGGCGAAGCTGTTCGAGGAGACACTCGTGTGCATAGGCTGCCGCACGAACAAGCAGCTATCAGGGCAGCTTACATTCGAGAGATACATGTCGATGGGGCACGTTTCGGTGAGGTTCGGACGTACGCGGCGGCCCTCCATCGAGGAGTGGTTTTTGCTTGAGCACGGTCTCAAGAAACGGAACGAGGTCATCGTGCCGAGCTTCAGTATGATCCCTCCTATGCTATTAAACACTGACCGTATAGGGACGATGCCTTTAAGGCTGGTCAAGCATTTCGAAAAGACGATGCCTCTGCGGATGGTCGAACTTCCGCTGCCACTTCCCGCATTCACTGAGGCCGTCCAATGGTCTGCCCTTCACAGCAGTGATCCGGCAAGCAACTGGATGCGGGAGATAATATTGCATGAGGCGTCATGCATGGTTGCTCCGCGTGAGACCACGCGAAAACCAACCCACCCAAATTAGGAAATTGGGATCCTTCAGCAGGTTTTGCGGAATGGATTTTTGGGGTTTCGAGGGTTTTGTGGCCATATCCATGTCGCCACGCCAGGCCTGATTCGCCGCAGTGACGGCAAACACCTGATCGAGCAGGTTCGGCGCGACCGGCGAGCTGTGTGTCAATTTGATGGTGCCTTTAATTTGAGTTTCTGGTCGCAACGCAACCCCTCCTTGCGACGCAGTCTCTTTATCGAATGTACGCACGTGCAAAGCCATGCGCTACGAGGTGCCTTGCAGGAGTTCGGCCCCATAACTCTCGAGGAGCGCTGATGTGCGGCAGTATCTCCACCTCAAGCCGGGCCCCTGCTGCGCGCGGCGACGCCGCCATCGCTCTATCCACGAATCAAAGACATAGTGCGGGTAGACAGTCGATCCTGAAGAATTCAGTTTGCGAGGCGCACCCGTGGCTTGGCTCGTTACCTGTCGGCGAACAGGAATCAGATCATCGAAAGCGGTTGTGCCGAGCAAGCGCTCGGCTGCAGCGTGACATTGGCGAGCCCATGCAGCACCGCGAGGATAAAACATCAGGCCCCAGGCTCAGACGGACGATGGTGGGCAGCAACCCGCGCGGGTTGTAACCTCGGCACACTAAAATTCTGACAGGCTCCGCATCGCCGGTTTGCCCTTTGAACCAACGACGCCGCATGCCGCGGTCGTCCTTCACATGCCCGATGATCGGTTCGATCGCGTGCCGTCGCTTGAGCCAACGTCGCTGCGTGCTGGTCAGGGTCTTGCGTTTGCGGGATGAATCAGTTTTACTGATGACACCTTGGCATTGACGTCCCGAACCCGAGATCGACCAGCACGGCCTTCGGTTGCGGCGTACCCGGCAGATACTGCGACAGAATGGAGCTCTGTTCGAGTTGCTCGGCCAGCGTGTGGCCGTCGTATGGGTTGCCTGCCAACGCCCGTGCGCCGACGATCAGTCCTTGTTTCGCCGTGGTCGCGTGACCGCTTGACGCCATGTCGGATAGCCGCGACATATTTGTTGCATAGCGCCCCGCTCAGGTAGGGTCGAGAACTGGCGCGCGCACCGGTAGGCGCCGGTGGTGATTCCACCGCTTTCGCGATGGCCCGCAATCCGGCAACCATGGTCACGTTTCCAGCTCCCGCCACGTCGAACGCAGCGGGCCGATTTCCGGCACTACGCTCTCCTGTTTGCTTCATGTCAAGATTTATGGGACCTATCATGCTGGGCGCGCTTTCGGTGCGGCAGCACGACGAACACGATAGCCGTTGAACAGCTTCAGTTCCTCATACAGCCAACGCCTACTCCACCGCTTCCAGCCGAAGCCGCGTCGATTCCGGGAGCGCCCCATGTGGCGCCTGATCTTCTTTTCTACCCAGTCTTTGATGAAGCTGAAGCACTCGCTGGAATGTCCAACGGCGAAGTAATTCACCCAACCGCGTAGCACCGGATTGATCAGTTCTACCACCCGATCTACCGGCTGCGACTGGTATCGCCGAAACACCTCTTTGAGCTTGCGCAATAACGCCGTGCGCTTCTTCAGCTTTGGCGTATAGTGCGCCCGCCACACCTGCCTCTGTACGCTGCGGAGTCGACGGAAGTCGAATCCCAGAAAGCCGAAGCTCTCTGAGCGGTCCAGATTAACGGTGCGGCTCTTCTCTTCATTGACCTCAACCTGCAGTTTGGCAAACGCTTCCCGAAGTCGCGTGGTCACCGCCCTCAGCAGCCACGCATGGCGCGGATGGGCATCGATCAGCACCACCAGATCGTCAGCGAATCGGGCATACTCGACGTAGGTGTACTTCCCGTGGCGCGTGGCTTCTTTCGCCCGCTCCAGCATACGGTCTACCTCAGTGAGATAGATGTTACTGAGCAACGGTGAAATCACCCCGCCTTGCGGAACGCCTTGTTTGCCCGACGCCGTCAGCATCAGCTTCAGCAGATGCATTACGTCGTCGTCCTTGATCCGACGCGCCACTTTTTCAAGCAGTAGATGATGCCGAACTGTGTCAAAGTAGGCGCGCAAATCAAGGTCTATGACGCGGGTCTTGCACTGAACAATCGCCGTCGCCACCCGATGCACCGCTTCATGCGCGGTACGCTTGGGACGATATCCGTACGACCCCGGTTGGAAGTCTGCCTCGAAGATCGGCTCCAATATGAGCTTGAGCGCACCCTGAACCACCCGGTCGCGGATAGCCGGAATCGAAAGAACACGGACCTTGCCCCCGTCCTTCGGTATTTCCTGCCGCCGCGATCGTAGCGGTACGTAGGCACGCCCGATCAGTTCGTCCCGTCTCCGCTCAAGGAACGCCTCCACGCCTTGCGCGTCGATGACCTCGAACGTCACCCCGTCGATACCCGGTGCGCCGTTGTTCTTTCTGGCCAGCGCATACGCTTCGCGCAGCGTTTCCATCTTGCAGACATGGACGTACAAACCCCAGAAACGCCAGGACGGTTCAGCCTTCGCCTTGACGTATATTCCTCGCCTCAGGTCCTGCAAACTGCTGGACGCCTTTGTCATCTCGTCCTTGCCTCCCATGTTGTCGAGGAAGTTACAAACAGCAGGGCCCCTTCGCTCCACCAGCGTTACCCGGCTTCACAGCGACTACGAGCCCATCCGCCACCCTCTCGCCTTCGGTTCACTTCCCGGGTTCGCCGGTTATAGAACCTACCTTGCTCCGGCGATTTCGCGCAGGGGCGAGGAGGGCTTCTCCAGTTGCTCAGCATGTCCTTGTCATCGTGCCGTCGCTTCCACCCCGCCGAAGTGGAATAGCCGTATCGGTCAGAATTCGGCTACCCATGCTGCCTTCACCCTCACGGTTGTGGGCTCGGCCCTCGGAGCTTTTCATTTTCGAGGCCACATCTACGTTCACTTTTGTTACGACCCGATGACTCGCGCATTCCCCAAGGAAATGCCTGTCGATAGGCTTCAGAGTCTTGGTTTCCCGCCACCCTGCTATCCTAGCTACGGGGCCTCTGACTCCTACTCCGGCAGGACTGACTCCTGCTGAACATGCCAGCCTTAGCTGGACGCACAACCGTGCATGTACCTTTAATACACAGATCGAGCCTTTCAAAGCCCCCGAATGGGAGGCGGTTTCCTCGCTGTTAGACCACAACTATGGATCCGTTGGTAGCAGACATGACGGACCATGACGAGATTGGCCCGCGCAGTCGATCCTCCGTCCGCACGACGAATGCTTCACGCTTTGATCCATCGTGCCCCCTTGCACGGATGCCGCCGGCAGCACCACTTCCACAATGCCTGCCAGATGGCAGTGTCGACTGCGGTGTAGACTTCTTTCCAGGCCACGTATCGATGATAGTCGACCAGACATCGATGATCGGGTTGAGCAGGCCGGTGAGATTGAGCTGTTTGGCCGATGCATTGTCGTTGATGACTGCGCGCCCTTTGGGCAGAAAGGTCTGAACATTCTTTTTTTATGGCTTGATGCTTGGCGTTCGGATAATTTCGGACGTTCTGCACGAGGAAGTCGAACCCTGGCGAGATGTGCGCGATCCTGTTCTCTTCCGGGGGAGAGCGTCAGTCCGCGCTCCTGCAGAAAGACCCCGGCCAGTGGCTCGACCTCGTCTTCCAGCACCTCTTTCGAGTAACCGGTGATCGCGAAGTCATCGGCATAGCTCACCAGAGTGAGGTAGCAATCAATGATGGACGAGACCGGTAATCGGCTGCACCTGGAGTAGACAAATCGTAGTTGATTTGAGCCAGGTCAATGGAACTCGCGTTCCCGGCGGAATACGCGCGGCGAGATCGCAAAAGGAGAAAATAAGTAAATCAATGCACTACAGTTTCACGGTCCTGCCATGAAAAGGCGTTATCTCTTGAAGTCAGCCCATGAAATGGGGCGCGAAATCGAGGATGATAATGCAACACAATACTCGTAAATCCGAACACAGTGACAGGCAGGATGGTCACAACAACGGAGACGTTGTTATGCTGCATATCGCTTCCACACGCGAAAGACCTAGCTCAAAGTCCGAGACGGGCCACGCGATCCCTATTGTGCAATGGTACGAGAGCGCGCTTACCGGCATCTTGGAAATATCGAAGGTGCTTACCGGCCCCTGCGGGCTCGAAGTCATGCTGGCCAGCGTCGTCGATCTCCTGCAATCGTTTGTGCAGATGCGGCTCGGTATCGTCTCTCTCTTCGACGATGATGGCGTACCGGACGTTACCGTTGGCGCCGGCTGGAGCGAAGGCACCGATGAGCGCTACCGGATGCGCCTGCCGCAGAAGGCCATTGACCAGATCATGGCGACGGACAGCCCGCTCGTCGCCGAGAACGTGGCGGTGCATTCGGGCTTCAGTGCCGCCGACATGGGCGTGCTCGGTGCTTCCGACGACATGCGAGTGTCGTTCATCGGTGTCCCTATTCGCATCGACGCGAAGGTCGTGGGGACGCTGACCATCGACCGCGTCGTGGGCAATGGGTCGAACTTCCGGCTCGATTGCGACGTGCGGCTGCTCACCATGGTCGCCAACCTGATGGGCCAGACGGTGAAGCTGCATCGCTTACTCAAAAGCGACCGCGAGCGACTGATGGAGGGGAGGGACGGGCTGCAAAAACAATTGTCCGAGCTCAACTACCCTGCGCAGGGCCGTAAGAAGTCTCAGGTCGAGGGGATCATTGGCGACAGCCCGGCGCTGCGCGGCCTGCTCGAGAAGATCGCGGTGGTAGCCAAATCGAACAGCACAGTTCTGTTGCGCGGCGAATCCGGTACCGGGAAGGAGCTGGTCGCCAAGGCCCTTCACGAGCTGTCGCCGCGAGCCAAGCGGCCCTTCATCAAGCTCAATTGCGCGGCGCTCCCTGAGACGGTGCTGGAATCCGAATTGTTCGGTCATGAGAAGGGTGCCTTTACCAGCGCCTTCAATTCGCGCAAGGGGCGCTTCGAGCTCGCCGACAAGGGGACGCTGTTTCTTGACGAAATCGGCGAGATCTCGGCCTCGTTCCAGGCAAAGCTGCTGCGCGTCCTGCAGGAGCAAGAATTCGAGCGCGTCGGCAGCAACCAGACCATTAAGGTCGATGTTCGCGTGGTTGCCGCCACGAATAAGAACCTGGAAGACGCGGTGGCAAGGAACGAGTTCCGCGCCGACCTTTATTATCGCATCAGCGTGGTTCCCTTGCTGCTGCCGCCGTTGCGCGAAAGGCGCAGTGATATCCCGCTGCTCGCCGTGAAGTTTCTCAAGAACTTCAACAGCGAGAACGGCCGTACGCTGACCTTCGATGCGAGCGCGATTGAAGTATTGATGAACTGCGGATTTCCCGGCAATGTCCGTGAGCTCGAGAATTGCGTGCAGCGGACTGCGACCATGGCGCCCGGACTATCGATCACGACAAGTGACTTTGCCTGCTCCCAAGGCCAGTGCCTTTCCGCGATGCTATGGAAGAGCAGACCGGACGAGATGGCGCTGCAGCCTGGGCCAATCGTACCGGTGCAAGCGAAACCGGGTACGCCTCAGGCCGAGGCTGCTATGTCTGGCGCAGTTGCGGTCCCGCCTGTCGGCAGCAAACAGGCCTCGCTCGCGCCCGGCGGCGCAGCCTTCGGAAGCGGTGCGAAGATTTCCGACCGCGAGCGTCTGATCGCCGCCATGGAAAGGTCCGGGTGGGTGCAGGCAAGGGCGGCGCGACTGCTTGGACTGACGCCGCGCCAGATTGGCTACGCGCTGAGGAAATACAGTGTCGAGATCAAGCGTTTCTGAAAGCACTGTCTGACTTGCGGCGTGTCGGGGCCGCGACATCGCGACTGATGCGAATAGCTCAGAGAAGTCAAGCCGGGGTTTGGCGCGGACCATGACATGATCACGATCGGAAGTGGCCCCGCGTCGGCGCCAATTCGGTAATCGTCGAGAACAGCCCGGCCGACCTCAGGGCGGTCGGTATCTCCACTAAGGCGGTGCGCACGCGGCGCTGTCATCGCCGGTTCGCCGACCGTGTCGCGCTCGACATGGCCCGGCAATGTCCGGTCCGAGCACCGTCGAGTGCGCGAAAGCGACGGGGAACCGATCAGCGAACCCCGTCAGGCACAGCGGCACAGCCACATTAAAAGTACCCAATGCACGGTTGCAATCTACCTACCCATCATCACCGATTGAAAATTGGCATACTGAAGGTGTCCATGTACTACATTCGTTGAGTCGAAGTTGGGATCGACCGCGGCTGGCCGCAATGGCCAACATTAAGACATTCAGTAAAAGCAAGTAACAACCCGAGTTCGTTCCTCACGCATCACTACCCGTCTGCCCGGCCCGGCTCGATTCCGCCAAGGTATCGTGTGAGAATTCGCCCAGAATTCCTCACTATCTCCGCCCAAGCGGGGGCCAGTCTCTCGCGGGGCATGGTCAGCGTAACGACACCGGCGAGTTGCCCGGACGGGCCGAACACCGGCGCGGCGATGCCTGCCAATTGAGGATCGCGGTCTCCTGCTAGCGCGATGACCTGCTGGCGGCGGATGTGTTGACCGAGTGCCTCGTCGCCCTCGTGGCAGTAGGCTTGCAACACCCGGCCTCCAGTGCCACGATCCAGCGGCAGTAGCTCGCCCGCGCGGATGTGGTCCCGCACAGGCTGTGGCGAGTCGACGCGATACAGGCATAGCCGTTGCGCACCTTGACGTACGTGAAACGCGGCGCTCTCACGGGTTGCGGCCACCAGTTCCTGCAGCACGGGCATCACCAGCGACTCGCTGGAGGACGATTGAGCATAGATGGCATGCAGCCTTGCGACGCCGGACCCCAACACGTAGCAGCCATCGGCGCGGCGCACCACGAGATGCGCATGTTCCAGCGACGCGAGCAGGCGCAGCACGGTGCTCTTGTACAGGCGCGTCCGTTCCGCGAGCGCGCTCAATGACAGCACGGGCGTGCCGTTGCCGAAGGCAGCCAGCAGGGTCAGCGCACGGTCGACTGCTGCCACGCCTCCGGCTGCCAGATTGTCGTCGGCCAACGATGCGATGGCGGGCGGTTTGGACATCGTGCCTCTCCTCAGCCGGACCGTTGCAGCAACGCTTCCACTACGCCGAAGCCGAGGTGATCTGCCGGATCGAGCTGCCGTAGTTGTGTGATCAACTGTGTGGCGGTTTCGCGTTCGCCGCGCCGCAGGCCGATGAAGGCGAGCGCCTTTAGCGTGAACAGCCAGAAGCGGGCGGGACCGGGCGCGTGGAAGTTCGCATCGCCGGCTTGTACTATCTGCCAGTCCTCATTCAATCCGGCGGCATGCGCAGCTGCTTTTAGTCCCAGATGGGCCGCGTGCTCTGCCTCATCGAACTCGCGGCGTCCGGCATGGAACTTGTAGAGCAGATAGTAGGCGGCAAGGCTTTGCGGAGAGGTCAGCGTGACGCTCCACAGGACTGCGACGATCTGCTCGGCCGGCGCGCCATGCAGGCCTTCGATGAGACGCCGCACGGCGGCCGACACCTCGCCTCCGAACAGTTCGTTCGACTCGACCCCGGTCAGCAGGTTCACCACACCGTCTCCGCGACGATGAGGCGCTGCACCGGTTCGCCGCCTTCGAGTTGACGCGTGAAGATTTTCTCCACGTCGGCCATCGTCACGCCGCTGTATAGCACCGCGTCGGGATAGATGAGCACGTTCGCGCCCTGATCGCACGGGCCGAGACAGCCTGAATACGTGATCGCGACGGTATCGGGCGCCTGGCGTTTCTGCTGGTCCGCCCAGCATGCCTTCAGCAGCGCGGGCGAGCCCTTGCCGCCTGCGCAGGCGCCGCGCGGATGCTGCGGCGACCGGTTCTGGGTGCAAGCAAACACATGTCGTTCTAGTCTTGCCATGACGATGTTCCTCAACCGAACTTGAACAGGATGCCGTGACCACCGCGCGGGTAGTCCCACTCGATATTCTGGTGGTCGGTACAGATGATGCGGCAACTGCCGCATTCGAGGCAGCCGTCGGTGATAAGCGTCACCGCGCCGTTGCCTTCGGCCTTGTAGCACGAGGCCGGGCAGACGAAGGTGCAACTCTTCGTGTTGCATTCGCTCTGGCAGACGTCGGCATCCTTGATGTGGACGTGCGGCCGTCCTGCGTCGACGCGGTAACGGTTCTGGAACAGCTTTTCCTCTACGTTGACGGGTAGGTTGCTCATCGGAAGGCCCTCAGCAGTTTGTAGGCGTCACCCACGATGCCAGAAAGCGAACGGGCTTTGCGGAAGCTCGAAAAAATCTCGCGCTCCTTGCTTTTCTTGTCCTTACCGTCGACCGTGATCATCGTGCGCGCGGCGCGCGCCACGAGGTCGGGGTAGGTCGTGAAGAACTGCGGATTTTTATGCAGCACTGCTGGCATGTCGCGGTACTTGTGCAGATCTTTCATCACGAAGCTCTGATCGAGCGCGGCCTTGTAGGCCTTGAGCGTGCCGGCGCGGTAGCCGTGTCCTGCGGCTTTCGCGTGGATCACCGTTTCGGCGGCGAGGCGTCCCGTGGTCATTGCAAGATTCGATCCTTCTCGGTGCGCGGCGTTCACGAAACCGCCTGAATCGCCAACGATTATCCAGCCGTTGCCGTAGAGCTGCGGGATTGCGTGGAAACCGCCTTCGGGAATCAGATGCGCGCAATACTCCTTCATCTCGCCGCCCGCAATCAGCGGTGCGATCGACGGGTGCTGCTTCATCTTTTCGAGGAGCACATAGGGGCTCGTGCGGTTGGGGTTTTTCTTGAAGTCGCTCAGCATGCAGCCCACGCCTATGGTGAGCGATTCCTTGTTGGTATAGAGGAAGCCAGTGCCCATCATGCCGTCGGTGATACTGCCGACCATCTCGATCACGACGCCGTCGTCTTCGCCGACGTTGAAGCGCTGGCGGATCGTCTCCTCGGGCATGAAGAGAATCTCCTTGACGGCGAGCGCAACGTTGCCGGCCACGATCTCTCCATGAAAGCCCGCCTTGCGCGCGAGCGTCGAATTCACGCCGTCGGCAAGTATCACCACGTCGGCATACACATCGCCGTGCTCGCGGTCGCACTGCACGCCGACCACTAGGTCGCCGTCCATGATGAGTTCCTTCACCGTGGTCTCGCAGAGCAGCAGTGCGCCAGCTTCGCGCGCTTTCGATGAAAACCACTTGTCGAACTGCGCGCGGATGATCGTATAGCGGTTATAGGGCGGCTTGTTGTAATCCTCGCTGCGCACATGTGTACCAACAAACGACGTGTCGTCGAGCATCCAAATTCGCTGCTCGATGATGTGGCGCTCCAGCGGCGCATCGTTGCGGAAGTCCGGGATGATCTCTTCGAGCGCCTTCGCGTACAGGATCGCACCTTGAACGTTTTTGCTGCCCGGATATTCGCCCCGCTCGATCTGCAGCACTTCCAGGCCTGCCTTGGCCATCGTGTAAGCGGCAGCATTGCCGGACGGACCGGCACCGACCACGATCGCATCGAAGTGTGAGAGCTTTTTCATCGTGATTCTCCTCAGGCAGCGTGCTTGCGGCGCCGCGACAAATGCTCCGCAAAAGCCTGCTTCAGCGCGGGCAAGACTTGCAACGCATTGCCAACAATGCCGTAGTGCGCGAAATCAAATATGGGTGCGTTGGGATCGGTGTTGATCGCCACGATCACGTCCGCGCTTTCCATGCCCACGCGGTGCTGGATCGCGCCGGATATGCCGGCGGCGATGTAGAGCTTGGGCCGCACCGTCTTGCCGGTCTGTCCCACCTGGCGCTCCCCGTCGACCCAGCCGGCCTGCACGCATGGCCGGGTCGCACCCACTTCGCCGCCGAGCACGTTCGCCAGTTCGAACGCCAGTTGAAAGTTCTCCGGGCTCTTCAACCCCTTGCCGCCGCTCACGATCACATCGGCATAGGGCAGATTGATCCGGTCGCTGCTAGCGTCCGGGATGAAGTCAAGCAACCTCGTGACGATGTCCGTCTCGATCATCCCCAGCGTTCCATGGACGATGTTGCCAGTGCGTTCGGCGTCGCGCAGCGGCATCGGCATCACGCGCGGGCGCACCGTCGCCATCTGCGGACGGTACGCGAGCGTCATGATCGTGCACAACAGCGAGCCGCCAAAGGTGGGGCGCGTGGCCGCGAGCGCCCGCGACGCGGGATCGATGTTGAGTTCGGTGCAATCGGCGGTCAGCCCGGTCAGCAGGGTCGTCGCTACTGAGCCCGCGAGGTCACGCCCCATCGACGTCGCGCCCAGCAGCAGGATTTCAGGCTGATGCCGGTTGACGAGGTCGGTCAGCCCTTTCGTGAATGGCTCGTTGCGATAGCCTTGCAAGACCGGGTCGTGGATGATGTACGCATCGTCCGCGCCGTAAGTGA
Organism: Paraburkholderia kirstenboschensis; assembly: GCF_904848585.1. Classification (GTDB taxonomy): domain Bacteria; phylum Pseudomonadota; class Gammaproteobacteria; order Burkholderiales; family Burkholderiaceae; genus Paraburkholderia; species Paraburkholderia kirstenboschensis. The sequence continues at coordinate 18,399 of NZ_CAJHCR010000029.1, forward strand.
AGGCTTCTGCGGCGAACTGTTCGAGCGGTTCGGTCGCGCCGCCGAGCACTGCGGCGCCCACTCGGCTGCCGAGCGTGTCGGCCAGTTTGCGCGCTTCACCGAGCAGTTCCCACGAGACGCTGTGCACGTGTCCGCGGTCGTGCTCGATAAAGACCCAGACGCCTTTGTAGGCCTTCAGGTGTTCCGGTAGTTCGAGGTTGCGTCGTGCGCGGCCGGCAGGTTTCTTCGCGGGGGATGCGGGTGCGTTCATGACCCCTCCTTCATCAGCAGGTCAGCTTCCAAGGTGGGATGGCGCGTGAAAATCTTTCGCAGCAGGTTCACCGACACGTCGCAAAGACTCGATGCGTCGAGGTCGAGAATCTCCGCTTTCTCGCTGCGCGGCGTAGGTCCAAAGACTTTGCTGACCACTGTCGGCGAGCCCTTCAGGCCGATTTTGCTGAGGTCTTCGATGCCGGCCTGTTCGCAGTTCCATTTGCGCACCGGACAGCCGGCTGCATGCATCATCGCGGGCAGCGTCGCGAAGCGCAGTTCGTTGGTGTTCTCCAGCATTGTGATCAGGCACGGCAGCGCAGTCCTGAGCACCTGCACGCCGCCCTCAGCGCGCCGCTCGACGGTGATCGTGCGCGCATCGAGAGCGGTCTCGACGATGCGCGACACATAGGTCAGCAGTTGCAGACCGAGGCGTTTGGCGATGCCAGGGCCGACCTGCGCGGTGTCGCCGTCGATCGTCTGCTTGCCAGTGAACACGATGTCCACCGCCTGATCCTTCGCGATCTGCTGGATACCTGCTGCCAGCGCGTACGACGTAGCGAGCGTATCCGCGCCCGCGAATGCGCGGTCGGTGAGTAGCACGGCGTCGTCCGCACCGAAGCTGATGCACTTGCGCAACGCTTCCTCGGCCTGCGGCGGACCCATGCAAAGCATCGTGACCTTGCCGCCGAAGCGGTCCTTCAGTCGCAGGGCCTCTTCGAGTGAAAACAGGTCATAAGGGTTGACGATCGCCGGAACACCTTGGCGCATGATCGTGTTGGTGACCGGATGAACGCGGATCTGTGTCGAGTCCGGGACCTGCTTGATGCAGACGACGATGTGCATGGCCTTGCTCCGCCTGTCAGGCAACGGTGCGCGTGGGGGCAGCGACGCGCGCAGACTGTCGAGTGAAACGTGCTGCCGCCCATTTTTGTCCCCGAACACCTTGAACACTTTTTCTTGGGCCGGCGTGGACGTGACGAAGTCGCCGTAAGCCTTGAGCAGCAGCGCGTGATATGACGCGAACAGCGCGGCTTCGTCGCTCTCCGGCAACGCGTCCTGTTGCTGGATGTACTGAAAGAAGCGCTTGAGGATGTGCAGCCGACTCACGTTGACGATCTTCTGGTCGAACGGAATGCCGAAGAACTGCAGAAATTCCTCGGCTGAGGACAGTGCCTTGAGTTGCTGGACAAAGCTTTTCATCGCGTTTACTCCTTGCAAGCGGATGAGGATAGGTGCGGACAGAACGTCGGCTCGGCGAAGTACTTGTCGCAGGCGTGGCTGGTGGCGCACCGCGGCGTCGTGCTCGACTGATCGGGTCGCACGACGCACTTCGTAAAGCCGACCACAGCGCCACTCACGACAATTCTCCGGCGGAGTAGCGCAACTCGATCAGGAAGCGAAACAGGTCGGCGGCACTGGGCGCTTGCTTGTGCTGAGTGGCATGGTGGCGGACACGGCTCAGCAGCAGCACGACCAGCCTTTCGCTGACGGGCAGGCCGAGCGTGTCATAAGCCCGGCGCACGCTTTGCGAATCCGAATGCTTGCCGAGCACGACCGAGCATTCGCGACCGAGTTCGGCGGGATCGAAGCCCTCATAGCTCGATGCATTTTCGGCGAGCCCGGCTGTATGGATGCCGGACTCGTGCGTGAATACGCTGGCGCCGACAATGCTTTTGTTCAGCGCGACCGGGCGTCCTGAAACCCGTTGGACAAGCCGCGAGATGCGCAACAGCGCGGTCGTGTCGACGCCCGTGTTGCGACCCATGATATGACGCACGCCCATTACGATTTCCTCCAGCGCGGCACTTCCGGCGCGTTCGCCGAGACCGTTGACGGTCGTGTTGCAGTGGGTTGCGCCGGCGCGCAGTGCGGCAAGGGTGTTCGCGGCCGCTAGCCCGAGGTCGTTGTGCGCGTGGATTTCGATTTCCAGGTCGACCGCGTCGTGCAATCGCGCAATCGCATCATAGGTCGAGAAAGGATCGAGGACGCCAAGCGTGTCGGCAAATCGGATGCGTTGCGCACCGCACTGCTGCGCGCGCCGCGCCACGTCGGCAAGAAACGAGGGGTCCGCGCGCGAGGCATCCTCCGCGCCCAGCGAAACCCTGCGGCCGCTTTTGGCGGCGGCGCCGATCACGCGACTCACCTGCGCGAGCACCCATGAGCGCGGCTGGCGCAACTTGTGTTGAAGATGGATATCGGACACGGGAATCGACAGATGAATGATGTCGGGATTGCAGCACAAGGCCGACGGCAGGTCCGTGTCGGTGAGACGGCCCCAGACTATCAGATCGGCGTCGAGGTTCAGCGCGACGATGGTCTGGATGCAATTGATTTCCTCGGCGCCCATCGCGGGGATACCGATTTCCAGTTCGGGTACTCCGGCGCTTGAGAGCGCCTCGGCAATCGCGCATTTTTCGGCAACCGTGAATGCGACGCCAGCGGTCTGTTCGCCGTCGCGCAGTGTGGTGTCATTGATGATCGGATTCGACACGGGCAGTTATCCTTAGCCATTTGATCATACGGGTTGCAAGTACTGCGCCAAGCGCGGCTAGTGCGAATAGCCGCTTGCCGCGGGGCTTTCCGATGTTCGCTGGCGTTGTGATGAAGCGGTTCCAACGAAGAACTGTCGCCAATGTCCTGTTTCGAACAGCAGATGTAGGGATGAACACGGCGCTGCAGAAAGCGATGCGCGATGCGACGGGCATGGTCAGCCAGGATGTGCGGACGCGGTCGGCGCGATGCAAACGCTGTAGGGATGGGCTATCCATAGCAACGGCGATGCGGGAAGATAAACACAGGCGGCGGCCATCAGCGCGGCTATGCGCTCTCGGCGATGAGCGCTACGGCGCTTGAAGAAGCCGCACAGCGCTAAAGACGCACTCCCTCATGCTCGGGCGCGAGGTCGCGCATATGTGGCGGCAGTTCGATCGTCCGGTCGGCGTCGCGCAGTTTCACGCAGCACGCGAGACGGGATTGCACGTCAAGGCCTCACGCATTGTCGAACTAGTTGTTTTGCTCGTCGTCGGGAGGCGCCAGTCAGTGAGATTTTCATGATCGCCTCAAACGGAAAACGAACTGCCGCAGCCACAGGTGCTCTGCGCATTGGGGTTGTGAATGACGAAGCGCGAACCTTCAAGGCCGTCTTCGTAGTCGACGCGCGCGCCGGGCAGGTATTGCTGGCTCATCGAATCGACCAGTAGCGTGACGCCGTCCGTGACGGTCTGCATGTCGTCGTCCGCCACCTGGTCGTCGAACGCGAAGCCGTACCGGAAGCCCGAACAGCCGCCGCCCGACACATACAGTCGCAGCTTCAGGTTGGGATTGCCTTCTTCCTCGATCAGTGAGGCCACTTTCGCAGCGGCCCGGGGCGTGAATTCTAGCGGGCAGAGCACGACGCCGGGTGCGGGGGAAGCCGGTTGGGTGAGCGTTTCCATGAAGGTTCCTCTCAGGCTTGAATGGCCTTACTTCGGGTTAGACGAACAGGTCGGTTGCTCGGCGAGTTACTGGTCGTCGGCTGCTGCGCCTAGAATCGTCTGGCGCGAGCGAAAGTCAGACATGTCCGTCTTGATCGCGTCCTCGGCGAGAATCGAGCAGTGGATCTCGACCGGGGCAATAGCAGTTCCTTGACGACCTGATGCGTGGACGCCGCCGTGCAGTTGACACCGATCCGCATGCGCGGCGGAGCCCCACATACAGTGCGCCAATGCCTTTGGATCCGTTGATCTTGTGAGCGGGCGAACGACATCAGATCGACCGGGAAAGCGGCGAGATCGATCGATATCTTGTCGGCAGCATGCGCGGCGTCGACGCGCAGCAGGATGTCCCGGGCGCGGCAGAGCGCGCCGATCGCGGCGATGTCCTGGGTCACGCGCGTGTCTTTGTCGACGAACGTCACCGATGCGAACACGGCCCCCGGCTGGAGCGCTGCCTTAAATACGGCGAGCTCCACGAGGCCGCTTTCCTGGACTGGCGACACTATGATCTCGAAGCCTTCGCGATCAAGTTCGAGCATCGCGCCGAGAGCGTCACACCTGTGGTGCGATGAAAGTGCGCGAGACGCTTGATCGCCACGTTGTTCGATTCCGTCGCTCCGGAGGTCCAGACCATCTCGCGCGGGTCCGTGCTGACGAGCGAGCTGATCTGCTCGCGGGCTGGTACTGACGTGTTGGAAATCCGACATCGCAGGCTCCTGAAAGCGGGGTAGCGCGAACTTCATGGCAACTTTCATGCCAATGGAGTTCTCACGCTCCAGCAGGCTGTTGAAAAGCGCGCCGTGATGACGACCGAAGCTATGTTCAGGAGCCTTGCGCGTGCAATTCCCGCTGAATTACCGGTTCGCCGCGCGATCTGCGCGGGGCATGCGCACGCATGCAGCCCTTCTGGCGCGCAGTCTTCGCGCCGTGGCGGCTGATCGCGTCGCTCCTTGCAGCACCATACCTGGCATTCGAGCCATGCGGGTCAGATTGCTCGCATCCATCGTCAGCTTGAAGTGCTGACCGACGCGCTTGATGCCGCGATAGACCGTCTGCCGATCCGTCCGATGGTCTTGCCCCAGCCGAAATGCTCTTCGATTCGTTTGGGGATGATCTGGCTGATCCGGTAGCCCGCATGCCGCGAAGTGCGACCGTCGATTGCGCTGCCGCCCAAACGCTCATCGTTGCGCGCGACATGCGGTGTCACGTTGCGAGCGCGGCACTCGTTCACGAAGTCGCGGGTGTCATACGCCTTGTCGGCGCCGACTGTCTTCGCATGAGCGCCTGGTACGCAATCGAGCAATTGCAACGCGCTGGCCCGCTCGGCGAAACCATCCGCGTGACTGACCACGGCGCCGACCACCAGCCCCGAGCGATTCTCCATCAGGATGTGCCCGTGGCAGCACAGGATGGCCGGGCTCTTGTGGCTCTTCATGAACTCGCGCCTCCGGATCAGTAGTCGACTCGTGCGTGGCATTGCTACGTCGCTCGCCTTTCCAGTCAATGTCGGCGTTGCGGCCACCGCCGGCTGGCGGACCATCGTCCGGGCCGTCCTTGCGGCGGAAGCTCTTGTGAATGGCCCACGCCTGAATCAGCGTGCCGTCCACGGAGAAATGGTCTTTGGACAGCAAGGCCCGCTTGCCCGCTAGGGTCATGACTTCGGTGAAGAACGCTTCAACGACTTCATGCTCCAGCAACCGGTCGCGGTTCTTCGAGAACACCGAGTGGTCCCACGGGTGATCTGCCGGGACGAAGTCCTCCAGCTTGCCCGTCGTTTCAACGCGTCATTCACCAGCGACCTAACTTACACCGGCCAATTGAAGGAGGACCCTGGCAGGCTTGAAATTGAGTCCTGTGTAGACGGGGTTTGACGCACGGGCGTTATGGATATCGTGTTCATGATCTTGGGCAGCGGATGCGATGCGCAAGTGTTCGCTCAGGTTCATCAGCTCGCCCCCGCATGTACCACCTTGCTGTTGCGCGACGAGAGTGGCACTGGCAACGAAGTCATTGCACATGCGATCCACGAGTTGTCGCCGCGTAGCAGCGACTCGCTGGTCCGGCGCATGCGTTCCAGGTCGTGTGAGATTTGTCGCAACATCGACATGACGCAACAAAATTGAACAGATACGTCGCGCGCCGGATCATACAGAACTGCGAAACATCCCCTAACACGTTGATTCTTGGCTTTCTTGTCGAGTGGCATGGATCTGGCTTTATGGCTTGCGCGCGGCCGCCGTCGGTTGCGAGGAGATATCCATGCAAACGGGTTCAAATGCGAGCGACTTGCCGGCAGCGGCATATATTGGCATCGGGCGGCTTAAACCTCTTGGCGTGAAGATCGAAGACCCGTCCACCGGCGGCGGCTGTGGCACGCACGGTGGTGAGGGTAACCCCGGTTGGGGCGGGTCGGGTAGTCTCGACGACTTGCCGCCGGACATCCGGGAAAAGGTCAAGAATCACCCGTGCTACTCCGAAGAAGCTCACCATCACTATGCGCGCATGCATGTGGCGGTGGCGCCGGCTTGCAACGTCCAGTGCAACTACTGCAACCGCAAATACGACTGCTCGAACGAGTCGCGCCCTGGCGTGGTCTCTCAGAAGCTAACGCCGCAACAGGCAGTGAAGAAGGTCGTGGCCGTCGCAAGCGAGATTCCGCAGATGACGGTGCTTGGCATTGCCGGTCCCGGTGATTCGCTGGCGAGCCCGGCGAAGACCTTCGAGACGTTCCGGATGCTGCAGGAACACGCCCCGGACATCAAGCTGTGCCTTTCAACCAATGGTTTGGCGTTGCCCGACCTCGTGGACGAAATCTGCAAGTACAACATCGACCACGTGACAATTACCATCAACATGGTCGACCCGGCGGTGGGCGAGAAAATCTATCCGTGGATTTTCTGGCAGCACAAGCGCGTGACCGGTTACGAAGCAGCCCGCATCCTTCATGACCGGCAGATGAAGGGTCTCGAGATGCTCACCGCACGCGGCGTGCTAACCAAGATCAATTCGGTGTTGATTCCCGGCATCAACGACGAGCACCTGAGCGAGGTCAACCGCGAGGTGAAGAAACGCGGCGCATTCCTGCATAACATCATGCCGCTGATCGCCGAGCCCGAGCACGGCACTCACTTTGGCCTGAGCGGCCAGCGCGGACCGACTGCGCAGGAACTCAAGGCAGTGCAGGACGCCTGCATGGGCGGCGCGAGCCTGATGCGTCATTGCCGCCAGTGTCGCGCGGATGCGGTTGGCCTGCTGGGCGAGGACCGCAGCGAGGAATTCATGCTCGACAAGATCGAGCAGATGCAAGTGGTCTACGACCTCGACCGCCGCCGTGAATACCAGCAGCGCGTCGAAGCCGAGCGTCAAGCGCAGCACGATGCGAAGCAAGATGCGCTGGCTGTCTCTCGCGAGATCGACGTCGCCGACGACATGAAGGTGCTGGTCTCGGTCGCAACGAAGGGCGGCGGCCGGGTCAACGAGCACTTTGGCCACGTCACGGAGTTTCAGATATTCGAGGTGTCGGCAACCGAAGCGCTGTTCGTCGGCCATCGCCGGGTGGACCTGTATTGCCGGGGCGGTTACGGCGACGACGAGCAACTACCGTCGGTCGTGCGCGCGCTCCACGACTGTCACGCGGTGCTTGTCGCGAAGATCGGCGCCTGCCCCAAAGACGAACTGGCGCAAGCGGGCATCGAGCCTGTCGATCAGTACGTCGGCGAATTTATCGAAACAGCGGTCCTTGCCTGGTTCAACGACTACCGCAGTCGAATCGCCAGCGGCGCCATCGTGCATTGGGACCGCGGCGATGCTTCGATCCGCCAGGGCGCTTACACCTCGTCAGCCTCAGCGGCGTGACGACCCCACACCCTGCCAGACAGGACAACCGGAGAGCCTCCATGCCGCTGAAGATTATTGCGTCCACCTGTACGGGATGCTCCGCCTGCGAACCGCAGTGCCCCAATGTCGCGATCAATGAGAAAGGCGGCGTGTTCGCGATCGACCCCAAGAAATGCACCGAATGCGAAGGCCACTTCGACGACCCGCAGTGCGTCGCCGTGTGTCCCGTGGACGGCTGCATCGTTCAGGTCTGAGTCTGGCTCGTGGCCGGGCTGGCCATTCATCCATCAGGAGAGTACGCATCATGCTGTCCAACGTGACTATTACGAGCGCCGCCGAAAATTTCATGCGCCGTGTCGTGCGCTTTGCGGGGCTGCCGGCTGGCGCCGGCTTTCGTCTGGTGATGAGCGCCGGCGGCTGCCGCGGCCATACCGCGGAATTCACCGCCGAGCCGGCGCTTCAACCCGGCGAACAGGAACTCGACATCGATGGCCTGCGCGAATTCCTGCCTGCTGTGAGTCGGCTGATGCTCGAAGGCATAACGATCGATTTCGCCGACACGCCAACCCGGTCCGGCTTGATCTTCGTGAATCCCAATCGGGCCGCTTGTGGTTGCAGCAGTGCGGAGTCGGTGCCGCCGGGCGAGGCGACAATCGATGTCAGCGCGATTGGTCTCGGGCGGCCGCCGCTGCCGCGTCAGATCTCCTGAAGGGGAGCGATGACGATGGAGTCCGGCGGCCGTGCCCTCGACAACGCAATGACCGCGTTTGCGCAGAGCGCGATTGGCGGCGGCTTGCCGTCAGGCGTCAATGCATTGATCGCCGAGGCGGGTCGGTTGCGCGAGCGCCCCGACGAGGCGCTCGCGCTGTTGCAACGCGCCCGCGCCGCCGCGCCCCACCATCTGGCGCCGTTGGTCGCGCTGTACCGCTTCTACTTCTACGGCCATCAATTGGCGCAGGCGCGTGCGATCGGCGAAGACGCGCTGGCGGTCGCCCGCACCGCGCTGGGCTCAGATGCCGGTGAGGAACCGTTTGCGCCCGCGAACGTGGCCACGCGTTATGACGCGGCCGCGCGTTTCTATCTGTTCACGCTGAAGGGCCTCGTGTATCTCAACATGCGTCTCGGCGACTTTGAAGAAGCGCGCATGCTACTGCGCGACTTGCGCCGGCTCGATCCCGAAGATCGGGTGGGGGGCGCGCTGCTTTCGCATGTCTTGGATCGTCATGAGGCCGGCGCCGGGTCCGACGATTCAATGTATGCGATCAGTGCGTATCCAACGCGTGGCTGGACAGGGACGCGACGATGAGCGCACAGAACGTGCGCGTACCAGGCGGCGACATTGCACCGCGCCACTGGCAGGGCGGCTCGCTCGACTGCGCCGGCTGCGGCTACGTGCGATTCCGCGAGTTGCCGGCGCAGCACGATTGCGGGCCAGATCACGAGTGCACGCAGGATGGGTACGCGCGACGCATCGAGCGCTTCTTTCGCTCGCATCCCGAAGTGACCAACGAGCAGCTTGCGCATCCGTGCTTCGAGGTGCGCGCAGTCGTTGCGAGTCACGCCGATGTGTTTTGTCTGCCGCCATTGCTCGGCGACCAGGACGAGGTGGGCCAGCTGGAGCTCGCGTTGCGACTGCCGCAGGCGCAACCTGGCGCGACTGATCCACGATGCGCGTCGCGAGGCCTCGCGTCCGGTCCCGATTGGCGAGTGCGCTGGCAACTCGCGCGGCGCGCCGCTGGCGAAATCGTGGCGTCGCTGGCGGATGACGCGGACGAAGAGGTGCGCGCGCTCGTGCGGCAGCGCCGGCAGTCGGGCGAGGTCGCGAACCTGATGACCACTGGACAGACGCAACGATCAGCAGGAGTGAAGCATGGCTGACATCAACCGCGACGACGACCTGATCGAGGTCGCGTTTCCACCTCGCTTCAACTACGGCGAGCGCGTGATCGCGCGCTCGGTTATCCGCAACGACGGTACATACAACGGCAAGGACATCGGCGAAGTGCTGGTGAACAAGGGCGAGATCGGCTACGTTACCAGCATCGACACCTTCCTTCAGCAGTTCTATATCTACGCTGTGGATTTCGTCGAGAGCGGCCACCGTGTCGGCATGCGCGCGAAAGAGCTATGTACGCTCGACAACCTGCCGGACGACGTGCTGCAAGGCTTGGGCAAGCGGGCCGAAGCGCTGCACAAGATCGGCACGCGGGTCCAGCCGGAACCGTCGCAGCCGCAGGAGCCATCAGCATGAGTATCGAACCGGTTCAGCCTGCTTACCAGTGGGGCATGCGCATGATCGCGCTGGATGACCTGTGCAACGACGGCAGCTTTACGGAGCGCGGCGAGAACGATTGGCTGGCCGGGGCGGGTACGGTCTGCGAAATCGTCGACGTCGGCGAGGTGGTTAAGAGCGGCAACTGTGTCGTCGGATGCACGAAGAATGAAACTGCGCCCGCAGTCGACGGCCTGCTAGCCGAAGAAGGAGCCGTGTCATGACGGTTCAGGCGAGCTCGCCAAGAGCGGCGCCGCCGCGCGACGGTTTGCGCGCGGGCCGCCTGTTCGACCTGACCCAGCGCCAGATCGAGCAAGCGTTGCGCGAGCGTACGCGCTACCGCTATGTGCTGCCGCGCGTGCTGCGCGATGGGCAGGGTTTCCGTGTCGAGAGCCCGTGCTGCTCCCGCAATGTCGACGTGAATGGCGGGCTGATCGACATAGCGCGGCTTACGCGCAATGAAGACGGTATGTGGCACCTGAGCGCGCGCGATCATACGTCGCACCGATGGATGCCCCAGCATGAGAGCACCGATCTGGCCGAGCTGCTGGACATGCTGTCCATCGATCGCAAATGCGTGTTCTGGCCGTGAAACAAACTAACGGAGCCGGGCGATGATCTATCTCGACCACAACGCGATCATGCCGCCAGCCTGCGCCGTGGCGCAGGCGATGCTGTCCATCCTGACGTATGGGTGGGGCTACGCGTCGTCGCACCATGCCGTCGGGCAGCAGGCGACGGGCACGCTCGCTGCGGCCTGCGCGGCGAGCGCGCGAGCGCTCGGTTGCGAGCCCGCAGAGTTGACCTTCACTAGCGGCGCACCGAAGTCAATCACTGGGCGTGTGCGGGCCACACGCGGTAGCGCTGGAGGGCCGGCACCGTAGCGTATTCAAGGCGGTCGAACATGCGGCGCATCTGAAGCTGACGCGTGCGCTAGCTGCACGCGACGTTGCGGTCGACCGCATGCCGGTGCGGCCCGACGGGACGCTGGACCTTGACAGCGCCGCCGCGCTGATCAGATCTGACGTCCGGTGGTCTCGTGATCGCGGCCAACAGCGAGACGGGCGTATTGACGCCGGTCGCCGACGTGCGCGATCTCGTGCCCTCGGCCCACGCGCGGCTCCATGTCGATGCGGCGCGGTTCACCGGCAGGATGCCGTTCCATTTCGAGCAGAGCGGGATCAATGCGGTGTCGCTCTCGGCCAACAATCTGCGCGGGCCGAAGGGCATCGGTGAGCTGCTCGTGCGCCACGGCGTGCCGCAGGCGCAGGGCAGGCAGAAGCGGCATCGGCGCGGTGGCACAGAGAACCTGCCAGCCATCGCCGGTTTTACAGCGGCGCCCGAGCGTATCAGCGAAACGGCGAGCGTGGCCGCGCTGTGTGACGCATTGGAGCAGAGGCTGCGGTGCGCGCTGCCGGCCGTCCACGTGTTCTCGGCCCAGGCATCGCGTCTGCCCGGCACCAGCTACCTGCGCTTCGGCGAGGTTCCCGCCGAGGTCATGTTGCAGCGGCTCGAACTGCTCGGCGTTGCCGCGTCCTCAGGCTCGGCATGATCGTCCGGGGGCAGCGAGCCGTCGCACGTGCTTGCCGCGATGTGCCGCGCGATGAGGCGCTGGCGGCGGTGCGGCTGTCGCTCGGCGAAACCACTACTGCGCACGACATTGAGTACGTGCTCGCCTATCCGCCGCCGTTGCTTCGTCCACTGCAGGAGGAAGCAACGCATCCCGCATGAACGTGATTTGAACCTGTCATCAATCTCCGGAGTCCACAACCATGAAAGTCATGATCCGCAAGGACAGCAAGGGCGCGCTGAGCGCCTACCTGCCAAAGAAGGACCTGGAAGAGCCCATTGTCGCGATGGCTCAGCCCGGGATGTGGGGCGGTCTCGTCACGCTCGCGAACGGCTGGCAACTCGACTTGCCCGCGATGGCCGACGATACGCCGCTGCCCATCACGGTCGAAGCGCGGCGCATTGCGGGCGTGGAGGAGTGAGATGAGCCTGAACGCCGAGCAATTAAACTTCGCTGCGGACCTGCTCCGCACTGCACCGACGCTACGAGACGCCGCCACGCGATGGCACGAACGTTATCCCGAGGTGCCCACAATGCATGTCAGCGCATCGGTGATGCGCGACGATATAGCAACGCTTCGGTTCGGTGTGCGCAGTATCTATTTTGCGATGTCGGCCGGGCATTGCAGGTCCATCACGCAGCGGCCTGAAGAGGCCAATGCGTTGATCCTGACCGAGGACGAGGCGCATGGAAATCGATGAGATCGCGCTGAGCGAACCGGCTTGCGCGGCGCGCGAGATCGATTTCGTCAACGCTGTGCTGCAATCCTCGCGTTGGAGCCACGGGCCGATGCTTGCTTCGTTCGAGGGCGCGTTTGCGCGCTGGGTTGGCCGGGAGTATGCGGTCGCGGTCGCGAGCGGCACGCTCGCGACCTGGATTGCGTTGCGCGCGATGGGGATCGGCCCGGGAGACGAGGTGGTCTGCGCGTCCCACACCTGGCATCAGGTGGCGCATGCGATCACGCTGGCGGGGGCCGTGCCGGTATTCGCCGACATCGACTACTGGAGCGGTTGTCTGAGCGTCGAAAAAGTCGCGCAGAAGATCGGCCCTCGCACGCGCGGGATCCTCGCCGGCAATACCAACGGCCATCCGGCCGCGTGGGCGCTGCTGCGCGAACTGGCCGACGCGCAGCGCTTGCGGCTGATCGAAGACAGTACCGAGGCGTTGGGCTCGCGCTACCGGGGCCGCAACGTCGGCTGTTTCGGCGACGTATCAGTGTTCGACTTCTCCAGCCCGTCCGCGCTGTGCACAGGAGCGGGCGGCATGCTCGTCACCGACGATGACGAACTCGTCCATGAACTGCGCTATCTGCGCGAGCGGCGCGTCACAGACCGCGCGTCCGTCTCGGTCGGCTCGTGGGTGCCGCTGCAGGCGGGCATCAGTGATCTGACCGCCGCTCTCGGTCTCGCACAATTGGCCGAACTCGACGCGCGCCTCGTGCAGCGAAAGCAGGTCGAGACTTGGTATCACGAAGAGATGCAAAGCTTCGAAGGGATCAAGCCGGCCTACGTGGCCGAGGACGTCGAAGAAGTGCACTGGATGCTCTACGTTGTGCATTTGGGCAAGCGTTTTACGCAGAGCGCGCGCGCCCAGATGATCGACGACATGAAATCTTGTGGCATTGAGACGGTGGCCTACAGCCATCCGCTGCATCGGCAGTTCCACTACATGAACGCGGGCGATGCGATCGGCCGCAAGAGCGGCCTGTTGCCCGACACCGAGCGCATCGGCGATCGCGCGCTGGCGCTGCCGCTGCACACGCTGCTCGACACCGACCAGGTCAAGTATATCGTCAAGACGCTGAAAGACACCGCGACCAACGTGGGCGCCGGCGCCGCCATTTATCTGTGAGGGACATTTCATGACCGTCTCGGTCCAGACCATCGCCGAACGCCTGTGTGCGGGCGGCGTCATTCCGTACCTGGGACCAGCACTGCTCGCGCTGTGCCCCGATACGGCGGTCCCTGCTACGCCGCTCGCGCTCGCCGAAATCCTCGCGGCCAAGGTCAGCGTGCTGCACAAGATCCGCACCCGGCTGACACTAGCGGCGCAGTTAATCGAAAACTTCAAGCATCGCAGGTCGCTGGTGAGCGTCATGAATGAGGCCTTCGCCATGACGTCGACGCCATCGGCCCTGCATCGCGCGCTGGCGACGATCGGCGCCAGGCTGGTTGTCGACAGCTGGTACGACGACACCTTCGCCCGCGCGCTCGCGCAGGCGCGGCCGCGGGGCGGCTGGGCGCAGTTGCAGGGGCTGTCGCAGGCCGAGCATTTCGGCCATTGGTTCGCGGCCTATAGCGCAGACGGCGCGTTGGTGGATGCCGTGCCGGCCTCGGGCCCGCTACTCTACAAGCCGATTGGCGGCCACGCGCCAGCCTCTAACTATCTGGTCTCTGACAGCGACTTCGTCGAAGTCATGAGCGAGATCGATATCCAAACGCCCATTCCGCCTGCCGTGCAGGCGTGGCGCGGTGGTCGAAGTTTTTTGTTTCTGGGCTGCCCTTTTGACGACCCGAACCGACGCGCATGGAGGCGCGCTTTCTCGAAGAGCAGGGCATTACCTGCATCGCGATGCCGCTGGGCGGGTTCGCCGAAGCGTTGGTGGATGCCTTGCAACCCGCACTGGCCGCGTGAAGCGTGGCTGCTATCCAGCGTTCCTTATCGGTAGCCTTTTATCAAGTTCGCCATCATGACCGCACTGACCGTTCTGCCTTCGGGCAAGATCTACGACGTTGCCGCCGACGCGACCCTGCTGCAGACACTGCTCGCCGTAGGCGAGAGCATTTAGTGCAACGGCAAGGCCGACTACGGATCGTGCCACCTGTTCGTACAGAAAGGGCGCAAGAGCATATCGAAGGTCCAGCGGCTCGAAAACGACAAGCTCAATACGCTCGTCGGCATGGCTACAAGTCCCGCCTCGCCCGTCAAGCCATGCTGGCCGAAGCGCCGGTGACCATCGAGCTGCTCACTTCGTCTGGGCGGCGAGATGGCCACGATCGAATCGCTGGTGGTCGACGTGGCCATCATCGGCGCGGGTCTACGCGGCCTCGCGCTGGCGCGCGTACGGCATGCGCAGGGCGTTTAGGTCGTGGTCATCGAAGCGCGCGAGGGCGGCCGTGCTGACGCAAGGTTGCCAAGGCCCCGGCCAGACGCTGGGTCGAGGTCCGGCCTAGTTCTGGCCAGATGTCGAGCCGCGCATCGGCGCGCTGCTCGACGAACGCGAACTGGTATGCCGAGGGTGCTGGAGCACGACCCCGGCCATGCGCTTTGGCTCACCGCTCCGAACCGCGAACCGCAGCGGGGCGAGCGGCCGCGTGGGGCGCATGCCGGGGCGCGCCGCATCGCAGGGGGCTCCGCGCGTCTGGTGGATACGCGGGCTGCTGCGCTCCCGGCAGTCTACGTGCGGACCGGCAGCGCGTTGCTGAGGCTGCGCGAGCGCGGCGCCTGGCTCGAGCTGCAAACCGGAAGTAGCGCTGCGACACGCGTGCTGCGTGGCCGCCGGGCTGGACTTGCGTTGCCGCGGCGGCTCGGGCGGAGCATGTCGGGTTCGATCCGCCGCTGCCCGCGCTGCTTGCTGACGCGCTTGCGGCCGCACCGACCCTGCTGAGCGCGGCGCTGGCGTTCAACAACACGTCCTGCGTTGTCGACTTCCCTGGCGAGCACCAGCCGGACCCGGCTCTGCTACGTGCGATCGCGCTCGAATTGAACGCGCGTCTCGTGCTTGCGTGTCCGGACATCGATCCTCCGGCGGTGCCGGCATGACCCTCAACGCCCGTGGCGATGATCCTATCGAAGGCGTGGATCGGGATAGCGTCGAGATAGGAGCAGGTGCCCTTCGCGCGTTCCAGCCGGCCGTCGGCAGTGGCCTGATCCGGCATGCCGGCCACATGACGACGGTGAGACTGAATGCTATCAGGAAGGCGCCCTCGAAGTTCACATACATCGAAAGCGCGATTCCCCGCTCGGCTTAGCGCAGCAGCTTGCAGCGCTCGGCCGGTGAATAGTGGCTGAGGTGCCCTTCGCGGGCCGCCTGACGCCGCGCCAAGGAGATGATCGCACGGCTCTTGCCCGGCGAGGCCGGCGCGCTGACCTGCTTGTCCAGCGCAGTGCCGCCGCATTGCGGGCAGACGGGAGTGTGGCCGGCGCGCACCAGCGTTTCGAATGCGTGGCCGCAGGCCGCGCAGCGGTAGTCGTACAGGGGCATGGTGATCTGATCTCCGTTTCAGGTGGATAGGGCGCAGCGGATCGCGCGTTGGTGCAAGCTGTTGTCAGTCACTGCGGCGCAGCCTTCGAGCGGCATGTCCGGGGCCGGTGCGTGCGCGCCGAGCGCGATGCAGCCGTGCACCGTGGCCGCATTGGAGCGGACTATGCAACGCTCGTCGGATTGACATCAGCGGCCGGCGGATGAGCAGCGGCTCGGCCAGCAACAGCGCCAGCGTCACATCGGCGTCGATCGTTTCCGGCACCGCTTCCCTCGACTTGACGCGCGGTTCCGCGCGGTAGAACCACTCGCTGACCGGCCGCGGCGCCATGAAGGCCCGCGGCGTTCGACGGTCCAGGGCCAGTTCAGTGAGTTGCGCACGTCGAGCAGCCCGGTTTCTTTGGATGAGGTGGCCCATTGCCGGGTTCCCAGGTTTGACGCAGTGCAGGCAGCCGAGGTTGGCCGTCGCGCCAGTCACGCGCGGCATCGTCGAACGTGAGGCGACGAAACACGCGTTGGCCCGTCATCCTGCAATCTCATGTCGACGATGCCGGCCGTACCGGGTTCCCTGCCGATGGGCTCGTTGACCGATGGCCCACATCTCAGGGGAGGACCGGTGCCGCGAGGATACGTTGCGTGCCCGCGCCTTCCATCTGGCGGGCCGTTTGCAGCAACTGCAGCCCGAGGTCGGCTGCCATGTCGAGCGCGCTGCGGCCATCCGGTGCGCACAGTTCTGCCTTCGCCCCATGCGCAAGCAGCATCTGCAGGACGCAGAGGCGACCGCTCGCGGCTGCCTGCATCAGGCAGGTGATGTCCTCGTCGTTCACATGGTCGATCGGCGCGCCCGCGTCGATCAGCCGCAGGATGGTCGCGGGGCCGCCGTGCAGGCACGCGAACCAGAGTGCATGGTTGCCGTTGTCATCGAGCGCGTCGGCGCGTGTGCCGAGTTCGAGCAACGCTTCGACCACCGCGTCCTCGCCATGTTGCGCGGCGCGCATCAACGGGGTCTCGCCGTTCACGCTCCGCGAATGCGGATCGGGGAAGCCGTGGGACGCCAGCCACGCGGAAAGTGCGGCGGGCACGACCTTTTCAAGGTGTGAATCGGCGTTCCGGTCAACGCGCGAGGCCAGGCATTCGCGGACGACGAAAGCAGTGTCGGTATGCATGATTATTGGTCGCCTTCGGGTGCAAGGGAACATCGGTTGGCGCAGCGGCGCGGGCGGCAGCCGTCGGGACCCGCGCTTCAGACGGGCCGGTTCTCGTTGGGGTTGCGCACCGGCCCCATCAATACAAGTCCTTCGCTGTAGGTGATCATGTCAAAGGTCGCGTCGAACTTGATGGCCACGTCCGCTACCGCATCCAGCTTGCCGCCTGAGTCCTTCTTCTTCAATTCGTTCTTTTCGAGATGCAGCAGCTCGAGCATCTCGTTGTAGACGGTGGACTCGAAAATCGGCAACACATAGAACATCGCGTTCTTGTATGGCACCTGATATCGCTTGCTCAGATCGATGTTGTCGCAAAAAAGAAAGTACTTGCCACCCGCCGAGAGGGTGTCGCTGAGCACCTCGGCCACGTCCTTCAGATGCTCGAAGCTCAACAGGTACCCGGCCAAGAACGGCAAGTGCCTATGGCCGACCGTGGCGCATGCCATCACCTGATCGCAGGTCAGCTCCGGTGGCCGCGCTTCGTCGGCGAGCTTTGGGGCAAACCGCAGCGCAAGTTCGCCGCGGAAGCCGACCCGGCCGAACTTGTTCGTCAGCCCCTTGAGAACCGGGTTGAGCAGACGGCCTTCGTGTTCGAGACGGGCGAACGCGGTGTCGTCGATCTCCTTGTGGGCGAGCCTTTCGGTCATCACAGATCCTTGGGTTAAACAGCGTTGAAAAGGGATTCCCGTCTGCGTATTGCGCACACGGTCGGCGATTTTGAAAAAGGCCTGCATCAGTTCGTCGCGCAGCGTCGGAGCGACACCCGTGTCCTCGAACGCGGCGCACATGCAAGCTAGCCACGCATCACGTTCGGCGGTGCCGATCGCGAATGGGGCATGACGCATGTGCAGTTGTGGTTGGCCACGCTGTGCCGAGTACCGCTTGTCGGCGCCGAGCCATTCGCACAGATAAAGCACCAGCACGGCCTTCGTCGAAGACAGGTCCGGGTGATGCATCGCGCGAATGCGCTGCGCGTCGGCCCGCGTATCCATGCGCCGATAGAACGCGTCGACCAGGCGGATGACGGCGGTCTCGCCGCCTAGACGGTTGAAGTCCGTCTCGCGCGGCACGGGTCGCGAAGGTTGGTTGGCTGATGCGTCCATGGCGTGATCAATGCAATAACCGAACCAGGCCGCAACTCGGCCATTGTCCGGCTGCACGCAGGCCAATGCGACAGAAATCGCACGACAAACGCGCCCGAAACGTTTCATTGGCGACGAAGTTAATGTGGTTTGTCGCGAAATCGACAGGACAGAGGGGAGTCCACAAAAGTCCCGAACCAACCGCCGCAGCGCGGCGGGGCGTACGCGACGCAGTACCGCTAGTGGCGTGGCACAGAAGCTGCATCTGGAGTGCAGCGCGGACACAGGTCCGGCCGATGCGTGACTCGATATAAGAAGACCCATACAGGCACGACAGGCTGACATGGTCGCGGTTACGCAACCCTGGTTTCAACCCTTCTTCCTGAATGGAGAAATGCAATGTCTAAACTTCGGCAAATCGCGTTCTACGGTAAAGGCGGTATCGGCAAGTCGACCACCTCGCAGAACACCCTGGCCGCCCTGACTGAACTCGGGCAGAAGATCCTGATCGTCGGCTGCGATCCCAAGGCGGACTCTACCCGTCTGATCCTGCATGCAAAGGCGCAGGACACCATCCTGTCGCTAGCGGCCGAAGCCGGTTCGGTGGAGGACCTCGAACTCGAGGACGTGATGAAGATCGGTTACCGCAACATCCGTTGCGTGGAGTCCGGCGGTCCGGAACCGGGCGTCGGCTGCGCGGGCCGTGGCGTCATCACGTCGATCAACTTCCTCGAAGAAAACGGCGCCTATGACGGCGTGGACTACGTGTCGTACGACGTGCTTGGCGACGTGGTGTGCGGCGGTTTCGCAATGCCGATTCGTGAGAACAAGGCGCAGGAAATCTACATTGTGATGTCCGGCGAAATGATGGCCATGTATGCGGCCAACAACATTTCAAAGGGCATTCTGAAATACGCGAACAGCGGCGGTGTGCGGATCGGCGGGCTCGTGTGCAACGAGCGTCAAACCGACAAGGAACTCGAACTCGCCGAAGCGCTGGCGAAGATGCTCGGTTCGAAGCTGATCCACTTCGTGCCGCGCGATAACATCGTGCAGCACGCCGAGTTGCGCCGCATGACGGTGATCGAGTTCGCGCCCGAATCCAAACAGGCGGAAGAGTATCGCCAGCTCGCCACCAAGGTGCACAACAACGCGGGCAACGGCACGATCCCGACGCCGATCACGATGGATCAACTGGAAGACCTGTTAATGGAGCACGGAATCATGACGTCCATCGACGAATCGCAAGTCGGCAAGCCTGCAGCGGAACTGACCGCCTGAGCGAACGCCGCTGCTCGCGGCCCGGTGTTCTTCTTCACGCGATGAACCGGGCCGCGCCGGCCACCCGCTGCCAAGCTTGATACTCAACCTATGGAGCATTCCCATGAGCGTCACTGTTGAAGAGCGCAAGGCCGCGAACAAGGCCCTGATCGATGAAGTGCTGAAGGCCTATCCGGAGAAGATGGCCAAACGGCGCGCCAAGCATTTGGGCACCTTCGAGGACGGCAAGCCCGACTGTGGCGTGAAATCAAACATCAAGTCGTTGCCGGGCGTGATGACGATTCGCGGTTGCGCGTACGCCGGCTCGAAGGGCGTGGTCTGGGGGCCCATAAAGGACATGATCCACATCAGTCACGGTCCGGTTGGTTGCGGCCAGTACTCGTGGGCCGCGCGTCGCAACTACTACATCGGGACTACGGGTATTGACACCTTCGTGACGATGCAGTTCACGTCGGACTTCCAGGAAAAGGACATCGTTTTCGGCGGAGACAAGAAGCTCGACAAGCTTATCGACGAGATTCAGGAACTTTTTCCGCTGAACAAGGGCATCTCGATCCAGAGTGAATGCCCGATCGGCCTGATCGGAGATGACATCGAGGCCGTCTCGAAGAAGAAGAGTGCGCAGTATGAAGAGCACACCATTGTGCCAGTGCGCTGCGAAGGTTTTCGCGGCGTCAGCCAGTCGCTGGGCCACCATCTGGCTAACGATGCGATTCGAGACTGGATATTCGACAAGTCCGATCCGGACAAGCGGCCCGAATTTGTTTCGACGCCTTACGATGTTGCGATCATCGGCGATTACAACATCGGCGGCGATGCTTGGTCGAGCCGGATTCTGCTCGAAGAGATCGGCCTGCGCGTGATCGCGCAATGGTCGGGGGACGGCTCGATCGCCGAGCTTGAGAACACGCCCAAGGCCAAGCTCAATTTGCTGCATTGCTACCGCTCGATGAACTATATCAGTCGGCACATGGAAGAGAAGTACTGCATTCCGTGGGTGGAGTACAACTTCTTCGGCCCGTCGATGATCGAGAAGAGCCTGCGCGAGATCGCTAGCCACTTCGACGACACCATCAAAGCCAACGCGGAGAGGGTGATCGCCAGGTATCGTCCCCTGGTCGACGCGGTGAACGCGAAGTTCAGAGTGCGCCTGCAGGACAAGACCGTGATGCTGTTCGTCGGCGGCCTGCGTCCGCGCCACGTGATCGGCGCCTACCAAGACCTCGGCATGAACGTGGTCGGCACCGGCTACGAATTCGGTCACAACGACGACTATCAACGCACCACGCACTACGTGAAGGACGGCACACTGATTTACGACGACGTGACCGGCTATGAGTTCGAGAGGTTCGTCGAACAGGTCCGGCCCGATCTGGTCGGCTCCGGCATCAAGGAAAAGTACGTGTTCCAGAAGATGGGCGTGCCGTTTCGCCAGATGCACAGCTGGGACTATTCTGGTCCATATCACGGCTACGACGGCTTCGCCATTTTCGCGCGCGATATGGATATGGCTATTTCCAGCCCGGTGTGGGGGCTCGCCAAGGCGCCATGGAAGGAAAAAACCTAGGCGCCGGCCACCGCACTGATCACCGGCCGGCAGGCCATTGAATTGAATTTTAGGAGCATCCCTTGCCCCAATCCGCAGACCAGATTCTCGACCAGGAACTCCTGTTCCGTGAGCCCGAGTACCAGAAGATTTTCCGCGCGAAAAAGGAAAATTTCGAGTTCAACCATTCAGACGAGCAGGTCAAGCAGATCGTCGAGTGGACCAAGAGCGAAGACTACCGGCAAAAGAACTTTGCTCGCGACTCGCTCACCATCAATCCGGCCAAGGCCTGCCAGCCGCTCGGCGCAGTGTACGTCGCCAACGGCTTTCATAAGACGCTCAGTTTTGTGCATGGCTCGCAGGGCTGTGTAGCGTTTTACCGCTCGCACTTCTCGCGTCACTTCAAGGAACCGACGTCGTGCGTCAGCTCGTCGATGACCGAGGACGCGGCGGTGTTCGGCGGCATGAACAACATGATCGACGGCCTCGCAAATGCGTACAACCTGTACAAGCCCGACATGATCGCGGTTTCCACGACCTGCATGGCGGAAGTGATCGGCGACGACCTGGATGCACTCATTAAGAACAGCAAGCAGAAGGGCAGCGTGCCCGAAGACTATGACGTGCCGTTCGCGCACACGCCGGCCTTCGTCGGCAGCCACGTGACCGGCTACGACAACGCGCTCCTCGGCATCCTCAAACACTTCTGGGACGGCAAGGCCGGCACAGCGACGCCGCTTGAGCGGGTGTCCGACGAGAGCGTCAACTTCATCGGCGGCTTTGACGGCTACGTGGTCGGCAACATGAAGGAAATTCGCCGCATCTTCGATCTGTTCGGCGTGACGGTGAACATCATCTGCGACCCATCCGAAACGTGGAATACGCCGACCGACGGCGAGTTCCGGATGTACGAAGGCGGCACGACCAAGGAGCAAGTCGAGCGTGCCTTGAACGCGAAGGCGACCTTTGTGTTCCAGGAATACTGCTGCGAGAAGACCAGCAAGTTTATTGGCGAGCATGGCCAGGAAGTGGTGGTGCTGAACTCCCCGGTTGGCGTCGCGGGCACCGATCAGTTCCTGATGGAAATCTCGCGCGTGACCCGCAAGCCGATTCCGGAGCAACTGGAGAAGGAGCGCGGGCAGCTCGTCGATGCGATGGCCGACAGCCAGGCTCACCTGCACGGCAAGCGCTTTGCACTCTACGGCGACCCGGACCAGATGCTGGGCTACACGCAGTTCCTGCTGGAACTCGGCGCCGAGCCGGCTCACGTGCTGGCGACCAACGGCAACGAAACCTGGGCTGCAAAGGTGCAGGCGCTGTTCGACGCGTCGCCCTACGGCGCCGGCTGCAAAGTGTATCCGAAACGCGATCTGTGGCACATGCGCTCACTGCTGTTTACCGAGCCGGTGGATTTCGTGATCGGCAACACCTACGGCAAATATCTCGAACGCGATACCAAAACGCCGCTGATACGCATGGTGTTCCCGATCTTCGATCGCCACCATTACCATCGCTTCCCGACCTGGGGCTATGAAGGTGCGTTGCGGGTGCTGGTCACGCTGCTGGATGAGTTCTTCGAAGCGCTCGACGCCAACACGATGGACGTGGCGAAGACCGACTACAGCTACGACATCATTCGGTGACAGGAGAGCGTGGCCATGGCAGACACACCAGATGCATCGGGCGCGGTAGATGCACTTCTGGTCAAGAT
This sequence comes from Paraburkholderia kirstenboschensis, assembly GCF_904848585.1. Lineage (GTDB taxonomy): Bacteria > Pseudomonadota > Gammaproteobacteria > Burkholderiales > Burkholderiaceae > Paraburkholderia > Paraburkholderia kirstenboschensis. Next base: position 40,829 of record NZ_CAJHCR010000029.1, read on the forward strand.
GACGCAGACCGGCCGAAAGGTCGAGGGCTTCAACGGCTGGGGTTGCCTGGCCGGTGGGGGCGAGTCGATCACCTCGTCCCGCAGCTCGAACGCCTGAACCGGCAGGTGATTGCCCAAGTGCTGCCGGGGGCCGCGCATGTGGCCGCCGGTTGCCGTTGACGCACGAGGAGATTCGAATTGAGCAGGGTGCGATGTCGGCGGCCCCGCGGCAGTTCGACGCGGGCCCGGCGGACATCGAGCCGCGGTTATCTCGTGCGGTGTGGGTGAAGATTGCGGCGAAGGATGTCGAGTAGCGGGGCACAGCTAAAAACGAAACTGCTGCGCTGTATGCAGCTAGCCTGCGTGACCAACCTCAGCGAGGGGGCGGGGAATGATGTATGTAGTCGAGCAGTCTGACTCGGTGCCGCCGCGTGCGCCGTTCGTCCGCGACGGCCTTGAGCACCAGGTGGCAGCGTCCGACCCGTTGAGCCCCGCGGAGATCCATGGTGAGGTAACGTCGCGCGGACTGCTGGTCGATCACGATTCCGATCCGAACGGACGGGCAGCGTACCCGTCGATCTGCGCGGTTAGCGACGAGTATGAGTAGCTGGTGGCCTCGAAGTGCTGGGCGACGACGACTGGGCCGCCCAGCGGGGCAGGCGGCCCGAATGGCGCATACACGTTCTGGGACAGCGCACAGGATATGTGAGCAGGCGCGCGCGAACGCGATCGCACCGGTTCTGCTCCGTACGGAACGGCAAGGAGGCGCTGAACGCATTTTTGTCGTTTTCCGTGTCGCGAACCGTCTGTCGCAAACCGTTCAAACCCGCCATGGCAATGCGCGAGCGACGGGCTTCAGCGTCAATCGGCTCGTTTTCGAGGCGTTTTCCGGGTGGTATGGAACTTGCCAATAGAGAGACGTCCATCCATCAGGAGCATGTCATGTCTGCTTCGCTCAATGCCCAAATCGCCGAGGTTTTCGACGAGCCGGGTTGCGACAAGAATCAAGGCAAGAGCGAGAAGGACCGCAAAAGAGGCTGCACGAAGCGGCTTTCGCCGGGGTCGGCCGCAGGAGGGTGCGCGTTCGACGGCGCGAAGATCGCTCTGCAGCCGGTGGCGGACGTCGCACATCTCGTGCACGGGCCGATTGCCTGTGAAGGTAACTCGTGGGACAACCGGCACGCCGCTTCGTCCGATTCGCAACTCTATCGCACCGGATTCACCACCGATATCAACGAACTCGACGTCGTGTACGGCGGCGAGAAGCGCCTGTTCAGGAGCCTGCGCGAAATCATTGAGAAATACGATCCGCCCGCAGTGTTCGTCTACCAGACCTGCGTCACTGCGCTGATCGGCGACGACATCGAGGCAGTCTGCAAGCGCGCAACCGAACAATTTGGCAAGCCGGTGATTCCGGTACTTTCCCCCGGTTTCGCCGGGCCGAAGAATCTGGGCAACAAGCTTGGCGGCGAGGCGATCCTGAACTATGTGATCGGCACGCGTGAGCCCGATTACACGACGCCGTATGACATCAACGTCATTGGCGAATACAACCTGTCGGGCGAACTCTGGCAGAGCAAGCCGCTGCTCGACGCGCTAGGCATCCGTATCCTCTCGTGCATCTCCGGCGACGGGCGCTACAACGAGATCGCAAGTTCACATCGCGCCAAGGTCAATATGATGGTCTGCTCAAAGTCGATGATCAACATCGCGACAAAGATGCAGCGGCGCTACGGCATCCCTTACTTTGAGGGCTCGTTCTATGGGATCGGCGACATGAGCGACACGCTGCGCCGTATCGCCAGCCTGCTCGTGCAGCAGGGCGCGCCAGACGATCTGCCCGAGCGGACCGAGCGCCTGATCGCCGTCGAGGAAGCGCGCGCGTGGGAGCGCATCGCGCACTACAAAGCGCGCCTTACCGGCAAGCGGGTGTTGCTCATCACAGGTGGCGTGAAGTCTTGGTCGGTGGTTTCCGCGCTGCAGGAAGCAGGGCTCGAAATCGTCGGCACCAGCGTCAAGAAGAGCACTAAGGAAGACAAGGACAAGATCAAGGAGATCATGGGCGACGACGCCCACATGATCGACGGCATGACGCCGCGCGAGATGTACGCGATGCTCAAGGACGCGCGGGCCGACATCATGCTGTCGGGTGGCCGCTCACAGTTCGTCGCACTGAAGGCCCGCATACCGTGGCTCGACATCAACCAGGAACGCCACCACCCTTATGGCGGCTACGAGGGGATGGTCGAGCTAGTGCACGAGATCGACCGCGCGATCTACAACCCGGTGTGGCAACAGGTGCGCATCCCTGCTCCGTGGGCTGACGACGGGGGAGCGCTCGGTGTGGTCCAGACGCAAGCCGCGCGCCCGCTGTCGAGCGTCGCGGCGTGGGCGATGAGCCTCGAACCCGGTATGCCGACCTGATGCCCCTGAACCCGAGAACATTCCATGGCCGATGTCGTTGAATCTATGAAAGCCTGTGCGGTCAACCCGCTAAAGCTGAGCCAGCCGCTGGGCGCGAGCCTCGCGTTCCTGGGGCTCGATGCCTGCATGCCCGTGATGCACGGCTCGCAGGGCTGCACGTCGTTCGGCCTCGTGCTGCTGGTGCGCCACTTCAGGGAGGCGATCCCGCTGCAGACGACGGCCATGGACGAAGTCAGCGCGGTGGTCGGCGGCTACGAGAACATAGAGGCCGCGCTGCTCAACATCCGCGAGCGCGCTGCGCCAAAGGTCATCGCGATCTGTTCAACAGGCCTCACCGAGACCGAGGGCGACGACGTGGACGGCTATCTCGTTACCGTGCGCAAACGCAAGCCCGAACTCAAGGACACTGAGATCGTCTATGTGTCGACCCCCGACTATGTCGGCGCATTCGAAGACGGCTACCGGCATGCGATTACCGGCATCGTCACCGCGCTGGTCAAGGCGTTGCCAACGGTGGCCAATCAGGTGACGCTGCTGCCCGGCAGCCATCTGTCGCCTGGCGACATCGACGAACTTCGCGAGATCATCGAAGCGTTCGGCTTTGATGTCATTGTGCTGCCCGACATTTCCGGCTCGCTCGACGGCCATATCGCGCCGGACTGGCGCGGCACCACACTGGGCGGTACCACGCTCGCGGAGATCCGAGCCGCGGGTGCATCGGCATTTACGATAGGTGTGGGCGAGCAGACGCGCGACGGTGCCGAGGCATTGCATGCTATCGCCGGCACACCATTCGAAGTGTTCGGGCGGCTCACCGGACTCGAACCCAACGACCGTCTGTTGCACTTGCTTGCGCAGCGCTCAGGACGACCCGTTCCCGCGAAATACCGGCGTCAGCGCAGCCAATTGCTCGATGCGATGCTAGACGCCCATTTCTACACCGGAGGCATCAGGGTCGCAATTGGCGCAGAGCCCGATTTGCTGTTCTCGGTCGGCAGCATGCTGCACGAGATGGGCGCGCAGTTGCGCTGCTGCATCAGCACGACCCGATCGCCCGCGCACGCGTTGCTGCCCGCTGATCAGGTCGTGATCGGCGATCTCGAAGACATGGAGCGCGCCGCGGCGGACTGCGACCTGCTGATCACCCATTCGCACGGCAGGCAGATGGCGGAGCACCTGCAAAAGCCTCTCTTCCGGATCGGCATTCCGGTCTTCGACCGCGTTGGAAACGCACATCGACGCTACGTCGGCTACCGTGGCACGATGAACCTGATCTTTGAGATCACGAACCTGATGATCGAGCAGATTCCGCATCATGATCCGGGCGACTGGCCGTTGCCGCAGGCCGCTATCGATCTGGCCGCGCGCGGTCCGACGCGAAAAGCGAACATCCCTGCCTGACACACCTAAAGGAGCACACAGTATGAAAATCGCGTTCGCTACCCAGGGCAGGCAGTTCGTCGATGCGCATTTTGGCTGGGCAAGGGGCATCGTCACCTACAACGTCAAACCGGACGGCTACCAGTTCGTCGAGGTGTTCGACTTTGGTGGCAAGCTGGAGGAGGACGGCGACGAGGACAAGCTCGCGCCCAAGCTCGAAGCCGTCAAGGATTGCGCGATCCTGTACGTGGCCGCAATCGGCGGCTCGGCCGCGGCGCGAGTGGTTGCGCTGAAAATTCACCCGATCAAGGTGCTGCGGCCCGAGTCCATCGAGGAGATTCTCGGCAAGTTGCAACAGGTGCTGAAGGGCACGCCGCCGCCGTGGCTGCGCAAGGCGCTGGCGAAAGATGGCGAACGAGTATACGACTTTGAAGACGATGAGGTATCCCATGACTGAATCATCCGCAATTCCGTCCGAGGCCAGCGACGAAATGTTGCTGCGCGCACCGTTCGTGCAGCACCTCGTAAGGCAACTGCGCGCGCAGGATGCCCACGGCGTGTGGGACGGAAAGACCGACCTGCAACTGCTCAAGCCGTACATCCACACGCCCGAGGAACGCCGCGCGGTTCCGATCGTGGGCGACCCCGACCCCGAAACGCTGTGGCGGCTCGAGCTGTTCTATAGCGCGACTGCGGTGGCGATCGAGCGTGAGACCGGCCAAATGGTTTCGCCGATGATGAAGATGAGCAACGAGGGCTTCGGCCGCATGGTGTTGCTCGCGGGGCGGCTCGTTGTCGTCAACAAGCAGTTGCGCGACGTACACCGGTTCGGCTTCCCTTCGCTGGAGAAGCTCGCCGAGGCTGGCGCAAAGCTTCTCGGCGAAGCGGTCGAGCTGATCCGGACGTACCCCGCCGTCGCACAGTACAGTGCCTGAATGAATTGTGAGGGGGAGAGACGATGAGCACCGATGCCGATGAACTCAAGGCGCACCTGAAGAAACTCAACGCGCAAGCGACCCAGGCGAAGTTGGACCTGCACGACCTCTCAGAGGAACTCCCGACTAACTGGGAGAACATTCTCGCTGTCGCCCAGCGCTGCCATGACGCCCACGCCGCGCTGATGGCAGCCCGCAAGCGTGCCGCTGCAGCAGAGGCCTGAGCCAGTGAAGCCACGGAGCCACACCATGAGCGATACCTTCAGCGTTACGCTGCCGAGCGGCGCCACCTGGACGCCGACCTTCGTCACCAGGCTCGACGAAGAAAAATGCATTGGTTGCGGACGCTGTTTCCGTGTCTGTCCGCGTGGCGTGCTGCAACTCGTCGGGCTTGACGAGGACGGCGCGTACATCGCACTGGACGGCGACGACCAAGACGGAGACGACGAGTACGAGAAGAAGGTGATGACTATCGCGCATCGGGAACTGTGCGTCGGCTGCAGCGCGTGCGCGAAGATTTGCCCGAAAAAGTGCTACACGCACGCGGCGGCCTTTCTCCGAGAGATGACGCGATGAACGCCTATACAACCCTGATGGCGTGCGCGGTGGATGCGGGCGATCCCACCGTGCTGGCACTGGCCGGCGTGCTGGCAAGCGGGTTCGAGCACCACGGCGTCGATGTGCTACCGATGCGCGGACTGGACACCGATCAGACGCGCGCGATGCTCGCGCGCTGGTTCCCGGGTGCCGAGCCGGCGCTCGGTCTTAGGTGTGCGTTGTCGCCCGCCACGATGCCGCGCGATGACGAACTCGAAGATCTGGTGGCCTTGCTTAATCACTATGCCAATCCGCGCGCCGGCCCCGCAGACGAGGCGAACTGCGTCGCCCATGCCTTGGCCTGTGCGAGCCTTGGACAAAACCACCTTTGGCAAGACCTGCTTCTGCCATCGCGGCGCGAGCTGTCAGCGTTGATTGGCCACTGGTTTCCGCGGCTGGCCGCGATGAATACGCGTGACATGAAGTGGAAGAAGTTCTTCTACAAGCAACTGTGCGAGCGCGAGGACCTGTTCCGCTGCAAGGCGCCGAGTTGTGGCGTCTGTTCGGACCATGCGCTTTGCTTTGGAGCGGAGTAGGCAACAATGCCCGGCTCGGGCCCCCGTTGAGCAGGTGCGTCGCCGGTCCGCTTCGCCAAGCTTCTTCGGTGGATTTACAGTGAGAAGGCGCGGGACTCGCGTACGGAAGCTCATCGTTATGTATCCAGGCATTCAACCGAGAAAATCAAACCACAAACCTTACAGATCTATGGATTCGGTCCGACCTGCTGCGTCCCCGGGGCCCCGCCCTCGCTGTACACCGTGCACCCGGGCTTGCCGCCTGACGCTGCAATGGCCCGTTGCGGAGTCGCAGCAGCAAGGGCCGCGCGCCCGGGCATTGCCGCCCGCCTGCGTGCCCGCGCTGCCACAACCGCCGCACCCGTTACTCGCGATCTGCGACGAAGCGCGGTGGCGCGATCTGGCGCTGTACCATTTGCAGGGCCTCAGGCTTATGCCGCTGGTTGCACGCGTCGGTCACGGCTTCGATTGTATCGCGTCGCGGGTGGCCGACTTCGTGGTCGAGCCTTGGGGCGGGCCGCTGTATTGCGGCGAGCGGCATGCGCATCTGCAGGCGGACTCCGGGCCGCCGTTGCTGCTTGACGAAGAGGGCCGCGAACCTTGGCTGGTTCAACCTTGGCACGCGTTCAACGACATCGGTTTCCCGCCCGCGCTGCGCGCCGACTTCCGGGGCGGGGCGGACTCGCTGTCCGAGCGTCGGCTGGCGCCGCACGCTCGTCATGCCGGCCGGACCCGCTACACGTACGACACGGTGCGTAGCTCGTTTCTTGGGCCGGCAGCGGGCGAACGCCTCGCGGGCCATGCCACGAGGCGCTCGCCATGAAACCCATGCGGCCTGCCGTTGCCGTGAAGATGCGATCCGAAGCCCAGCCCGTCATGAATCAGAACCGCGGCACATGCCTTCCCGACAGCAGTGCTAGCCTGTCGCTCGAACGCGCACGGGCACATGTCGCGAGCCTGCAGCACGAATTGTCCGCGGTTGAGCAGGCGCTGCTCGATGGCCGCGCATTGACGCGTGCATTGAGCGGGCGTCGATGGGTTTATGTAGGAGGGCGGCCAAGCATCAACGCCGTGCTGCGTGCGCTGGTGGACGCGGCCGGAGGCGAGTTCGCTCATCACACCGGAACTATCGACGACGATGGCCGTGCCGAAGGCTTCGAGGCTTTGCTGCCAGGCGCCTACCGGGTGCTGTGCCCATTGGATCTGATCGACCCGGACTCGCTGGTCGCGCTGCGGCGGTTGTGCGCGCGTCACCGCACGCCGTGGTCCGCCTTGCGTTCGTCAAGCGTGACGAGCTTCATTGCGGGTGTGTTGCGGGCTCGGTCTGCCCAGGCACGCGGAGTGGTCGCAGCGTCGCGTTTCTGCCTGAGGCATGGCTGACGTCGTCATGACTTTGCATGTCGCGAGATGTGGGCGCAAAAGTTGCCTTTGACGTGGTCTTTCGGTCTTTCCACAAGAGAGCCTGCCATGTCGGATTCCGCATAACGCTACGGTCTTTTCCTCAACGTTGAGGACCCCGACGGCGACGCGCGCGATGCGCTGACGCAAACGGTGCGTAACGCGCCGACCGCCCGAACGTTCGGCTACCACGAGGTGTGACTCGCCGGGCATAACTACAGGTCGTACGCGAACAGCAGCGCGCTAGCGCTGCTGTTCGCGCCCACATCGCGACTCGTTTCCGTTGCCATATCGGGCTGCGGAGATATTGTCGGCGCATGGAGTTTGAAGTGACCACACCCGGAGGAGTCCAGGTGACCGCCCGGGATCAACGCGAACGGTTCGTGCATCCGCGCACGCGACTCACTTCGGGCTCGCGAATGCAAGCGCACGCTCGCACGCGGCGTCCAGTCGCTGATTGCCGAACTTCTCGCGCATAGAACGATGCCCTGCGCGCCACGCAGGTTCACCAGCACCGTGTCGTTGAACATCGCGACAACCAGCGCGGGACAGGATAGCCCGATCTCCTTGGCACGAGCCAGGCACCACTGCCGGTCGTGTTCGAGCCACGCCTGCGCCGCCGGCGGCTGGTGGTCACGCACCGTGTGGCGCTCGCCTGCCTTGCGCAGTCGCGGATGGGTTGCGATGAGTTCGTGCTGATGGAACAGTTGTACAACCGTATCGGTCGATCTGAGCCAGAGGCTCTCGCCAACCAGCGTGAACGGCACGGAGTACAGCGCCTTCCTGTAGACGACGTGTCCGTCCGTATGCACCTTGACTTTGCTCCAACAGCCAGCACCGGCGCAACGTCAGGCAAGCCGAATTCGACTGGTCCTTCAACCCGAAACTTCCGCGTCAGGCGTGTCTGGAGTTGTGAACGCTGACGTTCGTTTCGGCCGGCGAGAACGCGCTTCTCATCGGCAAACCGGGTACTGGCAAATCGCACATCGCGAAGGCCGTCGCCAACAAGGCCGTTCTGCAAGGCTACAAGGGCCAGTATCTGTAGACAGACGACTTCTTTGCGCGTTTCAGTTTCAGGCAGCCCGGCCAGCAGGAGAAACGTCTGCGCAACATTCTCGACTGCGATCTACTGATTCTGGACGACCTGTTTCTGTCACGATCGATTCCGGATGCCGCTGGTGCGCTACTGCAAACCCTCGTTCATCAACGATACAAACCACGCCGCAGCGCCATGGTCACGTCCAACCGCATCGTGCAGGACTGGGGCGCGTATCTCGGCGACAACACCATGAGTAGCACCATTCCGGTCGACTCATGCACCACTGGCACTCGCTCGAATTCGACGGCCGCAGTTACCGCCTGAAGGAAGCTGCCGAAACCCTTTGCGCGCAAAACCAAAGCCAGCTAAAAAACAACCTTGTCCTGCTGGCTGATGGAGCAATTTGCGCCACCACAAGTGCGGGAGTTTGAAGTGACCGTCCGGGTTGATAACACATTGTGTTTTCCCACTCATTCGTACCGGCCGTAGCAGCATCAAGACATCAGGCGTCGACGTAACAGCGCCACTGACAGGAAGAACGGCAACACCGTGCAAATGCAGAGAGCGCCAATATGCAGGGCAACAGAGCTCACCGGGCGTCCGAGCATCGGGGGACGGATAAGGTCGACGGAATGTGCCAGCGGTAAGAAGCGCGCTAGGTCACAAAAAACGGCAGGTAGCTTACTGATCGGGAAGATCACGCCGCTCAGGAGTACCATGGGCGTAAGAACGAGCGTTTGATAGAACACGAAGTAATCGTGACTGGGTGCAAGCGCCGCGAGGATCATCGCCAGACTCGCGAAGGCGAGGCCAGTCAGGGCGATGGCAGGCGTTGCGTAGAGAATGGATGACCACGCTGCATAACCCAGCACGGTGGCTACCACCATGACGGCAATGCCGGCAAAAAAGGCCCTGGTGGCGGCCCATGCCAGTTCACCGAGAACGATATCGCCGAGCGTGAGCTGTGTACAGAGGATCGCTTCCCACATGCGCTGAACATGCATGCGAGAGAAAGCCGCGTAAATCGTTTCGAAGGTCGCGGAGGTCATTGCGCTCGTCGCGACCATACCCGCCGCGAGAAACGCGATATAAGATGCGCCATCGACCCGACCTACCATTATCCCGAAACCAAAGCCGAGACCGAACAAATAAATCATAGGATCGGCAAGGTTACCGAGAATCGAAGCAAACGCGACTTTTTTCCATGCCAGATAGTTGTGGCGCCACACTGCAACCCAGTTCCACAAATTCGTGGGCAGGGCCGCTGTATAAAACTCTCTCATCGTTCACTCCTTCATCCCGCGCCCGGTTAACTGCAAAAAGACATCCTCGAGATTTGCTGGTCGCTGTAAAAGGCGCAGCCCCGTTCGCCCGCGCAACTGCATGCACACCCGTTCCGGATCGGACACATAGCAGAAGAGGGTCTCACCACTGACCTCGATACGCTGCGCGTGCGGCGCAATCAACGTGCGCAGCTCATGCGGATTGCCGCCGTGGATCTCGACCACGTGGCTCCCGATCTGTTCTGCGATCAGCCTGCGAGGCCCGCCTTCGGCGATCTTTCGACCCTCCTCCAGCACACACAGTCGGTCGCACAACCGTTCGGCCTCTTCCATGAAATGGGTGGTCAAGAGGATCGTGGTGCCGCGCGCCAGCAGGGAACGCAGCCGTTCCCAGATCAGGTGGCGAGCATGCGGGTCGAGACCCGTTGTGGGCTCGTCCATGACCAACAACTGTGGATCGTTGATCAGCGCGCGAGCCAGCATCAGCCGCCGCTTCATGCCGCCGGATAACTCGGTGACGCGCGCGTTGACCTTGCTTTCGAGGCGGGCGAATTCGAGCAGCGATGGCACGACCGCTTCAATTTCACGTGTGCTCATGCCAAAGTAGCGGCCAAACACCAGAAGGTTCTCGCGCACGGTGAACCCCGGCTCGAGGTTGTCGAATTGCGGCACTACGCCAATGCGCATACGTGCCGAGCGAGCGCGAGCCGGCACTGGCTCCCCGAGCACGATGATCTTGCCTGCGTCGGGCGGCGCCATGCCGAGAACCATACGCACCGTCGTGCTCTTGCCCGCGCCATTTGGCCCTAACAGGCCGAAGCACTCTCCAGGCGCAACGCTGAACGACAATCCGTCGACTACGATCTTGTTGCCATATGACTTCCTTACGCTAGCGAAGCTGATTGCTGCTTTGGACATGGGGATAAGAAGGAAAATTACGCGTTCGTCTTGGAGAAAAAGAAGCCGTTCTGCCGCCGCGGCCCGATTGAAAACGCCCTGGCCGATAGAAGATCCTTGCCTGCCATGCGGACGAGTTACTCACAATGGAGTACTAGGATTCCGGTGAATGCACACGCGTTGGGAAGGCGCCAATTGAGCCATTGCATGAGACGATCGCACTCAAGCGGACCACTGCCGATGGTGGGCGGTTCTGGGTTGGCGCAAGGGTCGAGGTCCTATATGTACGATTAACTAGTGTCATGAGTTAGAAATTCGTTGAATTGTCCAGATCGCTGTTTGGCGTTTCATAACTATCCTTGTCCAACGAGGACGCGATAACGGAGACATTTCAGTGGTTCCCTCCAAAGCACGCATCTGCGGCCTCAGCCGGCGACAGGCCGCAGTGGAAGTAGCCTCGGAGACGTTTTATGATCGTCGCATCAGGGTGAAACGGCGGCCGCACAAGATTCGCTGCGACGGCTGCATCGTACCAGGCACACGTCCACACCTCCAGCTCCCGAGCGTGTTCGAGCGTTAGCGGTTCCGACTGATCAGGCATTTTTTGAACTCCACTCATTCCTGGACTTGCCAGGTGTTAGATCAACCCGCAGATGCCTCAATCGGGCTGCACTCCTAGGAAACACTCATCGCCGGACGCTTGGGCTCAGGCGGGAACACGCACCAAGTGCCGTCGTGATGGCGGAAGAAGAAAATTGCAAACGAACCTGCAGGTCTCGATGCCTCGACGCAGATATACCCTCTCGCACTCGAGCTTGTCCGACTGAATCGGGTTATGCGAACCGGCATCGCCGGCGTTGGCGCGAACCATTTTTCGACCAGCGTACGCAAAGACTTCTCCGCCTTTTCCATGGGTCTCCCCCTCAAACTCGAGCCCGGTGCAGCTGACGTGGCTTGCTGCGATCGCCATCGCGCAGCTTGCGCCACCAGAAATTCGATCACTTCGCGCGATCCGCAGGGGACTATCTTGACGACGTGCCGATGGACAACATGACGCATACCTTGTATGCGAATTTCTAACTCAGGACACTAGTTGCCATCGAATGCTTCGTCAGACGTTGTTAACGTTGAGGACTCACACGCGTGATCCGGTCGACCGTGCGGAGTCGCCACTCTTGACGCTGAAGTCATGTTCGGCTTCGTAATCGGATCCGGAGTATCGGGCTGCTTTTCTCGAATGTTCGATACGTTGCCTGAATAGCCACGCGACAGCCAATCGCTATTGCTCAATGTGCACAGCGCATAGGCTTTCAGCGGGAGCAAGAGAAAGAGGTTAATTGGTGTGTGAAGAGAAAAGCCAAGAAATCGAATCTGGCGAGCGCGAACCGATGCTACGCTACAGCGGATCATGGTCAATGATGCGATTATCAGAACAGTCCACCACGGCACCGTCGCTGTCAATGCGAGCTGCGCGAGCCCCGCTAGAAGCGATAAGGCGAGAAATAGCGAGCCCAGATTCAGTCCGATCACGTCCAGCGTAAGGTAGCGATCGAGACGGGGCAGCAGGCGCAGCGAAAGCAACGTGTCCCGATAAGTACTGCGCGCCCAGCGCAGTTGTTGGCGCAGATACGCCCCCAGTCTGTCCGGAACGACTGTCGCCGCAATGGCGTCCGGAACGTACTCGGTCCGATAACCTGCGGTCAGCATGAGAATCGTGAGATGGCGGTCCTCGCCGAAATCGCTCGGTTTCCCGCGAAAAAACTGCGTCTCGTACTGGTCTAATAGCAACATAAGCACGGACCGTCGGTACATGGTACACGGACCGCAGCAACACATAACAGCGCCGAAGCGAGCCTGTGCCGCGCGCTCTTCGTTGCAAGCCAACCAGTACTCCATATCGATCAGGCTGGTTAGCCAAGTGTCGCTCCGGTTGCTGGCCGTCAACTGCCCCATGGCGGCGCCTATCTTCGTGTCTCGCATTGTCAATACGAGCTTCTTGACCACATCGGGCGCCAGCGTCGTGTCCGAGTCGACGTTGAGTACCAGTTCGCCGGACGAAGAACGTATCGCGGCGATCTGTGCCTTTCGCTTTCCCATATTTTGGGGAAGCGTAATGAAGTTGAATCTCGGGTCGCGTGTGTAGGCATCGTATACCGGCCTTACGGCGTCGAGATTGGTCGAACCATCATCAACCACATAGACCCGCAGTTCTCCGGCGTAGTCCTGGGTTGCGATGGACTCCAGGCACGCCGAGAGTGTGCGCGGTTGCTCGTTAAAGCACGGCACGATGACGTCCACGGCCGGCAGAAGGTTGGAGTCGGCGGCATTGGGCGACTTCGGCGGGCCACTCGTCGGTAGGCCATGGAGGGCCTGTGCGCTTTTGTAAACAGTCGAGAGTAGTGCATACAACAAAACCGGGGCAGTGCTGATTGTGGCAATGGCATTCATAGATGTCGGTTTGTTCAGTGTGGTTGGGGTAGTGAACTGATTACAAATCCGCGGTCATGCAGTGCTGAAATCAGGCGGGAAAACGCCATGAGGGACTGGTCGCGCAGCCCAGCATGAAAGCACCGTGCCTGACTCGCCGGGAGGACATCCGTCGTTCAAGAGCACAATTGCGCCCGGCCGGACGGAGGCCAGCACCGTGCTGACAATCGCATCGACGCCGGGCGAAACCAGTCACGCGGGTCTACCGACCTGTCAAGAGCCGCCAGCCCCGCCTTTGTCGCTTCAGCGACCACTTCGTCCGTCCATATTCAGTAAGGGGCACGGGTTCGATAAGCTTAGGCGGCGTGTCGAGAGATACGTCCAAAACTGCGGGCATCACGGCGACATGCCTAAATCCGTCGTACTACTTAGTTTATAAATGTGAAGTATTGATCAATCGACTTCGCTTTCCAGTTCCGCAACGACGGGTCTCACTGTGCAACACAAAGACTGATTTGTAAAATCGATTGTGTTGATGCCTTTCATCTATAACGCGGATACGTCGAGAAATGGAAGCAGTAAAGCTGACAATGACCGACGGCGTCAGTGTGCCGAAGCGGCGCGTCGATTGTCGATTTCGATGAAGACGTTGGCGAACTGGGTTTGTTCCGCAAGGGACGGCAAGCTGGAGAACGTCGGGCAAACTCAGAAACCACAGACGGAGATCGAGGCGGAGTTAAGCCGGGTCAGGCGAGAGTTGGCAGAAGTGAAGATGGAGCGCGGATCTCTTAAAAAAGTTCGCAACGTACTTTGCGAAGGAGTCGCGGTGAAGTACGGCGTAATTGAGCAGATGCGACAACATTACCCCGTGCCGCCGATGTGTCGATTCCTGGGCGTGTCCGCCAGTGGCTACTACGCCTGGCGCAAACGGCCGCTGTCGTTGCACGATCAGCAAGAGCCTCGGCTCGAAGCGCAGGTGCGAGCGGCTCACGAACGGACTCGAGAAACGTTTGGCCCGAAAAGGCTACAGAAGGACCTGGCGAACCACGGCGTCCAGATTGGCGTCCACCGAATCAAGCGATTACGGGCAAAGCTTGGTCTACACTGCAAACAAAAGCGTAAGTTCAAAGCGACGACCAATTCGATGCAAGACCTTCTAGTCGCACCCAATATTCTGGACCAGGACTTCAGTGCAAGCGCTCCGAATCAAGCCTAGTGCGGTGACATTACCTACATCGCAACCGATGAGGGATGGCTGTATCTGGCCGGCCTCAAGGATCTGTATAGCGGAGAGATCGTCGGCTATGCTATGAGCGAGCGCATGACAAAACAGCTGGTAATGCAGGCGCTGTTTCGCGCTGTCGCGTCGCACCGACCACCGGCCGGTCTGATACAGCACACGGATCGTGGCAGTCAGGGCGGATTCAACCGGTCGTCGCAACACCTTTGATCAAGGAGGTGTTGCATGGAACGAAGTGCAAAGCAGGTGTATCGGTTGACAGGGCGAGAGGCGATGTACTCGCCGGGTGCGCCATCACTTGGACATGTGATGAAGCGCTATCGTGGCGGCATGCCACTGGATTTGCCCCCGTACCTCCGGACACCGCCTCACACTTGAGTTGATAAATCGTTCCTGCGCCTGAACTCGCGTGGCGAGCGGTACTTCAATGCGCTATGAGGGTGGTGCT
>NZ_CAJHCR010000030.1 GCF_904848585.1 Paraburkholderia kirstenboschensis
TATGCACGGTTGGCCGATGGTGAGGCGCTACCTGGCACCCAGAGGAATTGGGCGTTGCACCTCAGAATGACCGACAAACTGTGCATAATTCCGGGGCGTCCATAAAACGTACTATAGAAATGTTTCTATAGTACGTTCAACTGGTACTGGCTCGTTGACGGATTGATGGCCGCCGGCTTTACCGTGCATCTCGCCAATACTGCAGCCATCAAGCAGTACGAAGGTTTGAAGTACGCGGGCGATGAGCGCGACGCGGTATTTCTCGCCCATATCTTCCGGCTCGGGCTGCTGCCCGAAGGCTACATCTATCCGCCGGAGGAACGCGGATTGAGGGACCTCGCGCGCAAGCGCATGCAGCTTGTACAGCAACGTACGCTCCACATCCTGAGTATCGAAACCCAGCTTGCCAGGCAACTGAACCTTCGCATCGACGGCGAAGAGGTCCAGCGTCTCAGCGACGCAGCGGTACGCGCACTCGCGCTGCCGCCGCATGTCGAGCGTGCGTTGATGGCAAATCTGGCGGTATTGCGCACACTGCGTGCAGAGATTGCCTCCCTCAATACGGTCCTTCATCAGCAGGTGAAGCTGCGTCCCGAGTTCGAGATCCTGAAGACCGCTCCAGGAATCGGCGACGTGCTCGCTGCCACGATTATGCTCGAGACTGGCACCATCGCGCGCTTTCCCGGCGTCGGCAATTTCAGCTCCTATTGCCGCTGCGTGGAGAGCAAGCGGATCTCTAACGGGAAGAAAAAAGGAGAAGGCAATGCACGCAACGGCAACAAATATCTCGCCTGGGCCTTCATCGAGGCTGCCGCCATTGCGCTGCGCTGTTGTCCGCAGGCCCGACGCTTTTACGATCGCAAGAAGGCCAGGCGTCTGCCAGTCGTCGCCATGAAAGCGCTCGCGCACAAGCTCGCGCGTGCCGCTTATTACATGATGCGAGACGGCAAACCCTTCGAGGTGCAACGATGTTTTGGCTAGGTTTGGCAGGGGGCCTGCGAGCCCGGTAAATGTGTTGGTATGAACCCAATGAATTGATTGGGCCCAGCCCCCGGCCACCCTGTGTTAGCGAACACTGAGACGCCCAGGCCATGAGCCGACAACAGTCTGGCGCCCGCAAATGGGTAGCCCTGGAATTGTCATGTACTCCTGGACATTGGCCTGGTACCGACGGTTTTCTGGAGCTCGACTTGAGCCAGGGGCGAATGCCAGATCAACGGCACTCGCCTTGATCCTGATGGGTGACTGGCGCGGATCAGTTCCGCAGCCAGACAGACGAGAAACCGGGCGCGTCATCATGCGCTTCGCAACGCGGTGTGGTGATGACAGATTTGAGTGCGACGTAACTTGAGGCGTCGGGTGGATTCATTTACCTCTTTACCTTGGCCTTTCAATGGGTGACACATTTACTTCGTTTTTGGTGACGAAATTACTTTGTTCTACGGCAAACGGGACCTATCACCGTGAACCTGGAGACTGACTGCTCCAGCGGCGACTGTGTATCGACACGCCCTGTCTTCTTCACGAATCTGACACTGGCCACACCCGGCGCTGGCAGCCCAAGGCATAACGGTGCCGTTCGGCATCTCGATGCCGGGCCATACGTTGA
Source organism: Paraburkholderia kirstenboschensis (assembly GCF_904848585.1). Taxonomy (GTDB): domain Bacteria; phylum Pseudomonadota; class Gammaproteobacteria; order Burkholderiales; family Burkholderiaceae; genus Paraburkholderia; species Paraburkholderia kirstenboschensis. Next base: position 1,610 of record NZ_CAJHCR010000030.1, read on the forward strand.
CGCTCGCGTCCGGCGGGCCGGTCACCGATCCGGGCGGCATCCAGGCGGCGAGCCTGCTGCTGGCCGGTCCCGGTACTTTCACGCTGACCGATCCGCAGAACGATGTCGGTGTGCTCGCGATGCTCAATGCCGGCAACGTGCACTTCCTAGATTCGCACGGCTTCACGATCGGACCTGTCACCGGCCAGATCTATAGCACCACCTCGGGCGCTCCGACGTTTCTCGACGGTACCAGTTCGGCAATGACCGGCAACCTCGTCGCACAGGCGATGGACGGTATTATTGGGCTCAACGGCAGTCTGAGCGCCGGTGGCACGGTCGACCTCGTGATGCAAAACGGCGTTTTCGTGGTCAACCCCAACGGCGCGCTGAGCGCGGCGAACGGCTGGCGGATCTGGGCCAGCACGTGGGTCGGCGAGACACGCGGCAACGTACAGCCGAACACCGCGCAGCCGAACTTCTATGGATGCACGTTCGGGGCCGGTTGCAGTTGGGTCGGCACGGTTCCGGCCAGCGGCGATCACTACGTGTATCTCGCGAGGCCGACCGTAACGGTGACCGCCGCCGGCAACGTGCGCATTGCCGGCGCGCCGAACCCGGTGTTCACGTTTTCGACCAGCGGGCTTATCAACGGCGATACCGCGAACGGCGCACTGAGCGGCACGTTAACCACGACGGCGACGCGCAACTCGGCGCCGGGAAAGTACCCGATCGACCCGAACTTCATGTCGACCGTTGGCTACATCGTCGATGAAGTACCCGGCACGCTGAGCGTGACGCTGGTCAATCCAGTTTCACAGTCCGGGCTGCAGACGTTCTTCGGCAGCCAGCAGCAGACCTTCGTCTATGAAAACAATCTGCAGGGTACGAACATATGCATCGGTTCGAACCAGCCGATCTTCAGCACGGCGCCGCTTGGCGACACTCCGGATCTTCTTTCGGTCGAATGGAAGCGCGTGCGCTCGCAACCAAATTTGAATAGTTGCATGCTGACGAGTGGCCAGCATGGTTGTGGTGATTTCTAGACTCGGTCGGGATGCGGGGCTGCGAATGTGGCAGCCTTGTATAGCAGACCGCGTCAAAGCGGGGGGCACCGATCGGATTTGCGACTATGACTGAAGGAAGTGTCAATAATGGCTCGATCGACTCTGACTCTCCTGAAGCCACTTCCGCTCTGCAATTGCGAATCACAGTCTGCACGGTGTGAGGCCGCCGGTCTGTCGGCGACCTCTGATGCCCGAGGAGATCACAATTGCGCAGCGGCATCATATGCTGCAGCTCGCCATGGGCTGGAGAGTCGAACATCTGCATCGTTTCATCGCCCGCGGATGCTGTTATGGTGGACATCGCGACGGTGCGCCCGAATTCTTCAATTCTTCTATGGTCCCAGACACCCCGTCCCTGGCGGTGTTTGACCTGCACGAACACGAGCGCTCTCTACGACTTCACCGCGTGGTGGCCGTAGCGCGCTGACAAGCCGCTCGCCTGTCGGCGGCAATTCGGTAACGGTCAGATAGCGCAAATCTGCAGCACTGAATTGACGACAATGCGCGAGGCCGTATCGCCGCCCCCCGTGTCCGCCGGCGCCGTCCGCAACGACGCACCAGTAGAGCCGCTCGCTCGACCAGTCGCCGAACGAGTCTTCATTGCGCGGCCGGCCGCCTCGGTCAGTCAGATTTGCGGTGACAAGTTGCACCGTTGACCCCTCATTGGCTGATGGTCTCGCGACGTCATTCCTGCGCGTGGGACTGCGCGGACAGAATGCCCAACACCAGCAAAATGGCGATGCGATTGCCCGGTACGATGTCGATGCCGAGGCTGCCTTCGATCCATTGGCCGATTTCCGTGCGGGCGAAGTCGGCCGGTATCGAACGCTTCTTCAACGCGACGCCAAGCTTGCGCGCGCGGTAGTGATACGACGCGATGCCATAGTGCGCTGCCACTCGCGACAGACCGCCTTTCTTGTTCGAGAGCCAGCCAAGACTGCCGGCAAGCAACATGCGGTCAGCGTCGTCAAGCGAGTCGATGAAGTGCGACGCCGATTCGCGCACTTCTGCTTCGTGCAACCCGTATTGCATCAGAACCGAGCCGACCGGATCGGGATGGAAAGCCGTTTGATGATCAAGCTCGAGCATGACGTCGCTTTCATCCAGCGACACGTTGTGTTGATGGGCTGCACTGCGCAAGCAGTCGATGAGATAGCGGCGAAAGTATGCGCACACTGCACGACTGCTCGAGGGCGCGCTGTGCAGCGGGAAGCTGGTTGCTGCCGTCGGTGCGGACTCCAGACGGAATACTTTCAGATAGAGGAACTGCGAGATGAGCTCTTCCTTGTCCTCGCCGAGCGCCTGCAACTCTGACGGGTGATAGCCCGTCAACGCATGCCGCACGATCGTATAGATGGACGCCATTTCGTCGTGACTTAAAGATGCGCGCCGCTGCCACAGTTCGGGAAGCATGCCGTCCATTGCTGTGGTGCTTTGGGTATTCTCCACCGGTCCCCCCGCAGTGCTGGGCTCTGCTGCCGCGGCGCTTTAGTGTGCACATCGCCGGTCTCGCTGGCACCGGGCACAAAGCATCGCAGCCGTCTGCGATCGGCAAATCGTACGCCCCGTCAGGCGCAAAACGCGTATGCATACAATGCCCAAACAGCAGCGCCAGAACGATAGCCATTTTATTGGCCCGCTCTTTTCGCTACCCGGTAAACCGCATGTGTGATTAATGGTAATTCACGCTGCGGTCCAAACGCGTCTGGTATAAACCCTTAAATGCATGTGCTGCAGAGGTTGCGTCGTGACGGCGCGGAAATTCTCTTGAAAAAAGGAGCGTCCGTTTCGTTTACTTATATGCTGGAAAACGGTGGAGTCCGCCAGAAACGGCGACGATGGGTCTGAAAACAACTGGTATCGTCTTATGTTTACAGTCATGTAAGCCCGTCGTCCCGGTTTAAATAATTAGTGAGCGAGGCGACTGAATATTAGTTGTTTTAACAAGCTGCATCATTTGTATTGATGCATGCCTTTGCTTGTTCACGCTGCGGATTTGTCGAATTCGGATTCGTCGTTGAAGAAATCCGGAGTGCTGCACGAAAATGGGCGCAAAAGCAATTGAATGAGCTTGACGTGCGCTTCTGGAAGTGCTGATTCATTGCAATCGAGGCGCCCCGTGCCGGCCCTTCGCGGTACGTAGAGACTATTCATCCGAGACCGATCCGAGACATGGCCACGCTTGCTGCCGGCGCAATGCTTGCCGAAATTTCAGCTGCCAATCCTTGCGGGGACGACCTCGAGTACGACTCTGAGTTCCTTGAACTGGAACAGGTTGTACATGGCAAGCCGGATGTGCAGTACGGTGAGACCGTTGTCGCCGCCACGCCGCCAGACTGGAAAATCGCGGAAACGTTATCGCTCGGCCTGCTGGCAAAGAGCCGCGATCTGCGTATCGCCGTGCACCTGTCTCGCGCGCTTTTGAACCGTGAAGGTTTCAGCGGTTTTGCGGAGAGTCTCGCGCTTATCCAGGGCCTGCTGGAACAGCGCTGGGACCACGTCTATCCACGGCTCGATCCCGACGACGACAACGATCCCACTGCCCGCGTCAACGCGCTTGCTGCGCTTACCGATCAGTCCGGCCTGCTGCTCGACGTTCGCGATGCGCCGCTCGTGGCTTCCCGCGCACACGGCGTGGTCACCTTGCGCAGCATCGAATATGCAACCGGCGAAGTACCGTCGCCGGATGACGCCGAAGCGCAGTCGCTCAGTTCTATCGACGCGGCCATCGCCGATGCGCACGAAGACGCGGTCGCAACGCATGCGGCCTTGAGCGACGCGCTGAGGAGCGCCACGCGCATCGAAACGGTGTTGACCGAACGTGTCGGTGCTGCGCGCTCGATCGACCTCGCGCCGCTCGTGCGGATGCTGCGGCGAGCCGCCGACTTTATCGGCGAGCGTATCGGAGACACAAGCAGCGATACAGGCGGCGGCCCTGTTTCGACGGATGCGCAGGCCGGCGAGGCAGACGCCGGAGCACGCAAGCTCGCGACGCCGACCGCCATACAGATCTCCGGCGATATTTTGAATCGCCAGGACGTCGTACGAATGATCGACAAGATCTGCGCTTACTACGAACGCCAGGAACCCTCCAGTCCGGTGCCGATGTTGCTGATGCGCGCGCGTCGTCTGGTCGACAAAAGCTTCATGGAGATCTTGCAGGACCTCGCGCCCGAAGGCATGGGCCAGGCGCGGCAGGTCGGCGGTATCGAGAATGAGAACGAGTAGTCGAGCAGGGATAGCTTTTTCACGTTTTGCAACGCCAGTCACGCGCCACGCCGCTCGCGGCTCGTGCAGCGTCAACCAGGGGAACAGTCGTGGCAAAGGAAAGCAGCCAGAAGTTCATCGCGCGCAACCGAGCGCCGCGCGTTCAGATCGAGTATGACGTCGAGGTCTACGGTTCGGAGAAGAAGGTCAATCTGCCTTTCGTCATGGGTGTGCTCGCCGACCTCTCGGGTCAGCCGGCGGACCCGCTCGCGCCGGTAGCGGATCGAAAGTTTCTCGAGATCGACGTCGACAATTTCGACGAACGTCTGAAGTCGATGAAACCGCGTGTTGCGGTGCAGGTGCCGAACATGTTGACAGGCGAGGGCAATCTTGCGGTCGACATGACGTTCGAGAGCATGGACGACTTTTCGCCCGCGGCGGTCGCGCGCAAGGTAGATGCGTTGTCCAGACTGCTGGAGGCGCGAGGCCAGTTGCAAAACCTGCTGACCTACATGGACGGCAAGACCGGTGCGGAGGATCTGATCGCGAAACTGCTGAACGACCCAGCGTTGTTGCAGTCGTTAGCATCCGCACCGAAGCCGCAGGAATGAGCGTGATCTAAGGGGAGTCTACGATGGCTGAACCTACCACCCAAGGGCAAGCGCAACCCGGCGAAACGGCGCTTGAAGTGAGCGATTTCGCCAACTTGCTGCAAAAGGAATTCAAACCGAAGAGCGACAAGGCGAAGGAAGCCGTGGAAACCGCGGTGCGCACGCTCGCCGAACAGGCGCTGCGCGACAGCAACGTGATTTCCGGCGATGTGCTCGCCACGATCGAAGCGCTGATCGCGCAGATCGACGCGAAGCTTACCGCGCAGATCAACCAGATCATCCACTCGGAGGAATTCCAGAAGGTCGAGAGCGCATGGCGCGGCTTGCACTATCTGGTGAACAACACGGAGACGGATGAGTCGCTGAAAATCCGCGTGATGAATGTATCGAAGGGTGATCTGCACAAGACGCTCAAGAAATACAAGGGCACCGCGTGGGATCAAAGCCCCATCTTCAAGAAGCTCTACGAAGAGGAATACGGCCAGTTCGGAGGAGAGCCTTATGGCGCGCTGGTAGCCGATTACTACTTCGATAACAGCGGACCGGACGTCGATTTGCTCACGCAGATTGCGAAGATTTCGGCCGCTTCGCACGCGCCGTTCATCGCGGGCGCCGACCCCGCTGTGATGCTCATGGATTCGTGGCAGGAGCTGGCCAATCCGCGCGACCTGACAAAGATTTTTCAGACCCCCGAGCATGCAGCGTGGCGCTCGCTGCGCGATTCGGAGGATTCGCGTTACGTGGGCCTCGCCATGCCGCGCTTTCTCGCGCGCGCGCCCTACGGCGCCAAGTCTAATCCAGTCGATGAGTTCAATTTCGAAGAAGACACGGCTGGCGCGGACAGCAGCAAGTATACGTGGGCCAATGCGGCGTATGCAATGGCGACCAACATCAACCGCTCGTTCAAGATGTATGGCTGGTGCTCGCGGATTCGCGGCATCGAGTCGGGCGGAGCGATCGAGAATCTGCCGGTGCATGCGTTCCCGACAGACGACGGTGGCGTCGACATGAAATGCCCAACCGAAATCGCCATCAGCGATCGTCGCGAAGCGGAGCTGGCGAAAAACGGCTTTATGCCGCTCGTCCACAAAAAGAACTCCGATTTCGCCGCCTTTATCGGCGCGCAGTCGCTGCATAAGCCGGCGGAGTACGAAGACCCCGACGCCACCGCTAACGCGAACCTGGCCGCGCGTCTGCCTTATCTGTTCGCATGCAGCCGCTTTGCGCATTACCTGAAGTGCATCGTGCGCGACAAGATCGGCAGCTTCAAGGAGAAGGACGACATGCAGCGCTGGCTGCAAAACTGGATCCTCCAGTACGTCGATGGCGATCCGGCGCACTCGACGGAAGAGTCTAAAGCGCGACGGCCGCTCGCCGCCGCGGAGGTGGTCATCGAGGAGGTCGAAGGCAATCCGGGTTACTACACATCGAAGTTTTTCCTGCGTCCGCACTACCAGTTGGAGGGCCTGACCGTATCGCTACGGCTGGTTTCGAAGCTTCCGTCGGCCAAGGCGGCATGACGGAAATCCCTATTCAGTGACGAATTGTTTTGAGCGGAGAAAGACATGGCCATCGATATGTTCATGAAGCTGGGCGATATCAAGGGCGAGTCGCAGGACAAGACCCATAAGGAGGAAATCGAGCTGCTCGCGTGGAGCTGGGGCCTGAGCCAGAGCGGCACGATGCACATGGGCACTGGGGGCGGGGCGGGCAAGGTGTCCGTGCAGGATCTTTCATTTACCAAATACAGCGACAAGGCGAGTCCGCCGATCATGGCGGCCTGCACCAAAGGCACGCACATCGACAAAGCGCTACTGACCGTGCGCAAGGCGGGCGGCGACAATCCGCTGGAGTACTACAAGATCACACTGGAAGGTGTGCTGGTTAGCTCCTATTCGACGGGAGGCTCGGGCGGTGAAGATCGCTTTACCGAGAACGTGACGCTCAACTTCGAGAAGTTCCATGTCGAGTATCAGCCGCAGAACGCGAAGGGTGCAAAGGAGGGCGGCGTGGTCGAAGTGAAATGGAATATTCCCGCCAACGCCGAGAGTTGAACGGGTGAGCGCATAGGGCTACCGCACTGCATGGGCCGCGCCGCCGCAGTGCGATGGCGCGTGGCATGACGTAAGCCTGACCGGAGCGAGCCAGCATGACCGCAGAAGAGCGTTTGCGCGAAGGCGATCTCGACGGGTGCCTGAGTGAATTGCAAAGCCGGGTTCGCAAGGAGCCGTCGAAAGCCGCATATCGCGTCTTTCTGTTCCAGTTACTCGCGGTAACCGGGGCATGGGATCGTGCGCTCACGCAACTCAACGTAGCCGGCGAGCTTGATGCCGCGGCGTTGCCCATGGTGCAAACCTATCGCGGAGCGCTGCAATGCGAGGCGCTGCGCGAGGCGGTTTTCAAAGGCGAGCGAGCGCCGCTAATTTTCGGCGAGCCGACCGGCTGGCTCGCGCTACTACTCGAAGCATTACGGTTCGATGCCGCCGGCGACACCCGCGCGGCGGCCGCCGCGCGCGCGCAGGCGTTCGACGAGGCGCCCGCTACAGCCGGGACATTGAACGGCGAGCCATTCGCGTGGCTCGCGGACGCGGACAACCGGCTCGGCCCCACGCTGGAAACCATATTGAACGGCCGTTATTACTGGATTCCGTTTGCCCGCATCAAACGCATCGAAATCGAGCCGCCATCTGACCTGCGCGATCGCGTCTGGATGCCGGCCGTCTTCACGTGGGCCAACGACGGCCAGGCAGCCGGCCTCATTCCGGCTCGCTACCCAGGCACGCTCGCAGAAAAGAATCCTTCGTTGTGGCTCGCGCATTTGACCGAATGGGCCAGTGACGATACAGCGGCTCCGCATCCCGTGGGGCAGCGCATGTTCACCTCGGATGTCAACGACTATGCGTTATTCGACGTGCGCACCATCGAACTGACGAGTGGCGACATGCATCCGGAAGAGGGCGGCGCGGCCGTGCCGAACCATGGCTGAGCTTACCGCCCGGGACCGCCTGCAGCCTTCGCTGCTGGACCGGCTGACCGACCTCGAGCCCGAGAAGAAAGTGGAGCCGCGAGCGATTGCCGATGCCGGCCAGCGTCTGCGCGCCGGACAGAAGGCCGCCTGGGCGACACGCCCTGCCATGGCGATGTGTTCATCCAGCACGATCGCGAGACACTCGCCAACACGCTGGCCACCTCGCCCGGGGCGCTGGCAACGGTGCGAGAAGTTGGAAGCCTCGCCCGGCAATGCACACTCACGCAAGCGCGACAGCAGCTGCGCCACTGATCTCAAGCGCGCCCGTCAGGCTGAAGCCAAGGCGCATCAGCTAGCCGGCGACATCCGCACGCGCACTCAATTGTTCAGTCATGACATCCTGGCGCTGGCGGGACCGGTACTGGCCAATGGTGGATGCTGTTCGACTTCGTGGTCGATGAGTTGCGACGGCATGAACTCGTGGATCCGCACCTCTTCCGCCCGGTGCGCGTCGCGCTGCAGAATCAGCCCGATGACCTGTTGGCGTGCGCCGGCGTGCTCGATGCAAAACGCGCCGCGATCGTGCATGCCTCGGACGTGCCCGGCGAGCTGGTGCGCGCCGCGTGCGTGCTGCATCGCAAACTGACCGCTTTGCCTGTGTTCTGGCAAGGCTGGCGCCGGCTGCGATCAGAACCGGGCGGCCAGTTCCACGCCGTCTTCAGGCCGTCGCGAAGGTCATGCAACACACGCCGCGCGCGGCAGTTTGCTGGTGACGCGGCGTCAGCGGTTTCTGAGCGAGATGGAAAGCGTCGTGCCGTGTGCCCGATCGCGGCGATTGCGCCGTTGACACAAAAAGATTATCGATCTCGCTCCCCTAGTTGCTTTAAAAAACCGGCAGGCTGTTTCGTTTTCCAAACGGAATTACCAACTTTGTATGCGCAACCCGAAAGTGGCCGTCGATGTCCAAACGCAGAGCTCCTGAAATTCGCTTAGCTGCGGCGCGCACGACGCAACGCTCCAGCGGTTGACCTGAACCTAAGAGATCGACGAGACCTGTCATCGGGCAGTAAATGGATTCTTCATCCCCTCGCTGCAGCGGCCTGTACTCACCAGTCTTTGGGAGGTCCAATGCGCAGAGGGAATTCTGCCGCGCTGTACGCGGTCTACGATCGACGCCGCGGTCGGTGATGCGGTCGACCTCGGTGAACACTCGAACGGCCCATTGACACGCCAATTGAAGGGAGTCGAGATGGCAGCAACCAACGTGATCATCATCGTTCCATCACAGGGCAAAGACGTGGGTGCGTTCTTGGCGGTCGGGCAGGCCTTGGTGCGAAAGGTCTACGGCGGGCGGGCCAAGGTGATCCGTACCAAGGTGACGATTTCCGACGCCGGTGCAACGACGGACGCCAGTGCAACAACGGTCAATTTCGAGACCGCCGACGGCGGCGCGTTTTCTTGGTCGGATGCGCATGACTTGCGCACCCTCATCACTATCAGCCATGGTTTTTCCGGAGACGGTCCGAACCTGGGATACGGCCTAGGCGACTCGCGCTTTCAAGTGTGGGCCAGGGACGAATCCGATGCTTCTGGTCTAAGCAAGGCGGCACAGAACTTCTGGGGCCGAGACGTGGGCAAGGCGCTCCTGAAGCCGGACGGTAAGGTCATCCTAGTCGGCTGCTTCATGGGGGCTGGTGATTACGCCCGCAATGTTGCCAAGGCCGCGAAGGTCAGCACGTATGGTTCAACGGGCTTGATTGGCGCTGGCAACGAACACACCACGTTGAAGTACGTCGGAGCCATCGAAAGGGGCCGCGTGCTGGCGCCCATGGTCGAGGCCAAGCCGTGATTGTCTGGTATGCACAATGGTGGCTCAGCAGCGCACCCCGCCTTGCAACGACGCTTGATCGAAGCGGTCGCACCGTCTCGCGGCCGGAACCCATTGGTGCTACATCTGCTCAGCGCGTGCTGACGTGCCTCTTTGCGGTGCTCTGTGCGCTCGCCAGCCGAGCCACGGCCGCCGAACCAAGCTCATTGTGCTGGCGTGACTTTCCAATTGCGGCCACTGCGATGCATTACGAATTGGCTTTGGCGACTGGGCCGATCGTCCCAGACAGCGTTCTAATTCGCGGCAAGCTCATCAGGCTAGGAGCCGCCGAGAGCCGTATCGCCGACACCCTCGGCCAGGGCGCCACGGTTGTTGAAGACTGGCAACCCCGCGATGTGCAGCAACAGTGCGAATATTTGCTCGAACTGCTCCGCCTGCACCCCGACTCGATGCACCTCTACAAGCTCGGCGAGCTGAAGATGAGGAAGATGTCGGGATGGTTTCGTGTCTTGGAGTGGAGGCTGGACCGTATTGGCACTCTGCGCGCATACACCTACAGGCCCGCTGGCGCGCGGCTCGACGCCACCTACCTCTATCAATTCACGCTGCTGTCTGCAGCGCCGGGCGAGATTCGCCGCAAGCCAGGTGGCGCGTACATCATGATCAAGCCCAGGCCACCGCGCATCGAGTGGAACATCGATACCAATCGTCTCTCGATCGGCCTGTCGGAAGACCAGAGTCTGTATCGCAACTCATCAGACGCACGTTTGAACTCGTCGATCAGCGGTCGATAACCCCTCACCCTCTTCTCGGCGCATTGCGTCATCCGCCCTGCACTTCGGCGCCTTTCCCTTCAAGCGGACCAGTCGCTTATTGGCGAAGTGGCGGACGAAGTCGAGTGACGCGGGTTATTTTACCGCAGCGTGTCCAATAACCCGAAAGCGCCGGACGTACCGGTGAAAACCCTTGGGAAGTTTCAGTACTTTTGTGTGCTTCCTCGCCTCGAATGTCTGAAAACCGTGTGTATCTTCAAAGCTTGATAAGGGTAGTTGTATTTGGTCATTGTGAGGCGCATGTCGACGGGGGATCCCCGCAAGCGTATGGCGAAGGGGCATTGGCCCCTTGTCCATAGCAATGATGCACTGTCGGCTGAGCGCGTTGCCGGATCTCTGGCGGCGGCGCGCATCCCTCACGCAGGACGAAATGGCGCCCATCTATGCGATTGTGCACCGCGCGCTGAAAACGTATTTCCATTCGAGTTGCAGACTCTCGCCGAAGACAAGGGAGAGTTGGTCTCGCAATTCATCTATTTCAAGGTCTTCCGGTCGGAAGCCACGACGATCTCGGTGGAAAGCTTTCCGGAAGATAGCGCACCCACGAATGGTTTTGCGGTTCGCGCATATTTCCGGCGGTATTTTATCGATTGTCTGCGACACGCAGGTCATCAGCGTACCCTGCCCTCAGACGACTCCGGCGCGATGATCGAAATCGAACAGCGGCGCGCCCCGCAAAACGATCCGATCCGCGCTGTGCTCATTCAGTATGATTTCGACGAACTGACGGTGCGCGAATCGGCGACACGGTTGATCTCAGGACTCGACGGCGCTGACCGCTTGCTACTTGCAGGCAGCTTGGGCGCGCTGTCGAATGTGCGAGGCGGCCTGTCGCGCATTGCCGAACGCTTTGAAATCGCTTCCTACCACTATCGCGCGCGCATGCTTGGCGTCACCCTAAAGAAGGGATCGGTTCCGACGGACTTTGCCACTACTAGCATCGGTCAATGGATCGAGCACACGCTCGGCATCGATATCACCTGGGCGAATCGCGGGCAATCCTGCTTGCGCTTGAATCCTAGCCGAACAATCAGGTGCGCAAAACGATCTGAGTGGAGACATTCTTCGCGCATTTCCTCTGCAACGTTGAGGGACCGCGGCCTTGCCGGATCGGCTGGCAGCAGTAGATCGATGGTATTACCGGTCTTGTCGACAGCGCGATACAAGTACATCCATTGACCCTTGACCTTGATATAGGTCTATCGATGGGTCAGCTCTTGCCGATCAGTCGCTTGTGGTGACGAAACGCCTTTACCGATACTGCAATCCACCCAAATTAAGAAAAGGGATCTTTTTTCAGCAAGGTTTTTGCGTCATGGTTTTGTGAGATTTGGAGCGAGGTTTGCGTGGCTTTGAGATTCCTGGCCGATGACGGAAGGTATGGCGTGCGATGAAAGCCAGGGCATCGGCCAGCGAGCTCGCCGCGGCGATGCCGACCAACAGGGATGACAACAGAGGTTTGAGCACGGAATGCACGTAAGCGCGGTTGATGCGTCGATCGGGCGGCAATTCATGGCAGGCGTGGGCGGTCAGGGTGGTCAATGCCTGCAGGTTGTTGCACAGCACCCTAGCGGCGAGATCCTGTACCACCGCGCGTTGTGACAGCCCGGAAACATGTTCGAGATCGAAGCGGTGTTTGAGGCGCTTAAACGCTTCTTCTATTCGCCAGCGCTGATGTCAGTGATGACCAAACTGGCTGGCCGGATACCGCGGCGCGCTATCGAGTAAATTGGTCATCAGGAGGCGTACCTTGCTGGTGGATGCCCCGTGACGCACCAGGCGCACGGTGATTGGCATGGCAGGACATTCATAGTCGAGCGCGTCGCGAAGATCCGGTGCGCGCAGGGTGACGATTTCCTCGTCGAGTCGGGAGCGCAGAAACTGACGCACGCAAGCAAAGCCCCCATTGCCGGATTGCTCGACGCGTATGCAAAAAGGGATGCCGCGCTGACCCAGGACGGCAGGCAGCTACCGGCAGGGATAGCCCCGATCGAGCGCAGGAGGTCATTGCTGAAGGGACGATCCAGGTGCTCGAACGGCATTTGACGCTCGTTCTCATTCACGCTATCCAAGGAAGCGGCGAGCATCTGTTCAGCGCCAAGCAGGAAGAGTCCGAACACAAGCTGGTCGGGCAGCGCGGCACATAACCATTGCGCCCGGCGTGTTCGAGCAGCCGGTCATTGAGCGCCGGAATGGCGGTAGTGGAGAGTTTGGCGCGCGCCTGTGCGAACGCTTGCGCGGATACCTTGCGCAGCAATTAGGCCTGTTGCTGCAGATGGGCGAAGAACTCGTCCAGTTCGGTCTCGACGCTCTTGCGCATGCCCGTGAGCATCAGGGCGATCAATGCCGACAAGGACAATTTGCGACGACGTCGGAACGCCGTGGGATGCTCGGGATCGCAAGCAAGGTGACGAAACTGTTCAGTCTGAGTATATGCGGCGAGATCGGCAAACAGAGTGGGCACAACATGGGGCCAACGAAGATCAAGAAGATCCTCATTGGCCGCAGCCCGAAGTTGGCTTCGCGTCAAGTGCATTTTTAACTCGATTGGGTTCCGGCGCGGCAGACGCGCTTAACTTGGGTGGATTGACGTCGAACTGGGTGCACGCATTGGATTTTCGATCTGCACGGCTCGGGCAATGTCGGCCAATTTCCAGACTCCGCCGACACGCTGTTGAAAAACACGCAAGGTAATTCGTCCTGTACGGATAAGACTTACGCATCGCTCGTTAGCTTGCTCAAAAAATTCCGACGATTTCCTGGGAGATTGGCGTGAAAACTCGACCCCAACGGACCGACAGATCGGGCTGGTCGGATGCACCCACTACCACAAATCGACAAACGCGAGTCGGCGCGGTTTTAATCGTTTTAAATCATCCATTGATCGCGGCGATCGTCACTATGGCGCCGCTTGCCACAAATGCCGCGACAGCAATGGCGGCGACCGAAACGGAGCCAGCATTGTCATCGTCGGAGGCTGCCGGTAAAGGCGAAGCGAATGGAGCCGGCGGTGCGCGCGGCCATAGCCAGCAGTATCGCGACGCGTTCAGCGCAATGATTGCGGACCCCGCGAACGCAGAACGGTCCTTCGAATTTGCTCGCGCGGCGGTGTCGGACGACGACATACGCGGTGCAATTGCCGCTCTCGAACGGATTTTGAAAATCAACCCCGGGCTCGCGAACATACGGCTGCAACTGGGCGAGCTTTATCTGCGCGTCGGTGCAACGGACCTGGCTGCAACGTACTTGCGTCAGGCGCTGCTGGCTCCGGATATTCCGCCTCCTTTGCGCCAACGGGCACAGTCGCTGCTCGGTCAGGCGGAACGTTCGCAGAAGAAGAACTTCTTCTCGGGTACCGTCTATGCCGGGGGGCGTTACGACACCAACGCTAACGCCGGCCCGTCGTCGCCCGAAGTGAGGGTACTCGGCCAGCAAGGCCAACTCAATCAGGCCGCACTGGGCCACAGCGACTGGTCGGGAGAAATCGGCGCGACGCTGAACTATACGTATGTATTCGACAGCCAGGCGGGCAATGACCTGGAGGCTAATTTTTCGACGTATAACCGCCGCTACGTCGATACGCATCTTCTGAATCTCAACAGCTTTGTCACCGACATTGGTCCACGTTTCTATCTTGGCGGTGTGCTCGATCCAAGTTGGTCGATCCGTCCATTCGTTTCCGCGACCTATATTTTTCTGAACAAGGAAACTTACATGGGCGGGTATGGCGGTGGCGTCAACATCAGGAAGCTTTTTTCCTCGGTTTCGTACGTTGATCTAACGCTTGAAAGCAGTTCTCAGCACTTTGAGGATCACGAAGAGTTTCCGGCCAATTCGAACCGGACCGGCCACTACACCGAACTGCGCACTAGCGTGAGTTATCAGCTTTTTCCGGCTACACGCCTCTTTGCCGCGGCGAGTCTCGCGCAACGCAACTCCGATGCGGGCTTCGAATCATTCAAGGAACTTGGACTCGGCGCGGGCGTGACCCAGGTCTATTCCTCTCCGTTCCATTTGACGGCGTATTCATGGAGTACGTCGTTCTATGTCGGCCTGCACCGCAGCGTGTACAACGATGCGGATCCATCGATCGACCCGTCCACCAAGCGGCAGGACAACCGGCTCGACCTGCTGCTGACGAACAACGTCCGCTTGACCGAGCGGCTGACGTTGACGGCGTCGGTCCAATACACCAACAACAATTCGACGTTGCCAAACTTCAAGTATCACGATACGAGCGCGAGCCTCGGATTTGCGTGGAGTTTCTAGACGTTCAACGCGGGGGAGGGCGGGGATGGGTGGTGCGGGTTGTACGACCGGAGAGCGCTGCGAAGCGCGCATCCGACCGATTTCAAGGAGAGCATCATGAACAGGCTGACGATCCCGATGCGTACGTTGCCGGCGCTGATCGCCGGGCTTCTGGTCGCGGCGCCCGTTATGGCGGCGAACGTGGATGGCGCGACGCTGAGGTTTTTACCTGGCCAGGGGTTGAAACCGATTGTTCAAACAGAACGGCGTGTACCGGATGGCGGTCAGCAGGTCACGACCGGTGCGCTGCAGATACTAGAGGTACTGTTCCCGGACGGGACATCGCTGACCTTATCGCCCAATAGCGATGTCACCGTCGACGCCTTCAGCTACGGCGACGCAGGCGGTGGCCGGCTGGCATTGAGTGTGAATCGCGGACTGGTGCGGATCGCGGGCGGAGCGGTAGGCGAGACGACGCCGATCACGGTGAAAACAGCGTTGGGGGAAGTCAAGCTCGATGCGGCATCGGCGGTGATCGAGGTGGATGGCAGCGGGCGGACGCGCGTCAGTATGCTGGCGGGGCACGCGGTGCAGTTTGTGCGCAATGGTCAGACTCAGACGTTGGAGCGCCCGGGATTCGAGCTGGTGTCCAGTGCGCAGACGTCGCTCAATGGTCCTTCTCGCGAGCCGGAAGGCGGCGCGGCAACTGATGCTTTTGGGCTTGGTACCGCGCAGCTGGCGGGGCTGACGCAGCGCGCGGAAGACAACCTCGGGCGCGCGGGGATAGCTGAGCTCGCGGCGATCGGCGCGAATGCTCTTGCGCTTACGACGGAGAATCAACCGGCTGGGACGTTGACATCTTCGGGGCTGCCGGAGACGCCGTTGCCGACTCAAACTCCACCCGCGCCGGGCGGTTCACAGACGGGCGGCGGCCCGGGTGGATTTTCGGAGATTGGGACGATTGGTGGACTGAGCGGTTCGGCCGGCTTTGGCGCGGGATCACTCATTCCAGCGCCGCCTAACTTTGACGGTCAGCCGAGCGCAAGCACCGGACTTAGCCGCTCGGTTTTGCAAAGTCGCGACGCCAACATTCTCCCTGCTCGCCCCGTCGCGTATGGACCCAATGACCCTAATACGGGGAGCGACGCCATTCGTCCTGCCGGACCAACGACTAACCGCCTGTTCATGTCCAGTTTCACAGAAGCAATTTCTGGGCAGCGAGCCCCTGTCGCTGTGCCGTCAATCCAGGGATCTTCGAACACTAATGCGGGAACCCGACTGCAATATGTTTTCCTCGAAAATGACCCTTTTTTTCCTGTATTCAAGCCTGATCCTGCAGACCCAACCCAGATTGATGGTAGTACTGTTATTCGCTCGGGATTTGCGCTTGAGGTGCCCGGTGGCATTGTGCACCAAACTTGGCTAGGCGACGTCACACCGGTGTCTCCCGCCACCGGCAATGTGAGCGCGCCTTTTATTTTGCCGAGAATTCCTTTTGCTGCAGACGGTGCGGTAGCTACTGTCAACGTCTTTCCATACACTAACGGAGCGTCTAGCCAAGGCTCGATCTTTGGTACAGCCGCTGCAAGTCTTCAAGAGGATCTTGGCTTGTCAACAAACTATCGCCTTCTACAGGCGGGGTTCTCGTTGGGCCTGACCAACGCGGGTAGCAACACCGTCGTGCGCAACCCGGACAACTTCCTCCTCCTGCAAGCCCAACCGACCAACGGCGACGGAAGCGAGCAATATCTCTTTGCGACCGGCAACGTCGACGCCGGCCGCATAAACGCCGATGGGACGGTGAATAATAACTTCCAGAACACCTTCTCGGTCAACAAATTCTTCGTCTCCGCGGGGCTGAGCAACTTCAACCAGAAAGATCAAGGCGCAACCGTCGGCTCGGATATTCGCGCATTCATGCGGGAGAACACATCGCTCCGACTCCCGCTCACCGACTCAGGCCTGCTAGTCGTCAACACTGCGGGCTCGGGACCGACCGCGCAAAATGGATTCATTCATGCGGACTTCGGCATGCAAGGCACGGGCAGCACGCAACAATCCACGATTTCGCTGACCATCGGCAACGGCACGTACAAGCCTGTGACGCCGGAGGATGCATCATGTGCCGGTTGTCCGGCATATGAGATCTCGTCATACAGCGTCAACGAAAACGGCCGCACGATCGGCTCCTCGCACGGCAATATCAGCCCAACCCAGGTCGGCACAGTCGCCATCAACAGTCGCCTAATTAACACCTCAGCGGGAGGCGGCAATCCGCAGCTTCCGCTCTCACGCTACGCCGGCTACGCCGGCTACTTCGTCTTTGAAAACTACACGCCGTCAACTGATGTGGGCTTCACCGAGCCACTGAAGGGCGGAACTGAGCCACTGAAGGGCGGAACTGAACACGCGCTCGGCAGCGCCACCGTGTCCGACGTGAACTACGCCGCGTTGCGCCTCGCGACCGCGACGGGTGAGGTCGCCGTCGGCTCTCGCGGCAGCAATGTACTGACCGGTTGGGCCGGCGGCCTCGCGGAAAAGGAGAACCCAAGCGCACCGCTCACCATCGTGCCAGTCGGTACGGGCATGGATGCCAATAACTTCGTGATCCAGACCAATGCCGTCGCGAACCAGGTACAGGCCACAGTGCTACTTTCCGGTCACGCATCGATGACGCTGGGCGGCGCCAGCAACTCATCCGTGATGATCGACGACAGCCGGTTCGGTGCGGCCAACGCGTCTGTCGCGATGGTCAATGCGAACCTGCTGCGCGACGCCAATGGCAACCTGCCCGCCGCGCTCAACCTGCCCAATGGCCAGCCGATACCTGCTTACCAGTACCTGCAATGGGGCTTTCTGTTCGGCGATACGGCCGGTACCGCGGGCACAGATCTCGAACATCTTCACCTCGGCACATGGATCGCAGGGCGCCCCGCCGATCCAAACCAGCTCCCCGTCACTGGCAGTGCGTCCTACTCCGGTCACGCCATCGGCAATGTAGCTAGCGGCGGCGCGGTGTACACCGCAGTGGGCTCCTACGACAACACCTGGAACTTCGCCCAGCGCGCTGGCACCGTGAATATGAACTTCGACGGTGCGCAGTACAGTGGCACGACACAGCTCAAGAGTGGCACCAACTTTCAGGGCACGGTCGCTGCCACCAACCGAACAGGGGGTGTTGTGGGCGGCTTCGTGCAGGCGCCAGGCGGAAGCCCCGTTGCAACACCGCCGCCTGCCGTAGCAGGGCGCTTCGCAATTCAGGAGACGGCCGGCAGTCCCTATCGGGCGTCCGGCATATTTGGAGCCGAACGCAACAAGTGAACGCCGGCGCGCGGGTGCGTCGCGCCGTGACGCACTCACCGCTATGGAGGCTCGGGCAGCAGGATGGGGCATATGCGGCACATCCAGCGTTTCTTGATCACGATCGCCGCCATGCACCTCATCGCGCTGGCGGCGCCGTTGATCGCACAAGCCGTCGAACCCGCGGCCCCGGCAAGGGCACCGGCCGCCGCGACGGCCGAATCGGCACTCGATGTCGCCAAACAGGCGCGCGCGGCGGCATCAGCGAGACACTACGAGCAAGCGGTCGAACTGGGCCAGCGCGCACTCGCCCTGGCTCGCGCGCAGTACGGCCTGCGGCACGAGTACGTCGCTTACATGCTCGATGATCTCGCCACCTGGCGTTATCAAGAGCATCGTCTGGGTGACGCACTGCCGCTCTCGCGCGAAGCGGTTGATATGATCCGCCAAGCGAAAGGCGACACCTCGACCGAGTTGGCGGCGCTGCAAAACAACCTCGCTTCCTTGCTGGTCGCGAAGGGGCAGTTCAAGGAAGCGGGCACACTCTATGAATCGAGCTATGCCATCGACGTCAGAAACGTTGGCCCGAACGACGAACGCGTGGCGCAACTCGCGCGCAATCTGGGCGTCGTCTATCTCGAGTTCTCGCGCTTTGCCGCCGCCGCGCAGCAGTTCGGAACGGCGCTGCGCATCGAGCGTGCCATCCACGGCGACGAAAGCGCCGATGCGGCGCGTGCCTATCTCGATCTCGCTAACGCGCACATTCGGCAGGAAGCAATCGAAGAAGCGCGAACCGAAGCGACGACCGCGCGACGCATCCTTGCAGCGCAGAAGCCGGTCGACGAAGCGAGCCTTACCGGCGCCGATGTCGCGCTCGCCCAGATCGACATCGGCGTGTCGCAGCTGGAAGAGGCGAAGCAACGTCTGACCGAAGCACTAGCGCGCCTCGACCGCGCAGGAGGCGCGCCGACGCTCGCACAGGCTTCTGTCTTATACAACCTTGGCTGGATCGACATCCTGCGCCGCGAGGCGATAGAGGCCGAGCGGGTCTACAAGGAAGTGCTCGCCATCTATCAGCGAAACCTGAGCGATAACCATCCGTCGATCGGCAGAGCGCTGCATTGCCTTGCGATTGTCTACCAGATGCTGGGGCAGTTCGCGGAGTCCGAGCGATTTTATCGGCGGGCCATCGACATTTTCACGGCGAGCTTTGGCGCGCAGGATGCCTCGGTGGCGGCGACGCGGCTGGAATACTCGTCTCTGCTCAGCAAAGAGGGACGTGCCGGCGATGCCATCGCGCAGGCGCGCGAAGCGTTGGCCATTTACGACAGGCTGCCAGGCAACTGGGACCTGAAGCGCGGCTACGCGAACGCGGTGCTGGCGCTGGCTCTGCATCGCGCGGGTGATCTGCCCAATGCCATGAAAACCTACGCTGTCTCGCTGGCTTTTATCACTAGTGTGCGCGGGCCACAGTCGTCCGATCTGCCGCCGGGGCTGACCGATCTCGCCAGGATCGATCGTGCACAAGGTCGCCTCGACGATGCAACGAAGTTGCTGGATCAAGCCATATCGATTCGTGAGAAAGACGGTGCGGCGACACCGGTGGGGCTCGCCGAGAGCCTCTCGGAGATGGCGAACGTGCGTCTTGCGCAGGGCAATCGCAATGCAGCGCTCGAGGTTTCGCGACGCGCGGTGTCCATTGCGCAGCAGCGCCTCGACGTGGCACAACAGTCGTTATCTTCGTCCGCGCCAGGCGAACAGCGGGAGGCACGCGGGCTGTTCGAGCAATTTCTGGAGATCGCCTCGAATCCTGAGACCGTATCCAACGACACGCTGTTGCGCGAGATGTTCGAGGTCGCGCAACTGCCACATCTGAGCAGCACTTCGGATGCGATCAGCCAGATGGCGGTCCGCTTCAGTGCCGGAGACGAGCGCCTCGCTTCCTTGGCGCGCATGCGGCAAGACGCGGTCGAGCAATGGCGTGCACTCGATCGCAGTGTAACGGAACAGATTGCCGAGGATGCGGGAGCCGCGTCCGCGGCCGCGGCGGAACAGCGCAATCGCAACAGCCAGATTCATCTAGCGCAGTCGATCCAGCAGTTCGATAGCACGCTGCGTCGCGACTATCCTCACTACGCCGAGTTGACCAATCCGCGGCCTGTGTCGGCCAGTACGGTGCAGTCACTGCTCAAGCCGCGTGAGGCCTTGCTGCTTCAGGTGACGTCCAGTCAGGCGACTTATGTTTATCTGGTGACGAGCCGCACGCTACGGTTTGCCCGGACCAGCCTGACGAGCGAGCAGCTGGAGAAAGCCGTCGACTCTATCCGCAACGGACTGGACTTTCGCAACATCCACAGGCTTTCAGAACTGCCGCCCTTTGACGTCGCGGCTGCGTCCCTTCTGTATCAGAGGCTGTTTCATCCGTTTGAACCGGAACTGGCCAACGTCCATCACCTGGTCGCGATCGTCGATCGTTCGATGCAAAGCCTCCCACTATCGGTTCTGCTTGCCACGCCGGTCGATAAGGCGCCATCGCGCATGAAGGATTTCGGCCAGCTTGATTTTCTGATACGTCACTTCGGTTTTTCGATCGAACCGTCGGTCAGCTCCTTTGTTCTATTGCGATCCGTGGCGCCGCGCTCCAAGGCTCGCAAACCGTTCGTCGGCTTCGGCGATCCGGATTTGCAAGGCGAAGGCACGGCCACGCGCGGATTGCTGAACGACAAACTGGTAACTGGGGTGGACCCGGCTCTGTTGCGCAAGGCGCTCGTGCCCCTGCCGGAAACGCGCGACGAGCTGACCGCGGTCGGACACGCGTTAAGGGCGGCCGATGCGGATCTCTACTTCGGTCAACGCGCGACGAAGACAACGGTGATGCGGACCGACCTTGCGTCGTACCGCATTCTCGCTTTTGCCACGCACGGTTTGCTGGCGGGGGAATTCCGTGGTGTCGCCGAACCGGCACTCGTCCTGACACCACCGATCACGGCCTCGGCGTTCGATGACGGCCTGCTCAAAGCCAGCGAAATCGCCACGCTCAAGCTCGACGCCGACTGGGTCCTGCTGTCGGCCTGCAACACGGCAGCCCCGGAAGGCCGCCCAGGCGCCGAGGGCCTGTCGGGATTGGCCAAGGCGTTCTTCTACGCCGGTAGCCGGGCACTGCTGGTCAGCCACTGGTCGGTGGCATCGCAATCGACAGCGGTGCTGATGACCACCGCGACCCAAGCCCTGTCGCAAGACCCCCGCACGGGCCGTGCCGAGGCGCTACGCAAGGCGATGCTGTCCCTGCTCGACGGCGCGAATGAAGCGGCTTTCGCACACCCGATTTTCTGGGCGCCATTCATGAATGTGGGAGAGGGCGGCGAGCAATAGCGTCGGGCTGCATTCCCGGCCAACGATTACGCCCCCCGAAAATACGGATGCCGATACAAGGCGCCATACTTCCCTTTGAGCATGTCTAGCTGCGCACCCGATCACGTCGTACATATCCCAAGTCTAGGGTGCGTCGTCGACACACAGCACCGGATCGCTGACGAGGCAGTCGGTGTCCGATACGGCAGACCCCGCACCACGTGTTTTTACTGACGTTTCCTGAGCGGCGACACGCAAACCCTTGGGTAGGAGCACCCACATGCGCAGCCGTTCCTTCGTGCGGCTCGCCTCGCTCTGCGCGGCCTGGCCGAAGCCGTAGAAGTAGTCGGCTCTCACCGCGCCTTGAATCGCGCCGCCGGAATCCTGGGCCAGCATCAGCCGATTGGTCGCACCAGGTGCGCGTGGGTCGTCGCGAGTCGAAACGAAAACGGGTGCGCCGAGCGGCGTGGTACGGGGGTCGACAGCCACCGAACGGCCCGCCGATAGCGGTACGCCCAACGCACCGAGCGGCCCGTTCGGCGAGTCAGGGATTACGCGGAAGAAAACGTAGCTCGGATCCGAGACCGCGAAGGCGCGTCGGGGCACTGGCGAGCCAGACGAATGCGCGGCGGATCCAGCGGCGGGCAGGGTGCCTTCAGCGCTGCGCCCAGCGGCGGGTCCAGCCACTCGTGGCGTCGCCGGGGCGGCCGCCGATGACGCCGTCGTGGCCAGTTGAAAGCCGCGCAGCAAGGGCGATTGTGGGTCGTCGTCCGCCGCGCCGGCGGGCTGCGCATCGTCCCCGGCGGCTGGCGCCGCCGTGTCTTCGTCGCTCACATCGATCTGCATCTCCATGCCGCGCACGACCAGTTTGTGCGCGCCGCTCGCAGCACCGCCGCTGCGCGCGAGCGGCGGCAGAAACGGCCGGCCATTCTGCTCGGCATACGCGAAACGGCGAATCGAGCCATCGGTCATGCGGACCTTCCCCGAGCCTTGCAGTTGCATCGAATACAGCATGACAGGGTCGTCCACGTATGCGAGAACCGGTGCCTTGAGCGCGCCACGCTCGATCTCTGCGCGGGTGTAGTACGGCACGATGCGTTCCCCGTCGAGCCGCAGGCGAATCTTCTTGTCGCGGATGTCGGGTACCGCATCGCGCAAATCGAGCGTATAGAGGCCACCAAGGCCGCTTCCCGTCACATCCGTAAGCGGTATGACATTGTGCCCGTCGATGCGGGCCGCGCTGACGCCGCCGCGCATCCGGCCGGGCACGCGTCGCGCGTCCAGATACAGCATGTCGGAAGGTGTGCCGTAGACTGGATACAGATAAGCGCCGCCGTATTGCCGGCTCCCGCTCAGAAGCGGCTCGTAGTAGCCGGTCATGGTGCCGTCCAGCGTTCCATCCGTGTTGCGGATCTGATAGGCGTTGAAATACATTTCGAAGAACTGCCGGATCGCCGCGACGTCGCGCGCGTTCACGGCACGGGCTGAACCGCACGGCTCCGACCAGCCGGGGCGAGCGCCAAGCACGGAACAACTGCGGCGAAATGCGTCCCACGATGCGCTGACATCGTCCGTCTCCCAGCCAGGCAGATCGGCGAAGCGGGTCGGCGTGTAGTAAGCGTGGCGCGTCGCAAAGCCACCGCTCGCGCTCACGGATGGCATGCGCGGATTGCCCGCAGAGGTGGTATTCCAGCCAGGACTGCCGGGGGCGCCTTGCATGGCTGCGGGGGCACCTGACAGTGATGCGCCTTGCCACCCCGGCCGAGGCGTGCCGCCTGCCGGCGCGGACCCAGCTTGTGCCGTTGCGGCCGCGTTCGTCGTCACAGCAACCGGCGCTGCCGCGGCCGGGCCGCCCATTTCCGCGCCTACGTCCGCCACAGGCCGACTGCTTGCACAACCCGCCAGCAGACCCGCTAATGCAAGCAGAAGATAGGGCCATTGCATACTGCCTCCTTGCTGAATAACAGGCGTGCACTATCCCGCCGGTCTGACGGCGTCGATGGTGAAGCGAGTCGCGCCGAACGCGTCGGTGCAATCCGGTGCATCTGGTGGACAGAGTGGCTCACCTGCGAACGGTGAATACTGAGGCGTGCGCCGTGTCGCGGCCTCCTGTTGGGCGTCGTCAGGGAAGCTCGCGAACACTGCCCCGGGCTTGAGGCCGCTCGCGGAAAAATCACGTGGCTGCGGCGACACGAGCACCAGAAAACGGTTGGGACCCGGCGGTTCGCCCCCCAGCATCGGCCAACTCGCGCGCGGCAGTGAGAGTGTCTGCGCGGCCGCGATCATATTGTTGCGATCCACTCCGTTTGGAAACGGCATCAGGTACCGGTTGGCCGGGTCGACCATGAACACATAGACGTAGCCGACCCGGGTGCTGCTGAGCCTGTATTGCAAAGGGTCCTTGCCGATGCGGGCGGTCGTGCTGCGCAGCGTGCCATGCACTTGAATCGACCGGTCGGCCAGTGCGTCGATGCGTTCGAGTTCGCCGCAGGGTGTGAAGGGCGTGAGCGTTTCGGGAGGCGGTGAAATGGATGGCGTCGGGATGCTCGCGATCGACGCCGCCGTGACCGCCTGGCTGGAGTGTGGTGGCGGCTCCGGCGGCGACGGGCGCGGCGCGCGGCACAGCGGTGGCCGGCGGGGGCGGCGAACGCGTCGCCATCCAGGTCCCGCCGCCCGCGAGCGGGACGATGCATACGGCGGCGCCGATTATCAGGCCCGCTCCCCTGCTGCGCCTGTCGTCCACTGCGGTAGCCGGCGGCAGGCGCTTCGCCCCGCCGTCCTGGTGCCTGCGCATCGACTCGCCGTCAGCCCGGGAGCGGGTCGCCGATTTCGGAGCGGCCGATGAGCCGTAGGCGCCACGCGCGCCCGATGTATCGCCGCCGCTCGTGAGCTCCGCGGGGGCGGGCATATCGATCGAGATACCCAGCTCTTTCGCAAACGCTTGGACGTCAGGCGGGCGGTTTTCCGGACGGACGGCGAGGGCGTGGTCAATCGCGCGTAGGAACCGGTCCGTGTAGCGCCCGGCCGCTGTTACGGCGAGCGGCGCATAAGTATCACTCATCAGGCGTCCCACCGAGGTCGGCGGCGTCTTGCCCTGAACCGCGAAATACACCACGGCGGCGAGCGCGTACACGTCGGTCCACGGGCACTGTTTCCTGCTTGCAACTTCGGCGCATTGCTCGACCGGTGCATAGCCCGGTTTCAAAATCACCGTTAGCGCCTGCGTCATGTCGCCG
This sequence comes from Paraburkholderia kirstenboschensis, assembly GCF_904848585.1. Classification (GTDB taxonomy): domain Bacteria; phylum Pseudomonadota; class Gammaproteobacteria; order Burkholderiales; family Burkholderiaceae; genus Paraburkholderia; species Paraburkholderia kirstenboschensis. The sequence goes on from NZ_CAJHCR010000030.1 coordinate 26,238, forward strand.
ATCACGCGCCGCGCCGAAATCGAGCAGCAGCGCGCGGCCGCGATCCGGGTTCCGGCGGGCAGTGCGTGTTGTCCATTGCCGTCGGGTGCGGACGACCTCTGGACGATCACCGTCTTGTCGTCGGGGCTGCTCATCGGCTTCGGCTCCCAAGAAGATTCGATGACGGAGCACCGCACTCGTTAGCGCGACCCTCACGCGCAGGCGCGTGTACTTCCGAGACGATTGGCGAAGCGATCTTTTGAAAAAACAACGAGCCGGCCTCCGGTTTCGCCAGGCGGGTGAAACTGGCTTTCAAAATCCAAGGTCCCGGAACGTTTACAGCGATGTAGTCGAACGACGATGCAGTCGGCCGTCGCCCGCGGCCCGCAGGCCGTAGGGGAGTTCCATCCCCCAGCCGTTGCTTTTCACCATCCGCAGGCGGCGATCGCTGCGTACAACGACGCGCTGGCCGACCTCGCACTCGGCAGCCGCGCTGCGGCGCGCGCGGCCTACCTCGCCGCTGTCGACGATTCGGAAAAGATTCGTGCGCGCTTTCGCAGCGACGAGTTCAAGACCGTCCTGTTCGGCGACACGCAGACGGTGTTTGAAGAAGCGATCGCGCTGACGCGTGAGACTGGCGACTACGAAGGCGCCTGGAATCTATCCGAGCGCAGCCGCGCGCGCATTGCTCGACGTGGTGCGCAACCGCGTCGATGCCGGCTTCGACGACCGGCAATTGAATGGCTAGGTGCCAAGCCTTGCCGTTACGCGAGGCACCCTCAAACCGGACGAGTCGATCATCGAATTCCATAGTCTCGAGAAATCGCTGGTTATCCGGGTCACTCGAACATGTGCGCCTGCACGGTGCGACAACCGCTTATGTCAACACAAGCGACGTGGTAGGCAAGCCTTGCTTATGCGCACTGATGGATCGACGAGGTTACGCCGGTGCGGATGCCCAGTGGTTCGGCGCTCGTGCTCGCAAGCGCACAACCTAACTCGCACGCGAGCCAGCCGCTCGTCGCGTTTGCGGACCCCAGCTTCGACGGCAGTAACGCGGCGCCCAACGCAAGCACCCGCGTCCTTGCCGGAGCGGGTCCCGTTCTTGTTGACAGTAAGGCGGCAACCTTCGATTATCACGGCGTGTGCTATCGGGCGCAAATGCCTCACGCAGTCGGGCACTGAAGCAGGACATGTCGGATGATCGGTTCTTGACGCATGGCGTGACCCAAGTAACCGAGGGTCGTCTCTATATTTTTTACCTCGGGTTTCACTACAAGAAAGAGGTACAGCGAGAACGACTCGCTGCATTGGTGGGAAAATCTGGTCGGTCGGTGGCTGCCGGCGAGTATGCATTTCCCGGCATAGTGCAGCTCGTCCATTTGACACTGAGACCACCACAGGAAGCACGTTGATTGATGTGAAAAGAAACATTCAGGGTGTCGTTGCGCACGAGATCGGCGCTCACGGTAGCCGAGCATATGATGGAAAGATTTATGCTGCGGTTTTGCAGCCGAGGCTATGCCACATGAAAATAACGATCCCTCAGGGGAGGCGGGAAGTCGAAGGTTTTGAATCTGCTATTTCCGTTGGCGTTCAACCTTTTACGCGTATGCCCTCGAATTAAGTGTTGGCTATAACATTCGTATACCGAAAGAATATCGCACTCGATTTGGTAACGGCACACCCTGATCGTGCGATAACTGAATGGCCGCTCCTAGGGGGACCACCAATTGCGTGGGCATATAGCCTTCCGCATGCGCGCGGGAGGAAAGCAGCCCACACGCGACGACACGAATGTTATCAGTGTCCATAACATGTGACTATACCTCGTGAAATCGGACAGATTTACGCCTGCGCTCATCCGAATGTGCGTTAGGTCACAGAGGCCGCCGGACTTGGCGTCCGACATCGCGTACGCAGCGGTGCGCAATCGGCCGAACCGAGCATGCTTCAGAACAGTTAAGAAGCGGGTTAACGTGCATGGTGGCGATATCTGAAATGTAGTTCTCTTTATACGAGGAGCCATCAGCGTAGTTTACTCCGTGCCGCCATGTGGGCAGGATATGGCTATGCGCTGATTGCGCTGAGATTTCGATTTTATAGGGAGAGAAACTGTGCCGTTTTTTGACCTGCAGGAAGAAGAACAGCGAAGCTTCCTCAGCGTAGTCCGACACACCGTCTTGGAAGGTGAGTTGCAGCTTGTTCGATTTACCGATTCGACTCGAGGACACGAAGCCGCTCTTGGCCGGAAAGATACGAAGACTGGCCTCTACCGCTCGTACTGGATGTATGCATCGGAAATTGTGGAAATTCTGCATGTGCTATCCACCTCGGGTCCATTTGGATCAAAAATAATCCGGGAGGTTAGCAGTAGATGGGCTCTATGTGACGATTGGGGGGACGTAGGACGAGCCTGGATTATGACGATTCCTGCGGGGCGCACGTTGAACGCCTACTTTGGATTTGCGAAATTTCAGCCCAAGATATCTACCGCAACTCAAAAAAGCACCGGGAAAACGGTATCCAACTCATACCCGGGAGGATCGATTCAAATTGTCACGCGAATAGGTGAGCAAGAGAAAATGTGGATTCGCGGGCCGATAAGAACTCTCGGACTATCTCCGAAAGATCTGACCAAGTAACGGTAACTATCGGCCGCTAAGGGCAATCACTGACAACTTTTTCTGGTTCATGCGTCATGGCAACCGGTCAGGGTGTTGCGCCCGGACGTCTCGTCGCGATCAGGCCTGTGTGAACTGTTGAACACGAATTAGCCCGCTGCGCCGGAGAACCGGCGCGTGATGATCCTCGAGCCGTCTATTGAGCGGAACAGTGATCGACGGGCGCGTCGGCTTCGCCCGCGAACGCGGCGGCACTTCCTCGCACGGCCGCATCGAGTCCGCTTGCGGCGACGACCGCGCCCGTGGAGGCGTCGGCTGTGCCGACCATCCTTGCCGCGCTCGCTACGGTGGTGGCCCCGCCTTCGTCAAGTGGGCAAATATTGCCAGGCAGTTTTTAGGCGAGCCAGTCTTGACTAATCGGTTCGAACTGGTCACGCTCCGGCAGCAGAGGACCGGTCTTACCAGCATCGACGCAGTTGGTGCAATCCCTAAAAGTCGCGCGGGGGAGAGACCGGCTAGCGGCCTCACGAAAGTCGATACTTGAATGACGCCAATGGTCGCAGCATCCGAATCGAACGACGTATCAAATTCAAATTGCGTTTGTATCTGGAGCTATACCAACTTGAGATTGCGCTTGACAGTGGAAACGGTGTCTAGACACTGGATACGCCTCATGGGAAGCTAAACCCTAATCCGCAATCGATTTTGTGCCGATGTACATCTGATGCTCGAGGTACGACATGTCGTGGCCTGATCTGCAATCGCTGCTGAACCTGACCGACGAAGGGCTGGAAGCGCTCAACACCATGTAGAGCTTTGGCGTGTTAATTAGCCTCACGCATTCGTCCATGCCGGCCTCTTACGAGGCGAATACCAATACCTGCACGCTGAAGTCCTGTCTCAAGGCGCCGACGCTCGCGTCATACTTCGTACACGAAATGATTCACGCCCTAAATCAGAGCAGCGGACCTCCGATATCGATACGTTGAGTCTAGACGAATATGTGAAGGAGATGGTGTCGGAGGAATTTGTCGCCACGACCCGTCAATATCAATTTTTCGTAACCCTCAACGTCAACGGCCACATCTAGGGCGCCGGAATGGCGGTGGCGATCTGTTGCCAAAAGCGACGCTCGATCTCGTTTCCAAGCGATGGCGCGCCCGGCGAGTACATCGCTGCTCGACCGGTCAACCGATACACCTGCTTTGCACTTCGCACCATGCAACACCTCCTCAGTTAAAGGTGTTGCGAGGACCGGTTGAATCCGCCTAGTGAACGCCAATCGACTGTTGAAGCTGCAGTCGAGCGCGGACTCGCTGTCGGAATCCTGAGCTATCGGGAGTATTACAGACGAGAGTGAGAGACGAACAAGCTGCAGAATCCCTAAATCGGCCGTCACGATTCCGAACGACGACGCCATCGGCGGTCGCAGGTGGCAGCGTGTGCTCCCCCGAGCGGGCGGGCGAAGCGGGAAGTGCTGCACGCCATTGGGTGCGGTTTCGCCGGTTCATTCTGCGAGCTGCCAGCCGTTCTTCCGTTCAATCTGACCCGTCCCGGTATTAGTCCGGATCGCAATTGGAGTCCGAGGTGAAAAACCGGTTCGCTTAATGCGCCGGGGCGAACAGAGGTGGCGACCGGCGTCGGGCGCGTTCCGTGGTCCCGTCCTCCACAGGACCTTTCATTCCCGAGGTATGCGAAATCGCGCGCTTACATTTGGTCGGACGACTTTCTGTCGTTTGACACCATAGGTCTTAAACTTCGGGGCGGGGACGTGGGGCACTGGTCCATAACATGCCGGTTACCAACGCGATCGAGAGCATGCACATGCAGTTGTGCAAAATCATCAGAAACCGGGGGCACTTCCCCAGCGACGAAGCGGCCAACGAACTGCTGCACCTGGTCTTGCGCAACATCGAAAAGGATTGGAAGATGCCATCTATCACCTGGCGGCAAGCAGTCAATCAGTTCGCCATCCTCCTGTCCGGCGAGCGATTCACCTCCCCGTCAGCTGAAATTTTTAACGGCCTCAGTACATGAAATTCCAACACCTCCTCGGTTTCGGCAATGCGGTACGCTTGCATTCGACTTTGGGCTATCTGTCACCCGCTGCCTACGAGGCGAAACCGACCGCGAAAGAACCTATCAAGTAGCCCGAAATAAACTGACCACTCACTTCCCTTGCCGCTTCGCAAACTACCTTGACTGATTTGTATTTAGGCTCTGATTTGGATTCGGACTATAGCCGCCACACAGAGGATCTCCGGTTGGACGGATGTCGCACCCGTTGTTTGGCATCGATTTGACAACGCGTGCGTAGCCGAAACTCACTCCGCCAATTGAGGCGGCAATCCCACTCTCCAATCCACTGGTATCAATCCAATACGGCGTATGGTCTACTCCGTGAAATGTAATACAATCGATAACTTTTTCGCCTGCGACTAACGCGAGTTCCAATGCATTTCCGAAGCAGACTAGGCCGTTGAAGTCGCTTGCAGAGATTGCCGTTTGTGTCGTGAAAAAAGCATACTGCTCTGGCGCCGCAATCGTAAATTGGAAGGGCAAACCTGCACCCACCCCACCACTGCCAATGAACAGGCCATGAAGGATTTGATTATCGACGTCAATCAGGGAATAGAACGCGAGCCCCAAGCCGAGTTTTCCTTTTCCTCCGCCCAGTGCAATAGCCTCGCCGAGGGCCCACGTCGAGGATTTTTTTGTTGACACGACCCACCTCCTTCGTCAGACAAAACTCGCGCATAGCAACACGGCGTGAATTACCAATCTAGCCACTGCGTAGCCGCTTAGCAAGGGCGAGCGCCCCTTTTCTCTTCGGCGATAGCTTGAGTTGCACCGGTTGATCCGGAGATGCTTCGGAGCAACCTTGCCGGTGAGCGCCATGCCCATCATCGTACGGCCGTGGACGCTGCCGCCAAACGCGATCACCGCGGGCCGGCCGGTGGCAACTCGAGCAATCTTGATTGCGTTCTCAACCGCCTCGGCGCCAGTACTGAACAGCGCGGTCTTCTTGTCGAATGCGCCCGGCACCCGGGCGTTCAGCGTCTCCGCAAGCTCCACATACGACGCATACGGCACGATCTGATAACAGGTGTGCGTGAATCGGTCGAGCTGTTCACGCACCGCAGCGATCACGCCCGGATGACGATGGCCGGTGTTGAGCACCGCGATGCCAGCGGCGAAATACCACGGCGCCTTTTTTTCGTGCATCAGTCTCTAAGCCTTGTCGCACCAGTGCGATATTCAAGCGAGACCGCCCATACAGAGGTACTTGATCTCCAGGTAGGGCACTGTCAGGTTAATAACGAGGCGACGGTAGAATGAAGTGATGAAGAAGACAAAATCGCTTTATCACGGCCACCGTTTCCCTGCCCCGTGGTCATCAGCTGCGCGGTTCGCTGGTATTTCCGGTTCAGCCTGAGCCTGCGCGACATCGAGGAGCTGTTGCTCGAGAAGCAACGGATCGTTTCGTACGTGACCACGACACCAGTGAATACAGCCGCTACGATGTGGTCAAGACGATCGAGAACGCACTCGAACGCCGGTCGATGCGTGCATTCACCATCCCGGGCCTGGTCCACCACCCGCAGGATGGTTTTGCTTCACAGCGCCTGCCCGAGCTTGCATACGTCGCATGGGAGTGCATCCGCCTCGACAACGCCAAGGCGAACCTCGCCAGCGAAACGCTGACTGCACTATGCGAGTTCGTTGGCTGCGTTGTGAGCGCTGGACCGAAGCGCAGTCCGGACGAGCGCCCGTATGTCGAGCGCTTCTTTGGTACGGTCGCCAGCAAGCTGTCCTCGCGCCTCCCAGGTTATACGGGTTCGCATCCTCGTGATCTTCGTCGCGCGCTGGCGGACCCAAAGGGAAATCTCCGCCTGTTCGTGTCGCTCGATGAACTCGACGAGTTAATGGCTTATTCGATTGCGACCTACCATGGCACGTCTCATATCGGACTGAATGGCGTGACGCCGCTCGAAGCGATGGAGTTCTTTGTCCGCGAGAGGGGTCAATTGCTGGCCTGGTTGCCGGAAGCCCGCCGACGCACGTTATGTCTGATGCAGTCCGCGCAGCACTGTCGCGTACGGGGCTATCTTGCGCTTGGTGTCCGTCCACACATCAACCTGCTCGGCGTGCGCTACACCAACATGACGCTTGCCAGCAGCGCCCAACTGATCGGAAAAACACTTCGCGTCTACGTCAACGCCGACGACCTGCGCTGTGTTCGGGCATTTTTCCCAGACGGCAGCGAGCTCGGTGTCCTTCACGCCCAGGGTGCGTGGCGCGTGATGCCGCACAACGTAACCTTGCGCAAGGAGATCCTCAAGGCGAGGAGTAGCCGGCGGTCGACGCATATGGCGGCTGAAGATCCGATTGACGCCTACGTACGAGCCAAAGTAGCAGCAGCGGGCAGGTCACGCAAGGCGGCCTCCGACGCAGCGCGTACGCTGCGCCTCCTTGCCAACGCGCCAACGGCCAAGACACCGACAGGGCCGTTGGAACCGGACCCGATCCAAGCAACGCTACCACCACCAACGATGGGCCTGACCAACGCCGTCGAAGATGAACAGCCCACGGAGGCGGTACGCCCGCGCACGCTTGGCATTGGGACGGGGCAGACTTTCTGATCGGTAGTTTGACTGACAGCTCACATTCAAGGGAGGAGGGCATGTCGCTTCAGATTCCACGTCCGGTTGATCCTTCGCTGCACCCGCTCGTCACCGGAAACTACCGGATCGCTACACCGGCTATCGAATCATTCTATGAACTTGTCGTGAGTTGTCTTCGATACCGGGTGACCGGCGCGCTTGTCTACGGTGCTCCGAGGATTGGCAAGACGCGTTCAATAGAATACGTGCGTCTGCTGCTTGCACGGGAGCATCCGAAAGTAACAAGCTATCACGCCCGGTGTGAGCACAAGCCTCGGCATGCAGAAGGTCCCTTCTTTTCGAACCTGCTCGAAGCCGTCGGCAATCATGACCCGAACGCGGGCACGAACCCCGCAAAGCGCATGCGCCTTTCCCTGCGCATCCGGGAAGCCGCTGCGCGCGCTGGCAGCGGTACAGTTCTACTCTTCTGCGACGAAGCCCAACGCTACAACGAGAACGAATACGAGTGTTGCGAGATGTACACGATGCACTGGACCGCCAGCAGATCAAGCTGTTCACGTTTCTCGTGGGTCAGCAGGAGTTGCTGGCGCAAAAGAGCGCCCTGCAGATCGTTGGCAAGACCCAGATCGTCGCGCGCCTGATGGTCGAAGAACTCTTTTTCCATGGCATCCGCAATGCCGAAGACGTCGCTACATGCCTGAACGGCTATGATCAGACCGCCTATCCCGAGGGCACACAATGGAGTTTCACGAGATTCTACGTGCCGCAGGCGTTTGATGTTGCTTATCGACTTGTGAGCGATGCGCTCACGCTGTGGAACGCCTTTGAGGCCGCACATCACAAGGCAACCCTCCCTGGGCGGCTTGAGATCCCGATGGAATCCTTTGCACGGGCCGTCGAAGTCGTACTCAAGGATAGTGAACTCAGGGATGCTCCGGGATATTGCCCTGACCCATCGTTATGGGCTCATGCGGTGCGCCGCTCCGGGTATGTCCAGTCGCGCCATGCAACCGGTCGTGTGCTTTTTCACGCGTAGAGAGGCGCCCTTGCTCATTGCTCCGCGTTTTCCGATTCTCAGCCTCGATGAGCGACGACTGACTCCGGCACTCGGCTACATATTCGATGTCAGGTGGCTCCTGCCTGGCGAGTCAATCGTCTCGATCCTGTGGAAGCTCGCACGTGCGAACGGACTGCCAGGGCATGCGCTCGTCCGGCTGATGGGTGCTGACGTCGACCCATATGAAGGCGTTGAGCCGCTGCGCGATGCCGTCGATATGAAGCGGCTGAGGCGCATGCTGCCACTGCCCGGCAAGGTCTTACACGCGTCACTGCTCGACGCCGGGCAGCGGAGACGTTATCACCCGGTTTTCAGGCATTGCAGGCAATGCACATCGTTTGGTCATCATAGCGTGACGTATCAGATGTCCAGTGAGGGCCGCTGTCCCGCTCACGGGCAGAAGCTCGAGACGCGATGCCAGCATTGCGGGCAGGAGACCCCCTACCTGCTCAACGCAAGTCTTGCCGGCTCGCCGTATCGCTGTGCGCAATGCGGTGGCCCTTATTCGAGCCGGCCCCCTCCAGCTTTCGCGAAAACATCGGCGATGCGCAAGGAACATCGTATTGCCATCGCTCGGCATTTCCACAATCGCATGGCAGGCAGATTCAACCTTTGACGTGACGATTGCGGCGACTAGCTGGCGCGTAGCACTGAAGAGGAGGTTGCCGCGACACTTTCAACCAATCGCACTGAAAGGCTGTCAGTTACTAACCGAAATCCGTGTTGATAATCATCTGGAATGCCTCCTTTGTCGCCCCCAAGGTAGGGGGCGACAAAGGTCTACAGTTGCGGTGCGAACCACCAACCGACCTGTCAGGAGGCGCATATGAAGTATTGCGGCATCGATCTGCACTCGAACAATGCCGTGGTCGCTGTGATCGACGACCTGGATCGGGTGCTTTACTGCAAGCGGCTCACCAACGATTTGCAGCTGATTATGGCTGCGCTCGAGCCACACAGGGATGAGCTTCAAGGAGTAGTCGTGGAGGCTACGTTTTATGGACGCCCCGGAATTATGCACAGTTTGTCGGTCATTCTGAGGTGCAACGCCCAATTCCTCTGGGTGCCAGGTAGCGCCTCACCATCGGCCAACCGTGCATA
>NZ_CAJHCR010000031.1 GCF_904848585.1 Paraburkholderia kirstenboschensis
TGGCTGGCTGAGCACAGCGTGCATTTCGTCTTTACCACCGGCTACGGCGCCGACGCGCTCGACCCTGCCTACACCAGATATCCGAGGTGCGAGAAACCCTTCGATCCACGCCTGCTTTTCAGGGCGCTGGCTTCTCGCTCCCTTTGAGTGAATCGTCCGCGTTCTGCGTCGAGCGGCCCGCCAACGAATGGAAATTGTGTCAACGAAGCGTACGGGAAGCTGTGCTACCCACCGGTATGCTGCTTTCGCGAACGGCGCCTTGCAAGCGTTGAACGGTCACCCAACCGCACTGCGCGGGTGCCCGCTTATGGCCCGTGTGCTGCCCGACGCGATCGACGCATCCCGGTAGAGTCGAGATGTGGCGCGGTAGCAGCAGGTTCGGTTTGTCTGTTGCCGCCTCTTTCGTCTGGCGGTGCCCGAATAACCTCGCCCTAACCCCGTTTCCACACCCCGCTCATCGGTAGGGTCGAGAACTGGCGCGCGCACGGTAGGCCCCGGTGGCTTCTCCCTCGCTTTCGCGGTGGGCCTCAATCCGGTTGCCATGGTCACGTTTCCAGCTCCCGCCACGTCAAACGCAGCATGCGGTTTTCCCGCACTACGCTTTCCTGTCTGCTTCACGTCAAGGTTTATGGGACCTATCATGCCGGGGACGCTTTCAGTGCGGCAGCACGACGAACCCGGTAGCCGTTGAACAGCTTCAGTTCGTCATATAGCCAGCGCCTACTCCACGTCTTCCAGCCGAAGCCCCGACGATTCCGGGATCGACCCATGTGGCGTCGAATCTTCTTCTCCACCCAGTCCTTGATGAAGCTGAAGCACTCGCTGGAATGTCCAACAGCGAAGTAATTCACCCAGCCTCGCAGCACCGGGTTGATCAGTTGCACTACCCGATCCACCGGCTGCGACTGGTATCGCCGGAACACCTCCTTGAGCTTGCGCAGTAGCGCCGTGCGTTCCTTCAACTTCGGCGTATAGTGCGCTCGCCACACCTGTCGCCCGATACTGCGCAGGCGGCGGAAGTCAAACCCCAGGAAGCCGAAGCTCTCCGCGCGGTCCAGATCCACAGTGCGACTCTTCTCTTCATTAACCTCGACCTGTAGTTTGGCAAACTCTTCCCGAAGTCGCCGGCTCACCATCCTCAGCAACCATGCATTGCGCGGATGAGCATCGATCAGCACGACCAGATCGTCAGCGAAACGGGCATACTCAACGTAGGTGTACTTCCCGCTACGGGTTGACCCTTTCACCCGCTCCAGCATCCTGGTCTACCTCCGTGAGATAGATGTTACTGAGCAGGGGCGAGATCACGCCGCCTTGCGGAACGCCTTGTTTGCCCGACGCCGTTAGCATCAGCTTCAGCAGATGCATGACGTCGTCGTCCCTGATCCGACGCGCCACTTTTTCGAGCAGTAGGTGATGCCGAACTGTGTCAAAGTAGGCGCGCAAATCGAGGTCTATGACGCGGGTCTTGCACTGAACAATCGCCGTCGCCACCCGATGCACAGCTTCATGCGCGGTACGCTTGGGACGATATCCGTACGACCCCGGTTGGAAGTCTGCCTCGAAGATCGGCTCCAATATGAGCTTGAGCGCACCCTGGACCACCCGGTCACGGATTGCCGGAATCGAAAGGACACGGACCTTGCCCCCGTCCTTCGGTATTTCCTGCCGCCGCGATCGTAGCGGTACGTAGGCACGCCCGATCAGTTCGTCCCGTATCCGCTCGAGGAACGCCTCCACGCCTTGCGCCTCGATGACCTCAAACGTCGCCCCGTCGATACCCGGTGCGCCGTTGTTCTTTCTAGCCAGCGCATACGCTTCGCGCAGCGTTTCCATCTTGCAGACATGGACGTACAAACCCCAGAAACGCCAGGACGGTTCAGCCTTCGCCTTGACGTATATTCCCCGCCTCCGGTCCTGCAAACTGCTGGACGCCTTTGTCATCTCGTCCTTGCCTCCCATGTTGTCGAGGAAGTTACAAACAGCAGGGCCCCTTCGCTCCACCAGCGTTACCCGGCTTCACAGCTACTACGGACCCATCCGCCACCCTCTCGCCTTCGGTCCACTTCCCGGGTTCGCCGGTTATAGGACCTACCTTGCTCCGGCGATTTCGCGCCGGGGCGAGGAGGGTTTCTCCAGTTGCTCAGCATGTCCTTGTCATCGTGCCGTCGCTTCCACCCCGCCGAAGTGGAATAGCCGTATCGGTCAGATTTCGGCTACCCATGCTGCCTTCGCCCTCACGGTTGCAGGCTCGGCCTTCGGGTCTCTTCACTTTCGAGGCCACATCCACGTTCATCTTCATTACGGCCCGATGACTCGCACGTCCCCAAGGAGACGGTCGTCGATAGGCTTCAGAGTCTTGGTTTCCCGCCACCCTGCTATCCAAGCTACGGAGCTTCTGACTTCTACTCCGGCAGGTCTATCTCCTGCTGAACACGCCAGCCTTAGCTGGACACACAACCGGACATGCAGATCTCCCGCATCCGGCTCTCGGACAGGACATCACGCCTTCACACACGGCAGGTTCACAACCATGGACCAGTCAGACGCACGAGACCGAAGTGCCCGTAGAGGTGCTGGGATGGATAAGTCCCGCCCCTGCGACGTCGAACCTTGTACTTGTTGCGTAACCACCGGCGCAACCGCGCAGCAGTGTAGCTATCGAGCGCGCGATACGCGCGTCTGTCCGAGCCTACCTTGAAGTAGTTCGCCCAGCCGCGCAGCGTGCGGTTCAACCTGCCCACCAGCTCCGTGGTCTCTTGCCACACCGTCTTGAGGGCGGTCATCGCATGAATCTTTTCGACCATGCGCCGGATACTCTTCTTCGACGGACGCATGCCCATACGGGCCTGGCCAGTCGTCGCTGAGTACAGCCGCCCAAACGTATAACCCAGGAAGTCGAATTCGCCTTCCGGCACCTTGCAGATTCGTGTCTTCTCCTCGTTGACCGTCAGCTTCAGTTTGTCCATGATCTCGCGCATTCGTGACAAGGCTTCCTCAGCCTTCCCTTTCTTGCACAGGATCACCAGATCGTCCGCGTAGGTCACGATTCGACTGCCAAGACTGCGCTGAAGTCCGAGCTTCTTCCATGCCAGCAGAAACCGGCGCATATAAATATTCGCCAGCAGTGGTGAGACGGGTGAGCCTTGCGGAATGCCACGTCTGCTGTCTTTGGCCTCCGTCGTACGTTTCTTCCGGCCTCGATCGTCGGTTTCTTCAACGGGGCATTCCAGCCACATCCTGATCAGATGCAGCACGCGCCGATCGACGATGCGTCGCGCAAGCGACAGCATCAGTTCGGCGTGTGGAATACTTCCGAAGTAGTCCGCAAGGTCGGCATCAACAACGTCCGTTTGCCCTCGATGCAGCCGTTCCTCCACCTCGATCACCGCTTGCTGGGCGTTTCGCCCCGGGCGGTAAGCGTACTGCTCAGATGGAAGGTCCGCTTCGAAGATCGGTTCGAGCACCAGCATCGCTGCTGTCATGCACACCCGATCACGCAAGGTCGAGATGCCCAGTGGCCTCAGCTTGCCATTGGCCTTCGGGATAAACACTCTTCTGATAGGGTCCGGCCGGTAACTCTCCTGCCTGAGCGCAAGCGCCAGTTCGCCGAGCCACTTCTGCACCCCGTACGCTTCGACCTCCGCGAAGTCCTGCCTATCGACACCCGGCGCGCCCCTGTTCGAGCGACACTGGGCGTACGCATGCGCCAGCACATCCTCACGGTAGATCTTGTCGTACAGAGCGTAAAAGCGGTACCCGGCTTCAGCAGTACTACGGGCCTCTCCGTCATCCCAAGGCGCCCGGCCTGTCCCTCGCGGGCGTCCGGTTGGTCATCCCTGACCACGCCGAGGGACTTCCCGTGTTGCGTACGCTTTCCTTGTGTACATGCTGTCGCCACTACCCCGGCACAGCGACTGGGCGTCCAGCCTGCTCATTCACCCAGCCGTATCAGCCTTCCCCGATAGGGTTGTCGGGTCGGCCTGCGCATCGACCTTTTCGAGGTTTGCTCGGCGTTCACTCGCGTTACGGCCTGCACACTCGCGCTGTCACCAATTTGTGACACGCATCACCGAAGGCTTCAGCCACTTCGTTGCCTCCATAGCTGCTCCGGTTGCTTCCGGCTGGAGCATTTGCCGGGCGGGGCTTGCACCCGCTGGAAAGCGCCGCCTTTTCACGGCGCACACCCTCTCCGGACATTCACCCCGCGTGATCTCTACGGCCGCATTCAGGGTTCAACGGTCATCAAAGTGCACCGGTGCGGACCGATCGGTGCCCTATACGCACTGGATAGGCAATCGGAGGCGGAAACGGAGCAAAAAATATGCCGTGTCAAGTCATGGAAATCTTACTAATATGGAGCAGGTGGTCAGTCCGCCGTGAACCTCATGTCCCCCTTGAATACCCATGCTGCCTATCCACTACTTCCGGCTGATTAGTCGGCGGAATGAGCGGCGGATATCGGCTTGTCCGGGGCGAGGCTGTGAATGCCGTCACAATCCTGCTGCAATGGCGCGTTTCCGCGTGGACATCGAAAGCCTTGGTACGGGGATTTGTCATGACTTTTCCTGCGCAGGATCAGAGCGGGCCGCTTACTGGACACGAAGATGCAAGCTTTCGGTTTCCCGAAGATTGCATCAAATCCCTAATCGATCTGATTCCATATCCAGTCGTTGTTCTGGACGACTGGCTTACGATCATCTGCACCAACGCCTGTGGAGCATCGCTGCTCGGCTATACGACGGAAGAACTCTCCGGCATGTGCTGGGGCACAGTCTTTCCTCAGTTGGCAGCACCCGGTGGAGAGTCCCCGGCCGAAGTGGGATCTTTCGGTGATGAGCCGTCAGCCCGCGGCGAAATGAAAGCCGTCGTTGCAAGGCGCAAGGACGGAGGCTGTGTTGCCGTGAGCATCAAGAACACGCGGTGCCCAACAGAGCTTTCGCCCGCCTGGACGCTGGTTTTCATCGAGCAGGTGAAGGCTGGTCGGGACGAGGAACTGGGGGCGCATCCGGCACGGATGTCGGAACTGGAGTTTATGACAGGTGGAGTGGCCCACGAGATCAGGCAGCCGCTGACGGCGATCCTGAGCAATGCAGAGGCGGCGCAGCGGATTCTCGGGATGGATGTGCCAAACCTGTCTGAGTTGCGCGAGGCGATGGCGGACATCGCGGATAGCAGCTTCAGGGCCAACGAAATTGTCCGGACGATGCAGCAGCTGGCCAGGCGGGCTCCGCCCGACACGCTCCCCCTCGACATGGGCAACCTGGTCCGCTCAGTGGTTCGGCGCATGCGTCGCGATGCTGCCGTGCGCAACATACAGATGACGTTAGACGTCGTCCCGGACTTGCCGGTCGTGCACTGCAACAACATACAGCTGCAGCAGGTCATGACCAACTTGTTGACGAATGCATTCGATGCGGTAGAAGGATGTTCCGCAGAGGACCGGGTTGTTTCCGTAGCAGTGATGGGCGCGCTGGACGGAAGCGGCGTGAGCATTGCTGTGAGCGATCGCGGCCTGGTTTTGAGCACCGAGCAGATCGGCAGATCGTTCACGCCGTACATCACGTCGAAGGCACACGGACTGGGATTAGGCCTGCCGATCAGCAGCACCATCATCGCCATGCATGGTGGGCGCCTGTGGGCCGAAAGTAATGGCGAACGCGGCGCAGTGTTTCATATCCTGCTCCCGGCGTGGGGCACTGAAGAAGAAACCGGTTCGCCGCGAAATTCATGACCACGCTCCTTCCAAAGTGTTCGTGGTCGAGGACGACCAACGCGTGCGCAGCGCGCTCGTACGGCTGCTACGCTTAAGCGACCATCCGGTGAAAACGTTCGGAAGCACTGAGGCATTCATGGAACACGCGAATGTCGCCGACGTTTCGGCGAGCCTGCTGCTGACCCGCAACCTCCGGGCCGAGCCCGCTGGCTCTGCAACGTCGGTTGCGCGTGATGCTCCCGATTATCTTCATTTCCTGTCATGCCACGCTGGACACCGCGGCCGCCGCGATGAGGCGGGAGCAGCGGACTTCACCGCGCGCGAAAGGCGAGGCGCGCAGCAAGCCGCTCAGCCAGCGCGCGGTCAATGACTTCGAATGAGCGGCTCGCCCGCTCATAGGCATACATGTCGCCGGTCGCGATGTCAAACCACCAGCCGCTCAGTACCAGCGCCTTGGCCGTGATTTGGTGGCGGACGATCGGGTAGCTCATCAGATGATCGAGTTGCACGAGGACATTGAGTTGCGACAATTGGTCGTGCGGCTTCAGCCTGTCGTCGAGCGGGCCTTCGTGTTAGAGGCGAAACGCCGCGTTGTTGGCGGTGTCTGGGCGAGCGCAAGCTTACTGAGCTGTTCGGCGTACTGCGGCAGCATTTTCCCGCGGAATTCGACAATGCCCATTATGAGTTTGCGCATGGTGTGGCTCCGAACAGATTGTTGTGCACCGTCGGGTCTGACGATTCTCCCACTTCTCGCGTGTCCGCGGTACAGGCGAGCCTCGGTCCTCCGCGAGCAGATGCCTGGAGCGCGTCGTGCGATCGAGCAGGGTCAACCCGACGCGCGGCGCGCAATAACGCCGCTACCGCAGCGACGTAATTGATCGGTCGGAGCCATGAAGCAGACAGGATAAATGGCTCTTCCCCGGGGTCCCAGAAAATGCAAAATAACTGTCCGAGGTTATCAAAGCGCTATCCCGGTATCGGATAGGCGCACGACAGGACTGCCAGATGCGAATGCCCCCTTTGTGCCTTTGTGGCCGAACCTTGACGATCGTCGTGCGATCGACTATTGCCTTGCCACGACCGGCAGTAAGCGACCATGGCAATCGCGGCTGTCGCCCTTCGGAAGTCGGCTTGCGCGCGCAGGCAACTCGTTGACCACCTACGGCGCTCCGTCGTCGATGTAACTCTCTCGCGGCGGATAAACCCCCGCCAGGCGGGCGATGAGTATCGCGACGAATAAAGCCCCGGTTATCTGCTCGATCATGCATATACCTCGCGCCGGGCGCGTGAGCGGCGTTATGTCTCCGAAGCCCGTACTAGTGAGCACGGTTATGCTCAGGTAAAGGGCATCGGCATAGACCAGTCGCCCCGGTTGCCCGACGATCATGTACGACTGCGGATAGAAGAATCCGATGATCGCGTAAAGGTATGCCCAGAGCACACCGATCAGGAGATAAGCCGCAGCAGCGCCAAACAGCTTGTCCTGCGTCATGATCCTCGGCTGGAAAACGTAGCGCAGCAGATACGCGGTGGTCATGAAATACAGTGCGGCGCTGAACGTCCACGACCATGTCAGGTCCGTGTCGCTGTCGTGCCAGAGACCGAGATACTGGAAGCACACCGCGGGAACGGCCAGTAAAAGCGCGATGACGAACGACAGTGTCGTGCGCCCGACAGCTGCGACCGTCGCGATGAGGAGGAACATGTTGACACCGTTCACAATCAGGCGGCCGTGGTCGCTCGCTGGGACGAACGACACCGCGCCGATGAGAACGAGCAGCACGACAAACAGCCAGAAGCAGCGCTGGAAAAAAATATGCGGCAGGGAGTTGCGCGTGGCACCGATATCCATATTGATCTCGCTCGGTTCGTAATTGCTGGTGACTCGTAAGGTCGCACGCGCGCCATTGCGAGCGCAATGCGTTTGTTCCTATTGCGCATAGGTTTGAGCCCATGTGCCAACTCGAGAACGCAAAAGGGCAGTGGCGCCGACGAAGCAACGTTCGCCTTCGACGATGAATGGCCGTTTGCGGGCAGAGCCATCGTCTAAACGTCCGAACGGCGCGACGGGCGAATGTCGCTTGATGGCCGACCACGGTCCGACAGCAAACTTCGGCAAGGGGGATGAGCACCGCCATTTGCGATCGGCGGCACCCTCTCCGGCCGTTGGTGTTCGGGAGCGGCGAATGGCAGATTCCAAGGTTCTTCGGTCCATGTTTTCGTGGCCCGCGAAGAGCAATCGGCCAAACCTCGAATTCGTACGCCCTACTTGCAGAGGCCTTGCGGCTCCCATCCGGCTGCCGGCAAACGCCAAGGCTGCGCGCTCTCATAGATCACTAGTGCAAGTGACCGGCGCTGTTCGATACCGGTAGCGGTAAGGGTGTGCAAATGTCCCGCCTCCATCACAATGCCCTCACCGGCTCGGCCGACGATCTTCCCGTGCGGCATTTCGAAACAAACCTCGCCGGTCAGCGTGTATATCGCCTCAGGCCCTGGGTGGTAATGCGGTTCCGTGCTCATGCCCGGTGTAAAGGTTCCTTCCATGTATTGTGCGGTGTAATCCACCCCCGGGTTAATCTGCAACGGGCCGATTACGGCGACTCGCTCTGCGCCAGGTTGCCGCCAGCCTGCCTCTTCAATCGTGGACAGCCACGAACTGCCATAAGCCTCGATGACAGTGCTCTTCGGCCCTTTCGCGGCTTGCGCTTCCTCTCGGGAGGCGTAACGGTCGAGGTACCAGAACAACGACGTTGATCCCAATTGTCCCAGTGGCTGCCGCTCGATGATCCAGCATCCGATTTCCCGTGTCCTCTCGGCGACGGGCCGACACTGCGCGAACACTTGCCCGCACAAGCCGAATGCCAACATGAACGCCGCGAGGTTCACGAGCAGACGCTGCCGGGAATGACGTGCATATTTGAGTGCCTTCATGAACCCATCCAGTAGGGACCTGAAACTTTGTTGCTTCCGGCACAAGATCGCCGGGATTGAAAGCCGAGGGGAATCTAGATTATTGCCCCATCGAGTTCGCCTGTCGGTATGTCGTCGTACGGGATTGCACGGCTTGCCTGCAGGTCTCGGCGAAATGTGCCGACCAGCAGCCCGCAGCGCCCGACCCGCTTTTGCCATTGGACGGAGCATCATTTGAACAACTGCATTCCCGTGCGGACGCGACTTTCGCACGATGTCGTGAGAGCGTGGATCAACGTCCCTAGGTTGGCCGAGTCCGACCAGCAGATGAAACGACGCGCCCGGTCATCGTTGCGCGGGCCGGGACTATCGCAAGCCGACCCATTTCCGTCCGTCGGCGTCGCCCCACGCTACGGGCGGCTTTGAGGGGCTATCGGCTATCCGCGCCGCGGGGCCGATAACCGGTGCTTGCTCAGATTTTGATGAGTTTCGCTGCTCCCGTGCATTGACGTTTGTCGCCTTGTTCGATAACTTGATCTAATTGCGACAAACGGGGCAGAATTGTTTGGCGCAAGTTATTAAAGAATGACAGAAATTGAAATCGGGCTGAATGGTCCGCACTATCGAGTGCTGCTACCGCGTCATCGGCAGTAACGGTCGTTGTTCATTTCGAAAGCGAACTCAAGTTTCGCCGAGTACGGCATGAACATGCCCGACCTCGTCGCAAAGTGGGCATTGACAGAAGTTTTCCCGTGGCACAGCCGACCGCCACACAGGAGCGGGTCTTGGATCAACTCGGTCATTTTCTCGTCGTAGCTTTACTTCGCGCGCTCTCAATACTTCCATACCCATTGGTCGCGAGGCTTGGCAGCGCGCTCGGCGCGGCGCTGTATACGCTTCCCAGCCGCCGCAAACATATAGTCCTTGTCAACCTGCGCCTCTGCTTTCCGGAAAAGTCGGTACGTGAGCACGATGAGCTTGCGAGGGACCACTTCCGGCATGTCATCCGCAGCTATCTCGAACGAGGCGTTCAATGGTTCGGTAGCGCGCAAAGGATAAGAAATCTCGTCCAGGTCGAAAGCGCGATTGATCTCGAAGACAGGAATGCTCCGCCTACCATCTTTTTGGGGTTTCATTTCGTGGGCATCGAAATCGGGTGCATCCTTTACTCGCTGAAAATGCCTGCCGCTTCCTTGTACACGCACATGTCGAACACGCGTCTTTGCGACCTCGCCAAACGGCAGCGCGGCCGATTCGGCGCCGAGATGGTCGAACGCTCGACTAGCGCCAAAAAGATCGTGAAACTCCTTCGGCAGGGCAAGCCGGTCATGCTTGCTGCGGACATGGACCATGGCATCGAAAATTCTGTTTTTGTGCCTTTTTTCAGCGTCCCTGCGTGCACTCTGACTTCTGTCTCGCGACTTGCAAGAATGGGGGGCGCGCGCGTTGTGCCGTTCGTCACGGAAGTACTGCCGGATTTCAAAGGGTATCGGATGACCATCTTTGCGCCGCTCAGCGATTTCCCATCGAACAGCGACACGAATGATGCACGTTGCATGAATGCGTTTCTCGAGACCCAGATACTCAAATTCCCGGCCCAGTACTACTGGGTGCATCGACGCTTCAAACATCGTCCAACGGGCATGCCTGCAGTATATTGATGGTGCAATGGGCTCCCTCGTTTTTACGTTGCCGGCAAGCTTTCGAAACCCGCAAACAAAACCGATGCGAACGGCTGTGCCGTCCGACGACGCGACGGGCATGGTCCGCGCACGAAGGTCCGTTGCGTGGGGAGAGCGGCCGCTTGAATGGCCGTCTGTGTGCTAGGCGGAACGTCGGCACTTGGCCGGTTTGAGCCGGTCGGCCTCTCGGCCGTGTCTACCCCCGCACCACCTAACCTATAGACCGCGGCTTCCCACCGATCCCCGCCACGACAACCAGCGTTCCGCGCCGATCCCACCGGCGCCGTTCGTCCGAGTTCAGACTTGAGTGAACAAAGTTCAGACTTAGACGAATCTCGACAGCACTTCCCGAGAGTCAAGGGCCGGAACCGGAGCAATGCGGGCCATTCGGGACGCGTCCCCGCACACGGAAAAGGACATCCAGTCGATCACAAAACGCACCATTATTCGAATCGGCCATTGCGGACATTAGGAAACGTGAGCTCTACGTCTGCAATGTGACGGCACTCAGGGCGACCTATTAGCCACCCAAAGCCCATCGAAACAACGCCCCTGGTCAAGGGCTTGGAACACGACCGTGCGGTCATCTTCAATGCAGACGCTCTTGACGCCAAGGATCTGTATGTCGCATGACTCGTGGATCGAAGTCCCGCACCGTCATTGGAACAGGCAGGTACTTGCCTACGAGATAGATACGACCAACAAGCCCGGGTTCACGATGTCGTTCGCCGATGACCATCGAAACGTCCGCCTCGGGGAAGTCCGCGTTGATCTCGTCCATCTCCATCACGATGTCGTAGGGCACCTTCACCTCGATCAGCAGTACGTTCATGTGGCCCGGCATCCGACCGGCCACCGGGTGGATCGCAAAGCGCACCTCGACGCCCTTTTCGCGCAGCAGCTTCGTGAATTCGAAGACCGGGTGCTGGGCCTGCCCGGTTCCTCCGCTGACAGATTCGGATAGATGCATGAATGTTGAGAAGAAGCGCTGTTGGCCGGCCTCTAGGGCTCCGGCTCCGCTCACGGAACTGAAGCCGCAACAGACGCCAGACCACACGCACTCAGTTGCATGCGTCTCGGCTGAGCGCATGCCGGTCACTTGACGTCGGCCCCCCGGACGCCCCCCGACGCATGGGACTCGAACCATCGTGGTTGTTCCGCTACTTGCTGAGCGTGCGATACAACTCGTTGGCGCGCGTGAGATGCGCCCGCATCGCTTCGGAAGCCGCGTCGCCGTCGCGCTTCGCGATAGCATCGACAATGCGCTGATGCTCCGCCAGCGTCAGCTCCTCGGCGCCCGGCGCACGCACGAGCGGCCGGTAGTACTCGCCGGCCCAACGAAACAGCGATTCGACGATGGAAGGGAATATCGGATTGCCGCTGATCTTTGCGATCTCGCGGTGAAACGCCATATCGCGCTCGATGAACTCTTCGAGATCGACCATCGACGCGCGATGCTGCGCCACGCTCAATTGCAGCCGCGCGACGTCTTCTTCGGTGGCGCGTTCGGCGGCCATGCGCGCCGTGCCGGTTTCGAGAAAGAGGCGCGCATGCTTGAGATGCTCGAGCATGTCGGGATGCGTGCGCAGCAGATGCATCGCCCCGCCCGCAAGTTGCCCGATCAGACGATCCGCGGTGGGCACCACGACGCGGGCGCGCTCGCCGTGCACGATCTCGACGATGCCGGAGCGCTCCAGGGTTTGCAGCGCTTCGCGCACAGCCGGACGGCCGACGCCGTAGATTTCCATCAGTTCGCGCTCGGACGGCAACTGCGCGCCGGGCGCGATTTCGCCGGAGCGAATCCGCTCCATCAGACGATCTACGACTTCCTGGTACAGCTTGCGACGCGGGATGATCTCGCCCATTAGGTTTATGCAGAAGTTTCTGGTGTGATGACGACACCATACACCGGCGAACCCTTCCGAAACAACTGCAAGCCGCACCCCACTAGATCGCGCGCCCCGCTTTGGCCGCGCCGAAGAACGCGTCGCCGCCTATCTGTCCGCCCTTCAGCACTATCTCGAGTCCATCACGCCGGGCCGACTTCGACACTGCGCGGCACAGCGGCGCGCCTGGCGCAAGCCCGGCGACCACGCTGAGCGCGTCGATGCCGAGGCGGCTCGCGACCTCGCCGGAACTGTCGCCGCCGGCCACCACAACACGTTGCAGTTCGACGCGATCCAGCAACTGCCGCAGCACTTCGGCCAGCGCCCCTCCGACGTTGCGTGCCGCATCGGTCCGCGAAAGTCCGGCATCGCGCGCGATGGCGTCGAATGTCTGGACGGCCGGATCGTCCGGGCCTTCCGCACTATGCACGATCACGCTGTCGCCGCGCCGGACGGCGTCGGCTGCAACGTCGACAGCGCGCTGGATTTCCCCGCTTGCCGTGCGCGCGTCGAGCGCACGCGGCAAGTCAAGGCGCACGACACAAAAACCGTTCGCGCGCGCCCACGCAATCTGGGTCGCCGTGACGGGCGAGCAACTGCCGCTGACGGCGGCGATCTGCCCGACCGGCTGTGCAACGGGCAGCGACGCGCGGGCGGGCAGCCAGCCACGGCTGCGCCAATACGCGGCGAGCGCATACTGCAGCCCCGACGACGACGCGCTGAACAGGCCCGCTCCGCGCTCTTCCCACACGAGCCGGCCCGCTTCGACGAGCGTCTCTTCGTCGAGCACGTCGATCATGACGACGGGCGGTTCTGCCGCGTTCGCCGCGCCGAGCGTGCGCACGCGCGCCGCGCCCTCGCCGGCTCGCAGTTGCAGCATGTCGACGAGTTCGATGCGCCGCGCGGTCTGCTGGCCGAGATGAACCCGCAGATCTGCTTCGTGCATCGGCGTTGCGGGATGGCGCGACATGGTCGGATGACGGTCGAGCCGGTAGCCCACGCCATCCACGGCGGCGAAGAGATTGCCGAACATCTGATAGCGCTTCAGGCGCGGCGCGCCGATCACCATCGGCGACCAATGGCCGGACATCGTCTTTACGCCGATGTCGATTGCCGCGCCGATCGAACCCAGCTCCGGCGACGAATCGAACGTCGAGCAAACTTTGTACTGGAGAAGCGGCGCGCCGAGAGGGGCGAGGCTCGCGAACGCCGCAGGCAGCGCATCGCGCATCCACGCCGGACTGCGCCCGCGCGACGAGCCCGCAAGTCCCACGCAGCGCATGTCGGGAAAACGCGTGAGCAGGTCCGGCGTCGGTGTATCGAGGCAGAGGACGGTCGGCACGCCGGCGGCGGTCATCGCCTCCATGGCGTCGGTCGAGCCGGTGAAATCGTCGCCGTAATAGGCGAGCAGCAGGCCGTCGTCCAGTCCGTCTTTCGCTCGTTCGGTCATGGCCGCGCTCACTTCCAGAAGCCGAGCGCCGCGCGAAGCGACGCGTGACGTTCGGCGTGACGTTCGAGCGGCACGCCTTCGATGGCCGCGACCCACGCCTCGCGCAACGCCTCGACGCCCGCCGCGACGCCTTGCGGATGTCCGAAGATTCCGCCGCCCGCCGTATGAATCAGATCCGCACAGCCGATCGCCGCATAGGTATCGGCGGCCTGCAGGCCGGTCTGGCCCGAACTGAACACGGGCATCGCGGTCATCGGCGCCTCCGGCATCACGGGCGCGAGCACCGCGCGCGCCGACGTGATGACGCTCTCGTCCGATTCGCTGAACTTGTTACGCAAGCCGTTCACATGCATGTGGTCCGCGCCCGCGAGTCGCCACAGCATTTGCCACGGCGCATAGTCCCAGCCCAGTTCCGGACTGCGCGTCAGATAACCCCAGCCCGCGCGGTGCGCGTGAATCGGCAATTGCGAGTGGCGCCGCAGTTCATGCAGCCCGACGAGACCGACCGAATTGAGCACCGCCATCACACACGTGCCGCCCTGCGCGAGCACGAGGTCGTGACGCCGGCGCATCTGATCGAGATCGCCCGTGACGTTGAAGGCCACCATCACCTTCTTGCCGGTGCGCTCGGCGTGGTCGTTCACGACGTGCATCACCGCTTCCACGCGCTCGTCGAATGGACAATGCGAACCGTCGGCCTGCAGTTCGTCGTCCTTGATGAAGTCGATGCCGCCCTCGACGAGTTCGCGCACCTGCTGCGCCGTTTCCTCCGGCGACAAACCCACGCTCGGCTTGATGATCGTGCCGATCAGCGGACCGTGCGAGACGCCGCTCAGACGCCGCGTGCCTTCGATGCCGAAGGCCGGTCCGGGGTAAGCGGCGGCGAACGACGGCGGCAGCCGCAGACCGGTCAGCCGCAGCCCCGACACCTGACGCAGTTCAAACAGATTGCCCGCGATGGTCGACATCAGATTCGGCAGTGATGGCCCGAAATTCTCGATTGGCCACGACAGTTCGAGCGTGCATCGCGTGTAACGGTTCGACGGCATGCCGCCCGCGAGACTCGCCCGCTCCACCGTTTCCAGAATGTCCAGCCGCTCGACCCGCGCGCCCGAGCGCGCCTTGAGTTCGGGCGTTTCCGTGGGCAGCGCGACAAAGGTGCCGCTCGACTGCTCCCCGGCGATGGTGTCGGCGGCGCGCGCCGGATCATCGCCAGTTTCGAGCCAGTAGGTCGCGTAAATGCGTTCGCTCACAATGCAATCCTCGTTGAAGTCGACAGGGAACAGCCGCGCGCCTCAGGTAATGCGGCGAATGCTTTCGGCAATTTCTTCGCGCTCGAACACGCCTTTCCAGTCGTCGCGCATGAGGCGCGGTTTGCCGAACTCGATGGCCTTGTTGCAGGCATCGGAGAATGCGCCGGGAATCTCGTTGAAGATCACCGCGCTCAGAATGTTCATATGCCCAAGCAGAAAATCGCGGGCGGCCTCTTTCGGCACGCCGCGCTTCACCGTTTCGTCCATGGCTTCGCGCATCACGTAGAGCAAGGTCGCGCAGATCGTCTCGGAGAGACCGGGTTCGAGCAGCGCCATCTGGTCCACGCTCAGCCGGTACGAACGCAGAATCGGCTGATAGATCGTTTTGGCGACGTCTTCGCCGAGATCGAATGCTGATTCGGGACCTTGCATCAACGCGCTCGTAATCGACTGCTTCGCATACGCGCCGCCGAAAAAATCGCGCCGCGCTTGCGGATCAGACTCGTCGTTGAAAATCAGCGGATGGCACGGGTGCGCGACGAAATATGTGAGATCGGGCCGCTCCGGCAAATGGCCTGCGAACGGCGCGGCGGCGTCGAGCGTCATCACCATGGTGCCTGCGGGCAGCTTCGGCGCGATCTCGTGACTCAGCTTGCCGATCAGCGTGTCGGGCACGGCGAGAATGACGACCTGCGCGCCGTCGACTGCGGCATCCATCGACACGCAGTCCACGTCGAGTTCGTCTTTCAGACGCTGACGGCCCGCATCGCTGACCTCGACGTGCGCCACGCGGTAATCGGATTTCTTCAGGTTGCTGCTCAAGCGGAAGCCCATTTTTCCGCCCGCGCCGATCAGTGCGATTTTCTCTTTCATCGTCCTACTCCTTGAAGGGTTCGGTGTTGCTTCGATTCGGTTCCGATTCGGTTCGGTTCCGGTTCGGTGTCTCGTGCGCCTTTTAACCAGCGTGCGGGTCCAGCGCGGCAGAAGCGTGCTTATCGGACGCCCGCGGATTGCGCTCGCCGCAGAACGCGAAGGCCAGCACCGCGCTCAACAACATGAATGCGCCGACGACGAACATCGGCGCCTGATAGGAGCCTGTCGCATCCTTCATCGCGCCCGTGACATACGGCGCGACGAAGCCCGCGAGATTGCCGACCGTGTTGATCAACGCGATGCCCGCCGCAGCAGCCGCGCCTGAGAGAAAACGCGCCGGCAGCGCCCAGAAGTTGGGCAGCGCGGAGAAGATCGCGCAGGCCGTCACGGCGATCACCGCGATGCTCGTCGACGGCGACTTCATGAAGAGAGCGAGCGGAATGCTCAGTGCGCCGATCAACGCGGGGATGCCGATGTGCCAGTTGCGCACCCCGTGCTTCGTCGCGTTGCGGCTCCAGAGAAACAGCGCGATGGCGGCGGGCACGTACGGAATTGCCGTGATCAGGCCTTTCTGGAACACGTTGAAGTGCGTGCCGAACCGGCCTTCGAAACCGCCGATGATGGTCGGCAGAAAGAATGCGAGTGCATAGAGGCCATAGATCAGGCCGAAGTACATGAGCGCGAACATCCACACGCGGCCGCTCACGAGCGCGGCGCCCGCATTGTGACGGTGCGTCTCCCCACTCGCCTCGCGCAGACGCTGTTCGGCTTCGAGCTCGCTGGTCAGCCATTCCTGTTCGGCCGAGGTGAGCCAGCGCGCTTGCGACGGTTTGTCGGACAGATAGAACCACGCCACGAAGCCGATGACGATGGCGGGCAGCGCGACGCCGAGAAACATCACGCGCCAGCCCGCCAGGCCGAAGAACCCGTGCGCGCCGATCAGCAGCGCCGCGAACGGCGCGCCGATGACGATGGTGAGCGGCTGCGCCAGATAAAACAGCGCGAGGATGTAGCTGCGATGACGCTGCGGCACCCACGTGCTGAGAAACAGAATCGCGCCGGGAAAGAAGCCCGCTTCCGCGACGCCCAGCAGAAAGCGCAACGTGTAGAGCCCCGGCACGCTGCTCACCCAGGTGAACAGCAACGCGACGATCCCCCACGTCACCATGATCCGGGCAAGCCAGCGGCGCGCGCCGAACTTATGCAACGCCAGGTTGCTGGGCACTTCCAGAAAGATGTATCCAATGAAGAACACGCCCGCCGCAAAGCCGAACTGGGCAGCGTCGAGTCCGAGATCCTTCGTCATGCCGTTGGGACCGGCGAACGAGATTGCGGTGCGGTCCAGGAAGTTGATAAAGAACATCAACGCCACGAAGGGCACGAGCCGCATCGACACTTTCCGTATGGTGGAGCGCTCCAGCTCGTTCGACTGAGCCATTGGCATTGCAGTGCGCATTGCGTTCTCCGGGGGGAACTTGCAGATCACACATGTGATGTGCTGGTGTGATGAGTAGACCATCATGGTTAAAAAATAGGCACTGGGTTAACTACCGATCCGTGGAGACAGCAATCATCCGTTGCTATTTGGCCTGGTCAACCACCTGCATCCGCGAGTACATGCACGACGCCGAACGGCAGAAGCGTCACCGGCCGTGCGACCGGAAACGGCGTGTAGACCAGCGCGTCGGCGGTTGTCGTCCTCGGCACGGACTCTTCGTCGAGAAACGCCGCTTTCAAGCCGTCCTCCGAACCCTCCGATCCGATCAGATCGAGCTTGAGCGTCTGCGTGACAGGCGTTGTGTTCGCAAGCAGCACCTGTAAAACGCCGCGCGCGTCGCACGCCGCTACGCACACGATCTCGCCTGCGTGCCCCGCGTCGCAATGCAGACGTGCGGCGCCGGCCATTCGTGCAAGCGCTTTTGCAACATGGAACATTGGATAGCGGCGAGCGTCGGCTCCGATATCGGCGAGCCCTCGCGCGCCCGTCAGCGCGCCCAAGGTCAGTGTGTCGAGCCGTGCGCCCGCCACTGCCGCTGCATAACCCGCAAGCCACGCCGCTCCGAACAGCGCCGCTTGCCGTGGATCGGAGCCCGCCATGGCAATACGTTCGCCATAAAGATTCGGCATCACGCGCGAACCGTATGGGTTCTGCCGCATGCCGATCGACACCGGTCCGATTGCGTATGGCCGTGGGCCGATCAGTGCGCGGCACGAGCGCGTGATGTGAGGAATCGCTTCGAGGGTCTGCATGACGCTGACATCGTCGGCGGCATGGACGATCGGGCACGTCGCATGAGTGACCCAGTCGACGAGTTCGAGCGGCGGACGCTTGCGATTGAGTTCGGTGAAATAGCTCAGCATGCCGCCGCCGATCCGCACGCCCGGCAACGCTCGGCGAGCTTCGCGATACACCTCATCGAGAGCGGGACACGGCGGACTGACGCTACCCGGCGGATTCGATTGCCGATGCACCGCCGGACTCACGACCACGCCATTCAGCATGAGCCGCGCAGACGCAATCTGCGCAGCAAGCGTTTGCAGTTCAACGCGCGGCGCGTCGACACCGGGCAGCGCATATTCGAGCACGGCGGACAAGCCGCTTTGCCGTTGCAACGCCGCGAAGCGTTCGAGTTCATGCAGGCCGTGACCCGCTGTCGGGTCGAAGCTGAAAGTCAGTTGCTGCGGCGACAGTTCGGCGAGAAGCCCAAGCTGCGTCAGTGCGTCAGCGGTTTCGTCGACAGCGATCGCCACGCCGAGCATCGGCATCGTTTCTTCGGTGGGCGCATTGAGTTCGATTGAAAGCGCTCGAACAGCGTCCGCGGACTCGCACGGCGCAGCAAGTAACTCGCTACCGCGCGTCTTCTCCTCGAAGTCTTCAATGTTTTCAGCGTTCTGAACGTCGTCAACGCTCAAGGTCACGCTCTGTTCGAGCGTCGCGCCTGCTTCCAACGTGTAAGGCCAAGGCCATTCGAGCGGTCGCGAATAGGTTTTGAACGACGCGTCCGACCAGTTGCGCTGATCTTCCATCTCGAACGCGTCGCCCGCAAATTCGCAACGCACGGTGAAATGTGAAGACAGATCATGCTCGATGGCACGGATGTCCTTGAACGGCTGCCACGGATCGATCGATACCGGGAACGCCGCGCTTTCCACCGTGCCGTCGCTATGTTCGACGCGTGCGGGCGCACCGGCCACGCCATCGATCGGATGCAGCACGCAAAAGCCGCAACGCGCGGTCAGGAACTCGCCGTGCGTCGTAACGCTCGCCCGGGCCGTCAACGCGCCGCCGGCAGTGCAATCGACGGAAAGCGCATAGCTCAGTGACTGTCCGTCAGAGTTCTCGCAATGCGCCCGGTACGAGACCCGAAACGCGTCTTCCGATTCGTCGATCTCGATGCCTTTGAGCTCGGGCCGGCAAGTACCCCAATCCTTGTCACGCACGAGGAACGCGAGCGCGCGAATCACCTCGGTGTCGCGAAAGCGGATGTCGCGCAATGCGCCGTCGGCAAGCGTTGCCGACCACGGTCCCGCCGACAGCCGCCGCGCCTGCGGCACGGCTTGCGCGGTGCCGTAATATAGCCGCGCGAGTTCCGGACTCATCGCGCCACCACTTCGCGCTCGCCGAGCGTGGCCGCGTTGCGTTCCACTTCGGACAGGTGAACGCTTCGGCCTTCGCGCGCGGACAGATACGTCGCCTCGACGAGTGCAAGCGTGCGCAGATTGTCACGGCCGCTCGTTGCCGGTTCCACGCCACGGCGCAGACAGTCGACCCAATGTTTCTGGATGTCGAGCACGCTATGCTGGATAGCTTCCCACGGCGAACTTGCCCAGGCGAGCGTGGGCGGCGCCGCGTCGTGCGTCCCGGTTACGGCCGCCGTGTGAATCTGCAAGCGATAGTCCGCGAGAAGCCGCAATGTGCCTTCGGAACCGTCCACTTCGATTAGCGTCTGTGGAAAAAGCTCGTGCGGCAACCGCGTCGCGTAGCTGCAGTCCACCACGCTGCTCACTCCGTTTTCATGGCTGAGCAGGATGGTCGCGACATCCTCGCCGCGAATGGCCGGATTCACTCGCGCGATGTTCGCACTCAGACGCGACACGTCGCCAAACAGAAAGCGCGCGATGTCGAGAACGTGAATGCCGAGGTCTTCGACAATGAAGCGCTCGTTCTGCGCCAGATACGGCTGCCCGCTGAACACGTCGAAGGCGGAGCGAAACGACACGCGTCCCCAGAAGGGCTTGCCGATGGCGCCTTCGCGCAGCGCCGCGCCGGCCGCCTGAAGCGCGTTTTGCCAGCGGAAGTTCTCGTGCACCATCAGCGGTACGCGGGCTTCGCGACAGGCATCGACCATCGCGCGGGCATCGTCGAGTGTCGGCGCAAACGGCTTCTGGCAGATCGCCGCCACGCGCGCCGAAGCCGCCATCTCGACGAGCGCGCGATGACTCGCCGCCGTCGTCGCGATGTCCACAAAATCGGGGCGCTCCGCTTGCAGCATCGTAGCGGCGTCCGTGTAGAGCCGCTCTATGCCGAATTCGCGCCCCGCTGCCCGAAGGCGTGCTTCATCGGCATCGCACAGCGCAACGATCCGTGCACCTTCCACCTCGCGCCACGCATGCAGATGATTACGCGCGAAAAAACCGCAACCGATCAACGCGCCGTCGAACGTGCGCTGACCGCTTCGGGGTTGCTGCATATCGGATGCGCTCATCGCTCAGGCTCCGGTTGCGGCCTGCTTCTGCAACGCAAAGCGTTGCTGCACGCGTCGCTGGATCTGATCGACGACGACCGCGGCCACGATCACCACGCCCTTGATCACGGTCTGCCAGAACGCGCTCACGCCCATCATCACCAGGCCGTCCGACAGAATGCCAATCACGAACGCCCCGATGATGGTGCCGCCGATCTTGCCGCGCCCGCCCGACATCGACGTGCCGCCGAGCACCGCCGCGGCGATGGCGTTCAGTTCGAAAGTCTCGCCGCTCATCGGATGGGACGCCACGAGTTCCGATGAAATGATCAGCCCGACGATCGCCGCACACAGTCCCGA
The DNA here is from genome assembly GCF_904848585.1 of Paraburkholderia kirstenboschensis. Taxonomy (GTDB): domain Bacteria; phylum Pseudomonadota; class Gammaproteobacteria; order Burkholderiales; family Burkholderiaceae; genus Paraburkholderia; species Paraburkholderia kirstenboschensis. Next base: position 20,816 of record NZ_CAJHCR010000031.1, read on the forward strand.
GAACATGTAGACGAACATCTTCACGCGATTCACGCGCACGCCGGACAACTGCGCGGCTCGCTCGTTACTGCCGATCGCATAGATCTGCCGCCCGAGCGGCGTGCGGCCGGCGATGTACGCCGCCACGATGCCGACCACGATCAGCAGCCAGATGGTGAGCGGCACGCCGAGAATCGTCGCGCCGCCGAGCGTCGGAAAGCCGGTGGTGCCGTAATCGGGATTGCCCGTGAGATTCGGGAAAGTTTCACCGCCCGAGGACAGCAATGCCGCGCCGCGCGCGATGTACAACGTGCCCAGCGTCGCGATGAACGGCGCGACGTTCAGGCGCGTGATGAGCAGTCCGTTGATCGCGCCGACGGCCACGCCCGAGAGCAATGCGACCACGATCACTTCGGGCACGCTCAGATACAGCGTGTACGTATCGCCGAGCGGAATGCCGTGCAGGATCAGACCGCCCGCGACCATGCCCGACAATCCGACGATCGACCCGACAGAAAGATCGATTCCGCCTGCAACGATCACGAACGTCATGCCGATCGCGAGAAACGCGTTCAGCGCAACGTGGCGCGACATGATGAGCAGGTTTTCGATGCTCAAAAAGTTGTGCGCCGCGAACGAGAAAAAGATCGCAACCGCAAACAGCGCAATGAAGGTGCGCAATTTCAGCAGCAACAGAAGCGGCGCCTCGCCGATACTCGCTCCGGGGGCCGCGCCTTTGATCGCCATCGTCATGGTTAGTCTCCGCAGTAGTGCTGCTATGTGCTGCTACATGCTGCCGTGTGTGCTGCTGTGCTGCTGTGCCGTTACACGCGACGTCAGGCCGCGGCGCGTTGCTGATCTGCCGTGCCGCCCGTCCGGTGTCCGACTGCCGAGGCGGCGACAAGCGCGTCTTGCGACGCAACGCTCGCCTCGAATTGCGCGGTCACGCGTCCGTTGGACATCACGAGAATGCGGTCGGACAAGGCCATCACTTCTTCGAGATCGGAGGTGACGAACAGAATGCCGAGCCCTTTCACCGCGAGATCGCGCATGACCTTGAAGATGTCCGCTTTGGCGCCGACGTCGATGCCGCGGCTCGGCTCGTCCATCAGCAATACTTTCGGCACGGTCATCAATGCGCGCGCAATGATCACCTTCTGCTGATTGCCGCCCGATAGCGAGCTCACGGGCAAACGCCAGTCGGCGACCTTGATCGCGAGATCGCGGATGTAGCCGGTAATGGAGCGTTGCTCGCGCCGCGTGCTGATATGGAAACCGCGCGCGAGATCCGGCAGGCTGGAGATCGTCATGTTTTCGCCGATGGAAAGAATCGGCAGGAGCGCGTCGGCCTTGCGGTCTTCGGGAATCAGCGCGAGGCCCTGCGCGACGCGCTTCGCAACGGGTTTGCCGGCAAGCGCTTTGCCGTCGAGCATGATTTCGCCGGTCGCATGCGGATGGCAGCCGAGAATGCATTCGAAGAGTTCGGAGCGTCCCGCGCCCATCAAACCATAGATGCCGACAATCTCGCCTGCGTGCAGCGACAGCGAGACGTCATCGACCATCATGCCACTGCCCTTGCGCGGCAAACTCACGCCGCTCAAGCGCAACACTTCCGCGCCGCGCTCGTGACCGATGGGCCGTGAGAAGTCTTTCGTTTCGCGCCCAACCATCTGACGGACGATCCAGGGAACGTCGACCTGGCTCATCGGCTGATTGCCGGTAATGCGGCCATCGCGCAACACGGTGATGTGGTCGCCGATCCGGATCAGTTCCTCGAGCCGGTGCGAGATATAGACGATGGCGACGCCATGCGCCTTCAGGTCCGCGATGACCTGAAACAGCACGTCGACCTCGGCGGCGCTCAACGCTGACGTCGGTTCATCGAGAATCAGGATGCGAGCGTCGTGCGCCAGCGCTTTTGCAATCTCCACGAGTTGCTGCTGGCCGATGCGCAAGCCTTCCACGAGCGTGTCGGGACTCACGTCGAGTTCCAGCCGCTTGAGCAGTTCGCGCACTTTGCGGCGCTGCGCTTCTGCGTCGATGTCGATGCGGCCCCGCGTGATCTCGTGCGCGATGAACACGTTTTCCGCGATCGTCAGATTCGGGAACAGATTCAGTTCCTGAAACACGATGCCGATACCATGGCGCAACGCATCGGCGCTGCTCGTGAGTTCGACCGGCTTGCCGTCGAGCAGGAGACGCCCCGTGCTCGGCTGCTCCGCGCCGGCGATGATCTTCATCAGCGTGGACTTCCCTGCGCCGTTCTCGCCGACCAGTACGTTCACGGCCGCGCGCCGCACTGCGAAGTTGACCTCCTTCAGCGCGATCGTGCCGGGATAAACCTTGGTTACGCCCTCGACATGCAGAATCACGTCCTCGCCGTGGCCCGCCTCGACGTCGGCATCGGCTCTGCTTTCTGCGGCGCTCATGGTTTGTCTCCGAGCGCCACTGCGAGCGGCACGACCTCAGGCTGCTCGGCCGACGAATCGTACGAGAACGCGCCCGTCACGGTCACCTGCTTGCCCTTGAGGGCGTCGCGCGGCAACGGCTTCATCACGTGCGTGGCGGCATAGCTGTTCAGCGCGGTGCCGAACTGCGCGTATTCGATCTGATTGCGGAAGCTCGTGAACGAGATGAAATCGAGCGTGTCGCGCAAGGTCGTGCCGAGCACCGTGGGTCCGATGTCGACGATCACGTCGGCCTTGCCGTCGCCGTCCGTGTCCACCCCCACCGTGCCCTGGCTCGATTGCGTATCCACCTCGACGATCGTGCCGTGCACCGTGGTCGGGAAATTCCACGGCGCGCCGTCGTCCTTACCGCGATAACCGTATTTGCGGCCGGCGGCGTCGGCGTCGGCGCCGATCGCGGCGCGCAGCGTCGTGTAGTCAGTCGCCCGCTTTTCGACGTCGGGCACGATCTTCGTGCTCCACATCGAACTGACCATTGCGTTGGCGTCGTAGCCTGCGGACGAGTACGCATCGCGTGAATTCTTCGACGCCTGTGCGTCATGCTTGACCAGCTTGCATCCGTGCAGCGCCCCGCTCGCGACGACGATCAGCATCGCCGCATACATGCAACGTCTCATAAAGGTCCCCGCGTGAGGCAAGATGAGAAACGGTGATGGCGCGCCACGCAACACGCAAGCGCTTGCATGGCGCGGGCTCTCAGGTGAGCTGAGCAGGACTCAACGCAGCGCGAACATGTCGAGCTTCGCCGCGTTGGCCTTGGTGATGAGCGAGCAGTTGATCAACTGCTTTTCCGGCTTCCCGGTCGAGCCGGTTTTCAGATACTTGTCGGCCTGTTCGACTGCCTCGGTCGCGGCTTGCGCTGCCGGTTGCAGCACTGTCGCGCGGATTTCGTTGCGGGTGATCGCATCGCGAACGTCGTTGCTGCCGTCAAAGCCGACGACGATCACGTCAGGACGTTTGGCCGCCTTGAGCGCCGCCGATGCTCCCATCGCCATCGTGTCGTTGCCTGCAATGACACCCTTGATGTCCGGGTGGCTTTGCAGAATGGTTTCCATCACGCGGTAGGCTTCCGTCTGACTCCAGTTCGCCGATTGGCGCTCGACGAGCTTCATGTTCGGAAACTGGTCGATCACGTCGTGATAGCCCTTGGAACGAATGCCGGCATTGATGTCCGCCTCGCGCCCGACGAGTTCGACATAATTGCCCTTCTCACTCAGCGCCTTGACGAAAGCACGGCCGCCGAGCTGCGCGCCCTGATAGTTGTTCGACACGATCTGCGACACCGCGATGCCCGTCGCGTTGATCTCGCGGTCGATCAGAAACGACGGAATGCCCGCCGTTTTCGCCTTCTTCACAGCGGAGATGGAAGCTTCCGAGCCGGCATTGTCGAGAATGATCGCCTTCGCGCCGCGAGCGATGGCGGTGTCGACCAGATTGGATTGCTTGTTGGCGTCGTCGTCGTGAACCAGGACGATTGTCTCGTAGCCGAGCGCCTTGGCGCGCGAGTTGGCCGTGTCGGCTTCGGCCTTGAAGAAGGGGTTGTCGTGCGAGGGGGTAATGATGGCGATCAGATTGGCCGCCTGCGCGGCTCCGCATGCGCCGGCGACCGTCAGTGTGGTCAACGCGAGCGCGAGCCACCGCTTCGATGCTTTCATCGTTCGTCTCCTGTCTCTTTCTGGTTAAACGCCTTTGTACTGCTTGAAACCAGCCGACGGTCGCTCCTGCCTTCTTGTCATCACTTATGCCGTCATGATGTCATCATACCAGTTAGCACGGAGGCTTCAAGGAGATCAGCGCCAGGGTTTTCGCGGGGGAAACGTTTTATGAGGTGATATCTCAACCGTGCATGCACTCGCAACCTGTAACAAAGGCGAGGGATCGCAGTAGCGCTGGCCATAAACGCCAAGCCGCTCCAATAAAGACAGGGCCCAAGACCGCGCGCAGCGCTCGCCGCACACGCTGCGCGCGTACCGGAGAACTGCGCCGTCTGGTCGGGCTGGTGCGAAGCGCACCGGCGCGGCGGCCCCCTGTCCGACCTGACGCGTGACGAGCTGCTCGCATTCCGGCGCTCACTGGATCAACCCTGACACGCCGCGGGAGCCGCACGCGCACTCGCGTCCGGCGGCGCCCCAGCCGTTCATGCGTTGGAGCCTGTTCCGCTACTGGCAGAAGACCGGCTATCTGGTGGTCAACCCGCCGTCGAACTGTCGAGCGACGGCGCCGCGCGCATGACGTGGACGCCGGTACGATCCTCCCGGCCCGGGGTGTCGCCGCCCGTGTGGGCACGCCGCTGCGCGATCTGGTCGCTGTACCGTTTTGCCGGGGTGCGACTCGCCAAACTCGAATGGTCGGTGGAACAGAGGCTGCCGCACCTCAGCGTCGACGAAGACACCAACAAAGGTGCCGATACAGCGGCCGGCACAGCAACCCGCGCATCGGTCCCCTGCCAGCCGCGCCTGGTCCCTGCACGTACGGGGCAAGGGTGGCAAGCTCCGGGTGATCCCGCTGCCGTCGCGCTGTGCGCCGGTGCTCCGTGACTATCGCGTTTTACGGGTCTGCCGGCTGACCGGCGCCATTCGAATCCGTGCGGCTCATTCACAGCGAGAAGCGCAACGCGCACGGCCACAACTGCCTCCATGACGAGGTGAAGGCGGTGCTGCAGGCGGCCGACAACTGGTGCCGCCACATGATCCCGCGACGCGTGCGCTGTTCTACGCAGCGTCCACGCACTGGTTACGGCAGGGCTATGCGCGCACGCTGGCGGTCGATCGCGCGGTACCGTTGCCCGTCGCGCAGACGCTTTTGGGGCACGCGTCGGTACAAACCACGGCCGCGTATGCGCGCACCGACCTCGCGCAGCTGCGGGAGTTTGTGGAGGGGAGTTTTCCAGCTTCAAACTGAGTTGAGTGTTCGAGCCTCGAGATACGATCGGGTGCCCGGGCCCTTGGCCGCTCGTCGGCCATTGCCGACCTTGGAGTATCGGCGACCGTGAGGTAGCTGATAGACACGTTGCCGCCGTTCGCGCCGTCGTAGCCTCTAGTGTCAGATGCCGATGTGAGTGAATGAGTACTTGCGACCCTCAACGGTCCCTCGGGCACGGTCGCCGTGAACGACCGTTTTCGAGGTCTTTGAGACGCCCGCGCGTTGCTGCCGGCGACCGGTAATCGGCGATGCGATACGCGTACACAAAAGCGTTCTCGGTGCGTATACGCCAAGGCACACAGGCGTTATCTGGGATGACTTCGCCGTCGAGCGAGACCCGTGAAGCTATCACGATCTCGTCCGTGCCCACTTCGCCTGACAACTCCTCAATTAGGGCAGCAATCAATCGGTCGAAGACGATGGGTCAACCGGCCAGTTCCGAAGAGAACGCAATTTCCACTGTCCGCATTCTGACTGATCCAATGACCGTGGTGCCCGCAATCCGACTATGCGACTGAGGCCGTGCAATTGATGCTTCGCAAGACGAACCCTAGGTTCAGTGCGGGGCAACCTGCCAGGCGAGAACGGGTTGGGTGGCACCGGGCAGCATCACCCACACGCCGTTCGGACCGAAATCCCATCCGACAAAGCTGGCCGGGTTGCTCATCTGGGCCGTGGTCAGCCCGTTCGCCGCAGGCAGATTGCCCCCGCTCGCCGGTTGCCCCGTCGTCTGGACGTTCCAGTAGACGTCGTTCCCAAGATCACCGCAGCTGGCGCAGATGCCGCCATGAAACGCTAACCCACTCACGGAACCTGACGCGAAGGACTGCGTGATCGTGCCGGTGTTCCCAAGGAATGACCCAGCGAGTCCTCCCGCGGAACCACGCGAGGCAAATCCCAAGACTGGGCCGGTGGCATATGACTCGATGATCGTGCCTTTGTTACTGACAACCAGGCCGCCCGCAGCGGTATCCGCTCTGACGGTAGCGCTGCTGCCCGATCGCGCAACCAGTCCGAAGTTAGTTGCGACGAGCCCGGCGAACTCATTGCCAAGGTTCCCCGAGGTAATGGCCCCGGAGGTAAACACGTTGGCAATCGTTCCGTGATTCTGAATGGCCAGTATCGCGGCCCCGTTATCAAAGAAAAAATCCACCTGACCGAGGTTCGCGTTGACGTTCACGTCGCGCACGACGCCGTTTGGACCGATATCGCCAAACACGGCCTCGAAGCGGGGCGAGAGATTGGAAATCGTATGCCACATACCGTCGAACTGCCCCGTGAACGACGTACCGGCAGCGAAACCGAGCGTCTGGAACGCGGAATTGCCAGCGTCGAGGTCTTTGCCTAGCGCGTAGTTGCCGGCAAGATTGTTCTCGATGTTCTGCAGGTCTGCGACCGAATTGACGAGTTGGTAGCCGGTTATCTGCGTGACGAGCCCACTGTAGAGCGGCGCTTGCCAGGTCGCATTGCTGACGAGCGTGCCGGGGCTGAAACTGCCGTTCATATCGTAGAGCGCGCTGACGATGCCAGTACTCTTCGACCAGTCGACGGTGCCGTTGTTGGCGACGCTGCCGCCGTTGTCGATGCCGGATGCGTCGGCGCGCAAGGTCAGATTGCCCGCACCGTTGTTCGCGATCGTCGTGCCCGTCGTCACGGAGACGTTGCGGTACGCGGCGAGAGTGAGAGAAGCGGGACCCTGCCAGCGCAGGCTCGACGCGACGCCCAAGTCGCCTGTGGCGCCGTTGGCGCCCGTCGTCGCGATATCGATCGAGGTGCCCGCGTTCAGACTGCGTTGCAACGCATGTGCGGCCGAGTCATCGATCGTGAAGTCGGGCGTCGACAGATTCCATTTCGCCGCGTGAACCGCTGCGTGCCTGCCGAAAGTGAGTTGTGCCGCTTGCGTATCGACGGTTCCGCCACTGCCGTCCGCGTTGTTTGCGGTGATCGTGCCGTATTGTTCGACACGGCCGCTGTCGGCGACCAGCCACACATGGCCGTCGCGGCTCGCCGTGCCCGTCGCGCGGATGCGCGTGCCGCTGCCTGCGAGCGCATACACGTTGCCGTCGGCGGCCTGCAGACTGATCTGCGCGGCGGTTATCCGCCCCTTGTTGACGACCGTGCCCTGACTGCCTGTCTGCACGAACACCTGCCTGCTGCCGGCTGCGTCCTGCAACAGCACCTGCTCGCCGGCGGCGAGTTCCGCCGTGCCATTGGGTGCCGCCACGGTGCCAGCGTTGATGACGTCGTGTCGCGCAATCAGGAACACATCGCCGCCGCTCGAACTGATCTTGCCGAGATTGATCACGGCTGCGTTCGAGTTGCCCGACAGCGTGAGCGAGCTACCCTGCATGAACGCGTCGTTGCAGATGTCCAGCGTCGACGCGACGAAACGTCCGCCGGTTGTGATTACGCCCGATGACCCCACGACGACGCCTTGCGGATTGATCACATACAGGCTACCCGTTGCACTGAGCCTGCCGAGAATGGCCGAAGGTGAGCCACCCGTCACCCGGTTCAGGGTCGCGCCCGAGCCGTTGTCGAACGTCACGCTGTTGTGCCTGCCGATCGAGAAACTGTTCCAGTCAATCACGCCGCGCGTCGAACCCGGTTGCGTGACCACGAGACCATTCCCCTGGCTGGTTATGGTGCCCGCGCCGGCCACGTATGTGCCGCCTTGTGGAAGGACTCCTGCGGCGAACGCCACGGGTGTCACGGACAGTACAGTCAGCGAAATGCCGACGGCAAGCCTGATGTGTCCGCGCGACTGCTGTCGACGCGGTGCGCGTCGCGCGGGCCGAAGTAGTTCTGGATGTGACATACAGCCCCCCTTTCCGCGTGCGCGCGGAATGGATGCCGACGACCCGCAGAGCCGGCCGGAAAGGCGTGAGTCGCAGCGTCTGAAGAATAGCAGTCGGCGTCGCGGATGCATGTCAATATCTCAGCGTTTTGCGACTTCATGTGGGGACTTTGCGCCATCTGTTGCGTGGCGGGGCTCATGATGCGCGTCGACAAGATCCGAGGCCAAATTGCACCCCAGGCGTCAGGAACAGCGACTGTGTCTTCTACTCCGTCGTCGGTCTTAGGTGAGTTGCCGACAGCGGAAAATATGGCGATCGAAGATGGGCGCTCGTGTTCCGGAGGACAATGGCCGCTTGCAGTGCCGGAGCCGACATCTGAAAGTCCGTCCAACGGGAGAGGCGAATGTCGCTTGATGGCCGGCAAGCGTCCGCCGACCTTGTCTCAATCAGACTTCGGTTCGTTCAGCCATCTCGAGCGCGTCGTCGACCTCGATACCGAGGTATCGCACGGTGCTTTCCAGCTTGGTATGGCCTAACAACAGCTGAACAGCGCGCAGATTCTTTGTGCGCCGATAAATCAGCGATGCCTTGGTACGGCGCATCTGTGAGTGCCGTATGCGGCATTATCTAGCCCGATCGATGCGACCTACCGGTGAACGATGCGCGCATACTGGCGTGTCGACACGTGAGGTGAGGCGCGGAGCCGGCTCGGAAAAAGATAGTCGGCAGGTTTCAGTCCGCGCACCGAGACCCATGCCGCAACGCTCTGGCGTGTTAGCTCCGTGATCTCGAACTGCACCGGCCGTTGAGTCTTCCGCTGCATGACGGTTGCCCGCGAGACCACGTGACCTCCCATGCAGACATCCTGTACCTGCAGCCGCGTCAGATCGCACGCGCGAAGCTTGCTGTCGATCGCCAGGTTGAACATCGCCAACTCGCGAGCGTTGGACGTTGGACGACATCTGCAGTCTCGTTCGAATCGCCCAGATCTCGCGGAGCTTCCAACGAAGGCTTCTGGCCGGTCAGCCCCCCTTGTTCCACGGCACCCGACAAGCGCCGGGAGAATTAAGCGCTTCCATGACAATCTCCTAGTCGAAGAAGGGAGATCGATTTTGCGCTTGGTGCAGTGGTCAATCTTCGACCCGCAGTTGCCTTTCGACGCAATGAGAGGCTGTGGCAGGTTGCAAACTGGAACGGCCATTCGCGCGACGTCCCGGCCGACGAGTTGTCGACGTAGGCCGAGGGTCGGCCTCGGAGTTTCTGAGGCAGTTGCGTATTGTATTTCCGACAATCGCATTCCGCAGCGGCGAATGTTTCCCCCGCTGCGAGCCACGGGGGCTGGAAACCAAAAGCGAGGAAATCCAAATTATCTGTTCGTTCAATACGTCTTCGGGTTCTTCACCTGCATGCACCCGGTGAGATTGTTCGCGAGATTCTCGTTGAACCAGGCGAGCGTGCCGGTTTTCTGATGTGCGCCGTCGGGATCGTTCAAGTAGACGGTGCCGCCGTCAACACCGGTCAATACAATCACATGACCCACCCCATACCAGTATCCTGCACACCAGATCGGCCCGCTGTCGCGCAACGCGCGGAGTAGATCCCGATTCGACCACTGGTTACGCGCCGGCAACTGGCGGAGTCCGACGGTCTGCGCGAGGGTGATGAACGACTGCGGATAGAGACCGGTGTTGGCCGTATAAACGGGGGTAAGCGTGTTCATTGGCCCTTGGCGTCCGCTTTGCCCTTGCCAGTAAAGCCAGATCATCATGGCGCTGGTATGCCAGCAACACATGGACTTCTCCTGCGCTAGAAGGGGGACTTTCAACTTGACAACAGTCACCATGGCCTCCGTGGATCTATGTCGTTCGACGCATCGCGCGCTGCGGCCACACGCGGCACGGCTCAGGGACATCCACCTTCTTTGGTCCCGCATTTCATCAGTCTCTGACACGCCAGCTGTCGCGCGCAGTTATAAATTGATACATCGATGGAGTGAACCCCTGAGGCTGGACCGGGCGAGGTTCGGAAAGTGATACGCTTGTTGGGCCTTCACTTGAAGGAGAAGGTCATGCCTGCAAGAGGTTCTTATCGACGCCATAGCGGCGAGTTCAAACTGCAATTGTGCACGGACATCCGCACAGGCAAGATCGGACGCCGTGACGCAAGCCGAACTCATGGGCTTTCGGCCAATCTTCTACAGCTCTGGTTGACGCAGTATGACCGTGGCGATCTAAACGAAGAAGAGGCTGCGGCGAGCGTAGTTGCAGAATACGAAGCGAAGGTTGCCGCGCTCGAACGCAAGGTTGGACAGTTGACGATGGAGCTTGATCTACTTAAAAAAAGTCCGAGGCTACGTCTCGTGACCGACGGCGCACCATCATCCATTGTGAGCGGCCCGCATCCTGCTCGATCAGGCAAGGATGCAAAATGATCGCCCTCGCACGTAGCACCTTCTATTACCGCTCCAAGGCACACGAAGCGGCGCTATCAGATGACCGGCTGGTTGGTCTGATCGGCGACATCCACGACGAATTTCCTGGATATGGCTATCGTCGGGTCACCCTCGAACTCTGCCATCGAGGCTATAGAATCAACCACAAGCGGATTGCGCGGGTCATGCGTGAACGTCATCTGGGTGTTAAGCACAGACGCCGCTTCGTTCGAACAACGGACAGCAATCACAGTAATCCGGTCTTTCCCAACCTGTATCGCAACCGGATTCCAGCAAACCCGAATGAGGTGTGGGTGGCGGACATAACGTATATCGGACTGGCGTCCGGATTTGCGTACCTAGCCGCAATCATTGACGCCTGTAGTCGACGCATCGTCGGCTACGCCGTAAGCCGTTACATCGATACAGAACTGGCGCTTGCGGCACTGGATGTTGCGGTTGAGAGCCGACGACCCGAGCCCGGTCGCTGCATTCACCATAGCGACAGGGGTTGTCAATACGCTAGTGCGACCTACCGGGAAGCGCTGGACCGATACGGCCTGATCGGCTCAATGAGTGCAGTCGGAAACCCGTATGACAACGCGCAGGCAGAGAGCTTTATGAAGACCCTGAAGGTCGAGGAAATTTATCTCGCCGGGTACGAGACCTTCGCGGACGTTACGTCCAGGCTTCCCGTGTTTCTGGAAGACGTCTACAACGGCACGACGTATGCACTCGTCGCTAGGTTATCTGTCGCCCACGCAATTTGAGGATCGTCTCGCCCAGCAAGCGGCTTAGTTTTTGGCCAAACCCCGGTCCAGCCTCAGGGGTTCACTCCACATCTCACGAGCCAAGAAGTGCGTGCTGACGCACGCCTCCTTTCCGAACATGTAACCGAGACAGTTGACCTGAATCTCCGCAACGGGATTCCGCGTGAGCGCTTCCTCAGCTCGGTGCGCGCTATGCCACATTTACACTTGGACGGCAAAAACGTTCTTCGCCAGATCGATGTCAACTGTCGTAGTCGAACGTCCCATGCCTGCTGCTAAACACTCGACTGAATGTCCGCCTGAGGTAAAGGGCGATCGGCCGGAACTGGCCGATCCGCGCCGATGCGGCAGCCAGCCCTCGCACTGAAATGACGGGCCGAGGACATTTTGTCAATCAAGGGGCTCTACGGGTGAATCTAACACGCGACGCCGCGTTCGTATCAGGCGACACGCGATTTGCACGGCCCCTAGGAAGTTTGTGAGACACACGGTAAAGCGTACCAAGGAAGCCGCGGTATTGTCGTACGGAAGAAGGCTGTTCCACCAGATAAGGGACTCCCGCATTTGCCCGGGAAAACTCAGGGGCCGTCGCGATGTCGTGGGCGAACGTTGGCCATGGCATCGCTTTGGCGGAAGGTGCTAGACGTACGATCAGAGATAGCCATGAGCAGCACAAAAAAACAACCGACTTCGACGGACGGGGGCCTGTTGCCGGCCAGCCTCGCCGACGCGCAGCTCGACCACTTCGAACGCATAGCCCAGTACGTCACGCGCGTGAACGCTGAAAACACTTTCCGTGGGCTCGATCACGAGTATTGGGAAAGGCGCCTTGGCAGGTTGGCGGAAACACATGACCTTGTAGCCGTTCAGCGGCGCCGGGTCTTCCGGCTCCTCGACCTGCTCAAGCGGCACGCATCGGTCAGCATATGCAACCGCACCGCTGCCTGATGCCGGCCGGGGAAAACCGGACGTCAGCCTGGGGGCCGATAAGAGAACACGGTGGCGATTCCGATCCGGCAAACGGGCGCTCGCGGATAATGTCCATCTAGGGTTCCTGCTTGTGGACCGGTCAAGTACCCCGCTAATCATGCGCCGTGTACCAGTCGGGTGAGGAGGAGTCCATCCCATTGTTCCTGGCCGGCTCCTGCCGATTTATGCCGCGGCTACAACCCGCTCCCGGCAACCTGACTTTACAGACCGCAGTCCGATCGGCGCGGGAGTCACCGCAGTCGGATAGCACCGCGTGCTCAACCTTCTTGCGCATTTATGTGGTGCCTGCCGCCGGCCAGGTAGCATGTCGCTCCAGCCTGTCCTGTTCGCGTCGGAGCAGCGGGGCATACCCGTGCAAGTCCCGCGGCGCGATATCAAAGGCGCGGCGGAATGCGCGCGTAAAACTCGACGCACTATTGAAACCAAGCCCCGAGGCAATGTCCTGCACTTCGAGATGAGGAAAGCGGACCAGTTCATCAGCCGCCATTCGCAGCCTGCGGCTGGCGATATAAGTGGCCAGGCCGCCTTCATGCTCGAACAGTCGGTACACGCTGGCGCGCGACAAATGAAGCGACGCCAACACGCTGTCAGGCGACAAATCCGGGTCGTGCAGATTGGCCTCGACATAGCGCCGAACTTGTCCGTACGCTGCGGCGCGCACCGCAGCGCGAGCGTTACCGGATAGGCCCGCTTGTCGGCTGAATGCCGCGGCCAGCAGTTCGACCGCGGTGAGAAAAGACTGATGTGCCTCGTCTTTGCTCAGGCCGACGATTTGTCGATTGAGCGCGACCAGATGAGCAATCAGCATGCGCGTCAAGGGCGTCGTGGCTTCGACCTGGCGGCCATGCAGCGACGCGGCGTCGGGGAACGCTTTTTCGACCAGGGCGCGCGGCACAAAGAACAGCAGTATCCGGCTATGAAAACTCCGGACTGTGCACGGCTGATCCATGTCCAGCGCGAGGATGGTCGGCCCGGAAGATAACTGCGGTGCGTCGCGCCGTTGCTTGCCGCCCAGGAATTGGCCGGGCAGACCCTTCAGGAACACGCTGAAGCTAACGTCGAGTATGCTTTCCGTCGACACTCGTCCCAGCGACCGCACGGCCAGATTGGGACTGGTGCGGAAATCGAAAAAACTCAGATTGTCGATAGTGTAACGAGAGAGCGCCGCGTCGAACGTCTCGTCACCGTGCTTCGAGGCAGCCTGGATGTCGTAGACCGGATTCATGCGCTCCTGCCAGGCGAGGAAGCTGTGACGGGCGTCGCCTTGCACGCTGAAATTGCTGTGCACGATGCCCGGCGCAAGCTTGGGCGGCTCCGGCGGTAACAACAAGTGGCTCAATGGCATACGGGCGGGCGACAGTTCGTTGGTCCATTGGTGCGCATCGCTGGTTTCCGTCCAGTTGTGGTCCGCCCGGTGCGGCGAGTTTCCATGTCAAGTCAGAAGGCCGCCCCGTGCGCGCCTATTGGGTGACAAAGAAGAATATCCTGTCCGGGCTGCCGAAGCCATGGAAGGCTTAAAGCGACCCAGGCGGTTCGTAGCCTTCATCCAGCCGGTCCATCAAGAGAACAAATCGACAATCGGATCGTGCAGCTAGGGCCCATTCTATCTGGCAATCCGCGCGCGAAGGTCAGCTGTCTGGGGCAAATTCGACGTTCGGATGTCCGCTTGAAAGCGTTGGTCAGCGTCCGTAGCTGGCCGACCCGTGCCTCATGCGCCCGGCATATCGCGACCCCTTTCAGCCGCTCGACGTTCAGTCTTCCCTACGTCTCTTCCTGAAGTGGAGCGGCCACTGAACTGGTCGATGTTGCAGGCTGGTCGAAGGCCGCGCTGAGCTTGC
>NZ_CAJHCR010000032.1 GCF_904848585.1 Paraburkholderia kirstenboschensis
AAAAGCTCAGGTCATCGTCTGTCATGGATTGCGTCCGCAAAATTGGGTTGCGGACGCAATCGTGTGCCTTCTCTGCATCGGAAGCTAGGTGTGGGAAATCGCGCGCTTACGATCGATCAGCTCATCGGGGAACAGCTTCGGCGCCTTCGGGTTCTTGCTCTTCTTGGTCACTGTTGTTTCGGTCATTGGACGTTATTTCCGTTATCGTCTCATGACCTCGACACACTAAAAATCTGACAGGCTCCTCATCGACGATCTACGCGAGCGTATCGCCGCGCACTATCAGATTCCGCTCAATGACCTGCTGCACGAACAACGCGCGCCTCCCGACAATCCTCACCCTCGCAACATCGACGATCCATTCTGATGACCATCATCTAACAACAGCGGCCCATAACCGCCCCTGTTGTTGACGCTTCTACTCAACTTTGCGCCGCCATCTAATGTCGCTTTTACACCGCCGCTAACACCAGCAGAAGGTATTGCAGGCCGGGGACAAATATGCGAGCCTGAAGGAACGTATCCGTGCGCTCTTTGAGCAGCACAAGGGCCGCTATGGGTACCGTCGAATAACGGCTGCCATGCGGTGCCAGGGCGACAGAATCAACCACAAGAGGATACAGCGTCTCATGGGCGAGCTGTCCCTGAAGTCATGCATTCGACCAAAGAAGTACAAGTCGTTCAAAGGGAACGTCGGCAAGATAGCTCCCAACGTACTGAAGCGAAAATTTGGTGCGTCGCGCCCCAACCAGAAGTGGGTGACGGACGTGACCGAGTTTAACGTCGGCGGCCAGAAGCTTTATCTTTCTCCCGTTCTCGATCTCTACAACGGCGAAATCATCGCCTACGAGATGGCACGGCGTCCGCTATTCGACATGGTCAACACAATGCTGAACAAGGCCTTCGCGAAGCTCGGGCCACGCGACAAGCCGATACTGCATTCCGATCAAGGCTGGCAGTACCAGATGCCTGTCTATAGCCGTCGGCTAAAACAGCAGAGAATCAGGCAGAGCATGTCGCGCAAAGGCAATTGCCTCGATAATGCCACGATGGAGAGCTTCTTCGGAACGCTCAAGTTTGAATTCTTCTACCTGAACAGGTTTCGCAACCTCGACGAGCTGCAAGCCGGCATCAAAGACTACATCCACTATTACAACCATGATCGAATCAAGCTAAGATTACGAGGACTTAGCCCAGTCCAATATAGAATGAAATATAAGCAGCACTAACGTCAACGTGTCCAACATTCCGGGGTCGGTTCAAAAAATAGGTGGACACCTATGCTCCTCGCTCAGAGCGTCAGTTGGTAGACGTCGAAAATGGATCGCTTACCTTCTTCCGTAGTGTGGAGAAAACACCGCTTACGAAATACTACCTCTCCAATCTGCCGGCCGACACCGGCCTGGCGCAACTCGTGGCGTCCGCACATATGCGCTGGCGCATTGAACGGGACTACCAGGATCTGAAGCAGGAACTGGGGCTGGGGCACTACGAAGGTCGAGGGTGGCGCGGATTTCATCACCATGCAGCCCTGGCCATTGCGGCCTACGGGTTTCTGCTCGCTGAACGTCTCGCTACCGGCACTCCGGTCAGCGCCAAAAAAAACTTCGCAGCACGCCAGACACCTGCTGTTCCCGAAGATTACATTGCGAGGGGAAGTCCGCCGCGCGCAACGCCACACGGCTGATTCGCTCGCTACCATTCGCTATCAACTCACCGTGCGGCTTGTCGCAGTCTCGACGTATGCCCATGCTGCCGAAGTCCGGTGAGACGCGGTGACTTTATGACACAGTAAGATTAACACCAAGCCGAAAAAGTTAACAGACCCAAAATTTAATTTCGCAACAGCGTCTTAATCGTTGCTAGCTCGATGGGCGGCCGCAGGGCCCGCATGACAAGGTAGTGGACGGAGAAGCGCGTATTTGGGCGAACGTGACCGCTGATTTCGATCACCCGCCCATGATTCGCCGGGTGGTCGGTAACGTGACAACGCCAGGACAAGTCATCGACCGGATTTCACCGCGGCGCTGCCGCCGACCAGTGCGAGCAGAACTTGTACCGGATGGGGCAGGGCGACCGCATCAATGGCGCTCGCCTGGCAGCGGCAAGAGTAGCCGGTCGCCATCAGCCTGCCACCGGCATAATGCCGTGCCACCGTCGGCCCCCAACTCATCTGGTAAATCGTTTCGGAGGTTGAGCGGTTCTGGGCTTCGTGCCCGTAGGTGCCGGACATGCCACAGCAGCCGACGGGCAGGACGTTCAACTGGGCGCCGCAAGCCGTGAAAACGCGCTCCCAGTTGTCCATTGCAGCTGCCGCATTCGTCCGCTCAGTGCAATGAGGAAGCAGGAAATACGGTTCGACGTCGTCCGAGATGTGGCTCCCGGCTGATGCGAGCGCTTGGGCCAGCCATTCCTGAAGCAGATAGACATGCGGCGAATTTGCCTCGCCGAGCGTTTCCTTGTATTCCGAGCGATAGATCAACGTCATCGCTGGGTCAATGCCGATCAGGGGAATGCCGGTGCTTTCAAGGCGCTTGAGCATCGTCGCATTCTTCTCCGCGGTGCGGTGAAACTGACCGAGGAATCCATGCACGTGGAGAGGTTTCCCGCCAGGCAGAAAAGGAGCGAGCAGCGGATGGAATCCGAGTCTGTCGAGCAGGCGAAGGGTGTCGAGAACCAGGCCGGTTTCGAAGTGGCTGGTGAACGCGTCCTGCACGACAATGACAGCCCGGCGCGCTTGAGCTTCGACAGCAGCGATACTGGCCGGGGTCGCTAACGCGAAGCCGGCGCGGCGCGCTTCGGCGATTAGGTCGAGACCGCTCAGCATCGGCACGCGGACCAGGCCGACGCGGCAAAGCAGTGATTTTGCGACGCGGCTCGCCAGCAGCGCGTTGACGAGCCGGGGTGCCTTGGCCAGCTGTGGCAGAGCAGGTTCCAGCGATGCCAGCAACAAGTCCCTGATTGGGCGTAGATAACGCGTGTGGTACAAGGCCAGAAACTTGGACCGAAAGGCGGGCACGTCGACCTTAACCGGGCATTGTCCCGCGCAGGACTTGCAGGCCAGGCAGGTGTCCATCGCCTCCTTCACCTCGTGCGAAAAGTCGTACTCGCCTCCGAGTTTGGCGACGGTATGGCGAAACCTCGCTGGAAGAGATGCGATCCATCGCAAGCCACCCGCCGTTTGCCCGTTAAGATCATCGCCTTGTCCCTGCTGGCTTAGCAGGTATAGCCATTCGCGCAGCAGCGAGGCTCGGCCTTTGGGCGAGAAGCGGCGATCACGGAGCGCTTTCCATGACGGGCACATTGCGTCATCGGGATCGAAGTTGAAGCAGGCTCCATTGCCGTTACAATGCAGTGAATCCGGGAATGATCGGCGCAGTTCGATCGGAATGACGCGGTCGCGTTGGCCGCGCGTCGAAACCTCGTCCAGACGCAGAAGTGCCTGCCCGGCGGGCGCGGCAATCTTGCCGGGATTGAACTGGTTGTGTGGATCGAACACCGTCTTGATGTCCTGCAGCCGGCTGTACAACGGCCCGAAGAAGGCCGGCGCGTATTCAGAGCGCAGCCCCTTGCCATGTTCGCCCCACAGCACGCCTCCATATTTGCGTGTCAGGGCCACCACTTCGTCGGTGATCGAGCGAATGAGCTCTTCTTGCTCTGCATCCTTCATGTCGATGGCTGGACGGACATGCAGGACGCCGGCATCGGCATGCCCAAACATGCCGTAGACCAGACCTCTTCCGTCGAGCAGGGCGCGGAATTCCGCGATATAGTCAGCGAGATTCTCGGGTGGCACGGCAGTATCTTCGACGAATGGAATCGGGCGCCGTGCGCCTTTCAGGCGTCCAAGCAGACCGACCGCGCGCTTACGCATACCCCAGACCATCTCAACCTCTGCATGGCCGTTGGCAATCGAATGGCCGAGCACGCCAGAAGCGCTGCCCGCGCTGCTGAACAAAGCGAGGGCAGCGCTCAAAGATGCGTTCAGGGCATCAGAATCGTCTGCGGCAAATTCGATCAGGTTCACGCCTTCAAGCGGTGAAGCAGCATCAGGAAAAAAGCGCTGGATCGCAGGCCAGGTATTGTCTTCACGTGCCAGGTGTAGGACGACGGCATCGACCGTTTCGATCGAGGTCGCATTCAGTCTCAGGAGTCGCGGTGCATCGCGCAGGGCTGCATCGAAGCTCGCGTAGCTGACTACAATCAGCGCCGTGAACAGTGGAATGGGCAACAGGTTAAGCTTCGCTTCGGCGACGAAGCCGAGACTGCCTTCCGAGCCGCACAGGATACTGTTGAGGTCAAACTGGCCTCGACTATCCCGGATATGAGCGAGATCGTAGCCTGTCAGGCTACGGTTCAGTTTTGGGAAGTGATGCTGGATGAGTTCGGCATCGCGTTTCTGAATTTCGTCGACAGTACGGTGCAAACGTCCGATTAGATCAGGGCGCGCCTTGATCTCCGCCAACTCCTCATCGTCGATAGGAGCGGAGGTCCAGGGCGTCCCGTCGGACAGCACCGTGACCAGTTCCAGCACATGATCGCGAGTCTTGCCGTATCGGCACGAGCCTTGGCCGCTGGCGTCGGTATTGATCATGCCGCCGATGGTGGCCCGATTGGAGGTGGAGAGTTCCGGGGCGAAAAAGAGCCCATGCGGTTTGAGTACCGCTTCCAGTTGATCCTTGACGACACCGGCTTGGACCCGCGCCCAGCGTTCCTCGACGTTGATCTCGACTATGCGGTTCATGTGGCGCGACAGGTCCACGACAACGCCGTCACCGAGGGATTGCCCATTCGTGCCCGTGCCCCCTCCTCGGGGAAACAGCCGCAGGGAATGAAATCGCGGATTCGAGGCCAGACGGGCGATCCTGATCAGATCCTGTTGCGTCTTGGGAAAGACCGCCAGCGCAGGCAGGATCTGGTAGATAGAGTTGTCGGTAGCCAGTGCCGTACGGTCGGCGTGCCCACCGCGGATGTCTCCCTCGAAACCGTGCATCCGCAGTTCCGTCGCGAACTCCAGATAAAGATTGTCGATCTGCGGAAGACGATCGAGACGCGGAATCATGAGGGGCTGCTCCGTTACGGGTTTTCGGCTTCGAGAAGGATGGGTGGACGACATCAGGAGATTTCTTTGCCTTTGGTTTCGGGCAGGAAGATTGCGGCGAGGAGGACGATGAAATAGGCGCCACCGGCGAACATGCCGATGGCCGCGCCCAGTCCACTCGTGTTTGCGAGATAGCCCACCAGGCTCGGGAAGAGCGCGCCGATGCCGCGACCGAAGTTGTACGCGAAGCCTTGACCGGTGGCCCGCACGGCGGAGGGAAAGAGTTCGGTTAGGTACGCTCCCATGCCGCTGAAGATGCCGGAGGCCGCGAAACCAAGCGGAAAGCCCAGGAAGAGCATCTGCTCGTTCGAGAGTGCGACGCGGGTGTAGATGTAAATGGTGACGCTCGAGAGTGCAGCGAAAATCAGCAGGTTGGCCCGGCGGCCTAGGCGGTCGGTCAGAACTGCACCTACCAGATAACCGATAAAGGATCCCAGGATGATCACCGACAGGTAACCGCCTGTACCAATGACCGACAGGTGGCGCTCAGTCTTCAGGAACGTGGGCAGCCAGGTCGTCACGGCGTAATAGCCACCCTGCACACCGGTGCAGAGCAATGCGCTCAGTACCGTCGTCTTGAGCAGTCTTGGCGAGAAGATGGACCAGGCGGACATTGGTTTTTCGCTGGCCACTTCCTGCTTGCGCGTGCGCTGATACAGTTCGGGTTCCGGAACGTTTTTGCGGATGAACAGCACCAGCACTGCGGGGATGACGCCGATCCAGAACAGGACGCGCCAGGCATACTCGTCCGGCAGCAGGGAAAAGGCGACGGTGTAGATCCCGGCCGCCACTGCCCAGCCGATAGCCCAGCCACTTTGCACCGTGCCGACAGTGCGGCCGCGGTACTCGGTGCGGACCATTTCTCCGATCAGTACTGAGCCGACTGCCCATTCCCCGCCGAAACCCAACCCTTGCAGCGCGCGCAGCACGAGAATCTGATCGAAGCTTTGGGCGAAGCCGATCAGCATCGTGCACACCGAGAACCAGAGAATGGTGCCCTGCAGGACACGCACGCGTCCGATGCGGTCGGCCAGTATGCCGGCCAGCCAGCCGCCAACGGCCGAAAAAAGCAGGGTAACGGTGGCCAGCATGCCGGCCTGCCCTTTGTCGATGTGAAAAATGGTACCCAGCGTCGAAATGACAAAGGTAAACACCATGAAATCGAAAGCGTCGAGCGCCCAGCCGCCGAATGCGGCGATAAAGGTGCGACGTTCGGTCTGACTCATTTGGGCGATGAATCCGCGCCGTTCGGCCGGGTTCGTTTGACGATAGGAACTCATGTCCTTGTCTCCTT
Organism: Paraburkholderia kirstenboschensis; assembly: GCF_904848585.1. Taxonomy (GTDB): domain Bacteria; phylum Pseudomonadota; class Gammaproteobacteria; order Burkholderiales; family Burkholderiaceae; genus Paraburkholderia; species Paraburkholderia kirstenboschensis. Next base: position 6,396 of record NZ_CAJHCR010000032.1, read on the forward strand.
GCTTGTGCTTGTGAAATCAGGTGGCGCGGCTCTCGAGGCTCACGAAAAGCCATAGAGGCGAGCGGGATTGGTGACCAGGATGCGTCGGCGAATTTCTGCGTCTGGCGCCCATTCGGCGAGCAGGTTGAGCAGCCTGCCGGTGTCCGGCGTGCGGTTCAAGGATACGTGCGGCCAGTCGCTTCCCCACAACATGCGGTCCGGCGCGTCGTCGATCAGCGTCCGGGCGAAAGGAGTGACGTCTTCGAAGGTTTGAAAGCGGTCGCTGATGCGATAGGCGCCCGACAGTTTGACCCAGTAACCGTGATCGGTGACAAGGCGCCGCAGCGCGGCAAAGCCCCCATCCTCGAGGCCGGCGGCTACGGGCATGTGCCCCAGATGATCGATGACGCCCGCGACTGGCAGGCTCGCCATGCGTGGCATCAGTTCGGGCAGGTGGCGAACGTCCATCAGGAACTGCATGTGCCAGCCAAGATGCTTGATGCGTTGGGCGAGCGTCTCCATCGCCGCGAAACCGATGCCGCCACCGAACAGTACATTGATGCGCAGACCGCGCACGCCGGCTTCGTGCAGCGTTTCCAGCTCCCGGTCGGTGACGTCGGGAGACACGACGGCGACACCCCTCAGGCGGTCTGCGTGGCGCCGCAGCACTTCGAGCATGCAGCGGTTATCCGTGCCATACACACTGATTTGGACCAGTACGCCGTAGGTCATGTGCAGAGCGTCGAGCATGGCCAGATATTTGCCTTCAGTAGCTGGCGGCGGTGTATAGCTGCGTGCGGCTGCAGCCACCATCGGATAGGCAGAATCGCCAGAGATTACGTGGGCGTGGGTATCGACCGCGCCATACGGTACGTCGAACGCAGGGAGCTCAACCTCGTCGTGCGGTGCGGCGCACGACGGTGCCGACTCACCATGGGTCGGTTCGTTCATCTGTCTCCTCCATCTGAAACATTGGGGATCATCCCGCGACCGCGCGTGATTTTCACGCGCGGCAGGCGCTCTGAAGCCTACGCTAAACTTGTGTATCGCCAGTCTATGTTGCTGTGGCGACGCCAAAAAGCGTATTATTTTCCGCCTAAGCATGAGTTCTATGAATGAATCCGCGTACTCTTACCCCTTCTATGTCCCTGCTGCTAGCATTCGAGGCCTCGGCGCGGCACCAGAGCTACACCAGGGCTGCCGAGGAACTCTCCCTGACGCAAAGTGCGGTCAGCCGCCAGGTGCAAGCACTGGAGGAGCTTCTCGAGGTCCGGCTATTTCAGCGCAAAGGACGACGGATCGAACTGACCGACGTTGGACGAATGTATATGCGCGGCGTGGGTGTCGCGATTACGGGTCTACGGAATGCGACGTTGCAGGCCATCGCGTATCGGTCGGGGGGCGGTATCCTGAATCTGGCGGTGCTGCCTACCTTCGGCGCGCGTTGGCTGATGCCGCGCTTGCATTCGTTTTACGCCGCAAATCCGAACGTGATCGTTCACATGCATTCGAGAATCGGATATTTCGATCTCGAAACGGCAGGCGTGGATGCGGTGATAGGCGTCGGCAACGGCGAGTTGCCTGGCCTTATATCGCATCGCCTGCTCGAAGAGGAACTTGTTGTTGTCGCTAGTCCGGACTTGTTGGCCCGACATCCCATCAAATTGGCACGCGACCTGGGTTCGCTGTTGCTGCTGAGGGTCGCTACGCGGCCGAACGTTTGGCAGGAGTGGTTCGATGCTTGTAACGTCAAGCTACGCGGCTCCTATCTAGGACCAACCTTCGAATTGACATCGCATCTGATCCAGGCAGTGGCGACAGGTATCGGGGTCGGTCTGGTTCCGCGATGCCTGGTTGAGGAGGAGTTGCAGTCAGGCAATCTAATCGTGCCTTTTGAAGCTCCCTATGTCAGCGGGCTCAACTATTACTTTGCCTACCCCACTCAGAAGGCAGATTTACCGTCGATCGCTGCTTTTCGCGACTGGCTCCTGGCAATCAACTAGACATCATGTATGGGTGCGACGTGAGGTCGCGTAAAGGATTGTTTTCAGCTGGCCTGTGCCAGCGAGGAAACCGGCTGTTCCGTCAGCGGTACCCTGCCGGCGCATGCGATCTCGGTAACGAGGTGGTATGAAGCTGCCGGCGGCGTAACCCACCCACCTCAAGGTCAAGAAACGGTAGGGCTAGGCTGGTGAGCCAAAGAACTGCCTACGCACATGTAACGCGCCGTCTACAACAAGTAGCCCGACAGCGGTCCAGATTGGAATATAGGTCATCATTTCGTCCGGCTTGATCCGCTCGCCGATCGCGAGCGCCACGAAAACAATGAGTACCGGTTCAACATACCCGAGGAGGCCGAACAGGCTGAAGGGGAGCTTGCGGCTCGCGAGGATGTAGGTCATGAACGCGGCCGCGGTGAGCATACCCAATAACGGCACAAGGACGTAAAGGCCGGGCGCGCGCTGGAAGGCCGCACCCATATCGGCATCTTTAAAAATGAAATAAGCCGCCACAGTGAACGTGAGGAGCATGTCGAACCAGAGACCGCCAAGATTATCGGTTCGCAGCTTCTTTCGCACGGCAAAATAGAGTGGGAAGCCCGCAGCCACAAAAAGGGAGAGCCACGAAAAGTGGCCGACGAAGTAAAGCTGATGCAGCACGCCGAGCGCAGCACTCACCGTCGCGATAGTCTGCAGCAGCGACAACCTCTCACGGTAAAAGATCTGTCCCACTAGCAGCAGGGTCAGAGGGAGCATGAAATACCCGAGCGACAGGTCCATCCCGCGCTGGTTGATGGGAGCCCAGAGGAAAAGCCATTGTTGTGAGCCGAGCAGCGCGCTGCTTGCGCAAAGTCCAACGAGGAGCCAAGGTTCTTTTTTGATTCGCGCGAAGAGAGCTGTGATGTATCGTGATTCGTTTCCTACCACCATCAGCATGGTGAGAAACGGCAGCGTGAGAAGCATGCGCCAGGCAAAGATCTCTTTCCCATCAAGAGGGACGAGGAGCGTCGCATAGAAGTAAAGCCCAGCGAAGAGAGCTGATGAAGCTAATGAACAAGCGATACCGAACCTGAGCAAAACAACACCGTACAAGGTTTGTGATTACTGGATGAGGCGCTGGAACGCGCACCCAGGGAATGGATGGTCCCATATCGGACCATTTTCGAATTTGGACACCAGCCAGTCTTTGAATGCGAGAGTTTTGGCGGGTGAAAATCGCGCAGAAGGCCTTACAAGATAGACCGCTCCAGAGCCATCGAGCTGCCACTCTGGAAGAATCCGGACCAGCTTGCCGCTCTTCAGATCACGGCTCATGAGCCACTCTCCTGCCCCGAGGATGCCCACGCCGTCGCGTGCTGCGGCCAGCAAAGTTTCGCTGTCGTTCGCGGTCAGCGAGCCTCTCGGCACAATTGTCTCGTGCAGGTCTCCTTTAACCAAACGCCACTCCGGGAATGTTGCGAGCCGCGTGAACCTCAAACAGCTGTGTCGAAGGAGATCCTTGGGAGCGTCAGGTGAACCATGTCGTTCCACATATTCCGGCGAAGCACAGAGGATGCGGTGGTGGGCACACAGTTTCTTCGCAATCAGCCGGTTGTCACTGAGCTCACCGATACGTATGGCGGCATCAAAACCCTCGCCGATGAGGTCAGCGAATCGCTCGCTGTAATCGGCGATGATGGAGACTTGCGGGTGCTTCTCAAGAAACTCGGGCAGCATTGGACCGATCCAGAGACGTCCCATTGCAGCGGGAAGGGCGAGACGCAGGACGCCTCGAGCTTCAACGGCACCTGATGACGCCTCCTGTTCTGCCTCCATGATCGAGCCAACGGCAGACCGGAGGCGCTCGACGAGCGCCACACCGGCATCCGTCATCCTGACATGCCGAGTAGACCGCTCGATCAACCGCACACCCAACCGTTTTTCCATTGCGGCGAGCCGCTTTGAAATCACCGTTGGATGACGCTCCAGTTGCCGGCCGGCCGCGACAAAGGAACCTTCGGAAGCGACAGCAAGTAGCGCGGCAATCTCGTCTGCGTGGGTTGTATCGAGCGTAGTCGGGATCATGGTTTCAGAATGATCGCTCCTGCTGACGTACCGGTTTCGAGGTCTGCGTGTGCCGTTGCTGCATCTGCCAGCGCGTAAGTGCGCCAGATGCGTGCCGAAATTGTACCTGCCGCCAGCGCGGACAGTACATCCCTCGCGCGCTTCTGGTATTCAGCTGCGGTGCTCGTATGGGCCACAATCGAAGGGCGCGTCAGAAAGAGCGAGCCTTTTGCGTTCAACGTGGATACGTCCACCGGATCCGGAGCGCCGCTCGATGCTCCGAATGACACAAGAAGACCGCGCGGTCGCAGACTGTTCAGTGAAGCGTCGAAGGAGATCCGACCAATCGGGTCATAGACGACGTCGACCTTCCGGCCTTCGGTTGCCTTTGCAACTTCATTGGCAAGCGTAGTGGGATTAAACACAATCACGTCGTCGCAGCCTACGTTCTTTGCGACCTGAACACTTGCCGCCTTCGACACGACGCCAATGACGGTTGCACCCAGCGCTTTTGCCCAAGAGGCCATAATCTGGCCCACGCCGCCAGCCACGCCATAAAGAAGGACAGTGGTTCCTTGCGTAACCGGAAACGTTGACTTCAAAAGATATTGCGCAGTAATGCCCTTGAATAGCACCGCCGCTGCATCTTCGCAGGAAACGTCGTCGGGAAGGGGCACAAGTCTGTCGGCAGGAAATAGACGTGCGCTTGCGTATGCGCCAATGGGGCCGGTCGCATACGCGACTCGCTCCCCGACCTTGACGTTGTCGACCCCCGCGCCGACTGCTATGACCCGACCTGCACCCTCAAGCCCCAGTCCGGATGGTAGCGGGATTCGGACGGCACCGTTTCGCTGGGTGACATCGAGATAGTTCACGCCGATCGCTTCCTGCTCCAGCCAGACTTGACCTGCTGCCGGGTCGGTCTTCTCACCTGTACTGACTGTCATCACATCTGGCGAGCCTGTGTCGGTAATCCGGATTGCTGTAATCATTACTGCTCCTCTGTCGACCGATCGCTTTCCCTATGGACCCCCATTCTGATAGCTGCGACGGACAAGAGCAATGGCACGTTTTTGCATTTCAAAAATGCACCCCGTGCAGCAATCGATTCAACCGCGTCGAAACGGTGATGGCGATGTTTGCCTTGAGAGCGCTGTGAGGTCGCTGGGAACGTCAACCGACCGAGACCCGGTTTGCCTGTGCTGCGTGAACGGACTCCATGGGTCCAAGTTTCGCAAGCGTCAGGACGAGGATTGCGACAGCGGCTCCCACGCATACGACGGCCATCCACCCAATCGTCTGCATGAGTCCACCGGAGAGCCTGCCGATTGACTCGACGACGAGCGGGCTCAGGAAAGGCGCACGATCAAGGCTCGCCTGGCGCAATGCGACCGGTTGGAGGCCGCGTTGCGCCAGGCCGTCGTCAACTGGCGCTTTTATCCTGCCGTGCTGGGCCTGCAGACGATGCGCGGCATGCAGTTCACCACGGCAGCGGGCATGCTCGTGGAGCCCTGGGATCTGTCACGCTTCGCCCACCCGCGCCAGCTGATGGCCCGGCTGGGGGTGACGCCGTCCGAACACTCATCGGGCGACAAGCGCCGTCAGGGCAGCATCACCAAGAACGGCAACAGCTATGCAAGAAAGTTGCTGGTGGAAGCGGGCTAGAGCTACCAGCACCCGGCCCGCGTGAGTCCCGAAATCCAGCGCCGCCATGAAGGCATCGCCAAGCCCATCGTTGACCGCGCCTGGGACCCGCAGATGCGCTTGTGCCGGCGCTACCGGAAGCTTCTCGCGCGGCAACCGGAAGAATATTGCGGTGGTCGCGGTCGCTCGCGAACTCGCCGGTTTCATTTGGGCCAGCACCCAGCTCGCCATGTGGCTTTCCGTACGGCCCGAGATGCGCATGGCGTGACGCGAGGCTTGAGCAACATGTAGATCAACCTCATCACCTGAGCAAGAGTTTCCTGAATGCGGTGTAGCCCGGTACGCGAGCAACCCGCGAAACGGTTAGGCAACGGATTTGATTCGACTTGCGGCACACTGGATAGCAGCAGGCTCGCTGGGCGGACTGTAATGCGGTAACGAATCCGCGGATATCATAATCCACCGTCGAGATTTACTGCTACGTCGCCCTCAGGAAATCCAGATGGCAGCTCAAACCAAATCCGATCCCTTCTTGACAAGCGGAGTCGTATCCAACCGCCTTGGTCTTCACCAGGCTCAGATGTGAAGATGATGTCAAGCTCGCGACCCGTGAGCAGTTCAGCTTGGTCCATCGCAAGACCGGCCAGAGACGCGTTATGCGGGATACCAAACATTCTCATAATCGGTCACTCTTCCTTTATGGTGGATAATATGGCATTCCATGCTCCTGATCACGCCATGGTGTGACCCGAGCTTTCTCTGTCCACTTTTTACTTATGTCAGATCTTAAAGTTGTCCGCGAAACCAAAACCCTTCGTGAGCTAACGCTGGACAAGCTGCGCGACGCAATTGTGCAGGGGTATTTCCAGCCGGGCGCACGCCTCGTCGAACGCACGCTGTGCGACGAGTTGGGGGTGAGCCGCACGATTGTGCGCGAAGTATTGCGGCACCTCGAGACCGAGGGGCTGGTGGATGTTATCGCGCGCCAAGGGCCGGTCGTCGCGCAACTGAATGCCGGCCAGGTTAGCGAAATATACGAACTGCGCGGGCTACTGGAGGCGAATGCCGCACGCGCGTGTGCCGAGCAGTCCACACCCGAACTCGTGAGGCGACTGCGGGAGATCCGCAAACAGATCGAAGCAGCGTTCCAGGTCAAAGACTTGCCAGCGGTGCTCGCCTACACGGAACACTTCTACGAGGCGTTGTTCGAGGGCGCGCAACGGACCGTCTCCCTGGCCGTGGTCAAGACGCTCAATGCGCGGATTAATCGATTACGCGCACTCACGATAGCCACGCCGGGACGCAGCCAGGAGTCGAATCGCGAGATGAACATGATGCTTGATGCCATCGAACGGCGCGACGGCGATGCCGCGTCTTCCGCCTCGATCGCGCATATCAGGCGCACGGCGGAGCTTGCGCTTGCGGCGCTTGCTCAACGAAGCGAAGGGGCGGCCGAAGCTTGACGCGAACGGCCTGACGATTCTCCACCGCTTGTCTGCGCCGCGGTTCCGCGGCGCGCTCCTTCCGAGCGCCAGACCACTCCCACTCCACTCCCCATAACGCGCCGTTCGCTCGCGGCGTTGTCTTCGCTCGACCCGGCCGCGAGGCGATCCTGGTTTTTCAGCGCGAGCCTCCGACCGTCAACCGCGTGTCGCTGGCAACGTCCATGCCAGCCAGTTCTCCGTTCGAAATTATGGTATTCCATAATATTTTGACGCGAAAGGTTTGCTGTAGTATGGCATACCATAATCTTGTGGAGCATGAGCCGAATGAATCCTGACCGGACGCCCAGGCTTGCCGCAGCGCGCGGCGAGATTGCAGGGACGAGCTACAGCGTGCATGCGCCGAAGTCGGGCGAAGCGCCGGCAACAGTTGTCCTGATTCACGGCGTGGGGATGAATCAGAGCGTATGGTCGTCGCAGATCGAGCCGCTGACGGCGGCGAACTACGAAGTCGTGGTCTACGACATGCTCGGTCACGGCGCCAGTGCTCTGCCTCCGGCCGAGCCGACGCTCGATGATTACGCCGCCCAGCTCGAACGCCTGCTCGACGGCCTCGACATCGAGCAGGCGCACGTCGCCGGTCATTCGATGGGCGCACTCGTCGCACTCGAGTTCGCGCTGACTCGTGCGCCGCGTACGCTGAGCGTCGCTGCACTGAACGCGGTCTACGACCGCTCGCCTGCACAACGCGAAGCAGTAATGTCGCGCGCCGCGACGCTGGGCGATGCACCGCTAGATAGGGGCGGGAATGCTGGCGTCGATGCCACGCTCAAACGCTGGTTCGGTGACCCGGTGCCGGCGCATCTGACGCAGGCGGCGCAAGCGGTGCGCCACCTGCTGCTCTCGGTCGATCCGGTCGGCTATGCGCGGACTTACGGTCTCTTCGCCTGCTCGGACGACGTCCACGTTGGCCGGCTGACGAGCCTTGCCGTGCCCGCCTTGTTCCTGACCGCCGAGCTAGATCTGAACTCGAGTCCGGACATGTCGAGGGCGATGGCAGAGGCCGCGCCGTTCGGTCGGGCCGAGGTGATTGCGGGTGCGCGTCATATGATGAACGTTAGCCATCCAGAAGAAGTCACCGCACGCCTGCTCGCTTTTTTCGCCGAAACAGCGCAACGAAACGGGGCAAATGCAACGAACGTGGGAGAAGACCATGTCTGAACCGATCATCGAACAGACTTTCGACACCCTCGAATTTCGCCGCGCTCTCGGCGCATTCGTCACCGGCGTGACTGTTGTCACGACGATCCAGCCGGACGGTTCCCCGCGCGGCTTCACGGCCAACTCGTTCGCCTCGGTTTCGCTCGATCCGCCGCTGATCCTCGTGTGCATCGCGAAGAGCGCGGCGAGCCATGCGGTCTTTGCCACCACGAATCACTTCGCGGTCAGTGTGCTGGCGGGGGAGCAGAAGGCCGTGTCGGGCGTCTTCGCATCGAAGTCGGTCGACAAATTCGCGCAGGTCTCATGGTGCGTCCGCGCAACGGGCGCGCCGGTCATGGAGGGCGCGGCGGCCACGTTCGATTGCAGGACGCACGACATCGTGGATGCCGGCGATCACATCATTCTGATCGGGCGCGTGGTGGACTTCGTGCATACGAATTCGTCGCCGTTGGGTTACTGCCGTGGCGCTTACGTGAACTTCAGTCTCTCGCAGGACGCGCTCGCGGCAACCGGCGCGCGCGCTCAGGTGGGCGCGATTCTCGAACATCGCGACGGCCTGGTGCTGCTTGAAACGAAAGACGGTTTGCAGTTGCCGACCGGCGTCAAGCTCGAACCCGAAAGCGATGCGGGGAGCCTGCGCGGCGTGCTGGCGAAACTCGGTCTCACCGCGCATCTCGATTTCATTTTTGCCGTGTTCGAATCGGGTAGCGGTCCGTCGGCGAGTGTCCACGTCTATTACCGGGGGCGCGTGAGCAGCAGCCTTGCGGCCATGATGGACAGTGCGATCCACATCGTCCCGCTGCCACTGATTCCATGGAGCGAACTGCGCGACGACGCCGTGCGCTCGATGCTGCAGCGCTATGTGCGCGAGCGCAGCGAGGACGCCTTCGGCATCTACGTCGGCGACACAGAGGCGGGACAAGTCCAGACGCTCGCGACAACGCATTGAGATGCCCGGTGTCGCACGGCTGCCGCCGTCATCCGGATACGCTTTGCGACGACCGGCTTGTCTTGGGTTAATCCACCAAAAGATCCATCAATCTGGCATCGCAGTGGGGAGACAAAGGAAAAGATGGAAAACAGCAACATGAAGCCAGCGCGTTCTTCGCCGTTGGCCGCAGAGACGACCGATTCGACGACCACGCAGTCAATTTAGCGCGACCAAACCGACTTGAAGGATACCGATATGACCCGCACCCGCAGTCTGATGATTTCTCCGCTGTTCGCGCTGTGCGCGGCAGCGTTCATGGCGACGCCGGCGCTTGCCGCAGATCCCATCGTGTTCACGAGTTGGGGCGGCACGACGCAATCGTCGCAGCAAAAGGACTGGGCGCAGCCTTTCACCCAGGGGAGCGGCATCACCGTGCTGATGGATGGTCCGACCGACTACGGCAAGCTCAAGGCGATGGTGGACAGCGGCAATGTTAGTTGGGACGTCGTCGACGTCGAGGGCGACTTTGCCTATGCCGCGCAAAAGGCAGGGCTGATCGAGCCTATCGACTACACCGTGGTCAAGAAGGGCGAGCTCGATCCACGCTTCTCGAGCGCCGATGCGGTGGGCAGCTTCTATTACTCGTTCGTACTCGGCTATAACAAATCGAGCTTCAAGGGCGCGCAGCCGCAGGCGTGGGCCGATCTGTTCGACACGAAGAAATTTCCCGGCAAACGAACGTTCTACAAGTGGTCCGCACCTGGCGTGCTCGAAATTGCGCTGCTTGCCGACGGCGTGCAGCCGGACAAACTCTATCCCCTCGACCTCGACCGCGCATTCAAAAAGCTCGACTCGATCAAGAGCGACATCGTCTGGTGGAGCGGCGGCGCGCAGTCGCAGCAACTGCTCGCATCGGGAGAGGCGCCCGTCGGCATGTTCTGGAACGGCCGTCTGCATGCGCTCGAACAGACGGGCGTGCCGGTCGGCGTTTCGTGGAACCAGAACCTGACTGCCGCGGACATGCTCGTGATCCCGAAGGGCGCGAAGCACAAGGCCGAGGCGATGAAGTTCCTCGCCGTCGCGACGAGTCCGCAGGCGCAGGCAAAGTTCGCGCAGGATACGGGCTACGCGCCGATCAACGTGAAGTCGGCGGCGCTGATGCCTGCTGCAGTCGCGAAGACGATGCCGGACCAGTACAAGACCTCGCAGATCGACCTGGACATGAAGTACTGGGCGGACAATCGCGACGCGATCGCGAAGCGCTGGTACGCGTGGCAATCGAAATAAGCGTTAGCGAAAGAGGCGTGCCCCGAAGCGGCGGTCAGGCAGAAGGCGCGTAGCAGCAACTGGAGAATGCAGGAGATACCATGCCCAATGTTCTGAGTACCGCGGCCCATCCGCCGGCGACACCCACACGTCGGCGTCGCGACTGGCGCAACATTCGCCTGTTGATACCGGGGCTCGTGCTCCTCGTGATCTTCTTCATGCTGCCGGTGCTTTCGCTCCTGCTGCGCAGCGTGCTGGAGCCCACACCGGGGCTGCACAACTACGAGCAGCTTCTCGGCTCTTCCACCTACCTGCGCGTGTTCGGCAACACGTTCCTGGTCGCGACCGTCGTGACCGTGGTGACGGTGGCGATCGGTTTCCCGACCGCATGGCTGCTCGCCATTGCGCCGCGCAGGCTGAGTTCGCTGCTGTTTTCGATCATGCTGCTTTCGATGTGGACCAACCTGCTGGCGCGCACGTTTGCCTGGATGGTTCTGCTTCAGTCGACGGGCCCGATCAACCGCATGTTAATGGCGATCGGCCTCATCCACGAGCCGCTGCCGCTCGTGAACAACCTGATCGGTGTGACGATCGGCATGACGTACATCATGCTGCCATTTCTCGTCATGCCGCTGCACGCGACGCTGCGCAGCATCGACCCCTCGACACTGCGCGCCGCGGCGGTCTGCGGCGCGAGTCGCTGGCAGGCCTTCTGGCGCGTTCTTGTGCCATTGGCGATGCCGGGCATCGCATCGGGCGCATTGATGGTATTTGTCATGGCCCTCGGCTACTTCGTGACCCCAGCATTGCTCGGCGGCGCGCAATACATGATGCTCGCCGAACTGGTGGCCCAGCTGGTGCAGGAGTTGTTGAACTGGGGTCTCGCCGGTGCCGCCGCCTTCGTGCTGCTCACCGTGACGCTCTCGCTCTACGCGCTTCAACTGCGGTTCACAGGCGGCGCGCGCGCCACTGTTGGAGGCCTTTGACATGTTGCTCGATTTCGACCGTTTAGGTGCGTTGCGCTGGGCGCTGCTTGCAATCGGCGCTGCCGTTGCACTTTTCCTTCTGTTGCCCATTGTGTTCATCGTCGCCTTGTCGTTCGGCGATTCGCAGTGGCTGATCTTTCCGCCGCCGGGCTGGACGCTGGAGTGGTACCGCCAGCTTTTCACCGACCCGGGATGGCTCGACTCGCTGCTCACGAGCGCCAAACTTGCGGTGATCGTGACAGTGCTGTCCGTGCTGATCGGCTTTCTTGCATCGCTTGCGCTCGTTCGCGGCAAGTTTCGCGGCCGCAACGCGGTGAAGGCGTTTTTTCTGACGCCGATGGTTCTGCCCGTGGTGGTGCTGGCTGTGGCGCTCTATGCGTTCTTTCTGCGCATTGGCCTGACCGGCACGATGACCGGCTTCGTGATCGGCCATCTGATCATCGCCTTGCCGTTTTCGATCATTTCAATCAGCACCTCGCTGTCGAGCTTCGATACCGCACTGGAAGACGCAGCATTGATCTGCGGGGCATCGCCGCTCGAAGTGAAGCTGCGCGTGACATTGCCGGCGATCCGACTCGGCCTGTTCGCCGCCGCGATCTTCGCGTTCCTTGCGTCGTGGGACGAGGTGGTGGTGTCGATCTTCATGTCGAGTCCGACCTTGCAGACGCTGCCCGTGCGCATCTGGGCGACGCTGCGGCAGGACCTGACTCCCGTCGTCGCGGCAGCATCCTCGCTGCTCGTCGGACTGACGATCGTTTTGATGTTGGCGGGCGCAGTGCTGCGCCGCGCCCGATAACGCCCGAACAATGAGGTGATTAGCCATGACTTCCGCATTCCTGCAAATCCAGCGCCTGCGTAAGACCTACGACGACGTCGTTGCCATCGACCAGGTTTCGCTCGATGTGCGCAAGGGCGAGTTCATGACCTTCCTCGGGCCGTCGGGCTCGGGCAAGAGTACGACGCTCTATATCGTTGCGGGTTTTCAGGAGCCGACTGAGGGTCGCGTGCTGCTCGACGGCAAACCGCTGCTGTCGGTCGCGCCCAATAAACGCAACATTGGCATGGTGTTTCAGCGCTACACGCTGTTTCCGCATCTCACCGTCGGGCAAAACGTGGCTTTCCCCTTGCGGGTGCGCCGCCGCCCCGAGGCGGAGATCAAGAAGAAGGTCGAGCAGATGCTCGCGCTGCTTCATCTCGCGGAGTTCCGCGATCGCATGCCGGGTCAGCTCTCGGGCGGCCAGCAACAGCGGGTGGCGATTGCGCGCGCGCTGGCGTACGACCCGCCTGTGCTGCTGATGGACGAACCGTTGTCCGCGCTCGACAAGAAGCTTCGCGAGGAAATCCAGCTCGAATTGCGCCGCATCCACCAGGAGACCGGCGTGACGATTCTCTACGTGACGCACGACCAGGAAGAGGCATTGCGTCTTTCGGATCGTATCGCTGTGTTCAACAAGGGCTGCATCGAACAATGCGGAACCGGCGAAGAGCTCTATGAAAATCCGGCTTCGCGCTTCGTCGCCAACTTCATTGGCAATTCGAACTTCCTGCCTGTTCGCATCACCGCGCGCGACGCGGCGCAATCGAGCGCCGTCTTCCCGAGCGGCCATGCAATCGCGGCCACCGGCGATGCCACGCTTTCGGTGGGCGGCGACGGCACGCTGATGGTTCGCCCCGAGCAGATCCGCATTCGCGCTGCCGGGGCGGCCAAAAACACGGCGGGCTTGCCAGTTACCGTGCGAGACATCACCTATCTCGGCGACGCCATGCACTACTCGGTGACGACGCCGTGGGCACAGGACATGTCAGTGCGGATGCCTGCGGGAGATCATCGGGACAGTGGGATCGTCATCGGCACGCAGGCCTGGATCGACTGGGATGCGCGCGACACGAGGCTGTTCGCGCAGGCTTGATCGGATACAGCAATGCACGAACCGATCTCGTCCCTGAAAGTTGAGCGCCGAACGACCACCCTCAGAGCGCTTGCGCTCGAGAAAATGCGTAGCGCCATCCTGGACGCGCGTTTTCAGCCAGGCGCCCGGCTGGTCGAGCGGACCTTGTGTGAAGAGCTGGGCGTGAGCCGCACGGTCGTGCGCGAAGTGCTGCGCCATCTGGAGACGGAGGGGCTCGTCGATACCCTGCCGAATCAGGGTCCCATCGTTGCCGTGCTCGATCTCAAGACCGCAACGGAGATTTACGAAATTCGCGGCCTGCTGGAGGGCGAAGCGGCGTCCGCCTGTGCGCGGCTTGCCGACACACGCACCGTCGACGATCTGGACGCACTGATCGACAGCATTCAGCTCGCTTTCGACGACCGGGACTATCGCGCAGTGCTGTCCTTCACGACAGCGTTTTACGAGCGCATGTTCACCGCGGGCCACAAACAGGTCGCGTGGGAAATCGTCCAGTCGCTGACGGCAAGAATCAACCGCCTGCGAGCGTTGACCATCGCGTCCGACGATCGCGGCAGCCAGGCAGTTCTGGAAATGCGTCAGATCCTGGCCGCGATACGCGCGGGGGACGCGGTCGCCGCGCACAGCGCCGCCGTCACGCACATCAGCGGGGTGGCGGAAATCGCCAGGAAGCTGTTGGTTGAAGGGCAGGGACTCTTGCTCCTGAAACGCGCGGGGTAATCTTCGGGCCCGTTGCTCCTTGCGCAGAAGCGGCGATAGAAAATATAAAACGGCTCGGTACGACGAAGCGTTCAGAAGAAAAAAGCACGTTCACCCACACGCCCCCACGTTTCGTGGCGGGTTAGCAGCGCATTTGATAAGGAGAGAAGAAGGCATGAAACGTCGTGATAAGAAGAACATTGCTATGTGGTTATTGGCGGGGAGCGCTTTCGTCGCGTTGAACGCGCACGCGCAATCGTCCGTCACGCTGTATGGCGTGATCGACGAGGGCATCGACTACGTCAGCAACAGCGGCGGCCATTCGCTTTGGCGCATGCGCGACGGTACGTATGACGGCGTCTATGGCAGCCGCTGGGGTTTGAAGGGGAGCGAGGATCTCGGCGGCGGTCTGAGCGCGCTGTTCAAGCTGGAATCGGGTTTCAGCACGGAAAACGGCCAAAGCCGCCAGGGCGGACGCCTGTTCGGCCGTCAGGCCTACGTAGGGCTTTCGGATGCGCATCTCGGCACGGTCACGCTCGGGCGCCAGTACGATTCGGTGGTCGATTATCTGCAACCGCTCACCGCGCCCGGACAACTCGGGGGACCGCTCGTTCATGCAGGTGACATCGACAACACGGACAACTCTTTTCGCGTCGACAATTCGATCAAATACGCGAGTCCGAAGATCGGCGGCCTGACATTTGGCGGCCTCTATTCGTTCACCAATACGAACGCGCCCGGCCGCGGAACGACCGGCTTGTGGAGCCTTGGGGCGAATTACGCTTTTGGCGGGTTCAACATCGCGGGCGCTTACCTGTACGCGAAGAATCCCGCGGCACTTCTGACCGACGGAAATTACGTGAGCAACACCACCGGCGCGGCGATTGGCGCGAGCGGCCCGTTCAGCTACGTGGGCAATCCGGCCAATGAGCAGATCTTCGGTGCGGCGATCAATTACGCGCTGGGTTCGGCGACGCTCGGTCTGGATTACACCAACACGAAGTTCAACGACGCCAACGGCACACAGGGCACGGTGATTTTTGCGAACTACGAAGCGTGGGGCCGCTACAACCTGACGTCGGCGTGGTACGTCGGTGCGCAGTACGTGTACACGCACGGCAACGTCGGCTACGACCAGTCGATTCCGATTTACCACCAGGTGGGACTCACGACGGCCTATGCCTTGTCAAAGCGCACCTCGCTATACGCGATGGGCGTCTGGCAAAAGGCAGCGGGCGCGGCGTCGAATGCCGACATCTTCGATGGCGCGGTGGGATCGGCGTCGTCGAACAATCATCAGACCGCGGTGCGTATCGGAATGTATCACCAGTTCTGACAGCAGCGTGCTCCGTCTTGGCGTGGAGCACGGTTTCGACCCAGCTTGATATCGCGCGCCCTGACCAGCATCGGGGTGCGCGACACTTTTTCGCAACCCCTTTAGGAATGACCATGGAATTGGGAACCCAGTTGAAGGACCCGCTGCTGTTTCGACAACAGGCTTACGTCAGCGGCGAATGGCAAAGCGCCGCGAGCGCAGAAACATTCGAGGTCCGCGATCCCGCAACGGGCGCGACCGTCGGCAACGTTCCTTTGATGGGCGCGAGCGAAACACGTCAGGCGATCGACGCAGCGAACGCGGCCTGGCCCGCCTGGCGCAAAAAGACCGCGAAAGAACGCGGCGCCATTCTGCGCAAATGGCACGATCTGATGATGGAGAACGCCGATGATCTTGCGCTGATCCTGTCGACGGAGCAGGGCAAGTCGCTTGCGGAAGCGAAGGGTGAAATCGGCTATGCCGCGTCGTTCTTCGAGTGGTTTGCGGAAGAAGGCAAGCGCGTGTACGGAGACACGATTCCGACGCCGTCGAGCGACAAGCGCATCGTCGTGGTGAAGGAGCCGGTGGGTGTGTGCGCCGCGATCACGCCGTGGAATTTCCCGGCCGCGATGATTACCCGCAAGGTTGGACCCGCGCTCGCCGCCGGTTGCACCATCGTCGTCAAACCCGCCGAAGCGACGCCGTTCTCGGCGCTGGCGCTGGCCGTGCTGGCCCAGCGTGCGGGCGTGCCGTCCGGTGTGTTCAGCGTGGTGACGGGCGACCCGAAGGCGATTGGTGCGGAGCTGACGTCGAATCCCGTCGTGCGCAAGCTCTCGTTCACGGGATCGACGCCGGTGGGCCGCCTGTTGATGAGCCAGTGCGCGTCGACGGTCAAGAAAGTGTCGCTCGAACTCGGCGGCAACGCGCCGTTCATCGTGTTCGACGATGCCGACGTCGATGCGGCCGTCCAGGGTGCCATCGCATCGAAGTACCGCAACAGCGGGCAGACGTGCGTGTGCACGAACCGCTTCTACGTGCACGACACCGTGTACGACCAGTTCGCGGAAAAGCTCGCCGCAGCGGTCAGCCGCCTGAAGGTCGGACGCGGCACCGAACCCGATGTCGCGCAAGGCCCGCTCATCAACGAGGCGGCGGTGCAGAAAGTTGAAGCCCATATCGCGGATGCACTCGCGAAGGGCGCGTCCGTTGTCACGGGCGGCAAGCGTCATGCGCTCGGCCACGGCTTCTTCGAACCGACGGTGCTCCGGGACGTCACCCCGGCCATGCGAGTCGCGAAAGACGAGACCTTCGGCCCACTCGCGCCGCTCTTCAGATTCAGCAGCGACGACGAGGTGATCCGCTTCGCGAACGACACCGAGTTCGGTCTCGCATCGTACTTCTACAGCCGAGATATTGGCCGTGTCTGGAGGGTTGCGGAAGCGTTGGAGTACGGGATGGTCGGCGTGAACACGGGCCTGATTTCGAACGAAGTCGCGCCGTTCGGTGGCGTGAAGCAGTCGGGCATGGGGCGCGAGGGTTCGCACTACGGCATCGACGATTATGTCGTCGTCAAATATCTGTGCATGGCGGTCTGACCTGAAAAAGGCGTGGTGCAAAAGGGGACGCTCGAACATGAATACCTGGTCATCCAGAAACAATGAAGCGGGCGCGGCCCGTTTGCACGATACGGCGCTCGATCACACCGAACCCGGCGCGGTAAGCATACCGTTGCCGGTAACGATACGCGTCGTCGCGATCTGTCTGGCGATGATCCTCGCCGAAGGTTACGACGTCGCAATTTACGGCGCCGTGCTGCCCATGCTGACCCATGGCACGAACTGGTCGCTCTCGCCATTCCAGTTGGGCGCGATTGCGAGTTGCTCATTAGCGGGCATGATGATCGGCGCGATGTGTGCCGGCACGGTGAGCGACCTGATCGGCCGGCGCTGGGTATTACTCGGCAGCGTGGCGCTGTTCTCGGCCATGATGGCTGCGGCGGCGCGGGCGCCCACGCCCACGGTCTTTGTCGTCGGGCGGGTTGGGGCTGGGCGGCGTCGTGCCGACCGCCGCGGCGCTCACAGTCGAATATTCTCCGCGGCACCGCCGCTCGTTTAACTACGCGTTGATCTACACCGGCTATTCGCTCGGCGGCATTCTCGTCGCGCTGCTCGCGATTGCGTGGTTGCCGACGCATGGCTGGAGATGGCTGTTCGGCCTGGGCGCGCTGCCTCTGCTGCTGGTGCTCGTGGCGGGGCCTTCCTTGCCGGAGTCGATCGATTTCCTCATTGCACGAAAACGTTTTGACGAAGCGCGGTCGCTGGCGCGTGCGCTGCGGATCCGGCACGCGTGGCTTGAAAACGAGCGCTGCGGCGACGCAGTACGTATCGCTAAAAAAAGCGCCCCCGCGCCAGTGCGTTCGTTGTTCGATCGCTCCTTCATTCATGCCACGCTGGCGTTCTGGCTCGCGATGTTTATGGGCCTGCTTCTCCTGTACGGCCTGAGCACGTGGCTGCCGCAACTCATGCGCAAGGCGGGCTATCCGCTCGGGTCGAGCCTCGCATTGCTCATGACGCTCAATCTTGCCGCCGCGCTGGGCTCGCTGTCCGGCGGTGCGTTGGCCGATCGCATCGGTTCGAAACGCGTGGTCAGCGTGTTGTATCTGCTGGCGGCTGCGAGCCTATGCGCGTTGCCGTTTGCCCATGGCGTGGTGCTCACGTATGTGCTGGTCAGCATCGCGGGGGTTGGCACGATCGGCAACACCATGCTGCTTGGCGCTTATATCACGCAGTACTACCCGCCTCACAGTCGGGCGACGGGAATCGGCTGGGCGCTCGGCATAGGACGCTTCGGCGCGATCGCGGGACCATTGATCGGTGGCGTTCTGGCGCAATGGGACGTCGTGCTCGCGTGGAACTTCTTTGTGTTCGCTGCCGCGGGTCTGCTGGCGGCAATCGCCGTGCTGATGGTACCGGGCAATCGCGCAAGGCCGATACGAGACTGAACTACAACCACAACTTGCCAGTTTCAACATGAAAACTATTAAAAGCGCCTCCATCTCCAGCAAGATCTCCATCGCGTTTTCAGGCGCGATCATCGTTTTTATTGTCAGCGCATGCGTTTGTCTTTACAGCGTTCGGGCCATCGATCAGAAGCAGAAAGAGATCGAAGCATCGGAACAGATGTTGCGTCTGTTGAAAGACGGGACGGGCGACTATCTCAACATCATCTGGGCGGTTCTGGCGAACAACCTCAACGGGAAGGCGTCACACAGGCAATGGATCGTCGATCACCGCCCAGACCTTGGCGAAAAATTGACGAAGCTCCGCGCGATGGATCCCACGCCCGAAGGTGCGGCACTGGTCAACGAAGGTCAGCGGGAATACGACGCGTGGGTAAGAACGGTCGTCTACCCGCTCGTGGATATGCGCAAGAAGGTGGACGCTTTTTCGGTGAACGTGAGCGACCTCTCCGCGTTGACCGAAAGTTTCGGCTCATATCTGGGAACCGAAAAACTGATTGCGGCGGTCGGAAAGCTGGAAAGCTATGAGCAGCAGAGAGTGGCGGCGAATCGTGCTCAGCTCGATACGCTGCGCACCTCGATTTACGCTAGCGTGCTCTGCTCGTCGTTGATTGCCGTGCTCGCGTCGATTCTCGCAGGACGATGGCTATCGCGCACGATTTCCCGGCCGTTGAAACAGGCCGTTTCGGTGGCGACGTGTGTCGCCGAAGGCGATCTGACGAATCGCATCGAAGCGACGTCGACGGACGAAACCGGACAATTGATGCTGGCCATGAAGGCGATGAACCAGAGTCTCGCGGGCATCGTGGGCGGAGTTCGCTCCAGCGCCGATCGCATTGCGTCTGCGTCCAGCGAGATTGCCGTTGGTAATCTCGACCTGTCGTCGCGCACAGAGGAGCAGGCGAGTTCGCTGGAGGAGACGGCCGCGAGCATGACGCAACTGACCGAAACTGTGCGCCAGAATGCGGACAACGCACGTCAGGCCATTACACTGGCGACGCGCGCGTCCAGCATGGCGGACGCCGGCAATGAAGCGGTGCACGGCATGGTCGAGACGATAGAACGCATCAGCGGCAGCTCGGACCAGATTTCGGAAATCACCGGCGTGATCGAAGGCATCGCTTTCCAGACGAACATACTGGCCTTGAATGCGGCGGTCGAAGCCGCGCGCGCGGGGGATCAGGGACGCGGCTTCGCCGTCGTGGCGAACGAGGTGCGCGCGCTCGCCCAGCGCTCGGCAACGGCGGCGCGGGAAATCAAGGAGCTCATTGGCACATCGGTGGAGACGATCCAGAGCGGAGCGAGGCAGGCGCACGATGCAGGCGGCACGATGACCGAAGTGAAGCTCGCGATCAGGCAGGTGGCTGAAATAGTCGGCGAGATCGCGGCAGCATCCGACGAACAAAGCAGAGGCATCGAGCAGGTGAACCAGGCTGTGAACCTGATGGACAAGGTCACGCAGCAGAATGCGGCGCTCGTCGAGCAGGCTGCCGCGGCGGCCCAGTCGCTGGAAGACCACGCGATGGATCTGAAAAATGCCGTTGCGGTGTTCAATCTCGCGGATCACGCTGGGCAACACGCGTAGACCGTAGCGGCAACGCAGAACCGGCTCGTTGCAGCAACGAGCCGGCTGAAGATCGCAATTCAATACACGCGATTCAACGGGCGCGGCTACTCGGACGCCGTGGCGCCTGCTGGAGCGCGGCGCGGGGAGCGTGAACCGTTGGTCGGCGCGAGCAGGTAGTAGGCAAGCGCCGTCGCAACGAGGCCGACCATCCAGGAAACGTCCGCACCGCCAAGCAGCGACGCCCAAGGGCCGTGGAAGAAGCTCTCTTCCATGAACGGCACCTGAACCGCAATGCCGAAGACGTACAGTGCGATCGCCGTCACATTGAACGAGCCGTACATGCCGCCGTCACTGCTGATGATTTGAGCGACGGCACGGGAACCGGTGGGATAGCGGCGTGCAGCGTCTTGCCCGCGAGAATGATGTTCGAAACGAAGAACCCGAGATAGATCAGCGTGGTGAATCCCACCACGAGCAACGACCGAGATGGAATGGACACCGCCCTCCCTTCGGGGACGCAGAGCCTGGTAGAAACGCAGAGGCCCTCCTGAACCGATCGGCATCAATGTGCCAGAGTGGAGTTTCGACACGTCCACATGAGGAACGGAGGGCCCAAAATGAATGCTACGACATACGGACTGGATGTTGCAAAGCACGTGTTCCAGATGTACTGGGTCGACGCTCAGACCGGCGAGATCGCGAACCGGC
>NZ_CAJHCR010000033.1 GCF_904848585.1 Paraburkholderia kirstenboschensis
CTACGACTTCCAGTTCATGATCGAAGAACTCGCGGCCGGCGCGCAATTCAAGCTGCCGTACGTGCATGTGGTCGTGAACAACTCGTACCTCGGCCTGATCCGCCAGGCGCAGCGCGCATTCGACATGGACTTCTGCGTGCAGCTCGGGTTCGAGAACATCAACTCGCCGGAAACCAACGGCTATGGCGTGGATCACGTCGCGGTGGCGGAAGGTCTCGGCTGCAAGGCGATTCGCGTGTTCAAGCCGGAGGAACTGAAACCGGCGCTGCAGAAAGCGCAGTCGATGCTCTCCGAGTTCAACGTGCCGGTGGTCGTCGAAGTGATTCTCGAACGCGTGACCAACATCTCGATGGGTGCGGAGATCGACGCGATCAACGAGTTTGAGGAACTCGCTGTGACACGTGCCGATGCGCCGAGCGCCGTCAGCCTGTTGGATTGAGTTCGACGGGGCATGAGCCGGGCGAACCTTCCGTTCGCCCGGAATCCGCTATTCAACCGACCAGAGAGAAAGGCACCATGCCGAAATTTGCAGCGAACCTGACCATGCTGTTCAACGAAGTCCCGTTCCTCGATCGCTTCGCCGCGGCGGCAAATGCGGGCTTCAATGCGGTGGAGTTTCTCTTTCCTTACCCGTACAAGATTGCCGAACTGAGCGACCGTTTGCAGCAGAACCGCCTCAAGCTTGTGCTGCATAACCTGCCCGCCGGCGACTGGGATGCTGGCGAACGCGGCATCGCGTCACTGCCGGATCGCGTGAGCGAGTTCCAGGATGGCGTCGGCCGCGCGATCGAATACGCGAAAGCGCTGAAGGTGCCGCAACTGAACTGCCTCGTCGGCATTCCGAAGGGCGTAGACGCGGACAAGGCGCGTTCGACGATTGTTGACAACCTGCGCTTCGCCGCCACTGCGCTGAAGCTGGAGGGAATCAAGCTGCTCGTCGAACCGTGCAACTCGTATGACATTCCAGGCTTCGCGTTGAACCGTACGTCGGAAGCGATCGACGTCATCCGTGCCACCGGTTCGGACAATCTCTTCCTGCAGTACGACATCTATCACATGCAGAGGATGGAAGGCGAGCTAGCGGCGAACATCAAGAAGAACCTGCCGTTGATCGCGCATATCCAGCTCGCCGACAACCCGGGGCGCAACGAGCCCGGCACCGGCGAAATCAACTACCCGTTCCTGTTCGAATTCCTCGATTCGCTTGACTACGGCGGCTACATTGGCTGCGAATACAAGCCGCACACGACGACCGCTGAAGGCTTGGGCTGGCTGAAAAGCATCGGCAGTTGAACGGGTAGCGACGACCCAAGTCGCAGCGAACAGAGCTGCAGATTTTCGAAGCTTACGATCTGGAAACATACCTCATGGCAAAGATTGGTTTCATCGGCCTCGGCATCATGGGCGCGCACATGGCGCGCAACCTCGTCAAGAAGGGCGGTCACTCTCTGTTCGTGAACGGCGCGTATCCGGTGCCGGAAGATCTGGGCAAGACGGCGAGCATGGTCGCCAATTCGACCGCGGTCGCGCAAGCTGCGGACATTGTCATCATCATGGTGCCGGATACGCCTGACGTAGCCAACGTGCTTTTCGCCGAAGACGGCGTGGCGAAGGGTCTCACGAAGGGCAAGCTCGTGATCGATATGAGCTCGATCTCGCCGCTTGACACGCAGGCATTCGCGAAGAAGATCAACGAACTCGGCTGCGATTATCTGGACGCGCCCGTTTCCGGCGGCGAAATCGGCGCGCGCGACGCGACGCTGACCATCATGGTCGGCGGCCCGCAAAAGTCGTTCGATCTCGCAAAGCCGCTGTTCGACCTGTTGGGCAAGAACGTTTCGCTGATTGGCGACAACGGAGCAGGTCAGACCTGCAAGGTCGCTAACCAGATCATCGTCGCACTGAACATCGAAGCGGTCGCCGAAGCGCTGGTGTTCGCATCTCGTTCGGGCGCCGATCCGGAGCGGGTGCGCAAGGCGTTGATGGGCGGTTTCGCCTCTTCGCGGATCCTCGAAGTGCACGGCGAGCGCATGACGAAGCGTACGTTCGACCCGGGTTTCCGTATCGAGCTCCATCAGAAGGACCTGAACCTCGCACTCGATGGTGCACGCAAGCTGGGCATCGCGCTGCCGAACACGGCAAGTGCGCAGCAACTGTTCAGCGTATGCGCAGCGAACGGCGGCAAAGCATGGGATCACTCGGCGATGGTGCGCGCGCTTGAAATCATGGCAAATTCCCAAGTCTCGTAAACGCTGCCAATGCCCACCACGTTCCGTAATTTTTGCGACGATTCGATGTTCACGCGCGAGCATCGAGTCATCGCCCTATGCCAAATGAGCCACATACTGCAATGAAGAACGAGCCACGCGAGTTGCTTAACAAAATGTTTTCGGCTGCTGTGGCTGCTGCGCAGCCGTCGCGATGCATAGCGCCGTTTCTGCCACCTCCGCCAAAGGGTAGAACGATAGTGATCGGCGCGGGAAAGGCATCAGCTTCGATGGCCAGTGCGCTCGAAAAGATTTGGCCTGGTGAACTGACGGGTATGGTGGTGACGCGATATGGGTATGCGGTCCAATGCGACCGGATCGAGATAGTCGAAGCTGCGCATCCAGTTCCCGATATTAATGGCTTACGCGGAACCCAGACCGTGCTCGACCTGGTAAGCGGGCTGAACGAAGACGATCTCGTAATTTGCCTTATGTCTGGAGGCGCGTCATCGCTGCTGTCTTTACCGCTTGATCCATTAACCTTGGAAGAAAAGAAGAATATCAACCGTGCGCTGCTCAATTCGGGCGCTGCGATTAGCGAAATCAACTGTGTTCGTCGCCACCTCTCGGCTGTGAAGGGAGGGCGTCTTGCTGCCGCATGTCATCCGGCGCAACTATTGACGCTGTTGATCTCGGATGTACCCGGTGACTCACCGGTCGATATCGGATCCGGCCCAACTGTTGCTGACCCGTCGACCTGCGCGGACGCGTTGAACATTGTCCGACGGTACGCCATTGAGATGCCACTGGCCGCCATGCAGATCCTGGAGAGCGGGGCGGGAGAATCGATAAAGCCAGGTAACCCCTCTTTGGCGAGTTCGGACTATCAGATAATCGCCGCCCCACAGATTGCGCTTGAGGCTGCGGCGGAGGTTGCGAAGGCTGCAGGGATTCCTTGCTACATATTGAGCGACCGGATAGAAGGTGAGGCACGAGATGTCGGGAAGGTCATGGCGGGAATTGCTCTCCAGGTCGCCCGACATAATCAGCCCTTTAAGACACCATGTATTTTGCTCTCCGGCGGCGAGACCACCGTGTCGGTGAAGGGCGACGGGCGTGGTGGACGAAATGTCGAATTCCTCTTGTCGCTTGCCATTGCCCTGGAGGGCGAAGATGGGGTGCATGCAATCGCCTGTGATACCGACGGTGTTGACGGTCGCGACGAGATAGCAGGGGCCATTATCTCACCCAATACGTTAGACCGTGCCTGGGCGAGCGGGATGAACCCCCAGGCGAGTCTTGATAACAACGACGGTCACACCTTTTTCAGAGGGCTTGGTGACTCGGTCATTTGTGGGCCGACGCTGACGAATGTGAATGACTTTCGCGCTGTTCTAGTACTTCCGATAAGCGCTGACCATCAGCAGGAGAATTGAAATGAAGCGGTCTCGCAATGCAAAAATCGTCGCAACTCTTGGTCCGGCTAGCTCAGAAAGCGGAATGATCCAACGGCTATTCGATGCTGGCGTCGACGTATTCAGGCTCAATTTCAGCCACGGGAGCCACGAAGATCACTTACAACGGCTCTCCGCCATCAGAAACCTCGAAAAGGAATCCGGTCGGCCGATCGGCGTGCTCCTGGATCTGCAGGGACCGAAGCTTCGGCTTGGAACGTTTCAGGCCGGAGCGGTCGAGCTTTCGGTCGGTCAGAAGTTTCGGCTCGACCTGGATCCGACAGCGGGCGATAGTGAACGCGCGCCTTTGCCGCACCCTGAAATTTTTGCAGCAATCGAAGCAGGCTCAGAGTTGTTGCTCGATGACGGCAAGGTGAAGCTGCGTGTAGAAGCGAAAGGTAGTGACTTTGCCGAAACCTCCGTCATCGTCGCAGGTCGGATCTCGGACAGGAAGGGCGTCAACGTTCCGGGCGTGATGCTGCCTATATCGCCGCTTACCCGCAAGGATCGCCAGGACCTTTCGTTCGGGCTGGAGAACGGGGTCGACTGGGTTGCACTCTCATTCGTGCAGCGCCCGGAAGATATTGACGAAGCCCGTGCCATCATCGGCGATCGGGCGTGGATCATGGCGAAGCTTGAGAAGCCGCTTGCGATTGACCATCTCGACGAAATCATTGAGCGTTGCGATGGGATTATGGTGGCACGGGGAGACCTTGGGGTCGAACTGCCTGCGGAACAGATTCCCGAATTGCAGCGGCGAATCGTCCGGAGCTGTCGGGAAGCCGGAAAGCCCGTCATCGTTGCAACGCAGATGCTCGAATCGATGACAGATTCGCCGGTTCCAACTCGGGCGGAAACCTCCGACGTCGCGAGTGCTATTTACATCGGTGCGGACGCTGTCATGCTTTCTGCAGAATCGGCTAGTGGAAGATTTCCGTTGGACGCGGTGTCTGTCATGAATCGGATCATTGAACGGGTCGAACGCGATCCGGAGTATCGAACCGGAATAGATGCGTCACATACCAAGGCGCAGTCAACAACGGCAGACGCAATTTGTTGCGCCTTGCGGCAAGTCGTTCGGATAATCGAGCCCGCGGTCACCGTGACGTACACATCGTCGGGATTCACGAGCCTTCGCGCGGCTAGAGAGCGTGTATCCACAGCGATTATAGCGATGACACCTTCGGTGTTGGTCGCTCGCAGACTCGCCCTTGTTTGGGGTGTCCATGCGTTGCCGTTTAGAAACGCACATGACGTCGGCGAAATGATCGAACTCGCTTGCGAAGCCGCAGGGAGCGAAGGCTTTGCGCATCAAGGTGATTCGGTGGTGATTGCAGCGGGATTGCCATTTGGAGAATCAGGGACTACCAATCTGCTACAAATTGCCAAACTCGATGCAACGGTGTGAGCATCAGTTGGGTAACGGGTCTATCTGTGTCGCGCACTCTTAAAAGTCGTGTAATCAGCCCCTCACCTCGGCGGTCTCTAGTAAGCATTCGCAGCGGTCAATTGTTAGAAGGAACCATGGTCACTATCGTAGATATCATCGGTCGAGAGATTCTCGATTCGCGAGGCAACCCCACCGTCGAATGCGACGTGCTGCTCGAGTCGGGCACCATGGGCCGCGCCGCGGTGCCGTCGGGCGCGTCCACCGGTTCGCGCGAAGCAATCGAGCTGCGCGACGGCGAAACCGGCCGCTACGGCGGCAAGGGCGTGCTGAAGGCAGTCGAACACATCAACACCGAAATCTCCGAAGCGATCATGGGCCTCGACGCTTCCGAGCAGGCTTTCCTCGACAAGACCCTTCTCGAACTCGACGGCACGGACAACAAGTCGCGCCTCGGCGCAAACGCGATGCTGGCCGTGTCCATGGCCGTCGCGAAGGCCGCTGCTGAAGAAGCCGGCCTGCCGCTCTACCGTTACTTCGGCGGCTCGGGCGCGATGCAACTGCCGGTGCCGATGATGAACATCGTCAACGGCGGCGCGCACGCGAACAACAGCCTGGACATCCAGGAATTCATGATCGTGCCGGTCAGCCAGCCGACCTTCCGCGAAGCACTGCGCTGCGGCGCTGAAGTGTTCCACGCGCTGAGGAAGATCCTGTCGGACCGCGGCATGAGCACGGCGGTGGGCGATGAGGGCGGCTTCGCGCCGAACTTCGGCAGCAACGACGAATGCCTGTCGACCATCCTGCAAGCGATCGAAAAAGCCGGCTATCGCGCCGGTGAAGATGTGCTGCTTGCGCTCGACTGCGCGGCCAGCGAGTTCTACCACGACGGCAAGTATCACTTGGCAGGCGAGGGCCTGCAACTGTCGTCGGCGGAATTCACCGACTACCTCGCGACGCTCGCTGACAAGTTCCCGATCGTCTCGATCGAAGACGCCATGCACGAAAGCGACTGGGAAGGCTGGAAGCTCCTGACCGACACGCTCGGCAAGAAAATCCAGCTGGTTGGCGACGACCTGTTCGTGACCAACACGCGCATCCTGAAAGAAGGCATCGAGAAAGGCATCGCGAACTCGATCCTCATCAAGATCAACCAGATCGGCACGCTGACGGAAACCTTCGCCGCGATCGAGATGGCCAAGCGGGCTGCCTACACGGCTGTGATCTCGCATCGTTCGGGCGAAACGGAAGATTCGACGATTGCGGACATCGCTGTGGGCCTGAACGCCGGACAGATCAAGACGGGTTCACTGTCGCGTTCGGACCGCATCTCGAAATACAACCAGCTACTTCGTATCGAGGAAGATCTCGGCGATAGCTCCGGCTATCCGGGCAAGTCGGCGTTCTACAACGTGAGATAGTTGTGGGGCACATGACTTCAGGTCAGTCGCGTGGCGCACTACCAAACTCTGCGCATAGCAACGCCGGATTCAACCGGTGATGCAACAGTGTGCTGGAACCTTCCGACCATCGTCGTCTAGACGCCCGTCATACGCAACGCATGCTTCGCTTCGGACACAAACGTCACCGTGTCCATAAATGGAATCATGGGCACAGTGAGCGAATCTGCTGAAGCGAAGGTTGCGCGGCCTTATCGGCGGCGCACACCGGATGGGAAACGCCAAAGTGTCGAGGAGACGCTGTCCAGCGGTCGCTCGGTGGCGGAGATCGCTGAGTCCATTACGGGCACGCCAATCAGCTCTTCGACTGGCGCAGACAATATCTACAAGGCCGCCTGATTCCGACCGCGCAGGACCGATGTTCCAATACATAGGCGACGCCGCCACCAGAAAAGCTGGCGTTTCGCCCATGTCCGCTGACGATCAGGCAAAAATAGTCGCCAAGCCGTTTGATAAGTTGATATCGGGTCGCCGGTAAGACCCTGAGCACATCAACCGGTCAGAAAGCTGCGGAGGTCCATGTTCAGCGGGAAAGCGGGCGGCAGCGCCTGGTCTTCGCGTCATGCTGGCCGGTGGCCGTGCGTCTGCGCATTACCGGATCGCAATCAGCGGCTGGTGTGCTTGCCAGTATGATTTCATCATTAACGCAAAGCGGAGCAATCGATGCGAATCCTGGTGATCGAGGACGAGCTGAAAACGGCGGCCTATCTGAAGAAAGGTCTGGAGGAGTCCGGCTACGCGGTCGATGTGGCAAACGACGGCCCGCAAGGGTTGATCCTCGCCCAGGAAGAAGAATATGACGTGATCGTGCTCGACGTGATGCTGCCGGGCATGGACGGCTGGACCGTTGTCAAGACGTTGCGCAGCACGCGCTGCACCCGCTGCACGCCGGTGCTGTTCCTCACCGCCCGCGACGATGTCGACGACCGCGTGCGCGGCCTCGAACTCGGCGCGGACGATTACCTCGTCAAGCCCTTCGCGTTCGTCGAAATGCTGGCGCGGGTGCGCACCCTGGCGCGCCGTGGCCCGCCGCGCGAAAGCGAACTCATCAAGGTGGGCGACCTGGAAATGGATGTGAATCGCCGACGCGTGAAACGTGGCGGCACGCGCATCGATCTCACGCCGCGTGAATTCTCGCTGCTCCAATTGCTGGCGCGCCGTCAGGGCGAAGTATTGAGCCGCACGCAGATCGCGTCGTATGTGTGGGATATGAATTTCGACAGCGACACCAATGTCGTCGAAGTCGCCATCCGCCGGCTGCGCACCAAGATCGACGATAACTTCCCCGTCAAGCTGATTCACACCGTGCGCGGCGTTGGCTATATGCTTGAACTGAAGGGCGCCGCTTGATGCGCGGCCGCTCGCTTGCCGCGGCGCTCGCGCTTGCATTCGGCGCCACCACGCTGGCGGTTTTCGTTCTCGTCGGCAGTTTTCTATACTTCGCGCTCGAGAAGCAGATCAAGGCGCAGGACAATCTCGACATTGTCCTCGCGGCGCGCCACGCGCGGCGGCTCGCCGAGGAACTGGACTCGGCGCAGGGCGTTCGCGAGCACAGCGAGCGGCTGACCAACACCGTGCTCGGCAACGAAGCCATGTCGATGGAGGTGTTCGATCCCGACGGCAAGCGGGCGCTCGAACACAACATCGCTGGCGCGCTCGCCGCGCCAGACGGGGCGAACGGTGCCGCGACGGTTGCCGCGTTGCCGCCGCTCGCGCGCGTTGCCGCGACGGCACGCATCACCGAAACCGATATCGGCGACTGGACCGGCCGCGACGGCGCGCCCATCCGCGGCATTTTCACGGACGCGCGGCTACGTGACGGCGAAACGGCGGGCGTGCTGGTGGCGCGCAATATGAGCGACCGCTGGCTCCTGCTGGACCGTTACCGCGACAAACTCCACATGGCGGGCGTGGCCGGCGTGGCGCTGGCCATGCTACTCGGCTACCTGCTGATTAGTGCCGCGTTGCGGCCATTGCGCAGTATCGCAGCGAGCGCGAGCCTTGTCACGGTCAATCGCCTCAATACGCGTATCGCGGTGGCGCGCGTGCCGGCCGAACTCGATACGCTAGTGACCGCGCTGAACGCGATGCTCGAACGCGTCGAGCATGGTTTCCAGCGTCTGTCGCGTTTTACAGCAGACCTCGCGCACGACATGCGCACGCCGCTCAGCAACATGCGCGGCGCCGCTGAAGTCGCGCTCGCCCGGCCGCGCACCGTCGACGAGTACGAGTCGCTGCTCGCCTCGAATCTGGAAGAGTGCGACCGGCTCTCGCGCATGATCGAGAACGTGCTGTTTCTCGCGCGCGCAGAGCATCCACAGTTCGTCAAGCAACTGCGCGAGTTCGACGCGGGGCGGGAGTTGACGCATATCGCAGACTACTTCGAAGGGATTGCCGAAGAAGCGAATGTGCGTGTGCGTGTGAGCGGAGCCGCGAGCCTGACGGCGGACCTCGAACTGTTTCGCCGTGCCGTGAGCAATCTGCTGGCCAATGCCATCCGGTATACGCCGCCGGGCGGCGAGATCGTGCTGGACGCGGGCACGTGCGCTGAGGTCGTGCGCGTGAGTGTGGAGAACCAGGGGCAGCCGATTTCCACCGAGAATCTCGAACGGATCTTCGACCGCTTCTATCGGATCGATCCGTCGCGCAGTTCGCTGCCGTCATCGGGGCCGTCAAAAGGGGCCACCGGGTCCGCCGGTTCCATCGGATCGACCGGGCTCGGGCTCGCCATCGTCCGCATGATCATGGAACTGCACGGCGGCTCGGTGCATGCGGAAAGCGATGCGCGCAGCACGCGGTTCGTGCTGATGTTCCCGCGGGTTGTGTGAGTGTGTCCGGCGGGCCTAAAACCGGCCCCGCCGTGCTGCTGGCTGCACCGCCCCACGTGCCACCGGGCACCTTCAGCAACAACACACTGGACTACAACCGCCGCTCGGCGATCTGATCCGCGATACGGCAGTTCGCGAGTGCAATCGTCTGCGCGGTCACCACGTCGAGATAGCTGACCGCGCCCGCTTTGAAGCGGTTCGTCGTGAGCCGCAAGGAGAGGTCCGCGGACGTGGCGGCGCGCTGCTGACCGGCGGCTTCGTCGGCGAAGGGATGTGAGGCGGACCGATTGTCCTCGACCTGCTGAAACGCCACTAGCACCGACTGACGATAGTCCGCGACCGCGCCGTCGTACTGCGCCGTGGCGCCCTGCAACCCGGCTTCGCGCCTGCCGCCGTCGAACAGCGTGCCGGCCAGTTGGGAACCGAGCGACCAGAATAGACTCGGCTCGCTCATCCACGGCGCGAAAAACGTGCTTTCGAGGCCGGCGCTCGCGGACAGCACCGGATCCGGAAAAAACGCCGCTAGCGCCACGCAGATCTGTGCATTCGCGGACGCCACGCGCCGTTCGGCGGCGGCGATATCCGGGCGCCGCTCCAGCAGTTGCGACGGCAAACCGGTCGGAATCGCCGGCGGCGTGACGGCCGACCCGTTCGGCGGAAGAGTAAATGTCGATGCAGGGTCGCCGATCAGCGTGGCAATCGCATGCTGCAGTTGTAAGCGCGTTACGTCGACGTCGGTGTCATGCGTGCGCGTCGCTTCAAGTTGTCGTGGCCTGCGCGACGGCGGAGGCATCGATTGCGCCGTTTTTCAGCTGCTGCTGCAGCAGCTTCAACGCGGCCTCGTAGGCGCTCACGCTGTCGTCGAGCAGCTTCTTCTGTGTGTCGAGCGAGTGCACCGAGAAATAGTCAGCGGCCAGATCGGCGCTCATCGACAGGCGTACGCCTTCGAGGTCCGCCTCGCTTGCCTGGGCGTCGCTTGCGCGCCGTTCACGGAATCGCGCACGCGTCCGAAAAGATCCGGCTCCCAGCTCGCCGCCAGGCCCGCCGAATAGTCCGGTACGGTCTTGCCCGCGAGCGATCTTCCTTCGACATTCTGTGAGGTCCGCGAGCGGTTCTGCGCGGCGCCGGTGGTGATGGTTGGGAAGAAGCCGGCGCGCTGATAGTCCACCATCGAGCGCGCTTACTGAACCTGCGCAAGCGCCTTGCGCACGCTTTGGTTCGACACATTGATGCACGCCTCGAGCTGGTTCAGCACGGGATCGTTGAAGATCGTCCACCATGGACAGCGCGGCGTGGTGTCGGCCGGTGCGGCCTGCGTCCAGCCGGGTGCGGTGCCCATATATTGCGCGGGAATCTCCGCGCCCGGGCGCTGTTAGGAGGGCAAGGTCGAGCACGCGCTGAGCAGCGCGGCCACGAGCGTACGACGCAGCATCGGGCGCGAAAGAGACAGGGAAAGCATCGGCGAATCCTTCGATGACGGTAGCTCAGCTATGCGTGGCCGGCGCGTTCTGCACGGTCTGACCAGTGCTCAGCGAATCGCCCGGGTTGTCGATCACGCGGTCGGTGGTGGCAAGCCCCGTCGTGATTTCCACATGCGTACCGTAAGCGTCGTGCGCGTCGGGCTCGCGATCCAGCCCGTGATCGACCTGATGCGCGATGCACTGCTCGAGGCCGACCTGATCTACGGCGACGAAACGACCTTCCAGGTACTCAAGAAACCGGGGCGTCAGCCGCCAACCAAAAGCTACGTATGGGCACAGATGAATGGCTGCGGGCCGCCCATCCGGCTGTTCACCTACACGCCTGGCCGTGGTGCGAAACACGCGGCGCAGCTCTATGCCGGTGTCAAACCGGGCACTGCACTGATGACGGTGGGTACGCGCTGTATAGCGGCATCGCGCACGACCATCAACTCGTTCACAGACGAGTGCAAACCTCTACTCTCTGGTCGAAACTTGCAAGGCTGGTGGCATCGATCCATATCGTTGCCTCAATGGCTGTTCCAGCGCCTTCCGCTCGCACAGACAGCCGACGACTACGCCGGGCTACTGCCCTCGAACATGTCCGCCGAACTGCGCTGAGTCACCGGTCTTACGTCACAACTCTGACCGGCGTCCTTAATTGACCGCTTACGATGATTCACGGTGCCGGGCCCGTGATGAAGGACGCGCGAGACCCGAACTCCTGGGCAGTTCAAGCGAGTACAAGACGCCCTGTTCAATGTGGTCGTTGTGGCGTTACAACGTCATTCGCGAACGGCATATTTGCGCATAACTGAAACGCACGGGCCAATCGTAGGCCCAATTTTGCAATTCTGATTTCGACGGTGGGCGCTACCGCAAAAATATTTTCACACGGAGAATTGAGGCACCTGATTACGAGTGCTTGTGGTCGCGCGTGGGGCGCATCACACAGGCGCTTCTATGCTTATCTTTGAACGGTCAGGTGTAACGATCGAGGTGATCCATATGCCACTCCATGAAAACCAGTGCTACACCGTTGCGAAGCAAATCGCGCTTGCATGTTCAGCGGTGGTACTTGCTCTCAAGACAGGTCTGCCGCGCGTTAAGCGTCAGGCAGTCATGCAAAGGATGGAGGGTGTTGAGACCTGTACCTTATCGACCACCACTGAAGACTGCTGTCGGGCTTTCCCGATGTCTTCCAACGTCTCCCCCCTACGCTACCAACAGTTCGCCGGAATCTCCGGTGCATGACTGAGAGTCGCAGGGGTCGCGCCTCAAATCTTTAAAGGTTGCCGCCGAGGGCACGCATGGACTTCTTCGATGATGGATCGGAATGGCACGCACCGTTTCGCAGAGTTGGGGACTTTGGGCCCCAGCCATACGACACAGAAAGACACGCCTCCGTTTTCACCTGCGCATCTGAAAACGGCGCCGCCCGGTGTTTGACCGCGACTAGGGGCGTTTTACACGGTCACTCCCAGAATTACCAAAGAGTTTACCGATGCTTTATTCAGGATCCAGATGAGTTCGCGTCTGGCTTCATTCCATCGACAAATTGCGGAATAGACAGGTAGGCCTCTACTGTGTCGTCGAATTCCCCATGATGGCGCATTCGCGATGAAGTCGCTGGCTAGCGCCTTCGGATACTTGGTCGAATACACATCAACGAAACGAACGGAGATGGCATCTGAGTTTGCCAATGGTGGTCGTAGGCGTCGCGGGCCTGATTTTGGCCGCAGAGGCTGGCGGAACAGTAGGAGTTGCCATGTTCGGACTGACCCTTGCCACGGCTGGCGCGCTTACTGCGTTGACCACGTTTTGGCCGATGCCGACGGAGGCTCTAAGCGGTTCGGGTATTGCAGCTGGAGTTGCCTTTGTAAATTCGCTGGCCAGATCGCGGGATTTGTTAGTCCCTACACCATTGGCTGGATCAAGGACGGGACGCATCGCACGGAACCCGCACTTTATTTGCTGTCAAGCGCAATGTTTATCGGTGCAATATTGGTCATGATCAGGTCAGCCCGGCAAAATTAGCGTTGAGTCAATTTAGTGCCGACCAGTCGGAGCAACATGGCGGCCAGCGGCAAAGGCAACCATCTGAGAGAGTTTGCACTTTTACGGAGCTTTACAGAGTG
The DNA here is from genome assembly GCF_904848585.1 of Paraburkholderia kirstenboschensis. GTDB lineage: Bacteria > Pseudomonadota > Gammaproteobacteria > Burkholderiales > Burkholderiaceae > Paraburkholderia > Paraburkholderia kirstenboschensis. The sequence continues at coordinate 12,935 of NZ_CAJHCR010000033.1, forward strand.
ATGCGGGTGATTGGATTGGTTGGGTGGAGCGGAGCCGGAAAAACGACCTTGATTGCAAAGTTAATCCCGGAATTGAAAACTCGCGGAATTCGCACGTCGACCGTGAAACATGCTCACCATAATTTCGACATCGACCATCAGGGAAAGGACTCGTTCGTCCATAGACAAGCGGGGGCTAACGAGGTTCTGGTGGCGTCCCGGAAGCGTTGGGCCTTGATCCATGAAATGCCATACGAGAGGGACCCCCAGTTAAAAGAGCTGCTTCCGCTGCTAACTGAGGTAGACGTTATCCTCATTGAGGGTTTCAAATCGGAAGCGCACGTGAAGCTGGAGATATTTAGGGAGGCAAACGGTAGTCCATGGATGTACCCGGGCGATGACGATATTGTCGCTGTCATCAGCGACAGATGTGATCTCGTTTCGCTGCAGCATGCGCACATAGACGACGTGTGTGCCGTTGCTGATCTGGTCCTGCGATATGCGCTGCCAATGGACCAGACTTTGGCGCGCCTTGCCAGTTCGGGACATGGAACCGGTGATCTTGAATGAACGGCCCCGATGAGAGCAGCGATGCAATTCATGCAAAGCATAGAACATCAGGGTCACGTAGCAGCCTTCCAGTAGCGTTGCTTACCAGAGCCGGCTGGTGATCGAGGATGTGTGCCCGGGATCTGGTGTCGCTTGGCCTCGAGGGCCAAAGGCTTGGCTTGCCGTTACCGTCGAAAAAACGCCGCGAGGCGGTCGACGGGATGCTCCAAGCCGTGGATGCAGAGCCTTTCGCGGACCAGCGCATCGGGGAACTATCCGGAGGCCAGCAGCAGCGGGTACTGATCGCACACGCTCTGGTTCGCCGTCCCTCGGTCCCACAGATACCTCGAGTAAACGGGCTAAACGCCGCCTATCGCGACAGACCGTCCTCGAACCTGAGCGGATACGTTGCTTGGAATCGGTCAGATCCACCGCGATTTCAGCGCATAGTCGACGTGCTCGTCAAACTCAGTCCCCGATCTTGGAGCAGCCGTCTCGTGGATATTTATCGATGCCGCGTCGCACGACATACCCTCAGGTTCTGCCCCAGTTGCTATGCCAAACCTGTGGCGACTCTGTGACGCAGCTGTGCGCCACGCCAAACGGGTGTCGTTTCCCAAGAGCGGGAGACAGCTGCAAATGGGCGCTGCCCGTTTGATCCGCGTGAAGCCCGCAATCTGTGCTGCGTCTATCCGCACTGGTCACTATCCCTCTTTCTCAACGGCACGCCCTGCGCGGTCACACTGCGTCCGCTGCAGGCGTGGCAAGCACTCGGTGCACTGGTGCCGACGAGCCGCTACGTTGCAATACCATTCCAACCCCACGAGGACCAATGTGCATGAAGTATGAAGGCGCTCTCAACCACAGCATCAAGAGGCGGCTCGAGCAAGTGATAGAGATGGCCGAACTGGTCGGCTTGCTGGTCATCGGCATCGGGACGGCCCTAGCGATGGGGCACCTAATCTGGAACATGGCGGACTCCGGCGACGTTACACTGACCGATCTGCTGCTCATGTTTCTATACCTCGAAGTGTTCGCAATGGTCGGGCAATACCTGAAGGCGGGGCAATTGCCGGTGCGTTTTCCGCTCTACATAGCGATGGTCTCGATCGCGCGCGACGTTATCCTGCGCGCTGGCGCGAATACGGAGCTGCATCTTGTCGCCTCGGCCGGCGCCATCTTGCTGATAGCTCTAGGTGTGCTATTGATTCGTTATGGACAGTCCAAGTATCCAAGCGATACCAACGAACGGCCTGACGAGGAGGCGCGTTAAGCGGGCACTGGAGATGTCGGTAGCGTCCGTCCTGGACTTGATGTTGCGATGGTCCTGCTCAATCACATTGTTGAGGTATTTCGAGGATCGGACTTGCGCGTCCTCAGGCAGCAAGCCGTCGACCTTCAGCTCGCGCACCGGGGGATGCGACGCTGCGTATCCATCGAGCGTGATGGTTTGCGGCGGCTGGCCTTGATGTTTGATTGCCTTGCTGAAGAACGCTTTCGCCGCGGCGACATCACGCTTCGCCCGGAGCATGAAGTCAACGGTGTGCCCGGCTCGATCAACCGCCCGATATAGGTAGACCCACTTGCCACGAATTTTCAGATAGGTCTCGTCAACATGCCACGACCGTCCGGCGAGCGTGTCGAATCGATTCCAACGTTTGACGAACTCCGGCGTATAGCGCTTCACCCAACGGGGGATCGTCGTGTGGGCCAGAGCCACGCCGCGCTCGGGCATCATCTCGACAAGGTCGCGCAGACCGAGCTTGTAGCGTAGATACCGGCGAACGCAGAGGATGATTACGTCACCGTCAAAGTGATGGCCCGCAAACAACTCCTTCAAGTTCTGGCGCTTGCTCATTAGTGGCCCTCTTATCGGTCAGCCCGTCACGATAACTGAATTGATTGCCCTATTTGCACCAGATCCCTCCGGAGTATATGTGCGCAGTGCTTACCGGTTCCGGTCAGCCACAATACAAGTTTATTATCTGCCGGATAACCGCACGCGATTCAGAATGCAATCGGCAGCCGCCGCACGCAGATGGCAAATCCGTAGCCGCGTGGTCAGACAGAGGACAGGTCGTGCCGTCGGAACGGAAAGCATGGCCATGTCTACATTGCCTAACTTGGTAGAAGAAGCGTGATCAAGCTGCCTTCCAGCATTGCAGTCGCCGCACCCTCCGCAGTCAGACTTGCTTTTTGCTCGAGCGCTTCCGCCCGAACCGCCATTCCGGGAATGACGCGCGCCGAAGTACACCAGCAACTGGTGCAGGCACACGCCGATGGACTATTGCCGGCACCGGAGAACAACTATCAGCCCCCAACCACGAGAGTTGGCCGCAACCAGGAGCTTTACGCAATCCAGTACCAGAACGAGCCGTTTAGCGTGACGGCGTCCGCCTCTACGGGCCCGACGGATGCGGGCGTCACGTCTGACTGATGCAAAAGGAGGACGAACGCGCGCCCACGTATCGACTCTCGATGCGTGGGCGCGGGATGGTGCGATGACGCGCGGACCGGTTAGAACTGGTGGCGAATGGCTACGCGCGTGATGAGCTGATTTGCTGTCGTCGAAGGCGAATCTGCACCCGTGATAAACGCCGTGTTCAACGGCGCCGCGGAAGCACTGCCGCCCGCCAGGTGCTGATACATACCCTGCACGTACACGTCAGTACGCGTCGACAGGTTGTAGTCCGCCATCAGTCCAATCTGATGCCACATCGGCTTCGAATCGCCGGCGGCGCTATTGAAGTGACCGATCGTGTAGTTATACATCGCTCCCACGAACGCATTCTTTAGGAATTGATACTTCGCGTTCAATTCAAAGTTGTCGAACTTCAGGCTGCTAGCCGTATTCGCGAAGTTGCCGACATAGACGGAGCCCGTCGCGTTACTAAGCGCCGTGTGGCTGTATACGAAGCCGAGTATCGCGGAGCCGATCGTGTAATTAATCCCGGCGCCCCACACCTGTTGGCGGCTCGCGAAAAAATTCGTGTCGTCGGCTGCAAGCGACCCACCGGAGTTTCCGCCCGGGTTGTTGATCTGCATGTACGCCGCTGCGACTGAAACGTTGGCAGCGACGAATTGCGCACCGAGGCTATACGACCGGTTGTCAGCAAAGCCAGCAGCCTGATTGCTAAAACCGTACAGACCGCCAAAAGAAAAGCCGCCGTACGCGTTACTGGTGTACTTCACGCTGTTGTTCAGTCGGAACGAATTGTCTGAGTTGTCGTTGTCGTACGGATGTGACAGCAGATAGCCGCCCCAATTGCCGTTCGCCGTAAGCGGGGCTAGATAGTCGACGACTGAATCATACTGACGGCCCAGTGTCAGGGTCCCGAGCTGCGTGTTGCTCAAACCCATGTACGCCTGTCGGCCGAACATGCGCGAACTCTGTCCAAGTGCGCCGGAGTTGACGTCGAAGCCATTTTCCAGCTGAAAGAGGGCCTTCGTGCCACCGCCCAGGTCTTCGCTGCCTTTCACGCCCCATCGGCTGCCCTGTGCAAAGCCGCTTTCCATCTGCACAGCCGCACCTTGCTTAGTATTGTTCGTATAGTTCAGACCTTCGTCGATCAGGCCATACAGAGTGACGCTGCTTTGCGCCAGCGCGGCCATCGGGACGATCGTGCAACCGATCGCTGCGCCCGCAATGAGGAGTCGCTTCATGAGTGTAGATTCCTAAAGTTTGCCTGAGTACCTCGTCATGATCTAGCTCGCGCGCCGGTGCGTGGAGCCGGGATCTGACGAAAGGTATTCGCACTTTAGGACCTACAAAATGCCCGTCCACTGCAGTTCAGTATTGCTGAAATGGTGTTGTGCCGCCCCCACGGGGGCGACAGTTTCGCGCTTGTCTTCATGTGGATTCTCGCGATAGCGTTCTACCACGAAATCCACAAAGCGGCGGAGCGCCACCGCCATGTACGGTTGTCCGGAATAAAGCACCCACACTGTCCGCGCGTCGCCGCACAATTCGATGTTTTCGAACACTGGCTTTAATGAGCCGTCTGCCAGCTCACCTTGAATGAGCGAGCGCGAAAGCCGGGCGATGCCGAGGCCCGCCTGGACTGCGCGCTTTACGAGCAGTGGGTTTTGCATGCTCAGAATCGGCCGTACCACTACGCGCTGAGTACCATGCTTGTCACGAAACTCCCAGTAACGACTCGGCGCGTCCGACGCGACCAGCACATCATGCGACGACAGCTCCTCGGGGGTGCGTGGCGGCCGCCGACGTGCGAAGTACGCGGGGCTCCCGACAATTACGTCCCGCGTCTGCGCGAGCGGCCGGCAAACCAGCGACGAATCACGCAGGTGGCGCTCGGCGCTGAAGCATACATCGAAGTCTGCCACCGCGACATCGGCCATGTTATCGAATACGGTCAGATCGAACTGCGTACGCTGCTCTTGCACCCGGTACGCCGCTAGTACTTCGGGCAGATCGGTCGAAGCATATAAAGAAGACGCCGCGATACGCAAATATCCGGCGGGTTGACCGGCAGCAACTGCCATGCATTCGTCCATCGTCGAGAGCTGCCTGAGCAGTTCGCCACAATGCTCCCTATACAACTGGCCGGCAGGCGTCAGCGACACCCGGCGAGTGGTCCGGTTGACAAGGCGCACGCTGAGATGTTGCTCGAGTACCGCCACGCTGCGAGTGACGACCGAATTCGAGATACCAAGCTGCTTTGCCGCCTCGGCGAAGTTCAGGCAGTCGGCAACCTTGGCGAAAATGCGAATGGAGGCTAATTGATTCATGGAATCGTTTCGCAGCGGTCGGGGGATTTTAAGGCTAGCTCGCTCGCGAGCCGTTGGGTGGGAAAGAACAGATGCCTGCGCATGAACGATGCGCCTCGCTTCACGGCGCGGCCCATTGATCTTACGTTACATCGCACGGGTTTCGCCGCCGACAGACTGCGCGGTCTTCCGAAATCGCCGGCTTTGCCGATCCGTATGCGTCCGAGGCGGGCATTGCATGTTTCTTCGTACTCTTTATCAAAATCCTTCTTCATGAGGTCCATCACGTGCTATGTTCAATAAAGTCATCTTCGACTCCAGGTTCGACATTCGCGCGCAGACGCATACGTTCCTCGCAAGCTTGTCACTGCACCGTTTCACTGGGAGATTGCGTTGGCGCCGCTGAAACAGGAGATAATTTTTCACCATTGTGAGTGATCGCATACAGTGCCTTATTGCGTTCAATCGCAGCTTCGCTTGGCGGGTAGTCGTACTTCGGCGTAGGCACCAGCCCATCCCGTTGCGCCTCGATGAGTTCCGCGCGAACGTCCGCCCGGGTCTTGCCAGTCGGCTGCGTCTGCGCCACGGCACTCATCGCGATCGAACACGCAAGGGCGCCAATCGCTACGTGTGTTGTCTTTTTCACAGTTTCCTCCGAAGTCTCTAAGGGTTTGCCAATCGGCCCGTTGATCGGATCCCGTCAGGGCATGCCCGACGCAGTGCACCGATGAGCCCATTGTCGTCAATTGACGTTGCTCCAGACTGACAGCCTGATTACGATTTTGATATCTTCGTTCAGTCTTTGGCGACATTGCGGTGTGGGATGATGGCTGCGGGCTCTGCCGCAACAAGGCGTTGAGGTAGGGGGCTGAACAAGCTCGGCGCTTATGCACTGCAGAGGAAAGGGCAGAGGATAATGATGAACCTTGTTGATCCCCCAATAGGCCCGGCTCCATGACGGTCTCTGGCGTGGACGCGACGAGGCGCGCCTTCGCCCGGTAGTCGTCGACCGCGCCGGCGGCTGGTGTGCAGGACGCAGTTTGCCGATTGACGAAGTAGAGCGGCCGGCGTAGTCCGACCGGAAAAGAGAGCCGGATGCGCGTCTCGATCACGTTGATCGACTCGGCGGAGAGGTCGTCGGCGAGCACGCTCAGTTGCACAATCTCGCCGTTGTCGTTGTAGAGGCCCTAACGCACCTGACGCGCCATGAAATTTGTCTTGACGGATGTTTTGACCCTGACCGATAGTCACTGCCGAAAAGGTCCGTTCATTCTAGGCCCGTGCGTGAAAGACCCGACCCGCTCTCCTTCATCGCGCGCTGACCATGTTTGCTTCAGCGTGCGCGACGATATCTTCGACCTGCGCCTGCTACCCGGCGATCGCATGACCGAAAGCGGTATCGCCGACCGCTTCGGCGTTGCGCCCACGCCGGCGCGCGAGGCGCTGCAGCATCTTCAAAGCGACGGTTTGATGCGCGGCCATGTGCGCCGCGGCTGGGAAGTCGTGCCGATCGACTTCAAGCGCTTCGAAGATCGGGACGAAATACGCAAGCTGATCGAGACGTTTTCGGTCAGCCGGCTCTTTGGGGTCGACGGCACTTGTCCGCGACCGACTTGCAGAGGCTCGACCGACTCGACCGAATCTGGAACGTTCCTCACGCGCAGCGTGTTAGCGACGGCCGCGAGATGGTGTCGCCCGACGAAGCCTTTCACGATGCGCTGGTCGTCGCTGCCGGCAACGGCGAGCTGAGCGCGGCCATGGAGCGCGTGACCGACCGCATCCGCGTGGTGTGGCGGCTCGAGCTCGTCTATGGCGACTGCATCGACGGCACTTACGACGAACACATTGCGATTCTCTCGGCCGTTCGCGATCCTGCGGCGGACCGCGCCGTCGAGTTATTGAGGCGGCACATAGACGGAAGCAGGGCGCAGGTCCGCAACTGACCACCGAGCGCCTGCAACGCGCCCGCACCGCATTGGAGCCTCACAGTGCTCCGTATGCACCAACGAGGTTGCGAGGCGAAAAGCGCCCTAGACGTACCGTACTGGCGCGAAGTCGTATCGCTTATCTGCTCATCGTGTGAGATAAACTAAGTTAATGTGGTGCTGCCATGCATATTTACAACATCCACGATGCCAAGACCAATACGCGGCTAATCGAGGAAACCGTGAACGGCGGCGAGCCGTTCGTCATCGCCAAGGCCCGGCAAGCTATTGGTCCTCAAGGTCGTGCGCATCCATACCGAAGCCGCAAAGCCGCCGCGGCGCATCGGGTTCCTGAAGGGGCAATTGAAAGTACCTGCAGATTTCGACCCTATGGCAGCGGCCGAGATCTGCGACATGTTTGAGGGTAAGACATAGTGAGGCTGTTGCTCGATACTCATCTGCTGGTCTGGGCTGCGGCTGACGATCCTGCCTTGTCGAACGAAGCCCGCGCTGCCATCGAGGACGCCGACAATACCCTCTACTTCAGCGTCGCCAGCATCTGAGAAATTGTCATTAAAAGCGCACTGGCCGGGACGACTTTCAGGTCGATGCACGCGTTCTTCGTAGGAACCTGCTTGATGCCGGCTATGAAGAGCTGTCGATTGAAGCACAGCATGCGTTCGTCTCGGCTCTCCCGCCTCTTCACAAGGACCCGTTCGACCGGCTCCTTGTCGCTCAAGCGATGGCAGAAGGAATCGTATTGTTGACGCACACACTTTATCCTCCCGTAATAGTTCAAGGTGGTGCTTCAAGGGGGCTTTACCACGCGCGCTGTGTCAGATGGCGTGGCTTATAACGTGCGTTTCGCGAAGCTGCCCCGAAGCACGTACGATGCGCACCGGCCGCTGCGCGCCGACGAGAATCTCGACACGATCCCACGACATCTGTATTTAGCCAGCCCTGCGACATTTCAATCTGGCCCAGACATTTTATGTAGGGGTGCTTGGCATTGGTGCGGATTTTTTTAAACCGAAGTCCTATCCGAACCATCCGAGTCAGCACGTAGGGAGACGCCACCGGAGTTGCCCGGGGCGTAGCGGTGATAACCGCGCCTTATCAACGGCAAAGAGGCGCGACGGGAAAAGCACGAGAGAAGGGGAGGGGATAAGGCGTCTCGGCCATTGCTGACGCTCGCCGTTCAGCCTCCGTGCGGCTGCAGTAAACCGCTTTGCTGTCATTCGCAATGAGATGCAATCGAACGTGACCTCTAGGAACGGCGAACGAGTCTTGACGACCCAGGATGTGTGGAAATCCGATGGTATTACAATGCGGTGCGTCCCTGAGCCCAAGGGCGCGTTTGACTGCGCCTTGGCTGCTATTACCGCCGACGAGAAGCCGATCCCCTGTGATGCATTCCTGACGAGTTTAAGGGCTTCGTTTCAGTACCTACCGAGTGTTCACGCACCCACCAGCCGCATCGCCTTCATCGTCTTCTTAAAGCCCAGGATTCTCAGCACTCGTGTGAGATTGTAGGCGAGTACATTCAAACTCATCTCAGTACCTACCCGGGTCGATTCGCGTCCCGGACAGACGACGTTCCGGGTGACGCTGCCCGTCGGGGGCACGGCCACGACGCCGGTTACCAAAAGAATCGGCTCGGATTGGTCGAACAATTCATCGTGAATTGTGCTCCTCTTCCAGCCGCCGAAACGCTACCGCGCCATGGCCGGTGCGGTGTCTTCGGCCATTGGCGCGGCCGCCGACGCAGCATCAGGCGCCGCGTGGGACAGCTTCATCATGCGCGGCTGGAGCAGCAGCGCGACGAGCCCGCTCCAGCCGGTCTGATGCGAAGCGCCGACGCCGCGTCCGTTGTCGCCGTGAAAGTACTCGTGGAACAGCATGAGATCCTGCGAGCGCGGGTCAGCTTGCAGCATCGGATAGGCCGCCATCACGGGCCGCGCGCCTTGTGCATCTTTGAGAAAGAGCGTGGTGACGCGCCGCGCGAGGTCGTCGGCAATCTCGCTCAGCGAAAAACGGTTGCCGGATCCGGTCGGATATTCGACGCGAAACTCGTCGCCGTAGTAGCGATAGAACTCATACAGCGATTCGATCAGCAGATAGTTGACCGGGATCCAGACTGGCCCGCGCCAGTTCGAATTGCCGCCGAATACGCGCGAGTCCGATTCGGCAGGCAGGTACCTGATGCAGACGCTCACGCCCCCATGGTCGAAGACATATGGTGCATCGCGATGCACACGGGACAGCGCCCGCACGCCGTGCCTGGAGAGAAACTCGTTTTCATCGAGCACGCGGCGCAGCAGCGCCGTCATCCGGTCTCCCCGCAACAACGACAGCAGCGTGGTGTTACCTTTGCCGGGTTCGGTCCAGCGCGACACTAGCCTTGCCAGATTTGGCCGATGATCAAGAAACCACGCCAGCCGTTCGCGCAATCCCGGCAGATGGCCGTACACGCGCTCCTCGAGCACGTGAACGGCGAACAGCGGAATCAGCCCGACGATCGAACGAATGCGCATCGGCACACGGGTACCGTCCGGAAGGTGCAGTACGTCGTAGAAGAATTCGTCGTGTCGGTCCCATAACCCTGTCCTGCAGCCTTCGCTGCAACTGACCGCTTCCGCGATATACAAAAAGTGCTCGAAGAACTTCACCGCGATTTCGACGTACGCATTGTTCGTCATCGCCAGTTCGAGGCCGATCTGCATCAGGTCCAGCGCGTAGGAGGCCATCCATGCCGTGCCATCGGCCTGATCGATGCGCCCGGCGGTCGGTAGTGGCGAAGACCGGTCGAAGATGCCTACGTTGTCGAGGCCGAGAAAGCCGCCCTGAAAGATGTTGCGGTCCTCGGCGTCCTTGCGGTTGACCCACCAGGAGAAATTGAGCAGCAGCTTGTGGAACATGACTTCGAGAAACTCGCGATCGCCAACGCCCGTTACCTCGCGGTCGAGTTCGTACACGCGCCATGTTGCCCACGCATGAACCGGCGGGTTCGCATCGCCGAAGGCCCACTCGTAGGCGGGCAATTGCCCGTTCGGATGCATGTAGCGCTCCTTCACGAGCAGCAGTAATTGCTTCTTCGCGAAGTCGGGATCGATCATGGCGAACGCGGTCGCATGAAATGCGAGGTCCCACGACGCATACCACGGGTACTCCCACTTGTCGGGCATTGACACGATGTCGCCATTGCACATGTGCCGCCAGTCCGCGTTGCGACCGTGCCTGCGTGCTCCCGGTGGCTTCGGTTGGCCCGGGTCACCGTCGTGCCAGCGCGTCACGTCGAACTGGTAGTACTGCTTGGTCCACAGCATGCCGGCGAGCGCCTGACGTTGCACGAGCCGCGCATCGGCGTCGGCGATGTCGTGCTGAAGCGCCGCATAGAATTCGTCGGCCTCCGCTTGCCGACGCGCGAAGAGCGCTTCCATGTCGAGCGGCACGGCATCCGGCGATTCGGGACGCCAGCGCAGATGTAGCACTGAACGCTCATGAGGCGCGAACTGCAGGTACACATGCGCAGCGGCGCGTGTGCCCCTGTCGCGCCGGATTGCCTGCTCATCGCCGTCGACGAGGTAGTCATTGAAGCCGTCCTTGAACGGCCCCGCTCCTTCGAAGCCGAAAATGCGGCGCACATTCGTTTCGTTTTCGCAGAAGAGCCACTCGATCGGCTGTTGCGCCGACGCCGTCACGATCATCGTTCCGAGCGCAGGATTGTGCGCGGCGACGCGCGCGCCTTCCTCCGCATTCGGCTCCAGCGTGAGCGACGGCTTGCCGGGCTTGCCCGACCACGCCCATCTGTTGCGCGCCCAGAATTGGGGCAGAACATGAAGCGCCGCGCGCTGATCCGTGCGGTTCTCGACGGTCACGCGCATCACGATATCGTCGGGTGTGTGCTTCGCATACTCGACGCAGACGTCGAAGTAGCGGTTATCGTCGAACACGCCCGTATCGAGGATTTCATATTCGGGCTGATCGGCGCCGCGCCGTCGGTTTTCGTCGATCAGATCCTGGTACGGGTACGCATCGTGAGGATACTTGTACAGCATCTTCATGTACGAATGCGTCGGCGTGCCGTCGAGATAGAAGTAAAGCTCCTTGACGTCCTCGCCGTGATTGCCTTCGGCATTCGTCAACCCGAAAAGCCGTTCCTTGATGATCGAATCGTGGCCGTTCCAGAGCGCGAGCGATACGCACCAGTCGAGCGGGTCGTTACCGAATCCGGCAATGCCGTCCTCACCCCAGCGGTACATGCGGCTGCGCGCATGATCGTGTGGAAAATACTCCCATGCGGTGCCGGATTCGCTGTAGTCTTCCCGAACAGTGCCCCATTGCCGCTCGCTCAGATAAGGTCCCCAGCGGCGCCATCGGTCGAGCTCCGGACCATGGAGTCGGGCACCTTCCTTCGACTGGAGAAGATTGACAGCGCGTAGCGGTGGCATGGAACCTCCCGACCCGAAACCGACCATCCAGCAAGTCAAGTGCATGAACAGTCTGTCGTTTTCCATCACGAGCGCCGTGCGCGCGACGCGCATCAGGTGCTCAACATCGTCTCGATGTGCAACCGTTCACCGAGCGACCACGCATAAAACGGAGTTCCCGCGGGGCTTGCGGGCGGGTCGCCGTCAGCGAATTCGTTGGACGTGATCTAGCCCTGACGGGTCGAAGTGGGCATGCAGCGACGCGAGAAAACGCGCACGCGCCGCTTCGAAGCTAAGCGCGGCGCGTCGGGAAGGCCCGTTTCGCGCCGGCGTGCAACAGGCTTCGACGAGCGGCCCCCTCAATCGTCGCCAGACCATACCTTAATGATAAACGCCATCGCGTCGCAGCGGCGACCCGCCGTCCTCGGGGAGAGCGAGCTTGGTATTGTCAAGTTGAAGCCGGGTCGACGAATATAATGGGGCATGATGAAAGCTTCCGCCTGCGTTTTGCCGTCGGCCGAGGCGCCGATTTCGTTTGAGGGCCATCGATTTCCGCCGGACATTATCAGGTACGTGGTGTGGCTGTACTACCGGTTCCCGCTACGCCTGCGCATGGTTGAGGAGATGCTGGCGGCACGGGGAATCGAACTGACGTACGAAACGGTGCGGTAAGCCGTGGCGCCGCGGCAGCCTGCGCATCAGCCGTTTGGCCGCCGCCTTGTCGCGGCGGCTGTGCACCAGCACTGCGCCGTGCTGATCGACGGCCCGCCACAGCCAACGTTTCCTGCCGCTGATCGTCACGACCACCTGATCCGGTGCCAATTGTCGCCGCGACCCGGCGCTGTCGAGCGGATACGCTGCCCACACGTGATCGTCACGGACAAGCTGCGCAGCTACGCGGCGGCGAACAACGAACCCGGCCTGAACGTCGAGCATCGGCGGCACAAACGACTGAACAACCGGGCGGAGAATTCGCACCAGCCCACGCGCGTGCGCGAGCAGATGATGCGCCACTTCAAGTCGGCGCACCATCGGCAATGCGATCCAGCATTGGATTGCCCGTTGCGGTTTCCCACACCTGAACGCCTGCTTGCCGGCCTGCCGTTCATGTTGCGCGTTCGCGTTGTAGCGGCAGTGCAGGAACAGGTTGCTTACCTGAGCATGGACCGACGTGAACAAGTTGACACCGATTGAGAGGGCGCCGACTGAGATCGTGAGCATTAGACGATATCCGGTGTCTGAGGCAGCGGATTCTTAGGGACGGACGACAGCTATGCCGACTGTGAGCCGACGGCACCATAGCCATCGACGATAAACGTTAACGCATGACGCCGAGGCTCGATTTAGCGGTCGATGCCCGCGACGCGAGGGCCAATCGGATAGCCGCCAGAGAGTGTTCGGCCACCGGACTTGGCGCTGCGTGGTGTGGGGTAGAAAACACAGGGGCTGGACTCCCACGCGCCTGCAAACGTGGGAGAGATAAGGCTTGCCGGATTTTGCGCAGCCTGCAAAACGGGAACCAAATTACCTGAACCAACCGGCCACCCGTGTGAGGCGACCACTCGCCCAGTCAATTTGACATAAATCAAATGATCACATTCTAATTCGTATTCCTTGTGGGAGCAAAGTAGTAGTGTCGTACCTGAGCAAAGTACAGATGTCGTACCCCAAGGGTCTGTAGCGCATGCTGGTGCGGTTTTCCCGCCTGTGGAGACCGCCATGAC
>NZ_CAJHCR010000034.1 GCF_904848585.1 Paraburkholderia kirstenboschensis
ACATCTCTCAGTTGATCGATTGATTCCGAGAGCGCAACGCGGCTATATAGTCGTCGAAACAGATTTTTTTCACGTCAAATCTGCGTTCCGGGTTTCCACACAGCCTCGACCCATACCGGCCGAATTGCGCACGGCTCTGAATCATCTGCGGCACGCCGACGAGCGGCCCCTGCGCGGAGGTGAGGGCGTGGAAAATCGCGCCGAAGAATTGCCCGACGACGATGGCAAGAATGGCGCTCACCAGATCCAGGTGGAAAATCAGCACTGAGGTAGCGCCGGAAATCACGGCCAGCGGCGCGACATTCGTGCAGAACCACAAGGTGAAGAGATCGACCGGTTTGCCGTGCCGGTTTTCCGGCGCAACATACTCGATCGAGTTGCTTTCGATGGTCAGAACGCTGTTATCGTTCGCCGGGTTTGTCATCATGTCTCCATTTTTATACCAGACTGCGCCGACCACGAACGCAATGCGTGTGGCGACAGCGCAGCCTTTACGGCTTTGAATCGATACGGCAGGGGAGCGCGCCCGTCTAGCGCATCACGAACGGGTCGCTGATCGGGTCGTCCGAGGTGCGAAGCCACACGGATTTCGTCGTCGTGTATTCGAGCGCAGCGGCGAATCCGCCTTCACGGCCATGCCCCGACAGTCCGAAGCCGCCGAATGGGACGAGCGGCGAAACCGCCCGATACGTGTTGATCCAGACGATGCCCGATCGAACGCGCTTTGAAACGCGATGGGCACGCGTGAGATTGGTAGTAAAGATGCCGGCTGCAAGACCGTAGGCTGTGCTGTTTGCCTTTTCGATTGCTTCCTGTTCGGTGGCGAACGTATCCACCGAAAGCACCGGCCCGAAGAGTTCCGTCGTAATACTGTCCGCGTTCGCGACACCGGTACAGTCCAGAATCGTGGGCGCGTAGTAGAAGCCGGCGCGCTCGATAGCCTTGCCCCCCGTCAACACTTTGGCGCCCTGGCGCACGGAGCTTGCAACGACCGACTCGATATTACGCAGTTGCCGCTCGGTGCAAAGCGGCCCGTATTCCGTTGCCATGTCGTTGGGCAAGCCGACGAGAATGCGCGAGACGCGTTCGACCAGCAACGCAAGAAACTGGTCCTTGACGGATGCTTCGATCAACAGACGCGAGCCCGCGACACAGCTCTGACCGCTGGCAGCGAAAATGGCCGCGACCTGTGCATTCACGGCGCTTTGAATGTCGGTGTCAGCGAATACGATGAACGGCGATTTGCCGCCCAGCTCCAGCGAAACCTTGGCGAGGTTATTTGCCGTGTTCGCGACGATATGCTTCGCCGTTTCCGGGCCGCCCGTGAAGGCCACCTTGTCCACCTTCGGATGGCTGCTGAGCACGGCGCCGCATTGCGCGCCAAAGCCCGTGACCACGTTGACGACACCCGGAGGGAACCCGGCTTCGTGGACCACGCGGGCGAATTCGAGCAACGGGCCGGGCGCTTCCTCGGATGCCTTGAGCACCACCGTGCAGCCGGCGGCAAGCGCCGGCCCGAGCTTCACTGCGGAGAGGAACAACTGGCTATTCCATGGAACGATCGCGGCCACCACGCCAACGGGTTGGCGGTCGAGCCAGACCTGCATGTCCGGCTTGTCGACGGGAATATGGCTGCCTTCGAGCTTGTCGGCAATGCCCGCGTAATAGCGGTAGTACTCCGCCACGTACGCGATCTGGCTGGACGTCTCGCGGATGATCTTGCCGGTATCGTTGGTTTCAATTTCAGCGAGTCGCGGCGCAGCCTTTTCGAGGAGTTCGGCAAGCCTGTACAGCAGTTTTCCTCTGGCCGACGCGGTGATGCCGGCCCACGCAGGATCGGTCAGCGCACGGCTGGCGGCGTCCACGGCGCGGTTGACCTCGTCGTTCCTGGCCTCGGGCATCTGCGCCCACACTTCGCCCGTAGCCGGGTTCACGCTTCCGAACGTCGCGGCGCCCGATTCGAACTGGCCGTCGATATAAAGCTGAAAATGAAAACTCATGGAATTACGCCCTCACTGAAAGGCCGGCATCACGTCGTTGATCATCCGTTCGAGCGACGCCTTCTTGCGCTCGAAGCTCATGCCGGTGTCGATCCAGAAGGAATACTCGTCGAAGCCGAGCGCTTCGTATGCCTTCAGGCGCGCGATCACCTCATCGGGCGTACCGATGACGTTGTTCCTGCGCATGGCTTCCGGCGTGTAGAACGGGTGAGCGGCGATTTCTTCCTTGCTCAGCGACTTGATCATGCCACGGCTCACCGGACGTTCGTTCTTGAACCATGCGCCGAAGTAGTTATAGAAGACGTTCACTTCGTCGGCCGCCAGTTGCGCGTCGTCCTCGTTGCTCGCGACATAGGTGTGGCGCAGCAACATGATCTGCGGGCGAGGCATGTCGCTGAATTTCTCGCATGCCGCGTTGAAATGGCCGGCGAGCTTCTCGACTTCTTCGTCGCCCATATGCAACGGCGTGACCTGGACGTTGCAGCCGTTCGCCACGGCGAACTCGTGGCTGTTCGGGTCGCGGGCGGCTACCCAGAGTGGCGGGTGCGGCTGCTGGAGCGGTAGCGGAGACGAAGTTGTCGAAGGGAATTTCCAGAACTCGCCTTCGTGCGCGTAATCGCCTTCCCACAGTTTTTTCACTGCCGGAATGAGTTCGCGCATTCTCTGGCCGGCACCCCATGCATCGAGGCCCGGCAGCAGACGTTCGTATTCGAACGAATACGCGCCGCGTGCGATGCCCAATTCCAGACGGCCGTTGGTGATGATGTCGGTCATCGCCGCTTCGCCAGCAAGCTTGATCGGATGCCAGAATGGCGCGATGACCGTGCCGGTGCCCAGCCTGACGTTCTGGGTCTTGTTGGCCAGATCCACGAGGTTGAGGAACGGATTGGGCGCGATCGTGAAGTCCATGCCATGGTGCTCGCCGGTCCAGACGGCGTGCATGCCGCCCCGGTCCGCGATCTGACAAAGCTCGACCATCTCGTCATAAAGCTGTTTCTGACTGGTCTGGTCGGAGACGCGCTCCATGTGCACGAAAAGTGAAAAACGCATGGGGTAACCTTTCAGGAAAGAAGCGGGCGGACGGTGCCCTGGCTATGGTCGCCGTAGTACATGCCGTAGCTCTTCAACTGGCTTTCCTTGCGGTAGCGTTCGAGCATGCTGGCGACGGCGGCGTCCTGGAACTGATTCGAGCCGATCTCGTCGAGACTCACGAATTCGCCCGCAACAGCGGCCTCATCCGGCGCGCTGCAGAGAAACGAGATGTACTGGTAGTGGGTTTCGGTGTTGTTGTACGCCGAATAGATGAAGCTTGCCGATGCGTCCGGCTGGTACTTCGCGAAGATCTCGGCGAGTGCCTTGTCGGCGCCTTCCTTGCCGATTTCTTTCGAAGGCAGACGCCATCTGTTGTCCGCGTCCCGCGTGAGCAGCACCTTGTCGTCCCGCGCGATGATCGCGCTCACGATGACTTTCGGGCCGGCGATCACTTCGGCCGATACCTTGGCGGGCGTGAAATAGCCGCCGCGGTAATAGCCGAGGCCCGCGTAGCCAGCAGAGTGGAATGCCTCGACCTTGCCGACGATGAGCGCGTGGTCGCCCGCATCGATCACCGTGTGCGTTGTGCAGTCGAACCACGCACTGACGTCGCCGATGAGCGGGTTGTTGTTCGCGCTCAGATGCCAGTTCACGTCGGCGAAGCGATCGTCGCTGGGCCGCGCGAAGGTATTCGACAAATCCTTCTGGCCTTCCGCGAGAATGTTGATGGCGAAGTGTCCCGTCGTGGAAAACGTCTGGTAGTTGCTCGACGTCTTTGCGATGCTCACGAGCAGCAACGCCGGGTCCAACGAAACTGACGAGAACGAGTTTGCGGTAAAGCCGAGCGGCTTGCCGTCGTCTCCTGCCGTCGTCACAATCGTGACGCCTGTCATGAAGGCGCCGAATGCATCGCGCAGTTCACGAGGATTGATTCTGGCGGTCTCTTGGGTCATATCACACTTCCGATTTCAACGTTTCGGCGAGATGCTCGGTCTGCAGCCAGGCGCGCAGGGCGCGATTGACTTCCTCGGGGGCGGTCAGGTTCACCATATGGCGCTCGTTGCGGATTACGACGGCACGACCGTTGTGGGCGGCACTGGCCATCTGTTCTGCCATCTCCGGCGTCGAATTCGCATCATCCGAACCGGTGAGCACGAGAGCAGGGCAGGCAATCGTATGCCAGCCGTCGGCGTACACTTCATCGCCACTCGCGAAGGCCGTATAGGCCGTGGCGTAACCTGCCAGATCGACGGATTTCAGCCAGGACTCGACCATTTGCGCCGCGATGCGCTGCGCTTCCCCGGCGTTGAACCAGCGCCTGAGCGGTGTCTCGACGTCAATGGTTCCCGATCGAAGTTCGGCCGCGCGTTGCAGCACGGCGTCGCGGGCCTCCGGTGTTCGACGATACACGCCGTTCAGAACTGCTACGCGCCTGACCAGATCGGGCCGTGTGACGGCCACGCCCGCGGCAATCAATGAACCCATCGAATGACCCGCCAGATTGACGGGGCCTGCGTCCAGTGCTTCGATGAATTCGATGGCCCAATTCACGAATTGCTGCAATCCGGCATTCACGTCCAGCGCGGTGCTCGTGCCGTGCCCGGGCATATCGACCGAAATCACCCTGAATTCGGCCGACAGATCGTCGATCTGCGGGTGCCACGCACGCGCCTGCATGCCCACCCCATGAATCAGGACCAGTGGCTCCCCAGTTCCCTGCTCGAGATAGTGCGCGACGCGATTACTTGACAGATGCAGGATTGTTGAGGTCATTTCCGAGTTCTGCGAGATCTTTGTAACGATCGCCAATGCGGTGATGCGGACGGCCGCCGGTCGCGCCGCCAATTGCGATAACCAGTTCGTCCGGCGCCGGCGCATCGGCGATCGCGAACTGTAGCGTCAGGTAATGCGAACGGCGGCCTTCGTCGTTCTTGTCCATCATCGGGATCAGCAGCGGCGCATTTGCCGGGCCGCGCGTGTTGTTGAAAGCCAGATACGACTTGGCGCCGACGGCCGTGCGATAGATGTTGCCGAAGTGCAGCGTGTGGATCAGCGCGGACGCATGCTCGAGCTCACCGTCGAGGCCGACAATCGCGCTCTTGCCGAACGCCTCGACCGCTTCGCCTGACCCCGCCTCGTCAAGGATGAGCTTCGTGAGGTGCTCGCTGAGTTGCGGCGCGATTGCGCGAATCTCGGACGACAGATCTTCGACATAGCCTCGGCCTGCCCACGGGTTTTTGATGACGGCCGCCGCGCCGATCATCTTCAGCGGCTTCGCGGCGGCTTTGTCGCCATCCACGAAGACCGTCTCGACATGGAGAATAGATTTGCGAATCAGGCTCATGGCAAGGTGTCCCAAGGTCAGTTGTTGATGTAAAGTATTGTGGTATGCCATAGTACGGCGTACCATGAGTGTTAACCCTAGCGCACGGATGGCGGCCCAGAAAATGGCGTCGCCCGCGCTCAGGACATGAAATGCACTCGTGCGAGGGTCAATGTGCGCTGACGAGCGTCGCGCGAAGGAGCCGGAAATTCGACGTCGGCGTATCAGGCGGTAATGGCTAATAGATCTTTGAGGGTGGAAAGGAGGAAAGATGACTGCATACTGGATCGCTCATGTCACCGTGCTCAACCCTGTGAAATACAAGGATTACACTGACATCGCACCGCTGGCATTCAAGAAATTCGGGGCGGTTTTCCTGGCGCGTGGAGGCGCGTCGAAAGTGCTCGAAGGGGAGTCGTTCGAGCGCCACGTGGTTATCCAGTTCAGCGACATGCAAACAGCGCTGGATTGCTACAGTTCACCCGAATATCAGTCGGCCAAGCAGGCGCGAGACGGACACTGCATCGCGCAAGTGTCGATTGTCGAGGGCTTAGACGGCGGATAGGCTTGCGGAGGTCCGTATTGCGCAAGCGAGATCATGAAGGTCTAGTGCCGTTCAAGAGGCTGCTTTGATGTTTATGTCAGTCACTGCCTGCGACCGTCGGCGCGAACCGCTTACTCTCGTTTCTTTGTAATACGTTGAAAAGGGCCCCGTGCCATGGTTGGTGGCAAATGCTTGCTTGATTCGTCAGTATTTGAGAGAAAGCGGCTTCAAAGTTGAAGCCGCTTTCTAATTTGACATGGTCACATGTTCGAATAATTGGGGCCGCCGCCACCTTCCGGCACGACCCACACGATATTCTGTGTCGGGTCCTTGATGTCGCAGGTCTTGCAGTGCACGCAGTTCTGCGCATTGATGACGAGCCGCTCGCTGCCATCGTCGTTCTTCACGAACTCGTACACTGCAGCGGGGCAATAACGCGCCTCCGGCCCCGCGTAGGTCTGCCAGTTCACGTTCACCGGCACCGTCGGATCTTTCAGCGTCAGGTGCGCCGGCTGGTTTTCTTCGTGGTTCGTGTTCGAGATGAACACCGAGGAGAGCCGGTCGAACGTCAGCTTGCCGTCCGGCTTCGGATACGTGATCGGCTTGCACTGCGAAGCCGGCTTCAGCATCTCGTGATCGGAATGCTGGTGGTGCAGCGTCCACGGCACGTTGCCGCCGAGCAGCTTCTGCTCGAGACCGACCATCAGCGTGCCAAGGTAGAGACCCTTGCTCATCCACTGCTTGAAGTTACGCGCGCGATACAGTTCGGTGTACAGCCACGACGTCTTGAAGGTTTCCGGGTAGGCGCTCAGTTCGTCGGCCTGACGGCCGGCCTGGACGGCGTCAAACGCGGCATCGGCGGCGAGCATGCCGGTCTTGATCGCGGCGTGCGACCCCTTGATGCGCGACGCGTTCAGGAAGCCCGCGTCGTCGCCTACCAGTGCACCGCCCGGGAACACCAGCTTCGGCAACGACATCAGGCCGCCCGCGGTGATCGCGCGCGCGCCGTAGGACACGCGCTTGCCGCCTTCGAGAATCGCGCGGATCGCCGGATGCGTCTTGTAGCGCTGGAATTCCTCGAACGGCGACAGATACGGATTCGAATAGCCGAGGCCGACCACGAAGCCGACCACGACCTGGTTGTTGTCCATGTGGTAGAGGAACGAGCCGCCGTAGGTGCCGTTTTCGAGCGGCCAGCCGGCCGTGTGCATCACCAGACCCGGCTTGTGCCTGGCGGGATCGATCTCCCACAGCTCCTTGATACCGATGCCGTACACCTGCGGATCGACGCCGTCGCGCAGCTTGAACTTCTCGTTCAGCTGGCGGCCGAGGTGGCCGCGCGCGCCTTCGCAGAACAGCGTGTACTTCGCGTGCAGCTCCATGCCGAGCTGGAAGTTCCCGGTCGGTTCGCCATCCTTGCCGATGCCGAGGTTGCCGGTCGCGACGCCCTTGACCGAGCCGTCGTCGTTGTACAGCACTTCGGCCGCCGGAAAGCCCGAGAATAGCTCGACGCCGAGCGCCTCGGCCTGCTGACCCAGCCAGCGCGTCACGTTCGCGAGGCTGATCACGTAGTTGCCGTGGTTCTTGAAATTGTCCGGCAGCGCCCAGGTCGGCACGCTCTTCGCGCCCGTCTCCGACAGGAACAGGAAGCGGTCTTCGGTCACGTCGACCGTCAGCGGCGCGCCTTTTTCCTTCCAGTCCGGGATCAGCTCGGTCAGCGCGCGCGGGTCCATCACCGCGCCCGACAGAATATGGGCCCCGATCTCTGAGCCTTTTTCGAGGACGCACACGCCAATGTCAGCGCCTCGTTCGGCGGCGCGCTGCTTCAGGCGAATGGCCGCCGACAGGCCCGCAGGGCCGCCGCCGACGATGACGACGTCATATTCCATCGACTCGCGAGGACCGTACTGCTCAATGAGGTTGTGCATGGTCGAATGCCTTATTGCGCGGGCGTCCGGACGTTCGGTTCGATCGCAATCGACACCAGCTTTGCGCCGGGGCCGACATGATGCAGATCCAGCTCCTCGCTTCGGCCTTCGATCCAGATGCCGTGCATCGGCGACAGCGTGACGTTCTTCAGCAACTCACTCGACAGGCTCCATTGTCCGGAGAGACTGATCAACAGTTGCACGCTTGCTGGCGTGATCCGCAGCGCGTTCGTCGCTACACTGACTTGCGTGCGGCAGGCTTCGCGCCGGGCCATCACGTTGAGTACCTGAACGGGCTTCGTCGGCAAGCTGACCCATACATGCAGGTCGCCGGAGAACTGCACAGGCTGGCCGGTTCGCGCGAGCAACTGGCCATCCTGCGAATGCAGATCGACTGTGTCGTCGTCGATCAGCAGCAGCGTGCGTTCGAAGCCGGGGAATTGCGAAAACCGCGCGGCGCCCTTAAGGTCCGCCAGACTCACACGCCAGTCGGCTACGCCCGCCGGATTCGCACCACGAGCGAGGGTGCGGGTCGTACCGCCGCCGTTGACCCATGGTTCGGGCGAGACCGACGTGCAGTCGAGAAAGCGGACCGACGGCAGGTTGTCGTCGGCACGATGCGTTTTCAGATGACCCAGCGCTTCGCCGCTATAGCGCGAGATGGGGTTCGGAAGGTCGAGTTCCATCACGCTGCCCCTGCGCCGGCGTGGGCTTCGAGTTCACTTAATACATCGAACAGATCGCCGACGATGCCGTAATCCGCCACCGAAAAAATCGGCGCGTCCGGATCCTTGTTGACGGCGACAATCACCTTCGAATCCTTCATGCCGGCCAGATGCTGGATCGCGCCGGAAATGCCGAATGCGAAGTACACCTCGGGTGCGACGGTTTTGCCGGTCTGTCCCACTTGCGTGGCGTTCGGCGCATAACCCGCATCCACGGCGGCTCGCGATGCGCCGAGTGCGGCACCCATGCGATCGGCGAACTCGCCGAGACGGACCATGTTGTCTTTCGATGCCAGTCCGCGGCCGCCCGAGATGACGACACGTGCCGTGCTCAGATCGCGTCCGGATTGTCCGGATGCCTGGCGCTCCAGTAGCTTCGTTTTCTTGAACGCGGCGACCGGTTCCGTTTCGACAATCGCGGCGGCACCGCCCGATGCCCGCGCCGCAACGAAAGATGAGGTTCGTACCGTGGCAAACGTCACGCGCGCTGTGACCGATACTTTGGCGATGACGCTGCCCGCATAAAGACCTCGCGTGAAGCGGCCTTGCGCGTCGATGCCGGTCACGTCCGCGAGAAACGCGCCATCGGTTAGCGCAGCGGCACGCGGCAACGCACTGCGGCCGAGATTGCGGTGACTCGCGACGATCAGCGTGTAATCGTGAGAGACGGCCTGAAGCTGCATGCCGAGCGTTTCGGGCACCTGAACATGAGCCACATCGCCCGTGATGGCGAGCACGCGCTCCACGCCGGTGATGCTGGCCGCAGCGTGGGCGCCTGCTGCCGGTACCAGGACGTCGACCGGCAAACCACGTTGCAACGCCGCAGTGACGGCGCGCCGCGTCGATTCCGCGAGCTCGCCATGCTCCCATTCCCCTACCACGAGGCTTCTCATACCGGTGCTCCCAGGTTGTCCAACGGACGCTGTGCGGCGAGCGCATCCAGCAGCGCGACGGTATTCGCGACCTTGATGCCGCCCGCGCGCACAGGCGGGTCTCGCAGTTCGACGATCGTCGTGCTCGGCGTCAGATCGACGCCGAGCGATGCGCCGTCGATCGTCACAAGCGGTTTCTGCTTCGCCTTGACGATGCTCGGCAGCGTGACGCGACGCGGCTCGGCCAGACGCAAGTCCGCGCTGATAACGCTCGGACCGTCCAGTTCCCACACGGATGTGCCGCCGTCATCGCCACACGTCACCTGCCAGTGAGCGTCGCGTGCGGACAACGCGCTTGCGTTCAGCGCCTGGGACCAGCCAAGCAACGCCGCGAGCATGGCGGCGACGCCGCCAATGTCGTTGTCGATTGCCTGCTTGCCGCATAGGACGAGGCCGAAGTCGCTCGTTGCCATGTACGCGCGCAGCGAGCGCGCGACGGCCAGCGAGTCCACGGTGGCGCTGGCGGCGCCAGTGTCGATCAGCACGGCGTCGTCGGCGCCCATCGCGAGGGCGGTGCGCAACACGTCCTGGCTGGTGGACTGGCCGCACGTCACCACCGTTACCTGGGAGGCCACGCCTGCCTCCCTCAGTTGCAGCGCCTTTTCGACCGCGCATTCGTCGAAGGGGTTGAGCGACATCTTCAAACCGGTTGTGTCGATCGCGCCGCTCGTGCTGACCCGCACGCGCACGTTGGCATCGACGACCCGTTTGACGGGAACGAGAATTCGAATGGTCATGTGGATAGGCTCCGGATCAGGACACGGCGCCCGAGCCGTATTTGCCGACCAGCAGCGCGCCGCTCGCGAACCGGCTCAACGCATAGGGGTCCAGCGAAACGTCAGTGGGCAGTCCGAGCGCATGCTGCGCGAGAATCTTACCGACCCCCGGCGACAGCTTGAAACCGTGTCCCGAGAAACCGAATCCCACCACCAGTCCTTCGATATCGCCAACTGAGCCGAGCACCGGATTCCAGTCGGGCGTGACGTCGTACACACCCGTCCATGACGACGCCAGACCTGCGGTCTCATAAGCGGGAAAGCGTTCGGCGACTTGCGCTCCGACTTCTCCGACGTAATCGAGCGAGATATCGCCTTGCTCGGTCTCCGGCGCATTCAACGTTTCGCCGACCACGCCTTCGGACACGAGCATCTGGCTGCCGCCATAGCTGCGGTAGTAAAGCATCCCGGCGGAGCCAAGATCCTTGAACGCGGGCATCTTGAACGAATAGGCGGCTGCGTCGCATTCCAGTGCAAGCACCGTATGACGTTCAGGCTTGACCGGCAATTCGACGTCCATCCACGCGGCCATCTCCGGCGTCCAGATGTTCTGCGTGCTGATCAGCGCGCCGCAACTGAACGAGCCCGCCGACGTCTGAACCCCAACCACCTTGCGGCCTTCGCGTACTACGCCGGTGACGCTCACGCCCTCCATGATCTTGACGCCTTGCCGGCGCGCCGCTCGAGCGAAGCTGGTCGCAACCAGATACGCGTCGGCGAAGCCCGCTTCCGGCTCATAGCCGATCAACGCGGCGTCGTCGAATTGCGCGATCGGCAGGCGTTCGCGCGCCTCGGCCTGGTCCAGCAGTTGGACCTCGATACCCATGTCCTGCTGTGCGGTCAACGACGCGCGCAGCGGATCGATCTTGCCGCCGTCCGGTGCGGAAATCATGTAGCCGCATTTGACGAGACCGCACGACGCTTCGTCGTCGCCAACATATTCGGCGAAATTGTTGAAAGCCCACCACGACGAGCGAGCCAGTTCGACGTTCTGTTTCACCGAATAATGGGTGCGCAACAGACCGGACGACTGTGACGTCGTGCCCGCGCCAATGGTGCTGCGTTCGAGCACAAGCACGCTTTTCGCGCCGAGCGCGGCCAGATGATGGGCTACCGAGGCTCCGATCACACCGGCTCCGATCACAACAAAATCGTAATGGCTCATGTGAACCTCTGCGTTGAAGATGGAGCCGATTCTAGGCAACCGAACCCCACGGGACTTTTGTATTAGGCAAACTTATGGTGCAGACCGTGGATTGCTCATGGTCGGCAAGTGCCGGCAGAAAAAAAGCATCATGCATGCTCTTCCGTGACAAAAGAGGGCAAGAAGGCGAAAGGCGCCAGACGCGATAACCAGCGGAGTTTTCATGCGACGAACCCAACCTCCCATCGACCTGCGCGCGTTGCAGGCTTTCATCGCAGTCTGCGAGGCGGGGTCCATGACGGGCGCGGCGAAGCAGTTGGGCGTAAGCCAGAGCGCGATCAGCCAGGCCATTAGCGCGCTGGAGCGCGATCAAGGCGTCGATCTGTTCGATCGCGAAAGCCGGCCGCCACGCCCCAATATCGCTGGACGCGCATTGCTGGAACTGGCCGGTCCGTTGATCGAACATGCGCAGATGGTGAGCGCGCGCGTCGGCGATGCGTCGCATGCAGGCAAGCTGCCGGTGCGGCTCGGTTGCGTGGATTCGTTCGCGGCCACCGTGGGGCCCGAACTGATCCGGGCGGTATCGGGCTCGGCGCGGCAGATTTCGCTCTGGTCTGGTCTGACGCCGGGCCTCAGCAAGCAGTTGCACGACCGTGAACTGGACGTGGCGATCTGCACGCAGACGTTATTGAGCGACGCACGGATTGTCGAAGTCCCGCTGTTTTCGGAAGCCTTCGTGGCCGTCGTGGCGCGACGTTATCTCGATCAGGGCAAGAACGTCGACTGGCGCACGCTCGCACTGGAATTGCCGCTGATCCGCTATACGGCGCGTTCCGTGATCGGCCAGCAGGTTGAGCGGTTCGCGCGGCATCTTGGCATAGAGAGCGCGCGGCGCTATGAATTCGACGCGACCGATCCGCTATTGAGTCTCGTGGCCGCAGGGCTCGGATTCGCCATTTCGACGCCGCTCTGTTTGTGGCAGGCGCGTCATTATCTCGACGACATTGTCGTATTGCCGTTGCCCGATAGCCGGCTTGGGCGTCGTGATTTTTTTCTGCTGCATCGTCAGGGTGAATGGGACGATTTCGCGTCGGAGATCATCACACTCACGCGTGGCGTGCTCGATCACAGTATCCGGCCGGCGCTGGCCCGCGTATTGCCGCATTTGCCCGATGGCGCGCTGCGCTGAGAAATAAATTCAAAGGGGTCAACGATGAGTGAGCTTTACAAGCTGCATATCGGCGATGCGCCATTGCTGATTTCGATCCCGCATCTCGGCATGGAGATTCCGTCGTCGTTGAAGCATGGGTATTCGGAGGTGGCACTGAGTGTGGCGGACACTGACTGGCATCTCGACCGTCTCTACGACTTTGCGAAAGCGCTGGGCGCGACCTTGCTGGGTGCGCGACTCTCGCGCTACGTGATCGACCTGAACCGGCCGCCGAACGACGAGAGTCTGTACCCCGGCCAAACGACGACGGGCCTCTGTCCGACGGAGACGTTTCGGGGCGAAGCGGTTTACCGGCCCGGCCAGGAACCCGATCAGGCGGAGAAGCAACGCCGCGTGGCTGCCTATTGGCAGCCATACCACACGGCATTGCAAGCGGAGTTGGCGAGGCTGCGCCAGCGGCATCCGAATGTACTGTTATGGGAAGCACATTCGATCGCGAGCGTACTGCCGCACCTTTTCGACGCGAAGTTGCCGGATCTCAATCTCGGGACGCAAGACGGCCGCACCGCAAACGCGCTCGTGCAAAACGCAGCCGAACGAGCCGCTGCGGACAGCGCCTATACGTGGGTCGCGAACGGCCGCTTCAAGGGTGGTTACATCACGCGTCACCATGGCGAACCCGAGCGCGGTATCCACGCGGTTCAGCTTGAAATGTGTCAGTGCATCTCCATGAACGAAGACGCGCCGTTCTCCTATCACGACGCACGCGCCGCGGCGCTTCAACCGACGCTGCAACGCATGGTAGGCGGCGCGCTGAATGCGCTCGAGCACCTGTGACCACTTTGTATAAGTCATGCTGTTGATGTATCTGAACCCGAGGTGCCGTTCCTGTGCAGCGAGGCACCGCGCAGGTCGGTAAACCGCACTGCTTTGATGCGGTGAGGATCCGCGGAAGTCACCCGTTCCATGCGGTCGGTTCGCCCAAGGTGTTTCCCATCATGAATCTTATGTTCCTCTTGGTAATCATGGCATGGAGGTTGCATAAGAGGTAGCGGTGAATGAAGGCGCATCAGTCCCGGTCACCTTCGCCGTACACGAAGATGGACAGGAACTGAATCGGCATTTTGATCAGCCGCTCGGGACCGTGGGGCACGTCGGCCTGGAAGGTGAGGGTGTCGCCGGGATGCAGGATGTACGTTTGCTGGCCGTGCCGGTACTCGATGACACCCTTGAGCATGTGGATGAACTCGGTGCCCTGGTGTTCGAAGACGGGGAAGGTTTCCGATTCGTCGTCCATCGTGATCAGGAACGGCTCGAACAGTTTTTTGGGGCCCTGGTCGTAGGCAAGCAGGTGATAGGTGTGGCCGCGTTTGGTGCCTGTACGGACCACCTCCATGCCTTCGCCCCTCTTCACGAGTTGGGCGCCGCCTTCAGGAACGTCGAAGCGGCGGAACAGGGTGGACATCGACACACCGAGCGCATTGGCGATCCGGTTGAGCACGTCGAGCCCGGTGGAAGTCTGGGCGTTCTCGATCTTCGAGAGCATGCCGCGGCTGATCCCGGCCTGCTCCGACACCTGGGCGATGGTCAGCCCGTGGCGCTGGCGAAGTTCGCGGATCGTGGCACCCAGATAGCGTTCGAGCGAGTTTTTGCTGTCTTCGCCGTTTTGCATGGTTGAACCTCGTTGAAAGGCGTGAGGGTAGCAGATAAGAAAGGCCGCATTGCGCCCTGAATGTTTCTTGTTGGGAACTATTGTTGCACAGTATTAAATTTGTATTGATGCTGCGAACAGGCTCGCAGTGGGGTCGTGCAATGGGGCATGACTCGCCAATCAGCCAGCGATGGTGGTGCAAGGAGTGACGATGAACCTGAACGATGCGAGCAAGCTGCCGGTCAACGAGTTGGGTAGCGTGCCCCGCTTTGGCTCGGCTGAAGAGGCCCAAGACTATCTCACGCAACGCGGCGTGAAATACGTGCTGGCGCAATTCGTGGATATTCACGGGGTCGCGAAGGCCAAGTCGGTCCCGGTCGCGCATCTCAAGGGTGTGCTGAAGGCGGGCGCCGGCTTTGCGGGCTTCGCGATCTGGGGCGTGGGCATCGAGCCGAACGGTCCGGACTACATGGCGGTGGGCGATCTGTCGACGCTCACGCCGGTGCCTTGGCAGGACGGTCTCGCGCGAATCGTCTGCGACGGCCACGTCGACGGGCAGCCGTGGGCATACGACTCGCGCGTCACGCTGAAGAAGCAGGTCGCGCGCATGACACAACGCGGCTGGACGCTTTTCACCGGACTGGAGCCGGAGTTCTCGCTGCTCAAGCGCTCGGTGACGGGCGCGATCGAACCGTGCGACCCGAGCGATACGCTCGCCAAGCCGTGCTACGACTACAAGGGACTGTCGCGTACGCGGGTCTTCCTGGAAAGGCTCACCGAATCGATGCGCTCGGTCGGCATCGACGTCTATCAGATCGATCACGAAGACGCGAACGGCCAGTTCGAAATCAACTACACGTATACCGATTGCCTGACTTCGTGTGATCACTACGTGTTCTTCAAGATGGCCGCCTCCGAGATCGCAAACGAGTTAGGCATGATCTGCTCGTTCATGCCCAAACCGTTCGCGAACCGGCCGGGCAACGGCATGCACATGCACATGTCGATCGGCGACGGCGAATGCAATCTGTTCTCGGACAAAAGTGACAAACTTGGCATGGGACTGTCCACGCTCGGCTATCAATTCACGGCGGGACTGCTCGCGCACGCGCCCGCACTCGCCGCACTTTGCAACCCGACCGTCAACTCCTACAAGCGCCTCGTGGTGGGCCGCTCGCTAACGGGCGCCACGTGGGCGCCGGCCTACATCAGCTATGGCGATAACAACCGCTCGACGATGGTGCGCATGCCAGGCGAGCGCATCGAACTGCGTCTGCCCGACGGCGCATGCAATCCGTATCTCGCGACGGCCGCCGTGATCGCCGCGGGTCTCGACGGCGTTGAACGTGAATTGTCACCGGGCGCGCCGGCCAACGAAAACCTCTACGACTGGTCGCCTGCGAAGTTGCGCGAGCAGCAGATCGGCATCCTGCCGCAGAACCTCGAACAGGCGCTCGACGCACTCGAAAGCGACCGGCTG
Source organism: Paraburkholderia kirstenboschensis (assembly GCF_904848585.1). Lineage (GTDB taxonomy): Bacteria > Pseudomonadota > Gammaproteobacteria > Burkholderiales > Burkholderiaceae > Paraburkholderia > Paraburkholderia kirstenboschensis. Next base: position 15,707 of record NZ_CAJHCR010000034.1, read on the forward strand.
ATCTGCGACGCACTCGGCCCGGTTGCCGATGAATTCATCAAGCTCAAACGAATGGAATGGCTCGAATACATGCGCCATGTCTCAGACTGGGAAATGAAAAGCTATCTGGAATTTTTCTAAGGGGGTACGACTATGTGTGGAATTGTAGGCTTGCTGGTCAAGACGCCGGCACTGCGCGCGCAACTTGGTCAATTGATGGTGCCGATGCTGATCGGCATGACCGAGCGCGGCCCGGACTCGGCCGGACTCGCCGTGTTCGGCAGCGCGGTCGGAGAAAGCCAGCGCAAGCTGAGCCTGTATGCGGGCTTTACTGACGCGGGAAACGACTTCGACTGGAACGCGTTGCTCGATGCGCTCAACGGTGCGATCGACGTGAATGCGCGTGTGGAGACGAAGAGCAATCACGCGGTGCTGACCGTGAACGGCAAGGTCGAAACAGTCAAGGCGTGGCTCGCCGAGCATTTCCCGAAGCTGTTCCTGTTATCCACCGGGCGCTCGATCGATCTGTACAAGGACATCGGCTCGCCTGCCGAGGTCGCGCAACGTTACGACTTCTCGAAGCTCACAGGCTCGCATCTTGTCGGCCATACGCGGATGGCGACCGAATCGGCGGTCACGCCCGATCGCGCGCACCCGTTCACGGCCGGCGAAGACTTCTGCCTCGTGCATAACGGCTCGCTGTCGAACGCGCATGGCGTGCGCCGCAAGCTGGAGCCGCAAGGTATCCGCTTCGAGACGGACAACGACACCGAAGCCGCGTGCCGCTTTCTCGAGTGGCGGCTGCGTGAAGGGGATGAACTGCCGGTCGCGTTGCAGAAGGGCTTCGAAGAACTCGACGGCTTCTACACGTTCCTGATGGGCACCTCGACCGAACTCGCGCTGATCCGCGATCCGTTCGCGTGCAAACCCGCAGTGGTCGCGGAAAACGACGACTACGTGGCGATCGCCTCCGAGTTTCGCTCGCTTGCGCACTTGCCGGACATCAGGAACGCCAAGGTATTCGAACCCGCACCCGAGGAGATGTATGTATGGAAAGCATGACGTTTGACCTTGCAGGGTCGTCGGTACGCGCGCTGAACCAGTATCTGCATGGCGAGAAAGAAGCGCTCGAAGGCGTCAAGGTGGATATCACGTCGCCGAACGGCGCGCACAACATCGCGGTGGGCGTCAACGCGCACGTGACGGTCACGGTGCAAGGACACGCCGGTTATTACGTGGGCGGCATGAACCAGCTCGCGACGATCATCGTGGAAGGCAGCGCCGGCACCGGTGTCGCGGAAAACATGATGAGCGGCAAGGTCCACGTGAAGGGCTTTGCATCGAACGGCGCGGGAGCTTCCGCACATGGCGGTCTGCTCGTGATCGACGGTGATGCGGGCTTGCGCTGCGGGATTTCGCTCAAGGGCGGCGATATCGTGGTCGGCGGCTCGGTGGGCAGTTTCTCCGCCTTCATGGCGCAGGCCGGCCGCATGGTGATCTGCGGCGATGCGGGCGACGCACTGGGCGACTCGCTGTATGAAGCCGTGCTGTATGTGCGCGGCGAGGTGAAGTCGCTCGGCGCGGATGCGCAGTACGAACCGATGACCGAAGCGGACGTGACGGCGGTCAGCGCATTGCTCGACGCCGCGGGTCTCGGTCACGACCCGCACTCGTTCAAGCGCATTGCATCGGCCCGCACGCTCTACCACTGGAACGCTGACGCGGACCAGGAGTATTGAGCGCTGCCTGCAGCTGCAACCGAACAACCAGTTCACAGAGAAGATTTCCATGGAAGCCAAACCCATCCATTTCGCCCGCTTGCAGCAGGAAGAGTCGCAAGGCTACGACCGCAAGACAATTGACTACATCCACACCGCCGCGCAGCGCGGACTCTATGAAATTCGCGGTCTCGGAGCGAAACGCCGCGTGCCGCATTTCGACGATCTGCTGTTTCTCGGCGCGTCGCTCTCGCGCTATCCGCTCGAAGGGTATCGTGAAAAATGCACGACGCAAACGGTGCTCGGCACGCGCTTCGCAAAGAAGCCGGTCGTGCTCGACATTCCGATCACGATTGCGGGCATGAGCTTCGGCGCGCTGTCGGCGAACGTGAAGGAAGCGCTCGGCCAGGCCGCCACCGCGATGGGCACGTCCACCACGACCGGCGATGGCGGCATGACGCAGGAAGAGCGCCGCTCGTCGAAGACGCTGGTGTATCAGTGCCTGCCGTCGCGCTACGGCTGGAATCCCGACGACGTGCGCCGTGCCGATGCGATCGAAGTCGTGATTGGACAAGGCGCGAAGCCGGGCGGCGGCGGCATGCTGCTCGGGCAGAAAGTGAATCCGCGCGTGGCCTCGATGCGCACGCTGCCCGCGGGCGTCGATCAACGCTCGGCGAGCCGTCATCCGGACTGGACCGGACCGGACGATCTGGCGATCAAGATCCAGGAGTTGCGCGAAATCACCGATTGGGAAAAACCGATCTACGTGAAAGTCGGCGCGACGCGCACGTTCAACGACGTCAAGCTGGCCGTGCATGCTGGCGCGGATGTTGTAGTGATCGACGGCATGCAGGGCGGCACCGCCGCCACCCAGACATGTTTTATCGAGAACGTGGGTATTCCGACGCTGGCCGCGGTTCGTCAGGCCGTGGATGCGCTCGAAGACCTGAACATGAAGGGCACGGTGCAGTTGATCGTGTCGGGCGGCATTCGCTCCGGCGCGGACGTGGCCAAGGCGCTCGCCATGGGTGCCGATGCGGTCGCGATCGGTCAGGGCATGTTGATGGCGCTCGGCTGCAATAGCGATACGTACTTCCAGAACGGCGCGCTGCATTCGGCGACTTCGGACTATGCCGCGCTCGGCACGTCGCCGGGGTTCTGTCATCACTGCCACACCGGCAAGTGCCCGGTCGGCGTGACGACGCAGGACGCCGTTCTCGAGCAGCGTGTGCAGGCGGAAGAGGGCTCCCGCCGCGTGCGTAACTATCTGAAGACGCTGAACATGGAACTGACGACGATCGCACGTGCCTGCGGCAAGCAGAACGTGCATCACCTGGAGCCGGAGGACCTCGTTGCGTTGACGGTGGAGGCGGCTGCAATGGCGCGCATTCCGCTCGCTGGCACGTCGTGGATTCCGGGTAATCATTTTTGATTTTGCCTGGTATTGCCAGCGTGATTTTGCATTGCTAACGTTCATCGATCCAAGGCCGCCGCGCGTGATTTCAGACGATGTCACGCGCGGGCGCCGAGGAGCGTCATGACGGTCCGTTCGATGAAGTCCCGCATCAACGCCGGTTTAGATCCGGCGCAGCAGTCGCCATTGCATTCTGTCTTACACACATTTAATGGTCACGGTTTCCTTGCGCATGGGACGCACGGACGCTTCGACGTTTTCTACAGGATTGCGCAATGAAAAGACTGATTCAACCATTCGCGATATTCATGATGCTCGCGCTCGCCGCGCCGGTATTCGCGCAAAATACCGCCGCGCCCGTGCCGAATAAAGGCGATACCGCGTGGATGATCGTCGCGACGCTGCTCGTCGTGATGATGGCCGCGCCCGGCCTTGGCCTCTTTTATGGCGGCATGGTGCGCGCCAAAAACATGCTCTCCGTTTTGATGCAGACGCTGGTGGTGTTCTGTCTGCTTGGCGTGTTGTGGGCCGTGTACGGCTACAGTATCGCGTTCACCGATGGCAACGCGTTCTTCGGCGGCTTGAGCAAGATGTTCCTCGCCGGCATCACGCCGGATTCGACGGCGTCGACGTTCAGCAAGGGCGTCGTGATTCCTGAGTTCATCTATGTGTCGTTTCAGTTGACCTTCGCGGCGATCACACCCGCGCTGATCGTCGGCGGCATTGCCGAGCGTGCGAAGTTTTCGGCGGTGCTGATATTCATGGTGCTGTGGTTCACGTTCTCGTATCTGCCGATCGCGCACATGGTCTGGTACTGGCCGGGGCCGGACGCCTACACGAGCGTGGCTGCCGGCGACAAGGCCACCGCGACCGCAGGCTTCCTGTTCCAGAAGGGCGCAATCGACTTCGCAGGCGGCACGGTGGTGCACATCAACGCGGGGATCGCGGCACTGGTCGGCGCCGTGATGATCGGCAAGCGCGTCGGCTTCGGTCGCGAAACGATGGCGCCACATAATCTGACGATGACGATGGTGGGCGGATCGCTGTTATGGGTCGGCTGGTTTGGTTTCAATGTCGGCTCGAACCTCGAAGCTAGCGGCACGGCTACGCTGGCGTTCATCACGACGCTGCTCGCGACATGCGCGGCAACCGTCTCGTGGACCTGCGCCGAATGGACGTTCAAGCGCAAGCCTTCGATGCTCGGCGCAATCTCCGGCGCGATTGCCGGCCTCGTGGTCATCACGCCGGCGTGCGGTTTCGTCGGACCGATGGGCTCGATTGTGATGGGCTTAGTCGCGGGTGTCGTCTGTTATTGGGGCGTGAATGGGCTCAAGCGTATGCTCGGCGTCGACGATTCGCTCGACGTGTTCGGCGTGCATTGCTTGGGTGGCATCATCGGCGCATTGCTGACGGGCGTGTTCGCGTCGCCGCGGCTCGGCGGCACGGGCGTCTACGATTACGTCGCGAACAAGGTCGGCGACTACAACATGGCCGATCAGCTGATTGCGCAATGCTGGGGCGTGGGGACGTCGCTGGTATGGTCGGCAGTCGTGTCGTTCGTCGCGTTCAAGCTCGTCGATATGACGATTGGATTGCGTGTCGAGCAGGACCGCGAGCGCGAAGGACTCGATCTCAGCACGCACGGCGAGAACGCGTACCACTCGTGAACAGCGCTCCAACGGTGAGGCCGCTGTGTTCGCATGTGGGTGTCTGCCCGGGGTTTGATCCAGCGCGCGCAACTCGACCGGCGGCGGTTCAGGCGCATTACTGATGAGTCAGGAAGTTTGCCGACGAATATCCTATGCTGGGGTATCTTGGGACTCGTCGGAGCATTTCATAAAGAGAGATGGCCGGGCATTGGCTCATAACACGCTTGAGGAAATGCGCCGGTACTGTCACGTTGTTGGCAGGTTGACGGAGATCCGGCGACAATCTCCGATATGAAACGAGTCACCCTGCAGCACGACGCACCTGCCACCGACACCATTTCCTATGCCCGCTATCGATTCCCGCCCGACGTGATTGGTTACGCAGTGTGGTTGTACTAGAACTGGTTGCTAGTTTCGTGACTGTTCGGCTTCCCGAATGGCGATAATAATGAGGGGCCTGCGAAGCAGGATGGATAGTTGCGGGAAATGGCGATTATCGGGTTGATCAGCAGAGCAATATCGTCAGGAATGCAAATTGAAATGACGTGCCCGTTCGTGGCGCGCCGCGCCATCAATGAACTGCATGCCCTGGCCTGACGCTCAGCAGTAGTGGCGCGGGTTGGTCATCGTATAGGCGAGCGTCTTGAAGGCGTAGTGCACATCACTGATGCATTCGAAGCGCAGCAGCAGACGGCGGAATTTATTCTCCCAGGCGAACATGCGCTCAATGGTGCGAAAGCGCTCTTCAAAGATCGCCGGATCGAAGCGGCGCTTGCGACCGCGCTTCGCCGTCTTGCGGCCGCGAACATTCTCGGGGATATTGGGGATCATGCCCCGGTTGAAGATCGCCTTGCGGTTGGCCCGGCAGTCGTAGACGCCGTCCAGGCTGACGGTTGCGCCTTGCAGGTCCATCCCGAAGGCATGGGCCATCCGGATAAGTCCGGACAAAGCGGTGCGCAACAGCGGCGATTCGTTTCGGTTACCCGGCGCGGATATAAATGGCGCGATCAGGTTACAGCGCCGATCGCAAAAGGCCACCACCTTGTCGCCCTTCATATGCTTGTGCCCGCTGTAGCCGAGGTTGTCCCCGTTTTTTTTTCGCGGCCGTCGTAGAACGAAGGAAAGTTGTCAGTGCGCCGGGAGACCGGCAAGGAGTAAAGAGTGCAAGTCTCTTACAACGAAGGTCTAGCAAACCACGTTGTCCCCGAGTCATGCGCAGTATGTCGTGAGACATGCGGCGAAGCGTTGACAGGGGTACGTGCGGGCCAGCCATTGAGCCGCGATAGTTTACTTATTCTGAGTGCCGACGCCGTTGACAAGGCGGAAGGCAACACGACGGAGCGCGATATTGCGAGCACTCCGTTCGACTCGGCGTGGTCGAAGACCCTGGCACACACGCACGCTCCTTGTTTGGGAACCGGGAGATCTCCAGTCTGGCCTGTCGCAGCAAGGACAGGTCCGCATCGGGAAGGCGAGGAGCCGTAGCCGATGATGAACGGACGGGAGAAGTCAGACTCCGCCATATTAGCGATGAACCCTGCGAACAACGCCGGAAATTCGGCTGCGGAGTGGGTGGAGCGAAGGGCGGGGACCACGGGGAACACGGGTCCGCCCAACACGCGCCGGGCGCAGGACCGGGCAAGCGTGCCACAGGGGCTGGAACGTGTACGGCAAGCTGCAAGGCAGCGGAAGAAGGAGCGGTTCACCGCTCTGCTGCACCACGTCACCATCGACCGGCTTCGAGAGTCGTTCCATGCGCTCAAGCGCAATGCGGCTCCAGGAGTGGACGGTATGACATGGCGGTACTTCGAAGCAAATCTGGAGGACAACCTTCAGCGTCTGCACGCGCAAGTACAAAGTGGAGCGTACCGGGCACTGCCCGTTCGGCGGCAGTACATACCCAAGCCGGATGGGAAACAGCGTCCGCTGGGCATTGCTGCGCTGGAAGACAAGGTCGCCCAGCGCGCGGTGGTGGAAGTACTCAACGCTATCTACGAAGAAGACTTTCTAGGCTTCTCGTATGGGTTTCGGCCCGGGCGCAGTCAGCATGATGCGATGGATGCGTTGTCGACCGCTATCGATCGCACCCCAGTGAACTGGATACTGGACGCAGATATACGGAACTTCTTTGACGGACTGAGCCAGGAATGGTTGGTCCGATTTCTGGAGCACCGGATCGGCGACCAGCGCATCATCCGCCTTGTTCGCAAATGGCTCAAGGCGGGTGTTCTGGAAGATGGGAAACTAAGCGTCGGTGAAACAGGTACACCGCAAGGCTCCGTAGCATCGCCTCTGTTCGCGAATGTGTACTTGCACTACGTCTTTGATCTGTGGGCCCAACGATGGCGACGGCGCGAAGCCAAAGGCAACGTAATCATCACGCGGTACGCGGATGATATCGTGGTCGGCTTCGAGCACGAAGCTGACGCGCGGCGCTTCTGGGACGCGATGCGAACGAGGTTGGAAGAGTTCTCGCTTGCGCTACATCCGGACAAGACAAGGCTGCTGGAGTTCGGTCGCGGTGCTGCGGTCAGGCGCAAGCGGCGAGGTCTTGGCCGGCCGGAGACCTTCACCTTTCTGGGGTTCATCTTTATCTGCGGGCGGTCACTGAACCGTCCCGGGAATCGTGGAGGCTGGTTGGTTTAAGTTGATGCGGGTTCTGCGGCAGCTGTTTCAAGTTGCCGATAGTAGTTTGCCTCAGCTTCGGCGGGCGGGATAT
>NZ_CAJHCR010000035.1 GCF_904848585.1 Paraburkholderia kirstenboschensis
CTCGATCCGCGTTGCCTTGTAGCGTTTGACACGAGAGAGGGAAAGCACGTTCTCCCCCAAAACAATTGGTCGACTCGGCAAGAGGTATCAAAAGCGAGCGCAGCGCCGACGTTATGGCTTCCTCTATTATCGGCCGAGACGCGGCGGCTTCTACGACGCCCGATAAGTGGCGGCGAACTGGCGACGATTTCGACGCAGCTCGCCGAGCCATCGATCGCGACCTCGATCGCAGCAGGCATCACCATTGTTCCGGAAGCACGCCGGGTGAGCTTAGATCACCGCCGGTGGAAAGCGAAGAGCGCGTCTGCCAGTCTGCCGGCGCCATGTCGAACGCACCGACGTCTACCTTCGCGAACCAACCCGCGCAGTGCGGCGCAACGTGTCGCAGTTTTCCCCAAGGGGGCAAAGGAATACACCTGGGGACCCGCCCCATCGGTACTTGTGCAGGTCGCGAATCGCGACCGCGGGTCGTGAACGAGCGTTCAATCTTCTCGTAAGCGGCCAATCCCTCCGATCGGGACCGACATGTATGACCCGAAGCCGAATGACTGCTGTCACGGGCCGGAGATGGCGACTGTTGTCTACTCGGCTCCGTCAAATTCTGACGCAGCTAGCAAACCGGCTTCACACAGGCTTGATTCGAAAACAAAAGGTCCAACTGCCTCAAGTGACGTCGAATCATATCCACCCACCTGGTAAGCAATATTTTCCCAGACGTAGCATTCCGCGATCGCGCCGCACGAGGACCGAATATGCGCCGCAGCCAATATCACCGCACTCTGGGCAGATGTAAAGCAGCACACGCTGTCCGTTCTCAGGCGCAGCGTCGCGCGCATACGCTCGCATGCCTCTGCATACCCACTCACAAAGCAACCCATGAAATCGGAGTGTCCTCCACTATTTTTCACCGGCATTGGCCGGGTGTTGCCACACAGAAGAACAGCGGCCGATACGCCCCCTTTGGTGCGAACCAGCTCGTAGTCGGGCGCGGGGACTCAGTTGCGACAATTCAAATTATGGAATCCCACTGACAGTTTTCGACCAAGACGAACCTCACTGCGAATCGCGAGGCCGTACGGCACGCCCGCAAACGTCTGCACGCGAGGCGCCGCAGGAGATTGAGGTATCGACGGAGGGATTGTTCGGGTCACGATCACGCCTTACGACCCAAGTTATCGCACGGCCGGTGGATCGGTGTCGGTCGGCACGCCGGCCAAGTGCCGGAACAGTGCCAGCGCCCGGTTCGCCGTAGAACCCTCGTGCCCGCTCGCAATGAAACTGCTGGCTTGCCGGTCGATACGCACAAGAATGTACAGGCCCCATACGTCGTTCGTCTGGCGCTGTGCGAACACCACCGTCTGCAGCGCAGCCGGCTGGAACAACACCAGTCCCAACGCTCGGACCGGCGACACATTTTCCTCGGCCAGCGCCACCCGGTGCGGACTATGCTCCAGCACCCGCACCCGGTACACCAAGGGTCCGGAGCGACTGTCGTCCACCCAGTAGTATAAGGTTCGACCGGCTTGCAGTTCCGACGGGCGGAAATCACCCCGCCGCTCTCCGCCCTCGGCGGACAGCGCTGCAGCATCCAGGAACAAGGGACGCCACTTCTTGTCGGTCGTAGACCAGTAGCGCACGGTGCGCAGGGTGGAGACCGCCCCGGCACGTCCCAACAGCGTCTCGGGACCGTCGTCGACGCGGACCAGCCCTGCGACCGCAACGACAACCCGTGAGCGGGACGCGGCAGGCCATCCAGTGCACGAGGACGGCCGCCAAACGCCTGTATCGAGCTCCTCGGCGCGCAGGATCGTCACCGCGGGTTGGGCGCCCAGCGACGCGTAGGCCGGCACCGGCGGTGTCCCGCACGGCGGCGTTGGTACTGGGGTTGCCGCGGCGAAGCCAGCGGCGACCACCAGCGGCGCGCAACGGGCAGCTGCCTTCAGGCCATACGGACTGCGACGACGCGCAACGTTCATCCGGGCTTGCCTCCCAGCAGCGGCTCGGCCAGGAACCTGACGGCCTAGATCGCTGCGGCGCCGATGTGGAAATATCACAGCGCGACGTAGTGGTGCATCAAGGCCTGGCCATCTGACGGACAGGAACGCGCCCGATCCGAGAAGGGGGTTCAGCATCGGCCAGTTGATCCACCGCGAGCCCCTCGGTCTCGCCACCGCCTTCGACGCGTCCGGAAAGCCGGTCCGTTACCGGCACGGGAGCGCAGCAGAAAGTGAAGCGCGCTTTCGTGATATGGAGTCTAGTCGAATAAGGAGTGTGTTGAGACAGAAAAGTTATCGCAACGACACAGCTACCGAGCGCATTTCCTACGTCATCGCGACCAGCTCTTAAACTTAGACCACCAGAGCGCCACCTGCGTTTGTCGACCCCGAGCGAACTTTCGGCGCGCTCGAGACCGAACAACCGAAGCCAGGCCGTCAGCGCCCTTCGCGAAAGTCCCGCCTAGACGCGTGCGCTGCCGCTCGACTATCCTTCCGTCACCATCAAGAGCTAACCGCGTTCAATCTCACTACGTTTCTTTCGCTTCCTTTCACGGGTCTGCGATGCGTGAAAACACACCTGTTCCGTGTCGCAATGGCCCGTCTTATCCGCGCCGATTCGGCGGTCGAAATGGCTCGCGCTACTTGCTGGGTCAACGCCTGGGCGAGCGCGATTGGCGATCTACATTTTCACGGATTCGTCGAGGGGCGGGGCGGACACAAGCCCAGGCGGTGATCTTTCGAAACATGAGGGCGATAGAAGTACGACTGATGCCCCATCCAACGCCGCCGTTCATGCGGCGCTTCGTGCCATTGCATGCCGACTTGACCTGCGTTGCTGCTTGCTCGTCAAAGTGAAATCGGTTGCCTGAAGCGGAACCGTAGTTGGACTGACAATCGAACACTTCGTGCCGGCTTGAGCCAGGATGTGATTCAGATACAAATAGAAGTGTTCGAGTTGTCTCGCGTCCGAAGCGCGCGGTTCGAGGTCAAACGCATTTTCGAGCGCGCGACGCGATACGTGGAAACGCTGAAGTCCATGGACAATGCGAACCTGGAAGACGACGCCGTCACTATTGTGCGGCACCGCGGCCCAGATGAGCGAATGGCTAGCCATACAGCCCCCGTGAATCATGTCAGATCAAAAGCTCGTCAATTGATGTTCGCACATCTCTACGTGAGGCGAATCATTTCAAAATTGTGACGCTTCATGATTTGACGTTTTTACCACGGTCGAGATATTGCGGCGCACCAAGAAAGCGGTAGCCTGAAGGCAGAGCATCTGCAATCGTCCTCCGGCGGTCGCGATATGACAGGAGAACGTGCCGTGACAACTTCCGAGACATGCACGCCAACTGCCCCCGTATTGCATGTCTTCGAGCAAGCCGGAGGCTGGCATTGGGGCATCACCGTCCCGCGCGCAAGGGGGAGCGGGTTCAAGCTCATTGCTTTCAGTGAAAGCACTTTCCCGGTTGCGGACGCTGCCCGCACGGACGGGGAGCAAGCGTTGATCAACCTGGCCGATAGCGACCCCCCGAGCGACTCGCCATCGAGGCCGCTGGGGAAGGACTTCTGTAAGTCCGCCATGCGCAAATTGAAATCCACCCCTATCGGTCAGGAAGTGACAGCCATGAACCAGCCCAATACGAATCTTACGGCACCGCTTCTTACCGTCGACTGGACACTCTGGTTTTCCGCCTACGGCTTCGGTTGGGGATACTGCGCCTTTGCGCTCCCTGCTGAAACGGTTTGTGAAAAACTCGGCGCTGCAAACGAGACCGCAAAACAACTGATACTTGCTTTCGAGCTTGGCAAGCGCAAGATTCTGCAGGCCGTCGAGCAGAAAGCAATTCCCCGCACCGACGAACGGATAACGCTATCGGCCGCCGATCTCTGACTTTGGTCTGGCTCGCCCTCCGTACCCAAAGCACTGGGACATCCATAGGCGTCGGTATCAGCATTTGACCGCACGGCCGGAACGCATCCGGGCGCGTGTGACCCGGATGGCCCATCTCAACGGCGTCGCCTGATGGTCCGGTGACTTATTCGGCCACCGACTTACCCGACGCGTCCTTCACCTTCGCCTTCCATTGCGCACGGATTTCCGACACAACCGATTCCGGTAGCGGGATGTAATCAAGTTCGTTCGCTGCCTGTGTGCCGTTCCTGAACGCCCAGTCAAAGAACTTAAGGGTTTCCTTACCCTGCTCCGGCTTGTCCTGCGTCGTGTGTACCAGCACGAACGTTGCGGCGACGATCGGCCATGCGTTCTTGCCCGGCTCGTTCGTCAGGATCTGGTAGAACGACTTCGACCAGTCTGCGCCAGCAGCTGCGGCCCTGAACGTTTCCGTTTTCGGCTCGACCACCGCCCCTGTCGAATTCTTCATGTCGACGTAGGTCATGTGGTTCTGCTTCGCGTACGCCCACTCAACGTAGCCGATCGCGCCGGGCAGACGCTGCACGAAAGCTGCTACGCCGTCGTTGCCCTTGCCGCCCGTACCCGTCGGCCAGCTAACCGTTGAGCCTTCGCCGACCTTCGACTTCCAGTTCGCGTTGACCTTCGACAGGTAGTTCGTCCAGACGAAGCTGGTGCCCGAACCATCGGCGCGGCGAACCACGGCGATATCGGTGTCCGGCAGCTTGACCTTCGGGTTCAGCGCGACGATTGCCGCGTCGTTCCACTTCCTGATCTTGCCCAGGTAGATGTCGCCGAGCACCTCGCCCGTCAGTGTCATTTCACCGGCCTTCACGCCCGGCACGTTGATGACGGGTACCACGCCACCGACGACCGTCGGGAACTGGAACAGACCTTCCTTCGCGAGATCTTCGTCCTTCAGCGGAGCGTCCGTGCCAGCGAAATCGACCGTCTTCGCGATAATCTGTTTTACGCCGCCCGACGAACCGATACCCTGATAGTTGACCTTGCCGCCGCCGGCCTTCTGAAAGGCGTCCGCCCACTTCGTGTAAATCGGCGCAGCAAAGGTACTGCCTGCGCCGGTAATATCGGCAGCATGTGCGGTGGCGGCGCAAAGTGCGCACAGAGCAACGGCAAGTTGCTTGAGCTTCATATCCAGATTCCTTGCATGTTTTGATGGGCTGCGGAGGTCTGCACCTTAAGTGCAGGATGTGACGTTTTTGTGTCTCCACAGCCGCCACTGAGGGCAGCGGAAATCATCGATCGCACCAGGAGACACGCGGGGCATGTCTCGCACGGCGCATCTCTTCCAGTCGCCCCGGGGACGGCTGGCGTTGCGCCAGTCCCACTGGGATTTGCAGGCGGTTGCCATTCTTTCTGTCTTACGGACCCCGCCAAGCGGCGTCGCGCCTCGATTGTTTCGAGTTTGTGACAAATTATTTCGTTTATCGCAATAGTGTTACATCTGCCGGAAAGGCTTTGTTTGACGGCGCGCTTTTCTATACTCGCGCGGTGTCTCACCCTTGTCGCCACCAGAGCCAGGTAAATTTATGAAGAAAATCTCCATTGCCCTCGCCGTATCCGCGCTTGCCGCATCGGCCGCCCATGCACAGAGTTCGGTCACGCTCTACGGGCTGATCGACGCGGGCATCGCGTACACGAACAATGTTCAGAATGGCGCCCCCAGCCATGGGAGCTCACGCGTGGCGCTGGCAAGCGGCAATATCAGCGGTAGCCGGTTCGGCCTGCGCGGCGCGGAAGATCTCGGTGGTGGCCTGAAGGCTATTTTCGTGCTCGAAAACGGCTTCAACGTCAACAACGGTACGCTCGGTCAGGGTGGTCGCATGTTCGGCCGTCAAGCGTACGTCGGCCTGAGCACCAATCAATACGGCACCTTCACGATGGGCCGCCAGTATGACTCGATGGTTGACTTCGTCGCGCCGCTGTCCGGCACGGCGGGCACGTTCGGCGACTCGGGCTTCGCGCACGTGTACGACAACGACAACCTGCAACATACTGTCCGCTTCAGCAACTCCGTGAAATTCGCCAGCGTCGACTACGCCGGCTTCAAGTTCGGCGGCATGTACGCGTTCAGCAACAGCACCAGCTTCGCCGTCGATCGTGCATACAGTGCCGGCGCGAGCTACAACAACGGCCCGCTGCGACTGGCTGCGGCCTACCTTCAGATCAACGGCTCGGCGGCGGCGAGTACCCCTGCAGGAGCAGTCAATCAGAGCGTTGCGGCTGACCCGAGCGAGTTCAAGACGACCGCGGGCGGCGGCAACCTGACGGCGGATGTGCAGCGCACGTTCGGTGCAGGCGTCGGCTATACGTTCGGCCCGGCGGCGGTGAACTTCGTCTACACGCACAGCCAGTACCAGAACACGTCCGCGTTCGGCCTGACGCCGACGAACGGTTCGACTCACTTCGACAACTACGAACTGAACGTCAAGTACGCACTCACGCCAGCGCTGTCTCTCGGCCTGATGGATACTTTCACGAACGGTCATCTGAACGGTGTGAGCAGGTCGAATTTCAGCTCCGATCCGAAGTGGAACCAGGTCAACGCGATTGCGCGCTACTCGCTGTCGAAGCGCACGGAAATTTACGGTGAAGCGATGTACCAGCACGCGATCGGCGGCAAGAACACCGCAGTGATGTACAACGCCGGCGGTAACTCCGCGACGAGCAATCAGGTGATGGGTGCTGTCGGCATCCTGACCCGCTTCTAACGAAGCCTAACGCGGAACGGTTCAATCCTGTGTAAGGGCACAGGAGCAGTGCGCGCCGGCAAAGCACGCGCCGGCGCAAATTCATCCGGGCACGACCGATACAGCCTGATTCAGAGGTCGGGTCCAGATGTGTCTGGACTCTCGTCGCGCGTTCAGACGAAACGGCGGTCATGGCGCAGTGAATGCGGAGCGAGAGTCCGCTGATACTTTCGCCGACGCGACTTTCTCCGCGCAACTCCAGGCAGTAGGGCCAGTCCCGATGGACGGGCTTCTTTTCCATCCGGCGACCCAGCCGAGTCGCCTGCCGACAATGCGCGGGCTCCCCTTTTTCCAGCTATTTGCTGCAAACAGGCGACATGTCCCAACCACCAAGTCCGGTGTCTGGGCGGAGCCGACGTCTCAATGTCCACGAGAGCGCACGGTCGGACGACCGTTGTTGGCCGCGCGCTGACTCTGAACCGAGTCCGCATATGGCGCCCCCGTTGCGCTTGGATTGCCCTCACGAATGGGCCGCTAGCAGACTTGTACCGAAGGATTCAGGCTGGTCGTGAAAACGCCAGGTCACAACGCCGGCCGAGCGACATTGCTAATGCTGCGGTGACGGTTCCACAAGGCTCTGAAGTCGCAAGACTGCCGTATCCGATTCCGATTGAAACCGCGCGCGCAGCAACGACCAGTTCAATATCGCGAACCACCCTCTGCGGTCACTCAGAATTGCCGAAAGCGGCCGCTCACGGGCATCGACCGTTGGCGCGACGCAGATATTCCGCGCGGAGCGGCACGTCGAAAGCGCCGATCGTGACGATTCCCGTGGCCTAGATCTCGACCCGCGCGCCGACTTCGATCACACGGTTGGCCGGCAGCTTGAAGAAGGCGGCGACATTGCCGACGTTATGCAGCATCACCGCGAAAAGCCGTTCGCGCCATAGCGCCATTCCACGGCCGGGCTTCGGCACGAGCGCCGCGCGGCTCAGGAACCACGACGTTTCCGACGGCTCGAACGCGAGCCCTGCTGGCTTGCACGTTACGAGCGTCTGCGGCAGATCGACTTCGTCCTTGAACCCGTAGACAATCGTCACCTGGTAGCAGCCCGTTGACGAGCGCATGCGGCACCGCCTCCGGATGCGGCGTCAGGAAAATCGCGGTGCCGCCCACACGCACCGGCGAGCGTTCGAGCAGCGATGTCAGGTAGGGTTTGAGCGGCGTCTTGCCGGCGCGCACGCGTGCTTCGGCCACCATCATTTCCCAAGCCGCGGCCCCAGGTCGCCATGATCGTGAACACCACCGCGCCGGTCACGAGCGGGAACCAGCCACCCTCGACAATGTTCAGCAGGTTCGCAGAAAAGAACATCGCATCGATCACGAAGAAGAACGCGGTTGCGAATACGCACAGCAGCCAGTTGTGATGCCATGCGTACCGGACGACGAAGAAAGTCAGGAACGTCGTGATCAGCATCGTGCCGGTGACCGCGATGCCGTATGCGGAGCCGAGCGCTGTCGACGAGCCGAAGCCGAGCACCGCGGCGATCACGGCGGCGAGCAGTGTCCAGTTAATGCCGGGCACGTAGATCTGCCGATTTCCTGCTCCGACGTGTGGACGACGTTCATCCGTGGCAAAAAGGAGAGCTGCATCGCCTGCTTCGTCATCGAGTAAGTGCCGGAGATCACGGCCTGCGACGCGATGACCGTCGAGATCGTCGCGAGCACGATCATCGGGAAGATCGCCCATTGCGGAAAAAGCCGATAGAACGGGTTCGACAGCGCGCCGGGATTGACGAGCAGCAGCGCTCCCTGACCGAGGTAATTGAGTACGAGCGACGGGAACACGATGCCGAACCAGGTGGCGCGAATCGGCCGCTTGCCGAAATGGCCCATGTCAGCGTACAGCGCTTCGGCACCTGTCAGCGACAGCACGACGGCGCCGAGCGCGACAAACGCAAGCCAGCGATGATGCAGGCAAAAGCCGAGCCCTTGCAGCGGATTGAGTGCAACCAGAATGACCGGCGCCGCGGCAATATTGACGAGCCCCGCGATGCCGACCACGACGAACCACGCTACCATCACCGGCCCGAACACTGCGCCAATGCCGCTCGTGCCGTGCTTTTGCATGACGAAGAGTGCGATGAGCGCTGCCAGCGTGACCGGAATCACATACGTCTTCAGCCCCGGCGCCGCGACCCCGAGGCCCTCGACGGCGCTCAGCACGGAGATCGCCGACGTGATCACGCTGTCGCCGAAAAAGAGCGCAGCACCCATCACCCCGACGATGAGCAGCGCGCGGCGTAGCCGCGGGCGTGTCGCGACCGACGAAGCGGCGAGTGCGAGCAGCGCCATGATGCCGCCTTCACCGTGGTTGTTCGCGCGCAGGATCAGCACGACGTATTTGAGCGAGACGACCACCATCAACGACCAGAAGATCAATGAGACGATGCCGACGATATTGAATGCGTTAAGCGGCAGCCCGTTGCCTGGAGCGAACACCGTGGACAGGGTGTAGAGCGGGCTCGTGCCGATGTCGACGTAGACGACGCCGAGCGCGGCAAGCGCAAGCGCCGGGAGGGCCTTCCGGTGCGGACCGGGCTCACCGACCCCGTCGGCGTCGGGCGCGGCGGATACGGAATGTCCCATGTCTCCCTCCTGGTTCGGTGGTGCCCCAGCGCAACGACCGCACGGGCCGCTGCGCGCCGTCGTTCGTTTCTTTATCGGGGCGATCAGATTATTGCGACGTGTGGAAGCTGGCTTCAGCCCGAAGATTCGACATGAGGCACGGGTGTGGCAAACGGTCGTTACCATGGTCGAATTTAGTATGGGTGTCGCGTTAGTTCCGGAAGCGCTTGCTCGAACGCATTGGCAGCCAGTGGTTTTGCCCCCTCGAGAAGAACCAGTTCAACTCCCAGATTCTTCGATTAACGCGCGCGGGAAGTCGATTAGAGTTGGCGGACAATCCAGTCAACGCCTCTTCTTGCCGCGCGCCCGTCGGTAATTGGTGGTTATCCCCAGCGCCTTGTTTCGGCGGATGATGAATACGCTGAGTACGATTGCGATAACAATCAGCGCTGCTAGCACACCGGTCAGTCCACTTACGCGGCTAGATTCGTTCACGCTGTTTGCGGAGGAGTTGACCCGTGGTGACAGGGCGTTACTCGCAGCAGGTTGCGGCTGCGTGGCGCCAGCCTCACTGCCTTGACGCGCCTGCGAGGCCCCAGACGGTGGCGATGCTGCAGATGCAGAAAGACTGGCGCCGTCTGACATAACAGCGTCTGCACTAGATGCAGCTGCAACAGGAGCCGGTTCTGATTCGGAAGCCGTGTCGGCAGCGGGCGCAGCCGCGGTCTTCGATTCAACGGCTTTAGTTTTGGTTTTTCGTTTCCCGAGCGACGTGTCAATGCAGCGGATGTCGGTACAGTCGTTCCAAGATTGCCTCCAATGGGCGAGTCGCGCGGCAAGCTTTCCGCCGCGGAGCAGCGCCTGCGGCTGAGCGACGGCATTGTCGTGCTCGTAGTTGGGAATGGCATGGTCACAGATGACGCGCTCCGCTGGTCGGCGGGTTGCCGTGCATTCAATGCCACTCGCCCATGCTCCGGTCCAAGCGAGGACTGCCATGTACAGCAGCAGTTCCAGGCACTGCCTCGAACGCACCAGACCTCCTCGTATTCCGCGACCGTCCTTTGGCATCATTCGAATCCAGTCATGGCACATTCGCGTCCAAACGTTTGAGCGCGAAAGGCATACGTCGCAAGACGCGCGTTTGACGAGTCTTTTGCGTAAGAAGCCCTCGAGCATCCGAGCCTCTGTCTTCAAGATGTCGTTGAGGCGAGCAGCGCCAGGTTGCTCACCCCGCATTACCGATACCCGCCCGCCGCTTTCCCGCTCCTGGGCGGTGGGATGCATGCGTGCATCTTGTGCCGACTCAATGTCGCCCGCCGAACTTGCCTGATGACCAAGCCGTCCGCGCTCTTTCGCAATCAGACGGGCTCGCTGAACACAAGTCGCTCAAGGCCTGGCTTTGTCTGGAAGTCCATGCAATTTACCAATGCAGAAGCATTTCGTGCGTCACGGGTTAGAATCGACGCGACAAAAAAACAGGACGTTGCATTTCTGAACCGTAGAACGCCTCCGTCATATTCTGGCGATAAAGTCTTGAGAGAATTCCAGGGATGTTTTTTTCAGCCGTGACATCCCTTCTTCGCAGACGTCCGCAGGTTCAGGCGCTTCGTGTCGGGCGCAAGGTTTTAACATCCTGCGAGCAGGTCACAGGCCTTTGAAGGAGCGTGGCCCTGATGCTCTGCTGGGCCACTTTTTTGATTCGCGCCGCCAATCCTCTGGACGCGTGGCGCTTCACCTTTATTGCAAGACATGACATCGAAGGAAACTGGTCAGGCGAACCAAACCCGCCCCGTGACCCAAATTGCAGCCGACTTCAAGGAGCTGCTGGCGACCCGACTCTCATTCAGTGAGGCAAGCGGAAGGTTCGAACTGTTGTGGGACGAGGCGAACGCGGCGGCGAGTCGTCTGTTAGGAAAGGGGCTCGGACACGGCTATATCGCCTTGCTCAGGCGAATGCACGCAGAGTTCAGTTCTCGCTATCCAGATGGCGACGACGTGGATTCGATGGCGACCAGGTCGGCAACGGCAAGCGCCGCGATGCTGGGAGCCAGTGAGGTCTTGACGATGTATGAGCGCTCGGCGACGTCGTCACAGATTGACATATGCCGTTGACGAGCAACATAAGGACATCGTCGTCAGATGGTATGGGGCGCGCCTCATTCTGCAACCCAGGCAAGACGGACCTCTGCGCCTGGTAAAACCGGCATTAACTTCATCGATAAAGGCCCTCTACCGGCAGTTCGCGGTGATGAACGCGGCAAGTATCTCGACCGGCAGCTGTCAGCACAAGCTTTTGCGTAAACCGGCTATGACAGGGAGGCCCTCGGGGGATGAGCAGCGCAAGGAGCCCCCGCTCATGCGCGATTGTCAAAAATAGCCTACGCAGTTGACATGGATGCGTCGTCCTCCCCGATGCCCACCGCGGCCATGACGCCGACGAGGTCGTGCGCTCCGCGCCAGCTGACCTGTCTTCGCTTTGCAGCGCTTCGTACAGGTGTGCTCAAGACGCCGAGTCGAGCGTCGCTATCCAGCCCCACAGAACTGACGTCGTTGTTACGCACTAAAGCCGCGCATTGCGTCACAAAACATTCACTGAATTTCATGCGGCGGCGGCCGTAAACAAGACGCACGCCGCGTTAATGGCTGCTCTCCGCCACAAGTCCCGTATCAACCCGCGTGTGCTAGCACCCGCTCACCGAATGCGAAGCATGCAGCCCCCCGCCATGAGCAAACTCACCGTAAAAAGCCGCCTCCTGATTGTGACGATGGCCGTCGCCGCTATCCTCATTGCCGTTGGAGTTGCAGGACTTTTTGGCATGACGCAGGGAACGAACGCCCTGAAAAACGTCTTCGAGGGCAGAGCAAAAGCACTCCAGACCATATCGGCAATAGATGAGCTCGTGGGGGAGACGCATTTCTCTGTGAGTGACGCAGTCCTCGACCCTTCAGCCGCGAAAACTCAGGCAGTGACAGACGCAACAGCGCGCCGAGTCGAGAAAATTGACCATCTCATCGACAGTTTTTTGAGCTATCAGCTGGTCGGCGACGAGAAAAAGCTTGCCGCACAATTCGTGTCCAACTGGCGGACGCTCCGCGACAAGGGATTCACGCCCGTTGCGCAGTTGCTGCAGGCAAACAACCTGTCAGAAGCGCAGTGGGTGGTGACGCAAACCATCGAACCTACGGCTTCGGCCGTGAAGGCTGAAGGAGCACAGCTGCGCGAACTTCAACTGGCCGCTGCTCAGCGAGAGTACGACCGTGCGATGAACAGCAGTCGCGCTGTGCAATGGGTCGTTGCCGCGTCCATCGCCATCGGCGTCGGCATTGTGGCCCTTCTGTGCACTTCAATGGCACGTATGCTCTTCCTGCAGCTGGGGGGCGAGCCAAGTGTCGCGGCCAGTATCGCGCATCGGGTCTCGGAGGGCGATTTGTCCATCGTCGTTCCCGTCAAGAATGGCGACACACACAGTGTCATGTACGCAATGAGCCTGATGCGTTCGAGATTGGCATCGATGATTGGCGGCATTCAGTCGTCGACGGATACCATCGCGACTACTACTTCCGGTATCAGCGCGGGCAACACCGCACTTGCCAGCCGGACTGAAGAGCAGGCTGCAAGTATCGAACAAACTTCAGCGAGCATGGAACAGCTTGCATCAACCGTCAAGGCGAATGCCGACCACGCGCGCCAGGCGCGCGAACTTGCAAGCAAGGCTTCGGACAAGGCGCGCGAAGGCGACCGCGCGGCTGCGGACGCAGTCAGTCGGATGCAAAGTCTCGCCCAACGTTCCGCTCAGATACGGGAAATCACGTCCGTCATCGAAGGCATTTCTTTCCAGACCAATCTGCTTGCACTGAACGCGGCGGTCGAAGCGGCGCGCGCTGGTACTCAGGGCCGTGGATTTGCTGTTGTTGCGCAGGAGGTGCGCGGCCTTGCGGAGCGCAGTTCGAAGGCTGCGAAGGAAATTGCAGCGCTGATTAGAGATGTGACGACGGAGGTGGATTCAAGCGGAACCGCCGTAAAGGTTGCCGGCGAAACTATCGTAGAACTTCTTGGCTCCGTTACAGGCGTGTCAGATCTCGTCGACGCAATTGCGCACGCCTCTCGCGAACAAGGCGCGGGCATCGACCAAATCAATGCAGCTGTTTCACTCATGGACCACATGACCCAGCAAAACTCGGCTCTGGTTCAGGACAGTGTCAGTGCCGCGAATGCTCTGGATATTCAGGCCCAACAGTTGAGACAGGCCGTTCAGACGTTTCGCATCTGACGCAACGCTGGGTCATCCGACTGACGGGGAACCGACGACAAAGAGCACCTCCAGACCCGCAGTTCTGGTGGGAAACAGCAACTGGTGCTTGTTCATGCTTCGCTGCACAGGCTTCTTCGTGCAGCGACCGCTCGTTGAGAATGGCGGATTCCATCGTCGGGGCGCACGAGAAGCTCTCATCGGTGTCTCTAGGTGCGAGTGGCGCAGTGCGGATATGCGAATGGTGCTGAGCGCGTTGAACGATGCCGACGAGGAATGCTCGTGTTACGCATCGACGATTTTTTCGCGGCGACCTTGGCTCCGGACGTTGAAAACCGCCCCTTCTGGGCGGATGTACTTCGATGGGTGGATGAAATGACCGTATCGATTGCTGAGTGCATCAAAGGGCAGCTCCTCCGACCAGCGTTCCAGCCTATCGGGATGCTCGCGTCGGGTGACGTCATCGCGTTCGAGGCGCTGCTTCGTGGTCCCGCTCAGTCAGCGCTGGAGAGTCCTGCTGCACTATTCGGACTTGCTCAGCGCGAAGGTTGTATGGTTCGTCTGGAGCGTTTCGCCGCGCGCCTGTCCCTGACGGCGTTCAGTCAAACCCGGTTGCCAGGCAAACTGTTCGTGAACTTCAGTGCGGCTGCCGTCCGGGAACTCGCCACCTGCGCGGAGGAAATTCTGGCCTTTTTGCGGTCCCTGCAGTTCAGCCCTGACCGGATGGTCATCGAGTTGACAGGGCAGTCTGCCGTAGGCGACCTCGGGTCCCTCAGGTCGGCCGTTAGCCTTTTGCGCGAATCTGGATTGCAATTGGCTCTCGACGATTACGGCTCGGGTACCTCGAACCTCGGTCTCTGGATAGGCCTGGAACCAGACTACATTAAAATCGACCATTCGATTATTGGTGAAGCGAGCACGTCGCCTTTTCGTTTCCAGGCGCTGCGCTCGTTGCGCCAACTCGCGGAAGCGGGACGGGTGCAACTCATAGCAGAGGGTCTCGAAGACGCAGAAGACCTGATGGTCTGTCGTGACCTGCGCATTGAATATGGTCAGGGATTTTTTCTCGGCAGGCCGAATTTCCAACCGGACGAACGGCTCGAAGACGCTGCGCTTTCAGCAATTCATGACAGTGCGATAACGGTGTTTCCCGAGTCCATGGTGGGGTCTCCCCGTGTGTTTTCCGCTAGCAAGCTCGTCATCGCCGCGCCAACGCTGTCGCCAGCGGCGACGAACGATGATGTCCTCGATGTGCTTACGAATTGTCCGGACCTGCATGCGATTGCCATTGTCGATGAACGACGGCCGGTCGGACTGGTCAATCGACGCGCCTTTGTTAATGCCTACGCGCGTCCCTTCTACCGGGAAATTTTCGGCAGGAAGAGCTGCGCAGCTTTTGCCGACATGTCGCCCGTGCTGGTCGAAAAAACCGCCACAATGCAGGAACTGGCTGAACTGTTGACCGGCGACGACCAGCGTTATCTCGCGGACGGACTGGTCGTCGTCGAAAACGGGCGATATGTTGGTCTGGCTACCGGGGAGGCGCTGGTACGCGCTGTCACGGAAGTTCGTATTGAAGCAGCGAGGTACGCTAATCCGCTGACGTCACTGCCCGGCAATATTCCAATTGACATGCACATCAAGCGCCTGGTAGAGCGCGGAGCACCATTTCATGCGTGCTATTGCGACCTGAACAATTTCAAGCCCTTCAACGACCAGTATGGATACTGGAAGGGCGATGAAATGCTGAAGCTCGCGGCATCCATCCTCAGTGATGCATGCAATCCATGCCGGGATTTTCTCGGTCATGTGGGCGGCGATGACTTCCTCATCTTTTACCAGAGCGAGGATTGGGAACTGCGGATTCGCGCCGCAATGCAGCGCTTCAATCAGAGTGCGCGGCAACTTTATACGTCCGCCGATATCGAGGCGGGAGGAATACATGGCGAGGACCGCCACGGCGACCTGCGCTTTTATCCTTTCGTCACCATCGCCGTAGGCGTAGTGCCGGTTGCTGCGGACCTCGATACGGATAGCGATTCCATTGCTTCGCTTGCCGCGACCGCCAAGCGCGAGGCAAAAAAATCCGTTGATAGCTTCTATATCGCCGGTTACCCCCAAGAGCCCGCTTGCTGTCTTTCCCCTTGACACTCCGGCTTAAGACGCCGGCTCTTCGACGGGCGGATTAAAGCCAATCGAACGCTATTTCTAATCGCCCAGGCCACGTCATCTAGCGAAAACAGACGGCGCGGTCACGAACAGAAGTCAGTTCCGACAGTTGCCTGCGCACCAGTTGCGCCACGCAACATCGGGCCAAGCATCTCCGCGATGGCATCTTCAGAGACAGCGGGGCTGTACAGAAACCCCTGTCCTTCGAGGCAGCCGTGCTCAACCAGAAAGCGTCGATGAATGTCGAGCTCCACGCCTTCCGCAACGACATCGAATTTCAGGGCGTTGGCGATGGCGATGACGGCAAGCGTCAACGCCTCGTATTCATTGTCGCGACCGATTTCATGGATGAACGCGCGGTCAATCTTGATGCGGTCGATACTGAAGCGTTTCAGATAGCTCAAGCTCGAGTAACCGGTACCAAAGTCGTCAATCGCGATTTTGACCCCAAGCTCGCGCAGGCCTCGCAACACACAGGCTACCGCCTCGGTATTGCGCATTAGCGCGCCTTCTGTCACTTTGAGCTCAAGCATTTCCGCAGGCCAGTCGGCCTCTTCCAGCGCCGAGCGAACGATGCTCAACATGTCCGAATGCTCCAACTGAAGCGGCGAAACGTTGACCGATACCCGGATTTGCGCCAGCCCCGCGTCGCGCCATCGGCTGGCCTGCCGGCACGCTGTGCGAAGCACCCATTCGCCGATGCCCTGAATCAATCCAGTTTGTTCGGCGACCGGGACGAATACGGCAGGTGATACAGCGCCAAGCTCTGCGTCGTGCCAACGCAGCAGCGCCTCGACACCCTTGACGCGGCCCGTCAACATGTCGATTTGGGGCTGATAGGCCACGTGCAGGCCCTGATTCTTCACCGCGCGCTTCAAACGACTTGAAAGCTGTAACTCCTCGGCAGCCGCGCGGTTCAATTCCGGCCGGTAAAACTGGTAGCTGTTGCGTCCATTCGCCTTCGCCAGATACATAGCTGCGTCCGCATTCCTTATCAACGTGTCGCCATCCTCACCATCCTGCGGATACGTACTGACGCCGATACTGGCTTCCACATACAACTCCCGTTCGCCCACTTGAAATGGCTCTGCTACCCCTGCAATCAGTCTGTCCAGCATGGATATCAGTTGTCCGTCCCTCGAGGGCTCAACAACGATGATGAACTCGTCTCCGCCGTAACGCGCGACCAGGTCACTGGAGCGCACCAGTTGCTGCAGTCGTTTGGCGACACACGCCAGCAGCGCGTCGCCGACGCGATGCCCGAGCGAATCATTGACCACCTTGAACCGGTCGAGGTCGAGGAAGAGCACCGATACCTGGCCATCGCTCCTGATAGCGCGCCGAATCGCATCCGTCAGGTGCTCGTCAAGCAGTGTACGATTGGGAAGGTCAGTCAGTCCATCGTATCTGGCCTGATGCTGCAGGCGCGTCTGATATTCGACCAGGGCAGTGACGTCGCTCATCACGCCAACATGGTGAGTGACCTCCCGGTTCCCGTCGCGCACCGGGGCGACCAGAACGTTGGCCCAGAAGCGCTCGCCGCTCTTGCGCGTGCAGAACAACGTCACATTCGCTTCAGAGTTGCTGTCCATTGCATGACGAACGCTCTCCCACTTCTGCGCTTCACCTGCCATCCCGAAGAGCGTTTCGCAGTCGGCACCCACTACGTCTGCGGGCGAATACCCGGTTATACGCTCGAAGGCCGGATTGATGAACGTCACGACATGGCGGTTGTTCTGCAGCTCTGCAATGAGGATTCCGTTAATGCTCGCGTCTATAGCCCTGCCCTGCAGACGCAGAGCCCGATGGGCATCACGCCGGGCCGTGATGTTTTCGTATGCGGTGAGCACGCCGGTGATGTTGCCGCTCTGGTCTTCCAGCGGCAGCTTGGTTTCTGAAATCCAGACTTTTGAACCATCGACGGCAACCGCCGCACGCTCAAAGTACCTCTTTGTCAGTTCGCCACGCATCACGCGTACATCTTCGTCCCTTACCTCCTGTGGGTCGTCTCCCCATCGCAAATCTCCGTCAGTCAGGCCAATCAGGGCGCTTCGGGATGGTAGCCCTGCGTCGCGCGCATAAATCTCGTTGCCACCCGCGTAGCGATGGTCTGCGTCCTTCCATGCGATGCCCTGCGGAATATGGTCGAGTACATACTCGAGGGTCTGCTTCGACTTGAACAGCTCTGCCCTGGCCGTCGCCTCGGCGGTGACGTCCAACATGACGGCCATCGTGGACGGAGAGCCCTCGAATTCAACATTCAGATGGTGGACGTCCATCGAGCGACGTTCACCCGCTTTCGTCTGATACACCCACACGCCGATTGACTGAGTTTCGCCGTAGACCGCCTCGGGTTTCGATTCGCGAGTTTCTTTCAGGCGGCCGAGTTCATCTGCTGGACGCACATCCCGCATCGACATGGTCACGAACTCGGGTTCTGAATAGCCGAATGCACGTAGCGCGGCGGCGTTGACAGCAACAATCCCCAGGGAAGCATTATCAAATATCCAGATAGGCAACGGATGTTCGTCAAAGAACCGCTGGTACTTCGCCCGAGCCCTATCGGCGGAGTGCAGGGTCGCTCTTAACCGGTCCGAGATAAGCGAGTTCCAGCGCATGAGCACAAGCAGCAGGGCGGCCGCCGTCGTGCCGCAGACGAGCACAGCATCTGCGACCCATTTGGCGTCGGAAGAGGACTTGCCGACGGTGGTGCCGATGGCGGCATCGGCCACCATCGTGGTATCAACGACCTCCTCGAGAGCGGCGTAGAAGTAGGCGTCAATTTCGCTCAATGCGGGGTCGGTCAGCCCAACACTCCCCGGATGCAATGTCGCACGTATCGCCAGCGCATTGCTATGGTTTGCCAGCATTCGAATCATCCTGTCCAGGTCGTCGAGCCGGGAAAGGCACGCTTCACTCCCGCGGCACCCTCCGCGCGCGTCGGATGTCAGGTCGAGGAGCGCCGACAGGGGAAAGATATAGGCCGCACGCTTGTAGAACGCACGGGTTCCGACCAGTGTGTAAAGCTGCCCATGTTCGTCGAGCATCATCTGCTGAACCTCGTCGAGGTCCTGTTTCAGACGCGCCGAAGCTTGTAGCGTTCGCAACGAGTTGTCCTGCTCGCGCGTCTGGCGCATCGCCAGAAACGTGCTAAACGCAATCGCCAAAAGGATGATAGTGACCACCACGGATGTAACTGCTCTGCGAACAGCCTTTCCGCTCAGGATGTCCCTGTCGTGCCCATTACCCTGACTTTGCCCCACCGTCTGGCGGCTAGCCGCGCGATTGTCTTTCATCTTCGCCATACATTACCCCGCTTACGCCGCCCGACCGGGATAATGACGTAAATGACAAGAATTCTTCCGCGACGGGCGCAGGTACCTGCCCCTATTCTCAGCTCACGTGGGCTGGCACCTCCAACAGGCCGCGTGGGAGCGGTGACGCGGGAAGAGATTGGCGATTGGCACCCCTGGATTGCCCGGGCGTTTCGCGACACGTCGACCGTGCTACGAAAGTCGGACCGCGCACTCGCGCACGACCTACCGCGAAAATCTGAAGGGCGCCGGCAGTGCCCGGCTATCTGTCGCACGCGACCTCGTTTCCGCGGGAGTCGGGCTTGACGGCCGTTACAGGCTCCGGCGCGGCCGCGTATCCCGGCAATTCCACGAAGAGCGAGACACGGTGCAATATCTGCCAGAAAACCGTTTCGAACGAGCGCGCACACTCGGCCTGAGTCATACCTTCCGCGAGCGGGTCTGCAAAATTCCACCTGAAAAAGGGCGGCGCACCCGGAAACACAGGCGCGTGGTACTCCTCTCCGCAGCCATCCATGGCGATGACAAGGTTCATCTGCGGCGCCCACTCGCTCGTGAATTCAAGCCAGCTTTTAGGACTAAGCAGGTCGAGGTCGGAGATGCCGGGACGCAGTTGTGCCAGGGCGAGTGGATGAACGCGTGCTGCAGGCTCGGCCCCGGCGCTGAATGCTTCGAACCGATGGCCTGCGAGTTCCCGAAGCAGTGCCTCGGCGATGATGCTGCGTGCGGAATTCTCCCGGCAGAGAAACAGCACCCTATATTTTTTGGTCACGCACCTACCCCGTTACGGACATCCTTGATTTTGTCCGGGATTCTGCCGGGCCAGTCTTGCACTTCCGTGACAGCACAAAAGAGCGGAGACGGCGTTCGCATCAAAAGGTGAGGAAGTTGTTTCTGGGCTACGTGGTGTCTTGTCACATCGATTTGTCACAAGGTGTGGGATAACCCGTGTCGGAGATTGATACCTACGACTGGATTATGCAGGCGCTTCCCGGCGCGACGCTGAAGCCTGCGCTTGCATTCGGTACAGTGGGCGAACTATATCGGTCCTATACCTGGCCGGCTGAATTCGACCGATGAAGGGAATCAGGCGTTCGTGAGGAAATCAGAGGCAGAGGGAATTCACGTAAGGATAGGCTGGGGACCCGGACAAATGGCAGTGCGGCACTGTCGAGGTTTCGATTCCTGACAGCCACCAGATGGGCCGACTGAGTGGCCCTGAATACGGAAGCACCTTGAATGTCTTTTCGTCACCCGGCCTCCATCCGTGTACCCGCGTCACCGCGTTGAACAGTTTGACGCTGCAGTGGCGGATGAAAAATGGCTGGCAGGAGTTCCACCTGATAGCCGAGCCGGTGGTGCGCGAGATGGCGCCGGGCATGAAGGCGAACCTGACCGAATGCATGTATATCTTCTCCTGGTAAGTAGAGAGCAGGGCAGGCAGTCGCTTCCCGGAGGCGAGCCAGAGACTAATGAAACACTTGAGGAGGCCGCCGTGCGCAAGCCGTTCGAAGGAACGCTCCTACGCACGGCGGCCATCAAGTACATGTCTGATTTTGCTGGCACCCGAACCCGCCACAAGTGTTCATAGGGCAGCTTGAGCATGGTCAGTCGCCGGTGCCAAGCAATGAAATCGTGCGTTGCTGCTGGGCAAAGTGCCAGACATTCGAGGTCTCGCAACTAGCGTGTCGACTAAAGCAATCGTTGAGCTACTTGCGACCAATGCTCGGCTGGACGCAAGCTAACTGAGTCGTCGACAACTTGCCAGGTCGTTCCCCCACAACATAACATCGGCGATTCAGGACACTCGTCACGGCGGACGCGAAGCATTGCTTGCAATGCGTGCCCTGACACGATTGACCATCGAGGCGCCCGCAGCTGGATGGGCGAGCCAAAGCCAGCCGGGTCCGAGGTCAAAATCGGAAGCAAGACTTATCGTCCAACGCGGGGGGCACCATCTTTGGGTTGAGGCTCGTCATCTACCGCGCAATCGCGCAGCAGGGTTCTCCGATTAACCCTTCGCCGGCCGCCCCGTCTTCACCGCCTCTACCGCCGACACTGCGGCCAGAAGTCGCTTCGGTGCCGCAAATTCAAGCATGAGTAACCCTGCTCGCAGAAGCTCACTTTTCTTGACAGAGACTCCAGCATCGAGACACTTCTGCTTTAAAGCAGCAATCTTCTCGTAGTCGGATTTCGGCATAGTAAAGCTGTTGCGCACGACTTTCTCTTTCTTTGTACGCTTGCCCTTCGCCTCGTCAGGAGCGGCTTCTTGTGCCTTCGCAGCGGAAACGCGCTGCTCCTTAGTGCCCTTTTTGCCCGGAGCGGGTTCGACTTCTGCAGGCTGCTCGGGTGGCGCTT
This sequence comes from Paraburkholderia kirstenboschensis, assembly GCF_904848585.1. Classification (GTDB taxonomy): domain Bacteria; phylum Pseudomonadota; class Gammaproteobacteria; order Burkholderiales; family Burkholderiaceae; genus Paraburkholderia; species Paraburkholderia kirstenboschensis. The sequence goes on from NZ_CAJHCR010000035.1 coordinate 21,340, forward strand.
CCGGAACGGCCGCTCTTTTGCCTTTCGCGCTCTTCGGGAAATGAAAAGCCTTCTTTGTTGGCTTCTTGACGTTCGGGACGTTCATGTAGGTCTCCACAGCGCTAACGATATAAACAGTATATACCGTTTTCGGTTCCAGCAAACATGCACACTGTCCCGACTTGGACTGCCGCGTTCGTTGCCGCTTGTAGATTGCAAGGCGTATTACGGCTCTTCTTTGATGCAGAGCAACGCAACTTTTCGAGTCGTGCAAGCAGCCGCTTATTAGCCGTGCGTTGAAAACCCACTTTGCATCCGATGAGGACTTCGTGACAACGAAGTCGACCGTAGCGTCGACTTCCATCCGTACGTCGACAACATGTTCGATAACGCTATAGAAATACGCTTTGATTTCGCTCGCTGCGTTGCGTTGCCTCGACGGGCCGCTTGTTACACGATTCAGTTGCGGCGGTACCATACATGGCCTCGGGTCCAACAGACCGAAGGGTTAACGGCCAGAGTGACGGAATTCTTGACTAGAGCGAGGGACAAAGCCGGAATGCTGTCGGGCTTGCCTGGGCGCTGACAAATCCTTGTTTGCGGATGCAAAAACACGGTGGCACTTACCACTCGTATCCGGCGACGGCCCATTGGCTTCGCTAGCCCCGAGTCCAGAGCCTGCGCAACCATGCTCGGCGGATTGCTGGTTGACTGGGCGGCCTTTCGAGACGCAGACATCCGGACAGGACCAACCCGCGGTGTTCAAGTCTGTCAAACGCGCCAGTACCACGTTATGGTCCGCCGAAACGTCGGAGGTTGGTTCTTCGTCAGCCTAACTGTCACAAGATGCGGATAGCGTGAACCAGGAACAAAAGCGTGCCATTCAGTTGTCGCTCCCATGCTGCCGCTTCCTGAGACTCCGCAAGTCGAGGTATCAATGAAAAACCTTCTTAGCCCGCACGAGATAGCAACGCTATTTGTCGTGCATAACGCGCCTGGGCAGGTTGCCCACAGCGACCCGGACGCACTCACTCTTCAGCTCGCGGACCTGGTGAAGTTGTTGCCTGCCGCTTCCGGTCACGGCGGTCTGGTAACGACATTGAAAGGGAGAGAGCTACTGAAACGGCTTGGGTTGACCACCGCGAAGAGTCGCAGGCTCGAGACCGGCTCTTGCGAAGCCTGTGAATCCTACTGAAAGCAGAAGCGAACGGACTGGCGCAAAATTTTAAAAAGCTCGGCTTAACGATTGCCCCATCAAGAGGCATCGGGGGCGCGTACCATCTCGAGCGCTGCGAAGCGAGGAGGCCTCCGCGGAGCATCCGTGGACCTGTCATTGCAGTATGGCCACAGTGCGTGCATGATTGGAAACGGTTCATTTCACTGCACGTCGCCGACGAAGAACGGCATCGATTCCAACTAGGCCAGCCACTCGTTGTCAGGACGCCTGCCTTGAACGGCTACTCGTCACGGCGGATTCAACCGGTCGATGCAATAGTTTGCTGGAACCGTTCGGCAGGCGTTTCGTAGCCCAGCGTCTTTCTCGGACGCTCGTTCAATCGTCTTGCCACGGCATTGAGCT
>NZ_CAJHCR010000036.1 GCF_904848585.1 Paraburkholderia kirstenboschensis
CATTCGTTGACGTTCTTGCCACGCGTTCACCTTGGTTTTTTAAGGACAGAAGATATCTCCGGCGATTTTGCGCTCGACTCGCCGCGCAGAAAGCTTAGCCCGCGGAGCCGCATCTCACGGTTGCCACGCAGCGCTGGCGCATCAGGACAGGCGTAATTTTGCTGAATTATCCATCCACGACTGGGGCAGACAACATGACCAGGACGTCGAATCAGCGAGATATTGTCGTTCTGAGTGCCTCGCTTGACGGTCTGCAGCACTGCGGGAGATTCTGTCCTCGTTGGCCGCAGATGTGCAAGCGGGTATCTTCACCGTAATGCACGTTGGGGCGTGGCCCAGCCAGCTCGCCGGGATTCTTCAGGCTGGCTGGGAGCTGCCTGCTGTGCATGCACGCGATGGCCAGCGCATCGCCAGAACAACCGCATATGTGATGCCTCGGGACCGGCACATGCTGATGCGCGCCGGCGCTATCGTTCGAACAACGGGACCCAAGGAAAATTTGCGCGTCCAGCTGCCGACCCTCTGTTTCGATCCGCAGCGAGTATGGTCCGCGCGTAAAGGGCGTGTCCTGACAGGCAAGCTTGACGACGGTGCGGCGGGACTCAAGGCTATCGAGGCGTGCGGTGCTTTTACGATCGTCCAGGAACCGTCGTCCTGTGTGGCATCGGACATGCCGAAGGCGGCCCTCCGGGCTGTCTCACCGAACGTGGTTGTGCCGATCGACGGCATGGCGGCGGCCATCGTCAGCGCGCTCACGACGATTCGCATAAAGGATTCGATATGGACAGCCGAGAGCGCATTGCCCAGGAGGCGAAGATCGCGTTGATAGGAGGCTCATCGCCTGCTGATCCGTTAGCGGCTCGGCCAGCCGGTCGAGCATGACGTGTCCCGACCGCGGAGGCGTGCTGTGGCTCATCGGTAACGAAAACGACCGAAAAATTGGCGTGAAAAAGGTTCGCGGCTTTCGCTGCCGGGCATCGGGGTAGTCCTGCTACTTATTTGCGCCGATTTGCCTGGCCACTGACGAATCGGCCCAAGGGTAGCGGCCGTGGAATGTGTGTATTCGTTCAAGCGGTGGCGGTGTATCCGTTTTTTCGGTTATCTCCCCGGTTTCAACCGCTAACGCGTTCGCCTCAGCACAGTCGCTCTTGTAGTATGCGTCAGCAAGCAGATGCTTGGACCTCACAATTACGCCTCTTTATTGCCGAGGAAATCATCGTCATTCAGGCTAAACACGAGTGCAATCAGCGCCGCGATATAGCCGTCTTGACGGATGCCCATGCGTATTCCAGTGGCTGTATGAGTGACGCTCGACTGAATTCTGCCGCCGCTGAGCCCGCGCGCGCTGACCGGAGCCGCCGCAATATTTGAGTGACGACAAACTCGCTGATGTGTTGGGCCCCGGAGAGTGGATCGACCCGGAGCAGGTACCGTTCGATGCAAGGTCGGCGCGCAAGAAGCTGAGCAATCTTTTATCGCGTCGCTGAAAATCAACGCGACGACGCCGAGATTTCTCCGTGCCTCAGCGCGGATATCGCGCGGCTCGCAAACCTCACGGACTCCCGGCCACGAATTGCAAGATCCTCGAGTTCGCCATGGCGCTGAAGCACGAGCGGCTATCCGCCCACGCCGACGAGCCAGTGGCGGATAGCCGCATTTTTGCTCGTCGCGAAGCGGGGTGCGAGGTGGTAGTTGCCGGGCGAAAAAGTGAAGCCGGAAGAAAGGATTGATCGGTGCGGCAACTCACGAGTTGCAGGAGGACACCAACATCGCCTCCGCCGATCCTTTCCTCCCGGTTTCGCGACCGGTCCCCGCGCGGGTCACACTGCAGATTTTCGATACGTCTAGGCAGAAAAGAGAAAGAAGCACGCCCTTGGCGAGCCTAGGCTTGACGTCATGGGCCGAATCAGCTCGGCGCAAAAGTTGACGCCCTGGATGAAGTTCACTTTGGTTGAGATCGGAGCACCAGCGATGGACGAGCTGTTAGCACATGCATGGCGGACGCTGCTCCTGGTGCGAGGCATCGCGGGACTGCTATTGGGCCTGCTCGCACTGTTGGCGCCTGGAATTACGCTTGTTCTGCTCATCGCCATGTTCGCGGCGTACGCGCTGTTAGGATGCGCCGCGGCGGTCGTCACAGGGTTCCGGCATCGCTCGAGCCAAAAGACCGGTGGATTCCGTTGCCGCTCGGCCTATGCAGACCGTGATCACTGCAGTGCTGCTGATAGCACTCCGCAGCAGTCCGCGCGGCCGGCGGCGCAGCGACCTCTCCGGCAAGCGGAAGGGGCCGCTGCACCGATAAAGGCCGCGGCGCGGCAGGGGGCCCCACTATTTATTCGTGCGCGTTGGGAGTACATCATGAATGAAAAACTTGAAAAGGCTGCGAGAACCCTCTCACTTTTGGTCGCCGTGACGGCCACCGTGTTCCCTGCCGGCTCCGCGACGGGGCAGCAGCCCGCAGCCCCGGTCGCAGGCACGGTGCCTCTCGGCGTGAGCGTCACCCAAACGCAACTCGTAGCGAAGGGGTGGCGTGCATCGAAGCTGGTCCACACCGATGTGTACAACGACAAAAACGAAAAGATAGGACGGATCGACGACCTGATTATCGCGCCCGACGGGTCACTTTCCGTGGCCATTATCGATGTTGGCGGATTTCTCGGGATCGCCGCGCACCGCGTCGCTATCCCGGTGCAGCGGTTCAAGCAGATCACACCGAAGATGATACTGGAGGGCGCGAGCAAGGATGCGCTGAGCAAGCTCCCGGAATTTGAATACGCCAAGGGTTGAAATCAGCCGCCGATAATCCGATTTTCATCCTTCGCCCAGTTCACCCGGCGCGTCCGCGGCCGGCCGTATAGCGTGGCGCTGCTCGATGAGCGCAAGAAAGCGCATTCGGAGGTGCATAACCTGTTTCTGTAACTCTTCGACGAAGGCCGACTCACCGACGGCAAGGGACGTCTGGTTGATTCTACAAACACGATAATCACCGCCGCCAGCGATCCATCTCGCGGACATCGGCTATGACCCGGAGTTCGGCGCACGCATGCTCAAGCGAAAAATCCCTCAGGAAGGGAAGTCGCAGTTCGCGGATACCGTTTTGCGCGGCGATGTGCGCGAAGGCGACAAAGTCGTTATGACCTACGACAGGGTGCAAACGCCGTGCTCGTACAGAAGCAGTCACCAGAGACGGAGCTCCGGACAAGTCGACCACGAAACCGGCGCACGTCTGACGCGACGGACGGCCGCAGGCGATGCCGCCTGAACGGCATCGTCCATGCGGCTGAGCCCGGACCAGGTAGGAGAGAGCGATACGGGAGGAAAGGGGCTTTGAAAAGACAAAGATAGGATCGCCAACGTCGCCGTCATCTTCGCAGCGCATTCCCGACGCGTAGGACTTCGCCGTTGCGGAGGCAGTTCGCGCACAAACGCAGGAATCCAACATGTCCGGGCGCGAAGAAGGAAAAAGCGCAGGAACCATGGACGTACGCGCTGCCCCAGGCCAACCCGTAGCAAGCTTCTAAAGGAGCTTCACGAATGAAACGGGTCATACTGTTCCTCGCCACCAACGTCGCGGTGATCTTGGTGTTTTCGATAGTACTGAATGTCTTCGGCATCGGCCGCTTCCTGACCGAGAGCGGGCTAAAAGTCAGTTCCCTACTCGTGTTCTCCGCAGTGGTAGGCTTCGCCGGGTCGATTATCTCGCTGCTTATTTCAAAGTCGATGGCGAAATTGACAACCGGGGCGCGTGTCATCGACTTTCCACGCGATGCGACCGAGCAATGGTTGGTGGGCACCGTACGGCAACTCGCACAGAAAGCCCGCATCGGTATTCCGGAAGTTGCAATTTTTGAAGGTCAGCCGAACGCGTTTGCCACCGGCGCATTCAGGGATTCAGCCTTGGTGGCCGTCTCGACCGGCCTGCTGCAATCGATGAATAACGAGGAAATAGAAGCGGTCCTCGGACATGAAATTACGCATGTGAGCAACGGCGATATGGTGACGTTGACCCTCATTCAAGGTGTGGTGAACACCTTTGTGATTTTCTTCGCGCGCGTAGTCGGCTACTTCGTGGACAAGACTTTCTTTCGCACTGAACGCGGGGTGGGCCCTGGTTTTTACGTTACTGTTATTGCCTGCCAGATCGTCTTCGGTATCCTCGCTTCAGTGATCGTCGCCTACTTCTCGCGCTTGCGCGAGTTTCGCGCCGATGCGGGATCTGCTCAACTGCTGGCTTCACCGCGGCCGATGATCAGCGCGCTCGCCCGCCTGGGTGGGCTTGAACCCGGCGAACTTCCGCAAACTTTCAAGGCATTTGGCATCACAGACAAACCCGGTTGGATTGGGTTGTTCGCGACGCACCCTCCGATCGACAAGCGCATTGCCGCGCTGCAAGGCCGCGAATAAGCCGGCGAAGTGGTGGGCGGTTTCAAGAGTGAAGCGAAACGGTGGCTAATGAATGGAAGTTGAGGTTATCAAAGCGGTTGCGAGCATGCGTTCGAAGACCTCGAATGGCGAATGACATGCATGGGTGGCGCGAGGTCGGCTGTTGAGGCTGTCGACGATGGCATCGAGCTCGTCCTGACTGTAGATCGAGAGGTCAGTACCCTTCGGCACTGCCGCAGCAGCCCATTGGTGTTCTCGCAGGTACCGCGTTGCCATGGACTGTGCGGATCGCAGAAGTACACGCGCACGCCGGTGGCGCGCTGAGCTCCTGATGCCGGGTCATTTCCTGACCCTGATCGTTGGTGAAGCCCTGGCGCAAAGGGGCGGCGAGGTGGCGGTGGCGTCTTCCATGTTCGCCAGCAGCACCAGGCGACTGGTGCGCTGAGCTCGACGGAAGACAAATTGCCGGCGCCCTTGATGAAGTCACCTTCCCAGTGACCTGGCATCACCCGATCGTCGACCTCAGGCGGGCGCAATGGATGCTCACCATGTCGGGGATCTGGCCGCGCCGGTCAGTGCCCCGTTTGCGTGACATGCGGGTGCTGTGACCGTGGCGCAGACAGGCGATAAGCTGGCGGCGCAGCTCACCGCGTGGCTGCACATAGACAGGCAGTGGAGATAGTCTCATGCGAGACGTGCTGGGTCGGACCGTTGGGCCACATGCGCTTGTGCGTACCTAGATCTGCTGGGGCGACCACTTCCATTCCAGCAGGGTGAGTACGACGCGCCACGACAGGCTTTGAGGATGCAGCTTGGGACATGGGCGCGCAGCCTCGCGTCGGCCCGTGCTGACCCGCTGCGCCGGCGCAGACGCATAGTCCACGGCAGAACATGTGTTTCCGGTCAGCTCGCGGCTCACAGTTGATGCCGTGCGCCCGAGTGTTCGGGCCATGGCCCGAACACTCGAACGCTGGTGCTTCATGCTTGCAATGGTCATGCGCGCTTCAGGCTGAAGCAGTTGATACGTTCTTCTTTTTTGCATGTGCGCACTTTACACGAGGAAGCTGTTGCACTTCAGATTTGATCGCGCCCATTTAATGCGGTCTACGGCAGGTCGCTGTCAATGCCTTCGCAGGTGCGCTTGAATTTCGCGCGCATCGAGGGCCGAGAGGTCTTCGTTAATCTCTTCGACAATCATCTCACGCGTCTCCCGGCTCAGACGCGCGCGCAGCATCCCGAGAAACTTCGGCTCCACGGCAAATCGCAATCGCTGGTACCGGTGATGAAGCCGTCCCTGTTCGACGCAGTTGGCGACCGTTTCCGCAAATTTTTCGCGATCCTTCTCACTCAGCGCCGGTCCACCAGCGACGACATTGACGAGGTCTTGAATTTCCCGCAAGTCCAGTTTAAGTCCCGGCGTCTCGAAGATTCGTGCACGGCTGCCGTCGGCAACGACAACCCAGGTAGTGACAACCATGGTGCGCCTCTCAGCATGATCGGTCGCCGACTCCGCGGCCATCGCAAATCGCCGCGTGACGCCAGCGAGCTCGCCGGTCAACGACAGTCTTGTCCCGACACTTCACCGCGCGCGAGTTTGCTTGGGGGAGCTTCTCGAGTGCGCCACGCTGTTCAGGACGCGCTTCTCATCGTTTTGAAAGCATTCGGCCGCGCCCGGATCATGCGACGAGCGCGTGACGGGGGTGAGCACGGAGCAGAGGCCCGTCAGACGCGCGCTGAAGCGCTTCGCGAGCCGCAGGGTGATTCGAAGTCGCGGATCAACCTGCTCGCTCGCGTTGAGTTGAGTTGAAAACGACGATTATTTTGTAGGTCATCGCGGTAGCTCCCGTAGGCGGAAACGACATAGGCGTTGCGCTCCTTTGAATCTGGGCCACAGCAGGGCTCTTTGACGCGAATCAAGCCGGTTAAGGCTTTGCTGTATCGCGCACTCGGGTCGATAGAGCCGCCGAAGCGAGCGCGATGACCGGCTGGGAGCGAACCGACCGGTCTCTAGCCCGTCAGCGCCCGATGTTGATCCGGTTGTCGACGTGCGTCACACCGGGGGCAAGCCATGCAACCCGCGCGGCCTCCTCGCGCTCGGCCCACGAGCGGACCGTGCCACGCAGGACGACCTTATTGCCTTCGGCCTCAACCGTGATGTGCTGCGCGTCGATTTCCGCGTTGCGCTTGAACGCGTCCTCGATCTTGCGCTTGAGATCCTCGGGCTTGACCTTCGGCTTGATCTCGATCTCGTTCGTCACGCCGGTTACGCCGCTCACCCGCAGCGCCGTGTCGGCCGCACGGCGGCGCTGGTAGTCCCATTCGACTTCGCCCTTCAGCGTCACGTATCCGTCCCTGACGACCGCCTTGATGTTGTCCGCCGAATAAGGGAGCTCGGCCTTCAGTTGGGCAATGATCTCGCGCACGATCTCCGGATCCGGCCGCTTGTTGATTAGAGGCAACCGGACCTCCACGTCATTGGCGACGCCCTTCACGCCGTGGACACGCGTCGCATCTTCCTCGGCCTTGCGCTTTTGCCTCCAGCTGCGCACGAAACCAGACAACGTGACTACGCCGTCCTTGACCGCAACCCCGATATCCGATGGATCGATGTCCGGATCCCACTTCAGTTCGTACTCCACGTCTTGCTTGATGTTTTCGTCGGTTCTCATCGCTGCTCCTCATCGCTTTGTTGATGGATTAACGCGCGCACGCGGGCTGCGCCTGCGCCGCACGAATTGGCCCATCGTAGAGCGTGCCGACGTGCATTTCTTCCCTTCGCCTGCGCAGTTATTGCGCAATGCTGCTTTCAATTCCATCCTTTCTTTGCGAATGAACGTGGCGACTTTGCGAACATCGAACGGAATTGTCAACGCAAGGAAACCGGGCTGACGCCATCCCCCGGGACGCTTCGTGCTCGCCGCAGTTACTCGGCGGTCGAACTGCGTCGCCCCTGATCGCGGTAAATGTGCACGTTGGATCACAAGACTTCCCGACCTGTTCGGGCGCGTCGGACAAATCTACGCACAGGAAACGCTGTTTGCAGCGCGTCGAGAAGCTCGCTCTGTTGCTTTCCAGTACCCACGGCGATTGAGCTTACTTCTTCGCGCGTTGCTCGGGCTCGGGGTGAACGGCAATTGGATCGCTCGCAGGAAAGGTCTCTTCGAGCGCTTCGTCCAGTTGTTCGTCCGGGGTCATTGGCGCTTCCTGCGCCCCGGCTTTCGAGTCCGGGGTGTCGACGCGACTTTCCTTTGTCATGTTGCGCTCCATAAGAGAACCAGCGGCATTTGCTATTGCAGCGGCGTTGTCTGCATGCAATCACGGTTATTGCAGGCGGAGATCGCCACCTTCCTACGCACATCGAAAATCGCGGCATCGACGACACGAAATCGACGTCACTGATCTGCCGGGTGGCGCGAGAGACCATCGCCTGCGTGAAGCAGGAGAGGCTCGACACCACGGGTCCCGCGCGCTCGACCGGGGCACCGCGTCGAACAAGCTGCTAGCGAAGGTCGGTCCCAAACTGGACCCTTCCGTCTTACATGCGACCTGGATCCAGGACCAGCGCAGACGGTTAAGTCGAGTGCCATGCGCTCAGCACATATCGATCTTGTGCGTGGTCAATTCATGTAGAGCAGCCCTGAGAGAACGACCGCTTCGAGCGACACAAGAGGGGTGCTTCCTGTTTGCCTACCGTCCTGCAGCGGACGCGCCGTGCTGGATGCGAACGGGTGACCAACAATATTAAAAGTCCGCTGCTCTACGCTCCTGGTTCACGACCGGAAAGAGACTTCGCCGGGCCACTTGTCCGGCGCGCGCCGGTGTTCTCAAGACCTTGTTGCCCCGGGAAGCTCATCCAGCGAGGAAGCGTCCGCTACAGCACGGTCGGCCGACGGACGCTCAGTTCGCGCAATTGCTGATTTTCGACCTTTCCGGCCTTCAGATGCGGTCCTGTCAGTATTCGGAAGCTTAAGCGCGAGCACTCTCCAATGCCGAACTGCGGGTCGATGTGATCGACGTCCACGAGGTATGGTCCGGAAGATTGTCGGGGTGCAGATCCGACCCAAATACGAACTTCAACAGAACTTAAGATGAGAACCCTGATGCAGCGAGGGGATGCTCATGCTGTCGTGCCACTGCTGTTCAGGCTCTCTAGCGCCTTCCTCAGGCCTTCCTCCTGATCGTTCGTGAGAGACGTCTTTAGTACCTTTCCGCCGAAAGGCTTCAGCTCGGGCAGCACCTTGTCGAAATTCACATGACGCACGAGGATGAACAGCGCCGACGAACCCGGCTCGATGTTCTGGCCCGTCGAACGCATGAAATCATCATCGATTCCATAGTCTGAGAGCGCGCCCGACAATGCACCCGTGCCGGCACCGATGGCCATGCCTGTCGCCAGCCCCACAAGCGGATTGAGCAACATCAGGCCAACCAGCGACCCAAACAGACCACCCCAAGCCGCGCCGCTGAGCGCGCCGATCTTGACGAGATCGACGGCTTGCTTGACGTGTACGTTGCCCTCCGCGCTACGGACCACGACGCAGGCATCCTCAAGGTCGATCAGGTGCTCCTTTTGCATCTGGTGGAGTTTGGTCAACACCTTGTCGGCCGTCTCTTCGCCTTTAAAAGCTACAACGACCAGATCGCTCATCGGTTTGCTCCTTTTTCTGCTAAATAAACCAGGACCGTCCGCGGCAGGACGGTTGAGTTCATGCTCAGCGCCGCGCGCAAGCCGGTCGACCGCGCCGCGAAACAGAGGCGGCGCCAGCCAGCCCTGCATGTGCCGCGCCGCGCGTACCGTCGGATGTTGACAGGGCCATTAGCCCGATGAAGATGACATCAATACTGGGCTCTTGCCGGTTGCATTTCTTTCTCATTCCTGCGAAGACGTGTCGGATCTCTGCAGTTCCCGCTGCGCGGCTTTCACATATGAAAGTGCAGCAGCCTTGCGCAAAAACTGCACAGGCGTAGGGAAGAAAACCGGCCCGGTGCGCCCTACCGTGGACGGGGATGCGCGTGACGCTGGGCGTGGCCCGCGTGCGCGTGTTAGTCCATCAACAAACCGACGAGGAGCAGCGATGAGAACCGACGAAGACATCAAGCGGGATGTGGAGTACGAACTGAAGTGGGATCCGGACATCGATCCATCGGATATCGGGGTGGCGGTCAAGGATGGTGCGGTCACATTGTCCGGTTTCGCGCGCAGCTTCCGGCAAAGGCGCAAGGCCGAAGAGGACGCGGCGCGCGTGCGCGGCGTGAAGGGCGTCGCCAATGACGTGGAAGTGCGAGTGCCGCTGATCGACAAGCGACCCGATCCGGAGATCGCGCGCGAGATCGTTGCCCAACTGAAGGCCGAACTGCCTGATGCGGCGGACACCATCAAGGCGGTCGTCAGGGACGGAGACGTGACGCTGAAGGGCGAAGTCGAATGGGACTACCAGCGCCGCCGCGCAGCCGACACGGCGCTGCGGGTGAACGGCGTAACCGGCCTGACAAACCAGATCGAGATCAAGCCGAAGGTCAAGCCTGAGGATCTTAAGCGCAAGATCGAGGACGCGTTCAAGCGCAACGCGGAAATCGACGCGCAGCACATCACGGTTGAGGCCGAAGGCAACAAGGTCATCCTCCGCGGCACGGTCCGCTCATGGGCCGAGCGCGAGGAGGCCGAGCGGGTCGCATGGCTTGCCCCCGGTGTGATGCGAGTCGACAACCAGATCACCATCGATTACTGACAGGCCGCTGGAGACCGGGCGGCTCGCTTGCGTACTGACGTGGCCGAGGGGCGGGAAAGGACACGGACCAAAGCCGGAAACGCCTCGGCGCTCTTGACAGCCGCATTCTGCCAGAATGACCTGGACTGATGACACGGCTCGTCGGCTCGTTGCAACTTGAATTGAACCGGCTCGCGAGGTTGTCATGAAAATTCTGGTGGTACTAACTTCACACGACCAGCTCGGCGATACGGGCCGAAAGACCGGATTTCGGCTCGAAGAGTTTGCCGCGCCTTATTAGGTATTCAAGGATGCAGGCGTCGAGATGACACTCGCTTCGCCCTAAGGCGGGCAGCCGCCCCTTGACCCCAGGAGCGACGATCCGGACTCGCAAACTGAAGCGACCCGGCGTCTCAGAAGTGCGAGCGGCTTTGGCAAATACAGCGAAGCTTTCAACTGTCTCGGCTGCGGACTATGACGCCGCGTTCTATCCCGGCGGGCACGGACCGCTATGGGATCTGGCAGAAGATCCGCAGTCGATCGCATTGATCGGAGCCGTGTATGCGGCGGGAAAGCCAGTCGCCGCGGTTTGCCATGCTCCCGGTGCGCTCCGCCATGCAAAGCTGCCCGATGGCTTTCCACTCGTGCGCAGTAAGCCCGTCACCGGATTTGCCAATTCGGAAGAAGCGGCCGTCGGTCTTACGGACGTAGTGCCTTTCCTCGTCGAGAAGATGTTGAAGAAGAATGGAGGCAAGTATTCAAAGGGGCCAGATTGGCAATCACATGTGGTTGTCGCGGCAAACCTGATTACGGGCCAGAATCCCGCGTCGTCGGAAGCAGCCGCAGAAGCGCTGCTCTCGAGGCTGAGCATCGCCTGACAGGACGGTTGTGTTGAAGGTGCGAGTCATGGCAAGACGACCGGGTCAGCAGGTCCGAGAGCCGAAACCAGTTCAGCGACGTGATACATGCGCCTGAGCTTGCACGTTTATCTTGTACTACACGAAAACGCCGGGCCACGGCCCCGATCAACGTTGACACGTCCACTGCCAAGGCAGACAACAGATAAGCCACTTCGAGAAACTCTTGTCGCTCTGGTTTAAGCGCGAGCGCTGGCGTCCCGCGGTTATTGTATTGTCCGCAACGGCGCTAAATGAATCAGCTACCGACGTTCCGGTGGGCAAGTCGGAATGCGCGCGGCGTCACACCGGTGTATCGATGAAACACGTCGGTGAAATGCTGCTGGGTCTGAAATCCCGCGCGCGCGCCAACGTCAACCAGCGGAATGGTCTCCTCGCACAGCATCGTCCTTGCAAATTTCACCCGTTCGAGTGTCACGTACAGATGGGGCGGGTTGCCTGTGGCCGTTTTGAAAACGCGCGCAAACTTTGATGCACTCATGTGCACCACAACTGCGAGTTGCTCGACCGAAATGGTTTCGGCTATGTTGTCATGAACGAAGGCCTGAATGCGAGCCAGCATTTGTCGCGTAAGAGGCATGTCCGGCTCGACTGCCCCAGCACAGTGCCCGTAGCGCACAGCGATGTGCACCGAGATGACATCGGCAAAAGCGTCGGCGCAGGCACCGTCGACAAGATCCGCATGATCCAGAGCACCCAGTGCATCCGCGGCCTCTCGCAGGAACGGATCGCAAGACCTTGACCATTTCGGGACCGCTGCAAACGCTTCCTCCGAGACTTGCCCAAGTACGCCCGGTTTCAGTGCGATAACCCAGCCCTTGGGATCGCTGTCAGGGATCGTGGTCAACTGCGCCCGCCCGGGAATAACTGCGACAAATGGTGCACTTATCAGGATGGCGTGACTCATTCCGGACTCGTCGCAGCCCGCAGCCTGCACAACAGTGCTACCCGTCGGTATAACGAGCCGAAATCCCTGCACCGGATTCAGCCCGCCATTGGTGAAAGCGACGCTCATCGGTTGGCAGCGTAACCCGGGAGCTGGGGTCCAATTTATTGCTTGCTTCATGATAAGCAGGGTCTCTTCCTTGCCGCGTCGCCCCACCTAGGCCCACGTCGAATCCAAGGCTGCTTAAGGCGGATTCAAATATGGGCAGAAGCGACCGGACTTCGTTGATGGATGCTGCTGAGCGATATGGCGCGGCAAGTCGGGACGACACTCGACACGCTACTAGCGGGATTCGAAGCAATCCACGCTCCTGAAGGCATTCTGCAAGCTGACGCTTACCCCGGTATCACACAGCGCTCGAAAGCGGCGCGTGCGCGAAGCGGCATGTCGTACGCACGCGCGTCCGCGATCTTGGAACATCGACGGATGTGGCTTGGGTAACGGGATCGCGCTCGAATCGAGCATCCGGATCGTCGCGATCCCGACCACGTATGCGGGCTCAGAGATGACACCAATCTACCGCCTGAGCGAGGACGGTATAAAAGGTATAGGACGCGACCGGCGTGTGTTGCCTGAGACGGTGACCTAGCGCGCCGAACTGTCACGTGAATTGCCGCCCGGCTTGTCTTTCGTGAGCGACCTCAATGCCATTGCGCATGCGGCGGAGGGGTTGTATGCCCATGGTGGCGATTCCGTCATGTCGCTTAGAGCCGAAGACGGAACACCCGCGTTGGCGACCGGATTGCGCGGCATCAGGAACGAGCCTAAAGCGGGTTAGCGCGCAGCGATTGCTTCTGCGGGGCAAGGCATGCGGCTGCGTGCTAGGGCGCGTGGGAATGGCGCTGCATCACAAGCTTTTGTCCTACTCGTGGCGGAAGCGCGGCGTCGCCTGAGGCTATGACACCAATCTGTCGCGCGCCAGGCGGCGAGAGCGCCGCGCATGGTGTCTTCGATGCCTCGACGAGGGCTCGGCGTTCCATCTGGCCTGTGCGAGACTGGCATGCAGGAATCTGACCTCCCCTCGACGCAAGACTGTAGTGAGCAGCCAGGTGCTCACCGAGCACGACGTTACCTGGAAACCTCAGCGGGGGTGCCAATGATTTCACACGTGCAGTTGCTAGAGGCGATCTTGCGGATGGTCGCGGCAGTGCTGGTGGGTTGTATCGTCGGGCTCGATCGAAACCTGCATGGCAAGCCAACCGGCGTCAAGACGCTAGGCCTCGTTGCGCTCGGCTCCTGTCTCGTCACGATGGCCGGCATGTCCTTCGAACTACACGGTTTCACCGACGGCAGCGATGCCAGCCGTGCGATTCAAGGCGTCATTACGGGCATCGGCTTTCTCGGCGCCGGGGTGATCCTGCAAAACCGCGCCACAGGGAAGATCAGCGGCTTGACGACTGCGGCTTCGATCTGGGTCACCGCCGCGCTCGGCATTGTGTGCGGCATTGGCGCATGGCAGATTGCGGGTATTGCCACCGCCTTGCTCCTGCTGCTGCTCTCGGTGGGCAGCAGTATTGAACGGGCGTTGCACCGGCGCTGGTTGAGGAAATCGCCTGAAGAGCAGGCGGCGATCACGCGGCACGACGAATAGACACCCAGCGGCGCAGTCATCGGCGCACTGCCCATGGAACGAACGTGCCGCGCGTCAGATGCATCCACCATGGAGGATGCGAGACCTATGTCAGTGATGCTCGCTGTAGTCGGACGTTGGTTTCGGTGTCGCGCGTACCTTTGTGTATTGAAACTGGGGCAGCGCCTTGATCGCATCTTTCGTCGCACCGGAAAGCACCAGTTCGCCATAGACGAAATCGAGCTGCTCGACTGGAATGCCACGTCTTGATGCGATACCCCCAGGAACTGGTTCGCGGCGATGATTGAAAACGATACCGACCGGTCCGGTGCCACGATAATGTCGTGAACGACGCCGACACGCTCACCCTTCTCGTTGAAGACCGGCTTGTCCATGACCGACTTTCTCACGCTCCAGCCTGCCACGATCGCGCCTGACTCTTCCGCGCTGACACCAAGCGGCTGGGCGCCGCAGCAATGATTACGCTAATGCCATTCCGTGCGCGGCCTAAATTCATGTTAGAACGCAACGCGGCCTAAATTCATGTTAGAACGCAAATCACGGGGAGCGGCTATAAAAAAAGCGGTGAAGGATCGCCACCTGGGCGTGCGCGTCTAGAGGGAATCCCAGCGACGACGCGAGCAGCCATGCAAGCAGATTCGTTTTTGTGACATTCCCTTAATTATTGGGTTGACGGTGCGACACCGGGCCGGCAATGATGACGCCAATGCCAGACCGTCCGCTGCATCACTTCATGTTAGAACTCCTCACGGCGAGCCGCTTTGAAAAACCGATGATGGATCGGGTCATTTAGGTGCATCCGCGATGCCAGTCTGGATGCCGTTCAGCACGCGTCCTGAATGAACGCAGAATTGCGAAACGCATCGCAGAAACGCGAAAGAATCGCAGATGCGTGCGGCCTAGACTGAAGTTCATTATCTGACGGTACAGCTTGGAGTCCCACATGGGTGAACTACTTGGGCGCGCCTGGTGGATGCTCATTCTGCGTGGCACGGTAGCGCTGCTGTTCGGCATTCTGGCGCTGTTCTGGCCGGGCCTCACTCTGCTACTGCTCATCACCCTGTTTAGCGCCTACGCAATCGCCAGCGGCATTGTCGCGATTGTCGCGGCCATCCGCTACCGCGCGACGCACGGCGTCTGGTGGGTGCCCTTGCTGCTGGGCATCTGCAGCGTCGGCGCTGGTGTGATAGCCGCGTTAGTGCCGGGAATTACCACACTCGTGCTGATAGCCGTCATCGGCGCAAACGCGATTATCACCGGCGTATTCGATCTGATCGCGGCAACGCGACTGCACAGGCGTCTACGCAATGCGTGGATGCTGGTGCTCACCGGAGTGCTCTCCGTGCTGTTCGGCATCCTCGTGCTGCTCGTTCCGGGCGCCGGCGCACTAGCGCTTGTGTGGCTGATCGGCGTGTATGCGTTGTTCACGGGCGCGCTGCTGTTCGTACTCGGCATCACTGCGCGCGCATGGCACCATGATGGCCTGACCGGCGAGCCACACGCGCCATTGCATCCGTAAGCGCACCGTTCCGGGGCACTCGCGGGTCACAAGGTCAAGCCCGCGGCCAACCTCGCATGCGGAGGTCGAATGGACCGCCCGTGATCCCCAGTGGTCCAGCCTCAGGTCTGGCACTGGCGTACTTCGTGTAAGGAGAATCACATGCTTCTGGATCTTGACAAATGGAATCCGTTCCGGTTTTCACGGTCGCACCCCGCGCAAAAAATCGGATCGGGCGACGAGGGTGCGCCCCGCACAGGTCAGCAAAGCACCCAGCAAAATGGGCAGCAGACTGGCGGCACGCAAACGGGTAACGGGACACCGATGGCAGCCGCTGCTGCCCCGGTATCACGTGCGCCTGCCAGCTGGCCGCTGCCTGATCCGATTCATCTGTTCGCCGAATTGATACGCGATCCGTTCGGCGGCCGTGGACCGCTCGGAAGCTGGTTCGGCGACTTCAGCGCCAGCGAGTTTCAACCGCGGATCGATGTCACCGACGAAGGCGACGCACTGCGTGTTGTCGCCGAATTGCCAGGCATGACCCGCGACGACGTCGAACTCGAAGTGGTTGAAGACATGCTGATCATCAGCGGCGACAAGCGCGTTGAATCGACGAGCGAAGAACAGGGATGCTATCGGGTCGAGCGGTCGTTTGGACACTTCCAGCGCGCGGTCCCGCTGCCCGCGGGCGTCGATCTCGATCGGGCAGAAGCCAGATTCGAAAACGGCATGCTGACGCTGCGCGTCCCCAAAGCGGCCGGAGAACCGACAGCGAAGCGGCGCATCGAGATCAAATAACACGATCCGCACTCCGCGCTCAGGCCTATCGTGAGACAACCTGTCATGTTCCGCGGTCTCGATGATCTGGCCCATGTCAGCATCGAGCAGCAGATTGGTGTACTGGCCGCGCACCATCTAAAGCGGCATCTGCTCCCGTTTTGACGGAACTGATGAGTTCGCGGGCGCGCGTCTAAAGGGACACGCTGCGCGCCGGCGACACTTATCGCGTGAAGCTGCGGCTGATACTGACCACTACCTTGCGGGCGGCCGGAGAAGAAGCCGAACGCGTTGCCGATTTCAGCGCGTTCGCGGGCATCCAGGCATATCCATTGAAGAGGGCACGCTGCACCGCCTCGTGCTGTCGGTACCGCACGACGAAGCAGTGCGCGGCCGACGCGACGTAGGACGACGGGTTTCGCCTGAATCTCGCGGCGCCGCTACGCTCGTTCCGACCCCAGACCAAATCGACGAGGCGATCAACAGACCTTCGAATTCTGGCAACCGGATGATGCGCTCAAGCTCGAAGATGTGCGGGCCAGCAGCGACGAACAGCCCGAAGAGGCAGCGAGCGAGCATGAAGTGCGCTCGCTCACGGGCATGCTGCTGGGCCAGTTGCCCAACGCGTGGCGGCTCACGGTGCTGCCAGTACAAGTGGACGATGTGCCGCTGGCGGAAGTCGCGGTAGGCCTCGACACGGACGAAGCCACGTGCGGCACGGCCTTGAGCATACCGATGCGTTCCTGCGCGCACGGCTAGAGGAACTGGGTGCCGCGAACAACGGATCAATCGACGCGCCGCCCACCCGATTGCGTCGTTCCGAGTGCAGTGCAAGTCCAGCGCCCAAACAAGGCGGCATCGGAATAAGCAGCGGAACAGATATTTTCCACCCACCCCTTACCCGCCCGGGAAGCGATGCGCTCACGGACGAACAGGAGATCATCAGCTCGAGTCTCTCTTTCACGGCGGACTTTTCGACAGTCTGTTCGACGACATGTGGCCACAGATGGAAGACGGCCGCGGTAGCCGGTCACGCGTCAGACGCGCGCCCGGACAATCCGGCGGCGCGGATCAGGACACAGGTACCGGCAGCAGCGGGCAAACCGGCGATTCAACGGGCGCACAGCCAGGCGGCCGCACGCGCCGGCATCGCCGGGCGCGTGAAGCGGTCGACCTGCAGACGTACCTGAGCGAGGGCGGTCTGGACCGCCTGCAAGCCGCGGCGCAAGCAGCCGCCGAATACGGCAAGAACGAAGTCGATACGGAACACCTCTTGCTGGCGCTCGCCGATAACAATGTCGTGCAGGAAATCCTGCGCGAATTCAAGCTCGATCCCGAAGAGATCAAGAAGACCATCGACCAGACCGCGCCTCGCGGCACCCGCAAGGAGCCGAGCGACAACGAGCAGTTCGGTGTGTCGCCACGCGCCAAAAGTGCGCTGGAAAATGCGTTGAAGGCGTCGCTGGAACTGGGTCACAGCTACGTCGGACCGGAACACATTCTGATTGGGCTCGTCGAGGAAGAAGACGGCTTTGCAGGTGAATTGCTGCGCAAGCTCGGGCTGTCGTCGCCATCGCTGCGGCAAAAAGCAGTCAAGGTGGTCGGCAAGGGTGCCGAAGACGGCAAGATGGAAGGCCGCTCCACCACGCCCACGCTCGACAAGTACGCGCGCGATCTCAGCGCGCTTGCACGTCAAGGCAAGCTGGATCCGGTGATCGGCCGTGACAAGGAAATCGAAACCACCATTGAAGTGCTCGCGCGGCGGCGCAAGAACAATCCGGTGCTGATCGGCGAACCGGGTGTGGGCAAGACCGCCATCGTCGAAGGCCTCGCGCAACGCATTGCTCAAGACCAGGTACCGGAGGTGCTGCGCGGCAAGCGCGTGGTCGAACTGAATATCAATAGCGTCGTGGCAGGCGCGAAGTATCGTGGCGAGTTCGAGGAACGCGTGAAGCAGGTGCTGGACGAGATCATCGAGAACCAGGACCGTCTGGTTGTGTTTATCGACGAACTGCATACCATTGTCGGCGCCGGCCAGGGCGGCGGCGAAGGCGGTCTGGATATCGGCAATGTCTTCAAGCCCGCGCTCGCTCGCGGTGAGCTGCACCTCGTGGGCGCGACCACGTTGAACGAATACCAGAAGTACATTGAGAAGGACTCGGCATTGGAGCGGCGCTTTCAGCCAGTCATGGTGCCTGAGCCGAGCGTCGAGGAAACGATCGAGATTCTGCGTGGCCTGCGCGACCGGCTCGAAGCGCATCACAAGGTGAAAATCACCGAAGCGGCGGTCGTTGCCGCGGCAAAGCTCTCGGACCGCTATATCGCCGCACGCTTTTTGCCGGACAAGGCAATCGATTTGCTGGATCAGGCCGCTGCACGCGTGCGCATTTCGTCGAATTCGCGTCCGCAGCCATTGCACGATGTCGAGGCGAGCATCCGCCGCATCAAACAGGAACAGGACGCGGCCAGCGCTGCGAAGAAATTCGATAAAGCCAAGGAACTGGAAGAACAGCTCGTCGCCGAACAGAAGCGCCTGCATGAAGCCACAGAAACGTGGAAGAAGGAGCGCGGCACCAGTTCTCAGGAAGTGACGGCGGAGGACATTGCGCAGATCGTTTCGTCGCTCACGGGCGTGCCGGTATCTGAACTCACGGCTGAGGACCGTCAAAAGTTGTTGCGACTGGAAGACCGCCTGAAGGAGCGCGTGGTCGGCCAGGATGAAGCCGTCTCCGCGGTCGCCAAAGCAGTGCGGCTTTCGCGCGCCGGTTTGACGGAAGCGGGCAAGCCGACTGCGAGCTTTCTCTTTCTTGGGCCTACAGGTGTGGGTAAAACCGAACTCGCGAAGGCGCTTGCCGCTTCGGTGTTCGGCGACGAGAACGCGCTGGTGCGCATCGACATGAGCGAGTATTCCGAGCGTCACACGGTGGCACGGCTGGTTGGCGCGCCGCCCGGATACGTCGGCTACGAGGAAGGCGGGCAACTCACCGAGCGCGTGCGGCGCAGGCCATATTGCGTGGTGCTGCTCGACGAGATCGAAAAGGCGAACTCGGAGGTGCACAACCTCCTGCTGCAACTGTTCGATGAAGGGCGGCTCACCGACGGCAAGGGACGTCTGGTCGATTTCACCAACACGATCATCATCGCGACGAGCAACGTCGGCTCACAACTGATTCAGGACAATATGAAGGCCGACTCGAAGCAGCTCGACTATCCTGAACTGCGCGACCGGTTGATGGAGATCCTGCGGCATCATTTCAAGCCGGAGTTTCTCAATCGCGTTGATGAGGTGGTTGTGTTTCATGCGCTCGGCAAGGAGCAGATTCGCAGCATCGTCGATCTGCAACTTGCGCGTGTACGGCGTACGGCGCTGGCCCAGGGCATCGATCTGTCGTTCGACGATGCGTTGCGCGATTACCTTGCGAAGATCGGCTATGACCCCGAGTTCGGGGCCCGGATGCTCAAACGCAAGATCCGGCTTGAAGTGGAATCGCAACTCGCCGATGCGATGCTGCGGGGCGACGTGCGCGACGGCGACAAGGTCACAATGACCTACGACTCGGGTACGCGTTCCGTGCGTGTGCAGAAAGGAGCAGCGCCTACGGAAGCGCCCAGCGAGGCGCCGAAGCAAGCACCGGCGCATGCGTGACACCGGCATGCTGAAGAACGCAACACCGGCCGCACGTGCGGCCGGTGTTGCCGTCACGATTCAAGTTCACCTACGACGATCTCGTCGCGATAACACCAGATCCACGTTTCGCCGGGTTCAATTGAACGTACCAGCGGGTGGCCGGTCGCGTGAAAATGTTTGCTTGCATGCCGGTTGGGCGACGAATCGCAACAGCCGACGTGCCCGCATGAAAGACAAAGCCTCAAATGTACCCACGGCTGGCCGAGCTGCACGCAGTCCTCGCAATAGTCGATGGACGTGTGGAAAATGCGGGCCGCGCCTTGGTGCGTGCAACCAGGGGTCATGATCGTCCTCCTCGGACAAGGTACGCGAGACGCGCGCGGATCAAGGCCGCGCGTCCGCTCAGGCGCTATTGAGATAGCGATTCACCAGCGCGACAGCCATTGCCCCCTCGCCGACAGCCGACGCCACGCGCTTGATCGACGCGTGACGTACGTCGCCTGCTGCGAATACGCCGGGCACACATGTTTCCAGGTGCAGCGGCGCGCGTTCCAGCGGCCAGTTCAAATTCGCCCGATATTCCTGCAGGTCGGGACCGGTCACGAGATAGCCGCCTTCATCGCGGACAATGCCGACCTCCTGCGCCCATTCGGTCTGCGGCACCCCGCCAATGCAGACGAATAGCCAATTCGTCCTTACCGTGCTTTGCCGGCCGGTGCGGACATCGGTCAGCGTGATCTCCTCCAGCACGTCATTGCCTGCGAGCGCGGTAACTTCGGTGCACGTGCGCACTTCGATGTTCGGCGCCGACGTGATGCGATCCACCAGGTACTGGGACAATGTGTTCTTAAGCGATGTGGCACGCACGAGCATATAGACGCGGTTGGCGGATTGCGAAAAATGCATGGCGGCCTGTCCCGCCGAATTGCCGCCGCCCACCACATATACGTCTTCGCCATGGATCAGCTCGGCCTCACTCGCGCCGGCGCCGTAATAGAGACCCGCGCCGAGAAAGCGCTCTTCACCCGCCAGAGCCAGCGTGCGATATGCGACGCCGGTCGCGCAGGTAGACGTGCGCGCCGTGATACGTGTGCCGTCTTCCAGATACACGATGCCACGGCCTGGCGGAAACTCCGCGTGCACGCCGGCGCGCGCCAGCAGGATTTCGGCGCCGAACTTGATGGCCTGAACGCGCGCCCGCTCGGCGAGCTCCGCGCCGCTTAGGCCCTGTGGAAAGCCCAGGTAGTTCTCGATTTTCGAGCTGCTGCCCGCCTGACCGCCCAGTGCCCAACGCTCCACCAGTACGGTATGCGATCCCTCCGATGCGCCGTACACCGCCGCGCTCAATCCCGCTGGGCCCGCGCCGTAAATCGCGAGATCGTAGGCCTCACGGGATGGACTTGCAAACCAGCCCAGCTTCTCGGTGATTTGCCGGATGGTGGGACATTCGAGCCGCGTGCCGTCGTGGAAGACGCAAACCGGCAAGCGCGAATCGGAGAGATGCTGAACGTGTGCCAGTTCCTCAGCTTCTTTATCGCTGCGCAGTTCGATCCATTCGAACGGAATGTCGCTCCGATGCAGGAAGTCGCGTATCGCGTAGCCATTTGCGCTGCGCATGCGTGCATAATGGTGACCATGAAAATGCTATTCACCTTTGAGGACGTTAGCGACTTTCTTTCGTTTCACGCGCTTCACAAGTAGGCGCCCCCGCCAGAATAACGGCGGTTGCCCATTTCGTGCACCGTAAGCGCATCGGAGGGTGGCGTCTTTCGGGACCCTGCCGGGTTTGTTTCCTTTGCGCTGATTGTTCCATCACGTCGGATCGTGCGATTCTTCGAGCTTGTGATCGACAAAACGCATGCCCCATTCGATGCCGTCCCGCACCGCCTCCTCCTGCGCAAGCCATTCCGGCTGAACCGTATCCGGACGGAATTCGGCCACGGCGCTATCGGCATGGCGCACTCTCACTTTCGCCTGCCACGCCCCATATGCGTTCTGCTCCGGCTCTACCACGATCTCGTAGCCTCGATGCTCAAATACGTGCGTTTGCATGAGCCGCTCCGGTTCGGTATCAAGGCGTCAATCCGGAAGCACGGACTCGGTACGCATGTCTTCGATCACCTTCCGGACATGATGTGCGCAATCTGCGCCGAGGTCATTGAGCGGCACCAGGTACCGGTTGTGGCCGGATGCATCGGGCGGGTGCCGGTCTTGTAGCGGTATGCGCACGCGCAAAGCTCCCGGCACGCCAGCGGCGATTTTCGTCATGCGGTTCTGCAGTTCGTCGCGGATTCGCTCAGCGGTTCGAACGGTCTCCAGCATCGGTCTGCCTCCCTTCGGTCGCACGTCCGGATCGTGACTGAATGGCGCATAAGTTCCTCCTGCCTGAGCATGCGCCGACGATGCTTTAAGTCTAGTCGCTAATCCCGGGATGTTCGGATAATCGCTCGCTTCTGCGGACTGCATCAAGGGAGGGCGGGCCGCAAAGCTGTCCATGGGAAAAATGCGCAGAAAGCCGAAAGACGCCGGTGAGCAAAGGGCCGATCCTCTCCAGGTCAGCCCGCATCGTAGCTGAAGCGGGTGTCCGCAACCGATGAGCTGCTGGTGAGCTGGCAAAAACGAAGATACTCGACATGCTAGACCCAAGTTGTGGTTTTGAAGCAGGCGACACCCGCCCGCGATGGAGACTGGTTGTTTGTTATTCAACATACGCAAGCGAACCAAGGGGGAAAAAGCCGCGCGTGACGCGCGCGAGGCTGCATAACCGTGCGTCACGCGATGCCTCCTAAGACCTGCACAGATCGTATGAGCGGTTGACAACCGCTCGGCGCATCGTGGGTGGGGCGGTTAGTGACGTAATCCCTGATGCGCGCTACCCAAATGGCGTATTCCATATTCCGGTCGTCGGGGTACAGTGCGGGAACCTGCTGCTTCAAGCTTGGTACCTCTTCCAACATATGACAGGTACCCTGTATCCGAAGCGCGAAATAGTTCGACCTTTGTTATCAATAACTGGATACGTCAGTTCTGCTTTGGGCAGCTATGTCGAGGCCAGATTGAAATGTCGCAGGGCTGGCTAAATACAGATGTCGTAGTCTTGATGTCAGGTTTGAGTCTGTCTTTAACGGTTTGAATCCACGTAGTGTCGAAGGA
>NZ_CAJHCR010000037.1 GCF_904848585.1 Paraburkholderia kirstenboschensis
ATCAGCGCTTTCTGCGTCTCACTGTAATAAATCCGGCGTCTCTGCTTCATGTGCAACACTCCTGCTGCTTGCGCAGTCTTCAGTGTGTTGCATCGACCGGTTGAATCCGCCGGTCGAAAGTTGCCAATCGACATGGCTTTCCGGGCAGTCTCGCGAACTTCGAAAGATAGTCTCACGCAAGGCGTCCGGCTCTCAGCAACTTCGCTTTCTCAACATAAATCGCCCAATTCCACATAGTTGTGGCTATCCGCCCCTTCATTTCTGGACAACAAGGCCAGTCTCGAAATGAAGGGCATGAAAGTTGGGCTTTCGCCCCTTCATTTCGGGACAATCGGTTCTACCGCTTGTTGAAAAAAGGCGGAGCGTATCGGCCTTCGCCCCAGAGGTAGCTAAACGCGGCGGAACAGTGTTGCCCGCAGGTTCTGCAGGATGGTCTTCGCTGGGAGGGCGAGGGCGATCAGTTATCGTCCGACCGGGGCGGAAGGTGGTCGTGCGGAGCGGGCTCGGCGGCGTCGGCGTCCGGAATGTCGTCGTCAGATGAAACGGGCGGCGTGCTGGGGGGCGCTTCGCTCGTCGCGCCGGGCGATGGCCGTGCGGGATCGGGGATGGTTTCGGAAGGATCGGTGGACATGTTGGACTCCTGAGGTGACGGACGGCGTCTCTAGCAATATAGACGGCGCATCGGCACAGCGAGAGGAGGCAGCAGAACTTGCCGGCAGTGAAGGGTCGGGGCCATGCCGGCTTCGCGCGGCGCGCACCAATTGCGCGGCCGCGGGTAGAGCGGGTAGGGTGGCGACTTCAGTCCATCATCCGCTGTAAGGAAAACAATGAACAAGCAGGAACTGGTTGATGCGGTTGCCGCCCAGACAGGCACTAGTAAGGCTGAGGCCGCTGAGACGATCGATGCGTTGATCTCCAGCATTACCACCGCGGTCACGTACGGCGACACCGTACAGCTGATCGGGTTTGCCTTCTTTTCAACGGGCCAGCGGGCGGCGCGGTCCGGCAGGACCCCGCCACCGGCGCGGAAATCCAGATAGCCGCGGCGAAAACCGTCAAGTTCACGGCGGACAAGGCGTTCAAGGATGCCGTCAACGCGTCATGACGAAAGTTTCGATTGCGCCCGGCGACTACGCCGGTTTGCATAAGGGAGTGGTCAGTATCGTTGAGACGGCGCGAAGCGCGGCGGCTCGCAACGTCAACGCGGTGATGACGGTCGCCTACTGGGAGATTGGGCGGCGCATTGTAGCCAGCGAGCAGGGCGGACAGGCGCGCGCTGACTACGGACAGGCGCTGATAGCCCGGGCCGCAGATGACCTGATGCATCTCTACCTCAATTATGCCCGTGAGCATTGGGTGAAGCCTGGCGAGAATCCTCCGGTCGGACTGATCCTGTGCGCCCAGAAGGGTGCAGCCGAGGCGCGCTATGCACTCGACAACTTGCCGAACAAGATTCTGGCCGCTGAGTACCAGACAGTGCTGCCTGACGAAACGTTGATTGCGGAGGAGCTCGAGCGCACTCGCGCAGCGCTCGAGAAACGGAAAATGCCCTGTGATAGCAACGAGGCCGAGTCGTAGTAGGCTGTTCTGGCCAGTTGCTCAGCCTCGCTCACAAAGCCGTGACGCGCCTTCACGCAGTCGATAAACAATTGATAGTTAGCTTCGACGGTCGTGGACATAGGGCTGCGTACGATCACCGGCGCCCATGCAGGGTAGGGACGCGCGGCACCACCCATATCGGGGGCGCCAAAGTCTCGCAATTGCAACCGCGTGCGTGGCGGCGAAAACAACGGGCAACGGGTTGGAACGCCGATAAGCGGCCGCTGGCAAAAGGCAACTAGAATCCTCCGGATAATCGCTCGCGTAGATACTTCACCAGTGCGCGCACCGCGCTCGGCACGATCGGGCTGTATGGCCGGATGGCGAAGATATGATCGCCGAACGCACCCGACGGCAGCCATGCGTCGAGCAGCGGCACCAGATTGCCCGCGTTGATGTCGTTCTGTGCGCTGAAATCCGGCAGCAGCGCGATCCCGAGCCCGCCGAGTGCCGCTTCCCGCATCGCTTCGCTGTTGTTCGCTGAGAAGCAGCCGCGTACCGGCACGCTAACCCGGCTTCTCCTCCGGTCGCGCGGCTCGAAGCTCCACGCGGTCGGCTCGTTGCCGCGCAGATAGCACAGGCAGTCGTGATCGACGAGCGCGTTCGGATGTTCGGGCATACCGCGCCGCGCCAGATACTCCCGGCTGGCGACGAGCAGCGAGCGTGTCTCGCACAACGTCCAGGCCACATGCGTCTGCGGCGCGGTCGTTGTATGACGAATCGCGACGTCGAAGCCCTCCTGGGACAGCGAAAACAGCCGGTCCGACAGCTCCAGCTCGATCCGCACTCCGGGATATTGCTCGATGAACGCCGGCAGCAACGGCACGATCTGCTGCCTGCCGAGCGCAACGGGCGCCGTGACGCGCACGAGGCCACGCGGCTCGCCAGCCAGATCCTTCACGCGCGCGAAGTTCACCTCGATCGTCTCATAGGCCTCGCGCGTATTGTCGACGAGCGTCTGCCCTGCCTCCGTGAGCCGCACGCTGCGCGTCGTGCGACGCACGAGGGGCACGCCGGCGGCCTCCTCGAGATCGGCGATGCGCTGGCTCATCGCAGCCTTGCTGATCCCCAGCCGCTGTGCGGCGGCCGTGAAACTCGCGGTCATGGCGAGCACCGTCAGCGAATGGATGTGCGGCCAAAGCGCCTGGACATTTTGTGGATTCATCTGGTCATTATTCAGTATTGTGAACAGTGAATCAATCATATCGGTCTTCTCCTGCCTGCGTCGTTTGCCTAGACTGGGGCCTTCCCTATCAGGAGACGACACGATGAATCCAGTACCCGCCTTCACTTCGACCGCCGACGTCGGTCACTACATCAATGGCGAACGACTGCCTGGCCGCAGCGGCCGCTTCCAGGACGTGTTCAATCCCGCGGCCGGCCAGGCGGCGCGTCGCGTCGCGCTCGCCGACGAGGAAGAAGTGCAGCAGGCGGTTGCCGCAGCGCAAGCCGCCTTTCCTGCCTGGTCAAACACGCCGCCGATCCGACGCGCCCGCGTGATGCACCGTTTCCTGCAACTGATGAACGAGCATCACGATACGCTTGCGGCGATCATCACCGCCGAGCATGGCAAGGTGTTCTCCGACGCGCAAGGCGAAGTCGCACGCGGCATCGACATCGTCGAGTTCGCATGCGGGATTCCGCAGCTGCTCAAGGGCGACTACAGCGATCAGGTCAGCACCGGCATGGACAACTGGACGATGCGTCAGCCGCTCGGTGTCGTTGCCGGCATCACGCCGTTCAACTTCCCGTGCATGGTGCCGTGCTGGATGTTCCCGGTCGCGATCGCGGCGGGCAACACGTTCGTGCTGAAGCCGAGCGAGCGCGATCCGTCGGCCGCGCTGTTCATCGCAGATTTGCTGACCCGGGCCGGTTTGCCGGGCGGTGTGTTCAATGTCGTTCAGGGCGGCAAGCTGGCGGTCGATGCACTGCTCGAGCATCCTGACGTGCAGGCCGTCAGTTTCGTTGGTTCGACGCCGATCGCCGCTTACGTGCAGCAGCGCGGCGTGCAGCACGGCAAGCGCGTTCAGGCGCTCGGTGGCGCGAAGAATCACCTGGTCGTGATGCCCGATGCCAATCTCGATCAGGCGGTCGACGCACTAATAGGCGCTGCTTATGGTTCAGCCGGCGAGCGCTGCATGGCGATCAGCGTCGCGGTGCTGGTTGGGGACGTCGCCGATCGCATCGTGCCCGCACTGGCTGAGCGTGCGCGAAACCTCGTAATCGGCGACGGCATGTCGCCTGAAGTCGAGATGGGGCCGATCGTCACCGGCGAAGCACTGCAGCGCATCGAGGGTTACATCGAGCAGGGCATGACGGAAGGCGCGCAGCTGGTCGTCGACGGACGCGGCATTCGCGTGCCAGCGCGCGAGAAGGGTTTCTTTACCGGCGGCACACTATTCGACCACGTGACGCCCGACATGCGTATCTACAAGGAAGAAATCTTCGGTCCGGTGCTGGCCTGCGTTCGTGTGAAGGATTTTGGTGAGGCGGTGACCCTTATCAACGCGCATGAGTTCGGAAACGGCGTGTCCTGCTACACCAGCGACGGCGGCATCGCCCGCGAATTCGCGCGACGCATTCAGGTCGGCATGGTTGGCATTAATGTGCCGATTCCGGTGCCGATGGCATGGCACAGTTTCGGCGGCTGGAAGAAGAGTCTGTTTGGCGACATGCATGCGTACGGCGAGGAAGGTGTGCGGTTCTATACGCGGCAGAAGTCGATCATGCAGCGCTGGTCGTCGAGCATCGGCAAGGGCGCTGAATTCGCGATGCCGACCGCCAAATAAGCACCGGATGTTTAGAACGTCATTGCAGGTACTCGCCGTCCAGCAACGACCGGGCTCGCCGACCTCGAACTGAGCGAGCTGGAATTGGCAGCGCTACAGTCTGCCAATCCCCCGAATGCCACATCGATTTGTATCGGTCGCATATCGTTCGGGCAAACGATCCTGGTCGCCATTGACGCGATGACCGCTCATTGTAGTTCGTGATCCGTACGATGCCCGAAAGCGGCCTGCGCCAAACGCTTTCGAACTGCTGCTCCTGGGATCGCTCTCCAGTGTGCGCTTCCACGCATTCGCGCTTTTTATCGAAAGTCGGCGGCATGCGTGAACAGAGCGTACTCTGGGCCGCAGGTATGCGACTTATGCATGCTCACGTTGTCACGAGCCACTTCGTCCAACGAGCGACTAGGACAGTGCCGACGCAATAGAATACCAATATTTCCGGTCGCGCCCCGATCCGCCACTGCAATTCGCAAAATGAAACGACTCCCACCGCTCAATTGGCTGCGTGCGTTTGAATCTTCGGCCCGACACCTGAGTTTCACGCACGCCGCGACCGAGCTGAATCTCACTCAGGCGGCCGTGAGCCAGCAGGTGAAGGGACTCGAATCTCAGCTTGGCACGGCATTGTTCAAGCGCATGCCGCGCGGCATCGAATTGACCGAGGCGGGACTCGCATATCTGCCGGTCGTGCATGAAGCGATCGAGCGACTCGCTGCCGCCACGGACGAAATCTTCGGGCAAGGGCACCTGAAAATACTGACCGTGCGTGTCAGCCTGGTGTTTTTCACGCACTGGCTCTCATGGCGACTGCCGGATTTCCGCAAGCGGTATCCGAATGTCAATCTGCGCATTACGAGCAATATCTGGGGAGGCGATAGCAGTGTCACCGACGTCGAGGCCGATCTGGAGATCCGCTACGGCCATGGGCAATGGACCGGCCTGCGTGCCGAGCGACTGACCTGGGACGCGCTGCTGCCCGTGTGTGCTCCCGGGTTGCCTTCTCCCAAAGCGCCTCTCTCCTCGCCGAAGGATCTCGCGCATCACGAACTTCTCCACGTGCTGGGCTACGAGGAGGGATGGGGCTACTGGCTTAAAAAAGCCGGAGCATCGAAAATTGACTCGTCGAAGGGGATGCAGTTCGATACGCTGATTTCTGCACTCAAGTTCGCTGAACTCGGGCTGGGCGTTGCACTCGCCCGGTCATCTCTCGTTGAACACATGCTGGCTTCCGGGCAACTGATCGCGCCGCTAAAACCCCGCCTTCCTACCAGTGAGGCGTTCTACCTGGTCTACTCCCAGCACAGCATTGTTAACCCTCATGCGGCTGCGTTCGTCGCATGGTTAAGCGCACAGGCGCAGGAAGCGCACGCGCGACACTGACTTTGGGCCGGGCCTGCGTATCCGGGGCAGAGCGCGATGCCGCAGCCCGCAGTCGTCCTCCTCGGTTGCATCAGCCATAAAAAAAATACACCCACCATCATTATTTTTATTGCTTTACCGACTACGGCTTCTGGCCGAAAGTTGCCTCCATCCAGTCTGATCGCCGTCCAACACGCATCTCAACGCGTACGGTTGGCAGTCACGGGGTTTACCCACAACACGATGATGGAAGGTCGCGCGATGCGACCAGTTTGGAGGCGACTCGCTAGATTATGGGAAAGAACAAGCAATTGCCGTTTAGCGGCGTGAAAGTTATCGATTTCGGCCAGTACATTGCAGGTCCCGCTGTCGCCATGATCCTCGCGGACCTTGGCGCCACCGTTATTCATGTCGACCCGCCTGCTGGGCCGCTCTGGGATAGCCCGGCGAATGCGGTACTGAACCGCAACAAGTATTGCATGCGGCTCGACCTGAAGGCCGGGGAGGGGCTGGAAGAAGCTAAGAGTCTCGTCGGACGTGCGGACATCGTTATTGAAAATTTCCGGCCTGGCGTGCTGACGCGGCTCGGCCTCGATTTCGCGAAGCTGCGTGAAGAACGCCCGCAGTTGATCACACTTTCAATGCCGGGTTTCGCCAGTAACGACCAGTTGCGTCGCGAATGGCGGGCCTTCGAGCCGATTATCGCTTCCGCTTCGGGCGTGTTCTCGGACATGGGGCAGAACCGCGTACTGATGGGAATCAATCCAAGTTTCTCGCCTTTGCCGCTTGCGTCCGCCTACGGCACCATGCTGGCAGTCTCGGCAGTCGCGCTGGCATTGCAGGCGCGGCAGCACACCGGAGTGGGGGACGAAATTGAAGTTCCTCTGGCTTCGGCGGTGATGGAGGGGCTCTCCTACAATTCGATTCATATTGAGGACTATCCCGAGCGCTACAAGACTCTGCGTGAAAAGGAAATTGAGCGACGGCGTTCGAATGATCTTCCGATGGATCTGTCGTACGAAGCTCTTCAGGAGTATCTCGATCCGTTCTACCGGACATACGAGTGCGCTGACGGTCGGAAGTTTTACGCAGTGTGCCCATCGCATCGGTCGCATGCGCGGCGTTGCCTGCAGGCGATGGGGCTCTATGACGAAATGCTGGCGGCCGGATTGCCGAGGATAGATGACCCGTACCTGCCGATTTCCGAATGGGAAGGGGACGCGTCGTTAGGGGTATATCCGTTGCCCGAGCATTGGGCAAAGCGGATTTCGGCGCGCATGGCGGAAGTCTTCCGTACGAAAACCGCAGCGGAGTGGGAAAAGATCTTTGGCGAAGGCGGCTTTCCCGGAGCAGCACACCGTACCATGCAGGAGTGGCTGCACGATGATCATGCCAATGCTGCCGGTCTGGTCGTGAATGTCGACGACCTTGAGTACGGCACGATGAAACAACCCGGACCGGTTTCGTGGCTCGAAGACTGTGCCGAATCGATGCTTTCGCCGAAGTCCCGCTGTCCGGTGACTTTTCAGGACGCGGTGGCGATTCTCGATGAGCAGCAGGGCACCGAACTGCCGCCTCCGTCGGAGACAGGCGCGCAGGGCTGGCTCGACGGGGTGCGCGTCCTCGATCTGACCAACGTGATTGCAGGGCCGCATTCGACATCGTTTCTCGGCCGGTTCGGCGCCGATGTCATCAAACTCGACCCTGTCGCGCCGAATTACGACCCGTGGAATACGGTTGTCTTCGGGATGTCTTCGGCCCGTGGAAAACGCAGCGTGCTCGTCGATCTGAATCACCCGGATGGACGCGAGGTGTTCAATCGCGTTGCCCGGTCTGTCGACGTGATCGTGATGAACGCTCCTGATCGTCAACTGGCACCGCTTGGGCTGGACGAAGCAAGCCTTCGTTCCGTCAATCCCGGCGTGATCTTCTGTCAACTCGACTGCTTTGGCGGTCCGCGACGCGGGCCGCGGACGGACTATCTCGGCTACGACGATCTGATCCAGGCATGTACGGGGATCATGGTGCGATTCGGTGGAGGTATGCAGACACCTGAGGAACATGCGCACGTCGGAACAATCGACGTCATGTGCGGATTCGCGGCTGCACTGGGTGTCGCGGCCGCGCTGTATCGCAAGGCCAGAACCGGTGAAGTGGGGCGTGCCAGAACCTCTCTCGCTGCGCTTGGCAATCTGGTGCAGATTCCGTTTGCGTACGACTATGCGGACCGCCGCCCGTTCGACGAACCGTCCGGTCGCGACGTGCGCGGCTCTGGCGCGATGTCCCGCTTCTTCCGCGCCGCGGACAACTGGATTTATGTGGACACCAGCGAAAGTGAGCTGGATAAGCTGGATCGGGTGGACGGTCTGAACGGGATCGCCGTCGCCGAGGTTCCGGCTGCGTTTCTCGCGTGTGCGCTCCACACCGCCTCCGCTGAGATATGGCAGACCCGATTGCAGGCCGCCAACATTGCCGCGGCGGTCCCGGACAACATCGTCAATCTGCGCCGGCACAACAGCAGGCCTTGCGACGATCGTTCCGGTGTCGAAAACGGCAGCTACTCGTTCAGCGTCTATGCGGACCATCCGAGTGGCCGATGTGTCACGCAGCTCGATCCCTTTGCGATTCGTCCACGTCACGCGCGGATTCGTGCATTGCCACCGGCCGAGAAATTCGGTGCGTCGACGCACGCCGTTCTGCGCGAGTTCGGGTATAGCGATGCGGAGATCGAGATGCTGCTAGCGCGACATGCGGTCGGCGATAGCTGGTCTGACGAGTACTTGCCCAGCTAGACGGGCTTCTACGTAGGGCAGTGCGGCGAACAGAGCATTCCGGCGTGAAGCGTGGTGCCAGAGGAGCGTGTGCAACACGTGATGAGAAGGTTGTGCCGACGTTTCGTCGGGTTGTTCGATGCGAGCACACCCAGCGTACGAGGCTTTGGCGGGATACAAATATTTTATATTGGAGACAGCCATGCAGGATCAGACCAAAGCTCTCGTGAGCTTCCGTCACGTTAAAAAAACCTACGATGGTGAAACGCTAGTTGTCAAAGATCTGAATCTCGACATCCAGAAAGGCGAGTTTCTGACCTTGCTGGGCCCATCCGGATCGGGGAAAACGACTTGCCTGATGATGCTCGCAGGATTCGAGTACCCGACCGGCGGCGAAATCTGGCTCGATGGTCAGCTGCTGAACCGGGTCCCGCCACATAAACGCAATATCGGGATGGTGTTCCAGAACTATGCGCTCTTTCCCCATCTCACGGTCGCACAGAATCTGGAGTATCCGCTCAAGGTTCGGAAAATACCGGCCGACGAACGAGGTGCAAAGGTAAAGCGGGCGCTCGAAATGGTCGGCATGGAGAAGCTGGGCAAACGGATGCCCAGTCAGCTCTCGGGTGGCCAGCAGCAGCGCGTCGCCCTTGCGCGCGCGCTGGTTTTCAACCCTCAGCTCGTGCTGATGGATGAACCTCTCGGTGCGCTCGACAAACAGTTGCGCGAGCACATGCAACTCGAGTTGAAGGCGCTGCATGAGACGCTCGGACTGACGTTCGTCTACGTCACGCATGACCAGAGCGAAGCACTCACGATGTCCGACCGTGTCGCCGTGTTCGACCAGGGGGTGATTCAGCAGCTCGATACCGTGGATCGTCTGTACGAATCGCCGAGAAATCTCTTTGTCGCGAATTTCATCGGCGACAACAATCGGATGAAGGGCACTGTCGTGACGAGGGACGGTGGCTACTGCCACCTGCGCCTCGCCGATGGGACGACGGTGCGCGCCCTGAATGTGGCGAGCGCTGACGTCGGACACCAGGCGACGGCAGTTATCCGCCCAGAACGGCTAGCTGTTGAATCTCATCTGACACCCGGGGCGAATACCATACACACTGAAACACTCGACGCAATCTATTTTGGTGACCACGTCCGCCTGCGTTGCCGCGGTCCCGGAGAAGCAGAGTGTTTTGTGAAAGTCCCGCTTGAGAACGATTGGCAATCCTATGTTCATTCGGGGAACCGGATTTCCCTTTCGTTCCGGGAAGACCACCTGAAGATCTTGAGCTGAAGTTTTCAATTTCCATTACACAGTAGGAGGAGACAATGAAATCGAACTCGAAAGTGATCTGCGCCGCGGTGCTGGCGTGCCTGTCAACTGCGGATTTTGCCGGAGCGCTCACCACCGTCAACTACGGCGGGGCAGACGGTAATGCTCAAAAGGCGGCATGGGTGGACCCGTTCTCGAAGGAGAGTGGCATTGCGACGAACGCCATTCAGTACACGGGCGAGATGGCGAAGGTAAAAGCAATGGTCGAGGCCAGGAATGTCACGTGGGATGTCGTAGAGGTCGAGTCGGCGGACGTCGGTCGCGGTTGCCAGGATGGTCTCTTCGAGAAGCTCGACTGGTCGAAGATCGCCAGCAAGGGTGACCTGATGGCCGGGGCTGCGACACCGTGCGCAGCAGGAACGTTCGTGTGGTCGACCGTACTCGCGTACAACTCCGCGCTGAGCAGGAGCACGCCGCACGGCTGGAAGGACTTCTGGGATGTGAAGAAATTCCCGGGAAAGCGGGGAATGAAGAAGGAGGCCCGCTACAACCTGGAATTCGCGCTAATGGCGGATGGTGTGGCACCGAAGGATGTCTACACCGTACTTAGCACACCCACAGGGGTCGAGCGGGCGTTCAGGAAAATGGACGAACTCAAACCCCATATTCAGTGGTGGGAAGCTGGCGCCCAGCCTCCGCAGTTCCTGATTGCGGGAGATGTTGCCATGTCGACTGCTTATAACGGGCGCATCGACGCAGCGGAACGTGAAGGGAACAAAAATCTCGCCATTGCTTGGGATCAGAGTATCTACGAACTGGATTTTTTCGTTATTCCGAAAGGTTCGAAGAACAAGGATACGGCCCAAAAATACATTTCGTATGTACTGAAGCCTCAGCCGCAAGCCGCGTTCGCGCAGCAAATCCCGTATGGCCCAACCAACAAAGCGGCGCTAAAACTGATTGACGCCGCGACTCTGGCAGCGCTCCCTAATTCAGCTCAGAACGGTAACACAGCTATTCCTAATAGCGTCGAATTCTGGACCGACCATGGCGATGCGCTTGAGCAACGCTTTACTGCGTGGGCCGCCAGGTAACGGAAAGGGAGGATGTATGAGTACCATCACTTCTCAGCAACAGAGCTGGGACACGCGTAAGCTCAAGAGGTCGCTGCGAGTCGTGCAATTCCGCAAGGAAATTGTAGCGTTTGCGCTGGTAGCCCCGCTTGCTATCTTTATTCTGCTGGTGTTTGTGATGCCGGTTGCGTCGATGATCTCGCGATCGGTTCAAAATCCCGAGGTGGTCGATGCATTGCCGAAAACGACCTCGGCATTGAGACATTGGGATGGCAAGTCGCCCGTTCCCGATGACGCTTACCGTGCGTTGGTGCTCGACGTGGAAAGCAACGGAGGAAATAACGATGCGGGCACCGCGGCCGGTCGCCTCAACGGCCAGAAGGATGGTTTCCGCTCGTTGTTTTACAGGACGACCAGCGCGCTGCCCTTCGGCGATCACGATGCAGCGATTTCCGCGCAGGAGATGAAGAAACGCCTGATCGAAATCGATCCGCGCTGGGGTGACGCGAGTTACTGGCGGGCGATAGCCAG
This sequence comes from Paraburkholderia kirstenboschensis, assembly GCF_904848585.1. Classification (GTDB taxonomy): domain Bacteria; phylum Pseudomonadota; class Gammaproteobacteria; order Burkholderiales; family Burkholderiaceae; genus Paraburkholderia; species Paraburkholderia kirstenboschensis. Next base: position 11,396 of record NZ_CAJHCR010000037.1, read on the forward strand.
CGAGTCGTCCCGTTACACAAGCCAGTATCTCCTTGCCACGATCGACTATCGGGAAAATTCCGATGGTCGGATCGTGCCGGCCGATAACGGCGCGTCGGCATATCGCTCCGTGTTCATTCGGACCTTTGAGATCAGCGGATTCGTGACGCTCGCGGCGCTTTTGCTGGGTTATCCGCTCGCCTACTGGATCTCAATCCTGCCAGCTCGCAAGGCAAATCTCGTGATGATCCTGGTGCTTCTGCCGTTCTGGACATCGATCCTCGTTCGCATTTCTGCATGGATCGTGATTCTTCAGGGCGAGGGTCTCGTCAACAAGGCGCTGATGGCGCTGCATGTGATTTCGAAACCGTTGCCGCTCCTGTTCAACAGGACGGGGGTGCTGATCGCCATGACTCACATCCTCCTGCCATTCATGATTTTGCCGCTTTACAGCGTGATGAAATCTGTCCCGGCAAGCTATACAAAGGCCGCGATTTCGCTGGGGAGCCACCCCTTCGGGGCATTCTGGAAAATCTACGTGCCGCAGACGCTTCCTGGCGTGGGGGCGGGTGGTCTGCTGGTGTTCATTACCGCACTGGGCTACTACATTACCCCCGCCCTGCTCGGCGGGGCAGGTGATCAGATGGTCAGCTACTACATCGCATATTTCACCAACGTGGCGCTGAACTGGGGGATGGCGTGCGCGCTCGGTGCAGTTCTCCTTCTCGTGACGCTGATTCTCTTTGCGCTCTATCGAAAGATCGTCGGAACAGAAATAAAGGTGGCCTAGCATCATGAAAACCATGCCGCGTTTCGCGCCCTACGTGTCGACGCCCGAAATCGTTTGGCATTACGCCTTGCGATCGGCGAACGTCCTGATACTTGTGTTTCTGATTCTGCCTATTCTGGCGATCATCCCGCTTTCGTTTAACGAGAACTCGTTTCTCGTCTATCCAATCCATGGGTTTTCGTTCAGGTGGTATCACGACCTGTTCACGTCGACGGACTGGGCACGGGCCGGAGCCAACAGCCTCATCGTGACGCCGATCGCTACGATAGTCGCAACCATACTCGGGACGCTGGCCGCACTAGGATTGAATAGGGCTTCGTTCAAGGGCAAAGGGTTGCTGGTCGCCATCCTGATCTCCCCGATGATCGTCCCGGTGATCGTCACAGGAGTGGGGATGTATCTGCTGTTTGCCCGCTGGGGATTGGCCGGGACCTATGCCGGCCTGATTTTCGGGCATGTCGTGATCGCCGCGCCGTTTGTCGTGATCACGGTAAACGCAACGCTTGCCGGCTTCAACCAGAACTACGTACGAGCCAGCCTGAGTCTGGGCGCGTCGCCGGTCCGAACGTTCTTCCGGGTTACTTTGCCGATCATCGCACCCGGTGTGATTTCCGGAGCGCTGTTTGCGTTTGCTACGTCGCTGGACGATGTCGTGATCACCATGTTCATCGCCGGCCCGACGCAGGGAACGCTCCCGCTTCAGATGTTCATCGGGATTCGTGAAAACATCACGCCCACGGTCGCTGCGCTTGCATCAATTTTTATCGTCTTTTCAAGTCTGCTGCTTGTCACCATGGAATGGTTGCGGTCCAGATCCGTAGCAAAGCAGACGTCGATCTGACGTTGTCGGCACTTACGCATCGGATGTTGCCGGAGCGACGGGGCGCCAAAACGGCCAGTCATCGATATGCACAGATACAAGGAGGCAAGATGTCGGAAGGAAAAATCAAAGGAACCAGCTCAAAGCAGTCAGTGGGTGAATTCGACTATATCGTGATTGGCGCAGGTACGGCGGGTTGCGTGGTCGCAAGCCGTTTGAGCGAAGACGAAGACGTGTCGGTACTGCTGATTGAGGCGGGTGGAAAGGATGACTACCATTGGATTCATATCCCGGTCGGCTATCTCTACTGCATTGGAAATTCGCGGACCGACTGGCGCTACAAGACGTGCGTTGAGGCAGGGCTGAACGGCAGGGCGTTAGCCTATCCGCGAGGCCGGGTCCTTGGTGGCTGCTCGTCGATTAACGGCATGATCTACATGCGGGGTCAGAGCGAGGATTACGACGAATGGGCCCGCATAGCCGGCGATCCGTCATGGGGGTGGGAGACCGTCCTCGAGACGTTCAGGAAGAGCGAGGACTTCCATGCTGGTGCAAGTGATGCTCACGGTGCTGGCGGCCCGTGGCGCGTGGAGAAGCAGCGGTTAAAGTGGGACATTCTCGAGACATTTTCCGAAGCCGCGCAACAGACAGGCATACCAGCGACGGACGATTTCAATAGAGGCGACAACACAGGAGTCGGGTATTTCGACGTCAATCAAAAACACGGCATCCGGTGGAATGCGTCGAAAGCCTATCTTCGACCTGCAGCAAAGCGCGGGAACCTGACGGTTCTCACGAATGCGCAGACACGACGACTGATGTTCGAGAATAACCGGTGTACCGGAATCGAGTTCCGCCTCGGCGACGAGCCGCGTATGGCGAGAGCGCGGCGCGAAGTGATTCTCTGTGCAGGGGCAGTCAACTCTCCCCAATTGCTGGAATTGTCGGGAATCGGAAGTGCCGATCGGCTGGCGAAGCATGGAATTGGCGTGGTCAAAGATCTTCCGGGTGTCGGCGAAAATCTGCAGGATCATCTGCAGTTGCGCATGGCATTCAAGGTGCAGGGCGTACGGACATTGAACACCCTCAGCGCTCACTGGTGGGGAAAATTCAAGATCGGCCTCGAATATGGCGTGTTCAGAAGTGGGCCGATGGCAATGGCGCCGTCGCAGCTCGGCGTGTTTGCAAAATCCGATCCGAATGATGGAACGCTGACGCGACCTGACGTTCAGTACCATGTACAGCCGCTGTCACTCGAACGCTTCGGAGAACCGTTGCATCCGTTCGACGCGTTCACCGCGTCGGTTTGTCAGTTGCGGCCGTCCTCACGGGGCAGCGTGCACATCACGTCGGGTGATCCGGCGATGGCACCGAGAATTGCGCCTAACTACCTTTTGACCGAGGAGGACCGTCATGTCGCGGCAAATGCCCTGCGGCTGACCCGGCGCATTGTGTCGGCACCCGCGCTTGAGCGGTTTCGGCCACAGGAAATTCTCCCTGGAATCCAGTTCCAGACCGAAGATGAATTGCGGCATGCGGCTGGCGACGTGGGAACAACCATCTTTCACCCGGTCGGAACCTGCCGAATGGGTATGGCGGACGATCCGGACTCCGTGGTCGATTCCCGACTTCGGGTGCATGGTGTGAACGGCTTACGGGTGGTCGACGCTTCGATCATGCCGACGATCACATCGGGCAACACCAACTCGCCGACATTGATGATCGCGGAGCGAGCGAGTGAAATGATTCGCATGGATAGAAAGCGGGAAGCCAAGCCGGCGGGGCATATGCACGGCGTTGTCGAGGTGAGCATAAGCCCGAACGTGGATCTAGCGTGATTGGAGACAGGAGGTGCGTGTGTTCAAGGGAATTCTGATTGAGAAGGATGCGACAGGTTGCCACGCAACACTGAAGGACATCGACGAGTCAATTGCCCGACGGAGATGTAACGATCCGGTTGAGTTACTCGACGCTCAACTATAAGGACGGGCTCGCCATAACGGGCCGCGGTCCAGTAGTACGGAAATTTCCGATGGTGCCGGGCATCGACCTGGTCGGTGTTGTTGAGGACAGCTGTCATGTCGACTATCGGGCGGGCGATCAGGTTCTGCTCAATGGCTGAGGCGTCGGCGAGCAGCATTGGGGCGGTCTTGCGCAGAAGGTGTCACGTCCGCGCGGTGATGTCCTGTTCGGCCGGGCGGCTATCGCGAAGGATCTGGCTCGACGATGCTTCCTGGACTCAGCCGCCAAGACGGACGTCGATTTCGGCGCGACGTTTTGTCGCCGAACTCCTGTTTGCCCCTACCTACGTTCGTCACGTTGCCATACCGTAGAGCGAAATGAAGTTGTCAGTGCGCCGGGAGACCGGCAAGGAGTAGAGAGTGCAAGTCTCTTACAACGAAGGTCTAGCAAACCACGTTGTCCCCGAGTCATGCGCAGTATGTCGCGAGACATGCGGCGAAGCGTTGACAGGGGTACGTGCGGGCCAGCCATTGAGCCGCGATAGTTTACTTATTCTGAGTGCCGACGCCGTTGACAAGGCGGAAGGCAACACGACGGAGCGCGATATTGCGAGCACTCCGTTCGACTCGGCGTGGTCGAAGACCCTGGCACACACGCACGCTCCTTGTTTGGGAACCGGGAGATCTCCAGTCTGGCCTGTCGCAGCAAGGACAGGTCCGCATCGGGAAGGCGAGGAGCCGTAGCCGATGATGAACGGACGGGAGAAGTCAGACTCCGCCATAGTAGCGATGAAGCCTGCGAACAACGCCGGAAATCCGGCTGCGGAGTGGGAGGAGCGAAGGGCGGGGACCAAGGGGAACACGGGTCAGTCCAACACGCGCCGGGCGCAGAACCGGGCAAGCGTGCCACAGGGGCTGGAACGTGTACGGCAAGCTGCAAGGCAGCGGAAGAAGGAGCGGTTCACCGCTCTGCTGCACCACGTCACCATCGACCGGCTTCGAGAGTCGTTCCGTGCGCTCAAGCGCAATGCGGCTCCAGGAGTGGACGGTATGACATGGCGGTACTTCGAAGCAAATCTGGAGGACAACCTTCAGCGTCTGCACGCGCAAGGCCTCTGTCAGGTTGCTGGGGCAGCGGCGGTAAAATGAAGTGATGAAGAAAACGAAATCGCTTTACCACGGTCACCGTTTCCCCGCGGTCGTCATCAGCTGCGCGGTTCGGTGGTATTTTCGGTTTAGCCTGAGCCTGCGCGACGTGGAGGAGTTGTTGCTTGAGCGCGGTGTCGTGGTTACGTACGAAACGATCCGCTGCTGGTGCGACAAATTTGGCGCTGGATTTGCCCGGCGCGCCAAAGCGGCGCGGCCCAGGCCGGGCAGCATATGGCATATGGATGAGATGTTCGTGATGCTACGCGGCGAGCCGTATCTGTTGTGGCGAGCGGTCGACGAGCACGGTGCTGAACTTGATGTGCTGGTGCAAAAGCGGCGCGATAAGGCCGCGGCAAAGCGCTTCTTCCGGCGCGTGCTGCGTTCAAACCCGGTGCCGCGCAAGATTGTTACCGACCAACTGCGCAGCTATCCCGCTGCAAAGGCTGACATTCCCGAGCTCGCTATGTAAAGCATGTCTTCGTCAAAGCAGCTGCACGCGTGAACAATCGTGCCGAGAACAGCCACCAGCCGACCCGCAGGCGCGAGCGCCAGATGTGCGGCTTTCGCGATGCGCGCCGCACGCAGGCATTTCTCTCATGCTTCGGCCCGATCCGGCAGCACTTCGCGTTGCCCAGACATCAGATGAACGCGGCACGTCATCGCGCCATACTCAAAGAACGATTCGCTAAATGGCACGATTGGACTGTTTCTTCCGCGATCAAGGAAGTTATCTGATAAGGATAACTACTCTTACGCCACACAGGTAGCCCAGACGCATTAACCTGACAGAGCCCCTGCACGCTGTCCACGTAGACCCGCGCCTGCGCCGCCGGGCGGCGGGAGCACCATCGAACTGATTTCGTCGGTTGCGAACGGTAGGAAATAGGTGTCACCGGCGGGCGCGGCCTGCGGATTCAGGCTCGTGAGGCCGGCAATGCCGACGCCGACATTCATCGCCGGATTCAGGTTAACCCGGCAGTTCGCCGCCGTGTAGTGGCTGGCGGTGCAAGCCGTTGACCAGCGGCACGAACGCCCCGCCATTGAAGTTGCCGGTCGGTACTGTGGTCGGGAGGGAACGACAGTTGGCGACATTGATAGGCATTCGGGGGGGCCTCCGATTCGCTGTGGCGAGTGGCTTGCAGACGATACGCGGAAGTTCTTCGCGTCGTCAACACTCGCTGCGAAGCGCGCGGGATTTTCACATGGCCGCCGCCGTGAGCACCGACGCCGCACGCAGATTGGGGATGCGGACAAAATCTTGAACTATCTGGAGGTAGTCCATGTACTCGTATGAAGACCGCATTCAAGCGGTTCGGCTTTATCTGAAGTTGGGAAGGCGCATCAGGGCGACCATCAGACAGCTGGGTTACCTGACAAAGAATTCCCTGAGAGCCTGGCATCGCGAATACGAACAGTGTCATGACTTACGGATCGGCTACAACCCCATCCCTGACCACGTGGGGTACCCGGTCAGACTGCAAAAAGCTAAAGCTCGATTGCAAGCTAAACAATCGTTTGCTCAGCGCCAGGCCGCAAATCAACCGGCACGCAGCAACGCAAATTTTCCCGTTGACTGGGCAGAGCGCTGGCACGCGTCGTGTTGGCCGGTGCGCGGGGACGGTCGAGACCTCGGCCATGCAAACTGGATAGACGCCTCGACCGGCGGCTCTTGGCCGGGTTGAGGCAGTACCACTGGCAATTCGCTCGCCGGCAACCGGCCATTGAGCGAGGGCAAAAGAGACCTTAACTATTGAAATTGGATGTCGACCTCGACCGGCGGCTCATGGCCGAACAGCGACGATTGTCCAGACGCCTTTCCACGTGGTCGATCGAACCCGAAGCGTTTGCGTCGACCCACGACTCGCTATTTTTCGCGCTCCGGACGCCCGAAAAGCGGTCCCGCATGCGCGCTGGACCCAAGCCCGCGTCAAAGACAGCCGAGATTTTGACCGAAATATCAAGCCGAGACGGTCATGCAGCGCCGAAAACTCGGTATAGTTCGAAAGCTCGGGCATTTCGGTTGCCCTATTCTGACGGACGTCGATATGATTCCATTCGCAATCGGTGCAGCATCCACTCTACTCAGCGGGGTGAGCAGCGCCATTGGTTCCGGGCTGTCGAAGCTGACAGGCCAAAGCTCAACGAGCGAATCGAGCCAGTCGAGTTTTGCGGCACACCTGAAGACGGCAACGTCACAGAGCAGCCTCGGCAAGAGCGAGCATCACCATCACGCGCACGGCGCGTTGAGCGCATTGGCGAATTCTTCGCCATCGCAGTCGCAAACCACTACCGGTTCCGATACGACCGCGGTCGGCTCAGTCATCAATATCAGCGCCTAAAAGGCCAGCCGCATCAAATACGGGTTCCTCGAGCCATCCCGTGCCGGACAGATGGCGCTTCGATCAAAGCCACTGCTTCCATTGTGCCGAGCCCTCGGGAAGGTAGGCCGATACATTGACGTTGGCGTTCGCCTCTGATCGACCCTGTGCTGTCCTTCACCAGATTGCAGCGAACGTCACCGCTGCGTTCCAAAGCGGCCGTTTCGCCTTCGGCCCGGTCGAACTGACGCCACGACTCCAAGTCTGCGCAACTGGGCTACCTGATTCTGTTTCAAGCCGCTATCGCACTCGCGAATGCTTGTCGGCGTACCCGGTGCAGCGAAAGCCGCGAACCTTTTTCACGCCAATTTTTCGGTCGTTTATGTGCTCGGCTCGAGCTCCAATTGTAGGGTTGTATCGATAGCAGCCCGCAAACGTTCCTTCCGCGCACGCAGCTCCGATGCTTCGGGGTTGCGCGCGCTTTCGGCCCTCGACACCCGTGCTTCGGCAAGCAGTAAGCTCTCCTGCAAGTGTCGCGCAGCCGACCGTAGCGCGTTTTCAGCTCCGTCCCGCTGCTGCGACTCAAGGGGCAACGCCGAAAATGCGTGCCCGGTATGACAGCGGAATGGAAGTGGCAGGTCGTTGCCGATGCGCCACAGCACGCCTCCTCAGTCGGGACACGTCATGCTCGACCGGCTGGCCGAGCCGCTCAGATCGGCAGGCAATGAGTCGCCTCTCAACGCGATCTTCGCCTCCAGGGCAATGCGCTCTCGGCTGTCCTTATCGAATCCTTTAAGCGAATCGTCGTAAGCGCGCTGACGATGGCCGCCTTCGGCATGTCCGATGCCACGCAGGACGACGGTTCCTGGACGATCGTAAAAGCACCGCACGCCTCGATAGCCTTGAGTCCCGCCGCACCGTCGTCAAGCTTGCCTGTCAGGACTACGCCCATTACGCGCGGACCATACTCGCTGCGGATCGAAACAGAGGGTCGGCAGCTGGACGCGCAAATTTTCCTTGGGTCCCGTTGTTCGAACGATAGCGCCGGCGCGCATTGGCATGTGCCGGTCCCGAGGCGCCACATATGCGGTTGTTCTGGCGATGCGCTGGTTATCGCTTGCATGCACAACGGGCAACTCGCAGCCAGCCTGAAGAATCCCGGCAAGCTGGCTGGGCCACGCCCCAACGTGCATTACGGTGAAGATACCCGCTTGCACATCTGCGGCCAACGAGGACAGAATCTCCCGCAGTGCTGCAGACCGTCAAGCGAGGCAC
>NZ_CAJHCR010000038.1 GCF_904848585.1 Paraburkholderia kirstenboschensis
GACCACCGCTCAAGCGATGAAGAATCGACACGCGCCCCGCAAGCGGCAGGCGGTACGCCGTCAATATCTGCCCGATACCGATGTTCCGGTATTCCGGCCTCGGTTTTTTTACGGCTTCAGCCATGCTAGACCCCTACTTGTAGTCACACTAATCCGCAATTTTAGCGCCTTTTCATATCGCGCTGCAGCGAAAACCCCGACAGGTCCGTTACAGCACGCGCAATAAAGGCACCGTTAAAAGGCGCGTGTGTGGGACGCCGCGCCTTCATTCAGCCCGATTCAGCTCAGATCGTTCTGATAGTAATACCCGGTTGTGACATACCAACCTCGCCGGACTTCCACCGGCCGGTCACCGTAGGTATAGGACACGCGCTCGACGGACAGCAGCGGGAACCCAGGCGGCACGTGCAGCAGATCGGCCACCGACGGCTCCGCCGCGACCGCGCGGATTTTCTCCGTAGCACGGATCATGCGGGTGCCGAACTCCGTCTCGAACATCGCGTACAGGGGACCCTTGTACTCCGATAGCCGCTCGAGTGTCAGGCCACGAAACACGGCGCCAGGCAGCCAGATTTCGTCGAGCACGGTAACTTCGCCGTCGAACTGGAGCAGACGTTTGATCAGCACCACCGGATCGGCCGGCTTCAAGTCGAGTTGCCGGGCGATGTCCGCGGAAGCCCGCAAGCGCCGACACTCGAGCAGGCGGCTCACGTGCGGATGCTCGGCGCCGTCATCGGCCAGTAACCGGAGAAAGCGAAACTGCGCGCGATCTTCGTTGTGCGTCGCAACGAACGTGCCTTTGCCCTGACGGCGCACGAGGAGATTCTCGGCGGCAAGCTCGTCGATCGCTTTGCGCACCGTACCCTGGCTGACCTTGTATCTGGCCGCCAATTCGACTTCACTAGGAATGATCTCGCCGGGCTTCCATTCGCCGCTTTCGAGGCTCTGCGTTATCAGCCCCTTGATCTGCTGGTACAGAGGACTAAAAGTGGGTGACGCAGCGGGGACGCTCGCGGATACACCTTCGCCCGCGGCCGCTTGACCGTTCGGATTCGTGGTGTTGGCCGGGTTGGAATTCATCCGCGCATTTCATCATAAAGGGCTGGGCCGCGTCCAGCCTTTCCCCTGCAATAGATGTGTCTTATATAAGACATAAGATAAGGTTGACTTTGCGTCTGCCGACTCCTACACTCCTTGTCGAGCAAGGGTTTGCGGGTTTTTTCGGCGGTTGCGATCTGCATTTGTTTCGCAGCGCCGCGACGCACCGGCAGCCACTCTGCACCATGCTGTTCCCACGCAGTCCAGGTTTCGATTCGCCGCCATTCGTTGGTCAGACGCTTGCCGAAACGCGCTGTTTGCAGGAGCCCGCACCGTGCAGCGGCTACCAGGCGCCTCGATTGTCCGCTCCCGCTCTCTTAGGGAAATACCGGGCCGCCTCAGGTTTTCGCGTGCGGGCCGGACCGGCCGCGAAACGGCGGCTCGAGAGGGCTCAGCAGTACCGGTTTCCGGCACGGCGGTCCTGGCGCAGCGCCGCTGTCGGCCCGCAATTTATGGGCTGACAGTGGGTGTCCGCAAACAGTGAATTCCGCCGTGTTTCACAACGCTTCGAGGAACGCGCATATAGAATGGCGTTTTCCCTAGCGTCTAACGCATCGTCCTGGAGATTTCTCAATGGCTAAGCCCGCAAAGCGCGTTGCCGTCACCGGCGCCGCAGGTCAAATTGCTTACTCCCTGCTGTTCCGCATCGCCAATGGTGATCTGCTCGGCAAGGACCAGCCGGTTGTGCTGCAACTGCTCGACCTGCCGCAAGCGCAAGGCGCCGTCAAAGGCGTCGTGATGGAACTGGATGATTGCGCATTCCCGCTGCTGTCGGGCGTCGTGATCACGGACGACCCGAAGGTCGCATTCAAGGACGCCGACGTCGCCCTGCTGGTCGGCGCGCGTCCGCGTTCGAAGGGCATGGAGCGTAAGGATCTGCTGTCGGCCAACGCTGAAATCTTCACGGTTCAGGGCAAGGCACTGAACGAAGTCGCGAGCCGTGACGTGAAGGTGCTGGTGGTCGGCAACCCGGCCAACACGAACGCCTACATCGCGATGAAGTCGGCACCCGATCTGCCGAAGAAGAACTTCACCGCCATGCTGCGTCTGGACCACAACCGCGCGCTGTCGCAACTGGCTGCGAAGTCGGGCAAGCCGGTCGCTTCGATCGAAAAGCTGGCCGTGTGGGGCAATCACTCGCCGACCATGTACCCGGACTTCCGCTTCGCGACCGCAGAAGGCCAGAGCCTGACCAAGCTGATCAACGACGACGAATGGAACCGCAACACGTTCATCCCGACCGTCGGCAAGCGCGGCGCGGCGATTATCGAGGCGCGCGGTTTGTCGTCGGCAGCGTCGGCGGCTAACGCTGCAATCGACCACGTGCGCGACTGGGTGCTCGGCACGAACGGCAAGTGGGTCACCATGGGTATCCCGTCGGACGGTTCGTACGGCATTCCTGAAGACATCATCTACGGTGTGCCGGTGATCTGCGAAAACGGCGAATACAAGCGCGTGGAAGGCCTGGAAATCGACGCGTTCTCGCGCGAGAAGATGGACGGCACGCTGCAGGAACTGCTGGAAGAGCGCGAAGGCGTTCAGCATCTGCTCGGCTAAGCACCTGATGCAGAACAACCGGAACTCCGTAGCTTCATCGCAGCGGGTTCCGGTTTTTTTCGTGCAAATCGAGCGAAGCGAGCCAATCAGGCGCTTCGAACGTTTCGCACCTGATTCGAACGCGTTTTGCCTGTCTGCCTGCACGACCGGACAGAACGCGCCCGAATCGGTTTTCCCTCAACAAAACCCACGCCCCTGACGCCGAAGATGCGCGCCCTCACACCCGCCGAAGTGCTGTTTGACGGCGAAGTGCCGCCCGCTGTGCTGCCTGCCTGCGACCACTACGCCGGCAGCGAAAAGCTGATGCTGAAATCGCTCGCGTTGCAGCAGGAACTTGGCCCGGTGTTCGACATCACGCTCGACTGTGAAGACGGCGCGCAGGTCGGCCGCGAAGCGGAGCACGCAGAACTCGTCGCGTCGCTGCTTGGCAGCGAGCATGACCGCTTCGGCCGCGTCGGCGTACGGATTCACGACTTCGACCACCCGCACTGGCGCGACGACGTCCGCCTGATTCTGCGCGCGGCAAAGCGTGCGCCTGCCTACATCACACTGCCCAAGATCCGCAACGTACCCGACGCCGCCGAAATGGTCGCGTTTATCGAGGCCACGCGGCGCGAGCTTGGCGTCGCCAGGCCAGTGCCAGTGCAGTTGCTGGTCGAAACTCACGGCGCGCTGACGCGTGTGTTCGATCTTGCCGCGTTGCCCGGCGTCGAAGCCTTGAGCTTCGGCCTGATGGATTTCGTTTCCGCGCACGACGGCGCGATCCCCGATACCGCAATGCGCTCGCCTGGCCAGTTCGATCATCCGCTGGTGCGCCGTGCAAAGCTTGAAATCTCCGCTGCCTGCCATGCGTACGGCAAGGTGCCGTCGCACAACGTCAGCACCGAAGTGCGCGATATGAGCGTGGTTGCAAACGACGCGGCACGCGCACGCAACGAGTTCGGCTACACGCGCATGTGGAGCATTCACCCCGCTCAGGTCGAGGCGATTGTGGCCGCGTTCGCGCCGCGCGACGAAGAAATCGCCACTGCCACCGAAATTCTGCTGGCCGCGCAGTCCGCCCAATGGGGACCCACGCGCCATCACGACACATTGCATGACCGCGCGAGCTACCGTTATTACTGGTCGGTGCTGCGTCGGGCGCAATCCACCGGCCGGGCCGTTCCGCAAGATGCAGCGCCGCTTTTCGGGGAAGCAGCGCAATGAGCAAACAAACAGGAGAGCGCGGGAGATGAGCGACACAACGCAAACCGCTGGCGCACAAGGCGGCTTCAAACCGAAGAAATCCGTCGCGCTGTCCGGCGTAACCGCGGGCAACACGGCGCTTTGCACGGTCGGCAAGACCGGCAACGACCTGCACTATCGCGGCTACGACATTCTCGACATCGCGGGCAATTGCGAGTTCGAGGAGATCGCGTATCTGCTCGTGCACGAAAAGCTGCCGACCCAGGCCGAACTCACCGCCTACAAGACGAAGCTGAAGGCGCTGCGCGGCCTGCCCGCAAACGTGAAGGCCGCGCTCGAATGGATTCCCGCCGCCGCACATCCAATGGACGTGATGCGCACCGGCGTCTCCGTTCTCGGTACCGTGCTGCCGGAGAAGGACGATCACAACCTGCCCGGCGCGCGCGATATCGCCGACAAGCTGATGGCGTCGCTCGGCTCGATGCTGCTGTACTGGTACCACTATTCGCACAACGGCAAACGCATTGAAGTGGAAACCGACGACGATTCAATCGGCGGCCACTTCCTGCACCTGCTGCATGGTGTCGAGCCATCGAAGTCGTGGGTCGATGCAATGCATGTGTCGCTGAACCTGTATGCCGAGCATGAGTTCAATGCGTCGACGTTCACGGGCCGCGTGATCGCGGGCACCGGTTCTGACATCTATTCGGCGATCACCGGCGCAATCGGCGCGTTGCGCGGACCGAAGCACGGCGGCGCGAATGAAGTCGCGTTCGAAATCCAGTCGCGCTACCAGACGCCGGACGAAGCGGAAAGCGATATCCGCCGGCGCGTCGAGAACAAGGAAGTGGTGATTGGTTTCGGTCACCCGGTCTACACGATCTCGGACCCGCGCAACAAGGTCATTAAGGAAGTGGCGAAGAAGCTCTCGAAGGAAGCGGGCAGCATGAAGCTGTTCGATATCGCCGAGCGCCTTGAAACAGTCATGGCCGAAGTGAAAAAGATGTTTCCAAATCTCGACTGGTTCAGCGCCGTTTCGTATCACACGATGGGCGTGCCGACGGCGATGTTCACACCGCTTTTCGTCATCGCACGCACGGCTGGGTGGAGCGCGCACATCATCGAGCAGCGGATCGACAACAAGATCATTCGCCCGAGCGCGAATTACACCGGACCTGAGAATTTGAAGTACGTGCCGCTAAATAGGAGAAAATAGCGGTCGCTGTGCGCTTTCAAGGCGCGTGCAGTTCAACCCCGCGGCCGCCAGGACCGGTAGCCCGCGCAATGTTTAACTGAAATTAGATAGAAAGGTTTTCTCCATGAACAAGCTGTTGATCGCCGCCGTCGTCGGCGCCCTGTCCACCACAATGTTGACCGTCGCGACCGACGCCGCCGCAGAAACGGCGACTGGCGCAAAGCCGGCTGCCAAGACGGCCGTTGCAAAGCGCCCGCAACCGCGCCGCCTCATCAAGCGCAAGGAAAATCCTTCCAAGGAAGCCAAGGTCGATCCGGTACCGGAAGGCGCGGAAAAGTGGTCGTGCAAGGAAGGTCTGGCTTTTGAACTGAAGGGCGACATGAAGCGTGACCAGATCGTCACGGTTCACTGGGCGAACAAAAACTACAACCTGCCGCGCGAAGCGACCACCACGGGCGCAGACCGTTTCCACGACGCCGCGACGGGCATGGATCTGGTCGTGATTCCGACCAAGGCCATGCTGTTCCAGGACAAGGACAGCTCGCGTCTGGCCGACGAGTGCCAAACGGCGGCGATGGCGCAGGGCGCACCGGCCCCGACGCAGTCGAACGCAATCAACAAGATCGGCAACTAATAACGTCGTCAGGAAAGCTCCCCGATGTCCGCTCCGATTTCCAACGTGCGACCCGATCCGGACAAAGTCCTGGTCGATATCGTCGACTACGTTCTGGATTATCAGATCGACGGCGCGCTCGCGCTGGAAACCGCGCGTCATTGTCTGATCGATACGCTCGGCTGCGGACTCGAGGCGCTGACCTACCCGGCCTGCACCAAGCTGTTGGGACCCATCGTGCCGGGCACGATCGTCCCCAACGGCGCAAAGGTGCCGGGCACGTCGTTTCAGCTCGACCCCGTTCAGGCCGCCTTCAACATCGGGGCCATGATCCGCTGGCTCGACTTCAACGACACCTGGCTCGCCGCCGAATGGGGTCATCCGTCGGATAACCTGGGCGGAATCCTCGCGACAGCCGACTGGCTCTCGCGCACTGCCATCGCAGCCGGCAAAGCGCCGCTTACGATGAAAGACGTGTTGATCGCAATGATCAAGGCGCACGAAATTCAAGGCTGTATCGCGCTCGAAAACTCCTTCAACAAGGTCGGGCTCGATCATGTATTGCTGGTAAAGCTCGCGTCCACCGCCGTAGTCGGTCAATTGATCGGCCTGACGCGCGACGAACTGATCAATGCGGTCTCGCAGGCGCTCGTCGACGGGCAAGCGCTGCGCACCTACCGCCATGCGCCGAACACTGGCTCGCGCAAATCGTGGGCCGCGGGCGACGCGACCTCGCGCGCAGTGCGTCTCGCGCTCATTTCCAAGACGGGCGAGATGGGCTATCCGTCGGTGCTGACTGCGAAAACGTGGGGCTTTTACGACGTGCTCTTCAAGGGCAACGAGTTCAAGTTCCAGCGCCAGTACGGTTCCTATGTGATGGAAAACGTGCTGTTCAAGATATCGTTTCCCGCCGAATTCCACGCGCAAACCGCCGTGGAAGCGGCGATGTCGTTGCATGCGCAGCTTGAACTCCATGGCAAACGCGTGGAAGACATCCGCAAGGTCACGATCCGCACGCACGAAGCCGCGCTTCGCATCATCGATAAAAAAGGTCCGCTCAACAATCCGGCCGACCGCGATCATTGCATTCAGTACATGATCGCTGTGCCGCTAATCTTTGGCCGCCTGACGGCCGCCGATTACGAAGATTCGGTCGCGCAAGACGCGCGTATCGATGTGCTGCGCGCAAAAATGGCCTGCGTGGAAGACGCGCAGTTCACGAAGGATTACCACGATCCCGAGAAGCGTTCGATCGCCAATGCACTGACGATCGAATTCAACGACGGATCGCAGTTCGACGAAGTCGTAGTCGAATACCCGATCGGTCACAAGCGTCGTCGCGAAGACGGAATTCCGTTGCTGGTCGAGAAGTTCAAGACCAACCTCGCGCGCCGCTTCCCGGTCAAGCAACAACTGGCGATTCTCGACGTGTCGCTGGATCAGGCACGGCTCGAAGCCATGCCGGTCAATGAGTACGTCGATTTGTACGTCATCTAGGTTAAGTACTGTAGTTCCGCGATCAAACCAAGGAAAACACCATGGCCCACAACCTCCACAAAACGCTCAAGGAATTCGACAGCGGTTCCGGCAAAGGCAAGTTCTACTCCCTGCCGCAACTCGGCAAGGCACTGAACATCAAGATCGACCGCCTGCCGGTTTCGATCCGAATCGTGCTGGAATCGGTGCTGCGTAACTACGACGGCAAGAAAATCGCCGAAGAGCACATCACGCAACTGGCGAACTGGAAGCCGACCGCTGCGCGCGTCGACGAAATCCCGTTCGTCGTGTCGCGCGTCGTGCTGCAGGACTTCACCGGCGTGCCGCTGCTCGCCGACATCGCGGCAATGCGCGGCGTGGCGCAACGCGTGGGCAAGAATCCGAAGTCGATCGAGCCGCTGGTCCCGGTCGATCTCGTGGTTGACCACTCGGTGCAGATCGACCACTTCCGCGAAAAGAATGCGCTCGATCTGAACATGAAACTGGAATTCCAGCGCAACAACGAGCGCTACCAGTTCATGAAGTGGGGCATGCAGGCATTCGACACGTTCAAGGTCGTGCCGCCGGGCGTCGGTATCGTTCACCAGGTGAACCTGGAGTACCTCGCACGCGGCGTGCACAAGAAGGCCGAAGGCGCGGACACCGTGTACTACCCGGATTCGCTGGTCGGCACCGACAGCCACACCACCATGATCAACGGTATCGGCGTCGTGGGCTGGGGCGTGGGCGGCATCGAAGCTGAAGCCGGCATGCTCGGCCAGCCTGTGTACTTCCTGACGCCGGACGTGGTCGGCGTGAACCTGAAGGGCAAGCTGCGCGAAGGCGTGACGGCGACCGACCTGGTGCTGACCATCACCGAACTGCTGCGCAAGGAAAAGGTTGTCGGCAAGTTCGTCGAGTTCTTCGGCGAAGGCACGCGCTCGCTGTCGCTGCCGGACCGCGCGACGATCGGCAACATGGCGCCGGAATACGGCGCGACCATGGGCTTCTTCCCGGTCGACGAAAAAACCATCGACTACTTCAAGGGCACGGGCCGCACCGACGCTGAAATCTCGGCGTTCCAGAACTACTTCAAGGCTCAGAACCTGTTCGGTATTCCGAAGGAAGGCGACATCGACTTCACGAAGGTCGTGACGCTGGATCTCGGCACCGTCGCGCCGTCGCTGGCTGGCCCGAAGCGTCCCCAAGACCGCATCGAAATCGGCAATGTGAAGTCGACCTTCAGCGACCTGTTCTCGAAGCCGGTGGCGGAAAACGGCTTTGCGAAGAAGGAAGCCGATCTGGACGCGCAGTACACCACGAGCAACGGCGTCAACGTGAAGAACGGCGACGTGCTGATCGCCGCAATCACGTCGTGCACCAACACGTCGAACCCGAGCGTGCTGCTGGCCGCCGGCCTGCTCGCGAAGAAGGCTGTCGAAGCCGGCCTCACGGTCGCTCCGCACATCAAGACGTCGCTGGCTCCGGGATCGCGTATCGTCACCGAGTACCTGACGAAAACCGGCCTGCTGCCGTATCTCGACAAGCTGGGCTTCACGCTGGCCGCTTACGGTTGCACGACCTGTATCGGCAACGCGGGCGACCTGACGCCGGAACTGAACGAAGCCATCACGAAGAACGACATCGTCGCGGCAGCGGTTCTGTCGGGCAACCGTAACTTCGAAGCGCGTATTCACCCGAACATCCGCGCGAACTTCCTGGCCTCGCCGCCGCTGGTCGTGGCTTACGCTATTGCCGGCAACATCACGCGCGACCTGATGACCGAACCGGTCGGCAAGGGCAAGGGCGGCAAGGACGTGTACCTCGGCGACATCTGGCCGACCAGCGACGAAGTCAACGACCTGCTCAAGTTCGCGCTGGACGCGGACGCGTTCCGCAAGAACTATGCGTCGCTGACCAAGAAGGGCGACCTGTGGAGCAAGATCGAAGGCGAAGAAGGTCAGGTCTACGACTGGCCGAAGTCGACGTACATCGCCGAGCCGCCGTTCTTCGGCAACGATTTCTCGATGACGCCGGCCGACAGCATCGCAGCGGTCACGAACGCGCGCGCACTGGGCATTTTCGGTGACTCGGTCACGACCGACCACATCAGCCCGGCCGGCTCGATCAAGGAAGACTCGCCGGCAGGCAAGTGGTTGAAGGAAAACGGTGTGCAGAAGGCCGACTTCAACAGCTACGGCTCGCGCCGCGGCAACCACGACGTGATGATGCGCGGCACGTTCGCGAACGTCCGGATCAAGAACCTGATGATCCCGGCGAAGGCAGACGGCTCGCGCGTGGAAGGCGGCCTGACGATTCACCAGCCGAGCGGCGAACAGCTGTCGATCTACGACGCAGCGATGAAGTACATCGACGCCGGCACGCCGACCATCGTGTTCGCGGGCGAAGAGTACGGCACGGGCTCGTCGCGTGACTGGGCTGCAAAGGGTACGCAATTGCTGGGCGTGAAGGCTGTGGTCGCACGCAGCTTCGAGCGGATTCACCGTTCGAACCTGGTCGGCATGGGCGTTCTGCCGCTGCAGTTCAAGGGCTCGGATAGCGTGCAATCGCTCGGCATCACCGGCGAAGAAACGTACGACATCGAAGGCCTCGGCGCGGACTTCAAGCCGCAGCAGGAAGTGACGCTCGTGGTTCGCGGCAAGGACGGCAGCGAGAAGCGCGTTCCGGTGCTGCTGCGTATCGACACGCCGATCGAAGTGGACTACTACAAGCACGGCGGTATTCTGCCGTTCGTGCTGCGTTCGTTGCTGGCTGCTTAAACATAGCGGCAACGCAAACAGCTTGGCTGTTTTGCAGGGGCTGCGTCCTGTGGAGGGCGCAGCCGACTTTCAAAGCCCGACCTTGGTCGGGCTTTTTTTTCGTCGGTTATTGCTGTGCGCGGCCGGTCTGGAAGGCGGCGGGGTTGTCGGTGATCCGACGCTGCGTCATGTGCGCATTCCAGTCGATGTCGCCCGGCACCGGCACGCTTGCACGCGTACTGACATTCGCGCGCCGCTGCTGCGCGGCCCAATCGAGCAATGCTGCGCGTTCCGCGGAATCATTCGCAGACGATTGCGATGCAGTCGATTCCGGCTGCCTCGACAGCGAGGGACGCACCGGCGACCCGATGGAACGACTCGATGCTGCACGCTGTTCGATTTCTGCGCCGATCTCGGCAACCACTGCAGGAGCCACTGCGGCCGAGCGATGGATTTTCGCGAGGTGGTCAGCAGCGGCGGTATGGCGGGACGTGCTCGCGAAACGTTGCGGCTCCTCGCGCTGCGGCAAGCTCACCGTTTCGGCGCGATGCATGGGGGCCGCCACCGGAGCCTTTATCGACGACGCCGACGCGTGCGTAAGCGTTGAATGCGTGTCTACTGCCATTGACGCAGTTTTGACCAGCTCAGGCCGAACATCCGCTAACGGATGCACTATGACGGGGCCGGCTTGTATCGCCGCCGTAGACGGTCTCGCCGCTGTTGTGACGCTGCTGGCAACCTCGTGCGTGGAACAGGTCGCCAGCAGCCATGCGAGCGCTATGCTGCAACTCACGAAGATGGCCGCGCCCAGAAGATGGTCTGACCGTGACGAACTCGGACGTGCGTTATCGGCCTGGAGATAACGCCTCGCTTCAGCCAATTGCTCATCGAACCGATTCTGATCGTCTCGCCGCTGCGGCAGCTTGTAGAGAAACAGAAATTTCGCGTTCTGCGGAATTCGACCGCGACGGTTCGCGGACGCTGCATATCGCGGTACGCCGGGAATCGCCGGGTGAGGGGCGCGTTGCTGTGTGTGCGACGCCGACCGTCGCCAGGAGCCGAAAGGCGGCGGCAGGCCCGACAGCGGACGCGAACTGGGAAGCGCCAGAGCGCCCTGTATCAAGGCCAGCGGCCTATTCATGGTCGTGTGCTCCGGTACGGATAAGGCGCTGCTTCCAGCTGCGCAATCAATGTTCTTGACCGCGCTATAAGCGCGTCAATAGCGACAGCATTGCGCTCAGACGGCGAGGTACTCGCGTGCCGCAGCGCTTGCATCAGATGCTGTGCGCCGACGAGACCGACGGCGCCGCTCACTCTGTGCAACAAGGCCGGCAATTGGGCCGAGAATTGTGCCGATTCGAGTTCGCAACGTAGGTGTTGGAGGCGGTCCAGGTCGTCGCGCATTGCTCGACACCAGCCGTTGAGAAACGCATCGAGGTCGATGCCTTCCTGTGCGAGCGCGTCGAGATAGCGGAGTTCAAAGGGTTCAAAGGACTCGGAGGGCTCAAGGGGCTGGACAGGCTCAAAAGCACGGCTGAAATTCGTCTTATCCATACCGCAACATCTAGTCGACCAACTTGTGCAACGAAGCGAACTCGATCAGTGCGGCCAGCGATGACAGCCCGAGTTTCTCCTGTATACGGCCCTTGTAGGTACTCACCGTTTTGTCGCTCAGAAATAAGCGGCTGGCAATATCGCGATTACTCGCACCGCGAGCAAGGTGTTGCAATACTTCGACTTCGCGGACGGACAACGCGCTCAACGCATTCTCCGGCACAGAGCCAGTAGCATCAGCTGGGAAACAGTCGTAGCCGAATAGAATAGTCTTAAGCGCCGTGATCAATTCGCTCATTTGACGGCCTTTACCTACATAGCCATTTGCACCGGCGGCACGCATATATCCAGCCATGACATCTTCCGGTTTCGCCGAAAGAACGAGGATGCAGATTTTTAAATTTTCCTCACGAATACGCCGGATTATAGATAGTCCGTCGAGCCTAGGCAGATCAAGGTCAATAATGACGAGATCTGGCCGCTCGGCCAGGACCATTTGCAGGCCCTCTTCTCCGTCGCCGCACTCCCCCACCAGATCGAGTTCGGGGTCGGCGCGCAGTACGCTGGCTATCGTTCCACGAATTATTGGGTGATCGTCAATGATCGCAATTCTCTTCATTTTCAGCTCCGTTTGTTTTCTTATTAATCAAGGGGCGCAAAAGGAAACAGAGATAGCGCAGCCAAATTCGCATTAATTTTAACAATGCCTCGCAAACATGTTTCCACAGCGCGAAGCGATAGTTCTGCAATAGGTGTGAGAGATTTCCTAAGCGAGTAATGGAAATTTCGCTCTCTGCGGAAAACAGCAAGCCTGACCGCGGTTACCGGGCAGGACGGTCCCACTTTTGTAATTTGCACCTTATTGCAGAGAAAACGTAGCGGGCGCAGAGAGTGAACCAACGTAGCGACAGTGCAGAACCGCCTGCGCGGGCTGAAAACGGGCGGTGACCGCATCGAAGTGGAGCGCGGAGTCCGCGCCCCTGATACTTATCGTAGCCGCGTGAAAAGGAATGGCCGCGTCGTGGGACGGGCCACTCCTCGTCTCACTGTTCCTGCTGGTTTTGCATCTGCGAGCCGTTCGACAGCACCGGCTTGTGTACGCCACCACGTGCAAATTCCAGTTCGACGCGACGGTTCGGTGCGAGGCAGTCGATCAGAGCCTCGCGGTTGCGGTCGTTACACTGAACCACCGGATTTTCCTTGCCACGGCCGCGTGCGCCTATCGGTACAGTGACGCCGCCGTGTTGCAAGTAACGCTTGACTGTCTCCGCGCGCTTCGCGGACAGTTGACGGTTGTAGCTGTCTTTACCCAGGCGGTCGGTATAACCCTCGATCCTGATGCCGGTCACGTCGTCAACCTGCCTCAGATCGCGGACCAGTTGGTCGAGTTTGGCCTTGCCGGCAGGCTGCATGCCACCCAGATCGCCCCTGTCGAACTTGAACGTCGCATCAGCTTGCAGCGTCATCTTCTCCGGTATCACCGGGATCGGTGTGGCGGCGGTCGGCGGAGTGCAGGCTCCGAGCGCTGCGCCTATACCCGGCAGCCCTTTCTCTACACCATCTACCAGCCGCTGGCTCTGATCGAAGTTTCTTGTCCACGCCTCGTGGCCGGCATGAATCATCTCGACCTCGGAACACGCCGTCAAACGCTGCGCTTCCTGGCATTGTGGAAACAGCGGCGAAGTCTTCGCCTCAAGAATCCGCTTCCACAGGTCGGGGCGGATCACTGAGGCGGTCCGCAGTTCGGGATTGTCGACAGACAGGCCCTGACCGGTCTCGAGCGCGGTGGTGAGGCGGTTGGCCTGAACTAGCGCCTCCTCGATAAACCCCCAGTTATCTCGACTGTAACGCTCGGCGCTGGCGGCATTCAGCCAACACTGCGCCTTGTTGCCGAAGTAGTTGTTTTTGCGCTCGCCAAGTGCTTGCAGGCGGCCTTGGACGGCATCCAGCAATGCACTGTTCTTGATGCCGCCATACGTCTCGATCCACTGCGGCGTCACAGCCCCGGCAGCCTGACTTTGCGTGGTGCTAAAGCCGTTCTGCAGGACGGTGGGATCCTGAATCTGCAACCGGTCGCGCGTCGCAGATGACGAACATCCGGCGAGCATCGCGGCAAACGCGATGGCAATTAAAGAGTACTTCATGTCTGTTTTCTCATGGAAAGAGGGGTCGCACGGAAACTTCCCGTGCGACCCCGACAGCTAACGTCTCAAGCTTCTACGGATGGCCTTCCGGCCATTGCTTAGTTGCCGAGGACGATGCCGATACCAGCGCGAACGATGGTGCTATTGCCGCCCGAGGTGGACACGCCAAGGTTGTAGTTGACGGTGCCCTTCTCGTTCCAGCGGGACACGCCCAGACCGACGGCCTGATAGCCACGGTAGTTCGCGACACCCGCGTTCAACGTGGTGCGGCCCGGCAGATACGGCGTGACGATGTTCAGCGCCGATGCCGCCGCAATACCCTTGGCAGCACTACGGTCAACGTTGTTGATCGTGTTGCTCATGTTGCCCATGGCATTGTTCAACTGGCCAACGTTGACCGCGTCGGTCGCGTGCGTGCCGGCTGCGACGTTGGTGATCTGACGCTCGGCGCCGGTGGAACCCACCGATACCGTGTTGTCGCGATCCGTTGTCGAGTTGGCACCGAGAGCAACCGCGTTGGCATTGGTAGCGGAAGCACCGGAACCCATCGCGACCGAGTTGTCACCGGTCGTCTTGGTGTTCTTGCCAATCGCAATCGATTCGCTACCCGAGGCGACAGCACCGTTACCGATTGCGATCGAATCCGTACCGGAAGCGACCGCAGCCGTGCCACCGGAACCAGGGTTGTTGATGTTGACGTAGGTCGAACCGCCGGTATCCGAAATATTCTTCACCGTGTTTTCCAAGGCGGAGAACTGGCCGTAGCTGACTGCGTCGGTTGCGTTCTTCCCGTCGGCAACATTGGTCAGCGTGACCGGCGTCGTGGAACCTGCGCCACCCAACGTCACCTGGGTCCTCGAGGCATCGTCGTAGGAGACGCCGTTCGTCGGAGCAAAGCCGCCGCCGCCCCCGCCCGTCTTCTGATCGACATACGTCTTCATCTGGTCGACGTTGACCGCATCGGTTCCATTGGTACCGACAGCCACGTTCTTCAACTGGGTCGGCGCGCCGCCCGCATTGAAGGTCACCGTAGCCTTGGTGGCGTTGTCGTATGCGACGAACGAGTTGGTCACGTTGCCGGACGGATCGACGTTCAAGCCAGCTGCCTTCAATTGCTTGAGGTTCACTGCCTGGTCGTCGCTCATGGCATCGGCGACGTTTGCGATCGTCACCGGAGTCGTGGAACCGACACCGCCCAAGGTCAGCTTGTCGTGTACCGACGTGTCGTACACCACACCGTTCACCGACCCCGTCGCTGCCTTGGCATTCACTGCGGTCAGCGCTGCGCCGACATCGGTGAAGGTTTGGCCGTCGAGCGAATAGGCCGGCTTCGAGATCGTGCCGTTCGCCGTCACCGACGAACTGCCACCCAGCGCGGCTGCCGTGCTGCTCATTGCGCCGTACAGCTGCGAGCCGTTGATTGCCTGCGTGCTGCTCGACGTCACCTGGCCCGAGCCGACGTTCGAAAGGATCACCGGCGTGGTGGAGCCGCCAAGACCGAACGTGACCTTGGTCTTGCTCGTATCGTCGTATGCAACGAACGCGTTCGTCACGTTGCCGCTCGTGCCGATGGTTGCGCCCATTGCCTTCAGTTGCGCGACGTTGACTGCGTCATTGTTAGCCGCGCCGTCAGCGACATTCGACACCCTCACCGGCGAACCGGCGACGCCGAGCGTCACCGACGTGTGTGCAGACGTGTCATACGAAACAGCATCAGGCGAACCGGCACCGTTGGCCGATGCGGCCGCGTTCAATGCGGCACCCACGTCGCTATAGGTCCCACCATTCACTTTGTAGCTCGGCTTCGTGATTGTGCCGTTCGCCGTTACCGACGAGCCGCCGCCCAGCGCAGCCGCAGTGCTGCTCATCGCGCCAAAGAGCTGCGAACCGTTGATTGCTTGCGTGCTGGTCGACGTCACCTGGCCTGCGGCAACGTTCGCGAGAACGACCGGGGTCGTCGAGGCGGTACCACCGAACGTGACCTGGTTCTTGCTCGTGCTGTCGTACGCAACAAATGCATTCGTGACGTTGCCGCTCGTGCCGATGGTTGCGCCCATTGCCTTCAGCTGCTCGACGTTCACGGCGTCATTGTTGGCCACACCGTCTGCCACGTTCGACACAGTTACCGGCGCGCCCGAGGAGTTCAACGTCACCTTGGTGTGCAGCGACGTGTCATAGACCACCGCGTTAGGTGCGCCGCCGCCAGCGACAGCTGCGATCGCAGTATTCATCTGACCCAGGTTCACCGCGTCGGTGTTCTGCGTACCGGCGGCGACGTTGATGATCTGGCTCTGTTGCGTGCTGCTACCAACCGAAACAGAGTTCGCACGATTAGCGACCGCGTTGTAGCCAATGGCAACAGCGTTCGCGGCGCTAGCTGAAGAACCGGCGCCGAGAGCCATCGAGTTTGTGCCAGTCACTGCGACATTAGCGTTGCTGCCCAGCGTGACGGCATTTGTAGCGTTCGTGACGCTGTTAGAACCCAGAGCAAGCGAGTCAGCGCCTTGCGCAGCGGCCAAGTAGCCAACCGCCACCGCGTTGTCGGCGAAGTTATTGGTGGTTGCGCCGTCGCCAATCACTGTCGCATTGAGCGCCGAGGCAACCGCATACGAACCGACTGCTGTTGATCCGGCACGGAACGAACCCGACCCGGCACCGATGACCACAGAGCCTGCGCCTTGAGCCATTGCGCCTGGCCCGATGGCCATCGCATTCTCGGTGTTATCCGTCGATGTCGCAGGAAGCCCAGCCGTAATGGTATTGCTTACAGCGATGTAGTTGGTAACCGGCAATGCCGCGCCCAGAAGCATCGACTTCAAACCGGTTGACTGCACGGGCGGAAGCGAAGCCTTCAGCGCATTCAGCTGTGCGAGCGTTACTGCGTCGGTACTGGCAACGCCGTTTGCTACGTTCATGATGCGGCGTTCGGAGCCCACGTCACCGATAGAAATGGTGTTCGCGGCAGTTACCCGCGAGTTCGCACCAAGCGCCACCGAGTTCCCAAACTGCGAACGCGCGCCGGAACCGATAGCCACGGCATTGAGACCGCTCGAATACGCTCCACCACCAATCGCCACGGCTTCGCCGCCGGAAGCAATGGCTGCGCTCGATGCGGACACAACCTTGATGTACTTCGTCGTGTCAGCGATGGTGTTGTTAATCGAACTGACCTCACTGTCTACACCAGCAAGGGCCGAACCAACGTCCGAGTAAGTGCCACCGCTAAGCTGATAGCTCGGAGCGGAAATTGCGCCAGTCGAGCTCACGGTTGAACCACCGCCCAGCGCGTTGGCAACGCTCGTTGCCGTACTGTACAACTGGCTGCCGTTCACTGCGTCGGCACTTGTGCCGGACAGCGTGCCGGCCTTTACAGCGGTGATCTTCGTGGAACCGCTCGCGCCCTTCAGCGTGATCGTGTTCTTTGTCGTGTCGTCGTACGCGACGAATGCGTTGGTGACAACGCCACTGCTGTTGAACGTACCGCCCATTGCCTGCAACTGCGCAACGTTGACCGCATCGCTTGTTGCCACACCGTTAGCAACGTTGGTCAGCGTCACCGCCCTGGTCGCGCCGGAGCCGCCCAATGTCACC
>NZ_CAJHCR010000039.1 GCF_904848585.1 Paraburkholderia kirstenboschensis
TTCCGGCTGGGACATAGTATGGACAACCTGTGAGAGGCAGTAGGGCGGCGAAGGCAATGGCGAGTCGCTTCACGGTGACACCCCGCTCGTAAATTTGGTGATGCCATCATAGCCCAACGCATGATCAAGTCGGTGCTGCCTGCAGGCGGACATATGGGCGCCTGCCTCATCTGAACAAACAGACCTTCGCGAGTTCGACGACCAGTGTGCCGGGGGCCGTCGGCGACAGATCACAAATGTGCGATGACCGCTTCCGCACCGAACTGACGATGCTAAATGTGCAGCCGGTTTCCATTATGCATGATGGCGACGACCTTGAGACGCGCCGAATGATTTTCGAGTCCCAATCTGTTCTTTTCAATCCTCAATCGATGTGCGCCTCGCCGACGACCTCTATTCAAAGAAGATCTCCTGCAGATTTGAAAATTGCGTGATCGCATGCATATTGCATATGTGAGCTGACGCACATAGAAATTGCGCCCATAGCGTCGAAGGTTCAGATAGTGTCCTATTCTTATCGAGAAACGTACAGTCAACAATTGGCAAGATGAGCGCGAAATACGTCACTACGTAGCCCGGGAAACCAGCGACGCGCAGTTAGAGCAGCGTCTATTGCCGGGAAGTACTCATCCTTATAGCCGAGTCATTTGCTTGATTGGATTGACCCAAAAAGCTCACGCAAAAAGTCGGAACTGAATTGGCTGGCCGTGCAAGAAAAAGATGCAAAACGGCGCACAGCGATGAAGCTATGGACGCCGATGAGAGATGTTTTCGTAATGCAGTACTTCGCAGCTACCACCTCGCTATACGCAGGTTTGCGAGGCGCATCGTTCAATTGGCGTCCAAGCGAATGGAGATAGACATGGGAGCAGAGCTAGCGATTCAAGCATCTAACCAGTCCGCGTTTTCGCTGCAGCACTTCGCAGATACCGTGATGGTGAAAATGGAACTTACCCGTGGCGGCAAGTGGGTGATTATGGGTAGGGCGACCATGTGGAATATGGACGGAGACGTTCAGGGTGCGACTGCCAGGATAATACATGACACCAACGTCGAGCTTGACCGGGTCCAGATGTGGCTCGCGGGCGGCGGAAGGACTTGCATGTATTTGCAATCATGCTTTGTTGCAAAAGAACGTGAGGTCATTGCGCTTGAGTGCAATACTTATAAGGGAGAGGCTTCTTTCGGTTCATTGATAGCGTTCAGAGTCGACGACATTCAATTCCAATAGGCGGGCGTACATTCAACCTTTACCGTATCAAAGGGATTAAATGGCACGACGACCGAAGTCAGTCAGTTTTATGGCGCGCGCGACCGTTTGCCCCTCCAAAGCTGCCGTTGCCTTTGCATTAATCTGAAAGGCGACTCCGGGTCGATTTGCGCCGACCGCCGACCGCCGACCGCATCGACCTGCCCGCTTTACCAATGACACCCGCTTGAGATACGGTTGCCAGTTCCCCAGATGTTCAGTCCCGAGATGCCGCCATGGCCCATACCGTCGAACTGGCCGGTGAACGGTGTCGCGGCGCTGCCAATACTGTTGAAATCCGTCAGACTTTGTGAAGCGATTGCCCGGTTGCCCATCGCATAGTTGCCGGCGAGGTTGTTGTTCACCGCATTAAGGTCTGCCAGGTAGTTGACGAGCTGATAGGCAGTGATCTGCGTCACCAGGCCACTAAACGGCGCGGCGCTCCAGGAAGGATTGCTGCGCAACCTGCCGGGCGTGTAGCTGCCGTTCATGTCGTAGAGCGCCGTGACGATGCCTGTGCTTCGCGACCAGTCGATGGTGCCCAGGTTGGTCACACTGCCGCCGTTGTCGAATCCAGCCCAGTCGGCATTGAGAATGAGTGAGCCTGTGCCGTGATTGGCGATGGTCGCGTTCGGTGCGATGCTCAGCGAGTGCGTTGCGTCGAGCGTTAGCGACCCGGCTCCGTGCCAGCGTATGCTCGCGTCGATCGCAATGTTTCCCTCGCCGGTCGCCCCCAGCATGCCGTCGCCGCCGTTTGCGTTGACGTTGATCGAGGCACCGCGGCTCAGGCTTGCGCTCAGCGTGCGAGCGGCGGAGGCGTCCGCGATGAAGTCCCCGGTCGTGATGTTCCAGGTTTTCGCCTGTACGTCCGCGCCGCCGACCTCGACCTCTTTGCGGGACATATCAACCGCGCCGCCGCTGCCGTCCGCATTGCGTGCGCTGATCTGCGCCCTGCGCGCATCCACGCTGCCGGTGTTGATCACCGACGTCGCGGTCTCGGTGTTCGCGACGAGCCACACGTGGCCGGCGCGTGTCGCCGTGCCAGTGGCGCGCAGCGCGCCCGAATGACCGGCCAGCGCGAAAATGTTGCCGTCGGCCGCCTGCAAATTGATGATCGCCGCCTGCACTGTACCTGTGTTCGTCACCGTGCCGCTGCTTCCGAGGTCCACAGAAACTTGCCGATCGTTGTCGTCAAACAGACGCGCCTGACGCCCCACGGCGAGTTCGGCATTCCCGTTTGGCGCATCGATTGTCCCCGCGTTCGTGACCTTATTAGCTGATACCAGAAACACGTCCCCGCCCGACGACATAAGCTTGCCGAGATTGATCACATTCGCCGTGGAGTTGCCCGTGTACAGCGACCCACCGATCGCGGGCGGATTCAGGAATGTGTCGTTGGTGATGTCGAGCGTAGAAGCGACGAAGCGGCCGCCCGTCGAGATCACGCCGTTTCGCCCGATTAAAACCCCATGCGGGTTGACAAGGTACACACTGCCGGTGCCGTTCAGCGTGCCCATGATTGCGGAGAAGTCGTTGCCCGTCACGCGATTGAGTGTCGCGCCCGTGCCGTTGCTGATCGAGACCGTGGCGCTCCGTCCGATCGAGAAACTGTCCCATTCGATGATGCCCCGCGAGCCTGTTTGCGCGATGTTCAGGTTCGTGCCGTTCTGTGCAATGCTTCCTGATCCGCCTACGAAGCGGCCGCCTTGCGGCAGCGGCCCTGCCGCGAAGGCGTGTCGTCCAGAGAGCAGTACTGTCAGTGCAGCGATAAACAGCGAGAGCTTTCGCGATGACCGACCGTTTCTGGATGTGCGTTGCAGACGCGCCAATTTGGCAGCAGGGCTCATACGTCCTCCGTGTAACGGAGTACGGTCGGCACGCGCGAAAAAGGGCGCGAACTGCGCGACCCGTGTATGAAGAATAGCGCGAGACGTTATCCAGATGCGCCTAAATCGCCGCGTTTTGCGCCCTTCGTCACAATGTGTGGTGCTTCAAGGTTCCCACACGAAGGATAGGCCGACTTCGCGGCCTCGCGCACGCGGATGAAGGCGCGGCGCGCATTAAGAGGTCGAAGACTGGCGGCTAATCGAATGGCCGTTCGGGTTGGGGAAGCTGCCCTCGCTTTCGCGTCAGGCCGAAGGACGGCTATGGGTCGACATCAGCACGTCAACCAGCATTGACCGCGCCAGAGCCGCCTCGAAGCTTACGAGATTGCAGGCGGTGGGTTTCCTTCTTAAAACACGCTGGGTCGTGGAGCGGACCATTTCGTGGCTTCAAACTTTCGCCGACTGCGTATTCGCTTCGAGCGCCTCGCTTTTATCCACGAAGCCTTCATGAAAATCGCTTGCTGCATCATATGCTGGCGACATCTGCAAAAGTCATTCTGATAACGCCTTTTACCGCAATTTCATCCGGCTCAATTACAGTAGTCCATGGTCGAACGAAATCGAACAGGCCGTGATCACCGTCGGCAAGCTCGTCGCGATGTGCATGCGCGGCTGACCGGCAGGCGGTGCACATTCGGTAGCTCGATGAGTTCGACAGGGTGTTATTCTCGACGCACGAACACTCGAAGAGGTTGAGTTGATGGCTATCGACTTTTCGTTTTCGGTCAAGGTTTTTTCGGCACTTTTTGCCATCATGAATCCGATAGCTAATATCCCCGTTTTCCTCTCGTTGACGGAGAACGATTCCGATAGGGTGAAGCGGAGAATTGCGGCTGTCACGTTCGTTGGCGTGACGATAGGGTGCCTCATATCGGTCACGGTCGGCGAAGCCATTCTGCGCGTATTCGGCGTCTCGATTGCCGATTTCCGCCTCGCGGGCGGCCTGCTCGTGCTGCTGATCGCACTCGACATGCTGCATGGCTCGTCGAGCGCGCAGCGCAGCCCCCGTCAAGGAGAACTGGACAACGGCAATGCCGATCACGACGTGGCCATCTTTCCGTTGACGATGCCATTGCTGGTGGGCCCCGGAACGATCGCCACGCTGATCGTGCTCGGGCATACCGCGACGGAGCAGAGCAAGGAGGTCAGCCTCGCGCCGCGACTGGCCGTTTTCCTCGTGCTGTTGGCCGTTACGCCGTTTTCCGCGCCACGCATCGGGCGCTTCCTTTCCCCCAGGATGACCGCCATTACAAAGCGGCTAATGGGCATGATTCTGGCCGCCATCGCGGTGGAGATGATGACGGCCAGTCTGTCCACGCTATTCCCTGGGCTTGCTCGCTAGCGCCAACTGGCACCATGCCGGTATGACTGGAGAAACATCATGTCTGATCAGAGTTCTGGTTTGAACGAGGCCTTCATTGCGAAGCAACGAGCGCGTCTCGAAGCGTTGCAGCGTGAGTTGCTGGCCGGTGAGGCCGACATCCTGGCGAACGAACGCACTTTTGAGGAAGAGCATGGCGACGAGGCGCGCGAGTT
The DNA here is from genome assembly GCF_904848585.1 of Paraburkholderia kirstenboschensis. Lineage (GTDB taxonomy): Bacteria > Pseudomonadota > Gammaproteobacteria > Burkholderiales > Burkholderiaceae > Paraburkholderia > Paraburkholderia kirstenboschensis. The sequence goes on from NZ_CAJHCR010000039.1 coordinate 4,672, forward strand.
CGAAGAGGAAGGACAGAGACTGGAGCAGGAGCTCGCCGACCAGGCGCTGCGCGATGCGTACCACCGGCGGCTCGCCGATATTCAACGGGCGCTCGAGAAGATAGCCGACGGAACCTATGGCTACTCGGACGAAAGCGGCGAACCGATTCCCATCGAACGGCTCGAAGCAGTGCCCGAGGCGATTCTGACCGTGGAGGAGCAAGCGGCGCGCGAAGCGCGTCGTTGAAGCGCCTCGACGCGCTGAGTGTCGTACATGATCGGCAGCGTTGTGTCGAAAGGTCGCCCGCAAAATGATGTACTCTGATTCTCGACTCCGGGAACGGCACCGTATGCGGCGCTCTCATTGCGGCGGCTTCACGATGGGACCGCAGCAGCGCAAAGGTGAAGCCCTGGGTGGTCGCCGTGCGGGATGCGAGTTCACCTGCGGTTCCTCTTTATCCACCATCGACTTCACCTAATGGGAGGGGGCAGCAACGGTTCGATGAGTGCCCACAGTTCGTCGTCGAGTATCGGCTTGGCCATATCCTTTTCGTCGTCGAAACAATGAAAAGGTTAACAGAATTCATCGAGTGTAAACAGCCCCTTCGCTCATTTTGTTAAAGCTTCTTAACTGACGGCTTTCTCAAGTACCACCATGGCACGCACAACCGACTTGCAAAATGCTGCAGATTCGCTTCCGGACCCGAACGCTGCATTTGTCATGATCGACTCCAGAGGGGACGCCTAGGCGGCGTCGTTGTGATACGGTTTTGTCGCAATAAAGAGGTGAGGTCAAGCAAAGGCGATATCTTGAGTACTACTTATGCCGCCAACGCGTAGTCCGGAACACCGTTTTGATCGATGGCCTTCTGGAAGTAACGCCGGGCGGCCAGCTTGTCCCGCTTGGCTCGCAACAGAAAGTAAACCGTATCGCCCGCTTTATCAACGGCCCGGTACAAGTACTTCCATTCACTGTTGACCTTGACGTAGGTTTCGTCCATTCGCCAGCTTCTACCGACTGTGCGTTTGTGTCGCCGAAACGTTTCTTCCAGCGTCGGCAGAAGTTTGATGGCCCAGCGGATAGGCCACGTACCAGCGCACACAAGTCAATATCACATCCAGCGGATAGTGCAGCCGTTTGAGCCCCTTGTTCATACCCGCATTCAAGCTCGTCATCGTAGATCAAGTCTTTTTCGTTTGCCCGGCGCCACGATAGCAGATCGTCTTAATGCGACAGAGCCGGCGAGCGCGTTAAGACTGACCGGCGCGACGCGATCAAGCTGGTGCGCTCTCTGCGCGCGGGTGATCTGTCTGCCGTGCACGTACCGACCGTGGAGGACGAAGCGTTTCGCGACCTTGCCCGTGCCTGGTCATCAGCGAGAGAAGACCTCAAGCAGGCGCGATGCCGGCTGAAATTGTTCCTGCTCCAGCATGGTGTGAATTACATTCGGCGTGCTGACTGGGGGCCGAGCCACCGACGTTGATTAAGCATATTCTCGTTCGACAGCGGATGGCAACAACTGGCATTTAGCGAACACCGCCGCACGATCGAGAATCGCCTGGCGCAATGCGAACGGCTGGAGACTGCGCTGCGTGAAGCGGTTGCGGACTGGCGCTTCTATCCCGCGGTGCTGGCACTGCAGGCGATGTGGGGCATCAACTTCAGGTCGGCTGTGGGCCTAGTGTCTGAACTGGGCGATCTGTCACGCTTCGAGCACCGGCGTCAGCTGATGGCATCGAAACAACGCCCGACAACAACCTCATCCCGAACGATCGCGCGGCATCGCCTGCAACGTATCGACGATTTCGCGCATCAGCGCTTTTCTGTCATCCGAAGCGCGCTGCACCATGCCGACCGTGCGCAGCGTCGGCGGGCTCGAAATGGGGATCACGCGCAGCAGCGGGTCGTTCAGCCAGTTGCCGCGTATCAGCAGCGGCAGCACCGCGACGCCGACTTTCTCGCGCACCAGCGCGACAATCGTCTCGATCGAATTCAGTTCGAGATACTCGTTGACCATCAAGCCCGCTTTCTCCAGCGCCTGCTCGACCACCTGCCCTGTGCGCACGCGCCGGTCGAAGCGCAGAAAGCCGTGCCCACGCAAGATGCGCTGCGGTTCGTTATCGGCGATGTCGCGGCTCACCACCAGCACCATCGGTTCGGTGTAGAGCGTGGTCCATTTGAGCGTGTCGGGCAGCGTCTCGTCCGCGCGCGCGACCACGGCCGCGACGTCCACGTCGCCCGCTTCGACCATGCCCGCCAGTTCGTCCGAGCGCGCCGACAGCAGCCGCACGTCGAGCCGCGGGTGCGTCGCCTTCAGCCGCGCGACGGCGAGCGACAGCGCGCCGATCACCGACACCAACGCACCGATCGTGACGGGCCCTTCCATCGCGTCGGTGGGCTTCGCTTCGAGCTCGGCGAGCAGGTCGAGAATCTGCTCGACCTTCGGCCAGATTGTCAGCCCGTGCTGGGTCAGCGCGATCTGCCGCCCGCGACGGTCGAACAGCTGACGGCCCAGCGCTTCCTCCAGCCCGCGCATCTGCAGGCTAACGGCCGCCTGCGTCAGCGCGACCTTTTCGGCAGCCGTCGAGAACGAGCCGGTGCGGGCAACGGCCCTGAAAGTCTTCAGCATGCGTAGCGTCGGCATTCGTTCCATCCATGAGAAAAACTTAAGTGTCTAAAAGAAAGTTTAATATTTTTTGTACGTTGGCAGCCAGATAATCGATTTCACAACGATCTGGAAGGACGAGCCACGCAATGCGGAGTAAACAGGCATGACCGCAGCAGAACGCCGGCCGGTTCTCGATGTACAAGGCTTCTCGCTGAACTTTTCGAATTTGCCCGACGCGCCGAACGTTGTCGACGACGTGTCTTTTCTCGTCCACGCGGGCGAGACGCTGTGCGTGGTCGGCGAGTCCGGCTGCGGCAAGAGCGTGACGTCGCTTGCGCTGATGGGGCTGCTCGCCAGCCCGCCCGCGCGGCGCGTCGCGGGCACGGCGCATTTCGAGGGCGTGAATCTGTTCGGCCTGTCCGAGCGCGGACTCGCCGACATTCGCGGCAACCGCATGTCGATGATCTTTCAGGAGCCCATGACCTCGCTGAATCCCGCCTACACGGTCGGCGAGCAGATCGGCGAGAGCATCCGGCGGCATCGCGGCGTCGGTCGCGCAGCGGCGCGCGAACAGGCGCTCAAGATGCTGCGGCTCGTTCATATTCCCGCGCCCGAAACGCGGCTCGATGCGTTCGCGCATCAGCTGTCGGGCGGCATGCGCCAGCGCGTGATGATTGCGATGGCGCTCGCGAACAGCCCGCGCCTGTTGATCGCCGACGAACCCACTACCGCGCTCGACGTGACCATTCAGGCGCAGGTTCTGGCGCTCGTGCGCAATCTGCAGAAAGAGACGGGCACGGCGATGCTGCTGATTACGCACGATCTCGGCGTGGTCGCCGAAGTGGCGGATCACGTGGCGGTGATGTATGCGGGCAAGATCGTCGAGTACGGCACGGTGTCCGATCTCTTCGACGATCCGCAGCATCCGTACACAATCGGGCTGATGGGCGCGATTCCGTCCGTCGGCAAGCGCGAAGGGTCGCTCGCGACGATACGCGGCTCCGTGCCGACGCCCGAGCAGATGCCGCGCGGCTGCCGCTTCGCGCCGCGCTGTCCGTTTGCCGAACAGCGTTGCATCGACGCCGCGCCGCCCGAGCGAACGCTCGAAGGCGAGCATCGCGTCGCCTGCTGGCTCGCGCCTGTCGAGCAGCTCGTGAAGCCCGCGCAGCAAAAGGAGCTGACATGAGGCCCGCGAATGCGTCACACCCCGCGTCACACATCGCGACGCCCATCATCGAAGCCAGCGCGCTCACCAAACGCTTCGGCGGCGAGCGGCAGATGTTCACGCGCACGCCCACGGTTCATGCCGTCAACGAAGTCTCGTTCGCCGTGCAGACGGGCGAGACGTTCGCGATCGTCGGCGAATCGGGCTGCGGCAAGTCGACGCTCGGGCGCATGCTGCTGCGTTTGATCGACGCGACGCAAGGGCGCGTGCTGTATCAGGGCGAGGACATCACGCATTGGCAGGGCGCGAAGCTGCGCCGCTTGCGCCGCGACATGCAGATCATCTTTCAGGACCCGTTCGCGTCGCTGAATCCGGGCATGACGGTCGGGCAGATCATCGGCGAGCCGGTTGCGTTTCACGGGCTCGCGAGCAGCGGCAGCGAGCGCCGCGAACGCGTCGCGCAACTGCTGACCAAAGTCGGCCTGCAGCCGGCGTATGCGCAGCGCTATCCGCATGAATTCTCCGGCGGCCAGCGGCAGCGCATCGGCATCGCGCGGGCGCTGGCGGGCGAGCCGAAACTGATCGTCGGCGACGAGCCCGTGTCGGCGCTCGATGTCTCCGTGCAGGCGCAGGTGATCAACCTGCTCGAATCGCTGAAGGCCGAACTCGGCCTCACGTTGATCATGGTCGCGCACGATCTCGCCGTGATCCGTCACATGAGCGACCGCGTCGCGGTGATGTATCTGGGTGAAATCGTCGAACTGGCGCAGGTCGACGAACTGTTCGACGCGCCGCTGCATCCGTACACGCAGGCGCTGCTGCGCGCGATTCCCGCCAGCAGTCCGCACGAGCGCCGTACGAAGCCCGCGCTGCAAGGCGATCTGCCCAGCCCGACGGCGCCGCCGCCCGGCTGCCGCTTTCATACGCGCTGCCCGCACGCGAAGCCGCGCTGCGCGCAGGAGCGCCCGCTGTCCGAAACGCTGCCGGGCGGACGGCAGGTCTCGTGTCATTTCTGGCGCGATGTGCAGAACGCGGGCGGCGGCATGCCGCTCGTCGCGAGCGTCAGCACGAAGCTCAACGAGCGCCTTGCGATCTATCGCGAGAAGCAGAATCAGACGCAGGCCGCACTGAGCGCCGAAGCGAACCGGTAACGATCACCTATGGCAACCCGAACCGCAACAAGGACACGACGCATGCGAAGAATGTTGATTGCCGCCGCGCTCGCATTGAGCGCTTCCGCCGCGATGGCGCAGACCACCATCCGCATCGGCCTGCAGGACGATATCGGCTCGCTCGACCCGGCGCGCAGCGTGCAGTTTGTCGACCGGATCGTGTTCGCGTCGCTGTGCAATTCGCTCGTCGATGTCGCGCCCGATCTGAAAATCGTGCCGATGCTCGCCACGTCGTGGACCACGGGCGACGACGGCAAATCGCTGACGTTCAAGCTGCGCCAGGGCGTCAAGTTCCAGGACGACGAGCCGTTCAACGCCGCCGCCGTGAAGGCGAACCTCGACCGCTACCGCACGCTGCCGACCAGCAACCGCAAGAGCGAATTGTCGTCGGTCGATCATGTGGATGTGATCGACGACAGCACCGTGAAAATCGTGCTGAAGCAGCCGGACGCTGCGCTGCTCGCCACGCTGTCGGACCGCGCGGGCATGATGCTCGCGCCGAAAACGCTTAGCGACGCGGCAGGCGTCGCGTCGCATCCCGTGTGCTCGGGGCCGTACAAGTTCGTGCAGCGCGTGCAGAACGATCGCGTGGTGCTCGAGAAGTTCGCCGGTTACTGGGACGCGGATAAGTATCCCGTCCAGCGCGTCGTGTTCCAGCCGATTCCCGACAGCACGGTGCGTCTCGCGAATCTGCGCTCGGGCTCGCTGGATATGCTGGAGCGTCTCGCGCCGTCCGACGTCGCCGCCGTCAAGAGCGATGCGAACCTGCAGTTCAAGCCGGTGACGGGTCTCGGCTTCTACTACGTGACGTTCAACATCAACAACGGCCCGCGCGGCAACGGTCCGCTGAAGGACAAGCGCGTGCGGCAGGCGTTCGAGCTGTCGATCGACCGCGATGCGATCGACCAGGTGATCGGTGCGGGCATCTTCACGCCCGCGAACCAGGGCATTCCGAAATCGAGCCCGTACTACAACGCGTCGCTGCCGACCTCGAAGCGCGACGTCGCGAAGGCGAAGGCGCTGCTGAAGGCGGCGGGCCAGGAGCATCCGACCATTGAATTCGCGTATCCGAACAACACGGTCGCGAGCCAGATCACGCAGATGCTGCAGGCCATGCTCAGCGAAACGGGCATCACGCTGAAGCTGCGTCCGAGCGACTACGCGACGGAACTGAATGCAGGCCACACCGGCGACTTCGAAGCGATGTACACGGGCTGGTCGGGGCGCCTCGATCCCGACGGCAACCTGCATCAGTTCAACACCTGCGCGGGCAACCTGAACTACGCGCACTACTGCAACCAGCAGGTCGATTCGCTGCTCGACTCGGCGCGCACCAAGCAAACCCAGGCCCAGCGCAAGTCCGACTACGACGCCGCGGGTAAGATCCTCGCCGACGACGATCCCATCGTCTACATTTACGCGCAGCCCTGGCCGTTCGTGCTGTCGAAGAAAGTGCAGGGCTTCACGCCTTACGCCGACGGTCTGGTGCGCCTGCGCGGCGTGTCGATCAAGGGCTGAGCGTCATGCTGCCGATCATTGCGAATCGCCTGCTCGTTGCCGTGCCGACCCTGATCCTGGTGTCGATGCTGATTTTCGGCTTGCAGAAGCTCCTGCCGGGTGACCCGGTCCGCGCGATGGCGGGTGAGGATCAGGACCCGCAGCTGATCGCGACGCTGCGGGTCAAGTATCACCTCGATCAGTCCGTGCCGACGCAGTACGCGCTGTGGATGCGCGATGTCGCGCACGGCGATCTCGGTTCGTCTTTGCGCACTGACGTGCCCGTGCGCGCGTTGATCGCGCAGAAGCTGCCCGTCACGATCCAGCTCGCGGTGATGGCGATGATTCTCGCCATTGGCATCGGCATTCCGGCGGGCGTGATTTCGGCGGCGAGCAGGGGCGGCCCGCTCGACTACGCGGCGAACATCTTCGCGCTGTCGGGCATGTCGATACCGAATTTCTGGCTCGGCATCATGCTGATTTTCGTCGTGTCGGTGCGCTGGCATCTTTTGCCGTCGTCGGGTTATGTGTCACCGGGCGAGGATTTCTGGCTCAGCATCAAGACGATGCTGATGCCCGCGTTCGTGTTGGGCGCCGCGCTCGGCGCGCAACTGATGCGCCATACGCGCAGCGCAATGCTCGGCGTCTTGCGCACCGACTACATCCGCACGGCGCGCGCGAAAGGATTGCTGCGCGGCGCCGTGGTCGTCAAGCACGCGTTCCGCAATGCGCTGATTCCCATCGTCACCGTGCTCGCGCTGTTGTTCGGCGAGCTGCTCGCGGGCGCCGTGCTGACGGAGCAGGTGTTCACGATTCCCGGCTTCGGCAAGCTCGTCGTCGATGCGGTGTTCAATCGCGATTACCCCGTCGTGCAAGGCGTCGTGCTCGTCACGGCGGTCGCGTTCATCGTCGTGAACTTGTGCGCGGATGTGCTCTATATCCTGCTCAATCCCCGACTGAGGCGCAGTTGATGGCTACTTCAATCGATGCCGGATCCGCGTCGGCCGCCGCCGCGTTGCCGCGTCGCAAACGCCGCGGGCTCACGCGCTTCATGCGCAATCGCGCGGCCGTGTTCGGTGCGTTTCTGGTGGCGCTCATCGTGAGCGTGGCGTTGTTCGCGCCGTGGCTCACGCACTACGACCCCGTGCAGGCGAGCTTCATGACCGTGCGCCAGGCGCCGTCGGCGGCGCACTGGTTCGGCACCGACGAACTCGGCCGCGACGTGCTGAGCCGTCTCCTGTACGGCGCGCGTGCGTCGTTGCTGGCGGGCGTCGTGTCGGTCGGCATTGCCGTCGTGCTCGGCGTGCCGCTGGGATTGATCGCCGGTTACTTCGGCAGGTTCGTCGACGGCGTGATCTCACGCATCGCCGATGCGCTGCTGTCGATCCCGTTCCTGATTCTCGCGATCGCGTTGAGCGCGTTTCTCGGCCCGAGCCTGACGAACGCGATGGCCGCGATCGGCATTTCGGCGATGCCGCGCTTCATTCGCCTTACGCGCGGCCAGGCCATCAGCGTGAAGGCCGAAGAATATGTGGAAGGCGCGCGCGCGATCGGCCTCGATCACGCGCGGATCATGCTGCGCTACATTCTGCCGAACGTGCTGCCGCCCATCATCGTGCAGGCGAGCCTGACGGTGGCGAGCGCGATCATCGCCGAAGCGAGCCTGTCGTTTCTCGGGCTCGGACAATTGCCTCCCGCGCCGTCGTGGGGCTCGATGCTTAACACGGCAAAAGACTTCGTGAGCCAGGCGCCGTGGATGTCGATCTTTCCCGGCATCGCGATCTTCCTGGCCGTGCTCGGCTTCAACCTGCTCGGCGACGGCCTGCGCGACGCGTTCGATCCGCGCGAATCGTGATGCATTTCGCGCGCTACGGCTTTCGATGGCGCAGGTCGAACGAGCAAAACCACCAGAGTGACAACATGACAAGCTTCAACTGGCAGAACCCTTATCCGACGCTGCGCATGCCCGTGTTCGCGCGCAACATCGTGTCGACGTCGCAGCCTCTCGCGGCGCAGGCCGGGTTGCGCATGCTGTGGAAAGGCGGCAATGCCGTCGATGCGGCCATCGCGGCAGCGGCGGCGATCACCGTCGTCGAGCCGGTGTCGAATGGACTCGGCAGCGACGCGTTCGCGCTCGTGTGGGACGGCAGCAAGCTGCACGGGTTGAACGCGTCGGGCGTCGCGCCCGCTGCGTGGAACGTCGATTATTTCAGGCGCAAATACGGCGAAAACAACGGCGTTGCCGTGCAGCCCGTGCGGGGCTGGGACACGGTGACGGTGCCGGGCGCGATCGCGGGCTGGGAAGTGCTACATCGGAAGTTTGGCTCGCTGCCGTTCGCCGATCTGATGGAGCCCGCCATCGAGATCGCCGAGCGCGGCCATGCCGTGGCAAACGTCGTCGCGCGCAAGTGGGCGGCCGCCGTGCCCGAACTGAAGAACCAGCCGGGCTACGCCGATACGTTCATGCCGCGGGGCCGCGCGCCCGAAGTCAGCGAACTGGTGAAGATGCCGGGCCACGCCAAGACCTTGCGCATGCTGGCCGAACACGGGCCGCGCGCCTTCTACGAAGGTGAAATTGCCGAACGCATCGCGGCGTTTTCCCGCGATTGCGGCGCGGCAATGACGCTCGACGATCTGCGCAACTACCAGCCTGATTGGGTCGAGCCGATCGGCAAGAACTATCGCGGCTACACGGTGCACGAGATTCCGCCGAACGGGCAGGGCATCGCCGCACTGATCGCGCTCGGCATTCTTGAACAGTTCGACGTGGCCGCGCTGAAGCTCGACGGCATCGAATCGCAGCATCTGCAGATCGAGGCGATGAAGCTCGCGTTCGCGGATGTGTACCGCTACGTCGCCGATCCGCGCTCGATGGAAGTGACGCCTGCGCAAATGCTCGACGACGCCTATCTGAAATCGCGTGCGAAGCTGATCGATCCGAAGCGCGCGACGCAGTTCGGCTTCGGCATGCCGAAGGCGGGCGGTACGATCTACCTGTCGGCCGCCGACGAGCGCGGCATGATGGTCAGCTTCATCCAGTCGAACTATATGGGCTTCGGCTCGGGCTGCGTCGTGCCCGAGATGGGCATTTCGCTGCAAAACCGTGGCTGCGGATTCTCGATGGACCCGAAGTCGCCGAATGTGGTCGAGGGCGGCAAGCGGCCGTTCCACACGATCATCCCGGCGTTCCTCACGCAACAGGTGGACGGCAAGCAGGAAGCGGTCATGAGCTTCGGCGTGATGGGTGGCGACATGCAGCCGCAAGGGCACCTGCAAACCGTGGTGCGCATGCTCGATTACGGCCAGCAGCCGCAGGCGGCATGCGATGCGCCCCGCTGGAAGGTCAACCGCGATTTCTCCATAGATATCGAATCGACGCTCGATCCGCAGACCTCACGCGCGCTCGAAGGCCTGGGCCACACGATCAAGTCGATCGATGATCCGTATATGGATTTCGGTTCGGGCCAGTTCATCTGGAAGCTCGATCGCAACGAGCCCGAGCGCGGCTATGTCGCTGCAAGCGACAGCCGTCGCGATGGGCTGGCCGCAGGGTTCTGAGCGTCGCATCGGCGCCCGGCGCGTCGGCGCCTGGCACATCGGCGCGTCGCGTCGCGCGCCGACCGTCTCTGCGGCAAATCGCGAAGGCGTCAGCGGACGCCTTCGCCACCTTCATTCGGGAATATTGCCTCGTCGTTCCTGCGCTCGACGCGCCGCGCCGTCTTTTCGACCGCAAGTCAGTACTCGCGCATCGCGCCGATCCGCTCCTGGTCCGCGTGCACGGAAGCCATCGCGTTGCCGTAGAACGAAGGAAAGTTGTCACCGGCCAACGCCCGCGCCGACGAGGTCGAAGCCTCGTAGTTGATAATCATCTGGAATGCCTCCTTTGTCGCCCCCAAGGTAGGGGGCGACAAAGGTCTACAGTTGCGGTGCGAACCACCAACCGACCTGTCAGGAGGTGCATATGAAGTATTGCGGCATCGATCTGCACTCGAACAATGCCGTGGTCGCTGGGATCGACGACCAGGATCGGGTGCTTTACTGCAAGCGGCTCACCAACGATTCGCAGCTGATTAAGGCTGCGCTCGAGCCACACAGGGATGAGCTTCAAGGAGTAGTCGTGGAGGCTACGTTTTATGGACGCCCCGGAATTATGCACAGTTTGTCGGTCATTCTGAGGTGCAACGC
>NZ_CAJHCR010000040.1 GCF_904848585.1 Paraburkholderia kirstenboschensis
AGTGCTGGCGGATCGGACCAAAGCACGACAGGAATGACTGCGTGTGTTCGGGCAAGCGAAAACCTCGCATCGGCCGCTCGCGTTCACGCTTGGGTTGATGGCTGTTTTCAGAGATTTGTCGCATTGCCGACGCCGCTTTGATTGTGATAACTATCTAGGTTCACGAATACCGAGGCACGGTGAAGCATGAGACGGAACAAGTTAAAAAAGGGTGATAAATCCTCTACGGGTGGAGTGGTCATCGAAGGTATCGAAACGTGCACCCATCACGGGACGCCCTTGACCTTTGTCGGTGCTCTGGTGGCCTGCTCTGCATGTGGCTCAACGGGTCGTATCGTCGCCCAAGGCCCCAGGTGGATCGATACGATGATGGGCAAGGAAGCGGCGCTGGAAGGCGATCTATGTCTCTGTAAATGCCATCCGATTCCCATCATGATCGCGAGTCAAGACACCGCCTTTCCATTCATTTGAATCTCACGAACTCAAAGAGAAGGGCTTTGGTCCGACTGGCAATCCACTTGTGGACGACTATAAAGGCGCCTTTGACGAGCGGGTACGGATTTTTGACGAGGAGGGCCGCCCGCTCTGTGGGGTTCCCTACCATATCAAGACAGCGAGCGGCGCCACATTCAAGGGCCTCACGGATCTGGCCGGCTACTGTCCGCGTGTATATACCAAGGACGCGCAACAATTAAATATTGCCGTTGGCATGAAAGCACTGGAGCGGTGGACCCAAATGAGCAGCTACGTCTATCAGACCCCGACTAACGACACGCCAGACTCGCGATACGACGTTGTCGGACATCTCATCCCCGCCCGAATCTTCTTTTTTTTGTGGTGGTGGAAGAGCACGGCCGTGACGGCTATCTGGTTCGACGCTGCTATACCTCCATTGAGGATCCGTATCTCCAGAAGCTCAAGCTCGATCCGCTCCAACTGGAGCGCGAAGATTGAGCCGCATCGACTTGATGGCTACATGGATCTGGTAGAGACCGGCCGACAGTCGCCTGCTCCTCGTCATTTCACCTCCAGGCCCCGTGATGAATACGACCGTCATGTGCTGGTGTCGACGAAGTCAGAGTTCTCGGGCGAAATGGTGCGCCTCTTCACCAATGACGTAGAACTACTGAATACATTGACGGCGGCTCGCTTTAATCCACCTGCCCCCTGGGTAGCTTTCCCTGAGAGCGGCCCGTTGATTTTTAATCTGCAAGGCGATGCCCAATACTGGTACGAGCATGTTTGGGACCCGTACTGGGAAAACCTAAGCCTGGCTGAACAGTCGGACTTCCTCACGAAAAGGAAGCCGAAGCGCATTGAGGATTGGGACGATAGGGTCGAAGCTATCCGAACCCGTGATCCGAGATATCGAGAGCAACTGAAGCAGGAATACCGGCATGAAGAATAAAACGCAATATATGGTTCTGTTGCAATAGCGGAGGCTGGTATGCTGCGGGACCTTACAGAATGATGTGAACGACAATGAACGCGCTGAGTCCGGCGGTAGCCAAAGTGCCGAAGCGGTTGCACTATCCGCTCGAGATGATGTTGGTGTGCGTGCGTTGGTACGTGGCCTACCCGCTGAGCTTGCGCAATCTCGAGGAGATGATGGCCGAACGCGGGATCGCGGTCGATCATTCGACCGTGCACCGGTGGTGCCATCAAGCTTCTGCCGGTGCTTGAAAAGGCGTTCCGCCGCTGCAAGCGCCCAGTCGGCAAGAGCTGGCGGATGGACGAAACCTATGTGAAGGTCCGGGGCGCATGGAAGTATCTCTACCGCGCTGTCGAAGGGCGGCAACACCGTTGACTTCCTGCTGCGAGCCAAGCGGGACAAGGAAGCGGCCCGACGGTACTTCGAGAAGGCCATCAATCACAATGGCGCGCCCGAAACCGTAACCATCGGCAAGAGTGGTGCCAATCTGGCCGGGCTGCACGCCGTGAATGCCGAGCGTGAGACGCCCATCAAAATCCTCCAGGCCAAGCATCTCAACAACATCGTGGAACAAGAACATCGGGCGATCAAGCGCCGTAACCGACCCATGCTGGGATTCAAGGATTTCGTTGTGCCCGCATTTTGTTGAGCGGCATTGAACTGAATGAAATGAACGCCTCCCACCCGTAAGCAGTTGGGATAATGAAGGAGAGCGGACCGTCTAGGCCTGATGACATCAGAGCGCCCAGATAGAAGATCATGTAGGTCTTGACAGGCAACCGGAGCATTCGACATGAAGCTTACGCCAGTAGGGATCGATATCGCAAAGAGCGTATTTCAGGTGCACTACCTTGATGAAGAGACCGGCGAGGTCGTGAACAAGCCGATAAAACGAGCGAAGTTTCTTGAGCACTTCCCGAACCGTACACCGTGCCTGATTGGAATGGAGGCGTGTGGTGGTTCACAACACTGGGCACGGCAACTCACGAAGCTGGGACACACGGTGAAGCTGATGCCGGCCGAATTCGTCAAGGCGTTCAACATCCGCAACAAGAGCGATGCGGCGGACGCCCGAGCGATCTGGCTGGCAGTGCAGCAACCAGGCAAGGCGGTGGCAGTGAAAACCGAGCCGCAGCAGGCGGTGCTGCGCTGCACCGGATGCGCCAACAACGGGTGAAGTTCCGTACGATGCAGATCAACAGCTTGCGCGGACTGTTGACGGAATATGGCGAAGTGATGGGCAAAGGTCGATCTGCGCTGGACAAGGCCATACCCGCGGTGCTGGCCAGAGTCTCAGATCGGCTGCCCGTTGTGTTGGTCGATACGCTGCGCGAGCAGTGTGGAGCGGTTTGACCAGGCTCGACGAGCAGATCGTCGTGATCGAACGGCGGCTACGTCAGTGGATGTTAGAGGACAAGGCGGTCAAGTCGATCACCGAAATTCCGGGCGTCGGAGTGCTGGCTGCAACATCTGCAGTCGCGACGATGGGAGATGTGAAGTCGTTCAGATCGGGACGCGAGTTTGCGGCCTGGATCGGTCTTGTGCCAAAGCAAACGGGCTTAGGAGGCAAGGTGACGCTGCTTGGCATCAGCAGGCGCGGAGACACGTATCTGCGCACCCTGCTCATTCACGGCGCGCGCAGCGTGCTCAATCATGCCAAAGTGCCTGGCCCGTGGGTCGAGCAGGTCAGCAAGCGGCGGCCGCAAAACGTAGTGACTGTGGCGCTGGCCAACAAGATGGCGCGTACGATCTGGGCAGTCCTGGCCCACGACCGGCCTTACCAGAAGGGACACGTGAGCGCGAAGCCCGCCTGAATGATTGGAGGCACCTCGCGAATAGACGTCTACAGCATGACACGATCGAAAGGTTGCGTTGGTACTCGAATGTGATGACACGACAGGTCGGACCTGAACTCGCTAAACCTGAATATGCATCAGAGCTTCAGGCTCGTGAACTCAATGAGGTGCGAGTCAGCGAATTTCATAGAGGCCCGCAGTGTCCGTATCGGCTGCAATAAGGCCGCATATACAGCCGCAACCGATTCTGTATGTCAATGCACGCGAAATTCCTCCGCAAACGGGAGGCGATCATATACATGCATATGATCGCCAAGGGGCAGATGAAAGACGCAGGCAAACTCAAGCCATCGGCCGTCCGGCAATTCTACTCGCTAAGGATGTAAGCAACCCTTATCATATCGCTATCGTTCGCCCAAATCGCCTTACCGCGGCAGAACCTCGATGACTACATCGGCTAGGACAACCCGGTCAGAATCGTCGACGTTTTCGCGGACGAACTGGACCTCACGACGCTCGGCTTCAACGGCACCACGCCCGCAATCACCGGGCGCCCGTCCTACCACCCTGGCGTGATGCTCAAGATCTATATCTACGGGTATCTGAACCGTGTACCGTCAAGTCGGCGTCTGAGCGCGAATGCCAACGCAATGTCGAGTTGATGTGGCTGACAGGACGTCTGGCGCCATACGTCAAGACGATCGCCGACCTTCGTCCCGACAACGGGCTGGCCATTCGCAACGTATGCCGTCGCTTCGTCGAAGCTGTGTCGAGGACTGAAGCTGCTATCGAGCGACATGGTCGCCATCGACGGCAGCAAATTCAAGGCGGTGAACAGCCGCGACAGGAACTACACGGCGGGCAAGATCGACAAGCGTGAGCAACAGATTGAGGAAAGCGTGCAGCGATACCTCGACATGATTGAAACCGCAGACCGGACCAGTCCGACAGGTTTCGATGTGAAGACCGTGCGCCTGTACTAGAAGATCGCTCTGTTGCGCCAGCGGATGCGTGAGCTCAAGCAAATCAAAGCGCAGCTGAAGAAAGAACCGGACGGACAGTTGTCGCTTACCGACCCCGGATTCCCGCTCTATGACCAGCGGTGGCAAAAGAACCGGAACTGTCGGCTACAACATGCAGACCGCCGTGGATACGAAGCACCATCTGATCGTGGAACATGAGGTGACGAATATCGGCGGCGATCACGGGCAGCTCAGCAGGATGGCCGTGTCAGCGAAGAAGGCGATGGGCAAGCCGGGGCTGAAGGTGCTGACTGATTCGAGGCTACTCCAGCGGTGCGGACATCCGCGCCGGTGAACTGGCTGGGATCACCACGTATGTCCCGAAGCCATTCACCTCGGCGTCGAGGAAGAAAGGGCTCGTCACCAAACGCGACTTCATCTACATTGCAAGAAGCGATGAATATCGATGCCCCGCCGGTGAGCGCGCAATTCTTCGATTCAAGACCGTTGAGAAAGACATGAACCTGGCGTGTACTGGCCCAGCGCATGCCCGCGTTGCCATCTCAAGGAGCGATGTTCGCCCAGCGACTACCGCCGCATCCGACGATGGGAACACGAACATGTACTGGAAGCCATGCAGCGTCGACTCGAGCGTATGCCCGATGCAATGACCATTCGAAGAAGCACGGTCGAACACGTCTTCGGCACGCTGAAGCATTGGATGGGGGCCACCCACTTCCTGACCCGGACGCTGGGACGGGTGAGCACCGAAATGAGCCTCCAGGTGCTAGCCTACAACCTCAAGCGCGTCATCAATATACTGGGGGTTGCCGGAACGATGAAGGCGATGAAGCTGGCTACCAGTTGAGGCCCCGAGGGGCTTCTTGCGGCCGCGATGTTCGACTAGCGCAAGCTCGACGCATCTAACCTGATCGATCCGACCGGCAACGTCGCCCTCAGCGGTAGAAATGGAGTTTCCACACGCCCTCGGCCATTATGGACAACTGCCGATCACGTAATACCCTGCTGCGGTTTGTGCGAGAGTACTCGTGTAGTATAGGTTATCGAGTCCCATGTTCTGGTTGGAGCCGTTGGTGTAGGCAGTCCCAAGGTCGTCGTGAGCACGGCCAGCCTGCACGTGCGCGTAATTGGTGGCCGTCGTAGCCGTACAGGCGTAGCCGGATTGCGTCGTGGCCGTAATCGCTGTCGATTGGGCGCTTTCTCCGCTAGTCGGGTCAATTTCGGTCACCGAATAAGTGTAGCTCGTACCCGCGATCAGGCTCGAATCGGTATAACTCGTCGTGGTGGGCGAGCCGATCTTCGCGCTGTTGCGGTAGACGTTGTAGCTGGTCGCGTTCGGCACCGGATTCCATGTCAGGGAGACGCTCGTCTGCGTCGTTCCCGTGACGGTCAGCCCGGTCGGCGGCGTGCCTGTTGGCTGAGTGCCGCCGCTGCCCGCGCGCAGATTGTTAGTGGTCCAGAAATCGATCACGAACTGCGGGTAGTTGATGTGCGTGGCGTCCACGTAGTTGGTATTATCGCCCCCGGCGCCGGCCGGCCATGCGTGCGCCATGCCTGAAACGGTAATTTCATGCGTGCGGACCTTACCGTTGCTATCCGTGTAGTGCGTATTGGTACCTCCGCCAGCAATTGAAGCAGCAGAGCCTTGCGTGAATGTGCCGCCATAGAGTTGTCGGAATGCGGCGGTATCGATCGGGCCATAGCCCTGCGCCACTGTGTAGTCCGACGTACCCCATACGGCACCCGCGATCTGCGTAGCGAAGCTACCCGAGTTCGATCCGGCCCATGCCCGGCACGCGTTGGCCGCCGTCGTCGCCGTATATCCTGACGGTACATAGCTGATTTGTGCCGTCGTCGTACCCGGCGGCGGCCCGGCGTTAATGCCGATGCCAGCGAAAACGTCGGGCGCGATACAACCCAGCACCATCGTCATTCCGCCACCGGACGAGAGCCCCGCGACATAAACCTGATTGGGATCGACCGCATACTGAGCGTTCGTGACAAACCGGTTCACGAGATCGAGCAATACGCCGACATGCCCCCTGGTGCGGGTCGGTGAGGTGTTCGCATAGTCCCAGCAATGGTTGCTGTAGACATTGCCAGTGGCATTGGGCGCGAGGATCACTGCGCCATATTTGTCGGCGATGGTTTTCCAGTTGAACCCCCCGCCGTTTGAATTGGCAATGACGTCGCCCGACGCCGTTTGCTGGCATCCGTGCAGCACCAGAACAAGGGCGCGTTTGCCGTTTGGCGTGGTCGGCTGGCTCGCGGGCCAGTAGAAATAGCCGGTCAGATTGCCGCCGTTGACGGTGTCGGCGGCCCAGGTCTGTTGACTACTCCAGGTGCCGGGGCCTGCCGTGACCGTGGCGTGTACTGAAGTTGCGGTCAATAGTGCCAACCAGAAGACGGCCACCATCTTCCTCCATAGACTTTCTATGCAAAATGAGTTCATTCCCAATTTCCTTATTCAGTTCGCTATAAGACGTCCGATATGCGCCGGGTAGGCGTACAGGACCTCGCACAAGGCGCTTTCTGAACTTCGCCAGGTTTTGGAACGGGACGACAGAAACGTTGCTCCGGGACGCGCGGGTCACGGATGGAGAAAAACGTTGAACTACACGGACGCCAAAGCTGGCTCTGCCTGGGCGCATTACACTAAGCACCGCGCAAACCATAGTGGCATGCTGACATGAAGCGCGTCAATCCGTGTTTTAACCTAACACTACAGCCGTAGTTTTTTCTAGTAGAAGGGGTTCCAAGCCCAAACGCCAATAATTTTTGGAATGCTTTAAATTCAAAAAGCATTAAACAACTTAGAGGCCGGGCAGCAGGGTGCTGAGGTCGATCGGATTCGCGTTGCCGCAGAAGTTATAGTGCCCAAGGAAATGGATGTACTGCGATGCAACGGCGGAGATTTTCTTGAGCCTGGCCAGTGCTTTCTGATTGCCTTCGCGCTGATACAGCTGGAACAGCGCCGAGAGCAACATCGAGTTGAGGGCAATCACAACGTTGGCGAGCAGGATGACGCTGGGTTGCTGAAGCAACTTAATATTTTCAGATGGGGTATGTTCACGGGGAAGTTTCCGGCGTAACGCGCATGCAGGATGAGGCTCGTGACACGCCAGCGGATAGAAGGTGGTGAGACGCTGATTATTCTCAAGAGTGCAACGGTGACTTCAGTCCAAACACACGGAGACATGGTATGAAAATTCCGGCGAAGCGATCTTGACGAAATCTCGCTCATTGAAAGCGTGATCCACGGCCGAGACTTACTGCTACGTCGCCCTCAGGAAATTCACGACAGAATATGTCATGAACCCAAAACCGATCCCCGATTTACACCGGGAGTCATATCAGCGGGGCGATTCTTATTTAGGGACGCTACTCATGCACGGCGCCCGCTCGGTGATCATTCAAGGCAAACGATTTGACTGGGTTGACGGTTTGCCGGTCAACATTGTGGAATTGATTGTGCCCTAAATCGTTTTTTGGAAGCTGACGCTTGCCGATGACAGGCTCTAGTAATCTGTCGGGTTCTCCTTAACACATGACTATCTCCCATTAGCGACATGGACCGTTGAGCAAGGTGGGTTCCAGCAGCGTCGATATCAGCGTCGAGCGTGCTGCTTGGCCGAGCGGGACTCGCCGGTTCGGCGAAAAGCGGGGGCGTCGAAGGCCCGACATGCTGCCGGGCGGGAGCAGGAAATCAGCGCGGGCGCCAAACCCGCGATGAGACGAGGGGCGCCACCCGCCAGAACTCGCCGTCCGGGCTCGCCGTAGCGTGCGGGCGCCGCATTGCTCCGAGCCTGACCAGGGTCCAGCCACTCGTGCTTGTGAATTGGAAACCCATGCGTTTTAGCGCGTCCTTGCAAAAGCGACGGCGAAGGGTCGGGTAAATCATCGGTTGCCTGCGGTGCATCACTGCCGTCCTCCTTCCGGTGCGGGTTGGTTAGATGCCTTGTACGGCAATGGCGCTCTACAAGACTAGAGCGAGCTTGCCGGGACGATTGACCGCGTCGTAGTGACGACTGAGCAGCAACGTCAGCAATCTTCGAACGGCGACGTAGCGAAAAGTGTTTCGTCGACAGACGGCGACAGACCAGTCCTGGTCAGTAACAAACCATCGCACCACACACGTTCGACGCGTCCCCACGCACAGGCTGAAGCAGCGTCCGGGAAGAAACCTCGTCCGTGAGAGTTGGCGCTCGTGTTGCAGAGCAACGGAATACCCGTCAGCTTTTCGTATTCGACCAGAAGTTGCGCCACCGGATGCCCGGAAGTTCTTGAAATGGTCTGCAATCGGGCAGATCCGTCGAGATGCACGACGGCAGGGATTTTTTCTCGCCATTCCGCGCGCGTCTGATGATCGAACAACATATAGGGATCAGGGCTCCCCGGACTAAAAATGGTCGGCGCACGATCCTCGAGGCATATTGGCGCCACGGGACGGAAGTGCTCTCGAAACTTGATGTCGTTGAGATGATCCTTCATTGTGGGCAAAGTCGCGGCGGCCAGAATGCTTCGGCCTCCCAATGCTCGTGGTCCGAGCTCGGCCCGGCCGGCAAGGAAAACGACGGGCTTGCTACTGGCGAGTATGCTGGCGAGTTCTGCAATGGAGCAGGTAGACGCCGTCCATCCGGGCGGTACTTGGCAACCTTTTAAGGCCGGTCCACTATATACCGACCACTCCAGTGGCACGAAGCCCTTCTCAGCTGCCAGCGCGCAACAAGCGGCGCCAATCGCCGACCCGCTATCGTTCGGAAACGGCGGTACCCAGATTGCGTCGAACAAACCGCTCGCGCGCAGGGCGCTGTTCCATTTGATATTGAGCCCGCATCCGCCAGCGATGCACAAATTTTTCGGCCCCGGAGTCGAATGACGCTGCAGCGCGATACCCGTTTCATGAACGAGAAGACGCTCGAGGAAGACATGGAACGAGGCGAGTACGTCTTCGGGCGGCCGGGCTTCCAGTCGCACCGCGCTTGCTTCGAAGAACTCTCCAACCGCCGCTAGTGACGCGTCCGCGCTGTGGATGTTCTCGCGATAAGCTTGCGCACACTCCGTGTCGCCAGCAAAGCGTGCCTGATAAAGCCCGCGAAATACCTCAACGATATCTTCGTCAACGGAGCCCAGCGCGATGTAAGCCATCAGTTTGCCGGCCACCCCCAGATCCCACCGGGCGCCGCCCGGCTTTTTATAAGGACCAAAGTGATGACCCGCCGCAGCGTAGATGTGACCTATCACGGGGAACAGGCAGTCAACATGGCGGGCGTGGTGGCGTTCTACATGATAGAGGCGTGGGACGATGCCACCATCCCACACCAAACAGAATGCAGGTTGCCCGCTTTGGGCAAAGGGGCTGGTGCAGTACGCGGAGGCCACATGGCCTGACACGTGAGGATAGCTCTTATAAGGAAAGGACTGGCCGCCGACAAGCAGTCCGGAGCCGTCGAGCGAAGCGAGAAGATTATCGGCTCGGCGTTCGGCATAAGGGGCCCCTTTCAGGCTGACGGGAATCGACCCACTGTTGACGCGAAATTGCGACTCCACCGCCCCGTCCCAGCCGTCGATGACAAACTGGTCGATGTCGTGCGCACGGAAACCATGCTCGGCCAATGCGATCGCGATCGCGTCGAGGTCGTCGATCGCCTGATACCGCGGATTGTTGTCTCGCTTTTCCTGCTCCACGCAAAAAACCAGTTTTCCATCCTCGACAAGGGCGATCGCTCCGTCGTGCGTCAGTTTGATCCCACAGATGCGCATAATATCTCCCGGCCTAACGCTGGTAAGTTGGTCCACATGGAGGCGGAGTCGCGCTCCGAAAGCAGGCGAGCAGACAGTCTTCATTCAACGACTGACCGACGCACCTAAAACGATCGATTTCAACCAACTCTTCTTCCAGGATGGCTATGACAGTCTCGGCTCCGGCAATGTGGCCCCATCGCCGGCAATTGGCGTCAAGTGCTGATCCGAAAACCAGTTGTCCACCGGGCGCAAGCATCCGTGCTAAATTGCGGACAGCGGCGCGCACCTCGGCGCTGCCGTCGAGGTAATAGAGAACCTCCGCCACTACGACCAGATCGAACTGTTGCTCAGTCGAAAAATGCTGGACATCGGAGACGATCCAATTGATGTGTGATGGGTCCATCATCCGTTCGCGTGTCCTAGCAATTGCGCGTGGCACGATATCGATTACGGTGAGCCGTTGGCAGTGCGGTGCCAATTTTTCCGTGAAGGCTCCGCCTGCGCATCCGACTTCGAGCGCATTTGTGACGGACCCCTGCGAAAGTGCCATCCGAAGCATTTGCCTGTGGCGCTCGTGCTCAAAGGGATTGCTGTCGAGCCGCCATGGATCGCCTGCGTCCATTTCCCGACGCAGCAATTCGAAGTTCGTTTGATGTGTCAATTCCGCCTACCTTGATGGTGCGCCGCTGCAAGTGTCCGGGCCATCGGCCGGGATTGGTGCTCCGTTGGAAACCGGTGTGTTGGTACAAGAACTCCACGGCGGCCAAACGCTATCGTTTAACGTTCTAGAAGAATAGCTCGCGAATGCTGTTACCTCGCTTCAGATGTTCAGCCACTCATCGGAAGGGCGTCGTTACCGTTGCAACGCCGTGATGGATGTAGCCGAACCCGACGCTGTTCCCACAATCCGCGCAGCTCGTTAACGAGGGCTACACGC
Source organism: Paraburkholderia kirstenboschensis (assembly GCF_904848585.1). Taxonomy (GTDB): domain Bacteria; phylum Pseudomonadota; class Gammaproteobacteria; order Burkholderiales; family Burkholderiaceae; genus Paraburkholderia; species Paraburkholderia kirstenboschensis. The sequence continues at coordinate 10,894 of NZ_CAJHCR010000040.1, forward strand.
CGAGTCTGCACAGGCGTAATCGTATCGAGAAGATGTCCGAGCACGGCTTCGCCTTCTATCCGCATCAGCAGATCGAACAACTCGTGTGAAATACGCACACTGTCACAGTTGGAGCCGCTGGTGCGAATTTCGCATACCGTCTCCTGACGATCCCGCGCTGTGTGAGCGCGGACTCGATAGAGCGATGCATAGGGCGGCAGTGAAACCGCCAGTGCAGTCCAATGTTCCTGCGTTGCGGCCCGTTTTTTGACGAGGAACGGCCCGACCACAAGTCCATCCAGCTCCGTCGTCAGAAATGTGGCAATCGCGTCTGCAACCGAATCTACGATCGGCTCAGCGTTGTTATTAAAGGAAGTATTGAGCAGAATTGGGATTCCTGTGCGGCTCTTGAACGCATTAATAACCTCCCAGTAGGCGAGATTGGTCTTGCGCGATACTGTTTGCAGCCGCGCTGTACCGTCAATGTGCGTGATGGCGCCGAGCAAGGCACGCTTGGAGTCGCGAACGCGAACTACAAAATTCATAAAAGGGAATTCGCGGGTGCCCTCTGGGAGGGCAAAAAATTCGTGCGCATCCTCCTCGAGCACTGATGGCGCGAACGGTCGGTAACCCTCGCGCTTCTTGACCATGGCGTTGATCCGGTCCTTGTTTGCGGCCGGCCTGGGATCGGCAAGAATGCTGCGGTTGCCAAGCGCGCGTGGCCCGAACTCCGAACGACCCTGCACCCAGCCGATCACGGCGCCATTGGCCATCCAGTCCGCTGCTCTGCCTGCCACGTCATCACTGCGTTCAACGTCGAGGTGTCCGGCCCACGCTTTCAATTCTTGCTCCACGACTAGATCGCTCCCAAGGTCGGGGCCCCAATAGACCTCCTGCAATCGCTCACGCGGCGCGGGCCGACCGAAGTCGTTTGAAATCATAAGGGCGGCGCCTAACGCGCAACCGGCGTCATGCGCTGCGGGCTGCACAAAGATGTCTTCGAAAAGTCCCGAATACAGGAGCTTACCGTTCATGGTGCAGTTATGAGCTACTCCTCCGGCTATACACAGCCGCTTCATGCCGGTGACCTCGCGATAATGACCGAGAATGTGAAACACGATCCGCTCCAGCGCTTCCTGCAATGAAGCACCCACATCTCGGTGCTGCTGTGTGAATGGCATTCCCTTTCGCCGGACCTGGATGCTGCGGAGCAACGTCGGACCGATGCGGTCCAAGTAGACGCGGTATTCACCGTTGGGCGAGAGTTGGTAGAATTGCTCGAAGAGCGCGCGGTAGGGAGTGGGATCCCCATAAGGTGCAAGCCCCATGACCTTGTATTCGTCGAACAAGCCGTAACCGAGATACCGGATTGTTTCGAGATAGAACAGCCCTAAAGAATTATGCTCTGCGAAAGTCGCGAGTTGCGTAACTTCTGCTCCAGACCCGAGCGCCAAAAGCCCGGAGAGGAAATCACCACCGCCATCGACCGCGAGGATCAGACTTTGCTCGAATCCAGACATCGCAAACGCGCTCACGGCATGCGCCAGATGGTGACTCACGAATGAGACTCGCGAAGGATCGACCTCGGTACCGAATTCCTGCATTAGTAACTTACGCAGAAACAGCTTGGCATCCACCGGGATGGAAATGTTCGGCTGGGACAGGAACAGGCGTTCGAGCATGACGTTGCAATAGGCCTCCGTAGCGTAAAACGCTATGTGGTCGATGTCGCTTAGCTGAATCCCTGCGGAAGCAAGGCAGTATTGAATCGAACTGCTCGGGAACTTGTTCGAGTGCTTGATCCGGTTGAGGCGCTCCTCTTCGACAGCCGCTATTACGCGTCCGTCCCTGACAAGCACCGCAGCGCCATCGTGCAGAAATGTGTTCGACAGTTCGAGCGGATTTTCATGAACTTTGTCCAGCCCGCCGCTCACTCCTAAGCACAGCATGTCTCTCTCCTTCATCGTATAGGAAAGCCCTATTGGCAAGACTCAAACCCTTATCGCCTAAGTAAGGTAGGCTACGCTCGCCGCTGCGAACGCCAGCCAGACGTCGACACGCCCAAAAAATCTCGGTCAGGGTCCGTCTGCAAAATGGTGCCTCAATTCATGAGCATTCTGTGCCGCTTGGTCCAGTGGTCGCGTTTCCTTGTGCTGAAGGACGGCGCGACCAAAAAGATGAAGTGCTGGAACCTCGACGAAATCCCAAATCATTGGCGAACATGCCGCGGGGTCCGCGAAGAAGACTCCCGATGCATGTGATTGACCGACAACTGCTGCAACGTCATTTCTCGGCTTCGCTCAGTTCTGCGACACACTTCATCTGCTACACCCGGCACCGCGAAGGCGCCAACAGATTGGCAAGATTTGATCGGGCGTACCTGGAACACTATGCTCCATGCGGCACAATTCGTAAAATCGATTGTTTTGATGGAACACATCCACCCTATGGATAAGGGGGAATCATGCGTTTCAAGGGCCTCGGTCTAAATCTCCTCGTCGCACTCGATGCTCTGTGACCGAGCGTAACCTGACCGCGACCGCACGCAGCATCAACCTGAGCCAGCCGGCCATGAGCGCGGTCGTCGCCCGGCTACGCGCCTATTTCTGCGATGAACTATTTACGATGAGAGGCCGGGAACTTGTTCCAACACCGCGTGCCGAAGGGCTCGCCGCTCCGATCCGCGAGGCTCTGGTGCACATCCAGCTCTCCGTTGTTTCCCGGGACGTCTTCATCCCGGCCAGATCGGATCGCTGCTTCAGGCTCATCTTTTCCGACATCATGGCAGTCTTATTTTTTTCGAAAGATCATGGAGCGTATTGCACGGGAAGCTCCCGACGTGGGCTTCGAATTGCTACCACCTGACGATAGACCCCGATGAGTTTGCAAAGCACTGCAGGGTCGGGCTGCATCGACCGGCTGTCGCCAGTCGGTTTCCACGGCTCGCTGAAAAAAGCGTCTACGGCATGAAGTGGACAAAACTCCTCTGCAATCAAGTGTGTGAGTGCGAGGCGTTGATTGTTTGCAAGGCTTCACTGTGGCGATTTCGCGGATTGCTTCGGGCCAGAATGAAGATCCGGCTGGTATAGGTAGTCCAGTGTGCGGACCCGGCGAAGCGTGCGGCGAGCGTCAGCTTTGGCTACTGAAGCGATACTGAAACGGTCGCCATGAACTGCAATGGAGTTTTACCATGACCGTGCCGGGGAGATAGTGTCAATCTGTCAGCTGATCTTCCGTAAGCGCGCGATTTCCCACACCTAGCTTCCGATGCAGAGAAGGCACACGATTGCGTCCGCAACCCAATTTTGCGGACGCAATCCATGACAGACGATGACCTGAGCTTTT
>NZ_CAJHCR010000041.1 GCF_904848585.1 Paraburkholderia kirstenboschensis
AAGCGATTGGTCGGGTCTGCTGTGGCTGACGGTTAGTTGCATTTCTACTACGCCGACGCGAGGTGACACATTTAATGACGCAACAGAGACAGAATTAATACGTTCTACGGCAGCACGACGCATAATCTCTCTTCATCAGGCGTGCGGACCCAGAAATCGACGGGCCGTGCTGGGTTCGTGCCGGGAATACACAGGGGCCTCTCGCAGTATCCGAATACGTAGGCATCCGATTCAAGGCGGATCCACAGATCCAGCGCACACCGCCCGAACAGTGTTAGCCGGCGCCCCACCTTCGGTCCGAACACGTCGTAACGATGCGCGCCGTAAGTACGGGTGCTGTTGACGGCCCGCACGAAACGTGGTTCGATCATCGCCAAGGCTAAGGTTTTGCCCGATCACCATGTTTTAGGACAAAAAATACCGGGTAATTCGCCTTTCCGACGGCCGCGCCGTCGAATTCCCTGCATACCGCGGGCCATTACAAAATACGTATCAACCGCTACACTTCGTCCACCCCCAAAGGGTGCATTTGCACTTCACGCTTGCCTCCGGGGGTGCCCCGATCGAGAATCACATCTCATCGTGAAACAATCAGGGTAAAAACACGCCCGATTGCTGTCAAAGCCCCGCCAATGCTGGCTTTCGTTCGGCCGCCATGTAAAACAGCTATGTTTCACAAAACGTTCGTTGATCGCGGCCTGTCGGTATTCGACATTTCAGACTTTCTCTTCGGTTCTCTGGCATTTCCGTCTTTCACTTCCTGACGCGAAGAAACGATAGTGAGAACGGCACTCCCGGAGACCAGCCTCCATTCGCTGCCCGGCCGATTTGTGGTGCCGCAACTTTCGCTTCAATCCACGTCAGCGGCTATCTGGAGGGACTCGATCTGGCAGAGCTGGCCGATCAGTATCTCGAGTTCGGCCGGGACGCGCGGAAAGCCGCGGCCACACGCAACTGGCTGGTGACGGCGCTTGTCGCGGCGGCCCGCAAGCGACAAGATTTTACGACCGCGCGGCTGCTCGCGATCCGGCCGACGGTGCTGGCAACCGCCGAGCCGGCCGCGGCCGCGCCGTCGCTGGAAGATTTCGCCGCGGAGCACGACCCGGACGGCTTCCATACCGAAAGGGAACTGCTCGACCTGTTCACCGCGCACCACGCGGGCCCGGGCGCGGACTTGACCGCGACACTGCGCCGGCAGCAGCGCAACGCGCGACTGCGGATCCGGCAGATGGCCGCGCTGGACGCGCTCGCGCGCCTCGTGGTAGAGGATCCAAAGCCTGACCATCACGTGCTTGGCTGGTTCGACACGGCGGTGGCGCTGCGCCTCTCCGACGTTGGCATCACCACGATCGGAAAGCTGGTCGAAACGATCAGCGCAGTCGGCTACCGCTGGTACCGGGACGTGCCACGTCTGGGCGAAACGGGCGCCCGCCGCATTTCGGCGTGGCTCGAAAACTATCGCGATGTCAATGGGCTCAGCATCGCGCCGGAGGCGCTCATTCATCCGTCCGACCAGCGCCTGCCGGTGCCGCAGTTGCGACGTGAACCGGTCACCGCCATCGTACCGTTGGAATCTTTTCTGGCGCCGACGGATCTCGATGGCTCGCGCGGCGCGAACCGCAATCTGATCAAGAACAACAGCGGTGCGCAGAATGACCTGCAGGCGATCGCCTTCTGGCTGGCCGACTATGAAAATCCGAACACGTCGTGGTGGGGAAAGGCGCGAAGGAGCGCTTCATTCCGCTCGTGCCCGCCGTGCTCGAGGCGCTCGGCGACTACCTAGAGACGCGGGATTTCCCTCGCGATCCCCCTCCGCCTGCCCTGTCGGCACTCCCCTTATCCCCGCCCTGCCCGACAACCAGGACATCGGCCTGGTGCGGCGTGAAGCGGCCGAGCGTGGCGACGATGTTCACAGGGCGCTGGCCGCCCTCCCCCGCCAGGCTGGGCGCCGATCCATCACGACCAACTCTACAAGGCGGTGAAGCGGTTTTTTGCCACCTCGACGGCGGCCGCGTTGCGCGAGGACTCGCCGCATGCCCGCGCATTCGCAGCGGTCACCCCACATTTGGTTGCGAGACACTTTCGTATCACATGCGGTCGCGGACGCATGAGTCTCGAGAGTGCGAGGAATTTTGCGGGCCACGACTCGCTGGACACGACCTCGATCTATGCGACTGCAGAGATCGCCCGTCAGTACCGGGAGGCCGAAGCCTTCCCGAGGCGAGCCGGTGCGTAACACGCTATGCGCGGTGGCGAACCACACGGACATAACTTAATGCCCTCGTGACCTCGGTACATCCCGTTGGTCGGGCGCCCCTCCAGGGCCATAGTCTTGGCAAGCTGGGTTCGGGTGCGCAGCGGCCTTCACGCCCCGCTGTGTTCGTGTAATTCAGTATATTCATTTTCTAACTGAATACCCGGCTGATGATTGACCTTCACATTTTGGAACGGGTTTGTCACCAAGTACCGATGCGCGATGAGATCGTTAAAGCACTTTTTCACTATGTGGAGAGCCTTTTGGCGACTTTCGTCCGAGAGCGGCCCGCGAAAGGGACGCCATGTCGGCTCGTCGCGCGACCGTCGCCCCCTCATTATCCACACAGATGATGGCTGTGGGTCCAACGTAAATCGATTGATGTACTCGTTCGCATCGTTCACATCGATGCTCGACAGCGGCTTGCCCTTTGCGAAAAGCGCCCATAACAGCAGCCGCTCCAATTCGTTTTGATATCTGTTCTTGGTCGCCGGGCTTGTGTACTCGGACAGCCAGCGCTCCAGCGCGGCGCGATCGTCGTCAATCCCTACGGATGGCATGGCTGTGTCGCGGTTTGTTCCCGCAGACCCGGACAGGTGGGGTGGTACCGAAAGACGAGAAAGGGGAGCTGGTCTGTCAAGCCGCTGCTTCTGTGCAAGATATGGTCGAAGCCGTTCATCCCGCGGCACAATGGCGGCGCTGCCGACCTTCGAACCGCTTCCAAATTCCAGGTTCACTAAGCCCACGAGCGTCTCAAGCCTTGATTCGCTTTCCGGATCCGAAGGGTCAAGATATAGCTCTACGAAAAGTCCGCCTGAACGACCATTTTTCTTCTTCCCACGCCGCACCTTGACTTGAACCGGGGAGCAGTCAATTCCTATAAGGCGAGTCAACAAGCGTTGAGGGCTGAGTCGTGGGACGATTTTTCGAACTGAGATCGCTTCTTCGCGAATGACTTTTTCCCCGCGAAGCGCTACTAAGTCGACAAGGGCGCGACCCGTCTCGAAAGTCAGGCCTCCGGTGGGGAGAGCATTCAGTAACTCCTGCGGCAACGCGGCAATAGCCGACGCCATCGTCAGCCTGGAATGCGAGATACCCATCGCCTCCGCCGCCTGTCGCACTGTTGACCATAGGCCGGAACGACATCCTTGGACATATCGCTCGTTCAGCGCGAAAGGGCTTTCGCCCGCGTACGTCCGCCGATAGCGAGACGTACTACGGGTGTTGCAAACGTGCGCCAAAATCTCGGACCTCGATTTCCCCGCAGGATTGAGCCTAGCGGAGCGCGCGACCATGTCAGCTATGCCCTGCTCGTTTCGCGCTCGGATGAGCTCACGAGCCGTTCGGTTGACCATTCCAACGCTGGCGAATAGAGCCAAGATCTCCGTCGGGAACTCGGAGACCGCCACCGCCTGAACTATCCGATTCTTGCTCGCGCGCACCCCTACCGCGGCCATTGCGACGGCCGCCTCCGTCATGGTCTCCCATTTAGAGCCCAGGCCCGCCCTGTATAGCGCGGCCAGCGCCAGCGGGTCGTCATTCATTTGTCTTTCTCGCAATTTTCATTGTCATTAGCCCCTTACCCATTGTCCGCGCATCCCCGGAATCGCAATTCGCCGAAAAGCTAGCTGAAACAGTGCGCCAATCCGATGCCTTTCCTCCGACGATTTCCCTCATACTACCGGCGCCTCTCGCCTACGCAAGAGTTCTCGCCCTACGCGAGAGGATTTTTCCGTCACGCTTGCTTTCCTTGTGAATAGGGGCGACCGCACGGGACAGGCGTTTCCCCGGGGAAGCGTGGGCACTCTCAGTTCGCAGGGCAGTTTGGGGCCAAACTTGGCCCGAACGCGTACGGTCCGTGGCGAGGCCGATCAAAGGCCGAAGGGTGTTACCACCAGCCATTGGTGAACACGTACGGCCCGTGGTGAGGCCGAGCCGGGGCCGAAGGCTGTTACAACCATCCTTCGGCGCAGAGTCTAGCAAGCGATCCCGGCTTTTCTCCGCTCTCACGCTGCTCGCTCGCCTGCCCTCTCCCAAGGGCCTTTTGGCGAGATCTCGCCGGCTCTGTGGGACTCCCGCTCTTCCTTGTCTCTTAACGACCGTCTATGCCGGCGGGAATGCAAAAGGTCACGGTTTATGGGGAGCCGCGCGGCGCGCGCGACCGAAGGGCAAGACTCCACCAAGGTCCGACAAGCAGTTTTAGTTTTGAGGGATGTCGAGGAGCCGGATCGCGCGACGCTCTGAGCATCAACAGCGTTCGAGTCGCCGATGATCTGGGGTTGGCAGGAGTGTCGCGACTTGCCTGCCCTCCCGATCTACCCGACCGAATGGCGCCTACGCCCGACTTGTTGCTTTTGAGTGCCTTGCGTTCGGCCTAAGAGATTGATTTTGCGAACTATCCAATTTGGATGGCCGCTCCAATCGGACAGTCGGCGGGCACGCCGTTGAGTCAACTAGTTCGGCATGGCTCCCGCATCGATGGACAAATCAGCCGTCTCGTCACGACCAAATATTCGCGCCAGAGGTAGGAAGTGTTCAAGCAAATAGTCTCCTCAACCCAAAGGTCATGGTCTATGGGGACGACGCTAGGAAGACCTGGGTGGCTCCGTCAAACGGCCGCCCTGGCTGGGCTGGTATCGCCGTCGATGGCGGCCCGAACGCTAAAGGTCATGGTCTATGGGGCGCCCTTCACCCGCGCGACGGAGAAGCAAGGCCTGCACTCTGAAAAGTAGCGAGCGTCAAAGAGCGGGGTTGCGTGAGTTTTGAGTCCAGGCAGTTCGAACCGCCGACAGGCTGCGGTTCGCAGGGAACGGCGCCATCCGATCCCCTTCCGCTCTGCCGGGCCGAATGGTGCCCAATGCGTACCGCGTTGGTTCTAGATACCTTGCCTTCGGCCTAAGCGATTGATTTTACGAACTATCCAAATTGGATGACCATTCCAATCAGACAGTCGCCGGGCACGCCGTCAGGTCAGCTAAGTCGGCATCGCTCCCGCATCGACGGACAAATCAGCCGTCTCGTCACGACCAAATATTCGCGCCCAGAGGTAGGAAAGTGTTCAAGCAAATAGTCTCCTCAACCCCAAGGTCATGGTCTATGGGGACGACGCTAGGAAGAACTGGGTGGCTCCGTCAAACGGCCGCCCTGCCTAGGGTGGTATCGCCGTCGATGGCGGCCCGGACGCTAAAGGTCATGGTCTATGGGGCGCCCTTCACCCGCGCGACGGAGAAGCAAGGCCCGCACTCTGAAAAGTAGCGAGCGTCAAAGAGCGGGATTGCGTGAGTTTTGAGGCCAGGCAGTTCGAACCGCCGACAGGCTGCGGTTCGCAGGGGACGGCGCCATCCGATCCCCTTCCGCTCTGCCGGACCGGTTGGTGCCAACGCGTACCGCGTTGGTTCTAGATACCTTGCGTTCGGCCTAAGTGATTGATTTTTCGAACTATCCAATTTGGATGGCGGCATCCGACCGAGGGACAGTCGCCGGGTATGTCGTTGATTCGACTAATTCTCCGAGTTGGATGGCGCTGCCTCTTTACTCTCTAGTTCTCGACGGATGAATTCGGCGATGCGCTCGCCCCATGTCTCTGCCAGGGCTTCGCTGTCCTTCCCTGAAAACCTCAGCCCGACCACCCCGCTCCTCACTGTCAGGTCGCAAAACCTTTTTCGACCGATGTTGATTGTCTTGGCGTTTGGAGCGACCGGTTTCGGTCGTGTAGGAGTCGCAAGTGTGAGAGCCCTCTCCTGGGTCATGTCTTCCGATTCAACCAAGGCCTTGATTGCGCTTATTACCGCGCCCTCGTGTCCCTGTTGCGCCAGAGCGGCGAACTTGGCCGCAGCGGTCCCGCCAAGCCGATGCGGATTTAAGGCAACCAGCTCTTTGGCGGCAACCGGCAAATTATCGAACGCGAGGATACGGGCGACGTGGCTCTGAGCCAGACACGATGCGCGAATAATGTCAGCCTGCGTTAGCCCCAAATTCTCCTGGATACGCTGGAATTGTCGGTACTTTTCGAAATCGGGAAGTGACGGGGCCAACAGATTCGAGAACGCAGCCCCGAGCTCAACCTCCGCGTCGCTCCCGGTAAAGGGCACCGCCCGGATCTTTGTGCGCTTAAGATCGTCCCGGTAGATAGCGACTCGGTTGTTTCCCGAAATAATTTCATTGCGACCGTCATCTAAAGGACGATAGACGATCGGATGAATAAGAGGGTTCGCTTCGAGATTCGCTCGCAGCTCGCCGTATTCCTGCCTCGACAACAGTCTTTTACGGCCGGGAACTTCGACGAGGGTCGATATATCGACTTCTTGGAAACTCGCATCGCCGCCCGTTTCTAGCTCTTCGATGCGCTTAATCGCCACCTGAAGCTCTTTCTCCTTCTCTGCCAGTAATGGCAGCGATGCCATCAATTGACCGGGGGCAGTCTTCGGCCTTGCAGGGGTTTCTTCGTTGTTTTTTTGCGGGCGCGGGGACGTTCCGATCGTTGCAGACTTCGCTGCGAGACGGTCTTTGATACTCATTCGGCCTCCTGGTCTGCAAGCCACAGTGCGACAAGCTGCTGATCAACAATTTCCGCGAATCGATCGTAGGCTTCTCGAGCGCGTTGATAGGTTTTCAAACTGCCTTGGTACCGGGAAATGTCGTAAACCGTGCCAAATTCGGCGGCGGCGGTTTGCGTAACAGCAGTCGTAGGGATTTCCACCGGAAGGACGAGTCCTTCATAAGTCTTGTTAATCCAGTCGCGAACGATGGGTGTTGCCGCCTGGCTTTGGTCAACCTTGGCCAATAGGACGTGTATAAAGTCGAAGCTCTTGGCCAATTCCGGCGCGACTTGTTGCATGCTCTCAGAAAGGTCCGAAAACAGATTCCAGAACTGCGTTGAGGAAGCGTAGTCGAGCGCGCTCGGTGGTGTCGGAACGATAAGTCCGTCCGCCGCCATGAAGGCGTTGATCGTCAAATAGGATAGGGCAGGGGGCGTATCAATAACGATGGCATCGTATTCACTCAATAGCGGCTCGAGCCCCTTGTTCAGGACATTCCAGAACTGGAACGACTGGTCCTTCGACTGCTTAAATGGCAGGAAAAACTCCGCGCCAAAGAGCGCTGCACTCGCCGGGATCAGGTCGATTCCGTCCCAGTACGTCGACTGCACAGCGTACTGGAGATCCTCTTCATCGCCGTAAATCAGCGGAAGCACGGTCTGCTCGTCCGAAACTTCGCTGTCCGCAAGGATGCCGTGCAGCGCCGAAAGTGACGCCTGCGGGTCCAAGTCAACCAAAAGCACTTTACGGCCGAACAACGAGAGTCCTTGCGCCAGCGTCATAGCGGTAGTCGTCTTGCTGACCCCGCCCTTGAAGTTCCCGATTGCTATCTTCTTTCCCTTGACGCCAGCGGGCCGCTTGGAATACGGCCCAATCCGATCGATCCAGACCCTCGTTTCGGAAAGAGTAAACTCCCTGCTGCGACTGTGACGGAGGGTACCTTGAGGCAAATCATCCTCACTTCGCGCCAGGTAATGCATGCGCTGCCTGTCGATGCGGCACAACTCGCCGACCTGTGCAGTTGTGAAGACCGGTGCATTTTTGCGCGGATGAGGAGCCAGCATGCTTTCGCGTACGTCCAGGAGCATGCCACTGGCGTTCTCTGCAATTGCCTTTATGGATGCGAGAGGTACAGGCTTGGGCGCATGCTTCAGCTTTATGGACATTTGCGGCTTTTCGGCACGCCGAACTGCTGTGTTCATCAACCGCTCCCGTTTCGTTGTATCGAGTACTATCACTTGTTGATTCAACACGCGGAGAAAAAGCTTGCAGTCCGTGTTGAATTTTGCGGAAGCTTAGTGGCTAATCAAATGAAGTGCAAGCAATTTGTGACTGGTCGCGAACCCTGAACAGCACAGCTACAGGCCCTAGCCGGGGAGATTTGAAGGCAGAACATTAATTGTTCGGGAGTCGCGGCTGCGTGTTGGCTTTGCCTATGCGCGTTGTTTTTACTTGGAACCATCCATCAAGAAACCAACACCTGTTTGTTGTTTCTTTAGGAAACAAAGACTTTAAAAACGTTTACGGTCGCCGCTTCCTTACCTGGCAAGGGTTTGGCGGTGGTTAGGTCATGCCTTATGGGGCGAAAGGTCACGGTTCATGGGGCGCTGATCAAAGGTGGGTCAGGCTTTGTGGGGTGAAAGGTCATGGTTAATGGGTCTAAGTCAGGGTCTATGGGGCCACACGCGCGCGCGAAGCAAATCATTGATTAATTTGCGAATTTTGGCGTCGGCCAATCTCCACAGGTCATGGTTTATGGGCGCGGGATCAGAGTGTGAAAAAGGACGTGGCGCCCATGATTTCGACGTCTCGCTCCTTGCACACTCCGGTAGGCGCCACGGGAGCACAATTTCAGTCCCCGAGACGTAGTTTTCGCAGCGAAGCCCCCGATCGTTGCCACGTGTCGGCGAAGCTCCCCACAAACCATGACCTTTAACCTCTCCTTTTGTCGAAAGAGCCCCATAAACCATGACCTTTCGCGGGCGGACGCCATCTTCCCCACAAACCATGACCTTTCGCCAGCGCTAATGTGGGCCTCAAAAGTCGGGGTTCATGGGGAATGCGGTGCGTCGGCACCGGAAAGTCAGTGTCAGATAAGTTGCCGCCATGACTTTTAGCTCCTAAAATCCCGGAAGCCTTAGGAGAGTGCATGCCCAATATCAAGCCGCTTGGTCCTCCCCCTAGCGAACTGAAGAAGCACGTAGCCACGGTTCACGTAAGCGGTGAGCTGTCGCTGCTCGAGCGCAAAATTGTGAACGTGCTGCTACTGAATGCGTTCGACGACCTACTTACAAGGAAGCGCCATACTTTGCCTGTGGGCATCCTTTGCACGATGTTAGGGTTCGACAGCAAGAATCACGACGCATTGAAGCGCGCACTGCTAAAGGTGATGTCGACCCCAATTTCGTTCGATCTCTTGCACGATGGTGCGAAGACGGATTGGGAAGCGTCTCCGCTCATTGCATACGCCAGCATAAAGAATGGCCTTTGCTCGTACGAGTACAGCGACTGGCTTGCGGGCAAGCTCGCGAATCCCGACATCTACACCTTAATCAACATCAATGTGCAGCGGCAGTTCAGTGGGGGCTACGCGCTTGCCCTATACGAGAACTGTCTGCGATTTAAACGAACAGGATCGACGGGTTGGATTTCGGTGGAGACCTGGCGCCGTCTGCTTGGCGCAGACGCGAGCATGTATGATGAATTCAAGCATTTTTCGGCCGAAGTGATCAAAAAGGCCGTCAAAGAAATCAACCAGGTGTCAAACATTGTCGTGTCTCCGGAGTACAAGCGAGAGGCGAGACGCGTGGTCCAAATACGCTTCCTTGTAGAAGACAATCCTCAGAAGTCGATGTATGACACCAACGAAGACGAAGAACATAAGGCTATTCGACAGTCCGAAGCATTCAAGCGCCTAACTCGCCTTGGTGTCGGAGATCGACTCGCTATAAGCTGGATCCAGCAAGAGCCAGACCGAGCCTTACAGACTGCCATTTACGTCGAAGAGAAGGCCAAGAGCCGGCAAATTCGTGGCAACGCTGGAGGGTACGCAAGAACCGTCTTCGAAAAGGGCACTCGCATTGAAGTGAGGCCCAAGGGCGATGGCCAGGTCGAATCAGCTTCTGAACGACCTGCGGCCCTTGATCAGGATAGCTCTGCAGAAGAGCGTTCACGTCGAACGACTGCGAAGATCAAATCATTGACGCTGGCCGAGAAGCAACAGTTTGTCGGCCAATACATGGCAGAAGGCGGCAAGGGAAACACTTACCAGCCTGAGATGGGTACGTTCAAGAACCCATTGGAGCGAACTGCTTATACGTCATGGCTACGCGCAAAGATCGCGGCCTCGGGGGATTGATTTGGCCCAATCGGGTGGCGCCGGCGGCCGTCGGTTTGCTCCCCGACTGCATGTGTTGTGGCAGTTCCTCGGAACCGCGACAGAGCTGACGCAGCGCCTTCACAGGAGATCGCAACGGGACGGAACGGAATGATGCGGAATCGGCACCTTGTCCGCCCGGCTGCGGCAACGATCTTCAATGAATTGTGCTGGACGCTTGCTTGCTGATGGTCCCATCACGTGAATGCGATTCGGATCGAAAAACGTACGCACTATGATCAGTTCAGGATTCCTATCGAACTGGTCGCGCATCGCTGTAAGGACGCTTGAGGGTATCCGTACTTTCCGTGCAGTTTCTGGCGGTTTTCGCCGAAGAGCATCGATTGATCAAAGACTTGCGGATCGGTCGTATGCGCAAACGCCGAGAGGTCGCACAGTGTTGATACAAGCGGCTGCTCACGCTGTTCCCCAGTTTTTTTGCACCAATCGACCGAATACCCCGGAATGCGGCTCGGTGCCACACGCCGCAGCAATGGACATCACATTGGCGATTGAGGGCCGTTGGACCGAATGCGGTCGCGATCCACAAGACGGCCATGCACTGACGCGAGGGGTGCCGGCTCGAAACGTTGAACGTGCGCGAGAGGTTTTGGGAGGCATCAAGGCTGCTCTTAAGCGTCAGCGGTTCGCGTAGAACGTGTACACGTATAACGCGTTAAAAATCATGGACGGCCGCACTGGGGATAACCCATTGATCGGAAACGGGAAACAGTGGCAACCGGAGATCACCAGTTATAGACCAAGGGAATAATGGGTGATTCACGTGTACAACCAGTAACACAGTGCCTTCGTTGGTTTCCTCGGAATGACGCGCGAAATTGATGGCCTTTTCGCGTTTAGACCCGTAACGCGTTACACGGCAGCGTTTAGAGAGGCGTAAAGCGCCAACGACGTGTTGCTGAAAAGGCAGTTAAATCTCCGTGCCTTTCGCCGCAAAAGCCTGGTTAGAAATTGTTTCAATGGTAGCCATTCATCAAGGGTTGCCATGCGCATTTTCAGGAACAAGCGGCAGGCCGCGCTATCCACGGCCCCCGGCATGTATGCCGAGGAAGATCCATCGAAAGTCATTTTCGAGACGAGCACGCGGCTTAAGGTCGAGAGCAATCGCTGGATGCTCATCGCGTTCGCCTCGGCTGCCGTTGCTGCAGGGGCCGTCTGGACTCGACAGCCTCCGCCGTCGGTAACGCGCGTAGTCGGTGTGTCAGCGGACGTGAGCGGTCATCCCGTAGTCACCGAGCTCATCGCTTACAAGCCAGATTCGCAAGCCGTGCGCACGAGCATGCGAGATATGGCGGTGCGCTGGTTCACGATCGAGCCGGTGCTGACTGACAGCCTGACGACGTCGCGCATGTCGTCAAACATCAACTCGGTGAAGGCCCAGATGATTGGGGCTGCAACCGACCAGTTCAAAAGCTGGCTGCGCGTCGACGCCCCGTTCCAGCAGATCACTGCAAATCCGAAGCTGATCCGCGAAGTCAATGTGCGAAACATTGCGCTGCTCGAAGACCAGACCGTCCTTGTTGAATTCACAACGACGACTTCCCAGGCAGGCGCGACTGGCAAGCCGGACGTCAAGTCCTATGCGCTGACCCTGCGCTACCAGATCGTCGCGCCTACCGCTGATGCGGCCCTCTCGGCGAATCCCTTCGGCATCTACATCCCGTTTTTCCGCCTCGAGCGGACCGGTGGAGCTTGAACAGCATGACCTCCAGATACCAGCGGCCCACGCGCCGGCTACTCGTGTTGCTCGCAGCAATCATGCTGCCCACAGCAGCGGTGTATGCAAAGCGGCCTGCTGATACCGGCTCCTTCAATGCCGCGATGATCGCCGGCGACCCGATGAGCCCCGTCAATCCATTTAACGGCGGCTCTGACCCGTTGACGATGCCCGGCGACGCGCGCATTGGCGTGTTTCCCTACAGCCGCGACCAGATTTTTCGTGTGCTGACGGCGCCGCTGAAGCTGACGACCATCGAGCTCGAACCGGGTGAGAAGCTGATTGCCGACCCTGCTATGGGCGATAGCGTGCAGTGGGAAATTGACGACGACAAGATGAATCACGTCTTCATCAAGCCTCATAAGGCGGACCTGGTGAACACGCTGCACCTGACGACGAACCGCCGCGAATACGACTTCACGCTAATCGCGTCGCCGGCCGGTGGCTTTTTCTACCAGACCGTGCGCTTCCAGTATCCGCGTGCACCGATGGCACGAGTGAACGTGCGAGACGAAGCCGGTGGGGCAGGCCCGGGCGCATCCGCCGGAGAACGCGGCGGCGACTCAGGCTCGATCGGCGTGTCGCCGGACAAGCTCAACTGGGACTACTCGGTGGACGGTAACGCGGAATTCAAGCCGGAGGTCGTATTCGACGACGGCCACTCGATCTGGATGCGCATGCCCGCCAAAGCGCAGACATGGCCGGTGCCCATGTACAAGGATCACGGCGATCGTGTCGTCGGCAACTTCATCCGCCGCGGCGACTTCCTCGTGTTCCAGCGTCTGGCCGACGAGATTGTTCTCGTGTCGGGCAAGGACGAGGTAACGGTGACGCGCGGTCGCCGGCGCATCTTCGGAGTGTTCTAACCGTGGCGAAGAAAACCGAACAGGCCACGCCTAACGCAGAACAGGCTGCACTCGTCAAAGGCAAGACGCCCCGCAATGCGATCATGAGCATTGGCCTGCTGGCCGCCATCGTGATCGGTGTGCTCGGTTTTTACTACGAGCTGAAGGCAAGCAATCAGGCGCAGGAAGAGGCCCGCCTGAAGAAGGCGTCGGCTCTGAAGAGCAGCACAGAGGCCCCCGGAGCGAGCAACTCCGACATCGACAAGATGATCAAGCAGCAGCAGGAGGCGGCGGCGGCTGAAGCGGCCGCGCGCGCCGCTTCAGAGGCATCCGCGGCGCAACGTCCGGGCGTCAAACCCATGCTGACGGGCAATGACTTCCAGCGCGAGGTGGGAGCGGACGGTGCCGACACTCGTGCGCTTGCTGCGAGCAACAAGCTCGATGCGATCTATACGTCGTCGGTATTCAAGCAGTCTGGCGCCTCCCTAAATGCCACCCAGCAGGCGTCGGCCGTGCCGGCGGGCGTACCGTCGCTGGACGATTTTCGCGCGGCTCGAGCAGCGGCGACATCGGGCGTCCCGAACACTGCGGACGCGATGGCGCTCGCGCTGGGCAAACAGGGACAGGCGCCTGTTGATACGCGCATAGAACTGACCCACTTCCGCTAGAAATTTGCATCGAAAATTGACCCACATGTTCAACTGCCTGCTTGGACGCCAAGCAGGAGAACGGAGTGATAA
>NZ_CAJHCR010000042.1 GCF_904848585.1 Paraburkholderia kirstenboschensis
TCGCCGCGCCGAACACGGTCAGCAAGCCTTTGAACGCGATCTGCTGCTGCTGATACAAGCCGCCCAGTTCGTAGTAGACGCCGTCCGGCAACAGGCTTTTATCGCTGAGTGCCTTTTGTACGTCGGCGATGGTGGAGCCGAGATCCCGTCCGTCGATGCGCGCCGTTACCGCGACCATGCGCTTGAGATTGTCGCGACTGATTTCCGGCTGCCCCGTCACGGTGATCTGATCCGCTACGCGATTCAGCGCGAACAGGTGTCCGTCCGGGGCGCGTATCTGTAGCTGGCCCAGTTGCGTGTCGGTCAAACTAGTCGCGCCCATCACGCGCACCCGGACGCCGACCGTTTTCGGCCCATTCTGGTACTGCGTCGCTACGTTACCCTCGACCATGTCGGAAACGGCCTGCGCAATCGATTGGGGATCCATGCCCTCGGCGGCAGCGGCTTGGGGTCGTATGTGCAATTCGAGTGCGTCGCCCGCCGGGTTGATGCCGTCATTCACGTCCACCACGCCCTGGATCTTGCCGATTCGTGCGGCAACCTTGCGTGCGGTTGTGTCGAGCGTGTTCTGGTCGTCGGAATAAATCTTGATCTGGACTGGTTGCGGGACTGCCGTGAGGTCGCCGATCAGATCTTCCATGAGCTGCGCGAGTTCGACATTGACGCCGGGCACCTGCGTCTCGACCTTCGATCGGATCTCTTCCATCACGGTGTCGATGGGCTCTCGCTTGCCGGATTTGAGTCGCACAAAGAAGTCGCCCTTGTTGGGCTCGTTCAGATCGCCGCCGAGACCCGCGCCCGTGCGCCGCGAATACGTCGCGACATTCGGATTTGCCTGAATGATGCGCTCCACCTGCTTCATGAGGCGGTCCGTCTCGCTAATCGAAGTGCCCGGCTGCGTGTGGTAGTCGAGCACGAAGCCGCCCTCGTCCATGCTGGGCATGAAGCCGCTGCCCACGCGCGTGAAGGCGAACGCGGCCACCGCAACGAGCGGTAAGACACCCAACAACACCAGGACGGGCCGTTCAGTGACGCGCTCGACGAGTATTGCGTAGCGCCGGTTCATCCACGAGGCAAAGTGTGTTTCGCGGTGTTCCTCGGCGTCTTTCGGTTTGAGCCAACGGTCGCACAGAATCGGCACCGCGAGCCACGTGACCAGAAAGGAAATGAAGAGGGCGCTCGCCATCGTGATCGACAGTGCCTTGAAGAAAGCACCGGTGACGCCCGAGAGGAACGCGAGCGGCACGAAGATGATCAACGTCGCCGCCGACGACCCGGCAAGCGGCCGTGTGAATTCGAGCGCCGCGGCCATCACGCGGCCATGAAAGGCGCGGGCGCCGCCCTCGCGCATGCGTCGCACGATATGTTCGATCATCACGATTGCGTCGTCGATCACGAGCCCGACCGCTGCGGCCATGCCGCCGAGCGTCATGATGTTGAAGCCCATGCCGAATACCTGGAGCAGCAGGATGGTTGCTGCCATGACAACCGGCACGAGTGCTACGGCAATTGCTGTGATCTTCCAGTTGCGCAGGAAGAAGAAAAGCGTCAACGCAGCCAGGACGACGCCGATCATGATCGCGTCGCGTACGCTGGTCGCCGAGGCGATCACGAGTTCGCTTTGATCGTACCAGTTGGACAGATGAACGCCTCGCGGCATCTGGTGCTGGAAGTCCGCGAGTCTCGCCCGAATCGCTTTGGCCATTGCCACGCTGTTCGCGCCAGGCTGTTGATAGACGTTGATGAGAACCGCGTCCTTGCCGTCGGCGGTCACGCGCATCCATTGGGGCACGACGCCGCGTCGCACGGTCGCGATGTCGCCGAGGCGAATCTGCGTGGGGCCGGTTGCGGACACGACGACGCTACGCAGTTCGTCGAGCTGTGTGATCGTGGCATCGGCAATGACGAGGTACAGCTTGTAGTGGTCTTCAATGCGGCCGTTTGCCATTAGCACAACGGAGGACGCCTTCCCCTGATGCCGACCGGATTCGGGAGTGCCGAGCAATGTCACCACCAATTTTGACTGGATTCGTCCGGCGGAGCGGAGGAAAGGAGCCGGTTACCCATGCTGGTTGACCTGTGGTGCCAGACGCGTGCGCATTGCTCGCCGCGCATTTCCACTCACGACTTGCATTCATGCGCGGCTGCGCTGCGGGACTACAGGTCTGTGGAATGGCAGGAGCATCAGTTCTTCGGCCTGACTGACCGTGCCACACGGCGCAATCCTGGCAACGTTCGATCCAGGGCGCGCTCGCTGGATACTGCCTTCAGGTCGCCTTCAGGTCGGATCGGTACGATGTTCCTCGAACCGTATCGCCCGCGCGCGCAGGCACTACATGAGACTCAGCGTATGTCTGGTAGAGGAGACGCATCGGTTATGAAGCCAGTCACCGTCGATATGCTGCGGGCGCACCTGATGGTGGCCTCGCTCACGGCTGTGGCCGCAGAGGTACTCGCGTGCGTGACGGTCGCCTTTGCTCCTGAGATGCAGCATATGTTCGTCTCGACCGTTTTCCGCCTCGTTGCGATCGCCGTGATGGTGATCAGTGTAGTCATTACGCGTCAGCTCGCGCACGCCGCATTTCATCGCGCCGCACAAGGCGGTCATACAAGTGCCGGAGTCCCTTCTGGGCCACCTGTTGCGGTCGCGTCGCATTGCCCGCAGCGATGGTTGGTCATTCTTCATCTGCGCCTGACGGGCCGACCGTTCACCCTGGCCGGTCACTGAAGGGATTTCCATTCCACAGCGACGAACGCGGCGCGGCGCGGCGACGCTGTCGCCGACGTGGCGCTTCATATCCAACCGCAGAATGACGGTCGATGCGCTTGTGTCGGTTGGAGCGCTCGGTTCTCTCGTTGATGCGAACAGTACTGAGGGCTTCGAATACCTGGGGGTTTTTCGCGACAGTCGAGTAAGGGCCGCCGCTGGCATCAGTGCGCCAGGTCAGCCCGAACTCGTCAACATCCGTAGTTTCCGATCGTCACGAAGCCCGGCCAACCCTCATTCGCGCGATACAAAAGTTAAGCGGACGTTCTGATGCGACCTTACCCACGTAAGGACATTCATCGCTTCGGTGCTAGCGCTGCGCCACCCACGCAAGGAGCCACCGCCCGTATCGGCCGTTTAACCACAGGAACAGCGCAGTAACACCAAAATTCCACACCAGTATCATCATGGTGGCATCGAGCGGATGCAGGATTGACAACGCTATCGACGTTAGCGCCGCGACCGCAAGGGTCCCAGTCATGGTGACCGGAGTTGGTGACAGGCGGCCTATGTAGCGCAGCATGACGAGCATCGCCAGACATAGCGGCACGCTGACCAGTACCAGAGTTGCAAAGCATCGGGCCGTTTCTCCCAAAGACATACCGTCCGGACCAATGGAGACCCAACTGGTCAGGCAGCCATAGCCAATGGTCGCCACCCAAACGAGCGAGGCGGGTATTGGCAACACAAGCCAGCGGCGTGACCTACCTGGCACGCTGGCGATGAAGGCCGCTATTGCTGCGAGGACGCCGGTCGTCATCGCTGCGGCTACGCCTGTGACAAAGAGAGGTTGATGGAGTTTGAGCGCCAGGTCCGCACGCACCCCATGCGCGGTACCGACGAAGAGCATCACAAGGCCCGCGAACAACAGCCAGCATGCAGCTCTCGTCGCGGGAGGACGCAGGCGCCGGACCGGCGTTGCATCTGCAACCAGCACGTCAATCAGGTCGGAGGTCCGGGTCATGATTTGCCACCTCGAGGCAGGAACAGTTCACGTAACCGTTTCATCGCCCGGTGAGTGGCGACTTTCAACGCAGCTACCGACGTTCCGCTCGCCGCCTCTGCCTCCTGAAGAGACATTTCCTCAAGCTTGAGCAGTCGCATGGCGTCGCGCTGTCCGACTGGCAGTTGCTCTATCGCTTCCCTGACCAGGCGGGCATCTACCGCGTCTTCCTGAAGGTTCGCTTCAGCAGCAGAAAAGGTTTCCAGGTCAGTTTCCATCAGGGTTTCGTGTGACCCGACGCGTCCGCGCCGACGCAGTCCATCGACGATGCGCCGGTTGGCAATGGCCACCAGCCACGGTCCGAACGGGCGGGCCGGGTCGTAGGTATTGCGGACCGAGTGCACGGTGAGCAGCACATCCTGAACCGTGTCCTCTATGTCCTCTTCAATGCGGATGTGGCGCGCCGCGAGCGCGCGAAGATAGGGAGCGATGTCCTGGAGCAGCCGGCGATAGGCCTCCCTGTCACCTGCCTGTGCTCTCGCCATGGCGCTGGACCAGTCCAGCGTGCCGTCAGCGCGGCTGGCAAGCGGCTCCGTCCGTTGGCCAGATGCAGTTGTCTCCAGGACGCCTCTCCCGGAACCTCGAACTGGACTGGTTGTGTGCGGACGCTGGAGCATCCGAAAATTTTGCTGCGATGACGGCCGCTTGTCACGTAGAAAAAGTTTGCCCGGGACGTAACCTTTTGCGGTGACCGGCCGAACTTCCCTACACGGTCCGGGTGCGGGGCCGCAATCCTCAGGAGGATGCGCGATGAACAAACATGTTATGGCCGCTTCGACCCTTTCGTCGGCAATCGGCCTGGCGCTTGCCCTACAGGTAGTGCCGGCGCAGGCTCAGGAAATGAAGGATATGAGCAAGATGCCCCAGGTTGTCAAAGACAACATGGCCCGGATGGAGCAGAACAAACTGGAGAAATGTTTCGGTATCAACGCCGTTTCAAAGAACGACTGCGCAGAGGGGGCCCACTCGTGCGCTGGCCAGGCCACCCAGGCACGCGACCCCAAATCATTCGTTCTGCTCCCCGCTGGAGATTGCAGCAAAATCCAGGGTGGCAAGCTGAAGCCCGCGTAAGCAACGGAGCAAGCAATGCCTGCCGCTTCTGCTGCATCGCGATGTGCGTCCGGCCTGATTCCGGCGCGTGCCGGAATTGGGCTGCGTTTCCGGCACCACCTGGAGGTTGTCGAAAGGCGGCCACCGGTCGCGTGGTTTGAGGTGCACACCGAGAACTACATGGGTGGCGGTGGCCCACCGGGGTATCTGGATGCCATACGCTGCGATTACCCAGTCTCTCTTCACGGAGTCGGGCTTTCTCTGGGTAGCGCCGAAGGGTTAGACGCTACGCATCTGGAGCGAATGCGCGAAGTTGTCGACCGCATTGAGCCTGGCCTGGTCTCCGAGCACCTCGCGTGGAGCGTTAGCGGCGGCACCTACCTTGCCGACCTGTTGCCATTACCGCTGACGGAAGAGGCGCTCGCAGTTGTCTGTGCGCATGTCGACTACGTCCAGACAAATTTGCGGCGGCGCATCTCGATAGAGAATCCGTCGACCTATTTGCGCTTCAGCCATTCGACCATACCGGAGTGGGAGTTCCTGGCGGAGCTCGCGCGTCGCACAGGATGCGGCATCCTCTGTGACGTCAACAATATCTACGTCAGTGCCAGCAATCACGGGTGGAATGCACCGTCCTATCTGGATGCTCTGCCTCCGTCGGCCGTCACCGAGATTCATCTGGCCGGTCACAGTGTGCGGCAGCTCGACCATGGGCAGGTCATTCGCATCGACGACCACGGTTCGCGCGTCGCCCCGTCGGTATGGAACCTGTTTCAACAGGCACTCAAGCGCTTCGGCTCCGTTCCCACCCTCATCGAGTGGGACACGGACGTGCCGGCGCTCGAAGTCCTGTTGGAAGAGGCGGCGATTGCGCAGGCATATATCGAGGGACAGCATAATGACAATGTGCACCCCAACGCTGCTTGAGTTGCAACTCGCGGTCCGCGCGGACCTGCTCGGTCTTGCTGACGCTGGCGCAGCTGAATACGTAGTAGCCGAAGGGCTGGCCCCACAAGCACGGCTCGCCATTTATCGAAATACGGTGAACAGTACCCTGCTCAAAGCGTTGCAGCTTTCCTATCCGGCCATACACGCTTTGGTAGGGGAAGAATTCTTCGAAGGTGCGGTTCGATTGTTCATCGAGCAATGCCCGCCGTCACATGCACAGCTCGATAGCTATGGTGCGACGTTCCCGGATTTCCTGGCACGGATGCCAGAAGCGGCGTCGCTCGACTATCTGCCGGACACTGCACGACTTGAATGGGCCGTGAACGAGGTGCTGCATGCGCCAGACGCAAAACCGCTCGACCTGCGACGCCTTGAGCGGCTGAACGAAGACGGGTTGGGGTCCACGCGTTTTGTGTCGAGCCCTGCTGTGCGGCTGCTTAAATCAGACTTTCCGGTGGATGCAATCTGGCGCGCGGTGTTGGCCCACGACGACAAAGCATTGGCGGGTATCAGGCTGGACGCCAGCCCGGTCTGGCTCAACATTTACCGGCGCGCGGTCGGCGTAGAGGTCAGGCAGATAGCCGACTGGCAATGGCGGATTACAACGGCGTTGTTTGCGGGACTCTCACTGCACGATGCGCTTGCCGAAGCGCCGGACAGGGACGCGCACGTGTGGCTCGCGTCGCTGCTGGCATCGGGTTACTTTGTCGATGCCGGTACGCTCGGTCCGACACCAGAGAGCCCGCTCATGACACGAGAATCTCAATCCGCCCTTCGCGGGTCGACGCTGAACGGCCGCATACTACATGTCATTGGATGGCTGGAGGGCGGGCCGTATACGGTCCTTGCGCTCCTGCTGCGATTCGCAGTGGCAACGGTCTTCTGGAACTCGGCTATGACCAAACTGGCCGACTGGAATACAGCACTTGAACTGTTCAGGGAAGACTATCGATTGCCGTTGCTGGCACCGGAGTTCTCCGCCTACCTCGCAGTATCAATCGAACTGACCACGCCGGTTCTGCTGGTGTTGGGCCTGGCCACGCGACCCGTCGCGTTTGTGCTGCTCGGCATGACGACCGTCATCGAGGTATTTGTGTATCCGCTTGCGTGGCCCACACACATCCAGTGGGCAGCCATGCTGCTCGTTCTGTTGTGCCGGGGCGCGGGCGGCTGGTCGCTGGACCATCTGCTATATAGACGCTTAAGTACCGTCTCCAGTAATAGGTCAGGTCGCCCGGCAGACTGAGACAGGCCTTTTTTGTCATTGGGTGACGTATCCGGTTCGGCGACTATAACGGGAAGAATCACGTGGTCCGTCCAGGTTGAGAGAGTCGAAGTGATGAAGACAGTCATACGTGAATCGACCATCACCTGTCCGATGTGCGGGTACGCCAAACGAGAAATGATGCCCATCGATGCCTGCGTGTTGCTTTACGAGTGCGAGCGCTGCAAAACGGTTCTCAAGCCGAAGGCCGGGGATTGCTGCGTTTACTGCTCATATGGCACGACGGCGTGCCCCGCGATGCAACAGGCAGGTTCGTGTCGCGTCCACTGATTCGACGAAACGCGCAATGGGTCTTTCCTGTCAAATGAATAACATGGGTGCACCTGCCGGTATTCGGAGAACGAGCATGTGGAACACGATAGCGCGCATTTTTCTTGTTGCAACGCTTGCCTTTGCTGCAGTCGGAGCGGTCGGCGGCGAACAGACGTTCAACCAGGCGCAGTTTGACCAGTTGAACGCCGCCGGGAAGCCGGTCATTGTCTACTTCCATGCAACCTGGTGCCCAACCTGCAAGGTTCAGCAGCCAATTGTCGACCGCCTTGCAGCCCAACCGGACATGAAGCAGGTGACTATCTTCGTGGCCGACTACGACAAGGAAGCCGCCCTGAAGCGCGCCATGAAGGTGACTCAGCAGTCGACCTTCGTCGTGTTCAAAGGTGGCCACGAAGTCGACCGGTCGACAGGGCAAACGCGCGAGCGGGATATCAGGGATACGTTCGCCAAGGCCTTGTGATGGACTTCGGACTGGGGACATTCGGACTGAGCTTCGCGGCGGGCGCGCTCTCGACGTTGTCCCCCTGTGTGCTGCCGCTGGTGCCGGTTCTCGTCGCGTCGGCGTTGTCGGCGAACCGGACGGCCGTCATTGCACTCGCGCTCGGATTGGGTGCCTCCTTTTCAGTCATCGGCATTTTTCTGGCGACGCTGGGCGCATCGCTCGGTTTCGACGATAGCGTCTTTCGCGATGTTGCCGCGCTGTTGATGATTCTGTTTGGACTGGTGATGCTCTCTGCCCGCTTGCAGGCCGTGTTCAGCCGTGCGACCGCACGCTGGGGCAGCGCGGGCCAGAAGTGCTTGAGCAAGGTAAGGGGTGACTCTCTGCCCGGTCAGTTCGCTATTGGACTGCTCGTAGGGGTAGTCTGGACACCGTGCGTTGGTCCGACATTGGGAGCGGCCACGACGCTCGCGTCCCAGGGGCGAAACCTTGGCGATGTTGCGATGTTGATGATGGTGTTTGGCGTTGGCGCTGGCCTTCCGCTGGTCATACTGGGTGCGCTTTCGCGAGCGTCGATGACAAGGTGGCGCGGAGCACTTGGTTCGGCGGCGAAGGTCGGGAAGGCCATCTTTGGAGCATTCTTCATCGCACTCGGCGTGCTTGCCCTAACCGGCCTGGACAAGGTGCTCGAGACTGCAATTCTCTCCGCAAGTCCGCCGTGGCTGATTGCATTCACAACGGCCTTGTGACCGGCAACGTCCGGGAACGCGACTGTCAACGTCGTCGAGCACGGTGTGAGCCACCCGATAGCGTGGTTGATTTCGGCGGCGCCTCAAACCCCGGCACCTGTTCTGTTTGGTGCCCGCGGATGCTCAGGACCCGTGTGGGCGGCCACTCGCAGACTGGCCGCGCGAGCCACGACGCCACGGTCGCGATGGCGGCGAATGCAATTGCACGAAGAATAATGCAGCCACAGAAATCGTCTACGCGTCAACAGGTTGGCGGT
This sequence comes from Paraburkholderia kirstenboschensis, assembly GCF_904848585.1. Taxonomy (GTDB): domain Bacteria; phylum Pseudomonadota; class Gammaproteobacteria; order Burkholderiales; family Burkholderiaceae; genus Paraburkholderia; species Paraburkholderia kirstenboschensis. The sequence goes on from NZ_CAJHCR010000042.1 coordinate 8,772, forward strand.
TGCATACCCAGGATATCCACAGCCTTGCCAACAAAATCTGTGAACAACCAGGAAGATGCAACGGTGCGACGGATATGCGTTACGAGCCCATGAACTGGTGCCGCGAACGATAGACGGAACTATCGTTTCGTTGGTGCCTTGGCGTGCCGTTTCCTGTTAAGAGACGGCGTCTGCGCGAATGACACAGACTCGTTAAAGAGGTCCGCGAGCGCATCAAACGCTGGGCTGGCTGCGCCAAATGTCAGCCATTGACGCATCGGTGCCCGGTCGTATGGCTTGAACAACGAGCAACCAGGCGTTTGCAGTAGCGCAGTGACGCGGTCTGCAGGCAGCTTGAGCACTACCAGGTTGCCATATACACAGGCGACCATCGCCGTACCTGCAAAGAACCCCGGGCATCCGAACATTGCTCGTTCGTGGATGTCGCCATATTGGGCCGCCACTGCCCGCAAGGAACCGAGCAGGGTGTTGTGGTCTTCGCTCGGCTTTTGCACGGCCTACCTCGTCCACTCGGAAGTCGCGAATAGCGTCGCGCGACGCATGCTTGTTCACAAATCATAGGCCAAACCTTGCCGCCTTAGACGCCCGATTGTCACACCCGCCAAACTATACCCCCCCACCCTATACGGAGCTTGTTTATGACGTATACTCCCCCACGGTATATGGAGGAATCATGAGTCACACCGTTCGCGAGAAACAGAAGCTTCTGAACAGAGTCCGTCGTATCAAAGGGCAGGTCGAGGCCATCGAGCGTGCGCTTGAGGAAGAGCGCGGATGCAATGACGTCCTTCAGCAAATCACGAGCTGCAGGGGCGCGATGAACGGTCTGCTGGCTGTGGTGCTCGAGGACCACATCCGCACCCATCTGGTCGACGCAGAAGAGGCCGGCGAAGGGCGCGACGGAAGTGCAACGGAGCAGTTAGTCGAAGTGGTCCACAGCTACTTCAAGTAGAGACAGAGATGAGCGCATTTGAAAACACCGCTTTCGGGGAGGGACACAACCACATCTTCCTGGGCGCAGCTCACGAAAGCAACGCGCGTAAGACGTGGGCGGTGATTGCGCTCTGCAGCGCGATGATGCTCATTGAAATCGGTGGCGGCAGCATGTTCGGGTCATTGGCGCTTGTGGCCGACGGCCTGCATATGTCGACGCACGCGGGCGCGATGCTGATTGCGGCGCTGGCGTACACCTACGCTCGCAAACACGCGACTGATTCGCGATTTGTTTTCGGTACTGGCAAGCTGGGTGACCTGGCAGGGTTCACCAGCGCCATCGTGCTGGCGATGATTGCCCTGCTGATTGGCTACGAAGCCGTCTCGCGGTTCCTCTCGCCTGTGCCCATTCGCTTCGGTGAAGCGATTCCAATCGCCGTGGTAGGCCTGCTCGTCAACATCGCCAGTGTCTGGTTGTTGAGCAGCGACCATCATGGTCACAGTCATGGACTCAACCGCGGCCGTGGTCATAGCCACGGCCGTGACGAGGACGCCCACGAGCACGATGTTCAACGCATATTTGCACCGTCCGGTGTGTTTGCAGTGTCCATCTTTGAAGATGGTGTGCCTCCGGTATTTCGCATTGCGCCTGAAACCTTGAATTCGAAGCTTGACGCAGCCGCTATCTCTGTGACGACAATACGGCCCGATGGTACGCGGCAGCCTTTCGGATTTGCTGACCGGGGTGGCTACCTGGAGTCGAAAGAGGACATCCCCGAACCGCATGCGTTCAAGGCTATCGTCCGGCTGCCTGATGGCGAGCACGAAGTCGAATTCGAAGAGCACGAGCACGGCTATGACGAAGTTCACGAAGCCGCTGCCCGGGACCACAACATCCGGTCGGCCTACGTTCACGTGATGGCAGACGCAGCAGTCTCGGTGCTCGCCATCATTGGGTTGGTGCTGGCGCGCACGTTTAGCTGGCTGTGGATGGACCCGCTGGCGGGAGTCATCGGCGCACTGGTGATTGCGAACTGGTCCTACGGTCTGATGCGCGATACAGGGGGTATTCTGCTCGACATGAACCCCGACGAGAAGATGGCTGACAACGTCCGTCATGTGATTGAAGAAAACGGAGACAAGGTGCTCGACCTTCACGTGTGGCGCCTTGGTCCGGGTCACATGAGCGCGGTGGTATCGGTTGCGACCAGCGACTCGCAGCATAATCCGAGCTTCTATCATTCGGCCCTCCAGCGCTTCAAGGGCCTGTCGCATGTGACGGTCGAGGTGAATCCCGCTCGCGCGACGGCTTGAACGATGGCAGTCAACTCACCGTGTATCGACGTGTGTCGAATTGATGGTAAATCTGGCCCGTGCGTCGGATGCTTCCGTACCCCTCGATGGACACGAGTGCTTCGTTGCTTCGAATCGCCCGGTGAGCGCCACTATTGAGCGATATGCTGCATAGGACCAACAGGGCGAGAAATTGGTTCGAAGAGCTCAGTACCTATTCAGCGACTGGTTTGCCAGACGCGTCCTTCACTTTCGAACGCCATTGCGTGCGAATCTCCGTCGTTACAGAATCGGGGAGCGTGATGTAGTCAAGGTCCTGTGCCGCCTGATTGCCGTTTCTGAAAGCCCAATCGAAGAACTTCATTGTTTCCTTGCCGTGGTCGGGCTTGTCCTGCGTTGTATGAAGCAGCACAAAGGTTGCCCCGACAATAGGGCACGCATCCTTGCCGGGCTCGTTTGTGAGAATCTGATAGAACGTCTTTGTCCAGTCTGCACCAGCGGCGGCCGCCTTGAAAGTCTCTGTCCTCGGCTGAACGATAGCGCTCGAAGCATTTTTCATGGCGGTGTATGCCATCCTGTTTTGCTTTGCGTAGACCCACTCGACGTAGCCGATGGCACCAGGCAGTCGCTGCGTTCAAGCAGGCTGGTTGTCGTCGTTGTGCCCGCAGAGGTTTTGATGTCGGGCCGTGATGTGCCTACTTCACACTGTCCTCGCTGCTGGTGGCGAGTCAAACGCACGCGGCAAGTGCGCATGGACAGATTCAACGGTGTCAGCGACTTGCGCCGGTTGCTCGTGAATTGTCCACAGCCTTGCGAACAGATTGTGTGGACAACTTGGTGGTCCGGGTATGAGGGTGGCATCTCCAATGCGGTCTGGGCAGTTGGAATATAACGGTATATACGGTTTATACCGTTTATCAGTCCGGAGATAGTCATGAGCCAACCCAGCGTGAGGAAACCGACGAAGAAGGCCTTTCACTTCCGAAGAATGCCAACGGCGATGCAAACACCGATGAGAAGCCGGCGGATGAGAAGAGCGCGGCTGCAGCACGAGATGCCCAGCCGGCCCCGACGAAGGCCGGTGGAGCGGCCCCCTGAAAGTCCGGACACAGTCTCCCACTTACAATAGCGGGTAGGCATACGACTGTGTTTTTGACTAACAACAAGCAAGAAGTGATGGAAGTTCTGTCTGGGCCGGAGCGCCGGCGGCGGTGGTCAGCGGATGAGAAGCTGGCGATGGTGCGGGAGAGTTTCGAGCCGGGCAAGACGGTCTCGATGGTGGCACGCCAGCACGGCGTGAATCCGAATCAATTGTTTCATTGGCGCAAGCTGTAACAGGACGGCAGCTTATCTGCGGTCAGCGCTGGCGAGGAAGTCGTGCCGGCCTCGGAGCTGAGCGACGCGCTCAAGCAGGTAAGGGAGCTTCAACGGCTGCTGGGCAAGAAAACGATGGAGGTGGAAATCCTGCGCGAAGCCGTGGAGTATGGCCGCGCAAAAAAATGGATTGCGCGCTCGCCATCATTGCCGGGGGACGACCAGTGAAGCAGGTCTGTGACGTTCTCGGTGTAGCGCGTTCGAATGTGACGGCAAAGCGCACGCGGCCTGCTGATTGGCGGGACGCACGCACGGCCCGCAAGACCGATGATGCGAGCCTGGTCGAGGAAATTCGGTTGTGCATTGCCGACTTGCCGAGCTACGGTTATCGGCGCGTATGGGGCCGGTTGCGAAGCGAGAGGGAATCGCAGGGCGCCGCTTCAGTCAATGCCAAGCGGGTGTATCGCGTGATGCGTGTTCACGGCCTGTTGCTGCAGCGCCGGGCGCTTCCGCCACGGCCTGAGCGGCGACATGACGGCAAGGTAGCTGTATCGAAGAGCAATCAGCGTTGGTGCTCCGACGGCTTCGAGTTTCGTTGCGACAACGGCGAGCCGCTGCGCGTCACATTTGCGCTGGATTGCTGCGACCGTGAAGCGATGAGCTGGGCGGCAACGACCGGCGGCCATAGCGGCGACGTGGTGCGTGATGTCATGCTTGCAGCCGTCGAGAACCGCTTTGGAAACGCCCTGAAGGCGCCGGCCGAAATCGAATGGCTGACGGATAACGGCTCGGGCTACACGGCGGACAAGACCCGCAGCTTCGCGACATCCATCGGATTGAAACCGTTGACGACGCCGGTGTGCAGCCCGCAAAGTAAGGCGTTGACTTCATAATGCACCTTGTTCGGTTTGTTGAGCGGGAATTAGACGGGGCGGCCTGCCGCCGTATCGACTGCCTGCGCCTTTGATCAGTTTGACGTCGCCGGG
>NZ_CAJHCR010000043.1 GCF_904848585.1 Paraburkholderia kirstenboschensis
TCGCTGCGTGGCACGAATTCACCGACCTCACCCAGAATCCGTCGAATGCTCGCTGAGCAATGATGACCTCTGCCACCATTTCGTCTCGCTACCGGCAAGTTGACAAAGCCCCTCGTAAATGTCGAAGAAGAGCCATGGAACCGCGCTAAGCCGTTTGCGGCGCCTCCGAGCCTCTCGTGCCGAACCTGGCGACCGCACAGGTCACCCCGCTGGCGCTGCTACGGCTCGCCGTGATGAGCGGCGCGGCTGGCAATGAGACCGAAGGGCGATGGCAATCGTGAATCCCGGGCGGGTTGGTCACATCGACTGCGATGAATCTGATCGTGCTGACGACGCTGGCATTGCGTTACGGGCGTTTCGAGCGGGACGAGCTCGCTGAGCCCGCCGCCAGCGGCGGCGCAATCGCGGAGCAGTGATTTTCCGTTATGTCCGTGGGAGGCGCGCTGACCGGCGTCTCCGATGCCACCGTCAGTTCGAATCCAGGGCCAACGACGCGAACCGGACGCGACCTCGCGGTACGGTCCGCGTCGGATGACCACGCGGTGCGGGGCACTGGCTGGCGGCACAGATCCGAAGCGGCTGCGCCTCAACCGGCGACGGGCCGCGAAGCATTGAGCGCCTGCCGCTTGCCCAAGAGCGCAAGCACCGCGCCGAGAATCAGCGCACCGGAGACGCAGTAGATGCCGGCGTTGGTGCTGTGGGTGACGTCCTTCAGCCAGCCAATGATCGATGCGCTCGCGAATCCCGCAAGATTGCCGATCGAGTTGATCATGCCGATCGCCGCAGCCGCTGAGCCTCCGGCGAGGATCGAACTGGGATAGGTCCAGAAGACCGGCATGGTGGCTAGCATGCCGGCGGTGCCGACGGTGAGCGCGAGCATCGCAACGGCAACGTTGGTGTTCGCCTGCGTGCTGACGAAGAGCCCAATGCCCGCAAGCGCCGCAGGAATGGCAAAGTGCCAACGACGCTCGCCTGTGCGGTCCGAACTGCGCGCGACGAACAACATGCTGGCAACGGCGCATGCATAAGGAATGGCCGTGAGCAGGCCGACTTCAAGAGCGCTCTGCACGCCGGTCGCCCTGACGAGCGTCGGCAGATAGAAGCTGATGCCATACAGGCCCATCATGCAGCAGAAGTAGATGACCGCCATCTTCCAGATGCGCAGATCCGAGAACACGGTGCTCACGGAGTGGCGGCTCTTCCCTGCATCGTCGCGCTGGATGTTCGCTTCGAGCAGGCGCTTCTCTTCTTCAGTCAGCCATTTGGCCGCCCCGATGCTGTCCGGCAGGCAGATCAACGTGACGACGCCGAGTAGAGCCGACGGAATCGCTTCGAGCACGAACAGCCATTGCCAATTGGACCAGCCGCCCACGCCCTGGAATGCGGACATGATCCAGCCCGACAGCGGCCCGCCGACAACGCCGGCTACCGGAATGCCGATCATGAAAAGCGCGTTCATACGAGAGCGTCGCACGGCTGGGAACCAGTAGGTCAGATACAGCACGATGCCCGGAAAGAAGCCAGCCTCGGCCACACCCAGCAGAAAACGCATGATGTAAAACATAGTGGGCGTCTTCACGAACAGCGACGCCGCCGAAATAACGGCCCATGTAATCATGATCCGCGCGATCCACAACCGAGCGCCGACGCGATGCATGATGATGTTGCTTGGCACTTCAAACAGAAAGTAGCCGATGAAAAAGATGCCCGCACCGAGTCCATATACGGTGTCGCTGAATCCGAGGTCGCTGAGCATTTGGAGCTTCGCGAAGCCGACGTTCACGCGATCGAGATACGCCGCGACGTAGCACAGGAACAGGAAGGGCAGAAGCCGCCATGCGGCTTTCGAATAAGCGCGGTCTTCGAGAGCCGCACGATCGCTCGCGGTTTTCTCAGGACGTCCGTTGTTTGTCATTGTCTCCAGTCTCTCGCTATGGTGGTCAATAAGGTGATTCGGCGTTCACGCGATGGCCTCGTCGACGATCTCGATCCAGTGACGTACCGCGGTCCGGCCCGCACCGCCGAGATGGGTCTGACATCCGATGTTCGCGGTCGCGATGACATCGGGCTTGCCGCTTTCGAGCGCATCGAGCTTGTTGTCGCGAAGCTTGCGCGAAAGCTCGGGCTGCGTGAATGCGTACGTTCCCGCCGATCCGCAGCACAGATGCGCGTCGGGCACGCCCGTGAGGGTGAATCCGAGCCGGGTAAGCAGGCCTTCGATGGACCCGCCGAGCTTTTGCGCATGCTGAAGCGTGCAAGGGCAGTGGAACGCGACGCGCTTGTCCGGTTTGACCGACAGACGTTCGATGGGCAGGCGCGCGAGTGCTTCGCCAATATCGCACGCCAGCTCGCTCACGCGACGGGCCTTCTCCGCATAGGCAGGGTCGTCGCGCAGCAGATGGCTATACTCCTTGACGAACGCGCCGCAGCCGCTCGCGGTTTGAATAATCGCTTCCGCGCCAGTCTCGATCTCCGGCCACCACGCGTCGATATTGCGCCGCGCGCGATCGAGGCCCGCGTTCTGCGCATCGAGGTGATAGTCGACGGCGCCGCAGCAACCCGCCTCCGACACCCCGTCGATGCTGACGCCCAGACGATCGAGCACGCGCGCGGTCGCGGCATTGGTGTTCGGCGAAAGCGAGCGCTGTGCGCAGCCTTCGAGCATCAGCATGCGGCGCGTGTGCCGTACCGGCGGGCGGTTCCCCGCGCTGATGACGTTGCGCGGAATTTTGTCGGCGATGTCCGACGGCAATGCGCCGCGCAGAAGCTGACCCGCTTTGAGCATGGCGCCGAACGTGCGCGGACGCGGAACGATCTTGCGCAGGCCGGTACGCATCACGCGTTGCGCCAGCGGTCGCTCGACCCTCCGATCGAGCATCTCGCGGCCGATATCGAGCAACGAGTGATACTTCACCCCCGACGGACACGTCGTTTCGCAGTTGCGGCAGGTGAGGCAGCGATCGAGATGGAGTTGCGTCTTGTCGCTGACGGGCTCGCCTTCGAGCATCTGCTTGATGAGATAGATGCGTCCGCGCGGGCCATCCAGTTCGTTTCCGAGCAGTTGGTACGTCGGACACGTCGCGTTGCAGAAGCCGCAATGCACACACGTGCGAAGAATGTCCTCTGCTTCTTTCGCGCGCGGGAGTGAGAGAGCCTGATTGCTGAGATTCGTTTGCATGGTGTGAAAGTCTCCGGCGCTCGATGTTCAATAGTCTGCGTACATCCGGCCCGGATTGAAGATGCCGTGCGGATCGAGGCGCGCTTTCAGTTGTCGATGCAGGCGGATCAATGGCGAAGGAATCGGATGGAACGGTTCGACGTCGCTGTGCGGAGTGAAGCAGGTGGCATGACCGCCGGCCGCGCTTGCGATTGCGCGGATGTCGGCTGCGCTCGCATCGCTCTTGAGCCAGCGTTGCGCGCCGGCCCAGTCGAGCAGCACGGCGCCCGGCAGTTCGACGAGCGGCCTCGCGTTAGGCAACGACAGACGCCAAAGCGGGCGGGGATCGTCGAACAACGACAGCCGCTGATCGCGCAGGTCGTCCCAGAAGCGCGCATCGAGTTCCTTTCCGCCGATGCGATCGACGGCGGATCGAACCAGTCCCGTGCCGCCTTCGAGGCGCACGTACAGCGCACCGTCGATGAAGCACGCGCCGCTCAAAGGCAGCGCTGCGCGCCGCCACGCCGACAGGTCCTGCATCGCGTCGCTTGCTTCCATCGCGATAGCGAGACTCGCGGATGCGCGCGGCTTCGGCAGCACCTTCAACGAGACCTCCGTGACGAGTCCAAGACAGCCGAAGCTGCCGCTTATCAGCCGCGAAACATCGAAGCCCGCGACGTTCTTCATCACTTGACCGCCGAAACGCAGATGCTTGCCTTCGCCTGTAATGACCCGGCATCCCAGAACGAAGTCGCGCACGGAGCCGGACCACGGACGGCGTGGTCCGGAGAGACCTGCGGCAACCGCGCCGCCTACCGTCGACTGCCCGCCATAAGTCGGCGGCTCACAGGGCAACATCTGATTGGCGTCGTCCAGTACGGCGTTGAGTTCGGCGAGCGGCGTTCCCGCGCGCGCGGTGATCACGAGTTCGCTCGGATCGTAGCTGACGATGCCGCGGTGCGAACGCGTGTCGATCTCTCGCGAGCCCGGCGCGGCAGGACGGCCCAGAAATGCCTTGCTCGACGCGCCGCGAATGAGCAGCGGCTGTTTCGACGCAATCGCGGTTTGCACTTCTTCGACGAGACGCGCGCTATCGTCGTGGGTGATGGAATCGCGCCGCATCAGAAACGCTCCAGTTCGGGAAAGGGCAGGGCGCCGTGATGGACATGCATCGAGCCGAATTCGGCGCAGCGATGCAGCGTCGGCACGTTCTTGCCGGGATTGAGCAGGCCGGCGGGATCGAATGCCGCCTTGACCGCGTGGAAGAAGGTCAGTTCGTCGGCGTTGAACTGCGCGCACATTTGATTGATCTTCTCGCGCCCGACGCCATGCTCGCCCGTGATACTGCCGCCCACTTCGACACAGAGTTCCAGGATGCGTGCGCCGATGGCTTCGGCGCGTTCGGTTTCGCCGGGCGCGTTGGCATCGAACAGAATCAACGGATGCATGTTGCCGTCGCCCGCATGGAAGACGTTCGCCACGCGCAAACCGTACTCTTGCGACAGCGCCGCGATGCCGCGCAGTACACGCGACAATTCGCGGCGCGGAATCGTCCCGTCCATGCAGTAGTAGTCTGGAGAAATGCGGCCCACAGCCGGGAACGCGTTCTTGCGGCCCGCCCAGAATCGCTGGCGTTCTGCTTCGTTCGCGGCGAGGCGGATATCCGTTGCACCCGCGGCCCGGAGCAGCGTTTCAACGCGCTCGCAGTCTTCCTGCACGTCCGACTCCGCACCATCCACTTCGCACAGCAGGAGCGCTTCGGCATCGACCGGATAGCCTGCGTGGATGAAGTCCTCTGCCGCGCGGATGGCGAGGTTGTCCATCATTTCGAGGCCGCCTGGAATCACGCCCGCGCCGATGATCTGCGCAACGGCATCGCCGGCGCGCTCCACGTCATCGAAACTCGCGAGCAGCACCTTGGCGCTCTGAGGCTTCGCGAGCAGCTTGACCGTGACTTCGACGACCACGCCGAGCATGCCTTCCGATCCGGTGATGAGCGCGAGCAGGTCGAATCCCGGCGAATCGAGCGCTTCGGAGCCGAGCGTCACGCGTTCACCGTCGATCGTCACGATCTCCACTTTTAGGATGTTGTGGACCGTGAGCCCGTATTTGAGGCAGTGGACGCCGCCTGCGTTCTCCGCGACGTTGCCGCCGATCGAGCATGCGATTTGCGACGATGGATCGGGCGCGTAATAAAGACCGTGCGGCGCCGCTGCCTGCGAAATCGCGAGGTTGCGCACGCCGGGTTCTACCCGCGCGACGGACGCTTCCGGGTCGAGCTCGAGAATGCGGTTGAAGCGCGCCATCACGAGCAGAATGCCTTTTTCGAGCGGCAGCGCGCCGCCCGAAAGCCCGGTGCCCGCGCCGCGCGCCACGACCGGAATGCGATTCGCCGACGCATAGGCGAGCAGCGTCTGCACCTCGTCGACAGTACCGGGCAAGGCAACGAGCATCGGCGTAATGCGGTACGCGGACAGTCCGTCGCACTCGAACGGGCGTAGGTCTTCTTTCTCGTGCAAGAGCTGAAGACCGGGCGACAGCGATTGCAGCTCGCGGACGATCTTGGCTTTATCTTGATCGACGAGTGGGCCGTCGATTCGTTCATCGTAAGCGTAGGTCATGCGGTGTCTCCTTGCGGACAGCGTAGTGATCCCTGTCCAAGCGCATATTGACGAAGATTTTTGCGGGTCCGTGACGGTTTGTCGACGCTTTTCCAGCTGGTAATACCAGTTTATCGACGGCGCGCCCGAGCCAGATTCGTCGTCTACGCGCTCTTTTGCGGCTGAGATGGCCGTTTCGTGCCATGAGGCGTGATACGATTGCGGCTGGTAATACCAGTCGGAGGGTCGAGGCGATATGGAAGAGACGAAGCGTAATCTTGCCGATGTCGTGGTCGAACGCATCGAGCGATTGATTGTTGACGGCGTGCTGAAAGAGGGCCAGGCGCTTCCCTCCGAACGTCGTCTCACGGAAAAGCTCGGTGTCTCGCGTACGGCGTTGCGTGAAGGCCTGAAAGTCCTGCGTGAGCGCGGACTGATCGAAACATCGCAGGGAAAGGGATCGATCGTGGCGAACCTAACTGTCGAGCCCGCCCAGACGCCGATGATGCATCTGCTGAGCGCGCAGCCGCGCACGCTGTACGACCTGCTGGAGGTGCGCGAGATGATCGAAGCGGAGTCTGCCCGGCTGGCAGCATTGCGCGGCACCGCAGCCGATCACGTCCTGATCAAGCGCCGCTATGAAGCGATGCTGGCAGCGGATTCCGAAGACACCGATGCCTCAACCCATGCGCGGCTCGATCACGCCTTTCATCTGGCGATTTGCGAGGCGTCGCATAACCCGGTGCTCGTTCATACGCTGTCCTTTCTCAACGACCTGATGTTGAGTTCCGTTTTCGCGTCCGTGAACAACCTCTATCACCGCGAGCCGCATAAACGGGTGATCGACAGGCAACACGCGCGGCTCTACAACGCGGTCACGGGTCAGTTGCCGGAGCAGGCGCGGCGCGCAGCCAGCCAGCACATTCGCAGCGTGCGCGACGGCTTTTCGGAGATCGAGCAGGAAGAGCAGCGACTGGTGCGCTCGACACTGCGGCTCGAAGGATGGTCCTAGTCGACGGCGCCATCGGCAATGCGCCTCAAAGGCTGGCTTGCATCCAGCCTTTGAGGTCAGACTTCCCTGAAGGGGTTCGCTTTAGTGCTTTCGCTGCGTTCTGAACGCATGCAGCAGGGGCTCGGTGTATCCGCTCGGTTGATCTCGCCCATCAACCACCAGGGCCCACGCAGCCTTGAACGCCAGTGACTTGTCGTAAGCGGGCGCCATCGGCTGATAGTTGGGATCGCCCGCGTTCTGCTTGTCCACGACCTCGGCCATGCGCTCGAAGGTTTCGCGCACGAATTCCGGCGTCACGACCCCATGATGCAGCCAGTTCGCAATGTGCTGGCTGGAAATGCGCAGCGTGGCGCGGTCTTCCATGAGACCGACGTTGTGGATATCGGGCACCTTCGAGCAGCCCACGCCCTGGTCGATCCAGCGGACCACGTAACCGAGAATGCCTTGAGCGTTGTTCTCGACCTCGCTGCGAATTTCGTCTTGCGTCCACTCTGCACGCTCGACGACGGGAATCGTCAGCAGACCATCGAGCAGTTCGTCGCGCACGCTGGCGAGATCGGTGGTCTCCAACGCCTTCTGCACGTCCTGCACGTCGACCTGATGATAATGAAGGGCGTGCAGCGTCGCAGCGGTCGGCGAAGGGACCCACGCGGTATTCGCGCCTGCTTTCGGATGAGCGATCTTCTGCTCGAGCATCGCGTGCATGAGGTCGGGCATGGCCCACATACCCTTGCCGATCTGCGCGCGACCGCGCAGGCCGGCGGCAAGACCGGTCAGCACATTGCTGCGCTCATAGGCGGCGATCCACTTGCTCGACTTCATGTCGCCCTTGCGCATCATCGGGCCCGCTTCCATCGACGTATGCATCTCGTCGCCGGTCCGGTCGAGGAAACCCGTGTTGATGAACGCGACGCGTGCAGCGGCTGCGTCGATGCAGGCGGCGAGGTTCACGCTCGTGCGGCGCTCCTCGTCCATGATGCCCATCTTGATGGCATTGCGGGGAAGGCCGAGCAAGTCCTCGATCCGCCCGAACAGCTCGCTCGCGAATGCGACTTCCGCGGGGCCATGCATCTTCGGCTTCACGATATAGATGGAGCCGGTGCGCGAGTTCAGCTTGTGCGTTCGGTCGTGCAAGGCGCAGAGCGTCGTGACGACGCCATCGAGAATGCCTTCGGGGATCTCGCGGCCTTCGACGTCGAGCACCGAAGGGTTCCTCATCAAGTGGCCGACGTTACGGATGAACAGCAGCGCGCGGCCATGCAACGTGACGGGCTTGCCGTCGGCGCCGGTGTATTCGCGGTCGGCGTTCAGGCGACGCGTGAAGGTCTTGCCGCCCTTCGTCACTTCTTCGGTGAGCTTGCCGGTCATCAGGCCGAGCCAGTTGCGATACAACTGCACCTTGTCGTCGGCATCGACGGCCGCAACCGAATCTTCGCAGTCGATGATCGTGCTCACGGCGGCTTCCATGAGCACATCCTTCACATGCGCGGTGTCCGTCTTTCCGATGACGTCGTTCGCGTCGAACTGAATCTCGAAGTGCAGGCCGTGGTGTTTGAGAAGCACGGCGGACGGCGCGTTCGCTTCGCCCACGAAGCCGATGAACGCCGCCCGATCCTTCAGACCCGTAGTACGTCCATTGACCGACACGACCAGCTTTCCGTTCTCGACCGTGTAGCTCGTCGCTTCTGCATGCGAGCCGTCGGCGAGCGGTGCCGCCTGATCCAGAAAGCGGCGCGCGAACGCAATGACGCGTGCGCCGCGCTTCGGGTTGTACTCGGCCGAGCGGGCGGCGCCGTCGGCGTCATCGATCGCGTCGGTGCCATACAGCGCGTCGTAGAGGCTGCCCCAGCGAGCGTTCGCGGCGTTGAGCGCGTAGCGCTGGTTGGACAGCGGCACGACCAGCTGCGGGCCGGCTTGTTCGGCGATTTCCCGATCCACGCCGGTCGTGGTCGCCTGGGACTTCGCCGGCGCCGGCACGATGTAGCCGATGCGCTCGAGGAAGCTGCGATAGGCGTTCAGATCGCGCACGGGGCCCGGATGCTCGCGGTGCCATGTGTCGAGTTCGGCTTGCAGCCGGTCGCGTTCGGCAAGCAGCGCGCGATTCTTTGGCGCGAAGTCGTGAACGATGGCGGCGAATCCGCGCCAGAATTGCTCCACGTCGACACCGGTGCCGGGCAGTGCCTCGGTTTCGATGAAATGGGCGAGCTTCTCAGCGACGCGGAGACGGTCGCGCTGAGTCATTTCCGTCATGTACTGCTCCAAGGTGACTTGCAATTCGAGGCTGGTCGCTGCGAGCGCGTACGCTCGGCAGGGACCTGATGCTCGGGGAGAATGGATGCGCTTTAGACGAGTACTGCCGCGCCGGCCTTAGCGATCTGCGAATCTTCAGCGGGCTTCATTCCGGAGACGCCGATGGCACCGACCACGTGACCGTCTGCAATCAGGGGAACGCCGCCTTCGAGTGCGGTGACGATCGGTGCGGTGGTAAAGGCGGTGCGTCCGCCGTTGACCATGTCTTCGTAAGCCTTCGATTCACGGCGCCCCACGGCTGCCGTGCGGGCCTTGCCGATCGAGATGTCGGCGCCGATCGGCGCGCACCCATCCAGACGCAACATGCCGAGCAAATGGCCTCCGTCGTCGACCACTGCGATCGCGACAGGCCAGTTCTGCTTGTTTGCCTCGGCCTGTGCAGCGGAAAGCACGCGGGTCACGTCGTCGATGGAAATCACAGGTTTCGTTTGCATAAGGAATCTCTCTTTAGATAACTACGACAGCCGCGCGTCGGGTTCTCCGTGTACAGAACCCGACGCACGAAAAAACACTCGGACCACGCAACGAAAGGCCTAAGCACGCGGTCAATGCGGCAGCGTGGGAATCATCCAGCTCAGCACGTGCTGCTGCAGGAAGACCAGCACGCCGAGCAGAAGGGTGAGAAACACGCTATGCCAGAACGTGCGGGCGAATACGAGGCCTTCCTTGCCCTTGAGTTCGGTCGTCGACACACCGGTCGCGATGTTCTGCGGCGAGATCATCTTTCCCATCACGCCGCCCGACGAATTGGTTGCTGCCATCAGCACCGGATCGAGACCGGCTTGACGGGCCGCCACGACCTGCAGATTGCCGAAGAGCGCATTTCCCGATGTATCGCTGCCCGACAGAAACACCGCGATCCATCCGAGCGATGCCGAGACGAGCGGGAACAGTGCTCCCGTCGACGCGACGCCCATGCCGAGCGTGTAGCTCATGCCCGAGTAGTTCAGCAGGTAGGCGAGGCCCACGATCATCATGACTGTGAGAATGGCGATGCGCGTCTGACGCCACGTCTTGACGACGCACTCGAAGAAGGCGCCGACACCGGTACGCGTCCACGCAGCCGTGATCAGCGCAGCAATCAAAATGGCCGTGCCCGTTCCCAGCGGCTGGAAGTCCCACACTGCGGCGTAAGGCTTGTTATACAGCGTCACGAAAACAGCGTTATGCAAACCGGGCCACTGCACCTTGACATCGCCAATGGACGCAATGTCGGCATGGACCCAAAAGATCACGACGACCGACACCACGATCCAGGGCAGCCAGCCGCCATAACCGACGGTCGCGCCCGGCTTTTCCGCGCCCCCGCTGCGCACGACTGCGAACTCCGGGTCCGGTTCAGGCCGCCACACTTTCAGGAAGCCGATCGTGACCACGAGCGACGTAAGGGACGAAAGCACGTCCGTCAGCTGGTAACCAAGGAAGTTCGACGTGACGAACTGAGCGGCCGCGAAGCTTCCGCCCGACGCAAGAAGGGCCGGCCAGAGTTTGCGGATGGAGCGAAACCCGCCGTAGACACCGACAACGTAGAACGGCAGCAGCAACGCGAAGAAGGGGAGCTGTCTGCCGACCATCGCTGCGAGCGTCGGCGCCGGAAGCGACGAGACCGCGCCCAGCACGGTAATCGGCACACCGAGCGCCCCGAACGCGACAGGGGCGGTGTTGAAGATCAGCGTATAGGTGAGAGCCTCCAGCGCCGGAAAGCCCAACCCGACGAGAAGCGCGCTCGTGATCGCGATAGGCGTGCCGAAGCCGGAAATCCCTTCCAGCAGGCAGCCGAACGAAAAGGCGACGACGAGCAGCACGAGACGTCGGTCGTTAGGCAAATGATCCAGCATCCACTGCCGAAATTGATCGAAGCGCCCGGATTTCACCGCGATGTTATAGAGGAGAAGCGCGTTGACCACGATCCACATCACGGGAACAAGGGCGAGCGCCATGCCTGCAGCGACCGAATCGAACGCGATGGAAACGGGCATCTTCCATATGCCTATCGCAATTGCGAGCCCGGCGATCAAGCCGGCCAGCGAAGCCTGCCATGCTGGACGGCGCAGCAGACCGAGCATCACGAGCGCCACGGCGATCGGCACGGCAGCGACGAGGAATGAAAGCAGGAGGGAGTCCCCGACTGGCGTGAGCGGCTGAGAAAAGACTGGAGCTAGAGGTGCGGCTACAGCAGATGTCATTGTGTCTCCTTTGCGGACCCTGGTTTCGCGAACCGGGTCTCGATCTATGTTCGCTAGGGCGGTCGCTGTTTCCAACGCATGCGGCTCAGCGCATGCGAAGCGAGGCATCGAACGCCTGAACGCCGGGAATTCTTGCAGCAACTCACTGCGACTGTCCATCTCGCATAGGCTGGTAATACCAGTTTTTTTAACGGCCGAGATGCTCTTGAGGAGAAGAGACCACGTCGCGCGGCTCGAAACGTCGTGCCGCGGAACGAAGCACGCGGGCTACGTCGTGGTCATACCAGTGACGCTTGTGCGCTGTGCGGACAGATCTTGATAGCCGTTTGTTACAAAAGTGAGGCTACCGAGCGGCAGGAAACGGAAGGGTTGAATCCGAGCCCCCCAGCGAATCCAGGGTGACCGTCGCGACATCGCTGAGTCAAACGGCCGCGCCGTTGCTCCAATACACGAAGATCACCGCAAGCTTGTCGGGTGCCGTGACTTGGGCGATCGCGTTGACGGCAAGCTGTCCGGCGCGACGCCCCCGTCTAGATGCTCAAGAATTTTGGCAGTACGTCGTTAAGAACCGACAGACGCAACGACATCGCCGAGGACCCCTTGAAACTGACTTTTAGCCAGAAACGGCGTTGTCACGTTACCGTGGCGGTCGCGTAAGATGTCGCGATGAAAAAGACGAACTCGCTCTATCACGGTCACCGCTTTCCCGCCGCAGTCATCAGCTGCGCGGTGCGT
>NZ_CAJHCR010000044.1 GCF_904848585.1 Paraburkholderia kirstenboschensis
CAATGCCGTGGCAAGACGATTGAACGAGCGTCCGAGAAAGACGCTGGGCTACGAAACGCCTGCCGAACGGTTCCAGCAAACTATTGCATCGACCGGTTGAATCCGCCACCCGGAGCGGCCGTTCAGGCCATCGTGGCTTCAATGGCTGCTTCCGATGTGCATCGGACGCACTGCACTTACGCATTCTCGGCTTGGGCACAAGCTCCGTCCGGAGTCGAAGTCTCAATGGCTTCCCGTTCAGGAGCACGAGCACACGATACAGATCGACGAGTCTCGTTAGACGCCGCATCCTCGCCGTGGTCATCGGGTGGCGCAAAGCGAACAGGTCATGTTGAGCGGTCAGCACCGACCGAAACCGGATTGTCGTTGCGCGTTCGCCCCTGCATAGATCGCAGCGTGGCGATGAGGCTGGATCCAGCCACGTGCTGAGCAATCGGGCTGGCTGAACCGTAGCCTTCCGCCGTGATGAGGATGTCCGTCAGTTCCTTGTCGAGTCGCGTTTCGGCGTTGGGCGTCACCGCGGTTTCGTGTCACAGTGCATTAATTTGCATTGATCACAGGTGTGGCGCTGTCCCTGCTTTCAGTTTATTGGATGTGCCCATAATCAGGGTTTACTCGCGCGGGTGAAAATGACAGAATCACCTTTTCTCAAGCAATTTCAGACACGAGAAATGGCCATCATCCGCATCTGGGTCTATGACGGAATCCTCGCGTCCGGCGTCGCAGGCCCGGTTGACGTCTTCAGCGCGGCCAATCAGTTTCATGCGCGCAAGGCTGCGACGGGCACGGCACTCGCGCCCAAATTTGTATGGCGCGTCGAATCCCTTGATGGGCAACCTGTCAAGGCTGCCTCGGGCCAGACCATTCAGGTCGACGGCAAGATCGACCCACGCAAACGCGCGGACGCCATTCTGCTGACGGCACCGTTTTTCTCGAATATCGACGAGTTCATCGGGGACCGCGGGCAATTGAAGGAGCTGACTTCGGCGCTGAGGCGCCAACGCAAGGCAGGGGCAGTGCTGGCGGCTTACTGCACGGCCAATTATCTGCTTGCGGAGGCCGGCCTGCTGGATGGCCGCGCAGCTACAACCCACTGGGCGAGAGCTGCGGACTTCGCGCGTCGCTATCCGCGTGTCGAAGTTCGTGCACAGGAAGTGCTTGTCGCGCAAGACGGCATCATCTCGGGCGGTTCCGTGACGTCGTATTTGAATCTCGCGGTGCAACTCGTCGAAACACTCGCCAGCGAAGAACTCGCCACGATGACCGCGAAAGCGCTGTTGATCGACATGAACCGGACTTCGCAGGCGTCCTTTGCAACGCTTCTTCACGACCACGGACATAGCGACACGCTCGTTGCGCGCGCTCAGCAGCAGATGGAGGCGACGCTGCAACAGGGATTCCGGTTAAGCGATCTGGCTGCATCGCTTGCGGTCAGCGAACGCACGCTCAATCGCCGTTTCAAGGAGGCCGTGGGTCTCGCACCTTTGACGTACCTACAGAATTTGCGTATCGAGGTCGCGAAGCGTTTATTGGAGACGCGGCCCATTGGGCTCGAGGCGGTAAGCCAACGTGTCGGTTACGGCGATATCAGCACATTCAGGCAATTGTTCAAGCGCAAGACCGGGTTGTCTCCGAGCGAATATCAAATGCGGTTTTCGCGGGCAGTAGCGGCACAGGTGGAAGGCGAGCAAGGCAGCAAACGCGGCTGAGGCGGCGTCTCTCGGCACAACACGCGAGCGCCCGCGTCATTTTATCCATTCCGCAACCTTGTTTGATACACCAGAACTCGCCCCCGAAGCTGCGGCTCGTCCGCAGCAGGTCAGATATCGTTGAGCCTTTCAAGCATAAATCTGTGCTGCGGCGGCATTCATGACCGCCGCCGTCCTCTCTACACTGACTCCCATGCCATACGACATGGCTAGCCAATCAACCCAGCTTCAAGGAGTCAGCAATGTCCCGTCTTACTACGATTAATCCCCAAGCCGCTACCGGCGTAACTGCCGAAATTTTCTCGCAAATCAAAAAAGCAGTCGGCAAGGTGCCGAACGCTTTCGCCACGATTGGCACTCACAGCCCGGCTGCCCTCAGTGCCCTGTTGTCACTGGACGGCGTGATCAGCAGCGGCAGCCTCAAGGAAGCGGATATCGAAACCATCAAGCTTGCTGTCAGCGAGGCTTCTGGTTGTGATTACTGCGTGGCCGCCCATACGCTGATGGGCAAGGTCGCCGGTCTGTCGCAGGAAGCGATGAAGCAGATCCGCGCTGGCGCCGCAACCGGTGACGCGAAGCGCGACGCACTGGTAAGTTTCGTCCATGCGCTCGTGAAGACTTCCGGAACGGTCGACTCCGCCAAACTGCATGCAGTACGTCATGCCGGCTACTCGGAACAACAAGTGATCGAAGTGTGCCTCGCCGTTGCAGCCATCACGTTCACGAATCTCGTGAATCGGGTGAACGATACAACGTTGGACTTTCCCGCTGTCGCGTAAGCGTCACCAAAGCAACGTCGACTATGGTTGAATCGCCGGTCGACGGTGAGCAGGGCGTCAGCTCGGCGCCCTGTTTGCGATGTTTGCGTTCCATCGGTTACGGCTGGCGTGTCGGGCGTCAGCCATCGCGATACCCGGCTCCGAAGACATCACCGAGATTGGCACGCGGCGTGGGTTCCCGTCCCGATACAAAGTGATCGCCTGTATTCGCCTCTGCGAACTTACGGGGCAGGTCTGACCATCGAATACGTTGTCGTGGGCGATGGCATGCGCCTGGCGCATTCAACATATCGTCGGAACGCAGAGTGTCGATCCGGCTGCAGTCACCATGCAGCGCATCCTTGACATGAGCGGGCGCAATAAGCCAAGGGCAGTACGTTCGCGCGGGAATGCAGGTGCTCAGGTAGAATCTTTTGTCTCTCGTTGCAACCACCGAATCCCGAGGCGCTCAGAGCGCCAGTTGCCGACCGGCGCAAGAACCTGCTCAAGCGGCTCATATGGATCTGCTAAGTCGAGTCCTCTCCCTCATTCCTGTCAGCGGACGTCTAGATGTGCGTTGCCATCTGGGCGCGCCGTGGGCGTTCGCTCAAGAGACTGCCGCCATTCGTGAGATTCCTTATCACGTGCTCTTGTCCGGAAGCGCGGTGCTGGAATATGGGAGCGCCGCGCCTGAACAGATCATTGCCGGCGACATCATCATTTTCCCAGCTGGTGGCGCTCACCGCATTCATGATGGCAGTGGAGAGTCGGCGATGCCGTTGATCGCACGGCAAAATGGGTCGCTTGTGATTGAAGAGAACGAGGGTTCAGGAGCCAAGGCCGACATCCTGTGCGGCCGTTTCCTGGTGGGTGCGGTGCCCGACCGCTTGCTGCGAGACCACCTACCGGACCGCCTCGTCGTGCGCACAACAAATACCGCACCCAACGACGGGAAAGACGCTGAACAATCAGCGGCGAGCATCGCCGGCACGCGTCTGGGCCGCCTGATCGAACTGATGAGGGAGGAGGCACTAGACGAGGGTCCGGGAAGTGAAATGCTGGTTAGCCATCTGTCGGCCGCACTGTTTGCACTGACTTTGCGCTTTGCGAGCGCAGGCCCGTAGGCACCGCACGGATTGCTGGCGTTGGCAGGACGCCCACGGTTGCAGGCGGCTGTGTCGGCCATGTTCGAATCGCCCGAGAAAGACTGGACGCTTGACCAGTTTGCGGCACTCTGCAATATGTCGCGGGCTACCTTTGTACGTCAGTTTCAGGAAGCGATTGGCCGTTCCGCCACCGACGTGCTGACCGAAGTACGCATGACGCTCGCAGGCCGTACCCTGTTGCAATCCGGGCTTTCCATTGCCGAGATTGGCGAGATGGTCGGCTATCAGTCGGATGCGGCATTCCAGCGTATTTTCAAGCGACTTATCGGCGTTACTCCAGCGCGCTACCGCGCCGCGGGCGGCAATATGTCTGTTTCGTAGACGCTTGCCCACGCCGCCGTTCAGGCGGCGGACTACGCTCTGGCGCTTTCTACTGGGGAGCAGGGTTCAATAGCTTACTTAACGGCTTCAATGGGCCTATTGGAAAGAGCGAGAATGTCATTAAGTGCGCTTTCCCCAAGGGTAGTGCCTCAAGCATTTCATGTGCTTGATCTACGTCCGTAACGTTCAGGATGAACGCTACGCCAGCCCGGTCTTGCAATGAATACCACTGGTCAATCTTGCCCTCGAGGTAGAGCTGCGCCGTCTCGCGAACTTCGTTCGGAAGAGTGTGCTGGACAAGTTGCATGTCCGTGCCCGGTGGAAAAGTACCAATCGCCAGGATCTTCGTGGTTGGCGTGGTTGGCATCGGAGTAGTTTGCGACATAGAAACTCCAGCAGATGAGAACAGCACTGAGGCTGTTACCAGGTTAAGAAAAAGGCGTTTCATCAAACCTCCACCATCGGCATGTAGGCGGAACCTTCGGCCAGTTGACCACGATGTTTAGTAGTAGCAAGCCCACGCGCGTGGAAGTAATCGAGGACGTCCGGGTGCCGCGACGTGAGCGGCTGATCCTCCGGTTCGAAGGCGGCAAGCACGATCGTCAGTCGCGCGGCCGGTCTGGTCGTGCAATTGGTGTTCGCGTACGCCATCTGGTGCATTCTTCATTGCAAATCCTCACTGGTGAATTGCTCATGCCCGAGCCAACGGCCGCGGATAGGCTGACATCGTAAAAACTGGAACGCGCATTAGCGGCGACTGCGTCGATGCAGCCCAGGCCCTTTCCCGCTTTCCAAGGCCGCTGACAGATCCACGAAGTCACCTTCCGTCCGCTACCCGCGCAGCGGTCGCAATCCCGCGCGGACCTCCTGCGCAAACAGAAGCGGTTGCTCCCATGCCGCGAAGTGCCCGCCTTTCTCAGGCCGGTTGTAATAGATAAGGTTGTGATATGCCTGCTCGGTCCAGCTGCGCGGCGCCTGATAGTTTTCACCGGGAAACGCACTGATGGCGGCCGGAACGGACACATCAGCGGCGGCATAAAAATTGGTGTGCGATTCCCAATAGAACCGCGCGGCCGAAACGCCCGTGTTGGTCAGCCAGTAGAGCGTGATGTCATCGAGCACGTCGGTCAGTGTCAGGTCGCCTGCCGAATGTCCGTTAACTGTTCGTCCAAGTACCGCCGACGTCATCGATGCTGCCGGTTGTCCGTAGCCGTCGGGGTGATCGACAAGCCAGCTGGCGAGCGCAATCGGCGAGTCCGCGAGTCCGTATAGCGTTTGCGGGCGAGTACCCTGTTCGAGAGCGTACGCACGCTTCTTTGACAGCGCGCTCAGTTGGTCGTATGCGAGTTTTTCCTCTGCGGAGAGTCCGGCCGGCGCAGGTGCGTTGACTTGCAGCGCTTTGGCGATATCCGCCGGAACCGTCGCCGGAAAGTTGACGTGAATGCCGATCAACTCGGGCGGCGCCTGCTTGGCCATCACGTTCGCGAGAATGCCGCCCAGATCGCCGCCTTGCGCGGCGAATTTCGGATAGCCCACGCGTTTCATTAGCGTCACCCACGCACGCGCCGTCCGCTCCGGCCCCCAACCCAGTTCCCTCGGTTTGCCGGAGAAACCATAACCGGGCAATGACGGAATCACCAGATGGAAGGCGTCCGACGCGCTCGCCCCATAGGCCGTCGGATTGGTCAGCGGATCGATGATCTTCAGTTGCTCGATGACCGAACCCGGCCAGCCGTGCGTCACCACGAGCGGCATCGCGTTTTCATGTTTCGAGCGCACGTGGATGAAATGGATGTCCACGCCGTCGATCTCTGTCACGAAATTTGGCAGCGAATTCAATTTCGCTTCGACCTTGCGCCAGTCGTAATCGGTAGACCAGCGATGGGCGAGTTCTTGCATCAGCGCGAGCGGGACGCCTTGTGAATCGTCGCTGACCGTCTCGCGATCCGGCCATCTCGTTGCCTTGATGCGTCGCCGCAAATCGACGAGTTGAGATTCAGGTGCGTGAATTCGCAGCGGACGGATCGCGGACTTGTCGCCACTGCCTGCCTGGGCGGCATCAGTAATGGCCTGATTCGTGTCTGCGAAAGCAAGTCGGCTAAATGAGCCTGCAGCGACGGCCGCCGCGGCCACACTCACGAAGCGGCGCCGGGAAAGGGATCGTGCAAGCATCTTCTCTGACATAATTTTCCTGATTGTCGATAAAGCGATGTTCTCGATGGTCGCGTTGTAATCTCACGCGCGACCGATTGCGATCGCGTTAGAACTTTTTCTGCGTGACAGCGAATGCGTTACGTAGCGATCTTGCCGCGAGTGAATTCGGCCGCGTGCAGTTGCACGAATTGCCGCATGTCCATCGGCGCCTGACCAGTGAGCCGCGATAAATCGTCGGTCATGCGGTCGTACCTTCCTTGCGTATGCAGCTCCGCCATCACGCCGAGATGGTCGACGAGGTGCGCCGGTACACCGGCTTCCCGCAGCGTGGTGGTCCATGCGGAAAGTGGCACGTCGCGGTAACGGATCGGCCGGCCCAACGCGTCGGAAAACGCGCGCGCATAGTGTTCAAGATCGGCCGACTCGGGGCCGGTCAGGTTATAGATCTGTCCGATGTGGGGAGCAGGATTGTCGAGAATGACGGAGACGGCGCGTGCCACGTCGACGGCTGAGATCGGCGAAGTGCGGCTCGCGCCGAGCGGCAATGCCAGCTCGTCGCGATCACGCACCCCCGCATCAGCAAGCCGCAGGAAAAATCCTTCGAGAAAAACCGTGGGCCGCATCGTGACCACCGGCAACCCGGACCATGCGAGCACTTGTTCCGCCAACCAGTGTTGTTTGTGCTGCGGGCTGTTGGTGCTCGCAGTGATGCTCATTTCCGTGACTGTCATTTGCGACATGTTCACCAGGGCTTCGATTCCGTGATGACGCGCCACGGCGGCGACGTTGGCCGTCGCTTCCAGATAGTTAGCCGAAATCGACATGCCGAAATAGATCCGCGCGCAACCCTCGATTGCGCGATGCATCGCGGCGAGATCCGTCAGATCGCCGATCACGACCTCGGCGCCGAGCCGACGCAGATCTTCCGCGCGTTCGTCTTCGCGGCGAACCAGAGCGCGTACCTTGTGCCCTTTGGCGAGCAGCATTTCCGTGACATTGCGCCCAATGCCGCCGATCGCGCCGGCCGCACCGGTGACGAGAATACGGCGTTGCTGGCTGGTTTGAATGTTCATGGTTTTTACCTCTGCATCAGTACTGGACAATTTATGCATATGCACACTTAAGGGCGATCGGGTGTCGGCGGAGTGCTTGTTCAGATCAGCTTTTCAGTGCTTGCTGATGATGGCCACAGGCCGGACCATCTAACGACGAACGGCATTGACAAACAACGTGCCGCAAGCCTCGTTCTAGAAAGTAGTTGAAGATCCACACCTGTTCCACCCGGATTCGAGCTGCGAGCAGCGTTTTCGCTACATCTGATCACGCAAC
The DNA here is from genome assembly GCF_904848585.1 of Paraburkholderia kirstenboschensis. Lineage (GTDB taxonomy): Bacteria > Pseudomonadota > Gammaproteobacteria > Burkholderiales > Burkholderiaceae > Paraburkholderia > Paraburkholderia kirstenboschensis. The sequence continues at coordinate 7,438 of NZ_CAJHCR010000044.1, forward strand.
CGTGGTGCGCAGATCGTCCGTTGCCAGTTCCGCAACCGGATTGGCGTGAACGGTACGTTCGTGAAAGTGTGCGGTCGGTGTGCGGTCGATCATCAGACTCAGCAGTTCTGGCCGGTTATAGTGGCCTACGGAATCCATCAACAACTTGCGCCGGTCAATCATCGTGAAGTCGAGATCGGCAATCACCTCGCCTTCGCCCGAGCGCAGCGGTTCGCCAATCAGCATGCCGTCCGGTGTCACGATCGTGGTGAAACAGCCGCCCGAAATGGGGCCGATTGCGCAACCCGTATCTTTCATGATTTGCGCCTGCTGATCGGCGTCGAGCCATGCCGTCGCATTGACGACGAAACAGCCCGACTCCAGCGCGTGCTGACGGATGTTGATTTCCATTCGTTGCGCAAATCCTTCGCCGAACGCCGAACCCGGATACATCGCTGAATGAATCTGCTCGCCGTCGGCCATCATCGCGTAGCGCGCGAGCGGATTGTTGTGTTCGAAGCAGGCAAGCTGGCCGATGCGGCCGACCGCGCTATCCACTGCGCGAAGACCTGACCCATCGCCCTGGCCCCAGACCATCCGTTCGAAATGCGTGGGCGTGATCTTGCGGCGGCGCTGGATCAGCGTGCCATCGGCATCGAAGAGCAATTGTGTGTTGTAGATGGTTCCACCATCACGCTCGTTGACGCCGATCGAAACCACCATGCCTGCCTTTCTCGCCGCCTCGCCAATCGCCTCGGTTGCGGCCGACGGCACGGTCACCGACTGTTCGAGCAGTCGCAGATGCTCGGTGCCGGAAAGAAGCTGGATGCCCGTCTGGACGGCCGCGAAGTACGGGTAATAAGGCACCACGGTTTCCGGAAAGGTGGCGAACTGCACGCCCTTCTGACCCAGCTCGTGAATCTTTTGTACGACCTTCGCGACGGTTGCATCACGGCTATAGAGCACTGGGCTGATCTGTACCGCGGCGGCTTTGACGACTTTCATTGCAGACTCCATGACAAAAGAGGATGGGCACGAAACGCCCGGGTGGTGTTGCATATGCAACATTCGTGACAAAAATTAGCTCGTGCGATACGGCAACATTCCCGCAATGCCCATCAGCGCGTCTGCGCCGACCGTGCCAACGAGCGCCTTGGCTTGTGTTTGTGCGGCCAACCATCCGGGGGCGGCGTCGCGCAGCAATGCGTGACCTTGTTGCGTGACCGAAAGAAGGCGGCTGCGGCCATTGTCTGCTGGTGCATCTTCGCGAACCAGTCCGCGCAACATCAGAGGCCGCAGATTTCTGGTCAGCGTCGTGCGGTCGTGGCAATTGCGGCGCCCGAGATCCGACCGGCTGAGCGGCCCGAATTCGACGATCAGCACAAGCAGCGTGAATTGTGACGCGTTGATGTCGAACGGCCGTAGTGCGTCGTCGTAGATCGAGGTCAAAACCCTGGAAATCTGCCGCGTGCGCGTGAGCAGACAGTTCCGTGCGATCTCGCCGCTCTCGGCGTTATTCGCTGCATGCTGAACATCTAATGACATGTCGGGTCCGTGTTGGATATGCAATGTAGTGAAGGTCAAATTTCAGAGTGCGTCGACGACCACGTGCTGTGAATACGTTGTTATTTCGCTGCCACATTCATTGCGTCGGCTTCGGGTCCGCTCAGATAGAGATCGCGAAATCGCTCATCGACCCTCTCCCACATAAGCTTCGAAAACAGCAATGCGGCGTTCAGCGGGCGATGATTGATCACCACGGAATCTGCTTCACCCTGTTCGTTCAAATGCGCGACAAGCAGCGTCTCGATCGGCACGCCCTGAATCTGCGAGCGATATGACTCCACGTAGAGCCGCTCACCTATTTCGCCCTTGTAGCTGTGCTGCTGGAATTCGTAGAGCGAAACGGCATGCTGAATGACCGCGAGGATGTCAGGCCGTCCTTCGACCGGCCGCTTCAGGACCGTCGCTTCAAGCGTCGCATTCGCGGCCAGTCTGGCAAGCCAGAACGGCAGGCCGCCGGCCGGCGTGAGAACTGGCGCTGTATCGTTGAATCTCATCTTGAAGCTCCGTCGATGTTCGGTGAGGCGATCATCGGTCTTTACGGAGGGTCGTGACAGTGGCAGCATCGCCATTATTCGAGGAATAACGGACATCTGCGCAAATAATCACAATCCGCATCTGGGTCTAATGACGGGACGCTGGCGTCGGGCGTCGCGGGCCCCAGCGACGTTCAGAATGCCGCCAACCTTCTGAACCGAAAAGCGATGGCGCGCGGGTCGAAACCGAGAGCAAGGGTTCCGGCTGAGCGCCCTTGCCAAGTGGCTTGCGGTCAGCAACGGACGCTGAACCGCCGGTTCAAACAGGCGGGTGGCCTTGCGTCTGTGACGTATCTGCAGAGCCTGCGCATCGAGATCGCCAGACAGTGCTGGAGTCGCAGCCTATCGGACTCGAATTGGTCAGTCAGCGCGTGGGCTATGGGAATACCAGTACGTTTCGAGAGCTGTTTAAGCGCAAAACGGGTTTTTCGCCGTACGAATATCAAATGCAATTTGCGCGCGCGTGACAGACGGGCGCGAGTCGCATAGCGCTGCCGATTGACAATCTGGCAGGCCGCGGACAGCAAACCCCTTAGAGCACAACTGCCGACAGTACTTCCAATAGCCGGCGGTGAACTGTCGTCTGAGCTTCCCGGAGCAGGATGCGTTCACCCCGGCCCTTGAATGGCCGTTTGCGGAGGCGGATGCGACATCCGAACGTCCAAACGGTGAGATTGGCGAATGACGGTTCCTGGCCGGCTGCTGCCCGAGGCGGCCGGTCGCAGCCGACGTCGTTCGCGCTGGCGGATGAAAACCAGCCGGCGGTTGAGAAATCAGGCAACGTCCATGGAGCAGCCCGTGGGTGCTGGAGGGGCGTCGGCCAAGAGGCCGCGCCCCTTTCGCCTCACGCTGTTTGGCCCGAACGCGTTGCCGCGTGTTCGGCCAAGAAGGCGTCGATCCCATGGCTGCGCGGGAACGCTTCCTTGACAGCGTCGTGCGTGACCGACCCGGCATCGAGCAGGCGTGTCAGCTCGTCTTCCCAACGCACAAGGCGGTGGGCGGCCATGAACTCGTCGGCCTCCTTGAAGCGCTTCAGGGTTCCGAGGGCGCGCCCGTTGGCGATGTAAAGATCTGCGACAGACGCGGTGCCGTTGCTGCTGGTTGGGATATCGACAGTGGCGGCAATGGCAACAATGCGGCTCAGCAGGCTTTCCTCGTCCTTTGTGCCACCGTAGCGCGACGAAGCCATGAACACCTGCGCGAGGTCACTGCCATAGGCACCGCTGATCAACAGCGCGTCTTTGCTCGCGCCCAGCAAATGGTCAGAACGGCTATAGCTCGGCGTGTAGATGATCCGGCGATACCCTTGGGCGTAGGCGCTTTCGATCGATGGGAGTGTTGATTTGCACCGCGAACTGACCCACTTTTTGCATCTAGAATTGACCCACCCCTGATGCTCAGAAACATCATTCTGGTGCGTCGATTTCCTCCTCTTTTTGTCGTTTGG
>NZ_CAJHCR010000045.1 GCF_904848585.1 Paraburkholderia kirstenboschensis
GCACCTCACGATGCACGCCGCATGACTCGGGGCCAGAGTGATTCGCCACATCTTCTCCGTATTGAACTTTCATCAACTATCTTTCATCGGCTTTGCAGCCGCACTAAGCGCGAATTTCAGCACACTCGAGATTTTCGGGGCACGAACTTCGAAATCGCTCAGAACGGCATTTCGCCGAAGTGAAGCGTTGCATTCTGATGTTTGACACTCTTGAGCCAGCTCTTGAGTGTCCTGATCTCTTCGAACACCAGCAGGTCTTGTTTCAGGTCGCGTACGCTTTGCTGAATTCCTGCGATGTCACTGGCGAGATTGCGTACGACGGTGTCAGGCGAGATGTCGATGAATGGTGGAATTCCATAGGCGTGCCTGAATCGCGCTTCGACATGCAGGATTTCCTGATCCAGTTCGCCGAGTTGCTCCTTCAGGATCACGTTATATTGCTTCAGCCGGTCTTCGCTGATATTGTTGATCGCGCTCTGATCGATGTGTTCAAGTTCGAGCTGCAATTCCAGCAGCTGCAGCAGATTGTTGTTGCCATAAGCCTGGTTGGCACTGTCAGGTTGCTGGGGCAGCGGCGGTAAAATGAAGTGATGAAGAAAACGAAATCGCTTTATCACGGTCACCGTTTCCCCGCGGTCGTCATCAGCTGCGCGGTTCGGTGGTATTTTCGGTTTAGCCTGAGCCTGCGCGACGTGGAGGAGTTGTTGCTTGAGCGCGGTGTCGTGGTTACGTACGAAACGATCCGCTGCTGGTGCGACAAATTTGGCGCTGGATTTGCCCGGCGCGCCAAAGCGGCGCGGCCCAGGCCGGGCAGCATATGGCATATGGATGAGATGTTCGTGATGCTACGCGGCGAGCCGTATCTGTTGTGGCGAGCGGTCGACGAGCACGGTGCTGAACTTGATGTGCTGGTGCAAAAGCGGCGCGATAAGGCCGCGGCAAAGCGCTTCTTCCGGCGCGTGCTGCGTTCAAACCCGGTGCCGCGCAAGATTGTTACCGACCAACTGCGCAGCTATCCCGCTGCAAAGGCTGACATTCCCGAGCTCGCTTATGTAAAGCATGTCTTCGTCAAAGCAGCTGCACGCGTGAACAATCGCGCCGAGAACAGCCACCAGCCGACCCGCAGGCGCGAGCGCCAGATGTGCGGCTTTCGCGATGCGCGCCGCACGCAGGCATTTCTCTCATGCTTCGGCCCGATCCGGCAGCACTTCGCGTTGCCCAGACATCAGATGAACGCGGCACGTCATCGCGCCATACTCAAAGAACGATTCGCTAAATGGCACGATTGGACTGTTTCTTCCGCGATCAAGGAAGTTATCTGATAAGGATAACTACTCTTACGCCACACAGGTAGCCCAGACGCATTAACCTGACAGAGCCCGGTCGACCAGTGTCGCCAGTTGCGGCTGGATGAGCGCGGGCAAGCCTGTCCCGCCTTCTGCTTGCGGCGGTACGGCTACCGCTTTTGCGCGGCCCCGGCTCCAGCGCCCCATTTCACGCACCAGCCTCGTGCGGCGGCGCATCCATCAGCCACAGCTTTATTTCGGGACGGCTGCTGAAAACAGGTTGGGCCACCCAGTTTTCCAACGTCGGTTGCCAGTCATCCCAGACGTAATCGTCAATGTCAAACTCTTCGTCAACGACGCCTGTGCCGCGCTCACACAGGAAGGCGAAGACCACAGAATAACCGTTCCAGTAGGCGACCATACAGTCATTCAGGTCAGCAGTGGTGCCCACTGGCAGATCCCGGAGCATCATTGCAAGCTGGCGTACGAAATCCTGACGCGTCATAAGATTCTCCCCCTTCGCCCGGGCCGTGGGCGAGAACGCAAGTTTTAGGTGCGGCCACTGACCTTGCACGCACTTTCCATACCGGCGAGCTTTTCGCCAGGTCGCCATTCAGTTTCGGACGATTCCCGCCCATAACCAGTGAGCCGCAATCCGCTCCCCGCTTTTCTCAGTACCAACGGGGAGCGAGCTTGACAACCTGTTCGCGCCAGTACGATGGAATGACATCTATCGGGGTAATTATGGCGCGACACGACCGCATCGCATCTGGAAGCATGAGCAAGCATCTCAAAACAACGGCAATCAAAGGGCTGATCGTTGGCTCTTTCATCGCTGTCATCGGCCTGCAAGGCGCAGCACCCGCCTCATCGAAAGAGCGCGGCGCGCGCATCGGCTGGCATGTCCGGCAGCCCGCACGGTTCATCGTCTCGGGCGTCTTGCGGCAGGACGGGGCCAAGGATGTCATCAAGCCGATCCACGCCATCGTCACTGCCGACGATGAGAACGCCGATATCGCGATGTTTTCCGGCACGGCGCGAAAACAGTATCCGGGCTATACGCTAATCGCGACGCTGGCTTCGCCGGTGCCGGCGGCTGGCACATGCGAGAACAGCATTTAGGTCTGGAAACACGATGCCCGTATCGAAGAAACGCAGGAAACTGGCCAACGCGAGCGCGGCACAGGCCACGAAGAAACGCTTGCTAAAATCACCTCTCGCACACGACGAGGCAGATAAAATCGTCCTGCAAATCCGCATTGGCCTTGAAGCGATCCGCTCGGGCCACCGGGACGAAACTGCATTGCTTAACCTGCAGTCGGTGATCCTGCTCACCGAAATGTTGACGGCCGAAGGGCAAGGCACTTTGTCGCTGGACACGATCCGCGAGACCGGCCGGAGCGTTGTTCATCTGCTCGAACGCGGCAACGAACGAAGCGATTGGACCGTGCCAGCCTCGCTGGTGGCCGGGCTGACAACGATCGTCAACGAGTATGACCGGATGATGCATCAGTTGCCCTTGCAGGCCGTGCTTGCTGCCACCGGAAAGCTGGAACGCCTTGAGAAAGAAGATCCGGAGTACTTCCGGTGCGCGCGCGATAACAATTGCGCGCTGAGTTGACCACCCTGATTCCAATGACCGAATTGCGGCGAGCGTTCGCCTCAATCGCCAGCGGATTGCTAGCGGCTTTCTCTACTTAACCACACAAGGATCAAAATGCGTCTGTTGCTTGCTCTCGTTTTTCCGTGGCTTCAATTTTTCACGATCGGCCGCCCCATTGCAGGAATCATCTGCCTGATCTTGCAAATTACTATCATTGGCTGGATTCCGGCCGCGATATGGTCGGTTTATGCTTTGAGCCAGTACAAGACTGATAAGAAAATCGAGCGCGCTCTTGCGGCTCGCGGTTGAGTCAGCCAGTCAAAGACACTCTACTCAAGAGAAGCAACACCTTCCGGGATAACTGAGCGGATGCAGCATACTTACAGCCTTTCAACTACACGACGGGGGTTGTGATGCGCTGCATGCTGATAACGCTCATCTGTGCCGCAGCGCTCGGTGGGTGCGCGACACACCTGGTGCCGATGTCCGAGACGACACCTGTACCGAAAGAGCGCATCCTTGCTCAAGATGTGACGACGCCAGCCAGCGGTAGGCAAAGGGTTACTGTCGTCCGCAATGCCGGCGCGCTCTTTGCTGGTGGGGTGTCGGTGGACGTGTTGGTCGATGGCGAGCCCACCGCAGCGATACGCACTAGCGAAGCCTTGTCGCTTTACCTGCCACCTGGTGAGCATCTTCTGACCACCAAGGTAGGTGGCATAACGGCCTCTGTGCCGGTCATGGTTCCGGGTAGGTTCCCGATCTACCGGATCGACATGACCGAAGACGACATGAAGCTACAATCATCATTCGAATGACAGCCGCTGTGCGGCTCGGAGCCGCCGTGTTGATGCGTGACACTGAAGTGATTCGAACTGCGCTCGTCGCCGCCGCGTTGACTCAGGCCTGTGAGGCCGGGTACGAGAAGGCCCCTGCGCACCTTGTTGATTCCGCAGTTCGCCACGCTGGTGATTTAAACGAGTTATAGAAAGATGACGTCAAGCCGGAACCGCGCAAGCGACAAAAAGATGGCGCGCAAGCCGCTGACCAAAGCTGAGTTGTTGCCGATGAACGCCGCCTTGGCGCGCAACCGGTCCCTCTCGTATCACGTCGCGCTGGACGGCTGGCGTCGCGGCCACGGCAACGGTCGTGTCGTCAACGAACTCATCCGCGTGACGTACATGGCGTGGTTCCTTCAGTGCGCCGGGTACGGCGGCGAACCCGTCGAACTGTTCAAGGCCGCTGAGTGCATCGGAGAAATCACGTTGATGAAGGCGCACGAGAGCGGTAAGCAGGACGGCTGGTCACTGGACGAAGATTGCGTTTCCACGTTCACCGCGCTTCTCGCCCTCCACGACGCCCAGCTACGCACTGCCCCGCTGCATCAATACGAGGGTGCCCAGCGGCGCCTGCTCGCCTTCCTGCAAGGACCCGAGCGCTCCCCCATTCCTGCTCCCATCGACTGACGGAGGAAAAGGTCATGTGTACCAGCTATGAAGCGCCCGGACAGATGGAATTCGAAGCGTTCAGCCTGTCCCCCAAACCCTCTTTTGAATACCGCCGCGAGACTTACAAGGATTACGCTGCCCCGATTTTCCGCCACATCGACGGTCAGCTATCGACCGACGCTGCAACCTTTGGAATGATCCCACGGGAGCGGATTCCGCCCGGGGTGAAGGTCTTTGACACGATGAACGCGCGCGCCGAGACTGTTGGTCAGAAGCGCAGCTTCAGCGGAGCGTGGAACCGGCTGCAACTCGCCCTTATCCCGTGTCACAGGTTCTATGAGCCATCGTATGAGACGGGGAAGGCTGTACGCTGGCGCATCGGGCTGGCTGACGACAGCGCATGTGCCATAGCGGGCCTATGGCGCGCGTGGGACAACCCGGACGGCTCGCGGGGCTTGTCCATGACCATGTTGACTGTCAATGCCGACGAGCATCCGTTGATGAAGCGATTTCACAAGCCCGGCGTCGAGAAGCGCGGCGTCGTCGTCCTTCCGCAATCCGAGCACGTCGACTGGCTTTCGTGCCGAAACACTGACGAAGCCAGATCTTTCCTGCGGTTGCTGCCAGCCGATGCCTTGAAGGCGGAGCCATACCCGCTTCCGCCACGCGTACGGACCGCGCCTGCCCCCGAGGAGGGCGATCAACCGTCCCTTATCTAGCTGGCAGGGGCCATTCCAATCCGTGCATTTCTCGCACCGTCGCGCCCAAAAAAAGAGCGTTCTTCGCGGATTTTCGGGGGTGACCACTTGCCGACAGGCAGTAGTCGGCCAACCACGGCCGTTCGTCCATGCCGTTTCGCGGACATTCGGAAGTCGGTTTAACCGCTGACAGCGGCCCTTCGTTGGACGATGCGATCCGGCGCGTCGATGGCCGTGGTGGAAATTGGACTTGCCGCCTACGCAAATCGTCTTGCGCGTCTGCTTTCAAGGCTAGTGACTGCGATTGTCGACTCGAGGGAAATCCAGTTGTCTCGCAGCCCCGAGGCAGTACACCGCAATGCCCCTGTTGATTCGCGACGGCCCACCGGTTCCGCACCTGGGCTCCGGGCGGTAATTGAATCGGACTCGTTTTCGCAAACTCCGCGCTGCCGAAGAAAAAATTCCATATGTGCCAAGGAGACTTCAAGTCCTGCAGACAAAGCAGCTTGCGGGATGTTTACAACGTAACCGCTCATGCCGGCATTTGCCAGTAATAGTCGGCGTGCCAGTGGTCCGCACTTTGCCAGATAGTCGTTCGGATTGCGGAGCGAGACGCCGAGATACTTTTGCCGTGAGCGGCGGAAAGTCAGCACGACAACCTTCGCGTACACAATGTCTGACCATGGAATAAATCCTACCGACGCAGCCGACGCCTCGCGTGGCGAGCGCCGAGTGCCTACGGCTACACCGGCAAACGCCGGCCTTTTTCTTTGTCCAGACTGGGGGCCACGGCCCCGCAGCCGCAATTTCGGCTTGAATGTCTGCTCCGATCTTATAGAGTGCTTGGAGAACGTGGCTGCGTCTAGGAGTTGTTTCGACGCGAACTCCTGAGGAAGCGGCCAGTGCGATTCGCCCGAAATATGTCCACCTTCGCGGTGGTCCTGAATCTGGAGGAATTTCGCCATGCCCACCACCGGCACAAACCTCTTCCGGGGCATCCAGAAGGACCAATATTCGGACTTCTTTACCGAGGGCGAACAAGAACCGAAAGACGGCTTGCTGTACCCGACCTTCCAGAAATCGTACTACGTCGACGGCAAAGGGAAGAAGCAGGAGCGACCGGCCGACATGGTGATCAAAGACGGGAAGGTCCAGACGGGTCGTGGCGTGTCGATGTTTGACACTGAAGGCGTTCTCGGCTATGGAAGATGGAAATACTTCTGGGTGCCAGAGGGGACGGAATACGACGAAAATCTTCTCCTCGACGGGCCTGGACCGAAGAAAGCGATCAGGCAAGGTGGCGTTGCCGGTTGCCATTATCAGTTCGAACCCAAGATTCCCTTGACTGTCGCCTCGTACAAGGGAATGTTGGACAATCTTGCGCGCGCCGCCGTCGTCAGGCAGGTAAAACTGGGCAATGGTGCGAAGGAAGAGAAGAAGGAATAACGGCAGCTGCGAGCCATTGCAGCCAGTAATGGCCACTGGACTTTTCAAAAGGATACGCAATGCTAGCACTTAGTGGACGGTCATTGGCACTCGTTATCCAGGCGGTGGACGCAGAGATCTGTCGTCTGCGGGAGCTGCCCGATGAGCAAACCGTGGCCGGCGACGATGTGCGTTTAATGGATTTCGTGCACCTGGCCGCAGAGCTCAAGGATCTGTACAAGGAAGCCTGCGCGGAGGACCCTGAGCTACCCTCTTACGACGAACTCGTCACCGGATATGGAGACAGTGCGTCGGTTGCAACACCTGATTGACGCTCACGGGTGCGCGGCGCATTAGCAGGCACCCGTGAGCGGTCACCTTTCTCAGCCCTCCCCGACCTCGTCATGCAGCATCGCGGCGCTCCCGGCCCACAAAGAGCGGATACGCCCGCATCAGGTGGCGCTCCTTCGACAGGTGCACCGGGCGCGTCGCGAGCGCCGAGTGTCCCATGTCGAAGTCCGGCTCGAAGAAAGGTGGTGCTCGATCCCATGGCGCTCCAGGCGCTGCGCGGCCGCGGTAAGCGCCGCTAGGTCCGGGACCGACAGCGCGATGAGACTCGCGGTTTCCCCGGGCGGCTCGAAGCGAAATCCTGCCTCAAGCGCGGCGTGCGATGCCTGCACGAGCTGCTGCTCGGGCGCGAGATCTTCGCGCACCAGCACGTAGACGTAGGGTTTCGCCATGGCTCAGGCCTCCGCGCGCGGGCGGCGCGCCTGGAACTGCGCATCGAGGTCCGCCAGCGGGCAGGCGCGCGCTAGCTCCCGCGTTTGCTCAAGTGCGGCCGGCAACGATGGGTCCCACAAGCCCTCCCGAGGTCTTCTTGCACGCGATGCAGTAGCTGATCTCTCTACACATCGGTATGCGCCGCCTTAAAAGACGAACGATAAATGAATAACGGCATCCGGGACTCGATCTGAATCCCCCGGGACGCCTTTATAGGCTGAGTGCCCGCCGTCCAAGTGTAAGCGGCTTATTGTCTCTTGTACTCTGAAAGCTGCCGTCGAGGCGACTCTTAATCGACCGGCTGGGTCGGGTCGACCAGAGCCCTTCCCCAAACGCCCGCTCAACCAAAAAAAAATCCCCAGGGTGTAAGCCCCGGGGATGTCGAAAGAAACTGCCGCACGCCAATCAGGCTGCGGCGGCGAAAAGCTCAAACTGCGGCGCCGCCGGCTTTAGCATCGCCGTGTGCTGCGCGTCACTCACGCTATTCGCAATCAGGTGCATGTCCAGCTCGTCGGGCGTCAGATTTAAACGCTGGGCGAGCCTGCCGAAGTACTGCCCTCGCTTTGCCATCTCCTGATATCGCTGCGCCATGCCGACCGGCAGCTTCACAATGCCTTCGTTCAGCCAGAAACGCGCTGACTCCATCGCATCATGGTGCTGCGTCCTCAACATGTACGCGGTGTCGTACGTGCGGGTCACGAACTCGCATGCTGGCTCCGCATCGACCTCAAACTGCGAGGCCTCCTCAAAATACACCGTTTGCTCGCCGGCCGACGTACGCGCGTACCGCCCTGCACGCTCCGGATGCCGATAGCGATTCCACTGTTCCGCATCAAAGTCGCGGAGGCCGACCGTCGGTGCCTCACGGTCATACCGATCCACCGGGTACCAGCCATGCAGAACAATCTCTGCCTTCGGCTTCGGCTCGACGTGCGGAACCGCATATCTGCGGCCAAGCACGTTGACGTCATGCCACGCAGTGAGCGCGGGGAACGCATGCGGCGCGTAGTGGTGCATCGACAGAAAGAAATCGACGGCCACAAGCTGCTGTGGCGTGACGAATTCGAACTGGGGATCGCACAACACGCGGTTGTGTTCGGTATCGGCTATGCGGCCCGACGCCAACTCGCCCGAATGCCGTTCTGCGCGGTCGCGTTCGTCTGCGTCGATCGAAAGCAGCATACGCAGCATCCGCATGCGCTCCCAGAAGCCGTATGTATCCGCCTGGATTCGCGTGTACCCCGCATCACTGATCGTGCGTCCAACGAGCTCACGCCGAGACAGATCCCACTGGATCGCCAGAAGATAGTTGCGGAACTCGTTCAACGGCTTCAGGTGCGCGTGTTCCGGCTCCTGAACCATGAACTCCATCGACTTGTCGCGAGCGCCAGTCACGCCGCAGAAAGCGCATCCGAACCGCGACCCACAGGCAGCCCGCGCGCCGCTCTCGCCTGCCACGACACCGCAGACGCCGCCATTACCTGCGCGGTAGATATCCGAGAGTCTTGCGATGGTTGCAGGCTCCAGCGGGTTGCTAAAGCCAAGCGAAGAATCCGCCATGCATCCCAGCATCGTCCAGACATCGTCAGACGTCCAGTCTTTCAGCGGAGACAGTGACAGCGATCCAGACGCCTGCCGTGTCGCCACATCCGCCTGTTCATTGCGCTCGGTCATAGCTACGCGACGCACCGCAGACTCATCGAGCCTCGTTCCCACGACGCTGATGATTTCCTTCACGCGGGCCGACGACGCCTCCTTTTCAAGACGCGCCCGAAGCCTGCCTTGTGGCTGCAACTTCCAGGAATCTGCGCATGCACGCATCCGTTTGCCGTCCCGCACACCATTTTCTGGCGTTCGGACCAGCGTACCTCGCCCGATGGTTGAGACAACGAACTGAGAGGCGAGTGAAGGCTGTGTGACGTGGATCTCGACCGGCAGTCCACTGTCCTCCACAAACATCGCGACCTCGTCAAGCATCGCATGCAGGAAGTTCGCGGTGCTCGGGTTCTCGATCGTCGTATCCGACGACGTTATGTAGTGCCTGACGTCGGGCGCTACCTGCTTTGCGCGCCTGACTGCCTCAAGCATCAGCACCATCGCACACGTGCTGTCCTTGCCGCCGCTTACGCCTGCGGCCAGCACGTGGCCCTGCTCGATATAAGACTGCATCGACGCAATGGCGTTTTCCATCAGGGTATGAATACCACGGTCCATCTGTTCGCTCCGTACAGGAATGGGAGCGTCCCTTTCGGGATCGGCTCCCGAAAGGGTTAAGAAGTCATGAGTTCACTACAAGGTCATGCCGAAACTTGCGGCTTGAGCCTCTTCGAGCGACTGGTCGGCCGCGGCGAAAAGATCCGGCTGCCGCGTTGCCCGATCGAGGCGCGGCAAGGCATTGGAGAAACGGCTCGGCCCGCTGCCGTCGAAACTGTCAGCGCCGGCGGCCGCACAGATGTGAATGCGACGCGCCGAGTTGACGCGACCGACATGCAGATGGCAGTTACGTCGACGCGCGAGTAGCCCCCACGCTTCGGCTGTCGATTCCTTCCATTCCGTTGATCCGCCGATGAAAATCCCAACGACGGGCGAGAGGTAGGGCGCGACATCGTCGAGTTGCATGCCGTTCTGCACCGCGATGAGCAGTTGTGCGGGCATGCCTCGCAGACGCTCCATCCAGCCCAGCGAGAAGTCGAGTGACGCAAGACCACCCTGAACGATGTCGGGAAGGACGATCCAGTCGGCGCGCTCACCCAGCTTGTCGACAACCGCGAGAAACGCGGATTCGTCAAACGGTTCCCCGCGTTGGTATGCGGTCCACGCGCCGTTGTCGATCGCGTAACGCATCCCTTCGGTACGGTGCTCGCCTTTCGCCGACACGAGAAGACGCCAGTCGGCACGCGCAAGCGCATCGAGATTGCGCCTTGTGCCCGTCCGGCTCGCATAGCCCACCATCGGCGGGCGGTGCATCGTCAGACGCTCCTCAACAGCAGGATCATCGTCGGCACTGCCATCGACGCAGTAGTAGTCGGCGTAGGCCATTACGGCTTGCGCCCACCCCTGTTTCTCGCCACACGCATACGGCGCCAGCCAGCCAGGCACTGCAGCAGCCTCGCCCGGTGTTGCTGCATCAACCATGAAAACTCCACAAGTGAATGCGGAGCGACCCCGGCGGGATCGCTTGACCTATACCCTAACGATGCATAGTTTGTGGCGTGCGAGCATGAACGCGTTGCACGACAAGGCTCTCGCGTAGCTCCGCATTCGATGTATGACTACATTGAAATACATCGTTTCGAGCGGGCCTCGGTAGCTTCGTGAAAGATCCGTTCCTTGGAAAAAGGGTGGCTGGTAACTAAACCGGCTGTTCGAGTGGCCGCATTCAGACCCGCTGAAACAGCCGGAGCTGGCCGGTCACCGCCTGACGACGATTGGCGGCATGCGACGGCGGATTCAACCGGTCGATGCAACACACTGAAGACTGCGCAAGCAGCAGGAGTGTTGCACATGAAGCAGAGACGCCGGATTTATTACAGTGAGACGCAGAAAGCGCTGA
>NZ_CAJHCR010000046.1 GCF_904848585.1 Paraburkholderia kirstenboschensis
CTGTGGTTGGAGAGGCCGGTGAGAGACGCTGCCGGTCCATGAGCTGCGCCACCTGGCGCAGGACGTCATCCTGTAGCTCGTGGGCCTCGTCAAAAGCCGACAGGAACGAGAAGACGCCGGCCACAATGGCCACCACGAGGATGGCCAGCGACAGGGTGAAGGACAGCTTGATCCGAACCGATTCGTTCAAGCGCCTTTTGAGACCATCCATCCGACTCCCCTTACGTTCTTGATGATCTCGCTCCCGAGCTTGCGCCGCAGCGCATGGATCAGAAACTCGACGGCATTGCTTTCGACCTCTTCCCCCCAGCCGTAGATGCGATCCTCCAGCTCGCTGCGCGAGAGAATAGCCCCGGGCCGAACCAGCAAGGCTTGCAGCAGCGAGAACTCACGGTTGGACAGTTGCGCCGAGGGGCCACCGTTGACGCTGGCTTCCTTCGTGGCCGGGTCGAGCGATACCACGCCGTTGCTGAGAACGGGCACTGCGGTGCCGCCTTTGCGCCGCAGGACGGCGCGCATCCGGGCCAGCAGCTCCGCCATCTGAAAGGGCTTGAGCACATAGTCGTCGGCCCCACCGTCCAGGCCGCGCAGGCGGTCATCCAGGCCATCGCGCGCCGTGATGATGATGAGGGGAATCGGGTTGTCCTTGCCACGGATGCTGGCCAGCACCTCTAGCCCATCCTTGCCGGGCAAGCCCAGGTCGAGCAGCACCAGGTCGTAGTGCTGGCACCCCAGTGTCGCGAGCGCCGTCTGCCCGTCCTTCACCCAGTCAGCCGCATAGGACACGTCCTTCAATGCGCCCTGAATGGCTTCACCGATCATAGGATCATCTTCGACCAGCAATACCCGCATCCGCCCTCCTCTCAATCGTTGTTCAATGTGCCGTCCTGGCCGCCTGCTGCCTGAACAGCAGGATAGCCGTCAGCATGAAAGCGAGCAGCGCGGCCGATGCCGAATAGCGGCTGAAGGCCAGACCGCCCGCGCTCAGCGGCTTGTCCAGAAAATCATCGACCACGGCACCCTGCGGGCGGGGCAGGATGAACGCCGCCCAGAGCAGCAGAGTGCGGAACACGCCGGTCCAGTAGCAGGCTGCCACGACCAGGCGAGCAGCCCTCCGAACACGATGGCAGCGCCTGTGTGTAACCCAGGCCCGCCGTGTCGGCCGTCCCGTCACCCACGCCGTACCCAAGGTCTGGGAGAACATGATCGTAAGCCAGTAGACGGATTCCGCCGTGGGCGAACTGACGGTACTCACCGACTCGGACCACTCCCCAATCAGGCCTTGCCTTGCAGCGTGTCGAAGACTTTCAGCAGGTTCGCCATGGCTGCCTTGCAATCCGCCTGGTTCGGCAAGTCGGCACGCAGGGCGGCCAACGCCTTGTCGATGGCCTTGTCGAGCACATGCCAGTCTTCGGCTGCCCGTGGTTTTAAACCTGCCTCGGCCGAATCCCACGAGACTTCCAGGTCCTTGATGCGGATCCTGGCTGCGGGCAGATCGCCCTTGTCCACAATGGTGGCCGCATCCGCGGCGATGCTGCGGAACGCCGACAGGTCGCCCAGTCTGGAGGCGGCTTTGCCCTGCGGTGCCGAGGCAGTCTGGGCCGGTGTGGTAGGTGCTGTGCTCGCGTTGCTCTGATCGGCTGGCCTGGAACAACCGGCCGCCAGGGCCAGAAGCAGGCCTGCCAACACGGCGGTCACAGGACGAGCGATCGAGTGCTGCATGGGCATGATTTTTCCTTGAGAGTAGAAAGGGGGTTTACTCGGCGGCTTGCGCAGAGCGGCTTCCGTTCATGCCGCTCTGTGCAACGGCCACGAGCATGACGATCACCGAAAGGAACAAGGCACTGGTCCACATGGCGCCCATGCCAAGGCCACCGTACGCGTTGGCTTGCGTCAGCAGATCGCCGAGCGCGGCCCCAAACGGACGAGTGAGGATGTAGCCGATCCAGAAGGTCAGTCCCGCATTGCCACCCATGCGCCAGGCGGCGTAGGTAATGCCGATCAGCGCACCGAACGCCACCGCGCCCCACGTAAAGCCTAGGCCCAATGCCTCGGTGGCCAGGTCGCCAGCAGCGGTGCCCAGCGCGAAGGTGCAGAGGATGGCAGCCCAATAGAACAGCTCTCGACTGCGCGTCACGATGTCATGGATGGACAAGGTGCGCTCGACCCGATACCAGACAAAGAAGATCGCGGCGAGCGCCACCGCGAACGCCGAGGTGCTGATGTACAGGCTGACGCCCAGGCCATCGGTCAGCAAGTCGGTGATCTGGGTGCCCACCACGCTGACCAACACCACCGTCAGCCAGTAAATCCAGGGGGTGTAGCGGCTGGTGCGCAACTGCATAAGTAGGGCTGCCGCCAGCAAGGCGGCCATGACCGTGCGTGTCACGCCCTGGCCCAAGCCCGCGTTGACCGCCAGGAAATCGGCTCCCGTCTCGCCCACCGTGGTGGACATGATTTTGATGATCCAGAACGACAGCGCGACTTCCGGGACTTTGTTGAGCCAGCCTGTGAAGCTGGCCGTGGGCATTTTGTTCAATGTGTTCTCCTGCCGATGTGAGGTCTTGTAATCAGTCTGACCAGACTGGCTTAGCCGAGCCATTGGTTCAGTCGCGCACCCATCCCAGCGTGATCAGCCTGCCGAAAAGCCTGCGATGGATGCCAAAGGCAAGCTGATAGCTCGGCTCGAGGTACCAGTCTGCGGCGCGCAACGTCAGCCAGGCACTGAGCGCAGCGACAGCGATGGCTCCGAGCATGTCGAGCGGGAAGTGAACCCCCAGGTATATGCGCGCCCAGGCGATGGGTGCGCCCAACAAGGCCAATGCGACGCCTGCGCGCTGCAGCTTTTGCTGAAGCAGGAAGCTAAGGGTAACCGACCACCACAGCGTCAGATGATCGCTTGGGAATGATGAATCAGCGACGTGCGGAATGAGAGTATGACCCAGCCCGATCATGAAAGGCCGGGGATGCGACCAGGCCAGGCCGATGAGTTGGTTGATGAGCAACCCCATCAGACCCGAGGCCGTGGCAATGAGCATCGTTTTCCGAGTCCCCTCGTTGCCGCGCAACCAGCCGATACCGATCAGGGCAGGAATGATCCAGATAAGCCATTCCGCAAGGAAAGTGGTCAGCGTCAACACGAGGGCATTCGGGTATTCAGGCGCGTTGAGCCATAGAAAGAGTGTTTGATTGAGATGTTCCATGAGGTCTCCGGGCCAGACCACCGCGTCACGCGTCATCCGGCCACACTGGCGGTGTCAGTCTTGCTTGTCGTTGTCGTCATCGTGATCCCCCTTGTCCTCGGCAGACGAGATGACCGTGCCCTTGTCAGGATCAACCCGCACGTCGAAGACCTTGGCGCCGCTGACGACTTCCACGTCGTAGACCCAACCTTGTTTCGAGTTCTCGTACTCGGCGCGTGACGCCTTGCCATTGGCGTGCTGTTCGGCAACGGTCACAGCCTGGGTGAGCGGAATCTTTGCTTTGCTGATCGCCAGGGCGTCGTTCTCCATGCCGCCTTTGGCGGCGTAGGCGACAGCGCCAGTCGTGACCATGGCGATGGCAAGCAGGGAAAGTTTGGTGTAGCGGTACATGATGTTTCTTCAAAAGAGTGCAGGGATTTGCACGATGGAGAAGCTACGCAAGCAGACTTAGCTGCTACTGAGCGAGGCCGTGGCCGTTATCGCCGAAGACGGCAGGTAACGGCCTCGCGTGCAATATTTTCCATTCTCAGACGACCCCAAGATAGATCGTCCTTCCGCTCAATCAGTACTCGGGCCATAGGGACGGCTGCCGTATAAACAATCATGGGGCTGTCACTAGTCCGACAGCCGTCCCATACACCCACGGCAGCACAGCTCCGGCGGTGAGACCCGGCTGGGACAGATCAGCCTGCGCGGCAACGTCTATCTGCGCACGCTGCTTGTTCAGGGCGCCCGAAGTACGTTGCAGTCGGCGTTGCGTGCGGATCCCACGCACGCAAGCCTGCTACAACGGTGGATCAGACAGCTCCACGAACGCAAGGGCTATCACAAGACGCTGATTGCGATTGCCAACAAGCATGCCCGGATGTTGTGGGCGATGCTCGCAAAGAACGAACACTACGACGCCGATGCGTGGCAACGCCATCCCACGCATCCGCCGTTATCACCCGCTACAGCATGACCCGGTTAGCCTGAGATTCACCTACTGCTCGACGCGATAGCAAGACGAGGTCGGACCGAACGGGAGAAGAAACCGACGATTCTGTTGGCGAGTCATCATCGCACGCGGCGTATCACTGCGCGCCTGTTCGCCGGTTTTCAAATAGGGTTCTCGTGTGCGGCTCATATCGTGGCCCGCCCGGCACGTTCCGGGCAACAAGGCCGTTTGCAAAGACGCAGTCTGTTCCTGGTCTTGCTTCGACGCGCAAGCCTCACCTGACAACAGGGAGCCGATATGGCCGGCCACCAACTGGACCACCCGCAACATCGACGCCGCGCATTTGCCGGCGCTAACCAAGCTCACCCCGATCTTGACTTTCGGGGGAAGTCCTTGCAAACAGTATCAGAGTCCACGGTCATTCATCTTGTGGAGTCAGGCGGCGGGTCTTCCGCAGTCATCCAACTACCACAGCACTTGTTGGTCAGGCGGCTTAGCGGGAGTCGGACACGCGGACATTGAATCATGCGGTCTCGACAGCTTGTTTTGCGAGTAGCGACACGGAAAGCGACGCGACGCGCTTCACAACAAAGAGAAAGTCGGTATAGATCGAGTTACCGGTTCGACACGTGCAACGGACGCGGAGGAGCTTGCTAAGTGTTTCCTAAGGTTCGCGGACCATGGTATAGGTAACTCGGTGCATGCGAACGAGTGGTTCCTTCACGACGAGTCGCCCTGCACGGATGTGAAGCACGGAGGGATCGTGATACCGCATCTGACCTGTCAGCGCTTACTGCGGAGTTCGGCCATTGTGCTGGCGTTCGCCGCCTCGCCCTGCACGCTGCAAGCGGCCGAAAGCATCTTGGCGACAACCGGGCAGGCTGCCACGCCTGAAAAGAATCCGCCGGGCGACATTCCTGACACGCAGGTCTTCGTAACCTACCAGTCTCCGGCAGGCTTTTCCCTCAAAGTGCCCGAAGGTTGGGCGCGCACGGAACGCCGCGACGGGACGCGCTTTGCCGATAAGTACAACGTCGTCGAGATCAGTATTGCACCTGCCGCGAGCGCGCCGACGGTATCGTCCGTTACTGCGCGCGAAGCCGCCGAACTCGCAAGGACCGGTCGTGCGATCAGGATCGGTGCCATCAAAAACGTATGGCTGCGCAGTGGGGCAGCCGTGCTGATTACCTACACGTCGAATTCCGAACCGAACCCGGTCACGAACAAGCAACTTCGTCTTGAGAATCGCCGGTATTTAATCTATCGAGGCGGCACACTCGCTACGCTCGACCTCTCCGCACCGCTTGGAGCCGACAATGTCGACCAATGGAACCTCATGGCCAATTCGTTCCAATGGCGCTGATTTACCTCGGCTCGAAGCGTTCGAACTCTACCGCTTCTACCACAGCGGAGACGACGAGACCGCCGCGCTCAGGGGCGTCTCACTGCAACTGTGCGCAGGCGAATTCGTCGCGTTGCTGGGACCCTCCGGCAGCGGCAAGTCAACGCTCCTCGCGTGTCTTGCGGGACTGGAGGAACCGGACGGCGGCCATGTCGATGTGATGGGCCAACGCCTGTCGCGCCGGCCCGAAGCGGTGCGTGCGGCCTTACGGGCGCGCCACATCGGCTTGCTGATGCAGTCGGCCAACCTGTTCGAGCACCTCACCGTCGAGGGCAACATGACGCTGCAGATGTCGCTCGCTGGCAAGAATGATCGCGACAAACTTGACGCACTGCTTGATGTGACCGACCTGGCCGCGCGACGCCGCGCGTATCCGTCGCAGTTGTCCGGCGGCGAAGCGGCGCGTGCCGGGCTCGCGGTGGCGCTCTCGGCCGAGCATAAGATGCTCCTTGCGGACGAGCCCACCGCCGAAGTCGATGCCGCAACCGAAACCGTGATCGTGAGTCATCTGGTCGAGCGATGCCACGGTAACGGTGACATGGCGCTGATCGCGACGCACAGCGAGGCTCTGGCTGCGCGCGCTGACCGCGTGCTCCTCATCCACGATGGGAGGCTCGACGATGCGTGACGTGCTGATCGAAGCGCGATCGCTCAGCCGCACCTATCGGCATGGCGAGAGGCAAGTCGTGGCGCTCGCCGCGGCCAGCTTCGTCCTCAATCGAGGAGACCGCATCGCGCTGGCGGGCCGTTCGGGGAGTGGCAAGACGACCTTGCTGCACCTGATGGCAGCGCTCGATACGCCGACGAGCGGCGTGATCGATTGGCCTGCGCTCGGTGCGCGCGACACGCTGCTGCCCGCAAGGATCTCGCTCGTGTTCCAGACGCCGAGCCTGCTGGAGCCTTTGACGGTGAGCGAAAACGTTGCGTTGCCGCTCCTGATAGCCGATGCGGCCGATCCCGCTGACCGCGCGAGCGGTGCCAAACGCGCTGTGGCCGCTGCGCTTGCCAGGTTCGGTCTCGAGGCGCTTGCGCAGAAATTGCCAGAGGAACTCTCGGGCGGGCAAATGCAGCGCGTGGCGATGGCGCGCGCTACGGTCGGACGACCGCTGGTCATTCTCGCCGACGAGCCCACGGGCCAGCTCGATCAGGCCACCGGGCAGGCCTTGCTCGATGCACTCATCGCGCATCTTGCCAACACGCCGACGGCGCTCGTCATCGCCACTCATGATCCGGCTGTTTCAGCACGGATGAACACGCTCTGGCGCATGGAGCGTGGCGTGCTCACCGAAGCCGGGCCGACAGCGAGACAGCCATGATTGGCCTTTGGCTTATCGGACTTGTAAGGCACCGCGGAGGCCGGCTCGCGGGCATGACGGCTGGCGTCGCGGTGACGGTCGCGCTGGTCGCATCGCTTGGCGCTTTCATCGCGCAAAGCACCGCTTCGATGACACAGCGGGCGAGCGCGAGCCTGCCCGTCGACTGGCAGGTGCAACCAGGACCGGCGACGATGGGCGCGCTTTCGGTCCACGAAGCGGCAGCAGCCGTCGCAAAGGCCGCGCGCGTCACGAAACAGCAAGCTGTCGGTTATGCCGATGTCGACGGCTTCGAAGCGACGACAGGAGAAACCGTACAGACGACCGGACAGGGCAAAGTGCTCGGTCTTGAAAGCACGTACTTCCAGGACTTTCCCGCTCAATTCCGGCTGCTGCTGGGTAATCCGGATGGTGCTCTGATTGCTCAGCAGACCGCCGCGAACCTGCATGTGACCATCGGCGATACGGTAAGTATTCATGGTCCGGGCGTGGCTGCGGCCAATGTGCGGATTGCCGGCATCGTCGATTTGCCGAACGCCGATGCGATGTTTCAGGCGATCGGCGTCGCGCCTGTCGCAGCGCCGCAAGCGCCTCCGGACAATGTGCTTCTGCTTCCGATGGACGCGTGGCAACGCCTGTTCGGCGCAGAGGCGGCAGCCGGAGCGCGTCGGTCGCGCATCCAGCTTCACGTCGGACTCGCGCATGACGGTTTGCCGGGCGATCCCGAAGCCGCCTTTGCTCAGGTGCAGGGCGCTGCAAGGAACCTCGAGACGCGCATTGCGGGCAATGCGCTCGTTGCCGACAACCTTGCCGCGCGGCTCGACGGTGTGCGCAGCGACGCGCTTTACGCAAAGGTGCTGTTTCTGTTTCTGGGCGCACCCGGCGCGCTTCTCGCCGCGTTCCTGACGATCGGAGTCGTTGCTGCAGGTTCCGGACGGCGACGCCGAGATCAGGCACTCTTGCGAATCCGTGGCGCATCGCGCGCCCAGATCATGAAGCTGGCGGCGGTCGAAGCGATGTGCGTTGGCGTCGGCGGTACGCTTGTTGG
Source organism: Paraburkholderia kirstenboschensis (assembly GCF_904848585.1). Taxonomy (GTDB): domain Bacteria; phylum Pseudomonadota; class Gammaproteobacteria; order Burkholderiales; family Burkholderiaceae; genus Paraburkholderia; species Paraburkholderia kirstenboschensis. Next base: position 7,904 of record NZ_CAJHCR010000046.1, read on the forward strand.
GTTGATCCTTGCCGCGTTGTTGTCGCGTCTGTTTCTCGGCGCCGGCTATTTTGGGGCTTCGCCGATGGGCTGGGTCGCCTGCGCGGCCATAGCGGGCGTCGTGCTGGCGAACGCGGCGATTCTCGTGGCAGCATGGATCGGTGCAAGCACGACGTCGGTCACGAGCGCCCGCCGGATGACGGGTTCCGCGCGTCCGCGCCTTTGGCAACGGGTCTACCTCGATCTCTTCCTGCTCGCACTGTCGGCCATCATCTTCTGGCGGACCTGGAGCACCGGGTATCAGGTCGTGCTGGCTCCCGAGGGCACGCCGTCATCGTCGATCGATTACGTCGCCTTCCTCGCGCCCGTCCTGGCCTGGGCCGGATGCGGCCTGCTGACCATCAGGCTCGGTCTCGCGGGATTGCGGCGCGGGCGCGGCGCGCTCGCCATCTGGCTTCGTCCGCTTGCGCATTCGCTTGCCGGCGTGGCCGCGGCGGCGATGAGCCGGCAGCGCAATCGAATGACGCAGGGCATCGCGCTTATCGCGTTGGCGTTCGCGTTCGCGACGTCCACGGCCGTGTTCAACGCAACCTACAATGCGCAGGCGCTCGTGGACGCGGAACTCACAAACGGCGCAGACGTGACGGCGACCGGGACTTCGCAGGCGCCCGCGTCAGCCAGATTCGCCGAACTTGCTGCGTTGCCCGGAGTCAGCGCCGCGCAGCAGATGCAGCACCGTTTCGCCTACGTGGGCACGGACCTGCAAGACCTGTATGGCATCGACGCCCGCCACATCGGACAAGCGACGCGCATGGCCGACGCCTATTTCGAAGGCGGCAATGCGCAAAGATCGCTCGACTTGCTCGCGCAATATCCGAACGGCATCCTCGTATCCGAAGAGACCGTAAAGGACTATCAACTACACCCGGGCGACGAGATCAACCTTCGCCTTCAGAACGCAAGCGACCATCAATATCATGTGGTGCCGTTTCGTTTTGTTGGCGTCGTGCGCGAATTCCCGACCGCGCCGCGCGACTCATTCCTCGTCGCGAATGCCGGCTACATCGCGCGGCAAACCGGCACGAGCGCGGCGGAAATCGTGTTGCTGAAGACAGCGGCGCCGCCTGAACAGGTGGCCGTGGCCGCGCGCGCCACGGTTGCGCCGTTTGGCGCGATCAAGGTCACCGACATCGGGCAGGCGCAGCGCGTGATCAATTCGAGCCTGACGGCCGTCGATTTGCGCGGGCTCACGCAACTCGAACTCGGGGCCGCAGCGTTGATGGTCGCCGGCTCAACCGGACTCATGATTGCGCTGGGTTTCTTCGATCGGCGGCGCACGTTTGCGATTCTGACCGCGCTCGGCGCCACGCCGCGTCAGCTTGGTGCATTCTTGTGGAGCGAGGCGCTCGTGCTCCTGCTAGGCGGGGCGGCCATCGGAACGCTGACGGGCTTTGCATTGGCGTGGATGCTGGTCAAGCTGCTGACCGGTGTGTTCGATCCTCCACCCGAGCGCCTCACTGTGCCTTGGGTCTTTCTGGCTTTCCTCGCCGACGTGGCGGCGCTGTCGGTGGTGATTGCGGTGATCGCCGCTTTTCGCGAGACGCGCGAGTCTGCTGTCGAGCGCATGCGTGAACTGTGACACCAGCGAGCATGCATGCTCGACGGCTCACGCCTGCACGGCGCCGCCTCGATCCGCGTTGCCTTGTAGCGTTTGACACGAGAGAGGGAAAGCACGTTCTCCCCCAAAACAATTGGTCGACTCGGCAAGAGGTATCAAAAGCGAGCGCAGCGCCGACG
>NZ_CAJHCR010000047.1 GCF_904848585.1 Paraburkholderia kirstenboschensis
ACATCTCTCAGTTGATCGATTGATTCCGAGAGCGCAACGCGGCTATATAGTCGTCGAAACAGATTTTTTTCACGTCAAATCTGCGTTCCGGGTTTCCACACAGCCTCGACCGGATTTGGTCGCCAGGTGGCTACTCTCAGACCTTGCGCGCCGCACTGAATCACGGAAGCGAAAAGCGTCGGCTAGGTAGGTCGTCCTATCGTTCAGAACCCTCGTTTAATACCCGGCTCATTGCGAGCAACGGACGCTATGCCCACATTAGTGGCCGCAGGCGTCGCAGCGCCAAATCTCAGCTTGCAAAACTCCTGCGTGCTCGGCTACTCGCACGGCGCAGCATGCGCAACGGTCGCATCCACCAGCGGCTCGGCAAGCGATGGTAGGTGAGGCTACGCCGAATCGCGTCCGACCGATGCTTCTCCGCATTCACGGCGGACTGGTCTCGTATAGGCCGCCAGTATTTCGTCACATTCCGCCTGCGCTCCAAGGGTCAGGGCACCGCTGGATTTACTGTCACGATTCGCCGGTAGCTTAAGTTGTGTGACCATGGTGGCTTTTATTCGTGGTACGCAAGAACAGCGCGCACCCCTGTGCTTGGAGATTCGAGGTAGCAATGACAGAATGCTTTCTTAGCCCTCACGAAATTGCGACGACTAATCGTCGTCCATACTGCGCCAGACCAGATACAGCATGCTGACGCTGACGCCGTCAGTCTGCTGCGAGCAGAACTGGTGAGATTGCTTCCCGCAGTTTCCGGTCGTGTCCGTTTGGCGACCACATTGAAAGGCAGAGAATTACTGCGGCGGTTCGGATTATTCACGAATGGCAGCAGTTTCATTGATGCCAGCGATTCGGAAGCCTTCGAAGGCTGTCGAAAATTCTAGTCGCCGTATTGACGGCAGAAATTCAACTCGCCCACTCAATTTTGGATGAAATCCGTCGCCTCGAGAACGACGCGTCGCCCGTCGGCCAGCAACGCTTTTCCCTTGATGGCACGGGCAATACGTGGATGGTTCAACTGGAAGGCAAGTAAAACCTGCGTACGCTCCTGATTGTAAGCGCCGAGACGCTCGCACGCAGCTTCGAACGAAAGTGTGAAAGCTTGATACCCGAACGTCAGGCTGTAAACGGAGAAAAGCACTCCATCGTCGCGTGAGAAGATGGCCGGTGTAAATTTCAGTTCTTCGCTTGCAAGCGTGCCAGTAGTCACATTCATCTTTTTGCTCCGGACGAGGTCAGGGGCGACTGCGGCCCGAGGCATCGGGTGAGGGTTGCAGTTCGAGCGCAGGAGACGTAAACCAGTTGAGCCGTCGTCGAACGCTAGCCGCTCAATCACCGAGCGTCGTCTTTGCTGCTTTGGTTTTCATGCGAGCTGTGTCTGGTGCGCATGAATAGCATACCCTCTTGCGCTGTATCACCGCCTGGTGCCCATCGCCGCCGAAAGTGGAACGCGTAACGCCCGTTATGAAGAGGCGTTCGGCATTGTGCGGACTATCGAAAAATTGCGAGCAGAACTGAAGGAGCATGCGCAGTTCGCCGATGAACTGCAGACCATCCGCGAGACCTATCGGGCCAAGCGCAATTTCATGAAGCTGCTGGCGACACTGGGCTAATGTTGCTGCCAAAGAGAACCGGGTCGCCCTTTGTCTTTTTAGTTGAATGTGGCCGAAAAGTCTTACCTGCGCAGCGCAAAGGCAGGGCCTGAACACGGACTGTTTGAGTTTGCCCAAGCGCGTTCCGCCTGCTGCATCCAGGTCCCCCGTGGAAAGCAATGATTCGACGCCAGTTTGAGGCGCACTGACAGGCCTCGCCCGTACGGCTCGACCCTGTCAGCGCCGGTGGCGCGTTCAGTTCTACGAAGCTAGGGCGCATCGGGTCTAGGACGCAATTAGTTTCGGCAAAGCCTCGCAACGGCATTGCACAGGTTGTCTTCCAGGGCAACCTGCTTACCCATTGCCGATACGGTAGGTGGTGAACCGGCGGTGGCAATGACACTGTCATTTTCATAGCCGAAGCATTGACAACTTCGCCGATGTAAGCCGTTACTCACGTCCGGACGTCGACCCGGCTGCAGCATTTCGTTGCTCGGCACCGCCAATTGTCCGTCGTCAATCTGGGCGGCAAAGACGTGGTGACATGTCGGACCAGTTTAAGACAGCGCTTTTCATCGCGGCATCCCGCAATCTCCGAGGACGGTGTACCGATTCTCCAAAGCGGCCCTAGTGCCGATGCCGCAAATGCTCGCGGACACGCTTGGCCACGAGAACTGCCATGTAATCCATTATCCGCGCGCCGTCACTGTATTCGGCCCACGTGTCGTTATACAGCTTCGACACGGTCTCCGTAGGAGTGTTGGTGTCAGAGGCAATCGCCTTGATGACATCTTCAACGTTGGGCTGGGCCATGGTGCGCTCCTGGCGTTGATTAGGAATGGCAACTTCGGGAGGTCGATTAGACGACGCTGCCCACCCGTACGCAAATTGAATAGGCCTATCGCTTCCCGCACGTCAGTCGTCTTCTTCTTGTCTGCAGATACATTCCTTGCGTTCTGCTGACCCCTGGTGCGCTTACTGCACTGCTTCGCGCCAGACGCTGATGAACTTCGGAATGCTCATCTAGGCGTGCACTGCATAAATTCAATCCTGTCTTTTTGACCGCGAGATACGCAAGGGGCGGAGGTCAACAGCTTGTCAGGGGTGTAGCGCAGCAGGCCGGGTTGCGAGGGTAACCGGCGACATGGAAGCTGTCGGTCGCCTTTTTTGCTTCACGCTTGGCTGCTGCAGCCAGCGTAGCGATGGATTCGCTATCCCCCTAAGGGGTGTCAAACAGGTGACAGACCGGAAGGCCCCGATAGGCTAGCGACTTATGGCACGTTGGCGAAACGGGGGCGTAGCCTTCCTCTCGTCCCTAAGATTCCGCTGCGCATGGCCAACTAAGTGGTGTGCTTACCCCACAGTCCCGCGCGTAGCACGTTGCCCACGCGAAATGCACTTGCCGAGCGCACATTGCATAAAGTCATTAGTTTCAGCGGGTTGTTCTGTTTGCTCTCGAATTGTCCACAGGCTTCTAAACAGAATTTGTGGACAACCTGGCGAGTACGCGCGGGCGGTGGCATCATCGATGCAGTCCTGGGGGGAGTGTGGCCGGGCGAAGCATCAGGAAGACGACGAAGAAGGTCATTTAGGCTCCGAGCAATGCAGGCAGCTTTTGCGAAGCCCGCGACGAGCAGGCTGGTTGTGAGAACGCGCCGACAACTGCAGGAGCTTAAGCAGACCGGGCAGGGTCGCAGGACAGAAGCGCGCGATACCCTCTGGGCGGCGAGGCCGTTCCGGCAGTTGCCTGATGAGAAGCGGGCGAAGTAGAAAGTCGTGCGCGCGGGTTGACCATGCCGGCGTCCGACTGAAAGAAAACCGCAGCCCTCAAGCACAGATGCCTTGAAGCAGGTTTGACCGTGAAAAAGCGAACTGTTTAGCGCTGTGTCCTTCAGAGCGGCTGCGCTGAAACCAGCGCGCTCAGTTCCTCCATTCTGAACGGCTTGGCGAGAATCGGGACGCCCAGCCGCTCGGCGCGTTCGAGTTCTTCGGCGTATCCGGTCATCAAGGCAATATTTTGCGCAGGCCACCGATGACGCACCCGTTCGGCCAGGTCGATACCGTTTAACCTGCCGGGCATGTGAACGTCGCTCAGGATGACGTCAAAGCTCGTTCCTGAATCGAGGACGTCTAGTGCTGCATCCGCGCTCGTTTCATGATGAACATGGCAACCAAAGACCTCGAGGACCGCTGCGATGCCTGCGGCAACTTCCGCATTGTCTTCCACAAGGAGGACTGCACTTTGCGGGACGCCCATCCCCGCCTGCCCGGTCGGCGGCTCGCTTGGAAGTGTCAGTTCAGCGCGGCTCTGATAGCGAGGCAGATACAGGAATACGGTGGTTCCGCGCCCAGGGACGCTTTCGACGCGTGCGGCTCCGCCGGCCTGTTCACAAGTAGCCAGTACCTGCGCCAGGCCGAGGCCTGTCCCTGACCCGCGAGGTTTCGTCGTGAAAAGCGGTTCAAACGCGCGTCGCGCGACGGCGTCTGTCATGCCCTCGCCGTCGTCTGTGCACGATAGCTCCACGTACTCACCCGCAGGGACATTTGCATCGGTCACAGGCAACGCCGCGTTGCGGCAACGAACGGTGAAATGGCCGCCGTCAGGCATGGCATCCCTCGCATTCACGGCGACGTTGATGATGGCGACTTCCAGCTCGGTTGGGTCAATGCACACATTCCACACATCGGGGGCGACCTCCACGTCTAACGAGACGTGGCTGCCTAACGACGTGTTCAGGATTCCTGCAACTGCTGGTAGCCAGGCGCGGAACTCAATTTGCTGCTCTTTGAGCGGCTGTTTTCTCGCAACGCTGGGTAAGCACCGCGTTAGTGATTCCGCGTTTACCATCGCCCGCTTCATGGTGAGCGCTTCGTGTTCCACATTGTCGTAACGTTTGCGGCGCACGATTTCCAGGTTTGCCGAAATAACCATTAGAAGGTTGTTGAAATCGTGGGCGACACTCGAGACCAGGTTACCGATTGCCCCCATGCGCTGGGACTGCCTGGCCGATTCCTCAGCCAGCGTCCGGGCGGTGACCTCCATGCGCCAGCTCTCCCACGCGGCTTGCTCCGTGTCGATTTGCCGAAGGGAAAAAAGCACCAACACCCAGATTCCAATGCACGGTAGCAGGGTGACGGCGGCGGCGAGGGCATAGTGATGCCACCACATCTCGAAGACGACCGCGGTGGAGTAGCCGCTCACTGCGTACAGCGGAAAACTACCGACCTGTTTGAATGCAAACAGTCGCTCAACGCCATCTACGGTCGAGGGCATTCGCGCATGGCCAGCGCGCAGACCCTCTTGCAGAACGCGAGCAACCGAAGCCTGCTGAGGTGGTGACGCTCCTGGCGCACCGGGCGGCGCGACGGGGTAACGGACGAGAATGCTTCCGTCTTCGCGCTCAAGACCAAGAACCAACGCCGGGTCATCACCGACCAGCTCCTTGTAGAAGTCGGTGAAGTACTCGCGTCGCAACGCAATTGACACAATGCCGAGGAAGGTCCCGTCTATCCCGAGCCGGTCAACGTTTGTTTCAAGCACGTTTTTCTGTGAGCCTTTGCCAAGCGATGGCAGGGAGATGTGAAATCTCGGGGCGGCCCGCGTAGCGAAGAAATTGTTGCCATCAGGGATTGCAATGACCGGCACCGGAAAGTAGTTGCTGTTCGCCAACAGCGTCCCGTCGACGCCGAAACCGAGATGGCCGAGACCTGTGGGAAATCGCTGGCAATGCTTTTAAGCTTTGAGTGGACGCTCGACTGATGTGCCCGAAGCTCTGCATCGTCACTGTCGTTGAGCATGTCCAGGACACGAAGAGACATTTCGCCGTTCAGCTCCAACACCTTCAGCGCGTGCTCTTGCGCAACGCGGGCGAGATGGTCAACAGTTGCGTTCGCATCCGCCATCCGGCGCGTGTAATCAGAGTACCCGTAGACAGCAAGACCCAGCAGTGGGACCACTACCGCGACGGCCAGAACAAGTGTGAGAACGCGGCGTCTCGCGGCGACATTGCGCGATGGAAGCGCCGCTTCTGGAGGGTAGCTTTGCTTGTTGAACAGGTCCGACATCTCCGGTGATTTGGGGGACGATTGGAAGCGGTGTCCGGACACAGTGGCGGATTCAACCGGTCGATGCAACACACTGAAGACTGCGCAAGCAGCAGGAGTGTTGCACATGAAGCAGAGACGCCGGATTTATTACAGTGAGACGCAGAAAGCGCTGAT
>NZ_CAJHCR010000048.1 GCF_904848585.1 Paraburkholderia kirstenboschensis
CGCTACTCCCACGACGAAGTTATGTTGACGAACTCCTGACACAACCAGGCGCCGAAGCAGCGCCCAGAGGGAAACTCCACATAACCGCGCGCTGCACATAAATCAATTAATCTTGCGCGCAACATTAATCGACGAGATGGGATACCTGCCAATGGACCGGGAGCAGGCGAACCTGCTCTTCCAGGTGGTGGCCAAACGATACGAGACCGGCAGTCTTGTCCTGACGAGTAATTTGCCGTTCGGCCAGTGGGACCAGACCTTCGCAGACGACGCCACGCTTACGGCGGCGCTCCTCGACCGGTTACTCCATCACGCACACGTCGTGCCGATTTCTGGCGACTCGTACAGGCTGAAGGAAAAACGCCAGGCCGGCATGATCAACCGCATCCCGCCGCCTTACCTAAACGACGCGGACGACGTCAAACGCAAACGCAATTCCAAGGAGGCAACACCCAGCTAATAACCGTAGGACAAGGTGTATCAAACTACGATTGCGCTTGCATCTGAAGCTGTATCAACTTGAGATTGCGTTTGACACCGTCACGGGCAAGAGTCCAAGGCGTACGCGGCGAGACCTCGGGCGCAGACCGTGGAGCCGGTGGATGTGGGGGCGTACGCCTGAGGAACCGGTGTGAGCTTGCCCCCGAAAAACGAACCCTTGCTGAGCAGGTACCAACCGGCCACTGCCGGCACGGAGGCGGAAGATACCGAAGGACGGGGGAATTCCGCGTCCTATCGATACCCGCGATGCGTGATCGAGCAGTCCAAGGGGCGCTCAAGCTGTTACTGGAACCGATCTTCGAGGCAGATTTCCAGCAGGGGTCGTATGGCTAACGTCGTCGGATGACTATTTCGTTCAATATCTATAGAAGTCACTTCATCAATGCTACATCCCCCGAAAGCGCGTCCTTACGATCCCCCAAAATAATCGCGAAGGACCGATGGACTCAAGTCTCACGCCCCGAGAGAGAGAAGTCCTCAATCTGTTACGCCTCGGAATGAGCAGCAGGGACATCGCGACGCGCCTGGGAATCGGTCTTGATACCGCAAGACGCCACAGTAGCCGAGTCAAGCAGAAGACCAGCGTTCTTTCCGTTGTTGCCTTGCCGTGTTCCGACCTTCTGGACGAACCCGACTGGGCAGCCCGAGTCGATCTAGACGGGCTTCGGATAAGCGAAGCCGAAAGGCGTGTGCTACGCCTGCTATGTCTTGGGTATAGCAGCAAGCATATCGGACGGGTTCTTCAGGTCAGCCCCCGCACCGTGGACAAGCACCGTGAGCATTTGCTGCGCAAATTGCAGTTGCAATCGACGCGTCAACTTGCAGCTTGGCTCGCCAGCCGATACGCGAAATGTGGCATAGGAAAGCAATCTGGCGAATCCTAATATGAATTCAGTCCTGCGTTATTGAGTTGATGCATCACACATAAAATGCTGCTAATAAAACTAACGGGCAATTAAACCCGGAACAATTCATATAAATACTGATCCGAGGCCATCAGCAATTCGCTTTACAGCCGCCCCGGCTTTTGCATATTCGCCGTTACGCCGTCTGACTAAATTTTCATGGGGTAGTTCGATTGTCCAGTTTGCTGGCCGGCTGAGACCGAACGTCATCAATGTCAAGGCGGAATGAAGCGTTGCGCAAGTCGCTACAAATCGGGAATCCTAATATTTACGCCTCATAGCCCGCCAGGCGTAAGGCAGCTCTTTTCGGCGGGCATCCTCTTGGAGATCAGAAATGAGCAAACTGCATATCGGTCCCTGGCCGAAAGGCAAGGGTTGGGAGCCTGTGACGCACGGCAACGGCGAACTGCCCAGACGCGACAACGTCCAGTTCACTGTCTCCGACCTCGCGCCGAAAGACAAGCTCACGGCGAACTACACCTACTACATTTATCAGGGCTCGCACATCGATACGGGTAGAAAAGTGCTTTGCAAAGGTGTCAGTGCGACAGGCACCTCGGCCAGTTTCGAGACCCAACCGATGACGTACAACGTCGAAGACTTCGGTGAACTTGTCCAGTCGTATCAGAGCTATCTGGCGGCGGTCACCAAGAACGTCACAATTGGGATCGCCTCAACGGACTTCACACGGCTGAAGCAGAGCGGTTATAACCTTTGTTTTGCGAAGAAGGTAGGTGACGCTGCCTACAACGTGGTCTGGCGCGCATCTTTCGAGTATCTCGAAGACAACGACTTCTCGTGGGTGCCGCAATATCAGATCTTCGGTAGCAACCAGTACAAGGACGGCATCACCGTCAAGGCGTCAACCAAGTATGTGACCATGGGCCTTGGCGAAATCGTCACGCTGAACAGTTTCGGCCAGCTCGGCGCCCCGTCCACAGGCGGCAAGTCTACCGCGATCAATCTGTTGAACGAATACGGCCCGATCCATCCTGGAATTTCCCAGTTGAGCACCGGCGTAGACGGTCAGACCATCAGCACGCCGATTTACGCTGCTCCGCAACCCATGGTTAAGGGCGCAGCAGACTTCACACCGATCGAGAAGGTACTCGTGTGGTTCGAACAGAAAATCGAGACTTCTACGATTTTTGCGAGTGCTCGGTCCAGCAGTGTGGAGCTCGATCTAACGTTCGTCAATTCGGAGGCGCGGGTTTACGACGGAGGTGAGTGGAGGAAACCGTAACGAACCCAAACACAATCGGGTAAGACTGCATTGGATACCCGAATTATGCGTGGTTCATAATGTGCCGTTGTCGCGTTATACTGAAAATCGACGGAGCCGCGCTGGCAAAAGGATTCCGAGTTTCGAGTGTAACGCGCTTTGCACCACGCCAGCCCAGCCGCGACCTGGCTGGGCCTGCTGCAGTTTTTCTTCAATCACCGGCGCTTCCTGCGCAGCTTGAACGGCGCCGGGGCGGTTCAAAACAGCAATTCCCGCTGACGGCGTCCGTGGAAGTGTCAACGCCCCGCTCACGCTTATGCGGCTTTCTGGAACGGGCTTCATGCTGCGGCACGTGCACAAGGGGCATTCCCCATTGGGGCAGGAATTCCGCACTTCAAGCGGCGAACTCAGCGTTCTCTATGGCGACAGGATTCTTCGCTGGCGTAATGTTCTCGCAGAATTGACATCCACGTCCCACGAGGTATTTCAGTACGAAATTCAGCCAAGAGAAACGGCTTGGGCCCGATGGCGGTGGCTCGTTTGCGGGAGACGCTACAGCCATCGAACAGTTCCTGCTGGCACTGGATGGCGGAACCGACTAGAGTGAGATCACCGGCAGACAGATGGCAACTTCACGGTAGGTCTTCCAATGTCACGCGATGGAGGAAATGATGGAGCGCATGTTCCCCTGGAATTGGTACTGGACTCTTCCGAGCATTCATCTCCCATTCAGCGGTGCCGTTGCCCAGCAAATTGCACCGGATACCACTTGGTTCTTTGATGCAATCTCGCCGAGCGCTGGGAATGCAAGTGTCGAGAAGCGAGCGTTCGAGCTTGCGTCCTATGGGCGGCAGCTTGGCTTGATCACCGAAGTAGTTCTGCGCCTAGCCGAACCGGACTCGATTTCTGAAGAACAGTTCAAGGAATCTTTTGAACGTCTGAAGGAAATACACAAACAGATTGACGACCTGAAGCGCGAGGAGGTCATACCAAACAGCGCGACCCTTGTCGACCAGCTAGTCTGGCTTCGGGCACACGATCCGATTGGGCTTAAAGAAGTACTGCGCCTCGCCGGCGCACCCGGTAGCACTTGACCATCAATTTGAGCTTGGCCCGAAAAACGAATCCCTTGCTGCGTAAACTCAAGCAAGGAGAAGAACGATGACAAGCAAGGCAAAGCGGGCGCAGTACACGCTCGAGTTCAAGCTGGAAGCGGTCCGGCTGGTCAAGGCAGGGCAAAGCATGGCTGCGGTGGCGGCGACACGGGGCGTGGTTGAACAGACGCTGTACAACTGGGTGAAGGCTGACGGGGAAGGCAAGCTGGCACGAAGCCTGTGGGCGCGGAGCAGATGGAGCTTGCGCGGCTGCGTGCGGAAGTGGCTCGCCTGAGGACTTCGCCAAGGAACCGATGTGAAGTACGCGTTCATTGAGCGCAATCGACGCGACTGGTCGATGTCGGTGCTATGCGACGAAGTGTTGGAAGTCAGTCCCAGCGGCTATCATCAGCGCCGGCAACGCACCGCGTAGGACAAGCCGCACCGAGGGCGTGCGCGTGGGCAAGGACCGGGTTCGCAAGCTGATGGCACAGCATGGCATTCGGGCTCGCCATAAGCGCAAGTACATTGCGACGACAAACTCGAACCATGATTTTCCGGTGGCTCCTAATTTGCTGGAGCGCAACTTCACTGCAACGGCGCCGAACCAGCTCTGGACGAGCGATATCACCTGTCTGGCGACGGCCGAGGGCTGGGTGTACCTAGCGGTCATCATCGACCTGTTCAGTCGACAGGTGGCGGGCTGGTCGATGCAGCCGCACATGAAGGCTGAACTGATCACGGACGCATTGCGCATGGCGTGGTTCAGGCGCCGCCCTGAAGCCGGCGTAATCCTGCATAGCGACAGTAAGAATATCGGTATCAGTTGTTCCCGGGCGGCCTGACCCGCATAGCGATAGACCAGTCATGGAAGATCTGGTTAATCGGGGATCACTGTACTGAAAGTCGCTGCACAGGACAGGAGCGATCGGCGCAGACGAGGCAAGGACGATCGATCGATGACACAATCGTCAGCGCATCCGACGAGTTGCGCGAATCGTTGCGCACAGCGACGCGTATGCAATTGATCCGTACTTTGGCGACCTGGCGTCCCGACCTCACTGATTACCGCGGTCTGACCTCTGCGCATTGGATCCCACTCAAATCGCTGGCTCGTCGCTATCTCCAGTTGCACCACGAGATCGCAGATCTGGACGTCATGATCGCCGGGCTGGTTGATGAACTCGCCCCCGGACTGATCGCGCGCAACTCCATCGGATACGAATCGGCGGCTCAGCTCTTGCTGACGGCCGGAGACAATAGTGAGAGGCTGCAGTCAGAAGCCAGCTTCGCTGCGTTGTGCGGTGTCAGTCCCCTGCCGGCCTCATCCGCTTTCAACTCAGCTTTCGCGACGTCGAGGAGCTACTGTTTGAACGCGGCATAGTTGTCAGCCATGAATCGATCCGGCGGTGGTCGGACAAGTTCGGCGCCACAGACAGCGTCAAGCCGCACGGCCGGCGTGACAATTGTCGCTGCCCACCGCCAGTTTTTCGCATCAGGTCAGGACTGCCCGTCGCAAGCCGGGCAGCACATGGCATCTCGACGAAATGTAGGTGACGCTGCGCGGCGAGCCTTGGCTGCTGTGGCGTGCAGTCGATGAGCACGGCATTGAACTCGACATCCTGCTTCAGAAGCGCCGCGACAAGGCCGCTGCCAAACGCTTCTTCAAACGGGTATTGGCTGGCTCTTCCATGGTACCGAAGAAAATCGTCACCGACCAGCTTCGCAGTTACCCGGCCGCGATAGCGGAGATCCTTGGGCTGGCGAATGTGAAGCACGTTTTCGTCAAGGCCAGCGCGCGAGTGAACAACCGCGCTGAAAACAGCCATCAACCCAAGCGTGAACGCGAGCGGCCGATGCGAGGTTTTCGCTTGCCCGAACACACGCAGTCATTCCTGTCGTGCTTTGGTCCGATCCGCCAGCACT
>NZ_CAJHCR010000049.1 GCF_904848585.1 Paraburkholderia kirstenboschensis
CGCACGGGAAGCAACGCCGTGCTCCTGTTCTGTGACGAAGCCCAGAGGTACAACGAAAACGAGTACGAATGGTTGCGAGACGTGCACGACGTGCTTGATCGCCAGCAGATCAAGCTCTTCACATTCCTTGTCGGGCAGGAGGAACTGCTCGCGCAGAAGACTGCGTTGCAGATCGCGCGCAAGACGCAGATCGTTGCGCGCCTCATGGTCGACGAACTCGCGTTCTACGGTATCCGCAATGCCCATGATATCGCTACGTGCCTGAATGGTTACGATCAGACTGCTTACCCGGAAGGCACTCCATGGAGCTTTACACGTTTTTACGTGCCAGAGGCGTTTGATGCCGGCTATCGCCTCGTCAGTGACGCCGCGCTGCTATGGCAGACGTTCGAGGCTGCCCATCATAAGGCGAGCTTGCCCGGCAGCCTTGAGATCCCGATGGAATCGTTCGCACGCGCCGTCGAAATCGTGCTCAAGGAAAGCGAGATCAAGGATGCACCGGGTTACTGCCCCGAGCCAGTCTTGTGGACCCACGCCGTTCATCACTGCGGCTATATCCAGTCCCGTCATGCCACCGTAGGACGTAATAAATCTGTCACCGGCCCTCCCCAGCAACCGGGGGCAAGAACGCGCGCATGTTGACACTTTTATTGCCCTTTAAATCGGCATGAAAGTGTCAACTCACGTATGTCCGTATTAAATTTGCCAACTCGCCTCCTACACTCCAAATCCCGTCGGTAGGAGGCCGATCTCATGGCGGATACCCTTCACGCGACCGGGCCGGTCGCGATTGGTCGTCCACGCGGCGCACACCGATTCGAAGCCTTCAGCCCCAAGCTCGCGCGCCGGGTCATGTTCTACCGTCGTGCGTTGCTTGAACAATGGTTATTGTTCGAGGCAAACCCGAAGGTGATCACCTTCTGCGAGCGACCTGGCTACGTGCTGATCAATGAAGACCGTCATCTCGCCGATTTCTGGGTGCGCTACGTTGATCGCGAGGAGTTGGTTGTACTAAGCGAACTGCTTTGGGGATCCGATTTGGACGCATCACACGCGAAGGTTGACGCTGGCACCGCAGGAGTCAGGCTGGTCGCATCGGCTGAACTCGCTGCGGCCCGTGCGTGGACGGACAACTGGCAGCGCATCCTCCCATACCTCGCTGCGAACCGGGGCGTTGTTCCGGCAACGTTACCGCCGGCCATCGTGCAATTCGTGGAGGAGCCACGCCGACTGCTCGATATTGAGCGCGAGTTCGTGACGAGCGACCCGGTGATCGTTCGCGCTGCCTTGTTCGGCCTGCTGCACAGCGGTCACGTCACCGCGTCGGCACTTCAGACGCAACCACTGTCACTGCTCACGTCCTTCGTAGCGTTGGAGGCGTCATCATGAGTCGCCGCAAGCCGGAGTTGCAGACGATTGATGTCAACGCCTGGCCCGCTGTCGCCCATACCGAGCTTGACGAACCGGTCCGCCGCAAGTTCGAGGCGCGGCGGCAAGCCATACTGCGCTACATCGCCGGCGAGCCGATCAGGGCCATCGAAGTTTCGACTCACTTCAATCGGCGGCAGTTGTACCGCTGGCTTGAGCGCGCCCAGACAGTTCACCCTGACGGCCGCCCCTTCGGCTTCCGCGCGCTCATCCACTACGTGCGCATCGCGGAATATGCGCGAGTGCGTGATGTGCAGGTGCGCGGCGAGTGTGGCAGCCGCGGGGCAGCTGGCGCGCTCGCCCAGCTTCTCGAACGCTACCCGACGTTGACAGGGTGGCTGCTGCTTCAGGTAAAGCAACGCAAGGTGTGGCTCGAGCAGGTCCATACCGACGGGCACCTGCGCACGCGTCTGCGCGGCCTGCAGTCTCTACACGACAATTTCCTGCGGCAATGCCGGTCAGTCGGGTTGACGGCGGCCGACTACCCGCTGAACACGGCCGACCATGCGATCCGCTCGCTTTCGCGACGGGTGAAGGCGGAACTGCTGCGAAGCTTCGGGGCCGCTGCACACTCCGCCGGCGCCACGCATCTCAAAGGCCTGCCGCGTGTTGACGACTCCGGTCCACCCGCGGCGGTCCGACCATATCAGGTCGTCGAGTTCGACGGTCACCGGCTGGACGTACGCCTCAAGGTGGTGGTACGTGATCCGCTGGGTTTCGCGCATGAATTCGAGATGGAAAGAGTCTGGCTGCTGGTGATCATCGACATTTGCACGCGTGCCGTGATTGGGTATCACATAGCATTAGCCACAGAATACAGCCGCTACGACGTCATCAAGACTATCGAGAATGCACTGACGCCTCACTGCCCGCGAACGTTCACAATACCAGGCCTCACCTACAGACAGCAGGACGGCTTTCCGTCAGGGAAGATGCCTGAACTGGGCTACGTGACTTGGGAGTGGATCAGGCTCGACAACGCGAAGGCCAACCTCGCCGACGAAACGATGACGGCGTTGTGCGAATTCGTCGGCTGCCTCGCTGATGCCGGACCGAAACACTGCCCGGACGAGCGGCCCTATATTGAACGCTTTTTCGGCACGATTGCCAGTCGGCTGTCTTCACGGTTGCCGGGATACACGGGTTCTCATATACGCGACCTTCGCCGGGCGCTGTCGGATCCCAAAGGCGATCTGCGTCTCTACGTCTCCCTTGATGAACTGGCGGAACTCGTTGAGTACGCCATCTCGAGCTACAACGGCACACCGCACCGCGGACTCAACAACGCGACTCCGCTTGAAGCGATGGAGTACCTCGTGCGCGGCCGCGAAATGATGCTCGTCTGGCTGGCAGAACACCAGCGCAGGACGCTCTGCCTGATGCAGTCGGCACGGCAGTGCCGCGTGCGGGCCTACCTTCAACAGGGCGTGCGCCCGCACATCAACCTGTATGGCGTGCGCTACACCAACAGTGTTCTTGCAACGAGTGCGCACCTCATCGGTCAGCATCTGCTGATCTACATGAACGCCGACGACCTGCGCTCCGTGCGCGCTTTCCTCTCCGACGGCATGGAGCTCGGTGTACTCGAGGCGCAAGGCGCGTGGCGTGTGGTGCCGCACAACCTCAAGCTGCGTCAGCAGATTCTCAAACAATCGGGCAGTCGGCGACGCAACGCCAGCCTCGGCCTCAACCCGATTGAAGCCTACGTCGACGAGAAGATGAGACAGGCGAAGAAGACCCGCAAGGCTGCGACGGAACTCGCTCATGCGGCGCGATTGCTCAGATTGGCACCGACTGTGCGTACTCCCGTCGGTCCGCCCCACCCGCCCGGGACAGATTCCGTCATCTCGGACACAGCGCCAGGGATGGATGCGCAAGCGACCACGGTCGACGATTTTAAGCAATGCACCCTGGTTCGCCCGCGAAAGCTTTCGATCGGTACCGGTCAGGTCTTTTAACTCCGCTGTTCTAGCTGCGAGGTGTGTCATGTCGCTTCAGATTCCGCGTCCGGTCGATCCATCGCTGCACCCACTCGTCACCGGCAACTATCGCCTTGCCACCCCTGAGATCGAAGCGTTCTATGAGCTCGTCACGCGCTGCCTGCGCTACCGCATCATGGGCGCGCTCATCTATGGGCCATCGCGGGTTGGCAAAACGCGGGCCATTGAATACGTGCGGCTGCTCCTCGCGCGTCAGTACCCGAAGATAACAACCTATCATGCGCAGTGCGAGCACAAGCCGCGGCATGCAGAGGGGCCCTTCTTCGCGACTCTGCTGGAGGCGGTGGGCGATCACGCACCCAACGCCGGCACCAGTTCGGCCAAACGTTCGCGCCTGTCATTGCGTATTCGCGAGGCAGCCGCGCGCTCGGGAAGCAATGCTGTGTTCATGTTCCTCGACGAGGCCCAGAGGTTCAATGAAAATGAATACGAGTGGCTGCGAGACGTGCATGACGTACTTGATCGCCAGCAGATCAAGCTCTTCACGTTTCTCGTCGGGCAGGAAGAACTACTCGCGCAGAAGACCGCATTGCAGCTTGCGGGCAAGACGCAGATCGTCGCGCGCCTCATGGTCGACGAACTCGCGTTCTATGGCATCCGCAATGCCCAGGACGTCGCGACATGCCTGAATGGTTACGATCAGACGGCCTACCCCGAAGGCACGCCCTGGAGCTTCACACGCTTTTACGTGCCAGAGGCGTTTGACGCCGGCTATCGCCTGGTGAGCGACGCCCGCCAGCTGTGGCAGACGTTCGAGGCTGCACATCACAAGGCGAGCTTACCCGGCAACCTCGATTTGCCGATGGAGTCGTTCGTCCGCGCCGTCGATCCTCAAGGAAAGCGAAATCAAGGATGCGCCAGGTTACTGCCCGGAGCCGGCTTTGTGGACCCATGCTGTTCATCATTGCGGCTATATCCAGTCCCGCCATGCAACCGGACGCGTGCTCGCAACAGCGTAGTTGCAAGGCGCATCAGACGCTGCGCTATCCGATTTTGACCTTTGACGAATGGCGTTCCGGAAGGCCAGCGGACTGCGAGTTCAGGATCGATTGGCTCCTGCCGGGCGAATCGCTCGTCTCGATTCTGTGGAAATTTGCGTGCGCCAATGCCCTGCCAGGCGATGTACTGATGCGCCTGATGTGCCCCGACGCTGATCCACTCGCAGGGGTGGTCCCGCTGCGAAGCGCGCTCGCTCTCACTCAACTTCGCCGGCTGCTGCGTCTGCCCGAGCCCGTGTTGCGCACATCGTTGCTCGACAGGACGCCGGGCGACCGGTATCACGCGGCTTTCAGGTATTGCCGACAGTGTGCAGCTCACGGCTACCATAGTGTGCTGCATCAACTTGCGGAGGAAGATTGGTGTGCAGCCCATCAGGAAAGACTTCGCACTCGCTGTCCGCAATGCAGTCGGCAGAGTCCGTTCATGATCAACAGCAGTGTGATCGAAGCGCCATTTCGCCGCGTCTGGTGTCGTTCACATTTCTGCTATGGGCTCCTCCCGGTCCGTTCAACGGCGCCGGCGATGCGACGGCGGGACCGCCTGGCGCTCCAGGATCGAGTGCTTCTACGACTACGCAGTGATGCCTCGCGTGGGTCGAACGGGTAATCGTCGCATTTCGGTGCCGGCCGCGGGGTGGCGGGCTGCACCTCCCTTTTGCCAAACGGTTCATAGCGAACCAGTTGAAACGCCCTGTGCCGGCTGGCGGTTAGTTGCTTTAAAGCGTCGCCGACGCAAAGTGACACTTTTAATTACGCAATAGAGACAGATTTAATACGTTCTACGGCCACCGGACGCGTGCTCGCGACGGCGTAAGCGGAAAGCGCTCAGGACACCGCGCTTTCCGATTCTCACGTTCGATGAATGGCAACTTAGGCTCGCGCTGGGCAGCGAATT
>NZ_CAJHCR010000050.1 GCF_904848585.1 Paraburkholderia kirstenboschensis
GCGTGAAGGACGGCAAGGCGTACGTGGTCAAGTCGCACGGCTGGCTGAAGATGGGCCTCGCGCCCATGGGCAGCCCGGCACGCGCCACGGTCAAGGGCGCAGCCTGACGCTCGCGTCGGGCCCCATGCCTGCTGCGAAGTAGGATGGGGCACAGCAAGCAGGCCGTAGGTAGATCGTCGCTGGAAGGACGATCAACCGATAAAACTGGAAGTTGATGGATGAAGGGCAGTGCTATATGCACTGCCCTTTTTTATTTGGAATTGGAAAACGAGGAATGCTCCTCAGGATAAGCCAGCGACGTATTTTCCCCGCAACAGTCGAAGGACACTACCCCGTTGATCCCAAAGTGATCTCGCTATCTCGGAATTTTCCTATTCATCAAACGACTCGCATCGTTCCATAGCACACGCGATCTTCCTCACCTCTTCTGCCACGTCGTCAACGCATCGGTCTCGCTAACCAACCTTGCGAAAGCGCACGGCGTTAGACCCTATTTGTCTGATGGAGGCCGCCGTTTGTAGGGACATCTTTAGTCCTTGTCTGATTCTGTCTGTTGGACGCATCTCATATTCTGAATCTCGAACATTAGCAAAGCACGACGGCCCTAGTCCCGCTTCGCTCAATGCGCGAGCCGCAGTGCGCGGTTGTCGTGTGTCCAACTTCATTACGAGTCTTTCATGAACAAGAATCGGTTTCGCCGGGTATTTAGCAAACGTCTCGGCATGCTCGTCGCTGTTGCGGAGAACGTGGCGAGTCAAGGTAAGCAGGCTGGCGAAAGCGCCGGCGTCGGTCCTTCGGGCCGCGAACTGGGCGTCGTCTCCGCGATGACTGCGGTGGCGGTGGCGCTCGTTGCGCTGCAGCCGTCGGTGGGCCGCGCGCAGTCGCTGCCGACCAACGGTCAGGTGATGGCAGGTCAGGCCAGCATCTCGCAAACCAACCCGAACACGATGACCATCAATCAGGGTACGCAACGTACCGTGATCGACTGGAACTCGTTCAACGTCGGCACGGGCAACACGGTCCAGTTCAACCAGCCGAACGCCCAGGCGCAGGCGCTGAACCGCGTGACGGGCGGCATCCCGTCGAACATCCAGGGCCAGCTGCTGGCTAATGGTCAGGTGCTGATCCAGAACGCGAACGGCGTGCTGTTCGCCAAGGGTTCCACCGTCAACGTCGGCGCGCTGCTGGCGACGACCAAGTCCATCGATGCGGGCCAGTTCATGGCCGGTGGCGCGATGGATCTGAAGAGCACCGGCAAGAACGCCAGCGTCGTCAACGAGGGCGCGATGAACGCGGCCGGTTACGTCGTGCTCGCCGGCGACCGGGTGCGCAACTCGGGCGACATCAACGCTGCCAACGTCGTGCTCGCCGCTGGCGACAGCGCGATCGTCGCGCTGTCGAACGGGCAGGGCATCTCGCTCAAGCTCACCGACGCCACCGCCAATGCGCTGGTCGAGAACACGGGCAACATCAACGCCGGCAACGGTTCGGTGCTGCTGACCGGCCGCGGCAAGGACACGCTGCTGAACTCGGTGGTGAACCTGTCCGGCGTGGTCAAGGCCGGCACCGTGGTCGCCGACGCCGGCAACACCGGCGACGTCGCCGTGCGCGGCAAGATCGACGCCTCGGGCGTGAATGGCGGCACCGTGGTGCTGTCGGGCGATCGCGTGGGCGTGTTCAACGGCGCGTCCATCGACGCCAGCGGCCAGCAGGACGGCGGCAAGGTCATCGTCGGCGGCGACTCGCTGCACAAGATCGATGCCGCCCCCGTCGGCATGCAGGACGGCGTGAACTTCGCCAGCTTCACCCAGGTCGATGCGGGCGCTTCGATCAAAGCCGACGCCGCGCGCGGCAACGGCGGCTTCGTCGAAACCTCCGGCCGCAACCTTAACGTGCAGGGCGTCGTCTCCGCCGCCGCGCCGAACGGCAAGGCGGGCGCGTGGCTCATTGACCCGACCAACGTCACCATCAGCACCGCCGCCAACGCGAACGAAGCCGTCAGCGGCGGCACGTTCACGCCGTCGACCAACGCCGCCACCGTCAACAACGGTGCGATCAACACCGCGCTCAACGCCGGCACCGACGTCACCATCACCACCGCCAGCGCGGGCACCGCGACCGGCAACATCGTGCAGAACGCGGGCGCGGACATCATCAAGTCCGCCGGCAGCGCGGCCACGCTGACGATGCTCGCCGACGGCAGCATCCAGCTCAACGGCAACATCAAGTCCACCTCGGACAAGCTCAACCTGAACCTGCAGGCCGACCAGAGCGGTCTGCACAAGGGTTCGGTCACCAACGTCGTCGGCAGCGCGATCGACCTCAACGGCGGTCAGCTCAACGTCTCGGCCAACACCACCGCCGGCAACGGCCTGGACGGCGGCAACAACGCGGTCGCGCTGCTGGGCACGCAGTCCAACATCGGCGGCGGCACGATCGCCGGCGCGGCCAACACGGGCGCCGGCGTGATCGTCAACAACCTCGCCCAGATCGCCGGCACGCTCAACGTCAACGCCACCTCGAACACGGGCGTGGGCTTCCAGCAGAAGAGCGGCACGATGAGCTTCACCAACGACGCCGTCGCCAACTTCACCGGCACCGCCGGCAGCCACGCGGTGGACTTCGAAGCCAACCTGGTCGTCGACAAGACCGCCAAGCTCAACGCCAACGGCACCTCGACCAGCGGTGTGGGTGTGATCAGGGGCGGCAGCGGCACGCTCACCATCGCCGATGCGGGCGCGGTGAAGTTCACGGGCCAGTCGCAGGGCAGCACCGGCGTGGGCTTCTGGGGCACGACCTCGCTCAGCGGCAACGCCACGCTGGATGCCGCCGGCACGTCGGCGACGGGCACGGGCGCGCAGGTCAACTCCGGCGCCACGGTGAATCTGGCAGGCACGAGCCACGCGCGTTTCAACGGCGTGTCCACGTCCGGTGTCGGCTTCAAGGCGGGTGAGATGGGCGCTACGGGCCTCACGAACATGACGGTCGGCAACAGCGCGACGCTGGACATGGCGGGTACCGCCCAGACCGCTTCTGGCGTCTACACCGGCGCCATCAACTTGCTGGTCAAGGACAACGGCATCGCCAATCTCACGGGCACGTCGGACACGGGCATGGGCGTGGCGCTGGCCGCCGTCTCCCCGGAGACCGGATACAACCGCGGGCAGTACACCACTGCCGATGCCGGCACGCTGAACATCAACGGCACGTCGCGCACCAACGTCGGCGTGAACGACTACGGTTCGCCGTTCACGCAGACAGGCACGTCCATCGTGAACATCAATGCCGTCTCCACCGACAACACGTTCATTGGCTTCCTCAGCTGGAGGACGATGAGCGTCACCGACAGTGCCACGCTCAACATCAACGCCAGCGGTTCGGCTGGTGCGTGGTTCGCGTGGTCCGCGGTGAATGCCAGCAAGGACGCCACGGTGAACGTGACCGGCACGGGCACGACCGACAATGGTGTCATCGCGCCGACCGGGTCGCTCTCGGACAACGCCACGATGAACATCAACGGCACGTCGCAGTCGGCCGCCGGCGTCTACAACGGCCTGGCCATGACGGTGAGCGGCGACGCCACGCTGAACGAAGTCGGCAAGAGCGATACCGGCGCAGGTGTGTCGATCGACTCGAACATGACCGCCACCGATAACGGCGCCATCTCGATTTCCGGTGCCTCCACGGACGGCACGGGCGTGCAGCAGAACAGCGGCTCGACGGTGAACGTCTCGGGTAACGGTTCGGTCGACATCGGCGGCGCTTCGCAGAACGGCACGGGCGTGAACCTGGCCGGCAACGCGAACGTCATTGAAGAAGGCGTTCTGAACGTCAGCGGCACCTCCGACGCTGGCGTGGGCGTCAACGTGTCCGGCAACGTCGCCACCCAGGACGATGGCAAGACCGTCATCGACGGCACGTCCTCGCAGGGCACCGGCGTGAACGTCGCGCCGACCGGCACGGTCACCACGTCGGGTGAAGGTTCCACCGTCATCACGGGCGGCTCGACGAACGGCAACGGTGCGGTCATCGACGGCAATGTGAACGTGACGGACAACGGCACGGCGAACATTTCCGGTAACTCGGCCAATGGTTCGGGTGTGATCGTCGATCCGACTGGTTCGATCAACATCTCGGGTAACGGTGCGGCTGACATTTCGGGTAACTCGACGAACGGCAACGGCGCGGTCATCGATGGCAATGTGAACGTGACGGACAACGGCACGGTGAACATTTCCGGTGGCTCGACCAACGGTTCGGGTGTGGTGGTTGATCCGAACGGTTCGATCAACATCTCGGGCAACGGCGCGGCGGACATCTCCGGTAATGGTGGCGACGCAGGCGTTGTTATCAACGGCAGCGTCGACACCTCTGGCAACGGCACGACCGACATCTCGGGCAACGCCAGCAACGGCACGGGCGTGATCGTCGATCCGAACGGCTCGATCAACACCTCGGGCAATGGCTCGACCAACATCTCGGGCAATGGCACGGATGCGGGCGTGGACATCAACGGTTCGGTGAACACGACGGACAACGGCACGACCAACATCAGTGGTGATGCGTCGAACGGCACGGGCGTGATCGTCGATCCGAACGGTTCGATCAACACCTCGGGCAATGGCTCGACCAGCATCTCGGGCAATGGCACGGATGCGGGTGTGGACATCAATGGTTCGGTGAACACGACGGACAACGGCACGACCAACATCTCGGGCAACAGCACGAATGGCACGGGCGTGATCGTTGACCCGAACGGTTCGATCAACACGTCGGGCAACGGCTCGACGAACATCTCGGGCAACGGCACGGATGCGGGCGTGGACATCAACGGTTCGGTGAACACGACGGACAACGGCACGACCAACATCAGCGGTGATGCGTCGAACGGCACGGGCGTGATCGTCGACCCGAATGGTTCGATCAACACCTCGGGCAATGGCTCGACGAACATCTCGGGCAACGGCACGGATGCGGGTGTGGACATCAACGGTTCGGTGAACACGAGCGAGAACGGCACGACCAACATCAGCGGTGATGCGTCCAACGGCACGGGCGTGATTGTCGATCCGAATGGTTCGATCAACACCTCGGGTAATGGCTCGACGAACATCTCGGGCAACGGCACGGATGCGGGCGTGGACATCAACGGTTCGGTGAACACGACGGACAACGGCACGAC
>NZ_CAJHCR010000051.1 GCF_904848585.1 Paraburkholderia kirstenboschensis
GACGTGTCGAAACTCCACTCTGGCACATTGATGCCGATCGGTTCAGGAGGGCCTCTGCGTTTCTACCAGGCTCTGCGTCCCCGAAGGGAGGGCGGTGTCCATTCCATCTCGACCCATTCATGTCGTGGATCGCGAACTTAATTTCGTCCTCAAAGTACACGATAACGGTGCCGCTCATGACGCGGTAGCGTCCTCGATACCTGGTGCCCTCCACCTCAACTTCTAATTCTTTGGTTGACTCATAATCTGCGGACATCAACATAGCTCAGGTTGCTTCGATTGGTCAAACTTACCGAAGGAGCTGGTGCCCGTCAATAACTACAACGCATAAGTGCACGAGCTTGTCGGGCGATGCGGCAGAACGAGGCATAACGGGGCATTCTGCTGCAGGGCCATTGGTAAAGAGGTCTTTACTTCTCCTTTAACAAGGGAGCTTTTTGTCTATGAAGCGCTGAGTTTGACGAGTCTCTTTCATGCGCTCAACCAACCGCCGTCGTGTCGACGAACCCCTGGCGACGCAGACCGATGCGTCACACGTGCGCGCCGGTCGCATTCCTTCAATCAAAGATAACGCCCCAACCTTGTGCGTGGCGCTAATTGCAGCAGCATCTGCTCTACAGCGGCTTCGACGCTGCCTTGATTCGGCGTTTCTGTTTTTTCTCTAGAGCACGCAGGGCCGCTTTCGTGTCGACGCCATCCGGCAGCGACGCACGATGTGCGTTGAGAAGGTCGCGGCTCGCGACGACATCATTTAGCTCGCCAAAGCGCTTTTGTAGCTGCTTCAGATTTTTAAGCCCGTGACGCTGCTTCTTTTTTAGCAAGGGCTCGAAGAACTCGATTAGGTATCGCACTTTCTTTCCAGCTTTGCGTACGTCGTGGTAAGAGCTGTAGTCAGAGCCGCCCGCTTTCGACGCGTGGTGCATCCGCTTCTTTA
The DNA here is from genome assembly GCF_904848585.1 of Paraburkholderia kirstenboschensis. Classification (GTDB taxonomy): domain Bacteria; phylum Pseudomonadota; class Gammaproteobacteria; order Burkholderiales; family Burkholderiaceae; genus Paraburkholderia; species Paraburkholderia kirstenboschensis. The sequence continues at coordinate 935 of NZ_CAJHCR010000051.1, forward strand.
GTTGGTCCTGTGCCGCCTTTACTCTTTTCTGCGCGAATTTCGTGAGCGGCGTTCGGGCGGAGGAGGTGCTCAACTCCCGATTGGCCTCGCTTACTGCGTCGCGCAAGGTCTCGTCGAGATGAGAGTTTCTTAGAGTCTCAGCGCTTTTCTCGGCCGTCTCATTCCGATTTCTTCTGAATGCGTTCAACAAAGTCTCGTCGCCGTCATTTTCGACAAGCTCAATCAGTATGTCCCAGTCGCGTGTGTTGCCCGCCGCACTCGCAAGAGACTTGAAGAGGTCACGCTGCTCATTGTCAAATTTCGCATCCAGAATCGGCCGATAGGCCCAAAGCAGAGTTCGCAGCCGACGCAGTGCTACGCGAAGCTTGTGCAGTTTCTCGGCGTCGGCATCGTTCCGAAGAGCCGCTGCCTCTTCGATGGCTTCAGTGACCAACGGGTTGGCATAGGTGGCGAAGTTCGCCTCTGCCAGCGCCTGGGGGCCGCGCGTCTGGGTGCCGCCGTCTGTAGTCATGGTCGTTTCCCCGCCTTGCAGATACACGAGTTGTGGCAAGAACCGTACCCTCCCTTGGATGGCTTGTCGACCGGTAGGCGCGGCGCTTGCTCGCCAAGATTTGGGGCGCTTGCGCCAGGTCTGGGCCGCGCGTCGTCACATTCGGAGCCGCGTATGGATGAGCAATCGGAATCGGGAAGCGACACAGCGGCTGACGACAATAGTTCGCCAAGCTGGGTCCCGTGGACCCTGCTGCGGCCCACGCAGGGGGCAATCGGCTACGTTCAGGTACAGGCGAAGGCGGCGAGCTATCTTGAGCTTAAACCTGAAGCAAGACGTGCATTCGCCGAGGAACAGGCCATCGCGGTTGTTCATGGGCCGTCAGGGTCGCTCCACGTAGTTGACCATCATCATTGGGCGCGCGCATGGTTTGACATGGGACTCCCGGAAGCGCCGGTTCGCATCAGGGAAGATTTCCGCGGCTTCACGGAAGAGCAATTTGTGAAGACCATGTCAGAGCGAGGTTGGCTGCACCCCTTCGATGAACACGGGCGGAAATATCCGCTCTCTGACTTGCCTGAGTCCGTTGAAGCAATCCCCAATGACCCCTTCCAGAGCCTTGCTGCATTTGTAAGAACAGCAGGCGTTTTTGAAAATCCGGGTGAATTCAATGCCAAATTCGCGTGGGCGGATTTCCTGAGAGGACATGTTGCCCAGCGCCCGGCGACGGTGGATGGATTCGCACTCATGCTTGCGGAAGCGTTCGCAGCCTCCAAGCTACCCGAGGCGAGGCAGCTCCCCGGGTTTATTCCAACCGCGGGTCACGAGCATGACTAAACGTTATATTGTGGAGGTCCGTTTTGAGGACGAAGGCTTGCTCGACCTCCCCGGTGACGCAACCTACACGTTAGCGTCGTTCACTGGCGAAACCGACAGGCAGGTCAGCGTGTTCGAGACACTTGATGAGAATCTCGCCGCGAAATGGACGCGCATACTAGACGCCGAAGACCGGAGCTATGTCGCGCGGGTGATGGATGGGAACAACGTCATTTCCCAGCAATGTACGCGTAATCCCAGTTGGCGCCCAACGTAGAAGCGCCCGGACGTCCGCACTGATTGAGACGCGGTTTTGCAGCGAGTATGTGTCTGTTTCGTAGGACTGTCCTGTCGATGCGATTTTTTGTTTGGCTGATTGGCGCTTCACACGTTGGTCGCGGTCCCCTATCGCAGCAGGCCAAACACCGTGACCAGAACGAGATAACGCGTGCCGGTCAGCACGCATCGGAGCTGTGCCGGCGACTAAAACCAGCGGTTGGCCGCGGCGCGCAATCACGCGCATTACCGCCTCAACGTCTATGCCCAAATCGACGGCGCGTCTAGTCCGAGGCGTTAATCCATAAGCAGCGATACTCTCGGTTGCGCCCGGCGGTGCGGTGTTAAAGAACAGCCGGCGGCTCGGTATGTTCGTCTCACCGGAACTGCTTGCTGACATATGTGCATGGCTGAGCGAAGGCATGCCTGCAGCGCTGGTCGACGAGCTTGAAGTGATAGAACTGCAACCGCCATTTGCCCGGCTTGACCACTTCGAGCGATTGTCCACGCTGCAAAGGCAAGCGATTCGCTATAACAGAAAACGTGACGCCATCCACCCAACGACCCGCCGGGCAGTGTCATGCTGACGACACCGGAATAGTTATTCGCTGAAGGCTTCGTGTTCGAGCTGTTCGCGAGAAACATGGCGCACGTCCTTGCCCTTGACGACGTAGATAATGATTTCCGCTATGTTTGTCGCATGGTCGCCAATGCGTTCAATGGCCTTCGCGATGAAAAGGTAGTCCAGCGCAATGGCGACCACTCGCGGGTCGTCCATCATGCAAGTCACCAACTTCTGTATGACCGCACGAAATTGTTCATCGATGGCGTCATCGTCGCGGACGATTTGTGCGGCGGAAGCTGTATCGAGGCGCGCGAACGCATCAAGCGCACGGCGGAGAATAGTTATGGCCATCTCACCGGATTGCGCGATTTCCGTGATATTGATGGCCAGTGCATTGCGGTCTTCTGCAATTCGTCGGGTCCGCTTCGCGACCTTCCGCGCTTCATCCCCAGCGCGCTCGAGGTTCGTGACGGTCTTCGAGATGGCCATCAGCAGACGCAGGTCGCGTGCAGCCGGCTGGTACCGCGCGATGATATTGATGCACTCTTCATCGATTTCCGCTTCGAGGGCATTGAGTCGACGCTCGTCGATGATGATTCTATCGACCAGGTCCAAATCCAGGTGGTTCAGCGCCTGCATCGCATTGATGACTTGCGATTCAACGATGCCGCCCATCTCGAAAACCTTGGCCAATATCCCGTTGATGTCAGCGTCGAATCGACTGGAAAGGTGGTTATCCGGCATCTGAACTCCTGTCATTCGACCAGGCTGTTTTGTAGTTGCCCCTCGGTTTCATGCCCACTGCAGCACGTAGGGTACGGTGGCACAAGCTCCACGAAACGTGCGCAGGCATCCGGCGTAGCGGTGATACGCAGGCTCCACGGGAGCCCGCTCGGAGCGTGGTAAAGCTACGATTTTGCTGGTCGACCGGTCTTGACGGTTTCGACCGCGGAAACAGCTGCGAGCAGACTCTCTGCGGTGGGAGCCGAGTCCAGTAAAAGCAGCCCAGCGCGAAGCAGCTCACTCTTGCTCACCGAGACGCCTGCGTCGAGACACTTCCGTTTCAGCGCTGCGATTTTCTCATAGTCGGGCTTCGGCATCGTGAAGCTGTCGCGCACGAGCTTCTCCTTCTTCGCGCGTTTCGCTTTCACTTCTGTTCCTGGACTGACCTGTGCGGTTTCAACGGGTTTCGCACGCTTCTGTTTGCCGGCTGGATTTGCCCCCCGGACACCGCCTCACACTAAGGTTGATGAATCGGTTCTGCGTCGGAACTCGCGTGGCGAGCGATATTGCAACGCGCTGTGAGGATGCTTCTCGTTGTAGTGCTCGAATGCAATGGCAAGATTGCGTGCAGCCGTTGCCGCGTCGGGCTTCGGCATAAAGGCGACGTAGTCACGCTTCATCGTCTTCACGAAGCTTTCCGCCATGCCGTTCCCGTAAGTCCACGAATGCAGATCGTACAGGCGCTCAAGCGCGTGTAGAGATCGAGGTCACCCACCCGTTCCATCCATGGCGGGGCAGGCGCTTTGTGCTGGCAACCCGCAAACAGAACTGGGGCGAGGACCGTGTGATGTTTTATGACGCACATGGACGGCTGCGCTCATTGCTTGCGTCGTGGACGAATGT
>NZ_CAJHCR010000052.1 GCF_904848585.1 Paraburkholderia kirstenboschensis
CCCGTCAACACTTCCATCACTTCTTGCTTGTTGTTAGTCAAAAACACAGTCATATGCCTACCCGTTATTTTAAGCGGGAGACTGTGTCCGGTGATTCAAGGGGCCGCTCCACGAATGAGTAAAGACATATCTAGCAAATGAGGTTTTACCTTTTCTATAACGGCCACTTTAGATGGACGCTCGTGTCTTTGCGGGCCGATTGTTAGATGCCAGCAGCTCTGGAAAGCTGCTCCTTTGACAACGCGCTTAGTTCATAGCGCATCGGTAGCTTCAATCAGCACAAAACGACTTATACCGGTGCCGCTTGCGAGCCATTTCCAAGATTGACTCTTCACAGACTCGCAGAGCACTGTCCTTGGTCTACGGGCGGCTGTCGGTGCGCCCCATGGCGTCCGCTTCCACAACGGCGTACTCATATTCGCAACTCTGCGAAGACCGCCGCGAGGGCCGCAATTGAGTGAATGACCATGCAACGGGATAGTGCGCACATGGACAACGGGTTTGCGGCTGCGAACGAGGCTCTTCAGGACGTTGGAAGGGAATTGGCTTGACTTCTTGCTCGAAGTCACTACTACAGACGTGTGTTGCTCTCGAACCTACGTCATGGCCTCTGCGACGAAGAGCGGAACCAATCCCCATGCGCTTCAGCGAGCGGCGCAGTACATCCGCATGTCGACGGACCATCAGGAACATTCGCCGCATTTTCAGCGGCAGGCTATCGCGGAGTATGCGCATACTCACAATATCCGCGTTGTTTGCGACTACGAGGACGCCGGTATCAGCGGACTCACCTTCAGGCAGCGCCCCGCGCTTGTCCAGCTACTGCTCGACGTCGAAAAGCCGAAGCGGAAGTTCAACACGGTCCTGGTGTTCGACGTGAGCCGTTGGGGACGCTTTCAGGATGTCGACGAAGCCGCTTTCTATGAGTACGCGTGCAGGCGCGCGGGCGTCAATGTGATTTACGTGGCCGAGTCTTTTGCGAACGACCGCAGCCCGGCGACGTCCGTCATGAAGGCGCTTAAGAGGGCGATGGCTGCCGAGTTCAGCCGGGAGATGTCCCGCAAGGTTTTCCTGGGGCAGTGTCTGAACGCGCAGCGCGGGTTTCATGCCGGGGGACCGCCCGGCTATGGGCTGCAACGCATCCTCATTGATTCGAAGCACGAGACAAGACGCCCCCTTGCACGCCACGAATACAAGAGCGTACAGAACGACCGTGTCGTCATCGCACCTGCGTCGACGACCGAGGCGTCGCTTGTCAGGAAGATGTACGAATGGTATGCAACGCAAACGGTCACCGGCGTTGGTATTGCAAAGCGCCTCAATGATTTTGGCCTGCGCAACCGCCTGGGGCGGCCTTGGAACGCCCAGAACATTCTGTGCATCCTTCGCAACGAAGCGTACATCGGTACCAGCGTTTATAGCAGGACGTCCTCCAAGCTCGATGGAGCATGGCAGCAGGTCCCACAACAGGAATGGATTCGCCTCGAGAACGCGTTTGAGCCCGTAGTCGACAGGCGAGTCTTCGCGGCCGTGCAAAAGAAGATGGAGGCGAACCGCAGGCAGTCCACGCGCGAAGAGATACTCGACAGCTTGCGGAAAGTGATAGCAAAAGCCGGCAAGGTCGACCAGGCGACCTTGAGGCATTACCGGAGCGCTCCGTCCGTTGAGCAGGTCATGCGCGAGTTCGGGAGCCTTTACAAGGCGTATGACGAGGTTGGCTACGTACCGAAGCTGGCGCCCGAGCGGTCTGCAAACGGGCGTGTGGAACAGGATGTCGAGGAACGCGTCGCGGAGGCCACTCTGGAGGCGTTGCGGAGCCAGGGTCATGACGTACGCCGTGAAAAGCACACGATGACGTTCTGTGTCGACAACTGGCTGCGATTCAAGCTCGCTGTTCGCAGTCCATGGCTCATCGACGGCCACTTACCTTATTGGGTCGCACGCTGGCCGGACAGCTTCCCTGTCGACTTCCTTGTCTATGGCCGCATTGAGCGGGCAGGCACAGACCTGCTCGACTTCCATATCTTTCCTCGAGGAAGTCTGGTGGCAGGGGCTTACACCGTCGTTTGCCGGCACGGACAGACGCACTTCGGTAAGTACCGGCGGGATGACCTGAAGTCACTGCTTCTCATCGCGGAAACTGTGTCCCTCGATGCGATGCAAGTTGACGGCATGGCTGTGAACCGACCATGAGGTCGCCGAACCACGGCCCTCAAGAGAGGGCGCCTACTGCAGAGCCAAGGCGACCGCATGGCAACACCAAGCGTTCGCTTCAGAGCGGCGGCAGACCACCAGAGGCAAAGGCACGCTCGGTTCTCAAGCTCGAATTGGCCCGGCAACGAAGCGCCGTCAAAAGCATGCGCAATACTGAACGGGAAGCCGACGAGGTGCTGGCGATTCTACGGGAGCTTCAGCGTGACGCAGCGTTCGTCGCGCTAATGAGGACGCGAGGCTTCACCAGCATTCCCCGGCTCCTTTACGAGCGTCTCGCCGCGCGGCTGTAATGAAGAAAGCACAGAGTCCGCGCTTCATCTGCCGAACCCTCGCACGGCCCGAAGATGGGATATCGGCGAGCCTGTACGAAGAAGCGGCAGCGATTGTCGGCGGACAGACACTACCAGTACGAACCATGCGTGCGCTCGAAAGCATGTCTCCAGCACATCAGGTGCAGACTGTCTCACTCATGCTTCGGCAGGACAATCTCACCGGCGATTTTGCTCGTGCGCTACTGGCGGCGACCCCGGCAGACAGGCGCATAGATGACGGACATCTTTGTCGCTCCAGCCCTGATTGCACCCGTGCTCTTGCCCGGATTGTCATTAGGCTCGCTGCAGCCCAAAAAGATGCGGAGCGCTTGCGGGCCGACCATGACAGCAATCTGGTTTTTCTCACACTGGCCGCAGGCTGGGTGCGTACCTGGATTCGCGACGACGTCATCGGTCAGTGGCTTACATCCCGCGAGCCGGCCTACCTCGCGGCACTAAAGGGCATCGTCGATGAGGCGGACAGTGCGATAGCGCCGCGGCGCCAGATGAAGCTTCCCTATGAGCCAGCTGCGGGCGTCGCCGCCACGTCGGCAGGTAAAAGGCGCAAAAAGCGTCGCTCGTAGACTGCGGGAAGTTCGGATTCAGAAAGAGCCCGAGTCGACGAGATGCGTGAGGCAGTGCTGGTAGATATCTCTGGCGACGGGTGAGCGAAAATCGAGGCGCAGATTTTCACAGAACAACGCCGTCACCGAACCCGGCGCGACGGCTGAGCCCAATGTCTTTTCGAGGCCTCGAGCGAGGTCCAAAGCACGGGTCGAAAGCATCACGCGCTGCATCACGTCAGCGCCGCCACCGTTCGTCTTCAGCCACATCACCGTTGACTCCACCAGATGGTCGACCGACAGCCACTCGCCCGTCATCTGCCGCGCAAGAAGGTGAGATGCAACGAGGTAGGCAAGCAGTTCGGCGCGAGCGCGCAGGTCCAAGTTTAGTGGGTTGCTCATCGTGGTGATATCCATGTCCGACAAGTCCATGTGGCATTGTAGGTAGCTTCGCCGCTGACGCGTGGTCTATCGGCGAGAACTTCGCTTTTTTCAAGGTGCTTTCGGGACTGCGAAACTGCCGCCCTCCTCGGCTCATACGCAGATTCTCTGAAATCATTTGCGATGGGCGACTCTAGTGTCCTAGACCCTTCCCTTCCGTCGTCTATCCGTGACGGTCCGTTGTACTGCAGCGGGCCCTCGGAGTGCGCGGGCGCGCGACCCAACCAAGTGGCGAACGGGGCCGGCTCTTGCCTCCATGGGCGAGCGCGCAGTGCGCCCCCATGGCGGCGTCTGCGAATCGGATAAAGGATGACCGCGGTAACGAGGCGCGGCCCGCTTCTTCTGCCAATCGGTTCTGCCGAGCTTGCCGGGCGCGCGTTACCTTGAGATCTGGAATCCGCCTGAGGAACAAAAATAGCCTGCGGCTATAGCTTGTCCGAAAGGCACCAAAGCATCGTGCGCGAGCGTGCGCACCGCGGGCAGCTAGCCGGCTCACTGCGGCAGCGCCCAGACCAAAGCATCAGTACAGCGGTTATGAACCGGACAGCCTGCTCCACGTCGGCAGGCGCCGCCTTCCTGCACAAGAGAACGCTACCGCGGGCGAACCGACGTGCGGCCACGCGTGAAATTCGGGGGCACCCTGACGTAGGACGTAATGAATCTGTCACCGGCCCTCGCCAGTAGCCGCGGGCCAGAACGCGCGCGAGTTGACACTTTTATGTCCCTTCGAATCGGCATAAAAGTGTCAACTCGCA
>NZ_CAJHCR010000053.1 GCF_904848585.1 Paraburkholderia kirstenboschensis
CCTTCGACACTACGTGGATTCAAACCGTTAAAGACAGACTCAAACCTGACATCAAGACTACGACATCTGTATTTAGCCAGCCCTGCGACATTTCAATCTGGCCTCGACATAATTCGTATTCCTACATATTGTAGATTGGAGTGGTGCCGGCCTCGGAGCTCCGGACAGGTAGCGCGTCTGCATGGAAGCGACTGACGCGATGGAGCGGGCAACGAAGGATCTTTTTCGTGTACGGAAGTCAAGCGGGAGTGCCTCATCGATCGCGTCGATCATGGATGTCCTGTCGCTTTCCCGGTCACGCGGCGGAAGACGCTTGACGCCAGTCGTGCGCTGCTCGTCCCGGAAGCCCGGCAGGCGTTCCCAGTCTCTGTCAAAATAGCAGCATTGGTTCCACCAGTTCCCGTGCACACCATTGCGGGTTCGTCGGGCTGCATGTCGCCGCCAACCACGACGTATATTGCCGAAAATGGCAACCGGAATCTATCCTCCCGGCGGTCGCGGGAAGAACCGTTATTGCAGGCACGACATGGCACACGAACGTTGCGAACAATGCGGCAACCAGACGCCGCCCTGGGAGACCATACAGTGCCGATCTGGCGATGGCCGCTATGAGTTGCTCTGCACTCTGTGCTTCAATGCCAGGATTGCCGAGTCCACTGGATTAACCGATTTCGAGAACGTCCGCCTTGACCCCATCCGGATGATCGACTGCAACGGGGAGCCGCACCAGTTCCACTTCCAGCTTCGGCTTTTGGGCAACCGGGTGGCACTGGATGCGTTTGAGCTTCGCGGAGAACTTCGCGCGGGCTACCGGTTCCAGCTGATCGGCGAAGCTGACGACGATGTGTTCGTGTTGCTCGGCCGCCTCGTTGAGAAGGTGCGTCGCGCGCTGTCGGTCAGGCACATCGATTTTCATGAGCGCCAGATCATTGACAGCACGGTGCGCGGGCATATCGAATGGGATGAGGCGCAGGCGGGGCGCGTGCCACTCGTGGTGATCGACGGCAAGGAGGTCTCGTGGGAGGATCTTGGGCAAATGCTCATGAGCATGGAAGGATGGCAGTTCCGGCTCGATATCGCTGATCCGAGCGAAGAGCTTTGAGTCGCGTTGCAGACGCGGCGAAACGGGCGACAAACCGTGTCCCCGGACCGGTTTGCCGACCTGACATGTACAACCTGCTGGGTGCAGCCATGGTCGCAGTCAAGCACGATGATCTTTGTTTGGCCTTTGACTTCGTCAGCTACGCGGCGCCAACGGAGCATAACGCGTATGTCTCGCTCGATACGGGCAAGCTCTATTGGACTTCTGATTCCAGCGACGCGCTCGACGAGGAGATTCCTGACGACCTTGAAACTTCCGACCGCTACCTTGCGATACCGCACAGGAACGAACTCGATCTCGGAAGACGTCTCGCCTTGCGCTTTGTCGCACAGCAGTTGCCTGCGCGTTATGACCAGGTCGAAGGACTATTCCGGCGGCAAGGAGCTTATGCGCGTTTCAAGGATTTGCTGGACCGTGAGGGCGTTCTCGAGCGATGGTATTCGTTTGAAACCGATGCTGTCGAAAGCGCGCTGAGGCAATGGTGTGCCGAAAACGGGCTTGAGCTTCTTGAGATGTGACGGATGCTGCTGGCTCTCGCAACGCCAGGTGTGCTGCTTCCTGTGATCAAACGCGGACGCGTGCTCGCACTGCTCGGTGAGCGCACGCCCATCCGGGAACAGGAAACCATCGGCTCGATTCTGGTGGAAGATGCCGCGCTAGCGCCGCCGGTCGACGCAATCCTGTGCCGGAAGAATGTCATGGCGATCTGGGCAGTTCGCTGTGGCACTCGGGGCCGGACATCGGCCTGCGATCCGGATGAGTCCGGCCGAGATTCTCGCATACGCTGACGGCGCAGACCGCTTGCTGGCCCACCAGCAGGCATTCCGCCCAGCGGTGGAGCGATGCGCAGGCGTTTGCGCCCAGCGCATTTGGTCAGGACCTGCTGCCGGTTGTGCGCATCGTCGACGAACTCGGTACTGGTTATCTGCAAGCCTTGGCGCCGCGCCCGGCGAGAAGGCGCCGCAGACTATGTGATCTCACACCGTACACCGTGCCAAGGGGCTCGAATGGAAGCGGGTCAAGGTGGCGAACGATTTCCACCTGCGCGGTGTCGACGGCCGCCCGATGCCGGACAAGGATGAGCTTCGGCTGCTCTACGTGGCCATGACTCGCGCGCAGCATGCACTCGATATCTCCGCATTGCTCGACGAGCGCAGCGGCTTTTTAGTCTCCTGCACCGGGCCCAGCCGGCATAACAGATGAAATCCAGCGTCGACCCAGTTCCGGCACCACGGCGATGTTCACGCAGACCACGCCCACCTGCCGCCCGCGGCACGCGACAGAAGCTGGGGCTCACATGCACGTCTGGAACCGGGTAGAACGGCATACAGGGCTGGATGCCCATGAATTCAAGGAGATCTAATACGATGGCAGCACCGAGTTTTGTCTATACGATCTCCTGTGTCGCGAAGATGCTCGGAGAGCCGGTGGATTGGCTGGACGAACTGGCGACTCTGAACCTGGAGCCAGAGAACGGGTGTCTCGGGATCATCGACGATCTGGACGTCCCCGCCGAGCAGTTGGTCTCCGTAACCGCCTTCACGGATGCTGGCATCGAGGCACTCAAGGAGCTGGTTGCTGAAGCAAAGCGGCAGTCTGGCGGGACGGGCAGCGCAGGTAGATAGGCGCGGATCAAGACCACGCATGCACGCCCCGGCAAACCAGGGCGTCATCGCCGTCCCCACGATCGGGCAATCGTCCGGTCATCCGGGCTGATCACTGCCGCTGTGCATCGGGCAAATCGGGCCGGAGTTCCGCCTCGATCTGATCGATTGATGGCAGACCGCTTTCCAGCGATTCAGGCACATGGCGCAAAAGCTGATATTCGGCAACGCCCATCGGGTTGGCCACGCCGCGCAGCGCATATTCCGCCACGAGCCGGTTCTTTTCCTTGCACAGCAGCAGGCCAATGGTCGGCTGGTCCTCGCGCGCCTTCACCTGCGCGTCGATCGCGGACAGGTAGAAGTTCAGCTGGCCTGCATATTCGGGCTTGAACGGTGTTGTTTTCAGTTCGACGACGACGTAGCAACGCAGCTTGAGATGGTAGAAAAGCAGATCGACAAAAAACTCGTCGCCGCCTACCTCCAGCCGGTACTGGCGTCCCACGAACGCGAAGCCGGCGCCCAGTTCGAGCAGGAAGCGGGTGATGTGCTGGGTGAGCGCGCGCTCGATGTCGCGCTCCTGGGCATTCTCGGCCAGACCGAGGAAGTCAAGAATATACGGATCCTTGAGCGCGTCGCGCGCGAGATCGGACTGCGGTGGCGGCAACCGGTCGGCGAAATTCGTGACTGCGTTGCCGGCACGCCCATGCGCGGCCGTCTCGATCTGCATGGTCAGCACGCTGCGCGACCAGCCGTGCTCGAGCGACTTTTCCGCATACCACAACCGTTGCGCGTCGTCGTTGAGCTTGTCCAGCAGTGTCACGACGTGCGACCACGGTAATTGTGCAACGGGCTGTTGCACAAATTCCGGCTGCGGGAAGGCTTGTGCCAGCGCGCGCATGTATTTGAGGTTACGAGGCGAGAATCCTCGCATGTCGGGAAACGCTGCCTTGAGGTCGCGCGCGAGCCGGTCCACAACGCCGGCCCCCCAGCCTTGTCGCTGCTGCCTGTCGAGAATGTCGCGGCCAATCTGCCAGTACAGTGTGACCAGTTCGCGATTCGCGCTGGCCACGGCGCGCTGCCGCGCGCGCTCGACGCGCTGCTTGAGTTCGGCAAACCAGTGGTGATAATCCTCAGCCCATGCGGGCGTACCCAGATCTTTGTTCATGCGCTTTGGTAGTCGGGGCACGGGCCGGCGCGCCCGGAAGGAAATTATCGTGGGGGAACCGGCCGTCGACAAGCGGAGCCAGCGTGGAGTCGCCATGATGATGCCATCGCACCCCGTTTAAATGTCGAGGCCAGATTGAAATGTCGCAGGGCTGGCTAAATACAGATGTCGTAGTCTTGATGTCAGGTTTGAGTCTGTCTTTAACGGTTTGAATCCACGTAGTGTCGAAGGA
>NZ_CAJHCR010000054.1 GCF_904848585.1 Paraburkholderia kirstenboschensis
TAAGCGCTAATTTAAGCACACAGGTCAATTGCCGAGCAGAGCGCGAACACAGAGGAATGCGCTATTTCTTACCCCAGCCGTTCCACCCCATGCGGAGGAGCGCTGCGTTAGCTGCCCTGCGATCAAACAGTTCGGGGTCGAAGTCTTCGCCCGCCCAGGTTCTGTAGTCCTGTGCTTCGTCACTGTCCGGCTCATGGCTTAGCACACGCAGCATCTCGTCATATCCGTGTGTGCCACCGACATCTTCCGGCGGACACGCCCGTTGTCCCGCGAGGATCCACGCTTCGCTGTAGGGCTCCTGGTCAATGCGCGCAGCCTCTTCTACGTGGATGTCGTGATGCCAGCCGTCACCGAAGTCATATCGATACAGGAATTGCACTCCCTGGAAGACGAGTGTGTGCAAGCGCGCCTTGCGGTCGTCCATCATTTCCGGGTCTTCTGCGAACAGGTCGAGCATGTTCTCGTTGTCGCCCATCGCGTATGTTCGCCCTTCAACCTCGAATTCATGCAGATGGGCATCGGTCCATCCGAAGGCCGCCTGGAGAATGTGATGCAGCTTGCGTAGCGTGATATTTCCGTCGACCCGGATTCGCCGCCAGACGGGCGGCTCAATGTCTCGGATCTGCGTGTAAAGCGTGTAGAGGGTGTAGGACTTGGGCATTGAACTGTTCAGCGAACTGGATGACAGGCAAACAGACGCTCATTATCGCTCGTGTAGCGGAGCGTACCGCAGGGCCATCGGGGCACGGGCCGAGCGATGATGGCGCGCGTCTGATGCGCAGCGCATGTTGGATCAGACGGCGTCGTCTGTCGCCGTCCGACGCCTCGCGAAGTTGAATGGCAGAAGATCGGCGATGTCGGCGTCGGGCGGACGCTGTGGCAGTTCGGTGAGCACATGCACGAGGTAGGCGTAAGGCTCGACGTCGCAGGCACGACAGGTGAGCATCAGGCTATAAATCATTGCGCTTGCCTTTGCGCCGGCGACCGTGTCTGCGAACAACCACGACGCGCGGCCCGTGCAGAATGGCCTGATGTCGCGCTCAATGACGTTGTTGTCCACTGCGGCGCGCCCGTCACCCACGTAGCGGCTCAGATACATCCACTGGTTGCGCGTGTAGGCAACCGCCTTTCCCAGCAGGCTTTCTGGCAGGACCTGCGGAGCCATTTCGTCGAGCCACGTCCTGAAGGATGCAAGCAGCGCGACGCTGTGCTGCTGACGCAGCCGGTACGTGTAGTCGACACGTGTCTCGCCTTCGGGCAGATCGGCTTTGGCCAGCGTCTCGACCTGATATAACGCCTTGAAGTATTCCAGCGCCTGCGCGGCGCGACCACCGTGTTTCTTCATGCCCTTCAGTGCGTCTACGAATGCCCGCCGTGCATGCGCCAGGCAACCGAAGTGCGTCGGACCTTCGAGCGTGCGCCAAGCGGCGTATCCGTCCGTCATCAGCAACCCCTCGTAGCCTGCGAGGAATGCCTGAGGGTATTGCTGCCCGCGCCCTGGCTGATAGTCGAACAGTACGACTGGCTCCGGGCTGTCTTCGGCACTGCGGTAGACCCACATGTATGAGGTGCTCTGCGCTGTCTTGCCGGGCTCCTTGAGCACCTGCACCGTGGTCTCGTCACCGTGGATCAACTGCTGCGACAGCAGCGTTGTGCGCAGGGCATCATATAAACGGCTGTAGTGCAGTTGCGCCGGCCGGATGATCCAGTTCGCCAGCGTACCGCGACCGACCTCAATGTCCGCACGCGCGAGCGCGTGAGCCATCCGGTACAGCGGCGTGCCATCGACATACTTGCCTGCGGTGACGGTGGCGATCATCGCGGCGCTCGCATTGCTGCCCGGCAGTGGCTGAGCCGGCATCGGCGCGGTGATCACCGGGGTACGTTCGGCATGGCGCTCGCAGTGGCGACACGCGTACCTGAAGCGCACGTGCTGCAACACCGACGCCTTGACCTCGATATGCAACTGTTCGCTGACCTCTTCGCCCACGCGGTGAAGCGCGTTTGCGCAGCACGGGCAGACCTTCTGCTCTTCAGGCAGGTCATATTCAATTCGCTGACGTGACAGGTGCGCCGGTAATGGCTTGCGCCCTGGTCTGCCCGGTGCAGGGTCGGCTACATCCGGCAGGCCGGTATCAGGCAGTGCAAACGGGGCCTCGGCATTGTCAGCGTCATTGGGTTCAGCGGCGACGGTCTGCTCAGCCTCGTCGAACAAACGATCGCGCAGCTTCTCGCTGCTGGGCGCGAAGCGCCTGCTCTGCGCGAGACGGAACTGCTCCTCTAGCTGGGTAATCCGTTCGCCCAGTTGCTGGTTGCGTGCCTCAAGTTCACGGATATAGGCCTGGGCGGCCGGCGGCAATCGGGCGAAGTCGTCCTCGTTCATGCTCCCAGGATAGAGCAACGCGACGCCCGGTGGGTTTACGTGAATTTGTAACGGTGCGGCCAGCCGTCATGACGGGTCACGCCTGGCGTTCAGCTCGCGTGACGGTATCGCCGGGTCGGATGGCGACGGACTGCGTCGACGTCGATACCTTCCAGCAGCCATTGCAACTGCTCGGTCGTCAGTTCAATCACGGCCTGCTGTCGGCGTGGCCACACGAAGTGGTCCTGCTCAAGACGTCGCAACATTAACCAGAATCCGGCCCGCTCGTAGAACAGCAGCTTGATCCGGTTGCGTCTGCGGTTGTGGAAGGCAAATACGGCGCGCTCAAACGGATCCAGCAGCATCGACTGCTCGACCAGCGTCACGAGGCTGTTAATACCTGCGCGGAAATCGATCGGTTCGCGATGCAGGAAGACCCTAAGGTCAGCCTCGAAGCGGAACATCAGCGCGCTCCCAATGCGACGACCATCGCATTTACGATTGCCACGTGGTCTGTTGAACATTCGAGTTCAAGCTTAATGCCGTTGGGCAGGTGGGCCGACAACCGTGCCAGTCGTGTTGAGCCCGGCGAAACGCAGGATGACTCTGCTCTGGTGCTGTGGTGCGACGCGGGCACAGATGCCATGACCGTTGCAGGTTCGTCGATCGCGACCACTGGAACAAACGCTGACGATGCGACAGGCATGTCGCGCACGATTGAGGGCCGGCCCTGTTCATGCGCCTGAACCCACTTATGCAACTGGTTGGCGTTCACGCCAGCCTTAAGGGCGAGGCCCGATAGCGAGGCGCCTGGCCGCAGACAGGCTTCGACTAGTCGTCGCTTGTCCGCTGGGTCGAAGCTTCGCTTGCCGCCGACACCAACACGGGTCACGCGCAGGGGTAAAAAGCTCAGGTCATCGTCTGTCATGGATTGCGTCCGCAAAATTGGGTTGCGGACGCAATCGTGTGCCTTCTCTGCATCGGAAGCTAGGTGTGGGAAATCGCGCGCTTACG
>NZ_CAJHCR010000055.1 GCF_904848585.1 Paraburkholderia kirstenboschensis
TCGCTGCGTGGCACGAATTCACCGACCTCACCCAGAATCCGTCGAATGCTCGCTGAGCAATGATGACCTCTGCCACCATTTCGTCTCGCTACCGGCAAGTTGACAAAGCCCAACTTTCTCTTGGGAGGAGACTCTAGCCAGCGTAAGCATCGGTCCACGGCCACAAGATGACGGCACCATGACACTTTGTTCATCTTCGCGGGTGTGAAAAATCAGTCATCTTGCAGCCATCTTGGCGTCAGAACGCTTGGGGTAAGCTTCTGTCCAAAGTGTCGGACCGGTGCTTCTACTGAAGCCCGGACTCGTGCGCATTGCAGTTGCACTTGGAGGTCATAACCGGGTCGTCGAAATGCCAAAACTGCTCGGAGCGTTGAACGCTTCGCGTTCTGTACCGGCGGGCCGCCCCTGAAGCGCTTCGCACTTGTCCTTAAGGTTGAGTCAGACGTGCTGACCACCGTGCTCATTGTGGCTGCAGTTCTTGTTTCGAGCCCTTTACCAGGTACTTCTGCCTGACAGGCGACCTTTCACCCCTCCACGCAGATGGTGGTGTCCCAGCCGCGAATCAGTGTTTTACGGAATGACTGCCGCCGCCGGGCGCTTCCATCCTTTACGGGCTCGACCACGCGTCGGGCCTTTTTTTCGCCTGCTCAAGGCGGACATAAGTGCAGAGAAACGTGGGGCTCTGCGTGATGTAGCGACTATCTGTTCCGCCCTGGAGCCGGAAGTAGCGCACCTCATCATTGGGGCTCTGGTGCAAATAAGCGTTGCGGTCAATTATTTTCTATAGTTCAGGATGCCTTATTGAGCAGACAGGACCGCTTTCCAGACTGCGGGCGCAGCGAATTTCTTGAGACCGAGCTTCGCGAGGTTAAACTGACCTTTGCGAATGCGTTGCATCAATTCGATGCCCGCCAACGTAATCGCTGCGCTTCTGAAACGTTTTGAACCAAGCATGACATTTGTCCGGGACTTGATGTTGCGGTGGTCCTGTTCGACCAGATTATTGAGGTATTTTGAGGATCAACCTTTGTGTCTTCAGGCAGCAGGCCGGCTTCCTTCATCTCACGCACCGCGCGGTGTGAGGCGGCGTAGCCATCCAGCGTGATTGTCTTCGGCGGCTGGCCCTGATGTTTGACGGCTCTCCTGAAAAAGGCTTTGACCGCCTTCACGTCGCGCTTTGCACGGAGGATGAAGTCAACTGTCTGGCCGGCCCGATGCACCGCCCGGTAGAGATAGACCCACCTGCCGCGGATCTTCAGATACGTCTCATCGACACGCCACGACCGCCCCGTTGGCGTGCCGAAACGGTCCCAGCGTTTGACGACTTCCGGCGCATAACGTCTCACCCAGCGCAGGATCGTCGTGTGGGCCAGCGACAAGCCCCGTTCTGCCATTATCTCCACGAGATCGCGTAGCCTGAGCTTGTAACGCAAGTACCAGCGAACACACAGAATGATCACCTCGCGGTTGAAGTGACGGCCTGCGAACAGTTCCTCAAGGCTCTTCGGCTTGCTCATCGTCGGCTCTCCACTCGTTCAGTCCGACACTCTAACCGATTCGCCAGCGCCATTTGCACCAGAGCCGTTTGCGCCAACTTTTATTTTCGTCGATATATGATCCCCGTCGTCGTTATTGGTGCTCGCCACTGCCTCACTCTTCGCAGCTCGCAATAATCACAAAGTGATTTCAGACAGATCTGTAAATGAGGCGTGTGATGTCAAGCGCATGCATGGCGAACCAATATTGGCGATATTGCACTCACACGATTCGATCCATTCCTTTTCATTCAGGGAGCTTTCAAAACGTGAAAAATACTTCACTCGCCCTCGGACTTCTCGGAGCCTTCGCTGTTTCGGCACATGCACAGAGCAGCGTAACGCTTTACGGCCTGCTTGATACCGGTCTCGTCTATACGAACAATCAGCAGGGCAACATCAACTGGCAACTCAATAGCAGTTCCACACAGAACACCGTCTTTGGCCTCAAAGGTTCGGAAGATCTTGGCGCCGGATTGCACGCGGTGTTCAAACTCGAACAAGGCTTCGTACTGAACAATGGCGCACAGGCGTTCTCGGGGGACGCTTTCGGCTCACAAGCATGGGTCGGCCTGCAAAGTGATCCCTACGGCACGCTGACATTCGGCCGCCAGTTTGACGTGGTGAACGACCTCGTCGGACCGCTGACTGCGGAGTTCAACACATGGGGCGGCAACATGGCTGCGCATCCATTTGAAAACGACAACCTTGCGGCCAACTCTGTAGTCTTCAACAACTCAGTCAAGTACACAAGTCCGGTTTATCGCGGCGTCACTTTCGAATCGATGTACTCTTTTAGCAACAAGGCCGGTGACTTCTCGAACAACCGTTCATACGGTTTCGGCTTGTCGTATTCGCAAGGACCCGTCAATCTCGCAGCGGGCTATCTGCAACTGAACAATGCAGGCAACGGAAGCGGCGCGGTCACCTCGGGCGACACAAGCGCCAACTTCATCGCGGAGCGTCAGCGTATTTGGTCGCTTGGCGGCAACTACACGTATGGTCCGGCGACTGTGGGGCTTGTCTGGAGCCATACGCAGATCGACAACCTATCTGGCGTCTACTCGTTTGGCACGGGAACATATCTCGGAGCCAACGATGCTAGCGCTGGATCGCTTGCCGGTTCAATGCGTCTCGACAACTACGAAGTGAACGGGAAATATGCGCTGACGCCCGCGTTGAGCGTGAGTGGCGCGTACACCTACACCCATGGCGCCTATAACGGCTCGGCGCCTGGATGGAATACGGCCATGCTCCAGACCGATTACGCCGTGAGCAAACGCACCGACTTCTACCTCGAAGGCGTCTACCAGAACGTACACGGCGCACCGGCTGACTCGGTGCTCTCGCATGCGATGATCAACACGCTTTCACCATCGTCAACCAACACCCAAGTGGCTGTGACGGTGGGAATGCGCCACACGTTCTGACATAGTGGCAATTCGATTCGAGCGAGGCCTACGTGCATGAAGTTTTGGATATGAGCCTTGCTCGATCAGTAACCGCTCCCGCAAAGAAGCGGCAATTGCAACATCGCCAGGTTGCAACCGGCGGGCTTTGTCAACTTGCCGGTAGCGAGACGAAATGGTGGCAGAGGTCATCATTGCTCAGCGAGCATTCGACGGATTCTGGGTGAGGTCGGTGAATTCGTGCCACGCAGCGA
>NZ_CAJHCR010000056.1 GCF_904848585.1 Paraburkholderia kirstenboschensis
GGGCAGGCGCTTTGTGCTGGCAACCCGCAAACAGAACTGGGGCGAGGACCGTGTGATGTTTTATGACGCACATGGACGGCTGCGCTCATTGCTTGCGTCGTGGACGAATGTCGACGAGCAGGACGTGTTCGCCCAGATCGCTGGCGGCAAGTCTTTCCTGCGCCCCGATGACCTCGCGGATCTTGTGGTCCTAATTGACGAGATCAGGAGCCGCCATCGCCGGGCGCGCGTAAAGTAAATAATGCCGGATGTGTTAAGCTAATTTCGCCGCGGCATTCGGACTGTGCGCGCCACATAACACGTTCATTCGCCATTTGCGCGCCGAACTGGTCTAAATCGGGTGACGATATAGCCTTGACATGTTGTCACTCGCGGCATATTTTTATTTACACACGCAAACGAATGGACCGCGATGCCCAAGAACACCAAGCTTGATCGCCTGCGCCAGCTCGGCGTGCTGAACCCAAGGCCCGATGCCGTGCGCGCGCCGTGGTTCCAGAACTCGCCGTTCTTCGATCCCAACGATCTGGTGCAGGTGAAGTACGAGATGCTTCGCCACGCCCGCCAGGACGGCGTCAACAAGGCCGAGGCCGCCGCCTTGTTTGGCTTGTCACGGCCGACGTACTACCAGGCCGAGGCCGCCTTCGAGCGTGACGGCCTCGCCGGTCTGTTACCCCACGCACGCGGTCCGAAGTCAGCACACAAGGTCACCGACGAAGTCATGCGATTCATCGAGCAACACCGACATGCAGGCAGTCCGCTGCAAGCGCCTGCACTGGCTGAGCTGGTGCAGACCAGTCTCGGCGTAAGCGTCCATCCACGAAGTATCGAACGCGCGATGGCGCGTAAAAAAAAACGATGAGTCATGTGTTCGCGTCGATGCTGTTGAGGCAATGTTGCCGGTCGATGCGCTTGAACTCTATGAAGGCTTGCGCGCCGCAGCGCCTTGGGAGCGCCGGGGCATGGATGGCATGGGCGCGATCGTCTTCCACGGCATGTGGCGCGGGCTTGTTGTGTTGACCACGGCCCGCACCGCGCCAATGGTGAAGGTGCAGCCGGCGCCGACCGCGCTGCCTGCGGCGGCGCACGATCGCCAGCTCGTGCGCCTGCTCGCCAACATGGTGCTGGCAGCTGAATCACAGGTGCGCCATGCCTATTGACGTCGCTATGAAGGTCTGCGCCGACCATTTGCGGCGCGACGCCTTTCTCTACGTACGACAGTCGTCGCTGCGACAGGTGTTCGAGAACACCGAGAGCACCAAGCGACAGTACGCATTGCGTGATCGCGCAGTGGCCTTGGGTTGGCCCATTGAGCGAGTCCACGTTATCGACAGTGACCTCGGGATCTCAGGCGCACAGTCGCAAGATCGCGATGGCTTCCAGCACCTCGTGACCGAGGTGGCGATGGGTCATGCCGGAATCGTGCTCGGGCTCGAAGTATCGCGGCTGGCGCGCAACAATGCTGACTGGCACCGTCTCATCGAACTGGCGGCACTATCTCACACGCTTATTCTCGACGAGGATGGCATCTACGACCCCGCACACTTCAACGACCGCCTGCTGCTCGGCCTGAAAGGCACGATGAGCGAGGCCGAGTTGCACATCCTCAAGTCGCGCCTGCAAGGTGGCATTCTCAACAAGGCACGGCGCGGCGAACTCGAAATGCCTCTGCCCATCGGGCTGACCTATACGGCCGATGGTCGTGCGGTGCTCGATCCAGACCGGCAGATCCAGGACACGGTGCGACTGCTGTTTGACACGTTTCGCGAGACAGGTTCCGCGTGCGCGGTAGTACGCCGCCTGCGCGGGCAGAAGATCCTCTTCCCCAGGCGCATTCGTCGCGGCATCGGCAAGGGTGACGTGCTGTGGAGCGCAATCGATCACTCGCGCGTGCTGCAGATTCTGCACAACCCGCGATACGCAGGTGCGTTTGCCTATGGGCGTACCCGCACTGCCTACAACGCCAAGCTCAAGACTGTGCAATTGCGTGTGCAGCAGTCTGACTGGCAGGTACTCATTCCAGATGCACATGAAGGCTACATCTCGTGGGCCGAGTACGAGCGCAACCAAACTGCGCTCGTGCACAATGCAAGTGGCTTCTCGCCTGGCTTGCGCGGTCGCATGCCGCGCCACGGCAGCGCGCTGTTGCAAGGACGCATGCTGTGTGGCCGCTGCGGTGCGCGCATGAGGGTCCATTACGAGCCACTGCATGGGAGGCTGCAACCCTACTGCGTGTGCAACGAAGCTGTCGTGCGAGAAGCCGGCAAGCATTGCCAGTGGGTGCGCGGTGCCCCGGTGGATGAGGCGATCAGCGCGTTTTTACTACAGACGGTAGCGCCGGCAGCGATCGAGGTCGCGCTCGCCGTGCAGCAGGAAATCGCCCAACGCGTAGAACAAGCCGCGGCACTGCGCGAGTCGCAATTGCAGCGAGCCCGTTACGAAGCCGAACTCGCGCGCCGACGTTACCTGAAGGTCGATCCCGAGAACCGATTAGTGGCTGACGCGTTGGAGGCCGACTGGAACGCTCGGTTACGTCAGCTTGATACGCTGCAGCGTGAGCATGAGCGCCAGCGGGAGGCCGACCGTACGCTCCTGGACGAGCCCGCACGCCGACGCATCATGGCGCTGGCTTCCGACTTCCCTCGCGTATGGAACGAGGAACACACGAGCGCCGTCGAGCGCAAGCGCATGCTCGGATTGCTCATCGAAGACGTGACGCTCACCGTCGGTCAGCAGGTCGATGTTCATGTACGTTGGCGCGGCGGACGTACACAAAGCCTGGCCGTGGAACGGCCACAGCCGATGTCCAGGGTGCGCAAGACACGGCCCGAAGTCGTTTCCCTTATCGACGGGCTGTTGGAGACTTCGACGGACCGGCAGATCGCAGCACGCCTGAACGAACTTGACCATCGGAATTGGCGTGGAGAGTCCTTCACCATGAAGAAGGTCATCCTCATTCGCCAGACCTACGCATTGAAGAGCCGGTTTGACCGATTGCGCGAGCGCGGTATGCTCACCGGCGAGGAGATGGCCAAGCAACTCAACGTATCCACGACAACCATCCACCAACTCGGGCGTCAAGGCGTTCTCAAGCGGCATCTATACGGCAACAACTGCCGGTGCCTGTACGAGCC
>NZ_CAJHCR010000057.1 GCF_904848585.1 Paraburkholderia kirstenboschensis
CGAGAAGCATCTGGGCCACGTGCTCGGCGGGAGGAAGCCATGAAACCGCGCAAACCGACAGAGCTCGGCCGATGTCTGCTGCGCTTCTTCCAGGACTATCTGCCCACACTGCGCGGCGTCAGTGTGCACACGATACGGAGCTACCGTGATGCCGTCGTCTTGCTGCTGCGGTTCACCGCGCGCGAGAGCCGGCGCCCCATCGAAGCCCTGGATCTGAGCGATCTGAATGCCGATCACGTAAAGCGATTCCTCAAATTCCTTGAGTCCGAGCGCGGCAACAGCATTGCGACGCGCAACGCTCGGCTCGCCGCCATTCATGCATTCGCGCGTTTCGTGATTGCCGAGCATCCCGAACATCTGGCACCGTTTCAGCAGGTACTCGGGATACCGTTTAAGCGGGGAGCGCGGGAGGCACCGATCGAATATCTGGAAACGGCTGAGATCGATACACTGCTGACCACCATCGACCAGAGTCGTCCAGCGGGGCAACGCGACTTTGCACTGTTTGCGCTGATGTTCAACACTGGAGCTCGTGTGCAGGAGATCCTCAATTTGCGGATCTGTGACCTGCGGCTCGACCCACCGCCGCAGGTCCGGCTGCGTGGCAAAGGGAACAAGGTGAGAGTGTGTCCGATCTGGCCGCGTACTGCGCAGCTTCTGCGCGAACTTATTCGCACTCGTCCCTTGGTCGCTCAAGGCTCGGCCGAACTGCCTGTCTTCGTTAATTGCCGCGGTACTCAGATGAGCCGATGTGGCGTGCGTTATCTGCTGCGCAAATACATGCTCATCGCGAGCACCCGGAATCCAACCCTTGCGCACAAGGAAATCCACCCGCATTCGCTTAGGCATACCACCGCAATTCAGTTGCTGAAGGCTGGCGTAGACTTCGCGACTATCAGCCAGTGGCTCGGCCACGCGAGCCTGAATACCACGATGCGCTATGCGCGTGCCGATATCGATCTCAAACGTCAGGCACTCGCGCAGGTGTTCCCGGAAATCCTCGCGCCTCCACGAGGTGGAGCATTCATCTTGAACGGTGCTGACCTGGTTGGCTGGCTGCGCAGACTCTGACCTGTTATGTGCAGTCGAGGCATGCTCAAACCAGGCGGGTTTGCCTTGCTGCACGATATCTCCACATAACCGCGCGCTGCACATAAGTCCAGCAGCAGGACGTCCATCTTCGCAAGCTGAGCCAGTCGACGGGTGAAGCTGCCGTCGCCGTGCGCAATTTTCAGTTCCTCGAACAACCGGGCAACGCGGACATAGAGTACTGAGAAGCCCTGCCGGCAGGCCTGCTGTGCAAACGCGCAGGCGACCCACGTCTTCCCGGCGCCGGTCGGACCGCTCAATATGACGTTCTGGGCATTGCGAATCCAGTCGCAGCCGGCGAGCGTGGCGACGATCCGCTGATCGAGCCCACGACTCTGGCGGTATTCAATGTCCTCGATGCAGGCCTGTGGGTTCTTCAGTTTTGCGGCTTTCATCAGGCGTTCGAGCCGTCGCGTGTCGCGCCACGCGAGTTCCGGTCGACGACGATGCCAAAGCGCTCCTCGAATGAGAGGCTCGAACTGGCGGTAAGTGAGACCTGCTCCTCGAACGCGCGGGCCATGCCGTCGAGCTTGAGGGCTTTGAGCTGGGAGAGGGTTTGCTGCGTCAACATCGTGACCTCCTGAGGTCAGTGGTAATAGTCGGGACCGCGCACGTTCTCGTGCTCCGGGGATTGCCATGAGGTGAGCTGTAACGGGAGCGTCGGCTGCCGGTCCAGACCCGATTCGAGGATCGACAGCACGGAGCGGCGCGTCGGCGAACCAATCACGAGCGCGCGCTGGCAGGCTGCCTCGAGGCGATCCTTGCCATACTTGCGAGCGAGCCCCAGCAGCCCCAGGCAGGCCCGGTAACCCATCTCGGGATGCGGCCGGTTGGTCAGCAGGTGATTGACGACGGTCTCGGCGCCGGGACCGATCGAGGCTCCCCAGTTCAGAAGGCGACCGGGCGTCCATTCCATGTGGGCACGATGGGCCGCCGGCATGTGCTCAGGCAGCGTGGTGTGCTTGCCCTTGAGGCGACTGCGCGCGTGTGCGGCGACGCGTTTGCCACCATGCAGAACTTCGACGCCATGGCGGGTTATGCGCGCATAGACTTCCTGACGAACCAGGTTATGCGGCACGCTGTAATAGTGATGGTCGACCTCGACGTGGTAATCGATGTTGACGCGGCACTTCTGGAACGTGGCGATCTCATACCGACGGGCTGGCAGTGCGCGCAGCGCCGGCTGGTCCAGCCGTTCGAACCATTGACGGCGGTTGCCCTCAAGCTTGCTGAATGGGCGTTGGTTCAGATCGGTGATGAGCTTGCCGATCTCCCGGTTCAGTTCGCCGAGGCTGAAGAAGCGATGATTGCGCAGCCGCGCAAGAATCCAGCGCTCCACGATCTGCACGCCGACTTCGACCTTCGCCTTCCCGTAAGTCCACGAATGCAGATCGTACAGGCGCTCAAGCGCGTGTAGAGATCGAGGTCACCCACCCGTTCCATCCATGGCGGGGCAGGCGCTTTGTGCTGGCAACCCG
>NZ_CAJHCR010000058.1 GCF_904848585.1 Paraburkholderia kirstenboschensis
AACGGCCTGGAGCGAGCAATGGCCGACGCATGCCCCCATGAATCCGGTCATGCTGCCGTGGCAGGAATGGCTGCGACGTATGGAAAGCACGGCGGCGGGCATGGCCTACGGCAGTGCCTGGCTGCAGGCTTGCTCAACGATGCGAACCGGGCATCTCTTTGCCAGACCGACGATGCCCTACATGCCCCGCTGACCGACGCGTCCTTGGGCTTCAGACATTCGCTGGCAAAGTGCCTTCATTTGCGGACCGGTCGCCTGCGGTTGAGAGCAGGAAGGCGGTTTGCCGGGACGGATTCAACGGACGCCGCAAGACGGGCTGCGTACCAGCTGTGGTCGATGCGAATGGTTGTTCGTCGGAGACAGTGCGAACGACCTGCTTGAAGTAACGGAATGCAGCCAGCGGCAATGCTCGGAGGTGCGGCTTCCCCTCCTCGAACAGAGCACCACTACACGGCGCGTAGCGTACTGCATCGCGTTCCAGTGCTGTTTAGCTTCGGCGACTACGCAGAGGCGCACGGCGCGAATGAGTTCATGCAACTGAGCGATCATGTCGAACCGTTTGTGCAAGATTGGATTCGGCGGCATGGGCGTGGACGAAGTGCTTCTCGAAGAAGCCGATTTGCCCATGAGGTGCGCAATCCCATTTGCCAGATGCTGCCTCTGGCGATTGACGGATATGTCGGCCCTGGTCGTCCGCACAAGCCAGATAACCCGTTCGAACGGCAGGCTCCGCAATCCCTGACGTACCTTGTCGAGGAGAAGGGACTTCGCCTGCGTACTATTCTCCAATACCGCTTCCATCTTCACCAGTTCGCTGGTGCTTTCTAAGGATCTCAGCTCGCTCGTCGAGTTTCCACAATCGTACCGACACGCAGGAATTCCGCGGTCAATCAGTTGCGATCAAGTCGAGAAGGTCTTGGCGAGCGTTGATCGACGTTCGCCCTGCGGTAAGCGCGACTACGCGATGCTGTTGCTGAGGTCAGTCGGAATCCGTGGACGCCAACGCGTTAAGCAGCGATTTTACTCAAATCGAATCGCTGCGTGAAAGCGGCCGGCGACAGGTAGTCCAGGCGTTCCTGTGTTCGCTGCCGGTTGTAAAAGATTTCGATGTATTCTGGGCGGATTCAACCGGTCGTCGCAACACCTTTAATCGAGGAGGTGTTTATGGGACGACCCGCGGGGTGGATGCAGAAGTTGACAGGGCGAGGAGCGATGCGCTCGCCAGGTGCGCCATCGCATCGGCGTGAGATCGAGCGGCGATTCTGGGAGCAAATCGCAACAGGCATTACAAGTGAGAAGGCTGCAGAGGCGGTCGGCGTGTCGCAGGCAGTAGGCACTCGCTGGTTCCGTCATAATGGTGGCATGGCACTTTCCATGTCGAGTCCGATATCCGGGAGGTACTTGTCGTTCGCGGAGCGACAAGAGATTGGACTACTTTCGTTCCAGAGCGTCGGGGTACGAGAGATTGGTCGCCGTATCGGACGCAGCCCATCGACGGTCTCCCGGGAACTGACACGTAACGCCGCAACTCGTAGCGGACGGCTTGAGTATCGGGCTTCGGTTGCGCAGTGGAAAGCGGAACTGGTTGCCCAAAGACCCAAGCCTCCGAAACTGGTGACTAACCCACGGTTGCGCCACTACGTGCAAGACCGTCTGGAGGGCAAGGTTCGCGATGCTGATGGCCGTGCGATTGCTGGGCCTCGGCAGGCACCGTTCAAAGCGAGAAACAAACCGCATCGCGGTGACCGTAAATGGGTCAATGGCTGGTCGCCCGAACAGATTTCCAACCGGCTGCAGACCGACTTCCCCGATGACGAATCCATGCGCATCTCTCACGAAGCCATTTACCAGGCTCTCTATATCCAGGGCCGAGCTGCTCTCAAGCGCGAGCTGGTTAGCTGTCTGCGCAGGCGGGCGTTGCGCGTGCCGAGGGCCAGGGCACAAGCCAAGGCTTGGGCCCACGTTAGCGAGGATGTGATGATCTCTAGCCGGCCTGCAGAAGCGCAGGATCGTGCTGTGCCGGGGCATTGGGAGGGTGACCTGATCATCGGCCTGAACCGGTCCGCGATCGGAACGCTGGTCGAACGATCAAGCCGATTCACCATGCTTGTCCACCTGCCTCGCGAGGAAGGCTACGGGCTGATGCCCAGGGCGAAGAATGGTCCTGCGCTGGCTGGCTACGGAGCTGTCACGATGGCCAATGCGCTCAAGAAGACCGTGACTGACATGCCTGCCCAGTTGTGGCGGTCATTGACCTGAGATCGTGGCGGCACGAACGAGAATACGAACGGCCTCTTGCGGCAATACTTTCCAAAGGGTACAGACCTGTCTCGGTGGAGCGCTCGAGAGATCCAGGCCGTTGCCAATGCACTCAACTCCAGGCCTCGGAAAACGCTTGGTTGGAAGACACCGGCCGAAGCTCTGGACGAGTACCTAAAATCTGTTTGAACCGTCCCGGGAATCGTGGAGGCTGGTTGGTTTAAGTTGATGCGGGTTCTGCGGCAGCTGTTTCAAGTTGCCGATAGTAGTTTGCCTCAGCTTCGGCGGGCGGGATAT
>NZ_CAJHCR010000059.1 GCF_904848585.1 Paraburkholderia kirstenboschensis
CCGGCGACGTCAAACTGATCAAAGGCGCAGGCAGTCGATACGGCGGCAGGCCGCCCCGTCTAATTCCCGCTCAACAAACCGAACAAGGTGCATTATGAAGTCAACGCCTTGTCCTGTGGCTTGCGCGGCCGTGCCGGCAGCATCGCGGTTGCGTAGTGATTCACGAAGTCCTGCGCGGTTCGGCCGAGACCGGGCTCGTAGCGGTCCGGCTTCGCAATCAGCGCTCGGGGATTATCCGGGACGAGCAACTCGGGTACACCGCCATAGAATTCCATCGCGTCGATCAGTCCGCCGATCCAGTCCGACGTTGTCTCCGAGCGCGTGGCACAGGCATACGTGTAGTTCGATGCGCCGAGCACCGCGACGAAGATGTGCGCTTCAAACGCGATGCCGCCGGCGCGATCGAGGATCGGCATGGTCTGTCCGGCGAAATCGGCGAACAGCTTCTCGCCCGCGCGATGCTGCTGGCGCATCGAACGCGTGAGTGTCTGTGCCCAGTCCTTGTAACGCCGCCAGAACTGCGTATAGCCGTACGTGCGGCCGCCGGGATGGGACTCGACGTACTCCTCCCACAGCAGTTGCAGCGTGACGCCTTTGCGGCGCAGTTCCCGGTGAATGACGCTGCAATCCGGTTCGATCCGCTTCGACGGATCCGGCGACGATGTCGGCGACAGCACACGCCGTTCAAGCTCATCCTCCTCCAGTGGCTCAATCGCCGCCCAGTCGAGTCCTGCTGCTGCGGCAAGCTGAAGATACTGCGTGATAGTCGCAAGGCCGACGCCGAGCGCGCCCTGCACCTGGCGGTGTGTGAGATTGCAAGCCAGCTTCAGGCGAAGCACTTCCTTGATTCTGCGCATGGTTGTCCGGTGAGCCGGCATCGTCAATATCTCCCAAAGGGAGCTACCTTAATGCCGACGGATTGATCCATACGCAGCACCGCCAACCTGAAACTGACGATCCGCTTCGCTTTGCCGAACGCTGGTTTCGGGAATCCGAACAGGCATTTCGGCAAACCGAACAGCCGTTTCAGAACACCAGCGTTCTCGTTCGGTTTCAACCGAAATGCGTGTTCGTCATCCAGCAAAGACCTTGTTCGGCTTCAACCGAATCGCCTGTTCGGCTTCGCCGAAATACGCAATGCCTGCATACCGAACTGTTTGAGGAGCTTCTGATAGGCGCGGGCGCAGTACTGGGCGGATTCAACCGGTCGTCGCAACACTACATTGTTGAACAGATTTTAGGTATTTGTCCAAGGCCTCCGCAGGCGTCTTCCGACCGAGTGTTTTCCGGGGCCTGGTATTCAATGTTAGCAACGGCCTGGATCTCGCGAGCACTCCACCGGGACAGGTCTGTGCCCTTTGGAAAGTATTGTCGTAAAAGGCCATTGGTGTTTTCGTTCGTACCACGCTGCCATGGGCTGTGCGGGTCAGCGAAGAACACCTTCACGCCGGACTCGATCGTGAAGCGGGCGTGATCGGACAGCTCCTTGCCATGATCCCAGGTCAATGATCGCCACAACTGAGCAGGCGTCCGCCACGGTTTTCTTGAGTGCGTTGGCCATCGTGACAGCTCCATAGCCGGCCAGCGCAGGCCCGTTTTTCGTGCGTGGAATTAGCCCATAGCCTTCTCGCGAGGTAAGTGCACGAGCATCGTAAAGCGGCTTGATCTTTCCACCAACGTCCCGATGGCTGATCGGTTTAAGCCGATAATCAGGTCACCCTCCCCATGGCCTGGCACAGCACGATCTTGCACCTCTGCAGGCCGGCTGGAAATCATCACCTCCTCGCTGACGTGCGCCCACGCCCTGGCGCGCGCTCTCGCTCGGGGAACGCGCAACGCGCGCCCGGTGCGAAGGCAACCCACCAGCTCGCGCTTGAGCGCTCCGCGCCCTTGAATATAGAGCGCTTGATAAATGGCTTCGTGAGAGATGCGCATAGATTCATCATCCGGGAAATCAGCCTGCAATCGATTGGCAATCTGTTCAGGTGACCAGCCGTTGACCCGCTTTCGGTCACCGCGATGTGGTTCATTGCGCCCTTTGAACGGTGCCTGCCTGGGCCCCGCAATTTGACGACCATCAGCGTCATGTACTTGCCCTCCAGGCGCTCCTGTACGTATTGGCGCAGCGGTGCGTTCGTCGCCAGCTTCGCTGCCTTTGGTCGTTTGGCGAACCGTTCCGCCTTCCACTGCGCGACCGAAGCACGATACTCGAGGCACCCACCACGGGTTGCCGCATTGCGTTTGAGTTCCCGCGAAACGGTGGACGGACTGCGTCCAAGACGCCGGGCAATCTCGCGTACCCCAAGACCTTGTACAGAGAGCAACGCTATATCTTCCCGCTCAGCGAACGACAAGTATCGACCTGCGATAGGTTTCGACATGAAGTGGCTGGAGCGGCCCCTTGAATCACCGGACACAGTCTCCCGCTTAAAATAACGGGTAGGCATATGACTGTGTTTTTGACTAACAACAAGCAAGAAGTGATGGAAGTGTTGACGGG
>NZ_CAJHCR010000060.1 GCF_904848585.1 Paraburkholderia kirstenboschensis
TGTTGATTTGCACCGCGAACTGACCCACTTTTTGCATCTAGAATTGACCCACCCCTGATGCTCAGAAACATCATTCTGGTGCGTCGATTTCCTCCTCTTTTTGTCGTTTGGGTGAGCTTTTTCGGGTTGCAGCCCGCGAAGCGGGCTGCCCCGCCGTGCTGTTTTTAAAGCGCCAGGAATCGTTGCCTGTTTCCACTATATGGCAGTGGTGTGTGAGTCGGTCAAGCAGCGCGGTCGTCATCTTTGCGTCGCCGAACACGTTCGACCATTCAGTAAAGCTCAGATTGGTCGTAACAAGAACGCTCGTGCGCTCGTAAAGTTTCGAGAGCAGATGGAACAGCAGTGCCCCGCCGGTTTGCGTGAACGGGAGATAGCCCAGCTCGTCCAGAACAATGGCATCGACATACATCAGGCGATTTGCCAGTTGCCCGGGTTTGCCGGCCGCCTTCTCGGCTTCGAGCTGGTTCACGAGTTCAACCGTCGTAAAGAACCGGACCCGCTTTGCATGATTCTGTATTGCGTCGATACCGATGGACGTCGCAAGGTGCGTCTTTCCTGTGCCAGGTCCGCCGATGAACACTACGTTCTGCGCGGACTCGCAGAAGCGGACAGTGTGGAGCTCTCGCACAAGAGTTTCATCGACGCTCGCCTGCTCGAAGTCGAAGCCGGCAAGGTCACGGTGCGCGGGGAAGCGTGCGGCGGCCATCTGGTAGTTGATTGACCGGACCTGCCGTTCAGCCGTTTCCGCTTTGAGCAGCATCTGCATGAATTTCTCCGGTTCAAAGTCACTGTGTCGTGCCTGTGCTACCAGTTCGGGCCACGCCTGCGCCATTCCGTGGAGCTTCAGCGACTTGAGAAGTGCGGCAGTTTCATTCGACATGACCGTCCTCCTCATCACGCGTAACGCGCAGTCGTTCATAACGGTAGACGTCTGCAAGCGGTTCTACCTTGAGTGTGATTGCTGTTTTCACCCCGCCACCTGAATGAGCCGACTGACTCTTCAGTCGGGCAAGGATGTTCAGGACATGGTCTCCGCTGGGACGTCCGGACTCGAGCGCAAGCTCGACGGCAACCAGGACGGCCTCCAGGCCATGAACGGGAGTGGCCGCCAGAACCTGGACCATTACCCGGTCGCCACCGGTCTGCCTTAGCAAATGTCTCTGCAGGCGAAGCATCGGTTCTGGCATCGTCAGGAACGGCGCGCCGTTTCTTAACGAACCGGGCTTGCGCTCCACCAGAGCGATGTAGTGTCGCCAGTCGTAGAAGGTCTGGTAGCGGTCGAAGCTGCGGGGATGGCGGGCAATCTCGATGCCGTCGGCCACCAGGCTGATGTAGGTCGGATAGCAGCGCAAACTTACGATGTGATGCGCGTACTCCGTTGGCACGCTATAGCGGTTCCGGTCGAGATGCACCAGACTCGTCGGCGAGACGCGCACGGGCTTCTCAATGTAACCGTCGAACGGCTTCGGAACCTGCATCAGCCGGGGGCGTTCATCCGCGAGGGCGTCTTCCACACTGAGCTCAGGCCATTGCGGATGTCTCAGTTGCTTCCAGGCTTGTTGGCAGCGTTCGGCCAGCCATATGTTCAGGACCTCAAGCGATTCCCACCGGATACCGATTGCGTCGTGCCAAATCTGTCGACGCCGGTCCTGGACATTCTTCTCAACGATGCCTTTCTCCCAGCCGGCGGCCCGGTTGCAGAACTCAGGCTCGAACAGGTAGTGGCCGCACATCGCGTGGAAGCGCGCATTGATAGCTCGCTCCTTACCGGGGCCAACCTTGTCGACGGCAGTCTTCATATTGTCGTAGATGCCGCGCCGGGGAATGCCGCCTAACGCGACGAATGCCCGTGCGTGGGCGTCGAACAGCATCTCGTGACTTTGGGTCGGATAAGCCACAAGCCAGAAGGCACGACTCGCGGCGAGCTTCAGGTGTGCGACCTCGACGCGTCGCCTGAGTCCACCAATGAAGACATACTCGCAACTCCAGTCGAACTGGAATGCTTCACCATATTCAAAGGCAAGCGGTACGAAGGCGCCACGTTGCGCCCCGGAATCGCGCTCCTTCTTCCAGTTGCGCACAAAGGCAGACACGCGGTCGTAGCTGCCGTCGTAGCCAGCCGACCGTAAATCTTCATACATCTGCGTCGCGGAGCGCCGTTCCCGTCTTGTACGCCTTGTATCGGCGACCAGCCACAGTCGCAGTTGCTCCGACCAGGGGTCGACGACGCTGTTGCTGACGCGTTTAGCGAACTTCGGCTCGCTCGCCGACGGCTCGCGCAACCATCGTCGAATCGTGTTTCTCGAAAGCCCGGTCTGTCTTGCAATGTCCCGCAGTGGGACGCCGTCGCGGAAATGCATCCGCCGAATCTTGGCCAACATGCTCACGGTTATCACTCCGTTCTCCTGCTTGGCGTCCAAGCAGGCAGTTGAACATGTGGGTCAATTTTCGATGCAAATTTCTAGCGGAAGTGGGTCAGTTCTATGCGCGTATCAACAG
>NZ_CAJHCR010000061.1 GCF_904848585.1 Paraburkholderia kirstenboschensis
GCGTCATGGCGGTCTCCACAGGCGGGAAAACCGCACCAGCATGCGCTACAGACCCTTGGGGTACGACATCTGTACTTTGCTCAGGTACGACACTACTACTTTGCTCCCACATTAAAATTGTTGATAAATTATGTTATGTCAAATTGTCGGGATTGATAAAAACTGACAGCCGTGTCGGCTTTGGCAACCAGACAAGGAGCATCTAAGACGGCGCTGCACTGGCCATTGCGGGCGGCGAGTGCGAACTGAACTAGAAGCCACGTCCTAGTCATCTCCCTCGAGGAGCAAAGCGTCGAGGCGAGGCTAGCCGACGACCATCATAATCTAGGAGTGTCCGACCGACGGCATCACAAAGAGGCGTTCGTCCCACACCACGGGTTGCGGCTCGGTCACGGCAATCCGCGTCGCGTCGGGGTGTGCGGGATTGACCAGCACGTTGAACTCAGCACGGACCACGACGGAAGGTACGATCAGGAGCGCGGTACGCGACTCGGTCAGCCAGGCGTCGCCGAACACCCTTGCCACCTGCAGTGCTGGCGCATCCCATCCCCCCGGCAACGATTCGGCCGAATGGCGTTCGACGCGAATATCGTCGGGAACCGCTGCTTCAACCCATCCGTGTGTCTTCGGTATCTTGCCGATGCGCGCATGAACAAGAACCTCGAGCATCGCACCGGCGAAGGTCGACGCAGCATAGATGACGGGGCGACCCGGGCTATTGAAGCGGCCGCCCACCAGCATCGCGCCGGTGCCGCTCCAGACCGTGTGTCGCGTGTCGGCGATGCGAAACAACTTCACGCCGGCAACCCGTAAAACAGTTTCCAGAGCAGCTGTTCGACCCGGCGCGCGCCGAGCTCGGTCAGCGCAACATCGAGCGGCGCCCGCCCTTCGAGCTCCGGGTGCGGCGTCGACAGGAATTCCCGCGCGTCCTCTTCGTCGTTCCAGACGTAGGCCGTCGTCGCGACGATCCTGGCCAGCCGCTCAGTCTTTTCCGATTCGTCTGGCGTCAGCCGATCGCGACGCCGCTTATAGGTTGCTTCGGGGATGATGCGGGCAAGTAGCGCACGCCGGGCGTCGGCACCCTGCGTCGCATGTTCGACGCCCGCGCGCAGCGCGGACTTGGGCAGGCCGTCGCGGACAAGTGCCTCGAGTTCCGCGAGCGTGTGCGGGACCTGCCGCAATTCCATGACCGCAGCCACTGCTTCCGGCGTGATCAGTGACATGTGACTCCCGACTAAAGTATCAGTTGATGCCTAATCATAGCGCAATTGATACCGTCCGCAAACCCATCTTCGATCTAGCGGGCTTCAGCGGGGAGACTGCCGAGGCGGTCTCCTCAACGTCGTCCGTGCCTGCGAAATTCGCCCACATAGCATGACGGCACGTTACGGCCTACAGAAAATCTTTCATACACGAAACGCTCAAGCAACTAAGCATCCGCTCGCGACAGGATGTCGCACCGGGCAGATGGATAAACGATTTATAGTGCACTGCACAAGCCCGTGTGATTGGCAGATGCGATCTGACGACCGCGTCCGGCGTTGCCGGGTTGCGGACAGACATGCCGCTGAAGGTTAATCGCCACGCCTGTCAGCTACGCCCAGTTTCTGTCTACATCATCAAAATGAGGTCCCTGTGAAATACCTTTCCCGCATCGCCGCGTCTGGGGCACTCCTGGTCGTCGCTCTCGGTATCGTCACCTTCGCCCAGATCAAGTTCGCGCCGCAGTCCGCAGACAACAACCCGGTTGCACGGATCGTCCTGAACATCGAGTCGCAACTGACCGGCTGAGCGACTCCACCGCTGTATGCAGCCCGCGCCCCACAGGCAAAGGCAGGCAGAGAAAACCCGCCAGGCTCCGAAGAGAACTGGCGGGTTTGAGCTACTGATTTCGGATTCACACGCCTGGCGGTGGGAACGGAGTTGACGCCTGCTCAGTCTCCTCCAGCGATCAGTCAGCCTCCATGTCCACGGCATCGAACACCTTGGCAGGTCACCAATCGTCAATTCGAGACGCTTCACTGTGGCCTCGTGAGACAGGCAATCGTCCCCTTCGACGTTTCGATCATCAGAAACTTGAAGGAGCGTGTCGCCACATTGATCCAACGCAAGCCAGCCTTCCCCGCCTTGCGCAAATTGTCACCGCGCGACCTGAAGGCATGGCCGAATCCAGAATTTGTGCAGCAGCCTCCTGCACAAATTGAAACCCCTTCGGCTTGGTAAACATAGGATCGCGAATTATGTCGAGGCCAGATTGAAATGTCGCAGGGCTGGCTAAATACAGATGTCGTAGTCTTGATGTCAGGTTTGAGTCTGTCTTTAACGGTTTGAATCCACGTAGTGTC
>NZ_CAJHCR010000062.1 GCF_904848585.1 Paraburkholderia kirstenboschensis
TTCGAGGCACGTCGTCAGGCCATATTGCGCTATATCGCTGGCGAACCGATCAGAGCCATCGAAAAGTCGACACACTTCAATCGCCGGCAGTTGTACCGCTGGCTTGAGCGCCCGCAGGCCGTTCACCCTGACGGCCGCCCCTTCGGCTTTCGGGCACTCATCCACTACGTGCGCATCGCCGAATATGCGCGGGTGCGTGATGTGCAGCTGCGCGGCGAGCGCGGCAGCCGCGGTGCCGCCGGTGCACTCGCGCAGCTGCTTGAACGCTCCCCGACGTTGACGGGGTGGCTGCTGCTTCAGCTAAAACAACGCAAGGTATGGCTTGAGCAGGTCCATACTGACGGGCACCTGCGCACGCGTCTGCGCGGCCTGCAGTCGCTGCACGACAACTTCCTGCGCCAATGCCGGTCAGTCGGGTTGACGGCGGCCGACTACCCGCTGAACACGGCAGACCACGCGATCCGTTCGCTTTCGCGACGGGTGAAGGCGGAGATGCTGGGAAGCTTTGGCTCGGCTGCACGCTCCGCGGGCGCCAAGCATCTCAAAGGCCTGCCGCGTGTTGACGACTCCGGTCCACCCGCAGCGGTCCGGCCATACCAGGTCGTCGAGTTCGATGGTCACCGGCTGGACGTCCGTCTGAAGGTGGTCGTGCGTGATCCGCTGGGTTTCACGCACGAATTCGAGATGGAAAGAGTATGGCTGCTTGTGATCATCGACGTTTGCACGCGCGCCGTAATCGGATATCACATCGCGTTGGCAAGGGAGTACAGCCGCTACGACGTCATCAAGACAATCGAGAATGCGCTGACACCGCACCGCCCACGAACGTTTACGATACCTGGCCTCACCTACGGACCGCACGACGGTTTTCCATCAGGGAAGATGCCTGAACTGGGCTACGTCACCTGGGAGTGGATCCGGCTCGACAACGCGAAGGCCAACCTCGCAGACGAGACGATGACGGCGTTGTGCGAATTCGTCGGCTGCCTCGCTGATGCCGGCCCGAAACACAGCCCGGACGAGCGGGCCTATATCGAACGCTTCTTTGGCACGATTGCCAGTCGACTGTCTTCACGTTTGCCGGGTTACACCGGTTCTCACATACGCGACCTGCGCCGTGCGCTCTCGGATCCCAAAGGCGATCTGCGCCTCTATGTCTCCCTTGATGAACTGGCGGAACTCGTTGAGTACGCCATCTCAGGCTACAACGGCACACCGCACAGGGGACTCAACAACGCGACTCCACTCGAAGCGATGGAGTACTTCGCACGCGGTAGGGAGACGATGTTGGTCTGGCTGGCAGAGCATCAGCGCCGGACGCTCTGCCTGATGCAGTCGGCACGGCGGTGCCGTGTGCGGGCCTACCTTCAACAGGGCGTGCGACCGCACATCAACCTGTATGGCGTGCGCTACACAAACCGTGTCCTTGCAACGAGTACGCACCTCATCGGTCAGCATCTGCTGATCTACATGAACGCCGACGACCTGCGCTCCGTGCGCGCTTTCCTGGTTGACGGCATGGAGCTGGGTGTACTCGAGGCGCAAGGAGCGTGGCGCGTGGTACCACACAACCTCAAGCTGCGTCAGCAGATCCTCAAACAATCGGGCAGGCGGCGAAGCAACGCAATCCCCAATCTCAACCCGATTGAAGCCTACGTCGACGAGAAGATGAAGCAGGCGAAGAAGACCCGCAAGGCTGCGACGGAGCTCGCTCATGCGACGCGACTGCTCGGTTCGGCACCGACTGTTCGCACTCCCGTCGGTCCGCCCTGCCCTCCCGGGACAGATACCGTCACACCGGCTGGCGCGCGAGAGATGGAGGCGCAGGCGGCCACGGTCAACGAGCTTGCTCCACGCACTTCAGTTCGGCCGCGAAAGCTTTCGATTGGCACCGGTCAGGTGTTTTAACTCCGCTGTTCAAGCTGCGAGGTATGTCATGTCGCTCCAGATTCCGCGTCCGGTCGATCCATCACTGCATCCACTCGTCACCGGCAATTATCGTCTTGCCACCCCGGCGATCGAGGCGTTCTACGAGCTCGTCACGCGCTGCCTGCGGTACCGCATCATGGGCGCGCTGATCTATGGGCCGTCGCGGGTTGGTAAAACGCGGGCCATCGAATACGTTCGGCTCCTGCTCGCGCGTCAGTACCCGAAGATAACGACCTACCATGCACAGTGCGAGCACAAGCCGCGGCATGCAGAAGGTCCCTTCTTCGCGAATCTGCTGGAGGCGGTAGGCGATCACGCACCGAACGCCGGTACCAGTTCGGCAAAACGCTCCCGCCTGTCGCTTCGAATTCGTGAGGCAGCCGC
>NZ_CAJHCR010000063.1 GCF_904848585.1 Paraburkholderia kirstenboschensis
CTAACGCAGCGCTCCTCCGCATGGGGTGGAACGGCTGGGGTAAGAAATAGCGCATTCCTCTGTGTTCGCGCTCTGCTCGGCAATTGACCTGTGTGCTTAAATTAGCGCTTACGATCGATCAACTGCTGGCGCAGGTGCAGAACAGGAACGCCGAGTCGGTTCTCGGGGAATCGGGCCTGGCCGGGCAACTGAAGAAGCAACTGGCTGAGCGCATGTTGGCCGCGGAGCTGACGCATCACCTGGAGAGCGAGGCGGAGCAAGGCAGCGCCGGCAACCACCGCAACGGTACGAGCCGCAAGACAGTGCTCACACCCACCGGCGAACTGACGCTGGATATCCCGCGAGACCGGCAGGCGACGTTCGAGCCGCAACTGGTCGGCAAGTACCAGCGCCGGCTGGCGGGATTCGACGACCACGTCATCAGCATGTACGCGCGCGGCATGAGCGTACGCGAGATCCAGGCTCACCTGCTGGAGCTGTACGGCCTGGAAGTGTCGCCCGATCTGATTTCCACGGTCACCGACGAGGTGCTGGCTGAGGTCGAGCAGTGGCAACAACGCCCGCTCGAGGCGATGTATCCGATTGTGTATTTCGACGCACTTCGACTGAAGATCCGCGACGAGGGCACGGTCAGGAACAAGGCGGTGTACCTGGCGCTGGGCATTCGGGCTGACGGCCGCAAGGAAGTGCTGGGCTTGTGGATCGAACAAACCGAAGGCGCCAAGTTCTGGCTGAAGGTTTTCAACGAGTTGAAGAATCGCGGTTTGCACGACATCCTGATTGCGGTGGTCGACGGCCTGCGTGGGTTCCCGGAGGCCATCGAGGCGGTGTTTCCGGCCGCGCAGATCCAGACCTGCATCGTGCATCTGATCCGTAATTCGCTGAATCTGGCGAGCTGGAAGGACCGTAAGCCGCTGGCTACCGCGCTCAGGCCGATCTATCAGGCCGCCTCGGCTGAAGCGGCGGCCGCGGCGCTCGAGGCCTTTGCGCAAAGCGAATGGGGCCGCAAATTCCCTACCGTCCCGGCCATGTGGCAACGCCAATGGGAGCAGGTGATTCCCTTCTTTGCCTATCCTCACGAGGTGCGTCGAATCGTTTATACGACCAACGCCATCGAGAGCATGCACATGCAGTTGCGCAAGATCGTCAAGAATCGTGGCCACTTCCCGAGCGACGAAGCCGCCAGCAAACTGCTGTATCTGGCCTTGCGCAACATTGAAAAGGATTGGAAGATGCCGCCTATCACCTGGCGGCAAGCTGTCAATCAGTTCGCCATTCTGTTCGGTGAGCGATTCACCGCCGCCATCAGCTGAGATTTTTAACCGGCCTCAGCACACGAAATTTCTGACACCTCCTCGATGAGTTCCACGACGGCGAGCGCCTGATCTGCGGACCAGTTGTCTGGGATCAGGAAGTCCAGCCCGTGAGTGATGCCCGAAGGCAGGTGAAGGCGCTTCATGATTTCTTCTTCTCCATACGTGCTGCGCTGCGTTTCTTTGCGCGCTGCTCCGCCCGTTCACGCGCCTCCTTCACCCGGTAGGACTCGCCTTCGATCGCGACGACTTCGGCGCGATGCACCAGCCGGTCAACCAGCGAGACGACGCAGGCGGCGTTCGGAAACACCTCCGACCATTCTCCGAACGGCCGGTTTGTGGTGACCACGGTGCTCGCAGCGCCATACCGGCGGCTGATCAGTTCGAACAGCAGGTCGGCGTGGCGATTCGAGTAGGACAGGTATCCGACCTCGTCAATTACGAGCACGTCAGGCGTGGCGTACCGGTGCAGCCGCCGGCGTAACGCTGAGTCGCTGTCAAGCGCGGCGAGCTCACCAAGCATCTGGCCAGCAGTTGTGAACAACGCCGTGTGCCCGTTGACGAGCGCCTGGTAGGCGAGGTTCAGCGCCAGGGTCGACTTGCCCACGCCGTTCGGGCCGATCAGTACGACGTTGGCGGTGTCTCTGACGAACTCGAGCGACATCAGTTCTTCGACGGCGGCCCGGTCGCAGCGCGTGGGCCAGGTCCAGTCAAAGTCGCACAGCGGTTTGAAGCTGCCCAGATGGGCGTCCCGGATGCGTCGCTCAAGCGAACGGCGGGCACGCTCGTCTTCTTCCCACTGCAGCAGCGGCGCAACCCAGCCGGCGTCAGTGAGATCCGGCCAATGCGCCAGCAGCCCGTACAGGCGTAGGACGTAATGAATCTGTCACCGGCCCTCGCCAGTAGCCGCGGGCCAGAACGCGCGCGAGTTGACACTTTTATGTCCCTTCGAATCGGCATAAAAGTGTCAACTCGCA
>NZ_CAJHCR010000064.1 GCF_904848585.1 Paraburkholderia kirstenboschensis
ACAGCGCGTCGCACCATCAATTCCTTGATCTTGCCGATCGCCTTGGTCGGGTTCAGCCCCTTCGGGCAGACGTCGACGCAGTTCATGATCGTGTGGCAGCGGAACAGACGGTACGGGTCTTCCAGATTGTCGAGCCGCTCGCCGGTCGCCTCGTCACGGCTGTCCGCGATGAAACGGTACGCCTGCAACAGACCCGCCGGGCCCACGAACTTGTCCGGATTCCACCAGAAGCTCGGGCACGACGTCGAGCAGCTCGCGCACAGAATGCATTCGTAGAGCCCGTCGAGCTCGTCGCGCTCTTCCGGCGACTGCAGACGCTCCTTCTCCGGCGGCGGCGTGTCGTTGATCAGGTACGGCTTGATCGAGTGATACTGGTTGAAGAACTGCGTGAAGTCGCAGATCAGGTCGCGCACCACCGGCAGCCCCGGCAGCGGTCGCAGCACGATCTTCTGCGGCAGGTCGTTCAGGTTCGTCAGGCACGCCAGACCGTTCTTGCCGTTGATGTTCATCGCGTCCGAGCCGCACACGCCCTCGCGGCACGAACGGCGGAACGACAGCGTCTCGTCCACAGCCTTCAGCTTGACGAGCGCGTCGAGCAGCATGCGCTCGTGCGAGTCGATCTCGATCTCATATGACTGCATGCGCGGCGCCGCGTCCTTATCCGGATCGTAGCGGTAGATTTCAAATGTACGCTTGGCCATTTCTGAATTCCTTTGATCTGTGCCTTAGAAGGTCCGCGCCTTGGGCGGCACCGATTCGACCGTCAGCGGCTGCATGTGCACCGGCTTGTAGTCGAGGCGGTCGCCTTCGCTGAACCACAACGTATGGCGCAGCCAGTTTTCGTCGTCGCGATGCTCGAAGTCGTTCTGCGCATGCGCGCCGCGGCTTTCCTTGCGCGCCTCGGCCGACACCATCGTCGCGCGCGCCACCTCGATCAGGTTCGCCACTTCCAGCGCCTCGACGCGTGCGGTGTTAAACACCTTCGACTTGTCCTTCAGGTGGATATTGTCCACTCGTGCGGCCACCTCGCGGATCGCCTCCACGCCTTCCGAGAGCAGCGCCGACGTGCGGAACACGCCCGCATGCTTCTGCATCGTGCCGCGGATGTCGTTGGCAACCGACTGCGCGTACTCGCCCGAAGAGGAACTGTCGAGCTTCGCCAGACGCGACAGCGCGAAGTCCGCCGCGTCGGCCGGCAGCGGCTTGTGATTCTTTATTTCCTGCACGTGTTTGACGATGTGGTTGCCCGCCGCGCGGCCGAACACCACCAGATCGAGCAGCGAGTTCGTGCCCAGGCGGTTCGCGCCGTGCACCGACACGCACGAGCATTCGCCCACGGCATAGAAACCGTTGACCGGCTCCTCGTGGCCCTTCGCCGTGCCCACCACCTGGCCGTGGATGTTCGTCGGAATGCCGCCCATCTGGTAGTGGATGGTCGGCACCACCGGAATCGGTTCCTTGATGCAGTCGACGTTGGCGAACTTCAGCGCGATCTCGCGGATCGACGGCAGACGCTTCATGATCGTCTCGGCGCCGATGTGCGACAGGTCCAGCAGCACGTGGTCCTTGTTCGGACCGACGCCGCGGCCTTCCTTGATCTCCTGGTCCATCGAGCGCGAAACGAAGTCGCGCGGCGCCAGATCCTTCAGCGTGGGCGCGTAGCGTTCCATGAAACGCTCGCCGTCCGAGTTGCGCAGGATGCCGCCTTCGCCGCGCACGCCTTCGGTGATCAGCACGCCCGCGCCGGCCACGCCCGTCGGGTGGAACTGCCAGAACTCCATGTCCTGCAGCGCGATGCCCGAGCGCGCAGCCATGCCCAGCCCGTCGCCGGTGTTGATGAACGCGTTGGTTGAGGCCGCGAAGATGCGGCCCGCGCCGCCCGTGGCGAACAGCGTCGTCTTGCCTTCGAGAATATAGACGTCGCCCGTTTCCATTTCGAGCGCGGTGACGCCCAGCACGTCGCCCTCGGCGTCGCGGATCAGATCGAGCGCCATCCATTCGACGAAGAACTGCGTCTTCGCCGCG
>NZ_CAJHCR010000065.1 GCF_904848585.1 Paraburkholderia kirstenboschensis
AGTCGATCTACCCAGGCTCAATACCGTTGCCTTGCCATGGCCGGGGAGACGCACATGAAGCCCGCCACTACCATGGTGTCCCTGGTCGAGGACTATCTCGAATGCCGGCGGCGACTCGGCTTCGCTTTGGAGAGTGAGGAAAGGCGGCTACTGTGCTTTGCACGCTTCGCCGATCAAATCGGTCACCGCGGTCCGATCACGGAAGAACTGGCATTGCGTTGGGCCTGTTCGTCCAGCCGCGCGACAGCCACCACGAGAGCAGGTCGGCTAAAAATCTTGAGCCCGTTTGCCAAGTATCGCCTGCAGTTTGATCCCGCCACCGAAATTGCATCGCCCGGACTATGTGGACCGGGACATCGACGGCTGACCCCGCATATCTACTCGGAGGAGGAGATCGACGCGTTGCTGGATACTGCGCGACGACTTCCGGCCGCCGGCAGCCTGCGTCCAGTTACCTGTGAAACCGTCTTCGGTCTGCTTGCGGCCACGGGTTTGCGTATCTCGGAGGCGTTGGCCTTTCGGCGCTCGGACGTGGACTTGGAACGCGGCCTGCTCACGATCCGTCAGAGCAAGTTTCGGAAAGCCCGCCAGGTTCCTCTACATCCGACCACCACTGAAGCCCTCCGTGCCTATGCCTGTAATCGGGATAAAAGGCTGCCCGCGTCGACGACCGACACGTTCTTCGTGACAGACCGCGGGAGGCCAGTGAACTATCGTCAGATCGCATATGCCTTCGCCCGTCTTCGAGCACAGCTCGGATGGCAGGCCCGAGGGGGTCACCCGCACCCGCGCATCCACGATCTGAGGCACAGCTTTATCTGCCGCCGTCTTATCGGCTGGTATCAGGAGGGGATCGATGTCGGTAATGCGATGCTGGTGCTTTCCACCTATGTCGGACATACCCAGGTTACCGATACGTTCTGGTACATAACGGCAATACCTGAGCTGATGACCATCGCAGGCGATCGCTTCGAGCACTTCGTTCAAGGAGGCAATCATGCTTGACCTGAACTCATCACCGACGTTTGCGCAATTGCTGCAGCAGTTCTTTATGGAGCGCCTGATACAGCAGCGTAACGCCAGCCCGCGAACGGTGGCTGCGTACCGCGACACTATGAGGCTGCTTCTCGAATTCACCGAACAGCGATTGCATCGGAAACCTGAACGCCTGGAACTCAGCGATATTGATGCACCACTGGTTCTCGAATTCCTCAAGCATCTCGAAGTGGCTCGCCAAAACAGCATCCGCAGCCGCAACCTCCGGCTTGCCGCCATTCGCTCGTTTCTGCACTATGCTGCGTCCCGAGTACCAGAATCGCTCGGCACGATTCAACAGGTGCTCGCGATCCCGATGAAGCGTTACGAGCGCCCGCTGGTCCGCTTCCTCTCCCGAGAAGAAATATGCGCCTTGCTCGATGCACCCAACTCCAACACATGGTGCGGCCGGCGCGATCGCGTGATGTTGGCGACCCTCTATAACACCGGCGCTCGGGTATCCGAACTCATCGGCATACGCGTTGGCGACGTCGATCTGGATCGAAGCCCTTCTGTACGTCTTCACGGTAAGGGCCGCAAAGAACGTGTGGTCCCGCTCTGGCGCAGCACCGCAAGCCAGATCCGGCTCTGGCTTCGGCAAATTGG
The DNA here is from genome assembly GCF_904848585.1 of Paraburkholderia kirstenboschensis. Lineage (GTDB taxonomy): Bacteria > Pseudomonadota > Gammaproteobacteria > Burkholderiales > Burkholderiaceae > Paraburkholderia > Paraburkholderia kirstenboschensis. The sequence goes on from NZ_CAJHCR010000065.1 coordinate 1,642, forward strand.
CGCTTCACCCGGACAGTGGCTCTTTCCAAATCGTTCAGGCGGACCGATGACGCGAACCGGAATAACCGATCGCCTTAACCTCGCCTACCAGGCTGTGGAAACTGATTGCGCGGGACTCAAGGGCCAACGCATCTCACCGCACCTGGTCCGGCACGCGACTGCCATGCACCTGCTTCAGGCTGGAGTTGACCTCACGGTCATTGCGCT
>NZ_CAJHCR010000066.1 GCF_904848585.1 Paraburkholderia kirstenboschensis
CGCCCGCAGGGGCGTCAAGCTACAGGGGCGTACCTTATCCCGAAGTTACGGTACCAATTTGCCGAGTTCCTTCTCCCGAGTTCTCTCAAGCGCCTTAGAATACTCATCTCGCCCACCTGTGTCGGTTTGCGGTACGGTCCTGTTAAACTGAAGCTTAGAGGCTTTTCTTGGAACCACTTCCGATTGCTTCTTCACCGAAGTGAATGGCCTCGCACCCTTGAATTCCGCGCCCGGATTTGCCTAAGCGCCTTCTCCAATGCAAGGACCGGGACTTCCAACACCCGGACAACCTTCCGCGATCCGTCCCCCCATCGCATTTAACAATGGTGCAGGAATATTAACCTGCTTCCCATCAGCTACGCATTTCTGCCTCGCCTTAGGGGCCGACTCACCCTACGCCGATGAACGTTGCGTAGGAAACCTTGGGCTTACGGCGAGGGGGCCTTTCACCCCCTTTATCGCTACTCATGTCAGCATTCGCACTTCCGATACCTCCAGCACACTTTCCAGTGCACCTTCGCAGGCTTACGGAACGCTCTCCTACCATGCACATAAATGTGCATCCGCAGCTTCGGTATATTGCTTAGCCCCGTTACATCTTCCGCGCAGGACGACTCGATCAGTGAGCTATTACGCTTTCTTTAAAGGATGGCTGCTTCTAAGCCAACCTCCTGACTGTTTTAGCCTTCCCACTTCGTTTCCCACTTAGCAATATTTGGGGACCTTAGCTGGCGGTCTGGGTTGTTTCCCTCTTGACACCGGACGTTAGCACCCGATGTCTGTCTCCCGTGATTGCACTCTTCGGTATTCGGAGTTTGCTATGGCGTAGTAATCCGCAATGGACCCCACAACCATGACAGTGCTCTACCCCCGAAGGTGATACACGAGGCACTACCTAAATAGTTTTCGGAGAGAACCAGCTATTTCCAGGTTTGTTTAGCCTTTCACCCCTATCCACAGCTCATCCCCTAACTTTTCAACGTTAGTGGGTTCGGACCTCCAGTACGTGTTACCGCACCTTCATCCTGGCCATGGATAGATCACCTGGTTTCGGGTCTACACCCAGCGACTGAACGCCCTGTTCGGACTCGCTTTCGCTACGCCTGCCCTAATCGGTTAAGCTTGCCACTGAATGTAAGTCGCTGACCCATTATACAAAAGGTACGCCGTCACCCCTTGCGAGGCTCCGACTGTTTGTATGCATGCGGTTTCAGGATCTATTTCACTCCCCTCCCGGGGTTCTTTTCGCCTTTCCCTCACGGTACTGGTTCACTATCGGTCGATCACGAGTATTTAGCCTTGGAGGATGGTCCCCCCATCTTCAGACAGGATTTCACGTGTCCCGCCCTACTTGTCGTACACCTAGTTCTTCCTCGCTGTTTTCGTCTACAGGGCTATCACCTGCTATGGCGGCACTTTCCAGAGCCTTCGACTAACAGTAAGAATAAAGAGTACAGGCTGGTCCCATTTCGCTCGCCACTACTCTGGGAATCTCGGTTGATTTCTTTTCCTGCGGTTACTTAGATGTTTCAGTTCACCGCGTTCGCTTCACATGACCTATGGATTCAGTCATGGATACTCCATTCGGAGTGGGTTTCCCCATTCGGACATCTTCGGATCAAAGCTCGTTTGCCAGCTCCCCGAAGCTTTTCGCAGGCTACCGCGTCCTTCATCGCCTGTGATCGCCAAGGCATCCACCACATGCACTTGTTCGCTTGACCCTATAACGGGTGTGTCTC
>NZ_CAJHCR010000067.1 GCF_904848585.1 Paraburkholderia kirstenboschensis
CAGTGTGGGCAGATAGTCCTGGAAGAAGCGCAGCAGACATCGGCCGAGCTCTGTCGGTTTGCGCGGTTTCATGGCTTCCTCCCGCCGAGCACGTGGCCCAGATGCTTCTCGAAGCGTTCACTTGCGAGTGCCGCGATCGTCGGAACGAATGGAAGGTAGTATGCCGTCGATACGATCGAGACATGCCCCATGTAGATTGCCAGTTTCGGAAGATTCGACTGTACGTCCGCGCCTTCCTCATACCACCGGATCAAAGCCTGGACTGCAAAGCTATGCCGCAAGTCGTGAATTCGCGGACATCGTCCCTCGGCATCGCGAACGTCAGCGAGTTCGAAGAGTGCGTGTATGGGCCGGCTGATTCCCGTGCCGGTGTATCCACGTAGACCTCGGGTCGTATTGCACAACAGTGGCGTTTCCGGGCCGGTGCCGAGCGAAGCGTTGAGGCGCTTGCGTAGGTAAAGTCGAAGTTCGCGTGCGGCATCGGTTGATAGCGGCACCAGCCGACTCTTGTGGAACTTCGACTCTCGAATCTGCAACACCCCTGACGTGGGTTCAACGTCTCGTAGCGTCAGGCGCAGCAGTTCGCCGCGCCGCAACCCGGCCGTATACAGCAGCACAATGGCGATGCGCGTCACGGCGGGTAGTAGCGGTGAGCCAAGTGTCGGCGTCAGGTGCGTGGCTGCGACCAGCATTCGTGCGACCTGATCCGGCTGCACAATGACCGGGCGGATGTACGGACAGGGTCGCGCGAAGTACAGCGGATTGGGTACGAAACACTCGTGCTCGGCACGCTGTCTGAACAGGCAGAACTTGTGCACCATCAACTGTCTGGCGCGACGCGTATTCGGCCCCAGATGATGCATGGTATCGCACCATTGATCGAAGCTTGCTTGATCAAGCTCCCGAACTGAGGACTGCGCGAGCCAGTGACACATCGACAGCAGGATTCGTTCTTCGTTGCGGTAGCCACGACCCAGGGCGCGTTGATGGGCAACGTAGTCTGTGATCGCAGCCTCCATGGCAAACATTGACGTGGAGATGCTCATGGCAGCCTCCTCGAATTCGAGAGCGTTGGAACCTGCAGCGCGACCGAACGTAACATGGCAATGTCCAGGCGCAGGTAGACGCACGTGCTCTCAAGGCTGCGATGTCCCAGGATATCGCCAATGGCCTTCGTGCCCACGCCTCGATCTAGCAGACGCATCGCGAACGCGTGTCGCAGCGCATATGAGGAACTGTTCGTGATTGGCAGCCACTCAGCCTGGCGCGCGTGCAAAAGATGTCGACCACGCCATAATGGGTCAGTGGCCCAGCCGGGCTTCGTGCCCGTAGGAACAAAGCGGGGCAATCACTTCCAGAGCGGCCACACCGAAGATAGCGCCGTAGCAGATTTATGGTCCTGTCCGCCAATGGCAATACCAGGACCGAACGGGTCTTGCGCTGCTGAACGTGAAGCGTTCGCGATTCCCAGTTGATAGAACTCAGCGTGAGTGCGGCAACTTCTGATGCTCGTAGACCGTAGTACGCCATCAAATGCAGGACCGCGTGGTCACGCCAGCCAGTGCGGCTGTGACGGTCTACCGAATTAACCAGCTTCGGCACCAGCTTCCAGTCGAGTGCGCGCGGGGGCAACTCGGCACGATAAGTCCGTGGCGTGTCAATGCAATGCAGTCCGAGCGTGATATCGCCACGCTCTTCGCAATAGCGCAAGAAC
>NZ_CAJHCR010000068.1 GCF_904848585.1 Paraburkholderia kirstenboschensis
GTTGCGGTGTTGGTGGGGTTGCGGTGTTGGTGGGGTTGCGGTGTTGGTGGGGTTGCGGTGTTGGTGGGGTTGCGGTGTTGGTGGGGTTGCGGTGTTGGTGGGGTTGCGGTGTTGGTGGGGTTGCGGTGCCTGCGTTGCCTGCGTGGCGCTCGCGGTGTGCTCGCGGTGCGCTTCTAGCGGTGTCACGAAGGTGCTCCGGGCGTCACCGTTCGCCGGGTGGCGTATTGCGATAGCGCTCGAGGAACTCGGCGTGCGAGGCTTCGTCGATCGCAACGGCGGTTTGCTCGCTACGCGCCGGGTGCTTTGCCAACTGCGCTCGCGTGCGTATCGGTCGACGCTCAAAATTTCCACCGCAGTTGGGGCATACATTGCGTAAATTCGTCAGCGCGCACACTTGGCAGAAAGTGCATTCGTAGGTGCAGATCATCGCATCGGACGCGTTCGGCGGCAGCGACTTGCCGCATCCTTCACAGGACGGTCGTAGTTCAAGCATTCGGACTCCGTTTTGTGTTTAAGACGCGCTCGCGCTGGAGTGCGACGCATCTATTGCTGCTGCGCTAGTGTAGGCGGCGTCGCGTGTCAGGAAGTGACAGGTCTGCGTTAATTACTGCCAGTGCGGTGAATTCTGCGGGGGGCGCGTCGCTGCCTAGGGCGCTCGCGAGACTCAACAACGATTCGCGCTCTACGTCGATCGGACGAAATCGACATTAGCGGGCTTGGGCGCGTTGTTGTTTACATGGGCGTTGGCGGTAGTGCAACGAGCGTCGATTCACGGCCTTGACGCGAGTGTCATTGCACTTGGTTGAGCCGGTGCAAGGGCACTCGGAAGCCCATCGATGCAAGCATATTGCACTGAACGCGAGCGGATCGCCGACAGGATCAGGCGGACTGCAGATCATTACCGCCAAGACACTTCCGCAAAAATGTGGCGCTGGCCGCGGAGTTCTCGTCCGCATTGCATTGCATTCGAGCCCATCTGGTCCACTTCATTTTTGCGCGTTGGTGCTGCCTCAGACGAATAGGCTCGCCACATTCTCGGGCGGACGGCCGATCACAGCACGCCCGTCTCGCACGATGATCGGCCGCTGCAGAAGTATTGGATTCGCAGCCAATGCTTCGTATAACTGAGCGTCGGATAACGTGGAATCGGAAAGACCCAATGCCTGGTATGCGGACTCGGTGTCGCGGATCATGGCGCGCACTGGACAGGCCAGTTGGGTGTTCAGCCGCTGTAATTGGATGACGGTGAGCGGACGATCCAAGTATTCGATGATCTCTACGGTTTCTTCGCCGTCGCTATAAGTGCTGGTAATCAGTTCGCAGGTCGCTCGGGATTTAGAGCAGCGAGGGTTGTGGTAGATGGTGATCATGGTCGGGTTGGTTGTTAGCGAGAGTCAGGCTGGTCCGTTTAGGGGCGTGCTAGTTGCATTTTATCCCGCTACCGGATGGCTCTGGGGCGTACCCACCTCGCCCTGCTTTTCAGCTCCATAAACGTCTGACAGGGTGCCTGTCGAACGGCAGACGCGTCCTCGCCATGTTATACATAGGGATCGCGGAGATGTGTCCGGCTTCGCTGGCGGATTCAACCGGTCGATGCAATAGTTTGCTGGAACCGTTCGGCAGGCGTTTCGTAGCCCAGCGTCTTTCTCGGACGCTCGTTCAATCGTCTTGCCACGGCATTGAGC
>NZ_CAJHCR010000069.1 GCF_904848585.1 Paraburkholderia kirstenboschensis
TGTCGAGGCCAGATTGAAATGTCGCAGGGCTGGCTAAATACAGATGTCGTAGTCTTGATGTCAGGTTTGAGTCTGTCTTTAACGGTTTGAATCCACGTAGTGTCGAAGGACAGCCTTGAACGGGCAGGGCGTGTCAGTCCGTTCAGCGAGTGCGTGCAGACCGTTGGCCAGGTGTTGAAGGCATCTTCGACTGCTGTGCGATCTCCACGATTGCCTGGTTCAGGTCGGCTCGGGTAAATGCGCGTTGCTTCTTCGTGCCGGGTGAGGGTTTGGCTTTGCGTACCGCCGCACCACGATTCGTACGTGATGGCGAGCCCGAGATCCGGCGGTTGTCGCGCTGTGCCTGCAGGGCCTGCGCGACCTGCAGCGTATGACCAAGACGCTTGTGCTCGATCACCGCACCCTGGTCGATCTCGGCAAGCTTGTCGTACTGGACACAGGGCAGTACGACGCCGTCCGCGCGGATCTCAAGGCGCCCGTCCGGATACTCCCACACGTCGATGTAGCGGCCGATCAGCCTGCGGGTCGCCGGCGTATCGTCGAGCAGCCAGATCACGCGATCGTTGAGCAGCGTCAGCGCATCCGACACCTTGCGCTGGACCCGCCACGTCAGGATCGTGTCGAGATTCTCGTCGGCGCGCAGCGGCCGGTGCGCATCGTACGTGCTTCTGGGCAGCTTCGCGAAGCGCGCGTTATAAGCGGCCATGAAAGCGCAGGCATACGCATTCGCGGCTTCGATGGTGCTGATATCGCGCAAACGCAGTTCCTTCACGAGGCGGTCCTGCAGCGTCAGGTGAGCCCGTTCGACACGCCCCTTGGCGGGGCTGCTGTTGGCGCAGAACGTGTCGATGTTCAGCTCGTACATCGCGCGGCCGAACTGCGTGACGCCTTTGCCCGCCGTCTCCGCGCGCTTCTTGACATGGAACACGCTGGCGCGGTCGCTGTAGAACGCCACCGGCTTGCCATGCCTTTCGAGATACGCGCGCGTCGCCTCAAAGTAGCTGAAAGTCGACTCGGTCGCCGTGAAGTGCAGCGCCATGATCCGGCTGGTGGCATCGTCGACATACACCAGCAGCGTGCACGCCGGCGCCCGTTCCTCAAACCAGTGATGGTCACTGCCGTCGATCTGCACCAGTTCGCCGAAACAGGCGCGTCGGGCACGCGGCTGATAGACCTTCGGCGGTCGCTGTTTGCGCGGCACCCACAGGCCCGCGTCCGTCATCAGGTGCCGCACGGTTTCCTTCGACAGCACCAGCCCATGGCATTCACGCAGCTTCTCGCACGCGAGCGTCGGTCCGAAATCCGCGTAGCGCTCGTGGATCAGTCCGAGCGCCCCGTCAAGCACCGTCTGCGGCAACTGATGATTGCTGCGCGCGCCGCGCCGCAGCGAAACGAGCCCAGCGGCGCCTTCGTCGCGGTAGCGGATCACAAGCCGCTCGACCTGGCGTCGGCTCAAACCCAGCCGTTCAGCAGCGCGCCAGGTCATCAGCCGCGCCTCGGCAACCGCCTCAATGACCTTCAGCCGGTCAAGCTCCTGCATGCTCATTGTGATCGTCCCGGTGCGCGTCATGGCGGTCTCCACAGGCGGGAAAACCGCACCAGCATGCGCTACAGACCCTTGGGGTACGACATCTGTACTTTGCTCAGGTACGACACTACTACTTTGCTCCCACA
>NZ_CAJHCR010000070.1 GCF_904848585.1 Paraburkholderia kirstenboschensis
CGCCGTGCCTTGTTGATCGACGCGGCCAAGCGGACCACGTCGTCGAATTCCAATCAGTTTCCGGCTGATTGAGCCGCCGATCAGCGGCGACGGCGCCGGCCAGTCCCCAGTCTTGCCCGGCACCTACAGATTCTTGTCGGCCAAATCGGCGATGCCCAGCGCAGATTCGAATCCGCGGAAGTGGCATAGCGCGAACACGTGGTCGGTGAAGCCGGCCGTGTCCGTATAGTGCTCCTCGATACGCTGTTCCGTCTCGTGATACAGCAAGCCATCGAGCACATGGGTGGCGTCACGCACCGTCGAATTGATGATCTTGGTGTGAAACGGTGCCGTCGAGTTGCGGCCGCTTGGTGTCCTTTCCCGATGCCTTGTCGGTGAAGGTACGGTCGAGGTCGATTCCGTCGACCTGGCGCTCGGCATGCTGCTCGAACGTACTAACCCGCACATAGCCTACAGGCTGACCGTTGATGACAGACTTCCGGTGAAAATGTCAGCTTGAAATCTATGACTTGCAGAGTCGAGCGTCAAACAATCGATCAGCGACCCTAGCCTGACGGTCCTGACAGGGTTTGCCTGACGTCAGGATCGGGTATGGCCTAATCCGACACCTTCGGAACTGCATGGGCTGTGGCGGCAGTCGGAAAGAGGACGGTGACGTCCAGACCGGTTAGCTTCTCCAGGTCGGAGAAGTCGAGGCGAATTTCCGCACCGACACGATTGGCAATCGTTTGGACGATGGAGAGCCCCAGGCCAGAACCGATCTGGTCGCTGCCCAGCGTGCGGTAGAAGGGGTCAAAAACCCGCTCCCGTTCGGTCAACGGGATGCCCGGTCCGTTGTCCCGGATGCGCAACGCGGCCTTCCCGTCCGACACACACACCGAAAGATCGACACGCCCCCCCTCTGCCGTGTAGCGGATTGCGTTATCAACCAGGTTCTTGACCACGGCGATCATGTCCAGCTCGCTCACCCAAACTTCGGCGTCTTCCATGCCTTCGACACCGATGTCGATGTGCTTGGCCTCGGCCAGCGGCATGAGGTCTTCCAGAACACGGCGGTAGATGCGCTGGACGGATACGGGCGACTTCGGCGAGTCGGCGGCCGACTGCGCACTGGCCAAGGTCAGGAGTTGATCCAGGAGGCTTCGGCCGCGCTCGATCCCTTGGCGCAACACCGTCAATCGTCCGCGCGCCAGGCCGGACATTTCCGCTTCCGCCAGTCGTTCTGCTTGCAGCGAAAGGGCGGTCAGTGGCGAGCGCAGCTCGTGCGCGGCATCCGCCACAAAGCGACGCTGTGACTCCATGGACTGGCCGACACGAGCGAGCAGGCGATTGATCGCCACGGCGAACGGCCGCACCTCGACCGGAAGGTGACGGTCTTCGACGGGGTGCAGTTCCTGCTCGGCGCGCTGGTCAATTTCCTGGGAGAGCGCGGCAATGGGGCGAAACATCTTGCGCACCAGGTCGGCGACAATCAGCAGCAGAACCGGAACGAGAACCAGGAAAGGCATCACAGTGCGAAGCGCCCCATCGCGGGCGATCTCATTGCGGAAGCCGGATTCCTGCGCCACGGCAATGCGCTCGCC
>NZ_CAJHCR010000071.1 GCF_904848585.1 Paraburkholderia kirstenboschensis
ATTCCAGTTCCAGCTCTTCGACGAAGGCCTCGATGATCCTCACCGGGTTATCCTCGGCAACGAAATCATCCAGACATTCTGGCAACAACGTTACCTGCTTGCGGTCTTCGCCTTCAACGAATCGCTTCATGAATCCCCCGACCCGAACGCGTTGATTCAGTTTAGGCGATCAATGCGTTTTCACACAGCCTTATATGGACACCGCCCGGTTTGCCAGGTCGAGCTTCATGCGATGTTCAAACGAGGTATCGGCTGCGGTCTTATATCCGGCCTTTCGTGCAAGCCGAAGCCTGCGGGCCCTGATGGATTTCGCCAGGAACGTCCTCATCTCGGTCACGCACAGTTAGTGCAAGGCTGTGTTCAGGTTTGCGTTCCTGCGGTCCGACCTGTTTCGCCATCACATGAGTATCAACCTCAGCAACCTATCGATACTACAGCTCGACGCTCACTGTCTCTACGTTAAGCGGGTCTTACGCTAGTGTGGTCCTTTTCATATGCATTGCCGTGAGCGAGGATGGCCCACGCGGTTCGTGCCATCTTGTTCGCAAGAGCGATTGCTGCGATGTTCGCTGGACGTCGCTCCAGGATCGCTTTCTGCCATCCAGTGGGTGTTTTTGAGTGATACATCACTGAGCGCGCGCCGTGGATGAGCAGCGTACGCAGATACGGATCACCCCGCTTCGAAATCCCGCCCAGCCAGACCTTGCCACCGGTGCCACTTTGCCGGGGTACCAACCCCAGAAAGGACGCAAACTCACGGCCGGACTTGAATGTCTTCGCATCGCCGATCGTCGCAACCAGTGCCGTCGCGGTAAGCCTGCCGATGCCGGGCACCGCTGCAATAGCTTGACACTCGGCTTCTCGCTTGTGCCAGCTGCCAATCTGTTTTTCCAGCTGATCGATATCCTGTTCGATCCCGTCGATGCGCCTCAACTGGTCCTGCAAGCTGCTGAGCATAGTCCCCGGCAGGGTGTCCTCGAGCTCCGTCATGCGTGCGCGGATCTCAGCCAATCCTGCCGCTCGTCCGACCCGAAACGACGCGCCAAACTCGTAAAGAAGGCCGCGCATCTGGTTCACCTGCATGGTGCGAAACTTGATGAGCAACGAGCGCATCCGGTGAAGAGCGAGCATCGCCTGCTGGTCTTCCGTCTTTGCCGCCACAGTTCGCATCCCCGGTTGCTGAACAGCAGTCCAGATCGCTCGAGCGTCAGCTGCATCTGTCTTGTTCGTCTGAACGAACGGCCGGATGAACTTCGGGTGTAACAGCACCGCCTCGTGCCCAAGCGCCTTGATCTTTCGAGCCCACCAGTGCGCACTGCCACATGCTTCAAATGCCACACGACCCGCTGGCCGTTGAGCCAGAAAGCTGATCAGTTCGTCGCGGCGAAAGCGCCGGTTCGCGATCTCGCCGGTCTGAGCGTCGACCCAGTACATCTGGAACACGTGCTTTGCAACATCCAGTCCGTATGTCGTAGCATTCATTTTGGGCCCTCCGTTCCTCA
>NZ_CAJHCR010000072.1 GCF_904848585.1 Paraburkholderia kirstenboschensis
CACTAGGCGCACTGCGCGCTCCCGGACTTCCGGGGAAAACTTGGTTACCTTCTTGTTCATGGCTCCATTCTCTCAAGAGTTGGAGCCTCCACAAAATCCGGGGCGGTTCACGAGTTTGCGCATGCACGCGCCGAGCGCAGACATCTTGGTCTGTCGCGAAGAAGATTAATCCGGACATCAAGGACTTATACGACAGGCTCTGCGCGCAGGGAAAGCTACTACCTGATTCGCACTTGATCGGCGCACAAGTCCGAGGTCGGCAGCAGCTTCCTTGCCGTTGCGGAAGCTGTTTGTAGCGAAAGTCGCGGCCATGTGCATTGCAGTTCTTTCGCCGACGGCAGGAAATGTGCGAAGTCGTGTGACGCTCCGACTCAGCAAATCGTCGGCGACGATGTGAGAGTCAATGGTCTTGCGCATGGCCTTGCATTGTCCGTGCAGAAACTCGATGCCGACGTCGATCGAAGACAAAACGCATTCCGTCGAACCCCGGACTGCGGCCTGTTCCCGCCGATTCCTCTCGCGTCTGAGGTCGGCTTCCAGACAGTCAAGGGGCATCAGCATTGCACTGAAATCCTTTAAGGTAGACTCCGCCGGTCGCCACTGTCTCGGCCGGGCGAGTCTGGAGTAGTGTGCCAGAAGCCGTTATGGCATATCCACAGAGCGGTCATGGCGCGTTGACGAAACCTACCTGAAGGTTCGTGACAATGGGTTTATCTATACCTTGCGGTAGATCGAGATGGCCAGACGATAGACTTCATGCTCAGTGCGAAACGTGACGTGGCCGCGGCCAGAGCCTTTTTTAGCAAGGCAATCAAACATCAGGGCCAGCCGCCGGAGACGATCGCGCTCGGTCGGTATGCCGCCTCGCACCGGGCGGTGCGTGAAATGAAGGCCGACGGCCTGCGGCCAAAGGGCACAAAGATCCGGTCCTCGAAGTACCTCAACAATGTGATCGAGCAGGACCATTGAAACATCAAGTTCAGAACGAACGTGATGCTCGGTTTCGAACGATTCAGGAATGCCATGACATGCTCGGGCTTGAAGATACCGCTGCTCCCGCTGTCTGGAATGCCGTCCTCTTCAATCGATAAGGTCCATACCGATAGGAAAAATCTCGGCCTGACCAGCCAATTTGTATCAGAACCGCCTATGAACCGTGCCTCCTAGCCTCGCATCATGAGGCAGGCACCGCACCGAGCCCTGCCCGTTGCCCGGCAATGCCGCCCTAGCCGGAAGTTGTGTGACGCGCGCCAGATTGTCGTCTTTCATCGCATGTTCATGCCGCCGTTGATGGCGAAATCCGCGCCGGTGACAAAACCGGCGTCGTCAGAACAGAGAAAGGCCACCAAGGCTGCGATTTCGTCCGGTTGACCGAGGCGGCCCACCGGAATCTGCGGGAGGATCTTCGTTTCCATCACGTCCTTGGGGACCGCCGCGGTCATCGCCGTGGCAAGGTAGCCAGGTGATACCGTGTT
>NZ_CAJHCR010000074.1 GCF_904848585.1 Paraburkholderia kirstenboschensis
TGGGTTGCGTGGGTTGCGTGGGTTGCGTGGGTTGCGTGGGTTGCGTGGGTTGCGTGGGTTGCGTGGGTTGCGTGGGTTGCGTGGGTTGCGTGGGTTGCGTGGGTTGCGTGGTTAGTGGGTTGCGTGGTTACCTGGATTGCCTGGATTGCCTGGATTGCCTGGATTGCCTGGATTGCGTGGATTGCGTGGCGTTATGTCGACGAAGGGATGAGCGGATCGCGTGCACGGCGGGCGTCGACACCCGTGATGCAGGTTCGCGGCGAGTGGCGGCTAACGCGGCTTCGCTCGGTGGTGAGCGCTGCCAACGAGCTTGACGACGCGCGTGGTCGCGTCCTGTCGTGGCCGTCGCTAATGGGATCTATAGGCGCCAGCGGCGGTGACGCCAATGTGACCGACGCGGTTAGTCGAGGACGCCGGCCCGCAGAGGGTGCGTTGCTGGCGAGCGGCCGCAACAGCGATTGGTCGCGTCAGGAACGTTGATTCCACCTTCGGCTTCTCGAAACGGTTTTGTCATTGGGCCGACGGCGGTGTTGTCTAGAGGAGTCGACGGCTAACGGCGAGAGGGCTCAACCTTTTAACGCGCGCGCCGTTATTGCATCTGCACAGCACAATCATTGGACCTTCATGGCACAACCTATTCCGTTTTCCCGAAACACCGGCGCGGCACGCGCCCGGCATGCCAAGGCGATGCTGCTGCCCATGGCACGGCAAACCGCCGACGATCTCGCGTTGCGCGTGCATCTGGCGTTAGACGCGTTGCGACGAGGCGACGGCGGGATAGGCGATGCTCAGACGCTGACGCAAGTGATGCTGCTGACGGGTTTTCTGGCCGAATCGGGTTTCGGTTCAGCGACTGGCGAGCAACTCGGCGCGGCCGAGCTTGAGATAGCCAAGGTATTCGACACCGGACGAGATACCGCACGATGGGCACTGGATGAAAGCGGATTCACGCTGTTTGCGCAGATCGCCACCAACTACGATCAGCAATTGCACCGCGCTCCGCTTTGGGCGGTCACCGAGGTCAGCGAACGGCTGGACCGTTTTACTGCGGGACTGCCGTATCAATTTGCGACGCGCAAGAGGGCTTAAGCAAGAGGGCTTAATTGTCACCTTTGGTTGCTCGATTCAAACGGATATCGGTGGGGGTACGCTGCCACGCGGCATTCCAGACCCGGCTGCGGACATTCACGACGTAGTGATCTAGCGACGGAAATGCCGCTGCAGTTCTGGACTGCGGCGGCAAGGATATTGGGCGTCTGCGCGCTAGTGTCCGGGCCGCGTGAACACGCGCAAACGCAGAAACCCCACCCTTTTTAGGGGTGGGGTTTCTGATGCTGCTGGGGAGCCTGACGATTACCTACTTTCACACGGGCAATCCGCACTATCATCGGCGTGGAGTCGTTTCACGGTCCTGTTCGGGATGGG
>NZ_CAJHCR010000075.1 GCF_904848585.1 Paraburkholderia kirstenboschensis
ACGCGTACCACGTCGTCCGCGCCGCGCTCTTCGAAGAGCTTCGGGATGACCAGATTCGCGAGGTTCTCAAACGCTTCCGCGTCGCGAAAGAAATCGGTCACGTTGATGAGCAGGTCCCGGAACAGTGCGCCGACCTCCTGCGCATCGCGCTGCAGCCGTTCGACGTAGGCGTCCAATGCTTCAATCTGGATTACCTGCATACGGCGCTGTACGCGACGCATGAAAGTCTTGGTCTTATAGCCGCTAAAGTCGTGGCCAAGCTGGCTACGAAGGATTCCGTAGATTTCCTTACGCGCGTCGCCGATCTGTTGCTCTTCCACCGCATTGCTGGCCGTCAAGGCAATGTCGTCCAGCACGTAGGCGCTACGGGCAAACTCGGCAAGCTTCGCTCCCATCTGTTCAACTGGGATAGCGAAGTCGACAAGGCCTGAGCCGATGGCGCTGTCGGGCATGCTCGGATGTTGGGGCCCGAATCCGTCAGCAATCTGGGCCATGGTCAGGCCACCGTGTTCCTTGACCGCCTTGATGCCGAGCGTTCCATCGGAGTCGCCGCCGGACAGAACGATGCCTACTGCCAATTCACCCCGGTCGTTTGCCAGTTCGCTGAAAAAGATATCAATGGGCCTGCGTTCGCGTCGGCCCGTGCGTTGCGCGTGTAGCCGAAGATGGCCATTCTCGATGCCCAGAATGACATCTGACGGCAGCACGTAGACGTTGTTGACTTCAACCTGCATACCGTCGGCCGCCACATGAACCGGCAGCTCCGTATATCGAGCCATGACCTCGTGCAGCAGACTTTCCCGTTCCGGGCCGAGATGCGTCACGATGATCAGGGCCACGCCGGGGTCAGCGGGCAGCCCACGAAAAAGGCCATCGAGCGCTTCTATCCCTCCCGCAGAAGCGCCGACGCCAGCAACTGGAAACCTCAACACGCCGCTCACGGGGCTCTCCTGCGCGGTTGCGCCCCGACATATGGGGTAGCAGATCCGCTTACTGCGTCGATTGACCCGGCAACGTCCTCTTCAGATGGCTGCGGGTTCGAAAACTGCGTTTCCAGCAGTCTGAGCGCCTCCCGCACTACCTCGCTCGCCGTGCGGTATCTGCCGGAGGCTACTTGCTCGCTGACGAAGCCACACAAGTGCTCCGTCAGCGACACGCTGACAGCATATTTGCTCGACATGGATAATCTTCCTGGTAATATGCATCGAGGGTACTACCTTGTCACACCCGCGTCTATCAAAGGCATGGCTGCCTCTGCTTTCTTTGAACCGGCTGCACTGCGCTGGCGGCTAGCCTTTTCGCCGGCCATTCGTTGACGTTCTTGCCACGCGTTCACCTTGGTTTTTTAAGGACAGAAGATATCTCCGGCGATTTTGCGCTCGACTCGCCGCGCAGAAAGCTTAGCCCGCGGAGCCGC
>NZ_CAJHCR010000076.1 GCF_904848585.1 Paraburkholderia kirstenboschensis
TGAACCGTCCCGGGAATCGTGGAGGCTGGTTGGTTTAAGTTGATGCGGGTTCTGCGGCAGCTGTTTCAAGTTGCCGATAGTAGTTTGCCTCAGCTTCGGCGGGCGGGATATAGCCGAGGGGTTCCATCAATCGATGATGGTTGAACCAGACCACCCACTCCAGCGTTGCTAGTTCAACGGATTCCCGCGTTTTCCAGGTGCGGCGATGAATCAGTTCAGCCTTGTACAAACCGTTGATCGTTTCAGCCAGGGCGTTGTCGTAGCTGTCGCCCCGGCTGCCGACCGACGGTTCGATGCCCGCTTCGGCCAGCCGTTCGCTGTAGCGAATACTGACCTATTGGGACCCTCTGTCCGAATGGTGTATCAAGGTTCCGTCGTCGCCCGGGCGCCGCGCGTAAAGCGCCTGTTCAAGTGCATCCAGAACGAAGTCCGTGGTCATCGAGCTGCTGACTCGCCAGCCGACGATACGGCGAGCGAACACATCGATCACGAAAGCCACATACAGCCAGCCCTGCCACGTCGAAACGTAGGTGAAATCCGAAACCCAGAGCTTGTTCGGCCGTGCCGCCTTGAACTGGCGATTGACCCGATCCAGCGGGCGCGGGGCTATGGCATCAGGAACAGTCGTGCGAACACGCTTGCCTCGCATCACGCCGCGCAAACCCAGTTGCTTCATCAACCGTTCGACCGTGCAGCGCGCCACCGCGATACGCTCCCGGTTCATCTGCTTCCAGACTTTATCCGCGCCGTAGACCTGCATGTTGGCCTGCCACACACGCTTGATCTCCGGCCGCAGACGTTCATCGCGGATTGCGCGAACAGAGCGCCGCGACGGATCACGAAGCTGCGCGGCATGGCGTCGGTAACCCGACGGGGCAATCCGCAAGACCTTGCAGATCGGCTCGACCCCGAAGGTGTCGCGATGCTGATCGATGAAGGCCTTCAGGACTTGAAACGGCGGTCGAGCTCCGCCTGGGCGAAAAACGCGCTCGCGACCTTGAGAATCTCGTTGGCACGACGCAACTCCTTGACTTCGCGCTCCAAGGCCTTGAGGCGCTCGCGCTCGTCTGTGGTCACGCCATCGCGCTCACCGTGGTCGACCTGGTCGCGCTTGATCCAATCGTGCAGTGTCTGCGGTGTGCAGCCGATCATGGGCGCAATCGATTCGACCGCCGCCCACATCGACGGATGTTCGCTACGCTGCTCGCGCACTAGGCGCACTGCGCGCTCCCGGACTTCCGGGGAAAACTTGGTTACCTTCTTGTTCATGGCTCCATTCTCTCAAGAGTTGGAGCCTCCACAAAATCCGGGGCGGTTCAC
>NZ_CAJHCR010000077.1 GCF_904848585.1 Paraburkholderia kirstenboschensis
GGCGGATTCAACCGGTCGATGCAACACACTGAAGACTGCGCAAGCAGCAGGAGTGTTGCACATGAAGCAGAGACGCCGGATTTATTACAGTGAGACGCAGAAAGCGCTGATGTGGGAACGTTGGCGCAACGGCGAATCTCTGCAGAAGATCGCCCAGCTCTTTGATCGTAACCACTCGTCGGTTCAGGGGATTCTGGCTGAGACAGGCGGGATCCAGCCGCCACAAAGGCACCGCTCTGGATTGGCGTTGACGCTGGAGGAGCGCGAAGAGATCTCGCGAGGGCTTGTGGCTGACGATTCGATCCAGTCAATTGCAAAAAGACTTTCGCGAGCGCCTTCCACCATCTGTCGTGAGATCAAACGTAACAGCGGACCAGACGGTTACCGGGCGACCTACGCCGATCAGCTTGCATGGGATCGGGCACAGCGTCCCAAAGCCTGTAAACTGGTTGAGCACCGGATGCTGGCGCACATCGTGGCAGGCAAGCTCCAACTGCAGTGGTCACCGCAGCAGATTGCCGGATGGCTCAGGCGTGCATACCCAGACGACGAGGACTACCACGTGTCCCACGAGACCATCTATCGCAGTCTCTTCATACAGGCTCGTGGTGCCTTGAAGAAGGAATTGCTGGAACACTTGCGGCGCACCCGGGCCATGCGTCGTTCGCGCCACCATACGCAGAAAACTGACGATCACGGGAGAATTCGGGACACGGTATCGATCAGCGAACGCCCTGCGACCGTTGAAGACCGGGCGGTACCGGGCCACTGGGAAGGTGATCTGCTGTGCGGCAGCGGGAGCAGCCAGATCGCGACGCTGGTTGAGCGTCAGACACGCTATGTCATGCTGGTCAAGATAGCCAGCAAGGATAGCGAAACGGTCATCAATGCGCTCATCAAACATGCCAGTAAGTTGCCGCAGGAACTCTACAAATCGCTGACATGGGACCGGGGAACGGAAATGGCTGGGCACGAACGTTTCACCGTCGCCACTGACATCCAGGTCTACTTCTGCGACCCCCAGCATCCATGGCAACGTGGATCGAACGAAAATACAAATGGGCTGTTAAGGCAGTACTTCCCGAAAGGCACCGACCTGTCAGCGTATTCGCAGGCTAAGCTCAATGCCGTGGCAAGACGATTGAACGAGCGTCCGAGAAAGACGCTGGGCTACGAAACGCCTGCCGAACGGTTCCAGCAAACTATTGCATCGACCGGTTGAATCCGCC
>NZ_CAJHCR010000078.1 GCF_904848585.1 Paraburkholderia kirstenboschensis
GGCGACCGCGGGCGACCCATCACCGACCTGTCGAGCCCGCTGCACATGCCTCACTTTGACAGCGACATTGCGCGCACGGTGACCGAAGGCGGTGTGATTGAGCGGCGTATCGACAGCGAGGACAAGGCAATCAACTATCTGGTGCGTCTCGCGCCCTACCGGAATGGTGACCGCCGACCGGAAGGGGCCGTGATCACGTTCTTGAACATCACGGGTCTTACGCGCGCCGAAACGCGCCAGAAAGTCCTCATTGCGGAACTCCAGCATCGCACACGCAATCTTCTCGCGCTCGTCGAGTCCATCGCGCGTCAGACGTTGCAGAAGGAGCCGTCGCTTGAATCCTTTATCTCGCGATTGCGTGCCCTTGGGCGTCTGCAGGGGCTCCTTGGAAAAGCGGCGGACGAGCACATCGATCTGGGCGATATCGTGCGCATGGAGATCGAGGCAATTGCCGGGATTGACGCTGGCAATATTGCTATTACCGGTCCGAGCGTTCCCCTCGGTCTTGAATGTGTACAGAACATCGCGCTGGCCATACACGAACTGGCAACCAATGCAATGAAGTACGGGGCACTGAAAGATAGCCAAGGTCGGCTTGACATCCGGTGGCAGGTAGAAGACACCGAGGAACGGCCCTTGCTGTTGCTGGAGTGGCGCGAGAGCGGCCTTGCAGTCCCACCCGATTCATCGAAGCGCGGATATGGACGACAGTTGATCGAACATGCGCTGGCCTACTCGTTGCGTGCAAAGGCAGAACTGATGTTCGGTGACGACGGTATTGGATGCCGGATTGAAATGCCGTTCGAACGAAAGCGACGCTTCGCTGATGATGGGACCTAAGGGAAACTGATGGGACAGGGTACGGAACTTCAGGGACGCCGGATACTGGTCGTCGAGGACGACTTCCTCGTCGCACAGGCGCTTTGCCACCTGATTGAAGAGGCCGGCGCAAAGGTCGTGGGCCCGATCGGGTGGGCGGACCAGGCGTTGGCGTACATCGGATCTCACGAAGAAGACTTCGACGGCGCGGTACTCGATGTGGACCTGCACGGCGAAAAGTCATACCCGATTGCGGACTGGCTGGCTGAGCACAGCGTGCATTTCGTCTTTACCACCGGCTACGGCGCCGACGCGCTCGACCCTGCCTACACCAGATATCCGAGGTGCGAGAAACCCTTCGATCCACGC
>NZ_CAJHCR010000079.1 GCF_904848585.1 Paraburkholderia kirstenboschensis
ACACACCTGTTATAGGATCAAGCCTTACGGGCAATTAGTATCAGTTAGCTGAGCACATTACTGCGCTTACACACCTGACCTATCAACGTCCTGGTCTTGAACGACCCTTCAAGGGGCTCGAAGCCCCGGGGATATCTCATCTTAAGGCGAGTTTCCCGCTTAGATGCTTTCAGCGGTTATCTCTTCCGAACATAGCTACCCGGCGATGCCACTGGCGTGACAACCGGTACACCAGAGGTTCGTCCACTCCGGTCCTCTCGTACTAGGAGCAGCCCCCTTCAAATATCCAGCGCCCACGGCAGATAGGGACCAAACTGTCTCACGACGTTTTAAACCCAGCTCACGTACCTCTTTAAATGGCGAACAGCCATACCCTTGGGACCGGCTACAGCCCCAGGATGAGATGAGCCGACATCGAGGTGCCAAACACCGCCGTCGATATGAACTCTTGGGCGGTATCAGCCTGTTATCCCCAGAGTACCTTTTATCCGTTGAGCGATGGCCCTTCCATACAGAACCACCGGATCACTATGACCTGCTTTCGCACCTGCTCGACTTGTCGGTCTCGCAGTTAAGCACGCTTATGCCATTGCACTATCAGCACGATTTCCGACCGTACCTAGCGTACCTTCGTACTCCTCCGTTACACTTTGGGAGGAGACCGCCCCAGTCAAACTGCCTACCATGCACTGTCCCCGATCCGGATTACGGACCAAGGTTAGAACCTCAAACAGATCAGGGTGGTATTTCAAGGATGGCTCCACGCAAACTGGCGTTCACGCTTCACAGCCTCCCACCTATCCTACACAGACCGGTTCAAAGTCCAATGCAAAGCTACAGTAAAGGTTCATGGGGTCTTTCCGTCTAGCCGCGGGGAGATTGCATCATCACAAACACTTCAACTTCGCTGAGTCTCGGGAGGAGACAGTGTGGCCATCGTTACGCCATTCGTGCAGGTCGGAACTTACCCGACAAGGAATTTCGCTACCTTAGGACCGTTATAGTTACGGCCGCCGTTTACCGGGACTTCAATCAGGAGCTTGCACCCCATCATTTAATCTTCCGGCACCGGGCAGGCGTCACACCCTATACGTCCACTTTCGTGTTTGCAGAGTGCTGTGTTTTTATTAAACAGTCGCAGCCACCAGTTTATTGCAACCCCTTCACCCT
>NZ_CAJHCR010000080.1 GCF_904848585.1 Paraburkholderia kirstenboschensis
TGGAGCGGCCCCTTGAATCACCGGACACAGTCTCCCGCTTAAAATAACGGGTAGGCATATGACTGTGTTTTTGACTAACAACAAGCAAGAAGTGATGGAAGTGTTGACGGGGCCGGAGCGCCGGCGGCGGTGGTCAGCGGAAGAAAAGCTGGCGATGGTGCGAGAGAGTTTCGAGCCGGGCAAGTCGGTCTCGATGGTTGCACGCCGGCACGGCGTCAATCCGAACCAGCTATTCCATTGGCGCAAGCTGTATCAGGATGGCAGCCTATCGGCAGTCAGTGCCGGCGAGGAAGTCGTACCAGCGTCGGAACTGAGCGATGCGCTCAAGCAAATCAGGGAACTCCAGCGACTGCTCGGCAAAAAGACAATGGAGAACGAGATTCTTCGTGAAGCGGTGGAGGTGGCGAAGTCGCGAAAATGGATTGCGCGCTCACCCTCATTGCCGGGGGACGAGCAGTGAAGCAGGTCTGCGACGTTCTCGGTGTAGCGCGCTCAAACGTGGCGGCAAAGCTTGCACGTCCAGCCGACTGGCGGGATGGACGCAGCTCCAGGAAGACGGACGATGCCGGGCTGGTCGAAGAGATACGGCTGACCGTGACTGACCTGCCGAGCTATGGTTATCGCCGGGTCTGGGGTATGTTGCGTCGTCAGCGGGAAGGCCGAGGCATGGCGCCCGTCAACGCCAAACGCGTATATCGGGTGATGCGCGTTCACGACCTGCTGCTACAACGCAGACCCTCTCCGCCACCGCCGCAGCGTCGACACGATGGCAAGGTTGCAGTGGCGAAGAGCAATCAACGCTGGTGCTCTGACGGCTTCGAATTTCGCTGCGACAACGGTGAACCGTTGCGCGTCACGTTCGCGCTCGATTGCTGTGACCGTGAGGCAATGAGTTGGGCGGCGACGACCGGCGGCCACAGCGGCGACGTGGTGCGTGATGTCATGCTGGCAGCCGTTGAGAACCGCTTTGGCAATGTCCTGAAGGCGCCGACGGAAATCGAATGGCTGACGGACAATGGCTCGGGCTACACGGCGGAAAAGACCAGGACCTTCGCGTCTGGCATTGGCCTGAAGCCATTGACCACACCTGTCTGCAGCCCGCAAAGTAA
>NZ_CAJHCR010000081.1 GCF_904848585.1 Paraburkholderia kirstenboschensis
GAATAAAACGAGGTAAAGCGGCTCGACGCCGGGCCGGCTGCTCAGCGGCTCGACCGTTACGGTGACAATCTGTACGCGACCGTCCTCTTCCTCAACCGGTATGCCCTCACGCGTTACTGGACGCCCGGATTCCACCGCTTCCCGGAACACGGCGCGTAGTTCAACGCGGATGCCCTTGCGCGCCATGGTAAAGATCTGCCGCGAGGGCACGCCAGCGGGCGGTTCAAGATATTTGCCCGTGCGCGCCGAGTAATGCACAACGTCACCGTCACGGTTGACCAGCACATGGGGCGGCGAAAACCGTTCAAGTACGTGGGCGTCAACCATCTGGCGCAAGGCAGCGCCACCGACTTCGGCGCGCCGCGCCGTCAGGTGGCCCGGTTGACCTGCGCGCATTGAAGTCACCATCAGCGGCAGGCGAACGTGCGGTGCTGCAACTGAGCGGCGACGGAAGATGCGATGCTTTTTCTCGACCGGCGCAAAGAGATCCTCGAACTGGCTAACACTCTCGGATGTGCCAAGAAACAGGTAGCCGTCGGGGCGCAACGCGTAGTGGAAGGTGGGAATGACCTGTCGCTGCACGTCCTGGCCGAAATAGATCAACAGGTTGCGGCAGGACACCAGATCAATTCGTGAAAAGGGTGGGTCACGAATCACGCTATGCGGGGAGAAGATGCACAGGTCGCGAACCTCTTTCGCCACGAGATAGCTCGCGCCGTCGGGGATGAAAAAACGGTCGCGGCGCTCCGGCGACACGCTATCAAGCGACGGCCCCGGATATCTGGCGGCACGCGCGACCCCGAGTGCATGTTCGTCGATATCGCTGGCGAAGATCTGCACCCGTGGCGCAACGGGAAGCGTATCCATGTGTTCGCATATCAGGATACCCAGTGAGTAGACCTCTTCGCCGGTCGCGCAACCTGGCACCCATACGCGTACCACGTCGTCCGCGCCGCGCTCTTCGAAGAGCTTCGGGATGACCAGATTCGCGAGGTTCTCAAACGCTTCCGCGTCGCGAAAGAAATCGGTCACGTTGATGAGC
>NZ_CAJHCR010000082.1 GCF_904848585.1 Paraburkholderia kirstenboschensis
GCGAAGACCGCAAGCAGGTAACGTTGTTGCCAGAATGTCTGGATGATTTCGTTGCCGAGGATAACCCGGTGAGGATCATCGAGGCCTTCGTCGAAGAGCTGGAACTGGAATTGATGGGTTTCGAAGGTGTCACACCGTCGACTACAGGTCGCCCCTCCTACCATCCGGCAGTGCTGCTGAAGATATACATCTACGGCTATCTCAATCGGATTCAATCGAGTCGCCGCCTGGAGCGTGAATGTCAGCGCAATGTCGAGCTGATGTGGCTCACAGGCCGACTGGTACCAGACTTCAAGACGATAGCTGACTTTCGACGGGACAACGGCACCGGCATCCGCAACGTCTGCCGCCGGTTTGTCGTTCTTTGCCGTGATCTGAAGCTCTTCTCGCAGGCACTGGTTGCTATTGATGGAAGCAAGTTCAAGGCATCGAACACTCGCGACCGTAACTTCACAACGGGCAAGATCGACAAGCGGCAGCAGCAGATTGAGGAGAGCATCCAGCGCTACCTGAGCGCATTGGAGACGGCTGACCGGACGCAGCCACCCGAGCTTGAAGCGAAGACCGCGCGGCTGCAGGAGAAGATCGGTCAATTGCGCGATCAGATGCATCGCCTCGAACAGATTAAAGAAGAACTCAAGACGCAACCGGATGGCCAGCTCTCGCTGACTGACCCTGATGCGCGCTCCATGGCGACAAGCGGCAGGGGCTCGGGCATGGTGGGCTACAACGTGCAGATGGCCGTAGAGGCCAGGCACCACCTCATCGTTGCCCACGAGGTAACAAACTCCGGCCACGACCGGTCGCAGCTCAGTCCGATGGCGCAAGCTGCTCGTGATTTCATGCGCAAGAGAAGATTGAAAGTCATCGCCGACCGGGGGTACTACAGCGGCCCACAGATAAAAGCTTGTGCAGATGCAGGCATTGCCGCCATTCTGCCGAAGAACCTGACATCAGGCGCCAAAGCCCATGGT
>NZ_CAJHCR010000083.1 GCF_904848585.1 Paraburkholderia kirstenboschensis
GGTTGCCAGCACAAAGCGCCTGCCCCGCCATGGATGGAACGGGTGGGTGACCTCGATCTCTACACGCGCTTGAGCGCCTGTACGATCTGCATTCGTGGACTTACGGGAAGGGCAAGGTCGAACGGTTCAACCGCTATCTGAAGGAGAGCTTCGTTGTGCCGCTTGCCGCGACGCTCAGGTCATCGGGCTTGAGGCTGGATGTAGAGGCCGCCAACGCGCATATCGGTCGATGGCTGGCGGAGGTTGCCAACACGCGCCGTCATGCGACGACGGGCGAGCGTCCGGCAGTGAGGCTTGCTGCCGAGCAGGCGGCGCTTCTGCCGTTGCCGGCGCAAGCACCCGCGCTTGCTGTGCCGGACAACCGTCGCGTGCTGCCACTAGGTTCGTGGCGTAGACCGTTTGAGACCAGGAGTGCCAATCAATGTGAGCGAACAGACGTTCGCTTCAGAACGTATCTTTGCCGGTGGGGCGACCCGGATGGCCGCCATGGGTCCGGTGACAGCCATCCGCCACTCCCTGCCCGGCGCATCATTGACATAAAAGCTGATCTCCAAGGGGCGACCTCCCGCTACGGCCGCTTTCAGCGCGGCGGTGACATTCGAAGAAACTAACTGAAGGGCACGGGTGGGTCGCGTACAGCCGACGGGCCCGCGTGTGAGCGGCGGTCTGGCATGGAGCAGCATGAGGCACTGTTTGGCCGGCCATAAGCGGGCACCCGCGCAGAGCGGTTGAATGGCCGTTCAACGCTTGCAAGGCGCCACCCGCTCGACGCAGAACGTGGACGATTCATTCAGAGGGAGGGGGAAGCCAGCGCCCTGAAAAGCACGCGTGGATCGAAGGGTTTCTCGCACCTCGGATATCTGGTGTAGGCAGGGTCGAGCGCGTCGGCGCCGTAGCCGGTGGTAAAGACGAAATGCACGCTGTGCTCAGCCAGCCA
>NZ_CAJHCR010000084.1 GCF_904848585.1 Paraburkholderia kirstenboschensis
TAGACGTCGCCCGTTTCCATTTCGAGCGCGGTGACGCCCAGCACGTCGCCCTCGGCGTCGCGGATCAGATCGAGCGCCATCCATTCGACGAAGAACTGCGTCTTCGCCGCGACGTTCTGCTGGTACAGCGTATGCAGCAGCGCGTGACCGGTGCGGTCAGCGGCAGCACACGCGCGCTGCACGGGCTTCTCGCCGTAGTTCGCGGTGTGGCCGCCGAACGGGCGCTGGTAGATCGTGCCGTCGGCGTTGCGGTCAAACGGCATGCCGAAGTGTTCGAGTTCGTACACGGCGTTCGGCGCTTCGCGGCACATGAACTCGATCGCGTCCTGGTCGCCGAGCCAGTCGGAGCCCTTGATCGTGTCGTAGAAGTGGTAGTGCCAGTTGTCCTCGCTCATGTTGCCCAGCGACGCGCCGATGCCGCCTTGCGCGGCAACCGTGTGCGAGCGCGTGGGGAACACCTTGGAGAGCACGCACACCGACAGGCCCGCGCGCGCCAGTTGCAGCGACGCGCGCATTCCCGAGCCGCCCGCGCCGACGATGACCACGTCAAACTTGCGACGCGGCAGGGTATTCTTGATTGCAGCCATTCTTTTACACTCTCCAGAGAATCTGCGCAGCGTAGCCCGCGCACGCGAGCAGCCAGACGATGGTCAGCGCCTGAAGGAACAGGCGCATGCCAACGGGCTTCACATAGTCCATCCAGATGTCGCGGATGCCGACCCACGCGTGATAGAACAGCGAGAGCAGCGTGACGAAGGTGGCGAGCTTCATCCACTGGGTGGCGAAGATCGAGGCCCAGCCTTCGTAGGAGAAGTCGCGCGCGCCGAAGAACCAGGCGAGCAGGATCACCGTGTAGATGGCCATCACGACGGCGGTGATGCGTTGCGCGAGCCAGTCGCGCAGACCGTAGTGCGCGCCGACGAC
>NZ_CAJHCR010000085.1 GCF_904848585.1 Paraburkholderia kirstenboschensis
GCGCTCAAGCCAGCGGTACAACTGCCGGCGATTGAAGTGTGTCGACTTTTCGATGGCTCTGATCGGTTCGCCAGCGATATAGCGCAATATGGCCTGACGACGTGCCTCGAACTTGCGGCGGACTGGTTCGTCGAGTTCGGTATGGGCGACAGTAGGCCATGCGTTGACATCGATCGCCTGCAACTCCGGCTTGCGGCGACTCATGATGTTGCCTCCAACGCTGTGAAGGAGGTGAGCAGCGACAGCGGTTGAGTCTGAAGTGCCGAGGCGCTGACGCGACCTGTGTGGAGCAGGCTGAACAGCGCAGCGCGAACAATCACCGGGTCGCTGGGCAGGAACTCGCGCTCGATATCGAGCAGTCGCCGTGGCTCCTCCACGAATTGCATGATGGCTGGTGGTAACGTTGCCGGCACGAGGCACCGATTCGCAACAAGGTAGGGGAGGATGCGCTGCCAGTTGTCCGTCCATGCACGCGCCGCGGCGAGATCGGCCGATCCAACAAGCCGGACCTCTGCGGTGCAAGCGTCAAGTACGGCGCATGACCCGTCTGCATTGGATCCAAGCAGCAGTTCGCTTAGTATAACCAACTCATCGCGATCAACGTAGCGCACCCAGAAATCGGCGAGGTGACGGTCTTCGTTGATCAGCACATAGCCCGGTCGCTCGCAGAAGGTGATCACCTTCGGATTCGCCTCGAGTAGTAACCATTGTTCAAGCAACGCACGACGGTAGAACATCACGCGGCGCGCGAGTTTGGGGCTGAAGGCTTCAAATCGATGTGCGCCGCGTGGACGGCCAAGCGCGATCGGCCTGGTGACCTGAAGGGTATCCGCCATGAGGTCAGCCTCCTAAGGACGGGATTCGAAGTGTAGGAGG
>NZ_CAJHCR010000086.1 GCF_904848585.1 Paraburkholderia kirstenboschensis
TTTGCCAGCTCCCCGAAGCTTTTCGCAGGCTACCGCGTCCTTCATCGCCTGTGATCGCCAAGGCATCCACCACATGCACTTGTTCGCTTGACCCTATAACGGGTGTGTCTCTCTCGATGGGAGTTGGCGCTTTAGCGCCTACTCCCATCCGATCCCCGGAGGGGATGGAACCTTCACTGGGAAGGCCGAGCAGTTTGCACACTCGCTACAGGTTGAGTATTCGTGTTGCGCCGTATTCCAAAGCAATCTTTCGATCACTTAAAAATACATTGATACAATCACAACCCTGATTCACCTACTCGCACACCCATCTCCAGGTATGCTTTCGTGAATCTCTTTACTACTTCTTCCTGATTGTTAAAGAACGTTCAGCCGATATCACGGTTGCTATAACCATGCATCTCTCTGACTGGCTCAATCGCCAATGCACAGCGCTCGGTGTCTTTCACACAGAACGCTACGCATTGAGGATTGGTGGAGGATGACGGGATCGAACCGACGACCCCCTGCTTGCAAAGCAGGTGCTCTCCCAGCTGAGCTAATCCCCCAGTCATACAGATATCCCAGAGGCGCCAGACGGCCAGCTCACCCCAGACAAGACAGTGGTGGGTCTGGATGGATTCGAACCATCGACCCCCGCCTTATCAAGACGGTGCTCTAACCGACTGAGCTACAGACCCCTGAGTCTGTCTGCGTTTCTTTACTACTACAGCCGATAAGCGTGAGCGCTCAACGCTTGACACGTCTAGCTCGAGAAAGGAGGTGATCCAGCCGCACCTTCCGATACGGCTACCTTGTTACGACTTCACCCCAGTCATGAATCCCACCGTGGTAAGCGCCCTCCTTGCGGTTA
>NZ_CAJHCR010000087.1 GCF_904848585.1 Paraburkholderia kirstenboschensis
CAAACGACAAAAAGAGGAGGAAATCGACGCACCAGAATGATGTTTCTGAGCATCAGGGGTGGGTCAATTCTAGATGCAAAAAGTGGGTCAGTTCGCGGTGCAAATCAACAGGCTCGACGAACATCTCGGGTGATTCGACCAACGGTACCGGCACGGATATCAACGGTTCGGTCAACACGACGGATAACGGCACGACCAACATTTCGGGCAACAGCACGAACGGCACAGGCGTGATCGTCGATCCGAACGGTTCGATCAACACCTCGGGTAACGGCTCGACCAACATCTCGGGTGATTCGACCAACGGTACCGGTACGGATATCAACGGTTCGGTCAACACGACGGATAACGGCACGACCAACATCTCGGGCAACAGCACGAATGGCACGGGCGTGATCGTCGATCCGAATGGTTCGATCAACATCTCGGGCAACGGTACGACCGAAATTTCCGGTAACTCGACGAATGGCAACGGCACCATCATCGACGGCGATGTGAACGTGACCGGCAACGGCACGGTTGTGATCATCGACAACGGCACGGTATTGGTACCGGGTGGCAACGGCGGTGACAACGGCGGCGGCAACGGCGGCGGCAACGGTGGTGGCAACGGTGGCAATGGCGGCAATGGCGGCAATGGCGGCAATGGCGGCAATGGCGGCAACACGCCGCCTGTCGACAACGGCGGCGACACGCCTCCTGCTGCCAACGGTGGCACGGCGTCGGCCGGCGGTTCGGGCGGTGGAAGCGGTGGTGCTGCGGCAGGTGCAATCGGCGCGATTGGAATTGGCGGCGCAGCGGCCTACTTCATGAGCGACATGCTGTCGGCGCAC
>NZ_CAJHCR010000088.1 GCF_904848585.1 Paraburkholderia kirstenboschensis
TTATCACTCCGTTCTCCTGCTTGGCGTCCAAGCAGGCAGTTGAACATGTGGGTCAATTTTCGATGCAAATTTCTAGCGGAAGTGGGTCAGTTCTATGCGCGTATCAACAGTCGAGCCGTTACCCGAGGTGTTGATCGAACCGTTCGGGTCAACGATCACGCCCGTGCCATTCGAGCTGTTGCCCGAGATGTTGGTCGTGCCGTTATCCGTCGTGTTGACCGAACCGTTGATATCCGTACCCGTGCCGTTGGTCGAATCACCCGAGATGTTCGTCGAGCCATTGCCCGAGGTGTTGATCGAACCGTTCGGATCAACGATCACGCCCGTGCCATTCGTGCTGTTGCCCGAAATGTTGGTCGTGCCGTTATCGCTCGTGTTGACCGAACCGTTGATATCCGTGCCCGTACCGTTGGTCGAATCACCCGAGATGTTGGTCGAGCCGTTACCCGAGGTGTTGATCGAACCGTTCGGATCGACGATCACGCCCGTGCCATTCGTGCTGTTGCCCGAAATGTTGGTCGTGCCGTTGTCCGTCGTGTTGACCGAACCGTTGATGTCCGTTCCCGTACCGTTGGTCGAATCACCCGAGATGTTCGTCGAGCCGTTACCCGAGGTGTTGATCGAACCGTTCGGATCGACGATCACGCCCGTGCCATTCGTGCTGTTGCCCGCGATGTTGGTCGTGCCGTTGTCCGTCGTGTTGACCGAACCGTTGATATCCGTACCCGTACCGTTGGTCGAATCACCC
>NZ_CAJHCR010000089.1 GCF_904848585.1 Paraburkholderia kirstenboschensis
GTCATCGCCGACCGGGGGTACTACAGCGGCCCACAGATAAAAGCTTGTGCAGATGCAGGCATTGCCGCCATTCTGCCGAAGAACCTGACATCAGGCGCCAAAGCCCATGGTCGCTTCGACAGAGCGGACTTCATCTACATTGCACGGGATAACGAATACCTTTGTCCTGCTGGGCAGCGCGCGATACACCGCTTCGCCCGTGAAGAGCATGGCATGCAACTGCATCGTTACTGGAGCAGTGCCTGTCCTCGTTGTGAAATCAAATCACAATGTACTCCGAGTGACTATCGACGAATCACGCGATGGGAACATGAGTCTGTACTGGAAGCTGCGCAGAAGAGACTGGACAGGATGCCGGATGCGATGATGGTGCGCAGGCGAACCGTTGAACATGTCTTCGGAACGTTCAAGCACTGGATGGGCTATACGCACTTCCTGACGCGCAGGTTATCCAATGTCAGTACTGAGATGAGCCTGCATGTGCTGGCGTATAACCTCAAGCGCGTGATGGCGATATTGGGATTCTCGCGAACCATGAGGGCCATGCGGCTGGTGGGTGCGTGAGGCACCTAGGCCTTCCAACATATGCCGTGAAACGGCTTGCGTTGAGGTAGCGCAGCCACCCAACATCTCTCAGTTGATCGATTGATTCCGAGAGCGCAACGCGGCTATATAGTCGTCGAAACAGATTTTTTTCACGTCAAATCTGCGTTCCGGGTTTCCACACAGCCTCGACC
>NZ_CAJHCR010000090.1 GCF_904848585.1 Paraburkholderia kirstenboschensis
CTCATAGTCGCGCCACGTCACGCCGTCCACACCAGCCGCCGCCTGCTTGCGCAGAGCATGGAAGCTCTCCACCAGCAGCGACGGTGTGACGTGATGCAACAATGCCGTGAAACGCAACTTCCGGTCCCGCCTTGCGGCTTCCCGTACGCCTTCGAGTCCCATCGACGCGCGTTTATCCCGGCTCTGAGTCCGGCACGCGGGGTTCCCGTCGGCGCTCCCTCTGGTTACACCCCTTCCCTCCATTGCCTCCGCTGGATCATCTCCTTTGTTCGGCAACTTCTTCGGTAATATGGGCGTATCCGACTTCTCACCGGCGTCGATGACTGGCTTACGGTCATTGACCTTCCCAGTCCCGTCCGGCCCAACCGCGCCGGACACCGATGAGATCTCGCTGCTTCCGTATGAAAGACTTCCCGACATGCACAGGGTCTCCGACCGCGCGGGACCAGCACACGGCTTGCGATTAGCGTCGTGTCCCGTATTGCCTTCCGCTTCGCTTAACAGCGTCGGCATCCCGAAGTAATTATTTCGCGGCTCAATGGCTGGCCTGTCGGTTTCCCCTGTCAACGCTTCGACCTGCACCTCACGATGCACGCCGCATGACTCGGGGCCAGAGTGATTCGCCACATCTTCTCCGTATTGAACTTTCATCAACTATCTTTCATCGGCTTTGCAGCCGCACTAAGCGC
>NZ_CAJHCR010000091.1 GCF_904848585.1 Paraburkholderia kirstenboschensis
GTTACCGGATTCTCTTACCGATTCAGAACTGGCGGGGCTTGTGAATTCCTTCGATCATACGTGTCCAACCGGCCGACGTGACTACGCGATCATTCGCTGTCTGGTGGACCTAGGCCTGCGGGCGAGCGAAGTGGCTTTTATCCAGCTCGATGACTTGAATTGGCGAGAAGGGACGCTCCGGATTGCCAAAGCGAAGGCAAAACGCACAACACTTCTGCCGTTGCCTTTGGAGACAGGGCGCGCGATCGCTGACTATTTGCGCTTCGGGCGCCCGCGAACGGAAAGCTGCGCACTGTTTGTGCGGCACCGCGCTCCGCGCGATGAACCGGTGGGGCCCAGCCTGGTGCGTAATGCCGTACGCTGTGCCTACGCCCGGTGTGGCCTCGCTCAGCGGTGGACCGGAACCCATGTGCTACGCCATTCGTTCGCATCAAGGCTACTCAGGGAAGGGGCAAGTCTCAAAGACATCGCCGATCTACTGCGCCACCGCAACGTCAACACGACGACCATCTATGTCAGAGTCGATCTACCCAGGCTCAATACCGTTGCCTTGCCATGGCCGGGGAGACGCACATGAAGCCCGCCACTACCATGGTGTCCCTGGTCGAGGACTATCTCGAATGCCGGCGG
>NZ_CAJHCR010000092.1 GCF_904848585.1 Paraburkholderia kirstenboschensis
AATGAACGAAGGGGCTGTTAACCATCGATGAATGCTGTTAACCTTTTCATTGTTTCGACGACGAAAAGGACATGGCCAAGCCAATACTCGACGACGAACTGTGGGCACTCATCGAACCGCTGCTGCCCCATCCCAAACCACGGCGAACCCGTTATCCGGGGCGCAAGCCGCTCGACAATCGTGCGGTGCTCACCGGCATTCTCTTCGTCTTACAGACAGGCCTGCGTTGGGACCTGCTACCTCGCGAGATGGGTTGCGGCAGCGGCATGAGTTGCTGGCGTCGCCTCCGTGACTGGCAAGCGGCTGGCGTCTGGGAGCAGTTGCACGAGGTGCTGCTTGCGCGATTGCGCGCAGCTGACCAGATCGACTGGTCTCGCGTCATCGTCGACTCCTCTTCAATCCGCGCTGTGGGCTCAGGTCAAAAACAGGACCGAATCCCACAGACCGCGCGCGACCTGGTTCAAAGCACCATCTCATCACCGAGGCGCAGGGCATCCCGCTCGCGGTGATTCTGACCGGCGCCAACCGTAACGACGTCACTCAACTTCAAGCGCTGGTCGAGGCAATCCCGCCGATCGGCGGCAAGCGTGGCAGACCACTATCGAAGCCTCGGGTCGTTCAGG
>NZ_CAJHCR010000093.1 GCF_904848585.1 Paraburkholderia kirstenboschensis
CCGGGTGCAGTTCCAGCCCGAACTTGGCCAGCCGTTCCCGCATTGCTGCCAGGAATCGTCTTGCCTCGCCCTCGTACTGAAACCCCATCACGCTGTCGTCGGCGTAGCGAACGATGATCACGTCGCCGGCGGCATGTCGGTTACGCCATTGCTGCGTCCATAGATCCAGTGTGTAATGCAGGTAGATATTGGCGAGCAACGGTGAGATCACAGACCCTTGGGGTGTACCCCGCGTCGATGCAACGCGGCGTCCATCCTCGATGGTGCCTGCCTTCAGCCATTTACGGATCAGGCGGATCATCCGTCGGTCGGCAACCCGGTGAGACAGGAAGCGGAGCATCCACTCGTGGTCGATTTCATCGAAGAACGAGCGAATGTCCGCGTCCAGAATCCAGTTCACCCTGCGACTCATGATCCCGATCGATAAGGCATCAAGCGCGTCATGCTGACCGCGTCCTTGCCGAAATCCATATGAGAAGCCGAGGAAGTCCTGCTCGTAGATCGAGCTCAGTACCGTGGATACGGCCTGCTGCACGATCTTGTCTTCCAGCGCTGCAATCCCCAGCGGACGCA
>NZ_CAJHCR010000094.1 GCF_904848585.1 Paraburkholderia kirstenboschensis
CCCGCATCCGTGCCGTTGCCCGAGATGTTGGTCGAGCCGTTGCCAGAGGTGTTGATCGAACCATTCGGATCGACGATCACGCCCGTGCCGTTCGACGCATCACCGCTGATGTTGGTGGTGCCGTTATCGCTCGTGTTCACCGAACCGTTGATGTCCACGCCCGCATCCGTGCCGTTGCCCGAGATGTTCGTCGAGCCGTTACCCGAGGTGTTGATCGAACCATTCGGATCGACGATCACGCCCGTGCCGTTCGACGCATCACCACTGATGTTGGTCGTGCCGTTATCGCTCGTGTTCACCGAACCGTTGATGTCTACACCCGCATCCGTGCCGTTGCCCGAGATGTTGGTCGAGCCGTTGCCAGAGGTGTTGATCGAACCATTCGGATCGACGATCACGCCCGTGCCGTTCGACGCATCACCGCTGATGTTGGTGGTGCCGTTATCGCTCGTGTTCACCGAACCGTTGATGTCCACGCCCGCATCCGTGCCGTTGCCCGAGATGTTCGTCGAGCCGTTACCCGAGGTGTTGATCGAACCATTCGGATCGACGATCACGCCCGTGCCGTT
>NZ_CAJHCR010000095.1 GCF_904848585.1 Paraburkholderia kirstenboschensis
GCCGTTACCCGAGGTGTTGATCGAACCGTTCGGATCGACGATCACGCCCGTGCCATTCGTGCTGTTGCCCGAGATGTTGGTCGTGCCGTTATCCGTCGTGTTGATCGAACCGTTGATATCCGTGCCAGTCCCGTTGGTCGAATCACCCGAGATGTTGGTCGAGCCGTTACCCGAGGTGTTGATCGAACCGTTCGGATCGACGATCACGCCCGTGCCGTTCGAGCTGTTGCCCGAGATGTTGGTCGTGCCGTTATCCGTCGTGTTGATCGAACCATTGATGTCCGTGCCCGTACCGTTGGTCGAATCACCCGAGATGTTGGTCGAGCCGTTACCCGAGGTGTTGATCGAACCGTTCGGATCGACGATCACGCCCGTGCCATTCGAGCTGTTGCCCGAGATGTTGGTCGTGCCGTTATCCGTCGTGTTGATCGAACCATTGATGTCCGTGCCCGTACCGTTGGTCGAATCACCCGAGATGTTCGTCGAGCCGTTACCCGAGGTGTTGATCGAACCGTTCGGATCGACGATCACGCCCGTGCCATTCGTGCTGTTGCCCGAG
>NZ_CAJHCR010000096.1 GCF_904848585.1 Paraburkholderia kirstenboschensis
GCCACCGGACGCGTGCTCGCGACGGCGTAAGCGGAAAGCGCTCAGGACACCGCGCTTTCCGATTCTCACGTTCGATGAATGGCAACTTAGGCTCGCGCTGGGCAGCGAATTCAACATCGCATGGTTGGTGCCGGGTGAGTCCCTCGTTTCGATTCTGTGGAAGTTCGCATGCGCCAACGCACTGCCTGGGGATGTGCTCCTCCGTATGATGAGCCCCGATGTTGATCCGCGTGAAGGCGTCGCCCCACGGCGGGACGCTATCGATATTGCGCTCCTGCGCCACCTGGTGCGGCTACCCAGAAAGGTATTGGATGCATCGTTGATCGATTCGACTGTGCATGAGCGGTATCACACGGTCTTCCGGTATTGCAGGCAGTGCGCGGCGCACGGCTACCACAGTGTGTTGCATCAGCTCGAGGAAGAAGATCACTGTCCGGCGCATCGACAACCACTCCTGACTCGTTGTCCGCAATGCATGCGCGACAGTCCGTTCATCATTAACAGCAATGCGATCGACGCTCCCTTCCGGTGCGTATGGTGCCGTTCGCACTTCTC
>NZ_CAJHCR010000097.1 GCF_904848585.1 Paraburkholderia kirstenboschensis
CGCGGCGAAGACGCAGTTCTTCGTCGAATGGATGGCGCTCGATCTGATCCGCGACGCCGAGGGCGACGTGCTGGGCGTCACCGCGCTCGAAATGGAAACGGGCGACGTCTACATCCTCGAAGGCAAGACGACGCTGTTCGCCACGGGCGGCGCGGGCCGCATCTTCGCGGCCTCGACCAACGCGTTCATCAATACCGGCGACGGCCTGGGCATGGCCGCGCGCTCGGGCATCGCGCTGCAGGACATGGAGTTCTGGCAGTTCCACCCGACGGGTGTGGCCGGCGCGGGCGTGCTGATCACCGAAGGCGTGCGCGGCGAAGGCGGCATCCTGCGCAACTCGAACGGCGAGCGTTTCATGGAACGCTACGCGCCCACGCTGAAGGATCTGGCGCCGCGCGACTTCGTTTCGCGCTCGATGGACCAGGAGATCAAGGAAGGCCGTGGCGTCGGTCCGAACAAGGACCACGTGCTGCTGGACCTGTCGCACATCGGCGCCGAGACGATCATGAAGCGTCTGCCGTCGATCCGCGAGATCGCGCTGAAGTTCGCCAAC
>NZ_CAJHCR010000098.1 GCF_904848585.1 Paraburkholderia kirstenboschensis
TACGTTTTATGGACGCCCCGGAATTATGCACAGTTTGTCGGTCATTCTGAGGTGCAACGCCCAATTCCTCTGGGTGCCAGGTAGCGCCTCACCATCGGCCAACCGTGCATAACAGATACTGCTCTTCCCGGATGGCTTCATCGCCATCTCTCAGGAGAGCGATCATGATCACGCCAGTCGTTTCTGAAGTTGTCGTGTGCAACCGCGCACGGTACGGCGCACGTGGACCCGTCGTTGGGAATTTCACCGACTACTTGGGGCGTCACGGATATGCGGGTATTACTAAAGAGAACTATCTGCCATGCGCCTCCCACTTCGGACGGTGGTTGACTGCCCGACGCATCGCTATCAATCACATCGACGAGACAGTGCTGCATCGCTTTCTCACGGAGCACCTTCCCGTCTGTCACTGCAGCAAGCCAAGTCCACGCACCCCCGCTAACCTTCGCCGTGCGCTGCGTCATCTGCTTCGCATGCTGCGCTCGGAGGGAATCATTCCCTCGACATCAGCGCCGGTTTCCAATTTCATAAGGGAAGAACTTCGGCTCTTT
>NZ_CAJHCR010000099.1 GCF_904848585.1 Paraburkholderia kirstenboschensis
CGAGGAGTATTCGCGGCGGCGTTTGCTGGTGGGCGTCGACCGGTTGGACTACTCGAAGGGATTACCGCAACGCGTCCATGCTTTCCGCGAACTGCTGACCTTCTACCCGGAGAACCGTGATAGTGCGACGCTGATCCAGATCGCCTCCCCTAGCCGCGAGGACGTCGACGCCTACGACGATCTGCGGCGTCAGATGGATAGCTTGTGCGGCGCGATCAATGGCGACTTCGGTGAACTGGACTGGATGCCGGTGCGCTACATTCATCGCAACGTTGCCCGAAAGCGTCTGCCGGGTCTCTATCGCGCGAGTCGAGTTGCGCTCGTTACGCCGTTGCGGGACGGCATGAATCTGGTTGCGAAAGAATTCATCGCCGCACAGGACTCCGCCGACCCGGGCATGCTGGTGCTCTCGCGCTTTGCCGGAGCCGCGGAGCAATTGAAGGAAGCGCTGCTGGTCAATCCCTACGACACGCAAGGCACGGCGCAGGCCATCCAGCGGGCGCTAACGATGTCGCTCGATGAGCGGATCAACCGGCATGAG
>NZ_CAJHCR010000100.1 GCF_904848585.1 Paraburkholderia kirstenboschensis
GGGCGGATATTGAATACTTCCGTCATCGCCGGCGTGAAGCTGCGAATCACCAGTTGCCTGTCCAGAAACACCGTGGCGACCGCCGTGCTCTCGAACAGATTCTGCAGGTCGCTGTTCGCGCGATCGAGCGCTTCGATCTTTCCGTTCAGTTCGCTGTTGACCGTGTGCAGTTCCTCGTTAAGCGAGACCAGTTCCTCCTTCGAAGCTTCCAGCTCTTCGTTGGTGGACTGCATCTCCTCGTTGACTGAGACGAGTTCCTCGTTCGACGACTTGAGTTCCTCCAGCGCGGTCTCATACTCCTCGATCACGGATTGCAGGCGCTCGCGTGTTTCATGGAGTTCCCGTTCCATCTGCACGGCCGTGCCATCGTGCGCGGCATGAGCGCGAGTCAACGCTTCTTCGCGGCTCAGTTCCGGCCCCTGATCGATGAATAAAACGAGGTAAAGCGGCTCGACGCCGGGCCGGCTGCTCAGCGGCTCGACCGTTACGGTGACAATCTGTACGCGACCGTCCTCTTCCTCAACCGGTATGCCCTCACG
>NZ_CAJHCR010000101.1 GCF_904848585.1 Paraburkholderia kirstenboschensis
GGGCTTTGTCAACTTGCCGGTAGCGAGACGAAATGGTGGCAGAGGTCATCATTGCTCAGCGAGCATTCGACGGATTCTGGGTGAGGTCGGTGAATTCGTGCCACGCAGCGAATCGGGCCGCGAGGTGTTTGCGATAGAGCGAAGCACGCAGCAGATGCCGCTTGAGCGCGAAATGCTGCCGTATCGGACCGAAACACGAGAGGAATGCCTGCGTGCGTTTGCAGTCGCGAAATCCCCGCATGCGACGCTCGCGTTCGCGGGTAGGTTGGTGGCTGTTCTCCGCTCGGTTGTTCACGCGCGCCGCGGCTTTAACGAACACGTGTTTGACGTTCGCCAATTCGGGAATGTCGGCCTTTGCGGCCGGGTAGCTGCGCAACTGGTCGGTCACGATCTTGCGCGGCACAGGGCATGAGCGAAGTACGCGGTTGAAGAAACGTTTGGCTGCAGCCTTGTCACGCCGCTTCTGCAACAGGATCTCGAGTTCGGCACCATGCTCATCGACGGCCCGCCACAGCAGGTATGGCTCACCGCGCAGC
>NZ_CAJHCR010000102.1 GCF_904848585.1 Paraburkholderia kirstenboschensis
AGGTCCACCAGACAGCGAATGATCGCGTAGTCACGTCGGCCGGTTGGACACGTATGATCGAAGGAATTCACAAGCCCCGCCAGTTCTGAATCGGTAAGAGAATCCGGTAACGCCGCTAGACGCCAGTAAGCGACTCTTGGGACTGCGGCAATCAGGGGTTCGGTAGGTTGTCCGTGTATGCGACGGAAACGCAAATAACTCCGCAGACAGTCGCCAATGATTCCTGCTGTCCGGGGTTGGCAGCCCGCGGCGCGATCAGTCACGAATCGACAGATGTCATCTGGCTTGAGGCATTCAAGCGCAATCGGCCCCCAGCCAAATCGGGCAATGAGGAATTCACGGACGTAGCGCAGACGGTAGAGACGCGTTGCTGGTGCCAGCCCCTGCACATCCTGAAGATAAGCGTCAAAGAGCCGAAGTTCTTCCCTTATGAAATTGGAAACCGGCGCTGATGTCGAGGGAATGATTCCCTCCGAGCGCAGCATGCGAAGCAGATGACGCAGCGCACGGCGAAGGTT
>NZ_CAJHCR010000103.1 GCF_904848585.1 Paraburkholderia kirstenboschensis
CAGCGCAAGCGAAAGATTCGCGCGGTACAGATCGAAGGGTGTGACTGATTTGCCTGCCATGGTGGATCTCCTGACGTGATGAAGCGGTCCGCATGCGTGCAACGGGAGGCTGCAGCAAATGCGTGCGCGGCAGCAGTGCGTCCAATGTACACGAGGCAGTCAGAAGTCGGTTGACCCGTGTCAACCGCGAGATAGTTTTCCGCGAACACGAACGCTTTGCGCGGCGCTGTCACGTTGCTGACTCCATGGCGCGATATCGCCAAGGACAGTCGTGTCTCAGAACACGGTGGACGGACCTTGGGCAATGCCGGTGAAGAGACGCCACGCTTCAAATCGTGTCGCGAGCTGTTTGCGATAGAGCGAGGCGCGCGGCAGATGAGGCTTGAGCGCAAAGTGCTGGCGGATCGGACCAAAGCACGACAGGAATGACTGCGTGTGTTCGGGCAAGCGAAAACCTCGCATCGGCCGCTCGCGTTCACGCTTGGGTTGATGGCTGTTTTCAG
>NZ_CAJHCR010000104.1 GCF_904848585.1 Paraburkholderia kirstenboschensis
GAACGTGGAATCCGGAAGCCGGAGACCTTCGACTTTCTGGGCTTCACGCACTGCTGTAGCAAGCGACGCAGTAATGGCGACTTCAAGATTGTCCGGCTGACGATCAAGAAGCGGATGCGCGCGACGCTGGTGGCCATTCGGGAAACGCTACTGCGACGTCGGCATGAACCAGTACCAGTGGTAGGTCGGTGGCTTCGGCGAGTGTTGCAGGGGTATTTGAATTACCATGCGGTGCCGGACAACATGCGGCGGCTGGCTGGCTTTCTGTATGAAGCCAGTCGTGCGTGGCGTCACGCCTTGCTGCGCCGAAGTCAGCGCAGACGCATGCCGTGGTCGCGCTTCCAGGGGCTGCTTCGGAAATACCTGCCGCCGTGCCGGATCGTCCATTCCCACCCGACTGAGCGGTTTCGCGTCAACACCTTTGGTAAGAGCCGTATGCAGTAATTCTGCACGTACGGATCCGTGCGGGGGGCGATGGGTAACCATCGTCCCTACCGCGACCG
>NZ_CAJHCR010000105.1 GCF_904848585.1 Paraburkholderia kirstenboschensis
CGTCATGGCGGTCTCCACAGGCGGGAAAACCGCACCAGCATGCGCTACAGACCCTTGGGGTACGACATCTGTACTTTGCTCAGGTACGACACTACTACTTTGCTCCCACACCAGTTGGGTTGATAATTTATCTTATGTCAAATTAGGTTCCCACAGAAGTCACAATACAACGCCGTCGGCTTAAGTGCGGCAGTCGCAGGCTCTCCCACGGCACGATGCCGCGCGGGGCGTCCGTTGCGATCAGTGCCCTCGCCCGTTCAGTCAGCGCCGGATGCGCGCTGAAGAATGACTCGATGCGCTTCGCACTGGTGGCGCCGAGATCAGGAATGGCTTTCCACCACTGTCGTCGGCGCGGGATACGCACCTTCAGGTCCGCGAGCGTGACGATACCCTGCACCGACGCCGCCGATGTCATAGCGGCGGTCAACTACGCGCGCGAAAACAAACTGCTTCTCGCAATCCGCGGAGGCGGACACAACGGTCCCGGTTTGGGCAGTTGCGA